>CAVSGQ010000021.1:0-337210 GCA_963727495.1 uncultured Actinomycetota bacterium | reverse complement strand
CCCGAGTTTCCGGGCTAGCGGATTGACCGGTGTGTCTTCCGTTGCGGTGCTTGGTTTTTCGACTGTTCGGGTGTAGTACCCACATATGGCCTCGGTGATCGAGAAGCGGCGTAAGGACGGCCGTACCTACTACTACCTCGTGGAGTCGGCCCGGGTGGACGGCAAACCCCGGATCGTGTCCCAGCAGTACCTGGGTAGCGCCGCGGAACTGGCTGCCAAGCTGTCCGGCGCCCCGCCCGGCACACCGGTGCGCAGTCAGCACAAACGGTTCGGTGACGTGGCCGCGGTGTGGTCGGTGCTGCACCGGTTGGGCGTGGCCGAGATCATCGACGGTGTTGTCCCACGTCGTGCCGACGCCGCGGCCACTGTCGGCACCTACATCGCGTTGGCCACCGCCAACCGCATCGTCGAGCCCTGTTCCAAGGCGGCCTTCGCCGACTGGTGGGCCACCACCGCCGGCCCGCGCTGGGTGAAGACCCCGGCCGCGGCGCTGGACCACCGCCGGTTCTGGGAAGCGATGGACACCCTCGGCGAGGCTGAGCTGGCCTCGATCGAGACCCGGATCGGCCAGCGTGTGGTCGCCGAGTACGGCCTGGACCTGTCCGGCCTGGTCCTGGACATGACGAACTTCGCCACGTTCATCGACTCCGGCAACGAGCGTGCGCCGATCGCCCAACGTGGCAAGGCGAAACAGAAGCGGGTGGATCTGCGGCTGGTCGGGTTGGCGCTGGTCGTGACCCGCGACGGCGGTGTCCCGCTGCTCTCGCACGCCTACCCCGGCGATCGCCCCGATGTCACCCAGTTCACCACCGTGGTCCAGGCACTGCTGGCCCGCTACCGCGCCGTGTGCGAGCAGGTCGAGTCGCTGACCGTGGTCTACGACGCCGGACAGAACTCGACGGCCAACCACGCCGCCATCGAGGAGTCCGGGATCGGGTTCGTCGGTTCGCTGCCCCCCAGTGACCACCCCGATCTGCTGGCCATCGGTAAACGCCGCTACCGGCCCGTGGATGCCGCCCGGTTCCCGGGCGTGCGCTGCGTGGACACGACAGTGACCGCGCTGGGCGTGACCCGCCGCGCGGTAGTGACCCACTCGCCCAGCCTGCACGCCGCGCAGTCGCGTGGATTCGATCAGACGCTGGCCAAGGCCACCGCCCGCCTCGGGGAGTTGGCCGCGAAACTGGCCCGCGGCAACACCCGACGCCCCCGCCAGGCGGTCGAGGCCGAGATCGCCGCGATCCGCAAGCCCCGCTGGGTCAGTGAGGTCATCACCGCCACGCTGACCGGTGAGCACCCAGCCGAGTTGCGGCTGTCCTACACCATCGACCGTCACACCCGCACCCGCCTGGAAGACCGCGTGTTCGGCAAGCGGATCCTGTTCACCAACCGCGACCAGTGGACCACCGCCGAGGTTGTGGCCGGCTACCGATCCCAATCCGAGGTGGAGTCCGGGTTCCGCCAGCTCAAGGATCCGCACGTGGTGTCGTTCTCCCCGATGCGTCACTGGACCGACCAGAAGATCCGGGTCCATGTCTTCTACACCGTGCTGGGCCTGACCATCGCGCACCTGATGCGCCGCCAGGCCGAACAAGCCGGCTTTGACCTGTCCGTCCGCGCGCTGCTACACGAACTGTCCGGCATCCAGGAGACCGTGCTGCTCTACCACGACGGCGGCAAAGGACGGCCCCGCGCACAACGCCTCCTCACCGACACGACCGCTACCCAACGGAAACTAGCCGACCTGTTCGACCTCGACCGCTACGCCCCAACCCGCTGACCCACCCGGTGGGTAATACAAACCAGACCCAAGCCACCGGACATGACCTGCGAAAACACCACCAAGATCGAACTAGCCCGGAAACTCGGGCTAGGAGGCCGCTGAATAATCGGCGTGTCTCCGTGGAATGTGGCACTGAGCTGGGAGAATGGTGTCATGCAGGGCAGGGAGCGGGTGGATCGGGAGTTGCTGGACGCTCAGGCGTTGGTGGGTCATCTGGTCCCGGCTGGAAGTATGTTCGCGTTCTTGGCCGAGCATCGTCAGGATGTGTTCCCGGATGGGGAGTTCGAGGATCTGTTCCCTTCGGGTAAGGGTCGTCCGTCGATCCCGGCGTCGGTGATGGCTTCGGTGATGGTGCTGCAAACCCTGCATGACTGCTCGGATCGGGAGACCGAGGACGCGGCGCGGTGTGATCTGCGGTGGAAGGTCGCGACCGGGATGGCGTTGGACCACAAGGGATTCGATGCCTCAACGCTGGTGTACTGGCGTAAGCGGTTGGCGAAGTCGGTGCGGCCGCATCGGATCAACGACGCGGTCCGCAGGTTGTGGAGCAGACCGGGATCGTGCGTGGCCGGGGTAGGCGTGCGGTGGATTCCACGATCCTGGCTGATGCGGTAGCGACTCAGGACACGGTCACCCAGTTGATCTCGGCGATCCGGCGGGTGGCCCGGCAGGTGCCCGGCGCGGCCGAGCAGATCGCGGCGGTGTGTACCGGGCAGGACTACTCCGCGCCGGGGAAACCGAGGATCGACTGGGACGACCCGGCCGCCAAGGACGCGCTGGTGTCGGCGCTGGTCAACGACGCCAACGCGGTGGTGGCGGCGTTGGCCGGGCAGAAGTTGGACGAGGACGCGGAGTTCGCGTTGGCGTTGCTGGCGTTGGTCGCCGGGCAGGATGTCGAGCCCGCCGAAGGCAGCGATGGCACTGATGGGCGGTGGCGGATCGCCCGGAAGGTCGCCCCGGACCGGGTGGTGTCCACTGTGGATCCGGATGCGCGGCATACCCGCAAATCGCCCGAAGCACCGGCGGGATGGGTACCGGGCGCACGTGTCAGCCGAGCCTGAGACCGGGATCGTCACCGACGAGAAGTTGACCAAGGCTGCCGGTAGCGAGAACTCCGATCCCGCGGTGGCCGAGGAGTTCCTCGCGGCTGAGGACGACCCGTGCGAATGGTACGGAGATTCCGCGTACGGCACAGGGGATCTGCGCGGCGCGATCGAGGACACCGACGCCGACGAGGCCGTGATCAAGCCGAAACCGGTGCAGGCGCCCGTGGAGGGCGGATTCACCGTCGATGACTTCACCGTCAACGAGCCCACCGACGAGCAGGCGGGCACGGTGTCCTGCCCGGCCGGCCACACCCGCCCGATCAGCAAAACCCGGGTGGCGACCTTCGGCGCACTATGCCGGCACTGCCCCCTGCGCGAGCGGTGCACCACGTCCAAGACCGGCCGCAAACTCGTCCTCCACGAGCGTGACGACCTGCTCCGCCAAGCCCGCCGCGACTGGGCAGACAAGCCCGAGCTGCGCGAGAAGTACCGCACGTTCCGGCCCAACGTGGAACGGGTCATCTCCCAGATCGCCAACCTGGGCGGCCGACGCCTGAAACTCCGCTACCGCGGCACCACCAAGAACCACGCCTGGCTCAAACGCCGCACCGCCAGCCTGAACCTGCGCAACCTCCTCGGCCGTGGCCTCACTCTCACAGCAGGAGTCTGGGTTCTGGCGACCCAGACCACCTGACAAGGCCACCCACAAGCCTCGAACGGCGCCGCCGTTAGGCCCCAGCCAGACCTCCACACGCCGTCAGGACGGCCTGTGACGACCCGGTTGGCCCTTCCACACCAAAGATCTGCCCTCACGCGCGGTCACCCGCCGATTTACGCGCCTCGGGGCCGCGCAGCGACCACTCCCAGAACCGGCCTAATTCAGCGGCCTCCTAGCCCGAGTTTCCGGGCTAGCGGATTGACCGGTGTGTCTTCCGTTGCGGTGCTTGGTTTTTCGACTGTTCGGGTGTAGTACCCACATATGGCCTCGGTGATCGAGAAGCGGCGTAAGGACGGGGGCCGATACACTAGAGGGTTATTCAAAACCCCATGTGACGGAAAAGAAGAACAATGCCCGCGCCGCGTCGAATGAGTCACGGTAGGTGGAGTATGGGCGTCGGTAGTCGGTGTGGAGGATGCGCCAGTTCTTGAAGTGGGCTACGAGTCGTTCGACTGGCGCACGGAGTGCGGAGAGTGCAGCGTTGGCTTTCTTTTCGCCTTCGCTGAGTTTGCGTCCGCGTGGTTTCTTGGTCGGCGTGTACATCTCGGCTCCCTGATACCCTTTGTCAGCGATACCAGCCAACGCTTTCTTGATGATGTCCGTGGTCGCGGTGTTGTCGAATGCCTTCTTGTCATGGGTACTGCCCGGAAGTGGGTCAGAAATCCAGACCGGGGTGCCGTCCAGCAGGCTGATCAACTGAACACAGAACCCGGTGGTGCCGTGCTTGCGGCTCCACAGCTCGCGATGCTCGGCGTAGGACCAGCAGGGCGTGATGGTGCCGTCTACCAGGCACACCTTGTCCTTCACGACCCGGATCGCATCCTGTGGGTCCGGCACGAACTCTGCCAGCACCGCCTTCACCACCGGCACCAGATCGGTCACGATCCGGGACACTGTCGGCTGTGATATCCCGCGCATATCGGCCAAGAACTCCTGCGCGCAGTTCTGCCGCAGATAAATGCACGCGGTCTCCACCGCCTTGTACAGTCCGCACGCTTTCCGACGCCCGGTCCTCTTCCGCCACGGCTTTCCCAGCTTCACTGCAACGCGACGAACGAGTTCCTGTGTCTGCGACAGCGCGAGCCCTGTAGTACGATAGTAGCGCAACGGCTCTTCCTTGCGTGATTCGATTTCTGGTGTGGTAACCGAAATCAAATCACCAGGAAGGGCTGTTGCCCATTCAACACGCCGATTGGCGACGGACTTCTTTGTCAGAATCTTCTGCGCAGTTGATCATGACCATTATACGCGTTTTGAATAATGCTCCTACTACTACCTCGTGGAGTCGGCCCGGGTGGACGGCAAACCCCGGATCGTGTCCCAGCAGTACCTGGGTAGCGCCGCAGGAACTGGCCGCCAAGCTTGTCCGGCGCCCCGCCCGGCACACCCGTGCGCAGTCAGCACAAACGGTTCGGTGACGTGGCCGCGGTGTGGTCGGTGCTGCACCGGTTGGGCGTGGCCGAGATCATCGACGGTGTTGTCCCACGTCGTGCCGACGCCGCGGCCACTGTCGGCACCTACATCGCGTTGGCCACCGCCAACCGCATCGTCGAGCCCTGTTCCAAGGCGGCCTTCGCCGACTGGTGGGCCACCACCGCCGGCCCGCGCTGGGTGAAGACCCCGGCCGCGGCGCTGGACCACCGCCGGTTCTGGGAAGCGATGGACGCCCTCGGCGAGGCTGAGCTGGCCTCGATCGGGACCCGGATCGGCCGGCGTGTGGTCGCCGAGTACGGCCTGGACCTGTCCGGCCTGGTCCTGGACATGACGAACTTCGCCACGTTCATCGACTCCGGCAACGAGCGTGCGCCGATCGCCCAACGTGGCAAGGCGAAACGAAGCGGGTGGATCTGCGGCTGGTCGGGTTGGCGCTGGTCGTGACCCGCGACGGCGGTGTCCCGCTGCTCTCGCACGCCTACCCCGGCGATCGCCCCGATGTCACCCAGTTCACCACCGTGGTCCAGGCACTGCTGGCCCGCTACCGCGCCGTGTGCGAGCAGGTCGAGTCGCTGACCGTGGTCTACGACGCCGGACAGAACTCGACGGCCAACCACGCCGCCATCGAGGAGTCCGGGATCGGGTTCGTCGGTTCGCTGCCCCCCAGTGACCACCCCGATCTGCTGGCCATCGGTAAACGCCGCTACCGGCCCGTGGATGCCGCCCGGTTCCCGGGCGTGCGCTGCGTGGACACGACAGTGACCGCGCTGGGCGCGACCCGCCGCGCGGTAGTGACCCACTCGCCCAGCCTGCACGCCGCGCAGTCGCGTGGATTCGATCAGACGCTGGCCAAGGCCACCGCCCGCCTCGGGGAGTTGGCCGCGAAACTGGCCCGCGGCAACACCCGACGCCCCCGCCAGGCGGTCGAGGCCGAGATCGCCGCGATCCGCAAGCCCCGCTGGGTCGGTGAGGTCATCACCGCCACGCTGACCGGTGAGCACCCCGCCGAGTTGCGGCTGTCCTACACCATCGACCGTCACACCCGCACCCGCCTGGAAGACCGCGTGTTCGGCAAGCGGATCCTGTTCACCAACCGCGACCAGTGGACCACCGCCGAGGTTGTGGCCGGCTACCGATCCCAATCCGAGGTGGAGTCCGGGTTCCGCCAGCTCAAGGATCCGCACGTGGTGTCGTTCTCCCCGATGCGTCACTGGACCGACCAGAAGATCCGGGTCCATGTCTTCTACACCGTGCTGGGCCTGACCATCGCGCACCTGATGCGCCGCCAGGCCGAACAAGCCGGCTTTGACCTGTCCGTCCGCGCGCTGCTGCACGAACTGTCCGGCATCCAGGAGACCGTGCTGCTCTACCACGACGGCGGCAAAGGACGGCCCCGCGCACAACGCCTCCTCACCGACACGACCGCTACCCAACGGAAACTAGCCGACCTGTTCGACCTCGACCGCTACGCCCCAACCCGCTGACCCACCCGGTGGGTAATACAAACCAGACCCAAGCCACCGGACATGACCTGCGAAAACACCACCAAGATCGAACTAGCCCGGAAACTCGGGCCGGTGAAGGCCCGCCGAGCTGCGGGTTGATCTTGAATCCCTTCCAGCTGGCGAACGACCGGCCGCGGGCGACACCGGCCCGTGCGGGACACTGATCGCATGGCTGATCGGGAACCGTCGCCCGGTGATACCGAAATGCGTCTTCATCTCTGCTTCGTCTGTTCCGGCAACATCTGCCGCTCCCCCATGGCCGCCCTGGTGTTCGGCGAGCACCTGCGCCGCGCGGGGCTCGAGGACCGGGTGACGGTGACCAGCGCCGGGGTCGGCGGCTGGCACGTCGGGGAGCCCGCCGACAAGCGGGCCGCGCGCACGCTCGCCGGCGCCGGCTACCCGACGGGGCACGTCGCCGCGCAGGTCGGGCCGGAGCACCTCGACGCGGACCTGCTGGTGGCCATGGACTCCGGTCACGAGGCCGCGCTGATCGACCTCGTCGGCGGCGAGCGGGTGCGGATGTTCCGCTCCTTCGACCCCGCGGCGAACGGCGACCTCGACGTGCCCGACCCCTACTACGGCCACCGGGACGGCTTCGCCGAGGTGCTGGCGATGATCGAGGCGGCGACCCCCGGCCTGCTCGACTGGGTCCGGGCGCGACTGTGAACATCGAGGCGCTGACCGGATCGCCGGCGGCGGGATCCTCGGCGCTGGGCGGCACCGCGCGGCGGGTCGAGCTCGCCGACGGGCGCGTGGTGGTGGCCAAGCGGCACGACCGGGCCTCCGCGGTGCGCGCGGAGGTCGCCGGCCTGCGGTGGCTCGCGTCCGCCGGGACCGTGCCGGTCCCCGAGGTGCTGGGCTACGACGACCAGTGGCTCGTCGTGGCGCTGGTCGAGTCCGGCGCGCCGTCGGCCGCGGCGGCGGAGGAGCTCGGCCGGGGGCTGGCGGCGCTGCACCGCGCGGGCGCCCCGGCGTTCGGCGCGCCGCCGCCCGAGGGACCGGCCGACGCGTGGATCGGCCTGGCGCCGATGCGCAACGACACCGGCGCGGACTGGCCGGCGTGGTTCGCCGAGCACCGGGTCCGGCCGTACCTGCGCGACGCCGTCGACCGGGGCACGCTCGGCGGCGGCGACGCGCGGGCGGTGGAGTCGGTGTGCGAGCGGATCGAGGAGCTGGCCGGCCCGGCGGAGCGGCCCGCGCGGCTGCACGGCGACCTGTGGAGCGGCAACGTCCGGTGGGCGGCGGACGGCCGCGCGTGGCTGATCGACCCGGCGGCGCACGGCGGCCACCGGGAGACCGACCTGGCGATGCTGCACCTGTTCGGCTGCGCGCGGCTCGACCGGATCGTCGCCGCCTACGACGAGGCCGCGCCGCTGGCGGCGGGCTGGCGGGCGCGGGTCGCGCTGCACCAGCTGTTCCCGCTGCTCGTGCACACCGTGCTGTTCGGCGGCGGGTACGCGGGCCAGGCCGGGGCGGCCGCCCGGGCGGCACTGCGCGGATGAGCCTGGCCTACCGTTGAGGAGTGCGGTTGCGGTTCCTGCTCCGGCCCGGGTGGCTGGCGTTGACGCTGGTGGTGCTGGCCTTCGCGGTCACCTGCTTCACCGTGCTCGCACCGTGGCAGTTCGGCAGGCACGCCGAGCGCAAGGCCACCAACGACGCGATCTCGCGGTCGTTCTCCGCCGACCCGGTGCCGCTCGACGATCTGCTGGCGGCGGGCAGCCGTCCGGGACCGGCCACAGAATGGCGGACGGTCACGGTGACCGGCAGGTACCTGCCCTCGGACGAGGTGATCGCCCGCCTGCGCACGGTGCAGGGGGAGGCGGCGTTCGAGGTGCTCACGCCGTTCCGTGCCGACGACGGCACGGTGGTGCTGGTCGACCGCGGCTACGTGCGGCCGGTGCAGGGCAGACAGGAGCTGACCGTCCCGTCCTATCCGGCACCGCCGGACGGGTCGCAGCGGCTGACCGCCCGGATCCGCGCCGACGAGCACGACCCGCGCGAGCGTGCGCCGCTGCCCGGCGAGCACCAGCAGGTGTACGCGGTCGACTCGCGCGCGGTCGCCGAGGTGACCGGGCTGCCGGTGCGGCCGGGGTACCTGCAGCTCGTGGACGGCAGCCCCGGGGTGCTCGGCGCGCTGCCGCTGCCGGAGCTCGAGGCGGGGCCGTTCCTGTCCTACGCGCTGCAGTGGATCACCTTCGGCGTGATGGCGTTGCTGGCGTGGCTGTACTTCACGTGGCGGGAGGTCAAGCCGGGCGGCGTGCTGGCCGAGCCGCGCGAGCGTCCGCGCCGCCGGTCCGTGGCCCAGCAGGTCGCCGAGGACGAGGCGCGGGAGCGGGCGGCGACCGGCCAGGTGTGACGGCGGCCGGGTCAGCGGCGCGAACGGACGAGTGCGACCAGCGCCGCCACCGCGGCGGTCAGGCCACCGACCACACGGGACAGTTCGACCGCGCGCGTGACGTGACCGGAGTCGGGCATCCGGCCCTCGCCCATGACCGGACGTTCTTCCACACCGTGGGCGTAGACGGTCCGGCCGCCCAGGCGGATCTCCAGCGCACCGGCGAACGCCGCCTCGACCCGGCCGGCGTTCGGGCTCGGGTGCGCGGCCGCGTCCCGGTGCCAGGTCTGCCACGCGCCGCGCCACGAGCCGCCGACGACCGGCGCGCCGGCCACGGTCAGCAGCGCCGCGAGCCGGGCCGGCAGCAGGTTGACGACGTCGTCCAGCCGCGCGGAGGCCCAGCCGAACCGGCGGTAGCGCGGCGAGCGGTAGCCGACCATCGCGTCGAGGGTGTTCACCGCCCGGTAGCCGAGCAGGCCCGGCACCCCGGCCACCGCGCCCCACAGCAGCGGCGCGACGACCGCGTCGGACGTGTTCTCCGCGATCGACTCGACCGCCGCCCGCGCGAGACCGTCCGCGTCCAGCTTCCGCGCGTCGCGGCCGCACAGGTGCGACAGCCGTTCGCGCGCGGCGTCCAGGTCCCCCGCGTCCAGCTCGCGGCCGATCGCGGCGCCCTGCACGGCCAGCGAGCGGCCGCCGAGCACCAGCCAGGTCGCCGCCGCCGTCGTCGCGGTCTGCAGCGCCGGCCGGCCGCGGCCGGCACGTTCGGCGAGCACGCCGAGCGCCACCGCGCCGCCGGTGAGCACGGTGGCGTGCACCGCACCGGGCAGCCGGTGGTCGCGGTAGAGCATCCGCTCGACCCACGCCGCGACCGTGCCGAAGCCCGCCACCGGATGTCCCCGCCGCGGATCCCCGAACGCCCCGTCCGCCGCGACGCCGAGCACCAGCCCGACCGCACGCGCGACACCGACCACAGTCCCGCCTCCCCGAAATCGACCCTGCTGGTCGCCTTGGGCAGCGAGCGTCGGCCTGATCACGTACCTGTGGCTGGCTTGCGTCACGTTCCCCTGAGGTGACCGTTCCGAAGGGTGACAGAAGGTGTCTCACCCCCGGACCCCGCACGGCCCGACCGGATAACGGGCCACGAGTCCGATACGTTACCGCCGCGCCGGACCGCGGCGTGCCCACGGGGGACTCGCGGGTCCGGAACGGGGGACTCGCGGGGTCAGTCGGCGGCTGCCCAGCCGGACAGCATCAGGCGGGCGATCGACGTCGGGCCGGGCAGCTTCAGGCCCTCGATCTCACCGCCCGCGGCGAGGGCCGCGCGGAGGTCGGCCCGGGAGACCCAGCGGGCCTCCTCGATCTCGCCGTCCGCGGGGCGCAGCTCGGCGCCCGAGGGCGCGACCGCGGTGAAGCCGATCATGACCGAGCGGGGGAACGGCCACGGCTGGCTGCCCAGGTACCGGATCCCGGTCACCTCGACGCCGACCTCCTCGGCGATCTCCCGCGCCACGCACGCCTCCAGGGACTCGCCGGCCTCGACGAAGCCCGCCAGCACCGAGTAGCGCTCCGGCGGCCAGATCGGCTGCCGGGCGAGCAGCACGTGCGCGCCGTTGGCGCCGACGTCGTCGTGCACCAGGCAGATCACCGCGGGGTCGGTGCGCGGGTACTCCTCCCGGCCGCAGCCGGTGCAGTGCGTCGCCCAGCCGGCGTGCACCCGCTCGGTCCGCGACCCGCACCTGCCGCAGAACCCGGCCCGCCGGTGCCAGCTCACCAGCGCCACCGCCGTCGTGTACAGGCCCGCCGACGTGTCGTCCAGCAGCGCGCCCACGGTGCGCAGGTCGTGCCACTCCTCGCCGTCCTCGGACGCCGCGCCGGTCCACAGGCCCCACGCGCTGTCCGGCGACGCCACCCCCTCGCGCAGCCGCTCCGCGCGCTGCACCGCCCAGTACCCGACCCCGTCGTGCTCGCCCAGCAACAACGCGTCCGGCGGTCGCTCCTCGGCGACCCGCACCGCCGGCCGGGGCGCGAGCGACGTCGCGCCCGCGCCGACCGGGGTGCGGCCCTTCTCGTCCAGCAGGATGACCCTGCCGGTGGCCCACAGCTTCGCGAGCCCGGCCGGGTCCGTGCGCACCGCCTCGCTGCGGTCCACTGTGGACCGCGAGAGGGTGGGCGGTTCGCCGAGCTGGAAGGGCCGGCTCATGCCGTGACTACGCCACCCAGCGACCGCAGCAGCGGCAGCTGCGCGGCGTCGCCGACCACCACGCCGGTGTAGCGGGTCGGCGAGAAGAACTCCAGCGCCGCCTCGGCGATCTGCTCCGCGGTCACCGCGGCCAGCCGGCCCGGGTGGTCGACCAGCCAGTCCACCCCCAGCCCGAGCGAGGCCAGCGCGGCCAGCTGCGAGGCGAGCCCGGTCTGCGAGGCGGTGGCGATCAGCAGCGAGCCGATCGCGTACTGCCGCACGGACTCCACTTCGGACTCCGTCGGCGGCACGACCCCCAGGCGCGCCAGCTCGTAGCGCGTCTCCAGCAGCGCGGGGGCGGTGACCTCGCTGGCCGTGTCCGACTCGACCAGCAGCGTCGCGCCGCTCGGCGTGAACTCCAGCGACGACCGCGCGTGGTAGGTGTAGCCCTTGTCCTCGCGGATGTTCTCCACCAGCCGCGAGGAGAAGTAGCCGCCGAACGCCAGGTTCGCCAGCTGCAGCGCCGGGTACTTCGGGTCCGTCCGCCCCAGCGCCTGCGCGCTGAGCCGCAGCTGCGACTGCACCACCCCGGACCGCGGCACGAACAGCAGGTCGCCGCCGGTCACCTCCGGCAGCGGCGGCAGCTCCACGGCCGCGCGCTCGTCGGACCACACCGACAGCGCCGAGCCCAGCCGCGCCACCGCCGCCGCGGGCTCGACGTCGCCGACCAGCACGAGCACCGACCCGCGCGGCAGCACGCCCGCCGCGTGCAGCTCGCGCACCTCCTCGGCGGTGACCGCGGCGACGTCGGCCGCCTCGGGCATCTCGCGGGTGAACGGGTGGTCGCCGTACCGGTGCCTCTGCAGCGCCTCGCGGGCGATCACGCTCGGCTGGGACCGGGCCACGGCGATCCGCTCGACCAGCCGCGCGCGCTCCCGCTCGACCTCCTCGTCCGCGTGCACCGCGCCGGTGAGCGCGTCGGCCAGCACGTCGAGCAGCGTGTCGAAACCGCTGGCGAGGGCGTTGCCGCTGATGGACAGCCGCTCCGGGTCGACGCCCGCGTCCAGCTCGCCGCCGACCAGCGCCAGGTCGGTGTCGACCGCGACCCGGTCGCGCCGGCGCGTGCCGGTGAGGATCGTGGCCGCGAGGACCTCGGCGCGGGCGGCGTGGCGCGGGTCGGTGCCGGCGAACGGGATGCGCAGCCGCAGCTCCACCATCGGCACGGTCGGCGCGTGCACCGCGACCACCCGCAGCCCGTTGTCCAGCACGGTGTCCACCGAGGACAGACCGGTCGCGGCGCGCTGCTCGGCGAGCGGCGGCAGCGGGCGCGGGCCGAGCCGGGTGTGGCCGATCTCGGCCGCGGTGCGGAACCCCGCATCGATTCCGGTCACTGGTCTCCTCCAGAAGGCGTGACGGTGAGGACCGCGCGCGCGTCCGGGCGCAGCGCCTTGGCCGCGGCGGCGACGGCGTCCGGCGTCACCGCGGAGATCCGGTCCGGGAGCGTGTGCACCAGGCCCGGATCGCCGTAGAGCAGCTCCAGCGAGCCGAACGCGAGGGTGCGCGAGATGAGCCGGTCGTGCTCGCGGTGCAGGCCGGCCGCCCAGCGCGCGGTGACCTTGGCGAGCTCCTGCTCGCTCGGCGGGGTGGCGGCCAGCTTGTCGAGCTCCTCGTCGACCGCGGCGAGCAGCCGCTCCCGGCCGACGTCCGGCGAGTGCACGGCGGTGACGATGAACGTGTCGGGGTCGCGCGCCTCGAACGGGCCGAACAGCCCGCAGGCCGCGTTGACGTCGGTGACCAGCGGCTCGCGGTGGACCAGCCGCTGCTGCAGCCGGGACCCGTCGCCCTCGGCGAGGACCGCGGCGAGCACCAGGTTGGCGAGGTAGCCGTCGAGCTCGTTGATCGGGTCGGGGATCCGGTAGCCCAGGGCGAGCGCGGGCAGCGGCGCGTGCGCGTCGAGGTGCTCGCCGTGCAGCTCCCCGGACGGCGGCGGCTCGGCGAAGGAGGGCCGCTGCGGCGCCGGGCGGGCCGGGACGTCGCCGAAGTGCCTGTCGATCAGCTCGCGCGCGTTGTCCGGGGTGATGTCACCGGCGACGGTGAGCACGGCGTTGGCCGGCGCGTAGTAGGTGTCGAAGAACTGCGCGCAGTCGTCGAGGTCGGCCTGCTCCAGCTCGGTGAAGTCGCCGTACCCGTTGTGCGCGTTGGGAAAGGTCCGGTACAGCACCGGCGGCAGCAGGATCCAGGGGAACCCGCCGTAGGGCCGGCTGAGCACGTTGAGGCGGATCTCCTCCTTCACCACGTCGACCTGGTTGCGGAGGTTCTCCGCGGTCAGCCGGGGCGCGCGCATGCGGTCGGCCTCGAGGAACAGGGCGCGCTCCAGGCCGGCGGAGGGCAGCACCATGAAGTAGTCGGTGTAGTCGGGATGGGTGGACCCGTTGAAGGTGCCCCCGGAGGACTGCACGTGCCGGAAGTGCGCGAGCTTCTCGAGGCTCTCGCTGCCCTGGAACATCAGATGCTCGAAGAGGTGCGCGAAGCCGGTGCGCCCCTCCGGCTCGGACCGGAACCCCACGTCGTAGTGCACGCTCACGCCGACCACCGGCGCGGTCGGATCCGGTGCGAGGACCACGCGCAGACCGTTGGGCAACGTGAACCTGTTCAGCTCGGTTGCAGGCATGTCCGCAGCCTACGTGCCGGCCGGCACACGCGGCGGCCGGTCTCAGCGCAACCCACCGGACGCGGTGAGCACCGCGTCCAGCTCGCGCAGGAACGCCGGGAAGTCACGGGTGAAGTCGGCGCCCTCGTACCAGTAGATGCCGGCCGTGCCGTCGGCCGCGGTGTCCAGGTCGGCGAAGCGGGCCAGCCAGCCGGCGGTCTCGCCGAGCACGACCGCGTAGGGCAGCGACCGGGACAGCACCATCTCCCGGTCCGCGGCCGGGACGCGCGTGGCGCCGGCGCCGCGCAGGTAGCCGAGCAGCCCGCGGACCTGTGCCACCAGCACGCTGCCGCGCCGGGTCCGGGCCGGCATGAACCGGGCGCCGAGCGCGAGGCCGAGCCCGCCGATCACCACGGCCAGGCCGAGCAGCGCGTGCCCGACCGTCAGGGCGAGCACCGCGGTCGCGGCGGCGCCGAGGACCGCCAGCAGCACGCCGGCGATCATCCAGCGGGTGCGCTCGTGGTCGGGCCTGCGGGTGAACCAGCGGTGCCGGACCACGCCGGCGTAGAGCTCGTCGCGCACCCCGGACAGGTCGGGCCGCCGCTCGCGCAGCCGGGACAGCGACACCTCGGGCGCGTCCCCGAGCAGCGCCCGCCACACCGCCTGCTCGTGGCCGGTGAGCGACCCGTCCGGCGGGTTGCGGCGCACCAGCAGCCAGTCCGCGCCGGCGCGGCGCACCGTCAGGTAGTTGCGGACCGCGAGGTCGACGACGGTGGCGGTCACGTCCGCGACGTCGACGTGCTCGTCGACGACCGTGCCCACCTCGCCGGGCAGCACCCCGTCCGGCGAGGCGAACGAGACCCGGCCGCCGTCGCTCACCAGCAGCTCGACCGGGCCGGTGTCGGCGGCGAGCGCGCGGGCGTCGCGTCCGCGGGCCAGCCACAGCAGCACGAACCCGCCGGCCAGCACGACCGCGAGGACGCCGAGGCCGACGCCGCTGACCGGGGTGAACGCGAACGCGCTCGCCACGCCCGTCGCCGCCTCGTCGAACCGCGCGTCGCCGCCGTCGCCGACCGTGCCGCCCGGCAGCGTCACCGCGAGGTCGACCCGGTCACCGGCCGGCAGGTCGCGCTGCTCGACCCGCAGCACCTGGCCGGAGTCGGTGAGCGCGGAGGAGCACGGCTGCTCGGACCCGCGCCGGCCGGCCAGGCAGACGACGTCGCTGGGCAGGTCCGGCGCGACGAACGAGGCACGCAGCAGGCGCACGTTCACGTCCCACCCGCCGGCCACCTGCCAGCGCACCTGCTGGTGGCCGCCGGAGCTGACGACCGCGCCGTCGACGGTGTAGGTGACCGTGGTGGCACCCTCGCCGAGCCGCAGGACGAGCTCGTCGCCGGTGACCTCGGTGCTGCCGTTGCCGTCGACCCGCACCTCCTCGACGGTGAACACCCGGTCGGTGTCGTCGCCGGCCCGGATGCGCAGCGGCTGGTGGCGGGTCATGGTGCGGCGGGCCTGCACGAACACCTGCTCGCTGACCGACAGCCGGCCGTCGCGCTCGACCTTGAGCGCGACGTTGACGCTCTGCGGGAGCAGCGGCACCGGGCGCGGCCCGGGCGGTGGGGTGCTCGGCCTGGTCGGTGTGATCGACGGGACGCCGCGCCCGGTGGGCAGCGGGATGTCCAGCGTGGGCGCGTCCGGCGGGGGCGAGGGCAGGGACGGCTGCGCCATCGCCAGCAAGGCGGCGCCGGACACCGTCACCGCGGCGAGCGCGGCCCCCCACTTCGCGAACACGCCTGCGGAGGATAGCCGAGTGCCCATATGCTCACCGGCTGTCCGGCGAGATCGGGCCGGGTCGAGGCGAACGTGGGGGGACGCGGGGAATGACTCAGCCACCACCGGGCCCGTGGCGGCCGACGGGGCCGCTCCCGCCGCCGCAGGCGCGCCCGCTGCCGCCGCACCCCGCCGGCCGCCGGCAGGCCGGCCCCCACCCCGGTACCCCCGGCCCGTACCCGCCACCGGCCCCCGGCGGGCCGTACCCGCCGCCCGGCCCCGGATGGCCGCACGGGCAGCCCGGTCCGTACCCGCCGCCCGGGGCGCGGCCGCCGTTCCCGCCGCGGCCGCCCGGCGGGTATCCCGGGTACCCGCCGCCCGGACCGACCGTGCCGCCGTGGGTGCAGGGCTACCCCGGCCACCCGGGGATGCTGCGCCCCCGGCCGAAGTCCAACACCGGGCCGCTGGTGGCCACGATCGTCGTCGCGGTGCTCGTGGTGACGGTCGGGATGATCGGCGTCCTGGCGCTGACCGACCGCGCGGACCACGTCGCCGACACCGGCTACGACCAGCCCGCCTCCACCGGCGGCGCGGACACCGCGACCACCACCGAGCCCACCACCGGGACGACCTCCGACGCGCCGACCACGACCACCACCACCGACGCGCCGGTCACGACCACCACCACCGACACCCCGACCGAGACCACCCCGGCCGGCCCGCGACCGGTGTACGAGCTGGGCGACAACCCCCTGTTCGCCGGGGACGTCGGCACCCCTGCGGTCACGTGCACGCTGACCCGCTGGCGGACCACGCCGCAGGGCGCCGCCGCGTTCTTCCGCAGCGCGCTGCCCTGCCTGGACGCGGCGTGGCGGCCGGTGCTGGAGCAGGCCGGGCTGCCGTTCTCCAGCCCGGCGATCGAGTTCCCGGAGGGGACGAACTGGTCGAGCCCGTGCGGTTCGGTGGCCGGGGGCGAGGGCGCGATCGCGGCGTTCTACTGCGGTGAGAACAACACGCTGTACATGCCGTTCGCGGGGCTGCAGACCGAGCAGTACGGCGCGCACCCCGGGGTGTACCTGGCGCTGATCGCGCACGAGTACGGCCACCACGTGCAGGCGATGAGCGGCGTGCTGGACGCCTACGCGCAGGCCCGATACGACGCCGGGGCCGACTCGGCGCCGGGCCTGCAGCTGTCCCGGCGCCTGGAACTGCAGGCGCAGTGCTTCTCGGGCATGTTCCTGGCGGCGACCTACTCCCGCGGTTCGGTGGACGACAACATCCTCACCGAGGCCCGCACGTCGCAGGACCGCGGCGACCACAACGCCGGCCGCCCGCGCGACCACGGGACCGACGCGCACACCGAGTCGTGGTGGGAGCAGGGCGCGCAGAAGAACCGCACCTACCAGTGCAACACCTGGAAGAGCCCGCCGGCGGACGTGGCGTAGGCCGGGCACGGCCCGACCGGGGGGCTCGCGGGACCGGAACGGGGGACTCGCGGGGCAGGAACGGGGGACTCGCGGGGCAGGGGCTAGCCGGCCAGGCGCCAGGTGGGGGGCAGCGGCGTGCGCCGGTCGCCGCGGCGGACCAGGTACACGTAGGTGGCCCCGGCCAGCCCGCTCCCGACCAGCAGCACCAGCCCGAGGCCCTCCCCGGGCGCGCTGTCGCCGACCGCCGCGCCCGCCGAGTGCACCACCATCGACTCCACGACCGGGCCCGGCGGCAGCAGGATCACCACCGACTCGCCCTTGTCGTGCCCGCAGCCGTCGAACCGTGCGCGCAGGTCCGCACCGTTCTGCTTGAACGTGACGGTCTCGACCGCGTTGGGGCGGTCGCACGGCGTGCCGGCGGTCACCGTCGCGGACACCCGGGTGCCGGCGTCCTCGGAGTCCGCCGTGAACCCGAACAGGCCCAGCGCGCTCACCAGGATGGCCATGGCCACGCCGAGCAGCAGAAGCACCGACCCCGCGGCCGCCCAGCGCAGGTAGCCCGGTGGTACCTGCCAACCCGAGATCCGCACTGGTCGATCGTCGCAGATCGTGTCGCGGCGGAGTACCTCAGTCGGTTTCGCCCGCGGGAGTGACCTTCCTGACGTAGAGCAACCTGTCGCCGGGCTCGATCGCGTCCGCCTCCGGGTGGTCCACGCGGTAGAGCGTGCCGCCGCGGACCACGCCCAGCACGATGTCCGACAGGTGCCGCGGCGATCCACCGATCTCGGCGGGCTCCACGTCGCGCTCGGCGATCGCCAGGCCGGACGCCGGGGTGATCAGGTCCTCGACCATGTCCACGACGGTCGGCGTGTGGGTGGCCATGCCGAGCAGCCGGCCGGCCGTCTCGCTCGACACCACGACCTGGTTGGCGCCCGACTGGCGCAGCAGGTGCACGTTCTCCGCCTCCCGCACGGCGGCCACGATCTGCGCCTTCGGTGCCAGCTCGCGCGCGGTCAGCGTGACCAGCACGGCCGAGTCGTCCCGGTTCGCGGCCACCACCACGGCCCGGGCCCGGGGCACGCCCGCCACCCGCAGCACGTCCGACCGCGTGCCGGACCCGTGCACGGTGACCAGCCCGAGCGCGGACGCGGCGTCGAGCATCGACTGGTCGGTGTCCACGACCACGATGCGTTCCGGCTCCACGCCGTCGGACAGCACCGAGCTCACCGCCGAGCGCCCCTTGGTGCCGTAGCCGACGACGACGACGTGATCGCGCACCTTCGACCTCCATCGTTGCAGCTTGAACGCCTGCCGGGAGCGCTCGGTGAGGACCGCGAGCGTGGTACCGACCAGGACGATCAGGAACAGCACCCGCAGCGGGGTGATGATCAGGATGTTCACCAGGCGGGCGGACTCGCTCACCGGGGTGATGTCACCGTAGCCGGTCGTCGACAGCGAGACGGTGGCGTAGTAGACGCAGTCCAGGAAGGACAGGCCGTCGCCGTTGCCGTCGCGGTAGCCGTCGCGGTCGAGGTAGACGATCAGCACGGCGGCGAACAGAGCGAGCAGCGCCCCGATCACCCGGCGGACGATCGAGGCGATCGGGCTGACCGTGCTCTCCGGCATCCGGATGACGCCGACCAGGGCGTGGTCGGGGCGCCCGGTCAGTCCGTCGGCGCCCCGGCGCAGTTTCGGCAGGCGGTGGGCCGGCTCGTCAGGGCTGGTCACGGCGGCGAGAGTAACCGTGGGGGTCACCGAAGCGCCGGTGACCCCCACGGTTGTGCCCGGGTGTTCAGTAGTACGTGATGTCCCAGTGATTCCCCTCGTCGAAGTAGACGTTGCCGGCCGAGGAGCGGTACCGGCCGCCGCCGATGTGGTGGAAGGCGCGGTGGATGTAGCGCGTCGCGCAGGACGTCCTCACGATGTCGACCTTGTAGCCGTTCCAGTGGCTGTAGGTGCCGGCCGCGTGGCCGGTCTCGGTGCCGCCGGTGATCGTGACCGCGCACCCGGAGGCCTTGGTGAACGTGATGATCCCGCGGATCGTCCCCGACTTGATGCCGCGGAACGACGTGCAGTGCGGGTTGTCGCGGTCGGCGCAGCCGCCGCTGGAGGTCCAGCCGATGTGCGCGTGGCGCAGCTTCGCCGCGGCCGCCCTGTGGCTGAGCTCCTTGCCGGTGGCGTCCGCGTCGCCGCCCGGCAGGACGATCATCAGGCCGGCGGCCACCGCGACGGCGGCGGCGAGCCCGACGAGTACCTTGCGCATCCCCATGTGTCCTCCTCGCTTCGGGTTGCCCTCGCGCAGGACGGTGGCAGCGGGCCGCGCGCGGCCCCAGCACGTCTGCACGCCGGGCACCGGCGGGTGCACGCAGCGGCAAGGACCTCGGGCGGTCTCAGGCGGTGGGGACGGCGCGGAGCAGGTCGCGCAGGCCGTCCGCGTCCAGCAGGTCGGCGGCGCGGATGGTGCTGTTCTGCCGGACGTGGTGGAACGCCGCGCGCACCCGGTCCACCGGCACCGCGGACAGGCTCGCCCACGCGAGGCGGTAGGCGGCCAGCTGCACGGTCAGCGCCGGCAGGTCGTCGGGGTCGGGCAGCGCGCCGGTCTTCCAGTCGATCACCGTCCAGCCGCCGTCCGCGTCCGCGAACACCGCGTCCATCCGGCCGCGCAGCGAGATCCCGGCGACGTCGCAGGTGAACGGGCACCTCCACCTCGTGGGGCACCCGCTCGGCCCACGCCGAGGCCAGGAACGCCTCCTTCAGCGCGTCGAGGTCCGCGTCCGGCGCGGCGCCGTCGTCGGCCGAGCCGGGCAGCTCGTCGAGGTCGAGCAGCGCCCGCGAGCCGAACCGCTTCTCCAGCCAGGCGTGGAAGGCGGTGCCCCGGCGCGCGGTCGGGTTCGGCGGGAACGGCAGCGGCCGGCGCAGCCTGCGGGCCAGCGCGTCGGGGTCGGCGGCCAGCTCCACCAGCTGGCTCACCGACATCGACGGCGGCAGCGTCACCTGCTCGTGCCCGGCGGCGGCCGCCGCGCGCTCGGCCAGCAGCACGTCGGTGTCCTCGGCCCAGCCCTCCGGGTCCTCCTCCAGCAGGGCCAGCTGGCCCGCGCCGGACCGCAGCGCCGCCAGCTCCTCGCGGACCATCCCCGCGCCCGCGCGGACGTCGTCGCGGCCCGGCGCGAGCGGGTCGGCGGGCCAGGTCGCGGTGCGGTCGGCGTTCGCGAGCGGGTTCTCCTCGTCGTCGGGGGGCGGCGGCGCGAGGTGCTCGGGCGGCACCAGCGCGGACACCTCGGTGAAGAAGTCCGACGGCCCCTTCGGCCTGGCCCCCGTCCGCCCCCACCAGTGCGCGGAGGCCAGCAGCGTGTGCTCGGCGCGGGTGAGCGCCACGTAGCACAGCCGCCGCTCCTCGGTGAGGTCCCGGTCGGCGAACTCCTCGGCGTGCCGGGTCAGCTCCTGCTCGACCTCCTTGCGGTTCGCCGCGCCGTCCAGCGACAGCGACGGGCAGGTCCGCGGCGTCGCCGCGCAGCACGGCCGGCAGCTCGGTCACCGACCGCAGCCAGCAGGAGGTCCGCCGCCTGCTCGGGAACACGTCGTTCACCAGGTGCGGCACCGCGACGATCCGCCACTCCAGGCCCTTCGCCGCGTGCACGGTCAGGATCTGCACCCGGTCCTCGGCGACCTCGACCTCACCCGGCTCCAGCCCGTCCTCGGCGGCCTCGGCCGCGGCCAGGTAGTCCAGCAGCGCCGGCAGGCTCGCCGACGGGCTGGTGCGCGCGTAGTCGGACACCACGTCGGCGAACTTGTTCAGGTGCGCCCGGCCCGCGCCCCCCGGCCGGGCCTTCGCCTCGACGTCGAGCAGCATCGCCCGCTCCACCTCGGCCACCAGCTCCGGCAGCGGCTGGTCCAGCCTGCGGCGCAGGGCGCGCAGCTCGCCGCCGAGCGTGCGGATCCGCCGGTGGCCCTCGGCCGAGTACGCCTGCGCCTCGCCCGGGTCGTCGATCGCGTCGACCAGACCGGCCTGCTCGACGCCCTCCCCCGGCACGCGTGTCCACCAGCGATCCATCGCCGGCGGTCTCGTAGGCCCGGCCCAGCTCGGCCGCGCGCCGCCACAGCGCCGCGAGGTCCGCCGCGCCCAGCCGCCACCGCGCGCCGGTGAGCAACCGCGCGGCCGCGGTCCCGGCGAGCGGGTCGATCAGCACCCGCAGCGCGGACACCAGGTCGCGCACCTCCGGTTCGTCCAGCAGCCCGCCGATGCCCACGACCTCCACCGGCAGCCCGCGGGCACGCAGGGCGGCCGCGATGTCGGTCATGTCCGCGCGCCGGCGCACCAGCACCGCGGCGGTCGGCGGCGCGCCGGTCTCCGCGACCGTGTCGCGCCAGCGCCCGGCGACCGCGTCGGCCAGCCACTCGACCTCGGCGTCCGCGTCGGTGAACAGTCCACATCGGACGTCGGCGGGACCGGTGCCGGCCGGGGCGCGCAGCTCGTCGACCGCCAGCGTCCCGGTGCGCAGCGGCCCGGACACGGCGTTCGCGAGCGCCAGCACCTCGGGCGGGTTGCGGAAGCTCGTCAGCAGCCCGTACCGGGAGGCGGGCGCGCCGCCGGGACCGGGGAAGTCGGTGGTGAACCGGGGCAGGTTCGCCGCGCTCGCCCCGCGCCAGCCGTAGATCGCCTGCATCGGGTCGCCGACCGCGGTGACGGGCATCGGATCGCCGCCCGGACCGTCCTCGCCCCCGCCGAACAGCGACCGCAGCAGGATCCGCTGCGCGTGCCCGGTGTCCTGGTACTCGTCGAGCAACGCCACGCCGTAGCGCTCCCGCTCGCCGCGCACCACCTCGGGGTGGGTGCTCGCGAGCCGCGCGGCCAGCGCCATCTGCTCGGCGAAGTCCAGCGCGCCCTCCCGCCGCTTGCCCTCGGCGTAGGCGTGCACCAGCGGCAGCAGCGCGAGCCGGAACCGCTGCGTGGCGACCACCTCGCGCAGGTCCTGGGACAGCTCGGCGCGCTGGCGGGGCCCGCGCGGCGCGTTCTCGACCGCCGCGCAGACCTGTTCGCAGTGGCGGACCAGCTTCTCCTCGTCGACCAGGTGCTCGGCGAGCTCGCCGGACAGGTCCAGCAGGTAGCGGGTGACCGTGACCGGCACCCGGTCGGTCTCCAGGTCGCGGGTCCAGGTGGCCACCACGCGGTGCGCGAGCTGCCAGCACGCGGTCTCGGTGAGCAGCCGCGCGCCCGGCTCGACCGGCAGCCGCAGGCCGTGCTCGGCGACCAGCCGCCCGGCGTAGGCGTGGTAGGTCAGCACGGTCGGCTCGCCGGCGTGCAGCGCGGCCAGCCGCTCCCCGCCCGGGTCGATCCGGGACAGCAGGCCGGAGCCGGCGAGGCGGCGCAGCCGGGCGCGCACCCGGTCCGCGAGCTGGCGGGCGGCCTTGCGGGTGAAGGTCAGCCCGAGCACCCGGTCCGGGGTGACCAGGCCGTTCGCCACCAGCCAGACCACCCGCGCGGCCATCGTCTCGGTCTTGCCCGCGCCCGCCCCGGCGACGACCAGCGCCGGCTCGGGCGGCGCGGCGATCACCGCGACCTGCTCGTCGGTCGGCGCCGGCAGCCCCAGCTCGGCCGCCAGCAGGCGAGGCGAGATGTCCGGCCCGCTCACTCGCCCACCCACCTCGCGAGTCCAACGTTCGCGACCCGCGAGTCCAACGCTCGCGACCCGCGAGTCCGACGTTCGACGCGCGCCGGAATGTCGGACTCGGGGTACCGGAGCGTCGGACTCGCGGTACCGCAGCGTTGGACTCGCGGCGTCACTCGGTCACCTGGCGGCCGCTGGGGTTGACCGGGCAGCTGAACCGCACCGGGCAGCGCGGGCAGTCCGGGTTCTGCCGGGCCACGTAGTCCGGGCCGGTCCCGGCCGCGGCGGCGTCGGCGACCACGCCCGTCCAGTGCCGCAGGCCGTCCTCGTCGAGCGGCTCCTGGTTGCGCTCGGTCGCCAGCCTGCGGCGGTTGGCCTTCGACACGTACAGCAGCCGCGCGCCGCCCGGCTCGCGGTCCAGCCCCAGCTCGGCGAACGCGCCGTAGGCCGCGGCGAGCTGGTAGACGGCCAGCTGCGGGTGCTTGCGCGCGTCCGCCTCGCTGACCGGCTGCCGGCCGGTCTTCACGTCGACGACCACCGGGTGCCCGTCCGCGTCGGCCTCGAGCCGGTCCACCCGGCCCCTGATCCGCACCGGCGGGTCGGTGTCCGGGATGTCCACGCCGAACCCGCGCTCCACCGCCACCTGGGTCAGCTCGCCGCGGGTGGCGCGCAGCCAGCCGAGGAAGGTGTCCATCATCGCGTGCAGCCGGGCCCGCTCGCGGCGGGAGAACCAGGGCGCCCCGGCGTCCACCGCGTCCCACGCGCGGTCCAGCTCGGCGCGCAGCGCCACCTCGTCCGCGCCGTCCGCGGCGGCCTGGGCCAGCGCGTGCACCAGCACCCCGGTGATCGACGCCAGCTCGGCCGGGTCCTGGCCGCCGTGCCGCTCGACCATCCAGCGCAGCGGGCAGCGGGCCAGCACCTCCACGTGGACGGCGAGACGACGATCCGCTCGTCGGCCACCCGCAGCGGCACGGTGCTGGACAGCTCGGGCAGCCCGTACCAGACGTCCGGGTCGGCGCCGGGCACGCCGGCGGCGGCGAGCCGGGCCAGCTGGCGGGCGGCGCGCCCGCGGCGCTCGGCGGGCGCGGTGCCGTCGCACACCGCCCGGCGCAGCTCCCCCACCAGGTCGGCGAGCACGAGCGCCCGGTGCGGGCCGCCGAGCCGAGGCGGGCGGGCGACCTCCTCGACGTCGCCGCCGGCGATCTCGCCGAGGAACCGGGACGGCTGCTCGTCCTCGCCGCGGATGGCGGACAGCAGCAGCGTGTGCCGTGCCCGGCTGGCCGCGACCAGCAGCAGCCGCCGCTCCTCGGCGAGCAGCGGCGCGGTGGCGGACAGCTCCACACCGTCCACTCCGGACAGCAGGTCGGTGAGCCGCTCCACGCCGAGCAGCGAGCCGCGCAGCCGCAGGTCCGGCCAGGTCCCCTCCTGCACGCCCAGCACCACCACGACCGTCCACTCGCGACCGACGGCGGCGTGCGCGGTGCGCAGCGAGACCGCCTCCCCGCGCTGCGCGGACGGCGCCAGCGTGTCGCCCACGATCCGTTGCGCGGCAAGGAAGTCGGCGAACCCGGTGACCCCGGCGCCGGGCAGCCGGTCGGCGTAGCGGCCGGCCGCGTGGAACAGCCCGACGATCGCGTCGAGGTCGCGGTCGGCCTGCGCGCCGAGCGGCCCGCCGCGCCGGGACTGGGCGACCCAGCGCGCCTCCAGCCCGCTCTGCTGCCACACCAGCCACAGCACCTGCTCGATGCCGGCGTGCTCGGCGATCGCCTGCCGGGCGGTGCGCAGCAGCCCCGCCACCCGGTGCACGCTCGCCGACTCGTCCTCGGCGAGCGCGGCCAGCGTGTCGTCGTCGCGCAGCACCTCGACGAGCAGGTCGTCGCTGGGCCGGTCGCGGCCGGCGGCGAGCTCCAGGCGCCGCAGTGCGCGGCGCAGCCTGCGCAGCGCGAGCGGGTCGGCGCCGCCGAACTGGCAGGACAGCAGCAGCTCCGCGCGGGCCGCGTCGAGCAGGTACGGCTCGGCGGCCACCCGCAGCAGCTCCAGGAACGGGCGCACCGCGGGCTGGCGGGCCAGCGGCAGCTCGTCGGCGTCGGTGGTCACCGGGACGCCGGCCGAGGCGAGCGCGCGCTGCAGTACCGGGGCCGAGCGCTCGGCGGAGCGGACGAGTACCGCCATCTCCGACCAGGGCACGCCGGCGATGAGGTGGGCCCGGCGCAGCTGGTCGGCGGCCCACGCGGCCTCGGCGGCGTCCGTGGCGTGCAGCCGGACCTCGACACGGCCGTTCGCGGTGGACGGCTCGACGGGCTCCTCGCCCGGGTCGAGGGTGGGCCGCTGCGGGGCGGCGCCGGGCAGCCGGCCGGCGAGGCGGGCGACGGCCTGGCGGACCGCGGGGGCCATCCGGTGGGTCTCGCGCAGCACCACGGTGCCGCCGTCGGGCTGGTTGTCGGCGAGTAAACGGGGATCCGCGCCGCGGAAGGAGAAGACGGCCTGGTCGGGGTCACCGGCGAGGACGAACTCCTTGGCGGCGAAGCCGAGCCGGGCGAGCAACCGGTACTGCAGCGGGTCGAGGTGCTGGGCGTCGTCGACGAGCAGGTAGCGCACCCGGTCGCGCTCGGCGGCGAGCAGCTCGGCGTCGGTCTCGAAGGCGAGCAGGGCGCTGGCCACGAGCTCGGCGGCGTCCAGCGCCGGGGCGCTCTCCTGGGCGGCCGCGCTGTCCGCGCCGGCGAGGAGGGTGACCTGCTCGTACTGGCGGGCGAACCGCCCGGCGGCCACCCACTCGTCCCGCCTGGCGTCCCGGCCGACCTTGATCAGGTCCTCGGGGCCGAGCCCGCGCTCGGCGGCGCGCAGCATCAGGTCGCGCAGCTCCTCGGCGAACCCCGGGACGGCCAGCGCCGGCCAGAGCCGGTCCGGCCAGTAGTGGGCCTCGTCCTCGACGTCGCCGGCCAGCAGCTCGCGGACCACGGCGTCCTGCTCCGGGCCGGACAGCAGGCGCGGCCCGGGGACGTCGCGCATGGCGGCGTGCAGGCGCAGCACCGAGAAGGCGTAGGAGTGGACGGTGCGCACCAGCGGCTCGCGGAAGGTCCGCATGCCGGGGTGGGCTTGGTCCTCGCCGTGGGTGAGCAGGGCGCTGATCGCCTCGCGGACCTCGGTCGCCGCGCGCCGGTTGGCGGTGACGACCAGCAGCTGGTCGGGGTCGACGCCGCCGCGCCGGATCCGGTCGGCGGCCACCTCGGCCAGTAAAGTCGTCTTCCCCGTGCCCGGGCCGCCCAGGACGCGGACGAACCCCTCGGCCCCGTCGAGCACGCGGCGGGCCGCGGCATCCCACCGGGAGGGCCGTCGGGGTGCCACCGGCCGGCGGACGAGCCGGGGTGCCGTGGTGACCACGCCGACGATGAAAACACGGCGGGCCGACCCTGGCAGCACCGGCACGCCGTCATACTGGCCGGCGTGGACGAACAACTGCACGAGCGGGTCCGCGAGCTGGTCGCGTCGATCCCCGCCGGGCGGGTATCCACCTACGGCGACATCGCGGCGATGGCCGGCGCGTCCACACCCCGGCTGGTCGGCCGGATCCTCGGCGAGGACGGCCACGACCTGCCGTGGCACCGCGTGCTACGGGCCAACGGCACCCCCGCGCCGCACCTGGTCCACCGGCAGCTGGAGCTGCTGCGCGCCGAGGGCGTGCTCGCCGACGGCCACCGCGTCAGCCTGCGCACCTACCGCTGGCGCCCCTGACCCGCGAGTCCCCCCTTCCCGCCCTGCGAGTCCCCCACTCCGGTCCGCCGAGTCCCCCGTTCCGACCGCGTGTCCAACGCTCCGAACCCGCGTGTCCAACGCTCCGAACCCCCGAGTCCGACGCTCCGGTCAGAGCGGCTCGTCCGCTGCCGTGCGGTGGGCCAGGTGCTCGGCGGGGATCCGGCCCAGCCGGCCGGCCTGGTAGTCCTCGAACGCGGTGATGATCTCCTCGCGGGTGTTCATCACGAACGGGCCGTACCGGGCCACCGGCTCGTTGATCGCCGCGCCGCCCAGCACGAGGACCTCCCAGCCGGTCGGCGAGCTCGCCGGCTGGGTGTCCGCGGCCCGCATAGTCAGCGCCTCGCCGTGCTGGAACACCGCCAGCCGGCCCTCCTCGATCGGGCGCGCCTCCGCGCCGACCGAGCCGCGCCCGGACAGCACGTACACCAGCGCGTTGTAGTCCGCCGGCCACGGCATCGCCAGCCGCGCGCCCGGGCTCACCGTGGCGTGCAGGTAGGTGATCGGGGTGTGCGTCACGCCCGGGCCGTCGTGCCCGGCCAGCGAGCCCGCGATGACCCGGACCAGCGCGCCGCCGTCGTCGCTGGACAGCAGGGTGGCGTCCCGGGCGTCGATGTCCTGGTAGCGCGGGGTGGTCATCTTCTTCGCGCGGGGCAGGTTCACCCACAGCTGCACGCCGTGGAACAGGCCACCCTTCGCGACCATGTCCTGCGGCGGCATCTCGTTGTGCAGGATGCCGGCGCCCGCGGTCATCCACTGGGTGGCGCCGTCGGTGATCAGCCCGCCGCCCCCGATCGAGTCGGTGTGCTCGAAGGCGCCGTCGATCATGTACGTCACCGTCTCGAACCCGCGGTGCGGGTGCCACGGCGCGCCCTTCGCCTCGCCGGGGCCGTACTCGACCGCGCCCATGTGGTCGAGCAGCAGGAACGGGTCGGCGAGGGGCAGTTCGGCGCTCGGGAACGGGCGGCGCACTTGGAAGCCCTCGCCCTCGAGGAAGCGCTGCGCGGTGACGATCCGGCCCACACCGCGCCAGCGGGTCTCGGCGTCGGGCAGTGCGGGCAGGCGGGGCAGGGTCAGCGTGTCCGCGGTGATGGCCGGCATGGCGCCTCCTCGGTCGGGTCGAGCCTATGCCCCGAGCAAGGTAGTTGCACCCTCAATTATTCCCGTCCGGTAGCGGCGGACCACGAGGTCGGCCACCAACGGGTGCGCGCCGAGGGGTTCGGCCACCAGCGCCGCCCCGCTGGCGGCGGCGATCCGGTGGAACAGGCCGGGCGCGAGGAACCACGACGCGACCGCGTACCCGGCCGCCATGTCGGCGATCCGCGGGCCGGTGCCCGCCACATAGCCGACCCGGACCGGGCCGCCGGTGAGCTCGCCCAGCCGGGCCGCGGCGCGGGCCACGTCGGCGCGGGCACGCGGGTCCGACGAGCCCGCCGCGGCGAGCACGACCGGGTCGCCGCGGCGCCAGCCGGCCTCGACGAGGCGCTCGTGAGCGGCCGGGACGAGCGCGGGGCCCAGGCACGGGGTGAGCACCGCGGGGCGCCCGCTGCGCCGGATCTGCCCGGGGATGTCGACCCGCACGTGGTACCCGGCGGCGAGGAAGGCCGGCACGACGACCACGGGGTCCGGAACGGGGGACTCGCCGGGCGCGAACGGGGGACTCGCGGGTTCGGAGGGTTGGACTCGCGGGTCGGGAGGGTTGGACTCGCGGGTTCGGAGGGTTGGACTCGCGGGGGGGAGGTGGGGCAGGGCGGTGGTGACGTCGGGCGGGCGGACGTCGGCGTAGGCGAGGGCGACGTGGACGCCGGGGAGGCGGGCGCGGACGGCGGCGGCGAGGGACTCGACGACCCGGGTGCCGGCGGGGTCGCGGGTGCCGTGGGCCACGAGGAGCAGGGTCATGCGACCGGGACGGCCAGGCGGTAGCCGCGCTTGACGACCGTCTGGACCAGCTCCGCGGTGCCCAGCGCGGAGCGCAGCCGGCCGATCGCCGTCTCCACCGCGTGCTCGTCCACCACGTCGAGCCGGCCCGAGTGGCGGCGCAGCACGCCGCCCAGGACCGGACGGGACAGCACCCGGCCCGGGCTCCCGGCCAGCGCCCGCAGCACCGCCATCGGCGCCGGCGGGACCGGGCGCAGCCGCCCGTCGACCAGCGCCGCCTGGCCGCGCAGCTCCAGCACGCGCTCCCCCATGCGGACCCGCACCGCGCGGGCCGGAAGGGCCACGGACAGCTCGCGGACCAGCGCGCCGATCCGCGCCCGCGACGGCTGGATCACCGGCACCCCGACCCGGCCCAGCGGCGCCGCGGTGATCGGGCCGACGCACACCACCAGCACCCGGTAGCGCAGCGCCTCCAGCAGCGCGTCGAGCCGGCCGCCGTCCGCCGCGGCGCGCAGCACGCTCGCCGCCGCAGGCGCGCTGGTGAACGTCAGCGCGTCCACCTGGCCGGCCAGCACCGCGTCGAGCAGCCGCTCCAGCGGTGCCGGGTCCGCGGGCGCGGTCCACCGGTAGACGGGGATCTCCAGGACGTCCGCGCCGGCCGCGCGCAGCGCGTCCACGAAGTCGCGCAGCGGCTCGCCGTGCAGCTGCACCGCGATCCGCCGGCCGGCCACCCCGGCGGCGAGCAGGTGGTCGAGCACCTCGGCGCTCGACTCGGACTCCGGGGACCACGCCTCGACCAGGCCCGCCGCGCGCACCGCGCCCTTCGCCTTCGGCCCGCGGGTGAGCACCGACGCCGCGCCCAGCGCGGCCCGCAGCTCGTCGCCCAGCCCCCACCCCTCGGCGGCCTCCATCCAGCCGCGGAACCCGATGCCCGTGGTGGCGACCGCGACGTCCACCGGCGCCGCCAGCAGGCTGCGGGTGGCGCTGCGCAGCTCGGTGTCGTCGGCCAGCGGCACGATGCGGATGGCCGGTCCGTAGTGGACGGTCGCGCCGCGGCGTTCGAGCAGCGCGCCGAGCTCGTCCGCGCGGCGCGCAGCGGTCACCCCGACGGTGAACCCGGCGAGCGGCACGACGTCGACATCGATCAGGGCGTCGATCAAGGCGCCCCCACGTGGATCATCCCGGCGCGGACCGACACCGGGTGGACGCGGACGGACACCGAGCCGTCCTCGACACACCCGCCGGTGCGCAGGTCGAAGTGCTGCTTGTGCATCGGCGAGGCGACCACCGCCACCCCGCCCAGGTCGCCGACGATGCCCCGGGAGAGCACCGCCGCCCCGCTGAACGGGTCCACATTGGACACCGCGTGCACGGTGCCGGCGACGAGGAACACGGCGGCCTGCGCGCCGCCGGGCAGCAGCGCCGCCACCCCGCGGCCGGGCAGCAGGTCGGCGAGTGGGCAGACGGCCGTCCAGGTGGACGGCTCCGCCGAGAGCGTGGTCATCGGCTCACCTCCGGGATGCCGAGCGGGACCGGCTGGCCCCGCTCCGAACGGAAGGACACGGTCGGGTCCGGGACGCCCGGCGCGTTGACGAACGAGGTGAAGCGGGCGAGCTTGGCCGGGTCGTCCAGCACGCCCCGCCACTCGTCGGAGTAGGCCGCCACGTGTCCGGCCATGGCGGCGTCCAGGTCCGCGCAGATGCCGAGGCTGTCGTCGACGATCACCTCGCGCAGGTGGTCGATGCCGCCGTCCATCGCCTCGATCCAGGCGGCGGTGCGCTGCAGGCGGTCGGCGGTGCGCACGTAGAACATCAGGAACCGGTCGATCAGCCGGACCAGCGTCTCGGAGTCCACATCGGACACCAGCAGCTCGGCGTGCCGCGGGGAGAAGCCGCCGTTGCCGCCGACGTAGAGGTTCCAGCCGTGCTCGGTGGCGATGACGCCGAAGTCCTTGCTCCGCGCCTCGGCGCACTCCCGCGCGCAGCCGGACACGCCCGCCTTGACCTTGTGCGGCGAGCGCAGCCCCCGGTAGCGCAGCTCCAGCTCGATGGCCATCGCCACCGAGTCCTGCACCCCATAGCGGCACCAGGTGCTGCCCACGCAGGACTTCACCGTGCGCAGCGCCTTGCCGTAGGCGTGCCCGGACTCGAAGCCGGCGTCGACCAGGCGGCGCCAGATCCGCGGCAGCTGCTCCACCCGGGCGCCGAACAGGTCGATCCGCTGCCCGCCGGTGATCTTGGTGTAGAGGCCGAAGTCCTGCGCGACCTGGGCGATCACCATCAGCCGTTCCGGGGTGATCTCGCCACCGGGGATGCGCGGCACCACCGAGTAGGTGCCGTCGCGCTGGATGTTGGCCAGGAAGTGGTCGTTGGTGTCCTGCAGCGCGGCCTGCTCGCCCTCGAGCACGTGCCCGCCGCCGAGCGAGGCCAGGATCGACGCGACCGCCGGCTTGCAGATGTCGCAGCCGCGGCCGGTGCCGTACCGGGTGACCAGCTCGGAGAACGTGCCGATCCCGGTGGACCGCGCGATCTCGAACAGCTCGGCCCGGCTCTGCGCGAAGTGCTCGCAGAGCGCCTTCGACCGCACCACCCCGGCCGCGCCCAGCATCTGGGCGAGCATCGGCACGCACGACCCGCACCCGGTGCCGGCCTCCGTGCAGGCCTTCAGGGCCGGCACGTCGGTGCACCCCCGCGCGATCGCGCCGTCGACCGCGCCGCGGGTGACCGCGTGGCACGAACAGACCTGCGCGTCCGCGGGCAGCGCACCCGCCCCGACGGTCGGCCCGGCCGGCGAGATCAGCGCGGCCGGGTCGCCCGGCACCGGCCGGCCGACCAGCGGCCGCAGCGTCGCGTACGCCGACGCGTCGCCCACCAGCACGCCGCCGAGCAACGTGCTCGCGTCGTCGGAGAGCACCAGCTTCTTGTACGAGCCCGCCACCGCGTCGTTGAGCACGACCTCGAGTGCGCCCTCGGTGCGGGCGTGCGCGTCGCCGAAGCTGCCCACGTCCACGCCGAGCAGCTTGAGCTTGGTCGAGGTGTCCGCCCCGGGGAACACGGCCTCGCCACCGAGCAGCCGGTCGGCGACCACCTCGGCCATCGCGTAGCCCGGCGCGACCAGCCCGTAGACCCGGCCGGCCACGCAGGCACACTCGCCGGCCGCGTACACGTGCGGGTCGGCGGTGCGGCAGGCGGAGTCGACCACGATCCCGCCGCGCTCGCCGACCGCCAGCCCGGCCGCGCGGGCCAGCTCGTCGCGCGGCCGCACGCCCGCGGAGAACACCACCAGGTCGACGTCGAGCTCGGTGCCGTCGCCGAGCCGGGCGAGCAGCCGGTCGCCGTCCGGTTCGACGGCGGCGGTGGCGGTCCCGGCGTGCACGGTGACGTCCAGCCGCTCCACCAGCCGACGCAGCAGTGCGCCGCCGCCCTCGTCGACCTGGACCGGCATCAGCCACGGCGCGAGCTCGACCACGTGCGGCGAGAGCCCCATGTCCCGCAGGGCCTTCGCGGCCTCCAGACCCAGCAGCCCGCCGCCGACCACGAGCGCCGCCCGCCGGCCCCGGGGCATCCGCGCGGCGTCCGCGCGGATGCCGTCCAGGTCGTCGATCGTGCGGTAGGTGTGGCAGCCCGGCAGGTCGTGCCCGGGCACCGGCGGCACGAACGGGTACGAGCCGGTCGCCAGCACCAGCGCGTCGTAGCCGGTCACCAGCCCGGACGCGGAGGTCACGGTGCGGGCGTCCCGGTCGAGGGCCACCACGGGGTCGCCGAGGTGACACGAGACCGGCCCGGCGGCGAACGCCGCGCCGTCGAGCGCCAGCGCCGCCGCGTCCCATGAGTCCACATAGGACGACAGGTTCACCCGGTCGTAGGCGGGCCGGGCCTCCTCGGCGAACACCTCGACACGCCACGCGCCGCGCCGGTCGCGGTCCCGCAGCGCCTCGACGAGCCGGTGGCCCACCATGCCGTTGCCGACCACGACCAGCGTGCGTGCCATGCCCACTCACCTTCCTCGACTCGGCCTCATGCTCGGCGGCGCGCGTGTCGACCCCGGGACGGAGCCGTTTCGCCGCCGTTACGGATCACTCACGCCGCAGGTCAGTGCCCGGTGCGCGGGTCACACACCCGCGTGCGCGAGGCTCGGCGCGCGCCGCACGGCGAAGCCGGTGCGCAGGTAGAACCACCACGTGGTGGCCGCGCAGGCGGCGTAGTAGGCGAGGATCGCGACCAGCGCCGGGGTGAGCGTGCCGCCGCCCTGAAGGGAGAACGTGAACACGAGGTTGACCAGCACGCCGCCGAACGCGCCGACCGCCCCGGCGATGCCGACCACCGCGCCCGCCTGGCGGCGCGCCGACCGCATGGCCGCGACGGGGTCCTCGCCGGTCTCCACGGCCCGGGCGCGCACCTGGGCGGAGAAGATCATCGGGATCATCCGGTAGGTGGATCCGTTGCCGATCCCGGTCAGCACGAACAGCAGGATGAACGAGCCGAAGAACAGCACGAAGCTGTCCGCGGCCACGCTCGCCAGCACCCCGACGGTGCCGAGCCCGAGCCCGAAGAAGTTCAGCAGCGTGATGCGGGCGCCGCCGACCCGGTCGGCGAGCCAGCCGCCGAGCGGGCGGGCGACCGAACCGATCAGCGCGCCCAGGAACGCCAGCGACACGAAGTCCGTGTAGTCCACGAAGCTGATCTTGATCAGCGACGGGAAGGCGAAGGAGAAGCCGATGAACGAGCCGAACGTCCCGATGTAGAGCAGCGACATCACCCAGGTGTGCTTGTTGCGCATCGCGACCCGGTAGGACCGCCCGTCCGGCTTGGCCACCGTCAGGCTGTCCATGAACAGCCACGCGCACACCGAGGCCGCGAGCACGAACGGCATCCACAACAGCGCCGCGTACACCAGGTTGACCCCGGTGCCGATGCTGATGACCAGCGGCACGAACAGCTGGGTCACCGCGACGCCGATGTTGCCGCCGGCGGCGTTGAGGCCGAGCGCGAGCCCCTTGCGGCTCTCCGGGAAGAAGAACGAGATGTTCGTCATCGACGAGGAGAAGTTGCCCCCGCCGACCCCCATGGCGGCCGCGGTGAGCAGGAAGAACCAGTACGGGGTTCCCTCGCCGGTGACCGCGACGGCCAGCATCACGCACGGCACGAGCAGCAGGCCCGCACTGGTCGTGGTCCACGCCCGGCCGCCGAAACGCGGGACGGCGAAGGTGTAGGGCACGCGCAGCGACGAGCCCACCAGGTTGGGCAGGATCAGCAGCCAGAACGTCTGCCCGACGCTGAAGTCGTAGCCGACCGAGCCCAGGTTCACCACGACGATGCTCATCAGCACCCAGACGTTGAACCCGAGGTGCTCGGCGTACACCGAGAACCACAGGTTCTTCCACGCGACGCGCTTGCCGGTGCGATCCCAGAACTCGGGGTCCTCGGGTTCCCAGTGGTCGATCCAGCGGCCCCTCCGGCGGGCCGCGGCATCGTCCTGGCTGCGTGTGGTCCGTGCTGTGACGGTCATCGACCGACCTCCTCGGTTCGCGTGCCAGGAACGCTAGGAAGCCGAGATTTCCCCGGCGTGGCCCGCGATTACCTGGCCGCGAACACCTCCGCACCGCCGCGCGCAGGCCGCGGTGAGGTCAGGTCGAGTCCGCGGCGGCGAGCCAGTCGGCGATGCCGCGGACCGCGTCGCGGCAGCCGCCGCAGCCGGTCGTGGCCCGGGTGGCGGACACGAGGTCGGCGGTGCTGCGGGCCCCGGAGCGCCACGCGGCGACCAGCCGCCGTTTGGTGACGGTGTTGCAGCGGCAGACGGTGGCCGCGGCCGGCAGGTCGGCGGGGCTCGCCGCGGAGCCGGCCGGCAGCGCGCGGCCGAGCAGCAGCGCGAGCCGGTCGGACGGCGCGGGCGTGCCGCGGTCGTAGAGCTGGGTGATCGTGGCGGCGGCGTCCGGCGAGCCGAGCAGGATCGCGCCGGCCACCCGCTCGTCGCGGATCACCAGCTTGGCGTACCGGCCGCGGGCGGCGTCCTGCAGGCACAGCACCTCGGCGTCGGTGGCGTCCACGCCGGCGTGCACGTCGCCGAGCGCGGCCAGGTCGACGTCGCGGGCCTTGAGCCGGGTCACCGCCGGCGTGCCGCGGTAGCGCGCGGCCGGATCGGCGCCGGTCAGCAGGTCGGCGAGCACCTCGGCCTGCTCCCACGCGGGCTGCACGAGGCCGGAGACCGTCCCGGGGTGCCGCGCGCAGTCGCCGATCGCGTGGATGCGCGGGTCGCTGGTGCGCAGCGCGCCGTCCACGGTGATGCCGCCGACACCGCCGTCCACCGCGAGCCCCGCGGCGGCGGCGAGCGCGGTCTCCGGGCGCACGCCCGCGGACACCACCACGAGGTCGGCGGGGACCTGGCCGCCGTCGGCGAGCTTGAGCCCGTCGCCGGGCACGTAGCGGGCGGCGGGCACGCCGAGGCGCACCTCGATGCCGAGACCGGCGAGGGTCGCCGCGAGCACCCGCCCGGCGGCCGGGTCGAGCTGGCGCTCCATCAGGTGGCCGACCGGGTGCACGACGGTCACCAGGGCGCCGCGCTCGGCGAGCCCGCGCGCGGCCTCCAGGCCGAGCAGCCCGCCGCCGAGCACCGCGACCGGCGCCCCCGGCCGGCACCCGCCGACGATCCGGGCGCAGTCGTCGAGGGTGCGGAACGCGACCGCGCCCGGGGCGAGCCCGTCCTCGGTGCGCAGGCCCTCGGTCGGCGGGATCCACGGCCTGCTGCCGGTGGCGAGCACCAGCGTGTCGTAGTCCACCGTGGACCCGTCGGACAGCGTCACCGCGCGCGCGGCGCGGTCGAGGCCGGTGGCGGCCGTGTTCGTGCGCAGGTCGACGCGGTGACCGGCCGCCCAGCCCCCGTCGTGCAGGGCCACCGCGTCCGGGCTCAGCGAGCCGCCGAGCACCGCGGACAGCAGCACCCGGTTGTAGGCCGGGTGCGGCTCCGCACCGAGGACGGTGAGCGCCACCCGGTCGCCCGCGGGGTCGCGGCGGCGGATCCGTTCGGCCAGCCGCGACCCGGCCATCCCGTACCCCACGACGACCACCCGACGGCTCACGAATCCTCCACAGCAGACAGCGCGACCGCGCAGACCTTGAACTCGGGCATCCGGCTGACCGGGTCCAGCGCCGGGTTGGTCACCAGGTTGGCCCGCCCCCGGCCCGGGAAGTGGAACGGCAGGAACACCAGGTCGGGCCGGATCGAGTCGACGCAGCGCACCCGCGCCCGCACCGTGCCGCGCCGGGAGGCGACCGCCGCGAGGTCGCCCTCGGCGAGCCCGGCCCGGGCCGCGGTGTCCGGATGCACCTCGACGTAGGCCTCCGGCACCACACCGGCCAGCTCGGGCACCAGCCGGGTCTGCGCCCCGGACTGGTAGTGCGCCAGGACGCGCCCCGTGGTGGCCTGCAGGGGAAACTCGGCGTCCGGCGGCTCGGCCGGTCCGCTGTGGTCCACCGGGACGAAGCGCGCCCGGCCGTCCGGGTGCGCGAACCGGTCGAGGAACGGCCGCGGCGTGCCGGGATGGCCGGGCCCGGGCACCGGCCAGTGCAGCGCCTCCCCCGCGCGCAGCCGGTCGTAGCTCACGCCGGAGTAGTCCGCGGCCCCGCCGGCGGACGCGCGGCCCAGCTCGGCGAAGACCTCCTCGGCGCGGACCGGGAACCGCGCCGCGGGCTGGCCGAGCCGGGTGGCGAGCCCGCGCAGCACCTCCAGGTCGGTGCGCACCCCGGTGGGCGGGTCGACCGCCTTGCGCCGCAACAGGATCCGGCCCTCCAGGTTGGTGAGCGTGCCGTCCTCCTCGGCCCACTGGGTGACCGGCAGCACGACGTCGGCCAGCCGCGCGGTCTCCGACGCCACGATGTCCGCGACGACGAGCAGGTCGAGCGCGGCGAGCCGGCCGGCCACGTGCGCGGCGCGGGGCGCGGAGACGACCGGGTTGCTGCCGAACACCAGCAGGCCCCGGCCCGGGCCGAGGGAGTCGAGCAGCTCGTAGGCGGACGGCCCGGGGCCGGGCAGCGCGGCGGGGTCCACTCCCCACACGCCGGCGACGTGCGCGCGGGCCGCGGGGTCGTCGAGGCGGCGGTAGCCGGGCAGCTGGTCGGCCTTCTGGCCGTGCTCGCGGCCGCCCTGCCCGTTGCCCTGCCCGGTCAGGCAGCCGAAGCCGGAGCCCTCCCGGCCGGGCAGGCCGAGCGCGAGCGCGAGGTTGATCCAGGCGCCGACGGTGTCCGAGCCGCTCGCGTGCTGCTCGGTGCCGCGCGCGGTGAGCACGTAGGCGTTCCCGGCCCCGGCGAGCAGTTCGGCGGCGCGGCGCTGGTCGGCGGCGGCCACCCCGGTGACGCGCTCGACCCGCTCCGGCCACCACCGGGCCGCGATCCGCCAGGCGTCCGCGAGCCCGGTGGTGCGCTCGTCGACGTAGGCCCGGTCGAGCAGCCCGCCGGCCACCACCGCGTGCAGGATGCCCAGCGCCAGCGCCAGGTCGGTGCCCGGCGCGGGCCGCAGGTGCAGCGCGGCGGCCTCGGCGGTGGCCGAGCGGCGCGGGTCGACGACGATCAGCTCGGCGTTGCTCAGGTGCTGCAGGAACGGCGGCATGGTCTCCGCCGGGTTCGCGCCGGCCAGCAGCACCGCGCCCGCGCCGGCCAGGTCGGTGACCGGGAACGGCAGGCCGCGGTCCACCCCGAACGCCCGGATGCCGGCCGCGGCGGCCGAGGACATGCAGAACCGGCCGTTGTAGTCGATCCGCGAGGTGCCGAGCGCGACGCGGGCGAACTTGCCCAGCAGGTAGGCCTTCTCGTTGGTGAGCCCGCCGCCGCCGAACACCGAGACCGCGTCCGGGCCGTGCTCGGCGCGCAGCGCGGCGAGCCGCCCGGCGACCAGGTCGAGCGCGTCGTCCCAGGAGGCCGGCCGCAGCTCGCCGCGGGTGCGGACCAGCGGCGTGGTGAGCCGGCCGGGCGAGTCCAGCAGGGCGGCCGCGGTCCAGCCCTTCTGGCACAGCCCGCCGCCGTTGGCCGGGAACTCGCGCGGCGCGACCCGGGCGCCGTCCAGCCGCATGCCGCACTGCAGGGCGCAATACGGGCAGTGCGTGTCCACCGGCATGCGGCCGACCGTATGGAGCCCGTGTTACCGGGCGATGCGGCTATGTTTCCGGCGCGCGACATTGCCTTCGCACCCGCGCGGGCGCGGCGGTGAGGCACGGAAGGGGCGGTCGATGGGCCTGGTGGTGCGGCAGCTGGTCGGGACGTGGGTGGTGGGGTCGGCGACGACCGGCACGCTCGCCGTGCTGTTCACGCTCGACAGAGGCATCCTGCCGGTCCAGCCGCTCGCCACGCTGCCGGTGATCTCGCTGCTCGGCGCGCTGGGCATGCTCGCCGCGCTGTTCGCCGCGCTCGGCCTGCTCGCGTGGGGAACCCTGGAGGTCACCTGGCTGCCGGTGACCAGGCGCGCGGGAGCCCTGTGGGTGGTCGCGGTCGGTGGCGGCGGGCTGGCCGGATGGGGCTACGCGGCCGCGACGACGTTCGCCGGCGGGTTCCCGCTCGACGTGCAGCTGATCCTCGGCTACGCCGCGGGCGGGCTGCCGTTCGCCCTGGTCGCGGGGATGCTGCTGGCACCGCCGTGGGCCGACGCGGCCGCGCTCGCGGTCACCGTGGCGCTGCTGGGGACCAGCGTGCTGGTCATGGACGCTGCGCCGGTGCGCACCGGCGCCGAGCTGCTCACGATCCTGGTGGGGTTCACAGCTGCGTGACCTGGTGCGCGGCGCGTTCCAGCCCGCGAAGGGACTGCTCGGTGGAGTGCGGGTGCAGGGCGTGCACGGCCAGCCGGAACAGCAGCGCGTGCAGCAGGACCTGCGGCCACTCCGGCAGGTGCGACCAGCGCCGCAGGATGCCCTCGTCCGCGCCGCCCCAGGCGAGCGCGTCGACCACCACCACGGCCGCGGCCCACTCGGCCGGCCGGTGGTAGGCGGTGAAGTCGGTGATTCCGGGCGCGGCGTCCCCGTCGAACAGGACGTTGCCGAACAGGTCGCCGTGCACCACCTGCGGGCGCAGCCCGAGCGGCGCGCGGGACCCGACGAGCACGTCGAACAGCCGGCCGCCGAGCGCGGGGTCGAGCCGCTGCTCCTCGGTCCCGGCCGCGGCCCGGTCGGCCATCGCGAACACGTCGTTGCGGGCGCCGAGGAACCGCGGCACCTTCAGGTCGGCGGTGGCCTTGTGCAGCCGCAGCGAGGCGGCGACGACCTCGTCGTAGCGCGGCTCCGGCCGTCCGTCGAGGTGGTGGTAGGCCGCCCAGCCGCCGACCACCCAGCGGCCGTCGCTGGCGCGCACCGGACGGCCGATGCGCAGCTCCGGTACGTGCAGGTCACCGAGGGTCTGCGCGATCCAGGTCGCCTCGGCGGGGTTGGTCACCGGCCGCAGCGCGACCTCGCCGCACCGCCACTGCGGGCCGGCGTCGACGATCTCCGGCTCGATCTCCTTGACGCCGAAGGCCGCACGCACGTGCAGGGGCGGTGGGGACGCACTCACGACTCCGCACGCTACCGGCTGTGGAATGGATCACCGAGCGTGGACGGCCGTGACGCGCTGGAACGGGGACCCGGCCGGGTCCCCGTTCCCGCTCGCTCAGTAGGTCGGCAGGCTCGGGTCGACGTCGCGCGCCCAGCCGAGCACGCCGCCGCCCACGTGCACCGCGTCCGCGAAGCCCGCCTTGTGCAGCGCCGCCAGCGCCTCGGCGGAGCGCACGCCCGACTTGCAGTGCAGCACGATCGGCCGGTCCTGCGGCAGTTCGGCGAGGGCCTCTCCGGACAGGATGCGGTCCTTCGGGATCAGCACCGCGCCCGGGATGCTCACGATGTCCCACTCGTGCGGCTCGCGGACGTCGACCAGCGCGAACTGGTCGCCCCGGTCGAACTTCTCCTTCAGCTCGCGCGCGGTGATCGTGTGACCGGCCGCGGCCTGCTGGGCGTCGTCGGACACCACGCCGCAGAACGCGTCGTAGTCGATCAGCCCCTCGATCGGCTTGGACTCGGGGTCCTTGCGGATCCGGATGGTCCGGTACGACATCTCCAGGGCGTCGTAGACCATCAGCCGGCCCAGCAGCGGCTCGCCGATGCCGGTCAGCAGCTTGATCGCCTCGGTCACCATGATCGAGCCGATCGACGCGCACAGCACGCCCAGCACGCCGCCCTCGGCGCAGGACGGCACCATGCCGGGCGGCGGCGGCTCGGGGTAGAGGTCCCGGTAGTTCAGGCCCTGGCCGTTCGGCGCGTCCTCCCAGAACACGCTGACCTGGCCCTCGAACCGGAAGATCGAGCCCCACACGTACGGCTTGCCCAGCAGCACGGCCGCGTCGTTGACCAGGTAGCGGGTGGCGAAGTTGTCCGTGCCGTCCAGGATCAGGTCGTAGCCGCGGAAGATGTCCAGGGCGTTGTCCGAGGTGAGCTGCTCCTGGTGGAGGTTCACCGTGACGAACGGGTTGATCTCGGCCACCGACTCCTTCGCCGACACCGCCTTGGGCTTGCCGACGTCGGACTGCCCGTGGATCACCTGGCGCTGCAGGTTGGACTCGTCCACCACGTCGAAGTCGACCACGCCGAGCGTGCCCACCCCGGCCGCGGCCAGGTACAGCAGCGCCGGGCTGCCCAGGCCGCCCGCGCCGACCACCAGCACCCTGGCGTTCTTCAGACGTTTCTGACCGTCCACCCCGACGTCCGGGATGATCAGGTGCCGGCTGTAGCGGGCGACCTCCTCCTTGGTCAGCTCCGCGGCCGGCTCCACCAGCGGGGGCAGACTGCCTGCCATGGTTCCTCCTCCACGCGTTTCCTGTGCGTCCCAGTCTGCTCAGGTCAACGCGATCGTCCCACTCCGTCTTCCTCGGCTCTCACATTCCGGGACGGGTTCAGCGGGCCTGTGGGTTGGGCCACGGGTTGTAGGTGCACGTCTTGCCGTCCGCCCGCACCGGGTCGGTGTAGCCGGCCTGGTCGTTGAGCTTGGCGACGTAGTCGTTGGACACCCCGAACGTCTGCTGCATCATCACCGGCGCGAGGCCGCCGTTCTTGGCGCAGCCGACGTGGTCGCGGCCGAAGGCGTGGCCGATCTCGTGGTTGATCGCGTAGATCCGGTAGTTGCCCATGTCGCCGCCGAACGCGACCGCGCCGCGCACCCAGCGCGCGAGGTTGATCATCACCCGGCCCACGTCGCGGCGCCAGCAGGACGACTCGTACTTGATCGAGTAGCCGCAGTACTGCGCCTTGTGCACGGTGTTCGGGGTGGTCAGGCTGATCCGGATGTCCGGGTCGTCGGCGTTGCTGTCGACCCGCTGCACCGACACCTGCCCGGTGGAGGTCCACCCGCGCGGGTCGGACAACGTGGCGTCCACGAGCGAGGCGAACGAGTCGCTGCCGCCGAACGGCGCGAGGTCGATGCCCTGCTCGATCTCGATCGTGTAGGTGAACAGGCGGCCGCCCTTGCCGACCCGCTTGCCGGTGCCGGGCAGGATGCTCCACTTGCCTTTACCCGTCTGGGTGAACGGTGCGCCCTTGGGCAGCTCGGCGGTGGGGATGTTCAGGTTCGGCGGGACCGCGGGCTGCTCGCTGACGTCGGGCGCGGCGTCGCCGTTGCCGGCCGGCACGTCGTTCGACCGCTCGCCCACCGCCGCCTGGGCGGTGCCCGGGCCGCCGTCACCGCCCTCGCCGCCGTCGCGGGAGATCTGCACGAAGACCAGCACGGTGATCGCGACCAGCGCCGGCACGGCGTAGATCCGCCAGCCGTAGGTCGCCACGACACGCCGCAGACCGCGCTTGCGGGGTGGGCGTCCGCGCTGTTCGGCCCGTGTCGGCTGGTCGGTCGGACGCCACGACGCGGCCAGGGGCTGCGCCGACTGTCGGCGCGCCCGGGACCGGTACCTCTCCTGGGTCGCCCGCTTGCTCACAGCTGACAGGGTGCCACAGTTCGACCTTCCACCTCGCGTCAAGGTGAACCGATCACCAGTCGCCGGCCTCCGCGCGCTCCCACATGCCGAGCACCGCGCGGGCCACCGTGCCGGGACGTTCCATCTGTGCCACGTGCCCGGTGCGCGGCAGCACGAGTAGCCGGCCCCGCGGCAGCAGCCGTGCGGTGCGCGGTGCCTTGCGGACGGTCACGAGCCTGTCCCGGGCACCCCAGACGACCAGGGACGGCACCGAGATCGTCGGCGCGATCCGCCACAGGGAGCGGGAGCGGGGCGCGAGCCAGGTGCGGAACAGCCCGACGGTGCTGCGGGCCAGCGCCGGGTTGGACCACACCAGGCGCTCGCGCTCGCGGAACTCGTCGGCGGCCTCCCGCCTGCGCGACTCCGGGATCCGGCCGGGCTCGGCGAAGCACAGCGTCAGCAGGCGCATGACCCGCCGTTCCACGTCCTCGCGGGCCATGCTGCGGCGCACCGGCGGGCCGACGACCGGCAGGAAGGCGACGGCGAGCCGCGGGTCGGACATCCGCGACAGGTAGGGCCGCAGGTCGGGCATCGCGGGGGAGATCAGCGTGAGCGTGCGGACGAGCTCGGGGTGGCGGGAGGCGAGCAGCATCGAGATCGCGCCACCCATCGAGTTGCCGAACAGGTGCACCGGGCCGGCGTGCAGGCCGCGGATGAACCGGGCCACGACGTCGGCGTGGGCCGGCATCGAGTAGTCGAAGTGCCGCGGCGGCTCGGAACGGCCGAACCCGGGCAGGTCCACCGCGATCCCCGGGGCGTGCCCGGCGAGCTGGCCGGCGAGGTCGGTCCAGTTGGTGGCGGACCCGCCGAGGCCGTGCACGTAGACCGCGACGGCCTCGGCGTCGTCCGGTCCGGGGGTGGTCCGCACGTGCAGCGTCACGCCGCCGGAGGTGCGGTCCTCGCCAGGCCACGGCGGGATCGACATGTCCACCGGGGGCAGGACCGAGTCGGACAGTGGAACATGGGTAACCGGAGGTCTGGTCGCGGCGTTACTCATCCGTCCAGTATCGGGGAGGTGGCCGACCATCGCGGATGACCGTTACCCACGAGTAAGGTCGTATCACCCGCACGAACCGGTGACCCCGGTGCTGAAGGAGTGACATTCGTGGGAGGCGGCATGTCGGAGACGGCGACACAACCAGGGCAACACAGTGGCCTCGCCGGGGCGGCCCAGGCGAACCGGGCGGCGCGGCTGCCCCGCAACGCCCGGCGCGCGCAACTGCTCGACGCGGCACAGGACGTGTTCGCCGCCAACGGCTACCACGCGGCCGCCATGGACGAGATCGCGGAACGCGCCGGGGTGTCCAAACCGGTGCTCTACCAGCATTTCCCGGGCAAGCTCGAGCTGTACATGGCGTTGCTGGAGATGCACGTCGACGAGCTGATCGAGCGGGTCACCGACGCGATGGAGTCGACGACCGACAACAAGCGGCGGGTGCAGAACGCGGTCAGCGCCTACTTCGACTTCGTCGACGGCGAGAGCCAGGCCTACCGGCTGGTCTTCGAGTCCGACCTGCGCGGCGAGCCGGCCGTGCAGGCGGCGATCGACCGCGGCACGGACGCCTGCGTCCGCGCGATCACCGCGACGATCACCGCGGACGCGGGCCTGGACGAGGAGCGGGCGTCGCTGCTGGCGGTCGGCCTGGTGGGCATCAGCCAGGTCGCGGCCCGCTCCTGGCTGGCGAACAACCGGGCGATGGCCAAGCAGGAGGCCGTCGGGCTGATCTCGACGCTGGCGTGGAAGGGCATCGGGGGCGGCTTCCCGCTGCAGAACCCCTGAACCGCGCGTGCGGGGCGGCGCCACGGCGTCGAGGAGTAGCGTGCGCAGGATGTCCGGTCCGAGACAGTCCGACACCACCGGGGACGCCAGACGGGACCGCTGGCGCTCGCATCGGGCCGCGCGGCGGGCGGAGTTCGTCGAGGCGGCCATGCGGGCGCTCGCCGAGCACGGGCCCGACGTCGGCATGGACCACATCGCCGCCGAGGCCGGCGTCACCAAGCCGGTGCTCTACCGCCACTTCACCGACAAGGCCGACCTGTTCGTCGCGCTCGGCCAGCGGGGCACCGAGATCCTCTTCGACCGCCTGATCCCGGCGATGAACAACGAGGAGGCGCCGATCCCCCGGATCCGCAAGAGCCTCGACGCCTTCTTCGGCACGGTCGAGGAGCACCCGAACCTCTACCGGGTCCTCGTCCGCCGCTCGTTCGCCAAGGCCACCGTGGAGCAGGACATCGTCGCGGAGGACAAGGAGCTCATCGCGAACGCGCTGTCCGCCCTGCTCGGCGACTACCTGCGCTCGCTGGACATGGACTCCGGCGGCGCCGAGCCGTGGGCGCACGGCATCGTCGGCATGGTGCAGAACGTCAGCGAGTGGTGGCTCGAACGCCGCACCATGAGCCGGGACGCCGTCGTCGAGTACCTCACCCAGCTCATCTGGTCCGCGATCGACGGCTTCACCCGCGCGCAGGGCATCACGCTCGACCCGAACAAGCCCCTCGAGATGAACAAGGTAGTCAAACTCCGCGCCGACACCCCACAAACCACCACCGGCTAGGCCGGCCAGGGGCGGTTGTGCGGTATCGAACCGACCAAACGGAACCTCAGGGGACCGTGACGGCACCCAGCCACGATCAACCGACCATCCGCACCGCGCGCCGGAACGCAACCAACACTGTGAATTCCGGGGAGGCGGGCCGGGCGGTTAAGTCGCGAAGCCGACCCGGCGGCTGTCGGCGGTGCCGATCTCCACGTAGGCGACCCGCGCGGACGGCACCACGAACCGCCGGCCCTTGTCGTCGACCAGGCTGAGCGTGCCGGCGGAGTCCTTCAGCGCCCCCGCGACGAGCGACTCGATCTCGTCCGGGGACTGGTTGCTGGTGAGCACCAGTTCCCGCGCGGTGTCCGCGACTCCGACCTTGACCTCCACGAAGACCTCCGCCTCGCTCGTACGTTGACCCGTCAAGGCTAGCCCAGCCCCAGCGCGGTCATCCGCCTGCCATGTGCTTGCTGCAACCGCCGGAACAGCGCCGCGATTCCCGCGAGGTCACCCGTTCCGGTGACGATCAGCTCGGCCAGCCCGTCCCGTTCGGCCACGACGTACTGCGCCTGGGTCAGTGCCTCGCCGAGCAGCCGGCGCCCCCACAGGGTGAGCCGGTCGCGCACGGTCCGGTCGTTCGCGATGGCCGCGCGCACCTCGCGCTCGGCGAACGCGGAGTGCCCGGTGTCCGCGAGAACCTCGGTGACCAGCGCGCGGGTCTCCTCGTCGAGCCAGTTCGCCATCTCCCGGTACAGGTCGGCCGCCAGCCCGTCGCCGACGTACGCCTTGACCAGCGACTCCAGCCACGAGCGCGGCGCGGTCGAGGCGTGCCAGGTGTCGAAGTGCCCGATGAACGGCCGCATCGCGTCCTGCAGGTCGACGCCGTGCTCGGCGAGGAACCGCTCGATGCGCGTGTAGTGGCCGATCTCCGCGGCGGCCATCTCGGACAGCGCGGCGCGCCCGGGCAGGGTGGGCGCCGTGCGCGCGTCCTCGGAGAGCCGGTCGAACGCGGAGAGCTCGCCGTAGGCCAGCACGCCGAGCAGGTCGACGATTCCCGGGTCGATCGCCTTGCCAGCGCCGTCGCTCATGAGCCCAGAGACTATCCGGACCCCGGCGCAGGTAGACTGGCCAGGACGCGAGCTTTCAAAGCCGCGAGCAAGAGGGTGTGCGCTCTCGCCGGCGCTCCCGCACCGGAGGGTGTGGTCGAGCGGCCCGTCCAGGGCGGAGCGCGCTGGACCAAAGGGAGAGAAGCTCATCAACAACGACACATCCGAGGTGGACGCCGTTCAGCTGGAACACAGCGAGGCCGGCGTCCCCGAGATCGACACGTCCCATCCACTTCAGGCCGGCGCGCCGGTCCGTGCCGACTCCCCCACGTTCGCCGAGTTCGGCGTGCACGCGGAGATCGTCAAGGCGCTGACCGAGGCCGGCATCGAACGAACCTTCGCGATCCAGGAGCTGACGCTGCCGCTGGCGCTCGCCGGCGAGGACGTCATCGGCCAGGCCCGCACCGGCACCGGCAAGACGCTGGGCTTCGGCGTGCCGCTGCTGCAGCGGATCACCGCCCCCGGCGACGGCACGCCGCAGGTGCTGGTCGTGGTGCCCACCCGCGAGCTGTGCCTGCAGGTCACCCACGACATGGCCGACGCCGGCAAGTACCTCGGCGTGCGGGTGCTCGCCATCTACGGCGGACGCCCGTACGAGCCGCAGATCGAGGCCCTGCGCAAGGGCGTCGACGTCGTGGTCGGCACCCCGGGCCGGCTGCTCGACCTGGCCGAACAGCGCCACCTGGTGCTCGGCAAGGTCGCCGCGCTGGTGCTCGACGAGGCGGACCGCATGCTCGACCTGGGCTTCCTGCCCGACATCGAGCGGATCCTGCGGATGGTGCCCCAGCAGCGGCACACGATGCTGTTCTCGGCCACCATGCCCGGCCCGATCATCACGCTGGCCCGCACGTTCCTGCACCGGCCGACGCACATCCGCGCGGAGGAGACGGACGCGGGCGCGATCCACGAGCGCACCCGCCAGTTCGTCTACCGCGCACACTCCCTCGACAAGATCGAGATCGTGGCCCGCGCGCTGCAGGCGGAAGGCCGCGGCCTGACGATGATCTTCAGCCGGACCAAGCGGACCGCGCAGAAGGTCGCCGACGATCTCCAGGAGCGCGGCTTCGCGGTCGCCGCCGTGCACGGTGACCTGGGCCAGGGCGCTCGCGAGCAGGCGCTGCGCGCGTTCCGCGCCGGCAAGGTCGACGTGCTGATCGCCACCGACGTGGCGGGGCGCGGCATCGACATCGAGGGCGTCACGCACGTGATCAACTATCAGTGCCCGGAGGACGACGGCACCTACGTGCACCGGATCGGCCGCACCGGCCGGGCCGGCCGCGAGGGCGTCGCGGTCACGCTCGTCGACTGGGACGAGGAACCCCGCTGGAAGCTGATCAGCGACACGCTCGGCCTGGACATCCCGGAGCCGGTGGAGACCTACTCGACCTCCGAGCACCTGTTCGCCGACCTCGACATCCCGCGGGGGTCGACCGGCCGGCTGCCGCTGGCCAAGCGGACCAGGGCCGGGCTGGCCGCGGAGCCGGAGGAGGACCTCGGCGGCGGCAAGGGCCGGGGCCGCACCCGGCGCACCCGCGGCGGGGTCAAGGCCGGCAACGGCAAGTCCCGCGCCGCGGGCGAGCGCGAGCGCAACGGCGACGCCGACGGCGAGAACGGCGAGCCGCGGCGGCGCCGCCGGCGCAGGCGCGGCGGCGAGAACGGCCAGCAGGCCGAGCCCGCGGCCGAGGCGTCCGGCACGTCGCCGGCCGGCCGGTCCGACCGGCCCGCACGCCAGCAGCGGCGCCGCCGGCGCAGCCGCGGCGGCGTCGACACGAGCCAGCAGACCGCCCAGCGGACCGCGGGCGAGGCACCGAACGCGAGCGAAACACAGCCTTCGGCAGACTGACCCTCCGTGACCCACGACATCGGGGACGAGGACGTGCTCGACGGGGGCGCCGAGTCGGCCGGCGAGGAGCCGGTCCGGCGCTCCCGCTTCACGCGCAAGCGCGACGTCGTGGCCGCGGCGCTGATCGCGGTCGTGGCACTGGTCGCCGGGCTCCTGGTGTGGCAGTCCAGTGACATCCACGCCACGTCGTCGCGGACCTACTCCGGTCCGGCGCCCTCGCCCGCGCCGCCGACAGTGTTCCCGCCCCTGCTCGGCGAGGCGTGGCGGGCGAGCAGCCCGGCGACCCCGGAGCCGGTCGCGACCGGCCCGGCGGTGATGACCGGTGACGGCGGCGAGGTCGTGGGCCGCGACCCGCTCAGCGGCCAGGTCCGCTGGCGCTACAGCCGCGACCTGCCGCTGTGCACGCTGACCGCGGCCTGGTCGATGGCGGTCGCGGTCTACGCGAAGTCGTCCAACCTGCTGCCGGCCGGCGACCCGCGCAAGTCCGGCGGCTGCAGCGAGGTGACCGCGCTCGACCCGGCCACCGGCAGGCGCGGCAAGCAGCCCGTGCCGGGCGAGGAGCGGGACAAGCCCGACGGCGGCCAGCGCAACTCCGACGCCGAACTGGGCACCCGGCTGCTCTACGACGGCAGCTACGTCACCACCACCGGGGACCGGCTGCTCACGACGTGGCGCTCGGACCTCGTGCAGACCATGGAGTACGGCCAGGTGCCGGCGGTGGTGAACCCGGACAAGCAGCCGCGGACCGGGTGCGAGTACCACACGGTCGCGGTGGCGCAGAGCCGCATCGCGGTGATCGAGGACTGCCCGGACGACGCCGGCGACCGGCTCACCGTGTACCGGGCGACCGGCAACAACGACTCGGAGAAGCCCGACGTGGTGGCGAGCGTCGCGGTCGACGACGGCACCCGGGTGGTCGCGATGACCGACCAGTGCCGGCTCGACCCCGCCGACGAGGACGACGTGCAGCAGTGCACCGCGATCGTGTCGCCGGACCCCGCGCGGCTGCTGGTGCTCGACGAGAAGGGCGAGCAGGTCGCGTCCTACCCGCTCTCGCTGGGCACCGGCGACCTGGACGGGCAGCCGGCCGACCACGTCGTGCCGACCACCCGGACCCCGGTCGCCGTGTACTGGTTCACCGGCTCGAAGACGATCGCGCTGTCCGCGGCGGACCTGAGCCCGCTGTGGACCGTGGACGACGCGCGCGGGCCGGGCACGATGTTCGCCGGCCAGATGCTGGTGCCGGTCACCGACGGGCTGCGGGTGCTCAAGCCGGCGACCGGCGAGCCGGTCGGCACCATCCCGGTGGACCGCGGCGGCTACACCGGGCCGGTGACGATGTCGGCGCTCGGCCCGATGGTCTACGAGCAGCGCGGCGACACCCTGGTCGCGATGCACTGACCGGCGCCCGGAACGTGACCTGGGGTCACAGTTCACCTGCGCTCTACGGCGCTTCGAGCCCGCGTGAGGCACACTCGATGTCGTGAGCACTCCGCCGTCGCAGATCAGCCCGCACGGGGCGGACCGGATCGATCTGCCCGGCCGGTACGGTCCGATCGCCGCGCTGCGCGCGCGGACCCCGGCCACCGGCCACCCGCCGCCGACGGCGCTGCTCGTGCCCGGCTACACGGGCTCCAAGGAGGACTTCGCGCCGCTGCTGGACCCCATCGCGGAGGCCGGGCTGGACGCGATCGCGATCGACCTGCCGGGCCAGTACGAGTCGGACGGCCCGGACGACGAGGAGGCCTACCTGCCCGCCACGCTGGGCGTGGTGATCGCGGAGCTGGTGGGCAAGCTCGCGGCCGAGGGCAACCCGGTGCTTGTGCTCGGCCACTCCTACGGCGGGCTGGTGGCGCGCGGCGCGGTGCTGGCCGACGCGCCGGTGGCCGGCCTCACCCTGATGGACTCGGGCCCCGGTGAGCTGCCGGACGGCCTGCGACGCCAGGCCCTGGACGCCGGCGAGCCCGCGATGCGCCGGCACGGCGTGGAGGCGGCGCAGCGGCTGCGCGAGCAACTGGACGCGCTGATCCCGCCTCGGCCCGGGCACTCGCCGGAGCTGGCGGCGCTGCTGCGGGAACGGTTCGTGCGCTCGCGGCCGGCCGCGCTGCTGGGCAAGGCGCGCGCGCTGCGCTCGGAGCCGGACCTGGTCTCCTCGCTCGCCCGGACGCTGCACACGTCGGGCATCCCGTGCCTGGTGGTGTGCGGCGAGGGCGACGACGCCTGGTCGGTGGCGGCTCAGCGCGACATGGCCGACCGGCTGGACGCGGACTTCGCGGTCGTGCCGGACGCGCGGCACTCCCCCAACACGGAGAACCCGGCCGACCTGCTCGCGACGCTGATCCCCACCTGGCGCTCCTGGCTCACCGCCTGAGCGCCGCCGGGCGCGTCAGGACCACCAGAGCAGCCACATGGTGATGCCGGTGATCGCCACCACGGCGAGCGCCGCGAGACCGCCCAGCCAGCCGGTCGTGCGGTCCGCCACCCGCTGCACCAGCACGGCGAGCACGGCCGCGCCGAGGTGACCGCCGACCATCGACGCGCCCGGGCCGGGCACGTCGCGGATCCAGGCCAGCACCTGGAACACCAGCACGACGATCGCCAGCACCGACAGGCCCACGGCGAGCGCGCCGGCGACCTCGCGAGCGAACCCGCCACGGGAGGGCCGGGGGCCGGCGTCGAGCGGCTCGGCCGCCAGCGCCACGGTCGTGGCGCCGGAACCGGCCAGGGGCACCGTGGGCGAGTTCATCGGCTCTGACACGGGGTCATCCCTTCACCTCGTCGGCGCGGGCGAGCAGCGCCCACGGCTCCGCCTGCGGGGCCGCGGCCTGCCCGTCGGGGCAGCTGCGCCGGAAGTCACACCAGGCGCACTGCCTACCCACCTGTGGCGGAAACAACACATCCTGGTCGCCACCGGCGCTCAGGGTATCCGTTGCGAGGGTGAACTCCTCGGCCGCCTCCTCCACACGCTCGCGGTGCCTGGTCAGCGACGCCTCGGTGTGGTCCCAGGCCGCGACCGTCCCGCTGGGCAGGTGGTGCAGCTCCACCCGCCGGCACGGCCGGCGCAGCGTGCGCCGCGCGGCCAGCGCGTACAGCGCGAGCGCCTGCGAGGACCGGGCGTCGTCGGTGGTCAGCGCCGCCCGGCCGGTCTTGTAGTCGACGATCACCAGCTCGCCGTCGCGCTCGTCGATCCGGTCGACCCGGCCCTCGGCGACGATCGTGCCGACCGGCGCGGACACCCAGCGCTCGAGGCCGATCGGGTCGTCGTGCACGTCGATGCCCTCGACGTAGTCCGACACCCAGGTCGCGGCCAGGTCGCGGTAGGTCGCCGCCTGCTGCGGGCCGGCGAAGCCCTCGTCGTTCCAGTGGCTGCCGACCAGCGCGGCGGCGGCCTCGGGGGTGCGGCGGCGCACCGGAAGCTCGAAGAAGGCCCGCAGCGCGTTGTGCACCACGGCGCCGAGCGTGCTGTGCGCGAACGCACCCCCGCGCGGCGGCGTGGGACGGTCGAGGTAGGCCATCCGGAACCGGCGCGGGCAGTCCATCCACGTCGACAGCCGGGCCGGGGTCACCTTGATGAGCTTGCGCGGCATGGCGTCGAACCCGAGTTGCACGCCGCCAACCGTAGAGCAGGCCACCGACGCTCAGGTGCCGGACACGAAACCCCGCACCGAGTCGGCCATCAGCTGGACCGCGATCGCGGCGAGCAGCAGGCCGGCGATCTTGGCCAGCAGCGTGATGCCGCTGTCCTTGATCACCCGGATCACCGCGCCGGAGTAGCGCAGGCACAGCCACAGCACCAGGTGCACGGCCACGATCGCGAGGGCGAGCGCGGCGTAGGAGCCGATCCGGCCGTCGGCCTGCCGGACGAACACGATCGTCGCCGCGATGGCGCCCGGGCCGGCCAGCAGCGGGGTGCCCAGCGGCACCAGCGCCACGTTGACGTCCTCCACCGCCTCCGGCTGGGCGGTGTCGCGGCCGGTCAGCAGGTCCAGCGCGATCAGCAGCAGGAGCAGCCCGCCCGCGCCCTGCAGGGCCGGGATGCCGATGTGCAGGTAGCTCAGGATGGCCTCGCCGCCGACCGCGAACAGGGTGATCACGCCGAGCGAGACCAGCACGGCCTGGCGGGCGGCGCGCATCCGCGCCGGCCGCGGCCTGCGGCCGACCAGGCTGAGGAACACCGGGATCGTGCCGGGCGGGTCCATGATCACCACGAGCGTGATCGTCGCCTCGGTGAACAGGCGCGTGTCGAAGAGGGTCACGAGACGGCGCCCGGTCCGCCGACGATCTCGACGCCGCTGGACCGCGCGACGATCGCGTCGAGCATCTCCGGCGACGTGGTCTCCTGGCCGAGCCGGATGACCTTGTTCGTGCCGTGGTAGTCGCTCGAGCCGGTCGTGACCAGCCCGAGGTCGTCGGCGAGGCCGCGCAGCCGCGCGCGGGCGTCCTCGTCGTGGTCGGGGTGATCCACCTCGAGGCCGCCGAGACCGATCCCGGCCAGCTCCTTGATCACCTCGGCGGTGACCGTCGGCCCGCGGTGGTGGGCGAAGGCGTGCGCGAGCACGGTCACCCCGCCCGCCTCGGCGATCATCTCGATCGACGACTCGACCGGGGTCCGCGAGCTGGGCACGTAGTAGCGGCCGCGGTCGTTGAGGAACCGCGCGAACGCGTCGTCGACCGTGTCTGCCACGCCGGCCCGCACCAGTGCCATGGCGATGTGCGGGCGGCCTGCGGTGGAGCCCTCCGGCAGGTCCGCGAGCAGCTCGTCGGCGCTCACCGGGAACCCGTCGGCCGCCATCCGCCCGGCGATCGTGGCGAGCCGGGTGCGGCGCTCGGCCCTGGCCCGGGCGTGCGCGGCCACGACCGCCTCGGTCAGCGGGTCGAACAGGTAGGCCAGCAGGTGCACGGTGCAGTGACCGCCGCGGCCGTCGGGGCTGCGGCAGGACAGCTCGGCGCCGCGGACCAGGCGCAGGCCCGGCGGCAGCGCCCCGGTCGCCTCGACCCAGCCGGAGGTGGTGTCGTGGTCGGTGATGGCCACGACGTCGAGCCCGGCGGCCGCCGCGTTCGCGACGAGCTCGGCCGGGGTGTCGGTGCCGTCCGACGCGGTCGAGTGGGTGTGTAGATCGATCCTCACGTGCCCTATTGAACGGGAGTGGCCGGATCAGCCCACCAGCGGCTTGCGCTTGGCCAGGCGCTGCGCCTTGATCATCGAGAAGCGGGCCTTCTGCGCTTCCTTGTCACCGAAGACCAGCTCGGAGATCGCGTCGTAGACCTGCTCGGCCTTGGGCAGGTAGGACAGCCGGTTCAGCGCCTGGATCTGACCCGCGGACTCGACGATCATCGTGCCGTAGCCGAGGACGCGGCCCATGAGCGGCCGTTCGTAGGTGAGGTCGGTGACCTTGCTGATCGGCATCATCAGCACCTTGGTGGTGATGATGCCGGTGGTCATCATCATGCGCTGGTCGGTGACCACGATCCGCTCGACCCACCAGATCAGCACCTTGTAGGTGAACCGGAGGACGACGAAGAGCGCGGCGTACCAGAGGATGTTCTGCAGCAACCACATCGACGGCGGCAGCAGGTAGGAGATCATCACCGCGACCGCCAACAGGGCGACCGACTCGAACACGTCCCAGGCCAGGCACGCCCAGTGCAGGCGCACCCGGATGACACGGCGCTCGGAGTCCAGCAGGTACTCGTCGGGATCGCGTGGCGCGAACATGGTTCGACGGTACCCGGATCAGGACTGGAAAACCGAGCGGACGAACGTGATCACCGCTTCTGCGGCGTCCTTGAGTGTGTTGAGGATGGACGTCACGAGCGCCGCGGACTGGACTGGCTGAGTCACCAGGAAGAACACAATCAACGCCGCGCCGGAAATTATCAGAACTTTCTTGACATTCACCGCGAGCTACTCCGTGTCCCACGCGTTCCGTGATCGTCGGTTGGTTGAACAAAACCCTGAAACACTTGTACCGCACCGAGCGGGCGAACGGGAGGGGAGTCCCGCTCTTGGGGCAGGGCGCCGGTGTGGTAACGCGAATTGGCTACGCTGTGTGTTCGTGACCGGTGCTCGCATTCCGATGATCAGGTGTGTCGGCGCGATCGTGCATGACGCTTCGGGACGGTTGTTGCTGATCAAGAGGGGACACGCGCCGGGCGCGGGGCTGTGGTCGCTGCCCGGCGGGCGGGTCGAACCGGGCGAAACGGACGCCGATGCGGTGGTTCGAGAAATTCTCGAGGAGACCGGGCTGCGGGTGCGGCCGGGCCGGCTGGTGGGCCGGGTGGTGCGACCGGCGCCGGCGGGCACCTACGAGATCTTCGACTACGCCGCCGAGGCCGACGGCGGCGTCCCGCACGCCGGCGACGACGCCGACGGCGCCGAATGGGTCACCCGCGCGGAGTTCGACGCCCTGGAGCGGCGCGGCGGCCTGGTCGCCGAACTGGCGACGACGCTGGCGGAGTGGGACGTCCTGCCCCGGGCGTGAGCCGTCGCCCACACGCCGACCAAGGGGGACGTCCCGCCGCGGGCTCGGCCGGCCGCACACACGGACGACGCGAGTCGTCCGTGCCGCCGCCCCCACCCGCCACCGCGCATCGCGGTTCCGGCCGCGTGGGCTCTCCCTCGGGTCGCTTGTGGACAACTCGCGGACTCGCGGGGCCCCCCCGCGTTCCACGTTACCGGCGAGGGGTGACGGATTCGGGTTGCCCGCGGGGGGCTGTGGACAGGTCGGCGCCGCGAGTGGAAGGGCGGTGGCTCAGGCGAGCCACTCCATGCGCTCGCCGTGCCAGGCGGTCCTGGCCAGGGCGGTGGCGTGCCGGCCGCCGTCGGACCAGTGGACCAGGCCCAGCACGCCGAAGGTCTGCTCGCCCTCGCCGGGGCGCAGGTCGTCGCGGCCGGGCAGCAGGGGCTCGAGGGCCGCGCGGTAGCCCTCCTGGCTCACCCACCACAGCGGGCGGCTCGCGGCCAGCTCGTCGAGCGCGGCCACGAACGCCGTGCGCTGCTCGTCGGTGAACAGCCACAGGACGTTGCTGGTCAGCACCACCAGCGGCACCTCGGCCGGGATGCGGGCGGCCACCGCGGGCAGGTCGGCCACCCCGTCGCCGGCCACCAGCTCCGGCGGCGACTTGCGCTGCGCGGCCGCGGCGGCGCCGAACAGGCGCAGCCGCTCCGGCTGGTCCGGCCAGATGCACGCCTCCAGCCACGCGTACTGCTCCTCGTCGGTCAGGTCGACCGGGCGGCTGTCCATGCCGATCTTGGCGGCCGTCACCAGCTTCTTGGGGATCGGCGGCAGCGTCGCGCCGGGGGCCACCGCCAGCGCGCAGTGCAGGCCGACCGTGGAGCGCGCCGGGCCGGCGGCCAGCTGCCCCGCCTGCTGGGTCTGGTACCGGTAGGAGTACGTGTCCATGCCGAGCAGCAGTCCCGCGCTGGTGCCGACCTCCAGCAGGCCGACGGGACGGCCCGCCTGCTTGGCGGCCAGCGTCACCGCGGGGTAGAGCAGTGCCGCCCGGCGGACCTCGTTGGTCTGGGTGACCCGGGTGGCGATCAGCGCGCGGATCCGGTCGGCGCGCTCGAGCACGAACGTGCGGAACAGCGGCCACGTGCCGCCGTCCGGGCCGTACGAGCCGCCCAACGACGGGTAGTAGTTCGTCAGCTCGTGGAACGGCTCGGACTGGAGCACCCGCTGCACCGCGGCGAACAGCAGCGTCGCGTCGGCGGAGGTGGTGTCGGTGGCCGTGAGCAGGCCCGCGACCTCGTCGTCGTCCGCCGCGTGCCCGGCGAGGTGGCTGTAGAGCGGGGAGATCGCCACCGCGTGATCGTCCGCGAACCACCGCAGGCGTCGGCGGATCTCCTCCAGCGTCGCGGCGGCCATGGCCCTCAGTCTGCCCGAGGCTCCGGGCGGCCGGGTTGCTCGCCTCCCCGCGAGTCGCCGTAGGACCGCTTCGGCACCATCACCTTGCGCCGGAAGACGCACACCACGGTGCCGTCCTGCTTGTAGCCGCGGGTCTCCACGTGGACCACGCCCCGGTCGTCCTTGGACCTCGACGGGGTCTTGTCCAACACCTCGGTCTCGCCGTAGATCGTGTCGCCGTGGAAGGTCGGCTTCACGTGCCGCAGCGACTCGATCTCGAGGTTCGCGATCGCCTTGCCGGAGACGTCGGGCACGGACATGCCGAGCAGCAGCGAGTAGACGTAGTTGCCGACGACCACGTTCCTGCCGAAGTCGGTGGTGCTCTCGGCGTAGTGGGCGTCCAGGTGCAGCGGATGGTGGTTCATGGTGAGCAGGCAGAACAGGTGGTCGTCGTACTCGGTGACCGTCTTGCCGGGCCAGTGCTTGTATACCGCGCCGACCTCGAACTCCTCGAAGTACCGACCGAACTGCACTGTTGCCTCCGCACTGGCCCTCGACCGTCCGAACTCAGCGCAGTCTGCCAGGTGGAGTATTGTTGACAACCGGTGTGTGAGTGACCCCGCACCCTTTGACCGGAGGAGGTGAGGACGCGTGAGCGACCCGCATAACCATGCCGGCGCAACTGGCTGCAGTACGACCCGCGTCCCCGCCGTGAGGGTTGGCCGCTGAGGGCAGGCCCAAGGTTCCGGCCGGACGCTCCGGCGCCGGAGAACTCTGGCGCGTCGTGACCCGACGTTTCCCGCTGGAGGACCACACATGCCTGCAATCCCTTCGCTGGGCGGCCTGAGAGGCCGGTCCGGCCGTCGCACGGTCGCGAGCGTCGTGGCCGCGCAGGTGGCGCACGTCATCGACTGCGCGGTCTACGTCGACGGCCACCGCCTGCCCGGCGTGTGGTCGCACGCCGACGCGGTGGCCGAGGTGCGCAGGCGGCGCGAGGGTTTCGTGTGGATCGGGCTGTTCGAGCCCGACGAGCGGCAGATCCAGGGTGTCGCGGACACGTTCGGGCTGCACGAGCTGGCCGTCGAGGACGCGGTGACCGCGCACCAGCGGCCCAAGCTGGACCGGTACGAGGAGACCTTGTTCATGGTCCTCAAGACGGTCCGCTACATCGAGCACGAGTCGCCGACCACGGCCAACGAGATCGTGGAGACCGGCGAGATCATGGCGTTCCTCGGCAAGGACTTCATCGTCACCGTCCGGCACGGCCGGCATTCGGGCCTGGGAAAGCTGCGCGAGGACCTGGAGTCCGAGCCGGACCGGCTGCGGGTGGGCCCCGCCGCGGTGCTGCACGGCATCGCCGACCGGGTGGTGGACTCCTACCTGGCGGTCAGCGAGTCGTTCGAGAACGACATCGACGTGATCGAGACCAGCGTGTTCGCCCCGCGCAGCCCGATCGGCGCCGAGCAGATGTACCTGATGAAGCGGGAGATCCTGGAGCTGCGCCGGGCCGTGATGCCGCTGGCCGTGCCGCTGCGCCGCCTCGCCGAGGGCTACACGCCCCTGGTGCCCGAGCAGGTCCGCTCGTACTTCCGCGACGTCGACGACCACCTGACGACCGTGTCCGAGCGCGTGGCGAGCTTCGACGAGCTGCTGACCACGCTGGTCGACGCGACGCTGGCGAAGATCTCGCTGCAGCAGAACACCGACATGCGCAAGATCACCGCGTGGGCCGCGATCATCGCGGTGCCGACCATGGTGGTCGGCGTCTACGGGATGAACTTCGACTACATGCCCGAGCTGGGCTGGCGGTTCGGCTACCCGCTGGTGATCCTCGTGATCCTGGTGGCCTGCCTGATCCTGTACCGAATATTCCGCCGGAACCGATGGCTGTAGCTGGACGGCCGCACGCGTTCGCGGCCGTCCGGCGCCCATCACAGGCAACCCGCCCAATGCCCTGTCGAGGGAGGTTCCACCGTGACCCGGCTCATCACCAACCCGCGCTTCTGGGTGCTCGCGTTCGTGCTCACCTGGCTCGTCCTGATCACCGTGCTGATCGCACTGGGACCGAACACGGCTCCGCACGCGGGTCGCTGAGGTTGTCCACAGGCCCGTCCTCGCCCGCCGGTTCGTGTCGGTGCTCGCCGGTAGCGTGGTGATCGGGGGCCGGAGGCCGCGGGGATCTCAGTCGTCGCCGATGACCGGGGTGGAGGCCTTCTCGGGCTTGCCGAAGATGTCCGCGGGGTCGCCCACCAGGCGGGTCCGCGACTTGTGGTCGCCACCACCGCCGCCGCGGCCCATCGCGCCCATCATGCCGCCCATCGGCATCATGCCGCCCATCGGACGGCCCACCGCACCGCCGGAGCCGCCCGACGCGGACGCGGCGGCCGTCGTCTCCGGCTTCGGGGCCGGGGCCTGCTCGGTGGCGACCGTGTAGCCCCCCGGGCTCATGGACGACCCGCCCGGCCCGGAGCTCAGCCCACCGCCGCCGAGACCGCCCGCGCCCGGCGCGGGCACCCCGGCCGCCGCCCCGGACGCGTCGGTCCCCGGGTCCGCCGCGGGCGAGTCCGGCACCTTCGCCTCGGGCGTCCCGGGCTGCTCGAACGCCCAGTTCTCGTCCGGGAACGTGTGGGCCATCCCGATCTGCCGGAACGCCTCCGACCCGTCGATGCCCTCGCACATCTGCACGAACGCCTCGAGCACCTGGCGCACCGCCTCGAACAGCTCCTTCGTCGGCCTGCGCATCACGTCCAGGTACTGCCGCGTGCGGTCGTCGCCCTGCACCGGCATGACCATCGAGGCCGACGCCGACTCCGCGGTCTCCGCCAGCACCCCGCCCATCTGCTGCACGATCTCCCGGATGCCCTCCGCGGTCACGTCCAGCACGTCGGCCAGCGCGAGCATCGCGTCGGACAGGTCCCGGCCGGCCAGACCGACCCGCTGCATGTAGTCGATGAACGAGGTCGCCGCCTCGCCGTCCCACGCCGCGTCCAGCGTGCCCAGCGGCTTGTTCAGCGCGTCGGTGACCTCGAACGCCGCGTCCCCGACCAGCCGCCAGCGGTCCGCCTCGGCCTGCATGTCGCTCCACCGGCCCACCACCGGCGCGAAGTACTCCTCCACCGGGTCCGGCACGCCGAGGTCGTGCGCGAGCCGCGACAGGTAGTCCAGGTGACCGGCGAACCGGTTCGCGATGTCGTGACCGTCCTGGCCTCCAGGGCTCCCCTGACCGTCCTGGAGTCCGGAGCGCCCGGACGCGGGCTGCCGGTCGCCGACCACGGGTTCCTGCTGCGTGGCCACCACGGACACCCTCCTCAGCTCTGCCGGTTGATGGTGGACGCGCTCGACTCGTCGGAGTCGACGTACCTGGCGGTGACCTGCTCGAGGCCCGTCGACGCCGAGCTCAGTACCTCGACCGCCCTGGCCAGCTGTTCCCGCAACGTGCCGGCGGCCTGCGCGTAGGCTTGCGTGACGCGCACGGTGCGGCCGAGCCGGCCGAACGACTCGTCGGTCAGCGGGTCGGTGGCCATCGTCTGCGCGCCCTCGTCCAGGGCCTCGGCGCTCTTCGCGGCGAGCTGGGCGTAGCCGCCGACCCAGTCGGCGTCGAACTTGATCCCGGTCACGGGCAGAACCTCTCGACTGACGGCAGGAACGTCGGTGATCCGACGATAGGCGAGTCGATCAGGTTCCCGTACCGCCATAAGTCGGGCTAACCGCCGCCCGACTGCCCCTCACCGCCGTCGGCCCGCGCCGACTTCGACGGGTACTGCCCGCCCTCGAACGGCACCGCGTCGTAGCTCTGCTGCACGTCCCGGGCGTCCAGCGACGCCCCGTTCGGCAGCAGGTTGAGGATCTCCAGCGGCGCCGGCTTCTGGTTGTCCAGGCCGAGCACCTGCGCGGTCGCCGCGTCCGGCACGCCGTACTTGACTCCCGGTCGGAGATCAGCGTGATCGGCCCGGTGTCCATGTCCGCGGTCGAGGTGGCCTGGCGCACCACCGCGCCCCGCCCCGGCGGCATGTAGAAGTGGTCGATGCGGATGTCCTCGGGCCCCGGGGTGGAGATGTCCACCCAGGCCGGGTTGCCCTGCGTGTCGTCGGGGACGCCCGGCACGACCTTGCCGATGTGCACCGAGGTGCGCTCGACCCGGTCGTTGCCCTCGCCCTCGACCGTCCACCCGAGACACGCGACCGGGAACCTGGTCCGCAGCAGCACCTCGGTCTGCTGGTTGGGGAACGTCGAGTCGTCGATGCGGGCGTCGCGGCCGTCGAGCACGTTGCTGTTCGTGACGACCTCGGGCGAGAGCGCCGGCACGTTCCCGCCGGAGGGGTCCTCGCGGTAGCGGATCAGGTCGCCGGTAGTCTTCTTGATCTTCTGGATGCCGTCCCGGAGCACCACGTAGAACACCGAGGCCTGGCCGGTGGGCTGCACGCTGAACACGGAGCCGACCTCGAGGTTCTCCGGGGCGACACCGGGCTTCGGCGCGTCACCGAGGCTGCGGATGTCCGGCGTCTCGAGGGCCGCCTTCTCCGGGATGGCGTTGAGCAGCCCGGTCGTGATGTCGCGGATCTGGTCTTCCCGCAGGTTCAGCGCCGCGCGGATGCTGGGGTTGCCCATGTCGACCTTGGCCCGCACCGTGCTGGCGTTGGGCTCGTTCGCCGTCGACGGCGTCCGGTAGACGAGGTAGACCTCGTCGTTCTTCGCCCGCACCAGCAGCGACTGGTTCTCCTCGAGCTCCGGGCCGAGATCCTTGACGCCGCCGATCACCGTGGTCTCGACCTTGTTCCCCGCCGCCGCCTCCGGCCTGCCCTCCTCGGGCACGAACTGGTCGCACACCGTCCACCGCGACTCGACCCGCTGGTCCTTGCTGGGCAACAGGTCCGGCCCGTCCGGGATGCCGACCTTGCGGCTGCGCGGGATCTCGTCACGCAGCTCGTTGTCGTCGACGAAGGTCGGCTCGACCACCCCGGTGGCACCGCCGGTGCCCGGCCCGCCCACGCCGCCGACCTGCTTGTTCGGGTCGTCGTCACCGAGCGACTGGGAGTAGAGCAGCAACCGCGCGGACGCCAGGTTGAACACCGGGATCAGCCGCTTCGTCGGCTTGGTCAGCAACACGTACACCTGGCCGGACGGCTTGCCGACGACGATGCCGTCCTTGCTCGGCACGGTCGGCTTCGGCGACAGGATCCCCCAGATGAGGAACCCCAGCAGGCCGAGTGCGGCGAGGCAGACACCGACGATCGTGGCCCGGCTGTGCGTGCGCATGGGGTCGTGCAGCATCACGGCGTCCTTGCGGACCAGCGCCGACTGCATGCGGCGCAGCACGAAGCGATACGCCTGAACCTGGGACTTCGTGGTCGGTGTCGATGGCATTCTCGCCTCTGATGCTCCCCGCTCGCGGTACCGTTCCGCAGGATAGACCCACGAGCCTCGGTTGCATGTTGGTTCTCCACAACCGGCACAATCGATCAGCCGGGAGCGCACCATGAGGGGAAGATCGAGCGGATGTCGGTGAGCAACCCACCACGGCAGGGCAGGACGCCACCGCCGGGGCAGCCGCCGAGACCACCGGGCCGGGGTGGCCCGGGCGGGACCGGGCCGCAGGGGCCCGCGGGGCCGGGCGGGCCCGGCGGACCGCAGGGGCCGGGCGGGCCGCCGGGCGCGGGAGAACCCGGACCGCCGGCGCAGCCACGCCAGCCGGTGTCCGCGCGCCGCCGCACGAGCGGCGCCAGCCTGGGCGCGCTGCCGGTGTCGAACCTCGTGGTGCTGGAGATCGCGTTCGCCTTCGGCCTGGTGCTGCTGGCCATCCGGAACACGATGGTCACCGTCTACGTGGCCATCGCCATCGCGTTCCTCGGACTGCTGGTCGCCGCGATCCGCTGGCGCGGCCGCTGGTTCACCCAGTGGATCAAGCTCACCGTCAGGTACGCGTTCCGCTCGCACACCCGGGTCAGCAGGCCGACCACCCCGGTGAGCATCGACAGCATCGCCGACGAGGAGGGCACACCGGTCACCGGCCCGGACGACCCTCGGGTGAGCCTGCTGCGCCTCGCCGTGCCGGACCTCGTGGTGGCCCACGGCTCCGACCACGAGCGGCGCCCGCTCGGCCTCGCCTGGCACGAGGGCACCTGGACCGCCGTGCTGCTGGTCGACCCGGCGCCCGCGCTGGTCACCCAGGTCGGCGGCGCGCCGAACCTGCCCCTCGGCGCGCTGGCCCCGTGCCTCGAGGACCGCGGCGTGGTGCTCGACGCCATCCAGGTCATCTGGCACTGCTACCCGGGCAGCGCCGCGCTGCCCGCGAACTCCCCCGCGCTGGCCTCCTACCTGGAGGTGCTCGGCCCGCTGCCGGCCGCCGCGCGGCGCACCACCTGGGTCGCGGTGCGGCTCGACCCGCGCCGCTGCCCGGCCGCCGTCCGCGAGCGGGGCGGCGGCGTGCTCGGCGCGCACCGCGCCCTGATCGGTGCGCTGTCGCGGGTGCGCAACGCGCTCGAGTCGCGCGGCGTGCCCACCCGCCCGCTCGACCCCGACGAGCTGCTCAAGGCCGGCATCTCGGCCGCCGAGCTCACCGCGGTGGCCGGCTCCAACCAGCGGGTGGGGCTGCGCGAGCGGTGGACCGGCGTGACCGCGGCCGGCGTCGGGCACGCCAGCTACGCGATCACCGGGTGGTCGCGGGGCAAGACCGCGCAGAGCCTGAACGCGCTCACCGGCGTCCGCGCGCTGTCCTCCACGGTCGCCGTGACGATCTCCCCGGGCAGCGAGGACAACCAGGTCGGCATGCGCGGGCTGGTCCGGGTCAGCGCGCGCACGCCCGGCGAGCTGGAGTACGCCGACGGCCGGCTGTCGTCGATCTCCGACCGGCTCGGCATCACGCTGACCCCGCTGCGCGGGTTGCAGGTGGCCGGGCTCGCCGCGACGCTGCCGCTGGGAGGCCGGGCATGAGTGGTTCGTCACGCCTGATGGACACGCAGGCCGGCGGCGGCCTGAGCCAGGAGTTCCTGGTGTCCCCCGAGATGCTCGACGCGGTCAGCCCGAGCGGCGACCGCGGCGGCATGATGCTCGGCTCGGGTCTGCAGGGCGAGCCGCTGACCATCTCGGCGCTGCGGCCCGCGCCGACCAGGATCGTGCTCGTCGGCGGCCTCTACATGGCGCGCCAGGTGGCGCTGCGGGCGATGGCGGTCGGCGCGTGGGTGGTGATCGCGACCGGCAGGCCGGCCGCGTGGCAGGTGCTGCAGAAGGCGGCCGGCACCGGCCCCGACGGCCGCCCGGCGCCATTGGTGCAGATCCGCCGGCTCAGCCCGGTCGAGCTGCCCCGGCCGTCGGAGGACGGGCCGCTGCTGGTGGTGCACGACGGCGGGCCGACCCCGCAGGAGCTGTTCCCGCCCCGCTCGCCCTGGCAGACCACGGTCTACGTGCTGCCCTACATGCACCCGCAGGCCGGCGCCACCGCCAACGCCGCCGACCTCGTGCTACTGCAGCGGTTGCCGGTCGGCCAGGCACAGCTCGCCGCGCGCGTCTGGCGGCTGCCGCCGCCGATGGTGCACCAGCTGACCAACCTCGCCGACGACCAGGTGGTGGCGCTGGGCCGCAACCTGTGGAAGCCGCTGCGCCTGGTGACCACGCAGAAGGAGCAGGCGATCCTGGGCCCGGTGCGCCGAGGCGACTGAGCCCGCGCCAGGAGACGACTCGACCGCGCCACCGGACGACTCGACCGCGCCGGGAGACGACTCGACCGCGCCACGGGACGACTCGCCGATGTGGAGGGTCGGGCGGTGGGCGTGCTTTCCACGCGCGAATTTGTCGGCGGTTCCCGACTTTCGTCGGATGTTCCGTCGTCCGGTGTGGACGATCGTTGGTCCGCGCCCGCGCTGCGGGCGGACGTTTCCCAGCACCACCGGCGTTGGCGAGGGCCGTGAGCCCGGTGGTGTCCCTGCATGAGGAGAAGCATGGATCAGTCACGGAGAAGGGTCGTGCGCCTGGCCGGGCTCGGGGTGGCCGCGGCCGCCGCGGTGGGCCTCGCGGTGATCGCGACGGCGCCGGCGGGTGCGGCCGAGGGGCACGTGCTCGGCGCCGGCTCGCCGACCGCGGTCGAGGGCAGCTACATCGTCAAGTTCAAGGACGGGGTCGCCGCGCGCGCCGACTCCACCGCCGCGAAGTACGGCGGCACGGTGCGGCAGACCTACTCGGCGGCGATGCACGGTTTCGCGGCGTCGATGAGCGAGCAGGAGGCCACGTTCCTCGCCGCCGACCCGGCCGTCGAGTTCGTGCAGCAGAACCAGACGGTGACGCTGGTCGCCGACCAGGCCGACCCGCCGTCGTGGGGCCAGGACCGCGTCGACCAGCGCGACCTGCCGCTGGACGCCCACTACTCGTACTCGACGACGGCGAGCAACGTGCACGCCTACGTCATCGACACCGGCATCGAGACCACCCACCCGGAGTTCGGCGGGCGCGCCACGTCCGGCTTCGACGCGGTGGACAACGACGGCGACGCGACCGACTGCAACGGCCACGGCACGCACGTGTCCGGCACCATCGGCGGCTCGACCTACGGCCTAGCCAAGGAGGTCTCGCTGGTCGCGGTGCGGGTGCTGGACTGCTCCGGCTCCGGCACCACCGCTCAGGTCGTGGCCGGCATCGACTGGGTCACGCAGAACGCGGTCAAGCCGGCCGTGGCCAACATGAGCCTCGGCGGCGGCGTGGACGCGGCCATCGACTCGGCCGTGCAGTCCTCGATCGCCTCCGGCGTGACCTACGCGATCGCCTCCGGCAACTCCGACGCCGACGCGTGCGACTTCTCCCCCGCCCGCGTGCCCGAGGCGATCACCGTCAACGCGACCGACATCGACGACGCGCGGGCCTCGTTCTCCAACTTCGGCACCTGCACCGACATCTTCGCGCCCGGTGTGGACATCACGTCGAGCTGGCTGGGCGGCGGCACCAACACCATCAGCGGCACCTCGATGGCCACCCCGCACGTGACCGGCGCGGCGGCGCTGTACCTGGCCGACCACCCGGACGCGGCGCCGGCCGACGTGGCGGCCGCGCTGACCGGCAACGGCACGCCGGACAAGGTGACCGACCCGGGCACCGGCTCGCCGAACGTGCTGCTCTACACCGGTGACGGCGGCACGCCGCCGCCCCCGCCGACCGGATGCGAGGCCGCGGCCGGCACCACCCGTGTGTCCATTCCGGACGCGGGCGCCGCGGTGACCAGCGCGATCGACATCGCCGGCTGCGACGGCGCGGCGTCCGCGGCGAGCACGGTGGCCGTGGACATCACCCACACCTACCGCGGCGACCTGGTGATCGACCTGATCGCGCCGAGCGGCACCAGCTACCGGCTGAAGGACTCGAACGGCGCCGACGGCGCGGACGACGTGCACGAGACCTACCCGGTGGACCTCGGCGGCGAGGCCGCGAACGGCATCTGGACGCTGAGCGTGCGGGACGCGTACTCACTCGACACCGGCACCCTCGACGGCTGGACACTGGACCTCTGAGTCCTCGCGTCCGGCACCCCTGAGGCCGTCCCCGCCCCAGGCGGGGGCGGCCTCGGCGTCGCGGGACGCGGCAGATGGCCGAATTCGCTGAGCCGCTTGGTTGAACTTGTTCCCAGCGCGGGCAAAACGTTCAAAAGTCGCGGAGCGAACACAGTCGACTCCCTTGCGTTGCGACCGCGATCCGGGTGAATGTGGAAGTGTTCGCCCGCGAACACCACTCGTTTCTCCCATACATGACCGAGCCCGAGGGGGCTGGGGTTCGGCATGCCCTGCACAAGGAGACCAGTGATGACAGAGTCCCGAGCAAATCCCCGCAGACGCATACTCATGGCGTCGCTCGTCGCGGCGTCCGCGGCCGCGATGACCGTGGGCCTCGGCGCGACGGTGGCCCAGGCCGCCGAGGGCCAGGTCCTCTACGCCGGTTCCGCCGACGCGATCAAGGGCAGCTACATCGTCGTGTTCAAGGACTCGGCGGTGTCCGCGCAGAACGTCGGCAGCCAGGTCGCGAGCAAGACCGCCCAGTACGGCGGCAAGGTCCAGTACACCTACTCGGCCGCGCTGCGCGGGTTCGCGGGCACGATGAGCGAGCAGGCCGCGCGCAAGCTCGCCGCCGACCCGAGCGTGGCCTACGTGCAGCAGAACCGGACCGTGCACATCACCACCGACCAGCTCAACCCGCCGTCGTGGGGCCTGGACCGCGTCGACCAGCGTGACCTGCCGCTCGACAGCAAGTACTCGTACTCGACCACGGCGAGCAACGTCACCGCGTACGTGATCGACACCGGCATCCGCACCACCCACCAGCAGTTCGGCGGCCGCGCCACGTGGGGCACCAACACCACCGGCGACGGCAACAACACCGACTGCAACGGCCACGGGACGCACGTCTCCGGCACCATCGGCGGCTCGACCTATGGTCTGGCCAAGGGCGTGCACCTGGTCGCGGTCAAGGTGCTCGACTGCGGCGGCTCCGGCTCCTTCGCCGGTGTCGCGGCCGGCATCGACTGGGTGACCCAGAACCACACCTCGGGCCCGGCCGTGGCGAACATGAGCCTCGGCGCCCAGGGTTCGGACGCCGCGACCGAGAACGCCGTGCGCAACTCGATCGCCGACGGCGTCACCTACGGCATCGCGTCCGGCAACTCCAACGCCAACGCCTGCAACTTCACCCCGGCCCGCGTGGCCGAGGCGATCACCGTGAACGCGTCGACGAGCAGCGACGCACGGGCCTCGTTCTCGAACTACGGCAGCTGCACCGACATCTTCGCGCCGGGCCAGAGCATCACCTCGTCGTGGAACTCCAGCGACACCGCGAGCAACACCATCAGCGGCACGTCGATGGCCACCCCGCACGTGGTGGGTGCGGCGGCGCTGTACCTGGCCGACCACCCGACGGCCTCGCCGGCGACCGTGCAGTCCGCGATGAAGGCCAACGCCACGCCGAACAAGATCAGCAGCCCGGGCTCCGGCTCGCCGAACCTGCTGCTCTACACCGGCAGTGGCGGCACCCCGCCGCCGCCGGACGGCTGCGACGCGGTGACCAACGGCAGCAACTACACCATCAACGACAACTCGACGGTCAGCAGCCCGATCACGATCTCCGGCTGCTCCGGCAACGCCAGCTCCTCGGCCACCATCGAGGTGCACATCGTGCACACCTGGATCGGTGACCTGGTCGTCGACCTGGTCGCGCCGGACGGTTCCGTCTACAACCTGCAGAACCGCAGCGGCGGCAGCGCCGACAACATCAACCAGACGTACTCCCGGAACCTGTCCGGTGAGCTCGCCAACGGCACCTGGAACCTCCGGGTCCGCGACGCGGCCACCTACGACACGGGGTACATCGACAGCTGGACCCTGGACGTCTGACGTCTGACGCCTGACCGGGAGTCACTGAGCGGCGCGTATCCCCGGCACGCGCCGCTCAGTGCGTTCCGGGTACCGGCGCGGCGGCGCGGACGTTGCGGGTGAGCGCCGCCCGGGCGGCCAGCCGGTCGTCGGGCGGGTAGTCGACCGCCACCAGGGTCAGGCCGTGCGCCGGGGCGACGGTCACCGAGCTCGCCCGGGTCCGCTCGGCCAGCAGCGAGGCCGGCCAGCCGACCGGCCGGCGGCCCTCCCCCACGGCCAGCAGGGCGCCCACGAGGCTGCGCACCATCGAGTGGCAGAACGCGTCGGCCGCCACCGCCGCGGTCAGCACGCCGTCCGGCCCGCGGGTCCAGGTCAGCCGCTGGAGCTCGCGGATCGTCGTGGCGCCGGCGCGCCGCCGACAGAAGGCGGCGAAGTCGTGCTCCCCCAGCACAAGCGCGGCCGCCTCGCCGAGCGCGTCGAGGTCGAGCGGGCGCGGCCAGGTCACGGTGTCGTTGCGGCGCAACGGATCCGCCGCCCACGGCCGGTCGCACACCCGGTAGGCGTAGTGCCGGCGCACCGCGGAGAAGCGCGCGTCGAAGCCGGCCGGGGCGCGGGTGACCGCCGGGACCCGGACGTCGGCGGGCAGCGCGCGGGCCAGCCGGTCCCGGAAGCCGTCCGGCACGCCGGCCAGGTCGCAGTGCGCCACCTGACCGGACGCGTGCACGCCGGCGTCGGTCCGGCCCGCGACCGTCAGCCGCACGTCCTGCCGCAGCACCATGGACATCGTGTCCTCGACGACGCCGCAGACCGTGCGCCGCTCGGGCTGGCGGGCCCAGCCCGAGAAGCCCGTGCCGTCGTAGGCGACGTCCAGCCGGAAGCGAACGAGCCCGCCACCCCGGGCGGGGGTGACGGGCCCGTCGGAGGCGAGGCTCAGGACTCGTCCTCCTGGGACTCCTCCTGCGACGGCGGCTTGGCGAAGCCCGCCTTCTCCGCGTCCTCCTCGGTCTTGAACCAGACCTCGGCGACGGTGCGGTCGTAGTACTCGCTGTCCGGCGTGTGGTACAGCATCGAGTCGGCGTTGCCCTTGATCGGGAAGCCCTCCGGCTCGGAGCCGTCCTCGAGCGCGGCGCGGCTGCCGGCGCCGTAGGGGTGCTCGTCGTCGGACTCACTCTCCTCGACCTCGACGTCCGCCGCGGTCTGCGGCGCGGCGGCGTCCTCGGCCTCGGGCGCCTCGGTCTCGGTCGACTCGGCCTCGGTGGTCTCCGGAGCCGACTTCTTGCTGCCCGAGGCGAACCTGGTCTTGCGGGCTGCCTCGGCCTCGGACGTGACCGTCTTCTCGGCCACCAGCTCGATGATCGCCATCGGCGCGTTGTCACCCTTGCGCGGCAACGTCTTCACGATCCGGGTGTAGCCACCGTTGCGGTCGTTGAAGAACGGGCCGATCTCGGTGCACAGCCGGTGCACGACCTCCTTGTCCCGGATCACCCGCATGATCATCCGGCGGTTGTGCAGGTCGCCACGCTTGGCCTTGGTGATCAGCCGCTCGGCGAACGGGCGCAGCCGCCGTGCCTTGGCCTGGGTGGTGGTGATCCGGCCGTGCTGGAACAGCGACGTGGCGAGGTTCGCCAGCATCAGCCGCTCGTGGGCCGGGGAGCCGCCCAGGCGGGCGCCCTTGGTTGGCGTGGGCATTACAGCTGCTCCGTCTCCGCGTAGTCCTGGCCATCGTCGGTGCCGGCATCGCTGACCGAGTCGGACCAACCCTCGCTCGCGTAGTCCGAGGCGGCGGTGGTCGGGTCGAACCCGGGCGGGCTGTCCTTCAGCGCGAGGCCGAGGCCGACGAGCTTCATCTTGACCTCGTCGATCGACTTCGCGCCGAAGTTGCGGATGTCCAGCAGATCGGCCTCGCTGCGCGAGACGAGCTCACCCACGGTGTGGATGCCCTCGCGCTTGAGGCAGTTGTACGAACGCACGGTGAGGTCGAGGTCCTCGATCGGCATCGCGTAGGCGGCGATGGTGTCCGCCTCCTGCGGCGACGGACCGATCTCGATCCCCTCGGCGTCCACGTTGAGCTCGCGGGCCAGGCCGAACAGCTCGACCAGCGTCTTGCCGGCCGACGCGACCGCGTCCCGCGGGGTGATCGACGGCTTGGTCTCGACGTCGAGGATCAGCCGGTCGAAGTCGGTGCGCTGCTCGACACGCGTGGCCTCGACCTTGTAGGTGACCCGCAGCACCGGCGAGTAGATGGAGTCGACCGGGATGCGGCCGATCTCGGCACCCGCCTGCTTGTTCTGCACCGCCGGGACGTAGCCGCGACCGCGCTCGACCACGAGCTCGATCTCCAGCTTCCCCTTGCCGTTCAGGGTGGCGATGTGCAGGTCGGGGTTGTGCACGGTGACGCCGGCCGGGGGCACGATGTCGCCGGCGGTGACCTCACCGGGGCCCTGCTTGCGCAGATACATGGTGACCGGCTCGTCCTCCTCGGAGCTCACCACGAGCTCCTTGAGGTTGAGGATGATGTCGGTGACGTCCTCCTTCACGCCCGGCACGGTGGTGAACTCGTGCAGCACGCCGTCGATGCGGATGCTGGTCACCGACGCGCCGGGGATGGAGGACAGCAACGTGCGGCGCAGCGAGTTGCCGAGGGTGTAGCCGAAGCCCGGCTCCAGCGGCTCGATGGTGAACCGGGAACGCGTCTCGTTGACCGGCTCCTCGCCGAGCGAGGGCCGCTGAGAAATCAGCACTTTCTATTTCCTTTACCTCGAGGGGCGACCGCTATTTGACGCCCACCGGAGATGTGCCGGGAGGCGGCGCGGCCGCCTCCCGGGTGAATCACTTCGAGTAGAACTCGACGATCAGCTGCTCCTGCACGGGCACGTCGATCTGCGCCCGCTCGGGTAGCTGGTGCACGAGGATCCGCAGGTTCGCCTGCACGACCTGCAGCCAGCCGGGGATCGGCCGGTCGCCGAAGGACTCCTTGGCGACGACGAACGGCAGCGTGTTCATCGACTTCGGCTTCACGTCGATGATGTCGAACTTCGACACCTGGTAGCTCGGGACGTTGACCTTCTTGCCGTTCACGATGAAGTGGCCGTGGCTGACCAGCTGGCGGGCCTGCCGGCGGGTGCGGGCCAGGCCGGCGCGGTAGACCACGTTGTCCAGCCTGGACTCGAGCAGCTGCAGCAGCGCCTCACCGGTCTTGCCCTTGGTGCGCGCGGCCTGCTCGTAGTAGCGGCGGAACTGCCTCTCCAGCACGCCGTAGGTGTAGCGGGCCTTCTGCTTCTCCTGCAGCTGAAGCAGGTACTCGCTCTCCTTGATCCGGCCGCGGCCGTGCTGGCCGGGCGGGTAGGGACGGCGCTCGAACGCGCGGTCGCCGCCGACGAGGTCCACCTTCAGACGACGCGACTTGCGGGTCGCGGGGCCGGTGTAACGAGCCATGGTTCTCTACTCCTCCCCTGCCCCTAGACCCGACGCCGCTTCGGCGGCCGGCAGCCGTTGTGCGGCTGCGGGGTGACGTCCTGGATGGTGCCGACCTCGAGACCGGCTGCCTGCAGCGACCGGATCGCCGTCTCCCGGCCGGAGCCGGGGCCCTTGACGAACACGTCGACCTTGCGCATGCCGTGCTCGGCGGCCTTGCGCGCGGCGTTCTCCGCGGCCATCTGCGCGGCGAACGGGGTGGACTTGCGGGAGCCCTTGAAGCCGACGTGGCCGCTGGACGCCCAGCTGATCACGTTGCCGTTCGGGTCGGTGATCGAGACGATCGTGTTGTTGAACGTGCTCTTGATGTGCGCGTGGCCGTGCGAGACGTTCTTCTTCTCCTTGCGCCGGACCTTCTTGACCCCGGCGCCGGTACGTGACTTGGGTGGCATGTCTGTGGATGTCTCCTGGTTAGCGCGAGGTCTGGGGAGCGACGGGGATCTCGGCCGACTCGTCGGCCCGCCGGATGCGGCTGCCCGCATCCAGGTACAGGTCCCGAAGCGCCTGCGGGCGGGCGCTCTTGGGCGCCACCTGCATGGCCACGAACTGACGGTTGCGCCGCCTCTGGGCGACGACGGACACCACTGCGCCCCGGCTCTTGGTCACTTCTTCCCAGCCTTCTTCTTGCCGGCAACCGTCTTCTTGGGGCCCTTGCGGGTGCGGGCGTTGGTCTTGGTCCGCTGACCGCGGACGGGCAGACCGCGGCGCCACCGCAGGCCCTCGTAGCAGCCGATCTCGATCTTGCGACGGATGTCGGCGTTGACCTCGCGCCGGAGGTCACCCTCGACGCGGTAGTTGGCCTCGATGTGGTCGCGCAGCTTGGACACGTCCTCGTCGGACAGGTCCTTCGCGCGCAGGTCCGGGCTGATGCCGGTGGCGGTCAGCAGCTCCTTGGACCGGGTACGGCCGATGCCGTAGATGTAGGTCAGCGCGATCTCCATCCGCTTCTCGCGGGGGAGGTCGACGCCAGCAACTCGTGCCATGTCTCCTCTAGTTCCGTTGTCTCCAGGTCTGCTCCCCCACCGTCCCGGGTTGCTGTCCGGGCCCCGGCCTGGTCCGGGGGTGAACCGGGTCCGTGTGACCCGGCAGGTATGGGGAGGGCATCGTCGTCTGTGCGTCCGCCTGCGGTGCCGATCCGCTCAGCCCTGGCGCTGCTTGTGGCGCAGGTTCTCGCAGATCACCATGACCCGGCCGTGGCGGCGGATCACCTTGCACTTGTCGCAGATCTTCTTGACGCTCGGCTGGACCTTCACGTCCCTGGTTCTCCTGGCCCTACTTGTAGCGGTAGACGATTCGGCCGCGGGACAGATCGTAGGGCGACAGCTCCACGACCACCCGGTCCTCAGGCAGGATGCGGATGTAGTGCTGCCGCATCTTGCCGCTGATGTGTGCGAGGACCTTGTGTCCGTTCTCCAACTCGACACGGAACATCGCGTTGGGGAGCGGCTCGACCACACGGCCCTCGACCTCGATGGCCCCGTCCTTCTTGCCCATGTCCTCCGCGTTTCGTGCTCTACTACATGGTCATACGCATACCGCCCTGCATGAACCCTCGCGGGCGATACGCATGACGGAAACCGGCGCAACAGTCTGCGCCACCGATCTAGTGTACGCACTGTTCGTGACGGGGAAAAATCAGCCCCCCGAAACGAAGAAGTGCCAGCCGAACCACCACCACGTGAGCACCACCAGCACCATCGCCGGGCGGTTGTGCAGGGCCGCGCGCAGCAGCCGCCCTGCCGTGGGAACCCGGGAACCGGCCCTCCTGCCGAGCAGGTCGAGGACGACCAGACCCCCTCCGAGCAGGGCGAACACCGTGACGGTCAGCGCGTGCACCGCTCACCCCGCAGCATCATCCGGGCGAGCAGCACGCCCGCGGCCAGCCAGAGGACCATCGTCACGGTGCGGCCCGGGCCGGGCGCGAAGAGCGGTTCCAGGACCACGCTCAACGTGGGGTGATCGGGGTTCGCCGTGTCGGAGTCACTCTGTTGGAGGAACGAGGTCAGCTCCCAGAGGCAGATCGCGAGCCCGGTGGCCGCCCACGGCCACCACCTGCCGACCTCGGTCCGCTCGGCGTGCCCGCTGTGCAGGGCCAGCAGCAGCATCGGCGGTCCGGTGACCGCGACGGCGACCGCCACCGGGACGGTGCCGGGCTGCCAGCCGGCGACCAGCCAGCCGGCCGGGACGGCGACCAGCACCGCGCTCCGGGGGATCTCCCGGGGCGCCGGCGGCCCCGGATCGCCGATCTCCGCGGCCGCCAGCGCCACCGCGGTGACCAGGAACACGACGCCGTCCACCGGCGCACCCCGCCCCAGGTGGAAGCAGCCGGCGATCACGATGATCAGGAAGGGCCTGGTCCGCCACCAGGGTCTCGTCTTGGCTCCGGGCTCCAGCACAAGGTCAATCTTGCCCCCGGTCCACCGGCGCCCGGGTCCGCCCCATCGGGGTTCACCGAGCGTGGCCGTCCGGCTACCGGAGGGTCCTGGTCGGCATGGGTGTAGCTGAGAGAACGCTCACCACCACATCCTCCTGCCCCGGCTCAGGGGGCCGTGAGGACCCAGGGGCCGTCCTCGGTCACCGCGACCGTGTGCTCCCAGTGGGCCGCCCGCGAGCCGTCCACGGTGATGACCGTCCAGCCGTCCGCCAGTTCCTCGGTGCGCTCGCCGCCCAGGGTGAGCATCGGCTCGATGGCGATCGCCATCCCGACGCGCAGCTTCGGTCCCTTGCCCGGCTTGCCGTAGTTGGGCAGGAACGGCTCCATGTGCATGGCCCGCCCGATGCCGTGACCGCCGTACTCGCGGATGATGCCGTACCGCCGCCCGTCCGCCCGCTCGGCGGCGTGCACCGCGGTCTCCACGGCGTGCGAGATGTCCGTCAGCCGGCCCTCGGGGCGGACGGCCTCGATGCCCGCCTGCATGGCGGTCCGGGTGGCGTCGGACAGCGCCTGGTCGAGCGGGTCCGGCGGACCCACCGGCACGGTCACCGCCGAGTCGCCGTGCCAGCCCTCCAGGATGGCGCCGCAGTCGATCGAGATGAGGTCGCCGTCGGACAGGATCTGGGTACGGCTGGGGATGCCGTGCACGATCTGCTCGTTCACCGACGCGCAGATGCTCGCCGGAAATCCGTGGTAGCCCTTGAAGCTGGGCACCGCACCGGCGTCCCGGATGGTCTGCTCGGCGATCTCGTCCAGCTCCGCCGTGCTCACGCCGGCCCGGACCGCCTCCGTGACGTTCTTCAGGGCGGTGGCCACCACGAGCCCCGCCGCGCGCATCGCCTCGAGCTCAGCCGGGGCCTTGAGCTCGATCATCCGGCCCCGCCACGACTGGACCGACAGCCGCAGCGTGTCGAGCAGCCCACCGCGGGTCACGTCCGATCGTGGAGCGCGCTCAACACCCGGTCGGTGATCTCCTCGACCTCGCCGACGCCGTCGACCGTGACCAGGATGTCGCGGTAGTAGTCGAGCAGCGGCGCCGTCTCGGCCCGGTAGACCCGCTGCCGGTTGCGGATCACGTCCTCGTTGTCGTCGGCCCGGCCCCTGGCCAGCAGCCTGCGCACCACGACGTCCTCGTCGACCTGCAGCTGCACGACCGCGTCCAGCTTCTTGTCCGACTCGGCGAGCACCTTGCTCAGCTTCTCCGCCTGCCCGACGTTGCGCGGGAAGCCGTCGAGCAGGAAGCCGTTGTCGGTGTCCGGCTCGCCGAGCCGCTCCTCGACGAGCTGGTTGGTGATGTCGTCGGGCACCAGGTCGCCGTCGTCCAGGAACTGCTTGACCCGCCGGCCCAGCTCCGTGCCGTCGCCGATGTGCGCCCGGAACAGGTCGCCGGTGGAGATGTGGGGAATCCGCAGCTTCTCGCTCAGCGCGGTCGCCTGGGTGCCCTTGCCCGCACCTGGCGGACCGATCAGAACGAGTCGCGTCACTTGAGGAACCCTTCGTAGTTGCGCTGCATCAGCTGGCTCTCGATCTGCTTGACGGTGTCCAGACCGACACCAACCATGATCAGCACAGCGGTTCCACCGAACGGGAAGTTCTGGTTCTGCCCGGACCCGGTCAGGTCGAGGAAGAAGTTCGGCAGCACGGCGATGGTGCCGAGGTAGATCGAACCGGGCAGGGTGATGCGGCTCAGCACGAAGCTGAGGTACTCCGCGGTGGGCCGACCCGGCCGGATGCCCGGGATGAACCCGCCGTACTTCCGCATGTCCTCAGCACGCTCGTTCGGGTTGAACTGGATGCTGATGTAGAAGTACGTGAAGAAGATGATCAGCGCGAAGTACGTCGCGATGTGCACCCAGTCCGACTGGCTGGACAGGTGGTCCGCGACGAACCGGCTCCACCAGCTGTTGGTGTTGCCGGTGAGCCTCGTGATCAGGTCCGGCAGGTACAGCAGCGACGACGCGAAGATGATCGGGATGACGCCGGCCTGGTTGACCTTCATCGGCAGGTAGGTCGAGGTGCCGCCGTACATCCGGCGGCCGACCATGCGCTTGGCGTACTGCACCGGGATGCGGCGCTGGCCCTGCTCCAGGAACACCACGCCGACGATGATCAGCAGACCGAACGCGCAGACGACGGTGAACACGAGACCGCCGCCGTTGCGCAGGATGTTGCCGCCCTCGGCGGGGATGCGCGCGGCGATGTTCACGAACATCAGCAGCGACATGCCGTTGCCGATGCCGCGCTCGGTGATGAGCTCGCCGAACCACATGATCACCGCGGTGCCGGCGGTCATGGTGACGACGATGATCGCCAGGTTGAACGTGCTGTTCTGCGGGATGATCGGGTCCGGGCAGTCACCGAAGAGCTGGCCGCGGTCGGCCATCGCGATGATGCCGGTCGACTGCAGGATGGCGAGGCCGACGGTCAGATATCGGGTGTACTGCGTCAGCTTGGCCTGGCCGGACTGGCCCTCCTTGTGCAGCTGCTCGAACCGCGGGATGACCACCCGGAGCAGCTGGATGATGATGCTCGCGGTGATGTAGGGCATGATCCCCAGTGCGAACACCGACAGTTGCAGCAGCGCACCGCCGCTGAACAGGTTCAGCAGCTGGTAGATGCTCTGGTCGTCGACCCCGTCGATGCACTTCTGGATGTTCGGGTACGACACGCCGGGCGAGGGCAGCAGAGCGCCGACCCGGTAGACCGCGACGATCATCAGAGTGAAAAGGATCTTGCGGCGCAGGTCCGGCGTCGCGAGAGCCGAGCGGAAAGCGCTGAGCACGCAAGGACCTCCTCGGCGTCACCGGCTGTTCTCGCCGGCGATCGGCTGTGCCGGTGGTTACCGGCCGGAACTCGACGTCTGGCAGCCAGTGCACCGGCAAGCCAGAACGCCTCGGGGGGCACTCCACCCGAAGCGTGTCAACGACTCTAACAGCCCGGCGTGGCGGGGCTTGCACCCCCTTGGCCGTCGCGAGAGCAGGACAGCGCCCCGCTGCGCCGTTCGGACCAGTCCCATCGGCGGTGCCGTGCACTTGACCGGCACGGTGAGATGGGCGGCATGCGCATCCACAGATCGGCGGCCGCCGTGCTGGCCGTCACCGTCGCGGCCGGGCTCGCCGCGACCACGCCCGCCTCCGCCGGCACCCCCGGCGGACGCGACGTGCGGATCACCGTCATGGAGACGTCGGACCTGCACGGCAACGCGGTGAACTGGGACTACTTCCGCAACGCCGAGTACGACGACTCGGCCCACAACGACGTGGGGCTGGCGAAGGTCTCCACGCTGGTGAACCGGATCCGCGCGGACCGCGGCCGGGCCAACACGCTGCTGGTCGACTCCGGCGACACCATCCAGGGCACCCCGCTGGACTACTACTACGCCCGCGTCGAGCCCATCACCGAGACCGGTGAGACGCATCCGATGGCCAAGGCGATGAACGCCATCGGGTACGACGCGGTCACGCTCGGGAACCACGAGTTCAACTACGGCCTGCCGCTGCTCGCGAAGTGGGTCCACCAGATGAAGGCGCCCGTGCTCGGCGCGAACGCGGTGGACGCGCGCACCGGGCTGCCCGCCTACCTGCCGTTCGTGATGAAGACGATGAAGGTCGGCCACCACCGGCGGGTCCGGGTCGGCGTGCTGGGCCTGACCAACCCGGGGATCGCGATCTGGGACAAGGCGAACGTCGAGGGCAAGCTGCGGTTCACCGACCTCGTCCGGTCGGCCCGCTTCTGGGTGCCGGTGATGCGGCGGCTCGGCGCGGACGTGGTCATGGTGACCGCGCACGCCGGCGACAGCGGGATGTCGTCGTACCAGGGCGACATCCCGGTGGAGAACGCCTCGGCGATGGTGGCCGAACAGGTGCCCGGCATCGACGCCGTGCTGTTCGGCCACGCGCACAACGACGTGCCGGAGAGGTTCGTCACCAACAAGGTGACCGGCGACCAGGTCCTGCTGACCGAGCCGAGCAAGTGGGGCTCGCGGCTGTCGGTGGTGGACTTCTCGCTGTCCTGGTCGCACGGCCGCTGGCGGGTGACGGACAAGTCCTCCACCACGCTGAACACGAACACCGTGCCGGCGGACCCGAAGATCACCGCGCTGGTCGCGGCGCAGCACGACAAGACCGTGGCGTACGTGAACCAGCCGGTGGCCGAGTCGACCGAGGAGCTGTCGGCGGCGACCTCCCGGTACCTGGACACGCCGATCCTCGACTACATCCAGCAGGTGCAGACCGAGACGGTGTCGGCCGCGCTGGCCGGCACCCCGCAGGCCGACCTGCCGGTGCTCTCGGTCGCCGCGCCGTTCTCGCGGACCGCGGTGTTCCCCGCGGGCGAGGTGTCCATCCGGGACATCGCGGGGCTCTACATCTACGACAACACGCTGGAAGCGGTCACGATGACCGGCGCGCAGGTGAAGGACTACCTCGAGTACTCGGCGAAGTACTTCAACCAGACGCCGGTCGGCGCACCGGTCGACCCGGACACGCTGACCAACGCCGGTGGCGAGCCGGACTACAACTACGACGTGCTGTCCGGGGTGAGCTACGACGTCGACATCTCCAAGCCGGTCGGCTCGCGGATCGTGAACCTGACCCACGACGGCGCCCCGGTCGCCGCCGACCAGGAGTTCGTGGTGGCGGTCAACAACTACCGGCGCTCCGGCGGCGGCGGGTTCCCGCACGTCAGCGAGGCCCCGGTGGTCTACAACGCCCAGGTGGAGATCCGCCAGGCGCTGATCGACCACGCCGCGGCCGCGGGCACGATCGACCCGGCGACGTTCTTCGTGCCGAACTGGCGGCTGACCCGGGAGGGGGAGCCGGTCTTCTGAGTCAGGGCCGGTCCGGCCCGGCCGGCGGATCGACGGGCGTGACCACCGGGATGCCCATCGGTGGCGTGGCCACGTCGTCCTCCGCCGGCCGGGCCGGCCGCGGCTCGCGGGTCCGCAGCCACGCCGCCACGGCGGCGGCGACGGCGAGAACCACGCCCGCCCCCAGGAGCCACAGGCCGGGGCCGAGGGTCATCGGCACCCGCAGCGGATGCGTCGCGCCGTAGCCGAAGAGCCTCGCGTACCACAGTGTCTGCATGCCGACCGGCCACGCCACGCCGGCCAGGAACGCCGTGCCGGCCGCCACGACGACGGCCGACGTCGTGGCGCCCCGGCACGGCCCCGCCGGGCCGGTCCGGGCGGACGCCGCCGCCGCGGCCACCAGCAGGACCGCCGCGGCCACCAGCGCAAACCCGATGACCGGCGCCGGCACCAGCAACGACAGGTCCTGGTCACCGGCGGCGGCGTCGCTGTCGACACCCCAGGCGCTGAGCGACAACGTCTGCCGGGTCGACTCGTCGATCGGCATCTCGACCGTCAGCAGCGGCACGAACGAGCCGACCAGCGCCAGCACGCCGCCGGATGCCGCGCCGGTGACCGCGATCCGGCGCCGGCGCGGCTCCCCCGCAACAGCCATACCCGCAGCGTGACAGCAAAACGGCCGGTGGGGAAGCATCCCCACCGGCCGTCTGCTGGCTACCGCATTAGAGCGTGGTCGCGCTGCCGCCCGCCGCGCCCAGCTTCTCCGCCGCGCTCTTGGAGAACGCGTGCGCGGTGACGTCCAGCTTCACGCCGTTCACGTCGCCGTTGCCGAGAACCTTCACCAGCTCGTTCTTGCGGGCCAGGCCCGCGCCGACGAGCTCCGCCACGCCGACCGTGCCGCCGTCGGCGAACAGGCGGGCGATGTCGCCCACGTTCACCGGCTGGTACTCGGTGCGGAAGCGGTTCTTGAAGCCACGCAGCTTCGGCAGCCGCATGTGGATCGGCATCTGGCCGCCCTCGAAGCGCGCCGGCACGTTCTTGCGCGCCTTGGTGCCCTTCGTACCGCGGCCGGCCGTCTTGCCCTTGCCGGAGCCCTCACCGCGACCCACGCGGGTCTTCTCGGTCTTGGACCCCGGGGCCGGGCGCAGGTGATGGATCTTGATAGCCATCAGTCTTCGACCTCCTCGACGGTCACCAGGTGGCGGACCGCGTGGATCAGGCCGCGAACCTCCGGGGTGTCCTCCCGGACGGTGGACTGGCGGATCTTCCGCAGCCCCAGCGTCCGCAGCGACTCACGGTGGTTGCGCTTGGTCCCAATCGTGCTCCGGACCTGCGTCACCTTGAGCTGTGCCATGGCGTCACACCCCCTGACCGGCGACCCGGGCACGCAGCATGCCGGCCGGGGCCACGTCCTCCAGCGGCAGGCCGCGGCGCGCCGCGACCTCCTCCGGGCGCTGCAGGCCCTTCAGCGCCGCCACGGTGGCGTGCACGATGTTGATCGCGTTGTCGCTGCCGAGCGACTTGGACAGCACGTCGTGCACGCCCGCGCACTCCAGCACGGCACGCACCGGGCCACCGGCGATGACACCGGTACCCGCGCTGGCCGGCTTCAACAGCACGACACCGGCGGCGCGCTCACCCTGGATCGGGTGCGGGATGGTGCCGCCGATCCGCGGGACCTTGAAGAAGTTCTTCTTCGCCTCCTCCACGCCCTTGGCGATCGCGGCCGGCACCTCCTTCGCCTTGCCGTAGCCGACACCGACCATGCCGTCGCCGTCGCCCACCACGACCAGCGCGGTGAAGCTGAACCGGCGACCACCCTTCACGACCTTGGCGACCCGGTTGATGGCCACCACGCGCTCGAGGTGCGGGGTCTTGTCCTGGGCCGCCCCGCCACGGCCACCGTCGCGACGGTCCCTGCGGTCCCGGCGGTCACCGCGGTTGTCGCGGTCACCGCCCTGGCCGCCCTGGCCGCCGCCGAATTGCCGCGAACGTCCCGGCATCAGGCGATCCTTCCCGTCTTGTGCGTGTGCATCACTAGAACTCCAACCCGCCCTCGCGAGCGGCGTCGGCCAGCGCCGCGATCCGGCCGTGGTAGTCGTTGCCACCCCGGTCGAACACGACCTTCGAGACGCCGGCGCTCTTCGCGCGGGCGGCCACCAGCTCGCCGACCTTGGCCGCGCGAGCCTTCTTGTCGCCGTCCATGGCCCGGACGTCGGCCTCGAGGCTGGACGCGGAGACCATGGTGTGCCCGGCCAGGTCGTCGACCAGCTGGACGACGATGTGCCGCGCCGACCTGGTCACCGCGAGCCGCGGCCGCTGCGGCGTGCCGCTGACCTTGCGGCGGACCCGGAAGTGCCGGCGCGCCTTGGAGATCCGGCGCCGGGTCGAGATGTCCCTGCCGACGGGCTTCCGCTTGGTAACAGTCGCTTCGCTCATGATCACTTACCCGTCTTTCCGACCTTGCGCCGGATCTTCTCGTCCGCGTAGCGCACGCCCTTGCCCTTGTACGGGTCCGGGCGGCGCAGCTTGCGGATGTTGGCCGCGACCTCGCCGACCCGCTGCTTGTCGATGCCCTGCACGGCGAACCTGGTCGGGCCCTCGACCGTGAACGTGATGCCCTCCGGCGGGGAGATCTTGACCGGGTGGCTGAAGCCCAGCGAGAACTCCAGGTCCGAGCCCTTGAGCAGGACGCGGTAGCCGACGCCGTGGATCTCGAGCTTCTTCTCGTAGCCGTCGGTGACGCCGACGACGAGGTTGTTGACCAGCGTCCGGGTGAGACCGTGCAGCGCTCGGCTGCGGCGCTCGTCGTCCGGGCGCCGAACCTCGAGCACGCCGTCCTCGCCGCGCTCCACCGTGATCGGCTCGGCGATCGTGTGCGCGAGCGTCCCCTTGGGACCCTTCACGCTGATGTGCCGCCCGTCGATCGTGACGTCCACTCCGGACGGAACGGGGATCGGCAGCTTTCCGATGCGAGACATGTCCTACTCCCCTCCCGTCACCAGACGTAGGCGAGGACTTCCCCGCCCACTCGCTGCTTGTTGGCCTGCCGGTCGGTCAGCAGCCCGGAGGACGTGGAGATGATCGCCACGCCCAGGCCGCCGAGCACCTTGGGCAGCCCGTCCGACTTGGCGTAGACCCGCAGCCCCGGCTTGGACACCCGCCGCAGGCCGGCGATGCTGCGCTCGCGGTTCGGGCCGTACTTCAGGGAGACGACGAGGTCCTTGCCCTTCTCGCCGTCCTCGCTGCGGTAGCCGGCGATGTAGCCCTCGCGCTGCAGGATCTCGGCGATGTTCGCCTTGAGCTTGGAGTGCGGGAGAACGACCTCGTCGTGGTACGCCGAGTTCGCGTTGCGCAGACGTGTCAGGAAGTCTGCGATCGGGTCGGTCATCGTCATGGTGACCTGTCAACCTTTCTCACCTGGTTCCCGCGGCTCGGGTCCGGGCGTCCCGGACGAACCTGCGGGCCTGTGGCGATTCCGTTTACCAGCTGGACTTGTTCACGCCGGGCAGCTCGCCGCGGTGGGCCATCTCGCGCAGGCACACCCGGCACAGGCCGAACTTGCGGAACACCGCGCGCGGGCGGCCGCACCGCTGGCACCGGGTGTAGCCGCGGACCTTGAACTTCGGCTTCTGCGCGGCCTTGTGGACCAGAGCTTTCTTGGCCATCGGCTCAGTTCTCCCTGAACGGGAAGCCCAGGCGCCGCAGCAGCGCCCGACCCTCCGTGTCGTTGATCGCGGTGGTGACGACGGTGATGTCCATCCCCCGCTGGCGGTCGATCGAGTCCGGGTTGATCTCGTGGAACATCGACTGCTCGTTGAGACCGAAGGTGTAGTTGCCGCTGCCGTCGAACTGCTTGGGCGACAGGCCGCGGAAGTCGCGGATACGCGGCAGCGCGATGGTCAGCAGCCGGTCCAGGAACTCCCACATCCGGTCCCCGCGCAGGGTGGTCTTCGCGCCGATCGGCATGCCCTCGCGCAGCTTGAACTGCGCGATCGACTTGCGCGCGCGGCGCACCTGGGGCTTCTGGCCGGTGATCAGCGACAGGTCGCGGACCGCGCCCTCGATCAGCTTGCCGTCCCGGGCGGCGTCGCCGACGCCCATGTTCACCACGACCTTGACCACGCGGGGGATCTGCATGGCGTTGCCGTAGGAGAACTCCTCCTTCAGCCCGGCCGCGATCTCCTCGTGGTAGCGGGTCTTGAGGCGAGGGATGATCTTCTCCGCGGTAGTCATGATCAGACCTCCTTCGCCTTTCCGTCCTTGTCCCTGCCGTGCGGGCCACGCGCGACGCGGACCTTGCGGCCGTCGTCGTTGATCTCGTAGCCGACCCGGACGGCGTGCCCGTCGACGACCAGCATCACGTTGCTGACGTCGATCGGCGCCTCCTGGGTGACGATGCCGCCGGTCTTGGCGCCCCGCTGGGTCTGGCTGACCCGGGTGTGCTTCTTGATCCGGTTCACGCCCTCGACGAGGACCTTGCCGGTGCCCGGGTAGGCGTGGATGACCTTGCCCTTGGCGCCCTTGTCCTTGCCCTGGACGACGACGACCGTGTCGCCCTTCTTGATCTTCATGTCAGAGCACCTCCGGAGCCAGCGAGATGATCTTCATGAACTTCTTGTCGCGCAGCTCGCGACCGACCGGTCCGAAGATGCGGGTCCCGCGCGGCTCGTTGTCCGGCTTGATCAGCACGGCGGCGTTCTCGTCGAAGCGGATGTAGGACCCGTCCGGGCGGCGCTTCTCCTTGGCGGTACGGACGATGACCGCCTTGACGACGTCGCCCTTCTTCACCCCGGCGCCCGGAATGGCGTCCTTGACCGTGGCGACGATGATGTCGCCGATGCCCGCGTAGCGCCGCGCCGAACCGCCGAGCACCCGGATGCAGAGGATCTCCTTCGCACCGGTGTTGTCGGCGACGCGCAGTCGCGACTCCTGCTGGATCACTTTGCCCTCTCCAAGATCTCCACCAGCCGCCAGCGCTTGGTGGCCGACAGCGGGCGGGTCTCCATCAGCAGCACACGGTCACCGACTCCGGCGGAGTTCTCCTCGTCGTGCGCCTTGACCTTGGTCGTGGACCGCAGCACCTTGCTGTAGCGCGGGTGCTTCTTGCGGTCCTCGAGCGAGACCACGATCGTCTTGTCCATCTTGTCGGAGACGACCAGGCCCTCCCGGACCTTGCGCCGCCCGCGCGTCGTCTGCGTCTCGGTTGTCTCGCTCATGCGGCACCCTCATCACTGGAAACATCGTCCGGGGACACCGACAGGCCCAGCTCACGCTCGCGCATGACGGTGTAGATCCTGGCGATGTCGTGCCGGACCGTGCGGAGCCGGCGGTTGTTGTCCATCTGTCCGGTGGCCATCTGGAAGCGAAGGTTGAACAGCTCCTCCTTCGACTCCCGCAGGCGCAGCACCAGCTCCTCGTCGTTGAGCTCGCGCAGCTCGGATGCCGTGGTACCCGCGGCCATCAGAAGTCACCACCCTCACGCGTGACGATGCGGCACTTCATCGGAAGCTTGTGGATCGCCCGGGTCAGCGCCTCGCGCGCGACCGTCTCGTTCGGGAAGCTCAGCTCGAACATGATCCGGCCGGGCTTCACGTTGGCGATCCAGTGCTCCGGCGAGCCCTTGCCGGAACCCATGCGGGTCTCGGCGGGCTTCTTGGTCAGCGGCCGGTCCGGGAAGATGTTGATCCACACCTTGCCGCCACGACGGATGTGCCGGTTGATGGCGATACGAGCGGACTCGATCTGCCGGTTGGTGACGTAGGCGGGCGTCAGCGCCTGGATGCCGTACTCACCGAAGTTGACCTTGGTGCCACCCTTCGCCGCACCGCCACGCTTCGGGTGGTGCTGCTTGCGGTGGCGAACCTTGCGTGGGATGAGCACTGCTCAGCCCTCCCCGTTGCTCGCGTTGCCGGTCCCGTTCACCGACGGGGACTCCGGCACGACTGTCTCTGCGGGCGTGTCCGCGGGGGCCTGCTGCGGGGCCCGCTGCGGGGCGGCGGCGCTCGCCGCCGAGGCTTCCGCGGCGGCCCGGCCCGCCTCGGTGCTGGTCGCCGTGGTGCCCGAGGAACCCGAGCGGCGCGCCCTGGTGGGGCGCTCCCGGCGCGGCGCGCGCTGCTCCGGCGCCTGCGAGCGGGCCTCCATCTCGCGGCGGCCGCCGACCACGTCGCCCTTGTAGATCCACACCTTCACGCCGATCCGGCCGAACGTGGTGCGGGCCTCGAAGAAGCCGTAGTCGATGTCGGCGCGCAGCGTGTGCAGCGGCACCCGGCCCTCGCGGTAGTGCTCGGAGCGGGACATCTCGGCACCGCCGAGGCGGCCGCCGCACTGCACCCGGATGCCCTTGACCTGCGGGCTGCGCATGGCCGACTGGATGGCCTTGCGCATCGCGCGGCGGAAGGACACGCGGTTGGACAGCTGCTCCGCGGTCACCTGGGCGACGAGCTGGGCGTCGGCCTCGGGGTTCTTCACCTCGAGGATGTTCAGCTGCACCTGCTTGCCGGACAGCTTCTCCAGCTCGCCCCGGATGCGGTCGGCCTCGGCACCCCGGCGCCCGATCACGATGCCCGGACGCGCGGTGTGGATGTCGACGCGGACCCGGTCACGGGTGCGCTCGATCTCCACCTTCGAGATGCCGGCACGCTCCATGCCCTTGGACAGCAGGCGACGGATCTTGACGTCCTCCGCCACGTACTCCGCGTACTGCTTGTCGGCATACCAGCGGGACTTCCAGTCAGTGGTGATCCCGAGCCGGAAGCCGTGCGGGTTGATCTTCTGACCCACTAGCTGGCACTCCTCTTCGCGCTGGACTTGCGACCACCCTTGGATTTCGCAGTCGCCTTCTTCACCGGCTCCGGCCTCGGCCGCGACTCCACCTCGACGGTGATGTGGCTGGTCCGCTTCCGGATCCGGTAGGCACGGCCCTGCGCCCGCGGGCGGAACCGCTTGAGGGTCGGGCCCTCGTCCACGAACGCCTGGCTGACCCAGAGCGTCTCCGGGTCGAGGTCCAGGTTGTTCTCGGCGTTGGCCATCGCGCTCGCCAGGACCTTCGCCACGGGCTCACTGGCCGCCTGGGGGGCGAACCGGAGCACGGAGAGGGCCTCGTCGGCGCTGCGACCCTTGATGAGCTCGACCACGCGGCGCACCTTCATCGGCGTGGCGCGGACGTAGCGAGCTCGAGCAATCGCGCGCGGAAGCTCTTCCTGCGCGGTCGCGTTACTCATCGCTTACTCCCTATGTCCTCTAGCGCCTGCGCGCCTTGCGGTCGTCCTTCACGTGGCCCTTGAAGGTCCGGGTGGGGGCGAACTCGCCCAGCTTGTGCCCGACCATCGACTCCGAGATGAAGACCGGCACGTGCTTGCGGCCGTCGTGCACCGCGATCGTGTGGCCCAGCATGTCCGGGATGATCGTGGACCGGCGGGACCACGTCTTGATCACGGTCTTCTTGCCGGACTCGTTGAGCGCGTCCACCTTCTTGAGCAGGTGGTCGTCGACGAACGGGCCCTTCTTCAAACTCCTAGGCATCTGTCACTCCCTCCTGCTCTAGCGCTTCTTGCCGGTACGGCGGCGGCGGACGATCATCCGGTCGCTCTCCTTGCCCTTGTGGCGGGTGCGGCCCTCCGGCTTGCCGGCCGGGTTGACCGGGTGGCGACCACCGGAGGTCTTGCCCTCACCACCGCCGTGCGGGTGGTCCACCGGGTTCATCGCGACACCGCGGACGGTCGGGCGCTTGCCCTTCCACCGCATGCGACCCGCCTTGCCCCAATTGATGTTGGCGTGCTCGGAGTTGCCGACCTCGCCGACCGTGGCGCGGCAGCGCACGTCCACGTTGCGGATCTCGCCGGAGGGCATGCGCAGCTGCGCGAACCGGCCCTCCTTCGCGACCAGCTGCACGCGGGCGCCGGCCGAGCGGGCGATCTTCGCCCCGCCGCCGGGCCGCAGCTCGATCGCGTGGATCACGGTGCCGACCGGGATGTTGCGCATCGGCAGGGCGTTGCCCGGCTTGATGTCCGCGCTCGGCCCGTTCTCGATCCGGTCACCCTGCCGCAGCTTGTCCGGGGCGATGATGTAGCGCTTCTCGCCGTCGGCGTAGTGCAGCAGCGCGATCCGGGCGCTGCGGTTGGGGTCGTACTCGATGTGCGCGACCTTGGCCGGCACCCCGTCCTTGTCGTGGCGCCGGAAGTCGATCACGCGGTACGCGCGCTTGTGCCCGCCGCCCTTGTGCCGGGTCGTGATCTTGCCGTGCACGTTGCGGCCGCCCCGCCCGTGCAGCGGGCGCACCAGCGACTTCTCCGGCGTCGACCGGGTGATCTCGGCGAAGTCGGAGACGCTCGAGCCACGACGCCCCGGCGTCGTCGGCTTGTACTTGCGAATGCCCATCTCTACGCAGTCCCTCGTAGGTCTCTCGCCCGGCTCAGGCCGGGCCGCCGAAGATCTCGATCGGCTTGCTCTCCGCGGAGAGCGTCACGATCGCTCGCTTGGTGTCCTTGCGCTTGCCGTACCCGGTGCGGGTGCGCTTGCGCTTGCCCTGCCGGTTCAGCGTGTTCACGTTCACGACCTTGACGCCGAACACCTTCTCGACCGCGATCTTGATCTGGGTCTTGTTGGCGCCGGGCGCGACGACGAACGTGTACTTGTTCTCCTCGAGCAGCCCGTAGGACTTCTCGGAGATCACCGGCGCGAGCAGAACGTCGCGGTGGTCGGGGATCACTTGTCGTCCTCCTCAGACTTCCGCTGCGACGGAGGCAGTTGGAAGCCGGCCTTCTCGGCGTCCTCGGCGCCGGCGAACCAGACCTCGGCCTCCGTGCGGTTGTAGAACGAGGTGCCCGGCAGGTGGTAAAGCTTCGAGCTCTCGTTGCCCTTGACCGGGAAGCCCTCCGGCTCGGACCCGTCCTCCAGCGCGGCGTGGCTGCCGGCGCCGTACGGGCCCTCGCCCCCGGCGGCGGCCTCGGGCTCCGCCTTCGCCTTCTCGGCCTTCGGCTCCGCCTTGGCCTTCGGCGCGGCCTCGACCTCGCTCGACCGGGCGGTCGCCTTCACCGAGCGGCCCTTGGCGGGGCCGGCGAGGAACGCGTCCAGCGCGTCGCGGGTGAACACCACGTCGTCGTTGACCAGCACGTCGTAGGTGTTCAGCTGGTCGGGCGCGATCACGTGCACGGTCGGCAGGTTGCGCACCGACAGCCAGTTTGTCTTGTCGTCGCGGCCGAGCACGACCAGCACGTTGCGTGCCCCGGTGACCGAGGCCAGCACCTCGCGGGCGGTCCTGGTGGACGGCGTGTCGCCGTCGACCAGCCCGCTCACCACGTGCACCTGGCCGGCGCGGGCCCGGTCGGACAGGGCGCCGCGCAGCGCCGCCGCCTTCATCTTCTTCGGCGTCCGCTGCGTGTAGTCGCGGGGCGTCGGGCCGTGCACGGTGCCACCGCCGGCGAACTGCGGCGCGCGGGTCGAGCCCTGGCGGGCGCGGCCGGTGCCCTTCTGCCGGTACGGCTTGCGGCCACCGCCGCGGACCTCGCCGCGGGTCTTGGTGTCGTGCGTGCCCTGGCGGGCCGCGGCCTGCTGGGCGACGACCACCTGGTGCATCAGCGCGATGTTGGCCTGCACGTCGAAGACCTCGGCGGGCAACTCGACCTCGCCGTCGGTCTTGCCGGCCGGGGTCTTCACCTCAACGCTGGTCACTTCGCATCACCCTTCGCGGCGGTCTTGAGGAACACCACGCCGCCCTTGGGCCCCGGGACGGCGCCCTTGATCAGGATCAGGCCGTCCTCGGCGTCCACCCGGTGCACCGTGAGGTTCTGCGTGGTGACCCTGATGTGGCCCATCCGGCCGGCCATGCGCAGGCCCTTGAACACGCGGCCCGGCGTGGCGCAGCCACCGATCGAGCCGGGTGAGCGGTGCTTGCGCTGGGTGCCGTGCGAGGCGCCGAGGCCCTTGAAGCCGTGCCGCTTCATCACGCCGGCGGTGCCCTTGCCCTTGCTGGTGCCGGTCGCGTCGACCACCGTGCCGGCCTCGAACACCTCGGCGGTGATCTCCTGGCCCAGCTCGTAGCTGTCCGCGTCGGTGGTGCGCAGCTCGGCGAGGTAGCGGCGCGGCGTGACGCCCGCCTTCGTGAAGTGACCCGTGCGCGGCTTGTTGACCTTGCGCGGGTCGATCTCGCCGAACGCCAGCTGCACCGCGACGTACCCGTCGCTGTCCTGGGTACGGATCTGGGTGACCACGTTCGGGCCGGCCTTGACGACGGTCACCGGGACGATCCGGTTGTTCTCGTCGAAGACCTGGGTCATCCCGAGCTTCGTGCCCAGGATCCCTTTCATCTGCCGGTCAGACATTGGTGCTCAGGCCTCACTGAATGTTGACGTCGACGCTGGCCGGGAGATCGATGCGCATCAGGGCGTCGACCGTCTTCGGCGTCGGGTCGAGGATGTCGATCAGACGCTTGTGCGTGCGCATCTCGAAGTGCTCGCGCGAGTCCTTGTACTTGTGCGGCGAGCGGATGACGCAGTACACGTTCTTCTCGGTGGGCAGCGGCACCGGCCCGACGACCCGAGCGCCCGTGCGGGTAACCGTCTCCACGATCTTGCGCGCGGACGCGTCGATCGCCTCGTGGTCGTAGGCCTTGAGCCGGATGCGGATCTTCTGTCCCGCCATGGTGGCTTGCCGTCCTTATCGTCCTGTGTTCTAAATCCGATGGCTCGTGCCGCTCCGGTCCACGCGGTCGGGTGTGTCGCGCCCCTCGCGCAGACCGGCCCCTTGGACTTGTGTCCTTCGGGAGTGGTCATGATGGCCCGTCGGCCGGGCTCGCCCGTGCATGGCCGATCGCATGACCGTCCGCGACGAGCAACCTGTCAAGGATGCCACACCATCGTGCGACACCCAGCACCGGGGCCCCAGGTGCGTGACCTGGGGCCCCGGCGGGCAACTACTTGATGATCTTCGTGACTCGACCGGCGCCGACGGTCCGGCCACCCTCGCGGATGGCGAACCGCAGACCCTCGTCCATGGCGATCGGCTGGATGAGGCTGACCGTCATGGCGGTGTTGTCGCCCGGCATGACCATCTCGGTGCCCTCGGGGAGGGTCACCACACCGGTCACGTCGGTGGTCCGGAAGTAGAACTGCGGACGGTAGTTGTTGAAGAACGGCGTGTGCCGGCCGCCCTCGTCCTTGCTCAGGATGACGACCTGTGCCTCGAACTCGGTGTGCGGCGTGGTGGTGCCGGGCTTCACGACGACCTGGCCGCGCTCGACGTCCTCGCGCTTGGTGCCGCGCAGGAGCAGACCCACGTTCTCACCGGCGCGCGCGTCGTCGAGCACCTTGCGGAACATCTCGACGCTGGTGACGGTGGTCTTCTGGGCCTTCTCCTTGATGCCGACGATCTCGACCTCTTCCATCGGCTTGAGCACGCCACGCTCGACGCGCCCGGTGACCACGGTGCCGCGGCCGCTGATGGTGAAGACGTCCTCGACGGGCATGAGGAACGCCTTCTCGATCTCACGAACCGGCTCGGGGATGTTCTCGTCCACCGCGTCGAGCAGCTCGATGACCTTGTTGCCCCACTCGGCGTCGCCCTCCAGCGCCTTCAGCGCGGAGACGCGCACGACCGGCAGGTCGTCACCCGGGAACTCGTACTCGGTCAGCAGCTCGCGGACCTCGAGCTCGACCAGCTCCAGGATCTCCTCGTCGTCCACCATGTCGGCCTTGTTCAGGGCCACCACGATGTACGGCACGCCGACCTGGCGGGCCAGCAGCACGTGCTCCTTGGTCTGCGGCATCGGACCGTCGGTCGCGGCGACCACGAGGATCGCGCCGTCCATCTGGGCGGCACCGGTGATCATGTTCTTGATGTAGTCCGCGTGACCCGGGCAGTCCACGTGCGCGTAGTGCCGCTTCTCGGTCTCGTACTCGATGTGCGCGATCGAGATCGTGATCCCGCGCTGCTTCTCCTCCGGCGCCTTGTCGATCTCGTCGAACGGCGTGAAGGGGTTCAGGTCCGGGTACTTGTCGTGCAGAACCTTGGAGATGGCCGCGGTCAGCGTGGTCTTCCCATGGTCGATGTGACCGATGGTCCCGATGTTGACGTGCGGCTTGGTCCGCTCGAACTTCGCCTTCGCCACTTCTCTCGTCCTCCTGGACTTGTATCTCTCCGCCGTCTCGGTTGCGGACGACAGCTCAATAAGGTCAGTTGTGCGGAACCATAGAGGGCGCTACCCACGCAGCCCGCACCGGATGCAACTACTCGCCGGTTGCCTTGGCGATGATCTCCTTCGCGACGTTCGTGGGAACCTCCGCGTAGGAGTCGAACTGCATGGAGTAGTTCGCCCGACCCTGGGTCTTGGACCGCAGGTCGCCGACATATCCGAACATCTCCGACAGCGGCACCAGCGCCTTGACGACGCGGGAGCCACTGCGCTCCTCCATGGCCTGGATATGACCACGGCGAGAGTTCAGGTCACCGATGACGTCGCCCATGTACGTCTCGGGCGTCGTCACCTCGACCGCCATCATCGGCTCGAGGAGCACCGGGCTCGCCTGCCGCGCGGCCTCCTTGAGCGCCATCGAGCCGGCGACCTTGAAGGCCATCTCCGACGAGTCCACCTCGTGGTAGGAACCGTCGAGCAGGGTCACCTTCAACCCGACCAGCGGATAGCCGGCCAGCACGCCGTACTGCATGGCGTCCTGGGCGCCGGCGTCCACGGACGGGATGTACTCCCGCGGGATGCGCCCGCCGGTGACCTTGTTCTCGAACTCGTAGAGCGCACCGTCGGTGGTGGCCAGCGGCTCGAGCCTGATGACGACCTTGGCGAACTGGCCCGACCCACCCGTCTGCTTCTTGTGGGTGTAGTCGTACTTGTCCACCGTGCGGCGGATCGTCTCCCGGTAGGCCACCTGCGGCTTGCCGATGTTGGCCTCGACCTTGAACTCGCGGCGCATCCGGTCGACCAGGATGTCGAGGTGGAGCTCGCCCATCCCGGAGATGATCGTCTGGCCGGTCTCCTCGTCGAGCTTGACCCGGAACGTCGGGTCCTCGTCGGCGAGCTTCTGGATCGCGGTCGACAGCTTCTCCTGGTCGGCCTTCGTCTTCGGCTCGATCGCCACCTCGATGACCGGCTCGGGGAACGTCATCGACTCGAGCACGATCTTCTCGTTCGGGTCGCTCAGGGTCTCACCGGTGGTGGTGTCCTTGAGCCCGATGACGGCGTAGATGTGCCCGGCGAGCGCCTCCGTGACCGGGTTCTCCTTGTTGGCGTGCATCTGGAAGATCTTCCCGATGCGCTCCTTGCGGTCCTTGGTCGAGTTGATGACCTGGGCGCCGCTGGGCACCTTGCCGGAGTAGACCCGGATGTAGGTGAGCTTGCCGAAGAACGGGTGCACGGCGATCTTGAAGGCCAGCGCCGAGAACGGCTCGTCGGTGGACGGCTTGCGGTACGCCGGGGTCTCGCCGTCGGTGAGGGTGCCCTCGACCGGCGGGAGGTCCAGCGGCGACGGCAGGTAGTCGATCACCGCGTCGAGCATGGGCTGGACGCCCTTGTTCTTGAACGCCGAGCCGCACAGGACCGGGTAGGCGGAGCCCTCGTTGACGATCTTGCGGATGCCCCGCTTGATCTGGTCGACGGTCAGCTCCTCGCCACCGAGGTAGGCCTCCATGAACTCGTCGTCGGTCTCGGCGACGGCCTCGAGCAGCTGCTCGCGGTACTCCGCGGCCCGCTCCGCGAGGTCGGCCGGGATCTCCTCGACCGTGTAGTCCTCGCCCTTCTTCACCTCGCCGCGCCAGGTGAGCGCCCGCATGTTGACCAGGTCGACGACGCCGATGAAGTCGCTCTCGGCGCCGATCGGCAGCTGGATCGGCAGGGGCTTCGCGCCCAGACGCTCGGAGATGGTGCGCAGGGTGAAGTAGAAGTCCGCGCCCAGCTTGTCCATCTTGTTGACGAAGCAGATACGCGGGACGTCGTACTTGGTGGCCTGCCGCCAGACCTGCTCGGACTGCGGCTCGACCCCCTCCTTGCCGTCGAAGACGGCGACCGCGCCGTCGAGCACCCGCAGGTTGCGCTCCACCTCGACGGTGAAGTCGACGTGTCCGGGGGTGTCGATCAGGTTGATCTGGTGGTCCTTCCAGAAGCACGTCGTCGCGGCGGACGTGATCGTGATGCCGCGCTCCTGCTCCTGCTCCATCCAGTCCATGACGGCGGCGCCGTCGTGCACCTCGCCGATCTTGTAGCTGATGCCTGTGTAGAACAGGATCCGCTCGGTCGTCGTGGTCTTGCCCGCGTCGATGTGGGCCATGATCCCGATGTTGCGGACCTTGGCCAAGTCGGTAAGCACGTCCTGTGCCACGGGTGTCTTCCCCTGTCTCAATAAGCGATGGTGCGGCCAGTCGTTGCGACTACACAGCCTGTTTGGCCGCGGCGCGTCACCAGCGGTAGTGGGCGAAGGCCTTGTTCGACTCCGCCATCTTGTGCGTGTCCTCGCGGCGCTTCACGCTCGCCCCGAGTCCGTTGCTCGCGTCGAGCAGCTCGTTCATGAGCCGCTCGGTCATGGTCTTCTCCCGGCGAGCCCGGGAGAAGGTGACCAGCCAGCGCAGCGCCAGCGTGGTCGACCGGCCCGGCTTGACCTCGATCGGCACCTGGTAGGTGGCGCCACCGACGCGGCGGCTCTTCACCTCGATGGTGGGCTTCACGTTGTCCAGCGCACGCTTGAGCGTGACCACCGGATCGGTGCCCGTCTTCTCGCGGGCGCCCTCGAGCGCCTGGTACACGATCTTCTCCGCGACCGAGCGCTTCCCGTCCCGCAGCACCTTGTTGACCAGCTGGGTGACCAGCGGGGAGCTGTAGACCGGGTCGGAGATCAGCGGCCGCTTGGCGGCCGGTCCCTTGCGGGGCATCAGCTCTTCTCCTTCTTCGCGCCGTAGCGGCTGCGAGCCTGCTTGCGGTTCTTCACGCCCTGGGTGTCCAGTGAACCCCGGATAATCTTGTAACGCACTCCGGGCAGGTCCTTCACCCGGCCGCCGCGAACCAGGACCATCGAGTGTTCCTGCAGGTTGTGGCCCTCACCCGGGATGTAGGCCGTGACCTCGATGCCGCTGGTCAGCTTGACGCGCGCGACCTTGCGCAGCGCGGAGTTCGGCTTCTTGGGGGTGGTGGTGTACACGCGGGTGCACACGCCACGCCGCTGCGGGCTCCCCTTGAGCGCCGCAGTCTTCTGCTTGGCGACCTTGTCCTGGCGGCCCTTACGGACCAGCTGCTGGATCGTGGGCATGGACCGGCTTTCTCCTGGTGTACTGCTTGCTGCTGGGTCTGTGCTTGTCGTTCCGCTCCGTATCACGAGGTCGGGCGTGTCGCCCTTCCCTGTAACGCCCGGGCAGGATTGAATCATCCCTACAAGGCTCGGAAGGAACTCCGCGGTTACTGCCGGGTGCCCGCTCGCGCGGACCTCCGCGCACAGGCACGCGGATCGACCCGACCTAAGTCGGGCGCGAGTACCAAAGATACCTGGCCCCTCTCGAGGGGTCAAAACCGGGGTCACCTGCTGGAGCGATGCTCCGCGGACAGCCGGTACAACGCCCGGACCGGCCGGGTCATTCCCCGGCGCCGGCCGCGCGGCCCGTGACGTCCCAGAGGTGATGTACCGGATCGTGCACGAGGTAGCGGGCGAAGGTCTCGATCGTGAAGTGGGCGCCGTCGCTGCGGGTGCCGGTCCTCGTCCAGTCGGTGACCGCCTCGAAGGCGGCGGCGAGCACCTCGGCCGCCCCGGTCAGCTCGGTGGCGACCGTGGCCGGATCCTGCTCGTGGTAACGGTCCTCGACGGCGGTGGCGTCCTGGTCCCAGTTCGGGTAGTGCGGGCCGCTCTCGGTGGTCATCAGGTGCAGGCGCTCGGTGTAGACGCGGCAGACGTCGCGCACGTGGCAGGCGTACTCCAGCGGCGACCATGTCGCCGGGCCCGGCCGGCGCGCGGGCGCCGGCCCGGTGAGCACGGCCGGCCAGGCGGCGGCGTTGGTTCGCAGCAGGTCCGGGACCCGCTCGCGGGTGACCGAGCGGGCGTCGAAGCCGCACTCGGGGCACGGGCGCTCCAGCACCCAGGTCCAGTCCTTGGTGTCCGGGGTCAGCGTCTCGGCCATACCGCGAGCATCGCGCAGCCCGGCGGCGGGCACCAGCGACGGTTGCTGAAGCATCGTTAAGCGCGGCTGCACGGCCCACAGCCGACCCGACCCGCCACGCGGTCGAGTCGACCGCAGCCAGTCGGCACGCACAGCCGAGTCGACCCACGGCACACCGAGTACCATGACGCAGTCGACCCATGGCGCGGCGCGAGCTGTTCCGCATGTCGCCGGCTCGGCCATGCCGACGGCGTATCCGGTAGCGCGCAGCGAGCCGACTCGACCGCGCAGGAGGTCGACTCACCGATGCCACCGGTCGACTCGACCGCGTGGGGGTCGGTACTGGGGGCGCCGGGCCAGGGGAGGAAACAGCAGGCCCCGGGAACCGAGCTCCCGGGGCCCGTCGCGCCCTGGACCTGCACCCCTACGACTATCGGTAGTCCCGGCCGAAGTCGTAGTCGTCCAGCGGGACCGCCGCGCCGGTGCCCGTACCGAACACGTCCGGGGTGTAGTAGCCGTCGTCGTAGGACGGGATCGCGTAGGCCGCGACCCGCGCCTCCTCGGTCGGCTGCACCTGGATGTTGCGGTACTTGTTGATGCCCGTACCGGCCGGGATCAGCTTGCCGATGATCACGTTCTCCTTCAGGCCGACGAGCCTGTCCGACCGGCCGTTGATGGCCGCGTCGGTGAGCACGCGGGTGGTCTCCTGGAAGGAGGCGGCCGACAGCCACGAGTCGGTGGCCAGCGACGCCTTCGTGATGCCCATCAGCACCGGACGGCCGGACGCCGGCTCGCCGCCACCGGCGACGACCCGGCGGTTCTCCGCCTCGAACTCGGCCCGCTCGACCAGCGCACCGGGCAGGAACTCCGCCGCACCGGAGTCCAGGATGGTCACCCGGCGCAGCATCTGCCGGACGATCACCTCGATGTGCTTGTCGTGGATGGACACACCCTGCGCCCGGTAGACCTTCTGGACCTCGTCCACCAGGTGCAGCTGCGCCTCGCGCGGACCCATGACCCGCAGCACCTCGTGCGGGTCCGGCGTGCCCTCGAGCAGCTGCTGGCCGACCGACACGTGGTCGCCGTCGGACAGCGGGCCGTCCGGGGTGACCGCGAGCCGCTGGCGCTTGGACAGCTTGTCGAAGACGATCTCCTCGCTGCCGTCGTCCGGGATCAGCGTGATCTTCCAGTACCGGTCGCCGTCCTCGATCCGCACCCGGCCGTCGACGTCCGCGATGGGCGCCTTGCCCTTCGGGATGCGGGCCTCGAACAGCTCCTGGACACGCGGCAGACCGGTGGTGATGTCGTCTCCCGCGACACCGCCCTGGTGGAACGTACGCATCGTCAGCTGCGTGCCCGGCTCGCCGATGGACTGCGCGGCCACGATGCCGACCGCCTCGCCGACGTCCACCAGCTGGCCGGTCGCCATCGAGCGGCCGTAGCAGGTCGCGCAGACACCGACCGCCGACTCGCAGGTCAGCACGCTGCGCACCTTGGCCTTGGTGACCCCGGAGCCGACGAGCGTCTCGATCGCCGGGTCGCCGAGGTCGTCGCCGCGGTTGAGCAGGACGTTGCCGTCCGCGTCGGTGATCTCCTCGGCCAGCGTGCGCGCGTAGACGCTGGTCTCCACGTGCTCGGTCGCGCAGGACGTTCCCGTCCGGGCCGGCCTCGCCGATCGTCATGTTGATGCCGCGCGTGGTGCCGCAGTCGACCTCGCGGACGATGACGTCCTGCGAGACGTCCACCAGGCGCCGGGTCAGGTAACCCGAGTCGGCGGTGCGCAGCGCGGTGTCGGCCAGACCCTTGCGGGCGCCGTGCGTGGCGATGAAGTACTCCAGCACGGACAGGCCCTCACGGAAGTTGGCCTTGATCGGGCGCGGGATGTACTCACCCTTCGGGTTGGACACCAGACCACGCATGCCGGCCAGCTGACCGGATCTGGGTCATGTTGCCCGCCGCCCCCGACTTCACGATCATCGGGATCGGGTTGGTCGTCCGGGAAGTTGTCCTCCATGGCCTGGGCGACCTCCTCGGTCGCCTGGCCCCAGACCTTGACCAGCTCGTTGTTGCGCTCCGTGTGGGACAGCTGACCACGCTGGTAGCGCTTCTCGACCGCGTCCGCCTTCTTCTCGTACTCGTCGAGAATCGTCCTGCTTCTTCGCCGGCACCACCACGTCGGAGATCGCGATGGTCACGCCGGACCGGGTGGCCCAGAGGAAGCCCGCGTCCTTGAGCTTGTCGAGGGTGCGCGCCACGGTGACCATCGGGTACCGCTCGGCCAGGTCGTTGACGATCGCGGCCTGGCGCTTCTTCGGCATCGGCTCGTTGATGAACGGGTAGTCGTCCGGCAGCAGGTCGTTGAACAGCACCCGCCCCAGCGTCGTCTCCGCGAGCCACGCCGAGCCCGGCTCCCAGCCCTCCGGCTTGTCGCCCGACGCCGGCGCGCGGTCGGTGACCCGCACCTTGATCGGCGACTGCAGGTCGATCGCCTTGCGGTCGAAGGCCATGATGGCCTCGGCCGGTGAGGAGAACGCCTGGCCGGCACCCACCGCCGTCCTCCTTGAGGCCGGGTCAGGTGGAACAGCCCGGTCACCATGTCCAGCCGCGGCATGGCCAGCGGGCGGCCGGACGCCGGCGACAGGATGTTGTTGCTCGACAGCATCAGGATCCGCGCCTCGGCCTGTGCCTCGGCGGACAGCGGCAGGTGCACCGCCATCTGGTCGCCGTCGAAGTCCGCGTTGAACGCCTCGCAGACCAGCGGGTGCAGCTGGATCGCCTTGCCCTCGACCAGCTGCGGCTCGAAGGCCTGGATGCCGAGGCGGTGCAGCGTCGGCGCGCGGTTGAGCATCACCGGGTGCTCGGTGATGACCTCTTCCAGCACGTCCCACACGGCCGGCCGGGCGCGCTCCACCATCCGCTTGGCGGACTTGATGTTCTGCGCGTGGTTCAGGTCGACCAGCCGCTTCATCACGAACGGCTTGAACAGCTCGAGCGCCATCGCCTTCGGCAGGCCGCACTGGTGCAGCTTGAGCTGCGGGCCGACCACGATGACCGAACGGCCGGAGTAGTCGACGCGCTTGCCCAGCAGGTTCTGCCGGAACCGGCCCTGCTTGCCCTTGAGCAGGTCGGACAGCGACTTCAGCGGCCGGTTGCCCGGGCCGGTGACCGGACGCCCGCGGCGGCCGTTGTCGAACAGCGCGTCGACGGCCTCCTGCAGCATCCGCTTCTCGTTGTTCACGATGATCTCGGGCGCGCCGAGGTCGATGCAGCCGCTTGAGCCGGTTGTTCCGGTTGATCACGCGGCGGTACAGGTCGTTCAGGTCGGAGGTGGCGAACCGGCCACCGTCGAGCTGGACCATCGGCCGCAGGTCCGGCGGGATCACCGGGATGCAGTCGAGCACCATGCCCATCGGCGAGTTGCTGCGTCGGACGAGAACGCCGCGACGACCTTCAGCCGCTTGAGCGCGCGGAGCTTCTTCTGCCCCTTGCCGTTGCGGATCGTGTCGCGCAGGTTGTCGGCCTCCGCCTCGACGTCGAAGTCGGCGGCCAGCTTCTGGATGGCCTCGGCGCCCATCGCAGCCGGTGAAGTAGTCGCCGTAGCGGTCCACCAGCTCGCGGTAGAGCACCTCGTCCGCGATCAGCTGCTTGGGCTCGAGCTTGGTGAAGGTGCTCCAGATCTCGTCGAGCCGGTCCAGCTCGCGCTGGGCCCGGTCGCGGAGCTGGCGCATCTCGCGCTCGCCGCCCTCCTTGACCTTGCGGCGGACGTCGCTCTTGGCGCCCTCCGCCTCGAGCGCGGCCAGGTCGGTCTCGAGCTTCTGCGCCCGGGCCTCGATGTCCGCGTCGCGGCGGTTCTCGACCTGCTTGCGCTCGACGCTGATCTCGCTCTCGCACGTCGCCAGGTCGTTGTGGCGCAGCTCGGTGTTCACCGTGGTGATCACGTACGCCGCGAAGTAGATGATCTTCTCGAGGTCCTTCGGGGCGAGGTCGAGCAGGTAGCCCAGCCGCGACGGCACGCCCTTGAAGTACCAGATGTGGGTGACGGGTGCGGCCAGCTCGATGTGGCCCATCCGCTCGCGGCGCACCTTGGCGCGCGTGACCTCGACGCCACAGCGCTCGCAGATGATGCCCTTGAAGCGGACGCGCTTGTACTTGCCGCAGTAGCACTCCCAGTCCCGGGTGGGGCCGAAGATCTTCTCGCAGAAGAGCCCGTCCTTCTCCGGCTTGAGGGTGCGGTAGTTGATGGTCTCGGGCTTCTTCACCTCGCCGAAGGACCACTGGCGAATGTCGTCCGCGGTCGCCAGCCCGATGCGAAGCTCGTCGAAGAAATTGACGTCAAGCAAGTTGGGTCTTCCCCTTAGTTCGTTCGAAACCTGGTCTCTGGGGATCCGTCAGGATTCAGGTTCACGACGTCGTCGACACTCGGCGACTCGTTGCGGGACAGGTTGATGCCCAGGTTGGCGGCCGCGCGCTCGAGGTCCTCGTCGTCCCCGTCGCGCATCTCGATCGCGGCGCCGTCGCTGGAGAGCACCTCGACGTTGAGGCACAGCGACTGCAGCTCCTTGAGCAGCACCTTGAACGACTCCGGGATACCCGGCTCCGGAATGTTCTCGCCCTTGACGATCGCCTCGTACACCTTCACGCGGCCGAGCACGTCGTCGGACTTGATCGTGAGCAGCTCCTGCAGCGTGTAGGCGGCGCCGTAGGCCTGCATCGCCCAGCACTCCATCTCGCCGAAGCGCTGGCCACCGAACTGCGCCTTACCACCGAGCGGCTGCTGGGTGATCATCGAGTACGGGCCGGTCGACCGGGCGTGGATCTTGTCGTCCACCAGGTGGTGCAGCTTCAGGATGTACATGTAGCCGACCGCCACCGGGAAGGGGAACGGCTCACCGGAGCGCCCGTCCAGCAGGATGGCCTTGCCGTCCTCCTTGACCATCCGCTCGCCGTCCCGGTTCGGGAGCGTCGAGCCGAGCAGGCCGGTGATCTCGTCCTCCTTGGCGCCGTCGAACACCGGCGTCGCGGTGTGCGTGCCGGGCGCGACGTCGAAGAGCTCCCCGGGCAGCTTCGCCGCCCAGTCCGGACTCCCCTCGACCTTCCAGCCCTGCGACGCGAGCCAGCCGAGGTGCAGCTCGAGCACCTGGCCGATGTTCATGCGTCGCGGCACACCGTGGGTGTTCAGCACGACGTCGACCGGGGTGCCGTCCGGCAGGAACGGCATGTCCTCGGCGGGCAGCACCTTGCCGATGACGCCCTTGTTGCCGTGCCGGCCGGCGAGCTTGTCGCCGTCCTGGATCTTGCGCTTCTGCGCCACGTACACCCGGACCAGCTCGTTGACGCCCGGGGGCAGCTCGTCCTCGTCCTCGCGGGAGAACACCCGGATGCCGATGACCTTGCCGGTCTCACCGTGCGGCACCTTCAGCGAGGTGTCGCGCACCTCGCGCGCCTTCTCGCCGAAGATCGCGCGGAGCAGGCGCTCCTCGGGCGTCAGCTCGGTCTCGCCCTTCGGGGTGACCTTGCCGACCAGGATGTCGCCGTCGCCCACCTCGGCACCGATGCGGATGATGCCGCGCTCGTCGAGGTCGGCGAGGACCTCCTCGGAGACGTTCGGGATGTCCCGGGTGATCTCCTCGGCACCGAGCTTGGTGTCGCGGGCGTCGATCTCGTGCTCCTCGATGTGGATCGAGGTGAGCACGTCGTCCTGGATGAGCCGCTGCGAGATGACGATGGCGTCCTCGTAGTTGTGGCCCTCCCACGGCATGATCGCCACGAGCAGGTTCTTGCCGAGCGCCATCTCGCCGTTCTCGGTGCACGGCCCGTCCGCGACGACCTGGCCCGCGAGCACCCGGTCGCCCTCGGACACGATCGGCCGCTGGTTGACGCAGGTGCCCTGGTTGGACCGGCGGAACTTGTGCAGCCCGTAGGTCCGGCGGCTGCCGTCGTCGGCCATCACCGTGATGAAGTCGGCGGACAGCTCCTCGACCACACCGTCCTTCTCCGCGACCACGACGTCACCGGCGTCGACCGCGGCACGCAGCTCGGTGCCGGTGCCCACCAGCGGCGACTCGCTGCGCAGCAGCGGCACGGCCTGGCGCTGCATGTTGGCACCCATCAGCGCGCGGTTGGCGTCGTCGTGCTCGAGGAACGGGATCATCGCGGTCGCGACCGACACCATCTGCCGCGGCGAGACGTCCATGTAGTCCACGTCGAACGGCTCGATGAACTCGACCTCGCCGCCCTTCTTGCGGACCAGCACGCGGTCCTCGGCGAAGTGGCCCAGCTCGTCGAGCGGCGCGTTGGCCTGCGCGATGACGTGCCGGTCCTCCTCGTCGGCGGTCAGGTAGTCGATCTGGTCGGTGACCTGGCCCTCGATGACCTTGCGGTACGGCGTCTCGATGAAGCCGAACGGGTTGACCCGGCCGTAGCTCGACAGCGAGCCGATCAGGCCGATGTTCGGGCCCTCCGGCGTCTCGATCGGGCACATCCGGCCGTAGTGGCTGTGGTGGACGTCGCGGACCTCCATGCCGGCGCGCTCACGGGACAGACCGCCCGGGCCGAGCGCGGACAGCCGGCGCTTGTGCGTCAGGCCCGCGATCGGGTTGGTCTGGTCCATGAACTGCGACAGCTGCGAGGTGCCGAAGAACTCCTTGATCGCCGCCACCACCGGGCGGATGTTGATCAGGGTCTGCGGCGTGATCGCCTCGACGTCCTGGGTCGTCATCCGCTCGCGGACGACGCGCTCCATGCGGGACAGGCCGACCCGGATCTGGTTCTGGATCAGCTCGCCCACCGTGCGCAGCCGGCGGTTGCCGAAGTGGTCGATGTCGTCGACCTCGACCGGCACCTCGTTGCCCTCGATCGTCATCGAGGTCTCACCGGCGTGCAGCCGGACCAGGTACTCGATCGTGGTGACGATGTCGTCCTCGGTCAGCACGCCCGAGTCGCTGGGCAGCATGAGGCCGAGCTTCTTGTTGACCTTGTAGCGGCCGACCTTGGCCAGGTCGTAGCGCTTGTCCTTGAAGAACAGGTTCTCCAGCAGCGTCTGCGCGGACTCCTTGGTCGGCGGCTCGCCCGGGCGGAGCTTGCGGTAGATGTCGAGCAGCGCCTCGTCGGTGCCGGCCGTGTGGTCCTTCTCCAGGGTCGCGAGCAGCGTCTCGGAGAAGTGGAAGCGCTCGCGGATCTGCTCGGTGGACCAGCCCAGGGCCTTGAGCAGCACGGTGACCGGCTGGCGGCGCTTGCGGTCGATGCGGACACCGACGGTGTCGCGCTTGTCGACGTCGAACTCCAGCCACGCGCCGCGGCTGGGGATGACCTTGACGCTGAACACGTCCTTGTCGGTGGTCTTGTCGACGGAGGTGTCGAAGTAGACGCCCGGCGAGCGGACGAGCTGGGACACGACGACACGCTCGGTGCCGTTGATGATGAACGTGCCCTTGTCCGTCATCACCGGGAAGTCACCCATGAACACCGTCTGGCTCTTGATCTCGCCGGTGGAGTGGTTGGTGAACTCGGCGGTGACGAACAGCGGCGCCGCGTAGGTCATGTCCTTGTCCTTGCACTCCTCGACCGAGGCCTTGACCTCGTCGAAGCGTGGGTCGGAGAAGGACAGGGACATCGAGCCGGAGAAATCCTCGATGGGAGAGATCTCGTTCAGGACCTCTTCGAGGCCACCGACCGGGCTCTCGTCACCGGCGTCGACACGGCGCTGGAACCACGCCTCGTCGCCGGTGAACCACTGAAACGATTGGATCTGCAGGTCGAGCAGGTTGGGCGTACCAAGCGGCTCGCGGATCTTCGCGAACGAGACCCGCAGCGGAGCGCCAGGGATTCCTGAGTTCGACACGGTGGAGTTGGTCGCAGCAGTGGCCTTGGTCGCGCGGGAGACTGCCAAGATGCGTCCTTCCAGGACTATGTGCGGTCGAGCAGCCTCGTTAGCTAGTGTAACGAAGCTGGTCAGGGGTGCGGTCGTGCCCAACAGTCTAGGGCATGCGAAAGTGGGCAGCGCAAAGGGGCAGTCTAGCCGTAAAGTCGGCGACTGTCTAGGCCCGCACTCAACCGTCCTCCCGCCGAAGGCGTGCTTGCTGAATAGCGTGACCCCGTGACGTCATTCAGTCAAGATGCCGCGCCAGGATCCCACCGGCTTTCGGCCCGGACGCCGGCGACCGTTCAGCTGTTCTGCGGCAACAGTTTCCGGCCTTTCCGGCCCGCTGACCAGCGACGGGTCCCGCGTGCGGCTCGCTGTGGACGATCATGAGCGGCGGACACCGACCGTGACGGTCCGGTCGAGTCCCGCTGGAGCGGGCCCGGCGCGGTCAGCACGTCGGTGCCGGTTGGCCGTTCACCAAGGGCTGGTCGAACATGTTGAACTCGGTGATCTTCCAGTGGTCGCCGTCGCGGTGGGCCAGCACGGCGAACTGGGCCTCGCCGGCCACCGAGTTGTTCACGTCGACCCGGGTGGAGTTCTGGTCGATGAACACGAGCGCCTCGGCCCGGTCGCCGTCGAGGCGGACGAGGGCGATGTCGCGCACCGCGGTCACCATGACGATCTTCTGCTTCGGCGCCAGCTTCTTGACCTGGCCGAACAGCTGGTCGTACTCGCAGCGCGCCTTGCCGGTCAGCGTGTCGTCGACGGCCTTCTGGGTGGAGCCCAGGTCGGTGTAGTTGTAGCTGAAGGTCTGCTCGATCGCCGACTTGAGCTGGCCCAGCACCTCGCTCGTGGTGGCCGAGTCGGTCAGCGCGGTGTTGTGGTCGGCGCTCTCCAGGTCGGTGGACTCGCCGCGGAACCACACCGCGAGGCCGGCGAGCACGACCGCGACCACCACCAGCACGACCGCGACGGACAGCTGGGTGGCGCCGCGGCGGCGCGGGGAGACCTCGGCGCGGGGGCGTTCGCCCTTCGTCGCCGCCTCGGCCTCCCCGAGGTCGGCCGGGCGGGTGGTGCCGGTGGCGCGGCGCTTGCCGGCCGGGCGGCGGCCCGGGACCGGCGGCGGCTCGGCCGCGGCGGCGTCCCGGCTCCCCCGGCGTCCCGTTCCTCGACGTCCCGGTCCCCCGCGTCCGGATCGAGGTCGCCCGGATCGACGTCGTCCAGGTCGACCCCGTACGGCTCGCCGTCGCGCGGTGCCGGGGCGGGTTCGCGCGCTCGGCGCCGTCGTCGGCGTGCCGGACATCGACTCGCGCCCGGACTCCGGCGCGGGGGCCTGCTCGGTGTCGGATTTGGTCTCCGGTGCGCCTTCCCGCGTGGCGGCCGACCGGTTGCGCAGGCCGGCCACCCGGGGGCGGCGGACCGGCGGCGCCTGCCCCGCGGTGGGGGGCGGGCGGCGGCGAGACGGTGGCACGGCTCGGTCCTTTCGCTTACTGGGGCTGGGCGTACGGCACCGGGCCGAGGTTCTCGAGCTTCCAGCCGTCGCCGGTGCGCGTCAGGGTCGCCTGGATGCGCTGGTAGGACGGCTGCGGCTTGCCGTTCGCGGTCTGCACGGTCTTCTCGATGGCGGCGATCACGGTCGCCTTCCCGCCGCGGTCGTCCAGCTCCTTGACCGCCGACGACGTGATCTTCGCCGACGTCACCGGCTTCGCGTCGGTGAGCTGCTTCTTCTTCTCCGCGGTGAGGTTCGCGATCTCGTCGTGCAGCGGGCCGGTGGTGGCGTCGGCCCAGTTCGACAGGCCCTCGTCGAGCTTGCGGTAGTCGAGCGTGTTCATCGTGACGATCGCGGCCCGCGCCACCCGGTCGACCTCGTCGCGCTTGCCGGAGTACGCCAGGCCGTCGTCGTTGGACGCGCGGAACCACGCGACGCCGAACCACCCGGCGACCGCCGCGGCCGCGACGACCAGCGCGACCGCCACGCTGAGCGCGATCACCGGCAGCCGCGACCCGGACCGGTCCGCCGGCGTCCCGCGCTCGCCGGACTCCTCCACGGTGTCGTTCCCGGACTCGACGTCGGTCTCGCTGCCGGTGTCGTTGTCGGTCTCGCTGCCGGTGTCGTTGCCGATGTCGTCGTCGGCGGATGTCATGGCTCTCCAGGGTAGGTACGGCGACCGGGCCTGCGGTACTGCCCGGTCAGCCGGGCAGGCCGAGCAGCGCCGCCAGGCTGGGCCGGCTGGTCGTCCCGGGCTCGGTCAGCGTGCCGGGCAGGCTACCGGGCTCGAGCCCGGCCTGTCGCGCGCCACCCGTGCCGGAACCGGAGTCCGAGCCGGGCTGCTCGGCGGCCGGCTGCTCGCCGCCGACCGGCACGTTGTTCGAGCCGCGCACGTTGACCGGGCTGCCGGGCGGCTCCGCGCAGTAGGTGTCGGCCGGGACGGGCTTGCCGGTGCCCGCGGTGTCGGTGCCGTTACGCCGCGGGGTCTGCTCGTACCCCTTGGTGCACGGCGGCGGGTTGAACAGGTTGAGCACCAGGCCCAGGTGCGCCTGGCCCGGGTCGGAGGCCAGCAGGCCCTGCCCGGCCGCACTGAACAATGGGTAGGACACCAGGGTGTACTCCAGCCCGTCCTTGCGCGCCCCGACGATGTCGGAGACGGTCAGCAGGTTCGCGAACAGCTTCGACAGCCCCGGGCCGGACTCGCGGAGCAGGTTGGTGACCGCGGTGGCGGCACCCGGGGTCGCACTGATCAGCCGGCGCAGGTCCGGGTCGGACTTGCGCAGCTGCTCGGCCAGCAGGTTCAGGTCGCCCGCGAACGAGGTGATGTTGTCCGACTGCGCCGCCTGGGTGTCCAGCACGGTGCCGCCGTCGTCGATCAGCCCGATGGTCTGCGGCAGGTGCTTGGTGGCCGCGGCGGTGAAGTCGGACGTGCTGTCCAGCAGCACCTGCAGGTCGTCGCCGGTGCCGGCGAAGGCCCGGTCGAGCTCGTCGACGAGCGTGCGCAGCGAGTCGGTGGGCACCGAGCTCGCCAGGCTGTCCAGGTCGCGGATGACCGCGTCGGTGGCCACCGGGGTGCGGGTGCGGTCCGCCGCGATCACCGACGCGCCGGACAGGAACGGCCCGCCGCCACCGCGCGGCTGCAGGTCGACGTACTGCTCCCCCACCGCGGACCGGTTGGCCACCACCGCGTCGAGGTCCGCCGGGATCCGCGGCGCGTCCGGGTCGATGTTCAGGTCGACCTGCAGGCCGTCGTGGGTCAGCCGGATCTCGCCGACCCGACCGACGTTGTAGCCGCGGTAGGTCACCTCCGCGTTGGTGAAGATGCCACCGGACTCGTCGAGGTTCATCCGCACCGTGTAGCCCTCGACGCCGAACACCTTGCCCACGTCGGTGAACCGGAACAGCGCGTAGACGACCGCGACGACCGCGATGACCAGGAACGCGATCAGCTGGAGCCGGACCCGCTTGGTGAGCATCAGCCACCACCCCCCAGGATGCCGTCGAGGATGCCGGCCAGCCCGCCCTCCGACGACGCGGGCGGGCCGGCGTTCGGGATGGGCAGCTGCGAGCCGCCGGCACCGGGCTTGCCGCCGACCACGTCGCCGACCAGCGGCAGGTCGGCCAGCGGGTTGTTCCGGCTGCGGGACAGGTTGTCCACGATGTCCTGCAGGTTCAGGTCGATCTTGGCGTACAGGTTGAAGTAGTCGCCCTTCACGCCGTTGACCGCCTCGTCGGTGAACGGGATCGTGAACAGGATCTCCAGCGACTTCGGCAGGTCGGCGCCCGCCTCCGCCAGCTTGGACAGCGCCGGGGTCAGCGCCTTGAGGTCGGCCACCACGTCGGCCTGGCTGTCGTCGACGGTGCGCACGGCCACGTCGGACAGCGACTGCAGGCTCTGCAGCATCCGCACCAGCTGGGAGCGCTGGTCGGTGAGCACCTTGAGCCCGGGGCCGAGGCTGTCGATCACGCCGGCGAGCTTGTCGCGCTCGTTGTTCAGCGTGCCGGCCAGCCGGTTCACCCCGTCGATGGCCCGGGTGATGTCCGACTTGCTCTCGTCCAGTGTGGACACCAGGCGGTCGACGCTGCCGAGCGTGCGGCGGATGTCCGCCTCGTTGCCGGTCAGCGCGTTGTTCATCTCCTGGGCGATGTTCTGCAGCTGCTCGATGCCACCGCCGTTGAGCAGCATCGACAGCGCGCCGAGCACCTCCTCGATGTCGGTGTTGCGGTTGGTGCGCTCCAGCGGGATCAGCGCGCCGTCGGCGAGCATGCCGGTGGCCTCGGCGGGCGGCGGCGGGGACAGCTCGATGTACTTCTCGCCCAGCAGGCTGGACTGGCGCAGCATGGCCAGCGCGTTGGCCGGCAAGTCGACGTCGCCGTTGACCAGCATGGTGACCTCGGCGGTCCAGCCGTCCGGGGCGAGCCGGATGTCCTCGACGCGGCCGACCGGAACCTCGTTGACCTTCACGCCGGACTGCGGCACCAGGTCCAGCACGTCGGAGAAGCGCGCCTTCACGGTGTACGGGTGGTCGCCGATGTCCGCGCCGCCGGGCAGCGGGATGTCGTAGATGCCGGTGAACGAGCTGCAGCCGGAGGCCGCCGTCGTCGCCGCCAGCAGGGCGGCCAGCAAACGCCTGCGCGCCATCAGTTGCCACCCCCCGTGTAGCCGGTCAGGTTGTCCAGCGGCAGCGACACCGGCGGCAGCTTGCCGGCCTGCAGCGCGGTCAGCACCTCGGCGGGGGTCGGGAGCGGCACCGCCTTCTCCACGAGCGGGGCGAGCTGGTCGCAGGCGTCGGCCAGGACCTGCGGCAGGTCGTCCGGCGTGCCCTGGCGGACCAGGTTGCAGATGGTCACGATCGGTGGCTGGGCCAGCTCGTTGAGGTCCGCGCGGGCGTCGAGCGTGCCGGACGAGCCGTTGTAGCTGTTGATGATGTTGGACAGCGCGACCGGCGCCACGTCGAGCACCTCGGACAGCGCCGCCCGCTGGTCGACCAGCACCTTCGTCACCGACGTCAGTTTGTCCACATTGGACTTGATGTGCGCGCGGTTGTCGTCGATGAACTGCTGGACCGCACCCAGCGCGATGCCGAGCTGCCGGACCGCGGCGGCGAGGTCGCCGCGCTCGTCGGCGAGGAAGCGGCTGACGTCGGCGGCCTGCTCGTTGAACCGGTTGACCTGGTCGTCGCTCGCGGCCAGCGCCGAGGTGAACTTCTGCAGGTTGTCCACCGTGGCGAACAGGTCCTCGTCGCTGCCGGAGAGCGTCTCGGCCATCTGGGAGAGCTGGGTGACCGTCTGGTTCAGCGCCGTGCCGTTGCCCTTGGCGTTGGCGGCGAGGGTGTCCAGCAGGTCGGACAGCGCGCCGTTCTTGTTGGCCCCGTTGGGTCCGAGCGTGGTGCTGACCCGGTTGAGGCTGGCGTACAGGTCGTCGATCTCGAGCGGGGTCGCGGTCCGCTCCCGCGGCAGCACCGTGCCCTCGGCCATCACCGGGCCGCCGGTGTAGGCCGGGGCGAACTGCACGTACCGGTCGCTGACCAGCGACGGCGCCACGATCACGGCCTTGGCGCTCGACGGGATCCTGACGTCGCGGTCGACGAGCATGTCCACGCGGACCAGGTCGCCCTGCGGCTCGACCGAGTCGACGTGCCCGACCTTGACGCCGAGCACCCGCACGTCGTTGTCCTCGTAGAGGCCGACGACGCCGGTGAACACCGCCGAGTAGCGGCGCTGGTTCGCGTCGATCAGCAGCCACCACAGGGCGAGCGCCACGAAGAGCGCCGTCACGATCGCGATCGTGACGCCCCGCGCGAGGTACCGGCCGGCCCGGGTATGGGTAGTCATGACACCTTTCCCAGACAGCCCTCTTGGTTGACCGGGCCGATCGGTGGTGGCAGCAGGCCGCAGATGTAGTTGTCGAACCAGCGGCCGTTGCCGACCGCGTTGTTGAACAGCCGGACGAACGGCGCCATGTTCTTGATGCCCCGCCCGAGCGCGTCCTGGTTGCGCGCCAGCATCCCGGTGAGCTGGTCCAGGCTGGTGAGCACCGGCCTGAGCTGCGCGTTGTTGTCCGACACCAGCCCCTTCAGCTCGGTGGCCAGCGTCTTGGTGCCGGACAGCAGCGTGCTGATCGCGTCCCGGCGCCTGCTGACCTCGTCGAGCAGCAGGTTTCCGTCCTGGAGCAGCTTGACGACCTCCGCGTCCCGGTCGGCCAGGGTCTGGCTGATCTGCTTGGTGTTGTCCAGCAGCCGGGCGAGCTGGTCGTCGCGGGAGGAGATCGTCTTCGACAGCGACTGCAGGCCGTTGAGCGCGCCGCGCACGTCGTCGGGGGTGTCGGCGAACGTGTTCGCGATGACCTCGAAGCTCTGTGCGAGCTGGGCGGTGTCGATCTGGTTGGTGGTCTCGGCCAGGCCGCGGAACGCCTCGAGCACGTCGTAGGGCGCGGTGGTGCGCTCGCGCGGGATCCGGTCGGCCGGGTCCAGCACATCGCGGCCGTCCGGCTCGAGCGCCAGGTACTTCTGGCCCAGCACGGTCTTGATCTTGATGGCGGCGGAGGTCCGGTCGCCCACCCAGGCGTCCTTGACCTTGAACGTGACGATCACCCGGTCGCCCTCGAGGTCCACGTCGGACACCTTGCCGACCTTCACCCCGGCGATGCGCACCTCGTCGTCCGGCTGCAGGCCGGAGGCCTCGGAGAACTCGGCGCTGTAGGTGGTGCCGCCGCCGATGATCGGCAGGTCGTCGGAGAACATCGCCACGGTGAGCGCCAGGCCGAGCACGACCAGTCCGGTGATCCCGATCGGGATGGGGTTGCGGGAGCGGAACGACCTCATCGCGTGCACCTCGCGTGGTTCGTCTGCGTGATGGGCAGGTCGATCGGCTCGGTGATGATGCCCGGGATGCCGACCGAGCCCGACGCGGAGCAGAGGTAGAAGTTGAACCACGAGCCGTAGCTGACCGTCCGGGTGAGCTTCGCGGTCTTCTCCGGCAGGAACCGGATGAAGTGCTCCACCACGTCCTCGTTGTCGTTGAGGTTGCCGGTGAGCCGGCCGAGCGCGGCGATGTCCTTCTTCAGCGGCTTGCGGACCTCGGTCAGCAGGCCGGAGGTGGTGTCGGCGAGGCCGCCCAGCGCCTCGATCGCGTCGCCGATCGGCTTGCGGTCGCGGGCCAGCCCGGACACCAGCTGCTGGACCTGGACGACCAGGGTGGACAGCTTGTCGCCGCGGGCGTTGATCGTGTCGAGCACGCCGTTGAGGTTGTCGATCACCTTCCCGATCACCTGGTCCTTGCCGGCGATCGCGGAGGTCAGCGACGCGGTGTGGGCGAGCAGCGACTCGACCGTGCCACCCTCCCCCTGCAGGACCTGGATGATCTCGTAGGAGAGCTGGTTGACGTCGTTGGGCGACAGCGCGCGGAACAGCGGCTTGAACCCGTTGAACAGCTCGGTCAGGTCCAGCGCGGGCCGGGTCCGCTCGAGCGGGATCTCCTGGCCCGGGTCGAGCACCGCGTTCGGGTCGCCGCCGGTGCCCTCGGACAGCGAGACGTAGCGCTGGCCGACCAGGTTGCGGAACTTGATCTGCGCGTTGACGTTCGCCGGCAGCGTGCGGTCGGCGCTGACCGAGAAGGTGACCTCGGCCTGCTTGCGGTCGACGATGCCGACCTCCTCGACCTGGCCGACGCGCACGCCGGCGATCCGCACGTCGTCACCGGGCAGCAGCAGGGTCGCGTCGGTGAACCGCGCGTGGTAGCTGTTGGTGGAGCTCAGGTCCACGTTGGCGATGCTGATCGCGAGGATCGCGGTCGCGGTCACCGTGACGACGGTGAAGACGATCAGCTTGATCAGCGGCGCGGCGATGCTCCTCACCGGAAGCTCACCTCCGCCCCGCGGTAGAGCGGGCCGACGAGCAGGCTCGCCCAGCCCGGCACCTGCCGTGGCCGCACGTCCAGGCTCGGCGCGAGCAGCTGGGCGAGGAAGTCACGCTCGGCCGGTGAGTTCGGCAGGGTGCCGGGCTGCGGGCCGGACGTGGCGCTCGACGGCGCGGTGTTGCCCGGCGGCAGCACACCGTCCTGCACCGACCTGTTGGCGGGACCGTGCGAGGTGCCGTCCCGCAGCTCGCCGTCCGGCGGCTGGTCCGGGAACGGGTCGCCCATCTGCTTGGGGTCGTAGCAGCGCGGTCCGCGGTGCTCGTCGAACTCCGGGTCGTCCACGCCGGGCCGGTAGGCGCCCTTGTCGACCACGACCTCGATGGTCGCGTGCAGGCCGGGCTGGTTGGTGCCGGCGCCGAACACCGGCTTGCCGGCCTCGACCAGCGAGGCCATCTGCTTGAGGAAGCACGGGTAGGACGGCGAGTACTTCGCGAGCAGCTCCAGGGTGTCCCGGGAGCTGTCGGCGAGCCGGATGATGTTGCCCGAGTTGGCCCGCAGGAAGGACTCCAGGTTCTGGCTGGTGTTGGTCACCTCGGCGAACAGCGCCCGCAGGTCGGCCTTCCGGTCGGCGATCGTCCGCGAGGTCACCGTCAGGTCGGACAGCGCGTCCACGAAGTCCGGGACGGCCTCGGTGTAGGTGTCGCTGACGTCCACCAGCGCCTGCAGGTCGTGGGTCAGCTGCGGCACGTGCGGGTTGATCTCGTCGACGAGCTTGCCGAGGTCGACCAGCGTCCGGCCGAGCGGCTTGCCCCGGTCCTCCAGCGCGGTGGAGATGGCGGTCAGCGTCGTCGACAGCTTCTCCGGCTGCACGGCCTGCAGCACCGGCAGCAGGTCGTCGAGCGCCTGGGACAGCTCCACCGCGGGAGCCGACTTGTCCTGCTCGATGTGGTCGCCCTCGGCGAGGTGGCGGGTGTCGGCGTTCTCCGGGATCTGCAGGGCGACGTACCGGTCGCCGAACAGCGTCTTCGGGATGAACCGCGCGGAGACGTTGCGCGGGATCACGTCGACCTTGTCCGGGTCGATCGCGAGCTCGAGCTCGGAGCCCCGCGCGGTGGGGGTGATCCGGCGGATCTCGCCCACGATCAGCCCGCGCACCTTGACGTCGCCGTGCTCCTGCAACTGGTTGCCGAGCTTGTCGGTGGTCAGCGACACCCGCACCACCGGCGTGAACGCCTTGTCGTACAGCGCGATCGAGAGGCTGACGAGCGCGGCGACCACGACGATGAACCCGACGCCGAGCAACCGGCGCCGCAGTGTCGCCATGGCGGTCCTGCGGGTCATCCGCCGATCCTCACGGTCACCGTCGTTCCCCAGACCGCGAAGCCGATGAAGAAGTTGAGCAGGGCCGCGGTCACGATCGTGGTCCGCACCGAGCGGCCGACCGCCACGCCGACGCCGGCCGGGCCGCCGCTGGCGCGGTAGCCGTAGTAGCAGTGCACGAGGATGATCACCACGCTGAAGATCAGCACCTTGCCGAAGGACCAGAACACGTCCTGCGGTGGCAGGAACAGGTTGAAGTAGTGGTCGTAGGTACCCGCCGACTGCCCGTAGAAGTAGACGGTGATCGTGCGGGACGCGAGGTAGGAGGAGAGCAGGCCGATGATGTAGAGCGGGATCACCGCGACGAACCCGGCGATGATCCGCGTGGTCACCAGGAACGGCAGGCTCGGCACGCCCATCACCTCGAGCGCGTCGATCTCCTCGGAGATCCGCATCGCGCCCAGCTGCGCGGTGAACCCGGCGCCGACCGTCGCGGACAGCGCGAGCCCGGCCACCAGCGGCGCCACCTCGCGGGTGTTGATGTAGGCCGACGCGAAGCCGGAGAACGCGGCCGTGCCGATCTGGTCCAGCGCCGCGTAGCCCTGCAGGCCGACCACGGTGCCGGTGAACACCGTCATGCCGACCATCACGCCGATCGTGCCGCCGATGACCGCGAGCGCACCCGAGCCGAAGCTGACCTCGGCGAGGATCCGCATCGTCTCCTTGAGGTAGCGGCGCAGCGTGCGCGGGATCCAGGCGAGCGCGCGCAGGTAGAACGACATCTGGTCGCCGAGGTTGTCGAGCACGCCGAGCGGGGCGCGCGCGGCCCGGCGCGCCGTGTCGGAGACGGAGGCCATCGGTCAGCTCCCCTTCTGCGGCACGATCGTCAGGTACACGGCGGTGAGCACGAAGTTCACGAAGAACAGCAGCAGGAACGTGATGACCACCGACTGGTTCACCGCGTCCCCGACGCCCTTCGGCCCGCCCTTCGGGTTGAGCCCGCGGTAGGCGGCGACGACACCGGCGATGAAGCCGTAGATCAGCGCCTTGATCTCACTGATCCACAGGTCCGGCAGCTGGGCCAGCGCGGAGAAGCTCGCCAGGTAGGCGCCCGGGGTGCCGCCCTGCAGCACCACGTTGAAGAAGTAGCTGCCGAGCACGCCGACGACGCTCACCAGCCCGTTGAGCAGCACCGCGATCAGCATGGCCGCGAGCACCCGGGGCACCACCAGCCGCTGGATCGGGTTGACGCCGAGGACCTCCATGGCGTCGATCTCCTCGCGGATGGTGCGCGCGCCGAGGTCGGCGCAGATCGCCGACCCGCCCGCGCCGGCCACCATCAGCGCGGTCACCAGCGGCGCCGCCTGCTGGATGATGGCCAGGACCGCGGCGGCGCCGGTGAACGACTGCGCACCCAGCTGGACGATCAGGCTGCCCAGCTCCAGCGCGATGACCGCGCCGAACGGGATCGCGACCAGCGCCGTCGGCAGGATCGTGACGCTCGCGATGAACCAGCACTGCTGGACGAACTCGCGGACCTGGAAGGGCCGGCGGAAGACGTTCACGATGACGTCCAGGGCCAGGGCGAACAGCCTCCCAGTCTCCCGCAGGGCCCCGGCACCCGGAAAAGTTGGTGATGCTGTCCGAGCGGTCATCGTTCCGCCTCCCCGGAATTCAAACCCTTGGTCGCGTCGGGTCGGGACCGTTCGGCTCCGGACGTACTTGTGGCTGAGTTGCGTCCCGTTCCCCTTGGGTGCGGTGGGGACGGTGTCATGTGCCGTCTCCGGAACCGGATGGCGAGTCGTTGCGCCAGTCGGATCTCGGCAGTCTCGCCACGTCCTCGGCCAGGTCGCCCTCGGCGGGCGCCCATTCCTGGGTGCGCGGGCGTGGGCTCGGCCGGAACGAGCCGGCCGCGGCGAGGTGGTGCGCGCGCACGCCGTAGCGGTCGCGCTCCTGCGGGGTGAGCGACTCGATGATGCCCTCGCGGGCGGCCGGCGGCAGGGTGCCGATGATCGACATGACGCGGTCCTTGCGGCGGCGCACGCCCTGCCGCTCCGGCAGCCCGGGCGTCGGCTCGATCTGCGGCACGACGCCGCGCACGTCGTCGGTGCCGCCGTCGTGGTGGCCGGCCTCCACGTGCGCCTGCTCGGCCTCCATCGTGGCCTGGTCCTTCTCCTCGGACATGCCGATCGGGCCGATGCGGCTGCCGTTGAGGAACTGCTTGACCACCGGCTCCTCGCTGGTCAGCAGCACCTCGCGGGGCCCGAACATGACCAGCTCGCGGCGGAACAGCATGCCGATGTTGTCCGGCACGGTCCTGGCCAGGTTGATGTTGTGCGAGACGATCAGGATCGTCGCGTCGATCTGCGCGTTCAGGTCGATCAGCAGCTGCGAGATGTAGGACGTGCGCACCGGGTCCAGGCCGGAGTCCGGCTCGTCGCACAGGATGATCTCGGGGTCCAGCACCAGCGCGCGGGCCAGGCCGGCGCGCTTGCGCATGCCGCCGGAGATCTCGCCGGGAAGCTTGCGCTCCGCACCGGCCAGGCCGGTCATGTCGAGCTTCTCGAGCACGATCCGGCGGATCTCCGCCTCGGACTTCCTGGTGTGCTCGCGCAGCGGGAAGGCCACGTTGTCGTAGAGGTTCATCGAGCCGAACAGCGCGCCGTCCTGGAACAGCACGCCGAACAGCTTGCGGGTCTCGTAGAGCTTGTGCTCCGAGCAGGTGACGATGTCCACGCCGTTGACCACGCACCGGCCGCGGTCCGGCTTGAGCAGGCCGATCATGGACTTGAGGAAGACCGACTTGCCGGTACCGGACGGGCCGAGCATCACGCTGACCTCTCCGGAGGGCAGCGTGAGCGTGACGTCCCGCCAGATGGTCTGCCGGCCGAAGGACTTCGTCAGGCCCTCGACGACCACCTCGGCGCCCATCGAACCTCCTGCATCTGGGGTGTCACTCTGGTGCAACGAGCGCAGTCCCCACTGGTTACTGCCCAGTTGGCCACCGATGTCCCGCGAAGGTAGTCAGTCACCCACCGTGCACGCGGTCGGGGGATTCCCGCCGGAGGACGCGACGAGGGCCGGCACCCGTGGTGGGTGCCGGCCCTCGTCGTGTTCGCGTGGGTCGCTCAGCGTGCCGTCACTTGAGGGAGACGGACGCGCCGGCGGCCTCCAGCTTCTCCTTGGCGGCGTCGGCGGCCTCCTTGGCGACCTTCTCCAGGACGGGCTTGGGAGCGGCCTCGACCAGCTCCTTGGCCTCCTTGAGGCCCAGCCCGGAGACGACCTCGCGGACGACCTTGATGACCTGGATCTTCTTCTCACCGGCCGACTCGAGGACGACGTCGAACTCGTCCTGCTCCTCGACGGCGGCCGCGCCACCGTCACCACCGGCGACGGCGCCCGGGACGGCCATGGCCACGGGGGCGGCGGCGGTGACGTCGAAGGTCTCCTCGAACTGCTTCACGAAGTCCGAGAGCTCGAGCAGCGTCATCTCCTTGAACGCGTCGAGCAGCTCGTCGGTGCTCAGCTTCGCCATGACGGCGTTTCCTTTCTGAAGTGGGGTCGGTCAGCTCTCGGCGGGGGCCGCCTGCTCGGCTGATGCCTTCTTGTCCTGCAGTGCCGCGGCCAGGCGGGCGACCTGCGAGGCGGGCGCGGCGAAGAGGCCGGCCGCCTTCGTGAGGTTGCCCTTCATGGCGCCCGCCAGCTTGGCGAGCAGCACCTCGCGGGAGTCGAGGTCGGCGATCTGGTTGACCTCGTCGACCGTGAGCGGGCGGCCGTCCATGTAGCCGCCCTTGATGACGAGGCCCTTGTGCTCCTTGGCGAAGTCGCGCAGGGCCTTCGCCGCATCGACCGGCTCACCCTCGACGAACGCGATCGCGGTCGGGCCGACGAACAGGGCCTCGAGGCCCTCGATCTCGGCCTTCTCGGCGGCGCGCTTGACGAGGGTGTTCTTCGCGACGCGGTAGGTCGCACCCGTGCCGAGAGCGCGACGCAGGGTCGTCAGCTGGGACACGGAGAGACCGCTGTACTCGGTGACAACGGCTGCCGAGCTGTTGCGGAACCGGTCCGCGATCTCGGTGACCGCCTCGACCTTGTCTGGCCTTGCCATGGTCGCCTCCTCTCGTGGCGTTGCACCGCCGGTGAGAACCCCTGGAGACGACGAACGCCCCGGCGCAGCAGCACGGGGCGTGACGAGCGCGTGCGCGCTCGGACCTCGTTCTCCTGCGCGGGCCGCCCGCGTCTCGGCGGGGCCTTCGTCCGTCCCGTTGCCGGGGCGGAGACCAGCGGTCTTCGGTAGAACCACGGACAAGGATACGGTGTGCCCGCCGCACACCCCACATCGGCTCCCCCCGTGACCTTTCGCATGCGGGCGAGCACGGCATGATGGAGCCCGTGGCCGACAACGAGCACCCGCCACCCGGCACCCCGGAGGGCGAGGAGCAGCGCACGCCGCCGGCCGGTCTGCCCGCGCCCGGCGGCGAGCTGTCCGTTCGGCAGCCGAACCAGCCGGCGCCCCCGCCCCCGCCCGTCCCGCCCATCGATCCGGAGGCGGTGCGCCAGTTCCAGCAGTTCCAGCAGTTCCAGGAGCTGATGCGCCGGCAGCAGGACCAGGGTTTCGAGCAGGGCACGCCGCCACCGCCCGGCTTCCTGCAGCCGTGGGGTCCGCCGCCCAAGCGCCGGCCGGCCTGGCAGCGGGCGCTGCGCTCGCTCGCCGGCAAGCTGGTCACCGCGGCGATCGTCGCGCTGGTCCTGATCGGCGCCGGCTACCTCGCGATCGACCACTTCCTCGGCGGTCCGCCCGAGCAGCCGCCCGCGCACGAGATCGGCGGCGGCAAGGCCGAGACGAACCTGATCTACGAGACCGACCCGCGCAACGCCGTGCAGAAGATCTACGACGACATCGCCCAGGACGACCCGACGAGCGCGTGCGGCCGGTTCACCGAGCAGGCCCGGGCCGAGTTCGCCGACCACTTCTCCGGCCTGGGCGGCACCTGCGAGCAGATCGTCGACCGCCTCAACGCCCAGGTGACGCCCGGCCAGAAGTCCGAGTACGCCAACCCGCGGTTCCCGCCGACGGTGAACACCCACCCCACCACCGACACCGTCCCGGTCAGCTCCTGCGAGCTGGAGGTCACCGGCGGCCCCCGGCTGGGCCTGCTCACGGTGAGCAGGATCGAGAACTCGGTGGGCGGGCAGTGGATCGTCACCCGGCACGACAACGAACCGGAAAATTGTGGACAGGCGCCGACGGCCGCCCCTACCAGCTGAAACGGCCGCCACACCGATCGCGTGACAATCCGTGATCGAGTCGAGCATGAACCGTGACCACCCGATCTCCGTATACACGGTTGGCCCCATTCCACATGAGTGCCGAGCCAAGGAGGTCGGGGAGTTGCGCGCCAAACATCGAGGCGTATCGAAGAAGAAGATACTGATAGCCGGCGCCGGAGCCATCGCGGTCGCTGCCCTCGCCGTCACGCTGCCGCAGGCGTACGCCTCGGACACGCGGTCGGACACCCCGCGGGTGAGCGCCGACACGTTGCGGGCCGGCACGGACATGCTGTGGGACGAGGCGCGCATGCCGGGCACCGCGTGGTCGGTCGATCCGCGGACGCACCGGATCGAGGTGCTCGCGGACAGCACCATCGACTCCCACGAGTGGGACAGCCTCCAGGAGACGGTGGACTCCATGGGCGAGGGCGTGGCCACGCTCGAGCGGGCACCGGGCGAGTTCCGGCTGTTCGTCGAGGGCGGCGACGCGATCTTCGCCGACGGTGCCCGCTGCTCGCTCGGCTTCAACGTCACCACGGCCGACGGCGCCCCGGCGTTCCTGACGGCCGGCCACTGCGGCGTCGCGTTCGACCAATGGTCGGACACCCAGGGCGGCGCGCCGATCGCCACCGTGACCCAGGCGACCTTCCCCGGCGACGGTGACTTCTCGCTCGTCACCTACGACGACCCGGCCACCGAGGCGCCGAGCGCGGTCGACATCGGCGGCGGCCAGCTCGTCGCGATCAACGACGCGGCCGAGGCCCAGGAGGGCGAGCAGGTGTTCCGCATGGGCAGCACCACCGGCCTGCACGACGGCGCGGTCACCGGCCTGAACGCCACGGTGACCTACCCCGAGGGCACCGTCACCGGCCTCATCCAGACCGACGTGTGCGCCGAGCCCGGCGACAGCGGCGGCTCGCTGTTCACCGAGGACGGCAGCGCGGTCGGCCTGACCTCCGGCGGCAGCGGCGACTGCACCAACGGCGGCGTCACGTTCTTCCAGCCGGTCACCACCGCGCTGGCCGCGACGGGCGCCACGATCGGCTGACCCCGAGAGGAGACCGGCGAACGACGGCGCCCCCGGGACCTGTCCCGGGGGCGCCGTTTCGTGCTCGGTGTGCTCAGACCGTCTGCTCGTCGGCCAGCATGTTCCGGGTGCGCGCCGGGTCCACCGGGATGCCCGGGCCCATCGTCGTGGAGAAGGTGACCTTCTTCAGGTACCGGCCCTTCGCGGCGGACGGCTTGGCCCGCAGCACCTCGTCCAGCGCGGCGGCGTAGTTCTCGACCAGCTTCTCGGTCTCGAACGACGACTTGCCGATCACCAGGTGCAGGTTGGACTGCTTGTCCACCCGGAAGTTGATCTTGCCGCCCTTGATGTCGGCGACGGCCTTGGCGACGTCCGGCGTCACGGTGCCGGTCTTCGGGTTCGGCATCAGGCCACGCGGGCCGAGGATGCGCGCGATGCGGCCGACCTTCGCCATCTGGTCGGGGGTCGCGATCGCCGCGTCGAAGTCGAGCCAGCCACCCTGGATACGCTCGATCAGGTCCTCGGCGCCGACCTCGTCCGCACCCGCGGCGATGGCCTCGTTGGCCTTGTCACCGGTGGCGAACACGATCACACGCGCGGTCTTGCCGGTGCCGTGCGGCAGGTTCACCGTGCCGCGCACCATCTGGTCGGCCTTGCGGGGGTCGACACCCAGCCGGATCGCCACCTCGACGGTCGCGTCCAGCTTCACCTTGGTGGTCTCCTTGGCGAGCTTCGCCGCCTCGAGCGGCGAGTACAGCCGCTCACGGTCGATCAGCTCGGCGGCCTGACGGTAGGCCTTGCTGCGCTTTGCCATCATTCGTTCCTTAGGTCAGTGGTCACGAGCCAGCGCTGGCTCTCCCACGCGTTCTCGAACGGTCTACTCGACCGTGATGCCCATCGACCGGGCGGTGCCGGCGATGATCTTGGCTGCCTGGTCGACGTCGTTGGCGTTGAGGTCGGTCTTCTTCTGCTCGGCGATCTCCCGCACCTGGTCCCAGGTCACCTTGCCGACCTTGTTGCGGTGCGGCTCGCCGCTGCCCTTGTCCACGCCCGCGGCCTTCAGCAGCAGCTTCGCCGCCGGCGGGGTCTTGAGCTTGAAGTCGAACGAGCGGTCCTCGTACACGGAGATCTCGACCGGCACCACGTTGCCGCGCTGCGACTCGGTGGCGGCGTTGTAGGCCTTGCAGAACTCCATGATGTTGACGCCGTGCTGGCCCAGCGCCGGACCCACGGGGGGCGCCGGGTTGGCCTGGCCTGCCGTGATCTGCAACTTGATGATCGCGGACAGCTTCTTCTTCTTCTTGGGTGGCATGTCTTCCCTGCTCTGTCTTCTCTCGGCAACTCTGTCGATGCGCGCTCCGCAAGCTCCGCCCGGTCAGATCTTGGAGACCTGGCTGAACGACAGCTCGACCGGGGTCTCCCGGCCGAAGATCGACACCAGGACCTTCAGCTTCTGGCCGTCGGCGTTGACCTCGCTGATCGTGGCGGGGAGCGTGGCGAACGGGCCGTCCATGACGGTGACCGACTCGCCGACCTCGAAGTCCACCTCCACGACCGGGCCCTTGGCCGGCGCAGTCGCCGCTCCCTTGCCCGACGCTGCCGGTTTGGCCTCCTCCACCTGCGGGAGGAGGAACTTCAGTACCTCGTCGATGGTCAGCGGCGACGGCTTGGACGTCGCGCCGACGAAGCCGGTGACACCCGGGGTGTTGCGCACCGCGGACCACGAGGCGTCGTTGAGGTCCATCCGCACGAGGATGTAGCCGGGCAGCACCTTGCGCTGGACCTGCTTGCGCTGCCCGTTCTTGATCTCGGTGACCTCTTCCGTCGGCACCTCGACCTGGAAGATGTAGTCCTCCATGTCCAGGGTCTGGATGCGGGTCTCCAGGTTGGTCTTGACCTTGTTCTCGTAGCCGGCGTAGGAGTGCACGACGTACCACTCGCCGGGCGCGCGGCGCAGCGCGTCGCGCATCTCGGCGACCGGGTCGGCCTCCTCGGCCTCGGCCTCCCCCTCCGCGGAGTCCTCGGTGTCCTCGGCGGAGTCCTCGGTGTCCTCGGCGGCTTCCTCGGTGGCCTCGGTGTCCGCGTCGGTCTCGGCGTCGGTCTCGGCGTCGGTCGTGGCGTCGGTCGCGGGGTCGGCGTCGGTGATCGCGGTGTCGGCGGCGGTGGCGTCCTCGTCCTCGGCGGCGCCGTCGGCCGCGGCCGGCGCGTCGGTCCGCTCCCCGGCCGCCGCCTCCTCGTACTGGTCCACACCGCCGCTGAAGCTGGTCAGCTCCTGGCTGCCAGCAGCGCCGTTCTCGGAGCTCACTGTTGGGTCTCGCTTCCCTTCATCGATCACGTGCCCTGACCACTCTGCCGCCACGCCCGCGGGGGCGCAGCTCAGCCGAACAGCCAGTTCACGCCCTGGTGCAGCCCCAGGTCGAGCGCCGCGATCAGGGCGACCATGAAGGCCACGAAGACCAACACGACGGCCGTGTACGTGATCATTTGCTTGCGGGTCGGCCAGATGACCTTGCGGAGCTCGGCGACCACCTCACGCAGGAAGCGGAAGATCCGCGCGAAGATCGACGGCCTGGACTCCTTGCGGTCCCGGCTCGGCGTCGGCCGCCCCTTGTGCTCGCCACGCGCGGGCCTGGTGTCCGCGTCCTTGCCCTTGCCGCGCGCCTTCGGCTTGTCGTCGGTCTTGTCCCCGCCTGCCCTGCTCGACTTCGACGCCGACTTCTCGTCCGCGGGCGCCGTGTCCTTCCTCGCGGCAGGGCGAGCGGACGCACGGCGCTCACGCCGCGCGGCGGCGGTGACCGGACGAGAAGGGCGCTCCTGTCCCTTGTCCCGCTCCTTGTCCCGGTCGTCAACCACGCCAGTTCCTCCGCTCGATGGGTCCGCACCTTGCGTCTGACGCAGGGGTGACAGGACTTGAACCTGCAACCTGCGGTTTTGGAGACCGCTGCTCTGCCAGTTGAGCTACACCCCTCCGCGAAGTCGATCACTCGGCCGCACGGTCATGGACGCATCAGACCCACCCCACCGTCCAGCGTGGGGTGAGATCGTCAACTTCCAAGTTCAAGAGTGTACGACAACGGCCGGATCGCCCCGCAACCGCGCCCGCCAACACCTCCACTACAACACCCACGGCCGCCTGTTGATCCGATTGGCCGATCTGCGACGATCGTGACATGGCTGACAGCTCCGTCCCCACCAAGCGTCGTGTCTCCCTCCGGATCGGCGGCATCGCCGAGTCCGCCACGCTCGCCGTGGACGCGAAGGCCAAGGCCCTCAAGGCGGCCGGCCGGCCGGTGATCGGCTTCGGTGCCGGCGAGCCGGACTTCCCCACCCCGCCCGCGATCGTCGAGGCGGCCGTCGAGGCGGCGCGCGACCCGCGCAACCACCGCTACACGCCCGCGGCCGGCCTGCCCGAGCTGCGCGAGGCGGTCGCGGCGAAGACGCTGCGGGACAGCGGCTACCCGGTGGCGGCGAACCAGGTGCTGGTCACCAACGGCGGCAAGCAGGCCGTGTACCAGGCGTTCGCCACGATCATCGACCCGGGCGACGAGGTGCTGCTGCCCGCGCCGTACTGGACCACCTACCCCGAGTCGATCGGCCTGGCCGGCGGCGTCGCGGTGCCGGTGGCGACCGACGAGTCCAGCGGCTACCTCGCGTCGGTCGAGCAGCTGGAGGCGGCACGCACGCCGCGGACGAAGGCCCTGCTGTTCTGCTCGCCGTCCAACCCGACCGGCGCGGTGTACCCGCGCGAGCAGGTCGAGGCGATCGGCCGGTGGGCCGTCGAGCACGGCATCTGGGTGATCACCGACGAGATCTACGAGCACCTCACCTACGACGGCGTGACCGCCGCGTCGATGCCGGTCGTGGTGCCGGAGCTGGCCGACACCTGCATCGTGGTCAACGGCGTGGCGAAGACCTACGCGATGACCGGCTGGCGGGTGGGCTGGATGATCAGCCCGGCGGACGTGACGAAGGCGGCCGCGAACCTGCAGTCGCACCTGTCGTCCAACGTGGCCAACGTGTCGCAGCGGGCCGCGCTCGCCGCGGTGACCGGCCCGCTGGACGCCGCGCACGAGATGCGCGAGGCGTTCGACCGGCGGCGGCGCACGATCGTGAAGCTGCTCTCGGAGATCCCGGGCGTCGACGTGCCGACCCCGCAGGGCGCGTTCTACGTCTACCCGTCGGTGCGCTCGCTGCTGGGCAGGCAGATCCGCGGCTCGGTGGCCTCGACGAGCGTCGAGCTGGCCGCGCTGGTGCTGGAGCACGCGGAGGTCGCCGTGGTGCCGGGCGAGGCGTTCGGCACGCCGGGCTACTTCCGGCTGTCCTACGCGCTGGGCGACGATGACCTGGCGACCGGCGTGCGGCGGATGGGCGACCTGCTGCGCGAGGCCGAGTAGCGGCTACCGCGCCGGCGCGAGGTCCTCGGCGGCGCGCATGGTGTGCCAGATGACGTCCGGCGGGACGTCGTCGGCGCGGGTCGAGGCGACCACCGCCCACGAGCCCTCGGCCGGTTCGCGGCGCACGAGCGCGCCCACGCACGACACCCCGTCCCGGAACTGGCCGTGCTCGAGCACCGGGCCCGCGCCCACACCGGCGAGCTCGGCCTCCAGCGAGTCGGTGTCGACCACCGTCCGCGTGGTGAACCGGCGCATGCCCTGCTCGGCGAGGTAGGCGACGCGCCGCGCCCGGGGCAGCGACGCCAGCAGCACCTTGCCGATCACCGTGGCGTGCGCGGCGACGTTCAGCCCGACCTCCAGGTCCTCCAGGTACGGCGACTCGGGGCCCTCGACCAGGTCGGTGATCAGGATCCGGCCGGAGACGAACCGCCCGAGGTAGGCGGTGCGGCGGGTCGTCGCGGACAGGTGCCGCAGCACCTCGTGCACCTCCGGCGGCTGGTCGAAGGACGCCTGCAGGTCGTGGAAGCGGCGGGCCACCGAGGAGCCCAGCACGTAGCGCCCGGCGCCGTCGCGCACCAGGTAGCCCTCGTAGGTCAGGGTGCGCACCAGGTGGTAGGCGGTGGACAGGTTCAGCCCGCAGCGGCGCGCGATCGCCTTCACCGCGAGCGGCGCGGGGCTCGCCCCGACCTCCTCCAGGATTCGGAAGGCCCGGGACACCGAACGGACGAGGTCGGACGGCTCGGGCACCGTTTCACGCATGGGTCACCGTCCCGCGAGCTCAGCGCCGAGGGCTCCATTGTGCGCGAGGCCACAACGGCGCGCCACACGAGCGCTTTTCGCCATCTGAAAACTGCGCCCTTCCTCCCCGTGCGGCCCGCTGCGAGCCTCGAGGGATGGACGAGATCCCGCAGCGCTTCCTGACCGCACTGTCCGACGTGTTCGACCCGTGCTGCCGGGAGAAGGGCATCTCGGTGGTCGACATGGGCCTGGTGCACACCGTGTCCGTCGACGACCGGCACGCCCGGGTCGAGCTGCTCCTCACGTCCGGCTGGTGCCCGTTCGCGGCGCGGGTGCTCACCGAGGTGCGGGAACGCGTCGAACGGCTGCCCGAGATCGACTCGGCCGAGGTCGAGGTCGTGTGGGACACCCCGTGGACCACCGACCGGCTCTCCGACTCGGCCCGCCGCACGCTCCGCTTCCTGCCCGACCCGGTCGCGGTCGCCGACCGGGACGGCTACATCGCCGACCACCGGCCCGCCACCACCGTTGCGAAAGGAGCCCGCTCATGATCGACGACGCGTTCGTGTTCGACGGCGTGGCCCACCCGTTCAACTTCGAGTCGAAGAACGCCTTCGGCAGCCCCGGCGAGATGTTCGCCAACCACCTCTACGCCTTCCACGCCACCCTGACCCCCGACGGCGAGGAGCACCTGTCCGCCGAGCAGTTCCTGCGCAAGTGGACGATCGAGGACATCCGGCGGATGGTCTACGAGCAGTCCGACACGGACATGCTGGTCGCGATGCCGCTGCCGCTGACCGACCTGTTCGCCGACGGCCTGTCACCGTGGGAGGAGTGCGCCGAGCTCGCCCAGCGCGACCCGGACCGCACGATCCTGTGGGGCTCGGTCAACCCGCTCGAGGGCCGCAAGGCGCTGGACCTGATGGAGCGCCAGGTCGGCGAGTTCGGCGCGAAGGCGTTCAAGTTCTACAACGTGCGCTACGACTACGGCACGCCGTTCCCGTGGCGGATGGACGACCCGCAGGTGGCGTTCCCGATCTTCGAGAAGGCCCAGGAACTGGGCGTGAACCTGATCGGCGTGCACAAGGGCGTGCCGCTCGGGCCGCAGCCGATCGAGCACACCCAGACGTGGGACATGGACGGGGCGGCGGCGAACTTCCCGGACATCAACTTCGTGATCTACCACGTCGGCCTGCCGTTCCTGGACGAGACGTGCTGGCAGCTGATCCGCTACCCGAACCTGTACGCCTCCCTCGCGGCGACGATCAACTTCCTGGTGCGCGCGCCGCGGATGTTCGCCGAGATCCTCGGCAAGCTGCTGTTCTGGTGCGGTGAGGACAAGATCGTGTACGGCAGCGAGGCGCCGATCTTCCACCCGCAGTGGGCGCTGCGCGCGTTCATGGACTTCCAGATCCCGCAGGACCTGTGCGACGGCTACGGCTACCCGCAGCTGACCGACACCGCCAAGCGCAAGATCCTCGGCGAGAACCTGCTGCGGCTGCACGGCATGGACGTCGAGACGGCACGCGCGAAGCTCGGCCGCACGCGAACCTGACACTCCGGCCCGGACCCCGCCGGCGAGTGGCGCCTTCCGGACCGGCCGGAAGGCGCCGGCTCAGGTCCGCACGATCGCGATGGCCTTGCCCAGCACGGCCTTGCCCGCGAACCTGGCGGTGATGTCGACCCGCGCGGTGCCGTCCTCCCGCACCTCGCGGACCTTGCCGGTCAGCTCGACCAGCGCGCCCTCGTCGTCGTCCGGCACGATGACCGGCCGGATGAAGCGGGCGCTGTACTCGACGAGCCGGCCCGGGTCGCCCAGCCAGTCGGTGACCAGCCGGCCGGCGATGGCCATCGTGTACATGCCGTGCGCGATCACGCCGGGCAGGCCGACCTGCTCGGCCACCCGGTCGTTCCAGTGGATCGGGTTGAAGTCCAGCGAGGCGCCGGCGTAGCGGACCAGGTCGGCGCGGCGCACCCGCAGCTCCAGCGGCGGCAGCTCGGCACCGGCGGTGATCTCGGGCATCAGGCGGCCCGGACCACGAGCTGGGCGCGGGCGGTGACCACCCGCTCGCCGTCGGCGGTGTCGATGTCCGCGCGCAGGATGAGGAAGTCGTTGCCCGCGCGGGACATGATCTCGTCGATGTGGGTGGTGACGGCGAGCTGGTCGCCGGCCTGCACGGGCCGCGTGTAGTCGAAGCTCATGTCGCCGTGCACCATGCGGTCGTAGTCGAGTCCGAGCCCTCGGGTCGGTGACCACGGCCTCGAGGGCGTAGGCGTTGAACAGCACCATCACGAACGTCGGCGGGGCGATCACGTCGGGATGTCCGGCCGCCTTGGCGGCGTCCACGTCGCGGTACATCGGATGCGGGTCACCGATGGCGTCCGCGAACTCCCGGATCTTCTCCCGGCCGATCTGGTAGGTCTCCGACCGCGGGTAGGTGTGCCCGACGTAGGACGGGTCCAGCGGCACCTAGCGGGTTTCCTTGTGCGTGCGGTGCCTGCCGCAGTTCGGGCAGAACTTCTTCATCTCCAAGCGGTCCGGGTCGTTGCGCCGGTTCTTCTTGGTGATGTAGTTGCGGTGTTTGCACTCCTCGCACGCCAACGTGATCTTCGGTCGCACGTCGCTGGCAGCCACGGCCTTGCCTCTCTCTCATCTCACCCGCGTAGCGGTGGCCGGACTTGAACCGGCGACACAGCGATTATGAGCCGCTTGCTCTACCGACTGAGCTACACCGCCAGGTCCCCTGCGGAGGGACTTGCGTCTCCCAAGTGTATTCGCGAGCCCCAATACGGAATCGAACCGTAGACCTTCTCCTTACCATGGAGACGCTCTGCCGACTGAGCTATTGGGGCCTGCCCGCGTGAGCCGTGATGACTGTACAGGGTGCGCACCCGGCGGCGAAATCGGGATACCCGGTCAGGACAGCAGGGTGAGGACCAGCTCGTCGCGCAGGTTCTTCGCCTGCGAGGTGCGGGCCTGCAGCCATGCCTCCAGCCGCTCCTCGGACAGCGGGCGCGAGATCAGGTAGCCCTGCGCGACGTCGCAGCCCATGGTGGCCAGCTGGTCGCGCGCCGCGTCCTCCTCGACGCCCTCGGCGACCACCGTCAGGCCCAGCGAGTGGCCGAGCTCGACGATCGACCGGACCACCGCCAGGTCGCCCAGGTCGCTGCCCATGCCGAACACGAAGCTCTTGTCGATCTTCACCTCGTCCACCGGTAGCTGGCGCAGGTAGGCCAGCGACGAGTACCCGGTGCCGAAGTCGTCGACCGCCAGCACCACGCCCAGGTTGTGCAGCGCCCGCAGCACCGGCAGCGCGCGCTGCGGGTCGGCCATCACGCCGGACTCGGTGAGCTCCAGGGTCAGCAGCTCGGGCGGCACGCGGTGGCGCTGCAGCGCGGCGGAGACCCGGTTGGGGAACTCCAGGTCGGCCAGGCTGCGCACGCTCAGGTTCACCGCGACGCCGATGCGCAGCCGGCGGTCCATCCACTTGCGCACCCGGATCAGCGCCCTGTCCAGCACGAACTCGGTGAGCGCGTCGACCAGGCCGGCGGCCTCGACGGCCGGCACGAACTCGTCCGGGTGCAGGTCGCCGAACTCGGGGTGGCGCCAGCGCACCAGCGCCTCGACGCCGAGCACCTCGCGGCGCGGCAGCGCCACCTTCGGCTGGTAGTGCACGCTGACCTGGCCGGACTCGAGCGCCTGGCGGAACTGGGTGACCAGCTGGAAGCGACGCAGGAAGATCTGGCCCATGCTCGGCATGTACGCGCGGACCTGCTCGCCGCTGGACTTGGCCGCGCGCAGCGCCACGTCGGCGCGCTTGAGCAGCTCGTCGACGTCGAGCTCGGTGATCGGGCCGTCGCCCGTGCCCGCGGCGTCGGAGAACATCACGCCGTCGGCCATCGCGGACGAGGAGTAGCCGACGACCACGCCCGCCTCGACGGTCAGCCGGTCGACCGGGTAGGGCACCGACAGGCTCGCCACCAGCCTCTCGGCGACGGCCTGGGCATGCTCGAAGTCGGCGTCGACGAGCAGCGCCGCGAACGCGCCGCCCTCGAGGCGGGCCAGCGGGGTGTCCGGGCCGAGCGCGTCGCGCAGCCGGCGGCCGGCGGCGATCGTGATGCGGTCGCTCCAGGCGTAGCCCAGCGCGTCGCTGATCGCGGGCTGGACCTCGAGGTCGACCCGGAGCATGACCGAACCGGGGTTGCTGGCCAGCAGTTCGGTGGCGAGCTGGCGGAAGCCGGGCCGGTTGTGCAGCCCGGTCAGCGGGTCGTGGTAGGCGTCGTGGCGCAGCGTCGCCAGCAGCCGGCGGTTGTCCAGCGCGGTGGCCAGGTGGCTCGCGGTGGTGCCGATCATCCGGATGTCGGCCTGGCCGAACCCGCGCCAGCGGGACAGCTTGTCGTGCGCCTCGACGACGCCGAGCAGGTGGCTCGCGCTGCGCAGCGGCACGACCAGCGCCTCGTGGGCGTCGCGCCGCACCAGCGCCTGGCGGATCTCGGGCAGCGCGTCGATGCGCCGGAAGTGGCGCACGTGCGAGCCCGGCAGCCGCAGCAGCGCGTCGGACCGGCTGCCGGCGGGGTCCAGGTCGACCAGGTCGTCGGGCAGGTCGTTGCCGGCCGCGACGGTGTGCATCGGGCCCTGCGCGTCGAACCGCAGCCGCAGCACCACGCGCGCGGCGCCGAGCTGGTCGCGGATGCGCTGCGCGATGCCGAGCCAGTCGTCGGACCGGATCGCGGTCGCGGCGTCCTGCCCGGTGGCGGGGCGGGCCGCCGCACGCCGGCCGGACCGGGCGACGATCAGGCTGACCTCGGACAGCGCCTCGAGGTCGCGCTGCTCGCGCAGCAGGCCGGAGTAGGCGAGGTAGAGGGCCCAGACGCCGCCGAGGGTGGCCAGCACGAGCGGCAGGCCGTGGTCGACGTTGGTGGCGACCTCGTAGCCGACGACCCCGACCGAGGCGTTGACCAGGCCGAGGACGAGCGTGCGGAAGACCAGCTTGGTGGCCGCGCCGACGCGCATCCGGCGGCCGAGGAAGTAGACGGCGGCGAGGGCGAGCAGCGTGCTGGCGATCGGGGCGCTGATCGCGCCGAGGTACGCGGCGACCCACTTCGGGCCGGCGCCCTGCAGGATGGTGCCGGCGACGGTGAAGACCGCGAACGCGCTGGTGATCTCGAGGATCTCCGCGCCGGTGTTGTAGAGGACGCGGTCCTGCACCCGCCGGGCGAGCAGGGTGCCGACGCCGGCGATCAGGTGCGCGGCCAGCACGATCTGGAACGGCGCCACGAACAGGCCGATGACCAGGGGTATCTCGGTGAAGGAGATCGTCCAGGAGACGCCGCCGCGCACGTCGATGTTGACCGAGAGCTGCTCGACGACCAGGAAGGCGAGGACCAGCAGCAGGCCGGTGCCGATCTGCCCGGTGCTCGGGTGCAGCGGCAGCCACCAGGACATGAGCACGGCCGCGACCACCCCGACGACCAGGACGACCACCGAGAAGACGCCGAAACGCCGGTCGACCGCCACGTCCGTCTCGGCGGACGGCTCGGCCGGTACCGTGCGTTCGGGTGCCGTCTCAGGCATGCACTCTCCTAGGCCGTCCGTGGCGACAACCAGGTCAAATCCACCGTAGAGTGACGATGCCCTCCGAGTGGGCATGTCACGGTCGGGTAACTGTACCCCGTCTGGGCTAAGAATCCGACTGTGCTATTAGGACATCGCTGTCAAGGGGCACTTCCGCGCATCACCCGGCCGGGTTTCCGAGCACGGCCTGCCGGCCGAGGAATCGTCCGATGTCGGCCACCTCGTTACGCAGATCGGGAATTTTCCGACCGCCGAACGCGACCGGGTCGACGGTGATCATGCCCTTCGCCGACCTCGAGCGCCAGGTGCCGACGGCCTGCCCCTCGACCAGCACGACGGGCATCACGAAGCCACCACCAGCCTGAACGGCGCTCCGGTGGTCCTTCGGGACGGCGAGGTCGCGGCCGCGGTAGCCGAGGAGGTAGGCGTCGAAGTGCCCGAGCAGCCGGACCGGCGCGCCCGGCGGGTCCTCCCCGGCCGGCGCCGCGGAGGGCACGCCGGCGGCCTCGACGTGCTCGACCTCCCCGCCGATCGCGTCGAACGCCTTCCGGGCGGAGGTGACCGGCAGGCCCGCCCACATGGCGAGATCGTCCGGCGTCGCCGGCCCGTGGCCGCGCAGGTAGCGCCGGGCGAGGCGGCACAGCGCCTCGTCGGCGTCGACGGGCGGCTGGGGTCCGAGCCACTCGCGGACGAGCACGTAGGTCGGCTCGTCCCGGGCGGTGTCCGGGCCGCGGCAGAGCTGGCCGGTGTTGGCGGCGTAGCCGAGCAGGTGGGCGGGCGCCTGGCTGCGGGGGTCGAGCACGACGCCGTGGCCGGCGAGGCGCTCGACGAGCTCGGCCCGGGTCAGCGGCTCGGTCGCGACCTGGTCGAACGCCTCGGTGGCCCGCTCGAGGACGCGGTCGTCGAGCCCCAGCTGCCGGCGCCGGGGCGCGCCGCGCGCGGCGAAGTGGGGGCCGAGCAGACCGTTGACCCACCCGAAGTCCTCGGCGGCGAGCATGTGCAGGGTGCCGCGCATGGCCCAGGTCCGCACGACGTCCTTGCGGCGGCACGCCTCGTCGACGTCGGCGGCGGTCAGCCCGCTGGTGCGGGCGCGCACGGCGAGCCGGTTGGCCCGGACGTCCTGGGCCTGCAACCCGACGACGCGGCGTACGGCGTCGGCGACGGTGGTCGCCGAGCCGCCGAGGCCCTGGGCGGCGGCGCGGGCCTTCCGGGTCGCGGCGGCGGTGAGCGTTCTCACAGCGACCGCCGCAGGGCGAGGGCGAGCTCGGCGGGGGCGTCGCACTGGACGAGGTGGCCCGCGCCGGGGATGGTCTCCGCGCGCGCACCGGGGATCATCGCGGCGAGCCGGTGCGCCCGGTCGACGGGGATCCAGGTGTCCTCCTCGCCCCAGATGACGGTGACGGGCAGGTCGAGTTCGCCGTAGCGGTCCTGGATCTCGTCGGTGTAGCGCTCGTCGGCCTGGGCGATCTGCCGGTAGAAGGCCGGCCGGCCGTCGGGGGTCAGCCAGGGGGCGGTCAGCGTGTGGAGCTGGTCGTCGGCGAGCGGCCGGTGGGCCGCCGTGCGGATGTAGGCCTCGACCGCGCCCCGGTGGACGGCGGCGGGCTGGGCGGCGAAGACGTCGGCGTGCCGCCGGACGAGCCGGAAGAAGTCGGATCCCCAGGGTCGCAGCGCCACCACGTCGACGAGGGTGAGCGAGGCGTACGCGCGGCCGTGGAGCAGGTGGGCGCGCAGCGCGACCGCGCCGCCGTAGTCGTGCGCGACGACCCGCGGGCGGGCCAGGTCCCAGTGGGCCAGCAGGTCGGCGAACAGCTCCCCCTGGGTGCCGAGGTCGACCGCGTGCCCGGGGTGCTTGGACGACTGCCCGTAGCCCGGCATGTCCCACAGGTGGACGGTGAACTCCCGGGCCAGCCCCCGCGCGAAGGGCGCCCAGAGCCGCGAGGACCAGGGGGTGCCGTGGCAGAACACGACCGGCGGCCCCGAGCCGGTCCGTTCCCAGGCGACCTCGCGCCCGCGCCAGTCGAATGTCTCCATCACCCGAGACCGTAGCGGACACTTCTTTTGTCACGACGGCATCCGGAATTCGGGCTCGGTGTACGACATTCCTGCCCGAGTCCCGGACATCAAACGATGCGGGACTCGAGCAGGAATGATGCCCGAGTTGTCAGCCGTTCGCGGAAATCTTCACGTAACTGCTGCAGCTGAGCTTCGTGCTGCCCTCGTAGTTACACGACTGGACCTTGATCCAACCGGATTCCGGGATATTGGTCAGGTTGTGGTCGACGCAGTATCCGGCGGTGGGCGCGTCACTGACCGTCCGCCGGGTATTGGGCGACGTCGACCGGTAGTAATGGGCCACCGGGTGGTGCCCGTCGGCGAGCAGATCGCAGTTGAAGAGGTGCTCACCGTGCGGCTCGAAGCAGGCCCCCGCTCCCCCGTCGGGCGAGACCGGTCCGACGCAGTCCAACGCTCCCACGTCGCCGGCTGCCACCGTCTGGACGGCCGGCGCAGTGGTCGCCACCTGCGCGGACGCAGAGCCCGCACCCATGGCGAACACCGACAGAGCGGCTGCGGCGAGAACGATACCCAACCTGAATCTCATACTTCCCACATTCACCTTTCCACGACAATACTCACGCCGTAGTCAGACTGAAGCCGTGGACGACAGGAATACGCGCGCCGACCACCCGATTCGGACAACCGGAGCACTATGTCGGAAACTTCGACGTCCTATTCGGACTCGTCGCCGCTCGAAACGGACGACCCCCGTACGCCGTTACACAAGATTCCACCCATCCCCCATCGACCCCAATCACTATCTACGAACACCCGCCGACTTGTCAATGCATCTCGTCAGAAGTTTTCCACGGCTTATGGATCACGCTGGTACGGGTGCGTAGCAACTGGACCGGAGATACACCGCCGGTGTGTGCGCTGAACTCTGCGCGGCCATTCGGATGAATTGCGGAGCTCTCGGTGTGGGGTACCGCACAGGCGGTTGACGGCCGGCCAGGACGGGCGCCGAAGCCAACGGGGAGACGGTACGCGAGCCGGCGGCGAGGTACGACAACCCGAGCCGGCTCAGGATCGAGGTCAAGAAGGCGGCCGGTCGACCGTTCTACAACACCTCGTACTACTCGGGCGGCAACCCGGCCCGGCCCGGGATGACGGATGCACCAGAACTACACCTCGAAAAGTCCGTGCTAACGCCGGCAGGCGACAGACGACACATATTTTGGAAACCTTCTCAAATCTGTGATCGGCGCGGAGGGGCAACATGGCGACCTGCCGGGAATGTGGGCGCGCGGGCAAGTCCGCGGCACGCTTCTGCACGCGGTGCGGGGCGCCGATCCCGTTGCCGGACTCGACGCCGCCGTTCGCGACACCGGCAGACACGCCGGCGAACACTCCGGTAAACACGAATCCCCACAGGTACCCCATGCAGATGCCGTACGCGTCACCACCCGCGGCGTCGTCGCGGCAGTCCAGAAACACGCTGCTCGGCGTGTTCGCCGCCGCGATCGCGGTACTCGCCGTCGTCGCGACCATCGCCTTTCTGAACCGGCCCACGATGTCCGGAGACTCGTCGGCCGCACCCGACCAGCAGGCGGTCGTCGGTGCTCCGACTCCGCAGACATACGACGACACAACGGAACCGCAGACGGAAACACAGACGGAAACCGAGACGGTGACCGAGGACCCGGCGTCCATACAGGCCGAGCCGGCCACCCCGCAGGCCGCGCTGGCCGAACTGCGCAGGCTGCTCCGCGAGGACCGGCCGGCCGTGGAAGCACTGGCGGACCAGTGGGTGCCGCAGCTGTCGGCGAAGCGACCCGGCCTGGTGGCCAACGGAATCACGTACAACTACGTGGAGATTTTGCGTGACTTCAGGACCATTCACGCGCGCTATCCCGACGCACTGTTGTTGTTCTCCGGCGAATACAGCAGCTTCAAGTACGGCAACTTCTGGATCACGGTCGTGCCGTTACCACAATTCGACGGCGAATCGGCCAACGCGTGGTGCGACAGCGAAGGCATCGGTCCGGATGACTGCTACGCGAAAATGATCTCGCACACCGTGGGCTACGACGGCGCGACGCTGCTGCGCGGTTCGTGAGCCGGTAGTTCGCCGGTCGTGGCCAGGCTGGCGCGCAGGGACGCGATTCCGTGCCGAGTCAGGGCCGCGTGCACCTCGCGGAAACCGCCGCCGTACACCGGGTCGGGGTTTGTCCGGATGAGGTCGCGGAGTTGCTCCGCGTAGGTGTAAGGCGACCGCTTCAGCCAGGCGTAGGCGACCAGTTCGCACAACCCCTCCTCGACCGGTGGCCGCCGTGGTCCGGCCGCCGACTGGGCGAGCCACACGTGGCCGACCTCGTGCGCCACGGACCGGCCGAACGCGAATGCCGGCAGGCCACGCGCGACCCGGACGACGACCGCCTCCGCAACCCCCGCGGCGGTCGCCGTCAACTCCGTACACGCGAGCGGTGTGCCTGCTGCGGCATGCCCGGCCGCCAGCTCCGCGAACGTCGCGAACACGACCCGGACGCGCGACCGGAGCCCGAACCCCAGCTCCGCCGTGACCTGCCGCACGCCGCGCACATGCCGACGCAGCCCCTCGATCGTGTCGACCGCCTCGTCCCCGCACGTCGGGCACCGCCAGCCTGCCGGCTCGAACTCGTGCCAGCCCGGTTCGTCGAGGCCGCGCGGCCGCCCGCAGAACCGGCACCGACCCACGGTCGTATGGCCGGCGCACACCAGCTCACCGCGTACGGACAGCAGGACCCGTCCGCGCGCCCCCTCGCCGCAGATGACGCAACGAGCGGTCACCGAGCCGGCACCCATCGCCCGGTTGCCGGATCCCGCCGCCAACCGGAGGTGACGACCGCGGGGTGCCGGCCGAGGGGCCCGACCGGAGCCGGCCCACGCGTGCCGACCCCGGCCCGCGTCGCGAAGTACGCCCGCCAGGTGGCGGCCGACGGACGGCTGGCACCGGTTGTGCCGAGTGCCGCGGTGATCAGCCGTCGGCCCTCGCCGTCCAACCGGGGGAACGCGCGGCGCGGGTCTCTGGCTGTCGACGCCTGAGGTCCAGGGCTGAGCACACGCAGAATGAACAGGCCGAGCTTGTAGAGATCGGTCGCCTGCGTGAGAACCGCACCCTCGGGCGGGTTCCAGTCCGGCGCGCTGAGCTGCTTGACGACCGCGGCGTTGCCTCGGATCCGCACGGCGTCGCAGTCGACCAGCATCACCGTCGGCTCGGGACGGACCCGGAACAGCTCGTTCTTCGCATTGACGTCGCCGAAGACCACACCGTTCTCGTGCAACAGGGTGAGCGCCGCGGCCAGGTCACGGCACACCGCGAAACGCTGGTTCATCGACAGGTCGGGCATTCCCAGGCGAGTGGCCAGGGCGGGGGCGACGAACAGGTTCTGCACCTCCCGGGGATCGTGTGCCGACCGCCCGGTCGGCAGCAGCCGGTCCTGGAAGAACGAGTCCGGTATCAACCGCATGACGACGCCGCAGATCCGTCCGCTGTCCCGCACGACCCGCACCGGCCAGACCGCCGTGGCGTCGAGACGTGACTGCGCGGCCGGGGTCATTCGACTGCGCACGCCGACGATCCCATGCAACCCGTTCGGCGAGACCTGGCTTCCCTTGTACTGCTTGAAAACCAGCGGCCCACCGGCGTCCGGCAACGTGAGTTCCGGTGCCAGGTACACATTGGCCTGACCGCCGCTGCCCAGCTGTGCGCCGAGCCTGCCGACCACGGACCGGTCCAGTTCGTCGGTCATGGCGTCACGGAACTGGCCAGACCGCGACGACCGTACGGTCGTCGTCGTAGCTGCGGCGCTGGAAACCGACCTGTGCGGTGAACGCGAACGGGTCGGGCGGTTCGCGCCACGTTTCGGCCAGGACCTCGCCGACGTCGCCGGTGCCGCCACCGAGCGGGTCGCCGACACCGTCGCTCATCAGCACCAGGACCTCGCCGGCACGCAGGGTGGTGGCCACCGGCGGCACGGGCTGGGGTGGGAGTCCGGGCAGCGCCATGGTGGCCGAGGACGCGACCGCGCGGCCCGCGTTCTTGACCTCGTGCAACGGGTTCCACGCGGGCTTCACGTCCGGACGGAGCAGCCACGCGGAGGTGTCGCCCAGTGCCATCACGTGCACCGGCCGATCGCCCGTCTCCTTCGGCTCCACCCGGACGACGGCGAAGAGGGCGGTGGCCGCCAGCCGTTCGGCGACCTGTTCGAGCGACGGCTCGACGAGACCGAACTCGCCTGCCGCATGCTCGACCATCTCGGTCGACAAGAACCGCAGCACGGCCGTCCAGTCCAGCTCTGCGGCGTCGCGCTCCACCAGCTGCCGGCTCACCATCCGACAGCCCAGCTCGCACACGATGTCCGCGGCGATGTGCGAGTGGTCGCCCGAGGACACCCCGTCGGCCACGGCGACGATCAGCCATTGGCCGTCATCGGACACCAGCCGACCGAAGGAGTCCTGCCGCACCTTCCCGTAGTACCGATGCGAGAGCCCCCGCACGCTCGCGCCCATGACGTGCAACTCCCCCGCGTCGCCGGGAATCCGGACGGAGTCACTCACCATGTCGTGCCGGAAGGGGAACCGTTCATCCGGTCGCGGCACGACGGTCGCCGGCGCCCGTCCAGGGTCGCCTATCGGGAACGCCGCCGGCCAGCCGCCCGCCTGCGTCCGGTCCGGTGCGGCGTGCCTGCCGACACGCTGCCCGGTCACAGGAAGTCCTCGTCGTCGGCGCCGTACGAGCTGACACCGTCCGGCAGCTGGCTCGCGTCCGGCAGCGCGATGCCGGATCCGCCGTTGGCCATGCCCATGCCCGAGTTCAGCACACTGGAGATCAGGATCTCGGCCATCGCCCTGATGGCGTCGGCAGGCTTGTTACCCTCGTCCATCAAGTACATGCGCATCTGCTTGTTGCCGCTGGACGGATGGATAAGTGTCTGCATCGTGCGTGGATCCGCGTTGGCGACGCCGAACGGGATCACGTTGGGATACATGGGAAAGCCCGTGCCGCTCTGCTTGTCGAACTGGGTCAGCTCCTGGAACGCCGCTCGCCACTCGCCTTCGTCGTCGGTCGGAGCACCGTCGGACAGCAGGAACATCGCGGGTCGGTGCACGCTGTAGTTGTCGCCCTTGAGCTGGATCACGTCGTGCTCGATCTGCTTGCGCATCATGCGGAACGCGGCCGCGAACGAGGTGCCGCCCCGCGTCATCAGTCCCGGCAGAACGAGATCGGGGTCGAGCAGATCGCAGAGCGGGACCTGGACCTGCGCATCGTCGGCGAAGTCGACGAGCCCGAAGCGGACCTTGTCGCTGATGATCGGGTTCTGTGCCAGCGCGTCGACGAGCTCGGGCATGATGTCGTTCGCTGCGGCGAGGTTCTCGCCCTCCATCGAGTACGACATGTCGATCACGAGGTAGAACGGCAGCAGCTTGGCCTTGTCCTCGCTCATCCGTGGCCACCTCTCGCGCGCGCCGGTTCTCGGTTCGTCATATCGGTCTCCTCGTCCTCGTCGGTCAGTTGATGGATGCGGCCGTGGAGCAGGTTCCGCCACGCCGAGGCGGGCGGGCGGGCGTTCGGGTCGGAGCTCAACCCGGCGCGGAGGACCGGCAGGTGCTCCGGGCCGAGCATGTCCGCGGCGCGCGCTGGGTCGCGGGTGGTGAAGTCCCGCGCCAGCGTGCGGAGCACGAGCAGCGCGAGCTTGTAGCGGTCGGACTGCTGGTTCTGGGTGCTGGGGAACGCCGGATCGTCCCAGCCGGGTGAGTTCGGCTGGGGGACGGCGGGATCGGTCCCCGTGAGCCGCAAAGAGTCGCAGTCGAGGAAGTAGACACCAGGCTCGGGCGACCAGAGCACGTTCTTCACCGACAGGTCACCGAGCACCACACCGCGCTCGTGCAGAAAGGTGACGGCCGACAGGAGGCACTCGAGGACCCGCAGTCTCCTCGACGCGTCCACGTCCGGGATGTTCCGGCGGGCCAGCAGGACGGGTCCGGCGATCAGGTACTGCAGCTCGCGTAGTACCGGACCGCGCGCGCCGGACGGGCGGGCGAGGTCGAAGGAGAAGGCGGCGGGCACCCTGGGCAGCAGCACGCCGGCGGCCCGACCGGCGCGGAGCAGCACTGCCCGCGGCCAGCAGGCGACGCGGTCGAGCGCCGCCCGCTCGTCCGCGGGGAGGCAGCGCCGCCAGGCGACGAGCCTGGTGAGCGCGGCGGGATCCAGCGTTACGGACGGCAGGTACCACTTGGCGACCAGCTGCTCGCCGCGCTCACCGGCACCGGCGACCTCGACCACGCGCCCCTGGCCGCCGCGGCCCAGCAGCCGCCCCTGCCGTAGCGCGTCGCCGTCGATCGCCAGGGGAGTCACAGCAGGTCCAGTTCGTCGAAACCGTCGGCCGGCGCACCGAGCACGGACGGCTGGCCGTTGACACTGGAGGCGACGACGCTGCGGATCACCACGTCGCCGATCTCCGCGATGGCATCGCGCACCGCGACATCGCCGCGGGCCACGAAACACCTGGCGGTGGCGATGTGGGCCAGCGCCGCCGGCCGGGCCTCGCCGACGGCGAACGTCACGATCTCCGGCCGCGCGGGGTTGGACCGGTCCAGAAGCCGGGCCAGCTCCCCGAGCCAGTCGGCCTGCGGGTCGGTCGGCTCCCCGTCGCTGAGGAAGAACACCAGCGGCCGCCAGAGCCGGTAGCCGTCGGCGGTCAGCTGCGCCTCGTCGGCCCGCAGCGTCTCGCGCAGCAGCCGCAACGCCGCGCCGTAGCTCGTGAGGCCGTCGGGGGCGAGCTCGGGCAGCTCGTCGGTCATCGCGATGTCGCACAACGGAAGCAGCACGTGCGCCCGACCGGAGAAGCCGAGAAGCCCGACCCGCGCCTGGTCACTCACCACAGGGTTGGCCCAGATCGCGTCGCGCAGGTCGACGAGCGCGCCGCGAACCGCGTCGACCCGCCCGTCCGAGCGCATCGACGCGGACAGGTCGCACACCAGGTAGATCGGCAGGATCGTGGCCCGTTCCGGGCTCGCGAGGCTGATTGGCGTCATTTCGGCGTCCTAGAACAGATACGCGTACTGGCGAAGGGCGCCCGACAGCGCGTCCTTGCACTCGCCCAGCCCCATGTCGGACGCGTTCTCGAGGTCCGCGCAGATGCTTTCCAGGCGCGCGGCCTCGGTCTCGTCGACGAACGGGATCACGTTGGTGCGGGCGCGTTTCACCAGCGCCTCCGCCTCCGGGTCCGCGATCGTCATCGTGATCGTCTTGACCGGTGTGCCGTCGACCGAACCGCTCGACACCGTCGCACGCACCCGCTTGGCGACCTCGACGAGCTGCGAGCGGTCCTTCATCACGCCGAACGACACGTCGTCGCGCAACATCTGGCGGCCGGTCAGCCGGTCGGTGACGGTGATGTGGAGGATGCCCTCGACGTTGTACTCGTAGGTGATCGTGAACGACGCGTCCTGCTGGGACCGTGTCGGGTCCACTTCGAGCACCCACTCCTTGAGCACGACGTTGTCCTCGTGGTCGACCGGCTTCGCCGGGTCGCCCTCGATGACCTCGACGCGCACCTCACGCTGACCGGCGTGTGCCGGGACGTAGGTGTCGGTGGCCTTCGCGGGCAGTGGGTGGTTGCGCGCGATGAGCACGCTGAAGCCCGGGCGGCTCGCGTCGTCGTGCACGATCGTGCCCAACGCATGCTCGGTCGCCACGAAGAAGTCCATGTCCAGCTGGCCGGCGAGGATGGCCGAGGCGATCGCGGCGCCCTGGGCGACCGCGGTCATCGGGTCGCATCCCGTCGCCGGCTCTCGCCGCAGCAGATCGGACACGAGCTGGCGTGCCGCGGGGATCTTGCTGCTGCCACCGACCATGACCAGCTGGTCGACGCCGTTCGGACCGATGGACAGGTCCGCGAGACACTGCTCGATGGGCTGGCGGACCTCTTCGAGCTTGTTGTTGATCGCCTTCAGGAACAGCTCGCGCGTGACCGCGAAGTACTGGCCGCCCGGCAGCTTCAGGTTGGTCTCCTGCTTGCCGGAGAGGACGATCTTCGCCCGTTCCACCTCGAGCCGGAACTGGGCCTGCTCGCCAGGGCTCCATGACGGCCTGCCACCCAGCTGCGCGACGATCGCGTCGGCGAACAGCTCGTCCAGGTCGATCCCGCCGGACCGCGGGATGCCCTTCGACGCCCGCTCGATGAACACCCCCTCGATCGTCTCCAGAACGGTGACGTCCAGCGTGCCGCCGCCCCAGTCGAAGACCAGGACGTTCTGGTCCTGCGTCGCGTCGATCGAGTAGGCCATCGCCGCGGCTGTGGGCTCGTTGACCAACGCCTGCACCTCGATGCCGGCGAGGCCGGCGCAGACCTTGGTGCGATACCGGGCGAGCCCGCGGCTGTTGGCGGGGATCGTCACGACCGAACGGTCCACGGTCACGCCGGGGGAGGCCGCGCGGATGTGTGCGAACAGCATGGCGGCGGCTTCCTCGACGGAGATCTGGTGGCCACCGATGTCCACCGTGTTCTCCGTGGCGAACAGCCGTTTCACCGCGCTCAGCTTCGCGTCGGCGCTGCGCTTCGCGGCCCAGCCGAACGACGTCCTGCGTCCTTGGTCGATGCCGATGACCGACGGGAGGACGCGATCGAAGCCGAGGTCCGCCCATTCGTAGGAGGGCTGGTCGATGGTCAGCACCTCGGCCTCGGTCCCGTTCCACTGCGCCAGCACGGAGTTGGTCGTGCCGAAGTCGATGCCGAAGGGGTTCATCGCGCGGCCTCCCACTGCCCGTCTCCGGCGGGTGGTCCGTCGAAAGCTTCGGCACGCGGGGCGCGCTCGACCCGCTCGGCCTGTCCCATCACGATCGGTCGGCCGGTGACCTGGTCCCGGTACCCGACGCGGAGCACGCGCAGCTGGCTTCCCGTGCCGCCGAGGATGTCGAAGTACTTGTCGTCGCGCGGGTCGCTGACCCGCTCGACACCCGCCTGTACGAGCCACTCCTCGACGAGCCGGGAGAGGTCCTCGACCGGTCGGTTCGTCGCGACCGCCTCGGCGAAGAGCGCGAGCTGGAACAGGTGTGCCATGCGTTCGCCCGCCGCCGCGACGACCTGGCGGCGCAGGCCGTCGTACGCGTCGACGGCGACCCCCGACGACGGCTCCCGCACGATTGTCGCGACCTCGATCTTCTCGATCGACCGGGAGATCCGGTCGAGCATCTGCTCCATCTCGGACAGACGGTTGAGGGAGTCGCGTTTGTACCTGGTCATAGCTCGTTTCCTTCTGGTGTCTGGTAGCCGTAGTCGAACCTGACGACGTGCGGGATGACCTCGCCGAGCAGCTGGCCCAGCTCCTCGGCGAGCCCTTCGGTCAACCGATCCACGTCCGCCGCAGTGGTCTCCGTGCGCCGGGAGAGCCGCATCGGCGCCGGGGCGAACAGGCCGTCCCCGGCCGGGGTGAAGACCTCCGGGTCGGCGGGCACGCGGAAGAGTGAGACCTCGTTGAACGGGTCGGCGTGTTCGTTCTGGATCTCGTGCAGGGCCCAGGTGAGGTCCTCGGTGGTGATCCGATCCGTGCCGGACCGGCGCACGCGCCGGGCGGCGCGCGCAAAGGTGCGGCGTGCCTCGTCGGGCGCGCAGCCGTAGTCCACACCGAGCATCAGGTACGGGTTGCGGTCAGCCATGTCGTCAGCTCCTGAGCACTCGTCGGGCCTTGAACTCGAGGTCGGTCGCGCTCTCCAGGAAGCCCTTGACCATGTCCCGCACGTCCAGGTCGTCGAGCCGACCGAGCCAGGGCCGCAGCTGGGCCTGAGCCTGCTCGCACGCCTCGAGGACGACGGCGACCTGGCGGCGGGCTTGGAACCAGATGGCCGTGCCCCGTGGTGCCCGGTCGAGAACGTCGAGCGCGAGGTTGTACGGGTCGATCAGCTGGGCCAACTCGGTCTGGCGGGCCTGCGCGAGGTTCAAGGTCACCCGGCGAACGCACAGCTCCACGAGCGAGTCCGCGACCTTCCGGTCCTCTGGCGGCAGGTCGCGCGCCTTGACCTGGTACTGCTCGAACAGGACGATGACGCCCTCGGCGATCTCGCCGTCGTTCTCGGTCAGGTGGTAGGCGATCGTGGCGACCGCGAGCAGCGCGAGCAGGACCCGGTCCCGGTCGCGGAGACCGCGTACCTTCTCCACGAGCGCACGGGCGATGATGCCCGCGAGGTTGTCCGGGTCCTCGATGTGTTCGACGAGGAAGTCAAGCGTCTGGCGGACCAGATCGTCGCGCGCGTCGCGCAGCCACGCCGGCGCGGTTTCCCAGTCGTGGACGGTGCCGAGAACATCCACTGCGGACATGAACATGTCGTTCGCGGCGAGGGCCACGTGGTACTTCGCCTCGAGCGTCTCCCGGTGCGGGGACGCGAGCAGGCTGGCGGGCGCCCGCAACCAGTCGGCATCGAACCGGGCCATCGCGGCGACGACCACACGGAAGTCGTCGAGCTCGATGGACTCGGTGACGATCGACCGGAGGGGTTCGCGCAGCACGGTCGGCAGCGTTCGCTGCTCGCCACCCTCGCCTTCCCAGATCTTGGTGCTGTCGCTCTGCCACGCAGCGAGCGCCTGCCGGGCCGCATTCATCCGCATCGCGACCGTGGGTCCCTCGCGCACGATCCGTGCCAGGTGCCGGGCCGCGAGCTCAGAGTCGAGCCGCGCGGCGACGACCCCGATGTTGGCAAGAAGGCCGACCGAGTACCCGCCCTCGATAGCCTGCTCCAGCTCGCGCAGAGCGCCGGTATCGTCGCCGAGGTTGTGCAGGCCGCAGGCCACCAGGTTCTGGGCCTCGTCGCGGATCGCCTCCGCGGTGGCCAGGTCCAGACAGCTCCGCGCGGCGTCGACGGCTTGCCGCCAGTCGGCGAGGAACAGGTGCTCCCGTGCCGCGGTCAGGCTGAGCCACTCGAAGAAGTCGGAGCACCGGTGTTTCAGTTCGTCGCTCGCGTCGCGGAGCCGGTCGGTGCCGAACAGACGGGCCAGCGGCTGCCAGACCGTGCGATCCGCGAGCAGCGGTTGCTGAAGCAGGGTCGCCGGATCCGCCCCCTCGTCGGCGGCCCGGATCACGTCGGCGAGCCGGCGAGCCACGTCGCGGTGGGCGGGCAGCACGTGCTCGACCACCAGGTCCTGCGGGCGCTTGCGCGCCAGCACGTCCACCATCGCGACGTGCCGGGCGAGCGGCCGTTCCGCGTCGTCGCCCGCGACCTCGGTACTCCCGGCGAGGAACGACCGCCTGATCGCCTCGTCCCGATGTCCCACCTCGTCGATCTGTTTGTCACTCAGGCGTTCCGGCGCGAGCCGTGCGGTGATGTAGGTCCGCTCCCTCGCGGCCCGGCCGGCGCGGGCTGCCGCGAGGTCGGTGAGCTTGCCGGCGTCGATCAGGTCGTCGAGAACGGCCAGCGGCGCCTCGCTCAGGTCGACCGCGCCGAGCTCGGGGACGGCCTCGGCGGCCGCGTACAGCGCTGCCAGCCTGCCGCGCGGGCCGAGCAGGGCGCGGGCGCGCGCGTCCACCAGTGAGATGTCGCGACCGCTGAGCAGCTGCCTGATCTCGGTCGGCGCCCCGAACACTCCGGTCAGCGTCGTGAGGTCGTCGATCCGTTGTCTGGCCGAGGTTTCCGCCATGCCGAGCGCCCGCTGCAGCACCGCCGCGAGCGGCTCCGAGTCCGCGAAGGCCGTCAGCGTCGGGGCGAGCTGCTCGACCGCGCCCGGAACCCGCCGCACCTGCTCGAGCAGCGCGGCGAGCACGGTGATCTTTCGCCGGTACCGGTCGGCGGGCAACGCGGCGGCGGCGGCCACCACTGACGTGACGTCACCGCGCCGTGCGGCGTGCACGAGTCCGAGCCAGGTGGCCTCGGTGGCGGTCAGTCCGCACCGGTCGAGCAGATCGGGCCGGCCGAGCTCGACGAGGTCCAGCGCCACCACCCGGTTGGTCCACGGCATGATGCCGAGCAGGGCGAACGCATGACCGAGCAGCTGCTCCTCGGTCCATGGCAGCGACGCGGAATTACCGGCGTGCACCAGGATCCGCCCGATCGGGCTGCGCAGCGCCGGCATCCGTGGTGGCTCGGCCGCCGGGGGCAGGTCAGCAGTGGCAACCGTTTCGGTCCGGCCGTTGTGGAGCAACAATGTGGTTTCCACCGGACCATGGCCCAGCACGAGCGCCCATTTCTTGCGCAGACCGGCCCGGCGATGATGCAGCGAGCCGATACCGGGCCCCGGCCCCCACGCCGCGGCCGGGGGTAGCAACACGGCCGCGCTCCCGCAGGACGGGCACGGCCCGCCGGGTTCGGTGTCCTGGTCGGCGCCGCAGACGACGCACATGCGGGCGCGGGACACGCTGCCGACCGGAATCTGTTGCAGGTTCCCGGAAAGTGATCGGACGAGATCGAAATCGGCCCCGGCGGGCGTGGCGATCGAACGGTCGCCCGCCGGAGCGGCACGCGCTGCCGAATCCGCGCCGGGCACCTGCCGTACTCGGGCCGGTGCACCACATTGGTCACAGAAATTGTCCTCGGCCGCCAGCGCGCGGCCGCAGGACGGGCACGATCTGGACACGAGAACGGATTGAGCCGGTGACACGGGTGGTACCTCCAATTCTCTGTCCACAGAGGTCAGCGGCCTGCGACGCCGAGTTATGTCACTCCGGCGAATCGGCCGGTTGATCCAGGCCGTTACAACAGCCTTCTCGGACAACGTGGCGCTGGATATTCCGTGAATAATTGACCGCGAGAGGTTATCCCCGCCACGGGTGACCCGACTGCCGAAAATCCGGGTCCGGTGCAGGTTTGATGCAGGTCCTGAAGTCATGGTCGATCACATCGCGATCGTCAAACGAGGACGCGGTAACGCCCGAGCGAAATCCTCGACTAATCCATCGTCAACTTTCCGGCCCTCCCGCTCACGGAAACGAGGAACCATGGCAACCTTGGTCGTCCTTCTCATCATCGCGACGCTGGCCGGGGGTGTCGTCTGGAACCATCGGAACAAGTCCGCGGCATTCGGTGGCGTGGAATTCCAGGTGCCCGCGCCACCACCCGCGGTCTCGGCGGCGATATCCGCCCTGTACTGCCAGGGCGCCAAGGCCAAGATGCGGGGCGCGCTCAGCCGTGTCACGGTCAGCTCGATGGGCGCAGGCGGGTTCGTCTTCGGCACGAAGGTGGGCGACCGCGGGGAGATCGAGGTCCACCCGGGCACCGGCGGCGGTTCCGTCGTCCGGGCGGCCGCCAGTTCACTGCACGTCGGCAGCGGTCGCCGGCCCAGCGACGGGGAAGGCATGTGGGCGTTCGCGACGGCCATCTCGCACCTGATCTTCGTCGCGCTGCGCATCGCACCGTTCGCCGCGAACATGAAGCGTTTCGAACGCGGTCTCGAGGGCCGGATCGCGCGGCAGGTGGGCCGCCAGCTCAGCAGCTGAGACCACACGAAGGCGCAGCCATGACCGACATCTTCGTGAACTATCGCACCGACGACAGTGCACACGCCGCGATGGCGATATCCGACCGGCTGGCACACCACTTCGGACGCGCACATGTGTTCCGCGACCGCGACTCACTGTCCCTCGGCACGATCTACCCCCGGCGAATCCGCCGCGCGCTCGACCGGTCCACGATCGTGCTCGCCGTCATCGGCGCACGCTGGCTGGACGCGCAGGACGCCCGCGGTCGGCGGCGGATCGACAATCCGCGGGACTGGGTTCGCACGGAACTGCGGATGGCGTTCGAGCGCGCGATTCCGGTCGTGCCGGTGCTGGTCGACAACGCGCCGCTGCCCGCCCAGTCGCAATTGCCGCACGACATCCGACTGCTCAGCCTGTCGACCTGTCATCATGTCCGGCACGAGAGCTTCACCGCCGACGTGCGCGACCTGATCGAGAAGCTGGGCGGCTCCCCCGCCGAGTCGCCACGAGCGACGTTCGAGCAGATCAACCGGACCACGGGCGGCGGCGTCATCAACGCCACCCAGAACGGCAACCAACACATCAACCACAACGGGACCCACCGATGACATCGCCGCCGGGCCCGCACCGGCAATCCAATCAGGCCGCCAACGGGGGCCAGATCAACGCCACCCAGAACGGCAACCAATACATCAGCAACAACACGACGAACAACTACACCAACGCCATCACCCACCAGTACGTGAAGCGGTCCCGCACGAAACTCGGCTGGGCAGTGCTCATCCTGCTCGCGGTGGACGTGGGATTCTTCTTCTACGGCCAGGCCGCCTACACCGGCGAGGCGAACAACTCGGGCGACCTGTGGCGTGCGGGAATCTTCCTGGCTCTCGTTGCGACGACCGGGACGCTGATCCGCCGCTGGTTCCGCTCCGGCTAGATACTGAATATCAGAGGTTTGCTGCTCGGCGCCCGCTTGGGCCCGCTCAGCGGCGGATCCAGCTGCGCCCCGGCCGCGGCGGCCCGAGCGCGGATCAACTCGACCGCCTGCCGCCCGGCCGGATGCCCCGAAATGGTGGAGTTGGACGTCGGAATCATGCGCAGGCACAGCACATCACCGCCGCGACGATCGAGCGGACGGTGCGTCTGCACCCAGATGTTCGCGAGTCCCATCCCGACCTGTTTGAGGTCACTCAGGTCGACCGTTCGCGTGGCGAAGCGACCCTTGCACCGCAGCTGCCGCCCGTCGACCGTGCAGCTGCGCCGCCCCATGTTCGCGACGAACACCATCAGAGCGGTCAACGTGACCAGCGCGATCCACCCGAACACCTCGTCGGGCGACTGGCTGACGCCGTAGAGCGTCGCCAGCGGAAGCACGGCGCAGCCGATCGACACCACCACCCGCAGCGCGGGCGGCAGGCGCCAGACGACGACACCTCCCGTGTTCGATCTGGTCGTATCCGTCATGGGCACATGATATGCGGGTACGTTCGGCGTCGACGCGAAAGAATCAACTGGAGGGGGCGTCGAAGGTGGCCGACTTCAATGTCAATCCCGCGGCGTTGGAGGCATTCGCGAAGACGTTGAGCGACGTCAACACGCAGGCGCCGCTCGAATGGAAGTACCTCATAGACAACGGTGAGTATACGGACAAATGGGTTCATCTCGGGGCGGGCGACGGTGGGCTCATCTTTCAGGCGATAGTGGACAAAACCAACCAGATACACGACGCACTGGTGTCGCAGAGTCATGCGATCAGGACTGCTCTGTCCGAGTCGTCCGACGGCCTGCTGCGGTCCGCGGCCGACTATCGCAATCAAGACAACACGTCCGCGCAACAACTCGACGCGGCATACGAGCCGGGGGGCGTGGTCCCGCTCGACTTCACCGTCGAGGCCGGCGCCAAGCCGGAGGACCCGTCGGCCAAGCTCGAGGTGCCCGGGGAGGAGGGTGCCGTCCCGGACATGGTCCAGCAGATCCTCGACGGCGCCGGCTACTTCAGCGAGAGCGATCTCGTGTTCAAGATTCTCGACCTGTGCGGGCTCGACGTGATGGGCTGGGTGAAGGAACGCTTCGTCGGCGACTTCGGCGCGATCGCCCGGGCCAAGAACGCGATCGAGGCGCTCGGCAAGTTCGACGAGGTAGCGGCGACCAACGTGGCCGAGGGCACGACCACGATGCTGGCGTCCTGGACCGGCAACGCGGCCGACGGCGCGCACAGCTACTTCGACCAGCTCGCCGACGCGATCGAGCGCCGCGGCGCCATGCTGGCCAGACTCAAGGGCAGGTACACAGGCGTGCTCGTCGGGGTCCAGGAGCTCGGGGCGTCGCTGGAGGGCGCGCTCACGGGCGCCATCGACGCCGGAGTCGAGGCGGCCGCCGCGCTGGCCGCCGCCGGCTGCCTGCAGGAGGTGCCGGTCATCGACGTGCTGATCGACATCATCGGCGCGTGGCGGGTCACCAAGGTCATCAACGAGATTCACAAGGTCGTCAGCATCTGGAACTGGGCCTGGTCGGCGCACGAAGGCCTGATGGGTATCATCGCCGGCCTCGTGGGCGAGCTGAGTAGCTACGACATCTCCACCGAGCTCCCGGCGACGAGCTACTACAACCCGTCCCAGGGCCCGCCACCCAAGCACGAGGACGACGTCCCGCACGGAACGGGGGGCCGCAGTGAACCGCCGAGCCGACACGGACTCAGGCATCAGCAGCTTGGTCCACGGCAGCGAACAGGACGCACGGGAGTTGCGAGCCAACCTGGCCGCGTTCGCCAGGAGGTCCGACGATCCGAACCTCCGCAAACTGGTCAGCAATGTGCTCGCCGGCCGCCGCAACGTACGCGAGATCTTCCGGACCCCGGAGTTCATCGAAGCGGCCGGCACGCACCTTGACAAGATCGAGCAAGGCCTGTCCAACCTGACCGACGAGGAACGCGCCCGCGTGTGGGACCAGACCCGCGCCCGCACCGACCAGTCCACCCTGACCGCGATGCGAGACGCCCACGACCCGGGCGGCCCGATCCTGCAACGCGTGAAGGACGACGAGCCGGCACAACCCATCCTGAGACGCCGCCGCTGACCGGAACCGGATCGGGCGACCGGCACACCAGCACGAGGCCGAGCAGGACGTGATGTCCGGCGTCGGCGATGCCGAGAAGACGAAGATCACCGCGAGCTGCAAGGAACCGGACGACACCGGCTATACCTGCCTGCCGCCTGCGCGACGCGGCGGGCCGCTACGGCTACTCGATCACAACGTTCCACAACGACTCGCCGCCGACCTACAGGCGCATCACCACGCGGTACAGCCTGACCGTGTGGGACTTCCCCCTGAACGCAGACGGCACGGACACGAAGACACTCGATACGACCCCGCCGCGCGATCTGGAGCTGTCCATCTCCGGCGTGCAACTGATTCTCAGCGGCGCGACCGGCAGCCGGACGCGTTCAGCCGGTACGGCGCAATCGACTGCGGCACCCCGGTTACCGGCGAGCGGCCGGAGCATCTCTCACCCCAACCCCCGGTTGGATCAAACGCCACCCGCCCTCGGGCCAACAGTCCGGCGACCTGTTTGTGCTGGTCACCGGGCTGTTGGCGCTGGTGTGGCGGGTGAAGGGGTTCGAACCTTCGTAGCTTTCGCGACAGATTTACAGGCGACCGTCAACCGTCTCATACGTCGCTGACCAGCGGTCATGTTCGCACCAACAGCAGCATCGGCTCATGGGTCACACTCTTACAACGAAGTTCGGACCCAACTCGCACCCAAGCATCCATGGCACCAAGCGAGCGCGTTATGTCAGGGTACGGAAACCACGCATCAGGAGTTGACTAGCTGATTTACACGCTGAGGGGACATCTCCAGCACAGCTGCCGCCTCACGCTGCGTCAACCCCTCCGCCAGAAGGCGCTTCACCGCTTCGCGCGACTCCTTGGCCGCTTCAGCCTGCTTACGCCTGGCCTCTTCACGGAGCACCTCGGCGCGTGCGAGGTGATCCTTCACGGTGTCGGGAAGCAGCACCTTGAGGTGAAGGTTGTAGTCGTTGGCACCGACATCTTCCATGATCTCGATAAGATCAGAAGCCATCTCCGGCACGTCCTTGTACCTCAAAGCCTGGGTGGATCGACCGATCTCGGGAATCCGAATCAGCCAGAACTTGCCGTCCCGCCGGACCTCAGCCGTGTAGGTCTTCACTTCCACCACCTCTTGCCAAGAGCGAACTCACAGTCCTTGAAGATGTCCTCGGCGAGACCTTCGCCAATCTCGGTGTGCCGAGGCACAGGGATCTTCCGGCCCTTGAGGATCCATATGTCATGTTTGCTCCCCGGGCCATCGAACACCCACTCCACCTTGCGCTCCTTCGCCTGCCGGGCGATACGACGGAGCAGCTCACGCTTCTTCACCGACCCAGTCTAGTCTACCCTAGATCTACGCGTCTAGTCGACCCTAGATATCAGTACTCTAGTACGCCCTAGATCGCGTGCATCGCCAGCGCCCCGCACAGCCCCCGGAGTCGAGGTCGGTCGGCCCACTGGTCGACGACATCGTGGCCCGGCGCGCGGAGAGCCGGCTCAACGGGCCGTGCCGGCCGGCGAGGACGCTGTCGGTCGGCGGCAAACGCGACGGTAGCGCCGGCCGTGCTGTCCGAAGTACCGCACGATTCGAAGGTGTGGACGGAGAAGGGTCTTCAGCCCGACATTCACTGCGTTCGCCGACCCCGCCAGGGAGTCAAGGTTCGGCCGCCGTTGACAGGACCACCTGCCCTGGACCTGGTCCGACGCAGGTGGGGATGGCCAATAGACCCCGCCCCAGACTGGGTCATCGCTCATCGACGCCGCACGCCGTATCGTGCCGTACCCACACAACGAACCACGGAGGCTGTGCGCCCTGATGCGGCCGCATAGCCGATGCCTGACACGGCAGGGACAACAGAGTGAACGAGCGACCTGAGCACCGAACTCGCACCCAAAGATCAACTGACCGCGATTCTGCAGCTCTCCAGATGCCGCATCTTCTGGTCAAACCTTGTGGTGGCGGGTGAAGGGTTCGAACCTTCGTAGCTTTCGCGACAGATTTACAGTCTGCTCCCTTTGACCGCTCGGGCAACCCGCCTGGTTGTGTCCAGCATGGCTGGACGGCGGAAACCTTACCCAACGGTTCCGCGCGTCGGCCAACCGGTACTCCTCGCCCCGCGGGAGGCCGGCGGTAACATCCGGGACGCGGGGAGAAGTGACGTGGAGGTGCGTGGCAGGTGGCGGATCCGTCTTTCGACGTGGTGAGCAAGGTCGACCGGCAGGAGGTCGACAACGCGCTCAACCAGGCGGGCAAGGAGCTGTCCACCCGGTTCGACTTCCGGGGGACCGGAGCGTCCGTCAAGTGGGCCGGCGAGGAAGCGGTGACCATCGAGGCCGAGACCGAGGAGCGGTGCAAGGCCGCGGTCGAGGTGTTCAAGGACAAGCTGGTCAAGCGGCAGATCTCGCTGAAGGCCTTCGACGTCGGCGAGCCGTCCGTGTCCGGCAAGACCTACAAGGTCACCGGCAGCATCGTGCAGGGGATCTCCTCCGACAAGGCCAAGCAGATCGCCAAGAAGATCCGGGACGAGGCGCCCAAGGGCGTCCAGGCCCAGATCCAGGGCGACCAGCTCCGCGTCTCCGGCAAGAAGAAGGACCACCTGCAGGAGGTCATCGCCCTGCTCAAGGGTTCCGACTTCGGGATCGCGCTCCAGTTCACCAACTACCGCTGACGCCCACGGCGGTCCAGGGCGGCGATACCACCCCCGGCTACCGTGTGCGGGGTCGAACCGTCGAGCGACCGGGGAAGGGCGATGAAAGGGATCATCCTCGCTGGGGGTAGCGGAACGCGCCTGCATCCGATCACCCAGGCGGTCTCCAAACAGCTCCTGCCGGTCTACGACAAGCCGATGATCTACTACCCGCTGTCGGTCCTCATGCTGGCCGGCATCCGGGACGTCCTGATCATCTCCACGCCCGACGACCTGCCGAACTTCCGCAAGCTGCTGGGCTCGGGCAACCAGTTCGGCATCGAGCTCTCCTACGCCGAGCAGCCCCAGCCGAACGGGCTGGCCGAGGCCTTCATCATCGGCGAGCGCTTCGTCGGGAACGACGACGTCGCCCTCGTCCTCGGGGACAACATCTTCTTCGGCGCGGACTTCTCCGCGGTCATGCAGGACTACGTCAGCGGGATCGACGGCGCCGTCCTCTTCGGCTATCCGGTCAAGGACCCGCAGCGCTACGGCGTCGGCGAGGTCGACGCGGACGGCAAGCTGCTCTCCATCGAGGAGAAGCCCGCCAAGCCCAGGTCCAACCGGGCGATCACCGGGCTCTACTTCTACGACAACGACGTCGTCGAGATCTCCAAGGGCCTCACCCCGTCCGCTCGCGGCGAGCTCGAGATCACCGACGTCAACCTCACCTACCTGCGGGAGGGCCGCGCCCGGCTCATCGACCTCGGCCGCGGGTTCGCCTGGTTGGACACCGGCACGCACGACTCGCTGCTCGCCGCCGGGCAGTTCGTGCAGGTGCTCGAGCACCGCACCGGTGTGCGCATGGCCTGCCTCGAGGAGATCGCCCTCGACCAGGGCTTCATCAGCGCGGACGACTGCTACGCCCTCGGTGCCAAGCTCGCCAGGTCCGGCTACGGCGACTACGTGATGTCGATCGCGCTCGCGGCGGGCGCCAGCGGGTAACTCGCCGGTCCGGAGCGGGGGACTCGCGGGTCCGGAGCGGGGGACTCGCGGTGGTCAGTGGAGGCCGCGGCGGGCCATGTTCTCGAGGCGGCGGATGCGGTCCTCGATCGGCGGGTGGGTGGAGAACAGCCGGGCCGCGCGCTCGCCGGGGCGGAACGGGTTGGCGATCATCAGGTGGGACTGGGACACGACCTGCGGCTCGGGCGCCAGCGGCGCGAGCCGCGTGCCGTGCTCCAGCTTGCGTAACGCGGACGCCAGCGCGAGCGGGTCCCCGGTGAGCTCCGCGCCGGACTCGTCGGCCTGGTACTCCCGCGACCGGGACACCGCCATCTGCACGATCCCGGCCGCGATCGGCCCCAGCAGCGCCAGCAGCAGCAGCGCGATCGGGTTGGGGCGGTCGTCGTCCGAGCCGCCGAACAGGCCGGCGAAGATCGCCAGGTTGGCCAGCACGCTGACCACGCTGGCCAGCGCCCCCGCCACGCACGAGATCAGGATGTCCCGGTTGTAGACGTGCGACAGCTCGTGCCCGAGCACCGCGCGCAGCTCCCGGTGGTCCAGCAGCTCCAGGATGCCCGTGGTGCAGCACACCGCCGCGTTGCGCGGGTTGCGGCCGGTCGCGAACGCGTTCGGCGCCTGCGTCGGGCTCACGTACAGCCGCGGCATCGGCTGCCGCGCCGACGTCGCGAGCTCCCGCACGATCCGGTACATCGCGGGCTGCTCGGCCTGCGATACCGGCCGCGCGTGCATCGCCCGCAGCGCGAGCTTGTCGGAGTTGAAGTACGCGTAGCCGTTCATCAGCAGTGCGATGGCCAGACCGACGAACAGCGCGGTGCGGCCGAACAGCGAGCTGATCGCGATGATGAGCGCGCTCATGCCGCCCAGCAGCACCGCGGTCTTCAGCCCGTTGTAGTGCTTGTGCACCGTCCGCACCCTTCCGTGAACGCAACTCCTTACCGTGCAACGATCCCGAGAGGTCCTGAGTTCCGATGACGCAGGTCAGCTGCCTGCGACGCCCCGCCGCCAGTAGGTGGTGGGACGCACGTCACGCCGGTCGAAGCCGCGCTCGTCCAGCAGGTGCGCGCGCAGGGCCACCATCGACGAGCGCTCCCCCGCGAGCCACGCGCCGACGCGGCCGGACGGCAGGTCGGCCGCGGCCACCGCGCCGGCGAGGGTGCCGCCCGCCGAACGGTGCACCCAGGTCGCCGGCACGGGCAGCGGCAGCTCCTCGGCGGCGTCCTCGACCTCGGCGAACACCCTGGTCACCGCGCCCTCCGGGAGCGCGTCCAGGATCGCCGCGATGGCCGGCAGCGCGGTCTCGTCGCCGGCCAGCAGGTGCCAGTCCACGGCGGGGTCCGGCCGGTAGGCGGGCGACGGGCCCACGAATATCAGCCGGTCGCCCGGCTGCGCGCCGCGCGCCCAGTCCGACGCGGGGCCGGGGGCGTCGTGCAGCACGAAGTCGAAGTCGATCTCGCGGGCGGCCGGGTCGTGCCGGCGGACGGTGTAGGTCCTGGTCAGCGGGCGGACCTGGGACCACATCCCGCGGGCGGCCTCGAGCGTCAGCGGCTCGGGCAGCTCGACGTCGTCGGGGTAGAAGTACAGCATCACGTTCTGGTCGGTACCGGCGCCGGCGAAGTCCGCCAGGTCGTCGCCGCTGACCGTCACCCGGACGAGCCTCGGGGTCACCCGCTCCACCCGCCGCACCGGTACCCGCCACAGCCTGGTCTCCGGCCGGCGCGTCCGCCGGGCAGCCGTCTGCACAGTCATCGCTTCCATCTTCCCACCTGGCCCGCGCCCTGCGCGGCGCGGTACTGTTCGTTCGAACGAACATCAGGAGGCCCGATCGCGTGGCTGCCAACCGCACCCAAGGGGAACGAGACGCGACCCAGCCACCGGTACGTGCCGAACCGAACGTCGCCGACCACTGGTGACCACAAGGGTTGATCCCGGGGAGGCGGAACAGCCATGACCACCACCGCACCGACCGCCCGGTTCACGGGGTTGGAGGCGCAGGCCGCGCGGCTGGCCGCGGGCGAGGTGTCGTCGGTCACGCTGGTCGACGAGGCGCTGCGCCGGATCGAGGCGGCCCAGCCGACGCTGAACGCGTTCCGCCGGGTGCGCGCCGCCGCCGCCCGCGAGGAGGCCGCCGCGGCCGACCGGCGGCTCGCCGCCGGCGAGCGCAGGGCCCTGCTCGGCGTGCCGGTGGCGATCAAGGACGACCTCGACCTGACCGGCGAGCCGACCGCGTTCGGCTGCCCGGGCGACTTCCCGCCCGCCGAGCGCGACGCCGAGCTGGTCCGCCAGCTGCGGGAGGCCGGTGCGGTGATCGTCGGCAAGACCAACACTCCCGAGCTCGGCCTGTGGCCGATCACCGAGGGCGAGGCGTTCGGCGTCACCCGCAACCCGTGGCACCTCGGCCACACACCCGGCGGCTCGTCCGGCGGGTCCGCGGCCGCGGTCGCCGCCGGGCTGGTGCCGGCGGCGATCGGCTCGGACGGCGCCGGGTCGATCCGCATCCCGGCCGCCTGGACGCACCTCGTGGGCATCAAGCCGGGGCGCGGCACGCTGCCCTCCCCCGAGGCGTTCAACGGCATCACCGAATGGGGCCCGCTCGCCCGCACGACGACCGACGCCGCACTGCTGCTGGACGTCCTGGCCGGCGGCGACCGCGGCCGGTTCCGCGCGGCGGCCGGCCGCGACCCGGGCCGGCTGCGCGTGGCGCTGTCGCTGCGGCCGGCGTTCTCGCTGGTCCGCGGGCTCGCGCCGGACCCGGAGGTGCGCGCTGCGGTGGTCGGCGTCGCGCGGACGCTGCACGAGCTGGGCCACGAGATCGTCGTCGCCGACCCGCGCTACGGGATGATCGGGCTCAACTTCCTCCCCCGCTCGCTCGCCGGCGTGCACGACTGGTGCCGGGTGACGCCGGACGAGTCGCTGCTGGACTTCCGCACCCGCGACGCCGGCCGGATGGGGGCGCGGCTGGGCGGCCGCGCGCTGGCGCTCTCCCGGCGCTCGCTGGGGTTCTTCCAGCGCCGGGTGGGCCGGATCTTCGACCGGGCCGACGTGGTGCTGGCGCCGACGGCGGCCGCTCCCCCGCTGCCGGTCGGCGCGATCGACGGGCTCTCCGGCTGGGGCACCGACCGGGCGGTGATCACCGCGTGCCCGTACACCTGGCCGTGGAACGTGCTGGGCTGGCCGGGCGTGAACGTCCCCGCCGGGCTGACCGCGGCGGGGTTGCCGGTGGGCGCGCAGCTGCTCGGTCCGGCGGGCGGCGAGGAGCTGCTGGTCTCGCTGGCCGCGCAGCTCGAGTCGGTGGCACGCTGGGCGGACCGCACGCCGCCGGTGTCATGACCACGCGGGAGCGGATCCTGCACGCGGTGCTGCGGGTGATCGGCACGGAGGGCGTCGCCGGGGTGACCAACCGGCGGGTGGCGCGCGAGGCGGGGGTGTCGCTCGGCTCGATCACGTACCACTTCGCGACGCAGCACGAGCTGCTGCGGGAGGCGATGCTGCTGTTCGTGGCCGAGGAGACCGCGCGGCTGACCGGGGTCGCGGAGCACCACCTGGGCACGCCGGTGTCGCTGGAGCAGGCGGCCGCGGTGGTCGAGCAGGTGGCGCTGCACACCCGGTTCGGGCACGAGGAGATCGCGCCGCTGGAGCTGTACATCCAGGCCGGCCGCGACCCGGGCCTGCGCGACGCCGCGGCCGAGTGCTTCGCCGCCTACGACCGGGTCGCGCTCACCGTGCTGCGCGGGCTCGGCGTGCCGGAGCCGCACCGGCTGGCGGGGCCGGTCGTGGCGCTGATCGCCGGGCTGCAGCTGCGCCGCCTCGCGACCGGAACCACGGGCGAGACGAGCATTGCCGACGCGGTTACCATGCTGGTGCGCGCATAGAACGAAAATCACCATCTGCATAGGGAGTCCGCGATGGGGCCACAGTCGCCGCCGGACGTGCCCACGGTCGACATGAGCAGGCCCAACGCGGCCCGCATGTACGACTACCACCTGGGGGGCGCGCACAACTTCGAGCCGGACCGGATGCTGGCCGCGCAGGTCGAGCAGGTGGCGCCGTGGGTCAAGGACGTCGCCCGCATCAACCGCGCGTGGCTGCACCGGGTGGTCGCCTTCCTGATGGAGCAGGGTGTTCGCCAGTTCCTCGACCTCGGCTCCGGCATCCCGACGGTCGGCAACGTGCACGAGATCGCGCAGCGGGCGGATCCCGGCTCGCGCGTGGTCTACGTGGACTACGAGCCGGTCGCGGTGCACCACAGCTTCGAGCTGTTGAAGGACAACGACGACGCGGCGATCGTGTGGGCGGACGTCCGCGACCCGCGCGCGGTGCTCGAGCACCCCGAGGTGGCCCGGCTGATCGACTTCTCCCGGCCCGTCGGGCTGCTGATCGTCGGGCTGCTGCTGTTCGTCGCCGACGAGGACGACCCGGCCGGGCTGGTGCGGACCTACCGCGCGGCGTGCCCGGCGGGCAGCTACCTGGCGATCTCGACCATGAGCCAGGACGAGGCGGACCCGGAGACGGCCGCGCAGCTGGCCGGCCTGTTGCGCCTCTACGAGGGAGCCGACGAGCGGATCACGCCCCGGGACCGGGCGACCATCGAGAGCTGGTTCGCCGGCACGTCGCTGGTCGAGCCGGGCCTCACCCTGCTGGACGAGTGGCGCCCGGACCGGGAGGGGTCGACGTCACCGGCCCGCCTGCTCGGCTACGGCGGGGTCGGGCGCGTCGAGGGCTGAGCGCCCGCCGATGAGTCTCGGTCGCGGGAGTGGTCCATCCTCCGGAACGACCGAGAGGAGTGGTCCGGGTGGACCTGTACAGCGTCGTGGGAGTGAGTGACCGGGTCAGGGCTCTGGAGTGGTTCGGGGCGTTCTTCGGGCGGCCGGCGGACGAGGTCGTCGGCGAGGAGCACCTGTGGCACGTCGGTGCGAACGCGTGGGTCGTCGTCGACGACCGGGAGGTGCGCGCCGAGCGGGTGGGCGGGGCCATGATCACGCTCGGCGTGACCGGCCTCGACGACATCCTGGCGCGCCTCGCCGAGCACGGCATCGACCACGAACCGGTGGAGACCTACGTCAACGGCGTGCGCCACGTCGTCGTGCTGGACCCGGACGGGAACAGCCTGTCGCTCGCCGAGGCGCCCGCCGGGTGAGGGCACCCGGCTGTGCTAGGCATGCGGCATGCAGATCGGTCGGCTCCCGGTGCACGAGCAGCTGGATGCGTTCCGCGCCACGCTGGAACGCAACGAGATGCTGCTGGAGGTGTTGGCCCGCGCCGCGAAGCTCGACCTCCCCGGCTGGTACCTGACGGCCGGATGCCTGTTCCAGACCGTGTGGAACGTGGTCACCGGCCGGTCGCCGACCGCCGCGATCAAGGACTACGACCTCTTCTACTTCGACGAGTCCGACCTCGGCTGGGACGCGGAGAACGACGCGATCCTCGACGGCGCCGAGGCCTTCCGTGACGTGCCGGCCGACGTCGAGATCCGCAACGAGGCGCGGGTCCACCTGTGGTACGAGGAACGCTTCGGCGTGACGTGCCGGCCCTACTCCTCGAGCGAACACGCCATCGACCAGTTCCCGGCGACGACCTGCTGTCTGGGCGTCCGGCTCGAGGGGAACGGCCGGTGGCGCATCTACGCGCCGCACGGCCTCGCCGACGTGTTCAACCTCGTGGTCCGGCCCAACCCGGTGCAGGCGCCCGGGCACATCTACGAGGCCAAGGCGAGACGCTGGCTCGAGCACTGGCCCGAGCTCACCGTGCTGCCATGGCCGCAGACCGGCGTGGTGGCTACCGGGAGCCGTCCCTGATCTCCAGCGTGCAGGTCTTGCCTGGTCGCCGTTGTGACGTTCTGACCTGCTGCTTTGCCGCATTCGGCGGCTCGTTCCTCGTGAGCGTTCCGTGATGGTTCCGCGCTGCCTACTTCTCCCCCGCTCCCTGTACTGGCCCGTCTCGTGCGCCAGGTCGTCGAGGTCAAGGGTGGCGAAGCCATCGCGCAGCGACGCCGTATGGCGCCCTTGAGGTCGGCGAGCTGGTGTTCGACGATCGCGGCCGAGGGAGCTGCCCACTTGGCTCTGGATGTCGCGCCGCCGGTGGTGGCGCTGCCGTCGCGGGCTCGTGGGCTGGGCCGCGCAGGCCGGCCGGCGTGAGCGGAGCGGCAGCCGGCCGTGCCGCGATGGATGCGGGCCACGTTGCCAAGGCGACGGGCCGAGCGCGCCGCCGCCGGCGGCGCGCCTTGATCCCATAGAGCCGAGTTCTGCAACATCGAGCCGACACGAGCCGACACTACGAGCCCCCTATCGACCAGATTTGACGACAGAGCTCGCCCCACGTTCGACTGCCCCTGCGAGCGCACGAAGTTGTCCGGCCCCAGCCGATGCGTCACCAAGGACATAGGTTGCAAATTTCGGGTCGTCAGCGGCGTCAACTAGTCGTAGCGCTTCAACCTGCAATCGCGACATCGTGCCAATCGCGGCAACAACCTCGTCGACACTCGGAGATAGTTCGGTGCGACGGCCATCTCTGGAAATGTCGCGTGCTGAAATCGCTTCTCCAGATTCGCTCGCCTCTTCGACGAGTTTGGCGAGCAGGAACGACACAATGTCCAGCTCTCTCCTCCGGGCAGCAATCAGGTCCTCAAGATCCGAAAGCCCATTGGGCACCTGGAACATTCCTGCCACCTCGCAAGGTCGAAGTCCCAGCGCAACCGAAGCTTCGGCAAGGTTTCCCAACCTTTCGGCGTCCAGCAGCGCCCAACGCTTCTGCGCAGCCATGTTCTTGATCGTGTCACCGTTAAAGGTGGGGCCTACGATCGCAACAAAGCTCGCTTGGTGGCGGTTCTTGTGGGTTTCAATTGCCACGTCGCTGACATCGGTATGCGTAACGTGACCGCTCGATCGTGCTTTTGCCTCAATAATTGCCGTCAACCGCGACCCATCCGAATGATGCCATTGAACGAGGATATCGGTGTCACCGGCGCCGCTTACTGTTCGTGCTTCGAATCCCAGCGCGAGGAAGGTGTCCCGGATAGCGTTTTCAAAGGCCCGACCCGAGCCCTCGCCTCCGGCAAGCGGTTCTCGCGATATTCGGACCAAGATTTCCCGCAGCCTTAACGGCTGTTTCTCGTTGATGGTCTGATCGACCGGGGCAGGACTGTCATGCACGATTTGCGACGTCGCAATATCAGCGAGAGGTAGCTCGGCAGCTAGTGCGGCCCCACGTGGCGTAGCCCTGAGGCTCCCATAACGCGGCTCCTCAATAAGCCCAGTATTGAGAAGGAAGCTGGCGATCCGATCGACATTTGTCAATGTTCAGGCCGAACAGTGCCGCTTCTGAGTACATCTCGTTTCGTGTAACGTCATTCTCGACGACCGGATCATCTCGCCAACGAACCGCATATTCGCATGAAGTATTCGAATGAAGTTCACGTCATCGCCGGACTCAATCCAAGATCTCGCTGCTGGCGTAGCCTCAAACACCCCACGGCCAACCTCGACAAGAACTCCTGAGGCGCGCATGAATGGCAACATTGATTCCACGCTGCTGCGCTTGAGGCCGAACGTTTGGCTTATGAACGCAAACAGTTCTTCCCGTTCAATCTTTTCAAATGCAGCATTAACAATGATTCTCAGATTCTCAACCTTATTGGGATTTGACGGCGGGCTCGGAACCCGAGATGTTGTAGGTGCTGCGCGACTCGTGAGTGCGATTCAGGGTCGAGAACTCGTCGAGTAGCGCGGCTATCTCCGCAGGAGGCTCTGGAATCTCTACTACGTGATCATAATCATCGTCAAAGGCTTCTGGCGTGACTATCATGCGACCGTCCAGCAGAGTGCGTCCGGCTGAGGTTATCTGCCAGCGCCGGTTGCCAATGGCTTCAATCAAGCCAAGAATCTCGTGCCAGTCCATCCGGCTGCGAGTGTTGCCCTTGCTCCGCCACGACTGCCCGTAACGTGCTTGAATCCGATTGTCAACTGTCGTCTACAGTCAGCGGCCCCTCTGCGATTACTGATAGGATCTCTGCGAATAGTCTGATGCGATCGGCCAGGATCGCTGAGAGGCGTTCGGACGTTGGATCAGACTGGAGCTCCAAGCCTGTCGCGGTGAGATGGATCTTGCCCGCCGCGCTCTCAGCCAGCCCGAGACTTCTTAGGAAGCTGTAGTACTCGTGCCACGTCGCTGGCTCCAGCTTCGGTGCTGCGCCACCTTGGCGAGGCTGAATGCCGCCGATGTCAAACGACAATTCTGGGGTCGCGTCAAGGTCAACTGCGAGCCCGTCGCCGACCTGTCTGACGAGGTCAAGTACAAGAGGAGCCAGGCTGCCTTACCGCCAGGAAGGCGAGGTATCGAGCTGACCTGCCCCCGAGAGAGCGCCCTCTGCGCTGCCAGTTGAGGAGCTGCAGCACGCGAATCGACAGACTTCATGGAAACAATCATAGATGTGATGGAAGCTTGCCAGTCAATCATGACCCTCATTGGCGAGATGATTGACGTGATCCTCGATCGCTGGGCGGGTGACTGTAAGTCACTCCGCAGAGGATCTTGAAAATGCAAGGTGGAGGAACCTTAGAGCTGTCTCATGTGGTGAGTTTCTTGTGGCGTGATGCTCGGATGCCGACCAGGATCATCATGACGCCCACGATGGCGAGGATGGGTACGGACTCTTCGAGGAATAGGAAGCCCAGCATCAACGAAGTGACTGGCACGAGGTATGTCACGACAGAGGCGCCAACTGGTCCCTCGGTCCGGACAAGGGCGTAGTTGATGATGTAGGCGAACCCGGTGCCCACGACGCCGAGTGCGGCGAGAGCGAGCCACGGTCCGGCAGACCAAGTTGGGGCACCGGCTGAGTCGATGGGCAGAGTCGCGGCGGTGAGGATGCTTGCGGCGATGATCTGGCCGGTCGAGAGGACGGTTGGCGTCAGGTCTCGCGGAGTGAGGAACCGGCTCATGTACAGGTAGCTGACGGCATAGCTGAGGGCAGCCAGAAGGCAGTAGATGGCGCCGAGTGTGTCAACAGAGCCGGCATCCCACTGGTGAAGATCAGCAGGCATCCATGAACCCGAGAACCAGGCCGATGACCTGGACGGCGCGCAGCCGGTTCGATTGGCGAACGGCGAATGTGAGCATCAGTGTCCACAAGGGCGTGGTCGCGTTGAGGGAGCCGGCGATGCCGGAGTCGACTCGGGTTTCCCCGAGGGCGAAGAACAGGTACGGGGAAGCGTTGGCGACCAGGGCAGCGACGAATAGATGACCCCACGTCGGTAGGTCGCACGGGAGCTTCTCTCGGCGGATCGCGATCACGACGAGTAGGACCAGGGCGCCAAGGATCATGCGGGCCACGGTGAGTTGGATCGGGCTGAACGCGTCCAGCGCAACCTTGATCCACAGGAAGTTGGAGCCCCAGACCAGCGCCAACGTCGCGATGAGCAGGCTGCCTTTGGTTGACGTTCGCACCTCAGTTCTCGATGTCGAAGGTGTAGACGAGGCCGGACAGGTCGGCGCGGTGGACGAAGCGGGTGACCTCGAAGGGTTCGCCGTGCTGATCGAAGCTGGTGTGTAGGACGTCGAGTACGGGGACGCCGGCCGGGGCTTGGAGGAACCGTGCTTCGGCGTGGGTGGGGGTGCGGGCGGTGATCTCGTCGCGGCCGGTGGTCAGGATGTGGCCCTTGTCTTCCAGTCGGCCGTGGATGCCGCCGGGGCCGGTCTTCGGTTCCAGGAGCAGGGTGCCTTCGGCGTCGGTCCAGCGGAGGTAGGTCGTGACGAGCTGCACGGGTTCGTCGTCGGCGCGGTACTCGTTCAGGCGGCGCAGGGCGGATTCCTCGTCGGGTGAGACGCCGAGGCGTTCGGCCACATCGAGCGGGGGTCTGATGCGGTCGATCGCGACGGCCTGGATGTCGGCTTCTTGCCTTGGCGCTGCATCTCGATGCGGAACGGGGTCAGGCCGGTCTCGCGGTAAGCCTTCCTCGAGTATCGGTCGCTGCCCCACCGGAACAGGCGCTGCTTCTCGCGGACGAACACGCCCTTGCCGTGCTGCGGCGTGACCAGGGCTTCCTCGGTCAGCAGGCGGATCGCTTCGCGGGCGGTGTTCGCGGGCGGTGCCGAAGCGGCGGGCCAGCTCGCGCTCGGATGGCAGCTTGTCCCCCGGTGCCAGCTCACCGGACGTGATCAGCTCGCGCACGGCGTCGGCGATTTGACGGCTCGGCAGCTGGCCGGCGTCCACGGTCTCCTGGGGGCTCATGCCACTCATCATACAACTGGCTTAAACCAGTTGCTTGCGTCCGGTCCGCATCCTGTGGTTCACTGGCTTAAGCCACTGCTGGCTCAAGCCAGTCTATGAGGAGGAGACAAGAGGATGGCTGTTCCGTACGGCATGAGGTTCGCCGTTGACTTTGACCTGGTGTTTCCGCAGGGGCGCCTACATCGTCGGCGAGGTCGTTCCGGTCACCGAGTACCAGTCGCAGGAGGACAAGGCGCGCAACCGCCCGGTGCGTCCGCGCGTCGACGAGGCGACCGGTATGCCGATCTTCAAGGTGACGATCGCTGACCCGTCCGCCGAGAAGGACCGCGACAAGTCGATCACCGTGGAGATCGCGCCGAAGGTTCAGCCGGTGCCGCCGGCGGCCGTGGGCAACCTGCCGTTCCGGCCGGTGGTCCTGGAGGGTCTGACCGTCCAGCCTCGGGCCGAGTCGTCCGGTCAGGCGAAGTGGATCACCTGGGTCGTCCGGGCGACGGGTCTGCGGGCCGTCGACGCCGCGCCGGCCAAGAGCACCTCGGCCAAGTCCACGCGGCCTGATCGGGGGAGTGGTGTTCACAGTGACATGCGCACCCGGCCGGAGGCGTCCGCCGACGTCCGGCAGATCGCCCCGGGCTGGCTGTCGCTCGTCCTGTCGATGGATCCGGGCCGGGTGGTGATCGACGTCCCCTCGGTGAGCGGCGGCGGCATCATCCTGGCCCGGTTCTGCGCCGACCTCGCGCACGCGGCAACCCGGCTCGCCACCGACCTCGACCAGGGTGGTGCGCGGCGATGACCGACTACAGCAAGGCCTACCAGGTCGCCTGCTTTCCCGGCCCGACGCGGCGGCCGCGATGATGCGCGTCCCGGGCGGCGGCCGGTGCTCGTGGTCTACCTCGACCCGGTGAACATGACCGTCCAGAGCCCGCCGACCGAGCAGGGCGCACGCGCGCTCGCCGACTTCTGCCGGGAGCTGGCGCACGAGGCATCCCGGCTGGCTCGCACGATCGACCCGGACGGTGAGCCGGGCTCCGCCGGAGATCACCTGGCCCCGGCATGCCTTGGTGCGTGAGGAGTTCGGCGACTCGGGCGCGGGGCATTGAAGCCGGCGCGGGGCGGGTGTCCAGGTTTGCGAGGCCATGAGCCCGCTCCGCGCCTTCCACAACCAACCGACACAAGGAAGGAGGAGTGGTGGCAGACACGCTACGCGCCAACGGCACCCGTGAGCCGGCGACGCTGGTCGAGGCACACCAGCTGGTCGCGCCAGCAGCGGCCACGGTTGGACGCGGGGCCGTTGGTGTGGGCGGCGTTCCACCGCCGTAGCGCGGAGATCTACGGCGCGGTGGCCACGGTCGACCTCGCCCACCGGCACGAGGCGCAGTCTATGCGGGTCAGGAGATCCGCCGGGCACGGGAGATCGAGGACGCCTGACTGACCTAGCAAAGTCCACAGTAGACAAACACGCACGCGGGTCGTGTGGCGATGCCGCACGTCCTTGTTGTGCTGCAACAAATCCATAGGCGCAGAAGCGGAAACCCGGCTACCAACCTGTCCGCTCCTGCGCTGCCTACCCAGGAAGGTAAGCAATGGACACGCTAGACCGTCGCCGCTGGCCCCCGCCAGCGGGGGTCCCCCCGGCGGCGGCGTTGTGCCAAATGCCGGCGGTTCGCCCGGCTGTTGCCCGGCGAGACCCGCTGTGCCCGTGTGCCGGTGTGCTCGCGCTCGACTTCCGTCCGCTCGGGGTGCGCGATGAACGCGCAGAGAGCTGTGGATGCTCATCGTGGCCTGCGGCGGGATCGCGGTCGTGGTGTGGGTGCTGCACAAGATCGGTCAGCGCGCTCGCGGCGGTGTTGGAAGCGCTGGCGACGGTGGCCGTGGTGTTCCTGGCGCTGTGGCTGGCGGTCAAGACCGGGTTCCGGTGGTGCGGTGGGCGGTGGTGCACTGGCGCACCACGCTCGGCGTCACGGTTACGGGCGTGTGGGTGTGGTGGTGGGGCTGGCTTCCCGTCGCCGTCACCGTCGCCGCCATCGGGGCCGGTCTGCTGGCGTGGCGGTGGCGGCACCGCACCTCGTTCGAGACGTGGGCGGGTCGGTGGCTGCGGTCGTGGTGGCTGCGCTGGACCATCTATGCGCCGCGGCTGCCGGGCTGGCTGCACAACTGCGGCCTGACCATCCGCGACCCTGACCGGCCGATCGTATTGACTGCGAACCCGTTCGGCCGCAACAAGTCCAACGGCGGGTGAAGCCGGCGGCCGACCAGATACCGCGCGTGCTCGGCGTGCGGTCGGGGCCGTCGTGGGATGAGGTGCGGGTGCGGCTCGTGCCGGGGCAGAAGCCGGAGGACTTCGACGACGCCGCCCGCGCTCTGGCGGTGGCTCGGGGCGTGGAGCGCTGTCAGGTGCGGGAGCTGAAGCCGCGGATCGTGTCGATCGACTTCCAGCGGCGCAACCTGCTCGCCGACACCGTGTGGCTGCCGCAGCTCGCCGACCTGACCGACGTCTCCGGTGAGGAGATCGACCTGCGGCGGGTGTGGTCCGGGCGCACCGACTACGGCACCGACTGGCACCATCCCTCCTCGGCGTCGCACACCCTGCACGCCGGTGTGACGGGGCGGGGAAGGGCGCGCAGATGTGGTGCCCGCTCGTCTCGATCGCCCCGGCCATCCGGGACGGCCTGGTCCGGCTGTCGGGGATCGACCCGAAGGGCATGGAGTTGGCCTACGGGCGGCGGATCTTCCACCGCTACGCCGTCACCGGCAAGGATGCGCTCGCGCTGCTCGACGACCTGATCGAGGGGCCGACAAACGCAAAGCCGAGTTCGCCGGCCGGCTGCGCACGGTGCCGATCTCCCGCGAGCACCCGTTGGAGATCCTGGAGTTCGACGAGATCGGCGCGCTCATCCGCTACATCGGCGACCGCAAGACTCCGCGAAGCCATCACCGAACGGGTCGCGCTGCTGACCACCCAAGGCCGGGCCTTGGCTACACGGTGCGCGGCTACGTGCAGGAACCGACCAAGGACACGGTCCCGGTCCGGGAGCTGTTCCCCCGCCGCATCTGCCTGCGCGTCGCCACGAAGTCGCATGTCGGCATGGTGCTCGGCGACCAGGCCTACGACCGGGGCGCGTGGGCCAACCGGATCGGCGAATCCGAACCCGGTGTCGGCTACCTGTTCGGCGAAGGCATCCGCGAACCCCTGCGCGTCGCGGCGGCTGGGTGCCCGACGAGACGATCAAGGACCTGGAGGCCTTTGTCACCGGTCACACGCCGCCGAGTCGGCCGGGCACGGTGCACACCTTCCCTACCCGCCGGCCGGGCGCAGTGGTGCTCCCGGCGGCGTGGCCTGAACCCCCTGTCTTGAAAGGACTTCCTCAGTTATGACTACAAACACCATGCCCGTTCCGTCCACACTGGATCTCCTGCTCGGCGGCTACCGCACGCACCGTCACGGCCGTACCCTGCCCGCACCCGGTGGTCACCTTCCACGCCAGCGACGGCGAAATCGCGGTGCAACCCGAGGGCGGCCTGGACCTGTGCGCAAGCTGCGCAATGTCCTGCTCTGGGCCACACCCTCGCCGAGGTCACCGCCGAGTGGTCCCACACCCCAGACGCCCGGCTGCACGTCTCGGTGCACGGCCGGGCCACCAGCGGTGTCCGGTTCCTGGTCTACGGCGGCGGCGACTTCGCCGAGTGCCTCGGCCTGGTCCCGCTCGACCCCGGCCAGCGGGAAGGCGTCTCGCTCGACGAGCTGTTCGCCCTGGTCTGCCTGCTCCGTGAGGGGCAGCACGAGCGGGAGGTGGCCTAGCCGGAGTTTCCCGCTAGCTTGATCTTGGGTGGCGTTTCCGCTGGCCAGGGGTGTTTCTGGGTGGTCGGGGTGTATTACCTAACTCGGTTGTTGGTGTGGTCAGCGGGTCGGTGCGTAGTGGTGGATGTCGAACAGATCGGCCAGTTGTTGTTGGGTGGGGGTCATGTCGGTGAGGATGCGTTGCGCGCGGGGGCGGCCTTTGCCGCCGTCGTGGTAGAGCAGGACGGTTTCTTCGATGCTGCCGAGTTGGTCGAGTAGTTCGCGCACGGACAAGTGTAGTCCTGCGTGGTCGGCGTGGCGGCGCATCAGGTGCGCGAGGGCGAGGGCGAGCACGCAGTAGAAGACGTGGACTCGGATCTTGGAGTCGGTCCAGTGGTGCATGGGGCTGAAGGACACCACGTGGGGGTCTTTGAGTTGGCGGAACCCGGATTCGACCTCGGCTTGGGAGCGGTAGGCGGCCACGACCTCGGCGACAGGCCAGTGGTCGCGGTTGGTGAACAGGATCCGCTTGCCGAACAGGCGGTTTTCCAGGCGGCGGCGTGCGTGTTGGTCGGTGCGCCAGGTCAGGCGGAACTCGGCGGGGGTGTCTCCGGTCAGGGTGGTGTGGAGGACCTCGCTGACCCAGCGGGGGTTGCAGATGGTGGCGATCTCGGCCTCGACGGCGGCGCGGTCGCGGCGGGTGCGTCCGCGGGCCAGGCGGGCTTGGAGCTCGGCCAGTCTGCGTCGGGCCTTGGCCAGGGTTTGATCGAATCCGCGGGACTGCTTGGCATGCAGGGTCGGCGAGTGGGTCACGACCGCGCGGCGGGTGACACCCAGCGCGGTCACGTGGGTGTCCACGGCGGTGAGGTCACCGAACCGGTCGCTATACCGGTCGGTGTCCACGACCGTGAACCGTGATCGGGGCAGGGCCAGCAGGTCGGGATGGTCGCTGGGCGGCAACGAGCCGACGAACCCGATCCCCGAGTCCTCGATCAGGGTGTGGTTGTCGGCCGAGTTCTGCCCGGCGTCGTAGACCATGGTCAACGACTCGACCCGTTGGGTGAGGTCGCGGTAGCGGGCCAGTAGTTCGTCCACGACCGTGGTGAACTGGGTGACATCCGGGCGATCGCCGGCATAGGCGTGCGACACCACGGGGATCCCGCCGTCGCGGGTGACCACCATGGCCAGCCCGACCAGCCGCAGATCCATCCGTTTCTGCTTGGCCTTGCCGCGCTGGGCGATCGGCGCGCGCTCGTTGCCGGTGTCGATGAAGGTGGCAAAGTTGGTCATGTCCAGCACCAGCCCGGACAGGTCCACCCCGAACTCGGTGACGATCCGCCGCCCGATCTCGGTCTCCACCCGACGCAGATCCTCCTCCCGCAGACGGTCCATCGCCTTCCAGAACCGGCGGTGATCCAACGCCGCGTCCGGGATCTTCACCCAGCGCGAACCCGCGGTGGTGGCCCACCAGTCAGCGAACGCGGCCTTCGAACACGGTTCCACCACCCGGTTCGCCGTCGCCAACGCCAGATAGGTCCCGACCGTGGCCGCGGCGTCCGAGCGGCGCGACACGACCTCGTCAACCACCCCGGCCACATCCAGGCGTTCCAGCATCGACCACACCGCCGCCAGGTCCCCGAACCGCTTGTGCTGGGTCCGGACCGGCTGACCTGCCGACGCCCCGGTCAGCTTGGCCATCACCTCCTCGGCGCTGCCCAGGTACTGCTGGGACACGATCCGCGGCTTGCCCTCCACCCGCGCGGACTCCACCAGGTAGTAGTAGGTCTTCCCACCCTGGCGTTTCCCCACGATCGACGGCATATCTAGGTAATACACCCAGCAGGCATCAAACCCAAGCACCACAACACAAGACACGCCGATCAATCACGTAGCGGGGAAACTCCGGCTAGATGGACGGCCAGACCAGGGCCGAGCGGATGGCGATGCCGCTCGCGATCGACGTCGTGACCGCGACCGCCGAACAGCACGGCGTGTGCGTCCGGCCGTTCACCATGGAGGTCGGCGACCTGGACACCGGCGAGCTGCGGCACGTCGCCGTCCCGTGTGGGTCCACTGTGGAGTCACAGTGTGGGCCGTGTGCGCGGAAGGCGCGGGCGTTGCGGATGGTCCAGTGCCGGGAAGGCTGGCACCTCGCCGACGAACCGGACTTCACCCCGGAACCGCCGATCGCGGATCACACGGCGCTGCTCGACGCTGCGCGCGGACCTGGTGGCTGCGTACCGGGAGGCCGAGGGCGCCGACGTGGACGAGCTGCGGGACGAGATCCGCTCGGTCGATGAGGAACTTCGGCAACTCGGCATGCGCGGCCGACTGCCCTCGCCCGGACCTGCCGGGGAAGGCCGTCGCCGAAGCGGTCGACCAAGCGGCGCCAGGACGCGCCGGACCTGCCTCGGAAGCGGGTCGAGCGGCGCACCGTGGGGCGGGAGTTCGCCGGTCGGTTCCGGCCGTCCATGTTCGTCACGCTGACCTGCGACAGCTATGGCCGGGTTCGCGACGACGGCACCCCGGTCGACCCGGGCTCGTATGACTACCGGCGGGCCGCTCGGGATGCGGTGCACTTCGCGGCGCTGGTCGATCGGTGGTGGCAGAACCTGCGCCGCTGCGTCGGGTGGGATGTGCAGTACTTCGCCACCGTCGAGCCGCAGAAGCGGGTAGCGCCGCACCTGCACGCCGCGATCCGGGGTTCGGTGCCGCATGAGGTGCTGCGGCGGTGACGGCGGCGACCTACCACCAGGTGTGGTGGCCGGCGCACGACGAGCTGGTCTACGACCGGACCACGTGCCGGTGTGGGACGGTGAACGGTTCGTCGACCCGGAGACCCGGCAACCGCTCACCGACGTGGGCTGAGGCGCTCGAGGCCGTGGAGGAGCCGGCGCACGTGGTCTCGTTCGGGCGGCAGGTGCACTCCAAGGGCATCCTCGGCGGCTCCGAGGAGGCCGGGCGGCACATCGGCTACCTGACCAAGTACCTCACCAAGTCCACTCGGCGAGGTCGTCGAGGCCGACACCGACCGGCAACGCGCGCACCACGACCGGCTGCACGACGAGCTGGCCGTCACGCCCGTGCTCGCCACGCTGTGCGGTCTGGCTGCTCTACGGCGTCCAGCCGCTCGGCGCGAACGGCAGGACACGCCGGGCCACTGCAAGGGCCGGGCACACCGGCGGACCACGCTCGGGCTCCCTGGGCGGCGGGTGCTGGTGTCGCGGAAGTGGTCAGGCAAGACCCTCGCCGACCACAAGGCCGACCGACGGGCCTTCGTGCTCCAGGCCCTCGCCGACATCGGCATCGAGAAGCCCGAGGACGAACCACGGCGCCTGGTGTGGCACAAGGTCCAGCCCGGCGACCCCAACGTGCCACCACGCGCACATCTGCTCATGCACGCCATAGCCGAACGCATCCGATGGCGCGCCGAGTACGACAGGGCGCTACTCGCGGCGCGGTACGACCGACTTTCGGCAACTCCACAACAAGCGGCCTGACCAGGGGGAAGAAGCGATGGACGAGAAGTTCGACAAGCTGCTGAGCACGCCGGAGCTGTGCGAGTACCTCGGCATCAGCCGGGACACGCTCTACGAGTGGCGGGAGATCAACGCCGCTCCCCGGCCTTCAAGCTCCCCAACGGGCACCTCCGGTTCCCGCGCTCGGAGCTGCTCGAATGGCTGGCTGAGCAACGGCGGTCGGCGGCATGAAGCCGACGTACAAGGTCCGTTTCTGGGCCATCAAGACGTTGCCGCCGAGGGCGACCGGGAAGCGCCCTCGGCGGTCGTATGGCGTCCGCTGGGTGACGGCCGGCCAGGAGCACTCGGAGTGGTTCACCACCAAGGCGCTCGCGACCAAGTACCTGTCCACGCTCCAGGCTGCGGCGAACCGCGGTGAGGCGTTCGATATCGCGAGCGGCTTGCCCGAGTCGCTCTACCGTGAGCAGAACAGCCGGACGCTGTTGCAGGTCGCGCAGCGGTTCATCGAGGCCGAGTGGCCCGACGCGTCGCCGAACACCCGGTGCCGGCACGTCGACACGCTGGCCGTGAACGTGGGCGCCTTTCTCCGCGACGGTCGGAACGCTCCACCGCTGAAGGAGATCCGGCGGGCACTGACCGGCTACCTGCTCCAGCCGGATCGGGACGCGGCCGATGTCGACGAACGCACGGCCGAGGTCGCCGCGTGGATCGTCGAGCACGCTCGACCGGTGAGCGAACTCGCCGACCAGGAGGTGTGCGCCGGTCTGGTCCGACGGCTCGGCACGAACCTCAACGGCAAGCTGGCGGCGCCACTGACCGTGCGGACCCGGCGAGGTGCGTTGTTCCACGCCTTGCAGTACGCGGTCCGGGTTGGCGAGCTGAACAGCAACCCGCTGCTGCTCGTGAAGTCCGGGCGGACGCAGACCACGACCGAGGTGGACCCGCGCGTCGTCGTCAACCCGAAGCAGGCGGCGCAGCTGCTCGCCGCGGTGACCTACGTCGGTTCGATGGGGCGCGGGCGGTACGAGTACCTGTACGCCTTCTTCGCCTCGATGTATTACGCGGCGCTGCGGCCGGCCGAGGCGAACTGGCTTCGTGAGGCGGATTGCAAGCTCCCTGACGCTGGGTGGGGCGAGCTGGTGCTGTCCCACACGGCGTCACGAACCAGTGCTCGCTACATCGGCACCGGCAAGACCTGGCAGGAACGCACGCTCAAGAAGCGGGCCGCCGGAACCGTCCGGGTCGTGCCGATACCGCCCCAGCTGGTCGCGATCCTGCGGGAGCACCTCGGCCGGTTCGGGACGACGAACGACGGCCGGCTGTTCCGGGGTCAGCAGCTCGGCGAGCCGATCAATCCGAGCATCTACACGATCGCTTGGAAGCAGGCGCGGGTCATCGGGCTGAGTCCGGAGCAGGCAGCAAGCCCGCTGGCGCGCCGGCCGTACGACCTGCGGCATGCGGCCGTCTCCACCTGGCTCGCGGCCGGGGTACCCGTCGCCGAGGTGGCGGACCGGGCCGGGCATACGGTCGAGGTCCTGTTGAAGGTCTACGCTCGATGCCTCGACGGGTCCCACGAGGCGTCTAACGAGCGGATCGACCGGCTGTTTGGCCAGGTCAACGACCCAGAGTAATCGACAAAAGTGTTCCGTGATGGTTCCGTGGACACCACCAAACAACGACAATCGTCGACAGAGCGTCACAGACGACTCGGCCAGCAACATAGCCCAGAAACAGCCTTTGAGCTGCGGATATGGGCGGCGTGCTGGCCGAGTCGTTGTTACGTAGAGTGGGCAGCTCAGTCGCGGATTTCCAGCGTGCAGCACTTGGGGCCGCCGCCGGACTTGCGGAGCTCGGAGATGTCCACGAACGTCGGCTCGTAGCCGTGGTTGATCAGTTGGTCGGCCAGGTGGGTGGCTTCCATCGGGAGGACCACGTTGCGGCCGTCGGACACCGCGTTCAGGCCGAGGCACTCCGCGTCCGCGGGGGTGGCGATGATCGCGTCGGGGAACAGGCGGTACAGGACGCGCTGCGAGCCCGGGGAGAACGCCTCCGGGTAGTACGCCACGTGCGCGCGCCGGCCCGGTGCCGCCGGGGACAACACGCACAGCGCCGTGTCCAGGTGGTAGAACCGCGGGTCCACCAGGCTCAGCGACACCACCGGCACGCCGAGGATCTCCTGCGCCTCGGCGTGCGCGCCGGGGTCGGTGCGGAAGCCCGCCCCCGCCAGCAGGACCTCGCCGGTCCAGGTCAGGTCGCCCTCGGCTTCGTTGATCTTCGTCGGCATGATGACGTCGCGGTAGCCGTGGTCGAGGAACCAGCGACGGTAGTGGTCGGCCTCGGCGGCACGCTGCGGAGCACGGAACCGCGCGCCCAGCACCCGGCCGTCGACGACGGTGCCGGAGTTGGCCGCGAACACCATGTCCGGCAACCCCGACCGGGGCTGGATGAACTCCACCCGGTGCCCGAGCCTGCGGTACGTGTCCGCCAGTTCGGTCCACTCCTTGACGGCCAGCTCCGTGGACACCGGCTGGCTCGGGTCCATCCACGGGTTGATCGAGTACTCGACGGTGAAGTACGTCGGCTCGCACATCAGGTAGCGTCGCTCGGTCGACTCGCGCATGAAACAAATGTAGGGGCGCGACTGATCGACGATCAATGTCGCAAACCCGCCGTCAGACCGGCAGAATGTTGCGTATGGACAGCATAGATCAGCGAATCGTTTCTCAACTGGTCGCCGACGCCCGGTCGAGCTACTCCGAGATCGGCAAGGCCGTCGGGCTGTCCGCGCCGGCCGTCAAGCGCCGCGTCGACCGGCTGCTCGACACCGGCGTGCTCCGCGGGTTCACCGCCGTGGTCAACCCCGAGGCGCTCGGCTGGGGAACCGAGGCCTTCGTCGAGGTGCACTGCATCGGCAACGTCACCCCGGACCGCATCCGCGCCCGCCTGCTCCCCCTCCCCGAGGTCGTCGCCGCCTACACCGTCTCCGGCGCCCCGGACGCGATCGTGCACCTGCGCGCGGCCGACATCCACCACCTCGAGGACGCCCTCGAGCGCCTCCGCGCGGTCGACATGATCGACCGCACGGTGTCCACCGTCGTCCTCTCCACGCTGCTCGAACGGCCGCCCGCGCCGGAGGTCGGCGGGTAGACCACCATCACTCTGCCGATCCCTGCTCCGCGCCGCCTACCATCGGCACCGCCCGCGTGGCATCGTCCCGCCTGGCGTAACGGTCGTCCCACGATCTGAGAGATCCGACTGTGAGCTGGGACGCGAATACCCTTGCCGGCAAGGAGCCGGTGGCGCTGGCGCGGATAGGGTGAACAGGTGAGCACGTAGCAGTGCAATGGAGGGACCGAGAAGATCATGGAGACCAGCGGGAACGGGGGAAACGGCAAGCTGGCGAATCTCAGAGCCACCAAGGTGACCAAGCTCGACCGCGTCGTGATCAGGTTCGCGGGCGACTCGGGCGACGGCATGCAGCTGACCGGTGACCGGTTCACCTCGGAGGCCGCCGCCTTCGGCAACGACCTGGCGACGCTGCCGAACTTCCCCGCCGAGATCCGCGCGCCCGCGGGCACGCTGCCCGGTGTGTCCAGCTTCCAGATCCACTTCGCCGACTACGACATCCTCACCCCGGGTGACCGGCCCGACGTGCTGGTGGCGATGAACCCGGCCGCCCTCAAGGCCAACATCGGCGACCTTCCGGTCGGCGGCACCGTCATCGTGAACACCGACGAGTTCTCCAAGCGCAACCTGACCAAGGTCGGCTACGAGACCAACCCGCTGGAGGACGACTCGCTGTCCAGCTTCCAGGTCTTCCCGGTCGCGATGGCCACCCTCACCCAGGGCGCGCTCAAGGAGACCGGGCTGTCGAAGAAGGACGCCGAGCGCTCCAAGAACATGTTCGCGCTGGGGTTGCTGTCGTGGATGTATCACCGGCCGACCGAGCGCACCGAGCGGTTCCTGCGGGAGAAGTTCGCACGCAGGCCGGAGATCGCCGAGGCGAACGTGCTGGCGTTCCGGGCGGGCTGGAACTACGGCGAGACCACCGAGTCGTTCGCGGTCACCTATGACGTCCCGCCGGCGGAGTTCCCGCCGGGCACCTACCGGCAGATCACCGGGAACATGGCGTTGTCCTACGGGATCGTGGCGGCCGGCCAGTGTTCGGGGTTGCCGGTGTTCCTGGGCAGCTATCCGATCACGCCGGCCTCGGACATCCTGCACGAGCTGTCGAAGCACAAGAACTTCGGCGTGACGACGATGCAGGCCGAGGACGAGATCGCCGGCGTCGCTGCCGCGCTGGGCGCGGCCTACGGCGGCTCGCTCGGGGTGACCACCACCTCGGGGCCCGGCATCGCGCTCAAGTCCGAGACGATCGGTCTGGCGGTGATGTCGGAGCTGCCGCTGGTGGTGATCGACGTGCAGCGGGGCGGGCCCTCGACCGGGTTGCCGACCAAGACCGAGCAGGCCGACCTGCTGCAGGCCATGTTCGGCCGCAACGGCGAGTCGCCCGTGCCGGTCATCGCCCCCCGGTCACCGGGCGACTGCTTCGACGCCGCCCTGGAGGCCACCCGGATCGCGCTGACGTACCGCACACCGGTACTGCTGCTCTCCGACGGCGCGATCGCCAACGGTTCCGAACCGTGGCTGATCCCCAACGTCGCGGACCTGCCCGACCTGCGGGTCACGTTCGCCACCGAGCCGAACGCGCTCGACGGCAGCGACGAGCACTGGCCCTACGTCCGCGACACCGAGACGCTCGCCCGCGAATGGGCCATCCCGGGCACCCCGGGCCTGGCGCACCGGATCGGTGGGCTGGAGAAGGCGGACGGGAAGGGCAACATCTCCTACGACCCGGACAACCACGACCGCATGGTCCGGCTCCGCCAGGCCAAGGTGGACGGCATCGACGTGCCGGACATGGAGGTCGACGACCCCACCGGCGACGCGCGGCTGCTGGTGCTGGGCTGGGGGTCCAGCTACGGCCCGATCGGCGCGGGGTGCCGGCGGGTGCGCGGGCAGGGCATGGCGATCGCCCAGGCGCACCTGCGCCATCTCAACCCGTTCCCCGCGAACCTGGGCGAGGTGCTGCGCTCCTACGACCGCGTGGTCATCCCGGAGATGAACATGGGCCAGCTCGCCATGCTGCTGCGGGCGAAGTACCTCGTGGACGCGATGCCCTACAACAAGGTCGCGGGACTGCCGTTCAAGGCGGAGGAACTGCAGCACGTGTTCACCGAGCACCTCAACCAGTTGGAAGGAGTTCCGGCATGACCGCCGTGGACCTCGGGCTGCCCGCACTGGGCGGGCTGGCCGGAGTACCCACCACCGATGTGCCGCAGAAGGCGAAGGACTTCAAATCCGACCAGGAAGTCCGCTGGTGCCCCGGCTGCGGCGACTACATCGTCCTCAACACCATCCAAGCCTTCCTCCCCACCCTCGGACTACAACCCGAAAACATCGTGTTCATCTCCGGAATCGGCTGCTCCTCCCGATTCCCCTACTACATGAACACCTACGGCATGCACTCCATCCACGGCCGCGCCCCCGCCATCGCCACCGGCCTCGCCACCACCCGCCCCGACCTCTCCATCTGGGTCATCACCGGCGACGGCGACGCCCTCTCCATCGGCGGCAACCACCTCATCCACGCCCTCCGCCGCAACATCAACCTCAACATCCTGCTCTTCAACAACCGCATCTACGGCCTCACCAAAGGCCAATACTCCCCCACCTCAGAACAAGGCAAACTCACCAAATCCACCCCCATGGGCTCCCCCGACCACCCCTTCAACCCCCTCTCCCTCGCCCTCGGCGCCGAAGCCACCTTCGTCGCCCGCACCCTCGACACCGACCGCACCCAACTCACCGACATCCTCACCGCCGCCGCCACCCACCGCGGCACCGCCCTCATCGAGATCTACCAAAACTGCCCCATCTTCAACGACGGCGCCTTCGACACCCTCAAACAACCCAACCCCACCCACCACAACATCCCCCTCACCCACGGCCAACCCATCACCTTCGGCCCCAACAACAACCACGCCATCACCCACGACCACCACGGCACCCTCCACATCACCCCCACCGCCACCACCCACCCCGACCACATCATCACCCACGACACCACCCTCACCGACCCCAGCTACGCCTTCGCCCTCTCCCGCCTCTCCACCCAAGACCTCACCCACACCATCACCGGCATCTACCGCAACACCACCCGCCCCACCTACGACGACCACACCCGCCACCAAACCACCACCGCCACCCAAACAAACCCCCCCAACCTCCAAACCCTCCTCAACGGCAACGACACCTGGACGGTGCACTGAGGGATCGGTGGCCGGGGGGATCGGTGGCGGGGGGGTCGTGGGTCGTCAGGGCTGACGGCTACTTGCCGGCGGCGGCCTTCTTCTTGTGGTTCCAGGCGGCGAAGCCGGCGTTCTCCGCGTCGGCCGGGGTCTTGAACCAGACGTCGGCCTTGGTGCGGCCGAAGTAGGGCGACTCGGCGGTGTGGAACAGCTTCGAGGAACGTTTGCCCTTGACGGTGAACTCCTCGCCCGGGGCGGCGCCGTCGGCGAGCGGCTTGGCCGAGCCGGGCCCGAACGGGCCCTCCTCGCCGGCCGCGGGCGCGTCCACGGCCTCGGCGACGGTCGTCGCGGCGGCCGGTTCCGGGCTCGCGGGGACTTCGGCGACCGGCGCGGCCCCCTCGGCTGCCGGAGCGGCCTCGAGCAGCAGGCTCGGCAGCCTCCGCAGGAGCGGGCTCGGCAACGGGAGCGGGCTCGACGGCCGAAGCGGCCTCGGCGGTGGGTTCCGCGACGGGCTCCTCGGCCGCGGGCTCGGGCAGCGTGGCCGCCTCACGCTCCCGGTCGAGCGTGTTGATCGCGGGGTCGGCCGGCGTCTCGGTCTCGGCCAGTGTCTCGGCCTCGGCGGCGGGCTCGGCGGGCCGCCGGCTCGGGCTTCGCGGCCGGCTCCGGCGTCACCGCAGGCGCGGGTGTGGTCGGGGTTTCCTGCTCCGCGGGCGAACCGAAATTGCCGAACAGCCTCTTAAACCACTTCACGGCGCCTGCCTCCTAGCGAACGACGGCTTGGGTCACGATCACCGGTGTGGCGTGAACAATAGGGCACCAGGTGACGGCCGCTTTTTCCGGCGTCGGGTTCTCAGCCGACCGGGCGGAAACCGACCCGCTCCGCGTCGGCCGGGGTCTTGAACCAGACCTCCGCCACCGTGCGGCCGAACTGGGGCGACTCCGGTGTGCAGTACCGCAACGCGCTCACGCTCGCCTTGATCGTGAACTCCGGCGACGGCGAGGCACCGCCGGGCAGGGGCATCGCCGAACCGGGACCGAACGGGCCACGGCCCTCACCGCCTTCGCCGCGCACCCGGTGCGGCGGCGGCACCGCGGGCGCGTCCTCGGCCGGCACGATCGGTTCGAACAGGGCCCGGGCCGGCTCGGCGGCGGCGTCCGTGGCGGGCTCGGGCTGCTTGGTCTGCACGCCGAACGGCGTGTGGCCCCGCGGTTTGCTCGGTATGCGCTTCGGTAAGGGATTGCCGGTGGGCTCGCTGCGAACGGTCACTCCAGGCATGATCTTCGGCTCGTCGGTCCCTCGTCGGCTCTTGTCGGCGGCGGAACGTCGTCCGCGCGCGGACACCTCGGGGGGCGACCCGATGGTGTGCGCGGGCATGACCTCGGTCTGGCCGTGCGCGCCGTGCGCCGGAGCCGTCCCCGTCGGCTCAGCCTCCGGCTTCGGCGGCGAGATTACCCGCGGACCCTGACGAATCCCGTCGTCGTCCTCCTCCGGCGTGGCGGCGGGTCCTGATGCGACGGTCGGCTCCGCGCGGCTCGCGGTGTCCTGCCCGGTGTCGCCGAGGTCGTCCACCAGCCCGTCCGCCGGCTCGTCGGCGGCCGCCCCGGGCCGGCCGGCCTCGTCGATCCGGCGGATCACCTCGCCCGGGATCGGGTGCGTGCGCTGGGTGAAGACCGTGCCGCCCTGGTCGGACTCCGCCTCGGGCGCCTCGTCGTCGACGAGACGCGAGTCGATGCCGCCCGGCAGCGGGGTGTTCAGCAGGGTGATGGCCTCGAGCGGCTCGCCCTGCCGTCCGGCCTCGTCGTCGAACCAGCCGCGGCCCTCCGGCTGGGGCGGCACCTCGGGCGGGGCCTCCAGGGACCGGGCGGCGAGCGAGCCGGACGAGACGTCCAGGTACTGGGTGGCGCCCGCACCCGGACCGTCCGCGAGCTCGGTGTCGGTCTCCGGCGCGGTGGTGAGCCCGCCGTCGAACGGCGAGCGCGAGCCGGCCCGCGGGCGGTCGGCCTCCCGGGTGCCGGACATCGCGTAGGCGCGGGTGAGCGGCTCCGCGGACTCCTCGGACCGGTCGAGGCCGGGCATCATCGCGCGCCGGCCGCCGCGGTCCCCGGCGCGCTCGTCGCCGTAGTCGTCACCGTAGGTGTCGCCGAAGGTGTCGTCGTGGTCCTGCGGCCGGCGGCGGTCGAACGGGCCGGCGGCGGCCTGCCGCCGCCCGCGGGAGGCAAGCTCGGCCTCCAGCTGACCGACCCGTCTGCGGGCCGGCAGGGCCACCAACGCCCAGCAGAGCAGGGCTCCGAGCAGGAAGGCGAGTGAACTCCACAACCAGACCTGCCCGAAGATCGGCATTGGCCCTAACTCCCTCCGCGCGCCACCGCGACGCTGCAAGCGGTGCTCAGGCTACTGCGGTCGGTGTAGCGGCTATCACCAGCCGGTCCGTTTCGTGACCAGGACACGCTGCGTGACCATCCCCTGGTCGCTCAGCGGGTACGCGCCACCACGTAGCGTGCCAGCATGTCCAGCGCCTCGCGGGCCGGGCACTCGGGAAGCCCGGTGAGCTCGGCCCGGGCGCGGTCGGCGTACTCGGTGAGGGTATGCACCGCCCGCTCGAGCCCGGGGGACTTCCTGAGCAGCGTCAACGCCTCGTCGACCAGGTCGTCGTCGGCGATCGGGGCGGCGAGCAGCTCGCGCAGCCGGGGGTCGGGCCCGCCGCTCGTGTACTCCGGTGACAGCGCGTAGAGCATCGGCAGGGTCAGCACGCCCTCGCGGAGGTCGGTGCCCGGGGTCTTGCCGGACTCGTCGGCCGGTGACGCGATGTCGATGATGTCGTCGGAGATCTGGAACGCGGTGCCGATCAGCTCGCCGAAGCGGTGCAGTGCGTCGATGTGCGCGGCGGGCGCCCCGGAGAACATGCCGCCGTAGCGCCCGGCCGTCGCGATGAGCGAGCCGGTCTTCTGCCCGATGACGGCGAGGTAGTGCACCACGGGGTCGTCGCCGTCGAGCGGGCCGACGGTCTCGCGCATCTGCCCGGTGACGAGCTCGCCCATGGTCTCGGCGATGATGCGCGCGGCGTCGCTGCCGAGGTCGGCCACCAGGGCGGAGGCGTGCGCGAACAGGAAATCGCCGGTGAGGATGGCGATCGTGTTGTCCCAGCGGGCGTTGACGCTCTCCTCGCCGCGGCGCATCGTCGCCTCGTCCATCACGTCGTCGTGGTAGAGCGTGGCGAGGTGGACGAGCTCGACGGCGGCCGCCGCGGTGACGACGTCGTCGTTGATCTCGCCGGACACCGTGGCGGACAGCAGGGTGAACAGCGGGCGGAAGCGCTTCCCGCCGGCCCTGACCAGATGGGTCGCGGCCTCGTTGACGAACTCGACGTCGCTGCGGACGACGGTGCGCAGCAGTTCCTCCACCTTGACCAGCCCGCCGCCGACGGACTCGACGAGGGCGGGGTCAGCCCGGTCGAGCCCGAGCGAAGCAGGTAGCCGCGGCACGGCCGGGTCGGCAGTCATGTCGGCATCGCTCCCCACTCGAATACTGGGACCAGCCTAATGTCCGGCCGAATCGTTCACGTCATGAATGCGGTCACGGTGGCGACGAACACCGCCGGGTCGTCCAGCCACGGGAAGTGCCCGGCACCGGCCTGCACCCCGGCACGGCCCGCCGGGAACAGCGCGGCGTACTCGCCGAGCAGCCGCGGGGTCGGGGCGGGGTCGAGCTCGCCGCCGACCAGCAGCACCGGCGCGCTCACCCGGGCCAGCGCGGCACGGGTCCGCGCCGGGTCGCCGAACGCGCCGGGCGCCCCGAACCCGGCCGCCGCGGCCGGCGAGCGCTGCGCCTCCTCGGCGGCGGCGGACTCGGCCGCCTCGGCGGTCCACCGGCCGTGGAACAGCGGTGCGGCGGCCAGCCTGACCGCCGGTGTGATGTCGCCCTCGTTCCACCGCACCACGGCCGCGTACGCCTCGGCGTACCACGGCTCGTGCTCGCGGCGGCGGATCGCCGCGAACCACTCCTCGTCGTCGAGGTCGAGACCGGTGGTCCGCCAGCCGGGCGCGACGAGCACCATGCGGTCCAGGCGGTGCGGGTACCGGGCCGCGTACAGGGTGGCGACGTTGCCGCCGGCGGAGTGCGCGAGCAGCGTCATCCGCTCGAGCCCCAGGTGGGCGCGCAGCGCCTCGACGTCCTCGACGAGCCGGTCGCACCGGTAGCTGTCCGGGTCGTCGGGCACGGCCGAGTCGCCGCTGCCGCGGCTGTCCAGCAGCACCAGGCGGTGGTGCGCGGACAGCCCGCCGAGGTCGCCCAGGTAGACCGACGCCCGCGCCGGTCCGCCCGGCACGCACACGACCGGCGCGCCCGAGCCCCGCTCGTGCCAGGCGAGCAGCAGACCGTCCGGGGCGGCGAAGCGGCCGGCGGCGGTCACTGCAGGGCGAAGTTGCCCGCGTTGGCCCAGTCGAGCGCGAACGCGGGGATCAGGCCCAGCAGCAGGGTGACCACGACGCCGAGGGTGATCGCGGCCGTCGTGAACGCGCCCGGCACGGTCACCGTCGGGCCGTCCGGAGCGGGCTCGCTGAAGTACATCAGCACGATCACCCGCAGGTAGAAGAACGCCGCCACCGCGGACGCCACGAGCGCGATGACCACCAGCGGCGCCATGCCGTCGGACAGCGCCGCGGAGAACACCACGAACTTGCCGATGAAGCCCGACGTCAGCGGGATGCCCGCGAGGGCCAACAACAGGAACGTGAACACCCCGGCCACCAGCGGCGAGCGTTTCGCCAGGCCCGCCCACTGCGACAGGTGTGTCGCCTCGCCGTCGGCGTCGCGCACCAGCGAGATCACGCCGAACGTGGCCACCGTGGTGAAGCCGTAGGCCAGCAGGTAGAACAGCGTCGACGAGACACCCTGCGGGGTCAGCACGATCGCGCCGATCAGCAGGAAGCCGGCGTGCGCGATCGACGAGTAGGCGATCATCCGCTTGATGTCGGTCTGGGTCAGGCCGAGCACCGCGCCGATCACCATCGACACGATCGCCACGCCCCACAGCACGCCGCGCCACTCCCACCGGGTCGACTCCAGGCCGACCGACAGCACGCGCAGGATCCCGCCGAACGCGGCGACCTTCGTGCACGCCGCCATGAACGCGGTGATCGGCGTCGGCGCGCCCTGGTAGACGTCCGGCGTCCACGCGTGGAACGGGCCGACCGAGCCCTTGAACAGCAGGCCGACGATCAGCAGCGCCATGCCGCCGAACAGCAGCGTGTCCGACCGGTCCGAGCCGGCCGCGGCGTTCGCGATGTCGGCCAGCCGCACCGATCCCGCGTAGCCGTACAGCAGCGCCAGCCCGTAGAGGAAGAACGCCGACGCGAACGCGCCGAGCAGGAAGTACTTGACCGCCGACTCCTGCGAGAGCAGCCGGCGCCGCCGGGCCAGGCCGCACATCAGGTACAGCGGCAGGCTCAGCACCTCGAGCGCCACGAACATCGTCAGCAGGTCGTTCGCCGAGCAGAAGACCATCATGCCGCCGAGCGCGAACAGCGTCAGCGGGAACACCTCGGTCTGCATCTGGAACCGCGCCGCGTCCTGCCGGGCCGGGTGCGCGCCCAGCCGCTGCTCGCGGTCCTGCACGGTGCCCGGCCGGATCGCCGCCTGCGCCACGAACGCGCCGCCCGGCTCCACCGACCGGTCGGCGATCATCAGCACGGCACCGAGCGCGAGCGCGAGCAGCGTGCCCCACAGGAACAGCGCGGGGCGGTCGACCGCGATCGTGTTGGACAGCGTCAGCTCGCCGTCGGCGGGCGCGTCGGTCATGTAGAGCGCCATCGCCAGGCCCGCGCCGACGAGCGCCACGAGCGTCAGGAACACCTGGAACGGCCAGCGCTGGTGCCGGGGCAGGAACGCCTCGATCAGCACGCCGACGCAGGCCGCGCCGAGGATGATCAACATCGGCATGATCGCCGGGTAGTTGATCGGCGCGAGCGTCTCCTTGCCCTCCTGGGCGGCGAGGACCGCGGTGGAAACGAGTGCGGACAACTCAGTTGCCTCCATCCGTGACGCCGACACTGTCGAGCGTGGTCTGGACGGTCGGGGTGATCACGTCGAGCACCGGCGCCGGGTAGAACCCGATCGCCAGGACGAGCGCCACCAGCGGGGCGAGGACCAGCTTCTCCCGGCCGGACAGGTCGCGGACCTCCTTGCGCGCGCCGACCTCGGGGGCGATCGCCGTACCCGGACCGCCCGCGACGCCGACCAGCGCGTTGCCGCGCACCGGACCGTGGAACACCCGCTGGTAGAGCCACAACACGTACAGCGCCGCCATGATCATGCCGACCGTGGCGAGGATCGTGTAGACCGGTTCGTTGCCGTAGGAGCCGATCAGCACCAGGAACTCGCTGATGAACGAGTTCGTGCCGGGCAGCGACAGTGTCGACAGGCCGGCCAGCAGGAACACGCCCGCGAGCAGCGGGGTCAGCTTGGCCATGCCGCCGTAGTCCGCGATCTGGGTGGAGCCGCCGCGGGCGATGACCATGCCGATCACCAGGATCAGCATCCCGGTGGCGATCGAGTGGTTGACCATGTAGGACACCGCGCCGACCTCGGACTGCGTGGAGAACGCGAAGATGCCCACGGCGATGAACCCGAAGTGCGCGATCGACACGTAGGCGATGAACCGCTTCATGTCCCGCTGCATGGTGGCCAGCAGCGCGCCGTAGAGGATGCCGGCCACGCCCATCACCAGCACCAGCGGGGACAGCGTGGTGCTCGCGTCCGGGGTCATCGGCAGCAGGTAGCGCAGGAAGCCGAACGTGCCGACCTTGTCCAGGATGCCGACCAGCAGCACGGCGACGCCGATCGGCGCCTCCGCGACCGCGTCCGGCAGCCAGGTGTGCAGCGGCACCAGCGGCGCCTTCACCGCGAACGCGAGGAAGAAGCCGAGGAAGATCCAGATCTGGTTCTCCAGGGGCGCGTCGCTGACCACCCGCACCAGCGTCGCCCAGTCGAACGTGCCGGAGCCGAGCTCGTCGGAGGCCATCGAGTAGGCGCCGATCGCGGACGCCAGCATGATCAGGCCGCCGAGGAAGGAGTAGAGGAAGAACTTCACCGCCGCGTACTGCCGGCGCGGACCACCGTAGGACCCGATCAGGAAGTACATCGGGATCAGCATGATCTCGAACAGCACGTAGAACACGAACACGTCGGTGGCGGCGAACACGCCGACCGTGATGGCCTGCTGCAGCAGGATCAGCGAGAGGAACCCGCCCGCGGAACGCTCGGCCGGCAGCTTCTCGGTCCAGCCCGCGCCGATCACCAGCGGCACCAGCAGCCCGATCACGGCGATCATCACCAGCGCGATGCCGTCCACACCGAACGACAGGTGCACGCCGAACGCCGGGATCCAGTCGAGCGAGAAGTGCTGCTGCAGCCGCGCGCCGCCGGGGTCGTAGGCGATCCACGAGATCACCGCGACGACGAACTCGACGACCGAGAAGCCGAGCGCGGTCTGCTTGGCGAGCTTGTCGTTGTCCCGCAGGGCCACCACGACGACCGCGCCCACCAGCGGGATCAGCAACAACGCGACGAGCAACGCCGAAGACGACGTGGAGGTCATGCCACCGCCTCCTGTGTCAAAGCCGAGCGCTCCCCAACCGCACCCAAGGGGAACGGAACGCAAACCAGCCACAAGTACGTGGTCAACGGGAACGTGGGCTCCCAACGAGACCAGCACAAAGAATTCCGGAGAGGCGGAACAGTCATGCGTACCTCACTGCCAAGAACGCCACCAGGACCAGGATCGAGCCGCCGAGCATGGTCGCCGCGTAGGAGCGCACGAACCCGGTCTGTAGCCTGCGCAATCGGCCGGAACTGCCGCCGAGCGCGGCGGCGATGCCGTTCACCAGCCCGTCAACTCCCTTGTTGTCCACATAGACCAGCGCGCGGGCGAGCCAGGTTCCCGGCCGGGCCACCAGCGCCTCGTTCAGCGCGTTGCCGTAGAGGTCCTTGCGGGCCGCGCGGACCGGGAACGACACCGGGTCCGGCTTGACCACCGGCACGTCGCGGCGGCCGACGGCCAGCCACGCGATCAGCACGCCCAGCAGCGACAGGCCGATCGTCAGCCACGGGATCAGGTTGTGGTCGATCACCGTGTGCTCGGTCTCCCGCAGCGTCCCCAGCGACGGCGCGAGCCAGCCGGACAGCCGGTCGCCGCTCGCGAAGAACCAGCCGGCGCCGATCGAGCCGATCGCCAGCAGGATCATCGGGACGGTCATCACGCTGCCGGACTCGTGCGGGTGGAACTCGCGCCCGTCGTCGGACTTGAGCTCCTTCCAGCGCTGCTTGCCGAAGAAGGTCATCAGCATCAGCCGGGTCATGTAGAACGCGGTCAGCCCGGCGGCCAGCATCGCCGCGCCGCCGAACACCCAGCCGCGCCAGCCCTCCTCGCCGAACGCCGCCTCGATGATGGCGTCCTTGGAGAAGTAGCCGGAGAACGGCGGGATGCCGATCAGCGCGAGGTAGCCGAAGCCGAACGTGACGAACGTGACCGGCATGAGCCGCGCCAGCCCGCCGTACTTGCGCATGTCGACCTCGTCGTTCATGGCGTGCATGACCGACCCGGCGCCGAGGAAGAGCCCCGCCTTGAAGAAGCCGTGCGTGAGCAGGTGCATGATGCCGAGCGCGAACCCGAACGGGCCGAGGCCGACGGCCAGCATCATGTAGCCGATCTGGCTCACCGTGGAGTACGCGAGGACCTTCTTGATGTCGTCGTAGGCGCAGCCGATGATCGCCCCGAGCAGCAGCGTGATCGCGCCGATGATGACCACCACGAGCCGGCCGTCCGCGCTCTGCATGTAGATCGGGTTGGCCCGGGCCACCAGGTACACGCCGGCGGTGACCATCGTCGCGGCGTGGATCAGGGCGGAGACCGGGGTCGGGCCCTCCATAGCGTCGGGCAGCCACGCCTGCAGCGGGAACTGGCCGGACTTGCCGCACGCGCCGAGCAGCAGCAGCAGGGTCAGCGCGGTGATCGTGCCGGGCGAGAGCTGGTCGAGGTTGCCGAAGACCTCGGTGTACTGCGTGGTGCCGAGCTCGGCGAACATGATGAAGATCGCCAGTGCCAGGCCGACGTCGCCGACCCGGTTCATCAGGAACGCCTTCTTGGCCGCGGTCGCCGCGGACGGGCGGTTGGTGTACCAGCCGATCAGCAGGTAGGACGCCAGGCCCACGCCCTCCCAGCCGAGGTAGAGCGTCACGAACCCGTTGCCCAGCACCAGGATGAGCATCGCGGCGACGAACAGGTTGAAGTACCCGAAGAACCGCCGCCGGTCCGCGTCCTCGGCCATGTAGCCGATCGAGTAGATGTGGATCAGCGCGCCGACGCCGGTGATCAGCAGCACGAAGCTGATCGACAGCGGGTCGATGCGCAGGCCGAACTCGACCTGCAGCGACCCGACCGGGATCCAGTCGAACAGCGAGACGTTCTGGACCCGCTCGGACTCCTCCAGGCCGGTGGTGGAGAAGAACAGCATCAGGCCGTAGACGAACGACGCGACGACGGTCAGGCAGCCGAGCAGGTGGCCCCAGGCGTCCGTGCGCCGGCCGCCGAACAGCAGCACGACCGCGCCGATCACCGGGAACAGCACCAGCAGCCAGGCGGAGCCCGCCATGCCGGAGGCCTCGTGGACCTGCTGGGCCACGATGTGAGTACCAGTCACGGCCTTCCCCTCAGTACTTCAGCAGGTTGGCGTCGTCGACCGAGGCCGAACGGCGGGTACGGAAGATCGACATGATGATCGCCAGGCCGACCACGACCTCCGCGGCGGCCACCACCATCACGAAGAACGCCATGATCTGGCCGTCCAGCGAGCCGTTGATGCGCGCGAAGGTGACCAGCGACAGGTTCACCGCGTTCAGCATCAGCTCGATGCACATGAACACCACGATGGCGTTGCGCCGCACCAGCACGCCGACGGCACCGATGGTGAACAACAGCGCGGAGAGCAGCAGATAGACCGTAGGGGTCATTATGACTCGCCTTCCCGGGTGGGCGACGGGTTGAGGGCGCGGCCCTCGGGGGCGCGGGACTGACCGGCGACGGCCTTGCGCTCCTCGTCGAACTCCTCGGCGGCCGCGGAGTCGATCAGCCGGGACAGCGACTCCGGCGCGACCGACCCGTCCGGCAGCAGCGCCGGGGTGGCGACCGAGCTGGCGGTCGCGAACACGCCCGGGCCGGGCAGCGGCGACGGGCGGTCGTACTCGCCGCGGAAGCGGGCCTCGACCAGCTCGCGCTGGGTGCGGCGGCCGCGGGTGTGCGGGTCGACATAGCCGAGCACCATCGCGCCGACGGCCGCGGTGATCAGCAGCGCCGAGGTGAGCTCGAACGGGAACAGCCAGTCGGTGAAGATCGACCGGCCGATGTTCTCCACGTTCCCGTTGCCGCCGTTGGCCGCGTCGCCGGTCAGCCCGACCGGGGTGACCGAGGTCAGCGACCGGGCCACCGCGGTGACCACCAGGGCCGCGAGGCCGATGCCGAGCACGGTCGCGGCGAACCGCTGCCCGCGCAGCACCTCGACCACCGAGTCCGAGGAGTCCCGGCCGACCAGCATCAGCACGAACAGGAACAGCATCATGATCGCGCCGGTGTAGACGATGATCTGCACGAAGCCGAGGAACGGCGCCTGCTGGACCATGTACAGCGCGCCGAGACTCAGCATCGTGAGCACCAGGAACAGCGCCGAGTGCACCGCGTTCTTCGCGAAGATCATGCCGAGCGCGCCCAGCAGGGCCAGCGGCCCCAGCACCCAGAACGAGATGGACTCGCCGGTGGACATGGTGTTCTGCACGCCCTGGGCGAGTACGACCGCCGTGCTCACTTGACCTCCCCATCCACCGGGTCGGGGTAGCCCCACTTGCGGGCCAGCCGCGGCGCGTCGACGTAGTAGTCCTGCTCGGTGTCGCCGAGGCGCATCGGGTGCGGCGGCTGCTCCATCCCCTTCAGCAGCGGGGCGAGCAGGTCCTCCTTGGTGTAGATCAGGTCCTGCCGGTTGTCGTCGGCGATCTCGTACTCGTTGATCATCGTCAGCGACCGGGTCGGGCAGGCCTCGATGCACAGGCCGCAGCCGATGCACCGCAGGTAGTTGATCTGGTAGTCCTTGCCGTAGCGCTCACCGGGCGAGTAGCGCGCCTCCTCGGTGTTGTCCGCGCCCTCCACGAAGATCGCGTCGGCCGGGCACGCCCAGGCGCACAGCTCGCAGCCGACGCACTTCTCCAGGCCGTCCGGGTGCCGGTTGAGCCGGTGCCGCCCGTGGTAGCGGGGCGCGGCCGGCGCGCCGATCTCCGGGTACTCCTCGGTGACGACCTTCTTGAACATGGTCGAGAAGGTGACACCGAAGCCCTTGAGCGGATCAAAGATCCCCATCGTCTGACTCCTTCTCGGCATCGGGCCGCGCGTCGCCGGTGCCGCCACCGACGGTCGCCGGCCGGCGCCGCGCGGACCGGCCGCGCACCGCCCTGCGTTTCGACGGCTTGGGTATCTCGAGGTCGAGCGGCGGGACCGGGTAGCCGCCGCCGGTGATCGGCACCTGGTCGGTGTCCTCCTCGACGCGGCCGCCGCGGTCGAACACGAAGCCGAGCGCGATCACCACGAGCAGCACGATGCCGCCGTAGGTGAGGATCTGGCCGGTGGACACCTCGCTCTCGCCGCGCAGCGTGCGCAGGCCCGCGATCAGCACGATCCACACCAGGTTGGCCGGCACCAGGAACTTCCAGCCGATCCGCATGAACTGGTCGTAGCGGAACCGGGGCAGCGTGCCGCGCACCCAGATGAAGCAGAACAGCAGCACGAACATCTTGCCGAGGAACCAGAGCAGCGGCCACCAGCCACTGTTGAAGTAGTTGTGGTCGATCAGCGAGATCGGCCACGGCGCCATGTACCCGCCGAGGAACAGCGTGGTCGCGAACGCCGAGACGATCACCATGTTCACGTACTCGGCGAGGAAGAACAGCGCGAACTTCATCGAGCTGTACTCCGTGTGGAACCCGCCGACCAGCTCCGACTCCGCCTCCGGCAGGTCGAACGGCGCGCGGTTGGTCTCGCCGACCATCGAGACCATGTAGATCAGGAAGCTCGGGATCAGCAGGTAGAAGTACCACCCGCTGGACTGGGCCTGCACGATGTCCCCGGTGGACAGCGACTGCGCGTAGAGCACCACCGACACGATCGACAGGCCCATCGCGATCTCGTAGGAGATCACCTGCGCGGCCGAGCGCAGCCCGCCGAGCAGCGGGTAGGGCGAGCCGGACGACCAGCCGGCGAGCACGATGCCGTAGACGCCCAGCGACGATGTGGCCAGCACCAGGAGCACGCCGACCGGCAGGTCGACCAGCTGCAGCACGGTCCGCTCGCCGAAGATCGACACCTCGGGACCGAACGGGATGACCGAGAGCGCCAGGATCGCCGGGACCACCGCGATGACCGGAGCGAGGAAGTACACCTTGCGGTCCGCGCTCTCGGGGATGATCTGCTCCTTGAACGGGAGCTTGATCGCGTCCGCGATGGCCTGGAAGTAGCCGTTCGGGCCGACCCGGTTCGGGCCGGGCCGCTGCTGCATCCGGCCGATCGCCTTGCGTTCCCAGATGATCAGGACGATCGTCGCGACCGGCCCGATGAGCAGCAGCACGACCGCCTTGATCAGGATCAACCAGAGCGGGTCGTCCGCGAGGAGTTCGGCCCTGGTCATGCCTGTTCCGCCTCCCCGAGATTCACACTGCGCGTCTCGTTGGGGACGGAAACTCCCGTTGACCACGTACTTGTGGCCGGGTTGCGTCCCGTTCCCCTTGGGTGCGGTCGGGGAGGACGCGACTGTGAGACGAGGGACGTCATGCTGTGCCTCCGTCGGTGGTCGAGCCGGTGAGCAGGTTCTCCGCGGTCACCGTCACGACGTCGCCGTGCCCGGCGACGAGCGTGCGCCGGGTGGTGGCCGGACCGGAGTTCGCGGGCAGCCAGACGACCCCGTCGGGCAGGTCCGCGTACTCGGCCGGCAGGGTGATCGAACCGTGCTCGGTCCGGACGGTCACCGCCGGGTTGCCATTCAGCCCGATCCGCGCCGCGGTCTCGGGCGAGAGCCGGGCGACGGTGGCGCGGGCGGTGCCGGCCAGGTGCGGCTCGTCGGACTGCAGCGAGCCGTTGTCCAGCAGCTGCCGCCAGGTGGCGAGCAGCGCCTGGCCGTCGGCGAGCGTGGGCACCTCGGCGGCGGCCTCGGCGGGCGGGGGTGCGGAGCGCGCGACGGCCGGCAGCCGGGCGAGGTCCGCGGCGGCCGCCTGCGGGGTCTGGGTGAACAGGTCGACGTCCATCTCGACGCCGAGCGTGTCGAGCACCCGGCAGTCGGACAGCGCCCCGGTGCCCTCGAGGGTGGCGCCGAACTCGCGGCGGCGGCCCTCCCAGTTGAGGTAGCTGCCGGACTTCTGCACCGCGGGCGCCACCGGGAGCACCACGTCGGCGCGCTCGGTGACCGCGCTCGCCCGCAGCTCCAGGCTCACCACGAAGCCCGCCCTGTCCAGTGCCCGCTCGGCGAGGCCCGGGTCGGGCAGGTCGTCGGTCTGCAGGCCGCCGACCACCAGGCCGTCGAGCTTGCCGGCGGCCGCGGCGGCGAGGATCCCGGCGGTGTCCCGGCCCGGGCGGCCGGTCAGCGTGCCGGCCTCCAGGCCCCAGGCCCGCTCGACCTCGAGGCGGGCGGTCGCGTCGCTGACCAGCCTGCCGCCGGGCAGCAGGGTCGGCACCGCACCGGCGTCCAGCGCGCCGCGCTCGCCCGCGCGGCGCGGGATCCAGGCGATCCGGGCGCCGGTCGTCGCGGCCAGCTCGACCACCGCGGTGAACAGGCCGGGCACCTGCGCGGCCCGCTCGCCGACCAGGATGACCGCGCCCGCGCCACCGAGCGCCTCGGTGACGTCCGGCGCGTGGGTCGCCAGGCCCGCGACCGCGACCGCCTCGCCGCCGGGCGGGCAGGCGAGCAGCGCGCCGGCGAGCGGCTTGTCCGGTCCGTGCGGGCGGATCGTCTTGTCCACCGCCGGGGACGTCCACTGTCCGATGTGGAACACCTTGGTACGGCCCTTGCGGGCGGCCTTGCGCAGCCGGAGGAAGACGATGGGCGCCTCCTCCTCCGGCTCCAGGGCCACGCACAGCACCGCGGGCGCCGCCTCGATGGCCCGGAACGTCACGCCGGTCTCCGGGGTCGTGCCGACCACTGCGGAGGTGAGGAACTCCAGCTCCTCCGCCGAGTGCGGGCGGGCCCGGAAGTCGACGTCGTTGGTGCGCAGCGCGATCCGGGCGAACTTGCCGTAGGCGTAGGCGTCCTCGACGGTCAGCCGGCCGCCGGCCAGCACGCCGACGCCCTGTCCGTCCCGCGCCCTGGCCAGCCCCTCGGCGGCGACCCGCAGCGCGTCGGTCCACGAGGTCTCGGCCAGCTCACCGGTCCCGGCGTCGCGCACCATGGGCCGGGTGATCCGGTCCGCCGCGGTCACGTACCGGAACGCGAACCGGCCCTTGTCGCAGATCCACTCCTCGTTGACCTCGGGGTCCTCGCCGGCGAGCTTGCGCATCACCTTGCCGCGCCGCCAGTCGGTGCGCTCGGCGCAGCCCGACGAGCAGTGCTCGCAGATGCTCGGCGTGGACACCAGGTCGAACGGTCGCGAACGGAACCGGTAGGCGGCACTGGTGAGCGCGCCCACCGGGCAGATCTGGATCGTGTTGCCGGAGAAGTAGGACTGGAACGGCTTGTCCTGCGCGATGGCGACCTCCTGGCGCCAGCCGCGCTCGAACAGGTCGATGAACGGGTCTCCGGCGATCTGGTCGGAGAAGCGGGTGCACCGCTGGCAGCTCACGCACCGCTCACGGTCCAGCAGCACCTGCGTCGAGATCGGGATCGGCTTGGGCCAGGTCCGCTTGGCCTCCAGGAACCGGGAGTCCGCACGGCCGTGCGCGAGCGCCTGGTTCTGCAGCGGGCACTCGCCGCCCTTGTCGCAGATCGGGCAGTCCAGCGGGTGGTTGATGAGCAGCAGCTCCATCACGCCCTGCTGGGCCTTGTCGGCCACCGGCGAGGTCCGCTGGGTCTTGACCACCATGCCGTCGGCGACCGTGATCGTGCAGGACGCCTGCGGCTTGGGCATCGGCCGCCCGCCCATCTCCACCTCGACCAGGCACTGGCGGCAGGCGCCGGCCGGCTCGAGCAGCGGGTGGTCGCAGAACCGCGGGATGACCGTGCCGAGCCGCTCGGCGGTGCGGATCAGCAGCTCGCCCTTGGGGGCGACGACGTCCTCGCCGTCGATGGTCAGCCGCACGTGCCCCTCGGGCACGGGCGCCGCCTCCGGCTTTTCCTCTGTCGCAGTCATTAGTGAGCTCCCGCAAGCGCCGGGCTGGCCGTCTTGTTGTCCTCGCACAGCGCGAGGAACTCGTCCCGGAAGTACTGGATACCGCTCTGGATCGGGCTGACCGCGCCGTCACCGAGCGCGCAGAACGCGCGGCCGAGCACGTTGTCGCAGACGTCGAGCAGCGTCTCGATGTCGGACTCGGTGCCGTGCCCGGCCACCATCCGCTGCAGGATCCCGGCGAGCCAGAAAGTCCCCTCGCGGCACGGCGTGCACTTGCCGCAGGACTCGTGCTCGTAGAACTCGGTCCACTTCATCACGGCCCACGGCACCGACACGGTCTCGTTGAACACCATGATCGCGGTGGTACCGAGCAGCGAGCCCGCCTCCGCGGCGCCCTCGAAGTCCAGCGGGACGTCGAGGTGCTCGGCGGTGAACAGCGGGGTGGACGAGCCGCCCGGGGTCCAGAACTTCAGCGGGATGCCGTCCTTCATGCCGCCGGCGAGCTCGAGCAGCTGGCGCAGCGTGGTGCCCAGGGGCGCCTCGTACTGGCCGGGCTTCTCCACGTGACCCGAGACCGAGAAGATCTTCGGGCCGGGCGAGCGCTCGCTGCCCATCGTGCGGAACCAGTCGGACCCGCCGTTGACGATGAACGGCACGCTGGCGATCGTCTCGACGTTGTTCACCGTGGTCGGCATGCCGTACACCCCCGCGGCGGCCGGGAACGGCGGCTTGAGCCGCGGCTGGCCGCGGCGGCCCTCCAGCGAGTCGAGCAGCGCCGTCTCCTCGCCACAGATGTACGCGCCGGCGCCCGCGTGCACGGTGATGTCCAGGGCGAAACCGGAGTCGAGGATGTCCGGCCCGAGGTAGCCCGCGTCGTAGGCCTCGCGCACCGCCGCGTTGAGCCGGCGGATGCAGTGCAGCGCCTCGCCACGCACGTAGATGAAGCAGCGGTGCGCACGCATCGCGTACGAGGCGATGATGGCACCCTCGATCAGCGAGTGCGGGTCCGCCATCATCAGCGGGATGTCCTTGCAGGTTCCCGGCTCGCTCTCGTCGGCGTTGACCACCAGGTAGTGCGGCTTGTCCTCGTTGGGCGGCATGAACGACCACTTCACGCCGGCCGGGAAGCCAGCGCCGCCGCGGCCGCGCAGCCCGGAGTCCTTGACCAGCGCGACCAGCTGCTCCGGGGTGCCGGCGAGCGCGGTGCGCAGGGCGGTGTAGCCCTCGAGCCGCTCGTAGGTCGCGAGCCGCCACGACTCGGGTGAGAGCCAGCGCTTGGTCAGGACCGGGGTCACCGGATCCGGGGTCATAGTTCCGCCTCCCCGGAATTCACACGTGTGGTCACCATGCGTTGGGTCCGTCCGGTTCGGTACGTACCGGTCGCTGGGTTGCGTCCCGTTCCCCTTGGGTGCGGTCGGTAGCCGCGTGGGAGGGTCATTTCCTGTCGACCTCCGGAAGTGAGGGCGCCTTCTCCGGCATCGTCGGGGCGGTCCAGCCGCGGTCCGCGGCGAGCTGGGCGCCGCGCAGGGTCTCCACCGCGGCCGACGGACCGTCCACCTCGGAGCGGAAGATGGCCTCGTCCTCGGGGAAGAACCCCGCCAGCTGCAGCTCGACGTCGCGCAGGCTGGTCAGCGGCGCGCCGCGGGTCGGTGCTGGCTTCTCGCCGCGCCGCAGCGCGTCGACCAGCGCGACCGCCGACTCCGGCGTCTGGTTGTCGTAGAACTCGTAGTTGACCTGCAGCACCGGGCCGAGGTCACAGGCGGCGAGGCACTCGGCGTGTTCGAGGGTGATCGAGCCGGGCTCGCCGGGCGTGCCCGCGGTGTCCTCGTGCTTGAGCGGGCCGCCGTTGCCCTCGGCGTCGCCGAGGTGCTCGGTCAGCGTCCGGTAGATCGCGTCGCCGCCGAGCACCGCGCACAGCGTGTTGGTGCAGACGCTCACCAGGTGCTCGCCGCACGGCTTGCGCTTGTACATCGTGTAGAACGTGACGACGGCGCTGACCTCGGCGTTGGACAGCGCCAGCCGGTCGGCACAGAACTGGATGCCGGCCTGGCTGACATAGCCCTCGACCGACTGCACCAGGTGCAGCATGGGCAGCAGCGCCGAGCGGGACTCCGGGTACCGGGCGATCAGCTCGCCCGCCTTCGCCACGATGTCCGGTCCGAACACGCTCAGGTCCGGCGTGGTCTCGGTGACCAGGCGCTCGGTCTCCTCCGGGCTGACCGCGGACGCGGCGACCACGTCGACGTCCGGGCCGGCGGCCACGTGGGTGTCCCCTGCGCCGACGCTGGAGCCGCCGTAGGTGGCTCCCGTGGACAAAGGCTCGTTGGGCTCGGTCACCGGTCGACTCCTCCCATCACCGGGTCGATCGAGGCGATGGCCGCGATGACGTCGGCGACCAGGCCGCCCTCCGACATCGCCGGCATGGACTGCAGGTTCACGAAGCTGGGCTCGCGGACGTGCACGCGCATCGGCCGGGTGCCGCCGTCGGAGACCACGTGGTAGCCGAGCTCGCCGCGCGGCGACTCGACCGCCGTGTAGACCTGGCCGGGTGGCACGTGGAAGCCCTCGGTGACCAGCTTGAAGTGGTGGATCAGCGCCTCCATGGACTGACCCATGATCTTGCGCACGTGCTCCAGCGAGTTGCCCATGCCGTCGGCGCCGATCGCGAGCCGGGCCGGCCAGGCGATCTTGGGGTCGTCGACCATCACCGGGCCGGGCTCGAGCTTCTTGAGCGCCTGGTTGATGATCCGCAGCGACTGGTGCATCTCCTCGACCCGCAGCAGGTAGCGCGCGTAGGAGTCGGCCGCGGTCGAGGTCGGCACCTCGAAGTTGTAGTCCTCGTAGCCGAGGTAGGGCTCGGTCTTGCGCAGGTCCCACGGCAGCCCGGCGGAGCGCAGGATCGGCCCGGTCACGCCGAGCGCGAGGCAGGCGTCGACCGGCAGGTAGCCGATCCCCATCAGCCGGTTCTTCCAGATCGGCTGGCCGGTCAGCAGCTTGTCGTAGTCCGGCAGCCGCTTGTTCATCGTCCTGACGAACTCGACGACGGCCTGCTCGTAGCCCTCCGGCAGGTCCTGGGCGACGCCGCCGGGGCGGATGAACGCGTGGTTCATCCGCAGCCCGGTCAGGAACTCCAGCAGGTGCAGGCACTCCTCGCGCTCGCGGAAGCCCGCGGTCATCGCGGTCAGCGCGCCCAGCTCCATGCCGCCGGTCGCGAGCGCGACCAGGTGCGAGGCGATCCGGTTGATCTCCATCAGTAGCACCCGGATGACCTGCGCGCGCGGCGGCGCGGTGATGCCGAGCAGCTTCTCCACGGCGAGGCAGTAGCCGGCCTCGTTGAACAGCGGGGCGAGGTAGTCCATCCGGGTCACGAACGTGACGCCCTGGGTCCAGGTGCGGTACTCGGTGTTCTTCTCGATCCCGGTGTGCAGGTAGCCGATCACCGACCGGGCCTGGGTGACGGTCTCGCCCTCGAGCTCGAGCACCAGCCGCAGCACGCCGTGCGTGGAGGGATGCTGCGGCCCCATGTTGATGACGATGCGCTCGTCGGAGATCGCGTCGGACAGCGCGGTGTCCCAGTCGCCGCCGGTGACCGTGTAGATCCGGCCCTCGGTGGTGTCCCGCTCGGCGGCGTACGGGTCGGCCGGCCGGCCGGTGCCGGTGTCGGTCCCGGTGGTCACGTCGGACAGGTTCTCCGTCATGAGTACGCCCTCCGCTGTGTCGAAGCCGCGTGCATGTCAACCGCACCCAAGGGGAACGGAACGCAAACCGGCCACAGGTACGTGACCAACGGGAGTGTCCGTGCCCGACGAGACCCACACTCTGAAATTCGGAGAGGCGGCACAGTCATGAGTACGCCCTCCGCTGGTCCGGCGGCGGGATCTCCGCGCCCTTGTACTCGACGGGGATGCCGCCCAGCGGGTAGTCCTTGCGCTGGGGGTGGCCGTCCCAGTCGTCCGGCATGAGGATCCGGGTGAGCGCCGGGTGTCCGTCGTAGACGATGCCGAACATGTCCCAGGTCTCACGCTCCTGCCAGTCGGCGGTCGGGTAGACCTCCACGACCGACGGGCAGTGCGGGTTGCCGCCGTCCTCCGCCGACCAGTCGATGGCCACCTCGAGCCGGATGCGGCGGCGGTAGGTCATCGAGGTCAGGTGGTAGACGGAGTGGATCCGCTGCGGCAAGTCCGCCCCGTAGTCCACTCCGGACACCGAGCTGCAGAGCTCGAAGCGCAGCGCGGGGTCGTCGCGCAGCAGCCGGCAGAGCCCGACCAGATGCTCGGGCCGCACGTAGTAGGTGATCTCGCCGCGGTCGACGGTCACCTGCTGGATCGCCTCGGCGGGGATCTTCTTGTCCCGCATGGAGCCGAGCATCTGGTCGGTGAACTCGTCGAACCAGCCGCCGTAGGGCCGCTCGGCCGGCGCGGCCACGTGGGCCGGCAGCCGCAGGCCGCCGAAGCCGGAGGTGTCGCCGGTGCCGGACACGCTGAACATGCCCCGCCTGGCCTTGCCGGCCACCAGCGGCTCCCCGGGCGCGGCGGGCCGCGCGGCGTCGGCGGCCGGGCGCTGCTCCATCTCGCCCGGCCGCTCGGCGCTGGACTGCTCGCCGCCGGGCTCCGGGGTGTTCTCGGGCTTGTCGTCGCTGGCCATGTCGTTCACTTCTTCGCGTACTTGACGGAGGACGGGATCATCGGGGTGCGGTCCCCGCGCTCGGCCCGCAGGGCGGCGCGGCGGGCGTTGATCGGCTCGTCCTGGATCTTCGCGTGCAGCTTGAGGATGGCGTCGAGCAGCATCTCCGGGCGGGGCGGGCAGCCGGGCAGGTACATGTCGACCGGCACGATGTGGTCGACGCCCTGCACCACCGCGTAGTTGTTGAACATGCCGCCGGAGGAGGCGCAGACGCCCATGGCGAGCACCCACTTGGGCTCGGCCATCTGGTCGTAGATCTGGCGCAGCACCGGGGCCATCTTGTTGGTCACCCGGCCGGCGACGATCATCAGGTCGGCCTGCCGGGGCGTCGCGCTGAACCGCTCCATGCCGAAGCGGGCGATGTCGTAGCGGGGCCCGCCGGTGGTCATCATCTCGATGGCACAGCAGGCCAGGCCGAAAGTGGCCGGCCACAGCGAGTTCTTGCGTCCCCAGTTGACCAGCTTCTCCAAGCTGGCCAGCAGGATTCCGTTGGGGAGTCGTTCCTCGAGACCCATGACTGTCCGCCTCCCGTCAGTTCCAGTCGAGGCCGCCGCGCCGCCAGACGTAGGCGTACGCGAAGCCGAGCGTCGCGATGAACAGCACGATCTCCACCAGCCCGAAGAAGCCGAGCGCGTCGGCGGACACGGCGAACGGGTAGAGGAAGACCATCTCGATGTCGAAGAGGATGAACAGCATCGCGGTCAGGTAGTACGCGACCGGGACCCGGCCGCCACCGATGACCGGTTGGGGTGACGGCTCGATGCCGCACTCGTATGCCTCGAACTTCGCCCGGTTGTAGCGCCGGGGACCGAGCAGCGGGCCGAGCAGTGCGGAGAACAACGCGAACGCCGCCGCCAGCACGAACAGCAGGAACAACGGAAGATAGCTCCCCAGTCCCGCCGACACGTTCTCGTTCTGTGCTACAGATGTGCTGGCAGCCGCGAGTACTGACACCTTCGCCGTCCTTTCCCGCTCCCTCAGTCGGGCACCCTATGGGTGGCCGACTCGCGACCCGGGGTTAGGCGCACCTAACCTGACCGGCCCGAAGCCTTGTGAAAATCTTCACAAGCTGTCTCGTGAGTCGGTTCACAAAACTCTGAATGCGAGTGTAGGACCCGCCGAAACGGGCCGCGCAGGGAGATCCCCTTACTACGCGGGGAGTTCCCACTCGTTCGCGGCGGCGAGCAGACCACCGGTACCCGGACGAGTGACAGCGCGACCGCGAGCGCGCCGGTGAGCAGGAACCGGAAGGTGGCGTTCATCCGGCCGAGCAACCCGTCCGCCGTGCTGCGCCACCCGGCCCGCGGGCTGCGCCCGCTGTGCGAGGTCGTCGAGGAGCGGCCGGTCACGCCGTCGGCGCTGGCGGCGGTGCTCGGCGCGTCCCGGCGCGGCTGCTCGCGGGCTGGAGATCCCCGCGTCCACGACCGGCCTCGCCCGGCGGACGGAGGCCGGCTCGTGAGCCCGCGACATACAGAAGGGGCGCCCGGCCCTGATCGGCCGGACGCCCCCTCCCCCGGAAAAAGCTACTCGCTCTGCAGGTAGTACAGCAGACGCAGGATCTCCAAGTACAGCCACACGAGGGTGACCATCAGGCCGAACGCGGCGTACCAGGCCCACTTCGACGGCATGCCGGACCGGATCATCTGGTCGGCCATGTCGAAGTCGAGCAGGAAGTTGAACGCCGCGATGCCGATCACGATGATGCTGAAGATGATCGCCATCGGGCCGCCGTCACGCAGGCCCATGTTGACGCCGAACAACGACAGCAGCAGGTTGATCAGCATCAGGCCCGCGGCCGCGACCGTGGCGCCGATGATCCACTTCGTCAGCTTGGGCGTGACCCGGATGGCACCGGTCTTGTAGACCACGAGCATGGTGATGAACACCAGTGTGGTGCCCATGATCGCCTGCAGCGCGATGCCCGGCACCAGGGCCTCGAACACACCGGTGATCGCGCCGAGGAACACGCCTTCGGCCGCGGCGTAGGTCAGCACCAGCGCCGGGTTCGGCGTCCGCTTGAAGATGATGACCAGGGACAGGACCAGGCCGACGAGCAGGCCGATGATCATCGGCGGGTACGGGCTGATGGCCCCGCTCAGGACGGCCATGGCCGTGATGATCCCGGTGACCAACGCCAGGCCGATCGTCGCCGCGGTCTTGGTGACCACGTCGTCGACCGTCATCGGGCGATCACCCGTCGTCGGTGGCGCCTGGTAGCCGCCGTATCCCGGCGAGCCACCCTGGGGCTGGGTCTGGAAGCCCGCGTAGCCGCCGCCGAACCCGCCGCTCGGCAGGTTCCGGAACGCGGGATTACTGGTTGAACGCACCTGTTCCTCCTGGGCCTGATGGCTCCTGCACCGGATTCAACGACCAACCATGCCGTTCGGTTCCCGATGGGGTAAAGACGACTTTACCCTCCAATGCGTGATCGTCACGCAGGAACCCGCCGGCCGCGATCGCGCGCCCACACTAGCCCGCTCCCCGCCCCGGGCGTGGCGATACCCGCACGCGGCCCATCCGACCCGCCACACCGCCCACCCGACCCCCCACGCGACCGAACCGACCCACCACCGCCGAACCGACCGCCCACGCCACCCAACCGGCCCACCACGCGCGGCAACTCCCGGTCCGGCTCGGCCTCCCGCCTGCCCGAGCGCGCCGACCGACGCCCCTCGGCGCATCGCGGCGGGTCGGGTCGGCCGCGCCAGGGGTCGGGTCGGCTGGGTGGGGGTCGGCGCTTGCACTATTTGTGACCAGCTCCCCGGCCTGGCGTCCCCCAAACCGGCTACTACTCTCCCTAGCCTTTACGGACAGCAGAGTCGGGAGGTGTGATGAGGCGTCGCTGGGGGCCGATCGTCACCGGCCTCGCGCTGGCGCTGACGTTCGCGATCCTGGTGGGGCTCGGCACCGTCGGCCCGGCCGCCCAGGACGGTGGCACCCCGGCCGCGGACGCCCCACCGGACTGGATGCGCCCGCTGCGGCCGGGCGAGAAGCCGCCGCAGTTCGTGCTGTTCTCCTTCGACGGCGCGGGCTCGCACGACCACTGGCGCCGGGTACTGCCGATCGCCCGGCGGGCCGGCGCGCACGTCACCGCCTTCCTGTCCGGCATCTACCTGCTGCCCGACTCCCGGCGCGCCGAGTACACCGGGCCGGGCCACCCGCCGGGCCACGCGGCGATCAGCTTCGGCGGGTCCGAGCAGGAGGTCGCCACCCGCATCGAGGACCTCAACGACGCGGTGGCGCAGGGGCACGAGATCGGCACCCACTACAACGGCCACTTCTGCGCCGACAACAAGCCCGGCGGCGCGGACTGGTCCACCGCCCAGTGGAACTCCGAGCTGGACCAGTTCTTCGGATTCCTCCGCGACGCGGTCAGCCACGGCCTGCTGGTGGACGAGAAGACGGTCAAGGGCGGCCGGACCCCGTGCCAGGAGGACACCTTCGACCGGCTGGCGCCGGCGCTGACCCGGCACGGGCTCACCTACGACGCCAGCGGAACCTCGGCCGGCATGGCGTGGCCGCACCTGCGTGCCGGCGTCTGGGAGTTCCCGGTGCCGGTGGTCCGCGTCCCGGCGCTGGGCGGGCAGAAGGTCGTCATGGCCGACTACAACCTCTGGTACGCGCTCAACGGCGCGCGCGAGGACCCGTCCCGGGACAGGGAGTTCACCGACGTCACGCTGGACACCTACCGCGCGGCGTACCAGGCCGCGCTGAACACCAACCGCGCCCCGCTGACCGTCGCCACCCACTTCAACGACTGGTCCGGCGGCGCGTTCAGCGCGGCCACCGAGCAGTTCCTGGCCGAGGTGTGCGTCCGCGAGCACACCGTGTGCACGACGTACTCTCAGGTCATCGAGTGGATGCGGCTGCAGGACCCGAAGGTGCTGGACGCGTTCCGCACCATGCCGCACGCGCAGGTCACCTGAGCCGCGAGCGGCGCGAGTCACCGACGGTGGCCGCTCGCGCACCGCGGCACACCTGGTTTTCCACGGGTGAGGCGACCGCCGGCCGGCAGTGGAATGCTGTGCACCGGCGTGACCCGAGAGGAAGGGACGAGGGGATGGCGACCTACCTGGTTACCGGGGCGACCGGCCTGATCGGCAGGCACTTCGTCGGCGAACTGCTGGCACGGCCGGACACCGAGCGGGTGTGGCTGCTCGTCCGCGAGCGCTCCCAGGACAAGCTCGCCGCCGCCGCGCGCGAGTGGCCGAACGTGGAGAAGACCCGGCCGGTGCTCGGCGACGTGCGCGAGCCGGGCCTCGGCGTCCGCGAGGACGCGCTGGCGGAGCTGACCGGCCACGTCGACCACCTGGTGCACCTGGCCGCCCTGTACGACATCGCCGCGGACGACGACGCGAGCATCTCGGCCAATGTCGACGGCACCCGCAACGTGATCGACCTCGCCGCCACGCTGCGGGCCGGCTGCCTGCACCACGTGTCCTCGGTCGCGGTCGCCGGCGACTACCGCGGCCGGTTCTCCGAGGAGATGTTCGACGCGGGCCAGCGGCTGGTCACCGCCTACCACCGGACGAAGTTCGAGTCCGAGCGGCTCGTCCGCACCCAGGACCAGGTGCCGTGGCGGGTGTACCGGCCGGCGATCGTGGTGGGCAGCTCGACCACCGGCGAGATGGACAAGATCGACGGCCCGTACTACTTCTTCGCCGCGCTCGCCCGGCTCAGCGCGGTGCCGAGCGTGCCGCTGGTGTTCCCGGACATCGGCGACACCAACATCGTGCCGGTCGACTACGTGGCCGCCGCGATGGCGCACCTGGTCACCCGGCCCGGCCTGGACGGGCGGGCGTTCCACCTGGTCAACCCCGAGCCGCAGCCCGCGCGCGACGTCTACAACGCGTTCGCCGGCGCGGCCGGCGCGCCGGTGGCCGCCGCGGAGCTCGACGCGCGGCTGACCCGGCCGCTCGTCGGGCTGATCAAGCTGGCCGAGCACGTGCCGGGCGTGACGATCGCCCGGGACGCGGTGCTGGACCGGCTTGGCATCCCGCCGGTGCTGCTGACCACGCTGACCTTCGAGCCGGTGTTCGACTCGACCGAGACGCGCAAGGCGCTGGCCGACTCGGGCGTGGACGTGCCGCCGCTCGACGAGTACGCCGACGTGCTGTGGCGGTACTGGCGCGAGCACCTCGACCCGTTCCGCGCGCGCCGGCACGGCCAGCGCGGCGAGCTCGACGGCAGGCGGGTGGTGATCACCGGTGCGTCGTCGGGCATCGGGCGAGCGGCCGCGCTGAAGGTCGCCGCGGCGGGCGGGGTCCCGCTGCTGGTCGCGCGCCGGCAGGCCGAGCTCGAGGAGGTGCAGGCGGAGATCGCGGCGGCGGGCGGGCACGCCTACGTCTACCCGTGCGACCTCACCGACGAGGAGTCGGTGGCCAAGACCGTCGAGGCGATGCTGAACGAGCAGCCGGGCATCGACATGCTGGTCAACAACGCGGGCCGGTCGATCCGGCGGTCGGTGCAGCTGTCCTACGACCGCATGCACGACTACGAGCGCGCGATGGCCATCAACTACTTCGGCGCGGTGCGGTTGATCCTCGCGCTGCTGCCGCACATGATCGAGCGCCGGTTCGGGCACATCGTGAACGTGTCGTCGATCGGGGTGCAGGGCATCGCGCCGCGGTTCTCCGCGTACGTGGCGTCCAAGGCCGCGCTGGACTACTTCTCGAAGATCGTCGCCACCGAGACCCACGGGGCCGGCATCACGTTCACGACCGTGCACATGCCGCTGGTCCGCACCCCGATGATCCGGCCGACCAAGATCTACGACGCGTTCCCCACCAAGTCGCCCGATCAGGCGGCGGACATGGTGATGGAGGCGCTGCTCAGGCGGCCCAAGCACATCGGCACGCCGACCGGCCAGGCGATCTCCGCCGCATACGCGATCGCGCCGGGCCTGGTCGACGCGATCGCCTACCAGGGCTACCGGATCTTCCCGGACTCCACCGCGGCCGGCGGCACCGGCCGTATCAAGATCGGCAAGGGCGACCGCCACCTCGGTGCTGCGGCGACCGCTCTCGCCCGGCTGACAAGAGGATTCCACTGGTGATCACCGGAGCGCACACCATCCTGTTCGCGACCGACGCGGACGCGGCACGCGCCTTCCTGCGCGACGTCCTCGAGCTGTCCAATGTGGACGCCGGAGGAGGCTGGCTGATCTTCCGCTCGCCGCCGGCCGAACTGGCCGTGCACCCCACCGAGGACGCGCCGCAGCACCAGCTCTACCTGATGTGCGACGACCTCGAGAAGACCATGGCCGAGCTGCGGGCCAAGGGCGTGGAGTTCACCAGCGAGGTGAGCGACGAGGGATGGGGGCTGCTGACCTCCCTGGCGGTGCCCGGCGCCGGGTCGCTGGGCCTGTACGAGCCGCGGCACCCGACCGCCCACGACATTTCCTGAGATCGTCCACAGTGGACCGCAGCGGGTTCGTCCTGTTGCGGTCGGGGTCGGCACCGGTACGGTCACGTCATGGCTGATGACCCTTCCGCGCCGGATGTCAGCTTCACCGTGGCCCGCCACGGCTACGATCGTGCGCAGGTCAGAGCGCATGTTCAGGAGCTGACCGAGCGCGCGGCGCAGGCGGACGCCGACCGCGCCGAGGCGCGCCAGCAGGTCGCCGAGTTGCAGGGCGAGCTGGAGATCGCGCGCCGGGAGATCGGCGCGCTGTCCGAACGGCTCGACGCGATCGGCAAACCGGACGCGGACTCGACGGAGAGCTCGGCCCGGCTGCTCGAGGTGGCGAAGGCACAGGCGGGCGAGATCACCACGCGCGCGCAGGTGGCTGCCGACGACGCCTGGGCGGCGGCGGAGAAGGCGTCGAGCGAGCTGCGGTCGCGGTACCGCGCGATGCTGACCGACCTGGACGGCCGGCACGCGGAGATCCACGCCACGCACAAGTCGATCATCGAGTCGGCGCGCGCGCAGGCCGAGGAGCTGACGACGGTCGCCGAGCGCCGCCGCCGCGAGCTCGACGCGGCCGCCGAGCGGGATCGGGTGCGCATCGACCGGGAGTTCTCCGAGTCGGTGACCGCCAAGCGGGAGGCGCTCGACCGCGAGCTGACCCGGCGGCGCGAGGAGTGCGTGGCCGAGGTCGACGCCAAGCTGCGCGCGGCCGACGAGGAGGCCGAGCGCCGGGTCGCGACCGTCACCGAGCAGGTCCGGCGGCTGACCGAGGTGCGCACGGAGCTGTCGCAGCGGCTGCGGGGCACCCAGGAGCTGCTGGACCGCAGCGTGGCGCTGCTCGAGCCCGCGCCGTCGGAGGCCGAGCTGACCGAGGACCCGTTCCCGATGCCCGAGCGGCCGCGCGTCGAGCCCGGCGCCGACCTGACCGAGACGGAGCTGGTGACCCCGGTCGAGCCGCCGACCGAGCCGGCCACCGAGCCCGCGACCAAGCCGGCCACCGAGCCCGCCGCCGAGGCGGGCGAGGGGGGCTGGAAGCCCCAGCCGCCCGGCCGCGCGAACACCAAGCGGGTCCCGCCCCAGCGCACCAAGCGGTCCCAGCCGGCCAAGCGCTGAGCGCCGGCCGGTCAGTCCAGGCAGAACTCGTTGCCCTCGGGGTCGGCCATCACGATGTGCCCGGCCTCGAGCGGCGCCGCGGGCTCGTGGCGACGCAGCCGGGTGGCGCCGCGGGCGACGAGCCGCTCGGCCTGCGCCTCCAGGGCCGCCATCCGCGCGTCGCCCTGGAGTCCGGGGGCGGCCCGCACGTCGAGGTGCACGCGGTTCTTGACCTGCTTGCGCTCGGGCACCCGCTGGAAGAACAGCCGCGGCCCGGAGCCCTCCGGGTCGATCACCGCCGAGGCGTCGTTGCGGCTCTCCGGCGGCACGCCCATCGCCTCCAGGGCCTGCTCCCACGACGCGAAGCCCGGGGGCGGGTCCTGCAGCCGGTAGCCGAGGGCCTCGGCCCAGAACGCGGCCAACCCGGCCGGGTCCGCGCAGTCGAGGGTGATCTGGACGTCGCGGGCCATGTCAGCTCGCCTCCCGCCGGGTCTGCTGGTGGGTGTGCAGGTGGAGGTCGCGCAGGAGGCACACCTCGGCCAGATGGTGGATCAGCTCGCGGTTGATGTGCAGCACCAGCGCCGCCATGGGGCGCGCGGCGTACGGTCCCTCCGCCGGCCCGCACGGGCGGGCGAGGCCGGACTCGCCGAGGGACTCCACCCCGGCCTGCCACGTGGCGTACTCCGCGTCGAGCTGGGCCAGCGCCTCGGCCGCGGTCGCGGCGTAGGAGAAGGACTCGTAGCCGGTGGCCGCGCGACCGAAGTGCGCGGCGTTGCGCACCGCCAGCACGCCGACGATGACGTGGCCCAGTCGCCAGGCGATCGTCGTGAACGGTGGCGGGTCGGGCTGCGGCATCGCGAAGTCGATGGTCATCGCGCCGGCCCCGGCCCGCACCGGCGCGTCGCCGCGGCCGCGCGGGCGCACGTTCCAGCAGCCGGGCGCCGGCTCCCAGAAGTACTCGTCGTCGGTGAGCCCGTCGAGGCGGTCACGCAGCCCGCTGGTCCAGTGCCAGGCGAGCTGCTCGCGGAGCAGGGGGTTCCAGGTCTGGTCGGTCATGGCGCCAGCCTTGCGCAGATAGCGGACAGGATCGTTCCGTGATCCGTGCGACGATGAGCGGGTGACCGTCGAGGCGACGACCGAGCGGGTGCTGCGGTTGCTGGCGCTGCTGCAGCGGCGGCCGTCCTGGACCGCCGCCGAGCTCGCCGCCGAGCTGGGGGTCACCGACCGCTCGGTGCGCCGCGACGTGGAGCGGCTGCGCGCGGTCGGCTACCCCGTGCACGCGACCGCGGGTGTCGGCGGCGGCTACCAGCTCGGCGCGGGCACCCGGCTGCCGCCGCTGCTGCTCGACGACGAGGAGGCGATCGCGACGGCGGTGTCGCTGCGGCTGGCGTCGGGCGGCACGGTCGCCGGGGCGGGCGAGGCGGCGCTGCGGGCACTCGCGAAGCTCGACCAGGTGATGCCGCCCCGGCTGCGCGCCGAGGTGCGGGCGGTGCACGGCGCCACCGAGACCCTGGTCGCGCCCGGCGTCGAGATCGACGCGGAGCTGCTGGTGACGCTCGCGCGGGCCTGCCGCGACGCCGTGCGGGTGCGGTTCCGCTACGCCGGCCGCCCGCGCGGCGACGGTGCCGGTGGCGGGGAGCGCGAACGCACGGTCGAGCCGGTGCGGATGGTCGCCACCGGGCGCCGCTGGTACCTGATGGCCCGGGACGTCGACCGGGACGACTGGCGCACGTTCCGGCTGGACCGGATGCGCGAGGTCGTGGCGACGACCTGGCGCTTCCGGCCGCGGGAGCACCCGGACCCGGTCGCCTACGTGCAGCGGTCGGTGACCGCGGCGCCGTACCGCTACCTCGCCCGGGTGCGGCTGCACGCCCCGCCCGAGCGCGTGCGGGAGCTCGTGCCACCCCAGGTGGCGCGCGTCGAGGACGACCGGGACGGGTGGTGCGTGCTCGTCGTCGGCGGGGAGGACCTGGACTGGCTCGCCGTGCACGTGGCGCGGCTGGGCTTCGAGGCGGAGGTCCTGGAGCCCGCGGAGCTACGGGACGCCGCGGCCCGGCTCGCCGACCGGGTGGCCGCGATGGCCCGCCCCCCGACCGGCACGCCATGACCCGCGACGACACCGCCGACACGCCACCCCCGCCCCACCCACACCACCGAGCCGACCCCCCACGCAGCCGAGCCGACCCCCCACACCACCGAGCCGACCCCCCACACCACCGAGTCGACCCCCCACGCAGCCGAGCCGACCTCCCACACGGACGAGTCGACCTCCCACACGGACGCCCGACTCCCGACGCCACGGGACGACTCGACCACGCCACGGGACGACTCGACGACGCCACAGGTCGACTCGCCGACGCCACGGGTCGGGTCGGCGATGCCACGGGACGACTCGCCGACGTCACGGGTCGGGTCGGCGATGCCACGGGTCGGATCGCCGACGCCGCGAGCCGACTCGCCGACGCCACGGGTCGGGTCGGCGATGTGGGGGGGTCGGGTGGGGTGGGGGGCGGGGCTGGTCGGTGGGGTCAGGCCCGGCCGTAGGCGCGGTCCACCGGGATGCGGATCACCAGCCGGCCCTCGCCGACCATGGCGTCGCGGTACCCGGCCCAGTCCGGGTGCTCGCCCGCGATGGCGCGGTAGACCTCCACCAGCTCGTCCACGGTCGCGTCGTGCGGGTCCCGGGCCACCGGGGTCAGCCGTGCGGTGCCCTCGGCGACCACGTACGAGCGGAAGTCCGGCGCGGACACGTAGAAGCTCGCCCGCGGGTCGCGCCGCAGGTTGGCGGTCTTCGCCCGGCCGTCGGTGACCGAGACGCGGACGACGCCGCCGGCGAACGCGTAGACCACGTTGGACAGCTGCGGGCGCCCGTCCCGCTTGAGGGTCGTCAGCACCCCGCTGTGGGTGCCGCTCAGCAGGGCCAGCAGGCGATCGTCCATGCCGCCGATTCTGCATCCTCGGGCACGGACGAGGTCAAGCCGCCTCCGACGAGGACGCGGCCGCACACGTCTCGATGATCAGCTCGGCGACCCGCTCCGGATCGTCGATCATCGGCACGTGACCGCACCGCTCCAGCCACACGTGCCGCGCCCGCGGCAGCAGTTCGGCCGCCCGGCGCGCCTGCCTCGGCCACAGGACCCGGTCCCTGGTCCCCCACGCCACGGTCACCGGGACCGTCGGCGGCGGTGACGCGTAGGCGTAGTTCCGCCCGGCGGAGGCGACCGCCTCGAACGCCGGCGAGGCGACCATCGAGGCCAGGTCCGCGAGCATGACGTCGGCGGTCATCCGCGACGGATGGCCGTAGAGCACGCCGCCGGCGAGCATGCGGGTGCCGCGCCAGCGCAGCAGCGCCGACCCGGCCGGGCCGCGACCGCTCAGCCTGATCATCCGCAGCACCCACAGCGCCCACGCGCGGTCCCGCGGGGTCCAGAACCCGGCGGGCGCGAGCGCCGTCGCGGAGGAGACCAGGCCGCGCGAGGCGAGCTCCAGCCCGATCACGCCGCCCAGGGAGTTGCCCGCCACGTGCGGCCGCTCCAGCTCCAGGTCGGCGAAGATGTCCGCGCACGCGTCCACCGCGCTCACCATGTCGTACCCGCGGCCCTCCGGCAGCAGCGGCGAGCGCCCGAAGCCGGGCAGGTCCACCGCGATCACGTCGTGCGCCGCGGCCAGCCGGTCCAGCACCGGCTCCCACGCCTGCCAGCGGTGGCCGATGCCGTGCAGCAGGACCAGCGGGCTGCCGCTGCCCCGCCGCTCGAACGCGATCTCGATGGAGTGACGGCTCATGACCCAGCATGTTACCGCGATTCACACGTACGTGCCGCACCGTCGCCGCCGGCCGCGCGGCGGTCCGGGCAGGACGGTCGGCGCGATGACCAGCACCGGAGAAATGCGCGCGGGAATTGCGTGCACGCTGAGTGTCACGTCAATTGCGAACAGTCGCGAAGGGAGGGCCGGAGAATTTGCCGTATCACTGTGCCCCCGACCGGATTCGAACCGGCACTCCACCCCTTTTAAGGGGGCTGCCTCTGCCAGTTGGGCTACGGGGGCAGCCGCAGCCTAAGACGTGATCACCAGGCTACGGACGGGTTTTCCTGAACTTGGGTCCGCTGGCCCAACCCCGGATACGCCATTTAGCTGTACCCGGACAGGGCTCGACAAGGCTACCCGGGCCAACATCGCCCGGGTGCCGGGAAATGACCGGATCAGCCTTGTGACACGCGGTCGAACTCGGCGCGCGGATTGTTGATCTGGCCCATCGAGATGACCTCGCGCCGTAACAGTCCACTCAGTAACCAGTCGGCTACCACGCGGAATTTCCGGTTGAACGTCGGCACCCGCGCGACGTGGTAGCCGCGGTGCATGGCCCAGGCCACGAAGCCCTTGGCCTTGATGTTGTAGACGTCCGCGACTCCCTTGTGGAGGCCCAGGCTCGCGACCGAGCCCACGTTCTTGTGCAGGTACGCCCGGGGCTCACGGTCGCGCAGCACGGCGATGATGTTCCTGGCCATCAGGTTGGCCTGGCGCACCGCGTGCTGGGCGTTGGGCGCGCACAGCGCGTCCGGGTCCTCGCCGGCGCGCGACAGGTCCGGCACCGCGGCGTTGTCCCCCGCGGACCACGCGTCGGCCACACCGTCCACCTGCAACGTGGCCTTCGCCCGCAGCCGGCCGCGGTCGTCCACCGGCAGGTCGGACGCGGCGAGCACCGGGTTGGCCTTCACGCCCGCGGTCCACACGATCGTGTCGCTGTCGAACTCCGTGCCGTCGGAGAGCATCACGTGCCCGTTCTCGAACGACTTGGCCAGAGTGGACAGATACACCTCGATACCGCGCCGCTCCAGCTGCAGCACGGTGTAGACGCCCAGGCTCTCCCGCACCTCCGGCAGGATCCGCCCGGCCGCCTCGACAAGCACCCAGCGCAGGTCCGAGGGCTCGATGTTCTCGTAGTACCGGGTGGCGTAGCGGGCCATGTCCTCGAGCTCGGCGAGCGCCTCGATGCCGGCGAACCCGCCGCCGACGAAGGTGAAGGTCAGCAGCTTGCGGCGCAGCTCGGGATCCACTGTGCTGCTCGCCGCGTCCAGCTTGGACATGACGTGGTTGCGCAGGTAGATGGCCTCGCCGATGGTCTTGAAGGAGATGCCCTGCTCGGCGAGGCCGGGGATCGGCATCAGCCGGGCCACCGAGCCGAGCGCCACGACGAGCACGTCGTAGCCGAGCTGCTCGACGTGGCCGTCCGGCGTCTCGACGGTGACCGTCCGCTCGCCGTGCGCGATGTTCGTGACGCGGGCGGTGAGCACATGGCACCGCTTCAGCGCGCGGCGCAGCGGCACCACCACGTGCCGAGGCTCGATCGCGCCTGCCGCCGCCTCGGGCAGAAACGGCTGGTAGGTCATGTGCGGCTGGGGGTCGACGACGGTGACGGATGCCTCGTTGCCGCGCAGTTTGCGCTGCAGGCCGAGTGCCGTGTAGAGACCGACATACCCGCCGCCGAGAATCAGGATCCGTGTCGGTGCGGATTTCCCTCGGCCCATGAGTCCATGGTGGCACCTCGACCTGGCCGACGCCCACCGCCCCGGGTGTGAGAGTCGTCGCGGCGTTCCCGGTGCCAGAGCAGGATGACCAGTGCCATCAGCAGCAGGCAGAGCAGCGCCGTGATCTCCAGCGGGGCCGGCACCTGACCGACCGGAAGCAGCGCCGCCACCCCGACGAACGCGAACACCACCGCCTGCACCAGCACGAAACGCAGCGCCGGGCGCAGCAACGCCCGCGGGTGCAGCCGGCCCCGGACCGGGACCAGGCCCGCGAGCCCGCACGTAACGTGGAACAGGTGCACCGCGGGGATCATCGCGAGCACGGTCGGCCGCAGCGGGTCGTCACCGGTCAGCGCGGTGAGCACGGCCGCACCCACCACGACCATCGCCGGCACCGGGGAGGCCGGCGCGTACGTCGACACGACGATCGCCGGGCCGAGCAGGATCAGCGCGCCCCACATCGCGTTCTCGGTGGAAGGAATCGCGATCACCAGCGCACCGGACACCAGCACCGCCAGGCGCAGCAACCAGGCCGGCATGCCCCGCCCCAGCCGCGGGGCGGCGGCCGGCGGCGCGCCTGCGACCTCGCCGGCGGTCATCGCGGCACCCTCCGCCGGCGGCGGGCCGAGCGTTGCAGCGCCGCGCTCAGGCTCCCGTCCTCCCAGCGCGCGACGGGCACGCCGTGCTCGGCGAGCACCGCCAGCCGGATCCGCTGCTCGGCGACGACGATGCTGCGCACCGCGTCGCCCCACGGCGTCTCGTCGTCCGTCACCAGGTCCCGGGGCAGCAGGTCCACGGCGATCACCACGCTGCCACGCCGGGCGGCATGCACGGCCGCCTCCACGACCTTGTCGTCCATGAACGGCGAGAGCACCACCACGGTCGCGCCCGGCGGGTACTGCGAGGCCCGCAGCACCGGCTCGCCCGCGCCGGTGACCCGCTGCGCGGCGGACACCAGCGAGTGCCGGATCCGCTGCAGCTGGCGGCGACCCGACCCGAGCGGCGCGCCGCCGCGCGGGTGGCCGAGGTCGATCAGCCCGACCCGGTCGCCCTGCCGCAGGAACGCCGCGGCGAGCGAGCACACCACCCGCACCCCGAGGTCGAGGCTGCCGCCCGTGCGGACCTCGGCGCCCACCGTGATCTCCGACCACTCGGCGATCTTGCGCCCGACGTCGATCGTGGTGTCCAGGGCCAGCATCAGGTCGGCGTCGGCCTCGGCGTGCCGCTCCCGGACGTGCAGCGTGCCGGGCGCGAGCATGCCGCCGTGTGCGGCCGAGGCACGCAGCGACACCCGCCAGTCGACGCGGCGCAGCCGGTCACCGGACTGGAAGGGCCGGATGTCCCGCAGCTCCATGCCGTCGCCGGGCCGGGCCGAGCGGTGCGCGCCGACCAGGCCGGCCGCGCGGGTCGCCAGCGGCGCCGCGGGCATCGACTCGACCGGTGGCAGCACGGTGTGGGTGGCGGTGCGGCCGACCACCGGACCCAGCACGTACAGCCCGTCGTGGCCGGCCACCAGGTGGTCCGGGCGCAGGTAGTCGACCACGCCCCAGACGCCCCACCGGATCGACACGTTCAGCTCGCCGCGCACCGCCGGCAGCATGTGCACCGGCCCGATGCCCGACCTCGACGGCACCGGCATGCGCAGCGCGACCAGCGCGGCGCCCTCGCCCGGGTCCATCGCCACGGTCACCCGGTTCATGCGCCCGGAGTCCACGGTGTCCAGCAGCCGCACCGCCCGCACCGTCGGGCGGCCGGTCGGCGGCGTCACCAGCAGCACGCTGACCAGCAGCGGCGCGCCGACGAGGAGCAGCTCCAGGCGGTGCAGCACCACGCCGGCCACCGCCAGGCCGAACCCGCAGGCCACCGCCCGGGTCAGCGCGTCGGTGCGCCGCCAGCCCATCGTGCGCACCGCGCGCCGGCCGAGGAACCAGTGGCGCGCGCGGTGGCCGAGCCCGCCGCGGTTGCGCAGCTCCTCGGCACCGCCCTGCTCGGGGGTGCTCACCGCCGTGCCGAACGGGTACTGCTCGGTCCGGGCACCGCGCCGAGCAGCTCGGTCACCACCTGCTCGCCGGTCACGCCGGTGCTCCAGGTCTCCGCACGCATCGTGAGCCGGTGCGCGAGCGCGGGGACCGCGCACTCCTTGACGTCCTCGGGCAGCACGTAGTCGCGGCCGGCCAGCACCGCGAGCGCGCGGGCCACCAGCAGCAGCGCCTGCGAGCCGCGCGGCGAGGCGCCGACGTCGACAGACCGGTGCCCGCGGGTGGCGTTGGCCAGGTCGACGCAGTAGCGCAGCACGTCCTCGTCGACCTCCACCCGCTCCAGCCCGGCCTGCAGCTCGACGAGCCGCCCGGCGTCGATCACCGGGTCGAGCAGCACCTCCTCATGGCGGCGGGCGATGCGCCGGCGCAGCACCTCGGCCTCCTCCTCGGGCGGCGGGTAGCCGATGTCGAGGCGGAGCAGGAAGCGGTCGAGCTGTGCCTCGGGCAGGGGGTAGGTGCCCTCGTACTCGATCGGGTTGGCTGTGGCCAGCACGTGGAACGGCCGCGGCAGCGGGAAGGTGCGGCCCTCGACCGTGACCTGCCGCTCCTGCATGGACTCCAGCAGCGCGGCCTGCGTCTTGGGCGGCGTGCGGTTGATCTCGTCGGCGAGCAGCAGCCCGGCGAACACCGGGCCCTGGCGGAAGGTGAAGTCGCGCTCGGTCGGGTCGTAGATGAACGAGCCGGTGATGTCCGCGGGCTGCAGGTCCGGGGTGCACTGGACGCGGCGGAACTCCAGGCCGAGCGACTGGGCGAGGGCGCGGGCCATCAGCGTCTTGCCGAGCCCGGGCACGTCCTCGAACATCACGTGCCCGCCGGCGAGCACCCCGGCGAGGGCGAGCCGCACGGGCCGCTCCCGGCCGACGACGACCGACGCGACGGAGTCCAGGACCGCGCCCGCCTCCGCCCGGATCGTGTCCGGGGCCGGCGGGTTGTCCAGTGTGGACGGTGAACTCATGGTTCCTCCAGGCGCCGCACCATCGCGGCGAACTCGGCGGGCTTGGGCAGCCGGGCCGACGGCGAGACCAGCAGGTCGTGCAGGTCGGCGCCGAGCAGCTCGCGGGCTCGGGGGTCGTGCAGGTCGGCGACGTCGGCGACGTCCGGGTGGCGGCGCAGCCAGGACAGCGCGAGCCGGCGCAGCCGGGGCTGCACGCGCGAGGTGAAGCGGTACCGGTCGGTGGCGGCCTGGCTGAGCCGGTCGCCGAGCGAGCTGGCGTGCAGGCAGACGCTGGACGCGGGGAGGTCGGGCTCGGGCGACCAGTCCTGGTCGAACGTGCCGGCGAACTGCGCGGTGAGGAACACCGCGGCGGCCGGCGGCAGCGCGACGAGCACGGCCCACCAGAACGGCACGTTCATGGCTCGCGTCGCGAGCAGGAAGACCGCGAGGCCCGTGACGGCGGCCAGCAAGCCGGCCCGGAACCGGCTCATGACCGCGCGACCGCCGGGGTCGCCGCGTTGGCCAGCGCGTGCAGGATGCGGTCCAGGGCGTCCACCGCCGCGTCCACCTCGGCGTCCCCGACCTGGCCGGGGTCGCCGAACCGGGCGCGCTGGTAGAGCACGCGCAGCTCGTCGAGGGCCGGCTCGCTGGTGGTGTAGCGGTCGAGCAGCGCGGCGGTGAACTCGGTCGCGGTCTGGAACGGCTCGCGGCCGGCCCCCTCGTGCGCGGCGGCCTCCTCCAACCGCAGCCACGCGGCCACGACCGCGTCGCCCGGGGGGCCGCCGGAGCGGGCGGCGAGCTCGGTGCGGGCCTGCGTGGCGGCGCGGCGCAGGCGCATCTGCATGGTGGCCTCGATCGAGCCGATCTGCTCCTCGGGAACGTCGACTCCGAGGCCCAGGCGCGGCCGCCGCCGCTTGTTCCGCATCCGCCGCAGGAACGCCGCGAACGCGACGAGCAGCAGCATCATGGCGACGACGACGATGGAGCTCTGGACGAGCCGGATCTCGTCGGTGAGGTTGATGTCGGTCTTGCTGGGGTTGAGCTGCATGCCGCCCGACGACACACCGCCGCCGGTCCCCCGTTCGAGCGGAACGTCCCGCAGGCTGCCGGGGACCGCCGACTTTCCCCGCGCGGCGACGACCGCGAACAGGAGCGACGCGGCGACGACGCACAACGCGGCGACCCGGGAGCTCCTCATCCCTCGCAGCATGCCGCACGGGCCGGGCGAACGGCAGGAATTTATCCAGTCGATATCTGCCCTCACCGGCGTTTGTGCACGGTCTGTGCGCGGGGGTCGCCACGCCTACAGTCCGGCCAGGTCCTTGGCCCGGGCCAGCACCGCCTCGACCATGGCCGGGGTCAGCTTGCCGGTGAACGTGTTCTGCTGGCTGACGTGGTAGCAGCCCAGCAGGTGCAGCGGCCGGTGGCGTGGATCGGACCCGGCCAGCTCGACCTCCACCCCGTGCCCGAAGCGGGGCCGCGGCACCGGTACGGACCAGCCGGCGGCCGACAGCACCGGCAGCAACGCCTGCCAGCCGAACGCACCCAGCACGACGATCGCGCGGACCGGCAGCAGCGACAGCTCCCGGGCGAGCCACGGCCGGCAGTTGTCCCGCTCGGCCGGGGTCGGCTTGTTCGCCGGCGGGGCGCAGCGCACCGGCGCGGTGATGCGCACGCCGTGGAGCTCCAGCCCGTCCCCGACGTGCGTCGACGTCGGCTGCGAGGCCAGGCCGACCGCGTGCAGCGCGGCGTAGAGCACGTCGCCGGACCGGTCGCCGGTGAACATGCGGCCGGTGCGGTTGGCGCCGTGCGCGGCCGGGGCCAGGCCGACGATCGCCAGCCGCGCGTCGGGCGGGCCGAAGCCGGGGACCGGGCGGCCCCAGTACTCCTGGTCGGCGAACGCCGCGCGCCTGACCCGGGCCACCTCCTCCCGCCAGGCCACCAGCCGCGGGCACGCGCGGCACTCGGTCACCTGCTGATCCAGCTCGGCCAGGTCGGACACGCTGGGAATTGTGCTTGGCGGCCGGGCGAACCCACCACGTAGGGTGCGGATCATGACTGACGAGGCACCCGAGAAGACCCCAGCGCAGGCGTCGGAGGAGAAGCCGGCCGAACCGACCGACGACCTCGTCACCAGCTCGCACTCCGTCACGATCAGGCGCCGCAAGCTGAACTACACCGCCACCACCGGCCGCATCGTGCTGCGCAAGGAGATCGTCACCGACGGCAAGTTCGACGGGTACCTGCCCAAGGCCGAGGTGTTCCTCACCGCGTACACAATGGACGGCGCGGACCCGGCGAAGCGCCCGGTGGTCTTCGCGTTCAACGGCGGCCCCGGCTCCTCCAGCGTGTGGCTGCACCTCGGGCTGCTCGGCCCGCGCCGGGTGGTCGCCGGCGACGTCGGGGACGCCGCGCCGCCGCCCTACGAGCTGGTGGACAACGCCGAGACGCTGCTCGCGCACAGCGACCTGGTGTTCATCGACCCGGTGTCCACCGGCTACTCGCGGGCGGTCAAGGGCGAGAAGCCCGGCGACTACCACGGCTTCCAGGGCGACATCGAGTCCGTCGGCGAGGTGATCCGGCTGTGGACCTCGCGCAACGGCCGGTGGATGTCACCGAAGTTCCTCGCCGGCGAGTCCTACGGGACCACCCGCGCCGGCGGGCTGGCCCACCACCTGCAGAACCGCTACGGCATGTACCTCAACGGGCTCATGCTGATCTCCGCGGTGCTCGACTTCGCGACGCTGGACTTCACCGTCGGCAACGACCTGCCCTACGCGCTCTTCCTGCCGACCTACGCCGCCATCGGCCACTACCACGGCCTGCTCGGCGACCGGCCCCTCGCCGAGGTGCTCGCCGAGGCCGAGGAGTTCGCCGCCCGCGACTACCCGTGGGCGCTCGCCCGGGGCAACCGGCTGTCCACCGAGGAGCGTGCGGAGACGGTGGCCAGGATCGCCCGGCTCACCGGGCTGTCCGAGGACTACGTGGACCGGGTGGACCTGCGCGTCGAGCACATGCGGTTCTTCACCGAGCTGTTGCGGCACAAGCGGTTGATGGTCGGCAGGCTGGACGCCCGGTTCACCGGCTGGGCGCCGGACTACGGCCGCGAGCACATGGACGACGACCCGTCGAGCTCGGCGGTGATGGGCGCCTACACGGCCGCGATGAACCACTACCTGCACGCCGAGCTGGACTACCCGAACGACCTGCCGTACGAGGTCCTCAGCATGAACGTGAACACGGCGTGGTCGTACAAGGAGTTCGAGAACTCCCACGTCACGGTCACCGACAAGCTCGCCGCGACGATGCGCGCCAACCAGCACCTCAAGGTCCACGTGGCCTTCGGCTACCTCGACGGCGCCACGCCCTACTACGCCTCCGAGCACGTGCTGGCACACCTCGCCATCCCCGACGAGCTGCGCGGCAACATCTCCAGCGCCTACTACGAGGCGGGCCACATGATGTACGTGCACGAGCCGTCGCGGATCCAGCAGTCCAAGGACCTCGCGGACTTCGTCGCGTCGGCCTCGAACCGCTGACACCACGCCGCGGACCGTCCACGGCGATCATCCACAGTGATCGTCCACAGTGGAACGAGCCGGTCGTCGGGATGTGCGGGGGCGCCCCGGGCCGGCCGGCCCGGGGCGCCCTCGTTCCTCCAGTGGGTTACCGCAGGAACTTTCGGCCCTGCGTGACGGCGGCCCAGGCGTCCACGATCCCGTTCCCGTAGAAGCCGTTGAACTCCGGCCCGCCCTCACACGTGGCGGTGAAGGACGCGTCGCGACCCTCGTCGAGGTAGTCGACGGTCCTCGGCACCGGGCACGGGGTGGCGAACGCGGTGCCCTCGAGCACCCGCTGCACCTTGTCCGGGTTCATGCTGACCTTGTTGCCCCGGTACTTGCCGTACTGGCTGACGATCAGCGCCGACACGCCGGCCGCGTGCGGCGAGGCCATCGAGGTGCCCTGCAGGAACTGGTAGTACCCGCAGACCCCGTGCTTGCAGTCCTTCTGCACCCCGAGCGCCTCGCCGTCCGGCGTGATGTTGCCGTCGGCGTCGATGTTGCCCTCGTCGATGCCCACGTTCTTCGGGTACGTCGAGAGGACCAGGTTCTCGTTGGTGCGGAACTGCGGCGTGCCGAAGTAGTCACGGAACCAGCCACCCGGCGCGGACACCGAGATCAGGTTCAGGCCGTAGCTGGAGTAGTCCGCCTTCTGGCCCGACGGGCCGAGCGCGGAGACACCCACGGTGTGCGGCCCGCCGATCGGCATGACCGCGCAGGTGGCCGGGTCGACCGTCCGCGTCTTCGAGGCACCGGCCGGGTAGTCCGGGCTGGTGGAGTCCGGCTGCGGGTTGGCGGTGTCCTCGTGCTGGTTGCCCAGCGACACGACGTTGGTGACGCCCTTGCGGTGCGCGTAGTTCAGCGCGCGGGAGATCGCGGTGACGATGGTCCGCTGCTGCGCCTGCTCCTGCGGCGAGTCGGCCGGGTTGTTCTGGCAGTTGTACAGCCACGGGTCCACGAAGAACGACATGTTGACCACGTCGAGCCCCGCGTCGCCGGCGTAGGTGAGCGCGTCGACGACCGGCTGCAGGAAGAAGAACCCGGAGTCCTGGCCGCCGCGGATGTTCACGATCGTCACGTTCGGCGCGACGCCGGAGACACCCAGCCCGTTGGCCGCGGCCGCGATGGTGCCGGCCACGTGCGTGCCGTGCCCGCCGTCGTCCCAGTCCGCCGGGTCCACGCAGCCGCGGAACTCGCACGGGCCGTCGACGACCGCGCCGGTCTCGTCGGTCGGGATGTCGTGGGTGAAGTTGCGGGACAGCTTGCGGTCGAAGTTCGGCGCGATGTCCGGGTGGCTGCCGTCCACGCCGGTGTCGAGGATGCCGACCTTGACCCGCTTGTCACCGGGCTGCACCGTCCGTGACAGGTTCGACCGCACCATGGACAGCCCCCACAGCTGCCCGTCCAGCGGGTCCATGCCCACCTTCGGCTTGCGGGCCTTTCCGTGCGAGCGGCCGTGCTCGCTGTTCTCCTTCATCACCCGCTTGTCGGCGACCCGGTCCGGGGTCTCGCCGATCACCCGGACCCGGCTGGTGTAGAGCACCGCCCCCGAGGTGGCCATCCGCTGGGTGAAGCCGTTCTCCGGCGCGGTCGCCGTGACCAGGCCGACCGCGGCGTTGCTGCGCTCGACCTTCCCCCCGGCCGCCTTGACCGCCGCCTCCGCCTGAGCGACGGCGACCCCGTCCCGGGCGAGCACGCTGTACTCGACCGTCTTGCCGGACAACTCCGGCTGCGCGGCGGCATTCGGCATCGCCACCACCGACAACCCGGCGAACACCGGTGCGGCCAGCAATGCCAGCACTGTCTTGCGTTTCACGCAACTCCTCCTCGCTTCTCCTACCGCCCCGACCGCCCTTTGTTAGGGCACGACCGATCTCTCCTCGGCGAAGTGGCACGCGCTGGGATGATCCGCGCCGCGCGTGGCCAGTTCGGGTTCGGACTCGGCGCAGATCTCCTGCGCCTTCCAGCACCGGGTACGGAACCGGCACCCGGACGGCGGATCGACCGGGCTCGGCACGTCACCCTCCAGGCGGATGACCTGGCGCTGCCCGCGCACGGTGGGATCGGCCACCGGAACCGCGGAGAGCAGCGCCTGGGTGTAGGGGTGCGTGGGGCTGTCGTAGATCTGTTCCTCGGTGCCCACCTCGACGATCTTGCCGAGGTACATGACGGCGACCCGGTCGGACAGGTGGCGCACCACCGAGAGGTCGTGCGCGATGAACACATAGGACAGTCCGAACTCGGACTGCAGCTCCCCCAGCAGGTTCATCACCTGCGCCTGGATCGACACGTCCAGCGCGGACACCGGCTCGTCGCACACGATGACGTCCGGCCGCAGCGCGAGCGCGCGGGCGATGCCGATGCGCTGGCGCTGCCCGCCGGAGAACTGGTGCGGGTACCGGTTGATGTGCTCGGGGTTGAGCCCGACCACGTCCAGCAGTTCCCGCACCTTCGCCCGCCGGGAACCCTTCGGTGCCACTTCCGGGTGAATTTCGAACGGCTCGCCGACGATGTCGCCGACCGTCATCCTCGGGTTCAGCGAGGTGTACGGGTCCTGCAGCACGATCTGCACGCTGCGCCGCAGCCTGCGCAGCCCGGCGCCGCGCAGGGTGAAGATGTCGGTGCCCTCGAAACGCACCGTGCCGCTGGTGGGTGGCTCCAGCCGCATCAGCACCTGGGCGAGCGTGGACTTGCCACACCCGGACTCGCCGACCACGCCGAGCGTCTCGCCGCGGTAGAGGTCGAAGGACACCCCGTCGACCGCGCGGACGTGGCCGATCGTGTGCTTGAACAGGATCCCGACGCGCACCGGAAAGTGTTTGACCAGGTCACGGACCTCGAGAATGGGTTCGCCGTGCCCGTCCCGCGAGTCAGACACCGCGCACCACCTCCTCCGCGAAATGACACGCGCTCGTCCGCCCGAACCCGAGCCGGTGGCCGGTCGGCACGTCCGTGCGGCAGAGATCCTCCGCCATCAGACACCTCGGATGGAAGGGGCAACCGGGCGGAATGTTGAGCAAACTGGGCGGAAGGCCCCGGATGGTGTTCAGCTCGGCTCCCTTCAGGTCCAGCCGCGGCATCGACTCGAGCAGCGCCGCGGTGTACGGGTGGCCGGGTCGGCGGTAGCAGCGACACGGCGTCGGCGTGCTCCACGATCCGCCCGGCGTACATGACCGCGATGCGGTCGGCCACCTCCGCGACCACGCCCAGGTCGTGCGTGATCAGCACCAGCCCCATCCGCCGCTCGGCCTGGATCTCGGCGAGCAGGTCCATGATCTGGGCCTGCACGGTGACGTCGAGCGCGGTGGTCGGCTCGTCGGCGATCAGCACCTCCGGGTCGAGCGCCAGCGACATCGCGATCATCGCCCGCTGCCGCATGCCGCCGGAGAACTCGTGCGGGTACTCGCGCACCCGGCGCCTCGCGTGCGGGATGCGCACCAGGTCGAGCAGTTCGACCGCCCGCGCGCTGGGCCTCCTTGCGGGTCATGCCCAGCCGCACCCGCAGCTGCTCCTCGATCTGAAAACCGACGGTGAACACCGGGTTCAGCGCGGACAGCGCGTCCTGGAAGATCATCGCGACGCCCTGGGCGCGCACCTCGGTGCGCCGGTCCTCGTCCGCGGCGAGCAGGTTCTCCCCGCGGTAGCGGATCTCGCCGCCGGTCACCACGGCGGGAGGCACGTCCAGGATGCCCATGATCGCCTGGGCGGTGACGCTCTTGCCGGACCCGGACTCGCCGAGCACGGCCAGCGTCTCCCCCGCGTCCACGGAGTAGCTGACGCCGTTGAGCACCCGGGCGACGCCGTCGCGGGTGCGGAACTCCACGAACAGGTCGGAGACCTCGAGCAGCGGCGCCTCGGGCAGCGGCAGTTCCGCCTCCCCGTACGTCATTGTCGTGGTCCTGCTGGATCGGCACCGTCGCCGACAGCACGTACTTGTGGTTGCGTCGCGTCCCGTTCCTCTTGGGCGCGGTGGGCAGCCGCACGGCTCGGGCGAACGTCGTGCGAGCTGGCGGGGGGAATTGTCATGTCGCCTTACCTCAGCTTGGGGTCGAGCGCCTCGCGCACGGCGTCGCCGAGCATCACGAACGCGAGCACGGTCACGGTCAGGAACCCGGCCGGGAACAGCAGCATGTGCGGCGCCACCCGGACGAAGTTGCGTGAGTCGGCGATCATCACGCCCCACGACACGGCCGGGTCGCGCAGGCCGATGCCGAGGAAGGACAGCGTCGCCTCGGCGCCGATGAACGCGCCGAGCGCGATCGTCGCGTACACCAGCACCGGCGCGAGGCAGTTGGGCAGCAGGTGCCGGAACACGATCCGGACCGGCCGCGCGCCCAGCGCCCGGGCCGCCTTCACGTAGTCCTGCTGTTTGGCCGAGATGGCCGCGGACCGCATGATCCGCATCGCCACCGGCCAGGACAGCACCGCGAGCGATGCCACCACCACCCCGACGATCGGCAGCGCGCCGCTGACCCCGGCGTTGCGGAACATCGTCAGGATGACGATCGCGCCGAGCACGAACGGCAGGCCGAAGAAGACCTCGCCGATGCGCGAGAGCAGGCCGTCCACCCAGCCGCCGGCGAACCCGGCGAGGATGCCCAGCAGGCTGCCGATGAGCACGGTCAGCACGGCCGCCCCGATGCCGACCAGCAGCGACCAGCGGGTGCCGTAGACGACCCGCGCGTAGACGTCGCGGCCCTGCAGGTCGTAGCCGAACCACGCCTGCGCGGACGGTGGCTCCCGGGTGTGCGAGAGGTCCTTGAGGTTCGGGTCGGCCGAGGTGAACAGGCCGGGGAACACCGCGACCACGACCAGCAGCAGGATCACCGCGGCGGCGACGACGAACAGCGGGCGGCGGCGCAGGTCGCGCCACGCGTCCGAGGTCAGGCTGCGCGAGCGGCCGGGCCCGCCCCCGGCGTCCTCGGTGTGCTCGGCGGCGACGAGGTAGGAGTCGACGTCGCGGGTGGCCGTGGAGCCGGCCGCCGCGGCGGAGGGGTCAGTCATAGCGGATCCTCGGGTCGAGAACGGCGTAGAGCAGGTCGACGGCCAGGTTCACCAGCAGGAAGACGATCACCAGCAGGACCACCACGCCGGTCACCACGACGCCCTCCTTGGAGAGGATCCCGTCGAAGACGAGGCGGCCGATGCCGTTGATGCCGAAGATGCCCTCGGTGACGATCGCGCCGCCCATCAGCCCGCCGATGTCGGTGCCGAGGAAGGTCAGCACCGGGATCAGCGAGTTGCGCAGCAGGTGCACCCAGACGATCCGGTGCCTGGGCTGGCCCTTCGCGAGCGCGGTGCGGATGTAGTCCGACCGCATGTTCTCCGCGATCGAGGTCCTGGTCAGCCTCGACACGTAGGCCATCGACAGGCTGCCGAGCACGAAACCGGGAATGACCAGTTCCGACCAGGTGGCCTCCGAGGAGACCGTCGGCGTCATGATCTCCCACTGGAAGCCGAGCAGGATCTGGATCACGAAGCCGGTGACGAAGGTCGGGATCGCGATCAGGAACAGCGTCGAGACCAGCACCAGGTTGTCGAGGAAGCCGCGGCCGCGCAGGCCGGTCACGATGCCGGCGACGAGGCCGATGACCGCCTCGATGCCCACCGCGACCAGGGCCAGCCGCACCGACACCGGGTACCGCAGCGAGATCAGCTCACCGACGTCGAGGCCGGAGAACGTCTCGCCGAAGTCACCGGACAGCAGGCTGCCCAGGTACTTGAAGTACTGGACGAAGACGTTGTCGTCGAGGTGGTACTTGTCGGTCATCATCGCGATGAACGCCGGCTCGCAGGGCCGGTCGCCGCACATGCCGGCGAACGGGTCTCCCGGGATCGCCCAGACCATCACGTAGATCAGGAACGTGGTGCCGACGAACACCGGGACGAGCTGGAGCAGGCGGCGCAGGACGTACCGTCCCATGGTGTGCACCCCCGTGGGTCAGGTGGCGGCCGGCCCGCGGGTCGCGCGGGCCGGCCGGCACCGGGTCTGCCGGTGAGATGGGCTACTTGACCTCGACCGATGACAGGTCGAGCTCCCGTTTCGGGGTCATCCGGACGTGGGTCAGCCGGTCGGACCACGCGTAGATCGACGGCGTGTTCCACAGCGGCACGGCGGGCATGTCCTCGGCGATCATCTCCTCGGCCTCGTGGTAGAGGGCGAACGCCTCCTCCTCGGTCGGCGCGCTGTCGGCCGCGGCGAGCTTCGCGTCCACCGCGGGGTTGGAGTAGGCGTTGTCGTTCGACGAGCCGCCGGTGCGGTAGATCGGGTTGAGGAAGTTCTCCACCAGCGCGTAGTCGGCGAGCCAGCCGGAGCGGTAGATCCGGGTCATCTCGTGGGCGTTGATCGCCTCGCGGATCTCGCCGAACTCCTGCACCGGCACGAACGTGCAGTCCACGCCGAGGGTGTTCTCGATCTGCCCGCAGACCGCCTCGACCCACTCCTTGTGGCCGCCGTCGGCGTTGCTGGTGATCTCGATGCCGCCGGTCCAGCCGGACCGGTCGAACAGCTTCTTGGCCTCGTCCGGGTTGTACTCGCACCACTTCCCGCACGCGCCGGGCTCCCAGCCGGGCAGCTTCGGCACGCCGTACCCGGTGGCCGGCTTGCGGTTGCCCTCGAAGATCGCGTCGATCACCGCCTGCCGGTCGATGGCCATCGAGAACGCGTGCCGGAAGTCCTTGCTCTGGTAGCGCTTGTCGTACAGCGGGAACGAGACCGTCTGGTTGGCCAGCACGTCGGCCACGTCGGCGCGGCCGGGCAGGTCGCTCTGCCAGACGTTGCCGGCGATGGCCTGCGGCGGCAACGTGTCGAGGAAGTCGAGCCGGTTGCCCTTGATGTCGACGTAGGCGGCGTCGGAGTCCATGAAGCGGAACTTCACCTGGCGGACCTTGGGCTTGTCCGCGCCCTGGTAGTCCTCGTACCGCTTGATCCTCAGCTCCTGCTCGGGAACGCGGTCGACGTACTCGAACGGCCCGTTGCCGATCGGGTGGTCGAGGAAGGCGTCCTTGTCCTTGAAGAACGCGTCCGGCAGCGGCATGTAGGCCGTGTAGCCGGTCTTGGTCTTGAAGATCGCGTGCGGCTTGGTGAAGGTGACGGTGAACGTGTAGTCGTCGATCACCTTCAGCCCGGACATGGTCTTCTTCGGCGGTGTCGGCGGCTTCTTCGGGCCGTCCAGGTCGGGATCCGCGGTGTAGACCTGGTCGAAGCCCTCGATCTGCGCGAAGAAGCTTGCCTGCTGCTGGCCGTTGGGGCTGTAGGCGGTGTAGTTCCACGCGTCGACGTAGTTCTTGGCCAGTACCGGGGTCCCGTCGTGGAACTTCCAGCCCTGCTTGAGCTTGATCGTGTACTCGTTGGGCTTGGTCAGCTCGAAGGACTCGGCGTTGGCCAGCCGCGGCTCACCGGAGACCGGGTCGTAGTCCATCAGGCCGGTGAACATCGCGTCGATGATCTTGCTGCCACCGGTCTCGTTGGTGTCGCCCGGGACCAGCGGCCGCTCGGGCTCGGTGCCGAAGACGTTGATCTCCGTGTTCTCGTTCTTCTGCGGGTCCCCACCGCTGCCGCTCTCGTCGCCCCCGCCGCCACAACCGGCGACGACGAGCGCGACCGACAGAGGGATCACCGCCGCCGTCCAGTGTCGTCTACGCAGCGGTCTACGCATGCCGTGTCTCCTCCCAGTCCGGAATAGGAGGACATTAACGGCGGAAATGCAAAAAACCGCGCTCGCAGCCGTCACGAAGGAACGACGATCGAGCATATTCGGCGCATTTTCCGGAGCGCATATTCTCGGCTCCGGAAAATATGCGTTCTCGTTTTACAGCAAGGAAAGCGCTATGCCGTCGAGAATGTCGTGCTCGCTGACGAGCAGTTCCGCGATGCCCGCGGAGGCGGCGAACTGTTCGGCGAGTACCTGGGTTATCAGCGCACCGCCGCCGATCACGTCGACCCGGCCCGGGTGGATCGAGCCGATCGCCGCGCGCTCGTCGTGCGTCGCGGCGAGCAGCCGCCCCGCCGTCCGGGCGATCTGCGCGCCGGACATCCGGGAGAGGTGGGTGCGCTCCGCGTCGTACTCGTCGAGCCCCTGCGCGACCGCGGACAGGGTGGTGATCGTGCCGGCCACGCCGACCCAGGTGCGCGCCTCGCGGACCGGCACGGTGGCGAACGCCTGGCCCAGCACCCGGGAGGCCAGCTCGCGGGCGGCCTTGACCTCCTCGCCGGTCGGCGGGTCGGAACGCAGGCAGCGCTCGGTGATCCGCACGCAGCCGATGTCGACCGACCGCGCGCCGGTGATCTCCGCGCGCACGCCGTCCCAGGTGCCGACGACGACCTCGGTGGAGCCGCCGCCGATGTCGGTGACCACGAACGGGCCGTCGTCGGGCTCGAGGTCGCCGACCGCGCCGACGAAGCTCAGCCGCGCCTCCTCGTCGCCGGAGATCACCTCGGCCTCGGCCCCGAGCACGGCGCGGGTCATGGCGAAGAACTCCTCGCGGTTGCCCGCGTCCCGGGTGGCGGACGTGGCGACCATACGGACCCGCTCGGCGCCCTTGCGCCGGCAGATCGTCGCGTAGTCGGCCAGGGCGCGTTCGGTCCGCTCCAGCGCGGCCGCGCTCAGCCGGCCGGTGGCGTCCACGCCCTCCCCCAGCCGGACGATGCGCATCTCGCGGTGCACGTCGCGCAGGTGCGCCGCGCCGTCCCCGTCCCCGGCGGTCGCGTCGGCCACCAGGAGCCGGATGGAGTTCGTTCCGCAGTCGATCGCAGCAAGCCTCGGCATGTGATCAGCCTATGTGCCCGCCGGGACCCGCTCGCCTCAGGAGGAGCTGGCCACCACCGACGACCCGGCCGCGCCCGCCGGTTGCGACGAGGACTCCGAGGCCGGCTCGGACGACGGCGGCGAGGACTCGGACTGCGGTGCCGAGGACTCCGTCTGCGCCGGCGCGGACGACGACGAGGACGACGACGAGGACGACGGCGGTGTCGACGAGGTCGGGCAGCTCGGGTCCGTCGTCGGCGTCGGGCTGGTCGACGGCGACTCCGTCGTCGTCGTGGTGGTAGTGGTGGTCGTCGTCGTCGAGGTCGGGGTGCCGCACGACGGCACGGTGCTCGTCGGGCTCGACGAGCTGGAGCTCGGCGGGTTCGCGGAGCTTGAACCGCCGGGCGAGCTGGTGCCCGGCCGCGAGGTACCCGGCCGCGACGGCGGCTCCGGTGCGGGGTGCGTGGCCGTCCTCGGCGGCCGCAGCGCGGCCAGCTCGGCCGGGCTCGGCACCACGGTGTCCGGCATCGGGGTCACGCCGTTGTGGTACGCGGCGGCCCAGATCAGCACGGTGCTGACGTAGCTGTCGGAGTGGTTGTAGCGGAACACGGCGGTCGCCCGGTCCTGCGGGTTCGCCAGGTCCATGCCACCCGAGCACAGGTACTTGCCGGCCGCCACGGTCGCGTCGTAGATGTTGTGCGGGCTCGAGATCCCGTCGTTGTTGCCGTCCGAGGCGTAGGCGCGCCACGTCGACGGGATGAACTGCATCGCGCCGACCGCACGATCCCACCGTGCGTCGTCGTCCAACCGGCCGCCGTCGGTGTCGCGAACGGCGGCAAAGCCTCCGCCGTTCAGCACGGGGCCGAGGATGTGCGGGACGGTGTTGCCCGCCCCGTCCACCATGCCGCCGCGGGCGTGGTTGGACTCGATGCGGCCGATGCTGGCCAGCAGCGACCAGTCCAGGTGGCAGCCGGGCAGTTCGGTGGCGAGGATCTCGGCCGCGTTCGTGTACGCCTCGTACATGCTGGCGGGGATCATCGGCGGGCCGTTCGGCAGGTCGCCGGGCGGGACCAGCCGGCGCAGCCGGTCGATGTTGCCGGCGCTGCGGAGCACCTCGTCGCCGATCCGGTCGTCGTCGCCCACCTCGCCGCTGGCGCCCACCGAGTCCGGGTCGGTCAGGCCGTACAGGCCGTGGCCCGCGCCGCCCGCGACCTGCGCCGCCGAACTGGCCACGCCGACCGGCTCACCCGCGACCGCGGCCGCGACGAGCAGCATGGTGCCGGTGGCCGCCGCGACCTTGCGGCGGCGCCGTCGTGCCCGGCGCTGCTCCTTGTCAGCCGACCGCTTGCTCCTCGCCGTGCTCACCAGACCGATCCCCTTCACCGACTCGAGCGACGCAAGAGTAGTACCGATATCGCTGAATGTCGCTGTCCGTACGCCGCCTGCCACCGTCTCACGAACCACCCTGACAAAAAAGGGGTGATTCACGGGTCAAGACGTCGGTCCGGGCAACAACCTGACGGAGCGCACCGTCCCGCGGGTTGCTCCGCCGGGAACATCGATGGATCGTCCGTGGGCGTTGCCCGTTCAGGATTCGCAGTCGCCGGCGGGCCAGCTGTCGGCCAACCGGAGCAATGTCTCGTCGCCGAAGGGGTTCACGCCCGGACCCGCCGCGAGCGCATGCGCGACGTGCACGTGCAGGCACTTCACCCGCCCGGGCATCCCGCCCGCGCTGACGTCGGTGCCGAGCGGCTCGATCGCGTCCCGCTCGGTGAGGTAGGCGCGGTGCGCGGCGAGGTAGGCCGCGGCCAGGTCCTCGTCGGTGCCCAGCCGCTCGGTCATCTCCCGCATCAGCCCGCTCGCCTCGAGCGTGCTGACCAGCGACGTCAGCCGCGGGCAGGTGAGGTAGTACAGCGTCGGGAACGGCGTGCCGTCCTCGAGCCGGGGGTTGGTCTGCACGACCGCGGGATGGCCGCTCGGGCACCGGGCGGCGACCGCGCGGACGGCCCGCGGCGCGCGGCCCAGCTGCCGGGCGACCGTCGCCCGGTCGGCGTCGGAGACGGGGACGAGGTTCATGCCGTCCTCACCGCCCGGACACCGCGTTCCACAGCTCCAGGTACCAGGAGTCGTCGAGCATCTGCCGCTGCTTCTTCTCGTCGCCGGCGTCGCCCTGCTCGTCGCCGGGCAGCTCGACCATGTACGGGGTCTCGCCGGGCATCACGTAGCGCAGCCGCCGCCGGGCCTCGGCCTCCACCTGGGCGGGATCCTCCAGCTGCGCCTTGCGCGCCTCGAGCGCCTCGACCTGCTCGCGCAGGTCCGCCTGGCGCTGCTCCTGGATCTGCACCTCGTCGCGCTGGGAGAGGTAGGTGCGCAGCGGCACCGCGACCGACAGCGCGAGCGCGCACACGACGATCGCGAGCACCGCCGCGCGCCGGGTGGTGGACAGCCCGAACGCGGCCGCGGCGCGGACCGTGCGGCTGCGGCCGGGATCGCTGTCCCGCTCCGGGGTGACCGGACGGCCCGGCCGGCCGTCGCGCGGCCGGGTCCGACGGACGCCCTGCGGCCGCCGCGCCGAGCGGCCGGCGCGGGACTCGCCGCCGCGCCGGCGCACCCGGTCGCGGTCGGGATCGCGGGGCGTGGGCACTAGCGCCCTCCGCCGCGGGTCCGGACCGGGCCGGGACGCGCCGGTAAGAGGCCGCCCGCGGGCGGCGCGGTGCCTGCGGCGGTGGGCACTACGCCTCCGGGTTGAACCGGGGGAAGGCCAGGTCGCCGGCGTAGCGCGCGGCGTCGCCGAGGATCTCCTCGATGCGCAGCAGCTGGTTGTACTTGGCGGTGCGCTCGCCGCGGGCCGGCGCGCCCGACTTGATCTGGCCGATGCCGGTGGCCACCACCAGGTCGGCGATCGTGGTGTCCTCGGTCTCGCCGGAGCGGTGGCTCATCATGCTGCGGTAGCCGTAGGAGGTGGCCAGCGCGACCGCGTCCAGCGTCTCCGAGAGCGTGCCGATCTGGTTGACCTTGACCAGCAGGGCGTTGGCGGCGCGGCGGGCGATGCCCTCCTCGAGCCGGTCGGGGTTGGTGACGAACAGGTCGTCGCCGACCACCTGCACCCGCTCGCCCAGCTCGTCGGTGAGCCGCACCCAGCCGTCCCAGTCGTCCTCGTAGAGCGGGTCCTCCATGGACACCATCGGGTAGGCGTCCAGCAGTTCGCCGTAGTAGGCGATCATCTGCTCGGCGCTGCGCTTGGTGCCCTCGAAGGTGTAGGCGCCGTCGGTGTAGAACTCGTTCGCGGCGGCGTCCAGCGCCAGCGCGACGTCCCGGCCGACCGCGAAGCCGGCCTTCTCGATGGCCGTCACGATCAGGTCCAGCGCGTCGCGGTTGCTCGGCAGGCTCGGCGCGAACCCGCCCTCGTCGCCGAGCCCGGTGGCGAGGCCGCGGCTCTTGAGCACCGACTTGAGCGAGTGGTAGACCTCCGCGCCCCAGCGCAGCGCCTCGCGGAAGGACTCCGCGCCGATCGGCGCGATCATGAACTCCTGGATGTCCACGTCGGAGTCGGCGTGCGCGCCGCCGTTGAGGATGTTCAGCATCGGCACCGGCAGCACGTGCGCGTTCGGCCCGCCGACGTAGCGGAACAGCTCCAGCCCGCTGGACTCGGCCGCGGCCTTGGCGACCGCGAGCGAGACGCCGAGGATGGCGTTCGCGCCGAGCCGCGACTTGTCCGGGGTGCCGTCGAGGTCGACCAGCTTCTGGTCCACGATCCGCTGGTCGACCGCGTCGACGCCGGTGAGCTCCGGGCCGATCTCGTCGAGGACCGCGGTGACGGCCTTCTCCACGCCCTTGCCGTTGTACCGCGCGGCGTCCTTGTCCCGCAGCTCGACGGCCTCGTGCACGCCCGTCGACGCGCCCGAGGGCACGGCCGCGCGGGCGAGCGTGCCGTCGTCCAGGGCGACCTCCACCTCGATCGTGGGGTTACCACGCGAGTCCAGGATCTCGCGTGCGCCAACCTGTTCGATAACCGCCACGTGCTTGCTCCTCAACCGGCGTCGGGCACTTCTCGGTTCCGAGCGTAGCGGGGTGGTTTCGCCAGCCGGCGGAGGCACGCGGAGGTGTGCTTCAAGGAACAGCACCTCTCCGGGTAGCGTTGAAGCCGACCATGACTGAGGACGGGCAGGGCACGTTCGAGGCGTTCCGCCGCGCGGAGTCGTTGGTGGCGCAACGCCGGCCCCTTGACGCCCTGGCCGCGCTCGCGCCGGTGCTCGAGGCCGAGCCGGACTCGTCGAGCGTCCACCTGCTCGCCGGCCGCGCGTACCTGGGCTCGGCGCAGCTGCGCCGGGCCGAGCAGTCGTTCCTGCGGGTGCTGGAGCTGGACCCGACCGACCACTACGCGCGCTTCGCCCTCGGCAAGGCGCTGCAGCGGCAGAGCCGCCTCACCGAGGCCCAGACCCAGCTACGCCTCGCGGTCGCCATGCACCCCGTCCCCGAGTACCAGGAAGCCCTGGGCGAGGTCAGCGCCCGCCTCGCCGTGGAACGCGACCGCTGACCCCCGCGAGTCCCCCACCCCCACCCCGCGAGTCCCCCGTTCCCGACTCGCGAGTCCCCCACTCCCCACTCGCGAGTCCCACACTCCCCACTCGCGAGTCCAACACTCCCGACTCGCGAGTCCAACACTCCCGACTCGCGAGTCCAACACTCCCGACCCGCGAGTCCCCCGTTCCCGACCCGCGAGTCCCCCACTCCCGACTCGCGAGTCCAACCGCTCCCGACGGCCCCGCTCCCTCGGAAGGTTGAACTCGCACGTCCGGAAGGTTGGACTCGCAGGTGCCGAGGGTTGGACACGCGGGCCCCGAGGGTTGGACACGCGGGTCCCGAGGGTTGGACACGCGGGTTCGGAGCGTTGGACACGCGGGTTCCGAGCGGGGGACTCGGGGGGCCGGAACGGGGGACTCGCGGGGATCAGAGGGTGGCGGCGGCGCGGGCGTAGGCGTCGGCGCCGCTGAACACGGTGCGGCCGTAGGCCACCGAGCGGTTGTAGGTCAGCACCGCACGCCACCAGCCGGCCGCGGTCGACAGGTTGCCGCCGCTGGCGCACAGGTAGCGGGCCGCGGACAGGGCGGCGTCGTCGATGTTCTGCGGGTCCGGCGGGTGCCCGTCACCGCTCGCCCGGATGCCCCACCTCGACCAGGTCGCCGGCAGGAACTGCATGGCGCCGACCGCCCGGTCCCACTTCCGGTCACCGTCCAGCCGCCCGCGGTCGGTGTCGCGCACCGCCCGCACGCCCGGCGATCCGTCCAGCGGGATGCCCACGATCGGCGGGCTCAGCCGGCCGTCGGCGCCGACCTCCGAGCCGTGGTAGCGGCCGTGGTGAGACTCGACGCGCCCGACGCCGGCCAGCGTCGCCCAGCTCAGCCGGCACCCCGGCGTGCTGGCCCGCACCGCGATCTCCGCCTCGGCGTAGGCCACCAGGCTCCGCGCCGGGATCTGGGTCCTCTCGCCGAGCCGGGCGGCCCACTCGCGCACCGCCCGGGTCGTCGGCCTGCGCGCCGCGCGCGCCGCGCCCGGCGCCACCGCCGCGGCGTGCGGCACCACGCTGCCCGGCGCGACGTCGAGCAGCGGCACCTCGAACTCCGGCGCCGCGGCCGGCGGGTCCGGGTGACGGTCCGGCCGGCTCATCCCGATGCCGACCGCGACCGAGGCCGCGAGGACCGCCACGAGCAGCACGATCGGGCCCGTGAGCCGCCGGCGGCGACCGCCCGGGGGACCCGGCGGGCTCGGCGGCGGCACGGGCACGGTGGTCGACGGAGGCACGGACACGCGATCCAGGCTACGTACAGGGCCGGCGGCGCGCGGGTGCACCGCGAGAAGCGGGCGGAAACCACCGGAAGGCCGGGCGGGAGCCCTGCGAGGAGACCACGGTGACGGGCCACCGGCTCGCCGCTCACCAACGGTGCAAACAGTACAAATCGGTCAGTCTGCGAACAGTTTCGTCGTGTACGGCACTTCGGGCTGGACTTTGCAGGTGAGCCTTACCTATCTTCAGCAAGGTTAGGCATACCAACATGCGGAGGCGACCGTGCTGTTCAGCAGTGCGCTGATCGGACTGAGGGAAGGCCTCGAGGCCGCCCTGGTGGTCAGCATCCTCATCGCGTTCCTGGTCAAGACCGGCAAGCGGGAGTACCTGAAATGGGTCTGGGCCGGGGTCGGCGCGGCCCTGGGCATCTGCGTCGTGATCGGCACGGTCATCGCCTACACGATCGAGGAGATGCGCTTCGAGTACCAGGAGGTCCTCGGCGGCTCGCTGTCGATCGTCGCGGTCGCGTTCGTCACGTGGATGATCTTCTGGATGCGCGCCACCGCCCGGGTGATCGCCAGCGAGCTGCGCGGCAAGCTGTCCGCGGCCGTCGCGCTGGGCCCGGTGGCGGTGGTCGTGATGGCGCTGCTGGCGGTCGGCCGGGAGGGCCTGGAGACCATGGCGTTCTTCTACGCCAACGTGCGCACCGCCCAGAACGGCACCACCGAGCCGCTGATCGGCTTCATCGTGGGCATCACCGTCGCCGTCGTGCTCGGCTGGCTGATCTACCGCGGCGCGGTCCGGTTCAACCTCGGCAGGTTCTTCCAGATCACCGGCGTGCTGCTGGTGTTCGTCGCCGCCGGCATCCTCGCCTACGGGCTGCACGACCTGCAGGAGGCCGGCGTGCTGCCCGGCCTGAACTCGCTGGCCTTCGACCTGTCCGGGCCGATGCCGGAGGACTCCTGGTACGGCGCGCTGGCCAAGGGCCTGCTCAACTACTCCGCCCAGACGACCGTGCTGCAGGCGATCGTCTGGGTCGCCTACGTCGCCGTCGTGCTGACGCTGTTCCTCATGCCCCGCAAGGCGTCCACCCCGTCCCCCGCCCGGCGCCGGTGCCGGCCGGATCCGTCCCCAGCAAGGAGAGCTCGTGATCCCGACATCCGTCCGCGCCACGCTCGGCAGGTCGGTCGTGTGCGCAGTCGGTCTCGCCACCGCGGCCACCCTGGCCGCGTGCGGCACCTCCGACCCGGCGGAGGCCAAGGGGGGTGCGATCGCCGTCGACGCCAGCGACGACGGCTGCAAGCTCGCCCGCACCGAGGCCGACGCCGGCACGATCACCTTCGAGGTGACCAACAAGGGCAGCCGGGTGACCGAGTTCTACCTCTACGCCGAGGGCGACCGGATCATGGGCGAGGTCGAGAACATCACGCCCGGCCTGACCCGCCGGCTGATCGTCGAGGTGCCCGAGGCGGGCGAGTACCAGACCGCGTGCAAGCCGGGCATGCAGGGCAAGGGCATCCGGGACGCGTTCACCGTCACCGGCCAGGCGGACAAGCAGGCCGACACCGACACCGAGCTCGCCGAGGCCACCAGGAGCTACCAGCGGTACGTCAACTCCCAGTGCGACGCGCTGCTGACCAAGACCGGGGAGTTCGTGACCGCGGTCAAGGGGAAGAAGGTCGACGAGGCCAAGGCGCTCTACCCGGTCGCGCGCATCTACTGGGAGCGGATCGAGCCGGTGGCGGAGAGCTTCGGCGACATCGACCCGAAGATCGACGGCCGCGAGGACGTCATCGAGGAGGGCATGGAGTTCACCGGCTTCCACCGCCTGGAGAAGGACCTGTGGAGCACCGGGCTCAAGACCGACTCCCCGGCCATCGCGGACAAGCTGATGAGCGACGTCGAGGACCTGGTGAACCGCGCGAAGACCGTCGAGCTGACCCCCCTGCAGCTCGCCAACGGCGCCAAGGAGCTGCTCGACGAGGTGGCCACCGGCAAGATCACCGGCGAGGAGGACCGCTACTCGCACACCGACCTGTGGGACTTCCGCTCCAACGTGGACGGTTCGCAGGCGGCGGTGGCCTCGCTGCGCCCGGTGATCGAGGACCGCGACCCGCAGCTGCTGTCCACTCTGGACGACCGGTTCGCGGATGTGGACGCCGTGCTGGAGAAGCACCGCAAGGGCGACGGTTTCCGGCTCTACACCGAGCTCTCCCAGGCCGACATCAAGGAGATGTCGGAGGCCGTCGACGCGCTCGGCGAGCCGATCAGCCAGGTGGCCGAGGTGGTGGCGGGGCAGTGACCGGGCGGATGTCACGGCGCCGGCTGTTCGGGGTGGCCGGCGCCGGTGCCGCGGCGCTCGGCGTCGGCGCGGGCGCCGGCGTGCTGGCCGACCGCACGCTGGGCCCCGACCCGGTGGCGAACGCGGCGGAGTCGGCGGCCTCGGTGGCGTTCCACGGCCGGCACCAGGCGGGGATCGTCACGCCCGCACAGGACCGGATGCACTTCGTCGCGCTGGACGTCACCACGTCCTCCCGCGAGGAGCTGGTGGAGCTGCTGAAGGACTGGACCGAGGCGGCGTCGCGGATGACCCGCGGGCTGGAGGCGGTCGCGCACGGCGCGGTCGGCGGGCTGCGCGAGGCGGCCCCCAAGGACACCGGCGAGGCACTCGACCTGCCGGCCTCGGCGCTGACGCTGACGATCGGGTTCGGCCCGTCGCTGTTCGACGACCGGTTCGGGCTCGCCGGCCGGCGGCCGGACGCGCTGAGGGAGCTGCCCCGCTTCCCGGGCGACGAGCTCGACCCGGCGCGCAGCGACGGCGACATCTGCCTGCAGGCGTGCGCGAACGACCCGCAGGTGGCCGTGCACGCCATTCGCAACCTGGTGCGGATCGGGTTCGGCAAGGTGGCCGTGCGGTGGTCGCAGCTCGGCTTCGGCCGCACCTCGTCGACCTCGCAGTCGCAGGTGACGCCGCGCAACCTGTTCGGGTTCAAGGACGGCACCCGCAACCTCAAGGCCGAGGAGACCGGCGAGCTCGACGAGCACGTGTGGGTGCGGCCCGGCGACGGCCCGGCCTGGATGGCCGGCGGGACCTACCTGGTGGCCCGGCGGATCCGGATGCACGTCGAGATCTGGGACCGCACCACGCTGGTCGAGCAGGAGCAGATCATCGGGCGGGACAAGGGCGAGGGCGCGCCGCTGGGCCAGGTGAAGGAGTTCGACGAGCCGGACCTGCACGTGCGCGGCGAGGGCGGGCTGCCGCTGATCCCGGAGACCGCGCACATCCGCCTCGCCTCCAAGGAGAACCTCGGCGGCGTGCGGATCCTGCGCCGCGGCTACAACTTCACCGACGGCACCGACGGCCTCGGCCACCTCGACGCGGGCCTGTTCTTCGTGGCCTTCATGCGCGACGCGCACAAGCAGTTCGTGCCCATGCAGCGGGCGCTGTCGGCCAAGGACGACATGATGGAGTACATCGAGCACACGGGCTCGGGGCTCTTCGCCGTGCCGCCGGGGGTGCCCGAGGGTGGCTACTGGGGTTCGGGCCTGTTCACCTGAGCGCCCGGACCGCGTAGAGCAGCGGGATCCGCGGTCGGTCGGCCGGCAGCCGGTACCAGCCGTCGGCGTCGCGGGCCATGGACCGCCAGCGCGGCCAGGGCAGCCGCGGGTCCTCGCGCACCAGGTCGACGCGCAGGCCGGCGCCGGTCAGCGCGGTGACGACCTCGCCGAGGCCGTGCCGCCACTCGTAGGCGACGGTGGCCTCGGCCAGCGGCGGGCCGTCGGTGTAGGTGCGGGAGGCGTCGCGCCGCTCCGGCCCGCGGCCGGCGAGGTAGTCGGCGCGCAGGGTCAGCTCGTCGCCGTCGCCGATGGGGACCACGCCGAGCGCGTAGAGCAGCGGGTGGAACTCGACCAGGTACAGCGCGCCGCCGGGGCGCAGCAGCCGGCCGACCACCCCGGCCCAGCGGTCGAGGTCGGGCAGGTAGCACAGCGAGCCCTTGCCGGTGTAGACGATGTCGAAGGTCCGCCCGGTCGCCTCGACCGCGTCGTAGACGTTGGCCCGGACGTACTCGACGTCGGCGCCGTGCTCGCGGGTGAGCCGGCGCGCCTCGCGGACGGACTCGCCGGAGATGTCCAGGCCGGTGACACGCGCGCCCCGGCGGGCCAGCGCGACCGTCTCGATGCCGAGGTGGCACTGCAGGTGCAGCACGTCGCGTCCGGCCAGCTCGCCCAGGTCCGCCCACTCGTAGCCGGCGAACCAGTCCTCCGGTGGCCGGGAGGCGTAGAACTCGCTGGCCACGTGGACGGGCGTGCGGGCGTCCCAGTTGGCGCGGTTGGCCGACATCATGCGTTCGGTCTCGGCGTCGAAGGTCGTCACGTCCGCCCATCCTGCCGGTTCGCGTGCTCGCGAACCCGCCAGCCGGTCGACTCGCCAACGTACGGGGTCGACTCGACCGCGTGGCGGGTCGGCTCGCCGACGCACGGGGTCGGAGCTCGACCGCGCAGCCGGTCGGTTCGCCGACGCACGGGGTCGGGTCGACCGCGTGGCGGGTCGGTTCGGCGGCGTACGGGGTCGGGTCGGCCGTGCGCTCCCCTTACGGCAGTGGCGGTAGCTCCGGCGGGGTCGCGGCGGGGTGCTCGGCCAGCGTCTCCAGCGCGAGCCGGATCGCGGTGTCCAGCTGCGGGTCCCGCCCGGCCGCGTGGTCCTGCGGGGTCATCACCACCTCGACGTCCGGGTCCACGCCGTAGTTCTCCACCCCCCATCCCGGGCCGCGCATCCACGTCGCGTACCTCGGCTGGGTCACCAGGGTGCCGTCCACCAGGTGGTAGCGCATGTCGATGCCGATCACGCCGCCCCAGGTGCGCACGCCCACCACCGGGCCGATGCCGAGGGTCTTGATCGCCACGTTCACGATGTCGCCGTCGGAGCCGGAGAACTCGTTGGCCACCGCCACCACCGGACCGCGCGGGGCGTCGCCGGGGTAGCTCTCCGCACGGTGGCCGTCGCGGCTCACCTGCCAGCCGATGATCGTGCGGCCCAGCTTCTCCACCACCAGCTGGGACAGGTGCCCGCCGCGGTTCTCCCGCACGTCGACGACCAGACCCTCGCGCTGCACCTCCAGCCGCAGGTCCCGGTGCAGCTGCGCCCATCCGTTGGCCACCATGTCCGGCACGTGCAGGTAGCCGAGCCTGCCCTCGCTGGCCTCGTGCACGTACGCGCGCCGGCCGGCGACCCAGTCGTGGTAGCGCAGCAGCATGTCGTCGAGCAGCGGCACCACGACGACGCTGCGCGGCGCGCCGCCGCCGGCCGGTCCGATGCGCAGCTCGACCGGCTTGCCGGCGGTGCCGGCCAGCAGCGGGCCGGGTCCGGTGCCGGACGCGACCGGTCGGCCGTCGACCGCCAGGATCGCGTCGCCCTCGCGGACCGCGACGCCCGGCGCGCGCAGCGGCGAGCGGGCGCGCGGGTCGGACGACTCGCCGGGCAGGATCCGGCGCACCCGCCACACGCCGTCCTCGTCCCGGTCGAGGTCGGCGCCGAGCAGCCCGATCCGGCGCGCCGACTCGACGCCGCCACCCGGCGGGCTCACGTAGGCGTGCGAGGTGCCCAGCTCGCCCTGCAGCTCCCACAGCAGGTCCACCAGCTCGTCGTGCGAGCCGACCGTGTCCACCAGCGGCCGGTACCGCTCGCGCACCCCGGCCCAGTCGACGCCGCCCATGTCCGCGCGCCAGAAGTGGTCGCGCATCAGCCGCCACGCCTCGTCGAACGACTGGCGCCACTCCGCCCCCGGGTCGACCTGCACCCGCACCCGGGACAGGTCGACCTTCACGTCGTCGGCGCTGTCGGAGTCGCCGTCGGACTTGCGGTCGGCCGCCTGCACCCGCAGGCTCCCGCCGTCCCGCACGACCAGCCGCTCGCCGTCGCCGGTGACCCGACACGTCGTCGACGCCCTCGCAGAGCACCTCGAGCTTGCGCTTGGTGAAGTCGTACCGCTCGAGCACCGAGCGGTGGTCGTCCTCGCCCGCGACGTCGTCGTCCTCGCCGAGCACGCCGGACAGCGGGTCGCGCAGCCACACCAGACCGCCCTTCGCCGCGCGCAGCCCCGAGTACCGCGCCGCGGGCACCGGCACCGGCACCACCCGGTCGGCCAGGCCCTCCAGGTCGACCGCGGTGCGCGGCGGGCCGTCGGCGCCGCCGTCGTGGCCCGCGTCGTGGCCGTCGTGGCCGTCGTGCTTGTCCTTGCCGTCGTCCTCCTCGACCGGCCGGCCGCGCAGCTGCGGGGAGAACGGCGAGGGCGTGGTCGCGGCCAGCGGCAGCAGGTGCGGCCGGGACCCGTTGGCGAAGGACAGGTCGAACACGTGCACGTCGTAGACCGGGTCGAAGGCGCGCTGGGACAGGAACGCCAGGTGCTTGCCGTCCACTGTGAACACCGGGTCGTGGTCGACGAAGCGGATCGGCGTGACGTCGACGACGGCCAGGTCGGTGGTGCTGGCCATCCTGATGTGCCGCAACGGGATCGGGCCCGGGTGCGACCAGGCGAGCCATCCCGAGTCGGGCGAGAACGCCAGGCCGGTCGGGTCGCCGTCGTCGCTGCGGGCGACCTCGCGCAGCTCGCCGGTGTCGGCGTCGACCAGCAGCACCCGGCCGTCGTGGGTGATCGACCGCGATGCGCCTGCCGTCCGCGGCGGTGGCCAGCTCCAGCACCCGGCCGAGCCGCCCGGACCCGATGCGGCGCGGCGTCGAGCCGGCCGCGAGCCCGTCCAGCGGTGCGATCTCCAGCGCGTCCTCGCCGTCGGCGTCGGTGACCCAGACGACCTGCTCGCCGAGCGTGCGCGGCAGCCGAGCGCGCACGCCGGGCTCGGCGGACAGCGCGCGGACCGGGCCGTCGCGGTGGGTGAGCCAGTGCACGGTGCCGCGGACCTCCACGGCGCTGGCCCGTCCCGACCCGTCGGGCCCGACGTCGCCGAGCTCGCCGGAGGCGTGCACCGGGTAGGGGGCGCGGGCGGCACGCGGGCCGCCGAGCCGGACGTCCAGCTCGCGTGGCTCGGCGCCGGCGTCGAGGCCGTCGACCAGCCACAGCCGGCCCGCCCGGTGGAAGATCACCCGCTCACCGTCGGTCGTCGCGTTGCGCGCGTAGAACCCGCCCGGCGCGTCGACCCGGTGCCGGCGCAGGTCGCCACCGTCGGGCGCGCAGGAGTACAGGTCGGCCACGCCCTCGTGGTCGGACAGGAACGCGATCCGGTCGCCGACCCACATCGGCGAGGACAGGTTGCTGTCCAGGTCGGCCAGGAAGCGGACGAACTCCCCGTCGCCGTCCGCGTCCAGCCACAGCTTCCCGGCGGTGCCGCCGCGGTACCGCTTCCACCACGCCGGGTCGCGCGTGTACGCGCCGAGCAGCAGCACGGCACCGTCCGGGCCGAACGCGACGCCACCGGCCGGCCCGTACGGCAGCCGGCGAGACCCGCTGCCGTCGGCGGACACGGCGTGCACCCAGGTGTGCCGGATCGAGTGCTGGCCGGCGGTGCTGCCGGCCAGCACCACGTCGCCGTCCGCGGACCAGCCGAGCACCTCGGTGTTGACGTCGCCCCAGAAGGTGAGCCGGGTGCTCGGACCGCCGTCGACGGGTGCCAGGTGCACCTCCGGCTCGACGTCGCGCCAGCTGGTCCAGGCGAGCAGCGAACCGTCCGGCGAGAAGCGCGGCGAGCCGGCGCCGGCCTGGTCGGCGGAGACCCGCCAGGCGCGGCCGCCGTCGAGCGGGGCCAGCCACACGTCGTCCTCGGCGACGAAGGTCACCAGATCACCGTGCAGGTGGGGGTAGCGGAGGTAGGAGTCGGTCACCCCGCCACGTTAGCCGCGCACCCCGACGTTCCGGCGGGGGATTTCCGGTTGTTCACCGAGGGCGCGGCCAGAAGCGGTGCCAGGCGCCGGCGTCCATCGAGGACGGGTCGACGCCCTCGGCGCGGGCCGCCTTCTCCGCGGTGCGCACGTCGTCGGCGAAGCGGCGGGCGACCGCGCGCAGCTCACCCTCGGGGTCGGTGCCGGCGAGCTTGGCCAGCGCGGCCAGGTCGAACAGCCGCGAGCCGGTGTCGGTGGCGCGCGGCAGCAGATCGCCGGGCAGGCCGGCGCGGGCCGTGCGCTGCGCCAGCTTCGCCGCCAGCGCCAGCGCGGGCTGCCCCGTGGCCACACCGTCCACACTGGACTCCCGGCGCTTCTCCTGCTGCTTGAGCTCCTCCCAGCGCACCTCCTGGGTGCCCGCGTCCCGCACCGCCGGGTCGCCGCCGCCGAACACGTGCGGGTGCCGGCCGACGAGCTTGGCCACCAGCGACGCGGCCACGTCGTCGACGGAGAACGGGTCCGCACCATCCTCCTGGGCCACCCGCGAGTGGAACAGGACCTGCAGCAGCACGTCGCCGAGCTCCTCGCGCAGCGCCGCGCGGTCACCGTCCTCGATGGCCTCCAGCAGCTCGAAGCACTCCTCCACCAGGTACTGGCGCAGCGAGTCGTGGGTCTGCTCGGCGTCCCACGGGCAGCCGCCGGGCGAGCGCAGCCGGTCCATCACCGCCACGGCGTCGAGCAGGCTCGCCCCGGCCGGGCGCGGCGGGGCGAGCACCGTCGCGCCGCGCTCCACCAGGGCGGCCGCGGCCGGGTGGTCCAGATCGTCGGTCACCAGCACGACCGCTCCGGGCGGCGACTCGGCGGGCACCGGCGGCAGGCCGAGGTCCAGGCCGGGCGTGGCGAAGACGTCGGTGGCGGAGCGCAGCAGCGGCAGGGCGGCCGCCGGCAGCACGCCCCGGTCGGTCAGGACGACGGCCGGCCCGGGCGTCACTGCGCGCTGTGGGAGGGCGGCAGCACCAGGCCGTCCGACTCGGCCTCGCTCGGCGCCACCCCCATCGCGGCCATGTCCCACACGCCGTAGCGCGGGCTGACCTGGATGTCGCTGCTCTCCGCGTAGGGCTGGAGCATCCGCCTGCCGATCGCGACCAGCTCGGTCGGCGAGACCTGCTGGGCCTGCGAGGTGTCGACCGTCGCGTTCGTGTCGCGCTCGCGGATCAGGCCGATCACCCACAGGGCCTGCTGCGGCGACGGCTCGAACGCGATGACCGAACCCTTGCCGGTGCCGAACATCGCGGTGGCCGCCAGCGCGGCGCTCTGCACGGCCTGGAACTGGGCGCCCTCCTGGGCGTCCCGGCCGGCCTGCTGGTCCTTGGCGACCAGGTTCGCGACCTCGTCCGGGTTCGCGGCGAACTCGCGGGCCTTCGCCTCCGCCTGGTCGCGCATGGACTCCGGCTTGGCGCCCTGGCTGTCGGCGACCACGGTCGTGTAGTCCATGGTGATCTGCAGCTTGTCGTAGTACTTGTCCCCCAGCTGCGCCATCAGGACCTGGTCGGTCACCGTGTCCCGCAGGTCCCGGCCCCGGTAGACCAGCTGCGTGGCGAGCGCGTCCGGCGGCACGCTGCCGTCGGCCGGCAGCTTGTCCTTGAACGGATCCTGCTCGATCGCCTTGTTCACGTCCTCGGGCCGCGCGGTGATGTGCTCCTCACGGGCGGCCTTGACGAGCAGCCGGTGCAGGACGAGCTGGCTCACCGCCTCGCGGGCGACCAGATCCAGCTTGTGCTGCTGGGCCAGCGGCTTCGCGGCGGGCTCGTCCTTCACCACCTTGTCGAGGATCGCCTGCACCTCGTCCACCGACACGGACCGGCCGTCGACGATCACGGCGGAGTTGACCTGGCTCGGTCCGGAGCCGCACGCGGTCAGCCCGGCGACCAGCGCGGTCAGCACGGCGATCAACACGGCAGGACGCAGCTTGGCAGTCGTCACGGCTGCCGAGTTTCTCACAGCGGCTCACCCGACCGGTGCTGGGGCGATCTCCAGGGAGTCGAGCAGGTTCGCACACCAGTCGAGCAGCTCGGTGTCGCGCAGCTGCGGTGCGCCCATCCGCCCGCCGGCCGGGCCCTCGGTGGGCCGGGGCACCGACACCAGGTTGGTCACCGCTTTGTAGTTCGCCTTGGGGTACAACCGCTTGAGCCGCACCGTCTGCGAGTCGCGCAGGTTCAGCGGGGCGAACCGGATCTGGCTGCCCTGCGCGGAGACCTCGGTGACGCCGTGGCGGCGGCAGGTCTGCCGGAACGCCGCCACCGCGAACAGTCGCCGCACCGGCAGCGGCGGCGCGCCGTAGCGGTCCTCGAGCTCCTCGGCGACCGCGGTGAGCCCCTCGGGGTCGGCCGCGGCGGCGAGCTTGCGGTACGCCTCCAGCCGCAGCCGTTCCCCCGGCACGTAGTCGTGCGGGATGTGCGCGTCGACCGGCAGGTCCACCCGCACCTCGGCGAGCTCTTCCTCCTCCTCGCCCGGCTCCGCGCCCGCGTGCTTGCGGAACGCCTCGACCGCCTCCCCCACCAGCCGGACGTAGAGGTCGAAGCCGACGCCGGCGATGTGCCCGGACTGCTCGGCGCCGAGGATGTTGCCGGCGCCGCGGATCTCCAGGTCCTTCATCGCCACGGCCATGCCGGCGCCCAGCTCGGTGTTCTGCGCGATCGTGGCGAGCCGGTCGTGCGCGGTCTCGGTCAGCGGCGCCTCCGGCGGGTACAGGAAGTAGGCGTACCCGCGCTCGCGGCCGCGGCCGACGCGGCCGCGCAGCTGGTGGAGCTGGGCGAGGCCGAGCATGTCGCCGCGCTCCACGATCAGGGTGTTGGCGTTGGCGATGTCCAGCCCGGTCTCGACGATCGTGGTGCACACCAGCACGTCGTGCTCGCGGGCCCAGAAGCCCTCGATGATCTTCTCCAGCCGGTCCTCGTTCATCTGGCCGTGCGCGGTGACGATGCGCGCCTCGGGCACCAGCTCGCGCAGCCGCCGCGCCGCCTTCTCGATCGAGGAGACCCGGTTGTGTACGAAGAAGACCTGGCCGTCGCGCAGCAGCTCGCGCCGGATCGCGGCGCCGACCTGCTTGTCGTCGTAGCCGCCGACGTAGGTGAGGATCGGGTGCCGGTCCTCGGGCGGGGTGAGGATGGTGGACATCTCGCGGATGCCGGCCAGCGACATCTCCAGCGTGCGGGGGATCGGCGTGGCCGACATCGTCAGCACGTCCACGTGCGTGCGCAGCGCCTTGATGTGCTCCTTGTGCTCGACGCCGAACCGCTGCTCCTCGTCGACGATCACCAGGCCCAGGTCCTTGTAGCGGATGCCGGTCTGCAGCAGCCGGTGGGTGCCGATGACGACGTCGACCTCACCTGCGGCCAGGCCCTCGATCACCGCCTCGGCGTCCGGGCCGTGGGTGAACCGGGACAGCCCCCGGACGGTCACCGGGAAGGACTGCATGCGTTCGGTGAACGTGTTGAGGTGCTGCTGGGCGAGCAGCGTGGTGGGCACCAGGACCGCGACCTGCTTGCCGTCCTGGACGGCCTTGAACGCGGCCCGCACGGCGATCTCGGTCTTGCCGTAGCCGACGTCGCCGCAGATCACCCGGTCCATCGGCACGCCGCGCATCATGTCGGCCTTGACCTCGTCGATGGCCGCCATCTGGTCGGGCGTCTCGGTGAACGGGAAGGCGTCCTCCAGCTCGCGCTGCCACGGGCTGTCCGGGCCGAACGCGTGCCCGGGCGCGGCCTGCCGGGCGGCGTAGAGCTGCACCAGCTCGGCGGCGATCTGCTTGACCGCCTTCTTGGCCCGGGCCTTGGTGTTCTTCCAGTCCGAGCCGCCCAGCTTGTTCAGCGACGGCAGCTCGCCGCCGACGTAACGGGAGACCTGGTCGAGCTGGTCGGTGGGCACGAACAGGCGGTCACCGGGCTGGCCGCGCTTGGAGCTCGCGTACTCCAGGACGAGGTACTCGCGGGTGGCGCCGGAGACCGTGCGCTGGACCATCTCGATGTAGCGGCCGATGCCGTGCTGCTCGTGCACGACGTAGTCGCCGGTGCGCAGCGCGAGGGGGTCGACGGCGTTGCGCCGCCGGGAGGGCATCTTGGTGGACAGGTCGCGGGTGGACGTGCCGTGCCGGCCGCCGGTCAGGTCGGTCTCGGTGAGCACGACGAGCGCGCGGGCGGGGACGCCGAAGCCCTCCTCGATCGCCCCGCGCACCACGGTGACCACGCCGGGCGGCGGCGGCCCGGCCAGCCCGTCCTCGGCGAAGCTCGCCGCCACGTCGGCGTCGGCGAGCTGCTCGACCGCGCGGCGCGCGGTGCCGGCGCCGGGGACGACCAGCACGGCGGCGCCGCCGGTCGCGGTGTGCGCGCGCAGGTCGGCGAAGGCGCGGGTGACGTCGCCGCGGTAGCCCTCGATCGGGCGGATGTCGAGCTGGACGACGTCCTCGCCGGGCGTGGTGAGCTGGGAGAGCGTCCACCACGGGTGGCCGGTGCCCCGGGCGTGTTCGGCCACGTCGGCGAGGTCTCGGTAGGCGGAGCGGCCCAGGTCGAGCGGGCTCTTCCCGCCGCCGGCCGCGGCCATCCAGGCCGCCTCGAGGAACTCCTGGCCGGTGCGCACGAGGTCGTGGGCGCGGGTGCGCACCTTCTCCGGGTCGACGACCAGGACGTGCGCGCCGCCGGGCAGCACGTCGGTGAGCAGGTCCAGCTCGCCCTCGCAGAGCACCGGGATGAGCGCCTCCATACCCTCGGTCGGGATGCCGTCGGCGATCTTGGTGAGCATCTCGGCGAGGTGGGCGTCGGCGGCGTTGCGCTCGGCGAGCTCCACGGCCCGCGCCCGGACCTCGTCGGTGAGCAGCAGCTCGCGGCACGGCGGCGCGGTGAACTCGGTGACCTCCGCCTGCTCGCCGAGCGAGCGCTGGTCGGCGACGGCGAACTGGCGGATCTCGGTGACCTCGTCGCCCCAGAACTCGACCCGGACGGGGTGCTCGGCGGTGGGCACGAAGACGTCGAGGATGCCGCCGCGCACGGCGAACTCGCCGCGCTTCTCGACCATGTCGACCCGGGTGTAGGCGAGGCCGACGAGCCGCTCGACCAGCTCGTCGAAGTCGGTCTCGGTGCCCACGGCCAGCCGGATCGGCTCGAGGTCGCCCAGGCCGGGGGCCATCGGCTGGATGAGGCTGCGGACCGTGGCCACGACCACCCGCAGCCGGTCGCCGTGGGCGAGCGCGCGCAGCACCTCCAGGCGCCGGGCCACGGTGTCCGCGCGGGGCGAGAGGCGCTCGTGGGGCAGGGTCTCCCAGGACGGGAAGTGGGCGACGCGGTCGGCGCCGAGCAGGTCGGCGAGGGCGGCGGTGAGGTCGTCGGCCTCATGGCCGGTCGCGGTGACGGCGAGGACGGTGGTCTGGCCGGCGAGGGTCGCGGCGACCAGCGGGCGGGCTGCGGTCGGCCCCTCGAGCTCGAGGTTCGCCGCGCCCGCGGCGTCGCGCACGGTCGTCAGCGCGGGGTCGGGCAGGACGGCTTCGAGCAGACCGGCGAGCGGGCTGGACTTGGACACGGCGATTGCACCCCTGGTTGCACGCGCGAACACACCCCTGCCCGGGACGAGCCCGTGGAGAGGTTCTCCCTTCCAGCCTACGTCGGGGCACCGACGGATTTTCCGGCGGTGAGCGCGGAGCCTAGAAGCGCGGCGAGCGCTTCTCCAGGAAGGCGCGAACCCCTTCGGCGTAGTCGTCGCTGGTCACCGACGCCTCGTAGAGCGCGTGCACCGACTCGTCCTCGTCGACGTGCCCGTCGGTGATCCGGCCGATGATCGCCTTCGAGCCGCGGACCGACACCTGCGCGCGGCTCGCCATCGTGGTGGCCAGCGCGGTGGCCCGCGCGACGACCTCGGCGGCCGGGTGCAGCTCGTTGACCAGCCCGATCCGCAGCGCCGTCGATGCGTCGATGATGTCGGCGGTGAACAGGATCTGCCGCGCCCACGCCGGGCCGACCGCGTCGACCAGCCGCTTGGTCGAGGTCGCGTTGTAGACGATGCCGAGCTTGGCCGGGGTGATGCCGAACCGGGCGTCGTCGGCGGCCACGCGCAGGTCGCAGGCGAGCGCGATCTCGCAGCCGCCGCCCACGCAGACGCCGGTGACCGCGGCGATCGTCGGCTTGCCCAGCGTCGCGATCGAGCGCTCGCCGGCGTGCACGGCCGCGCCGTAGCGCCGGGCGCCGTCGGGGTCGGCGCGCAGGGAGGTGAACTCGCTGATGTCCGCGCCGGCGGAGAAGTGGTCGGTGCCGCGGACGACCAGCGCGCGCACGCCGTCGTCGGCGTCGACATCGCCGAGCAGGCCGGGCAGCGCCGACCACATCTCCAGGCTCATCGCGTTGCGCTTGGCCGGGCGGTCGATGGTCAGCGTCGCGACGTGGCCGTCGACGTCGAGCGTGAGACTCACTGTGCCTTCCGGTTCACTTCACTCGGTCGCCGATTCGCCGTCTTCTCATTCCCGCTCACGCTGCCACGGTAACCAGTTCGGCGAGCACGGCGGCGACCGCCGGGTGATCACGCCCGCCCGCGCGGGTGCAGGTCAGCAGCTTGCGGCTGGGCGCGGGCGCGCCGGTCAGCGGGAGCCGGGTGATCGGCAGGTGCGGCGGGAGGTAGGCCAGCCGGGGCACCAGCGCGACGCCGAGCCGGTTGGCGATGAGGTGCGCGATCGCGTTCCACTCCAGCGCGTTGTGCACGACGTTGGGGGTGAACCCGGCCGCGCCACAGGCCGACAGCGTGTGCTGGCGGCAGGTGCAGGCGACCGCCGGGAGGACCCATTCCTCGCCCGCGGCCTCGGCGAGCCGGACCGTGCCGGCGCCGGCCAGCGGGTGGTCGTCGGGCACCACGAGGTCGAAGACGTCGTCGACCAGCGGCCGCTGGTCGAACCGCGGGTCGCCGGCCGGCGGGTTGTCCGGTGTGGACTCGAGGACGGCGAGGTCGATCGAGCCGTCGAACAGCAGGTCGTAGCCGGTCTGCTGCTCGACCTCGTGGATGTGCACGGACAGCCGGGGGTGGCGGGCACGCAGCGGGGCCACGGCGGGTGCGAGCAGCATCGCGACCGCGGTCGGGATGCCGGCCAGGCGCAGCAGGCCGGCGGGCTCGTCGCCGGCCGTGCGCAGGTCGATCTCCGCCTGCTCCCACCGGGCCTCGATGGCGTCGGCGTGCTCGAGCAGCCGCTGCGCGGCCGGCGTGAGGCGGACCTTGCGCCCGTACGGTTCGAGGAGCGTGATGTCCAGCTCGCGGCCGAGCTGGCGGATCTGCTGGGAGGCGGCCGACGTGGTGAAATGCAGTGCCTTCGCGGCGGCGGTGATGGTGCCGTAGTGCGACACCGCACGCAGCACCCGGAGCCGGCGCAGGTCAATCATGAAGGCAATGCTTCATGGTAGCGTTCGGAAAGTCAACGTGGACGTACACGTTCGGTGACACCACGCTGGAGTCATGACCTACTGCCCCCACTGCGGCTGGCCGGACACCGACCCGTTCCGGATCCTGTCCCGCCACCGGACCCACAACGGCCAGACCGTGTGGAGCCGCTGCAGCTGCGGCTCCCTGCAGGTGCGCGTGATCGACGGCGCGTGCTCGCGCGTCGTCGCCCGCGGCCGCCCCGCGGCCTGACTCAGGCCAGGGCCTCGCGCAGCGCCTTCAGGTCCTCGTCGACCGCGGGCCGGCGCTCCGTGAGCCGGGCGCGGCACTCGGCCAGCGTCGCGACCCGGCTCTCGACCTCCTCGGCGAGCCTGCGGTGCGCGTCGGCGGCGGTCTCCGCGGCCCGCCGGCGCTCGGCGACGTCGGTGCGCCACTGGTAGGCCGCCACGATCGGCGCGGCGAGCGCGACGACCAGCCAGCCCCAGCCGGCCACCACCGCGAGCACCAGGAACACCGCGGCCACGCCGAGCGCGACGCCCGCGACCACGCGGCGCCGCGACGACACCCGGGCACCGCTGTCGATGCGCGAGCGCAGCCGCGCCAGCGAACCCTCGTCCGGGCCGTCCGCGGTGATCGTCACCGTGCCCTGCCGCGTGCGCGCCTCCACCCGGTACGGCGCGTCCGCGCGGGCCGTGGTGCCGAGGCCCTCGGCGGCCGCGAGGATCAGGTCGCCGGTGATCCGCACCGCCACCGCGCGCCGGCTCGGGTGGGCTGCGTCGGCGGCGTCGGCGCGCAGCAGCTCGACCGTCCCGCCCGCCGGGCCGTCCCACGCGGCGGGGTCGCCGCCCGAGCCCTCGATCACCGCGCGCAGCTCCCGCTCCCGCGCCAGCAGCGGCAGCTCCTCCGGGCTGCCCTCGTCGACCAGCAGCTCCGCGGCGCGCCGCACCTCGGGGTCGACCTCGGCGGCCGGCTCGTTGGTGTGGCCGGCCAGCGCCTCCTCGACCCACGTGCGCAGCGCGGACAGCCGGGCCGACGCGGCCAGCGCCGCGCTCAGGTCGTCGACGCCGTCGAGCTCGCGCGGCACCGCGGCCGGGGCCGCGCCCGCCGTGCCCAGGGCGCGCAGCGCGTCGGAGGCGGCGGCGCGGGCGTCGCCGGGCAGGGCGGCGAGGAACTCGACGCCGCGGGCGCGCACCAGCTCCCACCCGGACTCCCCGAAGAAGCCGTCCGCCGCGAGTGTCCACACGGCACGGCGGTGGCGCGGCATCGAGGTGCCGGGCACCGGCAGCGCCTGGGCGAGCATCGACGCGGTCACCGTGCCCCGGCCGCCGAGCAGCCCGGTGCCGAGCACGTGGAACACCGTGGCACGGTCGGCGTCGCGGGCCGCGGCCAGGTCGAGCGAGTCCGTGTCGGCGACACCGTCCACCGCCACCCGCAACGCCACCAGGGCCGGCGCGAGCCAGTAGGCGTCCACATCGGACACTTCGCCGTCGGACCCGTTCCCGGCGAGCAGCCGGCGGGCCTGGTGGCGCACCCGGCCCTGCGCGTCGAACAGCCCCAGCGTCACTCGCAGGTCGCTGATCTCCACGAACGCGTCGAACGCCGCGGACAGCCGGTTGAGCCGCTGCTCGAGCGACCCCCTGACCTTCGACAGCTCCGCGTGCAGCCGCCGCTGCGACGACCGCGCCGAGGCCAGCGAGGCGCTGACCGAGAACAGGTCCTCCTCGAGGCCCTGCAGGCGCTTGTTCTGCCGGTAGTCGGTGTACCAGTTGTCGCTCACGTGTCCGTTCCCCTCGGCCGGCGGGTCCTCACACCAGTGCGACGCGGCGGGCGCCATTCTGGACCCATGCCGAACCGGACGATTTTCCTGATCGTCGGCGCCGCCCTGGCCGTGGTCACGGCGTGCTCCGACGCGTCCAGTGTCGGCGAGGTGCCGCCCCAGCAGAGCAAGCCGTCGTCGACGCCGACCCCGCCGAGCAGCACCGAGACGCCCGACCTGGCGGTCGAGCAGGTCGCGGGCGGCCTGGAGCACGGCTGGGACATCGGCTTCCTGCCCGACGGCAAGGTGCTGGTGACCGAGCGGCCCGCGCGCATCGAGCTGCTGTCCAGCGCGCACCCCGGTGCGCAGGTCAGCCAGGTGAAGGCGGACCTGTCCGACGTGTTCGTGTCCGGCGAGGGCGGGCTGATGGGCATGGTCGTGCACCCGGACTTCGACCGGACGCGGCGGTTCACCACCTGCCAGACGCACACGGAGAACGGCGAGCCGAAGGACATCCGGCTGGTCACCTGGCGCCTCGCCGAGGACGGCCGGATCGCGACGCGGGAGAAGGAGCTGCTCACCGGCCTGCCGATCAGCACCGGCCGGCACTCCGGCTGCCGCCCGACCATCGGTCCCGACGGGATGCTGCTGGTCGGCACGGGCGACACCGCGCAGGGCTGGGTGTCGCAGGACAAGACGAGCCTGGGCGGCAAGGTGCTGCGGCTGGACCTGGACACCGGCGAGCCCGCGCCGGACAACCCGTTCATCGACGCGAAGAACCCGCGGCAGCGCTACGTCTACACCTACGGCCACCGCAACATCCAGGGGGTCGCGGTGCGGCCGGGGACGGACCAGATCTTCACCGCCGAGCACGGGCCGAGCTTCAACGACGAGGTCAACCTGATCCAGGCGGGCCGAAACTACGGCTGGGACCCGTCGCACGGCGGCACGGTCGGCGGGTACGACGAGAGCGTGCCGATGACCGACCTGGAGCGGTTCCCGGACGCGGTGCCGGCGAAGTGGCAGTCCGGCGAGACGACCCAGGCCGTCTGCGCGGCGACGTTCCTGGACGGGGACCAGTGGGGTGCGCTGAACGGCGCGCTGGTGGTGACCGCGCTCAAGGGCGCGAAGGTCCTGCTGATGACCCTGACGAAGGACGGCGACGTGGCCTCGGTGGCGATCCCGAAGGAGTTCGACAACCGCTTCGGCCGCCTGCGCGCCGCCCGCACCGGCCCCGACGGCGCCCTCTTCATCACCACCACCAACGGCACCGACGACAAACTCCTCCGCGTAACCCCCCGCTGACCCCGCGAGTCCAACCCTCCCGACCCGCGAGTTCGACATTCAGGACCGCCGGACGTTGGACACGCGGGTTCGGAGCGTTGGACACGCGGGTTCGGAACGTTGGACACGCGGGTTCGGAACGTTGGACACGCGGGTTCGGAACGTTGGACACGCGGGTTCGGACGTTGGACACGCGGGTTCGGAACGTTGGACTCGCGCGGGTCAGGGGGTTTCGCGGAGTTCGGGTTTGCTCTCCAGGTGGTGCAGGCCGTTCCAGGAGAGGTTGACCAGGTGGGCGGCGACCTCCGCCTTGCGGGGGCGGCGGGAGTCGAGCCACCACTGGCCGGTCAGCGCCACCATCCCCACCAGGGCCTGGCTGTACAGGGCCGCCAGCTTGGGGTCGTAGCCCCGCGCGCCGAACTGCCGGCCGAGGATGTACTCCACCTGCCGGGCGATGTCGTTGAGCAGGCTGGAGAACGTGCCCGTCGCCGACGCCACCGGGGACGCGCGCACGAGGATCCGGAACCCGTCGGCCGAGCCCTCCACGTAGTCGAGCAGCGCGACCGCGGCCCGCTCCAGCAGCAGCCGGGGGTGCGCGTCCTCGGCCAGCGCCGTGGTCATCGACGACAGCAGGTAGTGCATCTCCCGGTCGACGACGACCGCGTACACGCCCTCCTTGCCGCCGAAGTGCTCGTAGACCACCGGCTTCGACACGTTCGCCCGGTGCGCGATCTCCTCGATCGACGCGCCGTCGAAGCCCTTCTCGGCGAACAGCGACCGGGCCACGTCGAGCAACTGCTGGCGGCGCTCCTCACCGCTCATCCGCACGCGGGGAACCGGGGCGCCGGCCCGACCCGCCGGCGCCCGGACGCGATCTCGACGCCGGGCGGCCACCGACTCACCCTACGCACATCCACCGACGGCCCGTGGCCGGATCACTCCACGTCGGCGGTGATCTTCGCCAGCCGCTGCGGCGTCGGCCAGCGCACGCTGTGCACCCAGCCGACCTTCTCGAAGATCCAGATGATCCGCGCCGACGTGTCGATCTGGCCCCGCTTGACCCCGTGCCGCGCACAGGTCGGGTCCGCGTGGTGCAGGTTGTGCCAGGACTCGCCGAAGGACAGGATCGCCAGCGGCCAGAAGTTCGCCGCCTTGTCCCGGCTGACGAACGGGCGCTCGCCGATCATGTGGCAGATCGAGTTCGTCGACCACGTCACGTGGTGCAGGATCGCCACCCGCACGAAGCCCGCCCAGAAGAACGCGGTGAGCGCGCCCCACCACGACCAGGTGACCAGCCCGCCGATCAGCGCGGGCAGCCCGAACGTGAGCACGGTCCACAGCGCGAACAGGTTGTTCACCCGCACGATGTCCCGGTCCGCCAGCAGGTCGGGCGCGAACCGCTCCTTGTTGGTCAGGCCGCGGTCGAACATCCAGCCCATGTGGGCGTGCCAGAAGCCCTTGGCCAGCGCCACCGGCGAGGTGCCGTACAGCCACGGCGAGTGCGGGTCGCCCTCCTTGTCGGAGAACGCGTGGTGGCGGCGGTGGTCGGCGACCCAGATGATCGGCGGCCCCTGCACGGCCATGGAGCCCGCGATCGCCAGGAACACCCGCAGCCCACGCCTGGCCTTGAACGACCCGTGCGTGAAGTGCCGGTGGTACCCGATGGTGACGCCGAGCCCGCTGAGGTAGAAGAAGAACACCGCCAGCCCCACGTCCAGCCAGCTCAGGCCCCACCCCCAGGCCAGCGGGACGGCCGCGATCAGAGCCGCGAACGGCACCAGGATGAACAGGTAGACCGCGAACTGCGTCCACCCGTTGCGCCGGCCCGCCGTGATCGGCTTCGGACCTCGCTCGGAGGCCCCGTCCCCACTCGTCGTCTCCTGGAGGGTCGTGGTCATCAGCACCTCAGCATCTCGTCGGTTTCGTCCGGGTAAGGCAAGCCTCACTTACGCTGCCGTAACCTACGACAGCGTAAGTACATCTTTCCCTCGTACGCCAGGGCCGACACCCAAAGCAGCACTGGTGATCCAGCTCACACCCATTTGGCCGCACTCCGTCCCTCCTGGCTGGGTACCACTGCCCCGACACGGGCATGCATGCCACGATGTGGCCGTGGGTGTTTCACTGCGCCCACGGTCCGCCGTGGTGTAAAGGCAGCACCTCAGATTTTGGTTCTGATGGTCCAGGTTCGATCCCTGGCGGCGGAGCTGCCGGCGGAGCAGAACGACACAACTACAGCTCGACGAAGGTGGACAGCCAGGCGTGGACGGCGGCAGCGAGCGAGAGGACGTCGACCTACCGGCGTTGGACGAACGGTCCGACGCGTGGCTGGTGGGACGCGCCCGTGAGCTGCTCGCGATCGCGCACTCGAGCGAGCGCGGCACCCGGTCCCGCCACGTCGACGAGGTCGACCGCCTGCTGGCCGAGGTCCGCCACCGCGGCGAGCCGCGGATGGTCGCCCAGCTGCTGCGCGCCGCGGCCGTCATCCGGGTGAACGACGCCGAGCAGGCCACCAGCCCCGAGGCCGCCACGATCGTCGACGAGTTCCTCGACCACGCCACCCGCCACGAGTTCCTCGTGCTCCAGGCCGACGCGCACGCCCTGCGGGCCAAGCGGCTGCTGCTGACCGGCGCCGAGGACGCCGCGCTCACCGAGGCCGCGGTCGGCCTGGCCATGCTCGACGAGAAGGTCCCGCCGGACACCGCGTTCGGCCCGCGGACCTGGGAAGTCCTGATGGCCTCCACGCTGATGGACCTCGGCCTGGTGCTGATGGAGCTCGGCGTCTACGAGACCGGCGACCAGGTCATGCGCCGCGCGCACCGGCACATCCGCGGCGGTGCGGGCCCGCACGACATCTCGGTGCACCTGATCACCCGCTGCCGCATGCAGCTGGGCTGGGGGCTGCGGCTGGAGCGGATCGGCGAGGACGACCAGGCCGCCGAGCGGTTCGGCCGGGCCGCGCGGATGGCCGGCGACGTCGAGGCGCCGTTCCGCGAGTCGCTGTTCCCGCGCCGCAAGGACCTGCCCGCCGCCGACCAGCTCGCGGTGATCGGCGCCGCGCACGCGCTGGCCATGCCGAGCCCGTCGCACATCGACCGGCTGGTGTCGCTGCTGGAGTCCGCCTCGCCCCGCGAGGTGATCTTCGTCGCGGTCGCGCTCGCCCGCTGCCTGGAGTGCGGCCAGCGCATCGAGGAAGCCGTCGAGGTGCTCACCGAGGTGCAGAAGCGGCTGGACAACACCGCGCCCGAGCCGTCGATGCTGCTGTGCCTGATCCGCGAGTACGCCCGCCTGTCCGGTGGCAACGACAGCAGCGCCGAGGACGGCGACCGCACCATCGGCGCGCTGCAGTTCTACGTCGCCGAGCTGGAGAGCCAGCTGTGGGACATGCGCGAGTCGCGGGCCGAGACGCTCGCCGCCCGCCGCGAGCACGAGCGGCTGGCCCGCAAGCACGGAACCGTGGCCAGGCAGGCGCTGCAGGACCCGCTCACCGGCCTGCCGAACCGCCGCGCGCTCGACGAGCGGCTCGCCGAGCTGTCCGGCGACAAGCGGCCGCTGGCGATCGCGCTGGTCGACCTGGACGGCTTCAAGGGCGTCAACGACCGGCTCTCCCACGCCGACGGCGACGACGTGCTGCGGGTGATCGCCAGCACCGTCCGGGACACCCTGCGCGGCAGTGACATGGTGGCCCGCTACGGCGGCGACGAGTTCATCGTGCTGCTGCCCGGCGCGCCGCTGCTCGCCGCGGCGGCCGCGCTGCGCCGCGCCGCGGTGGCCGTGGCCGCGCTCCCGCACGACCTCTCGCACGGCGTGACGCTGTCGGTCGGCGTGGTGGCGCTGCGTCCCGAGGAGGGCACGGCACGGGCACTGGCCCGCGCGGACGCCGCGATGTACCAGGCCAAGCGCAAGGGCGGCAACGACGTGGTGGCGATCGCGACGACGGAGGGCGACGGGCCCGAGGTGCCGGCCCAGGACGAGTCGGGCAGCCACGACCCCGCGTGGGTGGTCCCCGAGGCCACGTAGGATCGATTTCCCGGCCCACCGCGACCGGGAAATCCGACCACCACGCCAAAGGGAGAAGAGCTGATGCTCGAGGGCTCCACCGGGCTCGGCGAAGTCAGCACGGTCATCCTCGCCGCGGGCGAGGGCACGAGAATGCGCTCGGCCACCCCGAAGGTGCTGCACCGGCTGGCCGGACGCTCGCTGGTCGAGCACGCCGTCCGCGCCGCGGCAGGCCTCTCGCCGCAGCGGATGGCGGTCGTCGTCGGGCACGGGCGCGAGGCCGTCACCGAACACCTGCACGAGGTCGCGAAGGCGATCGACACCACGGTCACGGTCGCCGTCCAGGACGAGCAGCACGGCACCGGGCACGCGGTCGGCTGCGGGCTCGGCGAGCTGCCGGACGGGCTGACCGGCACGGTCCTGGTCACCTACGGCGACGTGCCGCTGCTGGACACGACCACGCTGTCCGCACTGCTCGCCGAGCACGGCTCGGCCGGCAACGCGGTCACCGTGCTGACCGCCGAGGTCGGCGACCCGGCCGGCTACGGGCGGATCGTGCGCGCCGCGGACGGCTCGGTCGAGGCGATCGTCGAGCAGAAGGACGCCACCCCCGAGCAGGCCGCGATCCGGGAGATCAACTCCGGCGTCTACGCGTTCGACGCCGAGGTGCTGGCCGGCGCGCTCGACCGGCTGTCCACCGACAACGCGCAGGGCGAGCAGTACCTGACCGACGTGCTGGCCATCGCCCGCGGCGACGGGCACCGGGTCGGCACCTGGACCTGCGACGACCCCTGGCTGGTGGAGGGCGTCAACGACCGGGTTCAGCTGGCCGCGCTGGGCGCCGAGCTCAACCGCAGGCTGATCGAACACTGGATGCGCGCTGGCGTCACGGTCGTCGACCCGGCAAGTGTCTGGCTCGACGCCGGCGTGGAGCTGGCGCGCGACGTCGTGCTCGAACCGGGCGTGCAGCTGCGCGGCGCGACCACCGTCGGCGAGGGCGCGATCATCGGGCCGGACACGACGCTCGCCGACGTCGCCGTCGGCGCGGGCGCGAACGTGGTGCGCACTCACGGTCGCGAGTCGGAGATCGGCCCCGGCGCCAGCGTCGGGCCGTTCGCGTACCTGCGGCCGGGCGCGCGGCTGGGCGTGAGCTCGAAGGTCGGCACGTTCGTCGAGGTCAAGAACTCCGAGATCGGCACCGGCTCCAAGGTGCCGCACCTGTCCTACGTGGGCGACGCCACGATCGGCGAGCACAGCAACATCGGCGCGGCCAGTGTGTTCGTGAACTACGACGGGGTATCCAAACACCGGACGGTCGTCGGTTCCCACGTGCGCACCGGGTCGGACAACATGTTCGTGGCGCCGCTGACCGTGGGCGACGGCGCCTACAGCGGTGCGGGCACCGTGCTGCGGGCGGACGTGCCGCCGGGTGCGCTGGCGGTGTCGGCCGGCGCGCAGCGCAACATCGAGGAGTGGGTGCTGCGTCGGCGGCCGGGCACCGCGGCCGCCGAGGCAGCCCGGAAGGCACTCGATGCCGCCTCCGACGTCGTCGAGGAGGAGTCATGAACGCGAAGTCCGGGACGCCGAAGAAGAACCTGATGTTCTTCTCCGGGCGGGCGCACCCCGAGCTGGCCGAGGAGGTCGCCAAGCACCTCAACGTCAGCATCACTCCGCAGTCGGCCTACGACTTCGCCAACGGCGAGATCTTCGTGCGGTTCGAGGAGTCGGTGCGCGGCTGCGACGCGTTCGTGATCCAGAGCCACTGCGAGCCGATCAACCAGTGGGTGATGGAGCAGCTGATCATGGTCGACGCGCTGAAGCGGGCGTCGGCCAAGCGGATCACCGTGATCATGCCGTTCTACCCGTACGCGCGGCAGGACAAGAAGCACAAGGGCCGCGAGCCGATCTCCGCGCGGCTGGTCGCGGACCTGTTCAAGACCGCGGGCGCGGACCGGATCATGACCGTGGACCTGCACACCGCGCAGATCCAGGGCTTCTTCGACGGCCCGGTCGACCACCTGTTCGCGCAGACGCTGCTGTCGCGGTACGTGCGGGACACCTACGGCAGCGAGAACGTCACGGTCGTGTCACCGGACGCCGGCCGCACCAAGCTGGCGGAGAAGTGGGCCGACGACCTCGGCGGCGTGCCGATCGCGTTCATCCACAAGACCCGCGACCCGTTGCTGCCCAACGACGTCGTGGCCAAGCGGGTGGTCGGCGAGGTGCGCGGGCGGCTGTGCGTGGTGATCGACGACATGGTCGACACCGGCGGCACCATCGCGAAGGCGGTGGACCAGCTGGTCCAGGAGGGCGCCGCGGACGTCGTCGTCGCCGCCTCGCACGGGGTGCTGTCCGGGCCGGCGACGCAACGGCTGTCCGAGTGCGGGGCGCGGGAGGTCGTGTTCACCAACACCCTGCCGATCCCGGACACGAAGCGCTTCCCGAAGCTGACCGTGCTCTCGATCGCGCCGCTGCTGGCCCGCGCGATCCAGGAGGTCTTCGAGGACGGCTCGGTGACGAGCCTGTTCGACGGCAACGCCTAGCTGGTACGCACAGTGTGCCCGTGACTTGCGGCGACACCGCCCCAGGCCACACCCGCCCATCCGACCCCCCACACCACCGAGCCGACCCCCCACGCGGTCGAACCGACCCCCCACGCAGCCGAGCCGACCTCCCACGCGGTCGCCCGACTTCTCACCGCCGCGAGCCGGGTCGACGACGCGGCGAGACGACTCGCCGACGCCACGGGACGACTCGCCAACGCCAGAGGACGACTCGCCGACGCCACAGGACGACTCGGCCATGCCACAGGACGACTCGCCGACGCCACAGGACGACTCGCCGACGCCACGGGACGACTCGCCGATGCCGGCGTCCCGGTGCAGGCCAAAGCCTCGGCGCGCGCCGTTCCGCCCCGCCATGCGGTGGCGGGAAAGTGCCGCGTAAGCTGTACGGGTTGCCTCGGCGAGGGCAGGCGTCACGCCTGGCGTGATCGACGCGGCGGCGTTGATCGCCGCGCGCACGTCCGTCGCCGCGGGCCGCCGCCGCCCGAGACCCACAGCTTCAGGTTGTAGCAAGGAGAGCACCACCGTGTCCGAGGTCCGTCTCGCTGTCGAGCCCCGTACCGAGTTCGGCAAGGGTGCCGCGCGCCGCACCCGCCGCGCCGGCAAGATCCCCGCGGTGCTGTACGGCCACGGTTCCGATCCCAAGCACCTGGCCCTGCCCGCCATCGAGTTCGCCCGCGTGGTCCGTGAGAACGGGCTCAACGCGGTCCTCACCCTCGAGATCGACAACTCGAGCGAGCTCGCGCTGACCAAGACCGTCACCACGCACCCGATCAAGAACTACATCGAGCACGTCGACCTGCTGCTCGTGCAGAGCGGCGAGAAGGTCAACGTCGAGATCCCGATCGTGCTGACCGGCGAGGCGCAGCCCGGCACCCTGGTCACCCAGGACGCGATGACGCTGCTGGTGGCGGTCGAGGCGCTGCACATCCCCGACCAGTTCGAGGTCTCCGTCGACCGAGCCGCGGCCGGCACCCAGATCCTGGCCTCCGACGTGGCGCTCACCGAGGGCGCCGAGCTGGTCACCGATCCCGACACGCTGGTGATCGCGATCAACGTGGCGCCGACGGCCGAGGACATGGAGGGCGAGGCGCCCGAGGGTGCCGAGGCCGAGGAGGAGGCCCCCGAGGCCGCCGCCACCGAGGAGGAGCCGGCCGCCGCCGAGGCGACCGAGGGCTGAGCCCCCGTCCGGACGGTCCCGAGCCGGGGCCGTCCGGACTGTGTTGCGAGGACGCCGAAATGCCTGCCGACCCACCCGCCGACGACGGGCCGATGCTCGTCGTCGGCCTGGGCAACCCGGGGCCGCGCTACGCGGCGAACCGGCACAACATCGGGTTCCTGGTGGCCGACGAGCTCGCGGACCGGATGGGCGGGCGGTTCAAGTCCCACAAGGCCGGCGCCGACGTGATCGAGGGCAGGCTGGGCGGGCGCCGGGTGGCGCTCGCCCAGCCGCGGTCGTACATGAACCTCTCGGGCGGGCCGGTGGTCGGCACGGCGCGTTTCTTCAAGGTGCCGGTGGGGAACCTGATCGTCGTGCACGACGAACTGGACCTCCCGTTCGGCAGCGTCCGCCTGAAGCTCGGCGGCGGCGAGAACGGGCACAACGGCCTGCGGTCGATCACGAGGTCGCTCGGGACCAGGGAGTACCTGCGGGTACGGTTCGGTATAGGTCGCCCGCCGGGGCGGATGGACCCGGCGGACTTCGTGCTCCGGGACTTCTCGGCGACGGAGCGCAAGGACCTGGCGCTCGACATCGACCGGTGCGCCGACGCGACGGAGGCGTTGGTGGCCAAGGGTCTGGAGGCGGCGCAGAACCTCTTCCACGCCCGCTGACCGGGAGGCGACGATGCAGCAGCAGGACGATGTGCCGCTGACGCCGGTGGTGGTCGACTGCGTGACGTTCGACCGGGCGCCGCTGGGCCGGCGCGGCTACCACGAGGACCAGGTGGACGACTTCCTGGACCGCGTGCAGGCCACCCTGGCCGGCACGGACACCCTCACCGCCCAGGACGTGCGCGACGTGATCTTCGACAGCGCACCCATCATCCGCCGCGGCTACCACGAGGAACAGGTCGACGACTTCCTGGACCTGGTCGTCGAGGAGCTCGAACGCCGCGAGCGCCACGGGCGGCCGCCGGTGCTCGGTACCCGCCCACCGGTCCCGCTGCCCGAGCAGGGACGGCCGATGGCCTACCCGCCGCCCGGTTCGGCGCCGGGGCCCGCACCCGGTCCTGGTCCGGCTCCTCGCTCCGCTCCGGTCGCGGGCTCCGCTCCGGCGGCGGGCGCCCACTCGGCGCCCGGGCGGGCGGCGGACCGACCCCCGTCGGCGCCCGGCGCTCCCTCGGCACCGGCGCCCACCGGCCCCGCGTCGGCGTCGGGCGCTCCTTCCGGGCCCCGGCCGGGTTCGACGCCGGGCGGCCCTTCGGCACCTGAACCCGCCGCGGCGACCGGGGCGGCCGGCACCACTCCGGCGGGCGGCTCCCCCGCGGGCGGCGGGGCTCCGGCGGCCGGCGGCTCGGCGGAACACCGGCCCGGTCCGGTGACCGGCGCTCCTCCGGCATCCCGGCCCGGTCCGGCGGCGGGCGTCTTCCCGGCGGCCCGGCCCGGGCCGGCGGCCGGGCCCAGCCCGGCCGCGGCGGCCGCCCACTCGGCCGCCGCGTTGCGGGCGACGGAGGACTCGCCCCCGGTGGCGGACAAGCCGGCGACCCCTCCCTCGCCGCCGGCGGCGAGCCCACCGGACACGGCAGAGCCGAGCGCCGCACCTGCCTCGGATGATCTTCGGGACGGCGGGCCGCGCGGCGCCACCGAGCCCGGCGCCACCCCGCCGAGCACCACCCCAACGGCCACCGCCCAGGCGAGCACCGCGGCGCCCAGCACCACCCAGCCGGACGCCGGCGAGCCGCGCCCCACCGGGCCGACGACCGCCCAGCCAAGCGCTGCGCCGCCCGGCACCACCCAGCCGAGCACCGGCGACGGCGGCGACTCCGCGCGGGACGAAGCGCCCTCGACGACAGAGCCCTCGGGCGCGGCGACGTCGAGCCCTGCCACCGACCCCGACGCGCCGGCTCGGCAGGCTCCCTCGGAGGCGAGCCCTACCCGACCGGCGACGGCACCCGGGGCGGCGCCAACGGAAGGCGAGTCACCGCAGGTCGAGGAGGGGGACCCGGCGGAGGCGCCGTCGCTGTTCGCCGCGTCGCTGACGCCTGCCGAGTCCGACGACCCGGCGCGGCGGGGTGCCGTGTCCCGGATGCGTGCCGCGCTCGAGGGCACCGAGGCGGCGCGTCCCGACGAGCCCTCGGACGCGGCCCGGTCGAACGGCGCGGACGCCCCCGAACCCGGCACGGCATCGCCGACCGACGCGCCGCGAAAGTCCGAGCCCCCGGCCGAACGGACCGAGGTGATGCCCTCGCCCGGCCGGCCGGGCGACGCCGACCCGTCGCGACCGGCAGCCGCGCTGAGCACGACCGAGCGCGGCGCGGCCGTACATCGCACAGCCCCACAAGGCCCGGCTGCCGACGAGACAGCCGCACCGACCGCCATCCCGCCCGGCACAGCGGGCACGGTTCTGCCGGGAAGGCTCCCCCACACCCCCGCCCCGCAGTACGCCGAGACTGCACCGACCGGGACAGCACCCGGCACGACACCGGACCCGGAGACCCCGGCCGAGCCCGCCACCCGGCCCGGTCAGCCGGACATGGCCCTCGACGCCTGGCGCAACTCGGAGGTGCTCGCCCTCCCCCTGCCGCCCGCCCCGCCCGGGGAGCGCGGCTACCGGCCCGGCGACGTCGAGCGGCTCGTCAAGCTGCTCGGGGACGCGCTCGCCGACGTCGAGAACGGACCGCGGGCCGAGAACGTCGCCGGGCTCAAGCTCTCCCGGACCTTCTTCATCGGGCAGGGCTACCACACCGGCGCCGTCGAGGCGCTGCGCGCGGCGTGGGTCAACGAGCTTCGTCGTCGGGAGCAGTGAGCCGCTGCGCCAACTGCTCGCCCGCCGCCGCGCGGCGCAGCTTGCCCGACGGGGTCTTCGGCAGCGTCCCGGGCGCGAGCACCTCCACCGCCGACGGCCGGGCGTTCACCGCCTCGAACACCCGGGCGCCGATCTCCTTGCGCAGCACCCGGACCGCGTCCGGGTCACCGGCCTTCTTGGACTCCACGACCACCGCGAAGCGCTCCCGCCGCGTCCCCGCCTCCAGGCGGACCGCCACCGCGTTGCCCGCCCGCACACCCTCCACAGTGGACGCGGCGCGCTCGATGTCGGTCGGGTAGATGTTGCGGCCGGCCAGGATGATCACGTCCTTGGCCCGCCCGCAGATCACGATCTCACCGTCCACGATGTACCCGAGGTCGCCCGTCGCGAGCCAGCCGTCCTCGTCCTGGGTGGGCATCGGGCCGTGGACGGTCAGGTAGCCCGGCGTCACCGCGGCACCGCGGATCTGGATCTCCCCCACCTCGCGCTCGCCGCGCACGGCACCGGACTCCGCCACGATGCGCGCCTCGAACCCCGGCAGCGGGCGGCCCAGCAGCGCGAACGAGCGCACCGACGGCGACGACGACGGCTCCACCGGCACCGCCCGGCGCCCGGACTCCAGCTCGTCCGCGTCGATGTAGTCCAGCCGCAGCCCGGTGAACGGGCGCGGGAACGAGATCGCGAGCGTCCCCTCGGCCATCCCGTACGCCGGGAACACGCACTCCGGCGCCAGGCCGAACCGCGCGCCCGACTCGGTGAACAGAGCAACCGCCTTCTCGTCGATCGGCTCGGCGCCGTTGAGCGCCAGGCGCATCGACGACAGGTCGTAGCCCGCATCGTCGTCCACACCGGACAGACGGCGGCCGAGCAGCGCGTAGGCGAAGTTCGGCGCCGCGGTGATCGTCGCCCGGTACCGGGTGATCAGGTCCGCCCACAGCAGCGGGCCGGTGAGGAAGTCGACCGGCGTGACCTTCACCAGATCGATGCCCATCGTCATCGGCGTCGTGTAGAAGCCGACCATGCCCATGTCGTGGAACATCGGCAGCCACGACACCATGATGTCCGAGGCCGGATCCAGCTCCGCGCACCGCGCCATGTCCGTGATGTTCGACAGCAGGTTGCCGTGCGTGATCCGCACCGCCTTGGGGTCGGCGGTCGACCCGCTGGTCAGCTGCAGCAGCGCGGGCGCCGACTCGTCGACCTCCACCACCTCGGCCAGCGGCGTGCCGCCGGCCAGGTCGCTGATGAGCAGGTAGCCGATCCCGTGCTCGTCGAGCACCGGCGCCAGCTGGTCGAACGGCGCGCCGAGCAGCACCAGCTTGGAGCTGATCATGTTCAGCACCCGCAGCGTGTCCTCGGCCCACATCGCCAGGTCCGAGCGCGGCGTCGGCTGGTGCAGCATCGTCACGCTGCCGCCCGCCAGCCACACCGCCTGCACCGCCGGGCCGATCGCCGCCGGCTCCGCCGCGAGCACCGCCACCGCGTCGTGCCGGGCCATGCCGCGCGACACGAGCGCCCCGGCCATGGCGCGCGCCTGCTCGTGCACCTGGGCCCAGGTGGTCCGCACGGCTTCCCCGGGTTCGCCGGTGACGACCCCGCGCTGCCGCCCACCGCCGTGCGCGGTGTCGATCAGCTTGTCGACGAAACGACTCATGGGCCAAAGCCTAGATGGGCCTACTCCGCGAGGTCCGCCACGTCCAGCCAACGTTCCTCGACGGTCGACTTCTCGGCGAGGACCTCGCGCAGCTCGGCGTCCAGCTCCAGCAGCCGCGTGGCGTCGGTGGCCGCCTCGGCCAGCGCCGTGTGCAGCCGCTCCTCCCGCGACGTCAGCGCCGCCAGCCTGCGCTCCAGCCGGGCCAGCTCCTTGCGCGCGGCCCGCTGCTCCGCGGCGCTGGACACCGCGGGCTTCGGCGCCGGCACGGCCGCCGGGGCGCGCAGCGCGGCCTCCCGGCGGGTGAGGTACTCCTCGATGCCGCCGGGCAGGTGGGTGACCCGGCCGTCGCCCAGCAGCGCGTACACCGCGTCGCACACCCGCTCGACCAGGTACCGGTCGTGCGAGACGACCACCAGCGTGCCCGGCCAGCCGTCCAGCAGGTCCTCCAGCTGCTGGAGCGTGTCGATGTCCAGGTCGTTGGTCGGCTCGTCGAGCAGCAGCACGTTCGGCTCGGCCATCAGCAGCCGCGCGAGCTGCAGGCGGCGCCGCTCGCCGCCGGACAGGTCCGCCACCGGCGTCCACTGGCGCGCGGCGGGGAACCCGAACCGCTCGGCCAGCTGCGAGGCGGACAGCTCCTGCTTGCCGATCGTGACGCGGCGGGCCACCTCCTCCACCGCCTCCAGCACCCGCTGCGAGCCGGGCAGGTCGTGCAGCTCCTGGCTGAGGTACGCCGGCCGCACGGTCTGCCCCTGGATCCGCTTGCCGGCGTCCGGCGCCAGGTCGCCCGCGAGCAGCCGCAGCACCGTGGTCTTGCCCGAGCCGTTCACGCCGACCAGACCGATCCGGTCGCCGGGGCCGATCCGCCAGGTGAGCCGGTCGACGAGGGTCCGGTCGCCGAGGGTCACCGAGACGTCCTCCAGCTCCAGCACGGTCCGGCCGAGCCGGCGCCTGGCGAACGCCATCAGCTCCACCGAGTCGCGCGGCGGCGGCACGTCGGAGATCAGCGCCTCGGCCGCCTCGATGCGGTAGCGCGGCTTCGAGGTGCGCGCCGGCGGGCCGCGGCGCAGCCAGGCCAGCTCCTTGCGGGCGAGGTTGCGCCGCTTCTCCTCGGCCGTCGCGGCGAGCCGGGCGCGCTCGGCGCGGGCGAACACCCAGTCCGCGTAGCCGCCCTCGTACTGCTCGACGCGGCCGCCGACGACCTCCCAGGTGGACGTGGCGACGGTGTCGAGGAACCAGCGGTCGTGGGTGACCACGACCAGCGCGGTGCCGCGGTCGAGCAGGTGCCCGGCGAGCCAGCGCACCCCCTCGACGTCGAGATGGTTGGTCGGCTCGTCGAGGATCAGCAGGTCCAGCTCCTGGACCAGCGCGGCGGCCAGCGCGACGCGGCGGCGCTCCCCGCCGGACATGGTGGCCACCGGCGCGTCGACGCCGAGCGCGGTGATGCCCAGCCCGCCGAGGATGCCCCGGGCCCGCGGGTCGGCGGCCCACTCGTGCTCGGCGGTGATGCCGAGCGGGTCGAGGACCGCGTGCCGCACCGTCGAGCCGTCGGGTAGGTCGGTGCGCTGGGTGACGACGGCCTGGCGCAGCCCGCGGGCGCGGCTGACCCGCCCGGTGTCCGGCGGCACGATGCCGGCCAGCACCTCCAGCAGGGTGGTCTTGCCGCCGCCGTTGAGGCCGACGACCCCGATCCGGTCGCCCGCGCCGACGCCGAGCGACACGGCGTCCAGCAACGGCTGCATGCCGTAGCTCTTGGACAGGGCTTCGAGGTTGACCAGGTTGACCATGACGGGCCCCACGGTACCGACCAGGTGGAAATCCCAGCCGGGGACGTTCCGGATGCGAGGATCGTGCGCACGCGAACACGAAAGGTAACCGGCGGTGGGTGAGCAGACGAGTCCGACGCTGCGGCGGGTGCGGCTGGCACGCAGGCTGCGGCGGATGCGCGAGGCGGCGGGCAAGACGCTGGACGACGCCGCGTGCCTGCTGGACAAGACGCGCAGCGCGCTGCACCGCATCGAGACCGCGCGGTCGCGGGCGGACGTGCACTTCGTGCGCTCGGCCATGGACGTCTACGACCACTACGACCCCGATCTCGTGCAGCTGGCCCGGGATGCCGCCAAGCCGGGCTGGTGGCGCAGGTACGGCATCGAGGACCGCGGCTTCATCGCGATGGAGACCGAGGCGGCCACGGAGCTGGAGCTGAGCCTGATGCACGTCCCGGCCTGCTGCAGACCGAGGCCTACATGCGAGTCGGTGTTCGCGAGTCCGGCCTGAACGCGATCACCGGGGCGCCGAAGGGGAACCACACCGCGGCGCGGCTGCACCGGCATCGGCGGCCTCACCGACGAGGAGTCCCCGCTGGAGCTGGTTGCCATCGTCGACGAAGCGGCGCTGCGCAAGGAGGTCGGCGGCGCGGACGTGATGAGCGAGCAGTTGCGCCATCTGGCGCGGCAGGCCGAGCTGCCGTCGGTCACCCTGCACGTGCTGCCCGACCGGGGTGGGGCGCACGCCGGCATGGACGGCTCGTTCCTGCTGCTCGACTTCCTCGAGGAGGAGGATCCCGACCTGCTGTTCGTCCCCTACATCACCGGGTCCCTGCACATCGAGAACCCCGAGGAGATCGCCGCGGCTAGGCTGGTGTTCGACCGCCTGCGGACCGTAGGCGCTGAGCCCGAGCGAGTCCGTGGCCTTCGTCGAGCAGGTGGCGAGCCGGCTTTGACGAGGGGACTCATGTCCACTGTGGACTTCGCTGGGGCGAGTGGCGGAAGAGCAGCCGCAGCGGCAGCGGCAACGACAACGCCTGCGTGGAGGTCGCCTTCGCCGGTGACGCCGTGGGGGTGCGGGACTCCAAGGACCGGGGCGGTGCGCCGCTCGTCTTCTCCCCGACCGCGTGGCGGTCGTTCAGGCGTGCACCTGGGGCGGCATCGGGCGCGGCTCGTCGTCGCTGATCACCCGCGCGCCCGGGACCGGACCGTGCACCACGCGCACCGTGCGGCACACGCCGGCGCCGGACAGCGCCGCGGCCACCCGGACGGCGTCGTCCGCGCTCGGGCACAGGAACGCGCACGTGGGGCCGGAGCCGGACACCGTGCCGGCCAGCGCGCCCGCGTCCACCCCGGCGCGTAGCGTCCGGCGCAGCCCGGGGCGCAGCGACACCGCCGCCGCCTGCAGGTCGTTGCCGAGCAGCAACGCGAGCTGGCGCGGGTCGCCCGCCGCGAGCGCCTCCAGCACCGGCTCGACCTCGCCCACCCGGGGCGGCTCGCCGGTGTCGCGCAGCCGGTCCAGCTCCGCGTACACCTTGGGCGTGGCCAGCCCGCCGCGGGCGAACGCGAGCACCCAGTGGAACGTGTGCCGGGTCAGCACCGGCACGATCCGCTCGCCCCGGCCGGTGCCCAGGGCCGTGCCCCCGTGCAGCATGAACGGCACGTCGCTGCCGAGCGCCGCGGCCACGTGCGCCAGCTCGTCGCGGCCGATCTCCAGCTTCCACAGGTTCGCGAGCCCGACCAGCGTCGCGGCGGCGTCCGCGCTGCCGCCCGCCATGCCGCCGGACACCGGGATGTTCTTGCGGATCAGCACCCGGACCTTCAGCTCCTCGGCGCCCCTGCCCGCGTGCCGGGCCAGCTCCTCGACCGCCCGCCACGCGAGGTTCGCGCCGTTCGTCGGCACCGCGGAGGCGCCCTCGCCGCGGACCTCGACGCCGGGCTCGTCCGCGAGCGCCACGGTGACCTCGTCGGTCAGCGACAGCGACTGGAAGACGGTGGACAGCTCGTGGAAGCCGTCCTTGCGTACGGCGCCGACCGCGAGGTGCAGGTTCACCTTCGACGGCACCCGGACGGTCACCGGGCGGGGCACGACAGCGAGCACGCCTCCAGCCTACGGCCACCTGCCGGTCGGCCCGCGCGGGCCGACCGGGAGGTGACGTCGCAGGTCAGGCGGCCACCACGCGCGGGCCGCGGGCCCGGTGGCGGACCGCTCCGCCACGCTCGGTGAGCCACGCCAGGGCCGCGTCGGTCCGGTCGCCGGACAGGCCCAGGCGGAACCGCGCGACCGGCGTCTCGCCGATGCGGGTGACGCCGCCGCCGATCACGGAGATCTCGGTGCCGAAGCGGCTGGCGGCCTCCGGCAGCAGCGAGCCGATGGCGGCGAAGCCGATCAGCACCACGTCGGCCACGCCCGCGTGACGGGCGCGGTCGGCCGGCTCGATGGCGGGCAGCACCGCCTGCGCGACCAGGCTGTCCGGGTCCCGCACGAGGTCGAGCAGCCGGCCGCTCTCCAGCAGCCTGCCGTGCTCGAGCACGGCCACGTCGTCGGCGATGCGGCGCACCACGCTGGTGTCCTGGGTGGTGACGAGCACGGTGGCGCCGAGCTCGGCGCGGGCGCGGTCGAGCACGGCCAGCACGCCGGCGGCGCCGTCCTCGTCGAGCGTCGCGGTCGGGTCGTCGGCGAGCACCACGGCCGGCTCGCCGACCAGGGCGCGGGCTACCGCGACGCGCTGGCGCTGGCCCGCGGTGAGCTGCTCGGGGTAGCTGGCGGCCTGGCCGGTGAGGCCGATGAGGTCGAGCACCCTGCCGACCCGCTCGCGGCGCTGCGGGCCGTCCATGCCGGCCTGCTCCAGCGGCAGCGCGACGTTGCCGGCGGCGGTGCGCTGGCCGAGCAGCGACTCGCCGGAGGGCACGACGCCGATCCGTGCGCGGGCGATGCGCGTGGTGCGCTCGTCGAGGGCACCGGTGTTGAGCCCGTCGAGGCGGAAGACGCCGCTGTCCGGACGCTCGCGCAGGGACAGCACCCGGGCGAGGGTGGACTTGCCGGCTCCCGCGGGGCCGACGACGCCGGCGATCACGCCGGCCGGGACGTCGAAGGTGACGTCGTCGAGGGCCACGACCGAGCCGGACGTACTTCGGAAGGTCTTGCTGAGGTTTTCCAGGGTGATCACGATGTGCTCCAGGCGCAGAAGACCGCTCGTTCGAGCGGCAGAGGTGTGGTGAAGGTTCGGGGCGTCAGCTGATGTCGGTCAGCGACGACAACCCGTGACCGTGCGCCGGCACTGGTCGATGACCCGCCTGGTAGTGAGCATGACCATCGCTCTCACTCCTCCATCGATCCTGGCGGTAGCACCTGCCCGCGATGGGTGGTTGCTGCGGCGTCTGGGAGCCAGGTCTCTCGGCCGCTCGGGATGGAATACCCGAGTAGTCAACCCGATGACTCCCGTCCCGTGCAACCACCACGGCAGCCAGACTAAGTCGGATATCTGCCAAATCACATGCCGGTGCAGGGCCGCGCCAGGGTCAGTCCACCGCCGCGGCAGCCACCATCGAGAAGTCACCGACGGTGAGCTGCTCGCCCCGTGAGCCGGGGTCGATGCCGGCCGCGGTGAGCACCTCGGCGGCCCGTTCCGCCGACCCGGCCCACCCGGCGAGCGCCGCCCGCAGCGTCTTGCGGCGCTGCGCGAACGCGGCGTCGACGAGCCGGAACACCTCGGCACGGGCGGTCGCTGGCGGCGGCTCGCGGCGGGTGAGCAGCACGAGCGCGGAGTCGACGTTGGGCACCGGCCAGAACACCGAGCGCGGGACCGTGGCGACCCGGCGCGCCTCGGCGTACCAGGCGAGCTTGACGCTGGGCACGCCGTAGACCTTCGAGCCGGGGCCGGCGGCCATCCGGTCGGCGACCTCGGCCTGGACCATCACCAGCGCCCGGCGCAGGGCGGGCAGCTCCGCGAGCAGGTGCAGCAGGACCGGCACGGAGACGTTGTAGGGCAGGTTGGCGACCAGGGCGGTGGGCTGCTCGGCGAAGCGGCCGGCGGCCACCCGGACGGCGTCGTCGGTGATCACGTGCAGCCGCCCGGCCAGCGCCGGGGCCCGCTCGGCCACGGTGGCGGGCAGCCGCCCGGCGAGGACGGGGTCGACCTCCACGGCGTACACCGCGCGGCAGGCGGGCAGCAGGGCGAGGGTGAGCGAGCCGAGCCCGGGCCCGACCTCCACGACGACGTCGTCCGCGCGCAGCCCGGCGGCGGCCACGATGCGGCGCACGGTGTTGGGGTCGTGGACGAAGTTCTGCCCGAGCTTCTTGGTGGGCCGGACACCCAGCTCCGCCGCGAGCCGCCGCACGTCGGCCGGACCCAGCAGCGCGCTCCCCCCGTCCCTCTCGCTCACCGCACGAGCCTAGCCGCACCGACCCGCCCCCCCCCACACCACCGAGCCGACCCCTCACGCGGCGAGTCGACCCCCCACACCGCCGAGTCGTCCCCCCACGCGGTCGAGTCGACCCCTCACACCGGCGAGTCGTCCCCCCACGCAGGCGAGCGTCCCCCCACGCGCATCGTCTCCCCACGCAGGCGAGTCGTCTCCCCACACCACCGAGCCGACCCCTCGCACGTCGCCGAGTCGGCCGCGCAGAGGGTCGAGTCGGCCGCGCAGGAGGTCGACTCGCCCGCGCAGGAGGTCGACTCGCCCGCGCAGGAGGTCGAGTCGCCCGCGCAGGAGGTCGGGTCGCCCGCGCAGGAGGTCGACTCGCCCGCGCAGCAGGTCGACTCAGCCGCATGGGGGGTCGGGTGGGCCGGGGCGGAGACGAGGCGAGCCCGGACTCGGCGGAGTCCGGGCTCGCGTCGCGGGAGGCGGGTGGCTTACTGGGGCAGGCCGAGCTTGGAGGAGCAGGCCGGCCAGGCGCCGTAGCCGCCGCGCGCGTCGCGGACCTTCGTCGCGATGGCGATCTGCTGCTCGCGAGTGGCCTCGTTCGGGTAGGCGGCGTACTGGCCGCCGCCGTTGGCGTCCCAGGTGCCCTTGTCGAACTGCAGGCCGCCGTAGTAGCCGTTGCCGGTGTTGATGGCCCAGTTGCCGCCGGACTCGCACTGCGCGAGCTGGTCCCACACGGCGGCGTCGGAGATCACCGGCTGCGGCGGCTGCTTGGTGCCGATCTTGACGACCTTCGGCTTCGGCTGCTTGGTGACCTTCGAGCCGATCTCGACCCGGGACATCTCCTTGCCGTTCTTGACGGTGATCCGGTAGGTCGCGATGCGCTCGCCGGGCGTGCCCGGGTCGAGCACGACCTCGGTGCCCTTCTCGGCGTTGGGGTCCTCGACCTCCTGCACCGGCGGCTTGACCTTCTCGGTCTTGTTGACCACCGTCACGCCGTTGCGGGTGATCCGCACCTCGGCGCCGTCGGTGATCTTGAGGTTGCCGCGCGGGCTGACCGTGTCGTCCTTGCCCAGGTCGAGCTTGAGCTCCTGGAGCAGCTCGGTGACGGTGACCGAGGTGGTCTGCAGCGTCTTCGGCTTGTTGCCGCCGTCGAAGAGCGTGATGTTCTTGACGGTCTTGATCTCCAGCGCCATGCCGTTGAGCGGGACCTCGTGGTCCATGCCCGCGGACATCCACGCGCCATCGGCGGCCACGTTGACCTGCTTGAGAGCGTCGGCCACGGACGTCGCGCGCACCCAGAAGTCGCGCTTCTCGCCGTCGATGGTCAGGTGCAGCTGGCGGCCGCGCTCCAGGACGATCTTGCCGCCGTCGTTGATGCTCGCCGCGGGCGAGGGGGACAGCGCGTCGTGCGAGCCGACGTCGAGGCCCTCGTCGTCGAGCACCTCGCCGACCGTGTCGGCGTAGGTGTTGACCTGGTGGGCCTTGCCGTCGATGTCGACGGTGACCGACTTGTTCATCGCGATCGCCGCGGCGCCGCCGCCGATCAGCGAGACCAGGATCGAGGCGATCGTCGCCTTGAGAACCGACTTCTTCCACCGCTTGACGCCGGTGGCGAGCCCGGGCGGCACGTCGTCCGCCTCGGTCATCGGCAGCGCGCGGACCCGCCCCTCGGACAGCTCGTCCGGGATGATCGGCAGGACCGTGGTCTCCGCGTTGATCAGCCGGATCAGCTCGTCGACGTCGAGGTTCGCCTGCGACATCAGGTCGTCGGCCTGCGGGCCGAGCGCGGTGCGCACGTCGTTCGGGGTGATGGTCAGCGAACCCGAGTACCCGTCGAGGTTCGAGTCGTCGAGGTCACCGCTGAACTCGTCGTAGAAGTCCGGGAACTCCGAGCGCCAGGCGCGGAAGTCCTCGTCCAGGACCGCGGTGGCGGTGGCCGTGGGGGCGTTGACCGGAGTGAACCAGTCGGTGTCCGCGAAGCCGCTGCCCGTAGAACCGCCGAAATCGCCGGATCTGTTTCCGCTCACAGAGTCGATACCTCCAGAAGGCCGTAGCCGAGCCCAACAACCGCGCGGCTCACGCGCTTCGTTCCGTTACGACATCCCTCGGCCCAGGGCCATCCCAATGACCGTCCCGGTGGACGGCCGCCCCGACGTGCACTGGCCTGGCTTCGGGCGTGGCAGGACCGCTTCGTCCTAGCCACGGTCACGGGACAGTAACGGTGACGGGCAGGTTGCGCAAACACCGCGTCGAGTGTCGTGATGTGCATCACTCCACGAATGGAGCAGTGTGGGTCGCCCGTTCATCCCAGTGATCACTACTCGTGACCCCCTAAATCACCTTGGGTAGCACCCGAAAGGCGGAAGATCCGCTCCGCGTTGGCATTCACGGCCGCACACAGCTCGCCCAGGTTCTGCGCTCTGAGCTGCGCGATGTCGTCGATCGTGTACGCAGCGCCAAGGGGCTCGTTGGGCCTGCCGCGGTACGGATGGGGGGCGAGGAAGGGTGCGTCGGTCTCCACCAGCAACTGGTAAGTGGGAACATGACGGACGGCCTCACGAAGCGCCCGCGCATTACGAAACGTCACGGTTCCGGCGAACGAGAGCACGTACCCGCGATCGGCGCACCGCCGGGCGAACTCCGCGTCGCCGGAGAAACAGTGGAACACCACCGTCCGCGGCGGGCCCTCCTCCTCGAGGATCCGGTAGATGTCCTCGTGCGCGTCGCGGTCGTGCACCATCAGCGGCTTGCCGAGGCGCTTGGCCAGGTCGATGTGCCAGCGGAACGCCTCCTGCTGGGCGGCGGGCGGCGAGTAGTCCCAGTAGTAGTCCAGCCCGGTCTCGCCCACCGCCACCACCCGGGGCCCGCGGGCCAGCTCCTCGACCTCGGCGCGGTCCGCGTCCGAGAACGCCGCCGTGCGGGTCGGGTGCACCGCCACGGCCGCGTACACGCGCTCGTCCCACGTGGCGGCCGCCGCGGCCCAGCGGGCGGCCGCGAGGTCGTCGGCGACCGTCACGACCCGCGTGACACCCGCCAGGGCCGCCCGGTCGACGAGCGCGGCCACGTCGGCCGCGTCCTTCGCCCCGCACGCGTCCAGGTGCGTGTGGGCGTCCACGATCGGCTCGGGGAGCCGCGGCGGCACCGGCAGCGGCTCGCCCTGGCGCTTGCTCATCGCTCGATGGGCGCCCAGCTCGGTCCGGTCTCGCCGAGCTTCGGGTCGAGCTTGGCGAACAGCGGCGTCGGCTTCTCCAGCGGCCGGCCGACCTCGATCGGCGTGGACTCCCAGCGGGCCTGCTCGGCGGCGTAGTCGCCGGTGAGGATCGGGTTCATCCGCCCGGCCACGTCCAGGTCCTCCACGTCGCGCAGCTCCGGCTGGGCCGCCCAGACGCCGGTGCCGCCCAGCGCCTCGTGCACCTGCTGCGCCGCGTGCGGCAGGAACGGCGTCAGCAGCGTGTTGGCGTCCTGCACGACCTGCAGGGCGGTGTGCAGGATGGTGTCCCGCCGCTCCGGGTCGTCCTTGCGCTTCCACGGCTCCTGGTCGGAGATGTACTTGTTCGCCGCGCCGACCACCCGCATCGCCTCGCTCGCGGCCTGCTTGAACCGCGACCGGCGCAGGTGCTCGCCGACGACCCCGAACGCGGCCCGGGACGCCGCCTTGAGCTCCTCGTCGGCCGCCTCCGGCCGCGCGGGCCGCGGGATCGCGCCGACGTTCTTGTGGGCCATCGAGACCGACCGGTTGACCAGGTTGCCCCACTCGTTGGCCAGCTCGAAGTTGATCCGCCGGACGAACTCCTCCCAGGTGAAGTCGACGTCCTGGTTCTCCGGGCCGGCCACCGAGATGAAGTAGCGCAGGCTGTCCGGGCCGAACTCCTTCAGGAACTCGTGCACGTAGATGACCGTGCCGCGCGAGGTGGAGAACTTCGCGCCGCTCATCGTGAGGAACTCGCTGGAGACGACCTCGGTCGGCAGGTTCAGCGTGCCGAACACGCCCGGCTCGCCGCCCTTGTCGCCCGCGCCGTTCTGGCCGAGCAGCAGCGACGGCCAGATCAGCGAGTGGAAGACGATGTTGTCCTTGCCCATGAAGTAGTAGCCCTGGGCGTCCGGGTTGGTCCAGAACTCCCGCCAGGCGTCGTCGTCGCCGGACCGGCGGGCCCACTCCACGCTCGCCGACAGGTAGCCGATCACCGCGTCGAACCACACGTAGAACCGCTTCATCGGCAGGTCCCGCCAGCCGTCCAGCGGCACCGGCACGCCCCAGTCCAGGTCGCGGGTGATGGCCCGGGGCTTGAGGTCGTCGAGCAGGTTCTGGCTGAACTTGAGCACGTTCGGCCGCCAGTCGGTGCGGCTCTTGAGGTAGTCGCCGAGCGCACCGGCGAACGAGGGCAGGTCGAGGAACAGGTGCTCGGTCTCCACGAACTCCGGCGTCTCGCCGTTGATCTTCGAGCGCGGGTTGCGCAGGTCGGCCGGGTCGAGCTGGTTGCCGCAGTTGTCGCACTGGTCGCCGCGGGCGCCGTCGTAGCCGCAGATCGGGCAGGTGCCCTCGATGTAGCGGTCGGGCAGCGTGCGCCCGGTCGACGGGCTGATGGCGCCGAGCTGCGTCTTCGGGAAGACGTAGCCGTTGCGCCACAGGCCCTGGAACAGGTCCTGGGTCACCCGGTAGTGGTTGCCGGTCGTGGTGCGGGTGAACAGGTCGTAGGACAGGCCGAGGCCCTCCAGGTCGCCCGCGATCTGGCGGGTGTACTTGTCGGCCGTCTCCCGCGCGGTCAGCCCCTCGTTGTCGGCCTGCACGAGGATCGGCGTGCCGTGCTCGTCCGTGCCGGAGACCATGAGCACCTTGTGGCCGGCCATTCGCATGTACCGGGAGAAGACGTCCGAGGGGACACCGAATCCGGACACGTGGCCGATGTGGCGGGGGCCGTTGGCATAGGGCCAGGCCACCGCGGTCAACACGGGGATGCTCATGTCCGCCTAGCCTACGGAGAACACGGCTCGGTCATCACGGGAGGCTCGGGTGTCGGCCACGCGACTGCTGGTGCTGGGTGTCGTACGCATGTACGGCCGGGCACACGGCTACCAGGTGCGCCGCGAGCTGCTCACCTGGTCGGCCGACAAGTGGGCCAACGTGGCCCCCGGCTCGATCTACCACGCGCTGAAGAAGATGGCCCAGGAGAAGCTGATCGAGGAGGTCGGCACCGACGCCGACGGCGGGGACGCGCGCGGGCCGGGCCGCACCGCCTACCAGCTGACCTCCGACGGCGAAGCGGAGTTCCAGGCGCTGCTGGCCAAGGGCCTCGCCGAGGCCGACGACTCGGTGCAGGGCGCCTTCGGGTTCTCCGCCGCGGTCACCTTCCTGCCCGCGCTCGGCCGGGCGAAGGCCGTCAGCCTGCTGCGCCACCGCATCACGTGCCTGCACGGCCAGCGCGCGAACGCGCGGAACGTGCTCGAGCACGGCACGGGATGGGGGCAGCCCGCCCACGTCAACGAGCTCTACCGGCTCTGGATCGCTCACCTCGACGCGACGCTCGGCTGGCTGGACGGCCTGGTGTCGCGGTTGGAGAACGGCGAGTATGTGATGGCCGACGACCCCGGCACGGCCTTCGGCGAGCCGGGCTCGGCTCACTAATCAAGTTTGACTGTCGGCCTCGGGCGGTGCATGCTCACCCGCTAGTCAAACTTGACTACCAGAGGGGAACGATCATGATCGAAGCACGCGGCCTCGCCCGGACCTTCCGGTCCCGGGGCCGTTCCGTCGAGGCCGTGCGGGGGGTGGACCTCGACGTGGCGGCCGGCGAGCTGGTCGGCTTCCTCGGCCCGAACGGCGCCGGCAAGACGACCACGCTGCGCATGCTCACCACGCTGCTGCGCCCGACCGCGGGCCGGGCCACCGTCGCCGGCTGCGACCTGGGCCGGGACCCGGTCGGGGTGCGCCGGCGCATCGGCTACGTCGCGCAGGGCGGCGGGACCACGCCCGAGCTCAAGGTGATCGAGGAGATGGTGCTGCAGGGCCGGTTCTACGGTCTGTCCAAACCGGACGCGGCGCGGCGGGCGGCCGAGCTGATGGACCGCCTGGACATCGCCGACCTGGACGACCGGGTCATCAAGACGCTCTCCGGCGGGCAGCGGCGCCGGCTGGACGTCGCGCTCGGGCTGCTGCACGACCCCCGGCTGGTGTTCCTGGACGAGCCGAGCACCGGGCTGGACCCGCAGAGCCGGGCCAACCTGTGGGGCCACATCCGGTCGCTGCGCGACAACCACGACACCACGGTGTTCCTGACCACGCACTACCTCGACGAGGCCGACGCCCTGTGCGACCGGATCCTGGTCATCGACCACGGCACCATCGTCGCCGAGGGGAGCCCGAGCGAGCTCAAGGCGCAGGTCTCCGGGGACGGCGTGGAGGTCGGGGTGCCGTCCGAGCACGTCGCGGCCACCGCGGAGATCGCCGCCAAGCTGCCCGACGCGCACGAGATCTCCACGCCGGACGGCACCGTGCGGTTCCGCGTCCCGCGCGGGGACACCGCGCTGCCGGAACTGCTGCGGGCGCTGGACGCCGCGGGCATCGCGATGACCTCGGTCCAGGTGCACCGGCCGACGCTGGACGACGTGTTCCTGACCCTCACCGGCCGCTCGCTGCGCGACGCCGAGGTGGAACCCGCGCCGCCCACCGAACCCGCCACGGACAAGGAGACCTCCGATGTTGCGTGAGATCTGGCTGGTGTTCCGCCGGGATCAGACGATCGCGCTGCGCAACCCGGCGTGGATCTTCATCGGCATCCTGCAGCCGGTGCTGTACCTGGTGCTGTTCGGGCCGCTGATGGAGCGGATCGTGAACAGCACGCCCGGCTTCCCGCCGGGCAACGCGTGGACGATCCTCACCCCGGCGCTGATCCTGCAGATCTCGCTGTTCAGCATGTTCTCCGGGATGGGCATCCTGATGGAGCTGCGCAACGGCTCCCTGGAACGCATGCGGGTGACGCCGGTGCGCCGGATCTCGCTGCTGCTGGGCAAGGTCGCCAACAACGCGATCCAGCTGCTCTTCCAGGCGCTGCTGGTGCTGATCCTCGCCCTGGTCGCGTTCGACCTCAGCGCGCCGTTCGGCGGGGTCGTGCTCAGCCTGCTGATCGTCGTCCTCATGGGCATCACGCTGGCCTCGGCGGGGTACGCGGCCGCGCTGCTGATCAAGAGCGAGGAGGCGTTCATCCCGCTGCTGAACACGATCCTGCTGCCGGTCCTGCTGCTGTCCGGGATCCTGATCCCGATCACCAGCGGGCTGGCACCCAGCTGGCTGTACACGGTCTCGCGGATCAACCCGTTCACGCACATCGTGAACGCCGACCGCGCGGCGTTCCGCGGCGACTACGCGATGGACGCGCTGTTCACCGGCGTCGTGGTGCTGGCCGTGATGGCCGTGCTCTCGGTGTGGTGGGGCGCCCGCACGTTCCAGCGCGAGAACGCCTGAGCCGGCCCGGCGCCCCGTTCGCGCGGGGCGCCGGGGCCGCGCTCAGCGGTTGACCGCGGCGAGGCCGGCGGCGGTGTAGCGGTCGCCGGCCACCGAGCCCGCCGGCAGTGCCGAGTCGATCTCGGCCAGCTGCGCGGCGCTCAGCGTCACGTCGACGGCGGCCGCGTTCTCCTCGAGGTAGCGGACCCGCTTGGTGCCCGGGATCGGCGCGAGGTGCGCGTCCTGGGCGAGCAGCCAGCCCAGCGCCACCTGGACCGGCGTCACGCCGAGGGTCGTCGCGAGCGCGGTGACCCGCTCGGCCAGCGCGATGTTGCGGCCCAGGTTCTCGCCCTGGAACTGCGGCAGCCCGCGGCGGAAGTCGCCGTCGCCGAAGTCCCGCAGCGCCTCCAGGTTCCCGGTGAGCAGGCCGCGGCCGACCGGCGAGTACGGCACCAGGCCGATGCCCAGCTCCCGGCAGACGGGCAGCTGGTCGTCCGCGATCGCGCGGTTGAACAGCGAGAACTCCGACTGCAGCGCGGTGATCGGGTGCACCGCGTGCGCCCGACGCAGCGTGTCCGAGCTGACCTCGGACAGCCCCAGGTGGCGGACCTTGCCTGCCTCGACCAGCTCGCCCATCGCGGCGACGGTGTCCTCGATCGGCGTGTCCGGGTCACGCCGGTGCAGGTAGTACAGGTCGATGTGGTCGACGCCGAGGCGGTCCAGCGACCGGTCCACCGCGGCCTTCACGTACTCCGGGCTGCCATCGACCCGGACCTCACCTCCGCCGACGATCTCGCGGATGCCGAACTTCGTCGCGAGCACCACCTCGTCGCGGCGTTGCCTGATCGCGCGGCCGACGAGCTCCTCGTTGTGGCCGGCGCCGTAGACGTCGGCGGTGTCGAGGAAGGTCGTCCCGAGGTCGAGCGCCCGGTGGATCACGCCGATCGACTCGGTGTCGTCGACGGGACCGTAGACCGCGGACATGCCCATGCAGCCGAGCCCGAGCGCGGAGACCTCCAGCCCGGCCAGCGTGCGCTTCTGCATCGTGTGCGTCTCCCTCCGTGTCACCACCCAGCCAACACGCTGGTGTGCACTCCAGGTCAAGTCCGGCGGGCCGCGAGGACGGCGTCGTAGAGCCCCTTGCGGCTCACCCCGGCCGCGGAGGCCACCTCACCCGCCGCGTCCTTGAGCCGGGCGCCGCCGGCGACCAGGTCGCCGACCCGCTCGACGAGCGTGGCCAGGTCCTCGGCCGGCCGCGGCCGCGCGCCGGCCAGCACGACGGTGACCTCGCCGCGCACGCCGCCCGCGGCCCACCCGGCCAGCTCGGCCAGCCCGCCCCGGCGGATCTCCTCGTAGGGCTTGGTGAGCTCCCGGCAGACCGCGGCGCGCCGGTCCGCGCCGAGCACCTCGGCGGCCAGCGCGAGCGTCGCGGCGACCCGGTGCGGCGAGTCGAAGAAGACCGCGGTGCGCGGCTCGTCGGCCAGGTTCGCGAGGAACCGGCGCCGCTCGCCGTCCTTGCGCGGCGCGAAGCCCTCGAAGCAGAACCGCTCGCACGGCAGGCCGGACAGCGCGAGCGCGGTGGTCACCGCGGACGGGCCGGGCAGGCAGGTCACCGGCAGGCCGGCCGCGACGCAGGCGGCGACGAGCCGGAAGCCGGGGTCGGAGACGCTGGGCATGCCGGCGTCGGTCACCAGCAGCACGGTCCGGCCGCTCTCGACCGCGCCGACCAGGCCGTCGAGGCGGGCGGTCTCCACCGCGTCGTAGAAGCTGACGATCCGGCCGCCCGGCGTCACGCCCAGCGCGGCGGCGAGCGAGCGCAGCCGGCGGGTGTCCTCGGCGGCGATCACGTCCGCGGTGCCGAGCGCCTCGACCAGGCGGGGGGAGGCGTCCCGGGAGTCGCCGAGCGGCGTGGCGGCGAGTACCAGCAGGCCGTGCGTGTCCATCGGCTCCAGTGAACACGCACGGCCCTTCGCGCCGGTAGCGGCCCCCTGGGGGGCCGGGTACCGGACCCAACGCGCCCACCATAGTCGGAACCGACCGTCAACCGGCGGGGTGTGCGATCCCGACACGGACCGCACGCCGGGCCGCATACGATCTCCTCCCGTGAGTCTTGTCGCCACCAGGCCTGCCGAGTCGCCGACGATGTCCGGCGGCCGGCCGCTGTCGGAGGCGGAGCTGGCCGAGATCCACCTGATCGGCCGGCCGATGCCGGCCGACCGGCTGCGCGGCTGGCTGGTGGCCGGCTTCCTGGCCCTGCTCGGCGGGTTCGTCCGGCTGCAGAACCTCGGGTTCCCCACCGACAAGGGCGCCCCGGTCTTCGACGAGAAGCACTACGTGCCGCAGGCCTGGCAGATGCTGCGCAACGGCGGGTACGAGGACAACCCCGCCTACGAGCTCACCGTGCACCCGCCGCTGGGCAAGGAGCTGATCGCGATCGGCGAGTGGCTCTTCGGCTACAACGGCTGGGGCTGGCGGTTCGTCGCGGCGCTGTGCGGCTCGCTGATGATCCTCATGATCGTGCGCATCGCACGGCGCCTGACCCGGTCCACGCTGCTCGGCGGGATCGCGGGCGTGCTGCTGATCTGCGACGGGCTCTCGCACGTGCAGAGCCGGATGGGGATGCTGGACGTCTTCCTGGCCTTCTTCGTGCTGGCCGCGTTCGGCTGCCTGCTGCTGGACCGCGACCAGGTGCGCGCCCGGCTCGCGACGAGCGTGCGCGAGGGGTGGGCGGACGAGTCGCGGTTCGGCCCGCGGCTGGGGTTCCGCTGGTGGCGGTTCGCGGGCGGGGTGTCGCTCGGGCTCGCGTGCGGGTCGAAGTGGTCGGGCGTGTTCTTCATCGCGGCGTTCGGCCTGATGACGGTGATCTGGGACGCGACGGCGCGGCGGGCGGCCGGGGTGACCTCGCCGTGGAAGGGCACGCTGGTGCGGGACGTGGCGCCGGCGCTGTGGGGCCTGGTGGCGGTGCCGCTGCTGGTGTACCTGGCGACGTGGTGGGGCTGGTTCGCCTCGGAGACGGGCGTCGACCGGCACCTGGCGCAGGAGGCGAACCACCACGGCTGGTACGACTTCCTGCCGCAGTCGCTGCGGTCGCTGTGGCAGTACTCGGGGAACGTGCTGAACTTCCACGAGCACCTGGTCACGCCCTCGAAGGACCAGCACCCGTGGGAGTCGAAGCCCTGGACGTGGCCGATGGGCCTGCGCCCGATGCTGTACTACTACGACGGCGGCACGATCACCTGCGGCGAGGACCGGTGCGTGTCGGCGACCATGCTGGTCGGCACGCCGGCGATGTGGTGGCTGTCGCTGCCGATGCTGGGCTGGGGCCTGTGGCGGATGATCGGCCGGCTGGACTGGCGCTACGCCGCGGTCGTCGTGGCGTACCTGGCGGGCCTGCTGCCCTGGTTCACCAACCTCGACCGGCAGATGTACTACTTCTACGCGATGCCGATGGCCGCGTTCCTGGTGCTGGGCCTGGTGCTGGTGCTGGGCCAGATCCTCGGCCCGGCGAACGGCGGCTACGAGCGGCGGGGCACCGGTCTGTTCGTGGTGGCGCTGTACGTGGGTGTGGTGGTGGCCAACTTCGTGTGGCTGTGGCCCATCCTCAACGGCGACTCGATCACCGAGGGCCACTGGAACGCCGAGCTCTGGCTCCCCAGCTGGCGCTGACCCCGCGAGTCCCCACCCCAACCCCGCGAGTCCCCCACTCCGGCCCGCCGAGTCCCCCACTGGCGACCCGCGTGTCCAACGCTCGGAACCCGCGTGTCCAACGCTCCCGACCGGCGAGTCCAACGCTCCCGACCGGTGAGTCCGACGAACCGGCGCCCACCGAGGCGTCCGGAAGGTTGGACTCGCGGGTCCGCAACGTTGGACACGCGGGTCCGCAACGTTGGACACGCGGGTCGGAAGGTTGGACTCGCGGGGTCGGAGTGGGGGACTCGCGGGGTTGGGGTGGGGTCAGTGGATTTGGCGGCTGGGGACTATTTGGGTGACGGGGCCCTCTTCGGCCTGGCCGGCGCGGGCCAGCCAGGCGCTCATCTCGCGGCTCACGGCGGCCAGCGTCGGGCGGCGGCCGGGGTCGGTGTCGAGCGAGGCGGCCAGCAGGCGCAGGTGGGCGCTGTGCCGCGGCAGGCGGCTCAGCGGCTCCGAGCGTGCGGCGGCCATCAGGGCGGCCATCGCGTTGTCGCGGGCACCCCGCGGCGGGGCACCGGCCAGCGCGAAGCTCACCGTCGCCGCGAGCTGCCAGGCGTCGGACGCCGGGGTGGCCGGCGCGCCGCTCGCCGTCTCCGGCGCGAGGAAGTCCGGCGTGCCGACCATCATGCCCGCCGCGGTCAGCGTCGAGTCGCCCTTCGAGCGGGCGATGCCGAAGTCGATCAGGTGCGCCAGCCCGTCCGGGTCGATGATCACGTTCGCCGGCTTCACGTCGCGGTGCAGCACGCCCTTCGCGTGCGCCGCGGACAGCGCGCCGGCCATCGTCACCCACAGGCGGGCGGCCTGCACGTCGGTGAGCACCCCGCCGGCGTGCACGCTGTCCGCCAGCTGCTGGCCCTCGATGTACTCCATCACGAGGCCGAGCCCGTCGGCGTCGGACACGATGTCGTACACCCGCACGCAGTTGGGGTGGTGCACGGCCGCGAGCGCCCGCGCCTCGCGCAGCATCCGGGCCTCGGTCTCCGCGTCCGGCGCGTGCGCGAGCTTCACCGCCACCGTCCGGTCGAGCTGGGTGTCCTTCGCCAGCCACACGGTGCCGAACCCACCCTGGCCGAGCGGCTTGATCTTCTGGAACCGGCCGCCGTTGTTCTGCCACAGCCCGGTCGGCGCCATCTGCGGCGGCCGCGGGCCGAACGGCAGCGGCCCCGGGTCGGCGGCCAGCTTCGCGAGCGCGGCGCGGTCCGGCTCGGGCTCCCGGTGCTGGGTCGCCACCCGCGTCGGCGGCGGCATCCGGGCCGGCTGCTGCTGGGGCGGCGGATGGTAGGGCGGCGGCTGCGGCGGTCGCTGCCGCTGCTGCGGTGGCGGCTCGTAGGGCTGCGGCTTCTGGTACGACCGCTCCACCACCGACCAGCTCGGCGGCCCGACGATCAGCACCGGCATCATCCCGAGCACGCTCATCGGCACGAACCCGAGCCACATCGCGCCCGCCGTGTTCGCCGTCATCGGCGCGGTGAACAGCACCATCGCCACGAACGGCAGCCACAGCAGCCGGCCGGGCCACTTCGGCCCGCGGCGCATCGCGGCCCGCGCCTGCAGCCACACGAACAGCAGCGCGAGCCCCGGCAGGACCACGAGCAGCCCGATCCGCACGAGCAGCGTCACGGTGCCCTCCTGCGGGTGGAACAGCACCTCGTACACGGTCGACCGGCCGCCCAGGAAGTCGTCCTGCCGGCCAACCCAGCCGCAGTAGGTCTGCTTGACCGACCCGGCCTCCAGGGCGGTCAGGCCGCTCGGCGTGTTGCGGCGGACGTTGTGGAAGACCTCGGACATCCCGACCGCGAACAGCAGCGGCATCAGGAAGGTGAAGAACGTCCCGGTGACGGCGAAGACCGTGATCGTCGCCGCGTTGTAGGTGTTGCCGGTGCCCTTGCGGACGAGCGCGACCAGCAGCGACGCCAGCACCGGCAGCAGCCCGACGAGCGCGCCCGCCGCGACCGTGGCCCACACCCAGTCACCAGGGCAGAAACCGGGACTGAAGATGCTGTGGGCGAACGACAGCAGCGAGCTCCCGAGATTGATCAGGAAATCCACGGCCCTCCCTCCCGCTGCCCATCAGACCAGAAGTACGCCGGCACGGATCCACCCTATGTCGACCCGTGACCGTTCCGCTGGCGTATGCACACGGACTAGGTTTCGACCATGGGCTCCTACCACGACGCGTACCGGGCGAGCCTCGCGGACCCCGAGGGGTTCTGGCTCGCGGCGGCCGCCGGTCTGGACTGGACGAGGCCGCCGACCACGGCCCTCGACGACAGCGCCGCGCCGCTGTACCGCTGGTTCCCCGACGGGGAGCTCAACACCTGCCACAACGCGCTGGACCGGCACGTCGACGGCGGCCGGGCCGACCAGACGGCCCTGGTCTACGACTCGCCGATGACCGGGAGCAAGGCGTCGTTCACCTACCGTGAGCTGCGCGACGAGGTCGCCCGGTTCGCCGGCGTGCTCGCCGGGCTCGGCGTCGGCAAGGGCGACCGGGTGATCGTCTACATGCCCATGGTGCCGCGCGCGGTGGTCGCGATGCTCGCCTGCGCGCGGCTGGGCGCGGTGCACTCGGTCGTGTTCGGCGGGTTCGCGCCGCGCGAGCTGGCCAGCCGGATCGAGGACGCCAAGCCGGCGGTGATCGTGGCCGCGTCGTGCGGGATCGAGCCGGCCCGGACCGTCGAGTACAAGCCGATCATCGACGAGGCGCTCACCATGACCACCCACCAGCCGGACGCGGTGGTCGTGCTGCAGCGCGAGCAGGCGACCGCGACGATGGGCGACCGGGACGTCGACTGGGACAAGGCGATGGCGACCGCGCAGCCGGCCGAGTGCGTGCCGGTCGCGGCCACCGACCCGCTGTACATCCTGTACACGTCCGGCACGACCGGGAAGCCGAAGGGCGTGGTCCGCGACAACGGCGGGCACGCGGTGGCGCTCGCCTGGTCGCTGCCCAACATCTACGGCATCCACCCGGGCGACGTGTTCTGGACCGCCTCCGACGTGGGCTGGGTGGTCGGCCACTCCTACATCGTGTACGCGCCGCTGATCGTCGGCGCCACCACCGTGCTCTACGAGGGCAAGCCGGTCGGCACGCCGGACGCGGGCGCGTTCTGGCGGGTCATCGCCGAGCACGGGGCGAAGGCGCTGTTCACCGCGCCGACCGCGTTCCGCGCGATCAAGCGGGTCGACCCGGACGGCGCGGAGCTCTCCAAGTACGACCTGTCGCGGTTCGAGACGCTGTTCCTGGCCGGCGAGCGGCTCGACCCGGAGACCTACCACTGGGCGAGCGAGAAGCTCGGCGTGCCGGTGGTCGACCACTGGTGGCAGACCGAGACCGGCTGGCCGATCTGCGCGAACCTGCGCGGGCTGGAGCCGATGCCGATCAAGCCCGGCTCGCCCAGCGTCCCGGTGCCCGGCTACGACGTGCGCATCCTCGACCCCGAGGGCGGCGAGGTGCCGCGCGGCGAGGAGGGCGCGATCGCGATCCGCCTGCCGCTGCCGCCGGGCACGCTGCCGACCCTGTGGGGCGACGACGAGCGCTACGTCGAGTCCTACCTGTCGCGCTACCCCGGCTACTACCTGACCGGCGACGGCGGCTACGTCGACGAGGACGGCTACGTCTACGTCATGGGCCGCACCGACGACGTGATCAACGTGGCCGGCCACCGGCTGTCCACCGGTTCGATGGAGGCCGTGCTGGCCGCGCACCCGGCGGTGGCCGAGTGCGCGGTGATCGGCGTGCACGACTCGCTCAAGGGCCAGCTGCCGCGCGGGTTCGTGGTGCTCAAGGCCGGTGTCGACATCGACGAGGCGACCCTGCGCGAGGAGCTGGTGGCCGCGGTGCGCAGGGAGATCGGCCCGGTCGCGGCGTTCCGCGAGGTGTCGGTCGTGGACGGGTTGCCGAAGACGCGGTCGGGCAAGATCCTGCGCAAGACCATGCGCGGCATCGCCGACGGCCGCGACGAGCCGGTGCCCTCGACCATCGAGGACCCGAACGTGCTGAACGCGCTGCGCCCCGTCCTGCGCGACCGGCCGTAGCGCCGGAGCCCGCCGCGACCTCCCGAAACCGGTTGAACGGTCCATTCAACCGGCCTGGGGGGTCCCCCGGTTTCAACGCTACCGGGCACCACCGACGGTCCGGCGCGCCCGAGGGGCACCTGTGGACAGCTCCCGGCGCGGGTGTCAGAGGTTGATCATGTGGCCGGCCAGGCCGTGGATCGCCTCCTTGACGGCCTCGCCCAGGGTCGGGTGGGCGTGGACGTTGCGGGCCACCTCGTGGACGGTCAGGTCCCACTGCTGGGCCAGGGTCAGCTCGGGCAGCAGCTCGGTGACGTCCGGGCCGATCAGGTGGCCGCCGAGCAGCTCGCCGTACTTGCCGTCGGAGAGCAGCTTGACGAAGCCGCGGGCGTCGCCGAGGCCGTGTGACTTGCCGTTGGCGGTGAACGGGAACTTGGCGACCCGCACGTCGAAGCCGGCCTCGCGGGCCTGCTCCTCGGTGTAGCCGAAGCTCGCGATCTGCGGCTGGCAGTAGGTGGCGCGCGGGATCATCCGGTAGTCGAGCTCCATGGTCTCCGCGCCCGCGATGGTCTCCGCGGCGACGATGCCCATGGCCTCGGCGGCGTGCGCGAGCATGAGCTTGGCGGTGACGTCCCCGATCGCGAAGATGTGCTCGACGTTGGTGCGGCAGAACCCGTCGATGTCGATGGCGCCGCGCTCGGTGGTCCGCACGCCGGCCGCGTCCAGGCCGAAGCCCTCGACGTTCGGCTGGAAGCCGATGGCCTGCAGGACCTTGTCGGCCTTCAGCGTGCGGGTCTCGCCCCCGGCGGAGACCTCGACGGACACCTGCTCGCCGGAGTCGTCGATCGACTCGACGCGGGTGCCGGTCAGGGCGGTGACGCCGAGCTTGCGGTAGTGGCGGGCCAGCTCCTTGGACACCTCGGCGTCCTCCAGCGGCACGAGCCGGTCGAGGAACTCCACGATCGTGACGTCGACGCCGTAGTTGGCGAGCACGTAGGCGAACTCGACGCCGATCGCGCCCGCGCCGGCGATGATGATGCTGCCGGGCAGCTCGGGGTCGAGGATCTGCTCCTCGTAGGTGACCACGCGCTCGGACAGCCGCGTGCCGGGCAGCAGCTTGGTCTGCGACCCGGTGGCGATGATGCAGTTGTCGAACGTGACCTCTTCGGTGCCGCTGTCGGTGCGGACCTCCAGCGCGTTCGGGCCGGTGAACGTGCCGCGCCCGGTGAACTCGGTGATCGAGTTCTTCTTCATCAGGTAGTGCACGCCCTTGACCCGGCCGTCGGCGACCGTGCGGCTGCGTGCGTGGGCCACGCCGTAGTCGAACCTGACCTGGCCGTCGACGTCGATGCCGAAGGTCTTCTGCTCGTTGTTGAAGATGTACGCGAGCTCCGCGTTGCGCAGCAGCGCCTTGGACGGGATGCAGCCGACGTTGAGGCAGACCCCTCCCCAGTACCGCTCCTCCACGACGGCGACCGACTGCCCCAGCTGGGCGGCGCGAACGGCGGCGACGTACCCACCGGGCCCGGCACCGAGGACGACGACGTTGAAATGTGTGCTCACGACGTCCACCCTAATCGGGCACCGGCCCGGGACGCGTCTCACGCCGCCGCCGTCACAGCCCGAGCACCTCGGGGCGCGCGGCGAACCGGCGCCACAGTCCCGGCGAGTCGGCCGCCGGCCGGCGGGTGTCCAGGTCGAGCATCCCGGTCACGCTGGACACCTCCGCGACCAGCACGCCGTCCGCCCGGCGGTGCAACCGCTGCCGGACGCGACCGCTGCGTCCCGGGCCGTAGGCGAACTCCGTGCCGATCTCGACCTCGTCGCCGGGGCGCAGCTCCTGGCGGAACCGGACGGCGGTCTCCAGGTTGACCGGCCCGTAGCGGGCCTCCGCGAGCTCGCCGAGGCGCACGCCGGCGGCACGCACGAGTTCCCACCGGGCGCGGAGCCGGACAGCTCCCCGGCGGCGAGACCGGCCAGCCTCGCGAGGAAGCGCTGGAAGCAGGCGACCCGCTGGAACTGTTTCGGCCCGAGCCCCACCTCGGCCCGGAACCGGCGGCGCAACGCCCGCCCGCTGACGCCGAGCGCCGCCGCGACCTCGTCGACCGCGTCGCCGCACAGGTCCTGGGCCGGCAGCCCGAGGACGGCGAACGCGGCGCCGGGACGCAGCCGCAGCCCGGCGCTCGGGCTCCCCGCCGACACCGGGTGCCGGGCCGGGCCGGCTCGCGCGCCCACGACGATGAGCCGCCGGCCGTCCCAGGCCAGGTCGACACAACCGTCGGGGAGCAGCCGCAGGCGCCGGTCCCAGCCGGCACGGCCCTCCCACCCGCACGCGACCAGCGCGGCCAGCGCGGGTGGCGGCGGTGTCTCGGCCAGCGTGGACGCACACCACCGCACCCCGCCGGGCTCCACCCGGCGCGCGAGCACCCGGGAACGGACCGGCACCGCCATGGGCGCGAGTATGGCCCGGCGGTCCGACAGTCCCGCGATTGGTTCAACCATTTGGCCCAACCGGTCGTGAAAGGTTCCCCGGTCATCGTCCACGCCGGTGAGAAGTTGGCCGAACTTTCCTTGCCAGACCTCGAATTCCGGTCCGATTTACAACGTCTTTCGCAACTGTCTTGACAGCGGCGCCGGGCAGGCCCAGAGTTCTCCCATTGGTCTATACCACTAGGTCTGAACCATTCGGTCTGAACCACTGGTGCGGGCTCGGCACACGGACGGCCGGGCACGGAAGGGACGGCAGAGAAGTGAAGCGCTGGACTAAGGCGATGGTCGGTGCCGCCGCCATCGCACTGGCTACCGCCGGCTGCGCCGGCTCGGGTGGCAGCGGCGACAGCGGTGACGAGCAGGCCGCGGGCGAGCCGCGCACGTTGACCGTTTGGCTGATGAACGGCTCCGCCCCGGAGACCCTCACCGACGCACTCAACAAGGAGTTCGAGCAGAACCATGACGGCGTCACCGTCAAGTACGAGGTCCAGGAGTGGAACGGCATCCAGGACAAGCTGACCACCGCCCTGGCCAGCCAGAACCCGCCGGACGTCATCGAGCTGGGCAACACCCAGGCGCCGGCGTTCGCCTCGGAGGGCGTGCTCACCGACCTGTCCGGCGATGTCGACTCCCTGGGCGGTGACCAGTGGCTGGCGAGCCTGAAGGCCTCCGGCGAGTGGGACGGCAAGCAGTACTCCACCCCGTTCTACGCCGCGAACCGCGAGGTGCTCTACCGCACCGACATGTTCAGCCAGGCCGGCATCGCCGCCCCGCCGACCTCGCGCGACGAGTGGCTGACCGCGATCACCAAGCTGAAGGCCAAGTTCGGCGGCGACCCGCAGTTCCAGCCGCTGTACCTGCCCGGCCAGAACTGGTACGCGCTGCTGTCGTTCATCTACGACGAGGGCGGCGACATCGCCGAGAAGAGCGGCACCGAGTTCAAGGCCACCGTCGACAGCCCCGAGGCCAAGGCGGGCCTGGAGTTCTACAAGAAGCTGGTCGACGTCTCCGGCACCACCGCGCCCAAGGACAACGACGAGCAGAACCCCGAGCAGGCCGGCATCTTCGGCCAGGGCAAGGTCGCGATGATGATCGCGCTGCCGTGGGAGGTCGACACCGCCACCAAGGACAGCCCCGACCTCAAGGCGAAGATCTCCGCCTTCCCGATCCCGTCGAAGAACGCGGGCGAGACCGCGCCGGTGTTCCAGGGCGGCTCGAACCTGGCCATCCCGGTCAACAGCAAGAACGCCGACCTGGCCAAGGAGTACCTGAAGCTGATGCTCAGCAACAAGTACCAGGCCCAGCTGGCCGAGGCGGGCTTCGTGCCCGGCGCGTCGACCGACGTCTCCGCGCTGGACAAGAACCCGATCAGCAAGGCGATGGCGCAGGCCTCGCAGAACGGCAAGGCGGTCCCGGCCACCCCGAAGTGGGCGACCATCGAGGCCGGCCAGAACCCGCTCAAGGACATGATGACCGCCTACCTGACCGGCGCGAAGGACATCGACACCGCGACCGGTGACGCCGCCAAGGCGCTGGACGCGGCCTTCAGCGGCTGATGACGGCAACCGCTCAGCTCGCGGTGCCGGCGGGGTCGTCCCCGCCGGCACCGCCGCGCGGCGGCCGGCCCCGGCGGGCCGGCCTCGGCGAGCGCACCGTCCCGTACCTGCTGCTCGCGCCGGCCGTGGTCACCATGCTGGTGCTGCTCGGCTGGCCGGCCGTCCAGGTCGTGGGCATCAGCTTCCGCCGGCTGGACCTCGGCGAGCTCGTCCGCGGCGAGGTCGTCTGGATCGGGTTCCGGAACTACGCGGACGTGCTGTCCGACCCGGAGGTCTGGACGATCACCCTGCGGACGGTGGTGTTCACCGCGGCCTGCGTGGCCGGCACGGTGCTCACCGGCCTGCTGGTGGCCGTGCTCATGCGCCACCTGTCGAGCAAGGTCCGCGTCGCCGTGCAGGTCTGCCTCGTGCTCGCCTGGGCCACGCCGATCCTGGCCACCACGACCGTGTTCCAGTGGATCTTCGACCAGCAGTACGGGATCCTCAACAAGACCCTGGTGAAGCTGGGCTTCGACTCCTTCGCCGGGTTCTCCTGGTTCTCCTCCGGCGCCAGCACGCTGACCGTGATCGGGCTGCTGATCGTGTGGCAGGCGGTGCCGTTCGTCTGCTTCACCATCTACGCCGGGCTGCTCGCGGCACCCCGGGAGCTGTACGAGGCCGCCAGCATCGACGGCGCGAGCGCATGGCAAACGTTTGCGACGGTGTCCTGGCCGGCGATCCGGTCGCTGGTCACGCTGGCCACGTTCCTGTCGGTGATCTGGGACTTCAAGGTCTTCGCCCAGGTGTGGGCGATCCGCCAGGGCGGCCCGGACGGCGAGAGCACGACGCTGCCGCTGCTGCTGTACCTGCGCGGCATCGCCGGGCGGCACTTCGGCATCGCGTCGGCGATCGCGGTGCTGATGATCATCGTGCTGCTCGTGCTGACCGCCCGTTACCTGCAGCTGCTGCTGCGCTCCCGGGAGGCTGAGGTGTCGTGAACAAGACCCGAGGGCAGCGCATCGCGCTGAACACGGCCGGCGTGCTCGTCGCCGCGCTGTTCGCGTTCCCGACCTACTGGATGATCACCAGCGCGTTCAAGCCGTCCGGCGAGCTGCTCACCCCCGGCTACGACCTGGTCCCGCTGTCGGTGACACTCGACAACTTCGCGAGCGCGATGGCCAAGCCCGGCTTCACCGTGCATCTGACGAACAGCCTGATCGTCACGCTCGGCGCGGTGGCCTGCTCGCTGGTCGCCGGCGTGCTGGCCGCGTTCCCGCTGGCCCGGCTGCGCTTCCGCGGCCGCAAGGGGTTCCTGCTGCTGGTGCTGGTCGCGCAGATGGCGCCGATCGAGGCGCTGTTCATCCCGATGTTCCTGCTGATGCAGGACGCCGGGCTGCTCAACAAGCTGCCGTCGCTGCTGCTGGTGTACTTCGCGATCACGCTGCCGTTCACCGTGTGGACGCTGCGCGGGTTCGTCGCCGGCATCCCGTTCGAGCTCGAGGAGGCGGCGATGGTCGACGGCTGCGGCCGGTTCGGCGCGTTCCGCCGGGTGGTGCTGCCGCTGCTGGGGCCGGGCCTGGTGGCGACGTCGGTGTTCGCGTTCATCACCGCGTGGAACGAGTTCCTCTACGCGCTGGTGTTCATGCGGGACTCGGACAAGCAGACGCTGCCGGTGTGGCTGTCGACGTTCAAGACGGTGTTCGGCACCGACTGGGGCGGGATCATGGCCGCGTCGGTGCTCTACGCGCTGCCGGCGCTGGTGTTCTTCCTCATCGTGCAGCGCAAGCTGGTGTCCGGCGCGACCGCGGGGGCGCTCAAGGGATGACCTTGTGGTCTATACCACTTGTGGTCTATACCTGGATGACCCGAACCCGGGAGGGTACGTGTCGAGATTCCCTGCATCCCGCTCCCTGACCGTGCTGGCGATCGGCGGCCTGGCCGTGCTCGGCCTCGGCAGCACCGGCCGCGGCCGCACCGCCGTCCCGAACCGCGAAGGAGTCGCGCATGACCCAGGTGATACCGGCCCCGGTGTCGGTGACACCTGACCGGCACGGCGGCGTGTTCCACCTGACGCCGGACACCGCCATCCACGCCGACCGCGGTGCCGGGCAGGTCGCCGAGTACCTCGCCGGCGTGCTGCGCCCGGCCACCGGCTACCCGCTGCCGGTGCGCGACCGGCGGCACGGCCCGGTCATCTCGCTGGAGCTGGGCCGGGTGCCCGACCCGCTCGGCGCCGAGGGCTACCGGCTCGACGTCGACGGGCACGGGGTCGAGATCCGGGCCGGCACGGCGAAGGGCCTGTTCGCCGGCGTGCAGACGCTGCGCCAGCTGCTGCCGTCGCGGATCGAGAGCCGCTCGGTCGTGCACGGTCCGTGGACGGTGCCGGCGGGGCGGATCGTGGACTACCCGCGCTTCGCGCGCCGCGGCGCCATGCTCGACGTGGCGCGGCACTTCTTCACGCCGGAGCAGGTGAAGCGCTACATCGACCAGATCGTGATGTACAAGATCAATACGTTGCACCTGCACCTGGCCGACGACCAGGGCTGGCGGATCGAGATCAAGAGCTGGCCGCGCCTGACCACCTACGGCGGCTCGACGGAGGTCGGCGGCGGGCCCGGCGGGTACTACACCCAGGCAGCAGTACCGCGACATCGTGGCCTACGCGGCACAGCGGCAGGTCACGATCGTCCCGGAGATCGACATGCCGGGCCACACGAACGCCGCGCTGGCGTCCTACGCGGAGCTCAACTGCGACGGCGTGGCGCCGCCGCTCTACACCGGGACCGAGGTCGGGTTCAGCTCGCTGTGCATCGACAAGGAGATCACCTACCGGTTCGTCGGAGACGTGCTGCGCGAGCTCGCGTCGCTGACTCCCGGCGAGTACCTGCACCTGGGCGGCGACGAGGCGCACGTGACGACCGAGCCGGACTACGTCAAGTTCTTCCAGCGGGTGCTGCCGATGGCCGAGGCGCTGGGCAAGAAGGTGACCGGCTGGCACGACCTGATCAAGGCGACGCCCGCGGTGTCGGCGCTGCCGCAGTACTGGGGCACGACGCCGGCGAACGACCTGGTGAAGGAGGCGGCGGCGCGGGGGAACAAGATCCTGCTGTCGCCGGCGAACAAGGCGTACCTGGACATGAAGTACGACGAGAACACCCCGCTGGGCCTGTCGTGGGCGGGCTACATCGAGGTCGCCGACGCCTACGGCTGGGACCCCGGCGGGTACCTGGAGGGCGTGCCCGAGTCGTCGGTCGCCGGCGTCGAGGCGCCGCTGTGGTCGGAGACGCTGGAGACCAGCGACCACATCGAGTTCATGGCCTTCCCCCGGCTCCCGGCGATCGCCGAGCTGGGCTGGTCGCCGTGGTCCACGCACGACTGGGAGTCGTTCCGCACCCGCCTCGCCGGGCAGGCCCCGCGATGGGAGGCGCTGGGCATCGACTTCTACCGGTCGCCACAGGTTCCCTGGCCCGCCTGAGGGTCGGGGGAAGGTCCACCGCCGGGTCGCACCACCCGGCGGTGGACCCCTTCCGGGCGCGTTGACTCCACCCACCGGGCAGGGCCCATGCTCGGGGCGTGAACGGACTGCTGAGCATCGGCGAGTTCTCGGCCCGGTGCGGCCTGTCGGCCAGGATGCTGCGCTCCTACGCCGCGACCGGCCTGCTGGTCCCGGCCGCGGTCGACGCGTGGTCGGGCTACCGCTACTACTCGACCGGCCAGCTGCACCGGGCACGGATCATCGCCCTGCTGCGCCGGGCCGGAATCGCGGTCGACGAACCGGATCAGGTTCAGCGCGTGGCCGAGCCGACCGGCTGCACGGTGCCCGTCAGCCGGGCCCGTTCCGCGGCGAACACCGCGCGGTGCGACTCCAGCGACTCCGCCGGGCCGGACAGGATGTGCGACGCGTCGCCCGTCGCGACCGCCGTGGTGAACGCGTCCAGCAGGCCCGCGTCGCCACCGCCGTGGCCGGCGCCCGCGTCCTGGCCGGCGCTCGGCACCTCGTGCACCGACACCTCGCCGGAGGTGAAGTCGTGCAGCGTCACCCGCTCGCCCGTGCCGTCCAGGTAGCCCCGGGTGCCGAAGATCTGCGTGCGGCGGTCCAGGTGCGGGGTGAACGCCGTCATCGTGAACGTCGCCGTCACGCCGCCGCCGAACTCCATCGCCACCACCTGGTGGTCGACCACGTCGTTGTCGCACGCGTACACGCACCGCCCGTACGGCCCGTCCCGCAGCGCGGCCCGCACCCCGTCCTCGCTGACGTCGTCGGTGATCACGCTGACCGGCCACCCGGTCCGGCCCGCACGCACCATCCCCAGGTACAGCCGCGGTGCGGAGTAGGCGCAGTCCGGCTCCACCGCGCACGACACGCACCGGTCCGCCGCCCCCGCGGGCTGCTGCGAGCGGCGGAAGTGGCGCAGCGAGCCGAAGCTCGACACCCGCTCGACCGGCCGGCCCACGATGTGGCGCAGCCAGTCGATGTCGTGCCCGGACTTCGACAGCAGCATGAACGACGCCCGGTCGCTGCGCCGCCAGTTGCCCCGCACGTAGGAGTGCGCGTAGTGCCAGTGCCCCACCGGCTCCAGGTGCTGCACGCTCATCACGTCGCCGACGCGGCCCTCGTCGAGCAGCCGCTTGACCAGCCGGGTGTACGGCCGGTACCGCAGCACGTGGCAGACCGCGAACAGCACCCCGGCCTCGGTGACCGCGCGCACCAGCTCCGTGCACTCCCGCTCGGTCGGCGCCAGCGGCTTCTCCACGACCAGGTGATACCCGTTGTCCGCCAACGTGATCGCCGGTCCCACGTGGTCGGAGTCCTGCGTGGCCACGATCGCCGCGTCGGCCAGGCGCGGGGCGGCGGCCAGCTCCTGCCACGACCGGAACGCACGCTCCGGCGGGATCCCGTGCCGCCGCGCGAACTCCGCGCGCCGCCGGTCGTGCGGCTCGGCCACCGCCAGCACCCGCGCCCGTCCGGGATGCCCGGCGAGCCACTCGCCGTACCCGCTCCCCCGCTGCCCGGCGCCCACCACCGCGAACGTCACCGGCCGGTCCATCACGCTCCTCCGAAAGCTGGTCACGACAACCGACGCGGTCGTCCGCACCGGCTCGGGCAGAGTCCGCCACCCGCTCCCCCAGCGCCTGCCGTCCGACGTGCCACGCGCTGGGGCCCATACCCACCAACGACAGCACATCCCGGTGCGACAGCGCCAGCTCGAACTCACATGTGTCCTGAGTGGACGGCCGGAACGCCGGCGCCAGCGCCTCGGCGACGCGCCGCTCCTTGTCCGGCGCCACGGTCAGCAGGCCCAGCTCGGCGACCAGCCCGGCCAGGTGACCGGCGGTCGGCGCCACCACCACGAGGGTCCCGTCCGGCGCCAGGATCCGGCCGGTCTCGGCCGGGTTGCGCGGCGCGAACACGTTGAGCGCCACCGAGACCGCGCCCGCCCGCACCGGCAGCGTGCCCCACGCGTCGCAGCCGACGGCGCCCAGCCGCGGGTGCGCGCGGGCCGCCCGGCGCAGCGCCGGCTTCGAGATCTCCAGCGCCAGGCCGACCCGGGACGGGTCCGCGTCGAGCACCGCGGCGAGGTAGTGGCCGGTGCCCGCGCCGAGGTCCGCGACGCAGCCGCCGGCCTCGCCCGCCGCCTTGCCCGCCGCCTCGGACGACCGCCCGCGTGATCGGCGCGTAGTGCCCGGCGTCGAGGAACTCCGCCCGCGCGGCGACCATCTCCGCGGTGTCGCCGCTCACCGGTGCCCGGCCGGCCAGCAGGCTCACATACCCCTGCCGGGCGACGTCGAACCCGTGCCCGGACGCGCAGCGCACCGCCCGCCCGGCCGCGGACAGCCCCGCGCCGCAGTGCGGGCACGCGAGGTACGGCAGGACGTCAGCCAGCATCTGCCGCCAGCGCCTCCACCCGCCGGTGCAGCCGGTCCACCCGCGCCTGCGACTCCGGCTTCATCAGCACGCTGCGCAGCAGCCGCGCACCGTCCACATCGGCCGTCACGCCGGGATGCCGGCGGGCGAGGTCGGCCGCGCCGACCTTCAGCACGGACAGGAACACCGGGTCGTGCTCGGCGCGCATGCCCTCGGTCATCACCCGCGCGCTCGCCGCGTCGATCGCGGACAGCGCGTCGCGGCGCGGGAAGTAGCTGACGATGTCGAGCTCCGGGGGCTGGTAGAGCTCCAGGTGCGGCGAGTCCTCGATCAGCTCCGCCCAGCCCAGCGCCGCCCGCCGGCCGGCCGCGAGGAAGCGGCCGAGACCGTCGCCGCGTCGGCGGGATCACCTGGAACGTCAGCCACAGCGCCGCCGCCGCGGCGCCGGCCCGCGAGCACTCCAGGCTGATCTCGCCGAGGTGCAGGTCGGCCTCGGTGAAGTAGGTGTAGGGCGAGTCGTGGTGGTAGAAGCGGGCCACGGACGGGTCGGCGAACAGCACCGCGCCGCACCCGTAGGGCTGCAGGCCGTGCTTGTGCGGGTCGACGACCACCGAGTCGCAGCGGGCGATCGCGCGCCACGGCTCGCGGGTCGACGGACTCCTCCTCCCCCAGCAGGGTGAAGAAGCCGCCGTAGGCGGCGTCCACGTGCAGCCGGACACCGTGCCGCTCGCGCAGCGCCAGCGCCTCGTGGATCGGGTCGACCGCGCCCAGCCCGGTGGTGCCGGCGGTCAGCACGACCGTGCCGACCTCGCCCCGGGCCAGCAGCGCGTCGAGCGCGTCGAGGTCCATCCGGCCCGCGGCGTCCACCGGCACGGCGTGCCCGGACATGCCGAGCACGTGGCACATGCGGGCGTGCGTGTAGTGGCTCTCCGCGCTGTAGGCGACGCCCCTGCCGGGGTGGGACTCGCGCGCGACGAACAGCGCCTCGAGGTTGGCCACCGTGCCCCCGCCGGTGAGGTGGCCGAGGTGGGTGTCGAAACCGAACATCGTGGCGAGCGCGGCGACGGCCTCGCGTTCCATCCGCGCGGTGGCCGGGCCGCCGTCCTGTGCGTGGTTGTTCGGGTTGACCAGCATCGCGGTCAGGTAGCCGGCCACCGCCACCGGGTGCGGCGGCTTGAGCATCTGCCCGGCGTAGTCGGGGTGGAAGAACGGGTAGTTGTCGTTCGTGAGCCGTTCGGTGAGCTCGGCGAAGGCCGCCCGGAACCGGTCCGGATCCACCTGCTGGCACGGGTGCTCGGGGTAGCCGGCGAAGCTGCGTTGCCAGGCCGCCACGGCGTCGACACCCTGCCCCAGCCACGCGGAGAGATCGGTCATGGGCACACGATCGCACGCGCGGTCCCCCGGACGCGACGAAGGACGCCTCCCGCTCCGAGGCGTCCTTCGTCAGGGGTGGATCAGCGGCGCGCGCCCCGGGTGCGCACCAGCAGCAGCAACGCGCCGCCGCCGAGCAGCAGCGCGGCGCCGAGCGCCACGAGCGGCCCGCCGTCGACGCCGGTCTCGGCCAGCGCCTGCTCCTCGGCCGCGTTCGCGACGCCCTCGCCGGCGACGTCCTCGCCGGTACCCGCGGCCTGGTCGGAGGTGCTGGACTCGGTGGATCCGCCGCCACCGGACTCCTCACCCTCGGACGTGGTGGTGGTCGGCGACGAGGTCTCGGTCTGGCCGCCGCCACCGCCCTGCTCGGCGGCGCAGACGAACCAGTGGCTCACCGCGGCGGGCTTGCCGCTCGGCACGAGCGGCGCGTGCAGGCCCTCCCACGGCAGGTCGCCGAGGGCGTCCGCGGGGTACACGTTGTAGGCGGGACCGCCCTTGACGATCACGCCGGCGACCTCGACGCCGTCCGGCATCTCGGTGATGTCGACGCCGTCGGTGTCGTCGCCGCCGGTGAAGTCGATGTCGCCCTGGGCGACGGCGGTGCTGCCGGGAAACAGCTCCGGACAGTCCGCCGCGACGACGTTGCCCGCGTGGGCACTCGCGCGGTCGTCGCCGGACTCGGGGGCGCGGTCGGGTGGGGTCGCGGACGCGAGGCCGCCGGCGCCGATGAGGGCACCGGCGGCAAAGGACGCCACGATCAGGGAACGGCTGATGGTGGATAACCGGTTCATATGGACTCCGGGGACATGTGCTGCCAACTGAACGGGGATTTCTACCACCCGATCCAGTGACGCAAATGCACGGGGATCGCTTTGCGCGACCGGCAAACTCTCCGTATGTGTCCCGCGGAGACTATGTGGCGGTGGCGTGCGCCGCCAGGCCGTCCACACAGCGGCCGAGGAACCGTGTCAGGAGCCGCCGCAGGAGCCAGCCGGTGCCGACGTACCTGGCGTTGAAGCTGATCGTCCACGTGATGTCCGTGCCCGACCCGACCGGGACGAGGTCGACGACGCCGCGATAGTCGCGCACCGGAAGGCCGTTCAGGTGGTTGTACCTGAACTGCCGGTCCGTCACGAACCCGGTGATCTCGTCCCGCCCGCGGATCCGCCCGTTCACGAGAACCCGGACGGCACCGACCCCCTCCGGTTCGCCGTCGCCCTCACGTTCCAGCTCGCAGCTGTCGATGCCCGACCAGTCCGGCCAGGTCGCACCGTCGCGAAGCAGCCGGTACACCGCGCCCGGCTCCGCGGCACTCCGCGCGGACTTCTCGATCACGTAGCGGCGCACGGCCGCGATACTAAGCCATTTTCCCGCCCCAGGAAGCAAAACCGTTCATCCGTCAGACGACGCAGAACTCGTTGCCCTCCGGGTCGGCCATCATCACGTGGTCACCCCGTCCATCCAGCTCGTACTCGCGCACCACCGTGGCGCCGGCCGCCGTCAGCCGCTCGACGGTCTCGAGCACCCTCGGCCACCGCACCTCCCACGGCGTCTCCCGGCCACCACCGGCCTTCACGTCGACGTGTAATCGGTTCTTCACCACCTTCGACTCCGGCACCTTCATGAACGACAGCGTCGGCCGCACCCCGGCCGGGTCGACCAGGTACGCGCCGTCGTCCCACTCCTCCTCCGGCACGTCGTGGTGCGCGAACCACTCCGGCAGGCTCGCGAAGCCGTCCGGCGGCGGCGCCGGGACATAACCCAGCAGCGGCGCCCAGAACTCGGCCAGCGCACCGGGATGCGCGCAGTCGATGGTGAGTCCCCATGTCGTCATGGCGCGCACGCTACGCCGGGGCACCGACAAACTAGTGTCCCGTGTTCGAGGTTGTTTGGCGGTTGCCGGTGAATCCAGATCGTTCCGGGCCAGGCGGAGCGAATCCCTCATACCGGGTCGTATTCGGGTTTCGCGACAACGCCGCCAGGGGCGATCTGTGGCGCCGGCAACCGCACGCTCTCGGACACGGGACACTAGAGATACCGGCGCGCGGCCTGCGCGATCGCCGCCCGCGCGTCCCCGGACAGCATCTGCACCAGCGCGGCCGCGGGCATCTCCCGGGCGAACTCGTGTGCCTGCCCGGCCCACAGCGACATCACCTCGGGGTCCCCGGCCCGGCGCAGCGCGCGCGTCATGTGGTGCACGTGCGGGTACGCGGCCGGCGCCGCCGCGGAGTTCTCGGTGAGGAAGCGGTTCACCAGCCCGCGCGCGGGGCGGCCGGAGAACGCGCGGGTCACCGCGGTGCGGCCCTCGCGCACCAGCGCGTCGCGGTGCACCTGGCCGGTCCCGGCCTCCGGGCACAGCAGGAACATGGTGCCCAGCTGCGCCGCCCGCGCCCCGGCCACCAGCACGGCGCCCACGTCCGCGCCCGAGGACAGCCCGCCGGCCGCGATCATCGGCGCGTCCACCGCCGCGGAGACCTTGCGCAGCAACGGAAGCAGCGCGGTGTCGTCGATCGGGTCGGTGTTGCCGAACGTGCCGCGGTGCGCGCCGGCCTCCGCGCCCTGCACGCACAGCAGGTCCGCGCCGGCGGCCACCGCGGTCGTCGCCTCGGTCGCCGAGGTGACCGTGACCGCGACCGTGCAGCCGGCCTCCTTCAGCTCGGCCAGCACATCGGGGTCCGGGCAGCCGAAGGTGAAGCTGACCACCGGCACCCGCTCCTCGCGCACCACGGTCAGCTTGCCGGTCCAGCCGTCGTCCTCGTCGACCGCGTCGCCGAGCTCGACGCCGTGCCGCCGGGCCTCGGGCAGCAGCCGTTCCCGGTACCGAGCCAGCGCCGGCCCATCCACTGTGGACGTGTCCGGGACGAAGATGTTGACCCCGAAGGGCTTGTCGGTGAGCTCGCGGATCGCGTGGATCTGGGCGCGGACGTCGCGCGGGATGAGGTAGCCGGCGGCCAGGAAGCCGAGCCCGCCCGCGTTGGACACCGCGGCCGCGAGCGCGGGCGTCGACGCGCCCCCGGCCATGGGCGCCTGCACGATCGGGTGGCGCAGCTCATCGAGGATCATCGGGGAACTCCTGGTCCAGCATGCGGAGCAGCGGGGTCGCCTTGACCGCGGTCTCCGCGAGCTCGGCGTCCGGTTCGGACAGTGCGATGATCGCACCGCCGACACCGTAGGACACCCGGTCCGGCTCGACCACCAGGGTCCGGATCACGATGCTGAGATCGGCGGCGCCGGTGAGCGAGAAGTAGCCGAGCGCACCCGAGTAGACACCCCGCGGCCCGCCCTCGAGCCGGTCGATTATCGACATCGTGCGGAGCTTGGGCGCCCCGGTCATCGAGCCGCCGGGGAACGCCGCCCGCACGCAGTCGACCGCCGTCGCGCCCGGTCGCAGCCGCGCGCGGACCGTGGACACCATCTGGTGCGCGGTCGGGTGGGTCTCGACGGCGAACAGCCCGCCGACGGTCACCGAGCCGAGCTCGGCCACCGAGCCGAGGTCGTTGCGCACCAGGTCGACGACCATCAGGTTCTCCGCCCGGTCCTTCGCGCTGGCGGCCAGGTCCGCCGCGAGCGCGGCGTCCCGCGCCGGGGTGGCGCCGCGCGGCCGGGTGCCCTTGATGGGCCGGGACTCGGCGACCCCGTCCGCGGACACCCGCAGGAACCGCTCCGGCGACGCGGACAGCACGCTCAGCGCGCCGAGGCGCAGCAGCGCGGAGTAGGGCTCCGGGTTGTCCCGGCGCAGCACGCGGTAGGCCGGCCAGGGGTCGAGCTTGCCGTGCGCGGTCAGCTGGTTGGTCAGGCACACCTCGTAGGTCTCGCCGGCGACGATCTCCCGCTGGCAGGCGGCGATCAGCGCGCGGTAGGCCGCCGGGCCGTGGCGGGCCCGCAGCGCGCCGACCTCCACGCGGGGCCGCTCGGGCGGCGGCCCGGCGAGCGCGTGCAGGGTGGCCTCGGTGTCGTCGAGCCAGGCGGCGTTGCCGGGATGGGGCAGCGCCACCAGGTGGACCTCCCGCTCGCGGTGGTCGACCACGACGGCCCGGTCGGCGAAGATCATCGCCGCGTCGGGCTGCTCGGCGCGGTGCGCGTTCGCGCCGCCGCACTCGGCCTTCAGCTCGTAGCCGAGGTAGCCGACCCAGCCGAGGGCGAAGTCGAACGGCAGGTCGGCACGCACCCGGTGCGCGGCGAGGTCGGCGGCCAGCCAGTCGAAGAAGGACCCGGGCACGGTCCGGTCGCCGGCCGCGGACCGGACGGTGATCCGCCCGGCCGTGACGTCCGCGGTGACCACCCGGGCGAGCGGGCCGGCGGCGTCGCCGAGGAAGGAGAACCGCCCGGCCGCCTCGTCCGCGCTGTCCAGCCAGAACGCGTGGTCGGAGTCGCGGTATAGGGCGTCGAACACGGCCTCGGCGGCGGCGCGGACCGGGACCCGGCGGTGCAGCACGGTCCGCCGCGGCCGGGCCGCGGCGCGCACGACCGGCCGGGCGGTGCGCCGCCGGCCGAGGAAGTTGGCGAGCAGCCGGTCGCCGTGCTCGGTGCGGATCGACTCGGGGTGGAACTGCACGCCCCACTGCGGCCTGCTCCGGTGCCGCACGGCCATCAGCAGGCCGTCCGGGGTGGCCGCGATCGGCTCCAGGTCGCCGGGCAGCGCGGTGACCGCGAGCGAGTGGTAGCGCACCGCCGCGAACGGCGCGGGCAGCCCGGCGAACAGGCCGGTGCCGTCGTGGACGACCGGCGAGACGAGGCCGTGCCGGACCTGCGGCGCGGGGCCCACCCGGCCGCCGTGGACGTGGCAGATGCCCTGGTGACCGAGGCAGACGCCGAGCACGGGGATGGTGGCGGCGCGGATCACCTCGGTGCAGATGCCGAAGTCCCGCGGGCGCTCCGGGCGGCCCGGGCCGGGCGAGATGATGACGTTGTCGAAGCGGTCGAGGTCGGCCGGCGTCCACCCGGCTTCGTCGTTGCGCACGACCGTGGGCGCCATCCCGGTGACGGCGCCGACCTGGTGGAACAGGTTGTAGGTGAACGAGTCGTAGTTGTCGATGATCAGGGTGCGCATCAACCACCTCGCGTAGCGACCGCCCGAGCGTGACCGATGGGCCCGGGCGGCGCAAGGAGGGATCTCCCACCCGCGGGTCTGGCGACTGGCCGGCAGCGTGGGCCAACGCTCCGCTGCCGGCCAGGAGTCCGGTGGGTCCCGCGTGGTTCCCAGGGTGCGAGCGGCGTTTCCGCCGGTCAACGCGGCTCGACCGGGTCTCGACGGCGCCGCTGGGCGGCGACGAGGGACATCGGGATGCAGCGCGGGCGCGGCCCGACCGGTCACGCCGGTGTGCCGCCGAGGAGGTTCTCGACGGTGGCGAGCACGGCGCCCGCGCCGTCCTCGGTCGCGATTCTGGCGGCCAGCTCGGCCGCTCGCTCGCGGTACCCGGGATTCGTGACGGCCTCCCGGATGGCGCCGGCGAGGCCGCCGGCGGTGAGCTTCTTGTACCGGACGGCACCGGGGCTGACGCCGTGCGTGGTCATGCGGTGGGACCAGAAAGGTCCGTCGCCGGTCATCGGGACGGGCACTGCGGGCACGCCGGCGCGCAGCCCGGCGGCGGTGGTGCCGGCGCCCGCGGCGTGCACGAGGGCTGCCATGCGCGGGAACAGCCACTCGTGCGGCACGTCGCCGATGGTGATCACGTCGTCGTCGGTGCCGGCCAGCCCGGCCCAGCCGGCCTGGAGGACGCCGCGCTGCCCGGCCTCGCGCAGCGCGGTCGTGACGGTGCGGCCGAGCTGCTCGGCATCGCCGGGGCTGGTGCTGCCGAACCCGACGAACACCGGCGGCGGGCCGACGTCGAGGAACCGGCGGAGGTCCTCGGGCGGCGTCCAGTCCGGCGATGCGGGCGGCCACCAGTAGCCCACGACATCCAGGCCGGGGCGCCAGTCGCGCGGGCGGGGGACTATGTGGCGGCTGAAGCCGTGCAGGACCGGCCATTGTTCGGCGGCCTGCCTGCGGTAGGTGGCGGCGAGCGTGGTGGGCGGCAGGCCGTGCTCGGCGCGGACCTCGTTGATGCCGTTGAAGGTCAACCGCTCGACCATGCGCACGAGCCGGCCGGCGATGCGGTTCCCCAGCCGGCCGAAGGAGCGGCCGAACACCATCGGGGGCAGCTCGGCGGTGGGTTGCTGGGGTTGCAGGTGCATGGCGGCGCTGGGCATGCCGCGCGCCCCGGCGACGTGGTAGGCGGCCGCGCCGAGCGGGTTGAACAGCACGACGTCCGCGCCGCTGGCGGCGGTGATGCGGGCGACGTCCATGTTCAGGTCGTGGAAGAACTGTTTGCCCTCCCTGAGCAGCCTGGCGCCGCTGCGGGAGACCGCGCCGTCCCGGGCGCCGGCGGCGTGCAGCTCCGAGCCGGCGGCGGCACGCATGTCACCGACCAGCGGGTGGAACTCCAGCCCGGCATCCTCGACGAGCCCGGCGAACGCCTTGTCCGCGGCCATGGTCACCTCGTGGCCGGCCTCGCGCAGCCGGGCGCCGACCCCGGCCGGCGGGGCGACGTCGCCGCGCGTGCCCACCGCGATCATCAGGACCTTTCCGCTCATGGTTCCCTCCTCGTCGCTCGGTCGAACATCGCCACCAGCTCGGCGGCGAAGGCGGTCATGTCGGTGTCCGGGGACAGGGCGATCTCGAGCGCGGACGCGTCGATCGCCTGGCGAACCATCGCGGCCATCACGTGCGGGTCGAACGCGCCGAACTCCCCGTCGCGCTGGCCCTCGACCAGCAGGTCCCGGATGTCGTCGGCGCCGGCCTCGCGCTCGGCCACCATCCGCAGCCGGGCGGGCAGCGATCGCGTCATGTTCGCGGTCTCCAGGGCGGCCAGCGTGTAGGTGCGGTGCGTGGCCATGAACTCGACCAGCGACTCGAGGATCACCCGCAGCTTGTCCCGCGCCGTGCTCACGGCCGCGAGGCGCTGCGGCAGCGCTTCGGCACTGGCCGTCGCCACCGCCGTCAGCACCTTCTCGACCAGCTCGTCCTTGTTGGCGAAGTGGTACAGCACAACGCTCTTGGCCACCCCGGCCCGCTGCGCGATCCGCGAGAGGGAAGCCTGCGCGATCCCCTGCTCGGCGATCACCTCGATCGCACACTCCACCAGCTGCTTGCGCCGCGCCTCGTCGGCAAAGGTTCGACCGCTCGGACTATTATTCGACCGCACGGTCTAAAGATAGCCCACGCCGGCCGGTGCGTGTCAACCGCCATGGCAAAATCGGCGGGTGCAGATCGGGATGCTGGGACCGTTCGAGGTTCGCACCGACGACGGCGTCCCAGCCGACGTGCCGGGCGCCCGGCTGCGCGGGCTGTTGGTCGCCCTCGCCCTCGAACCGGGTCACGCGGTCCCGAAGGCGACGCTCGTCGACTGGATCTGGGGTGAACAACCGCCCTCCGACGCGGCGAATGCCTTGCAGCGTTTGGTTTCGCGGCTGCGGAAGGCGCTGCCGGACGGGCGGGTCGAGGGGCAGCCGGACGGCTACCGGCTGAGGGTGTCGCCCGACGCCGTCGACGCCGTGCGGTTCGAACGCCTCGTCGCCCATGCCCGCGACGACGCGGACCCACACGGGGTGCGGCGGCTGCGCGAGGCCCTCGCGTTGTGGCGCGGCGCGGCCATGCAGGACGTCGGTCTGCAGGACAGTGCGGCGTTCGACGCGGCGGTCACCCGGCTCGAAGGGCTGCGCCTGACCGCCATGGAGGACCGGTTCGACGCGGAGATCAGCCTCGGCCACGGCGCGGAGCTGGTCACGGAGCTGACCGACGTGGTGGCTGCGCATCCGGTGCGGGAACGGCTCGTCGCCGCGCTGATGCGTGCCCTGGTGGCGACCGGTCGCGACACCGAGGCGCTGCTCGTGTACGAGCGCACCAGGGAAACCCTGGCCGACGAGCTGGGCGCGGACCCCTCGCCGGAGCTGTCCGCACTGCACGTGGCGCTGCTGCGCGGCGAGGTGGGCCGGCGGGAGGGGACCCGCACGACCAACCTGCGCGCCGAGCTGACCAGCTTCGTCGGCAAGGACGCCGATGTCGCCGCGGTCCGCGCGCTCGTCGCCGAACATCGGCTCACCACCCTGGTCGGGCCGGGCGGTTCGGGGAAGACCAGGCTGGCCACGGAGTCCGCGCGCACGCTGCTCGGCGACCTGCCGGACGGGGCCTGGCTGGTCGAGCTCGCGGCCATCGGCGCCGACGGTGACGTGGCGCAGGCGACGCTCGGCGCACTCCGGCTGCGCGACGCGCTGCTCGGCGAGGCACCGGACGCGGAGCCGGTGGACCGGGTCGTCGCCGCGGTCCGCGAGCGGGAGATGGTGCTGGTTCTGGACAACTGCGAGCACGTGATCGAGTCCGCGGCGACGTTCGCCCATCGGGTGCTCGGAGAGTGCCGGCGGCTGCGGATCCTCGCGACGAGCAGGGAGCCCCTCGGCATCACCGGCGAGGCACTGTGGCCGGTCGCGCCGCTGGACCTACCCGCGGAGGACGCCGACCCCGGCAAGATCGAGTCCGCGCCGGCCGTCCGGCTGCTGGCCGACCGAGCCGGCGCGGTGCGCAAGGACCTCGGGAACGACGCCCGCACGCTGTCGACGTTGGCGCGCGTCTGCCGGGCGCTGGACGGGATGCCGCTGGCCATCGAGCTCGCCGCGGCCAGGTTGCGCACCATGTCCCTCGACCAGCTCGCCAACCGGCTCGACGACCGGTTCCGGCTGCTGACCGGTGGCAGCCGTACCGCCCTGCCGCGGCACCGGACGCTGCGTGCGGTGGTCGACTGGAGCTGGGAGCTGCTCACCGACGCCGAACGGGTGGTCCTGCGCAGGCTCTCGGTGTTCTCCGGTGGCGCGAGCCTGGAAGCGGCCGAGCGGGTCTGCGCGGAGGACGCGGGGCAGGTGCTCGAGTTGCTGACCGCGCTGACGGACAAGTCGCTGGTGGTGGCCGAGGGCGGCCGGGCGCCGCGCTACCGGATGCTCGGCACGATCAAGGAGTACGCCGGGCAGCGCCTCGCGGAGGCCGGGGAGTCGGACCTGGCGCGCCGTGCGCATCTCGCCTACTTCACCGAGTTCGCGGACATCGCGGAGCCGCATCTTCGCCGCGCCGAGCAGCTGGAATGGCTTGCCACAATGGAGGTCGAGCACGACAACATCGGTGCCGCGATGCGCGGTGCGCTCGCGGCCGGCGAGGCGGACGGGGCAATGCGGCTCGCCGCGGCCGCCGGCTGGTACTGGTGGCTCGGCGGGCACAAGGCCGAGGGCAACGAGCTGATCATGGCGGCCGCCGCCACACCCGGCGAGGTGACCGACGAGATCCGGGCCGTGGTGTACGCGCTCGCCACGGGTTTCATGACCTCCGGGCGGGAGAGTCGACGAGCGCCAGGCCCAGGAGTGGATCCACGAGGTATACGAGATCAACCGGCGCGGCCGGAGCCGCCACCCGTCGGTGGGGCTGGTCGCCGCGCTGGAACGCCTGCTGCAGGCGCCGGACGCGTACCTGGCCGCGTGGGAACCGCTGCTCACCGACGAGGACCCGTGGGCGCGCGCCCTCGCCCGGCTGCAGCTCGGCAAGATGCGGATCATGCTCGGCCACGGCGACCGGGACGCGGACGGATACCTCGAGACGGCGCTCGCCGAGTTTCGCGCGCTGGGCGAACGGTGGGGGATCTCGTTCGCCCTGACCGAGCTGGCGGATCGAATCGCCACGCGCGGCGAGTTCACCGTCGCGTGCGAGCACTACGAACAGGCGATCGCGGTGGTCACCGAGGTCGGTGCCATCGAGGACGCGGTGCGGATGCGGTCGCGCCAGGCCCAGTTGTACTGGCTGTCGGGAGACGAGGAGTCGAGCGCGGCCGGCATGGCGCAGGCGCAGCGGTACGCGGAACGAGTCGCCTGGCCGGAGGCGCTGACCGAGCTGGCCCTGTCGAAGGCGGAGCTCGCCCGCTGGAGCGGCGACGCCGAGCAGGCGCGCCGGCAGCTCGACGTTGCGACAGCCATGCTGGGCGACGCCGCCGAGCGGGCCGGCATCCGCGCGGTGACGCAAGACCTCCTCGGCTACCTTGCCGAGGAGCTGGAAAAGGCGTGCGAACACCGGGCCGCGGCCTTCCAGGCGGCATCCGAGATGGGCACCGCACCGCTGGTCGCGCAGGCCCTCGTCGGCGTCGCGGACCTGGCGCTGCGCCGCGAACAGTACGAGCAGGCGGCGCGGCTGCTCGCGGCGAGCACCGCCGTGCGCGGCCTGCCGGACCGTTCTCAGCCGGACACGGCCAGGATCGAGCAGACGGCGCGGCGCCGCCTCGGCGACACGAGGTTCGCCGAGGCGACGCGGGAGGGGATGCGGGCGAGCCCGCGCGAGCTGGTCGCGGTCACGCTCGCTTGGTGAACGTGGAACGCGCCCACAGGTACCCGACGAGCGCGATGCCGACGCACCAGGCGATGGCGGCGATCGCGTCGCCGGAGGACGGTGCGCCGTTGAGCAACCCGCGCAGGGTTTCGATGATCGGCGTGAAGGGCTGGTACTCCGCGAACTGCCGGATGCCCGGCCCCATCTTGTCCGCCGGCACGATCGCGCTGCTGAAGAACGGCAGCAGGACCAGCGGCACGGCAGCGATTCCCGCCGTTTCCGGAGACTTCGCCACCAGTCCCAGGGCGACCGTGAACCAGCCGGCCGCGGCGGCGAGCAGCACCACGAGGCCGAACGCGCCGAGCCAGTCGAGCAGGCTCGCCGACGGGCTGAACCCCAGCAGGAAGGCCACCCCGACCAGGGCCGCGATGGCGACCAGGTTGGTCAGCACGCTGGCGACGACGTGACCCGTCAGCACCGCACCGCGGGAGACGTCCATGACCTTGAACCGGTTGATGATGCCCTTCGTCATGTCGGAGTTCACCGTCGTCGCGGTGGCCCCCAGGCCGTAGCAGACGGCCAGCAGCATCAGTCCCGGCGTCGCGTAGTCCACGTAGTCGACACCGACGCTGAACGCGTCGCCGAGCATGTACACGAACATGAACATGATCAGGATCGGCATCAGGACGGCGTTGAACACCGAGGTCGGATTCCGGGCGACGTGCTTGAAGTTGCGACGCAGCATCACCATCGAGTTGGAGTTCATTTCGCGACCACCTCCGTGGCATGGCCCGTGAGGGCGAGGAATACGTCATCGAGGTCCGGCGTGTGGACGGAGATCTCCTCGGCATCGATCGAGTACTCGTCGAGCCGGTCCAGCAGGGCCCGCAGCGACTTCGTGCCGCCGTCGCTGGGAACCCGCAGGGCCAGCGCCTCGTTGTCCCGCGTGGACTCGGTGAGGACCCGCGCGGCCGCGTCGTGCTCCTCCGCGGTGGCGAACCGGAGCAGGACGTGGGTTCCGGGAAGCAGGCGCTTGAGCTCGTCGGGAGTGCCCTGGGCGACCAGGCGGCCCCGGTCGAGCACCGCGATCCGGTCGGCGAGCTTGTCGGCCTCGTCGAGCTGCTGGGTGGTGAGGAAGACGGTCACGCCGTCTGCCACCAGCTCGCGGATGATCGACCACATGGTGCGGCGGCTGCGCGGGTCCAGCCCCGTCGTCGGCTCGTCCAGGAAGATGATCCGCGGGTTGCCGACGAGCGTCATCGCCAGGTCGAGCTTGCGGCGCATGCCGCCGGAGTAGGTCGACGCCGGCTTCTGCGCCGCCTCCACCAGGTCGAAGCGCTCCAGAAGCTCGGTGACGACCCGCTTGCCGTCCCGGACGCGTGCCGGGCTCAGATCCACCATCAGCTGGAGGTTCTCCTGCCCCGTCAGCAGCTCGTCCACGGCCGCGAACTGACCGGTGACCCCGAGCACCGAACGCACCGCCTTGGCCTCGGTGGCGACGTCATGCCCGGCAATCCGGACCGTCCCCGCGTCGGCCTTGATCAACGTGGTCAGCACGTTCACGGCCGTCGTCTTGCCGGCCCCGTTCGGACCGAGCAGGGAGAAGACCGTGCCCGCCCGAACATCGAAGTCGATCCCATCGAGGACGATCTTGTCCCCGTACGCTTTGCGCAGCCCTGACGCTGCGATCGCCGAATTGCTCATGTGACCACCATCGGCCCGCCGACTGTCACACCTCTGTCACGCCCCTGACACGACCGCTGACACGCCGGTCGACCGTGGACGCGGTGCCGTTCAGCCGTGCGGGACCGCCATGGAGTACGCCGTGTTCGGCAGGCATCGGACGCAGCCGTGGATGGTTACCGCAGGTCGGAATGCGGAGATCGGATTTTCGGTGGGCTCTCGCCTCCATCACCGCCGTCGGTGCCAGAACCTCGGCAGGCGGAAAGCGCCAGCAGGCACATCGCGGTCGCGGTGATACTGGTTCTCACGATTGACATTTGCACAGGCATCGGACTCTCTCGTCCTCGCCGCGCAGTCGTCCTATCAAGAAATGAGCGCTGGAGTGTGTTCTGGATGCAGCCGGTTTCGATTCGCACCCGTTGGCGATTGAGCGGAGACCGTTGCTACGCGGCTGACTTCGATGAGCAATTCCGACCGTGATCAGTGGTCGTAGGCGACCGTCAAGGCGATGTGATCTGGGAGCGCAGCTCCCAATCCGCTCCCAAAATCGGACACCAAAAGATCACGGCCCTCTTGCGGACGCACGCAAGAGGGCCGTGATCTGCAGTTTGGGCGTGGAGCTGAGGGGAATCGAACCCCTGACCCCCTCGATGCGAACGAGGTGCGCTACCAACTGCGCTACAGCCCCTGGTCGTGCTGCGTGAGCATAGCAGTCACTCGCCCACGGCCCGCCGATAGGGCAGCGAGCCCGGCTGGTCGAGGTCCTCGAATGCCGGGTCCTCGTCGTCGACGTCGACGAGCACCGCGCCGCCGCGGACCACGGGGGGTGGGTAGTGGCTGTCCGCCACCCGCTCGCGCGGCCCGGGGACCTCCTCCGGCTCGTAGTCCTCGACGGGCTCGTCGTGGGCGGCCGGCTCGGGGTAGGTCTCGTCCGCCTGGTAGTCCGGCTCCTGGTACGCGGGCTCGGCCGGGCGCTGCCGCACGGCGGCCTGGGCCCGCCGGACGCGGTTCATCCGGGCGAGGCGGCGCTCGCGGATCTCGGTCTCGATGCGGACCTGGCGCCGCAGGTACACGAGGTAGCTCACGAGCACGACGTCGATGGCGCCGTGGCCCCACCACAGCATCGGGAACGCGACGGCGGCGACCACCGCCGACACGACCGCGCCGATGAGCATGGCGAGCACGACACGCTGCCGGAAGGCGTACTTGGCCTTCGCGATGATGGCCGCCGCCTCGGGGTCGAAGCCGCCCCGGCCAGGGCGGTAGCGCCGGGCGTACTCGTCGTAGTAGCCGGCGCTCATCTCGTCCCGCGTATCCCGGTCGGCATCATCGGCGACATCCTCCGAGGCATCCTCGACGGTCTCGTCGGCGGCGTGGTCGGCGACGGGCTCGTCGTCGTCCGCCAATTCTCCACCGAAATCCTCGTCGATCCCGTCAGTGTCGCGCATGGGGGCCTCCTCCATGCCGTATTCCGGGTCGTCCCGCGTGTCCGCCTCGGCCTCACCGCTCCCGCTTCGCACCACTCTGGCCGCCAGCTCGGAGTCCGCGGTCTTCGCGACCTCCTGGCGCTTGCGCACGATCATCGGCACGAGGACGACGAGCCATGCCAGCACGAGCGCGACCACGACAAGTGAGCTCGGCATGCCTCGGCACCTCCCCTGTGACGATTTTCACGAAAACTTCGTGCGCCACGTTAGCCACAACAGTCACATCTGTGTCGGAGGCGCGCCGGGGCGCCCCGAAAGACCGCGGCGACCATCAGGGCAGCTCAGCGCGCCCCTCGGCGATCAGCCGGTTGACGAGTCCATTCGGGACGTCCTCTGTGGTCAGTGCGTAACAGAGGTGGTCGCGCCAGCCACCCGCCACGTCGAGGTAACGGCGGAACAGACCTTCTTCGCGGAATCCGAGTTTCGTGAGAACCCGGATGCTGGCCTGGTTCTCCGGCCGCACGGTCGCCTCCAGGCGGTGCAGGCCGGCCGCGGCGAAGCAATGGTCGACGGTCAGCGCGACGGACGCCGTCGCCACGCCCCCGGCGGTCACGTGGGTGCCCACCCAGTAGCCGACCCACGCCGAGCACAGCGAGCCGCGCACGACGTTGCCGACGGTTACCTGCCCGGCAAGCTCGCCGTCCACGGTGATGATGAACGGCAGCGTCTGCCCGCGCCGCGCCAGCCCGCGCAGCGTCGACCACTGGCCGGGCCACGCGAGCGCGGCGTTGTTGTCGCTCCAGCTGCCGGGCACGGTCGGTTCCCAGCTCTGCAGGTGTAACCGGTCCCGGCGGCGCACCCGGCTCCACTCGCCGCCGTCGCGCAGCCGCGGCTTGCGCACCTCGACCAGACCGGCGGCCACCCGCAGCGGCCCGAGCTGGGCGGGCCACCCGGGATGGCGGCCCTGCGGCACCGACCAAGTCACCCCGTGGGCCGTCCCTTCAGCCACGTTGCGCCAGGAAGCTGACCTGGACCTCCTCGCCGACGACGACCTCGGTCGTCTCGTCGTCGACCAGGATCAGGCAGTTCGCCTCGGCGAGCGATGCCAGCAGATGCGAGCCGGACATGCCGAGCGGCTGCGCGAGGTACTCGCCGTTGTTCTCGTCGCGCAGCAGCTGGCCCCGCAGGAAGCCCTTGCGCCCTTTGGCCGACGTGATCGGCGAGAGCAGGCGTGCGGTGATCCGCCGGCGGTGCGGGTTGCGCTTGCCCTGGGCGGCCCGGATCAGCGGTCGCACCATCACCTCGAACACCACCAGCGCGCTCATCGGGTTGCTCGGCAGCAGGAAGGTCGGCACCGCGTCCGGGCCGAGCCTGCCGAAGCCCTGCACGGAGCCGGGGTGCATCGCCACCCGGGCCATGTCGACGTCGCCGAGCTCGGAGAGCGACGCGCGGATCTCGGCCGCGAACTCGCCGCCCACCCCGCCCGCGATCACCACGATCTCGCTCAGCAGCAGCCGCCCCTCGACGATCTCCCGCAGCCGCCTGCTGTCGCTCGGCACGATGCCGACCCGGTTCACCTCGGCACCGGCGTCGCGCGCGGCGGCGGCCAGCGAGTAGGAGTTGACGTCGTAGACCTGGCCCTGGCCGGGCGTCCGGTCGATGTCCACGAGCTCGTCGCCGATCGAGATGATCGACACCCGCGGCCGCGGGTACACCAGCACCTTGGCCCGGCCCACCGCCGCGAGCAGGCCGACCTGGGCGGACCCGATCGGCGCGCCGCGGCGCACCGCGACGTCGCCGGTCTGCACGTCCTCGCCCGTCCGCCGGACGAACGCGGCGGAGGGCACCGGCTGGTGCACGCTCACCCGCGCGTGGTGGCCGTCGGTGTAGCCGATCGGCACGACGGCGTCGGCGAGCGTGGGCAGCGGCGCGCCGGTGTCCACCCGCACCGCCTGGCCGGGCTGCAGCCTGCGGGGCTGGCGGGAGCCTGCCGGGATCTCGCCGACGACCGGCAGCACGACGGGCTCGTTGCCGGCCTCCCGCACGTCGACGCTGCGCACCGCGTAGCCGTCGACCGCGGCCTGGTCGAAGCCGGGGAGCGCGTGCTCCGCGACGACCTCCTCCGCGCAGAGCAGGCCCTGCGCCTCGGAGATGGCCACCCGGACGGGGGCAGGGCGAACCGCGGCGGCAAGCGCCCGGCCGAGCTGCTCGTCGACTGACCTCATTCCTACCCCGTCTGGTAGCTACTCCTCCACGCGCCAGCGCAACCACTCGCGCAGATCAGGCCCATACTCCGGGTGCTGAAGCGCGAAGTCCACGGCGGCACGCAGGAAACCGCCAGGATTGCCCAGGTCGTGACGTCCACCGCGGTGAACCACCACGTGCACGGGGTGTCCCTCGGCGATCAGCATCGCGACGGCGTCGGTGAGCTGCAGCTCGCCGCCGGCGCCGGGGGTGATCCGCTTGAGCGCGTCGAACACGGCCCGGTCGAGCAGGTAGCGTCCGGCCGCGGCGAAGGTGGACGGGGCGTCCTCCGGCGCCGGCTTCTCCACCATGCCGTTGACCTTCTTGACGTCGACGTCGTCGGTGTCCTCGACGTCGAACACGCCGTACGGGGAGATCTCCTCCTTCGGGATGTCGAACGCGCACAACACGGTGCCGCCGTGCTTGGCGCGGGTGTCGGCCATCCGGCGCAGCACGCCGGTGGGCAGCACGAGGTCGTCCGGCAGGAGCACCGCCACCGCGTCGTCCTCCGGGGTCAGGTTCGGCTCGGCGCAGCTGACGGCGTGGCCGAGCCCCAGGGCCTCCTCCTGGATCGCCGTCTCGACGGCGATCAGGCCGCTCGCCCGGCGGATCTTGGTCAGCAGCTCGGTCTTGCCGCGGCGCTCCAGGGTCTCCTCGAGGTCGGGTTGAGGAGCGAAGTACCGGGCGACGGCGTCCTTGCCCGGCGAGACGACGATGACCAGCCGTTGCGCGCCCGCCTCGGCGGCCTCCGCGGCGACGTACTCGATGCCGGGAGTGTCGACGACGGGCAGCAGCTCCTTGGGCACGGCCTTCGTGGTCGGCAGGAATCTGGTGCCCAGGCCGGCGGCCGGCACGATGGCCGTTCTGATGCCGTTCTCGGGCGTGGAACCAGGGTCGGAACTGACGGCGGTAGCGGGGGCCATGGACAGCCAGCCTAACCTCATGTCGTGGCCCGGCCTGGGAGTGATCGAGAACAGCCCGCCGCGATGACCAAGTGGCGGTGGCGAAGGGAGCTGCTCGCCGAGCGTCGCCGGGTGCCCGCGAGCGTCCGGTTCGCCGAGGCGATGTCCCTGTCCAGCCACCTGACCAGCGGCCGCGTGGTGTTCCCCGGTCAGACCGTGTGTGCGTTCGTACCGATCGCCTCCGAACCCGGTTCCGTGCAGATGCTCGACGACATGAACGACTTCGGCGCCCGCGTGCTGCTGCCGATCGTCACCGGCGAGGGCCCGCTCGAGTGGAGCTTCTACGCCGGCCGCGACTCGCTGCGCCCCGGGCCCTACGGGCTGCGCGAGCCGATCGGCGAGGTGCTGGGCACCACCGCGCTGCGGATCGCCGACCTCGTCCTCGTGCCGGCGCTCGCCGTGGATCGCAACGGCGTGCGCCTCGGCCGGGGGGCCGGCCACTACGACCAGTCGCTGCCGCTGGCCTCGAACGGGACGGAGATGGTCGCCGTGGTTCGTGACCAGGAGATCTTCGAGCAGCTGCCCAGCGAGCCGCACGACGTGCGGATGACGGCCGTGCTCACCCCGAACCGGGGTCTACTCCGGTTCGTGTGACGTGCGCAGTCCCGCTGGAGGGCGTTTGCGCTCCGGCGGCGTTCTGGCGCAGAATGTGTCTTAGCACTCTGACTGTGTGAGTGCCAGAACCGGGAGAGGGAGCAGCCCGTGCCCACCTACCAGTACGCGTGTACGGCGTGTGAGCACCGCTTCGAGGCGGTGCAGTCCTTCAGCGACGCGTCGTTGACCGAGTGCCCGGAGTGTGCCGGCCGGCTGCGCAAGCTCTACGGCTCCGTTGGCGTGGTCTTCAAGGGGAGCGGCTTCTACCGCACCGACAGCCGGTCGGAGGCGAAGGCCGCCTCGTCCTCGGGCAAGTCGGACAGCACCTCGTCCGACTCGTCGTCGTCCTCCGACTCATCGTCGTCCTCTCCCTCCTCGTCGTCTTCCACGTCTTCGTCTTCGTCCTCGTCGTCCAAGGACTCGACGTCATCTTCCTCCGGCGGTACGACGAGCACGTCGAAGATCGCGTCCTGACGGGCGGGTTATCCACAACTCGTCAGGTTGTCCACAGCCTGAGTACTTCCGCCGCACACCGGACCGGTCCGGCCGTAGCGTCGGTCACATGCCCGCTCCGCTGAACCCCCTGCTCCGAGACCGCCTGCGACAACTCGCCGCCGCCCGCGGCTGGCCGCGCACACTCGCGCTGCGCCGCGTGGTCGCGGCCGTGCTCGTCCTGCTCGCCGTGGCCCTGGCGGTGCGGCCACCGCCCCGCGCCCGTGGTGAGCCGACGGTGCCCATGCTGGTCGCCGCACGCGACCTGGCGCCGGGTTCGAGCCTGCGCCCCGCCGACCTGCGGGTGGTGCGCGCGCCGGAGTCCTTACGCCCGCCCGCCGCCCTCACCGCCGCCGACCAGGCCACCGGCCGGGTGCTCACCGGCGCCGCGAGCCGCGGCGAGCCGGTCACCCGCACCCGCCTGGTCGGCCCGGAGAACAGCCGGCTGACCACCGGCGACCCGGACGCGGTGGCCGTACCGGTGCGGCTCGCCGACCCGGAGGTGGCCACGCTGCTCGCGCCGGGCGCCCGCGTCGACGTGGTGACGGTGGCGCCGCGGGGCGGTGCCGGTGCGGTGGTGCTGGCCGCGGACGTGACGGTGGTGACGGTGCGCGCGGCGGAACAGGACGACGCCGTGCAGGCCGGTACGAGGCCGGGCAGGCTGGTGGTCATCGCAGTGCCGAGGGCGTCGGCGGCGCGGCTCGCGTCGGTCTCCTTGGGACAACCGGTCGCCGTTACGCTGCGGTAACCCTGCCCCAGTCCCCGAAGGGAGCTTTTGACGTGCTGAAGGGGTTCAAGGACTTCTTGTTGCGCGGGAACGTGATCGAACTGGCGGTCGCGGTGATCATCGGTACCGCGTTCACCGCCATCGTGACCTCGATCGCCGACCACCTGATCCGGCCGGTGATCGCCGCGATCGGGGGCTCGAACGTCACCGGCCTGGCATGGACGATCGTGCCGGACAACCCCAAGTCCACGGTGGACTTCGCGGCGATCATCACCGCGGCGATCAACTTCCTGATCATCGCGACGATCGTCTACTTCATGTTCGTGCTGCCGGTGCAGACGATCCAGGACCGCCGCCGGCGCGGCGAGGAGGCGGGCCCGTCCGAACCCACCGACGTCGAGGTCCTCCTGGAGATCCGCGACCTGCTCCGGCAGCAGCAGGTCCGGGCGCAACAGCCGGCCGGACAGCCCCGCCCGGGCGGCCCGGCAGGTCCGTACCGCGGCGGTCCCGCGGGTCCCGGCGGCCCGGGAGGCCCTGGCGGTCCTGGTGGCCCCGGCGGTTCCGGCCCCGGGGGCGCCGGTCCGGCCGGGCCGCCGCCGACCGGCCCAGGCCCACGGAACTGGTAGAGGAGGCGTATGGAACGACGATCGCGGCCCGATCCCGCCGGCGGGCGGGCCGGGGCACGCACAGCAGCGCCGCCGCGGCGTGCCGGACGGCAGGCCGCGACCCGGCGGAGGCCGGCTCGGACGCCGCGGCGGTCAGTCGCGGTCGTGGTGTGGTGGGCGGTCCCGCTCGTACCAGGTGTCGTCGCTCTCGGCGTCGGGCCGGCCGGGGTCGCGCTCGTCGGACGTGGTCGCGGGCAGGACGTCGCCGAAGATGTCGTCGAGGTCGCGGCGCCGCGGCGGGCGCCGGGCCGGGTCCCGCGGCTCGCCGGTCATCGGGCTAGTTGGCGTCCAGGCCGGACAGCTCGTCGATGACATGCGGAACGAGGGACGACAGCGTCGCCATCCCGTCGCGGACCGCGGCGCGCGAGCCGGCGAGGTTCACCACCAGCGTGCTGCCGGAGATGCCGACGAGCCCGCGGGAGATGCCGCCGTCCACCGCGCCCGCGGCGAGCCCGGACGACCGGATCGCCTCGGCGATACCGGGGATCGGCCGGTCCAGCACGCCCTGGGTGGCGTCGGGCGTGACGTCGCGCGGCGACACGCCGGTGCCGCCGACCGTGATCACCAGGTCGGCGCCACCGATCACGGCGGTGTTCAGCGCGTTGCGGATGTCCACGATCTCCCCGGCCACCGTGACGATGCCGTCCACGATGAACCCGTTCTCCTCGAGCAGTTCGGTGACCAGCGGCCCGACCGTGTCCTCGTGCTCACCGTGGGCCACCCGGTCGTCGACGATCACGATGAGGGCCCTGCCGAGCCGCTGCGCACTGCGTTCCATGGCGCTCACCGTAGTAGGCGCCCGGGCGGGCGCGACGCGAACCCGCCGACCGCTCGCGAGCCAGATCTGACGGTTCTGTGACGGCGCCCCGGCCGGCCTCGCGCGGGTCGCCGGCCCGCCCTAGCGTCGGTCGCATGCGAGTGCTGATCACCGGCGCGGCCGGCTTCATCGGGTCCCACATCGCCGACCTGCTGGACGAGCGCGGGCACGAGACCCGGTTGCTGGACAACCTGCTGCCCAAGGCGCACGGTCCGGAGGCGACCGCGCCGGGTGTGACCGTGGGTGACGTCCGGGATCCCGAGCTGCTCGACGACCTGCTGCGCGGCGTGGACGTCGTGTGCCACCAGGCGGCGGTGGTCGGCCACGGCCTCGACCCGTCGGACGCTCCGGAGTACACGCTGCACAACGACTACGGCACCGCGGTGCTGCTGGCCGCGATGTACCGGGCCGGCACGAGGCGCCTGGTGCTGGCGTCCTCGATGGTCGTCTACGGCGAGGGCCGCTACGTGTGTGCCCGGCACGGCGTGGTGCGTCCCGGCCCGCGCCGCCAGTCCGACCTGGACGGCGGCCGATTCGAACCGCCGTGCCCGGAGTGCGGTGCCGCGCTCGCGCCGGAGCTGGTCGGCGAGGACGCGCCGATCGACCCGCGCAGCACCTACGCGGCGACGAAGGCGGCGCAGGAGCACCTGGCCTCGGCGTGGGCGCGGCAGACCGGTGGGAGCGTGTGGGCGCTGCGATACCACAACGTGTACGGCCCGAGGATGCCGCGCGACACCCCGTACGCGGGGGTGGCCTCGCTGTTCCGCTCGGCGCTGCAGCGTGGCGAGGCGCCCACGGTGCTCGAGGACGGCCGGCAGCGCCGCGACTTCGTGCACGTCACGGACGTGGCCCTGGCGAACGCGCTGGCGGTGGAGGCCGAGGCCGACGAGGGCGGCCTGACGCCGGTGAACGTGTGCTCCGGGGACCCGCACACCGTCGGCGAGCTGGCGACCGAGCTGGCGAAGGCCTGCGCCGGCCCGGCCCCGACGGTGGTCGGCGGCGCCCGGCCGGGCGATGTGCGGCACGTGGTCGCCGACCCGGCCCGCGCGCGGAAGGTGCTGGGGTTCGAGGCCCGGACCCGGTTCGGCGAGGGGATCGCCGAGTTCGCGAACGCCCCGCTCCGCGCCCCGGCGGCGGTCGGCTGAGCGCAGGGGCGCTCGAACCGCCCACCAGGGCCACCGCGGCGGGCGCGGCCGCCACCACATGAGACCCGCCCCACCACGGCCGTCGCCGCATCACGAACGCCCCGCGCGGCCACCGCCGCACAGGACCGCCCCGGGCGCGGCCACGGACCTCATGCGGCGCTGTTTGCGGCGACCACTTGCCCGACAGACCCGGCGGGCCGGGTCGACGACCCGGCGGGCCGGCCACGGCGTCCATCGCCAAGCGCCCGGCTCGCCCACGCCACCCTCCTCACGACGTCCTGCGTCCGGGCGCCCGGCGGAGTTGCCGCCGGCTGTCCCGAGACGCCCCGAGGCCGTTTGTGTGCGACCATTTCCGCTGGTGGGATCGCCTGAGCGGAGGGGGTTCGGGATGCGGGGGCGCTGGCTCACGGCCGTCGTCGTGGCGGGCGCGGTGGCCGGCGGCGCCGGTGCGGCCGGCGGAGCTTCAATCGGCGAAGTCGGCGCAGTCGGCGAACACGTCGAACACGGCCAACACCGCGACCCGCGCGCGACCAGCCACGTCAGCGATGGCCGCACCGCCGGCGACGGCACCACCCATCCGGCCGGCTCGGCGAGCGGAGGCAGTTGGTCCGGCGCCGCCGCGAGCGGAGACGGCATCGGCACGACCGCTGGGCAGCGCACGGTCGGCGGCCCGGACGCACCCGACGCACCGCCCATCGCGGGCGGGGTGGTCCGCGACAACGTCGGCCACGCGCACAGCCCGCGGATGGAGGCCGACCTCGCGAACGGAGCCACCGCCGGGCAGGCCGCCGCGAGCCAGGTCAAGGGCATCGACGTCGCCAGTCATCAGCATCCGGGCGGGGCCGCGATCACCTGGTCCAAGGTCGCCGGCGCGGGGTACCGGTTCGCCGGTGTCAAGGCGAGCGAGGGCAACTACTACACCAACCCCTACTTCGCCGGCGACCAGGACGGCGCCCACGCCGCAGGCATGTACGCCTTCGCCTACCACTTCGCCATCCCCAACGTCTCCGGCGGCGCCGCGCAGGCGGGCTACCTCCTCGACCGCGCCCGGTACAGCCCCGACGGCAGGACCCTCAACCCCGTCCTCGACATCGAGTGGAACCCCTATGTCTCCAGCGACCACACCAACTCCTGCTACGGGCTCACCCGCGCCCAGATGGTCGGCTGGATCCGCGCCTTCGTCGACGAGGTCAAGCGCCGCACCGGCGTCCCCGCCATCATCTACACCGCCGCGAACTGGTGGAACAGCTGCACCGGCGGGAGCTCCGCCTTCGCCGGCAACCCCCTCTGGGTCGCCTCCATCTCCAGCTCGCCCACCCTCCCGTCCGGCTGGTCGAAGTGGACGCTCTGGCAGTACGGCCAGGCCACGGTCCCGGGCATCAGCGCCTCGACCGACGTCAACTCCGTCAACGGCGGCGAGCTCACCCTCGCCGGCCTCGCCACCAAGGCCTCCGCCCCGGCCGGCTTCACCGCCGCGAACCCCGTCCGGGTGCTCGACACCCGCAACGCCATCGGCGTCGCGTCCCGGACCCCGCTGGGCGCGCACGCCGCGATCACCCTCGACCTGTCCGGCCGGCTGCCCGCCACCGCCACGGCCGCCGTGCTCAACGTCACCGGCATCGCGTCCACCGCCACCTACGTGACCGTCTGGCCGAACGGGGCACCGCGCCCGAACGTCTCCAACCTCAACCTCGCCGCCCGCCACACCCGGCCCAACCTGGTCACCGTCCAGGTCGGCACCGGCCGCAAGGTCCGCCTCTACACCAACTCCGGCCCCACCCACCTGCTCGCCGACCTCGCCGGCTGGTACGCCACCGACGCCACCGGCCTGCACACCGCCCGCTCCCCGCAGCGCGTCCTCGACACCCGCTGGCACATCGGTGCCGACGGGCCGCTGGGCCCGGGCGGGCGGATCAGGCTCGACCTGTCCGGGGCCGTCCCCGCGGGCGCGACCGCGGTCACCGTCAACCTCACCGGCGTCGGCGCGACGATGCGGACCTACGTGTCCGCGTGGCCGACCGGCCAGGCACGCCCGAACGTGTCCAACCTCAACATCGACAGCCCCAACCCCACCCCGAACCTCGTCACCGTCCGGCTGGGCGCCAACCGCTCGATCGACCTCTACAACCACTCCGGCGCGATCCACCTGCTCGCCGACCTGGCCGGCTACTACCTGCCGGGCTCGGGCGCGCGGTTCGTCGCGATGTCGCCGCTGCGCGTGCTCGACACCCGCAACAGCACGACCCGCTGGACGGGCGTCAGCGGGGGCGGCAGCGCCGTCGCGCTCGGCCTGCTCGGCCCCGTGCCGTCCGGCGCCTCGGGCACGATCCTGAACCTGACCGGCGTCGCCCCGTCGACCGCGACCTACGTCACGGCCTACCCGAAGACGGGCAGCACCCCGACCCGGCCGGGCGCATCGACCCTCAACCTGGCCCGCGGCCAGATCGTGCCCAACCTGGCCTCGGTGGCGCTCGGGTCGGGCGGCGGCATCTGGCTGTTCAACAACGCCGGCACGATCGACCTGATCGCCGACCTCGCCGGGTACTTCACACCGTAGCCAGCGGCAACCGCACCTCGAACCGGCAGCCCGGACCGTGGTTGTGCGCGTCGATCCGCCCCCGGTGCGCCTCGACCAGACCCTTGGCGATCGCGAGGCCGAGCCCGCCGCCGACCTGGTCGTCGGCGCTCGGCGTGCGCGCCGCCGAGCCGCGGAACGCGACGTCGAACACCCGGGTCAGCTCGCCGTCGGGGATGCCGCCGCAGGCGTCGTCGATCGCCAGCACCGCGTCGGTGCCGTCGACGCCGAGCTGGACGGCCACCGTGCCGTCCGGCGGGGTGTGCCGGATCGCGTTGGACACCAGGTTGCGCACCACCCGCGCCAGCTCGGGGTCGCTGCCCAGCACGACCGGCGCCGTCGCGGCCCGGGCCAGCACCCGCACCCGCTTGCGCTGCGCCACCGGCGTCTGCGCGGCCAGCACGTCGCTGACCACGTCCTGCAGCGCCACCTGCGACATCGTCAGCTGCAGCGCGCCCGCGGTGATCCGGGACAGCTCGAACAGGTCGTCGACCATGCCGGACAGGCGCCTGCTCTCCCCGCCGATCCGGTGCGCGTACCCGGCGACCTCCTCCGGCGAGGACACCACGCCGTCGGCCAGCGCCTCGGCCATCGCGCGGATGCCGGCGAGCGGGGTGCGCAGGTCGTGGCTGATCCAGGCGACCAGCTCGCGCCGCGACGCCTCCGCCGCCCGCTCCCGCACCCGCGCCTCGCGCTCCCACACGCTGCGCCGCGCGATCGCGTGGCCGAGCAGCAGCGCCACCGGCAGCGTCACCAGCACGACCAGCAGGCACACCAGCGCCATCGTGGCGAGCGTGGCGTTGAACATGAACCCGCTGATGCCGAGCACCCCGGTCATCATCGCGAGGATCGGCACCAGCACCAGGACGGTCATCGTGGTGGACAGCGAGCCGCGGCGCACCCAGTACAGCAACCCGCCACCCAGCGCCACCACCGGCAGGACCAGCGCCAGCGCCACCGGCAGGATGTGCAGCGCGTGGTCGAGCATCAGGCCGAGCGGCTCGTTCGGGTCGATCATCTGGACGAGCGCGGTGTCAGGCGGCGCGGTCATAGCGATATCCCACTCCCCACACCGTCGAGATGCGCGCCGGCTTCGCCGGAGTGGCCTCGATCTTCTCCCGCAGCCGTCGCACGTGGACGGTCACTGTGGACTGGTCGCCGAAGTCCCAGCCCCACACCTTCTCCAGCAGCTGCTCGCGGGTGAACGCCTCGCCGGGGTGGGACATCAGGAACACCAGCAGGTCGAACTCGCGGGTGGTCAGCGACAGCTCCTCGCCGCGCAGCACGGCCGTCCGCGCGGCGACGTCGAGCCGCAGGTCGCCGTCGGCGAGCACCCGCGCGGCCACCGGCGGCGCGGCGGTCCCGGCGCGGCGCAGCACCGAGGACACCCGCAGCGCGAGCTCGCGCGGGCTGAACGGCTTGGTCACGTAGTCGTCCGCGCCGAGCTGCAGGCCGGCGATCCGGTTCTCCTCCTCGCCCAGCGCGGTCAGCATCACCACCGGCACCGCGCTGGTGGCCCGCAGCCGCCGGCACACCTCCAGCCCGTCGATGCCCGGCAGCATCAGGTCCAGGACCACCAGGTCCGGCTCGTGCCGGGCGATCCACGCGAGCGCGTCCTCGCCGTTGTCGGCCAGCGCGACCTGGTGGCCGGCCAGCTCCAGGTACCGGCGCACCACGTCCCGGACGGTCAGGTCGTCGTCGACCACCAGCACCCGCGAAACCATCTCATCACCAGTTCGTCAGCAACACGTGGTTGACCGCCAGCGCGGTCCCGGCCTGCGCGACCAGCCACCATCGCCGCGACGAACGGGGCAGCGCCGCCGCGGCCAGCACCAGCCACACCGCGAACGGTAGCCAAATGCGCTCCGTCTCCGCCTTCGACAGCCCGGTGAGGTCCGCGGTCAGCACCGCGAGCGCCGCGCCCCGCACCAGCGCCACCACCGGGGTGGCGGGCTCCCGGCCGGGCAGCCCGTCGAGGAACCGCGGCACCGTGCGCCGCAGCCCGGCCGCCGCTGCCGGGCCCAGGACCAGCGCGAGGCAGGCGAGGTTGGCCCACACCCAGTACCAGTACGGCCGGTGCGCCGCGATGCCGGCGTAGTACCGCTCGACGACCAGGTGGTAGCCGTCCAGCCACCAGAACCCGGCCAGCGCGAACACGCCCGCGACCGCCAGCGCGACCGGCACCGCGTACGCCAGCGACCGCCAGCAGCGGCTCACCAGCACCACGGCGAGCGCGACGGGGGCCATCAGCAGCAGCCCGTAGGACAGGAAGATGCCGAAGCCGAGCACCAGGCCGGCCACCGCGCACAGCAGGCCGCCCGCGCGCCGCCCGGCGGTCAGCCGGGCCGTGCCGACCGCCAGCACCGCGACGCCGGCCGCGGCGACCCCGGCGAACATCGCGTCCGCGGACACGCCCATCCACACCGCGCCGGGCAGCAGCGCGACGAACGGGAGCGCCGCGCGGGCCAGGTCGGGACGGCCGAGCGCGGCGACGGTCAGCGGCACCGACACCGCGACGGTGGCCCCCACCAGCACGCAGAAGATCGCGGCGGCCGTCGGGCCGGACAGGCCGATCCGGTCGAGCCAGACGAACACGAGCGTGGCGCCGGGCGGGTGCCCGGACACGTGCGTGGTCCACGAGTCGGGCTGCAGCGAGAGGATCCGGTCGGAGAACGTGCGCAGCATCGTCGGGATGTCGGTGATGCCGGGCACCTCGTAGAGGTACTCGTCGCGGGTCGAGAGCGGGTGCACGACGCCGCGCCAGCCGTCCACCAGAGCCAGGGAGAAGATCCAGCCGACGGAGAGCAGGTACCCGCCGACCAGCGCGGTCCGCCAGCGCAGGCGCTCGACGAGCGAGGGGCCCCACGCGACCGCCGCGAACGCCACCATGACCGCGAGCGGCGTGCCCGGACCGACGTGCGGCGAGAGGTGCGCCAGGACCGGGTACTCGCCGAACCAGGGCGAGGCGTGCGGGAACTGGGCGGGGCCGTAGAGCCGGGCGCCGGTGAGCATGCCGACGAAGAGCGCCACGAACACCAGCAGCAGCGCGGCGACCCCGGCGACGACGTCGGCACGCACTCCGGAGCGCCGCGCGGGCGCCGTCGGGTCCGCACGGTTGATGACGGTGGACACGGATGGACGGTAAGCCCCCGCGGCGGGTCCCGCGCGGCGGGGCCGGGATCCGTCAGGACTCCGTAAGAACTCACCCAGACGTCACACTTTGGTAAGCGCCACAAGGCTTTCCGCACCGCGCCGGCGGTCATACGGTCAGCCCCATGGACCCTGTTGACGTGGTGCTGCCGTGCCTGGACGAGGCCGCCGCGCTGCCCGCGGTGCTGGCCGCGCTGCCCGCCGGCTACCGCGCGATCGTGGTGGACAACGGCTCGACCGACGGCTCCCCCGAGATCGCCGCCGCGCACGGCGCGACCGTCGTGCACGAGCCGAGAAAGGGCTACGGCGCCGCCGTCCACACCGGACTAGAGCGCGCCCGGTCGGAGATCGTGTGCTTCCTGGACGCGGACGGTTCGCTGGACCCGGGCGAGCTGGTGGGGCTCGTGGCGGCCGTCACCGGCGGCGCCCGGCTGGCCGTCGGCCGCCGGGTCCCGGTCGCCCGCGGCGTGTGGCCCTGGCACGCTCGCGCCGGAAACCTGGTGCTGGCAACGCTTCTGCGCCGCCGCGGGCTGCCGGTGTCCGACATCGCGCCGGCCCGCGCGGCGCGCCGGCGGGACCTGCTCGACCTGGAGGTGCGGGACCGCGCGTTCGGCTACCCGCTGGAACTGCTGCTGCGCGCGGCACAGCAGCGCTGGCCGGTCGTGGAGCTCGACGTGGCGTACCGGCCGCGCGCCGCGGGCACGAGGTCGAAGGTGTCCGGCTCGGTGCGCGGGACCGCGCGGGCGGTGCGCGACATGTCTCGGGTGCTGCGGGCCCGCACCGGGGAGGGGCTGTCGTGAACCCGGTCCTGCTGACGGTGGCGAAGGCGCCGGTCGCGGGCCTGGCCAAGACCCGGCTCGGCCGCGTCGTCGGCGACCGGGCGGCCGCACGGCTTGCCGCCGCCGCGCTGCTGGACACGCTGGACGCCGTGCTCGCCACGCCGGGCACCCGGCCGGTGGTGGCGCTGACCGGCCGGCTCGGCGACGCCGAGCGGGCGGCGGAGATCGCCGAGGCGCTGGCCGCGTGCACGGTGATTCCGCAGCGGGGCGAGGACTTCGCCGAGCGGCTGGCGAACGCGCACCTGGACGTCGCCGCCCGGTTCCCCGGCGTGCCGGTGTTCCAGATCGGCATGGACACCCCGCAGCTGCGGCCGCGGGTGCTCGCCGGCGCGCTGGCCGAGCTGGACGGCACCGACGCGGTGCTCGGCCCGGCCGAGGACGGAGGCTGGTGGGGGCTGGGCCTGCGCCGTCCCGCCGACGCGGTGGCGCTGCGGGCGGTGCCGATGTCCCGCCCGGACACCGGGGCCGAGACGGCTCGTTCGCTGCGCGACGCGGGACTGCGCGTCCGGCACCTGGCCACGCTGTCCGACGTGGACACCGTGGACGACGCGCGGCGGGTCGCCGCGACGGTGCCGGCAAGCCGGTTCGCGACCGCGGTGGCCGCGCTGGAGCCGGCGGGAGCGGCGCGGTGATCGTCACGGACGAGTTCGCGCCCGGGCTGCTCGGGCGGCAGTGCTGGCTGGAGCTGGCGACCGGCGAGCGGATCACGCTGCCGATCGAGCGCTGGCGCTCGGAGCTCGCGCCCGGCGACGAGCTGGTGCTGCGGCACTGCACGGGGCCGACGCTGGACATCGGGTGCGGGCCGGGCAGGCTGACCGCGGCGCTGCTCGAGCGCGGGGTGCCGGCGTTGGGGACGGACGTCTCGCCGGTCGCGGTGCGGCTGGCGCGGGCGGCCGGCGCGGTGGCGGTGCGCCGGGACGTGTTCGAGCGGCAGCCAGGCGAGGGCCGCTGGCGGCACGCGCTGCTGGCCGACGGCAACATCGGCATCGGCGGCGATCCGGTGCGGCTGCTGGGCCGGGTGCGGGAGCTGCTGGGGCGCGGGGGCAGCGCGCTGGTCGAGCTGGACCCGCCGGGCAGCGGCCTGCGCCACGGCCCGGTCCGGGTGGCGACCGACTCCGAGGGCGGAAGCTGGTTCTCGTGGGCGTGGCTGGGCGCGGACATGGTCGAGGACGTGGCCGGCGCGGCCGGGATGGCCACGCGGTGGGTGCGCGAGGCGGGCGGCCGCTGGTTCGCGGAGGTGACGACATGACGACGAGACCGGACGCGCCCGGGCCGGACCGCCCGGTGCCGGCCGACGGGTACCCGACAGCCGGCGCGACGGCGCCCGGCAACGATGCCGATCGTGGCGCGACGCGGACGGGGGAAGCCGCGACGGACGCGAGACCGGACTCGACGACGGCACCCGGGGCAGGGGTGGCCGGGCCGGCCGGTGGGGAACCGGACGGTTCCCCACCGGCCGGCGAGGCGCGGGGCGGGCTGCTCACCCGGCTGCGGCCGCCCGCCGAGTCCGACTTCCGCGGTGCCGCGCACGACGAGCGGGTCACCGCGCGGGTCGGGCTCTGGCTCGGCATCGCCTTCTCCGTCTGCTTCGTCACCGGGCTGCTGAGCCACTTCATCCAGCACCCCCCGGCCTGGTTCTACTGGCCCACGGCGCCGGTCAACCTCTACCGGGTCACCCAGGGGCTGCACGTGATCTCCGGAGTCGCCGCGATCCCGCTGCTGCTGGCCAAGCTGTGGACCGTCTACCCGAAGCTGTTCGGCCGCCCGCTCATCCGCTCGGTGCCGCACGCGCTGGAGCGCGCCTCGATCCTCGTGCTGTCCGGCGCCGCCTTCTTCGAGCTGGCCACCGGCCTGTTCAACAGCGCGCAGAACTACCTGTGGGGCTTCTCGTTCCCGCCCGCCCACTACACGGTCGCCTGGATCGCGATCGGGTCGATCCTCGTGCACGTCGCGGTGAAGATGCCGGTCATCCGGCGCGGGCTGGCCCGCCTGGACCCCGCGCCGCCGCCGGAGCGGGGCGTGCTGTCCCGCCGCGCGTTCCTGCGCAACACCTGGCTCACCGCCGGGGTCGCCATGGTCGCCACCGCCGGCGCCACGGTCCCGCTGCTGCGCGACGTGTCCCCGCTGGCGGTGCGTTCGGCCGGCGGTCCGCAGGGCCTGCCGGTCAACCGCACGGCCCGTGCCGCCCGGGTGACCAGGGCGGGCGCCGGCTGGCGGCTGGCGGTGGTGACCCCGGGCGGCACCCGGGAGTTCTCGCTCGACGAGCTGGCGCGGCTCGAGCAGACCACGGCCGAGCTGCCGATCGCCTGCGTCGAGGGGTGGAGCCAGTCCGCGACGTGGTCCGGCGTGCCGGTCGCGGACCTGCTGCGGCTGGCCGGCGGCGAGCCGGGCACGCGAGTGCGGGTGTCGTCGCTGGAACGCGGCGGGTACGGGTCGAGCGTGCTGCCCGGCCCGCACTCGGCGGACCGGCGGACGCTGCTCGCGCTGCGGCTCAACGGCGAGCCCCTGGAGCTCGACCACGGTTTCCCCTGCCGGCTGATCGCGCCGAGCCGGCCCGGGGTGCTGCAGACGAAATGGGTCACCCGGCTGGAGGTGCTGTGATGCTGCGCTGGTCGTTCGCCGTCGCCGGGCTCGCCGCCCTGGCCTGGGGCGCCTGGCTGGCCTGGGACTTCGCCGGCCGGCACGACGCGATCCAGGCGGCGTTCTGGTTCGTCGGCGGACCGGTCGTGCACGACGGGCTGGTGGCGCCGGCCGTCGGCGTCGCCGGGCTGGTGCTGTCCCGCTTCGTGCCGGTCGCGTGGCGGGTGCCGGTCGCGGTGGGCGCGGTGCTGAGCGGGGTGCTCGCGCTGCTGGCGGTGCCGCTGCTGTGGCACCCGTTCGGCGTCGCGACGAACCCGGGGCTGCACGACCGGAACTACGCGCTCGGCCTGACGGTCGCGCTGGGCGTGGTGTGGCTGGGCGTGGCCGTCGCCGGGGCGATCCGGGTGCTGGGCAAAACGGGCGCCGCACGCGGGCGAGCGAGGGGTTAACCGTCCGCGTGCGGCGCCGTTCTCAGAGCCCCTCTAGGAGCTCTTCCGGCTCGGGGGCATCGAGCCGGGGTTGGTCTCGGCCCCGTCCTGGGGCCGAGCGTCCGTGGGTTTGCCCACGCTAATCATTCAGTTTCCACCGTCTGTCCGGCAAGTGTCGCCTCAACAGTTCGCGAACCGTTGTTCAACTCCAACCGAACCTTGTCCCCCGGCTTGTGCGAGCGGACCGCCGCGACCAAGGCATCCGATGTGTCGATGGTCCGGTCGTCCAGCTTGGTGACCACGTCACCGCTCTTCAGACCGGCCTTGGCGCCCGGTCCGTCGGCGCTCACGTCGACGATCCGCGCCCCGGACCCGGTGCCGTCCTGCACGGTCACGCCGAGGATCGTCTGGGTGGCCTTGCCGGTCTTGACGATCTCGTCCGCGGTGCGCCGCGCCTGGTCGATCGGGATGGCGAAGCCGATGCCGACCGAGCCGCCCTGGCTCTGACCTCCGCCGCCGGTCGGGCTGTAGATCGCCGAGTTGATCCCGATGACCTGGCCGCTCATGTCGACCAGCGGCCCGCCCGAGTTGCCGGGGTTGATCGCGGCGTCGGTCTGGATCGCGTCCATGACGGTCGCCTGCGAGCCGTCCTCGCCGCCGGCGCGGGTCGGGCGGTGCAGCGAGGAGACGATGCCGGAGGTGACGGTGCCGGACAGCTCGAACGGCGAGCCGATGGCCACGACGCCCTGACCGACGCGAAGGTCGTCCGACCTTCCCAGGTCCACTGTCTGTAGTCCCGTCTTACCCTGCGCACGCACCACGGCCACGTCCGACGTCGGGTCGCGCCCGACGATCTCCGCGCGGGCGGTGCTGCCGTCGTGGAACACGGCGACGATCTGGCCGCCGTCGGCGGCACCCTCGACGACGTGGTTGTTGGTCACGATCAGCCCGTCGGAGCTGATCACGAAGCCGGAACCCTCCCCTGCCGAGGTCCGTCCCCGCACCTGCAGCTGCACCACGCTCGGCAGCACCTTCTCGGCCACCGCCTCGATCGACCCCGACGGGGAGGCGGAGGTCTGCTTGGCCGGCGGGTCCTGGTCCAGCGCGTTCGTGACCGGCCCGCTGGTCTTGTTGTTCTCGGCGACGAGGTAGCCACCGGCCGCGCCGGCACCGCCGCCGACGAGCAGCGCGAGCACGGTCAGGCCGACGACCAGCGCGGTGTGGCCCCTGCGCTGTTCGGGCATGCGCGGCGGCTGGTCGGGCCCGACGCGCAGCGGCGGTCCGATCGGTCCGGTGGGCGGGCCCATCGACGGGTAGCCGCCCGCCTGCGGCGGGGTGCCCAGCCCGGGATGCCGGCCGGCCTGGGGGCTCGCGAACGCGGAGCCGAACAGCACCCGCTCCCCCGCGGTGCCCTGGCCGGGAGCCCCGTGACCGGCCTGGCCCGGGTATCCGCCCGGGGCCGCGTAGCCGGGCGGGGAGTCCGGCGTCCCGGGCGCCCCGTGGCCGGGTGCCGGGTAGCCGCCGGGTGTTCCCGGCTCGCCCGTCGTCCCGTGCCCGCCCGGCACCTGGTGCCCGCCCGGCACCTCCTGGCCGCCGGGTGTTCCCTGCCGGCCCGGCGTTCCCTGCTCGTCCGGTGGTCCTTGTCCGCTCGGCATTCCCTGTCCGCCTGTTGTCCCGTGTCCGGCCGGTACCTCTTGTCCGGCTGGTGCCTGTCGTCCGGCTGGTTCGTCGTGTCCGGCCGGCGTGTCCCGTCCGCCCAGATCCCCCGGAGATCCCTGTTCGTCACCGGGCGAGCCGTCACGCACCGGTTCCTGCCTGGCCGGCTCTTCCGGGGTCGGTTCCCGGTTGTCCTCGGTCATGTCACCCACCTTGCGCCCTGCTCCTGAGAACGGCCTGAGACCAACCTATGGGGACGCGATGAGTTCAGCTCGACAAGGTGGCCGGACGTCCCGGCAGCTTCATCGCGAGCAGCGCGCCGCCGTCGGCCGACCGGCCCGCGTACGCCGCGCCGCCGTGCCGCTCGGCCGCGCTCTTCACGATCGCGAGCCCCAGACCCGACCCGGGCAACGTGCGCGCCTCGTCGGAGCGGTAGAACCGGTCGAACACGTACGGGAGGTCCGCGTCGTTGATGCCCGGCCCGGCATCGGCCACCTGCAGGAACGCGTAGCCGTCCCCGGCCGGGCGCAGGTCGACGCGGACCGTGCCACCGGCCGGGCTGAACTTCACCGCGTTGTCCAGCAGGTTCAGCACCGCCCGCTCGAGCGAGACCGGCTCGCCGAACAGGTACCACGGCTGCAGGTCGACCTCGAAGTGCACGTCGGAGGCCCGCCGCCGCGCGCGGGCCAGCGCCTGCTCGACCACCTCGACCACGTCCACCTCCTCCGGGTTCTGCTGCGGCGCGTCCTCCCGGGCGAGCTCGACCAGGTCGCCGATGAGCTGGGTCAGCTCGTCGAGCTGGGCGCGCAGGTCGCCGTGGATCTCCGCCTTGTCCTCTTCGGACAGCCGGGGGGCGCCCGGTGCCTCGGCGGCGAGCAGCAGCTCCAGGTTGGTGCGCAACGAGGTCAGCGGCGTGCGCAGCTCGTGCCCGGCGTCCGCGACGAGCTGGCGCTGCCGGTCCTGGGCGTGGGCGACCGCCGAGAGCATCTGGTTGAAGCTGTGCGAGAGCCGGACCAGCTCGTCGTCGCCCTCGACCTGGATCGGCCGCAGGTCACCGGTCTGCGCGACGCGCTCGGTCGCCCGGGTCAGCCGCTGCACCGGCCGCAGCCCGGTGCGCGCGACCGCCGTGCCGGCCAGGGCCGAGACCACCACCCCGGCGCCGCCGATCAGCAGCAGGACCAGCGACAGGTCGGCGAGCTGTTGCCTGGTGGGCTGCAGCGACTGCGCGAGCACCAGCGCGCTCTGGTCCCGGTAGGGCACGGCGAGCACCCGGTTGCCGGTGCGGCCGTCGGTGCGGATGCTGCTGGACCGCTCGCCCGCGGCCACCGCCAGCTCGTCGCGGCCGATCGGCGGCGAGCCGTAGGTGATGCCCTGGATCGGCGTGCCGTTCCGGTCGATCAGCGCGAACCGGACGTCGCTGAGCGAGAGGAACCCGGCGGGGAACTCGGTGTTCTCGAACTGGGCGATGAGCGTCGAGTTGACCACGTTGCTCGCCTTCTGCGCGAGGGCGGCGTCGACCTGGTCGTAGAGGTTCTGGCGGACGGTCAGGTAGGCGCCGAGCGACACCAGTGCCACGGCGCCGGCGACGCAGCTGGCCGCGAGCCAGGTCACCCGGGCGCGCAGCGACATCCGCCGCCGCCCGCCTGCGGTCAGGATCACGGAGGCGTCTCCCGCAGCACGTAGCCGATGCCGCGCACGGTGTGGATCAGCCGGGGTTCGCCGTCCGCCTCGGTCTTGCGGCGCAGGTAGCCGATGTAGACCTCCAGCGCGTTGCCGGAGGTCGGGAAGTCGTAGCCCCAGACCTCCTCGAGGATCCGGCTGCGGGTCAGGACCTGCTTGGGGTGCGCGAGCAGCAGCTCGAGCAGGGCGAACTCGGTGCGGGTGAGGCTGATGGACCGCTCGCCGCGGCGGACCTCGCGGGTGCCGGGGTCGAGCTCGAGGTCGGCGAAGCCGAGGCTCTGCGGCGCGGGCCCGCCCGCCGTGTCGAAGCTGCGGCGGCGCAGCAGCGCGCGCAGCCGGGCCAGCAGCTCCTCGAGGGCGAACGGCTTGGGCAGGTAGTCGTCGGCGCCCGCGTCGAGGCCGGCGACCCGGTCGGAGACGGTGTCGCGCGCGGTGAGGACGAGGATCGGCAGGTCGTCGCCGGTGCCGCGAAGGCGCCGGCAGACCTCGAGACCGTCGACGCGCGGCATCATCACGTCCAGCACCATCGCGTCGGGCCGCTCGGCGGCGATCGCGTCGATGGCCTGCAGCCCGTCGCTGGCCAGGTCGACCTGGTACCCGTTGAACTGCAGCGACCGCCGAAGGGACTCACGAACGGCCCGGTCGTCGTCGACAACGAGGATGCGCATGCGGTCAGTGTTCCCCCCACTGCTGAGACGCGCCTGAGAAACGCCCTCCGCACCTCACACGGGACGAACCTCTCCGGCCGGCCCGCCCCGCCACCTGCGCGGCACGCCGGCCACCCGGACCGTCGTACCTCAAGCTCGCGCACGCGCGCGCGTGCAGAACGCAAGAAACGCAGCCCCCACCCTGATCCCGGGGGCGTCCCTCGCTTGCCAGCCTATCGGGCGAGCGGGGTGTGGGCCGGGGATCGTGGGTTTCTGTGGACAACCGGGCGGGTTGTGGACAGGTCAGAACGAGTCGGCCATGCGGGCCGGGTGCGGGGCGCCGGTCAGCAGGTCCAGCAGGCGCGCGTCGGCCGGGTCGCCGTCGAGCAGGCCGGCGCGGCGCAGCATCGCCGAGTCGGCCGAGCCCGCGAACCACGGGCCGAGCGCCCTGGCGGCCAGCCGGACCGCGCCGCTGCCGCCGGGCTCGCACGTCACCTTGCCGCCGTCGACGACCAGGCGGTGCCGGCCGGCCTGCCAGGGCGCGTGCTCGTCGGCCACCTCGACGTCCACGGCGAACGACGTCAGGTGCGCGGCCGCGGGCCAGCCCCGTGCGGCCACCGCGGCCGGCAGGTCCACGACCCGCAGCATCCACGGGTGGTTGGTCACGTCGTGCAGCACCGGCAGCGCCATCAGCAGCTGCCACCACGCCGGGTCGACGATCCGCAGCGAGATCTCCTCGATGATGCCCGCCCAGCGCCCGAGGCTGCCGAGCAGGCCGAGCCCGGTCTCCCGGTCCAGCGCCACCAGGTCGTGCGTGACCAGCTGGTCGCCGTCGGGCCGGACGGCGGTCAGGAACCCGCGCACGGACCCGCCGGGACCGGGCGCGATGTCCACGATGTCCAGCTCCAGCACGCGCTCGAGCTGGAAGGCCGCCGTGGACCGGTCCAGCATTCCGTCCACTGTGGACGCGAACTCGAGGTAGGCGTCGTGCAGCGCGGGAAGGTCGGCGGTCCGCGCCCGCGCGAGCACCGGCCGCGACTCCGGCGCGGGCAGCAGCGCCAGCAGCTCGGGGCGCAGCTTGACCCGCTCGTAGCAGCCGGTCTGCTCCCAGCCGCGGGCCCGGTACAGCGGCGGCACCGACGGGTACAGCGCGGAGATCACCTGACCACGCTCGCGCATCGCCGGCAGCGCCGCGTCCACCAGCGCGGAGGCCACCCCGCGCCCGCGCGCGTGCGGGTCGACCGCGACACCGGCGACGCCGCCCATCGGCACCGCCTCGCCGCCGAAGAACTGCGCGTACTCGCGCACCTTGAGACACCCGGCGAGCCGGTCGCCGTCCTCGGCGACCAGCCCGTGCCAGCCCGGCTGGTTCGACCACAGGTTCGCCGGCTCCGGCTCCCGCGGCCCGCCGAACGCCAGCCGAGCCAGCCGGTGGATGTCCGCGTCGTCACCGTCCCGGTACGGCCGGACGATCACCGCGTCCCCCAGTCGAAGAAGCCCCGCCCGCTCTTGCGGCCCAGCTCCCCGCGCGCCACCTTCTCCCGTAGCAGTGGCGGCGGCGCGAAGCGCGGGCCGAGCTCGCGTTCGAGGTGCTCGGCGATCGACAGCCGGACGTCGAGGCCGACGAGGTCGGTCAGCCGCAGCGGGCCCATCGGCCAGCCGTAGCCCAGCCGCATGCCGGTGTCGATGTCCTCGGCCGACGCGACGCCCTCCCCGACCATCCGGATCGCCTCCAGCCCGACCGCGACGCCGAGCCGCGAGGTGGCGAACCCGGGCGAGTCGCGCACCTCGATCACGGTCTTGCCGAGCGCCTCGGCGTAGCCGCGCACGGTGGCGAGCGTGCCGGCCGCCAGCCCCTCGTGCGTGACGATCTCCACCAGCGCCTGCACCGGCACCGGGTTGAAGAAGTGCATGCCGACCACGCGCTCACCGGGCAGCCCGGCCGCGAGCGCGGTGATCGACAGCGACGACGTGTTGGACGCGAGCACGGCGTCCGCGCAGCGCCCGGCGACCTCGCCGAGCACCCGGCGCTTGAGGTCGAGGTCCTCGGGCACGGCCTCGACCACCAGGTCGGCGCCGGGCGGCAGGTCCGCCGCGGAGTCCACCGTGGACAGGTGGGCGAGCAGGTCCCCGGCGGTCCCGTCGAGCTTGCCGCGGTCCTGCGCCTTGCGCAGCGAGGCCGCGACGGCGTCGCGGGCGGCACCCGCGCGCGCGGCGTCCGCCTCGGCGACCGTGACCCGGCTGCCGGCGGCGAGCAGGACGTGCGCGATGCCCGCGCCCATCGTGCCGCCGCCGACCACCACGGCGGTCACCGGTGCGCTCACTCCACGACCTCGGCGGAGAACATCGACACGAGGTCCATGCCGCCGATCTCGGTCAGGTTGGCACCCGCGGCCTGCCACTCCGGCGAGGCGAACGCGGCCTTCATCGCGTCCTTGGACTCGAAGTACAGCTCGGCCATCAGGTAGGGCTGCGTCTCGCCGAGCATCCCGGGCACGAACACGCGCTGGACCTTGGCGATCTCCTGGCGCACCAGGCCGGGCACCTTGTCGATGAGCGGCTTGTGCGTGTCGAAGTACGCCGTGTCGAAAGCCTCGGCGTCGGCCGGCGGCTTGTACAGCGCGATGTACTTGATCATGTGACGCTCCTCGTCTGTGTCGGCGCTCGCACTGTAATAGCACGCGACCGGGCACGATGGCGACGTGCGGATCATCCTGCTGCGGCACGCGGAGAGCCTGGGCAACATCGACGAGCTGGCCTACACCCGGACGCCCGACCACGCGCTGCCGCTGACGCCGCGCGGCGAGGCCCAGGCGCGCGAGGCCGGCCCCGCCGTGCGCGGGCTGCTGGCCGAACCGGCGGCGGCGTACGTGAGCCCCTACGTGCGGACGGTGCGCACGCTGAGCCTGCTCGACGTCGACGACAAGCTCGAACGCACCGTGCCCGAGCCGCGGCTGCGCGAGCAGGACTGGGGCAACCTGCAGGACCCGCTCGAGCAGGAGGAGCAGAAGCGCAGGCGGCACGAGTTCGGCCACTTCTTCTACCGGCTGGCGCACGGCGAGTCCGGTGCGGACGTCGACGACCGGGTGGCGAGCTTCCTCAGCGAGCTGGAGCAGCGCGTCGCGAAGGATCCGCACCACCCCGAGTCGGTGCTGATCGTCTCGCACGGGCTGACCATGCGGCTGCTGTGCCGGCGGCTGCTGTGCCGGCGGCTGCCTTTCTCGTGGAGCATCGACCTGTTCGAGTCGCTGTCCAACCCGGAGCACTGCACCCACCGGCTCCTCGAGTTCGACGGCGCGCGCTGGCACCTCGACCGCCCGTTCGACCAGTGGCGCGACTCGCCGGACGGATCGGCCCAGCACAGCGGGCGCTGAGAGCCGTCCGGCGTGCCGCGCGAGCCGCTCAGGCGATCAGGCCACCGCGGTAGGCGACCAGCGCCGCCTGCACCCGGTTCACCGCGCCGATCTTGCCGAGCACCGCGGACACGTAGCCCTTGACGGTGGCCTCGGACAGGTGCAGCGCGCCGCCGATCTCCGCGTTCGACAGGCCCTGCCCGATCAGCGCGACGACCTCGCGCTCCCGGTCGGACAGCGACGCCAGCAGCCGGCGGGCCGGCTCCGCCGCGCGCTCACCGTCCGCGACCGCGGACAGCACCCGCGCGGCGACCTTCGGGTCGAGCACGGCTCCGCCGCGGGCGAGGTCGCGGACCGCCTTGACCAGCACCGCCGGCTCGGTGTCCTTGAGCAGGAAGCCGCTGGCGCCGATGCGCAACGCCTCCTGCACGTACTCGTCGACGTCGAAGGTGGTCAGCATGGCGACGACCGGCGGCTCCGGCAGGCTGCGCAGCCTGCGGAGCGCGACGATCCCGTCCGCCGAACGCATTCTGATGTCGAGCAGCGCGACATGAGGACGGTGCTGTCTGGCCAGGTCGGCCACGTACAGCCCGTCGTCGCATTCGGCGACGACCTCGATGTCGCCTGCGCTGGACAGGATCGTGCGAAGTCCCGAGCGGACGAGATCCTCGTCGTCCGCGAGAAGCACCTTGATCACGAACGCCTCCCCGACAGTGGGCGGTCATGTGCGGGCTTTCCGGCTACGGTGGCTGAAAGCGCTACCACCACGCGGATACTACCCGGTAGCGGTGCGTGACATGTCACACCGGGCGCAGGGCGTCGGTCAACTTCACCCGGGCGCCGCTGCGCATGACGGCGTTCGCGTAGATCTTGCCGGCCAGCCAGACCAGCAGCGGGATCATCGCGGCGACCAGGCCGACCGAGACCACGGCCTCCCACGCCGGCACGCCACCCATCGCCAGCCGCATCGGCATCATCGTCGGCGCGAAGACCGGGATGATCGACAGCACCTCGACCAGCGTGTTGCCCGGGTCGGACGGCAGCACCGAGATGCCGATGACGTAGCCGACGATGACGAACATCAGCGCGGGCGAGATCACCCCGCCGACGTCCTCCTGCCGGGACACCAGCGCACCGAGGCCCGCGAAGATCAGCGAGTACATGAGGAAGCCGAGCAGGTACCAGACCACCAGCCAGACGACCGTGCCCACGGCCGCGGTCACGGATATCGTCAGCACGTCGAGCGCGAGCGCGGCGAGCACGCCGACGCCGCCGATCACCACCATCTGCACCAGCCCGACGAACCCGATGCCGAGCACCTTGCCGGCCATCAGCTGCCAGGGCCGGATCGTGGACAGCAGCAGCTCGACCACCCGGCTCGACTTCTCCTCGACCACGCCCTGCGCGACCATCTGCCCGTTGAGCAGCAACGACATGTAGATGAGGATGCCGGCGATGATGCCGAGGACGAGCTGCTGCGGGTCGTAGGGGTACGGCTTCTCGAGCGCCTCGACGTCGACCTTCGCGCTCGCGACGGATGCGCTGACCTGCGCCGGGTCGCCGCCGAGCCGCGCGATCTCCTGGTTGAGCGCGAGCCGGCCGGCGAGCACGGTGAACGCGTTGCGCAGCTTGTCGTCGAGGTCCTTCTTGACCACGACGCGCACCGTGTTGCCGTCGCCGACCACCAGCGCGTCGAGCGACCCGTCGGCCACCTGGTCGCGGCCGGCCTGCTCCGTCGGTGACGGTCTTGGTGTCGATGTTCTCGCCGATGGAGCCGGCGACCGCCTTGAGCGGCTCGGCGAGCGCGGCGTTCTGCTGGGTGAAGCCGACCGTGGCGTCCGAGCCGCCGCCGATCAGCTTGAACACCAGCGACGCGCCGATGAGCAGCACGAGCGTGGCGACGGTGGTGATGATGAACGCCTTGGAGCGCAACCGGGTGCTGACCTCGCGGCCGGCGACCAGCCGGACCGCCTCCGCCGACCCCAACCGGACGTCTGGCTGGTCGCTCACGCGGCCTCCTCCCGCTCGATGACGACACTGCGGTACAGCTCGGTGAGCGACTGCCGGCGCCTGCTGAACTCGGTGACCGGGCCGGTCGCGAGCGCCGCCTGCAGCACGGCCTGGTCGTCGGCGCCCTCGCCGAGGGTGAGCACGGTCCGGTCGCCCTCGTGCTCGCGCACGGTGACGCCGGTCAGGCCGTCGGCCCAGCCCTGCGGGGCGTTCGGCGCCTCGACGACCATCTCGACCGCGCCGCCCGCGCGCAGCTCGTCGACCGCGCCGACGGCCACCATCCGTCCACTGCGAATGATGCCGACCCGGTGGCAGAGCCGCTCGACGAGCTCGAGCTGGTGGCTGGAGAAGATGACCGGGATGCCCTCGTTCGCCTTGTCCAGCAACACCTTGCTCATGACCTCGACCGCGATCGGGTCGAGCCCGGAGAACGGCTCGTCGAGCACGAGGATGGTCGGGTTGTGGATGAGGGCGGCGGCGAGCTGCACGCGCTGCTGGTTGCCCAGGCTGAGCTTCTGCACCTCGTCGTCGCGCCGGGCGCCCACGCCGAGCCGGTCCGTCCACTCGAGCATGGACGCCTGGGCGGCCGACGGGGACAGCCCGTGCAGGCGGGCCAGGTAGACCAGCTGCTCGGCCACCTTCATCTTCGGGTAGAGCCCGCGTTCCTCGGGCATGTAGCCGATGTGGCGGCGGGTCTCGACGTTGATCGGCGTGCCCGCCCAGCGGACCTCGCCGGAGTCGGCGGCGAGCACCCCGAGCGCGATGCGCATGGTGGTGGTCTTGCCCGCCCCGTTGCTGCCGACGAAGCCGAACACCTCGCCGGCCCGCACGTCGAACGTCGTGTCCTGCAAGGCGATCACGTCGCCGTACCGCTTGGATATGCGGTCGATCTCCAGCCGGCCGTCAGCCACGGTCGGTCCCCCTCCCCGGATGTGGAGCTGTTGCGGGGACCTTACTGGGTCTACGTGCGGTGCAGCGAACCTATACTGAAGGTGACGCCCTGATCGTCACGGCAGGCGGCGTGCGAGCCCGCCTGGTTCGGTTCGGCCGGTCCCGCGACGCCGCCCGCGGCGCGGATTCGCTCGGCGGTCGCGTCGACGTCGGCGACCTGGAAGTAGAGGTCGGTAGGGCCCGGTTCGCTGACGAACAGCCCGCCGGGCGGGGTGACGTTGACGATGTTGAAGCCGTTCGGATGGTTGCCCGGGGTCAGCTCCCAGCCGAGCAGCGCGACGTGGAAGTCCTTGGCGGCGTCGTCGGCGACGGGCTGGACGAAGTAGAACAGGTCGCCCTCGCCGCACTTCGGGTCGTCGTCGCGGTAGTCGTCGACGGGCTGCCAGAGCGCGAGCCGGCCGCCGTGGCCGTCCTCGACGTCGAGGCTCCAGCCGGAGGTGGACCGCCGCGGCTCGGTCGCGGTGCCGCCCAGCTCGCGCGCCTTCGCGGCGACCGCCGCGGCGTCGTCGACGACGAAGTAGGGCTTGATGCCCGGTTCGCCCGAGGTGATCCCGCCGGCCGGCGAGGAGCCCGCGATGTGGTGGTTGTCCCCATTGGAGTCGAAGGTCCAGCCGAACACGGCGGAGTAGAAGGTGGCGGCGCGCGCGGCGTCCGGGACGTTGATGGTGAAGTAGCCGATCATGATGACTCCCTTTCCTCTGTCGGGGTCCACTGGTGCAGCGCCATCCGCCACGCGCCGTCCTGGTGCACGAGGACGGTGGAGACCACGATGGATCTCGGCTCGTCGTCCGCGGTGTGCATGACGGTCGCGCGGTGGGTCAGCACCGCCGTGGACCCTCCGATGTGGACGATCCTGGGGTCGGACAGGTCGTACTTGACGTAGGGCGGGTGGTCGCGCATGGAGGCGACGCACTCCTGTTTGGTGTAGGTGTGGCCGGGGAAGATGAGAGCGGCCTCGTCGGTCAGGTTGCGCTCGAAGAAGGCGGTGTCGCCCGCGTTGATCGCGTCGATGAACTCGCCGAGCCGGCCGAGGAGCGCATGCTCGAGCGAGTGCCGCGCGAAGCCGGCGAGGACCGTCTGCCAGTGGCCGGGTTGTTGCGGCGGGGCCCACCCGTAGTGGCGGAGCACTACCCGGGTGCCGTCGCGGGTGCCCTCGAAGCGGACCTCGACCTCGGTGTCGCCGTAGCCGAAGACCAGGCGTGGCCCGGGTTCCCAGACCTTGACCCGGCCGACCTCGGCGTCCCCGTCGAGGACCCGCCCGCCGACGCCGGGCTCGAAGGTCACCGGGCCGGGAGAGGCGGCGAGCGAGCGGTCGGTGCGCCACCAGGCGCCGGTCTCCCGGGTGAAGACCTCGAACGCGGCCGCCGGCTCGATCTCGACCTCGACGATCGCGTGGGCCTCATCCGTCATGCCCGGCCTCCTTCCCGTGCTCACTCCGGTCCCGCTCACTCGCGGGGGCCGGCCCGTTCGCGGCCCGCTCGCTCACATGGTCCGCGAACGCGCCCAGCTGATCGGCCCAGAACGCCTCGACCTGGTCCAGCCAAGCCCGCAACGCAAGGAACGGCTCGGCGCGCAGCCGGTAGACCCGCACCCGCGCGTCACCGGCGGCACCCGCGACCTCGACCATGCCGGTGTCCCGCAGCACCCGCAGGTGCCGACTCATGGCAGGCCCGGACATCGCGACCGCCCCGGCCAGCTCACCGGCACGCCGCGGCCCCACCCGCAACAGGTCGACCACCTGCCGCCGCGCGGGGTCGGCGAGCGCGGCCAGCACACCGTCCAGATCCTTGCTCACGCCTGTAAATATTAACGCTCACGTTAAGCATGTCAAGCAGGTGCCAGGCTCGACCACCGACCCGCTACCCTTGGCCGTCGAAGCCCTCGTAGCTCAGGGGATAGAGCGTCCGCCTCCTAAGCGGCAGGTCGCAGGTTCGAATCCTGCCGGGGGCACCACGCCTGACCTGCCACAACGTCAGGACAGCACGCCGAGCACCAGTTTCCGTGACACCGGCTGTGACACCAACGCAGGTACGATCAACTGTGTGGGGGCTGCTGGGGGGCGGCGTTCCATACGCGGTAGCACGGGCTCAAGTGCCCGGCATCGCCACGAACGCCGACAGCAACGTGGGCATGACGGACCGGGGACGCGCTGCCGCCCGGGATCGACCGGCTACCCAGTGGCGCGTTGCGCGTGCGGGTGTTCGCCGGCCGCGACCGGGTCACAGGCAAGCGCCTGAATCTGACCGAGAACATCCCGGCCGGCACGCCGAATCTGCTGGATGTCGCGGTCGCCGCGCGCGAGCGGCTGCTCGAGGACGTCGAGGCCCGCCGCCATCCGCACACCGACGCCACCGTCGCGGTACTACTCGAGCGGTACCTGAGCAAGTGGGCGGGCTCGGAGTCGTTCCTCGTCACGTTGGAGGGCTACGTACGCAACCACATCGTCCCGCTGCGGATCGGCCACACCAAAGCCCGCGCGGTCGACGCCGAACTCCTCGACTCGTTCTACGCCGAGCTCGCCCGGTGCCGTAGCCACTGCGTCGGGGACTCGTTCATCGAGCATCGCACCACCCGCCCGCACACCTGCGACCAGCGTTGCCGCAGACACCAGTGCACGGGCCTGTCCGCTTCCACCATCCGCCACATCCATCATCTGTTCTCGGGCGCCTACAAGAAGGCAAAGAAATGGAAGTGGGTCTCGGTCAACCCGGTGGAGGATGCCGACCCACCGCCCGCCCCGCCGAGCAACCCACAACCACCCACGGCCCAGGAAACCGCGACCATCCTGAACGCTGCATGGCGAGCCGACGAGGATTGGGGCACGCAGGTATGGCTCGACATGACCACCGGCCTACGCCGCGGCGAAATGTGCGCGTTGCGATTCAGCGACCTCGAGTTCCCTCCCGACATGGAGGAGGTCCCTCCCGACGGGGAGTTCCCTCCCCGCGGCGACGGGGAAGCAGTTCTCCAGATCGAACGTTCGATCAAGAAGACCAAGTCTGGCTGGATCGAGGGACCGACCAAGACCCATCAGAAGCGGCGTATCGTGCTCGACCGCGACACCACCTCGCTCTTGTGGGGCTACTGGCAGCGGCGCTCAGCGCAAGCCGCGCTCGCCGGAACCACGCTGGCCCCCGATGCCTTCCTCTTCTCACCCGCTGTCGATCACAGCACGTTCTACAAGCCAGACTCGGTCACCCAGCGCTATGCACGACTGGTCAAGCGGTTGGGCATCGAGACGACTGTCCACAAGTTGCGTCACTATTCGGCAACCGAGCTCATCCTCGCCGGGGTTGACATCCGCACCGTCGCTGGCCGGTTGGGGCACGGTGGCGGAGGAACGACCACGCTCAAGGTGTACGCCGCGTTCGTCTCCGAGGCCGATCAGCGCGCCGCAACCGCACTCCACAGCCGGATGCCCGCCCGTCCCGTCCTGCCCAGCCCTGCCGAGCGCGCCACCACACAGCCGCGCGGACCGTACGAAACCATCGCGATCGACCTCCGCCAACAACTCCTCGCCGGCCAGTTCACCGAAGGCGATCGCGTGCCTCCGATCAACGAACTAGCCGCCACGCACGGCGTCTCGGTCGGCACCGCGCACCGTGCCGTCGAACTGCTACGGACATGGAACCTGATCACCAGAGGCGGCCGCGGCCGCCCCAGCCTCTTCCTGGCGCCCCCAACCGACATCGCGCCCGCAGCCGCGCCCCAAACCGGGCCTCACGTCGAGCCTCCGGAGCCGCTTGCCGACTCCGACCACGCCGAGGAGCTCGACCTCGAGATGGTGCACCTCGGCCAATCCCGCACCACCATCCGAACCATCGCCGACCCGACAGACACCGGACAGCTGCTCCAACTGCTGTCCGACTTCGTTCGACGCAGCGGCGGCAACCTCGCCAGTATCGGTGACTACGAGATGGTGGTGCGCTACGCCGGCGAGCGTGGCGTGATAACCACATTCGTCGCGCCTCCCCCGACCCGCCGCACCGACACGAACCTCGCAGCATCGCTCGCACCAGCTTCTTGACGGGAAATCACCCAGCCGACCGACCATGACGAGGCGGATACTGGGCCACCCCAGTCCCCAGGATCCACAGTCGCCTGCAAGGAAAGCACCGCCGCGACCATCAGCTCGATGGCCTCCGCCGGCACGACCAAATCGAGCACGCGCGCACATCGGATGTGACGGTGTGCCGGCCAATCGTGGAGTGGGATTGGGACGGGCAGCGGGCCGTCCGGTGGGGCACCTGGACCGGACCGGTCACTGACCTCGTCCTGGCGGACCTCCACGGCGCGTTGACCGGACGCCGGCCCACCGCACTCCGGTCCGGACGCTGGTCCGGTCCGGGTCCCTGTGGAGGTCGGCTCCGCGTGCCCTGAGCCCGTCGCCCGGCGGGCGAAGCGGGTCCCTGGCCGCATGCACAGGCGTCAGCGTGGTCCGCGTCGTCGCGGTGCCTGCGCCTGCGGTACCTGTGCGGGTGGGGTCTGGACCCGGCTGTGGTGAGCAGGCTGGGCCGCATGCACTGTTCTCTCCCTGGGCGGCTCGGGCCTCGTGCCGGCACCGAGTCGGGTCGGCCTTGCCGCCGTATCTGTGGGGATCGCTCGCGCGGCACGGTGCGCGGCGGCGGCTTGGTGGACGCGCCCGCGCATCTGCTGCCACGCGCCGATCTCGGCGATCAGCGACGCGAGCGCAACCAGCAGCGCCGCGGTCGCGAACTTCTCGTGCCCGCGCCCGGACAGGGCACCGACGCGGGCGAGGTGGCGGGCGGCCCACCGCAGCTCGCGAGCCAACGGCCCCAACTCGCCGGGCAGCACCCGTTCGGGTGTCCGGGTGGCGCGGTCGAAGGTGTCGAGCACCGCGCTGAGCTCGCCCGGCTCGCGGCCTTCCTTGGCCGCGGACAACGTCGCGAGAACTTCGCCGGTGGCGTGGCCGATGCCGTCCCCGTCTTCGTGGCCGGCGTGGAGCGTGGCGGCGGCGCGGTTCACCACCTCGGCCGCCTCGGCCAGGACCGCGCGGCGTGCGGCTGGTGTGGGATGGCCGGTCTCGGTGCGCGGGAGCGGGGCGGGTTCGTGGGTGGGTGTGCTGGCCCACCGCTCGAGCAGCTTCGGCCACGTCAAATCCCGGGCGAGTTTGCTCCCGGAGTAGAGCACCGGCGTGCCCTCGGCGGTCACGTCCGTGGGGAGCCCGACCGCGTAGCCGCGGACCTGGCCGTCGCTGGTGCGCTGTACCCGCACCACGAGGCCTTCCTGCTGGAGCAGCCGCAGGAACTCCCCGCCGTCCCGGGCGGCCGCCGCGGCCTGGCTCACCACGCGCCGAAGCTCGACCCGGGCAGGTTCCCCGCGCCCGGTGCGCTCGGCCTTGCCCACCTCGCGGCGCGTGGTTGACGCGACGCGGTCCAATCGATATCCGGGGTCGGGGTCAAACCCAGTTCCTTCTCCAGCCGCTGGCACGCCGTCGCGCAACTTGGCGAAGTCGTTGCGCGGGTAGACCCGTCGACCGGTCCTCTCGGACACGAGCGTGGCGACCAGGTGGATGTGGTCATCGGCATGCCGCACCGCGATCCACCGGCAACCCTCCTGCTGGAGCCCGGTGGCCGCCATCAGCCGTTGCGCGATCATCTCCCACTGCGCATCGGTCAGGGTCGGGTCGTCGGGCGCCAACCTGACGGGGCAGTGCCACACGTACCCGGGCCGCAGCACGATCCGCTGCGCCTTCGGGTCGTACCGGTGCCAGCGCACCCATTCCGGCGCCTCCCGCGGCGGCTTGCGTTTGCCCGCGGCGCGCAGCCACTCCGACCAGTACTCGACCTCCTCGCCGTGTGGCCGGGACACCGGACGCCACCGGTATGGGTGGCGGATTGGTCACCGGGAGCTTTGCCCGCCGGGGCCACTCCTCCATCGTCGCGTTCAGCGGGCGCAAGTCGAAGTCGAACTCGCCAGGCTCGATCACCTCGTCCCCCGCTGGCCACCTGCACGGCGGGCAGCTTCGGCGGCTGATGGAAGCCGGGCGCACCATCCCAGCTGGCCACCACCCTCGGGTTCCGGTGCTCCTCGAATGCCGTCCCGGCCCGAACAGGTAAGCGATCAGCCCGGCCGGCCGCCACCCGTGCAGTCCTTCGGCGACGACGCGGCGACACCGGCAGCGGCGACTCACCGTTGCGGCCGAACACCGACTGCTAGAGGTCGACTGCTCGGTCTTGGTGGGCAGGCCGGTCGACGGGCCGCCGCGCTGGACTGTCGACGACACCAGCGGCAGCTCGATCATCACCGCGAGGCCGATGGCCTCGGTCTTCAGCGCGATGCCCGGGCCCGACGACGGGTCACGCCATCTGGCCGCCGTAGGAGCGCCGATGGCCCCGATCTGGCCGGCGATCTCGTCCTCCGCCTGGAACGTCGTCACCCCGAACTGCCTGAGGCCCGCCAGCTTGTGGAGCAGCGACGAGGCCGGGGTGATCGGATAGCGCCGAGGAACAGCGGCAGGCCGCTGCGCCGGCTGGCGGCGACGAAGCCGAGGGCGAGCGCCGAGTTGCCGAGCACGTTGCGGTAGGTGCCCTGGCGCGGAGACCGCCGGCTCCACCTCGTAGCGGACCTGGAAGTTCTGTCGTGTCGGCGAAGTTGAAGCCGGCCT
>CAVSGQ010000020.1:0-303049 GCA_963727495.1 uncultured Actinomycetota bacterium | reverse complement strand
GGAACCGGGCCAGGATTCGGGGGTTGTCGGGCACGGTCAGGGTGGTGCCGTCGATCGCGCAGACCAGCAGGCCCCGCCACCGGATTCCGGGTTGTCGGCCGGTGGCGGCGGGACCGCGGAGCAGATCGAACAGCCACCGCAGCGGTGCGATCCCGACACGGTGGCGGGCCTGGGCCAACCCACCGGCGGTGGGGGTGGCCAGGGGTAGGCCGGTCAGGGCGTCGGTGAGTTTGCGCCACACCCCGAGGTAGCCGACTTCGCCGAACAGGCAGCCGGCCAGCAGCAGGTAGACCACGACCCGCGACGGCAGATCCCGTAACCGGGTCTGGGTGGTGCGGGTCGCGGCCAGTGCCTCATCGACCATCTCGAAGGGCAGGTGTTGGGTGAGTTCACCGAGGTGGCCGGGCGCGTAGCGGCCCCCGGCCACGGTGATGGTGCGGGTGATGACAGACTGAGTATCCAACGGAGTTTCTGCTATCTGGTGATCTTGGTCGACACCGTTCTAGCAGGGACTCCGTTGCTCGTTTCAACCGGCTGGACAACCGCACCCAACCCTTAACTTCACGGCCTTGAGGCTAGTGTCCCGCGCAGATGGGGCCGGCGAATTGGTTCCAGATTTCCGGCGCGGGACACTAAGGGCTCGTAGTGAAATAAGCCCACTATTGGGGTTCGTGGCGACTACGTTTTCTGCTATGCCCGCCGATATGGAGTCCCTGGTCCGTCGATACGACGCGATCCGGCCGCACCTGACCGAACGCCAGCGGCGGATGTGGTTGGGGAACGAGGCCCGTGACCTCGGCAGAGGTGGGGTCACGCGGGTTGCCGGGGCGGTCGGTGCGGCCGCGGAGACGGTCCGGCGCGGCCGGGACGAGCTCGACGACCCGCAGCCGTTGCCGACAGGACGCTCCCGCGGCCCCGGCGGTGGTCGCAAGCGCGCTGAGGTCCTGGATCCGGCACTGGCCGCGGACCTGGACGCCCTGGTCGAGCCGGAGACCCGCGGCGATCCGATGAACCCGCTGCGCTGGACCACGAAGTCGCTATCGCACCTGGTCGGGGAGTTGGCTCGGCTCGGGCATCAGTGCACGGAGAACGTGGTGGCCCGGATCCTGCACGAGGACGGCTACTCGCTGCAGGGCAACGCCAAGACCATCGAGGGGCACCAGCACCCCGACCGCGACGCCCAGTTCGGCTACCTCAACGAGCAGGTCACAGCCGCACTGGCGGCCGGTGAACCGGTCGTAAGCGTGGACTGCAAGAAGAAGGAGCTGATCGGAAACTTCAAGAACGTCGGCAAGGAATGGCGGCCGGCCGGCGACCCGGTGAAGGTCAACGTGCATGACTTCCCCGACAAGGAGCTGGGCAAGGCCATCCCCTACGGGATCTACGATATCGGCGCCAACGCCGGCTGGGTGAACGTCGGCCGTGACCACGACACCGCCGCGTTCGCCGTCAACACCCTGCGGACCTGGTGGAACAGCCAGGGCAAAGCCGCCTACCCGGCCGCGACGACGCTCACGATCACCGCCGATTCCGGCGGGTCCAACGGCAACCGGCTGCGTGCCTGGAAGACCGAACTGGCCGCCTTCGCCACCGAGACCGGCCTGGCGACCACCGTGCTGCACCTGCCGCCGGGTACGTCAAAGTGGAACCGGATAGAGCATCGGCTGTTCTCCGCGATCACCATGAACTGGCGTGGAACACCTCTGACCAGCCATGAGACCGCCGTCTCGCTGATCGGCGCAACCACGACCAATACCGGGCTGACGGTGAAAGCCGTCATGGACACCGGCAGCTACCCCACCGGCATCAAGATCAGCGACAAGGTCATGAACGCCCTACCACTGATCCGCCACGACCTACACGGCCAGTGGAACTACACCCTGACACCCAAACCCAACACGCCCGACCTCGAAGACGTTGAATCACGCTGAGCCCTAACGACCGATCCCGAGGTGGATCATCCGGTCGCCGAGCGGCGCGTCGAGGGTGACGGTGACCGGCCGCGGCGTCATCACCGCGGTGCAGGCGCCGCCGTCGGGGCGCCCGCCCGGCGTCTCGGGCAGCGGGCGCAGCGTGATCCGGACGCCGCTGCCGGACTGGTCGACCACGACGGCCTCCGCGTCGGTGCAGCCGCTGCTGGCGGCGGCGAACATCTGCAGGGAGTAGCCGTCGTCGAACACCCAGACCTCGCCGCGGTGCTCGTAGTAGGCGGGCAGCGCGCTGGCGTCGACCTGGTCGGCGGGCACCTGGGTCACGCCGTCGGGCACGACCACGCCGGTCGGCGACAGCGATACCGGCGCGGACGGCTCCGTGCCGCTCGGCGGCTTGCCGCTCGGCTCGGTCGGTTCCACGCTCGACCGCGGGCGGCGACGGGTTGCCGGCCGAGGTGACCGCCGAACTCGTCGCGTGGCCACCCGCCGGCGCTGCGGTGTCCTGCCCGCACGCGGCGAGCCCGACCACGGCGGCCGCGGCCAGGGTCGCGATGCACAGTGCCCTCATGGTGAGAGGACGGTAGCGGCAGGCAGGCGGGTTGCACGAAGGAGAGGTGCCCCGGTCGCGCCGGGGCGAGCGCGGCCGGGGCACCAGGCCGGGTCAGCTCTTGCGCTGCTCGTTCTTCAGCACGACCTCGCGGTCGGCGAGCGGCGCGGTCAGCTGGGTGGTCAGCTTCGGGTAGCGGAGGTCCATCGTGCAGGCCGTGGGCTCGCTCGGCACGGTCTCGATCATGGTGATGACGACCCGGCTGCCGGTCTCGGCGTTCTCGACGCTGGACCGGCCGCAGCCGCCCTCCTGCGCGACCACGCCGACGGTGGTGCCGTCGCCCTCGGTCCACACCATGACCGGGTAGCCGCGCGGCAGCGCGGTGGCGTCGATCTGGCCGGCGCTGACCTTCTCGCCGCCGGACGGGGGCGTCCTGGCCGGCTGCCGGTCAGGCTGTGTGCTCGCCGGTGCCGACGTGTGCTCGGCGGGGCGGGAGTCGCCCGCGTTGTCGTTGCTCTCCTGCTGGTTGGCGCAAGCGCTCGCGAGCAAGAGCAGAACGCCGGCGCCAACGACGGTTCCCAGGCGTTTCATGTGGGGAGGACGAGCCGCGCCGCGCGGCGCGTTGCATCCGGGGGCGCAAACCCTACTTTCGGATGACCTGTTCGGTCAGCGACCGCAGCCGGCGCGGCCCGCTGTCCTGCGACGACGGGTGCGGCCCGACCTTGATCCGCGCGCGGACCACGTCTGCGCCGCCGGCCGAGGCCAGGATCGGCTCCAGCGCGAGCCAGCGGACCCGCGGCACGTCCTCGGCGAGCGCGGCGACCCGCACGACCAGGTCGGCGAGCGCGTCCAGGTCGGCGGGCTCGCTCCCCCGGTAGCCGGTGAGCAGCGGCGCCGCCCTGGGGGCGCGCACGAGCGCGGCGGCGTCGACGTCGGTGAGCGGCAGCGCCCGGTAGGCGCGGTCGCCGAGCAGGTCGCTGACCACGCCGGAGAGGCCGAAGGAGACCAGCGTGCCGAACGACGGGTCGTCCTGGACGCCGACCGCGCAGCCGGTGCCCTTGCGGGCCATGCGCTGGACGTAGACCTCGGCGGTACCGGACAGGCCGGTCATGTCGGTGTACGCCGCGCGCACGGCGTCCGGGGTGGACAGGTCGAGCCGGACTCCGACGAGGTCGGCGCGGCGCCAGAAGCGCTCGCCGGTCGCCTTGACCGCCACCGGGAAGCCGAGCTCCCCGGCCGCGGCGACCGCGTCGTCGGCGCTCGCGGCCACCCGGTAGGGCACGACGCCGATGCCGTAGCAGCCCAGCAGCCGCACGGTGTCCGCGTCGGACAGCTCGACCGTCCGTTCCGTTCCGTCCACATCCACATCGGACTGTTCGGCGATCTTCCGCGCGGTGTCGGCGTCCACGTCCTCGGGGCGGACCAGCTCGCCCAGGGGTGCCTCGCGCCACGCGGCGTAACGGGTGGCGCGGGCGAGCGCGAGCACGGCGCGCTCGGGGCTGGGGTAGGACGGGATCGAGCCGCGGCCGGGCGCGCCGCCGGGACCGGGGACCGCGAGCTCGTCGGGGATGCCCTCGGTGGCGAGGAAGGTCGACACGATGGGTTTGCGCTCGTCGAGCTCGGCGACCGCGTCGCGGATGGCGCGGGCGTAGGCGGTGCCCGGCACCGACAGGGGCGGCACGAACACCACGACGAGCGAGTCGACGTCCGGGTCGCGCAGCGCCCGGCGGACCGCCTCGGCGAACACGTCCGGCCCGGCCGCGGCGCCGACGTCGACCGGGGCGGTGGCGAGCACGAGCTCGTGGGCGAGCGCGGCGTCCGCGGCGAGCACGCCGATCGCGGCGGAGTTGCCGACGACGGCGACCCGCTCCCCGCCGGGCAGCGGCTGGTGGGCGAGCAGCAGCGCGGTGTCGAAGAGCTGGGCGATCGACTCGACGCGGATGACGCCGGCCTGCTCGAACAGGGCCGCGACGCTCGCCTCGTCGACGTCGACCGACGTGGCGGCGAGCGCGGGCAGCACGGCGTTGCGCCCGGACTTCACGACGACGACGGGTTTGACCCGGCCGAGGCGGCGGGCCAGCCGGGCGAACTTGCGCGGGTTGCCGAAGGACTCGAGGTAGAGCAGGACGACGTCGGTGGCGGGGTCGGTCTCCCAGTACTGCAGCAGGTCGTTGCCGGAGACGTCGGCCCGGTTGCCGGCGGAGACGAACGTGGACAGGCCGAGCCCGCGGGTGGTGGCGTCGGCGAGGATGGTGATGCCCAGCGCGCCGGACTGGCAGAAGAAGCCGGTGCGGCCCCGACCGGGGATGCGGGGCGCGAGGGTGGCGTTGAGCCGGATGCCGGGGTCGGTGTTGATCACGCCGAGCGCGTTGGGGCCGATGACGCGCATGCCGTGCGCGCGGGCCTCCTCGACGAGGCGGCGTTCGGCGCTCTCGCCGTGCGGGCCGGTCTCGCCGAAGCCGGAGGAGATGACGACGAGCGCCTTGACCCCCTTGGCGAGGCAGGCGTCCATCACGTCGTCGATGCCGGCGGCGGGCACCGCGACCACGGCGAGGTCGACCGGGTCGGGGATGTCGAGGACGCTCGGGTAGGCCCGGACGCCGCGCACCGCCCGACGGTCGGCGTTGACGGGGAAGACCGGGCCGGTGAAGTCGGCGCGCAGCAGGTTGCCGAGGACCGCGTAGCCGATCTTGTCCGGGTCGGCGGAGGCGCCGATGAGGGCGACCGAGCGCGGGTGCAGGAGGTTGTGCACGCTGCGCGCCTCGGCGGCCTGCTCGCGGGACCGGGCGACGGCCACGGACTTCTCGGTGGGGTCGATGGCGAACTCGAGGTGGAAGACGCCTTCCTCCATGGCGCGGGCGACCTGGTAACCGGCGGCGCGGAACACTCCGAGCATGGCCGAGTTCTCCGCGAGCACCTCGGCGACGAAGGTGCGGATGCGCCGCTCGCGGGCGGCGGCGGCCAGGTGTTCGAGCAGGATCGGCCCGAGCCCCCGGTGCTGATGCGCGTCCTCGACGACGAACGCCACCTCGGCCGAGTCGGTGTCGTCGATCCGCTCGTACCGCGCGACCGCGATGATGTGGTCCCCCAGCGTGGCGATGAAGGCGACCCGGTCGTGGTGGTCGACGGTGGTGAAGCGCTCGAGGTCACGCGGCGGGATCTGCGGGTAGGCGCCGAAGTAGCGCAGGTAGCGGGTGCGCTCCGACATCCGGCCGTGGAAGGCGAGCAGCTCGTCGGCGTCGGTGGGCACGATCGGTCGCAAGTGGACGGTGCCGCCGTCGGACAGCACCACGTCCGCTTCCCACCACTTGGGGTAGTCGAACGGATCCATCGCTCCCGGTCCTCAGGTCTGCCGCGTTCTCGTTCGCTCTGCTCGAATCGTCTGTCCGTGGGCCGTCGCCCGGTGGGTCGTCAGTCTCGAGGGTCGTCCGGATCCAGCCCGTGCAACGGAAAGACGGCGCGCCGGGTGTCCCGGATGGTGCTGTCCACCCGCTCGTCGACGGTGCCGTCCCACGGTTCGAAGTCGGTGCTCTTCTTGTCCGTCATCGCGACCGGCAGCTCCGCACCGGGCGCGATGGTGTCCACGAAGTCCGTCCACTCGCGAGGAAGCGTCGTGGCGGGAGCGACCTCCCGGTCGAGCACGGTCGCGATCAGGTGCGTCCACGAGCGGGGGACGACGCGGAGCAGCTGGTAGCCGCCACCACCGCAGGCGAGCCAGTTGCCGCGCGGCGTACTGCTCCGCGAGCTCACGCACCGTGCGGTAGATCTGCCGGTGGCCGTCGACCGACAGGGACAGCGAGGCCAGCGGATCCTCGTCGTGGGTGTCGACGCCGCACTGGCTGACGAGCAGCTGCGGCCGGAACGCCTGGAGGAGGGAGGGAACGACGGCGTGGAAGGCGCGGAACCACGCTCGGTCGTCGGTGTACGGCGGCAGCGCGACGTTGACCGCGGCGCCCTGGGCCCCCTCACCCCCGGTCTCGTCGGCGAAGCCCGTGCCGGGGAAGAGGGTCAGCGGGTTCTGGTGCATCGAGATCGTCAGGACCCGGGGGTCGTTGTAGAACGCGTCCTGCACGCCGTCCCCGTGGTGGACATCGGTGTCGAGGTAGGCGATGCGCTCGAACCCGTTGTCCAGCAGCCAGGAGATGGCGACCGCGGTGTCGTTGTAGACGCAGAACCCGGCCGCCCGGTCGCGCATCGCGTGGTGCAGCCCGCCGGCGATGCTGACCGCGCGCCTGGTCGCACCGGACGCGATCTGCTTCGCGGCGAGCAGCGAACTGCCGACGACCATGGCGGACGCCTCGTGCATCCGGTCGAAGATCGGGTTGTCGGGGGTGCCGAGCCCGTGGCCCACGTCCCACCCGGCCATCGGCGCCTCCCGCACGGCGGCGATGTAGCCCGCGTCGTGGATCCGCTCGATCTCCGAGTCGGGCGCGTGCTCGGGAACGAGCAACTCGACCCCGTCCAGCACGCCGAGCGCCTTCGCCAGCCGGACGGTCAGCTCCAGCCGGATCGGATGCAGCGGATGGTCCCCGCCGAGGTCGTAGCCCAGCAGGGCGGAGTCCCAGACGATCGCAGCCGGCAGATCCATGACGTCACCCTAGCCGCGCGACGCCGCACCAGCCCGCCTGCGAACCGTCCCGCGGGCATGCACCCGGCTCCGCCCGCGCCGGCCGTTCACGCCGTGTCCCGCACTCACCGCCGAGGTGCTCGACCGGGCTCCGGGCCGGTGGCGATCGGGCGGTCGGGGGCCCCGCTCCACTCCGACCACGAGCCGACGTACAGCCCGGCCGGTGCGACCGGGCTCGTGATGCCCGCCACCTCCAGCGCGAGCACCACGGACGCGGCGGTCACGCCGGACCCGCAGTAGGCGCCCACCGGTCCCCCGGCGGCGACGCCGAGGTCCGCGAACCGCTCGGCGAGCCGCGCCGGCGGCTGCCAGTGGCCGCCCTCACCGACGTGCCCCGCGAACGGCGCGTTGACCGCTCCGGGGATGTGCCCCGCTCGCGGGTCGATGGGCTCCAGATCGCCGCGGTAGCGCTCCGGGGCCCGGGCGTCGAGCAGCACGCCGTCCCGCGCGAGGTCGGCGGCACCGGCAGCGTCCAGCACGGGCATGTCACCGGGCCGCACGGTGATGTCACCCGGCTCCGGCACCGGCACGGCGGTGCTGACGGCCCGGCCCTCCGCGGTCCACGCCGCGAACCCGCCGTCCAGCACGGCCACCCGGTCGTGCCCGGCCCACCGCAACAGCCACCACGCCCGCGCGGCGATCGACCCGTTGTCGGCGTCGTACACGACCACCGGCCGGTCGCCGCGCACGCCGGCCGCCCGCAGTACGCCCTCCAGGTCGTCCGGGTCGGGCAGCGGGTGCCGGCCCGCCGCGCCGGGCGGTCCGGCGAGGTCCGTGTCCAGGTCGGCGTACACCGCGTTCGGCAGGTGCCCACGGTCGTACTCCTCGCGCCCGGGCGGCCCGCCCAGCCGCCACCGCACGTCCAGCACGACGGGTGGACGAGGGCCGGCCGACGACGCGGCGAGCTCCGAACACGACACGAGAGGTGAGGTCACCGCGCCATTCTTACCGAACCCCGCCGGCCCGTGCGGGCCGATCAGGCGTCCGGCGTTCACCCTGTGCGACCATGACAATGCCCCAGCCGGGCGAGCGACTAGCATGGTCGGCGACGAGTCCGCGCGACGACGTGGTGTGGCTGCACTCAGGGTGTCACTGAGCGCGCGCCCCCGGTCCGGCGGCCTACCGAGCACAGCGGGCGACCCGGCCCGGACCCGACGCGACCTTGTCCCGGCACGAAGGGGAATGGCGTGAACGACCTCATCGACACCACCGAGATGTACCTCAAGACGATCTACGAGCTCGAGGAGGAGGGCGTCGTCCCGCTGCGTGCCAGGATCGCCGAGCGCCTGGGCCAGAGCGGCCCCACGGTGAGCCAGACCGTCGGCCGGATGGAGCGCGACGGGCTGGTCATCGTCGCCGGCGACCGCCACCTCGAGCTCACCGACCACGGCCGGGCGCTTGCCGTCACCGTCATGCGCAAGCACCGCCTCGCCGAGCGTCTCCTCGTCGACGTGATCGGCCTGGAGTGGGAGCACGTGCACAGCGAGGCGTGCCGGTGGGAGCACGTGATGAGCGAGGCCGTCGAGCGCAAGCTGGTCAAGCTGCTCGGCCACCCCACCACGTCCCCCTACGGCAACCCGATCCCCGGCCTGGACAAGCTCGGCGAGGGCGAGCCCGCGCCGCCGGTCGAGGCCGACCTCGTCCGGGTGGACGACGTCGCCCGGCGCGGTGGCGGCAAGGTCGAGATCCGCCGCATCGCCGAACACGTCCAGCTCGATCCCGACCTGATGGCCGAGCTCAAGGACGTGGGCGTGGTACCTGGCCAGACCGTGCACGTCGGCCCGTCCAAGGGCGCCGGCAACGCGATCGAGGTCAGCGGCGAGCACAGCTCTGCCCACGTGGTGCCGACCGTGCTGCACGCGGTCCTCGCCCGGGCGAAGTGAGCGCACGCGACGAGAGGGCCGCGGACCAGGTGAGCGGCGCCGCCACCACCCGCGGCGACGTTCCGACGCGCGCCGCCAACGAGTTCACCAGCCTGTACGAGCACGGTCCGACCGGCGTCTGGTCCGCCCCTGGCCGGGTGAACCTGATCGGTGAGCACACCGACTACAACGACGGGTACGTGCTGCCCTTCGCCCTGCCGTTCCGGATCGCGGTCGCCGCCGAGGCCCGCGCCGACGGCCTGTTCGCGGTCACCACGGTCGGCGACGACGGTCGCCCGCAGCGTGCCGAGCCGGTCCCGGTGGCCGCGCTGGAGCCGGGCAAGGTCACCGGGTGGGCCGCGTACCCGTCCGGCGTGAGCTGGGTGTTGCGTCATGAGGGTTTCACCTCCGGGGCCGATCTGGTCATCGCCGGTGACGTGCCGGCCGGTGCGGGTCTGTCCTCCTCTCATGCGTTGCAGTGCGCGACCGCGCTCGCGCTGCTGGGGCTGGCCGGCACCGAACTCGACATGCCCGGTGCGCCCAGCCGGTCCGAGATCGCCACCTGGGTCCAGCGCTCGGAGAACGACTTCGTCGGCGTCCCGACCGGCCTGCTCGACCAGACCGCCTCGCTGTGCTGCATCGAGGCGCACGTGCTGTTCCTCGACGTCCGCTCCGGCGAGATGGAGCAGGTCCCCTTCGACGCCGCCGCGGCGGGCCTGGACGTCCTGGTGATCGACACCAGAGCGAGGCACTCGCACGGCGAGTCCGGCTACCGGGACCGGCGGGCCGGCTGCGAGCGCGCCGCCGGTCTGCTCGACGTGTCCGCTCTCCGCGACGTCGAGCCGGACGGGCTCGACGACACGCTCGCCGGCCTGCCCGACGATCTGCGCCCGCTGGTCCGGCACGTGGTGACCGAGAACGACCGTGTCCGGAGCACGGTCGACCTGTTGCGCGCGGGCCGGATCGCCGAGATCGGCCGGTTGCTCACCGCATCCCACGCGAGCCTGCGTGACGACTACCGGGTGTCCTGCCGCGAGCTGGATGTCGCGGTGGACGCCGCGCGCGCCGCCGGAGCGCTCGGTGCCAGGATGACCGGCGGTGGCTTCGGCGGCTCCGCGATCGCCCTGGTGCCGCACGACGAGCGGGGCACCATCGCGGACAAGGTGCACGCCGCGTTCGCCGAACGCTCGCTGCCGGCGCCGGGTCTGTTCACGGCGGTGCCCTCACCGGGTGCCGGCCGCGACATCTGACCGATCTGACCGAGCGGGCGGCGACCCGCGAACCTGAGGAAGCGAGGACCGCGGTGAAGCTGCTCGTGACGGGCGGGGCCGGGTATGTCGGAAGCGTGTGCGCCGCCCGTTTGGTCGAGGCCGGGCACGACGTCGTCGTGGTGGACGACCTGACCACCGGACACGCCGACGCGGTGCCGGCCGGCTGCCGTTTCGTCGAGGCCGACGTCGCGGACGCCGCCGATTCACTTCTCGCCGAGGGATTCGACGGAGTGCTGCACTTCGCCGCCAAGTCACTGGTCGGCGAGTCGATGGCGGACCCGGCGAAGTACTGGTGGGGCAACGTGTTCACCGCCCTACGCCTGCTGGACGCGATCCGGGCGACGGCGACGCCGCGACTCGTCTTCTCCTCCACGGCGGCGGTGTACGGCCAGCCGGAGCGAGTGCCGATCCCGGAGAGCGCGGCCACCCGCCCGACCAACACGTACGGCGCCTCCAAACTGGCCATCGACCATGCGATCACCTCCTATGCCACCGCGTACGGCCTGTCCGCGGTGAGCCTGCGGTACTTCAACGTCGCCGGTGCCTACGGCGCGTTCGGTGAGCGGCACACCACCGAGACGCACCTGATCCCGCTCGTCCTGCAGGTCGCCCTCGGGCAGCGGGAGAGCATCCACGTCTACGGCGAGGACTACCCCACCGAGGACGGCACCTGCGTTCGCGACTACATCCACGTCAACGACCTCGCCGACGCGCACCTGCTGGCACTCGAGAACGCCACGCCCTCCCGGCACCGGATCTACAACCTGGGCAACGGCATCGGGTTCTCGGTGCGCCAGGTCATCGACGCCTGCCGGGCGGTGACCGGCCACGCGATCCCCGCCGAGCCGAAGGACCGGCGCGCGGGTGACCCCGCGACACTGGTCGCGTCCAGCGAGCTCGCTCAGGTGGAACTCGGGTGGAAGCCGAGACACGTCGATCTCGAGGGCATCGTCCGGGACGCGTGGCAGTTCGCCCGGTCACGCGCCGGACACTGACGGCGGCCCTGCCCAGGTTCGCGCGGGTCATCCTTCCTCCGCACCGACGTCGGCCTGCTCCGCCCACGCCACGCTGTCCGCGAGCATCCGGCGGAGCGTGCCCGGCGGCGTGCCACGGTCGATCGACTCCCGCAGGAGCAGGGCGAGCTGGTGATCGGGGTCGGCGCCCAGCGCCACGTCCAGCGCCATGTTCGCGAGCACGCCCTCGCCGCGCAGATAGGCATGCATGGCCAGCAGGCTCGCCGGCTCCGCACGCTCCGGTGCCGGTACGGCCCTGGTGAGCTCCGTCCACAGTCGCTCGGCCGCGTCCGCCTGCTCGGTAAGCAGCAGCGTGAGGCAGTTGTCGCGGACGAGCGGGTCGCACAACGCCTCGGCGAGCCGCACGATCCGGGTGTCGTCCAGCTCCGGCAGGGTGCGGTCGACGGTGGCGTCGACCACCTCCCGTACGGAGGCCCACCTCTCGGCGGGCCCGATGTCCACGTCGTCCGTGCGCTCGGCGAGCAGCTGGGCACGGTGCGCCACCCGGTCCTCCCGGTCCGGCGCGAGGTGCGAGGCCATCTCGGCACGGCTCGCGTAGCGCACGGCGCCGGCGACGGTGTGCAGGGCGGCGAGCGCCGAGCTGTCCGGGTCGCGCACCTGCCCGGTGCACTCCTCGTCCTCGTAGCACCACCATGTCTCGCCGTGCTCGACCGCCGGCACCCAGAGCGCGTGCACGATCGGAACGCCGATCTCGTCCAGCTCGCGCGCCACCAGGTCGATCAACCAGCGGTAGGGAAGGTCCGGCGGATCGGCGCATCCGCCACCGATGACCACCGGGAGGATCACGTCGGGTTCGTGGGCGACGGTCGCGAGGCACAGCTGGCCGACGACGTCGGGTCCGTGGCACCGATGCGGCAGGTCCATGCGCACGGTGGCGCCGAGCTGGAGCCGGTCGGTGACGTGGAAGGTGACCAGCACGAGCGAGTCCGCCGGCGGGAAACCGATCATGCTCGGGATGGCGGCGACCAGTTCGCCGAGGTCGTCGAGGTAGATGCCGTTGGTCAGGGAGGGTGGGGCCGGTGGCGATGTCATGCGTCCACAGTGCGCGGGAACGGGCCGTCGCGGGGACCGTCGACCCCGTTCTGTGGACAAGTGGTGGCACTGTGTACAACTCGCCGCACGCCGGACCCGCGAGAGGCCGGAATGTCGGTGGGTGCGGCTACCCTGCCGCGCCTTCCCGCCCTCGGGGCGCCGGCGCGAGATCGCCGGCGCCCCGGGTCAGCTCATCCGCAGTGCTCGAACGGGCTGGTGTAGGCGTGGGAACCCACCGAGCCACCCCATTTCACGCACGTGCCGGCGGCCGACTTCTTCACCGGTCCGGCGTAGTAGGAGAACGAACCGGAGTCGGTCGTTCGCGTCCCGCCCTGCACCTCCAGGAACGCCGAGGTGGCCGACGCGGTACCGATCGAGGTCGCCTTGATGGTCGCGACACAGTTGACGCCGTCCTTGTACAGCAGGTAGACGGTGCCGCCCGAGCCGAGCGACGCGTGGTCGATCACCTGGAACCCGCTGCCGCAGGCCGCCTGCGGGGTGTACGGGTTGTTCGCCTCGCAGGTGTTGTGACTGGTGTAGCTGCGAGTTCCCCAGTAGTGGATCTGGGAGCCGTTGAAGGAGATCTTGACGGCGCTGCCGCCCGATCGCTCCTCGAAGTGCAGGTGCGGGCCGGTCGATCCGCCCGTGCTGCCGACGTTGCCGATCAACTGACCTCGCGCGACCTGGTCGCCGACCGCCACCCGCTGCACCGACAGGTGTGCGTAGCGAGTGGTGAAGCCGCTGCCGTGATCGACCTCGATCCACCGGCCGTAGCTGGTGGAACCCTCGTTGGCCACCCGCGACACCCGCCCCGCGGCGGCCGCGGCGACCGGGTCGCCGTCGTCGTTCGGGCGGTTGAGGTCGACCGCGTTCGCCGGACTGTGATCGGTCCTCGTCTGCCCGTCCCAGACCTGGCCGCAGGGGAAGGGCATCTGATAGGCGGGCGCGGCGCTGGCCTCCGGCGATGCGCCGAGCACCACCACGGCGGACGAGGCGAGTACCGCGCCGGCTAACGCGACGGCGACTCGAAGTCTGCGCATCTGCTACCTCCATGACGAAGCGACAGGACGTCACGATCGGACCACGCGACACATGCCCAGTGGAAGTCCTACCGAATAATTCGGCAGTAAACAGATCACCAACCAAAATCAGATGCTGTGAGGTCTACACGATCGGAAGTCACCCGATCGTGGCTTGCCTTTTCGTCGGCGCGGTCAGGCAATATGGTCATGTGTTCGATTTCGTCTCCGCGCTCCCCAAGGCCGAACTGCACGTCCATCTCGTGGGTTCGGCGTCCGTCGACACCGTCCTTGAGCTGGCCGAGCGACATCCCGAGCTCGACGTGCCCACCGATCGGGACGCGCTCGTCGCGTTCTACGAGTTCACCGACTTCGCGCACTTCATCGAGGTCTACGTCAAGGTGACGAGGCTGGTGACCTCGGGCGCGGACATCACGGCGCTGATCGACGGGCTCGCCGCGGATCTGGCCCGCAACACGGTGCGCTATGCCGAGGTCACGGTCACGCCGGTGTCCCACGTGCTGATGGGGATCGAACCGGACGAGCTGGCCGAGGCGCTGACGGTGGGTCGCGCCCTGGCCCGCGAGCGGCACGGGGTCGACATGGCGTGGGTGTTCGACATCGCCGGCTCGCTGGGCTACGACCACGGCATCGCCACCGCGGAGTGGGTGCTGCGGCACCGTCCGGAAGGGACAGTGGCGTTCGGTCTCGGCGGCAACGAGGTGGGTGTGCCGAGGGACCTGTACCGCGACCCGTTCGACATGGCCCGCGACGGCGGCCTGCACCTGGTACCGCACGCCGGGGAGACGACCGGTCCGGAGACGATCTGGTCCGCCCTACGCGACCTGCACGCGGAGCGGATCGGGCACGGCACGAGCGCGGTCGCCGACCGGGAACTGCTCGCACACCTGGCCGGGGAGGGCATTCCCGTCGAGGTGTGCCCGACCTCGAACATCAGGACCAGGGCGGTGCGGTCGCTTCTCGAGCATCCGTTACCCAGGCTGCTCGACGCCGGCGTCCCGGTCACGCTCGCGACCGACGATCCGGGCATGTTCCACACCGACCTCAACAGGGAGTACCTGCAGTGCCACGAACAGTTCGGCCTCGGCCGCTCCGAGCTCGCGGACCTGGCCCGGGCCGGTGTGCGTGCGGCGTTCTGCCCGGACGAGCAGAAGACCCGGCTGCTCGCCGACATCGACGCGATCGAACGCGGTCACCCGAGCCCCGCGAGCTCGTGGCGTTGACAGGCTCTTCAGGACTCACGCGCACGCCCTCACCGGGCGCCGGGCGCGGTCGTTTCGGGCATGGTGAAGGCCATTCGCTGCACGCCACGGGCATCGACGATCCGTAGCGAGCCTCCGGGCGGCCGGAAACGTCACGTCCGATTCCCGCCAGCACGACCGCGCGGCGCGGACCACCATCGGACACATGTTGATCCGGCATCGGGGCGCTGAGCCGCTCGTCGACCCGACCGCGTGGGTGGCGCCGAACGCCACCCTGGTCGGTGATGTGCGGGTGGGCCCGAACGCGCGAATCCTGTACGGCGCGGTGCTCGACGCGGAGGGGTCACGGGTCGAGGTGAGCGAGTCGGTGATCGTGTCCGAGCACGCGGTGCTGCGGGCAACCGCCGTGACCGATGTGGACGCCGCGGTGTCCGTGGGCGACCACACGTTCATCGGACCACATGCGACAGTGCTGGGCGCGACCGTGGGGCGGTGTGCCTACCTGGCCGCGCAGGCGACCGTGCTCCAGCTCGCCCGACTCGGCGACGGCGCGTCGGTGGCGGTGGGCGCGCTGGTTCACGCGCGAACCGTGCTGCCGGAGGGCTTCTTCGTGCCCCCGCACAGCACCGCGATCGGCGATCCGGTCCGGGTACTGAGCGCGGACCGGGCAGACGATCTCGCGGACGCGATCCGGGACACGGCGTTCGCCGACGCCGCGTTCGGCGTGCGAACCGAGTGGACGGACCGGATCACCCGCTATCGGCAGGTGGCCGACGTCCGCTCCGCCGAGTATGCCGCGCACCTGGACGACACGGTGGTGGGCTGATCCGCCGACCCTGATAGGGCTGCGCCATGCGGCGGCCTGGTCCGGGTCGAGGAGCGCGGGCCGCAGGTCGTCGGCGTGGTGGAGGAATCACGTCGGCCGATGTCGAGGGGTACGCCTCTGACCGGCGGCATGCCGCGCGTGGCGGCGCGACGCCGACGATTGCCCCGTTTCGGCCTTTGGAGCGACGGCGTGCCATGGCCGGGGACGTGGCCGCGGCAGAGTCGATGGCACACGAAGGCCGGTAATCGCCTGGGGCGGCGCCGTTCGGCGGAGACCCGGAGCCTCTGCGGCTTGATCTTCGCCTACCGATGAGCGCGACGGGACCCGCGTCGACCGACGGACGGCGGCGAGCGCGGCATCCGACCCCACGATGTCCGGAGCCCCGGTGAGATTGAAGTCCAGGAGCGACGGCGGAGGGGCACAACGGCGAGTCGCTACGACGGCTGAACGGGATGCGGCCACGAGACGGGAGCCCGCGACGGCGGGTCCGGGCGTCGGCGCGATAATGGCTGCCGGAGCGACGAGGGCGGCCTCCGGCCCCCCGATTCCCAGCGTAGTGAGCGCCACCGACAATTCCGCGCGCGTGGACGGACGGCTGTGGACAGTCCCACCTGAATCGCGCGGTGAGCCGGCGGGTGGTGGCCTCCGGCCCCCCGAATTCCAGCGTACCGGGGGCCACCGACGGTTTGCCGAGGTCAGGGGTGGTGGTGTGGACAACTCGCGCCGTGACCGGCGTGCGGTCGGTCTGCGGGGTGTGCCGGGTGGCAGATAGCCTTCGGGCTGCGGGTGAGGGAGGACCCTTGAGCGACGTGCTGAAGGACGAGCATCAGGCCCTGCCGGACGCTGCTCCCGACCAACCCGACCAACCCGACCAGCCCGACCAGCCCGACATACCCGGCCGCGAAGGCGGGCTCGGGCGGCTGCTCCCGTGGGTCATCTGGCTCGCCGTCGTCGGGTTCGTCGTGGTGGGGATCGGGTGGCCGCTGGTCGGGCGGGGGATCTTCGGGCCTACCGACCTGCTCGCGCGCTGGGCGCCGTACGGCTCGACCGTGCTCTCCGGCGTGGTGCCGCGCAACACCTACCTCCAGGACATCGCGGACGGCGTGCTGCCCCAGACCGCGCTGTTCACCGACCTCCTGTTCAGCGGGAGTGGCGGCGCCTGGAACCCCTTCATGGTCGGCGGCACCCCCCTCGGCGCCGTCCCGAACAACGCGTTCCTCTCCCCGCTGAGCCTGCCGTTCTACATCCTGCCCACCTGGTTCGCGCCCGCCTGGGTCAAGGTCCTCGAGGTCGGCGTCTCGGTGGGCGGAACCTACCTGTTCGGGCGGCGGCTCGGGCTCGGCAAACCGGCCTCGTTCGTCGGCGGGCTCGTGTTCGCCACCAGCGCGTTCATGATCGCCTGGACGGGCTGGACGCACACCCGCACCGCCGCCTTCATCCCCCTCCTGTTCTGGGCGGTGGAACGGCTCGTCCAACGACGCCGGCTCACCGACGGCGTGCTCGTCTGCCTCGCCGCCGCCTGCATGCTGCTCGGCGGCTTCCCCGCCGTCACCGGGTACGCCCTCGCCGCCGGCGGCGCCTACTTCCTCATCCGGGTGCTCGCCGAGTACCGCACCCACTGGAAACGGGCCACCGCCGTCGTCGCGGGCGGGGTCGCGGCGATCGCCGGCGCGGTGGCGCTCGCCGCCGTCCAGCTGGTGCCCTTCGGCTACTTCATGTCCCACGCCTACGTCTGGGGCCGCGCGCAGACACCCGACGACGTCATCCCCTACCGCGCCCTCATCACCGCCATCGCCCCCTGGGCGCTCGGCTCGACCGACCCGCTGCGCCCGCCCGCATGGTTCGCCGGCACCAACCTCGTCGAGGCCGTCTCCTACGTCGGCGCCGCCGCCCTCCTGCTCGCTCTCGTCGCGCTCGCCGCGGTGCGTGCCGGGCGTGGCCTGCTCCCCCGCGGCGTCTGGGTCTACCTGGTCGCCGCCATCGGCGTGTGCGTGCTGCTCGTCTACGCCGGCGGCCCGCCGCTGGCCGTCGCGCAGCGGCTGCCCGTGCTGTTCGCCGACAACTTCGTCGGCCGGCTGCGCTCGGTCCTCGGCTTCCTCGTCGCCGTGCTCGCCGCGGTCGGGTTCGACCTGCTCGCGCAGCGCGTGCGGGAGGCGCGGCGCCGCGGGGCGCTCGGCCGCCTGTGGGGCCCGGCCGTCTGGCTCGGCGCCGCCGCCGGCACCGCCGGGCTCTGGTACGCGGCCCGCACGCTCGCCGACAACCGCCCCCGCCGGCTCGAGAACTTCGACCAGCAGGTCCTCATCGGCGTCGCGTTCGTCGCCGCCGCCGGGCTCTGCGTCGCGCTCGCCCGGTGGGGGCGCGCCCGTGCGGTCCGCACCGTCGCGCTCGTCGCCATCCCGCTGCTCATCGCCGCGCAGGCGCTCACCTTCGCCGTTCCCTACTGGGTGCGCAGCGACCGGGACACCTTCTACCCCGAGACCGACGTGCACCGCTACCTCGCCGCGCACCTCGGCGACGGCCGCTACGCCAGCCCCACCAACACGCTGGTTCCCGGCGAGAGCTCCATCCACCAGCTGCGCAGCCTCGGCGGCCACGCGTTCTCCGACGAGCGCATGGGCGAGCTCATCGAGGACCTGCCCGGCGGCCAGTTCCGCGACCCGCCCACGCTCCCCTCGATCGCCGCCGACCCGCAGGTCGTCACCAGCCCCGTCCTCGACCGGCTCGCCGTGCGCTACTACGTCAGCTCCACCGGCAACCCCGTCATCGGCACCCCGCACGACCTCGCCAGCGACGGCACCACCACGCTCGCCCCGGGCACGCCGGTCACCGCGACGGTTCAGCAGGACGGCCCGCTGCGCGCGATCGCCGCCCACGTGGCGAGACCGATCCCGGCGGCGACCCGGCTCGAGGTCAGCCTGCTCGACCCGGACGGCAAGGACGTCGCGACCGGGTTCCGCACGCTGCGGGCCACCAACCACCCCCTCGACCTGCAGATCCCCGTCGCCGGCGAGGACATCCGCGCCGGCACGCCGCTCACCGCCCGGCTGGAGACCACGACCGCCGCCCTGGACCTGGCGAGCAGGGCAGGCGCGCCCGCGCTCACCACCGTCGGCCCCGCCGACGACGGCCTGCGCGTGGTCATGGCCGACCCGGCGGTCATCTACGAGCGCGACCGGGCGCTGCCCCGCATCCGCTGGGCCGGCACCGCGGTCGTCGAGCCCGACTCCGGCCGGCAGCTGGCCATGCTCGCGGACGGCGACGTGGCGCCGGACGAGGTCCTCCTCGACTCCGCGCCGCGAGGTGCCGCCCCGGACGGCGCGCGGGCCACCGTCGACGTCACCGACGACGGCGCCAGCACCATCGAGGCCACCGTCCACGCGGACGGCGCCGGTTACCTGGTCGTCGCCGACGCGCTGCAGCACGGATGGCGGGCCACCGTCGACGGCGAGCCGGCGGACCTCGTGCCGGCCGACCACGGGGTGGTCGCCGTCGCGGTCGGGGCCGGCGAGCACACCGTGCGGCTGCGCTACGCTGCGCCCTACGGCGGCGCCGGCACATGGACGAGTGCGGTGACCGTCGTGTTACTGTGCGCGCTGGTCATCGTCGAGCAGGTGCTGCGCAGACGGCGAAACATGACCCGAACCCCGGAATCAGGGACACAGTAACCATGCGGATTGCCGTCATCGGTCCCACGCATCCCTACAAGGGCGGGATCTCGCAGTACACCACGGAGCTGGCCCACCAGCTGACGGCGGCCGGCCACGACGTGCGGCTGGAGTCCTGGTCGCACCAGTACCCCAAGCGCCTCTACCCCGGCCGGCTCACGGTGGACAAGCCCGAGCTGCCCCCGTTCCCCGGCACGCACCGCGCGCTGTCCTGGCGGCGGCCGGACTCGTGGTACGCCTGCGGCCGCCGCCTGCGCGACCACGACCTGGTGGTCCTCGTCGTGGCGAGCCCGGTCCAGATGCCCGCCTACCGCGGGATCCTCGCCGGGCTGGGCCGCGGCCGGCGGGCCAAGGTCGTGACCCAGTGCCACAACGTGCTGCCGCACGAGCGGCGGTCGGTCGACGAGCGGCTGATCCGCGGCGTGCTGTCCCGGGTGGACGGCGTGCTCGCGCACTCCGAGGAGCAGGGCCGGATCGCCCGGTCGCTGACCGGCGTGCCGGTGGCCGTCGAGCAGATGGCGCCGGTGGTCGTCGCGCCCGCCACCGGGTCCGCCCGCGACGAGCAGGTGCACCGCCGCCTGCTGTTCTTCGGCCTCGTCCGCCCGTACAAGGGTCTCGACGTGCTGCTGCGGGCGATGGCGCACGGGCCCGCCGACGTGTCGCTCACCGTCGCCGGCGAGTTCTGGGGCGACATGCCGGCGGTGATCGACGGACTCGTCGGCGAGCTCGGGCTGGCCGACCGGGTCGACGTCCGGCGCGGCTACGTCGACGCCGAGGACGTGCCCGCGCTGTTCCGCGGGGTGGACGCGCTGGCCCTGCCCTACCGCTCCGCCACCGCGTCGGTGAACGCGTTCCTCGCGTTCGAGCACGGCCTGCCGGTGATCGCGAGCCGGGTCGGCACGCTTCCCGACGACGTCCGCGACGGTGTCGACGGCCTGCTCGTGCCGCCCGACGACGTGACCGCGCTGACCGGCGCGCTCGACACGTTCTACACCGGGGACACCCCGCTGCGGATGCGCGCCGAGGTGCGCAGGCCGGACTCGGCCCCGCAGTGGAGCCGCTACCTCAAGGCCCTGACCACCCTCGCCGGGTGAGGGCGCTACCTGGAAGGAAGTGACGGATGGCTGAGGCCGCACCGCCCGGTGGGGCGGCTCTGGCGGTGGCCAAGCGGGTCGCCGAGCAGATGCTGTGGAGCCGGGTCGGCCGGCAGCGCAGGCGCGAGGCGAAGGCAGGCCCGAAGCCGCCGCCCGCGCCGATGCCGCCGACCGACGTGCTGCGCGACGCCGCCGCCTGGCAGCGGGCGGTCGAGGAGTGCCGGCGGCTGAACCTGCCGCCGCACCGCGACAGGCCGAAGAACTGGGACGCCCTCGGCGCGGTCGCGACCGTGCTCGACGCGGTCGGCCGGACGGCGTCGGTGCTCGACGCGGGCTCCGCGCGGTACTCCTCGGTGCTGCCGTGGCTGCGCCTGTACGGCCTGTCCGACCTGGTCGGCAACAACCTGGAGTTCAGCGAGGACGTGCGCCGCGACGGCGTGCTGTTCCGCTACGGCGACATCACCGCCACCGACTTCCCCGACGGCCGCTTCGACGCGGTGACCTGCATGAGCGTGATCGAGCACGGGGTGCCGCTCGAGCCGTTCCTCGCCGAGAGCGCGCGGATCATCAAGCCCGGCGGCGTGCTGGTCGTCTCCACCGACTACGACCAGGACCCGCCGGACACGACCGGCATCACCGCCTACGGCCAGCCCGTGCACATCTTCTCGCCGGACGACATCCACGACCTGGTGAAGGTGGCCGGGAAGCACGGCCTGACGCTCAAGGGTGAGCTGGCCCTCGAGCACGCCGAGCGCCCGGTGCACTGGAAGCGGACCGGCCTGGACTACACGTTCATCCGCCTGGCGTTCGACCGCGCCTGAAGGGCCGCGTCAGCTGCCGGCCGGCGTCGGTTCCGCGGTCCTGGCCGCGCGGTGCTTGCGGCTCGCGAGCACCGCGCCGCCGGCCAGCGCGAGGTCGGCGAAGGTCATCAGCAGGCGGGACACCAGGGCGGCGAGCAGCGCGACGGGCTGGGCCATGACCTGGCCCAGCACCACGACCAGCGCCGCCTCGCGGGCCCCCGCGCCGGCCGGGGTCACGAGCACGATGAAGCCGATCGTCCAGGACAGCGCGAACGCCGCGATCGCCAGCGGCACCGCCTTGGCCTCGTCGGCGCCGAGGTCGCGGATCAGGGCCCACAGGTGCAGCCCGTAGAACACCCAGTCGACCATGATCCAGACCACGGCCAGCGTGATGCCGCGCAGGGACAGCGGCTCCTCCGGCGGCTGCCGGCGGATCAGCCGGAACGCCAGCCGGATCAGCGGGTTGAGCAGCCTCGGGTGCAGCATCACCAGCAGCACCGGGACGAACGCGAACGCCCACCAGAAGCGGGCGAAGGCGGCCATGTCCAGCAGCGGCAGGATCGCGAGCGGCACCAGCAGGCCGGTGACCACCGTGAGCATGATGACGAGCATGCCCACCACGGCCGACCGCCGGGCGGGCACGTCGTGCTCGCGGCCCAGCTCGACCTGGGCCACGAACATCCACACCTTGCCGGGTACGTACTTGCCCAGCTGGGAGACGAAGAACACCCGGGCGGCGACCGCGACCGGCAGCGGTGAGCCCATGTCCGCCAGCAGCGCCCGCCAGGCCATCATGCTCGCCAGCATCGCCGCGACCACGAACACCGCGGACAGCACGACGGGGAACGGGTGCAGCTCGGTGAGCGCCGAGGAGAACGCGTCCCACTGGCTCGCGATGGCGAACACACCGAGCCCTACGGCCACGACGACCATGCCGATGCGGAACCAACGCCGCAGGCCGGAGCGCCGCTTGGCGGGGCGGGTGGGCTCCGCTGGAGTCATGGCGCTCAGCCTATTCGGCGTTCTTGATAGCCTTCCCTCGGCATGCCCGCGTGCCGAAGGAAGGACTGTTCGTGACCGGGGAGCGCGATCCGCAACTGGCGTACTCCGAGCTGATGGGCAAGATGCTCGACGAGGAGCACCGCCGGACCAAGGCCCGCAAGATGCTGAGCGTCGTGCGGCACTTCCTCGGCCGCGACGACCTGAGCGGCCTGACGGTCGCCGACATCGGCTGCTCGGCCGGCTTCATCGCCGACGAGCTCGCGGCCGCCGGCGCCGCGACGACCTACGGGTTCGACATCGACGCGCCGGGCCTGGCGAAGGCGAAGGAACGTTTCGGCGAGCGCGTCACGTTCGTCGAGGCGCCGGGCGAGAACATGCCGCTGCCCGACGAGTCACTCGACCTGGTGGTCTTCAACCACATCTACGAGCACGTGGTCGACCCGGACGCGGTGATGGCCGAGGTGCGGCGGGTGCTCAAGCCGGACGGCGTGGTCTACCTCGGGCTCGCCAACAAGTACCAGCCCATCGAGCCGCACTACTCGCTGCCGCTGCTGTCCTGGCTGCCGCAGGGCCTCGCCGACCGGGTCCTCCGCGCGACCGGCAAGGCCGACTCGTACTACGAGCGGCACCGCAGCCGCCGGGGCCTGAAGGCGATGCTGCGCGGCCTGCACGTGTGGGACTACACGTTCTGCGTGATCAAGGACCCGGTGACGTTCCAGGCCGGCGAGATCGTGCGCGGGCCGGTCTCCCGGGTGCCCACCGGCGTGCTGCGGCTGGCCACCCAGATCATCCCGACCTACATCTGGATCGGCACGAAGTCGGGCACCGGTCCGCGCGGGCGGCGGCTGAAGCCGGCGCCGGACCACCTGCGTTCCCCGTGACTGCGGGCAGACTGGGGTCATGAGCGATGACGACCCGTACCTCTGGCTGGAGGACGTCACGGGGGACGCTGCGCTGGACTGGGTGCGGGAGCGCAACGCGGAGACCGTCGCCGAGCTGACCGGCGCGGCCCGGTTCGCCGAGCTGCGCGACGGGATCCGCGAGGTCCTCGACGCCGACGACCGCATCCCGTACGTGCGCCGGCGCGACCGGTACCTCTACAACTTCTGGCAGGACGCGGCCAACCCGCGCGGGCTGTGGCGGCGCACGACGCTGGAGTCCTACCGCCGGCCCGACCCGGACTGGGAGCTGGTCCTCGACGTCGACGCGCTGGCCGAGGCGGAGGGCGAGAACTGGGTGTGGCAGGGCGCCGCGGTGCTGCGCCCCGGTTACCGGCGCGCGCTCGTCGAGCTGTCCCGGGGCGGCGCCGACGCGGCCGTGGTGCGCGAGTTCGACCTGGAGACGCTGACGTTCGTCGAGGACGGGTTCACGCTGCCGGAGGCGAAGAGCCGGGTGGGCTGGATCGACGAGGACCACGTCTACGTCGGCACCGACTTCGGCGAGGGCTCGCTCACCAGCTCCGGCTACCCGCGCATCGTGAAGCAGTGGCGCCGCGGCACACCGCTCGGCGAGGCGACCGTGGTGTTCGAGGGCAAGCCGGACGACGTGGCCGCGGGCGCCTACCACGACCCGACCGAGGGCTTCGAGCGCGACTTCGTCTACCGCAGCCCCGACTTCTACCGCACCGAGAAGCACCTGCGCACGCCGGCGGGCCTGGTGCGCATCGAGGTGCCCGAGGACGCCGAGACCTCCGCGCACCGCGAGTGGCTGCTGATCAGCACGCGGTCCGAGTGGACGGTCGGCGGCACGACCTACCCGGCGGGCGCGCTGCTGGCCGCGCGGTTCGACGAGTTCCTCGCCGGCGCGCGGGACCTCGAGATGCTGTTCGAGCCCGACGAGCACACCTCGCTGTCCTACCACGCGTGGACCCGCAACCACCTGGTCGTCGCCACCCTGGCGGACGTGAAGAGCCGGTTCGAGGTGCTCACCCCCGGCCCGGACGGCTGGGCCCGCGCGCCACTGGCCGGGGTGCCCGAGGTCGGCTCGGCGGACATCCTCGACACCGACCCGGACGCGAGCGACGAGTACTTCCTCAACGCGAGCGGCTACACCCAGCCGGCCACGCTGTTCCGCGGCGAGATCGGCGGCGAGGACGGCGGCACGGCCGAGGTGCTCAAGCGGGCACCCGCGTTCTTCGCCGCCGGCGACCTGCCCGTCGAGCAGCACTTCGCCACCTCCGACGACGGCACCCGGATCCCGTACTTCGTCGTGGGCCGCGGCGGCCCGACGCTGCTCACCGGCTACGGCGGCTTCGAGGTGCCGCTCACCCCGGCCTACAGCGGCACGATCGGCCGGGGCTGGCTCGCCCGCGGCGGCACCTACGTGGTGGCCAACATCCGCGGCGGCGGCGAGTACGGCCCGTCCTGGCACCAGGCCGTCCAACGTGGACAGCGGCTGCGGGTGTACGAGGACTTCGCCGCGGTGGCGCGGGACCTGGTGGCCCGCGGCGATCACCACACCCGAGCGCCTCGGCATCCAGGGCGGGTCGAACGGCGGCCTGCTGATGGGCGTGATGCTCACCCGGTACCCGGAGCTGTTCGGGGCGATCGTGTGCCAGGTGCCGCTGCTGGACATGCGGCGGTACCACAAGCTGCTGGCCGGGGCGTCCTGGATGGCCGAGTACGGCGACCCGGACGACCCGGACGACTGGGCGTTCCTGCGCGAGTACTCGCCCTACCAGAACGTCCACTCCGGACGCGCCTACCCGCCGACGCTGGTCATCACGTCCACCCGGGACGACCGGGTGCACCCGGGACACGCCCGCAAGATGGTCGCCCGGCTGCGCGAGCAGGGCCACGACGTGCGCTACCACGAGAACATCGAGGGCGGGCACGGCGCGGCCGCGGACAACGAGCAGCTCGCCTTCAAGTGGGCGCTGGTGTTCGCGTTCCTCTGGGAGCGGCTAGGCGACGAGGCGGCCACCGGATAGCTCCAGCTGGGTGCCGGCGAACCGGCGGCGCAGCGCCCGGTCGTGCGACACGACCACCAGCGCGCCGGCGAACGACCCGATGGCCTCCTCGAGCTCCTCGACCAGCGCGAGCGAGAGGTGGTTGGACGGCTCGTCGAGCAGCAGCAGGTCCGCCGGCCCGGTCAGCAGGCGGGCGAGGCTGAGCCGGCGGCGCTGCCCGGCGGACAGCGCGCCCTCCGGCACCCGCAGGTCGGCCGGGCGGAACAGGCCCAGCGACAGCAGCCGCGCGGCGTGCTCCTCGGGGGGGCCCGGGCGGCCCGCGGCGAACGCCGCCAGCAGCGTGCGGCGCGGCTGGTGGGCCGGGATCTCCTGGGCGAGGTAGCCGATCCGGCCGCGCCGCCGCACCCGGCCGGTGTCCGGCTCCAGCGTGCCCGCGAGCACGCGCAGCAGCGTGGTCTTGCCCGCGCCGTTGGGCCCGTGCACGAGCAGCCGCTGGCGGCCGCCGACGGCTAGCGAGTCCACGTACAGCCGGTCGCCGACCCGGACGCCCTCGACGGCGACGACCGTCTCCGGGGTGTCGCCGGCGGCTAGCCGCCCGGCGAACCGCAGCGGGTCCGGCGGCCGGGGCACCGGCTCGTCGCGCAGCCGGCGCAGCCGCTCCCGAGCGTTGCGCACCCGGGTCGACTCCGAGCCCTGCACCCGGTCCCCCCGCCGGCCGTAGGACATCTTGTTGCGGTCGCGCATCTCCCGGCCGGGCGCGACCCGGTGGGCGGTCGTCGCGGCGTACTCGGTCAACTGGTCGATCTCGGCGCACCACCGCTCGTAGGCCTGCTCCCAGCGGCGCCGCACGGCCGCCTTCTCCGCGAGGTACCCGGCGTAACCGTCGCCGTAGCGGGCCACCTGCCGGCGGTCGGCGTCCACCTCGACGATCGCGGTCGCCACCCGCTCCAGGAACACCCGGTCGTGGGACACGGCGACCACGGTCCCCCGAGTGGGCGCGCAGGTGGTCCTCCAGCCAGGTGAGCGCGGCCGCGTCGAGGTGGTTGGTCGGCTCGTCGAGCAGCATCACCTCGGGCGCGGCGGCCAGCAGGCAGGCAAGCCCCACCCGGGCCTGCTCGCCGCCGGACAGGCTGCCGAGCGGCCGGGCACGGTCGACGCCGGCGAGGCCCAGCGCGTGCATGGCCTTGTCCACGCGCGCGTCGGCCTGGTAGCCGTCGCGCAGCTCGAACGCGGTGAGCAGGTCGCCGTACTCGGCGAGCGCGACCGGGTCGTCCAACGTGGACTCCAGGGCACGCAGCGTGCGTTCCATGGCGCGGAGATCGGCGAGTGCGGCGTCGACCGCGTCGGCCACGGTGCGCTCCGGCGGCAGCTCGGGGGTCTGGCCGAGGTAGCCGACGCTGCCGGCGGTGACGGTGACCTCGCCGCCGTCCGGTCGCTCGCGGCCGGCGACCAGGCGCAGCAGCGTGGACTTGCCGGCACCGTTCTCGCCGACGACGCCGACGCGTTCACCGGGCCGCACGGCGAGCGAGACGCCGTCGAGCAGCAGGCGCTCGCCGAAGGACTTGCGCACGTCGCGCAGGGTCAGCTGGGTAGGCAAGGCAGCCTCCAAGACATGTCGAAAGTTCGGGAACCTCGAAATGCCTCAGCTGATCATCGGGCCGGTGCCTCCTCGACGTGACTGGCCTTGCCCGGGCACCGTGTCACGGCGCGTCCGGGCGCGGCAACTCATTTTCGCAGCGACGCCCAGGTCCGGTCCGGCAGCATCCGGGCCGCCCGGCCCAGGTCGATGTCGGTCGCGCCGGCCAGCCAGCGGCGGGACAGCTCCGCGACCGGGCCGATGAGCAGCATCTCGGTCAGCGGGTCCGGCAGGTCCACCACGGACCCGGCCCGCACGTGCGGCTCCAGCCAGCGCCGCATGCGCGCCATCCGCGGTGCCTTGGTCTCGGCGATCGTTCCGGCGTGCGCGGCCAGGTAGCCGGCGTAGGCCGACGCGTGGATGAACCGGGCCTGCCGCGGCTGCGCCTGGACGAACCCCAGGTACCCGACGACCACGGCGCGCACCCCGCCGCGCGGGGTGCGCGCCCGCTCCAGCGCCGCCACGATCCCGTCCAGCAGTTCGGCCATGCAGCGCGCGTAGAGCGCGGCGGCCAGCCCGTCGAAGCTGCCGAAGTGGTGGTAGAGGCTGCCCGGGCTCACCCCGCTCGCCGACAGCACGGCCTGCACGGTGAACCCGTCCGGCCCCGCCTCGTCGTGCACCGCGAGCGCCGCGTCCAGCAGCCGCCGCGCGGTCTGCTCGCCGCGGCGCTGCTTAACCGGCACTGCCGGTCAGCTCCACCGCCTGGTGCCACAGCGCCTCGGCGAGCTCCGCGTCGTGGGCGACCGGCCGCTCCGCGTCGACGTCGAAGTACGTCCCGGTCACGCCCTCGACCTCGGCGAGCCGGACCACCGGGGCGGCACCGGCGGCCGGCGCCGCCCAGGTGAGCTTGACGGCCCGCAGCAGCAGGCCGAGCGGGCCGCCCGGGTCGCCGAGCCGGGTGCGGATCACCCCGGGGTGCACGGCGTTGACGGTCACGCCGGCATCCTGCCAGCGGCGCGCGAACAGCGGCAGCATCAGGAGGTTGGCGAGCTTCGTGTCGCAGTAGGTGCGCATCCGGTGGAAGTCCGCGCCGGCCGGCGTGCGCCCGGGGTCCACCCGGCCCTTCACGTACAGGCCGGCGCTGACCTGGACGACCCGGGACAGCCGCTTCTCCAGGGCGAGGTTGAGCTGGAAGGGAGCCAGGTGGTTCACCGCGAACGCGAGCTCCAGGCCGTCCTCGTTGAGCACGCGCCGGGTCGGCCACACGCCGGCGTTGTGCACGAGGACGTCGATCGACGGGCAGGCGCTCGCCAGGGCGTCCGCCGCGAGCGCGACCGTGCGAGCGCAGGACAGGTCGCCGACCACCACCTCGGCACCCGGGATGCCGACGGGTCGCCGGCACAGCGCGACGACCCGGTAACCCTTGCCCGCCAACGAGTCCACGACCGCGCGGCCGATCCCCCGGTTGCCGCCCGTCACCACCGCCGTCCGCATGCGACCAGCGTAACTAGAACAATCTTCTAGAACAACATTCTATTCGAGCAGGTCTCGCCCATCCGCCGGCCGCCGGAGCCGGAGGAGGTGGTGGCGGCGATCGCGTTCCTCGGCTCCCCGGCGAACACCGCGGTGACCGGCGAGCTGGTGCGGGTCAGCGGCGGGCTGTAGGCGGCGCTCAGGAGCGGACGAGTGCCACGATCGCCGCGAGCCGTTCCTCGTGGCGGCCCTCGCTGAGCCGGCCGTCGCGGGTGAGCGTGACCAGGCCGTGCAGGGCGCTCCACATGACCTCGGCGAGGATGCCCGGATCGGTGTCGCCGGCGAACGGGGCCACGGTGTCGAGCAGCTGGTCGAACGCCTCGCGCAGCGGCGCGGGCGCGTCGGGCGTGGCGAAGGGCAGGCCGGTGGCGCGGCTGAACATCCCGTCGTAGACCGCCGGGTTGGCGTCGGCGAACGCGACGTAGGCCTCGGCCACCGCGCGCACCGGATCGCCCGGCTCCTCCGCCCGCGCCTGGGCGAGGGCCTCGGTGAGCTGCGCGAAGCCCCGCTCGGCGACCACCGCGATGATGGCGTCCTTGCCGGCGAAGTGGCTGTAGAGCACGGGCTGGCTGAACTCGATGAGCTCGGCCAGCCTGCGCGTGGTGACCGCCGCCCAGCCCTCGGCCTCGGCGAGGTCGCGAGCCGTCTGCACGATCAGCTCGTGCCGCATCGCCCGATCGCGTTCCCGGCGTCCCATGACGTGAATCTAGCATCGCTAGCGGAGCTAGCGCCACTAATGCTAGCGTTGCTACATCATCTAGCAACGCTAGGAGTCAGCCATGATCCTCACTGCGGAAATCCTGACCGTGCTCGCCGCGCTGGGCATCACCCTGGTCGGCGCGCGCTACCTGCTGGCGCCGGTGGCCAGCGCGGCAACGTTCGGGCTGCCCGCCTGGCCGCGCGAGGCGCTCGCCTCGTGGCTCAACCTCAAGGGCGTGCGGGACATCGGCGTCGGCCTGCTGACGCTCGCCATGCTGGTGGCCGCGCCGACCACGACGCTGGGCTGGTTCCTCCTGGTCACCGCCGTCATCCCGGCCGGCGACATGCTGGTGGTGCTGCGCTACCGCGGGTCGAAGCCGCTCGCCTACGGCATGCACGGCGGCACCGCGGCCGGCCTGGTGGTGATCGCCCTCGTGCTGCTCATGGCCTAGCCCGCAGCGCGGTGCCGGTCAGCAGGACCCACCACGTCACGGACCCAGCCCGTGCGCTTCTCCCCCATCCGTCTCCTTCGGGAGGGGACGGATGAGGGGAGAAGGCGGTGGCGTGCGGTCAGCTGCAGCCCGACGTCGAGCCGCAGCCCTCGCAGACGTAGCAGGAGCCGGCCGGGCGCATCTTCGTGCCGCAGGTCATGCACAGGGGGGCGTCGGCCGCCTTGCCCAGGTGCAGTTCCAGCAGTTCGGTCGAGCTGTGCGCCTCGACGACCTCCGGCTCGGCGTCCTTCGCCTCCTCGACCGCGAGGCGGGCCGGGGTGGAGTCGACCGACGTGCGCAGGCCCTCCAGGTCCACATCGGACGGCGTGCCGTAGTCGTTGCTGACCTGGGCGGCGCGCTCGTCGGCGGTGAAGATGCCCAGCTGGGACCGCTTGTCGTAGGTCAGGTAGTCCAGCGCCAGCCTGCGGAAGATGTAGTCCAGCACGCTGGTGGCGATCCGCAGGTCCGGGTCGTCGGTCATGCCGGCCGGCTCGAAGCGCAGGTTCTGGAACTTCGAGACGTAGAACTCCAGCGGGATGCCGTACTGCAGGCCGACCGAGATCGACGTGGCGAACGCGTCCATCACGCCGGCCAGGGTCGACCCCTGCTTGCCCAGCTTGATGAAGATCTCGCCCAGGCCGTCGTCCGGGTACGAGCCCGCGTGCAGGTAGCCCTCCGCGCCGCCGACGGTGAACGACACCGTCTGGCTCGGACGCTTCTTCGGCAGCCGCTTGCGCACCGGGCGGTACTCGATGACCTTCTCCGGCTCGGCGGTCTTGCCGCCACCCTTGCCGGCGGACAGCGGCTGGCCCACCTTGCAGTTGTCGCGATAGATCGCGAGCGCCTTGAGGCCCAGCTTCCAGCCCTCGAAGTAGATCTTCTCGATGTCCTCGACGGTGGCCGCCTCCGGCATGTTGACCGTCTTGGAGATCGCACCGGAGACGAACGGCTGCACCGCGGCCATCATCCGGACGTGCCCCATCGGCGCGATCGAGCGCTCGCCCATCGCGCAGTCGAACACCTCGTAGTGCTCGCGGCGCAGGCCGGGCGCGTCCACGACGTGCCCGTGCTCGGCGATGAACTCGACGATCGCCTCGATCTGCTCGTCCTGGTAGCCCAGCGCCTTCAGCGCGCGCGGCACCGTCTGGTTGACGATCTGCATGGAGCCGCCGCCGACGAGCTTCTTGAACTTCACCAGCGCGAGGTCGGGCTCGATGCCGGTGGTGTCGCAGTCCATCATCAGGCCGATGGTGCCGGTCGGCGCGATCACCGCCGCCTGGGCGTTGCGCCAGCCGTTGGCCGCGCCGACCTGCAGACCGCGCTGCCACTCGCGGGTCGCCAGGCGCTGCACCTCGGTGTCGTTCTTGTGGAGGGTGCGGATGAGGTCGTTGGCCGCGGCGTGCTTGCGCATGACCCGCTGGTGCGCCTCGGCGTTGCGGATGTAGCCGTCGTAGGGGCCGACGACGGCGGCGAGCTCGGCGGAGCGGCGGTAGGCGGTGCCGGTCATCAGCGAGGTGATGCTCGCCGCGAGCGCGCGGCCGCCCTCGGAGTCGTAGGCGTGGCCGGTGGCCATCAGCAGCGCGCCCAGGTTCGCGTAGCCGATGCCGAGCTGGCGGAACTTGCGGGTGGTGTCGGCGATCGGCTCGGTCGGGAAGTCCGCGAAGCAGATGGAGATGTCCATCGCGGTGATGACCAGCTCGACCGAGCGGGCGAACAGGTCCGCGTCGAAGGTGCCGTCCTCGCGCAGGAACTTCATCAGGTTCAGCGACGCGAGGTTGCAGCTGGAGTTGTCGAGGTGCATGTACTCGCTGCACGGGTTGGACGCGGTGATGCGGCCGGACTCGGGGCAGGTGTGCCAGTCGTTGATGGTGTCGTCGTACTGGATGCCCGGGTCGGCGCACTCCCACGCGGCCTGCGCCATCTTGCGGAACAGCGACTTGGCGTCGAGGTGCTCGATGATCTCGCCGGTGGTGCGGGCGCGCAGGCCGAAGTCGTTGCCGCTCTCCACGGCGTGCATGAACTCGTCGGAGACGCGGATCGAGTTGTTCGCGTTCTGGTACTGCACCGAGGTGATGTCGGAGCCGCCGAGGTCCATGTCGAAGCCCGCGTCGCGCAGCACGCGGATCTTCTCCTCCTCCTTGGCCTTGGTCTCGATGAACTCCTCGACGTCGGGGTGGTCGACGTCGAGCACGACCATCTTGGCCGCGCGCCGGGTGGCGCCACCGGACTTGATCGTGCCGGCGGAGGCGTCGGCGCCGCGCATGAACGAGACGGGGCCGGACGCGGTGCCGCCGGAGGAGAGCAGCTCCTTGGACGAGCGGATGCGGGAGAGGTTCAGGCCGGCGCCGGAGCCGCCCTTGAAGATCAGGCCCTCCTCGCGGTACCAGTTGAGGATCGAGTCCATCGTGTCGTCGACGGAGAGGATGAAACACGCCGACACCTGCTGCGGCGACGAGGTGCCGACGTTGAACCAGACCGGCGAGTTGAAGCTGAACACCTGGTGCATGAGCATCCAGATCAGCTCGTGGTCGAAGATCTCGGCGTCGGCCGGCGTGGCGAAGTAGCCGTGCCTGGTGCCGGCGTCCACATAGGCCTTCACGACCCGGTCGATCAGCTGGCGCAGCGAGTGCTCACGCTGCCGGGGTGCCCACCGCGCCGCGGAAGTACTTGCTGGTGACGATGTTGGTCGCGTTGACCGACCAGAACTCGGGGAACTCCACGCCCCGCTGCTCGAAGTTGACCGAGCCGTCGCGCCAGTTGGTCATCACCACGTCGCGGTGTTCCCAGGTGACCTCGTCGTACGGGTGCACGCCCTCGGTGGTGTGCACCCGCCGCACGGTGATCCCCCTGTTGGCCTCCTGGGTGTTCTGCCCCGTCGACGCGCCGACCGTCTCCGTCATGACCAGTCCCTCTCCCTCGTTGCTCGCTACCCCTGGCATCGACGTCGTTGTGCGATGTGCCCTGACTCGTTGCCCGACTCTCCGCCTGACCTTCTGCCGGCTCATGCCTCGGGTTGTCCCCGCAGCCCCGCGATCTCCTTCTCGAAGTCCTCTATGGACGAGAAGGACCGGTAGACGCTGGCGAACCGGAGGTACGCGACCTCGTCGAGCTCGCGCAGCGGGCCGAGGATCGCGAGCCCGACCTCGTGGCTGGGCACCTCGGCGGCGCCGGTCGAGCGGATCGTCTCCTCGACCGTCTGGGCCAGCCGCTGCAGCGCGTCCTCGTCGACGGGACGGCCCTGGCAGGCCCGGCGCACTCCGGTGACGACCTTCTCGCGGCTGAACGGCTCGGTGACGCCGGAGCGCTTCACCACCGCGAGGACGGCCTCCTCCACCGTGGTGAAGCGCCGGCTGCACTTGGCGCACGACCGGCGGCGCCGGATCACCTGGCCCTCGTCCACCTCACGGGAGTCGACGACCCTGGAGTCGGAATGCCGACAGAACGGACATCTCACCCAGGCTCACCCCTCGTGGTATTTCGGCGGCAGTCAGCCCACATGGTGATCATCTTGTGGATGGCCGGTGGACAACATGCCCAACCTGTGGACTAACTACAAGCATGTAACTACTAGATGTTGGGGTCGACGGTATGCCTAGACGCCACATGATGCAAGTCGCCGACGTGCGACACGCGGAAGTGCCCATGTTGTCCAGGTCACTCGGCGGCAGGGTCACCCGGAGTGGAGAGGCGGGGTTCCGCGTCAGTCTGCCGGGCGTCGCCGGGATGGGGGTACAGGGGTGACGCGAGTGGACATCGTGACGGCTGGGTGGAGTCGCCAGCGACTGGATGGAGGCGAGGCCGAGAGGGTCGCACGGGCGAACGGCGACGCATGCGGGAGCGGGGCGGGCCGGCGGCCCACCTTCCCTTTCAGACCGAGGTCACTCCGTGGGAACGGTCAGCGGCTGCCCGGGCGTGACCCCACTGCCCAGCCCCCCGTTCAGCTCCCGGATCCGGTCGACGACGGCCGACGGATCGCTGTCGGGCGCCACCCGCCCGGCCAGCTCCCACAGGCTCTCGCCGGGCTCGACCCGCACCACCGCGGTCCGCTCGGGCACCGGTGGCGCCGCCGCCCCGGCGAGCATGCCCAGCCCGACCACCGCCAGGCACACCGCGGCGGCGATCGCCAGCAGCCACGACACCGGCAGGTGCAGCCGGCGCGGCCGGCACGCCGCACGGGGCACCACCCGCGGCGCACCCGCGACGCGCCGCCGGGTCGGCGGGGCGAGTGTTCGCGCGCGCCGCGGAGAGACGACCGGTCCGGCCGGCACGCGCTGCTCGGGAACACGCGTGCGCGTGTGCTCGACCTGCTCGTTCGCCCTGTGCGCCACCGCGCTCATGACTGCCTCCTCCGCGTTCGAACACCTGCCCGAACCTCGAACAGTCGTTCGATCGAACCCTCGTGCGAATTTGTATCACGGGGCACCGACAAAAACGAGAACCGTCCGGCGTGTCGTCGAACAGGTGTTTGATCTCGTCGTTGCGGCCGGTTAACGTCGAAGTCGCAGTTGAAGCAGCCAGTCACATCCGGGCGTTCGAACAGACGACCGGCACGCAGGAAGGCAGGGCAGTGCCACGCAAACCCGGAGGAATACCCAAGGGTGTCCCCAAGCGGAAGCCCCTCAAAGGGAACCTACGCAGCTTCCCGGACCTCGACCGGGGCGATGACGTCGAGCTGCCCGTCCGGCAGCGCGAGGTGCTCGAGGTGATCCGCACCTGGGTGGAGCGGTTCGGCTACCCGCCGAGCGTCCGCGAGATCGGCGAGGCGGTCGGGCTCACCTCCACCTCGTCGGTCGCCTACCAGCTGCGTGCCCTCGAGCAGAAGGGCTACCTGCGCCGCGACCCGAACCGGCCGCGCGCCATCGGGGTGCTGCCGCCGGACGCCGTGCCGGTGCCGGCCGACGTCGGCGCCGCCACGCTCGTCGGCGAGGACGCCGGCGACGACCTCCCGGGCGAGACCGAGTCCGTGCCCCGCCCGGCCTACGTCCCGGTGCTCGGCCGCATCGCCGCCGGTGGGCCGATCCTGGCCGAGGAGGCCGTCGAGGACATCTTCCCGCTGCCGAAGGAGATCGTCGGCGAAGGGCCGCTGTTCCTGCTGCGCGTCACCGGTGACTCGATGATCGACGCGGCCATCACCGACCAGGACTGGGTCGTCGTCCGCCAGGAGCGGACCGCCGACAACGGCGAGATCGTCGCCGCGATGATCGACGGCGAGGCGACCGTCAAGACGCTCAAGCGCAAGGACGGCCACGTCTGGCTGATGCCGCACAACGACGCCTACGAGCCGATCCCCGGCGACGACGCGACGATCCTCGGCAAGGTCGTCGCGGTGCTGCGCAGGCTCTGAGCAGGAGCACGCCCAGGCCGATGGCACCGCCGATACCGCCACCACCCGAAGCCGGCTTCTTCGCCGGCCACACGGTGGCCGACCTCGCCGGTGACCTGCGCTCGGGCAGGCGGTCGCCGGTCGAGCTGGTGGACCACGCGCTCGCGGCCGCCGCCCGGCTCGCCCCGTCGCTCAACGCGTTCGTCACGATCGACGAGCGGGGCGCCCGGGCGGCCGCGCGACGCGCCGGTGAGGAGCTGGCCGCCGGGACGGACCGTGGTCCGCTGCACGGCATCCCGGTGGCGGTCAAGGATCTGGTCGACACCGCGGGGCTGCGAACCACCATGGGCTCGCGGCACTTCGCCGACCGGGTGCCCGACCGCGACGCCGGGTGCGTGCGCAGGTTGCGCGAGGCCGGCGCGATCATCGTCGGCAAGACCCTCACCCACGAGTTCGCCTACGGGCCGACCGGCGACAGCGCGGCGACCGGCCCGGCACGCAACCCGTACCGCCCGGACGCCATGGCCGGCGGGTCCAGCGCCGGGTCCGCGGCGGCCGTGGCCGCGGGCATCGTGCCGCTGGCGGTCGGCACCGACACCGGCGGCTCGGTGCGCATCCCGGCCGCCTGCTGCGGGGTCGTCGGGCTGCGCCCCACCTACGGCGCGGTCCCGGTCGACGGGGTCTTCCCGCTCTCCCCGACGCTCGATGCGGTCGGCCCGATCGCCCGGACGGTCGCCGACTGCCTGCTGCTGTGGCGGGTGCTGGCGGGCACCGGCGCGACCGAGCCCGCCCCGGCGGCGCCGCGGATCGGGTGGGTGGTGCCGGAGACGTTCCACCCCGCCGACACCGCGGTGACCCGCGCGGCGCGCGAGCTGGCCGGCGGCGCCGGGGACGTGGCCGTCCCGATGGCCGGCGCGCTGCTCGCGGCCTACCGGGTCATCCAGAGCAGCGAGGCCTACGCGATCCACGCCGAACGGGTGGCCACGGCGCCCGGGCTGTTCCGCGACGACGTGCTGGCCCGGCTCCGGGTGGCCGAGCAGGTGCGCGGCTGGGAGTACGTGCGGGCCCGCGAGGACCAGCGCCGGGCCACGGCGGCGGTCACCGCGCTGTTCGACGACCACGACGTGCTGGCGCTGCCGACGGTCCCGGTCACCGCCCCGCCGGTCGGCGCCCGGCGTGGCCGGCTCGACGGCCTGGACATCGACATCCGCGCGGCGCTGCTGTCGCTGACCAGCCCGTGGAGCGTCGCCGGCCTGCCGGCCCTGTCGGTCCCGTCCGGCCTGGTCGACGGGCTGCCGGCCGGGCTCCAGCTGGTCGCCCGGCCCGGCGGCGAGGAACTGCTGTGCGCGGTCGCGCGGCGGCTGGCGCCGGGTCAGCCGCCGCGGCGGTAGAACTCCCGCCGCGACCGCGAGGTCCGCCAGCGCAGCACCGCGAGCACGCCCATCACCAGCAGGATGGCCACCCCGGCCGCCGGGACGACGGGGATCCCCTGCTTCGCCACCGACGACGAGTTGGCGATGCCGCTCGCCGGCTGCGGCTCGGCCGACTCCGGGGCCTTCGACGCGGCGGAGGACTGCTCGGCCGGCTTCTGCGGCGCGACCAGGTCGGTCGCCTTGGCCACCAGCCGGATGGGCTGGCCGGTCTTCTCCGACGCCGACAGCAGCGAGCCGTCCGGCTCGAACGCGATGGCCTCGCCCTGCGCCTCGTTCGGCAGCGGCACCCGCACCGGCTTGCCGGCCAGCGCCTTCGTGACGTCCCGGTCCGGCGCCGCGTACAGGTAGGCGTCGGTGTAGGTGCGCAGCGCCACCACCTTGCCGTCCGCGCTGACCGCGCCGCCGGTGATGGTCACCGAGCCCACCTTGGCCGGCACCGGGCCGCCGGGCGTGTCGGTCGGTGTCAGCTTGATCGTGGCGACCTTCTTCATGGCCGTCGGCCCGGGGCTCTTGAGCTGCGCCACCGGCGAGTACACACCCGCGATCCCCAGCGCCGACTTCGTGACGAAGTAGGGCGCGCCGTTGTAGCCGACCAGCAGCGCCTCGGCGTCGTGCTTGCCGTCCGGGTACTTCAGCCGGTACAGCGTCGACTTGCCCTGCGGGGTGAGCGCGATCAGCGCCGCGGTGGTGCGCTCGAGGTTGTTGTCGCCGCCGTCGCCCAGCAGGAACGTGCCGTCCGGGGCGCGGCCGAGGTCCTCGACGTCGAACGGGTCGGTCGCGCCGACGATCTGCCGCTCGACCGTGCAGTTCTTGCGGAGCACGTAGACGATGGACTTCTCGCCGCCGTCGTTGATCGCGTACCAGCGGTTTTTGTCGGCGACCAGACCGGAGAGCTCCGCGAGGCGCGGGTCCTTCATCGTGCACTGGTTCGCCGGTTTGGCCGGTTCAGCCGGCTGTGCGGCTGCCGCCTGAGCCGGCATCGCCAGCCCGAGCAGCAGCGACACTGCCAGGACAGCTAGCCGCACACCACACCTCCGTGACCCGATCGTGACCGATCTGGAGCCCAACGGTATCGCCACTAGCTACTACGGCTCAGGCCGATGTGCCGTTCACGGAGAAACTTTCCAACAAACCGGCGAGGTCGGCCTTGACCTTGGCCTGCAGCACGGTGCCCTGCTCGGTGTGCCGTTCGGTCAGCACCTCGCCCTCGCGGTGCACCCGCGCGACCAGCTCGCCGCGCGCGTACGGGACCAGCACCTCGACCTCGACGTCCGGCCGTGGCAGCAGGTCGGCGACGCGCTCGCGCAGCGCGGAGATGCCGGCGCCGGAGTGCGCGGAGACGAACACCGCCTCCGGCAGCAGGTGCCGCATCCGGGCCAGCGCCACCTCGTTGGTGGCGTCGGTCTTGTTGACCACGACCAGCTCGGTGGGCAGCCGGTCCTCGCGGCGGTCGGCGATCTCCCCGAGCACCTCGCGCACGGCCTCGACCTGCCACTCGGGGTTCGGGTCCGAGCCGTCCACCACGTGCAGGATGAGGTCGGCGTCGGCCACCTCGTCCAGGGTGGACTGGAACGCCTCGACCAGCTGGTGGGGCAGGTGCCGCACGAAGCCGACCGTGTCGGTGAGCGTGTAGGTGAGCCCGTCCGGCGAGGTGGTGCGCCGGGTCGTCGCGTCCAGGGTGGCGAACAGCGCGTCCTCCACCAGGACCCCCGCCCCGGTCAGCGCGTTGAGCAGGCTCGACTTGCCGGCGTTGGTGTACCCGGCGATGGCGACGCTGGGCACCTCGTTGGCGACCCGCCGCCCGCGCTTGGTCTCGCGGACCGTGCTCATCGCGGCGATCTCCTTGCGCAGCTTGGAGATCCTGGTCCGGATGCGCCGGCGGTCGGTCTCCAGCTTCGTCTCACCGGGACCGCGCAGGCCCACGCCGCCGGTGGCGCCGCCGGCACGGCCACCGGCCTGCCGGGACAGCGCCTCACCCCATCCGCGCAGGCGGGGCAGGAAGTACTGCAGCTGGGCCAGCTCGACCTGGGCCTTGCCCTCCCTGGACCGCGCGTGCTGGGCGAAGATGTCCAGGATCAGCGCCGTCCGGTCGATGACCTTGACCTTGAGCTTCGCCTCCAGCTGGCGCAGCTGGCTCGGCGAGAGCTCGCCGTCGCAGATGACCGTGTCCGCACCGGCCGAGGCGACGACGCCGGAGAGCTCGTCGACCTTGCCGGAGCCGATGTAGGTGGACGGGTCGGGCCGGTCGCGGCGCTGCACGAGCCCGTCGAGGACCTGGGAGCCGGCGGTCTCGGCCAGCCGGGCCAGCTCGGTCAGCGACGCCTGGGACTGCGCCGCGGACCCCTCGGTCCACACCCCGACGAGGACGACCCGCTCCAGGCGCAGCTGCCGGTACTCGACCTCGGTGATGTCGGCGAGCTCGGTGGACAGGCCCGCGATCCGGCGCAACGCCGCCCGGTCGGAACGCTCGAGTTCACCCGCGGAGAGCTCAGCCAGGCCCGTGTCGATGTGATCGTCGGTGCGTCCCTGATCGAGATTCTCCGTCACGCGGTGAAACCCTCCGTTTGATCCGGTGTGCCGTAGTCAATGCTCCCACGGTTCAGCGACCGGATCGACCGGGTTTATTCCGATATGGCGTCCCACCAGGCACGATCCAGCTCACCGCGGGCCACGAACTCGGCCGGTCCGGTCAGCACGCAGGTGTTCTCGCCGACCTCGACGCGCACCTGCCCGCCGGGCACGCCGACCGTCGCGGCGCCGGTCCGGGCGCCGCGACGGTGCAGCACGCCGGCCACCGCGGCCACCGTGCCGGTGCCGCACGAGCGGGTCTCCCCCACGCCGCGCTCGTGCACCCGCATGCGGATCCGGTCGACCGCGTCGACCACCACGAACTCGACGTTCACGCCGTGGGGAAACACCGCCGGGTCGTGCCGGGGCGCGACCGTCAGGTCCAGGTCGTCGAGCCGGTCCACGACGCACACCAGGTGCGGGTTGCCCACGTCGACGGCCACCCCGGGCAGCGCGCGGCCCCCGACGGTCGCCTCGGACTCGCCGGTCACCCGCGCCGGACCCATGTCGACCGCGACGTCACCGTTCGCCTCGACCACCACCGCGCGGATGCCCGCCCGGCTGCCGACCGGGAACTCGCCGCCGGTGACCAGGCCGGCCTCGACCAGGTACCGGGCGAACACGCGGACACCGTTGCCGCACATCTCGGCCACGGAGCCGTCGGCGTTGCGGTAGTCCATGAACCACATGTCGGGGTCGTCGGCGCCGTCGACGTCGGCCGGCAGGTCCTCGATCGCCTTGGCGCGCACCACCCGCAGCACGCCGTCCGCGCCGAGACCGGCGTGCCGGTCGCACAGCACGCGCACCCGGGCCGCGGTCAGGTCGAGGGAGGCGTCGAGGTCGGGCAGCAGCACGAAGTCGTTCTGCGTGCCGTGCCCCTTGACGAACGGGATGCCCACGGCGTCAGGCTAGCGCGCGGGCGGCCTCGACGAGGTCGGCGCGTCCGGCGTCGAGCCAGGTGACGCGCTTGTCGCGGCGGAACCAGGAGCGCTGCCGGCGCACGAAGCGGCGGGTGGCCCGTGCGGTCGCCGCGGCCGCCCTGTCCATGTCCTCGTCGGCGTCGAGCTCGTCGAGGACCTGCTGGTAGCCCAGCCCGCGGGAGGCGGTGCGGCCCAGCCGCAGTCCCCGCCGGTCGAGCGCGCGCACCTCCTCGACCAGGCCCTCGGCGAACATCCGGGCGACGCGGGCGTCGACCCGGTGGTCGAGCTCGGCGGCGTCCAGGTCCAGGCCCAGCTGGACGGTGCCGTAGCGGGCCGGGCCCGGGCGGGGCATGGTCGCGGAGAAGGGGCGGCCGGTCAGCTCGATGACCTCCAGCGCGCGGACCACGCGGCGGCCGTTGGTCGGCAGGATCGCGGTCGCGGCCAGCGGGTCGCGGGCGGTCAGCCGGGCGTGCAGGGCGGCGGCGCCCACCCGGGCCAGCTCCCCCTCGAGCCGGGTGCGGATCTCCGGGTCGGTGCCGGGGAAGTCCAGGTCGTCGAGCACGGCGCGGACGTAGAGGCCGGAGCCGCCGACGAGGACCGGCACCGTCCCCTCGGCGAGCAGCCGCTCGACGCGGGCGCGGGCGTCGCGCTGGTAGGCGGCGACCGAGGCGGTCTCGGTGACGTCGAGGACGTCGAGCAGGTGGTGCGGGACGCCGCGGCGTTCGGCGTCGGTGACCTTGGCGGTGCCGATGTCCATGCCGCGGTAGAGCTGCATGGCGTCGGCGTTGACCACCTCGCCGCCGAGGGCCTCGGCGAGCGCGATGCCGAGCTGGGACTTGCCGGTCGCGGTGGGGCCGACGATCGCGATCGGCCTCACCGGACCGGGTCCCAGACCGCGAGGTGGTAGGCCACGCCGAACGGCACCAGCCGGCGCGCGTCGACGCTCTTCCAGCGCCGCCCGTCCGCCGCGACGACGCCGGCCAGCACCTGCCACGGCGCGCGGCCGGCGGCGCCGAGCTCGGCGGCGAGGACAGGGTCGAGCGCGAGCAGCGCGCCGGGGTCGGCGGCGGTGAGCGCAGCGTGCACCGCGTCGTCGAACCCGCCCGCCCGCGGGTCGGGCCGGCCGACCGCGCGCTCGCCGTGCCGGTGCGAACCGTCGCCGAGGACGAGCAGGCCGACCGGGTCCGGTCCGCCGAGCTCGCCCGCGAGCCGCTCGCCGAAGGCGCGGCAGTCCTCGGGCGGCAGGTCGGCCGCGACGAGCCGGACCGGCACCTCCTGGGCACCGGCCCGCTCCCGCAGCCAGCCCGCGACCAGCGCGGGGAGCGGCATCGCCGGGTCGGGCCCGGTGGCGGTCGGCGGTGGCGGACAGGCGCACCACGACGTCGACGCCGTAGCCGAGGAAGGTGCCGGCGGCGTCGGCGCCGAGCTCACGGGGACCGCCGGGGTCGGAGCCGACGGCGACCCAGCGTGGCGCGGCCGCGGCGAGCTCGGCGGTGACGGCCAGGCAGGCCTCGCGCACCAGCCGCACGTCCGGGTCGTCGGCGACGACGAGCTCGGGCACCAGCAACGGCGGGTGCGGGGCCACGGCGACGCGCTCGATCACGGTGTTCGAGGCTACCCATCCCGGCCCTCAGGTGAACTCTCCGGGCTCGCCGCGTCACGCTGCGCAGCCGGCGTCCACCATGGAGTACCGAGGCGCGCCGTGACCTGTTTGAATGCGCGCGGGTACCGCGCGATTTCGACGGGGGTACCGACATTGCCAGGCCCCGCGGGAGCGGGGCGCCCGCGGGTGCGCGGGCAACGCAGGCGGGAGGAGAGCCGGCCATGACGGACAGGGACACGAGCCAGGACACGAACGCGACCTCGGTCGAGACCTCGGCGAACGGCGTGGTGGACACCACTGTGGAGCAGGCGAGCGCAGAGCCCGCTGCGGCCGGCGCCCCCGACGCTCCGGCGGCCTCCCCGGCCGAAGCGCCCACCGCCGAAGCCGACACCCCGGCCGACACCCCGGCCGACACCCCGGCCGACACCCCGACCGAGGAAGCGACCGCGCCGGCCGAGGCAACGACCGAGGTCCCGGCCACCGGCACCGACGCTCCGGCCGAGCCGGCCGACGTAACGGCCGAGGCGCCCGCCGAGGCCACCGTGGCCACTCCGGCCGACACTCCGGCCGAGCCGGCGACACGCGGCCCCGGCCGAAGCACCGGCGCGGGACGCAGTGCCCACCGTGGTCGCCACACCCGCGGCCCCGGTCGAGCCCGATCCCGCGCCCGTGCATCACGAGCCGGTGCCGCCGCCGACCGCGGCCATGCCGCACACCGCGCCTGCGGGCGCCGTGCCCGCCGTCCAGGCCGCGACGGCGCCGGTCCCCGAGGCGTCCGCGAACCCGGGCAGGTGGGGCCGGGTCGACCCGGACGGCACGGTCTACGTGAAGACCGACGACGGTGAGCGCGCGGTCGGGTCGTGGCAGGCGGGTGAGCCGGCCGAGGGCCTCGCGCACTACGCGCGCCGGTTCGACGACGTGCGGACCGAGGTCGAGCTGCTGGCCGCGCGGTTGACGGCCGGGTCCGGCGACCCGAAGCACACGCTGACGAACGCCAAGCACATCAAGGAGAGCCTCGCCGACGCGGCACTCGTGGGGAACCTCGCCGCGCTCTCCGCACGGGTCGACCACGTGCTCGAACGCGCCCACCAGGCGGTGGAGTCGGTCAAGCACGCCCGGGACGAGGCGCGCGGGCAGGCGCTGGCGCGCAAGCAGGAGCTGGTCGCGGAGGTCGAGAAGATCGCCGAGGCGTCCACCCAGTGGAAGTCCGCCGGCGACCGGCTGCGGTCGATCCTCGACGAGTGGAAGACGATCAAGGGCGTCGACCGCAAGACCGACGACCAGCTGTGGAAGCGGTTCTCCAAGGCACGCGACACGTTCAACCGGCGGCGCGGCTCGCACTTCGCCGACCTCGACCGGCAGCGGGCGGCGGCCAAGGAGCGCAAGCTGGAGCTGGTCAAGCTGGCCGAGGAGATCTCCGACTCGGACGACTGGGGCCCGACCGCGGCGCGCTACCGGGAGCTGATGTCCGAGTGGAAGGCGGCCGGCCGCGCGCCGAAGGAGGCCGACGACTCGCTGTGGCAGCAGTTCCGCGCGGCGCAGGACAAGTTCTTCAGCCGGCGCTCGGCGGTGTTCAGCGAGCGGGACGCCGAGCTGGTCGAGAACGCGAAGCGCAAGGAGGCGCTGCTCGCCGAGGCGGAGCGGATCAACCCGCAGGCCGACCTCGACGCGGCGCGGGCGCAGCTGCACCGGATCCAGGAGAAGTGGGACGAGGTCGGCAAGGTGCCCCGCGAGCGGATCCGCGAGCTGGAGGGCAAGCTGCGCGCGGTCGAGGAGAAGGTCCGCAACGCGGCCGACGCGCAGTGGCGCAAGACGGACCCGGAGGCCGAGGCGCGTGCGGCACAGTTCCGCGAGCGGGTCGAGCAGTTCGAGGCCCAGGCCGCGAAGGCCCGCGCCGCCGGTGACAAGCGCCGCGCGGAGCAGGCGGAGGCCCAGGCCGCCCAGTGGCGCGAGTGGCTCGCCGCCGCGGAGAACGCCGTCGCCAGCCGCTGAACCCCGCGAGTCCCCCACTCCGGACCCGCGAGTCCCCACTCCGGACCCGCGAGTCCCCCACTCCGGACCCGCGAGTCCTCGGCGCGGCCGAGGCCTGCGCGACCGCGACGGGGGCTCGCGGGAGGGGTCAGGGGTGGGGGGTGGGGCGGGACCAGGCGGTGCGGAACCACTGGACGGCGATCGCCACCACGGCCACCCACGCGATCACCAGGCCGATGCCCAGGTCGCCGTGTGAGGACTGGCGGGACCAGATCGCCAGCACGCCGTCGACCGAGGCGAACCAGCCGCCCAGGGCGCACACCCAGGCGAACGCCCACCGCCGGGTCGTCAGCGCCAGCGCCGAGGCCAGCACGCCGAACAGCAGCGACGTCACCGCGAACAGCCGCGGCACCATGCTCGCCTTGCCGACCGCGTCACCGGTGCCCAGCAGCACGTCGAAGCCCGTCGCGCCGTTCATCCACGGCAGGATCTCGCCCACGATCAGCACGAGCACCGCGACCGAGATGACCACCGCCCGGCCGCCGAGGTCCACCGACCGGGCCGCCCGCCGCCGGGCCGCCCGCTCGACGCCGTCGATCTCCTTGCGCAGGCCGGCCAGGCCGGGCTCGTCGGCCGAGCCCGGTTCCTCGCCCCTCGGTTGCGTCATCGGACCGTGCATCCACCCACCGGCTCGGCCGAGGCGGCGGGCGGCCCGAACGACGGCAGGCCGAGCCCGACCCCCGACGTCCTCGGACGCAGCCCCTCCGCGTGGTTGTCTCCCGCCCGCGTCCGCCGGTGCGCGACCAGCGGCCCGTCCGCGACGAGGTGGTGCGGCGCGGCGTAGGTGACCGTGGCGTGCACGACGTCGCCCGGGCGGACGTCGCCGTCGGCGCCCACCGGCGTGAAGTGCACCAGCCGGCCGTCCCGGGCCCGGCCGGACATCCGCGCGGTGTCGGCGTCCTTGCGGCCCTCGCCGGTGGACACCAGCACCTCGACCGTCGACCCCACCAGGGCACGGTTGCCGGCCCAGGAGACCTCCTCCTGCACCGCGATCAGCCGGTCGAAGCGTTCCTGCACGACCTGCTTGGGCAGCTGGTCGGGCAGCGACGCGGCCGGTGTGCCGGGGCGCTTGGAGTACTGGAACGTGAACGCGCTGGAGAACCGGGCGGCCCGCACCACGTCCAGCGTGGCCTGGAAGTCCTCCTCGGTCTCGCCGGGGAAGCCGACGATGATGTCCGTGGTGATCGCCGCGTCCGGCATCGCCGCGCGCACCTCGTCGATGATCGACAGGTACCGCGCCGACCGGTAGGACCGGCGCATCGCCCTGAGCACCCGGTCCGAGCCCGACTGAAGCGGCATGTGCAGCTGGTGGCACACGTTCGGGGTCTCGGCCATCGCCGCGATCACGTCGCCGGTGAAGTCCTTCGGGTGCGGTGAGGTGAACCGGACCCGCTCCAGCCCGTCGATCTCCCCGCACGCGCGCAGCAGCTTGCCGAACGCGAGCCGGTCGCCGAACTCCACGCCGTAGGAGTTGACGTTCTGCCCGAGCAGCGTCACCTCCAGCACACCCTCGGCGACGAGCGCCTCGACCTCGGCAAGCACCTCTCCGGGGCGGCGGTCCCTCTCCTTGCCGCGCAGCGACGGCACGATGCAGAACGTGCACGTGTTGTTACAGCCCACCGAGATCGACACCCAGCCGGCGTGCGCCGAGTCGCGCCGCGCGGGCAGCGTCGACGGGAACACCTCGAGCGACTCCAGGATCTCCACCTGGGCCTGCTCGTTGTGCCGGGCGCGGTCGAGCAGCACCGGCAGCGAGCCGATGTTGTGGGTGCCGAACACCACGTCCACCCACGGCGCGCGGCGCACGATCTCGCCACGGTCCTTCTGCGCGAGGCAGCCGCCGACCGCGATCTGCATGCCGGGGTTGGCGATCTTCGTCGGCCGCAGGTGGCCGAGGTTTCCGTACAGCTTGTTGTCCGCGTTCTCCCGGACCGCGCAGGTGTTGAGCACGACGACGTCGGGCAGCCCGCCCTCGGCGGCCGGCGCGTAGCCCGCGTCCTCGAGCAAGCCGGCCAGCCGCTCGGAGTCGTGCACGTTCATCTGGCAGCCGAACGTGCGGACCTGGTAGGTACGAGTGCTCATCTCAGCCACCGAGCCTACCGGTGTGACCGAGTTGAGACCTTAGGTGTTGCCGAAGCGGCATGAAACGGACGCGAAGTCGCGGTAGGTTTCGCCCAATACCCGGCCGCTAGAGTCTCGAAAACATGCCCTGACCCGCGCGTGGAGGACTGATGACCGAAGCGAACCCCGCACCACCGATGATCCGGATGGTCGAGGTCGACAAATACTTCGGGCCTCTGCACGTGCTCAAGAACATCACCCTCGACGTGCCACGCGGCCAGGTCCTCGTGGTGCTCGGGCCGTCCGGTTCCGGCAAGTCGACGCTGTGCCGGGCGATCAACCGGCTGGAGCCCATCAACGCGGGCACCATCGAGATCGACGGCAAGCCGCTGCCCGCCGAGGGACGCGAGCTGGCCAACCTGCGCGCGGACGTGGGCATGGTGTTCCAGTCGTTCAACCTGTTCGCCCACAAGACGATCGTCGACAACGTGATGCTCGCGCCGGTGAAGGTGCGCAAGATGGCGCGGGCCGACGCCCGGCGCACCGCGATGGAACTGCTCGAACGCGTCGGTATCGCGAACCAGGCGGAGAAGTACCCCGCCCAGCTCTCCGGTGGCCAGCAGCAGCGTGCGGCGATCGCCCGCGCCCTGGCCATGCGGCCCAAGGTCATGCTCTTCGACGAGCCGACGTCGGCCCTGGACCCGGAGATGATCAACGAGGTGCTCGACGTGATGAGCACGCTCGCCGAGGAAGGCATGACCATGCTCGTGGTGACCCACGAGATGGGGTTCGCCCGCAACGCGGCGAACCGCGTGCTGTTCATGTCCGACGGCGATATCGTCGAGGACTCCACGCCGAACGAGTTCTTCTCGGCGCCGAAGTCCGCGCGTGCCAAGGACTTCCTCAGCAAGATCCTGACTCACTGAGTACACGACAGTCGGGACCCGCGTCGCGGACGTGCGCGGGTGAACAGATCGGAAGGGACGACATGCGGTTCAGCCGAGTACTGCGTGCGGGTGCGGTCGCCGCGGCGGCCGGCCTGGCGCTCGCGGCCTGCGGCAGCGGGAACGACGACAGTGGCGGCGGCAACGACAGCGGCGGTGGCGGCGGCAGCGACTCGTTGACCATCGGCATCAAGTTCGACCAGCCGGGCCTCGGGCAGAAGACGCCGAACGGCTACGAGGGTTTCGACGTGGACGTCGCGACCTACATCGCGAAGGAGCTCGGCGTCGACGCGAGCAACATCGAGTTCGTCGAGGCCAAGTCCGCCGACCGGGAGACGCTGATCAAGAACGGTGACGTCGACTTCATCGTCGCCACCTACTCGATCACCGACAAGCGCAAGGCGGAGGTCGACTTCGCGGGCCCGTACTTCGTCGCCCACCAGGACCTGCTCGTCCGTGCCGACGAGAGCTCCATCACCGGGCCGGACTCGCTCAACGGCAAGAAGCTCTGCTCGGTCACCGGCTCCACCTCCGCCCAACGGGTGAAGGACGAGTTCGCCAACCAGGTGGACCTGCAGGAGTACGGCGGCTACTCGGAGTGCCTGACCGGCCTGGAGAGCGGCGCGGTCGACGCGATCACCACCGACGACACGATCCTCGCCGGCCTGGCGGCCGCGAACGAGGGCAAGTTCAAGCTCGTCGGCAAGGGCTTCAGCGACGAGAACTACGGCGTCGGCCTGAAGAAGGGCGACACCGAGCTGCGCGACAAGATCAACGCCGCCATCCAGAAGATGGAGGACGACGGGTCGTGGAAGGCGTCGCTGGAGAAGCACCTCGGACCGGCCGGCTACCAGATCCCGGAGCCGCCGGAGATCACCGAGAAGTAGTTCCAGTCCAGGAGGGCACGGTGGCGCGTCGTGACAGCGGCGCGCCACCGCCCCACAACATGGCGAGGGTGCGATAGGCCGTGCTCGACTTCCTGAGCGATTACGACGTGCTGGGCGCGTTCTGGATCAACGTGCAGCTGACGATCTACGCGGCCATCGGCTCGCTGATCTGGGGCACGATCCTGGCCGCGATGCGGGTCAGCCCGGTGCCGGTGATGCGGGGGTTCGGTACCGCGTACATCGGCCTCGTCCGGAACACGCCGCTGACCGTGATCATCGTGGCCTCCTCGCTCGTGCTGAGCCAGACGTTCCAGCTCTCGCTCGGCGCGGACAACTTCAAGGACGCGGGCTTCCGCCTCGCCGTGCTGGGCTTCATCGCCTACACCTCGACGTTCGTCTGCGAGTCGCTGCGCTCGGGCATCAACACGGTGCCGGTCGGCCAGGCGGAGGCGGCGCGCGCGCTGGGCCTCAGCTTCATGCAGGTGCTGCGCATCATCGTGCTGCCGCAGGCGTTCCGCTCGGTCGTGGCGCCGCTGGCGAGCGTCCTGATCGCGCTGACCAAGAACACCACGGTCGCCGCCGCGATCGGCGTCGGCGAGGCCGCGCTGCTGATGCGCGAGATGATCGAGAACGAGAGCGTGCTGTTCCTGATCTCCGCGATGTTCGCGCTGGGCTTCGTGATCCTGACCCTGCCGACCGGACTGCTGCTCGGTTGGGTGGCCAAGAAGGTGGCGGTGAAGCGATGAGCGCGCCTTCGGTTCTCTACGACGCCCCGGGCCCCCGGGCCAGGCAGCGCAATATCCTCTACACGGTCCTGTTCGGCGTCGTGTTCGCCGGACTCGTGTACCTGCTGCTGGCCGCCATGAACGACAAGAACCAGCTCGACTGGGCCAAGTGGAGTCCCTACCTCGCGAGTTCGGAGGCGTGGACGACCTACCTGCTGCCGGGGCTGCGCAACACGCTCATCGCGGCCGGCCTGTCGATCCTGATGGCGCTGCCGATCGGTGCGGTCCTCGGCATCGCCCGGATGTCGGACCACGCGTGGATCCGGGTCCCCGCGGCGCTGCTCGTGGAGTTCTTCCGCGCGATCCCGGTGCTGATCATGATGTTCTTCGCGTTCACGTTCTACTCGGAGTTCACCGACATCGGCCGCGACATCCGGCCGCTGTACGCGGTGTGCACCGGCCTGGTGATCTACAACTCGGCGGTGCTCGCCGAGGTCGTCCGGGCCGGCATCCTGTCGCTGCCGAAGGGGCAGACCGAGGCGGCGCTCGCGGTCGGCCTGCGCAAGGGCCAGGTGATGGCGAGCATCCTGCTGCCGCAGGCGGTCACCGCGATGCTGCCCGCGATCGTCAGCCAGGTCGTGGTCATCGTGAAGGACACCGCGCTCGGTGGCGCGCTGCTCAACTTCCCGGAGCTGATGGCCCAGGCCCGGCCCGCTCAGGCGTACTACGGCGGAAACGTCATCGCCACGCTGGCCGTGATCGCGGCGATCTTCATCGTGATCAACTCGCTGCTCAGCTGGTTCGCGGGATGGCTCGAGAAGTGGCTGCGCGGACGCACGAAGGGCAGCGGCACGGTGCTGCACAGCGAGATGGTCGAGGAACAGGCGCCCGGCATGGGCGTGATGTAGCCGACCTCCCACCGAACACGAAGGGGGCGCCCCGGCCGGGGCGCCCCCTTCGTCGTCCGGAGTGGACTAGTGCTTCTTGCTGCCGCGGCGGAACAGCTGGCTGCCCAGCCACACGACCGGGTCGTACTTGCGGTCGACGACGCGCTCCTTCATCGGGATCAGCGCGTTGTCGGTGATCTTGATGTGCTCCGGGCACACCTCGGTGCAGCACTTGGTGATGTTGCAGAAGCCCAGGCCGTGCTCCTCCTGCGCCTCACGGACCCGGTCCGCGGAGTCCAGCGGGTGCATCTCCAGCTCGGCCACCCGCATCAGGAAGCGCGGCCCGGCGAAGTGCTCCTTGTTGTCCTCGTGGTCGCGGATCACGTGGCAGGTGTTCTGGCACAGGAAGCACTCGATGCACTTGCGGAACTCCTGCGAGCGCTCCACGTCCTGCTGCTTCATCCGGTACTCGCCGAGGCTCGACGTTCTCCGGCGGCGCGAACGAGGGGATCTCGCGGGCCTTCTGGTAGTTGTACGACACGTCGGTCACGAGGTCGCGAACGACCGGGAAGGTGCGCATCGGGGTGACCGTGATGGTCTCGTCCTCGGTGAACACCGACATGCGGGTCATGCACATCAGCCGCGGCCTGCCGTTGATCTCCGCGGAGCAGGAGCCGCACTTGCCGGCCTTGCAGTTCCAGCGCACCGCGAGGTCGGGCGCCTGGGTGGCCTGCAGGCGGTGGATGATGTCGAGAACGACCTCGCCCTCGTTCACCTCGACGATGTAGTCCTGCAGCGCACCGGACTCGTCGTCGCCCCGCCAGACCTTGAAGTTGGCCTTGTAACTCACTTCGAGTCCTTCCCGGGTGCTCCGCGAGTTCGTCGTCGGTGTAGTACTTCTCCAGCTCGGAGAGCTCGAAGAGCTCCAGCAGGTCCGCTCGCATCGGGTCCTGCGGCTTCGGCGTCACGGTCGCGTCCTTGCCGTCCGGTGTCGGACGAGCAGACGAGCAGCCTGTTGCGCCACTGGGCGTCCATGCCGGGGAAGTCGTCGCGGGTGTGCCCGCCGCGGCTCTCGGTGCGCATCAGCGCGGCGCGCGCCACGCATTCGCTGACCAGCAGCATGTTCCGCAGGTCGAGCGCGAGGTGCCAGCCCGGGTTGAACTCGCGGCGTCCCTCGACGGCGACGTTGCCGGCCCGGACCTTCAGCTCGGCCAGCTTGTCCAGCGCCTGCTGGACCTCCTCTGCCTTGCGGATGATGCCGACCAGGTCGTTCATGGACTGCTGGAGCTCGGCGTGGATCGTGTACGGGTTCTCCGCCTGGCCACTGGTCGGCCAGTCGAAGGGCGCGACCGCGCGGCTCGCCGCGGCGTCCACATCGGCGGCGCTGACCGCGGGCCGCCGGTCCAGCGAGTCCACGTACTCCACGGCGCCCAGACCGGCGCGGCGGCCGAACACGATCAGGTCGGACAGCGAGTTGCCGCCGAGCCGGTTGGAGCCGTGCATGCCGCCGGCGACCTCACCGGCGGCGAACAGGCCGGGCACGACCGACGGACGCGGTGTCCGGGTCGACCTCGACGCCACCCATGACGTAGTGGCAGGTCGGGCCGACCTCCATCGGCTGGCTGGTGATGTCCACATCGGCCAGTTCCTTGAACTGGTGGTACATCGACGGCAGCCGCTTGCGGATCTCCTCGGACGGACAGCCGGCTCGCGATGTCGAGGAACACGCCGCCGTGCGGTGACCCGCGGCCGGCCTTGACCTCGGAGTTGATGGCCCGGGCCACCTCGTCGCGGGGCAGCAGGTCGGGCGTGCGGCGGTTGTTGTCCTGGTCGTTGTACCAGCCGTCGGCCTCCTGCTCGGTCTCGGCGTACTGGCCCTTGAACACCTCGGGGACGTAGCCGAACATGAAGCGCTCGCCCTTGGAGTTCTTCAGCACCCCGCCGTCGCCGCGCACGCCCTCGGTGACCAGGATGCCCTTCACGCTGGGCGGCCAGACCATGCCGGTCGGGTGGAACTGGACGAACTCCATGTTGATCAGGGTGGCGCCGGCCCGCAGGGCGAGCGCGTGACCGTCCCCGGTGTACTCCCAGGAGTTCGAGGTGACCTTGAACGACTTGCCGATGCCGCCGGTGGCGAGCACGATCGCGGGCGCCTCGAAGAGCGACGAACTTGCCGCTGTCGCGCCAGTAGGCGAACGCGCCGGAGATCCGGTCGCCGTCCTTGACCAGTTCGGTGACCGTGCACTCGGCGAAGACCTTGAGCATGCGCCTCGTAGTCGCCGTGCTCGCGGTAGTCCTCCTGCTGCAGCGAGACGATCTTCTGCTGCATGGTCCGGATCAGCTCGAGCCCGGTGCGGTCACCGACGTGCGCGAGCCGCGGGTAGGTGTGCCCGCCGAAGTTGCGCTGGCTGATCTTGCCGTCCTTGGTGCGGTCGAACAGCGCGCCGTAGGTCTCCATCTCCCAGACGCGTTCCGGAGCCTCCTTGGCGTGCAGTTCGGCCATCCGCCAGTTGTTGAGGAACTTGCCGCCGCGCATGGTGTCGCGGAAGTGGACCTGCCAGTTGTCCTTGGAGTTGACGTTGCCCATCGAGGCGGCGCAGCCGCCCTCGGCCATCACCGTGTGCGCCTTGCCGAACAGCGACTTGCTGATGATCGCGGTGCGCTTTCCCTGCTGCCGGGCCTCGATGGCGGCCCGCAGCCCGGCGCCGCCGGCGCCGATGACCACCACGTCGTAGGGAAACCGCTCGACCTGAACCTGAACCATGAGTCCTTCTTTAGTTGAAGATGCGCAGATCGGTGATCCACCCGGCCGAGACGGCCATGATGTAGGCGTCGGTCAGGATGACCGTGAAGAGCGAGATCATGGCGAACTGGCCGTGCCGGGGATTGAGCTTCGAGACGAACATCCAGAAGCGGTACCGGAACGGGTGTGCGGAGAAGTGCTTGAGCTTGCCGCCCATGATGTGCCGGCACGCGTGGCAGGACAGGGTGTAGGCCCACAGCATCACCAGGTTGATCAGGATGATGACGGTGCCGAGCCCCATCCCGACACCGCCGTCCTTGCCGTGGAAGGCGAGCACCGCGTCGTAGACGTTGATGAGGCCGAAGATCACCGCGCCGTAGAGGAAGTACCGGTGCGAGTTCGTGAGGATGAACGGGAAGCGCCGCTCGCCGCTGTACTTCTTGTGCGGCTCGGGCACCGCGCACGCGGCCGGCGCGAAGAAGAAGGAGCGGTAGGCGGCCTTGCGGTAGTAGTAGCAGGTCGCGCGGAAACCGGCGAGGAACACGAAGGTGATGACCGCCATCGGCAGCCAGACCGGGACCTCCGGCAGCGGGGCGCCGAAGTGGCTGGACCCCGGCACGCAGGACGCGCTCAGGCACGGCGAGTAGATCGGCGTGAGGTAGTGCTCCTCGGGCGCCCAGTAGTACTTGTTCATGAAGATGCGGATCGTCGCGTACACGACGAAGAACGCGAGGACGGCGCCCGTGCTCAGTGGGTAGGCCCACCAGCGGTCGGTTCGAAACGTGCGCTCCGGTATTTGCGCCCGGGCGGGGGCACCGACGCCTGCCTTCATTGTGGTCCTCGACTCCAGAACGAAAGAGATGTGATTGTCAGAGACTAACGGGGATCTGCGCTGGTGGCGGCGTTCCGCGTGTCACATCGGCAGGACGACACCGTGCCGCCAACGGCGCCGTCGGTGGCGCAAGCAGAATTACCACACCGTGGGACCGCGCCGGTCGGCGGCCCGCGCCGAGGTGGCTCGCGGCGCGCTGAACTGCGCTGAATCGACGCCCGCTGGTCATCCGAAGACCGTACTCTCCGTGTTCGCGGGTCGCCGGGCGGCCTCGGTGTCGTAGTCACGCGGTGCCGGCTGCCCGCGCACCGTGACCAACCCCACGGCCAGGCACCCGTTCGGTGAGCTTGCGGAGTGACGGCGGCGCTTCGGATGATCAGGTGGTGGGCCACCTTGCGGTGGACGTACAAGGCTTTCCTGTACCGATCAAGGTCGTCCTTTCGGGACGGTGGGTCGTGGTGCCCGCTGTCGGTGGGGGCAGCGCAGACTTCGGGGGCGGGTCGCCGGCCCGGTGGCGCCGTCCACCCCGGCGAGGTACGCGCGCCGGAGGCAAAGGCGCAGTCCCGGCCGGTGACATCGGGCGCCGGCTCGCACCGCCCAACCCGGCGAGGCCGGATGCCGGCTCACCCGCGAACGCACGGCACGCCGCCAACCTCGCCCGCGACGGTTGCGTGAACCCACCCGGACGGACCTACTCCGGCACGTCCAGCAGGTCGGTCTCCTCGCCGGCGGCCCGAAGCTCGTCGCGGACCACCCGGAAGGCCAACCCTTCCGGGTACCCGCGGCGGGCGAGCATCCCGACCAGCTTCCGGATCCGGGCCGCCTCGTCCGCGCCGGACAGGGAGCGGATCCGCTTGCGCACCAGCTGGCGGGCGCGTTCCTCCTCGGCGTCGGCGTCCACTGTGGCCACTGCCTCGGCGGCCACGTCGTCCGCGACGCCCTTGCGGCGAAGCTCGGTGGCCAGCGCGCGGCGGCCCAGCCCCTGGTACGTGTGCCGCGAACGCACCCACAGCTCGGCGAACGCCGCGTCGTCGACCAGGCCCACCTCATCGAGGCGGCCGAGTACCTGGTCGGCGACGTCCTCCTCGATCCCCTTGCGCAGCAGAGCCTGATGCAGCTCGAGCCTCGTCCTCGGCCGGGCCGTGAGCAGGCGCAGGCAGATGTCCCTCGCCCGCTGGACGGGGTCCACCTCCTCGGCAGGCGCCCGGCGCCGCGCGCCGGAGGCCGCCTCGTCGCCCGCCCTCCGGCCGTGTCGCCGTCCCGCCATCGCCGGCTAGAAGTCGACGGGGGCGGGGGCGGGCTCGGAGTCGTCGGCGTCGAGCTTGGCGCCGATGCCGAGCTTGTCCTTGATCCGCTTCTCGATCTCGTTGGCCACGTCGGGGTTGTCGCGCAGGAACTTGCGGGCGTTCTCCTTGCCCTGCCCGAGCTGGTCGCCCTCGTAGGTGTACCAGGCACCGGACTTGCGCAGGATGCCCTGCTCGACACCCATGTCGATCAGCGAGCCCTCGCGGCTGACGCCCTTGCCGTAGAGGATGTCGAACTCGGCCTGCTTGAACGGCGGCGCCACCTTGTTCTTGACCACCTTGACGCGGGTGCGGTTGCCGACCGGCTCGCCGCCGTCCTTGAGGGTCTCGATGCGCCGCACGTCCAGCCGCACCGACGCGTAGAACTTGAGCGCCTTGCCACCCGTGGTGGTCTCCGGCGAGCCGAACATGACGCCGATCTTCTCGCGCAGCTGGTTGATGAAGATCGCGGTGGTGCCGGAGTTGCTCAGCGCGCCGGCGATCTTGCGCAGCGCCTGGCTCATCAGCCGGGCCTGCAGGCCGACGTGGTTGTCGCCCATCTCGCCCTCGATCTCGGCCCGGGGCACCAGCGCGGCGACCGAGTCGATGACGAGGATGTCCAGCGCGCCGGAGCGGATCAGCATGTCCGCGATCTCCAGCGCCTGCTCACCGGTGTCCGGCTGGGACACCAGCAGCGCGTCGGTGTCGACGCCGAGCGCCTTGGCGTACTCGGGGTCGAGTGCGTGCTCGGCGTCGATGAACGCCGCGATGCCGCCCGCCTTCTGCGCGTTGGCCACCGCGTGCAGCGCCAGCGACGTCTTGCCGGACGACTCCGGGCCGTAGATCTCCACGACGCGACCGCGCGGCAGACCACCGATGCCCAGCGCCACGTCCAGCGCGATCGAGCCGGTCGGGATGATCTCGATCGGTGCGCGGCTCTCGTCGCCGAGACGCATCACCGATCCCTTGCCGAAGTTCTTGTCGATCTGGGCGAGGGCCAGGTCGAGCGCCTTCTCGCGATCGGGAGCTGCTGCCATCTGAGATCCACCTTGATTCTGTCGAGACCGTTTTGCACTCACGCCTGCGACGTTATCGGGAGGGTCCGACGATTTCGGGCCGCTCGGCGCGACCTGTGGATCGTTGACCCGGTTGTGGACAACAGGCTAGCCGAACGCCTGTTCGATCCGACGGCGACACGCCGAACCCTCAACGGCGCTCCGGTGGCACCTCGAACACCTCGCACACGGCTCGCCAGATCTCCTTGGTGGACACCCCGGCCTCCAGCGCCTGGTCCACCGTGCGGTTCTCCAGTGCGCTGAACACGTGGTCCCGGGCCAGCATGTCCGCGCGGATCTCGCCGAACTCCTCGGCCATCATCTTGCGAAAGACGGTGATACGCATCGACACCAGCCTACGAGACCGGCGAGAATGGCGGCATGCCGCTCGCCATCGACCTCCAGCCGACCGGCCTGGAGTCGACCCTGCTCGAGATCGGCATCATCGGCGCGCTGGTCGCGACGATCGTGCTGGGCATCCGGGCGCTGCGCAACCGGCGCTAACGCGGTTCGACGAGGTCCCACCGGTTGCCGTACAGGTCGCGGAACACGGCGACCGTGCCGTAGGGCTCGTGCCGGGGCGGCTCCTCGAACCGGACGCCCGCGGCCAGCATCCGCGCGTGGTCGCGGGCGAAGTCGTCGGTGTCGAGGAACAACCCCACCCGCCCGCCGGTCTGGTCGCCGACCCGGGCCTCCTGCGCGGGGCCGTCGGCCCGGGCCAGCAGCAGGCCGGTGCGCGCCCCGGGCGGTGCCACGACCACCCACCGCTTGCCGTCCGCCGGCGGGCCGTCCTCGCGCAGCTCGAAGCCGAGCGCGCCGACGTAGAACGCGATCGCCTCGTCGTAGTCGCGCACGACGAGGGTGACCAGGCCGAGGTGCGGCATCAGGTGCCCGGCTGGACGTGCTCGGCGAAGAAGTCGGCGAGCGTGTCCGGGGTGAACTCGTCGGACGCGCGCAGCTCGGTCTTGCTGAGCCAGCCGACCAGCGGGCGGTCGGAGACGGTGAACACCAGCATCCCGGTGCCGCCGCTGACCCCGGCCCGGAACCTCCCGGCCAGCCCGTTGCCGCGCCAGTCGGCCTCCACGTGCCTGCCCTCGGTCATGGTGCCGAGCTGGGTGTTCGCGACCTTGGCGGCGTCGTCCACGGAGGCCACCTGCGCGTAGCTGACCTGGTAGTCGTCCGACAGCGCGCAGGACACGTCCGCGCCGGAGCCCTCCGCGGCCGGCCGGCACTCGTCGGAGTCGGCGACCGCGCCGGCGAGCTGGCGCAGGCACCGCGTGAACCCCTGGCTGTCGGTGTCGCCCTTCTGCTTGCAGTCCTCGGCGGACGGCAGGTCGCTGGACGGGCGGAGCAGGAACACCGCACCGGCGGCCAGGATCGCGAGCGCCACCACCCCGGCGATGCCCAGCCACACCGTGCGCCGCCCGGTCCGGCGCGCCGGCACCGGCGCGCCCGGCGGGTAGCCGGGCGGCAGGTGCGGCGCGGGCCCGGGCATCGGTCCCGACGGCGGCCCGACCGGTCGCCCTGGCTGCGGTCCAGGTACCGGACGCGGGCCCGTCGGCGGGCCGTGCGGGTGCGCCGGGCCGGGCGGCTGCGGCACGCCGGCCAGGTCGCGGGTGCGCAGGCTGACGCCTTCCTGGGTCACGTGGTGCGCGCCCAGCGCGACGGCGGTCTCCGGCTGGTCGAGGCTCGTCGGGACCACCCGCAGCTGCTCGGCGATCAGCGTGGCGATGAGCGGGATGCGGCTGGATCCGCCGACCAGGTAGATGCCGGCTAGCCGGTCGGGGGTGAGGCCGGCGGCGTGGATGGTGCCGGCCAGCAGCTCGACGCTGCGCAGCAGGCTGGGGCGGATCAGCGCCTCCAGCTCGACCCGGGTGACCAGCACGTCCGGGAACGGCTCGGGCAGCGGGACCTCGGTCTGCGGGTGCCGGGACAGCGACTCCTTGGCGGCCTTGACGTCCTCGGCCATGGCCCGCCGCGCCCGGCGGTCGGCGGTGGACTCCGGGCGGAGCAGGTGCTGCCAGCGGCCGGGGTCGCGCACGGACACCTCGCGGCCGACGTGCTCGAGCAGCGCCTGGTCGACGTCCAGCCCGCCGAGGTCCGGCAGGCCCGCCTCGGCGAGCACGGAGAACCCGTTCTGGGTGACGCCGACGAGGGCCACGTCGAAGGTGCCGGCGCCGAGGTCGTAGACCGCGAGCGCCTGGCCGGGGCCGAGGCGCTGGCCGGGGAACGAGGCGAAGTGCGCGGCGGCGGCCACCGGCTCGGGCACGAGGACGAGGCTCGGCCCCATGCCGGCCAGCCGGGCGGAGGCGAGCAGGACGTTGCGGCGGACGGGTCCCCACTGGGCGGGGTGGGTCAGCCGGACCTCGTCCGGCTTGGCCCCGCCGAGCTGGCGGGAGGTCTCCTCGGCGACGCGGCCCAGCACGGCGGACAGCGCGTCGGTGACCGGCACGACGACGTCGCCGAGCAGCAGCGTGCCCTCGTCGACGCGGCGCTTCGGGTTGGGCTCGAACCGGGCGGGATCCAGCCGGGCCCGGCGCTCGGCGTCCCGGCCGACGACCAGCCCCCCGTCCTCGGCGGCGAAGAGGGCCGACGGCATGGTCGCGGCGCCGTCCACCTCGACCACGCGGGGCGGCAGCCCGTGGGCGGCCAGCACGGCGACCGTGTTGGAGGTCCCCAGATCCACCGAAAGGACGGTCACAGCTCTCCCTGGCCGTTGCTACGCGCCACCGTCGCTGCCCGGCTTGACGTGCTTGTCGAAGAACTCGCTCATCTTGGCGCCCGAGGACGTGGTGTCGGTGCTGATGCGCATCAGGACGCCCGCCACCGGCGAGTCGTTCACCTGGAAGACCAGCACGCCGCTGCCGAACCCGAGGTCGATCGAGTAGTAGGTGCCGGACAGGCCGTCGCCGTCCCAGCCACCTTCCTCCGGGTCGCCGCCGGCGGTCTCGAGGTTCTTGAACTGCTGTTTGATCGTGTCCATGTACTGCTTGGCGGTGTCCGCGCCGGACTGCTCGCTGCCGTCGGCCTTCTCGCTCTTGCCGAAGTGCAGGTACATGACCGTGTAGTCGTCGGCCATCGTGCAGGACGCGGTGGTGGCGCCGGGCGTCTCCATCGTCTCGCCGCCCAGCGGGTTGATCGCGCCCTTCTGGCAGTCGTTCTTCTCCGCGACCGCCCCGGCGAGGCGGCGCATGCACTCGCTGAAGCCCTTGTCGTCGGCCTGCCGGTCCTGGCAGTCGGAGGAGGACGCGGTGCCGCCGCCGCTGCCCGACGTGGCGACCAGGATGCTGACCACGGCGATCACCAGCACCGCCACCACGGCGGTCGCGATGTACCAGCCCCGGTTGGACGTGCCCCGGGCGGAGGGCGGCGGCGGGCCGAAACCCGGTCCCATGCCCGACGCCATCGCCGGCGTCGGTGTGCTCGGCGGACCCTGCTGCGGACCCTGCTGCGGACCGCCGCTGCGGCGGACCCTGCTGCGGCGGGCCCTGCGGCAGGCGCTGCGGTCCGCTGTTCGGGAACCCGCTCGCCGCCGGCGTGGCTCCGGTGGGGGGTGCGGCGAACCCGCCGCCCCGGGGCGCCACCATCTGCTGGGTGCGCCGCACGTCCTCGATGGTGTTGCTGATGTCGCTGGTGCGCATCGTGACGCCCTCCTGCGGCACGTGGTGCGCACCCAGCGCGACGGCGGTCTCCGGCTGGTCCAGGCTCGTCGGCACGACCCGTAGCTGCTCGGCGATCAAGGTCGCGATCAGCGGGATGCGGCTCGAGCCACCGACCAGGTAGATGCCGACGAGGCGGTCGGGGGTCATCCCGGTGGAGCGGATGGTGCCGGCCAGCACCTCGACGCTGCGCAGCAGGCCGGGCCGGATCAGCGCCTCCAGCTCGACCCGGGTGACCAGCACGTCCTCGAAGGGCTCCGGCAGCGGGACCTCGGTCTGCGGGTGGCGGGACAGCGACTCCTTGGCCGCCTTCACGTCCTCGCGCAGCGCGCGCTGCGCACGCCGGTCCGCGGTGCTCACCGGGCGCAGCAGCGACTGCCAGCGCCCCGGCTCCCGGTGCGAGACCTGCCGGCCGACGTGCTCGAGCAGCGCCTGGTCGACGTCCAGCCCGCCGAGGTCGGGCAGGCCGCCCTCGGCGAGCACCACGAAGCCCTTCTGGGTGGCGCCGACGATCGCCACGTCGAACGTGCCGGCGCCCAGGTCGTAGACGGCCAGCGCCTGGTTGGGCGCGAGGGTCTGGCCGGGAAAGGAGGCGAAGTGCGCGGCCGCGGCCACCGGCTCGGGCACCAGCACGAGGTTGGCCCCCATGCCGGCCTGCCGCGCCGCGGACAGCAGCACGTTGCGCCGCACCGGGCCCCACTGCGCAGGGTGGGTCAGCCGCACCTCGTCCGGCTTGGCGCCGCCGAGCTGGCGGGAGGTCTCGTCGAGGACCCGGCGCAGCACGCCGGCGAGCGCGTCGGTGACCGGCACGACCTGGTCGCCGAGCAGCAACGTGCCCTCGTCGACGCGGCGCTTGGGGTTGGGCTCGAAGCGAGCGGGGTCGAGCCGGGCGCGGCGTTCGGCGTCCCGGCCGACCACGAGGTGACCGTCCTCGGCGGCGAACACGGCGGAGGGCATCATCGACGCCCCGTCCACGTCGACAACCCGCGGCGGGCGGCCGTGCGCGGCCAGCACGGCAACCGTGTTGGACGTGCCGAGATCCACCGACAGGACGTTCACGACTCTCCCCTCGTCCGACCCCGCCCCGGCGTGACCGCCCCGGACGGTGCCCACCTTGCAGCCAAGATGCTGCCATGACGGGGCCGCACCATGGGACGGGTCCCACACATCCGGCTGTCCGTCGCCGGTGCACTACGCCGCGTGACGGCGGACGGTTCGGAAATTGTCGGTGGGTGGGGCCACCATGGGTTTCATGAGTTCGAACGTGCTCGATCTGTTCTCGCCGGCGACCAGGCAGTGGTTCACCGGCGCGTTCGCCGCACCCACCGAGGCGCAGGCGGGCGCCTGGTCGGCCGCGGCGGCCGGCGAGCACGCGCTGGTCGTCGCCCCCACCGGGTCCGGCAAGACGCTGGCCGCGTTCCTGTGGGCGCTCGACCGGCTGGCCACCCGGCCGAGACCGGCGGAGCGGACGCGGCGCTGCCGGGTGCTGTACGTGTCCCCGCTCAAGGCGCTGGCCGTCGACGTGCAGCGCAACCTGCGCGCGCCGCTGGCCGGCATCGGCCAGGCGGCGCGCCGGCTCGGCCTGGCCGAGCCGGGCATCACGGTCGGCATGCGCACCGGCGACACCCCGGCCGACGAGCGCCGCTCGTTCGCCCGCACCCCGCCCGACGTGCTGGTCACCACGCCCGAGTCGCTGTTCCTGCTGCTGACCTCCGCGGCCCGGGAGTCGCTGCGCGGGGTCGAGACGGTCATCGTGGACGAGGTGCACGCGGTGGCCGGCACCAAGCGCGGCGCCCACCTCGCGCTGTCCCTGGAACGCCTCGACGAGCTGCTGCCCGCGCCGGCCCAGCGCATCGGGCTGTCGGCCACGGTCCGGCCGATCGACGAGGTGAGCGCGTTCCTCGCCGGCACCCGTCCGGTGCGGGTGGTGGCCCCGGCCATCGGCAAGACCATCGAGATGCGCGTGGTGGTCCCGGTCGAGGACATGACCGAGCTCGACGGGCCGCCGCCGCCCGACGGGCCGGTCACACCCGATCCGGACGCGCCGCTGCCGGGCGGCATCGGCACGCTCGAGGAGATGACGGGTGCGCTCGGCGGCACCCGCAGGCCGTCGATCTGGCCCGCGGTCGAGGAACGGGTGCTGGAGCTGGTCCGCCGGCACCGGTCGACGATCGTGTTCACCAACTCGCGCCGGCTGGCCGAGCGGTTCACCTCGCGGCTCAACGAGCTGGCCGCGGAACGGCCGGTCTACCCGGCCGACGTCGGCCGCTTCCCGGCCGAGGCGATCGCCGAGTCCGGCTGGGCGGCCGGGGTCGAGACGCCGACGGTCGCGCGGGCCCACCACGGCTCGATGTCCAAGGAGCAGCGCGGCTCGGTGGAGGAGGCGCTCAAGTCCGGCCGGCTGCCGTGCGTGGTCGCCACGTCGTCGCTGGAGCTGGGCATCGACATGGGCGCGGTCGACCTGGTGATCCAGATCGAGGCGCCGCCTTCGGTCGCGTCGGGCATGCAGCGCATCGGCCGCGCCGGCCACCAGGTGGGCGCGGTGTCCCGCGGGGTGATGTTCCCGAAGTTCCGCGGCGACCTGGTGTCGTGCGCGGTGGTCGCGGAGCGGATGGCGCAGGGCGCCATCGAGGCGATGCGGTACCCGCGCAACCCGCTGGACGTGCTCGCCCAGCAGATCGTGGCGATGGTGGCGCTCGAGCCGTGGCCGGTCGACCGGCTCACCGAGCTGGTGCGGCGGGCGGCGCCGTTCGCCGCGCTGCCGCAGTCCGCGCTGCACCTCGGTGCTGGACATGCTCGCCGGCCGGTACCCGAGCGAGGAGTTCGGCGAGCTGCGCCCGCGGATCACCTGGGACCGGATCAACGGCGAGCTGCGCGGGCGGCCGGGTGCGCAGCGGCTCGCGGTCACCTCGGGCGGCACCATCCCCGACCGCGGGCTGTTCACCGTGATGACCCCGCCGTCGGAGTCGAGGTGCGGGCTCGCGGGTGGGCGAGCTGGACGAGGAGATGGTCTACGAGTCCCGGGTCGGCGACACGTTCCTGCTGGGCACCTCCTCGTGGCGGATCGAGGACATCACCGCACGACCGGGTGATCGCGGTGCCGGCGCCGGGCGAGCCGGCGCGGATGCCGTTCTGGAAGGGCGACGCCCCCGGCAGGCCGCTGGAGCTGGGCCGGGCGCTGGGCAGGTTCCTGCGGGAGCTGTCGGCCATGCCCGAGCAGGCCGCGCGGGACCGGGCCACCGAGGCCGGGCTGGACGAGCTGGCGGCCGGCAACCTGCATCGCCTACCTGGCCGAGCAGAAGGCGGCCACCCGGCACGTCCCCGACGACCGGACGCTGCTCGTCGAGCGGTTCCGCGACGAGCTCGGCGACTGGCGGCTGGTCGTGCACTCGCCGTTCGGGGCGCAGGTCAACGCGCCGTGGGCGCTGGCGATCGGCGCCCGGATGCGGGAGCGGCGCGGGGTCGAGGCGCGGGTGGCGCACTCCGACGACGGCATCGTCGTCCAGCTGCCGGACACGGTGGACATCGACGGCAAGGAGATCCGCGCCGCCGCGGAGGACGTGCTGCTCGACCCGGAGGAGGTGGAGCAGATCGTGGTCGCGGAGGTGGGCGGCTCGGCGCTGTTCGCCTCCCGGTTCCGCGAGTGCGCCGCGCGCGTCGCTGCTGCTGCCACGCCGCGACCCGCGCAAGCGCACGCCGCTGTGGCGCCAGCGGCAGCGGTCCGCGCAGCTGCTGTCGGTGGCGGCGAAGTACGAGCAGTTCCCGGTGGTGCTGGAGGCCATGCGGGAGTGCCTGCAGGACGTCTACGACGTGGCGGGACTGCGCGAGGCTGATGACCGACGTGCGGTCGCGGCGGATGCGGGTGGTCGAGGTGGAGACACCGTCCGCGTCGCCGTTCGCACGCAGCATGATGTTCGGCTACGCGGCGATGTTCCTCTACGACGCCGACGCAGCCGCTGGCCGAGCGGCGGGCCGCCGCGCTGTCGCTGGACAGCTCGCTGCTCGCGGAGCTGCTCGGCTCGGAGGCGATCCGCGAGCTGCTCGACGCCGACATGGTGGCCGAGGTGGAGCGCTCGCTGCAGCGGCTGGACCCCGACCGCGCGGCGCGGCACGAGGAGGACGCCGCCGACCTGCTCCGGTTCCTGGGCGACCTGTCCGCGGACGAGGCCGCGCGGCGCGGGGTGCGCGCGGAGTGGCTCGACGAGCTGGAGCGCCAGCGCCGGGTGATCCGGGTGCGGATCGCCGGCGACGGAGCGGTTCGTGATCATCGAGGACGCCGGCCGGGTGCGGGACGCGCTGGGCACGGCGTTGCCGGTCGGCGTGCCGGAGGCGTTCACCGAGCCGGTCGCCGACCCGCTCGGCGACCTGCTGTCCCGCTATGCCCGCACGCACGGGCCGTTCCCGGCGGGCGAGGCGGCCGCACGGTTCGGGCTGGGCGTCGCGGTGGTCACCGGGGTGCTCGACCGGCATGGTCGGCACGGGCCGGCTGGTGCGCGGCGAGCTGCGGCCGGGCGGGACGCACACCGAGTACTGCGACGCGGACGTGCTGCGCAGGCTGCGCCGGGCGTCGCTCGCGAAGCTGCGGGCCGAGGTCGAACCGGTCGAGCCGGAGGCCCTGGGCCGCTTCCTGCCCGCCTGGCACGGGGTCGGCAAGCGGTTGCGCACCGCGCCGACGGCCGACGACGTGCTGTCGGTGGTGGAGCAGCTGGCGGGCGCGCCGTTGCCGGCCAGCGGGCTGGAGTCGCTGATCCTGCCCTCGCGGCTGCCCGGCTACTCCCCCGCGCTGCTCGACGAGCTGACCACGGCCGGCGAGGTCACCTGGTGCGGCACCGGCTCGCTGGCCGGCGGCGACGGCTGGATCGCCGTGGCCCCGGCGGACGTGGCCGACCTGTTGTTACCCGACGTGGAGGAGACCGTCCCGGACACCCCGCTGCACCTGGCGGTGCTGTCCGCACTGGACGGTGGCGGGCTGTTCTTCCGGCAGCTGGCCGACCGCACCGCCGCGACGCTGCTCGACGGAGGCGCGGAGTCCCCGGCGGACCCCGACGTCGTCGCGGCGCTGTGGGACCTGGTGTGGGCGGGCCTGGTCACCAACGACACGATCGCGCCGCTGCGCGCGCTGGTGTCCGGCCGGGGCGCGGCGCACAAGCCGCGCAGCTCCACGCCGCGCGGGCGCTACGCCCGGCTGCGCGGTGCCCGCCCGGCGATGCCGAGCCGTACCGGCCCGCCGACGGTGGCCGGCCGGTGGTCGCTGGTGACCGCCCGCGAGCCCGACCCGACCCGCCGGGCACACGCCAGGGCGGAGGCGTTCCTGGAGCGCCATGGGGTGCTGACCCGGGGCGCGCTGGACACCGAGCGGGTGACCGGCGGATTCTCGGGCGTCTACAAGGTGTTGCGGGCCATGGAGGAGTCGGGCCAGATCGTGCGCGGCTACGTCGTGGAGGGGCTGGGCGCGTCCCAGTTCGCCGCCCGCGGCGCGGTGGACCGGCTGCGCGCACTGTCCCGTTCGGACGGCGAGCCGGCACCGGACGACGTCGGGTCGCGGGTGCTGGCCGCCGCCGACCCGGCCCAGCCGTACGGCGCGGCGCTGCCCTGGCCCGAGCCGGCGGGCAGCGGCGACAGGGCCGGAAAGCACCGCCCCGCACGGAAAGCGGGCGCGCTGGCGGTCCTCGTCGACGGGCGCCCGGCGCTCTACGTGGAACGCGGAGGCCGCTCCCTGCTGTCCTTCACCGAGGAGGAGGCACCCCTGCGCGCCGCGGCCGAGGCGCTGTCCCGCGCGGTGCGCGAGGGCTGGCTGGGCCAGCTCGCCGTCCAGCGCGCGGACGGCGAGGTGGCGCTGACCTCCAACCTGGCCGACATCCTCCGCGACGTGGGCTTCCGCGCCACCCCGAAGGGTCTACGCCTGCGCGCCTGAGCCGGACGACGGCTCAGTGGTCCACCTCGACGTAGTTGGCCAGGTCCGCGTCGATGCCGGCCCGCACGAAGAACTCGGCCGGCTCGAAGTCCGCGGCCCGGTGCGCGCGCTCGACCGCGGACCGGGCCGGCCCCATGTCCTCGGCCGACGACCACTTGACCATCGTGACGACGTTGACCCGGCCGGGCCCGGAATGCTTCTCCAGCAGGACATCCCCCAGGAAGCCCTGCTGTTCCTTCAGGATCGCGTGCGTCCGCCGCACCTGGGTCCAGAACTCGTCCCGAGCCTCGTCCGGCACCTCGAACTTGTCCACCCGATACACCACCGTCATGGGGACAACGCTAGAACCTCGACCAAACTGGAGGTCAACCCGCGACCGGCGTGTAGCTCAGGATGACCATGCCCGAACTGTGCGTCTCCACGCCGTTGAGGGTGAGCTTGGTCTGACCGGTGTCGCGGTAGAGCAGGTCGGTCGGCGCGGCCTTGCCGGACAGCACGGGGTGCAGCCAGATGCGGAGCTCGTCGAGCAGCCCGTTGGCCAGCAGCAGCCGGGTCACCGCGCCGTAGCCGTACTGCAGGATGGTGCGCGTGCGCTCCTTCAGCGCCCGCACCTGCGCGACCACGTCGCCGCCGACCACCGTCGTGTTCGTCCACTCCGGATCGGTCAGCGTCGAGGAGACGACGTACTTGTCGATGTCGTTCATCCGGTCTGCGAACACGTTCGTGCCGGCCTGCCCCGGCCACGCCTGGGCGAAGCCCTCGTAGGTGGCCCGGCCCATGATCAGGGCGTCGGCGGTGAACAGCTGGGCGGTCGCGGCGCGCTCGGCCTCCTGACCGAAGTACTCGAAGTGCCAGTCCCGCATGTTCTGGATGTCGCCGTCGAGGGACATGTAGGTGGCGTTGACGATCTTTCCCAATGGGGTCTCCTCCGCTCGGGCCGGCCATCGCCGGCTTCCTGCCCACGCGTCGAGCGGGGCGCAGGCGGATCGACGTCGGCGGCGAAACTAGTCGCGGGCCTCGAGCCTGGCCAGGCGCAGCTCCAACTGGTCGATCCGGCTGCGCAGCAGCGTCACCTGCGCCTCCAGGCTCACCTCACGCTCCGCGCGCCGCTGGATGCGCGGCGACCGGGCGGCCCGCTCGACGATCGCGTCCAGCGGGACCAGCCGCTGCGGGCCGTTGGGACCGTCGACCAGCCGGGAGCGAACCTCGCCGTTGCGGTACCAGGCCCGCAGCGCCGACCGGGACACCCCGGTCTCCTGCTCGGCCTGCGCGAGCGTCACCCACGGCGTCTCCTCCAGCTGCGCGAACAGCTCCAACTCGTCCCGCCAGCGGGAGAGCCGGTCGTCCCAGTCCGAGCTAGTCATACCGTTACCCTATCACTGACACTGTATTGACAGGGTTTTCCATGGCGCGGACCATCGGTGGCATGTTCGAACGATTCACCGACAACGCCCGCTCCGTCGTCGTCCAGGCGCAGAACGAGGCACGCGACCTCAAGCACGACCACATCGGCACCGAGCACGTCCTGCTCGCGCTGTTCGACGAGCCGAACGGGCTCGCCGCGCAGGCGCTGAACCAACTGGGCATCAGCGCGGAGACGGCGCGCGCCGACGTCGTGGCGATGGTCGGCATAGGCACGGACTCGTTGAGCGGGCACATCCCCTTCAGCCCGCGTGCGAAGAAGACGCTCGAGCTGGCCCTGCGCGAGGCGCTCTCGCTCAGCCACAACTACATCGGCACCGAACACATCCTGCTCGCGCTCGAACGGGAGGGCGGCGGCACCGCGGCGAAGATCCTCGCCAACCACGTCCAGGACCTACGCGACGTCCGCCGTGCGGTGCTGGCGCTGATCGACTCCCACGGCACCGCGGGCGGCACGTCGGCCCGGCCGGGCCGCACCGGCGCGGCGGACGAGGTCGTCGCGGTGGCGCAGGCGCTCGCCGGCGCCGCGCCGATGGGCAGCCATCACCTGCTCGAGGCGCTCATCCGGGCCGAGGGCAGCATGGCCGCGACCGTGCTGGCGCAGCTCGGCATCAGCCCGGACGCGGTGGCCGCGAAGGTCGACGAGCTCGACGCCGACGAGACCACCGACGCCACGCCGCAGGAGACCGCCGCCCGCAAGATGGAGATCCGGGTGGACGGCGACGAGGTGCACGTGGTGTTCCGCGACGAGGCCACGGTCGGCCTCGCGAAGGCGATCCAGGAGCTCACCGACGGCCCGGTCCGCGCCGCCGGCCCGCTCGCCGGCCAGTTCGTTCCGCTGTGGGCGCAGCTGAACGAGCTGCTGGTGGAGCTGTTGCGGGCGCTGAAGCCGGAGGCCGAGGCGGAGGGCAAGCCCACGGGCAAGGCCGCGTTGCTGGTCCGCCGCGTCCTGCAAGACCGGCTGCGCCGCCGCCGGCCACCGGGCGTTCCCGGCGACGGGCCGGACGACGAACCCGCCGAGGGCTGATGCGCCGGGTGACCACGTCCGACGCCGAGCACGTACTCGACCGCTGCACGGAGGCCGTCCGCCCGCCCGCGCGGTGTTCGCCGAGCCGCACCGGGTGTTCCCGGACGCCGTGATCACCGCCGACGACACCAGCATCGGTTCGGCACCGGGCCCGGCCACAAGCAGCTCGTGTTCACGCTGCTGCCCGCCTCCCGGCACGTGACGATCGGCTTCGCCCGTGGCACCCAGCTCCCCGATCCCGCCGGGCTGCTGGCCGGCACCGGCACAAGGTGCACCGGCACGTCAGGATCCGCACCGAGGCGGACCTGCGGCGGCCGGGAGCCGGCCGAGCTGTTCGCCACCGCGCTGGCCCGCTTCGCCCGGCCGTCCTGACGCACGCCACCCGGCTCGGGTCAGCGCGGGGACAGCACGCAGAACTCGTTGCGCTCGGGGTCACCGAGCACCCGCCACGGCACCTCCCGCTGGCCGACGTCGACCGGCCGGGCGCCGAGCTCGACGAGGCGGGCAACCTCGTCGGCCACGCTGCCGCCGGGACCGGGCGCCACGTCGAGGTGCACGCGGTTCTTCACCTCGTGCGGGCGTGCCGAGCGGATGAACTCCAGCCACGGGCCGCGCCCGTCGGGGTCGCGCAGCGAGGCGAACTCCACACCGGTCCGCACCACCGGCCAGCCGCTGGCCGCGGACCAGAACCCGGCCAGTGCCACGGGGTCCGCGGCGGCCGCCACGACCGCGGCCACCGCGCCGGTCGCCGCGTACTCCGGTCGCGGGTCGAGCACGCAGAACTCGTTGCCACCCGGGTCGGCCAGCACGAACCACGGCACGTTGCGCTGGCCGACGTCGACCCGCTCGGCGCCCAGCTCCAGCGCGCGGTCGAGGGTGGCCATCTGCTGGTCGGCCGAGGCGCTCGCCAGGTCGAGGTGCAGCCGGTTCTGCACCACCTTCGGCTCGTCCACCGGCACGAACACGAGGTCGAACCGCCAGCCGTCGTCGGGCGGGGCCTGGAGGTCGACCTCGTCGGGTTGTTCCAGGCTGATCCGCCAGCCGAGCAGGTCACGCCAGAACCGCGCCAGCGCGGGCGGATCGGCCGCGTCGACGACCACATTGACCAGTCGCGTGGACATGATCGCGACGCTAGCCCACCGCACCGACACTTCGGCCCCTTCAGTGCGTGGCGAGCCGCAGCAGGTGCCACAGCTGGGCGATCCCGGCCTGGTCGCCGTCCGGTGTGGCCGTCCGGATCGGACGGCGGCCCCACAGCCACAGGTACATGCCGGCCGGGTCGCTGGACACGCTCGCCTCGGCCGCCTCGCCGGGCTCGGCCTGCCACGACGAGGTGCCGGTGGCCGTGATCCGCGCGATCCACCGCCGGCGCCCGGCCACCACCGCGACCCGGCCGGTCCACGAGTTCGTCACGCCGAGCACCCCGAGCCGGTGGGTGAACCACAGCGACAGGATCTCGTCGACACCGTCGTGCGCGATCTCGTCGTCGATGCGGCCGCCGACGGTCATCCCGGCCGCCGCCTGCTGCACGTCGATGCGGTGGACCGCGGTCTCGTGCGCGAGCCGGCGGTACCAGAAGCCGTAGGTCGCATCCAGCGGCCACCAGGTGGGCGCGCCCTCGGCCGGGTCGTGCGCGGACAGCTCGGCGAGGATCTCCCGGTGCCCGGCACGCAGGTAGTCCACCAGGGACTGCCCGGCCACCGGCGCGCGCTGCCAGCGGGTCGGCTGGACGCCGGACCGCAGCCAGGTCGCCACCATCCGGTAGACGCTGCCGACGTGCCGGACGGTGTCGCCCAGCGTCATCCCCTCGGCGAAGCGCACCGGCAGGTGCGGATCGGTCCCCAGCGCGGACGACGCCAGCAGCTCACCCTCCACCTCCAGCACCTCGAGCAGGCGGCCGTAGGGGGCCAGCGCCCGACCGGTCATGGGGTGGGGCCGTGGGTCGCGCGCGTGACGAGGTCGAGGAACTGGCCCGCCTGGCGCACGAGGTCGTCCGCGGAGCGGGCGGTGACCGCGCGCGTGATGCCGGCCTGCACCGAGGCGCGGGTGGCCGAGCAGGACGCGAAGAACGCCGCCCACTCGCGCAGTTCGGGCGCCACCGAGGCGAGCAGCGTCCACACGCTCATCGGCCGCGAGCGTGCCCGGTGCGGGCGGCCGCGCATCGCGAGCAGCGCCGCCGCCGCGCGCAACGCCGCCAGGTACGCCTGAGCGAACCGCTCGGCGGGGTCGGGGTCGAGCGACGCGTCCGCGAGCCCCCGCTCGGCCTGGGAGAGCAGGGTGAGCGCGGGCTCGGGCACGGACGCGGGCTGGTTGTCGCGGTAGTCCAGTGTTGTGGTCACCTGACGCCTCCTCGCGGTCCGAGATCGTCACCGGGTGTGATGACGCGCCGTGGGGAAGCCGGCGGCGCTCGGTGGTGAGGCGCTTCCCCCGCCCCACCACCGAGCTCTGCTCGAACGTCTGTTCGAACGAATCGAGCTTAACTCCGGGCACCGGCAGACTCAACCTCGGCTCGGATTTTCGGCGGCGGCGCGGGCCGGGAATGTGCTCTGATGTGCGGCATGAGCTCTCTGGACCACCCCGCGATCAGCAAGATCTCCGCCGCGCTGCGCGAGGCCGGGCTGCCGGCCGCCGCCGACGGCATCCGCGTTCTCGCCGACGAGGTGCGCACCGCCGCTGCCGCCGCCGGGGCGCTCGGCGTCCCCGTCGGCGCGATCGCGAACAGCCTCGTGTTCCGCGCTACCGAGGGTGATCGCGTCTTCCCGCTGCTGGCGCTGACGTCGGGCGCGCACCGGGCCTCCACCGCCCGGCTGGCGGCCCTGGCCGGCGCCACCTCGGTGGGCCGGGCGGACCCGGCGTTCGTGCGCGAGCACACCGGTCAGGCGATCGGCGGGGTGGCGCCGGTCGGCCACCCGCGGCCCATCGTCACGCTGGTCGACGAGGCGCTCGCCGGCTACGACGTCGTGTGGGCGGCGGCGGGCCATCCCAAGGCGGTGTTCCCCACGACGTTCGCCGACCTGGTCGCGTTGACGGGGGGCATGGCTGCGGTTGTCGCCGACGGGGAGGACAATCGCCAGTCGTGACCGCGGTTCCACCACGGGTCGAGCGGTTCGTCGACCTCAGCCAGGACGAGCTGCGCGCGCGCCTGTCCGAGGCGTTGTCGCTGTACGTCACGGCCATGCGGTACCCGGCCGGCACGGCCGAGCAGCGTGCGCCGATGTGGCTGGCGCACATGCTGCGGGCGGACTGGCGGTGCGTGGCGGCGCTCGACCCGGACGACAGGATGGTCGGGATCGCCTACGGGTACCGCGGCGCGGCCGGCCAGTGGTGGCACGAGCAGGTGCGGCGCGGCATCGTCGAGCGATCGGGGCCGAACCTCGCCGACTCGTGGCTCGACGACTACTTCGAGCTGACCGAGGTGCACGTGCGGCCCGCGGGCCAGGGCCGCGGCGTCGGCGAGGACCTGCTGCGGCGGTTGCTGGCCGAGGTGGCCGCGAGCAAGGTCCTGCTGTCCACGCCGGAGGGCCCGTCCCGGGCGTGGCGGCTGTACTACCGGATGGGCTTCACCGACGTGCTGCGCAACTACCGGTTCACCGGCGACCCGCGGCCGTTCGGCGTGCTGGGCCGCACTCTCCCGCTCGACGAGTCCCAGGCCCGCGTCTAGGACGTCGCCGACCCGACCCGACCCGACCCGCCACGCGGCCGACCCGACCCCTGGCATCGCCGAGCCGACCCCACACGCGGCGAGTCGACCCGCCACGCGGGTGAACCGACCCGTGGCATCGCCGAGCCGACTCGCTGCGCGGCACCGGCAGCACGACCGGGCGCGGTCACCCGGCGGACCTGCGGAGTCGACTCGACCGCGCCACCGGTCGACTCGACGGCGCCACCGGTCGACTCGACCGCGCCACCGGTCGGGTCGGCGATGCCGGGGGTCGGGTCGGGGCGAAGGTCGCCGCGGCCTGACAAGCAGTTCTAGAGGGCGGCCAGGCGTTCGCGCAGGGTGTCCAGGCCCATCTGGCCCATGTGCAGCGCCCGCATGTGGAACTCCTTGAGGTCGAAGGACGAGCCGGCCCGCGCGCGGGCGTCGTCGCGGGCGGACAGCCACAGGCGCTCGCCGAGCTTGTAGGCCGGGGCCTGGCCGGGCCAGCCCAGGTAGCGGTCGATCTCGTCGCGGACCAGGGCCTCCTCGGTGATCGTGCGGGTCAGCATGAACTCCAGGCCCAGCTCCGGCGTCCAGCGCTCGCCCTCGTGGAAGCCGGTCCCGCGCGGGATCTCCAGCTTCAGGTGCATGCCGATGTCGACGACCACCCGCGCCGCACGGAACAGGTTCTCGTTCAGCATGCCCAGCAGGTCCCCGTCGTCGGCCAGGTAGCCGAACTCGCGCATCAGCCGCTCCGCGTACAGCGCCCAGCCCTCGCTGTAGGCCGGCACCCAGGACAGCAGCCGCTGGAACTTGTTGAGCCGCTTCGACTCGTGGGTCGCCGTCGCGATCTGCATGTGGTGGCCCGGCACGCCCTCGTGGTAGACGACGCTGACCTCACGCCAGGTGGGGAACTCGTCCTTGTCCGGCGGCAGCGCCCACCACATGGCGCCGGGGCGGGTGAAGTCGTCCGACGGCCCCGTGTAGTACGCCCCGGTGCCGCCACCGGGCGGCGCGATCCTGCAGTCCAGCCGCATGATCTCGTCCGGGATCTCGAAGTGCACGCCCCGCAGGTCGGCCAGCGCCCGGTCGGACAGGTCCTGCATCCACTCGCGGAACGCGGGCCGCCCGGCCACCCGGTAGCGCGGGTCGGCGTCGAGCGCCTCGGCCGCCTCCCGGATGCCGGCCCCGGCCCGGATCCGGCCGGACACCTCCTTCATCTCCGTCTCGATGCCGGTGAGCTCCGCCCAGCCCCACTCGTAGGCCTCGCGCAGGTCCACCCGCGCGCCGAGGTACATCCGCGACCACAGCGCGTAGACGTCCTCGCCCACCGCGTCCTCCGCGGGCGCCTTCGCCAGCAACTCCTCGCGCAGGAACGCGGCCAGCTCCGCGTAGGCCTTCCCGGCCGCGGCGGCCCCGGCGTCGAGGTCGGCACGCAGCGCGTCGTCCACGGAACCGTCGGCGGGCGCGGTGGCCGCGAGCGAGGCGAAGAACGCCGGCTCGTCGCCCAGGCCGGCCCAGGTCGTGCACTGCTCGGCGACCCGGCGCACCTGCCGGGCCGCCGCGACGGTGCCCCGCGCGGCCGCGTGCCGCAGGCTCTCCCGGTAGCTCGCGAGCGTGTCGGGCACCCGGGACATCCGGGTCGCGACCGTCCGCCAGGCCTGCGGCGAGTCGGTCGGCATCAGGTCGAACGCCTGGCGCACGTCCTGCGCCGGGCTGGCCAGCACGTTCAGCGACGAGTCGACCAGGCCGGCGTCGTAGACCTCGCGCTCCAGCCCGAGCCGCTCGACGAACACCGCCTTCGCGTCCCGCTCGCCGTCGTCGGCCGGCTCCAGCCCGGCCACCGCGCGCAGGGCCGTCGCGACCAGCCCGGCGCGCTCGGCGTGCCCGTCCGGCGACAGGTCCGGCAGCCGGTCGTCGTGGCCGGAGATGCCCAGCGCGGTGGCGACGGTCGGTTCGAGGCGGACGTAGTCGTCGACGTAGGAGTCGCAGAGCCGGTGCACGGGGGTGTCCATGCCCCGGGACGCTACCCAAGCCCGCATGTCATTTTCGAACGGGAAACCGCCTGGTGTCCGGGGGGAGACCCCGGGCTGGCAGGATGTGCCGGTGCGCACCGCCGGCCGCGATCACCTTCGGAGACTGCTCGGGCTCGTCGTGCTGTGCGGTCTGCTGATGGTCTCGCTCAGCGGCTGCGTCCGCATCCACGCCGCGCTCGCCGTGTCCCAGGACGACCTGATCTCCGGCGAGCTGGTCATCGCGGCGCTGCCGGTCAACTCCGACGACGACGGCCCCAAGCTGACCGTGCCGCCCGAGCTCGGCGACAAGGTCCGCACCGAGCCGTACACCGCGGACGGCTACGTCGGCCAGAAGGTGACGCTGACCGGCCTGCGGTTCACCGACCTCACGCTGCTGGTGGACTCGATCTCGACGCTGCGCCAGTACCGGCTGTCCTTCCACCGCTCCGGCGACCTGGTCTCGCTGGCCGGCTCGATCGACCTGACCCGGGTGCCCAAGGAGCGCGCCGACGTGCAGGTCAAGATCGCCTTCCCGGGCCGGATCACCCGCACCAACGGCGACAACACCGACGGCACGATCAGCTGGGAGCCCAAGCCGGGCGCGGTCACCGAGTTCAGCGCGGTCGCGCAGTACTCGAACGCGGCCGGGATCTCCTGGACCCAGTGGGTGGCGATGGTCGGCGGCGGCGCGATCGGCGTCGCGGTCCTGGTGGTGCTGCTGGCGCTGTTCACCCACCGCCGCAGCCTGCGGCTGGAGCGGATTCAGGCACGGCGGGCCGGCTAGCCGGCGGACCGTAAGTTCGCCGGGTTCTGCGACCGCAGGGGTGCCAGGCCGAGCCGGGCCACCATCTCCTTGGTCGCCTTCGACAGGTTGAACGTGTAGAAGTGCAGGCTCGGCACGCCCTCGGCGAGCAGCCGCCGGGACAGCTCCTCGGTGACGTCCATGCCGGCCGCGCGGAACGCCTTCGGGTCCTCGGTCAGCGGGCCGAGCCGGTCGGCCAGCGCGCGCGGCACCTGCGCCCCGGACAGCTCCACGGTCTTCGACAGGATCTTCGGCGTGGTCAGCGGCATGATGCCGGGCAGCAGCAGCGAGTCGCACCCGCGCGCGGCCACCCGGTCGCGCATCCGCAGGAAGTCGTCGGCCTCGAAGCACAGCTGGGCGATCGCGAAGTCGGCGCCGGCCCGCAGCTTGCGCACCAGGTACTCGGTGTCGATGTCCAGGTCGCCCGAGCGGGGGTGGCCGTACGGGAACGCGGACACGCCGACGCAGAAGTCGCCCAGCTCGCGCACCAGGCGCACCAGCTCCTCGGCGTACGCCAGGCCCTCGGGGTGGCGGACCCACTCGCCCATCGGGTCGCCCGGCGGGTCACCGCGCAGGGCGAGGACGTTCTTCACGCCGAGCTCGGCGTACCAGCCGATGACGTTGCGCAGCTCGGCGACGGAGTGGTCGACGGCCGTGAGGTGGGCCATCGAGACCAGCGTGGTCTCCCGCACCACGCGCCCGGTCGTGCGGATGGTCCGGTCCCGGCTGGACCCGCCGGCGCCGTAGGTGACCGAGACGAACGCCGGGTCCAGCCCCTCCAACGAGCGGATGGAGTTCCACAGCCGCTGCTCGTCGGCGTCGTCGCGCGGGGGCATGAACTCGACGGAGAACACCGGCCGGTCGCCCGGGATACGTTCCACCACCGAAGTCATGGCTCCAGAGTAGTGACGCAGCGCAATGCGCAACTGGACTACCAGGCGACCGCGAGCGGACCCCCGCTGGTATGCGAGCCGGGACGACCACGCACCATGGTCCGCGTGGCCCCTGACCTCCCCATCGCGGTCGACAGCTCCATCGACGGTTCCATCGACGCCGCGGTCCACCTGCACGTCGAGGAGTTCCTCGCCCGCTACCTGGCCGAGCGCCGCGCCGAGCTGCCCGAGCTCGCCCGCACGTTCGCGCAGGCCGTGGACGCGCTGTCCGACTTCGCGCTGCGCGGGGGCAAGCGGCTGCGCCCGACGTTCGCCTGGTGGGGCTGGCGCGCCGCGGGCGGCGAGCCGGACGGGCCGCGCGCGCGGGCGGTGCTGCACGCGGTCAGCGCGCTGGAGCTGATCCAGACGTGCGCGCTGGTGCACGACGACATCATGGACGCCTCCGAGCTGCGCCGCGGTCACCCGACCGTGCACGTGCGGTTCACCGAGGCGCACCGCGCGGGCGGCTGGCTGGGCGAGCCGGAGCGGTTCGGCACGGCTGCCGCGATCCTGCTCGGCGACCTGGCGCTGGCCTGGGCGGACGACATGTTCGAGAGCGCCGAGCTCGAGCCCGGCATGCGGGCCGCGGCGCGCGGGCCGTGGCAGGCGATGCGCGCGGAGATGTTCGCCGGGCAGTACCTGGACGTGCTGGCACAGGCCGAGGGGGACGAGTCGGAGGAGCGGGCGCTGGGCGTGGCCCGGCTCAAGACCGCCGCCTACACCGTGGAGCGGCCGCTGCACATGGGTGTGGCCTTCGCCGGCGCCGGGCCGGACACCGTCGAGGCCGTGAAGACGTTCGGCACCGACATCGGGGTCGCCTTCCAGCTGCGCGACGACCTGCTCGGGATGTACGGCGACACCGAGGTGACCGGCAAGCCCGCGGGCGACGACCTGCGCGAGGGCAAGCGGACGCTGCTGATGGCTCTCGGCCTGGGCTACGCCACCCGGGCGGGCCGGCACGCGGACGCCGACGTCATGCGCGGCGCGCTCGGCGACCCGGACCTGACGCCGCAGACGCTCACCCGGGTCCGCGACCTGCTCGTCGGCCTCGGCGCGGTCGACGAGGTGGAACGCCGGATCGAGACCCTGACCTCCTCCGCGCTGGCCGCGCTGGACCGGGCCGGGCTCGCCGATCCCGGCATGACCCGGCTGCGGGACCTGGCCGTGGCCGCCACCCGGCGGGACAGATAGCGGGCGAACCATGAGCTCCGTGCGCACCGTCGACGGCCCGACCGACCATGTCGTCGTGGTCGGCGCGGGGCTCGCCGGGCTGTCCGCGACGCTGCACCTGCTCGGCGCCGGCCGGGCGGTGACCGTGCTGGAGTCCGCGGACGGCCCCGGCGGCCGGGCCGGCTCCGGCGCGATGGCCGGCTACCGGATCGACACCGGCGCCTCGGTGCTGACCATGCCCGGGCTGATCGAGGAGGCGCTCGCCGCGGTCGGCGAGTCGCTGGCCGGGCGGCTCACGCTGACCAGGCTGGACCCGTCCTACCGGGCGCGCTTCGCCGACGGTTCGACCCTCGACGTGCACGCCGACGCGGACGCCATGGCCGAGGAGGTGCGCCGGTTCGCCGGTCCGCGCGAGGCGGACGGCTACCGGCGGCTGCGGGCCTGGCTGACCGAGCTGTACCGGCTGCAGCGCGACGAGTTCATCGGCGCGAACTTCGACTCCCCCTTCGACGTCGTGGGCCCGCGCCTCGCCCGGCTCGCCGCGATCGGCGGGTTCGGCAGGCTCGGGCCGGCCGTCGGCCGCTTCCTCACCGACGAACGGCTGCGCCGGGTGTTCACGTTCCAGTCGCTCTACGCCGGGCTCGCGCCGCACCGGGCGCCGGCCGTCTACGGGGTCATCGCGTACATGGACACGGTCGCCGGCGTGTACTTCCCGCGCGGCGGCGTCGGGGCGGTGGCCGAGGCGCTGGCCGGCGCCGCCGCCGCACACGGCGCGTCGCTGCGGTACGGCACCGGCGCGGCGTGGCTGGAACGGACCGGCTCGCGGGTCACCGCCGTGCGGACCTCGCACGGCGAGCGGATCCCCTGCGACGCGGTGGTGCTGACGCCCGACCTGCCGGTCAGCTACCGGTTGCTGGGCGGGGCACCGCGCCGGCCGGTGCGGCCGCGCTGGTCGCCCTCGGCCGTGGTGCTGCACGCCGGGCTCACCCGGCCGCGTCCGGAGCTCGCCCATCACACGGTGCTGTTCGGGGACGCCTGGTCCTCGACGTTCGACGAGATCCTGGTCCGCGGCAGGCTGATGAGCGACCCGTCACTGCTGCTCACCCGGCCCACGGCGACCGACCCGGGGCTCGCGCCGGCGGGCCGGGAGCTGGTGTCGGTGCTCGCCCCCTGCCCGAACCTCGCGGTCGGCCCGGTGGACTGGCGGCGGGTCGGTCCCGCCTACCGCGACGAGCTTCTCCGCGTCCTGGAGGCGCGCGGGCTGACCGGCTTCGCCGACTCGGTCGAGGTGTCCCGGCTCGTCACCCCGGCCGACTGGGAGGCGGCCGGCCTCGCGGCCGGCACGCCGTTCTCGCTGGCGCACACGTTCCGCCAGACCGGGCCGTTCCGGCCGCGCAACCTGGTGCGTCACGTGACCAACGCGGTGCTCGCCGGCTGCGGCACGACACCGGGGGTCGGCATCCCGCCGGTGCTGGTCTCCGGACGCCTGGCAGCGGTGCGTATCGCCGGTGCGTCGATTCGTAGCCAAGCCGTCAGGTGTATACCCGACATGTCCGCACGCTGAGTTGGGATACTCCACGCTGGTGCGGAATCGCACCGGACAGCGCAGCGCCGCGAGGGCGGCGGAGCCGGATGGGGAGTCACCATGCGGGGACATCAGGGCACGCGGGCAGGCGCGGCGAGGCGGCGCGTCACGGTCGCGGGGCTCGTGGCCGGGCTGGCTCTCGTGCTCGCCGGGTGCACCAACGCGGTCGCCGGCTCGCCGCGAGGGGTGGACATCGGGCCGCTGACCACCGCGGAGGGCACCGCCCAGGCGCTGGTCGACTTCGCCGAGGCCGCCGCCGTGCACTACACCGGCTCGATGGTCGCGGCCGACGGCGCCAAGCTCACCGTCGACGTCACCGCCACGCTCACCGGCCAGGTGTCCGGCGACATCACCGTCAACGACCTCGGCGCCAAGATCCTCTACGTCGGCGACGCGCTCTACCTCAAGGCCGCGGCCGATTTCTGGAACGGCATGGTCGCCCGCTTCGGCGTCACCTCCGGCGACGGCAGCGCGCTGGCCGACCGGTGGGTCAAGCTGCCCACGTCGCTGATCGGCGTGGAGTTCGGCGAGATCTTCACCCCGGACGTGGTGGCGCAGGCCGCCGGCAAGGTCGACAAGGACACCGCCAACCTGGAGCTGCGGCACAACGCCCAGGAGAGCATCGCGGGCACCGACGCCTACTCGATCGACGTGGACGGCGGCAAGGTCTACTTCGCGACCCAGGAGCCGTACGGCGTGCTGCGCTTCGCGCTCGACCGGCTCGGCAGCGGTGAGAACACGGCGGTCACCGACGTGGTGCTCGACGTCGCGGACAGCTCGCCGGGCGCCGTCGCGTTCTACCGGTCGCTGGCCAAGGCCGCCGGCGGGCTCGACACCGCCGTCGACGCGCTGACCGGCATCCAGCAGGGCGCGCACAAGTTCGACAAGTGCGGCGCGTCGAGCTGCACGCTCGTCGTGGACATCAAGAACACCGCCAAGTCCGCCGTCCGGGTGCACCTGCGGGCCGACTGGACCGGCGACGGCGCCAAGCTCGGCAGCTGCGACGCGCAGGTCGGGCCGGTGGCGCCGGGTGCCAGCAGCAAGATCAGCTGCAAGATCACCTCGGCGCAGTGGGCGAGCTTCTACCAGAAGGCGAACTCGGTGCCCGGCACGCACCCGTACGGCGCCCAGTGGTCCGCGCTGGTCCTCGCCGACCCGCCGGACGTCGGCGACCTCAAGACCTGGGCCGCCGCGAAACCCGCCGCCGTGGACGACGGCAAGAAGAACGGCAGCCACGCGGTCTACGAGATCAAGGCCGCCGGCCACGTGTGGAAGTACGGCGTGGTGCCCAACCGGTACTGGCACGACCACGCCACCGACCAGCTGCGCGGCTGCATGGCCACCACCAGGTCGGCCTGCTCGGTGGCGCTGGTCACGGCCACCGACGACCCGGTGTCCGCGCACGCGCTCACCGCGAAGCTCGTCGCCGACTACACCTCCGAGAACGGCGAGTGCCCGGGTGGCCAGTGGGTGAGCTGCCAGAGTTGAGCCCCGGCCCCGACCTGGCCGCCGCCTACCGGGCCTGCCGCCGGATCAACGCGCACTACGGGCGCACGTTCTTCCTCGCCACCCGCCTGCTGCCCGCGGACCGGCGCCCGGCCGTGCACGCGCTGTACGGCTTCGCCCGGCTGGCCGACGAGATCGTCGACGACGTCGCCGCCACCTCGGCCGCCGGCCGGGCCCGCGAGCTGACCGCGTTCGAGCGCGCGGTCGCGGCGGCGCTCGGCGGCGGGGAGGCGGCGAGCCCGGTGCTGGTCGCGCTCGCCGACACGGTCCGGCGGTACCGCATCGATCCGGCGCTGTTCGCCGACTTCCTCGCCTCCATGCGGATGGACCTGACCGTCACCGGCTACCGGACCTTCGCCGACCTGGCCGGGTACGTGCACGGCTCGGCCGGCGTGATCGGCCTGCAGCTGCTGCCGGTACTGGGCACGGCCGGCCCGCGCGCCGAGGCGGAGCCGTACGCCGCCGCGCTCGGCGAGGCGTTCCAGCTGACGAACTTCCTCCGCGACGTCGGCGAGGACCTCGACCGCGGGCGGCTCTACCTGCCCGCCGAGGAGCTCGCCGCGTTCGGCGTGGACCGCGCCCGGCTGGAGCGGGCGCACCGCACCGGGCGGCACGACCCCGCGGTGCGGCGCGCGCTCGCCCACCTGGTCGCCTACAACCACGCCGTCTACCGGCGCGCGGAGCCCGGGATCGCGTTGCTGCGCCGCGAGTCCCGGCCGTGCGTGCGCACCGCGGCCACCCTCTACCGCCGCATCCTTCGACGAGATCGAGGCGAGCGACTACGCCGTGCTCGGCCGGCGGGTCGTGGTGCCGGCGCACCGGCGGCTGGGCATCGCGGTGCCGGGCCTGCTGCGCGCGGTCGCGAGCCGGGCCACCGGGACCCGGTGACCCGACAGCTGCCCCTTCGGGTGACCGCCGGCACCCCAACACCCGGTCCGCGGTCACTGCTGCGGCCGCCGCGCAGCCGTCAGAGTTCCGGGTAAGGGGCCGCGACGAGCGTGGCCGGTCGTCGAGGGAGGAGTTTCGATGACGGTGCCAGAGGGAGCCCAGCTCTCCGAGGACGGCAAGTACTGGTGGGACGGCGCCGACTGGCAGGCCGTGCCGGAGGGTGAGGCGCAGACCGCCGAGGTGGGCCAGGTCAGCGAGGACGGCCGGTGGACGTGGGACGGCAGCGCGTGGCAGCCGGCCGGCGAGCAGGGCGGCGGACTCCACGAGGCGCTGGCCACCAACGGGATCGCGATCTCCGCCGACGCGGCGGACGCGGGGTACCTGCGGCAGATGGCCGAGCACGTGCACGGCTGGTACGGCGGCCTGGACGACACCAGCAGGACGATCGTCGACGCGCTGACCGCGCAGGGGCTCGACGGGCTGCTCGCCGACCCCGAGGTCGGCGTGGTGAACGAGGGCGACCCGCTCATCGAGGCGTTCGCCGCCAACACCATGACCCTGGGCGAGTCGCTGCAGGCGACCAACCAGGCTCTCGAACAGACCGCCGGCTGAGAAGAAGGGACCAGAACCGATGTCTTGGGACGACTTCACGACCTGCGCGGGCCGGGACGGCGAGATCCTGGCCGACCTCGGCGAGGACGCGGTCAGGGAGATCGGCGGCCTGTGGCGCTCACTGCCGCAGGACGTCAAGGGAATGCTCATCGCCGCGTCCCGGTGGGGCGCGGGCTACCTCGAGGCGGCGCTGGCCGCCGCCGGCGTCGCGGCCTCCGAGGCCATCGCAGCGGTCGCCGCGGGCGCCGGGCTCGGTGCCGTGATGGCGGTCGTCGTCGACTGCTACGACGAGCTGTAGCGTCGTGGCGCACGCGGCGGCCGGGGGTGCGGGGACGGCATTGACGCTGGCCGTGCTGCTCGCCGCGGCCGGCGTGCCCAAGCTCGCTCGGCCCGACTACGTGGCGGCGGCCCTGCGCCGGGTCCTCGGCCCGCGCGGAGCCGCCCGCCGCGTCCTCGGGCCCGGCGTCCTGACCGCGGCGGGCCGGCTGCTGGGCGTTTGGGAGCTCGCCCTGGCGGCCGGCCTGCTCGCGGCCGGGGGACCGGCGTCGGTGGCCGTCGCCGCCGCGGCAGTGGCCACCTTCGCCGGGTTCCTCGGCTTCGTCGTGGCCGCGGTGCGCCGCGGCGCGTCCTGCGGCTGCTGGGCCTCGCTCACCGAGGGACCCGCCGGGGGCAGCGAGCTGGGGCGGACCGCCGCGCTGACGGCCGCCGCGGCCGCGCTGGCCTGGCTGCGCGCTTCCGGCTGGCACTCGACCGCCTGGCGGGAGATCGGCCCGCACGCGATCGGCTGGGCGGCCGCGATCGTCTCGCTCACCGCGCTGGCCGCGGTCGTGGGCGGGCGGCTCGGGCCGGTCCGCTCCGCGAAGGTCGCGCGCCGGCTGGAGATGCAGGCCGCGCCCACCGCGCCCGGGCGGCTGCTCGCCCACCTGGCGTTCCTGGCCGGTTTCGTGCACGCCGGCACCGACGCGGAGCGCAGCCGCTACTTCCGCGTCCGGGAGGAGCGGGAACGAGCCGCCCGTCAGAGCGCGAGGGCCTGAGCCCTGCGCTTGACCTCGCGGCCGCCCGTGGCGCGCAGCGCGTCGATGGGGCGGCCGGGGAGGCTGTCGTCCGCGGTGAACAGCCAGCGGACCATCTCGTCCGGCGCGAACCCGGCGTCGGACAGGACCGTGATGGTGCCCGGCAGGCCCTTGACGATCGCCCCGTCGTCGGTGAGGAACTCGGCGGGCACGCACAGCATCCCGTCGCGGCGGATCGCGACCAGCTGACCGTCCCGCAGCGCCTGGCGCACCTTCGTCACCGGGAGTCGCAACCGGTCGGCCACCTCGGGCAGGGCCAGGACCTCGATTCCGGGATCGAGCACGTCGTCGGCGGAGGGTGTCGCACTCACGCCTCTCACGATGCCATACGGCCGGGACCCGCGCCGGGACGATTTTCGGCCTCTTCGTGCTGCCAGGCGGCCCGCGGGGACACGACCATGGGCACAGAATCGACGGGTTCTCCACGCGCCGCCGGTCCGCTCCGTACCATCACGGGCGTGGACGAAAGGGGAGCCCGGCTGATCGGTGCGCTGCTCGAGCGGCGGTATCGGATTGACGCGCTGCTCGCGCGCGGCGGCATGTCCTCGGTCTACCGCGGCCTGGACACCCGGCTCGACCGCCGCGTCGCCATCAAGGTGATGGACGCCCGGTTCGCGGACGACCGTGCCTTCGTCGACCGTTTCGAGCGTGAGGCCAGGTCGGCGGCCAAGATCCATCACGCGAACGTCGTCGCCGTGCACGACCAGGGGGTGGACACCAGCCCCGAGGGCGCGCTGGTCTACCTGGTCATGGAGCTGGTGGACGGCGGCACGCTGCGGGACCTCATCACCGAGCGGGGCGCGCTCGACGTCCCGCTGGCGTGCTCGATCATGGAGCCGGTGCTGGGCGCGCTCGCCGCGGCGCACCGCGCCGGGCTGGTGCACCGCGACGTCAAGCCGGAGAACGTGCTGATCGGGCACGGCGGCGAGCACGGCACGGTGGTGAAGGTCGGCGACTTCGGCCTGGTCCGCGCCGTGTCCAGCGCGGGCACCACCAGCTCGAGCATCATCCTCGGCACCGTCGCGTACCTGTCCCCCGAGCAGGTGACGACCGGCAGCGCGACCGTGCGCGGCGACGTGTACTCGGCCGGCATCGTGCTCTACGAGGCGCTCACCGGCGTCACGCCCTACACCGGCGACAACCCCCTGTCGATCGCCTACCGGCACGTGAACGAGGACGTGCCCGCGCCCAGCATGCGCGTCGCGGGCCTGCCCCCCGAGCTGGACGACCTGGTCGTGCGGGCCACCCGGCGCGACCCGGCCGCCCGCCCGGCCGACGGTGCCGCGTTCCTCGCCGAGCTGCAGGGGGTGCGGACCCGGCTGGCGCTGCCCCGGCTGCCGATCCCGGTGCCGGAGCCGACGATCCAGGACCGCACCGTGCCGGTGTCGCCCGTGGAGCGGGCCCGCGCGTTCGAGCCGCCCGCAACCGGCCGGCACGCCGACCCGGAGGCCACCTCGACCGACCTGGACGTCGTCGAGGTCGGCCGGCCCGCCGCGATGGCCAACGCGACGATCATGCGCCCGCCGGGTGGCGGGTTCCAGGCGATGGGCCCGCAGGGCACCCGCGCGATGCTGCGCACCGACCTGGACCAGGCGCCCCCGCCGTCCGTGCCGTTCGGCGCGCAGCCCGAGCTCGGCCCGCCGAGCATGGGTACGCCGATGGGCTCGCCCGGCATGGGCACCGCGATCCCGCCGATGCCGCCGCCGCCCAAGCGGCCGCGCCGACCCGGGCAGCCGCCCAAGCGCGGCGGCAACATCGTGCTCTGGAGCCTGGCCGCCGTGCTGGCGCTCGCCCTGATCGCGACGGCCACCTGGTGGTTCACCTCCGGCCGGTACAGCACGGTGCCGGACGTGGCCGGGAAGGACCGGGTCAAGGCCGAGCAGCTGCTCAACGACAACGACTTCAAGGTGGAGATCAAGAACGCCTGGAGCGACGACGTGGAGGCCGGCAAGGTGATCGGCACCGAGCCGAAGGCCGGCGCGGAGCTGCTGCGCGGCGACACCGTGCGGGTCGTCCTGTCCTCCGGCCCGCCGGTGGTGCCGGACGTGCGCCCCGGCACCACCGTGGACGACGCGAAGCAGGCGATCACGAACGTCGGCCTGCAACCCGGGGTCGACGACGGCAAGCGGGAGTTCAGCGACGACGTGCCCAAGGGCAAGGTCGTGCGGCTGGACCCCGAGGGCGGCACGCCGCTGCGGCTGGGCCAGCGGGTCGACATCATCGTGAGCAAGGGCGCCGAACCCAAGCCGGTCCCCGACCTGCGCGGCAAGACCCGCGACGAGGCCTTCGCCGCGCTCCAGGACGCCGGGTTCACCCCCGTCGACGGGGAGCAGCAGTTCGACCAGGACATCGACGGCGGCAAGGTGATCGGCACCGACCCGCCGGCGGACACCGTTCCGGAGGGGGACGACAAGCAGGTCAAGGTGATCACGTCGAACGCGATCAGCGTGCCCGACGTGTCGAACCGGAACCCGCAGGAGGCGCAGGCCGCCCTGCAACAGCTGGGCCTGCAGGTCCAGGTGCAGCAGTTCGGTGGCGCCGGCCGGGTGTTCGGGCAGAACCCGGGCGCCAACTCCCGGGTGCAGCCCGGCACGACCGTCACCCTCTTCACCATCCCCTGACCAGCGCCGACGGCCGCGGTCGTCACCTCGACGCGCGGGCGTAACGCGCCGACCATGCGAAGGTCACCGATCGCTGGTGAGGTGGAACGCATGGCACGACTCAGCGGATTGGACGTCGCATTCCTGTGCCTGGAGACTCGCGCCAGGCCGATGCACATGGGCGGCATCGCCGTCTTCCGCCCCGACGAACCCGCCGACCTGGGCTCACTCGTGGAGTTGCTGACCTCGCGCGCGGCGGCGGTACCGGTGCTGCGGCAGCGGGCGCACCCGGTCTGGTTCCCGCCGGGCGGTGCGGAGTGGCGGGACGACGACGAGTTCGACCCCGCCGCGCATGTGCGGGGCTTCCGGGTGCCGGACCGGCGCACGTTCGACGCGTACGCCGCGGGCTGGATGGCCACGCCGCTCGACCTGTCCCGCCCGCCGTGGGACCTGCACGTGGTGACCGGGCTGCCGCACGGCGGGTTCGGCGTGCTGCTCAAGCTGCACCACGCGCTGGCCGACGGGGCGGGCGCGGTCGAGGTGGCCGGCTCGCTGTTCGACCAGGCCCCGCCGGCCGGCCCGCGCGCCGCCTCGGCCGCCGCGGCGGCGGGGACGGGTGACCTGCTGCGGCAGGGTCGCGAGCTGGTGGAACGGGCCGGCACGGTCCTGCGCGCGGCGCGCCGCCCGCCGGCCCCGGCGCTGGTCAGCGGCACCTCGGCGGCCCGGCGGCTCGCCTTCGTGCGGCTGGACCTCGACGACGTGCGGCAGATCCGGCGCCAGCACGGCGGCACCACCAACGACGTGGTGCTCGCGGTGCTCGCGGGCGGGCTGCGGCACTGGCTGGCGCAGCGGGACCGGCCGGTCGCCGGGCTGACGCTGCGCGCGCTGGTCCCGGTGAACACCCGGGCCCGCGGGCGGTCCGACGGCGCCAACCAGCTGTCCGGCTACCTGTGCGACCTGCCGGTCGGGATCGCCGACCCGGTGCGCCGGCTGCGGCTGGTGCGCTCGGCGATGGACCGGAACAAGGCGGCCGGGCCCGCGCACGGACCCGGCGCGGTCCCGATCCTGGCGAACCTCATCCCGCCGGCGGTGCACCGGGTGTGCACGCCGGCCGCGGGGGCGGCAGCGCCGCTGCTGTTCGACACGGTGGTGACCAACGTGCCGCTACCGCCGGTGCCGCTCACCGTGGGCGGGGCCGGGCTGCGGGAGATCTACCCGTTCGCCCCGCTGGCGGCCGGCCACGGCCTTGGCGTCGCGGTGTCGGCCTACCGGGACAGCGTCCACATCGGACTCCAGGCGGACCGCGACGCGGTGCCCGACCTGGACGGGCTGGCCGCCTGCGTCACGAAGGCGGCCGCCACCCTGCACGAGCGCTGCGCCTGACCGGCTCGCGACCGGCCGTCAGGAGCGGAGCATCTCGGCGACCAGGAAGGCCAGCTCCAGGCTCTGCTGGGTGTTCAGGCGCGGGTCGCAGGCGGTCTCGTAGCGGCCGCCGAGGTCGGTGTCGGAGATCTCCTGGGCGCCGCCGAGGCACTCGGTGACGTCCTCGCCGGTGAGCTCCACGTGGATGCCGCCCGGGTGCGTGCCGAGGTGGCGGTGCACCTCGAAGAAGCCCTGCACCTCGTCGACGATCCGGTCGAAGTGGCGGGTCTTGTAGCCGTTCGACGACTCGTGGGTGTTGCCGTGCATGGGGTCGCACTGCCAGATCACCTGGTGGCCGGAGGCGGTGACCTTCTCCACGATCGGCGGCAGCACCTCGCGCACCTTGCCGTTGCCCATCCGGCTGACCAGCGTGAGCCGGCCCGGGGTGGCGTTCGGGTCGAGCCGCTCGACGTACTCCACGGCCATCTCCGGCGTGGTGCCCGGACCGATCTTGAGCCCGATCGGGTTCGCGAGCAGCTCCATGAGGGCGATGTGCGCGCCGTCGAGCTGCCGGGTGCGCTCGCCGACCCACACGAAGTGCGAGGACAGGTCGTAGAGCCTCGGCTCCGGGCCGTTGTTGTCCAGCCGGAGCATGGCGCGCTCGTAGTCGAGCAGCAGGGCCTCGTGGCTGGCGAAGATCTCGGTGGTGTGCAGCGAGGCGTCCTCGACCCCGCAGGCCGACATGAACCGCAGGCCCCGGTCGATCTCGGTGGCCAGCGTCTCGTACCGCTCGGCGGCGGCGGAGTTGCTGACGAAGTCCTTGTTCCACTCGTGGACCTTGGTGAGGTCCGCCTCGCCCGCCGCGGTGAGCGCGCGCACCAGGTTCATCGCGGCCCCGGCGTTGGCGTAGGCGCGGATCATCCGGCCCGGGTCCGGCACCCGCGCCTCGGGGGTGGCGACGAGGGAGTTGACGATGTCGCCGCGGTAGACGGGCAGGCCGAGCGCGTCGGTGGCGTTCGAGCGCGGCTTGGCGTACTGGCCGGCGATGCGGGCGACCTTCACCACCGGCAGGCTCGCCCCGTAGGTGAGGACGACGGCCATCTGCAGCAGCGTGCGGATGTTGCCCCGGATGTGCGGCTCGGTGTTGTCGGCGAAGGTCTCGGCGCAGTCGCCGCCCTGCAGGAGGAAGGCCCGGCCTCGGGCGACGTCGGCGAGCTTGGCGCGCAGCCGGTCGACCTCGGAGGGCACGGTGATCGGCGGCACGCTCTCGAGCACCGTGCGCACCTGGCGGACCGCCTCGGCGTCGGGCCAGTCGGGCTGCTGCGCGGCGCGGCGCGCGAGGGCGTCGTCTAGGCGGGCACGCAGCTCGGGAGGCAGCGGCGGCAGCTCGGGAAGCGTGTCCACCGGAACGTCCACAGTCCAGTTCACGTGCCCAGGGTATCGGCCCCGGTCGCGCGGGTTTTCGCCGACAGCGATGCCGGTTGCCACGGCGGGGCGCGGGTGGTTGCGTCGTGGCCATGAGCACACCGCCCACGCTGTACGAGTGGCTGGGCGGCACGCCCGCCCTGGAGAAGCTCTTCGACACCTTCTACGAGCACGTTCGTGCCGACCCGGTGCTGGAGCCGGTGTTCCGGGGCATGGACCCGGGCCATGCCCGGCACGTCGCCGCGTGGGTCGGCGAGGTCTTCGGCGGGCCGCCGGTGTACTCGACGACGCGGGGTGGTCATGGCCACATGGTGAGCAGGCATCTCGGGCGCGGGATCACCGAGGAGCAGCGCCGGCGCTGGCTGACGCTGCTGCTGACCACGGCCGACGAGGTGGGGCTGCCGGACGACCCGGAGTTCCGCGCGTCGCTGGTCGGGTACCTGGAATGGGGCAGCCGGCTGGCCGTGATGTTCTCCGCGCCGGGCGCCTCGGCTCCCGCCGAGGAGGAGCCGATGCCGGCGTGGACGTGGGCCAAGCCGCCCTGGCAGCCGCCGGAAGGCTGAGCCGGACCCGGCGCTACACCGGTGGCCGGTCCCCCGCCCACGGGTGGGCCCGCTCGTACTGCCCGGCGAGCGACAGCAGCCGGTGCTCGGCGGAGGGCGGGCCGACCAGCTGCACGCCCATCGGCAGCCCACCGGAGTCCCGCCCCACCGGCACGGCCGCCACCGGGTAGCCCAGCACGTTCCACGTCGGGAAGTACGGGATCCCCAGCGACACCCCCGCGAGCGTCACGGACGCGCCGCTGCCGTGGTAGCGGCCGATCCGCGGCGCCCGGCCGGTCCACCCCGGCTGCAGGATCACGTCGTGGTCGGCGAAGAACCCCCGCATCCGGGCGTCCAGGTCGGCCTCGGCGGCGCGCACCCGCGCCAGCACCCGGTCCGGGATCCGGCGGCCGAGTGCGGCGATCCGCCGCGTGCGCGGCTCCAGCCACTCCGGGTGTGGCAGCGAGGCCGCGTCGTCGGCGACCCCGCGCAGGTAGCGGACCATGAACTGCGGGCTCGGCCGGGCGCCCAGTGGCGGGTCGGCCTCGGTCACCTCGTGGCCCAGCGCGCGCAGCCGCTCGGCCGTCTCGCGCACCGCCTGCTTGCGCTGCGCCTCGACCGGCGGCTTGCCCAGGGGTGTCCACCAGGACAGCGCGATCCGCAGCGGCCCCGGGTCGGCGTCGGCCGAGTCGCGGTACAGGCCGCCGGGGTGGTCCTCCTCCGCGATCACGTCGAGCATCGCCGCCGCGTCGGCCACCCGGCGGCCGAGCGGGCCGATGCCGGCCAGCCCGTGCCACTGCTCCTCCGGGCCCATGTCGATCAGGCCGCGGGTGGTCTTCAGGCCGAAGATCCCGCAGAACCCGGCCGGGATGCGCACCGACCCGCCGCCGTCGGAGCCCGTCGCCGCACCGACCACGCCCGCGGCGACCGCGGCGGCCGACCCGCCCGACGAGCCACCGGGCGTGTGGTCGAGGTGCCACGGGTTGCGCGTCGCGCCGTGGGTGAGGGTCTCGGTGAACGGCCACAGGCACCGGTCCGGCGTGTTCGTGTGCCCGACGAGGACCGCGCCGGCCGCGCGCAGCCGGGCGACCGCGGGAGCGTCCTCCTCGGCGGGGTCGAACTGCGCGCGCCCGCCCATGCCGGTGACGTCGCCGGCCACGTCGAGGTCGTCCTTCACCGCGAGCGGCACGCCGAGCAGCGGCGTGCGCTCCCCCGCGTCCAGCCGCTGCTGCGCCCGCGCGGCCTGGGCCCGCGCGTCCTCGGCGTAGACGATGCGGAACAGGTTCAGCCGCGGGTCGACCGCGTCCAGCCGGTGCAGCACCGCCTCGAGGAGGTCGGGTGCGGTGACCGTGCCGTCCCGCAACGCCTGCGCCTGCGCGTCCGCGCCCGCCCACAACAGCTCATCGAGGTCCATGCCCGAACACTATCCCCGCGCGGGCCACCTGAGCACCGAGCACGCGAGTAGCGCAGGAGCGAAGCGAACCGATCGGCACCGATCGGCACCCTTCAGCCGAAGAAGACCTCGGCCTCGGCGTAGCGCTCCGACGGCACCGTCTTGAGCTCGGCCGTCGCCTCGGCCAGCTTGACCCGCACGATGTCGGTACCCCGCAGCGCGACCATCACGCCGAAGTCGCCGTCCTGCACGGCGTCCACCGCGTGCAGGCCGAAGCGGGTCGCGAGCACCCGGTCGTAGGCCGTCGGCGTGCCGCCGCGCTGGACGTGGCCGAGCACGACCGCGCGCGACTCCTTGCCGGTCCGCTGCGCGATCTCCTCGGCGAGCCAGGTGCCGACCCCGCCGAGCCGGACGTGTCCGAAGGCGTCCTTCTCGCCGCTCGCCAGCACCTCGGCGCCGCCCTCGGGCAGCGCGCCCTCGGCGACCACGATGATCGGAGCGTACTGGCGCTCGAAGCGGCGGGTCACCCACTCCACGACCTTGTCCACGCTGAACGGCCGCTCGGGGACGAGGATGACGTTCGCGCCACCGGCGAGGCCCGAGTGCAGCGCGATCCAGCCGGCGTGCCGGCCCATCACCTCCACGACCAGCGCCCGGTGGTGCGACTCGGCGGTGGTGCGCAGCCGGTCGATTGCCTCGGTCGCGATGTGCACCGCGGTGTCGAAGCCGAAGGTGTAGTCGGTGGCGCCGAGGTCGTTGTCGATCGTCTTCGGCACGCCGACCACGCCGATGCCGTCGTCGGTGAGCCGCTTGGCCACGCCCAGCGTGTCCTCGCCGCCGATCGCGACCAGCGCGTCGATCGCGTTGTCGGCGAGCACCTTCTTGATCTTCTCGACGCCGCCCTCGACCTTGTACGGGTTGGTGCGCGAGGAGCCGAGGATCGTGCCGCCGCGGGTCAGGATGTCCTCGACGTCGTCGAGGCCGATCGGCTTGAGCAGGCCCTCCACCGGACCCTGCCAGCCGTTGCGGAAGCCGACGGTCTCCCAGCCGTGGGCCTCGACCCCCTTGCGGACCACGGCCCGGATGACCGCGTTCAGTCCTGGACAGTCACCGCCACCAGTGAGCAAGCCGACGCGCATGTGCCCGATCCTCCATCCGGCTGCTAGAGACGTGGTCCTTACCTGGTCGTGCCCAAAGGGTGCCATCCGCTGGATCGGTGCAGCAACCGCCCCCGGCTAACCGGACGCGAAACCCCGGCGAACCCGCTCCGCCTCGATCACCCGCCACCTCGCGAGGTTGTGCCGGGCGTCGGCGAGCGCGTCGTGCGCGTCCTTCGGCGGGGCCGGCAGCGCGGGTTTGCCCACGTCCTCCCAGCGCTGCCGCAGCTCGCGGGTGAACCGGGGCAGCTCGCGCGGCAGCGCCGGCATGTCGCCCCAGAGCTGGGCGAGCGCGACGTGGTCGTAGGCGGCGAACCAGGCCCAGAGCTCGACCCTGTCCCGACCCCGGTTCAAGAACGCGAGCAGCCGCTCGCGCATCGTGGCCCGGTCGCACCAGGCCGGGTCGGACGGCGGCGGCAGCTTGTCGAGCACGTTGTGGCGCACCCACGGGCCGGCGCGACCGGGGTCGAACTCGGTCGACACGGCGTAGAACTCGTTCCCCTCCTCGTCGACGACACCGATCGACACCAGGTCGATGGTCGTCCCGTCCTCGATGAACTCCGTGTCGTAGAAGTACCGCACCGGAGCAGATTAGAGGTGCGGCTCAGCCCGCCTCGGTCTCGGGGATGCGGTCGGCGTCCTTGGCGGCCGAGCGGTCGCGCTGGGAGGGCAGCGCGGGCGTGCGGCCGGACTCCTGGGCGGCGAGCAGCTCCTTGGCCTTGGCCGCGTAGACGTCGACGTACTCCTGGCCGGACATCTCCATCAGCGCGTACATGATCTCGTCGGTGATCGACCGCTCCACGAACCGGTCGCCGGCGAGGCCCTCGTAGCGGGAGAAGTCCATCGGCTTGCCGATCTTGATGCGGATCTTGTGCGGGCGCCACATCTTCGACCCGATCGGGTTGGCCTTGTCCGTGTCGAACATGGCCACCGGGACGACCTGGACGCGCGCCTCGAGCACCATCCGGGCGAGGCCGGTCTTGCCCTTGTAGAGCCGGCCGTCCGGGGAGCGGGTGCCCTCGGGGTAGATGCCGAGCAGGTGGCCCTCGCGCAGCAGCCGGATGCCGGTGTCGAGCGCGGCCTGCGCGGCGGCGCCGCCGGAGCGGTCGATCGGGATCTGGCCCATGCCGGTGAAGAACCACTTCTTCAGCCGGCCCTTGACGCCCGGCTGGGTGAAGTACTCCAGCTTGGCCGGGAAGGTCACCCGGCGCTTGAGCATCAGCGGGAGGAAGAACGAGTCGGCGACGGCGAGGTGGTTGCTGGCGAGCAGCGCGCCGCCGTCGTCCGGAATGTTGTCGCCGCCCTCGACCTCCGGACGGAAGAACAGCCGGAGAAGCGGCCCGAGGAACACATGTTTCATCAACCAGTACAGCACCGCTACCCGCGCCTCCCACCCGACCGGCTGGTCACCCGTTTGTCGAGGGTACGAAGGGTGTGTGGCCCGCACAATCCTTCGCCACCCAAATGTCGGAACATGTAACAGTGAACACCACACGGGAGACTGTCTCTGCTGTCACGGTACCCAACGAGTAAACAAGCCGATGGGATCCGGCCACCCGAGCACCGGTTCGTGCGACGATGGCCGCATCACCTGCTCGAGTGCCTGACTCGCTGTCTCAAGGAGGCCCAGGTGTCCGACCGGCCGGAGGACGTCGACGCCGCGTTCGCGGCCATCGTGGCCGACCTCGAACGCGAGGGCGTGGGCAGCAGGCTGCCCGATCTCGACGAGACCGCCGAGGAGCAGGCCGCCGACGAGCCCGCGGGCGAGGCGCCCACACCACCGGCCACCGCGGCCCAGTCGGGATGGCGCGGTCACGAGGCCGAGTGGGACTGGTCGTGGGGCACCGACGAGGACCACTACGTGCCGCCGGAGCCGCCGCCGCTGCCCCGGCTGCGGCCGCTCACGATCGTGGCGCTGGTGCTGATCCTGGCCGCCGTGATGCTGCTGGTGCTGCCCGGCGTGATCGGCCTGGACGCCCGCATCGGCACGCCGATCGCCCTGGTGGCGCTGACCTGCGGCGGCGCCATGCTGCTGCTGCGCATCCGGCAGACCCCGAAGTACCCCGACGACGGCCGCGACGACGGCGCCCAGCTCTGAGCGGGCGGGCGGTCAGCCGCCGGCCGCGGCCAGCGAGGCCGCGCCGACCATGGCGGCGTCGTCGCCCAGCTGCGCGGTGCGGATGCGGGCCAGCGGGCGGTAGCCGGCGCCGGTGATCGTCTTCTTGTAGTGCTCACGGGCGTCGTCGAGGAACAGCGGCGCCGACTCCGAGACGCCGCCGGCGATCACCACGATCTCCGGGTCGTAGATGTCCGCCACCAGCGCCAGCCCCTCGCCCAGCCACGTCGCCAGCTCCGCCATCGCGCGCTGCGCGAGCGGGTCCCCGTCACGCGCCGCCGCGGCGACCTTACGACCGGTCATCGCCCGCTGGTCGCCGGCCACCTCGCGGGCCAGCACCGTCGACCGGCCCGGGTGGCGGGCCAGCAGCTCCACCGCGGTCGCCGACAGGGCGGTGCCGCTGCAGTACCGCTCCCAGCACCCCGACTTGCCGCAGGGGCACGGCCGGCCGCCGGGTACCAGCGACAGGTGCCCGAGCTCCGGAGCGACCCCGTAGGCGCCGCGGAACAGCGTGCCGTCCAGCAGCAGCCCGCCGCCGATCCCGGTGCCGATGGCCACCAGCAGCGCCACCCGCGACCCGCGCGCGGCGCCGAACCGGTACTCGGCGAGCACCGCCGCGTTGGCGTCGTGCTCCAGCACCACCGGCAGGCCCAGCCGCGCGGAGATCCGGTCCGCGACCGGCGCGGTGCGCCAGGCCAGGTGCGGCGCGAACATCACCGAGCGCCGGTCGGTCGTGACGAACCCGGCGACGGCCAGGCCGACGCCGGTGACCCGGTGCCGCACGGCGAGGCTGCCCACCGCGGAGACGATCGCGTCCTCCAGCGCCCCCTCGCCGGTCGGCGTCGGCGCGCGGGCGGTGTCGAGCACGGTGCCGTACCGGTCCACCACACCCGCCCGCACGCTGGTGCCCCCGATGTCCACCCCGATGGTCGTCTTGGCCCTCAAGATCGCTCCGGATCTCCCCTGCGCCGCACCGGGATCCGCTGCACCCGCGGCCGGTCGCCGGGTCGCGGCGGCGGGGTGAAGCCCGGCATGTGCGGCGCGCCGGGCTGCCACCGGTCGGCGAGCACCGCGCGCAGCAGCGCCACCAGGTCGGCGGCCCGGTCCAGGCTCCGCGCGGCCAGCTCGTTCGGCTCCCCGCGCACCAGCGCGAGCACCGCGCACGCCGGGCACCGGCAGGCCGACCCCGGCGGTTGCGGCGACTCCGCCGAGGCCACCCGGTCCAGCCATGGCCCGGCGCGGTCGGCCGCCGCGTCCAGCAGCAGCCGCAGCTCCTCCACCAACCGGGTGCCCGGTTCGGGCGCGGTCATTCCGGCCCCTCCAGACGCAGCACCAGTCCCCCGTCATCGACGTACGCGTCGGTCACCGTGTGCCGCCGCAACAGCACCGGCAGGGCCACCAGCCGGCGCACACCGTCGACGGTCACCGCCAGGTCGTCGCCCACCCTGGCCAGGTCCAGCTCGCTGGAGTCGGTCAGCGGCAACGCGATCGCCAGCTCGTAGCCGCCGTCGCGCGCCCGCAGGTCCAGCAGCGGCCGCGCGGCCGCCGGGTCGCCGCCGAACGGCGCGGCGAGCGGGTCGGCCTCCCCGTACAGGTCGGCGGCCAGCTCCAGCAGCGCGGTCACGCCGACCGGCTCGGCGGGCCGGTGCTCCACCAGGTGCACCGGCAGCGGCGTCGAGGCGTCCAGTTCGGACAGCACCGCGTCCTGCTCGGCCCGCCGGGTGCGCAGCCAGCTCGCCGCCGGGCCCTGCCACATCCGCGCCCGCGGCGCGAGCCGGTTCGCCACCAGGCTGTCGACCCGGATCCCGCGCAGCGCCAGCGCGGCCAGCGTGCGCCGGGTCTCCGCGACGACCAGCCGCTCGGGGGTCAGCACCAGCCGCACACCGGTCACCGCCGGGTCGACGAGCAGCCGGCGGAGCTCGCCCAGATGTGCGGCGAGCCGGCCGATCGCGTCGGTCCGCCCCCGCACCGCGGCCCGGGCCGGGCCGTGAAGCCGGTCCACATAGCCGGCGACCGCCTCCGGCAGCGCCAGCAGCCGCAACGTCTCCGCGGTCGGTCCACAGTCGACGACGACGACCTCCCACGGTCCCTGCCGGGCCAGCCGCGCCACCTCGGTGAGCGCGAGCAGCTCGTCCACGCCGGGCAGCACGGTCAGCTCCGCGGCGTCCAGCTCGTCGAGCCCGGTGCCGGCGAGCCAGGTGCGCAGCTGGTGGCGGATGTCCTGCCAGGACTTGTCGACCAGGCCGCGGGCGTCCACATGGGCCGCGTACAGGCAGGTGTCCACTTCGGACGGATCGCCGGTGAGCGGCCGGCCGAACACGTCGCCGAGCGAGTGCGCGGGGTCCGCCGAGGCGACCAGCACCTTGCGCCCGCCGACCGCGAGCCGGGCAGCCGTCGCCGCGGCGAGAGTGGTCTTGCCGACCCCACCCTTGCCGGTGAACAGCAGAATGCGCGCGCCCGCCATGGGGTCCCGGGCCTAGTCGCCCTCGACCCGGCGCTTGAGCTCCTTCAGCGCGATATCCATGATCATCTTCTCGGCCTTGCGCCGGAACAGCCCGATCATCGGCACCGCCAGCTGGACCGACAGCGTGTAGGTCACCCGGGTCTTGTCGCCCTCGGGCGTGAGAAGGTAGCGGCCGTTCTGCGCGCGCTGCATCTGGCCCTTGACCAGCCGCCAGGTCACCGACAGGCCGTCGGTCGCCCATTCGTAGGCCAGCGTGTAGACGTCCTTGAACGGACCCGCGTCGAGGGTGAAGCGCACCTGCTTCGCCTGGCCGTCCGGCCCCTCCTCCAGGACCTCGGTCTGCTTCACCGCGTTGGCCCATTCCGGGTACGCCGGGAAGTCCGCGATCACCGGCATGATGTGCTCGGGCGGTGCATCGACCACGATGGACTGGGTGGACTCGTCGGCCATGCCGGGCAGGCTACCCGGTCGTGCGCTCACCATCGCAGCACGTATGGCCGCTGGGTCCGCTGGAAATGCCCCACATTGGCGCATTCGGTGTACCCGAGGCGCGTCCGGGACACCAGCGGTTGGTGCACGTGCCCGAACACCGCCCAGCGCGGGGACTGGGTGCGGATGAGGTCGAGCAGGGCCGCCGAGCCGTACTCGACGCGGCGGGAGACCACGTCGTAGGTGAGCTCGGGCACATCCGGCGGGACGTGGCTGCACAGCACGTCGACCGTGCCGAGCCGGGCGACGTCGGCCGCGATCTCCTCCTCGGTGCGCAGGTAGGGGTGGAACACCCCGCCGCGGCGGCGCACCGCGCCCGGCGGCAGCAGCGCGCCGCCCACGAAGCCCAGGCGCAGCCCGCCGAGCTCGACCGACTCGCCGTCGAGGATCCGGATGTCCTCCCCGGCGTACTCGGGCCACAGCGCCGGCACGTCGACGTTGCCCGGGGTGGCGTAGGTCGGCACGGTCATCGCGCCGAACAGCCTGCCGTACTGCTCGCGGACCGCGTCCTCGACGACGGCGGCCGGGTCGGACAGGCTCGTCCAGAGGGACCGGGCGAACGTGGCCACCTCGTTGTGCTGACGCTCCCGGCGCAGCCGGGCGAACGTGGCCATCGCCTCCGGGCCGAACACCGCGCCCATGATCCCGCCGGTGTGGTCGTGGTAGTCGACGAAGTCGATCAGGTCGCCGAGGACCAGCAGCGCGTCCGCTCCGTCCCCGGCCTTGGCCAGTGCCTCGGCGTTGCCGTGCACGTCTGACACCACGTGAACCCGCACATTCGCAGGTTAACCGTCGCTCCCGCTCACCGTGGCGGGCAGCCGGGACGGCGACCGCCCTCCAGCTCCGCCTTCAGGTCGAGCGCGACCACCTTGGCGGCGAGCTGGCGGCGGGTCTTCTCGCGACGCAGCCGGGCCGGCCGGACCGCCGGGCCGGCCGGCGGGTCCGCACGCAGGAAGTAGTGCAGCAGCGTGCCGTCGAGCACCGGCTCGAGCCACACCTCCATCGTGCCGACCAGCGCGCCGCGCACGGTCCAGCGCAGCCCCTCGTCGCCACGGTCGGCGTAGACCTCCAGGCGCAGGTCGGGCCAGAACCGGCGCCACGACGCGGGATCGGCGAACGCCTTGGCCACCGACCCGGGCGGCACCGCGAGGAACGTCTCGTCGATCACATCCAACGCTGGCACCCGTGCAGCATGTCACGTGACCTGCGCGCTACTTTTTCCGTGTGACCGCATCCGAGAACCTGACCGACATGGTCTGGGCGAACGCGGAGCGGTTCGGGGGCACGATCGGGGTTCGCCGCCGGATCGACGGCTCCTGGCTGGACGTGACCACCCGCGAGTTCGCGGCGCGGGTGCTCGAGGTCGCCAAGGGGCTGATCGCGGCGGGCCTGCGACCGGGTGACCGGATCGCGCTGTACGCGTCGACGCGCTACGAGTGGACGCTGTTCGACTACGCCGCCTGGACCGCCGGCTGCCTGACCGTGCCCATCCACCCGGACTCGCCGGCCGAGGACGTCGAGTGGATCCTGTCCGACTCCGGCGCGTGCGCGGTCGTGCTGGAGTCGGCGGCGCACACGGAGACACTGCGCCGCATCGTCGACCGGCTGCCCGAGCTGGGCTGGGTCTGGCAGCTCGACGGCGACCCGGCCACGGACACCGCGCCCGCGGTCGCCGAGCTGACCGAGCTCGGCGAGGAGATCGGCGACGCGCTCGCGCACCGCCGCAGGCTCGCGGTCGCCGCGGACGCGGTCGCCACGCTCGTCTACCCGTGGGGCGAGAGGCATCCCAAGCGGATCGAGCTGACCCACGGCGAGGTCCTCGCCGAGGTGCGCGCGGCGATCGCCGCGTACGCGCCGCTGCTGCGGGCCGGCCAGTCGCTGCTGCTGTGTCTGTCCGGCCGAGCTCGGGGCCCGGCTGCTGTCGCTCGCCTGCGTCTACACCAGGACCACCCTCGGGCACGCGCCCGACACCGAGAACCTGACCACCGACCTCGGCATGTTCCGGCCGCGCACGGTCGTGGCCGGCACCGGCCTGCTCCGCGACCTGCACGACACGGCCCGGGACCGGGCCGTGGCCGAGGGCCGGTCGGCCGTGTTCGGTGCGGCCGAGGGCGTCGCGGTCCGCTACGGCGCCCGGGGCCGGCCCTCGCTGGTGCTGCGCCTGCAGCACGCGGTGGCCGACACGGTCGTCTACCCCAAGCTGCGCGCGCTGTTCGGCGGCCGCTGCGTCGCCGCGGTCACCTGCGGCGAGCCGCTCGAGCCGGCCCTGCGTCACTTCTACCGCGGCATCGGGATCGCCGTCCACGAGACGCCGGTAGGTGTCCCGACGGCCTGATCGTGCACCCGATGTGACGATCCGTGCAGCGGCGCTTCCGCGGGGGTGGGCGCCGGACGGAAGGTGACGTCGTCGCCCACACGGGAGAGGACGGGGCCGTGGAGAGTCGGGTCATCGCGCGCAGGGCAGCCGAGCAGCTGATCGCGCACCGCAACACGCTGGCCGGCAAGGCCGGGGACGCCAACCGGGTGCACGCCGCGCTGGACGCTGCCGCACGCACGGTCGAGCGCCACCACGACGACCACCGGTCGAGCGCGGCCACCGCGACCGCCCACTGGGAGGGGCACAACGCGGTCGCCTTCGACCGCCGGGCCCACCGGATGACGAAGGCGCTGGGCACCACGGCGTCCGCGGCGGCGAGGGCGGCCGAGATCGTGGCCACCACGGCGGCGTCGCTGGACGGCAACCACAAGGCGGTCGCCACGCTCGTCGAGGAGTACACGGCCAGGGCGACGCGGCTGCTGGACGCCGCCCGCGGCGTGACCGGGGCCGGCTCCCAGGGTGCGCTCGTGCGGGCGGTCGGCCGGGTCGTCGACCTCGCCCGCGACTACACCAACGAGTCGACCACGCACCTGCGGGCGGTGCGGGGGCAGATGCGCGACGCCGCCCACGCGCTGCGCGGGCTGGAGCGGACCGTGGAGCACGACGGGTTCGCCGACCCCACGCGGCACCGGCACCACACCGCGGCGGGGACGGTGTCGCACCCGCCGAGGACGCGGTCCGGCGTGCGCAACAAGATCAAGAAGGTGGCACGCGGCCAGCTCGGCTACCACGAGGGGCCGGGCAACCGGAACAAGTACGGGCCGACCGGCCCGTGGTGTTCCACGTTCGCGACCTGGGTCTGGCGCAAGTCGGGTGTCGACATCGGGATCCTTCCGTTCACCGGCGACGTCTACCACTGGGGCACCGAACACGGCCTCGCGTACGGCAGGCACCACCTCGACGCCGCGCGGCCGGGTGACGTGCTGCTGTTCGGCACCGGGCCGGACAGCCCGCAGACGAGCACGCACATCGGGATCGTGGAGAGCGTGCACGGGAACGAGGTGACGCTCATCGAGGGCAACTCGTCGGACCGGGTGCAGCGGGTGACCCACACGCTGTCCGGCGCGACGTTCTACGGAGGGGTGCACCCGCGATGAGCGACATCACCGGGGCGGCCGGGTCCGGCGGGATCCGGGTGGAGGTCCACCCGGGCGGGGCGCTGTCGTCGCTGTCGTTGGACCGGCGGGCGATGGCCCTCGGGTCGCGCGGGCTGTCCGCCGCCATCCTCGCGGCGGTCGGCGAGGCCACCGCGATCGCGAACCAGCGGACGAAGGCGGCGCTGCGCGAGGCGCTGGACGGGCTGGGCGAGGACGAGCTCGCGCTGCTGGGCCTGCATCAGGACGCCGAGGAGACCGAGCGCGCCGAGTCGACCGAACCGCGGTCCTGGAGGGAGCCATGAACGAGGCAGCGGGCGGTTACGAGTCCTACACGGTGGATCAGCTCCTCGAGGCCGACGCGGCCCGGAACGCGCGGGCGGACGGGCTGTTCGAGCGGCTGGCCCGGATCTCGGCCGGGGCGGCGGGCCGGGGTGTCGAGGTGCGGGTGAACCTGGAGGGCCGGCTCACCGCCCTCGACCTGTCCGTCGAGGCGATGTGCCTGGCCCCGGACGAGCTCGCGGCGGAGATCTTCCGACTGACCCAGGAGGCGTCGGCCGCCGCACTGGCCGAGGGGCTCGCGGCGCTGGAGCCGGTGGCGGGCGGGGAGCTGACCGCGGAGCTGTCCGAGATCATCGCCGCCCGCCCGGGCCCCGCCGGCCGGCCGCCCGCGCCGTCCCTGTCCGGTCCGCCACCGTCCGCGCCGCCACCGCAGCGGCCGCTCGATGATCACGGGGACTTCTCGGCGGTCGAGACATGGGCACTACCTCGGTAACGTAACGGTTGCCCTTCGCTACCGACCCAGTGGTATGAATGGGGACGATCCGGAAGCGAGGGCCAGGATGGTCAACACCCGTAACGTGACGACTTCTGTCGAGGATCATGTGCGGGATGTGTTGTCGGTCGAGCACCAGATCGTGTTCCGCAGACAGCGGCTGAAGCTGCAACCCGGGGGCTACCACGAGTTCGACGCGGTGTCGGACAACGGCCGTATCGTGGCGTCGATCAAGACCGCGCCCGGCCACGGCGCCAGCGGCCGGCACCCGGCCGGCAAGGTGGCAAACTGCATCGCCGAGCTGTATTTCCTCTCACTTACCCGGGCGCACAAGAAGTTCCTGGTGCTCACGTCCGCGGACTTCCACCGGCTGTTCGTCGGCGTCATGAAGGGCAAGATCCCGAACGGCATCGAGATCCTGCACGTCGCGTTGCCCGCGGAGATCCAGTCCCGTGTGGACGCCGTGCAGCAGGCCGCGACCGACGAGACCCAGCCGGTGCTCGACCCGGACGAGCTACGCGCGGTGGGCGGTCACTAGGCCGGCTCCCGCACGCTCGGCGACGTGACAGGTCGACTCGGCCGCGTGGCAGGTCGACTCGGCGACGTGACAGGTCGACTCGGCCGCGTGGCAGGTCGACTCGGCGACGTGACAGGTCGGCTCGACCGCGTGACCGGTCGGGTCGACCGCGTGACAGGTCAGGTCGGTGGTGTGGCGGGTCGGGTCGACCGCGTGGGAACTCGGCTCGGCGACGTGAGAAGTCGACTCGACCGCGGGTCGGGTCGGTGGTGGGGCGGGTCGGGTCGGTGGTGTGAGGCTGCTAGAAGGCGCTGCCGTCGAGAAGCCGGGCCAGCCGTGCGGCGATGTCCTGCCACCGCCAGTGGCGCGACACCCAGCGACGGCCCGCCTCGCCCATCTCGCCGGCCCACGTCGGGTCGGCGAGCAGGCCGGCGACCCTGTCCGCGATCTGCTCGACGTCCCGGCCGTCGACGACGTTGCCGGTCACCCCGTCCAGCACGGTCTCCGGGGCGCCGCCGGAACGGCCGGCCACCACCGGCAGGCCGGACGCGGACGCCTCCAGGTAGACGATGCCCAGGCCCTCGACGTCCAGCCCGCGGCCGTGCGTGCGGCACGGCATCGCGAACACGTCGCCGGCCACGAAGTGGGCGGGGAGCTCCTCCTGCGGGACGCGGCCGGTCATGATCACGTGCGGGCCCACGCCGAGCTGGTCGGCCATCGCGCGTAACCGCTCGCCGTACGGTCCGCCGCCCACCAGCAACAGCGCCGCCTCCGGGACCCTCCTGCGGATCCGGGGCAGCGCCTTGATCAACATGTCCTGGCCCTTGCGCGGCCACAGCCGCGACACGCACACCGCGGTCGGCCGGTCGCCCAGGCCGTACCGGGCACGGATCTCCTTGCGTGCGGCGAAGTTCGGCTGAAACCGCTGGGTGTCCACACCCGACGGCAGGTACTCCAGCGCCGCCATCGGGCCGAAGGCCGACGCGAACCGGGAGCGGGTGTACTTCGACACGAACGTGACGACGTCGGTGGTGGAGCCGATGCGGCGCAGTGCCTGCCGCGCCACCGGCAGCATCGACCAGCCGACCTCGTGCCCGTGCGTGCTGGCGATCATCCGCTGGGCGCCCGCCTCCCGCAGCTGCGGTGCGAGCAGCGCCAGCGGGGCCGCGGCGCCGAACCACACCGCGTCACACCGCTCGGCGCGCAGGATCTCGCGGGCCCGCCTCGCCACGGCCGGCGTCGGCAGCATGAGCTCGCTGTCGTGACGGATCACCGGAAAGGGCTGCTCGGCGTCGAACTTGGGGTGCGAGCCGGTGCTGTGCCGCCACGACGGGGCGTAGACGACCAGGTCCTGGTCCGGCAGCCGGGTCGCGAGCGCGTGCAGGTAGGACTGGATCCCCCCGGGGCGGGGCGGGAAGTCGTTGGTCACCACCAAGGTCCGGGCCACCGGCAAACCCTACTGGAGGGCCTTCCGCAGGTAGTCCCGCCAGCCCTCGACGAGCGCGGCCCGGTCCACGCCGAGCACCTCGCGCAGCAGGTCGTCGATCTGCCGCGCGGAGGCCGGGCCCACGGCGGCGAGCTTGCGGTACAGCGTGACCAGGGTGTGCTCGCCGTAGCGGTCGGCGATGAACCGGGCCAGCGACCAGCTCTGCTGGTAGGCCAGGTCGAGCTCGGAGCCGCTGGCGCGGAACGCCCGGTCCTCGGGCAGCGACCTGGGCGGGCCGTCCTCGCGCACCCGCCGGGCGAGGTCGGGCGCGCCCTCGGCGAGCGTCACGCCGCTGTCGCGGTAGCCGACGTAGTCCGCGAAACCCTCGAGCAGCCAGGTCGGCGAGCCGTCGACGGTGTCGGCCCGGGCGGCCAGGTGGGTGATCTCGTGCCGCAGCACCACCCGCAGCGACGGGATGGACAGCGCGCGCACCCCGTTGGGGCTGAGCACGACCCGCTGGCCGGTGACGGTGCGGCTGGCGTTGTCCACCCGGTCGGCGACGGCCACCGCGACCACCGACTGGACCGGGAAGTCCGGGCCGACCAGCGCCCGCATCTCGCCGGGCGAGTCGGGCAGCATCAGCACCACCCGCTCCGACCACGACGTCGGCCAGATCCCGGCGACCGCGCGGACCGACGGGTCCAGCTCGCGGGCCAGCCGCTCGACCATCTGCTCGCTGCCCGGATGGCTCACCACGATGCCGTTGCCGGTGGCGGTCACCAGGCACGGCCCGAAGTCCCACGGCCCCCGCCAGGTGTGCCGGCCGAGCTCGTCCAGGGCGTTGTCCGAGCGCAGGTACCAGCCGCCCCCGTCGGCGTCGCTGTGCCGGGCGAACAGGTAGCCCATCGGCCGGTCGGTCGGCGAGACGTCCCCGCCGCGCAGCGCGTAGCGCAGGTCCACCGCGGGGGCCCACAGCTCGTCCGCGCCGGCGCGGACGTCGCCGGGCAGGTCGGAGACGTCGAGCATGTCGTCGGCGTGCAGCCGGTAGGACCACGCGGTGAGGGGCACCTTCGCGAGGTTGCGGAACAGCTGCTGCTGGTTGCGCCGGAACACCTCGTCGGCGGCCGGGTCCACGGTGGCGAGGAACGCCCGCTCGTCGTGGTCGCGGACCGCGCGGGCGCGCCGGTTCAGCAGGTCGTAGACGGCCGCGGTGCGGGACTCGTCCGCCTCGTCGGCGGGCGGCGCGGGGGTGGCGGCGCCCATCGGGTCGCCGGGCCCGGGAGCGGCCGGGAACGTGGACCGACCGGGGACGGCCAGCAGCGCTAGGCCGCCGAGGATGGTCACGGCCACCGCGACGCCCAGCCACGTGCGCAGGCTCGCCCGTCGGATCACAGACAGATGCTAGAGGGCACCGACGGCTCGGGGCCGGTGCGCCACCGCACCGGCCCCGAGATCGTCGATCCGTCGCGTCAGCCGGCGAGCCGGCGGGCGCCCAGGTAGTCGCTGCCCGCGCCGCTCGGGGCCTCGGCGGTCCGCACCGGGACACCCTCGGTGGAGGCGTGCACGAGCATGCCGTCGCCGATGTACATCGCGACGTGGTGGATGGAGCTGGCGCTGGAGCCGTAGAACAGCAGGTCACCCACCTGCCAATCGCCGTAGGCCACGGACTTGCCGTAGGTGTACTGGGAGCGGCTGGAGTGCGGCAGGCTGATGCCCGCGGCCGCGTAGGCGTACATCGTCAGGCCGGAACAGTCGAACGTGTCCGGGCCGTCGGCGCCGTAGACGTAGGGCTTGCCGCGCTGCTGCATGGCGACCTCGGCCGCGGTGCCGCCCGCGCCGGGCGGGCCCAGGTAGACGCTGTTGTCCGCTGGGCCGGCCAGCGCCACCTGGTCCGCGCCGCTGAGCCTGTTGTACGCGTCGTGGACCTTCGAGATCTGCGCGTCGAGGCTGCGCTTGTTCTTCCGGATCTTGTCCGTCAGCTGCTTGGCCGCGGTGGTCGCGTCCTTCGCGCTCTTCTGCGCGGCGGCCGCCTTGGCCTGCGCGTCGGTGGCGAGGTTGACCGCGCCGGTCAGCTTCGCCAGCGCCTCCTCGTTGTCCGAGGCCAGCACGCCCAGGGCCGACGCGCGCTCGAGGAAGTCCTCGGCCGAGGATCCGGTGAGCAGCGCCGAGAGCTTGTTGAACCGGGCGCCCTGGAACGACGCGTTGGTGAGCACGTCGACCTTGCCGCGGAACGCCTCCTCGTCGGCGGCGGCCTGCTTCATCGCGGCCCGCGCGTTGGCGAGGTCGCCGTTGGCCTTGCGCAGCTGCCCACGCTTCTTGTCCAGGTCGGTCCGCGCGGCGAGCAGGTCCTCGTTCACCTGCTCGGCCTGTGCCGTGAGCTTCTTGTACTGGGCGAGCGCCTCCGATGCCGTGTCGGGCGGTGGCTCCTGGTGTGCGGGGGGAAGCGCGAAAGCCGGTGAGGGGGAGACGCTCACCACGGCGATGGCCGCGGTGACGCTGGCTGCTACCCGGAATGCGCGCTTCATTCGATGCGACGCCACGTTGCGCGGGTCTCCTTCGTGCTCCGAACCGCCGTCGGGACGCGGGCCACGTATCCGGACCGCAGTCGGCCGCAACAACGGCCGTGCGATCGGTGCCCTCGCCCCACCGTGGGGGATTGCGGTTCAGCCTTCCCGACAAAGGCTGACTCGGCGGCGATCCCGCGTAGCCGCCCCGGGGTGGGCCGCTGTCGGCCGCGAGATCTCGGACAGGTTACGAAAAGTGCGTCCGTGCGTCTACCGGTCGACTCGAAAAATGTGGATCGGACCCTTCGGGACACCAATGGAGCAGTGCCAACTCCACCCTGTGATCGTCACAACACCGCAGCTCACCCGGTTCGGGGAGATCACGACACCCGTTCGGCGACGCCAAACGACCGTTCAGCGACAGGCCACCGTCGCCGCGCGTGTTGATCCAGTCACGCGGATTTGTCGATGTGTTCCAGGCGTAGTCGGGGTACTATGCCCGCCCTCCCGAGTGCATCGATGGCACGTTGCTCCGATGCGTCCAGTTCCACGTTCGGCGGTGCGCCCAGCAGCACGCTCACCACGCAGTCGCCACACGCGAGCCCGCGCACCACACAGCTGTCGCAATCGATGATCATGCCCTGCTCCCTGCGGTTCGAGTTCCTCATGAACCGCACGCTAGGCAGGGGGTCTGACAATTTTCGCCGGTCCGCGCCCGCGTCAGCCGGTGAACTCCCAGTGCCAGGGCTCCTCGCGGCCTCGGCCGGGCCGCGCCCACGGCGGGTTCGACCAGCCGAAAGCCGGTGCGCTGGTGACCATCCAGGCGTACTCGGCGGTGCCGAAGGACTGGATGCCGCCGCACAGGTCCACGGCCAGCGCCCAGCCGTGGTTGCTGGTGCCGGGCACCGCCGCGAGCGCCGGCTTCACCCCGTAGAGCCGGACCTGCTCGGCGAAGGTCCGGTAGGAGTCGGTGACGCACACCGGGTGCCCGAACCTCGCGGCGTAGGCCCTGGTCAGCGCCGTGAAGGCGGCCGCGGCGTCGCAGCGCAGCACGTGCCGGCCGACCCCGATCGGGCACAGCGCGGCGCGCGGGATGAAGCCGTTGGGGTAGCCGCCCCACGCACCGGCCGCCTCGCCGCCCGTGCGCGCCGGCAGCTCCACGCCCCCGCACCGCCACCGCAGCCCGCCGTCGCCGGCCTCCGGCACGGCCCGCGCCGGACCGGCGGGCAGGGACGGGCGGGTGACACCCAGCACGGTGTCGCCGGAGGGCCGGTCGGTGACCACGACGCCGGCCAGCCGGGCGTCCGCGGTGAGCATGGTCCGCTCGTCGAGCACGATGCCCACGCCCTGCACGCCGTACCGCTTCGGGCCGAGGAACACCAGGTCACCGGGCTGCGCGTCGGCCACCGGAACCGCCACGCCGGTCGCCAGCTGGTCCGCGGCACCGGCCGGGAGCCGCACACCGGCGGCGCCGAAGGCAGACCGCACGAGCCCGTCGCAGGAGTACGCGGCCGGGCCGGTGCCGCCGCCGGGCACGTAGGGCCTGCCGAGGGCGTCGACGGCCGCGGTGACCGCCGCGACCGTCTCCTTCGGCAGCACCAGCAGCACCTCACCGGACGGCAGTGTGATCTTTCCCACACCGCGCTGCGGGCCGGCCGATCCGGCCAGGGAGGTGAGCCCCGCGGGCAGGTGCGCCGGATCGCGCAGCGCGGCCGCGGGCGGGGGTTCCACGCCCGCCTTCGCGAGCCGGGCGAGGTAGGCCCGCCAGTGGGCCGCGGTGCGGTCGTTGCGCCGCTGCTGGTCGCGCTGGGCCGCCACCACGGCCGCGTCGGTGTCCGCGACCACGCCGGCCAGCTCGGCGGAGACCGCGGCGGCCCGCTCGCTCGCGTCGGCGGTCCGGCCGTCCAGATCCGCCCTACGTTCGGCGGCATCGGCCAGCGCCGCGTTCGCGGTACGCTCGGCTCGTTCCGCCGCGGCCTGCCGGCGGAGGGCACCGGCCAGCCGGACGTCTTGGTCCGCGCGCAGCCGGGCGAGCAGACCTGAGCCGTCGAGGAAGTTCTCCGGCCCACCCGACACAAGGGCGCGGATCTCGGTCGGCTGGGCCAGCGTGGCGTACACCGCCGCCGAGTAGGCGTCCACATCGTCCTGCTGGGCGGCGACCACCCGGTCGGCCTGCTCGCGTGCGCTGCGCGCGGCGGTCGCCGCGTCGGTGGCGGTGCGCAGCTCGTGCTCGGCGTCGTGGATCCTGGCGGCGAGGTCACCGAGCTCGCGCTGCACACCGGCCGCGGTGCGCTGGAGCCGGGCGACCTGCGGGTCGGCGAACGCCTCGCCGGGCCGCGGGTCGGCGCGGGGCGCGGCCGGCGCGCCGGCCTCCGGGTCGGCCGCGTGGGCGGGTGGCGCGGTCAGCAGCGCGGCGAGAGCCGCTGCACACAACGCTGTGATGATCCGCAACCACGCCTCCACGCTCGGTCCCCTACCGGTATCAACGGCCGGGGACCGGTTGCGTCACGTCACCCGATCCAGTAGCGCCGGACCGGGCTGTGGACGAAGACGCAGAGGATCTCCGTGGCGTGCCCGCGCCTGCGGTGCGGCGGCAGCACCCCGAAGCCGATGTGCCGCCCCCCATGGCCTCGGAGGGTTTCAGGACCGGCCGAGCCGGGCCAGCAGGACCGCCGAGGGCACCGGGTGCGCGCCCCGCCGCCGCACCGAGTCGGCCACCGCGCGGTCGGAGGTCACCACCACGACCGGCCGGCCCTCGGGCTCGGCGGTCACCAGCGCCCGGATGACGTCGTCGGCCAGCACGCCGGGGTCGCTGAACAGCACCCGGACCCCGCGCGGGGCGGTCGTGGGCACCGCGACCACCCCGGCGCCGTCGAACACGAGCGTCACCTCGGCCGACGTGCGCGCGGCGAGCGCGGCGAGCTGGCGGGTCAGCCGCTCGCGCTGGTCGGACAGGGGCAGCTCCGGATAGCCCGTCTTCGTCACGTTGTAGCCGTCCACCACCAGGTGCACCGACGGCAGCGCGAGCAGCCGCTCCAGCGCCGCCGGGTCCTCCACCCGGCTCACCGAGCCCTGCGCCTCGGTCGCGCCGCGCACCAGGTCGGCCGGTCGCGGCCCGGAGCCGCCCAGCGCCAGCTCGCGCCGCAGGCCGGTGACCGCGCCGTCCAGGGTGTCGACCAGCAGTGCCAGCCGCACCTCGTCGGCCTGCCGGGCCTCGCGCGCGGACTGGCGGGCGATCTCCGCGTCCGCCTCGGCCCGCTCGGCCCTGGCCCGCTCGACCTCCGCCCGCTCCTGCTCGCGGTCGCGCTGCTCGGTCAGCGCGGACATCTGCGCGGCGGCCTCGGCGCGAACCCGCTCGATCTCCGAGCTCGCCCGGTCCGCCTCGTCCCGGGCCGCCCGTACCTTCACGCCCTGCTCGCGCAGCCGCTTGCGCAGCCGCTCCAGCTCGGCCTCGCCCTCCTCGCGCACCTTGTCCACGGCGCCCTGCACGGAGTCCAGCTCGGCGCGGACCTTGGCCAGCTCGGTCTCCGCCTTCTCGGCCCGGACGACGGCCGAGTCCCGCTGCGAGCGCAGCGTCGCGTCCGACGCCCGCCGCGAGACCAGCTCGAGGTAGTGGCCCGCGGTCTCCTCGCCCAGCAGCACCGCCGCGGCGGCGACCGCGACCGGGTCGTCCCCGGTCAGGTCCAGCACCGCCGGCCGGTGCTGGCGGCACCACTCGACGACCGCGGTCCGGAACGCCGCCGAGTCCCGCAGGCTCGCGATCAGCTGGGTGCCGCCCAGCCGTGCGCGCTTGGCCGGGGTGAACCGGGAGACCGCGCGCAGCTGCTGGGGGATGTCGACCGGGGGCAGCGCGCCGACGGCCAGAGCGCCGAGCTCGGCGATCCGGCCGCGCACCGCGTCGGGCAGCGCCGACCAGTCCACACTGGACTCGACGGGCCGGGGGTCCGGCTCGTCGGGTCCGACGGGTTCGGTCGACGGCGCCATCCCCACAGGCTAGCCGGGCCGCTCGCAGGTCACTCGGCGGCTTTTGTCGGTGCCCTCCGTTAACTTCCCGATCATGACGAAGCCGGAGGGCCAGCTGACCTTCGACGAGCTGGGCACGCCGTTGCGGGCCACCACCTTCGTCGTGTTCGACCTGGAGACCACCGGGGTGAGTGACGAGGACACGGTCACCGAGATCGGCGCGGTCAAGATCCGCGGCGGCGAGGTCGTCGGCGAGTTCGCGACGCTGGTCGATCCGGGCCGCGGCATCCCCCCGGAAGTGGTGTCGCTGACCGGGATCAGCGACGCGATGGTGTACTCGGCACCCCGCCTCGACGCGGTGCTGCCCGCGTTCCTGGAGTTCGCGAAGGGCGCCGTGCTGGTCGCGCACAACGCCGGCTTCGACACCAACTTCATCCGCAAGGCCTGCCTGCGCCACGGTTACCGCTGGCCGCGGCCGACCGTGGTCTGCACCGTCCAGCTCGCCCGCCGGGTGCTCACCCGCGAGGAGGCGCCGAGCTGCCGGCTGGGGTTCCTGGCCGAGTTGCTGGGCGCGCGGACCCGGCCGGTCCACCGCGCGCTCGCCGACGCGCGCGCCACCGTCGACGTCTTCCACTCGCTGCTGGAACGGGTCGGCTCGATCGGCGTGCAGTCGCTCGAGGAGCTGCTCGACTACATCCCCGAGGTCACCCCCGAGCAGCGGCGCAAGCGCTCGATGGCCGCCGGGCTGCCCAGCGAGCCGGGCGTGTACCTGTTCCGCGGCCCGGGCGACGAGGTGCTCTACGTCGGCACCGCCACCGACCTCAAGCGCCGGGTGCGGCAGTACTTCACCGCGAGCGAGACCCGGCGGCGGCTGCGCGAGATGGTCGCGCTGGCCACCCGCGTCGACCATGTCACCTGCGCGCACTCGCTGGAGGCGCAGGTGCGCGAGCTGCGGCTGCTGTCCTCGCACAAGCCCGCCTACAACCGCCGCTCGAAGAACCCGCGGCAGTCGTGGTGGATCACGCTCACCGACGAGGCGTTCCCCCGGCTGTCGCTGGTGCGGCTGGCCCGCGACGGCGCGCTCGGCCCGTTCCGCTCCCGCTCGCTCGCCGAGGACGCGATGGTGGCCCTGCAGGACGCCACCGGCATCCGGCCCTGCACGGTCCGCATCCCCGCGCAGCGCGCGCACGCGCGGCCGTGCGCGCTGGCCGAGCTGGGCCGCTGCGCCGCGCCGTGCGCGGGCCGGCAGAGCGTCGGCGAGTACTCCCCCGCGGTCGGCTCGTTCGCCGCGCTGGTGGCCGGGCGGCTGCTGGATCCGTTGCGGCGCCTGGAGAACCGGCTCGCCCAGCACGCGGCCGCGCAGCGCTACGAGCAGGCCCGCCTCGACCGCGACCGGATGCGGGTGCTGGTCCGCACGCTCGACCGGGGGCAGCGGCTGGCGGCGCTCGCGGCGGTGCCGGAGCTCGTCGCCGCCCGCCCGGACGGCGCGGGCGGCTGGCAGTTCGCCGTGGTCCGGCACGGCAGGCTGGCGTCCGCGGGGGTGGCCCGCCGGGGCGTGCCGCCGATGCCGGTGGTGGACGCGCTGGCCGCGGCGGCCGAGACAGTGCTGCCCGGGCCGGGCCCGCTGTTCGGCGCGCCGGCCGAGGAGGTGGGCGTGGTGCTGCGCTGGCTGGATCGGCCGGGGACCAGGATGGTTCGATGCTCGCAGCCCTGGACCGAGCCCGCCATGGCGGCCGCGAGCTGGCGCGGCTGGCTGACCAGGGCCGACGCCGCGATGAGCGAGCCGCAACGTCTGGAGGTGCCCGGGTGACCTTTGACGTGATCACCATGGGGCGGGTGGGAGTCGACATCTACCCCGAGCAGGTGGGGGTCCGGCTCGCGGACGTCACGTCGTTCCGCAGGTACCTGGGCGGCAGCGCCACCAACGTCGCGGTGGCCGCCGCGCGGCACGGGCACCGCACCGCGGTGATCACCCGCACGGGTGAGGACCCGTTCGGCGAGTACGTGCACCGGGCGCTGCGCGAGTTCGGCGTGGACGACCGGTTCGTGTCCGCGGTGCCGGGCCTGCCGACGCCGGTCACGTTCTGCGAGATCTTCCCGCCCGACGACTTCCCCATCTACTTCTACCGCTACCCCAAGGCACCCGACCTGGTGATCGACACCGCCGAGCTGGACCTGGCCGCGATCCGCGACGCGCGGATCTTCTGGGCGACGGTGACCGGGCTGTCCGAGGAGCCGTCGCGGTCGGCGACGCTGGCCGCGCTCGCCGCCCGGCCGCCCGGCGCGATCACCGTGCTCGACCTGGACTACCGGCCGATGTTCTGGCCCTCCCGCGAGGAGGCCCGGCGCCGGGTGCAGGAGGCCCTCGGGCACGTCACGGTCTCGGTCGGCAACCTCGACGAGTGCGACACCGCGGTCGGCACCCGCGACCCGCGCGCGGCGGCGCGGGCGTTGCGCGGGAAGGGGGTGTCGCTCGCCGTGGTGAAGCAGGGCCCGGCGGGCGTGCTGGCGGTGGACGGCACCGGCGAGGTGGAGGTGCCCCCGGTCCCGGTCGAGGTGGTCAACGGCCTGGGCGCGGGCGACGGCTTCGGCGGCGCGTTGTGCCATGGCCTACTGTCCGGCTGGGGGACCGAGCGGATGATGCGCTTCGCGAACGCGGCGGGTGCGATCGTGGCGTCGCGGCTGTCCTGCTCGGCGGCGATGCCGACCACCCGAGAGGTCGAGGAGCTGATGTCGGGTGCGGGATGACGACCTGCGGATGATCATCGGCATCCGCGCCACCGACCCGGGTCGCATCGCCGAACTGGCCGCCGCGCGCAAGCAGCCCACGTCCCTGCTCGGCCCGTCGGGGCGCGCGCTGGTCGTCGCGGCCGACCATCCCGCCCGCGGCACGCTGCGCGCCGGCGCCGACCCCATGGCCATGGCCGACCGCGCCGACCTGCTCGACCGGCTGTGCGCGGCGCTCGCCCGGCCCGGGGTCACCGGCGTGCTCGGCACCCCGGACATCCTCGAGGACCTGCTGCTGCTCGGCGCGCTCGAGGACCGCGCCGTGTTCGGGTCGATGAACCGCGGCGGGCTGGCGGGCGCGGCGTTCGAGATCGACGACCGGTTCACCGGCTACGACGTCGACTCGATCGCGCTTTCCGGTTACCAGGGCGGCAAGATGCTGCTGCGGGTCGACCTCGCCGACGACCGCACCGCGCCCACGCTCGAGGCGTGTGCGCGAGCCGTCAGCGGGCTCGCGGACGCGGGCCTGATCGCGATGGTGGAGCCGTTCGTGTCCCGGCGCGAGAACGGCGCGCTGCGCAACGACCTGTCCGTCGAGGCGGCCACCACCGCGCTCACCGTCGCCGCGGGCCTCGGCCACACCTCGGCCTACACCTGGTTGAAGATCCCCGTGGTCGGTGACGGCGGGGACGACATGGCGCGGGTGCTGGCCGCGACCACCCTGCCTACGCTACTGCTCGGCGGCGAGGTGTCGGCCGACACGGACGCCACCTACGCCCGCTGGGCCGCGGCCCTGCGGCAGCCGGCGGTGCGCGGCCTGGTGGTCGGCCGCTCGCTGCTGTACCCGCCGGACGGCAACGTCGCGGGCGCCGTCGACACCGCCGCGGGGTTGCTCTGATGGACGTCGTGAACCGAACGGGAGACACAGTGACGGACTTGTACCGGCCGGCCAGCACGACCGACCACTACCGGCCGGCCGGCTCGATCTGCGACGACCGCCACCGGGTGATGGTGACCCCGGGCTCGGCCGGCTGGCTGTACTCCGGCCTGCGCGTCGTCGCGCTCGCTCCCGGGGCGCCGTACGAGGTGTTCAGCGAGGTGGCGGAGATGATCGTGCTGCCGCTGTCCGGCGGCTGCGTGGTCGAGGTCGACGGCAAGACGTTCGAGGTGCTCGGCCGCACCGACGTGTTCTCGGCGGTCACCGACTTCGTGTACGTGCCGCGGGAGGCGTCCGCGGTGCTGATGTCGACCGACGGCGCGGTGGTGGCGCTGCCCTCCGCGGTGTGCCGGCACCGGCTCCCGGCCCGGTACGTGCCGGCCTGCGACGTCCAGGTCGAGCTGCGCGGCACCGGCAGCTGCAGCAGGCAGGTGAACAACTTCGCCACCCCGGGCACGTTCGAGACCGACAAGCTGATCGCGTGCGAGGTGCTGACCCCGGGCGGCAACTGGTCGTCGTACCCGCCCCACAAGCACGACGAGGTCACCGAGACCGAGTGCGAGCTCGAGGAGATCTACTACTTCCAGGTCGCCCGTGACGGCGCCGGCTACCAGCGGGTGTACGCCTCGGACGCGGGCCCGATCGACGTGCTGGCCGAGGTGCGCACCGACGACGTGGTGCTGGTCCCGCACGGCTGGCACGGCCCGTCGATGGCCGCTCCGGGCTACGACCTGTACTACCTGAACGTGATGGCCGGCCCGAGCACCGAACGCGCCTGGCTCATCAGCGACGACCCGGAGCACGCCTGGATCCGGCAGAGCTGGCGGGACGCGGCGGTGGACCCGAGGCTGCCGTTCTACCCGAAGTAGCCGCCGAACAGCAGCTCGGAGACGTGGGTGACGGTGGCGCGGCCGGTGTCGTAGCCACCCTCGCCGCGCAGGTTGTTCATCGCGGTGACCACGTACCGCTCGCCGTCGCCGACGAAGCCGACCGTGTTCATCACCCAGCCGCCGTCCTCCTGCGACCAGCCGTCCTTGTTGCCCGGGTCCGCCGCGGGTCCGGCGCCCCACACGCCCCACTGCTGGATCGGGTCGACCGTGCGCAGCTCGTCGACGACGTAGGACCGCTCCGCGGCCGGCAGCCGGGTCAGCACGTAGGTCATCAGCCGGTCGAGGTCGCGCGGCGTGCACTTCTGGAAGCCCCAGTACGGGTAGTACTTCGTGTACCCCGACTGCGGCCGCAACGACGTCATCCCGTAGCGCGGGAAGTCGTTGTTGTAGGCCAGATGGTCCGCGCCGGCGTAGCGGAACCAGAGCGTGTCCGCGGCCTCGTCGTCCGAGGTGTGCAGCATCGCGTGGATGAGCGAGCGGTCCTCCTCGGTCAGGCTGATCGCGCCGTTGCGGTCCCGGGTGAACAGGTCGACCACCATCGCCAGCTTGATCGTCGACGCGGTCCACGTCGGGTCCCCGGCGTGGCCGTTCTGCCACACCGCGCCCGTGCGCAGGTCGTGCACCACGATGCCGGTGGTGCCGGGCCGCCCGCTCGCGTAGGAGTCGGCGGCCGCGAACCGGGCCTGCAGGTCGCACGGGAACCCGGTGTCCGGGCAGGACGGCTTCCGCGGCGCCTTCGCCTTCGGCTTGGGCTTCGGTTTCGCGGCCGGCGACGCCGACGACGACGGGGCGGCCGGGGACGTGGTGGGCGGCACGGACCGGAAGCCGGCCGCCGGCGTCACCGCGCGCTCGGTCGCGCACCCGCTCACGACCAGCAGGGCCGCCGCGACGAGCGCGGCGACCCCTGCCAGTCGCACGAGGCCCCTCCGACCTAGCTGGACGAGTCCTCCCGGCTGGTCGCAACCGTGGTCCCGGCCTCGTCCGCCTCGCCGGACTCCACCTGGGCCGGCGCGTGCGCGTGCTGGGCGGCACGTGCCTCGGCCAGCGCCGCGGTCTCCTCCCGCGGGTCGGCCCGCAGCAGGGAACCGGCCACCGGCGCGCCCGCCGAGCCGAGCTTGTTCATCTTCTTCGGCACCGGCGTGCCCTGGTACTCCAGCGGGATCGGGTGGCCGTGCTCGTCGACCGGCCCGAGCGGCTGGTGCACCTCGATGAACTCACCGTGCGGCAGCCGCTTGATGATGCCGGTCTCCACGCCGTGCTCGAGGACCTGCCGGTCGGAGCGCTGCAGGCCGAGGCACAGCCGGTAGGTGACCATGTAGGCCAGCGGCGGCAGCAGCAGCAACCCGATGCGGCCGATCCACGTGGTGGCGTTCAGCGAGATGTCGAACTTGTCGGCCAGCACGTCGTTGGCCGCGGACAGCAGCGACACCATGAAGTAGGTGATCGCCATGGCGCCGAGACTGGTGCGCACCGGCACGTCCCGCGGCCGCTGCAGCAGGTTGTGGTGCGCGTAGTCCTTGGTGAACTTCCGTTCGATCCACGGGTAGACCGCGGCGATACCGGTCAGCATCGGCAGCCCGGCCATGAACGGGAAGAACGCCGCCGGGATCATGTAGTTCCCGAGGTAGATCTCCCATGCGGGCCACAGGCGTATCAGCCCGTCGGTCCAGCCCATGTACCAGTCGGGCACCGTCCCGGCCGAGATGTGCGCGGCGTTGTACGGACCGAAGTTCCAGATGGGGTTGATCTGGAACAACCCGCCCATCAGCGCCGTCACGCCGATGACCACGGCCGTGAAGCCACCCGCCTTGACCGCGAAGGTCGGCAGGATGCGCACGCCGACGACGTTGGTCTCCTTGCGCCGCACCCCCGGGAACTGGGTGTGCTTCTGGTACCAGACCAGGCCCACGTGGACGGCGATCAACGCCAGCAGGATGGCGGGTATCAGCAGCATGTGCACCGTGTACAGGCGCGGCACGATCTCCGTGCCCGGGAACTCGCTGCCGAAGATCAGCCAGTGCGTCCAGGTGCCGATCACCGGGATCGAGAGGATCAGGCCGGACATGATCCGCAGGCCGGCGCCGGAGAGCAGGTCGTCCGGCAGCGAGTAGCCGGCGAAGCCCTCGGTCGCGCCGAGCACGAAGATCAGCACGCCGATCACCCAGTTGACCTCACGCGGGCGCCGGAACGCGCCGGTGAAGAACGTGCGGAACATGTGCACGACGATCGCGGACATGAACAGCAGCGCCGACCAGTGGTGCACCTGCCGGACGAACAGGCCGCCGCGCACGTCGAACGAGATGAACAGCGTCGACTCGTAGGCCCGCGACATCTCCAGCCCGCGCAGGTTCACGAACGAGCCCTGGTAGGTGACCTCGGTCATCGACGGGTCGAAGAACAGCGCCAGGTACGTGCCGGACAGCAGCAGCACGATGAAGCTGTACAGCGCGATCTCGCCGAGCAGGAACGACCAGTGCGTCGGGAAGACCTTGTTGATCTGGCGACGCAGGCCACTGGCCATGTGGTACCGGTCGTCGGCCCACTTCGCGGCGCCGCCGGCCGCGCGCATGGCGATGTTGTCGGGCTTAGTCGGTGTCGTCAGACCACTCATGACCGCCGCTCCCAGTACGCGGGTCCCACCGGTTCGATGAAATCACTGGTCGAGATGAAATATCCAGTCTGCTCGTCCACCGTGATCGGCAGCTGGGCGAGCTTGCGGGTCGCGGGCCCGAAGATCGGCTTCGCGTAGTGCAGCGCGTCGAACTGCGACTGGTGGCACGGGCAGAGGATGCGGTTGGTGCGCTGCTCGTACAGCGACGTCGGGCATCCCAGGTGGCTGCAGATCTTCGTGTAGGCGTAGAAGTCGCCGTAGTTGAAGTCCTCCTGGCCGGCGTGCTTGACGACCTTGTTGGCGTCCTCCGGCCGCAGCCTGATCAGCATCACCGGGTTGTCGGACCGGTTCAGCGCGGCGACCAGGGCCTCGTGGTCGTCCTTCTCGGACTCCCGGTACGGGAACACCGTCTCCATCGCGCCCGCGTCCAGGTCCTCCGGCTTGACCAGCACGACCTCGGACGGGTCGCCGGTGTCGCGGCGGAGGAAGACCTTCTCGTCCGAGGTGTGCTGCCACCCGGTGTGCAGCAACCCTTCCTTGTTGGACGACTGGGCGTGCGGGTTGCGCAGCAGGGCACCGAGGGGGACGACGGTGAGCGCGAGCCCGAGAACGCCGCCACCGAAGCCGAGCGAGCGCTTGATCAGCGACCGGCGCCCGATGGTGCTGGTGGTGCCGGCGTGCGCGAACTGGGCGAGGATCGTCTTCTTGTCCAGGTCCTGGGAACCGCCGTCGTGTCGGTCCTGGATCGCGATCTCGTGCGGGATGAACTTCCGCGTGTACATCAGCACGCCGACGCCGATGGCGAGGATGGCGAGCCCCAGGGTGACCCCGAGCACCGGCGTGTACAGCGAGTACATGAGGTACCCGTCCTCGCCCGGCGCCACGTACTGGGCCGGCCACCAGATGTACGCCACGACCGACGCGAGCCCGGCCACGCCGGCGACGGCGAACCAGAAGGCGACCGCGCGCTCGGCCCGCTTCTCCGCCCGGGTCCCCTTGACCGGCCACGGGTCCGGGTACTCGACCAGCTCGACGCCGTCGAGCTTCACGCCCAGTCGGACGAGGTCGTCCCGGCTCATCCGGCCGAGCTCCTCCTCGCTCGGGGTCGCCGGGGTGTTGTCGTTACTCATTGCTTGGCCCCGATCCACAACGTGATGCCGACCAGTGCGGCGATCCCCACGATGAACCCGATCAGACCCTCGGACTGCGGGCCGAGACCGCCGAGCGAGTCGCCGCCGGGATTGTTGTTCCCGTCCGTGACGGACTTGACGTAGGCGATGATGTCCTTCTTCTCCTCCGGCGAGAGCTGGCGCTCGGAGAAGCGCGGCATGCTCTGCGGGCCGGACAGCATGGCCGCGTAGATCTCCTTCTCGGTCGCGCCGTCGAGTGACGGCGCCGACTTGCCGGAGGACAGCGCCCCGCCGCGGCCGGTGAAGTTGTGGCACGAGGCGCAGTTGAGCCGGAACAGCTCGCCGCCGCGGGCCGGGTTGTCGCCGCGCAGCTCCTTGCCGTGCTCCTCGGGCAGGGTCGGACCGCCGCCGTTGGCCTGCACGTAGGCCGCGACCTGGTCGACCTCCTCGGGCGTGAGCACCCGCGGCTTCTTGTCGATCTGCGCGCCCTGCATCGCGGCGGGCATCCGGCCGGTGGTGGTCTGGAAGTAGACCGCGGCCTCGCCGATGCCGACCAGGCTCGGCCCGCGTCCCTCGACGCCCTGCAGGTTCTGGCCGTGACAGGTGATGCAGGTGTTGTTGTAGATCTGCTCACCCTGCCGCACCACCGCGGGGTCGTCCTGGGCCTGCGCGGTCTGGGGCGTCGGGACCAGGAAGCTGTAGAGCGTCCCGATGCCGAGCAGCGCGACACCCAGCGCCAGCAGGCCGGCCAGACGGCGTTGGAGCTTGGTGTGTGCCCTGCGTTTCTTGGTCATCTGTGCGGCTACCCCTGGTGCGTCAGTTCGGGCTTGGCGAATCCGTGATGAGCCCAACATCACTTCACGAAGTAGATCACGCTGAACAGGCCGATCCACACGACGTCCACGAAGTGCCAGTAGTACGACACGACGATCGCCGAGGTGGCCTGTGCCGGGGTGAACTTGCTCATCCGGGTGCGGGTGAGCAGGAACACGAACGCGATCAGACCTCCGGTGACGTGCAGCCCGTGGAAGCCGGTGGTCAGGTAGAACACCGTCCCGTAGGCGGACGAGGGAATGGTGGTGCCCTCGGAGATCAGGCTTCGGTACTCATTGGCCTGGCCGAGCACGAAGAACGTGCCCATCACGAGCGTGAGCGTGTACCAGCGCCTGAGACCGAACACATCACCCCGCTCCGCCGCGAACACACCCATCTGACACGTGAGTGACGAAGCGACGAGCACGATCGTGACAACGAGTGCGTAGGGCACGTCGAGGTGGGTCGGCGGCGGGGGCCAGTGGTCCGCACTGTTCTGCGCCTTGACCGTGAAGAACATGGCGAACAGGCCGGCGAAGAACATCAGCTCGCTGGCCAGCCAGACGATCGTGCCGACGCTGACCATGTTCGGCCGGTTCAGCGAGTGCACACGCTGGCTGATGGAGGGCGCTGCTGTCGTCACGCGGGCATTATTGCCTGCCGCGACGGTGCTGGCCTGATCGGGTCCGGCGCGTCGTGGTGGCCGGGCAGAACCCCCCGGCCGGGCACCTGATCCGGGTCCTGGCCGGCCGGATAGCATCACAACCGTCGAGGACCTGGTCCTACTCTCGCGCGCCGGAGGACATCCATCATGAGCTCGCCGCTGAAGATCCTGGTGTTCAGCCACCGGCCCGAGGTCCGGGAGACGATCATCACAGCGGTCGGCCGCCGCCCGGCCGCCGACATCGGCCGGGTGGAGTACCAGGAGGCCGGGGCCGTCGCCGAGGTGCTCATGGAGATGGACAGCGGCACCGTCGACCTGGCGATTCTCGACGGCGAGGCACAGCCGACCGGCGGCATCGGGCTGTGCCGCCAGCTCAAGAACGAGATCCCCGCGTGTCCCCCGATCGTGGTCGCGATCCGGCGCAAGGACGACCGCTGGCTCGCCACCTGGTCGCAGGCCGACGCCGTGATCGTGCATCCGCTCGACCCGCTGGCCGCCGCCGAGACGGTGGCCGACGTCCTGCGCAACCAGCAGCTTCCCGTCCACCAGGGTTGAGCGGTGGCCGTGCGAACCTGGCCCACGCTGCTCGACCAGCTGGTCGCCGGGAACCACCTGACCGCCGGGGACACGTCCTGGGCGATGAACGAGATCATGTCCGGCAACGCCACGCCGTCGCAGATCGGCGGGTTCGCGATCGCCCTGCGAGCCAAGGGTGAGACACCGGACGAGGTCGCCGGCCTGGCCGAGGCCATGCTCGCCCACGCGCACCGGGTGACGATCGACACACCGGCCGCGGACGTCGTGGGCACCGGCGGCGACCAGGCCGGCACGGTGAACATCTCCACGATGAGCGCAGTGGTCACCGCTGCGGCCGGGGTGCCGGTCGTCAAGCACGGCAACCGGGCCGCCTCGTCGCGGTGCGGCGCGGCCGACGTGCTGCAGGAGCTGGGCGTGGCCATCGAGCTGTCCCCCGAGGCGGTCGCCGAGTGCGTCCGCGAGGTGGGCATCGGGTTCTGCTTCGCGCAGGCGTTCCACCCGGCGTTCCGCCACGTCGGTCCCGTCCGCAGGGAGCTGGGCATCCCCACGGCGTTCAACATCCTGGGCCCGCTGACCAACCCGGCGCAGCCGGCGGCGGCCCTGGTCGGGTGCGCGAACGAGCGCCTCGCGCCGGTGGTGGCCGAGGTGCTCGCGGGTCGCGGCTTCAGCGTGCTGGTGGTCCGCGGCGACGACGGCCTGGACGAGATCACCACGACCACCACCACGACGGCATGGGTCGCCTCCGGCGGCACGGTGCGGGTGGACAAGATCGACCCGCGGGCCCTGTCCATCGCCCCGTGCGGCGCGCACGACCTCGCGGGCGGCGACGCGAAGACGAACGCCGAGGTGCTGCGTGCGGTGGTCGCCGGGCGGGCGGGCCCGGTGCGGGACACGGTCCTGCTGAACGCGGCGGGTGCGATCGCGGCGTTCCGCGGCCTGAGCGAGGACCTGACCGCGGACCTGGCCGCCGGCATGGAGTCGGCGACGCAGGCCGTCGACTCGGGCCGGGCGCGCGACCTGCTGGAGTCCTGGATCACCCGGTCTGCGGCCCTGCGGGACGCGGCACTCGCGCCGAGCTGACCGGCCTCGGGCCCGCCGGCGGGCCCGACGATGCGCACGTCGTCCCCGCGGCGAGACAGGTCCTGCCCGCCGGTCACGCCGCCTGCGTCAGTCCGTTTCGTTCGGCCGCGTGTGGTACTCGAAGACGAGCCCGGCGACCGCCATCAGCACCAGCACCAGCCCGATCACCAGCAGCCACACCTGCCAGAACGCGATCGCGAGCGCGGCCACACCCGCCGCTGCGGCGATCGTCACCGGCCAGTAGCTGCCGGCGCTGAAGAAGCCGACCTCGCCCGCGCCGTCGCTGATCTCCGCGTCCGGGTTGTCCTCGGGGCGGCGCTCCACGCGCCGGGCGACGAAGTGGAAGTACGACCCGATGATCATCGAGAGCGCGCCGGACAGGACCAGCCCGACGAGACCGACCGGCTCCTTGGCCCAGAAGCCGTAGACGATCGCGGACACGAAGAAGAACGTGGTCGTGACGTCGAACAGCCTGGCTTCGACCTTCATGCGATCCTCACTCTCCCGACGAGGTCCGGACCGTGCGCTTGGTGTCGAACGGCGCGGTGGTGGTCGCGGTCGGGCTGCACAGGTCACCGCAGCTCGCGTCCTCGCTGCCCAGCTGGGCGAGCGCCTCCGCGGCGGTGTACGGCTCGCCGGTGGCGTCGTTCGTCGAGCGGCGCAGGATCATGTACCGGTCGAACCTCTCCTTGTTGAGCGCGCGGACCTCGAAGTTCATCGCCGAGTGGTAGGTCCCGCACAGCTCGGCGCACCGGCCGACGAACGAGCCCTCCCGGTCGATGGTGTTCTGGAACGTGTTCGACTGGTGGTTCTTCTCCGGGTACGGGAACACGTCCCGCTTGAAGTTGAACTCCGGCACGTAGAACGAGTGGATCACGTCGCGGGAGCGCAGCGTGTAGTGGATCTTGCTGTCGGTCGGCAGCACGAGCAGCGGGATCACGTTCGACGAGCCGATCGTGGTCACCAGCGGGCCCTCGGGCGTGCGCGGCGCGACGGTCGCCCCGGAGGTGTCCTTGTAGTTCTGGTACTCGAACTGCCAGTTCCACTGGAACGCGAGCACGTTCACGTTCACGTCGACGTCGTCCGGCGAGTCCTCGGCCAGGACGTAGTTCTGCGTGGTGACCGTGAAGTAGAACAGCACCACGACGATGATCGACGGGATGCCCGTGTAGATGAACTCCAGGAAGTGGTTGTACTGGAACTGCCGCGGCAGCGTGTCCCCGCGCTTGCGGTGCGCGATGACCGGCCACAGGATCAGCGCCCACACCAGCACGCCGACCGCCAGCGAGGCGATGACCGACCAGGTCCAGAAGTCCCGCATCCGGTCGGCCTGCGGCGTGACGCCTTCCGGCCAGCCGAAGCGCAGCACGTCGCCGGCCGAGCACCCGGAGACCGTCAGCGAGACCAGGGCCACCAGCCCGGCCAGGCCGGCCAGCCGGGTGGCCGGTGTGCGCCGCTTGTTGCCCACTGCGCGCCCCTCCTCAGACATCCATGATCTAGGCCCGGAGCCTAGCCGAGCGACCGGCACCACACCGCGTAGGGGCGGCCGTGTGCCCTGCGGCCATACTTGGGCCTTGACGAACTCGACACGAGAGGTTGTGCCGGAGACGTGTGCGGTCTGCTTGGCTTGGTCTGCCCTACCGAATCCGACGCCGCTGCCAGCCGGGACGCGGTCGCCGCGGCACTGCGGTGCGTCCGGCACCGCGGCCCCGACGAGAGTGGCACCTGGGCCGGCGACGAGGTGGTGTTCGGGTTCAACCGGCTGTCGATCATCGACGTGGACCACTCCCACCAGCCGCTGCACTGGAGCCCGGAGGGCGTGCAGGAGCGCTACACGCTGCTGTTCAACGGGGAGATCTACAACTACCTCGAGCTGCGCCAGGAGCTGATCGAGCAGCACGGCGCGACCATGCGCACGCACGGCGACGGCGAGGTCATCGTCGCCGCTGTACCACTACCTCGGCCAGGCCGCGGTGTCGAAGCTGCGAGGGATGTTCGCGTTCCTGATCTGGGACTGGCGGCAGCGCGTGGTGTTCGGTGCGCGCGACCCGTTCGGCATCAAGCCGCTGTTCTACTCGGCCGGCCCCGGCGGGGTGGCGTTCTCCAGCGAGAAGAAGGCGCTGCTGGAGCTCGCGCCCCGGCTGCGCGTGCCCTCGACGCTGGACCGCACCGCGCTGCAGCACTACCTGACCCTGCAGTACGTGCCGGAGCCGGAGACGCTGCACCGGGAGATCCGGCGGATCGAGTCCGGCCACTCGTTCACCATCTCGCCGGGCGGGGAGCTGACCACCGACCGGTACTTCTTCCACACGTTCCGGCCGACGCCGATCCGCGGCAAGGACTCCCCGCAGCGGCTCTACGACGAGATCACCGACGTCATGCGCGACTCGGTGGCCAAGCACATGCGCGCGGACGTCACGGTCGGCTCGTTCCTGTCCGGCGGCATCGACTCGACGGCCATCGCGGCGCTCGCCAAGCGAGCACAACCCGAACCTCGATGACGTTCACCACGGGCTTCGAGCGCGAGGGCTACTCCGAGGTGGACGTGGCCGCGGAGTCCGCGGCGGCGATCGGCGTCAAGCACGTCGTCCGCACGGTGAGCCCCGAGGAGATGATGGAGGCGCTGCCGCTGATCGTCTGGTACCTCGACGACCCGGTCGCGGACCCCGCGCTGGTGCCGCTGTGGTTCATCGCGCGGGAGGCACGCCGGCACGTGAAGGTCGTGCTGTCCGGCGAGGGAGCCGACGAGCTGTTCGGCGGCTACACGATCTACCGGGAGCCGCTCTCGCTGGCGGCCTTCGAGCGGGTGCCGGGGGCGCTGCGGCGGGCGATGGGCTCGCTGTCGACGAAGATCCCGGAGGGCACCCGGGGCAAGGACCTGCTGCGCCGCGGCGCGCTCGACCTGGAGCATCGCTACTACGGCAACGCCCGCATCTTCCGCGACGACCAGCTGCGGGCGGTGCTGCGGACCTTCGACGACCGGATCGGTCACGCGGACGTGACGGCCGGGCCGTACCAGGAGTCGGCCGGCTGGGACCCGGTGACCCGGATGCAGCACGTGGACCTGTTCACCTGGCTGCGCGGGGACATCCTGGTCAAGGCCGACAAGATGACCATGGCGAACTCGCTGGAGCTGCGGGTGCCGTTCCTCGACCCGGAGGTGTTCAAGGTCGCGGCGAAGATCCCGCTGGACCAGAAGATCACCAAGGAGACGACGAAGTTCGCGCTGCGCGAGGCGCTGCGGGAGATCGTCCCGGCGCACGTGCTCAACCGGCGCAAGCTGGGCTTCCCGGTGCCGATCCGGCTGTGGCTGCGCGACGAGATGTACGACTGGGCGCGGCAGATCGTGCTGAAGTCACAGACCGACGAGGAGATCGACAAGAACGCCGTGCTGCGGCTGCTGGAGGAGCACCGGGCCGGGACGCTGGACCACAGCCGGCGGATCTGGGCGCTGCTGGTCTACATGCTCTGGCACGGGATCTTCGTCGAGAGGCGCATCCAGCCGCGGATCCCGGAGCCGCAGTACCCGGTCAAGCTCTGAGGCCCGGTCAGGCGTGGCGGAAGCGCCACGTCTTGCTGTCGAACGCCACGCACACGCTCGGCGAGAGCACCACGACCCGCAGCGTGCCGTCCCGCTCGTCGTAGTCGATGCCCTCGGCCTCGAACTCGCCGGAGCACGAGCTCTCCAGCGGCGGCTGCCCCAGGGCGGTCACCGTCGCCGCGACGTCCGCGCCGCCGACCGGCGCCGCCAGGTCGAGCCGGAGCAGTGGCTTGGTGACCCCGAACAGCGCGCCCTCGGGGTCGTCCGACGAGCACAGCAGCCGGGTCGCGGTGACGAAGTCGCAGCCCTGGATGTCGCGTGCGGGGCGGTCGAGCCGGATCGCGGACGCGTAGGGCAGGTCCACCCCCGGATCGGGGTGCGCGATCCCCGGCATCGGGTGCACGAGCAGCCGGTCGGTGGTGCCCCACTCGCCGGCCACCATCCACCGGCCGTCCGGCGACACCGCCGCGAAGGAGTTGTTCGTCGCCTCCCACGGCTCCAGCGCGTGGGTGTACTCCGCCCACGAGCCGTCCGGCGCCTGCACGCGGAACAGCTTCGGGCCGCGGTCGTCGCGCTGGTAGGGCTTCACGTAGTAGCCGTGGCCGGCGCCCGGGTCGCCGACGTGGTTCCAGCCGCGGGCGGCCACGTCGAGGGGGATGGTGGCGATGCCGGTGTAGCGCACGGTCGTGCCGCCGGGCCGCTCGACCACGGCCAGGCCCTGGCTCTCGTCCAGCGGCCGGGCGACGTCCCAGCCGACCGGCTGCCACGGGTCGGTGGCCGCCGCGGCGGCCCCGGTGGCGAGGCCGGCGAACAGGAGGACCAGGACCGAGGCGACCGCGAGCGCACGCATGCGCCCACAGTTACCAGGTGATCACCCGAAGCGGTACCTACGGGAGGATGGCAGCGATCTCCTGGGCGGCCTCCGGGCCGTACGCGGCGCCGATGCGGGTGGCCGCCTGCGCCTTGTCGAAGGTCCACTCCTGCGGGCCGACCGTCTCCAGCACCAGCACCGCGATGTAGGAGCCGAGCTGCGCGGCGCGCTCCAGGCCGAGGCCCTTCTCCAGCCCGGCGAGCAGCCCGGCGCGGAAGGCGTCGCCGACGCCGGTGGGGTCGGCCTTCACGGTCTCGGGCACGGCGCCGACGTTGATCTCGGAGCCGTCCCGGTCGACGATCTCCACACCCTTTTCACCCAGAGTGGTGATCCGGATGCCCACCCGGTCGAGTACCTCGCGCTCGGTCCAGCCGGTCTTGCGGCGCAGCAGCTCCCACTCGTAGTCGTTGCTGAACAGGTACTTCGCCCCGGCGATGAACGCCCGGATCTGCGCGCCGTCCATCCGGGCCAGCTGCTGGGAGGGGTCCACGGCGAACGTGTAGCCGCGCGTACGGCACTCGTCGGCGTGTCGCAGCATCGCCTCCGGGTCGTCCGGGCTGATCAGCACCAGGTCGAGACCGCCGGCCCGCTGCGCGACCGGCAGCAGCTCGATCAGCCGCGCCTCGGCCATCGCGCCGGCGTAGAACGAGGCGATCTGGCACATGTCGTCGTCGGTGGTGCACACGAACCGGGCGGTGTGCGCGGTCTCCGAGATGTGCACGCCCGAGCAGTCCACGCCGTGCCGCTCGAGCCAGGACCGGTAGTCACCGAAGTCCTCGCCGACGGCGCCCACCAGCACCGGGGATGCGCCGAGCACGCCCATGCCGAACGCGATGTTGGCACCGATCCCGCCACGCCGGACCACCAGGTCGTCGACGAGAAAGCTCAGCGACACCCGGTGCAGCTGCTCGGCGACGAGCTGCTCGGCGAACCTGCCGGGAAAGTGCATGAGGTGGTCGGTGGCGATGCTTCCGGAGACGGCGACGGGCACGAGGGCTTCCCCTGTCTGGTTGTCGTCAGTTGAGATGAACGGAAGTGTTCACGTTAGTGGCCACCATGGCCGTGGCCCGGGTATGGCACCTCGTCGACACTACCGGTTGGTAAGACTGTGCAGTACCGCCGAGCGCACATAACGTCGTCGTCGTGCACCTCACCGACCGTGTGACCCTGGCCGAGATGATCGCCGACTGCGCGGCGGTCCCGGTCCCGCCACAGCTCGCCGACCAGCCCTTTCACCCGCTGCGGGCGGCCGAGCCGTGGCAGGTGGACGACGACTGTTACGCCCAGGTCGGCGACCTCGACGAGTACGTCTGACCACGCAGCGCAACGGGCCGCGACCGAGTCGGTCGCGGCCCGTTCACGAGTGGATCAGTGGAACGAGTCACCGCACGCGCAGGAGCCACCGGCGTTGGGGTTGTCGATGGTGAAGCCCTGCTTCTCGATGGTGTCGACGAAGTCGATGGTGGCGCCCTGGACGTACGGCGCGCTCATCCGGTCCACCGCGACGGTGAGGCCACCGAAGTCCCGGAACAGGTCACCGTCGAGCGTGCGCTCGTCGAAGAACAGCTGGTAGCGCAGGCCGGCGCAGCCACCCGGCTGGACGGCGATGCGCAGGTGCATGTCGTCCCGACCCTCCTGGTCGAGCAGCGCCTTGGCCTTGCTGGCGGCGGCGTCCGACAGGGTCACCCCGTGGGTGGCCGTCTCGGTCGTGTTCTCGGCGGTCGTCATGGTTCTCCCTCGACCTTCGACTCCTACTACCTGTGGACAACCGGGATCGTCCGCGATTTCTTCCTCCATGGTTGCACACGTGGCTCGAGGCGCGGTGTTACCGATGCCACTGTGCGGAGACGTGCTTGGCCAGCGCCGTCAGCGAGCCCCCGGGGTCGGCGAGCGACGCCTCGGCCGACCCGACGTGCTCGGCCACCGAGTAGGCGTAGTCGACGCCGGCCGCGGCCGCGCGCCGCCGCCCGACCGAGACCTGGCCGGCGAGCACCACGCACGGGGTGCCGCGCTCGGCCGCCGCGCCGGCGATGCGGGTGACGAGCTTGCCCCGCAGCGACTGGAAGTCGAAGCTGCCCTCGCCGGTGATCACGAGCTGGGCTCTGGCCAGCGCGGTGTCCAGCCCGGTGAGCCGGCGCACCACCCCGGCACCCGACTCCACGGTGGCGCCGAGCGCGATGAGCGCCGCGCCGAGCCCGCCCGCGGCGCCGGCGCCCGGTTCGTCACGTACGTCCCGGTCGGCGACCGCCTCGATCAGGTCGGCCCAGCGGGTCAGGGACCGTTCCAGGCGGCGCACGGCCAGGTCGTCGGCGCCCTTCTGCGGCCCGAACACGCGGGCCGCGCCGAGCTTGCCGAGCAGGGGGTTCTCCACGTCGGAGGCGGCCACCAGCCGGACGTCGCCGAGGTGGACGCGGCCCTCGATGCGGACCGCGTCGACGAGCGAGCCACCGCCGACCGGCACCGGCTCGCCGTCCGCGCCGACCGGCACCGCGCCCAGCGCGCGGAACATGCCGGCGCCCCCGTCGGTCGTGGCGGACCCGCCGAGCCCGACGACCACGGTGCGCACCTTGGCCTCGAGGGCGTGCGCGACCAGTTCGCCGACGCCGACGGTGCTCGCGGCGAGCGCGTTGCGCTCCCCCTTCGGGACCAGGGCGAGCCCGCAGGCCTGGGCGCATTCGATGTAGGCGGTGCCGTCGTGCTCGAGCCACACGGCGTCCACGGGGGAGCCGAGCGGCCCGGTGACGGTGCGGTGGCGCAGGTCCCCGCCCAGCGCCGAGTGCAGCACGTCGACGAAGCCGGGGCCGCCGTCGGCGAGCGGACACAGGGTGAGCTCGTCGTCCGGCGCGCCGCTGCGCCAGCCGGCCGCGATGGCCTCGGCGGCCTCGGGCGCGGTCAGCGTCCCACCGAAGCAGTCAGGAGCGATCAGGACCCGCATGGTCAAAGAGTAGTTGGGCCTGCCTTACTCTTTGCTCTGTGAGGTTCCTTCGTCGCAAAGATGCAGAGTCCGCCGCCGAGTCCGAAGCCGGCGAGGACGCCGCGGTGGAGGAGGCCCGGAAAAAGGCGCACACCCCCGGCAAGGGCCGCCCGACGCCCAAGCGCCGCGAGGCCGAGCAGAAGCGTCGCGGTCCGGTCGCACCCCCGCCCCGCACCACCCGTGAGGCGATGCGCCGCGCGCGCGGCAACAAGGAGGAGCGCAAGGCGCTCTCCGCCAAGCGCCGCGAGATACGCCTCACCCAGCGCGAACGGATGATGGCGGGCGACGAGAAGTACCTGATGCCCCGCGACCGCGGCCCGGTCAAGGCCTACATCCGCGACCTGATCGACTCGCGGCGCAACCTGCTCGGCCTGTTCATGCCGCTGGCGATCCTCATCTTCGTCGCGCTGCTGGTGCCGGACGCGCGGGTGCAGAGCCTCACCACGCTGCTGTGCCTGCTGATGCTGGTGGCGATGATCTTCGAGGGCGTGCTGTCGGGCCGGCGGATCACGAAGCTGGTGCGCGAGAAGTACCCGAAGGAGCCGGTGCGCGGGCTGTCGATCGGCTGGTACGCGTTCATCCGGGCGTCGCAGATCCGCAAGTTGCGGGTGCCCAAGCCGCGGGTGCGCCCCGGCGACAAGGTGTGACCCTCCCCGGCCGGGACCCGCTGCCGCTGCGCGGCCGGGCCGCCCTCGTCACGGGCGCGAGCCGGCGGGCGGGCATCGGCTACGCGACCGCCCGCCGGATGGCGGCGTACGGCGCGAGCGTGTTCGTGCACCACTTCACCCCGCACGACGCCGGCCGGCCGTGGGGCGCGGACCCCGGTGGACCGCGGGCCGTGGTCGCGGGGGTGACCGAGGCGCTGGCCGACCCCGGCGCGTCGGTGCGGAACCTGTCCGCCGACCTGGCCGATCCCGACGGGCCGCGGCGGGTGGTGTCGGCCGCGGTCGAGGCGTTCGGCCGGCTCGACGTGCTGGTGTGCAACCAGGCCCGCAGCGGCGGCGACGGCACGCTGGCGGAGATGGACGCGGCCCGGCTGGACGCGCACTGGGCGGTCAACGCGCGGGCGTCGATCCTGCTGGCCAGGGCGTTCGCCGCGCTGGGCGGGCCGGGGCGGATCGTGTTCCTCACCTCGGGCCAGGACCTGGGCCCGATGCGCGGCGAGGTGGCGTACGCGGCGAGCAAGGGCGCGCTGTCGTCGATCACCGCGACGCTGGCCGACGAGCTGGCCGGGGCGGGCATCACGGTCAACGCGGTCAACCCGGGCCCGGTCGACACCGGCTACGCGCCACCGGACGCGCACGCCGAGGTGGCCGCGCGGTTCCCCGCCGGCCGGTGGGGCGAGCCCGACGACCCGGCGCGCCTGATCGCCTGGCTGGCCACGGACGAGGCCCGGTGGATCACCGGCCAGGTGATCAACACCGAGGGCGGGTTCCGCCGCTCATGATCGCGAGTTGTCCACAACTCGCCCCGTTGTCCACAGATACGACTTCCACCGCGAACCTGGAGCCACTCCACGGATAGGTTTGTCGCATGGAGTTTCGTCGTCTCGGCCGAAGTGGCCTGTCCGTCAGTGAGATCTCGTACGGCAACTGGATCACCCATGGCTCCCAGGTGGAGGAGGAGCAGGCGCAGGCGTGCGTGCGCGCCGCGCTGGACGCGGGGATCACCACCTTCGACACCGCCGACGTGTACGCCAACACGCGCGCGGAGTCGGTGTTAGGACGGGCGCTCGCAGGTCAGCGACGGGAGAGCCTGGAGATCTTCACGAAGGTGTTCTGGCCGACCGGCCCGGGCGGGCCGAACGACCGCGGGCTCGGCCGCAAGCACATCCTGGAGTCGGCCGACGCGTCGCTCAAGCGCCTGCAGACCGACTACGTCGACCTGTACCAGGCGCACCGGTTCGACCAGAGCGTGCCGCTGGAGGAGACGTTCCTGGCGTTCGCCGACCTGGTCCGGGCCGGCAAGGTGCTCTACGTCGGGGTGTCGGAGTGGAACGCCGACCAGATCGCCCGGGGCGCGGAGCTGGCGCGCGAGCTCAAGGTGCCGTTCGTCTCCAACCAGCCGCAGTACTCGATGCTGTGGCGCGTCATCGAGGCCGAGGTCGTGCCGGCGTGCGATCGGGAGGGCATGAGCCAGATCGTCTGGTCACCGATCGCCCAGGGCGTGCTCACCGGGAAGTACCAGCCGGGCAAGCCGGTGCCGGAGGGTTCGCGCGCCACGGACGAGTCGGGCAAGAACTTCATCAGCAGGCTCCTGCGGGACGACGTCCTGGAGAAGGTCCAGCAGCTGAAGCCGATCGCCGAGGACGTGGGCCTGTCGATGGCCCAGCTGGCGGTCGCGTGGGTGCTGCAGAACCAGAACGTCGCGTCGGCGATCATCGGCGCCACCCGCCCCGAACAGGTCACCGAGAACGTGAAGGCCGCCGGTGTCACCCTCGACGCGGATGTCCTGGCCCGCATAGACAAGGCCCTGGACGGAGTCGTCCAGACCGACCCGTCCTACACCGGCTGACCCCCGACGACCGGGCCGAGCCCCATCCCGACCTCGGCCCGGTCCCTCGCCGGTCCCCACCACCGGAGCCCACACGGAGCGCTGGCCGGCCCACCGACCTCCGGCTCCACCGCCGCGCAACCCACCACAGCCCCAACCACAAGCCCTCGACCCGCCGGAGCACCACACGGCGCCCGGCAAGCACCGGCTCCAGCGAGGCGCCACGCCCTCGGGCACCCGTGCCAGCCCCGACCAGTCCCGACCGGCCGCGCTCACTCCCCCTCGTCCGGCGGGTGCAGGCTCATCGGGCCGTACACCTCACCATCCCCGGAGACCAACGTGACCTCGTCAACCCCCTGCCCGAGCAGCCGCGACCACGCCGACCCGAGCCACTCCTCGGCCTCGGCCCGCTCCGCGAACGCCTCCGACCGCTCCGGCCCGGAGCCGTAGCGCCACCAGTACTCCACGGCGGCACAAGATAGCGTGCCGGCGTGCGACGAACCCTGGTGCTCGGCGGCGCGCGGTCGGGCAAGTCCGCGCACGCGGAAGGCCTGCTCACGGACGCCCCGGCGACCTACGTGGCGACCGCGCGCACCGACCCCGGTGACGCCGAATGGACCGCCCGGATCGCCGCGCACGTCGAGCGCCGGCCGGCCGCGTGGCGCACCGTGGAGCTCGCCGACCCGGCCGAGCTCGGGCCGTTCCTGGCGCAGGCGGCGGGTCCGGTGCTCGTCGACGACGTCGCGACCTGGCTCACCGCGCTGCTCGACGACGCCGGCGCGTGGGACGGCGGACCGCTCGACCCGGTCCGCGCCGCGTGCGACGGGCTGGTCGGCGGGCTCGGCGCGAGCCGCGCGGACATGGTGCTCGTCTCCGCGGAGGTCGGCCTCGGCGTCGTGCCCGCGACCCGTTCTGGCAGGCTCTTCCGCGATCAGCTGGGTGCGCTCAACGCGGCACTCGCCGAGCGGTGCACGGATGTCGTGCTGCTGGTGGCCGGCATCCCGCTGCGACTGCGTTGACCTGGAAGGAGCCGGATGACCGACCCGGTCGAGTTCGACACCGTCGCCCCGCCGGACGAGTCGGCGCGGCAGGCCGCGCTGATCCGGCACGAGCAGCTCACGAAGCCCCCCGGCTCGCTCGGCCGGCTGGAGGATCTCGGCGCCTGGCTCGCCGCGTGCCAGGGCCGGTGCCCGCCGAACCCGTTGCGGCGGCCCAGGATCGTGGTGTTCGCCGGTGACCACGGCGTGGCCGCGCGCGGCGTGTCGGCGTATCCCAGCGAGGTCACCGCGCAGATGGTGGCCAACTTCGTGGCCGGTGGCGCCGCGGTCAACGTGCTCGCCGCCGCCGCGGGCGCCGGCGTGCGCGTCGTGGACATGTCCGTCGACGCCGACACCTCGCCCGAGGTCGCCGCGCTGAAGGTGCGGCGCTCCTCCGCTCCCATCGACACCGAGGACGCGCTCACCGAGGCGGAGGTCGACGCCGCCCTCGCCGCCGGCAAGTCCATTGTGGACGAAGAGGTGGACGGCGGCGCGGACCTGCTGGTGGCCGGCGACATGGGCATCGGCAACACGACGGCCGCGGCCGTCCTGATCGCCGCCCTGACCGGCACCGAGCCGGTGGCCGTCGTCGGCCGCGGCACGGGCATCGACGACACGACCTGGATGCGCAAGACGGCGGCCATCCGCGACGCCCTGCGGCGGGCCAAGCCGGTGACCGCCGACCCGGTGGCGCTGCTGCGCACGGTCGCGGGAGCCGACATCGCGGCGATGGCCGCCTTCCTGGCGCAGGCCGCGGTCCGCCGCACCCCGGTGGTCCTGGACGGCGTGATCGCCGGTGCCGCCGCCCTCGTGGCGGAGGAACTGGCGCCCGGGGCGCGGGCCTGGTGGGTGGCCGGCCACCTCTCGACGGAGCCGGCGCACGCGCTGGTGCTGGAACACCTGGACCTGCAACCGTTGCTGGACCTGAAGATGCGCCTGGGCGAGGGCACCGGCGCGACGGCCGCGATCCCCTTGCTGACGATGGCGGTGCGGATCCTGTCGGACATGGCCACCTTCACGGAGGCAGGCATCAGCGGCCCGGAAGCCGACGCCCCCGCCCCACCTCCCGACATCGACGACGACGCAACCTGATGCGCACCGGCCGAGCCCGGATCCACTGCGCACCGCCAGGTCGCACCCCGGCGAGGTGCGCGCCACCGGTGACTCCCGACCGGGCGCCGGTCGGGTGCGGCCCGCTGCCACCACATCGCCTCCCGGCGACGCCCCTCGCCGCCCGCCACGCCGCGACGTACCCGCGACCCGCCGGAACGGGCTGTCACCACCTCATCCACCCGGCAGCCACGCGACACAGCGCCCACCCGCGCCCGAGGCCACGTCAGCACCGCCCCGGCCACCCGGCGGCCACCCGACCACACACCTCACCCCGGCCGACACTCCGCCCACGGCGGGCCGCCTGATGGGCCCCGCGCTCCGGCTGGCCCTCTCGTGGCTCACCGTCGTCCCCTCCGGTCGTGTCGACGTGAACCGGGCCGTCGCCGGGCGGGCGATCGCGCTCGCGCCGGTCGCCGGCCTGCTGCTCGGGCTGCCGGCCGCGGCCCTGGTGTACCTGCTGGGCCGCGCGGGCATGCCGGGGCTGCTCGCCGGGCTGATCACCGTCGGCCTGCTGGCCGTCGCCACCCGGGGCATGCATCTCGACGGGCTCGCCGACACCGCCGACGGGCTCGGCTGCTACGGACCGCCCGACCGAGCGCTCGCGGTCATGCGCGACGGGGGTGTGGGGCCCTTCGGCGTCGTCACGCTGGTCGTGGTGCTCGGTGCGCAGGCGTCGGCCTACGGCGCGCTCGCCGGTGACCGGTGGTGGGCGATCGTGCTCGCGACCGTCGCCGGGCGGGTGGCGATCACCTGCTGCTGCCTGCACCGCATCCCCGCCGCGCGGCCGGACGGGCTCGGCGCGCTCGTCGCCGGGACCCAGCACCCGTCCGTGCCCGCGGCGTGGCTGTCCGTCCTGCTGGTCACGAGCGTCTTCGTCGACCGGCACCACATCTGGGTCGGGCCGGTCGCGGTCGTCGTCGCGGCGGGCGTCACCGCCGGGTTCGTCGCGCACGTGCGCCGCAGGCTGGGCGGCATCACCGGCGACGTGCTGGGCGCGACGTGCGAGGTGGCCACCACGATCGTGGCGGCCACCTGCACGATCTCCTAGGTCGGCGAAAACCCGGTCAGCGAAACCCGGTCAGCGGGAACTCAGGTCAGCGGGACCATCCAGCCGTGCGGGTCCGGCTCCGTGCCGCGCTGGATCGCGGTCAGCGCCGCACGCAGCCGCATCGACACCTCACCCGACGCGCCGCCGTTGATCACGAACTCGCCGTCGGCGTGCTTCACCGAGCCGACCGGGGTGATGACGGCCGCCGTGCCGCACGCGAAGACCTCGGTCAGCTCGCCCGACTCGGCCTTCTTCTCCCACTCCTCGGTGGAGATCCGCCGCTCCTCGACCGTGTAGCCGAGCGACGCGGCCAGCGTCAGCAGCGAGTCGCGGGTGATGCCGGCCAGCAGCGAGCCGGACAGCTCCGGCGTCACCACCCGGGCGTCCGCGCCCGAGCCGAAGACGAAGAACAGGTTCATCCCGCCCATCTCCTCGACCCACCGGCGCTCCACGGCATCCAGCCACACCACCTGGTCACACCCCTGCTCGGCCGCCTGCGCCTGCGCCACCAGCGACGCCGCGTAGTTGCCCGCGAACTTCGCCGCACCGGTCCCGCCGGGCGCGGCGCGCACGTACTCGTGCGACAGCCACACGCTCACCGGCTTGACACCGCTCGCGAAGTAGGACCCGGCCGGCGAGGCGATCAGCAGGTACAGGTAGTCCGCCGCGGGCCGCACGCCGAGGCCGACCTCCGTGGAGATCATGAACGGGCGCAGGTACAGGGACTCCTCGTCCTCCTCCGGCACCCACCGGCCGTCGACCGCGACGAGCTCGCGCAGCGAGCCGATGAACAGCTCGTCCGGCAGCTCCGGCATGGCCAGCCGGCGTGCCGAGCGGCGGAACCGCTCCGCGTTCGCCTCCGGCCGGAAGCTCGCGATCGTTCCGCTCGGCTGCCGGTAGGCCTTCAGGCCCTCGAAGATCGCCTGCCCGTAGTGCAGCACCATGGCCGCCGGGTCAAGCGTGATCGGGCTGTAGGGCCCGACCCGCGCGTCATGCCAGCCCTGCGTCCGGTCGTAGCGAACCGTCACCATGTGGTCGGTGAAGTGTTGCCCGAACCCAGGATTGGCCAATACCTCCGCGATCCGTTCCGGGGTCGCCGGTGACGGATGGGGAGTCCTGGTGAATGTGGACGTCATGTGTGCACGTTAGCTGCCGACCGGCCCGCTGAGAACTCGGTGATCGGACATTCCGTCGTCCAACGAAGTCACTCGGCCGGGCGGTGACGCACAGCAATCATTCTGAACGCCGCGTCACTCAACAGCAGGACCGCGGCGGCCGCGAGGGCCGCCACCGGCGGCACCAGCAGGCCGCCCGCCACGGTCGCCGCGCCGGCCGCGACGGCCACCCGCACCGGGGGAACACCGGCGACCCGCAGCCCACGCAGCACCCCGAGCACGGCGAACCCGCAACCCACGCTCACCCCGGCGAGCAGCAACGGCCCCAGCGCGCTCGCGTCGGCGGCGGCGAGCGCGGCGCGCAGCGGCGCCGGCGAGAGCGCGAGCCGGGGCGCGCCGAGCTGGCGCACGACGGCCGCGGTCACCGCGAGGCAGGCCACCGCGACGATCCCGAGCACCACGAGCACGCCGGGCCGGCTACCCGACGGGTCGGCACCGAAGAAGCACACGGCCAGCAGGCCGGCCGCGGCGAGCACCCCGAGCACGCTGCCGCCGTCCGGTGCGGCCACCGCCGGGGCGACCGGCGCGATGGCGAAGCAGGCCGCCACGACCAGCGCGAGCACCGCCAGCACCACGACCGCCGCGACGCGGACCACGACCGGCGGCACCCCCAGCACCGCCGCGGCGGTGGCCAGCACCACCAGCCCGGCGCCGGCGAACGGCGTGAGGTAGGTCCCGGCGGTGCCGGCCACGGCCACCGCCGCCGCCAGCCGGGCGAGGGTGCCGAGCGCGAACCCGAAGCGCCGCACCGCAACCGGCAGGCTCTCGTGTGGACGCTCCGATATGGACAGCACGGCGATGCTCCCCGCCACGGCGGCCAGCACGAGAGCGACGAGCAGCAGGCGGCCGGCGAGCGACGCGGCGGGCGCGAGCCCGAGGAACAGCCCGGCGCCGAAACTGGACGCGACGCCGCCCGCGACGTGATCCACCCCGCGTACCGGTTCGGACATGCGCCCACCGTGTCAGACCAGGTCGGGGCGACCTCACGGGGGCACGGCGGCCGCACCTCGTTAGCATGCGTCAGCAACCCGACCGACAGGAGCAGATCGTTGAGCGCGCCCAAGCTCTCCCTCACCACGACCTCGGCCGCCGAGGCCACCGTCGACGCGGTGGTCATCGGCACCGTGCAGGACGGCGAGGACGTCGCGCTCGCGCCGGGCGCCGAACCGATCGACGCCGCGTTCGGCGGTGACCTGGCGGACGTGCTCGCCGCGTTGGGTGCCACCGGCAAACCGGACGAAGTGGTGAAGATCCCGACCATGGGCCGGCTGCCGGCCGGCGTGGTGCTCGCCGCGGGGCTGGGCACGGCCGGCGAGGCCGGTGCCGAGCAGGTGCGCCGCGCCTCGGGTGCGGCGGCCCGGGCGCTCGCCGGCACCCGGCGTGCGGTCAGCACGCTGTCCACTATGGACCTTCATGCGGCCGCCGAGGGCATGGTGCTGGGCGCGTACCGGTTCGACGAGTACCGCTCCGAGCCCGGTGACGCCCCGGTCGAGCGGGTCGACCTGGTGAGCCCGGCCGACGGCAGCGCCAAGGAGCACCGCGCGACGCTCAAGGCCGCGGTGGCGATCGCCGAGGCGGTGACCACCGCCCGCGACCTCGTCAACACCCCGCCGAACGACCTGTTCCCCGCCTCGTTCGCCGAGCGCGCCGCCGCTCTGGCCCGGTCGGCCGGGCTGGACGTCGAGATCCTGGACGAGAAGGCACTGCGCAAGGGCGGCTTCGGCGGCGTGCTCGGGGTGGGCATGGGCTCGACCCGCCCGCCGCGGGTGGTGCGGATCGCCTACCGCGGCCCGAAGGCGCGCAGGAAGGTGGCGCTGGTCGGCAAGGGGATCACCTTCGACACCGGCGGCATCTCGATCAAGCCGGCCACCCACATGGAGGAGATGACCTCCGACATGTCCGGCGCCGCGGCGATCGTGGCCACCGTGGTGCTCGCGGCGAAGCTCAAGTACCCGCTGGAGGTCACCGCCACCGTGCCGATGGCGGAGAACATGCCCTCCGGCACGGCCTACCGGCCGGGCGACGTGCTGACCATGTACGGCGGCAAGACCGTCGAGGTGCTCAACACCGACGCCGAGGGCCGGCTGATCCTGGCCGACGCGATCGTGCGGGCGTGCGAGGACGCGCCGGACTACCTGGTGGAGACCGCGACGCTGACCGGCGCGCAGATCGTCTCGCTGGGCAGGCGGACCCCGGGGATCATGGGCTCGGACGAGTTCCGCGACCGGGTGGCCGCGATCGCGCGGGCGACCGGCGAGGGCGGCTGGCCGATGCCGCTGCCGGACGAGCTGCGCCGGGACCTGGACTCGAAGCTCGCCGACCTGTCGAACGTGACCGGCCACCGGTGGGGCGGCATGCTCGCCGCGGCCCTGTTCCTGCGCGAGTTCGTGCCGGACGGCCTGCCGTGGGTGCACATCGACGTCGCCGGCCCGGCATTCAACAACGGCTCGCCGTGGGGCTACACGGCCAAGGGCGGCACGGGCGTCCCGGTGCGCACGATCGCCGCGGTGCTCGCGGACATCGCCGAGAACGGCTGAACCGCGCCGCGGGCAGGGGTCAGCCCATCGTCCAGGTCGGCCAGCGTTCCATGTCCCTTCCGGACAGTGGCGCGTCCGGCTCGAGGTCGCCGTAGGTGACGCCGGCGATCTTCGCGCCGGCCGCTATCTCGTAGACGAAGCAGGCGTACACCGGTCGGTCCGCGGTGCCCGGGCCGACGAACGGCGGGCAGTCCGGCATCCGCTCGACACCCGGCACCGGACGGCTCAGCGCCCCGCGGTCGTCGCGCAGGAAGACGTCGTCGGCCGGGCCCAGGGCGGCGCGCACCACCACGAAACGGTTGCCCGCGGCCGGGCGGCGGTCGCCGAGGTAACCCGACGGGGTGAGGACCACGTCGAAGCCCGCTCGCATCGTGGAGTCGGCCAGCGTGACCTCGACCGGCTGCTCGCCCACGGTGCCGGCCACCCGGGGCGTCGCCGGTCTGGCGCGCGGCACCACGGGCACCGTCACCGGCACCCGGATCGGCAGCTGCGCGGACGAGCCGGGCGAGCCGAACACCACCGCGGCGACCGGGGTGCGCTCCGGCACGGGCATCGCCACGCACGCGTCGAACCGCTGCCCCTCCGGCACGATCTTCGGCGGCTTCGACGCCGTCGACGAGCACGTCACCACGCCGTCCCCGATCGGGCGGATCCACAGGCCGCGGTCGTCGAGGACCGACACGCTCCGCGACAGGTCGCCGTCCCAGTCCGGGCCCGAGGTGTTGGTGCCGGTCAGCTCCACGACCACCCAGCGGTATCCGGCGGGCGCGTCCCCGAGCGCCGGCAACAGCGGCGCGGTACGCACGCCCTTGACCACGATGTCCAGCTCCGCGCCGACCGTGCTGCGGTACCGCGCCGGCGAGCCGAGCCGTCCGGTGACGAACGCCTGCGCGCCCGCGGCGACCATCTCCTGCCCCTCGACGACCGGCGGCATCGTCGCGCCCTCGTCCTCCTCGGGCTCGTCGACCAGCGCTCCCGCGGCCGGCCCCGGGCTGCCCGCCGTGCGCAGCCCCGGCCCCCAGCCGAGCGCCAGCACCGCGCCGACCGCGGCCAGGATCACCAGCGCCGCCGCGGACACCGCCGCACGCCGCAGCCACGCCCGGCCCGACCGCTCCCGCGCCGCCGGGCGCTGGTCGATCAGCCGCAGTGCCCCACGGGCCACCGCGGTGGCCGGGTCGGGGTCGCTGCGCACCGGCCTGCCGAGCTCGGCGAGCCGCCGGACGAGTGCCGGCCGCCGGGCGGACCGGCCCACGACGAGCACGGCGTCCGCGGACCGCGCGGCCTTCGCCACGTCCGCGTCCGGTGGCAGGTCCATGCTGGAGACCACGGTGAACCGCCCGGACCGGCAGCGCACCACGTTCGCGGTGCCGGCGTCCCCGTCCAGGTCGAGCACCAGCAGCGTCTGGTCGGACTCCAGGTCCACGCCCGCCGCGGCGGCCAGCGGCGCCGGGACCGTGCGCACCGACGGCGCGAGCCCCTCCGCCGCGCGGCTGAGCACCTCCACCCGCTCCGCGGGCCAGTCGGCGGGATGGGTGAGCACCAGCTCGCCCGCCGGGCCGGCCGCCCGCACCACGCGGGCCAGCAGGGTGCGCACCACCGAGGTCACCGGCAGGGCCAGGTCGCCGACCATGACGTCGCGCTTGTCGAGGCGGTGCTTGAGGTCACTCACCAGCCGGTGCGGGTCGGCGGCACCCACCCGCACCGCCTCCCGGCCCACGACCAGCTGGTCGTCCGGGCTGAGCGCGACCGCGGAGGGCAGGCTCTGCTCGCCGTCCACCACGACCGGCCGGGCGACCTCGCCGTGCCTGCGGAGCACACCGACCGTGTCGGTGGCGCCGAAGTCGACGACGACCGTGACCCCGCTCACGCAACGCCCTTTCCGGAGTTGTCGATGGCGCTGGAGCGTGTCTGACGGATCGCGAATCGCGCGGCCAGGGATCCGTCAGACACGCTCTAGCTCCGCTCCCGCTTCTGGCGTGCCTGATACTCCCTCATGCGCTGCGGGTAGCCAACCCGTTCCACGTCGTAGAGCGGCATCCGGCGCCTGCGGGCGAAGTCCGCGGCCGCCTGCGAGCTGGCGATCCGCCGGCGGGTCCACTCCCCGTCGTGGGCCACGAGCAGCACGGTCATCTCCGTGACGTGGGTGCGTGGTTCCACGAAGGCCTCCACGCCCTGACGTTGCGACGCCCACTCCTCGAGATGTGCGGTGTCCTGCTTCGAGGACCCGCGCACCTGACCCTGACCTCCCTTGCGCTTCTTACGCAGCGAGTCGAAAACACCCACGGCGGCTACCTCCGTATGAACGTCGTCCCTCTCATTGTGCCAACGCGGCCACCTCGCAAGCCTGCCGCAGGTAGTGACAAGATGATGTGTGGTGGCGGCGTCACCTGCGCACGTCACCGCACGTCCGCTCGTCCACGTCAAGGAGACCCCGTGACTGATACCTCCGCTGACCTCGTGATCCTGGGTGGCGGATCCGGTGGCTACGCCTGCGCGTTCCGCGCGGCCGGCCTCGGCCTGTCGGTGATCCTCGTGGAGAAGGACAAGCTCGGCGGCACCTGCCTGCACCGCGGCTGCATCCCGACCAAGGCGCTGCTGCACGCGGCCGAGGTCGCGGACCTGGCCCGCGAGGGCGACCAGTTCGGCGTGAAGTCCTCGCTCGAGGGCGTGGACATCGCGGGCGTGAACTCCTACAAGGACGGTGTCGTCGGCGGGCTGTACAAGGGCCTGCAGGGACTCGCGAAGGCCAACAAGGTCACCGTGGTCGAGGGCCGCGGCACGTTCGTGGCGCCCGAACGCGGTCGAGGTCGACGGCACCCGCTACACCGGGCGCACGGTCGTGCTGGCCACCGGGTCCTACGCCAAGACGCTGCCCGGCCTGGACATCGGCGGCCGGATCATCACCAGCGACCAGGCCGTGCACCTGGACTACATCCCGTCGAGCGTGGTGGTGCTCGGCGGCGGCGTGATCGGCGTCGAGTTCGCGAGCGTGTGGGCGTCCTTCGGTTCCGACGTGACGATCGTGGAGGCGCTGCCGCGGCTCGTGCCGCTCGAGGACGAGTGGGCGTCCAAGCAGCTGGAGCGGGCCTTCCGCAAGCGTGGCATCAAGTACCGGACCGGCGTGAAGTTCACCGGTGCCGAGCAGAACGGCTCGACCGTGACGGTGTCGCTGGAGTCCGGCGAGTCCGTCGAGGCCGAGGCGCTGCTGGTCGCCGTCGGCCGCGGGCCCGAACAGCGCCGGCCACGGCTACGAGGAGGCCGGCGTCGCCATGGAGCGCGGGTTCGTGCGCACCGACGACCGGCTGCGCACCAACCTGGACGACGTCTACGCCGTCGGCGACCTCGTGGCCGGCCTGCAGCTCGCGCACCGCGGCTTCCAGCACGGCATCTTCGTCGCCGAGGAGATCGCGGGCCTGGCACCGCGGCCGATCGACGAGGCCGGCATCCCGCGCGTCACCTACTGCAAGCCCGAGGTCGCCTCGGTCGGCCTCACCGAGGCGCAGGCGAGGGAGCGCTACGCGGACGCGGAGACCTACACCTACGCGCTGAGCGGCAACGGCAAGAGCCAGATCCTCAAGACCGCGGGCGGCGTCAAGGTGGTGAAGGCGCCCGACGGCCCGGTGGTGGGCGTGACCATGGTCGGCGAGCGCGTCGGCGAGCTTGTCGGCGAGGCGCAGTTGATCTACAACTGGGAGGCCTACCCGGAGGATGTCGCGCCGCTCGTCCACGCCCACCCGACCCAGACCGAGGCGCTCGGCGAGGCCTTCCTCGCCCTGGCCGGCAAGCCACTGCACGTGCACGGCTGAAGCCGTTTAGTCCCAAGGAGTCAGCGAAACCATGGCGTTCTCCGTCCAGATGCCGGCGCTCGGCGAGAGTGTCACCGAAGGCACGGTCACCCGGTGGCTCAAGCAGGAAGGCGACACCGTCGAGGTCGACGAGCCGTTGCTCGAGGTGTCCACGGACAAGGTCGACACCGAGATCCCCTCACCCGCGGCCGGCGTGCTGCAGAAGATCGTCGCCCAGGAGGACGAGACGGTCGAGGTCGGCGCCGAGCTCGCGGTGATCGGCGACGGCGCGGACTCCGGCGGCTCCGGTTCCGCCGACTCCGATGCCGGCGCCGCGCAGGCCGAGCCCGAGTCCGAGCCGGAGCCCGAGGCGGCGCCCGAACCGAGCGGGAGCCGGAGCCCGCGCGGGCCGCCGCGCCCGCCCGGGATGACGAGTCCACACCGGACGGAGGCGGGGAGGGCACGCCGGTGACCATGCCCGCGCTCGGCGAGAGCGTCACCGAGGGCACCGTCACCCGGTGGCTCAAGCAGGTCGGCGACACCGTCGAGGTCGACGAGCCGCTGCTCGAGGTGTCCACGGACAAGGTCGACACCGAGATCCCGTCGCCCGTCGCCGGCACGGTGCTGGAGATCACCGCGGGCGAGGACGAGACCGTGCAGGTCGGCGGCCGGCTCGCGGTCGTCGGCTCCGGCTCGGCCGCGCCGGCGAGGCAGGCACCCGAGCCCGCGAAGCCGGAGCCCGCGCAGGACGCCCCACGGCAGGAGGCGCCGCCCGCGCGGCAGGAGCGCGCGCCCGAGCCGGCCCCGGAGGAGCCCCGCGCAGGAGGCTCCACGTCAGGAGGCCCCGCGGCCCGCGCCGAAGCAGGAGGCGCCCGCGCCCGGCCGCGCCAACGGCGACGCCCCGTACGTGACCCCGCTGGTACGCAAGCTCGCCACCGAGCACGGCGTGGACCTGGCCCGTGTCCAGGGCAGCGGCGTCGGCGGCCGGATCCGCAAGCAGGACGTGCTCGCCGCCGCCGAGGCCGCGCGCCGGCCCACCCCCGCCGCCACGCCGGCGCCCGCCGCGGCCCCGTCGCCGGCAGGCCGACCTGCGCGGCAAGACCGAGAAGATGAGCAGGCTGCGCCAGACGGTGTCGCGCCGGATGGTCGAGTCGCTGCAGACCTCCGCGCAGCTCACCCAGGTGATCGAGGTCGACGTCACCCGGATCGCCAGGCTGCGGTCCCGGGCCAAGTCGGCGTTCGAGCAGCGTGAGGGCGTCAAGCTGACGTTCCTGCCGTTCTTCGCGAAGGCCGCCGTGGAGGCGCTCAAGGCGCACCCGAAGCTGAACGCGTCGATCAACGACGAGACCAAGGAGGTGACCTACCACGGCGCCGAGCACCTCGGCATCGCGGTGGACACCGAACGCGGCCTGCTCACCCCGGCGATCCACAACGCGGGCGACCTGAGCGTCGCGGGCATCGCGCACAAGATCGCCGACCTCGCCGACCGCACCCGCGCGAACAAGATCGCCCCGGACGAGCTGTTCGGCGCCACGTTCACGCTGACGAACCTGGGCAGCCAGGGCGCGCTGTTCGACACGCCGATCATCCAGCAGCCGCAGGTCGGCATCCTCGGCGTGGGCCTGGTGGTGAAGCGCCCGATCGTCGTCACCGACGCCGACGGCAACGACACGATCGCCATCCGCTCGATGACCTACCTCGCCCTGACCTACGACCACCGGCTGGTCGACGGCGCCGACGCGGGCCGGTTCCTGACGACGATCAAGAACCGCCTGCAGGACGGCAACTTCGAGGGCGACCTGGGCCTGTAGTGCCGATGCGAATCGTGATCGCAGGCTCGTCGGGGCTGATCGGCACATCGCTGGTCGGCGAACTGCGCGACGCCGGGCACGACGTGGTCCGGCTCGTCCGGCGCCGCCCGCGCGCGGTCGACGAGCACGAGTGGGACCCGCCCGCCGGGCGGATCGACGAGAGCGCGCTGGACGGCGCGGACGCGGTGGTGAACCTGTGCGGGGCCGCCATCGCGGGCCGGCGGTGGAGCCACGCGCGCAAGCAGATGCTGCTCAACAGCCGTGTCGAGCCGACCGAGGTGCTGGCCGACGCGGTCGCCGAGCGCGGAATCCCGGTGCTGGTCAACGCGTCCGCCGTCGGCTACTACGGCGACACCGGCGACCGGGTGAGCGACGAGAGCGCGCCGAACGGGCAGGGCTTCCTGGCCGGGCTGTGCCGCGACTGGGAGGCCGCGACCGGGCGCGCGGAGGAGTCCGGGGCCCGGGTGGTGCGGCTGCGCACCGGGCACGTGCTGTCCCGGCGCGGCGGGCTGCTGGGCCTGGCGCGCCCGGTGTTCGCCCTGATGCTGGGCGGGCGGCTGGGCGACGGGCTGCAGTACATGCCGTGGCTGCACGTGGTCGACCACGTGGCGGCGATCCGGTACGTGCTGGAGACGGACGGGATCTCCGGCGCGGTGAACTCCTGCGCGCCCAACCCGGTGACCAACCGCGAGTTCACCCGCGCGCTCGGCCGGGCGCTGGGCCGACCGGCGCCGTGGTTCGTCCCCCGGTTCGCGGTGCACCTGGCGCTCGGCAACGCGGGCGAGGAGGTCCTGTACAGCCAGCGCGCGGTGCCCGGCGTGCTCTCCGCCCACGGGTTCGCCTTCCGGTACCCGGTGCTGGACGACGCGCTCGACGCCGCGCTCCAGCGGTGATCGACGCCGGCCGGGCGGCGACGGCGTAGGGTCGCATCCGTGGCTCACGATTCCTGCCGCGCCTCCGGCGCCCCCGTGCTCGTCCGCGAGCTGGGCTCGATCGACTACCTGGAGGCGTGGGAGCTGCAGCGCTCGCTCGCCGCCGAGCGGGCCGCGGACGCCGGTCCCGACACGCTGCTCCTGCTGGAGCACCCGTCGGTGTACACGGCCGGCAAGCGCACCGAACCCGACGAGCGGCCCACCGACGGCACCCCGGTGGTCGACGTCGACCGTGGCGGCAAGATCACCTGGCACGGCCCGGGTCAGCTGGTCGGTTACCCGATCGTGAAGCTCGCCGACCCGATCGACGTGGTCCAGTACGTGCGGCGGGTGGAGCAGGCGCTGATCGCGGTGTGCGACGACCTCGGCCTGGTGACGGGCCGGGTCGAGGGGCGCAGCGGCGTGTGGCTGCCTGCGGACCACCGCCCGGAGCGCAAGATCGCCGCCATCGGCATCCGCGTGCAGCGCGGGGTCACCATGCACGGCTTCGAGATCAACTGCGACGCCGACCTGTCGGCGTTCGACAGCATCGTCCCCTGCGGGATCCGCGACGCCGGCGTGACCTCGCTGTCGCGGGAGCTGGGCCGCCGGGTCACCGTCGCCGAGGTCCTCCCGCTGGCGCAGCGCCACGTCCTCGCCGCCCTCGACGGCTCGCTCGCCGTCGCGGACCGCTGGCTCCCCCGCTGGACCCCCACCACCCCCGGCGTCGACTTCCAGCTCGCCCAGCACTGACCCGCGAGTCCCCCGTTCCGGTCCCCCGAGTCCCCCGGTCAGGCACGCGCCGGGGAGGAGCCCGGGCCGCCCGGCGCCGACCCGCGCAGCCGCACGCCCGGCCCCCGGCCCAGCTCCAGGCACATCCGCACGTCGTCGTACCGGTCGTCGCCGACCTCGATCACGTTCGGCAGCCGGCCCCACTCGACGAAGCCCAGCGAGCGGTACAGGTCGATGCTGCCGTGGTTGTTCCCGCGCACGCCCAGGGTCAGCAGCTCCAGGCCCGCCGCCCGCGCGCGGTCGATCAGCCCGCCGACCACCAGCCGGCCGAGGCCCAGGCCACGCGCGTCCGGGTGGGCCATGACCTTGCCGACCTCGGCGGTGTGCGTGAAGATCGGCGCCGGCCCGCGCCGCCACACGCCGGTCGCCTCGACCCGGCCGGCGACGACCCCGGCCGCGAACGCCGCGTCGCCCGCCCGGACCGCGGCCAGCGTCTCCTCGAGCCACCCGTCGGTCACCGCGCGCGGCGGCGGGGTCAGGTAGCCGACCGCGCCCCCGGCGGCGACGACGGCGTGCAGCACGCGGTGCACGCCGGCACACAGGTCCTCCGAGACCGCGTCCGGCCAGCGCAGCTCGATCATGCGCGCGGGGTCCGCCGCATGCCCTCCATCACGGCGACGATCGTGCGGGTCACGTCGGCGGCGGCCTTCTTCGGGTCGGCCGAGCCGGCGATCGTCTCCGCGCCCGCGGACAGGGCGCCGAACAGGACCCGCGCGGTCACCTCCACCGGCAGCGGCTCGATCTCACCCGCGTCGACCAGCGCCTCCACCGTGGCCCGCACCAGGCCGAAGCTGAACTGCTCCTCGGCCTCGCGCCAGCGCTCCCAGCCCATCACCACCGGCGCCTCGTGGATCACGATCCGCTGGTAGCTGGGCTCCAGGCAGACCCGGACATAGGCCTGGATGCCGTCCATCGCGCGCTGCCAGGCGCTGCCCTCGCCGTCGACAACGGCGGTGAGCCGGTTCATCGCGGCCGTCTCGACCAGGTCGAACGCCGCCTCGAACAGCGCCTGCTTGCCGCTGAAGTGGTGGTACAGCGCGCCCTTGGTCACCCGCGCGCGCTTCACGATCGCGTCCAGCGAGGTGCCCGCGTAGCCGCGCCTGGTGAACAGCTCGAGCGCCGAGTCCACCAGGGCCTGCCTGGTCGACTCGATGTTGTCGACGCGTCTCGACCGCACTGTCACCACGTTCACAACCGTACGACACATGTGCGGCACATACCGGTGGTACGTTGGACCTGTTCGACCATACCGATGGTATGTCGAAGACCGGCGGTATGGCCGGGATCAGGAAAGGGGGCAGTCATGGGGTGGAGCGACTACTACCGGCGCAGAGACGCCCTGGACGGCGTGATCGAGCGCGGCGAGCTGGTGGTGCCGGACGGCTTCGACGGCCCCGGCGAGCTGCTGGCGGCACTGCACCACCGGTGGTCGACGCGGCTGGCCGGACGGGTCGAGCTGGCGGCGCTGGACGCGGACCGGGACCCGGTCGACGCGGTGGGGGCCGCCTGGCGGGAGACCGCGGCGCAGAACCCCGCCCTGCGCCACCTGCTGGACGAGCACGCCGACCACCCGGCGCTGCGCGAGGTGACGAGGGCCGAGCAGCGGGCGCTCGCCGCCGCCACGGGCCTCGCCGGCCCCGCGGACGGCCCGGCCGAGCAGGCCGCGGTCGGCGCCGCGTTCCTGGCGCTGGTGCGCGGCGGCCCGCGGCCGGCGGTGCGGCGCAACCCGGTGGAGCGCCTGCTGCGCAGGCTCGCGCCCTCGGCCTAGGCCGTCGGCATGCCGTGCTCGAGGTAGCGGACGGTCCCGTCCGCCTTCGCCGCGAGCGCGACGGTGACCCGGCGCGCCAGGCGCGGCGGCAGCCGCCCGCCGACCTCGCCGGGCACCACGAACGCGTACGACGCGAGCTCGTCGGCCGGCAGCCGGATCGTCGCCACGGCCGCCGCTTCCAGCAGGCCGCCGTCGAACACGAACAGCACCTTGTCGCCCTGGTCGGGGTGCGGCGCCCAGTCGACCACGAGCAGCCGTCCGATGTGGAGGTCCAGGCCGAGCTCCTCGGCGACCTCCCGGGCGCACGCCGCGCTGGGCGTCTCGCCCGGCTCGATCACCCCGCCGGGGATCTCCCACCGCGGCTTGTAGGTCGGCTCGACCAGCAGCACCCGGCCGCGCTCGTCGAGGAACAACGCGCCTGCCGCACTCCCCACCACAGCGGCCACGCGACCTCCCGGATCAGCCGGTCCTCGATCACGGTACTGGGTCGCACCGACACCCGGCGGCGTAACCTGGCCTGGTGACCATTGCTCCGGATGGACGGAAGCTGCTCCGTCTCGAGGTCCGCAACAGCCAGACCCCGATCGAGAAGAAGCCGTCGTGGATCAAGACCCGCGCCAGGATGGGTCCCGAGTACCGGGAGCTGCAGGGACTGGTGCGGCGGGAGGGCCTGCACACGGTCTGCGAGGAGGCCGGCTGCCCGAACATCTACGAGTGCTGGGAGGACCGCGAGGCGACCTTCCTCATCGGCGGCGAGCAGTGCACCCGGCGCTGTGACTTCTGCCAGATCGACACCGGCCGCCCGGCCGCCCTCGACCGCGCGGAGCCGCGCAAGGTGGCCGAGTCGGTGCAGGCGATGGGCCTGCGGTACGCGACGGTCACCGGCGTGGCCCGCGACGACCTCGACGACGGCGGCGCCTGGCTGTACGCGGAGACCGTCCGGCAGATCCACACCCTCAACCCGGGCACCGGCGTCGAACTGCTGATCCCCGACTTCAACGCCGACCCCGCGCAGCTGGCCGAGGTGTTCGGCGCCCGGCCGCAGGTGCTCGCGCACAACCTGGAGACCGTGCCGCGGATCTTCAAGAGCATCCGGCCGGCGTTCCGCTACGAGCGCTCGCTCGAGGTCATCACCCGCGCCCGCGAGTTCGGGCTGGTCACGAAGTCGAACCTGATCCTCGGCATGGGCGAGACCCCCGACGAGGTGGCCGCCGCCCTGCGGGACCTGCACGACGCGGGCTGCGACATCATCACGATCACCCAGTACCTGCGCCCCTCGCTGCGCCACCACCCGATCGACCGGTGGGTCAGGCCCGAGGAGTTCCTGGAGCACAAGCAGACCGCCGAGCGGATCGGGTTCGCCGGCGTGATGGCCGGACCGCTGGTGCGCTCGTCCTACCGGGCCGGGCGGCTGTACACGCAGGCCATGGCGCACCGCGGCGAGCAGGTCCCGGAGGCGCTGCGCCACCTGGCCGAGGCCGGCCCGGCGAACCAGGAGATCGGCGCGCTGCTGAGCCGGCGGTAGGGGACGGCTCCGGGAGAACCCCGATGCCCGCGGCGTCGTCCTGTTGCTTGACTGACGCCGGTGCGGCCGCAGGGGGCGGCCGTGGAGGAGGGGAGCGGGGCTGTGGCGGTGCTGACCGATGTGCTCGAGTGGTTACAGGCACTGCCGCAGCCCGCGCTGGTCGGCGCCACCGGGGCGCTGGTGTTGGCCGAGTGCACGATCGGCCTGGGGTTCATCGCCCCCGGCGAGGGCGGCCTGCTGATCGCGGCCACCACGGTCGACTCGGTGCAGCGGTTCCTGCTGCTGTGGGCGGTGGTGACGGTCTGCGCCGGCCTGGGCGACACGGTCGGGTTCGCGATCGGCCGCCGGTTCGGCCGGCAGCTGCGGGAGACGAGGCTGGTCCAGCGGCACGGCGTCGAGGGCTGGGACAGGGCGACCGGCATCCTGCGCGGGCGCGGCCCGTGGGCGGTGTTCTTCGCCAGGTTCCTGCCGGTGGTGCGCACCCTGATGCCCGCCGCGGCGGGGACGTCGGGCCTGCCGTTCCGCAGGTTCTTCCCCGCGGACCTCGCGGGCGCGGCCTGCTGGTCGGCGATGCACATCGCGATCGGCGCGGCGCTGGGCGAGGCCGCGAGGCGCATCGAGGGCGCGATCACCGCGGGCGGCCTGTTCGTCGTCGGCGGCCTCGCGCTGGGGGCGATCGTCGTGGTCGTGGTGCGCAGGCGCCGCAGGGCCCGGCTCGCGGCGGCCGTGGCCGACGAGGCCGGCGCGGAGCTCGAGCCCGCGTAGTCACACCTGGCGGTACTCGTAGGCCGGCTTGATGTTCGTGTTGTAGTAGCGGCCGGAGCTGTCCGCGGCCAGCAGTGCCAGGTACTCCCGCGCGGGGACGTCGAGATACTGGTAGACCGCGCCGCTCACGAGCTTCACCTCGAGCAGCCGCCGCTTCCGGTCGTAGCCGACCTCGGCGAGGACACTGGACTCGATCGGTTGCCGGTACACGACGCGTGTCCATCAGGCGCGCAGGTCGGGCCCGAAGCGGCGCAGTGCCGGCACGGCCAGCACGCTGACGGCCAGCATCGCCATCCCTGAGGTCAGGAACGTCGCGCTCGCGCTGCCCAGCAGGTGCGTGGTCACGCCGCCCAGCAGCGCGCCGACGGGGATGGCGCCCCACACGACCGTCCGCCACACGCCGAGCACCCGGCCGAGCAGCCCGTCCGGCACGGCGAGGTGCCGGGTCGTGGCGATGACGACGTTGACCGCGACGATGCCGATCGCGAACGTGCCGAACAGCGCGGCGGCGAGCACGGGCGACCCGGTGACGCCCATGCCGGCGAAGCTCGCGCCGGACGCCCCGACGCCGCCCGCCAGCACGGTGCGCCGCGGCAGGGCCTTCAACAGCTTCGGCGCGCCGGCGCCGACGAGGCCGCCGACCCCGGACGCCGCCGCGAAGACACCGAACATGCTGTCGGTGAGCCGCAGGTCGTCGAGGACGTAGAGGACCAGCTGGTTGACCGCGAGCTCGGAGGTGAGGCTCACCGCGGCGGCGATCGTCATCAGGCGCAGGATCAGCGGGCTGCCCCGCAGCCAGCTCAGGCCGGCGCGCACGGCGCCGCCCTCCTCCGGCCGCCGCGGCCCCGGCAGGTGCACCGGCCGGTGGGCGCCTGCGATGCCGAGCAGCAGCGCGGCTGCCACCGCGAAGCCGATCGAGTTGAGCAGGAACGGGAACGCGGCGAACACCGCGAAGGTGAGGCTGCCGGCCATCGGCCCGAGGAAGGACTGGCCGACCACCTCGGCCGCCTGGACCTGGCCGTTCGCGCGGTCCAGGTGCTCGCGGCCGGCGACCGACGGGATGAGCACGTTGCCCGCGCTGTCGGCGACGGTCTCCGCGGTGCCGACCAGCAGCGCCGCCGCGAACACGATCCACACCGCCTGCGCACCGGTCCCGACGACGATCGCGAGCCCGCCGATCACGACCATGCGGGCGAGGTTCGCGAGGACCAGCGCGCGCCGGCGGTCGACCCGGTCGAGCAGCACACCCGTCGCGACGGAGAACAGCAGCCAGGGCAGGAAGGCCACCGCGGACAGCGCGCCGATGACCACCGGGTCGCGCGTCATGCTGGCCGCGAGCAGCGGGAAGGCCGTCTTGCCGATGCCGTCGGCGAAGTTCGACACGGAGATGGCCGAGATCAGCAGCGGCATCCCCCGGCGCCGCACCACCGGCCGCGCGACCGCCATACCCATCCAGCGCCCCCCATTACGCGCCGCTTTCAGTACCTCACGTCGGCATCGGACGCCGGGGGGTGGTTCTTGACCCCCCGGCGCCCGTTCCCCGTTGCCGGTTAGCGGCGGGCGCGCGTCAGGCCGGTGCGGTCTCGGTGGCCGCCTCCGCGGCGTGGTGCGGCTCCTTGCCGCCGTTGCCCCGCATCAGCGCCGCCGCCACGGCGCCGGCGAGCAGTACCGCGATGGGCAGCAGCATGGTCACCTTGGTGGCGCTGGTGAGTCCATTGTGGACGACCTGGCCGGCGAGCCGCTGGATCTGCGCGGCGACGTCGGGCGGCAGGTCGGCCGGCACCGCGGCGCCGGCGCGGTCGCTCAGCTCGTTGGCCGAGTTCGCGGCCCGGGCCAGGCTGTCGACGAAGTCCTCCCGGTAGGCCGAGGGCAGCTTCGCCGCGGCCGCGGTGGCCTCCGTGGTCATCGAGGCGGCGATCCGCACCTGCAGCCACACCCCGATCGCCGCGCTGCCCAGCACCCCGCCCACCTGCCGGGCGGTGTTGAAGATGCCGGAGGCGGTGCCGGCCAGCGCCGGCTCGACCGACCGCATCGCCACGTTGCTCATCGGCGCGAACACGAACCCGGTGCCGACACCCATCACCAGCAGCGCCGGGACCAGCGCGAGCGGGTCGGTGTCCGGTCCCGCCTGCAGCGCCAGGATCGCGAGCCCGGCGGCCAGCGCGAGGAAGCCGATCATCACCAGGTACTTGGCGTTGCGCCGGTCGGACATGCGGCCGACGAACGGCGCGATCACCCCGGACAGCAACGACATGGGCGCGGTGAGCAGGCCGGCCTGGGTCGGCGACAGGCCCAGCACGTTCTGCGTGTAGACCACCAGCGGCACGAACATGCCGGTCATCGCGAACCCGATCGCGGCGGCGGTCACCGACCCGGTGGAGAAGTTCCTGTTGCCGAACACCCGCAGCGGCACCAGCGGTTCGTTCCGGTTGAACCGCTGCCAGACGACGAACGCGACCAGCAGCACCAGCCCGGCGGCGATGATCTCGGTGATGGTCACCGACCCGGCGACGGTCCCCCAGTCGTAGTGCTGCCCGTTCTGGATCCCGAACACGAGCAGGCACAGGCCCGCGCCGGACAGCAGGATCCCCGGGACGTCGAAGGAGTGCAGGTGGCGGGGCTGCCAGTCCGGCACGAGCACCAGGGTCAGCACGATCCCGACCAGGCCGACCGGGACGTTCACGAAGAAGATCCACTCCCAGCCGAGGCTGTCGACCAGCACGCCGCCGAGCAGCGGACCGGTGATCGTCGCCAGCCCGGCCACGCCGCCCCACATGCCCATCGCCGGGCCGCGTTTGGCGGGCGGGAACAGGTGGGTGATGAACGCCAGCGTCTGCGGCGTCATCAGCGCCGCACCGAGCCCCTGCACGCCGCGGGCGGCGATGAGCGACCCGGCGGTGCCCGCGAGGCCGCACCACAGCGACGCCCCGGTGAACACGACCATGCCGGCCAGGAACACCCGCTTCGGGCCGAACCGGTCGCCGAGGCGGCTGGTGAACAGCATCGGCACCGCGTAGGTGAGCAGGTAGATGCTGATCACCCAGACCACGGAGTTCAGGTCCGTGTGCAGCCCGCGCACCATCGCCGGGATCGCGATGGACACGATCGTGGTGTCCAGCAGAATCATGAAGAACCCGATGCACAGCGCGGCCAGCGCCGCCCACGGGTTAGCTCGCCCTGCCACCGTCGTTCTCCCTGTTGTCGACTATGGATAGTTGGGGGCCGATCGCCGGGGAGTCCTGCTCCGGCCAGGGGATGTGGCCGGACTCGAGGTCCTCGATCAGCCGCTCGGTCCAGTCCAGCTCGCACCGGCGCTGGTGGTGCAGGTAGGCGTGGTCGATCCAGTACATCGTCGGCAGCTGAGTGTCGAGCACGTGGTCGATGACGACCTGGTCCGCGGCGATCCGCGCCTTGAGGTTGATCACCCGCGTCTTGAGCTGCTCCAGGGCGTCCGCCCGGTCGAGCTCGGTGGCCGCGGACAGCGCGACCGGGTACTGGAGGTACTCCTGGGCGGGGGTGGCCAGCATGTCGCGGGCCTGCTCGACGAACCGGTCCCGGCCGAGCTCGGTCAGCCCGTAGACGGTGCGCTCCGGCCGGCGGCCCTGCCGCTGGGTGTCGACGACCTCGATGAGGCCGTGCGCCTCCAGGCGCTCGACCGCGTGGTACAGCGAGCCGGGCCGCAGCTTGACCCGGTAGTCCACCCGCCGGTCGCGCATGAGCTGGGTCATCTCGTAGGGATGCATGCGCCGCTCGTGCAGCAGCTCCAGGACGGCCATCGCCAGCGGCGTCAACGGCGGAACCGATCCGGCCACGTCCGCTCACCCCCCTCGATGAGTCCAGACTGGTTATTCCGACCGGACTATACGACAGGGGTCGTTCGATGTCGAACAGGACTTCGCCCCGATCGCCGGCTCCCCTGCGACGAGGCCGCTGTCGGGTCCGCAGACTCGATCGGGGGAGTTTCGCACCATGTCCGATACGCCGGACAGCCCGCGAACGACGACCTGTGGCGGACATTCGACGGACGCGCTGGTCAGCCGGTGAGCGCCACACGGCCGAGACGGGAGGGTCTCCATGAGGACTGCGGCCAAAGCCACCGTGCTGGTGAGCGGCTCGATCGTGGCGGCATTGCTCGTGGCCGGCGTCGCCACCGCGACCGACGTCGTCGACGGCCGACCGGTCGCGGCGCCAGACGCCGTCGCCGTCCAGCACGCGGACCCGGGCACGCTCGCGCAGGCGAGGACGGACTGCGCGACCGAGTACGGGTCGCAGGGTGCCCTGACCGAGTCCCACGACGGGCAGGTCACCCTCGTGATCGACGGCGCGGGGACAGGCTACGACCCGGAGGAGGAGATCGACGCGGCGTTCTGCGTTCTTGAGCGACTCGACGTTCCTCCGTCGGTGATCGCTCGGATGAACCACACCCGAGCGATCGACGGCATGCAGGACGCCGCGTGGGGCGTGTACACGGCAACGTGGACGTTCCACCCTGACAACGGCTGGGACCTGGTCATCACCGAGAACTGACCGGCACCATCACCGCGCCGGTGCCGAACGCGACGAAGACGATCCTGAGACCAGGCGGGCCGGACACGGTCCCCCAGTCTCCCAGTGGGCGCAGTAGGACTCGAACCTACGACCGCTCGGGTGTAAACCGAGTGCTCTTCCGCTGAGCTATACGCCCGGTACGGATCACGGCAGGGCGGCCACCGCCTTCTTCCAGGCCTCCTGGTCGCGGGGCTCGCCCGGGCCGTTGACCTCCGCGAAGCGGACCACGCCGGTCTTGTCGATCAGGAAGGTCCCCCGGTTGGCCAGCCCGGCCGCCTCGTTGAACACGCCGTAGGTGGACGCCACCGCCCCGTGCGGCCAGAAGTCCGACAGCAGCGGGAACTGGTAGTTCTGCTGCTCGGCCCACGCCTTGAGGCTGTACGGCGTGTCCACCGACACGCCGAGCACCTGGACGTCGGCGTCGTCGTAGGAGGACAGCTCGTCGCGAAGCTGGCACAGCTCGCCCTGGCATATGCCGCTGAACGCGAACGGGTAGAACACCACCAGCACGTGTGACGCCCCTCGGAACGACGACAACGACACCATCTGGTTGTTGTAGTCCTTCAGAGTGAACTCGGGCGCCTTCGAACCGACCTCGACCGTCATTCGACATCCTCCCGCCGTGCGTGTCCCGGGTGCGGCGACAGCCTAGGCCACCGCCACCCGGTCGACGCCTCAGCGCTTGGACTTCGCGGACTTGGGCGACACCAGCCGGGTGGCCGACCAGTCGCCGCCGACGCTCATGTTCGAGGTCTGGGAGAGCCCGGCGGTCGGCACCGCCTCGGCTATCTCGCTGGGCTCGACATGCCCGTCGCGGCCCGTCTTGGGTGTCAGGACCCAGATCACGCCGTTGTCGGCGAGCGGCCCCATCGCGTCCATGAGGGTGTCGACCAGGTCGCCGTCATCCTCCCGCCACCACAGCAGAACCACGTCGACGACCTCGTCGGCGTCCTCGTCGAGAAGATCGCTCCCGCTGCGCTCCTCGATCTCGGCGCGCACGCCGTCGTCAACGTCCTCGTCCCAACCGATCTCCTGGACGACCATGCCAGGCTCGATCCCGAGCCTCTCGGCGACGCCGGCCTTGCCGGCGTCTCCCGCGGCGACCACGGCTTTCACTCCTCCTCGGCGCCAACGCGGTGGCCATCCACCGCCCAACGGTATTGGGATAGCGAACACTGAGCGTGCCCACCTGCGCAACCACCCACGCCGGATGTACTCATCGGTAACGATGACGCGAGCGGCCGTCGAGACCACGATGATGGTGGTGGTGGCAGAGTTAGCAGCATGAGCGCAGGCACTGGAGACCCCTTGGCTACGCAGATCAGCGGAAACGACAGGAACCGACCCGAGCGGGTACGGGTCATCCGCGACGGTCTCGCCGCCCACCTCCCGGACATCGATCCGGACGAGACGGCCGAGTGGCTGGAGTCGTTCGACGCGATGCTCGTCCTCCGGCGGGCCAGGCAGCGCGCGCGCTACCTGATGCTGCGCCTGCTGGAACGCGCCCGGGAGCAGCCGCGTCGGCGTGCCGGCCCTCACCAGCACGGACTACGTCAACACGATCCCCACCGACCGGGAGCCCTGGTTCCCCGGCGACGAGGAGGTCGAGCGCGCGCTACCGGGCCTGGATCCGGTGGAACGCGGCGATGACCGTGCACCGCGCGCAGCGCCCCGGCGTCGGCGTCGGCGGGCACATCTCGACCTACGCCTCCTCGGCGACGCTCTACGAGGTCGGCTTCAACCACTTCTTCCGCGGCAAGGACCACCCCGGCGGCGGCGACCAGGTCTACTTCCAGGGCCACGCCTCCCCCGGCATCTACGCCCGCGCCTTCCTCGAGGGGCGGCTGTCCGACCGACCAGCTCGACGGCTTCCGCCAGGAGCTCTCGCACGGCGGCCCGGGCGCCGGGCTGCCCTCCTACCCGCACCCGCGGCTGATGCCGGACTTCTGGGAGTTCCCGACGGTCTCCATGGGCCTCGGCCCGATGAACGCGATCTATCCAGGCCCGGTTCAACCGCTACCTGCACGACCGCGGCATCAAGGACACCGACGACCAGCACGTCTGGGCGTTCCTCGGCGACGGCGAGATGGACGAGCCGGAGTCGCGCGGCCTGGTCCACGTGGCGGCCAGCGAGGGCCTGGACAACCTCACGTTCGTCGATCAACTGCAACCTGCAGCGGCTCGACGGGCCGGTCCGCGGCAACGGCAAGATCATCCAGGAGCTGGAGGCGTTCTTCCGCGGCGCCGGCTGGAACGTCATCAAGGTCATCTGGGGCCGCGAGTGGGACGCGCTGCTGCACGCCGACCGGGACGGCGCGCTGGTCAACCTGATGAACACCACCCCGGACGGCGACTACCAGACCTACAAGGCCAACGACGGCGCCTTCGTCCGCGAGCACTTCTTCGGGCGCGACCCGCGCACCAAGGAGCTGGTCGACGCCGATGAGCGACGAGGAGATCTGGAACCTCAAGCGCGGCGGGCACGACTACCGCAAGGTCTACGCGGCCTACCAGGCGGCCACCGAGCACCACGGCCAGCCGACCGTGATCCTCGCGAAGACGATCAAGGGCTACGGGCTCGGGCCGCACTTCGCGGGTCGCAACGCGACCCACCAGATGAAGAAGCTGACCCTGGACGACCTGAAGATGTTCCGCGACTCGCTGCGCATCCCGATCTCGGACGCGGACCTCGAGAAGGACCCGTACCTGCCGCCGTACTACCACCCTGGCCCGGACGCGCCGGAGATCCAGTACCTGCTGGAGCGGCGCCGCCAGCTCGGCGGCTTCGTGCCGGAGCGGCGGGGCAAGTCCAAGCCGCTCGTGCTGCCCGGCGACAAGGTCTACGACGTGGTGCGGCGCGGCTCGGGCAAGCAGGAGGTCGCCACCACGATGGCGTTCGTCCGGCTGCTCCGCGACCTGGTCAAGGACAAGGAGATCGGCCCGCGGCTGGTGCCGATCATCCCGGACGAGGCGCGCACGTTCGGCATGGACTCGATGTTCCCGACGCAGAAGATCTACAACCCGGCACGGGCAGCTCTACACCTCGGTCGACGCCGACGCTCATGCTGTCCTACAAGGAGAGCGAGACCGGGCCAGATCCTGCACGAGGGCATCAACGAGGCCGGCTCGATGCGCGTCGTTCATCGCCGCCGGCACCTCGTACGCCACGCACGGCGAGCCGATGATCCCGATCTACATCTTCTACTCGATGTTCGGCTTCCAGCGCACCGGCGACGCGCTGTGGGCGGCGGCCGACCAGATGGCCCGCGGCTTCCTGCTCGGCGCGACCGCCGGGCGGACCACGCTGACCGGCGAGGGCCTGCAGCACAACGACGGGCACTCGCTGCTGCTCGCCGCGACGAACCCCGCCGTCGTCTCCTACGACCCCGCGTTCGTCGTTCGAGATCGCCCACATCGTCGCGCGACGGGCTGCGGCGGATGTACGGCGAGCGAGGCGGAGGACGTCTTCTACTACCTGACGGTCTACAACGAGCCGTACGTGCAGCCGGCCGAGCCGGAGAACCTCGACGTCGAGGGCCTGCTGCGGGGGCTGTACCGGTACCTGCCGGCGCCGGACGGGCGACGGGCCCGCGGGCGCGGATCCTCGCGTCCGGCGTGGCGATGCCGTGGGCGCTGCGGGCGCGCGAGCTGCTGCCGGCAGGACTGGGGCGTGCGGGCCGAGGTGTGGTCGGTGACGTCGTGGATCGAGCTGCGCCGGGACGCGCGTGGACGCCGACCGGCACAACTTCCTGCACCCGGAGGCGGAGCCGCAGCGGCCGTACGTCACGCGGGTGCTGTCCGAGGGCGGCGGGGCCGGTGGTCGCGGTGTCGGACTGGATGCGCGCGGTGCCGGACCTGATCCGCGCAGTGGGTGCCGACCGGACATGCTCACGCTCGGCACGGACGGGTTCGGTCTGTCCGACACCCGGCCGGCGGCCCGGCGGCACTTCCTCGTCGACGCCGAGTCGATCTCCGTCGGCGCGCTCGCGGCGCTCGCGCGCCGTGGCGAGGTGGAGAAGTCCACGGTCGCGGAGGCCGCCGCGCAGGTACCGCATCGACGATGTCTCCGCGGCGGGCCCGCAGACGTCCGACCCGGGCGTGGCCTGACTCTGGGTGACCCCTCTGACCTGCGCTGATGAACTAGTCGCACGATAGGGGTACAGCGCTGGCAACCTCTCCCCAGTCCGTCCATAGTGGAGTTACCGGTGGGGACCGGGGAGAGGGGCCGCCCGGCGGCGTGCGCACCGCCACGCCGGGCGGCCCGAGCCCCTCCTGTTCGGTGCCCCTGTTCGGTGCCCCGGGGGGCACCTTCCCTCGTCGAAGGCCCTGGGGGGCGACCCCCCAGACCCCCACGGTGCGAGCTCCTTTCGACCCGGCGTGGTTTCGCCGCGCGGTGACCAGCATTGCGCTTCGCGCTCAGGCCCTCGCGCTTCGCGCCTTGGGCCCTCCCGGTTTCGGGCTTTGGCGGTTGGTTCGCCTCGTGCTTCCACGGCTACGCACGGGCCTCGCGGTGCCCGCGCGTTTGGGCGGTGGGTCGCCGCTCGTTCGCCATCACCACGCTCGTCGCGGGGCGCTCGCGGTGGGGGACGTTAAGAATGTTTGACATGGTGTCGGGGGTGTTTTACATTGGTGGTGTCAAAGTTGTTTTACATCGGGAGGTGGCGTGGCGTTCGAGGAGAAGCGGGCGTGGACCATGCTCGGCACGTCCGTCGCCGCCTACGCGGTCTACCTCGTCCTGGTGCTGCCGCGGCTGAGCGGCACGCCGGCCGGTGACGTCGCCTACGCGGCCACGCTGCTGTGGACCGTCGGCGGTGCGATCGTGGCGAACGTCGTCGTCGACATCGCGTTCCGGACCTCCTCCCCCGAGGCCGGCAGGAAGGACCAGCGCGACCGCGAGATCGGCCGGCTCGGCGAGTACATCGGCCAGTCGTTCGTCGTCATCGGGAGCGTGTCCGCGCTGATCATGGCGATGCTCGAGCTCGACCACTTCTGGATCGCCAACGTCATCTACCTGTGCTTCGTCCTGTCGGCGATCCTCGGCTCCATCGCCAAGATCGCCGCCTACCGGTGGGGCTTCCAGACGTGGTGAAGCAGACCCGGGTCACCAACTCGATCCGCGCACTGCGCTTCGCGCACGGCGAGATGACCCAAGCCGACCTGGCGGACCGCGTCGGGGTGACCCGCCAGACCATCATCGCCGTCGAGCAGGGGCGGTACTCCCCCTCCCTCGAGACGGCCTTCCAGATCGCCCGGGTGTTCCAGGTGCCCCTCGACGAGGTGTTCCAGTACCCGGACAACACAGGAGACACCCCATGAAGGCAATCGTGCAGAACACCTACGGCGAGGCGGACGTCCTCCGCCTCGAGGACATCGACAGACCCGAGCCCGGCCCCGGCGAGCTGCTCGTCCGCGTGCGCGCCGCGGGCGTCGACCCCGGCGTCTGGCACCTGATGACCGGCCTGCCGCTCATCGGCCGCCCCGCGATGGGCTGGCGCCGCCCCCGGATGCGGGTGCGCGGCCTCGACCTCGCGGGCAGCGTCGAGGCGGTCGGCGCGAACGTCACCCGGTTCGCGCCCGGCGACGACGTCTTCGGCACCGGCTGGGGCTCCTACGCCGAGTACGCCGTCGTCCGCGAGGACAAGGCCGCCCGCAAACCCGCCAACCTCACCTTCGAGCAGGCCGCCGTCGTGCCGGTCTCCGCGTGCACGGCACTGCAGGCGCTGCGCGACCGGGGCAAGGTGCAAGCGGGACAACGCGTGCTGGTCATCGGCGCGTCCGGTGGCATCGGCAGCTACGCGGTACAGCTCGCGAAGGTGTTCGGCGCGCACGTCACCGGCGTGTGCGGCACCGGCGCGCTCGACCTGGTCCGCTCGCTCGGCGCCGACGAGGTCGTCGACTACACCCGCGAGGACCTCCCGGCCGGGCGCCACGACCTGGTCCTCGACATCGCCGGCAACCGGCCGCTGGCCGTGCTGCGGCGCGCGCTCACGCCCGCCGGCACCCTGGTCCTCGTCGGCGGCGAGAACGGCGGGCGCTGGCTGGGCGGCATGGAACGCACCCTGCGGGCGCTGCTCGTCTCCCCGTTCGCCGGGCAGAACCTGCGGGGGATGTTCGCCACCGCTCGCGCGGCCGACCTCGAGTTCCTCCGCGGGCTCATCGAGGACGGCGCGCTCACCCCGGTCCTCGACCGGACCTTTCCGCTCACCGACGCCGCCGGGGCGATCCGCCACCTGCGCGGCGGGCACCCGCGCGGCAAGCTCGCGGTCGTCGTGTAGGCGCGGGTCGGCGCTATACAGTCGGACCATGGTGAAGGTGTCGGAGGCGACGCTCGCGGCGCTCGACCACGCCTCCGGCAAGCTCGCCTCGGTCGCGCTGGCCTCCATGGACCAGGAGTTCGCCTGGTTCGGCCGCATGCCGGCCGACCAGCGGGCGAGCGTGCAGCTCATCGCGCAGACCGGCGCCGCCGGGTTCACCGCCTACCTCCGCGACCAGCGCGAGGCCATCCGGCTGACCACCGACGCGTTCCGGCAGGCCCCGCGCGAGCTTTCCCGCTGGATCAGCCTGCGCCAGACCGTCGAGCTCGTCCGCGTCGCGCTGCAGGTCATCGAGCGCGAGGTGCCCGACCTCGCGGCCGACGAGGACGAACGCCAGGTCCTCACCGAGGCCGTGCTGCGCTACGGCCGCGAGGTCGCGTTCACCGCCGCCATGTCCTACGCCTCGGCCGCCGAGACCCGCGGCGCCTGGGACGCCCGCCTCGAGGCCTCCGTCGTCGACGCCATCGTCCGCGGCGACGCCGAGGAGTCGCTCCTGTCCCGGGCCGCCGCGCTCGGCTGGGACCCGGACGCGCCGGCCACCGTCCTGGTCGGCAACTCCCCCTCCGACGACCCGCCGACCGTGCTCTACGAGGTGCGCAGCCGCGCCGCCCGGGCCAACCGGCCGGTACTGCTCGGCGTGCAGGGCTCGCGACTGGTCGTGGTGCTCGCCGGGGAGACCGAGGAACCCGGCAACCCGGTCCTGCGGAAGATCTCCTCCTCCTTCGGCGAGGGGCCGGTCGTGGCCGGCCCGACCGTGGCCAACATCGCCGACGCGCACCGCAGCTCCGCCGACGCGCTGTCCGGGCTGCGTGCGGTCGTCGCCTGGCCGGCCGCGCCGCGTCCGGTCCGCTCCACCGACCTGCTGCCCGAGCGCGCGCTCGCCGGCGACCCGGAGGCCGAGTGGCAGCTCATCGAGCAGATCGCGCGGCCGCTGGAGGAGGCGGGCGGCGCGCTGCTGGAGACCGTCGAGACCTACCTCGAGGCCGGCGGCGTCCTGGAGACCTGCGCGCGCCTGCTGTTCGTGCACCCGAACACCGTTCGCTACCGGCTCCGCAAGGCCACCGAGCTCACCGGCCACAACGCGAACACCGCTCGTGACGCGCTCGTGCTCCGCATCGCGCTGGCCGTCGGCAGGCTGTCGCGATCACGTGGCTTATGGTGACCGAACAGACAACGCAAACACGCCTTAATCGTTCATTCGGCGGCAACCTTTGGAGGGTCTCCACAAAACGCTCGTCCCGACTTGGTGACTGTCAGCATCCCGTCAGGGGCGGGGGAACGTGTGTAGTGGACACCGTGCTCGCGTTACTCGCCCCAGGCCAGGGCTCCCAGACTCCCGGCATGTTCGCACCGTGGCTCGAACTGGACGGCACCCGCGAGCGGGTGACCACCTGGTCCGAGCTGACCGGGCTCGACCTCCTCGAGCTCGGCACCACCGCGGACGCGGACGCGATCAAGGACACCGCGATCACCCAGCCGCTGGTCGTGGCGCTGGCGCTGCTGGCCTACGAGGAGCTGGAGCGACGGGTCGACTTGCCGGCCGACGTGCTGGTGGCCGGCCACTCCGTGGGCGAGCTCGCCGCGGCCGCGATGGCCGGCGTGCTCGGCGCGGACGACGCGGTGGCGCTGGCCGCGGTGCGCGGCCGGGAGATGGCCGCCGCGTGCGACCTGGCGCCCACCGGCATGGCCGCCGTCATGGGCGGCGAGCCCGAGCAGGTCGTCGACTGGCTCGCCGGGTACGACCTGGTCCCCGCCAACCGCAACGGCGCGGGGCAGATCGTCGCCGCCGGCGCGATCGACGCGGTCGACAAGATCGTCGACAGCAAGCCCGACTTCGTGAAGAAGATCATCAAGCTCAAGGTCGCCGGGGCGTTCCACACCCGCTACATGGAGCCGGCACGCGAGGCGATGCGGGAGAAGGCGGCCGGCGTCACCGTCGCCGACCCCACCCGCACGCTGCTGTCCAACGCCGACGGCGAGGCCGTGGGCAGCGGCACCGAGATGCTGGAGCGGCTCGTGGAGCAGGTGACCCGGCCGGTGCGGTGGGACTCGTGCATGGCCACGATGGCCGCGCGCGGCGTGCACGCGCTCGCCGAACTGCCGCCCGCGGGTGCGCTCACCGGGCTGGCCCGCCGCGAGTTCAGCGGCGTCACGATCGCCGGCCTGAAGAAGCCGGACGACCTCGAGAAGGTCGCCGCAGCGCTGTCCGCCGAGGAGGCGACCGAATGACCGACCTTCGACTCTCCCAGGGTGCGGCCGCCACCCGGATCCTGGGCATCGGCAGCTCCCAGCCGGAGCGGGTCGTGACCAACGACGAGCTGTCGAAGACCATGGACACCAACGACCAGTGGATCCGCGAGCGGGTCGGCATCGCCGAGCGCCGGTTCGCCGGGCCGGACGACACGGTGGTGTCGATGGCCGTGGACGCCGGCTCCAAGGCGATCGCCGCCGCCGGGCTCTCGCCGTCCGACGTGGACACCGTGCTGGTGGCGAACTGCACGACCACGGTGCCGATCCCCAACGCCGCGGCCCAGGTCGCCGAGCTGATCGGGGTGAAGGCGGCCGGCGGGTTCGACCTGAACGCGGCGTGCGCCGGGTTCTGCTACGCGCTCGCGGCGGCCTCGGACATGGTGCGGGCCGGCTCGGCGCGCCGGGTGCTGGTGATCGGCTCGGAGAAGCTGACCGACGTGGTCGACCCGGCCGACCGGTCCACCGCGATCATCTTCGCCGACGCCGCGGGTGCCGCGGTGGTCGGCCCGAGCGACGAGCCGGGCATCGGCCCGGTCGCCTGGGGCACCGCGGGTGACCTGGTCGAGACGATCACGATGCCCAACGGCAAGCACATCTTCCAGGAGGGCCAGGCCGTCTTCCGCTGGGCGACCACGAAGATCGCCCCGATCGCGATGCGCGCGCTGGAGCTCGCCGGGGTGGCGCCGTCGGACGTGGACGTGCTGATCCCGCACCAGGCGAACCTGCGGATCGTCGAGGCGATCGCGAAGAAGCTGCGCAAGAACGGCGCGCGCGAGGACATGGTCGTGGCCGACGACATCGTCACGTCCGGCAACACCTCGTCGGCGTCCATCCCGATGGCGATGGACCACATGCGGGCGGCGGGCCGGGTGCACTCCGGCGACGTCGCCCTGCTCATCGGGTTCGGTGCGGGCCTGTCCTACGCCGGCCAGGTCGTGATCTGCCCGTAGTCTTTCCCTGATACCCAACAGAAAGAGAGAACACCCATGGCCGACAAGCCCACCGACGAAGAGATCCTCGCCGGCCTGGCCGAGATCGTCGAAGAGGTCGCCGGCGTCGAGGCCGACGAGGTCACCGCCGACAAGTCCTTCGTGGACGACCTGGACATCGACTCGCTGTCGATGGTCGAGATCGCCGTGCAGGCCGAGGACCGCTTCGAGGTGAAGATCCCGGACGCGGAGCTGGCGAACCTGAAGACCGTCGGGGACGCGGTCAGCTACGTCTCCAAGAACGCCTGAGGCACGAACTCACGGCCTGAGCCACCACGGAGGGGGCAATGAGCACGGTCGATGTGGTCGTCACCGGCATGGGTGCGACGACGCCGCTCGGCGGCGACGTCACGTCCACCTGGGACGCGCTGATCGCCGGCCGCAACGGAATCCGGATCAACGACGCCGAGTGGGTCGAGAAGTACGACCTGCCGGCGAAGCTCGCCGCACCGCTGGCCGTGGAGCCGGCGGACGTGCTGCCGCGCGTGCAGCTGCGCCGGCTGGACCGCTGCGAGCAGATCGCGATCATCGCGGCCCGGCAGGCGTGGGCGGACGCCGGGTTCGAGATGCCGACCGAGGAGGGCCAGTCGGTGGACCCCGACCGGCTCGGCGTGGCCATCGGCACCGGCATCGGTGGCCCGAAGACCCTGCTCGACCAGGACGACCTGCTGGAGAGCCAGGGGCTGCGCAAGGTCTCGCCACTGACCGTGCCGATGCTCATGCCCAACGGTCCGGCCGCGCACGTCAGCATCGAGCTGAGGGCCAGGGCCGGGGTGCACTCCCCGGCGTCGGCGTGCGCGTCCGGGGCCGAGGGCCTGGCCACCGCCTGGCAGATGATCCGCGGCGGCCGGGCCGACGTGGTGGTGGCGGGCGGCGCGGAGGCCTGCATCATGCCGATCACCGTGGCCGGCTTCGCCCAGTCCCGGACGCTCTCGCTGCGCAACGACGATCCGGACCGCGCGTCGCGGCCGTTCGACGTGGACCGGGACGGGTTCGTGCTCGGCGAGGGCTCCGGGGTGCTCGTGCTGGAGAGCGAGGAGCACGCCCGGGCGCGCGGGGCGCGGATCTACGGGCGGCTGGCCGGTGCGGGGATCACCTCGGACGCGTACCACATCACCGGCAACCACCCGGAGGGCATCGGCCAGATCAACGCGATCACCGAGGCGCTGCGGACCGCCGGCCTGTCGCCGGGCGACGTGGGGCACGTCAACGCCCACGCGACCTCCACGGTGGTCGGCGACATCGGGGAGGCGGTGGCGATCAGCAAGGCGATCGGCGACCACGTGGTGCTCACCGCGCCGAAGAGCGCGCTCGGACACCTGGTCGGCGGCGCGGGCGCGGTCGAGAGCATCGTCACGCTGCTGTCGATCTACCACGGCATCATCCCGGCCACCCGCAACCTGGAGAACCAGGACCCGAAGGTGGCGCTGGACGTCGTGGCCGGCGAGCCGCGCAAGCTGGAGCTCACCGCCGCCGTGAACGACTCGTTCGGTTTCGGCGGGCACAACGTGGCCCTGGCCTTCACCGCGGCCTGACCGCGCCCTACCGCTGCCTGGCCGCCGGCCCGCCCGCGGGCACGGTCAGGTGGCGGGGCACTGCTCGTGCTGGGGGAGGCGCTCGCCGGGGAGGAGTCGAGCTTCCAGCCGTCGTCCTCCAGGACCAGCGGGAACACCACGTTCCAGTTGATGCACCCCACCGGGAGCTCCTGGGGCGCGTCGACCGGGTCCTGGACGCTCGTGAACGTCATCAGGACCCGGGCGGTGTCGTCCTCACCCAGCTCGATGCGGAAGATCACGATGTGGCCGTCCTGAGTGGACCGGTAGTCGGCCAGCCACTTCTCCTCCGGCTGGCGCTCCACGCGCTCGCTGATCACCGTGCGCTGCCAGGCCGCGTAGTCCCGGTTGTTGATCGCGTCGAAGTAGCGTTGCAACAGCCCGCGCACGGTCCGGTACAGCGGGTGGGCGATCGCGTCCGGGGTGCCCTCCACCACCCGGGAGCCGGGCTGCTCGCCCGGCGGCACCGACGACGGCGACGGGATCACCGCGGCCGGCTCGATGGGACCGGCGTCCTCGTACCACGTCCGCGCCAGCAGCCCGCCCACGGCCGTGGCGATCACGGTGATCAGCAGCACCGGCAGCAGCCACAGCTGGCGGGGACGGTCGGGCGGCACCCGTAGAGGGTGCCACAGGCGGATCAGCCGACGCGGTGCAACCAGGTCACCGGTGCCCCGTCACCGGCCCGCCGGTACGGCTCCAGCGCGGCGTCCCAGGACGCGCCGAGCAACTCGTCGATCCGGTGCGCGAACGCCTCGCCCGCCCGGCTCGCCGTCGCCATCGCGCGTAACTGGTCCTCGCCGACCACGATGTCGCCGTTCGCCGAGGTGCGGGCCCGCCACAGACCCAGCGTCGGCACGAAGCAGAAGCGCTCGCCGTCCACGCCCTCGCTCGGATCCTCGGTGACCTCGAAGCGGACCATCGGCCACGCCTTCAGCGCGCCCACCAGCTTGGCACCGGTCCCGGCGTCCCCGGTCCAGCCGCACTCGGCCCGGAGCTGTCCCTGCGCCGCGGGCTGCGCGGTCCACTGCAGGTTCGCCCGGACTCCAAGGGTGCCTGAAATCGCCCACTCGACGTGCGGACATACCGCAGACGGCGACGAGTGGACGTACACCACGCCACGAGTGCTCACTGCTGACCTCCGCTTGATCGACGAGGAACCGTCTTCCCCTACGTCCTCGCCGCGGCGGGCAGCCCGAGCACCCTTCTGTTGCCAGTGGCGACCATTGTGCCCTGCGTATCAGCATTCTCGCCATACCGGCTCGAAATCACCCGGTCGCGCCACCCGAAGGGTAGTCGCCCCGATACGGTGGTCATCGGTGCATGTGAACGGTCGGGGAGGTGTGCGTGCGGCTGATCCGGCTCGGCGGAGAGTCCTCTGAGGTCGGTGCCGACGTTCGCGCCGCGCTGGCCTCCTGGGGGCGCGGCGACGGTGTGGTCGGCGGCGTCGCGTTGCTCGGCAGCCGGGCCGCCGGCGAGCGCGCGGTGGACGCGATCGTGCTGCTGCCCCGGGGCGTGCTGGTCGTCGTCGGCGTGGACCTGCCTGATCCCGCGGTGCGCCTGGAGGCGCCGCTGTCCGGCCAGTGGAAGACCGACGGCTGGCCGCTGGTCCGCCCGGACGGCGCGGTCAACCCGGCCGCCGAGGTCATGGCGTCGGTCGGCGCGACCACCCGGCTCCTCGAGCAGGCCCGGGTCGAGCCGCTGCCGGTCGGCACGGTCATCGCGGTCGGGCCGTACGTGTCCAAGGTCGAGCAGCCGACCTCGGACCTGATGCGCGGGGTGCGGGTGCTGCACCCGGAGCCGATGACGCTGCTCACCGCCGCGCGCGAGCTGGCCACCCACCCGCGGCCGTGCACCGTCGCGCAGGCCCGCGACATCCTCGCCGCGCTGGAACCGGACAACCCGGCGATCGCGGCGATCGACTTCGAGGCCGAGGGGTTCACCGACACCGTCCGGCCCGACCTCGGCGCGGCCAGCACCATGGTGATCCCGAAGATCACCGAGCCGCCCCCGCCGCGCCCCACCCGCCCGGCCGGGCGCGGGCGCACCGGCGGCTCGCTGCGCTGGCTGCCGGTGGCCGCGGCCGTGCTGGTGGGAATGCTGCTGCTGACCGGCATCGTCTACGCGGTCGCGTCCGCCGGCGACGACAAGGGCTCGCGGGGTGGGTCGCGGACCGAGCAGCCGCAGAGCAGCAAGGTCACCGTGGACGGCGTGTCGTTCGTGCCGAAGGGCACCGACACCGACAGCGACTGCGCCGCGCACGCCTACGGCGACGTGCAGGCGTGGCTGCAGCGCAACCGGTGCGGCGAGCTGGTCCGGATGCGCTTCGAGTCCACGGCGGAGGACAAGACCGCTGCGGTCCTGGTGTCCGTGCTGCGCTTCCCGCAGGCCGCGTCGGCCGACGAGCTGGACCGGGTGGCCGACAAGCCGGGCAGTGGCGCGATCGTCGACGCGTCCACCGAGGGCACGCCGTGGCCCGGGGACCGCAAGCCGTACTTCGAGTCCGCCGCGTTCGCCAGTGGCCGGGAGGGCAACAGCCTCAAGCTGGTGCAGGCCGTGTGGGTCGGCACCACGTCCGCGCCCGACGACGAGGGCCTGGTCAAGCTGGCCGACGCCGCGCTCGACCTGGCCGCGCCCTGAGCCCGCGGCCGCGAGGTGTGACATGGGCGGCACCCGCCACTCCGCGCACCCTGCCCCTGCCGGCGCCCCGTGGCCGTTATCCTCGAAGCCGCTCGTCTCACATCCCCACGCGGAGGACCTAGTGGCGCAGAAGACCATTCTGGAGCTGGTCGACGACCTCGATGGCGGAGAGGCCGACGAAACGGTGTCCTTCGCCCTCGACGGGGTCGAGTTCGCGATCGACCTCTCCGCCGCGAACGCCGCCCGGCTCCGCGACACGCTCGCCGAGTACGTCGGCCACGCCCGCCGCACCGGCGGCCGCAAGTCCCGCGGCGGCTCCGGCGGGAACGGCAACGGGGCGGCCAACGGCAAGCCGGACACCCAGGCCGTCCGGGAGTGGGCGCGCAGCCAGGGCGAGACCGTCGCCGAGCGCGGCCGGGTCCCCCAGGCCCTGGTCATGCGCTTCCAGGAAGCGCACGCGACCTCCTAGCCGCGGGGACAGATCCGGCGCACGCCCGACCGCACCGATCCGACCCTCCACATCGCCGAGCCGACCCCCGGCACCGCCGAGCCGACCCGTGGCGTGGAAGTCGACCGCGCGACAGGTCGACTCGACCGCGCGAGAGGTCGACTCGACCGCGTGAGGGGTCGGCTCGGGCGGGCCGGGGGACCTGGTGCGGTGTCGCCACGGGTCACGGGCGCGTCTCTCCTGCGGTCTGGGGCGCGGGTAACCGGTCGGCCGACGGGGTCGCCCAGCGGCCCATCCGGCGCACGGCCCACAGCGGGTGCGGCTCCAGCCTGCCCAGCCGCGGCTCGCCGCGCGTGACCCGCGCGGTGTTGCGCAGGAACGTCCGCACGCCGGCCGACACCCCGCGCAGCGCCGCCGTCGCCACCGGTCCGGGATAGGCGCGCCGGCCGTACAGCGCCACCGCCCAGCGCGGCAGCAGCGAGTACGCCAGGTGCCCGACCACCGGCTCGTACACCCGAACCCCCAGCGACAGCGCGCCCTGCACGGGCGGGCGGTGCAGGAACCGGTAGATCTCGTCGGCGTCCCCGGTGCGCCGCAGCGCCGGCCGCATCGCCGCGAGGTAGCGCGACATCTCCGCGACCGACCCCGGCACCTCGTCCGGGTCCAGCCCCACCAGCGACGCGGACCGCCGCTGCTCGTCCAGGTAGCGGTCAGCGTGCGCGGCGGTCAGCGGGAAGCCCGCGCGGCGCACGACCGAGAGGAACGAGGACACCTCCGCGCAGTGCACCCACAGCAGCAGGTCCGGCTCGTCGATGCGGAACCGGGCACCGGTCTCGCGGTCCACCGCGCGCAGGTCGCGGTGCACCTGGCGGACCCGCGCCGCCCGCCGCGCGACCTCGTCGCGCGTGCAGTACGTGGTGGCGCCGACGAAGTTCGCGGTCCGCACCAGGCGGCCGAGCGGGTCGGTGCGGTAGTCGGAGTTCTGCACGACACCGGCGACCGCGCGCGGGTGCAGCGCCTGCAGGTAGAGGCTGCGCACCCCGGCGAGCCACATCGCCGGCTGGGCGTGCACCTGCCAGCTCACCGAGTCGGGACCGAACAACCCCGGGTCCGGCGCCGCGGGCGCCTCCCTAAGCTCGCTGGACATGAGTCCATTAGACCTCGAACCGCGGCGCACGGCGCTGGTCGTCATCGACCTGATGCCGCGCGTCCTCGAGCGGCCGACCGCGCCGTATGCCGGGTCCGACGTGCTGGCCCGGTGCGTGGAGCTGGCCGGCGCGCTGCGCACGGCGGGCGGGCACGTGGCGTGGGTCACCGTCGAGCGCCCGGGGCCCGAACCGCAGCCGCCGGGCGGCGGGCTCGCGCCGGGCTGCCACCCGCACCCCGCCGACCTGCACGTCGTCAAGCACACCTGGGGCGCGTTCCACGGCACCGGGCTCGACGGCGCGCTGCGCGAGAGGGGCATCGACACCGTGGTGCTCGGCGGCATCGCCACGAACTTCGGCGTGGAGTCGACCGCGCGGGCGGCCGACGAGCACGACTACCGCGTGGTGTCCGTGTCCGACGCGATGACCGGGCTGGACGCGCACGCCCACGAGTTCGCCCTCGACTACGTACTGCCCAGGCTCGGCCCGGTGGTGACCACCGCGGACGTGCTCGCCGCGTGCCCGGTCACACCAGGGACGGAACCATCGCCTCGATGACGTGCGGGCCGGGCTCGGCCAGGGCCTTCGCGAACTGGTCCGCGAGCTCCTCCGCGGTGTTCGCCCGGGTGGCCGGCACCCCCATCCCCTCCGAGAGCGCGACGAAGTCCAGGTCGGGGCCGGACAGGTCGAGCAGCCGGCTCGCCCGGGGCCCCGCACCCTCCGCGCCGACCCGGGACAGCTCCATGCGCAGGATCGCATAGGCCCGGTTGTTGAGCACGACCGTGGTGACGTCGAGCCCCTCGCGGGCCATCGTCCACAGCGAGGACACCGTGTACATCGCGCTGCCGTCGGCCTGCAGGCACACCACCGGCCGGTCCGGGCAGGCGACCGCGGCGCCGACCGCGACCGGCAGGCCCTGCCCGATCGCGCCGCCGGTCAGGGTCAGCACGTCGTGGCGCGGGGCGCCGGCGGTGGTCATCGGGATCATCAGGCCCGAGGTGTTGGCCTCGTCGGACACGATCGCCGCCTCGGGCAGCAGCGCGCCGATCACCTCGGCCCAGTTCTGCGGGGTCAGCGGCCCGCTCGGCACGGCGGGGCGGACCGCCTCCTGCAGCACCGGCCCGTGGCCGGCGGCGACCTCGTCGGCGAGGTGCTCCAGCGCGCCCGTGCCGTCCTCGCCGAGCACAGACAGCACGTGCACGTGGCAGCCCTCGGGCACCAGCTCGCTGGCCTTGCCGGGGTAGGCGAAGAACGACACCGGCGACTTCGCGCCGACCAGGACCAGGTGCTTGGCGTCGGCGAGCTGCCACTGGACCTGCTCGGCGAGGTAGCCCAGCCGCTCGACGGCGGGCAGCCCGGCCCCGCGCTCGATCCGGGACGGGAACGTCTCGGCGAAGACCTTGACCCCGGTGGCCGCCGCGATCCGGCTCGCCGCGACCAGCCCGCGCTCGCGGGTGGTGCCGTGGCCGAGCAGCAGCACCGTCGGCTCGCCGCCGCGCACGATCCGGGCGATCTCGGCGACCCGGTCGTCGTCGACCGGGACCGCGGGCGGCACGAGCTCGCTCTCGCCGACCACGCCGCCGTCGGACCAGGACACGTCCGCCGGCAGCACCAGGTTGGCGAGCTGCCCGGGCCGGGCCCGGGCGGCGGCGACCGCGGCGGCCGCGTCCGCGCCGACCTCCTCGGGCGTCTTGGACGTGCGCGTCCAGGCGTGCAGCCAGGCGTTCAGCGCGTCGATGTCGGACTCCAGCGGCGCGTCGAACCCCTTGTGGTAGCGGGCGTGGTCGCCGATCACGTTGACGATCGGGGTGTGCGCCCGGCGGGCGTTGTGCAGGTTCGCGAGGCCGTTGGCCATGCCCGGGCCGAGGTGCAGCAGCGTGGCCGCGGGGCGGTCGGCCATCCGGCCGTAGCCGTCGGCGGCGCCGGTGACGGTGCCCTCGAACAGGCTCAGCACCGCGCGCATCTCCGGTACCGCGTCGAGCGCGGCGACGAAGTGCATCTCGGAGGTGCCCGGGTTGGCGAAGCAGACGTCGACGCCGCCGTCGACGAGGGTGCGCAGCAGTGCCTGCGCACCGTTCATGGTGGTCACGGTGTCGTCTCCCGGGTCGTCTCCTGGCCGAACAGCACGCCGGGGTTGAGCACGCCCTCCGGGTCGAACGCGTGCTTGATGCGCCGCATCAGCTCGACCTTGTTCGGGTCGGTCAGCTCCAGGAAGTGCCGCTTCTTCTCGTGCCCGATGCCGTGCTCGCCGGAGATCGCGCCGCCCAGCGACATGCCGGTGGCGAACAGCTCGTGCAGCACCTCGTGCCGCACCTCGGGATCCTTCTGGAACACCGCGAGGTGCACGTTGCCGTCGCCGGCGTGCCCGCAGCCGACGACCAGCGTCTGGTGCCCCTGCGCGATCTGCAGCACCTTCGCGAAGAACTCGGGCAGCGCGGCGCGGGGCAGGACGGTGTCGATGATGTCGTCGGCGCCCGCGGCCTTCGCGGTGAAGAACGCCCGCTCGCGCGCCTCGATGAGCTTGCGGGCGGCCGGGCCGGGCAGCACGTAGACGTCCAGCGCGCCGAGCTCGCCGAGCAGCGCGCCGGCCGCCTCGACGTCCTCGTCGAGCCGGTCGGTGGCGTTGTCCTCCAGCATCACCACGAGGTAGGCCTGTGCGGTGTCGCGGATCTGGTCGGGGATGCCGAGCTGCAGGTCGGCGGTGTGGGTGATGGCGCCCATGGTGAACGCGTCGATGTACTCGAGGATCAGCGGGCCGATGCCGCTGCCGACGATCCTCGGCACCGCGCGGGCGACCGAGGCGAGGTCGGCGAACGGCGCGAGCACGGTCGCCTGGTGGGCGAGGCGCGGCTGCAGCTTGAGCGTCGCCTCGGTGACGAGCGCGAGGGTGCCCTCGGAGCCGACGATGAGCTGGGTGAGGTCGTAGCCGGTGCTGGCCTTGACGAACTTGCCGCCGGTGCGGATGACCTCGCCGGTGGGCAGCACCGCCTGCAGCCCGAGGACGTGGTGGCGGGTGACGCCGTACTTGATCGCGCGCATGCCGCCCGCGTTGGTGCCGACGTTGCCGCCGAGGCTGGCGGACAGCTCGCCCGGGTAGACCGGGTAGACCATGCCCGGCCTCGGCGGTGCGCTCCTCCAGCTCGGTGAGCGTGACCCCGGGCTGGACGACGGCCACGTGGTTCTCGGTGTCGATCTCGAGGATCGCGTTCATCCGCTCGAAGGAGACCAGGATGCCGTCCGCGCGCGGGGTGGCCGACCCGGACAGGCCGGTGCCGCTGCCGCGCGCGGTGACCGGGGTGCCGGTCTCCGCCGCGAGGGTGAGGACCGCGGCGACCTCCTCGGCGGTGTTCGGGCGCACCACGTGGGCGGGCCGGGTCGGCTCGACGGTCAGCGTCTCGTCGTGGGTGTAGTCCTCGCCGATCGCGTCGCCGGAGAGCACGTGCTCGGCGCCGACGATCTCGCCGAGCCTCGCCGCGATGTCCGCCATGGGACTCCTTCCGTCCGGCCCAACCTTAGTTCGCCGATCTTCCCGGCAACACGTCCCGCAGGGCCACATCACCGGGCAGCGGCAGGCCGAGGACGGCGGCGGCGCCCAGCGCGGCGAGCGCCGGGGCCATCTGGATGCCGTAGCCGCCCTGCCCGGCGAAGAAGGCGAACCCCGGGTGGCCGGGCCAGGCGCCGACGACCGGGCCGCGGTCGGCGACGAACGAGCGCAGCCCGGCCCAGGCGCTGTGCACGTGGCGCAGCCGCAGGGTGGTGACCTCGTTGATCCGCTCGATGGCGAGCGCCACGGCCAGCTCGTCGGGCTTGGCGTCGCAGGGTTCGCTGGGCGTCTCGTCCGACGGGGAGATCAGCAGGCGTTCGCCCTCGGGCCGGAAGTAGTACCGGTCGGCGGCATCGGCCACCAGCGGCCAGCCGGGGTCGGCCGGGGCGGGGCCGGACGCGATGGCGGCGGTGCGGCGCAGCGGCCGCAGGCCGATCGTGGGGATCCCGGCCGCCGCGGCGAGCTCGTCGGCCCAGGCGCCGGCCGCGTTCACGACCACGTCGGCGCTGTGCGGCGTGCCGCCGACGTCCGCGCGCCAGCCCCCGCCGTCGCGGCGCAGGCCGGTGACCGGGCCGGCGGTGCGGATGGTGCCGCCCCGGGCGCGCAGGCCACGGCGGTAGCCGTCGTGCAGCGCCATGACGTCGATGTCGCTGGCGCTGTCGTCGAGCGCGGCGGCGCGGACCTCGCGCAGGGCCGGGCACAGCTCGCGGGCCCGCCGCGGGGTGATCCGGGTGGCGGGCAGCGCGTCGAGGCGCGCGGCGCCCTCGTCGTCGGCGCCGAGCCACAGCGCCGGGCGCGGCGTGAGCAGCGGCGGGGTGTCCAGCTCGGACTCGATCTCGCGGAAGCGCCGCTCGCTGGCGGCGGTGAGCGCCCGCACGACCGGGCCGCCGTAGCTGGGCGCGAAGATCGCGGCGGAGCGGCCGGTCGTGTGCGCGGCGAGCACGGGTTCGGCCTCGGCGAGCAGGACGCTCGCGTGCGCGGCGAGCTCGTAGGCGATCGAGATGCCGGCCATGCCGCCGCCGACGACCAGGACGTCAACCATGACCGCAGCCTAATTCGGTTGCCGGGGTACCTACCGTGGGTGACATGGCCGCCTCGATAAGGCTGCGCCGTCGCTGACAGCGGCGGCTGCTTGATTCGCGTTCCGCGCTGACCCCGCCCGACGGGCCGGGCCGGCCGCCGCTGTCTCCACGCACTCCCGTCTCCTCGTGCCTGGAGCAGTGCCCCCATGCCTTCCTCCCGGCGGCCGCGTGCCGCCCGTTCGACCGCGCCCGGCGTCCACCTCCTGTCGAGCCGCCCGGTGATCGAGTCGCTGGTCCGCCGGTCCGGCGTCGGCCCCGGTGACCTGGTGATCGACTTCGGCGCCGGCCCCGGCACCATCACCGCGCCGCTGGCCGCCGCCGGCTCGCGCGTGCTGGCCGTGGAACGCGACGACGGTTTCGTCCGCTCGCTGCGCCGCCGGTTCGCGGACACCCCGTCGGTGCGCGTGGTGCACGGCGACCTGCGACGGGTCCGGTTGCCGCAGCGGGACTTCGCGGTCGTGGCGAGCATCCCGTTCGCGGTGTCCACGCCGCTGCTGCGCCGCCCGCTGACCCCGGTGCCGGGCCGGCTGGCGGCCGCGGACCTGGTGGTGGAGTGGGGCCTGGCGCGCCGGCTGACCGCCGCGCGGCCGCGCGACCTCGAGTGCGCGTGGTGGGCCGCGCGGTTCGACCTGCGCCTGGTGCGCCGGGTGCCGGCCCGGTGCTTCACCCCCGCGCCGGGCGTGGACGCCGCGCACCTGTCCGTCCGCCGCCGGTCCGGTGTGGACACCCGGACCTCGGCCGTCCTGTGGCCCCTGCTCGGCGCCGTGCACCGGCGGCCCGCCGACCCGGCGCGGCGGGTGCTGGCGGAGCTGGTGGCGCACCGGTTCGCGCAGCGGGCGCTGCGGGAGGCGGGCGCGGACCCGTCGGCACCGGCCGGGGAGGTCCCGGCCGGGCGGTGGACGCGGGTGGCGGCGATGGTCGCCGGGGAGCCCGGGGTCGTGGTGCCTCGGCTTCCCCGCAGGGTTCGGCCGGTCTGACTCCATCCACAGCCGGTCTCCGGCCGGCGCGGTTCCGTCGGTGGTCACCGGTAGCGTGGTGATCGGGGGCCGGAGGCCACCGGGGTCGCTCGACCAGGGGTTTCGCCGCCGTGAGGAGGCGGCCTCGCCGCCGCCGGGAAGGGAGACCGGTCAGGGTGTCCACTTCGGATCGCGGCCGCTGAGGCCCAGGACCCGGTCCAGCATCGGGGCGCCCTCGGGCACCCCGACCTCCGCGCCGAACGCGCCCATCTCCCGGCCCTGCGGACCCATCGCCGCCGCCATCTCGTGCACGGTCGCCAGGACCTCCTCGTCGGTCCCGATCCGCTGGCCGGTCGCGCGGGCCAGGTCCCAGCCGTGCACCACCAGCTCGCCGACCATCATCATCGCGATCATCCGGGCCGGCATCGAACCGCCGGCCAGGCCCGTGTCGCCGTCGGTGGCGCCCGGTTCGGACCAGGCCGCCACCGCGCGGTCGAGCTGGGCGGCGAGCGTGTCCGGCCAGTCGGGACGCGCGGTGAAGTCCGTCTTCTCGGTGACCGGGTCGTCGGCGGGCGCGGCCACCTTCCGCGCCGCCAGCTCCGAGCGGAACGCCGACCAGAACATCAGGTGGTTCACCAGCGCGCGCACGTCCCAGTCCGGGCACGGCGTCGGCGCGGAGAGCTGGTCGGGCTTGACGTTGCGGGCGACCTCGACCGCCGACCGTGCGGCCCTCGCCATCATCTCGTGGAGTTCCATGCGCCGACGCTATGCGGAAACGACTGGCACCTCTTGCACAAACGCGACACCATCGGCCCGTGGACTACGAGCTCGACGACGACCCCGCCCGCATCGACGTCGACGTCGTCTGGCAGTTCATGTCGACGCAGGCCTACTGGGGCCGCTGGCGCGACCGCACCCAGGTCGAACGCCAGCTCGCCGGGTCCTGGCGGGTCGTCGGCGCCTACGGCCCGGCCGGCACGATGATCGGGTTCGCCCGCGCGGTCTCCGACGGCGTGGCGCTCGCCTACCTCGCGGACGTGTTCGTGGTCGACGCGGCCCGCGGGCACGGGGTCGGCACGGCACTCGTCCGGGCCATGATCGACGACGGGCCCGGTGCCGAGTTCCGCTGGATGCTGCACACCGCCGACGCGCACGACCTCTACCGGCGCTTCGGGTTCCGCGAGCCGGACGCCACCTACCTCGAACGGCCCGGCAAGCACGCGCCCATCAGCGAGCCGTAGCCGGCAGCGCGCGCCGCAGCGCCGACGCACTGCGCCCCAGGTGCGCCAGGAACTCCGGCACCGCCGGCGGACCGGACACCCCCTCGACGGTCGCCGCGTGGACCGCGCGGGTCGGCTCGCCGCGCAGGGGTGTCACCACGATGTCCGGCCGCACCGCGCCCACCGCCAGCCCCGGCAGCAGCGTCACCCCCAGCCCGGCCGCGACCAGCCCCTGCTTGGCCGTCCACTCCCGCACCACGTACCGCACCGCCGGCCGGAACCCCGACCGCAGGCACGCCCCGATGAGCGTTTCCTCCACCGCCGTCGACCCGGCGATCCAGCTCTCCCCGGCCAGCTCGGTCAGCCGCAGCGACCGGCGGCCGGCCAGCCGGTGCTCGCGCGGCAGCGCGACCAGCAGCGGGTCGTCGAGCAGGTGCCGCAGCACCAGGCCGTCGACGTCGGCCGGCTGACCGGACCCGACGGTCAGCACCGCCACGTCCAGCTCGCCGGCGCGCAGCCTGGCCACCTGGGTCGCGGTCACGCCGTCCGACAGGGACAGCTCGACGCGCGGGTACGCGGCGCGGAACTCCGCCATCGCCCGCGGCACCAGCACCGCCTCGGCGGTGGCGAACGCGCCGATCCGCAGCCGGCCGCCGTCCAGCTCGCGCAGTGCGGACAGGTCCCGCCGGGCGGTCGCCAGCCGGTCGAGCACCGCCTCCGCGTGGCCGAGCAGGCAGCGGCCTTCGTCGGTGAGCCGCACCCCGCGCGAGCCGCGGTCGAACAGCGGCACGTCGAGCGACTCCTCCAGCGCGGCGATCTGCCGGGACACCGCGGACTGGGTGTAGCGCAGGGACCTCGCGGCCGCGGTGATCGAGCCGTGCACGGCCACCTCCCGGAAGGCCGTCAGGCCGGCAATGTCCATCCGGCATATCTATCATGCGAAACATTCGCTTGTCGCATGTCTGGGCGTCCGCCTAGCGTCGGCGGCATGCCTGCCATCGCCTTCCTCGGCCTGGGACATATGGGTTCCCGCATGGCCGCCCGGCTGGTCGCCGCCGGGCACGAGGTGACCGTCTGGAACCGCACCCGCACCGAGGCCGTCCCCGGAGCGCGCGTCGCGGGCACCCCGGCCGGGGCGGCCGCGGACGCGGACGTCGTGATCACCATGCTCACCGGGCCGGACGCGGTCGAGGAGGTCGTGTTCGGCCCGGACGGGGCGGCCACCACGATCCGGCCCGGCGCGGTGCTGGTCGAGATGTCGACGATCGGCCCGACCGCCGCCACCACCGTCGCCGGCACGCTGCCCGCCGGTGTCGGGTTCGTGGACGCACCGGTCGGCGGCAGCATCGGCAAGGCCGAACGCGGCGAGCTGACCGTGTTCGCCGGCGGCACCGACCGTGACGTGGCGACCGTGACGCCGGTGCTCACCGCGCTGGGCACGGTGCTGCGCTGCGGCGGGCCGGGGTCCGCCGCCGCGGCGAAGCTGGTCGCGATCACCGCGCTGATCGCCGGCGTGACCCTGCTCGGCGAGCTGCGCGCGATCGGCGCGGCGCTGGGCGTGCCCGCGGAGCTGACCGAACGGCTGCTCGCCGCCGGGCCGCTGGCCGCCCTCGCCGAGCGCGCGGGCGGCGCGGGCAGCCACTACGCGGTCGAGCTCGCCGCGAAGGACCTGGCCCTCACCGTGGGCCACGCCCCCACCCCGCTCACCGAGGCCGCGCTGGCCCGGCTGCACGCGGCACTTCCCGACCTGGCCGGCCGCGACCTCGGCGCGCTGGCCACCCCGAGACCGTAGAAGGCAGGGCATGACCACGACGTTCCACAACCCGCCCACCGCGCCGGCCCCGGCCGCCGCCTACTCCAACATCGCCGAGATCGACCTCGGCACCGGGCGGCTGCTGATCCTGGCCGGACAGGCCGCGCTCGACGGCGGCACGGTCGTCGGCGAGAACGACATGGCCGCGCAGACCAGGTTCGTCTTCGACGCCATCGGTGCGCTGCTCGCCGACCGGGGCGCCACGTTCGCCGACGTGGTGAACATCCGCACCTACCTCGCCGACATGGACCGGCTCGAGGAGTACGGCGCGGTCCGTGGCGGCTACCTCGGCGACACGCGGCCGACCAGCACCACCGTCGAGGTGTCCCGGCTGTTCCGGCCCGGGCTGCTGCTGGAGGTCGACGTCACCGCCGTGGTTCCAGGAACGGCGTGAGCAACCCCGGCACCGCGCGGGCCGCGAGGGTCAGCGCCTCGCTCTCCCCCGCGTCGCGCACGAGGTACTCGCCCTCGTTCGCCGCGGTCGTCGCCGCGATCGTGACCAGGCCGGCCCGGCGCTGGAACGGCGAGCTGCGCACGGTCCATCCGATGATCCCGCCGCGCAGCAGGGCGACGGTGTGCCGGCTGCCGGCGCCGTACCGGGTCACCAGGTGGTCGCCGGACAGGCCGTGGCCGAGGTTGCGGTAGGCGTCGAGGGCGAGCGCGACCGCCACCGGCGTCAGCACCACCGCGGCGATCCACGCCAGGTGCACCAGCACCACCGTGAACAGCAGGCCGAGCACCGCGAGCACGGCCACCGGGCCGAGCACGGCCGCCAGGGCGCGGCGCAGCCGGCGAGCCCTGGCCGCCCGCGGGTGCCGCCGGATGTCCACATCGGACAGCGAGGTGGCGCCCAGCACGTCGGCCGCGACCCGGTACGCGACCGCGAGCGGCGCGGGCGGCAGCAGCGTCTTCGGGTCGGACCGCTCGCGGTCGGACCGGGTGCGCAGCCCGGTGGCGACGACGTCCACCCGGGCCGCGCCGAGCAGCCGCGCGCCCAGCGCCTCGAACACGTCGACGCCGCGCAGGCGCCGCTGTTCCAGGGACAGCGAGCGGGTGGTCAGCAGGCCCCGGTGCACCCGCAGCGTGCCGTTCTCCCGGGTGAGCCGGTAGCGCCACCACATCTCGACGAACAGGCCCAGCGACCCGACGATCCCGACCAGCAGTCCGGCGGCGACCAGCGCGGCGACCAGCCCCGCCGCCGGCAGCCCGGCGAGCAGGTCGTCGCGGACCGTGTGCACGACCCGGCCCTGCAGGTCGAACCAGTCCGAGGCCTGCAGCACCGCGCCGAACGCGGCCGCGCCGAGCACCGGGGTGGTCACCGAGATCGGCGCGTACCGCAGCCAGGTCCAGTCCAGCTCGGCGAGCGGGCGGTTCGCGGCGCACGGCCGGGGCGACCGGCTGCGCCGGGCGGTCCAGCAGCACCCGGCGCAGCTCCTCGGCGTGCGCCCGGCCCACCGGGTCCAGGGTCAGCTCCTCGCCGCCGGCCCGCTGACCGGTGCCGATCTTGACCTTCGCCAGCCCGAACGCGCGCAGCAGCGGGTTCGCGGTCAGGTCGACCGTGCGCACCCGCTCCCGCGGGATCGAGCGCAGCCGGTGCAGGACCCACGCGAAGCGCAGCTCGACACGCTCGTCGGTGATCCGGTAGCTGGTGTGCCGCCAGCGGACCCGGGCGGTGAGCGCACCGAGCCCGCTCAGCGCGAGGACGCCGCCGGCCGCGACCAGCAGCACCAGCGCGGCCGGGCGGCCGCCGCGCAGCATGCCCAGCGCGATCGGCGTCCCGACGGACACGCCGAGCCCGGCGAGGGTCAGCGCGGTGACGGTCACCGTGCGCCGGTGCAGCCGCTGCCAGTCCCCGGGCACGGTCACGTGGCGTCCCCGCGGTTGGCCTGCGCGGTCTCGGTCAGCCGCGCCACCAGGCCGGCCGCCCGCTCGTGGTCCAGGCCCTGGATGCGCAGCGGCCCCGCCGCGGACGCCGTGGTGACCGTGACGCTCGACAGCCGGAACAGCTGCTCGAGCGGCCCGCGCGCGGTGTCCACGGTCTGGATCCGGGACATCGGCGCGATCCGCCACTCCTGCCACAGCCAGCCGGTGCGGGTGTAGACGGCGTCCTCGGTGACCTCCCAGCGGTGCACCCGGTAGCGCCAGAACGGCACGACGACCGCGTACGGCACGCCGAGCGCCAGCACGACGACCATCGCGAGCAGCAGCCACGGCCGGGCCGGCGGGATGACCGCCGCGAGCACGGCCAGGATCACCGCCGGGACCGCCACGGACAGCAGCTCGTTGGTCAGCCAGTAGCTCACCGCCCGCCGCTCGACCCGGTTGCGGGGCGGTCGCAGCCGCACCTCGTCCACCGTTTCCCCCTTCCGTGCCCCCGGGGACGGTATCTTGCCGACCCATGAAGCGTGCGCTGACGATTGTCCTGCTCGTGCTGGCCGCGCTGGTGACCGCGCCGAACGCCGGCGCGGACGCGCTGTCCTGGCGGCTCACCCCGACCGGAACCGACGCGCAGCTGCGCGGGCTGTCGGTGGTCAGCCGGCACGTGGCGTGGGCGAGTGGTGCCCGCGGCACCGTGCTGCGGACCGTGGACGGCGGCCGCACCTGGCGTCAGGTCGGACCGCCGGACACCGCGACCCTCGACTTCCGTGACATCGAGGCGTTCGACGCGCGGACCGCGGTCGCGCTGTCGATCGGCAACGGCGAGGACTCGCGGATCTACCGGACCACCGACGGCGGTGCCAGCTGGACCGAGACGTTCCGCAACACCGAGGCGGACGCGTTCTACAACTGCATGGCGTTCTTCGACCGGCGCAACGGGCTCGCCGCGGGCGACCCGGTCGACGGCGAGTTCCGCGTGCTGTCCACTTCGGACGGCGGGCGGTCGTGGCGGCGGGTGCCCGGCGCCGGGATCCCGCCCGCGCTGGACGGTGAGTACGAGTTCTCGGCCAGCGGGCAGTGCCTCACGGTCGCGGGCCACCGCGACGCGTGGCTGGCCACCGGCGGCTCGGCCGTCGCGCGCGTGCTGCACTCGGCCGACCGCGGCCGCACCTGGACCGCGAGCGAGACCCCGCTCGCGAGCAGCCCGAGCGCGGGCGTGTTCGCCGTCGCGTTCCGCTCCCCGCGGCAGGGCGTCGCGATCGGCGGTGACTTCCTGAACCCGGCCGGTGGCGAGGACAACCTGGCGCTGTCGTTCGACGCGGGCCGCACCTGGCGCGAGCCGGCGGACTCGCCGCACGGGTACCGGTCCGCGGTCGTGTACCACCCGTTCCTGCACTCGGTGCTGCTCGCGGTCGGCCCGACGGGCAGCGACCTCAGCGCCGACGGCGGCCGCCACTGGCACCAGTTCGACGACGGCACGTTCGACTCGGTCGACTGCGGGCGGGACGGCGCGTGCTGGGCCTCCGGTGCCGGGGGCAGGGTGGGCGTCCTGCGGTTCGGCTGACCGCCCACCCGCCGCCGCAGCCCTCCCGACCCACCACCACACCGCCGAACCGACCCCCCACACCGCCGAACCGACCCCCCACACGGTCGAACCGACCCCCCACACGGTCGAACCGACGCCGGACGTCGCCGCCGCACGACGCATCATCCGGTGCACCGCCGGCGGGTCGACTCGGCGAACGCGAGAGGACGACTCGACCGCGTGACGGGTCGACACGGCGACGTCAGAGGACGACTCGACCGCGTGACGGGTCGACACGGCGACGTCAGAGGACGACTCGACCGCGTGACGGGTCGGCTCGGGGAGGTGGCGAAGTGCGGCGGCGCCGGGAGTCCGCGGTGGACTCCCGGCGCCGTGGTGACTCGGGTCAGCGACGCTCGCCCTCGCCGACCGGTTCGGGCTCGGCCGGTTCCGCCTCGCCGGGCCCCTCATCGGTGGAATCGGTGGAGACGGCGACCGGCTCCGCAGGAGCGGTCTTGCCGCGCGGCAGGAACAGCGCGGGGATGAACGCCGCCGCGAGCAGGACCAGCGCCCAGACGAACGTCGTCGCGTACCCGTCGGCCATCGGCGGGGCCAGGATCTGGCGGACCTGCTCGGGCAGGTCCCTCATCGACGTCGCCGACGGCGGCGGGGTCCCGGGCGGGGCCGACGCCTGCAACTGCGCGACGACCGGCGCAAGCCGGTCCCTGACCTCGTTGAACAGGATCACCGACAGCATCGCGGTACCGATGGACGCGGCCACCTGCTGGATGATGTTCAGGCTGGTCGACGCGCGGGCCACGCTCTGCGGCCGCAACGTCTTCAGCGCGATCGACATGATCGGCATCATCGTCATGCCCATGCCGAGCCCCATCACGAACAGCGCCACACAGATCGTCCAGTACGACGTGTCCGCGCCGAGCTGGGTGAACACCGTCATCGAACCGATGATGACCAGCAGGCCGAACGGCACCAGCCGGGACGCGTGACCGCGGTCGACGAGCTGGCCGGCGATCGGCATCATGATCATCGCGCCGATGCCCTGCGGGGCCAGCAGCAAGCCCGCGGTGAGCGCGCCCTCGGCGCGTACCTGCTGGAAGTACAGCGGGAACATCAGCATGGCGCCGAAGAACGCGATCACGAACAACACCATGGTGATCGCGGCGACGGAGAACCCGCGGTCACGGAACAGCTTCAGGTCGATCAGCGCGTGCGGCGTGCGCGCGGCGTGCCGGATGAACCCGGCCACCAGGAGCGCCCCGATCCCCGCCGGCAGGTACACCTCGGGGTGCCCGAAGCCCTGGTGCGAGGGCACCTGGGCCAGGCCGTAGATCAGCGCGGCGAGGCCGGGCGAGAGCATCACCAGGCCGAGCACGTCGAGCTTCTCGGTCGGCCGTGGCTCGTCCTTCTCCAGGATCCGCGCGCCGAGCGCCAGCGACAGCAGGCCGACCGGGATGTTGATGAAGAAGATCCATCGCCACGACACGTCGTCGACGAGCCACCCGCCGAGGATGGGGCCGATGATCGGGCCGAGCAGCATCGGCACGCCGAGCACGGCCATCACCCGGCCGACCCGCTCGGGACCGGCCGCCTTGGTCAGGATCGTCATGCCGAGCGGCATCAGCATGCCGCCGCCGAGACCCTGCAGGACCCGGAAGGTGATCAGCGACTCGGTCGACCACGCGGTGCCTGCCAGGGCCGAACCGGCCATGAACAGGAACACCGCGGTGAGGTAGATCCGCTTGGTGCCGAACCGGTCGGCCGCCCAGCCGGACAGCGGGATCACCGTGGCGAGCGCCAGGGTGTACCCGGTGGTGACCCACTGCATCGTGTCGAGCGTGGTGTCGAACTCGATGATCAGCCGGTCGAGCGCGACGTTGACCACGGTGATGTCGAGCATCGCCATGATCGCGCCGAGCACGACCACGCCCCCGATCGCGAGAATTCTTCGGTCGAGCTTCTCCGACGCGGGCTTCGCCGCCCCCGCGGCGGGCACCGGAGGTAGTGGTTCCATCGAAAAGCCTTTCCCCTCGTTCAGCAGCCGGTTGCTGAGATCGGTAGTTCCCCCCGAGCGAGAATCGGCGCCAAAGCACTGGAAAGTTGCTCCCGCTCGCGGTCGCTGAGCGACTCGACGCACTCGCGTACGGCCTCGCGGTGGGCATGCACGAACCCGGCCACCAGAGCGCGGCCGTGTTCGGTGAGCTTGACCCGCTTGACCCTTCGGTCCTGCTCGTCCTCCCTGCGCGTGACCATCCCGGCCCGGGTGAGCGCCTGCACGGCGCGCCCCGCCGTCGCCATCGACGAGCCGAGCTGCGTCGCGAGCTCGTGGACCGCCAGTTCCTCCTGGCAGTCGACCAGCACGAACAGGGCACGCAGTTGGGAGAATGACAGATCGAGACCGGCCGCGACACCCAATATGTGCGCCTCGCCGCTCTTCTTCAGGTGCGACAGGAAACCCATGACGTCGTCGGTCACCGATTCGACCGTGGACGCGATTGGTTTCACGGGCGCAATCATCTCACCTGTGCAAGTAACTGCAAGTGACTGTGACCTGGGTCTCCGTCCACTTTCGGCGGAACTCCGGAGTACTCCTAGACGCGGGTGGACGACAGGTAGCGACGAGCGACGTTCTCCTCGCTCGACGCACCCGCCCGCCAGTCCGCGATCCACGGCCCGGTCCCCTCGCTCTGGTCCAGCACGCCCGCCTCGAGCCAGGCGTACCTGCCGTCGAGGGTAGCCGCGGCAAGCTGAGAGTCGGCCTCGTCGGTGTTCGCCCACAGCTGGTCGAACAGCCGCTCGACGCGCAGCCGGGACTGCCGGCAGAACACCTCGGCCAGCTCCCGCGCGGAGTCGCCGAGCAGGTCGGCCCGCACGCAGGCCGCGGACATCGCGAACAGCTCCGCGCCGATGTCGACGATCCGGCCCAGGAAGCCCTGCCGCTTCTCCAGCCCGGCCTGCCAGCGGGCCATGCCGTAGAAGGTGGACCGCGCCAGCTTGCGCGACGCCCGCTCGACGAACCGCAGGTGCGCCGCGAGCGGACCGAACTCGCGGAAGGACGCGGGCAGCTGGCCCCTGCCGGTCACCAGCTGCGGCAGCCACTTCGCGTAGAACCCGCTCGCCTTCGCCGCCGCCCTGGCCTTGCGACCCACGTCGGCCTTCGGGTCGGCGAGATCGCCCGCGGCCGCCAGGTGCGCGTCGACCGCCTCCCGCGCGACCAGCAGCCGCATGATCTCGCTGGAACCCTCGAAGATCCGGTTGATCCGCACGTCGCGGACCAGCTGCTCGGCGCCCACCGCCCGCTCGCCGCGCGCGGCCAGCGACGCGGCGGTCTCGTAGCCGCGACCGCCCCGGATCTGCACCAGCTCGTCGGCGATCAGGCTGGTCATCTCGCTCGACCACAGCTTCGCCAGCGCCGCCTCGATCCGGACGTCGTGCCGTCCCTGGTCGGCGAGCCGGCCGGACAGTTCCAGCACCGACTCGAGCGCGAACGTGGTGGCGGCGATGAACGAGACCTTGGCGGCGACCGCCGCGTGCCGGCCGAGCGGCCGGCCCCACTGCACGCGCTCGGCCGACCACTCGCGGGCGATCTTGAGTGCCCACTTGCCGGACCCGGCACAGGACGCGGGGATCGCGAGCCGGCCGGCGTTCAGCGTGGTGAGCGCGATCTTGAGACCGTCCCCCTCGCGGCCGATCAGGTTCCGCGCCGGCACGTGCACCTGGTGCAGCCGGGTGACACCGTTCTCGATGCCGCGCAGGCCCATGAACGCGTTGCGCCGCTCCACGGTGATGCCCGGCGAGTCGGCCTCGACCACGAATGCGGAGATGCCGCCGCGGTGACCATCGGACTTCGGGACCCGGGCCATCACCACGAGCAGTTCGGCCACCACCCCGTTCGTGGTCCACAGCTTCACCCCGTCGAGCACGTAGCCGTCCTCGGTCGGGGTGGCGGTGGACGCGAGCCGCGCGGGGTCGGAGCCGACGTCGGGCTCGGTCAGCAGGAACGCGGACACCGCGCCCCGCGCGCAGCGCGGCAGGTACTCGCGCTTCTGCTCCTCGGTGCCGGCAAGCTTGAGCGGCTCGGGCACGCCGATCGACTGGTGCGCGGACAGCAGCGCGCCGATGCTCGGGTGCACGCTGCCGGCCACCATCAGCGCGCGGTTGTAGGCGACCTGGGACAGCCCGAGCCCGCCGTACTCCTCGGGGATCTTGATGCCGAAGCAGCCCAGGTCGGCGAGACCGGCCACCCACTCGTCGGGGATGCGGGCGTCCCGCTCGACGACCGCGCCGTCCAGGCCCGTGCAGAACTCGGTCAGCCGGGCGAGGAACCGATCCGCCCGGCCCTCCCCCTCCGGCTCCGGGGTGGGGTGCGGGTGGATGAGGTCGAGCCGGAACCGGCCGAGGAACAACTCCTTGCCGAACGACGGCTTGTCCCAGCCACTCTCCCGCGCCTCCTCGGCGACGGCCCTGGCCTCTTCCTCGGAGACCCTCGCCTGTTTCACTGTGTGCTCCACCACGACGCCCACCTCCTTGACATTCACGTTACCCGCGGGTAGCGCGGACAAAACCCTCACCGGGGCGCGGCGCCGTGACCCGGCGCGGCAGAATGCTCACCCGTGACAGCGACCGCCACCCCGCCCTCCGTCTTCCGGCGCATCGCCGAGGAGCTCGCCGTCGCCGAGCGTCAGGTGCGCTCCGCCGTGGAGCTGCTCGACAGCGGGTCGACCGTGCCGTTCATCGCCCGGTACCGCAAGGAGGCGACCGACGCGCTCGACGACGCCCAGCTGCGCACCCTCGAGGAGCGCCTGCGCTACCTGCGCGAGCTGGAGGAGCGCCGCGCCGCCGTGCTCGACTCGATCACGAGCCAGGGCAAGCTCACCGACGAGCTGACCACGCAGATCATGGCCGCCGACTCCAAGGCTCGCCTCGAGGACATCTACCTGCCCTACAAGCCGAAGCGGCGCACCAAGGCCCAGATCGCGCGCGAGGCCGGCCTGGAGCCGCTCGCCGACGGCCTGCTCGGCGACCCGACCACCGAGCCGCTGGCCGCCGCCGCGGTCTTCGTCGACGCGGAGAAGGGGGTCGCCGACACGCAGGCCGCGCTGGACGGCGCCCGCGCCATCCTGGTCGAGCGGTTCGGCGAGGACGCCGACCTCATCGGCACGCTGCGCGAGCGGATGTGGAACAACGGCCGGCTGGTCGCGAAGGTCCGCGACGGCAAGAAGGAGGCGGGCGCGAAGTTCGCCGACTACTTCGACTTCTCCGAGCCGTTCACCAAGCTGCCCAGCCACCGGATCCTCGCCATGTTCCGCGGCGAGAAGGAGGAGATGCTGGAGCTGTCCCTCGAGCCGCAGGCCGAGGAGGAGGCGCCGCCCGGCCCGTCGGACTACGAGGCGATGATCGCGGCCCGGTTCGGCGTCGACGACCGGGGGCGGCCGGCGGACAAGTGGCTCGGCGACACCGTCCGCTGGGCGTGGCGCACCCGCATCCTCGTCCACCTCGGCATCGACCTGCGCGCGCGGCTGCGCGCCGCCGCCGAGGACGAGGCGGTCCGGGTGTTCGCGGCGAACCTGCGCGACCTGCTGCTCGCCGCGCCCGCCGGCACCCGCGCCACCATGGGCCTCGACCCCGGCCTGCGCACCGGGGTGAAGGTGGCCGTCGTCGACGCCACCGGCAAGGTCGTCGCCACCGAGACGATCTACCCGCACGCGCCGGCCCGGCGCTGGGACGAGTCGCTCGCGACGCTGTACCGGCTGGCCAAGCAGCACGACGTGGACCTGATCGCGATCGGCAACGGCACCGCGTCCCGGGAGACCGACAAGCTCGCCGCCGAGCTGCTGGCCAAGGCGGCGGACCTCAAGCTCACCAAGGTGATGGTGTCCGAGGCGGGCGCGTCGGTGTACTCGGCGTCCGCCTACGCCACCCAGGAGCTGCCGAACCTCGACGTGTCGCTGCGCGGCGCGGTCTCCATCGCGCGGCGGCTGCAGGACCCGCTCGCGGAGCTGGTGAAGATCGACCCGAAGTCCATCGGCGTCGGGCAGTACCAGCACGACATCTCCGAGGTGAAGCTGTCCCGCTCGCTGGACGCGGTGGTCGAGGACTGCGTGAACGGCGTCGGCGTCGACCTCAACACGGCGTCGGTGCCGCTGCTCACCCGGGTGTCGGGCATCGGCTCGGCGCTCGCGGCGAACATCGTGGCGCACCGCGACGCCAACGGCCCGTTCCGCTCGCGCACGGCGCTGCGCAGCGTGCCGAAGCTCGGCCCGAAGGCGTTCGAGCAGTGCGCGGGCTTCCTGCGCATCCCGAGCGGCGACGACCCGCTCGACGCGTCCTCGGTTCACCCGGAGGCGTACCCGGTGGTGCGCCGGATCGTCACGACGACCGGGCGTGAGCTGGGTGAGCTGATCGGCAACACGAAGGTGTTGAAGTCGCTGTCACCCCAGCAGTTCGTCGACGACACGTTCGGCGTGCCGACGGTCACCGACATCCTGGCCGAGCTGGACAAGCCGGGTCGCGACCCGCGGCCGGAGTTCCGGACCGCCACGTTCAACGACGCCGTGCACACGCTCGCCGACCTCGAGGTCGGCATGGTGCTGGAGGGCGTGGTCACCAACGTGGCGGCGTTCGGCGCGTTCATCGACATCGGCGTGCACTGCGACGGGCTCGCGCACGTCTCGCAGCTGTCGCGCACCTTCGTCAAGGACCCGCGCGACGTCGTGAAGTCCGGCGACATCGTGCGGGCCAAGGTGCTGGAGGTCGACATCCCGCGCAAGCGGATCTCGCTGACGCTGCGGCTCGAGGAGGAGGCCGGCCCGGCGCGCGACCGCGGTCCGCGGGAGCGCCAGCAGGGCGGGCAGCGGGGTCAGCGCGGCGGGCAGCGGGGCGGCCAGCAGCGGCGCGGCCAGCGGCAGGACGCGTGGTGGCGCCGGCGGCGGTGCGATGGCCGAAGCGCTGCGGCGGGCCGGCTACCGTCCGAACTGATCTCGCATTTGACCTGGAGCGCACACCAGCTCGTAGCGTCGACGCCATGACGACTCCACAGCACAAGATCGGTTCCGGGTTCGGCTTCTCGAGCACAGCGCAGGAGGTCCTGGCGGGCATCGACCTGGCCGGCAGGCTCGCGATCGTCACCGGGGGCTACTCGGGCATCGGCCTGGAGACGACCCGCGCGCTGGCCCGGGCGGGCGCGCACGTCGTGGTCCCGGCCCGGCGGGTCGCGCCGGCCCGCGAGGCGGTCGACGGCATCCCGAACGTCGAGGTCGGCGAGCTCGACCTGGGCGACCTGGACAGCGTCCGCGCGTTCGCCGAGCGCTTCCTCGCCACCGGCCGCGACATCGACATCATGATCAACAGCGCGGGCGTGATGGCCTGCCCCGAGACGCGGGTCGGCCCCGGCTGGGAGGCGCAGTTCGCGACCAACCACCTCGGCCACTTCGCGCTGGTCGACCACCTGTGGCCGCGGCTGGTCACCGGGGGCGGCGCGCGGGTGGTGGCGGTGTCCTCCGGGGCGCACCACCGCTCGGCCATCCGCTGGGACGACATCCAGTTCTCCCGCGGCTACGACAAGTGGCTCGCCTACGGGCAGTCGAAGACGGCGAACGTGCTGTTCGCGGTCCAGCTCGACAAGCTCGGCCGCGACTCCGGCGTGCGGGCGTTCGCGCTGCACCCGGGCGGCATCCTCACGCCGCTGCAGCGTCACCTGGACCGCCAGGAGATGATCGACCGCGGCTGGATCGACGAGAACGGCGTGCCGCTGAACCCGGCGGGCTTCAAGACGCCGGAGCAGGGCGCGGCCACCCAGACGTGGGCGGCGACCTCGCCGCTGCTGGCCGGCATGGGCGGGGTCTACTGCGAGGACTGCGACGTCGCGGAGGTCGCCACCGAGGGCGAGGGCATCGTGCCCGGCGTGCGCCCGTACGCGATCGACCCCGAGCAGGCCGAGCGCCTCTGGACGCTGTCCGCCGAGCTGACCGGGGCGCACGCCGTCACCGCATAGATTGTCCCCATGGGGAATGTCTACGAACGGATAGAGCCGCGGCTGCGGGCGTTCATCGAGGAGCAGAAGGTGTTCTTCACGGCGTCCGCGCCGCTGGCCGGTGACGGGCACGTGAACCTGTCGCCGAAGGGACGCGAGGGCACGCTGGTCGTGCTCGACGAGCTGACCGTCGCGTACCTGGACTTCGGCGGCAGCCACGCGGAGACCGTCGCGCACCTGCGGGAGAACGGGCGCATCACGCTCATGTGGTGCGCGTTCACCGGTCCGCCCAAGGTGCTGCGGCTGCACGGCCGCGGCGAGCCGGTCTTCCGCGACGACCCCCGCTGGCCGGAGCTGATCGGCCACTTCGCCGCCGCCGACGGGCCGGGTGCCCGGGCGATCGTCCTGGTGCACGCGGTGATGGTGAGCGACAGCTGCGGGTTCGCCGTGCCGTTCCTGGACTACCGCGAGGAGCGCACCCAGCACGCCGAGTACTTCGGCCGCAAGTCCGAGCCCGAGTTCGCCGCGTACTGCGAGCGCAAGCCGCACAACGGCACGAGCATCGACGGCCTGCCCGCGCTGCCCCTGCCGCTACCGGAGCGGACGGCGTAGCCGGAACGCGTGGTAGTGGACCGTCAGGTCGTCGCGGGTCAGGTCCATGCTCGCGAGCGTCTCCCGCACGAAGCCGTTCTCCCCGGCGGTGCGGTACAGGTAGTCCAGGTCGCCCGAGGTCCCGAACACCATCAGGATCCGCCCGCCGGGCGCCAGGTACCCGCCGGCCTGCGCCAGGAACCGGGTGAGGGCGGCGTAGTTCTCGTCGGCGATGCTCACCTCGAGCAGGTCGCGCGGCGCGAACCAGCGGAACGGCGGGTCGAAGATCATCAGGTCGAACTCGCCGTCGACCGAGTCGAACACGTCGCTCACCCGGAAGGTGGTCCGGTCGGCCACGCCGTTGCGCTCGGCGTTGGCCACCGCCGCCCGGACCGCGTGCGGGTTGACGTCCACGCCCAGCACGCGGGTGGACCGGGACGCGGCGAGGATCGCGTTGGTCCCGCATCCGGTGCCCATGTCGAGCACCCGGTCGCCGGCCCGCACCTCGTCGAGCACGGCCCGGCCCAGCGGCTCGGAGGTCCGCGCGGGCGGGAACACGCCGGGCGGCACCACGTAGGTCCGGCCGAGGTACCCGACCGTCCCGGCGCCACCGTCCCGGATGGACTCGTAGGCGGCCTCGTGCCAGGCGCGGAGCCGTCGCACCTCGTCGCCGGGCATGCTCGGCCGGTAACCCATCGGTGCAGTGTGGCACCGCGGGCGCCGTTTCCGGGGTAGATTTTCCGCCATGCCCCGGCTGAACACGGCCGCCCGCGACCTCATCGAGTCCGGCGCGCTCGCCCACCTGGTCACCCGCAACGCCGACGGCACGCCGCAGGTGGCCATCGTGTGGATGGGCGTGGACGGGGACGAGCTCGTGTCCGGGCACCTGATGGAGACCCAGCAGAAGCTGCGCAACGTGCGGCGCGACCCGAACGTGGTGATCTCCTTCGAGTCCCCGGCGAAGAACCCCCTCGGGATGAACGACTACCTCGTGGTGCGCGGCACCGCCCGGATCACCGAGGGCGGCGCGCCCGAACTGCTGCACCGGCTCGCGCAGACCTACGTCGGCCCCGGCACGACGTTCCCGCCGATGGAGGACCCGCCGCCCGGGTTCGTCATGCGCGTCCGGGTCGACCGGATCAGTGGCTCGGGGAGCTGGGCGGACGAGAGCTAACGCCTGATCCGGGCCATCTCCGGGTCGACCAGCGGCTCGGTGGCGACCGTGGCCGCGTACCGCTCGCCGAAGTACCCGACCTCCACCGGCGTGCCCGGCGCGAGGCCGGCCGGCAGCCAGGCGTAGGCGATCGGCTTGCCGATGGTGTGGCCGAACGCCGCGCTGGTGACGTAGCCGGCCGGCTCGCCGCCGAGGAACACCGGCTCCTTGCCCAGCACCACCGACTCCGGCCGGTCCATCGTCAGGCAGGTCAGCTTCCGGGTCGGCTCGCCGCGCGCCGCCAGCGCGTCGCGGCCGACGAAGTCGCCCTTGTCCATCCGCACCGCGAACCCGACGCCGGCCTCGTACGGGTCGTGCTCGGTGGTCATGTCCACGCCCCACAGCCGGTAGCCCTTCTCCAGGCGCAGGCTGTTGAACGCCGCGCGCCCGCCGGCCACCACGCCGAGGTGCCGGCCGGTCTCCCACAGCGTGTCCCACAGCTTCAGCCCGTGGTCGGCGGTGGTGTAGAGCTCCCAGCCCAGCTCGCCGACGTAGGACACGCGCAGCGCGACCACCGGCACGTGCCCGACGTAGGCGCGCATCGCACGGAAGTAGCCCAACGCCTTGTGCCCGAAGTCCTCGCGGGACAGCGGCTGCACCAGATCGCGGGCGAGCGGCCCCCACACCCCCACACAGCAGGTGCCGCCGGTGACGTCGCGGACCTCGACGCCGTCCGGCGCGTGCCGCAGCAGCCAGTCCAGGTCGAGGTTGCCGTTCGCGCCGACCTGGAAGTGCCGTTCGCCGAGGCGGGCGACGGTCAGGTCACTGCGGATGCCGCCCGCGTGGTCGAGCAGCAGCGTGTAGGTCACCGCGCCGACCTTCTTGGCGAGGTTGTTCGTGGTCATCCGCTGCAGGAACTCCAGCGCGCCCGCGCCGGTCACCTCGAGGCGCTTGAGCGGCGTCATGTCGTAGAGCGCGACCCGTTCGCGGGTGGCGCGGGACTCCGTGGCGGCGATCGGCGACCAGTAGCGGGCCGCCCACTCGCCGCGCTCCGGGGTCTGCTCCGGCGGGTTGGACTCGAACCAGTGCGGCCGCTCCCAGCCGGCGGCCTCCAGGAAGAACGCCCCCAGCTCGCGCTGGCGGGGGTGGAACGGGCTCGTCCGCAGCGGCCGCGGGTCCTCCATGGGCTGCAGCGGGTGCACGACGTCGTACACCTCGACGAAGTTCTGCGCGCCGCGCCGGGCCACGAACTCGGGCGCGAGCTGGACCTCCTCGAACCGGTGCAGGTCGCACTCGTGCACGTCGGCGCTCGCCCGGCCGTCCACGAGCGACTCGGCCAGCGCCCTGGCCACGCCGGCCGAGTGGGTGACCCAGACCGCCTCGCAGACCCAGAAGCCCGGGGTGTGGCGGGACTCGCCGATCAGCGGGAACCCGTCCGTGGTGAAGGAGAAGATGCCGTTGAAGGCCTCCTCGACCTTGGCCTCGCCGAGCGAGGGCAGCAGGTCCACCGCGTCGCGCCAGGACGGGGCGAAGTCCTCCTCGGTGAAGGCGAGCATCGACGGCATGACCGCGGCGTCGTCGTGGGAGGCGAACTCGTCGACCGGCATCGGCCGGTGGGCGTAGGAGCCGATGCCGACCCGGTCGCCGATCTCGCGGAAGTACAGGTCGGCGTCCTGGTGGCGCAGGATCGGCGCGGTGGCGTCGGCCGTGGCGCCGGCGAGCGCGGGCACCGGGGTGGTGGTGGCGTACTGGTGCGCGAGCGGCTGCAGCGGCACGGTCTGCCCGGCGAGCCGGCCGACCTTCGGTCCCCAGAACCCGGCGCAGCAGACCACGACGTCGGCGTCGAACGTGCCGGCGGTGGTCACCACGCCGGTGGCCCGGCCCGCCTCGGTCCGGATCTCGACGACCTCCTGGTGGTCGAGGAAGCGCGCGCCGCGCTCGGTGGCGCGGCGGGCCTGCACCTCGCAGGCGGCGACGGCCCTGGCCAGCCCGTCGGTCGGGGTGTGGTAGCCGCCGAGGATCCTGGCCGGGTCGAGCAGCGGGTGCAGCCGGGCGCACTCCTCGGGGGTGCGCAGGTGAGCCTCGATGCCCCAGGAGGTGGCCCAGCCGTGCTTGCGGTGCAGGTCGGCCCAGCGTGCCGGGGTGGTCGCCACTTCCAGCCCGCCGACCTGGTTGAACACGCCGAGGGCGGTGTACTTCTCGACGGTGTAGCGGGCGAACTCGGTCATCGTCTTGGACGGGTTGGTCTGGAAGACGAGGCCGGGCGCGTGCGAGGTGGACCCGCCGGTGACGAACAGGGGACCCTGCTCGAGCACGGTGACGTCGGTCCAGCCCCGGGCGGTCAGTTCGTCGGCGACGGCACATCCGACGATTCCGGCCCCGATGACGACCACTCGAGGCATGTTTCCTCCTCCACAACATGCGGAGCAATACGCAACAGTCTCGAAGCCGCTCGGGGCGGCGTCAAGCCCGTCTAGGGTGATCGCATGCTGTACGTGGGGTGCTACACGTCCGCGTCGGGCGGCAACGGCACGGGGGTGACGGCGCTGCGCCGGGACGCCGGCGGGCTGACCCGGGTCGGCGAGCTGGCGATGAGGTCCCCGTCGTGGCTGACCCGGCACCCGTCCGCACCGGTGCTGTACGCGACGAACGAGTCCGCAGCGGGCACGATCACGACGGTGGCGCTGGACGGGCTCACCGCGCTGGGCACGGTGCCGACCGGCGGCGCCGACCCGTGTCACCTCGCGGTGGCCGGGGAGTTCCTGCTGTGCGCCAACTACTCGAGCGGGAGCCTCGCGGTGTTCGGCCTGGCTGCCGACGGGCGGATCACCGGCCGCACGGACCTGGTGACGCACGAGGGCAGCGGCCCGGTCGCCGAGCGCCAGGAGTCCGCGCACGTGCACATGGCCGTGCCGCTGGACACTCCACAGGGGACGATCGTGGCGGCCGTGGACCTGGGCACGGACGAGATCCGCAGCTACCTGCTGTCCGCCGCCGGGAGGCTGGAGCCGCTCGCCGTGTCGGCCATGCCGCCCGGCACCGGCCCGCGCGAGCTGGTCCGCCGGCCGGGCACGGACCTGGCGTACGTGGCGGGCGAGCTGGCCGGCACGCTGGTGACCGTCCGCGAGGGCCCGCCCGGCACGTTCACCCCGCTGGGCGCCGTCCCGGCCACCGCGTCGCCCTACACCGCGGGCCCGAACCACGTGGCCCACATCGAGATCGCCGGGCGACCGCCTGTACCTGTCCAACCGGGGCCCGGACTGCGTGACCGAGTTCGACCTGGCCGGCCCCACCCCGACGGCGATCGCCGACCACCCGAGCGGCGCGTTCCCCCGGCACTTCTCGATCGTCGACGGCACCTGCCACGTCGCCGCCCAGCTCGACGACGCGATCGTCTCGTTCCCGCTGTCCGGCGGCCCGGCGTCGCGGTTCGCCACGGGTTCGCCCACCTGCGTGATCGCCGGCCGGTAGCGCTGAGCCAGGCCGCCGAACCGACCCGCCACGCGGGCGAGTCGACCTCTCACGTCGCCGAGTCGACCCGTGGCGCGGGCGAGTCGACTCCGTGCGCCGCCGAGCCGACCCGCCGACGTCGCACCGGCAGGTGTTGTTGGGCACGGTCGGCGACACCCAGCGTCGGCTCGACCGCGTGGCGACGGCTCGACCGCGTCGGCTCGACCGCGTGAGGCGTCGGCTCGACCGCGTGAGGCGTCGGCTCGACCGCGTGAGGCGTCGGCTCGACCGCGTGAGGCGTCGGCTCGACCGCGTGAGGCGTCGGCTCGACCGCGTGAGGCGTCGGCTCGACCGCGTGAGGCGTCGGCTCGACCGCGTGAGGCGTCGGCTCGACCGCGTGAGGCGTCGCTCACCGCGTGAGGCGTCGGCTCGACCGCGGGAGTCGCTCGACCCGGGCTCACCTGCTGTTCGAGTCGCGGGCTCGCCCAGCGTCGCGGCTGCAGCGCGGGGTGACCGGGTTGGACAGGGTGCCGATGCCCTCGACGGTCACCGACACCGTCTGGCCGGCGGTCAGGGGGCCGACGCCGGCGGGGGTGCCGGTCATGATGACGTCGCCGGGGAGCAGGGTCATCACCCGCGAGACCCACTCCACCAGGGCCGGCACGTCGTGCAGCAGCAGCGAGGTCCGCGACTCCTGCTTGGTCTCACCGTCCACAGTGGTCGAGATGGCCACGTCCGACGGGTCCGCCGCGGTGTCGATCCACGGGCCCAGCGGGCAGAACGTGTCGTGGCCCTTGCCGCGGGTCCACTGGCCGTCGGCCTTCTGCTGGTCGCGCGCGGTGACGTCGTTGCCGATCGTGTAGCCCAGGATCACCGACGCGGCCTGCGCGGCGGGCACGTCGCGGCACGGGCGGCCGATCACCGCCACCAGCTCGCCCTCGTAGTCCACCCGGTTCGAGTCGGGCGGCAGCTTGATCGCCGCGCCCGGGCCGATCACCGCGGTCGACGGCTTGAGGAACATCACCGGGTCGGCCGGCGGCTCGCCGCCCATCTCGCGCGCGTGGTCGGCGTAGTTCTTGCCGATGCACACCACCTTCGACGGCAGGATCGGGGCCAGCGCGCGGACATCGGCCCACGGCCAGCTCTTGCCGGTGAACGTCGGCTGGCCGAACGGGTGGTCGGCCACCTCCCGCGCGACGAGGTCCTCCCCCTCGCCCTCGACGGTGACGAAGGCGACCCCGGCGGGATGGGCTACACGAGCGATTCGCACCCGGCCACCCTATCCGCAGGTCCCCTGGTTGCCGGATAGGCACCGGGCGCCCGCGCGTGCTTGTGTCGAAGCACCGTTCCCCTGCAAACGGAGTGTTCTCATGCGACGACTACTGGCCACCCTCACCGCGCTGGTCGCCTGCCTGCTCGGCCTACCGGCCACGGCACACGCCGGCCCCGCCCCGATCGGCGGCGGCAGCATCCTGTTCACCCCCGGCGGGTTCTACCACTGCACCGCGGCGTTCGCCGCGACCGGCGGCTCGTCCGGCTACCTCGTCGCCGGCCCGGGCTGCGCCGGCGCGACCACCCTCTACAGCGGCGCCGACGTCCTGGTCGGTCCCGCGAGCTCGGCGACCGGCTACACGGTCGTCCGCATCACCAACACGGCCGCCTGGACGCTCGTGCCGTGGATCGACACCGGCTCCGGCAAGGTCACCATCACCGGCTCGACCCCGACCCCGGTCGGCGGCTCGGTCTGCCTGCTCGACCGGGTGACCGGGACCCACTGCGGCATCGTCACCGCGCTGAACCAGACGATCAACTACGGCGGCGGCGTGGTGACCGGGCTGACCAGGACCAGCATCTGCCTGGAGCCCGGCAGCGGCCCGATCGCCTACGTCTCGGGCAGCCAGGCCCAGGGCGTGCCGTTCGGCGGCTCGGGCAGCTGCTCGGCCGGTGGCACCAGCTACTTCACCCCGGTCAACCGGATCCTCTCGCGCTACGGGCTGACGCTGTTCACCGGCTGAGCCGCCCGCTCACCCACCCGCAGCGCCTTGTGCACGAGCGCGTCGCAGAGCGCGAGCCAGCTCGCCTCGACGATGTTGCCGTGCACGCCGACCGTGGTCCACTCGCGTTCGTGGTCGGTCGACTCGACCAGGACGCGGGTGACCGCGTCGGTGCCCGGCGCCTCGGTGAGGATGCGCACCTTGTAGTCGGTCAGCGCCACCTCGCCGAGCCAGGGCAGGTGCGGCGCGAGCGCCGTGCGCAGCGCGGCGTCCAGCGCGTGCACCGGACCGTTGCCCTCCTCGGTGGCGATCACCCGCGTGCCCGCGACGTGCACCTTGACCGTCGCCTCGGAGACGACCTCGCCGCCGGGCCGGTGGTCCAGGATCACCCGGTAGGACTCCAGGGTGAACGGCGGACCGTCCAGTTCGGCCAGTTCGCGGCGCAGCAGCAGCTCCAGCGACGCGTCGGCCGCCTCGAACGACCAGCCGCGCGACTCGAGCTCCTTGACCTTGCGCACCGAGCTGGACAGCGCCTCCGGACGGCCGGCCAGGTCCACCCCGAGCTCGCGTCCCTTGAGCTCGAGACTCGCCCGGCCGGCCATCTCGGTGACCAGCACCCGCATGTCGTTGCCGACGACCTCAGGGTCGATGTGGTTGTACAGCAACGGATCCACCTTGATCGCGCTCGCGTGCAGCCCCGCCTTGTGGGCGAAGGCCGACGACCCGACATAGGCCTGGTGGGTGTCGGGTGCGATGTTGGCGATCTCGGCCAGGGCATGCGAGACCCTGGACAGCTCCGGCACGCGTTCGGTGGGTAGCACCGGCATGCCGAGCTTGGTGACGAGGTTGCCCACGACGGCGAACAGGTCGGCGTTGCCGGCCCGCTCGCCGTAGCCGTTGGCGGTGCACTGCACCTGCGTCGCGCCGGCCTGGACCGCCGCGACGCTGTTCGCGACCGCGCACCCCGTGTCGTCCTGGCAGTGGATGCCGACGCGGAACCCGGTGCGCGCGATCACCTCGCCGACGGTGTCGGCCAGCTGCAACGGGAGCTGCCCGCCGTTGGTGTCGCACAGCACCGCGACGTCGGCGCCGGCCTCCATCGCCGCGGTGAGCACCCGCAGCGCGCAGTCCGGGTCGTGGGCGAACCCGTCGAAGAAGTGCTCCGCGTCGAGGAACACCCGGCGCCCCTCCCGGACGAGGAACGCCACCGTGTCGCCCACCATCGCGCACGCCTCGGTGACATCGGTGCGCAGCGCCCGCTCGATGTGCCGGACGTCGGACTTGGCCACCAGCGTGACCACCGGCGCCAGCGAGTCGAGCAGCGCGCGGACCTGCGGGTCCTCCTCGGCACGCACGCCGGCCTTGCGCGTGGCCCCGAACGCCACGAGCGCCGCGTGCCGCAGCTCCAGGTCGCGGGCCTTGACGAAGAACTCGGTGTCCTTGGGCAGCGCCCCCGGCCAGCCGCCCTCGATGAACCCGACGCCGACGTCGTCGAGCAGCCGCGTGACGGCGAGCTTGTCGGCCACCGAGTAGGAGATGCCCTCCCGCTGCGCCCCGTCGCGCAAGGTCGTGTCGTATACGTGGAACGCGTCGCCGAGGGGGGTCTCGGCGGGGGCCGTGCGGGTCACGATCGTGCCTTTCTTCCGGGTCGAGGCAACAAAAAAACCTCCCGCGGGGATGCGAGAGGTCAGCGCGCCGGGTCGTGTAGCTCTGCTACCCGGCGCGCCCGTCGATAATGATCACGGCAAGAGTGGTCATGGTCGCATCATGGCACACCCCGCCCGCGCGTACCAGCTCGCGGTCGCCTCGTCCCACTCGCTGGGACGGTCGTGGCGGGCATCGGCCCCGAAGACGGCGTCGCCGCGGGTGCCGGACGTCCGGCACCCGCGGCGACGCCGGGAGGGTCTAGATCTCCGCGCTCGTGGTCGGGTTGTTCGAGGAGACCAGCGCCGCGAGGCGGTCGCCGATCGCGAACGTGCTGCCCGGCGACGGGTGGTCCCGCGTCGCCAGGTCGAAGGCCACCGACGCCTCGATCCGGCGGGACGCCTCGCGCTGACCCAGGTGGTCGAGCAGCAGCGCCACCGACAGCACCGCGGCCGTCGGGTCGGCGATGCCCTGGCCGGCGATGTCCGGCGCGCTGCCGTGGACCGGCTCGAACATCGACGGGTTGCGGCGGGTGATGTCGATGTTCCCGCTGGCCGCGAGGCCGATGCCGCCGGTCACCGCGGCCACCAGGTCGGTGAGGATGTCGCCGAACAGGTTGTCCGTGACGATCACGTCGAAGCGGCCGGGGTCGGTCACCATGTGGATCGTCGCCGCGTCGACGTGCTGGTAGGCGACCGTCACGTCGGGGTGCTGCAGCGACACCTCCTCGACCACCCGCGACCACAGCGAGCCGGCGTGGGTCAGCACGTTCGTCTTGTGCACCAGCGTCAGGTGCTTGCGGGGCCGGGACACCGCGCGCGCGAACGCGTCGCGCACCACCCGCTCGACGCCGTAGGAGGTGTTCACGCTCACCTCGGTGGCGATCTCGTGTGGAGTGTCCTTTCGCAACAGTCCGCCGTTGCCGGCGTACAGGCCCTCGGTGCCCTCCCGGATCACGAGCATGTCGATCTCACCGGGACTCGCCAGCGGGCTCTGCACGCCCGGGTACAGCCGGGCCGGACGAAGGTTCACGTGATGGTCGAGCTCGAACCGCAGCCGCAACAGCAGGCCGCGCTCGAGGATGCCGCTGGGCACCGACGGGTCGCCGACCGCACCCAGCAGGATCGCGTCGTGCTGACGCAGCTCGCCGAGTACGGATTCGGGCAGCAACTCGCCGGTCGAGTGCCACCTGGCGGCACCGAGGTCGTAGCGGGTGACCTCGACATCGGGCACGACCTCGCCGAGCACCTTGAGCGCCTCGGCGATCACTTCCGGCCCGATCCCGTCACCGGGGATCACCGCGAGCCGCATGCACACACCTCCCGGAATGACGGGACCAAAGTATTTCCAGGGAAGATTACCGGGAAGTGCTCCGAACTCCGCCCACGGCCACCCGACTAGGTGGTGTCGCGGTCACGAAGTCAGCCGAAGTCGACCGCCCGGATGATCGTCGCCTGCGCCGCGGTGCCGATCGACTCGAGAACCGACTGGTCCACGGGCCGGTCGACGCGCAGCAGCATCACCGCGTCCGCCTTGTCGGTCGTCTGGCTGATCTGCGCCGCCTCGATGTTGATGCCGACGCCGCCGAGCAGGGTGCCGACGGTGCCCATGACGCCGGGCCGGTCGGTGTACTCGAGCAGCAGCAGCACGCCCTCGGCCCGCAGGTCGAAGTGCCGGCCGTTGACCTCGACGAGCTTCTCGACCTCGTCCAGGCCGGTCAGCGTGCCGGAGACGCTCAGCGAGTCGCCGTCCGCGTACACCGCGCGCAGGGTCACCAGGCTGCGGTGGTTCGTGCTCTCCGGCTCCTTGCGCAGCGTCGCCTCGACGCCGAGCTCCTCGGCCAGCCGCGGTGCGTTGACGAACGTCACCTGGTCCTCGACCACGCCGGAGAACACCCCGCGCATGGCCGCCAGCGGCAGGATCTGAACGTCCTCATTGGACAGCTCGCCGCGCACCTCGACACCGATCGACGTGGGCGCGTGCGGCGACAGTGCCGACAGCAGCCTGCCCAGCTTCTGGGTGAGCGGCAGGTAGGGCCGCACCTCCTCGCCGACCGTGCCGCCGGAGGCGACGTTCACCGCGTCCGGCACGAAGTCCCCGCGCAGTGCCAGCAGCACCGACCGGGCCACGTCGGTGCCGGCCCGGTCCTGCGCCTCGCCGGTCGACGCGCCGAGGTGCGGCGTGACGACCACGTTGGGCAGCTCGAACAGCGGGCTGGTGGTGGTGGGCTCCTCCACGAACACGTCGACACCGGCACCGCCGACGTGGCCGTCGCGCACCGCGTCGGCCAGTGCCTGCTCGTCGATGAGCCCGCCGCGGGCGGCGTTGACGATGAGCACGCCCGGCTTGGTCCTGGCGAGCTGGTCGGCGCCGATGAGGCCCTTGGTCTCCGGCGTCTTGGGCAGGTGGATCGAGATGACGTCGGCCCTGGCCAGCAGCTCGTCGAGGTCGACGAGCTCGATGCCGAGCTGGGCGGCGCGGGCCGGGGACACGTAGGGGTCGTAGGCGATCAGCTCGGTGCCGAACGCGGCCAGGCGCTGGGAGAACAGCTGGCCGATCTTGCCGAGACCGACCACGCCGACGGTCTTGCCGGAGATCTCCACGCCGGAGAACGAGCTGCGCTTCCACTCGCCCGCGCGCAGGCTCGCGTCCGCGGCCGGCACCCGCCGGGCGAGCGAGAGCAGCAGGGCGACCGCGTGCTCGGCGGCGGAGACGATGTTGGAGGTCGGCGCGTTCACGACCAGCACGCCGCGGGCGGTGGCGGCCGGCACCTCGACGTTGTCCAGGCCGACCCCGGCGCGGGCGACGACCTTCAGCTTGGTGGTCGCGGCGAACACCTCGGCGTCGACCTTGGTGGCCGACCGGACCAGCAGCGCGTCCGCGTCGGCGACGGCGGACAGCAGCGCCGGGCGGTCGGTGCCGTCGACGTGGCGTACCTCCACCTCGTCGCCGAACACGTCGATGACCGACGGGGCGAGCTTCTCAGCGATCAGGACAACGGGGCGGGCTGACTGCGTCACGGCGCGAGCTCCAAGAGATGTGCGCGGTTGTTGGGGGCGCGGTTACAGCGCTGTAACCAACCTGGAGGCAGTCTAGGAGGTCGCCCGGACCGTTCCACGATGTGGTGAGCCACCCGACAGCGACCGCGCGCGGTGTTTGACCAGTGCGTCCGTCTCGGCGGCGGGATCCCCGCCGCCGGAACGCTCCACGAGGCGCTCCCGATCGGCGCAAGAGTAACCGTGTGGGTGACGGGCCGGGTCCGCCCTCACCAGGGTTCGTCGAACTCCCCGGCCTTGGCGCCCTCCACGAAGGCCTCCCACTCCGACTCGGTGAACACGAGGACCGTGTCGTCGGGGCCGGTGTACTTCGAGTTGCGCATGGCGATGTAGGTCTTGCCGTCCGTGTGCGGCACGAACGCGATCTCCACGTACTCGCCGTCCGGGTCGGCGTCCGGCTCGGCCGCGCGCTGCCACTCGGCGGCGGTCAGGTCGAGCTTGCCGCGCACGTGTGCCTTGTCGTCGTAGATCGGCGCGGTGGCGCGGGTGCCCTCGTCACTCATGGCAAGAAGGTATACCCGACCGGCCCGGGCACGCCCGCACGCGGCGGGCATGCCCGGGGGACACGGTCAGGCGGTCTCGGTGATGGGGCGGTCGACCCAGGACATCAGGCCGCGCAGCTTGCGCCCGACCTCCTCGATCGGGTGCTGCTCGCCCGCCTCGACGAGCTTGGTGAAGTTCGGGCGGCCGGCCTGGTCCTCGGCGACCCACTCCTTGGCGAAGTCGCCGTTCTGGATCTCGCCGAGGATCTTGCGCATCTCCTCGCGTACCGCGTCGGTGATCACCCGGGGACCCCGGGTCACGTCGCCGTACTCGGCGGTGTCGGAGATCGAGTACCGCATCCGCGCGATGCCGCCCTCGTACATGAGGTCGACGATCAGCTTCAGCTCGTGCAGGCACTCGAAGTAGGCCACCTCGGGCGCGTAGCCCGCGTTGACCAGGGTCTCGAACCCGGCCTGCACCAGCGCGGTCGTGCCGCCGCAGAGCACCACCTGCTCGCCGAACAGGTCGGTCTCGGTCTCCTCCTTGAAGGTGGTCTTGATCACGCCGGCCCGCGAGCCGCCGATGCCCTTGGCGTAGGACAGCGCGAGCGCCTGCCCGTTGCCCGACGCGTCCTGCTCGACCGCGATCAGGCAGGGCACGCCCTTGCCGTCCACGAACTGCCTGCGCACCAGGTGCCCGGGACCCTTCGGCGCCACCATCGCCACGTCCACATCGGACGGCGGGGTGATGAGGCCGTAGCGGATGTTGAAGCCGTGCCCGAAGAACAGCGCATCCCCGGAGTTGAGGTTCGGCGCGACGTCCTCGGCGTAGATCTGCCGCTGCTTCGTGTCCGGCGCGAGGATCATGATCAGATCGGCCCACGCGGCGGCCTCGGCCGGGGTCTGGACCGTGAGGCCCTCCTCCTCGGCCTTGGCGCGCGACTTCGACGACTCGGGCAGTCCGATCCGAACGTCCACACCGGAGTCACGCAGGGAGAGTGCGTGCGCGTGGCCCTGGCTGCCGTAGCCGATGACCGCGACGCGGCGGCCCTGGACGATCGAGAGGTCCGCATCGTCGTCGTAGAAGATCTCGACTGCCATGCTCGTGTGTACTTCCTTCCTGGGTATACGAAAACTCAGCGGACGCCCGTGGCGGTGATGGAGCGCGGTCCGCGGCCGATGGCGACCATGCCGGACTGCACCATCTCGCGGACGCCGTAGGGCTCAAGCATGCGCAGCAACGCCTCGAGCTTGTCTGCAGTGCCGGTGGCCTCCACGGTGAGCGCCTCCGGCGACACGTCGACCACCTTGGCCCGGAACAGCTGCACGGTCTCCAGGACCTGGGTCCGCACGGTCGCGTCGGCCCGGACCTTGACCAGCAGCAACTCGCGCTGGACCGACACGCCCGGGTCCAGCTCCACGATCTTGATGACGTTCACCAGCTTGTTGAGCTGCTTGGTCACCTGCTCGAGCGGTAGCTCGTCGACGGCGACCACGATCGTCATCCGGGACACGTCGACGTGCTCGGTCGGCCCGACCGCGAGGGACTCGATGTTGAAGCCGCGCCGGGAGAACAGGCCCGCGACGCGGGCGAGCACGCCGGGCTTGTTCTCCACCAGAACCGACAACGTATGGGTACTCATGGGCTCAGTCCTCGTCGAACAGCGGGCGGATGCCGCGCGCGGCCATGATCTGGTCGTTGCCGGTGCCCGCGGCGACCATCGGCCACACCTGGGCGTCCTTGCCGACCACGAAGTCGATGACCACCGGGCGGTCGTTGATCTCCATCGCCCGGTTGATCACCCGGTCGACATCCTCTTTGGACTCACAGCGTAGTCCCGCGCAGCCGAGCGCCTCGGCGAGCAGGGTGAAGTCCGGGATGCGATGCTTGTGCGTGCCGAGGTCGGTCTGCGAGTAGCGCTCGGAGTAGAAGAGGTTCTGCCACTGGCGGACCATGCCCAGGTTGCCGTTGTTGATGACCGCGACCTTGATCGGCGCGCCCTCGATCGCGCAGGTGGCGAGCTCCTGGTTGGTCATCTGGAAGCAGCCGTCGCCGTCGATCGCCCAGACGACCTTGTCCGGCCGGCCGAACTTGGCGCCCATCGCGGCCGGCACGGCGAAGCCCATGGTGCCCAGCCCGCCGGAGTTGATCCAGGTGGCCGGCTTCTCGTAGGAGATGAACTGCGCCGCCCACATCTGGTGCTGGCCCACGCCCGCGGCGTAGATCGCGTCCGGCCCGGCGATCCGGCCGATCCGCTCGATCACGTACTGCGGGGACAGCGAGCCGTCGTCGGGCCACTCGTAGCCGAGCGGGAACGTCGCCCGCAGCGAGTCCAGCTGGGCCCACCAGGCGGACAGTTCCGGCGCGGTGCCCTTCGGGCCGTACTCGGCGCGCACCGCGCTGGTCAGCTCGCCGATGATCTCCTTGCAGTCGCCGACGATCGGCACGTCCGCCCGCCGGTTCTTGGAGATCTCCGCCGGGTCGATGTCCGCGTGCACGATCTGGGCGTCCGGGGCGAACGACGACAGCTGGCCGGTCACCCGGTCGTCGAACCGGGCACCGAGGGCGATCAGCAGGTCCGCCTTCTGCATGGCGGCCACGGCCGCGACCGAGCCGTGCATGCCGGGCATGCCGAGGTGCTGGCGGTGCGAGTCGGGGAACGCGCCGCGCGCCATCAGCGTGGTGACCACCGGGATCCCGGTCAGCTCGACCAGCGTCCTGAGCTCGGCGGACGCCTGCGCCTTGATCACGCCGCCGCCGACGTAGAACACCGGCCGCCGGGCGTTGGTGATCAGCTTCGCGGCCTCGCGGACCTGCTTGCCGTGCGGGCGGGTGGTCGGCTTGTAGCCGGGCAGCCGCATCTCCGGCGGCCACGCGAACGACGTGGTCTCCTGCAGGACGTCCTTGGGGATGTCGACGAGCACGGGTCCCGGCCGGCCGGTCCTGGCCAGGTGGAACGCCTCGGCGATCGTCCGCGGGATCTCCGCGGGGTCGGTGACGAGGAAGTTGTGCTTGGTGATCGGCAGCGTGATGCCGCAGATGTCGGCTTCCTGGAAGGCGTCGGTGCCGATGAGCGCACGGGTCTGCTGGCCGGTGATCGCCACGACCGGCACGGAGTCCATGTTGGCGTCGGCGAGCGGGGTGACCAGGTTCGTCGCGCCCGGGCCGGAGGTGGCCATGCACACCCCGACCTCGCCGGTCGCCTGTGCGTAGCCGGTCGCCGCGTGCCCGGCGCCCTGCTCGTGGCGGACCAGGACGTGGCGGACCTTGGTCGAGTCGAGCAGCGGGTCGTACGCGGGCAGGATCGTGCCCCCCGGAATACCGAAGACGACCTCGACGCCTACCGCCTCGAGGGACCTGACGAGCGACTGGGCGCCGGTCACTCGAACGGGGGTTCCCGTCGGCGGCGCGGGCTTGGGTCGGGCTCCGTGGGGCCGCGGCGGCCCGGGGGTCGCGGCGACCGGGTTGGGCCGCTGTGTCGCACTGGTCATCGGCTTCTGCCTCTGGTGTGGTCGATGGTGTCTCGGACTCGCTGGTCACAGTGACCTCGTGTCCAGGCTCTCACGCATGGCATGAAAAAACCCCCGCCGACCTGCTCAGGTCGTACGAGGGTGGCGCGTTCGACGCAGCCTGGGCTTCCTCAGCGTCGAACGCGCCTGGGAAGTACGAGACCGGTCTGCTTCTGCACGATGACAGACGCTAGTGCTCTCGCAGTGTGGACGTCAACTCTGCGGGATTGTGATCCCGGATGGTGGACATGGCGACGATATTCTCCGTGACCACCCCGCAGGCACCGACCCGGCTCGTCTTCCGCATCCCCGCGACCGCCGTGCTCGGTGCCCTGCTGCTCGCCGTGACCGCGACACCGTTCGCGTTCGCCGCGCCGTGGCTGTTCCTCATCTATGTGGTGCCCCTCGTCGCGATCATCTGGGTGCTGCGGCTGCGCACCGTCGCGGACGCCGACGGGGTGGTGGCACGGACCATGTTCGGCCGCCACGAGCTGCACTGGGGAGACATCCGCGCGCTGCGCGTGTCCGAGCGGTCCTGGGTGCGCGCGGTGCTCGACGAGGGCCGGGAGCAGACGCTGCCGACGGTCCGCACGCGCCACCTCCCCGCGCTGGCGCTGGTCAGCGGCGGCCGGCTGGACGATCCCACAGTTCCGCCTCCCCGGGATTGAAATGTGTCGGTCACGTTCCACAGGATGGTGCGGATGCCCATGTACTTGTGGCTGGGTGGCATCACGTTCCCCTGAGGTCACGTTGATCAATCCAAGACTCACAAGCAGAGCCCCACAAGACAGCCACCAGGCGAAATAGACTGGAGGAGCCGTGCCTGAGCTCCGTTCCCGCATCACCACCCACGGTCGCAACGCGGCGGGCGCGCGCTCGCTGTGGCGGGCCACCGGCATGACCGACGGCGACTTCGGCAAGCCGATCGTGGCGATCGCCAACTCCTACACCCAGTTCGTGCCGGGCCACGTGCACCTGCGCGACCTCGGCGACATCGTGGCCGAGGCGATCCGCGAGGCCGGCGGCGTCGCCCGCGAGTTCCACACCATCGCGGTCGACGACGGCATCGCGATGGGGCACGGCGGCATGCTCTACTCGCTGCCGTCCCGGGAGATCATCGCGGACAGCGTCGAGTACATGGTCAACGCGCACGCCGCGGACGCGCTGGTGTGCATCTCGAACTGCGACAAGATCACGCCCGGCATGCTCAACGCCGCGATGCGCCTCAACATCCCGACCGTGTTCGTCTCCGGCGGACCGATGGAGGCGGGCAAGGCGGTCGTCGTCGACGGCGTCGCGCACGCCTCGTCGGACCTGATCACCACGATCTCCGCGTCCGCCAACGACAACGTCGACGAGGCCGGCCTCACCGAGATCGAGCGGTCCGCGTGCCCGACCTGCGGGTCGTGCTCGGGCATGTTCACCGCCAACTCGATGAACTGCCTGACCGAGGCGCTCGGCCTGGCGCTGCCCGGCAACGGGTCCACGCTCGCCACGCACGCCGCGCGCCGCGACCTGTTCGCCCGCGCCGGCACGACCGTGATGGAGCTGGCCCGGCGCTGGTACCGCGACGACGACGCGACCGCGCTGCCACGCTCGATCGCCACCCGCGAGGCGTTCGTCAACGCGATGGCGCTGGACATGGCCATGGGCGGGTCCACGAACACCGTGCTGCACATCCTGGCCGCCGCGCGCGAGGGCGAGGTCGAGTTCACCCTCGCCGACATCGACGAGATCAGCCGGCGGGTGCCGTGCGTGTCGAAGGTGTCGCCGAACTCGGCGTACCACATGGAGGACGTGCACCGGGCCGGTGGCATCCCGGCGATCCTGGGCGAGCTGTGGCGCGCGGGGCTGCTGAACGAGGACGTGCACACGGTGCACAGCCCGTCGATGGCCGAGTGGCTCGGCTCCTGGGACATCCGGTCCTCCTCGCCGTCCGAGGCGGCCGTCGAGCTGTACCACGCGGCACCCGGCGGGGTGCGCACCACGCGGGCGTTCTCGACGACGAACCGCTGGTCGTCGCTGGACACCGACGCGGCGGGCGGCTGCATCCGCGACGCCGAGCACGCCTACACCGCCGAGGGCGGGCTGGCCGTGCTGCGCGGCAACCTCGCCGAGGACGGCGCGGTGATCAAGGCGGCCGGCATCGAGGAGGAGCTGTTCCGCTTCGAGGGGCCGGCGCGCGTGGTGGAGAGCCAGGAGCAGGCCGTCTCGGTGATCCTGTCCAAGCAGATCCAGCCCGGCGAGGTGCTCGTGGTGCGCTACGAGGGACCGGCGGGCGGGCCGGGCATGCAGGAGATGCTGCACCCCACGGCGTTCCTGAAGGGCGCGGGCCTGGGGAAGAAGTGCGCGCTGATCACCGACGGCCGGTTCTCCGGCGGGACGTCGGGCCTGGCGGTCGGCCACATCTCCCCCGAGGCCGCGGGCGGCGGCGCCATCGGCCTGGTGGAGGACGGCGACCGCATCCTGATCGACGTCCACGAGCGGCGCCTCGAGCTGCTGGTCGACCCCGAGGTGCTGGCCGACCGCCGGGAGAAGATGGAGGCGGGCGAGCGCCCGTGGCAGCCGGTGGACCGCCGGCGTCCGGTCACCGCGGCCCTGCGCGCCTACGCCCGCCTGGCCACGGACGCCTCCATGGGAGCGGTCCGCGACCCGAGCCGTTGACCCGGTCGGGTGATGTCGCTGCGTAGGACTACCTGATTCGGCCGCTTCACGAAACCCCGGCCGCCTGCCCGCTGTCACAGTGTGGTCAGGCGACTGGGGAGGCTGTTCGTGGACGGCTACGAGGTGGTCATCGAGGAGATCCGCTCGTGCGGCCGGGATTGCGTCGCCGCGGGTGAGGACGCGAGGAAGGTCGACCTGCCCGCGGCGGCGTCCGGTGTCGAGCGGGCGCTGCCGGGCAGCGCGTCGGCCGGGGCGGCCGAGGCGCTGGGCACCATGTGGGAGACCCGACTGCGGATGCTGGGCGACGACGTCGTCCGGTTGGGCACCGACCTCGGCCACACCGCCGACGAGTACGCGCGCGACGAGGCGGCGGCCGGGGCGCACCTGCGGTCCGCCGACCCGCGGTACCGGAGGTACGAATGAGCGGCACGTGGGGCGAGATCCGGGACTGGGACGCCGCCGCGGTGGACGAGGCGGCCCGGCAGGTCCAGCTCCGGGCCGACGAGCTGGGCCGGCTGGCCGAGGCGCTGAACTGGGCCCAGCCCAAGGAGTGGCACGGCGACGCGTCCGACCGGGCGCGGGCGGAGCGGGTGCGGCTGGTCGGGGTGTTCGACGAGCTCGGTCAGGAGACCGACCCGGTGAAGCGGGCGCTGTGGTCGGCGGCCGACGCCATCGAGGCGCTGCGCCACGACCAGGAGGAGGCCGAGCACCTGGCCCGGTACCACGACATGACGATCACCGAGGCCGGCGAGCTGCTGACCGAGACCGCGGTGGCGCCGGCCCCGGACTCCGAGGAGGCGGCGGAGCGCCTGCGGATCTCGCAGGGGTTGCGCGACCGGATAGCGGGGATCATGGCCCGGGCCGCCACCGTCGACGAGGAGCTCGCCGATGCGCTGCGCCGGGCCACGTATCCGGCGAGGTATCCGGACGCGCACGGCCACCAGGCGCGGCTGAACCCGCCGCCGGGTGGTGACCCGGGCCAGATCGACGACTGGTGGCTGGGCCTGTCCGAGGAGGAGCGCAACGAGCTGATCGCCACCCGCCCGGCATGGGTCGGCTCGACGGACGGCATCCCCGCCGAGTACCGCGACACCGCCAACCGCGGGCTGCTCGCCGAGCAACGAGCCGACCTCACCGCCCAGCTCGACGAGCTCCGCGGGCGCCTGCGAGCCAACCCCCTGGAAGTGCTCGAACTGCGGGGCCGGATGGACGAGCTTGCGGCCAGGCTCCGCGGTCTCGACGACATCGGACACCGGCTGGACAACCGCGGGGCCGGGCAGCTGGACGCCTACCTGCTCGGCATTGACGCCGACAACGGTCAGGCCATCGTCGCCATGGGCAACCCGGACACCGCCACCAACGTGGCCACCTACGTACCCGGCACCGGCGCCGGCCTGAACAGCATCAACGGCGACATGGACCGGGCGGACAGGATGGCCCGCGCGGCCTCCAACGCCGACTCGCCATCCACCTCCGTGATCACCTGGGTCGGCTATGCCGCGCCGCAGGATCTCGTCGAAGCCGCCGACACCAGCTACGCGGACAATGCCAAGCAGGAGCTGGACAGTTTCCAGGACGGCCTGCGCGCCACTCACGAGGGACCGCGGTCGCACAACACGGTGATCGGCCACAGCTACGGCTCGACGGTCATCGGGCACACGGCGGCCAGCGAGGGGCTCGACGCCGACGACGTGGTGTTCGTAGGCAGCCCGGGCGTCGGCGTAGACAACGTCGCCGATCTGAACCTGCCGGCCGAGCACGTGCACGCAACCGTCGCGGAGCACGACATCATCCACGCGTCCAACCTGCCGTTCCCCCTCCCGATCAACACCGACGTGCACGGCCCCGACCCCACCGGAAGCGCGTTCGGCGCCAACGTGTTCGAGTCCGATCCCGGTACCAGAGGCCCCGACTACCAGGGCGGACTGAGCAGCGAGGCGCACAGCCAGTACTGGGACCACGGCAACAAGGCATTGGAGAACATCGGACTGATCATCGCGGGGGAACCAACGACATGACCAAGGTCAGATCAACGGGGAGCGGTCTGCTGTCGTTGGCCGTCCTCCTCGTCGCAGGCTGTGGAACGGAGCCGGGAATGCACAACACCATCACCGTCCAGCAGGCCGAGCAACGCGTGGAGGAGTACTTCCGCGAGGCCCTCGCGGTGCTACCGCCACAAGCCCGACCGGAACCCGGGCTGATCGACACCTACGACTGCGAGGACCCCACCGACAACGGGCCCGCCGGACGCAAGATCGCTTCCGTCGACTACCAGATCCACGACCTCCCGCCCGAGGAGAACCCGAAGTACGTCGCCGACCTGGAGCGCTGGTGGCGCGACCACAACTTCCGCGTCCTGGACGACGAAAGGCCCAAACGCGAGTCCATCTGGGTCGAGAACAACAGCGACGGGTTCCGGATGCGAGTCACCGCCTCCGCACAGGGGCGACTCGTACTCATCGCCACCTCGCCGTGCGTGTGGCCGGACGGCACGGCCGAACCGGAGTGACGGTCAGCGCGGCGCGAGCAGCCGGCGCAGGGCGGTCGGCGTGTGGCCGACGTGGTCGCGGACCGTCCGGCACAGGTGGGCCTGGTCGGCGAAGCCGAGGTCGGCGGCCAGGCCGGCCAGGCTTGTCTCGCCGTGCTCGATGCGCTCCAGCGCCCGGCCCACCCGCACCCGGTTGCGGTACCGGGTCAGGGACACCCCCAGCTCGCGGGTGAACGCCCTGCTCAGCCGGTACGGCGACACCCCGAGCCGCCCGGCCAGCGACAGCAGCCCGCCCGCTGCCGGGTCGTCCGCGGCCAGCGCCTCCCGGGCCCGCGCCACCAGCGCCCCGTCCCGCGACGGCCTGCCCGGTGCGGGCCCGGCGAGCCCGCCCAGCAGCCGCACGAGGGACTCGGCCGTCGCGAAGTCGGGGTCCGCGGCGCCGGCCAGCATCCGGCGGTGGGCGAGGTCGACCCGCGCGTCCACGTACAGCGCCGGCCGGGCGGGGCCCGCCAGGCGGGACCCGAGGTCCGCCGAGATGCTCACCGACGTGCAATCGTCCCCGCCGGCCGGGTGGGCGAAGCGCTCCTCCTCCCCCGGCACGCCGAGGTAGCCGACCGTCGGGTCGAGGTCGACCGGACCGCCGGGCACGAGACGGCGGAACCGGCCACGCCGCACCAGCACCAGCCGGTAGTCCGGGCGCACCTCGTCCGGCGACCAGCCGGCGTGGTGGTCCCGGCAGGACGCCGACCACACCGCGAAGTCCGGCCGCCGGGCCAGCGCCGAGAACCGCACGCACCGCACGCTACGCCGAGGGTCCGACACCGCAAGGAAGTTCAAGACGGCCACGAGAGGCTGGCGGCATGGCATCGATCAGGCAGGACATCACGGTCAACGCCGCGCCGGACGAGGTCTGGGCGGCACTGCGCGACTTCGGCGCGCCCCACGAACGCCTCGTCCGCGGCTTCGTCACCCGCACCGAACTGGACGGCGCCGACCGCGTCGTCACGTTCTTCACCGGCGCGACGGTGCGAGAGCGGCTGGTCGGCATCGACGACGAGAACCGCAGGATCGCCTACGCGATCCTGGAGGGCTTCGACCACTACAACGGCTCGGCACAAGTCATGCCGGACGGCGCGGGCAGCCGGCTCACCTGGATCGTCGACGTGCTGCCCGACGACGCGGCGCCACGGGTACGCGCCCTGATGGAGCACGGCGCGCGGGCCATGCGGAGCACCTTCGAACGTGCGCAGGTATGAAGCGGGTCACCCCGTCCCACCATGCGGATGCCGGTGGACCAGCACGTGGACCCGTGGCAGTCTGACTCACATGTCAACAGCGACCGAAGTCCTCCTCGTGGCCCGCCGCCACGTGGACTTCGTTCGCGTCTCCAGCGCGATGTGCCGGCGTTTCGGATAGCCCGCCGCCGCGTGCATTGATCTTGCCAGCCGGCGCCCGGGCGCGCCGGTCGAGACCACCCCCGCGAAACCAGGGGTTCTCCGGCGCGCGCGTCACGCCTCGAGAACCTGGAGGACAGGGGTGTCAACTCCCACCACAGCGCGACAGGCACCGGCCGCCGCGGCCAAGCGAGCCCACGCCCGGCGCGGTGAGGGCCAGTGGGCGCTCGGCTACCGCGAGCCGCTCAACCCCAACGAGCGCAGCAAGAAGGACGACAACCCGCTCAACGTCCGCGACCGCATCGAGAACATCTACGCCCACACCGGGTTCGCCGGCATCGACCCCGGCGACCTGCGCGGCCGGTTCCGCTGGTACGGCCTCTACACGCAGCGCAAGCCCGGCATCGACGGCGGCCGCACGGCCACCCTCGAGCCGGAGGAGCTCGACGACGAGTACTTCATGCTCCGCGTCCGCATCGACGGCGGGGCGGTCACCACCGAGCAGCTCGCGGTCATCGGCGAGGTGTCGCAGACCTACGCGCGCGACACCGCCGACATCACCGACCGGCAGAACATCCAGTACCACTGGATCCGCGTCGAGGACATGCCCGCCGTGTGGACCAGGCTCGAGGGTGCGGGCCTGACCACGATGGAGGCCTGCGGCGACAGCCCGCGCGTCATCCTCGGCTCGCCGGTCGCCGGCATCGCCTCCGACGAGGTCATCGACGCCACCCCGGCCATCGAGGAGATCAAGCGGCGCTTCGTCGGCGACCCGCGGTTCGCGAACCTGCCGCGCAAGTTCAAGACCGCCGTCTCCGGGCTGCCCGACGTGGCGCACGAGGTGCACGACGTCGCGTTCGTCGGCGTCGACCACCCCGAGCACGGGCCCGGATTCGACCTGTGGGTCGGCGGCGGCCTGTCGACCAACCCGATGATCGGCCGGCGACTCGGCACCTGGGTCCCGCGTGACGAGGTGGCCGACGTGTGGGCCGGGGTGATCAGCATCTTCCGCGACTACGGCTACCGCAGGCTGCGGCACCGCGCGCGGATCAAGTTCCTGGTCAAGGACTGGGGCCCGGAGAGGTTCCGCGAGGTGCTGGAGAACGAGTATCTCGGGCGCCCGCTGCTCGACGGCCCGCCGCCCGAGGTGCCGGACCGGCCCCACGACCACGTGGGCGTGCACCGGCAGCGCGACGGCAACTACTACGTCGGCGCCGCGCCGATCGCCGGCCGGGTGTCCGGCTCGGCGCTGGTCGCGGTGGCCAAGGCGGCGGAGCGGGTCGGCTCGCACCGGGTCCGGTTCACCCCGCAGCAGAAGCTGATCGTGCTCGACGTGCCCCAGTCCGAGGTGGACGGTCTGCGCGCGGAGCTGGGCAAGCTGGGCCTGCACACCGACCCGTCGCCGTGGCGGCGCGGCGTGATGGCCTGCACCGGCATCGAGTTCTGCAAGCTCGCGATCGTCGAGACCAAGGCGCGGGCCGCGGACCTGGTCGCCGCCCTGGAGGAGCGGCTGGCCGACATCACCGGCGAGGTCCCGGAGCTCAGCGAGCGGCCCATCACCGTGCACATCAACGGCTGCCCCAACTCCTGCGCGCGGATCCAGACCGCGGACATCGGGCTCAAGGGCCAGATCGTCACCGACGCCGACGGCAACCAGGTCGAGGGCTTCCAGGTGCACCTCGGCGGCGGTCTGGGTCTCGACGCCGGGTTCGGCCGCAAGCTGCGCGGGCACAAGGTCACCGGCGCCGAGCTGACCGGCTACGTCGAGCGTGTGGTCCGCCGGTTCGTCGCGAACCGCAAGCCCGAGGAGCGGTTCGCGCAGTGGGTCGCCCGCGCCGGGGAGGCGGACCTCACGTGACCGAGCGCGCGACCCCGTTCCACTGCCCCTACTGCGGCGACGAGGACCTGCGCCCGCAGGAGGAGCCGCACGCCGCGTGGCTGTGCACCGGCTGCCGGCGAGTGTTCACCGTCAAGTTCGTCGGCCTGAACGTGGCCACGGAGCACGCGGAGGCGACACGTTGACCACCACGACCGACCTCAGGGCGCTCGCGGAGTCCGCGGCCGCCGAACTGGCCGACGCGACCGCCGCCGAGGCGCTTGCCTGGACCGCGGAGACCTTCGGCGACTCCTGGATCGTCGCGTCGAACATGCAGGACGCGGTGCTGATCGACCTCGCGGCGCGCGCCAAGCCCGACGTGCACGTGCTGTTCCTGCAGACCGGCTACCACTTCGCCGAGACCGTCGGGACCCGGGACGCGGTCGAGCTGACCTACCCGTCGGTGCGGATCGTGGACGCGGAGGCCGAGCAGTCGGTGGCCGACCAGGAGGCGGAGTTCGGCCCGCTGAACAGGACCGCCCCGGACCGCTGCTGCTTCCTGCGCAAGGTGGTGCCGCTGCGGCGCACGCTCGCCGGCTACGACGCCTGGGTGACCGGGGTGCGCCGGGTCGACGCGCCGACCCGGGCCGACACGCCGATCGTGCAGTGGGACGAGCGCAACGGGCTGGTGAAGGTCAACCCGATCGCGGCCTGGTCCGACGAGGAGTTCAACGACTACATCGTGGCCAACGGGGTCCTGGAGAACCCGCTGGTGAGTGAGGGATACCTGTCGATCGGCTGCGCGCCGTGCACCGCGAAGCCGCTGCCCGGGGCCGACCCCCGCAGCGGCCGCTGGGCCGGCCTGGCCAAGACCGAATGTGGGTTGCACGGATGACCGCCACCATGGACGCCCCTGTCAGCGCACCCGCCCCGCTGGACGCCCTCGGCCGCCTCGAGTCCGAGGCGATCCACATCATGCGCGAGGTGGCCGGCGAGTTCGACCGCCCGGTGATCCTGTTCTCCGGCGGCAAGGACTCGACCGTGCTGCTGCACCTCGCGGTGAAGGCGTTCTGGCCCGCCCCGGTGCCGTTCCCGCTGCTGCACGTGGACACCGGGCACAACTTCGACGAGGTGATCGAGTTCCGGGACCGGATGGCCGAGAAGTACGGGCTGCGCCTGGTGGTCGCCAGGGTGCAGGACTGGATCAACGACGGCAGGCTCGACCGAGCGCCCCGACGGCACCCGCAACCCGCTGCAGACCATGCCGCTGCTCGACTCGATCGCCGAGCACCGCTTCGACGCGGTGTTCGGCGGTGGCCGGCGCGACGAGGAGCGGGCCCGCGCGAAGGAGCGGATCTTCAGCCTGCGCAACGCGTTCGGCCAGTGGGAACCGCGCCGGCAGCGCCCGGAGCTGTGGAACCTCTACAACGGCCGGCACCGCCCGGGCGAGCACGTGCGGGTGTTCCCGCTGTCCAACTGGACCGAGCTGGACGTGTGGCGCTACATCGCCCGCGAGGCCATCGACCTGCCCTCGATCTACTACGCGCACGAGCGCGAGGTGTTCCGGCGTGACGGCATGTGGCTGACCTCCGGGCCGTGGGGCGGCCCGCGGGAGGGCGAGGCCGTGCAGCGCAGGACGATCCGCTACCGCACGGTCGGCGACGGCTCGTGCACCGGCGCGGTGGACTCCACCGCGGCCACGCTGGCCGACGTGATCGCCGAGGTGTCGGCGAGCAGGCTCACCGAGCGCGGCGCCACCCGGGCGGACGACCGGATGTCCGAGGCCGCCATGGAGGACCGCAAGCGCGAGGGCTACTTCTGATGACCGACCTCCTCCGGCTCGCGACCGCGGGCTCGGTCGACGACGGGAAGTCCACCCTGGTCGGCCGGCTGCTCTACGACACCAAGTCGGTGCTGGCCGACCAGCTCGACGCGGTGCACCGGGCCAGCGTCGACAAGGGACTGTCCACACCGGACCTGTCGCTGCTGGTGGACGGGCTGCGATCGGAGCGCGAGCAGGGCATCACGATCGACGTGGCGTACCGCTACTTCACCACGCCCCGGCGGACCTTCGTGCTCGCCGACACCCCCGGCCACGTGCAGTACACCCGCAACACGGTGACCGGGGCGTCCACCGCGCAGCTCGCGATCCTGCTCGTGGACGCGCGCAAGGGCGTGGTGGAGCAGACCCGCCGGCACGCCGCCGTCCTCGCGCTGCTCGGCGTCCCGCGCCTGGTGCTCGCGGTGAACAAGATCGACCTGGTGGACTACGACCAGGAGACGTTCGAGGTGATCGCCAAGGAGTTCGGCACGCACGCGGCCGCGCTCGGCTACCCGGACGGCACGGTGACGACGATCCCGGTGTCCGCCCTGCGCGGCGACAACGTGGTGGAGCCCTCGGCGAGCACGCCGTGGTACGCCGGGCCGACGCTGCTCGAGCACCTGGAGACGGTGCCCGTCGAGCCGGACCCGCACTCCGCGCCGCTGCGCTTCCCCGTGCAGTACGTGATCCGGCCGCGCACGCCCGAGCACCCGGACTACCGCGGGTACGCGGGCCAGATCGCCGCGGGCAGCGTGCGCCCGGGCGACGAGGTCGTGGTGCTGCCGGCCGGCGTGCGCACGACGGTCACCCGGATCGACACGCCGGACGGCGAGCTGGCCGAGGCGACCGCCGGGCCGCTCGGTCACCCTGCTGCTGGCCGACGACATCGACATCTCGCGCGGGGACCTGGTGGCCGGCGCGGCCGAGCCGCCGGTGATCACCGACGAGCTGGACGCGACGGTCGCCTGGCTCGCGGACAAGCCGCTGCGCCCGGGCGCGCGGGTGCTGGTCAAGCACGGCGCGCGTACCGTGCAGGCGCTGGTCGGCGAGCTGCGGAGCCGGTTCGACGAGCAGAAGCTGTCCACTGTCGACGGACCGGAGTCGTTGGTGCTCAACGAGATCGGTCAGGTGTCGCTGCGGACATCGGAGCCGATCCCGGTCGACGACTACGCCACGCTCGGCCGGACCGGCGCGTTCCTGGTGATCGACCCGGCCGACGGCACCACGCTCGCCGCGGGCCTCGTCGGCGCGCCGCTCCCGCTGCGGACCGAGGCCTAGTGGCACCGCCGCTGGTCGCCGTCGCGCACGGCAGCAGGGACCCGCGGTCCGCGGCCACGGTCGCGGCACTGGTCGACGTGGTGCGCGGGCGGGCGCCCTCGCTGGAGGTCGCGGCGGCGTTCCTCGACCTGTCCGCGCCCCGGCTGCCGGACGTGCTCGCCGCGCTGCACGGCGCCGGTCACCGCGACGTGGTCGTGGTGCCCCTGTTGCTGGGCAAGGCCTTCCACGCCCGGGTCGACCTGCCGGCGGTGGTCGCCGAGGCCACCGCGCGGCTGCCGCGGCTGTCGGTCTCGGTGTCCGACGTGCTCGGTCCGGACCCGCGGCTGCCGGACCTGGCGCTGCGGCGGCTGCGCGCGGCGGGCGCGCGGACGGACGACCGCTCGCTCGGCGTGATCCTCGCCGGCGCCGGCTCCTCCCACCCGCCGGCCAACGCGGCGGTGTCCACTGTGGCCACCGAGTGGGCGCGCTCGTCCGGCTGGGCCGGGGTCGAGGCGGCGTTCGCGAGCGCGGCGCGCCCCGACGTGCCGGCCGCCGCGGCCGCGCTGCGGGCCCGCGGCGCGCGCCGGATCGCCGTGGCGTCGTGGTTCCTCGCCCCGGGCCGGCTGCCCGACCGGATCGCCGCGCAGGCCCGCGAGGCCGACCCGGCCGCCGTCGTGGCCGAGCCGCTCGGACCGGACCCGGCGCTCGCCGACCTCGTCCTCGACCGCTACGCCGAGACCGCGGCCGTCGCCGCGAGCGCGCGCTACGCCTGAAGGTTACGTCGGGTCACGCCGTTCGGCCGTTCGTGGGAAAGCAACCAAATGCTTCAACCCGGCAAACGTGAACGCTTGACGACGATTGCTACTCGGGAGTAAGCACGGAAGGGCGGTTCCGGAACCTCTTGCCCTGCAATCGATTTCTCGAGGTGAGGACAATGAAGTTCGCCCTGCGCGCCGGTTTCGGCGCGCTCGCCGCGGCTGCCGCCGTGCTCACGTTCGTCCCCGCGGCGTCCGCCGCGGCGTACGACATCACCTACGACTGCCAGGCCGACACGCCGCTCGGCGCGGAGAACCTGACGCTGAACCAGTCCGTCGACCGACCGCGCCGGCCACCGTCGCGCCCGGCGGCGCGCTGGACGTCGTGGTGGACCCGGGCCCCAACCAGGTGCCGTCCGAGGCCGCCGGCTACGACGTCAAGGAGGTCCACACGTTCACGCTGAAGGTCCCGGTGCCCACCAACGCGACGCTCGACGGTGTCGAGCTGACCGGTGGCTCCGGCCTCGGCGCGACCCCGCCGGAATGGTCGGAGGCCGGCGGGATCGTGACCGTGACGTTCGAGGGACCGATCGCCGGCGGCGCGACCTTCGAGCTGCCGACCATCACCGCGCACCTGACCGCGGGGGCGTCCGGTGCGATCGACTCCACGCTGTACGGCACGAGCTACGACGACGCGGGGCTCACCTTCACCGCCGTCGTGTCGACGTTCCTGGGCGACATCTCCGCCCCGACCTCGTGCTTCCCCAACCCCGACCCGGTGCTGACGTCAACCGCGATCGGGTGACCTGACCGGGTACGGGCGAGGCGTCCCCACGAGGTGGTGGGGGCGCCTCGCCTCGCCGGGCCGAACTCACCCGCCACGGGGGATGCGGGCGCACCGGGCGGGCAGCAGCGTCGCGGCCATGGGCCCCATCGAAATCCTCGTCGTCGAGTTCCCCGGGAGCGCGTTCACCGGCGGGATCATGCCGGAGCTGCGCAAGCTGGTCGAGTCGCGCACCATCACGGTCGTCGACGGCCTGCTGGTGACCAAGGACGCGGACGGCACGACGTCCTTCCTCGAGTTCGCCGAGATCGACGGGTCGGACGCCGCGGCGCCGCTCGTCGAGGTGCTCGACCACGCGGAGGGTCTCGTCTCCGACGAGGACGTGACCGAGCTGACCGAGTCGCTGCCCGCGGGCGACTCCGCGGCGATCCTGGTCTTCGAACACACCTGGGCGCTGCCGTTGCGCGACGCGGTGCTGGCCTCCGGGGGTGTCCTCGCCGCGAACGTCCGGATCCCGGGCGTGGTGGTCGACGAGATCCTCGCGACGGTTCCGGACGAGACCTGACCCACCTCAAGGAGGAATGATGCGCCGACGCAGGGGCCGCCCCGGCCTGCTGGGGACCATGGCCAGGACGGCCGTCATCAGCGGCACGGCGACCGCGGTGTCCGGCCGGGTGCACCGGCACGGCGAGGCCAGGGCACAGGCACAGGCGGGCAGCGACCGGCAGGCCGCCGAGGCCGAGCCGGCGAGCCCGCCGGCGGCAGCACCGCCGCCCGCCGGCGGGGTCGACCTGACCGCCCAGCTGCAGCGGCTCGCCGACATGAAGGCGGCCGGCGCGCTCGACGACGCCGAGTTCACCGCGGCGAAGGCCCGGCTGCTCGGGAGCTGACCGGCCCGCTCACGCGGCCGCCGGCTCCTCGCGGGTGAGCCTGCGCCGCGGGCCCCCAGCCGACGACGGTCAGGGTCACCCAGGCGACGGCCACCACCACCCTGCCGTCCACCGCCACCCTCCCCGGATCGGGAGAACCCATGGTCGGCCGCGACCGTCCCGGGCCGCCTCACCCGTTGCGGATGACCCGCCTCAGCTCGACGCGGCGCGCTCGGCGACCGGGCGGCGGCGCCGGCTCGCGTCGGCCAGCGACGGCGGCAGCGACGCACCGTCCACCCGGTACAGGTCGGTGCCCGGCGGCACGATCTCGTCGATGCGGTCCAGGGTCGCGTCGTCCAGGGTCAGCCCGGCACCCTTCACCGCGGCCTCCAGCTGGTCCATCGTGCGCGGGCCGATGATCACCGACGTCACCGCCGGGTGCGACGCGCTGAACGCCACCGCCAGCTCGGGCAGCGTGGTGCCGATGTCGGCGGCGAGCTCCAGCAGCTTGCCCAGCGCCTCGAACTTCGCCGCGTTCGCCGGGATCGACGGGTCGAAGCGGCCCGGGTAGAGCGCGGCCCGACCGGTGTCCAGGTCGACCGGCTCGCCGGGGCGGATCTTGCCGGACAGGAAACCGGCCGCCAGCGGGCTCCAGGTCAGCACGCCCATGCCCAGCCGCCGGCAGGTCGGCAGCAGGCTGCGCTCGACACCCCGCCCGATCATCGAGTACGGCGGCTGCTCGGTGCGGAACCGGTGCAGGCCCCGAGCCGAGGCGACGTGGTGGGCCTCCACGATGTCCTCCGCCGGGAACGTCGAGCAGCCGAACGCGTGGATCTTGCCCGCCCGCACGAGGTCGGTGAGCACCGACAGCGTCTCCTCGATGTCGGTCGTGTGGTCCGGGCGGTGGATCTGGTAGAGGTCGATCCAGTCCGTGCGCAGCCGGCGCAGGCTCTCCTCGACCTCGCGGACGATCCAGCGGCGTGAGTTGCCGCCGAGGTTCGGGCCGTCGCCGACCGGGAAGTGCACCTTGGTGGCCAGGACGATGTCGTCGCGGCGGCCCTCCAGTGCCTTCCCGACGATCTCCTCCGACTCCCCGGCGGAGTACATGTCCGCGGTGTCCACGAAGTTGATGCCGTGGTCGAGCGCCGCGTGGATGATGCGGACGCAGTCGTCGTGGTCGGGGTTGCCGACCGAGCCGAACATCATCGCGCCCAGGCAGTGGACGCTGACCTCGATGCCGGTGCCACCCAGGGTGCGGTAGCGCATGTGCCGTCCTTTCGTCGGATGCACGAACCCTAGGTACTGGAGCGAACTCCAGGCCAAGTCCTTGCCATATACCCTATAGGGGTATATTGTTCTCGACATGGGCGCACAATGGCGAACCGCGGCGAGCGCGACACTGCACTGCCTCACCGGATGCGCGATCGGCGAGGTGCTGGGGATGGTCCTCGGCACCGCGTTCGGCTGGGAGACGCTGCCGACGGTGGTCCTGTCGGTGGCCCTCGCGTTCCTTTTCGGCTACTCGCTGACCATCCGGCCGGTGCTGCGCGCGGGCGTCGCGCTGCGCGCCGCGATACCGGTGGCGCTGGCCGCCGACACCCTCTCGATCGCCGTCATGGAGGTCGTCGACAACACGGTCGTCGTGGCCGTCCCCGGCGCGATGGAGGCCGGTCTCGGCTCGGTGCTGTTCTGGGCGAGCCTCGCCGCGTCGCTCGCGATCGCGTTCGTGGCGACCGTGCCGGTGAACAAGTGGGCGATCGGGCGTGGCCGAGGCCACGCGGTGGTGCACCAGTACCACCATTAGGGTCGGCTCATGGCTGAGCTGGTGCACTACACGTCGGCGGACGACGGCGTCGCGACGATCACGCTGGACTCTCCGCACAACCGCAACGCGCTGTCCGCGCAGCTGCGTCGCGAGCTGCGCGACCACCTGACCGCGGCGACCGGTGACGACGCGGTCCGGGTGATCGTGCTCGACCACACCGGGCCGGTGTTCTGCGCCGGCATGGACCTCAAGGAGGCGGGCACCGCCGGCTCGAGCACCGACGGCGTCAACGAGTTCCCGGAGATCCTCACGCAGATCTGGACCAGCTCGAAGCCGGTGGTGGCCAAGCTCGCCGGACCGGCCCGCGCGGGCGGCGTCGGCATGGTGGCGGCGGCCGACATCGCGGTCGCGGCCAGCGACGCCACGTTCGCGTTCACCGAGGTCCGGCTCGGGCTGGTGCCCGCGGTGATCTCGGTCACCGTGCTGCCCCGGCTGCTCCCGCGCGCCGCGCACGAGCTGTTCCTCACCGGCGAGAAGTTCGACGCGGCCCGCGCGGTGGAGATCGGCCTGCTCAACTCGGCCGTGCCGGCCGACCGGCTCGACGCGGAGGTGGCCCGCTACACCGGGATGCTGGCGCTGGGTGGGCCGACCGCGCTCGCGGCCACCAAGGACATGCTGCGCCGCGCCCGCGCCGCGGACCTGGCCGACGACTTCGCCGACATGCTGGAGCTCTCCGCCGGGTTCTTCGCCGCCGAGGAGGGCCAGGAGGGCATCGCCGCGTTCGCGCAGAAGCGGCGGCCGTCGTGGGTGCCGGTCAGCGGGGCCTGAGCACGACGCGGAGCCGGCCCGGCTCGCCGCTGTCCGCGAGCACGTCGGCGACCGCCCGGAAGCCGGCCGGGTCCGCGTGCTCGAAGACGTCCGGCGCGGTCCAGACGAGCACGTGCTCGCCCGCCGGCAGCCAGGACAGGTCGCGCAGGCAGTCGTGCAGGGCGTCGAGGTTGCGGCCGAACCAGTCCGGGAAGGACAGCGCGGCCGCGACCGCGTCGTAGAACTCCCCGCGGGTGCGGATCGCCGTGCCGTCGAGCAGGTGCTCGGTGCCGCCGTCCACCGCGCTCACCGGTCCGGGTCCACGACGACGAACGACGAGTAGTGGTCGCCGGTGTAGTACAGCTCCCCTTCCGAGCCGGTCACCATCCGGCGGGCGCCGCGATCGTCGCTGCCCGGCGTCGCGACCGTGTACTCGCGGTAGTAGCCGGCCCGCTCGGCCGGCAGCAGCCCCTCGCGGTTGCCGAACACCGTGCCGTCCTCGTGGTACGGGAACGGACCGCCCCGCTCGATCAGCCGCCAGGTGCCCGCGGCCTCGCGCGGCAGGTCGGACAGCGCGCGGACCGGCATCCGCGGCGCGTCGGGCGCGGCCACCAGGTCGCGGACGAGCCACCCGCCGAGTACCAGCACGATGAGCCCGACCAGGGCGACGGTGATCCGGCGTGACGAGCCCATCGGTGCAGCCTAGGAACTCAGCGCCCGGTGGATTCCGCCGGCACCCGTTCCTCGGCCACGTCCGCGGCCGGCCCGTCGGCCTCGACCTCGTCGACCACCGGCTCGACCACGGGCCCGTCCACCACGGCGTCCTCGTCGAGGGTCTCGGCGCCGAGCGGTTCCTCCGCCTCGCCCACCGCGCCGAACAGCGCCGACGCGTGGTCGACGATCCGGTCGATCAGCCAGGCCACGACCAGGCACACCGGCACCAGCAGGACGACCACGAGGGCGAACTGGAACGGAAAGGGGAGGCCGAGCACCCACAGCTCGACGCCGTTCCACCAGTCCGACAGCATGACATCGAGAGTAGACCTACACCACTCCGAGGGTTCGGCGGATCGCGAACCTGGGTAAGTTGCGAAGTATGTTCGCCGTCTACGCAGCCGAGCCCAACCCGGACAAGCCACTCGACGCGCTGCGGGTGGGCGAGCGACCCGATCCCGAGGTGCGCGACGGGTGGGTGGCCGTGAACGTGCGCGCGGCCAGCCTGAACATGCACGACCTGTGGACGCTGCGCGGCGTGGGCATCAAGCCCGACCAGTTCCCGATGATCCTCGGCTGCGACGGCGCGGGCGTGCTGGCCGGCGGCGCGCAGGCCGGCTCCGAGGTCGTGCTGCACGCGGTCGTCGGCGACGCGTCGGTCTACGGCGACGAGACGCTGGACCCCCGCCGCACCCTGCTGACCGAGAAGCACCAGGGCACCTTCGCCGACACGGTCGTCGTGCCGGCGCGCAACGTCCTGCCGAAGCCGGCCGGGCTGTCCTTCGCCGAGGCCGCCTGCATGGGGACGGCGTGGCTGACCGCCTACCGGATGCTGTTCACCCGGTCCGGCCTGCGGCCCGGGCAGACGATGCTCGTGCAGGGCGCGTCCGGCGGGGTGTCGACCGCGCTGGTCACGCTGGGCAAGGCGGCCGGCATGCGGGTGTGGGTGACCGGGCGGACCGAGGAGAAGCGGGCGCTGGCGACCCGGCTGGGCGCGCACGAGACGTTCGAGTCGGGCACCCGGCTGCCCGAGCGGGTGGACGCGGTGTTCGAGACGGTCGGCAAGGCCACCTGGGCGCACTCGATGCGCTCGGTCAAGCCGGGCGGCACGATCGTGGTCTCCGGCGCCACCAGCGGCCCGGACCCCAGCGCGGACCTGCAGCGGCTGTTCTTCATGCAGGTACGGGTCGTCGGCTCCATGATGGGCACCCGGGACGAGCTGGCGGACCTGCTGGACTTCTGCGAGCTGTCCGGCATCCGGCCCCAGATCGGCACCGAGCTGCCGATGGCCGACGCCGCCGAAGGGTTCGACCAGATGCTCGCCGGCGAGACCGCCGGGAAGATCGTCTTCACTCGGTGAGAGGTGCCATGCCGCGAACGTTCACCCTGGATGCCGCCATCCAGCTGGCCCGCCGCGCCCACGAGGGGCAGCTGGACAAGTCGGGCCGGCCCTACATCGCACACCCGCTGCGCGTGATGGGGCATGTCCGCGACGAGCACGAGCGGATGACCGCCGTGCTGCACGACGTGGTCGAGGACACCGACGTGACCCTCGACGACCTCACCGCGCTCGGCTGCCCGCCGGAGGTGCTGGCCGCGGTGGCCGCGATCAGCAAGCGCCCGGGTGAGCCGCAGGCCGACTACCTGGCTCGGGTGATGGCCAACCCCATCGCGCTGGTGGTCAAGCGCGCGGACATCGCCGACAACATGTCGCCCGACCGCATGGGCCGGCTGGACGCCACCACCCAGGAGCGCCTGCGGGCCAAGTACCGCGCGGCGCTCGCCCAGCTGGACGGTCAGCCCTCGAGCTGAGCGACCAGCTTCCTCGGCGCCACCACGCGGTAGGCGTCCCGCACGATCTCGGCGATCTCGGTCCAGTCGAGCGGCACGTCGAGGTACACGCCGAGCCAGCCCCGGTGGCCGACGTAGGGCGGCCGGAAGAACCGGCCCGGCTCCGCGGCCACGAGTTCCTCCTGCGCACCGACCGGTGCGGCGCACCAGAACGCGAGCCGGTCGTCGTGGTGGTGGTCGGCGAACATCACGAACGTCCGGCGCACGAACCAGGTCGGCTCGCCGTGGCTGACCTTCTCGGTGACCTCGGGCAGCGCCAGGCACAGCGCGCGCAGCCGGGGCAGCGGGTCCTTCGCCGGGTCCTCAGCCATGCCGTGCAGGGTAGGCGGCCGGGCCCGGCCGGCGCTTGGACGGATGGGAGCCGGTGCCAGCGACGCTCACCCGGGAGTCCACGAAACAGACCTAGGATTCCCGGACATGGGGAGCAACTGGGACGGCGTCGTCCGTGACGTCGTCGCCCGCCACCTGCCCCGGCTCCCGGTCGAGACCGTCGAGGCGCTCGGCGCGGGCCGCGACAACGCGGCGTACGCGGTGAACGGGACGCTGGTGGTCCGGTTCAACATCGAGCGGGACCCGGACCGGCGCGCCGAACTCGTGGCCGGCGAAGGCGAACTGCTCGAGATGGTCGCGGCGGTGTCCCCGCTGGCCGTGCCGGTGCCGAGGTTCGTCGACACCGACGCCGGGTGCATCGCCTACGACAAGCTACCGGGCATCCCGCTGCTGGCCCTGCCACCGCACGACATCGCCCCGCACACCGGCGCGATCGCCGGTGCGCTCGGCGCGTTCCTCGCCGCGCTGCACGCGCTCCCACTCGACCGGATGGCCCGGCTGGTCGACCCGGACGACGTGCCGATGCGCGACTGGCGGCGCGAGGCGGCCGAGTACCACGCGATGCTGGCCGACCACGTGCCGCCCGCCCGCCGGGACGCGGTGCTGCGCTTCCTGGCCGCCGAGCCGCCGCCGGCGGACTACGAGCCGGTGTTCTCGCACAACGACCTCGGCATCGAGCACGTCCTCGTCGACCCGGCGACGTGGCGGATCACCGGCGTGATCGACTGGACCGACGCGGCCATCGTCGACCCGGCGCTCGACTTCGGCAGGCTGCACCGGGACCTCGGCCCCGCCGCGCTGACCACCGCGCTGTGCCACTACCGGGGCGCCGAGCCGGCGGCGATCGCGGAGCGGGCGGCCTTCTACGCGCGGTGCACGGTCTTCGAGGACCTCGAGCACGGCCTGGCCACCGACCAGCAGTCCTACGTGGAGAAGTGCCGCGCGTCGCTGGCGTGGCTCTTCCCCGGCTGACCCTCACGTCGAAGCCTGCTCGATCGACGCTTGTGACAGGGGTGAAACACCTGGTGGGGAGCATTCCTACCAGCGATGGTTGTCCCGTCGTGGTTCTCCCGCGCGGGCGATGCCCCGCGGACCAGTCACCGAGGAGGTTTCGATGTGTTCCTGTGGCTGTGGCGCTGAACTGACGGACTCGCTGTACTGGGCCTCCGAGATCTGCCACATCCGGTGGTTGAGCAGGCAGGCGAGGTCCGAGCCGGAGACCGTGCGCACGTACTGCGGCGCCACCTACACCGAACGGGCCGTGGGCGACGACTGAGGCCGCACCGCCCCGCCGGCGCGGCCCCGACGCTTGACCTCATTTCACATTTATCATAAGTTTTGACGGTGCCGAGACCCAGCGCCACCGAGGACGTGTTCCGGGCCGTGGCCGACCCCACCCGCCGGGCCGCGCTCACCGCGCTGCGGGAGCGGCCCGGGCTGGCGGTCGGCCAGCTCGCCGAGCGGCTCGAGATCGGGATGCCGGCGCTGTCCCGGCACCTCGCCGTGCTGCGCGCCGCCGGACTGGTCACCGAGCAGCGCTCCGGCCGGCACCGGATCTACCGGCTGCGGCCGGAACCGCTGCGCGAGCTCTACGACTGGGCCGCCGTGTTCCGCGAGTTCTGGACCGACCGCATCGACAACCTGCGGGCCTACCTGGACGGCCCGCACGACACCCGGGAGTGACGCGTGGCAGGCAACGCCGGCAGGGACAGTGGCAGGGACATGGCAGGGACATCGCGGTGGACGTCGAGCTGGCGCACCCGGTGGAGCGGGTGTGGCTGGCGCTGACCGACCCGGAGGCGCTGGCCGCGTGGATGATGCCGGTCGAGAACTTCGCCCCGGTCGTGGGCCGGGAGTTCACCGTGCGGGCCAAGCCGATGCCCGGCTGGGACGGCGTGGTGCACTGCCGGGTGACCGAGGCCGACGAGCCGCACACGCTCGCCTACACCTGGCGGGGCAGCCGGATGCGCACCACCACGACCGTCACCTGGCGACTGTCCGCGCTGGACGGTGGCGGCACGCGGCTGCGGCTGCACCACGAGGGGTTCACCGGGCTCGGCGGCGCGGTGCTCGCGTTCATGCACCGGGGCGGCTGGGCGAGGATGGCCCGCACCCGCCTGACCGGCCACCTCGCGACGGCGGCCGCCTGAGCTACTTCTTCGCCTTGCTCTTGTCCGGCGACTCGTCGGTGGACAGCGCGGCGACGAAGGCCTCCTGCGGCACCTCGACCCGGCCCACCATCTTCATCCGCTTCTTGCCTTCCTTCTGCTTCTCCAGCAGCTTGCGCTTGCGGGTGATGTCACCGCCGTAGCACTTGGCCAGGACGTCCTTGCGCATCGCGCGCATCGTCTCGCGGGCGATGATCCGCGAGCCGATCGCGGCCTGGATGGGCACCTCGAACTGCTGGCGCGGGATCAGCGTCGCGCAGCTTCGTGGCCATCTTCGTGCCGTAGCCGTACGCCGCGTCCCGGTGCACGATCGCGGAGAACGCGTCCACCGGCTCGCCCTGCAGCAGGATGTCGACCTTCACCAGGTCCGCGGACTGCTCCCCGGCGGGCTCGTAGTCGAGCGAGGCGTAGCCGCGGGTGCGCGACTTCAGCGCGTCGAAGAAGTCGAAGATGATCTCCGCGAGCGGCATCGTGTAGCGCAGCTCGACGCGGTCGTGGACAGGTAGTCCATGCCGCCGAGCTCGCCGCGCCTGCTCTGGCACAGCTCCATGATCGCGCCGATGTAGTCGCTCGGCGCGATGATCGAGATCTTCACGATCGGCTCGAAGACCTCGGCGACCTTGCCCTCCGGCCAGTCCGACGGGTTGGTCACCGTCGCCTCGCCACCGTCGTCGAGCCCGACCCGGTAGACGACGTTCGGCGCGGTCGAGATCAGGTCCAGCCCCGCCTCGCGCTCCAGCCGCTCGCGCACGATCTCCAGGTGCAGCAGGCCGAGGAAGCCGCAGCGGAACCCGAAGCCCAGCGCCGCCGAGGTCTCCGGCTCGTAGCTCAGCGCGGCGTCGTTGAGGCGCAGCTTGTCCAGCGCCTCGCGCAGGTCCGCGTAGTCCGAGCCGTCCACCGGATAGAGTCCCGAGTAGACCATCGGCCGCGGTTCGCGGTAGCCGGCGAGCGCCTCGGTGGCGCCCGCGCTGCTCGCTGGTCACGGTGTCGCCGACCTTGGACTGGCGCACGTCCTTCACACCGGTGATCAGGTAGCCGACCTCGCCGACGCCCGAGCCCCGCGCTCGGCTTCGGCTCCGGCGAGATGATGCCCACCTCGAGCAGCTCGTGGGTGGCGCCCGGTGGACATCATCCTGATCCGCTGCGCGCGGGGTGATCCTGCCGTCCACCACCCGGATGTAGGTGACGACGCCGCGGTAGGTGTCGTACACCGAGTCGAAGATCATCGCACGCGGCGCGGCGTCCGGCTCGCCCTTCGGCGCCGGGACCAGCCGCACGATCTCATCGAGCAACTCACGCACGCCCTTGCCGGTCTTCGCCGACACCCGCATCACGTCGGACGGCTCGCAGCCGACGATGTGCGCGAGCTCCTCGGCGTACTTGTCCGGGTCGGCGGCCGGCAGGTCGATCTTGTTCAGCACCGGGATGATGGTGAGGTCGTTCTCCATCGCCAGGTACAGGTTGGCCAGCGTCTGCGCCTCGATCCCCTGCGCGGCGTCGACCAGCAGCATCGCGCCCTCGCAGGCCTCCAGCGCCCGGCGACACCTCGTAGGTGAAGTCGACGTGGCCAGGAGTGTCGATCAGGTGCAGGACGTGGTCCTGGCCGCCCACCTGCCAGGGCAGCCGGACGTTCTGTGCCTTGATCGTGATGCCGCGCTCACGCTCGATGTCCATCCGGTCGAGGTACTGCGCGCGCATCGCCCGTTCCTCGACCACGCCGGTGAGCTGCAGCATGCGGTCGGCCAGCGTCGACTTGCCGTGGTCGATGTGCGCGATGATGCAGAAGTTCCTGATCAGCTCAGGATCTGTGAACGTCGTGTCGGCGAACGTAGTCACTCAGGTTCCTCGGGGTGTCATGCGGATACACCCCATCGTCCCATGCGCCCGGATCACGCCGGTGCCAGCAGGTCCACGCCCGGGAAGTACGTGCGGATCCGCGTGGCGTCCGGGTGAGCAGCCGCAGCTTCGCGACCGCGGCGTGCGCGCCGATGAGGAAGTCCGGCAGGGGGCTTCTTCGTGCCTCCGCCGGCCGGGCGGCGAGTCCGGTCACCGGGCCGCCCGCATCTCGGCTACCGCGCCGGCGAGCAGGTCGACGCCCTCGGCGATGGCGCGCTCGCTCAGCGAGGCGTACCCGAAGATCAGCCCGGCGAGCCCGGTGCCGAACCGGTAGGGCGCCACCCCGTAGACACCGACGTCGCGCCGGGCCGCGGCGGCGACCAGGTCCTCCTCGGCCAGGTCCGGCGGCAGCCAGGTGACCAGGTGCTGGCCGGCCGCCCGCCCCGCGGGCTCGAAGTCCGGCAGCCGGCGCTCCAGCGCGCCGAGCAGCGCGTCGCGGCGCCGCCGGTACACCGGGCGCATCCGGCGCAGGTGCCGGTCGAACTCGCCGCGGGTCAGGAAGTCCGCGAACGCCAGCTGGTCGATGGCGGGCGCGCCCCGGTCGGCCGCGATCTTCGCCTCCGCGACCCGGTCGGACAGCCGCGCGGGCACCACCAGCCAGCCCAGCCGCAGCCCGGGCGCCAGCGTCTTGCTCGCCGATCCGGCGTAGGCGACCAGCTCCGGCGAGAGGCCCTGCATGGCGCCGATCGGCGTGCGGTCGTAGCGGTACTCCGCGTCGTAGTCGTCCTCGACCACCAGCGCGCCGGTCCGCTCCGCCCACCGCAGCACCGCCGTGCGCCCCTGCGCGGTCAGCACCCCACCGGTCGGCCACTGGTGCGAGGGGGTCAGCACCACCGCGTCCGCGCCGGACCGCTCCAGCTCGCCGACCCGGATGCCGTCCGCGTCGACCGGCACGCCGACCACCTCCAGGCCCAGCGCCTCCGCGACCGGGACGGCGTCGTCGCCCGCCGACGGGTCCTCGACGGCCAGCCGCCGCGCGCCGGACGCGGCCAGCACCTGCAGCAGCAGCGCGCTGCCCTGCGCGTACCCGTTGCAGATCACCACGTTCTCCGGCCGCGCCGAGGTGCCGCGTACCCGGTTGAGGTAGTCCGCGAGCGCCACCCGCAGCTCCGGCATGCCGTGCCCGGACAGGTAGCCGAACCGCTCGTGCGGCGCCTCGGTCAGCACCGTCCGGATCGACCGCAGCCAGGCCGCCCGGGGGAACTGCGACACGTCCGCGCGGCCGTACCCGAAGTCGATCCGCGGCGCGCGCTCCCGCTCCCCTCCGGGCGGCGGGGCCGGCGCGACCGCCGGTGCCTCCGGTTCGATCGCGACCTGGGTGTAGCCGCCGGCCCGGCTGGTCAGGTAGCCCTCGGCGACGAGCTGCTGGTAGGCCTCGACGACCACCCCGCGGGACACCCCGAGGTAACCGGCGATCGCCCGGGTCGGCGGCAGCGCGCTGCCCCGGCGCAGCCGCCCGCTGCGGATGCCGTCGCGCACGGCGGCCTCGATCTGCCGGTGCAGCGGCACCGTGCCGTCGCGCCGCAGCTCGATCAGCAGCTCGGCCACCGGAGAATTGGTACCCGTCGTGGTCATCGGATCGGACCTTAACCGGTGGACCGATTCCTGTCACCGTTTTCCTCATGACGACTTCGATGACGCGCCTCGACGGACAGCTGCTGCTGCCGGGCGACGAGGACTACGACCGGGCCCGCACGATCTGGAACGCGATGGTGGACCGGCGGCCGCGGATGATCGTGCGCTGCGCGAGCGTGGCGGACGTGGTGACCGCGGTGCGCACCGCACGCGAGGCGGACCTCGAGATCGGCGTGCGCTGCGGCGGGCACAGCGGCGTCGGCCACGCGGTGCCCGACGGCGGGCTGATGATCGACCTGACCCCGATGGGCGGCGTGCGCGTCGACCCGGTGCGCAGGCGGGCGTGGGTGGCCGGCGGTGCGCTGCTGGGCGCGCTGGACCGCGCCGCGCAGGCACACGGCCTGGCCACCACCGCGGGCAACGTCTCGCACACCGGCGTCGGCGGGCTCACCCTGGGCGGCGGGATGGGCTGGCTCGCCCGCCAGTACGGGCTGGCCTGCGACAACGTCGAGTCCTACCAGGTGGTCACGGCCGACGGCGAGGTGCTGCGGGCCGGCCGCGAGGAGCACCCCGACCTGTTCTGGGGGCTGCGCGGCGGCGGCGGGAACTTCGGCATCGTCACCGAGTTCGAGTTCCGGCTGCACGCCACCGGCACCCGGACCCTGGTCGCGGAGTACGACTTCCCGCTCGACCGCGCGGCGGCGGCGATGCGCGCGTGGCGGGACCTGAACGCGCAGGCGCCGCGGCGGGCGACGTTCACCGCGTCGGTCGGCCGCGACGGGCTGACCACGCTCGGGTTCGTGTGGGTCGGCGACCCGGCCGCGGGCCGGGCGTACCTGCCGCGGCTGGGCGCGCTCGGCCGGCCCGCCGCCACCCGGGTCACCGAGCAGTCCTACGTGCGGCTCCAGAGCCGCGAGGACTCCGTGCAGGGGCACGCCTACCGGCGCTACTCCAAGGGCCACTACCTGCGCGCGCTGCCGGACGCGGCGATCGAGGCGTTCCTGTCGCGGGGCGGCGGGACCGGGCGCGGCGACCTGCTGCCGGGCGCGGGCCTGCAGGCGCACGGCGGCGCGATCGACGACGTGCCGGACGGCGACGCCGCGTTCGGGCACCGGGGCACGCTGGTCGAGTGGGGCGCGGGCACCCGGTGGACCGACCCGGCCGAGGACGGCGCGCGCATCGCGGCGGCCCGGCAGGCGGCCGCCGCGCTCGCCCCGTACGCGAGCGGCGTGTACGTCAACTCCGTGGGCGACGAGGGCGCCGCGGGCGTGCGGCGGGCGTACCCGGCCGCGAAGCTGGCGCGGCTGACCGCGCTCAAGGACGCCTACGACCCGGCGAACGTGTTCCACCTGAACGCGAACATCCGCCCGACTCAGCGTTGACGGGCGCGGCGGGCGAGCAGCAGGCCCCCGGCCACGAGCACGCCCAGCGCGCCCGCGAGGACGGCCGGCCCGGCCGCGTCGAGCCAGCCGACGAGCGTCGACTGGATCTCGCGGGCGCCGTCGACCACCGGGTCGGCGGCGTCCCCGCCCGCGTGGAACAGCCGCAGCTCGTAGTAGCCGTAGTAGCCGACGTAGGCCCCGGTGACCACGAGCAGCGCGCCGCCGATGCGGGGCACGTACGGCTGGACCCGGCGGATGCCGGTGGCGACCGCGGTGCTGGCCAGCGCGGCGGCGACGGCGAGCACGGCGACCACCAGCCCCATGCCCAGCGCGTAGGCGACGAACGCGGCGAGCCCGGAGCCGAGGTCGCCGCCGCGCAGCGCGATGCCGGCCGCGGCCAGGAACGGTCCGATCGAGCAGGACAGCGAGGCGACGGCGAACGCGACGCCGTAGCCGGCCATCGACACGATCCGCGTGCTCGGCGCGCCCCGGGCCGGCTTGGGCAGCAGCAGGACCAGCTCGCGGCCGGCGAGCAGCAGGACGCCGAGCACCACCATGGCGGCCCCGATGACCAGCGTGACGATCGGCAGGTACTGCTGCAGGGCGGTCGACAGCGGCGCGCTGAGCAGTCCGAACACCGCGAACACGGCGACGAAGCCGGCGGTCATCAGCGCGCTCGCGGCGAGCGCACGGCCCAGCCGCGCGGTCCGGGTCGCGTCCTGCTCGGTCGCGATGACCATGGTGAGGTAGCCGGGAAGCATCGCGAACCCGCACGGGTTGACCGTCGCGAGCATGCCGGCGCCGAGGGCGAACGCGAGGTCGTCGGCCATCAGGTCAGCGCGGAAAGGCGGTCGAGCAGCTCGTCCCTGTCCAGGATGGTGGTCTCGACGTCCACGTCACCGCCGGAGCTGATGAACGCGTAGGCCGGCTGGTAGGTCACGCCGAAGCGCTTCCACACCGCGGCGTCGGTGTCGGCGAGGTGCGGGAACGAGTCGAGCCCGAACCGCCGCACGAAGTCCTGCATCGCGGGCACCTGGTCCTGCGCGGCCACGCCGACGAACTGCACGTTCGTCGAGGTCTTCGCGGCCTCGGCGATGTCCGGCGCCTCCGCCTGGCAGTTCGGGCACCACGGCGCCCAGAACCACAGCAGCGCCGGCCGGCCGGCGAGGGAGGCACCGGAGAACTTCGTGCCGTCGACGGTCTTCGCGGTGAACTTCAGCTGCTCGGGCACGGCCGGCGGGGGCTTCTCGGGAGTCTGCACCGGGGCGTCGTCGGCCGGCCGGGCCGAGGTCGCCGCCGTGGTCGGCGCCCGCGGGGGCGTGCTGCCCGCGGCGGGTGCCTCCGGCTCCGCGGTCCCGCAGCCGGCGAGCAGCAGGGCCGTGCCGATCACCGCGACCACCGCCGGACGCAGCCGTGCCATCGAGTCCTCCTCGGTTGTCCGTTTCGTCCTCCGCATCATGCCCCCGGCGAGCCGGACGAACCCTTACGAACTGGTGACGCCTGGCCGGGTCGCGGCGAAATGCGCGACCGCACCGGACACCTGGAGCCGGTCGAGCCGCAGCCCGGCGGCGTCGAGCCAGCCCTCGACGTCGGCGGCGGTGCCACCGGCGGCGAACAGCCCGGCGCGCCGGAACACGCCGATCGCCGCGTCCTGGCGGAGTCCGGCGCCCCGCACCACGGTGTCGCCGAGCACCCGGCCGCCCGGCCGCACGCAGCGCGCGATCTCCCGGACGGCGCCCGGCGGGTCGGGCAGGCAGTGCAGCCCGTTGAACGAGACGCACAGGTCGAACTCGCCGTCGGCGAAGGGCAGGCGCACCACGTCCGCCTCGGTGAGCTCGACGTCCAGCCCGCGCCGCCGGGCCTGCCGGCGCGTCCGGTCGAGCATCGCGGGCGAGATGTCCGCGGCGACGTAGCGGATGCCCGGACGCAGGCCGCGCAGCGCCACCCCGCCGCCGCAGGGCACGTCGAGCACCGCCGAGCCGTCCGGCAGGTCGCCGATCGAGCGGATGCTCGCGTAGAGCAGGCCCGCGTCGGTCCCCCACAGCAGCCGTCCCACCGGCCGGGCCAGCCACTCCCGCTCGACGCCGAAGTCGTAGACGGCTCCGCCGAGCCTCCCGGCCCGGTCCGTCCACCGCATGTCCGCCATGCCCGCCTACCGGTCCGGGAGCGACCGCGCCAGGCCGGTCCCGTGCCGGACACCGGTGCGGGCGCGCGGGCCGGACCGCAGCGCGTCCTCGGCGTCCTGGAACGAGCCGAGTATCCGGTGGAAGTGCACCCGCAGCTCGCGGCGGTGCGGCCCGGTGAACGCGTCGCCGTCGCCGCGTCGCGCCCGCGTGAGCAGGTCGGCCGTCACCGCCCACCTTCTTCCCGCGTCATGTCCGCCTTCTCATTCTGTACGGACACCGGGCGAGGACCGAACTGGGCGCCCACTTCGCCGCGGTCGCGGTGTCTGCATCGTCGACGATCGATCCGGAGGGACACGTGGATGATGCTCAAGGACAAGGTCGCGGTGATCCACGGGCGGGTGGTGCCCGCCGGGCTCACGCCGCACGCGATCCGCTTGGTCGGGTTGCGCGGGCCGGCGGCCGGACCCGGGCGGCCGCCGGCACGCGCCGGCCCGCTACTTCCAGCCGAGGTCGGTGAGGTCGACGACCACGGTGGCCGCCGGCGTGTCCCCGCCCTTCTTCGCGACCACCACGACCTGCTCGTCCCTGGCCACCGACGAGATCGTGTCCTCGTCGGCCCTGACCTCGGTGTCCTTGGTGACCGCATAGGTCCCGGCGTAGCCGTCCGCACTCTTCAGCGCGATCGAGCCGCCGTCGACGGAGGTCACCGCGCCCTTCTGCACCAGCACGGTCTGCGAGCCGCCGCCGTCCTTGGCGAGCACCACCTCGGCGTGCGACAGGTCCTGCACGTCCATGTCGCCGAACGCGCCGGCCAGGCCGCCGAACGGGCCGCGGCCCCAGTGGCCGCCGCCCCACGGACCGCCCCACGGACCGTGGTGCTCCGCGCCCGGCGCCGGGTCGGACGACGTCGGCGTGGACGAGGTCGCGGCCGCGATGCCGAACGCGCCGAGACTGGCCACGCCGACCACCGCCACACCCAGGCCGACCCGCCAGGCCACCTTGCGTCCCCGGTCAGAACTCTCGCTCATCGTGTCGCTCCCATCGGTATCGGTGACACCATGGTCGCGGGAAACCGCGCCCGGCACGTCGGACCGGCGAGGGGACCTCGGCTACGCGCACGGCGGTACGAGGCCCGTCCGCGCCTACTCCCCGGGGAGTATCAGGCCAGCCGGGTCACGTCCACGGACACCTCGATCGCGGTCGCGTCGCCGCCCGAGTAGGTGCCCTTCAGCGGCGAGACGTCCGCGTAGTCCCGGCCGATCGCCACCCAGATGTGCCGCGGCCCGACCTCCACGTCGTTGGTCGGGTCGAAACCCCACCAGCCACCGGTCCACGCCTCGATCCACGCGTGGCTCTCCCCGCGCACGGTCTCCCCGATGCTCGCGTCCGACTTCGTGTGCAGGTAGCCCGACACGTACCGGGCGGGGATGCCGACAGCGCGCAGCATGGTCAGCGTCAGGTGCGCGTAGTCCTGGCAGACCCCCTCGCGGGCGTGCCAGGCGTCCACCGCCGAGGAGTGCACGCCGGTGGTGCCGCGCTGGTAGGTCAGCTTGTCGTGCACCCACTCCGACACCGCGAGCACCGCCTCCGACGGGCGCCGCCCCTTGCGCAGCTCGCGGGCGACCGCGCCGAGCTCGCGGTTGCGCGGCACGTAGCCGGTCGGTTCGAGGAATTCCGCGTACCGGTCGAGCACGTCGGCCGAGCGCAGGTCCGCCCAGGACGCGCCGTCGACCGGCGACGCCAGCTCGCCGGTCTCGACCACCGACGAGGAGACGATCTTCAGCTCGGTGTGCGGGGCGTGCAGGTCGAACGCGGTGACCTCGGTGCCCCAGTAGTCGGTGTAGCGGTAGGACCGCGTCGGCGGCTCGGTCTCCACCCGGCTCACCACGACGTTCTGCCGCCGGTCGCTGCGCGGGGTCAGCCGGGCCTCGTTGTAGGACTGGGTGACCGGCGCCGCGTAGCGGTACCCGGTCGTGTGCACCACCCGCACCCGCCAGTTCACGACGGTCCCTCGCAGGCTCGGTCCCGCCGTTCACGGTCGCCCTGTGTCGACTGGTTCGCTCCGCAAGCTCCGCTCATGACGGTCCCTCGCAAGCTCGGTCCCGCCGTTCACGGTCGCCCTGTGTCGACTGATTCGCTCCGCAAGCTCCGCTCACAGACTGACCCCCGCGTTCGTCCAGGCCACCCACGGCACCGAGTGGAAGTATTGCAGCGCAACGGCTTCGCCGACCTCCCGGACGGTCCGCTGCAGCCCGGCGAGCCGGCCGGTCAGGTCGTCGAGCAGCTCGTCGTCTCGCAGGAACTCCAGCTCGCTGCGGGCCTTGCCGAGCAGCCGGATCGCCTCGCCCTTCGCGCCCACCCGGGCGGTCGGCCGCAGGTCGAGCTGCTCCAGGACGGCCTCGGCCTGGCGCAGCGCGTAGAACACCGAGCGCGGGAACAGCCGGTCCAGCAGCAGGAACTGCACGACCCGCCCGGAGTCGAGAGCGCCGCGGTAGGTGCGCAGGTACGTGTCGTGCGCGCCCGCCGACCGCAGCACGGTGACCCAGCCCGGCGAGGACGGCTTGTCCCCCGCGCGCGACATCAGCAGCCGCACGACCATGTCCACCCGCTCCACCGAGCGGCCGAGCACCAGGAACCGCCAGCCGTCGTCGCGGCTCATCGTGGAGTCGGCCAGCCCGGCGAACATCGCGGCCCGCCCCTCGACGAAGGAGAAGAACTCGTGCGGACCGAGACGGGTGGCCGCCCGCTGCCGCTCCGGCACGGCGTTCCACATCGCGTTCACGCACTCCCACAGCTCGCTGGAGACGACCTCGCGTGCCACCCGGGCGTTCTCGCGGGCGCTGGCGATCGAGGCCACGATGGAGCCGGCGTGGTCGCGGGAGAAGGCGACCAGGTCGGTCAGCGGGCGCACGTCGAGCGTCTCGCCCCGCGGCGGCGTGATGCCGAGGACACCCAGCAGCCGGCGGCTGGTGGCATCCGGATCGACGGTGGCGTCCTCGAGCAGGTGGTGCACCGACACGTCGAGGATCCGCGCGGTGTCGTCGGCGCGCTCGACATAGCGGCCGATCCAGTACAGCGACTCCGCGTTACGCGCCAGCATCGAACACCCCCTGCTGTTGCTGCTGTTGTTGCTGCTGGCCCGTGGTCAGCTCCGGGCCGCGCTCCGGCGCGACGTCCTCCATCGCCTGCCCGGCGCCGCCGGCGAGACCCTGGCCGGCGAGCTCGGCGTCCGCTGTGGACGATCGGGCGGCGAGCACCCAGGTGTCCTTGGAACCGCCGCCCTGCGAGGAGTTCACCACGAGGCTGCCCTCGGGCAACGCCACCCGGGTGAGCCCGCCGGGCAGCACGAACACCGACCGGCCGTCGTTGACCGCGAACGGCCGCAGGTCGACGTGGCGGGGTTTGAGCCGCTGCCCCGACCTTGGTCGGCACGGTCGAGAGCTGCACCACGGGCTGGGCGATCCAGCCGCGCGGGTTGGTGCGGATGCGTCTGCGCAGCAACGCGAGCTCGCGCTGGGTGGCCGCCGGGCCGAACACGATGCCGTAGCCGCCGGAGCCCTCCACCGGCTTGACCACGAGCTCGCCCAGCCGGTCGAGCACCTGCGCCTGCTCGTCGCCCAGCCAGCAGCGGAACGTGTCCACATTGGGCAGCAGCGGCGACTCGCCGAGGTAGTACTTGAGGATGTCCGGCAGGTAGGTGTAGACGAGCTTGTCGTCGGCGACGCCGTTGCCGACCGCGTTCGCGATCACCACGTTGCCCGCCCGCGCGGCGTTGAGCAGGCCGGCGACGCCGAGCACGGAGTCCGGCTTGAAGTGCACCGGGTCGAGGAACTCGTCGTCGATGCGCCGGTAGATCACGTCGACCGCGCGCTCGCCCTGCGTGGTGCGCATGTAGACGGCGTTGTCGCGGCAGAACAGGTCCCGGCCCTCGACGAGCTCGACGCCCATCAGCCGGGCCAGCAGCGAGTGCTCGAAGTAGGCCGAGTTGTGCACGCCGGGGGTGAGCACCACGACGTTGGGGTCCGCCACGTTCGCCGCCGCGGCCGCCCGCAACGCGCGCAGCAGGTGCACCGCGTAGTCGCCCACCGCGCGGACCCGGTGCTTGGCGAACAGGTCGGGGAAGACCCGGGCCATGGTGCGCCGGTTCTCCATCACGTAGGACACGCCGGACGGGCTGCGCAGGTTGTCCTCGAGCACCCGGAACACGCCGTCCTCGTCGCGCACCACGTCGATGCCGGCGACGTGCACGCGCACCCCGTTGGGCGGCACCAGCCGCGCGGCCTGGCGGTGGAAGTGCGCGCACGAGGTGATCAGCCGCTTGGGCAGCACTCCGTCCCGGATGATCTGCTGGTCGCCGTAGACGTCGGCGAGGAACGCCTCGAGCGCGCGGACCCGCTGCACGATGCCGCGCTCGAGCCGGGCCCACTCCGCCGCGGTGATCACCCGGGGGATCAGGTCGAGCGGGAACGGCCGCTCCTGGCCGGACAGGGAGAACGTGATGCCCTGGTCGACCAGCGCCCGGTCCAGGGCCTCGGCCCGCGCACCGAGCTCGGCGGGTGCCGACGGGGCGAGCGACTCGTGGAGGCGCCGGTAGGCCGGGCGCAGGGTCCGGTCCGGACCGAACATCTCGTCGTAGGCGCCGGCGTACGGCCGCCGGGGGTCGAGGTAGCCGTCGAACAGCTCGCCGTCCCGCCCGCGCCGGCGTGTCGACGATCTCGCGGAGCGCTCGGAGGCGGCTGATCGCTTCATCCGCGCATCTTCGTCAGCCGGTGGCGATGGCCGCAACCCCGGCGAGGACGATCACCGCGCCCGCGAGCCGCCGTCCCGGGTTGGGTTCGCGCAGCAGCAGCCACGCACCGAGGCTGCCGATCACGATCGACAGCTCCCGCGCCGGCGCGACCAGGCTCACCGGCGCGAGGCGCAGCGCGAACAGCACGAGCAGGTACGCGAGCGGGGACAGCACGGCGACGGCGAGGATCGGCACCTTGTTGTCCCGCCACACCGCGGCGGTCTCGGCGCGGCGGGCGAGCGCGTACGGGCCGAGCACGATGGTCTCGAAGATCGACGAGCCGGCCATCAGGATCAGTGGCGGCACGGCGAGCGCGGTCACCGCGTGCGCGTCCCAGAGCGTGTAGGTGGCGATGGTCGTGCCGCACGCGAGCCCGTAGCCGACGCCGGTGGCCCACGAGCCGCCACCGGAGGAGCCGAGCCCGCCGATCACCCAGACGCCGAGCACGACGGCGGCGGTGCCGGCCAGCGCGGCCGGCCCGGGGCGCTCGCCGAACAGCCAGATCGCCGCGATCACCGACAGCATCGGCCCGGTGCCCCGCGCGAGCGGGTAGACGACCGACAGGTCGCCGACCGCGTAGCCCCGTTGCAGGACGACGAAGTAGGCGGTGTGGATCAGGCTGCTCACGATCGCGGCGAGCCACCACAGCGCCGGCACCGACCCGCCTGCGGTGACGATCGCGATCACCGCGAGCGGCAGCTGGAACAGCGCCGACCACGCCGCGGCGAGCCACACGAACAGCGCGCCGCCGCCCGGCACCCGCTTCGCGCACAGGTTCCACCCGGCATGCGCCACCGCCGCGCCGGCGACGAGCGCGATGGCGGCGGGGTGCATCCCCCCACCCTGTCAGACGTGCCTGTCAGACGTGCCTGCCGACGTCGGCGAGCAGTTCGGGGCCGCGCGTGACGAGCCGGCGCTGCGCGACGCGGCCACCGGCCCACCAGCACAGCACGCCGACGCCGGCGCCCACCGGCAGCGCGAGCCACTGCACGGCCGGCACACCCGCGCCGAACCCGGCGACCGCGAGCTCCGGCAGCGCCACGACGCCCAGCAGCACCACGATCCCGAGCTGGAGCAGGACGCGCACGATGCCGGGGCTGCCACCCGACGCGAACGGGCTGGCCCACCGGTCGGGCAGCGGGTAGCCGGCGTACACCGACAGCACCACGATCAGCCCGGCCCCGCCGCCGAGCAGCGCGGGGGCGAGGCCGAGCACCCACGGGTAGGTGCCGGGCTCGGTCAGTCCGGGCAGCAGGAGCGCCAGCACGAGGGTGACCGGGCCGACGATGAGCAGCCAGGCCAGCTGCCGGCCGCGCACGTCGACGGCCTCCGCGCCGGGCACGACCAGCGTGTGCCACAGCGCGCTGCCGTCCATCCCGTACAGGTTGCCGGCCAGCAGGCAGGCCATCGTGACCACCACCAGGCCGGCGAACGGGAGGCTGCCGTATCCGGCGCCGTCGCTCACCGCCGGCACGACCGAGACGACCACGCCGACGATCAGCATGGACAGCAGCGCGACCCGGCGCCGGGCGTCGCGCACCCAGGTGCGCAGCTCCTTGCCGGCCACCGCGCCGACCCGGTTCGCGGGCAGCCGGTCCCCGAAGCCGGCCCGGGTGCGGCGCCGCCGGCCCGGCCCGCTGTTCACCGCGACCCGCGTGGTGTGCCGCACCAGCAGCCCGCCCCACACCGCGAGCAGCCCGGCGACCAGCGCCAGCAGTCCGAGGACGCCGGCGAGCGCCGGCAGCCAGTCGCCACGCCCGGCCGCGTCCACGGCGGCGGTGCCCCAGCCGGACGGCACCGCCCGCAGCACGGTGGACAGCACCGGCGAGCGGCCCTCGACCAGCACCGGCCCGGCCGTCCTGAGCGCGGCCCGGACGGCGAACCCGGACAGGCCGACGAACGCGACGAGCAGAACGCCGAGGTCGCGGCCGCGCCGGGAGCGCAGCACCGCGCCGAGCGCGGCCATCACCACGCGGGACAGCAGCACCACGAACATCAGCTGCAGCGGCACCACCACGACCGCGACGGCGACCGCGGCCGGGCCGTCGGCGAACAGGACCAGCCCGAGGAAGGCGAGGAACGTGACGATGGCGGGCACGCCGACGAACGCGGCGCCGAGCAGCCCGCGGGCCAGCCGGGCCGGGGTGAGCGGCAGCAGCGCGAAGTGCTCGGGGCGCAGCGTCTCGTCCCCACCGCCGGTGAACACCGGGCCGAACAGCCAGCCGACCGCCCACAGCAGGTAGAGGGCCGCGAGCACGTCGCCGCCGACCCCGGCCCGGTCGAAGTCCGTGGTGGCCACCAGGTTGGTGACCAGCGCCGCGAACAGGCCGACCAGCGCGCCGCCCGCGGTGAGCACCGCCTGCTTGCCGCGCAGCGAGTGGCGCAGCACCCGCCACTTCATCCGGATCAGGACGCCAACCACGACAGGCCCTCCGCACCACCGGTGCGCCCGCCGACGATGTGCACGAACGCCTCCTCGAGGCTCGTGTCGCCGCGCACCTCGGCCACCGGCCCGGCGGCCACCACCCGCCCGCGGGTGATCACCGCCACGTGCGTGCAGAGCTGCTCGACCAGGGCCATCACGTGGCTGGACAGCACCACCGCGCCGCCGGAGGAGACGAACCGCTGCAGGATGGTGCGGATGGTGGCCGCGGACACCGGGTCGACCGCCTCGAACGGCTCGTCGAGCACCAGCACCCGCGGGGCGTGCAGCAGCGCGGTGGCGAGGCCGATCTTCTTGCGCATGCCCGCGGAGTAGTCGATCACCAGCCGGTCGCGTGCGTCACCGAGCTCGAGCACGGTGAGCAGCTCCTCGGCCCGCTGCGCGACGGTCTGCCTGCGGCAGGCCGCGCAGCAGGCCCATGTAGGTGAGCAGCTCGGCGCCGGTGAGCCGCTCCGGCAGCGACATCCCGTCCGGCAGCACGCCGATCATCGCCTTGGCCCGCACCGGGTCCGCCCACACGTCGACGCCGAAGATGGTCGCGGTGCCGCCGTCCGGGCGCAGCAGGCCGACCGCCATCGACAGCGAGGTCGTCTTGCCGGCTCCGTTCGGCCCGACGAGGCCGAAGAACGAGCCGGCCGGCACCGCGAGGTCGATGTGGTCGACCGCGATCGTCGGGCCGAAGCGTTTGTAGAGCCGGGCGAGTCGGAGCGCTTCCGTCATGGCACCAGGCTACTCTAAAGTGATATCACTTTGATAGTGAGTTCACCCCAGGGAGGCACCATGGAGACCGGTCACCCGCAGATGCCCCAGCCGCACGTGCGGGAGCGGCCGGCGTTCGGCACGGGCGGGCTGCCGCTGCTCGGCCTCGGCGCCGCGCTGGTCCTCGGCGGGACGGCGATGCTGCTGGTCGGCGTCCTCACCATGGCGAGCGAGGGGGCGGCCGGGGCGGGCCTCATCGTGCTGGTGGCGCTCGGCGCGCTGGTGATCCTGGCCGGGATCGTCCTGACGATCGGGCTGATCATGGTGGCGCCCGGGGAGGCGCGGGTGGTGCAGTTCCTCGGCCGCTACGTGGGCACGGTGCGCCAGGACGGGCTGCGCTGGATCAACCCGTTCACCATGCGGCGCAGGATCTCCACCCGGATCCGCAACCACGAGACCGCGGTGACCAAGGTCAACGACGCGGACGGCAGCCCGATCGAGATCGCGGCGGTGGTGGTGTGGCGGGTGACCGACACGGCGCGGGCGATGTTCGAGGTGGACGACTACAACGAGTTCGTGACGATCCAGGCCGAGACCGCGGTGCGGCACATCGCGACCAGCTACCCCTACGACTCGCACGGCGACGAGCTGTCGCTGCGGCAGAACACCACGGAGATCACCGACCGGCTGTCCGCCGAGATCGCCGCCCGGGTGGAGTCGGCGGGCGTGGAGGTGATCGAGTCGCGGATCACGCACCTGGCCTACGCGCAGGAGATCGCCGGCGCGATGCTGCGCCGCCAGCAGGCCGGGGCGGTCGTCGCGGCGCGGCAGCGGATCGTCGAGGGCGCGGTGGGCATGGTGCAGATGGCGCTGGACAAGCTGGCCGAGCAGGAGGTCGTCGACCTCGACGAGGAACGCAAGGCGACGATGGTGAGCAACCTGCTGGTCGTGCTGTGCGCCGACCGGGACACCCAGCCCGTGGTCAACGCGGGTTCGCTCTACAACTAGGCCCTTCGTGCCCGAGCGCAAGAAGCTGCTGCTGCGCCTGGACCCGGCGGTCCACGACGCGGTCGCCCGGTGGGCGGGTGACGAGCTGCGCAGCACGAACGCGCAGATCGAGTTCCTGCTGCGCCGGGCGCTCGCGCAGGCCGGCCGGCTGCCGGACAACACCGGCCGGCTGCCGCGGCGCGGGCGCCCGCCGAAGTCGGAAAGCGCCGACGAGTCCTGACGAGTTCTGGCAGCGTGGTCGTGTGAACCTGCCCACGGACGACGCGCGCGGCCTGGCCCGCGCCCTGACCGAACTGCTCGAGGCGGGCCGCCGAGCGCTGGCGGCGCCGGGCTCGCCACTGTCCGCGCGGGTGGCCGGGCACATCGGCTGCTCGCTCGCGGAGATCCCCAACGTTGCCGAGCACCTGCCGAGCTGGGAGCACGCGAACCTGCAGCGCGGCGTCGACGCCTACCTGGCGCGGCACTCGCGGGACGCGGCCTGGTTCGGCGTCGCCGGCAGCCGGCACTTCACCGGTGTGGTGGACATGCTGACCATGGCGGACACCGACGGTCACTACCGCCTCGGCGCGGTCGACTACACGACGGTGGCGACCGGCCCGTCGGCCGCGACCGAGGCCGTACAGCTGGGGCTGGTGTGCACGGCGGCGCCGGACGGGTCGCCGGTGGTGCTCGCGGTCCAGGGTGCCGAGGAGGACCACGGGGAGGACCGCTGCCACCTGCAGGTGCTGGCGGCCCGGCGGGCGACGGCCGCGGCGGTGCGCGAGGAGATCCTGGCGCTGGTGCGCGAGCACGACGTGTTCCGCGGGCAGGTGCTGTCGTTCGGCACGTCGGAGCACCGGGGCAACCGGCTGCTGTCGTTCCTGCCGCGCCCCGAGCTGCGCGCGGACCAGGTGGTGCTGGCCGACGGCGTGCTGGCCTCGATCGAGCGGCACGTCGTGCGGTCGGCGGCGCAGACCGCGGCGCTGCGCGAGCACGGGCAGCACCTCAAGCGGGGGTTGCTGCTGTACGGGCCGCCGGGGACGGGGAAGACGCACACGGTGCGGTACCTGCTGAGCCGGCTTCCGGGGTGCACCGTGTTCGTGCTGTCCGGGGTGGCGATGATCCAGTGGCTGCGGGCGACGGCGGCGCTGGCGCGGCGGCTGGAGCCGTCGGTCGTGGTGGTGGAGGACGTGGACCTGATCGCGCACGACCGGTCGATGACGATGTCGGGCAACCCGGCGCTGTTCGAGCTGCTGGACGAGATGGACGGGATCGGGTCGGAGGCGGACGTGACGTTCGTGCTGACCACGAACCGGGTGGACACGATGGAGGAGGCGCTGGCGCAGCGTCCGGGCCGGGTGGACCTGGCGGTCGAGATCCCGAAGCCGGACGCGACGTGCCGCGAGCGTCTGCTGCGGCTGTACGCGGGGCCGGCGCTGCGGCTGGCGGACGCGGGTGCGCTGGTCGAGGCCACCGAGGGGGTGACGGCGTCGTTCGTGAAGGAGTGGGTGCGCCGCGCGGTGCTGGTCTCGGCCGAGGCGGGCGGCGGCGGTGTGGACGAGACCGCGCTGCGGACGGCCCTGGACGGGTTGCTGTCCCAGCAGCAGGCGCTGACCCGGAGCATGCTGGGTGGCCGCTGACCGGGTTGTGGTGACCCGCTGTTATCCTCGGTCGTCGTGCCGTGTGGCATTCCGCCCCGGAGGAAGCTCGCCGTGCTGGATCCTGGCGAGGCCACCTGTACGCGGCACGGACTTCCGTGATCGACATCGAGGAGTACACGCGTGGCAAACATCAAGTCCCAGATCAAGCGGATCAAGACGAACGAGAAGGCGCGGCAGCGCAACAAGTCCGTCAAGTCCTCGGTGAAGACCGCGATCCGCAAGTTCCGCGAGGCGGCCGAGGCCGGCGAGAAGGACAAGGCCATCGAGCTCCTGCGCGACGCGAGCCGCAAGCTCGACAAGGCGGCCGGCAAGGGCGTCATCCACGCCAACCAGGCGGCGAACAAGAAGGCCGCCATGGCCAAGCGCGCCAACCAGCTCTGAGCCTCCGCTCGCACCGTGCCGGCCGCCCTCGCAGGTGGCCGGCACGGTGCTGTTCGGGCCGGCCGCCTGCCCGCTCGCGATCAGCCGCGGCGGCGAGCCTCGGCGAGGCGTAGCACCGCGCGCTGCAACGCGTAGTCGGCGTCGACCGCGACGCCCTTGACGTCCGCGTTCACCTCGGCGACCACCTGCATCGCCGCCACCAGCCCCGCCGGGTGCCAGCCACGCGACTGGGCGAGCGCCTTGCGCACCTTCCAGGTCGGCATGCCCAGCTCCGAGGAGAGCCGGTACGGGTCCGCGCGGCCGGCGCCGGCGACCCTTGCCACCGTGCGGACCCCGTCCGCCAGCGCGTCCGCGACCAGCACGTGCGGGACGCCCAGCTGCATCGCCCATCGCAGCATCTCCAGAGCGCCCGCCACGTCCCCGGTGATGGCCTTCTCGGCCACCGCGAACCCCGTGACGTCCGCCCGGCCGCGGTGGTAGCGGCGCACCTCCTCGGCGGTCACCTGGCCACCGGTGTCGGCGACGAGCTGCGCCGCGGCCGACGCCAGCTCGCGCAGGTCCGAGCCGACCGAGTCGATCAGCGCGCTCACCGCGTCCGCGTCGGACCTGCCGCCGGCCCGGCGGATCTCGTTGCGGACGAACGCCTCGCGGTCGGCCGGCTTGGTGACCCTGGGACACTCGACCAGGTGCGCGTCGGCCGACCGCATCGCGCCGATCAGGTCCTTCGCGGGCTTGCGGCCGCCCCCGGTGTGGAGCACGACGAGCTGCACGCCGTCCGCGGGCTCGCGCAGGTAGGCGGTGATCGCCGCGGCGATGTCCTTGCCGGCGTCGTGGGCACCCTCCAGCACGATCACCCGCCGCTCGGCGAACAGCGACGGGCTCACCAGCTCGGCCAGCTCCGGCGGGGTGAGGTCGGACACCTTCACCCTGGTCAGCTCGGCGGTCGGATCGGCGAGCTTCGCCGCGTCGACGGCGGCCCGCACGGCGCGCTCGACCAGCAGCTCCTCCTCACCGAGCACGAGCTGCAGGGCGGGCGGGGTCACGGCGGGAGCCTTCACCCGGCCATCCTCGCACCACCGCGGGCGCGGCGGTGCGAAGGCGCGGGTCGGTGTCGGTCGCGGTCCTCTCGAATGGTGGACCTCACGTTGGCCGAGTGACCCGGTCGTGCCGTACCGTGTTCGAGGAACAACTGAATACAGCTCATCCAGAGGGGCAGAGGGAACGGCCCGAAGAAGCCCCGGCAACCGGCGTCAGCCATTCGTGTGTTCTGCGAGGACGGCTACGACCACGGTGCCAATTCCGACCCGCACGCGGGACAGATGAGGAGAACCTCGCGATGACGATCACTGCCGCCACCACCACGACGCTCGACCTCGGGCCCGCACGCGCCCTGACCTGCCGGGAGTGCGGAAACCAGGTCCCGCTCGCCGCCGAGTTCGCGTGTGCCGAGTGCTTCGGTCCGCTGGAGGTCTCCTACGAGTTCGGCGACGTCACCCGCGCCGACATCGAGGCCGGTCCCAGGTCGATCTGGCGCTACCGCCGCCTCCTGCCCGTTCCCTCCGATGTGGACACCCACCCGAACACCGAGCCGGGGCTCACCCGCCTGGTCAAGGCCGACCGGCTCGCCGCCGCCCTCGGCGTGAAGTCCTTGTGGGTCAAGGACGACACCGGCAACCCGACCCACTCGTTCAAGGACCGCGTGGTCGCCGTCGCGCTCGCCGCCGCGCGCCAGCTCGGGTTCACCGTGCTGGCCTGCCCGTCGACCGGCAACCTCGCCAACGCGGTGGCCGCGGCCGCCGCGCGGGCCGGGTGGAACTCGGTGGTGCTCATCCCGTCCTCTCTCGAGCGCGCCAAGGTCCTCACCACGGCGGTGTACGACGGCGCGCTGATCGCGGTCGACGGCAACTACGACGACGTCAACCGCCTCGCCACCGAACTCGCCGCGGAGCACGAGGACTGGGCGTTCGTGAACGTCAACGTGCGGCCGTACTACGCCGAGGGCTCGAAGACGCTCGGCTACGAGGTCGCCGAGCAGCTCGGCTGGCGGCTGCCCGACCAGGTCGTCGTGCCGGTGGCCTCGGGCGCCCAGCTCACCAAGGTGGACAAGGGTTTCCGCGAGCTGGCCGACCTCGGTCTGGTGGACGGCAAGGCCTACCGGGTGTTCGGTGCGCAGGCGACCGGATGCTCGCCGGTGTCCGCCGCGTTCAAGGCGGGCCTCGACGTCGTCCGCCCGGTCAAGCCGGACACGATCGCCCGGTCGCTCGCGATCGGCGCGCCGGCGGACGGCCCGTACGTGCTCGATGCCGTGCGCCGGACGGGCGGCGCGGTGGAGGACGTCTCCGACGACGAGATCGTCGACGGCATCCGCCTGCTGGCGAGGACGGAAGGCATCTTCGCCGAGACCGCGGGCGGTGTCACCGTCGCGACGGCCAAGAAGCTGATCGACACCGGCCGCCTCGACCCCGACGCCGAGACCGTCCTGCTGATCACCGGCGACGGCCTGAAGACCCTCGACGCGGTCCAGGACAAGATCGGCCCGAAGGCCGTCGTGCCACCGTCGAGCGCCGCCGTGCGCGAGGCTCTGGAGTCCTGAGCGGACGCCCGAACTCCGCCGGCCGAGCGCGGACGAAGCCGGACGCTGCGACGACCGGCGCCATCGCGAGCCCCACCGCAACGCCGCCGTCCACGGCGTCCCACGGCGTCCGGCCGTCCGCGCGGCGACGCCACCGCCCGTCCGGTGTGGACGACCGGCCCGTCCCCTCCATCCGCTGTGGACAGCCGGGCAACCGGCCGCCGGGTCGCGCCGAACCGCCCGCCGGGCAGCCGGATCACCACCGGTTCGGTGGGACGCCGGCCCGGCCGACGGCCTGTGCAACCGCCCGAACGGCCACGCACGCCGCCCGTCGCCACCCGCCGCACGCGGCGGTGGGTCCCTGGCCTGCCCGCGGGTCACCGCCGCCGGACCGTCGTCCCCGGCGACGATGGCCGTATCGCCCCCGGTGTCCGTGCGGAGCACGAGCGCCCCGGCGCGTCTCAGCTCGTCGAGCGTGTGCGAGCTCGGATGGCCGTACGGGTTGCCCGCCCCGACGCTGACCACCGCTATCCGCGGATGGACCGCGGCGAACAGCTCCGGTGTCGTGTACCGGCTGCCGTGATGCGGGACCTTGAGCACGTCCGCGGACAGATCGGTACGCGCGTCGAGCAGGTGGGCCTGTGCGGCCAGCTCGACGTCCCCGCTGAGCAGGATCCGCCCGGCCGGCGTGGTCGCGCGCATCACGACCGACGCATTGTTGATCTCCGTGCCGTCGGCTCCCCGCGCCGGCATCACCTCCCTTCCCTCGGGCGCCAGCACCTCCATGGACAGTCCGGGCCAGCTGAGCCGGCGTCCGGCCTCCAGTTGGACGACCGGGACCCCGGCCGCGGCGGCCTTCGTCAGCACCTCCTGCCATGCCCAGTCCGGCACCCTCGCCGGACCCACGCCCACCGCGCCGACCGCGTGATCGGCGAGCACCGCGTCGAGCCCGCCGATGTGGTCGGCGTGCAGGTGGGTGAGCACCACCAGCGGCACGCGTGACACGTCGAGCCGATCCAGACACGCCGACAGCGGGCCCGGTTCCGGACCGGTGTCCACCACGACGGCGCGGCCGGGCTCGGCGGTGGCCAGCACGAGCGCATCGCCCTGGCCCACATCGCAGGCCACCATCGCCCACCCCGCCGGCGGCCAGCCCGGCGCGATCACCCGAACCGGGATCATGACGATCAACAGCCCCGCCAGCGCGAGACCGATCAGCACCCGCAGCCGCCTCAGCCGCACCGTCGCGACCAGCAGCAGGACGCACGCGGCGAGCAGCACGCCGCCCCACCACCCGGCCGGCCAGCCGATCGCGGCACCCGGGACCCGCGACGCGTGCCGGGCGACCAGGATCAACCAGTCGACCTCCGGGCCGGCGAGCCGGACCAGCACCCCCGCCAGCCAGGGCAGCACCGGCGAGACCAGGGCCACCACCACGCCCAGCACGGTGGCCGGCGCGACCACCGGCGCCGCCAGCAGGTTCGCCGGCACCGACACGAGACTGACCTGCCCCGCCATCCCGGCCACCACTGGCGCGGTGACGACGTGCGCGGCCGCGGGCACCGCGAGCGCCTCGGCGAGCCCCCGCGGCACCCCGCGGGCCGCCAGCCGGTCGGCCCACCGCGGCGCCAGCAGCACCAGGCCCGCCGTGGCCAGCACGGACAGGGCGAAGCCGAAGCTCACCGCCATCGCCGGGTCCCACACCACCAGCAGCACGACCGCGGCGCCGAGCGCCGGCAGCGCGGCGCGTTCCCGCCCGATCGCGAGCGCCAGCAGCCCGACCGCGCCCATCACGCCTGCCCGCAGCACGCTGGGCTCGGGCCCGACCAGCACGACGAACGCGACCAGCGCGCCCAGCGCCCCGGCGGCCGCGCCCCGCGGCCCGACTCGCAGCACCCGCAGCAGCAACAGCACGGCGACACAGACGACCGCGAGGTTGGAACCGCTGACCGCGAGCAGGTGGGCCAGGCCGGCTGTCGTGAACTCCCCCTTGACCCGCTGCGACAACGTGTCCGTGTCGCCGACCACGAGGCCGGGAAGGAGTCCGGCCGGCTCGGGGTCGAGAACGCCGGCGGCGTCTCGCAGGCCGGACCGCAGCGTCCGTGCGACCCGCTGCCACACGGCTGCCTCGGTCGCATCGCCCGGCGGGCCGCGCACTCTCAGCAGGGCGACGGTCAGATCACCGACACGGGTCGGGGCCATCCGCGCGGTGGCGGTGACCTTCTGTCCCGGCAGCAGCGACGACCACCGGTCCACCGGTGCCACCAGCACCACCCGGCCGTGCGAGGCGACGGCTGCGCCGCCGATCCTCGCGTCCCGCACCCGCGCCGGCACCACCACGGCACGCACACCGCTGCGCCGGCCGCCGAACCCCGCGGCGAACACGGGCCGCGGACGCTCGGTGACCGTCACCCGGAACACGCCGGACGCACCGGAGGCCGCACGAGTCCGGAGCGGATCGTCCGCCGCATCGCGTAGCCGCCCGGTGGTGGCCACGCCGGTGAGCATCGCGCAGACCAGCAACGACCAGCCCACTCCGAGACGCCGCCACCGCACCTGGTCGCGCCGTTGCCGCGCCGCCAGCAACACGATCGCACCGGCAGTGACCCCGGCGCCGCTGCCGATCGCGACCCACCACCAGCCGGCCAGCAGGCCGACCATCGTGGCGAGCCAGACCACCAGGGCAGCGGGCACGAGCCGCCAGTCCGGTGCCGCGGACAGGTCGAACTCGCGCGCGCTCACGGCGACCTCCGGCAGTCGCGGCGACGGCCCGCCGACCGGCCCCGGGACCCGAGCGCCCGCGCCGGTTCACTCATCGGGCCACCACCAGGTCCTTGAGCCTGGCGAACCGGGTGGGCCCGATCCCCTCGACCTCCCGAAGCTGGTCGACCGACGCGAAGCGACCGTGCTCGGTGCGCCAGTCGAGAATCCGCTGCGCGGTCACCGGGCCGACTCCCGGCAGCGTGTCCAGGGCCGCGAGGGTCGCCGCGTTGAGGTCGACCGGACCGGCCCCGGGCTGGCCGGCCCCGGGTGCGCCGGCAGGCGTACCGGCATTCGGCGGTGTCGGGATCCCGACGTAGATCTGCTCGCCGTCGTTGAGGCGGCGGGCAAGGTTGAGACCACCGAGCCGCGTGCCGGGAGCCATCCCGCCCGTCGCCTCCAGAGCGTCCGCCACCCGCGCGCCGTCGGGCAACGTGACCAGCCCGGGCTTCGCCACCCGGCCGACCACGCTGATCACGATCGAGCCCCCGCTCGGCGCCGTGGACGTCCCGCCCGGGGTCCGGACCTCGCTGACCGAGGCCGCCGGCAGCGCCGGTGGCACCTCGGGCTCGGTGCCGGGCCCGGACACCACGAGCCCGACCGCCACCGCGACTCCGAGCAGGACCGCGCCTGCCGCCGCCACGGCCGCCAGCCGCCAATGGGGACGTTCGCCGGCCGAGGCGGGCAGCCAGCGCTCGAGCAGCCCGGTGACCCGCCGGCGCCACCACGGCTGCGCGGCCGGCATCGTCACGGGCAACCGGTGGCCGGCATCAGGGGTCGGATCCCGCTCCGGACCGGGTTCGGCTTCCGGTGGTGGGACGCCGCCGTCCGGCCACAAGCCGGGCACGGTGGCGTCGAGGGAGACATCGAGCCAGGGCGGGTCCACCCGCGGCGCCGAGGGGGCCGGACGGTCGCCCGTGGTCTCACTGATCAGGTCGTCAAGCCGGTGGCGGGAGCGGGCACCGCGTCGGTCGCGTCGGGAGGTCGTGTCGATCACGCATTCGACGCTATGCCCGGCCACGCCCGCACCGGGCCGGTCGGCCCTCCGCTGTGGACAACCGGGTCGGTTGTGGACAACCGTGCGGGAATTCCCTGCGGTGGCACGAGATTGTCGGTGGTACGTGCGACGCTGAGCGGTTTCACCGCCCGGCCGGGCACACCACCACACCGAGCACGCCGGGGCCGGTGTGCGCGCCGATGGCCGCACCCAGCTCCGACACGACACAGCCCAAGGCCGGGGAGATCCGCTCGTCGAGCAGCGTGGCGAGCTCCGCGGCACGCTCGTGCGCACCCAGGTGATGCACCGCGAGCTCGACGGCGGGCGCACCGGTCGCGGACGTGGCCTGCGCGGCGAGGTCCACCAGCCGCAGGACGGCCCGGTGCGTGGTCCGCACCTTCTCCAGCGGCACGATCCGCCCGTCGGCGACGTGCAGCAGCGGTTTCACCGCCAGCGCGGTCCCCAGGAACGCCGCCGCCGACCCGATCCGCCCGCCGCGCCGCAGATGTTCCAGGGTCTCCACCACGAAGTAGGCCCTCGTCCGGCCCGCCGCCTCGACCGCCACGTCCTCGACGACCGCGCCCGACCCGCCGGCGATCGCGGCCGACGCCGCCCGTAGCACCGCGAACCCCAGCCCCATGACGGTCGTCCGCGAGTCCACCACCCGCACCCGGTCGACGCCGACCTCCTGGGCGGCCAGCCGGGCCGACTCCCAGGTACCGGACAGCTCACGCGACAGGTGCACCGAGACGATGCCGTCCGCGCCCTGGTCCAGCAGCCGCCGGTAGACGGCGACGAACTCGTCCGGGTTGGGCCGCGAGGTCGTGACCGTCCGCCGGGCGGTGAGCGCCGCGGCGACCTCCGCCGGGCCGATGTCGACCCCGTCCAGCCCGGGCTCGTCGTCGATCAGCACGTGCAGCGGCACGATCTGCACCGCGTGCCGGGCGGCGAATCCGTCCGGCAGGTACGCGCTGGAATCTGTGACCACGGCGACCGGCACGGTCGGTCAGCCTACGTGGTGCCTGTCCGCCCTCCCGGCAAGCAGCGACCCGGCGACGTCGGCCAGCGCCTTCCCGACCCGCTCGTGTCCCTCCCACCCCCAGTGCATTCCGTCCGGGTTGCCGCGACCGCTCAGCACGTGCTCGCCGACCAGTTCGGCGAGGTCGAGCAGCGGGACTCCGGCACGGTCACCCCAGCTCCGGATCGCCCGCGCGGCCCCGGCCCGCCCGGTGTGCACCAGCCCGTAGGAGGCCGCGCGGTGCACCGGCGGCAGCACGCCGATCGCCGGCAGGTCCGGCCGCAGCGCCCGGATCGAGGTCAGCGTCTTGTCCAGGTACCGCACGGTCAGCGCCGGGGGCAGGGCCACCGGCCTGCCCCGCATCGCCCTGGCCAGCCACGGCTGCGCCGCGACGTAGCGAGCCCGGACGAGTCGCCGCAGCGCGTCCGGGCGCAGGTAACGCAGGCCTTCGCGCAGGTAGGTGGGCAGTGGCGAGGGCAGCGTGTCCATGCTCCCGACGGCCAGTACCAGCACGTCCGCCTTGGGCAGCATCGACCACACCCGCGGGTCGCCGGCAAGGGCCCAGAACGCGTCGCGCGCGGTCCAGCCCGACCCGGCGAACAGCTCCGCGTGGCCACCGAGGGCGGCCGCCGCGAGGTTGGGCCAGAGCCGCTCGTCGTCGGCGGGACGGGGGCCGTCGGGTCCCTGGAAGCTCAGTGAGTCTCCGAACACCAGCAGAGTCGGTGCGCGCATCGGCTCAGCCGGTGATCCCGGCGTTGTACACCCGCAACCGCCAGGCCAGGCCGCTCGAACCGCGCCTGGCCAGCACCGTCCAGTGGCAGTTGCCGATGCCGCCGAGCTTCGCCCACGCGGTGATCGGCAGCTCCAGCAGATGCCCGGTCAACGCGGTGATCAAGCCACCGTGCGCGCAGAGCACGGCTGTCTCGTCGGTGGACTCGTCGAGGTCGGCGACCACCTCGGCGGCCCGCGCGGCCACCTCGAGCCGGGACTCCCCACCCGGCGGCGTCCAGGTCGAATCGGTCTGCCACTGCTGGCGCGCGCCGGGCCACTGCTCGTCGACCTCGGCGCTGCTCATGCCCTGCCACAGCCCCAGGTTGGTCTCCCGCAGCCGCTTGTCCACCCGCAACGGGACGCCGGTGACCTCGGTGAACGTCGTGGCCGTGTCCATGGCCCGGCGCAGGTCGGAGGTGACCACGATGTCCGGGGAGAACCGGGCGAGCGCGGGGACGGCGAAGCGAGCCTGGTTGCGCCCGACGTCGGTGAGGACCGAGTCCAGGTGCCCCTGCATCCGGCCGGTCGCGTTGTAGTCGGTCTCGCCATGCCGCCACATCACGAGCCGGCTCAAGGTCACGTCGGCCTGCCGTCGTTGCCACCCGAGTCGGCGATGACCGCGGTCGGGTCGAACTCGATCCGCGGGCAGTCCTTCCACAGCCGCTCCAGGCCGTAGAACGCCCGCTCCTCGGCGTGCTGGACGTGCACGACGACGTCCACGAAGTCCAGCAGCACCCACCGGCCCTCGCGGGCACCCTCACGACGCACCGGCTTGGTGCCGGCGTCGCGCATCTTCTCCTCGACGTTGTCGACGATCGCGCCCACCTGCCGCTCGTTGGGCGCCGACGCGATGACGAAACAGTCGGTGATAACCAGTTGCTCGGACACATCGAGCACGATCACGTCGCTGGCCTTCTTGTCGGCCGCGGCGTTGGCCGCTACCAGCGCCAACTCGCGTGCGTCGTGCGTTGCGACCACGTCACTCCTCGATCGTCGAACTGCTCGTTCCGGGCCTGTAAACCCTACGAGAGTACCCGTGCGGGGCCCGAGAACTAGGCGCCGTACAGGTTCCTCTTGGAGATGTACTGCACCACGCCGTCGGGGACGAGGTACCAGACGGGCTGGCCGGCGGCGACCCGCGCCCGGCAGTCGGTCGACGAGATCGCCATGGCCGGCACGTCGACGAGGCTCACCGAGCCGCTCGGCAGGTGCTCGCCACCGAGCCGGTAGCCGGGGCGGGTCACGCCGACGAAGTGGGCGAGCGCGAACAGCTCCTCCGCCTGCCGCCAGGACAGGATCTGTTCCAGGGCGTCCGCGCCGGTGATGAAGTACAGCTCGGCGTCGGCGTGGGCGGCCCGCAGGTCACGCAGCGTGTCGATGGTGTACGTGGTGCCACCACGGTCGATGTCCACCCGGCTCACCGAGAACCGCGGGTTGGACGCGGTCGCGATCACGGTCATCAGGTACCGGTCCTCGGCCGCGCTCACCACACGATGGGTCTTCTGCCAGGGCTGGCCGGTCGGCACGAAGATGACCTCGTCCAGGTCGAAGCTCGCCTGCACCTCGCTCGCCGCCACGAGGTGTCCGTGGTGCACGGGATCGAACGTGCCGCCCATGATCCCGATCCGCCGACCTGACATAGCTGGTCAGCGTACGTGAAGCCGCTGCGGGCAGACCGACGCGACAGACGAACCCGTGCGAATGGTCCATTCGCACGGGTTCCTCCTGGCCGCTGTCGGTGCCATGCGTCAAGGTGGAGGCGTGGACCAGCAAGCGCTCCGAAACTCAGCCGAAGACCATCTGCGCGCGCTCGCCGGCGACGGTGCCCGCCTGCGTGAGGACCAGTGGACCGCCATCAAGGCCCTGGTCGTCGACCGCAGACGGGCGCTCGTCGTGCAACGCACCGGGTGGGGCAAGTCGGCCGTCTACTTCGTCGCGACCGCGCTGTTGCGGGCGCTCGGCGAAGGACCGACGGTCATCGTGTCCCCGCTGCTCGCGTTGATGCGCAACCAGATCCAGGCGGCGGACCGGGCCGGCGTGCACGCGGCCACCATCAACTCGGCCAACATCGACCAGTGGCACGAGGTGCAGGACGACGTCCTGGCCGGCCGCACCGACGTGCTGCTGGTCAGCCCGGAACGGCTCAACAACCCCGAGTTCCGCGACACCGTGCTGCCCGAGCTGACCGCCTCGGCCGGGATGCTGGTGGTCGACGAGGCCCACTGCATCTCCGACTGGGGCCACGACTTCCGGCCGGACTACCGCCGCCTGCGTACCTTGCTCGGCGAGCTGCCCTCGGGCGTTCCGGTGCTCGCCACCACCGCCACCGCGAACGACCGGGTGGTGCGGGACGTCGCCGACCAGCTCGATCTCGGGGCCCGGGACACCCTCGTGCTGCGTGGCGAGCTGGACCGGGAGAGCCTGCACCTGGGTGTGCTGCGGCTGCCGACCGCCCAGGCCCGCTTCGCGTGGCTCGCGGAGAACCTGAACGAGCTGCCCGGCTCGGGGATCATCTACACGCTCACGGTCGCCGCTGCCCACGACGTCGCCGCCTTCCTGGGCGGGCAGGGGTACCCGGTGGCCGCGTACTCCGGCAAGACGGACCCGTCCGAGCGGGAACGCATCGAGCAGGACCTGCTCGCCAACAGGATCAAGGCGGTGGCCGCCACCTCCGCCCTCGGCATGGGTTTCGACAAGCCGGACCTCGGGTTCGTGATCCATCTCGGTGCGCCGCCCTCGCCGATCGCGTACTACCAGCAGATCGGTCGCGCCGGGCGCGGCGTCGAACGCGCGGACGTGCTGCTCCTGCCCGGCACCGAGGACCAGGACATCTGGGCCTACTTCGCCTCGCTCGCCTTTCCGCCGGAACGTGTCGTGCGGCAGGTGCTCGACGTCCTGGCCGGCGCCGACCGACCACTGTCCACAGTCGCCATCGAACCGCGGTGCGACCTGTCCCGCAGCCGGCTCGACATGGTGCTGAAGGTGCTCGACGTCGACGGCGCGGTGCACCGGGTGAAGGGTGGTTGGACCGCGACCGGGCGTGGCTGGGAGTACGACGAGCAACGGTACGCGGGCATCGCCGGCGCACGCCGCGCCGAGCAGCAGGCGATGCTCGAGTACCAGCGGACCGGCAAGTGCCGGATGGAGTACCTGCTCCAGCAGCTCGACGACCCGCACGCCGCACCGTGCGGCAGGTGCGACAACTGCGCGGGACCTCGATGGAACGCGGAGGTCTCGGACCCCGCCGTCGCCCGGGCACGGGAGCGTTTACGCAGGCCCGGCGTCGACGTGGATCCGCGCCGGATGTGGCCGAGCGGTATGGCCGCGCTCGACGTTCCGCTCTCCGGAAAGCTCGGCGCCGGCGAGCTGGCTGAGTCCGGGCGGGCGCTGGGCCGCCTCACCGACATCGGCTGGGGCAACCGGTTACGCGAGCTGTTCGCCGCCACGTCGGCCGACGGCCCCGTGCCCGACGACGTGGTCGACGGTTGCGTCGCGGTGCTGGCGTCGTGGGGCTGGACGGAACGCCCGGTCGGCGTGGTCGCGATGGGCTCGGTCACCCGGCCACAGCTGGTGTCGAGCATCGCCGAACGGATCTCCGCGATCGGCCGGCTCCCCCCGCTGGGCGAGCTCGGCGTGCGCGACACGGGCGAGCGCCAGGCCAACAGCGCGCGCAGGCTCGCGCAGGTGTGGCGTTCGCTGGAGGTCGGACCGGCGCTGGCCGAGCGGTTGTCCGCTGTGGACGGCCCGGTGCTGCTCGTCGACGACCGGGTGGACACCGGCTGGACGATGACCGTCGCGGCCAAGCTCCTCCGCGACGCGGGCGCCGCCGCCGTCCTGCCGTTCGCCCTGGCCACCACGACCTGACCGGGCGACTGTCACCTGTTCCCCAGCTCGCTGAACACCATTCGCTTGAGAGGAGGGATGGCCGAGAACACACGCAGCGCCACCTTGAGCATCGAGCGGCCGACCCGGTTCGCCGAGATGGTCTGCTCGGCGGTGCGCAGCGACACGCGAACCGCCGCGAACCCGTAGTCGATCATCTGGGTCTCGTAGTCGCGGATCCCGGCGACGATGTCCCCCTCGCCTCGCGCGGCCGCGATCAGGTTGCGACCGAGGAGCTGCGCGTCACGGAGTGCGGTGTTGGCACCGATGCCGCGGAACGGCGTCATGCTGTGGATCGCGTCGCCGAGGAGGGTGATGTTCGTCGTCTCCCAGCGCGGCACCTCGACCGAGGTGCGGATCGGCAGCAGCGACACGCTCTGGGCGGGCGAGTCCGCGACGAGCCGGCGCAGGGACGGGTGCCAGTCCTTGATCAGCCCGCCGACGAGGTCGCGCAGTGCCTCACCGTCCATATCGGACAGATCGGTGGGATCACGCGGGAACCTCGCGCCGTTGGCGGCGTAGGCCCACATGACGTAGCTGCCGGTGTTGTCGAACAGCACCGCGTCGTGCGCGGAGGTCTCGTCGTTGCCGCCGATACCGTTCACGGTCGGCACGAGACCGGCGTCCAACTCGTGCGGGGCGACGAACATGCCGCAGCCGGCGGGCGGGATCACGTTGTTCGGCCCCGCGTGCAGCCGGGTCGGCAACCACCGCTTGGCGTCGTCGGTCAACGGGTACTTCCCGGCGATCGCGCGGATGCCGGTGTCGACCCGCTTTGCGTGCGGCAGGTACTGGCCGCGCACACGGGAGTTGGCGCCGTCCGCGGCGACGAGCACGTCGGCGGTGGCGGTCGTGCCGTCCGCGAAGTGCAGGACGATCGTTCCGTCGGCGGCCCGCTCGTACCGCTGGAACTCCTTGCCGAGGTGCAGCACGCCGTCCAGGCCGGCCGACAGCACCTGGTGGAGCGTGATGCGGCTGACCGAGTGATGAGCGTTGACCGGGTCACGCCCGGCACCCGAGGTGAGCTCGTCCTCCACGAGGAGCAGGTCCACCAGTTGCTCGGTGACGAACCCGAACGAGTTGCCCGAGGTGCCGCACGTGGCGACGAACGCCTGCCACAGCTCCGGCGGAAGGCACTCGTGGAGGGCCCCGGAGCCGCGTGGGTTGATGTGCACCCGGTACCCCTGCAGCCGATCGGTGCGCAGCCTGCTGCGTTCGTACACCGACACCTCGACGCCGGCCCTGTGCAGGGCCTGCGCGAGGCACAGCCCGCCGGTGCCGCCGCCGACGATCGCCACTCGACAGTGCTGGGACATCGCGTACCTCCTCGATCCGAACTCGACCGAACAATAATCATCCATCGGTTTGATTAAGTCAATCATCGGTCTGAATTTGTCATCCACGACGTTGATCGATACTGTCGACGCGTGACCACCGGCCGGAACCCGCGCCGCACACCGAGCCCCGGGCAGCGCCGACGCGACCCGGAACGCACCCGCGCGCGAATACTCGACGCAGCCAAGGTTGAGTTCGGCGCCAAGGGGTTCGCTGGTGCGCGGGTCAGCGACATCGCCGACCGGGCGGGCGTGAACAAGCAGCTGATCTCGTACTACTTCGGCGGGAAGGAAGGTCTGTACGCGGAGCTCGCCGCCCAGTGGCAGCAGGCCAGCGAGCAGCTCGCGGGCACAGATCAGCCGCTCGACGCCCTGGTCGCCAACTTCACGATGAGCACGCTGCACTACCGGGACTGGGCGCGCCTGATGGTGTGGGCGAACCTGTCACCCGGCGACCCGGCTCCGGACACCGGCCAGGAGGACCGGTTCCTCCAGGCCCAGGTCGCGGACCTGCGCCGCCGCCAGGAGGCAGGCGAGCTACCCGGCGATCTCGACCCGGCCTGCCTCCTGCTCGCGCTGTTCGCGGCAGCGAGCGCCACCGTCACGTTGCCGCGGATCGTCAGGACGCTGTGCGGTGAGGACGCCGAGTCCGACGACTTCACGAGGTACTATGCCGACCAGCTCGCCAGGCTGGTCCGACACCTCCGTGTCCGGCCCACCGGCGACCAGGCGCAGGCGTAGTCGGTCACGGGAAAGCAACCGGCGGAACGGCGGGCGTTGATCGCCGACGTGGCCCGCGGCAGCGCGGCCTCCCCGTGCGGGTTAATGCCGGTACGCGCGCCGGCGAGCACCGTGCGCGTGCCGGCCGGCCGGCCGGTGGGGGATGCAAGGACGGGGGCGGCCCCCCGAATCCCAGCCTACCGGGGAGGACCGACATTTCTGATCGGTCCATCCACAGGGCCTGAGAACGGCGGCGGGTGGTCAGTGCCGGAGGGGAACCAGGTCGTCGGCGTGGACGACTTCCCTTCGGTGTTCCGGGGCCAGGTCGTGGGTCTTGCGGCCGATCAGGATCGGCAGCTCCGCGGCGTCGAACGCCACCACTCCCCGGGCCACCGTGCGGCCGGCGGTATCGGCGAGCTCGACCACGTCGCCGGCCTCGAAATCGCCGGTCACCTCGATGATGCCGGCGGCCAGCAGGGACCTGCGCCGGCCGACGACCGCGGCCACCGCGCCGTCGTCGAGGTGCAGGCGGCCCTTCGGGTTCGCCGCGTAGGCGAGCCAGAAGCGCCTCGGGGTCAGGCGCCGCACGCTCGCCGCGAACGCGGTGCCCACCTCCGCCGCGCCGAGGGCCCGCGCCGCGTCCGTCGCGGCCGCGATCAGGACTGGCACCCCCGCCGTGGACGCCAGGCGGGCCGACGCGAGCTTCGACGCCATGCCACCGCTACCCAGGTCGGATGCCACCTCGTCGGCGCGCACGTGGTCCACATCGGACGCATCGACGACCTCCTCGATGCGGGTGGCGTCGCCGCGCCGCGGATCGCCGTCATACAGACCGTCCACATCGGACAGGAGGACGAGGGCATCGGCGCCCACCAGGTAGGCGACAAGGGCGGCCAGGCGGTCGTTGTCGCCGAAACGGATCTCCTCGGTCGCGACGGTGTCGTTCTCGTTCACGACCGGGACCACGCCCAGGGCGAGCAGCCTGGAGAGGGTGCGCTGCGCGTTGCGGTAGTGCGCCCGGCGGACCACGTCGTCCGAGGTGAGCAGGACCTGGCCGACGGTGAGACCGAACCGGGCGAAGGACGACACGTAGGCGTGTCCCAGCACGAGTTGCCCGACACTGGCCGACGCCTGCTGGGTGGCGAGGTCGCGGGGCCGGCGGCCCAGCCCGAGCGGAGCCAGCCCCGACGCGATCGCGCCCGAGGACACCAGCACCACCTGGCTGCCGGCCGTCCGCCGCGCGGCGAGCGCGTCCACGAGGGCATCGAGCCGCTCGGGATCGAGCCCGCCCGACGCGGTGGTCAGCGACGACGAGCCGACCTTGACCACGACCCGCCGGGCCGCGGCGATCCTGGCCCGGGTGCCGGACAGGACGGCCGCCTGGTCGTTCACAACCACCCGCCGCGCGCCGACTCGGCGGCCGTGGCCTCGCGGGGCGGCCCGGCAGGCGGCGTTCGGCCCGAGTCGACCGACAACTCGACAGCGACCTCCGCGGACCGGCCGTCCATTCCGGCGGTTGGCGCGGTTGCGGACGCTGTCGGCGACGCGGCGGCGGGCTCGGCGGGGCGCTCGACGGACCGCGCCGCAGACGAATCGGCGGGCCGCTCGGCGGAACCTTCGGCGGGCCGCTCAGCGGACGCCTCGGCCGGCCGCTCGGCGGAGGACTTGTCGGACCGCTCGACGGGTCGCCCCGCGGGAGAGTCGGCGGAGGAACCGACCGGCCGCTCCACAGACGACTCGGTGAGGGACTCGGCGCCCGAACCGGTGGACGGCCCGCCGAACGACTCGTCATCGGACCCCGGCTGCGGCTCGGCGGGGGACTCGGCGCCCGAGCCGGTGGACGGCCCGTCGAACGACTCGTCATCGGATCCGTGCTGCGGCTCGGCGGGCGGCTCGGTGGCAGGAGCGGCGGGCGTGTCCGCGCCGCGGCGGGCTCGCTTGGCCGCCTTCCGCTCGGCCGCGCCCACGCGGGTGTTCCGCTCCAGCCTCGGGTCGCTGCCGCGCTCGTACAGCTGCACGGCCACGCCCGCCGGGGTCGAAGGCTCCCAGTCGAACGTCACGTCGCCGATGGTCACCGGGCAGCCCGGCGTCGCGCCCGCCTCGGCCAGGGCCTGCTCCACGCCGAGCCGCGCCAGGCGGTCGGCGAGGTAGCCGACCGCCTCGTCGTTGTCGAACGCGGTCTGCCGCACCCACCGCTCGGGACGCTCGCCGCGCACGACGAACCCGCCCGGCTCCTCGGGGTCCGCCACCACCGTGAACCCGGCCTCGTCCACCGCGGCCGGGCGCAGCACGATCCGGGACGCCTCCAGCGGCGGCCGCGTCGCGCGGTCCTCCTCCACGATCCTGGCCAGCGCGAACGACAGCTCCCGCAACCCCTCGCGGCTCGCCGTCGACACGGCGAACACCGGCAGGCCGCGTGCCGCCAGGTCCGGCGCCACCAGCTCCGCGAGCTCGCGCGCGTCCGGCACGTCCACCTTGTTCAGCACGACCACCCGCGGCCGCGAGGCCAGGCTGCCGCCGAGCGCGGGCGTGTAGCGGGCCAGCTCGGCCTCCAGTGCGTCCACATCGGACACCGGGTCGCGGCCGGGCTCGAAGGTGGCGCAGTCGACCACGTGCACCAGCACCGCACACCGCTCGATGTGGCGCAGGAAGTCCAGCCCCAGCCCCTTGCCCTGCGACGCCCCCGGGATCAGCCCCGGCACGTCCGCCATCGTGTACGTCGACTCCCCCGCGGTCACCACGCCCAGGTTCGGCACCAGCGTCGTGAACGGGTACTCGGCGATCTTCGGCCGCGCCGCCGACAGCACCGAGACCAGCGACGACTTGCCCGCCGACGGGAAGCCCACCAGCCCGACGTCGGCCATCGAGCGCAGCTCGAGCACCAGGTCGCCCGTCTCGCCCGGCTCGCCGAGCAGCGCGAACCCGGGCGCCTTGCGCGCCCTCGACGCCAGCGCGGCGTTGCCGAGCCCACCTCGGCCGCCCCGCGCCGCCACGAAGCGGGTGCCGTGACCGGTCAGGTCGGCCAGCACCTCGCCGCCCTCGCTCAGCACCACCGTGCCGTCCGGCACCCGCAGTTCCAGGGCGTCGCCGCCGGCTCCGTCGCGGTTGCTGCCCTGCCCCTGCCTGCCGTTGGACGCCCGCGCGTGCGGGCGGAAGTGGAAGTCGAGCAGCGTGTGCACGCCGGAGTCGACGACGAGCACCACGTCGCCGCCGTCCCCGCCGTTGCCGCCGTCGGGGCCGCCGAGCGGCTTGAACTTCTCGCGATGCACCGAGGCGCACCCGTTGCCGCCGCTACCCGCGGACACGTGGATCACGACGCGGTCGACGAATCGGGACACTGCACACCTTCCACAGAAAACAAACGAGGGGCGGGCCGCAGTACCGCCGGCCCGCCCCTCATGGGGTCTCGCTCCTGTCGCCGGGCGTCAGCCCTCGACCGGGACGATGTTCACGGTCTTGCGACCGCGCTTCTCGCCGAACTGGACCGCGCCCGCGGCCAGGGCGAACAGCGTGTCGTCACCGCCACGACCGACGTTGACGCCGGGGTGGAACCTGGTGCCACGCTGGCGGACCAGGATCTCGCCCGCGTTCACCACCTGGCCACCGAACCGCTTGACGCCGAGGCGCTGGGCGTTGGAGTCGCGCCCGTTGCGGGAGCTGGACGCACCCTTCTTGTGTGCCATTGCTGTTCAGCTCCTACTTGGTCTTGATGCCGGTGACCTCGACGCGGGTCAGCCGCTGCCGGTGACCCTGCCGCTTGTGGTAGCCGGTCTTGTTCTTGAACTTGTGGATGCGGATCTTCGGACCCTTGGTCTGCTCGACGACCTTGCCGGTCACCGACACCTCGGCCAGCTTGGCCGCGTCGGTGGTGACGTCGTCGCCGTCGACGACGAGCAGCGCGGGGAACGAGAGCTCGGCTCCCGGCTCACCGTCGAGCTTCTCGACCTCGACGATGTCGCCGACGGCGACCTTGTACTGCTTGCCGCCGGTCTTGACGATCGCGTACATCGGGACGGAACTCTCCTGCTACTCGGGTCTCGAAACTGAGGGCTGCGCGATGTCCTCGGTCAAACGCCGCGCACGCAAGTCGGCCCACCTCGACGGCGGGCCCGACTTACAGGGTACGGGGCCGCCGGATCGAGGGGCAAACCGGGGTCAGCCATCGTGCGTGGCCGGCACCGGCGGACCGGCGGGCCGGGACGCGCCCCGCCGCACCGGCCGGCGCGGCGGCGCCGTGACGGCCGTGACCGGCGGTTCCGCCACGTCCGGACCAGCCGCGTCGGCGTGGTCCTCGACGGTCTCCGCGGGCTCGGCGGTGTCCTCGGCCGCTTTCCCGGCAAGGGGCTCGGCGGTGTCCTCGGGGACGGGCTCGGTGGTGACCCCGCCGTCGTCGTGGCCGCGCCCGTTGGCCTGCTCGGGCACGCCGTTGTACTCGCCGGACCTGATGAAGCTCTCGGTCCCGGCCGGGACGGTCGACACGGCCGGCTCCGCGACCGGCTCGATCGTCGCGCTCGGCTCCCCGGCACGGCGGCGCGAGCGGCGCCGCGTCCGCCCGGCGTGCTCCGGCTCGCCTGCCGCGTCGGCGTCGACCGCGGGCTCGCCCGTGAGCTCGGCCGGCTCGACCGCCGCGGCCTCGCCGTCGGCCTGCGGCTCGCCGTTGGCCTTGTTCGACGCCTTGGCGATGTCCCGCACGGCCTTCGCGGCGCCCTTGGCCGCCTCTTTGGCCGCGGCGTCCTTGGCGCTCTCCTTGGCCTCCTTGTCCTCACCACGGCCGCGGGAGCGCCGCCCGCCTCCCTGCTGGCCGCCCGAGCCGTTGCCCGCCGGCTTGCCCATCGGCTCGGTGGACACCAGCACGCCGCGGCCCTTGCAGTGCTCGCAGGTGGTGCCGAACGCCTCCAGCAGGCCGGTGCCGACCCGCTTGCGGGTCATCTGCACCAGGCCGAGCGAGGTGACCTCGGCGACCTGGTGGCGGGTGCGGTCGCGGCCGAGGCACTCGGTCAGCCGACGCAGCACCAGGTCGCGGTTGGACTCCAGCACCATGTCGATGAAGTCGATCACGATGATGCCGCCGATGTCGCGCAGCCGCAGCTGGCGCACGATCTCCTCGGCCGACTCCAGGTTGTTGCGGGTGACCGTCTCCTCGAGGTTGCCGCCCGACCCGGTGAACTTGCCGGTGTTGACGTCGATGACGGTCATCGCCTCGGTGCGGTCGATCACCAGGTACCCGCCGGAGGGCAGCCAGACCTTGCGGTCCAGCGCCTTGAGCAGCTGCTCCTCGATGCGGTACTCGGCGAACACGTCGTTGGTGCCCACGTGCCTGCGCACCCGGTCGGCGAGCTCCGGCGCCACGTGCCGCACGTAGGCGTCGACCGTCTCCCAGGCGCCCTCGCCCTCGATGACCAGCGCCGAGAAGTCCTCGGTGAACAGGTCGCGGACCACCTTGACCAGCAGGTCCGGCTCCTCGTAGACCAGCGCGGGCGCGCTGACCTTCCTGGTCCCGTTGGTCCCCTTGGTCTTGTCCTGGATGACCTGCCACTGCGCCTGCAGCCGGCGCACGTCGCGGCCCAGCTCCTCCTCGCTGATGCCCTCCGACGCGGTCCGGATGATCACGCCGGCGTCCTCGGGCACGACCCGCTTGAGCACGTCCTTGAGCCGCCGCCGCTCGTTCTCCGGCAGCTTGCGGGAGATGCCGGTGGCACCGCCGCCCGGCACGTAGACCAGGAACCGGCCGGGCAGCGAGATCTGCGTGGTCAGCCGGGCGCCCTTGTGGCCGACCGGGTCCTTGGTGACCTGCACCAGCACGCTGTCGCCGGTGGACAGCGCCTGCTCGATCTTGCGGGCCTTGCCCTCGAGGCCGGCGGCGTCCCAGTCGACCTCGCCGGCGTAGAGCACGGCGTTGCGGCCGCGGCCGATGTCGACGAAGGCCGCCTCCATAGACGGCAGCACGTTCTGCACGCGGCCGAGGTAGACGTTGCCGACCAGCGAGCCGGTGCCGGCCGAGGTGACGAAGTGCTCGACCAGCACGCCGTCCTCCAGCACGCCGATCTGTATCCGGTCGCCGCGCTCGCGGACCACCATGGCGCGGTCGACCGCCTCGCGCCGGGCCAGGAACTCGGCCTCGGACAGGATCGGGGCGCGCCGCCGGCCGGCCTCCCGGCCGTCGCGGCGCCGCTGCCGCTTGGCCTCCAGCCGGGTCGAGCCGCGCACGCTGCGCACCTCGTCGCGGCCGTCGGACTCGGGCTTGTCGGCGTCCTTGTCGCGCGCCTCGCGGACGTGCACCACCGTGTTCGGCGGATCGTCCTCGGTCGGGCCGCCCTCGTCGTCCGTGCCGCCCTTGCGCCGGCGCCGCCGGCGACGGCGCCGGGACGCGGCGTCGGACTCGTCGGACTCGTCGTCGTCCGCGTCGGACTCGTCCGGCTTGCCCCGCCCGCGACGGCGGTCCGGCTTGTCTGACTTCTCCTGTTTGTCCGACGGTTTGTCGTCCTTGTCCGCCTTGGCCGGCCTGTCGTCCTCGGACCTCTCGTCGCCGTCGGCGCCGTCCTCGCCCTGGCCGCCCTTGCCCCGGCCCCGGCCGCGACGGCCCCGGCGGCGGCGCGGCCGCGAGTCCTCGTCGTTGTCCTCGTCGGCGTCGGTCCCGGCGTCGGACCGGTCCTCCTCCTCGGTCTCCTCCGGTTCCGTCCTGCGCGGCTGCGGCTGCGGCGGCGGCGGCGGCGCGGCGGCCGGCTCGGGCGGGCGGAACAGTGGCGCCGCGGACGCGAACACCGGCGTCGGCGGCACCTGGCGGGACTGCTGGGCGGACGCCTCGGCCTGCTGACCCGCCGCCGGCTCGGCCTCGGCCGGGGTCACGCCGAAGGACTCCGCGACCTTGAGCGCGACCTCCCGGTCGATGCTCGACTGCACGCTGCGGCCGGTCACGCCCGCCTCGGCGACGGCGGCCAGAACCTCGCGGCTGTTGCGGCCGAGCAGCTTGGCCAGTGCGTGGATGCGGATGCGGGCGGGCAGATCGGCCAGCGCCGCGGTGGTGGCTGCGGTGGTATCCCCGCCGGTGCTCCCGGCGGGTGTCGACTTTTCCGACATGTAGCTCCTTCGCCCCCGGGCGCGTCCGCAAGCGGCCGGTGCCTGGGCACCGACTCTCGAGGACGCGGCCGCACAGGGGCCTCGTTGTCTTGCTTCACCGTGCTCCTTCGGTGAAGCGTGTTGTCGTTCCGCCGCGGGGCGGCGGGAATCCTCGCCTCTCGCCATGAAGCCGCCGAGCACACGCTCGCCGGCCGGTCACGGCAGGTCAGTCACAACGTCGCTCCGAGCGGGGCTCCCCGAGCATCCGCCGAGCTGTCAGCCCGCCGGGCTCCTCGCCCGGTCCGGGGCCAACGGGTCGGACAGACCTCCGCCGTCGTCGAGCCGTCCCTGGGCCATCCGGGTCGCCTTCGCGGGCACCGGCGGTTCCAGAGCGGCGGCGACGCGAAGCGCGCTCAGCACGTCGTCCGGTCGCACGGCAGGTGTGGTCTGTCGCACGACCACCTCGAGTATCCCACACGGCGGGCCCGCGGGTGCCGGGTCCGACACGTGCGCCTCGTCATGCACGGTCGCCGACACCATCGCGGCGCGGGCGTCGATGGCGCGCACACCGTGCTTGGTCAGGCGTTCCACCTCGATCGACGGCTCGGCGAGCGCCTTCGCGACCGCCGCGCGCAGCTCGCCCGCGGGCACCTCCGGGAGCTCGATGCGCCACCGGCTCGCCTCGACCCGCTCGGCGAGCGAGTCCCCGCCGCCGGCGACCACCGCGTCGAGCACGTCCAGGCCGGGCGGCATCGCGCCGTCCAGCACCGCGACCAGGTCGGCCGGCTCGACGACCTCGACCAGCTGGATCTCCACGTACTCCGCCTCGCTCGCGACCCCGGTCGGCGCGGCGCCGATCCAGGAGATCTTCGGGTGCGGGTTGAAGCCCTGCGAGTACGCCATGGGGACGTGCGCCCGGCGCAGCGCTCTTTCGAACGCCCGTGCGACGTCGCGGTGCGAGGTGAACCGCAGCCTGCCGCGCTTGGCGTAGCGCAGCCGCAGCTTCTGCACCGCGGCGGCCGAGGGATTGGGCCGATCCTGCCTGGTCAGCTCTACTCCTTCCGGTGGGTTGTGGCTACTCCGGTGGTGTGTGGAGGCGCCTGCTGGCACCGTACCTGCAGGTTCAATTCCGGCCACGCGCTTGTCTGGTCACGGCCCCAGTGGCTACCGTCCGGGCATTGGACTGCCGGTGTCCCGGACCGGCCGCCCCAACACATGGAGGTCACCCGTGCCTCTGCTGCGCCGTCTACCGGCGGCAGCGGTCATAGCCGTGATGCTCGCGACCAACCTGGTGACGACCGGCGTGGTGGCGGGCGCACAACCACTCGACGATCCGCTCCCGTGCTCGGACACCCTGCCGACGCTGCGCTACCTGGTGCTGTTCGACAACGGGACGCCCCGGTCCGCCGCGACGGGGACGGTCGCCGGCGCGTGCGGCACGCTGACCGGGTACTACCCGCAGATCGCGGTCGCGGTGGCCACCTCCCCGGACCCGCGGTTCCCGAGCCGGATCGGCCCGGCCCGGGCGTTCAGCGCGCAGCGGGTGATGCGCTCCCTGCAAGGTCCGGACAGCCGGCGCAAGTCCGACGAGACCGACTCGACGCGGGCGCAGGTGACCGCGGACCCGGCGGCGGTGCCCACCGAGGACCTCACGGCCGAGCAGTGGGACATGCGGCTCATCCACGCGGACCGCTCGCGCGCGATCGACCCGGGCAGCCGGGACGTCGTGGTCGGCGTGCTCGACTCCGGAGTGGACCCGAACCATCCGGACCTGCGGGCGGCCCTGGACCCGGGGCTGTCGGCCGGCTGCCTGTCCGGGGTGCCCGACGTGTCCAAGAAGGCCTGGGTGCCGACCGCGTCTCCGCACGGCACGCACGTCGCGGGCACGATCGCGGCCGCCGACGACGGGCACGGCACCGCGGGCGTCGCGCCGGGCGTGCGGATCGCCTCGGTGAAGGTGGTCGACGACGACGGCTTCATCTTCCCGGAGTACGCGGTGTGCGGGCTGATGTGGGCGACCGCCAACAAGATGGCGGTCACGAACAACAGCTACTTCGTCGACCCGTGGCTCATGACCTGCAACCGGGACAGCGAGCACGTGGTGTTCGAGGCTGTGCGGCGCGCGGTGAACTACGCGACGCGCCAGGGCGTGCTGACGGTCGCCGCGGCCACCAACGAGGGCGCGGACCTGTCCGACCCGAGTGGACAGACGGGCGACGGGCCGCCGGACGGTTCCGGCGCCGACCGGCGGACCCTGGACAGCGGCTGCAAGGTGCTGCCCGCCGGGCTGCGCGGGGTGGTCGCGGTGTCGGCCACCGGCCCGGACAGGCTCAAGGCCGGGTACAGCTCCTACGGGCTCGGCGTGGTCGACGTGACGGCGCCGGGCGGCGAACCACGCACGCCGGCGCCGCCGGCGACCGCGGACCCGGCGGAGACGACGGGCACGCCGGCGTCCCCGGCGAAGCCGTCCTGCGTGCTGTCCACCGTGCCGGGCGGGTACGACCGGTACTGCGGCACGTCCATGGCCACGCCGCACGTGACCGGGGTGGCCGCACTCCTGGCCGGCGAGCACCCGGACGCGTCACCGCCGGAGCTGTCCCGGATGCTCACCGACGAGGCCGAGTCGATCCCCTGCCCGGCGGACTACGACCTCGACGGCACCGGTGCGCAGGACGCCTACTGCGACGGGTACGGGCCGTACAACGGGTTCTACGGCCACGGCATGGTCGACGCCCTGGCCGCGGTGAGCCGGAACTAGTCGTGTCCGACACGCTCTAGACGGGAGTCAGCGGCAGCAGCGTTCGGCCGGTGGGGCCGACCTCGATGTCCGTGCCCATCGCCGGGCAGACGCCGCAGTCGAAGCACGGGGTCCAGCGGCAGTCCTCCAGCTCGCGCCCGTCCAGGGCGTCCTGCCAGTCGTCCCACAGCCAGGCCTTGTCCAGGCCGGAGTCGAGGTGGTCCCAGGGCAGCACCTCGCCCTCGGTGCGCTCGCGGGTGGTGAACCAGGCGAGGCTCACGCCGAGCGGCTCGAGCTCCGCGGCGGCCGCGGACGTCCAGCGCTCGTAGGAGAAGTGCTCGCTCCAGCCGTCGAACCGGCCGCCCTCGCGCCAGACCCGCTCGATGACCCGGCCGACGCGCCGGTCGCCGCGGGAGAGCAGGCCCTCGATGAGACTCGGCTTGCCGTCGTGGTACCGCATGCCGATGTTGCGGCCGATGCCGCGGTCGGCGTTCACCGCCTCGCGCAGCTTGCGTAGCCGGTCGTCCACCGTGTCCGGATCGCACTGGGCGGCCCACTGGAACGGCGTGTGCGGCTTGGGCACGAACCCGCCGATGGAGATCGTGCAGCGGATGTCCTTGCGGCCGCTGGCCTGCCGGCCGGCGCGGATGACCTCCTGGGCCATCGCGGCGATCTGCAGCACGTCGTCGTCGGTCTCGGTGGGCAGCCCGCACATGAAGTACAGCTTCACCTGCCGCCAGCCGGCCGCGTACGCGGCGCTGACCGTCCGGATGAGATCGTCCTCGGACACCATCTTGTTGATGACGCGGCGGATCCGCTCGCTGCCGCCCTCCGGGGCGAACGTCAGACCCGAGCGCCTTCCGTTGCGGGACAGCTCGTTCGCGAGGTCGATGTTGAACGCGTCCACCCGCGTCGACGGCAGCGACAGGCCGGTGTTGGTGCCCTCGTAGCGGTCCGCGAGCCCCTTGGTGATCTCGCCGATCTCCGAATGGTCCGCGCTGGACAGGGAAAGCAGGCCGACCTCCTCGAAACCGCTCGCCTCCAGTCCTTTGTGGACCATCTCGCCGATGCCCTGGATGGACCGCTCGCGGACCGGCCGGGTGATCATGCCCGCCTGGCAGAACCGGCAGCCGCGGGTGCAGCCGCGGAAGATCTCCACGCTCATCCGCTCGTGCACGCTCTCCGCGAGCGGGACCAGCGGCTGCTTCGGGTAAGGCCACGCGTCCAGGTCCATCGTGGTGCGCTTGGCGACCGTCGCCGGGACGCGCTCGCGGTTCGGCGTCACCGGCGCCGGCGCGCCGCCGTCGGTGTAGTGCACGTCGTAGAAGCGCGGCACGTACACCCCGCCGGTCTCGGCCAGCCGGGTGAGGATCTCGTCCCGGCCGCCGGGCGAGCCCTCCCGCTTCCAGCGCCGCACGAGCTCGGTGATCTCGAGGACCGCCTCCTCGCCGTCCCCGAGCACGGCCGCGTCGAGGAAGTCGGCGATCGGCTCCGGGTTGAACGCGGCGTGGCCGCCTGCTACCACGATCGGGTGATCGTCGGTGCGGTCGGCGGCGTGCAGCGGGATGCCGGCAAGGTCGAGCGCGGTGAGCAGGTTCGTGTAGCCGAGCTCGGTGGCGAAGCTGACGCCGAGCAGGTCGAACGCGCCGACCGGGCGGTGCGCGTCGACGGTGAACTGCGGCACACCGTGCTCGCGCATCAGCGCCTCGAGGTCGGGCCACACGGCGTAGGTGCGCTCGGCCAGGACGTCGGACTGCTCGTTGAGCACCTCGTAGAGGATCATCACGCCCTGGTTGGGCAGGCCGACCTCGTAGGCGTCGGGATACATCAACGCCCAGCGCACGGTGGTGGCGTCCCAGTCCTTGACGGTCGAGTTGAGCTCCCCGCCGACGTACTGGACCGGCTTGGACACCCGGGGCAACAACGGCTCGAGCCTGGGAAAGACTGACTCCATAATGTCTCAAGCCTAACTCGCGGGCAGGGCCACTCACGCTTGCGTCGATGATCGGGAAGCGAGACAGTTGAACAGTTGACTATCTGTCCCTGACTCGTGGAGGTCATAGTGGACGTCGTCGCACTCATCGGACGCATCCTGTTCGCCGCGCTCTTCCTCGGCTCCGGGTTCGGTCATCTCACGCAGAGCCAGGCCATGGCCGGTTACGCGGCGAGCCGGGGGGTGCCGCAGGCGAAGCTCGCGGTGCTGTCCAGCGGTGTGCTGATCGTCATCGGCGGGCTGATGGTGCTGCTGGGAATCTGGATGGACCTGGGTGCTCTGCTGCTGGTGATCTTCCTGATCCCGACGGCTTTCCTGATGCACGCGTTCTGGAAGGAGACCGATCCGCAGGCCAAGCAGATGGAGATGGTCTCGTTCCAGAAGGATCTCGCGCTCGGCGGCGCGGCGCTGTTCATCCTGGCGCTCTACGCCGGGTACGGCGCGGACCTGGGCATCACGATCACCGGCCCGCTGTTCTGAGCCCACCGCGCTGCTGCTGCGCGGGCCCCGGTCAGCGCAGCAGCAGCGCACCGAGCCGGCGCGACGCCACGACCACGCCGATCCCCGCCATCACGGCGAAGTACAGCAGGTGGCCGAGGATCGACAGGCCGACGTGGCCGGTGCACAGCCCGCGCATGATCTCGATCGCGTGGTACAGCGGCAGGCACTGCACGCCGAGCCCCACCGGGCCGGGGTAGACGGTCAGCGGGAAGAACGTCGTGGAGAACAGGAACATCGGCATCAGCGCGAGCTGCACCAGGTCGAAGTCCTGCCAGGACCGCATGAACGTCGTGCACGCCATGCCGATGGCGGCGAACGAGAAGGCGATCAGCAGCGCCGCCGGCAGCGCGAGCAGCGCCCACGGCGAGGTGATCAGGCCCATCGCCAGCATGACCACGAGGAAGCCGAACGCGTACATCCCGCCGCGCAGCAGCGCCCACGCGATCTCGCCGATCGCCACGTCCAGCGGGCCCAGCGGGGTGGCCAGCATCGCGTCGTAGAGCCGGGCGTACTTGAACTTGAAGAAGATGTTGAACGTGGCGTCGTAGACCGCGCCGTTCATCGCCGACGCCGCCAGCAGCGCCGGGGCCACGAACGCGACGTAGCTGATCGGCTCGCCGCCCGGGCCGACGACGTCGCCGACCAGCCTGCCGAACCCGACCCCCATGGCGAACAGGTAGAACACCGGCTCGCAGAAGCCGGACACCACCGCGAGCCAGGCCCGGCGGTTGACCAGCATCGACCGCTCCACCAGCACCCGCGCCCGGCCCGCGTACATGCCGGTCGGCAGCACCCGCAGCAGCAGGCCGACCCGCGGCGGGGCGTCAACGACGTCCAGAGTGTCGGTCACAGTGCCAGCCTCCGACGGAAGTTGCGGACGCCGAACCAGACGCCCACCCAGGTCACCGCCACCAGGAAGGCGACGTGGCCGAGCGCCGGCCACCAGGTCAGCGCGCCGAACGCGGCGTCCCGGCCGACCTCGGTGCCGTGCCAGATCGGGGTGACCCAGGCCAGCGGGCGCAGCCACGGCGGGAGCTGCTCGACCGGGAAGAACGCGCCGGCGAACAGCGTCATCGGCATCACGACGAACCGGAACAGCGCGGCGAACTGCTGGCCCTCGCTCTCGATCGTGGCCGAGTAGGCGACGACCGGAGCCGCGAACGCCATCCCGGTGAGCACCGAGACCAGCAGCGTCAGCAGCACGCCCGGCCCGGTCAGCGTGCCCAGGACGGCGGCCACCAGCAGGAAGGCGGCACCGGAGGTGAACAGCCGGATGGCGATCCAGGTGAGCTGGCCGGCCAGGATCCGCGCGGGCGAGATCGGCGAGGCCGCGATGGCCAGGTAGGTCTGCTGCCACTTGAAGGCGGACAGGATCGGGTAGGTCGACTCGAACGCGGCGATCTGCACCGCGGTGACGATCAGCAGCGCGGGCGCGAGGTACACGACGTAGCGCAGGCCGCCGGTGGCCTCGCCGGGCTGCACCTGCGAGCCGAGCCCGAACCCGATGGCCAGCAGGAACAGCACCGGCTGCACCACGCTGGAGACGACCGTGGCCCGCCAGTTGCGGCGGTACCAGGTCCACATGCCCTCGACCACGATCAGCGCGGCCCGCACCGTGCCGAGCGCCTGGCCGGTGCTGCGGGGCGGGGCGACCTCGTCGGGCGTCGCCGGGCGGGGTCGTGTCATCAGTCCACCAGCGTCCGTCCGGTCAGCCGGAGGAACACGTCCTCCAGGGTGCTGCGCCGCACCAGGCTGGACACCGGGCGCACGCCCCGGCCGTGCGCGGCGGCGAGCACCGCCTCGCCGTCGTGGGCGTAGAGCAGGATCCGGTCGGGCAGCACCTCGACCCGGTCGGCGAGCCCGTCGACCGGGTGGCCGCCGGTCTGCCCGGGCGGGAAGCGCAGCTCGAGCACCTCGCGGGTGGAGTACCGGCCGATCAGCTCGCCGGGGCTGCCCTCGGCGACGATGCGGCCGCCGTCCATCACCACGAGGCGGTCGCAGAGCTGCTCGGCCTCGTCCATGTAGTGGGTGGTGACGATGAGCGTGACGCCGTTCTGCTTGAGCCGGAACAGCCGGTCCCACAGCAGGTGGCGGGCCTGCGGGTCGAGGCCGGTGGTCGGCTCGTCGAGCAGCATCAGCTCGGGGTCGTTGATCAGCGAGCGGGCGATGGTCAGCCGGCGCTTCATGCCGCCGGACAGCGGCTCGACCTCGTCCTCGGCGCGCTCGGTGAGCTGGGCGAAGTCGAGCAGCTCGGCGGCCTTGGCCCGCAGGTGGGACTTGGACAGGCCGAAGTAGCGGCCGTAGACGTGCAGGTTCTGCCGGACGGTCAGCTCGGAGTCGAGGTTGTCCTGCTGGGGTACGACGCCCAGCCGGGCCCGGATCCGCGGGCCGTCGCGGTCGGGGTCCATCCCGAGCACCGACAACTCGCCCTCCGTGCGCGGCGACACGCAGCCGACCATCCGCATCGTGGAGGACTTCCCGGCGCCGTTGGGCCCCAGGAAGCCGAACGCCTCACCCCGCCGGACCTCGACATCGATGCCGTCCACCGCGGTGAACGTGCCGAACCGCTTGACCAGCCCCCGCGCCCGAACCAACGCACCGTTCTCACCCACACTCGGCAGACTAGATGCCAGCACCGACAAGCCGGACCCGCTCACGCCTACGCTGCGAACGCTCCGACCGACGCCATGACAGTGACCGTCGCGTCAGGCGTGGCGCGTACCCTTGTTGGCGTGGTGGCGCCGAGGGTTTTCGTCTCGTATGTCCATGAGTCCGAACGTCATCGGGCCACCGTATTGGCGTTCGCGACCTTCCTGCGGGAGCAGGGTGTGGACGCGGTTTTGGACGTGTGGTCGGCCGGTGCCCGTCACGACTGGTACGCGTGGGCGATTCGGGAGATGATCGAGGCGGTGTATGTCCTCGTGATCGCGTCACCCAAGTATCGCGCGGTCGGCGACGGCAGCGCACCGGCCGATGAGCATCGTGGTGTGCAGTGCGAGGCGACCCTTCTACGTGATGTGGTGTACGGCGATCGGGTGAGGTGGACGCCGAAGGTGCTGCCGGTTCTGCTTCCCGGGCATGGGGTAGAGGACATCCCGCGTTTCCTGTCGCCTCACACGACCAGTCACTACGCCGTGAGCACGTACACGGTTACCGGTGCGGAGGATCTGTTGCGGGTGGTTCACGGCAGGCCGAGTCATGTCGCGCCGCCGGTGTCGTCGCCGCCGGATCTACCTCCTCGGGACTTGCCGCCGGTGTCCGTCACCTGGTGTGCGGACATGTTGCAGGCATCCGCTTTTCGTCCCGGTTGCGTCGAGGTGCACCTGGTCCCCGAGGATCGGGTGGGCCAGTACTCGCCGGACGAAGTTCGGAACGCCCTCGACGCGGTGTTCGACCGCGGCGTGACGGTTCTCGAGACCGGGCAGCGCAGCGCGTGGTTCACGCCATCCGGTTCGCTACCCGCCGAGCTCGCGAATGCCATCGGGCTGCTGGTCGATCTCGACCTACCACGTCCCACGTCGTGGATCCCGGCTATCGGGTCCGGTTCGACCCGCGTCGTGGCGCCCCCGCTGGCGGACGAGAATCTGTGGCCGGCCGAGCTGGCGGCAGAACTCGCGGACCGGGTGCTCGCTGAGCAAAGCTCGGCCTCCGCGACGACCGATCGGGTCACGAACGTGATCAGCGGGAACGTGAGCGGCACGGTCATCCAGGCAGGCGACATCCACGGCGGAGTGCATTTCTAACCCTCCGCACGTGGCTACGTTCCGTTATGACTGGATTGCCCGACGTCACTGTTCTACCCTCGGTGTCGGGGTGCACATGACAACTGACGAGGACCGAAGATCGGCCCGAGGTGCTTTCCGCAACGATATGTCCGGTGCGGTGCACGGCTCGGTCGTCCAGGCACATTCGGTCGATCGCATCATTCTCCAGAACGACAAGCCGGATTATCGGGCACCCTTCCAACTGCCACCAGCGCCACGGTCGTTCACGAACCGAAGTCGCGAGGTGGCCAAACTCGAACAGTGGATGGCGGAGGATGCCAACGCGCCGCTGCTCGTCGTCATCAGCGGCTCGGCAGGCGTGGGCAAGACAACGCTGGCGTTGCGTTGGCTGCACGACAACCGCACGCGCTTTCCTGATGGCCAGCTCTACGTCGACCTCGGCGCGTTCACCGGAAGCGGTCCGGTCGAACCCGCCGAAGTCCTCGAGCGGTTTCTCCGCGCATTGGGCGTTTCGGCCGAGCAGATCCCGGCGGATCTTTCCCGGCGGGAAGCGCTGTACCGGACATTGGTCAACGACCGCGCGGTGGCAATCTTGCTGGACAACGCGCTGTCGGCGGCCCAGGTGCGCCCGCTGTTCCCTGTCTCCAACCGGAGTGTGGCCGTGGTGACAAGCCGGTGGCGGCTGGTGGGGCTCCATCTGGACGGTGCTCGGTTCGTCCACGCCGAGCCCTTGGATGTCCCGGACTCGGTGCGGCTGCTTAACGACCTGATCGGAGACGAGCGGACTGCTGAGCAACACGCGGAGGCGGAGGAACTCGCGCGGCTGTGCGGAGGGTTGCCGATCGCCCTGTCGGTGATCGGAGCGCGCCTGTCCGCCCGACCGCATCGTTCGTTGTCGACCGAGGTGGGCGCGCTTCGCGGAGAGGGCAAGTTGGCCACCCTGTCGCTGCGTGACGAGCTGTCCGTCGAGGTCGTGTTCGACAGGTCGTACGACGACCTGCCGACGGAACAGGCACACGTCTACCGCGTTTGCTCATTGCACCCCGGTCCGGCCTTCGGGCTCGACGTCGCGGCCGCCATGGCGGACCTGCCGGTCGACGAGACCGAGGACACCCTCGACACCCTGGTCCAACGGAATCTCCTCACGGAGGTCGACGACCGTTGTTTCCGCTACCACGACCTGTTGCGCGTACATGCGCGGCAGCGCGCCCAGCGTGAGGAAAGTGAGTCGGCACGGGAGGTTGTCTTCCGCCGGGCGGTCGAGTGGTATCTGGACGCGGCCGTGGCCGCCGACCTCCTGCTCCGCCCGACCCGGCGAAGAATCGGTCCGCGCTTTCGGCGACCATCCGACCGCGCGATCACCTTCCAGGATCACGCGCAAACCCTGCGATGGCTGGAAAATGAACATGTCAACATCGTCCAGGCAGTCCGCAGCGCGGCCGAGCACCAATGGCATGAGCTCGTGTGGGAGTTCTGTGAGGCGATGTGGGGCTACTACCTCCACGCCCGAAACTACGGCGACTGGCTCGAGCTCCACGGCCTCGGCATCCCGGCCGCACGGCGGTGCGCGAATCCTGTCGCCGAGGCCCAACTGCGCAACCAACTCGGCTCGGCGCTGACGAATCTGCGCCGTTACGACGACGCGATGCGCGAGCACCTACTCGCGCTGCGTTTGGCGAAGCAGAACAACGATCAGTTCATCACCGCGGCCGCGCTCTCCGAGTTGGCCGGTGCCGCCCAGGGTCGGGAGAACCTCGAGGAAGCGCTCCACTACCTCCACCGAGCAAAAGAGATCCGGAAGGTCATCGGCACCACACGCGCGCTTGCGTTGTGTCGGCGGCGTATCGGTGAGGTGCTCTCCGAACTGGGCCGCTACGACGAGGCGGCCACGGAACTTCGCCAGGCGGCCGACGCCATGGCAACGCTCGACATGGGGCAGTATGCCCGCGCGTTGTTGGGCCTCGGCACGAACTACCTCCGGTGGCGCCGCCCCGCGGAGGCCGAGGCGCCGCTGGCGGCAGCGCTCGCCATGTCGACGAAGCTCGGCTCGGCCCACTACCGTGCCGGTGCCCTCGCCGCGCTGGGCGACCTGGCGCGGCTGACCGGGGATGCGGTCGCCGCCCGGCGGCACTACCACGAGGCCCACCGTATCTACGCCGACAGCGGCGATCCGAAGGCCGCGGACCTCGCCGACCAGCTGGCTGGTGTCACGGACTCCAGCTGACCGACACGTACGCGAGCGCCGCCAGCCACCACGCGTCGGTGGGCGAGCCACCGCCCGGGCAGACCAGCGCCCGTCCGTCCCGGCATCGTACGACCGACGCCCGCCGGGGCACGCCGGCGGCGACCACCGCGCATCCCGTGAACCGCGCCAGGACCTCTGTGGTGACGCCGAGTGCGGCGGGCAACGATCGTTGGGTCGGGCCGACGACCACGTCGGCAAGCGAGAGCCAGCGGGCGTCCGCCGTTCCCGCCGCGGCGACAACGAACGTGTCTGGCCTGACGGCGTCGGGCCACCAGGTCACGTAGTGGACTCCGGCGTCGGGCTGGCGCGTGGAGAATCGACGTCCGGTCGCTGATGACGTCACGACAACCTCGTCTCGGCGGTGAGATCGAGCCACAGTGAGGACGGCGGAGGGACGGGTGCCGCGGTCGCGGGATGATCCGGCTCGGGCAGCCGGAGCAGGTCGTACATGGCACGACGCAACGCCGCCGCCGATCCGCCAGGCCGAGAGCTGAGCAGGCGCGCGACAGCGGCACTGTCCCGTGTCGAATGGCAACGTACCGCCCGCCGCAGCTGCGCCGGCAGCGGCCGGTCCAGGTCGAGCACAGGCGCGAAGTGCCCGACGGCGTCGGCGAGACTGCCGCGGCGTACGGCGTGCGTGGGGAATGTGGCCAGCACGACGGGTCTACCGATCGCCGCCGCGTACTGGGTGGTGGAGCCGTGGTCGCCGATCACGAGGTCGCTGGCGACGATCGCAGCCCGCCAACCTTCTTCGGGCGGCACCACGAGGAGGCCGTCGCGCACGCATCCGGAAAGCCATGAGCGCACCTGCCACCGCCCGTACGCCGACCAGATGCTGGGGTGCAGCACGGCGGCGAGCCGGTAGTGCCTGGGCACCGTGTCGAGCAGGCGGCGGTAGAGCCCGGGATGCTTCCCGAAGGTCGACTCGGTGGACCAGGTCGAGCTGACCGTGACCAGAACCTGCCCGTCGCGAACCCCGATCGCCCGTCGGTAGCTGGATCGAAGCGGCTGGCTCGCGACCATGCGGTCGAAACAGATGTCGCCCGCGACCACCGCGTTGGGCACGGCTTCCGGGCACGACGTACGGAGCCATTCCAGCTCCGCGTCGTGTGTGAGCGCGATGACCGACGGGATCACGCGCCCGCGGTCGGTCAAAGTCGCTCTCGCGAGTCCGGCATGAGGCTGCGCGCCTGGGCCGGCGCTGCGGCTGTATTTCCGTGACATCAGGCTGCTCGCGCCGTGCGGCACGACCAGCACGTGGCCGCGGACCCGGTCCAGGCCAGCGTAGCTCGCTGCGAGTACGAGATCGAAGCGGTGCCGCACCGCCTGGGCCCATGGGATCACCAGGCCGCCGTGGCCGTGCAGGAACTCCGCCGTACCGTGCCAGGACTCGATTGTGTCGGGAATGGTGAACAGAACGTGGATCCGGTGATCGTCGTGGAGCAACTGGGCAAGATCCATCAAGCGAGTTCCGGCGGCGATGGTCGGCACGGACACCAGCACGGCGTGGCAGTCGGCTCGGGTATTCCGGTGCTCGCCGTCCATGCCGACCGGCACTCGAACCCATGGTTCGACACACATGTCCGAGGTCCCCTCACCGCGCCGACGGGACGAGCGGCCGCGGCTGACCCGTGGAACAGTCGACGACCTGCACACCGCGATCGGCCAGCCAGGCCACGTCGACGACGCGGTGCCGGGTGAGCACGAGCACCAGATCCGCGGCGTCAGGGCAAAGCGGGCGGCTTCGGAGCACGGTGCCGTCGCCAAGCGCCAGCCGCGGCACGTACGGATCGTGGTAGCTGACGTCGGCTTCCAGTCCGAGTTGCTCCAGCACGCGGACCGCAGCGGACCGCCGGACGCTCGCGACGTCGCGCTTGTAGGTCACGCCGGACACCAGCACACGGCGCCCGCGCAACGGCGGCAGGCGTCGCTCGGCCAACCACTCCCGCACGAGCCGCACGGTGCGCGCGGGCATCGCCTCGTTGACGGCGAGCGCCGCTTCCACGATCGACGCGGCGAACGCGTGCTGCCTCGCAGCCGCGGCGAGAAACCCCGCCGACACCGGGACGCAGTCGCCACCTGCGCCTGGGCCGGGCTGGTGACGCAGGTAGCCGTACGGCTTGGTGCCGGCCGCGTCCAACACCTCCAGGACGTCGACGCCGGATGCCCGGCACAGCTCCGCCAGTTCGTTGACGAGCGAAATGTTGACCAGGCGGAAGGAGTTCTCGAATACCTTGGTGAGCTCCGCCGTCCCGAGATCGCGCACCGGAACCACGCGTTCGGCCAGTCCGGTGAGAAATCTCGTCGCGGCCTCCGCACACCCCGTCGTGATACCGCCGACAACCCGAGGTACACCGCGCACGCTCGCCGCGCCGCCGCCCGGATCAATTCGCACCGGGGAATGCGCGAGGAAGAAGTCGGAGCCCGGTTGCAGACCGCTTCCGGCGGCCAGCCGTGGCGCTAGCATTCCGCCGATCGTCCCAGGTGGACACGTGCTCTGGACAAGTACCAGGTCGCCGTGGTGCACGCTCGCGGCTACTCCGTCGATCGCCGAGAAGAGCGCGGTCAGGTCTGCGCCGAGGACAAGCCCCGGCGGCGTCGGAACGCACACCACATGGACGCGGGCCGCCGGCACTGGCTCGGTCGTGGTTCGCACGTCCAGCCGCCCGCCGGACAGCTGTTCGCGCAGCGCGTCGTCGGTCACGGTGGTCAGGCCCCCTCCCAGCCGGGCGCGGGTGATCTCCATGACGCGGCGAGCCGAGCAGTCCAGACCCACCACGCGGTGACCCGCTTCCGCTGCTGCCACGGCCATCGGCAGACCGGTGAATCCCAATCCCAACACCACGACATCGACGGCGTCCATGAGCCCTCCATCGCGTGGGTCCGGGGCCCTCCCGGACCGTTCGACGGATGCAGGATGCGAGGGCGAACTGAGCAGACCGATGGTCACGGTTTGGACACCCGCCTGAATTCGCAGGTAGAAATCTTGATTGGTGATCTTGTCCGCACAATCGCTTGCGCCGGGCCGCCACGATTGCCGAAGATGATCGATCGTGATTTGGGAGACTGGACAAATACCTGGCAGAACACTGGATATTTGCCTGACCTCGATGAGCCGAATAGCCTAACTGGAGCTACCAGCTGTAACAGCTCGATTTCAAATCGTGATCAGAGCTGGTTGGTCGATGTGGCCCAGAGCACACTCGACGAATGTTCGGGGGATAACAATCCGGCGAGGGGCGACGCTGGTGGGTCTGCGATTCAAGATCTTGGGGCGCACCGCCCTTCGCTTCGGCGACCGCCAGTTCGATGATCGATGGGGGCATTCCAAGCTGCGCGGCATGCTCGCAGCTCTCCTGCTCCACGGCGGCCGCGGCGTGTCGATCGCAGAGCTGATCGACTGGGTGTGGCCGGACGGCAAGGCGCCGGACAATCTGATTGACACCAGCTACTCATACGCGTCGCGAATCCGGCATTGGTTGCGTCGCATGGAGTCGCCGCCCAATCTTGCGAGCGCCGACGGCATATATCGGATCGAGGTCGCCCAAGACGAGGTTGACTTCTTCGCGTTCCGGGTCGCCGTGGAGAAGGCGCGCGCGGCGGGGGGTCGCGGTGATCACGAACGTGCCAGGCAGGTACTCGAGGCCGCGCTGGGTCTGTGGACCGATCATCCGCTCGCCGACCTGCATGGCGAGCGGGCGGTGAACTGGCGACTGTGGGCAGAGACGGACCTTTGGCTGCCCGCGCAGGATCTTCTGCTCCAAGAGCTGGCCGCCATGCGTCGCTTCGACCAAATACTGCACCGGCTGGCCGACCTTCCCGCCACGCACCAGGCGAGCCTCCCCCTCGTCAAGCGAAAGCTGGAGGCGCTGTACGGCCAGGGCAGGAACGGGGAGGCCACGGGCTACCTGCTCCGCATGCGCAAACAGCTCCTGAGCGAGGGCGACCACGACGAGGCCGACGACCTGTTGCGGTTCAACGACTCCCTCGAGGTGGGTCCCGTTCCACCGGTCACCGCGGTCTCGGTCGCCGTAGAGACGCCGCACCTCCTGCGCCGCGACATCCAGGACTTCACCGGCCGGGACGATCTGCTCCGCCAGCTCGACGAGGTGACCGCCGGTGATCTGGTTTCCGGCGTCGTAGCGCTGGACGGCGAGGCGGGCGTTGGCAAGACCGCGCTCGCCGTGCATTGGGCACACAGGGCCGTGGGCCGGTATCCAGGCGGTGTCCTGTATGCGGACCTCGGCGGCTTCAGCGACGGCGGTGCCAGGGTCGAGGCCAGCAAGATTGTGGACACGTTCCTCGCGGCACTCGGGTTTCCGCCCGAGCGAATCCCGACCACGGCGGGGAGATCGGCAAAGCTCCGCGAGCTGTTGGCTGATCGCGGCGCCGCGGCAGCTCTGCTGGACGACGCCTTCGACTCCGCTCAGGTCGCGCCCCTGCTCGACTGCCTGTCCCCGTGTCTGGTGGTCGTCACGAGCCGACGAAGGCTGAGCGGCTTGGGACGGCGTGGCGCGACGAACGTCACCGTGGCGCCATTGAGCTACCGGGAGAGCAAGGCTTGGCTCGTGCGGCGCCTTGGCGTGCGGCTGGACGGAGCGCAGGGCGCTGCGGACATGCTGGCCGAACTGTGCGGCGGCAACATGCTCGCGCTGCGGGTCGTCGCGCAGCACGTGGCGACGGCGCCACATGTTCCCGTGGGCGAGCTCGTCGAGGAACTGCGAGACTCGCACACCCTGCTCGGTCTCGGCGACGATGGAGACGGCCCGGACGGTAGCGTGCGGGCCGCGCTGTCGTGTTCCTACCGGGTTCTCGGTCCCGACGAGCAGCGTGTGTTCCGGTTGGTGGGCTTGTTTCCCGGGACGGACCTCTCGGTGGACGTCGCGGCTTTGCTGGCGGGCAAGGGAAGAAAGGAGACGGAGCGCAGCCTCGGCATCCTCGTCAACGCCCACCTAGTCACGCGTGAGTCGAGGGAGCGCTACCGGCTCCACGATCTGTTGCGCAAGTACGCCGCGGAACGCATAGCCGCCGCCGAGCATGGCGCAGAGCGCGCGACGGCTGCCGAGCGGCTGCTCAGCTATTTTCTCCACACCGCGAACAACGCCGACAGCGCCGTGTTTCCGTTCCGGTCGCGCGTAGATCTGCTACCACTCATTCCCGGTGTCGTTCCTGCGGATTTCGAGGACGACGAGGACGCGATGGACTGGTGCATCCGTGAGCGCGTCGTGATCAATGCGATCGTCAAATTTGCCAGTCAGGAGAACTTGGACGCCTACGTGCCGAAGCTGGCAAATGTGGCGGGCGAGATATTCCACCGGCTAGGATTTTATGAAGACAATGCTGCCAATCTCACTCTGGGTGCTGCGTCCGCCAGAAAGCTCGATGATATCAAAGAAGAGGGAAATGCGCTGAATAATCGCGTTCATATGGCACTCGACCGCGGTGACATCGCAGCGGCGGAATCATATCTGGACGTGGCCGAGAGACGATACGGAGAAATCGACTACCAGATCGGACTGGCTGTCGCGTCCTACCACCGCGGCCGCTTGTGTCTGGCCCGAGGCGAGTTCCAGCATGGAATCGATCTTTATGAGAGGTCGCTGGCGATGTTTCGCCGTGCCGACGCTGAGGGGTTGGCAGTGCTCGTCCTCCACCGACTCGGGGAGGCCTACCGCCGCCGGTTCGCCTTCGACCAGTCGGAGTCGTTCTGCCGGGACGGACTCTGGCGCGCGGAGAAGCTCGGTGACGAGAGCGCTCAAGGTCGCTGCCTTACCGAGCTGGCGTTGATCTACTCCGAGCGGGGTGACGTTGCGACAGCTCGTGGGTATGCCGCCCGGGCGCTGGCCCTGCACGAACGTCAGCGAGACAGAGCTGGAGCTGGGAAGATCTCGAATCTCTTGGCGAGGCTCGCCCTCGAGCAAGCCTCTGACGAGAGCGTCGAGCGGTACGCGCGTCGGGGCCTGGAGCTCTGCCGGGGTGCTCGGGACTCGGAGGGCGAGGCGACGGCCCGCGACCTCTTGGCGCACGTTTTCCGCGAGTCCGCGCGCCACGACGAGGCGGCGCGCGAGTGGACCCTGGCGCTGACGATCTTCGAAGACCTGGCCGACCCGCGAGCCGCGTCGGTCCGAACCAAGCTCGCCGAACTGCCGGCGCTGCCCCCCATCGTGCCCGAGACGCGGACCGAGCCCTTGGTCCCAAGCGCGGCACACACCCGTCGGGGGAACCGCGACAGAAGGTAGCCCCGTCATCCGGATAGGTGTACCGGTATTCGACCGTTGCCGTTTTGCACACCGAGCGTGGTATAGGGTCAAGCCGCTGTGATGCTATCGAGTGTGAGGCGACACGCCCGAAGTGGACGTTGCCCCTTTGGCAAACCGAGAGTGTTAGGGTGCGCATCGTCACGCCGCAAGTCGGTTACCCCGATACGCTGTGACAACCCGATGATTACATAACGTAATCCTCCCCGGGAATAAGGAAGACATGAAACTCGTTACAGGTATCTGTCTTGGCATTGCTTTTGTCGCTTCGGTTGGGCTAGCTCTCTTCCTAGGCGCAGGACACAAAACGACAGTAGATTCGCGGCACAATCTTGCGATTGGCGAGTCATCTCAGTCACAGCATTGGATGTGACCGAGGGAGCGAAGATATCGGAAGCAGCTGGCCGATGACCAGCTATTCACCGGGGTTTCGGCGTTTCGGCGGCGGGACCCCGGTGAATACAGTCAGATCACCAGGCTGGGCAGGAGCACGCAGCCAAGGCCGGTGACCGAGATGATCGTCTCCATCAGCGACCACGTCTTGAAGTTCTCCCAGACGGTGACGCCGAAGTACTTCTTCACGAGCCAGAACCCGCGTCGTTTACTCGTTAGCCGAACAGCCCGGTTCGCCGGTTCGTCGCCACGGCTGGGGTGGTGGGTTTGCTGTGGGCGCGGTCGGCCGTATCGAGCGGTTCGCGGAGCGGGCGATTCGCGGGGCCCACGAGCACGCTGGGTCGTCCCGCTGGGCGGTCTTCGCGGAGACCGCGCGGGAGGACCTCGACGACGCGGGCGGGTTCCTCGTGATCGGCGGGCTCACCGCGGCGGCGCTGAACGTCGTCGTGCCGCGGTCGTGGCTCGACACGCTCGGCAGCCAGGTCCTGCTCGGCATCGTGGTGATGGCCGTGCTCGCCGTGCTCCTGGCGCTGTGCAGCGAGGCGGACGCGTTCGTCGCCGCGTCGCTGACGACGATGCCGCTGCTGCCCCGGCTCGTGTTCCTCGTCGTCGGACCGGCGGTCGACATCAAGCTGTTCGCGCTGCAGGCCGGCACGCTCAGCCGCCGCTTCGCGCTCCGGTTCGCCCCGTTGACGTTCGTGGTGGCACTGGCAGCGCGGCGGTCGCCGGGTGGTGATCCCAGAACAGCACTGGATCGAGGAAACGAATGGACGGGACGGTGTCACTTCCTGACCACTCCGGCGAGAAACCCACCCAAACCACCACCGCAGGCCGCGGACCGATCACCGCACTCAAGTCTTATTGACAGGTGGACAAGAAGCATGGAGCACGAGCAACAGTTAGTTGAACTGTGAAGTATTCCCCCCAAAAACTTCTCGCCTCGTCCATGTAGTGGGTGGTGACGATGAGCGTGACGCCGTTCTGCTTGAGCCGGAACAGCCGGTCCCACAGCAGGTGGCGGGCCTGCGGGTCGAGGCCGGTGGTCGGCTCGTCGAGCAGCATCAGCTCGGGGTCGTTGATCAGCGAGCGGGCGATGGTCAGCCGGCGCTTCATGCCGCCGGACAGCGGCTCGACCTCGTCCTCGGCGCGCTCGGTGAGCTGGGCGAAGTCGAGCAGCTCGGCGGCCTTGGCCCGCAGGTGGGACTTGGACAGGCCGAAGTAGCGGCCGTAGACGTGCAGGTTCTGCCGGACGGTCAGCTCGGAGTCGAGGTTGTCCTGCTGGGGTACGACGCCCAGCCGGGCCCGGATCCGCGGGCCGTCGCGGTCGGGGTCCATGCCGAGCACCCGCAGCTCGCCGTCCGAGCGCGGGGACACGCAGCCCACCATCCGCATGGTCGAGGACTTGCCGGCGCCGTTGGGCCCCAGGAACCCGAACGCCTCCCCGGGCCGCACCTCGACGTCGATCCCCCGCACCGCGGTGAACTCGCCGAACCGTTTGACCAGTCCCCGCGCGTGCACCAGCGCCCCGTTCTCACCCACTCCCGCAGACTAAGGGCACCCACCGACAACGCCGAACGAGATTTCGCGCCCGGCGCAACGCCCCCGTCGCGGGTCAGCGCCCGCGCAGCCGCACCACCCGCAGGCCGGGTGAGGAGAGGATGTCCCGCTCGCAGAACCGCGACCGCACCCACTTCTTCGCCGCGAACAGCGCGGTCTGGTCGGCGTAGTGCGCCGAGCGCGGGTTGGCGGACTGCGAGTACGTCAGCAGCGTCGCCGCGTCCGGGCAGCGGTCGCGGGTGAACGCGACGGCCTGAACGTGGCTCGAGCCGTGCTCGACCTCGACGTCGCCGCGGGCCGGGTCCCAGTCGGGGATGATCATGTTCAGCACGCCCTGCACCGCGTGGCCGCCGTGCACCGGGATCCGCTCCCCGTTGCGCACCACGTAGTGGTTCTCGCCCAGCGGGGCGTCCGGCTCGATGCCGGCCGCGCGCAGCTCGGCGATCGCGTCCCCGAGCGCCTGGGCCACCTGCGGGCTCGCCGTGTTCAGCGTGTTCGGCGTCGCGACCGGGTCGGCGGGGTCGAACGGGACCCGCCACAGGTCGGGCGCCGCCACGGCGCGCAGCCAGAACCGCTCGAACAGCAGCCCGCCGCGGCTCTCGGTGCTCATCCGGCGGTCCCACCCGGACAGCGCGGCGCACGCGCGGCCCACCTCGACGGTGCCGCCGTCCGACGTCGGCGCGCGGCCACCGGGGAACGCGGCGCACATCGCGGCCGTGTCGGCCGCGGCCTGCTCGCCCGCCCAGCTGCGGTCGGCGAACAGGAGGTCCTGCATGCCCTGCCGGGTGAACGTGCCGAGCCGCTCCTCGACCGCGGTGATGCCCATCCGGGTGCGCGGGTCGCGCTCGGTGCCGATGTCGCCGATGATCCGCGGGTAGCCGGTGATCGGCTGGTGCGGGTTCGACAGCCACGCGCTGTCGTTGGAGTTCTCCACGTAGTCGCGCCGGGTGAGCACCGGCATGCGGCTCGGGCCGAAGATGCCGGGAACCAGCGCGTCGGGGTCGCTGCCCCAGGCGCAGTCCGACCGCGACCCGTTCAGCACGGGCAGTCCGGCCGCGGGGAAGATCACGGAGCCGAGCGGCGTGCTGCAGCGGGCGGCCAGCTCGTCGGTCACGTGCGGGACCACCTGGATGTCCGCGTACAGCGCGTGCCCGGAGCGATCGGTCGCGACCGTGTTGACCCACGGCACGCCCTGCGTGTGGGACAGCACGCCCACGATGTCCCCCGTGCTGCGCGCCCGGCCGAGCTCGAACCAGGTGTTGAGCCCGCGCATGTTCGCCTGGTTGGCGTCCCGCATCGTGTACGCGGAGCTCGCCGTCCAGGACAGCGGCAGGCCGAACACCGGCGAGAGCATCGGGCCGTACCTCGTCGAGTACAGCGTGCGCGCGACGGTGCCCAGCGAGCCGTCGGCCTGGCGGACCCGCACGGCGACCCGGTGCCGCGTCATGGCTTCCCGGTGCCCGTCGACGAGGTAGGTCGTCGGGTCTCCCGGCACCAGGTCGACCTCGTAGAGGCCGAACGTCGTCGGGGTGGCGACCGTGTGGCTCCAGGCCACGTCGCGGTTGAAGCCGATCTGCACCAGCGGGATGCCGAGCAGGCTGCCGCCGCTCACGTCGAGCCTGCCCGGCACGGTCAGCTGCGACTGCCAGAACCGGCGCCCGCCGTGCCACGGGTAGTGCGGGTTGCCCAGCAGCAGGCCGCGGCCGTTGGCGGTGCCGTCCGAGCCGATGGCGATCGCGTTGCTGCCCATGTCCTTGTTCCCCAACGCGGCGCGCACCCGCCGGGCGGCGTCGGCGGGGACCGTCGCGGGCGCGGCGGCCGTCGCGGGGCCGCCGGGCGGCGCGGCCGAGGTGATGCCGTCGATCACCTGGCCCTGGCCGCCCAGCGTCGCGAGGGCGTAGAAGTGCCGGTAGACGTCGATCTCGCGGATGGGGTGCACCCAGGCCGCGCCGCGGCAGGCCGGATCGGAGATGTGCGAGACCCCGGTGTCGCGCAGGTAGCGGTTGTACCCGGCGACGTAGCCGCGGACGATGTCGCGCACCTCGCGCCGCGGCCCGGTCGGCGGCGGTGCCGCGACCGTGCGCTCGACCAGGCGGGAGTCGTTGACCTGCTGGAAGTACAGGTCGCTGCTGAGGCTGTCGCGCGCGGCGCCGTAGGCGGCGTTGGCCGGCGCGTCGGGTCCGAGGTACCGCGACCGCTGCGCGTCGACGGTCAGGTAGGTGTCCGCCAGCTCGCAGACGTTGTCCACGGCCGCGGCGAACCCGTACCCGTATCCCAGCCCGGCGAAGTCCTTCGCCTTGATGTGCGGGATCCCGTACTCGGTGTAGCGGATCTCGGCCGCGAGCCCGTGCCCACCGTGCAATCGCCTCCCGCCACCGGGATCGGCCGCCGCGGTCGCGGTGACGGTGGTCAGAACCGTTGCGGCGGCGGCGGTCAGCGCCGCGGCGCGCCGCCCCCAGGAGGTGCCCCGTTGCATAGCCATGTTCTACCCCACGGCGCAAGGGGGCGGATCAGGGTTCAACCCCGAGATCGGGGTCGCTCGCGGCCGCCGGTCGCACTGCGTCACGGTCTCTAGGCCAACAGCCTGAACCTGTCTCGCGGACGCAGAGGAGGCGAGGCAGGTTCGCCTAGCCTTGGTTCGTTTGTCCTCCAACCGTGTCCGAGGGAGAGCCATGACCACCGCCAGCGAAGCGCCGGACATCCTGTCCCCCGAGTTCGCCGTGGATCCCTACCAGGCGTACCGCGTCATGCTGGACGCCGCACCGCTGGTGTGGCACGAACCCATGCAGAGCTACATCATCTCGCGATACGAGGACGTGGCACGGGCCTTCCGGGAGCCCGTCTACACCACGAACAACTACGACTGGCAGCTCGAACCCGTGCACGGACGGACCATCGTGCAGATGAGCGGTCACGAGCACTCGGTGCGCCGCGCGCTGGTCGCGCCCGCCTTCCGCGGCAACGAGCTGGAGCAGAGGTTCCGGCCGGTGATCGAGCGCAACGCCCGCGAGCTCATCGACGGCTTCCGGGACGCGGGGACCGCGGACCTGGTGGCGGACTTCGCGACGCACTTCCCCATCAACGTCATCGTCGACATGCTCGGGCTGGACCGCAACGACCACGCGCGGTTCCAGCGCTGGTACACCTCGATCATCGCGTTCCTGAGCAACCTGAGCCAGGATCCCGACGTCGCGGCGGACGGCCTGCGGACCCGCGAGGAGCTCGCCGCGTACATGATCCCGATCATCCGGCAGCGGCGCGAGAACCTCGGCGACGACCTGCTGTCCACGCTGTGCGCGGCCGAGGTCGACGGCACCCAGATGGACGACGAGGACATCAAGGCGTTCGTCAGCCTGCTGCTCGCCGCCGGCGGCGAGACCACCGACAAGGCGGTCGGCAGCATGTTCCGCAACCTGCTGGACCATCCCGACCAGCTCGCGGCGGTGCGCGCGGACCGCGGGCTCATCCCGCAGGCGTTCGCCGAGACGCTGCGGTACTCCCCGCCGGTGCACATGATCATGCGCCAGCCGGCCGAGGGCGTCGAGGTCAGCGGCGGGACCATCCCGGCGGGCAGCACGGTCACCTGCCTGATCGGCGCGGCCAACCGGGACCCCCGCAAGTTCGCCGACCCCGACTCGTTCGACATCTTCCGCACCGACCTGCCGACCAACACCGCGTTCTCGGCCGCGGCCAGCCACGTCGCCTTCGCCCTGGGCCGGCACTTCTGCGTGGGTGCGCTGCTCGCCAAGACCGAGGTCGAGGTCGCGACCAACCAGCTGCTGGACGCGATGCCCGACCTCGAGCTCGCCGAGGGCGCCGAACCTGTGGAGCGCGGGGTGTTTACCCGCGGACCGGCCTCGCTGCCGGTCCGGTTCACCCCGGTCGGCGGCTAGAGGCCGCGCAGATTGGCTGGTGGATGCCCGCCGTGATCGAGGTGGATGCATCGGTGCGCGCGGCGTCGGCGACTGACCGCTTGCCGGCGCGGTGTCGCGAGGCGCCGCCTCGGCGCGCGGCGCCGCCGTGCCAATCTGCGCGACCTCTAACGGACGTAGGTCGGGGTGAACGTGACGGGCAGCGAGGTCAGCCCGCGCATCCACACCGACGAGCGCCACACCAGCGACTCGGCCGGCACCGCCAGGGTCAGGTCCGGCAGCCGGTCCAGGAGCACCTCGATGCTCGTCTTCGCGATCACCTCGGCGAGCTCGGGGGCCGGGTAGGGGCAGCCGTGCTCACCGTGCCCGAACGACATCTGCGCACGGTTGCCCATCGCCCCAGCCGTCGTTCGGGTGTACCTGCGGGTCCGCGTTCGCGGCGGCCAGGCCGAGCACGAGCAGGTCCCCGGCGCGGATGCGCTGGCCGCCCAGGTGCGTGTCGCGCGTCGCGAAGCGCCCGATGAAGTTCTGGGTGGGCGTGTCCTGCCACAGCACCTCGTTGAGCGCCTGCCCGACGCTGGCCCGCCCGCCGGACAGGGTGGTGGCGAACCGGTCGTCGGTGAGCATCAGCCGGACGGTGTTGCCGATCCAGTTGGTCGTGGGCTGGTGCGCGGCGGCCATCACCACGAGCAGGTCCAGCACGATCTCCTCGTCGGTGAGGTTCGCCTGGTTCGCCAGCAGCCTGGACGGCACGTCCGAGCCGGGGAACACCCGCTTGCTCGCGACCAGCGACTGCATGGCCTGCTGCACCCGCACGTACGCGTCCATCGAGTCGGGACCGGAGGAGTCCACCGAGACGGTGATGTCGCGGACCATGCCCGGCGTGTCGGCCTCGGGCATGCCGCACATGCTCGCCGCCGCCCGCAGCGGGATCCGCTGGGCGTACTGCACCATCAGGTCGGCCTCACCGCTGCCGGCGAACTCGTCGATGAGCTGGTCGGCGATCTGCTCGCACTGCGCGCTGAGCCCGAACTGGTCGACGGCGTCGAGCGCGTCGCTGATCGGCGCCCGCCCGCCGCCGGTGCTCCTGGCCCTCGGTGAACATCACCGACGGGTTGTGCACGACATAGGCCAGCAGCGGCCAGTCCTGCGGCACGCGGTCCCAGGCGTTCCAGCGCCGGGTGTCCCGGGCGAACAGCAGCGGAGTCGGTGGTGACCTGGTGCACCTCCCGGTACCCGCAGACGAACCAGGCCGGCACGTCGCCCTCCAGCAGGACCGGGGCGACCGGCCCGTGCTGGCGGCGGATCTCCGCGTACAGCGCGGCGGGGTCGCTCTCGAACCGCGGCCCGTACAGCCGGACGTGGCCGTCCGGGGCGGTGCCGGCGGGTGCGGCCGCGTCCGCGGGGTCGGCGTGGTGCTGTACTTCGGTCATGAGGTGGTCTCCCGGGCGGATGTCAGGGCGTAGAGATGGTTCACGAGGGTGATCAGCACCTGCTTGGCCGAGTTCGCGGTCGCGCGCGTCGCAGTCGATCAGCGGCACGTCGTCGGACAGCGTCAGCGCCTCGCGGACGGCGGACAGGTCGGGGGTCGATCCGGGGAAGTTGTTGCGGGCCACGATGAACGGCGTGCCGTGGTGCTCGAGGCGGTCGATGGCGTACCAGGAGTCCTCGATGCGGCGGGTGTCCACCAGCACGACCGCGCCCGAGGGTGCCCGCGAACAGGCGGTCCCACAGGAACCAGAACCGTTCCTGGCCGGGCGCGCCGAACAGGTAGAGCACCATCTCCTCGTTCAGGCGTGATCCGGCCGAAGTCGAACGCGACGGTCGTGGTGGTCTTGCCGGCGACGCCGTTGTGTCGTCGATGCCGGCGCCGGCCTGGGTCATCGTCTCCTCGGTGGACAGCGGCCGGATCTCGCTGACCGACCGGACCATGGTGGTCTTGCCGACCCCGAAGCCGCCCACGATGACGATCTTCAGGCCGTCGGACGCCGTGCTGCGCAGGGGAACGCGATCGGGGGCGAGGGCGGCGGAGCGGTCAGAGGTTCTGGAGTCCAACGAGCACCTTCTTCAGGAATGCGGCATCGGGCAGCCTCGTACCGGCGCGAGTCGACGACGGGTGCCGGGCGGTGACCTGACCGGCGCTGAGCAGGTCCGACACCAGGATCTTGACGACGCTGACCGGAAGCCCCAGCTCCGCGGAGATCTCGACGACCGCGGTCGGCGACCCGCACATCCGCAGGATCTTGACGTGCTCGGACTGCATGCCGCGGGTCGGCTCGGCCTTGCTCACGATCAGCGTGACCAGGTCAAGCTCGTGGTCCTCGGCCCGGCTGCGCCCTCGGGTGAGGGTGTAGAGCCGGTCCGGGTCCTCGCTGTCGAGCTCGCGACGGATCATGCCGGCTGGTTGTTGAGTGGATGGCGCGGTGGCGCGGTGAGGAACGTGCCGATCTGCTCGACCATTTCGTTCATGTTGTGCCCGACCAGCCCGACGTCGGCGTCCTCGGCGGCGAGCACCGCCAGGTGGGCACCGTCACCGGCCTCGACGATGAACAGGATCCCGCCGTGGAACTCGGTCATGGACTGGCGCACGCCGCCGGTGCCGTCACCGAACTCGACCGAGGCGCCCTGGGACAGCGCCTGCACCCCGGCGGCGATCGCGGCCAGCTGGTCGGCCTTGTCCATGGTCAGCCCGTGGGTGTGGCACAGCTTGAGCCCGTCGCGGGACAGCACGAGCGCGTGCGCGGCTCCGGGGGTGCGTTCCACCAGGTTCTCCAGCAACCACTCGAGATCCGAGTTCGTGCGCGGTCATCAGGACTCATCCTCCATGGTGGCGGGGCCGTCGTCCGTCGGGCTTCTCGACCCGGCCTCCCTGGTGGAAGGCGCTGAACCGCGCGCCCACGTCGGGCCGGTGTCGCGTCGGCAGCGGCTGGGGCGGCTCGTCGGCCGGCCGGGTGGCCGCCAGCGTCTGCCCGCGCGGCCGCTTCGGCAGCACCCCGTCCTGCCCGCCCTCGGCCGCCGCGGTCGTGGCGGCCTCGACGCGGGCGCCGACACCCACCGGCTCGAGCACCGCCTCCCGCGGCTCGGGCGGGACGGCGTCCCAGCGGGGCTGGACGATCAGCTGGTTCGGGATCCGCACCACCACCCCGGTGCCGCCGCGCGAGGAGGGCCGGAAGAACACGTGCAGCCAGTGCTTGCGGGCCAGGGCGCCCACCACCGCCAGACCCAGCCGGGTGCCGGACAGCTTCGTGATGTCCAGCGGCTCGTCGGTCGACACCGCCGTCTCGGCGCGCTCGAGCGCCTGCGGCTTCATCCCGAGGCCGCCGTCCTCGATCGTCACCACGATGCCGGTGTGCAGTTCCTCCACGTAGACGTGGACCTCCTCCGACGGCGCGGAGAACCGGGTCGCGTTGTCCATGAGCTCGGCGAGGGCGTGCATCACGTCCTCGGCGGCATAGCCGGCGATCGCGCTGGTGCTGGCCGAGTGCACCCGCACCCGCTGGTAGGCGCCGATGCGTCCCATGGCGCCGCGCAGGATGCTCTCCATCCCGATCGGCTTGGTCCAGCGACGGCCGGAGCGGGCGCCGGTCAGCACGGCGATGCTGTCCGCCAGCCGGCCGGTCTGCGCGGTGCCGTGGTCGAGCCGCAGCAGGTCGCCGAGCACCTCCTCGGAGTGGCGGCCCTCCATCTCGCGCAGGTCGGCGAGCATGCTCGTGGCCATCGCCTGGACGCGGGCCGCGGCGCTCGCGCACGCGGCCATGGCCGCCGCCCGCCGGCGCTCCCCGCCGGAGATCTCCGTGGTGAACGTGTGCAGGACGCGCCGTTGCGCATCGTCGGCCGGCTGCGGGATCTCGGCCAGCACGGTGTCCGGCGACGCGCCCTCGCGCAGCCGTCGCGCGGCGGCCGGAAGCACGCGGTCGGCCAGCGCGGCGACCTCGGCGTCGAGCCGCTCGGCGCGCTCGCGGGCCGTTCGGGCCTGGATGCCGCGACGTCCCGCGAGGACGGCGGTGACGCACAACGCCAGGGACATCACCCCGCCGAACGCGCCGACCAGCGGCCGCTCGGTGACGGGTACCTGGAGGGAGACCCACAGCGACGCGCCGGCGGTGACGATCACCGCGGCGAGCAGGAGCAGCAAGGCGTCCGTGGTGGGCCAACGCTCGATCTGATGATGGGCGGGTTCTCGGGATGACATCGCGATGCGATCCTCACGTTCGGCTGACGGCACAAGATATCGGATGGGGCAATACCCGCTGCGGGGACGTGCCCGGCGTGTGCTCCGATTTGCCCAATGCGAACCAGCCGGGACCGGCTCCGCGGGAAATCCCCATTGCGCGGCACGGCCGGGGCCGCGGTTGTGTTGGCACGCAAGGCATGCCGCTGCCCAGGCCGACGGCCACCGGCCGGCCGTCGTGGAAAACAGCTCACCGTCCGGGGGAAGGACGCCGCGATTCCGTAACCGAATTCTTCGGACGCCGCCGCCGACGTCGGCGAACGTGCGGTTTCCGCCCCCCGGACAAGATCGGCGAGACGTCGGAACACAGTGGAATCCGGCGCCGGGCTCACGGCCGCTCGGCGGTCAGGTAGCGGTGCACGGTGGGCCCGAGCCAGGCGATGATCTCCACCGGTCCAGGAACCATCGACCGGTCGATGCCCACGTCGCCGCCGATGGCCCGGATGGTGGCGCGCTCGTAGCCGTCGGCACCGAACCGCTCGCGCGCGGCGGCGAGGAGACGAGGCGCGCGGGCCGCGACCCGGCGGAGATCGGCACCGCGCTGCAGTCGGTCGTCTGCCTGGGCGAGACCGGCGAGCAGGCCCGCGAGAGGTTCCTCGGGTCCTCCTTCGACCTGTTCCGCCGGTCGTTGCGCGACACCATGACGAAGGGGCGTGGACGTGGACACCCACCTCGACATCAACCTGGTCGGCACCCCCGACCGTGACCGGCGGTCAGACGCCCGGGAACCAGAGGTCGATCTCGCGCTTGGCCGACTCCGGGGAGTCCGAGCCGTGCACGATGTTGTACTGGACCTCGACCGCGTAGTCGCCGCGGATGCTGCCGGTGCCCGCCTGCACCGGGTTGGTGGCGCCGGCCAGCTGCCGGAACGCGGCGATCGCGTTCTCGCCCTCGACGACCATCGCGACCAGCGGGCCGCCGGTGATGAACTCCAGCAGCGAGGAGTAGAACGGCTTGCCCGCGTGCTCGGCGTAGTGCTGCTCGGCCACCGCGCGCTCGACGTTGCGCAGCTCCAGCGCAGCCAGCGTCAGGCCCTTGCGCTCGATGCGGGAGATGACCTCGCCCACCAGGCCACGGCTCACACCGTCCGGCTTGACCAGGACCAACGTACGCTCGCTCACGACACTCCTCAGCTCGAAACGGCCTGTGCCTGCGCAGCCTAGCGTCCTGCCCGGGGACCGATACGGTGAAGGCCGTGCCCGCAGACCTGATCACCATCGACGCCGCGTCGGCGCAGCCCCCGTTCGAGCAGGTCCGCTCGCAGCTGGCCCGCCAGATCAGCGACCGCACGCTCGCCGTGGGCACCCGGCTGCCCACCGTCCGGGCGCTGGCCACCCAGCTCGGCCTCGCCGCGAACACCGTCGCGCGGGCCTACCGCGAGCTCGAGGAGGCCGGCATGGTCGAGACCCGCGGCCGCGCGGGCACGTTCGTCAGCGCGCTCGGCGAGCGCAGCCGGGTCGCGCTGCGCCAGGCCGCCGCCGACTACGCCGCGACCGCGCACGCCCTGGGCATCGACCCCGCCGAGGCGCTCGACGCGGTGCGCGCCGCCCTCAGATAGCGCGGGCGGCCAGCACGACCGAGCGGCCGTGCTCCGCCTGCGCCCGCCAGTGCCGCACGTCGGTGAAACCGCCCGCCTCGAGCGCGCCGCGGGTCGCCGCGAGCCAGCCATCGAGGGTCTCGCCCTCGCCGCGGGCCACCACCCAGTCGTGGGTGCAGGTGACGAGCCGCGCGCCCGGCCGCAGCACGCGCGCCACCTCGGCGATGCTCGCGGCGAGCGGGCGCCACAGCTGGATGCTGTTCACCGCGACCGCGCCGTCGAAGGCGGCGTCGGGCCACGGGAGGCGGTCCGCGGTGGACCGTTCGAGTCGGACCCGGCCCGCGCGCACCGCCCGCCGGTTGTGCCGCCGCGCGACGGTGACCATGGCCCAGGACGGGTCGATCCCGCCGACCGAACCCACCCGGCCCGCGAGCTCGGCGACCCCGGTGCCGGCGCCGAACCCGATGGCCAGCACCGCGTCGTCCGGCGACGGGTCGAGCACGTCGACGGCCTCGCGCTCGGTCTCGGTGTTGCGCCGGGCCATGACCCACGCGGCCAGCAGGCCGATCGGCCCGTCGAACAGCAGCCGGTCGAGAGCCACGTCAGTCCTCCGTGGACTGCTGGCTGGGCAGCCTGCCCTGTGCCATCCGCTTCGAGACGTCCCAGCGCATCCACAGCAGGATCGCCCACACCAGGCCGAAGACCAGCCCCACCACGCCCAGCGCGGGCAGCGCCACCCAGCAGACGATCATCACGGCCTGCAGCCCGGCGGCGACCGCGATCCCCCACGGCCTGCGCAGCACCGCGCAGGCCGCCAGCAGCGCCAGCGCCAGCACGCCGACCAGCACGCCCTGCCAGGTGGCCATGCCGCTGCCCAGCCTCGCCACGACCGGGATCGAGAGCAGCACCACGATCATCTCGAGCAGCAGGGTCGCGGCCATCACGCCGGTGAAAGACCTCATCGGGTCGACGGGCCGGGCACTCACGACGGCTCCTTGCCGAACAGCGCCCGCGCCTCGCCCGCGGTGACCACCGAGCCGGTGACGACCACGCCCACACCGGACATCGGCTCCCCGGCGTCCTCCTCTGCCAGCGCGACCGCCGCCTCGATCGCGTCGTCGAGCCGCGGCTGGACGCTCACCCGGTCCACGCCGAACACCTCGGTCGCCACGTCGGCCAGCTCGGCCGGGTCCATCGCGCGCTCCGAGGAGTTCGTGGTGATCACCACCTGGTGCAGCACCGGCTCCAGCGCGGCGAGGATGCCCTGGACGTCCTTGTCCCGCATGGCCCCGACCACGCCGACGAGCGTGCGGAACCCGAAGTCCTCGTCCAGCGCGGTGGCCAGCGCGCGGGCGCCGTGCGGGTTGTGCGCGGCGTCGACGAACACGCTCGGCGCGGAGCGCACCCGCTCCAGCCTGCCGGGCACCACCACGGACGCGAAGCCCTCGCGGATCGCCTCGGCGTCCAGCGTGCGCTGCGCCCCGGCCCCGAAGAACGCCTCGACCGCGGCCAGCGCGAGCGCGGCGTTGGCGGCCTGGTGCGCGCCGTGCAGCGGCAGGAAGATCTCGTCGTACGCGCCGCCCAGCCCCTGCAGCTTCAGCAGCTGACCGCCGACCGCGACGTCGCGGCGCAGCACGCCGAACTCCATGCCTGCCCGGGCCACCGTGGCGTCCACCTCGGCGCAGCGTTCCAGCAGCACGGCCGCGACCTCGGGGGTCTGCTCGGCGAGCAGCGCGATCGCGCCGGGCTTGATGATCCCGGCCTTCTCCCGGGCGATGCCGGCGAGGTCGGAGCCGAGGTACTCGACGTGGTCGACGCCGATCGGGCCGACCACCGCCACCCGGGCGTCGACGACGTTCGTCGCGTCCCAGCGTACCGCCGAGACCGACCTCCAGCACCGCGGCGTCGACCGGCGCGTCGGCGAAGGCCGCGAACGCCATCCCGGTGAGCACCTCGAACTTGCTCAGCGCCACCTCGGCGCCCCGGTCGACCATCGCGACGTACGGCTCGACGTCCCGGTACACCTCGACGTAGCGCTCCGGCCCGATCGGCGCCGAGTCGATCGCGATCCGCTCGGTCACCAGCTGCAGGTGCGGGCTGGTGAACCGGCCGACCCGCAGGCCGATGCGGGTGAGCAGGGCGTCGATCATCCGGGCGACCGACGTCTTGCCGTTGGTGCCGGCCACGTGCAGCGCCGGGTAGCGACTTCTGCGGGTCGCCGAGCAGGTCGGCGAGCGCCGCGATGCGGGTCAGCGACGGCTCGATCTTCGTCTCCGGCCAGCGGGTGTTGAGCTCCGCCTCGACCTGGCGCAGGTCGTCCCAGACGGACTCTTCCGCGGAGTTATCCACTGTGGACACTCAGACCCGCGCCATGCGGTCGAGCTGCGCGGTGATCCGCGCGATGTCGGCGGCCGCGAGCTCGCGCCGCGCCGTGATCTTCGCGACCACCTCGGCGGGCGCCTTGCCGGTGAAGTCGGGGTTGCCCAGCTTCGCCTCGCAGCCGGCCAGCTCCTTCTCGGCCGCGGCGAGGTCCTTGGCCAGCCGCTTGCGCTCGGCGGCGACGTCGACCGTGCCGGACAGGTCGAGCTCGACCCGCACGGTGGCGTCGGCCAGGGCCACCTCGATCGAGGCGCTCGCGGCGAACCCGTCGCCGGGCGCCTCGAGCCGCGGCGAGCGTGGCGATCGCGGGCGCGAGCGCGGACAGCCCGGCCCCGTCCAACCCGGACAGCCGGGCCGGCACCCGCTGGCCGGGCTTGAGCCCCTGGTCGGAGCGGAACCGGCGCACCTCGGTGACGAGCTTCTGCACGCCGCGCGATCTCGGCGCGCGGCGGCCGCGTCGCGGCGCCGCCCGGTGGCCGCCGGCCACGCGGCGACCACGAGGGACTCGCCGCCGGTCAGCGTGGTCCACAGCGCGCTCGGTGACGAACGGGATGAGCGGGTGCAGCAGCCGCAGCACGACGTCGAAGCACGTGCCCGAGCACCGCCCGGGTCGCCGCGGCGCCGGTCGCCGCCCTCGGCCATCTGCACCTTGGCCAGCTCCACGTACCAGTCGACAGAGCTCGTCCCAGGTGAAGTGGTAGAGCGCGTCGCACAGCTTGGCGAACTGGTAGTCCTCGTACAGGCGTCCACTTCGGACACGACGGCGTCGGTGAGGTCGAGGATCCAGCGGTCGGCGTCGGTCAGCGGCTCGCGGGCCGGCAGGTCGCCGGCGACGGTGGCCCCGTTGCATCAGCGCGAACCGGGTGGCGTTCCACAGCTTGTTGCCGAAGTTGCGCGAGCCGGCCGCCCACTCCTCGGAGATCGCCATGTCCGCACCGGGGTTGGCGCCGCGGGCGAGGGTGAACCGGGTCGCGTCGGCGCCGAAGCGGTCGAGCCAGTCGAGCGGGTCGATGACGTTGCCGCGGGACTTGGACATCTTCTTGCCGGACTCGTCGCGCACCAGGCCGTGCAGGTACGACGTGGTCGAACGGCTGCTTTCCGTCCATCGCGTACAGCCCGAACATCATCATCCGGGCGACCCAGAAGAACAGGATGTCGTAGCCGGTGACCAGCACGGTGGTTCGGGTAGAACCGGGCCAGGTCGTCGGTCTCGTCCGGCCAGCCGAGCGTGGAGAACGGCCACAGCGCCGAGGAGAACCAGGTGTCGAGCACGTCCGGGTCCTGCGTCCAGCCCTCGCCCTGCGGCACCTCGTCGTCCGGGCCGACGCAGACGACCTTGTCGTCCGGGCCGTACCAGACCGGGATGCGGTGCCCCCACCACAGCTGGCGCGAGATGCACCAGTCGTGCATGTTGTCGACCCAGTCGAAGTAACGCTTGGCCAGCTCCGGCGGGTGGATCGTGGTCCGGCCGTCGCGCACCGCGTCGCCCGCGGCCTTCGCCAGCGGCTCGACCTTGACGAACCACTGCAGCGACAGGCGCGGCTCGACCACCGTGCCGCAGCGGGAGCAGTGCCCGACCGCGTGCAGGTAGGGCCGCTTCTCGGCCACGATGCGGCCCTGCGCGCGCAGCGCCGCGACCACCGCGGGCCGCGCCTCGAACCGGTCCAGACCTTCGAACGGCCCGTGCGCGGTGATCACCCCGCGCTCGTCCATGACGGTGAGCGCGGGCAGCTGGTGGCGCCGGCCGATCTCGAAGTCGTTGGGGTCGTGCGCGGGAGTGACCTTGACCGCACCGGTGCCGAACCCGGGGTCGACGTGGTCGTCGCCGACGATGGGGATCATCCGGCCGGTCAGCGGAAGCTCGACCTCCGTGCCGACGAGGTGGCGGTACCGCTCGTCCTCGGGGTGCACGGCGACCGCGGTGTCGCCCAGCATCGTCTCCGCGCGGGTGGTGGCCACGACGATCGCCTGGTCACCGTCCCCGTAGCGGATCGAGACGAGCTCGCCCTCGTCCTCGGAGTGCTCGACCTCGATGTCCGACAACGCGGTGTGACAGCGTGGACACCAGTTGATGATCCGCTCGGCCCGGTAGATCAGCCCGTCCTCGAACAGCCGCTTGAAGATGGTGAGCACGGCCCGGGACAGCACCTCGTCCATGGTGAACCGCTCGCGGCTCCAGTCGACGCCGTCGCCCATCCGGCGCATCTGGTTGAGGATCTTGCCGCCGGACTCCGCCTTCCACTGCCACACCCGCTCGACGAAAGCCTCCCGGCCCAGGTCGTGGCGCGACCGGCCCTCGTTGGCGAGCTCGCGCTCGACCACGTTCTGGGTGGCGATGCCCGCGTGGTCCATACCTGGCAGCCAGAGGACCTCGTGGCCCTGCATGCGGCGGCGCCGGGTCAGCGCGTCCATCAGGCTGTGTTCGAGGGCGTGGCCCATGTGCAGGCTGCCGGTGACGTTCGGCGGCGGGATGACGATGCAGAAGGCGGGCTTGCTGCTGTGCGGGTCCGCGCCGAAATATCCCGCGTCCACCCATCGCTGGTACAGCTCCGCCTCTACTGCCGCGGGCTCCCAGGCCGGCGGAAGGTCGGTGGTCTGTCGCGATGAGGTGTCAGTCACGCTCGAAGAGTCTACGAACCACCCTGACCGGCGCGCATTCGAGTTCCCCCCGGGCCAGGTTGTTAACACGGCGAACTGCTGAATCGATGTGCTGAATACCTGAGAGTTCTTGTTTTACCTGGTTGACGAATCAACCACAGCACATTGGGGAGCAGGTGAACCCTCGCCCGCCAGCCGCGGACGACGCGGACCTCCGCGACGCCGCGTGGACCGGCCGCGGCCAACGCGCCGCGGCCAGCGCCGACGTGCGCCAGTTGCTGCGCACCGCGCGGCGCCGCCGGCATGCCCGCTGGCTGGCGGCCGGGATGGTCGTGGCGGCGCTCGGCGCGGGCGCGGTCGTACTGGTCCAGACCGGTGCGCTGCACGCCGTGTTCGGCAACGAGCCGGTCACGACGCCGAAGGCGGAGGCGCCGGCGTCGGCCCCGCGCACCGGCCCCATGCTCGACGTGGCGCACCCCTACGAGTCCACGCCGGCCGCCGACTGGGCCGACGGCGCGGACGGGATCGCACCGCCGCCGGCGCGGGCGGTCAACGGGTTCAGCGCCGAGCAGGTGGCGACGGCGACCGAGCAGGTGCGCGACGTGCTGGTGGCCAGCAGGCTCGACCGCCGGATGCTGATGGACCACGCACCGGCCGGCTACCTGGCCAAGCTGGCGCCGGACGCACGCCGCCAGCTCGCGCCGCTGTTCGCCAACGGGCGCGAGCCGGAGGTCCAGTCGCTGGTCAGCATGATCGCCAAGGGCAGCGTGCTGCTGCCGGTGGAGCCGAAGGTCGACGGCGAGATGTCGGTGCGCGCCGGCGGGCCCGGCGAGCTCGTGGTCCACACCAACTACGTGTTCGTCTACGCGTTCGAGCCGGAGAACCCGACGCGCCTGGTGGACGCGATGAACGTGCTGGTCGTCGTGCGTGCGGACGTCGACTACGTGCTGCGGGCGGGTGACCGGTGGACGGTGGGCAGCCAGGGCCTGTGGTACGGCGACGCGACCGGCTACGCCTACTCGATCGGCTGCGACGCGTACCGGCACGGCTACCTCGCACCCGCGGTGAGTGAGCGCTCGGTCACCGACAACCCGAACCGTGAGCCCGCCTCCTACTTCGACCCGGCGAGCCCGCTGCCCGAGACGAGCGGTTGCGCCGCGTGAGCAGTGTGATCTGGCGCTCACTCGCCCCCGGGCATGTCCGCGGGTGGTCGTGCGTTGAGCCCGATGAGTTCACTCACCCTCGGGAGCGTGCGATGGGCCAGACGCCGGACAAGCTGACGATGTACTCGACCACGTGGTGCGGCTACTGCCGCCGGTTGAAGTCTCAGTTGGAGCGCGAGGGCATCGAGTACGCCGAGGTCGACATCGAGCGCACGCCCGGCGCGGCGGAGTTCGTGATGAGCGTCAACGGCGGCAACCAGACCGTGCCGACCGTCCACTTCCCGGACGGCACCGCGCTGACCAACCCGACGCTGGCCGAGGTGAAGGACCAGCTCCCGGCCTGACCCTTCGGCACGGTCAGCCGAGCACGGCCATGGCCGCGTTGTGGCCGCCGATGCCGCTGACCCCGCCGCCGCGCTGCGCGCCGCTGCCGCACAGCAGCAGGTTCGCCACGTCGGTGTCGACACCCCAGGGGCCGGCCCCGGCGCGGTAGGGCCAGGCCAGGTCGCCGTGGAAGATGTGGCCGCCGGGCATCGCCAGCTCCGCCTCGAGGTCCAGCGGCGTGCGCGCCTCGACGCAGGGCCTGCCATCCGCGTCGGTGGCCACGCACTCCTCGATCGGGTCCTCGAGGTGGCGGTCGAGGGCGGCGAGGTAGCGGCGCACGAGGGCCTCGCGCAGGCCGGCGTTGTCCGCCGCGAACAGCGCCGCCGGCAGGTGCAGGCCGAACAGCGTCAGCGTCTGCATGCCACTGTCCACAATGGAGTCGTCGGTCAGCGTGTGGCAGTACATCTCACCGGGCAAGGGATCCGGCACCTCGCCGGCCGCGGCGGCCCGGTACGCGTCCTCCAGCTCCACATAGGACTCGTCCAGGTGGAACGTGCCGGCGAACGCGGCGTGCGGGTCCACTCCGCTGCGCAGCCGGGGCAGCCTGCGCAGCAGCACGTTGATCTTCAGCTGGGCACCCGCCGGCGGCTCGGCGGCCCGGCCGCGCAGGCGGTCCAGCACCGCGGGCGCCACCCCGGAGAGCACGTGGCCCGCGGCGACCGTGACCTCCTCCCGCCGCGCGCGGACGTAGCGGACCTCGGCGTCGGCGCCGTCGGCGGCGACGGAGGTCACGTCGGCGCCGGTCAGGATCGTCGCGCCGGCCTCGCGGGCGGCGCGGGCGAGCTCCGCGGTCACCGCGCCCATCCCGCCGACCGGCACCCGCCACTCGCCGGTGCCGTCGCCGATGAGGTGGTACAGGAAGCACCGGTTGGCCAGCAGGTCGCCGGCGCGCAGCGACGCGTGCGTGCCGATCAGCGCGTCGGTCGCTACCACGCCACGCACCACGTCGTGGGCGAAGGTCTCCTCGATCGCCTCGCCGATCGGGCGCTCGAAGACCTGGCGCCACAACGGTTCCCCGGCGGCCTCGACCACCCGCGCGCGCAGTTCCTCGCGCGAGGGCAGCGGCGAGAGCAGCGTCGGCGCCACCGCCTTGGCCATGGCGGCCAGCGACGCGTACCACCGCGACCAGTTCCCGAACTCGGTGCCGGACCCGGTGAGCGCCCGGAACGAGGCGGCGGTGTCCGGGCCGGGCTCGCGCTCGACGAGCAGCCCGGCGCCCCCCTCGACCGGCGTGTAGGACGACACCGCCCGCGACCGCAGCGTGATCCGCAGCCCGAGGTCCGCGACGATCGCGCTCGGCAGCAGGCTCACCAGGTAGGAGTAGCGGGACAGCCGGGCGGCCGTGCCGGGGAACGGGGTGGCGCTGACGGCCGCGCCGCCCACCCGGTCGAGCCGTTCGAGCACCAGCACCGAGCGCCCGGCCCGGGCCAGGTAGGCGGCGGCGACCAGACCGTTGTGGCCACCGCCGACCACCACCACGTCGTAGCGTTGCGTCACCCTTCACACCCTAGGCGGTGACCGCCCGCCGGGCTCTCACGGTGCGCGGGCGGGGCGCCGGGCGGGGCTCCTCCTGGCAGTCGCGGGCGGCGCGAGCGGTCCGGGACGCCTCGGCCTCCTCGGCCATCTCCTGGCGGCGGCCTGCGGCGATGATGTCGGCGCTGAACGGATCCATGACGATCTCCCCTTTCGGGCAGGGTGAACCGGGCCGCCGGCCGGCGGCCTTCGTGAGCTCTCCGTGTTCTGTGCCGGGTCAGTCGTGCGGTGACGCGACCGTGGTGGAGAAGAACAGGGCCACCGAGCGGGCCCCCTCCGGGCGCTGCCGCGGGTCGTCGCGGCGCGCCCGGAACTTCGCCATCAGGTCACGCACGGCCTCGCGGACCTCCTCGACCTCGCGAGGGGTCAGGAACTCCTTCGTGTTGTCGACACCGACGACGTGCCATTCGGGCGGCAGCAGGTGCGAGGTCAGGTGGCGCTCCTTGATCTGGTTGAGCTCGTAGTCGAGGAACGCTCCCGACGCGGCGCGCGCCGCGGCCTCGCCGTCCGCGTCCAGCTCGTCGGTGGTGAGCTGGAAGTCCTGGCGCACCGCCCGCCACGGCTTCTCCCGCCCCTGGCCGCCCTCGGCCTTCTCCACGTAGCCGTACTTCGCGAGCGTGTTGAGGTGGTAGGAGCAGTTCGCGACGCTCTCGCCGGTCTCCTGCGCGCACTGGGTCGCGGTCGCGGTGCCCTCCCGGCCGACGATCTCGAGAAGCTGCCAGCGCAGCGGGTGGGCGAGCGCGCGGAGCGCCTTGGCGTCGGTGATCTTCGGTAGTGCGTCGGGCATGTATGACAAGATATCTTGCTAAGCACTTCTTTAGCAAGACTTCTTTCTAAAGAGTTCTTGTTATGGCCGATTGTAGGCTGTATGCCATGGGACGAGTGACCGTACGGCGGCCGGTGCTGCGGCTGACCACCGAGGTCGCGGGCGACGGCGCTCGCCACCGGCAGGACGCGCTCGCGGCCGAGGAGCCGCTGGAGATCCGGGTCGGCGGGACGCCGCTCGCGGTCACCATGCGCACCCCCGGGCACGACGTGGAGCTGGCGCACGGCTTCCTGCTCACCGAGGGCGTGATCGGCGCGGCGGAGGACGTCGGCACCGCGCGCTACTGCGACGGCGTCGACGACCAGGGCCGCAACACCTACAACGTGCTGGACCTGGCCCTCGCCGAGGGCGTCGAGCCGCCGGACACCGGCGTGGAGCGCAACTTCTACACCACGTCCTCGTGCGGGGTGTGCGGCAAGGCGGCGCTGGACGCGGTCCGGCTGAAGACCCGGTTCTCCCCCGCCGCCGACGGGTGCGCGATATCGCCGCGGACGCTGGTGACCTTCCCGGACCTGCTGCGCGAGCGGCAGCGGGTGTTCGAGTCGACCGGCGGCCTGCACGCGGCCGGCCTCTTCGGCACCGACGGCGAGTCGCTCGTGGTGCGCGAGGACGTCGGCCGGCACAACGCCGTCGACAAGGCGACCGGCTGGGCCCTGCTGGAGCGCCGCGTGCCGCTGGCGGCGACCGTGCTGATGGTGTCCGGGCGGGCCTCGTTCGAGCTCGTGCAGAAGGCCGCGATGGCCGGCATCCCGATCCTGGCCGCGGTGTCGGCGCCGTCGTCGCTGGCCGTGGAGCTGGCCGAGGAGCAGGGCATCACGCTGGTCGGGTTCCTGCGCGGGACCAGCATGAACGTCTACACCCGCGCGGAGCGGATCAGCGGTTCGTGACCAGCCGGGTGTGCCGGTCGCGCACCCAGCCGAGCACCGCGGGCCACGGGCCGTAGCCGGCCTCGGTGTTCAGGTGCGCGCCGCCCGGGATGACGTCCAGGTCGACCTTGAGCCGCGCGGCCATGGCCACGGCGTCGTCGACCGTGCATGCCGTGTCGTCGTCGCCGACGGCGATCTGGGTCCACGACGCCGCGCGGCGCACGCCCGCGGCGTCCAGCGGCGCGGGGGTGAACCCGTGCACGTCGGGGTGCTCCCAGGTCGGTCCGAGCGGCGAGACGAGCAGGACGCGGTCGAACCGCAGCGGGTGGCCGGCGTGGTCGTCGGTGAGCCGCGCCGCGTGGTGCAGCCACAGCGCCGCCCCGGCGGAGTGGGCGAGCACCACGCGCTCCTCGGCGTCCGGGGCGGCCTGCAGGTGGTGGCGCAGCTCCGCGAGCCACACCTCGAGATCGGGCCGGTCGGGGTCGGTGAGCTGCGGAACGTCGACGACGCCCCCCAGGTTGGCGAGCTCGCCGGCGAGCCAGCTCTGCCAGTGCTTCGGCCCGGATCCGGTGTGCCCGTGCAGGAGCAGGACGTACGGCAGCATGGCTCATCCTTGCATCGACGACCGCGGTTCGAGGAGATCCTTCCGTGTGAGCGTGGGCGTCGCACGGCGGTCGATAGGCTGCGGCGTGCCCACTTTCCCCGGCCCGGACGGGGCCCTCCTGCACTACGACGTGCACGGCGACGGCCGCCCGGTGGTCGCCCTCGCGGGCGGTGCCGCCTGCCACCCCAGCTACCTCGGCGACCTGGCCGGGCTCCCCGGCCGGCTCGTCGTGCCGCACCTGCGCGGCGTCGGCCTGTCCCCCGCCCCCGACGAGCCCGCGGCCGGCTCCTACTGGCGACAGGCCGCCGACGTCGACGCGCTGCGCGAGCATCTGGGCCTCGAGCGGCTGGTGCTCACCGGCCACTCCGCGGGCACCCGGCTCGCGATCGCGTACGCGGCGCAGTACCCGGAGCGCATCGAGCGGCTGCTGCTGATCACCCCGCCGACCGAGTACCTGGTGGACGTCCCGTCCGACGCGGGCCCTCTCGTCGAGTCCCGGCGGCTCGAGCCGGACTTCAGCGCGGCTCTAGCGGCACGCGAGGCCGGGCCGGACCTGACGGGCGCGGAGTCCGACGGCGAGACGTTCAACGCGTGGCAGCGCACCTGCGCCCCGTACGGCTACGCGGCGTGGACGGCGGTCGAGCAGGACCACGCGCGGACCATGCACTACTACCTCGACGCCGCGCGCGGGTTCTTCAGCGTCGACCCGCCCGCGGACCTGGCCCGGCGGCTGGCGGCGGTGCGGGCACCCGTGCTGGTGCTGGGCGGGGCCCAGGACTGCACGCTCGGGGTCGCCCCGGTGATGGCGCTGGCCAGGCTCTTCCCCGCGGGCGACGTGGTCATGCTGGAGCGCTGCGGCCACTTCCCGTGGGTGGAGCGGCCCGCCGAGTTCCGGCAGGCCGCGGAGGCTTTCCTGGCCTA
>CAVSGQ010000019.1:0-6756 GCA_963727495.1 uncultured Actinomycetota bacterium | reverse complement strand
GGCCGGCGCCGCTGTAGCCCCAGCCGGACACCGTGTCCCACCGGGAGTGTCGTGGTTATCGTTGACCGGTGATCGGCAACTTTGAGACGTTTCAGGACGAGCTGGCTGCCAGCGGTTTTCCGCCGCTGGTCAACAGGCTGGCCGGGGCTGGCTTCCGGGGCCGGATCGCCACCCGTGACCTGGGGCCGTTGCGGCTGGTTTCCCTCGCCACGCCCGAGAGCTCCTGCATCGGGCGGGAGTGCGCCGCTTCCGACGGGGAGAACCTGGCGGTCAAGGTGATGGCCCGGGGCCGGACGCGGATCGAGCAGGGGCGCGGCGAGGCTGAACTCGGGCCGGCCGATCTGGTGCTGCTCGATCCCACGAGGACGATCCGGTTCGAGAGCACCGCCGCGGCGCACGTCACCATCCTGGTGCCGCGTCGGGAGCTTCGGATCCGGCCGGTGCAGATCGACCGGCTCATCGGCGTACGGATCGACGGCAGTCACGGTCCGGGCGCTCTCGTCTCCGTGCTGGCTCGGGAGTCGGTGCGGTCGGCGATGGGGTTCCGTGAGGCGGAGGCGCTGAGGTCGGCGGTGGCTGTCGTCGAGCTGATCGCGGTCGCGCTGGAGGCTCGGCTGGGTGACGGACAACCGGCCCCGGATGAGCGGCTGCGGGACCGGATCGCCGGCTACATCGAGGCCCGGCTGGCTGATCCCGATCTGTCCCCGCCCAGCATCGCCGCCGCCCACCACATTTCGGTACGCCGGCTGCACAAGCTGTTCGAGGATCAGCCGCTTACCGTGGCGGCTCTGATCCGCCGTCGCCGCCTGGAGCGCTGCCGGGCTGAGCTGACCGGGAGCGGACGTACGGTCACCGCCGTGGCCGCCCGGTGGGGATTCTCCGATCCCGCGCATTTCAGCAAGCTGTTCAAGACGACGTACGGCTACAACGCCCGTGCACTGGTAACCAGCAACCGTGCACGGGCGACCAAGACGCGCACAGCCGGCCCGGAACAGGATGGTGGTCACCAAGGCAGGCAATAGCAATGGGAGAAGTCGTGGTGAAGGTGAACATCGTCCGTCCCGGTGAGGGCGAGATCCTCGGCAGCGGGGCGCAGCAGATCCGGATCCTGGAGAACGGCGAGCATACCGATCACCGGCTGGGGTTCGCCGAGGTCACCATTCAACCGGGCACCCCGAGCCCGTTGCAGCACCGCCACGCCCAGCACGACGAGGGCTTCTACGTGCTGGCGGGAACGTTCCGGTTCACTGTCGGTGAGGACCACTACGACGCCGGGCCGGGCACCTGGGTCATCGTGCCGACCGGGGCACCGCACACGTTCGCCAACGTCGGCGACGAGAACGCGGTCATGCTGAACACCTTCACGCCGGACCTGTACGTGCAGTACTTCCGCGACTTCAAGGCCATGGTCGATTCCGGGCAGCCAGTCAACGCCGAGACCATGAAACCGCTGTGGAAGAACTACGCCACCGAGATCTCGAACGACTACGCCTCGTGAAGCGTCTTCAGTACGACCGCTACGGCGGCCCGGAGGTGATGCGGCTGGCCGAGTTCGAGCCACCACGACCGGGTCCGGACGAGGTTCTCGTTCGCGTCCGGGCGGCGGCTTCCAACGCGCTGGACTGGAAGATGCGCAACGGCGAGATGCGGCTGATGACCGGCCGCTCCTTTCCCCGGGCGATGGGGCATGACTTCGCCGGAGTCGTCGAGGCGGTCGGTGCCGGCGTCACCCGCCTGAAGGCCGGCGACGCGGTACTCGGCGTGGCTCGGTTCCGGCAGGCGGGGGCGTTCGCCGAGATGGTGACGGCCCCGGAGAAGGCGGTCGTGCTCAAACCGGTGGACCTCTCCTACGAGCGGGCCGCCGCGCTGCCGACCGTGGGCGTGACCGCCTTTCAGGCCACGGCGGAGGTCCGGCCCGGGCAGGCGGTCTTCGTCAACGGGTGCCTGGGCGGGGTGGGCCGGGCCGCGGTCCAGTTTGCCCAGGCGCGGGGAGCCTCGGTCGCCGGCAGCTGCCGCGACACCGCGACGGAGGAGGCCCGCGAGCTCGGCGTCGAACCGGTCGTGGGTTTCGGCTTCGACCCGGCCGCCCTCGCGGGACGGTTCGATCTCGTCTTCGACACGCCCGGCATGCTTCCCTTCGCCGCGGCCCGAACGCTGTGCAAGCCCCGCGGAATCATCGTCGACATCGTCCCGACCCTGGCCAAAATGATCAGGAGCGCACTGCCCGGCCCGTTCCGGGCGATGATGGGCCGGCCGGTGACCGCCGACCTGGAGGAGGTGGCCCGGGCCCTGCGCCTACCCATCGCCCGTACCGTCCCGTTGGCTGAGGCGATCCAGGCCCTGACGGAGCTGGAGCGCGAGCAGCGCCCGAAGGGCGGCAAACTGGTCATCACCGTGGCCGGAAGCTGAGCCGGGCCGAGCTGGTCCAGCGCTGAGGCGGTGAGCAGTCGTTGCCGGCGGCCATGCAGCCGTCCACCACCGCGTTGTCGCCCAGGGCGATGACTTGTCCACTTCGGTAGGACCGGTGCGTGCGCGGCGACCTGGGCCGCGACCAGGTCGAGGAACTTTCTCTGCCCGGCGCACCTCGCCGCCCGGCACGACCAGATGCTGGTCCGCGACCCCGATGACCGACCTGATCGCCTGCGCGATCAGGTCCGCCTTGGCCGCCACCACACCGGCCACGCGGTCGGCGCCGTAGCAGCCGCTTCGAAGACAAGCGACGGGCCACCGCGACGGAGCCGCCGTCGGAGGCCAGTGGCGGCGGCATTCCCCACTGGCGGTAGGTGATCTCGGTACGTGCCGCCGCCCTGGCCGGACCTCTGGCCTGCATTCCGCGTAATTCGGCGACGTGGATCGACTGCACCACGCCGATCGCCGACATCCCACCCGACTACTGCCTGCTTTACCTCACCGCCGCCCCGGACTGCCCCGGGCTGGACTGGGCCGTGCTCGCCGCCATCGGCAAAGTCGAGACCGACCACGGCCGCTCCACCCTGCCCGGTGTGCACGAGGGTGAGAACTCCGCCGGCGCGGGCGGGCCGATGCAGTTCCTGGACTCCACCTTCACCAGCGTCACCGCCGCCCACCAGCTCCCGCCGGGCGGAGCCAGCCCGCCCTCCCGCTACAACCCGCACGGCGCCATCCACGCCGCAGCCTTCCTGCTCTGCGACACCGGCGTGCAGCGCGGCGACCTGCGGGCGGCGATCTTCTCCTACAACCACACGACACCTACGTCGACATGATCCTCAACCAAGCCGCCGCCTACACCCACGCCGCCGCCACCAGCGTCGGCAACGGCGACTGCAACACCATCCAAGCCCCCAACACCCGCGCCCTGACCGCGATCAACTACGCCTGCGGACAACGAGGGACGACGTCACGGCCGCCGTTCGATGATCTTCGCGTACCTGAGCGTGCCGACGAGCTCGATGCGGAGCCGGGGAGCGGTGCCGGCGCTGTCGGCGCGGAGCTTGAGCTTGGAATAGGTGAGGGTGAGTCCGTCGGTGTCGATCTCGATGCCCGGCGTGCTGATAATGAACAGTTTGCAGTGCCGCATGTCCATGTCGACGTGCAGCGTGCCCGAGGTGATCACCGCCTCGGTGAAGTCGAGCGTGACTTGGCACAGTTGTGTCCGGAGCTCGATGCGCTTGGGCACCACCCAGCGTCCGGTCCGTTCAAACCTGCTGCCGCGTTGCTCGACCACAAGTACGTCTTTTGCTGTGGGGTCGGTCGGCGTGTCGGTCGGCAGGTCGGCGGTCAACGCGGCCAGCTCGCCAAGCGTCCGGGCCGCGAGCGCGGTTTCCACCCGGTCCTCGAGTTCGTCGGCGGTGAGCCGCCCGTAACCGCTGGCAACCAGCAGCGTTTCCACCACGCGCTCGCGATCCTCGTGTGATGCCCGAAGCCCGGGCAAGTCACTGGACATGGCATCCACGCTAGCTCAGCCCGGATTCACCGATCGTATTGGTGTGATCATTTCCGGGCGATTTGTTGATCTTCAGTCAGGCTCGGCAATGTTTGAGGCGTTCGTGACCGGCCGGTCTGCGTGCCGGCGTGTCCACGTGGAATCTCCGGTCGAGCCCTGGGTGGGCGGTGGGCAGGTCAGGCGGCAACGTGTCCGGGCGGTCGGCAGACTGCGGCGTGCAGGGTCTGCCAGGCCGGTTGCCAGGGCCAGGACCGCGGTAGGTGCAGGGTGAGCCGGCGGACTGAGCGGGCCAGCCGGGCGGGCACGGTGATCAGGTGGGGCGCGGATGGTGGCGGTGGTGGCGCGGGCGTGAAACGTCCCGGCAAGAGCGCCGACGGCGCGGGTGAGGTAGTGCGCGATCGCGCACAGCACCGCCCAGGCGGCGTTGGCGGTGAACGATCCGGAGGGTAGGTGGGCCGGCGCACTGGCGGCCGCATCGGCGATGAAACTGACCCAGGACCCGACGTGGGACTGGCGCACCCTGACCTACGACCAGTTCGTGAACTTCTTCCTGCAGGGCGCGTCCCAGTACGCCGACCTGGACGTGACCGCCCAGCAGGTTCCCGATCTGTCCCGGTTCCGTGACTCGGGCGGCAAGGTCGTCATGTGGGCCGGAGCCGCCGACCCGGTGGTCTACCAGAAGGGAGCGGTCGGCTACTACGAGCGCGTGCAGCAGGCCAGCGGTGGCGCCAAGCAGACCGAGCGGTTCGCCCGGCTGTTCATGGCACCCGGCGTCGGCCACTGTGGCGGGGGTGCCGGCGCGGCGCTGACCAACGCCTTCGATGCGGTCGTGGCGTGGGTCGAGCACGGCAAGGCGCCGGACCAGCTCAACGGTGAGAAGACCGACGGCGACGTGGTCCTGAGCCGGCCGGTCTGCCTGTACCCGAACGTAGCGGACTACCGCGGCCACGGCGACGTCGACAACGGCCGCAACTTCCGGTGCGCGAAGAAGTTCAGCTCGCACGGCGGGCAGCGCCACCACCGCTGACCGGCGCGAGCACGGTCGACCGGGGTGCGGACCCGTATCGGGCCCGCACCCCGGTCGCCCCTGCGGTGTGACCGATCAGTGGGTCGTGCCGAACTGGTAGACCGTGGCCGACTGGTAGACCTGGCCCGGGCGGAGCACGGTCGACGGGAACGACGGCTGGTTCGGCGAGTCCGGGAAGTGCTGGGTCTCCAGCGCGAACCCGTCGCCCTGCCGGTAGATGTGGCCGCCGGTGCCGACGAGCGTTCCGTCGAGGAAGTTGCCCGAGTAGAACTGGATGCCGGGCTGGGTGGTCCGGATCGTGCACGTCCGCCCGCTGGTCGGTTCGCTCACCCGTGCGGCCGTCACGAGCGATCGATGTCGTCGCGCCGGTCGAGCACGAAGTTGTGGTCGTAGCCCTGGCCGAACAGCAGCTGCTGGTCGTCGTCGCGGATGCGGTCGCCGATCGCGGTGGGGTGGCGGAAGTCCAAGGGCGTACCCGCCGACCGGGGTCGAGCTCGCCAGTCGGAATCAGCGTCGAGTCCATCGGCGTGTACCGGCTGCGTTGAACGTGAGCATGGCCCTAGATGCTTCCGGTGCCCTCACCGGCAGGTTGAAGTACGTGTGGTTGGTGAGGTTGACGATCGTCGGCGCTCGGTGGTCGCGTGGTAGTCGATGCGGATCTCGTTGTGATCGGTGAGCCTGTAGGTGACTGTGAGCGTGCCGGGGTAGTTCTCCTCGCCGGCCGGGCTGACGTAGGTCATCCGGAGGCCGACGGCGCCGGGCTCGCGGATCTCGTCGGCCTGCCAGATCCGCTTGTCGAACCTCGATCTCCTTCTATGCCCAGGCGCTCGAGGGGAGTGTCCGGGTTGCCGAAACTGGCGAAGCGGGTGCCCGGCGGGTCGACGGCGAGCCAGACCTGGGCGTGGTGATCCTCGTGGATGGTGACGCGAAGTGGTGCGCAGAGCATGATGCCGGGTCGTGGCTGTACGTGCGTTCGGCGATGACGTGGTTGCCCATGAGGTAGGTCGTGCAGCGGCGGTCGTGTCCGGCCACTCGCATCATCGGGTAGACGTCATCGCGCCAGTGAGGCAGCAAGCCGTGCGGGGCCTGCTGGTCGGTGATCCGGCTGACGGTGGCCCAGTCGGTGTGGTCAGGGTCTCGGTGGTCGAAGAAGTGGCCGGGTTCGAAGGGGGTACGCTTTTCGTAGCGTTCACGTAGCTGCTCGAACGGCAGGTCGGCCGCGACGTCGAGGTGGCGAACCTGGTGGGTGACAACGCGAATCTTGCCGGTCATCGTTCCCCCCGTGCTGCCGCGTTCACCAACGCGGCCAGTACCTCGGGCCGTTCCAGGGCGATGAAATGGCCCGCACCCGGCACCTGCGTGAACTCGGCGTCGGGCAGCAGGTCCTTGTTGGCCTGCCGGTCCGAGGGCCGGGACCAGTCCCGCTCGCCGTAGACGAGGTGGATCGGCGCCTTGACCTCGGGGTAGCGGGAGCGGGCCGCGATGAGGCTGGGCAGGTTCTGGTAAACGCCCCGGGCCACGGCGTGGTAGCCGGGGTGTTTACCTACCTGGAGGAGTTCGTCCACATAGTCCGGGAGCAGGGCGGTCTTGTCACCCAGTCCGCCCTGCAGGATCCTGCGGAGGGCGACCTTGGGCTCCACCCCCGCGACCACCTGACCCACCCCCGGAGCCAGGACGCCGGCGACCATCACCCGGGCGAGGAGGCTGGACCGGGCGATTCCGCCGGGGAAGTCGTAGGCGTTCACCGCGACGACGCGCCGGACCCGGTCCGGCAGATCGGCCGCGGTGGTCAGGGCCAGCACGGCCC
>CAVSGQ010000018.1:0-75241 GCA_963727495.1 uncultured Actinomycetota bacterium | reverse complement strand
GGGCTTCGCAACCGGCGACGGCGTCAGGCCGGCGGCACCCACCGACTCCGCCGTCACGCCCGTCGACGACCCCCGGTGACGGGTCGCGTCCACTGGCCGAAGTCCGAACTAGTGACGCCTCGGTCGTAGTCAATCGTCGCGGGACGAGCCGAGGAACTGTATCGGCCGGCTCATCGCTTCGATCACCAGCAGGGCAACCGGCCTTGCCGGCAGTACTCGACCAGAGATGTTGTTGGACCCGGATGACGTTGCGGCCGGACACGTGGTGCGGTTCCGACGTGGTCGCTGGCAGCGTTGTCGGAAGGCCCGAATACGCCCAGTATGAGGACTTCCCTCCGCCTCGCCAGCGACCACGTGGATCCACAGCGGACCGCGAGCAACCAGGATCACGGGACACTAACCGGCGGCGCCGGTGTCGTGGCAGCGGACGAAGTCGGCGGCGGCGGCGAAGTTGTCCTCATTGGACAGTGTGGACGCGTCGAACATGGCGGAGCCCGGGTTACCGTTCCTCGACCAGTTCCGACGGTCGGCGTGTTCGAGTTGGATCACGTTGAGGGCTCCGATGCGGCGTTGTGTGTCGGTGGCTTTGATGAGCAGTGTCACGGGGTCGGCCAGGCTGATGTGTCCCTACATCTCGATGTCGGCGAGGGCGTCGATGACGCGGCGGTAACGCGTGAATCCCGCGTCGAGCCGCTCGGCCTGGTCCGGGTCGGGGGAGTGACTGCGAAGAACACGCACCGAGTTGGCCACCGCGTCGTCGAGGTCGTGGTATGTGCCGGTGCCGACGCCGGCGAGCAATGCCGCGCCGCGGGCGCCCGCCTCGGCCGCGTCGGTGACCTCGATGGTGGTGTCGAGTGCGTCGGCGAGCATCTGGGTCCATGCGGTGCTGCGTGCGCCGCCGCCGCAGAGGCGGCCGGGGTGGGCGCGGACGTCGAAGCTTTCGGCGAGCGCGTCGACGTGCCAGCGGTGGTTGAAGACCACACCTTCGAGGACTCCGCGTAGCAGGTCACCGCGGGTGTGCCAGCCGCGCAGCCCGACGAACGCGGCGCTGATGCCGGCGCCGTGCGGGGATCCGTACAGGAACGGCAGGAAGACCGGGCTGTGCCTGGAGGCCGCCGCTTCGGCGGTGGCTTCGGCGATGGCCGCCTCGGGTGCGGGTGCGCCGTCCGAGGACCACGGCCCGAGGTGGCGTAGCACCCATTCCAGGTTGGACGCGCCGCTCGGTGAGGTGGACATGTGCAGCCACTGGGCGGGGCGCAGGAACGTGCGCGCCTGCCAGCGTGGGTCGATGACCGGTGTGTCGGCGACGACCTGGTTGATGCTGAAGGTGCCCATGACCATGCTGAGGGCGCCGACGCCACACGCGCCGATGCCGAGAGCCGCGGCGTCGACGTCATGCGCTCCGGTGACTACCGGCGTGCCGGCGGCGAGTCCGGTCTGCTCCGCCGCTGTATGCGTGATGGTGCCGGCCGGCGCGGCGCTGGGGAGGATGTCGGGCAGCAGACAGTCTAGTTCGGACAGTCCGAACGTCGCCAACGCGTCAGTCGACCAGGTTTGGGTGTGAACGTCGGTGCAGTAGGCGCTCGCGTCGGTCGGGTCGGCGGCGACCTCGCCGGTCAGTCGCAGCCGTATCCAGTCCTTGCAGCACAACGTCCACCTGGCACGGTGGAGCGCCTGCGGCTCGTGGTCGCGGAGCCAGGCCAGCACGGACGCTGGGTTGTACGGAGACTGCGCCTGACCGGTGAGCCGCATCGTGTCGGTGGAGCGTCGGTACGCTTCGGCGTAGGCGTGCGCCCGCGAGTCGGTGGCGAGGATCGCGGGGCGAACCGGTCGCAGGTCGGCGTCGACGAGGTACAGCCCGTCGCTGTGGGCGCAGACGCCGATACCGCGCACCGCGGCGGAGTCGACGCCCGCGCCGGCCAGGCAGCGGCGGATGGCCGCGGCGGTCTGTGTCCACACCTCGTCCATGTCGCGTTCCTGCCAGCGCGGTGCGGGCGAGGTCGTGCGGGTCTCGGCGGACGCGACCGAAATCTCGCGTCCGTGTATGTCGAAGAGGGCGGCCTTGGTGACCGTCAGACCCGCGTCGATCCCGAGCAGGTACCCGGTCATGATGTCCAGCCGAGTTCGGCGGCGTTGACCGCGTTGGCGACCTTGCCGGTGCGGGTCAGCTCCAACACGGCCCGCGCCACCAGGGCGGCGGAGGTGCGGTTGGTGTCCTCGGTGTCGCCGCCGAAGTGGGTGGTGAGCGTGGTGTTGTCGAGCGTGCGCCACGGGCTGTCGGCCGGGAGTGGTTCGGTGTCGTAGACATCGAGGCCGGCGCCCGCGATCGCCCCGTCACGTAGGACGTCCAACAAGGCCTCCTCGTCGACGAGCCTGCTGCGCGAGACGTTGATGAAGTACGCGGTCCGGCGCATCAGCCGCAGCTGTTTGGCGCCGATCATCCGGTCGGTTTCCGCGTTGTGCCGGGCTTGCAGGACCACGAAGTCTCCCTCGGCGAGGACCTGGTCCAGTGTGTCGGCTCGCTCGACGTCGTGCTCGGCCAGTGCGTCGTCGGTGGCGTAGGGATCGTAGGCGAGCAGCCGGCATCCGAAGCCGGAGAGCCGTCGGGTGAACGCGCGGCCGACGTGCCCGAAGCCGACCATGCCGACGGTGCGGCCGGCGATCTCGACGCGGGGGCCGGGAAACTCCTTGCGCCAGCCGCCGGACTTGATGCTCGTGTCGGCTCGGGCCACGTTGCGCGCCTCGGCGAGCATCAGTGCGAGTTGCAGTTCGGCGACCGCGCCGGCGTTGCGCCCGTACGCCGGCACCACGCCGATTCCGCGTCGAGTGGCGGTGGCGACGTCGATGTTCTCCAGCCCCGCGCGCGCCACCGCGACGAGTTTCAAATCGGTAGCCGCCGCCAACAGCTGCTCACCGACGGGTGCGAAGTGCAGGCACAGCGCCTGGGCGCCCGGCACGGCGCCGAGCAGCTCTGCCGGCGCAGGGATCGCGTTGGCGCCGGAGTGCTCCATCATCTGCTGCAACTCGTGTTGGCGCGCTTTGGTGCCGGCCCACCGAACGACGCGAACGCGCACCAGGGCTTCGGTGTCGGCGAACGCTTCCAGGTAGCTGTCCGGCGGGATGAACTCGTCGCCCACGACGAGTGTGTCGATCGGAGATCGCATCATGGGAGTACCTGGATCTTGCGGCCGGTCCCGGCCGCGAACTGCTCGAGGGCCTGGGGGTACTGGTCGAGAGGGAGCCGGTGGCTGATGAAGACCTCCGGGTCGAGGACGCCGTCGGCGAACAGTTCGGCCGCGCGTTCGTAGCTGTGGAGCACGGCCATCGACCCGGTGATGGTGATCTCCTGGTTGTAGATGCGATAGGGCTCGATGGCGGCGCGGGCCGCCTGGTCGGCGACGCCGAACTGCAGAAAGGTGCCGCCCTTGCCGACCCGGCCCAGCCCGTCCTGGATGGCGCGCTGGTTGCCGGTGGCGTCGATGACCACGTCCCACCCGCGCGGGCGGTCGAGCTCGTCGGCCGAGGTGGCGGTGGCGGTGGCGCCCAGCCGGCGGGCGGTGGCGAGGCGGTCGGGGTTGACGTCGACGACGTCCACTGTGGCCGCGCCGGTGCGTTTGGCCAGCTCCAACAGCATCAGGCCCATCGTGCCGCTGCCGTAGACGAGCACGTGGGCGGCGAGTTGGCTGCGCAGTACGTCGTACCCGCGCACGGCGCAGGAGAGCGGTTCGATCAGGGCGGCGTCCTCGATCCGGACCTGCTCGGGCAGCGTGACGCAGTTGGCTGCAGGCGCCACGGCGTACTCGGCGGCGCCACCGGCCCGGGTGACCCCGATCGCTCCCCACCGTTCGCACAGGTTGCCGCGTCCGCGGCGGCAGTAGTGGCATTCGTGGCAGAACAGCGACGGGTCCACCGCCACGCGGTCACCGGCGCGTAGTTCGGTGACGTCGGCGCCGGTCGCGACCACCTGGCCGGCGAACTCGTGCCCGGGAACCAACGGCAGGCTGGGCGCGAACTCGCCGTGCAGGATGTGCAGGTCGGTGCCGCACAGGCCGCAGGCCGCGACCTCGACGACCACGTCACGCCGGCCGGGAGTGGGATCGGCGACATCGGTGACCTCGACCTCGCCGGGCGAGCTGATCAGGGCGGCTTTCACTTGACGGCTCCCAACGACAGGCCGCGCACGAGCTTGTCCTGCGCGGCGAAACCGGCGATGAGCACGGGCAGCGACACCACCGTCGCAGCAGCGCACAACTTGCCGAGAAACAGGCCTTCACTGGTGATGAAGCCGACGAGGAAGACCGGGGCGGTGGCGGCCCGCACGGCGGTGAGGTTGACGGCGAACATGAACTCGTTCCAGCTGAAGATGACGCAGATCAGGCTGGTGGCGGCGATTCCAGGCATGATGACGGGAGCGATGACCTTGCGGATGGTGAGCAGCAGTCCGGCACCGTCGACCTCCGCGGCCTCGAGGATCTCGCGGGGGACCTCGGCGAGGAACGACCGGATCATCCACACCGCGAGAGGCAGGTTCATCGCCGTGTAGAGCACGACGAGCGCCCAGACGTTGTCGAGCATGCCGACCTCCTTGACGATCAGGTAGACCGGCAGCAGGGCGGCGATCGCGGGCAGGAACTTGGTGGAGAGGAAGAAGAACATCACATTAGTCCACTTGCGAACCGGCTTGATCGAGAGGGCGTAGGCCGCGGGGAACGCGAGGGCCACCACGAGCGCGGTCGAGAAGACGCTCGCCGTCGCCGAGTTGATCAGGTACGGCGCGATGCCCCGGTCGAACAGCGTCCCATAGTTCACTGTGGTCAGTGGTGCGAGCGGCGACGGCGGGTTAGTGGCGGCGTCGGCCTCGCGATGGAAGGACGTAAGGACCATCCAGCCGACCGGGGCGAAGAACAGCAGCGTCAGACTCCACGCGACCAGCGTCCACATCGGACCTCCGCGCAGCCCGAGGGTCGCGTCGTGCCGCCGGGAACCGCGGCGCGGCCGGGTTCTGGTGATCGCGGTCATCGGTCCACCTCCGCGCGGAACAGGGACGAAACGACGCGGAGCGCGAACGTGGCGACGATGATGGAGCCGATCACGACGACGACGCCGGCCGCGGCCGCCTGGCCGTACTCGTACTTGCGGAACATGGTCAGGTAGATCTCGTAGGGCAGGTTCGTGGTCGCCGTTCCCGGGCCGCCCTGGGTGATCGTGAACACCGCGTCGAAGGTCTGCAGCACGTACATGGTGCCGAGCAGCACCGACAGTTCCAGATAGCGGCGCAGGTGCGGCAGCGTGACGAAGAGGAAGGTCTGCAAGCCGCCGGCGCCGTCGATCTTCGCCGCTTCCAGCACGTCGGTCGGCTGGGCCGACAGCCCGGCGAGCAGGATCAGCATCATGAACGGCGTCCACTGCCACACCAGGGAGACGACGACCGCGACCATCGGGCTGGTCGAGACCCAGTCGACGGTCGGGCCATGGTCCGCGCCCACGGCCCGCCACACGGCGTTGAGCACGCCATTGAACAGCCCGTAGTCGGGGTTGTAGAGGGCGTGTTTCCACAGCAGCGCCGACGCGACCGGCATGACCAGGAACGGCGCGATCAACAACGTGCGCGCCAGGCCCCGGCCCGGGAAGCGCCGGTCGAGCAGCACGGCGAGCCCGAGTCCCAGCACGAGGCTGACGAGCACCACGGATGCGGTGAGCACGACCGTGTTGATCACCGAGGTGCGTAGCCGGTCGTCGGTGAACACGAACGTGTAGTTGGCCAGCCCGGCGAAGCCGCGGTCGCCGGGGTGCAGGATGTTCCAGTTCAGCGAGGAGATGACGAGCGTCGCGAGGAACGGGACCTGGGTGACGACGATGGTGAAGACGAGCGCCGGGAGCAGCGGCGCGCGGCGCCGCCACCGCCCGCGGGAACGTGACGGTGGTGCGGGCCGGGCGGTCGTCGGCGGCCGCGCCGTGGTCAAGGCGGTCATTGGTACTCCCTGAGGTGGTCCGGCCGGGCACGTAACCCGGCCGGACCGTGGTCGCCGACTACTTGGCGTACTTCTGGGCTACCTGTTCGGCCTGGGACTGACCGTCGGCGAGCGCCGCGTCGACCGTCGTGTCGCCCGCGATCGCGGAGCTGACCTGCTGGGCGACCTTCGTGCCAAGGTCGGCGAACTCCGGGATGTCGACGAACTGGATGCCGACTGTCGGGCGGGGCTGCAGACCCGGGTTGGTCGGGTCGGCTTCCTGGATCGACTTGAGGGTGATGTCGCCGAAGGCGGCCGCGGCCTTCTGATATTCCGGGATCTGGTAGGTCGAGGCCCGCTTGCCCGACGGTACGCGGGACCAGCCGAGCTTCTCGCCGACCAGCTTCTCGTAGTCCTTACTGGACGCCCACAGGATGAACTTCGCCGCCGCGTCGGCCTTCTTCGTCGTCTTCGGCATCGCCCATGCCCAGGCCCACAACCAGCCGGAGGACTTGGTCCTCACCACCGGCGCGTAGACGTATCCGACCTTGCCGGCGACCTTGCTGGCGTTCGGGTCCTCCAGCGAGCCGGCGCCGGACGTGGCGTCGTACCACATGGCGACCTTGCTCTGGCTCATCGCGTTCAGGCATTCGGTGAACCCGGCCTGCGACGCGCCGGGCTCGCCGTGCGCCCGTACCAGGTCCACATAGAACTTCACCGCCTGGGTGAACTCGGGCGAGTCCACCTGCGCCTGCCAGTCCTTCGTGAACCACGTGCCCCCGAAGGTGTTGACCACAGTGGTCAGCGGCGCGAACACCTCGCCCCACCCTGCCAGGCCGCGCAGGCAGATGCCCTTCATCCCCGGCTCCGCGCCGTCGAGCTTCGCGGCCAGACCGGCGACCTGCTGCCAGGTCGGCCGTTCGGGCATCGTCAGATGCTTGGCGGCGAAGATGTCCTTGCGGTACATCAGGAACGACGACTCGCCGTAGAACGGTACGCCGTAGAGCTTTCCGTCCTCACCGGACAGACCGGTCACCATCGGTTTGAGCAGATCGTCGTAGTCGAAGGTCGCGTCCTTCTCGGCGTAGGAGCCCAACTCGTGCAGCCAGCCGTTCTTGGCCCAGATGGGCACCTCGTACATCCCCACGGTGGCGACGTCGTACTGGCCGGCCTCGGTGGCCACGTCCTGCGTGACCTTGTCCCGCAGCTCGTTCTCCGGCAGCACCGTGTAGTTGACCTTGATGCCGGTCTGCTTGGTGAAGGTGTCCGCGGTCAGCTTCTCGATGTCGGTCATCTGCGGGTTGGCGACCATCAACACGTTGATCGACTGGCCGCCACCGCTGCCTCCGCCTGCTCCGCCGCACCCGGCGAGCCCCAGGCTCGCGACGGTCGCGACAGCTGAAATCAGCGCCACATACCTGTTTCCACGCATGGCAAGTCCTCCGTGGGATTGAATGGGATGGTGGATTTCGCCGGGTCGGACCGGCGGAGCTCAACACGCAGCGGGGTCCGCCGCGGTCACATGTGTAAGCGGTGTCGGGATTCTTCGAGAGTCGTGATCGTGACCGCTCCGACGTCCGCCCCGGCCGAGACGTCCCCCGACGTGCCCGGCAGCAGGCAGGCCGCCGTGCCCCAGGCCACCGCACGCGCTAGGCGCTCGCCTGGTGTGTCCTCGTCCGCCGCCAGCCACCCGGCCAGCAGCGCGTCTCCAGCTCCCGCGGTGTTGACCGGGATGACGGGCGCCGCTGCCGCATGCAACGCCCGCGCGCCGCCGGGTGCCACCCACAGCGCGCCGTCCGCGCCGAGGCTGACCAGCAGCGCGCTGCCCGTGGCGTTCGACACGGCGAGCGCGGCGCCGAGAGCGGCGTGCACCAGGTCCGTGCCGTCACCGGCGAGCGACCGGCCCGCGAGCTCCGCGAGCTCATCCGCGTTGGGCGCGAGCAGGTCCGGTCCGACGCCGGCCGCGGCCAGCAACGCCGCGCCGGAGGTATCCACCGCGATGCGCGCGCCCGCCTGCCGTGCCGTCGCCACCAGCCGGGGCACCAGGTCGTCACCGGCACCGGGTGGCACCGACCCGCTGATGACCACCTGGCGCGCCTCACGTGCCCGGGCCGAGACCGCCGACACGAGCGCGTCGTAGTCCCGCCGCGTGAGCGGCTGTCCGGGTGAGTTGATCTTCGTGGTGCGGCCCGGCTCCACGACGGTGACGTTGGTTCGGGTCGGCGCCGCGGTGGGAACCAGAACGTGCGGTAGTGCCTCCGCATCCAGGAGGGCGCGTAGCTGCTCGCCTTCGTTTCCTCCGCTCGTGAGCACCGCGACGGTGGCGACTCCGGCGGCGTGCAGCGCTCGCGAGACGTTGACCCCCTTGCCGCTCGCCTCGACCGTGTCGGCCAGTGCGCGGTTGACTCGATCCGCCTCCATCGAGCCGGTGGTGTAGGTGCGGTCGAGGCTGGGATTCGGGGTGACGGTGAGGATCATGCCTGCACCACCTCGATACCCAGGCGCCGCAGCGGACGGAGTTCGCTCTCCGGCGTGCCACGGTCCGTGATGACCGTCTCGATGTCACGGACATCCGCGAAGCGCACCGACGAGTCGGCGCCGAACTTCGAATGATCCGCGAGCAGGATGGCGCGCCGCGAGGAAGCGATGGCGCGCCGCTTGACCGCTGCCACGGCCGCGTCCGGGGTCGTCAGGCCGTGCGCGACTGTGATGCCGTTGGTGCCGATCAGAGCGAGGTCGATGACGAGGTCCTCCAGCATGCGGGTCGCCCACTGGTCCACCGATCCGAGTGTGCGGCCGCGGACGCGCCCGCCCAGGATCATCGCGGTCAGATTCGGCTGGTCGGCGAGCTGGCAGGCGACCGGAAGCGCGCTGGTCACCACGGTCAGCGGTCGCTCCGGTTCGAGCAACGCGGCGAGCGTGGCGGCCGTCGTGCCCTCGTCGAGGAAGATCGACTCGACGTCGTCGAGGTGCGCGAGCGCCGCGCGGGCGATCTGACTCTTCTCGTCGGTTCGTGTCGTGGCGCGCGTGACCAGTGCGCCTTCGAAGCCCAGCCGCTCGATGGGCACCGCCCCACCGTGTACGCGGCGCACCAGGCCGTGCCGTTCCAGGGTGTTCAGGTCGCGGCGCACCGTCTCCGGCGCGACATCGAGCAGCTCCGCGACGCCGTTGACGTCGATGCGACCCTCGGCACGGGCATGCTCGACGAGCCATGATCGCCGCTCCACTGCGTACATGCTCACCTGCCCGCGTTGGCCTGGTTGTGCCCGAATGAGCCCGACTGGTCTCCGATTTCTACATTGCAGAACGCGTAGCGGCAATAGCCGGTCGGTAGTGGGCATCATAAACGCCGAAACGGGCAGAAACGGGCACGAGTGTTGCCTCAATCAGCTGGTTCAGTTCAGACTGCCAGGCTCGCCGGTTCGCCGTGGGGCGCACGACTCGGCCTACCCTTGGAGATCGGTGAACTTCTAGTCGGGTGCTGACGCGTGGTGCCGTGTACTCGGTGTCGGTGACGTGGTCGAGCCAGGTGACGTTGTCGGTTTCCCACAGTGCGAGGTGGGTCATGAACTGGTCCGGAGTGGCGCCGTGCCAGTGCTGCTCGCCGGGCGGGGTCGAGATCACGTCGCCGGGGTGGGCTTCGACGATCTCGCCGCCGCGGGCCTGGATCCTGGCGATGCCCTCGACGATGTAGAGCGCCTGCCCCAGACCGTGGGAGTGCCACACGGTGCGTGTGCCAGGTGCGAAACCGGACCATGTTCGCCCGCAGGCGGGACGATTCCTCGCCTCGGTAGATCACGTCCACCCACGCGTCGCCGGTGAACCACTGTTCAGGCAGTTTGGCGGTCGGCGGCCGTGTGACGATCTCCATCACGTCTTCTCCGTTCAGGGTGTCGGGACCGGTTGCGCGGACGCGACGGCTTGGTGCGTCGAGGTGGCGCGGCCCCGGATGGTGGCCAGGTAGGTGACGCCGGCGAGCAGGGTGGCGGCCACGGTGACGAGTCCGAGCGGTAGGGCGTTGTGGCTGCCGGCGATGCCGACCAGGGGTGCGGCGAGCCCGCCGATCCCGAAGCGGGCCAGGCCGAGCAGTGCGGACGCGGTGCCGGCTATGTCGGGGTAGTCCGCCATGGCGAGGGATGTCGTCGGCGGGGTGATGGTGGCGACGCCGCTGACCATGGTGAACAAGGACAGGATCACGGCGATCACGGGCAGGTGGAACATGGCGGCGGCCAGGAGCCCGGCCGCGCCGGTAAGGCACATGATCAGCCCGAGCACGAGGGTGCCCTGTTCGGACCAGCGTTCGCACAGCCGGCCGGCGGTGAAGCCGAACAGCATGAACCCGAATGAGTTGAGGGCGAACGCGAACGAGTAGGCCTGTGGGGAGAGCCGGTAGATGTCCTGCAGGACGTAGGTGGCGCCGGCGAGGTAGGCGAACAGGGCGATGCTGACCAGTCCGGTGACCAGGACCGTGCCGAGCAGGAGCCGGTCGGCGAGCAGGCGACGGAAGTCACGTCCGGTTTGGACGAGGCCGCCGGTGATGCGGCACGTCTCCGGCAGGGTCTCGCGGAAGACGAACACGCAGGCGGCCAGGATCAGCGCGCCGATGGCGGCGAGGAGGACGAAGAAGCCGCGCCAGTCGGTGACGGAGGCGAGTTGCCCGCCGAGCACCGGGCCGACGACCGCAGCGAGTCCGGCGATCACGGTCAGGCGGCCGTAGTAACGCACGAGCTTGCCGCCGCTGTAGAGGTCACGGCCCGCGGCCTGGGAGATCACGATGCCCACCCCACCGGCCACGCCCTGCACGAAACGCGTCGCGACCAGCGTGGGGATGGTGGGGCTCGCCGCGCACAGTGCCGAGGTGAGGATGTAGGCGACGACCCCGACCAGCAGGGGCAGGCGGCGGCCGAAGCGGTCGGAGACCGGTCCGGCGACGACCTGCCCGATCGCCAGGCCGAGCAGGCAGGCGGTGACGGTCAGCTGCCCGGCTGAGGTCGTGGTGTGCAGGTCGGTGGTGAGCGCGGGGAGCACGGGTAGGTAGAGGTCCATGGAGATCGGACCGAAGACCGTCAGCAGGCACGACCGCCAGCGGACGGCCAGCACGATCTTCGCGTTGTCGGTGTGCGCGATGAGGTCGAATATGCCGGCCAGTGCCTGGAAGGCCTCCGGGGCGGCGTGGTAGTGATCCGCGCCCAGCCGCAGGCCGTCGCCCTGTTTGTGCGAGCGGATCGGTCGCGGAAGTCGGGCCGCGGGCATTGACGGTAGGCATGCTCTGCATGAGACCGGAGAATGCGGGAACGCGGGAAGGCACTGGTGAGAGATGTACTGGCAGGGCATCCCGACCGCGGCGTGACCGGTCGTACCGTGGTCGACGTGGCACCGCAGGTCCGACGTTCGCGAGTCTGGCCAGCCGACGAGCCAAGATCACCCCGGAGCGGGCGGATCTGGGCAGCGGGGGAGGCAGGCGCCGTGTCCCACGGTTCCGCCGGGGAGAGCTCGGCCTGCTCGCGGGAGTCAGCCCGGAGCACGACGTCCGCCTGGAACGTGGCAACCTGGGTGGCGTCTCCTCGACCTGGCCCGGGCGGCCAACACGACCGGCCGCGCTGGTCGCAAGCCCCAGCCGAGCGTCACGTCGAGCGTCCAACGCATCCTTGACGGCGTGACCAACACCCCGGCGCTCGTACAGGACGGGCGCCTGTACCTGGTCGCCGTCAACCGGCGCGGTCACGCCCTGTACTCGCCGATATTCGACGATGTCATGGACCTGGCCGTCGACCCCGGCCTGAAGCTTGTCGCCTACGCCGCCGAGCGTGGGTCCACCACCGAGGACGGCCTCGACCTTCTGGCCAGCTGGGCCGCGAGTGGTCGCCATCCGGCGTTCCAACAACACTGACCACGCGCCGTTGTAGACACGACAACGAGAGGACCTGGACACTGTCGGAGTTCTTCACCCTCGGCGGGGACCTTCGGGTACGCCGGCTCGGCGCGATGCAGATCACCGGGCCGGGAGTCTGGGGCGAGCCGACCGACCGCGACGAGGCCATCCGGGTGCTACGCCGGGCCGTCGAGGCGGGCGTGACCCTGATCGACACCGCCGACGCGTACGGACCGTTCGTCTCCGAGAACCTCATCAAGGAGGCGCTTCACCCGTACCCGGAGGATCTCGTCATCGCCACCAAGGGCGGACTGGTGCGGCCCTCACCCGAGCGCCTGGGAAACGGACGGACGTCCGGAACACCTGCGACAGGCCCTCGAGGGCAGCCTCCAGCGGCTCGGCCAGGAGCGAGTCGACCTGTACCAGCTGCACCGAATCGACCCGGCGGTGCCCGCGGACGAGCAGATCGGCGAACTCGCGCCACTTCAGAAGGAAGGCAAGATCCGCCACATCGGACTGTCCGAGGTGAGCATGCCCGAGCTGAAACGGGCACAGAGCATCCTCGAGATCGTCTCCGTGCAAAACCTCTACAACCTGACCAACCGGCAGTCCGAGCACGTCCTGGACTACGCGACGGCCAACGACATCGGGTTCATCCCCTGGTTCCCGCTCGCGACCGGCGAACTCGCCACGCCGGGCTCGGTGCTGGACGAGGCAGCCAAGCGGCACGACGCCACGCCCGCCCAACTCGCTCTCGCCTGGCTGCTGCACAGGTCGCCGGTCATGCTGCCGATTCCCGGTACCTCCAAGGTCGCCCACCTGGATGACAACCTCGCCGCCGCGGACATCACGCTCACCGACAAGGATGTCGCCACGCTCGCATCGTTCGCGTGACACCAAGCCGCCCAAACCGTGGGAGGCGCTGGCCCCTTGGGGTTCAGTACGTGTCTTGACAGTGCCTCCCACACTGATGGCGGGTGTGGTGTGGTCGAACGCATGTCGACCCAACTACCCCATCCGCCTGGTGATGCCGCGACGGATTCCGCGACAGAGTCATTGTCGGCGCTGTCCCGGCGTAGGTTCATCGCCGCCTCGGCTGTCGGCGGTGCGGCCGCTGTCGCCGGACCGCCGCTGCTGGACACCGAGCCTGCTGCCGAAGCCGCCGCCGATCCGGTCAACAACCGCGTCACGTTGACGGTGAACGGGACTCGCCGCACGGTCACGGTGGACAACCGCACGTCGCTGTTGGACCTCGTGCGTGAGCACTTCGAGTTGCCCGGGACCAAGAAGGGTTGCGATGCCGGGGCGTGTGGCGCGTGCACGATGCTGGTCGACGGGCGCAGGGTCAACGGGTGCCTGACGTTGGCGGTGCGGCTGGAGGGCGCGGAAATCACCACCATAGAGGGGCTCGCGAACGGTGATGACCTGCATCCATTGCAGCAGGCGTTCATCGAGCAGGACGCTTTCCAGTGCGGTTACTGCACGCCGGGGCAGATCGTGTCCGGGGTCGGCTGCATCCGCGAGGGGCACACCTCCTCGCCGGAGGAGATCCGGGAGTGGATGAGCGGGAACATCTGCCGGTGCGGCTGTTACGTCAAGATCGTCAGGGCGGTTCAGCAGGCCGCGAAGGCCGGGTGATCACCGATGTTTCCTTTCGCCTACACGAAAGTCGCGGACACGCGGGAGGCGGTCGCGGCCGGGCAGCGCGGCGGGCGTTATGTCGCGGGCGGCATGACGTTGGTGGACCTGATGCGGGAGACCGTCGAGCGCCCTGAGGAGCTGGTCGACATCGCCGCTCTCCCGCTGCGGGACATCACCACCATCCCGCAGGGCGGCGTGCGGATCGGCGCGCTGGTGCGGATGTCCGAGGCGGCCGCGGACTGTCGGGTGCGCGGCGCGTTCCCGATGATCTCCGAGGCGTTGGAGCTGAGCGCGTCGGCGCAGCTGCGGAACATGGCCACCATCGGCGGGAACATCATGCAGCGCACCCGATGCACCTACTTCCGGGACGTGACCGCGCCCTGTAACAAGCGCGCACCGGGTTCGGGATGTGCCGCACTGGACGGGGTCAACCGCAGCCACGCCATCCTCGGCGGTTCCGACCAGTGCGTCGCGACGCACCCCTCGGATGTCGCGGTGGCGTTCGCCGCGCTGGAGGCGACGGTTCGCCTGCTCGGCCCGGACGGTGAACGCACGGTTCCTTTCGCCGAGTTCCTTCTCCGGCCCGGCGCCACCCCCGACCTCGAGCAGGCCATCCGGCCCGGCGAGCTGATCACCGCGGTGGAGGTCCCGGCCCACCCGCGTCCGCTGCGGTCCGGCTACCTGAAGGTGCGTGACCGGCAGAGCTACGAGTTCGCACTGACCTCCGCGGCGGTCGCGCTGCACATCCGGGGCGGGGTGATCCGTACGGCGAAGGTCGCGGCAGGCGGTGTGGGCACTGTGCCGTGGAAGCTGCCCGCCGTCGAGCAGCACCTGCTCGGCAAGCGACCATCGGCCGGCCTGTGGATCGAGGCTGCGGCGCGAGCGGCGGACGGGGCACAACCATTGGGACACAACGGCTTCAAGGTCGAGTTGCTCGAGCGTACGGTGGCACGCCAGCTGCGCGTCGTGGGAGGCGTCCGGTGACACTCCAGCCACAGAAAGCCGTCGGCACCCCGGAGTCCCGTGTGGATGGGCGGCTGAAGGTGACCGGGCAGGCTCCCTACTCCGCGGACCACGGCCCGGACGACGGCATCGAGAACATCCGGTATGCGGTCGTGGTGGACAGCAGTGTCGGCCGCGGCCGGATCACCGGCATCGACACGCGGGCCGCGCTCGCCCAGCCCGGTGTGCTGGCGGTGATCCACCACGGCAACTCGCCCCGATTGCCCTATGTGGACAATCCGGGGTCGAACAACCCGGCGGGCACCAGGTTGCGGGTGTTCCAGGACGATCGGGTGCTGTTCTTCGGGCAGCCGGTCGCCGTCGCGGTCGCGACCACTCTGGAGGCGGCGCAGCACGCCGCGAGCCTGGTCGAGGTCACCTACGCCGCCGAGCCGCCCTCGACTGACCTCACCCAGGCCCCGGCCGAGGAGTTCGACCGCTACGCCCGCGGCGACGCCGACAAGGCGTGGGCACAGGCGCCGGTCCGGCTCGACCCGAAACACCGGCTGGCCCGCAACCACCACAACCCCATGGAGCCGCACGCCACCATCGCCCGCTGGGACAGTGTCAACGGCGCTGACAACCTGACGGTGTGGGACAAGACCCAGTGGGTCGTGGGCGGTACCCAGCAGGAGCTCGCCGCGGTGTTCGGCATTCCGCAGCGGTCGGTGCGGGTCATCTCGCCGTTCGTGGGCGGCGGGTTCGGCAGCGGGCTGCGGGCCTGGCCACACACCACGATCGCGGCGCTGGCCGCCAGGGTCGCTGGCCAGCCGGTGAAGCTCGTGCTGTCCCGGCGGCAGCTGTACTTCGGCACCGGTTTCCGGCCCGCCTACACCTACGCGTTGAAGGTGGCCAGCGACCAGCGCGGCAGGCTGACCGCGATGGTCCACGACCTCAAGGCGGAGACGTCGAGCTACGAGACGTTCTTCGAAGGAGTGCTGGCACCGGGACAGGTGCTCTACAGCATGCCCCACCTGAGGCAGGTCTATTCGACCGTGGCACTGGACGTGAGCACGCCGATCTGGATGCGTGGTCCAGGCTTCGCCACCGGCACCCAGGTCATCGAGTGCGCGATGGACGAACTGGCCCACGAGCTCGGTCTCGACCCGATCGAGCTGCGACTGCGCAACGAACCCGGCAAGGACCCGTCGACCGGGCTGCCGTTCTCCACCCGCCGGCTGCGCGAGTGCTACACGGTCGGTGCCCGGGAGTTCGGCTGGCAGCGCCGCAACCCCAAACCGGGCGTCACGCGGGACGGTGACTGGCTGGTCGGCACCGGCATGGCGGCCGCGGTCTACGACACCGGCGGGTTCCCCGCCAAGGCCCACGTTCGGCTGGGCGCCGACGGCACCGCCCTCGTGCAGGCGGCGACCAGTGACATGGGGCCTGGCACCTACACCTCCATGCCCCAGGTCGCCGCCGACGCACTCGGCCTGACCATGCGGACCGTGACGTTCCGGCTGGGTGACTCGGTCATGCCGCCGACCGGGCCACACGGCGGCTCGACGACCATGGCCAGCGTCGGCACCGCGATCCAGCTCGGCTGCGACCAGGTGCGCCGGCAGGCGATCACCCTCGCGGTCAACGACTCCCGGTCGCCCCTGCATGGTGTCAACCCGGACGACGTCATCGTCCGCGATGGACGGATGCACGTGCGTAACGACCCCACCCGCGGTGAGACCTACCAGCAACTGCTGACCCGAATCCAGCGCCCTCACCTCGAGGCGATCGGGACCTACACCGGCGCGGTGCACGACCGGTTCTCCATGAACGCATACGGCGCGGTGTTCGCCGAGGTCGCCGTCGACGCCCGTCTCGGCATCGCACGGGTTCGCCGCATGCTCGGCGTCTACGACGCCGGCAAGATCGTCAATCCGAAACTCGCCGACAGCCAGGCCATCGGCGGCATGGTCGGCGGCATCGGCGCCGCCCTGCTCGAACACACCGTCACCGACCCCCGCGACGGCCGCATCGTCAACGCAAACCTCGCCGACTACCTCGTGCCCGTCAACGCCGACATCCCCAATCTCACAGCGACCTACCTCAACGGGAACGACCCCGAAACCAATCCCCTCGGCGTCAAGGGACTGGGCGAGATCACCTTGGTCGGCGTGGCACCCGCCATCGCCAACGCCGTCTTCCACGCCACCGGCCGCCGCATTCGCGGCTTCCCCATCACCGCGGATGCACTGCTATGACCTGATCTCCTGGGGCTGTGGGACCGACGTCGTGGTCACGGCCCCAGGGGAGGGGACACATGGTTCCGCGAGCCGTCAGCCGGACGCCCGCCTCGCGGTGGACTCCTTGTCCTGGGAGGCCGTCCAGGAGGCGAGCAGGCGCAGGCCCTCGTCGGAGGGTGAGCCGGGTTCGGCCGTGTAGATGGTGAGGGTGAGGCCGGGTTGCGCGGCCAGCTCGAGGCCTTCGTAGGCGATGGTGATGTCACCGACGACTGGATGGTGGAAGGTCTTGGATCCGGTGTTGTGGTGGCGGACGTTGTGGGCGCCCCAGCGGGTGCGGAACTCGTCGCTGCGGGTGGACAGTTCCCCGATGAGGTCGTGGAGCTCCTTGTCGTGCGGGTTGCGGCCGGCTTCGGTGCGCAGGATGGCGACGCAGATGTCGGCGAAGGCGTCCCAGTCGGGGTAGAACTCGTGGGAAGCCGGGTCGAGGAACTGGAACCGGGCGATGTTCGGAGGCTGCTGCGGGCTCTCGTAGACCGGTGAGTAGAAGGCACGGGCGAGCCGGTTCGCGGCGACCAGGTCCATGCGGCCGTTGCGGACGAACGCGGGCCCTGCGGTGACCGCGTCGAGTGTCCACTGCAGACTTGGGTGCGGGGTCCATTGTTTCGGGTTGCGGCGCCGGGGGCGCACGATCTGGCTCGTGCCGTCTGCCGCTCGGGCCAGGTCGAACAGATGGGCCCGTTCCGCGTCGTCGAGTCGTAGCGCACGCGCCACCGCGTCCAGCACGCTGGCGGAGACGCCGGCGAGTGAGCCGCGTTCGAGTTTCGAGTAGTACTCGATGCTCACGTCGGCCAGCGCGGCGACCTCGCTGCGGCGCAGGCCGGGCACCCGACGCCTGCCCCCGGACGGCAGCCCGGCCTGTTCCGGGGTGATCTTCGCTCGCCGCGAGACGAGGAACTCGCGGACTTCTTGGCGATTGTCCACACCTCCACGGTAAGCCCTCCAGGCCTTGCGAGGGGTGTCCTGTCAGTACATCTATCGGGAGAAACTCCCTGGTTGCGAGCGCTGGTGGTGTCCTGGACATCGAAGAGTGCCAATCGACGGTAAAGGGGTAGCCATCATGCGTGGTGCCGTGTTGCACGGGCCCGGTGACGTTCGGGTGGAAGAACGGCAGGACCCGACGATCCTCGAGCCGACCGACGCGCTCATCCGCCTGTCCGCGACGTGTGTCTGTGGTTCGGACCTGTGGCCGTACCGGGGCATCGAGCCCGTCGACGGCCCAACGCCGATGGGGCACGAGTACGTGGGCGTCGTCGAGGAGGTCGGCAGCGAGGTCCGGACCATCGCGCCGGGCCAGTTCGTGATCGGCGGGTTCTTCGCCTCCGACAACACCTGCGAGATCTGCCGGGCCGGCTACCAGAGCTCGTGCGTCCACCGGGTACTCATGGGCACGCTCGGGACCCAGGCCCAGCTGGCGCGCGTTCCCTTGGCGGACGGCACGCTCGTCGCCACCCCCGACGTGCCCTCCGACGACCTGGTGCCGAGCCTTCTGGCGGCCTCCGACGTGCTGGCCACCGGCTGGTTCGGCGCCGTCGCGGCGCAGGTCGGTCCCGGGAAGACGGTCGCGGTGGTCGGTGACGGGGCGGTCGGGCTTCTCGCAGTGCTGGCCGCTCACCAACTCGGTGCGGAACGGATCATCGCGATGAGCCGGCACGCGCCTCGTCAGAAGCTCGCCCTCCGGTTCGGCGCCACCGACATCGTCACCGAGCGCGGCGACGAGGGTGTGGCCAGGGTCAAGGAGCTGACCGGCGGGCTCGGCGCCCACTGCGTGGTCGAGGCGGTCGGCACGCAGGAGTCGATGCTGCAGGCCATCCGCTCCACACGGCCCGGCGGGCACGTCGGGTACGTCGGCGTCGCCCACGACGTCGCGCTGAACGGCGAGGAGTTGTTCTTCTCCCATGTTCACCTGCACGGCGGCCCCGCCCCGGTGCGGCGCTTCCTGCCCGAGCTGATCGACCTGATCTGGCGGCGCGAGATCGACCCCGGCAAGGTCTTCGACCTCGAACTCCCGCTCGACCACGCCGCCGAGGCCTACCAGGCCATGGACGAGCGCCGCGCCATCAAAGCCCTCCTTCGCGTGTAAGGACATCACAGCGATGAGAATCCGGGTCCTCCTCACCCTGGCCGCGATCCTGCTCGTACCGCTGTCGGGTTGCGCGGCCCCGGCGGGTGCCCCGCCCCCAGCGCAGTCGACGAGCTCAGCGCAGTCCGCGACAACCACAACCCAGGGCACGACCGGAGAGGCTCCGATGGGTGCGACGCGAGTGCGGTTCGCGACGGGCGACGCCGAGATCGTAGTCCGGGTGGCCGACAACCCCACGAGCCGCGATCTCGTCTCGAAGCTGCCGCTGACACTGACCTTCGAGGAGTTCTCCGGCCAAGAGAAGATCAGCTACCTGCCCGAGCGCCTCACCACCGACGGCTCGCCGGGCGCCGCGCCACGCAACGGCCACCTCATCTACTTCGAGCCGTGGGGAAACCTCGGCTTCTTCTACAACGCCGACCCCGATGCCGCCGTCGACGACCGCGTGATCACGATCGGCACGGTGGAGTCAGGCATGGCACATCTCGAACGCCTCCAAACAGGCCAGGTCACGGCCGAGAAGATCGAATAGCGGAGAACTGTCGAACCCGACCTACGACTACACCGGTCAGGTCGCGCTGGTCACCGGCGCCAGCTCCGGCATGGCCTCGGGACCGCACACGCCTTCGCCGACGCCGCCGTCGTCCTCGCCGACATCGAACAGGATGCCGTGCACCGTGCAGTGGACCAGCTGACCACCACCGGCCACCAGGCACTCGCCGTCTGCGACGTGACCGACAGTCACCCCGCACCGAGCAAGGGGTTGGACGACGAGTTCAGGCGTGGTTCTTCCAGAAGAGCCTTTCGTCCCTGTCCGGGTCGTTGACGATCTTGCACTCGGCGTCGAGCCACATCGTGGCGCGGGTCTTCGGTGTGTAGGCGGGCCAGGTCGGCACGTGCCTCGCGGTGGGACGGCCCTGTTGAGCGAAGCTCGCCCACAGTTCGCTCATGTGTCGCGCGGTCGCGAGCCGTCCCGGTGATTGGTCCGCGTTGAGGAGGGAGTCGAGGTTCTTGTCGGTGTTGGCGAACTTGAGGTTGATGTCTGAGGCGTGCGGCGAGCCGAGGGGGAAATCGGTGCCTGGCACCAGGGTCGGGTTCTTGTAGGCGAGCTGGTACATGAACACGGGCGCCGCGCGCTGCGCCGCCTTGGCCTCCGCGATCTTGATCGCGTCGCGCCAGATCGGCGAGGTGGTGATCGCGAAGTAGAGCTGTGCCGGCGTCGCGTCGGGCCGCGACATATGGAACGTGCTGATGATCTGGTCGAGCTCGGCGCCCTGGTAGGTCTTGCTCAGTTCCGTGCACAGGCCAGCTTCGTCGATGCGGAAGATGTCGGGCGGTCCGAAGAGGCTGAAGAACACCGTTTCGTCGCGGCAGGTGCCGCACATCAGCGGCTTGCCGGCCGAGAAGGGCGCGGCGCCGTCGGCGAAGGGGTGCCGCGGAATGATGGTGCCGTCGACGAATGCGCCGAAGCCGGGGAGCGGAGGGGGGTCGCCCCAGGGTGCGACGCCGTTCGCGGCTTCGGACTGCTGGATCTCGAGCAGCCTCTCGGCCGGAATGTCGTGCAGGCGGGGAATGTCCGCTGTGGTCAGTCCCAACAGCTCCAAGGTGCGCCTGGCTCGAGCGGTGGCGCCGTCGCGGGTGGGGAAGCGCAGTGGCGCGGCGCTTTCGATCGAGGCCTTGTGGAACAGCCGTGCGGCATCCGGCATGGTGTAGATGGCGGCGGTCTTCGCGCCGCCACCGCTCTCACCCCAGACCATGATGTTGTCGGGGTCGCCGCCAAAGTTCTCGATGTTCTCCCTGGTCCAGCGCAGCGCCGCGAGAATGTCGAGCATCCCCTGGTTGGCGGCGTAGTCGCCGTCGGCGAGGTCGCCCAGGAACAGGTAGCCCAGCATGCCGAGCCGGTGGTTGGACTCGACCACCACCACGTCATACAGCTGCGCCAGATGAGTGCCGTCCTGCCCCGTGGCGGAGCCGGAGCCGATCATGTAGCCGCCGCCGTGGTTGTAGAACATCACCGGCCGCCGCCTGCAGTCCGCGGCGGGGGTCCAGATGTTGAGATAGAGGCAGTCCTCGGAGGGTGCGGGCATCCGGCCATTGCCGTTCGGGCCCATCTCGTTGCCCGCCGCCTGGAATGCCGGGTTGGGGAAGTTCACCGCGTCGCGCACGCCATGCCAGCTTCTGGGTGGCTTCGGGGCCTTGAACCGCAGTGCGCCCAGCGGCGGCCGGGCGTAGGGCACGCCGAGAAACTTCACGATGCCGTCCTCGCGTTTCCCGCGCACCTTGCCGTAACGGGTTGCCGCCACGGTTGTTCGCCCAGCGGCCTGCGCAAAAGCCGGAGACGGCACGCTCATCGCGGCGACCACGGACAGCGACCCGCCGATCATCGCCCTGCGGGTCATCCTGGAACCCACCATCGGACCTCCTTCTTCGGAGAGCACACACTTTGCGCTCTGGTATCCCTCTGGGGCCGGCCGGGAGCTGGTCTCTCACGCCGGCGGGGCGGCGGTGCTGCGGCGGATGATGAGCGTGGGGGAGAGTTTGACCTGGGCGGTTGGTCTGCCGCGATCGGCGATTCGGTCGAGCAGGAGCTTCGCGGCGGTGGCTCCGATGTGGTGGCCGGCCTGGTCGACGCTGGTGAGCGAGATCGGGCCGAGGGCGGCGAAGTTGGTGTTGTCGTAGCCGGCGACGGAGATGTCTGCGGGAACGGTCAGGCCGGCTTCGGTCAGGGCCTCGAGGACGCCGATGGCGACGATGTCGGCGCCGGCAAAGATCGCGGTGGGCCGGCGCGCGCGGGCGAGGAGTTGTTGCGCGCCTTCGTATCCGCCTTCTCGGGTGTAGCTGGTGGAGACGATGTCGGGTTCGAGGCGGTGGGCGTGCATGGCCGCCCGGTAGCCCTCGGCGCGGATGGCGTTGGGCATCTCGGCGAGGCGGGTGGGGTTGGTCTCGTGGTGTTCGATGTGGGCGATGTGGCAGTGCCCGAGGTCGGCGAGGTGGTCGACGATGAGCCTGGCGCCGGTGGTGTCGTCGTCTGCGACCGTGTCGTAGACGGTGGAATGGCCGTGCCGGCCGACGACCACGGTGGGCACCGTGCGGGCGATCCGTTCGAGGTGACGTCGCGGTGCGACGGGGGCGATGAGGACCAGGCCGTCCATGCCGCGATCGACCATCGCCTCGGTGACCTTGGCTTCCGCGTGCTCGCCGTTGCAGTGGCTGGGGCCGACGAGGACCTGGTAGTCGGTGTCTCGTAGATGTCCGGTGAGGCCGTCGACGATGTCGGGGAAGAAGGGGTTGCGCAGGTCGGGCAGCATCACGCCGATGGTGTAGGTCTGGCCGCGCATGGCCCTGGCCCCGGCGTGCGGCCGATAGCCCAGCTCGGCGATCGCCGCATGGACCTTGGCCCGCATGGCCGGGCTGGTGCCGTAGGCGTTGCGCAGCACCTTGGACACGGCGGTGGTGGACACCTGGGCATGCGCCGCGACGTCGATGATGGTGACGCGCCGGGGCTGTGGGTCCATCCGGGTTCCTTCCGACGGGCAACGTTACCGCAGTGTAAGTCAACCGCGCGCTGGTAGCCGCCATGTAGCACTGCAGATATCTTGACGTCATGCCGACATGCTCCTAGAGTCGGCCGCAACGCTCGTAAAACGTTACCCACGGAGTGGTGCCAGCGGGGTGGCCGGTTCGATGTTGGGCGGGTTTTGCACGCCCATTGATTTGAACGTTTCAAAAGAAGGTGGACCCGGTGACCGTCGCCGCGACCGACAATCGTCAGGCCCCGGTCGTCGCCGCGCCCGTCCGGCTCGCCGGACGTCGCCGGGTGGATCCGCCGTGGTGGTTCGCGCTGCCCGCGATGGTGCTGTTCGCGTTCGTGGTGCTGGTGCCGGCCGTTCGCGGGGTGACCTATGCGTTCACCAACTGGGACGGCCTCAGCCCCGATTTCTCGTTCGTCGGTCTGCGCAACTTCGCCGACATGCTCGATGATGCCGACGCAATGGGGGCGGTCGGGCACACGCTGCTGATCGCGGTGGCGATCACGATCATCCAAAATGGACTCGGATTGCTGCTGGCGCTCGGCGTCAACAGCGCGATCAAGTCGCGCAACGTGTTGCGGGTGTTCCTGTTCGCCCCGGCGGTGGTCACCCCGATCGTGACCGCCTACCTGTGGCGCAACCTGCTCGGTCCGGACGGCGCGGTGAACAGCCTGCTCGACGCGGTAGGGCTGACCTCCTGGCAGCAGGACTGGCTGGGCGACCCGAAGCTCGCGCTGTGGTCGGTCGTGGCGGTCATCGTGTGGCAGTTCTCCGGCTACTCCATGGTGATCTTCCTGGCCGGGCTGCAGTCGATACCTCGGGAGATCCATGAGGCGGCGGACCTGGACGGCGCGGGTCCGGTGCGGCGGTTCTGGTCGGTCACCCGCCCGCTGCTCGCGCCGGCGTTCACGATCAACCTGATGCTGTCGATCATCGGCGGGATCAAGCTGTTCGACCAGGTGTTCGCGTTGACCGGCGGCGGGCCGGGGCACGCGACCGACACGCTGTCGACGCTGATCTACAAGGACGCCTTCACCCTGGGCGAGTTCGGCTACAGCATCGCGCTCGCGGTCGTGCTGACGATCGTCGTGGCGGTCGTCTCGACCGGGCAGTACGCGGTGCTGTCCCGCAACGAGAAGAGGGCCGCGGCGTGAGCAAGTACCGTGCCCGCACGTTCGCGCTGGAACTGGTGATGATCGCCGTCGCGTTGATCGTCGGGTTTCCGGTGTACGTCCTGGTGAACCTGGCCGTCCGGCCGCCGTCGGACGCCTCGTCGCCGATCCGGCCGACGACTTCGCCCACGTTGGACAACTTCAGCCAGGCGTGGGACCAGGGCCAGTTGGGTGGCGCGCTAGCCAACAGCGCGCTGGTGACCGTGGTGAGCGTCGTCATCGTGCTGGCGGTGTCGTCGCTGGCGGCCTACCCGCTGGCCCGCGTGGCCGCGCGTTGGTCCCGGGGGACATTCCTGCTGATCATGTTGGGGCTGCTGCTGCCGTTCCAGTTGGCCGCGTTGCCGCTGTATCAGACGATGCGCGATCTCGGCCTGCTCGGCACGCCGTGGGCGCTGGTGCTGTTCTACTCCGGACTGCAGGTGCCGTTCACGGTGTTCCTCTACGTCGGGTTCCTGCGTGCGCTGCCGCGTGACTTCGAGGACGCCGCGCTCATCGACGGGTGCACGCCGCTGCAGAGCTTCCGGTACGTGGTGTTCCCCATGCTCAAACCGGTCACCGTGACCGCGCTGGTGCTCAACGCCGTGTTCGTGTGGAACGACTTCTTCACCCCGCTGCTGTACCTGTCCGGCAGCGCGCAGCAGACGATGCCGGTCGCGATCGCCGGCTTCGTCGGCCAGTACGTCTCGGACTGGAACCTCATCTTCGCCGCGCTGGTGATCAGCATCGTGCCGATCCTGGTCGTGTACTTCGCGCTGCAACGCAGCATCATCAACGGTTTCGCCGGAGGGCTGCGCGGATGAGCCAGAACACGCTGCGCCCGTACGGCCTCACCACCGAGCAGCTCACCGAGCCGCTCGGGGTGGACGCACCGCACCCGCGGCTGTCCTGGAAGCTCGAGTGCGACCGGCGCGGCGCTGCGCAGACCGCCTACCGGATCACCGCCGCCGAACGCCCGACCGACCTCGACGACCCCACCCGGCTGCTGTGGGACAGCGGCCGGGTGGGGTCCGGTGAGGGGCTGCTGGTGGCCTGGGACGGTCCGGTGCTCCGGTCGGCCACGCGCTACCACTGGCGGGTCGAGGTGTGGGACGAGTGTGGTGACCGGGCGGTGGGGGAGAGCTGGTTCGAAACCGGCCTGCTGCACCGCGAGGACTGGACCGCGGCATGGGTGGGCCGCGACCCGCGCGGTCTGCCCCCGGTCGACCCGCCGACGGGCGAGGAGCCGCCGTTCGACGAGCCGCCGCTGGAGCTGCGGCGCGCGTTCGAGCTGTCGCGTGAGCCGGCGCGGGCCCGCCTGTACGCCACCGCGCGCGGTGTCTACGAGGCTGCGCTGAACGGTGTGCGCGTCGGCGACGTCGAGCTGGCTCCGGGTTGGACGGAGTACCACCGCCGGTTGCAGTACCAGACCTATGACGTGACCTCGTTGCTGCGCACGGGAACCAACGTGCTGGGCGTCGCCGTCGCCGACGGCTGGTGGAGCGGGTATGTCGGCTTCAGCCCACAGCGTGCCGGGCAGCACTACGGCGACCGGCCGGCGCTCCTGGCCCAGCTGGTGGTCGACTTCGCCGACGGCTCGCGCCAGGTGGTGGCCACCGACGGCGCGTGGACCGAGCGGCCGGGCGCCACCCGGTCAGCCGACCTGCTCATGGGCGAGCACGTCCATGCGTCCATGCCGGACGGACCTGGCCGGCCGGTGGCGGTCGTCGACACCGACCTCGGCCAGCTCGTGGCGGAGCCGGACCAGCCGATCCGAGTAACCCGGGAGGTGCCGGCGATCTCCGTGACCGGACGGGAAGCCGGCCGGTTCGTCGTCGACTTCGGACAGAACGTGGTCGGGCGGGTGCGGTTGACCGTCCGCGGCGCCACCCGCGGCCGGCGGATCGTGCTGCGGCACGCGGAGATCCTCGACGCCGGCGAGCTGTACGTGGCAAACCTGCGGCGAGCCAGGGCCACTGACGTCTACGTCGCCGCCGGCGAGGCGACCGAGGTTTTCGAGCCCCGGTTCACCGTCCACGGCTTCCGCTACGTCGAGGTCGACGGCTACCCCGGCGAGCTCGCGTCGGCCGACGTGGTGGCCCGCGTGCTGCACAACGCCACGCCGTGGACCGGGCAATTCGAATGCTCCGACGACATGGTGAACCTGTTGCAGGCCAACATCGTCCGCAGCCAGCAGGGCAACTTCGTCGCCGTGCCCACCGACTGCCCGCAGCGCGACGAGCGCCTCGGCTGGCTCGGCGACGCCCAGGTCTTCGCCCCGACCGCCAGCCGCAATGCGGACGTCGCCGCGTTCTTCGTCCGCTGGCTGCGCGACGTCGTCGACGGCCAGGACGCCGACGGCGCGTTCCGCGACGTCGCCCCCGCGATCGTGCTGGACCGCGAGGCCGCGCCGGCGTGGGGCGACGCGGGCGTGATCATCCCGTGGCACCTGTGGCGCACCTACGGCGACCGACGCGTACTCGAGCGGTGCTTCGCCGCGATGGTCGCCTGGGTCGCGCACATCCGCCGGCACAACCCCGACCTGCGGTGGCGGCAGCGCACCGGCAACTCCTATGGCGACTGGCTGCAGGTCGACGCCGCCACCCCGCGCGACGTGCTGTCGACCGCGCACTTCGCCCGCAGCGCGGACATCGTGGCGCGGGCCGCCGACGTGCTCGGCCGCAACGACGTCGCCGCCGAGCACCGCGCCTTGCACGCCGCCGTCCGCGCGGCGTTCGTCGAGTCCTATGTGGACGAAACAGGGCGGGTCGAAGGCGGCACCCAGACCGCCTACCTGTTGGCGCTGGCGTTCCGGCTCGTGCCGGAGGACCTCGTGCCGGCGGTGGTGGAGCATCTGGCGGCCGACATCGAGAAGCGCGACATCCGGCTCACGACCGGGTTCGTTGGCGTCGCGCTGCTGTGCCCGGTGCTCGCCGACCACGGCCGCGCCGACCTCGCGTACGCGTTGCTGCAGCAGGAGGAGTACCCGTCGTGGGGCTACTCGATCCGGCACGGCGCCACCACGATCTGGGAACGCTGGGACGGCTGGACCGAGCACGGTGGGTTCCAGGCCGCGGCGATGAACTCGTTCAACCACTACAGCCTGGGCTGCGTCGGCGACTGGCTCTACGGCCGTGTCGCCGGCATCGACCAGACACCCGACTCGGTCGCCTACCGCGAGTTGCTATTGCGCCCGCTGCCGGGCGGCACGCTCACCTGGGCCAGGGCGGAGCAGGAGACCGCGCGGGGGAAGGTCGCCTGCGGCTGGTCACTCGCCGGGGGGCGGATCACCGTGAACGTCACGGTGCCGCCCGGCAGCACCGCCCTGCTCGAGGTGCCCACCGCCGACCCGGACGGCGTGTGGGTCGCGGACCGGTCCGGCGTGCTCGACGCCGCCGGCGCGACGCTGCGGCTCTCGTCCGGCAACCACGTCGTCACCGCCCCCTTCTCGAGGGAGACACCATGAAAACTCTGCCTGCCTTACTCGCCGCGGTCACCGCCGCCAGCATGCTGGCGGCCTGCAGTGGTGGCACCAATGCCGGTTCCGGCGGCGACTCGAAGACCCTGACCGTGGCCTCGGTCGACCAGGGTTCCATCGAGGACGTCGTGAAGGCCTTCGAGAAGGCCAACCCGGGCGTCAAGGTGAACCTCACGACCAGTGGCGCGGACCAGTACCAGCAGCAGATCCGCACTCAGTTGTCGTCGGGCACCGCGCCGGACGTGATGACGGTGTGGCCGGGCAACGGCAACCCGGGCGCCACCTATGTGCTAGCCAAGCCGGGCTACCTGCGTGACCTGTCCGACCAGCCCTGGGCCGACAAGTACCCCGACGTCGTCAAGGACGTCGCGCAGTACAAGGGCAAGACCTACAACGCGATCTTCGGCGTCAACGGCATCGGCGCGATCTACAACACGCAGGCCATGACCAAGGCCGGACTCACCCCGCCGAGCACCTGGACCGAGCTGCTCGGGTTCTGCAAGGCCGCCAAGGCCAAGGGCACATCCGCCTATGCACTGGGCATCCAGGACAACTGGGTCACCCAGATCGTCCTCTATGGACTGGTCGCCACGATCGTCTACGGCGACGATCCGGACTTCGACAAGAAGATGCAGTCCGGCCAGACCACCTTCGCCGACTCGGCGTGGACCACCGCCATGGCCAAGTACCAGCAGATGGCCAAGTCCGGTTGTTTCCAGGCCAACCCGCTCGGCACCAGCTACGAGGCCAGCCAGAAGCTCGCCGCCACCGGCAAGACCCTCGGCATCATCCAGGGCAACTGGGTGGTCGCCCTGCTCAAGCAGCAGAACCCGAGCGCCACGTTCACCATCACGGCGGTGCCGGCCACCGACGACAAGGCGAAGTTCATCATGCCCGCAGCGGCCGGCGCCGGCTACGGGGTCAACGCGAAGGCCAAGAACCCGGACCTGGCGCTGAAGTTCGTCAACTACGTGATGTCGCCGGAGGGGATGAGCGTCTTCAACGAGAAGCAGGGCAGCCTGCCGGCGCTGCCCAACCCCGCGTCCAAGGTCGACCCGGCCCTGAGCGAGGTCCAGACGTACATCACCGAGGGCAAGACCGTGCCGTTCATGGATCAGCTCTGGCCCAACCCCAAGGTGCAGCAGACCATGCTCACCGGCATCCAGGAGATCTTCAGCGGACAGTCCACTCCGGACAAGATGCTCGCCGCCATGGACGCTGACTACAAGGCTGGAACATAAGGCCCGGCCCGGTTTCTTCACCGTCATGGGGGAAACATGAGAACCATCACCAGACGGGCGATGGCCATCACGGCCGTGTTCGTGGCGATCTCTCTCGCGGTGCCGGTCGAGTCGGTGGCCACCGTCGCCGACCTGCCGACCTGGCCGGCCAACCCGAACTGGCAGGCCCTGGTGCCCGCCCCGTCGAGCGGCACCGTCCGGCCGGTCGGTGTCGTGCGCACACACGGCTCCGTGACCAACGCCGGCGCGCTGACCGGCCAGAGCGGATCGACCGTGCTGAGCGTGCCATCCGGAGGGGCGCCGGCCATCGTCGTGCTCGACTTCGGCAAGGAGGTCGGCGGAAACCCCTTCGTCACGGTGTCCGCCGCCTCGGGCACGTCGACGGTGGGCGTGGCGACCAGTGAGTCGTTGCCGTTCCTCACCAGGGGCACGAGTGGCTTGGGGCGGCCTTCCTGCGCTCCCGGACACCGGCTACGACATCGACCCCTCTCTCACCGAATTGTCCACCTTCCTCAACGAGAACCGCACCGTGCCGTTCATGGACCAGTTGTGGCCCAACCCCAAGGTGCAACAGACGATGCTCTCCGGTATCCAGGAGATCTTCAGCGGACAGTCGACTCCGGACAAGATGCTCGCGTCGATGGACGCCGACTACAGGTCCGGAACCTGACCGACCCCGCCGACGACAGGAGTGACGATGCCCGGCACCCGATTCCTTGGCTTGTCCCTGCGCGTGCTCGTCGGAGTGAGCATGGTGCTCACGCTGGTCTCGGCGGTCGACGCCGCGGCCACCGCGAACCACGGAGGCGATGTCAGGGCCGTGCACCTCGGGGTGGACGGCCGGTACGACTCTCTTCTCGGCCTGGGCAACCCGCGGCCGACATTGAGCTGGCGGATGGTCGAGACGAGGCAGGCGAGTTCACACCCCTGTCACCGGCCGGGTGCCCGGATTGCATGTCCCGCGGATCGGCAGACGGCCTACGAGGTGCAGGCGGCCCGGACCGTTCGCGACCTGATGTCCGGGCGCCTGCTCTGGACGACCGGCCACATGCCGGGCGCACGGCAGCAGGTGAACTTCGGCGCACCCCTGGCGTCCCGGGACACGGTCGCCTGGCGGGTGCGCGTCTGGGACGCCTACGCCCGCCCGTCGTCCTGGTCCCGGCCGTCGACGTGGACGATGGGACTGGTCGAACAGAGTGACTGGGGTGCGGCCCGCTGGATCGACTACCCGGACCGGACCGAGAACCAGCCGATGCCGATCTTCGCCCGCCAGTTCACGATTCCGCGCGGCAAGCGAGTGGCCGACGCTCGCCTGTACCTGTCCGGCATCGGGCTGCACCACACCACGGTGAACGGGAGGGAGATCACCGACGAGGTGCTGGCCCCGGGGAACTCCAACCACCAGCTCTCCACCGAGTACCGCACGTACGACCTGACGCGCGTCGTCCGGGACGGCGGCAACACCATCGGCGTCGAGCTGGGCAACGGCACCGCCTACGTCCGGCGGAGCGTCACCAACCCCGCGGTCGGCCGTACCGCACCGTACTCGTGGTGGCAGAGCCAGCTCAAAGGCAACAGCATCCTGGCCGCGGACACCGCCACCGGGTCGACCACCGTCGCACTCGACACGGTGACCGGCTATCACATCGGCGGCACCGTCAACGTCGACACCGGTGGCGGCGGCGACCGGCTCGAGTCCCGGGTGATCACCGCGATCGACACCGCCGGGAGTGCGATCACCTTCACTCCGGCCCTGTCGGCACCGCACGAGGCGGGTGCGAAGGTCACCGGCTCGGGCAACAACATCGCCGCGACCGACCCGTCCGCCGGTGCCGCGGTGACCCCGCGGCTTATCGGCCGGGTCGAGATCGGCTTCACCGACGGCACCACCGACGTGATCGTCACCGACCGGTCGTGGCGCACGGCGCTCGGCCCGCTCGTCACCGACGCGTGGTACTCCGGTGCCGACTACGACGCACGGCGCGAGCAGCCGGGATGGAACCGGCCAGGATCGGATCTGAGCCCGGACGCCCGGCGGCGCGATGATTCCACAATGGACTGGGCGAACGCCGGCATCGCGCCACCACCCAACCTCGCGACGAAACTCGTCGCCCGGGCGGCCGAGCCGGTACGGGCCCGGGAGGAGCTGACGCCGGTCTCGGTGACCAACCCCGCACCGGGCACGTGGGTGTTCGACCTCGGCCAGAACATCGCCGGCCGGCCCAAGCTCGACCTGCGGCGGGTGCCGGCGGGCACCACGGTCAGGATGGCACCGGCGGAGTCACTCAACCCGGACGGCACTGTCAACCAGGCATCGCTGATGGGTGGCGGTGGCTCTCGTGGTGTCGATCTGTTCGACACCTACACCGCCTACGGGGGCCGGCACGGCGAGTCGTGGCACCCGGAGTTCAACTACTTCGGCATGCAGTGGATTCAGGTAACGGGCCTGCCCGACGGGTACACCCCGAGTCGCGACCTCGTGACCGGAGTACGACTCCAAGCCGACGTTCCGGTGACCGGTGAGTTCACCAGCTCCGATCCGCGCATCAACCGACTCCACACGATGGCGCGGTACTCCTTCGCCGCCAACATGATGTCGGTGTTCACCGACTGTCCTGGCCGGGAGAAGCTGTCCTACCCGGCCGACTACACCATGTCGATGGGTGCCATCCACCGCAACTTCGGCCTCGACGCGTACCTGCGCACGACCATGCACCACCTCGTCGAGGGACAGTCCATCGCCGACACACCCATGTTCGGCAACGTCGCGCTGAAGACCCCCGTCTACGACTGGGGCTACACCGGCCGATTCGGCGACGAGATCAACTGGGGTGACGGCATCGTCCTGGTGCCGTGGTTCCTCTACGATCTCTACGGCGATACGCAGACCATGACGACCTACTACGACCGGATGGCCGACTTCGTCGACTACATACGCCGGGAGAAGGTCATCCCGGGTACCCAGATCGTCAACGCCGCACTCGCCGACTGGGTCGCCGCCGACCAGACCTCGGGCCGCATCACCGGCACCTGGGGCTACTACGTCATGATCAGCGAGATGGCGAAGATGGCGACCCTGACCGGCCATACCGCGGACGCCGAGCAGTACGGCGCACTCGCCAGCGACATCAAGCGGGCGTTCAACGACGCGTTCTTCAACGACGCACTCGGCCGCTACACCGCGAACGGCGACGCGGGTGCGGAAGGCGCCACCCAGACAGCCCAGGCGCTCGCCCTCGACGCCGGCATCGTCCCCGAGAACCGCCGCGACGACGTGGTGAACGCACTGGTCGAACTGGTCCAGTCCTTCCACCCGAACGGCGACGGCCCCCACTTCAGCGGTGGCACCATCGGCATGGGCCCGATCGTCCGCGCGCTTACCGCGGCCGGACGCGACGACCTGCTGTGGGACCTGTTGCAGGAGGATGACCAGCCCAGCTACGGCTACTTCCTGGAGTCCACCCCGGCCAACCCCGGTGGGATGACCACCATGGGCGAACGCTGGACCCGGGGGGATTCGAAGAACCACATGATTCTCGCCCAGATCGACGAATGGTTCTTCACCGGCCTCGGCGGCATCCGGACGGACGCGGGCACCGAAGGGCGGGGCAGGCTGGTCATCCAACCCAAGCCGGTCGGCGACCTGCGGCACGTGCGCAGCAGCTACGACACGGCGCAGGGCACCGCCCGAAGCTCATGGACGAGAAGTCACCATCGATTCAGCCTGGAGGTCACCGTTCCGCCCAACTCGACCGCCGAGGTCCACGTTCCCACCGGTGACGGCCACCACGTCGCCGCGCCGTCGCGTGCCGTGTTCGTGCGAACCGAGGGGGAGTACGCCGTGTACGCCGTGCCCTCCGGGACGTTCAGGTTCGGCAGCCGGTACGGCATGTGACGGGGGGCGGCATCCCGGCCGGCCCTGCCCCGGCCGGCCGGGAAGCGCTCATGCGGTACTGCGCCGCGTGCCGGCGGGGTGGCGGCGGACCATGCTCGACTCACGAACGATCAGCATGGGTTCGAACACCAGCTGCTCGTGAAGGTGACTGTCGCTGCGCGCCTCGTCGAGGAGCAGTTGCGCGGCGCGGCGGCCGAGTTCCTGGCGTGGCTTGCGGACCGATGACAGCGGTACCGCGGCGGCCGCGGCGAAGTCGATGTCGTCGTAGCCGACGATCGCGAAGTCGTCGGGGACATGCACGCCATGGCGGACCATCTCCTGCAGCACGCCCAGCGCCAGCAGATCGTTGGCGCAGATCGCCGCGGTCGGACGGCTGACCGCGGGCATTCCGATGATCTGTTCCGCCGCCTCACGGCCGGTCGCCACGGTGAGCTTCTGCGGCGAGAACACGGCGAGTGCGTCGTCGTCGCCGCAGGTGTCCAGGACGGCCTGCCGCACACCGTGGTGGCGTTCGCGGACCTGTGGCAGTCCGGAGGAACCGCCCACGAAGGCGATGCGGCGGTGTCCGCGTTCGAGCAGGTGCTGCGCGGCGAGCCACCCGCCGCGGACGTCGTCGACGGCGACCGAGCACTGGTCGGGACCGGTGGCGCGACGGTCGAGCAGGACGACGGGGACGCCCCGCGCGCGCAGCGTGTCCAGGGCCGGGGAGAGTTCCGCGGTCGGCGTGATCAACACCCCCCGCACGCGTTGCTCGGCGAGGACGTCGAGGTAGGCTGCCTCCTTCTCCGCCCGGTCGTCGGAGTTGCAGAGGATGACCGCGAGACCTTCGGCGTTGGCGATGTCCTCGACGCCGCGCGCGACATCGGTGAAGAAGGGGTTGGCGATGTCCAGCACCACCAGCCCGATGGTGCGGCTGTGACCGGCGCGTAGCTGACGGGCCGACTCGTTGCGGACGAAACCGAGCGCGGCGATCGCGGCGAGAACACGCTCGCGGGTGCCCTCGCTGACCACGTCCGGGCGGTTGAGGACGTTGCTCACCGTGCCGATGGACACTCCGGCGTGCTCGGCGACGTCCCGGATGCTGGGAGTCAGGGTCGCTCCTCTCAATCGATCCATTTGATCTAAAACGTGTCAACTCTCCTGAGTGGCCAGTTTACGGTGTGGTACCGCCAAAGTAGGCGTGATTGACAGCCTGTCGACGCCGTGTCTAGCATATCCGCCACGATCTGATGAAACGTTTCATAGGCGAGGCGGTCACATGGACGATGCGCGGACGGCGGCCATGTCCGGCCCGGTCGTGCTCGCGCTGAAGGAGGTCAGCAAGTCCTTCGGCGCCGTCGCCGCACTCAGTGACGTCCATCTGGAACTGCGGGCAGGCGAGATACACGGGCTGGTCGGCGAGAACGGTGCGGGCAAGTCCACCCTGGTCAAGGTCCTCGCGGGGGTGTACGGCCCGGACAGCGGCCGGGTGGTGCTCGACGACGAGGAGATCCGGCTGGACGATCCGGCGGCTGCCCGGACCGCGGGCATCGCGGTGATCTACCAGGAACCCACGATGTTCCCCGATCTCTCCGTCGCGGAGAACATCTTCATGGGCCGCCAGCCGTTACGTGGCGGCCGCAGGATCGATCGCGGCGAACTGGCCGCCCGGTGCCGCGCCCTGTTCGACCGATTGGGGGTGCACCTGGACCCGGCCCGCCCGGCGCGCGGGCTGTCTATCGCCGACCAGCAGATGGTGGAGATCGCGAAGGCGCTGTCGTTCGATGCCCGGATCCTGGTCATGGACGAGCCGACCGCCGCACTGTCCGGCGTGGAGGCCGAGCGGCTGTTCGGTGTGGTCCGCGCGCTGCGCGCGAACGGTGCCGCGGTGCTGTTCATCTCCCACCGGTTCAACGAGGTCTTCGAGCTCTGCGACCGGATCACGGTTCTGCGGGACGGCCAGTGGGTGTCCACCGATCCGGCCGCCGACGTCACCGTCGACCAGGTGGTCCGCCGGATGGTGGGCCGCGAGGTGGACTCGCTGTTCCCGAAGCTCGACACCGAACCGGGCGAGGTGGCGCTGGAGGTTCTCGGCCTGACCCGGCACGGGGTGTTCGCCGACGTCTCGTTCGACGTGCGCGCGGGTGAGATCGTCGCCATCGCCGGGCTCGTCGGGGCCGGCCGCAGCGAGGTCGTCCGGGCGATCTTCGGTGTCGACAGCTACGACGCCGGGGTGGTGCGCGTGGCGGGTGCCAGGCTGCGCACGGGCAGTCCCGCGGCGGCGATGGCGGCGGGGGTGGCCTTGGTGCCGGAGGACCGCAGGCAGCAGGGCCTGGTGATGGAGTTGTCGGTCGAACGCAACGCCACCCTCACCCGCCGCTGGAAGCTCTCCAGGCTGGGCTTGCTTTCCGCACGCCGCGAGCGGTCGGCGGCCGCGGAGTGGTCGGAGCGGCTGCGGGTCAGGGCCGGAAGGCTGACGGACCCGGTCGCCACGCTGTCGGGGGGCAACCAGCAGAAGGTCGTGCTGGCCAAGTGGCTGTCCACCAAGCCCCGGGTGCTCATCGTCGATGAGCCGACCCGGGGCATCGACGTCGCCACCAAGGCCGAGGTGCACCGGCTGCTCTCCGAACTCGCCGCCGAAGGACTGGCCGTGGTCATGGTCTCCAGCGAGTTGCCGGAGGTGCTCGGCATGGCCGATCGCGTGCTCGTCATGCACGAGGGACGCATGGTCGACGACATCCCGCGCGACCGAGCCGACGAGGACAGCGTCATGCTGGCCGCCACGGGTCACCACGACCAGGCGACGGCCACGTCATGAGTGCGTCCACGACACGGCGGCCGACCGGGGCGGAGCCCGAATCCGCCGGCCGCGAGCCCGCCGGGCGGCGCGGCGTGACGCTGTTGGGTCGGCTCTTCGTCGTCCGCGAGCTGGGAATCCTGGCCGCGCTCGTTCTGCTGATGCTCGTTACGGTGATCGCGAACCCGAGGTTCCTGTCCAGCCAGAACCTGCAGGACCTCCTCCTCTCGGCCGCCGTCCTGACGGTGCTGGCCGCCGGCCAGACAACGGTGATCATCACCAGGAACGTCGACCTGTCCGTCGGTTCCGTGCTCGGGCTGTCCGCATACGTCACCGGCTCACTGCTGGTGGAGGCGCCGGGCACTCCCGTCGTGCTCGCGGTGCCTGCCGGGATGGCGGTCGGGGCGCTGTGCGGTGTGCTGAACGGCGCCATCGTGGCGGTCGCCAGAGTGCCCTCGCTTGTGGTGACGCTCGGCACGCTCTACGCCCTGCGCGGCCTGGACTCCCTTGTCGCCGGCAGTACCCACAGGCTGCAGATCAACGCCGCCGATCTGCCGGGCGGCTTCAAGTCCCTCGGCGGGGCGACGCTTGCCGGGGTTCCCGTGCTGTTCCTGATCGCGCTCGCCGCCGTCCTCATCGTGGGCTATGTCCTGCGAAACTACCGTGCCGGGCGCGAGCTCTACGGCATCGGCTCCGCCCCCGAGGCCGCACGCCTGTCCGGCATCCCGATCGGACGGCGCGTGTTCGCCGCGTTCGTCGTCAACGGCGCGCTCGCCGGCCTGGCCGGAGTGCTGTACGCGGCGCGCTTCCAGACCCTGGACGCGACGGCGGGCTACGGGCTGGAGCTGTCCGTGGTCGCCGCCTGTGTGGTCGGCGGGGTCGCGATCTTCGGCGGCAGCGGCTCGGTGTACGGCGCGGCGCTGGGCGCCCTGCTGCTCACCACGATCGGCACCTCTCTGCCACAGCTGGGCCTCAGCCCGTTCTGGCGCGACGCGGCCGTGGGTGCGCTGATCCTCGCCGCGATCGTGCTCGACCGGACCCTGTCGCTGCGCGTGGCCGCACGCCTGCGCGGAAGGAGCGCTCGTGGCAGCTGACACCGCCTCCGCCCGGCGGGTGCCTGGTATGCCGGGCGCCCGGTCCCCGCTTCGATTGCTCGGCACCGGCGACGGGGTCGTCACCTTCGTGCTCATTTCGTTCGTGGTGGCGGCCTCGTTCGCAGTGGACGGTTTCGCCAGCGCCCGCAACACCGGTTTCCTGCTGCTGGACGTCGTGGTGATCCTGCTCATCGCTCTGCCACTGACGCTCGTGGTCATCACCGGCGAGATCGACCTGTCGGTCGCCAGCACCGTCGGGCTGACCAGCGCGGTGATGGGGCAGCTGTGGCTCTCCGGGCTTCCGCTGGAGACGATCGTCCCACTGTGCGTGCTGCTCGGCGCGGTCCTCGGCGCGGGAAACGGCCTGCTGGTCACCGCGCTCGGGCTGCCGTCGCTCGCGGTCACCATCGGCACCCTGGCCATGTACCGGGGCCTGGCCTTCGTCGTGCTGGGCGACCGGGCGGTCGCGGACTTCCCACGATCCTGGACATCCTGGGCCGTCGGTTCGATCGGCGGCACCGGCATCCCCTCCGTGGTCCTGCCGCTGCTGCTGCTGATCGTGATCACCGGCGTGGTGCTGCACGCCACCCCCGTCGGCCGTTCGCTGTACGCCATGGGCAACAGCAAGGACGCGGCCCGGTTCAGCGGCATCGATGTGGGCCGCACCAAGTTCTGGCTGTTCGTGGCCACCGGTGCCGTGTCGGCGCTCGGCGGTGTCTACTGGACGCTGCGTTACGGCAGCGCCCGCGCGGACAACGCCCAGGGCCTCGAACTCCAGGTCGTCGCCGCGATCCTGCTCGGCGGGGTGTCCATCTTCGGCGGCAGCGGCGGCCTGGTCGGCGTCATCGCGGGCGTGCTGCTGCTCGGCTCGACGCGCAACGCCCTGCGGCTGGTGAACGTGCCGTCGGACGTGCTGGACATCGTGACCGGCGCGCTGCTGATCGTCGCGGTCGTCACCCCGCAGGTCACCTCACGGACGCGCGCCAGGTTCCGCGTGCGAAGACCGCGTGCACCCCATGCACCGCAGACCGACTCCGGCCCATCAGGTCCGGCGCCATCACGAGAGGAGACCCGATGAAGAGGTTCCTGACGGGCCGCAGGCTGCGCGGTCCCTTGACCGGCCTCACCGTCGCCGCATTGCTGCTCGCCGCGGGCTGCGGCAGTACCACCCGTGACGAGGAGAGCGGTGGCGGCGGCGGCCCGTCCGCGACGGGCACGGCCAACCCGGACGCCGAGATCCCCGCGGGCCTGACCATCGCCATGCTGCCCAAACAGCTCAACAACCCATACTTCGACGTGGCCGCCAAGGGAGGGGAGCGGGCCGTCAGCGAGGTGAAGGGCAAGTTCAGCCAGGTCGGCCCGTCGGAGGCCAGTGCCTCCTCCCAGGTCAGCTACATCAACACGCTCTCCCAGCAGGACACGAAGGTGATCCTGGTATCCGCCAACGACCCCAACGCGATCTGCAACGCGCTCGACCAGGCGCGCTCGGCGGGGGCGAAGGTAGTCACCTTCGACTCCGACACCAAGCCAGGCTGCCGTGACCTGTTCATCAACCAGGCCACCGCCGACGGCATCGCCAAGACCCAGATCGACCTGATCGCCGACCAGATCGGCGGCAAGGGGCAGGTCGCGATCCTCTCCGCCACCGCAAACGCGACCAACCAGAACGCCTGGATCGAGGTCATGAAGACCTACGCGGGTGAGAAGTACCCGGACGTGGAGATCGTCACCACGGTCTACGGCGACGACGACGACCAGAAGTCCTTCCAGGAGACCCAGGGCCTGTTGCAGAGCCACCCGGACCTGAAGGGCATCATCGCGCCGACCACGGTCGGCATCGCCGCGGCGGCCCGCTATCTGTCCGGCTCGGCGTACAAGGGCAAGGTCGCGCTGACCGGTCTCGGCACACCGAACCAGATGCGCGAGTTCGTCAAGGACGGCACCGTCACCTCCTTCGCGCTGTGGAATCCCGAGGATCTCGGCTACCTCGCCGCGTACGCGGGTGCCGCGCTCGCCGCCGGACAGATCACCGGAACCGACGGCCAGACCTTCACCGCGGGCGACCTCGGTGAGTTCACCATCGAGAAGGATGGGGTGGTGGTCCTCGGCGAGCCGACCGTGTTCGACAAGGACAACATCGACGACTTCGACTTCTGACGGGTTCCGGGGCAGGGACCACCTCACCGATCGGAGAACGACCGTGACCGACCTCCGTGCCCGGGCGCTGGCCGCGCTGGCCACGCAGACGATCGAGCTGCCGTCCTGGGCGTTCGGCAACTCCGGCACCCGGTTCAAGGTCTTCGGGCAGCCAGGGGTCGCCAGGGACCCGTTCGAGAAGATCGAGGACGCCGCGCGGGTCCACGAGTACACCGGTGTCGCGCCCCGGGTCTCGCTGCACATCCCGTGGGACCGGGTCGACGACTTCGGCGCGCTCGCCCGGCACGCCGTCGACCTGGGTGTCCACATCGGAGGGATCAACGCCAACCTGTTCCAGGACGACGACTACCGCCTCGGCTCGCTCACCCACCCGGACGAGGCGGTGCGCCGGAAGGCGATCGCACACCACGCCGAGTGCGTGGAGATCATGCGGCAGACCGGGTCGACCGAGCTGAAGCTGTGGTTGCCCGACGGCACCAACTACGCCGGCCAGGACGACCTACGGGGCAGGCAGGACCGCCTCGCGGACTCGCTCCAGCAGGTCTACGCGCTGCTCGATCCGGAACACCGGCTGCTCATCGAGTACAAGTTCTTCGAGCCCTACTTCTACGCCATGGACATCCCCGACTGGGGCACGGCACTGCTGCACTGCATGGCTCTGGGAGAGCGGGCGCATGTGGTGCTGGACACCGGTCATCACGCGCCGGGCACCAACGTCGAGTTCATCGTCATGCAGCTGTTGCGGGCGGGCAGGCTCGGCGCGTTCGACTTCAACTCCCGCAACTACGCCGACGACGACCTCATCGTCGGCGCCGCCGACCCGTTCCAGCTGTTCCGCATCATGAACGAGATCGTCGCCGTCGACGCGCTCGGGCGCCGGGCCGGGGTCAACTTCATGCTCGACCAGTGCCACAACATCGAACCGAAGATCCCCGGGCAGATCCGCTCGGTGATGAACGTGCAGGAGGCGACTGCCAAGGCGCTGCTCGTCGACCGCGCCGCGCTGCGGGAAGCCCAGTTGCGCGGCGATGTGCTCGGCGCCAACGGCGTCCTGATGGACGCCTACCACACCGACGTGCGGCCGCTGCTGGCCGGACTGCGGGAGTCCCGTGGCCTGGATGCCGACCCGTATGCCGCCTACGCCCGCTCCGGCAACGAGGAACGCATCGGCCGGGAGCGGGTCGGCGGGCGGCAGGCGGGCTGGGGCGCCTGAGTCCGATCAGAACACCGGAAGGGAAATCACCGTGGCCGACTCCGTGGCTGACTCCGTGGCCGACTCCGTGGTCAGCGAACTGCTCAGCCGCAGCAACCGGCTCGGCGCCGACCCCCGGAACACCAACTACGCGGGCGGCAACACCTCGGTGAAAGGCGACGGGACCGACCCGGTCAGCGGGCGGCCGGTGGAGCTGATGTGGGTCAAGGGGTCCGGCGGCGACCTCGGCACGCTGACCGAAGGCGGACTTGCCGTGCTGCGGCTGGACCGGCTGCGCTCGCTCGTCGATGTCTATCCTGGCGTGGCGCGCGAGGACGAGATGGTCGCGGCGTTCGACTACTGCCTGCACGGCAGGGGCGGTGCCGCGCCGTCCATCGACACCGCCATGCACGGGCTGGTGCGGGCTCCACACGTCGACCATCTCCACCCCGACTCCGGTATCGCCCTGGCCACCGCGGCCGACGGCGAGGCGCTGACCCGCGAGTGTTTCGGCGACCGCGTGGTCTGGGTGCCGTGGCGGCGGCCGGGATTCCAGCTGGGCCTGGACATCGCGGACATCGCGGAGAGGAACCCGCGGGCGATCGGCTGTGTGCTGGGCGGCCACGGGATCACCGCCTGGGGCGAGACGAGCGAGCAGTGTGAGGCCAACTCCCTGGAGATCATCCGGACCGCGGAGCACTTCCTCGCCGAGCGCGGCAGACCGGACCCGTTCGGCGCCGAGGTCGCCGGCTTCGCCCCGCTGCCGGTGGCCGCGCGCCGGGAACGTGCCGCCGCACTCGCGCCGCTGATCCGCGGGCTGGCGTCCACGGACCGTCCACAGGTCGGGCACTTCACCGACACCGACGTGGTGCTCGACTTCCTCGCCGGTGCCGAGCATCCGCGGCTCGCCGCGCTCGGCACTTCCTGCCCCGACCACTTCCTGCGCACCAAGGTGCGCCCGCTCGTGGTGGACCTGCCCGCCACCGCGCCGGTCGCCGACGTCGTCGCGCGGCTGCGGGAACTGCACGCGCGTTATCGCGAGGAGTACGCCGCCTACTACCGGCGGCACGCGACCCCGGACAGCCCGCCGATGCGGGGCGCCGACCCGGCGATCGTGCTGGTGCCCGGAGTCGGGATGTTCAGCTACGGCAAGGACAAGCAGACGGCCCGCGTGGCCGGCGAGTTCTACGTCAACGCGATCAACGTGATGCGCGGCGCCGAGTCCGTGTCCACCTACCGGCCGATCGACGAGGCGGAGAAGTTCCGCATCGAGTACTGGGCACTGGAGGAGGCCAAGCTGGCCAGGATGCCGAAGCCCAGATCGCTGGCCACCCGGGTCGCCCTGGTCACCGGCGCGGCGAGCGGCATCGGCAGGGCGACCGCGCGGCGCCTGGCCGCCGAGGGTGCCTGCGTGGTCGTCGTCGACCTCGACCAGCGCACGGCCGCCGACGCAGCCGCCGAGATCGGTGGTGCGGACACGGCCATCGGGGTCGCCGCGGACGTGAGCGACCCGGACGCGGTCGCCGCGGCGTTCCGCTCGGCTGTGCTTGCCTTCGGCGGGGTCGATCTGGTGGTCAACAACGCGGGCCTGTCGGTCTCCAAGCCGCTGCTGGAGACCACTGTGGACGACTGGGACAGGCAACACGACGTCATGGCGAAGGGCAGCTTCGTCGTCGCACGAGAGGCCGCCCGGATCATGATCGAGCAGGACATGGGCGGGGACATCGTCTACATCTGCTCGAAAAACTCGTTGTTCGCCGGGCCGAACAACATCGCGTACGGCGCCGCGAAGGCAGACCAGGCGCACCAGGTCCGGCTCCTCGCGGCCGAACTGGGCGAGCACCGGATCCGGGTCAACGGGATCAACCCCGATGGGGTCGTGCGCGGGTCAGGCATCTTCGCCGGCGGCTGGGGAGCGAGCCGCGCCGCGGTGTACGGGGTGCCGGAGGAGGAGCTCGGCGCGTTCTACGCCAAGCGGACCCTGCTCAAGCGTGAGGTGCTGCCCGAACACGTTGCCGCCGCGGTGTTCGCCATCACCGGCGGCGACCTGACCCGCACGACAGGCCTTCACGTGCCGGTCGACTCCGGGGTCGCCGCAGCGTTCCTGCGATGAGGACGTTGACGCTGGCCGCCGTCGACCTCGGGGCGTCGAGCGGCCGGGTGATGGCCGCGCGGATCGGCGACGGCCTGCTGGAGCTGCGTGAGGCAGGCCGGTTCGCGAACCGGCCGGTGCGTGTGGACGGTGCCCTGCACTGGGACGTCCTCGCGCTCTACGCGGGTGTGCTCGACGGCATCCGCGCGGCCGGTGGCGAGGCGGGCGGTCTGGACGGCGTCGGCATCGACAGCTGGGCGGTGGACTACGGCCTGCTCGACGCCGATGGCGCGTTGCTCGGCAACCCGCTGCACTACCGCGACGAGCGCCACGAGACGGGGGTGCCGCTGGTGCACGCCGCGGTCCTGCCGGAGGAGCTGTACCGGGTCAACGGCCTGGCGCACCTGCCGTTCAACACGATGTTCCAGCTCGCCGCCCGAAACGGCAGCGCCCAGCTGGCCGCCGCGCGGCGGATGCTGCTCATCCCGGACCTGGTTGCGCGCTGGCTCACCGGGGCGGTCAGTGCCGAGGTCACGAATGCCTCGACGACCGGGCTGCTGGACGCGACCTCTCGCGAGTGGGCATGGGAGCTCATCGACCGGCTGGGCCTGCGGAGGGAACTGTTCCCCCCGCTTCGGCGACCGGGTGACCCGGTGGGCGAGCTGAGCGCGGAGGTCCTCGCCGAAACCGGGCTGACGGGTCCGGTAGCGGTGACCGCGGTCGGCACGCACGACACCGCGTCGGCCGTCGTCGGTGTACCGGCGGGTGGGGAGAACTTCGCCTACATCTCCTCGGGAACCTGGTCACTGGTCGGGGTGGAGCTGGCGCGGCCGGTGCTGACCGAGGCGGGGCGGCTGTCAGGTTTCACCAACGAGGCCGGTGTCGACGGCACGGTTCGTTACCTGCGCAACGTGATGGGGTTGTGGCTGTTACAGGAGTCGTTGCGCACCTGGGCGTCGGCCGGGTTGCCGTCGGACCTGCCCGCGCTGCTACGCGCCGCCGCACGCGTGCCGGCGTTCGGCGCGCTGATCGACCCGGACGACGCACGGTTCCTGCCGCCCGGCGACATGCCGGCCAGGATCGCCGCGGCGTGTTCCGAGACCGGTCAGGCGCCGCCGCACGGTCAGGCCGAGACGGTCCGCTGCGTCCTCGACAGCCTTGCCCTGGCCTACCGGCGCGCCGTCCACACCGTGGCCGACCTGTGCGGGCGGGCCGTGGAGGTGGTGCATCTCGTCGGCGGTGGGTCCCGCAACGAACTGCTCTGTCAGCTCACCGCCGACGCCTGTGGACTGCCGGTCGTCGCGGGCCCGGCCGAGGCGACTGCTCTCGGCAACGCGCTCGTGCAGGCGCGGGCGGGTGGCGCTCTGGCGGGCGGGCTGTCCGACCTGCGCGCGCTCGTGCGGGAGACGCAGGACGTGCGGACCTACCGGCCCGCCGGAGACGACCGGTCCTGGGCCGCGGCGGCGAACCGCATCGGAGAGTGCTGACCTCTGGCCGACGAGACCGAGTCTTGCGTGCCCGCCATTCGATGTGCATGATTTTCATGGGTGTCGCACCCAGCCGGGGGAGTGGGGGCCACGCCACGAAATAAGGCTGACCATGGTTGAGCCACAGGTCTCCGGCGACGTCGACGATCGGTTCGCGTCACTGCGTGATCTCGCCCTCAAGCACCTCGAGTCGGGTGACGAGACCGGGTTGTCGATCGCGGTCGACATCGGGGGTGAGACGGTGGTCGACATCTGGGGCGGGTTCGCGGACGCGGCGCGGACGAGGCCGTGGACGCGCGACACCATCGTCAACGTCTGGTCCACGACGAAGACCGTGACGAACCTGGCGGCGCTGGTGCTGGTCGACCGTGGCGAGCTGGATCTCGATGCGCCCGTGGCGCGGTACTGGCCGGAGTTCGCCGCGAACGGCAAGGAGAACGTGCTCGTCCACGGCGCGTCGCGGCCGTGAGTGTGGTGAAGCCGCCCTCCGAGGCGACTGATCGGTCACCACGGTGGTAGCGGACCCGCCAGTGTTCCCCGCTCGTGCGCTCGGTCCACGCCATGACACTGTCCCTTCCGTAAGACGACAACCATTGACACCCCTGTGATTCCGCTCTGTTCCGGAGAGAACGCAAGTACCCGAGCGTGTGAACGTGAACCACTGTTTCCGGTAAAATTGCGCGAACGAGTGACTGTGGACGGTGTGCCCCCGCGCCGATTGGATCGCTGGGGCGTCTACTTGCTGTTGAAACCATGGTCTCCTGGTAGCACAGTGATCTTTGTTGCGCTTTCACTGGAATGTGCTGGTTGGTCGTCTTGTGGAGATTGGCTTTGGTTGCCTGAATCTCTTGTTAGCGCCGATTTCCACACAGCGGGATCGACCCTATGGCAGCCATGATCTTGTCGGCTCGATGACGCTTTGACCTGTGATGATGGGCCTCGCGGGGCTGTCTCCCGTTGCGCGGATCGGCTGCGTGGGCATGTGGGGTTGCCGATCTACCGGGCGTCCGACCGTAGATTTGTGGCGAATAGGTTCGTTGCAGCGCAAGGGGATCCGTCGTCGCCCGTCCAGCTGGCATCGTTGGACAAGATCGGATTTCCGGCGCCATGACAGCGAGATCACCCCTCATCATCGGGGGCCGGACCCTTGGCTGAGCTGCGCAGATGCAGATCTTGTGTGTTGTGATCTTGTTGTGCGGAAATCCGCGTTAGGGACTGTTTGGTGGATGTTCGGGTGTGGTGTTGTCCGGCGATGCTTGAGTCTCGGTGTGGCGCCCTGGGGCGTCTCGGCTGGACTTGGGGGTCAGATGCAGACGCCTTCCGTTGCCCGGAGACGCCCGCCCAGGGTGGTTGTTCGCGCGCTGGCCACTGTTGCGTTCGGTGCCATGGTCGTGATGGCGGGTACGCCCGCGCCTGCCGTCGCGTCGCCGCCATCGTCGATCGCTGCAACGTCGGCGGTTGCTGCCATGGCGGGTGGTGGCGCGGCTGATTTCGGACCGGGTGCTGCGAGTTCGGCGGACTTGGCGGTGGACGGTTTCGGTGATGCGCGGGGTTACCACGTGCAGGTGGCGGCGGAGCGGTCCGGCTTCGACTGGCGTGAGGTGGCTGTGCTGCGCCCTGCGGGCCTGGACGCCAGGTCGTGGACCGGGTATCAGTGTGTGTCGGGCAATGGCCGGTTCGCCGCTGTGGCGGTGTTGCCGCAGTCGTTGGTCAATCGTGCCGTTGCTCGTGATCGTGGTGCGTTCGCGTTCAGCGTGGATCTCGTGTCCGGCGTGGTGCGTCCGCTGGCTTCCGGCGTCGGTCTGAAGTATCACTCGCCCGGGTGTGGCGTTGGTAGCAGGGCCGTGTTCTCGCGCAACCTTGGAGTTGACCAGGAGACGACCGAGTTGGTCCCTGTCGACCTGGCCACCGGCCGAGCCGACCGCGCGGTCACCGTCGAGGGGCAGGTGACCTCGGCCGTGCCCGTGCGCGGCGGTGTGGTCGGGGTGGCCCAGACAGGGCGTGGTCGCGATCGCGCGTGACGGGAAGACCCGCTCGCTGACCAGGGTCGCGGGTGCTGCCTATGATCTGCGTCCGGCGGCCGACGGTGGTGTCGACTTTCTGTCGGTGCGGGGTGACGGGACCGCTGTCCATCATTTCCGGGCCGGGCGGGACCGGATCGTCGGTTCGGGCAGACGTACCAGTGTGCGCCTCTACCAGGGGCGTGCCGGGCACACGGTGGTCGTGGGCGCGGACCGTGTCGACACTGGGGTTGGCATGGTGGCGGTGGCCTTGGACGGGCTGCGTCGCGGGGTGTCGACCAGCTTCGCTGGACGGTCACGCCGTGTGGGGTGTGGGCGGTGACGCCGGGCATCCCGAACCGGTGGTGTTGTCGACCCGCTCGGAGAAGGTGTTCACGCGTCCGTGGGCGAGGGGCGACACTCTGGTCACGACGGTTGTGCCGGAGCCGGTGGTCTCGACGCGCGCGCGGGCCGCTTCGGCGACTGCGGAGCGGGCGGTGACGGCGCAAACGCCGACCTGTTCGGTTCCGCGCCTGGACCGCAGTCGCCAGGTGCCGCAGCCGTCACCCGGTCAGGTCGAGTGGGCCGTGCAGATGGCGGAGCAGAACCTGCTCACAGGTGGCTCGTACACCCGACCCGCGGGCTTCGACAACCTTGGTCTTGCCGCATACGCTCCGAATTCGGATTTCCCCAAGATCGCGCTGCATCACCCGGCGGGCGACAGCTGGAACAGTGTGCCGCGTTCGGTCATGCAGGCGATCCTGGCCCAGGAGAGCAACTGGAGCCAGGCCTCCTGGCACGCGCTGCCGGGCATGACCGGTGACCCTCTCGTGGCCGACTACTACGGTGCAGCGGGCGACATCGTGTCGATCAACTACGCGGGCGCCGACTGCGGGTACGGCATCGCGCAGGTGACCACCGGGATGCGCGTGGGCGAGCACGTGTTCTCCGTCAACGGCCAGAAGAAGGTCGCTGTCGACTACCAGGAGAACATCGCCGCGGGCCTGCAGATCCTGCAGGAGAAGTGAAACCAGCTCTACGACGCCGGGATCACCGTCAACGGCGGCAACCCGCGCTACCTGGAGAACTGGTATTTCGCCGCGTGGGCCTACAACACCGGTATCCAGCCCACCGCCGCGTACAACTCCTCGGGCTGCACACCCGGCCCCACCTGCACCGGCGCCGACGGCACCTGGGGCCTGGGCTGGACCAACAATCCGGCCAATCTGGACTACCCGCCAAGCCGCGCACCGTTCCTGCGTGACACCTACGACGACGCCCGCCACCCGGCCAGCTGGCCGTACCAGGAGCGGGTGATGGGCTGGATGGGCAGCCCGCTCATCCGGCTCGGCAGCCGGGCCTACGACGAGCCGACCTACCACGGCGGCAAGACCTGGCTGCAGATCCCGGCATTCGACCTGTTCTGCAGCAACGACAACCACTGTGATCCCAACGCGACCAACCCGACCAACCCGGGGGCGACGCACTGCATGCTCGACGACTTCCAGTGCTGGTGGCATCTGCCGGTGACCTGGATTCCGGACTGTGCGACCACGTGTGCGACCAGCGGCTACTCCGCCGGGTCCGGATCGACCGAGCCCGGCTACGCCGACCCGCACCCGCCGACGTGCACGCTGGACTCGGCCAAGGTGCCGACCACCTCACACGGCGCGCCGATCATCGTCGACGAGCAACCCAGCCCGCCGCTGAACCTGGTCGGTTGCGGCAGCGCCAACTGGTCCAACGACGGCACCTTCAGCTACGCCTATGGCACCAACGGCGCCGCAGACCCGATCGGCGCGATCGACACCCACCAGCTCGGAGCCGGTTTCGGCGGGAGGATTCTGTTCACCCACACCGAGACCGGCGCCAACCCGGACTTGATCAACACCGGGACATGGACGCCGAACCTGCCCTCGTTGCAGTACTACAAGATCAAGATACACATCCCGGCGTTGGGTGCGTCGGCGACCAATGTGGTCTACCGGATCCATCCCGGCGGCGGGGTCGCGCCGTGGAAGATCCGGGTGAACCAGCACTGGGACTCCGAGGAATGGGTGACCATCGGCACGTTCGCCATGCAGAACGGCGGCAACGTGCAGCTGTCCAACCTCAGCACCTCGGTGTCGGCCGGCCACGACTACTACAACTACGACGTCGCCTACGACGCGATCGCGTTCCTGCCCGTGGGTGGCACCCCCGGGAAACCGATCGGCGGCCCGCCTGGTGTCGTGGACGCGCCCAAGGGGAGCAACCCCGCGTTCGTGCAGTGCGGTTGTGTGCGACGCACGGCCGGGGACCCCGTGGACACCTCCACCGGGTACTTCGGCGACACTTTCACCGACCTGAGCACCCCCGGTCGGGGAATGGCGCTGGACTTCACCCGCTCCTACGCCTCCGCGCTGGCCAACCCGTCCGGCCCCAACGCCGCGATCGCGGAGAACGGCCCGTTCGGGTGGGGCTGGACGTTCTCCTACAACCTGCGGACGTCGACCGACTCGACGACCGGGAACGTGACCGTCCATCAGGAGGACGGGTCGGCGGTCTCGTTCGTCGACTCCTCCGGCAGCTATGCCACCGCCGCGCCCCGCTTCGACGCGACCCTGACCAAGTCGGGCTCCACCTACACCTACACCCGACGCGGCAGGCAGGTGTTCACCTTCGACACCGGCACCGGGCGCCTGCTCAGCGAGACCGACGTGGCCGGCACCAAGGCAACCCCGCCGTATGCGACCACGCTGGCCTACGATAGTTCGGGCCACTTGTCGACCGTTACCGACCCGGCGGGCAGGCGGTACACGCTGACCTGGACCGGCAACCACATCACCGGGCTCGCCGACGATGCGGGCCGGCAGGTGAGCTACGGGTACGACGCGGCGGGTGACCTCACCGATGTCTACGGCGTCGGCACCACCCGGACACCGTCCATACAGGACGACGACCACGTGGTCTTCGGCTACGCGTCGGGCACCCACCTGATGACGTCCATGCGCACACCGCGCCAGTTCGGCAGCACCGCCACCCCGGCGCCGGTCACGTCGATGGTCTACGACTCCAGCGACCGGGTGCTCACCCAAACCGATCCGGCAGGCAAGACGACCACCTTCACCTACGGGCCCGCGGGCGGCCTGCAGACGGGCCAGACGCGGGTGACCGACCCCAACGGACACAAGACCGTCTACACCTACACGAACGGGCTGCTCACCGCCGAAACCCGCGGCGAGGGCAGCGCGGAGGAGGGCACCTGGACCTACACCTACGACCCGATCAGCCTGGGTGTCACCAGCATCTCCGACCCCAACGGCGCGCTGCAGACCTTCACCTACGACGATCACGGCAACCGAACCTCCGCCAGCGACGGCGACGGGTTCACCACCACCTACCAGTGGGACGACGCGGGCAACCTCGTCGCCTCGATCGACCCGCGGGGCGTGCGCACCACCAACCGGTACGACGAGACCGGACACATCCCCGCGGGTGCCGCGGGGATGCGGGCGCTGACCTCGACCACGGTCGAACAACTCGACTCCTCTCCGGAGATCACCAACAGCGATCCCACGGCGCCGGCCACCCGCACGGTGAACCACTACTACGACGACGCCGCACACCCCGCCGACCGCACCCGGTCGGTGGACGCCAAGGGCTACACCACCACCACGACCTTCGACGCGTTCGGCGACATCACCTCGACCACCGACCCCGAGGGCGACCGGACGCTGTTCGGCTACGACACGGGCCGGGGCTGGCTGGTGTCGGTCGTCAGCCCGACCGGCGCGGCAGCCGGGGTCACCGCGCCGTGCGCGCCGCCGGCCACGGGGTGCACGGTGTACGGGCACGACGCGTGGGGCGACCGGACCTCGACAACCGACGCGCTGGGCAACATCGCCACCGCAGAGTTCGACGCCGACGGCAATCAGGTCTCCACCACCGACGCCAACAACCGCACCACCACTGTGGACTACGACGCCGCGGACCGGCCCACCACGGTGACGCGGGCGGACGGCACCACCACCGCGACCGAGTACAACCCGGACTCGACGGTGGCCGCGACCGTCGACGGGCTCGGCGAGCGCACCACGTTCACCTATGACGGGCAGGGCAGGCGGACATCGCGCACCGACCCAGGCGGGCACACCACCGCGGGCGTGCTCGACGCGGTGGGCAACCTGATCCACACCACCGACCCCGGCGGGGGCCAGATCACCTACACGTTCGACGCGGCGGACCAGCTGACCGGCATCGACTACGCCGACAGCGCCACCCCCGACGTCACCTTCGGCTACAACTCGGTCGGCGCGAGAGTCGTGATGACCGACGGCACCGGCGCCACCACCTGGGATGTCGACGCCTTCGGCGAGGTCACCGGCCTCACCCGCGGCTCCGGCGCCCACATCGGCTACGGCTACGACGACAACGGCAACGCGACCGCCATCACCTACCCCGCCGGTTCCGCCCAGACGGTCATCAGAACCTTCGACAAGGCCGACCGCCTGCGCACCGTCACCGACTGGAACGACAACACCACGACCTTCGGCTACGGCGCGGACAGCGAGATCCGCACCACCGCGTATCCGAACGGCACCACGATCACCAACGGATACGACGACCGGACCGCGCTGACCACATCGACGCTGACCTCACCAACGCCCACCGGCAGCACCACGGTGGCATCGCTGAACTACACCCGTGACGGCGACCAGCGGCTCACCGGCCTGACTCCGACAGGACTGCCCGGCGCGGCAACCACCTTCGGCTACAGCCAACGCGAGCAACTCGCCTCGGCCACCTCCGGGACGGCGGTCACCGCCTACGTCCTCGACGCCGCCGACCACCCCACGAGCCTCGGGACCGCGACCCAGGCGTTCGACCCGGCCGGCCGGCTGTGCTGGACACTGCCCAGCGGCACCGCCGGCGGGACCGGCTGCGCCACCCCGCCCACCGGCGCCACCACCTACACCTACAACGACCGCGGCGACCGCACGACCCGCACACCCGGCGCCGGGACCGCCACGACCTACGGCTATGACCAGGGCTCCCGGCTGACCTCGGTCGCGGGTACCGCGACCGCGTCCTACCAGTACGACGGTGACGGACTGCGGGCGAGCAAGACCGTCGCGGGTGCCGCCACCACCCAGACGTGGGGTGCGGGCACACCGGCCCAGCTGCTCGCCGACGGGACGACCAGCTTCGTCTACGGGCCGGACGGCAACCCGATCGAGCAGATCACGCCGTCGGGTACGCAGTGGTTCTTCCATGACCAGATCGGCTCCACCCGGGCACTGCTCGACGGCTCGGGCAGCGTGGTCGGCAGCTACTCCTACGGCGAGTACGGGGCGGCCAGCCTTTCTGGCGCGGTGGGCACCCCGCTGCAGTACGGCGGCCAGTACACCGACGCCGAGACGGGGCTGGTGTATCTGCGGGCGCGCTTCTACGACCCCACCACAGCCCAGTTCCTCACCGTCGACCCGGAGGTCAATGACACCGGCACCCCATACACCTACGTGGGTGGTGACCCGCTCAACGACCTCGACCCGTCCGGCCTGTGCAGCTTCTGGTGCTGGGTCGGTGCAGGAGCGGCCATCGTCGGCACCGCAGCCTGCATCATCGCCGAACCCTGCGGCGCCGTCGAAGGAGGCATCGCCATCGCAGGGGGCGGCGCCGCCGCCATCGGAGGAATGTCGGTTACGGTCGCCCCGACCGTAGTCGCCGGTGGTCTCATCGGCGGCGCACTCGGCGGAGCTCTGTTCGCCGCCAGCAGCGCGTCTGGTGGCTCGCACGGCAGTACGTCAGGCCGGGATGTACACGGTCAGGTTCGCGCGGGTGAGAGGCAGGTGGATGTCGAACACGTCTGCAAGGAAGGGGACCTGTACTATCAGGACGATGGTCAGATCGTCCGGGTCCTGCACAACGACGATGGCACGGTCGATGTAGTGGTCCGGGACCCGAGTAATCCGAGTGGTCGACCCACGACCGAGATCGCCGGCGCTCCCGAGTCGTACTTGGAACGCAAACTGGCGAGCGGACGATGGTTCGAGTGACCACAGTAGACGTTGCGGAGCAACGGCCGCTGTTGCGCTGTTGTATATGTGGAGGCGATCCAGAGCCGCCTGACTACATCGACCTGTCGCTGCGCACGCGCGACAGTTCGGCAACGCAGTTCTTTGGTGCTCACCCGGCCTGTCTGCAGTCGGTTCTCGCTCCCGGGTTCACTGTTGAGATCCATCAGATGTGACTGCTCCACACCACAAACCCCATCGATGTGAAGAACCTCGACCCCGGTGGTAGGCCACGGCGAGGTGCACTTCCAGGACCAGCGCTATCCTGAAGTGCCAGTATGATTTCGAGACCGGGGAGTTCGAGGGCATTCCGCGCAGCGTCGCTGAACAGCTCGCCAGGGATCCCAGCTTCCGCCGTGTGATCGGCAAGGGACTGAAGATCTTGGGTGAGTCGTGATCGTGCGGAGTACCGAGGCCATGCGCGCGCTGGTGGATACGGAGCGGCCCGCCCTGGTCGCGTTGCCGCCTGGTTGGGCGGAGGTGGTCGAGGCCGGGTGGGTGCGGGAGCCGGATGGTTGTGTCGTGGCTGTTGGCCTGCGCGCGTCCTACCGTGGAACGCGGGCACAGTTCACCGACAGGGTCGGCTACGAGGCGGCGGTGAACGGCCGCGCCGTCTACGACCTGGACGTATCTGCGGGCAGCCCGGACCGCGCCCAGGTCCTGTTCGGTCGGGCGGTGTCGATCGCGTCGGCGATGTTCGCGCGGGTGGGCGACCTGCACCCGATCCCCGGGCTGACCGCGTTGGTCAGCATCACCGAGACGCTGACCGACGAGCCTGTGCTGGTCGGGCAGTTGACGTTCTGGGCTGACCACGAGGGGGAGGAACCGTACGTGCTGTTGGATGACGCGGCCAGCGGTGAGGCGATCGCGATCATGCGCAATGCCTGACTTGCCAGGGTTGGTCAACTGCCTGGGGTGGACGTGATCGCGACGTCGGACCTGTCGGGCGCATCCTCCGACCGGCGTTTCCCGAGTCCGGGTATCTCAACTCTTCGGCGTGCTCGCACTGCCCCCTGACTTACGTGGAAGCACACTGGCCCGTCCGGTCATCTCCAACCATTTCGTTTGGGATCGGCGATGAGGTTGGCCAAGGCGGTGGCGAGGCCGAGGACGACAACAGGGATGGTGGCCACGCCGACGGTGACGGGCCAGGGCGCGTGGTCGAGACCTGCGGCGGTCATGAGGTGGAAGGCGATCTGGGCGGTGGCGCCGATGGTCAGGCTGGTGATGGCGGAGCGGCGGGCGAAGGTGCGGGCTTGTGGGGTGATGGCGCGGACAGTGAGCCAGCAGCGCAGGGCGTAGGCAGCGTAGGCCTCCACGGAGATGGGCAGCACGACCGCGGTGTTGATCCGGAGGTCGTCCCACACGCCGGGCAGCGGTTGGATCATGCCGAAGCCGGCGAGCTGGCTGAGGCCGACCCAGCCGGACCAGACGGAGATGGCGGCGGCGAGGCCGATGATCACCAGCGGCCAGGCCGGGGGCTGCCGATGGTGCCTGTCGCGTGTCGCTGGCCTGTGCCGGGTTGGCGCTGGTCGCGATTGGTTCCGTGGATGGCTCGTCGACGGATGGTTCTTCGACGTCGCCGGGGGTGGGGGAGTGGTCGCCACGGCTGGTGGTGCTGGTGTGGTTTGGCGTGGCCTGGCGGTCGGCGGTTTCCTCCCTGGCAATCTCGTCCAGGACCTTGCGGACTTGGTGCTGGGTTGCGCCCGTGGCCGCCGCCAGAGTTGGCCGCCCAGGAATGCGTTCGCCGCTGAGCCGGGCGGTAGCGCGTAGCCGGCGTACGCCGGAGCGTTCGTGGCCGCCTGCCGACGCGCCGGGGCCCGGTTCTCGGTCACCGTGCGGATGGATCCCAAGGTCAAACGCGCGATCGGCGGTATCGCCGAGGACGTCTGGAGGCCGATCAAGTATCCCAACGCGATCTACGACGAAGCGACCGACACGTGGATCTCCGACGCCGAGATCGCCGAAGTGCCCTACACCGCGTTCGCCTCCAAGACCAAGCATCGCACCGACGGCAGCCTGATCGTGCGACGCGTCAAACGCTTGAATCCCAAGGCCGCCGTCCAAGGCCAGGGTGAGCTGTTCGCCACCTACCGGTACCACGCGGTGTTCACCGACAGCCCGTTCCCCCTCAACCAGGCCGAGTCCGACCACCGCAGCCACGCCGTCGTCGAACAGGTCTTCGCCGACGTGATCGACGGACCGTGGGCACACCTGCCCTCCGCCGCGTTCAACGCCAACGCCGCCTGGATCCAACTCGCGGTCACCGCACACGCCCTGACCCGAGCGCTGGGCACCTTGGCCTCAACCCGACACGCCACAGCGCGCGGCGCGACCATCCGCACCGAACTCATCAGCGTCGCCGCCCGCACCGGACGCGACCAGATCACCTGGCACCTACCTGAAACATGGCCCTGGCAACACGCCTGGCACAACGCCTTCACCGCCACCCACCGCGCCCCACCAGCCCTGGCCGCCTGACCCTAACCACCCCGCCCGCGAGGGCCCCCCGGAGACCACAATGGACACGCCGGATGAGAGACCGGCTGATCCCGCACGCCCACCAACCGAAACCCCCAACAGAAGATCAACCGCCCGCCACAGAACGATCAACCGAATTCACCCGGTGGATCCAGGCTCAGTGTCTGGTTTCCGGCGTTGGTGTGGGTGCCTTGGCTGGATAAGGGTTCTGTGTCACCTGTTCTACACCGCCCGGTCCGACGCCGACCGGGTCGTGGTTGCGTGCCTGGAGGCCAACAGCGAGAACGCAATGTCCCCCGCCGTCGCCTGCGTCGAGCAGGGCGCCCTCACTGTCCTATGAGGTGCGTACCCGGCTGGAACACGCGGTCCAGGGGTGGTACCGGCTCTGTGGCGGGCACGCCGGTCACGTTCATGAGCACACTGGGTCGGCGGGTAACTCTGTGTCGACGTGGCGTTGCCATTCCGCTGAGGTGAGTGCGCGCGAAACCCCTCCCGCGGCACCGAAGGTCACATCGAACGCGGGCGGACTCAGCCAGCGCGAAACCGACGTCGCCCGACTGGTGACCGAAGGCCTGAGCAACAAGGACATCGGCACCCGGCTGTTCATCTCCGAGCGCACGGTGGAAAGTCATGTACGCAACATCCTGACCAAGCTCGGCTTCACCTCGCGGACCCAGGTTGCCGGCTGGCTGGCGGCGCAGGCTGCTCGACAGCCGTGAGGCCGAGCCGGTCGTCAGCGTGTGGTGACCGGCTCACACGGCATGGAACGCGTCGCCGACTGCACCGGTGGTTCGGTGTGCGGACCGGGTGCCTGTGCCCCATCCATCGATGTCGCTGATGTTGATCATCGATGATTTCGTCTTCCTGGATGGTCCGGACCCGGCGCAGAGTAACGGTGGAGGATCCGTCACGCAGACGAAAGGGGCCTCGGGTGCCCGATCCCGCAGCTTCGACCCGGTTCGCGCTGGGAACGTTCCGCACCGACGCGGCGAGCCGGGAGTTCGCCGGGCTGGTCGTCGACGGTCGCGTGCTCGACCTGTCGGCCCGGTTCCCGGGCGCGACGGTGCGGTCTCTGATCGAGGACTGGGATGCCGTTCTCCCTGTCCTCATCGACCTGGCCGCCGCCCGTGACGGATGGCGGGACGTCGGGTCGCTCGACGTTCGTGCCCCCATCGCGCCGAGGCAGGTCCTGCAGGCCGGCGCGAACTACCGCACCCACGTGATCGACCTGGCCGTACAGCATGCCGAGATCACCGCGGATCGGACCGTGGAGACGGTGCGCGCGGAGACCGCGGCGATGATGGACCGCCGCGCGGCCGACGGCATTCCGTATCTCTTCCTGGGGCTGCCGACCGTGATCGGTGGTCCGTTCGACGACGTCGTGCTTCCGGACTACTCGCAGCAGCATGACTGGGAGCTGGAATTGGCGGCGGTGATCGGCCGCCGAGCCTTCCGGGTCGGCCGCGACGTCGCGCTCGATCACGTCGCCGGTTACACGATCGTCAACGACCTCACGACGCGTGACCTGGTGTTCCGCCAGGACATGCCGCAGCTCGGCGCCGACTGGTTCCGCGCCAAGAACGCACCGGGGTTCCTGCCCACCGGCCCGTTCGTCGTACCGAGACAGTTCGTCGGCGACCCGGGGGAGCTGCGGGTGACGCTGACGCTGAACGGCGAGGTCATGCAGGACGAGTCCACCAAGGACATGATCTTCGATGTCGCCGCCCTGGTCGCCGCCGCGTCGCGGACCGTCGAGCTGCTGCCCGGCGACCTGGTCCTCACGGGCAGCCCGGCCGGCAACGGGATCCATCACGGGCGCCTGCTGCGCGACGGCGACGTCATGGAGGGCTCGATCACCGGCCCCGGCGCGCTGTCCCTGGGCACCCAGCGAGTTCGGACGGTGGCGCCGTGACCGCGGTCGGGTCGGTGCTCGTGCTCGGCGGCGGCACCGCGGGGAATGCGGCGGCGATCCTGCTCGCCGGGGCCGGTGTCGCCGTTGACCTCGTGGAGATCAAGCCGGACGTCACGGCGCTCGGTTCGGGCATCACCGTTCAGGAGAACGCGCTGCGGGTGCTGCGTGACCTCGGGGTGTGGCCCCAGGTCGAGCGGGCGGGGTACGGGTTCAGCAGCTTCGGGCTGCGCGCGCCCGACGCCCACGGCACGGTGCTGTTCGAGCAGCCGGAGGTCCGTCACCCGTCGGGGCTGCCGACGACCGTGGGGATGTACCGCCCCGATCTGGTCCGCATCCTCGTCGACCGCGCCACCGGGCTCGGCGTGAAGGTCCGCTTCGGCACGACCGTCACGGAACTGGCCCAGGACGGCGCCGGAGTCGACGTCACGTTCTCCGACTCGACACGCGGCCGCTACGACCTCGTGATCGGTGCCGACGGGGTGCGCTCCACGGTCCGCGAGCTGCTCGGGATCACTCTGGAGACCAGGCCGACGGGCATGGGCATCTGGCGCGTCTTCACCGCGCGCCCGGACTCGGTGACCCGCACCGACCTCTACCACGGCGGGCCCGCCTACATCGCGGGCTACTGCCCCACGGGGGAGAACTCGCTCTACGCCTACCTCGTCGAGGACGCCCAGGACCGCAGCGGGCTGTCCCCAGACGAGCGGCTGGCGGTGATGCGCGGGCTCGCCGAGCACTACCACGGCCCGTGGGACGACATCCGGGCTCTGCTCGTCGACCCGGCCCGGATCAACTACACGTGGTTCGAGACCCACCTGCTCCCGGCGCCGTGGAACCGCGATCGGGTCGTCCTGGTCGGCGACGCGGCCCACACCTGCCCACCCACCGTCGCCCAGGGCGCGGCACTCGCGCTGGAGGACGCGGCCGTGCTCGCCGAACTCCTCCTCGCCGCCGACGAGGTCGACGACGGGTTGTGGACCTCGTTCGCCGCGCGCCGGACGGAGCGGGTGCGGATCGTGGTCGACGCGTCGGTGCAGATCGGACAGTGGCTGCTCGACGGCAAGCAGGGGGACGTGCACGGGTTGATGCGCACCGTCGCCGAGACCGTGGGCAGGCCGGCATGAGCACCGACATGACCCACAACGGCCGCGGTCCCGTCGTCGACGTGCACGCCCACGTCCTCGTCGCCGAGGTCGAGGCGGTCGTCGCCGGCCAACCGGGGCTCGAGGAGCACAGGGCGTTGGACCTGCGCCGCAACGGGACGGAGTCGGCGGCGATCTCGGGGCACATGGTGGGCGAGCGGATATCGCGGCTGACCCGGATCGAGCCGCGGCTGGCGGACATGGCCGCTGCGGGGGTCGACGTCCAGGTGCTGTCCCCGTCCCCGTCGCACTACCACTACTGGACCGGCCGGGACCTCGCGATGACGGTCGCCCGCGCGGCGAACCGGGGCGTCGCCGCGGTGGTCGCCGAGGAGCCGACCCGGTTCACCGGTCTGGGGCTTGTGCCCCTGCAGCATCCGGACCTGTGTCTCCCCGCGCTGGACGACGCGTTGGGGCTGGGGCTGCGTGGGGTGGAGATCTCCTCGTTCGCTCCCGGCGTCGAGCTCTCCGATTCGCGGCTGGAGCCGTTCTGGGCGCACGCGGCGGAAACCGGCGCCGTCGTGTTCCTGCATCCCTTCGGCTGTTCCCTGGACGAACGGCTCGACCGGTTCTACCTGGCCAACACCGTCGGTCAACCCGTCGAGAACGCCGTCGCGCTCTCCCACCTGATCTTCGGTGGGGTACTCGACCGGCATCCGCGGCTGCGAGTGGTCGCCGCCCACGGAGGTGGGTATCTGCCCACCTTCCTCGGTCGCTCCGACCACGCCTGGGAGGTCCGTCCCGAGGCCCGCGGCTGCGCCGAGCGGCCGAGCAACTACCTGCGGCGACTCTGGTTCGACTCGCTGGTGCACACCCCGGATGCCCTCCGCGCCCTGGTCGCGGCCGCAGGCGCCGACCGGGTGGTGCTCGGCTCCGACCATCCCTTCGACATGGGCGTCACCGACCCCGTCGCGCGGCTCGCCGCCGCCGGTCTCGACAACGCCGACGAGTACGCCATCCGCACCGGGAACGCCGAGTTACTCGGCCTGGTTCCCGCTCTCGCCGAGGAGACCGCATGACATCCTCACCGAAACGCCGGCTCATCACCCACCTGCGCCACGTGGCCCTCGGCGTCGAGGACCTGGCCGCCGAACGGAGCTTCTACACCGGTCTGTGGGGACTCTCCGAGGTCGAGCACGACTCCGGCGTCTCCTTCCTCGCCGCGGAGGGCTCACCCGAGCAGTACATCGTGCGGCTGCGCCAGACCCCGGACAAGCGGATCGACCTGGTTTCCTTCGGCGCCGCCACTCCCGCCGACGTCGACACTCTCGCCCTGCGGCTGGCCCGCGACGGCGTGACGATCGTCGCCGAGCCCGGCACCGTGGCCACTCCCGGCGGTGGATACGGATTCCGGTTCTTCGACAACGAGGGCCGCACGGTCGAGGTCTCGGCGGACGTGGCCGCCCGCTCGCACCGCCGGATCGAGGAGCGGGAGTCCATCCCCGTCCGGCTCTCCCATGTCGTCGTCAACTCGGCCGACCCCGAGGGCACCGTCGCGTTCTACGAGCGCCACCTGGGCTTCGCGCTGTCGGACATCCTCACCCATCCCCACATGGGGAACATGATGTGGTTCCTGCGCTGCAACGACTGGCACCACAGTTTCGCCGTCGCCCGCTGCCCACACCCGTCGCTGCACCATGCGAGCTTCGAGCTGCGCGGGATCGACGAGTACATGCGCGGCTCGGGACGGCTCATGCGTGCCGGTGTCGAGAAGCTGTGGGGTCCCGGCCGGCACAAGGCCGGTAACAACACCTTCACCTACTTCCTCGACCCGCTCGGCAACACCGTCGAGTACACGACCGAGCTCGAACGCCTCGACGAGGACACCTGGCATCCGAGCTTGCACGACTTCACCGACCCCGAGGTGTCCGACCAGTGGGGTACCGCGAACAGGATGGACGAGTTCGTGGCCAAGAAGTCGTTCAACGACCCCGACAAGGGCCTGTTCGTGGCCCCGCCCGTCTGATGCGGGTCGCGACCGTCCACGACGGTACCGACGTGCGTTGCGGCGTCGTCGTGGACGACCGCCTGTTGCGGTTCCCGGCCGGCACCGACGTACTGGACCTGATCCGCTCCGGCACCCTCCACGCGGCCGGCGAGGAGGCGCTCTCGGCCGGCGACAGCGTCCCCGTCGCCGGCCTGCGGCTGCTGCCGCCGCTCGACGCGCCGACAGTGCGCGACTTCGTCGCGTTCGAGGAACACGTCGAGGGCATGTCGGCCTCCGGTGGCCACGGGGTGGCGCCGGAGTGGTTCGAGGCGCCGACGTTCTACTTCACCAACCCCTACGCCCTGATCGGGTCCGGTGCGGACGTCCCGATGCCGCCGGGTTGTGACCTGCTGGACTTCGAGCTCGAGGTGGCCGCCGTCATCGGCACGGCCGGAGGTGACCTGACGGCGGAACAGGCCCGCGGTCACATCGTCGGCTACACCGTCTTCAACGACTGGTCCGCGCGGGACCTGCAGTTCCGGGAGATGAAGGTCCACCTGGGCCCGTGCAAGGGCAAGGACTTCGCCTCGACAGTGGGACCCGTGCTCGTCACCGCGGACGAGCTGGAGCCCTACCGCGACGGCGAGGGCTTCCTGCAGCTCGCGATGAGCGTCGAGGTCAACGGCCGCGAGATCGGCCGCGACCTGCTGTCCAACATGGGCTGGCCGTTCGAGGACCTCGTGGCCTACGCCTCCCGCGGCGCGCAGGTCCGGCCCGGTGACGTCCTCGGGTCCGGGACCTGCGGCAACGGCGGCTGCCTCGCCGAGCTGTGGGGGCGACGGGGCACCCAGGACCCACCGCCACTGGTGCCCGGCGACATCGTGACCATGACGGTGGAGGGCATTGGAACGATCAGCAACACCGTCGTGAAGGGCCAGGACGCCGCGCCGGTACGGCCGGCGTGGAACCGGCCACGGACACGGCCCGCTCGGGACGTCGCGAGCACCACGGCCCACCGGGAGCCGACGTGACCCCGCCGGTCGACGCCAGTGTGAGGCCGGGACTGGTGTCCGGGCCGGACGGCCGCACGGGGGAGCCCCGGCGGGGGCCCTTATTGTCGTGGCGTGTCGGACGAACCGCTCGACCCCCTGGGTCGGCTCAGTTATCTGGTGAAGCGTCTGGAGCTGGGCGTGCGGGTGCGCATGGACGACCAGCTGCGGGCGCTGGGGATGACCGCGCATCAGTTCAGCGTGCTGACCACGTTGCGGAGGCTGCCCGGACTCTCGACCGCCGAGCTGGCCCGGTACTCGAAGGTCAGCCCGCAGGCGATGAGCCAGCTGGTCGCGGGCCTGGAGAAGCGCGGGCTGGTGGGCCGGACGCCCGATCTCGATCACCAGAAGGTCATGAGACTGCACCTGACGGCAAGCGGTGAGCGGTTCCAGCGGGTGTGCGACGCGGTCGTGATCCAGATCGAACGGGAGCTCCTGGGCGCGGTCCCGGAGGACGACCAGGAGCCGCTGCTGGCGTCGCTGCGCACGTGCTGCGCCGCGCTGGGCATGCTGGAACAACCCCGTCCCGATGGCGTCGTCGCTTCGACAAAGAATAACAAGTAACTTGTCATACAAGGTCGATTCGCATCTCTGATCAGCACTTATCAGATGTTCTTGACGGAGACGTTATGACAAGAATCTTGTCATTGATGTCGTCCGGTCGCTACCGTCCTACGTCATGGCCATCTGGGACTACGTCGTCGTCGGAGCCGGCTCCGCCGGCGCGGTGGTGGCCGCACGGCTGAGTGAGGACCCCGCGGCGCAGGTGCTGCTGCTCGAGGCCGGGCCCGACTACCGGTCGGCCGACACCCCCGTGGCGTTCCGTGACCGCAACCTCGGCCGCGGCCTGTCCCTCACGGCCGTGCGCGAGGAGCAGAACCCCGAGTTCTTCTGGACCGACATCAAGGCCCGGCGGCACGCGACGCAGGGGTATCTGCCCTACCGGCGCGGCCGGGGACTGGGTGGCAGCTCCATGGTCAACGGGCTGTGCGCGATCCGGGCCACGCCGCAGGACCTGGACGGCTGGGCCGCCGGGGGCGCGTCCGGCTGGGGTGGCGTGGACCTCGCGCTGTTGCAGGCCTCGCTGGACGCCGGGCATCCCTGGGACCCCGACCACAACGCCCCCGGCTCCACCGGCGCGGCGGCGTTCGCCATGAACATCCGCGACGGGGTGCGGGTCTCGACGAACGACGGCTACCTGGAACCGGCTCGCGAGCGGCCAACCTCCGCATCCGCGGCGGCGCGCACGTCGACCGCATCCTGTTCGACCGTGCCGACCACGCGGTCGGGGTGAGGATGGCCGGCGGCGAGCGCATCGACCTCGCCGCCGGTGGCGAGGTGTTGCTCGCCGCCGGGGCGATCCATTCCCCCGCGCTGCTGGTGCGGTCCGGGATCGGGCCGCGCGACACCCTCGACGAGCTGGGGATCTCCCCGCGGCAGGTGCTTCCCGTCGGCCGCGGGATCCAGGACCACGCGGTGCTGTTCGTGGAGCTCGGGGGTGCGGCCGGAGGCGATGACGAGTGTGGGGAACCGGCCGACGAACGCCATCCTGCGATACAGCTCCGGCCATCCGGGTTGCGCCCCCAACGACATGATGCTCATGGCCAGCAACCACAACTACTGGTTCGGTCTGCCCACCGCCGCCGTCGCCGTCCAGCTCAACCAGGCATTCTCCCGCGGCGGCCTGACCGTGCGCTCCGCCGATCCCCTCACCAGCCCGGAGCTCGACCTGCGGCTGCTCGACGAACCGGCCGACCTGGCGCGGATGACCGACGCCGTCGCGCTGGTCGCCGAGCTGGCCGCCACCGGGCCGTTCCGCGCCATCACCACCGACCCGCCGGCCGTCCCAGCAGACAAGGACGCCGTCACAGCCATGGTCAAGGACGTCATGCACGTGTGCTCGTCGGCCCGCATGGGCCCGCCCGACCATCCCGACACCGTCGTCGACCCCGAGGCCCGGGTGCTCGGCGTGGAGGGCGTGCGCGTCGTCGACGCGTCGATCATGCCCTCGATCGTCTCGGCCAACCTCAACCTGACGGTGATCGCGATGGCCGAGCACATCGCCGCGCGGATCCGCCGCGCGACGGCGCCCGGCCCGTTCGCCCACAGCTCGGCGGAGGTGGCGACGTGACGGCCGTGCCCACGGAGGACACCCGCGGCTCGATCCGGGACAGCATCGCCGGTCCCGCCTTCCCGGCCACCAACGCGTTCTCCGGGGTCAACCGCCCCATGCGCGTCGAGGCCGACGTCTACGAGCTGGAGTACTCCGGCACGCTGCCCGCCGCCCTGCAGGGTGCGCTCTACCGCTGCGGGCCCGAGCCTCAGTTCCCGCCGCGCAGTGGTGACGACATCTACATCAACGGCGACGGCATGGTGCTCATGCTGGCCTTCACCGACGGCCACGTCGACCTGCGCACCCGCTACGTGCGCACCGAGAAGATGCTGAGCGAGCGGCGGGCCCGCCGGGCACTGTTCGGCGGCTACCGCAACCCGTGGACCGACGACCCCGCCGTCGAGGGCATGGACCGGACGACCGCCAACACCAACATGCTCTGGCACGGCGGCAGGTTGTTCGCGCTCAAGGAGGACGGGCTCGCCCACCACCTCGACCCGGTCTCCCTCGAGACGCTCGGCAAGTGGACGTTCGACGGGGCGTTGCGGTCGCAGACCACCACCGCGCATCCGAAGGTCGACCCGGTGACCGGCGAGCTGGTGTTCTTCGGCTACGCCGCGGCCGGGGAGGGCTCCGACGACATCGCCTTCTGCCGCGCCGCGGCCGATGGCACGCTGACCGACGAGCAGTGGTTCCATCCGCCCTACCGCAGCATGCTGCACGACTGGGCGGTATCGGAGAACTTCGTGGTGTTCCCCGTGATGCCCGCCACCACCGACGACGAGGTGCTGCGCGCGGGCGGTCCGCGCTGGTTCTGGGACGACACGCTGCGCACGCGCATCGGGATCGTGCCGCGCACCGGCCCGGTCACCGACGTGATCTGGGTGGATGCCCCGCCGATGTGGTCGTTCCATACCCTCAATGCCTTCGACGACGGCCGGTTCGTGCACGTCGACCTGTGCGTGGCCGAGACCGCGCCGCTGCCCCGCCGCGCCGGCGGCCCGCCGGACCCGCAACGCACCCGCCAGTACCTGACGCGGTGGACCATCGACACCCGGGCGCCCGAGCCCACGCTCACCCAGCGGCGGTTGTGGGACGTCCCGGTCGACTTCCCCGATGTCGACCCCCGGGTCGCCACCCGGGCCTACCGCCGCGGGTTCCTGCTGGCCCGCGACCCGTCCAGACCGGTGCACCCGGAGCTGGGCCGGGGGGTCTTCTTCAACACCCTCGCGCAGATCGACCACTCCGACGGGCATGTCGACTCCTGGTACGTCGGCGACGACCGGTCGGCCCAGGAACCGGTCTTCGTGGCCCGCCACCCCGACGCCGACGAGGGCGACGGCTACCTGCTCAGCGTCGTCAACCGGTGGCCCGCCGACGGCTGTGAGCTGGTCGTGCTCGACACGGCCGACATCGCGGCGGGCCCCGTCGCCAGGATCCAGATCCCGTTCCACCTCCGGCCCTCGTTCCACGGCACCTGGGTCGGCGCGACCGAGCTGGGAGGGCTGCCCGCATGGCGACCTTGAGCGATCCCAACACTGACCTGGGCGGACTCGGCAGCCTGGTCGACGGCCGGATCGAACCCGCACACGACACCTTCGAGGTCCAGGACCCTTCCACCGGCGCGCTCCTTGCGCACTGCCCACGTGCCTCGGCCGCACAGCTTGACGCGGCGTTCGCCGCGGCGCGGGCGAGCCAGCCCGGCTGGGCCGCCGACGAGGACACCCGCCGGGAGGTGCTGCTCCTGGTGGCCGCGGTGCTCGACCGGCACGCCGAGCCACTGGCCCGGCTGGTCAGCCGGGAGACCGGCAAGCTTCTCCGCGCGTCGCGGATGGAGCTCACCGGCGCCGCGGAGCACGCCCGCTACTACGCCGAGGCGCCGATCCCGCACGACGTGCTGAAGGACGACCCCGAACAGCGGGTCGAGCTGCTGCGCGAACCGGTCGGCGTGGTGGCCGCCATCACCCCGTGGAACGCGCCGGTCCTGATGCTGGTCAACAAGATCGCCGCGGCACTGTTGGTGGGCGACACGGTGGTGGCCAAGCCGTCGCCGTTCAGCCCGTTCTCGTCGCTGCTGCTGGCCCGGCTGCTCGCCGACGTCGTTCCGGCGGGTGTGGTCAACGTGCTGACCGGCGACGACGATCTCGGCGCCGCCATGACCGCCCACCCCGAAACCGACATGATCGCGTTCACCGGCAGCGTCGCCGCGGGCCGGGCGATCGCGGCCGCCGCCGCCCCGACGCTGAAGCGGCTGCTGTTGGAGCTCGGCGGCAACGACGCCGCGATCGTGCTGCCCGACGTCGAGGTGGCCACCGTGGCGCCGCTGCACTACCGCGGTGCGTTCGGACTGTCCGGGCAGATCTGCGCGGCGATCAAGCGCCTCTACGTGCACACCGACGTGCTCGGCGAGCTGCAGTCCGCGCTCGTGTCGTTGGCCGAGGCCGCGGTGCTCGGCGACCCCTTCGACCCCGACTCCACGATGGGCCCGCTCGCCACGCGACCCCAGTACGACCGGGTCCGTGAGCTGGTGGACGACGCGCTCGCCCATGGCGGCATCGCGCTGACCGGCGGTGCGCCGCTGGACCGGCCGGGCAACTTCTACCCGCCGACCCTGGTGACCGGCATCGGGCCCGGGGTCCGGCTGGTCGACGAGGAGCAGTTCGGGCCTGCGCTGCCGATCCTGCCGTTCACCGACCCCCGGGAAGGCCGTCGAGCTGAACACCGAGTTCCGCCGCCACCGCGACCTGCCGGACTTCTCGATGCGGCCGCTGGCGCGCGGCGACGTGCTGCGCTGCACCAACTTCGTCCACTACGACCTGCTCGACAGGCTGTTCCGGCGCATCCGGGTGGCCCGCTACGTGCTCCACACCTGACCCATGTGAGAAGAAAGGCCCACCGGTGAGCACCTCCGAGGACATCGCCGTCCCGACCATCGACCTGGAGTACGCGTTCAGTATCCGGATCGACTTCGCCGAACGCGTCCGGTTCACCTCTCCCGTCGGCAAGCGCGTGTACGTGCCGGCCGTCAGCGGCGAGGTCTGGGGCCCATGCCTGAAGGGCCGCGTGATCCCGCGCAGCGGAGCCGACTACGCCAGCGCCTACGGGCTCAACGCTCACTACATGCTGGAGGCCTCCGACGGCTCGCCCATCTACGTCAACAACTGCGGCTACCTCTACCGCACCGACGGCGGGGACACCCCCACCGACGACCCGAGCTGGGGCGGGGACGCGGAGTTCTACTTCCGCGTCACGCCCACCTTCGACGCGCCGACCGGTCCGCACGACTGGCTGACCAGGACCGTCTTCGTCGGCACCGGCCAGCGGCACGCCGACCCGGACCACACGATCTTCACCTACTACGCGGTGCGGTGAGCGCCGTGGACCGCGCCGCCGCGGCCGAACTGCTGGCTATCGGCGACACGATCTCCCCCGAGCACGCCCGGCGCACCGCGGAGCTCTACCGCGACCGGAAACGCGTGACACCGGAACTCGCGGTGACCCGTGACGCCGCCTACGGGCCGCACGAGCGCCACCGCCTCGACGTGTTCACCGCCGACCCCGTCGGCGAGGCGTGCCCGGTGGTGGTGTTCGTGCACGGCGGCAACTTCGTCGGCGGCCAGAAGGCCACACCCGACGGGCCCTTCTACGACAACGTCGGCGCCTGGGCGGTCGACCTCGGGCTCGTGGGGGTGACCGTCAACTACCGCCTCGCGCCCGAGCACCGCTACCCGGCCGGCCGCGAGGACCTCGCCGCCGCGCTCGACTGGGTTCGCGCGCGCGCCCGAGCCCACGGCGGTGACCCGGAGCGGATCGTGCTCATGGGCGCGTCCGCGGGCGCCACCCACGTCGCCGACCTGATAGCCACGGGCGGACCGCCGATCGCCGGTGTCGCCGGTGCGATGCTGTTGTCGGGCATGTACGACCTCGCCGGCTTCCCTGATGCCGCCCTGTTGCGCCGCTACTACGGACCCGACGCCGATCTCGCCGCGCTCGCGCCGCTGGCCGGGCTCGCCGCATCCGACATCCCGCTACTCGTCACCGTGAGCGAGTGGGACCCGCCGTCGCACCACCGGCAGGCCCGTGCGCTCGTCGACGCCGTCGTCGACACCCGCGGCCGCTGGCCGCACCTGGCCTACCTGCCTCACCACAACCACTTCAGTCCGGTGCTGCACCTCGGCACCGCCGATCAGAGTCTCACCCCGCACGTGGACGCGTTCCTGAGCGGACACCACTGACCCACCCGGCCCGGCACACCCCGAGGAGGACCCCATGTCCCCGCTGTCCCGACGCGATCTCATCCGCTCCGCGGGTGGCGCGCTCTCCGCCTCCCTGCTGTTCGGCGCGACCGGCTGCGGCTCCGGCTCGCCCGCCCAGGCCACCGGTCCGGCGACACTGAACGTCCTGCTCGCGCCCGTGGCGTTCGAGACCGTCTACATCGCTCAGGACCAGGGATTCTTCGAGAAGCACGACCTGACCGTCAAGGCCACCCCCGGCGGCACGGCCGACGCCCAGATCCCCCAACTGCTGAGCGGGCAGGCCCAGATCGCGATGTCGGGAGGCGTCGCGATGATCAACGCGGCGTCGCGGGGCACTCCGGTGAGCATCACGCTGGGCTCGCTCAACTCGGTGCCGCCGGCCGCCGCGGGGCTCGTCGTGCTCGACGACAGCCCGATCCGCAGCACGGCCGATCTCGCCGGCCGCAAGGTCGGCCTGTCCGGGCTGAAGGACACCACCCAGCTCGGGACCATGCTCTCGGCCGAGGCCAACGGCATCGACCCGGCGACGATCACGTTCGTCGAACTCCCGATCGCCGGCATGATCGACGCACTGAAACAGGGCACCGTGGACGCCGTCTACCTGATCGGCCCGTACTTCCGCGTCGACGGCGACACGGGGATGCGGCTGGTGGAGCCCACCGTGCTCGTCCATCTGGCCAACGGGCCCGCCGTCGTGTTCGGCGCGTCCAAGCAGTACCTGGCCGAGAACGGGCCGGTCGTCGAGCGGTTCAACGCCGCGATCGTCGAGGCCGTCGACTACGCCAACGCCAACCAGAAGGCCATCCGCGACGTCGACGACAAGCACACCAAGCAGCCGCCGCAGTACAACGCGATCCGTGCGATCCCGCCGTTCACCACGAGGGTGGACCGGGAGGCGACCAAGGCGACGGCCGCGGCGATGCGGAAGTTCGGCTTCATCGACAACGTTCCCGACATCGGCGCGGTCATCGCGCCGGTCTGCCCGACGGCATGACCGGCCGGCGGCTCGTGGCGGCCCGGCTGGCCGCCGTGCTCGTCCTGGTCGCCGCGTGGCAGACCGTGGTCTGGTCAGGCCTGCTGAGTCGCGACCTGCTGCCGCCACCCGCCGACGTCGTGGTCGCGCTCGTGACGACCCTCGGCACCGGCACCACCTGGTCGGCCTTGCTGGCCACGCTGGTGGGGGCGGCCGCCGGGCTCGGGATCGCGGTCATGATCGGCGTCCCGCTCGGCCTCGTCATCGGGGTGCGACCCGGCCTGGACCGGTGCACCCGGCTGCTCGTCGACGTCGGCCGGTCGTTCCCGGTGGTCGCCCTGCTGCCGGTGATGATCCTGCTGCTCGGGGCGTCGCTCCGGATGAAGATCGTCGTCGTCGTGCTGGCCTGCGTCTGGCCGATCCTGGTGCAGGCGCTGTCGGGGGTCCGCCGGATGGACCGCGTCGTTGTCGACACCGTCCGCTCCTACGGCCTGCCCGCGCACCTGCGCTTCCGTCGCGTCGTGCTCCCCACCGCCGGGCCCTACCTCGCGACCGGGCTGCGGATCGCCGCCGCGACGGCCGTGCTCGTCTCCGTCGGCGTCGAGGTGCTCACCCAGACATCGGGGCTGGGCTACGAGATCAACCTCGCCCAGCAGGGCGGCTACCCGGCCGGCGGACTTGCCGTGGTGCTCGTCGCGGGTGCCGTCGGGCTGGCGATCAACACCGGGCTCGTCGCGCTCGAACGGCGCACGCTGCGCTGGCACGCACCGCACCGCACGGCGACCGTCGGGCGGCGGGTGTGACCGGCGGGCGGGCGGCGCGCGACACCGCGGCGGCTCTCTGGCTGCCCGCGCTGCTGGTCGTCGTGTGGTGGGTCGCCTCGTCGGGCAGCCGATCGATCTACTTCCCGCCGCTGCGCACGATCCTCGCCGCGCTGGGCAACGGCCTCACCGCGGGCCCCCTGGTCGGGCACGCCGCCTACAGCCTGGGCAACCTCGCCATGGGCCTGCTGATCGCGACGGTGCTCGGCGTGGGCCTCGGCCTGCTGATCGCGGAGTACGGCTGGTTGCAGCGCATACTCGACCCGCTCCTGCAGTTCGCTCGTGCGGTGCCGCAGGTGGCTCTGGTGCCGATCGTGATCGGCGTCCTGGGCATCGGCGCGGCGCCCAAGATCTTCACGATCGCCCTCGGCTGCGTCTGGCCGGTGCTGCTCAACACCATCGACGGGGCGCGCGGCATGGAGACCGGGTTCGCCGACACCAGCCGGGCCTACCGGCTGCCCGCTGCGCTGCGCTTCCGCCGTGTCGTCCTGCCTGGGGCGCTACCGCAGATCATGGCTGGCATACGGGTGTCGCTCGCCGTCGGCGTCGTGATCATGATCGTGAGTGAGCTGTTCGGCGCCGACCGCGGCCTCGGATTCTTCATCCTGCAGGCCGGGCGCAGCTTCGACGTGGCCAACACCTGGGCGGGCACCCTGCTCGTCGGCGTCGTCGGATACGTGCTGAGCACGGCGTTCGCGCTGATCGAGCGCATCGTCCTGCGCTGGTACTTCGCCTCGACCTCAACCGCGGGAGGATCTTCATGACCATCGACACCGCGCCGGGGCAGCGTCGCTCGGGCGTGCGAGCGCTGCACACGCAGGGCCTGACCAAGACCTACGCTACTGGGCGGGCGCCCGTCGTCGCCGACCTGGATCTGCGGGTCGAGCCGGGCGAGTTCGTCGCCGTCGTCGGCCCGTCCGGGGTCGGGAAGACGACCCTGCTGCGGTGCCTGGCCGGGCTGCAGCCGCCGACGTCGGGCGAGGTGCGGCTGGGGGAGCATCCGCTGACCACACCGACGCCCGCGATCGGCGTCGTGTTCCAGGACTACGGCCGTTCCCTGCTGCCGTGGATGCGGGCCTGGGACAACGTCGCCCTGCCGCTGCAGGGAAAGGGCATCCGCCGGGGCGCACGCCGTGCCACGGCCATGCGGTGGCTCGGCGCGGTGGGGCTGGCCGGTGCCGAGGACAAGTATCCGTGGGAGATGTCGGGAGGCATGCAGCAGCGCGTCAGCATCGCCCGTGCCCTGGCCTACGACGCCGAGATCCTGCTCATGGACGAGCCGTTCGCCTCCGTGGACGCCCAGACCGGTTTCGACCTCGAGGACCTCGTCCTCGGGCTGCGCCGCGACCTCGGCATCTCCGTCGTGCTCGTCACCCACGACATCGACGAGGCCGTGTACCTCTCCGACCGGGTGGTGGTGCTGGCGGGCAGCCCCGCCCGTGTCGTCGACATCGTCGACGTCGACCTGGGCCGCGACCGAGACCAGATCGCCACGAAGAGCGACCCGCGCTTCGCCGAGCAGCGCGCCCGCATCCTGGCCGAGATCCGCGGGCCGTCGGTCGGACGCGCGGCGCCCGCCGGAGATCCCGCCTCGGAATGACCGCCTCCACCGATGCTGTGCCGCCAGGGCATCCGGGCCCACCGCAGGTTCCCGCCTGCACGGCCCCACTCATCGATGCGCGGCCACAGACCAGCCACCGTCGTCGGCCACGAGCTCATCGCCACTGCCACACACTCCAGGACCCGTCCCTACGACGTCGTCCTACTCACCGCGGCACTGTGGTGGCACCCGATGCGCGATCGCGACGCGAACACAGGCGGTCGGTACTCGTGGAGGCACAGGAGCCGTAAGCGGACGCGGCGCGCACACGGCTTCATTGCTGTCGGGCGGGTAGCCGGGGGCGCCGGACATGGACCCTGGCCTGTGAGATCTGGGTTCCCGAAGAGCGTGTTTCATGCCCGGCAGCTGAGTGGTCGCCCACCGTTGTAGGTGACCATGTCCCGGAACGCGGCCGGGATGTCGATCGGGGCGCCGGGTTGGGCGCCGTGGATCTCGGCGTATGCGCGGTGCAGGTTGCCGACGATGCGTTCCGGTTCGCTCCATGCGGCGTACTCGCCGAGGTCGGACTCTCGTGCGGCGTCGAGCGGGGACACTCCGGCGTCGACGCCGCTGCGGGCGAGGTCCTGGACGAAGTGTAGGTAGTCGAGGGTCGTCCCGATCGTCTCCGCGTCGCAGACCGGGCCGTGTCCGGGGATGATCGTGCGGGCGTCGAGCGGGGTGATGACGTTGGTGAGCACGTCGATGGCGCCGGTGATCGAGCCGGACAGTAGGAACGGGGTGCCGCCGGAGAACAGGAGGTCGCCCGCGTAGAGGATGGATCTGTCCGGTATCCAGAGGATGGAGTCGTTGGTGGTGTGTGCCGGTGTGCCCACGTACCGGACCTCGCATCTGAGGTCGTCCACCCACAGTGTGATGCCGTCGGTGTAGGTCAGGAACGGTGGTGCGGGTGGCAGGTCGCCGATGTGGATGGGTTCGAAGATGTCGTGCAGTGGCGGCGCGTTCCTGACGGCGAGCAGGTCGGCGCGGGTGCGTTCCTGGGCGATGATCGTGGCGCCGGGGAACCAGCCGTTCCCGGCGGTGTGGTCGGGATGGCTGTGGGTGTTGAGCAGCGTGTGGACGGGGGTCTCGCTGACGGCCCGGACGGTGTCGAGGAAGGCGCGGGTCCGTCGTTCCGTCGAGCACGAGTCGACCGCGACGACACCGTTGGCGGCGACGAGGAGCCCGGTGTTGTTGATCATCCAGCTGCCGTCGGGCTGGATGTAGGCGTAGAGCCCGCCGCCGAGGTCCTCGAGCCGGGGGGGCCCGGTCACACCGCACTTCCGTTCGCCGCCGTCGCCGGAGGTCGGACGGTCAGCAGGATGGCAGGCACCGCGAGGAGGGCGGCGACGCCGAGCACGCCCAGCGCTGGTTGGAGACCACCGGTCCCCGTCCCGACGCCGGTGATCACCAGTGGCGAGAGGAACTGGCCGACGAAGAAGCTGCCTGTCCACAGCCCGGTGCCGCGGCCGCGTTGGGCGAAGGTCAGCCGGTCGACCGCCCAGGTGACCAGGGTCGGCAGGAGCAGCCCGGTGCCGAGACCGGTGATCATCGCGCCGACGGCGATGACCGCGACCGATGTCGTGACGTAGACGGTCATTAGGCCGAGCGCGGACAGGCCGAACGCGATCGACAGCAGCAGCCGGTCGGGATGCCGCGCGACGCGGGCGAACGACCACGCGCCGAACGCGGTGGCCAGTGACATCAGCGCCGCGACGCCGCCGATCGCGGCGCTCGAGGTGAGGCCGACGTCGTTCAACACGAACGACAACTCGACGATCAGGGCGTAGAACACGATGCCGCCGAACAGGGTCACCACGCACGGGCCGGCGAGGCGGCGCCAGGGCACGGGTTCGAGGCGTCGTCCGGTGCGTGCGGGCCGGTGCGGCTGCCAGATCGCGAGCGTCATCGGGACCGCGATGACGGCGGCGGCGAGATAGAGCCAGAACGGGACGCGCCAGCCCGCCGCGCCCAGCGCGCCGCCGAGGCCGAGGAACACGGTGGCGGCGATGGCGGTGACCAGTGCCTGCATCCCGAGGTAGCGCTTGCGTCGGATGCCGGACCAGTAGTCGCCGATGAGCGTGGTGCAGCAGGTCATGATCGCGGCTTCGCAGACACCGACGAGGACCCTGCTGACCAGTATCGCCTGCAGCGTGTCGAGGTAGAGCGGCGCGGTGCCGACGACCGAGTAGCCGATCATCGCGACGATCAGCACCCGTTTGCGGTCGATCGCGTCGGCCAGCAGCCCGGCGAACGGGGCGGACAGGCCGACGACGAGCGCCGGCACGGTCAGCACGATCGGGACCAGCACGTCGACACCGGCGACGTCGGCGAACGCGGCGGTGATCTGTGGGAGGACCGGTGCGATGAGGACGGCGCCGAGGACGGGCATGCAGCTACCCGCGAGCAGCAGGACGAGTTGGAGCAGGCCGGCCTCGCGAGGTGGCGCGGTGGCGGTGGGCGTTGCCGAGTCGAGTTGTCCGTCGGGCATCGGTGCCTCACTTCGTCGTGGGGGAGTCGGGTCGGTGGCGGGGACGGCGCCGCGCACATGGGGTCGACCAAGACGCTCGTCCCTCGACGACGGTGTTGGTGACGGTCCCGATGCCTGTCACCGTCATCGTCAGGACGTCACCGGCCCTCGGCGCTGGCGGCCCGGGTTCTCCTCGCCGGCCCCAGAGCTTTGCAAGGCAGCCGTCGTTGCCGCAGGTGCCGGAGCCGAGGACATCACCGGGCCGGACCGCGACAGCTCCCGGACGTGGACATCCGTGCGGAACGTGCCGGGCGAATCTGGTCGCAGCTGCTCGTCCGGCCACGTGAGCACCCCTTTCGTCCGCGGTGACGGCCTGCTGCGGCCTACTCTGCGCGGACACGGGTTCATCCGGGAAGCCGAAACTGCTGATGATCATTATCACCCGTGGTTATAGGATGGGGTGGTGCCGCTGTCCCATCTCGACCTCAATCTGCTGATCCCGCTCGACGCGTTGCTGCGCGAGCGCAGCGTGACACGCGCCGCCGCGTCACTCGGGCTCAGCCAGCCCGCGTTGAGCGCCTCGTTGGCCCGGTTGCGCCGGCACTTTGGCGACGAGCTGCTCACCCGGGTCGGCAACTCATATGAGCTCACCCCGCTCGCGGTCGCGCTGCGGCGGCGGGTCGGGGTGGCGTTGACCGGCGCGGAACGCGTGTTCGCGAGTGAACCCGGTTTCGACCCGGCCACCTCACGCCGCGACTTCACCCTGCTCAGCTCCGACTACCCGATGGTCGTGCTCGGCGCGTCGGTGGCACGGATCATGGCCGACCGCGCGCCCGGCGTGCGGCTGCGGTTCCAGCACCAGACCCCGGCCGTCATCGAGTCGGCGGGTGAGGCCCTGCGGGAGGTCGACGGACTGGTCTTCCCGCACGGCTTCCTGTCCGACATGCCACACCAGGACCTGTACCGGGACACGTGGGTGTGCCTGGTCGCCACGGACAACGACCGCGTCGGCGACGTGCTGACCATGGACGACCTGGCCAACCTTCCGTGGGTGCTCACCTACAACTCCTCCACCGCGTTCACTCCCGCGGACCGTCAGCTGCAGATCCTCGGTGTGCAGCCGAACGTGCAGGTCGTGGTCGAGAGCTTCGTCGCGCTGCCGTACTTCATCGCCGGCACCGACCGGATCGGCCTCGTCCAAGGACATCTCGCCCGCCGGCTGGTCCGCACCGGTGACGTACGGGCACTGCCCTGCCCCTACGACGTGGTCCCGCTCACCGAGGCACTCTGGTGGCACCCGATGCACGACCGCGACCCCGAACACATATGGCTGCGGTCAGTACTCGCGGAGGCCGGAGCCAGTGTCGGAAACGGCGTCGCACACGGCAGCGGCACCGCGCCGGGATCCGCATCGGCGTCGCCGACGTGAGTGGAGCCGCAGGCTGCCCACCGACACGAAGCATGACGAGCCAGGAGGAAATCCTCCCTACTCCTCGGCTCATTCCGAGGCCGCGCACCGGAATCCGAGATTGCCGACGCTGGCGTCAGCCGAGTTGTGGGTGCGTGCGGCGACGCGGTAGCGGTTACAGTACGAAGCGTGGCAGAGGTAGGAGCCGCCTCGCATGGTCCATTGGTCGTCAGTGCAAACCTGTGGCCGGTTCAGCCCACCTGTGTGTCCATCTCCAGGCACTGCCCGGCGCCGACCCAGCCACACACCACGGCACGCACGAGTACACCGACGACACCGACGCCACCGAGGAACGGATCGCCTCCCACTGCGAGCCGTACTCAGCCTGCTGCTCCAGCACCAACGCCACCGCACGCTCGCGGAACTCACGCGAGTAGAACCGCCTGCATTGGACCCGTGATGTGACATTCCACGAGGACTCTTCCCAGCTCAGGACCGGTACGGCACCCTGAGCGCTGGCCACCTTCCACAACTTGGCGATCAACACGTTCCGCATGGCCGGACGCGCCAACATCGCCAACGCCCGACGCGACCTCCACAACCACGACGCGGTCTTCGCCGTCTTCAGCATCAAACCGACACGGTCAAACCGGGCAAAGAACCACAACGCCGGGGCCGTGCACGACTACCACGACATCAACACCGGCGTACTCGCCTCCTCCCTGGCCAAACGCGCACCCGGCTACCTCAGCCTCGGCTTCCCCGACCCACGCAAAGCGCGAGGTTGACAGCGACTGTCGGGTAGTGGGGGCTATTCAGCTGGGCTGGGGGCGGGACCCCACCACGACGTCGTACTGACCGTGCCGCGGGAGAGCCTGGGCGGCAAGCTCGACTGCGCCGACGTGCGGTCGGAGATCCGGGTGGGGCCCGCGACCCAGCAGTCCGGCCCGCACTCGTCGTCGACCACCTGGTCCTGGGAGTTCTGCGTCTCGGTGTGGGGGCCGCACGGGACGATCTTCGAGTGGTGCTTTCAAGATCACCATCGGCACGTCGACCACGGTGCCCGACAGCGGTGACGTCGACGTGACGGTGCTACGCGCCGGACAGGGGTCGAGCCCGGCGCTGGGACGAGCGGCTGCCCAACGGCGAGATCGCCACCCACTGCATCGAGATCACGATCGAGTCCGGCCGCTCGGACGGCTGATCGCCGCGAGCGTCACGGACGCGACGGTCGTGCGCGGCGGCGACCGCGGCGAGGTCGTGCAGCTCGGCCCACCACCCGAGGCGGCGCAGCCGGTCGGGGGTCTCGGCGCCGAGCCCTCCCTTCCACAGCGTCGTGTACTCGGCCATGGCCGGCATCGCGCGCGCCCGGGCCAGCGGCGAGCCGTCGGCGGCGCGCGGTGTCGCAGGCGAATCGGCTGCCGGCGGCCGACAGCTCGCCGACGGTGGTGAGCAGGTGTGTGGCCTGCGGGGCGGACAGGTGCAGCAGCAGTCCCTCGGCCGGCCACGCGGTGCGGGCGGTGGCCCGGAACCCCGCTGCGACGAGCGCGCTTCGTCAGTCCCCGCGCAGGTCGGTCGGCGCGGTCACGCGGGCACACCGTGGTTGCGCCGCCCGGGCGGCCAGGGCGTGCTCCTTGAACGTCAGCACCTCGGGCAGGTCGAGCTCGAACACCGTCAGGCCGTCCGGCCACTCCGACCGGAAGGCGCGGGTGTCCAGCCCCGCTGTGAGCAGCACCACCTGCCCTCCTGACGCCTGGTGAGGAGGCGGTCCTCGAGGATGTGATCGCCCATCCGGACGGTTCGGTCAGCGGGATCAGCGGGCGCACCGGATTCGCGCAGAGCCATGTGTCCGCCTCGATCGCGCGGCTGAAGGAGCGCGAGCTGATCACCACGGCGGCCGACCCGGCCGACGGACGACGCACCCGGGCGCGGGCCACCGACGCCACGGTCAGGGCCGTCGTCCGGCGGGCCGGCCGCGGCATCGACGACACCGTGCGGCGCGCCGTGGGCGACTCCGCCAAGGCCCGGCGGGTGACCGCGCTGCTCGACGAGCTCGCCCGCCTGCTCCTGCCATGACCTCGGCCCACGACGCGGCCCGCGCCGCGCGCCGCACGGGCCGGGGAATCATGCGGTCGTCGGTGGCGGCTCTGCGGGAGGCGG
>CAVSGQ010000017.1:0-43195 GCA_963727495.1 uncultured Actinomycetota bacterium | reverse complement strand
TTTTTTTTTTTGTAGCCACTGGTTCCATTACGTATTGCTCATGGTTCGCTTCGAGTAGGTGTCCGGGGACGTGGCCGCAGGCTTGTTCGCTGTCGCCGTACCCCCGCAGATCCGGGCAGTGATGACTGCGGTGATCCGATGCCCGTCAGCGTCGGTAAAGGTCAACTGCGCGCCGGGATGGGGGCGTTCCGCGCGCAGGATCACCGTCGAGCCTTCGGGCCAGGTGGTCAGGTCGAGCATGCCGGTCACCTCCGCTACCCAGGCGCCGTCCCGGATCTCGCCGTCGGACTCGATCGCCGGTTTCCAGCAGTGGTCGGGTACCTGGTCGACGATCTGTTGGATGCGGGTGTCGACGGGGAATCCGAAGGAGAACCACACGCCGCGGTCGCGGCAGGCCTGAGCGAAGGCGTGGGTGCCGGCGGAGTCCGAGCGGGCCACCACCCGCGGACTGTCCGGATCGCCGGGCCGGGCGCGGGCCTGGGCGGGCACGGCCCCGGCGTTCTGGTGATGTGAGTGTTGTGTCCTGTTTGTACTGTTGGATGTTGTCGCTGGCACGGGTGGTCCGGGTGAACGGACGAACGCGGCTTCTGATGATCTTTCAGGTGTCTAAGCCGAAGGATCTCAGGAGCCGCGTCCGTGTCCACAGTATCGTCGTTCAGCCCTGCCCTTGACCAGTTGGCCGATCTGGCCCGGGGAGTCGACCAGGCCGGGTCCGATCCCGTGGTCCCGGCATCCTCGCTGCTGGCGAGGCTGTCACGGGTGCCCGATCGGCGGCATCGGCAGGGTCTGCGCCACGAACTGGTGGTGGTGCTGGCGTTGGCGGCGTGCGCGATGCTGGTGGTGGGCAATGACTCGGTCACGGCGATCTGGCAATGGTCTGCCGGCACGTCGCAGCGGGTCCTCCAACAGTTGGGTGCCCGGCGTGACGCCTTGCGGGGTCGGTATCTGGTGCCCAGCGAACGTACCTTCCGTCGTGTTCTGGGGACTCTGGACAGCGCCGCCCTGGACTGCTCCACACCACAAACCGCGTGGTTGTGGAGAACCGGACACGGCGGCATGAATCTCCGGGACCAGAGTCATCCCGGAGTGCCAGTACGGTCTTGAGACCGGGGAGATTGAGGGCGTTCCGCGCAGCGTCGCCACAACGAGCTCGCCAGGATCCTTGTTTCCGTTGGTCGGTAAGGTACTGAGGGGGTCGTGAGGTGCTGTGATCGTGTGGAGTACCGAGGCGATGCGCGTGCTGGTGGGTGTTGAGTGGCCCGCGCTGGTTGTGTTGCCGCCTGGGTGGGTGGAGGTGGTCGAGGCCGGGTGGGTCCGGGAGCCGGATGGATGTGTCGTGGCTGTTGGCCTGCGCGCGTCCTACCGTGGAATGCGCGCACAGTTCGCCGACAGGGTCGGATACGAGGCGGCGGTGAACGGTCGCGCCGTCTACGACCTGGACGTATCCGCGGGCAGCGCGGACCGCGCCCGGGTCCTGGTCGGTCGGGCGGTGTCGATCGCGTCGGCGATGCTCGCGCGCGCGGGCGACCTGCACCCGGTCCCCGGCTGACGGCGTTGGTCAGCATCACCGAGACGCTGACCGACGAGCCTGTGCTGGTCGGGCAGTTGACGTTCCGGCGACCGCGGGGGAGGAACCATACATGCTGATGGATGACGCGGTCAGCGATGAGGCTCTTGCGATCCTGCGCAATTCCTCAGCTTGTCCGGGTCGGTTATTGCTTGGGGTGGAGCGTGATCGCGACGTCGGACCTGTCGGGCGCATCCTCCGACCGGCGTTTCCCCAGTTTCGGGTATCTCACTCTTCGGGCGCGCTCGCGCAGCCGTACCGCCTGGGCCATCGTGGCCGCATGCGGACATGACCGCGTCCCGGTACCAACGAGTCGATCTCTGTGGCTGCTCGGATTGGTTGCCAGCAGTGGATGCGGGCGATGCCGTTCGGGCGGCGCGGTTCCGCAGATCCGGTGTTTACGCCGCGTGATCTTCTTGGGGGTTGCGGATGAGGTTGGCGAGGGTGGTGGCGAGGCCGAGGACGATGACGGGGGTGGTGGCGACGCCGACGGTGACGGGCCAGGGCGCGTGGTCGAGTCTGGCGGCGGTCATGAGGTGGAAGGCGATCTGGGCGGTGGCGCCGATGGCCAGGCTGGTGATGGCGGAGCGGCGGGCGAACGATGCGGGCGCGTGGGGTGATGGCGCGGACAGTGAGCCAGCAGCGCAGGGCGTAGGCGGCGTAGGCCTCCACGGAGATCGGCAACACGACCGCGGTGTTGATGCGGAGCTGGTCCCAGACGCCGGGCAGCGGCTGGATCATGCCGAAGCCGGCGAGGTGGCCGAGGCCGACCCACCCGGACCAGACGGAGATGGCGGCGGCGAGGCCGATGATCACCAGTGGCCAGGCGGGTGGCCGCCGATGCTGCCCGTCGCCGGCGCTGGCCTGTGTCGGGTCGGCGCCGATCCGATCGTGCCGGGTGCTCGCGAGGTTGACCTCGTCGGCATCGTCGGGGTGGGGGAGTGGCCGCCAACGCTGGCGGGGCTGGCGCCAGCTCGGCGGCGGTGCTGGTGTGGGCTGGTGTGGCCTGGCGGCCGGTGGTTTCCTCCCGGGTGATCTCGTCGAGGACCTTGCGGACCTGGTGCTGGGTCGCGCCGGTGGCCGCCACCAGTGCCGGCCGTCCGGGGATGCGCTCGCCGCTGAGCCGGGCTGTGGCGCGTAGCCGGCGTATCTGGTCGGCCAGCTCCTGGTCGGGCCCGATCGTGGACCCGGCGGCCGTCCCGACCAGTGAGTGTCAGCGGGTACGCCGTTGCCGTGCAGGGGGATCGGCTCGGTGTGTCCGTTGGCTGCGGAGGGCTCGGGGTGGTGATGGTGGTCGGGCATGGTGGGCCTCTTTCTGGGCCGCGTCTCACGTGTTTCTCACGGACGGGGTGAGACGGGTTGGACTGGAGGCCCTAACCTGGACTTTCTGTGGGCTGTGACCAGCTGTTCGGACTGGGCTGGAACCTGTGGAACCCTTGTGACCGCTGGGGGTCAAGGGGTCGCAGGTTCAAATCCTGTCAGCCCGACTGTTTTCGCAGGTCAGAGACTTGCGGTACGTCTGTATTGGACGTGGCGTATCACAATTTCTCACGAACGCTTGTACTGTTGCTCTCTGTGATCGCACTGTTACAGCGCTCGGGTTGTGTGGAACCGGAGCAGGTTTCACTCACAACGGTGAGATCGACCGAGTCGGCACGGGTCTGGTGACGCGTCTGGCGGCGGCGCTTCTGGCTGAGTCCCGCGGGGACCTGCGCCGGATCGTGGCCGGTCTGGCGCCTTCCGCGTTGCATGACGGCGATCTGGCTGGTGCGGCTGGTGGCGACATTCGACGGTGGCGGGCGGCTGGCCACTTGCAGACCGCGGTGGAGGGGGAGGTGTCGTCGGAGGTGGCGGTGGCGGTCTACCGGTCGGTCGCCGAGGGGGTCACCAACGCGTTGCGGCACGGCGAGGCGCGCACCGTCGCGGTGCACGTGAGCACGACAGGCGCCACGTCGGGGCCCCGCGACGGGCGCTGGCCCGGTGTGTGTGCTCGTGCGGGACGACGGCGCGGGTGGGCCGATCAGCTCGGCGGGTCACTGGTCATGGCGGCGGGCGCGGGCCGTGGGATTGTGCTGCGGGTGGAGCTTATGGCGGTCGGCGAACAGCCGGATATGGCGCCGGATGTGGCGGTGATCGATCTCGATCCGCCCGACGGGGACGGCATCGAGCTCGGCGCGGCGCTGAAGCGGACCTGGCCTGCGCTGCGCGTCGTGGTGCTCACCATGCACGCCGACGACCGGGCGGTCATGCGCAGCCTCGGCTGCGGTCTGGACGGCTATCTGCTCAAGGACTCCGACCCCGAGGACCTGCTGGCCGCCATCCATACCGCCGCGCGCCGCGCTCGCTCCCCCACGCGGTGCCGGTTCTGGGGTGTTGGGCTGTTCGTGGGTGGGGGTGGTGTGGGGTCAGCCTGCTCTGGGCCGAGGGGCAGGATGTGCCGGGCTGGTGGCAACGGACGTGGGCAGGTTCTCGGGCGAATCGAGCTGCGGTGCGGAGTGACCGGCGAGGCTTGCTCCCATGGCGCCGTGTAACGGGCGACTGTTACGCACGGTTCCGCGGGAGCCCAGGGGGTGAGATTCCCCTGGGCCACCCGACCCCCCGTGCTGTGCGGGGTGAGCCCGGTTGATCATGGAAGCAGCCCTTCGGCCGCGGCGGCGCGAACGTCGGGTACACCCGGGAGCTCGCGAACTCGTCTATGGGCGACTACGCCCGGTTCCAGCCAGGACCGGCGAACAGCATGAGCTACGACGACCTGAAGGTGATCGAGGGGGCGAAGTTCGTCACCGCCGTGCTCGGCGGGCCGCGACGCAACTCGACGATCTACGAGGCGCACGCGGATGCCGAGGTGCTCGCCGCCGTGGCCGCGTCCGCCGACGACGGCACCTGACACAAGGTACCCGACGTCCCCGGCGCCACGTTCGGCCGGCAGCCGGACGTCGGGGCGAGCCATGGCTGAGCAGTCGAGGGGTGGTGGTGGCTGCTCGGCGATGTCGACCCCGCGCCGGTGAACCGCGAACTGGGCAGTGGCACGGTGCCGGTGTCGCGACCAGCCGCCGGCGATTTCGCCGAGGCCGAGGGCGCGATCGTCCGCGCGGATGTGGTCGTCGACCGGGCCGCGCTCGAGCGGATGCCGAGGCTCCGGGTGCTCGCCCGCACCGGGGTCGGCGTCGACCTCGTCGACGTGGCCGCGGCCACCGAACGCGGCGTCGCCGTGGTGGTCACGCCGGGAGCCGGAACCCGCGCGGTGGCCGAAGGCGTCATCGGCATGGCCCTGCACCTGGTCAAGTCCTTCGGCCCGCTGACCAGACTGGTCCGCGAGGGACAGTGGGCCCGGCGCGGCGAGCACACCGTCGTCGACCTGGATGGCGCGACCATCGGCATCATCGGCTACGGCCGCATCAGCCGGCGGGTGGCCGAGCTCGCGGGCGCGTTCGGCATGCGGATCCTCGCCCACGACCCCGCCGCCCCGTGCCACCCGACGACATCGCCGTCGACGACCCGTACCAGCTCGCCGCCTGCAGCGACGTCATCACCCTGCACGCATCCGGTCGGCGATCTCGTCCACCTTGTCGCGGACCCGAAGGCGTCCGCTTCTACACCAGGGCAAAAGTCGTCACCGCCCGCTGGCCGCACACCGCGGCCGCCAGCTTCCACTTCCCCCACCGCCACCTGACAGGACAAGCCGACCAGACCCTGCTTCGGGCGACGGCACGCCGGCGCCACCGCTGCCGCCAGGATCGCGCCCCGGTGCGTGAACGTTCGGGGCATGGTCGGCAACGTGGACTCCTGGCGGCGGTGGGCGTTGCCGGCGCTCGTCTTTGTTTCTGAGGTTGAGGACTCTCGGAACAGCATGCCCGCGCCGGGGAGTGGGCCGGGTACGAGCACTCAACAGGACGATTCCCGCTGCGACCGGGTGGCCCAGTGGCTTTCGCCCGTACGGATCGCCATACCGGTGCGGCCTCCCGCGGAGCTACACGCGTTTGTGTACCCGAGCGCAAGGTACGCGGACTGAGGATCCCACCGACACCGGAACCATTCGGGTTGCTGACCACCCACCGCGGTCGGTCGGATCAGGAGGCGTCGTGCTCTTTCCCAGCGGAACGGTGGCGCTGGTGACCGGCGGCAGCCGGGGCATCGGGCGGGCCGCGGCGGTCGACCTCGCCAAGGAGGGCGCGCGAGTCGCGATCTGCTACGCGCACGACGAAGGCGCGGCCAAGGACGTGGTCACGGAGATCGAGTCGGCCGGGGGAGAGGCGATGGCCCGGCAGGCGGACATATCCGACGAGGCGCAGGTGCGTGCGTTGTTCCGCGCGGTGAAGGAGGAGTTCGGCAAGCTGGACATCCTCGTCGCCAACGCCGGTATCAACCGCGACCGGCACGTGGTCACGATGCCGATCGGCGACTTCCGGTCCGTGCTGGAAACCAACGTGATCGGCACCTTCCTGTGCTGTCGCGAGGCCATGCGCACCATGACCTACCAGCGCAGCGGCGCGATCGTCGCGGTGTCGTCGGTGACGAGCATGGAGGGCGGGTACGGCGGCATGTCGAACTACACCGCGTCGAAGGGCGCGATCACGTCGTTCTCCCGCACGCTCGCCCGGGAGGGAGCCGCCTACAACATACGCGTCAACGTGGTCGCGCCGGGGTTCGTGGAGACTGACATGCTCGCGAAGCTCCCGCCGGCGAGACGCAGCGCGTACGAGAAGTCCATCCGGCTCGGCCGCATGGGCCGGCCGGAGGAGATCGCCTACCTCATCAGCTTTCTGGCCTCCAGCAAGGCCGCGTACATCACGTCGACGGTGTTCGTCGCCGACGGCGGCGGCACGGAATGAGAGGGACTGGGTTCACATGGACATCGCAGAGCTCAAGCGTGAGGCCGAGGCCCGCCGGCGGACGTGCTTCGACCTGAAGCAGATGATCGTCTCCCGGCTGGATCTGCCGATCGATCCGGAGTGGATCACCGACGACCAGCCGCTGTTCGGCCGCGGGCTGGAACTGGACAGCCTGGACGTGCTGGAGCTGCTGGTCGCGATCGAGGCCGAGTTCGGTGTCAGCCTCTACGACGACGACACGTCGATCTTCGGGTCGGTGGCCACGCTCGCCGACCACGTCAACCCCGAGCTGCGGCGCGCCGCGGCGGCATCCACGGCCGTCAGCTTCTGATGCGTGCCACCCTCGCCCGCACGGCGGCGCAGCACGTGCCCAACGGAGCCGGCTCGTTCGGCGTCGACCGGATCGCCGAGCTGCTGCCCCACCGCTGGCCGATGCTGCTCGTCGACCGGGTCACCGATGTCGAACCCGGCCGCAGGATCACCGGGATCAAGAACGTCACCGGCAACGAGCTGTGGTTCCAGGGACACTTCCCGCGCCGTGCGGTGCTGCCCGGCGTGGTCGTGGTCGAGGCCATGGCCCAGCTGTGCGGCATCCTGACCAGCCTCACCGAGTCCGGCACGGACGGTGTGGAGAGGGATGCGGTCTACCTGACCGGTCTGCGCTCGGCGCGGTTCCGCACCCCGGTCGTGCCGGGGGACCAGCTGGTGCTGACCGCACGGCGGGTCGCGGGCGGCGGGGGCATCGCCGAGTACGCCGCGATGGCCACAGTGGACGGACAGCCGGCGGTCGAGGCGACGCTCACGCTCGCCGACCCCGGCGCAACTTCAGCCAACCGGAGGAACCAAGCATGACCACCACACAGCCGACGCCGCTGCGGGCGCTGCACCCGGAGGCCACCGAGTACGAGCAGGTCGGCACGGCGAGCGTGCCGGCCGTCTACGGCGACCTCGCCGCGGAGTACCGGACACTGCGGGACAAGCAGGGGCTGATCGACCTGTCCGCGTGCACGCTTGTCGAGGTCCGCGGCGACTGGGAGTCGTTCCTGGAGACCGTGCTCGCCCGTGACGTCGAGTACCTGACCGCCGAGCGCAGCCTGCTCAGCCTGGTGCTCGACGCGTCGGGTGTGCCCGTGGACGTCGTGGTCGTGTACGGCCGCGACGACGGTGTGCTCATCGAGTCCTCGTTCGGTGCCGGTGACAAGCTGCTCGCCCACCTGACGGCGCACGCGAGCGGCGACGTGGAGATCATCGAGCGCGACGACCTCGTCGTGGTCGGCCTGGAGGGCCCGTACTCGTGGGGCGTCATCGGCCGGCTCATCGACCAGGAGCTTCCCGCGCTGCCGTTCGAGGCGGTCGCCGACGCGGAGTGGCAGGGCCGGCAGATCCTGTTCAGCCGCAGCGGGTTCACCGGCGAGTACGGCTACAAGGTCATCGCGGACCACGACACGGCGGCCGAGTTCTGGCGCGCGGCGAGCGAGCTGGCGGTGCCGGTCGGGCAGCGTGCGCTGGAGCTGGCGATGCTGGAGGTTCGCCAGCCCGTGCCGCACCACGAGCTCACCGGCGGCGCGAGCGTCACCACGGTCGGGCTGAACTGGCTCATGGACTCCACGAAGGAGAGCTTCGTCGGCCGGGACCCGGTCATGGCCGACTTCGCCGCGCCGCCGCCGGTCAGGACCATCGGCTTCAGCTCCGAGGTCCTGCCCGAACCGGGGACCGCGGTGCTCGCCGCCGGCGAGGAGATCGGCACGGTCGTGCACGCGGTGCACAGCATCGCCCTCGGCAAGACCCTCGGCCTCGCGCGGGTGCAGTCGGAGTTCGCGGCCGCCGGCCTGGAACTGACCTTGAACGGCGGCACGCACGGCAGCGCGTACACCCTCGCGAGCCCGTACGTGATCCCGAAGAGCTGGAGCGTCCCGATCGTCTGACGGCCCGAACCGACTTGAGGTAGGTGCATTGTGGGACAGCGACCGGTTGTCGTCACCGGCCTGGGTGTGATCTGCGCGGCGGGCCGGGACACCGAGGAGTTCTGGGCGCGCCTGATGTCCGGCAAGGGCGCGATCACGCCGCTGCGGGCGCCGGAGTACTCCTTCTTCGAGTCACCGCATGCCGGGCAGGTTCCCGACGAGTGGCTTGCCACGCCTGCCGGCGCCGAACGGCACGACCTCGACGGTCTCGACCGCAGCGGCCGGCTTGCGATGGTCGCGGCGGTGCAGGCCCTCGCGCAGGGCCGCGTCGAGGTCGCGACCATCGACCCGGCGCGGTTCGGCATCGTCCTGGGCCGGTGCCAGGCCACCGAGACCGTGACCGGCGACGGACAGTACGCGCCGATGCACGAGACGGCGGACATCCTGGCCGCACGGTTCGGCTCGACCGGTCCGCGCGTGGTGATCTCCACGGCGTGCGCGGCCGGCGGCAACGCGGTCGGCCTGGCCCGCGACAAGATCCTCACCGGTGAGGCGGACATCGTCCTCGCCGGAGGCGTGGACCCGCTGTTGCGCGGCACGTTCGCCGGGTTCGCGGGCCTGCAGGCGCTCAAGTCCGGGCCGTGCGCGCCCTACAGCCGCTCGGACGGCCTGAACCTCGGTGAGGGCGCGGCGTTCCTGCTCGTCGAGCCGCTCGACCGCGCACTGGCGCGCGGGGTCACCCCGCTCGCCGAGGTGGCCGGCTACGGCCTGTCCGCCGACGCCTACCACGCGACCGCGCCGGACCCGACCGGTCGTGGCGGCGCCGGCGCGGTGCTGCGTGCCTTCGCCGACGCCGCCATCGACGCGTCCGATGTGGACTACGTGAACGGGCACGGCACCGGCACCAAGGCGAACGATCGCATGGAACGCAAGGTCATGCGCAACGTGTTCGGCGAGCGGGCCCGCGAGGTGCCGACGAGCGGCCTGAAGTCGTTCACCGGCCACACGCTGGGCGCGGCCGGCGCGATCGAGGCCGTCGCCTCCGTGCTGGCGCTGGTGCACCAGACCGTGCCACCGACCGCGAACTTCGACACCGAGCCCGCCGCGGACGACCTCGACTTCGTGCCGAACACCCCGCGGCCGGCACCGCTGTCCGTGGTGGTGTCCAACAACTACGCGTTCGGCGGCAACAACCTCGCGCTCGTGCTGCGCACACCGGGCCGGGTGACCGACCACGAGCCGTTCGGAGAGCGAGAGGTCGTGATCTCCGGGCTCGGCCCGGCCACCGCGGTGGGCGTGGGCATCGCCGAGTTCGCGGCCGCGCTGCGGGAGGGCCGCAGTGGCGTCGCGCGCATCCGGGAGTTCGACCCGGGGCCGTATCCCGCCGCGCACGGTGCGGAGGCGCCGTCGTTGGAGCACCGGACCTTCGCGCCGCGGTCGGTGTGGCGGCACATGAACCGGCTGTCCAGGATCGCGATCGCGTCGGCCCGGCTCGCCTGGGAGGACTCCGGGCTCAAGCTGCCGAAGGCGCGGATGGACGCCGTGGGCCTGATGTTCGCCACCGCGGGCGGTTCGGCCGAGAGCTCGCGCGGCTTCGACGAGAGCGTGGCCGCCGACCCGAACAAGCCGGCGGTGCTGAGCTTCTCCAACGTCGTGCTCAACGCCACCGGCGGCGCGGTGTGCCAGAGCATGGGCTGGCGCGGCCCGACCACCACCATCTGCCACGGCGCCGCGTCCGCGTCGCTCGCCATGGACTGCGCGGTGGAGACCGTGCGGACGGGGAAGGCGGACGTGGTCGTGGTGGTCGCGGTCGACGAGTTCAACGAGCACACCTTCAAGGGCCGGTGCGCCTCCGGAGACCTCTCGCCCACCGGTGCCGTGCGGCCCTACGACCGCAACCGGGACGGCACGGCGCCGGGAGTGGGTGCCGTCGCGATCGTGGTCGAGTCGGCCGAGCACTGCGCCGGGCGCGGCGGCACGCCGTACGCGAGACTGGTGGCCAGCACGCACGTCGGGGCGGCACGGGCGGAGGAGCCCACCGAGCACGCGAGCCGGTGCCTCTCGGCGATCCTCGCCGCGGCCGGCGGCCCGGTGGATCTAGTGGTCGGCAGCGCGAACGGCACCCGTGACGACATCGCCGAGGCCACCGCGCTCGCCAAGGTGTTACCGACGGCGCTGGTCACCGCTCCCGCCGCGTTCACCGGCGACTGCGGCTCGTCGTCCGGTGCGGTCAACCTCGCGGTCGCGGCGATGGCGTTGCGGGACAAGGAGATCCCCGCGGTGCTCGGGCTCACCGAGCCGGAGGTCGGCGACCGGTACCTGACGGCCGGTGCCCGGCACGAGGACCTGCGCACCGCGGTGGCGCTCACCTCCGCGGCCGGGTCCGTGCGGGGCGCCGTGCTGCTCGGTGCGGTCTCATGACTGCCCACGGGACCGTGGCGGCGCCCTTCGACCTGGCGCAGACCGACCGGCTGCTCTCGACGACCCGATCCGTGCGCAAGCGGCTCGACCTCGACCGCCCGGTGCCGACACACCTGGTCGAGGAGGCACTCGAGCTCGCCGTGCAGGCCCCGACCGCCGAGAACGAGCAGAACTGGCGCTGGCTGGTGCTCACCGAGGAGGGGCCGCGGCGCAAGGTCGCCGACCTGTTCAAGGTCGTGTGGCAGTTCCACCGCCGGCAGACCGGCAGCCGGGCGAGCAGGCGCATGCGCCATCCGCAGAATCGGCGGATCGAGGACTCCGTCGCCGCTCTCGCCGAGACCATCGGTCGGGTGCCGGTCCTCGTCATCCCGTGCGTGCTCGGTCCGCCGCCGGACGCCGCGGCCGAGGACGCGAGCTGGCAGCGCTGGGTGAAGGACGCGTCGAACGCCGAGGACCTGCAACAGATCGAGTTCGGCAGCACCCGGGTCTCGCGGTACTACGGCTCGATCTACCCGGCCGTGTGGAGCCTGCAGCTGGCGCTGCGGTCGCGCGGGCTCGGCAGCACGATGACCCTGCTGCACGTGCCCTACGGCTTCCGGGCCGCGGAGGAGCTCGGCATCCCGAAGTCGGTGACGCAGATCTGCATGCTCGCCGTCGGCTGGACGAAGGGCACGGACTTCCGGCCCGCCGAGCGGATCCCCGCGCGGCGCCTGACTTTCTGGAACCGGTGGGGCTGCGCGGATCCGCCCGCCGAGGACGGCGACAGGGGAGACCATCGTGACTGAGCTGGTCCGGGAGGCCGAGGTACTGATCGTCGGCGGTGGCGTGGCTGGCACGGCGATGGCGGCGAACCTGTCCGCACGCGGCGTCGACGTGGTGCTGCTGGAGCGCATGGACGCCTTCGAGGACATCTGCCGGGGCGAGTGGCTGACGCCCTGGGGCACGCACGAGGCGCATCGGCTCGGCGTCGCCGACGCGCTCGTCGCGATCGGCGCGTGGGAGATCCGCGAGTGGGTGCAGTGGGACGAGGTGAGCGACCCGCTGGACCCGCCGGTGGTCGACATGGCGTCGTTCATCCCCGACATCGGGGGCCCGCTGTCGTTCCGCCACCACCTGGCGTGCGAGCGCATGGCCGAGATGGCGACCGCCACCGGTGCCACGCTCATCATGGGCGCCACCAAGGCCAAGGTGACGCCCGGCCCCCGGCCGTCGGTGACGTTCACCAAGGACGGGCGGCGGCACACGATCAACGCCCGGCTGGTGATCGGCGCGTGCGGCCGCGCCTGCGTTGTGGGCCGGCAGGTCGGCGTCACCTACGACGCGCGGGTGCACCACTGGGGAGGCGGCATGCCGATCCGCGGCCTGGAGGACTGGCCGCCGGACGTGCAGGCCATGGGTACCGAGGACCGGGTCAACTTCATGGTGTTCCCGCAGGGCTTCGGCCGGGCGCGGCTGTACCTGAACTTCCCGACCGAGGACCGCAGGCGCTACAAGGGCCCGGACGCCGTCGAGCAGTTCCAGCGCGCGTTCGACGTGAAGTGCCTGCCCTACCGGGAGAACGTGCTCGCCGCCGAGGTCGACGGTCCGATGGTGGTCTGGCCCTCGGTGGCGACCAGACCGCTCGGCAACCCCATCGCCGAGGGCGTCGTCCTGGTCGGCGACGAGGCGGGCGTGAACGACAGCGTGCTCGGCACCGGCCTCTCGTCGGCCTTCCGGGACGCCCGCATGGTGTGCGACCTCATCGTGGACAACGACGACTGGTCGCCGAAGACCTTCCTGCCCTACTGCGAGGAGCGGATCCTGCGGCTCGACCGCCTGCAGTTCGCCGCCGAGATCATCTGCCAGCTGCAGTGCGAGTTCGGCCCGGAGGCGATCGAGCGCAGGCGACGCGCCCGCCAGATGATGACCGACAACTCCGCCATGCAGGTGCTCGGCCTGCTGTCGATGGTTCCCCACGAGCAGGTGCCGGAGTTCGGGTTCAGCGAGTTCTTCGCCGACCGCCTGCTCGGTGCGGGGCCCGGCCAGTTCGTCGTCCCCATGGCCGAGCTAGTGTGAAGGAGACCCGATGACCACCAGCGTCGACTTACGGCGTCGCACGATCACCAGAAACGGACTGTCACTGTCCGTTGTGGACGAGGGCCCGGCAGACGGGCAGGCGGTCGTACTGCTGCACGGCTTCCCGGACTCGTCGTACCTGTGGCGCCACCAGATCCCGGTACTGGTCGAGGCCGGCTACCGGTGTATCGCCCCGGACCTGCGCGGCATGGGGCAGTCGGACAAGCCGCCGGACGTGGCGTCCTACAAGCTCCGCAACGTCGTGAACGACGTCGTCACGATCACCCAGGAGCTGGGCGTCAGCAGGGCCCACGTGGTCGGCCACGACTTCGGCGCCGCCGTCGCGTGGATGTACGCGTTCCTGATGCCCCGCCGGGTGGACCATCTCGTGGTGCTCTCGGTCGGGCATCCGGGCAACTTCACCGCGCCGACACTCGAGCAGCGCCAGCGGTCCTGGTACATGCTGCTCTACCAGTTCCCCGGCATCAGCGAGAAGTTGCTGCGACGGAACAGCTGGCGGCTGCTCAAGCAGATCCTCGGCGGCGAGGGGGACTACCACCGGTACCTGTCCGACCTGGCCCGGCCCGGTGCGCTGGAGGCCGGCCTGAACTGGTACCGCGCCAACAACTCCCCGGCCGGCGAGCTGGAGCACGTCGGCCAGTTCCCGCCCGTGCTCGCACCGACGCTCGGCATGTGGTCCACCGGCGACCTCGCGATGGACGAGACCACCATGTCCTCCTCCGGCAAGTACGTGACCGGGCCGTGGCGGTACGAGCGGATCGAGGGCGCGTCGCACTGGATCCCGCTGGACGCGCCGGACCGGTTGAACGAGCTGCTGCTGGAGTTCCTCGGCAGCCACCAGCCGGCCGCGAACCGGCGGGCCCGGCGGCGGCTGTGATGCACGCCTTCCTCTTCCCCGGCCAGGGTGTCCTGCGGGTCGGCATGGGCCGGTGGTTGCGAGCACAACCGGAGGCGGCCGAGGTGTTCACGGCCGCGTCCGACCTGCTGTCCGTCGACTTCGGACAGCTGTGCGCCCGCGGACCGCTGCCCGTGCTGATCGCCACGGAGAACGCCCAGCCCGCGGTCACCGTGTGCGGGATGGCCGCGTTCGCCGTGCTGCGCGCGCGGGGACTCGCGCCCGCCGCCGTGGCCGGGCACAGCGTGGGGGAGATCTGCGCGCTGCACGCCGCCGGCGCCATCGGCTTCGAGCCGGCGCTGCGGCTGGTGGACGCGCGGGCACGGCTCATGGCGGCCGTCACCGACGACGGTGCGATGTGCGCCGTGCTCGGCCTGCCGGACGAGGTCGTGGCCGACATCGCCAGGTCGGTCGGAGCCGTGGTGGGCCTGGAGAACGCGCCGGGACATCTGGTGCTGTCCGGCACCCGGACCGCCGTGGACGAGGGTGCCGCGCGGGCCGCGGCGGCCGGCGCGCGGAAGGTCACGCCGTTGAAGGTGAGCAACGCCTTCCACTCGCCGCTGATGGCGCCCGCCGCCGCGGACTGGGCGGCCGTTGTCGCGGACGTGCCGCTGGCCGAGCCGGCGTGCCCGGTGATCCCCAATGCCGACGCCACGCCGACCACCGACCCGGCCCGCCTCAAGGCGGCGCTGGTCGCACAGCTGACCGGCCGCGTGCGGTGGGCGGACTCGATGCGTGCCGTGGCCGGCCTGGGGATCACCGAGTGCGTCGAGGTCGGTGACAGCAAGGTCCTGTGCGGACTGGCCCGCGCCGTGGGGTTGCGCTGCCAGCAAACGGACGCGGCGCTGCTGCGCAGGCCGCCCGTGATCCAGTCGGTGGGGTAGGAGGGATGGACGCGGTGTGGGCATTCGAGGCGGTCCGGTTCGGACCCGGCACGACGGTGGCCGCCCTGCTGGCGCCCGCGAGGCCCGAGGCGACGTTCACCGCCGCGGAGCGCCGCCGGTCAGCGGTCGGCGCCTCCGTCCAGCACTGGGCCGGCCGGCTCGCCGCCAAGCGCGCGGTACTGCGGCTGCTGCAGCTGGAGCAGACCGAGGACGCGCTGGCCTCGGTGGAGATCCTGCCGCGGCCGGCGGCCACCTGCCGCCGCTGTGCCGGCTGCCGGCACGGCCACCCGCCCGCCGCGACGCTGTCGGGTCCGGCGGGCCGGCGTGCCGATCGCGCAAGCCTGAGGAGCATCGAGGTCTCGATCACCCATGAGCGGGGCGTCGCGGTCGCCGTGGCGTTCGCGCAACCGAAGGGGGCGCGCGCATGACCGCGACCACCACACCCGCCGCCTACCTCGAGGCATGGCGGTCCGGCGATCTCGACGCCGTCACCGCCGCGATGACGTCCTTCGCGGACCCGGATCACCCGGAGCCGCTGACCGGGCCGGCGATGCGGGATCACGTCGCCTCGTTCCTGCGAGCGTTCCCCCGGCCGCGTTTCGTGGCTCGCCGGGTCGTCTGGGACGGTTCCGGCGGCGCGGTGTTCTGGACCATGGACGCCGTGCACCGGGATGCCTACCGCGGCATCGCACCCACCGGCGCCCAGGTCCGGCTCGCCGGGGTCGACGAGCTCGCCGGCGGCGCGGTGGCCCGGTACTTCGACGGCACCGCGCTCACCGGGCAGCTGCATGCCGCGCGCGAGTCGGGCGGCTTCGAGTTTGGGACCAGCTCCCGGCTGGCCGGCGGGTCGCCCGGGGTGCCCGGCGCGCTGGCCCTCACGCGGCTCACCGTGCGCGACGGCGAGGAGGCCGCCAAGGTCGAGCAGCTGACCGCCGAGGTTCTCAAGGTACTGAAGCCCTCCAAGGGTTTCCTGGGTGGCATGACCGTCGACCTCGGGCCGGACCGGTACACGGTCAGCGCGTTCACCGACGCCGCGGCCGTGCGTGCCGTGCACAGCCGTGCGCACCGGCGGGCCGTGCGGCGGTTCTTCACCGGAGGGCTGTGTGTCGGCTCGCTCGTGAGCGTGTGGGCGCCGGTCAGCACCCACGAGTTCACCCGCTGCACCTGCGGCGAGGTCACCCGAGCCGACCAGACCTGCCGGTGTGGTGCGAAACCACCGCCCCGGCCGGCGATCTGAGAAGGGGGAGCCATGTTCACCGTGGACCACCGGCCCGGCCGCGACGACGGCCCCGTCGTGGTGCTGATCCCCGGTCTGTTCGCAGGCGGCTGGATCTGGGACGCGCAGACCGGGGCGCTGGCCGGCCGGCCGGTGCTTCGGCTGCGGGAACCTATCTGCGCGCTCGGCCGCGCGGCGGGCGACGTGGCCAAGCTCCGGGCCGGCGTGCTGGACGCGGTGGCCGGGCACGGGTATCGCGAGTTCGTCGCAGTCGGCGCGTCCTTCGGCGGCACGGTCGCGGTGGACCTCGCCACCGACGAGCGCGCGCGGGCGGTTCTCGCGGCCGGCGTGCCCGGGTTCGGCGCGGGGTTCGACACGGGGCTGAGCCCCAACGACCGGCTCGCGATCGACAAGCTGCGGGACTGGGTGGTCGGCGCCACCTTCCACCAGCCTGCCCGCATACGTCCGGAGCACATCGCGGAGCTGCGCGACACGTTGGGCGTCAACATGGTCGGCACGCTGCGCGGATCGCGGGCCATCGACTCCTACGACATCGTGGCGGCCGCCAAGGCCACCACCGTGCCCACCCGCTACGTCTGGGGAGCCCAGGACGGCATCGCGCCGCTCGGCGACTGGGCCGCCGACCTGCCGATGGACGTCATCGACGACTGCGGCCACCTGCCGTCCGCGGAACGGCCGGCCGAGTTCACCGCGACCCTGCTCGCCTTCCTCGCCGAGGCCCAGCCATGATCGTGGGGATTGATGTGGTCGACGCCGGGCGGGTCAGTGCCGCGGTCGCCGGCACCGGCGGTGTGTTCCTCAAGCGCGTGTTCTCCGTGGACGAGCGCGCCGCGATCGCCGCCGACCCGGAATCGGCCGCGGTGGGGTTCGCCGTCAAGGAGTGCCTGATCAAGGCGCTCGGCGGCAGGCCGGACCCGTTCAGCTGGCACGAGCTGGAGACCGACCTGCGGCGGTCCGGTCCGCTCGACCCGCGCGTGCACCGGCTTGTCGCCGACGCGGCGCGACCGTTCGTGCGGGCCATGGGCGTCACGCAGGTACTGGTCGCGCCGTGCGCGGTGTCGGGGACCGCCAGGAACGCGGCGCTGCTGCGGCTCTCCGGTGCGGACCGGGACCACCCGGTCGGCATGGCCATGTGGGGCTGGACCGGGCGGCTGGTGACAGCCGTCGCGGTCGCCGCCATCGACGCGAGGAGGGGCGATGTCCGCACAAGCTGAGCAGGTCGGCACGGCGCGGGCGGTGCCCGTGCACGCACTGTCCTGTCAGGACCTGCACAAGGCATATGGTGACCGCGTCGCCGTCGACGGCGTCGGCTTCCACGTCGCCGCCGGCGAGGCCTACGGGCTGCTCGGCCCCAACGGCGCCGGGAAGACCACCACGATCGGCATGCTCCTCGGCATTGTGCGCCCGGACGCCGGGCAGGTGATCGTTTTCGGCAGGGACCTGTCCCGCGAGCCGAGGGACGCCCGCAGGCTCGTCGGGTACGTGCCGCAGGAGGTCGCGCTCTATCCGGAGCTGACCGCGCGCCAGAACCTGCGTTTCTTCTGTCGCCTGTACGGACTATCCGGGAAGGACCGCACGCGGCGGATCGCAGCGGTGCTGGAGGTCGTGGGCCTGGCCGACCGCGCCGACGAGCGGGTCGCCACCTTCTCCGGCGGCATGCGACGCCGGATCAACATCGCCGCCGCGCTCCTGCACGAGCCGGCACTGCTGGTGCTCGACGAGCCGACCGTCGGCGTGGACGCGCAGAGCCGTACGGCCATCCTCGACAGCCTCCGCACGCTCGTCGCGCGCGGCATGGCCCTCGTCTACACCTCGCACTACATGAACGAGGTCGAGCAGCTGTGCGACCGGGTCGGTGTCATCGACCGTGGCCGCATCGTCGCCGAGGGCACGAGGCGGGAGCTGGTCGCCCGGCTCGGCAGCGCCGAGCGCGTCCGCCTCACCGTCGACGGCTCGCCGCCGGCCACCGCCGCCCGGCTGCGGGCGGTGCCCGGCGTGCGGGAGGCGGCGACGTCCGGCAACGTGATCACGCTCGTCGTCAACGACAGCGCGGCCGTTCTCGCCGACCTGTTCGCCGCGGCGGGTGGCGCGACCATCACGTCCGTGGAGACCGACCGGCCCGACCTGGAAGCCGTGTTCCTCCACCTCACCGGCACCTCCCTGCGGGACTGACATGCGCCCCCTCATCACGCTCTCCGCCCGCGAGCTGGCCGCACGGCTGCGCGACGGCACCGCGCTGGTGGTCGCGTTCGTCGCGCCGGCCGTGATGGCCGCGCTGCTGAGCTTCGCGCTGGGCGGCGACAGCGGCGCGCTCGACGTGACGCTCGGCGTCGCGAGCCCGGACCGGGACCCTGTCGCGGACCGGTTCGTCCGCGAGATCGAGCACCGCAAGGACCTCTCCGGTGCCGTCCACATCGAACGGTTCGTGTCGTCGACCACCGCCGACCGGGCACTCGCGGACGGCGACGTCGGCGCGGTCGTGCGGTTCCCGGCGGGATTCAGCGAGCTGCTGTCGGAGGCGAACCCGGCCCGGATCACCGTGGTCTCGGCGCCCGGCAGCCCGATCGCCGGCATCGTGGCCCGCAGCGCTGCCGAGCGGCTGGTGTCGGTGACCAACGGCCGCGTACTGGCCGAGCAGGTGTCGCGGCGCAGCGGCGTGCCGGACAGCCAGGTCGCCACGCATGTGGACCGGGTGAGCGCGGCGGCGCCCGCGTTGCGGCTCGCGGACGACGACGCGGGCGCCTCGTCCGGCGGTGCGGCCTACTACGGGCCCGCGATGGCGTTGCTGTTCGCGTTCTTCGTGGCCGGCACCTCCATGCGGGGCCTGCTGACCGAGCGGCGCGTCGGCCTGGTCGACCGGATGGCGGCGATGTCGGTGCCGCAGTGGCTGGTGATCACGTCCAAGGCGGCGGTCGGGCTCCTGCTCGCGATGGCCAGCATGTGCGTCACCTGGCTGTCCTCGGTGTCGCTGTTCGGCGTGACCTGGGGCCCGCCCGGCACCGTGCTGCTCATCCTCGCCGCGGACGCGTTCGCCGCGGTCGCCGTCATGGGGCTGATCGCGAGCCTGGCGCGCACCGACGCGCAGGCGAACGGCTACACCACGCTGGTCGCGTTCGTGTTCGCGATGGTCGGGGGCAGTTTCATCCCGCTATACCAGCTGCCCGAGCTGCTCCGCGACGCCGCGCTGGTCACGCCCAACGGCCTGGCCATGCACGCGTTCGCCGGCGACGTGCTGCCGCCGCTACTGGGGCTCGTCGGGGTCGGGCTCGCGTGCGTCGCGCTGGCCGCGACCCGGTTCCGGAAGGGGGTGCCGGCGTGAGGCCCCATCCCGTGTTGGCGATCGTCGCGGCCAACCTGCGGACGCTGTCCCGCGACCGGGTCGGCCTGTTCTTCGTGCTGGTGATGCCGTTCGTCGTCATCACGCTGGTCGGCCTCTCCGCCGGCGACGGCACCGGCGAACGCGGCACGCTGCCGATCGGCCTCGTCGCGCAGGCACACGGCGACCTGGCACGCGAGATCCGCGCGAACCTCGCCGCCCGGCCGGACGTCGTGCTCACCGAACTGCCCGACGTGCCCGAGCTGCGCCGGGAGGTCCGCCAGGGCACGCTCGCCGCCGGCCTGGTTCTGCCGGCCGCGCTGGACGCGAACGAGGACACCTACCTGCCGTTCATCGCGGTCGCGGGCAACGGCGAGGCGTCCGGCGCCCGGGTCACCGTGGACGCGGCCGTCAGCGCCGCCGAGGCCACCAACACCGCCCGGCTGGCCGCGGAGCGGGCCGGCGCCGGCGCGGCACGCGCGGACGCGCTCGTGCGCGAGCAGGCGAACCCGGTGTCGCTGGCGAGCCGGACCCCGGCGTCGGCCGAGCCGCCCACCGACGGGTTCGCCTACGCCGCCCCCGGCAACCTCGTCCTGTTCACGTTCGTCAACTCGATCACGCTGGCCACCGCCCTCGTCGAGTCGCGCCGCCTGGGCATCTCGCGGCGCGCGCTGGTCGCGCCGGTGCGGCCGGCCATGGTGCTGCTCGGCGAGGCCGCCGGCCGGTTCCTGGTCGCCGCGCTGCAGTCGGTGCTGGTGATCGCGGGCAGTGCGGTCTTGTTCGGCGTGCACTGGGGCGACCCGCTGGGCGTGGCCCTGATGGTCGGCCTGTTCTGCCTCGTCGCGACCGGTGCCGCGATGCTCGTCGGCAGCCTCGTCCGGTCCCCGACACAGGCGTCGGTGTTCGGACCACCGGTCGGCCTCGTCATGGCGATGCTCGGTGGGTGCATGTGGCCACGCGAGGTGGGCGGCGACGTGCTCGGCGCCCTCGGCCGGGTGTTTCCGCACTCCTGGGCGGTCGACGGGTTGCTCGCCCTCGCCGTTCCCGGCGGGTCCGTCGGCGCGGTGCTGCCCGAGCTGGGTGTGCTGGCGGCGATGGCACTCGCACTGGCATGGCCGGCCGTCCACCTGTTCCGTCGATCGGTCACGACCTGACCCGAAACCCACGAGAGGACTATGGACATGAGCGACACGTTCCCGGCCGAGGTCGACGTCGCGATCATCGGCGGTGGTCCGGCCGGCTCGGTCGCGGCCACCACGCTCGCCCAGGCGGGCCGGTCCGTGCTGGTGGTGGAGCGCCGGGAGTTCCCGCGCTTCCACATCGGTGAGTCGATGACGCCGTACATGATCGCCGTCTTCGACCGGCTGAAGGTGCTCGACCGGCTCAAGGAGAAGGACTACCCGGTCAAGAAGGGCGCCGAGTTCATCTTCCGGGACGGCGGTCACTGGCGGGTGCCGCTGGCCGCGCAGGGCCCGGGCCGTCCGGACTGGACGGTCCAGGTCACCCGGTCCTCGTTCGACGAGCTGCTGATCGAGCACGCGCGGGACAGCGGCGCACAGGTGCTGATGAACGCCAACGTCACCTCGGTCGTGATGGACGAGGACGACCGCCGCGTGGTCGGGATCGAGTACGAGAAGGACCTGCGGCGCCACGTGACGCGCGCCAGGTATGTCATCGACGCGGCCGGGCGGCCGAGCAAGCTCGCCGCGAAGTTCAACCTGCGCAAGTGGCTCCCGCAGCTGCGCAACATCGCCATCTACCGCCACTTCGAGAACTTCGACGACACGAAGGGCCCGAACGTGCCGGGTGACATCCAGGTCGCCGGGCACAAGGACGGCTGGGTGTGGGCGATCCCGACGAGCCACGACGTGATCAGCATCGGCGCGGTGATGAGCAAGTCCACGTTCGCCGACATCTCCGACCGCCCGCTGGAGGAGATCTTCAACGACCATGTCGGCCGCACCCCGCGGCTCGTGGAGCGCCTCAAGGGAACCAGGCCGCACAACGAGATCCGGCTGGAGACCGACTACGGCTACTACGCGGAGAAGATGTCCGGACCGGGCTGGTTCATCGTGGGCGACGCGGGTTGCTTCGTCGACCCCATCTTCTCCGCCGGAGTGTGGCTCGCGACGGCGACCGCGTGGATCGCCGCGCGGCGCATCGGCGCGCTGCTCGAAGCCCCCGGCGACGAGGCGGCGGTCCAGGACGAGTTCGACCGGTTCTGCAAGACCGGCTTCGACATGTACGCCCGCATGTGTTTCGCGTTCTACGACGCGTTCACCCACGAGTCCGAGTCCCAGATGAGCGCCCGGCTCGATGCCGTCGGCATCGACGTCAACAGCGTCGAGTTCGGCAAGCTGATCGGTGGCGACTTCTGGGACGCGGGCAACGGGCACGGGCAGATCATGCGCGGCAACCCGGCGTGGGACTTCTTCGAGCCGTTCGAGCGCACCGGGTACTGCCCGGTCTACGGGAACGAGGAGTGAGATGGGAGTGTCGGTGATCGAGGTCGAGGACCTCGTCAAGCGCTACGCCAAGCAACAGAACAACGCCGTGGACGGCATCTCCTTCGGCGTCCGGGCGGGGGAGATCTTCGGCCTGCTCGGCCCGAACGGCGCCGGCAAGACCACCACCATCGGCATGCTCACCACCCGCATCTCGGTCACCTCCGGTGCGGCGCTGGTGTCGGGTGTCGACGTCGCCGCCGACCCGGTCCGCGCGCGGGCGCGGATCAGCGCGGTGCCGCAGAAGATGACGCTCGACAGGGCCATGACCGCGCGGCAGAACCTGCTGTTCCACGCGGCATACCACGACCTGCCGCGCAGGGCGAGCAGGAGCCGTGCGGACGAGCTGCTCGAGGCGTTCGACCTCACCGGCCAGGCGGGCACCAAACCGGACTTCATGTCCGGCGGCCAGCAGCAGCGGCTGATGATCGCGCGGGCGCTCATGCACCAGCCGGACGTGCTGTTCCTCGACGAGCCGACCACGGGTCTCGACCCGCAGGTGCGGCGCTGGCTGTGGGACCGGGTGCGGCGCATGCGGGACGCGGGCGCGGCGATCGTGCTGACCACGCACTACCTGGAGGAGGCGGCCGAGCTGTCCGACCGGCTCGGCATCATCGACCACGGCACGCTGATCGCGCTGGACACGCCCGCCGCGCTGGCGAAGAACCTGCCCGGCACCAGCACGCTCGACGTGGCGGTCGCGCTGGCCCAGGACATCAGCGCGGATCCGCTGCTGGACAAGCTCGGCGGCGTCGGCGGGGTGGCGAGCGTCGAGCGGCTCGGCGCCGACAACTCCAATGTGGACGCCGGCGAGCAGAGCGTGCGGGCCCGGCTCTACCTCGACGACGACCCGTCCACATTGGTCGGCGAGGTCACCTCGGTGGCCGCCGCGGCGGGCGGGCGGCTGACCGACCTGTCGATCGGCAGGCCCAGCCTGGAGGACGTGTTCATCAGCCTCACCGGAAGGAGCATGCGATGACCGCGCTCGCCGAGACGGCCCGGGAGGCGGACGTCATGCTCTCCCAACGCCAGAAGGTCCGCTACGGCCGGGTGTTCCTCGCGCTGATCCGCCGCGACTCGGTGGTGACCATGCACGAGTTCGGCACCGCGATGGCCCAGGGCATCGTGCAGCCGCTGTTCCTGCTGTTCATCTTCGGGCGGCTGCTGATCGAGCTGGACATCGTGCAGGGGCAGTACGCCGACGTCCTCTACCCCGGCATCCTGTCGCTGGTCACGGTCTTCACCGCGTTGCAGTCCAGCGCGCTGCCGCTGGTGCTGGACTTCGCCTTCGCGCAGGAGATCGAGGACCGGCTCACCTCGCCGGTGCCCACCGCGCTGATCGCCATCGAGAAGATCGTGTTCGCGGCGCTGCGGGCAATGGTCGCCGCGGTGTTGATGGTGCCGATCGGCATCCTGGTGCTCGGCTCGATCCCGCTGCGCCTCGCCGACATGCCGCAGCTGTTCGTGGTGCTGGCGCTGGGCGCGCTGGTGGCCGGGGCCATCGGTATCGCGTTGGGCACGGCCGTGCGGCCGGACAAGATCATGACGATGTTCTCGCTCGTGATCACCCCGCTGCTGTTCACCGGGTGTGCGCAGTACCCGTGGCCGATGTTGTCGGACATGCGCTGGTTCCAGATCGTCTCGGCGTTCAACCCGCTCACGTACGTCAGCGAGCTGGTGCGTGCGACGACGGTACCGTACGTGCCGCACATGCCGGTCGCGCTGAGCGCGGTCCTGCTGGTCGTGCTGACGCTCGCCGCCGGCGCGGTCGCCGTCCGCGGCTTCGTCCGCAGGGCGACGCCCTGATATGTAGGTCGGTTTGTCAAGTGGGCAGGGTGAAGCGGTGTCCGCGGCCGTCGCCGTGGACACCGCTTCGGTGTCCGGATCCGCTTGGTGGTGGCGAGCGTGTCGGTGTTCGACGCGTTGTCAGTCTGATATGCGCGGGTTGGTTACCGCAGGACGGACTGTTCGGCTGGTGAGCGGTTCCGCGGTCTAGACATCGAGCGTGTGTCCCCCTTCTTTTGGCGGGGGTTGCTCATAGGGCGTTCGCGGGTCGCTCGCAGGCGCTGCCGTCACCACCTGTGCGCATCCGGGCGTCTGTTGTCCCCCCGTTCTCCCCCCGTCTCTCCCGGGTCCTGGCGGTCACGTCGCGGCGCGTGGGAGGTGTCATCATGCAGCGCCCGCAGCGCAGCGAGGACGAACGATGTTGACACCGACAAGCGGCGAGAGACGATCAACGAAGGAGGGGCAAGGGAGGGTCGCTGCGGTCAGTCGAGGACGGCCAGCGACCAGCACCAGCCGGCGAGCTCGCGGGCGATCGCGGTGTTGGCGACCACGGGCCGCTTGTGGCGGGCGTCGAACGACACTCCACCGGGCGTGCAGGCGCCGGTTCGCCCGCTGCCCGCGATCGCGCGCGGCGGGGCCGGCCCGGTCCTGTCGGCGGCGCAGGTCCACACCGATGCGGTAGGGCTTGCGGTGATGCCAGGCCGCTTCGATCAGCAGCCGGCGGGCGTGGGCGTTCCCGGTCTTGGTGATCGACCCTTGCGACCGGGAGCCGCCGGAGGAGGACTCGGTGGGCACCAACCCGAGATAGGCGCCGATCGAGCGGCCAGTCGAGGCGGTGCCAGTCCCCGATCTCGACCGCGAGCCCGAACGCGGTCAGCGTCGAGACCCCACGCAGGCATCCCAGCCGGGTCACCACCGGGGTGAACTCGCTGGCCGCGGCCATCTCGGTGATCGCGGCATCCAGCCGGTCCCGGCGCGCCACCGTGGCCAGCAGCGTGTCGTAGGCGATGTCGAACGCCAGTCCCAGACCGGGCAGGGTGAACACCGCGCTGCGGCGCTGCGCACGCAACCACAGATCATGAGCACCGGTCCAGGGCCTACCGCCGTAGTAGACGATCCCCTGGCGCAGCAACAGCTTCGACAACCGGTGCCGCGCCGACATCAGATCCCCGCGAACATCCTCACGGGCCCGCACCAGATCCCGCGCGGCTTCCTGCTCCACGCTGGGCACCGCGACCGCGACGATCTCCCCCAAATGCAGCAACCGGGCCAGATGCCGGGCATCACGCACATCGGTCTTGACCCGATCCCCGCACGGACGCTGCAACCTCGACGGCGCCGCGACCCGGCACTCGATCCCGCCGCCCGACCAACCGCCGAGCCAGACCGAACCCCGTCGGCCCGGCCTCATACGTGACCACGACCGGACCCGGCAACGACCTGACCCACGACTCGATATCACCATGATCCGGGGTCAACCGGCGCTCGAACAACTCCCCGGTCCGCCCATCCAAACCACACGCCAACCACCGAACGTGCGTGCACATCCAGCCCGACACTCGTACAATTCCCACTCACTGGGGCCTCCCACATCTGTGGCTCTACCAGCCAGGACCCACTCCTGCCCGGCAACCCACGATCACATGCGGCGAGGCCCCAGCCCGGACCTCCATACCGTCTAGTGGCTCGCGCGGTGGTGCGGTAGGTGGCCAACATCGACTTCGCCCTGCGGGTCTTCGCCGCGCTCGCGGTCGTGCTCGCGGCGACGACGCTGTGCGGCAGACTCGCGTTGCTGGTGGGCCAGCCACGCGTGGTCGGCGAGATGGTCGCCGGCGTGCTGCTCGGTCCGGCACTCCTCGGTGCGGTGGCACCGGGAGTGTCGGCCCGGCTGTTTCCCGCGGACGTCAAGGGCGTGCTGTACGTGCTCAGCACGATCGGACTGACCTTCTACATGTTCCTGGTCGGCGCGGCGCTCGACCATGGCCGCACCGGCGGCTCGAACACGCGGAGGGCCGCCGTGCTCGCCGCGGGCGGCATCGTGCCGACATTCGTGCTCGGCGCGGCCGCGGCGGCGCTGTTCCACGACCGGCTTTCCCGGGAGGGCATGAACGTCTGGGTCTTCATGCTCTTCCTCGGCAGCGCGCTGTCGATCACCGCGTTCCCGATGCTGGCCAGGATCCTGCAGGAGCGCGGTATCGCGAACACGCCGATCGGCGGCCTCACGCTGGTGGGGGCGGCCATCGACGACGCGGCCGCCTGGGTGATGCTGGCGGTCATCATCGCGTTCGGCACGGCCGGGAACCCGCTCGGCGCCCTGGACACCATCGCGGGCGCCGCGGTGTTCGCCGGGCTCGTGCTGACCCTGGGGCGCACGCTGCTCGGCAGGGTCGGCGACAAGGTCGAGCGGGAGGGCAAGGTCGGCCGGGACGTGATGGCGCTGATCCTGTTCCTGGTCATCGTCGCGGCCTGGTTCACCGACTACATCGGTGTCTTCTCGGTGTTCGGCGGGTTCACCATGGGCCTGGCCATGCCGAGCTCGCCGGTGCTGCGCCGGGAGCTGTCGACCAAGCTGACCGATGTCAACTCGATCCTGCTGCTGCCCGTGTTCTTCGCGTTCTCCGGGCTCAACACCGAGGTGGCCGGGCTGTCCTCCGGCGGCTCCCTGTGGCTGCCGCTGGCCGTGATCATGCTCGCCGCCTTCGCCGGCAAGTACCTCGGCTGCGCCGGAGTGGTGCGCGCCCAGGGCTACTCGTGGCGGTACGCGTCGGCGGTCGGCGGGTTGATGAACGCGCGCGGCCTGATGATCCTCATCTTCATCAACATCGGGCTCGCGTACGAGATGATCACCCCCGCGGTGTTCTCGATCCTGGTGGTGGTGGCGATCGTGACCACGGGCGCCGCGATGCCGATCTACCGCGTGTCGATGTCCGAGGCGCTGGAGCGTCAGGAGTTGACCGCGGCCGGGGCGACGGCAGGCGTGCTCCCGGCGCCTGGGGTGAACGGAACGGCGCTGACCCACCGGTTACCACAAACTCAGTCCAGGTGACGGAACTCCGGCCACAGCTGCTGCCAGCCGGCGACCGGCCCGGAACACACAGTCAGGGCCGCGCCCTGCTCCTCGTTGTCGATGCCCACGCCGTCGTTCAGTGTGGCGACCTGCCGGCAGGACGCGAACCTGTCGTCCAGGAAGCCCGGCTCGAACCCTACCGCCAGCACCTCCGTGACGCCGGCCGGCGGTGGACCGTACTCGTACAGCTGGTTGTGTCCCGAGTAGACCGCGCCCAGCTCGGGCGCGTAGCGGTCGATCGCCCCGGCCTCAGCGTAGTTCGCCGTCAGGATCACCGCGTCCGGCACCTCCTCGTGGGCCAACGCTATCTGCCGGACGTAGGCCGGCCAGCCGATCTGGTCGCGGATGGTCTGGTTGAGATCGGGGATCGGGGTCCGGGCCAGCACCGTGTAGGGCAGGACCGGCAGCGCCACCGGCAGCGCCGTCAGGCAGTGGCCGGCCACCAGTACGGTTGCGATCACCCGGCGGGGTCTGCGGCCGCGGCCGAGCCAGCTCGCCGTCGGCACCGCGCCCGCCGCGAACAGCATCACGAGCATGCCGAGGGGGTAGATCGACAGACCACCGGTCGCGAACACCAGCACGAGCACCACCGGGTAGGCGAGCGCCAGCGCGCGAACCGCGCGCCGCCGCCACAGCGCCACGAACCCGATCACCAGCACCGGCAGCAGAGTGGGGCCCAGGAACACCAGCTGCAGCGGCAGCAACTCGGCCCGGTTGTCCGCGCCCTTGTCCGCGGAGATGCCGGCCGCCATCTGCGCCTGCGGCCAGTCGTGCGTGAGCTGGTAGATCAGGTTCGGCGAGCCGACGACCACCGCGACGAGCACGCCCAGCCACAGGTGGCGGGACAGCAGCACCGCGCGCGGGCCCACCGCCAGCAGCGACACCACCACGCCGATCAGCAGGATCGACAGCAGATACTTGTTGTACAGCCCCAGACCCACCACCAGCCCGGCCGCGAGCCACCACCTCGGCGAGCGAAGCAACGCCTTCACGACGAACAGCAGCACGCACGCCCACACCACCATGTCGGTGGACGCGGTCAGCAGCACGTGCCCGAACGTCAGCGGCAGCGTCGCGAACGCGACGCCCCACGCGGCGAGCGCCTGCGCGCCCGCGCGGCCGCCCAGCTCCCTCGCGGTCAGCGCCACCACGACGACCAACGCCACCAGGCAGAGGATCGCCGGGATCCGCAGCGCCACCAGCGAGTCACCGAAGACGCCGGTGGACAGCCGGGCCAGGAACGGGGTGAACGGCGGCTGGTCCACGTATCCCCACGCCGGTTTCAGCAGCCGGAAGTACAGCTCGTCGCGGTGGTAGCCGTAGCGGCCGGCGACGAGCAGGAGCACCGCGGCGACCACCGCGGCCGCGCCGATGACCGGCGGCCATGCCATCGCGGGCCTGGTGTCCACCGGTCGCTCAGCAGCCTCACGAACGTCGAGTGCCACGCGCCGTCCTTCCCCGAACCGTGTGCGAACCGACCGAAAGGCGGGCAATCGCACCACCCGACCCACCTCACCCTCACCCATCGTCGCGGTTCGCCGCGAACCGCGACACCCCGCACGGCGCTACCCGCCGAGTGCCTCCTCGGCGTCCGCGCGGTTCGCCGCGTACTGCCGCAGCAGCCCGTGCATCTGGTACCGCCCGCCCGCGTTCAGCTCCAGCAGGTGCGCGCGGCACAGCTGGTCGGCGAGGCGCCGGGTCTCCACCTCGGAGCGCCGCAGCACCCCGGCGAGATCCGCAATGTCATGCCCGCGCCCGGCTTCGAGGCGTCCCAGGCGCCGGAACAACTGCTGCGCGCCGGGCGAGAGCGTGCGGTAGGACAGATCGAACGTGGTGCTCAGGGTGGCATGTGCGTCGCCGTCGATCTCGAACGCGGTCAGGTCGTCGCCGGTGGTGAGCTGGTCGGCGTAGCCGGCGAGGCTCATGGTCGGGTCGTACGCCAGGTGTGAGACCGCGATCTGCAACGCGAGCGGCAGGTACGCGCACCGCGCGGCGAGCAGCTCGGCGGCGCCGGGTTCCTCGGCGACCCGGCCGGCGCCCAGGTTGCGTTGCAGCATCGCCGTCGCCTCGTCCGTCGTCATGACCGGTATCGGCATCCGGTGCACACCCTCCCGCACGGCCAGGCTGTCCAGCCGGTCCCGGGAGGTGATCAGCGCAAGGCAGCCGGGCGCGCCGGGCAGCAGCGGGCGGACCTGGTCGGCGTTGCGCGCGTTGTCCAGCAGGATCAACACCCTCCGGCCGGCCAGCACCGAGCGGTACACGCTCGACATGTCCTCCAGCGAGTCGGGTACGCGGTCGGGCCGCATGCCGAGGTCGCGGAGGAATCGGGCGAGCACCACGGTGGGCTTGGCCGCCGCACCGGTCGAGTAGCCGCGCAGGTCGGCGAAGAGCTGGCCATCCGGGAAGCGATCGGCGACCCGGTGCGCCCAGTGCACGGCGAGCGTGGTCTTGCCGACGCCCGCGGTGCCCGTGATGGCGACCAGCAGGACGTTGTCCGTCTCGTCCGCGAGCAACGTGTCCAGCTGGGCCAGCTCACCTTCGCGCGAGGTCCAGATACCCAGCTCGGCCGGCAGCTGGTGCGCGACGATCTGGTCGTGGTCCTCGCTGGCCAGCAGCAGGGCTGGGTCGGAGCGCAGGATGCGCTGGGTCAGCTCGAGCACCGGCGGGCTGGGCACCACGCCCAACTCGTCGTCGAGCAGCTTGCGAAGCCGGCGGCCGACGTCGAGCGCCTCGGCCTGGCGGCCGGACCGGTACAGCGCGAGCATGAGCTGCGACCACAGCCGCTCGCGGAGCGGATACCTGCGCACCAGGCTGGTGAGATCCGCGGTAAGGCTCGCGTGCAGGCCGAGCCCCAGCTGCGCGTCGATCGAGTCCTCCAGCGCCACCAGGCGCATGTCCTCCAGCCGCACGACGTCGGGCTGCAGCGCGTACGGGATCGGCAGTCCTTCGAGGACACTGCCGCGCCACATGCCGAGCGCCCGGGTGAGCCGCTCGACGGCCAGCGCCGGCGTGCCGTCCGTGAGCCGTTCCCGGCCCGAGGTCACCAGGTCCTCGAACGAGGTGGCATCCAGCTCGCCCGGGTCGACCCGGATCTGGTAGCCGTACCGGGTGGTGCGGATACGGTCCGGTTCGCCGGAGAACGTCCTGCGCAGTCCGGCCACGTAGGACTGCACGTTCGCCGCGGCCGACGGCGGCCGCTCGTGCGGCCATAGCTGATCGACGATGACCTGGGTCGACAGCGGTTGGTTGGCGCGCATGAGTAACATACCCAGAAGGACCCGCTGCTTGCGCCGGCCGAGGACAACCGGATCACCGGTTGGGCCCCGCACCTCGAGCCGGCCTAGAACCCGGAACTCCATGTGGCCCCCGCAATGTTGCCGCCCTCCGCTCTTCGCCACACGCCGGACCGTCCACATCAGCCGGTGACGAGTCGCGACTATGGCACCATGCCGCATCGGGCCCAGCAACCCCTATCGCACCCCTTAAGCCTCAGAAAACCCCCGGAAACCGGACAAAAGGAGTTGTGTCCGCAACGGCCCATCGGGTATTGGTCCGAATGGGTCAAGCCAGCTGGAACCGGTTGGCTACGAGACCCGATCGGGGCGTTGCCGGGCAACGTGGCCTTGACGGGATCGGCTGCGGGCGACCCTGTGATCTTCGGCCCGCCGAGAAGAAATCGAGTGCCGGAGGGTTGGCCGGCCCGGTACCGTCCGTATCGTGCCCGGGGATGCGTTCGTGCCGGTTGGCTTCGTTCCGCCGACCTCACTCGTCACTGATCGGGTTCGCCTCGAACCGCTGGGGCCGCAGCACAATTCGGCCGATCACGCCGCATGGATGTCGAGCATCGAGCACATACGCTCCACTCCCGGGTATCCCGATGGTGACTGGCCACCACCCAATGGCATGGCGCTCAAGGAGAACCTCACCGATCTTCGTCGCCACGCCGACGATTTCACGCGACGCGCCGGCTTCACCTTCACTGTCCTCGTCCCTGGCGGGAACGACGTCATCGGTTGCGTCTACTTGTATCCCTCGGCCGCCGCGGAGTGGGACGTCACGGTGCAGTCCTGGGTGCGCGCCGACAGATCGGGCCTCGACATACCACTCGCCGACGCCGTCGCACGCTGGCTCGTCACAGACTGGCCCTGGAAGCGTGTGGACCGCTGCGGTCGCTGAGTCGTGGTTTGCTTGCGGGCCGCGTAGCAGGGCGCGGTAACGCAGCAGGGGTGGCTCAGTGCCTCCCCCAGTCCTCCATCTTGCACGCAGCAACGCGTGTCCCACGCGAATGTCCGCGGCCGGGTGCTTGTCCGGGTCGGCGCCGGCTCGGTGCTGGCGGCAGCGCGGCTGGATCCCGGCGCGCGATGCGGGCGGGGCGTGGGCGATGCTGTGGGCGTGGAGTACGTGTCCAGAGTGCCGCGGCCGCCCGCTGGACGGGTTGATCGACGACCTGTATTACTTGGGTGGTGTGGGCGTCTGGAGAGCTGGGTTGATCTTCGAGGTGGTCGAGTTTCCGGCACTCGGGCGTGGTGGTTGGCCGGTCGTCGTGTTCGACGCCGGGTGTTTGTCTTGAGCCGCCCGCTTTCCGGACGGTGGACATAATAGAGTCCGGTCTGGAATGGAGGGTGGTCACTGAATGTTTACTCGACCAGTTGGGTCAGGCTGGGTCAGCTGAAGGCGACCATGTCGTGGAGCCATTCGGTGAGTTTGGTGATCTCGGCGGCCGAGGCGGTACCGAGTGGTTGGGAGCGGGTGAACCGTTGGGTGGAGACGGTGGTGATCTCTTCGGTGCGTGCCCAGCTGGGTCGGTTCAGTCCGGACTCGGGGGAGTCGATGCGGACGTGATGGTCCAGGCCGCGGTCGCGGGTGGTCAGCGGGACGACAATCGCCATATCGATGGGGAAGCGGCAGTGGACGGCAGAGCCGACCACGACGGCGGGACGTATGCCGCCCTGCTCGTGCCCGATCGGCTGACCGAGATCCACCAGCCACACCTGCCACGGCGCAATACGCAGCCGACGGCTCACTGCTGGTACTCCGGGTACTCCTCACCGGCATCGGGTAGGCCGTCGCCGGCGGCCTGGTCGGTCAGCCGCGCTTCGGCCTGGTAGCTGGCCCACTCTTCCGGGTCGGCACGGAGTTCCTCGTAGCGCTGCATGATCCGGTTGATCTGGTGCTCCTTGACCAACCGTCGGACCACCTCACCCAGCGCAACACCGTGGAAGTCGCGTTCCGCGATCGTCGCGAGCTCATCCCGGAGCGCGCTGTCCAGTTGCATCGAGGTCGTCGCCATAGACAACAGTATAGGAGATGCTATAGGGCTGCCAGCGGTCGGTAACGGGCGTAGGCGGCGAGCAGGGTGGTCGGCGGCGGGTGAACACCGCGGCGCAGGGCTCGGCCGGGCTGCGCAACGCTGCCGGCCATCGGATGATCAGGACCCGGCTGGGCGCGTTCCGCGACCGGTTCGGGGTGCCCGGTCCGTGTCCTGCATCGCGCCGACCTGCACGAACTGCTGCTCGACGCCGCGCGCGGCGCGGAGCTGGCCACCGGCCGACGGGTCGCCGAGGGTTCGCCAGCGGAGCGGTCGCGCCATAGTCCGCCGTGCGTCGGGCGGCGACCAGATACGCCGTGCCCATCCACCGACGGACCCCGCCCACGGAGCACCCATCGCCAGCTCGCGGAACCAGGTCGGGACGGCCGGACACCGAAGGGAGCCCGATCTCCACGTAACCGACGGGTGGACGCGCCTGTGTTCCGACGATCGCTTCCCCCGCGCCCTGTCCGGCACCTCCTTCATCTCGGCTCAGAACCAGGCGGAGAACCCCGCGGAGGATGCTCGCGCTGGACGGCGTGGTCGAGGTCCAGCGGCCCGGCGATCGCCTGCGCGCTGCTGGCCGAGGCCGCGTGCGGCCTCCGTTGACGCTGCATATCGGGTTGTTTATCGGTACATTTACCGGTATACATCACGGCGTGGCTGAACGTCGTGTGACCCTGCAGACGATCGCCGACCGCGTCGGCGTGACGAAGATGAGCGTCTCGAACGCCTTCGCCCACCCCGACCGCGTGTCGCCGGTGCTCCGTGAGAGGGTGCTCGCCGCGGCGGCCGAGCTCGGCTATGCCGGACCCGACCCGAAGGCGCGGGCGCTGGCCGGCGGGCGGACCGGAACGGTGGGCGTGCTGCTGACCGACCAGCCCGCCGTCGCGCTCGACGACGACGTGTCACTGAAGCTCATCGCCGGTATCGCGCGCGGCCTCGCCGCGCGGTCGCTGTCGCTGGTGCTGCTGGCCGACCAGCCCGGTAGCGACTTCCTGCCCGCCCGCGACGTCGCCATGGACGGCGCGATCGTCTACGCCTGCTCGGAGCGGTCGGAGGGCCTCGAGCAGCTGCTCGCCCGCCACCTGCCCGCCGTCGGCGTCGACCAGTTCGAGGTCCCCGAGCTCGACCTCGTCAACGTCGACGACCGGGGCGGCGCGCGCGCGGCGGGCGAGCTCCTCGCCGGGCTCGGGCACCGCCACGTGGCCGGCATCGTCCCGTGGGTCGATGCGCCGCGGGGCGTCGCTGTCGCCGAGCCTGCCGGGCTCGCGACGCCCAAACAGCGCGCGCGCTGGGCGGGGTGGCGCGACGGCCTGGCCGAGACGCCGACGATCTGGGGTCGCCCGCACGAGCTCCACCGACCCGAGGCGACGGAGATCGCGCGCGAGCTGCTCGCCGCTCCCGATCGTCCGACGGCCGTGCTGTGCTTCTCCGACGTCATCGCCGCGGGCGTGCTCGACGCGGCGGCTGAGATCGGGCTCTCCGTGCCGGGCGACCTCTCCGTCGTCGGCTTCGACGACAGCCCGCTCGCCGCCGACCTCGGCCTCACCACGGTCCGCCAAGACCTCGACGCCAAGGGTGCGCGGGCGGTCGAGCTGCTGCTCGCGCGCCTCGACGGCGACCGGGCCGAGCCCCGCCACGTCGTGCTCCCCTGCGAGCTCGTCGCGCGCGCCACCACGGGGCGGCCGGCGTGACCCGCACGCCCTCCGACCGCCGCACCTTCACCTCGCTCGCCGTCCAGACGACGATCGACGCCTTCATCTACTCGACCTACCTGGCGCGCCTGCCCGACATCCGCGCCCATGCCGGCGTGTCGATCGCCGCGCTAGGCGCGATCATGACCGCTGGCAACGTCGCCGGCCTGCTCGGCAGCATGGCCGCGCCGCGGCCGCTGGCGCGCTTCGGCAGCCGCCGCGTGCTGCTGGCCACCGGCCCCGTCTACGTGCTCGCCCTGCCGGTCGTGGCGAGCTCGGGCTCGGCGCCGCTGCTCATCGCCGCGATCGTGACGATGATGTTCGCCAACGCCGTCGTCGACATGGCTTTGGCGATGCAGTCGGCGGCCTTCAGCGCCCGCCGCGCGCGCCCGGTGATGAGCCGGCTGTCGGGCCTCTACAGCCTGGGCACCGTCGGCGGCGGCCTGCTGGCCGCGCTGCTGCTCTCGACGGGGATCGACATGACCGTCCACCTCTTCGTCCTGGCCGTCGTGCTGACCGCGGCGCTGACACTCGTCGGGCCGGGCCTGCCGGCCGACGAGGCGGTCGCGCCCGCGGCCGCCGCGCCGTCCGCGCCGAGGCCCGGGCGCCGCGAGGTGGTCGTCGCGCTGCTGCTGCTCGTCGTCGCCAGCGCCGTGATCGTCCCACTCGACGTCGTGCCCGGCGAGTGGGCGACGTTCCGCATGATCGACGACCTCCACGTCAGCCACGCGGGCGCCGCCTACGCCTATTTCGCCGTGACCGCGGGCATGACCGTCGGCCGCCTCGCAGGCGACCACCTGACCACCGCGCTCGGTCGCCTGCGCCTGGCGCGCCTCGCGACGCTGGTCTCCGTGGGCGGCCTCGCGCTGGCCGCGACGCTGCCGGCCAATCCCGCCGTGCTCGCCGGCTTCTTCGTCGCCGGGCTGGGCTGCTCGGTCCTCTCCCCGCTGCTGACCCAGGTCGCCGCGCAGGCGCCAGGGCCGTCGGGGGCGGGGCTGCGCGCGATGTTCGTCGGCGACCGGGCCGCCGGGCTACTGACCCCGATCGGCTTCGGTGCGCTGGCCGCCGGACCGCTGAGTGTCGGCGAGGCGATGCTGATCGTCGTCCTGCCGTGCGCGGCGGCGACCCTGCTCCTCAGCCGCGCGGTGCTCGTCATTCGTAGACCGACCGGCTCGCCCCGGTCCGCGCGTCCCACGGACACGGCGCCAGCTTCATCCCGCTCGTAGCAATGTCAGTACCGCGAGTACGCGACGGTGGTAGTTGGTGGATTCTGGGATGCCCAGTTTCATGAAGAATGTTTCGTACGTGGGTTTCGACGGTGCGTTGGCTCAGTTGCAGGTGTGTCGAGAGGCCGTGGTTGGAGTGTCCTTCGGCCATCAGGGAGAACACTTCGTGTTCCCGTTCGGTGAGGGTGGACCCGACCGCCGTCCGAGCGACTTGGCCTGTCTGGTCATGCCCAACCACCTCTTTGGTCGCTGATGAGGTTGGCGAGTGCGCTGGCGAGGCCGAGGACGATGACCGGGGTGGTGGCGACGCCGACGGTGACGGGCCAGGGTGCGTGGTCGAGGCCTGCGGCGGTCATGAGGTGGTAGGCGATCTGGGCGGTGGCGCCGATGGTGAGGCTGACGATGGCGGAGTGTCGGGCGAAGGTGCGGGCGCGTGGGGTGATGGTGCGGTTGGTGAGCCAGCAGCGTAGGGCGTAGGCGGCGTAGGCCTCCACGGAGATGGGGAGCACGACTGCCGTATTGATCCGGAGCTGGTCCCAGACGCCGGGCAGGGGTTGGATCATGCCGAAGCCGGCGAGCTTGGCGAGGCCGACCCAGCCGGACCAGACGGAGATGGCGGCGGCGAGGCCGATGATCACGAGTGGCCAGGCCGGGGGTCGCCGATGCTGCCCGACGGTGTCGCTGGCGTTGGCTTGTGTCGGGCTGGAGCCGATCCGTGCCGATTCCGCGGGTGGGCCGTTACCGGCCGAGGTGGGGGAGTAGTCACCAAGGCTGGCGGGGCTGGCAGCCGGGTCGGTGCTGGCGGGCGTGGCGTGGCGGCCGACGCTTTCCTCCCTGCTGATTTCGTCCAGGGCCTTCCGGACTTGGTGCTGGGTCGCGCCGGTCGCGGCTACCAGTGCCGGCCGTCCGGGGATACGTTCGCCGGTCCGCCGGGCTGTGGCGCGTAGCCGGCGTATCCGGTCGGCCAGTTCCCGATCGGGCCCGACCGTGGATTCCGGCGGCCGTCCCGACCAGCGATGTCCGGCAGGTACGTCGTTGCCATGCAGCGGGTTCGGCTCGGTGTGTCCGTTGGTCGTGGTGGTCTCGAGGTGATGATGGTCGGGCATGGTGGGCCTCTTTCTGGCCGCGTCTCACGTGTTTCTCACGGACGGGTTGAGACGGGTTGGACTGGAGGCCCTAACCTGGACTTTCGGTGGGCTGTGACCAGCTGTTCGGACTGGGCTGGAACCTGCGGACCCTTGTGTCCGCAACTATGGTGGTTCGGGTTTGTGGGTGAGTCCGTCACCGTGAGCAGTCGAGTTCGGCTGCGGCGTTTCTCGAGATGCCACAGAGGGTGGGCGGAATACTGGGGCCTGGGCCGTCGGCGCGTTGACGTCGCGGTTCATGCTGGAGTTGGCCCATCGCGTGGCCGAGCTCACCCGGGCGGAGACCGCGCGGCTGTCCATCCTGACGCTCGATGTGCTCACCGCAGCGCTGGCCGACGCGCTGGCCGACGCGCTGGATGCTCGGGCCACACTGCCTCCCCACACCAGGCGACGTGCGCTCATGGCCCAGATCCACGCCTTCATCGGGGAACATCTCGGCGATGCGGATCTGACCCCGGACGCGATCGCCGCAGCACACCACATTTCCCTGCGGTACGTGCACAGCTCATCCACGAGGGCGGGCACACGGTCGCGGGCTGGATCCGGAAACGCCGCCTGGAACAGTGCCGGCGCGAACTGGCCAGCCTGCACCTCGCCGCGCGTCCAATCCATGTGATCGCGGCCCGGTGGGGCCTCGGCAATCCGGCGCACTTCAGTCAGATGTTCCGTAGTGCCTACGGGTTGTCGCCCCGGCAGTTCCGTCGGCAGTGCGCGCAGTCCGTCGGCGTCTCTCAGGCGGGTGGATCACGGCTCGGACCGTAATGGCGCACAGCAGCCGCCGACGACCCCGTCGCTGCCGGGGCGGCGTGGACCCGGGCCCTGACCATCCTCGACGAGCTCGGCCTCGGCACGGACGCCTTGCGTGCCAGGATCTTCGCCTACCTGGGTCGCCAGGAGACCGCGGCCGGCGGTGTACCGGCTGCGGAGGCCGGGTAGCCGGATCGTGGCGTCAGCTGGGGATTCAACGTTTCGTCAACGATCTGCCCACGGAGGTCCGTTACGGTACCGCTCGCGTCATCAGTCGATCAGTGCCCGTGGGCGCCGGCGAAATGCGTCTGAGAGGGGCGACCGTGGTGTATCGCGGAAATGCGTGTGTCATGGCTGGAGCACACACGGCATGATTTCCTTCACCGGCCGCGGGTACCTGTCGTTCCTGATGTTCATCGGACGGCGAACACCGACGCCGGCTCCTACGTCCCGGCCGGCCACTGGTCCGGCCACCAGCGGATCCACCAGTACGCGGGCGAGGTCACCGAGACCTGGGGTGGCGCGTCGGTCACCATCGACCGCGACTACCTCGACGTGGTCTCCGGCACGCCCGTCCCGTGCGACTCGGTCAACCTGGACTTCGGCGCCTACCCACAGGTCTCGTCCGGCTCCACCGGGAACACCGTCAGGGCGGCGCAGTGCCTGCTGGCCAACGCCGGGCAACTGGCCGCGGACATCCGGCCGAGTGGCACCTTCGACACGGCGACCACCAACGCCACCAGGGCGTTCCAGCGGTCCCGCGGCCTGAACTCGGACGGCATCGTCGGACCACGCACCTGGACCGCCCTGCTGTCCACGGGAGACACCCCGACCCTGCGGGAGGGTGACTCCGGCACGGCGGTACGTCGGTTGCAACGCGCGCTGACCGCCGCCCTCGGCTCCGCGCTGGCCATCGACGGCTCGTTCGGCCCCGACACCGGCACCGCCGTCCGGCGTTACCAGACCTCTCGCGGTCTCGACGCGGACGGCGTCGTGGGTTCCCGGACCTGGGACGCACTGCGGTCCGGCAGGTGAGCTCGCCGCCGAGGTGGCCCCTCCCACGGGGCGACCGCGGCGGCGTGCGCGGCGAGGTCGTCCCGGTGAGGACGGTCAGCGCTCGACATGGTCGCGCGCCTGCCGCCGGAGTGACCTGCTGACGAAGACGAGACCACTGGCCAGAACCACGATGTCGTCGGCGTAGATGGGGTCGGGCAACGCGTCGATCGGGAACACCGTGTAGACCAGCGAAACCCAGTAGGCCACCTTGGTCGGCACCGGTGTGTCCGGCCGGTGCACCTTGCGGTGCTTACGAACCAGGCTGATCAGGAGAAGCAGCGCGACCAGAACGAGGACGACGATCAACACGACGGCCGCGGTGCCCAGGGACGACAGCGGTGACTCCATGGGTCTCCCCTCGCGTCACCACACCGGTCGACGGGCGAGCCGGCGCGGTCCAGTGGATCCGGCGTACCGCGTCCTCGACGGGTCTCGACGAAGACGAGCCCTGGCTCCCGGACCGAGCATAGCCGGGGACCGGCCCGCCCGGTCCACCTCCTCGGGCACCGCGTCCGGCGCGGTCCGGTGGCACCCTGGACCACACGGATCCTCCGATCCACCCGGTGACGGGCTTGACCCTCACACGGTGACAAGGAGTCCACTGGGTGCCGGAGGTGATTCCGATCAGTACGACGAACCGAACCCCACGGCACGCCCGCGTGGCCGAGGCCCTGTGCGCCCCGGACTCGTCGGTGCGGCTGCGGGCGGCCCTGGCCGCCGGCACGGACCCCGACCCCGGTCTCCTGGAGACACTGATCGAGCGGTGCGCGGTCGAACCGGAGTTCCCCGTGCGGGACATGCTCTCCTGGGCGCTGCTCCGGCTGCCGCCGGAGATCACGCTGCCCCGGCTTCGCCGCGAGCTCGACTCCGGGCACGCCCAGGCCCGCGGCCAGGCGTTGCACACGCTCTCCAAGATCGGCGACCGGAGCGCATGGGCCTGGATCACGCGCGCCGAACTGCGCGACCCCGACGACGAGGTCGCGCGGACGGCATGGCGGGTCGCGGTCCTCCTCGTGCCGGAGGGTGAGAGGAAGCGGCTGGCCGAGGAGCTGGCCACGCAGCTCGGCAGAGGTGACCGCACCGTGGCGCTGAGCCTGAGTCGGGCCCTCGTCGAACTCGGCGACGTGATCGAGCCCGTTCTGGAGGCGGCCGCGGCGAACCCCGATCCGGTGGTGGCCGCGCACGCCCGCGCCACCGAGGCGCTCCTGCGTGACCCGGAGTCCGGTTTCGGCGCGGCCGTCGACGAGGCGAGGCGAGTCGTCACACTCGGCCCGCAACGAGCGATCGCGGCGGCGGAGACCGCGGCGGCGGCCAGGGCGGCCAGGGCGGCTGGGGACGCGGGGAGCGGGCATTGCTGATCGGCGATGTGGCCCGGCACTCGGGGGTGAGCACCCGGATGCTTCGGCACTACGACGCCCTCGGTCTGGTGCGGCCGACCGGCCGCACCGCCGTGGGCTACCGCGAGTACTCCGACGAGGACGTCCGCAGGATCTTCCAGGTGGAGAGCCTGCGGTCCCTCGGGCTCTCGCTCAAGCAGGTCGCGCGCGCGTTGGAGGACCCGGCCTGCACGCCCTCCGCCCTGGTCGGCGACCTCATCCGGTGGACGGAGAACCGTCTGGAGCGGGAACGGGAGCTGCTCGAGCGGCTCCGGGCGATCGACGCGTCGGCCCCCACCGGGTGGCCGGACGTCCTGCGCGTCGTCGAGCTCATGCGAGGGCTCAACTCGGCCAGCGCCGCACGCCGGCAGCAGGCCGTCCTCGCCCCGCTGGAGGGCGTGTCGGTGCCCGTCGAGTTGCTGGCCGAGGCGGTCCTCGCCGAGTCCGACCCGCACGTCGCGGGCGCCCTGCGCTGGGCGCTCGCCCGATCGGGTGGTGACGGCGTGGTGAGTCTGGTCGCCGGCCTGCACTCGGCGGACGTCGAGATCCGGCGGCGCGCGGTTGTCGCGATCGACGAGTTGTCCGACGCCCCGGAGGCGACCGCGGCGCTCGCGGGCGCGCTCGGGGACCGGGAACCGACGGTGCGCAGGCGCGCGGCGCTGGCGTTGGGCAGGCGTGGCGTCACCACGGCCGTGCCGACACTCGTCGCCATGGTGGTCGAGGGCGTCAACGACGTCGACGCCGCGGAGGTCCTGGGAACGCTGTCCGGGGACTCCGGGGGCGCGGAACGGATCACGAACGCGCTGGTCGACGAACTCGCCGCGCACACCGCCGACTCCGCCGTGCGGATACGCCTGACCCAGGCGCTGGTCGAGCTGCCGGGGACCACCGCGCGGGACGTTCTGCGCCGGCTGGCCCAGGACGAGGACCGCGTTGTCGCCCTGGTCGCCTCGGCCTTCGTCACCGTTCTCGACGAGCGGTCCCGCGCGGACCGAGGTGTCGAGGACCCCTGAGCGCGCGACCGAGGCCCCACCCCGTTCCCACGGCCAGGTCCGGTGGCGGGTGTCGACCTGGTGCGCCGCGCGGCCTCGGCGCGTCAGCCGGTGGTCAGGCAGAAGGGGTGACCACCGGGATCCAGCAACACCAGCCACCGCCCGTCACCCGGCTGTCGTTCCGGCTTCACCGCGCCACGCGCCAGCGCGACCCGTTCGGCCGTCTCGATGTCCTCGACGCGCAGGTCCAGGTGACACTGCTGGGGCACCTCCTGACCGGGCCACCGCGGGGCCCGGTACCCGTCGACACGCTGGAAGCCCAGGTCCCAACCGGGTCCACCGGCCAGAACGACGAACTCCTCGCTGCCGAAGGACACCTCCATGCCGGTCAGCTCCGCGTAGAAGCCGGCCAACGCTCCCGGGTCGGCACAGTCCAGGGTCACACCACGCAACGCGGCAACCGGCACCGGTCACACTCCCTCTCGGTCATCGGGCCCTCGCGGCCATCGGGTTTCGTCACGGTAGCGACCGGGGCTCCCCGAGGACACCGACTTTCCCGCCCGTCGAGCGGACCCCCTGGTCACCACACCCCGCGCCCGGGGGAGGAGCCCGGCGCGGGAGATGTCACCGGAGCCCGATCGATCGAGGCCGCGCCCACGGCTCGCGAGGGCGTTCCGGGTGATCACGACGGCCCCCATTCCAGTCTGCGGTAGGACGACCTTGAGGCGGTCGGGGCGGGCCGGTCGTAGGTTTGGTATGCCTGGAGTCTTTCGGTGAGTCCATACGAGACCGATGTGGCTCAGGTCGTTTCGCCAACCCGGCGCCAGTCCATCACCGGCAGCGATCCAGAATCCAAAGTAGGCACTGAGCAGGGTCGTAGGTGCCGACGAAGGGGCGTTCGGCCCTGCCCTTGCGTTGGTGCCGGGGGGCAGCGTGGCTCTGTGTCCAAGACGTTCGTGCTGGTCGTGCTCGCCGGTCTGCTCTGCTCGGCGGTCGCCTTGGTGGTGGCCCCGGTGCTGATGCCGGCTGGTTACTCGTGGATGGCCAATACGACCAGCGAATCGGCTGCCCAGGGCCTGTCCGGTGCCTGGCTCGCGCGCCTGGGCTTCCTGTTGTTCGGGCTGTCGGTCATGGCGCTGGCCTTGCGCAGCGCCGAACAGTGGGGCCTCCTTGCGGCGGTGCTGCACTATGCGTTCGGCGCGCTGCTCGCGGCGACGGCGGCGATCTCGACCCACCCAGCGACGGCCGCTGCCTACGACAGCACCGAGGACTTCTTGCACTCTGTTGCCGCCACCGCGATGGGTTTCGCCTTCGCCGGCGGCATCGTGGCGGTGGCCGTATCCCGGCGCAGGGCTGGCGTGCTCGACATCGTGGCCGTCGCCGCGTCCGTCGTCATTCCACTCGGGATGACCGCGTTCCCGGACGCCGATGGCGTATTCCAGCGGATCATGTTCGCCACCGCCTACACGTGGTACACGGCGACCCTGCATATGGCAGCCCGACATTCAGGTCGGCAAGCAACGGCGACGGGTTCAGCCCCAATGAGCCATTCCGGGTAACGGTTGGTGACGCTGTGTTGATCTTGAGGTGCGTGGTGGGTCAGTCCATGTGAGAGCGCGGGACTCCTGGTACGAAGTGGTCCTCTCACAGATCAACTTCGCAGGGGTCCCGCGCTGCTATGAGTGTCACATACACCCCCGGGTTCCGCAGATGATGAGCTGATTCGCATGTTCGGGAAGGGATAGGTGCAGGTCAGGGAGTTGTTTCATAGCGGGAATCGCCGAAACGCCTAGTGGCACGCTTGGCCTGCTAGCGGATGTTGGGCAAGGAGTTTGGCTATTCGGCTAGTCGGTGCTTCTGGTAGCCTGCCCGGTCGTGTACGTGAAGGTGTCCTCGCGTAAGACCGGTGACGGGCGGCAGGTCCGCTACTTGCAACTGGCTCACAACGAGTGGGACCCCGAGCGGGGTATGTCGCGACGAAGGTGTTGCACAACTTCGGTCGTGAGGACGACCTTGACCGTGACGCGGTACGTCGTCTGGTCGCCTCGCTGTCCCGGCTGTTGCCGGCCGGCGACGCGGTGGTGATGACCGCGCCGGCGGAGTTGGCGTTCACTGGTTCTGTTCCGGCCGGTGGGCGGCTTCGCGCTGGATGGGATCTGGCGGCAGATCGGTATCGACCGGGTGATGCGGCGTCTGGGCGCGAAGCGGCGCTTCGATGCCCGGTTCGAGCGGGTGTTGTTCGCCCTGTCGGCGAATCGGGCGCTGGCGCCGTCGTCGAAGCTGGCCGCCGCGGACTGGATCTGCAACGACGTGCACATCGACGGCCTGTCCGAGATTGGTGATGACGTCTGCTACCGGGCAATGGACTGGCTCCTGGAGACGTGCGCGGAGCTGGAGCGGGCGGTGTATTCTCAGCGCGCATCTGCTCAACCTCGAGGTCGACCTGCTGTTTTTCAACCACCTCGACCTACTTCGAGATGGACGAGGCCGACGAGCCGGTCGGCCGCGACCAGCGTGGCCTCCGTCCGGGCGACCACGCTGGCAAGAAGGATAGAGGCGACGGACCCGAAGACGCGAACGACCGAGGAAGAACAAGCAGCATCTAAAGGACCTACGGCAAGTCGAAGGACTCACCGCGACGACCTACCGCAGATCGTAGATCGGGATGGCGGTCACCCGCGACGGGATCCCCGTGCGAGGTGTGGTGCTGGCCGGGCAACACAGGCGACCAGAGCGCTGATCCGTCAGGTGCGCGACGACATGCGGGAGTGGAACCTGGCCCGGATCGTCTGGGTTGCCGACCGGGGCTTCGCCTCCGCGACGCAACCGGCGGTATCTGCAACGAGGAGCCGGGCGACTACATCCTCGGGGAGAAGCTGCGTGGCGGCACCCCGGCCGCGAGACGCCGCGCTGTCCCGGCAGGGCCGCTACCAGAAGGTCCGCGACAACCTGCGAGGTCAAGGAAGTCAAGCTGGACAAGGACTTGGCTGAGGACCGGTTCGTGGTCTGTTACAACCCGGTCGAGGCCGAACGCGACGCCGCGTTGCGGGACAAGCACATCACCGCTCTGACCGAGATGATCAACGGCTCGGATCAGTTGTCCAAGACCAAACGCGCCGAGTTACAGGGCGTGATCTCCACCAAGCCACACCTGAAACGA
>CAVSGQ010000016.1:0-10285 GCA_963727495.1 uncultured Actinomycetota bacterium | reverse complement strand
CGGACCGGGACCTGGCTGTGCTGGTGGTCGCTCGAGTGGGACGGCTGGAGGAGACGGGTTCGCCGTGGGAGCCGTACCGACTCGTTGATCCGTCTGGTGACGTGGTCGGGCCGGTGGGCGTGTTCCTGAAGGAGCTTCAGGCGTCCGGGCGGTCTGAGACGACGCAACGGTCCTATGGCATGGATCTGTTGCGGTGGTTCCGGTTCCTTTGGGCGATCGAGGTGCCGTGGGACCAGGCGACCCGGGTCGAGGCGCGGGATTTCTCTCGCTGGGTGCAGGTCGGCGGCAAGCCGGCTGAGCGTCCGTTGGGTCCGGGCAACCGAGGTATCGATGGCTCAGCCCACGATGACCGCCGTGTCCGCGCCCAGGCCGAATCGGGTGACGGGGAAGTCGGCGCCTGGTCCGAAGTACGCGCCGGCGACCGCGGCGCATGGGGAGAGCGTGCTGCGCGCGTTCTATGACTTTCATTGCGATACCGGGCAGGGCCCGATGGTCAACCCGTTCCCGCTGGTGCGGGGACGGCGGCGCAGCCGGGCGAGGTGCTCACCACAATCCGATGGAGCCGCACCGCAACGCAGCGGGTGGGGTTGTATCGGCCCAAGCTGGCGCAGCGGGTCCCGCGGTGCATTCCGGATGAGAAGTTCAACGAGTTGTTCGCCGGGCTCGGATCGCATCGTGACCGGGCGCTGGTGGCGTTCTTCGTCTCGACCGGCGCACGGGCCTCGGAGCTGCTGGGCGTGCGCCGCGGGGACCTGGATGCCGGATCCCAGCTGATCACGGTGATCCGCAAGGGCAGCCGGGCGTTGCAGCAGCTCCCGGCCTCGCCGGACGCGTTCGTGTGGCTGCGGCTGTATCAGGCCGAGGTCCACGGGCGGGTGCCGGCCGGGCGGGACGAGCCGTTGTGGTGGACGCTGCGGCGCCCGTTCCGGCGCGTTGACGTATCACGCCGCGCCGGGCGATGTTCATCCGCGTCAACGCCTTGCTGGGCGCGAACTGGTCGCTGCACGATCTTCGTCATACGGCGGCCTACCGGATGGCCCGGGACCCGCGACCTGCCACTCACCGACGTGCAGTGGGTCTTGGGGCATGCCCAGTTGACGACCACTCAGATCTATACCTGACGGCTCCGGTCGAGGACATGATCGCCAGCGTCCTGGCCCACCACGCCCGACGAGCCGCAGGCGCCGTCGGCGCCCGGCGCGGACCGCGCTGGAGTATCGGCCGAGTCGCTGGACGTGCTGTTCGCCAGGGACCGCGCAGTGAGCCGCGCCGCCAGGGACCGGCACGACGTCACGACGAGGTCGGCGACCATGGTCCCGCGCAGCGCTCGGACCGGCCGGGCCTGCTCGAGCTGCGCAAGCAGTTCCCGCCGCGTTCCCGACCCGTCGGCATCGTGGGAGGCGACCGACCGGGCCTCCCGGGGCACGAGTGCTGGCCAGGCTGCTCAGCCGCGCCGTTCACCGTCGAGGCCGCCGGCTACCAGGCCGAGGTGCGTCGGGGCGATCTGCGCCGTGCTGGACTGGCTGGCGCTGATGCCGGGCGACTCCTGGCAGCAGCGGTGGCTGGCCAGCGCCGCGCGGCGACAGGCACGCCGATTGGCGGGCTGCTGGCGGCTGCGCCGACCGCGGCCGGCCGCACCGAGCACCGCGGTCCGCAGCGCTCGACACCGTGTTCGCCGCGGCCTGACGGTCTTGATCTGCGCCGACGTGATCCGCCCGAGCCTGCGCTGGCTGCTGGCCACCGCGACCACCGAAGAACCTGGCCGCCGCGCTGGCCCGCAGCCGCGACCCGGAGGGTTTCGCCGCGTTGAACGACGCTCGTGCCGAGCAGACCGGCCACGGGCGACGCGACCCGGCAGGTCGCGCTGGCGCCGGATCGCCGTGATCATGGCCGCCAAGGGCGGCCACGTCGGCGACATCACCGTCGGCGACTGCCTGGAGCTGCTGCGACCTCCGCGAGGTCACCAGGCCACCGGCCGGCAACGGATCACGCAGCCCGTTCTTCTACCAGCTGCTGCACGCCGCTGGGCGTCTTCCCCGACGACGCGCCCGGCCACCAGGGCCTTCGCACGTCTTCGGCCAGCTGAGCATCGAGGAGATGATCGACCGCTACGGTATCGCGTGCCGACCGATCCGCGACCTGCTCGTGGACTACCTGCGGGAACGCCAGGCCGGCGTCGGACTACAACACCGCTGCTCCAACTGTCCTACGGCTCGCCCGGCTGTTCTGGCGAGATCTGGAGCTGCACCACCCGGGCATCGACTCGCTGCGCCTGCCCGCCGATGTCGCCGCCGCCTGGAAGCAGCGGATCTCGGTCAAGACGACCACGACCGTCGACGAACGGCGAATCGTCGAGCGTCACGCACCGCGGCTATCGGCGATCCAGTACCATGGGCAACGTCCGCTCGTTCTATCTCGACATCGCCCAGTGGGCCACCGAGGACCCTTCCCGCTGGGGACCATGGGTCGCGCCCTGCCCGATCCGCGACGGCGAGCTCACCGCGGCCGCAAGCAAGACCGCCGCAGCCGCAAATCGCGGATGGACCAGCGCACCCGCGAGCGTCTGCCGGTGCTGCCCACCCTGATCGCGGCCGCCGAGAACCGGCGCACGCCGCGCCACGCAGTCGCTGGCCGCAGCGCTAGCCGCTGCACCCGGCCAGGAGTTCACCGCCGGCGAGCAGACCCTCTGCGGCGCGGTCGAGCGCACGCCTGAAACCGCCGGCCAACTGTGGGCCGAGGACCCCGACACCGGCAAGCGCCGTGATCTCGAGCCCGAAGAACGACCAGCGCCTTTTGGGCCTGGGCCGCCGTCGAAGTCCTGCGGCTCACCGGAATCCGTGTTGAGGAGCTGACCGAACTCAGCCATCACAGCCTGATCCAATACCGGCTTCCCGCCACCGGCGAACTGGTTCCGCTGCTGCAGATCGCCCCGTCCAAGACCGACACCGAACGGCTCCTGGTCATCTCCCCGGAACTGGCCGACGTGCTCGCCACCATCGTCACCCGGATCCGTGAACCCGCCGGCGGCATCCCCCTGGTCGCGGCCTACGACTACAACGAAAAGGTCTGGAACCCTCCGATGCCGCTGCTGTTCCAACGGCACTGGCGCCTGGAAGACCGGCCACTGAGCCCCGGCCGCCATCCGCCGCCTGCTCAACGACACACTGGCCGGCACCAGCCTGACCGACAGCGGCGGCGCTCCACTGCGATTCACCCCGCACGACTTCCGCAGGCTGTTCATCACCGACGCGATCATGAACGGCATGCCACCCCACATCGCCCAACTCGTCGCCGGCCACCGCGACATCAACACCACCATGGGCTACAAGGCCGTCTATCCCGAAGAGGTCATCAACGGGCATCGAGCCTTCATCGCCCGCCGCCGCGGCCTGCGACCCAGCGAGGAATACCGCACTCCCACTGACGAGGAATGGGAGGAGTTCCTCGGCCACTTCGAGCGGCGGCGTGTCGCTCTCGGCGAACCTGCGGCCGGTCCTATTCAACCCCTTGCATCCACGAACACAGCTGCTTGCGTTGCCCCCTGCTGCGACCGTCGACCCCCCAACGACCACGGATCGTCGAGATCCGCGACAACCTACTCGACCGGATCGCCGAGGCCGAGCGCGAAGGCATGGCTCGGCGAAGTCGAAGGCCTCCAAGTCAGCCTCGCAGGCGCGGAAGCCAAACTCGCTCAACTCGACCAGATGGTCCGCCGGGCAGCCACCATCCACCTCGGCATGCCGTCCTTCAGCGAGATCGCCGGCCGCACCGCCACATTCCCCAAGGACCACCCATGACCTCGCCCACCAGCGTGGCCATCGCGCTACGCAACCACGCCCAAGGTCTCTACTGCCTGGAAGCGGCCGTTGAGCTGTTCATCGCCCAGACCTGGCTGCACCGCTCGGATTTCACCGGCCGCTTCCTCACCATCGTCCACGCACTGACCGACGGACGCCCCATGGGCATCATCGACTGGCCCGCCGCCATCAACGCCCTCAACACCGGAGAACTGCCCTGCTCCGGAGGCGAGCAAAGAATGCTCCGTCTCACCGCCAGCCTCGCTGACGGCGTCCCCGTCGACCTTCGCGAAGCCCTCAACGGGATCGACCAGAACAACCTCGGCCACCTGACCACCGCCATCCGCCACGCTTCGGGCCGGCACTGAACACCAAGGACCTCCACATGTTCCTCTACGCGCTGGCCCAGCCCATCGACATCTTCGACGGGCTCATCCCGCTCCCTCGATGGATCGCCGAAGATCCCGCCCTCAACACCGCCTGGGCACTGCGCGCCACCCTCGCCCTGGCCGACGCAAGAACGCAGATCGGATGGACCGGCGACATGCGCCACCTCCCCTCCATCGGCGCTCTTCCTGTCCCCGACACAGCCGAGCTGTTCATGGTCGTCAAACAAGACACCAGAGGCGCCTGCTTCGTCATCAGCAGCAACCCCATGGACTGGCTGCTCGAGCACTGCACCCGCCACCTCCAGAATCGCGGCCCCAGCATCAGAGCAGAGGAACACACCACCCAAACCGGCCTACGCGACGCCGAACCCCAAACCCCGTTGACCACCACACCCCAACATCCCAACGAAACGCCGTTCTAACCGCACCACCGAAGATCACCAGCCAACGACCAGCGCCGCATCTCACCAGATCAGCGAATCCGTTGATAGTTCAGAGAATGCCGTGCAAGGAAACCAGCGCGGTCTTGGAGACGGTGCGGTGCTCTGACCAGCGGAACGCCTCGGCCAGGTCCGCTGGCGCCGGGACCGGATAGGGGCCGCCTTCCAGCCACCGCGGCAACGGCGCGAGACCGGTCTCGGAATGCTGTCGCCGGTGATAGACGGTCTCCACCCAGGCGGTGAACAGCCGGTTCATCTCCGTCAGATCCTGCACGTGGCGTCCGGGGTCGCCGTCACCAGCGGCGATCTCCACGACGAACTCGCTGTTCACAGTCCTGAAGAAGCGTTCGATTTTCCCGCGGCCCTGCGGGCGGCCGGGCGCGGAGTGGACAAGCTTGATCCCGAGTTTCGCGCAGGCTCGCAGCAGCCAGGAGTCAACGAACGCCGACCCGTTGTCGACGTAGACGTAGTCAGGAACCCCGCGTGCCGCCAACGCGGGGCGCAGCGCCGCGGCGAGGCGGACGGTGTCCTCGGCGAAGCCCCAGCGGTGCCCGACGATCGCCCGGGAGTGGTCGTCGAGGAACGCGAACAGGTAGGTCTTGCGGCCGCTGATCCGCGGGCCATGTAACGCGTCCCCGGTCCAGATTTCGTTCGGGCGTTCGGCTTCGAACCGGCCGAACACCGCCGGCTCGGCCGGGGCGCGCAGCGCGGTCAGCCCGGTGCGGACGAACATCCGTTGCAGGGTCGTGTCGTTGGGTGCCCAGCCGAGCTGGGCGTGCAGGATGCGGCGGATCTGTGCGGCCGAGCGGGACGGGTTCTCCTTCTTCAGCGCCGTGGCGAGTTCGAACACCTCCGGCGGGGTCCGCGGCTGCGACTGCCGCGTCGACGGGACCAGCGCGTCGAACCCGCCCTCGCGGTAGTGCTGAATCCAGCGGTCCAGCGTCCAGCGGGTGATCCGGACCGTGCGACCGGCCGGGTCAGTGTGCGCCTCGGCCGCCAGCTTGCGCACCAGGGCGCCCCGCTGGCGCCCGGTCAGCGTCGTGTCCGCGGCCTCGCGGATGAGCATGTAGCGGAACAGTCCGATCTGACGTGCCCGTTCCAGCCGGGTCTGCTGTTCGTCATCGGCCTTCGACATCAGTCGTCGGCACCTCCTTTGGATCCTGAATGGACAGACCCGCCGAAGCTGCCAGACCAAGATCGGCACCGGGAGAGGCAACTCGTGTTGCCAGTTGATCAAGGCCAGTTCGGGGCCAGCAGCCGCCCACCAGACACCGCCGCGGCCAACAACCACACCGGCAGCTCGCCGACCCGAGCCTGCGTGTCGGGCCAGCGCGACCGGGCCGCCGCACAGGCTCCGACGATCGCGGCGACCGCGTCCGCGAACACCGACCGCGTCGCCGCCGGCACAACCGGGTCCACCCCGACCTTCACCAGCAGCGCCGTGAACACGACCCGCACCGCCTCGGCGCGGCCGGCGAAGCGGCGAAGCCAGCTCCGCACCGTCTCCACCGGACGACCCACTACCGCGGCCACCCTCCGGGCACCCGCACCCGCCGCCTTCACCACCAACGCAGCACCGATCACCGACACCGCATCCGCCCGCCGCAACAGCGCAAACACCGGGAGCAGCACATGCGAGCACCCGCACGAACCGCAGCGCGAGCGTCGCGGCCGCAGCAGCACCAGCCCCGACTCACCCCGCAGTACCCGCGTCCGGGCCCAACCCCACGGCCGTAACTCACCCCCACATCCCGGACACGCCAGCTCGCCGTCCACCAACCGGTCCTCGACCCGAGCAGCGTCCACCCCTACCGTGAGCACAGCGCCTCCGCGCGCGACACGGCCCTCCCGGGACGCCTCGGCCAAGAGAGATACCGGGAGGGCCTTCGCATGCCCTCATCGGCACGGTGCCGCCGCCTACCAACACCACACCGTCACCGGCACGCACCAAGATCCGTCGGCACTCACAATGCCCGGAAACCACCGCCAACGTCGGCATCTCCAGAGCCGCCCAACAGGCTACGACGCGGACGGCAACCTCACCACCCGCACCGACGCCGCCGGAACCGCCCACTACGGCTACACCAACGCCCGGCTCACCACCGTCCAAGACGGCCTCACCGCCACCACCCAAACCCTCGGCTACAACGAGGCCGGCCAACTCGACCAGATCGACTACGGCGGCGGCCTGTCCCGCGACTGGAACTTCGACGACCTCGGCCGGGTCACCACCGACAACCTCACCGACTGGGAAACAACCCACACCGCGGCCATGGCCGGTCCGCAGGGTTCGGACTCGACGCTGTACTACCCGAACCCGACCGCGCTGACCACCTACGAATACGACCTGGCCGACCGGGTCACCGCCAAGGAGACCGACTGGGAACTCGCCGGCGCCAGCCGCAACGAATACAGCTACGACCAGGCCGGGCGGCTCACCAGCTGGCGCCACGGCGACGACGAAGTCACCTACGGGTGGGACAACGCAGGCAACCGCACCAGCGTCAACAGCGCCACCACCAACACCACCGCAGTGTTCGACGAACGCAACCGCCTGGTCAACGACGGCACCAGCAGCTACACCTACACCCCACGCGGCACCCTCGCCGAGAAAACCACCGGCACCGACACCGAAACCTACGCCTTCGACGCGTTCGACCGCCTCACCACCCACGGCACGACCAACTACACCTACGACGCCCTCAACCGCGTCACCACCCGCAACGGCCAGCCATTCACCTACACCGGCGCCAGCAACGAACTCGCCACCGACGGCACCACCACCTTCAGCCGCGGCCCCGCCGGCGACCTGCTCGCGTTGAGCTCCGGCGCCGACTCTCGTGTCACCCTGGCCGACCAGCACGGCGACGTCATCGCCGACTTCGACCCCAGCCAGGACAACACCCACCTCGCCGACAGCACCGCCTACGACCCCTTCGGCACACCGACCGCCACCACCGGCCAACGCCGCCCCATCGGCTACCAGGGCGACTACACCGACCCCGACACCGGCCAGATCAACATGACCGCCCGCTGGTACAACCCCGACACCGGCGCCTTCACCAGCCGCGACGATGTCGGCTTGCCGGTCACCCCGTCGGGCGCGGCCAACCGCTACACCTACGGCCTCGGCGCACCCACCAACTATTCGGACCCGACCGGCAACTGCCCGTGGTGTGTGGTGTATTTGGTTCCTGGGGGGGCCGCTGTCGTCGTAGGAGGCATCAGCTTTGCTAGTGAGTGGTTGTTCGGTGGTAGCACGCACCGTGAGCTCAAAGGGCCTGACATGCGCATCAGGCCGTGCAGCCCGGCCTGTCGCCTGAACAAGCCGGACAACAGGTTTCGGGGCCCCAGCGGCGGTGGTATCGGCAGCGGTCTTAGCCTCCACGGTGCGCCGTCGCGCAGTGGTGGCTATGGCGGCTACGGCGGTTCCACTGGTGGCCGCTCGGGCGGTGGTGGCCGAGGTGGTGGTGCTACCGGGGGAGAGGGCGGTTCTCTGACGGACGCCGCCCGGTCGGCGGCCGCGCAGGCGGCGCGGACGAACCCGTTGCCGATCCCGAAAGCGATTACGAACCCGGTGTACAGCGTCTCGCTCGCGCCGCCGGTGTCGTCGGCTCCCGATGTGCCGTCCCGGCGGGCGGGTGACTACCGGGACCCGGTCGATGACATCAACCGGAGTTACCAGCGTCTGCAGGACAGTGTCACCGACGGTAACAGCACGGTGCTGGGTGCGGTCCGGGCGACGACTTCCGCACCGAGCGAGATCGGCGGATCGAGCGGGGACTCGGGCTGCGTGGTGTGGGACTGGCTCTGCGATGCCGGGAACGCAGTCGTCGACGTCTTCGACCAGGTGGGCGGGTTCGTCAACGGTGCGGGCGAGGTGCTCGTCGAGAGCATCCGCGGCATCGCCAGTCTCGCAGGCGGCGTCCTGGAATGTCTGAACCCGTTCTCAGCCGCATGCAAGGAGAACGTCCAGGCGGTCAAGGACTTCGCACACGCCCTGCTGGACGGATCCCGCAGGCGTCGTCTCCGCGATCTGGGACGGCATCACCCAACCCATCAAGGACGCCTGGAACAACGGGGACTACGGCGAAGCCATCGGGCGAGGCTTCGCATCCGTCGCGGAGGTCGTCGCCGGCACCAAGGGCCTGAGCAAGGTCCGAGTGCTTCGGTCCAAAACGCGGGGCCGCCCGGTCCGCCCGGTCACGAGCACGGACTTCGAGATCGTTGGTGATGGGGCGCGTACACGCGTGATCGACTACACTCCGAACGGTGCAGGTCCGAAGTGGGGGCTCACGAAGGCGCACCTCAATAAGCACCTGTTCGGATCTGGTAAGCATTCGCTTAGTCAGATTGATCCAGGTGGGAACCCAGAGATCTGGGTCGGGTATATGCAGGATCTAGCTGGAAGACCGGCAACTGCAACATTGAAAGGCGGGATCGAGGACATTATTGGAACATTTCCACTGGCCGGCGGAGGTGGACACTTTCAGTTCGGTATCCGAATAGCGCCAAATAGCAGCGGTGGCTACGACCTCGTCACGCTGCTTACAAAGCAGTGATCGTCATGAATCTCGTGTGCCCAGTGTGCGGTTATCCTGGTTTGGAGATGAAGCCATACGAACTTTGGCCGCCGCCGCCGGACTTTGAACTGTCGCCGCCATATGAAGAATTCCTCGGAACGCCCTCGTACGAGGTGTGCCCGTGTTGTGGTTTCGAGTTCGGCAACGACGACAATCCTGGAACAGCACAGCCGGTGTCCTTTGAGCAATATCGACAGGAGTGGGAGGCTGAGGGTAGCCCGTGGTTTGATCCCGAACGCATTATCAGCGACCGGCATGACAGGTGAGGCTCGTCGCTATGACGTCTCGGCTGGCTCATCGGCGGTGCCGTAGGGCCCCTGTACACCTGGCACAGCCTGCACCGGGGTGCCGCGTCGATCATCGACGTTCGCCCGCTCACCAACCGGCGCTTCGCCGGCGGAACCCGTGGCGGTCTTCCTCGTCGCCATCGGGATGTTCGGTGGCATGCCGCTGCTCCCGCTGTACTACCAGACCGTCCGCGGCGAGGGGGCTCTCGACGCCGGTCTGCTGCTCGCCCCCCAGGGGCTCGGCGCGATCGTGGCGATGGTGGTCGCGGGCAGGCTGACCGACCGGATCGGCGCGGGTTACGTCGTGCCCGTCGGCATCGTGATCGCCCTGCTCGGCACCGTGCCGTTCGCCCAGGTGGGCGTGGACACCTCCTACACCTGGCTGAGCGCGGCGCTGTTCGTGCGCGGCCTGGGCCTCGGGCCGTGATGATGCCGACGATCGCCGCCGCCTACACCAAGGACGTGGTGTCGCGGGCGGCGCCGACGCTCTCGGCCATCCAGCAGGTCGGGGCCTCACTCGGCAGCGCCCTGCTGGTGACCGCGCTGACCCAGCGGCTCACCGGCCAGGTCACCGCACAGGGCATCCAGACCACGGGCGGCGGGACGGACCAGATCAGCTCGATACCGCCCGAGGCGATGCCGGTCATCGGCCCCTTGTTGGCCGACGCGTTCGGCTTCGCGTTCTGGATCGCCTTCGCGCTCACCGCGGTCATCATCGTCCCCGCGTTGTCTCTGTCCCGCCATCCGGCCCGCGACCGGGACGACGTGCCGGCCACCCCCGGCGTCTAG
>CAVSGQ010000015.1:0-224011 GCA_963727495.1 uncultured Actinomycetota bacterium | reverse complement strand
CGGCGCACCTGAGATCGGCCTCTCAGGAGCGTTCAGGGGTCATGCCGGGGCTGCTGCCGACGTCCTCGTCGGCAGCGGCCGGCGAGCGGCGGCGCCTGACCAGGACCTGCAGCACCGCCAGCACGGCCACGCCGCTGCTCACCCACAGCACCACGGCGTTCGACGTGCCGATCAGCTTGAGCGAGGAGGCCACCAGCACGATCAGCAGCGACGACCGGACCAGCGCGCCCGGCGCCCGGGACGACAGCCGCGCGCCGAGGTACACGGCGGGCAGCGCACCCACCAGCAGCGTGGCGGTCAGGTCGAACCGGACGTCGCCGAACAGCACGTGCCCCAGCGCGGCCGCGCCGACCAACGGGACGGCCTGCATCAGGTCGGTGCCGACCAGCGTGGCCATGGTGAGAGCGGGATAGAGCAGCAGCAACGCGACGATGATCAGCGAGCCGGACCCGACGGACGTGACCCCGACCACGACGCCGCCCACGAACCCGACGAGCACGGTCGGCACCGGCCGGATCGCCACGGGCCGCGTGCTCGGCGGCCCGCTCACCCGGACCGACTCGATGACCGTCCGTACCAGCATGGTCGACACCGCCAGCAGCAGCGCGACGGCCAGCCCGACGCGGACCGCCGACTGCACGGACACCGGATTCGTGAACAGGCGCAGCGCCAGCACCGAGCAGAACGCCGCCGGCACCGAGCCGTAGCACAGCAACCGCACCAGACGCAGGTCCACCGTGCCGTGCCGCTTGTGCACCGCGGCGCCCACCGGCTTCATGGCCAGCGACGCGACCAGGTCGCTGGACACCGCGGCAAGCGGGTCGACCTGGAAGAACAGCACCAGCACCGGTGTCATCAGCGCGCCGCCGCCCATGCCGGTCAGCCCGACCACGAAGCCGACGAGCGCACCGGCGAGAACAAGTTGCCAGTCCATCACGCTCCCGCGCTGTCGATCGGGTCCACGGCTGTAGCTGCCACGGTCGATGACGCTAACCGGCCGACCCGCGTTCTCGCTTGACGGGGGGCCGTTCCGACGACGCGGAGTTCAGCAGGCTCCTAGGCGCAGGCGAGGCAGGCGACATCGAGGGCGATGGCGTGGCAGACGTCCGCCGCCGGATCGACCACCTGCCCCGCCGGCCGCCGTCCGTGCCGGGCGTGCGCTCGCCGGGATGCGCCGCTCTATCGGCCTTCGGCCAGGGAATGCAGCAGGCACCGCTCGCACGGCATGCCGGTCATGCCGGGCAGCAGCTGCGTGTCGACGACCGGCAGGCGCTCGCCGCAGCGTGCGGTGAGGATGGTGTCGTGCCGGGCGTGGGCTGCCGGGACGAACACGTGCACGACCCGCCGTGTCTCGGGGGCTCGGCCTGGTCTGAACCGTCCCAGGAATACCACCTGGCCGGAATAATCACTCGTCGTGGCGGGAGAATCGAGCACGCCGCCCTCGGCACGCGCCGTGCCTGACACCCCGACCGCCAGTGGGTTACTCAGGCTCTGAACGTCGCTCGGTACCTCCCGCGCAACCGTCACCGCCCCGCCTTCCTCCCGACTTGCACCGCGATTAATCCTAGTTCACGATTATTCCTGGTGTCGAGGAGCAGCTTCGGCTGAGGGAGTGTGCACGATGGACAGCTTCGAACCGAGCACGGTCACCGACGTCTTCCCCACCGACGCGTGGCGGGCGGCCGCGCTGTGCGGTCCCAACGGTGGCAACTGCGTCGAGGTGAACCTCGGCGCCCGGGGGCGGGTCGGCCTGCGGGACAGCAAGGCGCCCGCCGAACCGGTACTCGCCTTCGCCGACACGGAGTGGGCCGCGTTCCTGGTCGCGACCAGGTCGGGGCGGCTCGGCGGCCGGTGTCCCGCGCCGGGCCACACGTCCCACGATTATTCCGTCGGCTGATAGGGTTTTCGGCCGGGAGCTTTCGCGGGTTGTCGCGACGCCCGATGGTCTTGACGAGTCCAGGCAGGAAGAGCGGAGACCCGGTGCCCAGCACGGTGACGTCGCGGCGCAGGCAACTCGGCAACGAGATCCGCCGCGCCAGGGTGGCCGCCGGGATGACCCAGCACGAGGTCGCCGCGCTGCTCGAGTGCGGACAGGGAAAGATCAACAAGATCGAGACGGGCACCGTGTCGGTCAAGCAGTCGGACCTCAAGCAGATGCTGGACGCGTTCGGGGTCAGCAAGACCGAGGCCGACATGATGACCGAGCTCGCCCGGGCGAGCGGCCAGCGAGGTCAGTGGTCGGGGTACCGCTCGGCGGTGCCGCACTGGTTCCGCACCTTCACCGACCTCGAGCCCGCGGCCTCCGAGATCCTCAGCTGGCACGGCGAACGCATCCCCGGACCGCTGCAGTCCGAGCACTACATGCTCAAGCAGTTCAGCGAGGCCAGGGCGACCGACGTCACCGCGCTGGTGCGCAACCGGATGGAGCGCAAGCAGGTCTTCGACCTCAAGCGTCCGCCCTACTACCGCTTCATCCTCGGCGAGGCCGCGTTCCGCCGGATGCCGGGCGGCCTGAGCCCGTCGGTCGCGCTCGACCAGGTCGAGCACCTGATCCAGCTCGAGAAGTCCTACCCGAGGACCTTCGTGCACGTCCTCCCGTTCGACACCCGGCTTCCCTTCGTTCCCAACGACTTCACCATCATGCGGTTCTCCGACGCGACCAAGGACTTCGTCTTCGTCGAGCACGCCGCCGGCGGCGTCTACATCGACGACGAGGGGGACTTCGAGCTGTTCGTCGACGCGTGGGACCGGCTGCGCGGCGCGGCTCTGGAACGCAACGAGACAGCGGAACTACTGGAGGGGCTCGCCCGCGACTTCCGGGCGCGGCTACAGGTGTGACCATGGGCGAACCCGACCGAACCCCGACGAGGAAGGACCGTGACTTGACCGATCCCGCCCAGGACCCGTTCCCACCGCAGGGCGTCGACCTCGAACACCCCAGCGTCGCCAGGGTGTACGACTGGTACCTCGGCGGTACCGCGAACTGGGCGATCGACCGCGAGTTCGGCGAGCGCGTCCTGGCCACGTTCCCGCTGCTGCGACCCATCGCGATCGCGAACCGGCTGTTCCTGCACCGGGTGGTGCGCCACCTCGTACGGCTCGGGATCCGCCAGTTCGTGGACATCGGCTCCGGCGTGCCGACCATGGGCAACACGCACCAGGTGGCCGACGAGGTGGCACCGGACTCGAAGGTGGTGTACATCGACCACGAACCGGTCGCCGTGGCACATTCACAGGTCCTGCTGGAACGGCACGGCGACCCCGCCCGGCACGCCGCGATCAACGCCGACCTGCGCAACCCGGACCGGCTTTGGCAGCGGGTCGTCGAGACCGGCGTGATCGATCTCGACGAGCCGATCGCGCTGCTGGTGATCGCGGTCCTGCACGTCCAGCAACTCGACGCCGACGGCGTCGACATCGGCGCGCGCGCGGTCGCGAGGTACCGGGAGCTGCTCTCCCCCGGTTCCTACCTGGCGATATCGCACATCACCGACGAGGGCGTACCCGAGCACGTGGCGGGAAAGCTCGTCGAGCTCAAGCACATGTACGACACCTCGAGCAGCCCGGTGATCTGGCGTTCCCACGCCGAGATCCGCGAGCTGTTCGGCGAGTTCGACCTGGTGTCCCCCGGCATGGGATGGACACCCGACTGGCATCCGGAGGAGACCGGCCCGAACTCACCGGTGATCGAGTTCGGCGCGCCCAACGAGGCCGTGATCTGGGCGGGTGTCGGCCTCAAACCCTGAGCGAGCCGGCCGGATCCAGGACTCGGCGGTTCGACGCGTGCTCGAAGCGTGCCGGTTCGGCCGCTGATCCGGGAAGGGTGGTGTCCGGCGCGTGAGACCCATCGCGCCTCGTCCTCGGCTGTCGGCGTGGCGGTTCGTGCTGGCGTTCGGCACGGTCAGCCTGTTGATGGACTTCGTCTACGAGGGCGCCCGCTCGATCACCGGACCGCTGCTGGCGTCGCTGGGTGCCTCGGCGGCGGTGGTGGGTGTGGTCACCGGTGCGGGCGAGGCGGCGGCCCTGGGGTTGCGGCTGGCCTCCGGGCCCCTCGCGGACCGCACCCGCCGCTTCTGGGCCTGGACGATCGCCGGGTACGCGCTCACCGTGGTCGCCGTCCCCGCACTCGGTCTGGTCGGCGTGCTGTGGGTGGCGTGCGCGCTGGTCATCGCCGAGCGGGTGGGCAAGGCGGTGCGCTCGCCGGCCAAGGACACCCTGCTCTCGCACGCGACCGCGGTGACCGGCCGCGGTCGCGGGTTCGCCGTGCACGAGGCGATAGACCAGGTCGGCGCGTTGCTGGGCCCGCTGGTCGTGGCCGGCATGCTGGTGCTCACCGGCCCCGGATACGGTCCGGCGCTGGGCGTGCTGGCCGCACCGGGCGTGGCCGCCCTGGCCCTGCTGGTCTGGCTGTGTGCCCGCGTGCCGGACCCGCTGACCTACGAGACCTGCCCCGCGGCCCCGGCCGGCGCGCCGGTCGTACCCGCGGCCGAGGCGGCGCGGCTGCCCCGCGCGTTCTGGGTGTACGCGGGATTCACCGCCACCACGATGATCGGGTTCGCCACCTTCGGCGTGCTGTCCTTCCACCTCGTCGACCGCCACCTGATGCCCACCGCCGCGGTGCCGGTGCTCTACGCCGCCGCGATGGGTGTCGACGCGCTGGCAGCCCTGGCCACCGGCTGGCTCTACGACCGCGTCGGTGCGCGGGCCCTGGTCGCGCTGCCGCTGATCGCCGCCGCCGTTCCCGCGCTGGCGTTCACCACGACCCTGTGGCCGGCCGTGCTCGGCGCGCTGCTGTGGGGCGCGGTCATGGGCATCCAGGAGTCCACCCTGCGCGCCACGGTCGCCGACCTCGTGCCCACCGGCCGGCGGGCCACCGCCTACGGGATCTTCGCGGGCGTCATGGGCGGCGCCGCCTTCGCCGGCGGCGCGCTGACGGGCACCCTCTACGACCACTCCGTGCCGGCCCTGATCGTCACCGTCGCCGCCGTCCAGGCCGCCGCGCTGGTGCTGCTGTGGGCGAGCGGCCTCGGCGCCCCTCAGCGTCCGTGAGTGCGTCGCTCGGCCTCGGCCTGGACGGCCGTGAACGTGTCGGCGACCGCCTGCTGCCAGCGCCGGGCGACCAGCCGGCCCCACCAGGCGCCGAGCTTCCACAGGTCGGTGTCCAGGCGGCCGCGGTACTCCAGCCGGGTGACGTGCCGGCCGGGGCCGGGGTTGGTGAGCAGGAACCGTTCGCTGACCCCGGGTACCGGGCCGCGGACGAGGCGGAAGTCCACGCGCTCCGGGCGGGTGAACCGGACGGTTTCCACCGTGGTCGCGGCCAGGCCCCGGCCGATCGGGGTGCGGTGCGCGGCGAGCACCATGTCGCTGCCGCGCTCCAGCACGTGGATCTTGTCCGCCATCGCGCGGGGCTGCCGGCCGAGGTAGGGAGCGGCCAGGATGTCGAACACGACCTCGCGGGACGCGGCGATGTCCACGGTGAGCGGGCCCAGGTCGCGGCTGCGGCGCCCGACCCCCAGGTCGAGGGGCACCGCGGCGGTGACCAGCCCCAGGTAGAGCCCGGTCGTGCCGGTCGCGGCCCCGGCGGCGATCACCGCCGACCAGGCCAGACGTCGCATCGGGGTGTCCTTTCCTCGGCGTCAGGTGTGGGTTCCGGCCAGGCGGGCGAGCCCGTCCGGGTCGCGGATGGTGATGGCGCGGTAGCCCAGTTCGATCAGGCCGCGGTGCTCGAAGTCCTTGAGGACCTTGTTCAGCGACGGGCGGCGCGCGCCGAGCATCGCGGCCAGGATCTGCTGGGACAGGGCGACCGCGCCGTCCTGGGCCTCGTCGCGCAGCAGCACGGCCGCCTGCTCGACGAGCGGCCGCCCGAGCAGGCCCACCAGGCGTAGCTGGCCGGCGGCCTGGCGCTGCGCCACCGAGGACAACCACCGGCGGGTGACGGCGGACCGCTCGGCGAGCAGCCTCTCGAACGACGCGGCCGGCAGGAACAGCAGCGTCGAGTCGGTGACCGCGCGGGCGGTGTAGGGCGGCGGCATGTCCAGCAACAACGGGATGTCCCCGTCCACGTCACCCGGCCGCAGCACGCCGATCACCGCGCGGCGCCGGCCCGAGCCGACGGCCAGCTCGACCCCGCCCCGGCGAAGGATCCACACCCCGTCAGGCGATGTCCCGGCCGCGAACAGCACCGTGCCGGTGGCCACCTCCCGCACCGCCAGGTATCCGGCCAGGGCGTCCAGATCGGACGGGCGCAGCGGCGCGGTGTCACCACGGCCGACACACCGGGCGATCCACGCGGCGGCGCGCAGCATGGCCGGGTCCGGGCCCGGCCGGGGCAGCAGTCGGGCGTGCATCAGGACCGCTGCGGGGCCGGCCACGGGAGCCGTCGGCGTGCGTTGCTCATCGCCCGATTATGGACGCGGGAGAGGCGACCGGCGCGGCAACTGTGTCAGCCGGCTGACATTGTTGGCGTCGGCGGCGCATCGGGTGGTGTTGTCTGTCTCCCGGGCACCTCCAGCTCGCCGGAAAGGAGCCGCTCGTGACGGCCGACGCCCGCTCCGCCACCGGTCCCGCACCCGACCGGCGGCCGGTGCCCGACCGCGGGCTGCCGGCGGTCCGGATCGGCCTGCTCGGTGGGCTGGTCGGCATGGTGTGTTGCGTCGGACCGACCGTGCTGGCGCTGCTCGGCGTGCTGAGCGCCGGGACCGCCTACGTCTGGGCGGAGGATCTGTACGGCGGCTACGCCTGGTGGTTCCGGCTGGCCGGCCTGGCCGTGACCGTGGGCCTGGTGGTCTGGGCGTTGCGGCGCCGCCGGGCGTGCAGCCTGGCCGGCGCGCGGGCCGCCCGCGGGCGGTTGCTGCTGGTCGCCGCGGTGGCGGTGGCCACGTACCTGGTGCTGTACGGCGTGACGACCCTGGCCGGCGGGCTCGCCACGTGACCGGAGGAGGACGCGATGCCCGAGGGCCGCAAGGTCGACCGTGACGAGGTGTTCGTCGAGTACACCAAGAGCATCTGCCCGGTCTGCAAGGTCGTGGTCGACGCGCAGGTCAACATCCGCGACGACGGCGGGACCGACAAGGTGTACCTGCGCAAGCGGTGCCGCGACCACGGGCCGTTCGAGGCGCTGGTCTACGGCGACGCGCGGGCGTACCTCGCCTCGGCGCGGTTCAACAAGCCGGGCACCATCCCGCTGACCTTCCAGACCGAGGTCCGGGACGGCTGCCCGTCGGACTGCGGACTGTGCCCGGAGCACAAGCAACACGCGTGTCTCGGGATCATCGAGGTCAACACGAACTGCAACCTGGACTGCCCGGTCTGCTTCGCCGACTCCGGCCACCAACCCGACGGTTACGCGATCACGCCGGAGCAGTGCGAGCGGATGCTGGACGTGTTCGTGGCCTCGGAGGGCGAGGCCGAGGTGGTGATGTTCTCCGGTGGGGAGCCCACCATCCACCGTCACATCCTCGACTTCGTCGACCTCGCGCAGGCACGCCCGATCCGCAACGTCACCCTCAACACCAACGGCATCCGGCTGGCCACCGACCGGGCGTTCGTCGCCGCGCTCGGGGACCGCAACCGCCGTGCCGGGAAGTCGATCAACATCTACCTGCAGTTCGACGGTCTCACCGAACGCACGCACCGGGCGCTCCGGGACCGGGACCTGCGGGAGATCAAGCGGCGGGCGCTCGACCACTGCGCGGAGGCCGGGCTCACCGTCACGCTCGTGGCGGCGGTCGAACGCGGGCTCAACGAGCACGAGATCGGCGACGTCGTCGAGTTCGGCCTCGCCCATCCGGCGGTGCGGTCGGTGGCCTTCCAGCCGGTCACCCACTCCGGGCGGCACGTGGAGTTCGATCCGCTGACCCGGCTGACCAACTCCGACGTGATCGACCTGCTCACGGCGCAGCGCCCGGAGTGGTTCCGCGACGGCGACTTCTTCCCCGTCCCGTGCTGCTTCCCGACCTGCCGGTCCATCACCTACCTGCTCACCGAAGGCACCCCCGGCCGACCGGACTTCGGGGTCGTGCCGATCCCCCGGCTGATCCGGGTGGAGGACTACCTGGACTACGTGTCCAACCGCGTGGTGCCCGACTACGCGGTCCGCGAGGCGCTGGAGAAACTCTGGAGCGCCTCGGCGTTCCTGGGCACCGACACCACCGACGAGAACCTCCGCTCCGCCGCCGAGGCACTGGACTGCGCCGACGCGTGCGGGGTCAACCTGCCCGACGCCGTCGCCGGCCTCACCGACCGGGCGTTCATGATCGTGGTCCAGGACTTCCAGGACCCCTACACGCTCAACGTCCGGCAGCTGATGAAGTGCTGCGTCGAGGAGATCACCCCCGACGGCCGGCTGATCCCCTTCTGCGCCTACAACTCCGTCGGCTACCGCGAACAGGTGCGCGAGCAGATGTCCGGAGTCCCCGTCGCCGACGTCGTACCCAACGCCACCGGCCTGCGGCCGCTGCTCACCGACTCGCCACACGGGTCGAAGACCGCCGGCGACGGCGGCGGGCACCGGCGGACCGACTCCACCAACGTCGGCACCCGGGCGGTCGACCGGTGACCCTCGAGCCGGACGCGATCAAGGCGTGCTGCGCCGCGGCCTACGGGCAGGACGCGGTCGCGTCGGTGCTGGGCGGGTCCTACCATCCCGGCGGGCTCGCGCTGACCCGCCGCCTGGCCGCCGCCCTCGCGCTGCGTCCCGGGTGGCGGGTGGTGGACGTCGCGTCCGGACCGGGCACGACCGCTCGCCTGCTCGCCGCCGAGTACGCGGTGACCGTGGACGGCGTGGACCTCGGCGAGCCCACGGTGCACCGGGCCCGGGCGGCGACCGAGAAGGCCGGCCTGGCCACCCGAGTGCGGTTCCACCTCGGTGACGCCGAACGTCTTCCCCTGCCCGACGGCGTCGCGGACGCGGTGGTGTGTGAGTGCGCGTTCTGCACGTTCCCGGACAAGACCACCGCCGCCGCCGAGTTCGCGCGGATACTGCGGCCCGGCGGCCTGGTCGGCATCACCGACGTCGTGGTGGCCGACGAGGGCCTGCCGCCCGAGTTGACCACCCTGGCCGCGTGGGTGGCCTGCATCGCCGACGCCCGCCCCCTCTCCGGATATGTCGGCATCCTCGCCGGCGCCGGGCTCACGACCAACCACGTCGAGGCGCACGACGAGGCACTGTCCCGGATGGTCGAGGAGATCGAGGCCCGCGTCCGCGTGCTGCGGATGACCGGCGCCCATCGGCGGGCCGAGACCGGTGTCGACGTGGATGCCGTGCTGCGCCACACGGCGCTGGCGAGGCAGGCCCTGGCCGACGGCCTGATCGGCTACCGGCTCATGATCGCCGAGAAGCCGGCATGACACCGCTGGTGGACGCCGACAGCCGCACGGCCACCGACATGCTGCTGGCCGGCCTGCGCGCGGATCGATGGCGGCCGGCCGCGTGGGGACGCTTTCTCACCCTCGCCGCCCGCCGGTCGGTCCACCAGGCGAGGACCCGCCCCCGGGCGGCGGCCGAGGTGACCCTGGTGCACGTGGTGCTCGCGCGGCTGGCCGGCCGGCGGGGACACCGGTGGGTCACGGTGAGCTGGGTCCTGGCCATCAGCCACCTCGGCCTGCTGAACGAGCGCCGGACGCTGGGCGCGGCCACCGTGCTCACCCTGCTGCGCGCCAACCTGCCCGCCATCGGCGGGCCGGCGCGATGGCTGCCGGTTCTCGCCCTGACCAGCGACCTCGCCGACGGCCGCATGGCACGCCGGGCACGAGCCGAGACGTCCTTCGGCGGGCACGCCGACTCCCTGGCCGACGCGGCGTTCTGGACCTGGTACGCCCTCCGCCACGAACCCAGCCACGCCCTGCGGGCCGCCGCGCTGTTCGTCTGGGCGGCACCGGTCGCCCTCCTCACCGTCGCCGGCGTCGCCCGCGGCCACCTGGTCACCCCGCCCCGGCCGGCGTTCCTCCGGCCGGCCGCGGCGATGCAGGCCGTCATCGCCACACGCGCGCTCCTGGCGACCAGGACGACCCCGGCGCCGCCCGACGGCGGTTGATCAGGCGGGTGCGACGAGGCCGTCCGGGCCAGCCCCACGCGATGTCGTCGACCGCGAGGAAGGGCTCGTCGACCACGGTCGCGGGGGTCAGTCCGGTGAACGCGAGGACGTCCCGGTGCAGGTGGGACTGGTCGGTGTAGCCGCCGTCTGCGGCGACCCCGGCCGCGGGCCGGCCCGCGACCAAGGCGTGCACGGCGTGGTCGAAGCGGACGAGCGTCGCGGCACGCTTGGGCGGCAGGCCCATCTGCGACCGGAACCGGGACCACAGGCGTTTGCGGCTCCAGCCGAGTTCGGCGGCCAGCCGGTCGATCCGGACCGTGCCACGGCCGGCGACGATCCGGTGCCAGGCCCAGGCCACCTCGGGAGCCACCGGCGACGCGGCCGCACACCGGCCGGCGAGCCACGCGTCGGCGCACGCGAAGCGGTCCTCCCAGGAGGACAGATCGCCCAGCCGCGCGCTGATCCGCGCCGCCTCCCGGCCCCACACGTCGTCGAGCCCCACCACGGCGTCGTCCAGATCGGCCACGGCGCCACCCAGAACCGCGTGTGCGACCACCGGTGACAGGCGCACCTGCAGGCACTCGAACGCATCCGCGCGCACTGCGCGAAGGGCCTGGCCGAACCCGGGCCCGGTGACGAGACTGCCCTGCTGCCGGCGCCCGGCGGCGTCCTCCACCGCGATCGTGCCGCCGAACACCAGAACCAGGGTCACCGCCGGGTGCGGGATCAGCCGGAGGCCGGGCGGGGTGACGCCACGGTCGCCGAACCCGGCCATGGTGACCCCCGGCACGCGGCTGGGCGACGCCGGACATGCGATGTCCCACAACACGTCGTCGCGTTCGGCCGCGCCGCTTTCCACCCTGCCATGCTACGTACGCCGGCCGGAACATTTGTCCAAGCCACCGGCACGCACCGGCGGCGAGAGTGCACGCATGACCACCTCCGACAACACGTCGCACCCGCACGCCGGCGCCACCGGCGAGTCGACCCTGCCGCTGGACGACGGCGAGATCCACGTCTGCCAGGACGGCCCCCGCGACGCCCCCGCACTCCTGCTCGTCCACGGGACCGCCGCGTCGGCCCGCTCGTGGGAGCCGTTGGTTCCCCTGCTGACCGGATCCCACCGTGTCATCCGGATCGACCTGCTCGGGTGCGGCCGGTCCGCGCGACCGGACGGCGCGAGCTACGCGGTCCCGGACCAGGCCCGCCGGGCCGGCGCGGTACTCGACCGGCTCGGCGTCGGGCACGCCGTCGTCGTGGGCCACTCCAGCGGTGGGACGATCGCCACCGCCCTCACCGAGCAACGACCCGACCTGGTGGCCGCGCTCACGCTCATCGACACCGGACCCGACATGACCGCCTACATCGCGCGGGACGTCGCCGTCGCGGCGACATCGTGGGCGGATCTGACCGACGACCAGATCCGCCAGGCCGTGAGCGACGGGTTCCGGGAAGGCTTCGAGATCCCCCGGTCACTGGTGGACCAGTTCCGTGACATCGACTTCCACGTGTTCGCCGCGACATCGCAGGCGGTCCGCGCCTACCTGGACGAGCGGGGGCTTCCGGAACGGCTGGCGCCCCTCGGCACGCCGCTGCTGGTGATCTTCGGCGAGGACGACCGCAGGTGGCGCCCGTCCTCCGCCGGGGACTACCGCGCCGTGCCGGGCGCGAGGATCGAGATGGTGCCCGGGGCCGGGCACTCGCCCAACATCGAGGACCCAGCGCGGACCGCCGCGCATCTGCTGGCGTTCACCGCCACGCACGCCCGCCCCGGCCGGTAAGCCCGGCGTTGCCGGCCCCGGGTGGGTGTGCGGCGGCGGGGCTACCCGTGCAGACGCGCACCCATCTTGGCGATGAACGCCAGCACCTCGTCCGCGTCCTTGTCGGGCACGCCGATGACCACCTCGTCCACCCCGAGCGCGGCGAGGTGTGCCACCCGTTCCGGATCGGCCCGCCCGCCGAGCACGACGACGTAGGGACTGCCCGGACGGCCGGCGCCGGCCCAGTGCTTGTTCAGCAGCCGGACCCGATCGGCGATGTCGGTCTCGTACGGCGTGGTGATCCAGCCGTCGGCGGTGGCCGCGATCCAGCGGAACGTCCGCTCGGTCCCGCCCGCGCCGACCAGCACCGGCAGGTGCTCCTGCACCGGCTTGGGGTAGGCCCAGCTGCCCCCGAAGGAGACGAACCTGCCGTCGTAGGCGGCGACGTCGTCCGTCCACAGTGCACGCATGGCCTCGACGTACTCGCGCAGGGCGGTGTACCGCAGCGTGGCCGGGACGCCGTGGTCGGCCAGTTCGTCGGTGTTCCAGCCGAACCCGGCGCCGAGCGTGACCCGGCCACCGGAGAGGTGGTCCAGCGTCGCGACCGTCTTCGCCAGCGTGATCGGGTCCGACTCGACCGGCAGCGCGACCGCGGTGCCCAGCCGGATCGTCGAGGTGACCGCGGCGGCGGTGGCCAGCGACACCCACGGGTCGAGGGTCCGCAGGTACCGGTCGTCGGGCAGGTCCGCGCCGCCCGTGCGCGGGTGCGCGGCCTCGCGCCGCACCGGGATGTGGGTGTGCTCGGGCACGTAGAACGAGTGGAAGCCCGCGCCCTCGGCCGCCTCGGCGCACGCGGCGGGCGTGACTCCCCGGTCGCTGGTGAACAGCACGATCCCGAACCGCATGGCCCACACTCCGCGAAAGTAGAACCTGTTCTAGTCGAACGGTAACACTCCGGGGCCCGGCAATTGGTCCTCGATCCGAGCGGGAAAACGGACCTTATCCGCCGGGCCGGTCGGTGTGACGCTGCACTGCACGAACACCCACCACATCAGGGGAGATCCGATGGGCCGCATCGTCAACTCGACCTACGTCAGCCTCGACGGAGTCGTGCAGAACCCGCAGAACTGGCCGTCGCTCGGCAGCTTGGCGGCCGACGGTGACGCCATCCAGTCCGACCTGCTGCAGTCCTGCGACGCCATCGTGATGGGCCGGCACACCTACGACGGATTCGCGCCGGTCTGGTCCGCGCGGACCGGTGACGCGTTCAGCGACCGGATGAACGCGCTGCCCAAGTACGTCGCGTCCAGGACGCTGCGGGATCCGCGGTGGAACAACACCACCGTGATCGCCGAGGACGCCGTGAGCCGCATCGCCGCGCTCAGGCAGGAGTCCGCCGGCGACATCGTCCAGTACGGCTTCGGCGAGCTGTCCTACGCGCTCATGGCCGAGGGCCTGCTCGACGAACTACGCCTGTGGCTGCACCCGTTCTTCGTCGGCGACGCATCCGCCGACGACCTGCTGTTCCGTCCGGGCCGGACGGCGCTGTTCGACCTCGCCGGCTCCACCGTCCTCGAGTCGGGCGTCATCGTCGCCCGCTACGCCGCCCGCCGCTAGAGGACAGGCATACCGGGGACGAACTCAGCCGTTGAGCCGGTACTCGGCGTGCACGAGCTCGAGCAGTTCGGCGACGGATGTCTCCTTGGCCGGGCGGTCGAAGGTGATCTCGCCGTGCTGCAGGAGGTTGACCCGGTCGCAGATGTCGACGATCTGGCCGTAGTTGTGCGCGATGAGGATGATCGCGAGGTCCCCTCGTTGCCGCAGCTCGACCAGCAGGCGCAGGATCAGCCCGCTTTCCTTGGCGCCCATCGCGGCGAGCGGCTCGTCCAGCAGCAGCAGCTTGGCGTCCGCGTGCACCGAGCGGGCCACGGCGATGGCCTGCCGCTGCCCGCCGGAGAGCATGCTCACCTCGGCGGTGACCGACGGGATGTCGATGCCGATCGAGTCCAGCGCCTCCCGCGCCCGGCGCCGCATCTCGCGGCGCCGCAGGAACGGCAGCGGCCGGTGCACCAGTTCCTTGTTCAGGTGCAGGTTCAGGTACACCGGCAGGTCGTCGACCATCGCGAGGTCCTGGAACACCGTCTCGATGCCCAGCGACCGGGCGTGCACGACGGACCTGAGCTGGACCGGCTCCCCTTCGAACAGCAGGCGGCCGCCGTCCGGCTGGTGGTAGCCGGTGAGGATCTTGATCAGGGTGGACTTGCCGGCCCCGTTGTCGCCGATGAGGCCGAGCACCTCGCCCCTGCGCACGTGCAGGTTGACGTCGGTGAGCGCGCTGACCGGGCCGAAGCTCTTGCGCACGCCCTCCACGCGCATCACCTCCTCGCCACTCATGTGAGCTCCCGGGATCCGAGGCGTTTGCGCGCCACGATCAGCGACACGTTGAGGATCATGGCGATCAGGATGGCGGCGCCGAGCACCACGTTGAACGCGTTCGCGCTGACCCCGGTCAGGTTGAACCCGTCGAAGACGATGCCGAGCAGCAGCGCTCCGAGGAACGCGCCCACCACCGTGCCCGACCCGCCGAGCAGCGCCGTACCGCCGATGACCGCGGACGCCACCGCGAAGAACATCATGTTGAAGCCGCCGTTGGTCGGGTCGTAGGAGCCGACCCGCGTGCCCTGCAGGATCCCGGCGAGCCCGGCCAGCGTGCTGACGATCGCGAAGTTGATCACCTTCACCCGGTTGACCGCGATGCCGGACTCCGCGGCGCCGACCGGGTTCCCGCCGGTGGCCTGCGTGTGGATGCCGAACCTCGTGGCGGACAGCAGGACCTGCATGCACGCGACGATCACCACGGCCCAGATGAACTCCGACCAGCGTGCCCCGCCGAACACGTCGACCACCCAGTGGTTCCGCGGTGCGCCGACCGGCCGGGCGTTGGAGATGATCAGCACCAGCCCCTGGAGCAGGAACGCCATCCCGAGCGTGGTGATGAACGACGGGATCGTCAGCACCGTCCTGATGAGACCGTTGACCACGCCGATCAGCGTCGAGGCGAGCACCGCCAGGACCAGCGCGAGGAACAGCGGCGTGCTGTTGACGAGGAACTGCATCAGCAGGAACGGGGCCAGGGTGAACACGAAGCCCGCGGACAGGTCGATCTCCCCGCAGATCAGCAGCATCACCTGACCCGCGCCGATGATCGACCACGGCGCGACGTACTGCGCGATGGTCTGGTAGTTCCCCGTGGAGTTGAACGCGTCGCTGGTCGCCGTGAAGTACACGGCTGCGGCGACCGTGACGAGCAGGATGCTCAACTCCTTGACCCGCACCAACCCGAACAGGAACGACATCGCCTCGCCCGCTAACGGCTCAGCACCGACGGCGGGGGCAGCGGGATGGAACTCGGCATCTCGACCAGGTCCCGGTTGTCGCCTCCCTCGAAGCTGCTGTTCGCCGATGCGTACGGGCCGACGTTCTCCTTGGTCACGAACGTGAGTCCGGTGTCGGTGACCGGCGGCGCGACCAGCGTGCCCGACAGCCGGTACAGGTAGAGGTAGAGCACGGTCAGGAAGCCCTGCAGGTACGGCGACTGGTCGATGGTGAAGTCCAGCGCGCCGGACTTCACGCCCTCGACGGTGTCGTCGAGCAGGTCGAACCCGCCGCCGCCGACCTTGCCGGCCAGGCCGCGGTCGGCGATCAGGCTCGCGCAGGCCGCGGAGCTGCCCGCGTCGACGGCGTAGATCCCCTTGGCGCCGGAGTTCCCGGTGTAGGCGGCGGTCATCGCGTTGAGCTCGCCGGCCTGCTCGGCGCCGGTGTTGACCGACCGGACGCGCACCCCGGGCGCGGCCTGCTTGAGCGCGTCGATGATGCCGTCGAGCCGCGGCTGCACGTTGTTGCCGCCCGGCTGGGAGATGCCGACCAGGATGTCGCCGGAGGTGACCTTCTCCGCGATGCGCTGCCCCATCTTGAACCCGGACAGGTACAGGTCCTGGCCGACGTAGGTGAGCGGGTAGTTGCCGGCCGCGTTCGCGTTGTACGCGATCACCGGGATGCCGGCGCCGAGCGCCCGCTTGGTGAGGTCGACGAAGGCGTTGTCGTCGGTCAGCGCGATCGCGATCCCGTGGGCCTTGCTGTTGATCGCGGTCTCCATCGCGCTGGCCATCTGCGCGACGTTGCCGTTCTCCGACCCGGTCCACTGCGGCTCGGGGATGCCGAGCAGCTTGGCGGCGTCGGCGAGGCCGGTCCTGGTGGGGACGAAGAACGAGTTCGTGGTCACGTGGTTGACGAAGACGAACCGCCAGTCCGGGGTGTCCGGGAACACCCCGGCACCCCCGCTGTCCTGCGCCTCCTGGACGCTGTTGCACGCCGACAGCATGGTGCCCGCGGCGACGGCACCACCGCCCAACCCCAGGTAGCGCAACGCTGTCCTACGGGAAGTGGTGCCGGTTTCAGACCTCATCGTGTGACCCCGCATCCGTCTCGGCGGCAGTATGTGAATCATTCGATGATTCGCTGATAGAGTCAAGAGCTCATTGCCTGCCGGCGCTCCCAACCCGCGGCGAACAGGTTGAAGTCCACCGGCACGCGCGGGTGCCCGGCCAGTTGGGCGTGGTCGAGCTCGACGCCGAGCCCCGCGGCCGCGGGCAGCTCGAAGTAACCGTCCACCACCGGGCCCAGCCCGGGCACGCAGTCGTTCACGAACGGGTCGGCGAAGTCGTTGAAGTACTCCTGGATCGCGAAGTTCACGGTCGTCGCGGCCAGGTGCACGTTGGCCGCCGTGGAGATGGCACCGCCCACGTTGTGCGGCGCCATCAGCAGGTAGTGGGTCTCCGCCGCGCCGGCGAGCTTCTTCGCCTCGAGCAGGCCGCCGGAGTGGGTGATGTCGGTCTGGATCACGTCCGCGGCCTGCAGCTCGAACAGCTCGCGGTAGTCGTAGCGGGTGTGCATGCGCTCGCCGGTGGCGATCGGGATGTCGGTGTGCGCGGCCACCTTGGCCAGTGCCTTGAGGTTCTCCGGCGGCACCGGCTCCTCCAGCCACCCCGGCCGGTAGGGCGCCAGCAGGCCGGCGAGCCGGATGGCCGTGGCCGGGCTGAACCGCCCGTGCATCTCGACGAGGATCTCCACCTCCGGTCCGACGGCGTCGCGGACCGCCTCGACCAGAGCCAGCGAGCGGGCCGTCTCCTCGGCGTCCAGCTCGAACATCCCGGCGCCGAACGGGTCGAGCTTGAGGGCGCGGTAGCCGCGCTTCACCACCGCGCGCGCCGCGGTGTGGAACTCCTCGGGAGTGCGCTCGACCTGGTACCAGCCGTTGGCGTAGGCCTTGACCCGGTCCCGCACCGCGCCGCCGAGCAGCTTGTACACCGGCAGGCCGAGCGCCTTGCCCTGGATGTCCCAGCAGGCGATCTCGACCGAGGCGAGCGCCGACATCGCCACCTCGTCGGGCCGCGCGAAGTCGTGGCGCATCATCCGGTGCACGAGGCTCTCGACGTCGAAGGGGTCGGAGCCGCGCACGTGCCGCGGCACCGCCTCGGCCAGGTAGCCGTGCAGCGCGTCGGTGTGGTTGAGCATCCGCACCTCACCGAGGCCGGTGATCCCCTCGTCGGTCAGCACCTCGACGATCGTGAGGTTTCGCCACGGTGTCCCGAGCACATGCGTCCGGACCTCGGTAATCTCCATGGAGCGAGGTTAAGAGGTTTGACTTTATCTATCAATCATTCAATGATTCCAAGGTGGGTTCGATGGACAGTCCGCTGGGCCGGCACCGGACCATGCACGGCCAGGTCGTCGAGTGGCTCGGCCGGCGCATCGTCTCCGGCGAACTGTCGAACGGGAGCCAGCTGCCGAACGAGGCGGACCTGGCCGCGCAGCTCAAGGTCAGCCGCGGTGGGGTACGCGAGGCGGTCAAGGCGCTGGCCGCCAAGGGGCTCGTCGAGCCCCGCCCCCGCCTGGGCACCCGGGTGCTGCCCCGCGACCAGTGGAACCTGATGGACCGCGAGGTCATCGACTGGCACGGTCACGCCGCCGTCCCGGAGTTCCTGAACGACCTCCTGGAGCTGCGCCTGATGGTCGAGCCGGGCGCCGCCCAGCTCGCGGCCGAGCGGGCCAGCGACGAGCAGCTCGCCACCCTGGAGGCGGCCTACGCCGGCATGGCCGAGCACGCGCCGCGGCTGCCCGGCGCCGAGCAGGCCTTTGTGGACGCCGACCTGACCTTCCACCTCACCCTGCTGCGGGCGAGCGGCAACCAGCTGATCCAGCAGCTCGGCCGGCTGCTCGAGACCAGCCTGCACCACGGCCTGGAGGCGAGCTCCCACGCACCGGGAGGCGTGGCCACGACGCTGCCCCTGCACCGCGCGGTCCTGCTCGCCGTGCGCGGCAGGCGGCCGACCGCGGCGACCAGAGCGATGCGCAAGCTGATCGAGACCACGACCGACGCCGTGCGGCAGATGGTCGAGGAGACCTAGAGCGTGTCTGACGGGGCACCGGTGCCCGCACCGGGCGACCACGAGCCGCGCGCGGTGCGGATCGACGGGCCGGGACGGCTCCGGCTGGTGGCGGCCGCGCCGCGCGAGCCGGAGGCGGGCGAGGCGCTGGTGCGGGTGGCGTGGACCGGCATCTGCGGGTCCGACCAGGAGGTGCTGGCCGGCACCCGGCCGGCGACGTTCGTGCGCTACCCCGTCGTTCCCGGACACGAGTGGTCCGGCACGGTCGTGTCGGTGGGCGACGGCGCGCCCGCCGACCTGGTCGGCCGCCCGGTGGTCGGCGAGGGCATCCGGCCCTGCGGGCGGTGCACCGCGTGCCGGTGCGGGGACACCAACCTGTGCGAGACCGGCTACGACGAGACCGGCTTCACCCGGCCCGGCGCGTGGGCGGACTACCTGACCCTGCCCGCCGGCCTGCTCCACGCCCTGCCGGCCGGAGCCGACCTGCGGGCCGCGGCCGTCCTCGAACCGGCCGCGTGCGTGGCCGCGGGCTGCCTGAAGGCGGCGCCGGTGCCCGGCGAGCGGGTCGCGGTGGTCGGCGCCGGCACGCTGGGCCTGCTCGCCACCCAGCTGCTGCACGCCGCCGGCCCGGGCGAGCTGACCGTGGTCGATCCGAAGGCGGACCGCGGCGGGCTCGCGGAGCGCTGCGGCGCCACCGCGATCCTCTCCCCCGACGAGGCGAGGAGGTCGGCCGGCCGGTTCGACGTCGTCGTCGAGGCGGCCGGCGCCGCGGGGACCGCCCGCCTCGCCGTCCACCTCGCCCGCCGCGGCGGCCGGGTGGTGCTGTTCGGCATCCCGGGCACCGACGACGACCCGCCCTCACCGGCCGACCTCGTGCTGAACCAGGTGAGCGTGCTCCCGGTGTTCGGCGCGCCGTCCCGCGCCTGGTCGCACGCCGTGCGCGCGTTCACCGCGGGCGCACTCGACCTCGCCGCGGTGATCACCCACGAGCTCCCGCTGGACGAGGCGCGCGCCGCCTTCGACCTGCTCGCCGACCCGCGTGCGGGCGCGGTGAAGGTACTGCTCCGCCCGTGACCTCGTGCGGTGCCGGCGGGGAGCAACCGACGGCAGCGGTATTTGGCTTGCCGGCCGGCCGTCGGTGCGCTGAGGACCGCACGCCGGCGGCGGCCGATCCCATGCTTGGCGATGGCTTTGCGTCGGCTTAACGTTGCGCGCCGCGCGAGTGGCTAACTTCCCCGGCAGGTCCCCGATCAACCACACGAGAGGCGGTCGGATCGCCAGTGCGGTACTCAGCGTCTCGGCGCCACAGAGCCACCCGGACGGTCGGCGCCGTCACCGCCGTCGTGTCGACCAGCGCACTGCTCGCGACCGGCGCGGTCGCGGCGTCCATGGCCGAGCCCGCCGGGCCCGCGCCGCGGCCGGCGGACGGCGCGACGCCCACCACGTCGACGACGCCGCCGGCGACGACGTCCTCCCGGGCGAGCCGGCTCGCGCCGCCGCCGAAGCGTCCCGCCACCACACGGCCGAAGCCGGCGACCGCGACGCCGCCGGCGCCCGTGACGACCCACCGCGCCGCCCCGACCGTCACGCGGACCCAGGCACCACCACCGCCACCACCCAAGACGACGCCGCCACCGCCACCGCCACCGCCGCCGACGAGCACCGGCGGGTCATGACCGCCACCCTCGGTCGCGGCCGGCTGGCGGCCTCCTGGCCCGTCTGGGGCATGGTCGCCACGGTCGTCGTCACCGATCCCGACGCGCTGCCCGGTGCCGCCGCGGTGCTGCGCGCCGAGTTGGCCGAGGTCGGCGCCGCCGCGAGCCGGTTCGACCCCGGCTCCGAGCTGTCGAGGATCAACAGCCGGCCGGGCCACTGGGTCCGGGTGTCCGAACTGGCGGCCACACTGATCGGCGCGGCCGTCGACGCCGCGGAACTCACGGACGGCGCGGTGGACCCGACGGTCGGCCGCGCACTACGTGCCCTCGGGTACGACCGGGACCTCGCGCTGGTCGTATCCGAGGGCACGCCACCGGTGACCGTGGTCTACACCGGACCTCGCTGGGCGGAGGTCGAGGTGGACCGCGAGCGGTCGCGGGTACGCATACCGCCGGGAGTCGAGCTCGACCTCGGTGCCACCGCCAAGGCCGTGGCCGCGGACCGCGCCGCCGCGGCGGCGAGCGCCCGGACTGGGTTGCCCGTGCTGGTCAACCTCGGCGGCGACATCGCCGTCGCCGGATGCCCGTCGGACCAGCCCTTCCCGGTCGTGCTCGCCGAGGACCACCGCGACACCGCCGGCCCGCGGGTGTGGGTCGGCGACGGCGGCGTGGCCACGTCCACCACCCGGGTGCGGCGCTGGACCGCGGGCGGGCGGGAGCGTCACCACCTGCTCGACCCGGCGACCGGACGACCTGCCGGCGGGCCGTGGCGAACGGTCACGGCCTCGGCCGGAAGCTGCCTCGCGGCGAACACCGCGACCACGGCGACGATCGCCATGGGCGCGCGCGGCGCGCGTTGGCTGGCCGCCACCCGGCTGCCGGCACGGCTGGTCGGCGACGACGGACAGGTCCAGACGGTCAACGGCTGGCCCGCGGAGACGGAGAGCCGATGCTGTCCCTGCTGAACGACTCGAAGAGCCTGTGGTACCTCAACCGCGCGTCCGGGCTGGTGCTGCTGGTGGTGTTCACGCTGGCGGTGCTGCTCGGCCAGCACGCGACCCGACGCCGGCGCCGCTCACCCGCGCCCCGGTTCGTGTGGCTCGAACTGCACCGCAACCTCACGCTGGTCGGGCTCATGCTGCTGGTCCTGCACATCGCCACCAGCGTCGCGGACGAGTACGTGGACATCTCCGTGCCGGACGCGATCGTGCCGTTCGCCTCGCCGTACCGGCCGTTCTGGCTCGGTCTCGGCACGCTCGCCGTCGACCTGCTCGTCGCCATCCTGGTGACCACGGCGCTGCGGCACCGGATCAGCTACCGGGCCTGGCGGATCCTGCACTGGACGGCCTACCTGGTGTGGCCGGTCTCGGTGCTGCACGGGCTGGGCACCGGCACCGATCTCGCCGGGCGTGGCGGGGTGTCGCTCACGCTCGGCTGCCTGGTCGCGGTGCTCGTCAGCACGTCGATACGGATCCGCCGCACCGCCCGGGACAGGGCCGCGGAGCCGTCCACGCCCGGTCCGTCGGCATTGCGTCCGTCGGTGCCGGTACCGGCCGCCCGGACGTTCGTCATGCCGCGGGAGCGCGAATGGCCGGCATGACCACCACGCAGACCCTCGTCATCGGCGGCGCACCACGCCCGGCGAGGTGCGAGCGGTCGGCCGGCTGGCTGCCGCGGCTGCTCGCCGGGGCACGACCGGACGGGCGTGCCCTGACCCTGGCCGAGCACCTGGACGTGCACGGACCGCGCCCGCACATCCACCGGCGCGCCGGAGCCGAGCGGTTGATCGGTCTGGCCGCGGCGGCCGGGTTGTGCGGGCGAGGTGGCGCCGGGTACCCGCTGGCCCGCAAGCTCAAGGCGGTCACGGGCGGCCGGGGGGAGGCGGTCGTCGTGGTCAACGGCGCGGAGAGCGAGCCGGCCACCCGCAAGGACGCGGCGTTGCTGTCCTGCGCGCCGCACCTGGTGCTGGACGGCGCGGTGCTGGCCGCGCAGGCGATCCGGGCGCGCGAGATCGTCGTGTGGCTGCATCGCGACCCGGTCGAGCCGCCCTCTCCAGTCGAGGCCGCCATCGAGGAGCGCGTCGCCGCCGACGACGACCCGGTCTTCATCCGGGTGGCCTACGGTCCGGCGCGCTACGTCGCCGGGCAGTCCTCCGCCGCGGTGAACCACCTCTCCGGCGGCCCGGCCCTGCCCACCATGTCGCCACCGCACGCCACCGAACGCGGCGTGCACGGCCGCCCGACGCTGGTGTCCAATGTGGAGACACTGGCGCAGCTCGCGCTGCTGGCCCGGCACGGCGTGAGCTGGTTCCGCTCGGTGGGCACCGCCGACGAGCCGGGCACCCTGCTGGTCACGCTGACGGGCGCGGTGCGCCGCAGCCTCGTGGTCGAGGTGCCCTTCGGGGTCCCGCTCGGCCACCTGCTGCGCACGGCGGACCTCATCGAGCGGCCGCAGGCGCTGCTCGTCGGCGGCTACTCCGGCGGCTGGCTGCCCTGGCCGGCCGCGGCCGAACTGCCGCTGACCGTCGCGGACCTGCGGCGGGCGGGCGCCGGTCTGGGCGTCGGAATGGTCGCGGCGCTGCCGGCCGGCCGGTGCGGCCTGGCCGAGACCGCGCATCTGGTGACGTGGCTGGCCGGGGAGAACGCCGGCCAGTGCGGCCCGTGCGTGCACGGCCTGCCGGCGATCGCGCAGGCGATGTGCGCGCTCGCGGCGGGCAGGCCGGACCACGACACCGTTCGCCTGCTGTACCGCTGGACGGCGATGGTGCGCGGCCGTGGCCTGTGCCACCACCCGGACGGGGTGGCGGCGCTGGTGCGCTCGGCGCTGCGCGTGTTCCGAACCGAGATCGCCGGGCATCTGGCCGGTACCTGCTCCGGCGTGGACGGGCGGCCGCTGCTGCCCGTCGGCGCCACGCGGGACGGGCTCGTGGACGGATGAACCGGGAGGTGGCATGACCCAGTACCGGCTCGAGGTCGACTGGGCACGATGCGATGCGCACCTGGTGTGCGCGGAGCTGCTCCCCGAACTGGTCGGGGTGGACGACTGGGGCTACCCGATGCTGCCCGGCCGGGCCGTGCCCGACCACCTGCTCACGCCACGCCCGCCGGGCGAAGGCGTCCTGCCCGGTCATGGCGCTGCGGCTGCGGGCGTCGTCCAGCCGGCACCGGCAGCTGGTCAGTCCGCCGGACGGCTGACCCGCCGGCGCCGGCGTGCCGGCCGGCCCGCGTCGAGCCGCCGCGGGTCGCCGTCCCCGAGATCCACCTGGATCCTGGCGCCGCCGGCCGGCGAGCGGCCGAGGACCAGCCGGCCGCCGCTGGCCACCGCGCCGCGGCGGACGATGTCCAGACCGAGCCCCGTGGACCCGCTGCGGCTCGCGCCGCGCCGCGCGACCTGGGTGCCCGGCAGGCCGGGGCCGCCGTCCTCCACCACGAGCCGGGCGCCGCCCATCGGCAGCGGCAGTACCGAGACGGCGAAGTCCGTGCCCTCCGGGGTGTGCGTGAAGACGTTCTCCAGCAACGCGTCCACCAGCGCCACGAGGTCGTCGGCGGCGATCGCCACCGGCAGCGGTCCGCGGAGCGGTCGATGCCGGACCCGCCGGCCCTGGTCCTCCGCGAGCGGCGCCCAGAACGCGACGCGGGCGGCCACGACCGCGGCGGCATCGCTGTTCCCCCGCCGTTCGGCCCGCCCGAGCCGGCGGGCCTCACCGATGATCTGGGTCGCCGTCCGTTCCAGGGAGCCGGTCAGGGCGACCATGCGCGCGGCCTCCGCCGGGTCGGACAGCGCGTGCGCCTCGAGCCGCAGCGCGGTCAGCGGCGTGCGCAGGCGGTGGGACAGGTCGGCCACCGCCTCGCGCTCGCGGACGAGCAGCTGGTCGATCCGGTCGGCCAGCATGTTCAGCGCGGTGCACACCTCGTCGAGCTCGGGCGGTCCGGTCGGGTGCACCCTCGCGGTCAGGTCGCCGCCCGCGAGCCGGTGGGCGGTGGCGGTCAGCGCGGCGACCGGGCGGAGCACCCACCGGGAGAGCCGGTCGGCGACCACCGCGGCGACCACCAGGAGGCCGACCGCGAGCGCGATCAGCACCGCCAGCGCTTCGGGGACTCCGCGGGTCATCGCCTCGTCGGGGACCAGCGTGCGCACCACCACGCGGCCCGCGGGCGTCTCGACCGGGACCAGGATCTCCCGGCCGCCGGCCACCTGCGCGGTCAGCGCCCGCCCGGTCCTGGCCACCGTCACGCCGTCCGACACCGGGACGGGCGGGCCGATCGTCGTGCCGTCGGGCAGCAGCACGGTCGTGGGGAACGCTCCCTGGTCGTAGCCGGCCAGGACCTCGCGGATCCCGTCCGCGTCGCGGAGCACGCCGACCACGGCGGCGGTGTTCTGGGCGGCGTGGTCACCCGCCGCCATCGCCCGGTCCGTCGCGGTCTCCCTGACCAGCATCACGAGCGGGGCGAGGAAGGCCATCACCACGATCGAGGTGGTGGCGAGGACCAGCAGCACGAACCGGCGGCGCACGGCGGACCGCTACGCGCCGGGGGCGACGAGCTTGAGCCCGACGCCGCGCACGCTGTGCAGGTAGCGTGGTTTCGACGCGCTCTCGCCGAGCTTGCGGCGCAGCCACGACAGGTGCACGTCGACCGTCTTGTCGCTGCCGCCGTAGGGCTGGCTCCACACCTCGGCGAGCAGCGCCGACTTGCTGACCACCTCCTCGGGCCGCTGGGCGAGGTAGAGCAGCATGTCGAACTCCTTGCGGGACAGCGACAACTCGTGACCGGCCAGCCACGCCAGCCGCCGCCGCGGATCCATCCGCAGCTCGCCGACCGCCACCTCCGGTTCCTCGGTGAGATCCGCGGTACGCCGCAGGACCGCGCGGACGCGGGCGTTGAGCTGGTCCGGACCGAACGGCTTGACCACGTAGTCGTCGGCGCCTGCCTCGAGCGCCGCGACGATGTCGGGCTCGTCGTCCCTGGCGGTGATCACGATGACCGGCACCGTGCTCACCGCCCGCAGCATGCGCAGCAGGTCGCAGCCGTCCATGTCGGGCAGCCCCAGGTCGAGCAGCACCAGGTCGGGCGGTGTGTCCACGGCGGCCTGCAGGCCGGCCACGGCGGTACCGACCGCGCGCACGCCGTGCCCGCGCTCGGTCAGCGCACGGGTCAGCGCGATGCGGATGTCGACCTCGTCCTCGATCAGCATCAGTTGGGGCACACGAGGACGCTAGCCCCGATGACGCGGCCCGCCCCAGACTTGGCCCGGCCTTAACCCTGCCTTGAGAAAGGCTGGTGCAGCATGCCGGTGTGTCCACGCAGCGTCCGGGAGTCCGCACCGCCGTCCTGCTCGCCGGCACCTGGCTGGCCGGCGCCGCGATCGCGGTCGTGGTCGGGTTCTTCGCCGTCGGCAAGGTCGGCGACGACCTGACCGACGGCGGCACCGTCCCGATCTCGGGCGACGAGCTGCGCCAGGCGGCACAGCGGGCGTCGAGCCTCCCGGCCACGTCGACGCCGCCCACCACGGGCACGACCTCCGCCTCGTCCTCGAGCACCGTCCCCCCGCCCGAGGACGAGGCGGACACCCCGGCGCCGACCACGACGGCGCAGCAGCCGCCGCCGGCGCAGAGCCGCCGGTTCACCACGGAGGGCGGCATCGTCGCGGCGAGCTGTTCCGGCGCCGCCGTCACGTTGCTCTACTCCTACCCGAACAACGGCTACACCGGTGAGGTGAGCAAGTCGGCCGAGCGGATCGAGGTCGAGTTCCACTCACCGGGCGACGAGGTGCACGTGACCGTCAGCTGTACCGGCGGCGTGCCGGCGCTGCACCGGGAGCAACGCGAGGAGGAGCACGAGGGCGACGGCTGATCCGGTCCCGCACCGGCCTCGCGGTGCCCGATGTCAGGTGGTCTTGTCGCGGGCGCTGAGGAGCCGGACGCCCAGGATCGTGCCCACCGCCACGACGAGGAAGGCGGTCGCGCCGAGGGCGAGGTCCCCGGCGCTGAGCGTGTTCTCGGGGTAGCTGGTGGTGCGGGCCGAGGCCTGGGCGAAGTGCCCGGTCTGCGGGTTCACGTACCCGGTGGCCTCCAGCAGCTGCATGTGCTTGAGCACGATGCCGTTGGCCTGGGTGGCGAAGTCGAGGATGGTGTCGTTGCGGGTTCCGGCGCGTACCTCGGCGATCAGGTTGAACACCGTGCCGTGTGCGGCGCGCAGCCGGGTGGCCCACGTCCGGTCGAAGTCCTCGCCGGTCTTGCCGCTGATCTCGGCCATCCACGCCTGCTGGGTGGACTTGGGCTTGTCGGGCAGCTGGACCCCGAACTTGTCGGCGAGATCCTTCACGATGATGTTCAGCTTCTTGTGGTCGGCGCGCATGATCGTGCCCGCGGTCTTCACCTCGTCGGTCGTGCCGCGCTTGGTGGCCAGGTCGGCCATGGGAATCTCCCACAGGTTCGCGAACCGGATCACGGTCAGGAACTGACGATCCCGGGCGTCGAACGTCTGCGCGGCCGCCGCCTTGCCCGTGTGTGCGAACTGGGTGGCGAAGGCGACACCTGTCGCGGGGAACGCCGCCCCGAGGAGGACGAGAAGACCGGCCACGATCCATCGAGCTGTTGCGCGTCGCATCCTTTACCCAACTGGTCGGAAACGCTTGGACACTGCCAGCTACGGGCGGATGCGGATCCCGTGTTCACCGCGTGCGGGACTGTCAGGAAATCGTAAGGTTCACGCGACGCCCGTCCGAGGGACGGCCTACGGGCGGCCGCGGCCCCGCGTGACGCCGGCGACCACGACGCCGGCCGCGACGGCGAAGAGCACCGCACCGACCACGATCACCACCACCCACGGCGAACCGCCCGAGTCGCCGGGTTCGCCCGTGATCGGGTCCAGGTCGGCGGAGCCGCCGCTCGGGGTGGGCGGGGTGCCGGGGACCGGCGCGGTCAGGGTGAACCGCACCTCGCCGCCGATCGGGTCGTCGGAGGCGATGCGGTAGGAGATCGTGCACGGACCGGCTGGACCGGACGCGGTCACCGGCATCGTGAGCGCGCTGCCGCTCGCGGAGATGTCCCCGACCCGCCAGAGGCGGCCGTCGGCGCCGGTCACGAAGATCACCGCCAGGTCGGGGTCGACGGGCTCCCGGAACGTCAGCGTGATCCGCTCGGGCGCGACCGCGACCGACGCCCCGTCACCCGGCTCGCTGCCGGTGAGCTCGTTGGGTGTCCCACCGCCCGCCCCGGCCGCCACGCCCGGCGCGGCGATCACCATCGCGACGAGCGCGCCGGCCACGAGTCGGGTCATCACGGGCCACGGATGCTAACGGCAGCCGTCAGGCGGTGAGAGCGTGGATGGCGGTGTAGCCGAGCAGGGCGGCGCCGAGGCCGGCGACGACGCTGGTGACGACGTTCATCGCGGCGTAGAAGTAGGTCCGCTGCTCGACGAGGCGCAGCGTCTCGTAGCTGAACGTGCTGTAGGTGGTGAGCGCCCCGCACAGGCCGGTGCCGAGCAGCGCGAGCAGCGGGGCCGGCAGGGCGAGGCCGGCGCCGGCCAGGCCGCCGAGGACCAGGCAGCCGACGAGGTTGACGGTGAAGGTGCCCCACGGGAAGAGGCTGTCGTGGCGGCTCTGCACGGCGCGGTCGGTCAGGTAGCGCAGCGGCGCGCCGATCATCGCACCGGCGAACACGAGGACCGCGGTCATGGCGTCGTCCCCCGCTCGTTCGCCTGGTAGTGCAGGACTTCCACCTCGTCGATCAGCACGGTGCCCTCGCCGACGAGCTCGTCGAGCTCGGGGAGGAACGCACGGACGCGCTCCTCGGCGTCGATGATGATCACCAGGATGGGCAGGTCCTCGGTCATGCTGAGCAGGCGTGTGGTGTGGATGGTCGAGGACGTGCCGTAGCCCTCGCAGCCGCGCAGCACGGTGGCACCGGCGAGGCCCGCCTCGCGGGCCCGCTTGACGATCTCGTGGTGCAGCGGCTTGTGGTGCCAGGTGTCGTCCTCACCGATGAAGATCGACAGCCGTAGCGCTGGTCCGGCCAGGTGCACGTCAACCCCTCCGTTCCGGGTCGTGGACGGCTCCGGTGACCGCCCGCGTCAGCCAGACCCCGGCGATGACCGCCAGCATGGCCGCGACGAGGGTGCCGGCGAGGTAGCCGAAGGCGAGGACGACCGTGTGGGGGGTGAGCAGGGCGCGGGTCTCCACGGCGTAGGTGGAGAACGTGGTGAACCCGCCGAGGAAGCCGACCCCGATGAACGGGCGGACCAGCCGGTGCGCGGACCACACCTCGCTGATCAGCACCATGAGCACGCCGATGAGCAGGCAGCCGGCGACGTTGGCGGCGAACGTCGCCCAGGGAAACCCGCCCGGCGCGGTGGGGAGCAGTTCGGCGAGGCCGTAGCGGGCGAGGGCCCCCAGGCCCCCGCCGAAGGCGATGACGACGAGCACCGCGCCGTGGGAACGGACGAGTTCGCGTCGTTGGGCGGCGATCCGGAGGTCGACGTCCGGATCGATCGCCCGCACGGATTCCGCGTCCGCCAGCTCCACCTCGCCGCCCACACGCGCTCCCTACTTGGACACGACTGCTCGGGTCAAGTAGGGACCGTTGGCGGCCGAGTGCCGCGGTCGTCCGGCTGTTCCGGAGCGGCGGGCCCCACCGCCGCGATCGATTCAGGGTAGCTGACCTGGTCTTCGCCCGCTCGAGCCTGTGCGGATCCTCACTCGGCCCCGGGACTCTGGTGCGGAGACCACCAGTGCGCGTGTTTGCGCCCGGGCAGGGTGTAGCGGACGGACTCGACCGCGTCGAGCGCGACGAGGCCGCCGATGTCGAGCTCGTCGAGCTGGGGCAGGAACTCGCGGACCCGGTGTTCGTCGTCGACGATGAGGATCAGCAGCGGCAGGTCCTCGCTGAGCCGGAACAGGTGCGTGGTGTGGATGCGCGAGGTGGCGCCGTAGCCCTCGATGCCGCGGATCACCGTGGCGCCGGCGAGGCCGGCCTTGTGCGCGCGGTGCACGATCTCGGTGTAGAGCGGCTTGTGGTGCCAGCGGTCGCCCTCGCCGACGAAGATCGACAGTCGCAGCGCCCGCCCCGAGGTCTTCATGGCCGTCCCTCCTGGCGAGGCGGTTCGGACCGGCGGCCCTGGCGGGATCCATCGCCGGCATCGAGTACATCGCCGGGCGCGTCACGGGTCAAGCGTCGTCGCCGACACGATGCGACACGATGCCGGACACGGTCGGGCAGGGCCGCCGCGGCGTTAGGATCCGGCCGGTCGCGGCACGGACCGCCGCGGGAAGGGGCACGGCTGTCCGGTGACGTCCAGGACGAGCCGGCCCGGTACGGCCGGCAGCGGGGTGTGGGACTCACCGCGGCCCGCGGAGGCGACGTGAGCACCGCGGTAGTGGTGTTCCTGCTCGCCCTGCTCGCCGCGTTCCTGTTCGCGCTCGCGGCCTTCCTGCAGCAGCGGGCCGCCCGCAGGACCCGGCTCCCGAACCGGTCGATCGTCGGCGGCGCGGCCGGGTTGATGGCACGCCTGGTGCGCGACCGCGCGTGGTTGCGCGGCTGGCTGGTGAACCTCGCCGGCTTCGCGACGCAGGCCACGGCGTTGCACGTCGGCTCGGTGGCGGCGGTCCAGCCGGTGATGTCGACCCAGCTGCTGTTCGCGCTGCCGATGTCCTCGCTGGAGCGCCGCAGGTGGCCGCGCCCGCGGGACTGGATGTCGGCGGCGGCGATCTGCGGCGGGCTGGTCGTGCTGCTGCTCGTCCACGACGCGGCTCCGCTGGTGGGCCTGGCGCACCGGTCGCGGGTCGGGCTGGCCGCGCTGGCCGCGGCGTTGCTGGTGACCCTGCTGGTGATCGTCGCCGGGCGGGTGCGCCGGGCGGTGGGCAGCGTCCTCGTCGCCGGCGCGGCCGGGCTGTGCTTCGCGATGAGCGCGGTCTTCATGAAGCTCACCGCGAGCGACCTCGTCGACCACGGCGCCGGCGTCACCGCACGGGACTGGCCGGGCTACGCGCTGGCCGCCTCGACCCTGCTGGGGCTGGTGCTCGAGCAGAGCGCCTTCGCCACCGGGGCCCTGCCCTGGTCGGTGGCCACGATGAACGCGGTCAACCCGGTGGCGAGCTACGCGGCCGGGATGCTCGCCTTCGACGTGCCGGTGCCGGCGGACGCGCGCTCGCTCGCCGGCATCTCGGTCGCCGGGCTGCTCGTCGTCGCCGGCGTTCTCGGCCTGGCGCACTCGCCGTCGGCGTCGCTGTGGCTCACCGCACCGAGCCCCGGGCAGGAGCCGGTGGTGCGATGATCGCCGGATGATCCGGGGCGACGGGCGCGCGCGACCGGTCCTGTGGCGCCAGATCGCGATCGGCCTCGTGCTGTTCGGCGGCTACCTGGTGGTGAACGCGCTGCCCGGCACGTCCGCCGCGCGGCACGGTCGCGACCTCTACGCGCTCGAGCAGGCCCTGTTCCTCGACGTCGAGAAGCCGGCGAACGACTGGCTCGTCCGGCACGAGGTGGCGGCGGTGCTCGCGAACTACGAGTACGCCTACGGCTACCTGCTGGGCGTGCTCGCCGCCTTCGTCTGGCTGTACCTGCGCCGCCCCGCCGCGTTCGCACGCGCGCGCGACTCGTTCGTCCTCGTCAACGTCATCGGGATCGCGTGCTTCGCCGCCTACCCCGCCACGCCGCCGCGGCTGCTGGCCGACCTCGGCTTCGTGGACACGGTGCTGCGCGGGCGGACGTGGGGGTCCTGGGGCTCGGGCCTGGTCGACCACGCCAACCAGCACGCGGCGATGCCGTCGCTGCACGTGGCCTGGGCGCTGTGGGTGAGCGTGGTCCTGGCGGCCGTCGGCGCGCGCCGCTGGGTGCAGGTCGTCAGCGGCGCCCACGTGATCGTCACGGCCGCCGTCACGGTCTACACCGCCAACCACTACGTGCTCGACGTGGTCGCCGGGGTCGCGGTGGTCGCGGTGGCGGTGCCGGTGGCGAACGCCTGGCACGACCGGCGTGCCGCCCGCCCGCGCGGGGTGGTCGTGCCGCCGGGCGACGCGTTCTTCCTGCACGTGGAGCGCGTGGCGGCGCAGCACGTCGGCGGCATGGTGATCTTCGGCCCGGCCGCCGCCGGCACGCCGTCGCTGGCGGGCATCCGCGAGGTCGTGGCCGGCGAGCTCGAGTGGATGCCACGCTTCCGCCAGCGGCTCGCCGCTCCGGAGCGGTGGCGCCGCCCGCGGTGGATCGACGCCGGCGAGCTCGACTGGGACTGGCACGTCGTGGCGCGCCGGTCCCCCGACGGCGAGGCCGGGCTGCGCCGGATCGTCGCGGAGCTCGCCGAGCAGCGGCTGCCGCGCGACCGTCCACTGTGGCGTCTCGTGCTCGTGCACGACGCCGGACCCGGCCGGTCCGCCCTGATCATCGTCGTGCACCACTCCGTGGCGGACGGCATCGGCACGATCATGCACACGCTGCGGCTGATGCGCCCCCGGGTCGGCCTGCCGATCGGCGGCGTCCCGCGGCCCGGCCGGGCCCGCCGCGCGGTGGCCACCGGCGTCGGCCTAGTGCAGCTCGCCGCCGGCGGGCGGATGGGCGGGCGGCTCGGCGCGGGCTCACCGCGGCGGGCGTACGCCACCGCGGCGCTCGACCTGGCCGGGATCCGCCGGGCGTGCGCCGGGCTCGGCACGCACGTCACCGACCTGCTGCTGGCGCTCGTCGGGGACGCGGTCGCCTCGACCCGCCCGGAGCTCGCCGCGCGGGTGCGCGGGCGGCTGCGGGTCGCGGTGTCGCTCATGGCGCGCGACCCCGACGACGCCGCGGAGGGCAACTCGACGGCGGCGGTGATGATCGACGTGCCCGTCGACGGGCGGCCGTTCGCGGACCTGCTGGCCGAGATCGGCCGGCGCACGACCCGGCTGCGGTCCCCGACCCGGCCGCTTGCGTCCCGGTTCGTCATGGCGACCGGCCTGCGCGCGCTGCCGGAGCCCGGCGCGAGCTGGTTCGCCGGAACCGTGTACGGCCGGCGGTTCTTCCACGCGATCGTGTCCAACCTCATCGGTCCCACGGAGAGCCTGTCGATCGGCGGGGTGCCGCTGGAGCAGGTCTACCCGATCCTGCCGCTGGCCCCCGGCGCACCGCTCGCCCTGGGGGCGCTGAGCTGGCACGGCGTGCTCGGCCTCGGCATCGCCACCGATCCGCGGACCCTCGACGCCGACGCGCTCGCCGCCCGCATCGCCGAGCTCGCCGCCGACCACGCCCCGCCGGCGCGCAGTCGTGGCTGAGGGCGGTGCCCGGCCGGCCCACACGATCGGGTGGTTGGCGCGCCCTGCGCTGGCGGAAGCGGGAGACCGGGTATGAGATTTCGGAGGCCCAACCCAGCCTCGGGAGTTCACCTGTGACCGGATCACGTCCTGTTCGTCGCTGGAGTGCCGCGTTGGCGGCCGGTGCCGCACTCGCGGTGTCCACCGGTGGCTTGTTCGCCTCCGCCGCCTCGGTTCCCACGCGCCAGGTCACCACGGCCGGCGTGGTCAAGACGTTCGAGACCGGCCTGGAGGGCATGACGCCGTGGTACGGCGCGGCGGTCTCCCGGGTCGCCAGGCCCGCGCCGCACGGCGGGAGGTACTCGCTGCGGGTGCACCCGCGGGACACGAGCTGGGGTGTCGAGGAGGCCTGGCCGGGCGCGGCCACGGTCCACTCGGGACGGACCTACCGCTTCGGCGTCTGGGCCAGGGCCGGCGGCGGCGCCACGAGCGTGCGGATGGACGTCGTGTGGATCCGGTCCGGCAGCGACCAGGTTCGCGTGGACTCCCTCGCCGCGACCACCCTCACCCGCACGTGGACGGAGAAGGCGCGGAGGGTCACCGCGCCGCCGGGCGCGACCAGCGTCGCGTTCCGGTTCGCCGGCACGGGCCGGGGTGCGTCGCAGTTCGACGACATGTCCGTGCGCCCGGCCGCGCCGGCCCCCGCGCCGACCACCACACCGCCACCGGCCGCCGGCTGCGCCGACCCGGCGTTCGTCACCTCCGACAGCGACGACGGATGGGACGACGGCGACTACTACGTGCACAACAACATGTGGAACGCCGACGGCTACCACGTGTCACAGCGGCTGGCCGCGTGCTCCTACCGCAACTGGTACGTCACCGCGACCGCGGACGACGACCGCGGCGACGGCGCGGTGAAGACCTACCCGAACGTCCACAAGGACTATCACGACTGGGACACGGGCAAGGAACCGCCGCTCGACTCCTACCGGAAGCTCACCTCGACGTTCGCCGCGACCGGCCCGCGCGTCGGTGTCTACGACCTGGCCTACGACATCTGGCTCAACGGCGTGCCGGGCAACCGCGAGATCATGATCTGGACCGACAACCGCGGCCAGGCGCCCGCCGGTTCCCGGGTAGCCTCCGGCCTGTCGTTCGCCGGCCGGGCCTGGGACCTGTACGCGACGGACGACAACGAGTACCTCGCGTTCGTCCCGCGCCGCGCGATGGCGCGGGGAACGCTCGATCTCAGGGCGTTCCTGAGCTACCTCGTCGGCAAGGGCCGCGTGCCCGCGCGGTCGACCCTGGGTCAGATCTGCTTCGGCGTCGAGATCGTGTCCACCGGCGGCAGGCCGGCCACCTTCCGGGTCACGGACTTCTCCATCACCGACCGGTGACGGTCGCGTCGCGCGGTTGACCGCGCCAGGTCAGTCAGCCATCATTGAGTCAATGAACGTTGAGTGGTCCCCGTTGGTTGTCGAGCGGGCGCGCGTGCACGCGGCGCTCGGCGAGCCCGCCCGGCTGGCGATCGTGGACACGCTGCTGCTGGGTGACGCCGCGCCCGGCGAGCTCGGGCGGGAGCTCGGCCTGCCGAGCAACCTGGTGGCTCACCACGTGAAGCTGCTCGAGCAGGCCGGAATACTGGAGCGGTCCCGGTCCGAGGGAGACCACCGGCGCACCTACCTGCGGCTGCGGCCGGAAGCGCTGGCCACGCCGGCGCCCGCCGGTGCGCTGCGCGCGCCGCGGGTGGTGTTCGTGTGCACGCACAACTCGGCCCGGTCGCAGCTCGCGGCGGCGCTGTGGAAGCGGCGTAGCCGGGTGCCGGTGGCGTCGGCGGGCACGCACCCCGCGCAGCGGGTGCACCCGCTCGCGGTCGCGGCGGCCCGTGCGCACGGGCTGTCACTGGCGCGGGCGCGCACCGCGCACGTCGGTGACCTGCTGCGACAGGACGACCTGGTGGTGGCGGTGTGCGACAACGCGCACGAGCGACTCCGCGACGACCAGGCCGGCGATGCCGGCGCCGGCCGGTTGCACTGGTCGGTGCCGGACCCGGCGCGGGTGGGCACCCAGGAGGCCTTCGACCGCGCGTTTCGCGACCTTGCCGACCGGGTCGACCGGTTGGTACCCGCCGTCCATCCCACGGGAAGAGAGCCATGACCGAGACCGACCGGCCCGCCCACCGGCGGCCGGACCTGAGCATCGACCGGCAGCTGGCGCTGCGGACCGCGGCGACCCGCCTGCAGGGCGAGTTCGACGGTGTGTTCGGGGCCGAGACGATCGAGCGGTTCCTGCACGCGAGCTACGACCAGTTCGCCGCGCACTCCACCGTCCCCCGGTTCCTGCCGCTGCTGGCCGAGCGGTTCGCCCGGCAGCGCCTGCACGCGCTGGCCCGCGTGGAGGGCCGCAGCCGGGACGGCAGGCCGACCGTGCTGTTCCTCTGCGTGCACAACGCGGGCCGCTCGCAGATGGCGCTGGGGTTCTTCCAGCACCTGGCCGGTGACCGCGCGGTGGCCTGGTCCGGCGGGTCGGAGCCGGGCTTCGAGGTCAACCCGTCCGCGGTGGCCGCGATGGCCGAGCGGGGCATCGACATCTCGCGCGAGTTCCCCAAGCCGTGGACCGACGAGATCGTCCACGCCGCCGACGTGGTGATCACCATGGGCTGTGGCGACGCGTGCCCGGTGTTCCCCGGCAAGCGCTACCTGGACTGGACCCTGGACGACCCGGCGGGCAGGACCGTCGACGGACGTGCGCCCGGTCCGCGACGAGATCGAGCGCCGGGTGCGTGGCCTGCTCGACGAGCTGGGCGTGCCGGCGCGGTGAGCCGAGGCCGCTCGCGGAGTCCCCGGGCGGCGCTGATCCCGGCCCGCCCGCCCTACCGGGCGCCGTCGCCCGAGCCGGCGGGGCGGGTCAGCACGGCGGCCAGCCGGTCGGTGGTCTCCGGACGCAGCCAGTAGTGCACCCAGGTGCCACGCCGCTCACAGTCGATCAACCCGGCCTGCCGCAACAGCTTGAGGTGGTGGGAGATCGTCGGCTGGGACAGCTCGAACGCCGGGGTCAGCTCACACACGCACACCTCGCCCCCGGCACGCGAGGCGATCAGCGACAGCAGCCGCAGCCGCACCGGGTCACCCAGCGCCTTGAACACCGCCGCCAACTCGGCCGCCTGCTCCTCCTCCAGCGGGGCGGAGGTCAGGTCCGTGCAGCACGGCACGGCTCGCGGCTCCGCGACCACCGCCTGTTTCGACATGCTTCTATATTGACGACTTTCAAAACAAGGCGCAACATGGCATCGGGCCGCATGGTGGCGACGGGCGCGGGAAGGTGACCAGATGAGCGAGCGGGCAGGCGAACTGCGCGAGGAGGTCCGGGCGCGGTATGCCGCGGCGGCGGTCGCGGTGCGCGACGGGACCACGGCGAACGACTGTTGCGGACCGCGGGCAGTGGAGGTCGACGACAGCTTCGGCTCCTCCCTGTACGCCGCCGACGAACGCGACACGCTGCCGGTGGAGGCGGTGGCCGCGTCCCTGGGCTGCGGCAACCCGACCGCGGTGGCCGAGCTGCGGGAGGGCGAGCGCGTGCTGGACCTCGGTTCCGGCGGCGGCATCGACGTGCTGCTCTCCGCGCGCCGGGTCGGGCCGGCCGGCAAGGCGTACGGGCTGGACATGACCGACGAGATGCTCGCCCTCGCACTCGTCAACGCGGCGAAGGCCGGCGTGACGAACGTCGAGTTCCTCAGGGGCAGCATCGAGGCGATCCCGCTGCCCGCCGGCACGATCGACGTGGTGATCTCCAACTGCGTGATCAACCTGTCGGTCGACAAGGCCGCGGTGTTCGCCGAGACGTTCCGCGTCCTCGCCCCCGGCGGCCGCATCGGCGTGTCCGACGTCGTCGCCGACGACGACCTCACCCCGCGGCAGCGCGCCGAGCGCGGCTCCTACGCCGGCTGCATCGCCGGCGCCCTGAGCTTCACCGAGTACCGCGCGGGCCTGGCGGCCGCCGGCTTCACCGGCATCGACATCACCCCCACCCACCAGGTCGGCGACGGCATGCACTCCGCCATCGTGCGGGCCACCAAGCCCGGGCCCGTTGGTACGGTCGTGGACGGGTAGCCGGGGGACGCTGGTGCCGGCCGTGGACCCGACGAGGCGGTGACGTGACCGACGACGTGGAACATCGTGAGCTGCCGCTGATCGAGGCGTTCGAGGACGGCGGCTGCGCCGACGGGTGCCACACGAAGCGTGACGGCACCGGTGGTGGCGCCGCCGTCACGCGTCCGGGACCGGATGCCGACCGCCGGGTCGTCCTGTCGCGCCGGATACGGCTGCTGGTGGCCGCGACGATCACCTACAACGTCGTCGAGGCGGTCGTCGCGATCGCCGCCGGCACCGTCGCGTCGTCCACCGCGCTGATCGGGTTCGGGCTGGACTCGGTGATCGAGGTCGCCTCGGCCACGGCGGTGGCCTGGCAGTTCTCCGGCGCCGACCCCGAAGCCCGGGAACGCGCGGCGCTGAAGGTGATCGGCGTGTCGTTCTTCGCGCTGGCCGCCTACGTGACGGTCGAGTCGGTGCGCTCGCTGCTCGGGGCCGGGCAGGCCGAGCACTCGACCGTGGGCATCGCGCTGGCCGCGGTGTCGCTGCTCGTGATGCCGGTCCTGTCCCACGCGCAGCGGCGCGCGGGACGCGAGCTCGGCTCGGCGAGCGCGGTTGCCGACTCCAGGCAGACCCTGCTGTGCACCTACCTTTCCGGTGTCCTCCTGGTCGGGCTGCTGCTCAACTCGCTGTTCGGCTGGTCCTGGGCCGACCCGGTCGTCGCGCTGGCCATCGCCGCCGTCGCGGTGCGCGAAGGCCGGGAGGCGTGGCGCGGCGAGCACTGCTGCTGAGCCGACCGCTCCTGACCGAGCGCGACGGCCAGACCCTGTTCGAGATCTGCTCACGGCTGGCCATGAAGCACGGGCTCACCTCGTCCCGCCAGCCGTGTCCCACCACCTCGACGTACTGGAAGGCGCCGGCCTGATCACCACCCGCCGGGTGGGCCGCTACAAGTTCCACCACCTGGACGTGCCGGCCGAGTTCGCCCGGCTCGAGCGGCTCGGCGTGCGGTTCACGCAGGAGCCGGCCGAGATGGGACCGGTGTTCGACGACACCTGCGGCAACCTCATCCAGATACAGCAGCACAAGTAGCCGGGTCGAGGTGGACCCCGTCACCTCATCGCGGCGGGCCGGGGTTCGCGCCGATCATCCGCAGGGCGAGGTCGGCGTAGAAGCCGCCCAGCGCCTCGGGTGAGTCGGCGCCGTCGAGGCGGTACCACCGGACGAGGTCGATGCCCAGCGACAGCATGGCGCGCACGGCGTGGTTGACGTCGGGTACGTCGAACGCCCCCGCCCGCGCGCCCCGGGTGACCGCCGAGCGCAGCACGGCGCTGAACCGCTGCCGCAGGTCCAGGACCACGGCGTGGTGCTCGGGTGCGAGGGCGGCAAGCTCGTACTGGCAGACCCGGGCCACCGTGTGGTGCCGCGCGTGCCAGGCGACGTGGCCGGCCACGAGCCTGCGCACGTAGTCGGTGGGGTCGCCCTCGTCCGGTTGGGACAGCATGGCTTCCAGCGCCCGCTCGTGACCGGTCCGGACGATCTCGAACAGGACGTCCTCCTTCGAGGGGAAGTGCACGTACAGCGCGCCGGGGCTCAGGCCGACCGCGGCGGTGATGTCGCGGGTCGTGGTCGCGTGGAAACCCTTGCGGCCGAAGCAGAGCACCGCCGAGACGAGCAGCGCGCGGACGGCCTCCGAGGTGCCCTCGCGCCACAGGTCGGCCGCCCCGCCCACGGCGAGGTCGGCCGGCACCGCCACCGCCCTGTTGGGGCCACCACTGCGGTTGCGACCGGCCACCACGCGAACCTCCCCCGCCTCCGGGCCGCATCTTGACATGGGCCCGGCTTGCGGTAACTATGCGCTTAGTTACACCCATCGACAAGCGGTTTGAGCAGCGTCCGCCAACTCGACAGCGGGACGGCCGTCCCGAGTTCGCACGCCACGGCCCCGCGCGCGGTGGAGCACGTGGCACCGGTGCCGGCCCCCGCTCGCTGCGCAGCCGCCGATACGGCGAGGTGAGATCAATGGCGACGGAACACCAGCCCTCCACCCGGGACATGTCGGTCGTGCTCGAGGGTTTGTCGTACCTGGAGTGCCCGCGGTGGCGGGACGGGCGGCTGTGGGTCTCGGACTTCTACACCAACCAGGTCCTCTCGACCGACGGCCGCGGCGACACCCGGGTGATGGCCGAGGTGCCCGGCCAGCCCTCCGGGCTCGGCTTCCTGCCCGACGGGCGCGCGCTGATCGTCTCGATGCGGGATCACCGCATCCTGGTGCGCGACGACTCGGGACGGCTGACCGAGCACGCGGACCTCTCCGGCGCCGTGCCCGCCGTGCTCAACGACATGGTCGTGGACGAGCGGGGCGGTGCGTACGTGGGCAACTTCGGCTTCGACCTGATGGGCGGCGCGCCCCTACGCCACACCACGCTCACCCGCGTCGACCCGGACGGCACCGTGACCACGGTCGCCGACGACCTCGGCTTCCCCAACGGCATGGTGATCCTGCCCGGTGGCGTGCTGGTGGTCGCCGAGACCTTCGCCGCCCGGCTGACCGCCTTCGACATCGCGGACGACGGCACCCTGGCCAACCGGCGGGTGTGGGCGCGGTTCGGCGAGCCGCCGAGCACCGACGACGTCGAGGCCGCGGTCGGGCAGCTCGAGGTCGCCCCGGACGGCATCTGCGCCGACGCCGAGGGCGCCATCTGGGTCGCCGACGCGCTGCACGCCCGGCTCATCCGCGTCCAGGAGGGCGGGCGGATCCTCGACGAGATCACCGCCAAGATGGGCGTCTTCGCCTGCATGCTCGGCGGCGCGGACGGCCGCACCCTGTTCGCCTGCGCCGCGCCGTCCTTCGCCGAGCACGAGCGCCGCGCGGCCCGCGAGGCCGAGCTGCTGGCGGTCGAGGTCGAGGTCCCGCACGCCGGCCTGCCCTGATCCCGGCACCGGCCGGAGGTCCGTTTCGAGCTGCGATGGAGGAACCTGATGGACATTGCGTGCGCCTTTCCGACCGCCCTCGACTCGCCCGACAACATCGCCCTGGCCGAACGGCTGGGGTACACCCGCGCCTGGGTCTACGACACGCCGCAGCAGAGCCCCGACGTGTGGATGACGCTCGCCCTGGCCGCGCAGCGGACCGAGCGGATCGGCCTCGGCCCCGGCGTCCTCGTCCCCAGCCTGCGCCACCCGATGACCAACGCCGCCGCGACCGCCACCCTCGCCGCCCTCGCCCCCGGGCGCGTCACGGTCGCCTTCGGCACCGGGTTCACCGGGCGCCGTGCGATGGGGTACCGGGCGATCAGCTGGTCGTTCATGGACGCCTACCTCACCGCCTACCGCGGCCTGCTGCGCGGCGAGACCGTCGAGTGGGAGGGCAAGCGGATGCGGATGCTGCACCCCGCCGGGCACGCGCCCGCGCGGCCCGTCGAGGTTCCCGTCCTGGTCGCCGCGCTCGGCCCCAAGGGCAACGAGGTCGCCAGCAAGCACGGCGACGGGCTGTACGTGACCCTGCAGCTTCCCGAGTTCATGAGCGAGTACTCCCGGGTGCCGTACCTGGCCTGGGGCACCGTGCTCGACGAGGGGGAGGCCGTGGACTCCGAGCACGCCCGGCTGGCCGGCGGCCCGGGCTGGGCGCTGGCCTACCACGGGGCCTACGAGTTCGGCGGCCCGGACGCCGTCCGCGAGCTGCCCGGCGGTGAGCGGTGGCTGGCGGTCGTCGACCGGACCCCCGCCGACCGGCGGCACCTCGCCGTCCACTCCGGACACTGCGTCGAGCTGAACGAGGCCGACCGGGCGGCGTGGGACGCGGGCGGCCACGCGATCCTCACCGACGTCACGATCAGCGGCACCCGCGACCAGGTCGGCGGCAAGCTCGACGACCTCGCCGCACGCGGCGTCACCGAGATCGTGTTCCAGCCCTGCGGGCCGGACATCCAGGCGGAGCTCGAACGCTTCCTCGACACCGCCACCTCCCGGCTCGGCACGGCATAGACGGCCTCCCCGCCCCGTCCGGTCACCGAACCGACCCCTCACACCGCCGACCCGACCCACCACACAACCGAGCCGACCCCTCACATCGCCGAACCGACCCGCGGCGCGGGCGAGCCGACTCCTCACATCGCCGAGCCGACCCGCGGCGCGGGCGAGTCGGCTCCGTGCGCCGGTCGAGCCGACGTGCCCGGCGTTGCACCGGTGCGCGTCCTCGGCGCGGTCGGCGATGCCCAGCGTCGGCTCGACCGCGTGACGCGTCGGCTCGACCGCGTGACGCGTCGGGTCGGGTCTGTGGCTGCCGGAACCTGCATGTGGTCTGCACATCGGCGGCACGCCGCGTGCGGACCGGCGCGGTGCACTGGGGCTGTGAGACGAGGAGGCGACAAGGATGACGAAGACGAGGAAGGTCCTTCTGGCGGTGCTGCCGGCGGCGGCCCTCGTGATCGGCGGCGGCGCCGGTATCGCGGCCGCGGCCGGTGAGGCCCCGACCGCGCCCGTCACCGAGCGGACGCAGCAGATGTCCTCCGTCCAGCAGCACGCGCCGGACCACGGCGACCAGCTGCGGTCGAGGGACGGCACCTGCGATCCGGCCGGCGACCAGATCCGCGACCGGGACCGGCTGCACACGCACGACCCGATCCAGGACCACGACCGGCTCCACGTCCGGCTCCACGACGGGCTCGGTGACGGTTGACAGCAGGCCCAGGGGCGTCGGGCCCGGAAACGGGACCGAACGCCCCTGGCGCGTTCCGCGCCGGCGTCGCTGTGCTGGTGGCGGTGACGTCGGTACCGGGTGATGAGAACGGTGAGTGGCATGCGGACGCGGACGAGGTTCGGCGCATTGCGGTGGCGGCTGTTCGCGGCGTTCCTGGCCGTGGCGGTCAGCGCGGTGGGGCTGCTCGCGCTGCTGGCGGTGGTGTCGGTCGACCATCGCAGCGCGCTGCTCGCCGACCAGCAACAGGCCCAGTTGCGCGACGACATCGGCACGGCGCTGGCCGCGGCGTACGTCGCCGGGAGTGGTTCCTGGCGGCCGGAAGACCTGGCGGTGGTGGCCGCGCTCGCCGACACCGCGGACACGACCGTCGTGGTGGCGGACGACCACGGTCGTGAGGTCGCGCGGATGGGTCCCCACGCCCACGACTCCTCCCACGAGCCCACCGGATCCCCCATGTCGACCGCACACCACAAGACGTGGGGCATCGTGGCGCCGACCACCGCACCCACCGGGTCGGCGGACGCCGGCGCGGCGTCGACCACGATCCCGATCGTGGTCAACGGGCGCCAGGTGGGCACCGCCCAGCTCGCCCTGCCCACCGCGCGGCCGGCGCCGGTGACCGCCGCGCGGACGGCGTTGCTCGGGCAGGTGGGCCTGGGGGCCGTGGCGGCCGTACTGCTGGCCGCGGTCGCGGCGGCCGTCGTGTCGCGACTGATGTCCCGGCCGCTGCTGGCGCTCGCCGACGCCACCCGCGCGTTCGCCGCCGGTGACCCGCACGCGGACGCCCGGCTGCGCCCGGCACCCGGAGAGCTCGGCGAGGTCGGGGCCGCCTTCGCCGAGATGGCCGGCACCGTGCGGCGGCAGGACGAGCTGCGGCGCGCGGTGGTGGCCGACGTAGCCCACGAGTTGCGGACGCCGGTCACGATCCTGCGCGGCCAGACCGAGCAGTTGCTCGACGGCATCGCCGAACCCACCGAGGAGCGCCTGGTGTCCCTGCACGACGAGGTGCTGCGGCTGGGCCGGCTCACCGACGACCTCGCCACCCTCTCCGCCGCCGACGCCGCCGGCCTGGCGCTGCACCCCGGCCGCGTCGACCTCGGCACGCTGGCCGGGCGGGCGGTCGAGGCGATGCGCACCCAGTTCGCCGACGCCGACCTGGCCGTCGACGTGGACGCCGGCCCGGGCGTCGAGGTGCTCGGCGACCACGCACGCCTCACCCAGGTCGTCACCAACCTGCTCACCAACGCCGTCAAGTTCACCCCGCCCGGCGGCCGGGTGACGGTCACCGCCGCCCGGTCCGGGCGGGACGGCGTGCTCACCGTCGCCGACACCGGGCCCGGCATCGCCGAGGCGGAGCTGCCGCACGTGTTCGAGCGGTTCTGGCGCGGCCGGGCCGCCGGTGGCCGCAGCGGCACCGGCATCGGGCTGGCCGTGGTCGACGCGCTGGTCGGCGCGCACCACGGCACGGTCACCGCCACGAGCCCCGCCGAGGGCGGCGCGTGCTTCACGGTGCGGCTGCCGCTCGCCGCGCGGCCGGACGGCACGCGACGCGGGCCGTTGGACCCTGGCGGCCGGGGAGGTGGCGACGATCCTGGGCATCAGGGGTGATCGCCATGTCCACCGTGCTCGTCGTCGAGGACGAACGGAAGATCCGTGACCTGCTCCGCTCCTACCTCGAGCACGACGGCTTCTCGGTGCTGTCCACCTGGTCCGGCGGCGAGGCCATCACCCTGGCCGCCCGCGCCGCGCCCGACCTCGTGGTGCTCGACCTGCGGCTGCCCGACGTGCCCGGTGAGGAGGTGGCCCGGGAGATCCGGCGCACCTCGGCCGTCCCGATCCTGGTCCTCACCGCCAAGGCCGCCACCGACGACCGCATCCACTGCCTGGAGCTCGGCGTCGACGACTACGTCACCAAGCCGTTCAGCCCGCGCGAGGTCGTCCTGCGCGTGCGTGCCATCCTCCGGCGCCTGCACCCCGGCGCGGCCGAGGAGCCGACCCAGTCCTACGGCGGCGGCGAACTGCTGCTGGACCAGGCACGTCACCAGGCGACGGTCCGGGGACACGAGGTCGACCTGACGCACACCGAGTGGCTGCTGCTCACCAGCCTCGCCGCGGTGCCGGGCCGGGTGTACTCCCGCTACGAGCTGATCAACCGCACCCGCGGCTACGACTTCGAGGGCTACGAACGGGCCGTCGACTCCCACATCCGCAACCTGCGGCACAAGATCGAGGCCGACCACCACCACCCGCGGATCGTCCTGACCGTCGTCGGCGCCGGCTACCGCCTCGGTCTGCGCCTCGACGCGGCCGGCGGTGACCCGGCGCGGCCGGTGTCGACGAAACAAATCCGGGGGCCGAACGCTTGATACCGAGCGAACCGACCCACCAGGGAGGACATCGTGACCATCGCCGTCATCGGCACCGGATTCATCGGCGGCACCCTCGGCCGGGCCTTCGCCCGGGCCGGCCATCCCACGGTCTTCGGCTCCCGCCGTCCCGGCGACCACGCGGTCGCGGGCGACAGCGGCGCCACCACGGCCGGCATCGGCGAGGCCATCGCGCAGGCCGACGTCGTGGTGCTGGCGCTGCCGGCGACGGCCGTCGAGGACCTGCTGCGCACCCACGGCGGCGCGCTGGACGGCACGCTCGTCGTCGACGCCGCGAACAACATCGGCGGGCCGGTCGCGCACCACGCCGGCCTCGTCGCCCGCCACGCCCCCGGCGCCCGCTACGCCCGCGCGTTCAACACGCTCGGCGGCGAGAACTTCGCCGATCCCGAGTTCGACGGCGTCCGCGCCGACCTGTACTACTCGTCCGAGGCCGGCGACCGCGCCACGCTCGACGAGCTGATCACCGCGGTCGGGCTGCGGCCCATGTACCTCGGCGAGAACCAGCAGGACACCGTCGACGGCGTGCTGCGGCTGTGGTTCGCGCTCGCGGTCGGCCAGGGCCACGGCCGCCACCTCGCCTTCCGCACGCTGACCGGCGGCTGACCGCCGGCTCACCGCGGCCGCGGGGCCGCCCGGCCCTTCCCCGATCCGCGCGTGTTCAATAGGGTCGAGGTGATCACCGCAGTCGCCCCGTGGAGGATGTGTGCGAGCCAGGCCGGGGAAGCGTCCGGTGACGGCTGCCGTAATCCTTGCCCTGCTGGCACTTCCGGGCTGCACCACCAGCGGTGAGGCCCACCCGTCCCGCACGTCGGGACCGGCCACGTCCCCGGCGCGGTCCTCGACCCGTGCCACGGCTCCCGCCCGCAGCGCGGAGGTGACGACGCCGCGCGCGGCGACGACCGTGCTGGACGCGGCGCCCGGCGCCGACTCGGCCATCGCCACCTCGGCCGCGCTCTTCCGCAGCGCGCCGGTCGTGGTGACCGCCGCCGAGTCCGACGCCGCCGCGACCGCGACCGCGGCGGCGCTCGCCACCCGGCTCGGTGCGCCGGTCCTGCCGACCCCGCGCGCCGGCGCCGCACCGGAGACGGCGGCGAACGCGGCCCTGCGACGGGAACTGGACCGCCTGTCCCCCGACGCGTTGCTCGCCGTCGGCGCGGACGCGGCGCGGACCGCGCGGTCTCTGGCCGGCGGCATACCCGTGCACGCGGTCGGCGCCACCGGCGAGCGGTCCGCGACGCCCGAACTGCCGGCCGGACTTCCCGCCACCGCACCGCCCCGGCCGGCCGACCTGACGCTGCTGGTCGACGCCGCCCGTGACGACGCCGCGGCCGTGGCGACGGCGCGGGCGGCCGGCGCGAAGGTCGTCACCGTCACCGGCAGCGATCCGCGCGCCGACCCGAAGGCCGTCACGGCGCTGCACGCGACCCGGCCGACGACCGTCGTCGCGATCGGGCGCACGTTCGGCCCGGCCGAACGCCTTCGCGCCCGGCTGGACGTGGCGGCCGGCGGCCTGCAACTGCCCGGCGGCGGGCAGGTCGTGCTGCCCGGCCGGCGGATCGTCTGCCTCTACGGCCATCCCGGGGCGCGGTCGCTGGGCGTGCTCGGCGAGCAGGGCGTCGACGCGAGCATCGCTCGCGCCAAGCGCACGGCGGCGGCGTACCGCGGCCTCAGCGACGTCCCCGTGGTGCCGGCGTTCGAGATCATCGCGACCGTCGCGCACGGCGCCCCCGGGCCGGATGGCGACTACTCCGGCGAGTCCAGCGTCGCGTCGCTGCGCCCCTGGGTGGACAAGGCACGCGACGCGGGGCTGTACGTCCTGCTCGACCTGCAGCCCGGCCGCGCCGACCTGCTGGCACAGGCCCGCAGGTACGAACCGCTGCTGCGGCTGCCGCATGTCGGGCTGGCCGCCGACCCGGAGTGGAAGCTCGGCCCGCACCAGCGCCCGCTCGGGCAGATCGGCGGGATCGACGCCGCCGAGTTCAACCGGACCACGGCCTGGCTCGCGGCGCTGACCGCCCGGAACGCGCTGCCGCAGAAGCTCTTCGTGATCCACCAGTTCCGGCGGTCGATGATCCGCCACGAGGCCGCGCTGAACACCACCCACGACGAGGTGTCCCTGCTGATCCACATGGACGGGCAGGGCTCGACCGCGCAGAAGGACTCCACCTGGCGGTCGGTCGTGGCCGCCCGGCCGGACGGGCTTCCCCTGGGCTGGAAGAACTTCTACGACGAGGACCACCCCATGCTCACCCCGCGGCAGACGATGGCCAGGCGCCCCGCACCGGTGATGATCTCCTACCAGTGAGCGACATCAGCCGCCCCGCGCGCTGTCAGCCGGTGGATCTCGAGGCCCATCGGGCGGCCCACCGATCCATGGCCATCATGACCGGCAGCAGCTCCTCGCCGTCGGCGGTGAGGCGGTAGCCGGCGTCGCCGCGCTCCACGATGCCCGCACGGCGCAGCTCGGAGAGGCGATCGGTCAGCACGCTGGAGGACACCTGCCCGCACCGCCGCTGCAGGTCCCGGAACGTGGTGGCCCGCGCGTCCCGCAGCTCCCACAGCACCCGCAACGCCCAGCGGCGGCCCAGCAGGTCGAGCAGCGCCATGATCGGCCGCCCGGTCCGGGACCCGCGGACGGGCCGGCCGGGCAGCGGCCCGGGCGGCGCCGGTTCTCCCTCGGTCGTCATAGGCTCCCGCTCTGCTTTGCTTTCCGAAGCACCCATGTTAGCGTCCGGCCATGCTTCGGAAATCGAACCACCCCGACGGCCCGCGGGTTCCTCCCGTCGAACCGCCCTACGACCGGGACACCGCCGCCGCCCTGGACCGGCTCGGCCCGCCGATCGCGCTGTTCCGGCTGCTCGCCCGGCGCCCGGACCGGGCACGCGGCGTGCACGGGTGGGGCCGCTACTACCTGTCCCGCCGGTCGGCGCTGACCCTCCGCCAGCGCGAGCTGGTGATCGACCGGACGACCGCCCTGTGCGGCGCCGAGTACGAATGGGGCATCCACGTCGCCGTGTTCGCCGAGAAGGCCGGGCTCACCCGCGACCAGCTCCGGTCGCTGACCGCGGGAGACCCGGACGACCCGTGCTGGACCGACCCGGCCGACCGTGCGGTGCTGCACGCGGTCGACGCCCTGCACGCCAGGTCGGATCTCGACGACGACGAATGGAACGCCCTCGCCGCCGCGACCGGACCGGACGGCGCGATCGACCTGACGCTGCTGTGCGGGTGGTACCACGCCATCTCCTACCTCGCCCGCGTCACACGGCTCGCCCCGGAGCCCGGATCGCCGGCGGTCGACGCCGTCGTCGGAGCCGATCTCCGCCGCGGCGAACGGACGTAGAATCCGCCGCATGCGGCTGGGCATCGCCCATCATCTCGGTTGGGCAGTGGCAGTCACGGCATCGGCCGACCACCGGGTCGTGGACCGCCGGCGGATCGAGCTGGTCGAACCCGGCGTGCCGGCGGCGCCGATCCACCACGACGGCAAACCGCTCGACGACACCGCCGCGGCGGCGCTGGTGGCGACGGTGCGCGCGTCGGCCGCGCGGGCCGCGTCGGCGTCGCTGGACCGGCTCGCCGCCGCACTCCCCGACCCGATCGTGTCGATGTCGCTGCGGTCCTGGCCGCCCGACTTCCCCGACGACATCGCCGTCCAACGTCGCGTGCCCTACGAGGCGCGCGCCGACTCCGTCATGTACCGCCAGGTCCTGGCCGACCTCGCGGACGCCCGCGGCTGGGCGGTCCACCTCTACGACGCCCGGGACGTGGAGGAACGGGCGACTCGCGTCCTCGGGGCGCGGGCCGGCGAGGTGCTGCACGGGCCGCGGGCGGCGCTCGGGCCACCGTGGACCAAGGACCACCGGACCGCCCTCGCGGCGACGGTCATGGCCGGCCGGGCGTCGCGCCGAGCAGGTGGGCCGGCGTGACCGCGGCTCCCGGCGAATCCCACGAGAGCAGCTTCTTCGTCTCCTACGCCCGCGAGGACCTCGCGTTCCGGGCCAGGCTGGGCGAGGCGATGCTCGCCCGGGGACGGCGGTTCTGGATCGACGAGGACATCCCGACGCTGGCGTCCTGGCGCGACGAGGTGCGGGCGGCGATCGTCGCCGCGGACGTGTTCCTCTTCGTGCTCAGCCCCGACTCGCTGGTGTCCGGCCCGTGCCTGGAGGAGCTGTCCATCGCCCGCTCCTGCGCCAAACGCATCGCCCCGGTCGTGTGCCGCGCCGTCGAAGGGCTGGCGATCCCCGACGGGCTCGGCGAGCCGAACTGGGTGTTCCTCCGGGACACCGACGACTTCGACGGGTCCCTCACCAGGCTGCTGGCCGCCGCCGACACCGACGTCGCCTGGGTCAAGACGCACACCCGCATCGCCGTGCGGGCCAGGGACTGGTCCGAGCACGACCGCGACGAGAGCCTGCTGCTGCGCGGCCGCGACCTGGAGACCGCGCTGGCCTGGCTCGCGCGGTCGGCCGGCGGCAGGGCCGGCGACGTCGGCGACGGTCAGATCGAGTTCCTCGAAGCCGCCCGCATGCACGAGGCCGAGCAGAACGCCCGGCTCCGCGAGCAGTACGACCGCGCCGTCGCCCGCCAGCTCGCCTTCCGGTCCGAGCTCGAACGCGGCTCGTCGCCCGGGTCGCTGCGGATCAGCGCGCTGCTGGCGGCCGAGTCGATCGGCCTGTCCCGCACGTCCGAGGGCGACCTGGCCCTGCGCCGGGCGATGGCTCAGCTGCCGCCGGGCGCTCGGCGGACGCTGCACCACGACGGCGGTCGGGTGCTCGCGCTGAGCCCCGACGGCCGGGTCCTGGCCGTGGCGACCGGCGCGGGCATCGAGCTGTGGGACGTCGGGTCGGACGGCCCGCACCACACGCTGCCCGCGGGACCGGTCGGCTCGCTGGCCCTCGACGAGCAGGGCACCCGGTTGCTCAGCCTCGACGACCGGCACCACGCCCGGCTGTGGCACGCCGGCGACGGAACGCCGATCCACGAGTTCGACGTCGGGTCGGCACCGGCCCTCGTCGCGCTCTGCCCGGACACCGCCGTGGTCGCGGTCGCCTCCGCCGGGTCCATCCGGGTGTGGGACGGCGCCGGCTCCGCGCCCGCACACGAGCTCGACGCGGGTGCGGACGTGCGAGCCATGGCGCTGGCCGACGGCGGCCTGATCCTCGTCGCCGTGGCCTCCGGCCCCACCGACGGCGCCCTGCACGCCTGGGACCTCACCGGCGAACGGACCTTCGAGCCAGTCGACCTCGGGGGAACGGTCCGGCACGCGGAGTTCGGAGCCGGCGGCGCCTACCTGGCCGTCATGGCGGTCCACGTCGGTCCGTGGATGGGGCCCAACCGGGACGTCACGGACGTCACCGTCCTCGCGCTGTCCGAGGAAGGCATGCCCCGGACCGAGCTCCGCCACCACGACCCGATCCGCGCGTTCGGGTTCACCGGCGACCGCGGCTTCGTCCACACCGTCACCGACCGCACGGTCGGCATCTGGCGGGCGGACAACGGCCAACCGGTCGGGAGTGTGGCCGTCGACGCCGAGCCGCTGCACGTCGCGCTCGAGGCCGACACGATGCCGCTGGCGACGGCGCAGGCGGACGGCACGGTGCGGGTCACCGACCTCGTGGCCGGAACACAGATCATGGCGCTGGACCGGCGCGCGCGGGCCATCGCCTTCGACACCGGCGGTTCGCTCGTCGTCGCCGGGCAGGACCGGACGGAGACCTGGCGGGTCGCCGCCGGCTTCGAGCTGCTCACCGCGCGCCCCGGCGCCGGCCGGCACCTGCCGGGAGGCGACCCGGCGGCGACCGCCGCGCCGGCGCGCTTCAGCCTCGCGGGCCTGAACGCGACGGTGCACGGGTTCAGCCCGGACGGCGGCACCGTTCTCGTCGCCGGCCCGGGGGGCCTGCTCACGTTCCTGGACACCCGCTCGCGCGACGTGCGCGTCCTGACGACGCCGCCGCACAGCGGGCGAGCCTTCACCGCCGACGGCGAGCACCTGGTCACCGTCTCGGCGCGCGCGGCGTACAGCAGCGGCGGCGACCACGGCGACTGCCATGTTCGCGTCTGGCACACCGGGACGGGAGAGCTGGTCCACGAGTACGACCGTCCCTGTTCCCCCTTCTTCGACATCGACGAGCCGGGCGGCCGGCTCGCGCACGCCTCCACCGAGGGCGACGAGGTGTGGGTGCGTGACTCCGCGTCGGGCGAGCAGACCCACCACCTGCGCTTCGCCGGCCCGGTGACCGGGCTGCGGTTCAGCGCCGGCGGCAGCCACCTCGCCGTCATGACCGGCGAGGCCCGCCTGGAGGTCGTCGACCTGTCGACCGACCGGATCACGTTTCGCGGGGAGATCGACGCCCCCTACGTGACGGCACTCGACGCCGGCGCGCGATACGCCGTCGTTCCGCGATCCACCTCGGCGCCCGGCAGGGGCCACGCGCTCTGCGACCTGCGGCGCGGCGGATACGTCGCACTGCCGTCGGGGGATCGCGTGGTCAGCCGGCTGGCGATCGCACCGGACGCCGGGCTCGCCGCGGTCGCCTACGAGCAGGGTGGCTTCCGCGTGTGCGCCCTGCCGTCCGCACGCGAACTCCTCGCTACGCCCACCCGCCACGTCATCGGGATGGCGCTGCTCGGCACGGGGCATGTCGCGACCGTGGAGGTGGACGACACGCTGCACGTGTTCGGCCTGGCCGACGGCGTCGACGTGATGCCCCCGCTGGCACATCCGGACGAGACCCGCAATCCCGTCGTCGACCGGGCCGGGCGCCTGATCGCCACCGGCTGCAACGACGGATGGGTGCGGGTGTGGGCGTGGCAGGTCGCGGACCTGGTGGCGGAGGCACACGCTCGCGTCGGTCGCGGGCTCACCGACGAGGAACGGGCGCACTTCCTGCCCGACGACGGGGGATAGGCCGGCACCTCACCCCGTGCGATTCCGCCCGGTCTCCCACGGCGCCGGTTTCGGCGCCCCGGCGGTGGGTATGCGGCCCGTCGACGTTGCCCCACCCCGAAGGGATCTCGATGTCCACCGACGCGATCGTGTTGCTCAAGCAGGACCACAAGGAGATCCGCGCGCTGTTCCGCGAGTTCGAGCAGGCCGGCGAGCGAGCGACGAAGCGCAAGGGAGCGCTCGTCGAACGGATTCTCGAAGCACTCACCGTGCACACCTACATCGAGAACGAATGCATGTACCCCGAAGTGCGCACGCTCCTGCCGGACCTGGAGGACGACGTGCTGGAGTCCTATGAGGAACACCACGTCGCCGACGTGCTGTGCATGGAGCTGGCCGCCATGAGCCCGGGCGACGAGCGGTTCGACGCGAAGACCACCGTGCTGATCGAGAACGTCCGCCACCACATGGACGAGGAGGAGCGGGACTGGTTCCCCCGGGTGCGCGAGGGCCTCGGCCGCAAGCAGCTCCAGCAGCTCGGCGAACGCATGCTGGAGCTGAAGAAGAAGGCGCCCCGCAAGCCGTCCCAGCCCAGCGCGCTCAAGAAGGTCGTCGACGCGGTCGTGTCCTGACCGGCCGGGACGAGAGTGTGCCCGGGCGTTTGGCGCGCGCCACAGCGGGCAGATCCATCTCATGACGACGACGGAGGAAGCCCCGGAGCTCGCCGAGATCCTGCGCGGCCTGAGCTATCCCGCGGAGAAGTGGCAGATCACCACGTGCGCCGACGTGTACGGCGCGGACATCCACACCCGGCGGCGCCTGTACGACCTTCCGGCACGGGTCTACGAGAGCGCCGCGGACGTCGCCGCGGCGCTGGGCTGACGCACGGGCGGTCGGTGACCGGCCGGCATCAGAGCGCGTCGAGGCGGGTCCTGAGCAGGCAGAACTCGTTGCCTTCGGGGTCGGCAAGGACGTGCCAGGGCTCGTCGCCGGTCTGGCCGATGTCGGCCGGGCGCGCACCGAGCGAGAGGAGGCGTTCGAGCTCGGCGTCCTGATCGCGGTCGGTGGCGTTGACGTCGATGTGCAGCCGGGACTTCCCCTTCTCCGGCTCATCCCTGCGGCTGAGGATGATCGTCGGCTGCGGACCGCCGAAGCCGTCGCGCGGCCCGATCTCCACCGTGCCGTCGTCCTCGCGGTCGAGCACGACGAAGTCCAGGACCTCGCACCAGAACCGCGCCAGCGCCTCGGGATCGCGGCAACCGAGCACGAGCTCGCTGATCCGGCATGCCATCGACGACCTGCTTTCCGCCTTGGGGAACGGTTCCGCGACCGTACCGGACGCGGCGAGCGCGGGCGAGGTGATTTCCGGCAGCCGGCCGCACCGCGCAATCTCGTCCACAGAGGACTGACGGTCGGCCGGCCCGAGCCTTGTGTTTCCGTGACGGAAACTCTACAGTTGCCAACATGGAAACACACGGACGGATCGATGCGGCGGACGCGGCCCGGGCACTCGACGTCGTGCGGCACAGCCGGGCGCGCGTGGCGTGGTCGGGGTATCCGGCGTGGTACTGGGTCGGCACCGCGGCGTGCCTGGCGGCGCTGCCGCTCGCGATGCTGCTGCCGGTATGGCTCGGCGCCGCCGCCTGCGCCGCGGTCGGGGTGGTGCTGTTCCGTCTCATCGTCGCCGCCGGCCGGGTCCGCGGGGTGTGCGAGCACTGGGCGCGCGGCGCGATGCGGATGTGGGAGGTGACCGCGCTGTACGGACCTCCGGCCGCCATCGGGCTCGCCTGCGCGGTCGTGGCGCGGTTCGCGTGGTGGGCGCCGATCGTGGCCGCGGTGGCGGTGTTCGTGCTGTTCGCCGGAACCGGGCTCACGCTGAGCGCCCGGGCCGCCCGCCGGTGAGCCCGGTGCCCGGCGCCGAGCGGCCCGAAGCGCCCGCCGACCCCGTCGAGGACGGGTTCGACCAGGTGATCCACGCCCCGGTGCGGCTGCGGATCTGCGCCGCGCTGGCTCCGGTGCGCGACATCGAGTTCGCCACCATGATGTCCCTGCTCGGCATCAGCAAGTCCGCCCTCAGCAAGCACGTCTCGGTGCTCGTCGACGCGGGCTATGTCGAGCAGCACCGGGCCGTGCGCGACACGCGGCAGCGGGTCCGGCTGCGGCTCACCGAGACCGGGCGGGCCGCCTACCGGGGTCACGTCGCCGCCCTGCGGCGCATCGTGGGAGAAGGCCGGGCCGGCCAGGTTCCGGAGAGCACCGAGCGAACGCGGCGCCCGTGACCAGGCCCGAGCCGGGCCGCCGGGCTCACCGACGCCGAGCCGGCGCCCCGGGCCGGTGACAGCGCGCCGGGGACTCGCTGAACCGCCGGTGAGCGCGGGCCGACCCGCCCGCGCTCATCCTGCTCCCCCCAAGCGCAACTCTGGGGTTGCGCGTCGACAACCGATGTGCAACTCTGTGGTTGCACATATTGGCGACGGTGAGAGGAGCACGCGGATGAGCGAGGACCGGATCGAGCGGGAGACCCTGATCGCGGCGTCGATGGAGCGGGTCTGGTCGCTGGTGGCCGAACCCGGGTTCTGGGTGGGCGACGGCACGGGCGTGGCCGGCGCGGCCGCGAAGGAGGGCGACTCGATGATCGCGAGGAACGCGGAGCACGGCGACTTCCCGGTACGGGTGGAGAAGGTCGACCCGCCGACGTACGTGGCCTACCGCTGGGTCAGCGCGTACCCGGGCGAGGAACTGCGCGAGGAGAACAGCACGCTGGTCGAGTTCACGCTGACGCAGGAGGGCGACAAGACGCGGCTGCGCGTCGTGGAGAGCGGGTTCGCCGCGCTGCCCGGGTCCGAGGAGCTGCGCCGCAGCGTGATCACCGACCACACCGGTGGCTGGGCCCAGTGCTTCGACGCGCTCAGGAAGCGCGCCGAGAACCCGTCGGCATGACCGAGGACGGTCGCGGCGTCGGCGAGACGGTGGGCACCGTCATCGCCGCGCTGGCCGACCCCACGCGGCGCAAGGTGCTCGACCTGATCGCCGCGCAGGGGCAGGCCACCGCGACGACGCTCGCCGAGCGCCTGCCCGTGTCGCGGCAGGCGGTGGTCAAGCACCTCGCCGTCCTCAACGCCGCCGGGCTGGTGTCCGGCAGCCGGATCGGGCGCGAGGCGCGGTACACCGTGCGGCCCGCGGCGCTGGACACCACCGCGCGGTGGATGGCCTCACTGGCCGCCGAGTGGGACCGCCGGCTGGAGCGCATCAAGCGCATCGCCGAGGCCGCCGAGCGGGACGCGCGGCGGTAGTCCCGGAACGCACAGCGAAAGAGATGTGATCACCATGTTTCCCGTCGGGTTCTCCTTCGACGCCGCCAGGCGCGACGCGACGTCCGCCCTGCCGGACGCGCCGGTCGTCGAGGACGTCGAGCCCGCACCGGTCCTCGCCCCTGCACGGACCGCCCTCGCGATGGCGCTGCGCGGCGTCGCCGCCCGTGCCGGCAGCGCGGCGGAGCGGATCGAGCCGCTCCACGCGGGTCCGGGGAGCTGATCCGCGCATGGCTGCCGGCACGATCTCGCCCGGCCGGGCGCGCGCGCTGCCCGCCCGGCCGATGCGGCTGTCCGAGGCCGCGGGCCGCTGGGTGGTGTTCGCCACCGTTCTCGGTTCCGGCGTCGCCATGCTCGACGCCACCGTGGTCAACGTGGCCCTCCCGGTGCTCGCGCGGGACCTGCCGGCGTCCATGACCGGGCTGCAGTGGGTTCTCAACGCCTACGCGCTGACGCTCGCCGGGCTGATCCTGCTCGGCGGCGCGCTCGGCGACCGGTTCGGCCGGCGGCGGGTGTTCGTGGCCGGCGTCGTGTGGTTCGCCGTCGCGTCCGCCCTCTGCGGGTTCGCCCAGGACGTCACCACGCTCGTCGTCGCCCGTGCGCTGCAGGGCGTGGGCGGTGCGTTGCTGACGCCCGGGTCGCTCGCGATCATCCAGTCGTCGTTCCACCCGGACGACCGGCCACGCGCGGTCGGCGCGTGGTCGGGGTTCGGCGGCATCGCCGTCGCGGTGGCGCCGTTCCTGGGCGGCTGGCTGGTGTCCGGGGCCGGCTGGCGGTGGGTGTTCTTCCTCAACCTGCCGCTCGCCGCGGTCACCGTCGCGGTCGCGCTGCGGTACGTGCCGGAGAGCGTGGAGGACGGCTCGGGCGATGCCGGCGGCCGGTTCGACGTGCTCGGCGCCGTGCTCGCGGCGGCGTCGCTCGCCGGGATCACCCACGCCCTCACCGCACTGCCCGCGCACGGCCCCGGGGACCTGCCGGCCGTCGCGTCCGGTGTCCTGGGCGCCGTGGCCGCCGCGGCGTTCGTGCTGGTGGAACGCCGCCGGACGCAGGGGCACGGGCCACGGCCGATGCTGCCGCTCGACGTGTTCGGGTCCCGGCAGTTCACCGCCGTCAACGCCGTCACGTTCGTCGTCTACGCCGGGCTGTCGGTCATGGTGTTCCTGCTCGTCGCGCACCTGCAGCTCGTCGCGGGCTTCTCGCCCGCGGCCGCCGGCTCGGCGATGCTGCCGGTGACGGTGCTGATGCTGGCCTTCTCCGCGCGCGCCGGCGCGCTCGCGCAGCGGATCGGGCCGCGGCTGCCGATGACCGCCGGCCTCGCGCTGGGCGCGGCCGGGATGCTGCTCGTCGCGCGGATCGGCGCCGGCGCGTCGTACCTGCTCGACGTGCTGCCCGCGGTCACCGTGTTCGGGCTCGGCCTGACCGCGACCGTCGCGCCGCTGACCGCCACCGTGCTCGCCACCGCGGACCGCCGCCACGCCGGCGTCGCCAGTGGGGTGAACAACGCGGTGGCGCGGGCGGCGGGCCTGCTCGCGGTGGCCGTCGTCCCGCCCGCCGTCGGCCTCACCGGGAGCGCACTCGACGACCCCGCCGTCTTCGCCGGCGGCTTCCGGGCCGCGATGACCGTGAGCGCCGGGCTGCTCCTGCTCGGCGCGGTGGTCAGCCTGGCCTCGGTCCGCGAGGACGCGCTGCGCACCGGCGGGTGACCCGACCCGCGGCGCCCGCATCACCGCGGTCAACGACCCGGCCCTGGTGCCGACGTTCGAGAGGCGCGGACCCGGCGCGCGGCGCCGCGAACGGCCGTTCGTCGGTGGGTTGGGGCAGGATATGGGCCGTGACCGTGACAGCTCCTCTGGACCTCGCCATCTTCGACGCGGCGGACATCGCGACCGTCGGCTCGTTCTACGCCGGGCTCACCGGATGGGACGTCGTGCGGAACGATCCCGAGCGGTTCGGTGTCCGGACGCCGGACGGTCAGGAGATCGAGTTCCAGCGCGCACCGAACCATGTCGCGCCGCGCTGGCCCGGCCAGGAGCACCCGCAGCAGTTCCACCTCGACCTGCAGACCGCCGACCCCGGTGCGGAGGCCGAGCGGGCCGTGGGCCTGGGCGCGACCCGGCTGGCCGACGGACCGAACTGGATCACGCTGGCCGACCCGGCCGGTCACCCGTTCGACCTCTGCCAGGCCGACGGCGTCGGCCCGGTGATGGGCCTGTTCGCCGTGACGATCGACGCCCCGGACGCGTCGGCACTGGCCCGCTTCTACGCCGACCTCACCGGCATGGAGGTCACCTACGACGGCCCGGAGGGCTCCTTCGTCACCGCCGGGGGCCGGAACCTGATGTTCCAGCAGGTAGCCGAGTACACCCCACCCCGCTGGCCGGACCCGGAGCGCCCGCAGCAGGCCCACCTCGATCTCCGGGCCGACGACCTCGACGCGGGCGAGGCCCGGGCACGGGAGCTGGGCGCGTCCCGGCTCGACGCCGGCGGCGAGCGCTTCCGGGTCCTCGCCGACCCGGCCGGGCACCCGTTCTGCCTCGTCCGGTAGGGCACGCGACGCCGACCGCGACGCGCCCACCACGGCGATGGCGGGAAATGGTGGGGCGGGGCGAGGTTCGGGCTGATAGCGTGCTGGCGACCGTGACACCGCGCGAGGAGGTGAGACCCATGAACGCTGGATCGATGTGGGTGCTCCCCTCGTCGTCACGGTCGGGCGACTGACGTAGGGGTCGCCGGGAGCGCCGAGACAGCACGGCACTCCCGAAAGGCGACAACCTATGCACTCTGTGCGTTTCACCGCGGCGGCATCGGCCGGCGGCATCGTCGAACGCGACTTCACCGTGGGCGAGATCCCGGGCGTGCTGTGGTCGCCCGCGACTGGCCCCGAGCACGCGCCCCTGGTGCTGATGGGTCACGGCGGCGGCCTGCACAAGAAGACCCCGGCGCAGGTGGCCCGCGCCCATCGCTACGTGACCACCTACGGTTATTCCGTCGCCGCCATCGACGCGCCCGGTCACGGCGACCGCCCGCGTTCTGCGGCCGACGAGCGCAACCGCGCCGACCTCCGGCAGGCGATGGTGGCCGGTGACTCCGAGCGCGTCACGGCGGTCAGCGTCCGCTTCGGCATCACGCTCGCGGAGCGCGCCGTGCCGGAATGGCGGGCGACCCTGGACGCCCTCCAGGAACTGCCGGAGATCGGCGCCGAGGCGCCGGTCGGCTACGGCGGCGGCGTCTCGTTGGGCACCGGGATCGGAATACCCCTGACGGCGGCCGAGCCCAGGATCGCCGCCGCGATCTTCGGTGGCGGGTTCGTCGTGCACGAGGCCCTGATCGAGGCGGCGAGGCGGATCACCGTCCCGGTCCAGTTCCTGCTCCCCTGGGACGACGAGCACGTCGACCGCCGGTCCGCGCTCGCGTTGTTCGACGCCTTCGCATCGAAGGAGAAGACGTTGCACGCCAACCCGGGCGACCATCGCGACGTCCGCTGGGTCGGGGTCGACGACGAGTTCCTGGCCCGGCATCTGGGCCAGGCCGTCGCGTCACCGGCCTGACCCGACGCACCTCCGGCCACCGTGTCCGCCGACCGGGCAGGGCACGGTGGCCGGGGGCACGGTTGAACCCACCGGCGACGCCAGGCGTAGATCCGGCCGGAAGGACATCGACAGCGAAGAAGACGTGACCAAGGAGGTTCCGATGGGAACCATCAGTGCCGGCGAAGGAAACTCGAGCTACGTCCACGCGGGCGGGCTGCTCTCGCCGATCGTCTGGCGGGTCCTCAGCGCGCTGGCCCTCCTGGCGATGGGCGGGATCCATCTCTACCTCGTCTTCGACGGGGTGGGCGGCACGCTGGGCGTCCTGTTCGTGCTCAACGCCATCGGCGGGCTGCTCCTGGCGGTCGCGATGCTCGCCGCGCCGCGGCGGCTCCTGCTGCCGGCGAGCGTGCTCGGCTTGTTGTTCATCGTGGGCACGCTGCTCGCGCTGGTGCTCGCGCTGACCGTCGGGCTCTTCGGGATCACCGAGACGCTCGGCTTCACGCTGGTCCCGACGACGCTGGTGGTCGAGTCGGTCGGCACCGTGGTCCTCGCCGTCACGACCGCCCTCGCGGTCCGCGTGCGCCGCGGGCACGGCTGAGCGACCTCCCGCGCATCGACGGCGGCTACCAGTACTGGTGCCGCTTTCCGTCGGTGTCGGCGATGAAGACGACCGCGTCGGCGCCGTCGAGGTCTGCCGGGCCGAGCGGGATGTGCCCGGGCACGATCGGTTCGCCGGTGCCGGTCGACGGGGGAAGCGCGTCGCGCAGGGCCCGGGCCGGGAACAGGGTGCGGCGGGTGGTCGCCTCGGCGAGCACGCCCTGGAGGGTGCCCGGGTCGCTGTCGGGGTTGGCGTCGGACGCCACGAACAGGTAGCGCCGGCCGAGGGTGAGCGCGACGAGCGCGCCGGCGCTCCCCCAGCTCACGTCGTCCCCGCCGACCGGCATGTGCGGCTGCGCGCGCTGCAGGTGCACGTTGTGCGCGAACACCAGGCTGGGTCCGCGGCGCCGCTCCTGCGCGACGATCGCGAGCAGGTTGTCGGCCATCATCTCGGCACGCAGGCTGAGCAGGGTCGCGATGCGATCGGGCGCGGGGACGGCCATGGCCGCGTGATAGCGCAGCAGGCCCTGGGCGGTGCGCGCGTGCGCGACGGCGTGGTCGTAGCCGGCCGGGTCGGCGGGGCGCAGGCCGGGTGCCGCACGGCGCAGCACGCTCGCCAGGTCGTCGGCGACGACGCGCAGGGCCCGAACGCGGTCGGAGTCGCCGATGGACGCCGCCGGGTCGTACATCGCCGCCGGGTTCGTCCAGTCCACGTCGTCGCCGAGCAGCGCGTCGAGGTCGTGGGCAGATGCCGGCCGCAACGCCGCGGGCAGGTGGTCGACGACCGAGAACAGCGCGCGCCGCGGGCTGGGCGCGGCGGCGGTCTCCGTCGGTGCGTCGAAGCCGTGGAAGCGAACCCGGTCCCGCGGCGCGCGGCCGGCGTTGTGCGCGCGGAGCCATTCGACGAGTTCGCGGTTGCCCGGCACGGCGCCGAACCCGTGGCTGAACCCGGTGGCGAGCACGGTGTCGATCTCCGCCGCCGCCCCGCCCACGTAGTCGTCGACCACGGACGCGGCGAACACGTCCGTCTCCAGCACGATCGACCGGTACCCGCGCCCGACGAGGTGTTCGAGGAGTTCGTTGCGCAGCAAGGGGAACGCCGCGATCCCGTGGGTCGGCTCGCCGAGGACGAGCAGGGCCGGCGGCTCGGTGCGTGCGGCGAGCAGTTCGTCGACGACGCGGCCCAGGCCGGCCGGGTCGTCGACTGGGCGGCCGATGGCACCCGGTGCTGCGGCAGTGGACATGACTGACCCCTTCCGGAATTGGCTGCCCTCAACGCTATCGTTGAAGATTCGAGTGAGACTTTCGCGATATCCACCTGGGTTCGATAGCGCGAAGTCTCAACCGGAGGTGAAGGTTGCGACCCATCGACCTGGCCCGCGAACACGGGTTGTCCGCGCAGGCGGTCCGCAACTACCAGGACGCGGGCATCCTCCCGCCGACCGAGCGCAGCGAGACCGGCTACCGGCGCTACACGCCCCGGCACGCGCAGGCGCTGCGCACCTTCCTCGCGTTGCGCGGCGGCCACGGCCACCAGCGGGCCACCGAGATCATGCGCGCGACCAACCGCGGCGACACCGAGTCCGCCTACCGGCTCGTCGACGCGGCACACGTCGCGCTGCTCGCCGAACGCGACACCCGCACCGAGGTCGCGTCGGCCCTGGGCAGCCTGTCCGCCACGACACCCGCTCCGGTCCACGGCCGGCCGCTGACCGTGGGCGAGCTCGCGCGCCGGCTCGGCGTGCACCCGGCCACGCTGCGCACCTGGGAGGCCGAGGGCATCCTGCACCCCGAACGCGACCGGGCGACGGGCTACCGCCGCTACGGACCCGGCTGCGTGCGCGACGCGGAGATCGCCCGGCAACTGCGCCGGGGCGGCTACCCGCTGCGCCAGGTCGCGCGGTTCGTCGAGTCGCTGCGCGAGGCGGGCGGCGCGGAGGCGCTGACCGCATTCCTCGACTCCTGGCAGCACCGGCTGACCACGCGCAGCCGCGCCCTGCTCGCCGGCGCGGCCCAGCTCGACACCTACCTCGGCCTGCTCGACCCGGCACGGCCGGAGCGGCCGGCGACGTAGTGCGGGCGCGTCCTGGTGCAGGGCCAGCCGGCCCGGGCCACCCGCCACGGCCGGAGCCTGCGGGCGAGCGGTTCGTGACGCTGGAGCACGGGTACGGCCTGCGCCGGATCACCGACGACCTGTGCGCGGCCTCGTGGCGGCCGGGCTCGACGTCGCGCTGCTCCCCCGGTTCGGCGCCGCGCCACCCGCCGGGGTCGTCGAGATCCCGCTGGCGCCGGCGGTGCGGCGCACCATCTGTCTGGTGTGGACGGCGGGCGGCCACCACACGCCGGCCGTCCGCGCGTTCCGCGACCACGTGCAAGGTCTCGCCGCGCGTGACATGGTGAGCTTCTACGACCTACTGTTCCGAGTTGTCTCACGCGCTGTCACTCAATCGCGGAGGCGCCGTTCCAACGCCTCCGCGAGCGCACTACTTGGCGCTCAACCGAAACGTCGATGCGTCGCTCCAGCTCCCCCAACACCATTCAGCGTGTGAAGCCGGAGACGAGTCGGCGGTCATCCGTTGGCGGGGCGCCAGCCAGGTGGCGATGTCGGCGACCACAGCCGGGTCGACGTACTGGGGCGACTCGTAGTCCGCGGGCGTGGACGGGCCGGTGCCGGCGAAGAACAGATGGTCGTCGGCGTCGTGGATCCGGACAGTGACATCCGGCCGGTGGGCGAGGCCCTCCTGCCAGCCCGCAAGATCGTCGGCGACGGTCACCTGGTAGTCGCGGCCGCCCTGCAGGATGAGCATCGGCTTGTCCAACGCTGCCGCGGTCGCGACGGGCTCGTAACTGCGTAGGTCCAGCCAGTACGAGGCCGGCCAGCCGAAGAGCAGTTCCGCGGCCGGGGTCGCCGCTGACAGGCCGGGGTCTTCGACGAGCGCGGCCTGTCGGTGGAGTGACTCGACGGCGGCGGCCGTGGTGGGACCGGATCCAGTTCGGCCAGGTAGTTGCTGACCCGGACGATTGCCCTGGGCAGCGGCAGCGTGTCCCCGGCGAGGATCACCAGGCCGGCGACCGATGCTTCGGCGGCGGCGACGCGGGGGGCGGCTTTGCCGCCCCCGCTGTGGCCCAGGACGAACACGCGAGCCGGGTCCACGCCTGGCTGCTGCTGGAGCAGGCGAACGGCGGCAACCGCATGCGGCACATACTCCTCGACCATCGTGAAGCCGGGCTGGGCCGCGACCTGTCGGTGGACGTGGCTCACCTTGTCGAAGCGCGCCACCGCCACGCCGCGGCTGGCCAGCCCCCACGCCAGGTCCTTGAACGGCTTGTTCGGCCCGGTGGTCAGGTCCCGGTCGAAGGGCCCCGCGGTCAGCAACACGACGCCAGGGTGCGGGCCGCCTCGTCGTGGCAGGGTCATTGTGCCGGCACGGCGAGTCGGTCCCGAGCCGACCGTGATGTCGTGCTCGGTGAAGCTTTCTGGGGGAGGCATAAGGCGGCGGCGCCCACGGCGCGGTCGGCGGCGCGAGAATCAGGTCGTGCAGCTTGCCGGCGTCGTCGACCGCCATCACCATCCTGAACCCACCGCGATCGCACGTCACCGGGACGCTGATTCGCACCAGGCCGGCCTCGGCCGGCTCGCCGACAGGTTCCCCGACCGTGACGATCGACCCGAGCTTGGGAATCTGACTCTCCCAGCCCGCCCGCAGCGCGCCCGTGGACACCACCTCCCACAGCGGCGGCGCGAACAACTCCTCGATCTCCGTGAAGCGCCCCTCCCGTGCCATCTCCACGACCGCGGTAGCCACCGTCGTCGGGTCCGGTCGCACTGTCATCCCATCAACCTTTCTCGTATTTTGCGAACAGTAACACGATATGCGATCGTTGGGGTCGTGGAGGCATTGGAACTGCTGGCACACCCCGTGCGGCTCGGATCGTGCACGCAATGAGCGGCGAGCGGGAACTCACGACCGCCCAACTGTGCGCCCGGATCCCCGACGCCTCGAAAGCCATGGTCTATCGGCACGTCGATCTCCTCGCGAGCGCGGGAATCCTGGAAGTGGCCGACGAACGCCGCGTCCGCGGCGCAGTCGAACGGCAATACCGGCTCCGGCACGACCGGGTGGCCGTCGATGCCGACGCCGTTGCAGCCCTCACACCCCAACGACCACCGCCAGTGTTCGCCACAGCGATGGCCGTCCTGGTCGCCGAGTTCAACGCCTACCTCGACCGCGAACACACCAACCCGGCGGCGGATCTCGTCGGCTACCGGCAACACGCGGTCTGGCTCAGCCGCAGCGAACTGGAGGAGATGATCGGCGAACTCACGTCGCGCGCGTTCTGCCCCGGCTGGCGAACCAACCGGCACCAAACCGCACGCAATACCTGCTCAGCCCGATCCTCTTTCCCCTTGAACAGCCAAGCATCAACCCCGCAGAAACCGACTGAGAGCCTGTTGGTAGATGATCACGCTGTGGTTGGTCTGGGTTGTCGAGGCTGGCCCCAGCGTGGTGGGGGTGAGTTCGCCGGCGAGTTCTCGGGTCGAGGCGGCGGGTCATGATCGTGACGGTGGCCCACCAGACCATGGCTTCGTGGTGTTCTCGTCGGCGTTCGTAGTCTCGGACCAGGCGGCGGTGGCGGGTCAGCCAGCCGAACGTCCGCTCTACCACCCATCTGCGAGGTAGCACCACGAAGCCCTTCGTGTCGTCGCTGCGTTTGATGATGGTGATGGTCAGGTGCAGCACCGTTTTGGCCCACGTGACGAGGCGTCCGGCGTAGCCGCCGTCGGCCCAGACCAGGGTGATGGTGGAGAAGTGTTCGCGCAGCAACGCGAGCAGTCGATGGGCGCTGTCGATGGGCGCTGTCGCGGTCTTGCATGCCGGCGGCGGTCACCGTCACCGCCAGCAGCAGTCCGAGGCAGTCGGTGGCGATGTTTCTCTTGCGCCCCTTGGTTTTCTTCCCCGCATCGTAGCCGGCGGTGTCGGCGGCCACGGTGTCCGCGCCGCGTACGGTCTGGGCATCGATGACCGCCGCGGTCAGTAGTTCGGCCCGGCCGCAGGCGACCCGGATACGGCCCCGTAACCGATCGGCCAGCCGGCGTGGCAGGCCGCGTTCGCTCCATCGTTCGAAGAACGCATACACCGCCTCCCACGGCGGGAAGTCCACCGGCAGCGCCCGCCACTCGATGCCGTAGCGGGTCAGATAGCCGATCGCGTCCAACATCGCACGCAGATCATGGCGCATCGGCGCCCCGGCAGGACTCCTACGCAGCTCCGCCATCACCGCCCGCGCCTGCGGCTCCAGCACCTCCCACTGCGCATCGCTCAGATCAGACGGATACCGGCGTACCCGGTCACGACACGCGCAACCAGACACGCCACAACTGGCCTTCGCGGCCTCGACACGGTAGACAGACATCCCAGGGCTTCTGGTGATCGAGTTGGTGGTACTTCCCGATCTATCAGAAGCCCCGCCTCATGCCCTCACCGACACGCCCGGCCCACCCCTCACCATTCGCCAACAGGCTCTGAGACACCGGCCCGCCCGGACGACCACCTGGCAAGTACCCAGCCCCTCGCCCGCTCAGCGGAAGTCTCGTGACTTGTGGGCGGTGTGGATGTCGAGTGGTTCGAGCTTGTCCGCGTTGAGGCTGGCGGTGCCGTGGGTGTTCTGCAGGGTGCCGCGGATGAGGAGGGCGGGGGCCTCGCGGGCGAGGCGGCGGTGGCGGGTCCACAGGCCGGGGCTGCAGACGATGTTGAGCATGCCGGTTTCGTCCTCGAGGTTGAGGAAGGTGATGCCGCCGGCGGTGGCGGGGCGTTGGCGGTGGGTGACGGCGCCGCCGACGAGGATGCGGGTGCCGTCGGGGATGTCGACCACGGCGGCGGTGGGCAGGGCGCCGAGACGGTCGAGGTGGTGGCGGAGGAACTCGACGGGGTGGCGGTCGGGGGTGATGCCGGTGGCCCACACGTCGGCGGCGGTGAGCTCGATGGCGGACATGCCGGGCAGTGCGGGGGCGTGGCCGGCGGTGGTGGTGCCGGGCAGGTAGTGCGGGCGGTCGCGGGCGATGGCGCCGGCGGTCCAGAGGGCCTGGCGGCGGTCGGGGCCGAACCCGCCGAACGCGCCGGCGGTGGCGAGGGCCTCGAGCTGGGGTTCGGTGAGGGTGGTGCGGCGGCCGACGTCGCGCATGTCGCGGTAGGGGCCGTGCGCCTGGCGTTCGTCGACGAGGGCCTGGGCGGGGTCGTCGCCGAGGGAGCGGACGGTGCCCAGGCCCAGGCGCACGGCGACCCCGTTGTGGCTGTCGGGGTGGGGTTCGAGGGTGGCGTGCGCGAGGCTTCGGTTGATGTCCGGGCCGTGCACGACGACGCCGTGCCGGCGGGCGTCGGCGACCAGGGACTGGGGTGAGTAGAAGCCCATCGGCTGGGCGCGCAGCAGCCCGGCGCAGAACGCCGCCGGGTGGTAGAGCTTGAGGTGGGCGGAGGCGTAGACGAGCAGCGCGAAGCTCATGGAGTGGGCCTCGGGGAAGCCGTAGCCGGAGAACGCCTCGATCTGGGTGTAGATCATGTCCGCGAGCTCGCCGGTGATGCCGTTCGCGGCGGCCCCGTGGTAGAAGCGGTCGCGGAGCCGCTGCATCTTGCTGCGGGAGCGTTTGGCGCCCATCGCGCGGCGGAGCCGGTCGGCCTCGGCCGCGGTGAAGTCGGCGACGTCCACGGCCATCTGCATGACCTGTTCCTGGAACAGCGGCACCCCCAGCGTGCGGTCCAGCGCGCCCGCGAGCAGCGGGTGGGCGTGCTGCCAGGGTTCGCCGTTGCGGCGGCGGATGTAGGGGTGCACCGAGCCGCCCTGGATCGGGCCCGGGCGGATGAGCGCGACCTCGACGACCAGGTCGTAGAACTCGCGCGGCCGCAGCCGGGGCAGGGTGCCGAGCTGGGCGCGGCTCTCCACCTGGAACACGCCGACCGCGTCCGCGGCGCAGAGCATGTCGTAGACCTGCGGGTCGGCGAGGTCGAGCCGGGCGATGTCCACCTCGACGCCCTCGTGTTCGGCGACCAGGTCCACGGCGTAGTGGATCGCGGAGAGCATGCCCAGGCCGAGCAGGTCGAACTTGACCAGGCCGATGGCCGCGCAGTCGTCCTTGTCCCACTGCAACACCGTGCGGTCGGCCATCCGGGCGTGCTCGACCGGCACCACCTCCGAGAGCGGCCGGTCGCAGATCACCATGCCGCCGGAGTGGATCCCGAGGTGCCGCGGCGCGTCGCCGATCTGGTGCGCCAGCGCCAGCACGTCCTCGGGGATCGGGTGCTCCTCGCCGGTGGCGACCGTGGCGACCGGGCCCCACCGGTCGATCTGCTTGGACCAGGCGTCCTGCTGCCCGGTCGAGTAGCCCAGCGCCTTGGCCATGTCGCGGACGGCCGAGCGGGCCCGGTAGGTGATCACGTTCGCGACCTGCGCGGCGTGCCGGCGGCCGTGCTTGGCGTAGACGTACTGGATGGCCTCCTCGCGGCGGTCGGACTCGATGTCCACGTCGATGTCCGGCGGCCCGTCGCGTTCCGGGGCGAGGAACCGCTCGAACAGCAGCCCCCACCTGACCGGGTCGGCGTTGGTGATCCCCAGCGCGTAGCAGACCGCCGAGTTCGCCGCCGACCCCCGGCCCTGGGCGAGGATGTCGTTGCGGCGGCAGAACTCCACGATGTCCCACACCACCAGGAAGTAGCCCGGGAAGTTCAGCTCCTCGATGATGCCGAGCTCGTGGTCCAGCTGCCCGTACGCCTTCGGGTCGTCCTCCGCGCGGCCCGTAGCGGCGGGCCGCGCCCTCGGCGACCAGGTGCCGCAGCCAGGTGATCTCCGTGTACCCCGCGGGCACCGGGAACGGCGGCAGCTCCGGCGCCACCAGCGTCAGGTCGAACGCGCACTCCAGCCCGAGCAGCGCCGCGTGCTGCACCGCCCCCCGGTAGCGCACGAACCGCCGCCCCATCTCCTCCCCCGTGCGCACGTAGGCCTGCGGCGCCGGCGGCAGCCACCCGTCCAGCTCCTCCATGCTGCGCCGCGCCCGCACCGCCGCCACCGCCGCCGCCAGCCGCCCGTCCCGCGGGTGGGCGTAGTGCACGTTGTTCGACGCCACCGCCCCCACACCCAGGTCCGTGGCCATCCCCGCGAGCAGGTCGTTGTGCGTGGAGTCCAGCGGAAAGCCGTGATCGATCAGCTCCACCACCACGTGCCGGCGCCCGAACCGGTCCACCAGCCACGCCAGCTCCTCGAACGCCGCCCCCGCCCCCGCCGTCGCCAGGGCGTGGCGCACCGCGCCCTTGCGGCAGCCGGTCAGCACCACGGCGTGACCGGCCAGCTCGTCCACCACCTCGTCCAGGTCGTAGACCGGCCGGCCCTTCTCCCCGCCCCGCAGGTGCGCGTTCGAGATCACCCGGCACAACCGCCGGTACCCCGCCACCTCCCGCGCCAGCACCAGCAGATGCCGCCCCGCCGGATCCGCAACCCCGTTCTGCGGCCCCGGCAACCCCAGGCTCAGCTCCGCGCCGTACACCGTGCGCACCCCCAGCTCCCGCGCCGCGTCGGCGAAGCGCACCACCCCGTACATCCCGTCGTGGTCGGTCAGCGCGAGCGCGTCCAGCCCCGCCCGCGCCGCCTCCTCCACCAACCGCTCCGGATGCGACGCCCCGTCCAGGAAGCTGAAGTTCGAGTGCGCGTGCAGCTCCGCATACGGCACCCGGGGCAACCCGGCACACACGTCGTCCCAGCCGTACCGCTCCACCAGGTCCGCAGGCGGCCCCGCATACCCCTCCCGACGCCGCGACCACGCCGGACCGTCCCCGCCATCACCCGCCGGGGCCTCCACCCGCCCCGACAACGCCCGCTCCAGCTCCGACCACGACCGGCCGCCACTGTTGAACCCCACACCGAGCCTCCCTCGACCCACACCGCCGAGGGGAAGCCAGCGACCGAACGTATGTTCGAAGTATGCGCAGGGATCGCCACCGCCGTCAACCGGAACGCTGACGGCGGCGCGGACACGTGCCGCGCCAGACCGAACCGACCCCCCACACCGTCGAACCGACCCCCCACGCGGTCGAGCCGACACCCCACGCGGTCGAGCCGACACCGGGCATCGCCGACCGCGCCGAACCACCCCCTCCCGGTGCAGCGCCCGCCGGTCGACTCGGCGACGTGAGAGGTCGGCTCGACCGCGCAGCCGGTCGACACGGCGATGTGACAGGTCGGCTCGGCCGCGTGGCGGGTCGGCTCGCCGGAGGTGCGGCGCGGTCAGCCGTCGCGGCGTGCCGCGATCGGGTGTTCGACGTTCGTGGGCTTGCCGGTCAGCCGGACCTGGTTGCGCCCGCCCGGCTTCGCCTCGTACACCGCGCTGTCGGCGCGGAGCATCAACTCCTCCAGGAACGGGTGCACGCCGAGGTCCGCCGCGCGCTCGCCCCGGCCACGGACCGCCTCGACGCACGGTCGCGGCACGCGCTCACCCGGCTGCTCACCCGCCTGCTCGGGTCACCGCGAGGGTGAGCGACGGACCGGGTTCACGCGGTCCGCGGTCCCGTCCCCCGGTGTTCCCCCGACGTCCCGCAGGAGCGCGCGGAAGGCCTGCTCGATCGCCAGGACGGCCGCCGCGTGGCTGCTCCAGTCCTTCGGCGGCTCGTGGTCGGGCCAGGGGACGAGCCGGGCCAGCGCCGCGCGGCGGTCGCGGGCGTGGTCCAGCGCCTCCAGGAGCACCTCCCGCTCCGGCCGGCACGCGTGCGGCGGCTCGCGGTAGCAGCCCACCGACGCCGACAGGGTGGTGAGCAGGTCGGCGAGCAGCGCGTCGAACACCTCACCGGTGCGCGGCACGGTGTTGTCCGGTTCCGCGGCGGTCACCAGAGTCTCGGTGAGCGGCTGGAGGTGCGCGGCGACCTCGTTGAGGGTGCCCAGCGCCCGCCCCTCGGCCGCCGGATGCACCGCCCGCGACCACAGGCGTCGCGGGTTGAGCAGCATGCTCTCGTGGCCCTGGCCGACCGCGTCCTCGGCGCGGCGGACCGCGGCCCCGAGCGCCCGGGCACCCCGGCGCCACCGGCGGGCGTCACGCTCGTCCCAGCGGTCGCGCAGGCCCGCCGTGATCGACTCCAGCAGGTCGACGATCTCCCCGCTCACCGCGCCGACCGCGCGGCCGGCCTCGCGCAGGTGCAGCGGCGGGAAGATCAGCGCGTTGACGGCGATGCCGAGCACCGCGCCGAGCAGCGCCTCGGCCACCCGCAGGGTCAGGTACGACCCGTCGTCCGCGGTGCCGTAGGTGACCATCAGCAACGCCACCACGCCGACCCAGATCCCGTCCCGGCCCAGGCGATGCCAGCGTCCGATCACCATGCCGGCGAACACCGCCACCGCCAACTCCGCGGTGGGCCACGGCATCACCGACACCGCGCCGAACGCGACCAGCACGCCCAGCACGACGGTGGTGACCTGCCGCGCCGCGTCGAGCAGCGACCGGTACACCGTCCGGCTCATCATGAACACCGCCGCGTACGCGGCGATGAACGACTGCGTCTCGTCGAACCACCGCGCGACCGACCACGCCAGGACGGCGGCGACCGCCATCTTCGCCGCCTGCACCACACCCTCGCGGCCACGGCCGGACAGCGTGACGGCCGCTCGCACGCGGCGCCGCAGGTCGATCCTGGCGAGCATGCGCGCACTCACCCGGGACGTCACGAGGCCGGGTCCTCCCCGGCGCGGCCCAGCACGCCGGACGGGTCGTCGAGGTGGGCACCGGGCAGCGTGTCGTCGCCGGGAACGCTCGTCATGCCGCAGGCATACCCCGTGGTCGGCCGGGGTACGCCGGTGACATGTCTCAAGACAGGGACCGGCTGTCCGAGTACCGCGCGAAGCGGGATCCGGCGGCATCGGGTGAGCCGGCGGGCCGGCGGCGGGCGGGCCACGGGACGGACGGTCCCCGGTTCGTCGTGCAGCGGCACGACGCGTCCACACTGCACTTCGACTTCCGGCTCGAGATCGACGGCGTGCTGGTGTCCTGGTCGGTGCCGAAGGGTCCGTCCACCGACCCGCGGGACAAGCGGCTCGCGATCCGCACCGAGGACCACCCGCCGGAGTATGCGGAGTTCGAGGGTGAGATACCGGCCGGCCGGTACGGGGCGGGCACGGTGGTCGTCTGGGACACCGGCACCTTCGACAACCTCACCGAGCACGACGGCGAGCCGGTCGGCGCGGCGGCCGCGGTCGACCGCGGGCACATCGTGGTGTCGCTGGCGGGCCACAAGATCACCGGCGGCTACGCCCTCACGCGCACCGGGACGCGGGGCCACCGCGAGCAGTGGCTGCTGGTGAAGACGGACGACGAAGGCGCCGACCGGCGCCGCAAGCCGGTCCGCACGCAGCCCGAGTCGGTGCTCACCGGACGCACCAACGACGAGCCGGCCGGCGGATGAGCGGCCTCGACGTCCTCGGCGAGCGGGCGCGTGCCGGGCTGCCGCGGGTGGCCGACCACGGCTGGCACCCGCTGCTGCTGGCCACCCTGACCGACCGCCGGTTCAGCGACGAGAACTGGGTGTTCGAACGCAAGCTGGACGGCGTGCGCACGCTGGCCACCCGCGACGGCGGGCAGCCCCGGCTGTGGTCGCGCAACCGGAACCGGATCGACGCCGGCTACCCCGAGATCGCCGACGCGCTCGGCGAGTGGGGCGGCCGCCGCTTCGTCGCGGACGGGGAGATCGTCGCGTTCGACGGGGAGCAGACCAGCTTCGCCCGGCTGCAGCCGCGCATCCACCTCACCGACGCCCGGCGGGCGGCCGGCACCGGGATCCCGGTGTACTACTACCTGTTCGACCTGCTCGCCCTCGACGGCCACGACCTGACCGCGCTGCCGCTGCGGGACCGCAAGCGCGTGCTGCGCGCCGCGTTCACGTTCCGCGACCCGCTGCGGTTCTCCGCCCACCGCAACACCGACGGCGAGGCCTACTACCGGCACGCCTGTGAGCACGGCTGGGAAGGGCTGATCGCCAAGCGCGCCGACTCCCCCTACCGCGCCGGGCGGTCGGCCGACTGGCTGAAGTTCAAGTGCGTGCGGGACCAGGAGTTCGTCGTCGGCGGCTTCACCGACCCGCGGGGCTCGCGCACCGGCTTCGGCGCCCTGCTCATCGGCTACCACGAGGGCGGCGGGCTGCGCTACGCCGGCAAGGTGGGCACCGGGTACGACACCGCGACGCTGCGCGCGCTGCGCGGGCGGCCGGACTCCCTCGCCAGCTCGTCCAGCCCGTTCGCCGACCCGGTGCGCGAGCCGTCGGCGCACTGGGTCCGGCCCGCGTTCGTGGTGCAGGTCGGGTTCACCGAGTGGACCGCCGACGGCCGGCTGCGCCATCCCCGCTACACGGGGCTCCGCGAGGACAAACCCGCGGCCGACGTGGTCCGCGAGACGACCTGACGGCTCAGGCCCGCAGGGCGTCGAGCGCGCGGCGCGCGGCGGCCGCCGATCCGGCGTGCTCGTCCAGGTCCGCCCACGGGTCGCTCTTGTGCGCGAGCCGGCGGCGCATCCGGTCCGGGCCGTACCCGTTCGGTGTGCTGCGGCCCAGCTCGGACCACTCCAGCGGGGTGGCCGCGGGTGCGCCGGGGCGCGCCCGCAGCGAGTACGGGGCGACGAAGGTCTGGCCGTAGGCGTTGCGGTTGACGTCGAGGAAGACGCGGTTGCTCCGGCGCTGCTTGCGCTGCGCGGTGGTCAGCCGTCGCGGGTGCACGGCGGCGAGGTGGTCGGCGAGGTCGGCGGCGAGGTCGCGGACGAACCGGTAGTCCTCGCCGCCGTCCAGGGGCGCGACCACGTGGAAGCCGCGGCCCCCGGTGGCCTGCACGTGCGGCGTCAGGCCGATCGTGTCGAGCAGGTCGCGCAGGTCGCGTGCGATGGCGCGCAGGGTGGCCACGTCCGTGTCGCCGGGCGGGTCGATGTCGACTACCAGACGGTCCGGCCGGTCCAGCGAGCGGGTCGTGGACGGCCAGACGTGGTACTCGATGGTGGCCTGGTTCGCCAGGAACAGCAGCGTCGCCTCGTCCTCGCACACCACGTGGCGGACCGTCCCGCCGCCGTGCCGCAGCGGCACCTCGGCGGTGCGCACCCAGTCCGGGAACGAGCCGGAGGCCTCCTTCTGGAAGAAGCCGCCGGCGTCGATGCCGTCCGGGAACCGGCGCAGCGTCAGCGGCCGGCCGGCGAGGTGCGGCAGCATCGCCCCGGCCACGGTCCGGTAGTGCTCGACGACCTCGCGCTTGCTGATGCCGTCCCCGGCGAAGAGCTCCTTGTCCAGGTTGGACAGGGCCACCCGGTGGCCCGACACCTCGATGTCCTGGTCCGCCATGCGTCCAGGCATACCCGGCCGTCGCCGGCGGAAACGAACCGTTCGGGTTGCTGTCGTCTCCCGCCACGCCGGGCCGGCACGCCGCGGCGACTACATGGCCCGCCAGTACGGGACGACGCCGTAGTAGGTGTAGAGGTCCTCGATGTGCGCCCGGCCGGGCACGAGGTCGGGGTCGTAGACCGGGCCGGCGGCCACGTGCTCGCGCTGGTTGTCGACGTGGACGAGATCGTCGATGGAGGTGACGGCCTCCACGGGCACCAGCACCTTCTGCTTGCCGATGCCCAGGAACCCGCCGGAACCGACCTGGAGCAGCCGGACCCGGCGCTCGCGCTCGTCGATGATGAGGCCGTCCACGTCACCGATCTCCTGGCCGTTGCGGTCGACCACGGTCCGGCCGCGCACGTCGTCGGCGGGCTGGGCGAGGGTCAGCTCGGAGTCGCCGAGGCGGATCAGCGTCGTCGGCTCGTTGGTCATCGGGTACCTCCTTCTCTGCGGCCGGCCAGCAGCGGGATCCGGCCACCGGCGCGGACGGCGTCGATCTGCCGGGAGGACAGGCGGTGGCGCAGCCGGTACGTCGCACCGGTCGCCGTGTCGCGAGCGGTGAGGGTCGGCGCGTCCAGGCCCGCGGCGAGGTCGTCGAGGGCGAGGACCGCGCCCTGGTCGACTCGGTCGTAGTCGCCCGGCTCGTCGAACTCCAGCGCGAGGACGCCGAAGTTGGCCAGGTTCTGCCAGTGGATGCGGGCGAACGACTTCGCGATCACCACCCGGAGACCGAGATGGCGCGGGCGTGATCGCGGCGTGCTCCCGCGAGGAGCCCTGCCCGTAGTTCTCGCCCGCCACCACGATGTGACCGCTCTCCCGGCCGGTCTCGGCGGCGCGCGACGGATAGGTCTCGTCGAGGCGGGTGAAGGTGAACTCGGCGAGCTTGGGCACGTTGGAGCGGAACGGCAGGGCCCGCGCGCCGGCGGGGGAGATCTCGTCGGTGGACACGTCGTCGCCCAGCTTGAGCAGCACCGGCGCCTCGACCCGGCCGGGCAGCGGCGGGAAGTCGGGCAGCGCGGAGATGTTGGGCCCGCGGACCAGCTTCTCGGTCCGGGCCTGCCCGGGTGGCAGCGGGGCCACGAGCATCGCGGTGTTCACCGACGCCCGCCGCGGGAGGTCCAGGTCCGGATGGTCGATGCCGAGGTCGCGCGGATCGGTGATCACCCCGGTCAGCGCGGACGCCGCGGCCGTCTCCGGGGAGCACAGCCAGACCGAGTCCTCGGTGGTGCCCGAGCGGCCGGGGAAGTTCCGGGGGAACGTGCGCAGCGAGTTGCGGCCGGTCGCGGGCGCCTGCCCCATCCCAATGCATCCCAGGCACCCCGACTGGTGGATCCGGGCGCCCGCGGCGATCAGCTCGGTGGTGGCGCCCATCCTGGTCAGGTCCGAGAAGATCTGCCGGGACGAGGGGTTGACGTCGAAGCTCACCCCGTCGTGCGTCTGCCGGCCGGCGACCATCGCCGCGGCGATCGCGAAGTCACGCAGGCCCGGGTTGGCCGAGGAGCCGATCACGACCTGGCTCACCGGTTCCCCGGCGACCTCGCGGACCGGGACGACGTTGCCCGGCGACGACGGCCTGGCCACCAGTGGCTCCACAGTGGACAGATCGATGTGGTCGGTCAGGTCGTAGCCGGGGTCGTCGTCGGCCTCGAGGCGGGTGAAGTCGTCCTCCCGGTCCTCGCCGCGCAGGAACCCGGCCACGACGTCGTCGGCCGGGAAGACCGAGGTCGTGGCGCCCAGCTCCGCGCCCATGTTCGCGATGACGTGCCGGTCCATCGCGGACAGCGTCGCCACCCCGGGGCCGTGGTACTCCAGGATCCGGTCGCGCCCGCCCTGCACGCCGTGGCGGCGCAGCATCTCCAGGATCACGTCCTTGGCCGAGACCCAGTCCGGCAGCCGCCCGGTCAGCCGGATACCCCAGATTCGCGGCATCCGCAGGTAGAGCGGCTCACCGGCGATCGCGAGCGCCACCTCCAGCCCGCCGACCCCGATCGCCAGCATGCCCAGCGACCCGGCGGCGCAGGTGTGCGAGTCGGACCCGGCCAGCGTGCGTCCGGGCAGCCCGAACCGCTGCATGTGCGTGGGATGCGAGACACCGTTGCCTGGCTTGGAGAACCACAGCCCGTAGCGGCGGCACGCCGAACGCAGGAACTCGTGGTCCTCGGCGTTGCGCTCGTCGGTCTGCAGCAGGTTGTGGTCCACGTACTGGACGCTGAGATCGGTGCGGGCGCGGTCCAGTCCCAGCGCGTCGAGCTCCTGCATGACGAGCGTCCCGGTGGCGTCCTGGGTCAGCGTCTGGTCCACCCGCAGACCGATCTCGGTACCGGGTACCGGCTCCCCCTCGACCAGGTGCGCGTCGATGAGCTTGCGCGCCACCCCACGGCCCGTCACGTCGCCACCCCGCTCCCTTCGCCGTCGCTCGCCGTCATCGAGTCGGCCTACCCGATCCGGCGAGGTGGAAACACGCGGGCCGGGTCACCACAGTCGACGGCGGTGATCCACTCCGCGGTGCGGGGGCGGTAGCCGAGCGTCGCGGACAGCCCGTGGACGAGATCGGGCACGTGCGCGGCGCCGTACACGATGCCGACGTCGATGCGCTCCGCCGAGTGGGTCTCGTACAGGGCCGTCACGGCGGCCAGGAGCCGGGCGTCACGCTCGCCGCCGAACACCGAGTGGAGGCGCTCCGCGAACTCGGAGTCGAGGACCTCGTCGTCGACGGCGATGTCCCGGGTGAGCAGGCGTTTGCGGCCGCCGGCCAGCTGCGTGACCAGCACGACCGGCAGCAGGCACCAGACCAGCATCCGGTCGCGGACCGGCAGGGTGCGCCAGCTGCGCGCGAACTCCTTGCCGGTGACGTCCGGGCGGATCACCGGCACCCCGAGAGCGCCGTAGTCGATCCTCTGCTGCACGAGGCCGGAACGGCGGTTCGCCGGGATGACCCGGTAGGTCATCGTGAACGCCGTGGCGAGAACCGACCGGCCGGTCACGCCTTCGGCGACCACGACGGCGCAGCGCGCGAGCCGCTTCGTGACCTCGGCGTAGAAGGCGGGGCTGGCGACGTGCAGCATCGGGAAGTCCAGGAACTCCAGCGCACAGTCCCGCCTGCGGAGGCGGACGATCGCCGATCTCGTGCCCAGCGCACCCGTTTCGATGATCTGCATCTGTTCCCCCAGATGTGCGTGGCGGACCGGCCACACCTCGAATTCTCCCACGACCCGCGGCGCACATCTCCAGTTGCTTGCTATGCAAGGTAGCATGTACAACATGGAAGCATCGCCCGGGCTGGGCACGGCCCTGCGACGCGGCACCCTGGAGTTCTGCGTACTGGCCCTGCTGGAGGAAGAACCTCGTTACGGCGTCGAACTGGTCGGTCGGCTCGCCGACCGGACCGTTCTGACCACCAGCGAGGGCACGCTCTACCCGCTGCTGGGGCGGTTGCGCCGAACCGGATGGGTGGCCACCACCTGGCAGGAGTCCCCGGCGGGGCCACCCCGGCGCTACTACGAGCTGACCAGTCAGGGCAAGGAGGCGCTGGCCCACTTCCGCTCGGAGTGGGTCGCGTTCCGCACCGCCGTGGACCGCATCATCGGTACGGAGGACACATGACGCAGTCGACCGACACCCGACTGGACCGGCTCGTCGAGGACTACCTCGGCGCGGTCTCCTACGCATGCCGTGACCTGCCGCCGGAACGGCGCGACGACCTGATCTCGGATCTGCGCGAACACGTGGCCGCCGCGCGCACCGTGCTGTACCAGCCGACCGAGGCGGCGGTACGCACCATCCTGGACCGGCTCGGCGAGCCCGCCGCCATCGCGGCGGAGGCCCGGGTGGCCGAAGGGCTCGACGCCGAGGCTCCGCGGCCCTCGCCTGCGCGGGCCGCGGAGCCACCGAACCGCTGGCTGTCCCGGCCGCTGCCGCCGACCGCCGTCGTCATCATCGTGATGCTGACCCTCATCGCGGTCACCATCATGGTGCTGGGCTACATCATGGCGACGCGCGAGCCGCTCCCGCTGCGTTAGAGGCGCGAACAGCCCCGCGGCTGCCCGCCGGTGCCCGGTGCGTGTCACCCCGACCCGACCCGTGACGCGGCCGACCCGACCCGTGGCGCGGTCGAGCCGACCGACCACACTGTCGAACCGACCGACCACACTGTCGAGCCGACCCCGGGCATCGCCGACCGCGCCGAGGACGCACGACCGGTGCGACGCCGGCGGGTCGGTTCGACAGCGCACGGAGCCGACTCGACCGCGCCACAAGTCGACACGCCAACGCGACAAGCCGACTCGACCGCGTGGCGGGTCGACACGCCAACGCGACAAGCCGACACGGCGACGTGAGGGGTCGACTCGACCGCGTGGCGGGTCGACACGCCAACGCGACAAGCCGACTCGACCGCGTGGCGGGTCGACACGCCAACGCGACAAGCCGACTCGACCGCGTGGCGGGTCGACACGGCGACGCGACAGGTCGACACGGCGACGTGAGGGGTCGGCTCGGCCGCGTGGCGGGTCGATGCGGCGGCCTGGTTATGGCCTCTCAGCCGGCCGGTGCCTCGGCGACGACCTCGGCGAGGCGGTGGGCGACCCGCGCCCGGTCGGCGGGCGCGAGGCTCACCCAGCCTCCGTCGCGCACCAGCAGGTAGCGCCCGCGGGGAGTGTCGAACCAGGTCACCAGGGTGTGCGCGCGGTGCCGGCGGCCGGACCGGCCGGTCGCCGTGGCCCCGAACTGGCCGCCGGCCGTCCGCTCGGCCAGCCGTCCGGTCACCTCCGCGGCCCGCTCGCCTCCCGAGCGCAGCTCGTCGACCGGGACCGACAGCGCGGCGCCGACCCCCGCCGGCACGTCGCCGATGACGTCCACAATGGACTCGGCCAGCGCGCCGGGCGGGATCGCGGTCACCCGCACGGCGCCGCGGCGCAGCACGGCGACGGCGCCGTCCCAGCCGTCCGCCGCGGCCAGCGCGCGCAGCGGCCCGCCGAGGAAGCCCACCGCGTCCACGGCGATCCCGCCCGCGGCGAGCACCCCGAGCGGCCCGGCCAGCGCGGCGACCGGCCCGTCGTGCCACAACCCCCTGCGCCGCAACGCCTCCCGCACCCGGCCCGCCAGCACGGCCCGGTCCCGCATCGTGCGGCCGGTGGCGGGCAGCACCAGCGGGTAGGGCATCCGGCCGAGGCCCAGCTCCTGCCAGACGATCTCGAGCTCGGTACCGGACAGCTCGATCCCGGGGACGGTGCTCACCAGCGCCCTCCCCGCTCCTCGGCCGGGTCGTCCCCGGCCGCCCACTCGGCCGTCCAGGTGTCCCCGATCACCGAGGCGGCCGCCGGCATCGGTTCGAACACCTTCTCGCCGGTGAGAAAGCTCGGCGTGCGGTGCGGGCCGTGCTGGCCGAACCCGCCCGCGGCGCCCGCGCCCGCGCGCCGCCCGGGGCACCGACCACGCCGGACCCGCCGATCCCGGCCGTGCCGCGGCCGCCGCCGGGACCGCCCTGCGCCGGGAGGTCCCCCCGCGCGCCGTCGGCCGGCGCCGCCCCGGTGCGCGCGCCCGGCGGCGGGACGGCCGGGGCCGCGGACAGCCCGGGTCCGCCGGCGCCACCCTCCACGGTGCCGGCGCCGCCGAACCGGGCCAGGTCCGGTTCGGCGGCGCCGGCGACTCCCCCGGTCACCCCTGCCGCGGAGGTGTGCTCGTCCGCGCCGACCGGCGCGGCAGCGGTCCCGTCACCCGCCGGCGGGACGGCGGTCTCGTCACCGGCCGGCGGCGCACCGGCACCGGGCAGCGCGCCGACGTCGCCGGGGCCGGTGGCGCCCCCACCCCCGCCACCGGGCGGCCCGGGCGGCGGCGGGCAGCCCGGGATCTCCCCGTCGATCCGCTCGCACCACCGCTCCAGCTCGGTCATCACGTCCACCGCGCGCTCCAGCGCGGCCCGCGCCCGCTCGCTCAGCGCCCGCACGTCGGACACCGCCGCCACCGGGTCGCCCGCGCCGGCGAAGGAGCCGAGCGTGGCGTCCCAGTCGAAGTCGACCGGCTCGGGCATGCGCACCTTGGCGGCCTCGACCGCGGCGGCCTGCTCGGCGAGGCACTCCCCGACGGCCAGCGCGCCGGCGCCGGCGTCACCACACCACCGGGTGAGCGCGACGGTGGCCGCCCGCACCGACTCGGCCGCCGCACCCTGCCAGCCGCCCTCGGTGGCGGCGATCCGCTTGGCGAGCGCCTGCGCCTGATCGACCATGTCCGCCCCCAGCGCGGCCCAGTCCCGCCCGAGCTCGTAGGCCGCGGCCGGCTCGCTGTCCGCGGTCGCGGCGTGGTGCAGTTGCGGGTGCGTCATGCTCGCCCAGTTCACCGGGCCGCCCCACGGGGTCACCGGAAGTCACCGGCGCGCTCGTCGTCGACCGACGAGTACAGCTGGACCGAGTCGCGCACCGCGTCGCGTGCCCCCTCCAACGCCCCCCGGTAGCCGGCCAGCGCCGCGGCGAAGGACTCCCCGGCCCATCCGCTGAACCGCGCCGACATCGCCGTGCCGACGGGGTTGGCGCCCAGCGGCAGGGGCCGGGCCAGCGCGGCGACCCTGGCCGACCAGTCCTCGATGCGGTCCAGGTGTGCCTCCAGCGCCGACACGAGGTCGTGGCCGCTGCGGCCGTCCAGGGCGAACCCTCCGGATCCCGCGATCCCCATCTGCCCTCCCGCGGTGAGCACTGCGTGATCGGCACACGGATTCGAGCCACGAATGGTTCAGAAAAATCTTGAGGAACTCGTCACGAGGTATGTCGGCCACCGCCGGGATCGAGACGCGCCGGTGGCTCGTGGCGGGCTCGTCGCTGGTGGCGGCCGCGCCGGGCGCGTGCCCACGTGGGCGTGCCGGGTGTCCAAGGTCCCCGTTCGGGCAGGACCGTCGGCCGTGCCGGCCACGCGGAGGGGCGGTGAGGATCGGGGTGGAGGCAGAAACAGAGGTGACAGTCATGAGCAAGCGCCACTGGCGTGACCTCAGCGCCGGACAGCGGGTGGCCTTCCTGGCGATGTGCGCCGCGCAGGTCGGGCTGGCCGCGGTCGCGTGGACGGACCTGGCCCGCCGGCCGGTCGACGAGGTCAACGGCCGCAAGCCCCTGTGGGCCGGTGCCATCGCGATCAACTTCGTCGGTCCCGTCGCGTACCTCGTCTGGGGCCGGCCGCGGCACCACCACCCGGAACCGTGACGGATCGCGCCGCTGCTCGGCCGGCGCGGCGAGGCGGCGCCCGGTCAGGTGCTGGTGAGCGGTACCCGCCAGACCAGGCGGGTACCGCCGGTGCCGTGTCCGGGTGAGACGGTCACGGTGCCGCCGCACTCGGTGGCCCGGCGCTGCAGGTTGAGCAGGCCGCTGCGGGCGGCGTCGGGTGGCATGCCGACCCCGTTGTCGGTGACGTCGATGACGAGGTCCGCGCCCGCCTCGACGGTCACCGTGATGTCCGAGGCGCGGGCGTGGCGCACGGCGTTGCTGACCCCCTCCTGCAGCACGGCCAGCGCGTGCTCGGCCACCGGCCCGGCCACCAGGGTGTCCACCGTTCCGGAGATCCGCACCGCCGGCGACATGGCCGCGTTCGACGCCATCTCGGCCACCACGTCGAGCATCGCGCGGCGCAGGCCCGCCGGGCTCTCCTCGGCCGCGGCGTGCAGATCGAAGATCGACGTGCGGATCTCCCGGACCGTCTCGTCCAGCTGGGAGACCACCTGCGTCACCCGCCCGCGCACGTTGGCGTTCACGATCTGCCCCACGATGGCCTGCAGGCTCATCCCCGCCACGAAAAGCCGCTGGATCACGTGGTCGTGCAGATCCCCCGCGATCCGATCCCGATCCGCCAGCACGTCCAGCATCCGTCGTTGCTGCTGGCGGTCCGCCCACTCCAGCGCCAGGGTCGCCTGGTCCGCGAACGACGCCAGCATCGGCAGCACCTCGCGCGGGAACTGCTGGTCCCCCTTGCCCCGCAGCGCCAGCAACGCCCCGCGGGCGACGTTCGACGTGCCGAGCGGCACGATGTTGGCCGGCCCGAACACCCCGAGGCTCATCGACCCGTCCTGCAGCAGCGCGGAGAAGTCCGGGATGACCTTCGCCTGCCCGTCGCGCAGGGCGCCCTCGATCGCCGGCTCGGCCGCCGACATCGCGAACCCCAGCACCTGCTCGTCGTCGCCCGCCGCCGCGCGCACCGACAACGTGTCGCCCGGCTCGTCGGCCAGCAGGATCAGCGCCGACTTCGACTGCGACAGCTCGACCGTCCGCGACACGATCAGCCCCAGGGCCGCGGCGCTGGTGCCCCCGCTGATCAGCAACGAGTTCACCTCGCCGGAGGCCTGCTGCCAGCGCTCCCGTAACCGCGCCTGCTCGAACAGCCGCGCGTTCTCCACCGCCACACCCGCCGCCGCGGCCAGCGCCTCCAGCACCACCTCGTCGTCGGCGGTGAACTCCGCCTCGCCCTTCTTCTCCGTGAGGTACAGGTTGCCGAAGACCTCGTTCCGCAACCGCACCGGAGTACCCAGGAAGCTCCGCATCGGCGGATGGTTCGGCGGGAACCCGACCGAGGACGGATGCCGGCTCAGGTCCGGCACCCGGACCGAGACCGGATGCACGATCAGATGCCCCAGCAGGCCCTCGCCGCCGGGCAGGTGCCCCATCCGGGCCCGCGTCTCCTGGTCGATGCCGACGTGCACGAACTCGGACAGGCCCTGGTCCCCCAGCACGCCGAGCGCACCGTAGCGGGCATCCACCAGCTGGACCGCCGTGTCGACGATCCGCTGCAGGGTGCCCTCGAGCTCCAGCCCGGTACCCACCGCGACCACCGCGTCCAGCAGGCCCTGCAACCGGTCCCGCGTCTTCGTGATCTCGGTCAGCCGCTCCATCAGCTCGTTGAGCAGCTCGTCGAGTCTCAGGCCCGCCAGCTGCGCGCCGACGGACCGGTTGAATGGGGGTCGAGTGGCAGCCTCGGACATCGACGCTCCCATTTGCGCCGGGTCGGGGCCATGAGCGGGCCCCGGCATCACCCCCAGCCTAACCGCGAAGGCAACCAGGGCAGGCGGGCCGCCGATGCCCGTCGTGAGCTCGTCCGAGCACGCCGAGGCGGTGGCCCGGACGAGCCGGGCCACCGCCTGTTCCCGTGGCTACTTCTTCACCATGACCGGGATCTCCCGCGTGTCGGCCTCCTCCTTGACCGGCACGGTGATCTCGAGAATCCCCGCGTCGTAGCGAGCGCCGACGGCATCGGTGTCGGCGCCGGCCGGCAGCTGGACCGTCCGGGCGAACGAGCCGTAGAAGAACTCGCTGTGCGCCTTGTCGTGCTTGTCCACCGTCCGCTCCGCGCTGATGGACAGCCGGTCACCGGCCACCGAGATCGTGATCTCCTTCTCGGGGTCGAAGCCGGGCAGCTCGGCACGCAGCACGTACCTGCCCTCCTCGAGGTACTCCTCGATCCGCACCGGGTGGCGGTCGCCGATCGCGGCGAACGGCCAGCCCTGCTCGAGGTACCGGAACAGGTCCGGCAGCGTCGTGGATCGCATCATCAGGCTCGCCATGATTCTCCTCTCGCCGTACTTCCGTGGCACCACCAGCGAATCCCCGCGCACGGCGGGCGCACAGGGCGACAGGCCCCCGCCTGCCGGGACTTTCGTCACTGTCCACAGGGGAGTCCGGGCGAGGCGTGGTCAGAGGCTCACCGCAGCAGCAGGCCGGCGAGTTCCTCGAGCAGAGCGGTCACGCGCCGGGCCTGGCCGGGATCTCCCACCGCGTCGCGCACGGTGCCGTCGATGCCGCGGCCCGCACGCCGGACGATGGCCCGGACCGTGGCGTCGGTGGCCCGCACCCGGGTGCGCCGCCCGTCGGCCGGGTCGGCCGCCGTGGTCACCAGCCCGCGCTCCCGCAGCCGGGCGACCGAGGCGGACACGTGGCTCTGCACGAAACCGGTGCGCGCGCTGATCTCGCTGACCGAGCCGTCCGGATGGGTGATCACGTCCTCGAGCACCGCCGACTCACCGGGCGTCAGGACCAGGTCACCGGGTTCCCCGGTGGCGCCGCGGGAGATCTCGATCAGCCGCCGGCCCAGCCGGTGCAGTTCCCCAGCGTCCACATCCGCAAGCGTACATCGCTGACGAAACATCATCAGAGATGTATCGTTGCCGATGGAGATGAGCGGAGCGGGTGATGGACGTGCGAGAGCCACCGCGAGGTGTGGGCAGGACGGCGTTGGGAGTGGCGGCCGGTCGTGGCCCGGGCTCAGCTCCGGCCGGCGGCCGCGTCCACGAAGTCCGTGGTGTAGGTCTTCGACAGGTCGATGGAGTCCTTGCGCGGCTTGACGTTGGTCGAGAAGGTGGACAGCACGTCGAGCACGTTGCGCGCGCCGTCGGCGTCCATCTTCCCGTCGGTGTTGAACATCCCGATGCTGTCCTTGACCGCCTCGCGGTACAGCTGCTCGTCGCCGCCGCTGTAGGACGACGGCATCTTCGCGGCGATCTCCTCCGGCGTGTGCCCGCCGATCCAGCCCAGCGTCGCGACGAAGGCGTTCGCCAGCTTCTGCACCACGTCGTGGTTCTGCTTGACGAAGTCACAGCTCATGTACAGCGACGTGGCCGGGTACGGCCCGCCCAGCGCCGACGTGGTGCCCTCGACCGTGCGCATGTCGTAGAGCACCTTCGCCTTGCCGGTGCTGGTCAGCGACGCGATGGTCGGGTCGGTCGTCATGCCGGCGTCGATGCCGCCGTTGTCGAGCCCGGCGATGAACGTCTGCCCGGCGCCGACCTTGACCGGGGTGAACTCGTCGGTGCCCACCCCGGCCTTGGCCGCGAGTGCCTTGGTCAGGAAGTCGGTGGACGAGCCGAGCGAGGTGATGCCCATCTTCTTGCCGCGGAAGTCGCCCGAGCTCGTGATCGCGTTCGCGTTGCGGGCCGCCACCACGAGGGCCTCACCCGGGATGTTGGCCATCTGCACGACGCTCTCGATGCACTGGCCCTTGGCCTGCAGGTCGATCGTGTGGTCGTAGAAGCCGACGACGGCCTGCACCTGCCCGGCCACCAGCGCGGTCTCCGCGCTGGCACCCGACTGCTCGCTCTGCAGGTCGACCTCCACGCCCTCCTTGTCGAAGTTGCCGAGCCGCTCGGTCAGCGTCGCGGGCAGGTAGATCACCTTCTCCAGCCCGCCGACCATGATCGTGACCTTCGGCTTGCCGCCGGCACCGGTCGCGGCCGTGCGCGAGTCCTGGCAGGCGGTCGTCGCGGTGGTGGCCAGCACGAGAGCCACCGCCACGCCGGCGATCTTGCGAATCCTCATCGGATCTCAGTCCTTTCAGATACCCGAGGCCTGCTGGCCCGACATCGACGGCCGCCAGCGCAGCAGCCGGTTCTCCAGGTGCCCGATGCCCCACTCCGCCAGGAGCGCGACGACGGTGATGATGATCATGGCGGCGTAGATGCCGGCCGAGTCGAAGGTGCCCTGCGCGTTGGCGATCAGGAAGCCGATCCCGGCCCGGGACCCGGCGTACTCCCCCACGACGGCGCCGATCAGCGCGAAGCCGAACGCGGTGTGCAGCGAGGAGAGGATCCACGACGTGGCGCTGGGCAGCACGATCGAGCCCAGCACCTGCAGCCTCCCGGCACCGAGGATGCGGGCGTTGTCGATCAGGTTGCGGTCCACCTCGCGGGCACCGGTGAACGCGTTGAAGAACACCGCGAAGAACACCAGCACGATGACGGTGGCGACCTTCGACGTGAGCCCCAGCCCGAACCAGATCACGAACAGCGAGGCGAGCACGATGCGGGGCACCGCGTTCGCCGCCTTGATGAACGGCGCGAGCACGTCGGCCAGGTACTGGCTGCGGCCCAGGATCACGCCGAGGATCACGCCGGCGACCGCGCCGATCACGAACCCGATCACCGCCTCCTCGACGGTGACCCACATCTGGTACCAGATCGAGCCGAAGTCGGTGCCGGTGGTGAACCAGCCGACCAGCCGGCTCCAGATGTCGGACGGCTTGGAGTAGAAGAACGGGTCGATCCACAGTGTCGCGGCCAGCTCCCAGCTGCCCAGCCAGGCCGCGACGATCACCAGGCGCAGCAGCCAGGTGTTGACCCTGCGGCGGCGGTGCGTCCGCCGCTGCCGGGCCAGGATCTGCTCGTCGGTCTCCGGATGCGCGATGCCGGGCATCGCGGCGGTCTCAAGCGACATCGGCGTTCCCTCCCGCGGCACGCGCCTTGTCCACCTCGACACGCAGCGATCTCCAGACCTCGCGGTAGATCCCCAGGAAGTCCTCGGTGAGCCGGAGCTCCTCGACCTCGCGCGGGCGTGGCAGGTCGACGGTGAACACGTCCTTGACCGTCGCCGGGCTCGTGGTGAGCACGACGACTCGGTCGGCGAGCGCGACGGCCTCCTCGAGGTCGTGGGTCACGAAGACGACCGCGGCGCCGGTGCCGGACCACAACCGCAGCAGCTCGTCCTGCATCAGCGCGCGGGTCTGCACGTCGAGCGCGGAGAACGGTTCGTCCATCAGCATGATCCGCGGCTCGGTGACGAGCGTCTGGGCCAGCGCGACACGCTTGCGCATGCCGCCGGAGAGCTGGTGCGGGTAGTACCTCTCGAACCCGGCGAGGCCGACGCGCTCGACCCAGTCGGCGGCCATCTCGCGCGCCCGGGCCCTGGGCACGCCCCGGTACCGCGGCCCGGAGGCGACGTTGTCGAGCACCGAGCGCCAGGGCATCACCGCGTCGTTCTGGAACATGTAGCCGACACCGTCCGGAATGGACACCACCGGCTCGCCGCGCACCCGCACCTCGCCCGCCGAGGCCGGCTGCAGGCCCGACACCAGGGACAGGGTGGTCGACTTGCCGCACCCGGTCGGCCCGACGACGGCGACGAACTCGCCGGCATCGACCGTGAGGCTCAGCTCCCGTACGGCTGTGTGCACCGTGCCGGCTCCACTCGGGAACCGTTTGGTCGCACCGACGAGCTCGATCAGGGGAGGGGACAGCTCCGCCTCCCCGGAATTCACACTTGTGGTCACGGTGGTACGTCCTGTCCAGTTCGGCGCGTACGTGTGGCTGGGTTGCGTCCCGTTCCCCTCGGGTGCGGTTGGCGGCCACTCGGGTCGTGTGGCCCCGCGCTTCCCTTCGCACGAGGTTGGGGATGTGGGACGGACGTTAGGAGTGGCGCACCCGGCGGTGAAGGTTGTCCGCGTTCTCCGCGCCGGCGGCACGTTCTTCGCGTTTTGCGCGTTTAGCTCAGCGGCGTGACCAGGAGGTACGGTGCACCGCATGGACAAGGGTGTCTTGCGCCGGATGCGGTTCTCGCGCCAGATCCTGATCCTGCAGATCGGTGTCGTGGTGCTGCTGCTCGCGGTCGGGCTCGGGCTGGTGAGCTGGTTGCTGTGGAGCTCGTTGCGCGAGCAGTACGGCGAGCGGGCGCTCGGCATCGCCCGCGCGGTCGCCGTCGACCCCGCTGTGGTCGAGGCGGCGGCGGCGCGGCGGCAGGACGGCGATCTGGAGAGGCGCGTCCTGGCGGTGACCGAACACACCGGCGCGCTGTTCGTGGTCGTCACCGACGACCGCGGGATCCGGCTGGCCCATCCGGACCCCGGCCGGATCGGCAGGCCGGTGAGCACCGATCCCTCCGAAGCCCTGGCGGGCAACGACGTGGTGAGCGCGGTGCAGGAGGGCACGCTGGGGGTCTCGGTGCGCAGCAAGACACCGATCCGCGCCGCGGACGGCCGGGTGGTCGGCGAGGTCAGCGTCGGGTACCAGATCGGGGCGGCCACCGCGGACCTGTTCCGGCTGGTCCTCACCAGCACGGCGTTCGCGGCCGGCGCGCTCGCGGTGGGGGTGGCGGCGTCGGCGCTGCTGACCCGGCGGCTGAACCGGCTCACCCACGGGCTGGAACCGCGCGAGCTGACCGAACTGCTCTACGAGCGGGAGGCGGTGCTGCACGGCATCGGCGAGGGCATGCTCGCCGTGGACGCCGCGGGACGGGTGTCGGTGCGCAACGCGGAGGCCGAACGGCTGCTCGGCGAACCGCTGCCGGTCGGCGTCCCGGTGTCCGAACTGGACCTCTCGGCGCGGCTGCGGGAGAGCGTCGCGCAGCGACGGCGGGTGGACAACCTGCTCGCCGTGGCGGGAAACCGGGTTCTGGTGGTCAACTCCCGGCTGGTCACCCGGGACGGCCGGGACCTCGGCATGGTGCTGACCCTGCGCGACCGCACCGACCTCGACGCGATGACCAGGGAGCTCGACGCCGTCCGGTCCCTCTTCGACGGTCTGCGCGCGCAGCGCCACGAGTTCAACAACCGCCTCCACACGCTCTCCGGCCTGCTCCAGCTCGGCCACCACGATGCCGCGGTCGACTACCTGCACACGCTCACCGACACCTCCGTCGACCCGGACGGCATCGGCGACTCGGTGTCCGATCCCTACCTGCGGGCACTGGTGTCGGCGAAGATCGAGCAGGCCCGGGAGAAGGCCGTCGCGCTGCGGATCTCCGACGACTCGTGGGTGCCCGGGCTGGTGACGGACCCGATCGCGGTGAACACCATGGTCGGCAACCTGCTGGACAACGCCGTGCACGCCGCCCGCATGGGCGCGCGGCGGCCGGCGACGGTCGAGATCGCCCTGCTGGCCGAGGGAGGCACGCTGCACGTGTCCGTCGTGGACAGCGGGCCGGGGGTGGCCGCGGAGGTCCGGGAGTCCCTGTTCGACGAAGGGGTGTCCACCAAGGTCTCGCCGGGGCACGGGCACGGCCTGGCGCTCGCCCGGCAGGCCGCCCGGGCGCACGGCGGGGACGTCAGGCTGGCGGACCCGGGCGGGGAGGAGCACGGCGCGCTGTTCGTCGCCGTGCTGCCGGGACTGCTCGCCGCGCCGGTGCCCGCGGGGGCCGTTGGGAAGGAGGACGGCGAGTGATCCGCACGCTCATCGTCGACGACGACTTCCGGGTCGCGAAGGTGCACGCCGGGTTCGTGTCGAAGGTGCCCGGCTTCACCGTGGCCGGGACCGCGCACACCGCGGCCGAGGCGCGCGCCCGCGTTCGCGAGCTGGCGCCGGACCTGGTGCTGCTCGACGTCTACCTCCCCGACGAGTCCGGGCTCAGCCTGCTCGCCGAGCTCCACACGGACGCCATCGTGCTCTCCGCCGCGAACGAGGCGCGGTCGGTCCGCGCCGCCATCCGGGCCGGGGCGCTGAACTACCTGGTCAAGCCGTTCGACACCGGCCAGCTCGCCGAGCGCCTCGGCGCCTACGCGCGCTACCGCCGGCTGCTGACCCGGGACCGCGAGCTCTTGCAGTCCGATGTGGACAAGACGTTCCGCGTGCTGCACGAGCAGGATCGCAGTTCGGTCCTGAAGGGACAGTCCAGTACCACCGCCCGGCTGGTGCTGGAGCGGCTCCGGGGTGCTCGACGGCCGCTGTCGGCGGCCGAGGTCGCGGGAGAGCTGGGCGTCGCGCGCGCCACCGCGCAGCGGTACCTGACCGCGCTGGCCGAGGCGGGCACCGTCGACATGCGACTGCGCTACGGCGCCACCGGCCGGCCCGAGCACGAGTACCTGTGCCGCGGGCCGGGCGAGGCGTAGCCAGCATAGTGGCCGACGACCGCGCTACGGCGTGAAGTAGCCGGCGAGGTCGGCGATCAGGTCGATCGTGCCCGCGTTGTTGTAGAGCCACAGCGAGCCGGTGGTGCCCAGGGCGACGGAGGCGAGGTTGGGCACGATCCCGCCGCGGGCCAGGTTGAGCGTGGACGTGCCCGGCCGGGTCGGGGTGGCGCCGTCCTTGGGGTAGGCGGTCACGTAGGTCGCGGTGGAGGGCGTGACGCCGGTGAGGTTGAGGACGGTCCCGGTCGCCCCGGAGGGCACCGGGCCGAGCACCCCGAGTTCGATCGCGCTGCCGCCGCCGCTCACGCCCACCCAGTGGACCGCGCTGTTGCGGCTGTCGAGCACGCGCAGCGGCGACATCGCGACGAAGCGGGAACCCGTGCCGGGCGCGTAGTAGCCGGCCAGGTCGGCGAGCAGGTGGACGGCGCCGGAGTTGTTGTAGAGGTCGACCGAGCGGTTGGTGCCCAGCCGGACGGTGACGAGGTTCGGGGTGGGGTTGGAGCTGTCGATGTTGAGGTTGGACACGTTCGGCCGTGGCTGCCCGGTGGGCCAGGCGGAGACGTAGGTGTCGCGGGTGGCGCCGACCCCGGTCAGGTTGAGGGTCACCGCCGTCGCCCCCGCGGGGACGGCCACGGACAGGTCGAGCGTGACGCGGGCGCCGGCTCCGAGCGGGGCCTTGGCGGCGCCGACTCCCCAGCGGGTGTCGAGGACGCGCTGCGGGGAGCGGGCGGTGTGCAGGCCGGTGGCGTCGGTGGCGTACCAGCCGGCGAGGTCGGCGAGCAGGTGGGTGGGGCCGGAGTTGGTGTAGAGGCGGACCTTGCGGCCGGTGCCGACCTGGACGGTGACCAGGTTGGGCCGGATGTCGCCGGCGGCGAGGTTGAGGTTCGAGGCGTTCGGGCGCGTGGCGCCGTACGGCCAGACGGTCACGTAGGTCGAGGTGGACGCGATGCCGGTGACGTTGAGCACCGCCGCCGTGGCGGTGGCGGGCAGCCGGCCGGACAGGTCGAGGGTGACCGTGGCGTGCGCGCCCAGCGCGGTCCGGGACGCGACGCCGATGGCGTTGCGGGTGTCCAGCACGCGCACCGGGTCCGCCGGTGTGTAGCCGCCCGGATCGGAGGTGTCGGTGGCTACGTCGTCCGGTGCGGCGCTCGCGGTGGTTTCGGTGTGCAGCAGCAGGTTGGGCGAGCCCGGCCCCGGGTTGGTGATCTTGCCCGGGGTCGCGGCCTCCTTCAGCGCGTCCTGCACCGTCGCCGGGGACGCGGCCGGATGATCGGCCAGGTACAGCGCGGCCGCACCGGTCACGTGCGGCGTCGCCATCGACGTACCACTGATCTTGTTCGTCGCCGTGTCACTCGTCATCCACGCCGAGGTGATCGCCTGCCCCGGCGCGAACAGATCCGTGCACGAGCCGTAGTCGGAGAACGACGACCGCGCATCGTTGCTCATGCTCGAGTTCACCGTGATCGCCTGCGACACCCGCGCCGGAGTGAACCCACACGCATCGTCACTCTCGTTGCCCGACGCGATCGCATACGTCACCCCCGACGCGATCGAGTCCCGCACCGCCCGCTCCAACGACGCACTCGACCCCGGCGCACCCAGGCTCATGTTCGCCACCGCCGGCTTGACCGCATGCGCGGTCACCCAGTCGATCCCGGCGATGATCCCCGACCAGGTCCCCCAACCCTCACAGTCGAGCACCTTCACCGCAACCAACCGCACACCCTTGGCCACCCCGTACGGGGAGCCGCCGATCGTGCCCGCCACGTGGGTACCGTGCCCGTTGCAGTCGTAGTTCTTGCCGTCGCCGGTGGTGTTCAGCGCCCAGCTCGCCCGGCCGCCGAACGCGGTGTGCGTGGTGCGGATACCGGTGTCCAGCACGTAGGCGTGCACGTTCGACGCGGTCGTCGAGTAGCTGTAACGCTTGTCCAGCGGCAGGTTCGCCTGGTCGATCCGGTCCAACCCCCACGACGGAGGACTCGACTGCGTCGTGTCCGCCGCGTGCACCCGCGCGTCCTGCTCGACGTAGGCGACCTTCGGGTCCGCGGCCAGCGCACGCGCCTGCGCGTCGGACATCTGCGCGGCGTACCCGTTGATGGCGTGACCGAACGTCGCCCGCACCCGCCCGCCGTGCCGGCCGGCCAGCGCCTTCGCCGCGCCGGCCACCACCGACCGGGCCGACGCGCCGTCCTTGAGCACGACGAGATAGCTGCCCTTGATCGCATTCGGGTTCCCGGCGCCGAGCACCTCCCCCTGCGCCGCGGCGGCCGGAGCGGCGGTGACCACCGCGACACCCGCGAGCAGAGCCACAACCGGGCCGAGAACCGCGGGCCGCAACCGGGCCAGGACAACCGAACCCAACGCCATGCACTCCTCACGCTCGTTCCGCAACCGCGTTCGAACGATCGACACGCGGCCGGGCGAGCTGAGGGCGGGCGCCGGTGACCTCGGTCATCCGCCCCTGCCGGGCGCTAGCGAGCTCGCTGCCTCCCCGAGTCGCCGGAACGCACCGGCACGTGGGGGTGGTGCAGCTCGAAGGCGGGGCGTTCGGAGCGAATCTTGGGCAGGTCGAGGAAGTTGTGCCGGGGCGGCGGGCAGCTGGTGGCCCACTCGAGCGAGTTGCCGAACCCCCACGGGTCGTCCGCGCCGGCGGGTTCGCCGTAGCGGTAGCTGCGGAAGACGTTCCACAGGAACGGCAGCATCGACAGGCCGAGCAGGAACGCGCCGATGCTGGAGATCATGTTGAGCGTGGTGAAGCCGTCGGAGGGCAGGTAGTCGGCGTATCGGCGGGGCATCCCCTCGGCACCGAGCCAGTGGTGGACCAGGAAGGTCATGTGGAAGCCGATGAAGGTGGTCCAGAAGTGCAGGCGGCCCAGGCGCTCGGACATCATCCGACCGGTCATCTTCGGGAACCAGAAGTAGATGCCGGCGAAGGTCGCGAACACGATCGTGCCGAACAGCACGTAGTGGAAGTGCGCCACGACGAAGTAGGTGTCGGTGACGTGGAAGTCGATCGGCGGCGCCGCGAGCAGCACCCCGGTCAGCCCGCCGAACAGGAACGTCACCAGGAACCCGATGCTGAACAGCATCGGGGTCTCGAAGGTCAGCCGGCCCTTCCACATGGTGCCGATCCAGTTGAAGAACTTGATGCCGGTCGGCACCGCGATCATGAAGGACATGAACGAGAAGAACGGCAGCAGCACCGCTCCGGTGGCGAACATGTGGTGCGCCCAGACCGTCATCGACAAGCCGGTGATCGCGATCGTGGCGTAGACCAGCCCCCGGTAGCCGAACATCGGCTTGCGGCTGAACACCGGGAAGATCTCGCTGACGATGCCGAAGAACGGCAGCGCCACGATGTAGACCTCGGGGTGGCCGAAGAACCAGAACAGGTGCTGCCACAGGATGGCGCCGCCGTTCTCGGCGTCGAACACGTGCGCGCCGATCAACCGGTCGGCGAGCATCCCGAACAGCGCCGCGGTCAGGACCGGGAACGCCAGCAGCACCAGGATCGAGGTGAACAGGATGTTCCATGTGAAGATCGGCATCCGGAACATCGTCATCCCCGGCGCGCGCAACGTGATCACGGTCGTGACCATGTTGACCGCGCCCAGGATCGTGCCCATCCCGGACACGATCAACCCCACCGCCCACAGGTTCCCGCCCGGGCCGGGCGAGTAGGACGCGCTGTTGAGCGGCGCGTAGGCGAACCAGCCGAAGTCCGCCGCGCCGCCCGGGGTGGCGAACCCAGCGAGCAGGATCAACCCCCCGAACGCGAACAACCAGAACGACAGCGCGTTCAGCCGCGGGAACGCCACGTCCGGCGCACCGATCTGCAACGGCAGCACCACGTTCGCGAAGCCGAACACCGCCGGCGTCGCGTAGAGGAGCAGCATGAGCGTGCCGTGCATGGTGAACAGCTGGTTGTACTGCTCACGGGACAGGAACTGCAGCCCCGGCTGCGCCAGCTCCGCGCGCATCAGCAGCGCCAGCAAGCCGCCGACCAGGAAGAACCCGAACGACGTGACGAGGTAGAGGATTCCGATCCGTTTGTGGTCGGTGGTCCGGAACAGACTCAGCAGCGCCGAGCCGATGACGGGCCGCCGGGCCGGGCGGGACACCGGGACGGGTTCGAGTTCGACGCTCATGAGGTGCTCCGCATACTCGTCGACGTTCGTGCGACCGGATGTGCCGGGGGTTTCTCCTGGCCGGAAGCGGGTAGCGCTGGTCCATGAACGTGGCGACCGGAACGAACACCATCGAGACACGCATCCCCGCACGCCTGGACCGGCTGCCGTGGTCGTGGTTCCACTGGCGGGTCCTGATCGGGCTCGGCACCGTGTGGATCCTCGACGGGCTCGAGGTGACGATCGTCGGCTCGGTCGCCGCGCGGCTGTCCGAGTCCGGCAGCGGGATCGCCATCACCACCGGGGACATCGGCACGGCCGCGGCGTTCTACGTCGCCGGCGCGTGCCTCGGCGCGCTGTTCTTCGGCCAGCTCACCGACCGGTTCGGGCGCAAGAAGCTGTTCATCGTGACGCTCGCCGTCTACGTCGCCGCCACGGTCGCGACCGCGTTCGCGTTCTCCCCGTGGTATTTCTTCATCGCGCGGTTCGCCACCGGCGCGGGCATCGGCGGCGAGTACTCGGCGATCAACTCGGCGGTCGACGAGCTCATCCCCGCCCGGCTGCGCGGACGGGTCGACCTGGTGATCAACGGGACGTACTGGGCGGGCGCCGCGGCCGGTGCCGCGCTGGCGGTCTTCCTGCTGGACACCTCGGTCTTCCCCGCCGACCTCGGCTGGCGGCTCGCCTTCGCGATCGGCGCGCTGCTCGGGCTGGTGATCCTGGTGGTGCGGCGCAACCTGCCGGAGAGCCCGCGCTGGCTGTTCATCCACGGCCGCGAGCGCGAGGCCGAACGCATCGTCGACGGCATCGAGCGGGACGTCCGTGAGCGCACCGGGGAGGCGCTGGCCGAGCCCGACACCTCGATCACCGTCCGGCAGCGGCGCACCATCCCGTTCCGCACCATCGCCCGCACCGCGTTCAAGGTCTACCCCAAGCGCACCACGCTCGGGCTCGCGCTGTTCGTCGGCCAGGCGTTCATCTACAACGGCATCACGTTCAACCTCGGGACGCTGTTCAGCGGCTTCTACGGCGTCGCGTCCGGGGTCGTGCCGGTGTTCATCATCTGCTACGCCATGGGCAACTTCCTCGGGCCGGTCCTGCTCGGCAGGATGTTCGACACGGTCGGGCGCCGCCCGATGATCACCACCAGCTACCTCGGATCCGCCCTGCTCGTGCTGCCGCTGACCTGGGTGTTCCTCACCGAGACCGGTGGCGAGTGGACCTTCCTCGGCTTCCTGGTGGTGACGTTCTTCCTCGCGTCCGCGGGCGCGAGCGCGGCCTACCTGACGGTGAGCGAGATCTTCCCGATGGAGACCCGGGCACTGGCCATCGCGTTCTTCTACGCCGTCGGCACCGGCGTCGGCGGGATCGTCGGCCCGCTGCTGTTCGGCCGGCTCATCGCCACCGGCGACCGGGGCATGGTCGCGATCGGCTTCGGCGTCGCGGCGGCGGTGATGGCGGCCGGTGGCGTCGCGGAGCTCCTGCTCGGTGTCCGCGCGGAGCGGACCCCGCTGGAGGACATCGCGAAACCGCTCACCGCCGAGGACGCCGCCTGAGGCCGGGCCCGCCGCTCGGCTCACCGCGAGCCGTTCCGGCGGGTCCGGCGGGTGAGCAGGCCGGCGAGGGTGGCCCCGCCGAGCGCGGTCGCGGTGGCGGCCAGGGTGGCGTGATGGTGGGAGGCCCACAGCTGCGGGCTGTGCGCGTGGGCCCGGTCGTCGAACGCGCCGTGCGCGCCGCGGTCGGCGGTGTCGTCGGCGGGCTCCCACAGGTTGACCGCGGGGTCCGGCGGCAGGGCGGTGGTCTGCTGGGAGCGGTAGCCGGTGCGCGCCAGGTAGCGGTCCACCAGGCCCGGGGCGACCTTGTTCGCGAGCAGGGTCAGCGCGGTGGACGTGCCGACCCAGTACTCGCGGCGGCGCGGGTGGGTCGCGGCGTGCACGATCGCGCGGGCGGCGACCTCGGGCTGGTAGACCGGCGGCACCGGCTGGGGGTGGTCGGGCAGCCGGGAGAGCACCCAGTCGAACTGCGGGGTGTTGACCGCGGGCAGCTGCACCATGGTGACCCGCACCGCGCTGCGGTCGTGCAACAGCTCACAGCGCAGCGCCTCGGTGAAGCCCTGGATCGCGTGCTTGGCGCCGGAGTACACCGACTGCAGCGGCAGGCCCCGGTAGGCCATCGCCGAGCCGGTCTGCACGATCACGCCCCGGTCACGCGGGCGCATCCGCTCCAGCGCCACCCGGGTCCCCCACACGAAACCCAGGTAGCTCACCCGGGTGGCGCGCTCGAACTCCTCCGGCGTGGTCTCGGTGAACGGCGCGAACACCGTGGCGAAAGCGACGTTCACCCACACCTCGATCGGCCCGAGCCGCTGCTCGACCTCGGTGGCGGCACGGTCCAGGGCGGCGTGGTCGGCCACGTCCACCGGCACCGCCAGCGCCTGCCCACCCGCCTGCTCCACATCCTTCACGGCCGCCCGCAGACCGGCCTCGCCCCGGGCCAGCAGCGCCACCCGGGCACCCTGCCGGCCGAACGACCGGGCGGCCGCCCGCCCCACACCCCCGCTCGCACCGGTAACCACCACCACCTTGTCCCGCAACCGCATTCCGCCTACCTCCCTCGTTCCGTCGGGTCCTCGTGCGCTCGCCACGACGCGTACCCGCTCGGGCGGCGGGAAACCTGACGATCGTGTTACGCGGGGCACCCCGGCCGGGTCGGCCGGCCGGGCCCGGGTACCCGGACCTCACGACGGACGGGAGGGAACTCGATGGCACGGAGCACGACACTGCGGTGCGTGGCGGTCGTGACGGGCGCCTACGGCGTCGCGCTGGTGCGGTGGCCAGAGAGGGTGCTCGGCGGCCGCGGCGGCGCGCTCAGGTGGGCCGCCCGCGTGCTCGGCGCGCGCTACGCGCTGCAGGCGGGCGCGTTGCTCGCCGTGCCCGTGCGCGCCGCCGGGCCGGCGCGCACGCTCGACGTCGTGCACGCCGCCAGCATGCTGCCGCTGCTCGGCACCCGGCGGTGGCGCAGGCCCGCACTGGTCAGCGCCGCCGGAGGCGCGGTCCTCGCGGCCGGCGTCACCCGGGCCGCGCGAGCCGCTCCGCGTTCCTGATCACGGTAGGTTGGGATGCCGGCGCCGCGCTGACCGCGAGCTCGCTGTACTTCCTGCACCGGATCGGCCTGGGCGCGACGCGGACGCGGCCAGGGAGTTGTTGCGCTCGCTCGGTGTGCGCACGGTCCGCGGCGGCTCCCGCGCGAGCGGCGTGCTGACCCCGCGCGAACGCGAGGTGCTGACCAAGCTGGGACTGCGCAGCCGCGCGGAGGCCGCGCCCTACGCCGTGCGCCATCCCGACGTGGCCGCGCACTGAGTTCCTCACACTATTCCGTGGCGGGTTCGGTGATGGCCCGGACTCCCCGGTCCATCACCGAAGTCGAAAACGTCCTCCCTTACCCACGTGAATTCCGCCAAGATTTCTCACAAGGCCCTGACGCGGTCAATTTCCGGCGCGCACATCCGCCGTCGGGATCACGTCCTGGGGCCCGGAGGTGTCCGGCGCGGCACCGTTGGACAGGAGCACCGCGATGACGAACACCGCAACGAATAGCGCGGCGACAAGTTTGGCCAGACTCCCTACGGTCAGTACGATCATTTGGTTTCCCTCCTCGAGACCGGCACGCTCGAACCGGCCCACTCACGCATCGAAGACCAACCGACAATAATGAGGAGGTGGACCGCCGGACAGAGACTTTCTACGCAAGAAAGTCAGGCCCTATGTTAATTGACAGGAATGGGAATTTCTGTTCCCGATCTTCCGTCGAACATTCCCGCAGAGCGTCCATTGTAGAATTTCTTGACGCGATTGAAAAGAGGGGGCGAGGAGAGAATCTCGCGAAATTCCGCACGGTGCGGCCGCGCCGGCACCGGACCCCACTCGTTCCACGCGCGCCCGGAACCGACGGCGCGGCGGGTCGACTCGACGATGCCAGAGGTCGACTCGACCATGCCAGAGGTCGACTCGACCATGCCAGAGGTCGGCTCGGCGGCACGGGGCGGATCGGGTGGCCAGGCGGCGCACCCGATCTGCCCGGTAGTGCTAGCGGTTGCCGCCCGAGCGGTGCAGCACGCTGGCCACCAGGCCGATCACGATCACGAACGGGATGGCGATGGCGCCGAACCCTGCCGTGATGATGGTGAACCCGATGGCGAGGACCAGCGGCAGCACCCACACCGCCAGTACCCAACTGTGGTCTGCCGGCCGACGAATCGGATCGTTGTGCGAGTAACCGGTCATGACGCCCTCCCGGAAGCCGGGGACTCGGTCAGTACCAGAGTCGGTGAGCGTCCGGTGCCGCGACCACCACCCAACGTCCCGTCCGGCGCGCCGATGGTCACCGATGTGTGGTCACACCGGATCGACCACCCTGCTCACGATCCACGCGTGCTTGCCGACCTGCCGGTCGCGGGCGAACCCGTACTGCTCGAACAGTTCGACCGTCGCGCTGTACAGGAACCGGCCCTGCGCCTCGCGGCCGGCGGTCACCTCGGGGATGGCCTCGACGAGCCCGCCGCCGGCGTGCGCGATCTGGTCGAGCGCACCTTCCAGGGCCGCTCGCGCGATGCCCTGCTCGCGGTGCTTCCGGTCGACGTAGAAGCAGGTGATCCGCCAGTCCGGCCGCGGCGGCGCGTCCTTGTCGTACGCGCGCCGGTGCTTGATGTTCGGGAGCTCCGCCGGGCTGCCGTACTGGCACCACCCCTGCGCGAGGCCGTCCTCGTCCAGGACGAGCGCCGCGTGCGCGCGACCGGTCCGGACGCGCTCCTCCTTGGCCGCGCGGTTGCCGACCCCCTGCCGGCCGCGCTCCGGGTGGAAGCCCATGCACCAGCAGCCACCGAAGACCCCGTTGTTGCGCTCGACGAGCTCCGCGAATTCGTCCCATGTGGACTCCTCGAGGGGCCGGACGGTGAGGGACATCGCGGGTCACCCCTCCCCGGCCGTCGCGGCCAGCAGCCGGGCGAGCTCGCCCGGCCGGCTGACCATGGGCCAGTGGCCGGAGTCGATGTCCACCAGCTCCACGTGCTCGGCCCGGGCCAGCTCCGGCAGGTCCCCGGCGTCGATCCACGCCCTGGCCTGGGCCGGGGTGAACTCGGGGCAGACGAGCACGACCGGGACGTCGAACCGTCGGTCGTCGGTCAGCCGCACCGTCCCCCGGGCCACTCCCTCGGGCACCGGTATCGCCGAGGAGGCGATGGCGCGCCGGGTCGGTTCGTCCAGGTCCGCGGAGTCCGGTCCCTCGAACGGGCCCCAGCCGGGGAAGGGCATGACACCGTCGGTGACCTCGAAGAAGTCGGCGTAGGGCTTCCCGTCGGCGGTGGGGAAGCCGCCGACGAGGACGACCTTGGCCACCTTCTCCGGCCGCGCGTCGGCGGCCATCCAGGCCAGGGTGCAGGCGGCGGAATGTCCGACCACCACCGGCCTGCCGGACGCGGAGTCCACGGCGGAGAGCACGGCCGCCACCTGGTCGTCCAGGGTGGCGGCCGTGGCCCCGTCACCCTGGCCCGGGAGGGTGAGCGGTACGGGACGGTGGCCGAGGGGCTCCAGCGCGGACACGACGTCGTGCCACACCGACCCGTCCAGCCACAGGCCGCCGATGAGCAGAATGTCCATGGAGGTCACCCTAGAACCAATTCCGGACGATCTACTTCCGGTTCGGCTAACCTGCTCGGATGCCGATCGATCTCAGCCCCACCGCACGGGCGCTGCGCGCCCTGGAGATCCTCCAGACCCGCGCCGGCACGACCGCGGATCAGCTCGCCGAGCGGCTGGGTGTCACGGAGCGCGCCGCGCGCCGGTACGTCGGGATCCTCCGGGAGGCCGGCATTCCCGTCGAGTCCGTCCGGGGCCCGCACGGCGGGTACCGGCTCGGGCGCGGGACCAGGCTGCCCCCGATCGTGTTCACGCAGGCCGAGGCGCTGGGGCTGGTGATGGCCGTGCTCGACGGCCAGCCGGCCGCCGGCGACGGCGACGACCTCGTCGGTGCCGCGCTCGGCAAGGTCATCCAGGCCCTGCCGGAGGGTGTCGCGCGGCAGGCGGCCACGCTCCGCGAGCACGCGTCCGCCGCGCCGGACCGGTCCTCGGCGCGCCCGGATCCCGCCACCACCGGCGCGCTCGTGGCCGCCGTCGCGGCCCGGCGCCGGGTGCGGATCACCTACCGCGGCGAGGGGGGCGGCGAGTGGACCGCCGAGGCCGACCCGTGGGCCGTCGTCGTCCGCCACGGGCGCTGGTACCTGCTGTGCCACTCCCATCGCGCGGACGCGATCCGCACGTACCGGATCGACCGGGTCCGCGCGGTCGCCCAGACGACGCGGGAGTTCGAGCCGCCCGAGGACCTCGACCCGGTCGCCGCGCTGGAGGAGAACCTGGGCAAGGGGTGGAAGTTCGCCACCCGGGTGGTGTTCGACGCTCCCCCGGCGCGGGTGGCACCGTGGATCCGGCCACCCATGGGCCGGCTGCACCCGTCGGGTGCGGGCTGCGTCCTCGTCGGCAGCACCGGCAACCCGACGATGTACGCCCAGGAGTGGCTGGCGAACGTGCCGTTCGACTTCCGCGTGGAGGGTGGCCCGGAACTGCGCGCCGCGGTCGCCACCCTCGCGGACCGGCTGACCGCCGCGGTGGCCGGCCCGCGATGACTTTTCCCGCCGGGAACGGTCCACCTGTCGTACAGGCACCGACCGAGGAGGAACCGATGACCGATCCGACACCGACGACCGAGCTCGACACGCGATACAGCGAGGTCACCGAGGCATTCCCGTGGCCGCGGACGCTGGAGCTGCTGGTGGGTGCGGAACTGAGCTGGCTGTCGACGGTCCGGCCGGACGGGCGGCCGCACGTCACCCCGCTGCCCGCGGTGTGGCACCACGGCGCGCCGCACGTCTGCACCGGCCCGGACGAACGCAAGGCCCGCAACCTCGCCGGCAACCCCCACTGCGTGCTGACCACCGGGAAGAACGAGCACTGGGCCGGCGTCGACGTGGTGCTCGAGGGCACCGCGAAGCGCGTCACCGACGACGCCGAGCTGCGCGAGCTGGCCGCGGCGTGGACGGCGAAGTACGGCAGCTACTGGACGTTCGAGGTCGCCGACGGCAGGTTCGGCCACCCGCAGGGCGGCGGCGCGCTGGTGTTCCGGATCGAGCCGGTCATCGCGTTCGCGTTCACCAAGGGAGACGGGAACTTCGGCCAGACCCGGTACCGCTTCTGACCGCCGGGGCGGGGTGCAGCCCGTCCGCCGGATGGCTTGGTCAGTGCCAGGTCATGTTGATCGCCCGTTCGAAGTTGGCGTATCCGGCGCGCCGGAAGGCGTTCGCCATGGGGGTGTTGCCAAGATCCGTGGCTGCCCGGATGCGCGGAGCGTCCTGTGCGTCGAGGATGCGGGTGCCCTCGGCGAGGATGTCGTCGATGTAGCCGTTGCCTCGGTGTTCGGGCAGCACGGCGATGTAGCCGATGACGGGGTTGTAGTCGTTGCGGGCCGGGGTGACGAACCCCACCGGCTCGCCGTCCGGCAGCGTCGCGATCCGCCACCAGTCCCTCGGGGTGCGGTAGCGCGCGAGTTCCTTCTCGTAGTGCTTGGCCGCCGCCTCGCGGGCGGACATCCGGGTCAGGTCGTCGCGGCCGTGTGCGTCCAGCGTCCCGTCCAGGACCCGGGTCATCAGGGTGAGGAGCTCGTCGGTGTCGTGGACCGGCCGGAACGCCAGGCGCCCCGTCGGCTCGGGCACCGGTGTCCCGGGACGCCACTGAAAACGCAGCCGTTCGACGAACAGGCGGGCGCCGGTGCGTTCCAGGGCGGCCATGCGGTCCTCCACGATGCGCCTGGTCGCCCCGCCCTCGCGCCAGTCGGGTGGGACGTCTCTGTTGTACTCGGGTGGCCGGCCGCCTGCTGGGAGGACGTCGGCCATAGCGGTCCGCAGCAGCCGGACGCCGGCGTCCACGCGGTCGGCGCTGCTGTCGTCGATGTCGAAGACGTCCAGGAGGAAGGGGGTGTCGTCTCCGGTCCGACCCCACCAGGCGGCCCTGGCCAGCAGGTGGTCACCGCGAAGGGCGACCCACATCCACTCCGGCCGGCGACGGCCGGCGACGAGGTCGTCCGCCAGTTCCTCGTTGAGGACGTAGGGCAGTCGGGAGAAGAGGTCGAGTTCTTCGCGCCCGGCGATGGGGCGCATGGTCAGGTCGTTCTGTTCCACGGTCACGGCACGCTCCGGTGAAGGCGCCTGTCCGCTCCCGGGTCAGCGAAAGTCCGCGCCCCGGGAGGACGCAAGCGCGACGATCATGGCGATCATGGGCTCGTCCCTCCTTTCGACTCGACGTCGTGGCTCACCACATCGTTGTCGGTGACCAGTGACCACGCACGCGAATTACGGGAACCATGCCGGGTTCGTCCGAAACGCACGCAGCCCCGGAGGATGCCCTGGGCTACGCTCGACGGGTCGGAGGGACGCGCCATGACGAACGAGGAGCTCGTGGTCGAGTTCGCCCTCACGCGTCTGGACAACCCCGGCCTCGACCTGGAGGACATCGCCGAGCTCGTCGTCCGCCGGATGGGCACGGACCGGATGCTGGAGTTCGCCGCCCTGAACCTCGCCACCCGGGACGAGCTGCGCGGCGCGGTGTTCCCGTCGGCCGTCGAGCACGTGCTGCGAGTGGTGCTGACCCTGCGCGGGCCCGTCGACTAGGCGCGATGCGTAGGCGACCGCCGCCGGGCGACCGTGCGATAGGTTGCGCGCCATGGCCGAGCTCGGACCCGTCGCCTGGCCACCCGCCCCGATCAGGACCGACCGGCTCGTGCTCCGCGAGCCCGAGGCCGGGGACCGCGCGGGGTTCGTCGAGCTGTTCGCCTCGCCGGAGGTGGGCACCTACCTCGGCGGCCACCGACCGCGTGCCGAGCTCGAGCGTGCGGTGCCCGACGTGCCCGGGCGGCGCACGGGCCTGTTCGTGATCGACCTCGACGGCACGATGATCGGCATGGTCACCCTCGAGCGGCGCGACGCGCAGCGTCCGGGTCGCCTCCGGCCGGACGCCGCGGAGGCCGAGCTCGGCTACATGCTGCTGCCCCAGGCGTGGGGACACGGGTACGCCGCCGAGGCGTGCGCGGCGGCACTCGACTGGTTCGCCGGCGCGGTTCCCGGCGAGCCGGTGGTGCTGTGCACCCAGACCGCCAACGACCGCTCGATGCGCCTCGCGGCGAAGCTGGGGTTCACCGAGGTGGCGAGGTTCGAGGAGTACGGCGCCGAGCAGTGGTTCGGCGTGTGGTCCCCGGGCACGCCGTCCCGTTGAGGCCGGTGCGCCAGGAACCGCAGCAGGAGGGTGGCATCCGCGGGGTCGTGGTCGTTCATGAAGCCGTGACCGGCCCCCGGATAGATCTTCACGTCGTGCGGGACCGCCAACTCGGCGAGCAGCCGGCCGAGTCGCTGCCCGGCACGCCGCCCGAGGGGCGACCCGTCGGCACCGCCGAAGCTCCCGACGATGGGGCACGCCTCGGGCAGCCATTCCTCGCTCATGCCGGTGAAGTCGTGGATCACCACGACACCCGGCCACGGCGGCGGCGCCGCCGGCACCGCACAGTACGCCGGCATGACTCCCCGCCCGGTCCGAACCATGCACTTCCGAGGACGTCTCCATACGGCGGCCTCCTACCTGTCGTGCTGTCGGCGCACCATCTCGGTGATCCAGACGGGCGCGAACGGTGACGTGCAGTTCGGGGGCGTCGGGTAGTCCTTGAGCACCTCCAAGCGCTCACCGATGTCGATGGCACGGGCGCGGTGCTCGGCGTGCTCGATCCCGATCTGCGCCAGGCAGTGGTTCATCGCCCACTGCAGGCGGTCCGGGGCATCCGTCATCTCCGCCTCGATGACGCCGAGCAGTCCCGCGAGGTCGAGGCCCTCAGGCTTCTTGGCCACGCGCTCGGTGGTCAGCGCCCAGCCGGCACTCGCGACCACCGGATCCGGATCGGCGGACCAGGCCAGGCGCAGCTGTTCGGCGTGCGGGTTCTTCTTCACCACGTAGTTCACGAGCCAGTCGTGCACCTTGGGGGTGCGCGCCTCGCGCACCATGGCGTCCAACTCGTCACGCTCGAACGCCTTCGGGCGGCAGATCAGGGTCGCCAGCAGCCTCGCCGCGGTGTCGGCCGTCTCCCAGAGCCGGCGCGCGAGCTCCTGCTGCGTCTTCAGCCGCTTCGCCAGCGCGCGCAGCCTTCCGAGGTTCACCCCGTGATCGTCGCCGTGCCTCTCGTTGACCTCACGGATCTTCGGGTCCTCGAGCGTGGCCAGTTCGGCCATCACCTCGGCCACCGTCGTCTCGGCCACCCGGCCTCCCGTCCGTCACGCGTACCGGCGGATACTCCTCCGGCCCCGCCCGTGTCGGCAACACCCGTGCCTACGTGGTGGCCACGACGCCGTCGCCCCCACCACGGTGAGCAGCCCGGACAGCCGGCCCGCCATCTCCGAGTGGCTCTCACCCGGCACCCGCGCCTGGCGACGCCCCCTCACGCCGCTCTCGCCCGCGCGGCAACGGCTGTTCGTCGACACCCTGCTCGCCTACGAGACCGCCCTGACCACCGTGCCCGACCCGGCCCCGACGGAGTGAGCAACCCTGGACGGATGCGACATGACGACCATGAGGAGACCGCCCACGCCGCGGCGTTGCGTGCGCGGCTGCGGCACGTCTACTGGATCGGCGGTGGTAGCGGCGCGGGCAAGTCGACCGTCGCGCGGCGGATCGCGACCCGGCACGGCCTGTACCTGTACTCGACCGACGCGGCGATGACCGACCACGTCGGCCGCAGCACGCCAGCGGACGCGCCGTACCTGAGCAGGTTCACAGCCATGAGCATGGACGAGCGCTGGGTGAACCGGTCGCCGACGACCATGCTGGAGACCTTCCCGTGGTTCCGGGGCGAGGGGTTCGACCTGATCGTCGAAGACCTGGTGTGCCTGCCGGCGGACACCGGCGTGATCGCCGAGGGCTTCCGGCTGCTGCCGCACCTCGTCAAGCCACTGCTCGCCGACCTCGGCCACGCGGTCTGGCTGCTGCCGACTCCCGATTTCCGCCGGACCGCGTTCGACGGTCGCGGCTGGGAGATCCCGCAAAAGACCAGCGATCCGCAACGGGCCCGACGCAACCTGCTCGACCGCGACCGGATGTTCACCGACCGGCTGTCCGAGGATGCGAGGCGTCTCGGACTGCCCGCCGTCGAGATCGACGCCACGGTGACCGAGGGCGCGCTGGCCAGGCGGGTGACCCGGGCGTTCGGGTTCTGAACCGGCGATCCGGTGCTCACGCGGACAGGTCGCGTCCCATGGCCGCCGAGGCCGCCAGGATGTTCACGTAGTCGCGCAGACGGGCGATCCGTCCGTCGCGGGCGGTGAGCACGACGATGTTGGGGAGGGCGAACTCGCCGGTGACGGTGCTGGTGCCGACGGCCTCCTGCTCGACGACGACCGTGTCCGTGTCGTGGGTGTCGTGCCCGCCCGGGGCGAGCCGGCGGCTGAACGCCGCGCTCAGCGGCGCAGGGCGGTCTCCCGCTCCATGTGCGAGAGCTTCTCGGGATTGCGCACGGCGTAGAGCCCGGTGACGAGGCCGTCGTCGATGCGCACCGCCACGACGGTGTCGATCTCGCCGTCGAGATGGAGGACCAGCGCCGGGTAGCCGTTGACCTGTGCCGGCCGCAGCGGCCCCATCTCGGCGATCCTGCCCAGCCCGGTGGCCAGCAGGCGGGCCACCTTCTCCGCACCCACGACGGGCCGCAGCACGGCCTGCTTGACCCCGCCACCGTCTCCCAGGAAGACGACGTCCGGTGCCAGGATGTCGAGCAGGCGCCGCAGGTCGCCCGTCTCGGCCGCCCGCTGGAACGCGTCGAGCGCGTCCCGGGTCTCGGCCGCGGAGACGACCCCGCGCGGCCGGCGCGCCGCGACGTGCGCGCGTGCGCGGTGCGCGATCTGGCGGACCGCGGCCGGGTTCTTGCCGACGGCGTCGGCGATCTCGTCGTACCCGAAGTCGAACACCTCGCGCAGCACGAACACCGCGCGCTCGGTCGGCGCGAGCGTCTCCAGCACCAGCAGCATGGCCATCGAGACGCTGTCGGCCAGCTCGACGTCCTCGGCCACGTCGGGCGCGGTGAGCAGCGGCTCGGGCAGCCAGGGGCCGACGTAGGACTCCTTGCGGCGGCGAAGGGTGCGCAGCCGGGTGAGCGCCTGGCGGGTCGTGATCCGGACCAGGTACGCGCGCTGGTCGCGCACCGTGCCGAGATCGACACCCACCCACCGCAGCCAGGTCTCCTGCAGGACGTCCTCCGCGTCGGCGGCCGAGCCGAGCATCTCGTAGGCGACGGTGAACAGCAGGTTGCGGTGGGCGACGAACGCCTCGGTCGCGGGGTCCGGGCGGTCGTCGCCGCCGCCGCTCCCGCCGCGATCGCCGGGCTCGGTCCGCGACGTGCCCGCCATGGGTGCCCTCCTTCATCCGAGCGTGTCACCCACCAGACGCCGGGTCGGGCCGCCGTGTGACAGCGCCCCGTGTGCCGCGCGCCACGCCGCCGCACCGTCACAACGACCGGGCCGCCGGCATCTGGTGTTCGTCCAGTGCAACACCACGAGTGAGGACCATGCCATGCAACCCCGGTTCAACATGTTCGACAACGAGGTCGCCGCGAAGTTCGCCAAGCGGTTCGCCAACGCCGGCCTGGTGATCCACCAGTCGCCGCTGCCGAGGTCCACCCAGGAGCTGGTGTCGCTGCGCGCCAGCCAGATCAACGGCTGCGGGTGGTGCGTCGACATGCACACCAAGGATGCCGCGGCCGCCGGTGAGACGGCGGTGCGGCTCAACCTGGTCGCCGCCTGGCGCGAGTCCACCGTGTTCACCGAGGCCGAGCAGGCCGCGCTGGCCCTCGCCGAGGAGGGCACCCGGCTCGCCGACGCCCACCCCGGCGTGTCCGACGAGACCTGGGACCGGGTACGCGAGCACTACGACGACGACCAGGTCGCCGCGCTGGTCGCGCTGGTCGCCCTGATCAACGCGGCCAACCGGCTCGCCGTGATCGTGCACCAGCAGGGCGGTTCCTACGAGCCCGGCATGTTCGCCGCCGCGTCCGGCTGACCGGCCGACATCGAGACGTGCAGCGCGCTGTCGTCGTCCGGCCTGCCGGGCGGGCCGTCCACTAGCCTGGCGGTACACCGCACGCCGACCACGAAATGAGGAGCATGAGCGGACGGTCCCTGCTGGCGTCGTTTCTCGCCGTCGCCGTGGTGCTCGCGGGCTGCAGCACCGGCGACGGCTCCGCCCCACCGGACCGGTCCACCGCGACGAGCGGGTCGCCGGCGCCGCGGGCGCGGGTCGAGATCACACCGGCCGACGACGCGACGGACGTGTCGCCGGCCGACCCGGTCACGGTGCGGGCGAGTGACGGCGAGCTGGACTCGGTGACGGTCACCAACCCGGACGGCAAGCAGGTCGAGGGCAGCCTGTCGGCCGACCGGTCGAGCTGGACCTCCAGCGAGCCGCTCGGGTACGGCAAGCGGTACACGGTCACCGCCGAGACCGCCGGCGGGGACGGCGGCGAGGGGGCGCGCAGCACGACGTCGTTCACGACCGTGCGGCCCGCGCAGACGGTGTTCCCGTCGTTCTTCCCGCCGCCGTCGATGAAGACGGTCGGCGTGGGCCAGCCCCTCGTGGTGATCTTCGACAAGCCACCGGCCGACCGCGCCGCCGCGGAACGCGCGCTGCACGTCACCGCCACGCCGCCCACCCAGGGCGGCTGGTACTGGTGGGACGACCGCACCGTCCACTGGCGACCGAAGACGTACTGGAAGCCCGGCACCAAGGTGACCGTGGACGCCAAGGTCTACGGCGTCGAGCTCGGCGACGGCATGTACGGCGAGACCGACCGCACGCTCACGCTGACCATCGGCCCGGCCAAGATCGCCACCATCGACAACCACACCCACCGCATGGTCGTCACGATCAACGGGCGGAAGGTCAAGACGTTCCCGGTCAGCATGGGCCGTCAGGGGTCGATCACCGTCGACGGGAAGAAGATCTCCTTCGCCACGCCGAGCGGAACCTATGTGGCCCAGGAGAAGTACAAGGTCAAGCGGATGAACTCGGGCTCCTACGGCCTGCCGTCGGACTACTCGCTCGGCTACGACGAGAAGATCCCGCTCGCCGTGCGCATCTCCAACAGCGGGATCTTCGTCCACTCCGCCCCCTGGTCGGTTGCCGACCAGGGCGTGCGCAACGTCTCCCACGGGTGCGTCAACCTCAGCCCCTCCGCCGGGCGGTGGTTCTACGACCACTTCGGCCACGGCGACGTCGTCACCGTCTCGCACACCGGCACCCGGCTCGCCCCGACCGACGGGTTCGGCGACTGGAACATCCCGTGGAGCGAGTGGCGCACGGGCAGCGCCCTGAACTGACTCGGACCGGCACGCGCGGTCGCTCACCCGGCCGGAGACCTTGACAGACGCACCCCGATGCGGCCACCCTCGGGAGAGCGCTCTCCCCGAACCCCTGCCCCCGCGGGGAGCGTCGCTGTCGAAGGAGATGGCCATGAGCTCGCGTCCTCCCCTGCTCGCACGCCTGCGCACCGCCCTGCCGGCCGTGGTCCTGATCGCCGCCGGCGCGTTCGCCGTTCCGGCCGCCCCGGCGAGCGCCGCCCCCGCGCTGCTCTCGCAGAACAAGGCGGTGACCGCGTCCTCGGTGGAGAACGCGGGCACGCCCGCGGCGGCCGCCGTCGACGGGAACACCGCCACCCGCTGGTCGAGCGCGTTCAGCGATCCACAGTGGATCCAGGTCGACCTCGGCGCCACCGCCACCGTCGACCAGGTGGTGCTGCGCTGGGAGGCCGCCTACGCCACCGCGTTCCAGATCCAGACCTCCGACAACGGCAGCACCTGGACCACCGTCTACTCCACCACCACCGGCACCGGCGGCACCCAGACCCTCGACGTCACCGCCACCGGCCGCTACGTCCGCATGTACGCCACGGCCCGCGCCACCCCGTACGGCGTCTCCCTGTGGGAGTTCCAGGTCCTCGGCACGTTCGGCTCGGCCGCGTGCACCGGCTCCAACCTGGCGCTGAACCACCCGGCGTCGGCCTCGTCCACGGAGACCGCGACCACGCCGGCGTCCGCGGCGGTGGACGGGAACACCGGCACCCGGTGGTCGAGCGCGTTCAGCGATCCACAGTGGATCCAGGTCGACCTCGGCGCCACCGCCACCATCTGCCAGGTGGTGCTGCGCTGGGAGGCCGCCTACGCCACCGCCTTCCAGATCCAGACCTCCGGCAACGGCATCCACCTGGACCACCGTCTACTCCACCACCACCGGCACCGGCGGCATCCAGACCCTCGACGTCACCGCCACCGGCCGCTACCTGCGCGTGCTCGGCACCGCCCGCGCCACCCCGTACGGCTACTCGCTGTGGGAGCTCGGGGTCTACGGCACCGGCGGTGGCGGGACCAACCCGCCGCCCGACGAGTTCTGGGGCGACACCAGCACGATTCCGCCGGCGCAGAACGTGCTCATGGTCAAGGTCCTCAACCGCACCAACGGCCGGTACCCGGACAGCCAGGTCTACTGGAGCTTCAACGGGCAGACGCACTCCATCGCCGAACAGCCCTATGTGGACATGCCGGCCAACTCCGCCGGCCGGATGTACTTCTACCTCGGCGCGCCGAACGGCCAGTACTTCGACTTCATCGAGTTCACCGTCGGGCCCGACGTGTTCAACGGCAACACCACCCGGGTGGACGCGTTCGGCCTGAAGCTCGCCATGCGGCTGCACGCGCACGACGGCTACGACGTGCAGGTCGGCGAGGACCGGGCGACCTTCGCCGAGGACCGGTCGGTGACGTTCCAGAAGTTCGTCGACGAGGTGCCGGCGCAGTTCGACGTGCTGGCCCAGACCCAGGCGCCGTACCGGATCATCGCCCCGGGCAGCGACCCGAGCTTCCGCGCGGGCGGGTCCAACGCGAACTACTTCACCGCCTACGCCAACTCGGTCGGGGTCAGCGCGGCCACGTCGGACATCTTCGGCTGCGCCGCCAGCCTGGCCGGCGACCCGGACATGTGCGCGGCGCTCAACCGGCACACGGCGCACCTGCCCCGGTCGCAGTGGGGCGACCCGAGCCTGTACTACCAGGGCGCGCCGGCGAACTACTACGCCAGGTTCTGGCACGCACACGCCCTCGGCGGGCTGGCCTACGGGTTCCCCTACGACGACGTCGCGGGCCAGTCCTCGTTCGTCTCGCACGGTGACCCGCAGTACCTGCTGGTCGCCGTCGGCTGGTAGCGCCCACGAACGGAGAGCGCTCTCCCCCGCGTCGAAGGGATGGCCATGAGCGTCGGTACGCGTCTCGGGCTCCGTGGGCCGGTGGTGGCCCTGGTCATGGCCCTGGTGCTGGGCACCTGTGCCGCCGTCGCGCCTGCGCGGGCGGGCGCGGCGCCGGTGCTGCTGTCCCAGGGCAGGACCGCGACCGCGTCCTCGACGGAGAACGCCGGGACACCGGCGTCGGCCGCGGTGGACGGCGACGCCGGGACCCGGTGGTCGAGCGCGGCGAGCGACCCGCAGTGGCTGCGCGTCGACCTCGGTGCCACCGCGTCGATCGAGCGGGTGGTGCTGAGCTGGGAGGCGGCCTACGCCACCGCCTTCCAGATCCAGACCTCCGACAACGGCATCCACCTGGACCACCGTCTACTCCACCACCACCGGCACCGGCGGCACCCAGACCCTCGACCTCACCACCACCGGCCGCTACGTCCGCATGAACGGCACCGCCCGCGCCACCGGCTACGGCTACTCGCTGTGGGAGTTCCAGGTCTTCGGCTCGTCCGGCACCACCGCGGCCTGCGGCAGCGCCGACGCCGCGCTGAACCGCCCGGCCACCGCGTCCTCGACGGAGAACGCCGGCACCCCGGCGTCCGCGGCCGTGGACGGCGACGCCGGCACCCGCTGGTCGAGCGCCTTCAGCGATCCACAGTGGATCCAGGTCGACCTCGGCGCCACCGCCACCATCTGCCAGGTCGTGCTCACCTGGGAAGCCGCCTACGCCACCGCCTTCCAGATCCAGACCTCCGACAACGGCAACACCTGGACCACCGTCTACTCCACCACCACCGGCACCGGCGGCACCCAGACCCTCGACCTCACCACCACCGGCCGCTACGTCCGCATGAACGGCACCGCCCGCGCCACCGGCTACGGCTACTCGCTGTGGGAGCTCGCGATCCACACCACCGGCGGTGGTGGCGGTGGTGGCGGCGACCCGGTCATCTCGCGGTTCATGCCGGTCAGCGCGTCCTCGTGGGAGGGCGGCAACGCGCCGGCGGCGGCGCTCGACGGCCGCTCCACGACACGCTGGAGCAGCCTCGCCGCGGACCCGCAGTGGCTGCAGGTCGACCTCGGCGGCACCGCCTCGATCAGCGGCGTCGTGCTCGACTGGGAGGCGGCCTACGCCACGGGGTACCGCATCGAGGTGTCGAACGACGCGGCCGCGTGGACCGCGATCTACTCGACCACCACGGGCCACGGCGGCGTCGAGGACCTCGCCGTCGCCGGGACCGGCCGCTACGTGCGGATGTACGGCACGGCGCGGGCCACCGGCTACGGGTACTCGCTGTGGGAGTTCGAGGTGCACGGCACGGTGGACACCTCGGCCACCACCCCGCCCCTGCTGTCCGGGCCGACGCGTCCGCCGGGCACCACCGGGCAGTTCGCGCTCACCGCTCCCGCCGACGGGGCCATGGTCACCGGCACCCGCCGGCCGGCGCTGTCCTGGGCGGGCGTGCCCGGGGCGGTCCGCTACCAGGTGTGGATCAACATCAGCCGGACCGACTACGACTTCACCGCGTCCGGCAGCCTGCTCGACCTCTACACCAAGGTCGCCGAGCCGACCGGCACGAGCTACACGCCGACCTGGGACCTGCCCGACCGGTGGACCTATCGGTGGTACGTCGTCGCGGTCACCGGCTCGGGCGCGACCAGCACCTCGACCATCCGGACGTTCGGCGTGTACCTGCCGGACCTGGAGAACGTCGCCGACGGCGTGGGGATCGTGGCCGGCAGCCGGGATCTCGACAAGAACGGCGCGATCGAGCCGTACGAGAACTGGCGCCTGCCGGTCGAGACGCGGGTGAACGACCTCCTCGGGCGGATGACCGCCGAGGAGAAGGCCTTCCAGATGTTCTACAACGCGCAGGCCTTCCCGCGGTCGGGCTGGCACTTCGGCCCCGCGCAGCCCCAGGACCTGCACGACACGCTGCTCGCCGCCTCGGGCACCCGGCTGGGCATCCCGTTCGTCTCGGCGGGCGACACCATCCACGGGTACCGGACCACCTACCCCACGCAGAGCGCGCTGGCCGCCGGCCGGGACTACGCCCTGGACTACCGGCTCGGCGACATGCAGCGCCGCGAGCAGTTGGAGGTGGGCACCCGCGGGGTGCTCGGACCGCTCGCGGAGGTGGGCACCAAGGTGCTCTACCCGCGCATCCAGGAAGGCAACGGCGAGAACGCCGACGTGGCCGCCGCGCAGGTCCGCGCGCTCGTGGCCGGGCTGCAGGGCGGGCCGGAGCTCAACCCGCACTCGGTGCTGGCGACCGTCAAGCACTGGCCCGGCGAGGGTGCCGGCGGCGAGGCGCTGATCACCTACGACGCGGTGACCATCAAGTACCACATGATCCCGTTCCGGGCGGCGATGGACGCGGGCGCGGTCAACATCATGCCCGGCTACGCCGGCAGTTCCTACCTGGACCCGGGCGGGCCCGGCGCCGGCAACAGCGCCCCGATCCTCGACTACCTGCGGCAGAACCTCGGCTACACCGGCCTGATCACCACGGACTGGCTGCCCTCGTCCGCGTGGGTCAGCGCGGCGAACGCCGGCTCGGACGTGATGGGTGGCGCGGACCCCGGTGCGGAGGGCTTCACCATGGCCGGCTTCCTCGCCGCCGTGCCCGCCGCCCGCATCGACGACGCGGCGCGCCGGGTGCTGCGGCTGAAGTTCCGGCTCGGCCTGTTCGAGAACCCCTACGGCGACCCGGTGAACGGGCCCTACCGGCAGCACACCCCGGCCTACGCGGCACTCGCCGACCAGGCCGCCCGCGAGTCGATGACGCTGCTGAAGAACGACGGCACGCTGCCGGTGCGCCTCGACCCGGGCGACAACATCGTCGTCGCCGGGCCGCGCGCCACCGACGGCAACGCCTGCTGCATCTGGACCAGCTACTTCCACCAGGAGTTCGGCTCGCAGACCGTCCTCGACGCGATCCGCGCCCGCGCGGCCGACGCCGGCGTGAACGTGTACCAGGACACCGGGCCCGCACCGAAGCTCGCCGTGGTGGCGGTCGGCGAGGCGTCGTACACGCACGCCACGAACTGGGTCAAGGAACAACCCTACCTGCCACCGGACCAGCGGGCGGTCATCCAGGGCTTCCACGACCAGGGCGTGCCGGTGGTGGTGCTGCTGGTGCTCCCCCGCCCCTACGTGGTCACCGACTGGCAGGACATCGCCGACGCCGTCGTGGTCACCTACCGCGGGGGCGAGGAGATGGGTCCGGCCGCGGCCGGCCTGCTCTTCGGCGACTACGCGCCGCACGGCAGGCTGCCCTGGCAGCTGCCGCGAAGCCTGGACCAGGTGCTGCGGCCGGGCGGGACCGACGTCCCCGCCGACGCGGTGGAGAACTGGGACCTGCCCTACGACCTCGGTGCCACCGCGGCCGAACGTGCCGACATCCGCGCGCGGATCGACGCCGGGCAGAGCCCGCCCACCGGATACGGAAACCCGCTCTACCCGTTCGGCGCGGGCCTGCAGGGGTGGTAGCAGCGACGGCCCCCGCCGGTCACCGGAAGCCGGGCGCGGTGGGTGGCTGTCCCATGAGGACCGCACCCGCGGAGTCGTACATCGCCGGGCCGAGGAAGGCGTGCTGCTTGGGCACGAGGGCGTCACCGAGCAGGCGCTGCAGCGGGTGGTCTGTGTAGATCGGCGCGGTGCCGGAGACCTCGACGAGCCGGGCGGCGACGTCGGACGCGGTCCTGGCCAGGTGCGCCGCGGACAGCCGCAGGTGCGCGTTCTGCTCGTCGGTCACCGGGTTCCCGGCGACCACGGTCTCCCACGCCTCGTGGCTGACGTCGTAGAACCAGGACCTGGCCGAGCGCAGCGCGGCCTCGGCCGTGGCCACCTCCACGCGGTAGTAGGCGCGGTCGGCGAGCTTCGGGGCGCCGGTGACGCCGGCGTACCCGGCCCCCACCTCCTCGGCGTGGTCCAGGGCCGCCCGTGCGACCCCGGCGCCGACCACGGCGAGCACCTGCGAGGCGTAGGCGATGGTCGGGTAGCGGTAGAGCGGCTCGTCGACGGTGGCCTGCCCGCCGCGGATGAAGGTCCACTCCCGCGGCACCTCGACGCCGTCCACGGCGAGGTCGAACGAGCCGGTGCCGCGCATGCCGACGACGTCCCACTCGTCGATGATCTCGACCTGGCCGGGGCGCAGCATCGCCACCCTCGGCTTGCCGGCCGTCGACTCGTCGCCGGGGATGCCGACCCCGAGCACGTCGGCCGCCATGCACCCGCTGGCGAACTTCCAGCGGCCGCGGACCAGGAAGCCGCGCTCGGTCGGGGTGGCGGGCTGGACCGGGAACAGGCCGCCCGCGAAGACCACGTCCGGACCGTCGCGGTACAGCTCGGCCTGGGTCTCCAGCGGGAGTGCCGCGAGGTAGATCAGCCCCGAGCCGAAGCTCGCCACCCACCCGGTGGAGCCGTCGACCACCGAGATCCGCTCGATCATGTCGAGGAACTCGGCCGGCGGCAGGGGCTCGCCGCCGAACTTCGCCGGCGTCGCGGCCCGGTAGATGCCGAGCTCCTTGAGCCGGGCGACGAAGTCCTTCGGGACGTAGCGCTGCTCGTTGAACTCGGCCCGCCGCCCGGCGAGCTCGGCCAGCACGTCCTCGAAGGTGCCCATCGCTGCTCCTCGTCGTTCTCCGGTGGTGCACGAGGTTACGGAGCGGGCACGGCCGGACGGAAGTGGTGCCGGCCGCCGCGCGCGGGGGCCTCAGCGGGACGCGTCGAAGTGCGCGAGCACCTGGGCCATGTCCTCGCTCGCCGGGGAGCCGGGGGCCAGCGCGCGGTCCCGCGCCGCGCCGGCCAGGTTCGGCGTCGGCCGGTACGGCGGCGGCCCCGCGTCCCGGACGGCGAGCGACTCACCGGTCCTGGCGGTCAGCGCGTTGTGCACGGCGCCCGCCAGGTCCACCAGGCTCGCCTGCAGGTCGTTGAGCGGCGCGGGCGGTGCGGATGGTGCGGGCGGTGGTGGCGCCAGGGCCGCCGCGGCCGCGACCGGGGCCGCCACCTCGAAGGTGAGCGGGTCCTCGCGCGGCACGTCCAGCAGCGGCAGTCCGGCGAGCAGGTCGGTGGCCACCTCGTCGCGCCGGGTCAGGAACTGCGGGTCCAGCCCGAACTGGGCGCGCACCGTCCGCGAGATCGAGGCGTGGTCGAAGGGGCGTTCGTCGACCCAGCCCTTCGGGATCAGCGGGGAGATGGCCACGGCCGGCACCCGCACCCCGCTGAGCCGGAAGTCGAAGCCGTCCGCCGCGGTGATGCCGTCCGGCGCGGGCAGCTCGATCGGCGGCTCGTGGTCGAAGAACCCGCCGTGCTCGTCGTAGGTCACCAGGAACAGCGTGCGCGCGAAGAGGTCCGGGTTGGCGGCCAGCGCGGTGTAGATCCGGGCGATCAGCGCCTCGCCGGCGAGGAAGCTCGCGCCGTCGCCGAGGTTGTTCCCCGGGTGCTGGCTGTTGCCCTCGCCCGGACCGAGGCCGTGGTCGGGCTCGACGAAGGTGTACCTGGGCAGGTCCCCGTTCGCGATGTCGGCGAACAACCGGCCGGTGTCGCGGAAGTTGTCCCGCCGGCGCGGCGTGCTCCAGGTCGACGGGAACGCCCACACCTGCGGCACGCCCTCGTGGTACACGCGCCACCCGTCGTCGCCGAGCCGGTCGAAGATCGTCGGGTCGTCGTAGAACGACAGCGCGATGCTGGTCTTGCCGTGCGAGGTCGCGGCGTGCGCGAAGTTGCGGTTGGGCCAGGTCTCGCCCGGGACCGACGAGTACCACTTCACCAGCACCGCGTAGTGCCTGGCCAGCGAGCAGAGCACGCTCGCGGTGTCCTCGGAGAAGCAGCGCATGATGTCCGCGCCCGCCGCGCGGGCGGTCGGCGGGCCGAACAGCCGCTGCCAGCGGCCCTTGAGCCATCGCCAGGTCCTGGCCAGCGCCGCGAGCACCGGGTTCACCTTCTTCGGCGACGTGCCGCCGATCTGGCGGGCGTAGGAGTGCACGAACCCGCGCATGGTCGGCGGGGCACCGGGCCGCGGCGTGTCGCTGCCGAAGATCTGCTCGCGGACCGCCTCCGGCGAGTGGTCCGGGTCGACGCCCAGCGCCGGGTGGGCGTCCGGGGTCGTCCGGACGACCGGGCCACCCGGCTCGTCCGGCAGGACCGGGCAGGACGGCCTGATCTCGGTCAGGCGCGGGTAGTGCGGGTCCGGGTGGTCGAGGTAGCCGAGCAGGTGGTCGAACGACCGGTTCTCCATCATCAGCACGATCACGTGCTCGATGCGGTCGCGCGGGCGCCGGGTGCCGGTCTCGGCTGAGTCGCTCACACCCAGCCAGTCGCGGCGGCCCGGGCGGATGTGACGCCCCATCCGGGTGTACCGCCGCCGGGGGTCAGTCGGTGCGGAAGCGCGCCACGATCGCCTCGAGCTCGTCGGCGGTCCGCGCGAGCTGTTCGGCCGCGTTCTCCGTCACCACGGCGCTGGACGTGGTCTGCTCGGCTCTGCGGGCCACGCCGGCGAGCCCGTCGGCGATGCTGGCCGACCCGGTGGCGACCTCCGTGACGCCGCGGCTCATCTCCCCGGTCGTCGCGGTCTGCTCCTCGACCGCGGAGGCGATCGTGGTCTGGATCTCGTTGATCCGCCCGATGATCTCGCCGATCTCGGCGATCGCGGCGACCGCCGCCCGGGTGTCGGCCTGGATGGCGTCGACCTGGGTGGTGATGGTCTCGGTGGCCCGGGCGGTCTCCCGGGAGAGGTCCTTGACCTCGCCGGCGACGACCGCGAACCCCCGGCCGGCGTCACCGGCGCGCGCGGCCTCGATCGTGGCGTTGAGGGCCAGCAGGTTGATCTGCTCGGCGATCGTGGTGATCACCTTGACCACGTCGCCGATCTCGGTGGAGCTCTGACCCAGCCGCTGTACCGCGTCGTTGCTGGCACTCGCGGCGTGCACCGCCTGCGCGGACACCGTGGCCGCCTCGGCCGCGCCACCGGCGATCTCCCGGATGGCCGCACCCATCTCCTCGGTTCCGTGCGCGACGGTCTCGACGTTGCGTGCGACCTCGGTGGCGGCGTTGCGCACCACCCCGGCCTCGGAGGACGTGTCCTCCGCGCCGCTGCGCAGCGCGCGGCTGACCTCGGAGAGCTCGCTCGACGACCCGGCCACGTCCGACGCGTTGCCGCGCAGGGCCTGCAGCGCCGTGCGCATCCGGGTCAGGGCGTCGTTGAACGCGGCGGCCATCTTGCCGACCTCGTCGCGGGTGTCCACCGGCACGTGGCCGGTCAGGTCCCCTTCGGCGAGACCGCCCAGCGCGCCGACCATGCGCCGCAGTGGCGCGGTCGCCGAGCGGTAGAAGCCGGCGAGCAGGTACACCCCCACCAGTCCCAGCCCCGCGGCCAGCTCCACCGTCAACGCCTTGGCCTCGAAGCCGGCGACGCGGGTCTCGAGCAGCGTGTCCAGGATCGGCACCAGCGAACCGTTCAGCTCGGCGACCGCCGTGCTGAACGTGTCGACGGTCCCGGCCCGCAGCTCGGTGAGCCGCTCGTTGCGCACCGCCGCCTTGGTCTCGGTCAGCGCGGTGCCCACGCTCGTCAGCATCGCCGCCTTGGCGTCCTTGGTGGCCCGCAGGTCGGCGTTCGCGGTGTGCGCGTAGGAGGTCTCGAGCCCGTAGTCGACGGCGTCGATCGTGGTGGTCAGCGTGCCGCTGGCGACGGCGAGGTCGATGCGGGCGGAGTCGACCTCGTCCGGCGTGCCGTTCGCGGTGACGAGGGCCTCGTCGACGGCATGCCCGACGGTGTCGAGCAGCACCGGCAGCCGGAACACCAGGGCGTCCATCACGTAGTAGGAGTCCAGGTCCGGGTCGAGGGTCAGGTTCGACCGGTCCGACACCCGGTTGACGACGGCGAGCAGCGCCGCGGTCGCCTTGTCGTAGGCGCCCAGCGCGTCGGCCGGCGTCCGCGTGGTGGCGGCCCGGCCCAGCGCGTCCTTCGCCGCGTTCCACAGCTCGGTGGTCTCGAAGGCGCCGCCGTACCGGCCGTCCACGTCGTCGACCGCGCCGGCGGCCGCGTCGACGCCTGCGCTCGAGGGGTCCTCGCCGGTGGCCGCCAGGTGCCGGGCGTTCACGGCCCGCACGGTGAGGTCGAGCAGCGGCCGCAGGTAGGCGACGCCGTCGCGCTCGGTCTCGCTGAACGCGACCTGGCCACGCTGGATGTCGACGTAGCCGAAGGTGACGAAGCCCAGCGGCAGCACGAGCAGGGCCGCGACGAGCAGGATCTTGTGCGCGTATCGCAGCCGTCCCAGAAGTGTCACGGCCGGCGCCAGCAACCTGCCCAAGTCGCACCTCCTGCTGCGTAATTCACCTGCGGCAGTCACGTCGGCAGCCGGCCGGGTGACCTGAGGCGTTCGCCCGGGGCAACGCACCCGGCGCGGCGAACCTCTCCTGGCGCCGAGTGCCGGCCCTCGCGTGTGGGAACCGCGTTCGGCGGCCCGGCGGGCGCGATGTCCCGCCGGGCCGCCTTCCCCGCCGGTGGTCAGCCCGCGATCACCGACACGTCGTCGAGGACGAACGAGGTCTGCAGCGACCAGTCCTCGTCACCGGTGAAGCTGATCGTCACGGTCTGGCCGGCGAATGCACCCACGTTGAACTGGTGCAGGACGTAGCCGGAGCTCGCGTCCAGGTTCGAGTACGTCGCCAGGGTGGTGGAGCCCGCGGAGATGGTGAAGTAGTCGAAGGCGGGGCCCTCGTACTCCGCGGTGCTGATCTTCAGGTACAGCGACAGCACCGAGTTCGTGCAGCCGGCCGGGATCGTGACCGAGTGCTGCAGCGTCTCGGTCGCGGTGTAGCCGTAGCCGCTGATCCAGGACGAGTAGCTGCCCGAGCGCGGCGCGCCGGTGCCGGTCCACGGGTAGATCGTCCAGGTGGCGTTGGACCATCCCGCGGTGCCGCTCTCGAACCCGCCGTTGCTGAGCTTCTCACCCGGGCTGCCGCAGCTGCCGCCGGCCGGGTTGATCGTCCACTGGAACGACGCGCTGCCCGTCCTGCTCGCGCTGTCGGTGGCGGTCACCGTCACGCTGGAGGTGCCGGCCGCCGTCGGCGTGCCGGAGATCTGGCCGGTCCCGGAGTTGATCGACAGCCCGGCCGGCAGCCCGGAGGCCGACCAGGTGTACGGCGGGGTGCCGCCGGTGGCCGACACCTTCAGGCTGGCCGGGGTGCCGACGGTGCCCGTCTGGTTGCCCGGGTTGCCCACCGTGGGCGAACCCGGCGTGCCTCCGCCGGTGTTGACGTAGAGCAGCCGGTTCGGCGAGCCGCTGCCCGGGTTGCTGATCTTGTTCGTCGACGCGTTGCTCGCCATCTGCGCGGCCACCTGGGCCGGCGTCAGGCTCGGGTCCGCGCCGAGCAGCAGCGCCGCCCCGCCGGTCACGTGCGGGGTCGCCATCGACGTGCCGCTGATCGTGTTGGTCGCGGTGTCGCTGGTGTTCCAGGCCGACGTGATGTCCTGGCCCGGGGCGAAGATGTCGGTGCAGGTGCCGTAGTTGGAGAACGAGGCGCGCGCGTCGGTGTTCGTCGACGCGTTCACCGTGATGGCCTCCGCCACCCGCGCGGGGGTGAAGTTGCAGGCGTCGGCGTTGGAGTTGCCGGACGCGATCGCGTAGACCACGCCGTCGGCGATGGAGTTGCGCACCGCGTTCTCGGTGGTGGCGTCGCTGCCCTGGGCGCCGAGGCTCATGTTCGCCACGGCCGGCCCGGACGTGTGCTGTCCGGTGACCCAGTCGATCCCGGCGGCCACGCCCGCGAAGGAGCCGGAGCCGGCGCAGTTGAGCACCTTGACCGCGACGAGGTCGACGTTCTTGGCCACGCCGTAGGAGCTGCCGCCGATCGTGCCGGACACGTGGGTGCCGTGTCCGTTGCAGTCGGTGTTGTTGCCGTCCCCGGTGGTGTTGGTGCCCCAGCTGGCCCGGCCGCCGAACTGCTGGTGGGTGGTGCGGATGCCGGTGTCGATGACGTAGGCGGTGACGCCCGACCCGGAGTTGGGGTAGGTGTAGCTGGAGTCCAGCGGCAGGTCGTGCTGGTCGATGCGGTCCAGCCCCCAGCTCGGCGGGTTGGGCTGGGTGTCGGCCAGCGACACGGTGCCGTTCTGCTCCACGTAGGCGACACCGGGCTCGGCGGCCAGCTTCTTCGCGGCCTGCTCGGTCAGCGTGCCGGCGAAGCCGTGCAGGGCGTTCCGGTAGGTGTAGTCGACCTTGGCGTCGTATTTGCCGGCGAGATCAGCCGTCATCGTGTTCACGCCCCGCGTCGCGGCGGCGCCCTCGGTGAACACGACGATGTAGCTGTCCTTGATCGCGGTCGGGTTGGCGGTACCCAGAATGTGGCCCTCGTCCGCGGCGGCCGGGTTGGCGCCCACCGTCGTCAACGCGGCTGCGGTCGCCGCCACCGTGCCGAGTCCGGCAAGGCGCCGGGCCCAGGATCTGCGGATTCTTCCCATGACAGGGTTCTCCCTCATTCACAAGGATGTTCCGGCTCATCCGGGCGCGCCGGATCAGCCGAACTGCAGGGTTGGGAGCGTCCGCGCGAACGTGAATCGAATACTAGGATAGGCGGCACCGAAAGACAACATTCCGCAATTCGCCCAATCGACTGCGAGGTTCGGCGATACGCCGAATGGGCCGAAAGGCCTAGCGATCACACAGCTGCGAAAACGCGAATTTCCGCGAGAATGCATTTCCATTGTGCGGACAAAAAGAATACCCCGCGAATTCCGCGCCGGGTCAGCCGAACCGCAGCGGGTCGGTCCCGGTGGCGGCGAGCACGAACCACGCTGTGGTGCCGACGTGCGCGACCGGGTAGTAGCCGGAGTCGACGTACCCGACGTGCAGCGGGCTGGTGGCAGAGACGAGCCCGGAGCCGGCGGGCAGCGCCCGGCCGGCCACGGTCTGCCCGCCGCCCAGCCGGACCTGCGCCTCGGCCAGGGTCCGCAGGCGGACGATCGCGTCCAGCAGGCCGGCCGGGTCGCGGCGCGCGGCGAGGACGTACTGGGCGGTGCCCTCCAGCCACACCGCGTACGGGTCGGGCCGTGGCAGCCCCGGCTCGATCGGCACGGCCGGGTCGGCGGTGCGCGAGGCGGTGGAGACGGTCACGCCGGTGAACCGCCGGCCGCGGGCCAGCGCGCTGTTGGGGCGCCGCGCGGTGTCGGTCACGGTCAACAGGCGCGCGGCGGTGTGCACGCCGAGGGACGGGCCGTACCCGGCGAAGGCCAGCCGTGGATGGGTCTGCGCCTCCAGCACGATCGGCAGCACCTCGGGGGTGGCGCCGTCGGGCGCGCCCGAGGCGAACGCCCGCTCCCGCGGGCTCCACATGGCGGCGACGAACCGCGCCGCCGCCCGCCGGTGGGCCGCCCAGGCGCGGTCGCCGGTCAGGTCCGCGAGCCGGCCGAACAGCGCCGCCACGTCCGCGTTGTGCGCGGTGCTCACCCGCGGCGACCGGGCACCGTCGCGGTCGATCCCGGTGGTGAACCCGCCCAGCCGCCCGGGTGAGCGGCAGGTGTCCACGATCCACTCGCCGAGCCGCACCGCCGCGGCGAGGCTGCCGCGGTCGCCGAACCGGTCGTGCAGGGCGCACAGCGCGAGCCCCGCCCACGCGCACTCGCCGGTGCCGGAACCGATGAACCCGAACGCGCCGCCGACGTTCACCGTCCCGTCCGGACGGACGAACCCGTCCGGCTGCTCGACACCGTCCCGGACGTACGGGCCCACGGTGTACGCCTGCCGCAACCGCCCGTCGGCGTGGTGCGGGTCGTGCTCCTGGGCGTACACCAGCGCCTGCCCCAGCAGGCGCGCCGACTCCGCCGACTCCCGCCGCCCGTCCGCGAGGAAGGCGAGCACGGCCAGCGCCGCGTCGTAGGTGAACCCCGTGGTGTACAAGCCGACCTGGTCGGCGTAGGACTGCGGCAGCCGTGGCTCGCCCGGCCGCCCGTGCGCCCGCGTCATCGCGTCCAGGAACGCGACCGCGCGCCGACGCGTCCCCGCGGGCGGTCCCGCCGGTACCGCCTGGGCCGTCCCGGCGCCGCGGGACGTGAGGACACCGAGCGCGGCCGCCCCGCCGCCGGCGAGCACCGCCCGCCTGCCGATCACCCCGACCACCACACCTCCCGACGACTCGGCTCATGCATGGCGCGCCCGGGCCCGCACGCCGTGCAGGCGTACCGCGCGGGCCACCCGAACGAGTCCATCGATGGCCGGCGTGGTCACGGCTTCCGTCCTTCCGCCGCGGTGTGCCGGACGGGTCGGGCCGGCACTCCGGCCACGGTTTCGCCGGGTGCCACGTGCCGGGTCACGACGGCGCCCGCGCCGACGGTCGCCCCGGTGCCGACGTGCACGCCGCGCAGCACGGTCGCCCGCGCGCCGAGCCAGACGTCGGGTCCGATCCGGACCGGAGCGGACACGTGCGCACCGGTGGACAGCGGTCGATCGTGGTCGGCGTCGCGCACGACGGTCATCTCGGCGAGCAACGTGCCGTACCCGATCTCGATGTGCTCGCGCGCCACGATCACGGAGTGCGGGCCGATGGACTCGGCGGCGACGTACAACACCGCACCGGGTCCCGCGACGAGCACGCACCCCCGCCCGACGACGACCCCGCGCAGCTCCAACCGAGCACCGGCGCCGGCGCGGATCTCGCACCCCGGCCCGATGACCGACCCGCTGATCACGACGCCCGGGTAGGCGAGCCGGGCGCAGGCGACCCGCGCGGCCGATGCGGTCAACGCCGCGAGCCGCCGCACCCCGCGCAACGCCCTACGCATGACGCGCCTCGCACGGAGCGGAACGCACCCGCCGGCCAGTCTTGATCACCGACGAACCGTAGCGGCGCCGTCCCTCACCAGGGCCGATCGGGATCGCGTGGCGCGCGACGATCACCCGATCCGGTCACTGACCAGTCGTGCACAGGCCCGGTCAGAGCCTCCCGAACCAGGCGGGCGTGCGGCGTTCCAGCGCGGTGTGCAGCTGCCATACGAACGACCGCAGGTCCGGGAAGGCGATGTCGAAGCTGTCGGCCAGGCGGTAGCCGGCCCCGTCCTCGTGCCCGGGCAGCAGCACCGGGCCACGCAGGTACGCGACGCCCTCGGTGAGGTCGAGGGCGGGCGGCGACCAGATCCCCGACGGCGCCGCGGGCCGCGGCGGGTGGCCGGGTCGGGACAGCAGCTCCCGGCCCGTCCACACCAGCGAGTCCAGCCTGCTCAGCGGGACGCCCAGACCGATTCCGGCGCATACCCGGGGCTGCCAGGAGTAGGCCTTCGCCCCAGCGGCGGCCGGCGGCGGGAGCGCCTCGAACCTCGCCGAGGACCCGAGCACGGTGGCCCGCCAGTCGGGTGTGCGCACGGGACCGTCGTTCCGTTCCACCACCGCCCACCCCCGGTAACCGTCCGATGTCGATCCGACAGTCAACCAACCGGCCGGCGCACCGCGGCAGGGGCGAACATCACCGACGCGGACGGCCGATGGACCCGGTCCGGCACGGCGTTGGTCCCGGGCCGGGCCCGGCGGTGACGCGTTGCCCGGACGCGGCACGAGGTGCGAGCATGGCGGCGATGCCAGCTTCACCACCTCGGACCCGCCTCGTCGTGGTGCTGTTCGACGGAGCCTCGCTGGGGATCATGTCGTTCGCGCTCGGGGTGTTCGACATGGCCCTGCAGTACGGCGAGCTGCCGGGCCTGGACCTGCGCGTGGTCGCGGGTGAGCCGGGTGCGGCCATGCGCGGCGGCGGGCTCACCCAGGACCTGCCCCACGACCTCGCGGCCATCCGCGACGCGGACCTGGTGATCGTGCCCCACTGGACGTCACCGGGTGACGCGCCGCCCGCGGAGGCGCTGGAGGCGCTGCGGACGGCGCACGCCCGCGGCGCCCGGGTCGCGGGCCTGTGCAGCGGGGCGTTCGTGCTGGCCGCCGCCGGGCTGCTGGACGACCGGCCGGCGACCACCCACTGGGCGCTGGCGCCGCTGCTGTCGAGCCTGTACCCGAAGGTCCGGGTGCGGGAGGCGGTGCTCTACGTCGACGACGGCGACGTGCTCACCGCGGGCGGCGGCGCGGCCGGGATGGACCTCGGGCTGCACCTGGTCCGCGTCCTGGCGGGCGCGGACGTGGCCAACCGGCTGGCGCGCAGCATGGTGGTGCCGCCGCACCGCGCCGGCGGCCAGGCGCAGTACATCACCTCGCCCGTGCCGGAACCGGACGAGTCCGACCCGGTCGGCGAGGCGATGAGCTGGGCGCTCACCCGGCTCGACCAGGTCCTGCCGGTCGACGTGCTCGCGCGGCGGGCCACCATGAGCCGGCGCAACTTCGACCGGCGGTTCCGCGAGATCACCGGCGCGACACCGGCGAACTGGCTGACCCACCAGCGGGTGATCCGCGCGCAGGAACTGCTCGAGTCGACCCGGCTGCCGGTGGACGAGGTCGCCCGCTACTGCGGGTTCTCCTCCGCGGCGGCGCTCCGCCCGCACTTCCGCCGCCTCGTGGGCGTCGCGCCGGCGGCCTACCGGGAGACCTTCGGCATGGCCGAAACACCCGCATCGATGGCCTGATCTCCTCTCACGCCCGCCCCGCGCCGGCGGCCACGATCGACGGCATGAGCACCGACATCCGACCGTTCCGGGTCGACATCCCGCAGTCCGAGCTGGACGACCTGCGCGACCGGCTGGCGCGCACCCGATGGGCCACCGACGAGGTCGCCGGCGCGGGCTGGCGCCACGGCGTGCCGCTGGGCTCGCTGCGCGAGCTGGTCCGCTACTGGGCGAACGACTACGACTGGCGCGCGCAGGAGGCGCGGATCAACTCCCACCCGCAGTACCTGACCGAGATCGACGGCGTGGACATCCACTTCCTGCACGTCCGCTCGGCGAACCCGGACGCGTTCCCGCTGCTGCTGACGCACGGCTGGCCGGGCACGTTCGTGGAGTACCTGCCGGTCCTCGACCTGCTGGGCGACACGTTCCACCTCGTCGTCCCGTCGATCCCCGGGTTCGGGTTCTCCGGGCCGGTCACCGAGTCCGGGTGGGACATGCACCGGGTGGCGCAGGCGTGGGTGGAGCTGATGCGCCGGCTCGGATACGAACGCTACGGCGCGGCCGGCAGCGACGGCGGCTCGATGATCTCCCCGATCGTGGGCCGGCTCGCGCCGGACGCGGTGTCGGCGGTGCACGTGGCGCAGGTCTTCTCCTACCCCAGCGGCGACCCGGCCGAGTTCGAGGGGTTCGGGGACGAGGAGTACCGCCGGCTCGCGTTCGCGCAGCGGTTCGAGTCCGAGCACTCCGGATTCAACAAGATCCAGTCCACCCGGCCGGTCACCCTCGCGCACGCGCTGGCCGACTCCCCCGCCGGCCAGCTCGCGTGGGTGCTGGACCCGCTGCGCGGCTTCGGGGACCACCCTCCGGACATGGACAAGGCGCTCGACGCCGACGTGGTGCTCACCGTCGCGTCGCTGCACTGGCTGTCGGGTCACGTGTCGTCCTCGGCGCGGATCTACTACGAGCAGGCCCACACCGACCGGCCCGACCCGGGCCGGGGCACGGTGCCGACCGGAGTCGCGGTGTTCGCCAACGACTTCCCGTCGATCCGCCGCTTCGCCGAGCGGGACCACAACATCGTGCACTGGTCGGAGTTCGACCGGGGCGGGCACTTCTCCGGCACCGACGCGCCGGACCTGCTCGCCGGCGACCTCCGGTCGTTCTTCCGGACCCGCCGCTGAGCCCGCCGCCGCAGCGGTCACCCGGCCCGGACGAACGGTTCGTCCGGGCCGGGTGCCGTGTGGTGCGTGCGGTCAGATCACGAACTTGCCGACCTGCTCCTGCAACTCGGCGGACAGCCGGGCGAGGTCCTGCGAGGCCCGGGTGGTGTCGGTCACGCTGGCCGTGGTCGTCTGCGACGCCTCGGCCACCCCCGCGATGTTCGACGCGATCTCCGTGACCCCGGTGGAGGCCTCGGTCACGCTCCGGTTCATCTCCGTCGTGGTCGCGCTCTGCTCCTCCACCGCCGACGCGATCGTCATCTGGTAGTCGTTGATCCGCGCGATGATCTGACCGATCTCGCTGATCGCACTCACCGCGTTCGACGTGTCCGACTGGATCAGCTCCACCCTGCGCGAGATGTCCTCGGTCGCCTTGGCGGTCTCCTGCGCCAGATCCTTCACCTCGTTCGCCACCACCGCGAACCCCTTGCCGGCGTCCCCGGCCCGCGCCGCCTCGATCGTCGCGTTCAACGCCAGCAGGTTCGTCTGCTCGGCGATCGAGGTGATCACCTTCACCACGTTCCCGATCTCCACCGACGACTCACCCAGCTTCGCCACCGTGCCGTTGGTCGCCTCGGCCACCGACACCGCCTGCGAAGCCACCGACGCCGCCTCGTTCGCGTTCTGCGCGATCTCCCGGATCGACGCCCCCATCTCCTCCGAGCCCGTCGCCACCGTCTCCACGCTGCGCGACACCTGCTCCGCGGCCGCGGCCACCACACCGGCCTGCGCGCTCGTCTCCTCGGCACTGGCCGCCACCTGCGTGGCCACCGACGACAACCCCTGCGCCGAGCTCTCCAGCGACCGCACGCCGCCGGCGATCGCCCGCACCGTGACCGCCATGCCCTCCGCCGCGCGGTTCACCGAGGCGGCCATCACGCCGACCTCGTCGCGGGCGAGGACGTCGACCCGCTTCGTCAGGTCGCCGTCGGCCACCGCGTCCAGGACCGCCGAGACCCGGTGCAGCGGGCGGGTCACCGCCCGGGTGGCGAACACGGCAAGCCCGATGGACAGCAGAGCCGCGAGCCCGGCCACGCTGAAGAACGTCCACAGGCTGCCGGTGTACTCGTCCTCGGCCCGCTGCAGCTCGGCGGTGACCTGCGTGTTGATGTCGGTGACGGTCGTCTCCAGCGCGGCCTCGATGCGCTGGGCCTGGGGCTTGATCTTGGTGTCCCGCTCGGCGGTGTAGGCCGCGCGGTCTCCGCTGCGAGCCAGCCGCAGGAACTCGTCACTGGACACGATGGCCTCGTACTTGGTCCAGGCGTCCTTCAGCTCGGCGACGGCATTCCTGGTGGTCTCGGTGCGCGCGAGCGACCCGAGCTTCTCGATGCCGGCGTTCAGCGTCTGGACGTCGGCGAGGTAGGCCGCGTGCTCGGCGCCGTTCGAGGTCGCGACCCAGCCGTCGGCGAGGGCGTCGACACGGGTCTGCAGGTACGCGCGCCGCACCTCGTCGAACTCGGTCAGCGGGGCCACGGCGGTCTCGTTGAGCTTGGCCTGGCCGTCCTTCAGGTTGCTCAGGTGGATGGCGCCGACGATCGTGATGGCCGCCATGCCCACGCAGGCGGTGGCCACGCCGGCGGCGATCTTCAGCCCGACCGGCAGGTTGGCGAAGAACCGTCCGCGACGACCGCCCGCGGGCGGCGGTGCCTCGTTGGATGAATTAGTCATGTAGCTCCGCCAGGCCTTCCACTCGGTTGGGTAACCCACCTCGACAACAGTCCGATGTGCCCCACGGATCGGTCAGGGCCGAACAAAGCTGAGGGCTGGCATGGAGCGGACGTCCGCCACGCGCCGGCCGGACGGTGCGTGGCCCGCAGATGCCCTGGTCGGCGGCACCGGCACCGCACGGTCGCCGTGGGCGAAGGTGCGCGACGTCACGCCCGAGGCACGCCCGCGAGGGCGAGCAGGCTCAGCACGACCGCGGGCATCCGGCGCACGGGTCGACGGTGCCCGACCCGGGGTGACCGTGCGGTCAGCCGGCCGTCCGGGTCGGGCACGGGCGCGTCACCGTCGAGCTCCTCGACAGGTGAGGGCCACGACGCGGCGCCGGGTGGCCTTCCCGGCCGGTACCGTGCCCGCGTGCCTCCCCGCCTCGACTCCGGCCGCACGACCTACGACGCGGCCTACGCCACGGCGGTCCGCGACATCGGGGCGAGCGTCCGCGACGGCGTGTTCGTGGCGGGCGAGTCCTGGCCGGCGGTGTGGGTCCGGGACGCCTCGTACGCCATCGACCTGGGGTGCGGCCTGCTGCATCCCGACGTCTCCCGCGCGACGATGCGCGGGGTGGCGGCCGCCGGCGGGCCGTGGACGCAGGACCGGTCCGCGCACTTCGGCGGCTGGCCGCGGCTGACCGACTCCGTCGTCGGCGCCGTCGGCGCGTGGGCGTGCTTCCTGGCCACCGGCGACGAGGGCTTCCTGCGCTGGAGCCACGAGGTGAACCGCGCGAGCCTGGCCCGGGCCGAGCGGGAGGTCTTCGACGGCGCGCTGTTCCGCGGCTGCGCCAGCTTCATGGAATCCAACAGCGGCTACCCGCCGCGGTTCGCGTTCTCCGGCCGGGCGGTCGGCGCCACGAAGGCGTTGAGCACCAACGTCCTGCACCACCGCGCCTACACGCTCGCGGCGCGGTCGGCCGCGCTGCTCGGCGAGGACCCGGAGCCGTTCCAGGTGCGGGCCGCGGCGCTGCGGCGGGCGATCAACGAGCGGTTGTGGCAGCCCGGGCGCGGCCGCTACGCGTACTACGAGGACGCCTGCGGTCGCCTCTCGGATCGCTGGGAGGGGCTCGGCACGGCGCTGGCCCTGCTGTGGGGCGTGGCCGACGACGAGGCGGCCGCGACGATCCTCCGCACGGTCGTGCCGACGCGGCACGGGCTGCCGTGCCTGTGGCCGCGGTACGCGTTGTGGCGGCCGTGGCTGCTGCGCGACGAGTACCACTACCACAACGCGACGGTGTGGCCGTTCGTGCAGGGCTACTGGGGCTGGGCGGCGGCCGAACGCGGGGCGGTCCCGGTGTTCGCCGCCGAGCTCGCGAGCCTGGCCGACCTCGCCGCGCGCGCCCCGACCTTCCACGAGTTCTACCGCCCGGACACCGCCCGCCCGGACGGGTCCGCACGCCAGCTGTGGAGCGCCGCCGGCTACCTCGCGATGATCCACCACGGACTGTTCGGCCTGCGCCCGGACGTGGACGAGCTCCGGTTCCGGCCGGTGGTCCCGGACGGCTTCGCCCGGCTGCGGCTGTCCGGCCTCGGGTACCGCGGCCTCACCCTGGAGATCACCGTCACCGGCCCGGGCACCGAGATCGACTCGTTCACGGTGGACGGTGTGGCGCGGCCCGGTCACGCGATCCCCACCACCCTCACCGGCGCGCACCGGGTGGACGTCACCATGCGCCACCAATCGTCTACATAGGACACAGCGGGTGCGCCGGGGTCCGCGGCGCGTGCAACCGATACTCGCCGGACACCGTCCTTCCGGCATGGGTGGGCATTCGTGGCGGGCCGCGGTCGCGGCGGTGGCGGTGGTGTGCGTGACGGCGGGGTGCGGCCGCAACGAGTCGCTCCCGGACCGGGAGGCCGCCGGGCCGGCGCCGCCGGTCTGGGTCGACGCCGCCTGCCCGGACACGCTGCCCGGCCCGCTCACGATCCCGCCGGCGACGAAGACACCCGCAACGAAGACACCGGCACGGGGCGGGATCCCCGGCGACTTCGTGCCGGCCTGGGTGCTGCGCTGCCGCGGGGTGCCGGGCACCGGCGGCTGGTCGGTGATCGTCACCGAACGCGCCGGCGCCGCGCCCGGCTCCCCGGGCGCGCGCCTGGTCGCCCTGCTGCGCCGGCCGTCCGACCCGCCGAAAGGCCTGTGCCCCGCGATCGCCGTCCACCCGCCGTACGTCCTGCTGGTCGACGCCGGCGGCCGGGCGCTGCTGCCGGCCGCGCCGACCGACGGCTGCGGGCTCCCCCGCCGGGAGGTGACCGACCTCCTCGACTCCCTGCCCTACCGCACCCTGTCGCGGACCCGGGTGCGCCGGCCGCAGGTCCCGACCCCGGACCCGAGCGGCTGTGCCGATGCGTGGAAGGACCTCATCGCCCTCGACCTGGGCCACGCCCGGCCCGCTCCCGCCCGGCCGTCGTGGTCCGGGCCGGTCACCTCGCTCCGCGTGTGCGTCTACGACCGGATCAGCGGGGGCGACCTGCCGGTCGGCCGGCTCCGCGAGGGGTACCTGCTGCGCGGCACGCCGGCCTCCACCCTGCGCGCCGCGTTCGACGCCGCCGGTCCCGCCGACGACTGCGCCACCGCGCACACCCGCTTCGCGGTGGTCCAGCCCCCGGCGCGGAGCGACTGGGCGGTCGTCGAGCTCGACGGGTGCCGGCGGCTCCTGCGGCCGGACGACACCCTCGGCGCGCTCGACCGTGACGCGGTCGAGCTGATCACCGGCCACTGATCACCGGCCGCTGAGCGGCGGCGGCGTTCGTGGCCGTCGAGCCGTCAGGCCGGCGGCGCGAGCACCACCGCGGAGTTGTGGCCGCCCATGCCGATCGACGACTTCACCGTGATACCACCCGTGATCGGGGTGGGGCCGTCGAGCAGCTGCGGGTGGCCGGGGGCCACCGTCGGAGGCGCGGGTAACAGCCCGCGGTCGTAGCCCAGGGCGGTCACCGCCACCTCGACCGCCGACGCGGCGCCCTGGCAGTGACCGGTCAGCGGCTTGACCGAGTAGATGCCGGTGTCGGCCGGGAACAGCTCCTCCAGCACCGCGGCCTCGGCACGGTCGCACTGGATCGTGCCGGGCCCGTGGGCGTTGAGGTAGCGCACCGCCGACGCCGGCACCCCGGTGTTGGCCAGCGCGTCCCGCACGCAGGTGGTGACATGGGTCAGCGAGGGGTCGATGGAGGTCACGTGGTGCCCGTCGTGGGACATCGCGCCGCCGAGCGTGTGCAGGTACGGCCGCTTCGCGCGGGTGGACAGCACGAACGACACCGACGCCTCGCCCATGATGAAGCCCCGGCTGCCCTCCTGGAACGGCCGGCACGCCTGCAGCGGCTCGGCGTCCACGATCGCCACGCCGAGCCGCACGAAATGCTGGATGTTCTCCGGGGTGAGCGAGAGATCCGTGGCCACGAAAACCACGTCGTCGACAATGCCCGCGTCCAGCCACGACTTCGCGGTGATCAAACCGGCGTTTCCGGATGCGCACATTGCCGAGACGGTCATCGCCGGGCCGTGGAATCCGTATTCCTGCATCAACGTCGACATCGGTGTCGACGGCATCAACGCCAGATATTCGTGCACCGAGAGCCGGCCGTCACGGGCGGTGTAGAAATCCCGCCACAGATCCACCTCGCCGAGCACCACCGCGTGCAGCAGGCCGACCCGCTTTCCGGGCAGCCAGCCACGGGCGCCCGCGTCGTGGATCGCCTCACGCGCGGCCGCGCGCATCGCGCGGGCGAAGCGGCTCGCGCCGTCCTCCGGGTCGCCCCCGTCGGGCACCCGGGCGGCCCAGACCGTCTCGCCCGGGGCCTGGCCGAGATCCGGCGCCACGGTGGCCGCGGGCTTGCCCGACACGAGCCCGTCCCACAACGGTTCGCGACCCCAGCCGTACCCGCTGACGACGCCGATCCCGCAGATACCCACCTGGTTCGCAGCCACCTTCAGCTCCCCCCAACTCGAGGGCCGGTACGCGCCGCGGACGGCGAACTGTGCGCAACGCCGGCATGGCCATGGTAACTCCGCCACCCGGCGGACACCGCGACCTCGGGAGATCCCGTTCCGGGTGGCCGCGGGCCGATCAGCAGGACATTCCGGCCGCCGACAATACCCGTATCCCCCGGGGATTGTCCCGTGGTGGATCATGCTTGGGGCGTTCTCGCCCGGCGACCGAGTGGCAGTCAATACAACAGCGCGTCACGAGTCTAAGGTGAGCGGATTCAGCGATGACGCGGAAGACTCCACAGTGGTCACTCCACGACGGATCGGACGGAACATGGGGCCAGGAGACCGTGACGTGAGCGGGCTCATCGGTGACACGGGGATCGACCATGAGCTGGTGATGGAGCTGGCCCTGTCGGCCGGTTCGGCGGTCGTGTGGTGGCTGGACCTCGCCACCGGGAACCTCACCTGGATGCCGGGCCTGGACGACATGGTGGGCCTGGGCGGCGCGGACGAGCGGCTCGTCCGGGCCCGGCTGTCCGAACTGGTCGCCCCGCTGACGATCGCGGCCAGAACGGCTCCCGCGTGGCAAGGGTTCGAGCTGGAGCAGCCGTGCGAGAACCCGGGCGGGAACGTCCGCTGGATACAGTTCCGGGCCCGCATCTCCGCCCACCCCGACCGCCGGAGCCTGGTCGGCATCGCGACCGACGTGAGCGGCCGGCACGACCAGCGCCAGGCCCTGACCGACCTCACCGACCGGTACCGGCTGCTCGTCGACCTCACCCCGGACGCGATCGTGGTGCACGAGGCGGGCCGGGTGGTGTACGTGAACCCGGCGGCCGTCCGGTTCGTGCGCGCCTCCTCCGCCGCCGAGATCCTGGGCCGGCCCATCGTCGACTTCGTCCACCCGGAGTCCGTCCCCCGGATGCTGCGCCGCATCTCGGACCTGAACGAGCCGGGCGCGACCAGCGAACCCGCCGAGACCATGCTCCTGCAGTTCGACGGCGGCACCATCGACGTGGAGTCGGTCTCCGTGCGCACCACCTGGGAGGGACGGCCGGCGTTCCAGGTGATCATGCGCGACGTCACCGAGCAGAAGGCCGCGGCGGCGGCGCTGCGCTACCAGGCCGCGCTCGTCACGCACGTCAGCGACGCCCTCGTCGCGACGACCGCGGAGGGCGTGGTCACCAGCTGGAACCCGAGCGCGGAGACCGTCTACGGCCACCGCGGCGCCGACGCGATCGGCCGGCCGATCCACCGGCTGGTCGGCGCTCCCCTGGATCCCGCCGCCATCCTCGAGGCCGGCGGCGTGGTGCAGGCCGAGCACCGCAAGTCCGACGGCACGGCGCTCGCGGTCCGCGTGTCGGTGGCCCGGATGGACGGCGGCTACGTGCTGATCTGTGCCGACGAGACCGCCCGGCGGCGCGCCGAGCAGTACTTCACCACGGTGGTCGCGGCCATCGAGGAGGGCGTCATCGTGATCGGCTCGACCGGACTGGTCGAGGCGATGAACCCCGCGGCGGAGCGCATCCTCGGGGTCACCCAGGAGGAGACCTACGGCGCGCCGTCGACCCTGGCCGAGCTCTACGACGAGACCGGCGCGCCCATCCCGCTGTCGAACTACCCGACCGCGCACACCCGACGCACCGGCCGGCCGCGCAACGGGCTGATCGTCTGCTCGGTCCGCCCGGACGGGAGCCGGGTCTGGCTGTCGATGAGCTGCCGGGCCCTCGACCCGGACGACCTCCCGGCGGCCGTGGTGGTCTCGATGACCGACATCACCGAACGCCGGATGATCGAGCGGCGGCGCGACTACGAGGCCACCCACGACGCGCTGACCGGGCTGTTCAACCGGACCGTCGCCATCGACCGGCTGAGCCCCGAGGCACGCGCCCAGCAGCCCGGGCCGACCGCGGTGCTGTTCATCGACCTGGACAAGTTCAAGGTCATCAACGACTCCCTGGGCCACGGCGTCGGCGACAAGGTGCTGCAGATCATCGGCGCGCGGCTGCGCGGGAACATCCGGCGCGGCGACACCGTCGGCCGGCTCGGCGGCGACGAGTTCGCGGTCATCGCCCACGACGTCAGCGGCCCGGACGAGGCGCGGCGCCTGGCCGAGCACATCCGCGAGCAGCTCAACCAGCCGGTCGTCGTCGAGGGGCGCAGCCTGCACATCGACGCGAGCGTCGGCATCGTGATCGCCGACGCGGCGGACGCCCGGGAGGGCGAGGACCTGCTCCGCGACGCGGACCTGGCGATGTACCAGGCCAAGACCCGCGGCCGCGGGCGGCACGCGTTCTTCGACGTCGACCTGCGCGAGAGCACCCAGCGCCGGCTGCAGCTGGAGCAGGACCTGCGCGAGGCGCCGGCGAAGGACGAGCTGTGGCTGGCCTACCAGCCCATCGTCGACCTGCGCAGCGGCCGCACCATCGCGGTCGAGGGCCTGCTGCGCTGGAACCACCCCCGCTACGGGCTCATCTCGCCCGGCGAGTTCATCCCGCTCGCCGAGGACAGCGACCTCATCGACATCATCGGCGCCCACATGCTGCGCACCGCGACCGAGGAGATCATCGGCCTGCGCGCCCGCCATGCCGGCCTGCAGCTCACCGTGAACCTGTCCGCGCGCCAGCTGGACAACCCCGAGCTGGTGCCCACCGTGCGGGACGCGATGGAGGCCACCGGGCTGCCGGCGGGCGCGCTGTGCCTGGAGATCACCGAGAGCGCGATCATGCGGGACCCGGCCGCCGCCGCCCGCACCCTCGCCGCGGTGCGTGACCTCGGCGCCTGCCTGGCGATCGACGACTTCGGCACGGGCTACTCCTCGCTCGCCCAGCTGCTGGCGCTCCCGCTCGACACGCTCAAGATCGACCGGACGTTCGTCGCGGGGCTCGGCCGGTCCAAGGACGCCGAGGCGATCGTCACCAGCATCATCGCGATGGCGCACGCGGTCGACCTCACCGTGGTCGCCGAGGGCGTGGAGGACACCCGGCAGCTCGACATCCTGCGCGAGCTGAGCTGCGACCAGGCCCAGGGCTACCACCTCGGCCGGCCGGTCGCCGCGGCCGAGCTCGATCACTGACCCGCGGCGCCGCCATGTTACCCGCGGGTACGTAGTGACTTGACGCCCCAATCGCCGTATAACTTGTTCTACTCTGCCGAGTAGTGAGGGACGTCACATGAGCGACGATGCCATGTGCAGTAACGGTTCCAGCTCATTCACCCGTCGCAGGTTCATCGCAGGAACTGGTTCTATTATCGGTGCCGCTGCCCTCGCCGGGCGGGCGACCGTGGCCCGGGCTCAGCCGGCCGCCGCGGCCGCGCCGATCGGCGACGGAGCGCACGTGCCCAACCTGATCATCGGCACCGGGTACGGCGGATCGGTGACAGCCCTGCGGCTCGCCCAGGCGGGCCACGACGTGCACATGGTCGAGATGGGCCTGTCCTGGGACACCCCCGGCAGCGACGGCAGGATCTTCGCCAACATGACCGCGCCGGACTACCGGTCCTACTGGTTGCGCACCAGGACCAAGCAGCCCGTCAGCAACTTCCTCGGCTTCCCGATCGACCGGGACGTCCCCCGCTACACCGGGATCCTCGACGCCGAGGAGTTCAGCGGCATCACCGTGTACCAGGGTCGCGGCGTCGGCGGCGGGTCGCTGGTCAACGGCGGGATGGCGGTCACCCCGCGCCGGGAGAACTTCGGCGCCGTCCTCCCCTCGGTCGACGCCGCGGAGATGTACGGCGTGTACTACCCGCGGGCCAACGCCGGGCTCGGCGTCAACGACGTCGACGTGTCCTGGTGGGAGAGCGTGGACTGCTACGGGTACGCCCGGGTCGGCCGCAAGCAGGCGCAGCGGTCCGGGTTCCCGTTCGTGTTCGTGCCCAACGTGTACGACATGGAGTACATGAAGCGGGAGGCGGCGGGCACCGCCCCGAAGTCGGCGGTGGGCGGCGAGTTGTTGTACGGCAACAACCACGGCAAGAAGACTCTGCCGAAGACCTACCTCGCGCAGGCGGCGGCGACCGGCCGGGTCGCCATCTCGGCGCTGCACCGGGTCACCACGGTCACCCCGGCGCCCGGCGGGGGCCACACCGTCCTCGTCGACGTCCTCGACACCGGCGGCGGAGTCACGGCCACCAAGACCGTCACCGCGGACCGGGTGTTCTTCGCGGCCGGCAGCGTCGGCACCAGCACGCTGCTCACCAGGCTGAAGGCCACCGGCGCGCTGCCGGGCCTGAACGCCGAGATCGGCAAGGGCTGGGGCGACAACGGCAACGTCATGTGCGGGCGGGCCAACCACCTGTGGGACCCGACCGGCGCGGTGCAGTCCTCCATCCCCACCGCCGGCATCGACAACTGGGCGGCCGGCGGGGTGTTCGCCGAGGTCGCCCCGCTGCCCACCGGGATCGAGACGTTCGCCTCGTTCTACCTGTCGATCACCCGCAACCCCAACCGCGCGCGGTTCTCCTGGAACGCCACCGCGAACCGGGTCGAGCTGAACTGGCAGACGGCCTGGAAGCAGCCCGGCATCGACGCCGCGCGGACGATCTTCGACAGGATCAACGCGAGGGAGGGCACGATCTACCGGACCGACCTGTTCGGCGTCTACAAGATCTGGGGCGACCACCTCACCTACCACCCGCTCGGCGGCGCGGTGCTCGACAAGGCCACCGACAACTACGGCCGCCTGCACGGCCACCCCGGCCTCTACGTCGTCGACGGCGCGCTGATCCCGGGCAACACCAGCGTGAACCCGTTCGTGACGATCACCGCACTCGCCGAGCGCAACGTCGAGCGGATCATCGCCACCGACCTGTGACGGCACGGGCAGACCCGGCGCCGCCGCACCGAGCGGTGGCGTTGGTGGATCATGACCGGCTCGCTACGGTTGCGCGCATGGTTGGGCGGATCTGGTCGTGGCTCCTCGATTTCGCGCCCGTCCGGGAGGCGATGCGGCGGGAGGTTCGCGCCGCGGTCGACTCGGTCATGGACACGGCGGAGCAGGCGCGGGCACGGCAGCGGGAACGGCACCGGAGCGCGCTCGGCCGGGCCGAGGACGAGCGCGACGCCCTGCGCACCCGGGTCGACGAGCTCGCCGCGGCGAACGCGGAACTGTCGGGTGCCAACGCGTCGCTGCGCGGTGAGGTGGCCGAGCTGGAGGAGGCGGCGCGGCGCGAGGTGGCCGAGCGGGAGGAGTTCGCGCAGCGGCTGGTCCTCGAGCAGGAGGCCGCGCAGGCACGGCAGTGGCACGGCACGACGACCGACGTGTTCTGCTGCCAGTCCTGCTGGGCGTTCTGGTTCCTGAGCACCACGCCGGACCGGACGAGCTGTGCGGTGCGCGGCCCCTACGGCCGGCACGACCCGGACTGCACGGTGTGCGCCGACCCGCTGACGACCCTGCCGTCGGCGAAGAAGGTGGTGTTCCGCAAGGGAACCGAGGACCGGGTCAGCCGCCCCGCCGCCGACCGCGTGGCGGAGGCGGACACCGACACCGCCCTGGCGAGCGCGGAGCTGGAGGCGATCGCCGAGGGGCTCGCCCGGCTGCCGAAGGTGACCAGCCGGACGGTCGCCTGGGTCGCGACGGACCTCACCGGCATGCCGGAGCTGCCGGCGAAGATCCTCGTCGAGATCGCCACCCGCACCACCATGACCGTGCCGCTGGACGGGGTCGTGGCGGGCATCCGCGCGTTCACCGACGTGCGCACGCCCGGGCCCGGCGCCGAGCCGATACCGGACGACAGCGCCTGAAACCGCGGTGAAGCCGGGCTGATCCACCGCGGCGGCACGCTCGCCGCATGAACACGAACCCACCGGCCGTCACGGCCACCGGCCTGCGCAAGTCGTTCGGCGACAAGGTCGTCCTCGACGGGATCGACCTGCGGGTCGGCGCCGGCGCGATCTTCGCGCTGCTCGGCCCCAACGGCGCCGGGAAGACCACCGCCGTCAACATCCTGTCCACGCTCATCTCCGCGGACGCGGGCGAGGTGCGGGTCGTCGGCCACGACCTCGCCACCGAGCCCGACGCGGTGCGCGCCGCGATCGGCGTCACCGGCCAGTTCTCCGCGGTCGACAACCTGCTCACCGGCGAGGAGAACCTGCGCCTGATGGCCGACCTGAACCACCTCGGTCGCCGGGAGGGCCGCCGGCGGGTGGCCGCGCTGCTCGACCGGTTCGACATGGCCGGCGCGGCGAACAAGCCGGCAGCCACCTACTCCGGCGGCATGCGGCGGCGCATCGACCTCGCGATGACCCTGGTCGGCGACCCACGGCTGATCTTCCTCGACGAGCCGACCGCCGGGCTGGACCCGCGCAGCCGCCGCGACGTATGGGCGGTCATCCGCGATCTGGCCACGGACGGCGTCACGATCTTCCTGACCACCCAGTACCTGGAGGAGGCCGACCACCTCGCCGACCGGATCGCGGTCCTCGACCACGGCCGGCTGGTCGCCGAGGGCAGCCCCGGCGAGCTCAAGCGCCTGGTGCCCGGCGGGCACGTCAGCCTGCGCTTCGCCGACACCGACCGGCTCGACGCGGCCGCACGGCTGTTCGGCGAGGTGTCCCGCGACGACGACGCGCTCACCCTGCAGATCCCCGGCGACGGCGGGATCCCGTCGCTGCGGGCCCTGCTCGACCGGCTCGACAGTGCCTCGGTCGAGGCCGAGGAACTGTCCGTGCACACCCCCGACCTCGACGACGTCTTCCTCGCCCTCACCGGGCGTGCCGACCGGAAGGTGACCTCCCGATGACCACCCTGTCCCTCGCCCTCACCGACTCGGCCACCATGTTGCGGCGCAACCTCAAGCGGATGCTGCGCTACCCGTCGATGACGCTGCAGCTCGCCGGCATCCCGGTGGTGTTCCTGCTGCTGTTCGTCTACGTCTTCGGCGGCACCATGGGCGACGGGCTCGGCGGGCCGACCGGCGGCCGCGAGGCCTACGCCAACTACCTCGCGCCCGGGATCATCCTGATGACGATCACCGCCTCGGCGCAGGGCACGGCGATCTCCGTGGCCATGGACATGACCGAGGGCATCATCGCCCGGTTCCGCACGATGGCCATCGCCCGCGTGTCGGTGCTGACCGGACACGTGATCGGCAGCATGATCCAGGCGATGGTCGGGATGGCGCTGGTGACCGGCGTCGCGCTGCTGGTCGGGTTCCGGCCGTCGGCGGGCCCGGTCGAGTGGCTCGCGACGATCGGCGTGGCGGCGCTGATCAGCTTCGCGCTCACCTGGCTCTCGGTCGCGTTCGGGCTGGTGGCCAAGACCGTCGAGTCGGCGAGCAACCTGCCCGCGCCCCTGATGTTCCTGCCGTTCCTCAGCAGCGGGTTCGTGCCGACCGACTCGCTGCCGGCCGGGCTGCGGGCCTTCGCCGAGTACCAGCCGTTCACCCCGTTCATCGAGACCGTGCGGGGGCTGCTGATGGGCACCCCGATCGGCAGCAGCGGGGTCCTCACGATCGCGTGGAGCGGCGGCATCGCGCTACTCGGCTACGTCTGGGCGAAGAAGCTGTTCAACCGCGACCCGTCGCCCTGAGCAGGACCGACGCGGCCGCCCGCAGCTCGTCGGGTCCCAGGTCGGCGTACGACGACACCGCGTCGGCGTACGCCGGCCGGTCGGCCCGCTCGGCCGCCTCCCGCACGCTCGCGGCGGACATGGTCGGCTGGAACTGGCGCAGGTAGCGCAGCCGCTCGGCGAGCGCGATCATCCGCACCGCCGGGCCGGGCGGGCGGCCCAGGGCGAGGTCGGTCGTGCCCAGCGCCAGCAGCAGCGCGCCGCACAGCGGCAGGCCCGCGAGGTAGCTCGGCTGGTAGCGGTCGCCGGAGACGAGCAGCTCGCGCAGCGCGGTCGCCAGCTCCTCCACCGTCCCCGCCACCAGCTCCGGCCGGCCGTGCCGCGCGTGGGCGACCACGGCGACCGCCCGCAGCTCCAGCGACCACACCTCGAGCCCCGGCTCGACCGGCAGGTCCGCGAGCCGGGAGGTCATCATCACCTCGACGGCCCGCCGCCAGTGGCCGAGACCGTCGTCGACCGCGCCGCGCACCAGCAGCAGCTCGCCGCGTACCGCGAGCGCGAACGAGCGGTACGCGGCCAGGTCGGTGAGCAGGTCCCCGGTCAGCTCCAGCCAGCGCTCCGCCTCGTCGGGGGCGCCGGCCTGCAGGTTCGCCAGGGTCATCCCCCACCGCACCCCCATCACGTCCGGCCAGTCGCCGAGCCGCCCCGCCGTCGCCAGCGCCTCGTGCAGATACCGCAACGCCTCGGGGCCCTGGCCGCGGTTCATGTGCAGCTCGGCCAGCCGGCCGCAGCACATCATCCGCACCCACGGGAGGTCGCTCCGGGTGAACTTCTCGTACATGGACTCGGCGGCCTTCAGCGCGCCGTCCGCGTCGCCCGCGCTCTCCAGCAGGTAGCTCGTGACGCCGCAGGCGACCCCGGCCAGCCCCGGCTCGTCGCTGTCGCACAGACCGGCCAGCGTCGCAGGCTCCATCCCGGGGGCGGTTCGCAGCAGGGTCGCCACGGCTCGCACCGGCGTGTCGGGCGGTGCCGGTCCGAGCCGGCGCAGCACCACGACCTGGCGCGCCGCGCCCGGTCCGCGCAGCGTGAGCGAGTACGCCGCGCACAGCGTGGCCGCGGTCCGGGTGGCCTCGACGAACGCGGGTGCCGGGTGGTAGTGCGACAGCGGCCACGCGGTCTCGTCGGTCAGCACGGCCATGCGCGCGTAGTTCGAGTCGACGGTCCACAGGGCCGCGAGGAGCGCGGCGGCCGCGGCGGCCGTGTCGAGGTCGGACCGGGCGATGGCGAGCCGCACCGCCTGCAGGAGGTTGTCCTGCTCGGCGCGCGCCAGCTCGAGCGACCGCTCCGGGTCGGGTCCCATCGGGCCGTCGTGGTGGGCGAGGCCGAGCTCGCGCGCCCAGGTGAGGTACGCGCCGAGCACGCGCTCGGTCTCGCCCGCCGCGTCCCGGCGCGCGGTCGCGAACTCGCGCACCGTCTCCAGCATCCGGAACCGGGCGCCGGCCGGCGTGTCGGCGACCGTGAGCAGGGACTGGTCCACCAGGTTCTCCAGCACGGCCGGCAGGTCGGGGCCGCCGGGGCCGCCGGCGACCTGCCGCGCGAGGTCGGCGGTGAACCCGCCGGGGAACGCCGACAGCGCGCGCATCGCCGCCCGCCCCGCCGGGTCCAGCAGGTTCCAGCTCCACTCGACGACGGCGTGCAGCGTGTGGTGGCGGCGCGGGGCGTCCCGCGCCGCGCCGCGCAGCACCGCGAACCGGTCCTCCAGCCTGCGGGCGATCTCCGCGACCGACATGGCCCGGGTCCGCGCCGCGGCCAGCTCCACCGCGAGCGGCAGCCCGTCGAGGTGACCGCACACCTCGGCGACCGCGTCCGGCGGCAGCTCGACCCCGGGCCGAGCGGCCCGGGCACGCTGGGCGAACAGCTCGGCGCAGGTGGCCTCGTCCAGCTGCGGCAGCGGGTACACCGACTCCGAGGACAGCCCGAGCGGGGCCCGGCCGGTGGTGAGCACCCGCAGCTCCCGCACCGCCGCGACGAGGGTGTGCACCAGGTCGGCCGCGCCGCGGACGACGTGCTCGCAGTTGTCCAGCACCAGCAGGGCCGGGCCGGGGGCGAGCGCGTTGACGATGCCGGTGACGACGTCGGTGGCCAGCAGGCCCGGACGGGCCTCGCCGACCCCGAGCGCCGAGGCGACCTCGGCCGCCACGCCCTCGTCGGAGCCGACCCCGGCGAGCGCGACCACGTGCACGACCCGCTGCTCGGCGGCGCGTCCGACGGCGTGCGCGAGGCGGGTCTTGCCCAGCCCGCCCGGGCCGACGACCGAGGTGACCCGGGAGGTGCGCAGCAGCTCGGCGACCGCGGCCAGGTCGGCGTCGCGGCCCAGCAGCGGGTTGGGCTCGTGCGGGACGCCGTGCCGGACCGCGGGCGCGGTCCGCTGCAACAGCTCGCCGTGCAGGGCCTGCAGCGCGCGCCCGGGATCGGTGCCCAGCTCCTCGCGCAGCGCCCGGCGGTAGCCGTCGTAGCGGGCCAGCGCGGCGGCCGGGCCCGCTGTCGCCGCCTCGCAGCGCATCAGCTCGGCCAGCACCTCCTCGTCGCGCGGGCGCTCGGCGGCCAGCGCGGCGAGCGGGTCCACGGCCTCGGCGGGGCGGCCGAGCCGGGACAGCGCGAGCGCGCGGGTCCGCTCGAGCGAGCGGTGGGTGGCGGCCCGCTCCGCCCGCAGCCCGGCGAGCGGGTCGCCGGGCCGCCCGCCGGCCGGGACGCCGTCCCACAGCGCGAGGGCCGCCTCGGCCTCGGCGAGGGCGACCGCGTGGTCCCCGGCCCGGGCGTGCCGCGCGGCGGCCTCGGCGGCGCGCAGCACCGCGGCGCTGTCGACCTGGTCGTCCTGCAGCGTGAGCCGGTAGCCGGTGGCGGTCCGGGCGACGGTGTCGGGCCCGAGCTGCGCGCGCAGGCGGGAGACGAGGATCTGCAGCGCCTTGGTCGGGTTCTCCGGACGCTCGTCCGGCCACAGCCCGTCGACCAGCCGGCCGGTGCCGCAACCGGCCCGCAGGTCGGCGGCGAGCAGGGCCAGGAGGTCGCGCACCCGCGGGCCGGTGACCTCCCGGCCGCGGAAGGACACCCGCGAGAGCAGGGTCAGCTCGGGAGCCACCCGACCAGCCTATCCAGCGACCCCCGCGCCGCGGATCACTCGTTGTGCAGGACCTCCGCGATGGTCGTGCGGGCCGCGCTCCTGGCCGGGACGACGGCGCCGGCCACGGCGATGAGAACGCCGCCCACGCCCAGCAGGACGAGCACCGGGGCGCGGTAGACGTTCATCACGAAGTCGAAGACGTCGGACTGGGCCGCGCGCATCATGGCCGGGCCGACCAGCCGGTGCGCGGCGACGCCGAGCGGCACGCCGAGCAGCCCGCCGACCACGCCCAGCGCGCCCATGGAGGTCACCATCATCACCGTGACCTGGCGCGGGGTCATCCCGATCGACTTGAGCATGCCCAGGTCGCGGCGGCGCTCGCGGGCGTTGAGCACGACGGTGTTGAACACGCCGAGGGCCGCGACCGCGCCCAGCACCAGCGTCAGCAGCGTGGCGGAGCCGATGAGCACCACGGCCTGGTCCGAGGTGGTGTCGCGGGGCGGCAGCGCCGTCAGCCCCGGGTCGCCCGCCTGCGCCGCGTCCACGTAGGCCTGCCGGTCGGCGCCCGGGGCGAGCTGGACCTCGTAGGTGTCGGCCCGCACGTCCGGGGCGAGGCGGGTCAGGGTCCGCCAGTCGGCGTAGATCGTGTCGGCGTTGTTGGTCAGCACGACGCCGACGATCCGCAGCCGGGTGCGCTGCCCGCCGAGCTCCGCGGTGACGGTGTCGCCGACCGCGAGCCCGCGCCTGTTGAGGAACCGGGTGGGGACCGCCACCTGGCCGGCGGCCTGCGGCCACCGTCCCCGCAGGACCTGGGGGCCGAGGTCGGCGGTGTCCCCCCGGTAGAAGCGGACCTGCACACTCTGCCTCCCGCCGACCACGTGGACCTGCTGTTCCGACACCGCCGCGACGCGCAGCGCACCGGGCAGCGAGCGCAGCAGCGCCTCGTCCGCGGCGTCGGTCAGCGTCGGCGTGGCGGCGGGTTCCGCGGCTCCCGGAGGTCCGGGTGGCCCGCCCGCCAGCAGCTCGACCCGGTCGGGGTGGGCCGGTCGGGTCGCGCCGACGTAGGCGTTGACCGACATCGTGACCCCGATCGCGAGTGTCATGGTCACCACGCCGAGGACGATCGCGGCCAGGGTCAGCCCGCTGCGCGCGGGGCGGGCGAACGGCACGCCGAGGCCGAGACTCACCGAGCGCGGCAGCCGGGTGCCGCCCAGCCACCGCTGGACGCGCAGCGCCCGCCCGGCGCGCGGCGCGCTGCCCGCGGTGATCGCCTCGGTCGGCGGCAGCCGGCGTGCCCGCAACGCGGACGCCAGGGCGGCCAGCACGACCACGAGCGGCATCCCGAGCAGCGCGACGACGTCCACCACCGGATCGATGCCGATCTGGCTCGTGCCGAAGATGCCGAACGCGTCGGCCAGCAACGGCCGCGCGGCGAGGTTGCCCGCGACCGTGCCGAGCACGCAGCCGGCGACCGACGGGACGCCGATCATCACCAGGTAGACGGCCATCACCTGGTTCGGGGTGAAACCGAGCGCCTTGAGCACCCCGATGTGGCGGAACCCCGCCACGACCGCGCCGCTGACCACGTTGGCCACGATGAGGACGGCCACCGCCAGGCCGAGCACCCCGAAGACGGTCAGGAAGGGGACGTACACCGCGAGCTCGGAGGTGAGCCGCTCCTTCACGGTGAGGTAGGACTGCGTCCCGAGCACGGCCTGCGGCGCCAGCCCGGCCGTCACGGCGGCCCGGTCCGAGTCGATCTCCGCGGCGGTCGCGGCGTGCGCGAAGCGGTACAGCATCTGGGTGGCCGTCGGCCCCAGCTCGGCAAGCTGGCCGGGGGTGACCCAGGCGCCGGCGGACTGGCTCACCGAGTAGGCGAAGCCGACCACGGTGAGCGCGGGCCGTCCCGGGATCTCGATCCGGGCGCCCAGCTCGATCACACCGGTGCTGCCCGGCACCAGGTTCAGCACGATCTCGCCGGGCTTGTCGACCCACCGGCCCTGCCACACGTCGAGCCGGTCCACCGATCCGCCGGGATCGGCTCGCCCGACCATGGTCAGCGCGCCGAGGGCCTGGCCCCCGCTCGCCGAGGTGTCCAGGGTGACCTGTCCGAACGGGCCGGCCGTCGCCTCGACCTCCGCCTCGACCTCCGGCCGGTCGGCGGTCTCGGCGAGCCGGGCGTCGGAGGCCATGGTGCGGTCGAACGCGGCGACCAGGTGTGCCCCGCTCTGCTGGTCGAAGGCCCGGTCGAACGGCGCCGACGCGGAGGTCAGCAACGCGAGCGCCAGCACGATCGTCGCCGTGGACACCCCGACCACGACGCCGATCACGATCGTCTGGAGCCTGCGCCGCCGCACCGCGGCCCGCGACACCCGCCACACGGCGCTCACGGCGTGCGCTCCAGGGTCTTCTCGTTCGCGACCCGGCCGTCGACGACCTCCACCAGGCGGCTCGCGCAGCGGGTGGCGAGCCGCTCGTCGTGGGTCACCAGCAGCAGCGTCTGGCCGATCTGGTTGAGGTCGAGCAGCAGGTCCATCACCTGCTCGCCCGAGCGGCTGTCCAGCGCGCCGGTCGGCTCGTCGGCCAGCAGCACGGCCGGGCGGTTCATCAGCGCCCGGGCGACCGCGACCCGCTGCCGCTCGCCGCCGCTGAGCTGGGCGGGGTAGATGTTGCGCCGGTCGGCGATGCCGAGCTCGTCGAGCAGTTCCAGCGCGCGGCGGCGCGCCGGTGCGGCCGAGGTCCCGGTCAGCTGCGCGGCCAGCGCCACGTTGTCCAGCGCCGGCAGGTCGTCGAGCAGGTTGAAGAACTGGAAGATCATGCCGATCCGGCGGCGGCGGAAGCGGGCCAGGCCGGTCTCGTTCAGCGCCACCAGGTCCTCGCCGTGCACCACCACGGACCCCGACGTCGGCCGGTCCAGCCCGGCCACCATGTTCAGCAGCGTGGACTTGCCGCTGCCCGACGGGCCCATCACCGCGACCGCCTCTCCGGCGCGTACCGCGAGCGAGATCCCGTCCAGGGCGACCGAGTCGCCGTACTCCTTGTGCACCGAGGTCAGCTCCACGACCACCGCTGCGGTGCTCTCGTCAACCGTCACCGTTGCATCCTGGGGCAGCCGTCCGCGCCGGGTCATCGGCCCGGGGAGGTAACCGCCCGGCCGGGTCATCCCGGGGATGTACGCCGTCGGCCCGGGGGTTGATGCGCGGGCCGGCACGCCCTGGGACAGTGATGGCGTGGATGCGTGGCTGGTCGTCGCGGCGGTGGCGGTCCTGGCGGCCGCGGTGCTCGCCGTGCGGCTCGTCCGGGCGCGGCGCGCGTTCGTCCGGGCGCTGGAGGAACGCGGCTGGCTGCTGGAGCGGGAGCGGGAGAGCGCCGCACAGCACGCGGTCGACGCCGAGCGGGCCAGGATCGCCCGGGAGCTGCACGACATCGTCAGCCACAACGTGAGCGTCATGGTGGTCCAGGCCGGGGCGGCGCGCCGCGTGCTGGACGCGGAGCCCGGCCAGGCCGAGGCGGCGCTGCGGGCGGTCGAGGCGGCCGGCCGGGACACGATGACCGAGCTGCGCAACCTGCTCGGCGTGCTCGCGCCGCCGGCCGACGGCGAGGAGCGCACCGGCCTGGCGCCCCAGCCCGGGCTGGGCCGGCTCAGCCCGCTGATCGACCGCGTCGCGTTCGCCGGCCTGCCGGTGGAGGTCCGCATCTCCGGCGAGCCCCGGCCGCTGCCGTCCGGAGTGGACACCACGGCGTACCGGATCATCCAGGAGGCGCTCACCAACGCGCTCAAGCACGGCGACCGGTCCAAGGCGGAGGTGACGGTGCGGTACGCGGACCACTACCTGCGGGTGGAGGTGCTCAACAGCGGGCCGAGCGTGCTGTCCGGCGGCGCGGCCGCCCCGCCGCGCCGCACGGCGGCCGACGAGGGCCGCGGCCTGCTCGGGCTGCGCGAGCGCGTCGCCGTGTTCGGCGGCGACCTGGACGCCCGGCGGCGGCTCGGTGGCGGGTTCCGGGTCCGGGCGCGGATCCCGCTGGAACGGCCGTGACGCGCCCCGCCGCGCCCCGCGTCGTCATCGCCGACGACCAGGCCCTCGTGCGCACGGGCTTCCGCATGATCCTCACCTCCGGCGGCATCGACGTCGTGGGCGAGGCCGCGGACGGCGCCGAGGCGGTCGCGGCGGTGCGCTCGCTGCGGCCGGACGTGGTGCTGATGGACATCCGCATGCCGACCATGGACGGCCTGGAGGCCACCCGCCACGTGCTGGCGCACTGCCCCGGCTGCCGGGTGCTGATGCTGACCACGTTCGACCTGGACCGCTACGTCTACGCCGCGCTCGCCGCGGGCGCGAGCGGCTTCCTGCTCAAGGACGTCACCCCCGAGCACCTCGTCGCCGCGGTGCGCCTGGTGGACACCGGCGACGCGCTGCTCGCCCCGTCGATCACCCGCCGGCTCGTCCGGCGCTACGCCTCCGGCGGCGGCCCGCCCGCCGTGCACCGCGACCTCGGCGCGCTGACGCCGCGGGAACGGGAGGTGCTGACCCTGATGGGCCACGGGCACTCCAACGCCGAGCTGGCCGCGCGGCTGACGCTCAGCGAGGCGACGGTGAAGACCCACGTGACGCGCATCTTCGCCAAGCTGAACCTCCGCGACCGCGCGCAGGCGGTCGTGCTCGCCTACGAGACGGGGCTCGTCTCGCCGGGCGACGCGACCGAGGAGGTCACGTCCGGCACGTAGCCGCCGCGGGCGTTCAGGCGGCGGAGTCCCGGACGAACCGGTCGATCAGCCCGGCCAGCCGTTCCGGCTGGTCCTCCATGGAGAACGTGTACGCGCCGTCGATCCACTCCAGGCGCGCGCCCGGGAGGTCGGCCGCGAGGCGCCGGGCGTGCTCGGGCGGGAAGAAGCGGTCCTCGCGCGACCAGGCGATGAGCACCGGCCGGTGCTGGCCGCGCAGCCGCTCGATCGCGTCGAGGGTGTGCCGGGCGTCCGGTGCGAAGCGGGCGAAGTCCGCGCCGATCGCCGGCTCGGTGAGGATCGGCAGCACGTACGAGTCGCCGGCGCGCGCGTCGAGGCCGGCGCGGGTGAGCCAACCGAACGCGAGCGGGGTGTTGCGGGCGGCGCGCAGCCGCAGCGGCGCGAACAGCGCGCGGGCCAGCGCCGGGAACCGGGTCGGCCACAGCAGCACTCGGAAGAAGCGCGGCGGGAAGTTGTCGTAGGCGTCGCACGAGGTCAGCACCAACCGGGACGCGAGCTCCGGATGGCGGGCGAGCGCGATCTGGCTCAGCGCGCCGCCGGTGTCGTTGGCCACCAGCGTCGGCGAAGGCAGGTCGAGCGCGGCGACCGCCTCGGCGACCAGGTCGGCCAGGCCGGTGGCCGACAGGTCCGCCGCGGGCATCGGCAGCTGGTGCGACCCCAGCGGCAGGTCCAGCGTCACGCACCGGAAGCGCGGCGCCAGCCGCGGCACGACCTTGCGCCAGAGGTTGGCGTTGACCAGTGCCCCGTGCACGAACACCAGCGGCTCCCCCGTCCCGGCCTCGAAGACCCGCATCCGGCCACCGCTCAGCGCCAGCTCGCGCGGCACGCCGAGCGCCTCGTCGCGCCAGAACCGGTTGTCCCGCTTCATGACGCCACCCCGCCGGCCTCGACCGAACCGAAGAACTCCGCGAGCAGCTCGCCCACCCGGTCCGGGGCGTCCTCCTGCACGAAGTGGCCGCAGTCCGGCAGCGCCGTGACCCGCGCCGTCGGCAGGTCCCGGCCCAGCCGGGCGAACGTCTCGGCGACGTCAGGCAGCAGCCGGTCCCGCTCGCCGTACACCACCCGCACCGGAACGTCCACTGTGGACAAGCGGGCGGCCAGGTCGGCGAAGGTCGCGGGCCGCAGGCCGATCCCGGCACGCGCGAGCGCGAGCCGCGCGGCGGCGTCGGCGAACGGCGAGAGCAGCTCGGCCAGGGCGTCGTCGGGCAGCGCGGCCTCGTCGGCCACGCCCAGCCGCAGAAGCTCGGTGAGCCCCTCGGGACTGGTCGCCCGCTCCCGCGGGCCCGGCGTGGCCAGCATGGTCACGAACTCGACGACCTCGGGCGAGAACTCGGGGTAGAGCAAGGTGTTCAGCAGCGCGACGGCGGTGACGCGGGCCGGCCGCTCCAGCGCCCAGTGCACGGCGATCGGGCCGCCCAGGTCGTGCCCGGCGACGGCCACCCGGTCGACGTCCAACCGGTCGAGCAGGCCGTCGACGGCGCGCTCGAAGTCGGGGAAGTCGTAGCGGCCGTCGGCCGGCTTGTCCGAGGCCCCGAAGCCGGGCAAGTCCATGGCGATGACCCGGTTGGTGCGGGCGATGGGCACCATCACGCGGCGCCACAGCCAGGACGAGGTCGGCCATCCGTGCAGCAGCAGCACCGGCGGGCCGTCCCCGAGCTCGCGGTACCCCAGCACCATCCCGCCGTCGATCTCGATCCGCGCCACCGCGGGCGTGTCCGTCGTCGTGCCGGTCATCGGCGTCTCCCTCCCTGATCCCCAAACAAACAAACCGACTGACGGTCTGGAATCTAGCAGACCGACAGTCGGTTTGGCAGCCCCCTTAGACTGACCGCGATGGACAACCGGGTGGAGAAGGGCCGAGCGACCCGCGACGCGCTGGTCGGCGTGGCCCGCGAGCTGTTCGGCGAGCGCGGCTACGACGGCACGTCGGTGGGCGCGGTGCTGGCGGCCGCCGGTGTCGCCCGCGGCGCGCTGTACCACCACTTCGCCACCAAGGAGGATCTCTACGACGCGGTGCTCGACCGGGAGGTGGCCCGGCTGGCCGCCGCCGCGGCCGAGGCGGCGGGGGCCGCCTCGGATCCGCTGGAGGCCCTGCGCGCGGCGTGCGCCACGTGGCTGCGCGTCGCCCTCGATCCGGCCGTGCAGCGCATCGTGCTGATCGACCCGCCGGCGGTGGTGGGCTGGAAGCGCTGGCGCGAGCTCGACGAGGCCCACACGCTCGGCGGGCTGCGCGCGATCCTCGCCGCGCTGGCCGCGCAGGGCCGCATCCCCGAGGCCGAGGCGGAGACCTTCGCTCACATGATCCTGGCCGCGGTGGCCGAGGCCGCCCTGCTCATCGCCCAGGCAGACGACCCCGAGGCCGCGCTGGCCAGCGGCCTGTCCGCGGTGGACACCCTGCTCACCCGCCTACTCGGCTGATCACATCGCCCACCCGCCCCCCGCCGCGTGATCACCCGCTGCCCGCGCCGCCGGCCGGCGGGCCCAGCCGGGCGAGCTGGTCGCGGGCGGCGCCCGCGACGTCGGCGGGCACGCCCAGCTCGCCGAGCATCTCCGCGGCCGCCGCCATCTCCGCCGCGCGGCGCACGGCGTGCTGGTGCGAGCCGCGCACCCACCGGTCCACGGTGAGCTCGCCGGCACCGGTCAGCTCGGCGACGACGGCCTCGTACAGCCACCGCTCGCACCCGGCGGCGCGGGCCGCGGCCAGCGCCTCGACCACGGCCGCGGCCATGCCCTTGAAGAACACGCTGCGCAGCAGCTTGCGCTCGGCGGCCAGCCCGGCCTCCCCGGCCAGCACCTCGACCGACGCGCCGAGGGGGTTCAGCAGCTCCGCGACCCGCCCGGCCGCGCCGCCGGTGGCGAGCATCGGCACCCGCAGCCCGCGGCCCGGCACCGGCGCCATGATCGCCACGTCCGCGAACGGCGCGCCGTGCCCGGCCGCGACGGCCGCGAGCTCGCGCTTGGCGCCGGGCGAGGCGGTGTTCAGGTCGGCCCAGACCGCGCCGTCGCCCAGGCCGGCGAGGCCCGCGCGCAGCGCCCCGGCGGCCGCGGACGCGCTGTTCACGCTCAGCACCACGTCGGCCCCACGCGCCGCGTCCGCCTCGGAGCCGGTGTCGAGCACGCCGTCGGCCGCCGTCACGGCGGGGTCGTAGCCGCGCACCACGGCGCCGGCGGCGACCAGGTCACGCGCGAGCGCGCCCCCGGCCTCGCCGAGACCGAGCACCGCGATCGATCCGGACACGCGGTCGCCTCCCCTCCCGGGACTACGATCAAGCCGACGATGCCTCAGCCGGAATGTCTCAGCCAGAATTGTCACAAACGGGATGACATCGGTGTGTCAGGCTCGGCGGTGGCGGATGTGCCCGGACCGCGTGGCCCTCGGCCCACGGTGACCACGAGGGCACGATCCCGGGGAGGCGGAACAGGCTTGGCTGATCATCCGGTGCCCTCCGCGCACGCCCGCGACCTGGTTCGCGGCGCCTACGACGTGCACGTCCACGTGGCGCCGGACGTGATGCGGCGGCGCATCGACGACGTCACCCTGGCGGACCGGTTCGCCGGGGTCGGCATGGCGGGGTTCGTGCTGAAGTCGCACTACGTGCCCACCGCCGAGCGCGCCGAGGTGGTGCGCCGCGCGCGGCCCGGCATCGACGCGCTGGGCGCGATCACGCTCAACGCCGCGGTCGGCGGGCTCAACCCCATCGCGGTCGAGATCGCCGGCCGCGGCGGCGCCCGGTTCGTCTGGCTGCCGACGGTGGACAGCGCGAACCAGCGGGCCTGCCGCGCCGAGGAGCCGGCGGGCGCCACCCCGCCGATGTGGGCACGCCTGCAGGACGACCTGGCGGCGGCCGGCATGGCGGCCGACCCGGTGGAGGTGCTCGACGGTGACGGCGCGGTGCTGGAGCGGACCCGGCAGGTGCTGCGCCTGGTCGCCGCGCACGGCATGACGCTCGCGACCGGGCACCTGCACCAGGACGAGTCCGCCGCGGTGGTCGACGCCGCGGTCGAGGAGGGCGTGCGGCGCGTGGTGGTCACCCACCCGGAGTTCACCTCGCAGCGCATCGGGGCGGCGCGCCAGCGGGTGCTCGCCGAGCGGGGCGCGCTGCTGGAGCGCTGCTTCACCACGCCGTACACCGGCAAGGTGGCCTGGGAGGTGTGGCTGGGCAACATCCGCGAGGTCGGCCCGCGCCACTCGGTGGTCTCCAGCGACCTGGGCCAGCCGTTCAACCCGCCGGTCGAGGACGGCCTCGCGCTCGCCGCCGACCGCCTGCTGGCCGCCGGGTTCACCGACGCCGAGGTCCGGCTGATGACCGTCCACAACAGCCGGTGGCTGGCCGGCGCCGACCCGCTGCCGGACGCGCCCGCGCCGCCGGGCTGAGCGTCCGGGCAGGCCGGGAAGAACATGCGGAGCGCTCACACCTGCGAGCCCGTCGGCCGAACCCGTGGCGTTTCACGGGTCCCGGCCGAACGACCGGCGGGTCAGGCTCCGGTGCACCATCTCGGTGAGCGTGACGATGTCGAACACCGGCAGCCCGATGCGCGCCTGGATCGCGCGGGCGAAGGGCACCAGGTCGGTGCACTCGACGACCAGCGCGCCCATGTCCGGGTCCGCGTCGGCCAGGCCGTCGACGACGTCGAGCACCTCGCGTTCGAGCCGGTCCGCGTCCAGGTCCGCGCGCCGCGCCTCCAGCATGACCTCGCGGAACTCGGGCCGGTCCTGCATGCCGGCCACGCAGACCGGCACGTCTCCGGCGCCGACCGCCTCGAGGTGGCGCGGGGTCAGCGCGGTGTCGCTCGCGACGAGCAGCCCGACCTTCCGGTCCCGCCTGATCATCCGCGCGACCATCGGCAGCTGGATGAGGCTCGAGGCGTAGAGCGGCACGTCGACGGCGTCGGCCAGCTCGCGCTGGAAGATCGCCAGGAAACCGCATGCTCCGGTGATCGCGGCGACCCCGTCGGCCTCGAGCTTCTGCGCGGCGCGGACGAACGGCTCGAGCAGCGCCGGGTCGGCCTCGTTCACCACCCGCTGCGCCGTCGCGCCGGCCACCACCTGGTAGCGCACCGGGAAGTCGAACGTCGTCCGGTTGCGGATGTGCCCCGGGATCTTGGTGAAGTCGGTGTCCATGCAGATGACGCCGATCTCGACGTCAGCGTCCACGGTCGTCCCCCCTCCCGTACCGGCCGACCCGGAACGGCGCCGGGTCGACGTCGGGCCGCTCGCCGGCCACGAGCTGGGCCAGCAGCCGGCCCCCGGCCGGCGCGAGCCCCATCCCGATGTGGCCGTGCCCGCAGGCGATGTAGAGGTTGTCGTAGCGCCCGGCGCGCCCGATGAACGGCACGCTGTCCGGCGTGCAGGGACGCAGGCCGCTCCAGACCGCGGCCGGCGCGGCGTCCCGCACGTGGGGCAGGTAGCGCCCGACCGTCCGCAGCATGGCATCCACGCGCGCGGCCGAGGACGTGCGGTCCATGCCCACCAGCTGGCGGACGCCGCCGATGCGCAGGCTCCCGCCGGTGGGCGCGACCGCCATCGCGGCCTCGCCCAGCGTGACCGGCCGCCGGGGCGTCGCGGCCTCGACGGTGACCGCGTACCCCTTGAGCGGCTGGAGCATCAGCTCCACGCCCAGCGTGCGCGCGAGCCCCGCGGACCACGCCCCCGCGGCCAGCACCACCTGGCCCGGCCGGAACTCGCCGCGGCTGGTACGCACCCGGCGCAGCTCGCGGCCGGCGACCTCGACGCCGGCGACCTCGGTGTGCGGATGGATGTCCACACCGGACTCGCGGAGCGTCCCGGCGAACGCCTCGACGAAGTCCGGGATCCTCAGGTACGCGCCGTCCTCGTTGTAGATCGCGCCGCAGATGTCGAGCTCGACGTCCGGTTCGAGCTCGGCCACCTCGCGCGGGTCCAGGGCGCGCAGCGGCACCCCGCGCGACACCGCACGCGGCATGGCCGCCCGGGCCGCGTCGAACTCCCGCGGGTCGCGGTAGGCGACGATCATGCCGGGGGCGGCGAACGTGCCGGCGAGCCCGCCCGAGGCGCACAGCTCCCGGAGGATCTCGATGCTGCGCTGCTTGAGCTCGAGCAGCACCGGGAAGGCGCCGCCGACCGCCGCGGCCCGGCGGAAGTGCCACAGCCAGCGCAGCAGGTCCCGGTCGGCTCGCGGCCGGACGTAGAGCGGGCCGCCGGGGCGCAGCATCGTGCGGAACAGGCCCGGCCCGGCCAGCGGCGCCGCCCCGTGGGTGCCGACGAAGCCGGTGTTGCCCGCCGAGCAGGACTGCGGGCCGCCCACCGCGCCGCTCTCCACCACCGCCACCGTGCCGCCGGCCCGGCGCAGGTGGTAGGCGCAGAACAGGCCGGCGACACCGCCGCCGATCACGAGCACGTCCGGATCGCGCATCGGAGGGTCACAGGGTGACGACGAAGAAGTTGGTCGGCAGGTTGACCACCACCCGCTCGTAGATCTCCGCCATCAGCCCGATGCCGGGCTCGGCGAACGTGCCGGGCGGCGGCTCGGCGAAGCGGATCACCGAACGCCCGGCGTCGAACAGCTGCGCGCCGTGCCCGAAGTCGCCGACGATGGCGGTGCCCGGGTCGACCAGCCGGGTGCGCACGATGAACACGCCGTTCCGCTCGACGTCGTCCATCAGTCCTCCGGCCGCCACGAACCGGTAGTAGTCCACCGGGTTGATGATCAGGCCGTCGGCGGTGCCGCCCATCTGCTCGACCTCGTTGCAGGCGGCCAGGATCGTCGACCCGAACGGTCCCGCGGAGGTCATCCGGGCGATGCCGGGGATGTTCAGCAGGCCGCCTTCGCCGCGGATGATCGTGACGTTCTCGGCGGTGCCGAGCCGGACGATGAGCCGGTAGTCGACGAAGGACTGGAACGCGTCCGGGTCCTCCCACAGGTCCGGCGGCACCTGGACCCACGCCGTGGTCGGCAACAGGTCCGGGATCGGCGACTTGTGGAACCGGCTCGCCGCCTCCCGCCGCATCGACGCGCCGTCGACCTCGGGGTCGCCGGGGCGCGGCGCCGACTCGTGCCAGTAGAACCGCCGCGGCTCCCGGGACAGGTCGACCACCTTGAGCATGTTCCGCGCCGGGTACCGGGGCTTGCGGCGCGAGCTGGTGAGCGAGTCGGTGATCGTCACGTCGAACTCGACACTCGCCCGCAGCCCGTCGGCGGCGACGGCCTCCAGGAACCTCCGGCCGGGCGAGGGCTGCTTCCTGCGTTCGGCGACGACGTCGGCCATCGTCGGTTGCACCGTGGTCCGCACGGCTACCTCACCGCCTTTCGGGCGACGAAGATGCCCCAGCCGAACTCCCCGTCGCGGATGGCGATCTGGATCTCGTCGCAGGAGACCGCGAAGGCGAGCATCCAGTCGCGGATGGCCGCGTCCCCGGTCGTCGCCGCCCGCTCCCGCGCGGTCTTGCCGAGCACGCGGTAGGTCTGCCCGAGGTGGCCGGTGACGTTGCGGGCCAGCAGCATCTCCAGCCCCACCGACTCGAGCGCGGTCTGGTAGCCGGTGAAGGAGAACCCGGAGTTCCACCGCACCCGGTCGAACACGTGCCGGCGGGCGCGCTCGCTGACCTCCTGGCTGGGCTGCAGGAAGTCGGAGAAGGCGAACACGCCGCCGGGCCGCAGCACGCGGTGGATCTCGGCGTGGCTGCGTGCCTTGTCCGGCACCAGGCACAGCGCGTCCTGGCTGACCACGTGGCTGAACGTGCCGTCCTCGTAGGGCATCCGGGTGGCCGAGCCGTGGTCGAACCGGACGTCCGGGCCGGTCCCGCCGGCGACCTTCTCCCGCGCCACCTTGATCCGTTCCTCGCTCAGGTCGAGCCCGACGCCACGGCAGCCCACCTGCCGGGCGATGGCGACCAGGAAGTTGCCGCAGCCGCAGCCCACGTCGAGCACGTACGAGGACGCGTCGATCCCGGCGTCCGCGGCGACGATCTCCGTCGTCCGGTCCGAGGCCGCGCGGTAGTCCTCGTCCGTGTCGCCGGTGAAGTAGCCGGTGTGCAGCACGCCGTCGCTGTCCCAGAAGGACAGGTAGGCGTCCAGCGTCTGGTCGAAGAAGTCCTCGACGTCTCTCTCGGTGAATGTCACGAGCACGTCCTTCCCGCATCGATCATCCGGCCGGTCATCTGAAGGTGTCCCGGCGTCCCGCCGTGAGGTACGTGTGCTCGAGCCCGGACACGCTCGCCCCGCCGTCGACCAGGTGCACGCCGCCGGTGACGAACGAGGCCCGCTCGCCGGCGAGGAAGGTGGCGACCGCGGCGAACTCCTCCTCGGTGCCGAGCCGGCCCACCGCGCTGTGCGCGCCCATCAGCGCGAGCTGGGCGTCGACGTCGCCGTCCCCGGCGAGCCGGGCCGCGGCCCGCTCCACCATCGGCGTGCGGCTCGCGCCGGGGGCGAGCACGTTGACGGTGATGCCCTCCCGACCGAGGTCGGCCGCCAGCGACTGGGCGAAGCGCACGATCGCCACCCGCACCACCCCGGACAGCGACAGCATCGGCTGCGGCGAGCTCACCACCTCCGAGGTGACGAACAGCAGCCGCCCCCAACCCGCCGCCCGCAGGTGCGGCAGCGCCGCCAGCACCAGGCCGACCGCGGGCAGCAGCACGGTGTCGGCCGCCGCCCGGTAGTCGGCGAGCTCGAACGTCGACGCGATGCCGGCCGGCGGGCCGGCACCGCTGACGAGGACGATGTGCAGCGCTCCGAGGTCGGCGGCGACGTCGTCGACCCAGCGGCGCGCGGCGGCCTCGTCGGTGATGTCCACGGCGGTGGCCCGTACCCGGCCGCGGGCGACGGCCTCGAGCCTGCGCTCGGCCTCGGCGAGCCGGCCGGGATCGCGGGCACCGATCGCGACGTGCGCGCCCTCCCGGGCGAGCTCCAGCGCCGTCGCGAGGCCGAAGCCACTCGACCCGCCCGCGACGAGCGCGACCTTGTTGTCCAGTCCCAGGTCCATCGCGGCCCTCAGCGCTCGTCGGCCCGGGTCACGGCCGCGGCACCGGCGCCCGGCGCGTCCGTGCGGAAGGTGCCGGCGCGGGAGTAGCCGTAGCGGCGCAACCGCGGCCACGAGAGCGTGACGGCGGCGAGCCGGGCGCGTGCGGACAGGTCCGTGCGCCAGGTGTCGTCCCGGTCGCGCACCAGGGTGGGACCGGAGTGGAAGCGGTCCGGGTTGCCGGTGACGGTGTGGTTGGTGTGCAGCTCGATCGTGCGCCCGCCGGCCATCGGGTTGGCCGCCGGGTCCTCGCCGCACAGCCGCAGCAGGCGGTCCACCGCCGCGGCCGGGTCGGCGATGAAGTCCTCGTAGCGCAGGAACGCCGACCGGTCCGGGTACCGGCGCACGATCGCCTCCGACGCGGCGTTGAACCCGTGCCAGTACGCCGTGCTCCGCGTCGAGGACATCGGGAACGCGTAGTCCTTCCAGTGGCTCCAGGACTGCGCCACCGCCCGGGGGTCGCGGACGAGGTGGACGTAGTAGGGCCGCACGCCGTCCAGGTGCGCGAGCAGGGCGGCCTCCCCGGGGATCTTCGTGGTGTCCACCAGCACCCGCGCGCCCACGACCTCGGCCGTGGTGCGGTAGGTCAGCGTCATCAGGTCGGCGTGCGCGCGGATGTCGTCGCCGTCCGCGCCGCGGCGCAGCACCCGCCAGGTGTGCCGGGTCCGCACGCAGGCCCGCTGGCGGCGCGTCACCGTCGCCGCGTGCTCCGCCGCGGTGACGCCCGGCGGGCGGCCGGCGTCGAGCACCCTCGACCAGATGGCGCACCGGGTGAGCGGCTCGCCGCAGCCGCAGGACTCGTTGGCGCCCCGGCCGGCCGAGTTCTTCCACAGGAAGTGCAGCTCGCCGACGTGGAAGACGCCCGGTACCTCGTTGAGGACGTTGCCGATGATGGTGCTGCCGTTGCGGCACCACCCGGTGATGCACAGGACGGTCAGCGGCGTCATGAGGTGCTCCCGACTTCGGTCGTCGCGGCCGCCCGCGGGCTCGGGTCGTGGATGCCGAGTGCCACGCCGGCCGCGGCGGCCGCGCACGCCGCGCCGACGAGGAAGACCGCGGGGTAGCCGAGCCCGCCGGCCACCGCACCGGTCAGCGGCCCCCAGACGGCCAGTCCCAGGTCCCAGAACGAGGTGTACGCGCCGATCGCCGCGCCCTGCTTGGACCGCTCGGTGCGGTTCATGACCATCAGCGCCAGCGACGGGTGCAGCAGCGAGAAGCCGGCGCCCATCACGACGGTGCCGAGCACGGCGACCGGCAGGTTCGGCGCCACGGCGATGATCAGCAGGCCGGCCGCCTCGCCCGCGCCGGACCAGGCCGCGACGCGGCGCGGGCCGAGCCGGTCGGGCAGGTGCCCGATGAACAGCCGGGTGCCCGCGTACACCAGGCTGAAGCCGCTGAGCACGACCGCGCCCGAGTGGATCCCCCGCGCCTCGAGGTGGAGCAGCACGAACGCGGCCAGCCCGGCGTACCCGGCGGACGCGAGGCCGAGCGCGGCGCCCGGCACCAGCGCCGGCCGCAGCAGGATGGCGCCCCCGCCGGACGACGCCCCGGCCGGGGCGCTCGCCGGCACCGTGCTGATGAGCGCCAGGCCGAGGAGGGCGATCCCGGCGCTGAAGCCCCAGACCGCCCCGAAGCCGAAGCGCACCAGCACCGCGCCGAGGAAGGTGCCGGCCGAGATGCCGCCCCACATGCTGACGCCGTACAACCCGATGAGCTGTCCGCGCCGCTCGTGCGGCGCGAGCGACACGGTCCAGACCGCGCCCGCGGTGAACAGCGCCGCCTCGCCGACGCCCAGCAGCAGCCGGACGCCGATCAGGCCGCCCAGGCCGATCGGCAGGAGGTAGAGCACGCCGCCGGCGGCCACGATCAGCGCGCCGGCCTGCATGACGAGGCGGTGGCCGTGCCGGTCGGCGAGGTGGCCGGCGACCGGGCGGACCAGCAGCGCGGTGAGGCCGGTCGCCAGCACCGTCGAGCCGATCGCGAGGTCCGAGGCGCCGAACGAGTCGCGTACGAACCGCGGCAGCACCGGGATCGCCACGGTGAGCCCGACGTAGCCGAGGAAGAGCCCGCCGAAGATGCCGATCAGGGCGAGTCGGGGGATGCGGCTCCGCGTCGCGCCGGCGGTCATCGCTGCCGCGTCAGTTCCGACCGGATCCGGCTCTCCCCGGCCGCCGCCGCCACCTTGCGCACGGCCGCCACCAGGTGGTCGCAGTCCCGCGGCGTCAGGCACGAGGACAGCGGCACGTCGACCGCCTGCCGCAGGTACCGCGTGGTGTGCGGCAGCAGCGCCTGGGTGGCCGGGACGTCCGCCGTGCCGAACAGGAACCGCCAGTTCCAGAAGACCCGCACGTTGGGGTCGTGGTCGGAGCCGAGGTGGCGCGCGTCGATGCCCTCCCCGCGCAGCGCGCGGGCGAACCAGGCCGCGTCCGGGACCCGGAAGATGAACGCCTCGCCGAGGTACGCGCCGGGCGCGACCGGTTGCCGGATCTCGATCGCGGTGTCGGCCAGAGCCTGGGAGACGTGGGCGTAGTTGCGGCGGAACCGCTCCAGCCGGACCGGGAGCCGGTGCAGTTCCGCCGCGAGTAATGCCGCCCGTATCTCGTCCATCCGGAAGCTGTACAACGGCAGGTCGAGATCGGTTCCGATCGGTGGTTCGCCGTCGGGGAAATGCCGCCGCACGCGTCCCTCGTACGCGCCGGAGAGGACCACCGCGCGCGCGAAAAGGCGCGCGTCGTCGGTGATCAGGAATCCGCCCTCACCACTGTTGAGCGACTTGTCCGACTGCGTGCTGAATGCGCCCGCGAGGCCGAAGGTGCCGAGCTTGCGGCCCTCCAGTTCGGCGCCGAGCGCCGGGACGGCGTCCTCGAAGACCGGCACGCCGACCTCCGCGGCGAAGTCGAGCAGTCCCGCCAGGTCGGCCGCGAAGCCGCGCATGTGCACGACCATGATCGCCTTGATGTCCCTGGTCCAGCGCCGCCGCAGGTCCGCGAGGTCCAGGTGCAGGTTCTCGTCCACCTCGACCAGGAACGGCCGGCAACCGGCGAGCAGGATCGCGCTGGGCGTGGCCACGAACGTGAAGCCGGGGCAGGCGACCAGCGATCCCGGCGGGACTCCCGCCGCCATCAACGCGAGCGCGAGCGCGGTGGTCCCGCTCGAGGTGGCCAGCGCGTGCCGGGAGCCGAAGTAGCCGCACAGCGCGGACTCCAGCCGGCCGCACTCGGTGTCGCGTTCGGCGCGATGGTCGTAGCGGAAGTAGTGATGGCTGCGGATCGCCCGCAGCGCCGCCGCCTCGTCCTCGGGCCGGACGAACACGGCTCCCTTGTCGTAGGTCGGCCACGGCGCCGTCCGGACGGGAGTTCCTCCGTCAATGGCCAGCCGGGCACGCTCGGCGCCGTTGGTGCTCAACGATGCCTCTCCTCGGTTCGCACGCGACGATCGAATCGACTTCCACCGTATATTGCACCGAATGTCCAAGAAAAACACTCGCCTGATGAGACTAACGTCAGGCGGCATTCATCCATCCAGTCCACATTCGAGAGTTGATTTCGGACGCACTACTGTTCCGCCATTCGTACGGCGCATTCGTATTCGGCGTAATGCCGATCTTCGCTGCCGCCCGGCCGACCTTGCGATCGTCTGACATCGACCGCGGCCGCGGTTCGGCGCCGCCCGTCCGGGTACGCGGCGACCGGATCTCACGGGAGGGAGCGACACGATGGGGGCCGTGGAGGGCGAGCCGGCGGGGTGGCGCCGGCGGCTGCCGGCGCTGGTGCTGATCGCCGTGCTGGCCGCCGCCGCGGCCGTCGTGTGGACCAGGGTGCTGCACACCGAGCGGACGATCACCAGCCGGGTCGGCTGCCCGCCGGCCCCCGCCGCCGACCGGTTCACCCCGCGGCCGTACGGCGCCCTGCACGGCGTCGAGCCGGCCGCGCCCGAGGACATCCGGGTCCAGGTGCGCAACGCGACGTCCCGGCGCGACCTGGCCGCCCGGGTCACCGCGCGGCTCGAGCTGTTCGGCTTCACCGAGGTGGCCGAGCCGGACAACGACCCGTTCTACCCGACCGGAACGCTGCACTGCGTCGGCCAGATCCGCTACGGCGGCAAGGGCACCCGGGCCGCGCGGACGATCAGCATGCTCGCCCCGTGCGCGCAGCTGGTCCGCGACGACCGGGCCGGCGACGTGGTGCACCTGGCCCTGGGGACCGGCTTCATCGAGCTGTCGCCGAACCGGCCGGCCCGCGAGGTGCTGCGCACGCTGCGCGGCAAGGGCGCCAGGCCCGCCGGCGGGCTCCAGTCAGTCCCCGGCGGCGCCACGTCCGTGCCGCCCTCCACGCTCGCCCGCGCGCATTCCGGACCCTGCTGACCCGGGACGGTCAGGCGTGCGGAGGGCCGTCCTGCGGCAGGGCCTCGGCGGCGTCGGCGAGCCTGCCGAGCGCGGCGAGCAGCGCGGCGCGGTCGGCCGCCGGGACCGCCGACAGCGCCGCGCGCAGCCGCGCCGGGTCCAGCACGGTGTCGGCGCCCGCGCGCTCGCGCCCGCGCTCGGTCAGCGTGATCGCGAGCTGCCGTTCGTTGTCCGGGTCCCGGACGCGGTGCAGGAACCCCCGCTCGGACAGGCGCTTGACGACCGTGGACGCGGTGCTCTTGGGCAGGCCGAGGTGGCCTGCCAGCCACCCCAGGCTCACCGGCCGCTCCGCGCTGAGGTGGTGCAGGAGCTGGCGTTCGTGCTGGCTGAGATCCGGGTCGTCGGGACGGTTGAGCGCACCCCACAGCCGTGTGTACAGTGCTTCGAAAAGTTCCACGTCTGAACTGTTCATATGCGGGTCATTATACGGCCCGCACGGTGGCTGCTGATCAAGAGCGGGGTGTTCGGCCATGGGCTGGCTGCTGATCGCCGGGATCGTCGTCGGTGCGCTGGTGGTCGCGGTGGCGGCCGTGGGCGCGGTGGGCGCGGCACTGCCCATGGGGCACGTGGTCGCGCGGCGGGTCACCGTGCCGGCGCCGCCGCCGCAGGTGTGGGAGACGCTGACCGACGTGGCGGGCTACCCCTCGTGGCGGCCGCGCGTGCGCCGGGTCGAGGTGCTCGACGACGGCCGGTGGCGGGAGATCGGCAAGGACGGGACCATCGCCTTCGAGGTGGTGCGCGCGGAACCGCCCGGCCTGCTGGTCACCCGCATCGCCGACGCGGACCTGCCCTTCGGCGGCACCTGGACCTACCGGCTGGCGCCCGACGGCGACGGGTGCGCGGTGACGGTCACCGAGGACGGGCAGGTGCGCAACCCGCTGTTCCGCTTCGTGTCACGGTTCGTCCTCGGCCACACCGCGACGATCGACGGCTACCTGACCGCGCTGGGCGCCCGGCACGGCGGGACCGTCACCCCCGGGCCCGCCACCGCCGAGACCGCCACCCCGGAGCATCCATAGTGGACACCGGGGTTCACCTGCACGGGAAACGGTCCTGGTCCATCCGGGTGAACCGGCCTCGACCCGCCCTGATCGGTGGGTAAGGTCGTGGCTCGGATCCGAACCGGAGAGGTGACGGTGGCGCGGCAAACGAGCTGGGTTCCCACGTCGATCGACCTGACGAAGCCGAGCGCGGCGAGAATGTACGACTACCTGCTGGGCGGCAACCACAACTTCGAGGTCGACCGCACGTTCATCGAGCAGTTGCTGACGATCCAGCCCGAGGCGAAGCGGTTCGCCATCATGAACCGGTCGTTCCTGCGGCGCGCGGTGCTCTTCATGGTGGACAGCGGTATCCGGCAGTTCCTCGACCTCGGGTCCGGCATCCCGACCGTGGGGAACGTGCACGAGATCGCCCAGAACGCCGACCCCACCTCCCGCGTGGTCTACGTGGACAACGAGCACGTCGCGGTCGCGCACAGCGAGCTTCTCCTGGAGGGCAACGAGAACGCGGCGATGGTGCACGGCGACGTCACCGAGGCCGGCGCCGTGCTGGGCGACGAGCGCACCCGGCGCATCCTCGACTTCGACCAGCCGATCGGGCTGCTCGCGGTCACCATCGGCCACTACATCCTCGACGAGCAGGACCCGTACGGCGCGTTCGCCACCTACCGCGACGCCCTCGCGCCGGGCAGCTACCTGGCCATCTCCCACCTCACCGACGACTTCGCCGTCGTCAAGGGCGAGGAGCTGACCCGGACCATGCGGCAGTCGCAGAACCAGGTCCGCGCGCGCACCCGCGAGGAGGTGCTCCGGCTGTTCGGCGACTTCGAGCTCGTCGAGCCGGGCCTGGTCACCACGTCGGGGTGGCGTCCCGAACGCGAGTCGGACCTGTCGGACAACCCCGAGAAGGACGGGCTCTACGCGGGCGTGGCGCGCAAGAACTGAGCCACCGGGGAGGGGTGCCCCGCTCGACACCCGTCTGTCCACTGTGTCCACGGCGGTCACCGTCGGGTTCGGCGGCGCGTCCTGGGTGCGGATCGACGACGACCGGCACCGGCACCGGAACATGGGCGAGGCGCCGACCGGCGACCCGCGCGTCCACGGCCGCGTCCACCTGGGCACGAACGGCCGCGGCATCGTCTACGGAGACCGGAGCCGACCCCGGTCAGCTCCGGCGCCGGTGGAACGCGAGCCCGATGCCGTAGACGCCCGACAGCGCGGCCACCGCCAGCATCGGCCAGAAGGCGGCGTCGGCGTCCAGCAGGAACGCCACGAACCCGGCGACCGCCGCGCCGAGGACGGCCACGTACCCCACCAGCGCCATGGACCGCAGGTGGATCAGCCGCTGCCGCTCGTCCTGTTCCCAGCCCAGCAGCTGCGGGCGCGCCGCGCGCGGGCCGCGCAGCTCCACCGCCAGGCCGGCGCCGACCAGCGCGACCAGCACCGCGGCGACCGCGGCCACGAGCAGCTCGCCGCGGACGAGGAACACCACGACGTACACCGCGCCGTACGCGCCCCAGGCGGCCGGAACCCATCGGCGGCGCAGGCGCATCCGCTGAGCTCGGTCAGTCTGCATGGAAAACCTCCTCCACGGTCAGGCCGAAGAACCGGGCGAGGCCGATGGCCAGCGGCAGGGACGGCGTGTACCGGTCCTGCTCGATGGCGTTGATCGTCTGCCGCGACACCCCCAGCTCCCGGCCGAGCTGTTCCTGTGACATGCCCTTCGCCTTCCGCAGGGCACGCACGTCGTTGTTCATGTCAAGCGTCCTTTACATCACAATGGAAAGTACGCTTGACACCAGCCCGCCGTCAACCTCCCGCCGACCCGACCCCTCACACCACCGAGCCGACTCGCTGCGGCGCGCCGGCAGCGCCACCGGTCGACTCGACCGCGCCACCGGTCGGCACGGCCGCGCCCCGCCGGTCGGCACGGCCGCGCCACGGGTCGGCTCGACCGCGCCACGGGTCGGCACCGGCCGCGCCACCGGTCGGCACGGCCGCGCCACGGGTCGGCTCGACCGCGCCACGGGTCGGCTCGACCGCGCCACGGGTCGGCTCGACCGCGCCACGGGTCGGCTCGACCGCGCCACGGGGTCGGCTCGACCGCGCCACGGGTCGGGTCGGGCGCGCCGCGGGTCGGCTCGGGCGGCGGGGTGTTCAGCGCGAGCCGAGGTCGGTGCCGGCCACGCCGCGGTGCGCGCCGGACGTGCGCAGGTTCCGGATGAGCGCGGTGGACTTGCCGGACACCGTCCCGGCGACGATGCGGTCGATCACCGGCAGCCGAGTCATCCGCAGCATCATGCGGCGCACCCGCAACTGTGCCGCGGACTCGGGCAGGAACCAGCGGGCGCCCGCGCGTCCGGTGCGCTGCTTCTCCTCGGCCACCGGGCGCCACAGCCGCTCGTAGTCCGCCAGGGCCTCGCCGACCGAGCCCGCGGCGGCCAGCCTGTCGGCGAGCAGGTACGCCCCGGCGATCCCCAGTGACGCGCCCTGCCCGGCGAGCAGCGAGACGGCGTAGCAGGCGTCCCCGACCAGCACCACCCGGCCCGCGCTCCAGGCGGGCATCTCGATCTGGGCGACCTGGTCGTAGTAGATCTCCGCCGCGGGCGGGCACCGGTCGAGCGCCTCGGGCACCACCCAGCCCAGCCCGCGGTAGGCCTCGCGCACCGCCGCCCGGACGTCGGCCGGCAGCGCCGGGTCCGGCGTGCGGTGCACGGCGAAGGTCGCGACGCGCCCGTCGCGCAGCGCGTAGAAGCCCATCTGGCTGTCCACGGTGTCGGTGAGGCAGGCCCGGCCGGCGATCGCCGCGCGGATGTCCGGCGCGTGGAACGCGAACGCCGCGGTGTGGAAGCCGAGGTAGCGCAGGAACCGTGCCTCGTCACCGAACACCAGCCGGCGCACGGTCGAGTGGATGCCGTCCGCGCCGACCAGCAGGTCGGCCGCCAGTTCCGTGCCGTCCTCCAGGGTGACGACCACGCCGTCGCCGTGGTCGGCGACCGCGGCCGGGCCGGTGCCGAACCTCAGGTCGACCTCCGGCGGCAGCGACTCGCGCAGCACGTGCTCGAGGTCGGGCCGCATCACGTCCAGCAGCGGACCGTCGGCGAACTGCTCGGGCCGCAGACCCGCGCGGCGCCGGCCGTGCTCGTCGACGAAGACCGCCTCGTCGACGTGGTAGGCGACCTTCTCGACGGCGGGCAGCAGGCCCATCGCCTCGACCGCGTCGTATCCCGGGCCGAAGAAGTCGATCATGTACCCGTGGGTGCGCGGTCCGGGCGCCCGTTCCAGCAGCACGACCTCACCGCCGTGCGCCGCCACGCGGTTGGCCAGGGCCAGCCCGGACATCCCCGCTCCGCAGATCACGACCTTCATCGCGTCCTCCCTCGTGTGTCGGTGTCTTGTGTGCCGGTGTCCTGTGTGTCGGTGTCCCGTGTGTCGACCAGCCGGTGCAGCACGGCCGCCACGCGCGCGGTGTCCGCGCCGGCGCCCAGCCCCCGGTGCAGCAGCAGCCCGTCGATCGAGGCGAACAGCACCGCGGCCGTCCCGTCGGGCACGGCCACGCCGTGACCGGCCAGCCAGCGGCCCAGCCGCCCGCGGAACTCCTCGACCACCGCGGCGATCCGCTCGCGCAGCCCATCGTCCCGGGTGGCCGCGAGGTACGCCTCGACGAACAGCAGCGACATCCGGTCCGCGCCGGTGTACCCGGCCACCGACGCGAGCATCGCGTCCACCGCGTCCGCCGGCGTGCGTGCCCCGTCGAGGACGGCGCCCACCTCGTCCAGCACCTCGCGCATGAGGCCGGTCACGGCCTCGTTCAGCAGCGCCGCCACCGACCGGAAGTGGTAGTGCACGACGCTCGGTGTCACCCCGGCGCGCTCGGCCAGGGTGCGCGTGCTCACCGCGGTCCAGCCGCGTTCGGGGATGAGTTCGACGGCCGCGGCCAGCAGCCGCTGCCGCGCCTCCCGTCCGCGTTCGGCCGTCGGTGACGTCATCGCCCCTCCCATCCAGGGCGATCGTCCTGTACGACTGCCCTGTACGACTGCCCTGACGGTAGGGCATGGCGGCGACGCGGGGCAAGGAGGGTGGGGATCAGCCGGTCCGCACCGGGCGGACGCCGGCGAAGGGGCTGAGCGTGCCCCAGGCGGAGAGCGTGCGGACCAGCCAGCGCGGCCCGGTCACGACCATGCCGCCCGCGCGCTGGGCGGCCGCGAGCGCGACCTTGCCGCAGTGCCAGCGGTACAGCCAGCCCACGTCGGTGACGACCACCCCGTCCTCGTCGAAACCGGGCGAGGTCACGCACACCTCGGTGCCCCGCTCGCTCGCCACGATCCAGTAGCGGTTCGGCGTGACGGGCTCGGTGAGGTCGAACCGGACGACGATCCGCCTGCGCGGCAACGAGTCCGGGTCGATCAGCCGGGACAGCGTCCACAGGATCAGGTAGGGGTCCCAGTGTTCCGGCGCGGCCTCCCGCCAGCGCGCTCCCCAGACCCCGAGCGCGAGCACCACCTCGGCGAGCTCGCGCCCGCTGTCGGTCAGCCGGTAGCGCACGTCCCGGCCGGCGCCGGTGCGCTCGACCACGCCGTCGCGTTCCAGCCGGCGCAGCCGCTGGGTGAGCACGCTGCGCGGAAGGCCCGGCGCGCCCTCGAGCACCTCGCCGAACCGCTCGCAGCCCACCATCAGGTTCCGCACGATGATCGGCGTCCACCGCTCGGCGAACACCTCGGCGCCGAGCGCGATCGGGCAGTACTGGCCGTACCCGCTCACGACTGGCCACACCCGCTCATGGTCCGAGCCTGCACCATGACGGGGCCCGGCGACAGTCCGGATTTCGAACTTCTCCCCGTCCGGCCGCGCGGCGAGAGTGAACCGCGGACGAACCGACGTGGAAGGAGCCACCGATGACCACGACCGTCGATGCCGCGAAACGCTTCTGGGCGCTCGGCGACTACACCCGCATCGTCGCGCTGATCACCGACCTCGGCCGTGACCTGGTCGCCGCCGCGGACGTGCGTGCCGGGCAACGGGTGCTCGACGTGGGCGCGGGGACGGGCAACGCGACGCTGCCCGCGGCGCGGACCGGCGCCGACGTCACCGCGGCCGACGTCACCCCGCCGCTGCTGGCGGCCGGCGAGCGGCAGGCGCGCGCGGAGGGGCTGGCGATCCGCTGGGTCGAGGCCGACGCGCAGGCACTCCCGTTCGAGGACGGCGAGTTCGACGTCGTGCTCTCCTGCATCGGCGCGATGTTCGCGGCCGACCACGCGGCCACGGCGCGCGAACTGCTTCGGGTGTGCCGGCCGGGCGGGCGGGTGGTGATGGCGAACTGGACGCCCGGCGGCGCGGTCGGGCACTTCTTCCGGGTGCTCGGCGCGCACACCCCGGCACCGCCGGACGACGCCGTCCCGCCGACCATGTGGGGCGACCCGGACCACGTCGCGCGGCTGCTCGGCCCCGGCTGCGCGGACCTGGGGACCACCGTGCGCACCGTGACCGCGCGCTTCGACCAGTCACCCGAGCGGCTGATCGAGTTGTACCGCACGTACTTCGCGCCGGTGATCGCCGCGTACGCGGGGGTCGCCGGCGACGCCGCGCGGACCGCGGCGCTGGAGGCCGACCTGCTGGCCTTCGCCCGGGAGGAGGACTCCGGTCCCGCGGCCGGGCCCAGCCGCTATGTCTACGAGTATCTGCAGGTCATCGGCACCCGCGCGGCAGGCTGAGACATCTTCCGAAAAACCTGTGAGCCGTACCACAACCTCGCACCATGTTGCTCGTTGAGTCACCGTGAGCAACGATGGTGCACGTGCAGATGCACGTTAACTGGGGAGGTGCGGCCTTGAACAGGGCCTTTGCGGAGACGGCGGACCATCCGGACTCGCCGAGTGACGGTGACCTCATCGCAGCGGTCCGGCGTGGCGACTCCGCCGCGTTCGGTGTCCTCTACGAGCGCCACCTGGGGGCCGCCCGCCGGGTCGCCTCGTCGTTCGCGGCGACCCCGGCCGAGCGGGAGGACCTGATCGCCGAGGCGTTCACCCGGGTCCTGCGGATGCTGCGTGCCGGCCGCGGCCCGGACGAGGGGTTCCGCCCGTACCTGCTCACCACCATGCGCAACGCGGTGATCAACTGGCGGCGGCAGGACTCGGCCATGTCGCTGTACGCGGACGTGCCGGACTCCGCGTCCGCCGCCGGGTACGACGACCCGATGGGCAAGCGGCTGCACGCCACGGTCGCCGCCGACGCGTTCGCCAGCCTGCCCGAGCGGTGGCGCATGGTGTTGTGGCACACGGAGGTCGAGGGCGAGTCGCCCGCGCAGATCGCGCCGAAGCTGGGGATGACGCCCAACGGCGTCGCGGCGCTGGCGTACCGGGCGCGGGAGGGGCTGCGGCAGGCCTACCTGGACCAGCACCTGCCGACGGCCGGGCAGACCACCTGCCGGACGGTGATCAGCCAGCTCGCCGGCTGGGTGCGGCACGGCCTGACCGCGCGCAAGATGCGCCGGATCACCGCGCACCTCGACCAGTGCACCGGATGTCGTGACCTGGCGACGCGGCTCAGCCGGCTCAACCACGAGCTGCCCGCCCTCCTGGCGCCGGTCGTCCTGGGCGCGCCACTGGCCATGGCCGCGGGCTCCGCGGCGACGTCCACGGCGGTCGTCACCGGCGCAACGACCGGCATGACGCTGCCGACCGCGTCCTGGCTCGCGTCGATGAAGGCGATGGTGGCCGGGGCGGCGATCGTGACGACCGCCGCGGTCAGCTCGGTGGCGTCGGACCCGGCGCCCCCGGCCGGCGGGACCGGCGGCGGGGAGGTCGCGGTGTCGCTGCCGTCCGAGCACCGGGCCACCGCGACCGCCACCACGACAGCCGCCACGACGGCCCCCGCAGTCGCGACGACCGGCGCCACCTCGGCGGCCGCGGCGGCGGGCCCCGGCACGTCCGTCCCGTCCGCGCCCTCCACCACGTCCTCGACCCCGCGGCAGGCCACCGGCGCACCGGCCACGGAGTCCACACAGGACGCCAAGGCGGACGACAAGTCAGCCAAGGCGGAGTCCAAGGCGGAGTCCAAGGCCGCGAAGAAGGCCGCGAAGAAGGCCGCCAAGCAGGCGAAGAAGGACGCCAAGCAGGAGGCGAAGGCCGGCAAGAAGGCCAAGTAGCCGCCGGCCCGTCACCCGCGCGGTGCGCGGCGGGCCATGTCGGCCGCGGCGGTGACGCGGCGGTGGAGGTCGGCGCCCATCCGCCCGGTCAGCGGGGCCAGCCGGCTCCACAGGTCGTGCGCGGTCGCGGCACGGGCCAGGTGGGCGAGGGTGTCGTCGTCGGACAGGGCGGGGAGCGCGAGGACCCGGCGCTGCGCCCGCTCCCCCATGGCGGCCACCGCGATCAGCAGCTCCGCCACGGCGTCGTCCTCGATGGCGGTGTCCAGCATCCTGGTCAGCACCTCGTCGCCGGACTCGGCGGCGTACCCGGCGAGCCGGCCGCGCAGCCCGTCGTCCTCCAGACGGCCGATCATCGACAGGCCGGCCGAACGCAGGTCCGGCGGTCCGGTCATCGCGGTCGTCACGATGCCGCGCAGCCGCCGCTCCGGCAGCGCGGCGACGGCCCGCGTCAGATGCGCCGCGGACTCGGCGTAGAAGCCGATCCGCAGCATGGCCTCGTCGGACACCGTCTCCGCCACGTCGACGACGATGCGCTCGGTGGCCGCGTCGAGCAGCCTCCCCAGCGTGATGAACTCGCCCCGGCGGACCAGCTCGATCACCACGGCCAGCGCGCGGTCCGGGTCGAGCCGCCCGACCAGCGGCGCCGCCCGCCGCGGGTCCAGGTGCAGGCAGCACTCCGCCAGGTAGTCGACCGGCATCCGGCCGGCCAGCTCGGCCGCCCGCTCCGGCACCATCTCGCCGGCGACCCGGGCGGACAGCAGCGGCGAGAAGGCCCGCAGCGCGATCCGGACGTTCACCGCCGTCGGCAGCATCCGGGTGATGACGGCGACCCGCTGGAACGCCGGGCGGTGCTCGTCGTACAGCGCCGCGACCACCCGCCGCCGCAGCCTGCGGATGTCCTGCTCGTCGAGCGACCCGGCGAACGCCACGCCGTCGGTCGTGGTGCCCAGCGCGCGGGCAAGCTTGATCAGCTCCGCCCTGGTGCCTAAGCCCCGCACCATCTGTCAGTGCCCCACGATCCTGGCGACACCGGCCCGCAGCAGCGCGGGCATCTGCCGCAGGGCCTCGTCCGACGCGGCCGCCAGGGCTCTGGCCTGCCGTCGCCGGGCGGACACCAGCGCGTCGTGCAACTCCTCGATCTCACTGTCGGACAACGCGTCCAACATCCGCGCGTCCGCGCCCAGCCATCGCCTCAGCACGTCCCCAGTTTCGCTGCGCATACCTGACTCTGGCACAGATGCAACTTGCAGGGACCTTCGGACCCGGTGCCGATGCCCTGCTGCCCTGTGGACATGACCGTCCCCGCGGGAACCTGGAGTACACGAGGTGAGGACGGACGCCATGACCACGACGATGACCACGACGGCCGGCAGGGCCGCCAACCGGCAGCTGCACCAGCGGGAATGCTGGCGGCTGCTCAACACGACCCAGGTCGGGCGGCTGAGCTATTCCGAGGCCGCCATGCCCGTCATCCGCGCGGTGCCGTTCGTCGTGGACGGAGGCAGCGTCGTCGTCGCGATGCGACTCCCGGTCCTGCAGCCGGACCTGTTCGCCGACCCGACGGTCGTCGCCTTCGAGGCCGGGGACTGGCGGCCCGGCCGGCACGAGGGCTGGTCCGTGCGCTTCGTCGGCAAGGCCGAGGCGGTGCAGGAGTACGCCCTGCCCGACCTCCTCGCCCGCGGCCTGACCTCGTGGATCGAGGGCGGCCCCGCGCTCTACGTCCGCATCCGGGCCGAGATCCTGTCCGGGGTGGAGGTCACCGCGCTGTCGTGACCCCGGCGGGCCGCCGACCAGGCGCTCGACGAGTCAGGTCAGCGCCGCGAACCGTTCGACCGCGCGGGTGCGCCCGGCCACGATGAGGACGTCGTGCTCGTCGACCACGGTGTCGGCGGTGGCGTAGGTGAAGTCATGCCCGGGCCGCTTGACCGCCACCACCGTGACGTCGTGCCGGGTGCGCAGCCCGCTGCCGGACAGCGGGATCCCGACCGCCTCCGCCGGGGCCCGCGTCTTGACCATGGCGAAGTCGTCCTCGAACTCGATGTAGTCCAGCATGCGGCCGGTCACGAGGTGCGCGACCCGCTCGCCCATGTCGTGCTCGGGCAGCACGACGTGGTGGGCCCCGACGCGCTCCAGGATGCGGCCGTGCTGGCGGCTGATCGCCTTGGCCCAGATGTCGCGCGATGCCGAAGTCGACCAGCAGCGAGGTGGTCAGGATGCTGGCCTCCAGGTCGGTGCCGATCGCCACCACGGCGCGCTGGTACTCGGGCACGCCGAGCTGGCGCAGCGCCTCGCTCGTCGGTGGTGTCGGCGACGCGCGGTGTGGGTGAGGTCGTCGGCGAGCTGCTGGACGACCGCGGCGTCGGTGTCGACGCCGAGGACCTCCGAGCCGTGGCCGACCAGCTCCAGCGCCAGGGAGCCGCCGAACCGGCCCAGGCCGATGACGACGACGCGGGAGGTGCCGGGCTGTGCCGCCGCTGGCCGGTGTTCCTAGCCAACGATGGGTCGCTCCTCGGGTAGTTCGTAGCGGCGCGCCGCGGTCGCGCAGCGCCAGCGCGGACGCCAGGGTGATCGGGCCGAGCCGGCCGATGAACATCAGCGCCACCAGCACCAGCTGGCCGGCGACGGGCAGGCCGGCGGTGATGCCCGGTCGACAGGCCGACCGTGGCGAACGCCGACACCGTCTCGAACAGCACCGGGTCCAGCCCGTACGCGGCTGATCAGCCAGCAGGTCACATGGTGCCCGTCACCAGGCCCGACGCCGAGCAGCGCCACGGTGAGCGCCTGCCGCTGGACGTCCGCGCCGGCAGCCGGCGGCCCAGCACGTGCACGCTCGGCTCGCCGCGGACCTCGGCCAGGATCACGAACGCCAGCAGCGCGAACGTGGTGACCTTGATGCCGCCGGCGGTGCCGGCGCTGCCGCCGCCGATGAACATCAGCACGTCGTCGAGCAGCAGCGTCGCGGGGTGCAGCGCGGCCGACGTCGACGCTGTTGAACCCGGCCGTGCGGGGCTGATCCCGTGGAAGACCGCCGACCAGGATCTTGCCGCCGACGCCGAGCGGACCGAGGGTCGCCGGGTTGGTCCACTCGACGCGGTGGTACGCCACGACGCCGACCAGCAGCAGTGCGGCATAGGTGACCAGCGTGAGCTTCGCGTGCAGCGACCAGCGCCGCGCCGGCGGCGGACCCGCCTGCCGAGCTCGAACAGCACCGGGAAGCCCAGCCCGCCCGCGACGACGCGCGAGGGCCACCGGCAGGACGATCCACGGGTCGGTGGCGAACGGCATCAGGCTGTCGGGGTAGAGCGCGAAGCCCGCGTTGTTGAACGCCGACACCGCGTGGAACACGCCCTCGTAGGCCGCACGCCCCCAGGTCAGGCCGTGCTCGGTGGCGAACCGGAGGGTGAGCACCAGCGCGGTCGCCGCCTCGATGGCCAGGCTCAGGCTCAGCACGCCGACCAGCACCCGGCGGACCTCGCCCAGCCCGAGGCCTTCGTCTCGGCCTGCGCGGTCAGCTGCATCCGCAGCCCGAGCCTGCGCGACCACCAGCAGCCCGAGCAGCGTCGCGAGCGTCATGATCCCCAGCCCGCCGACCTGGATCAGCCCGAGGATCACCAGCTCGCCGAACGTCGACCAGTACGCGGCGGTGTCCACCACGACGAGACCGGTGACGCACACCGACGACGTCGACGTGAACAGCGCGGTGACGGCATCGGTCCCGGTGCCCGCCTCGGACGCCACCGGGAGCATCAGCAGCACGGTGCCGGCCAGGACGGCCGCCCCGAAGCCCACGACGATCAGCCGGGCGGGGTGCTTCGAGCCGATCGACCGCCGGCCACGGGCCGCCGGCCTGCCGCGCACCGTCGACCGCTCCGCCCCGTCCATCGGCGAGCGATGCTACCGGCGCGATCACCGCGGCGCGCGCGCCACAGGACGACTCGACCGCGCCACAGGACGACTCGACCGCGCCACAGGTCGGCTCGCACCGCGCCACGGGTCGGCTCGGCCGCGCCGCGGTGAGCTGACGGAGCGCTGCCGGCGGAACGTTCCGCTTACCCCGGCGCGGGCGCGGGCGCGACCATGCTCCAGGGAACAGGGGAAACGGGGGAACCGGGGACTGGAGGGACGCCATGAACGAGCCGGGTCGGCGGCGCGCGACGGTGGTCGCGCTCGCGGTCGTGGCGGGCGTGCTCGCCGCGGTGACGGGACTGCTCGCCGTGCTCTACACGACGCAGCGGGCCGACACCGGGCGGGTGGCCGAGCAGGTGACCGCCGCGGAGCGGTCCCGCGACATCGTGGAGAGCAGGCTCGGCTCCCTCCGGTCCACACTGGACGATCTGCGCACGGAACAGGACGCGCTGGGGCGTACCACCAAGACGTTGCACGCCTGCGCCGACCCGGCCAGGGACTCCGTGGCGGCCGCGCGGTCCGGGGACGAGGCCGCGCTGGACGCCGCGCTCGACGATGTCATGGCCAACTGCGGAAGGTGACGTCATGCCGGACCACATCGTGCCCCGGTACCCGCGACCTCAGTACCCGCGACCCCCTTACGTGGCCGGGTATCCGGCACCGCTCAACGGGTACCGGGGTGTCGCGCCACTGCTCGCGCAGGCGGCACCCGCGCCCGCGCCGCGGCGGCGCCGGCGGCGATCCGTGATCGTGCTGGCCGCGCTCGCGTCCACGCTGTTCCTCGCCGCCGGGGTGCTCACCGCGCTGCTGGTCATGGCGGGCCGCGACCACGACGCCGCTGCCGGGCGGCTGGACGACGTGCGCGCCGAGCTCACCGGCGTGCGCGAGCGGGTCGCCTCGGCGGAGGCCGAGCGCAACGGTGTCGAGCGGCGCAACACGGCGCTGCAGGCGGAGAAGTCCGAGCTGTCCGCGTGCGTCGAGGCGATGCGGCACTACCTGTGGGACGGCCTGACGGGCACGGCCCGGTCGGCGGCGCTCAACACGATGTTCACCGAGTGCGGGTGAGCGGGGTCCCGGCGGCCGTACGCTTGACGCGTAGCGACTGGGAGGGCTCACGATGACCGATACGGTGTCGGTGGACGCGACACCCGAGTTGTTCGGACCGTATCGGATCGAGGGGTTGCTCGGCCGGGGCGGCATGGGCGAGGTGCACCGCGCCTACGACACGGTCCACGAGCGCTACGTGGCACTGAAGCGCCTGCCGCGCGCGGCGGGCGCCGAGTTCGAGGCCCGCTTCCGGCGCGAGGCGCGGATCGTGGCGCAGCTGAGCGAGCCGCACGTGGTGCCGATCCACGCGCACGGCGAGATCGACGGCCGGCTGTACCTGGACATGCGGCTCATCGACGGCTCGGACCTCAAGCGCCTGCTGGCCGACGGGCCGCTCGCGCCGGCGCGGGCCGTCGAGATCCTCACCCAGGTGGCGACCGCGCTCGACGCCGCGCACGCGCGGGGCGTGCTGCACCGGGATGTCAAGCCAGGCAACATCCTGCTGGACTCCGACGGCTCCGCGTACCTGGCCGACTTCGGCATCGCCCGGCTGTTCGCGCCGGACGTCACCCGGCTGACCGAGACCGGCGACTACATCGGCACCCTCGACTACATGGCGCCGGAACGCCTGATGCACGACGACGCCGGCACCGCCATCGGCACCGCGTCGGACGTGTACTCGCTGGCGTGCGTGCTCTTCCAGTGCCTCACCGGGCGGGTTCCGTTCCCCGCGCCGGACTCCGTCGGCAAGCTCGCGGCGCAGCTCAACGACCCGCCGCCGGCGGTGTCGCTGTTCGACCGGCGCATCCCGCCCGCGATGGACCTGGTGGTCCAGACCGGCATGGACAAGGACCCGCGGCGCCGCTACCCCGGCGCGGGCGAGCTGATGGCCGCCGCGGCCGCGGTCACGGCCGAGGCGCCGACCGGTGTGGCGGTGGCGCCTGCGACGGGCGGCGACCCGGGCCGGTCCTACTTCGTCCAGCTGCTCGCGACCGTCGGCGGCGGGCGGCGCACCGCGCCCCCGCCGGGCGGTGCGAGCCCGGGCGACGAGACCAACGACGACACCGAGGTCGTCGCCGACCGCTGCCCGTACCCGGGACTGCAGAGCTTCGGCACCGGGGACAGCGAGTGGTTCTTCGGCCGCGAGCAGGCCGTGCGCGACCTGCTCGCCCGGCTGTCGCGCCAGCACGCCCACTCCGGCCCGCTGATGGTGGTCGGCGCGTCCGGCGCGGGCAAGTCCTCGTTGCTGCACGCCGGGCTGCTCGCCGCGCACACCCGCGGCAACGACGCCGCGCCGCGGCTGGCGATGACCCCGGGCGAGCACCCGATCGGCACGCTCGCCGCGCGCCTGGCGGCGTTCACCCGGTCCGACCCGCACCGGATGGCCTGGCAGCTGCGCGAGCGGCCGGAGACGTTCGGCGAGCTGTGCCGGGCCGCGGTCGCCACGTCGGACCTGCCGATGATCATCGCGATCGACCAGGCGGAGGAGCTGTTCACCCTCTGCGCCGACCCCGGCGAGCGCGAGGCGTTCGCGACCGCGCTCGCCCACGCGTGGCCGGCGCGGGTGGTGCTCGCCGTGCGCGCCGACTTCGTCGAGCAGTGCATCACGCTCGCCGCCCTCAAGCCGTCGCTGAACGCGCCGTACGTGCTCGGCACGCTGACCGCCCAGGAGCTGGCGGAGGTGGTCACCAGGCCCGCGCAGGCGGCCGGCCTCGAGCTCGAGCCCGGACTCGTCGACCGGCTGGTGACCGACGTCGGCGCCGGGCGCGACCCGGGCGCGCTGCCCCGGCTTGCACACGCGCTGCGGGAGACCTGGCACCACCGGTCGGGCAACCGGCTGACGCTCACCGGGTACCAGCGGACCGGCGGCGTGGACCGCGCGGTGGCGCTGACCGCGGACGGCGTGTACGCCCGGCTCGACGAGTACGACCGGCACGCGCTGCGCGCGGCGATGCTGCGGATGGTCACGCTGCTCGACGGCGGTGTCGGCGGTGCCGGCATCGCGCGGCGCCGGGCACACCGGGCCGACGTGCCCAACCGGGTCATGGAGAGCCTGGTCGCCGCGCGGCTGGTCACCGTCGACCGGGACACCGTCGCGCTGTCTCACGACGCGCTGCTGACCGCGTGGCCGCGGCTGCGCGAGTGGGTGGCCGAGGACCGCCAGGGCCTGCTGATCCGCCAGCAGCTGGGCGAGGCCGTCGCGGGGTGGCGGGCCGCCGGCCGGGACCGGGCCGACCTCTACCGCGGCGCGCGGCTGGCCGCCGCGCTGGACTGGTCGGCCGGGCGCTCGGACCTCACGCCGGACGAGCGCGCGTTCCTCCAGGCGAGCGACCGGGACCGGCGGCGGCGCACCCGCAGGCTGCGCGGCCTGGTCGCCGGGCTCGCCTCGCTGCTGGCCGCCGCGCTCGTCGCGGGGGTGATCGCGGTGGTGGCCCGCAACGACGCCGAGCAGGAGCGGCTGGGCGCGCTGTCCCGCCAGCTGGCCGCCGAGTCGCTCGCCGAGTCCGATGTGGACCCGGTGGACGCGATGCGCAAGGCGATCGAGAGCTGGCGGACCAGCCCGACCCGCGAGGCGCGCGGCGCGCTGCTGTCCGCCCCGCTGGTCACCTACCCGGCCACGTTCTCCACCGGGGTGAAGACCGTCTACGCCACCGACGTGAGCCCGGACGGCTCGCTGGTCGCGGTCGGCACCGGGAACGGCGAGGTCGTGGTCTGGGACGTCAAGGCCCGCAAGGCCGTGGACACCGGCATCACCGCCGTCGGGACGATCGCCGCCGTGCGGTTCTCCCCCGACGGCAAGCTGCTGGCGGTCTCCTCGCTCGACTCCGAGAACACCGACGAGAGCGGCATCCAGGTCTGGCGTGTCCCCAGTGGACAGCTGGTGCGGCGGCTGTTCGACGGCCGCAAGGCGTTCGGCTCGGTGGCGTGGCGCCCGGACGGCCAGGCGCTGGCGGCCGTGGCGCTGGGCGGCGACGGCACCGGCGGGATCGGCGAGTGGGACCCGTGGACCGGCAACCTGATCCGGTGGGTGGGCGGCGGCACGTTCAACGTGACGAGCCTCGCCTACACCACCGACGGCGCACGGCTCGTCGCGGGCCGCGCCGACGGGACCGTGGAGCTGTGGGACACCGCGACCGCCCACCGGATCAGCGTGCACGCCGACCACGCCGACGCCGCGAACGAACCCGACGGCCGGGTGCCGGTCCAGGTGAGCGCCTCCGCGGACCTGATCGCCAGCGCGAGCGTGGTGGACAACATGATCAGGCTCTGGGACCCGCGCACCGGCGCGCCGGTGCGGGCGTTCCCGGACATCACCCGGCACGCCACCGACGCCGGCCAGGGACCGTCGTCGCTGGCGTTCACCCCGGACGGGTCGATCCTCTACACGAACAGCGACGCCAACACGATCACCGCGTGGGACCCGCTCAACGGGGTCTACCTGGGCAGCCTGGCCGAGGGCCCGCGGGCCGGCACCTCGGTCGGCCGCACCGTCATCGCGCTCGCGGTGTCCGGCGACGGCCGCACCAGGGTGGCGGCCAACAGCGACGGCACCGTGCTGCGCTGGCACACCAACCCGAGCTGGTTCTCCTCGCCGACCGGCTCGGTGACCGCGCTCGCGTTCACCCCCGACGGCAAGACGGTCACCGCCGGGGACGGGGACGGCGAGCTGATCTCGTGGAACACGGCCGACGGGAACCTGATCGCGCGGACCGTGAGCGACGGCAGCGTGTTCGCGGTCCGGTACACCCCCGACGGGGTGCGGATCGTCGGCACCAACGACGCCAGGTTCACCGCCACCCGGCCGGAGCTCGGGCTCGCGAAGCCGCGCTCGCTCACGCTCTCCGGCCGGACGTTCCTCGGCGCGATGGCCGTGTCCCCGGACGGGGTGTGGCTCGCCGTCGCCGACCGGGCGTCCGACATCTCCGCGGGCGAGGACAACCGGATCCACATCCTGGACGCGGCCACGCTCACCGAGCACACCGTCCTCGAGCTCGGCGAGAACTGGCCGGTGGAGCTGACCTTCTCCCCCGACGCCGGCAGGCTGGTCGCGCTCACCAGCTCCGGCGGCAACGGGCTCGCCGGCGACGACGCGGACGACCGCACCGCCGCCGGCATGATGACCTGGGAGGCACCCGACTTCGCCGGCGAGACCCAGGTCTCGCTTGGCTCCGACACGCTGGTCGTCGCTCGCCTACACCCCGGACGGCCGGTCGGTGATCACCGCCGGGACGACCGGCCTGCTGCAGGTCCGCGACGCGGACACCGGGCGGCTGCGCACGGAGTTCGGCAGGCACTCGGCGACCGTGCGCGACGTGGCGGTCTCGCCGGACGGCCGCACGGTGGCGTCGGTCACCACGGAGGGCGCCACGATCCGCCTGTGGAGCCTCGCCGACCACGCAGCTGGTCGCGACGCTGCACGGCCACTCGGGGCCGCTCAACGAGATCGTGTTCTCGCCGGACGGGTCCCGGCTGGCCAGCGGCGGCACGGACACCGACGTCGCGCTGTGGCCGATCGACCCGGACGACGCCATCCGCCAGGTGTGCGCGAACCTGGCCGACGCGGCGCCCGACGAGCTCGACGGCCTCGGCTGTGACTGACGCGGAGGTGACACGGTGCAGGTCGTGATGCGCGGGGCCGACCTGCACCCGGTGCGGGTGGAGGCCGGGGAGCGGCTGGTGTTCGGGCGCGACCCGCACACCGGGCCGCCGCGGCCGGGCCGGGTCGCGCTGCGGCTGCCGGGCTGCGCGCCGCACGTCTCCGGGGTGCTCGCGGAGCTGGTGGTCGGCCGGGAGGCGGCGATGCTGCGCTGGCTGGGCGCGGGCGAAGGACGGCTGTCGAGCCTGCTGGATGCGCCGGGCGGCGCGCGGCGCGTCACGCTGGTGCGCACCATGTCGGCGATGCTGGATCCCGGCAAGAACGAGCTGGTCGTGCTGGCCGGCAAGCAGGTCGGCGAGGAGCTCTACACCGACCTGCTGCTGACCTTCACCGTCGCGTCCGGGCTCGTCGCGCCGCCGGCCGGCGACGCGACCAGCCTGCCGGGCGACACCGAGCTGAAACCGCACCTGCGCAAGGGGCAGCTGACCCGGTACTCGAAGGAGTGGTATGTCGCGCTGGCCCTGGCCGAGCCGTGGCTGGCCGGCGACGACGACTCGCCGTTCCCCCCGACGAACCGCCGGATCTACGAGCGGGTGCACGAGTGGCGCGCGGGCCACGCGTGGAACCTCGAACGCCCGCAACGGGTCGACGACGCGATCCGCGCCGTCTCCCGGGTCGCGTTCGGCGAGCTGGGCGACCCGTACTCGGAGGCGCGCCAGGGCCGGATCCAGAACCCGCGGTTCGCCGTCGGCAAGCGGGTCGCCGAGTACCGGCTGGTCACCGCCGAGGACCTCGACGAGGTGCAGCGGGGGGCGGCACGCGCCGGGCGGTGAGCGCCCGGGCCCTCCGGACCGCGACTTCGGGCAGTTGGACCCTGCCCCGCACCGTCCCGCACGGCCAGTGTTGGTCTTGACCGACCGGCAGGCGGGAGGGCGACATGAACGTCCGGGTGGACACCGAGGGATCGGCGCTCGTCGAGCACGCCGACCTCGACGTGCTGGTGCGGGTGCTGCGCGACGAGGGCTACACGGTCGTCGGGCCGACCGTGCGCGACGGCGCGATCGTGCTGGCCGAGCTGACCGGCGCCGCCGACCTGCCCACCGGCCGCGGCGTCGAGGTCGACGCCGGCCGCTACCGGGTGGTCGCCCGCGCCGACGAGGCGGCGTTCGCCCACTCGGCCGGCCCGCAGTCGTGGAAGTCCTTCCTGCACCCCGCGCGCGAGCGGCTGCTGAGCGGTAAGTGGGACGAGAACGGGATGGTGTTCCGGGCCAGCTTCGACCCCGAGGCCGAACCCGAGCCGCGCTACGCGTTCCTCGGGGTCCGGCCGTGCGACCTGGTCGCCATGGGCGTGCTGGACGGCGTGCTCGCCCGCGGCAGCCACCCGGACCCCGGCTACACCGCGCGCCGGGACGGCGTGTTCGTGGTCGCGGTCAACTGCACCGAGCCGGGCGGCGCGTGCTTCTGCGTGTCCATGGGCGGCGGCCCCGCGCGCGGACGCGGGCTACGACCTGGCGCTGACCGAGCGGCTGGACGGCGCCGGGCACCGCTACCTCGTGGAGGCGGGCACCGAGGCCGGCCGCCGCGTGCTGGGCATGGTGCCGCACGCGCCGGCCGACGCCGCGGGACACCGCGTCGGCCGACGCCGACCTCGCGGCCGCGGCGAACCGGATGGGCCGCGCCATGCCGGAGGTCGACCTGCGCGCGCTGCTGGCGGACAGCCGCGAGTCCCCGCACTGGGACGAGGTCGCGAGCCGCTGCCTGACCTGCGCCAACTGCACGATGGTCTGCCCGACGTGCTTCTGCACCACCACCGAGGACGTCACCGACCTGACCGGAGACCACGCCGAACGGTGGCGCCGCTGGGACTCCTGCTTCGACTTCGACTTCTCCTACGTGCACGCCGAGGCAGGTCCGGGCCGGCACCGGCAGCCGCTACCGGCAGTGGATCACCCACAAGCTGAGCACCTGGCACGACCAGTTCGGCACCTCCGGCTGCGTCGGCTGCGGCCGGTGCATCGCCTGGTGCCCCGTCGGCATCGACATCACCGCCGAGGCCGCGGCGCTCGCCGACCTCGCCACGGGCGAGGGGAGCGCCGGGGATGGCTGAGACCCGCACCCTCCCCCGGCCCGCCACGCGGGATCCCATGCTGCCGGTCCGCTACGCCGTCACGGACGCGACGGTGGAGACGCGCGACAGCGTCACCCTCACGCTCGCCCCGGTGGACGAGCCGCTGCCGCGCGTTCCGTCCCGGCCAGTTCACCATGATGTACGTGCCGGGCGTCGGCGAGATCGCGGTCTCGATCAGCGGCGACCCGGCCGCCGCGGGCGACGCGATCATGCAGACGGTCCGCGCGGTCGGCGCGGTCAGCGGGGCGCTGCACGACGCGCGGCCGGGCCGCGTGCTCGGGCTGCGCGGGCCCGTTCGGCACCGACTGGGACCTGCCCGGCGCCGAGGGTGCGGACCTGCTCCTGGTCGCCGGCGGCATCGGGCTGGCCCCGCTGCGGCCGGTGCTGCTCGGCGCGCTGGCCGAACCGGGCCCGCTACGGCGGGTCACGCTCGTCGCCGGGGCCCGCGAGCCCGCCGACTTCCTCTACCGCGACCAGCTCGCCTCGTGGGCCGCCCGCACGGACCTCGACCGTCGTGTCCACCGTCGACGCCCCGGCGCCGGGCTGGCGCGGCGAGGTCGGGCTGGTGACCGAGCCGCTGCGCGAGACCGGGCTCGACCCGGAGCGCACCGTCGGCGTTCCTGTGCGGTCCGGAGCTGATGATGCGGTTCGCCGCCGAGCAACTGCACTCCCGCGGTGTGCCGGCCGAGCGGATCCGGGTGTCCCTGGAACGGAACATGAAGTGCGGGATCGGCCTGTGCGGACACTGCCAGCTCGGCCCGCTGCTGCTGTGCCGCGACGGTCCCGTCGTCGACTACGGACAGGCCGCCGCCCTGCTGTCGGTGACGGGAGTTGTGATGGACGTTCCCACGCTCGCGGTATGGAAGTTCGCCTCCTGCGACGGCTGCCAGCTCACCCTGCTCGACTGCGAGGACGAGCTGCTGCCGCTCGCCGGGCGGGTGCGGATCGCGCACTTCCTGGAGGCGTCCAGCGCGGTGGTGCCCGGCCCGTACGACGTGTCGCTGGTGGAGGGCTCGATCACCACGCCGGAGGACGGCGCAGCGGATCCGGAGATCCGCGAGCAGTCCAGGGTGCTGGTCACCATCGGCGCGTGCGCGACCGCGGGGGGCATCCAGGCGCTGCGCAACTTCGCCGACGTCGAGGAGTTCACCTCGGTCGTCTACGCCCAGCCGGAGTACATCGACACGCTGGCCACGTCCACTCCGGTCGCCGACCACGTGCCGGTCGACTACGAGCTGCGCGGCTGCCCGATCGACCGCGGCCAGCTGCTCGAGGTGCTCGCGGCGTTCCTGGTCGGGCCGCAAGCCGCGACCTGCCCGACGACAGCGTGTGCACCGAGTGCAAGCGCCGCGGCGTCACCTGTGTCATGGTGGCCGAGGGCATCCCCTGCCTCGGTCCGGTCACCCACGCCGGCTGCGGCGCGCTCTGCCCGGCCTACCGCCGCGGCTGCTACGGCTGCTTCGGCCCGGTCCGCGCCGCCGAACATCGCCGCGCTGATCCCGCGGCTGCACGCCGCGACGGCATGTCCGGCGACGACGTGCGACCGGGTGTTCCCGACGTTCAACGTGGCCGCACCGGAGTTCGCCGCGCAGGGAGCGACGGATGAGCCATCGAAGCGGTAGCCGCAGGCTCGGCGTCGGCGCGCTGACCCGGGTGGAGGGCGAGGGCGGCGCTGCACGTCGACGTCCACGACGGGCAGGTCACGGCGGTCGAGCTGAACATCTACGAGCCGCCGCGGTTCTTCGAGGCGTTCCTGCGCGGCCGTGGCCACACCGAGCCGCCCGACATCACCGCGCGGGTCTGCGGCATCTGCCCGGTGGCCTACCAGATGAGCGCCTGCAAGGCGATCGAGGACGCCTGCGGCGTGACGGTCGACGGGCAGCTCGCCGCGCTGCGCCGGCTGCTGTACTGCGGGGAGTGGATCGAGAGCCACGCGCTGCACATCTACCTGCTGCACGCGCCGGACTTCCTCGGCCTGCCCGACGCCATCACCCTCGCCCAGCACGACCGGGCCCTGCTGGAGCGCGGGCTGCGCGCTGAAGAAGGCCGGCAACGCGATGATGGAACTGGTCGGCGGCCGGGCCATCCACCCGATCAACGTGCGGCTCGGCGGCTTCTACCGGCTGCCCGACGCCGCGCCGAGCTGTCCGCCGCTGGCCGCCAGGCTGCGCCGGGCGCTGGACGACGCGCTCGCCACCGCGCGGTGGGCGGCCGACGTTCGAGTTCCCCGACGTGACCGTCGAGCACGAACTGCTGGCGCTGCGCGATCCGGGCCGCTACCCCATCGAGACCGGCACGCTGGTCTCCAGCGGCGGTCTCGCCTTCCGGTCCGGCCGACTTCGCCGAGCACGTGACGCGAGCACCAGGTCCCGCACTCCACCGCGCTGCACGCCTCCCTGGACGGGCGCACCCACCTGACCGGGCCCGCTGGCCCGGTACTCGCTCGAACGCGCAGTGGCTGTCCCCGATCGGCGCGGCAGGCGGCCGCACGACGATCGGGCTCGGCGAGCGTGTGCCGCAACCCGTTCCGCAGCATCCTGGTGCGGGCGGTCGAGATGGTCTACGCGCGTCGAGGAGGCGCTGCGCATCATCGCCGGGTACGAGCCGCCCGACCGGGCCGTTCGTCGAGGTCCCGCCCCGGGCCGGCATCGGGCACGGCGTCACCGAGGCGCCGCGCGGGCTGCTGTACCACCGCTACCGCCTCGACGCCGACGGCACTGGTCGAGCACGGCCACGATCGTGCCCGCCCACCGCGCAGAACCAGGCCGCCATCGAGGACGACCTGCGCCGGCTCGCGGCCGGCTCGCTGGACCTGGACGACCACGAGCTCGCCGCACCTGTGCGAGCGGGCGATCCGCAACTACGACCCGTGCATCTCGTGCTCGGCGCACTTCCTCGACCTCACGGTGAACCGGACATGACCCCCGGCGAGGGCGGCTTCGGGGTGGTCATCGGGGTCGGCAACGAGTTCCGCCACGACGACGGCGTCGGGTTGGCCGTCGCCGAGCGGGTCCGCGGGCAGGCCCCGCCCGGCGTGCTGGTGGTCATGACCGACGGCGAGCCCACCCGGATGCTCGACGCGTGGGTCGGCAGCACGGTCGCGGTCGTCGTCGACGCCGTGCTCCTCCGCGAGCCCACCGCGGGACGGGTGCACCGGATGGCGGTGGACGGCGTGCCCGGCGCCCGGCCGGCGACCAGCTCGCACGGGCTCGGCCTGCCCGACGCCGTGGAGCTCGGCCGCGCCCTGGACCGCATGCCCGGGCGGCTCGTGCTCTACACCGTCGAGGTCGCCGACACCGGGTACGGGGTCGGCCTGTCCGGCCCGGTCGCCGCCGCGGTACCGGAGCTGGTGGCGGCCGTGCTGCGCGAGCTATACCCCCAGGGGTAGTCGCGACTCTCGACCGGCCTGGGCTATGGTGAAGGGGTCAGATACCCCTGGGGGTATTAGTTCAGGCACTGGAGAGGTGACCGGAAAGATGCCGATTGACGTCGAGGTGGTCGCGACCTCGTCCCTGGGCGACCGCAGCTACCTCGCCCACGACGGGCGGGTGGCGGTGGTCGTCGACCCGCAGCGGGACATCGACCGGGTGGTGCTGCTGGCCGGCCGGCTCGGGGTGCGGATCACCCACGTCGTGGAGACCCACCTGCACAACGACTACGTGTCCGGCGGCCTCGCGCTGGCGAAGCTGACCGGCGCGAGCTACCTGGTGGCCGCCGCCGAGGAGGTCGGCTTCGACCGCCTGCCCGGTCGCCGACGGCGACGAGGTGGCCGTGTCCGACCGGATGCGGCTCGAGGTGCTCGCCACGCCCGGGACACACGTTCAACCACGTGTCCTACGTGCTGCACGACTCCGGCGGGCCGCTGGGCGTGTTCACCGGCGGGTCGCTGCTGTTCGGCACCACCGGCCGCACCGACCTGCTGGGCAAGCAGCACGCCCACGACCTGGCCCACCGCCAGCACGCCTCCGCGCGCCGGCTCGCCGACCTGCTGCCCGACGGCGCCCGGGTGTGGCCCACGCACGGGTTCGGCAGCTTCTGCTCGGCCACCCAGTCCGACGCGCGACGCCTCCACCATCGGGCGCGAGCGGGCGGCGAACCCGGCGCTGCGGCTGGCGGCCGACGACTTCGTCGAGCAGACTGCTCGCCGGGCTGGACGCCTACCCGGCGTACTACGCCCACATGGGCGTGCGCAACGCCGGTCGGCGCCGAACTGGTCGACCTGACCCCGGCCACGCGCCGCCGACCCGGACGAGCTGCGTCCCCGGTCGACGGCGGCGAGTGGGTGGTGGACCTGCGCTCCCGCACGGCGTTCGCGCGGCGGCACCTGGCCGGCACGGTGAGCGTCGGGCTCGACGGCGCGATGTCGCACCTGGCTGGGCTGGCTCGTGCCCTGGGGCGCGCCGATCACGCTGCTCGGCGAGACCGCCGGCGCAGATCGCAGAGGCCCAACGGGAGACTGGCCCGCATCGGCATCGACCGCCCGGCCGCCGCGGCCACCGGCGGACCCGAGCAATGGGCGGGAGGCAGAGAGGAGCGGCTGTCCACCATGCGGGTCGCGACGTTCGCCGACCTCGCCGCCGCGGGCGCCGGCCGGCGCCCGGACACCCTGCCCGCGGCCGACGTCGTGCTCGACGTGCGGCTGGCCGGCGAGTGGGGGGCCGGCCACCTCGACGGCGCGGTGCACATCCCGCTCCCCGAACTGCCCGGCCGTCTCGGCGAGGTGCCGGCGGGCGTGGTGTGGGTGCACTGCGCGGCGGGCTACCGCGCCGCGGTCGCGGCGAGCCTGCTCGCCCGGGCGGGGCGCGACGTGGTGTGCGTGGACGACTCGTTCGACACGGCCGCCCGGGGGCCGGCCTCGTCATGGTGGACCCTGCACGGGAGAGCGCATGAGTACGCCGTCCACTGTAGACGTGACCGCGCTGCGGGACGCTCCTCGAGTCCGGTGCCGGACCGCGGCTGATCGACGTGCGCACGCCCGGCGAGTTCGCCGCCGGGCACATCGAGGGCTCCTACAACGTGCCGCTGGACCTGCTGCAGGAGCACCGCAACGAACTGCGCGAGCATCTCGACGAGCAGGTCGTGCTGGTCTGCCGCTCCGGCGAGCGCGCCGCCCAGGCCGAGCAGGCGCTGGCCGACCGCCGGACTGCCCAACCTGCGGCTGCTCGCCGGCGGCATCGGTCGCCTGGGAGGCGGCCGGCGCGCCGGTGCGCAGGCCCCGGCCGCGCTGGGACCTGGAACGCCAGGTCCGGCTGGTCGCCGGCTCGATCGTGCTGGTCGCGATCCTGGCGAGCGTCCTGGTGCCGGCCGCCAAGTGGGTGGCCGGCGCTGATCGGCGCGGGGCTGACCGTCGCCGCGCTGACCAACACCTGCATGATGGGCATGCTGCTCGCCAAGCTGCCCTACAACCGCGGCGCCGAGCACGACGTCGAGGACGTCGTGGCCGCGCTCGCCGGGGACCGGAGCTGATCGGCATGCTCGCGGTCACGCTCGCCGCCGCCGTGCTCGTCGGGGTCGCCCTCGGCGTGCTCGGCGGCGGCGGATCGATCCTCACCGTGCCGATCCTGGTCTACCTGGCCGGGCTGGACGCCAAGCAGGCGATCGCGATGTCCCTGTTCGTGGTCGGCGTCACCAGCGCGATCGGCGCGCGTCCCGCACGCCCGGGCAGGGCGGGTGCGCTGGCGCACCGCGCTGCTGTTCGGCGCGACCGCGATGGCCGGCGCCTACGGCGGCGGGCGGCTGGCGGAGTTCGTGCCCGGCGGGGTGCTGCTGGCCGGCTTCGGGCTGATGATGGTCGCCACCGCGGTGGCGATGATCCGCGAGCCGCGAGCCGCACGCGCGCGACGGCCACGAGCTCTCCGTGCCGCTGGTCGTCGCCGAGGGCGTCGTGGTCGGCGCGGTCACCGGGCTGGTGGGCGCCGGCGGCGGTTTCCTCGTGGTGCCCGCGCTGGTGCTGCTCGGCGGGCTGCCCATGGCGGTCGCGGTCGGCACCTCGCTGGTGGTGATCGCGATGAAGTCGTTCGCCGCGCTCGCCGGCTACCTGAGCACCGTGCACATCGACTGGTGGCTGGCGCTGGCGGTCACCGGCGCCGCGGTCGTGGGCAGCGTGCTGGGCGGCAGGCTGGCCGGGCGGATCCCCGACGCGGTGCTGCGCAAGGGGTTCGGCTGGTTCGTCGTCGTGATGGGCGGCTTCGTGCTGAGCCAGCAGGTTCCCGCCGCCTGGTGGCACGCGGTGCTCACCAGCCCGGCGACCTGGGCGGGCGTCGCCATCGCGCTCGCCGCGCTCGTGGCCGTGCTCACCCGCAGGTGGGCCGGCACGCACCGGCGCGGATCGGAGCGGGTGCATCGATGACCGCCGCCCGGGAGCCGCTGACCGCCGTGCGCCGCGCGCTGGCCGTGGTGGCCCACCCGGACGACGAGTCCTTCGGCCTCGGCGCCGTCCTCGACCTGCTGGTCGCGGGCGGCGCCGAGGTGTCCGTGCTGTGCTTCACCCACGGCGAGGCGTCCACCCTGCACGGCCGCGACGGCGACCTGGCGGCGGTGCGCGCCGCCGAACTGGCCGCCGCGGCGCAGGTGCTCGGCGTGGCGCGAACCCGCCTGCTCGGCCACGCCGACGCCGCGCTGTCCGGGGTGCCGGTGCCCGAGCTTTCGGCCGAGGTGCTGGCGTTCGCCGCCCAGGTCCGGCCGACCCACCTGGTGGCCTTCGACACCGGCGGGGTGACCGGGCACCCGGACCACCGGCAGGCCACCCGGGCGGCGCTGGCCGCGGCGGGCGAGCTGGACCTGCCGGTGCTCGGCTGGGCGGTGCCCGCGGCCGTGGCGGCGGCGCTCAACGCCGAGTTCGGCACGTCCTTCGCCGGGCGGGAGGCCGCCGAGATCGGGTGGACCGTGCGAGTGGACCGGGCCCGCCAGGACGCGGCCATCGCCGCCCACGTGAGCCAGTCCGCCGACAACCCCGTCCTGCGCCGGCGCCTGCGGCTGCAGGGCGACCGCGAGCACCTGCGCCTGCTGCGGTGACGGAGGTCCCGGCCCCGTCGGGCCGTTGGGCCGCCGCGGCGCCCGGCCCGCAGGCCCATGCTGGAGTGGTGAGCACGCTGCTGGAGCGCATCCGGTGCGGGCTGGTCGGCGCCGGCGAGGTGCTGGACGGGCCGTACGGGCCGCGCCGGATCACCTACGCCGACTACACCGCGTCCGGCCACTCGCTGGACTTCGTGGAGGACCTCGTCCGCCGGCGGGTGCTGCCCCGCTACGCCAACACGCACACGGAGAGCTCCGGCACCGGCCTGTGGACCACCCGGCTGCGCGAGCAGGCGCGCCGGATCATCCACGACGTCGATCGGCGGCACCGACGACGACCTGGTGATCTTCTGCGGGTCCGGGGCCACGGCCGCGGTCGACAAGCTCGTCGGGATCCTGGAGCTGCGGCTGCCCGACGGGCTCGACCGCACCTACCGGCTGCGCGAGCGGATCCCGGCCGGCGAGCGGCCGGTCGTGTTCGTCGGCCCGTACGAGCACCACTCCAACGAGCTGCCCTGGCGGGAGTCGATCGCCGACGTCGTGGTCATCGGCGAGGACGCCGACGGGCACGTCGACCTGGCCCACCTGCGCCGCGAGCTGCGCCGGTTCGCCGACCGTCCACTGCGGATCGGCAGCTTCTCCGCCGCGTCCAACGTCACCGGGGTGCTCACCGACGCCGACGCGGTCGCCGAGCTGCTGCACGAGCACGGCGCACTGTCCTTCTGGGACTATGCGGCCGCCGGCCCGTACGTGCCGATCCGGATGCGGGCGAGCGCGCCGGGCCGCGCCGACCACAAGGACGCCGTCTTCCTGTCACCGCACAAGTTCGTCGGCGGCCCGCAGACGCCCGGCGTGCTCGCGGTGCGCCGGGAGCTGGTCACCAACCGCGTGCCGACCGTGCCCGGTGGCGGGACGGTGGCGTTCGTCGACCCGCTCGGGCACCGCTACCTCGACGACCCGGTCGCCCGCGAGGAGGGCGGCACCCCGGCCATCGTCGAGTCGATCCGTGCCGGCATCGTCTTCGCGCTCAAGGACGCGGTCGGCACCGACGTGATCCAGGCGCGGGAGGAACGGCTGTGGCGCCACGCCCTGCGGCGGTGGACGGCGCACCCGAACATCCAGATCCTGGGCAACACCGCGGCGCGGCGGCTGTCCATCGTGTCCTTCCGGATCCGGGCGGGGAAACTGTTCCTGCACCACAACTTCGTGGTCGCGGTGCTCAACGACCTGTTCGGCATCCAGACCCGCGGCGGGTGCTCGTGCGCCGGGCCGTACGGGCACCGCCTGCTGGCCATCGACGCGGAGCACTCGCACGCCTACGAGCACGAGATCGAACGCGGCTGCGACGGCATCAAGCCCGGGTGGGTCCGGCTGAACTTCAACTACTTCATCTCCGACACCGTGCGCGACTACCTCGTCGACGCGGTGGCGCTCCTCGCCGACCACGGCCACCGGCTGCTGCCCGACTACCGCTTCGACCCGCACACCGGCCTGTGGCGCCACCACCGCGCGGACGAGTTCGTGCCGCGGGTCCCCGACCTGAGGTCGTTCGAGGAGCCGGCCGCGGTCCCGGAACCCCGGCTCGGGGAGGAGGCATTGGCAGGGCACCTGCGCGACGCCCGGCGCATCCTGGCCGCGCGCCCCGACCCGGACCTGTCCGGCGGCCCGAGTGGACTGCCGGCGGACTTCGAGGCCCTGCGCTGGTTCCCGCTGCCCCCCGCCTGCCTCCCCGAGCCGAGCCGCTGTTGATCGATCGAGCCCGCAGACGCAGCTTCGCTTGCGGGCAACCGGCTCGGCCACGAGCATCAGCGATCCGCGGTCCATTCACGGGTGACGCAACTTTTGATGGCGTCAGGCGGTGACGGCGGTGGGAAGCCAGGGGATGCCGGTGAGTGCGTGGTGGATGGCGCGATGCCGTGAGTGCGGGTGCTGGCCAGGTAGGAGCGGATGCGCGGGTCGGCGCGAAGGCTGTCGAGGGTGCACCGGTACCCGAGACGGCCTGGTGCCGTTTCGGGCTCTTGAGGGCCTGCTCAGAGGCGTTGTTCCTCCACGGGACTTTGAAGTTGCGGGCAAACAGCCAGATCTGTTCGACCTTGTCCTTGAGCCGCTTCGTCATCACGGTCGTTGATCGATGATCCGGACGAGATCGTCGTGTTGGAGCCGGAGTGTTGTCGGGGATGCGCGTCCTCGCTTGGCCGGAGCGCCGGTGGCGGAGCGGGAGCGCGGCAGGTGGTGGATGCGGGTCCGGTGCCGCCGCCGGAAGTCACCGAGTACCAGCGGGTGTCGAAGATCTGTGCATGTTGCGGGACGGTGACCAAGCTGGAGACGCGGTTCCTGGCCCACGTGCGGGACCTGTTGGTGACCGCGCCGGTGTTGCACGCCGACGAGACCTCCGGCCGCGCCGCGGGCGCGTTGTCGTATGTGCACGTCGCGTGCACCGAATATGTGACCCTGATGCACGTCGGTGGCCGCACCCGCGAGGACATCGACGCCGGTGGTGTGCTGCGCCGTGTTCAGCTGTGTCCTGGTCCGTGACGGCTACGCCGGCTACGAGCACCTCACCCAGGCGCTGCATGCCTGGTGCGGCGCCCACTTGCTGCGCGACCTCCGCGCGTTGTCCGACGCCGACCCGCAGGGACAACTCTGGGCGACTGGCGATGGCCAACACCCTGCTCGATGCCCACCACGCCGCGCACGCGGCCCGAGCCCACGACGCCGACAGTCTCGATCCCGTCACGCTGACGCGATCCGTAACCTCTACCGCGGCGCGCTGGCCCGAGGACGAGACCGACAACAAGGGCAACGCAGCACACTCGCGACCGACGCGAGAACGTTGATCCGCCGGTTCCGCCGCTTCGAGAACATGATCCTCCGCTTCGCCACAAACCTGTCGGTGCCGTTCACCAACAACACGGCGGAAGTGCGACACGAGGTCGCACGCAGTGAGTGGATATGCAGATGGGAGGGCCGACGGATGATGTTGGCTGCATGATCTCGGGCGAGTGCTCGAACGCCTGTCCCCGCTCTGACGTGCGTCGCTGGTAACGGTGGGGTGCGAAGCTCAGGGAAGATGCCCAAGGGCTCCTGTTCCATCCGGGGGCTACAGGCGAGGGGAAGACCGGCTGGGGTGAACGTGAGTGAATCCCTTGATGTCCCGTTACGTTGAGCCTCGGATAGGTGGACGCTTTACCGGGGTGCAGGACTGGCCGTTGAGAAGCGGCAGGCGGCGGTCGATGATTCAGCGTCGGTCGTGAGGGCACCGCTGTCCCGGGGTAATGGGGGCACCCGATCCGGTCGTATCTCATGCGTGGGGAACGTGGAAACCCCGATGTGGTCCGGTATGTCAGGGTGACGAACCGGTAGGCCGACCGTAAGGAAGGCCGATGCCGCAGCGGGAACAGGACGCCCAAGAAGCAAATGCCGGTGGCCGAAAGGCAACAGGAAACCGGGACCGATGTCCGACTTCCTCCCCAGTCGGGTTCCGTATAACTGGCCGGATACCGGGCCTGGTGCCCGGACCTGAAAGGGTGCTGACGTGAGGCGGGTGAGCCTGTGACGATGATCTGCCAAGGGCACCGGAACCGAAGGGCAAGTTAGGCGCGATGACGGGACACGCGTTCGCGATGGCGATGGCGGCCCTCGGAGTGAACGGACCGGAGGACGACCGTCTGGACTGGAACGCCATTGATTGGCGCAAGGTCGAAGACGACGTACGGCGGCTACGGCAGAGGATCTTCACGGCATCGCGGACGGGGGACCTGAAGAAGGTCCGGAACTTGCAGAAATTGATGTTACGGAGCCTGTCCAACACGCTGGTCGGGGTGCGGCAGGTCACCGAACGCAACGCTGGACGGCATACGGCCGGAATCGACGGAGACCTTGCCCTGACCAGCGCGGACAGGGCTATGCTGGCTATGCGGGTGCATCGCCAGCCGGAACCGTGGAACCCACTGCCGGTGCGACGTGTGTATATACCGAAGAGTAACGGAAAACGACGCCCACTCGGTATTCCTGTGATCGCGGACCGGTGTCATCAGGCGCGGGTCCGTAACGCGCTGGAACCGGAGTGGGAGGCGCGGTTCGAGCCGAAGTCGTATGGATTTCGGCCGGGTCGTGGCTGTCATGACGCGATCGGGGCGATCTACTCCACGCTGAGCAAGAAGAACTCTCGGCGGGAGTGGTTGCTTGACGCGGACTTGGCGGCGGCATTTGACCGAATCAATCATGAACGCCTACTCGCTGAACTCGGTGATTTTCCCGCACGGGGATTGATCCGCGGATGGCTCAAGGCGGGTGTGATCGACCAAGGCCGGTTCGCCCCGACCGAGGAGGGAACTCCCCAGGGCGGTGTGATCAGCCCATTGTTGTTGAATGTTGCTCTTCATGGAATGGAACTCGCCGCCGGATGTCGATACCGTGAAGACGCCGCCGCTGCCAGCGGCGGGGTAACGGTGCCGGGATCTCCGGTTCTGGTGCGCTATTGCGATGACTTCCTCGTCATGTGTCACAGCCGACGACAGGCCGAGGAAGTCCAGAACCGGTTGGAACAGTGGCTTGAGCCACGGGGTCTTCGCTTCAACGACGAGAAGACAAGAATCGTTCCGCTCTCACAGGGGGCAGATTTTCTGGGGTTCAACATTCGCCGTTACCCATGCGGCAAGCTGCTGATCAAACCCAGTAAGGCGGCGATCAAGCGGGTCATGGCGCGACTGGCCGCCACGGTGAAAGCCCTTCGCGGGGCCAACGCCTCGGCGGTGATCCGCGCGCTCAACCCGATCATCCGGGGATGGGCCGCCTACTATCGGACGGTGGTGTCCAGCGAGGTGTTCCACAAGCTGGACAGGTATGTCTGGAGACTCACCTACCGGTGGGCGCTCTGGACACACCGGAACAAGCCGAGGAAGTGGGTCGTGAACCGCTACTTCGGCCAGTTCAACGCGGCCAGACAGGACAACTGGGTGTTCGGCGGCGCCCGCGACAGCGGCGCTTACCAGGTCCGGTTCGGCTGGACGGCGATCGTCCGTCACCCGCTGGTCAAGGGCCGAGCCTCACCTGATGACCCGACCCTGGTCCAGTACTGGACCGACCGGCGGCGCAGGAAAACCCCGCCACCGTTGGACAAACGCGGTCTGTGGCTTCTTCAAGCCCAGCACGGCCGATGTCTGATCTGTGGGGACTTCCTGCTCCACGCCGATCACGAGCCACAGTCTCCACAGGAGTGGGAGAAATGGCTCACCCTCACCCGCAAGGCGATCAACCGCCAGTTGCTCGTCCCGCAGGTGACCGGCGACAGCCACGGACGCGCCACCTATCACCACCTCCTACACACTCGCTGTCTGCCACGCCACCATGCCCAACAGACAGCGATCCGGCGATTCCGCACCGCCCACGAAGCCATAGGGCTTGCTTGAGCCGTGTGCTGGGCCAACTCGCAAGCACGGTTCTGAGGGGGGACCGTCACAGCAATGTGACGGTCCTACCCGACATAGCCGGTCCGCCCGGTCAAGGTCCAGCAACGCACCTCCGGCGGCTCCTGGCGCACCCTCCAAGGACTCATCGACTTCGCCATCGTCCAGTCCTACCTATCCACCGCCACCAAATGGGGTCTCAACAAGCTCGACGCCCTCCACAACTCTTCACCACCGAAGCCTGGCTACCACCAGCACTTACCCCAGTTGAATAGCTACGTTGCGCCACGTTCGAATCACCCGAACGAGTGTTCGAAAACCAGAGACCACGTCGGTAATATTGGAGGCATGAACAGCAGCGGGGAATTCGGACAGGAACTCCCAGCGCTGCTTGTGGAGAAGATGACAACCTACCGCAAGTCGTACGCAGACATCCTCGAGCTGATCGCCGAAATGGACCACGCGGGATTGGCGAACCAAATCGGCTATCCCACGCTGGCCGCGTTCCTGAGCCACCTGCTCCACCTGAATGTGACCGACGCGGGCCGGATGGTGGCCCAGGCCGCGCAGGTCACCGAAAGGCCGACCCCGACCGGCCACCTCCAGCCGGCGGCGTGCCCGACGGTGCGGCGGGCGTTGCACAAGGGCGAGCTCGATCCCCGGCACGTTGATGCGGTCACCGACACGGTGGCCCGGCTACCGGCGTGGGCCACCGTCGAACACCGGGAAGTGGTCGAGTCGACCCTGGCAGAGACCGCGCGGTCGGAGTCGCCGCGGGTGGTGCGCGAGCACGGCCGGATCCTGCTGGACCGCATCGACCAGGACGGCCCTGAACCCCGCGACCAACCCGCCGCCACGGGCAACGCGTTGCGGTACCGGCGGCTGCCCGGTGGAGGCGTGAGCTTCCGGGGGCAGTTCGACCGCGAGACCGCCAGCACTCTCGAAGCCCTGCTCGGGCCGCTGGCGAAGCCCCAGCCGCCGGCCGAAGGCATGCCGGACCCACGCACCCTGGAGCAACGCGAGGGCGACGGGCTGGCCGCGGTCATCCAGCTGGCCGCCGACTCCGGTGCCGCCCCAATCCGGGGCGGGGTGAAACCCCACCTCACGGTGACCCTGGACTACCGGGTGCTCGCCGAGCAGGTGGGCACCGCCACCCTCGACGACGGCAGCACGCTCACCGCCGCCACCGCCCGCCGGCTGGCCTGCGACGCGCAGGTGGTGCCGGTGTTGCTGGGCAGTGACAGCGTGCCCATCGATGTCGGGCGTACCCACCGGCTGGTGCAACCACAGCAACGCGCTGCCCTCGTTGCCCGGGACAAAGGATGCGCATTTCCGGGGTGTCATCTGCCGGCGCGGTGGACGGATGCGCACCACATCATTCCGTGGGCCGCGGGTGGGGACACCGATCTGCACAACCTCGTACTGTTGTGCCGGACTCACCACCGGTTGGTACACCACAGCGACTGGTCCATTCGCATGACTCACGGAATTCCGTGGTTCATTCCGCCACCTGAAATCGACCCCGCCCAACAACCCCGCCGCAACACCCTACGCCAGTAATTGAACCTTTCCGCGTTACCGCTTGTGGCGGTGCGTAAAGGTAGGCTGCGGCGCGCCGAAGGCGTTGGGATCCAGGGAAAAGACGCAGAGCACCCGGTAAGAAGGTTGCTGCGACTAAAGATCAACTTCACAGGTGACGGGACGCTGGATGGCGTAGTAGTACGGCAGCCGCACTTTGATGATCTTGACTGGTCGGGGGCTTGACTGGCCCCGGGTGGTCATGGGAGCAGCCGCCCCATGATCATCAAGTTGTGACGCAAGAAGTTCCTGGGCGGCTGCGGCTGCCATGGTAGAGGGCGAGTTGGCGGTGTCGAACCTTGGGAGACCAGCCGCTGCGGGTCGGGGCGTTGGACGAGTCCGGGCAGGAGAAGCAGGGCGAGCATCGATCGGGGTGCCAAGCGGCAGTACATGGGCTGCGCGGGCCGGGTCGCCAACGGCGTCAACACGGTCTACTGCTCGTATGCCACCCCGGGTGGGCACGCGCTTGTCGGTGCCCGCATCTATGTGCCCGACGATCAACTCGCCGACCCGGACCGCCGCGCGGCGTGGGTATCGGCGCCGAGGTGGAGTTCAGGACCAAACCGCAGTTGGCGCTGGACATTCTGCCGCACATGATCGCCGACCACACCGATCCCGCCCTGGATCGCCGGCGACGAGGTCTACGGCCGCGCCGGGCAAGCTCCGCACTTTCCTGGAAGACAACGAGATCGGTTACGTGATGCGCGTCGGCTGCGCCTTCCACCTCGAGTTGCCGGCGGCGGCAGCGTGCGCGCCGAGGCCGCTGTGACCCGCATTGCCGGCCGCAAGCACAACGCCGTGGCAGGTCTGCTCGGTGACCGGCTCGAAAGGCGAACGCGCCTACGCCTGGGCGTGGATCGCGACCACCAGCCCACGCCATTTCCTGCTGATCCGCAAACATTTGCAGACCGGCGAGTTGGCCTATCACTACTGCTACGTACCAGCGGGGCGCCCGGTCACGCTGATGACCCTCGTGCGGGTCGCCTGCTTGCGTTGGCCTGTCGAGGAAGGCTTCGAGTTCGGCAAGGACCACTTCGGACTCGACCACTCCCAGGTCCGCCTCTACACCGCGCTGCTGCGCCATATCGTGCTCACCCTCGCCGCGCTCGCCGTCTGCGCGGTCACCGCCGCCCAGGCCAGAACCCGCGCACCCGCACCGATCCTGCCCACCACACCCGACCAGCAGCCGCCCGACGATCCCGGACTGATCGCGCTCACCGTCGCCGAGATCAAACGCCTCTTCATCCTGGTCACCCGCCGACTCCGGCCCGAAATCCATCACCTGCACTGGATCTGGTGGCGACGACGCCACCAAGCCCGCGCCCGCTGGTACCACCACCGCACCCGACTACGCCGCGACCAGCAAACATAGCCCAACCCGAAAGTGCGGCTGCCGTAGTAGGCCGCCGATAACGGGATCGGCAAGTCGACCGCGTACCCCGCCCTGCACGAGGGCATCGACGAGCACGCCAACTACGGCGGCACATCCAGGTCATCACCACCCAGACGGGTGGCCATTGTGGACCTCCGCCGTGCGCCCGGGCCGCGAACACGACTTGACCGCGCTACGCGAACATCTGGAGATCCTGCCCGCGCTGGCCACCTGGATCGCCGAGAACCGGCCTGCGCTGGGTGACCTCGGCTACGAAGGTGAGGCAGACACGATCACCGTGGCGTTCAAGGAACCGAAAGGTGGTGAGTTCACCGACGACCAGAAGACATCGGCAAGATCGTCGCCGCCGCTGACCAGGCGCTGGGTGATCTTGCGCCTGGCAGGCTCAGGGACGAGGGCCTGATCCTGCCCGCCGCCTACCGGTGGGAACGCCGCCACCCGGCCGAACTCAGGAACCCCGGCAGCCTGGGCACACGCGCCACCGCATCGGCGGTCACACCCTGCAAACCCCGCGCTCACGTGAACACCGCCGGCCATTTCCTCGTCGCGCCGCCTAGGCCAGGGTGAGGAACAGCTTCTCCAGTTGCGCGCGGTCGGCGACGCTCTGCTCGGAGTCGTCCGACACGCACTGCTCGAGGCCGCTGGCGATCAGCCGGAAGCCGGCCCGGTCCAGCGCGCGGGAGACCGCCGCCAGCTGGATGATCACGTCCTTGCAGTCACGCCCGGCGTCGATCATCTCGATCACGCCGCCGACCTGTCCCTGTGCCCGCCGCAGCCGCTTGCGCACGTCGGCGAGCACGTCCTCGTTGAGCTCCACCTGACCTCCTCTGGTACCCCCTAGGGTACCCTCAGGCCGGAGTCCGGCCGGGACGCGGGGACAGCGACCGGGCCTGCGCCACCAGCGCCGCGGCGAGCCGCAGCGCCTCCGCGGCGGTCATGCTGACCCACACCGTCTCGCCCGAGTCGCCCGCGGCGTCGACCCGCAGCACCACCCGGTCGATCGACCTGACCACGGGCAACCGGAACCGCGCCACGCCCACCCGGCGCCCGCATCCGGTCGTCATCGCCGCGCTCGTCGAGTCGCCCACCGCACCCACCTCCGAGACACCTCCGAGACATACCCCATCGGGTATCAAGGACAGCGCCGCGGCCCGCCGTTCTATTCCGCCGCGAACCGGTTCAGACCAGAACGTGTTCCCCGTCTCGCGGCACGACGGCGTTCCAGTCGTGCTTGGCGCACAGGCGGTCCGCGAGCGCGTCCGCCGCGGCCGGCTCGCCGTGAACGAGATAGGTGGTCTGCGGCGGCGGCCCGGCGGTCGCCCAGTCGACCAGCTCGTCGGCGTCGGCGTGCACGCTGAACGCGTCCAGCACCACCACCTCGGCACGCACCCGCACGTACCGGCCGTGGATCTTGAGCTCGCGGGCGCCGGACGACCAGCGCGCGGCCGCGGGTGCCGACCGCGGCTGATAGCCGACGATCAGCACCGTGTTGCGCGGGTCGGGCAGCAGGTGCTTCGAGGTGGTGCAGGACCCGCCCGCCGGTCGCCATCCCGGACGCCGAGACGATGATCGACGGCCGGCGCGGGCTGTTCAGCGGTCTTGGACTCCTCGACCGTGCGCATCTCGGCGAAGCGTGCCGGGGTCGAACGGGTCTCCGCGCCGGCATCTCCGGGCGGACCTCCGGGCCTGCGCGCCGCGATCGCGTCGCGGTAGACCCGCAGCGCGGCGAGCGCCATCGGGCTGTCCACGTAGATCGGCAGTCCGGGATCGCGCCCGAGCGCGCCGAGCCGTCGCCAGCTCCACCAGCATCATCTCGGTGCGGTCGACGGCGAACGCCGGGATGAGCACGCTGCCGCCGCGCCGACGGTGCGCCGGACCGCGTCGGCCAGCACCTCCGCGGCGTTCTCGTCGGCCGCTCGCGGTGCCCCGTACGTCGACTCGAGCGACGAGCGACGTCGCAGTCCGGGCGGCGGCTGCGGCGGCGCGCAGCAACGGGTGGCCGGGACGGCCGAGGTCGCCGCTGAACAGCACCGTGCGCGCCGCCGCCCGCCAGCCCGAGCCGCACCGCGCCGCGCCGAGGATGTGCCCGGCCGGCCGGACAGCGCGGTCACGCCCGCGGCCACGGCGATCGTGCGGCCGAACTCGAACGGACGCACGCGAGCGCGCAGCGCGCGCTCGACGTCGGCGGTCGTGTAGAGCGGCCGGGCCGGGTCGTGCTCGCGAGCAGCCATGCGCGGCTCGCGTGCGCCGCCGTCCTCCTCCTGCAGGTGCGCGCTGTCGGCGAGCACGATCGCGGCGAGCTCGACGGTGCCGGCGGTCGCGTACACCGGCCCGCGAAAGCCGGCCCGCACCAGCCGCGGCAGGTAGCCGCAGTGGTCGAGGTGGGCGTGGGTAAGCACCACGGCGGAGAGCCGGTCCAGGTCGAGCGGCGGCGGCTGCCAGTTCCGCCGGCGCAGCTCGGCGCGCCCTGGAACAGCCCGCAGTCGACGAGGACCTGGGCGGTGCCGGCGGAGGCGAGGTACTTGCTCCCGGTCACCGTGCCCGCGCCGCCGAGGAAGGTGATCGACGGCCGGCCGGTGCCGGACCCGCTGTGCGTCATGGCTGCCTCCGGGTCGGTGTCACGCCGGGTGCTCGGCGAGCGCGAAGTAGTCCTGCTCCTCCTGGGCGAAGTGCAGGGTGAGCACGGCGTCGAGGCCGTAGAGGGTCGCCCGCAGGTCGTCGACCTGGTCCGCGGCGAGCGGGTCCGTACCGGCCAGGTGGCGGCCCAGGCGGGCCACCAGCCGCTCGATCTCGGCGTGCCCGCGGCTCATCGGCGCGACGCCGTCCCGGCCGCCGACCATCGGCGCCACGGCGGGATAGAGCTCGTGCTCCTCCGCGCGCTCGTGCGGCAGCAGGCGGTCGACGAGGATCCGGTGCGCCGCCCGGATCTCCGCCTCCGCCGCGGGGTTCAGGCCGGTGGCCAGCGCGTCGGCCGCGTGCCGCACCGCGGTGCGGGCGTCGGCGAGGTCGGCGTGCTCGGCGCGGAACCGGTCGATCAGCCGCCGGGCGTCGACCGGCACCCGCGTGCGGCGGTGCCCGGTGAGCGCCCGCAGCGCGTTGCCCACCGCGAGCACGTCGATCACCTCCTGCACGAGCGCCCCGGCGGCCGGGGCGAGCAGCCCGGCGGTCGCCGCGACCATGGCGACCATCGACAGGCCGATCCCGATCGCGGCGCTCTGCACCGCGATCGCCCGCGCCCGCCGGGCCGTCTCCACCGCGTCGGCCAGCCGGTCGAGACCAGCGTCGGTCAGCACCGCGTCGGCCACCTCCGAGGTCGCCGTGTCGCCGCGCGTGGCGATCGCCACGCCGACGTCCGCGGCGGCGAGGGCCGGCGCGTCGTTGATGCCGTCACCGACGGCCATGGTCGGCGCCAGTCGCTGCTCGGCCCGCACCCGCGCGACCTTGTCCGCCGGGCCGGCGTCGGCCACCACCTCGTCGAGCCCGAGCACGCTGCTGACGTCCTCGGCGACCTCCAGGCGGTCGCCGGTGACCAGCACCAGGCGGCGCAGCCCCGCCGAGCGGAGCCGGGCGAGCGTGCGCACCGCCTCGGGCCGCACCTCGTCGCGCACCAGCAGCGCCGCCACCGGCCGGTCCTCGACGCTCACCCACACCAGCCCGACGGCGTCGAGCCGCGCGCGCCGGATCGCCGAGCGCGCCCAGTCCGGCAGCGGGTCGGCGCGCCGCGGCAGCCGGCCACGCTCACCTCCCGGCCGTCCACCACGCCGTGCGCACCGGCTCCGGGCACCTCCGTCACCCCGGTCGCGGTCGCCGCGGGGGCGTGCGTGCTGCGCGCGGCGGTCACCACGGCCGTCGCGAGCACGTGCGGCGAGCCGCGCTCGACGGCGGCCGCCATGGCGAGCGCGGCCGGGGCGTCCTGGCCCGGCGCCGCGACGACCTCGACCACCCGGGGCACGCCGGCGGTCACCGTGCCGGTCTTGTCCAGGATCGCGGTCCGCACCTGGCCGAGCCGCTCCAGCACCGCGCCGTCCTTGACCACCACGCCGCGCCGGGAGGTGGCCGACATCCCGGCGGAGATCGCCACCGGAACGGCCAGCAGCAGCGGGCACGGCGTGGCCGTCACCAGCACCGCGACCGCGCGCACCGGATCACCCGACCACCACCACGCGACGCCGGCGAGGGCCAGCGCGACCGGCACCAGCACGACCGCGAACCGGTCGGCGATGCGCGCGACCGGTGCGGCCTCGGCAAGCGCGCGCTCGGCCAGCCGCACCACGCCCGCGTAGGCACTCTCCGCCGCGGTGCGCACCGCGGCGACGACGACCGCGGCGCCGGCGTTGGCCACGCCGCTGCGCACGACCTCCTCCACCGCGCGGTTCACCGGGAGGGACTCACCGGTCAGCGCGGACTCGTCGAACACCCCGGGCCCGGCGAGGCGGCCGTCGACCGGCACGATCTCGCCCGACCGCACCAGCACCTCGTCGCCTGCCACGATCTCGCCGACGGGCACGGCGGTCGGCACGCCGGCCCGCAGCACGTGCGCGAACCGGGGGGCGCGGGCCAGCAGCGCGTCCAGGTCGCGGTGCGCCCGCCCGCGCGCGTAGCCCTCCAGCACCTGCCCGGTGCCCAGCATCAGGGCGATCAGCGCGCCGGCGAGGAACTCCCCGACGACGAGGCTGCCGGCCAGGCTGAGCGTCGCGAGCACGTCGGTGCCGAACCGGCGCGCGGCCAGGTCCCCGACCACCATCGACACCGAGTAGCCCAGGCCCACCAGTGTCGCGCCGAGCCAGGCCACCGGCTCGGCGATGCCGACCGCGACCGCGACGGCGAGCACCGCGAGCAACGCGAGATCCCACCGCCACCGCCCGGCGGCACGTGCCGGTCGCGCAGCGGGCCGCTCGTCCGTGGTCACCACGTCCCGAGCGTGCCCGCCGCGCCGCCCCGCGGCGCAGGGCCGAAGGTCACCGGGGGCGGGGTCCAAGAGCCCGGCCGGGCCCCTCACAGGCGATGTTCAGGTTGGCGAGGCACAGTGGAGGCATCATGACGACGCCGACCGTCCTGGCGACGGCTCCACCGCCCGCTCCGCGTACGACGAACCGACGAGTCCCGGCCACCATCGCCACGCTGGTGCTGCTGGCCGCGGCCACCGTCCTGGTCAACCTGGTGCTGCCGGGCTGGGCCTACCCGCTGTGCGGCCTGGTCCTCGCGCCGGTGCTGCTCGGCGTCGCCCGCTGGTCCGGGCTGCGCTGGCGCTCCCTCGGGCTGGACCGCTGGCACCTGCGGCGGGCCGCGCTGTTCGGGCTCATCGGCCTGGGCGCGATCGGGGTGGTGTTCGGCGTCGCGGTCGCGGTCCCGGCGCTGCGCGGGCTGTTCGGCGACGGCCGGCTGGACACCCTCGGCGTCGGCACCCTGCTGTGGGTGACGCTGATCCGCATCCCGCTGGGCACCGTGCTGCTCGAGGAGGTCGCGTTCCGCGGCGTGCTACCGGCCCTGCTCGGTGCGGGCGACCGCTGGCGGTGGCGGCCGGTGCTGGGCGCGGCCGCGCTGTTCGGGCTGTGGCACGCCTTTCCCTCCTTCGCCCTGACGCAGAACGCCACGATCGGCGACGCCGTCGGTGGCGTGCCGATCGTGGTCGTGGCCGGGCTGACGATGCTGGCCGCGGCCCTGGGCGGGCTGCTGCTGCACTGGTGGCGGCACACCGGCCGCGGCCTGCTCGCGCCGATGCTCGTGCACCTCGCGACGAACTCGGGCGGCGTGCTCGTGGCCTGGTGGCTGCTCACCCACGCATGACGCGGCCGGTCATGGCGCGGAGTCGTACTTGGCGAGGATCTCCCGCAGCCGCGCGACGAACCGCAGCGACTCGTCGTGCTCGCGCTGCCAGACGTTGCGGCCGAAGATCAGGCCGGTGGCGCCGGCCTCCATCGACTCGCGTGCCTTCTCCAGCATGGCCTCGTCGCCGGCCCTCGCACCGCCGGAGACCAGCACCATGGTCCGGTTCGCCGAGCGCACGACCGCGTTGATGGCCTCCTGCGCGGAGAACGTCGCGATGTACTGCTCGGGCACCCCGGCCTGCTTGTCCGGGTGCGGGAAGTTGACCTTCACCACGTCCGCGCCGAGCTCGCTCGCGACCCGCGCGGCGTAGTCGACCGCGTAGAACGAGTCCTTGCCGCCCTTGGCCTCCACGGCCGAGCCGCGCGGGTAGGCCCACACGATGAGCGGCATGCCCAGGCGCTGCGCCTCGTCACGCACCTGGCGGTACTGCGCGAAGTCCCGCTCCTGCGCGGGCGTGCCCACGTAGAGCGTGTAGCCGACCGCGTCCGCGCCCAGCCGCACCGCGTCGGCCACGCTCGCGTGCACCGGCGAGAGCGCCTCCCCGTCGGGGGGCACGTCGGTCTTGCCGTTCAGCTTCAGCACCAGCGGCAGCTCGCCGGCGAAGTCCCAGTAGAACTTCTCCGCCAGACCGATCTGCAGGACGATGCCGTTGAACCCGCCCTCCAGCGCCAGCCGGGTGACGTACTTCGGGTCGCTCGCGCCGGGGTTGGCGAAGAAGTCCCGGGGGCCGTGCTCGAACCCCTGGTCGTAGGGCAGGAACAGCGCGGTCCCGTTGCGCAGGCCGTGCTCGTGGAGAATCCGGTACAGCCGCGCCTTCTTGCCGGTGTCGAGTCCCAGCCGCGCGAGTGGTGCTCGCATCTCGCACCTTCTTCCGTGGTGAGGTGAATCAGAACCACCCTCACGTTCTCGCCGGGTCCCGGCCGCGCCCAGAGTCGGCCAGCCCGGTCCGGCCGGGACCTGCGGCCCTGTCCGGACCGGACGCGGTCGCCGGGCCACCCGAGGCCCACCGGCGGCGCACCGCCTCCGAGCGCTCCATCTCCTCGAGCTCCAGCTCGACCTCCCGCAGCGCCCGGTCCAGCCGCGGGATCCAGTGCCGGCGCAGCGCGCGCTGGCGCTGGCGGGTGGTGGCGACCTCCGCGTCCACGATCCGCACGGCGGCGGCCGCCGCCGCGTGCCGCACCGCCGCGTCGAGGGCGCGCTCGTACGCGGCGCGAGCGGCCAGCACGGCGGCGCCGGCGACGACCGTGCTGTCCCCGGGGTCGCCGGCGGAGCGCACCGAGCCCGGCTCGCCGGGGCAGCGCACGCCCATCACGGTGGTCCAGGGCAGGCTCACCTCGGCGGGCTCGGGCGGGGTGGCCAGGCGCAGCGCGCGCTGGCCGCCGGCCAGGCCGGCCCGCAGCCCCCAGACGTCCGCCTCCGCGGCGCGGTCGAGCCACTCGCGCTCGGCGCGCCCGGCGCGTTCGTGCAGCTGGCGCTGGGTGGTCCGCAGCACGCGCAGCTTCTGCTCCAGCAGGCCGACCCCGCGCTCGGCGACGGCGAGCCGGTGACGCAGCCACAGCCGCCCGGCACGGCCCGGCGGCACCCGGAGCTCAGCCATCGCGACCGGCCTCCGCCCCTGGCCCCGGATCCGGTGCCCGGATGCCGTGCCAGGTGCTCGTCGAGCAGGTCGGCAGGGAGCATGACGAGCTCGCCGGGCGGCAGCCGCAGCAGCACCCGCCATGCCCGGTCCAGCGTGTCGTCCAGCGTGCGGAGCTCGTCGCGGCGCTGCCCGGCGAACTCCGCGCCGAACGCCTCGGCGAAGTCCAGGTAGCGCCGGTCGGTCCCGGTCAGCGCGGCCACGCCGATCAGGTCGGCCGAGCTCGCGCACCTGCCGCGCCCTCGCGAGCGCGGCGAGCAGCTGGCCGGCCAGCGGCAGGTGGTCGTCGCGGGTGCGGCCGGGTCCCGCGCCCTTGCGCATCAGCCGCGACAGCGAGGACAGCGGGTCGACCGGCGGGTAGACGCCGCGCCCGTGCGCGTCCGCGGAGAGCACCACCTGGCCCTCGGTGATGTAGCCGGTGAGGTCGGGCACCGGGTGGGTGATGTCCCCGCCCGGCATCGTGAGCACGGGCAGCACGGTCACCGAGCCGGGCGTGCCGCGCATCGCGCCCGCACCGCTCGTAGAGCGAGGCGAGGTCGCTGTAGAGGTAGCCCGGGTAGGCGCGCCGGGCCGGGACCTCGCCGCGGGCCGCGGAGACCTCGCGCAGCGCCTCGGCGTAGCTCGTCATGTCGGTCATCACCACCAGCACGTGCCGCCCGCCGCCGGCACCGAACGCCAGGTGCTCGGCGACCGTCAGCGCCACCCGGGGGGTGAGGATGCGCTCGATGACCGGGTCGTCGGCGGTGTTGAGCAGCAGCACCAGCTCGCCGGCCGCCGAGCGCTCCTCCAGCGCGTCCCGAACGAACGCGGCGTCGGCGTGGGTGAGGCCCATCCCGGCGAACACCACGCTGAACGGCTCGCCCGCCACCGTCGCCTGCGCGGCGATCTGCGCGGCGAGCTCCAGGTGCGGCAGGCCCGGCAGCGAGAACACCGGCAGCTTCTGCCCGCGCACCAGCGTGGTGAGCGCGTCGATCACCGAGACGCCGGTGAGCACCGGGTCCGCGGGCGGCTCCCGCCAGGTCGGGTTGAGCGGGTGCCCGGACACCGGCGCGCTGCGGTGGCCGAGCACCGGCGGGCCGCCGTCGATCGGCTCGCCCCGGCCGTTGCACACCCGGCCCAGCCAGCCCGGGCCGACCGGGACGCGCAGCGGCTGCCCGGCGAACTCCACCTCGGTGCCGGCGGCGGCCATTCCGGCCATGCCCTCCAGCACCTGCACCACGGCCAGGTCCCGGTCGACCTCCAGCACCAGCCCGTGCCGGCGCTCGCCGGAGGCCATCCGGATGAGCACGGACTCGTCCCAGCCGACCCCGTCGACCCCGCCGACGACCACCAGCGGCCCCCGCAGCTCCCGCACGTCGGTGTAGCCCAGACGTCCCGGCGCGGTCACGGCTCCTCCTCCCGCAGCGCGGCGAGCCGCGCCAGCATCGCGTCGCGGTGCGCGAACACCCCCGCCGCGTCGTGCGGCCCGGTCTGCTCGCGGGCACGGACCAGCGGCCCGAAGTCGACCTCCTCCACGCTCGCGGCGGGCACACCGGCGGCGACCAGGTCCTGGCAGGCGTCGACCACCGCGAGCACCGACTCGACGAGCGCCGCGCCCTTGCCCTGCGTGCAGAACGCGTCCTGTTCGGACAGCGCGCTCTGCTGCAGCACGGCCTCGCGCAGCAGCCGGCCGCCGAGCACCGTCATCCGCTCGTGCCCGGGCAGCGCGGCCACGCCGACCAGCTCGGCCAGCGCGGACAGCCGGTCCGCCTCGGCGAGCAGCCCGACCACCCGGCCGCGCCGGGCCGGCCAGTCCGCGTCGCCGGCCCGCACCCGGTGCGCGGCGATCGCCTCGGCGTCCCGGGAGAACGACCCCGACCAGGACACCGCCGGGTAGTGCCGGGCGTAGGCGAGGTCGCGGTCCAGCGTCCAGCGACAGCGGACGAACCGCTCGGTATGCGCGGTGACCGGCTCGGTGAGGTCGCCACCGGGCGGCGAGACCGCGCCGATGATCGTGACCGAGCCGGTGGCGCCGCCCAGCGTGGTCACCACGCCGGCGCGCTCGTAGAACGCGGCGAGCGCCGACGCCAGCCCGGCCGGGTAGCCCTCCTCGGCGGGCAGCTCGCCGGTGCGGGAGGCGAACTCGCGCAACGCCTCGGCCCACCGCGAGGTGGAGTCGGCGATGACGACCGCGTGGTAGCCCATGTCGCGGAAGTACTCGGCGACGGTCACCCCGGTGTAGATGCTGGCCTCCCGGGCCATCATCGGCATGTTCGAGGTGTTGGCGATGACCACGGTGCGGTCGGCGAGGCGGCCGCCGGTGCGCGGGTCGGTCAGCTCGAACAGCTCGGCCGACGATCTCGGCCAGCTCGTTGCCGCGCTCGCCGCACCCGACGTAGACGATGACGTCCGCGTCGCACCACTTCGCGACCTGCTGCAGCAGCATGGTCTTGCCGGTGCCGAAGCCGCCGGGCACGGCCGCGGTGCTGCCGCGCGCGACGGGGAACAGCAGGTCGAGCACCCGCTGGCCGGTGTGCAGCGGTTCCGCGGTCTCGACGCGGCCCCGGCTCGGGCGCGGCGCGCGGACCGGCCATGTGGTGGACATCGCGACCGGGGTGCCGCCGACCGTGGCCACCGGCGTGTCGGCCGGGTACTCCCCGGGCGCGGCGACCGAGCCGACCACCCCGCGCACGCCCGGCGGCGCGAGCACGCGGTGCTCCAGCGGTCCGGCGCCGGCGACCACGCCGAGCACCGCCCCGGCCCCGACCTCCTCGCCGACGGCGACCGCGGGGCGGAAGGCCCACCGGCGGTCCCGGTCCACCTGCCCGTCCTCGTCGCTGACGGTCAGCCAGGTGGGCGCGCCGGACAGCGGCCGGAGCATGCCGTCGAACACGCCGCCGAGCAGGCCCGGCCCCAGGCGCGCGGACAGCGGGTGGCCCCGCGCGGCCGCCGGGTCGCCGGGCGCGAGGCCGCCGGTGTACTCGTAGGCCTGCACGGTGACGTGGCCGTCCCGGATCGCCACGATCTCGCTGGGCAGCCGGTGCGGCCCCAGCGTCACGACGTCGAACATGGCCACGTCGCCGAGGTGCGCCACCTCGACCAGCGGCCCGGCGACCCGGTGATCGTCCCGCCCGCCCGGCCGGTCACGGCTGCCACAACCCCACGATCGTGTCGCCGAGCCCCTCGACGGCACGCGCGGCGAACCCGGCGAGCGAGTAGTCCAGGCGGCGCCCCGCCCCGCGGGCGACGATGCCGCCGCCCGGTGCCTCGGTGATCTCCGCGGCCGCGCCGAGCCGCTCCCGGGCGCGGTCGGCGAGCCGTTCCCGCAGCCGCGGGTAGCCGGGTTCGTCACGCCACGCGCAGACGGCCTCGGTGACCCGCCGGGTCACATCCTCGTAGACGGCGCGCTGGGCGGCGAGCTCGCGGGCGCGGATGCCGTGCCGGACCCGGGAGCGCCGTGCGGCCCGGATCTCCGCCGCGTCGGCCTCGCCGCGCGCGACCGCCGCGGCCAGGATCTCCGCGCCGCGGGCCTCCGCGGCGGCGACCGCGCCGACCGCGGTGGCCTCGGCGTCGCGGCACATCCGGTCGGCGTCGGCGCGCGCCCGGCGCAGCAGTTCGGCCCGCAGCGGCGCCAGCGCGACGGCGGGGGGTGGCGGGGTGGGCGGGCTCATGCCGGCAGCACCGCCGTCAGCGGCCGGGCCGCGGCGGGACGGCCGGCCGGGTCGAGGACCGCCGCGGCGGCCCTGCTCAGGATCACCACCGCGACGTCGTCGCCGAGCCCGTCCCACGCCGCGCGCACCGCGGCCGCGTCCGCGCACTCGTGCACGACCGCACCGGCGAGCGCGTAGCCGCGCACCCGCACCGCCTCACCGATCACCGCGACGTGGCTCATGACCTCAGGCCTTCCCGATGAGGATGACCGACACCACCAGGCCGTAGATCGCGATGCCCTCGGCGAGCCCGACGATCACCATCGCGCGGCCGAACAGCTCCGGCCGCTCGCTGAGCGCGGCGAGCGCCGCCGCACCGGTGTAGGCGACCGCGATCGCCGCGCCGATCGAGGAGCCGGCGACCGCGATCGCCGCACCCAGCAGTGCCGCCCAGTTGCCCGCGGCCGGCGCCTGCTGGGCGGCGGCCACCGTGACGCGTCGGCCTGCGCCGGACCGCCGGCCAGCGCCACGATCAGCAGGGCGAGCCCGCCGAGCATCAGCACGGCGTTCACGCCGAGGAACACGCGCGGCGCCGCCCGCCCGTGGCGGCGCAGCAACCACCCGGCTGCGGCGCATCCGCCGACGAGCACGGGCAGGGCGAACAACCAGATGGTCATGATGTCTCCTGAGATCGCGGCTCGTGCCTCGTGGGCACGTGCCAGGGCCCGAACGGCCGTCCCTCGACCTCGAACACCCGCGAGAACAGCTCGTAGAACTCCAGCCGCAGCGCCTGGATCCCCGCGACGAGCGCCTCGAGCGCGAACGCGAGCGCGTTGCCGGCCAGGAAGGTGACCGCGGCGAGCACGACCCCGAGCACGCCCCGGCCGGACAGCGACACGGTGGCCTGCCACACCAGCCAGCCCAGCGCCGCGTGCGTCATGCCGAACGCGGCGAGGCGGGCGAAGGAGACCACGTTGGCGCCCAGCCGGACGACCACGTCGAGCAGCTCGACCACGGTCTGCAGCACCCCGGAGGCGCCGCCGCCGGAACCGGCGAACAGGCCGGTCGCGGTGAGCACCAGGCCGGCGGCCGCCACGGCCACGCCGAGCCAGGTGAGCACGGCGCTGTCCAGGTACACGCCACCGGACACGCAGCCCGACGCCGACGAACAGCGCGGTGCCCGCGATGCCGGACGGCGCGTACAGCGCGAGGCGCGCCCCGCCCTCCCGCCACCGGTTGACGATGCCGGCCGCGTAGGCCACCGCCAGCAGCACGGCGCCGAGCCCGATCGCCGCGCCGAACAGCCGCATCGGCTCGGCGAGCGGCTCCAGCCACAGCGGGTGGAGCACGCCGGTCGGTCCGAAGAACTCCCCGTACAGCACGCCGAACCCGGTGGCGGCGACACCGGCGCCGAACACCAGCGGCGCCGCCCGGCGCGCGGCGGCGAACCGGCGCGGGCGCCCGGCGCGCAGCAGCGCGGCCCCGGCGATCAGCAGCAGGCCGTGCCCGGCGTCGCCGAACATCATCCCGAACATCACGACGTAGGCGATGGCGGCGAACACGGTCGGGTCCAGGTCGCGGTACGGCACGGTGCCGTAGGTGCCCACCAGCGGGGTGAACGACCGGCGCACCGCGCTGCCCGACCGCAGCAGCGTCGGCGGGTCGATCCCGCGCGGCCTGCGCAGCACCACCACGGACGAGCCCAGCGCGGCCAGCCGTGCGGCCAGCGCGCCCACCGCGGGTGCCGGGCTCCACCCGGTCAGCGCGGCCACGCTGCCCCGGTGGAACGCGCCGGACGCGTAGTGCTCCAGCTCGGCCTCACCGGCCAGCAGGTCGGCGCGGCCGGTGCGGGCCAGCTCGTCGAGGTCCGGCTCGACCGCCGACAGGACGGCCGGGCCGGCGGCCGGCAGCTGCCGAAGCCGGCGACCGGCCGCCCCGGCACCGACACCGGAGCCGTTCCCGTTCCCGTTGCCGTTCCCGTTGCCGTTCCCGTTGCCGTTCGTGTCCAGCTGCACGGTCCCGGCGTCGGCCACCTCGACGAGCGCCGCGCGCAGGGTGTCGGCCGGGGCGAGCACGGCGACCCGCTCCATGCGCACCGGCTGGACGGCGTCAGGCAAGGGCATCGAACACCTCCACCTGCCGGCCGCCGCGCGCGGCGATCTCCAGGGCGGCACCGACCCGCCAGGCGTCCGCGGCCAGCAGCGCGACCGCGCCGACGACCGGGCCCGCGGTGAAGCGGTGCCGGCGCAGCATGGTGAACGCGTCCCGCTCCACCCGGGTCCACCAGCGGGTCTCCGCCTGCCACAGGCGTTCCGGCCTGGTGACACCGGCCAGCGCCCACGACGCGCGGGCCGGCAGCGACGTCGCCAGCTCGGGAAGCGAGACCGCGTCCGGCACGCCGGATCCCAGCAGCGCGCCCACGTGCGCGCGCAGCGGGCCGGCGAGCGGGCGCCCGGCGAGGCACCGTTCGCGCGCCACCAGCAGCGCCACCGCGCCGGACGCCCACGCGAGCAGCTCCGGCCCGCCCGAGGACACCCGCGCGGCCCAGGACAGCTGCACGCCGAGCGCGACGGCCCGCACCGAGTCCCCGCCGGGGTCGCCCCACGGCGAGGCGGTCAGCTCGGCGCGCAGGCCGGCGAGCGAGGTCGTCGCGGCCAGCCGCGGCCAGGCCACGGCGAGCGCGCCCATCCGGTACGGCTCGGCGACGGCGTGCCCGGCCAGCGCACGGGCGTGGTCGCAGACGTTGGCGACCTCGAACCAGCCGGCGAGCAGCCGGACCAGGCGCGCACCCTCCCTCGGCTGCCAGCCCACCAGCACCCTGGTGTGCCACAACAGGGTCGCGCGCACCGCGCGTTGGGCCTGCTCGAGCGTGTGGTCGGGCCGGACGTCCCGGCCGTACGGGCCGGTGGCGAGCCGGCCCAGGGCCTCGGCCAGGGTCGGGCAGGCGGCGAGCTCGCGCGCCCCCGCGGTGCCCGCGCGGCGGTTCAGCAGCGACCGTGCCCGGACGTTGCCCGCGACCCACTCGCCGCTCATGCCCGGCTCACCTCCTCCGGCATCCCGGCCACGGCGCGGAGCTCGGCCGACGCCGACTCCACCGCGCGCGCCACGTGGCCGTCGATGTCGCTCGCCACCCGGGCACGCAGCCGGTCCGAGTCCTGGTCGGCCAGCCGGACCAGCCGTGCCTCCTCGTCCGCGGCCTCGGTCCGGCCCTGGGCGGCGGCCGCGGCGCGGGCGGCCTCGGCGCGCGTCGTCGCGTCCGCGACCAGCGCCCGTGCGCGGGTCTCGCCGTCGGCGACGGTGCGGCGGGCGTCCCGCTCGGCGGTCCTGCGGATCCGCCCGGCCTCCGCCTCGACCTCGGTGAGCAGGCCGAACACCGGTTCCAGCTCGGCGCCGAACTCGGCGATCCGGTCGGCGGGCACGCCCCGCCGCGCCGCCGCGCCCGGCGTGCCGACGGGCCGGAGACGATCGAGGAAACCTCGCCCTACCGGCATGCCGACCTCCCTTCCGAGGGGTGCCGCCGTCGCCCGGGGCGTCAGCGGCGGAACTGGTTCCAGCCCGGCTCCGCGCGGGCCCACTCCTGGTCCCAGCCGCAGCCGGCGATGGTCACCGCGGGCGAGCGGGCCGCGGCAGCGCGGAGCCCGGCGCGGCACTCATTGCCGCCGCCATTGCCGCCGCCGGTGCCGGACGATCTCCCGCTGCACCTCGACCGCGCGGCCGGACACCAGCGCACCGGCCGCGTCGTGCTCCTCGCGGGACATCACACGGGCGTCGGGGCCGGGGAAGACCAGGCCCTCGCGGCCGGTGTCCGACCAGCGCACCCGGTACGGCGGCCCGCCCTCCGCCGAGCGGACCTCCTCGATCAGACCGCGCCGCGCCTCGTGGTCGACGTCGGCCCGCTCGATGATCAGCCAGTCTCCGGGTTGGGCGTGCATCGTGCGTCCTCTCACCGATGTCGGGTCCGATCGCGTCACCCCTAGCCCAGCGCACGGATCTCGTTCCCGGCAGGGACCGAGGTCCCCCACCGACGGGGCCCAACGCACCACGGCCGGCTGCGCGGCGTGCCGGTGGGGTCTTTGGTCCGCACACCTCGGGAACTACAGCCCTGCCCCGCGGCCCCGGCGCGGCGCGAGGGTGATGGCAGGCCCCGGCCCATGGCCGCCGGCCCATCCGAGCCCGAGGGAGGGTCCGATGACTGCCACCAAGCCCGACCAGCACACCATCTTCGGTGCAATCGGGCTGGCGAACCGAGCGCCCTCGGTGCACAACACCCAGCCGTGGCGGTGGCTGCTCGGCGACACGTCGGTCCACCTGATGGCCGACCCGTCCCGGCGGCTGTCGGTCACCGACCCGGACGGCCGCGACATGCTGCTCAGCTGCGGCGCGGCCCTGCACCACCTGCGGATCGCGCTCGCCGCGCTCGGATGGCGCACCGTGGTGCACCGCATCCCCAACCCGGCCGACCCCAACCACCTCGCCGCCGTCGAGATGGCCGCGCGGCTTCCGTCCGAAGAGGACATCGCGCTCGCGGGCGCGATCTCGCGCCGGCGCACCGACCGCCGCACCTTCTCCTCCTGGCCCGTGCCGGACGGTCACCTCGACCTGATGGTGCGCCGGGCGGGCGAGCAGGGCGCGTTGCTGGTGCCGGTGACCGAGCGGGACAACCGCCACCGGCTCACCGTCGCGATCGACACCGCGGCGCGCATCCAGCACAACGACCCCGCCTACAACCGGGAGCTGACCGTGTGGAGCGGGCGCAGCCGGGTCGCCGACGACGGCGTCCTCGCGACGAACACCCTGGCCGCCAACAACGTCGCCGGCAACGCGCTGGCCGGTGGTGCGATGCCGGCCCGGCACGGGGACACCACCCTGCGCGGCTTCCCCGGCGGCACGCTGGCCGACTCCGAGATCGGTGGCGGCGAGCGCGACGGCGGCCGGCTGCTCGTGGTGGCCACGCTCGCCGACGACCCGGCCTCGGTGCTGCGCGCGGGCGAGGCGACCAGCGCCACGCTGCTCACCGCCACCGACCTCGGCCTGGCCGGCTGCCCGCTGTCCCAGCCGCTGGAGATCGCCGGCACCCGCACGCTCATCCGCGAGCAGATCCTCGACGGTGCCGCCTACCCCCACCTGATACTGCGCACCGGCTGGCTGCCGACCGCGGCCGCCCCGCTGCCGCCGACCCCCCGCCGCGCCACCGAGACGACCATCGACCACCTGCCGGGCACCAAGCCCCCGGCACGCCACGAGAGGTGAACACCCATGCCAGTCCGCATCGGCATCAACGGTTTCGGCCGCATCGGCCGCGACCTGCTCCGCATCGCCACCGACCGCGCGGCCGCGGGTGAGAACGGGGTCGAGATCGTCGCGATCAACGACATCACCGACACGGCCACGCTGGCCAACCTGCTGCGCTACGACTCGACCTACGGCCCGTGGACCCATCGCGTCACCGCGCGCGAGAACGCCATCACCATCAACGGGAACAGCCTGCACGTGAGCAGCGAGCGCGACCCCGCCCGGCTGCCCTGGCACGACCTCGGCGTCGACATCGTCGTGGAGGCCACCGGCCGGTTCCGCACCCGCGACGCCGCGGCCGCGCACCTGACCGCCGGCGCGCGCAAGGTCGTCATCACCGCGCCCGGCAAGGGCGTCGACGCCACGCTGGTGCTCGGTGTCAACGAGGACAGCTACCGTCCCGAGGAACACCACGTCGTGTCCAACGCCTCGTGCACCACCAACTGCCTCGCCCCGATGCTGTCGGTCCTGCACCACACGTTCGGTGTCCGAAGTGGAGTGATGACCACCATCCACAGCTACACCAACGACCAGAACCTGCTCGACGGGCCGCACAAGGACCTGCGCCGGGCGCGCTCCGCCGCGGTGAACATGATCCCCACCAGCACCGGCGCGGCGGCCGCCATCGGCCAGGTGCTGCCCGAGCTCGCCGGCCGCCTCGCCGGGGTCGCCGTCCGCGTCCCGGTGGAGAACGGCTCGCTCACCGACCTCACCGTGGAGGTCGCCGCGAGCGACGTCACCGCCGTGCAGGTCAACCACGCCTTCGCGGACGCCGCGGGAGGAAGGCTCAAGTCCGTCCTGCGCTACACCGAGGACCCGATCGTCTCCCGCGACATCATCGGCGACCCGGCGTCCTGCATCCTCGACGCGTCGCTGACCACCGTGGAGGACCGGCTGGTCAAGGTGTTCGGCTGGTACGACAACGAATGGGGCTACGCCAACCGCACCCTCGACCTCGTGCAGCTGATCGCCCGCACCCTGTGACACGCGCCTCGCCCAACGACGGATCGAGGAGGATCTCATGACCGAGGCCAAGCACTGGACCATCGACGTCTACATCGACGAGCACGAGCAACAGACCCGCGCGGTCGCCCGGCTGCACAACCGGGACGAGACCTCGCTGGTCGGGACCGGCCTCGCGCGGCTCAACCCGGCGGACGCCAACATCCCGGAGATCGGCGACGAGCTCGCCACCGCCCGGGCGCTGAGCGACCTGGCGGGCAGGCTGCTCGAGGCGACCGTGACCGACATCGAGGCCGTCACGCACCGGCCGGCACACCTGACCCACTGACCGGACAAGCCCACGACGGGCGGGGCGGCGACCACCCGGTCGCCGCCCCGTTCCCGTCCGCTCAGCCGACGTCGGCGGTCCGCACGACGGCCACCGGGCAGGGCGCGTGGTGCAGCAGGTGCTGGCTGGTCGACCCCAGCAGCAGGCCGCGGAACCCACCCCGCCCCCGGCTGCCCACGACCAGCAGCTGCGCCCTGTCGGCGTGCCGCAGCAGCGCACGCGCCGCGCGTTCCCGCACGACGACACGGCCGACCCGGACGTCCGGGTACTTCTCCTGCCAGCCGGCGAGCCGCTCGCCGAGCACCTCCTCGGCCTGCTGGGCGAGCGGCGTGAAGTCCAGCGCCGCGGCGCCGCCGGCGAAGGCGGTCTCGACCAGCAAATCGGTCCAGGCGTGCACGGCCACCAGCTCGACGTCCCGGGCCGACGCCGCCGCGAACGCGAACGCGATCGCCGCCTCCCCCACGGGCGTGCCGTCCACACCGACCACCACCGGGCCGCCGGCGGGAGGCGCCGCGTCCGTGCCGGCCGCGCGCACCACCACGACCGGGCAGTGCGCCCGGCCGGCCAGCTCCACCGACGTCGAGCCGATCAGCAGGCCGGTGAACCCGCCCAGCCCGCGGTTGCCCAGCACGAGCAGCTCGGCCGTGCGGGACTCGCGGACCATCGTCGGCACCGCCGGCGCCACCGCCATCTCCATCTCCACGGGCAGCCCCGGCGCCGCCTCCTCGGCGTCCGCCCGCGCGGCGGCCAGCCAGGTGCGGCCCTGCTCCTCCAGCGCGGCGCGCAGCACGTGCTGGTCCACGACGCCCGGCGGGTAGCCGACCGGCAGCTCGCAGGCGTGCACCAGGCGCAACCCGGCGCCGCGGCGTACCGCCTCCGCCGCCGCCCAGCGCACCGCACGCGCGCCGCCGTCCGACCCGTCGACGCCGACCACGACGTGGCGACCCGACCCGTTGCTCATCACGCACCTCCGTACACGCCACGGTGGTGGCCCGGACGCGCCGGACCACCACCTGGCCTTCCGTTCCTACTTCTTGACCGCGACCGGAACGCGTCGCGATTCCGCCTCGTGCTTGACCGGCACCGTCACCTCGAGGATGCCGGCGTCGTAACGCGCCTCCACGGCGTTCACGTCGGCGCCGGCCGGCAGCCGGACCCGCCGCGCGAACGAGCCGTAGAAGAACTCGCTGTGTGCCTTCTCGTGCTGGTCCACCTTCCGCTCCGCGGCGATGGACAGCTCGTCACCGGCCACCGAGATCGTGATCTCCTTCTCGGGGTCGAAGCCGGGCAGCTCGGCACGCAGCACGTACCTGCCCTCCTCGAGGTACTCCTCGATCCGCACCGGGTGGTCGCCGAACGCGGCGAACGGCCAGCCCTGCTCGAGGTACCGGAACAGGTCCGGCAGGAGCGCCGGTCGTGGGATCAGGCTCGCCATCGTTCTCCTCTCGCCGTGCTTTCCCTTGCACGTCCAGCAAAGTCCGGCCCGAGAGGGGCACACAGGGCGGCTGGTCCCGACCTGCCGGGACCTTCGTCACCGTCCACAGTGGAGAGGGTCGGTCAGCGGTCCTCGTGCAGCGTGACCGCGCTGGCCCGCGTCACGCCCGGGACGGCCTCGGCGAGCACGGTGGCCACGTGCCGGTCCGACTCGTCGTCGAGCCGGTCGCCGATGGTCACCACCCCGTCGTGCACGTCGACCCGCCAGCGGTCCGGACCGCCGTAGACCTCGAGCCGGTGCCGCACGTCGCCCGCGATCGTCTCGTCGTCGCGCGCCACGGTCCGCACGATGTCCCGCCGGGTCACGATCCCGACCACCCGCGAGCCGTCCACGATCGGCATGCTGCGCTGGTGCGCGTCCAGCAACGCCTCGGCGAGCAGCGCGACATCGGTGCCCGGCCCCATCGCGGTCACCGGCGTGCTCATCACCTCGCCCACGGTCGTCGTCACCGGGCCCCCGGACTCCCGGTAGCCGGGCAGGATGTGCGCCCGCGGGTCCGGCGGGATCCGGTCGCGCACCAGGTCGGCCTCGGTCACGATGCCCACCAGCCGCTCGTCGCCGTCCACCACCGGCAGCGCGGTGAAGCCGCGCGCAGCCAGCAGGCTCGCGGCCTGTTTGATCGACGTCTCCGGGTGCACGGTGAGCACCGGGCTGGACATGATGTCGCGCGCACGCATGTCGTTGTCTCCTTCGGAGGGCGTAGCTGGCTCTGCGCACAGCATGGCCGCGCGGGGTGCCCGGCGGGCAGAGTCGGAGGCCACGGGCCGGGGACCGAAGGTCCTCACCCATGGTCCCGGGGGCCGGGGACCTTCGGCCGCCCGAACAGCAGCCGGTCCAGCTCCACCAGGAGGAACCCGGCGAGGCCGGCGCCCAGCGCGGACAGCCACGAGCCGGCGCCGACCGGCGCGGTGTGGAACAGCGTGTTCATCACCGGCAGGTAGGTGAGCAGCAGCTGCAGGGCGATCGTGAGGCCGATGCCCACGGCCAGCATCGGGTTGGCGCCCGGGCGCGACCCGGACGGCGTCCGGCCGATGGACCGGCAGTTGAACAGGTAGGCGATCTGCACGCACACGAAGACGTTGACCGCGGTGGTGCGCGCCTGGGCGAGCGACCCGCCACCGGCGATCTCCCAGTGGTAGGCGGCGAACGCGGCCACCACGAGCAGCACGGTCACCACGCCGATCCGCCGCAGCAGCGCCGGGGTGAGCAGCGGCCTGCCGGGCGGGCGGGGCGGGCGCCGCATCACGCCGCGCCCGTTCGCCTCGAAGGCCAGGGTGAGGCCGAGGAACACCGCGGTGGTCATGTTGATCCACAGGATCTGCACCGGCACGATCGGCAGCGTCAGGCCGAGCAGCACCGCCACGAGGATCACCATGCCCTCGCCGATGTTCGTCGGCACCGTCCAGGCGATGAACCGGCGCAGGTTGTCGAACACGCCGCGGCCCTCCTCGACGGCGGCCTCGATGGTGGCGAAGTCGTCGTCGAGCAGCACCATGTCCGCCGCCTGCCGGGCGGCGTCGGTGCCGCCGGCGCCCATCGCGACGCCGATGTCCGCGCGCCGCAGCGCGGGCGCGTCGTTCACCCCGTCGCCGGTCATCGCCACGACCTGCCCGTCCGCCTGCAGCGCCCGGACCAGCCGGAGCTTCTGCTCCGGCGACACCCGGGCGAACACCGTGGCCTCCGCGACCGCGCCGGCGAGCTCCCGCTCGTCCAGCCCGGCCAGCTCGGCACCGGTGCGCACCACCGCGCCCGCCCCGGGCCCGGCGAGGCCGACCGACGCGGCGATCGCCCGGGCCGTGTCCGCGTGGTCGCCGGTGATCATCTTGACCTCGATCCCCGCCGCGCGGCAGGCGGCGACCGCGCGGACCGCCTCCGGCCGGGGCGGGTCGTGCATGGCCTGCAGGCCCAGCAGGGTGGCGCCGGCGACCCCGCGTTCCTCGAGCGGCCCGGCGGCCGGGGTGAACCGGGCGAAGGCCAGCACCCGCAGCCCGCGGCCGGCGAGGTCGCGCTGCAGCCGGCGGGCCTCGCCGGGGGTGAGCGCGCCGCCCCTCCGCGCCGTCCGCGCCGCGGCCGTCGCCGCACCGGGCCAGCACCTCCTCCAGCGCGCCCTTGAGGTAGCCGACCCGGTCGCCGCCGGCGCGGCGGTGCACCGTGGCCATGATCCGCAGCGCGGGGTCGAACGGCAGCACGTCCACCCGCGGGTGCGCGGCCGCGAGCCGGCCCGGGTCCAGCCCGGCCTGCTGGGCCGCGGCGACCAGCGCGGTCTCGGTGGGGTCGCCCTCGGCCACCCACCGCCCGCCGTCCCCGTGCCGCAGCGCCGCGTCGTTGCACAGCACCCCGGCGGTGAGGCAGGCGTCCGCCCCGGGGCCGGCGGTGCGGGGCGGGACCGGGCCGCCCGGGCCGGTCACGACGGCGGTGACCGTCATGCGGTTCGCGGTGAGCGTGCCGGTCTTGTCGGTGCAGATGACCGTGGTGCCGCCGAGGGTCTCCACCGCCGGGAGGTGCCGGACGACGGCCTTGCGGCGGGCCATCCGCACCACTCCGATCGCGAGCACGATCGACACCGCGGCCGGCAGCCCCTCGGGGATCGCGCCGACCGCGAGCGCGACCACGGCGGTGAACGCCTCGGCCACCGGCATGCCGCGCACCAGCCCGACCGCGAAGGTGACCGCGGCGACGGCGACGATCACCACGCTCAGCTGGGTGGCGAAGCCGGCGAGCTTGCGGGTCAGCGGGGTCGCCACCGTCTCGGTGCCGGCGACCAGCCGCTCGATCACGCCGAGCTGCGTCGCCGACCCGGTGCCGGCCACCACCGCCCGCGCCGTGCCACGGGTGACCGTGGTGCCCGCGTGCGCGAGGTTCACCCGGTCGGCGAGCACGGTCCGCGCAGGCAGCACGCCGGTCTCCTTCGCCACCGGCACCGACTCCCCGGTCAGCACGGACTCGTCCACCTCGAACGAGCGCGCGTCGGCCAGCCGCACGTCGGCCGGCACCCGGTCCCCCGCGGCGAGCAGCACGACGTCGCCCGGCACCAGCCCGGCGGCCGGCACCCGGCGGGTCTCGCCGTCGCGCACCACCGTGGCCGCCGCGGGCACCATCCGCGACAGCGCCTCCAGCGCCCGCTGCGCGCGGGACTCCTGCACGTACCCGATCACCGCGTTGAGCACGACGACCCCGGCGATCACCCCGGCGTCGACGAACCCCCCGAAGGCCAGCGTGACCGCGGCGGCGGCGAGCAGCACGTAGATCAGCGGGTTGTGCAGCTGGGCGAGCCAGCGGCGCAGCCTGCCCGGTCCGGCATCGCGGGCCACCACGTTGGGACCGAACCGCTCGCGGCGGGCGGTGACCTCGGCCTCGGGCAACCCGAGCGCGAGGTCGACCGACAGCCGGGCCGCCACGTCCACAACGGACAGGGCATGCGCGTCCGGGGCGGCGGCCTCCAGGTTCGTCGTCACCGTTCCAGGCTGTCCGCCCACCGGGGCACCCGGACAGGGACGGAGGTCCCGAACGGACCGGGACAACCCGCGACCGCCTCGCCGGTCGGCGAATCGTCCACCGTGGACGGTGTTCGGCAATGTCGAACAGTCAGCGGGAACGGTTGACGGTCGTCCGGCGGGGCCGCGCCCAGCCGAAGGTGAGCTCCACCGCCCGCTTCCAGTTGGCGTACTCCGCCTCCCGGTCGCCAGGGTCCATCTGCGGCGTCCACCGCGCCGCGAGGTGCCAGTTGCGGCGCAGCCCCTCGAGGTCGGGCCAGTACCCGACGGCGAGCCCGGCCGCGTAGGCCACGCCCAGCGACACGGTCTCGGCCACCATCGGCCGCATCACCGGTATGTCGAGCACGTCGGCGATGCACTGCATCAGCAGGTGGTCGGCGGTCATCCCGCCGTCCACCTTGAGCACCGAGGACGGCACGCCCAGGTCCGCCTCCATCGCGTCGACGACCTCGCGGGTCTGCCATGCGGTGGCCTCCAGCACCGCCCTGGCCAGGTGGCCCTTGGTGATGTACGAGGTCAGCCCCACGATGATGCCGCGGGCCTCGCTGTGCCAGTGCGGCGCGAACAGCCCGGAGAACGCCGGCACGATGTAGCAGCCGCCGTTGTCGGTCACCGTCCTGGCCAGGGTCTCGATCTCCGGGGCGCTGTGGATCAGGCCCAGGTTGTCGCGGAACCACTGCACCAGCGAGCCGGTGACCGCGATCGAGCCCTCCAGCGCGTAGGTCACCGGCTCGCCGCCGATCTGGTAGCCGATGGTGGTGAGCAGGCCGTGGTGGGAGCGCACCAGCGTGGTGCCGGTGTTCATCAGCAGGAAGCTGCCGGTGCCGTAGGTGCACTTGGTCTCGCCGCGGGCGAAGCAGGTCTGGCCGAACAGCGCGGCGTGCTGGTCGCCGAGCGCGGCGGCGATCTCGATGCCCGGCACCACGCGGCTGGTCCGGCCGTGGATCTCGGTGGAGGGCCTGATCTCCGGCAGCATCTGTTCGGGAATGTCGAAGAAGGACAGCAGCTGGGCGTCCCAGCGCTGGGTGGTGAGGTTCATCAGCATCGTGCGGCTCGCGTTGGTCACGTCCGTCACGTGCAGGCCGCCGTTCACGCCGCCGGTGAGGTTCCAGATCAGCCAGCTGTCCATGGTGCCGAACAGCACGTCCCCGCGCCTGGCCCGGTCGCGCAGGCCGGGCGTGTGGTCCAGCAGCCAGCGCAGGCTGGGCGCGGAGAAGTACGTGGCCAGCGGCAGCCCGCAGCGTTCCCGGACCTCGTCGGCGCCCGGCTGATCGCGCAGCTCCTCGACGAGGTCCTCCGTGCGGATGTCCTCCCAGACGATGGCGCGGCCGACCGGGACGCCGGTGTGCCGGTCCCACACCACGGCCGTCTCACGCTGGTTGGTGATGCCCAGCGCCACGACCTGGTCCGGCGAGATGCCCGCGTCGCGCAGCGCCTGCGGCATGATCCGGTCCACGTTGCGCCAGATCTCCACGGCGTCCTGCTCGACCCAGCCCGGCCGGGGGTAGTACTGGCGGTGCTCGCGCTGCGCGACGGCGACCAGCCGCGCGTTGTGGTCGAACAGGATGCACCTCGTCGAGGTGGTGCCCTGGTCGATCGCCATCACGAACCGTTGACTCATCGCTGCCGCACCTCAGCTTCCGGTGCCCAGCTCGCGCGACACGGCCTCCGCCGCGAACGACACGTGCCGCACCAGCTCGGGCTTGGGACGGCTCGCGGTGTCGCAGATCCGGTCCACCGCGCCGGACACCCCGATGGCGCCCACCACCAGGCCGCCGGGGATCCGGATCGGCGCCGCGATGCTCGCCTCGCCGGGCATGCACTCCTCGGCCTCGCTGGCCCACCCCGCCGCCCGGACCTCCGCCAGCACCCGTTCCAGCGCCGCCGGCGTGACGATCGTGCGGCGGGTCAGGGACGTCAGCTCGCGGCGGCGAGCGGTGGCGGACAGGTCCGCGTCGTAGGCGAGAAGCACTTTGCCGAGCGCGGTCGCGTGCAGCGGGAGCATGGCGCCGATGCCTAACGTTTGCATGGTGTCGTCGGGACGGAACACGTGGTGCACGACGAGGACCGCGCCGTCGAGGTGCATGCCGATCCTGACCTCCTGGCCGCTGCGCGCGGCCAGGGTGTCCGACCAGTTGATCGACCGGGACCGCAGCTCGTTGGCGTCCAGGTAGCTCGTGCCGAGGTGCAGCAGCGCCGCGCCGAGCCGGTACCGGCCGGTGGCGACGTCCTGCTCGACGAACTCGACCCGTTGCAGCGTGCGCAGGATGCCGTGCGCGGTACCCTTCGGGAGGCCGAGCGACGCGGAGATCTCCGCGAGGCCGTGGTGCCCGGAGCCGCGCGCGAGCAGCCGCAGCATCGCCGCGGCCCGCTCGATCGACTGGATCGGCCCAGGCATCCCACGACGTTAACGAACCTCACATGTTTCGGCAATGTCGAACGCCGTGCGGATCACCCTTCACCAGCAAGTTCGCTGCGCCGTTGTCACTGGCCACACGCGGACACCGGGCCGGTGGCGGCGCCACCGGCGATCACGTTCGGCATCGTCGACCGCACCGCATTGCTGGTGCTCACCAGCCAACCTACCGTCGCCCCAGCCGTTCAACGACGAATGGAGGAACAGTGGCTCTCGGAGAGGTGTTCGTCAGCGAGACCCTGGGCACCGGCATGCTGATCCTGCTCGGTGGCGGTGTCGTGGCGAACGTGCTGCTGATCAAGTCAAAGGGCAAGGACGGGGGCTGGCTGCTCATCAACATCGGCTGGGGCCTCGCGGTCATGGCCGGTGTGTTCGTGGCGTACAAGTCGGGGGCGCACATCAACCCGGCGGTGACACTCGGCATCCTGGCCAGCGGCGCCAGCGAGTACGCCCCCGGCGTGGACATCACGTTCGGCTCCACGATGATCTACTTCGCGGGACAGATGCTCGGCGCGTTCCTCGGTGCCTGCCTGGTCTTCCTGTCCTACCGGCAGCACTTCGAGGCCGAGGAGGAGGAGCAGAAGAAGCTGTGGGTGTTCTCCACCGCGCCGGAGATCCGCAACCCCGTCTGGAACCTCACCACCGAGATCATCGGCACCTTCGTGCTGGTGATCGTGGTGCTGTCGTTCGGGAACACCCCGAACCAGCTCGGCCCGCTGGCGGTGGCGCTGCTCGTGGTCGGCATCGGCGCGTCGCTCGGCGGCCCGACCGGATACGCCATCAACCCGGCACGTGACCTCGGCCCGCGCATCGCACACGCGCTGCTGCCGGTCGGCTACCGGTCGCGGGCCACCATGGGCGTGGGCGCCGCCGGCGCCGGGGAGATCACCACGGCCCAGCCGCACGGCACCAAGGACTCCGACTGGGGCTACGCGTGGATCCCGGTCGTCGGCCCGATCATCGGCGGCGTCATCGCGGGTCTGCTCTCCCAGGTCGTGTTCTAGCGCCCAGAGGCGCGCGTTTGGAAAGGACGCAGGATGACTCAGTACGTGCTCGCCATCGACCAAGGCACGACCAGCACCAGGGCGATCATCTTCGACCACTCCGGATCGATCGTGTCGGTCGGGCAGAAGGAGCACCAACAGATCTTTCCGCGGGCGGGCTGGGTCGAGCACGACCCGGCGGAGATCTCCGCGAACACCCGCGACGTGACCGGACAGGCGCTGGCGAAGGCGGACCTGAACACCGGTGACCTGGCCGCGGTCGGGATCACCAACCAGCGCGAGACCGCGGTGGTGTGGGACCGCAACACCGGCGAGCCGGTGCACAACGCGATCGTCTGGCAGGACACCCGCACCCAGGCCATCGTCGAGGAGCTCGGTGCGCTGGGCGACGACGGCGCCGACCGGTACAAGGCGAAGGTCGGGCTGCCGCTGGCGACCTACTTCTCCGGACCGAAGATCCGCTGGATCCTCGACAACGTCGAGGGTGCCCGCGAGCGGGCGGAGAACGGGGACCTGCTGTTCGGCAACACCGACACCTGGACCCTGTGGAACCTCACCGGCGGACCGAACGGCGGGGTGCACGCGACCGACGTGACCAACGCGTCGCGGACGATGCTGATGGACCTGGACACGCTGTCCTGGGACGCCGACATCGCCGCGGAGATGGGGGTCCCGCTGTCGATGCTGCCGCAGATCCGCTCCTCCTCGGAGGTCTACGGACACGGCGGCCCCGGCGGTGTGCTCAAGGGCGTGCCGGTCGCCGGGATCCTCGGCGACCAGCAGGCCGCCACGTTCGGCCAGGTCTGCTACGAGGTCGGCACCGCGAAGAACACCTACGGCACCGGCAACTTCATGCTGCTGAACACCGGCGAGGAGAAGGTGCCGAGCAAGAACGGTCTCCTGACGACGGTCTGCTACAAGATCGGCGACGCGCGTCCCGTCTACGCGCTGGAGGGCTCGATCGCGATCACCGGCGCGCTCGTGCAGTGGCTGCGCGACAACCTCGGGATCATCGCCTCCGCCGCCGAGATCGAGACCCTCGCCAGGGGCGTCGAGGACAACGGCGGCGCGTACTTCGTGCCGGCGTTCTCGGGGCTGTTCGCACCGTACTGGCGAGCGGATGCGAGGGGTGCGCTCGTCGGCCTGACCCGGTTCGTCGACAAGGGACACCTGGCGCGGGCCGTGCTGGAGGCGACCGCGTTCCAGACCCGCGAGGTCCTCGACGCCATGAACGCGGACTCCGGCGTCGCGCTCACCGAGCTCAAGGTCGACGGCGGCATGGTCCAGAACGAGCTGCTCATGCAGTTCCAGGCGGACGTGCTCGACGTCCCCGTGGTGCGGCCCAAGGTGGCCGAGACCACGGCGCTCGGCGCCGCGTACGCCGCCGGCCTGGCGGTCGGCTACTGGAGCGGCCTGGACGACCTGCGCTCGAACTGGGCCGAGGACAAGCGCTGGGTGCCGCAGATGGACGCGGCCGAGCGCGAGCGCATCTACCGGAACTGGAAGAAGGCCGTCACCAAGTCCTTCGACTGGGTCGACGCCGACGTCCACTAGCGAACGAGGGGGTACCCGATGTCCGTGCGGCTGGACGCCGCCTACCGAGCCGCGGCGGTACGCACCCTGACCGAGTCCGACTTCGACGTCCTCGTCGTCGGGGGCGGCGTGGTCGGGGCGGGCACGGCGCTGGACGCGGCGTCGCGCGGGCTGTCGGTCGCCCTGGTCGAGGCCAGGGACTGGGCATCGGGTACCTCCAGCCGTTCCAGCAAGCTCATCCACGGCGGGCTGCGCTACCTGGAGCAGCGTGACTTCACGCTGGTGCGCGAGGCGCTGCGGGAGCGCAGCCTGCTGCTGCACCGCCTGGCCCCGCACCTGGTGCGGCCGGTGCCGTTCCTGTACCCGCTGCGCCACCGCGGGTGGGAGCGCGCCTATGTCGGCGCGGGTGTGCTGCTCTACGACAGCATCGGCGGCGCCCGCGCGCTGCCGATGCACCGCCACCTGTCCCGCCGCGCCGCACTGGAGCTCGCGCCCGCGCTGCGGCCGGACGCGCTCACCGGCGCGGTGCGCTACTACGACGCGCAGGTGGACGACGCCCGGCTGACCATGATGATCGCCCGCACGGCCGCGGGACACGGCGCCACCGTGCTCACCCGCACGGAGGCGACCGGGCTGCTGCGCGACGGTGACCGGGTCGTCGGCGCGCGGGTGCGCGACCTGCTCTCCGGCCGCGAGCACACCGTGCGCGCCCGCCGGGTGATCGGCGCGACCGGCGTGTGGACCGGCGGCCTCGGCGACTCGCCGTTCACCATCCGGATGTCCAAGGGCGTGCACGTGCTGGTGCCGCGCGAGCGCATCCGGCTCGACACCGGCCTGATCACCCGCACCGAGAAGAGCGTGCTGTTCGTGATCCCGTGGGGCCGGCACTGGATCGTCGGCACCACCGACACCCCGTGGGACCTCGACCCGGCCCACCCCACCGCCAGCCGCGCGGACGTCGACTACCTGCTCGGGCACGTCAACGCGGTGCTGACCGACCCGCTGCGGGTCGACGACGTGGTCGGGGTCTACGCCGGGCTGCGGCCGCTGATCGCGGGGGCGTCCAGCGAGACGGCGAAGCTGTCCCGCGAGCACGCGGTGGCCGAGCCGGCGCCGGGCCACGTGGTCGTCGCGGGCGGGAAGTTCACCACGTACCGGGTGATGGCCGCGGACGCCGTGGACGTCGCCACGCGGAGCCTGGGCCGTGCCGCCGCGCCGTCGCTGACCCGGCACCTGCCGATCCTCGGCGCGGTCGGCTACCACGAGCTGCGGGCAGACCGGGCGGCGCTGGCGGCCCGGTCCGGTCTGCCCGTGTCCACCGTGGAACGCCTGCTGGGCCGGTACGGCTCGGTCGTCACCGACCTGTTCGACATGATCGACCGGGACCCGGCGCTGGCCGCACCGCTGGCCGGCGGCGACCCGGCCGGGTACCTGGCCGCCGAGGTCGTCCACGCGGTCACCCACGAGGGCGCGCTGGACCTCGAGGACGTGCTGGCCCGGCGCACCCGGATCGCCATCGAGTACCCGAACCACGGTCTCGACGTGGCCGACGAGGTCGCCGCCCTGGTCGGCGGGCACCTCGGGTGGGACGCGGGCGCGCGCCGCGAGGCCGTCGAGTCCTACCGCGAGCGGGCCCGGGCCGAGTCGGCCGAGCTCACCGGCGTCCTGCTGCCTCGCTGAACGCGCGTTGCGCGATCGGACGTTCCCCGATCCACGTGGGTGGGCCCGTGTCGCGCCACCCGGGTGTGACACGAACGGCCCGCCGTGCGCCTGGATCGGTGGGACGGCGGCTGGGATCCGCCTCCGGAGCCGCCGTCCCACCGTCCGACCACGACGCAGCGAGGTTCGAGGTACTCCGTGACAGCTGGGCAGCCGTCGGCGGCTGACCTGTCGGCAGCCGTGCGCGCGGCCCGCAGCGGGAACCAGGAGGCCTTCCGGGTGTTGTACCGGGAGGTCCAGCCCGGCCTGCTGCGGTACCTGCGCGGGATGGTCGGCGAGGACGCGGAGGACCTCGCGTCCGAGACGTGGCTGCAGATCGCCCGCGACATCCGGTCGTTCCGCGACGAGGGCGCGGGCTTCCGCGGCTGGGCGGTGCGCATCGCGCGCCACCGGGCGCTGGACCACCTGCGCCGCACGCAGCGCCGCCCGGCCACCGGCCTGCCCGCGGACCTGCTGGTCGACCTGCCGGCCACGCACGACACGGCGGAGCAGGCGCTCGGGATCGCCGCCACCAACGCCACCGTCGCGCTGATCGCCACGCTGCCCCGGGACCAGGCCGAGGCGGTGCTGCTGCGGGTCGTCGTCGGCCTCGACGCGGAGGCCGCCGCGCGGGTGGTGGGCAAGCGCGCGGGCGCGGTGCGCACCGCGGCCTGGCGCGGGCTGCGCCGGCTGGCCGCGCAGCTGGACAAGCCGGTGCCCGGGAGATCACCCCGACGGTCCCGGGTGTGACACGCACGCGGCGTTCGGCGCCAAGGGAATCGAGATGAGCAACCACCGAACACGACGTGTCGACCGGCGTGGCGCCGAGCGGCTGCTGGCCGGAGAGCCGGCGGCCGGGCCGCTCGCGGCACTGCTGCGCGCGGCGGCCGCACCCGCCCACCCGGAGGAGCTGTCCGGGGAGCGGGCGGCGATGGCCGCGTTCGAGGACGTCGCTCGACTCGACCCTGTACCCGAGCCCCGGAGACCTTCCATGCTCAAGTCCGCCCTGGCCAAGATCCTCACCGTCAAGGCCGCGGCCCTGCTCGCCGCGGCCGGCGCCAGCGGTGTCGTCCTCGCCGCCACCAGCGGAGCCCTGCCCACCCCGTGGACCGGCTCCCCCGCGGACGACCGTCCCGCGGTCAGCACCGCCCCGCACACGCCGTCCGGCCGGCCCTCGGACGCCGGCAGGCCCGCCGACGCCGCCCACCACCCCTCGCCCGCGATGATCGGGCTGTGCCAGGCCTACACCGCCCAGGTCGGCGAGAACCCGGGCAAGGCGCTTGACAGCCCCGCGTTCACCGCCCTGGTCACCGCGGCCGGCGGCGAGGACGGCGTCGACGAGTTCTGCCAGACGGTGGCCGACGCGGCGAAGGACGCCGGCCGCTCCGGCGACCCGCACGGCAGGCCGAGCGACCTCCCCACCCCGACCGAACCGGGCGGTGACAACCCCGGCGGCGAGCACGGTGACAACCCCGGCGGCGACCACGCCGACGAGCCCACCCATCCCGCGGAGCCCTCGGCCCGCACCCACGCTCCGGACAGCCCGACCGCGACCGGCACCCCCACCGCTGTTCCCCCCAGCGGCGGCCCCACCCCGCCGGCCCCCGGCAGCTGACCGGACCGGAGTGGGCCGGGTGCGGTTCCCCCGGCCCGCCCGGCCCACTCCCACTCAACCTCGGCGCACCAGCGGGTCTCCTGCCTCGCTGGTGCGCCGAACCTCGTCGCCGAACCACGCGTCGAGCGCGGCGTCGAGCGCCGTGTCGAGGCCGTCGCATGTGGACATGCCACCGGCCCAGGCCACGACGCCGTCCGGGCGGACGAGCAGGCCCGGCAGGTCCGGTTCGGCCGCACACCGGGCCCGCACCGCGGGCGGCCGGCCGGCCGCGGCGTCCGGGGGCGAGGGCAGGCCGCCGAGGTCGAGCAGGACGCCGGTGCCGCCGTGGAGGTGCTCGGCGAGACGGGTGCCGTCGTCGAGCTCCAGGTCCGGGGCGCTGCGGCCGATCCACGGGTGGTCGCCGGGCAGGTCGTAGCGCTGGCGGACGCCGGAGATCTTCGTGGCGAAGTAGGTGGTGCCGGTGACCGTGTCGGCGAGGTCGCGCACGACGGCGCGGATGGCACGCGCGTACGGGTCGGGGCGCATCACCGCGATCTGGGCGCGGGTCCAGTCCAGCACCCACGCGCCGATCGGGTGCCGCTCGGCGGTGTAGGTGTCCAGCAGCTCCTCGGCGAGCACGCCCCGCACCACGCCGA
>CAVSGQ010000014.1:0-426798 GCA_963727495.1 uncultured Actinomycetota bacterium | reverse complement strand
CGGTGTGTCGCCGGTCGCGCTGCCCGGAGTGCGCTCGCGGGACCGCTCGGCGTCGGCCTTCGCCCGGTCGGTCGCCTCGCGCATCTCGATGACGTCGGTGAACCATTCGCCGGTCTCCTTCGCGATGTCGCGGATGGCGTCGGTGATGATCATGGCGATCTTCCCGAGGTGTGTCGCCGCGGACTCGGTGAGTACCTGAACCGTGTCCTTGCTGCTCTCGAACCGACCGACCATGTCCGCCCCTCTACGCCGCGGTGGGTTGCTTCTCGCGGTCGAGGGTAGACGGCTCCGGGCTCGGCCTGCGCGGCTCGCCGACCCACGGCAGCGCCAGCCGCACGATCTTCCTGGCCACGGATGTCAGCTGCCTGGTGAGGCCGCCGGTGTTGTAGGGCAGGCCGTACTTCTCGCAGATTCCCCGCACCTCGGTGGCGATCTGTGGGTACCGGCGGGCCGGAATGTCGGGGAACAGGTGGTGCTCGATCTGGTGCGAGAGGTTGCCGGACATGATGTGGAACAGGCTGCCGCCGGTGATGTTCGCCGAGCCGAGGATCTGCCGCAGGTACCACTGGCCCCGCGACTCGTTCTCGGTCTCCTCCTCGGTGAAGCTCACCACGTCGGCGGGGAAGTGCCCGCAGAAGATGATCGCGAACGCCCACAGGTTGCGCGTCAGGTTCGCGGTCGCGTTGCCGAGGAAGGTCAGCGGCGCGAGCGGTCCGGTCAGCAGCGGGAACAGCAGGTAGTCCTTGCCGACCTGGCGCGCGGCCTTGCGCACCATCCTCGTGGCGACGTCCTTGGTGTCGGCCACCGTGCGCTCACCCTTGACGATCCGGTCGAACTCGAGGTCGTGCAGCATCACGGCCCACTGGAAGAAGACTGCGATCAGCGCCGCGTACGCCGGGTTCCCGAGGTAGTACGGGTGCCACCGCTGGGCCGGGTCCATTCGCAAGACGCCGTAGCCGATGTCGCGGTCCTTGTCCAGGATGTTCGTGAACGTGTGGTGGATGTAGTTGTGGGAGTGGCGCCAGTTCTCGGCGGGCGTGACGATGTCCCACTCGAACCGCTGCGAGCTCAGCGCCGGGTCGCGGGTCCAGTCGTACTGCCCGTGCAGGACGTTGTGCCCGATCTCCATGTTGTCCAGGATCTTCGACAGCGACAGCGCGCCGACCCCGGCGAGCCAGGCGGGTGGGAAGAAGCCGGCGAACAGCAGTCCGCGGCCGAGGACCTCCAGGCCGCGCTGGGTCTTGATCACGTTGTGGATGTACGCCACGTCATCGGCGCCGAGATCGGACACGATCCGCTGCCGCAGCTCGTCCAGCTCGCGCCCGAACTCCTCGACCTGTTCGGGGGTGAGGCGGTCCTGAAGGCCGGTCATGGGTCTCTCCTCGATGGATGTCGACTGTGGTCAGCCCGCGATCTCGACGTCCCCAACGGGGACGGAGACGCACAGCTGGATCTCTTCGTTCTCTTCGCCGGACACGACGCCGGACTTCGCGTTGCGCACCCGTCCCGAGGTCTTGACCTTGGTGCAGGAGAAGCAGATGCCCATCCGGCAGCCGTGTTCGGGGTGCAGCCCGGCGTCCTCGGCCTGCTCCAGCAGGGGCTTGCCGGTGTTGGCGAACTCCGTGCCGCTGCGCGCGAAGCGGATCTGACCCGTCGCGTCGGCGGCATCGAAGGTCAGCGTGGGTGGCGTGAACTCTTCGGTGTGCAGTCGTTCACTCAAATCTCTGGCGTCGAACAGTTCGCGCACCGAGTCCATCAGCGGCTTCGGCCCACACAGGTAGGTCTGCGCCTCGGCGAACCAGGGTGCCGCTTCGGCGAGGTGTTCGGCGGAGAAGAACCCGTGCAGGTCGGCGCCCCTGTCGGTCGTCGTGTACGCGAGCACGACGCGCAGGCCCGGGTGCCGCAGGGCCAGTTCGGCCAGCTCCTCTCGGTAGAGCACGTCCTCGGCGTCGTTGGCGTAGTGCAGGAACGTGACGTCGCCGGCATGCCCCTCGTCGACGAGGGTACGCAGCATCGACAGCACCGGAGTGATCCCGCTGCCGCCGCTGATCAGCACGACCCGGTCCGGCCGCCGCGCCGGCATGGTGAACGCACCGTCCGGCTGGGACAGTCCGAGCACGGTTCCGCGTGCGATGTTCCGGTGCAGGTGCCGGGAGACCAGGCCCCGCGGGTCCGCCTTGACGGTGAGCTCGAACAGGCCGTCCGCGCGGTGCTGCGAGCAGGCGGGCGAGTAGCAGCGGGTGCGCCGGATCCCGTCGATGTCCACCGAGACCCGCACGTACTGCCCCGCGGTGAAACCACGCCAGGCCCGGCTCGGCCGGACCGTGAGCGTCACCGTGTCCGCGGTCCGCCGCCGCACGTCGACGACCTCCCCGCGGCTCTCCCCGCGTACCAGCATCGGGTTGACCAGTTCGAGATAGCGGTCCATTCCGTGCGGGGTGAGCAGGGCCTCGGCCAATGAGGCCAGCCGGCGGACGCGCCGTGCCAGGAGCGATGTCATGGCACCTCCTGAGGTGTCTGTCGTCGCGTCCAGCCCTAGTGAACATCTGTACACTGAACAGTGCACTGCATTTCCGGCGGATCGTCAACTCGCAGGTGGTGTGACATGGCCGATAGTACGAGGGCCAGTACGGTGGCCGGCGTGACCGCCGAGCCCGTCAGCCGCCAGGAACGCAAGCAGCGCACCCGGCAGGCCCTGCTCGACGCGGCACTGGAGCTGCTCGCCGACCGTGGTTTCGCCAACCTCAGCCTGCGCGAGGTGACCAAGCACGTTGGGATCGTGCCGACCGCGTTCTACCGGCACTTCACGTCGATGGAGGAGCTCGGCGAGGCGCTGGTGGCGGAGTCCATGCGGACGCTGCGGCGGATGATCCGGTCCGCGCGGAGTGATCGCACGACCTCCGCGCACATCATCCGGGCGTCGGTCCGCACGCTGTACGAACACGTGCGGGCCAACGAGAACCACTTCCGGTTCGTCATCAGGGAGCGCTACAGCGGCACCGGCCCGGTGTCCCGCGCGATCGGCGTCGAGCTCAAGCTCTTCTCCAGCGAGCTCGCGGTCGACCTGGCGCGGTTCGAGTACCTGCGCGACTGGTCCACGGAGGACCTGCAGATGATGGCCGACCTCATCGTGACGGCCATGCTGGCCACCGTGACGGAACTTCTCGAGGTGCGCGCCGGTGACACGGCGGCCGATGAGCTGATCGTGTCGATCGCGCAGAAGCGCCTGCGGCTGATCGTGCTCGGCGTGCCGAACTGGCACAGCAGCACGCCGGTGCGGCCGCGGTCACGCGACTCCTGAGCCACCGGGTCAACGCGGTCCCGGTCACTGGTAGGAGATCATCACCGGCGTGGGGCGCTGGGCCATCGTCTGCTTCGGGGTGAGCATGGGGTGGTCCTCGTCGTAGAAGTTCTTCCAGCCCAGGGGAAGCCCGTCCGGTCGGGCGGCCACGACCGACCGCCAGGTGGAGTCCTTCTGCGCGGTCGAGCCCTGCCCGTCCATGTGGATCAGCAGGGACACCTCGTCGTGGGTGGTGTTCAGCGCGGCCTCGTGGCGGATCATCGACCGCCGGAACTGGTGGATCACGAAGAGCTTCTGCGGCAGCGCGTTCCGGGCGGTCAAGGTGGTGGGCTGACCGCTGCGAGCACCGCCGGTCGGCCACGACTCCGGGGTGGGAAGGGGTGAGGGCAGTGCCGGATGACGACATCGTGGACCATGAGCCGGTGGTGGGAGCGCCGCCCCGGGGCTCGGTCGTGGTGTACGCCGCCGGGACGCGGCCGGACGGGAGCGAGCTGTTCCGCATCGCGGGGGTGTCGGGCCCGGTCGTCGTCGATCCGGACACGGGGAACCCGTGGGTAGGGGTGCGCCTGCCCACGTCTCAGGCAACCGGGGACGTGACCGACTGTGTCGCGGTCACGAACATCGTGTCGTCGAGCTGAAGGGAGGCGACTGATGCCCCGGGCGTGGTCGGCCCGCAGGCACGGCCGCGGAGGCCGGCGTCGTGGCCTCGTGTTTCTTCTGCTGGGTGTGCTGTATCTGGTGCTCGCGGTCGTCGGCATCACGACCGTGGGCTGGGACGAGTTCGGGCTGGAGGAACCGGTGCGGATGCTCGGGTTCCTGGGCGTCAGCACGTTGTCGTGCGTCGTGCACGGTCTGCTCGGCATGGTGCTGACGATCGCGGGGCTGCGTGGGGCGGCGACCGGTGTCGCCCCGGTGCTGATCGTGGTGTTCCTCGCGATGGCCGTGTTCGGTGTGGTGGCACGGACGTTCGGCGGCACCGGTGATCCGTTGAACCTCGACTGGTGGAACGTGCTGCTTTACCTGGGCAGCGCGCTGGCCTGCGGCTATGTGTACGTCGCGGGGTGGCGGGCGGCGAGCGGCGACCCGGATGCCTCGCGCCGCCGGACCGGGTAGGCCGATACCGGTCCGCTCGCATGGTCGGCCGGATCGGGGGTGGGTGGTGGCCATGAACCTGCAGCGAGCTGTTCACCATGCACGGCTCGGGGATGATCTACCTGGTCATCACGCCGCTCGCCCTCGGGATCGGGCTCTACCTCGTACCGCTGCAGGTCGGCGCCCCCGCGGTGGCGGCGCCGCGGGTGACCATGCTCGGTTACTGGCTCTACCTGTTCGGTGCCCTCGCCGTGCTGTCCGGGTTCCTCACCACCAACGGCGCCGCGAAGGAGGGCTGGACCGCCTACACCCCGCTGTCCAGCGCCCGGTTCGCCCCGGACGTCGGCACCGACCTGTGGATCCTGGGCAACTTCCTCGCGAGCCTCGGCATGATCCTGCTTGCCGGCGCGGTGCTCTGGACGGTCCTGCTCAAGCGCGCGCCGGGGATGACGATGCTCCGGATCCCGGTGTTCAGCTGGTCCATCGTGGCCACCAACCTCATGGTGCTCGCCGCGTTCCCGTCCCTGTTGATCGCGCTGGGCCTGCTCGCGCTCGGCCGGATGGACGCCGACCTGTTCGCCAGCAACATCTGGAACATCGGCTACCAGCACCTGTTCTGGTTCTACGGCCACCCCGTGGTCTACGTGATGTTCTTCCCGTTCGTGGGCGCGGTCGCGGAGGTGCTGTCGACGTTCACCGGGCGCCGGTTCTTCGGCTACCGGGCCACCGTGCTGTCGCTGCTGGCGTTCGCCGCGCTGTCCATGAGCGTGTGGGGCCACCACATGTTCACCACCGGGCAGGCGAGCAACGACTACTACTCGCTGACCTCGATCATGCTGCTGGTTCCCGCCGGCATCGAGTACTTCTCCATGCTCGCCACCGTGATCGGCGCCCGCATCCGCTTCACCGTGCCGATGCTGTTCGCGCTCGCGTTCATCCCGCAGTTCCTGGTCGGCGGGCTGACCGGGATCATGGTCGCCACCCCGGCGCTCGACTACCAGATGCAGGACTCCTACTTCGTCGTCGCGCACTTCCACCACACGCTCATGGCCGGCAGCGTGTTCGGCTTCTTCGCCGGCTTCTACTTCTGGTTCCCCAATGCCACCGGGGATCTTGCTGGGCAACCGGCTCGGCCAGGCGCACTTCTGGCTGCTGGTGGCCGGCACGAACCTGACCTTCCTGCCGATGTTCTGGCTGGGGCTGGACGGCCTGCCGCGCCGGGTCGCGACCTACCTGCCCGGCGACGGTTTCGCCGGCCTCAACCTCCTGGCCACGATCGGGTCGTGGCTGCTCGGTCTGGGCATGGTGGTGTTCGCGGTCAACATCGCCGTGTCCGTGCTGCGCCGGAAGTCCCGCCGGTCGACGGACAACCCGTGGCGGGCGCACACGCTGGAGTGGGCGACGAGCTCTCCCCCGCCGCCGCTCAACTTCGACGCCGCGCACCCGATCCCGCCGGTCCGCGGCCACGCCCCGCTGCTGGACCTGCGCGAGGAACACCAGTGAGGCCCGCGGTGGTCGTGGCCGGGTGGGCCGCCCTCAACGCCGCCCTCACGTTGCTGCTGCTGTTCTTCGGCGAGAACCCGCTGTTCGTCGGCATGTACGCCGGCACCGTGCTGATCACGCTCGCCGTCGCCGCGGTCGTGTACCTCGCGGTGCGCGCTCCGGGGGAGCGGCTGTGGCTGGCGACCGGCAGCGGCTCCACCGTGTACGTGGCGCTGGCTGCGCTCCTTGCCGGGTTCAGCCTGATGTCCACCCCCGTGGTTCGCCTACCTCGCCGCGCTGGCGCTGCTCCTGGCCGGCGTGCGCGTCCGGCGGGAGCGGCTGCCCGCCGGCACCGAGCCGGCCCCGACGCCGGTGCCGAGCGCACCCCCGCGACGGCTCGGCGTGCCGGACCGCGGCCCGTGGCGGGTGGTGACCGGTCTCGGCCGCGTCGCGGCGCTCACCGCCGTCGCCGCGCGCGCCCTGTCCTCGCTGCGCGGGCGGTCGGGCAGGCGCCGATGAACAGCGGACACCACGCCGCCCACCTCGTGCACATGGCCGTCATGGGCTTGCTGACCTCGGTCGTGGCCCCCGCCCTGGTCGCCGGCACGCGCCGAGCCGTGCCGTGGCACCGGGTCCCGGCGCCGCCGGGCCTCACCCTGCCGCTGTTCGTCCTGTTGCACGGGACGGTCACCGTCCTGGGTGCCCACACCAACCGAGAAGTCCGGAGGCCGAGTCCGCTGCCCGCAGCCGGGCGGACCTCGCCTGCGCCATTCTCACCGTGCTGGCCGGCCCGAGGAGTGCGGGGCACACCGTCGGGCTCGGCTACTGATCACTTCCCGTGGTCGGCGCGCAGCCACGCGAGGTAGTCGGCGACGGCCCGTTCGGTGTCGTAGGCGGGTTCGTAGCCGGTGTCCTGACGCAGGCGGGTGATGTCGAGGAAGTACGGCTCGCTGGTGGCGCCGGTGGGCAGGTCGACGGCCGCGTCCGGGACGACCTGCCGGATCGCGGCGATGATCTCCGCGTTGCTCGTCGCGCGGCCGGACGCGACGTTGTAGGTGCGGTGGTTGAGACTGGCGGCGAGTTGCAGGAGCGCGATGGCCCGGCCGCAGTCCCTCACGTAGCAGAGGTCGATCGCGTCCTCCGCGTTGGCGGGGCGGGTGAGGGTCGGCGTCGTGCCGTGGGCGGCCGCGTGAACCAGTTGCGGCACCGGGAAGAACGGGTCCGCCGCGGGGCCGCGCGGTCCCCAGATGGCGCCGATGCGGAGGTTGACGATCTCGAGGCCGGTGGCGCCGGCGAGGTGGTCGAGCAGTAGCTCGCCGATCTTCTTGAACGCGGGGATCACGTGCCCCGAGATCATCGGCAGGGGCGTGTCCTCGGGCAGCGGGCTCGGGGCGGCGGCGCCGCCGTACACGCCGATCGTGCTTGCGACAGCAAGGCGGTTCACACCCCATTCCGTGGCGGCCTGCACGATGTTGAACAGGCCGTCGAGTGCCTTGCGGGCGGCGCCGACGGGCTCGTCTGCGCTGGGCGGCCACGGCATCGAACCGGCGAGGTGCACGATGCCGGTGATCTTGTGCTGCTCGCCGATCGCGAGCAGGTCGGCCAGGTCGCCGATGTCGGCACGCACCACCTCGGCGCCGGCCAGCTCCGCCGGTGCCGGAGTCTCTCGCCGCTGGACCAGCACGCAGGGCTCGCCGAGGTCGAGCAGGGCCCGCGCGGTGTGGGAACCGATGAACCCGAGGCCGCCGGTAACCAGGATCATTTGCGTCACCTCAACTGATTGTCAGTATTGCTGACAATCAGATTAGCGGTAGCCTCGCTCGGTGTCGAGTGACGACGGTCCGGGGCCCGCGCTGAGCGCGCGTCTGGGCTACCTGCTAAAGCATGCGCAGCTGCGGATGGCCGAGCTGAACGAGGCGGCGCTGGCGCCGTACGGCGTCAACGGCCGCGAGCTGGGGGTGCTGATCGTGCTCGCCGGTCACGAGCCGGCGTCCCAGCTCCAGGTGGCGCAACGCCTCGCCGTCGACCGCACGACGATGGTCGCGCTACTGGACACGCTCGAGGACAAAGGGCTGGTGTCCCGCCATCCCCATGCGGAGGACCGCCGCCGCAACATCGTCGAGCTGACCGAAACCGGTCAGGATGTGCTGCACAAGGCAACGGCGGCGAGCGACGCGGCCGAACGTGCCTTCCTCGCGCCACTCGACAACCGGGCCGCGGACCAACTCCGCGAGTCTCTACGAGCGATCGTCGAGGGCTGATCCGGCCATCGCGGCGAGACGGCGCGCGAGTCGGGCGGCGGACCGCGCAGTTCCGGCGGCCCCAGGACCTCCGCGTCGAAGCCGAGGCCGTGGCCACGTGCACGGCGAGCCAGTCCAGACTGTCCCCACCCGCGACGAGCACACACCACCCGTCACCGGCGTCCACGACGCGGCCCACCTGGGGCGGGACCAGCTCCCGCGCCTGGTCGCCGCGTTCGGTCCGGGCGCTGCCCGAGCGCGAGACGACAGCGGCGCCGACACCGGCGGGCTGATCGCGCTGCTGGTCACCGCCGCCGGCCACCTCAGCGCCGGCATCCTCGATCAGCAGTGCCTTCTCCCTCGGCCGACGCGCCGCCCGGCGCCGCGGCACCCTCGCCCGCTCCTGACGCAGTGCACAGGACAACCCCCGTTACCCTCCGGCCGGGCTGGTGCGCGCGGCGCGTTCCGGCACCCTGGTCATGTCGGCCCGGCTCGCTGTCGATCTCTGGTACCCGGAGACCGATGTTCGAGGGCCCGGACCGGCCACCGGACACCCTCACCGGCCCGGTACGCGACCTCATCACCGCCACCTTCCCCCTCGCCGACCGCCTCATGCTCGCGCTGGACGCGCGGGCCGCGGTCCGGTCCAGCTGACTGAGCGGGCGAGGGCTCAGCTCCGGTCGGTCGTGACCGATTCTGTGGCCGGATGCCAAGCCTCGTCGCACACCTTTATGAAGGGCTACCTGGATCATGACCTACGCGATCACGGGCGATGTCGGGCCGGCTGTGCCGACCGGTCGGCGCGGAGTGGCGGGGCTGCTCGCCGATCGGCCACTGGCGGTGAGGATCGGCCTGATGGTGATCTTCTCCGCGGTGGTGTCGCTTGCACTGGGCATTCAGGGAATGGTGTCGCTGGGTTCGGCCGCCGAGTCCAGCGAGAGCACCCAGACCAACGTGACCGCGTTGGCCTTGCTGAATCGCGTGACCAATACCGGCGGTAGCGCTGTGCAGGAGTTGGTCCTGGCCGCGGCGAGCGGTGATGCCGCGGACGCGGAGAACCATTTGGCGCGCGGGCAGCAACTGGGTGAGCAGGCTACGGCGGACTTCGAACGGTACCGCTCCGTGTCGGTGGCCGACGGGACGGTGCTCGCCGAGTGGTCCGACCTCGCCGCAACGATCAACACCGTGGTCGCGGACAAGGTGGGCCCGCTTGCGGTGGCGGGTGATGCCACCGGGGCGCTGTCCGCCTTCCGGACGGTGGTGCAGCCCGTGCTCGAGAAGTTCGACACGGTGACCGAGAAGCTGCTTGCGGCCGAGCGGGCATCCGCCGCGGCGCACACGGCGTCGATCGTGCACGATCGTGAGGTGGACCGGTGGTGGTCGATCGGCCTGTTGTCGCTCGGGCTGCTCGCGACGATCGTTGTGGCGGTGTGGATCACTCGGTCGATTACACGCCCGGTGGGTCAGTTGCGGTGGGCGTTGGAGCGGATGGCCGAGGGCGATCTGTCCCCACGGGTGGAGGTTCGTTCTCGGGATGAGGTCGGGGTGATGGCTGGTGCGTTGAATACGGCAGCGGACAGCATGCAGACCACGGTGGAGGCCATCGCGCGGGGCGTCGGTTCGTTGGAGACGTCCACCGGTGAGTTGTCCGCCGCGGCCGGCAGGGTGTCGCGCAGTGTGGACACGGTGTCGGCGGGTTCGGAGCAGGTGAGCATGTCGATCAGCGACATCGCGCAGAACGCGCACGAGGCCGCGTCGGTCGCGGGTCAGGGTGTCACCGTGGCTGAGGCTACGAACACGACGTTCGCGAAGCTGAGCGAGTCGTCGGTGGAGATCGGTAACGTGGTCAAGGTGATCACTTCGATCGCCGGGCAGACCAATCTCCTTGCGCTCAACGCCACCATCGAGGCCGCGCGTGCCGGCGCGACGGGCAAGGGTTTCGCGGTGGTCGCCAATGAGGTGAAGGACCTCGCGCAGGAGACCGCGAAGGCCACCGAGGACATCTCCCGACGGGTGGAGATGATTCAGTCGGACACCTCGAACGCGGTGAGCGCGATCGGCCAGATCGGCCAGATCATCAGCCGTATCAACGACTTCCAGCTCTCGATCGCCACCGCGGTCGAGGAACAGAACGCCAACGTCATCGAGATGAACCGCAGCGTCATCGAGGCATCCACCGCGGTCACCCAGATCACCGATCACATCGGTGGCCGCGCCTCCGACACGACTCCACGCCACGGTTCCGACCACACCCTGCGCAGACTTGCCACGGACCTTCAGACCGAGGTCAACAAGTTCGCCGTGCAATGAACGTTCGCGGCCGCGCACTCCGATGACCTTGGCGATCCTGCCGGCCGCCAAGCCGGCCGGCAGCCGCACCGCCGCACAGGCCTCGGCCTGACGGCGCTGACGGCCACACCCTCGGCACTGTCGAGCGACGTATCACAGGACGTGCAGCGATCCGGCTGGATCTCCAACCGCTCGTCGGGATCATCAACCAGGCCTCCGCGAGGACGACGCCGCACCCGGCTGAGATGCCGCGTCGGGAACGGCCGTTGGACGATAGTCAGGGCCTGGTCGTGGAGTTCGCCCGCGGGTTGCGCGGCCTGCGGGACCGCGCCGGGCGGGGGTCATCGAGCCGGAGCGGTGACGAGGTATCCCGCCGATGGACCGGAACGCGATGTCGGCATCGTCCCGCGCACACGCGCCGCTGCGCGGGGCTCGTGTCATCGTTCGCGACCCCGCCCGGCCGACGCCGCAGCTGGTCGTCTTGGGCGCTGGTCTGGACGGTCGGGCCTGGCGGACGGCGGAACTGGCCGACGTCGAGGTCTTCGAGATGGACTAGCCCGCATCGCAGCAGGAAACGAGACCGGGCCGTAGAGCGTGCCCGCTACCGGTCGGCCGCCACGGTTCGTGGCCGTCGAGGTCGGCAAGGACCGGCCAGGCGACCTCCTGTAGGCATCCTCCAGGACTGCCAGACTCGGCCGCATCGCAGCGCGCCATGGCCGCGCTCGTCCGGCTGGTTTGAAGGGTGAGTTCTGGTTCTGGCCCACTTTCCGTGATCGGAGTCGACCCCTCGCTGGTCAGGCGGCGTGCAGGATGTGTTTGCGGTAGCAGGTCGAAGTTGGCGCGGCCGTACATCTGCCCACTACCCTCGCCGCGCTCGGTGCCGCCTGCCGTGAGCAGGGCTACCTGGCCGAGGCGTCACACTTCCTGGACCGGGCCGGGCAGATGTGGGCTCTCGCGGAGCCCGCGGCGATGGGCAACGTCCTGCGCCTGACCGGCACGGTGCGCCTGGAGATGGGTGACTACCCCGGCACGTACGCCGCACTGAACGAGGCGCGGACGCTGTTCGTCGCGGCAGGCTCCCGGCGCGGCGAGGGCCTGGCACTGCACAGCCTGTCGCACACGCTGTACGTCGATCTGGAGACCTCGTCCCCGCGCGAGCTACTGGCCAGCCGATCGCCGGTCAGCACCGCGGATCGTGCAGGCGGCGGACAACACCGGCATGGCTGGGACCGGACGTGGCAGCGGGAGCGCGAGGAGGGGCGCGGCCGGGCACCAGGCGTAAACGGTCTGCCCGCAGATCGGCGCGCAGCAGTCCACGGACGAAATGTCCCCTGGACATCACACAGAGGCGTTGGAGCCTGATTCCGACGGTTCGGCTCTGCGCGGGACACAGCTCGCCGTGCTGGACGTACATGATGTCCGCGAACGGACCGCTCCGGATCGCGGCTGCCAGATGAGGTGGTGAACCGCCAGATGTGGAGAACGTTGGTACGTAGCCATGGACATCATCGGCAGCGGGAGGTAGTCGGGCTGGCATTGCTGCTCGGCGGAGTTCGGCCCGATCCGGTGGACGTCGATGATGCGGACGGCCTGGATGGACGCGGACCGTGGAATGCATCCACATTGCCGAGCGACGAGGATGTGAGCATGGCATCGACGCGATCGCCCGGGTCTTCACCTTGGGAGTGGGGGCGCACGTCATCGGCGCCTGTGGTCATCGATGGTCGTGGTGTCGTGCCAGGAGCCTGCTGTCGACACGATCGGGTGAGGGCCAGGGAGTGGGTCGGTGCAACAGGAATTGGCACCTCGGTATTCGCTCGCTGTTGGCCTTCTGTTGGCGCACAAAAGTGCCAACAGCAGGTGAGGAGCGTTCAACTGAACTCCAAACCGGGAACGACCTGTTCCGTTGGGGGCCAACCAGGGACAGGAACACTCCGTGCCAGTGCTGCGATCCTCCACTCATCATTCTCGAATCGAATTATGAAGCAATGCGCTGGTATGCCCGTACCTGCGGGAACTTCTCCGACGTAGTCGGAGCCCGCCAGTACAATGAGCTCCATATCGACGCCAACGATGAACGTTCGATCGAGTACTCCGAACTTGCTTTGTAGGTCCGCATACACTGACTGCCACCCATCCACAAGATGTTCCAACATCGCCGTGAATTGGGGGTGGTCGGTTTCCTCGTCGGCGAGATCCTCGGCTAGGTCATCGTCGGGATGGCCAAGGGTACCTAGTACCCATCCTTGGGCAAGTGCCAAGCGAAGTTTGTCATCTAGGGTCGTCCAGAGCGTGCGTTTGGGATCACCCGCGAGAACAGTTCGCACCCAGTGCCCGATCGTATCGAGCCCATCTGGGTCCATACCTGCCGATGACACTACGCCGACACTAGTTCAACGCTTCCATCAGTTACTTCAAATCGAAACTCTAGACCAGTTGCTCTGCTCAATTTGGCTAGAGTTTCGAAGGAAGGCTGATGTTCGGCCTTCTCAAGACGCGCTATGTGGGGCTGAACCAGGTCGACGATGGCGGCCAGGTCACGTTGACTGAGCCCATGCTGTGCGCGATATTGGATGACTCGGTTCGCAACTTCGCGAGCAAACGCGGTGCGGTCCCATTCGACACGAAAGTCCTCGTCCTGGCGCTGCGCTTCGACGACCTGGTCGAGGGACTTGAGATCGGATAGCTTCATTCGTCGTCCTCCAGTTCGTCTAGTCGTTGTTCTGCCAGGTTGACGGCCTTGTGGAAGCCTTTCGGGTCCTGTTCGGCCTCCGGGCCTATTCCCGCGACTACGAACACTTGTTTGATCTGCCTGTAGAACGCTCGCCACGGACTCCGTCCCTGCCTTGGGCGAAGCTCTCTCAGGTTGTTGGCCGTTTGTATGTTGCTGGAGTGAGGGTACGGCAGCTGCGCTCCGAGCGCTCGCAGCTTGTCGATGACAGTGACGACGGCAGACCTCTCCCTCGTCGGAAGCTTGCTGAGCTCAGCATCCGACGCTGGATGCAGTCGGACGTCGTAGGTCACCCGACTACGATAACACGCGTGGTATCACCTTGTCATGGTGAGATGTGAGATCCCCATCACAAGGAGGGGCTTCCTGCCATCCCGTCGACCTGGCGTAGCCCGATCGTGCCGGGTCAACGGGGCGCGTTAGTCGGTCTTGGAAATGCGCTGGGACTGCCCCCTTGACGCGGTGGATAGGCCTTCCTGTCACGCCACGTCATTCGGGTGTGCTGATGAGGTTGGCCAAGGCGGTGGCCAGGCCGAGGACGATGACGGGGATGGTGGCGACGCCGACGGTGACGGGCCAGGGCGCATGGTCGAGATCTGCGGCGGTCATGAGGTGGAAGGCGATCTGTGCGACGGCACCGATGGTCAGGCTGGTGATCGCGGAGCAGCGGGCAAACGTTCTGGCGCGTGGGGTGATGGTGCGTACGGTGAGCCAACAGCGCAATGCATACGCGGCGTAGGCCTCGACGGAGATGGGTAGCACGACCGCGGTGTTGATGTGGAGGTCGTCCCACACGCCGGGGAGAGGTTGGATCGTGCCGAAGCCGGCGAGGTGGCCGAGGCCGACCCACCCGGACCACACGGATACGGCGGCAGCAAGGCCGATGATCACCAACGGCCACGCGGGTGGGCGCCGACGGCGCGCGTCGCCAAGGCGAGCCCTGCGCTACCTGCGTTCCACAGTTGCGGGCCTGTTCTGGTCGGCGTGGCGGATGATGCTGCAGGTCAGGGCGGTGGCCGCTAGTGAAAATCGCGGATTCGCCTAGTGACACGCTTTGGTGGATGATGGTGGCTTGATCTGGGTGTTCGCTGTTATGGTCTAGTCCGTGTATGTGAAGGCATCGACGCGGAAGACCAAGGACGGCCAAGTCATCCGGTATCTGCAGTTGGCCCACAACGAGTGGGACGCTGCGGCCGGTGTGTCGCGGACGAAGGTGCTGTACTCCTTCGGCCGTGAGGACGACCTCGATGTCGAGGGCGTCCGCCGGTTGATCGGGGCGTTGACCCGGTTGCTGGACCCGGCTGACGCGTTGGCTGGTGGCGGTCCGGCCGGGTTGACCTTCACCGAGTCGCGGCCGCTGGGTGGCACCCACGTGCTGGACGGGCTGTGGCGTCGGCTGGGCATCGACGCGGCGATACGCGGCTGCTTGCCGGGCGCCGGCGGGGGAGCGGGTCGAGCGGGTGCTGTTCGCCCTGGTCGCCAACCGGGCGCTGGCGCCGTCCTCGAAGCTGGCCGCCGCCCGACTGGATCACCCACGACGTGCACATCGACGGCCTGGACCTGCGACGACGACGCCTGCTACCGGGCGATGGACTGGCTGCACGAGGTGCGCGACAACGCTGGAGAAGCGGTGTCTTCGACGAGGTCGCGAACCTGCTAACCTCGAGGTCGACCTGCTGTTCTTCGACACCACCAGCACCTACTTCGAACTCGAGGAACCCGACGAGCCCGTCGCCCGCGACGAACACGGCGCCCGCTCCGCGACAACGACGACAGCCAGGACGACGGCGACGGCGACGGCGAGCCACGGCGGGGTTCCGCACCTTCGGCAAGTCGAAGGACTCCCGCGACGATCTGCCGCAGATCGTGATCGGGATGGCCGTCACCCGCGACGGGATCCCGGTGCGGGTCTGGTCCTGGCCCGGCAACACCGGCGACCAGGCGCTGATCCGGCAGGTCAAGGACGACATGCGGGACTGGACCCTGTCGCAAGATCGTGTGGGTCGCCGACCGCGGCTTCTCCTCCGACGCAACCGCCGCTACCTACGGCAGGCGACGACGCACTACATCATCGGCGAGAAGCTCCGCTCCGGCTCGCGCCGAGGTCAAGGCCGCGCTGTCCCGCCAGGGCCGCTACCAGGACATCGCCGAGAACATGCGGGTCAAGGAAGTCCGGATCTCGCGAGACCGAACGGTTCGTGATCTGCCACAACCCCGAAGCCGCCAACCGCGACGCAGCGGTCCGCGAACAGCTCGTCGCCCAGCTCGACCGAGCTGATCGAGGGCACCGACAAGCTCAGCCGACGATCAAACGCGGCGAGCTGCGCGGGCAGATCTCCGACCAAGCCCGGCCTGAACCGCTACCTGCGCACCACCCCCGGCGGGCAGCTCCGCATCGACGCCGCGAAGATCAAGGCCGAGGCGAACCTCGACGGCAAGTACCTGCTGCGCTGCTCCGACCCGCACCTGTCCGCCGAGGACATCGCGCTGGGCTACAAGCAACTCCTCGAAGTCGAGCGCGGCTGGCGGGACATGAAGCAGATCATCGACCTGCGGCCCGTCTACCACCGGCTCGAGGAACGCATCCGCGCCCATGTCGTCCTCTGCTGGCTCGCCCTGCTGCTGATCCGCATCACCGAGACCACCACCGGCCAGACCTGGCCCGCACATCCGCCGCGAACTCGACCGGCTCCACCTCGGCACCTTCACCGGCCCCGCCGGCACCTTCCGGCAGCGCACCGAGATCACCCCCGCCCAACGCAAGATCCTCGCCGCCCTCGGCTCGAGAACCCCACCGCGTCCACGAAGCAACTCCCGCAACCCGCTGACCAGCACGAACACCACCGCCTAGTGACACGCCCCGTCACCGGGCAATCATGTATATCCCCAGGTCAACCCACCAATTCACGGACTAGCCAACACCCTGATCTGTGGAACCCAGGCCTGAATCTCTTGTTAGCGCGGATTTCCGCACAACAAGATCACAACACACAAGATCTGCATCTGCGCAGCTCAGCCAAGGGTCCGGCCCCCGATGATGAGGGGTGATCTCGCTGTCATGGCGCCGGAAATCCGATCTTGTCCAACGATGCCAGCTGGACAGGCGACGACGGATCCCCTTGCGCTGCAACGAACCTATTCGCCACAAATCTACGGTCGGATGCTCGGTAGATCGGCAACCCCACATGCCCACGCAGCCGATCCGCGCAACGGGAGACAACCCCGCGAGGCCCATCATCACAGGTCAAAGCGTCATCGAGCCGACAAGATCATGGCTGCCATAGGGTCGATCCCGCTGTGTGGAAATCGGCGTTAGGGACTGTTTGGTGGATGTTTCGGGTGTGGTGTTGTCCGGCGATGCTTGAGTCTCGGTGTGGCGCCCTGGGGCGTCTCGGCTGGACTTGGGGGTCAGATGCAGACGCCTTCCGTTGCCCGGAGATGCCCGCCCAGGGTGGTTGTTCGCGCGCTGGCCACTGTTGCGTTCGGTGCCATGGTCGTCATGGCGGGTACGCCCGTACCTGCTGTCGCGTCGCCGCCATCGTCGATCGCCCCTCTGTGTCCACGGTCACCGACACCCCTCTGCGCACCACGCGCTACGGCACGGTTCGGGCGTGCGCGTGGAACCGTCTGCACCCTCGGCTGACCCACCGCGCCGCATGGGCCGATGACCACGGCCCGCTGCCCACCATCGAGGGCAGCATCATCCGCCTGATCGTGGATCACCTGCCCGGCGACCGGAACCCGAAACCGGTATGGCTGTGGCACTCCCGCCCACACGTGACACCGTCTGATGTGGACCGATTGTGGCGCACGTTCCTGCGCCGTTTCGATCTGGAGCACACCTTCCGGTTCCTCAAACAAACCCTGGGCTGGTCCCGACCCCGTGTCCGCACCGCCGAGCAGGGTGACCGCTGGACCTGGCTCATCATCACCGCGCACACCCAACTCCGCCTCGCCCGCCACCTCACCGGCGATCTGCGTCGCCCCTGGGAGAAACCCTCTGTGTCACCGAACCACGCCGGCTCACCCCAGCCCGCGTCCGCCGCGGGTTTCGCAACCTCCGCCCGAAGACCGCGCTACCGGCCAGCGCACCAAAACCGTCCCACCCCGGGCCAGGCCGCCCACCCGGCTCCCGCAACCAGCATCGCGCCACCCGCCACAACGTCGGCAAAACGATCACAAAAGATACGACGACCAGCACAAACAACGAAGCTACGGGTTAAACGAATAGGGTGCATCTCTTCTGGAGTGACTCAATATGTTGGTGATGCGGCGTGTTGATCGGTAGATGCGAGGATATTCTGTCTGTTTCGGATAGTTTTGCCGATGTCCGGCGATTTCCGGCCGGGGTCGTGGCGGAAGGACCAGGTCGATGCGGGCGGCGTCCCCTACGGTGAACACGGAGTTCGAGGCATCACGTGCGGGCTTCGACGCGCTGGTGAGTTTCCTCGGCGGCCCGGTGGCCGCGGGGTTGACGCACTCGGAACTGGAAGACCGCCTTCAGGTCGAGGGCCGGAAGCTGCTGTGCCGACTGTTGCAGGACCACGTGGACCTGCGGGCCGCGCGGGAGGAACGCCTGGACGAGGTGGCCGAGGCGGACGGGACGATCCACACCCGATTGGAACGTGGCCATGTCCGCGGTGTCGCCACGGTCTTCGGTGACATCGACGTGTCCCGGCTGGCTTACCGCGCCCGCTTCTCGGCCAACCTGTACCCGGCCGACGCGATGTTGAACCTGCCGGCGGAGAAGTACTCGTTCGGGTTGCGGCGCCTGGCGGCGGTGGAGGCAGGACGGGGCTCGTTCGAGCAGACCGTCGCCGCGATCGACCGCGCCACCGGGCAACGCCTGGGCAAACGCCAGATCCAGGAACTCACCGTGCGTGCCGCGCTCGACGTCGAGGACTTCTACCGCACCAGGGACACACCCCCGGACACCGCCGGCGACGTGCTGGCGTTGTCCTATGACGGCAAGGGCATCGTGATGCGCGCCGACGCGCTGCGAGCCGCGACCGCCAAGGCCGCCACCTCGCAGAAACTGTCGACCCGGCTGTCGAAAGGGGAGAAACGCAACCGTAAACGCATGGCCGAGGTCGGCGCGGTCTACGACGTGGTCCCCTCGCCCCGCACCCCGGCCGACATCATCACCGCCCCCGGGGCCCCGCCCCCGACCGGGCGGGCACTGCGGCCGCTGACCAGGGGCAAGTGGCTCACCGCCAGTGTCACCGACGACACCGGGCAGGTCATCGCGTCGGTGTTCGACGAGGCCGAACGCCGCGACCCCGACCGTCAACGCACCTGGATCGCCCTGGTCGACGGCAACAACCATCAGATCGACCGGACCACGGCCCAGGCCCGCGAACGTGGCGTCGAGGTCACCGTCATCGTCGACTTCGTCCACGTCCTGGAGTACGTCTGGAAAGCGGCGTGGTGCTTTCACGCCGAAGGCGACCCCGAAGCCGAGGCGTGGGTCGCCGTCAAGGCCCTGGAGATCCTCTCCGGCAACGCGGGCCTGGTCGCGGCCGCGATCCGACGCACCGCCACCCGCCGAGGACTGACCCCGGAACAACGCCGCAACGCCGACACCGCCGCGGCCTACCTGCACAACAAGAAGAAGTACCTGGACTATCCCACCGCGCTGGCCGCGGGCTGGCCCATCGCCACCGGTGTCATCGAGGGAGCTTGCCGCCACCTGGTGAAGGACCGGATGGACATCACCGGTGCCCGCTGGGGACTCGACGGCGCCGAAGCCATCCTCACCCTCCGCACCCTCACCAGCAACGACGACTTCGACGCCTACTGGGCCTACCACCAACGGCAGGAACAACAACGCGTCCACAATGGACGCTACTGGAACGAGACCATCCCCACCTGATCATGTCACTCCAGAAGAGATGCACCCAAACGAAAAGCTTAGATCGTGCCGCCTGGGTGGGTGACGACGACTTCGACCTTGCCTGCGTCCCCTCGCAGGGCGACCTCGAATGCTTCGATCGCCCGGTCGAGGGGGAATTCGTGGGTCACGATGGCATCGAGCCGATTGGCGAGTCCGGGTGCCAGCGCCCGAGTTCGGTCCCAGGTTTCGTCGAGGATTCGCCCGTAGATCCCCTGGATCGACACCTCGCCCAGCACGACGTGTCGGGCGAGGTCGACGGCGACCTCGTCGGCTGGCAGGCCCGCCAGCACGAGGGTCCCGCCGGGGAGGATCAGATCGAGCGCGCTCGCCAGCGCTGCGGGACTGCCGCTGGCGTCGATGGCCGCGTCCACCGGGTCGACCGTGCTGCAGGTCAGCGGATCCGCGGTCCGCGTGGCGCCGGCGGATTGGGCAAGTTCTCGCCGCTCGGGCGAGGGGTCCCTGGCGACGACCTCCCCGACGCCGGCATCGCGGGCGACCGCGACGCAGAGCAATCCGATGGGCCCAGCGCCGGACACCAGGAGCCGGTCGACGCCCTGGCAGGCCAACTGCACGGCGCGTACGGCGATCCCGAGCGGCTCGAGCAGGCAGGCGTGGCGATCGGGGATGGCGTCAGGAACGGTGCGGACCAGCTGCGCCGGCACGGCGACCCGCTCGGTGAAGGCGCCGCGATCCATCCCGGTGAAGGTCCGCAGCGCTAGGCAGGTGTGGCCGCGGCTGGCCCGGCACTGCGCACACTCGCCGCACGCCAGATGGGTCTCCAGGGTCACGCGTGCACCGGTGGCCAGGTCGCTTACGTCGTCGCCCATGTCGACGATCCTCCCGACCAGCTCGTGGCCCAATGCGAGGGGAGGGCGGTACCGGCGGGAGGCGAACTCGTTCCAGGTGGCCACGTGCAGATCAGTCCCGCAGATAGCCGCGCGGGCCACCTCGAGCACGACCTCGGTCGGCCGCGGTACTCCGATCTCTCGGTCCTGCCAGCCCAGTGCCATTGGCTCGGGACGTTGCAGCACCAGGGTGCGTGACGAGGACACGGCGGCTCCGTTCTGGGCGGGTTCAGCGAGGAACCAAAGATGAAGGACCACTCTATGGAACACCGTACCGCAGAATGCTATGGTGCCGATCACATCCCATGCTGGAGAGACCGCGTGCAGGCGCGGCTGACCCATAGGAGACGCAGATGACCGCAGCAGCACACGTCCCGGCACGAAGGGTGGGTGCGGCGCTCCTCGCAACTACGCTGGCACTGACCGCCGCAGCGTGCTCAGGGGGCGACGCAGCCGACGACACGGTGGAGATCGAGGTGGCCACCTGGGGCAGTCCCGACCACATCAGCATCACGTCGTTCCTCCCGGAGTTTGAGGACGCGCTCGCCGAGCTCAGTGACGGCGGCATCACGGTTGAGCACGTTCCCTCCGGAGCCCTTGCCGAGGACGGCGACATGGCCACCGCCATCCCCCGAGGCACCGTCACGATGGGTCTGGCCACCTCCAATCTCTGGTCCGGGGCGATCAAGGACACGGCGATCTTCGACAGCCCGGCGCTGACCTTGTCCTTCGAGCAGCTCAACGACGCCATGGACGACCCGGAGGGACTCGGGGGCGTGCTGGAGGCCGAGTACGAGGACTACGGCGCAGTTGTCCTCGCGTGGACGCAGCTGGGAGCCGGCGCTCTCATCTCCGACGAGCCAATCCGGGTGCCCTCGGACCTGAAGGGACGGGTCATGCGCACCTACAGCGAGGGCGGCGCGAAGTTGGTCAATGCGGCCGGAGGTAGCCCGGCCTCGGTCGCCTTCGCCGAGGTTTACACCGCTCTTCAGCGGGGATCTGTGGAAGGCGCGCACGTCGGGTTCCAGGGGATCAAGTCCCAGCGGCTTTTCGAGGTGGCTTCCCAGGCCACGGTGCCAGCCGGGTTCTTCGGGACCTCGATGCCGGCCTGGGTGGTGAACAAGGACTGGTGGGACGGGCTCACCGACAACCAGCGCGAGATCATCTCCGAGGCGGCCAAGAGGGCCGAGACCGCCTCGCGTGCCGCCATTGCCGAAGATCGCGCCAAGCTCGGTGCCGAGTACGAGGATCTGGGCATGACCGTCTTCGACCTGCAGCCGGACGACTCGGAATACCCCGAGTGGGAGGAGTTCGTCGCGCCCATCGCCGACCAGGCCGCGGACGAGTTCTCCGAGAAGGTCATCGCGGCCATCGACCAGGCCGGCGGCTGAGAGGTGGGAACGACAAGGATGGCTGTGCTCCGGAGGGTCACGACCTGGATCGACATCGTGTTGGGTGCTGCGGCCATCGTTGCCGGCTCCCTTCTCGTCCTGCAGGTAGTGCTGGTCGGTCTCGATGCCCTGTTCAGGTCACTGTCGAAGCCCGTGGAATGGGGCGTCGAGATCAACACCTACGTCCTCCTGGGTCTCGCCGTGCTCTCGGCCCCGTGGGCGCTGCGGCGGGGCGACCACTTCCGGGTCACACTCGCCGCCGGTCGGCTCGGGCCGGCGGCCAGCCGTCTAGTCGAGACGGCGGTGGCCGTCTTGCTCACCTGCGTCGCCGGTCTGGCTGCGGCCACGGCGGCCACCATGGCGTGGAACTCCTACGCGCGTGGGCAGACCTCCGGGACGCTGTTGCGGACTCCGTTGGTCCTCCCGCAAGGGATCTTTGCCCTGGGGCTGGCGCTCCTGACCCTCGCGGCGCTCGCGCAGGTGCTGGACACCGTGGCTGGTGTGAGACCCCCGGAGCAGACAGCTGAGGACGTCGAGGCAGGGGGGCAGGTGTGATCGTCGAGACCCTGATCGTGCTCGGCGTGTTTGCCGTGCTGGTCGCCCTCGGTATGCCGGTCTTCGGTGCGATGGGGGCCGCCGGGGCGACCGGTGTCGTGGTGATCCGCGGCGTGGACCGCCTGGGGGACATTTCGTTCTTCCTCTACGACGGCCTGGCCAATTATCTCTTGGTGGCGGTGCCACTCTTCGTGCTGACCGGGACACTCATGCACGAGATCGGCGCCAGTCGGGACCTGTTCGCGTTCGCCGCCGACTTGGTCGGGCGGGTTCCGCACGCGCTGGGGATCGCGGTGCTCGCAACGTGCGCCGTCTTCGCGGCGATCAGCGGCTCGAGCGTCGCCACAGCCGCCACCGTCGGGTTGGTAGCCCTGCCGGCAATGCGTAGACAGGGCTACCAGGACAGTCAGGGGGGAGCGATCGTCGCTGCGGGAGGGACGCTGGGCATCTTGATCCCGCCGAGCATTGCCATGATCATCTTCGGGGTCCTGACCGAGCAGTCGATCGGCCAGCTCTTCATCGCCGGGATCCTGCCCGGCCTACTCGCGGTCGTGGTGTTCACTGCCGCGCTGTTCGTCTTCGTGCGTCCGGCCATCGCCGGTGAACAGGTGAGCCTGAAGGCGAAGCTGCGCTCCCTGGTCGCCAGCCTCCCCGTGCTCGTGATCCCGGGCGTCGTCGTGGCGGCGATCTACACGGGGGCTACGACGGCAACAGAGGCAGCCGCTCTCGCCGTCGCGCTGACGGTGGCGCTCGGTGCGCTGGTCTATCGCAACCTCTCCTGGTCGCGGATGCGCAACGCACTGGCGGCCGCGTTGGGCAGCTCGGCGATGATCTTGGCGCTCATCACGTTCGGGGAGCTGTTCACGCACGCGCTGACCTTGGCGCGGGTGCCCACGATGGTCTCGCAGGCCCTCGCCGACTCGTCGCTGCCGACGATCGCCACGTTCAGCCTGATGATCGTGGTATACGTGGTGCTGGGCATGGTGCTGGAGTCCACTTCGATGCTGATCGTGACGGTTCCGATCTTCTTCCCGGTCGCCCAGGCCATCGGCCTGGAGCCACTGGCCTTCGGTGCCATCGCGGTCCTGGCGATGGAGATGGGCCAGATCACCCCGCCCGTGGGCATCAACCTCTTCGTCGTCTCCGGCGTCGGCGACATCGGCTTCGGGACGCTGGCCAAGCGCGTGGTGCCGTACTTTTTGGCCCTGCTCGCGCTGATCTACTTGGTCTACTTCTTCCCGGGCGTGGCGACCTGGCTCCCCAGTCGGATGTGAGGCCGCGCCTCAGCTCATGGGCACCAACGCGAACGGCCGCGTCGGCGATCCCGTGGCGCCGGTCAGTCGCAGCGGCGCCAGGACGAACCCGAAGGTGCTCGGACCGCCTGCCAGGTCGTCGAGTCGCATCACCTCGATGATGGGGATGCCCGCCTCCACGAGCAGTCGCCGGTGCACCGGCATGTGCTGGTGCCCGCGGCCGGCCGGGATGTGCTCGAACGCGATCGTCTCGCCACCGACAGCACAGATCTCGTGCTCGACCAGCCACTCTGCGCCGCCCTCGTCCACCCCGGGCGCCCCGTCCGCCATGCCGACGAAGCGAGCGCGGTCGCCGACGTACGCCGACCAGCCGGTGCGGATCAGGACGATGTCACCCGACCGCACCTGGACGCCGCCCCAGGTGGCGGCAGCGGCGAGCTCGGCCGCACCGATCGCCGTGTCCGCAGGGACGACCTCGACACCCTCGCTGGCGGCGACGTCGAGCAGCACGCCGCGACCGACGAGGATGGGGAGCCGGGCGGCGTCCCCGTGATCGAACCCGCCGCCGATCTGCTCGGTCGAGGCCTGCGCTCCTCCGTGCAGGCGGTCGCGGTGGGAGATGTGCGCCAAGGCGTCGATGTGTGTGCCCACGTGGGTCCCGGTGACCACCAGGTCCGTCGCGAACGACACCTCGTCGTCCAAGACGACATCGCCATGCCGGCGTAGCAACGTTCGACGGAAGCCCGGGGCGTTGGGCGAGAAGGGGATCCGCTCGTCGAGCGGGTGGGCAAGGTCGACGACACGATGGCCGGCCAGGGCCTGAAGCAGAGTGCCTGCGATGTCTGCCGTGCTCACGAAGCCTCCTCGATCAATGCCAGTGAGCCAGCCGCGGCCCAACCCGCCGTTCTGCTCGATGGTGCACGTACCACCCGGTAGGACACGGTTGAGGACTCGAGCTACTCCTCGGCCGCCAGGAGGTGCCGGATGGTGGGCTCGGTCAGATGTGGCGCGACGCGCGCCAGGTCCGCGCCGAGGCGGTCGGCCTCCTCCCGGAGGAGCTCGGCCACCTGGGCGATCCGGTCGTCGTCCAGCCGGCTCTCGATGCCAGCGACGCCGAGCGCGGCCAGCGGCGACTTGTCGGGGCCGGCGACGGGCACCGCCACGCCGACCGCACCGGGGACGACGCCGCCACGGTTCACGACGTAGCCCAGTTGGCGGGCCTGCTGTATGGACCGCCGCAACGCGGTGAGCGACGGGAGGGTGTGGGTCAGGGGGGAGGTCGGTCTCGGCAGTCCGAGGATCCGCTCCACCTCGGCGTCAGGCAACCAGGCGAGCAGTGCGAGCGAGCCGGAGCCCACACCGAGTGGGCGCCTGTCGCCCACCTTGAGGGTGAGAGTACGGATGGGGAAGGATCCGGTGACCCGGTCGACGCACAACGCTTCCACACCTCGCCGCACGGAGAGGTACGCCGTGTCCCCAGTCTCTTCCGAGAGGCGGGTCAGCCTCGGGTTGGCGATGTCGAGCAGTCCGTGCCGGTTCAGCGAGACGGTGCCGAAGCCGACGAACGGCAGTGCCAGGTGGAAGGCGGACGTCGCTGCGTCCTGCTCGACCCATCCCAGGGAAACGAGCGTCGCGAGCAGTCGGTGCGCGGTCGTCTTCTGCAGTCCGGTGCCCCCGACGATGTCGGTGAGGCGAGCCCCGGCTGGACCGCCCTGCGCGATGACCTCCACGATCGCGGCGGCCCGCGCGACGCTGCGAATCGGCTCCACCGCGGCCCCCTTGCTGGTCGACTGCCCCAAATCCTAGCGGCGCCCACGAACCCGCCACTTTCGAGCAGTATACCGCCTAACGAAACTACAGTCCGACAGGTGGTACGATGATCCTGGGTCGACTTAGGGCGGACGCCTCGCTTTCCTTCGCCGACGTCAGGAGTAGCACCGGATGACTTCCCCGCACCAGGCTGGCCCGACGCAGGTCGTCATCCGGGACTCGGTTACCGATGCGGGTGCGGGCGACCGGGGGCGGGTATTGATCACCGGATCCCACGGCGGATTGTTCTCGGCGCGACGAGCGGCCGTCCACGCGGTGGCGGCCGTCGCGTTCAATGACGCCTCACGGGGTCTCGATGACGCGGGAGTCCGAGGCCTCGAGCTGCTCGACCGGGTGCGCATCCCGGCCTGGGCCGTGTCTGCCGACTCGGCGCGGATCGGGGAGGGCGCGGAGACGTGGGAGCACGGGATTGTCTCGTGTCGGAACGACCTCGCGGCGGCCGCAGGCGTGGGCGTGGGCGACGACTGCCGGACCGCCGCGGAGCGCTTTGCTGCCGCTTCGGGGGTGGCCCGTACGGGCGCGAGCGCGCCGAGCCAGGTGTCGCAGGACGCGGAATGGGCGGACGGCGAGCACTTGATCTCGCTCGCGACCGGGCTCGTGGTTGTCTGTCTCGACTCGGCCTCGCAGGTGCGGGACAGCCACGCCGGCCGCGTCGTCTGTCTCGGATCGCACGGCGCGGCCCCCGGCGGCGAAGCCAATCGGGCGCTCAAGGCGGACGTGGCGTTCGCCGCGTTCAACGACGCCGGCATCGGCAAGGACGAGGCGGGTCTGGCCCGGGTCAGGCTGCTCGATGCTCGGGGAGTGCCCGCGGTCGCCGTCGATGCGGCGACGGCGCGGATCGGGGACGGCTGCTCCACCCTCTGCGACGGCACCGTCTCGTTCGTGAACCAGCAGTGCCACCGGCTCGGAGGCAGGACCGGCATGGCGCTGACAGACCTCATGACGTCGATAGGGCCGGCCTTGGCACCGGCCGGGAGGAGCTGATCACTGTGAAAAAGTCAATGTCGGGTGGCCACGCCGTGGCCGAGATGGTCGTGCGGCACGGCTCGGAGGGGCCGATCTTCGGCATGGGGGGCTTTCAGATGCTTCCCTTCTACGAAGCGGCCCGCGAGCTCGGCCTCAGGCACGTCCTCATCAACGATGAGCGCGCAGGTGCTTTCGCGGCCGACGCGTACGCGCGGATGACTGGTCGGCCCGGGTTGTGTGACGGCACCCTGGGCCCGGGGGCGACGAACCTGGTGACGGCGCTGGCCGAGTCCTACAACGCGGGCGTGCCGATCATCGCGCTCGTCGGCGACACGCATCGGGCGCACTCCTGGAAGAACATGACCCAGGAAGCGCGCCAAGCGGAGATCCTCGCACCCGTGTGCAAAGAGTACCTCCGCGTCGAGGAGATCGCGCGCATCCCAGAGCTCGTGAGGCGAGCCTTCGGAACGGCGACATCGGGGCGCCCCGGACCGGTGGTGCTGTGCATGCCCGAGGACATCGCCCACGACGTCCACGACTTCGACGAGTCCGAACTGTGGGTCGACGAGAACGTGGCGAGCGTCCCCGCGAGGCGCTCACGCCCCTCGCGGCACGGAGTCGAGGCGGCCGCGGACCTGCTGGCCCAGGCCCGCCGCCCGATCGTGCTGGCCGGCGGCGGGGTCCACCTCTCCGAAGCCTGGCAGGCCCTCGCGGAACTGGCCGAGGCGCTGGATGCTCCTGTCGCGCACACGTTGAGCGGCAAGGGTGCCATCGCGTGCACAGACCGCCGCTCGGTCGGCCTCTTCGGGCGGTACAGCCGCTACGCCAACGAACTCATCGACGAGGCGGACGCCATCCTGGCCGTTGGGTGCAAGTTTGGCGAGATCGCGACCAAGCGGTACACCCTGCCTCGTCCCGAGATCCCTGTCGTGCACCTGGACGTCCTCGCCGAGGAGATCGGCCGCCACCACCCCGTCCACACCGGGTTGGTGGGCGACGCCCGGGAGGGCTTGCTGGACCTGGCCGAGGCGATCCGGTGCCGCGGCATCGCCGGCCGGGACGAGTTGTGGAATGACGTCGCCCGGCTTCGGGACGAGTGGCTGGACGAGGCGCGTCCGAAGTACGAGTCCGAGGAGTCGCCCGTACACATGGCGCGCCTGCTCGCCGAGCTCGGTCGGACGCTGCGTAATGACGCCGTCGTCGTCGCCGACGGAGGGTTCGCCAGCCACTGGACGGGCCTGCTGCACGACACCCGCGCGGCCGGCCGCGGCTTCGTCCCCAACCGAGGCTTCGCCTCCATCGGCTACGGGCTCCCCGGAGCGATGGGCTGCGCCATGGGTCGTCCTGGCGTACCTGTGGTGGGCATCACCGGCGACGGCGGGTTCAACATGGTGGTCGGCGAGCTCGAAACTGCGGTAAGGCTGGGCCTGGAGTTCGTGCTCGTGATCGTGAACAACGCTGCCTCGGGCTACGTCAAGGCGCTGCAGCACGCGGTGTACGGGGAGGGTCACTACGAGTCGAGCGACCTGTCCGACCTCGACTACGCCCGCGTGGCGGAGGCATACGGGTGCCGAGGGATCCGAGTCGATCGTCCCGTCCAGCTAGCCGACGCACTGCGGTCAGCGATCGCCGAGCGTGGCCGGCCGACGGTCGTGGACGTCGCGGTTACCCGCGACCCGGCACGCATGCTGCCGGCCGTGGACAGCCGAACGTTGACCGTTGAAGCGGGAGACCGGCCAGCGTAGTCAGTCGCTTTCACACACGCTCCCACACGCGAACGTACGGCGGCCGCCATTCGCTACGCCCACCTCGAGGAATCCGTACTGGTCACCGAGACCGGTCACGAGTAGCGGTCATAGAAGCACAAGCCGCGCCAGTTCGTCGGCGGCACCGTCTGGGGTGCGAAGATCCCGATCCCCAAGCACAACGACTACCTCACGATCACCGACCGCGGCGGGCGGGACTACACCAAGAAGCTGGCGCACGACCTCGAAGCCGAACACACCCCGCTCCTCATGCACATCGACAACAGCCCAACCGACAAGAACAGCCAGAGCTCTCGGTTCTACCGCGGCGACCGCGACCGGCACGCGGTCATCCGGCAACAGGTCCGCGACCAGCACGTCGGCTACCGGTACATGTTCCCGGTCTTCTTCCCGACCAAGTTCGGCAGCGTCAAAGTGTTCGACATGCGCGAGCACCCGGAGCTGTTCAAGGCCATGTGCGACACCACGCTCGACCACTGCGGCCAGCCGCCGGGCGCCCGGGAGCACGGGAGCGTGGCCCGTCCCACCAGGCCCGACCGGCCCGCTACGCCGACAACCGAGCCGGCGACGACACGCACCGAGCCGATACTGCGCGGCATCTACCGCGGCTACCACGAGCAGAGCCTGCAGCATCTCTACTCGGTCAGCGAGCAGGAGATCACCCAGGCACCGCGCATGCGACTCGAGACAGCAAGCGCCTTCCACCTGGCAACGGACGCAGGTCCCCGACTCAGCCCGCTACATCGCTGCTTCCTGGGCCACGGCTGGCACGTGCTGGCGGTCGGCCCCGGCTGTGAGGGAGCGACCGGAGCCGTCGACGAGGGACCGCTCGGGTACCTGGCCACCACCCAACAACCCGGAACCGTGCCCCTGTATCGGCTGTTCCGACCCGTCAAACCCGACCACTTCTACACCACCAGCGCCGCCGAACGTCGTGTTCGTCAGGTTGTCGCGGTGGTGCTCATTCTGCCGTTACCTCGGTGACTGCGGCGCGGGCGGATGATTCGTCGACTATTGCCTTCTTGCTCGCGTAGGCGGCGACGAGGGCTTGGACGGCGAGGTTGTTCACCGCTCGCGGCAGGCCGCAGGAGACCTGGTGGGATCAGCGCGACGGCGTCGTCGCTGAACGGCGTGTCCGATCGTCCAGCCAACGTCAGGTGGTGGGCGATGTAGCTGGCGGTCTCCTTGTCGGTCATGCCGTTCATCGCGTAGCGCAGGGTGATCCGTTGGTCGAGCGCGGCGAAGGTGCCGAGTTTGATCCGCCTGCGCAGTGTCGGCTGGCCGACGAGCAGGCAGGCGAACGGTGAATGGCTATCCATCTCGCTACCAGCCGAGGCCGACGTCCAGCGGACCGCCGCGGGGGATGATCTGTCGCATCTGGGCGGTGAGGTTGGCGGGTAGTACCCGCACGCCGTCCAGGGTGCCGTCGCCCAGGTGGAGCATGGCCAGCCGGGCGGCGTCGGCCACGCCGCCGACCAGCCCTCCGTAGGCGGCGCCGAGGACGTGGAACGGGTGGTAGGCGAGGTGGCGGCCGCGTCTGCCGGCGACGACGCCGGCCGGCAGCATCGCGCGCATCAGGGGCGTCAGCAGAGAGGCCAGCAGGGTGGGCAGTGGCTGGTAGCCGGTCGCCGGGCGTTCGTCGCCGGTGGCGGCGTAGTCGAAGCTGGTGTGGGTCATCCCGAGTGGGTACAGCACGCGGGTCCGGAGGTGGGTGTCGAACGGTCCCCGGTGACCGCTGCGATGACCTCGCCCAGCACGAGGTAGCCGAGGTTGGAGTAGGCGGTTCGCTCGCCGGGAGGGAACCTGAGGCGGCGGTGGCGGGCCCGCAGCCTTTCGACGCACGCGGGCTGGTCGGGAGCTGGTGAGTCGGCGGGACGGACCCACCGGATCGGCAGCGGTTTGGCCAGGCCGGAGCTGTGTGAGAGCAGGTGTCGCACGGTTACCGGCGTACGCCTTCGCTGCCGTCCTCGACGTCCTCGCGGCGGTCATGTCCTGGCGGAGCCGCACGCTGTGGCGGGCGCGATCGGCATCCGCGATCACGGGCGGGCTGCCTGCGTGAGTTCTCATGCGGTGCCGAGCAGCGCGGCGCGGTTCTTCCGGAGCCACGCCGCTTCCTCGTCCATCTCGGTCGCGTCGCCCCGCGCGAGGAAGCCGGCCCACGGTTCGACGCCGCGCGTGCCCTCGCGACGGATGCGGTCGGCCTCGCGTGCCTGGAGACCGGCGAGGGCGTCCAGCACGGCGTCCGGCTGCGCGGGGTAGGCCGTGCAGATGGCCTGGAGACGGGCACGCTGGACCGGCAGACCGGTGAGCCAGGGGGCGCGTTCGGGGTCCAAGGGGCGTAGCGGCACCGCATACCAGGCGAGCTGTGCGACGTCGTCCATCGCCTGCCCGGGCGCCGCGAAGTCCCAGTCGATGAAGCCGGTGAGGCTGTCATCGTCCCAAATGGAGTTCCACGGACCGAGATCGCCATGTCGGATCACCATTCCCGGCTGCCAGTCCTGTTCGGACAGATGCCAGCGCGCACCAGCCGACGGCCGGAAGTCCCGGATGGCCTGGTGGTAGTCCCGCAGCCAGCGCGCGAGCGCCGCCGGTCCACGGGAGTCTCGCAGTACGGGGGGCCACGGCTTGAACGCGGGCTCTCCCCGGAGCAGCGAGAGCACCTCCTCGTCGCCCTCGATGCCCAGTACCCGCGGCGCCTTACCGAATCCGGCTGCCCCCGGGTGCTCGAGCAGCGCGTGCACCGCCGCCGTCCATTCCCTGACCGGACGCCGGATGGTGTCCCCTACCCGCCGAACGGTGGTCACGCTTCCCTGGTCGGTGTGGATCGCCATCGTGGCGATGTTGCTGGGCAGGAGATCACACCGGTGCCGGGGTTGTCCTCGACCACCGCCGCCGGACTGGCCCGCAGGTTCGCCGACCCACAATGGACAGCAGTGGAGACCGGGATCGCGCAGGTGACGCAGCGGATGCTCGAGCGGGTGCCCGCAGTGCGGCAGACCCGGTTGTGCGCTGCGGCGACGATCGATCTCGACGCCAGCGACGTGGAGGTCTACGGGCGCAAGAAACGCGGTGTGGCCTTCAACCATCAAGGGCAGCGTGTGGGACGTGCGCACGTCGCCACGTGGGCCGAGGTCGAGACCGTGCTAGCCGGCGAGTTGGTGTCGGGTAACGATGATCCTCGCGCCAGCGCCGCCGAACTGTTCGGGCGTGCGCTCGCTCAGTTACCCGAGCAGGCCAGAGCGGGTCGGGTGCGGGTCACGGGCCGACGCCGGGTATTTCGCCGGTGAGCTGGCCCGGGTTGCGTTCTTCGCCGGCGTGGAGTTCGCGATCGGCGCCAAACGCATCGCCCCGCTCTGGCGGCTGCTCGACGGCATCACCGAGACCGACTGGACCGACGCGATCGACATGGACGGCGCGCAGGTCGCCGTCGCGGACTACCGGCCCGTGTGGTGGCCCGCCAAGACCTTCCTCGGAACGGGACCCAACAAGAGCCCTGGCGATCGCCCGAAAGATCACTGGCCGGCATCGGCCCGGACCAGCTGTCGGCAATTGTCGACGTGACGGCGAACAACGTACGCCTTGCGCGAAAGAACGCGCCTGGACGATTCCGGGGTGACATGCTGGTTTTCACCGCACAACGCAATCCGGTCACATACCGCCTGTCGGGCGGTATGTGGCGGCCGTACGTCGATGGTCGAGTGGAGGAGCACGCCGTTGACTGCACTCATGGTGAGATGACCGGCCCGGCGCGCTGGCCCGAATCGGGCCGATCATCGCCGCGCGCCTGCATGCCGCGCCGGCCACGCCGCGCGCGTCCGATTGAGCCGGCCCGACCACCACGACAGGAGACGTTTTCGCGTGCCCATTCTCTCGGTTTCCCGGTTCGTTCGTCCCCGTACCGGCCGGTCATCGTCCATCCGGTCATGCGACGGCTGCTACCCGGTTTCGCGATCTCCTCCGTCGGCGACGGAATGAGCGTCGTCGCGGTCAGCTGGCTGGCGATCCAGCTCGCGCCCGCGGACAGTCGTGGCGCATGGGTCGCCGCCCTGGCGGCGACGAGCGTGCCCGGCTCTGCTCGGCACGTTGTTGCTCGACTGGTTCATGAGTGGTCGAAGCGGCGCCCAGATGGCGAGCTGGGACGCGATCCTGCGCGCCACCATGCTCGGCGCGATACCGGTGTGTCAGCTGGTGGGGCTGCTTGACATCTGGTTGTTCGTCGTTCTGCTCGCGTTGTCCTCGTGGATGCGTTCGTGGGGGAACGCGGGCCGGTTCACGCTCATGGCCGCGATCCTTCCCCAGGAGCAACATCTGCCGGCCAACGCGCTGATCGGCATCCTCAGCGAGTTCGCCGCGCTGATCGGCCCAGGCATTGCCGCGGTCGTCATCAGCATCGGCGGCGCGCCGCTGGCCATCGCTGCCGACGCGGCGACGTTCGCCGTCCTCGCTCTCACCTATCTGCTCGCGGTCCCCCGTACCGCCCGGCTCGAGCCGAACGAACCCTCCGGCAAGCGGGCAACCGGATTCGCGACGACGTTTCGCAACCCGCTCCTGCTCGGCCTGCTGATTCTCGGTTTCACCTTCTACCTGCTGTACGGACCGGTGCGGGTCGCGCTACCGATCTTCACCGCCGAGACGGGTGACGGATCGGCCACGACATTGGCCGCGTTCTGGACCGCGTTCGGCATCGGCGCGGTCATCGGCGGACTCGGCGCCGGCCATCTGCAACGCTGGCCGATCCAGCTCACCACCATCGCCACCGTCATCGGCTGGGGGCTGGCCCTGCTGCCGCTCGGTCTTGGCTTCCCCACGGTGGTCGCACTGGTCTCCTTCGGTCTCGGCGGCCTGACCTGGGCACCGTTCCCCTCCACCTCCATGGCGTTGCTCCAACGGTCCACGACCGAGCTGAACAGGCCTCAGGTGCTGGCCGCCAATTCGACGATGCTCAACCTGTCCATCCCGCTCGGCACCCTCGTCGGCGGTCCGCTCGTCAGCACGATCGGCGCCAAGCACACCATCGCCGCCTCCGCGATCCTGACCGTCGCGCTCGGCGTGGCCACAATCGTCTTCCTTCGGGTGCGCCGGAACGGCGGCGCCGCGGCGGCCATGGCCGGCCGCTCACGCGGCCGGCCATGGCCTGTGTCGGGGTTGATCAGAGCCATTCGTTGATCATCCTCATAGTCGTACCGTGCACCCGCCGCATGCTCAATGCGCCCGGGCGATCGTCGAGTCCACACCGACATCCCAACTCACCCGCCCGACCCATATGCCACTGCACGTCCCGCCAGGGCGCACCGGTACTCACCCGCCACCGGGGGTTTGTACCTGGTACAGCCACCGTTGTAGCGCTGGCCGGCACCCCTCTGTTGATCGAGACTGGCTGTCCACTTGCTGGCGGACTGTTGAACGGCGTTATACACTCGAGGGTGTGCAGGAGGAGGTGTACGACGGTGTTCCGGTGCCGGAGTTGCCGATCTATGAGGTTGATGTGCCGGACCCGGCGCATCTGCGTCGGTCGTTGCGGTATCCCGGTGCGGTTGATGTTGAGCCGGTAGCGGCGGTCGAGGCGGCGTTGGATCCGCACGCGCTGATTGCGCGTGATCCGAAGTCGCGTAGTGGTGAGGCGATTCGGGTTGTCGGGTATTCGGTTACCGCTGGTCGGTTGCTGGTGGTGGTGATGTTGCCGGATGAACATCCACCGAGTGGGTTGTGGCATGTTGCGACTGCGTGGCCGGCGCAGCGCCGGTTGCGTGATGCGTATGCGGGCCCGGCCGGTGGTGAGGAGCAGTGGTGAGGAGGTGCGGTGATGACTGAGCGGGACGAGGAGTTGTTCGACAGGCTCGCGGTCGAGGCTGAGCATGCGGAGAGTACGCGTGACGTGGAGTTGGATTATCGGCGTCGTGTGCCGGGTCGGTCCCAGGTTTATGGGTTGCGGTTGCCGGGGGAGCGGATCGAGCAGCTTCGCGGGGTGGCGCGGGCTCGTGGGGTTGAGCCGAGTGTGTTGGTGCGGGAATGGGTGATCGCCAGATTGGATGAGGCTGGCGGACAGGGTGATGAGGCGCGGGAGCGTTGGGAACGTGATATGCGGGTCACGACGGAGCATCTGCGACGCCTTCTCGACGAACGCCCGAGCGCTTGACTTCTTGGGCCGGCCTGCCCGTTGTGGCGGAGACCATGGTCTTCTGTCGCCGCCGTAGCCGCTCGCCGGTGTCGCAGGGGGTGGAACCTGGCCGCCGCCTGAGCGGTTTGAGCCTGTCGGGTCATGCCGTACTGCCTTCTTGGGGGTTGCGGATGAGGTTGGCGAGTGCGGTGGCGAGGCCGAGGACGATGACCGGGATGGTGGCGACGCCGACGGTGACGGGCCAGGGTGCGTGGTGGAGTCCTGCGGCGGTCATGAGGTGGTAGGCGATCTGGGCGTTGGCGCCGATGGTGAGGCTGGTGATGTCGTGGTTGGTGAGCCAGCAGCGTAGGGCGTAGGCGGCGTAGGCCTCCACGGAGATGGGCAAGGCGACTGCTGTGTTGATCCGGAGGTCGTCCCAGAGGCCGGGGAGGGGTTGGATCGTGCCGAAGCCGGCGAGGTGGCCGAGGCCGACCCACCCGGACCACACGGAGATGGCGGCGGCAAGGCCGATGATCACCAGCGGCCAGGCCGAGGGTCGCCGATAGTGCCCGATGCCGTCGCTGGACTGTGTCGGGCTGGTGCCGATCCTTGTCGGGTTCGCGGATCGACCTTCGGCACTGGCCGGGGTGGGGTCGTAGTGGTCACCAAGGCTGGTCGGGCTGGCGCAAGCGTTGTTGCTGGCCGGCGTGGGGTGGTGGCCGTGTTGAACGGCGCTGGGGATTCCGACGTTGGGGGGCGGTTTCCGGGCATTGTGAGTGCCGACGGATCTTGGTGCGTGCTGGTGACGGTGCGGTGTTGGTGGGCGGCGGCACCGTGCCGGTGAGGGCATGCGAAGGCCCTCCCGGTATCTCTCTGGCCGAGCGTGTCCCGGGAGGGCCGTGTCGCGCGCGGGTGAAGGCGCTGTGCTCACGGTAGGGGTGGATGCTGTCCGGGTCGAGGACAGGCTTGTTCGAGGCGAGCTGGCGTGTCCGGATTGTGGGGGTTTGTTGGGGCCGTGGGGGTGGGCCCGGTCGCGGGTGCTGCGGGGTGGCGGTGCCGTTGGTGGTGGCTCGGTGGTGGTGCGGCCTCGGCGGTCGCGGTGTGGTTCGTGCGGGCGGTCGCATGTCCTGCTCCCGGTGTTCGCGCTGTTGCGGCGGGCGGATGTGGTGACGGTGATCGGTGCCGCGTTGGCGGCGAAGGCGGCCGGAGCGGGTGTTCGGGCGGTGGCTGCGGTGGTGGGGCGGCCGGTGGACACGGTGCGTGGCTGGCTGCGGTGTTTCGCTGGCCGGGCGGATCCGGTGCGGGTGGTGTTCACCGCGCTGCTGGTGGAGGTGGGGGTGGATCCGGTGGTGCCGGCGGTGACGGGGTCGGTGTTCGCCGACGCGGTCGCCGCGATCGTCGGGGCAGGTGTGGCGGCGCGGTCGCGGTGGTCGGGTGTCGGCTCGAACGTTGGCGAGGTGCCTGCGTGGTTGCTCGCGGTTTCGGTGTCGGGTGGCCGTCTGCTGGCGCCGGGCTGGCCATGATCGTTTAGCAACACGAGTCGCCTCTCCCACGCATGGATCTTGGTCTGGCAGCTTTCGGCGGTCTGTCTATTCAGGACCGAAAGGGAGGCGCTGGCGACTGATGTCGAAGGCCAATGACGAACAGCGGATCCGGCTGGAACGGGCCCGTCAGATCGGGCTGTTTCGGCTCGTTGCGCTCGTCCGCAACCATGTCGAAGACCTCGTCGACCGGCGCGTCGATGGTGACCGCTCCCGCGATGTAAGCATTCACGTGGTGGTTGATCTTGTGCGTGTCGGTGCGTGACAGTTGGGACCTTCTGCCGTTGGGGTGGGCGGGGTTTCATGATCGATTAGGGCGCACGCCGTGCGACCGTCTACGTTTCTGAGTTGCGAAGCACAGGAACGATCATGGATGGGACGGCGTGCGCCCTACGAGACTATTACGGGACCTGCTCGGGGTCCAGGACACGGTGGTCGAGTCGACCTCTCGGGAGATCTCCGGTGAGGACGGTCAGTGGGACCTGATCCTGCGAGTGCGGGTCAGGGCGGGGCGGCGGGGGCGGTGTTCGCGTTGCCTGCGGCGGTGTCCGGGTTACGACCGGCGTGGGACGGGGATCTTGGGCTGTGTCCGGGTTGGAGGAGTTGTCGCGCGAGGAGATGATTGCGCTCATCGTGGGGTTGCGTGAGGCGAACGCCGCGTTGGAGGAGCGTGTGCGGCGGTTGGAGCGTCAGGTCTCGCGTAACAGTGGGAACTCCTCGATGCCGCCGTCGGCTGATGACCTTCCAGGTAAGAGCATGCCGGCGTCGAAGCGGGCGAAGGGTTCTGGACGCCAGCGGGGCAAGCAGAAAGGCGCCCGGGGTAACGCGCTGCCGTGGGTGGCCGTGCCGGATGAGTGGGTGCCGCACCGTCCGCATGGTTGCTGTGGATGCGGGGCGGACCTGGCCGCGGCACACGATGTGGGTGTCGAGCGTTCCCATCAGGTTCATGACCTGCCCGAGGTGGCGATCACGGTGTGGCAGCACGATGTGTATCGGGTCCGCTGCGGCTGCGGCGCCGAACACGTCGGCCAACTGCCGGACGAGGTGTCGACGGCACCGTCGAGCTACGGGGTGAATCTGAAGTCGCTGACCGTCTATCTGTTGGTCTACCAACACGTTCCGGTGCAGCGGTGTGTGCAGTTGATCGCCGACCTGACCGGTGGGACCGGACCGTCGGACGGGTTCGTGCACGGCATGCTCACTCGGTGCGCGGTCGCGGTCGCGCAGGTCGTCGCCGCGATCAAGACGTTGATCGCGCTGGCGCACGTCGTGGGTTTCGACGAGACCACGCTGCGCTGCGGGCCGGCAGGGAGCAAGAAGTACGTGCTGTCCGCGTCGACCGAGGATGCCACCGCCTACCACCTGGCTGGTCGGGACCTGGACTCGTTCGCTGAATTCGGCATCCTCCCCTCGTTTGCGGGTATCGCGGTGCATGACCGCTACGCCAACTACTTCCACCCCCGCTGGGACACCCTCACCGGGCATCAGGCCTGCGCAGCTCACCTACTCAGGGATTTCGCCGACGCTGCCGAGACCTACCCCGAAGCGCAGTGGCCCGCCCAAGCGCAGCGTGCGCTGCGCGGCCTGATCACCGCCTGGCATGCCGCCCGTGACGCCGGGTTGCCCGCCATCGCCGAACAGGTCCGCGACGAGCTGTCCCTGGAGTTTCGCCGCGCGGTGCGGGTCGGTCTGTCACGGGTGCCCCGGGTGCCGGGGCCGCGCCACTCCACCGCGCAGCGCCCCGGACGCGAGCTGCTGGAGTTCTGCCGTACCCGCGAGGCCGACGTCCTGCGCTTCACCACCGACACCCGGATCTGGCCCACCAACAACATCAGCGAACGCGACCTGCGACCCACCAAAACCCAGCAGAAGATCTCCGGGCGACTCACCAGCGAAACCGTCACCCAAGACCGACTCGACATCCGCAGCTACATCGACACCGCCCGCAAACAGGGCATCAACGTCATGACCGCGCTCCGCCGGGCTGTCCTCGGAAACCCGTGGCGACCACCCCGCCCCGCACCCGCCTGAAGCCCGGACACCGCCCACGGACATCACCACATCCACCGTGGACACGTCATGCCCACGATCAAGCACGTGAATGCTTACCCCGCGATGTGGGTCATCGCGGTCCTCCTTCCCGGGCGCTGTGGCCCCTCGCTCTCGAGCCTGGCCCGGGACGACCGCGGACGGAACAGGGCCGTTGGCCCCGGGCGTCCTCAGCCGGCAGTCCCCCTCAGATGCGTGTCGAAGAACGCGATGATGCGGCGCCGGGCATCCCGGGTGGCCTCCTCGTCGTACCTGGTGCCGGAGATGCGCGCCAGGAACCGCAGCAGGAGGGTGGCATCCGCGGGGTCGTGGTCGTTCATGCACTTCCGAGGACGTCGCCAAACGTGGCATTCTGCGCCGCTGGTCCAGACGTGCCCGCCGGGACGTTCGTCGTGGTGATCAGTATTCGTCGCGGCCGGTGAAGCGGCGTTCCAGGTCCTCTGCCGCCGATGCGACGAGAACCAGCGGATCCGTGAACTCGTTGATGTCGAGATTGATCAGTGGCAGGGAATGGCGCAGCACGAGGTAGTCACCCATCACCACGACCCCACCGACGACGGTCGTATCTCCGACCTCGGTGAGTACCTCGCGCAGATCGACTTGATCGACCCGCGCGAAGGGCGTGGCGATCTGCACCCAGTCCTCCTTCTGATCGAGGATCTCGTGCGCGACCACCATGATCTGCCGCCGGCCGAGGATGTCCTCCGCGTCCTTGGCGAACGACACCCGAATGCGAACTTCGTCTGGTTCGAACCGGATCACGTCATAGCTGATCTTGATATAGGCGACAAGATCGCCCCAGTCCGCCAACCGAGTCTCCGTTCGGCCACCATCGATCAGCCGAGTCTAGCGTCGAACAGCCCGGGGTTGTCGGGGTTCGGTGGTGCGGCGCAGGCGCTGGAGGTTGAGCCGGCTCACCCCGGTGAAGAGGACGCATGCGCCGGCCGTGCCGAGCAGGCCGTGCATCCACCAATGTGTGGTGCCGCGGATGTCGATCGTAGTGGCCACCCGGTGCGGCCTTTGCGAATCGTCTACTCCGGACACGACGAGGTCGTGCCGGCCGGTCGGGGTGTCGGACGGGAGGACGGCCACGAGGTCGACGGTGTCGTCCGGGGCGGCGATTCCGGTGGCCAGCGCGCGGGGCAGCGAGCGCAGGTCCAGCACCACCGGGCTGCCCGGCGCGAACCCGCCGGCACGCACGCTGACCGTCTCGCCGCGGACGTGGTCGCTGCGGGCGGCGACGGGTTCACCGACGTTCTCGATGCGGACCGCCGCCGCCTCGCCGCGGGCGCCGACCTCGGGCTGCTCGCGGTTCGACCAGCGCACGAGTGCGCCGGTGAGTGCCTGGTAGCCGCGCTCGGTGGGGTGCATCATCTGCTGTTTCGTGGCGCCGTCGAGGGTGCCGAGCAGGTTGATCGGCACCACGTAGCGGTCCGGCGAGCAGAGCGTGTGGTCCGGCCGGAACGCGTCCAGGAGGTCTTCGGCGAAGTACACCGGTGCGCCACCCTCGCGGGCCGCGGTCGCGGCGTCGGCGAGCACGCCGTCGAGCCGGCGGACGAGTTGGTCGCCGCGGTCGGCGTCGGTGCGGGACAGGTAGGGGCACTTGCCGACGTCCTGGATGCTGACCAGGGACGGGTAGCCGAGCACGATGATCGGTGCGGCCCTGCCGTCCCGGGCGGCGAGCGCGTCGCGGCCGTTCACCACGGCGTCGACGGCGCGGTAGGCATTGGGTAGCCGTCGGGCCAGGGAGTCCAACCGGTCGGTGAGCTCGGCGGTGAACGGGTCGCAGTTGCCGGGGTTTCGCGCAGGCGGCGACGATGTCGGCGAAGCCGATGTCGTCGCCGCCCAGGGAAAGCAGCACCAGGCCGGTTTCGCCGGCCACCTTGCGCAGCTCCGCGAGCTGCGGCGGTACCGGCACGGCTGTGCCTTGAGCGTCGTGGCCGCCCGGTCGGGCGAGACCCGGTCGCGGCGCTTCTCCCAATCTGATCGGGTTCTCAGCAGGTGTCGCCGATTTCTCATCTCGTGTCCGCTGGCCGTGCTGGGGTAGATTCACTGGCGACCGTGACTGAGGTTTCGAATGAGGTGGCGGCTTCGCGGCGGTGGCGCGAAGCCGCGGTTCGTCGGCTCCTGGAGCTCGAGACGGCCGGGCGGCTGACTCGGGCGCAGGTGCGCCTGGTGGCCGGGAGCGTCGGCGTGACAGAGCGGACCGTGCGGCGGTGGCTGAACCGCGCCCGTGTCACCGGGCAGGTCACCGCCGGGATCCGCGACCGGTTCCGCGTCGACGACGCGATACGGCGGCGGCTGGCGGACTTGCGGGGCAACGTTTCTGCCCTGCACCGGGAGCTGGCGGCCGTCGCCGCGGCGGGCGGACCGCCGTCGCCGAGCATGGCGACGTTGCGGCGCGCACTGGCCCGGGACGTGACACCGGCGGTGCGGCCACGGCTGCGCGGCGAGGGCGGTCGGCGGCTGCCGGCGATGTGCCGCAACGTCGTCTGGGAGGCGGCCCGGCTGGCCGCACCCCTCGAGGTCGGCACCGGCGGGGGGCCGGTCCGCCCGTGGATCACGTGGTTCGTCGACCGCGCGAGCCATGCGGTGTGCGGCACCGTGGTCAGCCCGGGACCGCCCGGCCGTGAGCCGGTCCTCGCCGCGCTTCGCGCGGCGATCAGCATGACCGAACCCTACGGCCCGCCGGGCGGGCTGCCGTTGGCGGTCCACACCGAGCCGAGCGACGACGAGCTGCGCACCGCGATCCGGGCCGCGCTCGGAGCCCTGGCCGTGGACGTGGTGGCCACACCGCTGACGCAGGCGCGAGCGGTGGCCCGCGCCGCGAGGAGCAGCTTCGAGTGCTCGCCGCCGATGACGTACGAGGCGTTCACGGCCGCGCTGCTCGACTGGGTGCGCCGGTGGAACAGCGAGCAGCCACAGGGCGTCCTCGGCAGGCGGGCGCCGCTGGAGGCATGGTTGGCCGACCCGGCGCTGCTGTCCACCCTCCCGGCGGAGCATCTGCGGCTGCTCATTCCCCGGGGCACGCATACCGGTGCGGAGCGGCCGGCTCCCACACCGCCGCCCGACCCGGGTCAGGCGACCACTGTGGACGGATTGGTCGAACGGTTGCGATCGTTGAAGGTTTGGGCCGGCAGCCCGTCCTACGAGACCATCAAGGACCGCGTCAACGCGACCTGGGCCATGGCGGGCCGGTCCGCCGGTGAGATGGTGGGGAAGACCACCGTGGTCGACTCCTTCCGGCTCGGCCGGCGGCGGCTGAGCACGGACCTCGTCATCGCCGTGGTCCAGGCGCTTCATCCAGATGTGGGCTACGTCGCGCAGTGGCGGCAGGCGCTGCAGGTGATCGGCGGCGAGAGCGCCGCGGCAGGGCAGGTCCGGGTGCAGGACACGCTGCCGCCGGACCTGGCGACGTTCACCGGCCGCGCCCCCGAGCTGGAACGCTTGCGCCGCGCCCTCGCCGGCGCTCAGCAGGCCGGCGCGCGCGCGGTGATCTCCGTGATCGAAGGCATGGCCGGGGTCGGCAAGACCCAGCTCGCGATTCACGCCGCGCACATGCTCGACCGGGAACGGCCGTTCGACCGCGTCCTGTTCGTCAACCTGCGTGGCTTCCATCCCGATCCGGCACAGCCGCCCGCCGACCCGGCCGCCGTCCTCGACGCCTTCCTGCGCCTGCTGGGCGTTGCCGGGCACCGCATCCCGCACGACCTGGACGCCCGGGCAGCGCTCTACCGCCGCCGGGTCGGCGGCATGAGTGCGCTGATCGTGCTCGACAACGCCGCGAACGCAAACCAGGTCCGGCCGCTGCTCCCCGGCACCGCGGGCTGCGCCGTGCTGGTGACCAGCCGCCGCAGCCTCTGTGACCTCGACCCGGTGGCGTGCCTGGCGATCGACGTGTTCACCACGGACGAGGGCCGGACGTTCCTGGCCCGCACCGCAAGCGAGGTCCCAGCAGGTGACGACCCCGGGGCGCCGACGCGGATCGTCGAGGCGTGTGGCCATCTGCCCTTGGCGCTCGGGCTCGTGGCCGGGCACATCCGTGCCAAGCCCGGCTGGACGCTGACCGACCACGCCATCTGGCTCGAGGAACGGCACCGCGACCGGCGCCTGGACACCGGCGTCGAGCTCGCCCTGGACCTGTCCTATCACCACCTGCCCGCCGACCGGCGCCGCCTGCTGCGACTACTCGCCCTGCACCCCGGCCACGACGTGGACGCCTACGCCGCCGCCGCGCTGGCCGGAACCGACCTCGACACGGCGCGAGCGCACCTGAACCACCTGTGCGGCGATCACCTGCTGCAGCAAGGCATTCCAGGCCGGCACACCTTCCACGACCTCGTCCGCGCGTATGCCACCATTCGCGCGCACGACGAAGACCGCCCCGCGGACCGGCACGCCGTGCTGACTCGCCTGTTCGACCATTATCTCGCGACCGCCGCCGCCGCGATGAGCACGCTGCATCCCGCCGAGGCCCACCTCCGGCCCGAGATCGCACCGGCCGCCGCCCCCGCGCCGGACCTGGCCGACCCGGACACCGCCCTCGCCTGGCTGGACGCCGAACGGCACACCCTGGTCGCGATCGCCGGGCACACCGCAGCGCACGGTTGGCCCGACCTCACCGTCCGGCTGTCGCGCACACTGTTCCGCTACCTCACCAGCGGCCACCCCACCGACGCCATGGCCGTGCACGGCCACGCCCTGCGCGCCGGCCGCAGAACGGGCGACCGGTTGGGGCAGGCCCACGCCCTGACCGACCTCGGCGCCGCGCACCTGCGGCTCGGCCGGCCGGCGCCGGCGGCCGAGCACTACCGGCAGGCGCTTGAGCTGTTCCGGCAGATCCGCGACCCGGCCGGGGAAGCCCGCACGGTGAACAATCTCGGCATCGTCGAGGCGCAGACGGGCCACTACGGCGCGGCCGCCGCGCACTACTCGCAAGCCTTGCGGCTGTACGGCAAGGCCGGCGACCCGGCGGGGGAGGCCCGCTCGCTCAACAACCTCGCTTTCATCGAGAAGCGACTGGGCCGCTACGAGGCGGCCACCGAGCACTATGCGCAGGCGCTGGACGTGGTTCGTGGGCTCGGTGACCGGGACAGCGAGGGATACTCGCTGATCAACCTGGCCGACGTCGAGACACGTGCGGGCTGGTACGAGCCGGCCGGCCACCACCTTCGCCAGGCCCTGACCCATCTCCGGCAGCTCGGCAACCGCACCGGTGAGGCCAACGCCCTGGACGGTCTCGGACTGTTGCACACCCGGCTCGGCGAACCCGGGCGGGCCGCCGAGCACCACCAGCACGCGCTGCGCCTGTTCCGCGAGACCGGCTACCGGCACGGCGAGGCGTGGGCGCGGAACGGGCTCGGCGAGGCCGCGCTCGCGGCCGGGTGCCCCGCTGACGCCCTCGCCCACCACGGTGCCGCCCGCGCGATCGCCGCCGACATCGGGGTCCGCGAGCAGCTGGCCCGCGCCGATACGGGGCTGGGCCACGCCCACCATGCGCTCGCCGATCCGGACCGTGCGCGCGAGCACTACCGGCTCGCTCTGACCGTCTACACCGAACTCGGCGCGCCCGAGGCGAACCAGCTCCGCACCCTACTCGACAACATCGACCCTCCGACGCCGCCTTCGGAGTCCTGAACCCCGCTGGCGTTCGGATTTCGGTCGGGATCCGCCGCTCTGCCGCTTTTTTCACCCTTCGGCGCAGGCTCGGCGCGACAAGGGCGAAGGGAGAGCGATGAGCCGATTCATTGACCGCGTGCTCGTGAAGATCGTGCCCAGCACCACTGCTTCCGCGTGTCAGGGCAAGGACTTGTGCAACGCACAGGGCCGCCCAGGCCTGTGGTGGCGGTTCTGCCGCCCGATTGGCGGCTGCGAATGGACCTACATGGCCCCTGCTGAGGCGGTCCCGATCGCGCCGGGCGGCGTCCGTGAGGCGCCGCCCGGCCCTGCTGGAGCGTGACATGGAGTTCGTCCGGAGTTGTGCCGTGCTTCTCGTCGTCTTCGCCGTCTCCTCGGTGTCGAAGCTGCGAGACTTCCGCGGTTTTCTGCGGTCGCTGCCGGCCCGCGCCGGGGTGGAGGACCGGTGGCTCGCCCCGCTCGGGGTCACGGTGGCGGCGGAGAGCGCTGTCGCCGTCCTCCTCGCCGTGCCCGCCACCGCGACCGTTGGCTTCGTGCTGGCCGACGGGCTACTGCTCGCTTCACCGGTGCCGTCGCGATGGCACTGCGGCGTGGGCGGCGCGCGCCGTGCCGCTGCTTCGGCAGGTCGGCCGCGCCGCTCGGACCTGGGCACGTGGTCCGCAACCTGTTGCTTGCCGGTCTGGCCGCCGGCGGCGCGCTAGCGCCGGGGCACCTCCAGTCCGCGCGCGAGCTCGCGGTCGCTGTGCTCGCGGGGGTGACCGGGGCGGTGCTGGTCATCGCCGCTGACGACATAGCCGTTGTTCTCGTGGTGTCGCCCGGGCACGTGGTCGTGCTCGGCGACAACCGGCCGACGAGCTGGGACTCGCGACACTACGGGTTCGTGCCGCGGGACCGGCTCGTCGGCGTGGCCATCCGCCGGTTCCCGCCGCCGGGCCCACGCTGATGTCGATCCACACCGGCACCGCGGCGAACGTCGGGCAGGAGCGGACAGGCGTTGGAGGGTCTGCGCGGTGCGCGGAATCGTCACGCCGGCTGCGCGTACGCGGCAGCGTGGTCCGTCGGATGTCCAGTTTCTGACAGATGTCACGATGAGGTGGTGGGCAGCGTCGCTACCAGCGGGAACGCGGGGCGATCAGCATTGAGGGCATGACGAAGCAGACCAGCGCGACCGTGACCGACCCTGATATCCGCGAGAGGCTGAACGTCGCCCGGGTGCTGCTCGGCGGCTACGCGGCGGTGAGCGTGTTGACACTGTTGGCGATCGTGGTGTTCAGCGGCGACCCCGACATGGTCACCGATGCGGTGTGGATCCGCGGCTCGATCATCGCCGTCGCCTCGCTGATCACCTTCGCGATCGGTGTGTCGATGGCCCGGGGCTCGCGGAGGAACTACCGCAGGGTGCAGATCATCGCGCTGGCCCAGGTGGTGGCGATCGTCGTGATCGAATCGATTCCCGGCGCCTTTCCGGTCTGGTTCAAGATCGCGAACGGGGTGTGCGGCGCGCTGCTGATCATCGTTGTCCTGCTGACCCTCACACGGTCCGTGCGCACCGCTTTCGCGGCCCGGTGATCACAGCGTCCGCGCAGGTCCGCTCGGCTGGCGGTACGGTCACCGATGTGGATGACGGGCGGGCGTCCGCGGAACTGCGCGGCCTGGACGAGCGGCGCCGGCTGCTGCTCTCACTGGGCATGCTCTGCTATCCGTTCCTGGCGGCCGCGGGTGTCACCCAGTACGCGCGTGGCGCCGGCCTCGTCGTTGGCTACGTGCTGTTGGTGGCGATCTCTGCCTGCTACCTGGCCATGGTGGTGGCCTCGATGCGATCGGGGTGGCGGGTCTACTGGTGGCTGCTGGCGGTGATGACGGTGCTGGCCGTGCTGGTCGCGCCGCTGGCCCACGAGAACGTGCTGATCCTTGCCGCGGTGATCGTGCCGTCGGCAGCGGCGCGCGTCGAGGCCCGGACGGCGGCGTCTCTGGTGGTTCTGGGCGCCACCGCGTGTGTCGTGGTGCCGATGACGGTGCCTGGCTGGAGTACCGGCCCGAACTGGTATTTCGCGGTGGCCGTGGTGTTCACCGCGCTGTTGGTCCACGCCTTCAGCCGCACCGCTACCGCCAACCAGCAGCTGCGCGAGGCGAGGGCGGAGGTGGCCAGTCTGTCCGCCGAGGCTGAACGCAACCGGATCGCCCGCGATCTGCACGACCTGCTTGGCCACTCGCTCACCGCCATCACGGTGAAGAGCACCCTGGCTCGAAGGTTGGCCGTCGGCGCACCTCCTGCGGCGCTGGCCGAGATGGAATCGGTGGAGCAGCTGTCCCGTCAGGCGCTGGCCGACGTGCGGGCTGCGGTGTCCGGGTACCGGGATGTCACACTCGCCGGCGAGCTCGCCCGGGGCCGGGAGCTGCTGCGGGCGGCGGGGGTCGTCGCGGACCTGCCCACCGCCTACGACGGGGTGCCGCCGGAGCGGCAGGAACTGTTCGGCTGGGTTGTCCGGGAAGGGTTGACGAACGTGGTGCGGCACGCGCGGGCCAGCCGGTGCACCGTGGAGCTGGCCGCGTCCTTCGTGGAGGTGCGCGACGACGGGGTTGGCGGTCCGGCCGGTGCGGGATCCGGGCTGGACGGTCTGCGCGCCAGGGTGACCGCGGCCGGTGCGGTGCTGACCGCCGGCCCCACGCGGCCCTGCGGCTGGTCACTGCGGGTGGAGGCGTCAGCATGACGATCCGCCTGCTGCTCGCCGACGACCAGGAGCTGATCCGACAGGCGCTGCGCGCCCTGCTCGACCTCGAACCGGACTTCGAGGTGGTGGCGTCGGTCGGCCGCGGCGACGAGGTTACCGGCGCGGCGCTGCAACACCGCCCGGACGTCGCGCTGCTGGACATCGACATGCCCGGGTTGGACGGCCTCGCGGCGGCTGCGGTGCTCACCGCGCAAGTGCCCGACTGCAAAGTGGTCGTCCTGACCACCTTCGGCCGTACCGGCTACCTACGCCGAGCCATGGAGACAGGCGCCGTCGGGTTCGTCGTGAAGGACGCCCCGGCTCACACACTCGCTGACGCAATCCGGCGGGTGATGGCCGGCGAGCGGGTGGTGGATCCGGCGCTGGCCGCGGCCACACTGGCGGCAGGCCAGTCGCCGCTCACTGCCCGCGAACGTGACGTGCTCATCGCGGTCCGTTCCAGCGCCACCGTCGCCGAGATCGCCTCTCGGCTGTACCTGGCCGAGGGCACCGTGCGGAACTACCTGTCCGGCGCCACCACCAAGACCGGCACCCGCAACCGGATAGAAGCCCTGCGAGTGGCCGACGAGCGCGGCTGGCTATAACCCATTCCCACCCCCACCCGCCCGCCAGACCAGTCCGTCCATGACGGCTGACATCTGTTCCGGCGTGACTGCCGGGTGTTGACCTGTTCTGGGCGCCGGAAAGGACCGCTGGGACCTCGCTACGCCACCGCCCGCAACCGCGGCGATGAGAGCAAACGCGTCGTCGGATCGACCGCGACCACATGCGCCCTGTCGGATGGGTGCCCTGATCTGGTCAGCCGGTGGACGCGGTGAGCGCCGCCCTTGACCTCGACGTCCACCTCAGCATGCAAGACGCCGACGAGATTCGCGGCTGCGTCAGTGACCTTCACCGGGCGTTCGGGATCGGTCGGAATCCAGCTACGCCTCCATCGGGTGCCAGACAGTGCGCACACGCCCGCATCGGGGCGACCGAACAGGGAGGAACTCGACCATGAGAAACGCACTGAGAATCGGCGTCGTGGCCGCCACCGCGTTCGCGGCAGTCGGGCTGTCCGTGTCGGCGGCATCTGCCGACGTCGACTACGGGGACCGCGGGGTGCCCGTGTGGTGCGCCCAGCACGTCGTGCACACGTACTTCGGAATCGGCATCGGCGGTTCCGAGGACAGCATCTTCGGTAGCGGCACCAGAAATGGCGTGAAGACCTACCAGTCGCGGAAGGGCAACCTCTCGGTCGACGGTATCGTCGGCCCGAACACCGGACACGCGATGCGGCTGGACGTCAATGCCATTCATCGCACCGCGATCCAGGACCACAACACAGCTCTCGTCAACGACACGCAGCACTGGCTGAACATCTGCCCGTCCGCGTCCAGCGTCTACAACTGAAGCCGCGGCGAGCCGTGATGAGACGTCTTTTCATTCTTCTGAACTCGGCAGCGGCGTTAGCGGTCTTCGCCGCACCGGCCGTCGCCGGCCCGGCGGTTCCGGGGCCGGGCGGGGCTCCGGTGCCGCCGTCCCTCGGCGCATTGATCGCTACTGGTCAATGTGTCCAGGGTGGACCGACGGCTGCCGATGCCGCGGTCGCGGACCGTGTCCGACCGAAAATGAACGGGCCTCGGCTGGGCCAGCAGGTCAGTGCATACAACGTGTCCTGCGCCCGGACGATCGTGAACACCGTGCGAGGCCGGGGGCTGAACCAGCGGGCGGCGGTGATCGCGACGACGACCGCGATCACCGAGAGCACCCTGCACAACTACACCGAGGCCGTGGACCACGACAGCCTGGGGCTGTTCCAGCAGCGGCCGTCACAAGGCTGGGGGACTCCCGCACAGATCACCGATCCGGTGTATGCGACCAATGCGTTCCTGAACGCGATGCTGCGGATCTATCCGAACAACTCCTGGATGAGCGGCTCCATCGGCGCGATCTGCCAGGCCGTCCAGCGCTCGGCGGTGCCGGACGCGTACGGCCGGGAGGAGCACGATGCACAGCTTCTCGTGTCGAGATTGTGGAGCAGTGGCAGCGACACGGTGGCGTGGGTGACCCGGCAGGGTGGTCTGCAGATTCATGCGAGCGATGGTCCGTATGCGGGTGGCGTGCTGATTCATGCCACGCCGAACGCCGACGAGGTGCTGGTCGCCGGTGACTGGAACGGCGACGGCACGGACACGGTTGCGTGGGTGACCCGGGTGGGCGGGTTGCAGATTCATGGTGCTGATGGTCCGTATGCGGGCGGCAGGCTGATCAACGCCAATCCGCCGTCGGATGCTTATCTGCTGCCGGGCGACTGGGACGGTGACGGTGATGACACGGTGGCGTGGGTGACCCGGCAGGGTGGTCTGCAGATTCATGCGAGCGATGGTCCGTATGCGGGTGGCGTGCTGATTCATGCCACGCCGAACGCCGACGAGGTGCTGGTCGCCGGTGACTGGAACGGCGACGGCACGGACACGGTTGCGTGGGTGACCCGGGTGGGCGGGTTGCAGATTCATGGTGCTGATGGTCCGTATGCGGGCGGCAGGCTGATCAACGCCAATCCGCCATCGGATGCCTATCTCGTGCCCGGCGACTGGGACGGTGACGGCGACGACACGGTCGCCTGGGTGACCCGGCAAGGGGGCCTGCAAATCCACGCAAGCGACGGCCCCTACGCCGGCGGTCGCCTGATCGACCCCAACCCCGCATCCGATGCCTACTTGATCGCCGGCGACTGGGACGGCAGCTGACTTCGACCCGCTTGCGTGTCAGAAAGGGAACTCTGATGAACAGTAGACGTCTTTCCGGAAGGGCCAGATCGATGGTAGGCGCCGTCACCGCGGCGATCCTCGTCGCGGGCGGCCTGGTCGCGTCCGCGGGCTCCGCCTCGGCCGCACCGGCGTTCCAGCTGCCCTTCCCCTGTGGACAGCAATGGCGACTGAACACCTGGGACTCCACCCACGCACCGGCACTGGACATGGTGCGTGAGCCGCAGAGCGACACCGAGGGTTCGCCGGTGGTCGCGCCAGCAGCCGGGCGGGTGAACCAGTCCTTTGTGCACGCCAACGCCGGCAACGTCATCCAGATCGATCACGGTGGCGGCTACTTCACCACCTACCTCCACCTGCAGTCCCGGGCCGTGTCGGTCGGCACACTGGTCGTGCGGGGACAGCTGATCGGCCGGGTGGGGCACACCGGGCCGACCTCCAACGGCGTGCCTCACCTGCATTACGAGCAGGGCTTCGACAGCAACGGCGACGGCAGCGCCTCCTGGGGTTTCGAGGGCGCCGAGCGGGTCGCGGCCGTGTTCAACGGCGTGACCTACGGTCCCGGCGCCGGCGGCGAGTGGCGCAACGTCGCCAGCCGCAACTGCAGCGGCGGCAGCGACACCGTCGCGTGGGTGACCCGGCAGGGCGGTCTGCAGATCCACGCGAGCGATGGTCCGTATGCGGGCGGTCGGTTGATCAACGCGAGTCCGCCGTCGGATGCTTATCTGCTGCCGGGCGACTGGGACGGTGACGGTGATGACACGGTGGCGTGGGTGACCCGGCAGGGTGGTCTGCAGATTCATGCGAGCGATGGTCCGTATGCGGGTGGCGTGCTGATTCATGCCACGCCGAACGCCGACGAGGTGCTGGTCGCCGGTGACTGGAACGGCGACGGCACGGACACGGTTGCGTGGGTGACCCGGGTGGGCGGGTTGCAGATTCATGGTGCTGATGGTCCGTATGCGGGCGGCAGGCTGATCAACGCCAATCCGCCATCGGATGCCTATCTCGTGCCCGGCGACTGGGACGGAGTCTGACTGACCGGTACTCAAGTCGATTCGCGAGCGGCTGGCCCGAACACCGTCCATGTCGGCTGATATCCGTTCACGGCGTGACTGCCGGGATGCCAACCGGGCCATGGCCCCGCCGCTCCACCAGCGATCTTGGGTCGGAAGCCGGCGGCTTCGTCTGGAACGAGCAGGATCGGAGCCCAGATCACCTGGTTGACGCACGCGGCGCGCTTGTCGTCGACGCGGCGATGGTGCCGTTACGGCCCGGGGTGTGGACGGTTCCATGGCGGTGTTGAGCAGGCGGCCCAGCGTGGCCGGGCAGGCCGTGCGGGCGGGTCCGTGGACCCGCCCGCACGACCACGTCCTCGCCGCGGCGGCTCATCGTCGCCCACTGGACACAGCAGCTGTTCACCCGCTGCGCCCTCACGTGTTGTCGGTCAGTGCATCGAAGGCCAGGCCGCTGGTGCGCACACCCCCGGCCCTTGCTGCAGACTCCCGGCCGGCTTGGCCAACGCCTCCCGCGCACCACGGTCCTGCTGGTCAAGCCACGCCGAGATCAACGACGTGTACAGACCCTCCCGCCGCAACAAGCCACCCTTACCCGCCTCGTCCAGCTCCTCGTACTCAGCCAGGATCCTCGCCCTGTACGACGCGGAATACCGCCGCGACCGCGCCCTCGGCACAACCTCCGGATCAGGCACCTGCTCGCTGGTCGAACTCACTTCGGGGTTGCATTCCTCGCTCGCCCTCAACCTGGGTTCCACAGATCAGGGTGTTGGCTAGTCCGTGAATTGGTGGGTTGACCTGGGGATATACATGATTGCCCGGTGACGGGGCGTGTCACTAGGCGGTGGTGTTGGTGCTGGTCAGCGTGTTGCGGGAGTTGCTTCGTGGACGCGGCGGGGTTCCTCGAGGACGAGGGCGGCGAGGATCTTGCGTTGGGCGGGGGTGATCTCGGTTCGTTGCTGGAAGGTGCCGGCTGGGCCGGTGAAGGTGCCCAGGTGCAGGCGTTGTAGTTCGTCGCGCATTGAGGGCCAGGTCTGTCCGGTGGCGGTCTCGGCGATCCGGATCAGCAGCAGCGCCAGCCAACACAGCAGGACGTGAGCCCGGATGCGTTCCTCACGGCGGTGGTAGACCGGCCGCAGATCGATGATCTGCTTCATGTCTCGCCAACCGCGTTCGACCTCCAGCAGTTGCTTGTAGCCCAAGGCGATGTCCTCACTGGACAGTTTCGGATCCGAGCAGCGCAGCAGGAACTTCCCGTCGAGGTTGGTCTCACGCTCGATGGCCTTGCGGTCGATGCGTAGCAGTCCGCCTGGCGTGACGCGTAGGTAGCGTTTGAGACCGGGCTTGGTGGAGAGCGCACCGCGAAGCTCGGCGCGCTTGTCGGTGGAGAGCTTGTCCGATCCGGCGATCGCCTCGTCGAGTTGGGCCAGCATCCGTTGCCTGACCTTGGTGTCGCGTTGGGCGGCCTCGGGGTTGAAGCAGATCACGAACCGATCGTCGGCCAAATCCTTGTCCAGATTGACTTCCTTGACTTGCAGGTTCCCAGCGACGGTCTTGTAGCGGCCTTGCCGGGCCAGCGCTGCCTTCGCCTCGTCGGAGTCGCCGCGCAGCTTCTCCCCGAGGATGTAGTGCCCGCCGGCGCGCTGCAGGTATCTGCGGTTGGCCGCGGAGGTGAAGCCGCGGTCGGCGACCCACACGACCCGGCCCAACGACCAGTCCCGCATGTCGTCCTTGACTTGGCGGATCAACGCCGAGTCGCCGGTGTTGCCGGGCCAGCACCAACATCTGACGGGGATACCGTCGCGGGTCACCGCCATCCCGATGACGACCTGCGGCAGATCCGGGCGGGAGTCCTTGGACTTGCCGTAGGTCCGAAACCCAGCGGGCTTACCGTCGCTGTTGCCGCCGTCCTGGCTGTCGTCGTTGTTGTCGGTGCGGGCGCCGTGTTCGTCGCGGTCGACCGGCTCGTCGGGTTCGTCGAGTTCGAAGTAGGTGCTGGTGGTATCGAAGAACAGCAGGTCCACTTCCAGGTTCAGCAGATCAGCGACGTTGTCATACACCGCGCGCGACAACGCTGGGGCCACCTCGATCAGCCAGTCCATCGCCCGATAGCAGGCCTCATCGACCACGGTGTCCAGCCCGTCGATCACCACGTCGTGCTCAATCCAGCGGGTCGCGGCCAGCTTCGAGGACGGCGCCAGCGCCCGGTTGGCGACCAACGCGAACAAGATCCGCTCGACCCGCTCCCCCTGCCGGCGCCCGGCGAGCATCCGCCGTATCGCCGCGTCGATGCCCAACCGTCGCCACAACCCGTCCAGCACGAACGCCCCACCCAGCGGTCGGGACTCGGTGAAGGTCAACCCGGCCGGACCGCCACCAGCCAACGCGTCAGCCGGGTCCAGCAACCGGGTCAACGCCCCGATCAACCGGCGGACGCCCTCAACATCGACGGTGTCCTCACGGCCGAAGGAGTACAGCACCTTCGTCCGCGACACACCAGCCGCAGCGTCCCACTCGTTGTGGCGCGCCTCCAACTTTCCGGACAGTGGACCTAATAAGGTCCGGTCTGGAATGGAGGATGATCGATGCCGGAACGGCGTAGGAAGTTTTCTCCCGAGTTTCGGGACGAAGCGGTCAAGATGGTGATTGAGGGGAATCGTCCGGTCGCGCAGGTCGCTCGGGAGTTGGGGATCAACGCGGGAACATTGGGGAATTGGGTCGCTTCGTATCGTAAGGCGCATCCGGTCGAGGAGGAGCCGCTGTCGGTTTCTGACCCGTATCCGCGAGTAAGGCGGTGACACGCTGCTGAGATGGTGATAGGTGCCGCTCTGGCCTGGGATGATGACGTTTGCGACGACGTGATCAGTCCCGGGAGAGGACACCTATCGGGTGGGTAGTTTACGTGGTGGACGGCCGGAGGTGCGGGTCGGCGCGCCGGACCCGTCGTTGACGTCGGTGTCGGGGATGGCGGCGGTCACGGAGTTGGTGGAGCGGCTGGGTGTGATCTCGGCGTTGGATGCGGCGGTGGGGCCGATCAAGCAGCGTGACTCGTGGGTTCGGCGCTGGTGAGGTGTTGGTCGGGTCTGGCCGCGGCGCAGATGGCCGGGGAGGACTTCCTGGTCGGGTCTGGACCGCCAGCGTGCCGATGTGGCGGGGCAGGTGATCACGCCGGTGCCGGGGTTGTCCTCGACCACGGCCGCTGGGCTGGCGCGCAGGTTCACCGATCCACAATGGACGGCGGTGGAGACCGGGGTCGCGCAGGTGACGAGCGGATGCTGGAGCGGGTGCCCGCGGTGCGGCGGACACGGTTGTGCGCTGCGGCGACGATCGATCTCGACGCCAGCGACGTGGAGGTCTACGGGCGCAAGAAACGCGGTGTCGCCTTCAACCATGAGGGGCAGCGGGTGGGACGTGCGCACGTGGCGTCCTGGGCCGAGGTCGAGACCGTGCTGGCCGCGCGAGTTGGTGTCGGGTAACGATGATCCACGCGCACACGCCGCCGAACTGTTCCGGCGTGCGCTCGCGGCGTTACCCGAACAGGCCAGAGCGGGTCGGGTGCGGTTACGGGCCGACGCCGGCTACTTCGCCGGTGAGCTGGCCCGGGTCGCGTTCTTCGCCGACGTGGAGTTCGCGATCGGCGCCAAACGCATCGCCCCGCTCTGGCGGCTGCTCGACGGCATCACCGAGGACGACTGGACCGACGCGATCGACATGGACGGCGCGCAGGTCGCCGTCGCCGACTACCGGCCGGTCTGGTGGCCCGCCAAGACCTTCCTGCTCATCCGCCGGGTCCGTCTCGACATCTGTCAGGTCTCGGCCGATCCCCGCTCGCGGCGGCGCCGCACCCTGCACCCCGACCAACGCGCCCTCCCGCTCGAAGAGTTGGCCGACGCGGACGCGATCTACGGCTACTCGTTCATCCTCACCAACCTCGTTGATCCGGCCGACGTGTCCACACCGGACAAAGCCGCCCAGTTGAGCACTGGTACCGACACCGCACCAGCATCGAAAACATCTTCCGCGACAGCAAACACGGCGCCGCGCTCCGCCACCTCCCCTCCGGTTATCCCGAGGTCAACACCGCCTGGATGTGGGGCGCGCTGCTGGCCGCCAGCATGGCCGCCTGGCTCCACCAACTCACCGCCACCCCCGGACCAGCCGGACAGCTCTCCGGCTGGGGCGCCCGCGACGGCAAAGCCATGATCGCCACCCTGCGCCACCGGCTGATCCGCGTCCCCGCCCGCCTCGTTCTCCAATCAGGGCAACCAATCCTGCACCCACCGCCCGGTCACCACCTGCTCGCCGAGATCCTCGCCCGACTCCGGAAACTCCCCGCACTGCCCTGACCACCCGGCCACCCCAGCCCCGACCCAGGAACCCCGAGACCCGCGAACCCGGCGCCACACCCGGGCCTGTGGCATGCCCACGCCCACGAAACCCACCCCACCAGACAACCTCACGAACCATAAGATCAACTCAACCGACTACTCGCGGAATCGGGTCTGAGCGGGCCAGGTTGCGTGAGCTCGAGCGGGAGAACCGCGAGTTGAAGATGCGGAACGAGTTCCTGGGAAAAGGTGTGCCACGAACATGGGAGGCGGCGTGACGTAGGTATTGTCGCCGGGAATGGTGCTGTGCGGGAGATGGAGGATTGTTGGCCCTCTCGGAGTCGTCTTGTTCGGGGAGAGGCTTCAAATCACCTCATGCTGCGTTGGCTGAAGACCGTCGTGGTGAGCGATCGAGGAAAAGGCGCCGTAGGAGGCGTCAGATGGGGATCAGGAAGACGAACGTGAGTGAATCGCTGTTGACGTGTCGTTATTGAATTTACAGCTGACATCGAAACCGGGGTGTCTTTTCAGCATTCCGGGATGAGCCTGGCGGGTGCCCGACGTGTTGGCCAGGTGGTGTCCGGCATGGAGGCGACGTGAGTCTGATCTGCGGCTTTCGCATGGAACGTGGGAAGGCATGTCCCGATACCGACGCCAGTGAGGTGGCGAGAGGGAGCGCGCCGGGCAGCGGAAACTGTGAGGCGTTGAGTACCGATGCGGGACGTGCTGGCGGACCGGCTTGTAGTAGCGATGAAGCGGCTGTAATGGCCGTGGAGCGAAGGGGTCGGACTATCCGGTCTGTTCATGTAGTCAACCGGCGTTGTTCGGGAGGAGCTGGGTGAGTCAGACGAAGCTGTCAGGAAAGTCGTTTGAGATTTCGAAGTGGGCGGTGCATGAGGCGTGGGAGAAAGTCAGGGCTAACAAAGGGGCGCCAGGAGTGGATGGGGTGTCCATCGAGAGGTTCGAGGCCGACCTGAAGAACAATCTTTACCGGGTGTGGAATCGGATGTCGTCGGGGACGTACTTCCCGCCGCCGGTGAGAGCGGTAGAGATACCGAAGCGCCGGTGGCGGAGTCCGAACACTCGGCGTGCCTACCGTCGCGGACAGGGTCGCGCAAACGGTGGTGGCGATGGAGTTGGAGAAACGGGTGGAACCCTTGTTCCACCCCGACTCGTATGGCTACCGCCCGAAAAAGTCGGCGCTGGACGCGGTGGAACATGTCGGCGACGGTGCTGGAAGGCGGACTGGGCGATTGATCTGGATATCCAGAAGTTCTTCGACACCGTTGATCATTCGACTGATGGTGAAGGCCGTGCGGGCGAACACCGACTCGGATTGGGTGGTGTTGTATGTGCGGCGGTGGCTTACCGCACCGCTGCAACGCTCGGACGGAACCTTGCAGGCGCGTGACCGTGGAACCCCACAGGGATCGGCGGTCTCGCCGGTACTAGCAAACCTGTTTCTGCATTATGCGTTCGACGCGTGGATGGCGCGGGAGTTCCCGACCGTCACGTTCGAACGCTACGTGGATGACGCGGTGGTGCATTGCGTCAGTGAGAAGCAGGCCGCTGATGCTGCGAGACAAGATCGGGGCAAGGCTGGACAGTGTCGGGCTGACGCTGCACCCGGAGAAGACGAAAGTCGTGTACTGCAAGGACGGACGACGAAACCGCTCAGCAGAGCAGACGTCGTTCACGTTCCTCGGATACACCTTCCAGGCGCGAGGCGCGCGGGACAAGCACGGGGAGATGTTCACCTCGTTCCTGCCCGCGATCAGCAAGGACGCGATGAAAGCCATCAACCGAGAGGTCCGCAGCTGGAAACTACACCGGCACAGCACCTGGACACTCGGCCAGATCGCGCGGTGGATCAACCCGATCGTGCGGGGCTGGCTCCAGTACTACGGTAAATTCTATCGAAGTGCGCTCTATGTCTTGTGCAGACGCATCAACACCTACTTGATGCGCTGGGCTCGAAAGAAATACAAGCGGCTCCACGGATTCAAGAAGGTTCGCGCATGGTGGTATGCCGTGTGTGAGCGATACCCGCGGCTTTTCGCCCAGTGGGTGTGGACCCGGAGTTTCCTGCCGACTGGATGGTAAGAGCCGTGTAACGGGAGACTGTTACGCACGGTTCTGTGAGGGCCCAGGGGTGAGATTCCCCTGGGCTACTCGACCGGCGGCCTTCTTCGCCCAGGAGTATCGGTGAGCGCGAAGTTCGCGTTTATCGACGGCGAGAAGGACAACTTCCCGATCAGCAGGATGTGCGCCTGGCTGGAGGTGTCCACCTCGGGCTACTACGAGTGGCGTGACCGCCCGCCCTCGCCGGCGACCGAGCGTCGTGCGCGGCTGGCGGCGATGATCACGGCGATCTTCGAGGCGAACCACGGCGCCTACGGCTACCGGCGCATCCACGCCGTGCTCGTCCGCTCGGGCGAGCAGGTGTCCGACGAGCTGGTCCGGGACCTGATGCGCGAGCTGGGCCTGGTGGCCTGCCAGCCGCGGCCGTGGCGGCCGACCACCACCGACCCGGACGACCAGCACCGCATCCCGGACCTGGTGGACCGGGACTTCACCGCCGAGACACCCGGCACCAAGCTGGTCGGTGACATCTAATGCCGACGTCGGCATTACGTGTCCGCAACCCACAACTCGTTCGGGCCGGCGGCGGTGAAGTCGCGTTCGACCAGATCACCCGGTCGCCCGGTCTCGGCGGCCGGGCGGGTGGTGCGCGGGGACTTGTCCCGCAGCAGCCCGCGAAGCCCGCTCTCGCGCATCAGCCGCTCCACCGTGCACCGGGCCACCTCCACGCTCTGCCGGTTCAGCTCGGCCCACACCTTCCGCGCCCCGTAGACGCTGTAGTTGTCCTCGTGCACCTGCTCGATCTTCCCTGCCAGCACCCGGTCGGATACCGCACGGGCGGACTCGGGACGGGCCTTGGCGGCGTAGTAGGTCGACGGTGCGATCTCGGCAGGCGTCTGCTGCAGCGCCTGCAGGACCGGCTGGACACCGTGGGTCTCCCGCTGGGAGTCGACGAACTCGACCTTCATCGCGACGGACGGTCCAGCTCCGCTGCGAAGAAAGACGCCGCTGACTTCAGGATCTGGTTCGCCCGCCGCAGCTCACGCACCTCACGCTCCAACTCCGCGATCCTGGCCGCCTCCGCCGACGTGGTCCCCGACCGCACTCCCTCGTCAGTCTCAGCCTGCTTCACCCACATCCGCAACGCTTCAGGATGCACCCCGAGCTGGTCCGCGATCCGGCGGATCGCCCCACTACTCGACGCCGGATCCCGCCTCGCCTCAACCGCCAGACGCGTCGCCCGCTCACGCAACTCCGCCGGGTACTTCCGTGGTGCAGCCATGACTCCGAAACCTCCGGGTGTTCGATGTCTCCATCAAACCCGGGGCGGGACAGATCATGTCCCGATGTCGTCGGAAGCGTCGTAGCAGGGTGCGGGCTTGTTCGTGTAGCGGGTCGCTGCCGCGGGTGTTCTCCTGCCAGCCGCGGGCGATCGCTCCGGCATAGCGGGAACGGATGGTGGACAGTTCGGTGTCGGTGAGGGTGTCGCGGCCTTCGGCGCGGGCGGTGTGCGCGGTGTCATTGGCCAGCAGCAGGGTGTTGACCATCGCCTCAGCCCAGGACTGGCCCGCGGGGTCGGGATCATGAATCGCACGGAGGTCGCGGACGAGATGAATGCCGCACCAGGCGTGTTCGATCGTGTCGAGGTGTTCGTAGCCGGCGTAGCCGTCCCGGACCAGGATCCCGGTGAACGTCGGCCAGATACCGCCGGCGTCGATGGTGTCTTTGCTGCGGTCGCCCACGTGCATCGCGGTCAGGAACCGGGTGGCGGCCATGTGCAGGTAGGTCAGCGCACCGTTGGCGCGGGCGGTGGTCTCATCGGCGTGCGCGACCGGCGCGGCGGCGATCAGCGCCCGCACATGGGGCAGGAACCGTTCTTCGAGCAGTCGGGCGGCTTGGGCGCGTAGCCCGGCGACCCATCCATCGGACACCGTGAACCCCAGCAGCGCGTTGAGTACCCGCCGGGCGCGGCGCACGGGAAGGAAATGCGCACACGTCAACCATGTTGCCCGAGCCTTGACCCCGGGCCCGTACTGGACCCGGCCCGACGCGACACCGGGCACCGGCGCCTCGGTCGTGGTCCCACACCCACGACAGGTCTTGGCCACCGCCCGATGCTCAGTGACATACGGGCGAGGCGGAGGTGGCGGCACGTCGAACACCTGGTGGCGACACACACCGAAAATCTCCGCGTCCGCCAAACCCTGCCCGCACCCGGCGCACACCGGCGGGGCCACTGCGTGCAGTGGTCGGGACTGTCGTTTTCGGCGTGGTCGTTGTCGGCGTGGTCTGTGGTGTGCCGCACCCCGTGCCCGGCGCGCAGTACCTCCACGATGTCGCGGCACACCTCGTGGCAGTCCGTGCCCGTGCGCACCAGCACGTGCGCGGACAGGGCAGGCTGCTGGGAGGCGAGCGCGTCCGCCCGGCCGAACCCGGTCGTCCACACCACCACCCCGGTGATCCCCGTGGCGGTGAACGCGAACAGGTCATTGACGATATGCCGACGTCGGAGCGGTAGCGGTGAGGGAGTACTTCTTGGGGTGCTCGCTGGTGCGCGTGGCGACGCCGTTGTTCACCAGTCGCTCCAGCGCGTTGTAGACCGCGCCGGAGGATCGGTCAACACCTTGCCGATCGTGTTCGGGCTGAACTTGCCCACGTTTTCTCGAAGGTAGTCCTCGACCATGCCGCCCAGCGCGCCGGGCGGCAGCCGGGCAGACTTCTCCGCGGGCTGGTCGGTGAGGATGTTGCGGTGTAAGGAAAGCCCCGCCGATGCGTCTGGCGGGGCTGTGGTGATCGTGTTGTTGGCTTGGTGTTCAGGTTGTCTGGTTGATGATCATTCTGTCGTCACTTCTGTCACTGTCGTGTTGAGGTAGCTGGCGGTTTCTTTCGGCGCCATACCGGTTATCTGGTAGCGCTGCTCGAGCGCGGCGAGTTCGCCGAGTTTGATCCGCCGCCGCAGGGTGGGTTGGCCGATCAGGAGCAGGGCGAATGGGCTGGTCGCGTCGACTTCCGCGGCGCGGTGTGTGATTGATGGCTGTCTACCGTCGGGCCAGCTCGGCGACGACCGGCGCGAGGGTATCGGCGGCGTCGGCGCCGAATACGAAGTAGGTGAACCCGAGCTCCTCGCGTCGCCGTTGGATTTCCTCGGCGGCGGCGGAGGGATCGCTGGGCAGGAACGCCAGCGAGTCCGCGGCTTGGACGGTGGTGGGGTCGGTGTCGGGTCCGGCCATGAATGCCGCGACCGAGTCGCCGACCACGGGTACGTGCAACGCCAGTTCCGCGCCGCGACGGTTGTCGAAGCGTTGTACCCGTTGCATCGTCGCGGCCCGCGTCTCGATCTGTGGCATCACGAAGGTCACCGTGTCGGCGAGCTCGGCGGCGAGCGCTTGTGCCTTCGGGCCGCCCACGGCCATGACCACCGGGGTGTGCAGGTCCGGGCCGTCGAGGTCGCGCAGGGCCGCGACGACGTCGCGCACTTGGCTCGACCGGTGGCTCACCGGGGTGACCGGCAGACCCAGCTCACGGAGCTGGTCGGCGATCCCGGGCCGTCCGGTGCCGATGCCCATCTCGAACCGACCGTCGGTGAGCACCGACAGCGAGTGCGCCTCCCACGCGGTGATCCACGCGGGTCGAACGGGAGATGCGTACACCCAGGTGCCCACTCGCAGGTCGGTGATGTTGCCGCCACGGCGAGCGCCGGGCCGGGTGCCGGTTGCCACTGCGGCACGTCGGGCATCAAGATCGTCGAGTAGCCACTGTCGGCCAGACCACGTAGCTGATCACGCCAGGTCGGCAGGTCAGTGGTGATCGGCGCAACGACTCCGAACCGCAGCGGCCTGATCTCGCGTGTCGTGTTGCCCGTCATGGTGACGTCCCTTCGCCTGCGGGCCGGTCTGGTGCCGAGCTTCATGTCTTCCACGAACGAGCCACCGCGCATCCGACACAACATGACAGGCAATCTGGCGCGGAGTCGCCTACGTGTCGACAGCACGACAACCGCGGGCACGTGTCGTGGCTCGCCGCGGGGCGTGGGACTGGGCGGCCCGCCGGCGACCCCGGCGCCGCGGCGAGGCCCTGCGGGACGGCCTCACCGCGGTCGAGTACGTCGAGCACGTCGCGGCGGTATTCCGCGTCGTACAAGGCGAGGATCCTGGCTGAGTACGAGCAGCTTGACAAGGCGGGTACGGGTGCCTTGTTGCGGCGGGAGGGTCTGTACACGTCGTTGATCTTGGCGTGGCGTGACCAGCGGGACCGTGGTGCGCAGGAGTCGTTGGCCAAGCCGGCCGGGCGAAGCTGCGGCGGGAGAATGAGCGGTCTTCTACGCCACCGGCGTTTGGGGAACTGCTGGCCAAGACCCTCGGCCGGCGGCCACTGCTGGACGACGTCAAGCCGTATCCGCACCAGCGGTTCACCGAGGGCCGCGCGGACACCGCCGCCCTGACCGCCGCCGAGATCCGCGAGCTGGGGTACCGCGGCAGCGAACACACCGTCTACCGCTGCATCCTGCCCTTCCGATCCCGCCGGAAACCCTCGATCCCGCGCCGGCCGCACCGAAGATCCGGCACGTCACCTGCTGGATCATGCGCGACCCCGAGAACCTGGGCAACGAGGACGAGCGGCGGCTCGGGGCAGTGCTGGGCCGCCGCCCGGAACTGGAGGCCACCCGTCGCCACATCGGGGCGTTCGCTCGCATGATCCGCGACCTGATCGGTGAACAGTTGTCCGACTGGATGGACCGCGTCGGCAAGGACAACCTGCCCGCGCTGCACTCGTTCATCACCGGCCTGCGGAAGGACCTGACCGCGGTCACCGCGGGCCTGACCGTGCCGTGGAACAACGGCCCTGCCGAAAGCGCCGTGAACAGAATCAAGATGCTCAAGCGACAGTGCTCCAGCCGCGCCAACCTGGCAGGCGGGCACTCATCAGTCAGATCATGTCGATCAAGCACAGCTCAGCTCTACCGGCCCACACCACAAGATCCGTGAACACGCCCTATCTGAGCCGACTCGGGTCGATTCCCCCGGACGCGTCATCGGGTTGCGTCATTGGGAGGCCTGGGCTGTCGGCCGATTTGTAGCACCGTGGATACGGCGTCCCGACGAAAGTTGCGGTTAGTTCCTTTCCTCATGTATTTCGCGGTGTCGGTCGCGTTCTTTTGAGGGGAATGAAACATCGCATCTGGCAAGAGAGGACAGCATGACGAACTTCGTGTGCCATCGGGGAGAGAATCCGAACAGCTGGTTCGGGCCCGAGCTCAGGTTGATCCACGGGCTGACGGTTCGGAGCCCGTTTCGGGGTGTTCGGCCGAGCAACAAGTTCAATATCAAGACGGTCTGGGACTCGATCAAGGCCGACGTGAAGTTGCGCGGCCAGGAGAACGTCGACATGTACACGCAGACCCTGCGTCAGGCGGGGCAGCCGGCGGCGTTGGCGTTCTCCCGGGTGTACAACCTCGCCTACACCCAGTACACGACGTACACGATCTCGATCCCGAACGCGCGGACGTTCCGGTTCGCCAAGCCCACGAAGGACAAGGTGGTGCCGGAGATCGGGGAGGAGGTCGACTGGGTGACCGATCACACCGAGGTCGAGGACCACTACGTGGTGCTGAACGCGGGCAGCCTCGAGGAGTCCACGGTCTTCGGGCTCGGGCACAACTCCAACGGTCACGAGGTCACGTTCTTCACCGACCTGCCGTCGGCCTGGGTGACCCGCATCAACAACCAGGTCAAGAACGTGCAGGTGAAGAGTCTGAACGACCTGGACATCGACACGAAGATCGCGGTCCAGGCCCTGGCGAAGTAGCGGCCCGTGCCCGTCGAACCGCGCCGGCGCCGGCGCGGTTCGATCGGCGTACGTCTCGGGCGTCGGCTGTGGCCACGGTAATGTTTTCTGCCGGCTGTGCGGAGTGACGTGGACCGGCCTTTCGCGGTCAGGATGTGGTGCGCGCCGCGTCGGATCTTGGACAGGTGATTGTGGTCTTCTGTTGTCCCCGGGGGAACGTCAGAGTTGGTTTGTGTTGGTGACGTTTGTGACGAGGGGAATGATTCGGGTTCGGTCGGCGGCGAAATGTTTCAGGGTTCGGGGTGATTTTGGTGATTCCGGCCAGGCGTAGTGGTAAGCATTCACGTGCTTGATCGTGGGCATGACGTGTCCACGGTGGATGTGGTGATGTCCGTGGGCGGTGTCCGGGCTTCAGGCGGGTGCGGGGCGGGGTGGTCGCCACGGGTTTCCGAGGACAGCCCGGCGGAGCGCGGTCATGACGTTGATGCCCTGTTTGCGGGCGGTGTCGATGTAGCTGCGGATGTCGAGTCGGTCTTGGGTGACGGTTTCGCTGGTGAGTCGCCCGGAGATCTTCTGCTGGGTTTTGGTGGGTCGCAGGTCGCGTTCGCTGATGTTGTTGGTGGGCCAGATCCGGGTGTCGGTGGTGAAGCGCAGGACGTCGGCCTCGCGGGTACGGCAGAACTCCAGCAGCTCGCGTCCGGGGCGCTGCGCGGTGGAGTGGCGCGGCCCCGGCACCCGGGGCACCCGTGACAGACCGACCCGCACCGCGCGGCGAAACTCCAGGGACAGCTCGTCGCGGACCTGTTCGGCGATGGCGGGCAACCCGGCGTCACGGGCGGCATGCCAGGCGGTGATCAGGCCGCGCAGCGCACGCTGCGCTTGGGCGGGCCACTGCGCTTCGGGGTAGGTCTCGGCAGCGTCGGCGAAATCCCTGAGTAGGTGAGCTGCGCAGGCCTGATGCCCGGTGAGGGTGTCCCAGCGGGGGTGGAAGTAGTTGGCGTAGCGGTCATGCACCGCGATACCCGCAAACGAGGGGAGGATGCCGAATTCAGCGAACGAGTCCAGGTCCCGACCAGCCAGGTGGTAGGCGGTGGCATCCTCGGTCGACGCGGACAGCACGTACTTCTTGCTCCCTGCCGGCCCGCAGCGCAGCGTGGTCTCGTCGAAACCCACGACGTGCGCCAGCGCGATCAACGTCTTGATCGCGGCGACGACCTGCGCGACCGCGACCGCGCACCGAGTGAGCATGCCGTGCACGAACCCGTCCGACGGTCCGGTCCCACCGGTCAGGTCGGCGATCAACTGCACACACCGCTGCACCGGAACGTGTTGGTAGACCAACAGATAGACGGTCAGCGACTTCAGATTCACCCCGTAGCTCGACGGTGCCGTCGACACCTCGTCCGGCAGTTGGCCGACGTGTTCGGCGCCGCAGCCGCAGCGGACCCGATACACATCGTGCTGCCACACCGTGATCGCCACCTCGGGCAGGTCATGAACCTGATGGGAACGCTCGACACCCACATCGTGTGCCGCGGCCAGGTCCGCCCCGCATCCACAGCAACCATGCGGACGGTGCGGCACCCACTCATCCGGCACGGCCACCCACGGCAGCGCGTTACCCCGGGCGCCTTTCTGCTTGCCCCGCTGGCGTCCAGAACCCTTCGCCCGCTTCGACGCCGGCATGCTCTTACCTGGAAGGTCATCAGCCGACGGCGGCATCGAGGAGTTCCCACTGTTACGCGAGACCTGACGCTCCAACCGCCGCACACGCTCCTCCAACGCGGCGTTCGCCTCACGCAACCCCACGATGAGCGCAATCATCTCCTCGCGCGACAACTCCTCCAACCCGGACACAGCCCAAGATCATCGCCGAGTACGGCCCAACTGTCACGCACCGACACGCACAAGATCAACCACCACGTGAATGCTTACGCGTAGTGGTCCACGAGGTATGTCGGTCAGGCCGGCGATCGCGTCGTTCGTGTCCTGGCAGGTGACGGCCGCTCGCCGGGGTAGGGGCTTGCGGCCCGTGGCCAGGGTGTGCGCGGTGTCCCGAACCGTTGCGTGTCCCTCGCGCAGATGTGCGGCCAGCCGGCCCGCCAGGCCGGTCAGTGCGTGGTCGTCCGCGGCGGACAGGACGAGCATCGTCCACTCCGGACCATTCGGGTCGGGCGGCCGCGGATCTGCTGGTGAGACCAGCACATGGGCGTTGGTGCCGCCGAGGCCGAAGGAGCTGACGCCGGCTCGCCGGGGCCCTGGCCAGTCCCGGCAGGAGGTCAGCACCTCGAACGGTCCGGCGGCCAGGTTGACCTCCGGATGGCCGCGCGTGAAGTGTGGCGTCGGCGGCAGTACTCCCTCCCGCACGGCGAGGACGGTCTTCACCAGGCCCACCACACCGGCGGCGGCGTCCAGGTTGCCGAGGTTCGCTTTCACCGAGCCGAGCACGCAGGCCCTGCCGCGCGGACCGCTGCCGGCGAAGGCCCGGCGCAGCGCGTCGACCTCGATCGCGTCGCCGACCGGGGTGCCGCTGCCGTGGCCCTCGAGGTAGCCGACGTCGGCCGGGTCCCACCCCGCGGCGGCCAGTGCCTCGGCCACCGCGGCCGCTTGGCCGCTCACCCCGGGCAACAGCAACCCGGCCCGCGCGGCGCCGTCGTTGTTCACCGCCCAGCCCGGCACGTCGTCCGCACCCGGCACCCGGCAGGCCAGTCCGACGGCGGCGATCGCGTCGTCCTCGCGGAAGGAACCACCGTCGTTCACGGCCTCGCCTCGCGGCGCCTGCGCATGTGCGGTGCGTAGTCGCCGAGCCCGGTCGACCGGGCAAGACCGGCTCCCAACATCGTTGTCCAGGCCGGCGACGTGCGCGGCCGGTGCAATTCTGAGCGCCGGTCTGCGGCGGGCCGTGGGGGCGAGCGTGGGAGTTTCGTGTGAGTTCGCGTCCGGCCGCTGCGGGCGCGGCGGTGTCGGTGGTGTGATCCTCCCGGCGAGGGAGGAGTACCGATGTCCGGTTCCGCAACGGGTGCGCAGCGGCGGCTGCTCGTCGTCGACGACGAGCCGTTCATCCTCGACGCGGTCGCGGCGTCGCTGCGGTACCTCGGGTTCGAGGTGGACACCGCGGGCACCGGGCGGGCGGCGCTGCTGCGCGCCCGGGAGGCCGAGCCGGACCTGATCGTGCTGGACGTGTTGCTGCCCGACCTGGACGGCTTCGCGATCCTGCGCCGGCTGCGCGAGGAGGGCTCCACGGTCCCGGTGATCTTCCTGACCGCGAAGGACACCCGGCAGGACGCGGTCACCGGGCTCGGCCTCGGCGCGGACGACTACGTCACCAAGCCCTTCGGGCTGGAGGAGCTCGCCGCCCGGGTGCGGGCGGTGCTGCGGCGCACCAGGCCGGACGGTGGCGGCGCCACGCTGCGGTTCGCCGACGTCGAGCTGAACCAGGACAGCTTCGAGGTGCACCGGGCGGGGCAGCCGGTCGCGCTGTCGCGCACCGAGTTCCGCCTGCTGCGCTACCTGATGCTCAACCCGGGCCGGGTGCTCACCCGCGAGCAGCTGCTGCGGCACGTGTGGAGCTACGACTTCGACGGCTCCAGCACAGTCGTCGGCACCTACGTCAGCTACCTGCGCCGCAAGCTCGGCGCGCTCGGCCCGGACCTGATCCACACCGAGCGCGGCGTCGGGTTCGGCCTGCGGCTGCCGGGGTCGTCGTGAGGCTCCGCCGGCCGGTCACCCTGCGGGCGCGCCTGCTGCTGGCCCTGCTCCTGGTCGCCGCCGCGGTGATCGTCGCGTTCGACCTCGCGACGGTGACCGCGCTGCGGGAGTCGCAGACCCGGCGCATCGACGGGATCCTCGACCAGGTCGCGGCGACGCACGCGGGGCGCGGCCCCGAGCTGGCCGCCGGCGCCGCCGGGCCGTCGCCGGTGCTCCCGGGGGTGCTGCCCAACGACTACTACCTGGTGCTCGTCACCCCGGACGGGAAGGTCGCCGCGCTGGGCGCCCCGCCGGACGTGGTCCCGCGGCTGCCGGACGACGTGGCCGCGCTCGCCCGGTCCGGGAACATCCGCACCGTGCCCGGCACCGGTGGCGTCGACTCGTTCCGGCTGCGCGCGGTGGACGTCGGCACGGGGATCCTGGTGGCCGCCGTCAACCTGCGCTCGGTCACCGACGCGCTGCACAAGCTGCAGCTCATCCTCGCCGTCGCCACGATCCTCGCGCTGCTCGTGCTGGCCGCGGGGGGACGGGCGGTGCTGCGCCGGGGCCTGCGGCCGCTGGAGGCGATGGCCGAGCAGGCGGACCGGATCACCGCGGGCGACCTCACCCGGCCGGTCGCCCCGCAGACCTCCGGCACCGAGGTCGGGCGGCTCGGCCGGGCGCTGAACCGGATGCTGGCCCGCATCGACTCGTCGGTGCGCGAGCAGCAGGCCGGCCAGGAGCGGATGCGCCGGTTCTTCGCCGACGCCAGCCACGAGCTGCGCACCCCGCTGACCTCGCTGCGCGCCAACGCCGAGCTCTACGAGCAGGGTGCGCTGGACACCCGTGCGCAGGTGGACGAGGCGATGCGCCGCATCCGGGTCAGCGCGCAGCGGATGAGCACCCTCGTCGACGACATGCTCCGGCTGGCCCGGCTCGACCAGGGGCCGCCGGACCGCAACGGCACCGTGGACCTGAGCGCTCTGCTCGCCGAGGGCCTCCAGGACGCGCGGGCCACCGACCCGGCCCGCACCTGGGCCGGCGAGGTCGAACCGGGCCTGGCCGTGCACGGCGACCCCGACCTGGTGCGCCGCGTGCTGGACAACCTGCTCGCCAACGTCTGCGCCCACACGCCGCCCGGCACCACCGCCACCCTCACCGCCCGCCGGGACCGCGACACCGGTGACGTGGTCGTCGAGGTCGGCGACGACGGACCCGGCGTGCCGCGGCACGCCCTGCCCCAGCTGTTCGACCGGTTCTACCGGGTCGACGGCCACAGCACCGGCGCGGGGTCGGGGCTGGGCCTCGCCATCGTCGCCGAGATCGTCGCCGCGCACGGCGGCCGGGTCGGCGCGACCGCGCCCGGCGGGCTGCGCGTGCGCGTCACGCTGCCGGCCGGCGAGCCGGCGCCACCCGCTACCAGCACGACCGGAAGGAGAAACGCCATGCCCACGGCGATGCCCGCGGCCACCCCCTCGGTGGCGGTCCGGGGGCTCACGAAGAGGTTCGGGCAGGTGACCGCCGTCGAGGACCTGACCTTCGACGTGCCGCCCGGCCGGGTGACCGGCTTCCTCGGCCCGAACGGCGCCGGCAAGACCACGACCCTGCGCACGCTGCTGGGCCTGGTGCGCCCCACCGCCGGCGAGGCGCTGATCGGCGGCCGGCGCTACGCCGACCTGCCCGAGCCGCGGCGCACCGTCGGCGCGGTCCTGGAGGCGACCGGCTTCCACCCCGGACGCCGCGGCCGCGATCACCTCGCCGTCCAGGCCGCCGTCGCCGGCGTGCCCCGCTCGCGCGTGGACGAGGTGCTCGACCAGGTGCGCCTCACCGGTGACGCGGACCGCCGGGTGGGCGGCTACTCGCTGGGCATGCGCCAGCGGCTCAGCCTCGCCGCCGCCCTGCTTGGCGACCCGCGGGTGCTCGTCCTCGACGAGCCGGCCAACGGCCTCGACCCCGAGGGCATGGCGTGGCTGCGCGACCTGCTGCGCGGCCTCGCCGCCGACGGGCGCACCGTGCTGATCTCCAGCCACGTGCTCAGCGAGATCGCGCAGGTCGCCGAGCACGTCGTGATCGTCGACCGCGGGCGCCTGCGGTTCGCGGGCCCGCTCGCCGAGCTGGGCGAGGGGCTGGTCTCGGTCCGCACCGGCGACCCCGGTGCGGCGCGGCGGCTGTGCGAGGTGCTGGCCGGCCACGGCCTGGACGCCTCGGTCACCGGCGACACCACGCTGCGGGTCCGCGGCGCCGGCGCGGCGGAGGTCGGCCGGCTGGCCGCCGACGAGCGGATCGCGCTCGCGGCCCTGTCCGAGACCGGCGCGTCGCTGGAGGAGACGTTCCTCGACCTGACCCGCTCCGACCCCGCCGCCCCGGCCGGCGCCCGCTGAAGGAGGACCGGTGACCATCCTGATCACCAACGAATGGACCAAGCTGCGCACCATCCGCAGCCCGTGGCTGATGGTGGCCGTCCAGCAGGCGGTCATCGTCGCCGGTGTCTCCGGCCTGGCCGTCGCCGGCGCGGACCTGGACACCGCCGACGGCGTGCGGACGCTGCTCTCGCACGCGGGCATCGCCTCGGCGCTGGTCAGCCTGATCCTCGGCATCACCGCGGTCGCGGGGGAGTACCGGCACCGCAGCATCACCGACACCTACCTGGCCACCCCCGGTCGCGGGTGGGTGATCGGCGCCAAGCTCGCCACCTACGCCGCGGTCGGCGCCGGGCTCGGCGCCCTCAGCGCGGTCACGGGCCTGGCCACCACGGCCATCTGGACGGCCGTGCGCGAGGGCACCCTCGATCTGGCCGGCGCGCAGGCGGGGCGCGTCGTCGCGGGGATCGTGGTGATCAACGCCGCGTACGCGGCCATCGGTGTCAGCCTCGGCGCGCTGATCCGCAACCTCACCGGCGCGGTCGCGGTCGCCCTGGTGTGGATCGCGCTGGTGGAGACCACGGTGGCCAACCTGCTCGGCGACCTCGGCCGCTGGCTGCCCAACCGGGCCGGGATGGCGGTCGACCTGATGCCGTCGAAGGTCGCGGCCCTGCTGCCGCAGTGGGGCGGCGCCGCCGTGCTCGCCGGGTACACCGCGGTGCTCGTGCTCGTCGCGCTGACCACGACCGTGCGCCGCGACATCACCTGACCGGCCCGGCCCGCGTGGTGAGCCGTGCCCGGATCTCCTCGGCCTCGGGCCGCCCGAGCGCGACGAGCACGTCCAGGGCCTCGCGCCGGCAGTCCCGGGCGGCGCCGGTCCGGCCCATCTCGTCCAATGTGGACGCCAGGTGGTCGAGCGCGCGGGCCACGCCCCACTGGTCGCCCAGCTCGCGGCTGAGCGTCACGGTCCGCTCGTAGTACCGGACGGCCTGCTCGTGGTCGTGCCGGTCCCGGTGCAGATCGGCCAGGGTGTGCAGGGTGAAGCGGCGGCCGGACCGGTCGCCGGTGCGCTCCTGGATGGCCAGTGCCTCGCGCAGGTACCCCGCCGCCCGCTCCGGGTCGCCGAGCCGGCGGTGGGCGTCGCCGAGGTTGTTCAGGCAGATGGCCTCGCCCGCGGGTTCGGCGTTCGCGCGGTGCAGGGCGAGCGCGCCGGTGAACTGCTCGACGGCGTCGGTGAGCCGGCCGAGGTCCACCTGGGCCACCCCGAGGTTGTTCCGGGTCCACGCCTGGCCGTGCGTGTCGCCCACGGTGGTGAACAGGTCCAGCGCCTGCCGGTAGCAGTCGACGGCCTCGGGGAACCGGCGCCGGTCGCTGTGCGCGACGCCGAGACCGTTGAGGATCTGCGCGCGGCCGTACGGGTCGCCCAGCGCTCGCGCGGCCGCGAGCCCGGCGGTGTGCGTGCCGATCCAGTCGTCCCAGTGGCTGCGCAGGTAGAAGTAGTGCAGCAGCACCGCCGGCAGCTGCCAGGCCACCGCGTGCATGCCGTGCTCGGCCGCCAGGTGCACGGCCGCGACGAGGGTGGCGTGCTCGGCCTCGCACCACGCGAGGGCCTGCTCGTGGCCGCCGAGGGCCGGCGGCGGGTGGGCCGCGGGCTCGAGGGGGAACTTCCGCCTGCGGTGGGGCGCGAGCAGCTGCACGGCCGCGTCCGCGGCGTGCAGGTACCAGGTCAGCGTCCGGTGCACCGCCGCCCGCAGCTCCTGCGGCGGCTCCTCGGCGTGGGCACGCCCGATCGCGTACTCGCGCAGCAGGTCGTGGAGGTGGTACCGGTCCGGCGTGGTCTCCTGCAGGAGGTGCTCGTCGAGCAGCACGTCGAGCAGCGCCTCGGCCTCGTCGGCCGCGACGCCCGCCAGCGCCGCCGCGGATCCGGCGGTGGCGTCCGCGCCCGGATGCAGGCCGAGCAGCCGGAACATCCGCCGCGCGGCCGGGCCGAGCTCGCGGTAGGACAGTGCGAAGCTCGCGTGCACCCGTTCGCCGCGCACCGCGATCCGGTCCAGCCGGGCCACGAGGTGCGCGGGAGTCCACGCGGGACGCGAGCGCAGCCGCCGGGCGGCGACGCCGAGCGCGATAGGCAGGTGGCCGCACAGCTCGGCCAGCCGGGCGGCGGACCCGGGATCGTCGCGGAACCGGTCCGGGCCGGCGACGCGGGTGAGCAGCGCGACGGCCTCGTCCCGGGTGAGCACCTCCAGCCGCAGTGTCTCGACGCCGTCGGCCGCGGCGAGGCTGCGCCGGGAGGTCATCAGGACCAGGCAGCCGGCGGTGGCGGGCAACAGCGGGCGGACCTGCTCCGCCCCGGCGACGTTGTCCAGCAGCACCACGGCCTCGCGCCCGGCGAGGCGGTCGCGGTAGAGCGCCGCGCGCCCCTCGGCGTCGGGCGGGATCCGCTCGGCCGGCACCCCGAGCAGGCGCAGGAAGGTGTCCAGCACGGCGGCCGGGTCGGCGGCCGGCCGGGCCGGGTCGAAGCCGTGCAGGTCCGCCCACAGCTGGAGGTCGGCGAACAGCCCGCGGTCGACGAGCTGGTGTGCGGCCCGCACCGCGAGCCGGGTCTTGCCGACGCCGGCCATCCCCTCGATGGCCACCACGGTCGGCGCCCCCGTGCCGGCCGCCGCCGTCGTGGCCATCGCGTGGAGCCGGTCGAGCTCGGCGGTGCGGCCGATGAACTCGGCGATGTCCATCGGCAGCTGGCGCAGCGCCTCCTCCTCGCCCGCCGCCGCCACGTCGGTCGGCGCCACGTCGGGAGTCGACCCGGGCGCGGCCAGCGCGCGCCAGGCGTCCAGCCACCGCCGCAGGTAGCGGCTGCCGCGCGGCACCGGCTCGCCGCACGCGGCCAGGCAGCTCGCGACGTACCGCTCGACGAAGATCATCCGCGGCAGCCGGGTGCCGCCCTTGCCGCTCAGCACGTACGAGGTGGTGCTGGCCGGCAGCGCCTTGACCGGCCGCCCGTCCGCGGCGCGCGTGTCACCGCCGAGCCGCTCCAGCCGCCGCAGCGACGGCTGCCCGGCCCACAACCGCAGCTGGTTCGAGCACCGCCACGAACCCGGCGGGGTCCGTGGCCGTAGCGGGATCGGGCGGCCCCTCGGCGTTCATCGCCACTGCTCCTTCCGGACGCACCCAACCTATCGGGGGCGCGTTCCGCGGCGTGCAGGACCGCACTCGCGACGGTGCGGAAACGCGCCGGACAGGGGCGGGCGGCCGTGCAATTGCGTGCAGTGCCGTGCACGGGGTCGCGGGCGGGGAACCCCGCCTGCCACCGTTCGTCATAGCGGGTGGCGGCACGAGAACGGGGGAGGCACCTGATGTCGGACATCGAGGCGGACGCGCCGTACATCGGCGAGCTGGGCGACTACCTGCGCCTGAACATCGGCATCAGCATCGACGAGTCGACCAACCAGGCGCGTGAGTACGGGTGCGTCAAGAGCGGCTTCACCGGGCTGCTCTACCCGCTGCAGCCCGCCATGGACCAGCTGTCGAACCTGGCCGGCCAGACCGGCGCGCTGATGAACCAGAAGCTGCAGGGGACCTACCGGGGACTGTTCGCCACGGCCAACCAGTACGCGAACGTCGAGGAGAACAACACCCGGAACCTGAAGAACCTGACGTCGTCGTCCATCGAGGGGTTGACCGGAACCTTCGCCAGGTACCGGCCGAAAGGACACTTCACCGACGTCGAGTCGGTCGTTCAGCAGCCACCGGTGGTGGAGCACAAGAAGCTCAGCGAGGTGATGGAGGGCACCCACTGGGGAACCGACGCCATCAACTGGTTCTACGAGAACTTCATCAGCCGCAACGGAAAGGGTCTCTACGACGAGCTGATCCTGCCGCTGACGGGCGACTTCAACCGCATCAACGCGAACGGCGCGGCCTGGAAGCACGCCGGGTCGATGTACTGGAGCACCTCGGCGAACTTCAGCGCCAACGCGAAGAAGCTCACCTCGGACCACTGGTCGCAGGGCGCGGCCGCGGACGCGTTCGGCAACTACGTCGACTTCGCGTGGACGCCCGTGCTGCTCATCGCCCGGGAGAGCTGCAACTGGATGGCGAAGGGCTTCGAGGCGCTCGCCAAGGAGTCGATCAAGGCCGCGGACAAGTGCGCCGAGCTGCTGGACAAGATCCTCAAGAAGATCACCGACCTGGCCATGAAGTACCTCACCTCGTGGGGGTTCGCCCGGCAGGCCTTCAACGTCACCTACCGGTGGATCGACCACGGGTTCAAGCTCGAGGGCAGGGACATCCCGTTCTGGGGCGACGTCATCGAGATCAAGAACATCATCCAGCGGCGTGCTGCACCTGCACGAGGCGATCCAGCAGATGGTGGGGGCCATCCAGAAGTACTTCGAGGGCTTCAAGCAGGTGATGAACGCCGCCCGGCAGATCCCGGACGTCGACTCGACGCACAAGGCGATCGACGTGGCGGACGGGTTCCGGTCCGGCAACAAGGCGATGAGCGAGGCGCAGAAGGAGTACGAGAAGTCCAGCAAGGAGTACGACAAGCAGCTCACCGGCCTGGACAAGAACATCAACAAGGCCGTCTCGGAAAACGGGTAGTGCACTGTGGACGTTCGGATCTCCGCGGAGGACTGGAAGAGCACGGAGATGATCCGCGCGGAGAACGGCCTCCACGACGCCATCGACAGGGCCGGCCGGGCGATCGCCGACGCCGATCGCCGCCTGGCCGAGGCGGACGAGGAGAGGTCGGAGGGCGACAACGGGATCGGGGCGCTGAAGGCCTATGCGGCCGGACCGGACGCACCGGCCGTGCTGCGCGCGGCGATCGAGGACGTCGAGACCGGCCGGCGCACCCGGGAGGAGGCCCTCGCCGACCCGGCGGTCACGGCCGACCCGGTGGTCATGGCCGCGCTCGAGGTGGTCACCCGGCCGGCGGCGCCGTCGACGGAGTGGCCGCGGCGCCCCCGGGCCGACGACGTGGGCTACGACGAGGAGGACTTCTCCACGCACCGCATCATGCGGCCGCACGACTGAGCGGCGGCCGCTCGTAGGATCACGGCATGTCTCGTGTGGTGGTGGTGGGCGGTACCGGACACATCGGCGGCTACCTGGTGCCGCGCCTGGCGGCGGCCGGGCACCAGGTCACGGTGGTGACGAGGGGGCGGGCGACGCCGTACCGGCCGATCGGGCCGGTCGACACGGTCGTCGCGGACCGCGCGGACGCGGGCTTCCCCGCGCTGGTCCGCGACCTGGAGCCGGACGTGGTGATCGACCTGATCTGCTTCGACCTGGCGAGCGCCCGGGACCTGGTCGAGGCGCTGCGCGGCCGGGTCGAGCACTTCCTGCACTGCGGGACGATCTGGGTGCACGGCCCGTCGGCGGTCGTGCCCACCACCGAGGACGCGCCACGGCACCCGTTCGGCGAGTACGGGATCACCAAGGCGGAGATCGAGCGCTGGCTGCTCGCCGAGGCGCGGCGCACCGGCTTCCCCGCGACCGTGCTGCACCCGGGCCACATCGTCGGGCCGGGCTGGCGGCCGATCAACCCGGCGGGCCACCTGGACCTGAAGGTCTTCGACGCGCTGGCCTCCGGCGCCGAGGTGGTGCTGCCCAACCTGGGCATGGAGACCCTGCACCACGTGCACGCCGACGACGTGGCCCAGTCCTTCACCGCCGCGATGGCGAACCGGAGCGTGTCGCTGGGGGAGAGCTTCCACGTCGTCTCCCCGGCCGCGCTCACCCTGCGCGGCTACGCGGAGGCGGTGGCCGCCTGGTACGGCCGCGAGGCGGTGCTGCGGTTCGAGCCCTGGGAGCAGTGGCGCACGACCTCGCCGGAGTGGGCCGACCTGACCTGGGACCACATCGCGCACAGCCCCAACGCCGGCATCGCGAAGGCCGCCCGCCTGCTGGACTACCGCCCGCGCTACAGCTCGCTGGAGGCGATCCGCGAGTCGCTGGAGTGGCTCGCGGCCGACGGTGCGGTCCCGCCGCTGCCGTGACGGCGCCGGCCGCGGGCCCCACCGGAGCGTCCGGTGAGACCCGCGGCCGTCCCCGCCGGACGGCCTACTGCCCGCCGCACCACGGCAGGCCGGTGTAGGTCAGGTACAGCGAGACCCCGTTCGAGTTCGAGCAGACCTGGATCACCCCGGCGCCGATCACCAGGATCCCGGAGGCCACCCCGGCCGGGATGGCCGCCGCGGAGGAGATGACCCCGGCCGCCGCCAGCACACCGGCGATGGCGGACGCGCCCGCGCCCGCGTTGAGCGCGCCGATGAGCTTGTTCGTCCAGTAGGAGCTCAGGTCCAGCTCGATGCCCCACCAGTGGAAGCTGAGCTTGTTGACACCACCCCGCAACGACGCGCCGCCGTCGGCGAGGCGCACCCCCAGGCCGGTGTCCGACACCAGCTCACCACTCGTGATCATGGCGTTGACCCGCCGCACCGAGGCCTCGATCGACGCGAGCCGGTGCGCGCCGACCTCGGCCGCCAGCGCCGGGGAGGCGTGCACCACGAACGTGCCGTCCTCGTCGCGGGTCACGTGCGGCGCGACCAGCCGCACGGCCTCGCCGAGGTCCCGCGCCGGCGCCTGCCGGACCGCCCGCCCGTGCGGCACGTCCGCACCCGGCTCGGCGGCCTGCGCCGGGACCACGGAGGCGAACACGCCCGCACTCACGGCCAGCACGACCGCGCGAGCAACCAGTCCCTTGGTATTCATCGGATAGTCCCCCTTACTCGAAGATGTCCGGCCGCGGTGGCCGGCTTTCCCCACCCCAGAAGGAGATCCGGTCCGGTGCCGGGGATACCGCCGCCAACCTCGGTTCAGACGATCAGGTGATGACCTGACCACCCGGTAGGGTCTCGGCATGAAGGCAGCTGTCCATACGAGGTACGGCCCCCCGGATGTGGTCCAGGTCACCGAGGTGGCCGAGCCCGGCGTCGGGGACACCGACGTGCTCGTCAAGGTGCACGCGACGACCGTGAACCGGACCGACTGTGGCTACCGAGCGGCCCGGCCCTTTGTCGTGCGGGCGATCACCGGCCTGACCCGGCCGCGGCGCACGGTACTCGGCACCGAGTACGCGGGCGTGGTGGAGTCGGTCGGCTCGGACGTCACCGCGTTCGCGGCCGGCGACCGGGTCTTCGGGTACAACGAGGGTGCGTTCGGCACGCACGCGGAGTACCTGTCGGTTCCCCAGAGCGGCTCGATCGCGAGGATGCCGGACGGTGTGGACTTCGCCGACGCCGCGCCCGGCACCGAGGGCTCGCACTACGCGCTGGCGTTCATCAGGACCGCGCGCGTGCGGGCCGGGCAGGACGTGCTCGTGTACGGCGCGACCGGCGCCATCGGGTCGGCGGCGGTCCAGCTGCTGAAGAGCATCGGCGTCACGGTGACCGCGGTGTGCGACACGGCGAACCTGGAGCTCGTGCGCGGGCTGGGTGCGGACCGGGTCGTCGACCGCACGGCCGGGGACTTCGCCGACGACGAGCAGACCTACGACGCGGTGTTCGACGCGGTCGGCAAGAGCACGTTCGGGCACTGCCGGCGGCTGCTGGGACCGCGCGGGGTGTACGTGTCCTCCGAGCTGGGGCCGGGGGCGCAGAACCTGGTGCTGCCGCTCGTCACGCCGCTGCTGCGCGGCCGGCGGGTGACGTTCCCCTTTCCCCGGCACGACCAGGAGATGGTGCGCCGCCTCGGAAAGCTGATCGGGTCCGGCGAGTTCCGCCCGGTCGTCGACCGGCACTACCCGCTGGACCGGATCGTGGACGCCTACCGCTACGTCGAGACCGGGCAGAAGGTCGGCAACGTCGTGATCGACGTCGTGCCCGGCTGAGATCGGGCACCCGCGAGGTGTGCCGTCGACCAGCGGGTTTCGTCTACCGTTGGGGTGTCCGGAGCGTCGGAGGAACCATGGCCGATCGTGTGCGTGCCGCGCGGTCCTCGCTCGGCCGGGTCCAGCCGTACCTGGGCCGGTGCGGCGCGGCCGAGGCGGTGGCCAACCGGGACCGGTTCGGCGGGGTGACGCTGCAGGGCGTGCACGGGCTGGGCGTCGCCCGGGTGCTGGACCGGGCCGGGGAGCTGGCCGGCGTGGACCTCGACCCGGCCGGCTACCTCGCGCGCGGGAAGGCACGCTCCCCGGTCGTCGAGGGGCAGCTGGGGCTCGACCTCGACCTTCCGGCGTTCGACTGGGTGGCGGCGCAGGCCGAGCTCGGGCTGCCGGTGGTGCGCACCGCGGGGCGGCGGCTGCGGGTGGGTCAGGTCGACGAGCTGAAGGCGGAGCTGCACCGCGAGTACCCGGTGCGGGTGTCGGTGACGCTGGCGCTGGACGGCGGCTGGCTGGGGTCCAGGCACAGCGGGGTGCTCGCCGAGCAGCTGCGGGCGGCCGACCGGGACGTCTCGCTCGTGCTCGCCGCGCCGTTCGATCCGGTGGACTCCTCCTACAAGGTCCTCGGCCTGCGGCGGTTGCTGCGGTGGAGCGCCCGGACCGGGCACGCGCTGGAGCTGCTGCGCTCCGGGCCGGTCGGCATCCCGGCCATCGCCGCCGGCGCCCGGCTCGCCGCGATCGGGATGTCCTCGTCCACCCGCCACCTCGGCGGCCCGGTCGCCCGGCGCGCCGACGGGGTGCGGCCCAAGCGCAGCCCGCAGGTGTTCGTGCCGCGGCTGCTGCACTGGCAGCGGGGGATCGACCTGCGGGGCAGCGAGGTCACCGAGTGCGGGTGCGCGGCGTGCGCGCGGGCCGGCTCGGGGCTGCGGCGCTTCGACGTGGCCTTCGACTCGGCGGTGCCCGCCCCGGTGCGGGCGGCGGCCCGCGAGCACGACTCGCACGCCCTCGCCGGGGTCGTCCGTGCGGTCACCGCGGCACCGGACCCCCGCGAGGAGCTGGCCCGGCTGCGCCACGACGCCCAGGAGCTCGCGGCCGAGTCCGGCATCGCGGCGCCCACCTGGCTCGGCAGGTGGGACGGAGGCCCTGCCCCGACCCGCCCGCGATCGGGTCCGTCGCGCGCGCCGCACCGATGATCCCCACAACCGAGTCGACCCCTCACACAGCCGAGTCGACCCCTCGCATCGCCGAGTCGACCTCTCACATGCCGAGTCGACCTCTCACATGGTCGAGTCGACCTCTGGCATCGCCGAGTCGGCTCCTGGCGGGGGAGGTGATTGCGCAAGGGATCGGCTCGGCCGCGTGGGAGGTCGGCTGGGCCGCGTGGGAGGTCGGTTCGGCTGCGTGGAGGGTCGGTGGGGGATCGGCGGCTGCGTGGAGGGTCGAGGCTGGGCTGCGTGAGGGGTCGGCTGGGCTGCGTGAGGGGTCGGCTGGGCTGCGTGAGGGGTCGGCTGGGCTGCGTGAGGGGTCGGTTCGGCTGCGTGAGGGGTCAGTTCGGCGGCGTGGGGGGCGACTCGGCGGTGGGAGTCGGTTCGGGGGTGGGCGGATGGCGGGGGGAGTGGTCTGGCGGTGGGGGCGTGCGCTACCTGCCCTGTTCCTCCTCGACCTGGCGGTTCCAGTCGCGCTTGGTCGCCTGCCAGCGGTCCTCGTCGTGGCCGAGGCGCCAGTAGCCCGAGATCGACACCCGATCGCGGGGCACGCCCCGCTCGACGAGCAGCAGGCGGCGCAGGTCGCGGACGAAGCCCGCCTCGCCGTGGACGAACGCCTGCACCGCGCCGGGCGGGAAGTCCAGGTCGGTCACGGCCCGCACGAGCGCCGCGCCGACGGCGGCCTCGCCCCGGTGCAGCCAGGTGACGGTGACGTCGCCCGGGGTGTCCAGCTTCTGCTCCTCCTCCGGCCCGTGCACCTCGACGAACACGTGCGCCCGCGCGCCCGGCGCGAGCCGCTCCACGGCGGCGGCGATGGCGGGCAGCGCGCTCTCGTCGCCGGCCAGGAGGTGCCAGTCGACGTCCGGGCTGGGGGCGTAGCCGCCGCCCGGCCCGCCGAACCTGATCTCGTCGCCCGGCCGCACCCGCGCGGCCCACGGCCCGGCCAGGCCCTCGTCGCCGTGCACCACCACGTCGACGGTCAGCTCGCCGCTGGTCGCGTCCCAGCGGCGCACGGTGTAGGTGCGCATCCGCGGCCACTGCTCGCGGGGCAGCTCCGCCCGGATCCGCTGGAGGTCGAAGGGCTCCGGGTAGTCGGCGCCCTCGACCGGGAACAGCAGCTTGACGTAGTGGTCGGTGTACTGGCCGGCGGGGAACCCGTCGAGCCCGGGGCCGTCGAGCACGATCCGGATCATGCGGGGCGTGATGCGTTCGACGCGCTGCACGCGCGCGAGGGTGACCCGGGAGGGCCTGCGTTCTGGACGTGTCAAGGCGTTCCTTCGTTCGGTTCTCTCCGGCCACGCTACGCCGCCGGCGGTGCCTCGCCGCCGGTCCCGGGCCCGACCAGCGTGGTCGTCCCGCCCTGCCAGACGACGAGTCCGCTGTGTCCGGTCCGCCCGCGCAGCCAGCGCGCGGCGTCCGGGCCGTGGGCGTATGCGGCGGTGGCATCGATGTCGGCCCAGGTGAGCGACGGGCCCACCACGGTCACCGAGGCCACAGTGGACGGTGCCAGCCCGGTACGGGCATCGACGAGGTGCCGGCCGCGGTGCGCGGTGCCGGAGGTGGCGACCGCGCCGGTGCGCACCGGCACCACCGCGACGATTCGCTTCGGGTCGTGCGGGTGCTCGATCCCGATCCGCCAGGGCCGGGCGGCCGGGTCGAGCGTGCGGCAGGTCAGGTCCCCGCCCGCGGAGAGGCAGAAGTCGGTGTCCGGCAAGGCCTTCAGGTGTTCGGCCGCGCGGTGCGCGGCCCAGCCCTTCACCACGCCGTCCGGGTCGAGCACCGGCGCGCCGTCGGGGCCGGGGCGCCGGATCCGGAACGCGCCGCCGGACTCCCGTTCGGCCCGCTCGCCCAGCGCCAGCACCTCGGCGACCTCGGGCGGGCAGTCCGCGACGGCGACCTCGCCGCGGCCGAGTCGGGAGACGAACGAGTCCGGCCGGTAGGTGCTGAACACCCGGTCGGCCTCCCGCAGCGAGGCCATGACGGCGGCCCACGCGGCGCGGGCGGCGTCGTCGGCGGTGTGCCGGCCGCGCAGCGCCAGGCTGATCGGCATGCCCATCACGTGCTCGACGTACCGCGCGGTGTCCACGGCGGGCGCGGTCACAGCCCGGCCTCGTCGAGCGCGCCCTGCAGCGACTCGAGGTAGCCGTCGCTGGTCACGGTGGCGCCGCTGACCATGTCGATGTCGGCGCTCTGGGCGTCCATGGTCTCCTGGACGAGGATCGGCAGCGCCCGGGAGTTGATCTCCTGGTCCTCGTGGTTCCCGTCCGGGTACTGCACCACGGAGACGTCGGTGATCTTTCCGTTCCGGACGGTCAGCTCCACCTGGACCGGCCCCCACCGGGTCTGCGCGACCGGCCCGGTGACGGTGGAACCGCCGCCCTGCGCCGAGCCGGTGCCGGAGTTGTCCGAAGTGGACGGTGAGACGACGGCCGAGGTCGCGTTCAGCGCGCCCAGGGTCGAGGTGTGGTACCCGAACAGCAGCACGAGCACGGTGACGGTGCTCAGCAGCCACAGGACGATGCGTTTCATGGTTCACCACGCGAAGTTCTCGATGTGGAGCCGGTCGGCGGGGACACCGGCGGCCTGGACGCAGCGGCTCACCATGGCCGTCCACGGTTCGGGGCCGCACACGTACACGTCGTGCTCGGCGATGTCCGGCACCCAGTAGTGCAGCGCGGTCAGGTCGTCGGCGGTGCCGGCGCCGTCGCCGAGCCAGGAGTCCGGGCCGCGGCGGCTGCCGGGCAGCCACAGCAGGCGCAGGCCCCGTTCCCGGGACAGCACCTGGAACTCGCGCTCGAACAGCGGTTCGCCGGTGAACCGCTGCAGCAGCACGGCCTCGCCGGGGGCGTAGTCGAGGCCCTCGGCCAGGGCGCGCAGCGGCGTGATGCCGACGCCCGCCCCGATCAGCGCGACCTTGCGGTGGGTGCGGGCACGGCCGGTGAGCCGGCCGTAGGGCCCTTCGAGGAACACCGGGGTTCCCGGGCGCAGCGCGGCGACGCGCGTGCTGCTGTCCCCGAGCTCCTTGACCGTGATGCGCAGGCTCCGGCCGTCCGGCGCGGCCGACAGCGAGTACGGGTTGCCGCGCGTCCAGCCGCTGCGACCCAGGAACCGCCAGCCGAAGAACTGCCCGGCCCGCACCGGCAGCCGGTCGAGGTCGCGGCCGGCGAGGTAGACGGAGTACACCCCCCGGCCCTCCGGCACCACGGACGTCACCCGCAGCCGGTGCCGCAGGCTGCGCCACACCGGCATGCCGGCGCGCCAGACCAGGACCGACCCGGCGGCCAGCGCCCACGCGGTCCACCAGAACACCGTGGCGGCGGTCGAGGTGAGGAACGCCTGGCCGGTCCACAGCTGGTGCGGCAGCGCGAGGCCGACGCCGAGGTAGGCGTAGAGGTGCAGCAGGTGCCAGGACTCGTAGCGGATCCGGCGCCGGGCCGCCTTGACGCTGGTGACCACGGTCATCAGCAGGCAGCCGGTGCCGGCGAGCGCGAGCAGCATGCCCGGATACCCGGTGACCAGGTCCCAGAAGGTGGCCGGGGTCGCGGTGAGCTCGCCCGCCGCGTAGCCCCAGGTGATGAGCACGATGTGCGCGAGCATCAGGTTGACCGAGGTGAACCCGACCACCCGGTGGTGGCGGGCGAGCCGGTCCTGGCCGAACGCGCGCTCCAGCACCGGCAGCCGGGCCATCAGCAGCACCTGCGCCAGGAGCAGGTCGGAGGCCACCAGGCCGGTGAGCCGCCCGCTCGAGGTCAGTCCGGACTCCCAGCCGGTCAGGTCCTCGAACCCGCCGCCCGTGGCCCACCAGTAGGCGACCAGCAGCAGGCTCAGCCACAGCGCGCCGCAGGCGGCCAGCCGCACGCCGCCGTCGAACCGGGCCTGCCGGCCGGCGGGAGCGGTGGGCGGGTGCGCGGGCACGACGCGGTCACCGGCCATGGTCGTCATGTGCCGGTTCCGCCGCTCTGCCCACCGTCCTGCCCACCGTCCTGCCCGTCACCGTCCCGGTCGTCGAAGCCGCGCCCGTCCGGGCGCCCCCGCAGCCCGCCGTCGCCGTCGACGTCCGGCGGCAGCTGCCCGACGTTGTCGAAGCCGGGCCGCTGGTCGGGCGTGCCGGTGCCCGCGGTCGCCCGGCCGATGGCGAAGCCGCCGATGGCGCCGGCGGCCAGCAGCGCCACGGCCACGCCGGCGACCGCCGACCGGCCGAACAGGCGCGGCCGCGGCGGGGCGGCGGGTGGCTCCGGCGCACCGCCGGCCGGTGGTGGCGTGGGTTCGGTACCGGCCGGCTCCGGTGGCGCGGTCCCGGCGTCCTCGGGTGGGGTGGGTCGCGGTTCCCATCGCGATCCGCTCGGCGGTGCGGCGTTGTCGTCCACGGTCGTCCTTTCGTCCGGATGACACTCACCATGAGCGCGACGGCTGGGACGTCCCCAGGTAAATCCTGTGCGTCGGCTGTGAGCACCCCGGGGGAGCGGACGGGTCTACGTGGCCCGGTCGGTCTCCCGCAGGGCCGCGATCACGCTGGCGAGGTGGCGGCGCACCGCGCGCTCGGCGCCGTCCGGGCTGCGCGCGCACAGCTCGTCGATGATCGCGAGGTGCTCGGGCAGCGAGATCTGTGGGCGCCCCGGGCGCAGGGCGAGCCGGAAGGCGTGCCGTACGTTGCGGGCGCGCAGGTTGACCAGCACCTCGGCGGCCACCGGCTGCGCCCCGATGTCCCGGATGCGGTCGTGCAGCGTGCTGTTGAGCTGCGAGTAGACCAGCACCTCGCCGCCGCGCACGGCCTCCCGCATCCGCTGCCCCAGGTCGCGGAGCTCGGCGACCTGCGCCTCGGTGATCCGTTCGGCCGCCTTGGCGGCACAGAGCCCCTCGACGACCATCCGCACCTCGGTGATCGCTACCGCCTCGTCCAGGCTCACCGCGCGCACCCGCGCCCCGCGGTTGGCGATCCGCTCGACGATGCCCTCGTGCGTGAGGTCGATGAGCGCCGAACGGACCACACCGCGGGTGGTGCCGAACGTCTCCGACAGCTCCGACTCGACCAGGCGCTGACCAGGCGCGAAGTCACCGGCCAGGATCGCGGCCCGGATCTGCTGGGTGACGTCGACGGGCCCCGTGGTGTCCTCCGGCGTGCTCGTGCTCACGTGGGCTCCTGCGACCTGGGCGAAGGGGTACCGGCCCCGAGAAGCCTCTCACGCGAACCACACGCAACCTTCTCAGGACCACGCGCGCAGTGTAGCTGCGAACGAGATTGCGCACTGGATTGTCTTCACAATTGTTCACAATCGAGGTAGCGTCCGTCCCCGCCGGCCTGGTCGGGCCGCGACGCCGCTCGACGACGGGTGGCGCGCGGCAGTCACTCGAGGAGTTCCCATGCACCGGTCCATCGCCCGCGGCCCGCTGATGCGCCGCGGCCTCGCCGCGGCACTCGCCTTCGCCCTGTCCCTGACGGCCGCCGCGTGCGGGGACGAGGACGGCTCGTCGGGCGGTTCCTCCGGCGAGGGCACCACGAAGCTGAAGGTCGGCATCATCCCGATAATCGACGTGGCGCCGATCTACCTCGGCATCGAGAAGGGGTACTTCAAGCAGGAGGGCCTCGAGCTCAGCCTCGAGTCCGCCCAGGGCGGCGCGGCGATCGTCCCCGGCGTGATGAGCGAGCAGTTCCAGTTCGGCTTCAGCAACACGATCTCCCTGCTGCTCGGCGCGTCCCAGGGGCTGCCGCTGAAGGTCGTCAGCGCCGGCGTCGCCTCGACAGGCGAGGAGGGCAAGGACTTCGGCGCGGTCATCGTCCCCAAGGGCAGCGACATCAGGACGGCCGCCGACCTGGCCGGGAGGCGGATCGCCGTCAACACGCTGAAGAACATCAACACCACGACGATCGACGACGTCGTGCGCGAGGCCGGCGGCGACCCCTCGACGATCGACTACGTCGAGCTCGCCTTTCCCGACATCGTGCCCGCGGTGGAGAAGGGCGACGTCGACGCCGGCCAGGTCGTGGAGCCGTTCCTGACGATCTCGGCCCAGCAGGGCGACCGTCAGGTGGTGTCCAACTACGCCGGCACCGACCCCGACCTCGCGGTCGCCCTGTACTTCACCTCCCGCCAGTACGCCGAGCAGAACCCCGAGGTCGTCACGAAGTTCACCGACGCCATGGAGAAGTCGCTGGGCTACGCCCAGGACCACCCGGACGAGGCGCGGGCCGTCCTGACCTCCTACACCAAGATCGATCCGAAGGTGCAGGCCGCGGTGACGCTGCCGCGGTGGCCCACCGAGATCGACACGGACTCGGTCCAGCTGCTGGCGGACCTGGCGACGCGGGGCGGCCTGCTCACCGAGGCCCCCGACATCAAGGCCCTGCTGCCGTGACGGGACGCCACCGGTCCCGGGCCGCCACCCGGCCCGCGCGCGGGCGGCGGTCATGAGCGGCACCGCGGTGCTCCACCGCGGCGTGGCTCGGACCGGCCCGCTCCCGGCCGGGCGTGGCCGGGACGCGCTGCTGGGCGCCGCTGGGCTGGCCGTCCTCGTCGGACTCGTCGAGGTGCTGCCGCGGTCGGGTCTGGTGGACCGCCGCTACCTCTCCACGGCCGGGGACATCGCCGGGACGCTGGCCGGCCAGCTCGGCCGCGGCGAGTTCTGGACCGCCCTCGGCGAGACACTGCGCGGCTGGGCGGCCGGGCTCGCGCTCGCGACGGTCGCCGGGGTGGTCGTCGGCCTGGTGATCGGCAGCGTGCCGTTCCTGCGCGCGCTCACCGCCTCCACCATCGAGTTCCTCCGGCCGATCCCGTCGGTGGCGCTCATCCCGCTGGTGGTGCTCATCTACGGCAGCCGCCCGCAGTCGGCGCTGATCCTCGTCGTCTACGCCGCCTTCTGGCAGGTCCTGGTGCAGGTGCTGTACGGGGTCGCGGACGTCGACCCGGTCGTGCGGGACACCGCGCGCTCCTACCGGTTCTCGCGCCGGGCGGTGATCCGCACGGTCGTCTGGCCCACCGCGCTGCCCTACGTCGTCACCGGGTTCCGCCTGGCCGCCGCGGTGGCGCTGATCCTGGAGATCACCGCGGAGCTCGTCGTCGGCGTGCCCGGGCTGGGCCGGTCGATCGGCGTCGCGCAGAGCTCCGGCGCGGTCACGCTGACCTACGCGCTGGTGGTCGTCGTCGGACTGGTGGGCGTCGCGATCAACGTCGTCGCCCGCGCCGTCGAACGCCGCGCGCTGCGCTGGCACAGCTCGGTACGCAAGGAGGTCGCGTGATGCTCCCCGTGTCGTCCGGCGGCGCGGAACGCGCCCGGGGAGGCGGAGCAGCCGTGACACTCCGCCGCCTCGCCCGCCAGGTCGGCTTCGCCATGGCGCTCCCGCTGGTGCTGCTGGCGGTGTGGTGGTTCGCCACCGCGGGCAGCGAGAGCTTCTTCTGGCCGTCGCTGTCCACGATCGTCTCGACGTTCCCCGGGACGTGGGACGGCGAGCGGATCGTCGGCGACGTGCTGCCCGGCCTCGCCCGCCTGGCGAGCGGTTACCTCCTGGCGCTGGTGCTCGGCGTCGCGGCGGGCACCGCCATCGGGCTGTCCCGCACCGTGCGGTCGTTCTGCGAGCCGGCGCTGGAGTTCTTCCGGGCGATCCCGCCCCCGGTGCTGGTGCCGATCATCGCGCTGTTCACCGGGTACACCGGCGCCACGCCGAAGATCGTGACGATCACGCTGGGCTGCCTGTGGCCCGTCCTGCTCAACACGGTGGAGGGCGTGCGCGGACTCGACGAGGTGCTGCTCGACACCGCGCGCTCCTACCGCCTGCGCCGGCGCACCCGCCTGGTGCGCGTGGTGATGCACGGGTCGAGCCCGCAGGTGGCGACCGGCGCCCGCCAGGCCCTGTCCATCGGCGTGATCCTCATGGTGATCAGCGAGCTGTTCGGCGCCGACCGCGGCCTCGGCGCGACCATCGTGCAGTTCCAGCGCAGCTTCGCGATCCCCGAGATGTGGACCGGCATCATCCTGCTCGGTCTCATCGGGGTCCTGCTGTCGGTCCTGTTCCGGGCCGTCGAACACCGGGCGCTGGCGTGGTACCGGGGGCTGCGCCGCGCCGAGAGAGGAGCGTGACCCCATGACGTCGGTCAGCACCGGCACCACCACGCCCGTCGCGCTCGACGTGCGCGGCCTGCGCAAGGTCTACGGCGGCCACGGCCACGACGTGGAGGCCGTGCGGGAGCTCACCTTCCAGGTCCGCCGCGGGGAGTTCGTGTGCGTCGTGGGTCCCTCCGGCGCGGGCAAGACCACGCTGCTGCGGTGCGTGGCCGGGCTGCTGGAGCTCACCGGGGGGCGGGTGAGCCTGGACGGCACGACGGTGACCGGGCCGCCCGAGGGCATGGCCGTCGTGTTCCAGGAGTACGGCCGCAGCCTGTTCCCGTGGATGACCGTGCGGCAGAACGTCGACCTGCCGCTCAAGGAGAAGGGCGTGCCGAAGGCGCACCGCCGTGCCGAGGTCGACGCGGCGCTCGACGCGGTCGGGCTGGGAGACAGTGGCGGCCGCCATCCGTGGCAGCTCTCCGGCGGCATGCAGCAGCGCGTCGCCATCGCCCGCGCGATCGCCTACGAGCCGTCGGTGCTGCTCATGGACGAGCCCTTCGCCGCCGTCGACGCGCAGACCCGCGCCGAACTGGAGGACCTGGTCCGGTCCTTGTGGCAGCGCATGGGGGTCACCGTCCTGTTCGTCACCCACGACATCGACGAGGCCGTCTACCTGGGCCGGCGGGTCCTGGTGCTGTCGAACCGGCCCACCGTCGTGCTCGAGGACGTCGCGGTGGACCTTCCCGACGAGCGCGACCAGCTCACGACCCGGTCCGCGCCCGGGTTCGCCGAGCTGCGCGGCCACGTCTACGAGCTGATCCAGCTGGCCAAGCAGGGGCGCCGTCCCGAGCGGGGAGCCCCTGATGCGTGACATCGTCGGCGACAGCGCGCGGCGCCTGCCAGAGAGGAACACCGTGTCCGAGGACGTCTCACCCGACCACCAGTCCACCCTCGTCATCACCGCGCACGCCGGCGACTTCGTCTGGCGGGCGGGGGGCGCGATCGCGCTGGCCGCGTCCCGGGGCGAGAAGGTGACCATCGCCTGCCTGACCTTCGGCGAGCGTGGCGAGTCGGCGCGCGCCTGGCGCGAGGGCCGGACGCTGGAGGAGATCAAGGCGCTGCGCCGGGCCGAGGCGGAGGCCGCCGCGGCCGTGCTCGGCGCCGGCATCCGCTTCCTCGACGCCGGCGACTACCCGCTGGCGGCCACGCCCGAGCTGACCGACCGGCTCGTCGCGATCTACCGCGAGGCGCGGCCGACCGTGGTGCTGACCCATCCGCTGGAGGACCCGTACAACCCGGACCACCCGGCCGCCGCCCGGGTCGCGCTCGACGCGCGGGTGCTCGCCCAGGCCGTGGGGTACCCGGCGGAGGGGGAGGTCCTCGGTGCGCCGCCGGTGTTCTTCTTCGAGCCGCACCAGCCGGAGATGTGCGGCTTCCGGCCGCAGGTGCTGCTGGACATCACCGAGGTCTTCGAGACCAAGCGCAGGGCCATGGAGTGCCTGGCGGCCCAGCAGCACCTCTGGGAGTACTACACCGACCTCGCCCGGCGTCGCGGCGTGCAGCTCAAACGCAACGCCGGCCCCAACCTCGGCCTGCCGTCCACCACCTACGGCGAGGCGTACATGCGCTGCTACCCCCAGGTCACCGGGCGGCTGGCATGAGGGCCGTGATCGTCACCGGCCCGCCGCGGCCGGACCCGGCGGACGTCGCGCGGCTGCGTGGCTTCGGCGTCGCGACCATCCACGAGGCGATGGGCCGCACCGGCAGCCTCGGCCCGGACCTGCGGCCGATCCAGCAGGGCCGGACGGTCGCGGGCAGCGCGGTGACCGCGCTGTGCTGGCCCGGGGACAACCTGATGATCCACGCCGCGGTCGAGCAGTGCGGCGAGGGCGACCTGCTCGTCGTGGCGACCGCCGCGCCCTCGACGCACGGAATGTTCGGCGAGCTGCTCGCCACCGCCCTGGTGCGGCGCGGCGTCACCGGCCTGGTGATCGACGCCGGCGTGCGCGACACGGCCGCGCTGCGCGAGATGGGGTTCGGGGTCTGGGCCCGGCACGTGTCCGCCCAGGGCACGGTCAAGGCCACCGCCGGGCAGGTCAACATGCCCGTCGTCGTCGCCGGCCAGCGCATCGAGGCCGGCGACGTGGTGGTGGCCGACGACGACGGCGTGGTGTGCGTCCCCCGCCGCGCGGTCGGCGCGACCATCGCGGCCTCCCGGGCCCGGGTGGAGAAGGAGGAGGCCGCCCGGCGGGCCTTCGAGCGCGGCGAGCTCGGCCTGGACCGCTACGGCCTGCGCGACGTGCTGGCGCAGCAGGGCGTGGTCTACCGCGACCACGCGGAGCTCGAGGCCGGGGACGGCACGTGAGCGCGGGCGGCGTCCGGTGCGCGCTGATGCGCGGCGGCACGTCCAAGGGCGCGCTGCTGCTCGCCGCCGACCTTCCTGCGGCCGCCGCGGACCGCGACGACCTGCTGCTGCGGATCATGGGCAGCCCGGACCCGCGCCAGATCGACGGGCTGGGCGGCGCGCACCCGCTGACCAGCAAGGTCGGCGTCGTGTCGCCCTCGGCGCACCCGGACGCGGACGTGGACTACCTGTTCCTGCAGGTCGTGGTGGGCGAGCCGGTGGTGTCGACGTCGCAGACCTGCGGCAACATCCTGGCCGCCGTCGGCCCGTTCGCCGTCGAGCGCGGCCTGGTGCCGGCCGGTGACCCGGCCACCGAGGTGCGCGTGCGCATGGTGAACACCGGCGGGCTCGCCACCCTGCGGGTGTGCACGCCGGGTGGCGTGGTCACCTACGACGGCGCGACCGAGCTGTCCGGAGTGCCCGGCACCGCGGCGCCGGTGGAGATCGTCCTCGCGTCCGGCGACGCGCCGCTGCTGCCGACCGGGCGGATCCGCGACCGACTGGACGGGATCGACGCCACCTGCGTCGACAACGGGATGCCGTCGGTCCTCGTCCGGGCCGCCGACCTCGGGTGCACCGGCGCCGAGACACCCGCGCGGCTGGAGGCCGACGAGCGGCTCGTCGCCCGAGTGCGCCGCATCCGCGCCGAGGCGGTCGGGGTCATGGGGCTGGACCCGGACCTGGCGGCGACCACGGTGCCCAAGATCGTCCTCGTCTGCCCGCCCGCGAACGGCGGCGCGATCGGCACCCGCAGCTTCATCCCCACCCGGGTCCACGAGGCGATCGGCGTGCTCGGGGCGGCCGGTGTGGCCGCCGCCGCGGCGCTGCCCGGCAGCGTCGCGCACGACGTGGCGGAGCCCGTCGCGGACGGCGAACCGGTGCGGGTCGAGCACCCGACCGGCTTCCTCGACGTCGGTGTCCACCGCGCACCGGGCCCGGCGCCCGGCATCGCGCGGACCGCGGTCGTGCGCACCGCGCGCATGATCCTCGACGGGACCGTCCACCCGGGACCGGTCCGCCGTTCCTGAGCCCCCGCAACGAAGGAAGACCGCCATGCCCCCTCCGCGCGGTGACGTCGCGCACCTCGGCCACGTCGAGCTGCTGACCCCGGACCTGGACGGAACGGTCTGGTTCCTCACCGAGATCCTGGGGCTGACCGAGACCGGCCGCGCCGGGGACTCGGTCCACCTGCGCACGTTCGACGACTACGAGCTGACCAGCATCGTGGTCACCGGGCACCACACGTCCGGCCTGCGGCGCACCGCGCTGCGCGCGTCCGGCGAGGAGGCGCTCGAGCGCCTGGTGGCGTCCGTCGAGGCCTCCGGGCGGCCGGGCCGGTGGGTCGAGGGGACGGCCGGGACCGGGCCGACGTACCTCACGAGCGACCCGGACGGGCACGAGATCGCGCTGTACCACCGGACCGAGTGGTACCGCGCACCGGAGCACCTGCGTCCGGGCCTGAAGAACCAGCCCCAGGCCAAGCCCGGCCGCGGGGTCGGGGTGCGGCGCCTCGACCACGTGAACTACCTGGCCGCCGACGTCGAGGCAAGCGCCGAGTTCCTGGAGAACGTGCTCGGCGCGCGGCCGACCGAGCAGATCGTGCTGGACTCGGGCCGGGTCGCGGCCAGGTGGCTGACCTTCACGAACAAGTCCTACGACCTCGTGCACACCGAGGACCGGGCGGGCGCGCCGGGCAGGTTGCACCACATCGCGTTCGCCACCGACACCCGCGAGGACATCCTGCGGGCCGCGGACCTCTGCCTGGACAACGGCGTGCACATCGAGACCGGGCCGCACAAGCACGCGATCCAGCAGACCTTCTTCCTCTACGTCTACGAGCCCGGCGGCAACCGGATCGAGCTCTGCAACCCGCTGACCCGCCTCGTGCTCGCCCCGGACTGGCCGTTGATCACCTGGACCGAGGCCGAGCGCGCGAAGGGCCAGGCGTGGGGCCTGCAGACCATCGAGACGTTCCACACCCACGGGACACCGCCGCTGGACTCCCGGTGAGAATGCGGGTACGCCGGACCGAAGGGGCTCACCATGACGCGCGAGATCGACACCGGTACCGAGGACCTGCTGGCCCGGGTGGAGCGGGGCGTCGGCGTGCTGACGCTGAACCGGCCCGACCGGCGCAACGCACTGTCCCCCGAGATGCTGCGCGCGCTGGCCGCCGTGCTGCCCGGGCTCGAGGAGGCCCCGGACGTCGGCGCGCTGCTGCTGACCGGCGCGGGCGCGGCGTTCTGCGCGGGCGGTGACGTGAAGGCGTTCGCCGCCCGGGGTGGCGAGGGCGGCGGCACGACCGTGCCGCACGAGGAGCGGATCGCGAACCAGCAGGCCGTGCAGCGCGCGACCACCGGTCGGCTGTACGGGTTCGCCAAGCCCACGGTGGCGGCGCTGCCCGGCGCGGCGGCCGGGGCCGGGCTCGGCCTGGCGCTGGCGTGCGACCTGCGGATCGGTTGCGGCAGCACGGTGTTCGCGACGGCGTTCGGCCGCGTCGGGCTCTCCGGCGACTACGGGGCGACCTGGCTGCTGTCCCGCCTCGCCGGGCCGGCCCGCGCTCGCCGGGCGATGTTCCTCGGCGAGCGGATCGACGCGGCCACCGCGCGGGACTGGGGCCTGCTCGACTGGGTCGTCGAGCCCGGCGAGCTCGCCGCGTTCGCGCAGGCGACGGCCGCCGGGCTCGCCGCCGGACCGCGTGCCGCGCTCGCGGCGATGAAGCGGAACCTCCTCGACGCCGACCGGCACGACCTCGCCGAGGCGATGGAGCGCGAGGTACCCCGCCACCTGGCCTGCGGGCTGACCGAGGACCACAGGGAGGCGGTGCGGGCGTTCGTGGAGAAGCGCCCGCCCGCCTTCGGCGGCGAGGCGGACGGTCAGGCGCGGGCGGTGAGCAGGAACGCGGGCGAGGACCAGTAGTCGCACAGCGGCTCGACGGCCACGTCGCGGTAGCCGCAGGCGGTGAGCTGTGCGGCCCACGCGGCCGCGGGCTGCTCCCAGGTGCTGCGCGCGGCGCCGGGGGTGAGCTGGCCGGCGAGCACGGGCATCAGGAACCCCTGCGCCACGAGGTCGCGGTCGGCGTCGTACTCGGCGAGGCCCCGCTCGTAGGTGTCGGCGAGGAACGTCAGGTGGTCGGGGCTGTCGGGCCGGTGGCCGGGCACGTCGAACTCGGCGAGCGCGATGCGGGCGACGTGCCCACGCAGCGCGGTCAGCACCGCCGAGCGCTCGTCGTGGGGCAGGGCGTGCAGCGCGAACGTCGACTCGGCGAGGTCGAACCGGGCCGTCAGGCCGTCGACGAAGGCGGCCGCGCCGGTGGCGTGCGCGGTGACCGGGCCGGGGTGCCCGGCGAGCGCGGCGAGGGCGGCGTCGAGCAGCGGACGGGACGGCTCGACCAGCGTCACCGCCGCGGGGACGGCCGCCGCGGACAGCGCGGGGACCACGGCCCGGCCGTCGCCGCAGCCGATGTCGACCAGGGACGTGACGCCGTGGCGGCGGTACCGGTCGGCGAGGGCCGCGGTGACCGCGTCGTACAGCGCGAGGTTGCCGCCGCCCCGGATGAACGCGGTGAACGCGGCGGGCCGGTCGTAGACGTGGCCGTCGCCGCCTGCGGCGAGGTACTCGCGCAGGGCGGCGTTGAGCAGCGGCCGGCCGGTCCGCGCGGCCAGTTCCGCACGCGCTCGCACGACGTCGCCGGCCATCAGCGCACCCAGCGCCGCGACCTCTCCGCTGCCCTCCCCGCCTCGCGCCACGGGCCCGACCCTACGGCTTCCCAGGATCTGGAACTCGGACGACGGCTGTCGGGGGTGTCGCGGAGGATGCGGGCATGGCCACCATGCATGTCGACCGGGTCGGGCCCGGTCCGTTCCCGCGGGTCAGCCTGGTCGCGCTGGCCGGCCGGGCGCTGGGCGCGGTGCCGCCGCCGGCGCAGGTGCTGGCGGGCATCGTCAGCGTCCAGATCGGCGCGGCGCTGGCCAAGCAGCTGTTCGGCGCGGTGGGCAGTGCGGGTGCGGTCGCGCTGCGGCTGTTCTTCGCCGCGCTGGTGCTGCTCGTGGTGTGGCGGCCGTCGGTGCGGACCGGGCGGCGGATGGGGCGGCGCGCGTGGGTCGTGGTCGCCGGCTACGGGCTGGTCCTCGGCGCGATGAACCTGTGCTTCTACCTGGCGCTGGCGAAGGCCCCGCTCGGCGTCGTGGTGACGATCGAGTTCCTCGGCCCGCTCGCGGTGGCCATCGGCGGCTCGCGCCGCCTGCTCGACGGGGTGTGGGCGCTGCTCGCCGCGGGCGGGGTGGTGCTGCTGACCGAGGGCCGCGGCGACCTGCACCTGGCCGGCATCCTGTTCGCGCTCGCGGCGGCGGCCTGCTGGGCCGGCTACATCCTGCTGAGCGCCGCGCTCGGCCGGCACACCACCGACGGCGGCGGCCTCGCGCTCGCCATGGTCCTGGCGGCGGTGCTGGTGGCGCCGGTCGGGCTCGCCGACAGCGGCACCGCCCTGTTCGCGCCGTGGGTGCTCGTGGTCGGGCTCGGAGTGGCGCTGCTGTCGTCGGTGATCCCGTACTCGCTGGAGCTGGAGGCGCTGCGGCGGATACCGCCGAAGGTGTTCGGGGTGCTGATGAGCCTGGAGCCCGCGGTGGCCGCGCTCGTCGGCATGGTCGTGCTCGGCGAGATCCTGGCCCCGCTGCAGTGGCTGGCCGTGCTCCTCGTGGTGGCCGCCTCCGCGGGCGCGACCAGGATGGCCCGCCCCAGCTGAAAGCACGACTCGGTGCTGCTCCGACCGCGACCCGCCAAACGCGTCGTGGGTCTGCTCGGCGCCCGGCATCACCACCGCCGGCAGGCCCAGCGGCTGCATGCCCTCGCCGCCACCGACCCGGACACCCTGTGGACGGCGGTCACCACCCGCCCGCACTGATCGGTCAGCGTCCGCACCGCGAGCCCGGCACCCGGTCGGCCATCGCGCGCGCCCGTACCCGGGCCAGCCGGTACCGGCGCAGCAGCCACCGCACCGGCGGCAGGTGCTGGTACCGCGCGACCAGCACCGCCCGCAGGCCCAGGTCGGGGCTCGGCGCGGCGGTGCGCCGGGCGAGGCGGAGCAGCCCGGCGAGCGCGTGCACCGAGGCGTCGAGCAGCTCGGCGTCGCTGACGTCGTCGGGATGGCGGGGTTCCTTGTCCGCGGAGTCGGCGGGCAGCAGCTCGGCCAGGTCGCCGACGACGTGGTAGCCGGCGGCCCGCAACGACTCGATCATCTCCTTGGCCCGGTGCTGCACCCAGGGCAGGTCGGCCGCGGGCAGCCGCAGCGGGACCGGCGCCGGCCGCCCGCCGAGCACGTCGAGCGCGAGGTACTCCTTGACCAGCTTCTCGTACGCCGGCCAGGGCAGCTCGTCGGCCACGCCGGTCCGGTTGAGCCGCCGCAGCAGGTGGGTCTCTACCGCGCCCAGCGACACGTTGCGCGCCCCGACGCCGGCCAGCCCGCAGTCCGGGTCGATCCCGCACGCCTCGGCGAACCGCCGCCACAACGTGTCCGGCGCCGCCGCGCGCGGCACCGGGATCACGTGCACCCGCGACGGCGGCAGCTGCGCGCCCCAGTTCCGCAGCACCACCGGCAGGTCCTGGTAGGACCAGACGTTCCTGGCCAGGCGCGGCCACGACCCGTCCACACCGCGCAGCGCCCGGCTGAACTGCTCGAAGGTCAGCCGCCCCCGGTTCTTGACGTTCTCCTGCCACACCGCCGGCAGCTGCCGGGCCAGGTCGCGCGCGGTGCACACGACGTGCACCTCGACGCCGCGCAGCGAGCGCATCGCCCGGCGCACCGCGTCCTCGCCGGCCTGCGCGAGCATCTCGTGCGAGATCACCGAGGTGCCCGGCCAGGCGCGGACCTGCGCGGCCACCCGGTCCCAGGCGCCCGCCGCGGCCGGGTCGACGTGGCCGTGGAAGGACTCGCCGAGCAGGTCCAGGGTCGCCAGGAAATGCAGGTCGGACCGGTTGCCCGGATACAGCACGCCCTTCGCGCGCAACAGGTCCCGGTTGCGCCACAGCAACGCCTGCAGGTGGGTGGTGCCGCTCTTGGGCACACCGATGTGCACGTACGCGCGCGCCGGGCCGACCATGGCGACCGACCATAACGGACATCGGCCGCCCCGGTCATCCGCGGCGGCCGGTCCCGACATGGCTATCCGACGAGCGCGTCCTCGGGCTCCGGCACGGGCTCGGGCTCCGGGGCCGGGGCGGCCGGACGGCGGCTGCGCAGCGCGATCATGCCGATCACCGCGAAGGTGATCGCGACGGCGGCGCCGATCGCGGCCACGGTGTGCAGCCCGCCGGCGAACGCGTCCCGGGCCGCGCCCAGCACGCTCGCGGCCAGCCGCTGGTCGAGGCCACCGGCCACGTCGACCGCGCCGGCCAGGCTCTCGGTCGCCTCGGCGGCCGCGCCGCCGGACAGGTGGCCGGGCAGCACCAGGTCGTCGCGGTAGACGGCGGTGCCGATGCTGCCGAACAGCGCGATGCCCATCGCGATGCCGAACTCGCCGCTGGTCTCCGACATCGCCGAGGCGGCGCCTGCCTTGCGGGCCGGAACCGAGCCGACCACCATCTCGGTGCACAGCACGCCCTGCGGTCCCATCCCGAACGCGGCGACCGACATGCCGACCACCACCAGCGTCACCTCGCCGCTGCCGCCCGCCCGGGTGAACAGCAGGATCCCGGCCGCCGCGACGAGCATGCCGAAGCCGAGCACGAACTCCGGCCGGAACCGCCGGGCCAGGCGCGGCGCGATGAGCGAGCCGGCGACCACCGCGAGCGCCTGCGGCACCAGCGCCAGCCCCGCCCCCGCCGGCGACAGCCCGCCGACCAGCTGCAGGTACTGGCTGACCAGCAGGAACACGCCGCCCATGGTGAGCGCGCCGACCAGCACGATGGACAGGGCCGCGGTGAAGGTCCGGTTGCGGAACAGGCTCAGGTCCAGCATCGGGTCGGCCAGCCGCCGCTGCCGCCGCGCGAACACCGTGCCCAGGCCCAGACCCACGGCGAGCGCGGCGAGGGTGAGCGGGCTCGGGCCCGCCTTGGCGATCTCCTTGAGCGCGAACACCACCGGCAGGATCGTGCCGAGCGAGAGCGCCACGCTGGCGAGGTCGAGGCGCCCGGCGTGCTCGTCGCGGTACTCCGGCAGCAGCGCGGGCGCGGTGAGCAGCAGCAGCACCATGACCGGGACGGCCATCAGGAACACCGCACCCCACCAGGCCACGGCCAGGATCAGCCCGCCCACGACCGGCCCGATCACCATGCCGGCCATGAAGCAGCTCATCCACACCGCGATCGCCGCGCCGCGCTGGCGCGGGTTGCGGAACATGTTGCTGATCAGCGCCAGCGTCGAGGGCATCAGGGTCGCGCCGGCCACGCCGAGCAGCGCCCGCGCGCCGATGAGCATCGCCGGGCTGGTGGCGAACGCCGCCCCGATCGAGGCGAGGCCGAACGCCGCGCCGCCGATCATCAGCAGCTTCCGCCGCCCGATCCGGTCGCCCAGCGTGCCCATGGTGACCAGGAAGCCGGCGACCATGAACCCGTAGATGTCGATGATCCAGAGCAGCTGGGTGCTGCTGGGCCGCAGGTCGGCGGCGAGGGCCGGCACCGCGAGGTGCAGCACGCTCATGTCCACCGACAGCAGCAGGGTCGGCAGCGCCAGCACCGCCAGCCCGATCCACTCACGCCGGCCGGCCAACGCCTTCGTCTCCACCGTCATCACTCGTCCTCGGGGCTCGTTCGTCGCTGTCACCATCACGTCGGACAGGGCCGGCGACTTTCGACATCCCGGGGAGATCTTTTTCTCGCGCGGTGCCGTCCGGGGCGTGACAGCATGTCCCCTCGTGCATCCCGACCTGCCCGGCGACCTGTGTGCGCGGTTGCGCGAGGCGTTCCTGACCGCCGGCTACACCTCCGACGGCGTGCTCGGTGCGCTCGGCCGGCAGGCGCACGCCGCGCTCGGGCGCGGGGAGCCCGAGCCCGCCCGCCGGGCCAGCCGTGACGCGGGGGCGCTCGGCACGCTCATCCGGCTGTTCCTGCTGGGCGACGCGGAGCCGCCGGACGCCGTGCGGTCCGCGTTCGGCGCGGTGGACCTCGACCTGGCGGTCGCGAACGAGATCCTCACCGGGGACGGGCGCGCGGGGCTGGACATCCGCCCGTACGGGGACGCCTGGTGGGTGATCGCCGACCTCGACTCCGAACTGCGGGGTGGCGAGGTGCCCGAGGACCACGTGCTCGGTGTCGGGCACGCGTCGGTCAGCCTCGCGCGCGCCACCGCCCGCCGGCCGGTCGGCACGCTGCTCGACCTCGGCACCGGGTGCGGCGTGCAGGCACTGCACGCGAGCACGCACGCGCACCGGATCACCGCGACCGACGTCTCCCCGCGCGCGCTCGCGCTGGCGCGCGGCACGTTCGCGCTCAACGAGGTCGACGTCGAACTGGTGCGGGGGGAGTGGTTCGACCCGGTGGCGGGCCGCCGGTTCGACCAGATCGTGTGCAACCCACCGTTCGTCGTCGGGCCGCCGCGGGTGGACTACGTCTACCGCGACTCGGGGCTGGCCGGCGACGGCGCCAGCGCGCTGGTGGTCCGGCGGCTGCCCGGGTACCTCACCGACGGCGGCGTCGGCCAGCTGCTGGGGTCCTGGCTGCACCGCACGGGAGAGGACTGGGCCGAGCGCGTCACGTCGTGGCTGCCGGCGGGGGTGGACGCGTGGGTCGTGCAGCGCGACGTGGCCGACCCCGCGCTGTACGTCGGCACCTGGCTGCGCGACGCCGGCATCGACCCGCGCTCGCCGCAGGGCCGGGAGAAGGCGGCGGCGTGGCTGGACTGGTTCGCCGCCAACGACGTCGAGGGTGTCGGGTTCGGCTACGTCACGCTGCGCCGCGGCGGTGCGGCCGACCCGGAGGTGGTCTGCGAGGACCTTCGGCACGCCTACGACGACCCGCTCGGCCCGGAGGCCGCGCGCTGGCTCGACGCCGTCGGCTGGCTGCGCGAGCACGGCGACGCCCTGCCGGGTACCCGGTTCACCGTGCCGCCGACCGTGGTGCTCGAGAAGATCGCCGAACCCGGCGAGGACGGCTGGCGCGCGGTCGTGCGCCGGCTGCACCGCACCGACGGTCCCGGCTGGCGGCACGAGATCGACGAGCCGACCGCGAAACTGCTGGCCGGCTGCCGCGGCGCGCTGCCGCTCGAGGACGTGCTGGCGCTGCTCGAGCTCGCCTACGGCGGCATCGGCGGCATCGACACGGACGCGGTGCTGCCGGTCGTGCGCGAACTCGTGCGCCACGGGATGCTCGTGCCCGCCTGACTCCGCTCCGTGGTCGTCGCTGTTGACGGCGGGGCCGGCATGGTTGACGATTGGCGAGCACGCTTACCTACTCGTGAGTAGTGTGCAGACGCCGTCATCGATGCCGGGAGAGAGCCCATGCCTCGCCGTCTGTTCGCATCCCTCGCCACCGCCGCGGTCGCCGCGCTGAGCCTCGTCACGACCTCCGCGTCCGCCCAGGCCGGCACCGCGCCGCTGGACTACGTCGCGCTCGGCGACTCCTACAGCGCAGCGTCCGGCGTGCTGCCGCCGGACCCCACCTCGCCGCTGCTGTGCCTGCGCTCCTCCCGCAACTACCCGCACGTGATCGCCGCCGCGACCGGCGCCCGGCTGGTCGACGTCACCTGCGGCGCCGCCGAGACCAGGCACTTCACCACCGCCCAGCACCCCGGCGTCGCCCCGCAGGTCGACGCGATCGGCGCGGACACCGACCTGGTCACGATGACGATCGGCGGCAACGACAGCGGGGTGTTCATCGGCGCCATCCTCGCCTGTGGCACCGCGGGCATCGCCACGCTCGGGCACGGCAGCCCCTGCAAGGACCTGTACGGGTCCTCCTTCGAGGACACCATCCGCACCACCACCTACCCGGCGCTGGTGTCCGCGCTGCGGGCGGTCCGGCACGCGGCGCCCGGGGCGGACGTGGCGATCCTCGGCTACCCGTGGATCCTGCCCGCCACCGGCGGCTGCTTCACCAGGATGCCGGTGGCCACCGGCGACGTGCCGTACCTGCGCTCGCTGCAGGCCACGCTCAACGTCGCCGTCCGACGCGCCGCCGCGGCGACCGGCGCCACCTACGTCGACTTCACCGCTGTCTCCGAGGGCCACGACGCCTGCCGGCCGGTCGGCGTCCGCTGGATCGAGCCGGTGCTGCAGACCACCAACCCGGTCGTCGTGCACCCCAACGCGCTCGGCGAGGCCAGGATGGCCGACCGGGCGATGTCGGTCCTCGGCCTGTCGTGAGCCGATCCGCGGCGCGCCGGGGCGTGGCGCCCAGCGGCCGGCCGCCGGGCGTCACGCGGTGCTGCGGCTGCGCCCGGCCGGCCGCAAAGCGGTGATGAACTCGAAGAAGTCGTCGCCGCCGACGCGCACCTCCTGGATCACCACGACCAGTTCGTCGTCGAGGCGCGCGCGTGCGGCGCGGATCCCCTCGGGGGTGGCGGCGAACAGCGCCTCGGTGATCGGGCCGGGGCCGGGGTGGTCGGCCAGCCGCAGCGACCTCGCCTCGCCGTCGGCCGGCTGCCAGTCGCGGTCGTGGACGACCCGGACCAGGAAGTCGGGCGGTTCCCCGTTGGGCAGCGGCAGCAGCGCCCACGTGTCGGCGAACGCCAGCGTGACGCCGTCCGGCGACGGCCGCACGTCACAGAGCTTCCACCCGTCGTTGGTGACCCACCTGCCGTGCAGGCGGCGGGCGAACACCAGCCTCCGCACCGCGGCCACCGCCGCGCGGCCCGCCTCCGCGAGCAGGCCGAGGGCCTGCGCCGGCAGGCCGAACACCGCCGCGACACCGACCACCCACATCACCCACGACGCGTCGCCGGCTCCGAGCAGCCACGGGACGACCAGCAGCACCGAGACCCAGGACAGCAGCGGGGCCACCAGCCACGGGAACACCAGCCCGAGGCCGGGCGCGCTCACCCTGGCCCGGTTGCCCTCGAACACGAGCAGGCGGGTGACCAGTGCGAGGTACACCGCCGGCACGACGGTGTGCTCGAAGGGAAGGACGACCGCGGCGAGCACCACGAGGCCGACCGAGGCCGGGTAGTCGACCGCCCACCGCGCCGCCCGCGCGGTGCGGGCGTGGTCGGGGTGGAGCGCCGGATTCGGCGCGCTGTGGTAGGTGCGCCGCACGGCGAGCCACGGCACCGACAGCAGCACGGTCTGGCCGGCGACGAACGCGGCCAGTACGGCAGGGTGCACGTCCGAAGCATGGCACGGGGCAGCCGCCGATGTGACCGTGACCGGACACGTAGGGGTGATCATGGCCCGGGTGGGGTACCCGTCGGTCACGTTCGGTACGAAACGGGGTCGGGTCATGAACGAGCACCGCTTACACCAGACCGGCAGCTACGCCACCCGCACGGTCGCGCGGCGGCGCCGCGTGCACGAGGCACGGCGGCGGATGGCGGGCATGAAGGCGCGGATGGCCGAGCTGCGCTCCACCACGGCCGTGGACCACCTCACCGGGCCGGACCACGTCTGGACCGGCGACCGCACGGGGTAGGCGCGGGCCGCCGTCCTCAGGGCAGCTCGCCGCGGGGGATCGTGCGCCGTCGGCGTGACTCGCCCCACGCCTCCAGGGCGGTGCGCGCGCCGCGGTAGCGGTTGCGCAGCCAGGTCAGCTGCGGGTGGTCGTGGTCGGCGAGGTAGCCCAGGGTGCGGCGCAGTTCGCGGACGGCGGAGGGTCGCTCCCGTGGCGCCGGTGATGTGTGGGCGTTCCTGAGCTGGTCGACCCGCCGGACCAGCGTGGTCATGGTGTCCAGCGCCACCTCCAGCATCTGCGCGTCGGACGCCTGGTCGGGGTGCGGAGCGTCCGGTTCGCGCTCCTCCGGGACCAGCAGCTCGTCCAGGTCGCCGACGACGTCGTACCCGTCGGCGCGGATCTCCCGGACGAACTCCGCGGACCACCGGCAGGCGAGCTCGTGATCGGCGGCGGGCATGGTCAGCTTCACCTTGTCCGGCCGGGTGGCGAGCATCGTGACGGCGAGCCCGTTCTTGATCAGCCGGTCGTACACCGGCCAGCGCATCCGCGACACCGAGGTCGCGTTGAGCCGGCGCAGCAGGTTCGTCTCCACCACGCCCAGCGACGGGTTGGTCATGCCCGGCTCGGTCAGCCCGAGCGCCGGGTCGATGCCGACGACACCGGCGAAGCGGTCCCACAGGACGTGCGAGGGGGAGCCGGACGGGGGAACGGTCACCACGTGCACGTGTCCGGGCGGAATGTCGCGGCCCCACGTGCGCAGCACGACGTGCGGCGCGGCGTACCAGTACAGCGCGTCGCCCGGGCGGGCGCGGCGGATCCGGTCGGACCACTCGGCGTAGCTCGACGGCTGCCGGTTCTTGATCATCTCCTGCCACATGCCGATGATGTGCTTGGCGATGCCGCGGGCCGTGCACACGACGTGCACCTCGAAGCCGGCCAGGTCGGCCATGGCGCGGGCGACGCCGTCCGGCGCGACGATGCTCAGCTGCTCCCGGGAGATCACCACGTCGCCGTCGTGCCCGTGCGCCTCGTCGACCAGCCGCCGCCACGCGCCGTCCGAGCGCGGGTGAATGTCTCCCTGCAGATCCTGCGCCGCGAACAGCTGGGCGGACTTGTCCGCGCCGGGAAAGAGAACACCCGAGTCACGCAGAATGTTTCGGTTCTCCCACATTTTCTCCTGCAGATATGTGGTGCCCGACTTGGGGAGACCGACATGGAGATAAGCACGACGCCTGCGGCCAGTCATGGCGCGGGACCGTATCAGCGATTCGAGAAGACCCCCGGGCGACAGACAAAGGGTTCACACGATCGCGTGGATATCGCCGCACAATTGGGTAATGAGTAAACGGTGAGTATTTCCGTGTCGGTATTCCGGGTCCGTCACCAGGTGGACTGGCCCGGGACGACGATGCCGTAGTCGTGGATCTTGCGGTAGATCGTCGCGCGCGACATGCCGAGCAGCTTCGCCGCCTGGACCTTGTTGCCGCCGGCGTCCTCGAGGCCGTGCACGATGGCGTCGCGTTCGACGGCCTCGATCCGGTTGAGCGGGCGGCGCGGCGCGGTGCGGAACTCGGCGGGGAGGTCGGCCGGCTGGATCGTCCCGGCGCGCCGGTGCTGGGTCACCTGCTTGAGCACCTCGTAGAGCTGGGCGGCGTTGCCCGGCCAGCGTCCCCTGGTCAGCAGGTGCATCGCCGCGGGGGAGCAGGTCAGCTCGGCGCCGGCACAGAGCCGGTTGAGCATCAGCGGCACGATCTCGTTGAGGTCCTCGATGTGCCGGCGCAGCGGCGGGACCTCCACGGTGAGCGGGAACAGCGACCAGAGGTCCTTGGGCAGCTCCGCCTCCGCGCTCATCGTCAGCGTCACCCACGGACCGGTCGTGCCCTGCTGGTGGTCGCGGACCTGCCGCAGCACTGCGGCCATCGCCCGCGTGGTGTCCGGGCCGAGGCCGTCGACGTGCAGGATCACCAGGGTGTCCACCGGGTCGTCGATGAGCTCGGAGCGCACCGCGTCGCACACGCGGTCCGGGTCCATGGTCGCCGCGTCGAGCACGTGCATGCGGCCCAGCGAGTTGCGGCGCCGGTGGACGCCACGCGCCACGGTCAGCTTCCCGGCCCCGGACTCCCCGGTCAGGATCAGCCAGTCCCCCCGGCCGTAGCCGGCGTCGACCTGGTGGCAGCACCGCAACCAGGTGGACGCCGAGCCCACCGCGCCGGGCAGGAACATCGGCAGCACCGGCCCCGAGGTGACCGTGAGCTCCTCGGTCGCCTCGAGGAGCTCGACCGTGACGACGCCGCCCGCGATGTCGTCGTGGCCGCCGTCGCCGTCGTGCCCGGCGATCGGCCGGCACCGCACCCGGACCTTGGTGCCGGTCGCCAGGGTGGCGGTCGCGGACCGCTTGCCCTCGGTGAGGATCTGGTGCCCCCGGCCGAGAATCACCGTCTGGTCCACCGGGTCGAGCAGCTGGCGGGCCCGGTCGTTCATCATGACCACGTCGCTGTTGAAGGCGATCACGATGCCGGTGGTGCGCCGGCACGCCTGCAGGTAGGCCCGGAACAGCGTCAGCTCCCGCATGTCGCTGTAGGTGAGCAGCGCCTGCCGGATCTGCTCCGCGGTGCTGCGGGCGAGGGCGACCAGCAGCCGCCCCGCGTCCTGCCGCCAGCAGGTGAGGTCGATCGCGCCGACGGTCTTGCCCGAGATCGGGTGCCGGATGGGCACCCCCGCGCAGGCGAGGTTCTCCAGGTTCTCCGCGTAGTGCTCGTGGCCGAACACGTGCATCGGCCTGCCCTCGGCCAGCGCCGTGCCGATCCCGTTGGTGCCGACGAACTGCTCGCCGTAGCTGAACCCGGGCACCAGCTCGACCCGCTCCAGGTGCCGGTCGAGGTCCGGGTCGCCGGTGTACTGCAGGAGCACGACGCCGGTCGGGTCGGTCAGGATCAGGCTGATGGGCTGCCCGTCGAGCTGGTCGCCGAGCCTGCGCAGCACCGGCGCGGCGCTCTGGATCAGCGGGGTGTCCAGGTCCGGCCGGCCGGTGTAGGGCAGGTTGATCCGGTCGGCGGGCACGTCGAGCCGGCGGGACCGCCACCACGACGCCAGGATCGGCTCGCGCACCGCGTGCGGCTCGACCGACTCCCTGGTGAGGAACCGGACTCTCGTGTCGGCGAGCCCGTCGGCGTCGGAGGCGACAGGGTCCCGCGTCAGGACCCGGTCCGGGGTGCTCGCCGTCATGTCCACATCCAGCTCCCATAGCCGAGGTGCCGCCATTCAGACTAAGCGGCCCGGCCTGGTCCCGGTGTCTCAGATTGAGACATCCCGCACCTGTCATCAGCGGTGTCATGGAACAAACCACCTCTGATCGGGGGACTCCCGATGAACCACCAGCACGACGGCGAGACCTACAACCCGTGGACCGTGGTCGATCTCGTCTTCAACCACCTCGCCGAGCAAGGTCTGCACCCCACCCTCGGCGCGGCGGGCAACCCCGGGGAGCCCGCGGCGCAACTGCTTCGTGCGCTGAGTATCCAACCGGCTGTGGAGGGTGACGCCCGGATCGGCGCCGCCACCAAGGAGAAGCTGGCCGAGCTGCGGGCGACCATGTCCGACGAGCGCTGATGCGCACCCGGCCCTGTCCAAAATTGAGACTCGCGTCACGCGCGGCGGGCGCTGTAATCGACGCATCGGACGTGTGCCTGCCGCCCAGTCGGTGACTCCCACCAAAAACGGCGGTGTGTACGTGAAATGCCACCGTCAGCCTGAGCGGTCGGGTTAGGAGCAAACATGAGCCGCCAGAGTGTCGCAAAGGCCCACCAGAAAATCCAGGAACTCTCCTGGGAACCGGCGTACCACACTCCGGTCTCCCAGTACGGAACCGACTACACCTTCCGGAAAGCGAAGAAGAAGGATCCGCTCAAGCAGGTCCTGCGCTCGTACTTCCCCATGCAGGAGGAGAAGGACCACCGTGTGTACGGCGCCGAGGACGGCGCGATCCGCGGGAACATGTTCCGGCAGGTCCAGGAACGCTGGCTGGAATGGCAGAAGCTCTTCCTGAGCATCATCCCGCTGCCGGAGATCTCCGCCGCGCGGGCGATGCCGCTGCTGTTCCGCACCGTGCCGAACCCCGAACTGCACAACGGCCAGGCGATCCAGATGATCGACGAGGTACGGCACTCGACGATCCAGCAGAACCTCAAGCGCCTGTACATGAACAACTACATCGACCCGGCCGGGTTCAACTCGAGCCTGCGCAACTTCCAGAACGACTACTGCGGCACGATCGGCCGGCAGTTCGCGGAGGGCTTCATCACCGGTGACGCCATCACCGCCGCGAGCATCTACCTGACGATCGTGGCCGAGACGGCGTTCACCAACACGTTGTTCGTCGCGATGCCGGCGGAGGCCGCGGCGAACGGGGACTACCTGCTGCCGACGGTGTTCCACTCCGTGCAGTCCGACGAGTCCCGGCACATCAGCAACGGCTACGCCACCCTGCTGATGGCGCTGTCCGACGAGAGCAACCACCAACTGCTCGAACGCGACCTGCGCTACGCGTGGTGGAACAACCACGCCGTGGTGGACGCAGCGATCGGCACGTTCATCGAGTACGGCACCAAGGACCGCCGCAAGGACCGGGAGAGCTACGCGGAGATGTGGCGGCGGTGGATCTACGACGACTACTACCGCAGCTACCTGGTGCCGCTGGAGAAGTACGGCCTGGTCATCCCGCACGACCTCATCGAGGAGGCCTGGAACCGCATCTGGAACAAGGGCTACGTGCACGAGGTGGCGCAGTTCTTCGCGACGGGCTGGCTCGCCAACTACTGGCGGATCGACCCGATGACCGACGCGGACTTCGAGTGGTTCGAGTACAAGTACCCGGGCTGGTACGACAAGTACGGCAAGTGGTGGGAGAACTACAACCGGCTGTCGATGCCCAACGGGCACAACCCGATCGCGCTGGAGGACGTCGACTACGTCTACCCGCACCGGTGCTGGACGTGCATGGTGCCGTGCCTGATCCGCGAGGACATGGTGATGGACAAGGTCGACGGCCAGTGGCGGACCTACTGCTCGGAGCCGTGCCGCTGGACCGACGCCGAGGCGTTCCGGCCGACCTACCAGGGCCGCAACACGCCGAACATGGGACAGCTCGTCGGCTCCCGCGAGTGGGAGACGCTCTACCACGGCTGGAACTGGGCCGACGTGGTCTCGGACATGGGCTTCGTGCGTGACGACGGCAAGACCCTCGTGGCGCAGCCGCACCTGAACCTGGACCCGAAGAAGATGTGGACGCTCGACCACCTCCGCCGCTGCCCGCCGCTGCAGAGCCCGAACGTCCTGCTCAACGAGATGACCGACGCGGACCGCGCCGCGTTCAAGGAGGACTACAACCGCCAGGGTCCGGCCGGCCGCCCGGCCACCTCCACCACCTGAACCGGCCGGGGCCGTGTCCGACACGGCCCCGGACGCCCGGGGAGGACTCCGCCCGCCGATTCCGGAGTCCTCCTCCGGGTGTCGCCTGCCGCGATGAAGTGGACCGCCGATCGGGTGAGGAAGCCATGGGAGACAAGCATCTGGTGCGCTTCGAGCCGGTGGGGATCGAGATCGAGGTCGCCGAGGACCAGACGATCCTGCGCGCCGCCGCGGAGCAGGGCATCATGCTGATGCACGGCTGCAAGGAGGGGCAGTGCGCCTCCTGCAAGTCGTTCATCCTCGACGGTGACGACGTCGAGCTCGAGCGGTACTCCACCTTCGCGTTGCCCGAGTTCGAGAAGGACGAAGGCTACACGTTGCTGTGCCGGGCACACGCGTACGAGGACCTGACCATCGAGCTGCTCAACTACGACGAGGAGATGATCCACTCCGGCCTGCCGATTCAGCACGCGGTCGTCGAGGTCGAGTCCAACGAGAACGTCACCCACGACATGCGCCACCTCGTGGTGCGCCTCGTGGAGCCGGCCACGCTGAAGTACTTCCCCGGCCAGTACGTGGACTTCACGATCCCGGGGACGGACTGGACCCGGTCGTTCTCGATGGCCACCACCCCCAGCTCGGACAGCGGCCGGCTGGAGTTCGTCATCAAGGTCTACCCGGAGGGCCTGTTCTCGCACTTCCTGGACACCGAGGTCGCGGTCGGCGACCGCCTGGAGATCGACGGCCCGTACGGCATGTTCACGTTGCGGGACGCGCCGGGCCGGCCGCTGGTGTTCCTCGGCGGCGGGGCCGGCATGGCGCCGATCCTGTGCCTGCTGCGGTCGATGGCCGAGCGGGGCATCGACCGGCCGACGACGTACTACTACGGCGCGCGCGGGCGGCGTGACCTCTGCTTCGAGAAGGAGCTGACGGCACTGGAGGGCACGCTGCCGGACTTCCGGTTCGTGCCAGCGCTCTCCGAGCCGGCCGGGGACGAGGACTGGGACGGAGAGGTCGGTCTCATCACCGACGTGGTGCGCAGGCTGGCCACCGACATCGGGGCCGCCGACGCGTACGTGTGCGGTCCCCCGCCGATGGTGGAGGCGGCTCTCGAGCTGCTGCCCGAGCTCGGCGTGGAGGAGAAGCGAGTTTTCTACGACAAGTTCACGACAACCGGCGACCCGGAAGGTCCATGAACCCATGACGTTCCACAGGTGGACCTCACGACCGAAATCATGCCGAGGGCTTCACAACCGCATCCCAGGGGAACGTGACGCACGCCGGCCACAAGTGCGTGACCAAACAGAACCGACCTTCGCCCAACACAACCAGACGTTTCAACCCCGGGGAGGCGGAAAGTCCCGATGACAACCACGACAGAACGCAGCGTGCCGAAGCCGGTCTTCACCGACGCCGAGGCGGGCGCCAAGGTGTTCCCGGACTCGAACTCGCGCACCTTCAACTACTTCACCGCCCAGAAGCGCAAGCAGAGCCACTACGAGGACGTCACCGTCGAGGTGCAGCCCGACCCGCGGCACTACCTGTCGCAGGGCTGGCTGTACGCCTTCGCCGACGGCAAGGGCGGTTACCCGCTCGAGTGGACCGCGCTGAAGGCGTGGGGCAGCGACCGGCCCGTGCCCACCCGCGGACCGGGGTCGGGTGGCAAGGGCTACGACTGGCCGGCGCACGGCTGGCACGAGTTCCGTGACCCCAACGAGGAGTGGGAGCTCACCCTCTACCGGTACAACGCCAACGTGGTCCGCCAGCTCAACCAGAACGTCGAGGCCGCCCGCCAGGCCAAGGCGTTCGAGCAGTGGAACCGCAACTGGGTGGAGTTCGTCGCCCGGCACGTCGGGGCGTGGATGCACGTCGACCACGGCCTGGGGCTGTACCTGTTCGCCAACGCCAACCGCCGGGCGCCGACGAACATGCACAACAACGCCATCTCGGTGAACAGCATGCACCGCATCCGGTCCGCCCAGGACCTCGCGCTGTACAACCTCACGCTCACCGAGGAGATCGGTGCCTTCGACGGCACCGTGCACCTGGCCACCTGGAACGAGGACCCCGCGTGGCAGGGCGTGCGGAGCCTCGCCGAGCAGCTCACCGCGATCTGGGACTGGTGCGAGGCGATCTTCGCGGCGAACGTGGTCTTCGAGCCGCTGGTCGGCGAGATGTTCCGCAGCAACCTGGTCCAGCAGGCCGCCCCGGCCAACGGCGACTTCGTCACCCCGACGCTGATCGGCGCCGAGGAGTACGACTACGCCGAGCGGGACCTGCGCTACACCCGGCCGATGTTCCGGCTGCTCGTCGACGACAAGGAGTTCGCCGACCACAACAAGAAGATCCTGCAGCAGTGGCTCGCCGACTGGGTGCCCCGGTGCTTGTCCGCCGTGCGCACCCTGCAGCCGTTGTGGTCGCTGCCGGACGCGAAGCCGCCGCGCTTCGAGGACGGTCTCGACCGCGCGAAGAGCCGCTTCGCCGGGATCCTGTCCGATCTGGGTCTGCAAGTACCGAAGGAGCTGAGCCAGTGACCTCCGTCAAGGCCTTCAAGACTGCCGAGAGTCCGTTCAAGTCGGACAGTTCGGCGTCGAACAAGTGCGGTTTCACGTTGATGAACAACCAGGTCGGCGCGATCGTCGCGCAGGTGATGGAGCGCCAGCCGAACGTGACGATCACCCCGTTGCCGTCGATGATCCGCGTCGACGCGATCGGCCGGATGGAGGTCGACTACGCCGAGGTCGACGAGGCCGCCGGCGAGGAGGAGGGCTGGTTCAACGCGTCCGAGTTCGAGGAGAGCATGTCCACCCACTACGGGCGGATGGTGCACCTCGACGACCGCACGATCATGTTCGCCAATCCCGAGGACGCCGCCGAGTACCTCGACTTCGACCTCAAGCCCGTCAAGTAGCCGACCCGATTGCCGTGTGACGTGTCCGGCCCGCCGGCGGCGGGCCGGGCCGTCACCCGCGACACACGCAGTGGAGTTGAGAACATGTACACGAAGGACGGCGTGGACTACTTCGTGGTCGACGGCCACACTCACTTCTGGGACGCGAGCCCGGCGAACTGGGTGGCCGGCCAGGAGCATTACGCCAAGGGCTGGATCGAGTGTTTCCACGCCTACCAGGGCCTGGGCCCGGCCGAGACCCACTGGCCGCTGGAGAAGTTCCAGAAGTACTCCGAAGAGACGATGATGCACGACCTGTTCGAGGCCGGGCACGTGGACGTCGCGATCTTCCAGCCGACGAACCTGCGCCAGTGGTACACGAACGGGTTCAACACGACCGAGTCCGACGGCGCGATGGCCGAGCGCCACCCGGGCAAGTTCGTCGTGAACACCACGTGGGACCCGCGCGAGGGCGACGACGGCCTGCGCGCGCTCGAGGAACGCGTGAAGCGGTGGGGCTGCAAGGGCGTGAAGCTCTACACCGCGGAGTGGCGTGGCGACTCGCGCGGCTGGAGCCTGAAGTCCCCGGAGGCGGCCCGGTACCTGGAGAAGTGCCAGGAACTCGGCGTGAAGAACATCCACGTCCACAAGGGACCGACCATCTGGCCGCTGGACAAGGACGCCTTCGACATGGCCGACGTCGACTACGCGGCCACGAACTTCCCCGAGCTGAACTTCGTCGTCGAGCACGTCGGCCTGCCCCGCATCGAGGACTTCTGCTTCATGGCCACCCAGGAGCCGAACGTCTACGCCGGGCTGGCGGTCGTGATCGGCGGGCTGATGCACGCCCGGCCGCGGTTCTTCGCGAAGGTCATGGGCGAGCTGATGTTCTGGCTCGGCGAGGACAAGCTGCTCTTCGGCGCGGACTACGCGATCTGGGAGCCCCGGTGGCAGGTCGAGGGCTTCGTGGACTGGAACATGCCCGACGACGAGGAGTTCGGCGACTACGGCAAGCTCAGCGTGACGGCCAAGCGGAAGATCCTCGGCCTGAACGCCGCCCGCCTGTACGACATCAAGGTGCCCGGCGAGCTGGAGGCGGACAAGGAGCCGACCACCGAGGCGGTGGGGGTGCCCTCGCCGTGAGCCGGAGCGCCGACACGGTGAACCAGACCGCCCGCATCCGGCCGGCGGTCTGGTCGGCGCTGGGCACGGTCCTGGACCCGGAACTGGACGAACCGCTGACGGACCTCGGGTTCGTGGCCCGGTGCGACGTGAGCGCGTCCGGCGAGGCGTTCGTCCAGCTCCGGCTGCCGACCTACTTCTGCGCGCCCAACTTCGCGTTCCTGATGGTGGCCGATGCCTACGACGCCGTGTCCGGAGTTCCGGGGGTATGCAGGACCGTCGTGGAGCTCGTCGACCACTTCGCCGCGGACGCGATCAACCGGGGCGTGGCGGCGCGGGCCGGCTTCGTCGACACCTTCGCCGGCGAGGCCGCCGACGAGCTGGACGGCCTGCGCGCGGACTTCCTGCGCAAGGCCGTGCTCGCCGGCACCGACCGGGTGTGCCGGGCGCTGCTCACCGCGGGGGCCGAACCGGCGAGCCTCGCCGGGCTCACCCTCGGCGACGCGCCGCCCGGCACGGACCGCGAGCGGCTGCGGGCCCGGCGCCGCGAGCTCGGCCTGCCGCACACCGACCGCGACCCGCTGGTCGTCGACCCCGCCACGGGAGCCGGCGTCGAGCCGGGCGGGCTGCGGCGCCATCTGGGGTTCGCCCGGCTGACCCGGGTGAGCCAGGAAGCGAACTCCGGAGTGTGCCGGGGCATGCTCCGGGTCCGCTACCCCGACCGTGAACCCGCGACACACGGACAGGAGCAGCACCCATGAAAGCCGTTCGGTTGCACGCATATCACAGCAAGCCGGTCATCGAGGAGGTGCCCGAGCCCACGGCGACCGGACCGTTCGACGTCGTGGTGAAGATCGGCGGCGCCGGGGTGTGCCGGACCGACCTGCACATCATCGAGGAGCAGTGGGCGGAGAAGTCCGAGGTGACGCTGCCGTACACGATCGGCCACGAGAACGCCGGCTGGGTGCACGAGGTCGGTCCCGCGGTGTCCAATGTGGAGGTCGGGGACACGGTGATCCTGCACCCGACGCCCACCTGCGGGCTCTGCCACGCATGCCGCGGCGGCAACGACATGCACTGCGAGAACTCGACGTTCCCCGGCATCAACACCGACGGCGGGATGGCCGAGTACCTGCTCACCTCGGCGCGCGCCTGCATCAAGCTGGACCCGTCGACCAGGCCGGAGGACGTGGCCGCGCTGGCGGACGCCGGCATCACCGCGTACCACGCGGTGCGCAAGGCGGTGCCGCTGCTGTACCCGGGCACCGTGTGCGTGGTCAACGGCGCGGGCGGGCTGGGCCACATCGGCATCCAGTCGCTGCGTGCGCTGACCGCGTGCACGGTGGTCGTGGTCGACCGCAACGCCGCGGCGCTGGAGCTGGCCGCCGGGCTGGGCGCGCACGAGACCGTCCTGGCCGACGGGAAGCAGGTCGACGCAGTGCTCGACCTGACGGGTGGCAACGGCGCCGAGGTCGTGCTCGACTTCGTCGCCGAGCAGGGTGCGCAGCAGGACGCCTTCGCGATGACGCGGCGCAACGGCTCGCACTTCGTCATCGGCTACGGCAGCAACATCGACATCCCGACGATCGACATCATCTCGACCGAGCGCAACGTCATCGGCAACCTGGTCGGCACCTACAACGACCTGGCCGAGCTGATGGTGCTGGCGCAGAGCGGCCAGGTCACGTTGCACACCAGGAAGTACCCGCTGGACGCCGCGCTCGACGCGCTCGCGGATCTGGACGCGGGCCAGGTCCGGGGTCGCGCGATCCTCACCCCCTGACGAGAGACGGGAACACACGATGGCGAAGGAACTGCGCTTCGGTCCGGAGGCCCGCGACCTGCTGCTGTCCGGAGTGGACAAGCTGGCGGAGGCGGTCAAGTCCACCCTGGGTCCCAAGGGCCGCAACGTGATCATCGAGAAGATCACCGGCTCGCCGGTGGTCACCAACGACGGCGTGACCATCGCGCGCGAGATCCACCTCAAGAACCAGTTCGAGAACATGGGCGCGCAGCTGGTGAAAGAGGCCGCGATCAAGACCAACGACGTGGTGGGCGACGGCACCACGACGGCCACCGTCATCGCCCAGGCCGTCGTGCGGGAGGGCATGAAGGCCATCGCCGGCGGCGGCAACCCGGTGCTGATCAAACGCGGCATCGACAAGGCGGTCGGCCTGCTGGTGGACCACCTGGAGAAGGTCGCCCACCCGGTCACGACCGAACAGGAGTACTCGCGGGTGGCGGCCATCTCGGCCAACGACGACGACGTGGTCGGCGCCGCCATCGGCCGCGCGCTGCACACCGTCGGCGAGGCCGGGGTGGTCACCGTCGAGGAGTCGCCGTCCATCGGCATGTCGGTCGACTTCGTCGAGGGGTTCGAGTTCGACAACGGCTACCTCTCGCCGTACCTGGTCACCGACCCGGGCCGGCTGGAGGCCGTGCTGGACGACCCGTACATCCTGATGTGCAGCGAGAAGATCACCAAGGTCCAGCAGCTGATGCCGATCCTGGACCGGATCATGCGGGATCCGCGCCCGCTCGTCCTGATCGCCGAGAACGTCGAGGGCACCGCGCTGAGCATGCTCGTGCACAACCACGTCAACGGCGCGTTCCAGGCCGTCGCGGTGCGGGCGCCCGGGTTCGGCGACCGCCGCCTGCACAAGCTGGAGGACCTCGCCGCGGTGGTGGGCGGGGCGGTGCTGTCCAAGCACTCCTCGTTCTCCCTGGAGTCCATGACCGTGGCGCACCTCGGCCGTGCCAAGCAGGTGCGGGTCACCGAGAACACGACCACGATCGTCGGCGGCGCGGGTTCGGCCCAGGACCTCGAGTTCCGCGTCAACCAGCTGCGCGCGGAGCGGGAGCGCGCGCAGTTCGGTGTGGACGAGGAGGTGCTCACCGAGCGGATCGGCGCGCTCACCGGCAGGGTCGCGGTGATCCGGGTCGGCGCGGCCACCCCGGCCGAGCTGAAGGAGTTGCAGCACCGGGTGGAGGACGCGCTCTCGGCGACCAGGGCCGCGATCGCGGAGGGGATCGTGGCCGGCGGCGGGGCCGCGCTGCTGCACGCCGAGTCGGTGCTGAGCGGCCTGAGCCTCGAGGGCGACGACGAGATCGGCGCCGCCATCGTGCGGTCCGCGCTCAGCGAACCCGCGTGGCTGATCGCCAGCAACGCCGGCTACCCGGCTGCGCAGGTGCTCGCGAAGTCCCGGGACCTCGGTCCGGACGACGGGTTCGACGCGCTGCACGGGCGGTTCGGCAACCTGGTCGAGGCGGGCATCATCGACCCGCTGCGGGTGTGCCGATCGGCGCTGCAGAACGGTGCCTCGGTCGCGGGGCTGCTGCTGACCACGAACTCGCTGATCGCCGAGGAGCAGACCCCGTGGGGTGGCAGCCCGGCGCTGATGACCGAGTTCGGCCCGCTCGACGAGGGCCTGCACCAGCCGTCACCGGACTCCAGCACGCCGCAGTCGCTGGGGCTCGGGCCGTCGGTGGGCTGATCGGCCGGTTCGCCGGCAGTGGTAACCACGGTTCGGACGCGGGAGGTCGCGGCGTGCTCGAGCGCAACCCGGTAGGTGACGTGACCTTCCTGCGGCCGGCCTCGCGGCGGCGGCGGACGGGGATCGGGGTGTACGGCCCCGCCGTCGTCGCGAGCGTCGCGTACATCGACCCGGGCAACTTCGCCACGAACATCACCGCGGGGGCGCAGTTCGGGTACACGCTGGTCTGGGTCATCGTGCTGGCCAACGCGATGGCGATCCTGGTCCAGTACCTGTCGGCGAAGCTCGGCATCGCGACCGGCCGGGACCTGCCCGAGCTGTGCCGCGCGCGGATGTCCCGGCCGGTGTCGACCGGACTGTGGATCCAGGCCGAGCTGGTCGCGATGGCCACCGACCTGGCCGAGTTCGTCGGCGCGGCGATCGGGCTGAACCTGCTGTTCGGCGTGCCGATGGCCCCCGCCGGGGTGATCACCGGCGTGGTCGCGTTCGGCCTGCTGGCCCTGGAACAACGCGGCTACCGGCGCTTCGAGCTCGCGATCGCCGGCCTGTTCGGCGTGGTGTTCCTGGGCTTCACCTACAGCGTGGTGTGGGTCGGCGCGGACAGCGCGGCGATCGCCGCCGGGCTCGTGCCGACCCTCGCCGGCCCGGACAGCCTGATGCTGGCGGTCGGCATCATCGGCGCGACGGTGATGCCGCACGTGATCTACCTGCACTCCGCGCTGACCAAGAACCGGGCCCGCTGGGAGGACGAGCGCTCCCGCCGCAAGCTGCTCCGCTCGCAGCGCGTCGACGTGGCGGTCGCCCTCGGCGCGGCCGGCGTGACGAACCTGCTGATCCTGGTGCTCGCGGCGTCGCTGCTGCGCGACGCGGGCCTGGGTGACCACGACCCGATCGAGTTCGCGCACTCCGAGCTCGGCCGGGTCCTCGGGGGCAGCGCCGCGCTCGCGTTCGCCGCCGCCCTGCTGGCGTCCGGCCTGTCCTCCTCCAGCGTCGGCACCTACGCCGGACAGGTCGTCATGCAGGGCTTCATCCGGCGCCGGGTGCCGTTGCTGGTCCGGCGCGGGGTCACCATGCTGCCGGCGCTCGTCGTGCTGACCCTGGGCCTGCCGGCCACCCAGGTGCTGGTGATCTCCCAGGTGACGCTGTCGTTCGGCATCCCGTTCGCGCTGGTGCCGCTGCTGTTGCTGACCAGGCGGAAGGATCTCATGGGCGCGTTCGTGAACAGGCGCCTGACGACAGCCACCGCGGCGTGCTGTGCGGCGCTGATCATCGGTCTGAACACGTTCCTCATCGTGGGGACGTTCGGGCCGTGACCGGCCACCGCACCACCGCACGACCGACGCCGGAACCCGTCCGGCAACGGTTGGCCAGGCCGCGGGCGGGGCGAGTCGCGGCGCCTCGCCCGCGGCCGGGCGCCCGGACCCGAGGAGGATCGAGTTGGACCTGATCGTCGCCCGCGAGATCGCGACCGCGCTGATGGTGGTGGGCGCGACCGGGACGGCGTCGATGCTCGCCTACCAGGTGGCGCTGCGGTCGTTCGACGTCGACCTGCTGCCCGAGCCGCTGATCGCCCGCGTGCGGTGGTGGCGCGGGCACCTCGCGGCCGCGCTCGGCGTCAGCGCCGGCCTGCTCCTCATCGGCCTGGCCGGTCTGCTGCTGCTGTGAGCGTGCCGCCGCCCACCGCGTCGAGGTCCGCGACCGCGTCGTCCGGCAGGTCGAGCCCGGCGCCCGCAACGTTCTCGCGCAGGTGGGCCACCGACGAGGTGCCGGGGATCAGCAGCATGTTCGCCGAGCGACGCAGCAGCCAGGCGAGGGCCACGGCCAGCGGGGTCGCGCCGAGCCGTGCGGCGACCGCGTGCAGGGTGTCCGACTGCAACGGTGAGAAGCCGCCGAGCGGGAAGTACGGCACGTAGGCGATGCCGTGCCGCGCGGTGTGCTCGACGAGCGTGTCGTCCTCGCGGTGGGCGACGTTGTAGAAGTTCTGCACGCAGACGACCGGCGCGATCGCCTGCGCCTCGGCGAGCTGGTCCGCGTCCACCGTGCTGAGGCCGAGGTGCCGGATCAGTCCCTGCCGACGCAGGTCGGCGAGTGCCTCGAACTGCTCGGCGATCGAGCCCGCCTCGGCCGTCTGGAAGCCACCGACGCGCAGGTTCACCACGTCGAGCGCGTCGAGCCCGAGGCGGCGCAGGTTGTCGTGCACCTGCTCGCGCAGCTCGGCCGGCGTGCGCGCGCTCGGCCAGCCGCCCTGCTCGTCGCGGCGGGCGCCGACCTTCGTCACGATGTGCAGGTCGTCCGGGTAGGGCGCGAGCGCCTCGCGGATGATCTCGTTGGTGACGTGCGGTCCGTAGAAGTCGGCCGTGTCGATGTGGTTGATGCCGAGGTCGACGGCGGCGCGCAGCACGGCGATCGCGGCGTCGCGGTCCCGAGGCGGGCCGAAGACGCCGGGCCCGGCGAGCTGCATCGCGCCGTAGCCGACCCGGGTCAGCTCGAGGTCGCCGACGCGGTAGGTGCCGCCGGGCAGGTCGTGGGATGCCATTCGGGTTCCTTCCTGCTCGCGGCCGGGCGCCGCGGGCGGCAACAACCATGCGCCGTGCGCGGTCGGGCAGGGAGTGTCCCGGTGATCCTGGGGCTCGCGGGACCAGGCTGTGGCTGCCCGGCCGTGCCTATAGTGAAGCCGTGACCAGGTCGAACGCGCTGGGGGACTACCTGCGGGCGCGCCGCGAGCTCGTGGACCCGGCGGAGGTGGGCCTGCGCGTCACGGGCGTGCGCCGCACGCCGGGGCTGCGCCGCGAGGAGGTCGCGACGCTGGCCGGCATCAGCGCGGACTACTACCTGCGGCTCGAGCAGGGCCGCGACCGCAACCCCTCGCCGCAGGTGCTCGAGGCGCTCGCCCGCGTCTTCGGGCTGGACGCGGCCGCGACGCAGTATCTGTTGAACCTGTCCGCCGCCCGGCCGGCGCGGCGGCGGCGACCGCGCCGCGAGGTCGTGCCGGCGGGCATCCGGCAGCTGGTCGACACGCTGGAGCTGCCCGCGTTCGTCGAGAACCGGATGTTCGAGGTGCTCGCCGCGAACCGGCTGGCGACCGCGCTGTCGCCGGGCATCCGGCCGGGGGAGAACCGGCTGCGCTCGGTGTTCCTCGACGAGCGGGAGCGCGACCTGCACCCCGACTGGGAGCAGGCGACCGCCGGCATGGTCGCGTCGTTCCGCGCCTCGCTGGGCACCGACGTCGACGACCCGCGGATCGTCCAGCTGGTCGGCGAGCTGTCCCTCGCGAGCGAGCGGTTCCGCCGGCTCTGGGCGCGCCACGACGTCAAGCCGCTCGGCGGCGCGCCGGTGCGGCTGCGCCACCCGCGGGCGGGGATGCTGGAGCTGCGCCGCGAGAAGCTCTCGATCGGCGACTCGGGCGGCCAGCTGCTGGTGATCTACCACGCGGAGCCAGGCTCGCAGAGCGCCCGGACCCTCGCACTGCTCGCCACCCTCGCCGCGTCCGGCGACGGCGGCGCCGCGGACCCGCGCGGCGCGGCGGGCGGGTAGCGCCGCCGGCCGTCCGGTGTGGACTCGGGCGCCCTCCTGATCGATCCACAGGAGACTGACGCCTCCGTCGGGGGGAAGGCCATGCGCCGTTCGCGCGGAATCTGGCAACGGTAAGGGCTGACCAGACGATTACCGGCGAGTACGTCCGGGGCGATCATTATCAGATCGGGAAACCCTGCCCCGGGAGGTAACTGTGCGCCTCACTCGTCCCATCCTCGTCGCGGTTCTCGCGGCCCTCACCATGCTCGGGCTGGCCCTGCCGGCCTCCGCGGCGACCGGAAGATACGTCGCGCTCGGCGACTCCTACTCGTCCGGCACCGGCGCGGGCAGCTACGGCAGCAGCGGTAGCTGCAAGCGCAGCGCGAACTCGTACCCGCAGTTGTGGGCCAACGCGAACGCGCCGTCCTCGTTCGCGTTCGTGGCCTGCTCGGGCGCGGTGACGAGCGACGTGCTCAACAGCCAGGTCTCCGCCGTCACCTCGAGCACCGCGCTGGTGACGATCTCCATCGGCGGCAACGACGCCGGGTTCGCCGACGTCATGACGACCTGCAACCTCAGCTCCGACTCCACGTGCGTGAGCGCCAACCAGGACGCGCAGAACTTCGCGCGCACCACGCTGCCCGGGCGGCTGGACAACGTCTACACCCAGATCCGCAACCGGGCGCCGAGCGCGCGCGTGGTCGTGGTGGGCTACCCGCACATCTACAAGCTCAACGGGAGCTGCTGGATCGGCCTGAGCGAGACCAAGCGGGCGGCGATCAACCAGTCCTCGGACGTGCTCGCGCAGGTGATCTCCGGCCGGGCCGCCGCGTTCGGGTTCACCTACCTCGACGGCCGCAACACGTTCGCGGGCCACGAGATCTGCGCGTCGGGCACCCGGTGGATCAACAGCGTCACCTGGCCCATCGACGAGTCCTACCACCCGAACGCCACGGGCCAGCGGGGCGGTTACTACAACCCGCTGGAGGCCGTCGCCTGAGCGGCGTGACACCGGAGGCCCGGCCCGCGACGGGGCCGGGCCTCCGCGCGTCACGCGCCGCGAGGCCGTGTGCACTGTCCGATTTTTGCCAGGATGTGACGCTCACGGAATCCGGTATCCCACCGATTCGTACATACTGGGCGACCAACTCGACCGGTCGTCGAGGGCGGCACCGGCGCCGAGGGCGGCCGGGCGGAACCGGAGGTGGCAATGGTGGCGACGACCCGGCGGCAGGAGCGGCGTGCGTCCGTACCGCCGCACATGGCGGCACGGTGGGCGATGTGGACGTTCGTCGCCGTCAACCTGGGGGTCGTGGAGGGGCTCTTCGTCGCCGCGGGGACGGGCAAGAACGACATCCTCACGGTCGCCAAGTTCTTCGGCCTGCACGCCGCGCTCGTGATGATGTTCCAGCTGCTGCTGGTGTCCCGGCTGCCATGGCTGGACCGCCGCATCGGCATGGACCGGCTGACCGTCTGGCACCGGTGGGTCGGCTTCACCCTGCTGTGGACCATCCTCACGCACGCCACCCTGGTCGTGCTCGGCTACGCGACGCTGGACGACACGTCGATGGCGAAGACGTTCCTCGCGCTGGCCGGCGTGCCGGCCTCGCTGCTGGGCATGCTCGCCGCCGCGGTGATCGTCGTGGTCGCGACGATCTCGACCCGGTACGTCCGGCGGCGGCTGCGGTACGAGACCTGGCACGGCCTGCACGTGCTGATCTACCTCGCGCTCGGGCTGGTGTTCGTCCACCAGCTTCTCGAGACGACCACGTTCAAGTCCTCCCCGTTCGCGCGGATCTACTGGTGGGCGCTGTGGCTGTTCGCGTTCGGCGCGCTGGTCGCCGGGCGGATCGCGCTGCCGGTGTGGCGCAACGCCTACCACCGGTTCCGGGTCGAGGCCGTGGTGCCGGAGTCCCACGACGTGGTGTCGGTGTACGTCACCGGCCGCCACCTCGACCGGCTGCCGGCCCGGGCCGGCCAGTTCTTCATCTGGCGCTTCCCCGGCCACAACCACTGGTGGCTGGCGAACCCGTTCTCGATGTCCGCCGCGCCCAACGGCCGCACGCTGCGGCTGACCGCGAAGGCGGTCGGCACCACCAGTGCCGGGCTGCGGCACCTCCCGGTGGGCTCGCGCGCGTTCCTGGAGGGCCCGTACGGGGCGTTCACCTCGCTGCACCGCACGCGGCCGGGCTCGCTGCTGATCGCCGGCGGGGTCGGCATCACGCCGGTGCGGGCGATGCTGGAGGAGCAGATGGCCGGTGACGTCGTGGTGCTCTACCGGGTGCGCAGCGAGCACGACGCCGTGCTGCTCAACGAGGTGCGCGACCTCGTCGCGGCCCGCGGCGGGAGGTTGCACCTGCTCACCGGCCGGACCGGGGCGGGGGTGCGGCCGTTCGAGCCGCAGGGGCTGCGCCACCTCGTCCCCGACATCACCGAACGCGACGTCTACGTCTGCGGCCCGCCCGCCATGACCGACGCCGTGCTGAGTGCGCTGCGCGGGCTGCGCATGCCCGCCGGGCAGGTGCACGCGGAGAAGTTCAGCCTCGCCTGAACGGCCCCGCCGCCTCCGGGAGAACCGTTCACCGCCGCCCCACGTGTGGGGTGTGGAGGTGACGGATCGCGGTGAGTCGTGTCGAGGAGCGGACGGACGGGGTGGGCGGGTCGGGCCGGCCCCGGCTGGAGGTGCTGGACGGCCTGCGGTTCCTGGCGGCCATGGCGGTCGTGGCCTACCACTTCACCACCCTCGACCGCGTCTGGCACCGGCGCACCGCCACGATCTTCCCGGACCAGCTGGCCACCCACGGCTGGCTCGGGGTGCACCTGTTCTTCCTGATCAGCGGCTTCGTGATCTGCATGAGCAGCTGGGGACGCGGGGTGGGGCGGTTCCTGCTGTCGCGGGTGGTCCGGCTGTACCCGGCGTACTGGCTGTCGGTGATCGCGGTGGCGGTGGTGCTGGTGATCTGGCCGTACGTGCAGCGGCCGCCGCACTGGCACGGAGTGCTGGTCAACCTGACGATGTTCCAGGACCCGCTCGGGGTGCGCCCGGTCGCGGAGGTGTACTGGACGCTGTGGGCGGAGCTGCGCTTCTACCTGCTGTTCGCGCTGCTGGTGTGGTGGGGGCTGACCTACCGGCGGGTGGTCGGGTTCTGCGTGGTCTGGCTCGGCGCGGCGGCGGTGACCAGGGCGGTCGTGCCGGACGGCGCGCTGGTGCACACCGTGCTGATGACCGACTACGCGCCCCTGTTCACCGCGGGCATCGCGTTCCACCTCATGTACCGGTTCCGGCCGGCGCTCGTGACGTGGGGGATCGTCGCGGTCTCGTTCGTGCTGGCCGTGCCGGCGGCGATGTACCGGGCGGGCCTCGAGTCCTACCCCGGCGAGCCGGCCCGCAGGTGGCCGGCGGTGGTGCTGCTGGCGGTGTGCTTCCTGCTGGTCGCGGCCGTCGCGCTGGGCCGGCTGAGCCGGGTGCGCGGGCGCTGGCTGGTGGTCCTCGGTGCGATGACCTACCCGCTGTACCTGCTGCACCTGGACCTCGGCGGCACGATGCTCTACCTGTGGCAGTGGGACGTCCCGCCGCGCGTGCTGGTCGTCCTGGTCACCGGCGCGATGATGCTGCTCGCCTGGCTCGTGCACCGGTACGTGGAACGGCCGGTCGCGCCGCTGCTGAAGCGCGCGTTGCTGTGGATGTCGGCGGCGGCGGTGCGCAGGCGCGAGCCCGCGGCGCTCACCCGACGGTGAACGGGATGTTCGCGGTGAGGCAGAACGGGTGTCCGGCCGGGTCCAGGAAGATCCGCCACTGGTCGGGCCGGGGCTGGTGGTCGGCCTTGTCCGCGCCGAGGCGCAGCGCCTCGGCCTCCGCCTCGTCGAGGTCGCGGACCGCGAGGTCGAGGTGGATGTGCTTGGGCGTCTCACCGCCCGGCCACGTCGGCGGCCGGTAGCCGGGCACCCGGATCGTCGCGATCATGACGGTGTCGGTCTGCACCGCGGAGACCTCGTCGTCGCTCACGATCACCTCGGCGTCGAGCAGGGCGGCCCAGAACCGCGCCAGCGGCACGGGTTCCGCGCAGTCCAGCGACACCATCGCCAGGCGAGCCACGGCGGTGGGCGACATCCGGTGTCCTCCTACTCCAGGAAACAGAGGGTCGAAGCTATCACCCGTCGGGTGATGACCTCGGTGCGACAGCGCGGTTCGCGAACGCCCCGGACCGCGCGAACCCGGTGCGATACTGGCGCGGTGAGGGTCTCGTTCGCGGGTTTCGACCTCGACACCACGACGTTCGAACTACGCCGCGACGGGGTGCCGGTTCCGATGGAACCGCAGGTCTTCGACCTCCTCGCCTACCTCGTCCGGCACCGCGACCGGGTGGTGCACAAGACCGAGCTGCTCGACGCCGTCTGGGGCGACCGGTTCGTCAGCGACTCCGCGCTGACCAGCCGGATCAAGCGGGTCCGCCAGGCACTCGGCGACGACGGCCGCAGCCAGCGCTGGGTCAAGACCGTGCACGGGCGGGGCTACCGGTTCGCCGCGGAGGCCAGCGAGGTCGCGGCGCCGGCCGCGACCGAGGCGCCCGGCGGCGCGGACAACCTGCCCGCGGAGCGCACGCCGCTGTTCGGCCGTGCCGACGCGATCGCCGAAGTGGACACGCTGCTCGGCCGGCACCGGCTGGTCTCGCTGCTCGGTATCGGTGGCACGGGCAAGACCCGGCTGGCCGTCGCCGCCGGGCGCCGGGTGCTGGACCGGTTTCCGGACGGCGTCTGGTTCGTCGACCTCGTGTCCGCCGGCGACCGGCGGTCCGTCGACACGGCCGTCGCGCACGTGGCCGGTGTGGCGCTGTCCCCGGGCGACACCCGCCCGCAGCTCGCCCGGACGCTCGCCGACCGCGCCGCGCTGTTCATCGTGGACAACTGCGAGCACGTCCGCGACGACGCCGCCGCCACGCTCGACCACCTGCTGGAGCACACGTCCGCGCCGCGCTTCCTGGTGACCAGCCGGGAGCCGCTGAACCTGCCGGACGAGCGCCAGGTCCCGGTGCCGCCGCTGACCTTCGACGACCTGTCCGCGCCGGCGGTCGCGCTGTTCCTCGCCTCGGCCGAGCGCGTCGGCGCGGCCGTGCCGGAACGCGACCACGTGACGGTGCAGCGGATCTGCCGCCACCTGGACGGCCTGCCGCTGGCCATCGAGCTCGCCGCGGCGCAGCTGCGGCTGCTGCGCCCGGCCGAGGTGGCCGACCGCCTCGACCAGCGCTTCGAGATGCTGCGAGCCCGCCGGTCGGGCCGGGAACGCCACGAGAGCCTGATGTCGGTGCTGGAGAGCAGCCTGGCGATGCTCGACGCCGGGGAGCGGGAGCTGCTCGGCCGGCTCTCCGCGTTCCCCGGCCCGTTCGGGCTGGCCGACGTGGAGCAGCTGTGCGACGACCTCCCGCCGGGCGCGCCCGCGGTGCTGCTGGCCCACCTCGTCGAGCGCTGCCTCGTCGTGAGCACCCCCGCGGCGGAGCGGCGTTTCCGGCTGCTGGAGACGGTCCGGCTGTTCGTCCGGCGGCAGAGCGACGCCGACCGGCACGCGGCCCGGCACGCCCGCTGGTGCCTCGGCCGGGTCGGCGCCGCGCCGCGTGCCCACCTCTACGACTTCGACCTGGCGGAATGGTGCCTGCGCCACCACGACGACATCCGCGCCGCCCAGCGCCACCTGGTCGCGGCCGGCCGCGCGCAGGACGCGGCACTGCTGGTCGCGGGTGCCGCGTTCGCCATGCACTGCGACGCGGGCGCGCGGGCGGCCGAGGTCCTGCAGTGGGTCGGCGAGCTGCTCGACGTCCTCGACGATCCCGCGACCGTGGCCCGGCTGCGGTTCACCGGCGTGTTCGCCGGCATGGCCGTGCGGTCGCCGGCGGCGATCGCCGAGCACGGCAGCCAGGCGCTGCGCGCGGCACGCGCGTCGGGCAGCCCGGAGCTGATCGCGGTCGCGCTGGTGCTCGCCTCCTGGACGACGGTGTTCACCGACCCGGGCCGCGCGGTCGCGATGGTCGAGGAGGCGGCCGGCCTCGCCGACGTCGCCGGGGAGCCCGCCACCCGCAACCTCGCCGACTCCTACCGCGCGTTCCACCTGGCGATGATGCGCCGCTACGACGAGGCCGTCGCCCAGGCCGAGGTCGTCGTCGCGAGATCGGGCCCGCTCGCCGGCTTCGGCCACGACAGCTTCGTCGCCGTGGTCGCGCTCGTGGCGTGCTGCGGGGTTCCCGAGCCCGGGCGGGTTCGCCACTGGGTCGGCTTCCTGCTCACCCGGCTCGGTCCGGACCTCACGATGTGGGCGAACCAGGTGATCGCGGCCGCCGTGTACGCCGCCGCGGGCGAGCGCGCGGAGGCGACGGCGCTGGTCGTCGCGATCCGTGCCCGGCTGGCCAAGGCGGGCCAGCCGAGCCTGCCGGACCTGCTGGTCCCGGCCGCCGCGCTCGCCCACCGGCTGGGCGAGCACGACCGGGCCGACCGGTGGCTGCGGGCCATCCGGGCCGCCGGCCGGCCCGACGCAGAGCTTCCAGGTCACCTGCGTCTACCGGCGGCTGCGGGAGGCCGTGGCGCCCGGACCGGACGACGCGCCGCCGGCGGAGACCCTCGAGGAGATCGGGGACGAGGCAGTCGCCTGGATGCGGTCGGTCGCCGGCCGCTGACGGCCGGGCCTCACGCGACGTCGCGGCGCCGCAGACGCCCGGCCAGGTGTGCGGTGAGCTCGTGCGCGTCCGCGCCGACCCCGTCGAGGAAGGCCGACCGCCGCGTCCTCGTCAGCGGCAGCCCGAGCGCGTACATGCCCGGGACGGCCAGCACGCCGCCGTCGTGCCGCAGCCGCCCGCGGCGGTCGAGCAGCGCCGGGTCCAGCCACGGGTAGGCCGGCCGGTAGCCGGTCGCCCAGATGACCGTGCCGAACCGGGCGAGCTCCACCTCGGTCGGCGCCGCCGGGAGCCGGGTGCGCCCCGGCCGCTCCGGTGGGGCGAGCCCGCCGCCGGGACCGTGGCCGGCGACTGCGCGTCGATGCGCGCGAGGAGCCGGTCCTGCTTGAGGTCCGCGGCCGCCACGACGGCGGCCAGCGACCCGGAGAACTGCGCCCGCCGGCCCGCCACCCCCACGAGGCGGCCGACGATCTCGACACCGGCGGCGGACAGCGCGCCGAGGTCCAGCGTGCGCCGCGACGCCGAGCCGATCAGCTGCGGCGACGGCAGCCGCCGTGCCCGGGCGAGGTCGGCCACCTCGTCGTGGCGCTCGTCGAACTGGCCGATCGCGTCCAGCCACCAGTGGATGTCCCGGCCGCGGTAGGTCCGCGGCAGGCGGATGTGCTCGCCGACCGCGAGCGTGACCTGCCGGCCGCTGCGCCGCAGCTCGTCGGCGATCTGCACGCCCGAGGCCGACGCGCCGACCACCAGCACGCCGCCCGGCCCGAGCTGTGCCGGCCGGCGGTAGTCCAGCGCGGTGAGCCGGGCGATGCCGGGCGGCAGCGCGGCGGCGACGGCCGGGACGCGCGGCTCGGCGCCCGGGCCGGTGGCCACCACGACCGCCCGGCGCGTGCCAGCACCCCTGGTCGGTGTCGACCCGGAACCCCGAGACCGCCGGGCGCACCCCGGTGACGGTGGTGTGCGGGTGCACCGGCGGGTCGAACGTCCGCCGGTACTCGTCGAGGAAGCCCGTGACCCCGGCGGCGGTCAGGTGGCCGTCCTGGTCCGCGCCGCGGTAGCGGTGGCCCGGCAGCCGGCTCATCCAGTTCGGGGTCAGCAGGCGCAGCGAGTCCCACCGGGCGGTCCGCCACGAGTGTGCGACGGTGCCCTGCTCGAGGACCACGTGGTCCACCGAACGGCCGGTGAGACACCGGCTGGTCGCCAGCCCGGCCTGCCCGCCCCCGACGACGACGACGGTGGTCCGCATGCGACTCGCTCCTCTCCCGCCCGGCGCGGCTCAGCCGACCTCGACGGTGACGGTGGTCGGGTTGGTCAGGATGTCGAAGACCGCGGAGCGCTTCTGCGACTGGGCCACGATCGCCTCGACGTCCTCCCGGGACGCGTCGGCGTCGATCGTCGAACCGCACCCGGATGCCGCTGAACCCGTTGCGCACGTCGGGATCGATGCCGAGCATGCCCCGCAGGTCCATGTCGCCCTCCACGGACGCAGTGACCTTGCGCAGCCTCACCCCGCGGTTGGCGGCGACCGTGGCGACCCCGGCGCTCAGGCAGCCGGCCAGGCCGGCCAGCACGGTCTCGACGGGCGTCGGGCCGTGGTCCTCGGAGGCGAAGATCTCCGGGTGGTCGCCGTCCACGACGAACGGCACCCGGTGCGCCTGCTCGCCGCCGAGCCCGGAGAAGTCGTGCACGGTGGTGCGGCTGTGGGTGCCGTTCACCCACTCGCACCGGGCCCGCCACTGGAACCGGGCGGCCTGCGGCGCCTCGGTCAGCGCGATCCGCGCGGACCGGCAGCGCGTCGATGTGGACGCCGTTGGAGGCGGTCGTGTTCTGGAGCGTGGTCATTCGGTTCTGTCCCTTCGGTGGTGTTCGGTCGCGGCAGCCGGTGTGCCGGACGGGGCCAAGGCTGCGGGAGCGCGCGGAGCGAAGCATGGCGACGGGCGGGCGATCTCCTGGCGGTCGGCCGCCCGTCGGCCGCCACGAGATCGCCACGGTTCCGCCACGTCTCGCCCGGCCGCCCGGCGCACCGTGGTGGCCATGACGACTTCCACGTTCACCGGACGCGCGGGCTCCGGGGCCGGGCACGACTGGCGCGCGGCGGGTGCCGCGTGGGGCCACAGCGCCGACGACTGGGCCTGCTTCTACGAGCACTACGCGCTGGAGGTGATCGTGGCGATGTTCGAGCGGCTCGGCGTGGGCCCGGGACTGCGGCTGCTCGACGTCGCCTGCGGCGCCGGGCTGGCCGTCCGCCACGCGGGCGCCCGCGGCGCGACCGTGCACGGCATCGACGCGGCCGAGGCGCTCATCGACGTGGCACGGGCCCGCAACCCCGGCGCGGACCTGCGGATCGGCTCGATGTTCGAGCTGCCCTGGCGCGCGGACGAGTTCGACGCGGTGGTGTCGGTCAACGGGATCTGGGGCGGGTGCGAGGCGGCGTTGCTCGAGGCGCACCGCGTGCTGCGGCCCGGCGGGCTCATCGGCATCAGCTTCTGGGGCAGCGGTCCGCCCCTGGACCTGCGGGCCTGCTTCAAGGCGTTCGCCCGCCACGCGCCCGAGCAGCACTTCGGCTCGATGAAGCGGCTCAACGACATCGCCCACGACGGCGTCGCCGAGCGGATGCTGCGCGATGCGGGCTTCGACGTCGTCGAGCGCGGCTCGCGCGTGTCGACCATCGAATGGCCGGACGCCGACACCGCCTGGCGGGCCGTCACGAGCACGGGCCCGGCGGTCCCCGCGCTGCGCCACGGTGATCGCGACGCGCTGCGCCGCGACGTGCTCGCCGCCATCGAGCCCTGCCGCGACCACCGCGGGGTCTACCGGCTGCGCAACGACCACCAGTTCGTCATCGCCCGCCGGCCGGGCGGGGAGGGGGAACCGTCGTGATCATCGAGTCCCGGTTCAACGGCCCGCCCGCCTCCGGGCACGGGGGAGTGGCCGCCGGCCGGATGGCCGAGCTGGTCGACGCGCGGGCGGCGGTCGTGCGCCTGCTCGCCCCGATCCCGTTGCGGACCCCGCTCGAGCCCGGCGCCACCGCGGACGGGGCGCTGCGGGTGAGCGCGGGCGCGGACCCGGTGGCCACCGTCCGCCGGCTGCCCGGCGCGCTGGACGTCGGCCGGTTCGCCCCGCTGCCCGCGGACGTCATCCGGCGCGCGGAGCTCGACTGGCTGTCCGCGGCGGACGGTGTGCACCCGTTCCCCACCTGCTTCGCCTGCGGGCCGGACCGTCCGCAGCGGGACGGTCTCGGGCTGCGTCCCGGACCGGTCCCCGACGCGGGGGTGCACGCCACCCGCTGGTCGCCACCCGGTACCGGAGAGGTGCCGGCGTGGCTGGTCTGGGCGGCGCTGGACTGCGGCAGTGCCGGACCGGTGATCGCCGCCGCGCCGCGGGGCGCGTCCGTGGTCACCGGCGAGCTGGCCGTCGAGATCAGCGGGCCGGTGACCGGCGGGACCGGGTACTCGCTGCTGAGCCGGCCGGTGCGGCGGTCCGGGCGCAAGGTCGTCACCGAGGCCGCACTGGTCGACGACGCCGGGCGGCCCGCGGCCGTCGCGGTCACCACCTGGTTCGTCCTCGCCGAAGGGCGCGTCGCGTGAGCCTGCACGACATCGACCGGCGCGTGCGCCGCGCGCTCGTCTTCACGCCGATGGAGACCAGGCGCGACCTGCTGGTGCGGGCGGCGGTGCTCGCCGAGGAACTGGGTTACGAGGCCGTCGTCGTGCCGGAGGGGTGGGGGCTGGACGCGGGGGTCGTGCTCGCCGAGATCGCCCTGCGGACCGACCGCATCCGGCTGGTGTCGGGGGTGTTCTCCGTGTGGGGCCGGTCCCCGGCGACGCTCGCCATGACGGCCGCCACGCTCGACGACCTGTCCGGCGGCCGGTTCACCCTCGGGCTCGGCGCGAGCACGGCCACGCTCGCCGAACGGTTCCACGGCCTCCCGTTCGCGGACCCGGCCGGGCGGCTGCGGTCCACGGCACGGCAGGTGCGGGCACTGCTGCGGGGCGAGCGGGCCGCCGGTGTTCCCGGTGGCCGTGCGGGTCTCGCCCTCGGGCAGCCCGCGCGGCCGGGGCTGCCGCTGTGGATCGCCGGCCTGGGACCGAGGACGAGCGCGGTCGCCACCGAGCACGGCGACGGCTGGTTCCCGGCGTTCCTGCCGCGCGACCGGGTCGGCGAGATCCGGGCCCGGGTGCGGGACTCGGCCGTGGGCGACCCGGAGATGATCTGCGGTCCGGGCGTGGCGCTGGACGGTCCCGCCGGCCCCGGGCGGCTGGTCTCGGAGCAGATGGCCGGCTGGTACCTCACCGGCATGGGCCCGTTCTACGGGGACCTCGTCGCGGCCAACGGCTACGCCGCCGAGGTCGCCGCGCTGCGGGCGGCCAACCCGAAGCCGGTGCCGGGCAGGCTCGTCTGGCCCCGGGCGGCGGACCCGCTGCTGCCCCAGGTCGCGGTGTTCGGCGACGCGACCGACGTCCACACCGGACTCGCCGCCTGGGACGAACTGGTCGACGTGGTCGCGGTCTGCGTCGGTCCGGCCCCGGCGGAGTCCGTGCTCGCCCTGGTCGCCGCCGGTGCGCCGGTGCCCGCCGGGAGCGCGGCCGGCACCGCGACCCGGTAGCGGGTGGTCGGCCGCTGGATCCGGCCGGCGCGCCGCCGCCGCCCGCGCCGGCGCGCCCCAGGTCGTCGTGCCGCACCTGTACGACCAGCCCTACCTCGCCGGGCGTGTGCGGGCCCTCGGGATCGGGACAGCGCACCCGGACGGCGAGCCGACCGCCGGCTCGCTCACCGCGGCGCTCGAGCAGGTCCTGCGACCCGGCGTGGCCTCCCGTGCGCGCTCGTTCGCCCCGCGGGTACGCACCGGCGGCGCACAGATCGCCGCGCGGCACGTCTCCTGAGCCGCCGCGCTCAGCCGGTCAACGGGTACTCCATCGCGACACCGTCGAGGACGACGCCGTCGGGCAGCGGGACGTCGGCGCGGCGCACCTCGCGGAAGCCGAACGCCCGGTACAGCGGCACGCCCGGCAGGGTGGCCATCAGGACCAGGGTGCGGAAGCCCTCCGCCCGCGCGGCGTGCGCGGACCGGTCGAGGATCGCGCGTCCCAGGCCGCGGCGGGTCCAGTCGCCGCGCACGAACATCGCGCGCACCCGCGCGGGCTCGGTGGCCGGGTCGAGCAGGCGGTCGTCGGTGGGTTCGTCGCCGGAGCCGGTGTAGAGCTTGTCGCGCCTGCTCCAGCCGCCGCAGGCGACGATCTGCCCGTCCGCCTCGTGGACGAAGTAGGTGCCGTCGTCGATCAGCACCGTGTCGGGCTCGGTGAGGTAGCGGGCGGCCGAGGCCGTCTCCCGCTGGTCGTGGAACCGGGGGAACACGTCGAGCACCGACCGGCGCATGAGCGCGGCGATCCCGGGCAGGTCGGACCGCACGGCCTCGCGCAGCACCACCGGCGTGCTCATCGGATCCCCCTCCGTGACGTCCGCGGCGATCATTCCACGCCGCCGCACACGTGCGGGCCCGGTGCTGGCATCCTGGACGCCATGGGTCGTGACGAGATGCGGGCCGCCGACAGCGACCGCCAGGCGGTGGCGGACAAGCTGAAGCAGGCCCTCGACGAGGGCCGCCTGGATCTCGCCGAGTACGACGAGCGCCTGCAGAAGACCTACGCCGCCAAGACCTACGGAGACCTCGACGGGCTGCTCGACGACCTGCCCGGCACGGCCGTCGCGCCGCAGCCCCCGGTCGACCCCGAGCCGGGGCGGGCGCCCGCCCCGCCGCCGGTGCGGTCGCGGCGCGGCGGTCAGGTCGTGCGGGCGTGGCTGGGCGGGTTCGGCGGCATCTTCGTCGTATGCACGGTGATCTGGCTGGCCACCAGCCTCGGTTCCGGCCACCTCCAGTACTTCTGGCCCGTCTGGCTGCTCATCCCGATGGCGTTCGGCGCCGTCGGCCGCCTCGGCCGCCGGTAGCGGCCCCGCTCCCTCGTCGCCGCCCGCACCCGGGCGGGCGATGCCGCGCGCCTATTGACGCAACCGAAAGGTTGCCATAAAGTAGCAACCGTTCGGTTGCTACTGGTGTGGAGGCTGTCATGGGATTTCCCGATCGCATCGAGCGGACCGTGGAGGTCGCGCACCCGCCGGCCGCGGTGTGGGCGGCGCTCACCACCGCCGAGGGGCTGGGTACCTGGTTCGGCAACGAGGCGACGATCGACCTGCGCCCGGGCGGGTCCGCGCGGATGAGGTGGACCGACGGGCCCGTCGCGGACATGCGGGTGGAGCGGGTGGAGGAGCCGACCGTGTTCGGCTTCACCTGGCACATCTACGGGCTGCCCGAGGACGACCCGCGCCGCACCTACGTCGAGTTCACCCTCGAGCCGGTCGGTGCGGGCACGCGGCTGACCGTGGTCGAGAGCGGCTTCGCGCAGCTGCCGGACGACGCCTTCCGCGAGGCGTTCGACGGCAACACCAAGGGGTGGGCGAGCGAGCTGGGCGAGCTGGTCGACTACCTCGATGCCGCCTGACGATGCCGGCCGACGTCGAGGCGATCGCCGAACAGGTCTTCGTCGCCCTGGCCGACCCGACCCGGCGCGGCATCCTGGCCGCGCTGGCGTCGGGCGGTCCGGCCACCGCGACGGACCTGGCCGCCCGGCTGCCGATCACGCGGCAGGCGATCGCCAAACACCTCGCCCTGCTGGCCGAGGCCGGCCTGGTGACCGCCGAGCCGGGGGAGCGGCGGCGGGTGCGGTACCGGCTGCGCTCGGCGCCGATGCGGGTGGCGCAGCAGTTCCTGGCCGCGCTGGCCCGCGACTGGGACGGGCGGCTCGACGCGTTGAAGGACCACCTCGACCGGAGCGTAGGCGCACCGGCGAACACCCGACGGACCGGAGGACGACCATGAACGAGATGACGACCCCGCCGATCGTCGCGCCGCGGGAGTGGGAGGCCGCGCGGCAGCGGCTGCTGGTGAAGGAGAAGGAGCTGACCCGCGCCCGGGACGCCCTGGCCGCGCAGCGCAGGCGGATGCCGTGGCTGGAGGTGGAGAAGGACTACGCCTTCGACGGGCCCGCGGGCAGGGTGAGCCTGCTCGACCTGTTCGAGGGGCGCCGGCAGCTGATCGTCTACCGCGCGTTCTTCGAGCCCGGCGTGTTCGGCTGGCCCGACCACGCGTGCCGCGGCTGTTCACTGGTGGCCGACCAGGTGGCACACGTCGCGCACCTCAACGCCCGGGACACCACGCTCGCCTTCGTCTCCCGGGCGCCGCGGCCGGACATCGCGCGGGTGGCCGCGCGGATGGGCTGGACGATGCCCTGGTACAGCATGACCGACGGGTTCGACGCCGACTTCGGCGTGGACCAGTGGCACGGCACGAACGCCTTCATCCGCGACGGCGACCGCGTGTTCCGCACCTACTTCGTCAACAACCGCGGCGACGAGGTGATGGGCGGCACCTGGGCCTACCTCGACATCACCGCGCTCGGCCGGCAGGAGGAGTGGGAGGACTCGCCCGAGGGCTACCCGCAGACCCCGCCGTACGGGTGGTGGAACTGGCACGACGAGTACGGGCAGGCCGGGGGCTGACCCGCGGCCGTGGTGGCGGTGCGCGCGGCGCACCGGGTGTACAACTGGAGGAACGCGCATGGCCGGCGTCCCTTCAGGACAGGTGGCGGAGCCGCCGGAAGCAGAACCAGGTCAGCAGCGAGGACAGGGCGAGGAAGATCGCCGTCTCGATCCACTGCAGCGGCCAGAAGTGGCCGGCCGGCTGGTAGACGAGGTTCTGGTGGTACCCGAGGCCGTCGAGCTGGGCCAGGCACTCGGTGACGTTCCCGAGGGCCGGTGGTTTTCCGCCCGGCCTCGGCAGGCAGTCCTGCACGGCGTCGGGCAGCGGGCTGACCGCGTTGCCGTCCGGGTCCACCGTCTCGTTGGTCAGCACCCACGCACCCGCGGGTTCGGCCACTGTCAGCGACTCCGCCACGCCCTGGGAGTTCCCGGTGATCTGCCTGATGTTCGACTGCGTGATCGTGACCGTCTCGACCGTCGCGGGCAGCAGGTACGGGCGCACCAGGAGCGGGAAGGCCACCATCACCGCGGCGAACACGACGAGGGTGACCGCCATGGCGGCCAGCGTGCGGCGCAGCACGATCCCGACCGCGACACCGAGCACGAACGCGAAGGCCGCGTAGCCGATGGGTGCGATGCCGCGCGCGGCGAACACGACCGGCGACATGCGGGTCAGCGCGAAGCTGCCGGGGTCCGCGCTCGCCAGGGCGTCGATGGGGCTGGCCCACCAGCCGACCGCGAGGCTCAGCAGCCCCGCCGCGACCATGGCGACCAGCGCGCCGGCGCCCACCTTCGTCGCGAGCCAGCGGCCGCGGGTGATGGTCTGGTTCCAGACGAGGCTGTGGGTGCCGTTCTCCACCTCGCGGGTGACCATCGGCACGCCCCAGAAGACGCCGACCACGGCCGGCAGCAGGTACATCGCGATCACGGTGCCGCCGTACATGGCCTGCATGTCCGAGAAGTCCGTGCGGCCGACCAGGTCGGGCCCGGTGATCGCGAGGACGACGCCGATCACGGCGAGGCCGGCGTACACCGACACCGCCGGCACACGGAACTGACGCCAGGTCAGCCAGATCATCGGATCACATCCAGGGTGGGTCGGGCGGTGACGGGGTTGCTCATGTACTCCAGGACCAGGTCCTCCAGGCCGAGGTCGCCGACGGTCCAGGCGGGGTCGAGGATCGGCGCCTCGGTGCGGACGAGCACGGTGGTCTGCCGGTCGGTGTGCCGCGCGGAGATGACCTGCTGGTCGGCCGGCAGGGTGTCGACGTCGCGGCGCGGGCCGCTGAGGCGGTGGTGGGTGGCGAGCAGCTTCTCCACGTCGCCCGCGATCCGCACCTGCGAGTCCACCAGCACGACGAGGTGGTCGCAGACCCGTTCCAGGTCGGCGACCAGGTGCGAGGACATCACCACGGACAGGCCCTGTTCGGCCACCGACTCCATGAGGTCCTGCAGGAACTCGCGCCGCGCGAGCGGGTCCAGCGCGGCGACCGGCTCGTCGAGCAGCAGCAGTTCGGGCCGCTTGGCGATGCCGAGGGTGAGCGCCAGCTGGGCGCGCTGCCCGCCGGACAGCTTGCCGGCCTGCTGCGTCGGGTCCAGCCCGATCCGCTCGATGCGGCCGCGGGCCAGCCCGTCGTCCCAGCCCGGGTTGAGGTGGGCGCCGATGCGCAGGTGCTCGTCGACGGTCAGTCCCGCGTAGACGGGCGTGTTCTGCGCGACGTAGCCGACCTTGGCGAGCTGGGCCGGCCCGCTGCCGGGCACGCCGCCGCAGACCTCGACGGTGCCGGTGGTCGGCTCGAGCATGCCGGACGCGATGTTCAGCAGCGTCGACTTGCCGGCGCCGTTGGGGCCGACCAGACCGGTCACGTGCCCGGCGGGGATGTCGAGCGTGCAGGCGGTCAGCGCCCACGTGCGCTTGTACTTCTTGCCCAGTCCCTGGGCTCGCAGGACGGTCACGCTATGTCCTCTCCGGCTGCGGTGCGAAACGTGGTCGTGAACAGCGCCTCGATGCTCTCCTCGTCGAGACCGGCCCGGCGGGCTCTGGCGAGCCAGCGCTGCAGGTCCTGCCGCAGCGGGCCGAGCGCGGCCGGCGAGCCGCCGGACAGCGTGGCCGTCACGAACGTCCCCACGCCGGGCCGGGCGGCGACGAGCCCGTCGTGCTCGAGCTCGCGGTAGGCCTTGAGCACCGTGTTCGGGTTGATCGCTAGGTCCGCCACCACGTCCTTGACCTTCGGCAGCTGATCGCCCTCGTGCAGCAGGCCCAGCCGCAGCGCGTGCCGCACCTGCTGGACCAGCTGCTGGTACGGCGACAGGCCCGACTTGTTGAGGTGAAACTCGATCACGACTTCCTCCATTTATCTAGCTAACTAGCACTATAGGGATGCAGTCAGCCGGATGGCAAGGAGGGCCTGCCGGGGAGGGGCGCTACCTGATGCCGGTCGTGGCGATCGACCGGACGAAGAACCGTTGCCCGAGCACGAACAGCAGCAGCACCGGGAGCTGGCTCATCAGCGTGCCGGCCATGAGGATCGGCCAGTCCGTGTGGTGGGCGCTCTGGAACGTGGCCAGTCCCAGCTGGACGGTCATGGTGTGCGGCGAGGACGTCACGACCAGTGGCCAGATGAACTCGTTCCAGACCGTGAGGAAGGTGAGCACCGCGACGGTGCTCAGCGGCGCGCCCATCAGCGGCAGCAGGACGCTGCGCAGGATGCGCAGCCGTCCCGCGCCGTCGATGAGCGCCGCCTCCTCCAGCTCCACCGGCAGCGACAGGAAGAACTGCCGCAGCAGGTAGACCCCGAACGGGGTGACGAGGTTGGGCGCGATCACCGCCTGCAGGGTGTCGACGAGCCCGAGGCTCTTGATGATCAGCAGCGTCGGGATCATGACCACCTGGAACGGCACCATGAGGGTGGCCAGCACGGCGACGAACGCGATCCGGTTGCCGGGGAACCGCAACCGGGCGAAGGCGTACCCGGCCAGGCTGCACAGCACGAGGTTGCTGACCACGCAGGTGACCGACACGATCGCGCTGTTGACCAGCCAGTGCGCGAACGGTGAGTCGGTCCAAGCCCGGACGAAGTTGCCCCACCGCACCGTCGCCGGCAGCCGCGGCGGGAAGTGCCGGGCCTCCGCGTCGGACGACACGGCGGTGACCGCCATCCAGAGCAGCGGCACGGCCATGACCAGCGCCAGCGGGACGAGCACCAGGTGCCAGCCCGACGGGCGCCAGGTCCGCGCCCGGCGCGGCGCCGGGGCGGTCATCCGGTGCCGCCCGACGACGCCGAGCCGTCCCGGGTGACGCGCAGCTGGATGATCGTGATGCCCGCGATGACCACGAACAGCACGACCGCGATGGCGCCGGCGTACCCGGCGTGGAAGAACGTGAAGGCCTGCTCGTAGAGGTAGTAGACGACCACCGTGCTGGAGTGCAGCGGCCCGCCCTTGGTGGTCGCGTACACCTCGTCGAACAGCTGCAGGGCGTTGATGGTGAGCCAGACCAGGAGGAACCCGCTGACCGGCCGCAGCAGCGGGACCTGGATCCGCCAGAACGCGCCGCGCCTGGAGCAGCCGTCGAGCTGCGCTGCCTCGACGAGGTCCCGCGGCACGCCCTGCAGGGCGGCGAGGTAGATCAGCGCGCCGAAGCCCACCCAGCCCCACACCGTCATGATCACGATGGCGTAGAGCGACTGGGAGGGCGAGGCGAAGAAGCCGAACGTGGGCAGCCCGAGCTTGCGCAGCCCGTCGTTGATCAGGCCGTAGTTCGGGTCCATCAGCCAGGTGAAGATCACCCCGGTGGCGATCGTCGACGTGACGACCGGGACGAAGACCGCGAGCCGGTAGGCGGCGATGCCGCGGACCCGCCGGTTGAGCGCGGCCGCGGCCAGCAGGGACAGCACCAGCGTGCTGGGCACGAACAGTGCCGTGTAGACCAGCGTGTGCCGGATCGACTGGAGGAACAGCGGATCGTGGGCGAGCTTGCGGTAGTTGTCGAACCCGGTCCAGGCCGGCGTGGTCTGCAGGTCGTTGTCCTGAAAGGACAGGACGAACGACCAGACGACCGGGATCATGCCGAACACGCCGATGAGCACGACCGTGGGCGAGATCATCGCCCAGCCGGTCAGCGCCTCGGCTCGGCGGCCCGCCCGGTGGCCGGTGCGGCGCGGGCGCTCGTCGCGGTCGCGCGGCGCCGGCCGCGGCAGGATCGTGCGCGGCCGGTAGGGCCGGGCGCCGGCCCGCCGGGTCCGCATGCCCGCGTTCACGAACCCGCGAGGACGCCACTGACCTGGCTGCTGGCCGCCTTGAGCGCGTCGGCGGGCTCGGCCTGCCCGAGCAGGACCGACTGGACCATCTGCCCGAGGGCCGAGGACACCTCCCCGTACGTGGCGATGTTCGGCCGCACGTGCTTGACGTTGTTCAGGTTGTCGACGAACACCTGCTCGGCCGGGTACTTCTTCAGGAAGTCCTGGTAGCCGGGCATCGTGGTGGCCGACTTGCGCAGCGGCAGGTCGCCGGTGTCGATGGAGAACTGCAGGTTGATCTCCGGTGAGGTCAGCCAGCTGACGAACTCGAACGCGGTGTCCGACCGGCTGCCGGAGCGGTCGAACAGCATGTAGATGTCCGGGCCGGAGATGGTCTCGTGGTTTCCGTCGTACCCGGGCAGCAGGGTGACGCCGTAGTCGACGTCGTCGTTGATGCCGGACAGGTCCCACGGCCCGGTCCACAGCATCGCGATCTTGCCGCTGTTGAACAGGTTGAGGTAGTTCTGGTCGCCCGTGTCGAGGTAGACCGACTTGTCCGTGACCGCCATGGCGTGCAGCTGGTCGAGCGCCGCGCGGCCCGACGGCGAGTCGAACGCGGGCGCGCTGCCGTCCCCGGTGAGCAGGTCGCCGCCGGCCTGCCAGAGCATGGCCAGGTAGCGCCACACGGTGTCCTCGCTGCCGTCGTTGACGTAGGCCCAGCCGTAGGTCTGGCTGCCCGGGTCGGTCAGCTTCCTGGCGGCGTCGCGGAAGTCCTGCCAGCTCCAGTTCTCGTCCGGCGGCGCGATGTGCGCACGGTCGAAGAGGGTCTTGTTGTAGACCAGGCTGAGGTTGTCCACGAGCGCGGGCACGCCGACGACCTTGCCATCGACGGTCGCGGACTGCTGCTCGGAGGCGTAGAAGTCCGCCCAGTCGATGTCCGGCGCGGTGACCTTGTCGGTCAGGTCGACGAGCTTGGGCTGGCGCGCGAGCTGTGCGGCCGACGAGCCGAACTCGTAGGCGATGTCGGGGTAGTTGCCCGCGGTGAAGCCGGCGACGGTCTTCTGCAGCGCGTTGTCGTTGCCCCCGTTGAACGCGAGCTCGACCTTGGCCGACGGGTGCTCGCCGTTCCACTTCTTCACCAGGGCCTGCATCGCGGTCGCCTCGGCGTCGGTGAAGCCGTGCGAGAAGAGGATCGAGGTCGACCCGTCGCCGGAGTCGCTCGACCCGCACGCGGTGAGCATCGACGCGGCGAGCAGCGCGACGCCGACGACTCGCTCCGTTCGGCGGACCAGACCCCGTCGGCGGCCGGATCCGGCCGGATGAGACACGATCATCTCCGCTCCTCGAATGTCGATTCGATCAGGATCGAGCGAAACTTCTGCGCAGTCTTGCACTGCTCGGGAGACCGGTCAACAGCCGACGGCACAATCTGCTCGTACCGAGCACGGCGGTGCCCGTATCGTGCAGCCATGCGTCAAGAACACCGTCTCGGCGTGATCCTGCAGGAGCTGAACCAGCACGGATCGGTCGGCGTGACCAGCCTCGCCGGGCAGCTCGGCGTATCCGAGGCGTCGGTCCGCCGCGACCTCGGCCTGCTGGAGAACCAGAAGCTGCTCACCCGCACGCACGGCGGCGCGGTCGCCTCCGGGGTGCTCTACGAGCTGCCGATGCGCTACCGCAGCGGGCAGCACCACGAGGCGAAGCGGGCCATCGCCGAGGCGACCGCCGCGCTGGTCCCGGCCGACATCACGTCGGTGGGCGTCAACGGCGGGACCACCACGACCGAGGTGGCCAGGGCGCTCGCCACGCGGGCCGGGCTGCGGGTGGTCACCAACGCGCTGAACATCGCCTCCGAGCTCGCCGTCCGGTCGAACATCGAGCTGGTGGTGTGCGGCGGCAGCGCGCGGCAGGAGTCCTACGAGCTGATCGGCCCGCTGGCCGAGCTGACCCTGGCCAACATCAACATCCAGCTGGCGATCATCGGCGTGGACGGGGTGAGCACGACCGCCGGGTTCACCACCCACCACGAGGTCGAGGCGCACACGAACCGGGCGCTGGCCGCCGCCGCCGAGCGGGTGATCGTGGTGGCCGACTCGAGCAAGATCGGCAAGCGGGGCTTCGCCAAGATCTGCGAGCTCGGCGCCGCCTCGGACATCGTCACCGACTCGCACGCCGACCCCGCCGACGTCGCCGAGCTGCGCCGCAGGGGGCCGCAGGTGCACGTGGTGCCGGTCGGCTGAGCGGGTCCGGGTCAGGGGTCGAGCCGGGCCCGCAGCGGTTCGGCGAGCAGGTCCGCGTGCGCGCCGACCATGTCGTTCGCCAGCCGCCAGATGTCCGGCACGCGCAGCGTGGCCGCGGTGTTCGGGTCGACCATCATCGCGTGCCGGACCAGGTCCGGGCGGGCCCGCACGGCGGCGGTCACGGTGAGCTCGACGACGGACAGGAACTGCCGGTTGAGCGCCGCGCACTGCGGCGGGAGGTCGCCGGCCGGCACCGGACGGGCCCCGTCCGCGGACACCACGCACGGCACCTCGACCCCGCCGCCGGCGGGCAGGTTGCCGATCAGCCCGTCGTTCGGCACGGTCACCTGGATCGTCCGCCGCCGGCCGGTGACCATGCTGTGGATGACCTGCGGCGCGTACTCCACCGCCTCCTCGTCCGGTTCCACGTACGTTCCGGCCGCGACCTGGCCGGCCAGCGCGTCGATGTCGGCGAGGTTGTCCTCGCTGATCTTCAGGTAGTCGCCGACCGGGATGCGCAACCGCTCGACCTCGGCCGGGTCGTGCAGGTACCACGGCACGTACTCGCTGGAGTGCTCGCTGGTCTCGGTCGGGTAGAACCCCAGCCGCCGGTACATGTCGACCCGGACCCGGCGGCGCAGTTCGGGGTCGGCGGCGATCCGCTCGTCCAGCATCGGGTACAGGCTCTCGCCGTCCCGCTCGAGGCGCAGCACCCACGCCTGGTGGTTGACCCCGGCGCTGTGGAACCCGACCTCGTCCATCGGCACGCCGAGCAGCGCGCACAGGTCGTGCACGGTCCAGAACACCGAATGGCACAGGCCGAGCACCCTGATGTCCGGATGCGCCCGGGCGAGGTACTGCACGTTCATGGCCATCGGGTTGGTGTAGTTGAGCAGCCAGGCCCGCGGGCACCGCGCCCGCATGTCCCGCGCCAGGTCGTCGAGGAACGGAAAGGTGCGCAGGCCGCGGAAGATCCCGCCGACGCCGAGCGTGTCGGCGATGGTCTGGCGCAGCCCGTACCCGCCCGGCACGGTGAAGTCGGTGACCGTCGCGGGGTGCCCGCCGATGTTCACGCAGTTGACGACGAAGTCGGCGCCGTCCAGCGCGGCGCGGCGATCCCGCTCGGCGCGCACCGTCGCCGGCCGGCCGTGCCGCTCCACGGTGAGCCGGCCGACCGCCTCGGCCAGGTCGAGGCGCCGCGGGTCGACGTCGTGCATCACCAGTTCCACCGGCCCGAGGTCGGCGAAGCCGAGCAGGTCGCGCAGCAGCTGGCGGGTGAAGACCGCGGAGCCCGCTCCGACGAAGCACACGGTGGTGGTCACGGTTTCGCCTCCTCGGACTGACCCTTCGTGCTCACGAGCATGGCGTACGGCACACAAACGAGCAATATCAAGCGTCATGCTTGCTTGTTTCTGGACAGAATGAACAGCCGTCCTTCATGATGTCCCGGTGACCGACGACCAGCGCTCCAGGCGGGTACTCGTCGTCGGCGACGCGAACCCCGACCTGATCCTGCGCGGCGACGTGGTGCCTCGCTTCGGCCAGGCCGAGCAGCTGCTCGACGACGCCGCGCTGGTGGTCGGCGGATCCGCGGCCATCACCGCGCACGGGCTCGCCCGGCTGGAGCGCCCGGTGTCGCTGCTCGCCGCGGTCGGCGACGACGTGTTCGGCCGCCTGCTCACCGGCGAGCTCGCCCGGTCCGGTGTCGGCACCGGCGAGGTGCGCGTCCGGGAGGGTGTCCGCACCGGTATCACGGTCGTGCTCTCCGGCCCCGCCGACCGGGCGATGCTCACCCTGCCCGGGGCGATCGCCACGCTCGTCGCGGGGGAGGTGCGTGCCGCGGTCACCGCGTCCGCGGACCTGACCCACGTGCACTTCTCGTCGCTGTACCTGCAGCCGGAGCTGGCCGGCGGGCTGGCACGGCTGCTGCCCGAGCTCCGCGCGCGCGGGCTGACGACCTCCCTGGACACCAACGCCGACCCGGCGGGCCGGTGGCTGGGCGTCACCGAGCTGCTGGCACACCTGGACCTGCTGCTGCCCAACCGGACCGAGGCGTGCGGGCTGGCCGGGGAGCCCGACCCGGTGGCCGCGGCGGGAAAGCTCGCCGCGGCCGGCCCGCTGGTCGTGGTGAAGGATGGCGACCGGGGTGCCTTCGCGGTCACGCCGGCCGGCGGTCACCGGGCCTCGGCCGCCGCCCCCCGCGAGGTCGTCGACACCACCGGCGCGGGCGACACGTTCGACGCTGCGTTCCTCGACACCTGGCTCGACGGCGCCGGCCTGGGCGAGTGCCTGGACCGGGCGGTGCGCGCCGGAGGCTGGTGCGTGTCGGCCGCCGGCGGCACCGCGGGGCAGCCCCGCCGTCGTGACCTGCGAGCAGATCGGAAGGACACATGACTGCCGACGTAACCGCGGACGGCGCGCCGCGGAGCGGACACGCCCATGTCGACGAGGAGATCCGCCGCCAGCCCGGCTCGTGGACCCGGGCCGCCGCACTGCTGCCCGAGCTCGGCGGCGTGCTGCCGGCGGCGGGGGAGCGGGTGGCGGTCGTCGGCTGCGGGACGTCCTGGTTCATGGCGGCGGCCTACGCCATGCTGCGCGAGGCGGCCGGCGCCGGCGAGACGGACGCGTTCGCGGCCAGCCAGTTCCCGGCGCACCGCGACTACGACCGGGTGATGGCCATCTCCCGGTCCGGCACCACCAGCGAGGTGCTGGCCGCCGTGCGGGCGAGCCGCGCGCCGGTCGTGGCGATCACGTCGGTCGCCGGCACTCCGGTCGCCGAGGCGGCGGCGGAGGCGATCGTGCTCGACTTCGCCGACGAGCGGTCGGTCGTGCAGACGGTGTTCGCCACCACCACGCTGATGCTGCTGCGCTGCTCGCTGGGCCAGTCCCCGGAGCCGGTGGTCGAGCAGGCCACGGCGGTGCTGGACGGACGGTTCGCGCCGCCGCCGATGACGGGCGACGCGCACCAGTTCGGCTTCCTCGGCCAGGACTGGTCCTACGGCGTCGCGCAGGAGGCCGCGCTCAAGATGCGCGAGGCGGCGCGGCTGTGGACCGAGTCCTACCCGCAGATGGAGTACCGGCACGGCCCGATCGCGATCGCCGCGCCCGGGCGGGCGGTGTGGATCTTCGGGCGCCCGGTCGACGGCATCGGCGCCGACGTGGCGGCGACCGGTGCCGAGCTCGTCGACGACGACCTCGACCCGGTCGCCGACCTGGTGCGGGTCCAGCTGCTCGCGGTGGCCAGGGCCCGGGCGCTGGGGCTGGATCCGGACCGGCCGCGGCACCTGACCCGGTCCGTGGTGCTCGGGGCTGAGCGGTCCGGCACATGATCGTCCGGACCGGCGGGCTGGTCGCCGAGGCGCGGCGGGCCGGCCGCGCGGTGGCCGCCGTCAACGTGATCACCCTGGAGCACGCGGAGGCGGTGGCCCGGGCCGCGAGCGAGGCACGGGCCGGGGTGATCATGCAGATCAGCGAGAACGCGGTCCGCTACCACGACGGCGAGCTCGAGCCGCTCGCCCGCGCGGTCCACGCCGTCGCCGACCGGGCGCCGGCACCGGTCGCCCTGCACCTCGACCACGTGGTCAGCCCGGCGCTGTTCGAGGAGGGCCTGCGGTCGGTGTTCAGCTCGATCATGTTCGACGCGGGCGCCATGGCCTATGCGGACAACGTCCGCGGCACCGCGCGCGCGGTGCGTGCCGCGCACGCCGCCGGGCTGTGGCTCGAGGCGGAGCTCGGCTTCGTCGGAGGCAAGCCGGACGCGCCGCGGAGCGCGCACCTGGCCGGGGTGCGCACGGATCCCGGCGAGGCGGCGGAGTTCGTCCGTGCCACCGGCGTCGACATGCTGGCCGTCGCGGTCGGCAGCGAGCACGCGATGACGCGGCGTACCGCGCGGCTGGACCACGTCCTCATCGCGAACCTCGCGCGGCGCCTGGCGGTACCGCTGGTGCTGCACGGCTCGTCGGGGGTGGCACCGGACGAGCTGCGCGCGGCCGTCGCCGCCGGGATCACCAAGATCAACGTGGGCACCGCCCTGAACGCCGCGATGACCGAGTCGGTGCGTTCGGCCCTGGCCGCGGACCCGGCCCTGGTCGACCCGCGCCGCTACCTCTCCGCCGGCCGCACCGCCATGACCGGCGCGGTGCGCGAACTGCTCGCCACCCTGTCGGCGAAACGCGAAGATCCGGTACGGGACGGGTGAACGCTCGGTAGGGTCGACCGGGTCAGCGTCGGGCCGAGGCCGGGGGAGTCCGGGTGTCGTTTCGCTACTACCTCTACATCAGCGACACCAAGGTCGACATGCTGCTGTCCCAGATCGACCCGGGGTTCGCCCGGACGCGGTCGACCGAGGTCAGCGTGAGCCTCAACGTCGTGGGCGCCAAGCGCAACGTGGCGAGTCCGGGCCCGGACCGGACCGCGCGGCTGGAGCGGGTGCTGCGCCACCTCGAGGACTTCGGCGACCTGGGGACGGTGGACGAGCCCGGCCAGTTCTTCGGCGGCATCCTGCCGATGCGGTGGGGCCCGACCGTGCACGGCCGGTCGCTGGTGTACTTCGGCGGGCGCACCGAGCGCACGATCGTCGGCCTCGGCGGGTCGGTCGGGCACGTCCTCGGCACCGGGGCGAGCACCCCGCAGGCGCCGCGGCTGTCCGATTCCCTGCTGCCCCGGCTGCTGTCCGGGCTCGACACCGACTGGGCCGCCGACCCGGTCGAGCCGGCCGAGCGCGCCGGGCTCGGCGTCGTGCACCAGGCGAACGCGCGGTTGCGCGGCCCCGCCCAGAACGTCGAGTTCGTCGCGAAGCGGCTGCTGTACGGGCCGAGCCCGTACCCCGAGCTGGATCCCGCGCCGGACATGACCGTGCTGCTCGGCAGCCCGCTGTACGTCGCCCAGGCCGATTGACCGGAGGACCGGATGCTGTCGCTCGTACTTCACGGAGCCTGCCGCGTGATGACCGACCTGGCCATCCACCCGCTCGCGTTCGACGCGGACGCCGGCGGCGCGCAGGTGCTGGCGGTGATGGACAGGCGGGCGCTGGTCACCCGCAGCCGCGGCCCGTACGACCGGGACAACCTGCCTCCGGAGGTGCGGGCGGCGGCCGACTCGGTCGCGCTGCGCCTGTCCACCCGGCCGGAACACGCGGAGTACACCGTCGAGCTCGACGGGCCGTGGCCGCGGCTCGTGGTGGTGGTCGAGGCGCTCGGCGTCCTCGTCCGCTTCGTCGTGCCCGAGGATGCCCCGCCGGTGTACCAGCCCAGGTCCAACAACGTGACGATGGTCGGCGACATCAAGATCGCGCTCGGGCAGGTCGCGAGCTCGCTGGAGGTCGCGAGCCGCGCCCTCGGCGGGGAGCCGCCGATCAGCGTGACGCTGAGCTACCCGGACGACCCCGACCACGAGACGAAGGTCGCGAACCTGCCACCGGACTTCCGCGACCTCATCGCTCCGGTCATCCCCACGATCGAGCTCGACCGCTCGCGGTGCGGCCGCGAGGAGCGAGCCGCCCACGACGACGCGCTGCGGTCGGTCGCCTACTCCGGCCAGGCCGTGGAGGCCGGGTCCGGGGGGATCAGCACCTGGGTGGGCTCGGCCCGCATCCGCGACATCGCCCCCCGATAACGCCCCCGCCCCACCCGACCCGACCCCCCACGCAGTCGACCCGACCCCCCACGCGGTCGACCTGACCTGTCGCGCGGTCGACCTGACCTGTCGCGCGGTCGACCCGACCTGTCGCGCGGTCGACCTGACCTGTCGCGCGGTCGAGTCGACCCGCCCGCGTGGTGGGTTGGGTGATGTGAGGGGTCGACTCGCCCGCGTGGTGGGTCGGTTCGCTGGTGTGGTGGGTCGGTTCGCCGGCGTGGTGGGTCGGTTCGGTGGTGTGGGGGGTCGGGTCGCTGGCGGGGCGCTACCAGCCGGGCGCCGCCAGGGCGCGGGCCAACCCGGCGGCGGTGGTGATCGCCGGGTGCTCGGCCAGGGCCTCGTCGAGCACGGCCGCCAGCCGCGGCGGTACCGACGCCAGGCGGTCGCGGACCGGGACGACCGGCTCGCGCAGCACCACGGCGATCGGGTCCCGGCCGGCCGGGAAGTCGCGTGGCGTCGCGCCGGTGAGCATCAGGTACAGGCACGCGGCGACCGCCCACACGTCGACCTCGGGCCCCGCGAAGCGGTAGTCGACCAGCTGCGAGCGGGCCATGAACGGCATGGTGCCGCCGATCGCGCCGGTGTGCGTGTGGCCGGACAGCCCGGCCCGGTCGAACGCCTTCGCCAGCCCGAAGTCGGCGAGCTTGGCCACCGGCGCGCCGCCGCCGTCCGCGAGCAGGATGTTGGGCGGCTTGATGTCGCGGTGCACGAGGCCGCGCGCGGCCGCCAGCCGGCCGTCGGCGAGCGGCGCCCGAACGGGCGCCTCGTGCGCGTACGCCAGGGCGTCCAGCACCTGCAAAGCGATCGGCACCGCCTCGTCCGGCGCCAGCCTGCCGCCGCGCCGCTCGACGAGGTGCTCGACGTTGCCGCCCGGGCAGTACTCGAACGCGAGGTGGAACTCGTCGCCCGCCGCGCCGCTGCCGCGCGCCTCGACGATGTTGGGGTGCCGCAACGCGTCGATGCTCTCGACCTCGCGCAGGAACGCGAACCGCGCGGCCGGATCCACCGACACCCGCGCGAACAACGTCTTGAGCGCGATGAGCTCGCCCGAGCCGGTGTGCCGGACCAGGTGGACCACCCCCTGCGCGCCCCGGCCGAGCTCGCGCACCAGCTCGTGGTCGCGGAAAGCGCCGAGCGCCGGGTCGCCGGCCCGCGCGGCCCGCAGCATCGCCGACACGACCGCGCCGGCATCCGGCCGCGGGACGGGCGGCGCCGCGGCGGGTTCCGCGGCCGACACCGCCACGCGCACGACCGCGCCGCCGAGCCGGATCTCGTCGCCGTCGCCCAGGGCCGGCTCGGTGAGCCGGCCGAGCCGGACGCCGTTGACGTGGGTCCCGCCGTCGCTGCCCATGTCCCGCACCCGCACCAGCGGCGGGTCGATGTCGAGCCGGCAGTGCCGTCCGGACACGCCCGCGTCGTCGATCCGGATGTCGCACCCGGCCGCCCGCCCGACGAGGCAGGTGCCGGGCGCGGTGAACACGTGGTCGCGGGTCGTGTGGCCGGCGGTCACCGACAGGGTCACGGTCGCGGGCACGGGATCATCGTGCCGGAGGCGCGGGGTCGGCGAACTCGTAGTCCCAGTCCAGGTTCCACAGCCGGATCGCGGGAGTCGCGTCGGCGGACACGACCTGCCGGGCGCCGGCGCTGAACATCACCGCGGTGATCAGGGTGCGGTGCTCCTCCAGCTCGTGCAGGCACCGGCCGGTGCGCAGGTCGAACACCCGCAGCGTCCGGTCGGACCCGCCGGTGACCGCGTACCGCCCGTCGGGGCTCACGTCGAAGGCCTCCGGCCCGACCGCCAGGTCGCACAGCACTCGCCCGGTGCCGGCATCCCAGACGCGCAGGACGTCGAGCCGCGCCCGGGACAGTCCCACCCGGCCGTCGGCGCTCAGTGCCATGGTCCCGTTCTCGCTGCTGTCCAGCGAGAACAGCTGCCGGCCGGTGCGCACGTCCCACGCCGTGAGCACCGGCACGGCGTTGACGTAGAGCAGCCGGCCGTCGGGGGAGAACCGCAGCCCGGCCGGCATCAGGCCGATCGGGACGGTCAGCATCGGCCGGCCGGTGTCGAGGTCCCACAGCCGGGCGGTCCCGTCCTCCCGCGCCGTCGACGCCCCGAACCGGCCGTCGGCGGTGATCGCGACCGTCTCGATCGCGGTGTCGTGCGCGAGGATCGTGCGGTCGCGCCACCCGGTGCGCAGGTCGTACAGCCGCAGCGCGCCGTCCGCGTCGCCCAGGACGACGACGTTCCCGTCGGCGCTCATCGCGATCGACCGGACCGGTCCGCGGTCGCCGGGCAGCGCGCGGCGCCCGCCGTCGCGGAGGTCCCAGGCGAACGCGGCGCCCGCCCAGTCCGCCGACACGACGGTGCGGTCGTCGCCGGCGACGAGGATGGTGTGCACGTTCCCGGCGGCACGCTCGGCGAAGGTGTGCAGGCAGCCGCCGGACGCGACGTCCCACACCCGCATCCGGCCGTCGCTGCCGCCGGTCACCGCGAGCGAGCCGTCCGCGGTGAGCGCCAGGTTGACCGGCCGGGTGAAGATCCAGCCACCGTGCAGCTCGTAGCGCCGCTGGATGCCGAGCAGGTCGCTGCGCCTGCCGTGCTCGCCGACCCGCGCCCACAGCTCGCGCAGCCGCGGCTCGCGCTCGAAGCCCGGCATCGCCCGCGCGGCCCGCAGCTCGTCCGCGGCCGCGCGGTGGCGCCCGGCGTCGGCGAGGTCGCCCGCCCGGTCCAGGATCCGCCGCAGCTCGGCACGCGCCCGGACGAGGTCACCGGACGCGGTCGGGCGGGCGTAGCTCCACCCGGCGCGGAACCGTCCCGGCGGTACCGGCACGACCTCGATGCCGCCGCGCGGGGACCCGACGACGGCGACCCGGCCGTCGCCGCTGAGGGCCACCGGCCGAGCGCCGCCGCCGACCGTGTCGGCACTGATATCGATCGTGCGCAGGCACCGGCAGGTGGCCGTCTCCCAGATCCGCACCCGCACCCGGTCGTGGTCGCCCGCCGACACCGCGACCGTGCCGTCCAGGCTGAGACCGAACGCCGAGTACTTCGGCAGGTTGTTGCGCGCGGTGCTCAGCACCCGGTCCGTCCGCGGGTCCCACAGGCGGGCCGGCTGCTGCCAGCCGGCGAGCAGCGCGCGCATGCCGTCGCTGCTGAGCACGACCTCGTCGATCCCGGTGAGGTGGCCGTCGGCGGAGCGGGCGAGCGTGTGCAGGGGGCGGCAGGTCGCCATGTCCCACACCACGACCGTGCCGTTCGGGGCGTCGGCCGTGACGGCGAGGCCGGCGTCGTCGGCCAGCGCGACCGCGAACGCCGGCGCGGTAACCGGGGCCGGGTGACCGGCGAGCAGCCGGGTCATCGTCGCGGTCGCCAGGTCCCACACCTCGACGAGGCCGTCCCGGTGCGCGGCCAGGCCGACGTGTGCGCCCGCGTTCATCGCCACGGAGACGATCTCGCCCGCGAGCGCGTCGTCGCGGTGCAGCCGGTGCAGCACCGTGCCACTGGTGAGGTCCCACAGCTCGACCGGACCCGCACCGCGCGCCACCAGCCCCCGGCGGCCGTCACCGCTGATCGCCACCGCGGTCACCGGCTCGCCGGTCCCGGCCAGCTCGCCGCCGAACGCGCCCGCACGCGGCATCCAGACGCGGGCCTGGCCGTCCCGGCCGCCGCTCAGCGCGACGCCGCCGTCGGTGCTCACCGCGACCAGCCCGACGGCACCCCCGTCGCCGGGGACGTGGACGGGGTGCGCGGCCGGGTGACCGCGGAGCGCGGCGACCACCTCGGGCGGGCGCGGACCGGTCCCGAGCAGCGCGCCGGCCGCCTCGGCGTCGCCGCGCTCCAGGTGCACGAGGCCGACGAGGTGGTCGCCGGTCCAGCGCTCGCCGTGGATGGCGCGGGCCGTCTCGAGCTCGGAGAGGACCTGCTCGTCGGAGAGCAGGCCCTGCCGCCAGCGGTGCAGCGCCCAGTTGTACGTGGCCTCCGGGTGGTGCGGGTCGGCGTTCATCGCCGCGCGCCACCGGTCCTCGGCCTCCTCGGTACGGCCAAGGTCGAGCAGGGACAGCGCCTGATTGGACAGGCCGCCGGCGAGCAGGGCCGCCGCGTCCGGCCGGGTCCGCGGGTAGGGCTCGCCGGCGAGGTCGGCGTAGATGCCGGCCAGGGCCGCGGCGAGGTCGTCCAGCCGGGGCCGGGCGGCCGGGTCGACCGCGAAGCACCGCGCCAGCAGTTCGGCCACGCCCGCGGGAACCGGCGCACCGGCGTCGAGGCGGGCGGCGAGCACCTCCGGCGCGGTCTGCCCGTACCGGCACGGCGGCTCGCCGACGAACATCTCCAGCACGCACAACGCCCACGACCACACGTCGGTTGCTCGGGTGAGCTGGGCCGGGGCACCGGCGGCCGCGTCCGCTTGCTCGGGTGAGCAATACGCCGGGGTCATCCCGCCGTAGCTGGCGAGCAGGCTCGCGCCGGGCGGGCTCGCGGCGTGCTCGCCGGCCGCCGCGCGGGCGCGGGCCAGCCCGAAGTCGGTGACCTTCGCCGTCCGGTCCGCGTCCAGCATCACGTTGGCGGGCTTGACGTCCTGGTGGATCACGCCGTGCCGGTGTGCGTGGTCGATGCCCCAGGCGATCTGCACGGCGACGTCCAGCACCGCGGCCGGGGCGGTCCGCGGATCGCCGTCGGACAGCCGGCCCTCCCGCACCGCCGCCGCGAGGCTGCCGCCGTCGACCCACTCGGCGAACACGCACGGCAGCCCGTCGACGCGGCGGACGTACACGCAGCTCACCACGTGGGGATGCGGGTCGAGGCCGACCCAGGTGCGGGCCTCGGCCTCGAACCCGCCCCGTCCGCCGGCCGACGCCACGAGCGCGGGCCGCGGCGTCTTGACCGCGAGGTCGATGTCCCAGCCGAGATGCCGCACCCGGTGCACCAGCCCCATGCCACCGGTGCGCACGACGTCGAGCACCTCGTACAGGTCGAGGATGACGTCCCCGCGCCCCCAGCCCTCCATGCCGTGATTGTCGCAGCCGCTCGCCCCGCGGCGGGTCAGGTGAGCGGGAAGGGCGGCTGCCACCACCAGGGGGTCGTGGTCAGCTCGATGCGGTCGACCCACTTGACCCACCAGAAGCCGCGCCGTCCGGGGGCCACGAGGCGGACCGGGTAGCCGTGGCCGGGGCGCAGCGGGGCGCCGTTGACGGTGGTGGCGAGCAGCAGGGTGTCCAGGTCCCGCACCGGAAAGCGGATCCAGTACCCGGTCGTGGAGTGCACGAGCAGGCTGCGCGCCTGCCCGGCGGCGGGGAGCAGGGCGCGGACCGGCACGCCGCCCCAGTCCTGTTCGGCGTACCAGCCGGAGGTGCAGTCGAGGGTGGCCCGCACCCGCGTGCCGAACGCCGACAGGTCGCCCAGGCCCAGCTCGCGCGTGGTCCGGCCGTCGCCGACGGTGAGGCGCCAGCGGCGCGGGTCGACGGCCGGGGTCGTGTCGTCCAGCCAGGTGTAGGCGGGCATGGCGTCCGCGTCGTGCGAGCCGGTCTCGTAGGAGCCGGTGAAGCGGCGGCCCGCTCCGGGCAGCCGGGCCACCCCGACCACCGCCGTCTGGGCGAGGTAGAGCCCGGCCGCGGCACCGGTGAACAGGCCCGCCCGGACCAGGGAGCGGCGGGACAGGTCGGCACGGCGCGGCCGCGCCCGGCGGGCGAGCACGTGCCAGACCACCAGGGGCAGCAGGGCCAGCGCGGCCGCGACGTGGACCCACATGCCGAGCTCGCCGGCCACCGAGCGCACCACGCCCGTGGTGTAGCCGATGCCGGCGAGCAGCGTGGTCACGGCCAGGACCGCGAGCAGCGACGACAGCCAGCGGGTGCGGCGCGGGCGGCGCAGGCCGCGTCGGACCACCCGCGACTTCCACGGCACGAGCAGCACGACCCCGATCGCCACGACGCCGTGGGCGATCACCACCCACCGGCCGCCGGACGAGCCGGTGGCGACCGCGCCGACGCCGGTTGCGAAGGCGAGCAGCAGCGCGACCAGCAGGGCCAGGTTCGTCACCCGCGCGGACGGTCCGCGCACGGCCTGGGCCGGACGTGCACGCGCGGCCGGGGACACCATGGTCCGACGGTAGGCCGCATCCGACACGACAACCAGCCATCCCCCAGCCCCGCCAAGACCTCCCCGCCACGCACCCGAGTCGACCCGCCACGCAGCCGAGTCGTCCCGTGGCGCAGGCGAGTCGTCCTGTGGCGCGGGCGAGTCGTCCTGTGGCGCAGGCGAGTCGGCTTGTGGCGCAGGCCGAAGTCGTCCTGTGGCGTGGTCGAGTCGACCCGTGGCGTGGCTGATCCGGTTTCCGTGTGTTGCCGCGCCGCTCGAACCCGGCGGGCCGCCGCCGCGCGGCGAGTCGACTCGGCGATGCGAGGGGTCGGCTCGGCGGTGTGGGGGTCGGCTCGGCTGCGTGGTGGGTCGGGTCGGCGGTGTGAGGGGTCGGGTGGTGTTACAGCAGCCTGGTCATGAACGCGCTGTGCGGGTCGGGGCGGTAGTCGGCGAAGGGTTCGCAGTAGTCGAACCCGAACTTCTCGTACAGCGTGCGCGCGGGGCGGAAGAACTCGGCCGAGCCGGTCTCCAGGCTCAGCCGGGCGTACCCGGTGCGCCGGGCCTCGGTGATGACGTGCTCCAGCAGCATCGAGGCGATCCCGCTGCGCGTGCGCGCCGGCGCGGTCCGCATCGACTTCAGCTCGGCGTGGCCGGCGTCCAGCCGCTTGAGCGCGCCGCAGCCCACGACGTCCTCGCCGTCCACGACGGACCAGAAGGTGATCTCGGGCCGGCGCAGGGCGTCGAGGTCGAGGGCGTGCTTGCTCTCCAGCGGCGTGATGGTCCGCATCTGCCGGACGTGCTCGGCGAGGAACTCGGCGATCCGCGGGCCCGACAGGTCATCGACGATGATCTTCACCGCGTACCTTCCTTCCGGCGATCAGTGCGATGAGGACGACGGCGGCCGCGGGCAGCAGGCCGAGGGCGGCGAACCCGAGGTGCTCGGCGAGCAGCCCGCCGGCCGCGGGCCCGGCGAGGTAGCCGAGGATGCCGAGCTGGGACCAGACCACCATCGCGGTGACGATCCGGCCGGTCGGGACGGCGGCGAGCAGCAGGCCCGTCGCGCCGGTCTGGGCGGCGCCTGCGCCGAGGCCGATCAGCAGCAGGCCGGCGGCCCACGGCAGGTAGGTCGTGGTGGCGCCGGCGAGGGTGAGGCCGGCCGTGACGGCGGCGGCGCCCGCGGCGAGCATGCGGCCGGGCGGGTGGTGTCCCGCCGCGGCGGAGCCGACCGCGATCAGCGCGCCGACCACGAGGTAGGCCAAGCCGATGCCGGACTGCGAGAGCCGGCTCGCGAAGTGCAGGGGGAGGACGCCGTCGAGCGCGCCGGTGGCGGTGATGGCGAGCATGATGCCGACGGCCGCGACCCAGAACCCGCGGGTGCGCAGCGCGGTCCGGTCGGAGAGGAACCGGTCGGCGGCCGGCTCGGGCAGTGCCGCGGTGGCCGGCGCGACCAGGGCGAGCAGCAGCGCGTAGGCGAGGAACGGCGCGGCCGTGCCGCCCAGCGCGCCGAGCGCCGGGCCGACCAGCGCCCCGACGGAGTAGGCGGCGTAGACGCGGCTCATGCACCGGTACTCCTGGCCGGGCCAGTAGGCCAGCGTCGCGAACGTGACGCCGATCCACAGGCCGCCGGACCCCAGGCCCATCAGGGCACGCGCCACGAACAGGGCGGGCAGCCCGGGTGCGGTCGCGAACAGCACCGCGCCGACGGCCGCCACCGCGATCGCCGCGCGCAGCGTGGCGCGCGTGCGGCCGGCACGCACGAGCCGCCCGGCCGCCGCGAAGCCGGCCGTCATCGCCAGCGGGAACGTGCTCGCCAGCGCGCCGATGACCGCCGGGCCGACGTGGTGGCGCTCGGCCAGCGCGGGCAGCGTCGGCGCGATCACGCTGTACCCGGCGGAGTCGACCGCGCTCAGCGCGAGCAGCACCGCGTACGCGGGCGAGAACGACCGGACGCGCCGGGCCAGGGCCGCGACCCACCACAGGTGGCCCGCCGCGTGGCCCCCGGTCGCGAAGGCCGCCACCGACGTCACTGGCCGGCGCACGCGGTGGAACCGGCCCGGCGTTCGATCAGGACGGTGTCGTGCCAGACGCCGTTGAGCTGGGCGATGCGCTCGCGGATGCCGACCGTGCGGTAGCCGGCCGAGTGGTGCAGCGCGATGCTCGCCCGGTTCTCGGTGAAGATCGCCGTCTGCAACGTCCACAGCCCGGCCTCGTCGGCGGCCGTCACCTGCTTGCGGACCAGCGCCTTGCCGACCCCGCGGCCGCGCCGCCGCTCGGTGACGTAGATCGAGCTCTCGGCCACGCCCGCGTAGCACTCCCGGGTGGACACCGGCGACAGCGCGGTCCAGCCGACGACCTCGCCGTCGATCTCGGCGACCCACCGGTGGCCGGGCAGCCACTTGGCGTCCAGCGACGCGCGCTGGGGGACCGCGGTCTCGAACGTCGCGAGGCCGGTGGCGATGCCTTCGGCGTAGATGCGGCGCACGGCGGGCCAGTCGCCGGGCGCCATCGCGCGGACCGCCACGTCCTCCGGCGCGTCGGCGGGGCAGCAGGGGCGCGGCGCCAGCAGGCCCATCACGGCGTCCGCGGCGTGCGGCAGGCCGACGCAGCAGGCCTGGTTGACCGTCACCCGGGTGCTCGTGCCCTCCTTGTGCAGCAGCAGGAACCCGACGTCGGCGAGCTTGCGGACGTGGTGGGAGCAGGTCGACTGGCTGATGCCCAGCACCTCGGTCAGCGCGCCCACGCTGATCCCGCCCGGCGTGGTGGCGACGGTGTGCAGCAGCCGCACCCGCGTCGGCTCGGACAGGCAGGCGAACCACTCGGCGTAGGTCGCGGCCTCCTGCTCGGGGAGGATCTGCGCGAGGGGGAGCGTTGCCATGACGCGATTATCGACAAGCGTCGATGGTGAGTCAACAAGGTCGGTTGCTACGAGGTAAACATCCCGATACATTGACAGCCATCGATCGAGCTACATCGATGAATGGAGCGATGATGACGGAGCTTCCCGTGGTGGTGGTCGGTGCCGGCCCGGTGGGGCTGGCCGCCGCGGCCGAGCTGGCCGAGCGCGGGCTCGAGCCGCTGGTGCTGGAGAAGGCGGACCAGGCGGGTGCGGCGGTGGCGCAGTGGCACCACGTCCGGCTGTTCTCGCCCTGGTCGGAGCTCGTCGCGCCCGCGGCGGGCCGGCTGCTGGAGCCGTCGGGGTGGGAGCGTCCACCCGCCGGGGAGTACCCGACCGGGGCGCAGTGGGCGAGCCGCTACCTGCGGCCGCTCGCCGCGGCCCTGGGGGAGCGGGTCCGGTTCGGCGCGGAGGTGGTCGGCGCCGCCCGGCGCGGGCGCGACCGGGTCGTCGACGCCGGCCGCGACACCGAGCCGCTGACCGTGCACGTCCGGCACGCCGACGGCCGCGAGGAGCGGATCACCGCGCGGGGGCTCGTCGACGCCTCGGGAACGTGGGAGGGTCCGAACCCGCTGGGCGGCGACGGGCTGCCCGCGGTCGGTGAGCGCGCCGCCGCCGACCGCATCTCCTACCGGGTGCCCGACCTGACCGGCGCGGACGTGCGCGCGCGCTACGCGGGCCGGCACGTCGTCGTCGCCGGCAGCGGCCACTCGGCGCTCACCGCGCTCGTCGCGCTGTCCGGCCTGTCCGATCCGCCGGCGAGGCTCACCTGGCTGCTGCGCCGCGGTGCCGTGGGAGCGGCCTTCGGCGGCGGCGCCGACGACCAGCTTCCCGCGCGCGGCGCGCTGGGCCTGCGCGCGAAGGACGCGGTCGCCGCGGGCCGGGTCGAGGTGGTGACCGGGTTCCGCACCGAGGCGGTCGAACGCGACCGCGCGGGACGCCTGGTGCTGGTGTCCGACGCCGGCCGGCGGGTGTCCGATGTGGACGAGGTGGTCGTGCTGACCGGGTTCCGGCCGGACCTGTCCTGGCTCTCCGAGCTGCGCCTGGAGCTGGACCCGACGCTGCAGGCGCCGGTCGCGCTGGCGCCGCTGATCGACCCCAACGTGCACTCGTGCGGCACCGTCTACCCGCACGGGGTGAAGGAGCTGTCACACCCGGACCCGGGCGTCTACCTTGCCGGGATGAAGAGCTACGGCCGGGCGCCGACCTTCCTCGCGATGACCGGCTACGAACAGGTCCGCTCGATCGCGGCCGACCTCGCCGGGGACCGCGCGGCCGCGGAACGCGTCGAGCTGGCGCTGCCCGAGACCGGGGTCTGCGGCGGCGCCGGGGTGTTCGACGACGCCGCCCAGGACGGGCCGGGCGGCTGCTGCGGCCCGGTGCTCGCGCCCGAGCCGCTGACCCTGTCGGCGCCGCCGGCCCGGTGACCCGGCGCGGCGGCACGGCCGTCACCGCGCCGGTGTCGCGCACCGGGAAGCGGGTCCCGCTCGCGACCCTGTGCGCGACCCAGGTCACCAGCTGGGGCGTGCTGTACTACGCCTTTCCGGTGCTCGCGGGGGACATCACGGCGGCGACCGGCTGGTCGACCGCGTCGATCACCGCGGCGCTGTCGGCCAGCCAGCTCGTCGCCGCGCTGGTCGGCATCCCGGTCGGGCGGCACATCGACCGGTACGGCCCGCGCGCGGTGATGACCGCGGGCTCGGCGCTCGCGGTCCCGGCGGTGGTGCTGGTCGCCACCGCGCGGAACCTGCCGTGGTTCCTCGGCGCGTGGCTGCTTGCCGGCGTGGCCATGGGAGCGGTGCTCTACCCGCCCGCGTTCGCCGCGCTGACCCGCTGGCACGGCCCGAACCCGGTGCGCGCGCTCACCGTCCTCACCCTGGCCGGCGGGCTGGCCAGCACGGTGTTCGCGCCGACCACCGCCGCGCTCGCCGCGCACCTGGACTGGCGCGGCACCTACCTCGTGCTGGCCGCGATCCTCGCGGTGATCACGGTTCCCGCGCACTGGTTCGGCCTGCGCCGGCCGTGGCCGCCGCGCCCGGAGGCCGGCACCGGCCCGCACGACGCCGACCCCCGGCACACCGCGCGCAGCGCGGCGTTCGTGGTCCTCGCGGTGGCGCTGAGCCTGGCGGCGCTCGCCACGTTCGCGGCCGTGATCAACCTGGTGCCGCTGCTCACCGAGCGGGGCGTGCCGACCGGCGTCGCGGCCGTCGCGCTCGGGCTGGGCGGCGCGGGCCAGGTCGCCGGGCGCCTCGGCTACGCCACGATCGTCCGCCACACCGGCGTGCTCGCGCGCACCGCGGGGATCCTGCTCGCGCTCGCGCTGACGACCGCGTTGCTCGGCGTGCTCACGACGGTGGCCGCGCTGATCGCCGGGGCCGTGGTCGCCGGCATGGCGCGCGGCGTGTTCACCCTGCTGCAGGCCACCGCGGTCACCGATCGCTGGGGCCGCCGGCACTACGGCCACCTCACCGGCCTGCTGTCCGCTCCGGTGACGATCACGATGGCCCTCGCCCCGTTCGCCGGCGCGGCGGCCGCCCATCTGCTCGGCAGCTACCGCACGATGTTCCTGGTGCTCGGCGCGCTCGCCGCGACGGCGGCGGTGCTGTCCCCGTTCACGACTCCCGGCCCGGCCGCGACGGGCTCAGACCCGCAGTGACTTGAACGCCTCCGCCTGGGTCCGGACGGCCACCTCGGTGGGCAGCCGTTCGACCGAGGAGGCGCCGAAGAAGCCGGCGATGCCCTCGGTGTGGTCGAGGACGTACTGCGCGTCCTCGGGCTCGGCGATCGGGCCGCCGTGGCAGAGCACCAGGATGTCGCGGTTGACGGCCACCGCCGCGTCGCGCATCGCCTGCACCGCCGCGGCCGCCTGCGTCCAGGGTGAGCGTGCTCGTCGCGCCGATCGTGCCGCGGCCGGTGAGCCCGACGTGCGGGACCAGGACGTCCGCACCCGGCCGCGGCCATCGCCGCCGCCTGGTCGGGGTCGAACGCGTACGGCGCGGTGAGCAGGTCCTTCGTCCGCGGCGAGGCGGATCATGTCGACCTCGAGGCCGAACCCCATGCCGGTCTGCTCGAGGTGCTCGCGGAAGGTGCCGTCGTAGAGGCCGACGGTGGGGAAGTTCTGCACGCCGGAGAAGCCGAGCCGGCGCAGCTCGTCGAGGAACGGGTCCATGAGCCGGAAGGGGTCGGTGCCGCAGACGCCGGCGAGCACCGGGGTGTCCCGCACGACGGGCAGCACCTCGCCGGCCATCTCCACCACGATGGCGTTGGCGTCGCCGTAGGGGAGCAGGCCGGCGAGCGACCCGCGCCCGGCCATGCGGTAGCGGCCGGAGTTGTAGATGATCAGCAGGTCGACGCCGCCGGATTCGGCGGCCTTGGCGGACAGGCCGGTTCCGGCGCCCGCGCCGATGACAGGTCGTCCGGCGGCGACGGTCGCGGTCAGGCGGTCGAGAACGGCGCGGCGGTGCATGGCGATCTCCCCAGGTTCGGTGCTGCCTACCCGGCCCCGGAGCCCGGTGTGGTGCCGTTGACCGGCCGGGGCGCGTCGGCGGCAGCCGGCGGCGGCAGCGTCAGCAGCCCGTCGACCACGTCGACCAGACTGCCCGCCCGATGCCACACGATGCCGCCCGCGCGGTCGCAGCGCAATCCCGTCGCGTCGGTGGTGAACCGCACGACGATCGTGTCCACCCAGTCGCCCGGCCACACCCGCACGCCGTGCAGCTCGGCGACCTCGCCGTCGACGACCGCGGGAGTGAACGTCCAGCCGGCGCAGCGCAGGTCGGCGAGCATGCGCAGCTCCGGGAACTCGGCCTCGCCTGCCGCCAGCGGATCGGTTGCCATCACGAAGGTCCCCCGCCCTGTGTGGTGATCAGCCGGTGCAGCGCCTCGGCTGCCGCCCGGCCGAACCCCTCGTCGTTGATGTGGCTGTCCAGCTCGTGCACGGCGACCGCCGACCCGGACAGCCCGTCGCGGATCTCCGCCAGGCACGCCTCGTCGGCCGCGCGGTCCTCGAACTGCCCGCCCGGCGCGTCGATCCCGGACACCCCGCGCAGCGGGAGGAAGACCTCCACCGGGCCGGACGCACCGGCGAGCTTGTCCGCGATGCGTCTGCCGAGGGTGGCCATCTCCTCCCGGGTGGTCCGCATCAGCGTCACCGTCGGGTTGTGCACCAGGAACGTGCGTCCGGCGAACCGTTCGGGCACGGTCTCGCGAGGGCCGAAGTTGACCATGTCCAGCGCGCCGACGCTGACGACCTGCGGAACGCCGCGGCGGCCGGCCGCCTCCAGCCGCTCGGGACCGGCGCTGAGCACGCCGCCGACCAGGTCGTCGGCGAGCTCGGTGGTGGTCAGGTCCAGCACCCCGTCGACCAGCCCCGAGGTCACCAGCGACTCCATCGCCCGCCCGCCGGCGCCGGTGGCGTGGAACACCAGCACCTCGTAGCCGAGGTCGGTCAGCACCGCCCGAGCCTCGTCGACGGCCGGGGTCGTGAGGCCGAACATGGTGGCCGCGACGACCGGCCGGCGATCCCTGGGCGCCGGCCGGTCGCGCCTGCTTTCGTACGCCGCGGCCATGCCCGCGATCGCCGCGGCGGCGTTGCCCAGCACGGTCCGGGACACGGAGTTCAGCCCGCTGATGTCGACCACGGAGTACATCAGCGTCACGTCCACGTCACCGACGTAGGGCCGCACGTCGCCGGAGGCCATCGTGGACACGAGCAGCTTCGGCACCCCGACGGGCAGCGCCCGCATGGCCCGGGCGGCGATGGAGGAGCCGCCCGAGCCACCGACGGCGAGCACGCCGTCGATGCGCCCCTCCCGGTGCAGCCGCTCCACCACCGCCGCCGCGCCCGCGCCGAGCACGTCCATCGCCTGGCCGCGGTCGCGCAGCCCGGCGAGGTCCGCGCCGGCGGCTTCGGCCACCTCGGCCGCCGTCACCTCCGCCAGGCCGCCGCCGTCGGAGAACGTGCCCGACATCGATGCCGAGAACCGTGCACCCGGACGTCGAGGAGTTGTTCGTGCAGCCACCGGTACTCGGCGAGCTTGGTATCGAACGTGCCCAGCAACGCGACCGTCGGCATCGACCGGCCCTTTCCGTATTCTTCCAATCTGAGGTAATTCCGCTTCAATCCTTGCCACCGGCCACCGGGAGGCGATAGACCACTCGCGCCGGATTGGCCCACACGAATGCGCTGAACACATGCCGAACGGACACCGCGTCGCCGCGGCGACGCTCAGCCGGCTGCTGGACGGCTGGGCCACGGCCCACGACGACACGCTCTACCTGCGGCTGGCCGAGGCCATGACCGACCTGATCCAGAGCAACACGCTGCCCGACGGCACGGTCCTGCCGTCCCAGCGCAGCCTCGCCGAGGCCCTCGGCGTCGCCCGCGGCACGGTGACCCGGGTCTACGAGAGCCTGGCCGCGAAGGAGCTGATCGAGGCGCGGCAGGGCACCGGGTCGCGGATCCGCCGCCGGGGCGCCGCCGGCACGCTCTCCGCGGACGCGCGGCTGATCACCTACACCGGACATCACGGGGCGGAGATCGACCTGACCAGCGGGGCGCTGCCCGGGCTCCCGCTCGTCGCGGCCGCCTTCGGCCGGATCGACCGCGAGCACCTGGCGGCGGAGGTGGCCGCCGACGGCTACCACCCGAAGGGCCTGCCGCGGCTGCGCGAGGCGGTCGCCGCCCGCTACACCCGCGACGGGCTGGCGACCGAGCCGGACCAGGTCCTGATCACCTCCGGAGCCCAGCACGCGGTCTGGCTCATCGCGCACGCGCTGGTCGGCCGGGGCGACGAGGTCGTCGTCGAGGAGCCGACGTACCGGGGCGCGCTGGAGGCGTTCCGGCTCGCCGGGGTGCACCTGAACAGCGTGCCCGTGCGCCGCGACGGCCTGGACGTCGGCCACCTGCGGCGGCTGCTGGAGCGGCGCCGGCCCCGGCTGCTGTACTGCCAGCCGGGCGTGCACAACCCGACCGGGATCGCGCTGTCCCGCACGGCCTACCGGCGGCTCGCGGACCTGGTCGCGCACTTCGAGATCCGGGTCGTGGAGGACACGTCGTTCGCCGACCTGCCGCTCACCGACGGCGACCCCCTCCCGCCGCTGCCCGGGTCGCTGCTGGTCGGCACCGCGTCCAAGCTCTTCTGGGGCGGCCTGCGGGTCGGCTGGATCCGCGCGGCGCCCGACCTCGTCGACCGCCTCACCAACCTGCGCCGGGCCGCGGACCTCGCCACCCCGGTCGTGGACCAGATGGTGACCGCCGACCTGCTCGCCATGACCGCGCAGGCCCGCGCGACGCGCACCCGCGAGCTGCGTGCGTGCCTGGCCGAGACGGAGCGGATCATCTCCGAACGCCGCCCGTCCTGGTCCTGGCAGCGCCCGGCCGGTGGCACCGCCCTGTGGATCGACACCGGTGTCAACGCGGTCACCCTCGTCGAGCACGCCCGCCGGCAGGGCGTGCGCCTGGTCGCCGGCCCGGCGTTCTCCGCGTTCAACGGCTTCTCCCACCACCTGCGCGTCCCGTACTGGCACGAGCCGGCCGCCCTTGCCGAGGCGCTCGACCGCATCCGGCGGCTCTGACCGGCGAGCCGGATCAACGACACGGTCACCCAGCCTGGAGCCGGCGCGGGGCGGCTGCGCGGTCGCCGTGCCGGAGGCGGTCGCGCTCAGCCGCGCTCGCTGAGCACGAAGATCCGGAACTCCCGGCCGGCGAGCCGCCGCTCGGTCCGGTAGCCCGGCCAGTTGCGCACGGCCAGCGCCCACACCCGCGCGAGCTCCGGGCCGCCGGCCCGGCGAGCGAGCACCGGGACCGAACGGCCGCGCACGACGATCGTGGCGTGCGGGTCGGCCATCAGGTTGTGCGTCCAGGCGGGGTGGACCGGCCGGCCCCACCCCGACCCGACGACCACGTAGCAATCGCGGTACGGGGTGTACAGCAGGTCGTGGGTGCGGGTCAGGCCCGTTCGGTGGCCGGTGGTGACCAGCCGCAGCGACGGCAGGCCGGCGAGGCGCACGACGCCGAACCTGCCCCCGCTGCCCGCGTGCAGTACCCGGTCCAGCGCGAGGATCACCGGCGCCATCCTCATCAGCCGGGGATTTCGACCCAGCCGGCGGACGGGCCCGGTCAGCGGGTTCACCATCCATTTCAGTCTACAGTAGACACAATGGCGGTCGGGCGCCTATAACTTCACGATCACGGACCGTCCGTCCTGCCTCTACTCCGGGTACGCAATTCGGCCCGGTCCGCCGGTGGGGCGCACCGGGACGGGCGCCCGGCACGGCCTGGCGAATACGTCCTCGCGCGTGACGAAATCATCACGCATCATTCTTCGGCACCCGCGGAAACAGGGTGTGAGTCACCGCAATTCCCGGCCCGGCAACCGGACGTCGACGAGCAGTTCACAAAGAGTTTCGAGCAAGGCCGTTCGCGCAATTCCGTGCGGTATGAGTGCGTGAAAGCAGATCGCGATCGGACTCCGGGGCGCGCTGCCGGCGGCCCGGGCTGCCGCGAGTTGTCCGCCCTGACCTGCGAGCCCGGAAAGTTCAGCAGATCGGCCGTTGACGCCGCAGGGCGCCACCGGTTAAGGGTGGACCAGCGATCGGTTACTCCGAACGGAGTACCTTGCGGCACGCAATGGTCATCTACTACATCGCGTGATCCCGTGACTACATTCCGATTTGCGAGTGCGATTCTTTGCCTAACTGGCGTCGCCGGTTTATCCCCACTAGGCTATACATTGCGTTGACAAGCGACGGCGGTGATGCCCGGGGGCAAAAATGGGATTACGGCTGCTCGGTCCGCTGGAACTGGCTGTAGGTCGTAGGTTGGTGAGCATTGGCGGGCCACGCCAGCGGGTCGTGCTGTCCGTGCTCGCCCTGAACGCCAACCGGGTGACCCCCGTCGAGGTGCTCGTGGACGCGCTGTGGGACGAGTCGCCTCCGTCGACCGCCCGCGGACAGGTGCAGACCTGCATCTCCAGCCTGCGCAAGCTATTCGGCGGCGACGGCGGGCATCCCGGTGCCATCCAGACGAGGCCGCCGGGCTACCTGCTGGAGATCGCGGCGTCCGACCTGGACAGCCAGGAGTTCACCGACCTGGTCGCGCAGGCGCGCGGCCAGGCGGACCGGGACCGGGCGGCGGACGCGGCGGCCACCCTGCACCGGGCGCTCGCGCTGTGGCGCGGGCCGATGCTCGCCGACATCGACAGCGACCTCGTGCAGCGGGGCGCCGCCTCGTTCGAGGCGAGCAGGCTGGCCGCGATCGAGGAGCGGGTCCGGCTCGACCTCGCCCTCGGCCGGCACGAGGCGATCAGCGGTGAGCTCGCCGCACTGGTCGAGGACTTCCCGCTCAACGAACGCCTGGCCGAGTTCCGGATGCTCGCCCTGTACCGCTCCGGCCGGCAGGCCGACGCCCTCGAGGTCGCCCGGCGCACCCGCAACACGCTGGTCGCCGAGCTCGGCATCGAACCCGGCCACGACTTACAGAACCTCGAGACCGCGATCCTGAACCGCGACCCGGCGCTCGACCTCGAACCGGTCGGCACCGGGTCGGCTCACGCCGGCGAGACCCGTGCGCCCGCGACGACCCCCGCGCGCTCCGCGGCCGAGCCCGCGGTGGTCCCGCGCCAGCTCCCGGCGAGCATCGCCGACTTCACCGGGCGGAACGCCCACATCGCGGAGATCAAGCGGGTGCTCTCCGCCGAGGGCGACCCGGCCGCGTACGCCATGCGCATCGTCGCGATCTCCGGCAAGGGCGGCGTCGGCAAGTCCAGCCTGGCCGTCCGGGTCGCCCACGAGCTCGGCGACTTCTTCCCGGACGGGCAGCTGTTCGGCGACCTGCAGAACCCGGCCGGGATGGACGATCCCACCGCGAAGCTCCTCGCCCGCTTCCTGCGCTCGCTGGGCGTCAGCGGCACCGCGGTCCCGGACGACCCGCAGGAGCGGGCGGAGATGTACCGCAGCGTGCTCGCCGGCAAGCGGGTGCTGGTGGTGCTCGACGACGTGACGAGCGAGGAGCAGATCCAGCCGCTGCTGCCGGGCAGCTCGACCTGTGCGGTGCTCGTCACCAGCCGGATGCGCCTGTCCGGGCTGTCCGGCGCGCACTGGATCGACATCGACGTGCTCGACACCGAGCAGTCGACGGGGCTGCTCGGCAGGATCATCGGACCGGACCGCGTGCGGGCCGAGCCGACCGCGGCGCGGGAGCTGGTCACCATCTGCGGCGGGCTGCCGCTCGCGCTGCGGATCGCCGGCGCCCGGCTGGCGTCGCGGCCGCACTGGCGGATCGCCGCGCTCGTCGCGCGGCTGGAGGACGAGGCGAGCCGGCTCGACGAGTTCACCTACCGGGGCTTCGGGCTGCGCTTCAACATCGACCTCACCTACCGCAGCCTCACCGCGCGGGCGAAGCGGCTGTTCCGGCTGTTCGCCACGGTCCGCACGCCGGACTTCCCCGCGTGGGTGGCCGCGGCCCTGCTCGACACCGACCTGGTCGACGCGGAGGAGGTGCTCGAGCAGCTGGTCGACGCCCAGCTCCTGGACGCGGTCGACTACCCCGGCGAGCACCTGCGGTACCGCCTGCACAGTCTCATCCGGATCTACGCGATGGAACGGCTCGTCGGCACCGAGGCCCTGGACGAGCGCAACCAGGCGCTGAACCGGGTGCTCGGCGCGTGGCTCGCGCTCGCCGAGGACGCACACCGCGAGGAGTACGGCGGCGACTACACGATCCTGCACGGCGGCGCACCGCGCTGGCGCCCGCCCGACGGCGGCGGCGTCGCGGCCGCGGGCAACCCGATGGACTGGTGGGACTCCGAACGCGGCGCGCTGGTCGCCGCGGTCCGGCAGGCGGCCGCCGCCGGGCTCGACGAGCTGTGCTGGGACCTCGCGCTCACCTCGGTCACCCTGTTCGAGGTCAAGGGGTACTACGACCACTGGCGGGAGACCGCGACGCTGGGGCTGGACGTCGCCAGGCGGGCCGGCAACCGCGACGGCCACGCGGCGATGCTGTACTCGCTCGGCACGCTGCACCTCGCGCAGAAGCGGCTGCCCGAGGCCGAGCGGTGCTTCGCCGAGGCGCTGGAGTTCTTCACCGCGGACGGCAACGACCACGGGCGCGCGCTGGTGCTGCGCAACTCCGCACTGGTGGACGGGTTGCACGGCGACTCCGGCGCGATGCTCGCGAAGTACGGCGAGGCGCTGGGGCTGCTGCGCGCGGTCGGCGACCGCATGGGCGAGGCCCAGGTGCTGCGCAGCATCGCGACGTTCCGCATCGAGGAGGGCGAGATCGCGGCGGCGTGCGAGCTGCTCGACGAGTCGCTCGCGATCTGCCGCGAGGTCGGCTGCCTGCGCGGCGAGGCGCAGGTGCGCTACCGGTTCGCCACCCTGTACCTGGAGACCGAGCAGCTCGAGCCCGCCCGGCGGGAGCTCGCCCGGGTGCGCGACATCGTGCACCAGGTCGGCGACCGGATCGGTGAGGCGTACGCGCTCTACGGACTCGGCATCGCGCTGCGCAAGGAGGGCCGGCTCGACGCCGCGGAGGCCACGCTGCAACGGGCGCTCACGCTCGCCAAGCAGATCGGCGAGCGGCTGGTCGAGGGACAGGCGTTGCACCTGCTGGGCGAGATAGGCCTGGTGCGTGGTGACGACACCACCGGTGCGGCCTACCTCGCCGACGCCGGCGGGCTGTTCGAGGAGCTGGGTTCCGCGCTGTGGCACGCGAAGACGTTGATCCTGCAGTCCGACGTCCAGGCCGGCAAGGGGAACGAGGTCGCCGCGAAGGAGCAGGTCGGACGGGCCAGAAGCCTGCTGAACCGGATCGAGTCGAAAGAGGCGACTCGCCTGCTCACCCAGATCGATGATGCGCGGTCCGGCCGGTGAGCTGACCGGGCGCGGCGGGGGCCGCGGCTGAGAGGTTCGAACCGGGAGCGGCGCTCACCAGTGCATGTCGTCGCCGGTCAGCTGGTCCACGAGGTCCTGCACGGGGCCGGGCACGACGTCCGGCGGTACCGGGTCGACGATCCAGTGCATGTCGTCGGGGTCGGTGCCGTCGGCGTGGTTCACCGAGGCCGCTGTTGGCATGATGGTCGCCGCACCGGCACCGGCACCGATGACGGCGAGCAGGGCGATACCGATCACCGAAGCCTTGAACTTCCGACTGGGGACCATGTCATCCACCTTCCAGAGTCGCTCGTCGCTTCCGGAACCAGTGGACAGTCGGGTTCTCCTCAGCTTCTCTCAAGCGTCTCTCGATCGAGAGACAGCGGATCAGGAGAGCCACGCGCGAGCCTGCGTGGTGAACCATCAGCCACCATCGCGCGGACGTGAGGACGCCTCCAGAGGGGACGCCGATGACCAGCTCCATCATCCAGCTCAACGCGGACGAGATGTCGAGCGCGCTGGACGGCATCCAGCCGATCGACCTGCTCGCCGCGGAGCTGGCCGCCGGAGCGGGTGGTGGGGACCGCCCGGGCGGGGCCGTTGGTCGGCTCGTCCCGTGGCACGGCGGCACCGCGGCCACCGCGGCCGCCGACGCTGACCTGGTCCTGCTCGAGGACGACGGCGGCAGGGCGCGGTGCGTCCTGCCCGCGGCGAGCCTGCGGGCCTGCCGCGCGGCGGCGCTCACCGGGCTCGCCGCCCGCGAGCTGGCCAGGAGCGGTCCGATGACGGCCGTGGTCATCGGCGCCGGCCAGGACAGCCAGCCGCTGCTGACGGTGCTCGCGCACCAGCTGCCCGGGGTGGACCGGATCGCGATCCGCCCGGCCGGCGGCGGCCCGGGCAACGTGATCGAACCTCGGATGCTCGACGAGATCGACCTCGCCGGCATCGGTCTGTCCATCGTCGACGACGTGCGGCGCGCGGTGCGCGACGCGATCCTCGTCGTCGCGTGGGGACAGGCGGGCGAGCCGCTCACCGTCGACGTGCTCGCCGACGGCGCCCTCGTGGTGAACGCGGGCGACCGGACCGTCTCCGGCGGCCTCGCCGGCGCGGTGGACCAGGTCTATGTGGACGACGCCCGTCTGGCCGACGGGCGGATGGCCCATGTGGACGCAGATCTCGGCCAGGTGCTCACCGGAGCGCACCCGGGCCGGACGCGAGAGGACCACATCCTCCTCGTCGAGCTGCTGAGCGCGAGCGCCCCGGACGTCGCGCTCGCCCGCATGCTGCACCGGGCCGCGGTCGAACGCGGCTTCGGCAGCCGCCTCTACGAATAGACAACCACAACATATTTCGTCGTTTAGCGCGAGGGCTTTCACGCGCTTCTTCGTGCTGCCCCCGCGCGGTCGGGAAGGAGAAACATCATGCAAGTCGAGATCAATGTTCTGGGTCCGTTCGAGGCGACCGTGTCCGGTGTTTCCGTCGTGCCCACGGCGGCCAAGCCGAGCCAGTTACTCGCCCTGCTCGCGCTCAACGCAGGGCATATCGTCACCGTTTCCTGGCTCATGGACGAGATCTGGGACCAGAACTGCCCGCGGCGCGCGACATCGACATTACAGACCTACATACTCCAGTTACGCAGGCGGCTCACCCTGGCGCTCGCCGACAACGGCCGGCGCACGTCCAAGGACATCCTTGTGACGAAAAGGGCGGGGTACGTCCTGGAAATCGATCCGGAGCAGGTCGACGCCGTCCGCTACGAGCGGCTCGCCGCGCTCGGCAGGCGCGCGATCAACGAGGGCGACTACGAGAAGGCGTCCGGCATGCTGCACGACGCCCTGTCGCTGTGGCGCGGTCCGGCGCTCGTCGACCTCGTCCGCGGGCCGCAGCTGGAGATCGAGTCGGTGCGGCTCGAGGCGAGCAGGCTGACCGACCTCGAGCTGCGCATCGACGCGGACCTGCGGCTCGGCCGGCACCACCAGCTGCTCGGCGAGCTCGCGACGCTGTGCGCGCGCCATCCCATGCTGGAGACCTTCTGCGCGCAGTACATGCTCGCGCTCTACCGGTCCGGCCGGCAGTGGCGGGCGCTGGAGGTCTACCGGGGCATGCGCGACACCATCGTCGACCAGCTCGGCATCGACCCGTCACCGCGGCTGCGCAGGCTGCACCACGGCATGCTCGCCGGTGACTACGCCCTGGACGACCCGAACTTCGTCACCAGCGGCTGGGTGCCCGGCCAGGCGCAGGACCCGGTACCGCTCACCTCCCGCCAGGTCGCCGCCGTTCCCTGACCGCCGCACCGCCGTCGTGCGGGGACACCGGCAAGACAGGAGCCAGAGGGCCATCGGTAGCGGTTGACGGAGGAGCGGATCGATGTTGGTCGAGAGGCATGAAGAGTTAGGTCAGTTACACGAGGCATTCGCCGACTGCGCGGCGGGCAAGGGCAGGCTCGCGCTGGTCAGCGGCGGGCTGGCGAGCGGCAAGACGGAGCTGCTGCACGCGTTCGCCGAGCACGTGACCGAGCAGGGGGCGCTGCTGCTCACCGCGACGGGGGCCAGAGCGGAGCGGGCCCTGCGGATGGGCGTGGTGTGGCAGCTGTTCCGCAGCGCCGCGCTGCCGCCCGAGGTGCTGGACCGGGTGTCCCGGCTGATCGACGCCGAGCCGAGCCCCTCCGACGAGCGGGACATGGAACCGGGCACCATGCAGCTCACCGACGCCCGCGCCGTGCACGGGCTGTGCGCCGTGCTGCTCGACCTGGCCAAGGACGCCCCGGTGGTGATCGCGGTCGACGACCTGCAGTTCGTCGACGGCGCCACCCTGCAGGTGCTGCTGTACCTGCGGCGCCGGATGCGTGCCGAGCGGCTGCTTCTGGTGCTGACCGAGTGGTACCGGCCGAGCCTTGCCAGGCCCTTCATGCGTGCCGAGGTGACCCGGCAGCCGAACCTGCGCATCGGCCTGAACGTGCTGTCCGAGACCGGTGTCGCCCAGCTCGCCGCCGAGCGCCTCGACCCGCGCCGCGCCGCGCGGCTCGCGCCCGAGCTGCACGCGGTGAGCGGCGGCAGCCCCGCGCTGGCGCGGGCGCTCATCGAGGACTGCGACCACCCGGATCCCGGCGCGGACCGTCCGGTGCTCGGCGGCGCGTTCCGCCAGGCCGTGCTGGACTGCCTGCACCGCTGGGACCCGGACTTCCTCCGGGTCGCGGGCGGGCTCGCGGTGCTCGGCGAGCACGCGGCGACCGACCACGTGGCAGAGCTGCTGCGCATGCAGCCGCGGCCGGTCGGCCAGGTGCTCGACGTGCTCACCACCGCGGGCATCGCCGACGGGGAACGATTACGCCACCCCGAGATCGCCGCGACTGTCCTCGGCAGCCTGTCGCCCGACGACGCGTCGGCGCTGCACGTGCGGGCCGCCGAGCTCCTCTACAAGTACGGCGTCGACGCGATGGAGGTCGCGGCGCACCTCGTCGCCGCGAACTCGGTGCCGGCGCCGTGGGCGGTGCAGGTGCTGCGGCACGCGGCCGACCAGGCCGCGGTGGACGACGCGGCGCTCGCCGTGAAGTGCCTGGAGCTCGCCATGTGGGCGACCGACGACGAGCGCGACCGGGTGGCGCTGCGCGCCGCGCTGGTGCGGGTCGCGTGGCGGGTGAACCCGTCGGTGGCCGCGCGGCACCTGTCCCCGCTGCGCGGGGCGCTGCAGGCCGGCGAGCTCGCCTGGCGCGACGCCGTCCCGGTGATCAAGCACCTGCTGTGGCAGGGCGACCTGGACGCCGCGGCCGCGCAGCTGCAGGCGGTGTCCGCCGCGGCGGGCCCGCTGGACGCCCGGACCACGGCCGAGCTGCGGCTGACCTGTGAGTGGATCTACGGGTCGCTGCGCGAGCAGGTGCCGGAGGACGTCCGCGCGCTGCTCACCGCGACCGACCGCTCCACGTCCGCCAACCCGTGGGTGCAGACGGGCCGGCTGCACGGCCTGTGGGCGCGCGGCGCCGGGCGCGAGGTCGCGAACAGCGCGGAGCACATCCTGCAGGGCTGCCTCGGCGACGTGATGCCGGAGGTCGGCGCGACCGCCCTGCTCGCGCTCGACGACACCGACCGGCAGGAGCGCGCCCTGTACTGGTGCACCGCGCTGGTCGAGGAGGCGGCGCGCAGGCGCTCGACGACCTGGCAGGCCGTGCTCGGCTGCGTGTCGGCCGAGCTCGCGCTGCGCCGCGGCGACCTGGTGACCGCGCGGGAGCGGGCGACCACCGCGCTCGGCCTGCTGCCGACGCAGAGCTGGGGAGTGCTGATCGGCTACCCGCTGTCGGTCCTGGTCCTGGTCGACACCGCGATGGGCAGGCTCGACGAGGCGGCCGAGCTGCTCGACCGGCCGGTGCCGGAGCCCATGTTCCGCACCACGTTCGGGCCGCGGTACCTGCACGCCAGCGGGCACTACAGCCTCGCCTCCGGGCGCACCCTCGCCGCACTGGAGGACTTCGAGCGGTGCGCGACCTGGGCGCGCGGGCGGGAGCTGGACGTCCCGGCGACCGTGCCGTGGCGCGGCGACCTCGCCCAGACCCTGCTGCGGCTGGGCAGGCGCAGGGAGGCCAGGGCGCTCGCGTCCGAGCAGCTGGGCCGGGGCGACGCGACCGGCCGCTTCCGCAACCGGGGCATCGCGCTGCGGGTGCTGGCCGCGTGCGGCGAGCCGAAGGACCGGGTGGCGCTGCTGCGCGAGTCGGTGCACTACCTCGAGCGCTGCGCCGACCGGCTGGAGCTCGCGAAGGCGTTCGCCGACCTGAGCCAGGTGCACCGGGAGTTCGGCCAGCTGGGCAGCGCGCGCCTGGTGCTGCGCAAGGCCGAGCAGCTGGCCAAGGCGTGCCAGGCCGACGTGCTGCCGGCCGAGGAGGTCCGGGTGCCCGCCGACCGCTCGCCGCGCGCCACCGCGATCGGTGAGGACACGCTGCGCCCGGGGCAGGCCGCGGCGCTGTCCGAGGCGGAGCGCAAGGTCGCCGAGCTCGCCGCCAACGGCGACACGAACAGGGAGATCGGGCGCAAGCTCTACATCACGGTGAGCACCGTGGAGCAGCACCTGACCCGGGTCTACAAGAAGCTGCACGTGACCAGGCGGACCGACCTGCCCGCCGAGCTGTCCCGCTACGAGGCGGCCGAACACGAGGTGGTGACGAACGGGTCGCGGGTGGTCCTCTCGCGATGACCCGCGGCCCCGCCCGCCACGCGAGCCGACCCCTCACACCACCGAGTCGACCCGCTGCGCTGCCGAGTCGACCCGCTGCACGGTAAACCAGGGTCACCGGATGCGCGCGACTCGCCGACGTCACGGGTCGACTCGCCGATGTCAGGGGTCGACTCGCCGATGCCAGGGGTCGACTCGCCGACGCCAGGGGTCGACTCGCCGACGCCAGGGGTCGACTCGCCGATGTCACGGGTCGACTCGCCGACGCCAGGGGTCGACTCGCCGATGTCACGGGTCGACTCGCCGACGCCAGGGGAGGACTCGCCGACGCCAGGGGTCGACTCGTCGGTGCCAGGGGTCGACTCGCCGGTGTGGTGGGTCGGTTCGCCGGTGTGGTGGGGCTTTACTTGGCGAGGGCGAGCTTTTCGAGGTCCTGCACGAGGTCGGCCATGGTCGGGCGCAGCTGGATCTGGTCGGCGAGCGCGGTGGCGTGCTCGCGGTAGGCGGGGACCTCCAGCAGGGCGGCGACCGCGTCGCGGACGGTGTCGCCGTCGGCGCGGTGGCCCAGCAGGTGCCGGCCGGCGCCCGCGGCGGCGACCCGGGAGCCGGCCAGGGTCGTCTCGGCGAGGAACGTGATCGCGAGCTGCGGGGTGCCGGCGCACAGCGCGGTCATCGCGGTGCCGCTGCCGCCGTGGTGCACGACCGCGTCGCACTCGGGGAGCAGCAGCCGCAGCGGCAGCCGCTCCAGCACCCGCACCGAGGGCGGGACCGGTCCGAGCCCGGCGACGTCCCGCGCGGTCGCGGTGACCACCAGCTCGCAGTCCAGTTCGGACAGTGCGGCGACCAGTGCGGGCAGCAGGTCCGCGTCCGGACCGGCCATCGTGGACAGTGCCGTCGACCAGGTGAGGCACACCCGTGGCCGGCGAGCCGGTTCGAGCAGCCAGTCCGGCGCCGGCGCGCAGCCGTTGTACGGCACGTAGCGCACCGGCAGCCGCGCGGCCTTGGTCCGCGGCCCCACCGCGGTCGGGCAGGGGTCGACGACGTGCTGGATCATGTCGAGGTCGAACTCGCCGACGCCGTGCCGGGGGAACGCGCCGCTGAGGTCGGCGGGGACCACCTGGTTGTGTGCGAGCTCGTGCGTGCCGACCGGACCCCACAGGCACAGCACCGCGGGCAGTCCGCGGACCGTGCCGGCGAGCAGTCCCTCCAGGCTGGTGGGGTCGTGCAGCACGACGTCGGCGTCCCAGCGGCGCGCGAAGTCGACGGCGGCGGCGAAGCCCCGGCCGGTCTCCTCGGCCAGCCGCGGCTCGACGGTGCGCCGGTAGCCGTCGACGTCGAACTCGTCGAGGCTCGCCATCGGCTCGCCGGTCAGCGGGTGCAGCGGCAGCCACGGGAACGGGAAGACGCCCGTGACCGCCTCCTGGTAGTACTGCAGGCGGTTGCGGGTGACCACGTCCATGCCGCCGAGTACCGGCACCGGGATCAGCCCGGCGCCGGTCAGCTGGGTGGTCTGCGAGGGCGGGCAGAGCACCCGCACCTCGTGTCCCATCGACTGCAGCGCCCAGCCCAGCGGGATCATGGACGCGTAGTGGGTCGGCCAGGACGAGACCGTGAACATGACCCGCATGCCGGGTCACCCGTGCAGCGTGCGGCTGATCATGCCGAGCACGGCGGGCACCTGCTTGTCGAGGTAGAAGTGCCCGCCGGGGAACACCGTCAGCTCGAACGCGCCGGTCGTGTGCTCGGCCCAGCGGCGGACCTCGTCGACCGTGGCCTTGGGGTCGGCGTCGCCGACCAGCGCGTGGACCGGCGCGGCGATCCGGCGGCGCGGGGAGCACCGGTAGGTCTCGATCGCCTTGTAGTCGCTGCGGATCGACGGCAGCACCATGCGGATGAGCTCGTCGTCCTCGATGACCCGGGAGTCGGTGCCGGACAACGCCTTGATCTCGGCGACGAGCCCGTCGTCGTCGCGCAGGTGCACCCGCTCGTCCCGGTGCGTACCGGGCGCGCGGCGGCCGGACGCGAACACCGAGGTGACCTCGACTCCCGCGCTCTCCAGCCGGGAGGCGACCTCGAAGGCGAGGATCGCGCCCATGCTGTGCCCGAACAGCGCGAGCGGCCGGTCGCTCCACGGCTCGACGGCGGCCGCGAGCTGGTCGGCCAGGCTGGCCACGTTCTCCACGCACGGCTCGGACCTGCGGTCCTGCCGGCCGGGGTACTGCGCGGCCAGCACCTCGATGTCCGGTGCGAGCGTGCGGGAGACCTGGAAGAAGTAGCTGGCCGAGCCGCCGGCGTGCGGCAGGCAGACCAGGCGGTGGCGGGCCCGCGGCGCGGGGTGGTAGCGACGCAGCCACAGATCGGTCGACTCGGCGGTTTCCAGCATGATCTCGGTCCGTTCCTCGATGTCTACAGTGGAATGTTGCCGTGGTGGCCGCGGCCGGCCGGGGCCGCGGCGATGGCCTCGGCGACGATCCTGCGGGTCTGTTCGGGGGCGATCACCGCGTCCACCACGCCCATGCGAACGGCGCGGCCGACCCCGCCCGCGGTCCGCTGCTGCTCGGCGACCAGCTCGGCGCGCAGCTCCTCGCGCCGGTCGGCGGCCGCCGCGGCGAGCCTCCTGCGGTGCAGGATGTTGACCGCCGCCTCGGCGCCCATCACCGCGACCTCGGCCCCGGGCCAGGCGAACACCGCGGTGGCGCCCAGCGAGCGTGAGTTCATGGCGATGTACGCGCCGCCGTAGGACTTGCGGGTGATCAGCGTGACGCGGGGCACCGCGGCCTCGGCGAACGCGTGCAGCAGCTTCGCGCCGCGGCGCACCACACCGCCCCACTCCTGCCCGACGCCGGGCAGGTAGCCCGGGACGTCGACGACCACGAGCAGCGGCACGCCGAACGAGTCGCACATCCGCACGAACCGGGACGCCTTCTCCGCCGACAGCGAGTCGAGGCAGCCGCCCTTGCGCAGCGGGTTGTTCGCCAGCACGCCGATGGTCCGCCCGCCCAGCCTGCCGAGGCCGACCACCATGTTCGGCGCCCAGCGGGCCTGCAGCTCGACGAACCCGTCGTCCACCAGCGCCCGGACGACGGGCCGCACGTCGTAGGCGCGGCGCGGGGAGTCCGGCAGCAGTTCGTGCGGCGGCACGGCGTCGTCCAGGGCCCGGAAGTCGAACAGGCCGGGCCGGGCGAACAACGTGGTGAGGGTGCGCGCCGTCGCGTAGGCGTCGGCCTCGCCGTCGACCGTGATGTGCGCGACGCCGGAGCGCCGCCCGTGCGCGTCGCGGCCGCCCAGACCCTCCATGTCGATCTGCTCGCCGGTGACGGTGCGCACCACCTCCGGACCGGTGACGAAGACCCGGGCGCCGCCGGCCATGATGACGACATCGGTCAGCGCCGGCCCGTACGCGGCGGCTCCCGCGGCGGGGCCGACCACGACCGAGATCTGCGGAACCTTGCCGGATGCCCGGGTCATCGCGGCGAACATCCGCCCGACCGCGTCCATCGACTCCACCCCGTCGGCGAGCTTCGCGCCGCCGGAGTGCCAGATGCCGATCACCGGGACCCGCCGGCGCACCGCGAGGTCGATCGCGTCGATGATCCGGTCGGCCTCCGGGGTGCTCAGCGACCCGCCGAGCTTGGTGGCGTCCGTGCAGTACGCGATCACCGGGGTGCCGTCGATGCGGCCCCGGGCGGCGACGACCCCGCACGGTTGCCCGGGCAGCGGCTCGATCGCGGCGTCCGCGGCGGTCCCGTCCAGCAGCAGCCGCAGCCGCGCCACGGGGTCACGCGGGTCGGTCGTGGCCGTGGTCGTGGGGTTGTCCGCCAGCACTGTCATCTGTCACTCCCGTCGGTACCACTGCCGCGCTTGCCAACCTGCGGTGCGCACCCGCGGACCGGCAACCCCTAGCCGCGTCCCAACGGGATTCCGCGCCGGGCGGGCCGCGCCCGATCCGTGCCGGTAGGGGTTGTTGCTAGGGGTGCGCCGCCGGTTACGTAGGCCGCGAGTACCGCGCTGGCGGGCTGTCACAGGTGCACGGGAGCGGAGATGGCGACGGACACGATCGAGCGGACACAGCTGCAGCTTGCGGTGTGGCGCGAGTTCGTGTGGACCGCGGGCGAGCGGGGCGACCCGTACGCGTTGCTGCTGCGTGCGCCCGAGGATCCCTATCCCCTCTACGAACGGGTGCGGGCGCGCGGGCGGCTGACCCGCAGCGCGCTGGGCACCTGGCTGGTGGCCGACCACAAGCTGGCCGGCAAGGTCCTGCGCGACCGCCGGTTCGGCGTGCGCATGGTCAGCGGGGACGCCGCGCCGCAGTCGATCGAGTTCGACAACTCGCTGCTCGGGCTGGACCCGCCGGACCACAGCCGGCTGCGCAAGCTGACCATCCACGCGGTCGATCCCGGCCAGATGGAGCCGTGGCGGCCGCGGGTCGAGCGGTTCTGCGACGAGCTGATCGACAAGATCCTCGCCGGCCCGTCGCGGTTCAACTTCATGACCGCGTTCGCCCAGCAGCTGCCGATGTACGTGATCGGCGAGCTGATCGGGGTGCCGGACGCGCACCGGCCGGCCATGTTCCGGATGACCCGGCGGATGATGCACCTCGTCGACGGCGAGCCGTCGGTGGAGCTCATCGACGACGTCGCCCGCTCGACCGCGGAGATGCACGCGCTGTTCGCCGAGATCATCGCGCTGCGCCGGGACGACCCGCGCGACGACCTGATCTCCGACCTGCTGCCGGCGCTCGACGACGGCAGGCTCACGATGGACGAGCTGGTGCCGCTGTGTGCGTTCCTCACCCTCGGCGGGGTGGAGACGACGGTGAACCTGATCGCCAACGCCACCCACCTGATGCTGTCCCACCCCGACCAGTGGGACGCGTTCCGCGACGACCCCTCGCTCGCGCCCGCGGTGGTGCAGGAGACGCTGCGGTTCGAGACGCCCACCCAGCAGTACCGCCGGATCGCGCAGCAGGAGCTGGAGCTCGACGGCGTGGTCCTGCCGGTGGACAGCCAGCTCGCGATCCTCGCCGGCGCGGCGAACCGGGACCCCGTGGTCTACCCGGATCCGGGGCGGTTCGACATCATGCGCCCGCCGAGCCGCGAGCTGCTGTCGTTCTCGCTCGGCATCCACTTCTGTCTCGGTGCGGCCCTCGCCCGGCTCGAGGGCGAGGTGGCGCTCGCCGCGGTCGCGCGCCGGCTGCGCGACCTGAAGCAGATCGGGCCGATCCGGCGCAGGAAGTCCTTCATCATCCGCGGGATGCTGCAGTTCCCGGTCGCCGTCAGCTGACTCTCGGGGTGAGTGAGGTCCCACATGGCAGACGAAGAGACCCTCCGCGACTACCTCAAGCTGGTGACGACCGACCTGCGGCGGACCAAGCAGCGGCTGCGCGAGCTGGAGGACGGCGACCGGGAGCCGATCGCGATCATCGGCATGGCCTGCCGGTACCCGGGCGGCGTCGAGTCGCCCGAGGATCTGTGGCGGCTGGTCGAGTCCGGCGGCGACGGCATCGGCCCGTTCCCCGACGACCGCGGCTGGGACCTCGGCACGCTGTTCGACGCCGACCCGGACTCCGCGGGCACGAGCTACGTGCGCGAGGGCGGGTTCGTGGCGCGGGCGGCCGAGTTCGACCCGGTGTTCTTCGGGATCTCGCCGCGGGAGGCGCTGGCGATGGACCCGCAGCAGCGGCTGCTGCTGCAGGCGTCCTGGGAGGTGTTCGAGCGGGCCGGGATCGACCCGACCTCGTTGCGCGGCAGCCCGATCGGCGTGTTCGCCGGCACCAACGACCAGGGTTACCTGGCGATGGCGAGCGGCGCGCCGCGGGAGACCGAGGGCTACCTGCTGACCGGCGGCGCGTCGGCCGTGGTGTCCGGGCGGGTGGCCTACACCTTCGGGCTGGAGGGCCCCGCGGTCACCGTGGACACCGCGTGCTCGTCCTCGCTCGTCGCGCTGCACCTGGCGTGCCAGTCGCTGCGGCAGGGCGAGGCCACGATGGCGCTGGCCGGCGGGGTCACCGTGATGGCGACGCCGGGCGTGTTCACCGAGTTCAGCCGGCAGCGCGGGCTGGCCGCCGACGGCCGGTGCAAGTCGTTCGCCGCCGCGGCCGACGGGACCGGGTGGTCCGAGGGCGCCGGCGTGCTGCTGGTGGAGCGGCTGTCCGACGCGCACCGCAACGGGCACCCGGTCCTCGCGGTGGTGCGCGGGTCCGCGGTGAACTCCGACGGCGCGTCGAACGGGCTGACCGCGCCGAACGGGCCGTCGCAGCAGCGGGTCATCCTGCAGGCGCTGGACAACGCCCGGCTCTCTCCGTCCGATGTGGACGCCGTGGAGGCGCACGGCACCGGCACCACGCTGGGCGACCCGATCGAGGCGCAGGCGCTGCTCGCGACGTACGGGCAGGGCCGGGAGCGGCCGCTGTGGCTGGGCTCGGTCAAGTCGAACATCGGGCACGCGCAGGCCGCGGCCGGGGTGGCCGGTGTCATCAAGACGGTCATGGCGCTGCGGCACGGCTCGCTGCCTCGGACGCTGCACGTGGACGAGCCGACGCCGGCGGTGGACTGGTCCGCGGGCGCGGTGTCGCTGCTGACCGAGTCCCGCCCGTGGCCGGCGGCCGACACGCCGCGCCGGGCGGCGGTGTCCGCGTTCGGGGTGAGCGGGACGAACGTCCACACGATCATCGAGGAGGCGCCCGCCGTCCTGGCCGAGGAGCCGCCGAGCGGAGCGAGCCCAACGAACACCGTGCCGCTGGTGGTGTCGGCGCGCTCGGCGACCGCGCTGCGCGAGCAGGTGGAGCGGGTGCGCGCGCTCGACGAGTCCCCTGTGGACGTCGCCGTCTCGCTGGCGACGACCCGGGCCGCGCTGGAGCACCGGGCGGTCGTGATCGGCGACGACGTGGTGGACGGCGTCGTCACGCCCGGCAAGCTGGCGTTCCTCTTCACGGGCCAGGGTTCGCAGCGGGTCGGCATGGGTCGGGAGCTTGCCGCGTCCTACCCGGTGTTCGCCGCCGCGCTGGACGAGATCACCGCGCGGTTCGAGTGTGTGCCGTTCGACGATGAGGAGTTGTTGAACCGGACCGAGGGTGCTCAGGCGGCGTTGTTCGCGTTGGAGGTGGCGCTGTTCCGGCTGCTGGAGTCCTGGGGTGTGAGGCCGGACTTCCTGCTGGGCCATTCCATCGGCGAGCTCGCCGCCGCCCACGTCGCCGGGGTGCTGTCCCTGGACGACGCCTGCACACTCGTCGCCGCGCGCGGTCGGTTGATGCAGGCGCTGCCGCCGGGTGGGGCGATGCTGGCGGTGGAGGGCTCCGAGGCCGATGTGCCCGAGGGCATCGACATCGCGGCGGTCAACAGCCCCACCTCGTTGGTCGTCTCCGGCGCCGAAGCCGAGATCGCGGAGCTGGAGGAGACCTGGCGGGCCGAGGGCCGGCGGGTCAAGCGGCTCGTCGTGTCGCACGCGTTCCACTCGCGGCTGATGGAGCCGATGCTCGACGAGTTCGCGGTGGTGGCCGAATCGCTGACCTACCACGAACCGCGCATCCGGATGCCGGGTGAGGTCACCGATCCGGCCTACTGGGTGCGGCAGGTCCGCGACACCGTGCGGTTCGCCGACGGGGTGGAGGAACTGCGGAACGCGAACGTCACGACGTTCGTCGAGCTGGGGCCCGATCCCGCGCTGTCCGCGCACGTGGAGTCGTCGATCCCGGTGCTGCGCGGCGGCCGGGACGAGGCCGCGACCCTGCTCGCCGCGCTCGGCGCCGCCTGGGCGCGCGGCGCCGGCGTCGACTGGACGCGGATCCTGCCCGCCGGGCGGCGGATCGACCTGCCGACCTACCCGTTCGCCCGGGACCGGTTCTGGCCGGCGGTCACCGCGCCGGCGAGCGACGTGTCCGCCGCCGGGCTCGGCGTCACCGACCACCCGCTGCTCGGCTCCGGCATCGGGGTCGCGGGCGGCGACGAGTACCTGTTCACCGCGCGGCTGTCCGTGCGCGCGCAGCCCTGGCTCGCCGGGCACGCCGCCGTGCCGGGCGCCGCCTTCGTCGAGCTCGCGATCCGTGCCGGTGACCAGGTCGGCTGCGAGCACCTCGCCGGGCTGACCGTCGACACCCCGCTCGCGGTACCCGCCACCGACGCCGTGCAGGTCCAGGTCCGGCTCGGCGCACCGGACGCGGACGGCGGCCGGCCGTTCACCATCCACGCGCGCCCCGAGGACCCGCGCACCGACCGGGGCTGGCCGGACCGGCCGTGGACCCGGCACGCGACCGGCACGCTCGTGCCCGCGGCGGACACGGCCGAGCCGGAGTGGCGCCCGGACGACGACACCGTCGAGGTGCACCTGCCGGACGGCGAGCCCGCCGGGCGCTACGGGCTGCACCCGTCCCTGCTGGACGCCCTGCTCGGCGGTGCCGCCGCGGTCTCCTGGTCCGGCGTGACGCTCTGGGCGTCGGGCGCCACGATGCTGCGTGCCCGGGTCTCGCCCGCCGGGCCCGACGCCGTCTCGCTGCTCGCGGTGGACGAGGCGGGCCGCCCGGTGGTCTCCGCGGACCGGGTCGAGCTGTCCACCTGGGACGTCGACGCGACCGTGCCGGCGAAGGACCTCTACCGTCTCGAATGGACGGAACGGGCGGCGCCCGGCGCCGTGTCCGAACCGGACACCACGGTGCTGACCCCGCGCGGCCCGGACGTGCGCTCGGCGACCACGGACCTGCTCGCCGGCCTCCAGGAGTGGCTCGCCGGCGAACCGACCGGCCGCCTGGTCGTGGTCACCGGGGGAGCGGTCGCGGCCTGCCCCGGCGACCCGGCACCCGACCTCGCCGCCGCGGCGTGCTGGGGCCTGGTGCGGTCCGCGCAGGCCGAGCATCCCGGCCGGATCGTGCTCGCCGACACCGACACCGACACCGACATCGACAACGGCGGCGGGACGGACGCGGCGGTCCGGGTCGCGCTGGCCTCGGGCGAACCCCAGGTCGCGATCCGCCAAGGCGCGGTGTTCGTGCCACGGCTGGTCCGCGTGCACGCGGACACCCCCGGCCCGTGGATCGCCGACCCGGACGGCACCGTGCTGGTCACCGGCGGCACCGGCGCGCTCGGCGGGCAGGTCGCCCGCTGGCTCGCCGGGCGTGGTGCGCGCAACCTGGTGCTGACCAGCCGCCGGGGCCCGGACGCGCCGGGTGCCACGGACCTGGTGGCGGAGCTGGCCGAGCTGGGTGCGCGGGCCACGGTCGTGGCGTGCGACGTCGCCGACCGGGACGCCCTCGCCGCGCTGCTCGCCGAGCACCCCGTCGGCGCCGTGTTCCACGCCGCGGGCGTCGTCGCCGACGGGCTCGTCGACTCGCTCACCCCGGCCGCGCTCGACACGGTGCTGCGCCCCAAGCTCGACGCCGCGATCGCCCTGCACGAGCTGACCCAGGACCGGGAGCTGACGGCCTTCGTGCTGTTCTCCTCGATCTCCGGCACCGCGGGCAGCCCCGGACAGGCCAACTACGCCGCCGCCAACGCCGCACTCGACGCCCTCGCGCAGCGCCGCCACGCCGCGGGCCTGCCCGCCCTGTCGCTGGCCTGGGGGCCCTGGGACACCGAGCACGGCATGCTCGGCGCGCTCCCCGCGGCCGACCGCGACCGCATCGCCCGGTCCGGCTTCCCGCCGCTGCGGCCAGACACCGCGCTCGCGCTGCTCGACACCGCCCTGGGCCTCGGCCACCCCGCGGTGGCGCCCGCCCGGCTCGACCTGACCGCGTTCCCCAGCCCGCCGCCCCTGCTGCACGCCCTGGTCCGCCCGGCCCGCCGCGTCGCGGGCGGCGCCACCGGCGACACCGTCGCGGACCGGCTCGCCGCGCTGTCCACGGCGGACCGGCGGCGCACGGTCCTCGACCTGGTCCGCACCCAGGCGGCCACCGTGCTCGGCTTCGCCGCGGCGGACGCGATCGACCCGGGCCGGGCGTTCGCCGAGCTGGGGGTCGGGTCGCTCGCCGCGGTCGAGCTGCGCAACCGGCTGGCGTCCGCCACGGGCCTCCCGCTGCCGACCACCGTGATCTTCGACCACGCCACCGCGGACGGGCTCGCCACCCACCTGCTCGGCGAGCTGCTCGGCGGCGACCGCGCCGAGACGGCCGGCGGACCGGACGGCCGCGCCGACGAGCCCATCGCGATCATCGGGATGAGCTGCCGGTTCCCCGGCGGGGTCGGCAGCCCGGAGGACCTGTGGCGGCTCGTGTCCGGCGGCGTCGACGCGCTCGGCGACTTCCCGGCCGACCGTGGCTGGGACCTCGACGCGCTGGGCGCCCCCGGCAACACCCGCATCGGCGGGTTCATGTCCGATGTGGACCGGTTCGACCCCGCCTTCTTCGCGATCAGCCCGCGTGAGGCGCTCGCCATGGACCCGCAGCAGCGGCTGCTGCTGGAGACCTCGTGGGAGGCGTTCGAGCGGGCCGGCCTCACCCCCGCGTCGCTGCGCGGCAGCCGCACCGCCGTGTTCGTCGGCGCGGCGAGCTCCGCCTACGGCTTCGGCCAGTTCGACCTGCCCGAGGGCACCCGCGGCCACATGCTGACCGGCGCGGCCACCAGCGTCCTGTCCGGACGGATCGCCTACGCGTTCGGGCTGGACGGGCCGGCGCTGACGATCGACACCGCGTGCTCGTCGTCGCTCGTCTCGCTGCACCTCGCGGTCCGCGCGCTGCGCGCCGGCGAGGCCACGATGGCGCTGGCCGGCGGCATCACCGTGATGACCAACCCGGCGATGTTCGTGGACAGCAGCGAGGCGGGCGCGCTCGCGCCGGACGGCCGCTGCAAGGCGTTCGCCGCCGGCGCGAACGGCACCGGCTGGGGCGAGGGCGTCGGGATGCTGCTGGTGGAGCGGCTGTCCGACGCCGAACGCCACGGGCACCGGGTGCTCGCCGTGGTGCGCGGCACCGCGATCAACTCCGACGGCGCGTCCAACGGCCTCACCGCTCCCAGCGGCTCCGCGCAGCAGCGGGTGATCCGCCACGCCCTCGCCGACGCGCGCCTCGAGCCGTCCGATGTGGACGCCGTGGAGGCGCACGGCACCGGCACCACCCTGGGCGACCCGATCGAGGCGAACGCGCTGCTCGCCACGTACGGGCGGGACCGCGAGCACCCGCTGTGGCTCGGGTCGGTGAAGTCGAACATCGGACACACCCAGGCCGCCGCCGGGGTCGCCGGGGTCATCAAGATGGTCATGGCGCTGCGGCACGGAGCCCTGCCCCGGACCCTGCACGTGACCGAGCCGTCGCCGCACGTGGACTGGTCGGCCGGCACGGTCGCGGTGCTCACCGGGAACCAGCCGTGGCCGGACACCGGCCGGGCGCCGCGCGCCGCGGTGTCCTCCTTCGGCATGAGCGGCACCAACGCCCACGCGATCATCGAAGGCGTCCCGGCCCCCGAGGAGGCACCGCACACCGGCGCCACCCGGCCGTGGGTGCTCTCCGCCCGCACCGCCACCGCGCTGCGCGAGGCGGCGCGGCGGCTGCGCGGGCACGTGGCCGGCGCCCGCGACCTCGACATCGCCTACTCGCTGGCCACCACCCGGTCCGCGTTCGAGCACCGGGCCGTGCTCACCGGCCCCGACCGCGCCGGGCTGCTCGACACGCTCGCCGCGGGGGACACCGTCCCCGGACTGGTGCGCGGCACCGCCCGGCCCGGACGGGTCGCGTTCGTCTTCCCCGGGCAGGGCTCGCAGTGGGCGGGCATGGCCCGCGACCTGCTGGAGACCTCGCCGGTGTTCGCCGAGCAGGCGCGCCGGTGCGCGGCGGCGATCGAGGCGCACGTGGACTGGTCGGTGCTCGACGTGCTGCGCGGCGCCGAGGACGCGCCGTCGCTGGAGCGGGTGGACGTGGTCCAGCCGGCCCTGTTCACCGTCCTGGTGTCACTCGCCGCGCTGTGGCGCTCGCTCGGCGTCGAGCCGGACGCGGTGATCGGGCACTCGCAGGGCGAGATCGCCGCCGCCCACGTCGCCGGCGGGCTGAGCCTGGCGGACGCGGCGCTGATCATCGCCGAGCGCAGCAAGGCGGGCGCGAGCCTGGTCGGCCGGGGCGGCATGGTGTCGGTGAGCGCCGACGCCGCGCGGGTCCGCGAGTGGCTGCCCCGCTGGGACGGCAGGCTCTCGGTCGCCGCGGTGAACGGTCCCGCCTCGGTCGTGGTCGCCGGTGACGTCGACGCGCTCGACGAGCTGGTGGCGCTGTGCACGGCGGAGTCGGTGCGCGCCAAGCAGATCCCCGCCGCGTGGGCCGGGCACTCCGCCCAGGTCGAGCTGATCCGCGACCACCTGCTCGACGTCCTCGGCGGCGTCCGCCCGCGCACCGGCACCATCCCGCTGGTGTCCACGGTGGACGTCGGCCCGCTGGACACCGCGGTCATGGACGCCGGGTACTGGTACCGCAACACGCGCGAGACCGTCGAGTTCGAGGCCGGCATCCGCGCGCTCGCCGACGACGGCTACCGGTTCTTCGTCGAGCTGAGCCCGCACCCGGTGCTGCTCGCCCCGATCGGGGAGATCGGCGAGGACGACCTGCTCGCGGTCGGCTCGCTGCGCCGCGACGACGGCGGCACGGACCGCGTCCTCGGCTCGCTCGCCGAACTGCACGCGCACGGCGCGCCGGTCGACCTCGCCGCGCTGTTCGAGGGCACCGGCGCCCGCGCCGTCGACCTGCCCACCTACCCGTTCCAGCGGGACCGCTACTGGCTCGACGCGCCCGACCCGGCCTCGGCCGCCGCGGACCCGGCCGAGGCGGCGTTCTGGGACGCCGTCGAACGCGAGGACCGCGGCGGTGTCGCCGAGGCCCTCGCCGTCACCGACGACGCGCTCGGCGACCTGCTCCCGGCGCTGTCCTCCTGGCGCAACAGCCGGCGCGCCCGGGCCACCGTGGACGCGTGGCGCTACCGGGTCACCTGGCGGCCGGCCCGGCCCGCGAGCGGCGCGAGCCTGACGGGCACCTGGCTGGTCGTCGGCGACCCCGGCGCCGAGCTCACCGGTCGCTGCGTCGCCGCCCTCACCGCCGCCGGCGCCCGCGCGCTGCCGGTCACCGAGCTTCCCGCCGGGGAGGACATCGCCGGGGTGCTCAGCCTGCTCGCCCTGGACGGGACCGCGGACCCGGACCACCCGGCGGTCACCCGCGGGCTCGCCGCCACCCTGGACCTGGTCAGGGCCATGATCGCCGGGGAGGTAGCCGCCCCGCTGTGGCTGGCCACCAGCGGCGCGGTCGCCACCGGCGAGGCGGACCGGCTGCGCGACCCGGCCCAGGCGCAGGCGTGGGGCCTGGGCATCGTCACCGGCCTGGAGCGCCCCGAGCTGTGGGGCGGCCTCGTCGACCTGCCCGAGACCGTCGACGACCGCGCGCTCGGCCACCTGGTCGCCGCGCTCGCCGGCATCGACGACGAGGACCAGCTCGCCGTCCGCCCGTCCGGGGTGCTCGCCCGGCGCCTGGTCCGCGCCGGCGCCGACCCGCAGGCCCTGTGGAGTCCACACGGGACGGTCCTGGTCACCGGAGGCACCGGCGCGCTCGGTGGCCACGTCGCCCGCTGGCTCGCCGGCCACGGCGCCGAGCGGCTCGTCCTCACCAGCCGCCGCGGACCGGACGCGCCGGGCGCCGCCGAGCTGGCCGCCGAGCTCGCCGGCACCGGCGCCGAGGTCGTCGTCGAGGCCTGCGACATCACCGACCGGGCCGCGGTCGCCGACCTGCTCGCCCGCCACCCCGCCGACGCCGTCGTGCACGCCGCCGGCACCACCCAGTGGACCGCGCTCGCCGACATCGACACCGCCGCGCTCGCGGACGCGCTGGCCGCGAAGGTCACCGGCGCCGGCGTCCTCGACGAGCTGACCGACGCGCCGCTGGTGCTGTTCAGCTCCGGCGCCGGGGTGTGGGGCAGCGCGGGCCAGGCCGCCTATGCCGCCGCCAACGCCCATCTCGACGCGCTCGCCCGGCACCGCAGGGACCGTGGCCTCGCGGCCACCGCGATCGCCTGGGGCGGCTGGGCCGGCGGCGGCATGACCGACGAGGCCTCGGCGCAACGGCTGTCGAAGCGCGGGCTGCGCATGATGGACCCCGACCTGGCGGTCCTCGCGCTCGCGCAGGCCGTCGGCGCCGGCGAGACCGCCCTGACCGTCGCGGACATCGACTGGGCCGGCTTCGTCCCGACGTTCACCGCCACCCGCTCCCGGCCGCTCGTCGCCGACATCCCCGAGGTGCGCGCCGCCCTCACCGAGAGCGAGGACGCCGGAGAGCCCGCCGACGACCTGCGGCAGCGGGTGCTCGCCCTGCCGGAGCCCGAGCGGGCGCCGTTCCTGCTGGAGCTGGTGCGGGCGCAGGCCGCGGCCGCGCTCGGCTACCCGGACTCCTCCGCGATCGAGCCCGGCCGGGCGTTCCGCGAGCTGGGCTTCGACTCGGTCACCGCGGTCGACATGCGCAACCGGCTGCGCGCCGCGACCGGCCGCAGGCTGCCGACCACCCTCGTGTTCGACCACCCGACCGCCGCCGCGCTGGCCGACCACCTGCTCGCCGACCTGCTCGGCGTCCGGGAGACCACCCGCACCGTGGTCGCGTCCACCGCCACCCTCGACGAGCCGATCGCGATCATCGGCATGAGCTGCCGCTACCCGGGCGGCGTCACCTCACCCGAGGACCTGTGGCGGCTGGTGGCCTCCGGCGGCGACGCGATCGGCGACTTCCCGGCCGACCGCGGCTGGGACCTGGACAACCTGTTCCACCCCGACCCCGACCACCCCGGCACCTCCTACGCCCGGCAGGGCGCGTTCGTGCACGACGCGGGGGAGTTCGACGCCGGGTTCTTCGGCATCAGCCCGCGCGAGGCCGTCGCGATCGACCCGCAGCAACGGATGCTGCTGGAGTCCACGTGGGAGGCGTTCGAGCGGGCCGGTATCGACCCGGCCACCGTCCGCGGCAGCAACGCCGGGGTGTTCGTCGGCGCGTCGTTCGTCGGCTACGGCGTCGGCGGCGCGCCGGGCAGCGAGTCCGAGGGCTACTTCCTGTTCGGCTCCGGCACCGCCGGCACCTCCGGCCGGGTCGCGTACACCTTCGGTCTGGAGGGTCCCGCGGTCACCGTCGACACCGCGTGCTCCTCGTCGCTGGTCGCCATCCACCTCGCGTGCCAGGCGCTGCGGCAGAACGAGTGCGAGCTGGCGCTCGCCGGCGGTGTGGCCGTGCTGGTGTCACCGGTGTCGTTCACCGAGTTCAGCCGCCAGCGCGGCCTGGCAGCCGACGGCCGCTGCAAGGCGTTCGCCGCCGCCGCCGACGGCATCGGCTGGGGCGAGGGCGTGGGCATGCTGCTCGTCGAGCGCCTCTCCGACGCCGAGCGCAACGGCCACCGCGTCCTCGCGGTGATCCGCGGGTCGGCGACCAACCAGGACGGCGCGTCCAACGGCCTGTCCGCCCCGAACGGGCTCGCCCAGCAGCGGGTGATCCGCCAGGCCCTCGCCAACTCCCGCCTCGAACCGTCCGATGTGGACGTCGTGGAGGCGCACGGCACCGGCACCACGCTCGGCGACCCGATCGAGGCCGGCGCGATCCTCGCCACCTACGGCCAGGACCGGCCCGCCGAGCGGCCGCTGTGGCTCGGCTCGGTCAAGTCGAACATCGGCCACACCAGCTCCGCGGCGGGAGTCGCCGGGGTCATCAAGATGGTCATGGCGCTGCGCGACGGCACCCTGCCGCGGACGCTGCACGTCGACGAACCCACGCCCGAGGTCGACTGGGCGTCCGGCGCGGTGTCGCTGCTGACCGAGTCCCGCCCGTGGCCGCAGGCCGGGCGCCCGCGCCGGGCCGCGGTGTCCTCCTTCGGCGGCACCGGAACCAACGCGCACGCCGTCATCGAGCAGTACGCGCCCGAGCCCGCACCGGCCGGCGAGGAGCCGGAGGGTGTGGTGCCGTGGGTGCTGTCCGGCAGGAGCCCCGCGGCGCTGCGCGCGCAGGCCGAGCGGCTCGCCGCGCACCTGGACGCGCATCCGGACCTGCGGCCCGGCGAGGTGGCACGCTCGCTGCTCACCACCCGGGCCACGTTCGGGCACCGCGCGGTGCTGGTCGGCGCCGACCGGGACGAGTTCCGCGAGGCGCTCGACGCGTTCGCCACCGGCACCCCGTGGCCCGCCGTCCTCACCGGCGAGGCCGCGCCGGGGAAGGTGGCGTTCGTCTTCCCCGGCCAGGGCTCGCAGTGGGTGGGCATGGCCCGCGGGCTGCTGGAGACCTCGCCGGTGTTCGCCGCCGAGATCGAGGCCTGCGACCGGGCACTCGCCCCGTACGTCGAGCGGCCGCTGCTCGACGTGCTGCGCTCCGGGGAGCCCCTGGAGCGGGTGGACGTCGTGCAGCCCGCGCTGTTCGCGGTGATGGTCTCGCTCGCCGCGCTGTGGCGCTCGCTCGGCGTCGAGCCGGACGCGGTCATCGGGCACTCGCAGGGCGAGATCGCCGCGGCCCATGTGGCCGGGGCACTGTCGCTCGAGGACGCCGCGAAGATCGTCGCCCTGCGCAGCAAGGCGATCACCGCGCTGTCCGGGCAGGGCGGGATGGTCTCGGTGTCGCTGCCCGCCGGGCGGGTGCGGCCACGGCTGGCTCGCTGGAGCGGCCGGATCTCCGTCGCCGCGGTCAACGGCCCGGCCTCCGTCGTGGTCGCCGGCGACGCGGACGCCCTGGACGAGCTCCTCGCCGACTGCGCGGCGGACGCGGTGCGGGCCAAGCGGATCCCGGTCGACTACGCCTCGCACACCGACCACATCGAACGCATCCGCGCCGAGCTGCTGGCCGCCCTCGACGGCGTCCGGCCGGTCACCGGCACCGTCCCCTTCTGGTCCACGGTGGACCGGCGCTGGCTGGACACCGCCACCATGAACACCGAGTACTGGTACCGGAACCTGCGCCGCACGGTCGAGTTCGAGCAGGGCGTGCGGGTGCTGGCCGGCGAGGGCTTCCGGTTCTTCGTCGAGGTCAGCGCGCACCCGGTGCTCACCCTGGCCGTCGAGGAGACCGCGGAGACCGTCGAGGACGCCGGCACCGTCGTCGCGCTCGGCTCGCTGCGCCGCGACGACGGCGGCCCGGACCGGATCGTGCGGACCGCCGCCGAGCTGTTCGCCCACGGCGCTCCCGCCGACCTGACCGGGTTCACCGGGACCGGCCCGGCGGTCGACCTGCCGACCTACCCGTTCCAGCGCACCCGCTACTGGATCGACCCGGTGGCCCCCGGCACGCGCGACGGCGGCGGCCACCCGCTGCTCGGCGCCGCGATGGCCCTCGCCGACGGCGGGCTCGTCCTGTCCGGCTCGCTGTCCGTGCGCACCCACCCGTGGCTCGCCGACCACGCGGTGCTCGGCACGGTCCTGTTCCCGGCCACCGCGTTCGTCGAGCTGGCCCTGCACGCCGGTGAGCAGGTGGACTGCCGGTGCGTCGAGGAGCTGACGCTGGAGGCGCCGCTGGTGCTCACCGAGCGGGACACGGTCCGGCTGCAGGTGGCCGTCGGCGCGGCGGGCCCGGACGGCCGGCGCGAGGTGACCGTCCACGCACGACACGACGACGCCCTGGACGCGCGGTGGACCCGGCACGCCACCGGCACCCTCGTCGCCGACGCCGCGCCCGAGACCGAACCCGCGCCGGCCGCCTGGCCGCCGCCCGGAGCCCAGCCGGTCGACCTCGGCGGCTTCTACGCGGGCGCCGCCGACGCGGGCTACGGCTACGGCCCGGCGTTCCAGGCCATGCACACCGCGTGGCACCGGGACGGCGAGCTCTGTGCCGAGGTGACGCTGCCGGAGGACCTGCGCGGCGAGGCCGACCGCTACGGCCTGCACCCGGCGCTGCTCGACGCGGCACTGCACGGCATCGGCCTGGCGCGGGCGCTGCACGACGGCGGTGACCTGGACCGCCCGGCCGAGCTCCCGTTCTCCTTCACCGGCGTCGCCCGGTACGCGCGGGGTGCCACCGCGCTGCGCGTGCGGCTCGCGGTCACCGGCGACGGCGGGGTGTCGGCGGCGATCACCGACGACACCGGGAGCCCGGTGCTCGCCGTGCGGTCGCTGGTCTGCCGGCCCGCCTCGGCCGATCTCGCCGGGGTGCGCCGCGCGTCGGGCGACTCGCTGTTCGGCGTCGACTGGAGCCCGCTCGCCGCCCCGGCCACCGCCCCGCTCACCCGCTGGTCCCTGCACGGCCCGGACCACCTCGGGCTGGGCGAGCTCGACCCGGACGGCGCGGACGTCGTGCTGGCCCAGCTCGTCGAGCCCGGCGCCGAACCCGTGCACGACGCGCTCGCGCTGGTGCAGAGCTGGCTCGAGGACGACCGCAGGCTCGTGGTGATCACCCGGGGTGCGGTGGCCGCGCTGCCCGGCGACGACGTGCCCGACCTCGCCCACGCCCCGGTGTGGGGCCTGCTGCGCTCCGCCCAGTCCGAGCACCCCGGCCGGTTCCTGCTGCTGGACCTCGACGACGACCCGGCCTCACCGGCCGCGGTCGCGCCGGCCGTCGCCGCCGCGGCCGCCGCGGGCAAGCCCCAGGTGGCGCTGCGCGCCGGCACCGCCTACGCGCCCCGCCTGGTCCGCCTCGCGCCGCCGGCCGCGGAACCCGCCGAGACCGGGCCGCCCACCGGGACCGCCCTCGTCACCGGCGCGACCGGCACGCTCGGTGCCGAGCTGGCCCGCCACCTGGTGCGCGAGCACGGCTACCGGCACCTGCTGCTCACCAGCCGCAGCGGCGACCGCGCCCCCGGCGCCGCCGAGCTGGTCGCGGAGCTGACCGAGCTCGGCGCCGAGGCGACCGTCGCCGCCTGCGACGTCGCCGACCGCGACGCGCTCGCCGCGGTGCTCGACGCGGTGCCCGCCGAGCACCCGCTGACCGCGGTCGTGCACACCGCCGCGGTGCTCGACGACGGCGTGGTCTCCGCGCTGACCCCGGAGCGCCTGGACACCGTGCTGGCCCCGAAGGTCCGCGGCGCGCTGAACCTGCACGAGCTGACCGCCGGCGCGGACCTGACCGTGTTCGCGCTGTTCTCCTCGGCCGCCGGCGTCCTCGGCGGCGCTGGGCAGGGCAACTACGCCGCCGCCAACACCTTCCTCGACGCGCTCGCCCGGCACCGGGTCGCGCGCGGCCTGCCGGGCGTGTCGATGGCGTGGGGGCCGTGGGCGCGGCGGACCGGCATGACCGGCGAGCTGACCGAGGCCGACGTGCGCCGCCTCGCCCGCTACGGCCTCGCCCCGGTGTCCACGGCGGACGGCCTGCGGCTGTTCGACGAGGCACTCGCGGCCGGCCCGGCCCTGGTGGTGCCGATGGGCTTCAGCCCGGCGGCCCTGCGCAACCGGCCCGCCGACGTCCCGCCGCTGCTGCGCGGGCTGGTGCCGGTGACCGGCCGGACGGCCGACGCGGGCTCGGCGGCCGCGCTGAAGGCCAGGCTCGCCGCGGCGCCGGACGCCGACCGCGGCCGGATCCTGCTGGAACTGGTCCGCGGCCAGGCCGCCGCCGTGCTCGGGTACGGCTCGGCGGGCGCGGTGGACGCGGACCGCGGCTTCCTCGAGCTCGGTCTCGACTCGCTCACCGGGGTGGAGCTGCGCAACCGGCTGGCCGCGGCGACCGGGCTGCGGCTGCCGGCCACGACGGTGTTCGACCACCCGACGGCGGCCGCCCTCGCCCGGCACCTGACCACCCGGCTGGCGCCGGAGAAGACCACCGGCGGCGCCGCGGCGCTCGCCGAGCTGGCCAGTCTGGAACAGGCGCTCGCCGGGGTCGGCGAGCAGGACGCGGACCGCGAGCGGGTCACCGCCCGGCTGCGCGCGCTGCTGGCCAGATGGACGTCGGCCGACGACCCGGAGGTCGCGCCCGACAGCCTCGACTCCGCCACCGCGGAGGACGTGTTCGAGCTTCTCGACGAGGAGTTCTCCAAGTCCTGAGCAGCCGGTGAGCGCCACCAGGGAGACGTGCATGGCGAACGACGAGAAGCTCCTCGAGTACCTCAAGCGGGCCACGGCCGAGCTGCGCGAGGCCAACCGCAGGCTGCGGGAGGTCGAGGAGCGGGCCGTGGAGCCGATCGCGATCGTCGGGATCGGCTGCCGCTACCCGGGCGGCGTCCGCGGTCCCGAGGACCTGTGGCGGCTCGTCGAGTCCGAAGTGGACGCCGTGGGGGACTTCCCGGCCGACCGTGGCTGGGACCTCGCCGGGCTCGCCGGAAGCCGCACCCCGGCCGGCGGGTTCGTGCACGACGCGGGCGAGTTCGATCCGGGTTTCTTCGGCATCTCGCCCCGCGAGGCGCTCGCGATGGACCCGCAGCAGCGGCTGCTGCTGGAGGTCTCCTGGGAGGCGATCGAACGGGCCGGCATCGACGCCCGCACCCTGCGCGGCAGCCGGACCGGCGTGTTCGCCGGATACATGTACAGCGACTACGCGGCCAGCCTCGACGCGGCCCCGGAGGTGTTCGAGGGCTTTGTGAGCACCAGCAACGCGAGCAGCGTGCTGTCCGGCCGGGTCGCCTACGTGCTCGGGCTGGAGGGCCCGGCGATCACCGTCGACACCGCCTGCTCGTCGTCGCTCGTCGCGCTGCACCTCGCCGCCACGGCACTGCGCGACGGGGAGTGCGGCCTCGCGCTCGCCGGCGGCGTGACCGTGATGGCCAGCCCGCTGATGTTCTCCGGCTTCGAGTTCGACGAGGGCATGGCCCCGGACGGGCGGTGCAAGTCCTTCGCCGCCGCCGCGGACGGCACCGGCTGGGGCGAGGGAGCAGGCATCCTGGTGCTGGAGCGGCTGTCCGACGCGGTCCGCGACGGGCACCGGGTGCTCGCCGTGATCCGCGGGTCGGCGGTGAACTCCGACGGCGCGTCCAGCGGCCTGACCGCCCCCAACGGCCCGTCCCAGCAGCGGGTCATCGAGCAGGCGCTGGACCGCGCCCGGCTCACCCCGTCCGATGTGGACGTCGTGGAGGCGCACGGCACCGGCACCCGGCTCGGCGACCCGATCGAGGCGCAGGCCCTGCTCGCCACCTACGGCCGGGACCGCGCAGGCGAGCCGCTGTGGCTGGGCTCGGTGAAGTCGAACATCGGCCACACCCAGGCCGCCGCCGGCGTCGCGGGCGTGATCAAGATGGTCGGCGCGATGCGGCACGGGGTGCTGCCGCGCACCCTGCACGTGGACGCGCCGACCCCGGTGGTGGACTGGTCGTGCGGCGCGGTCTCGCTGCTGGCCGAGTCCCGCCCCTGGCCGGACGCCGGGCGTCCGCGCCGGGCGGCGGTGTCGGCGTTCGGGGTGAGCGGCACCAACGCGCACGTGATCGTCGAGCAGGCCCCCGCGGTGACCGCCGGGCGCGACCCGGGCACCCCGCCGGCGGTGCTGCCGTGGCTGGTGTCCGGCCGGTCCGCGGCCGGGCTGCGCGGGCAGGCCGAACGGCTGGCGTCCGCGCTGCCCGACGAGTCCGACGTGGACCTCGCGCTGTCGCTGGCCACCACGCGGACCCCGCTCGACCACCGGGCGGTGGTGCTCGCCGCCGACCGGGACGGGTGCGTGGCCGGGCTGTCCGCGCTGGCGGCCGGCGACGAGTCCGGCGCCGTGGTGACCGGCGTGGCCGGCGGCGGCGGGCTGGCGTTCCTGTTCACCGGGCAGGGCGCGCAGCGGGCCGGCATGGGCTCCGCGCTTCACCAGGCGTTCCCGGTGTTCGCGGCCGCGCTCGACGAGGTCCGCGCCCGGCTCGGCGCCGTCCCGTTCGACGACGCCGTCCTGCTGGGCCGCACGCAACACGCCCAGGCCGGGCTGTTCGCGCTCGAGGTCGCGCTGTTCCGGCTGCTGGAGTCCTGGGGCGTCACGCCGGACTTCCTGCTGGGCCACTCGATCGGCGAGATCGCCGCCGCGCACGTCGCCGGGGTGCTCTCGCTCGACGACGCGTGCACGCTGGTCGCCGCGCGCGGTGAGCTCATGGGGGCGCTGCCCGAGGGCGGGGCGATGCTCGCGGGCGAGGCGCGCGAGGACGAGGTTCCGCCGGAGGTCGACGTCGCGGCGGTGAACGGCCCGAACTCGATCGTCGTCTCCGGCACCGAACGCAACGTCGACGCGCTGGAGGGTACGTGGCGGGCCCAGGGGCGCAGGGTCAAGCGGCTGACCGTGTCGCACGCGTTCCACTCGCGGTTGATGGAGCCGATGCTCGACGAGTTCGCCGCCGTCGCGCACACCCTGACCTACCGCGAACCGCGCATCCCCGTCGTCGCCGGCGGTGCCGGTGCGGACGTGACCGACCCCGGCCACTGGGTGGCGCAGGTCCGCGACACGGTCCGCTTCGCCGACGGTGTCCGGCGCCTGCGCGAGGAGAACGTCACCACCTTCGTCGAGCTCGGCCCGGACGCGGTGCTGTCCGCCTTCGCCGACGGCGAGGGCGCCCGGGCGGTTCCGATGCTGCGCGCCGGGCGGGACGAGGCCGAGTCGGCACTGCGGGCGCTGGCGGCCGCGCACGTACGCGGCGTCGACGTCGCCTGGGACCGGGTGTTCGCCGGCTGGGGCGGCCGCGCGGTCGACCTGCCCACCTACGCCTTCCAGCGCGCCCGCTACTGGCCGGCCCGGGAGGCCCCGGCCGCCGACGGCTGGCGCTACCGCACGCAGTGGCGGCCGGTACCCGCCGCCGGGCGGCCCGCGCTGTCCGGCACCTGGTGGATCCTCGAACCGCCTGGCGGCGCCGACCTGGCGGCGGCCTGCGCGGACGCGATCGCCGGGCACGGCGGCACGCCCGTGCGCGTCACCGACCCGCCCGACCGGCTCGCCGACCGGGACGACCGCCCGAGCGGCGTGCTGTCCCTGCTGGCGCTGGACGAGCGCGCCCACCCCGACCATCCGGTGCTCACCACCGGCCTGGCCGGCACGCTCGCGCTGCTGCGCGGCCTGCCCGCCGGCGCGCCGCTGTGGGTCGCCACCCCCGACGCCGAGGACAGCCGCACCGCGCACGCGGTGGCCGCGCTCGGCCGGGTCGCCGCCCTGGAACACCCGGACCGGTGGGGTGGCGTGATCGCCCTGGCCGGCCCGCCGGAGCCGGGCGCGCTCGCCGCGGTCCTGGCCGGCACCGAGGACCAGGTCGCGGTGCGCCCGGGCGGGACCGTGGCCCGCAGGCTGGTCCGCGCGCCCGCCGCAGACCGGCTCCCGCACGACTGGAGTCCACACGGGACGGTCCTGGTCACCGGCGGCACCGGCGCGCTCGGCGGCCACGTGGCCCGGTGGCTCGCCCGGCACGGCGCCGCGCACCTGCTGCTCACCAGCCGCAGCGGCGACCGTGCGCCCGGAGCGACCGAGCTGGTCGCGGAGCTGAACGAACTGGGCGCCAAGGCGACCGTCGCCGCCTGCGACGTCGCCGACCGCGACGCGCTGGCCGCGCTGCTCGCAGCCGTGCCGGCGGAGTACCCGCTCACCGCCGTCGTGCACGCCGCCGGGACCGGCGACCTGACGCCGCTGGCCGGCACCACGACCGGGCGGCTGGCCGAGGTCCTCGACGCCAAGGTCACCGGCGCGCTCAACCTGGACGACCTGTGCGGTGCCGGGGTCGAGGCGTTCGTCCTGTTCTCCTCGGCGGCCGCCACCTGGGGCGGGGCCGGGCAGGGCGCCTACGCCGCGGCGAACGCGAGCCTGGACGCCGTCGCCCTCGGCCGCGCCGCGCGCGGCCTGCCGGCGACCTCGATCGCCTGGGGCGCCTGGGCGGGCGCCGGAACGGGCGGCGGGATGGGCGGCGGGATGGGCGCGGGCGCCACCGGCGAGGCGCTGCGCCGCCACGGCGTGCTGGCGATGGCGGCTCAGCCCGCGCTGGCCGCCATGAAGCGTGCCGTGGACACCGGCGAGCCGTGCGTCACCGTCGCCGGCGTCGACTGGGCCCGGTTCGCCCCGACGTTCACCCTGCACCGGCCGAGCCCGCTGCTGGCCGACCTGCCCGAGGCCCGCGTCGCCGAGCCGGAGCCCGCCGCCGACACCGGTGCGCTGCGCGCCGAGCTCGCCGCGCTGCCCGGCCACGAACGGGAGGACCGGGCGCTGGAGCTGGTCAGGGCGCAGGCCGCGATCGTGCTCGGGCACGACTCCGCGGCCGGCGTCGAGCCGGACCGGGCGTTCCGCGACCTCGGGTTCGACTCGCTGTCCGCGGTGCAACTGCGCGACCGGCTGCGGGCGGGGACGGGCCTGCCGCTGCCCGCGACGGCGGTGTTCGACCACCCGACGCCCGCCGCGCTCGCCGGGCACGTGCTGACCCTGCTGTGCCCGGACGGCGACACCGGGCCCGCCGAGCCGGCCGAGGACGCCGCCGTCCGCCGGGCGCTGGCGAGCATCCCGCTGTCCCGGCTGCGCGAGGCCGGCGTGCTCGACCTGCTGCTGCGCCTGGCCGGCGGCGAGGAGCCGGAACCCGCGGCCGCCGACCCGGACGCGCTCGACGCGATGGACGGCGAGAGCCTGCTGCGGCTGGCCACCGCCGCCTCGGGGGAACGTGACGCCGAACACTCGCCGCTCCAGGCGACCAACAGGGCTGATTCCGGGGAGGCGGGACCGTGAACGCGACGGTCGACCAGTACGTCGAGGCACTGCGCAGCTCGCTGAAGGAGACCGAGCGGCTGCGCTCGCTCAACCGCGAGCTCACCGACGCGGTCACCGAGCCGATCGCGATCGTCGGGATGGCCTGCCGGCTGCCCGGCGGGGTCGCCTCGCCGGAGGACCTCTGGACCCTCGTCGACGGCGGCACCGACGCGATCGGCCCCTGCCCCACCGACCGCGGCTGGGACCTCGGCCCGGACGGCGCCGCGGCGGCCGGCGGCTTCCTGCACGACGCCGGCCACTTCGACGCCGGCCTGTTCGGGATCTCTCCGCGCGAGGCGCTGGCCATGGACCCGCAGCAGCGGCTGCTGCTGGAGGCGGCGTGGGAGACGGCCGAGCGCGCCGGGATCGACCCGACGTCCCTGCGCGGGAGCCGCACCGGCGTGTTCGTCGGCTCCTCCACCTCCGGCTACGGCGCGGCCACCCCGGCCACCGAGGAGATCGAGGGCTACCTCGGCATCGGCGCCGCGCCGAGCGTGCTCACCGGCCGGGTCGCCTACGCGTTCGGGCTGGAGGGCCCGGCGATCACCGTGGACACCGCGTGCTCCTCCGCGCTCGTCGCGCTGCACCTGGCCGGGCAGGCGCTGCGCCGCGGCGAGTGCACGATGGCGTTCGCCGGCGGCATCACGGTGATGGCGAGCCCCGGCGCGTTCGTCGAGTTCGGCCGCCAGGGCGGGCTCGCGCCCGACGGGCGGTGCAAGTCCTTCGCCGCCGCGGCGGACGGCACCGGCTGGGCGGAGGGCGTCGCGCTGCTGCTCGTCGAGCGCCTGTCCGACGCGAGACGCCACGGGCACACCGTGCTGGCCGTGGTCCGCGGCTCCGCGGTCAACTCCGACGGCGCCTCCAACGGGCTGACCGCGCCCAACGGTCCCGCCCAGCAGCGGGTGATCGCCGACGCGCTGGCCGGGGCCGGAATCGCACCGTCCGATGTGGACGCCGTGGAGGCGCACGGCACCGGCACCACGCTCGGCGACCCGATCGAGGCGGCCGCCCTGCTCGCGGCCTACGGGCAGGACCGCGACCGGCCGCTGTGGCTGGGCTCGGTGAAGTCCAACATCGGCCACACCCAGTCCGCGGCCGGCGCGGCCGGCGTGATCAAGATGGTGCAGGCCATCCGGCACGGGCGGCTGCCGGGCACGCTGCACGTGGACGAGCCGTCGCCGCACGTGGACTGGGCCTGCGGCGCGGTCGAGCTGCTCACCGAGGCCCGGCCGTGGCCGCGGACCGGGAACCCGCGCCGGGCCGGCGTGTCCGCGTTCGGGGTCAGCGGCACCAACGCGCACGTGATCATCGAGCAGGCTCCCGCCGCCGAACCCGCCGACCCCGCCCCGCCGGCCGCCCGCATCCCGTGGGTGCTGTCCGGGCGGACCGAGCAGGCCCTGTTCGCGCAGGCCGCCCGGCTGCACGGGGCGCTGGACGCCGCACCGGATCCGGCGGACGTCGCGTTCTCGCTGGCCACCACGCGGGCGGCGCTGGAGCACCGGGCCGTGCTGCCGGCCGGCGACCGGGACGCCCTCGCCGCCCTGTCCCGCGGCGAGGGACATCCGGCGGTGGTGCGCGGCACCGCCACGACCGGTGGCCTGGCGGTCCTGTTCACCGGCCAGGGCTCGCAGCGCGCCGGCATGGGCCGCGAGCTGGCCGCGGAGTTCCCGGTGTTCGCGGCGGCGCTGGACGAGGTGTGCGCGCGGCTCGGCGAGGTGCCGTTCGACGACGAGGAAGCACTGAACCGGACCGAGCACACGCAGGCGGCGCTGTTCGCGTTCGAGGTCGCGCTGTACCGGCTGCTGGAGTCCTGGGGCGTGCGGCCGCGCCACCTGGTGGGCCACTCGATCGGCGAGATCGCCGCCGCGCACGTCGCCGGGGTGCTGTCCCTGGACGACGCCTGCACCCTGGTCGCGGCACGCGGCCGGCTGATGCAGGCCCTGCCGGCCGGTGGGGCGATGCTCGCGGTCGAGGGCACCGAGGCCGACGTGCCCGAGGGCATCGACGTCGCCGCGGTCAACGGCTCGACCTCGCTGGTGGTGTCCGGCGCCGAGGAGGAGATCGACCGGCTGGAAGCCACCTGGCGGGCCGAAGGGCGCCGGGTGAAGCGGCTGGTCGTGTCGCATGCCTTCCACTCGCGGTTGATGGAGCCGATGCTCGACGAGTTCGCCACCGTCGCGCGTGGACTCACCTACCACGAACCACGCATCCGGATGCGCGGCGAGGTCACCGACCCCGCCTACTGGGTGCGGCAGGTCCGCGACACCGTGCGGTTCGCCGACGCGGTCGCCGGACTGCGCCACGAGAACATCTGCGCCTGGGTGGAGATCGGCCCGGACGCTGTGCTGTCCGCGTTCGTCGACGGCGCCGTGCCGCTGCAGCGGGCGGGTCGCGGCGAGGTCGACTCCTGGTGGCAGGGGCTCGCCCGGCTGCACGCCGCCGGCGCCACGGTCGACTGGTCGGTCGCCGATGGCAGGCGCGTCGACCTGCCCACCTACGCCTTCCAGCGCGAGCACTTCTGGCTGCAGCCGGCCGCACCCGCGGTCCTGGCCGCGTCCGCGGAGGACTCCTGGCGCTACCGGGCCGACTGGAAACCCCTCGCCGACGGCGCGGTACCGCCGCTGTCCGGCACCTGGCTGCTCGTGACCCCGCCCGGCGCCGACGCCGCGCCCTACGCCGACGTGCTCACCCGGCACGGCGCGACCGTCCGGCCGACGGCTCCCGCCGACCTGCCCGCCCCGGCCGAACCGGTCGCCGGCGTGCTGTGGGTGCCGGACCTCGCCGAACCCACGGCGCTCGCCGACACCGTGGCGCTCGTCCAGGCCCTCGACGGGACCGGCGCACCGCTGTGGGTCGCCACCCGCGGCGCGGTGTCCGTCGGCGACGGGCAGCCGGCCGGCCTGGCCGGCGCGCAGGTCTGGGCGCTCGGCCGGGTCGCCGCCCTCGAGCTGCCGGACCGCTGGGGCGGCCTGGTCGACCTGCCCGCCGAGCTCGACGAACGCGCGGGCGACCGGCTCGCCCGGGTGCTGGCCGGGATCGGCGCGGAGGACCAGGTCGCGATCCGGCCGGCCGGGTTGTTCGGCCGCAGGCTGCGGCCCGCCCCCGCCCGGGCCGCCGACCCCTGGCGCCCGCAGGGGACGGTGCTGGTCACCGGCGGCACCGGCGCGCTCGGCGGCCACGTCGCGCGCTGGCTCGCCGACCGCGGCGCGCCCCGGCTCGTCCTCGCGGGCCGGCGCGGCCCCGACGCGCCGGGCGCCGCGGAGATCGTCGCCGAGCTGGCCACGCTCGGCACCGAGGTCACCGTCGCCGCCTGCGACGTCACCGACCGGGACGCGCTCGCCGCGCTGCTCGCCGAGCACCGGGTCACCGCGGTCGTGCACGCCGCGGGCTGGGCGGAGTTCGCACCGCTGCCCGAACTGACCCCCGATCACCTCGCCGCCGTCCTGGACGCCAAGGTCACCGGCGCGGTCCATCTCGACGAGCTGCTGCCCGACGCCGAGGCGTTCGTGCTGTTCTCCTCGGTCGCCGGGGTGTGGGGTAGCGGGGGACAGGCCGCCTACGCCGCCGCCAACGCCTCGCTCGACGCGATCGTCGAGCGGCGCCGGGCCCGCGGCGCCGCCGGGACGTCGGTGGCCTGGGGGCCGTGGGCGGGCGCGGGCATGGTCGCCGCCGGCACGACCGCCGAGTACCTGCGCCGGCGCGGGCTCGCCGCCATGGATCCCGACCGCGCGCTCGCGGCGCTGGCCGCGGCCGTCGACGGCGGCGACGGCTGCGTCGCGGTGTCCGATGTGGACTGGGAACGGTTCGCCGACACGTTCACCGTGTCCCGGCCCAGCGCGCTGATCGCCGAGCTGCCCGCCGTCCGGCAGCGGCGGGTGCGCGAGGCGGCGCCGTCCGCCCTCGCCGGCCGGCTGCGCGGCCTCGCCGCGGCCGACCGGGAACGGCTCGTCCTCGACCTCGTGCGGACCCAGGTCGCGGCGGTCCTCGGCCATTCCGGCGCCGGTGACGTCGAGCCGCGCAGGCCGTTCCGGGACCTCGGCTTCGACTCGATCACCGCGGTGGAGCTGCGCACCGCGCTGGCCACCGCCACCGGCCTGCGGCTGCCGGCGACGCTGGTCTTCGACCACCCGACACCGGCCGCGCTGGCCGCCCACCTGCTGGCCGAGGTGCTCGGCGGCGGCACGACCGTGCAGGCTCCCGCCGCCGCGGCCGCGCCCGGCGAGCCGATCGCGATCGTCGCCATGAGCTGCCGCTACCCGGGCGGGGTGTCCTCGCCGGAGGACCTGTGGCAGCTGGTGGCCTCCGGCCGCGACGGGATGGGACCGTTCCCGGCCGACCGCGGCTGGGAGGTGTCCGGCCCGGGTGCCCGCGAGGGCGGGTTCGTCGACGGCGCCGCGGACTTCGACGGGACGCTGTTCGAGATCTCGCCGCGGGAGGCGGTGGCCATGGACCCGCAGCAGCGGCTGCTGCTGGAGGCGTCCTGGGAGGTGTTCGAGCGGGCCGGCATCGACCCGGCGTCGGTGCGCGGCAGTCGCACCGGCGTGTTCGCCGGCACCAGCGGGCAGGACTACGTGTCGCTGCTGCCCGAGGCGTCCGGCTACCTCGCCACCGGCGGTTCGGCGAGCGTCGTGTCCGGGCGGGTGTCCTACGTGTTCGGCCTCGAGGGCCCGGCGGTCTCGGTCGACACGGCGTGCTCGTCCTCCCTGGTGGCGCTGCACCTGGCGGTGCAGTCGCTGCGGCAGGGCGAGTGCGACCTGGCGCTGGCCGGCGGGGTCGTGGTGATGGCGACCCCGGCGGCGTTCGTGGAGTTCGGCAGGCAGAACGGGGTCGCCGCCGACGGGCGGTGCAAGTCGTTCGCCGCCGCGGCCGACGGCACCGGCTGGAGCGAGGGTGTCGGGCTGTTGCTGGTGGAGCGGCTGTCCGACGCGCGGCGCAACGGTCACGAGGTGCTCGCGGTGGTCCGGGGGTCGGCGGTCAACTCCGACGGCGCGTCGAACGGGCTGACCGCGCCGAACGGGCCGTCGCAGCAGCGGGTGATCAGGGCCGCGCTGGCCGGCGCCGGGCTGCGTTCGTCCGATGTGGACGTCGTGGAGGCGCACGGCACCGGGACCCGGCTGGGCGACCCCATCGAGGCGCAGGCCGTGCTGGCCACCTACGGGCAGGACCGGGACGAACCGCTGTGGCTGGGCTCGATCAAGTCGAACATCGGGCACAGCCAGGCGGCGGCCGGCGTCGCCGGGGTGATCAAGATGGTGCAGGCACTGCGGCACGGCCACCTCCCGCCGACCCTGCACGTGGACGAGCCGACGCCGGAGGTCGACTGGTCCGCGGGCGCCGTGTCGCTGCTGACCGAGGGCCGGGAGTGGCCCGCGACGCCGGATCGGCCGCGCCGCGCGGGGATCTCGTCGTTCGGCATGAGCGGCACCAACGCGCACACGATCATCGAGGAGGCGCCGGCACCGGAGCCGGTGGCGCCACCCGGGACCGACGGGCCGGCGGTGGTGCCGTGGGTGGTGTCGTCGCGGACCGCGGCCGGCGCCGCCGCGCAGGCGGAGCGCGTCCGGTCGTTCGCGGACTCGCATGGCGGGGCGCGGCCGGTGGACGTCGGTCTCTCCCTCGCCACCACCCGCGCCGCGCTGGCGCACCGGGCGGTCCTGCTCGGCGACACCACGGTCACCGGCACCGCGACCGAGGGCCGTACGGCGTTCCTGTTCACCGGTCAGGGTGCGCAGCGGGTCGGCATGGGTCGCGAGTTGTACGCGGTGTTCCCGGTGTTCGCGGCGGCGCTGGACGAGGTCACGGCGCGGTTCGAGCGGGTGCCGTTCGATGACGAGGAGTTGCTGAACCGGACCGAGGGTGCGCAGGCGGCGTTGTTCGCGCTGGAGGTCGCGCTGTTCCGGCTGCTGGAGTCCTGGGGTGTGACGCCGGACTTCCTGCTGGGCCACTCGATCGGCGAGATCGCCGCCGCCCACGTCGCCGGGGTCCTCTCGCTGGACGACGCCTGCACCCTGGTCGCCGCCCGGGGCCGGTTGATGCAGGCCCTGCCCGCCGGGTGGGGCGATGCTGGCGGTCGAGGGCACGGAGGACGATATACCCGACGGCATCGACATCGCCGCGGTCAACAGCCCCACCTCGCTGGTCGTGTCCGGTACCGAGGAGGAGATCGGCGCGCTGGAGGAGACCTGGCGAGGCGAGGGGCGGCGGGTCAAGCGGCTCACCGTGTCGCACGCGTTCCATTCGCGGCTGATGGAGCCGATGCTCGACGAGTTCGCCACCGTCGCCCAGTCGCTCACCTTCCACGAGCCGCACATCCCGATGCCGGGCGAGGTCACCGACCCGGCCTACTGGGTGCGGCAGGTCCGCGACACCGTGCGGTTCGCCGACGGGGTGCGGCGGCTGCGGGACGAGGGCGTCACCACGTTCGTCGAACTCGGCCCGGATCCCGTGCTGTCGGCGCACGTGGAGGGCGCGGTCGCGGTGCTGCGCCGCGGCCGCGACGAGGTGCGGGCCGCGCTCACCGCGGTCGCGACCGCGTGGGCGGGCGGGACGGCCGTCGACTGGGCCGCGCTGTTCGGCACCTGGGACGCCCGGACCGTGCCGCTGCCGACCTACGCGTTCCAGCGCGAGCGGTACTGGGCGGGTGGCGCCGCGCCGCTGCTCGGCACCGCCGTACCGCTCGCGTCCGGCGACGGGGTCGTGCTCACCGGCCGGCTCTCCGCCGCCGCCCAGCCCTGGCTCGCCGACCACCAGGTCCTCGGCGGCGTCGTGGTGCCCGGCACCGCGCTGCTGGAGATGGCGCTGCAGGCCGGCGCGCGGGTCGACTGCCCCACGGTCGACGAGCTCACCCTGCACGCCCCGCTCGTGCTGCCCGAGCACGGCGCCGTGCGGGTACAGGTCATCGTGTCCGCCGACCGCACCGTGGAGATCTACGCCCGGCCCGACCGCGACGACGCCGACTGGACCCGGCACGCGTCCGGAACCCTCACCGAACAACCGGCCGTCGAGCCGTTCGACCTGGCCGGATGGCCGCCCGCGGACGCCCGGCCCGTCGCCCTGGACGGCCTCTACGAGGGGCTCGCGGAGGTCGGTCTCGTCTACGGCGCGACGTTCCGGGGCGTGCGGGCGGTGTGGCGCGACGGAGACGAGGTACTCGCGGAGGTGGCCCTTCCGGAGGCGGCCCGGACCGAGCCGGGCTCGTTCGGCCTGCACCCCGCGCTGCTCGACGCGGCGCTGCACGCCATCGGCGCCGGTGAGCTCATCGAGGGCGGCACGGCCCGGCTGCCGTTCGCCTGGTCCGGCGTCACCCTGTACGCGACCGGCGCGTCGCTGCTGCGCGTGCGGCTGTCCCGGCTCGGGCCGGAGACCGTCCGGGTCCGGGCCTGCGATGCCGCGGGCGCCCCGGTCGTCGCGATCGACTCCCTCACCCTGCGCCGGCCCGCCGCCGCCCGGACCCGCCCGGCCGACGACGCGCTGTTCGCCGTGGACTGGACCCCCGTCACCCTGCCCCCGGCGGCCGACCCGCCGGAGGTGGTGTGGCTGCCGGCCGGATCGGTGCACGAGGTGACCCACCACGCCCTGGCCGTCGTGCACGACCGCCTCGCCGCCGACGGCGACACCCCGCTCGTCGTGGCCTCCCACGGCGCCGTGGCCGCGCGGCCCGGCGACACCATCACCGACCTGGGCGCGGCGGCCGCCTGGGGGCTCGTCCGGTCGGCACAGACCGAGCACCCCGGCCGGTTCGTCCTCGTGGACGCCGACGGGGACATCGGGCCGGAGGTCCTGGCCGGCCTCGTCGCCGCCGGTGAGCCGCAGGCCGCCGTGCGCGGCGGCGAGGTCCTCGTGCCCCGGCTCACCCGCGCCGCCACCCTGCCCGCGCTGGCCGTTCCGGACGCACCCGACTGGCACCTCGCGGCACCCGACGACGGCACGCTCGACACCCTCGACCTGCGCCCGGCCGCCCCCGAACCGCCGGCGGCCGGGCAGGTGCGCATCGAGGTCCGCGCCGCGGGGATCAACTTCCGCGACGTCCTCATCGCGCTGGGCACCTACCCCGAGGCGGCCGCGATGGGCACCGAGGCGGCCGGCGTCGTCCTGGACGTCGGCGACGGCGTTCCCGGCCTGCGCCCCGGCGACCGCGTCTTCGGCCTCGTGTCCGGCGGGTTCGGCACCGTCGCGGTCACCGACCACCGGTTCGTCGCCCCCATCCCCGCCGGCTGGTCCTTCGCGCAGGCGGCGTCGGTGCCGATGGCGTTCCTCACCGCCTACTACGCCCTGGTCGACCTGGCCGGCCTGCGGGCGGGGGAGTCGGTGCTGGTCCACGCGGCGGCCGGCGGGGTCGGCATGGCGGCCGTGCAGGTCGCCCGCCACCTCGGGGCCGAGGTGTTCGGCACCGCGAGCCCCGCCAAGTGGCCCGCGACCGGGCTGGACGCCGAGCACCTGGCTTCCTCGCGGGACCTGGCGTTCGCCGAGAGGTTCGCGCCGGTCGACGTCGTGCTGAACGCGCTGGCGGGTGAGTTCGTCGACGCGTCGCTCGGCCTGCTCAAGCCCGGTGGCCGGTTCGTCGAGATGGGCAAGGCCGACCTGCGCGACCCCGAGGGCGTCGACGCGCGGATCGCCTACCGGTCGTTCGACCTGAGCGAGGCCGGCCCGGACCGCATGCACGAGATGCTGACCGAGATCCTCGCCCTGTTCGACGCGGGCGCGCTGACCCTCTCACCGGTGCGGGCCTGGGACATCCGTGACGCACCGGCCGCGTTCCGTCACCTCGGCCAGGGTCGGCACGTTGGTAAGAACGTGTTCCACATACCGCGCCCCCCGGACCCGGACGGCACGGTCCTGATCACCGGCGGGACCGGCGCGCTCGGCCGCGTGCTCGCGGAGCACCTCGTCACCCGCCACGGCGTCCGCCACCTCGTCCTGGCGAGCCGCGGCGGGACCGCCGTGCCCGACCTCGGCTTCGAAACCGATGTCGACGTGCGGGTGGTCGCCTGCGACGTGACCGACCGCGCCGCCCTCGCCGGCCTGCTCGCGTCCATCCCCGCCGCGCACCCGCTCACCGGGGTGGTGCACGCGGCCGGCGTGCTCGACGACGGCGTGATCGAGTCGCTCACCCCCGACCGCGTCGACACGGTCCTCGCGCCCAAGGCCGACGGCGCCCTGGCGCTGCACGAGCTGACCGCCGGCGCCGACCTCGCGCTGTTCGCCCTGTACTCGTCCGCCTCGGCGCTGTTCGGCACCCCCGGGCAGGCCAACTACGCGGCCGCCAACGCGGTCCTCGACGGCCTCGCCCGGCAGCGGCAGGCCGCCGGCCTGCCCGCGGTCGCGCTCGCCTGGGGCATGTGGGCGGACGGCATGACCGGCACCCTGTCCGAGCACGACCGGGCCCGCGGCGGCACCGCGATCACCGCCGAGCAGGGCGCGGCGCTGTTCGACGCGGCCACCGCCCTGCCGCACGCCCACCTCGTCCCGGCCAACCTCGACCTCGCCGCACTGCGGGGCGCGGCGCAGCCGGTGCCGCCGCTGCTGCGCGGCCTGGTGCGCCCGCCCGCGCCGCGGGCCGCCGCGGCCAGGCCCGGCCAGGCCGCCGGGCTCGCCGACCAGCTGGCCCGGCTGCCCCGCCCCGAACAGGAGCGCGTGCTGTTCGAGCTGGTCCGGACGAACGCGGCGGTGGTGCTCGGCCACCCCACGCCGGACGCGATCGGCGCCGACCACGCCTTCAAGGAGCTCGGGTTCGACTCGCTCACCGCGGTCGAGCTTCGCAACCGGCTGGCCGCCGCGGCGGGTGTCCGGCTGCCCGCCACCCTGGTGTTCGACCACCCCACGCCCACCGCGCTGGCCGCGTACCTGCTCGCCGAGGTGCTCCCCGCGGCGCCGAGCCCGGCCACGGTCGCCCTGCACGACCTGGAGCGCATGGAGACCCTGCTGCCCACGATGGACGGCGCCGACCTCGCCCGGGTGCGCGCCAGAATGGAGGCCCTGCTGGAGAAGTGGAGCGGCCCGGCGACCGCCGGCGATGACGACGAGACCGACGACCAGGACCTCGAAACCGCGACGGAGGACACCATCTTCGACCTGATCGACAGCGAGCTGGAGGACGGCCTCGCGCCGCACCTCTAGCCGCCCGCACCGCACGACCAGACCTGCCCGACGGCATGGTTCTTCAGCGAAGGAGTCCCGAGTGAACGCGAACGGCCAGACACCCGCACTGGCGATTGCCGGCTTACACAAGACGTTCGGCGATCACCCGGCGGTCAGACATGCCGAGCTCACCGTGGCTCCCGGGTCCTTCTACGGGCTGGTCGGGCCGAACGGCGCGGGGAAGACCACCATGCTCTCCATGGCGATCGGCCTGCTGCGGCCCGACGAGGGCCGGTCGCTCGTCTTCGGCGTGGACCTGTGGAAGGAACCCGACAAGGCCAAACGGATGCTGGGCGTGCTGCCCGACGGCCTGGCCATGCCCGAGCAGCTCACCGGGCGCGAGCTGCTCACCCACATCGGCCGCCTGCGCGGCCTGGACCGGGCCACGGTCACCGCGCGGACGGACGAGCTGCTGGAGGTCCTGGAGCTCGACGGCGACACCGAACGCACGCTGATCATCGACTACTCGACGGGCATGCGGAAGAAGATCGGCCTGGCGTGCGCGCTGCTGCACGCGCCCCGGCTGCTGGTGCTCGACGAGCCGTTCGAGGCGATCGACCCGGTGTCGGCCGCCAAGCTCAAGATGATCCTGCGCGGGTTCGTCGCCTCGGGTGGCTCGGTCGTGCTGTCCAGCCATGTGATGGCGCTGGTGGAGCAGCTGTGCGACACCGTGGCGATCATGGCGAAGGGCACGATCCTGGCCGAGGGCCCGGTCGACGGGGTGCGCGTCGGCCGGACTCTGGAGGAGGCGTTCGTCGAGCTCGTCGGCGCCGAGGTGGCCGGGGCGGAGGGGCTGTCGTGGTTGGCGTCCTGATCAGGATGAAGCTCGCGATCCTGCGCCGGGTGGCCACCGGCAGCAGGGCCAACTGGATGGTCACCGGCGGGCTGCTCGGCGCCCTCGCCGCGTTCGGCACGATCGGGGTGGCCACGATCCAGGGCACCTCCCTTACCACCGTGCTGGACCTGCTCGCGGTGGTGCTGGCGATCTGGGCGTTCGGCTGGATGCTCGGGCCCGCGTGGGTCGGCGAGCCGGTGCTGCGCGCCGAGCACTTCGCGCCGCTGCCGGTGCCGCGGCGCAAGCTCGCGGTCGGGCTGCTCGGCGCCGCGTTCGTCGGCATCACCACGGCCGTCACGCTCGTCGCGTTCGCCTCGACGGTGGTGCTCGCGACCCGGCTCGGCGGCGTGCTCCCGGTGGTGCTCTCGGTGCCGGCCACCCTGCTGCAGCTCACCCTCGTCGTGCTGCTGTCCCGGCTCACCGCGCGGATGTTCGGTGCGCTGTCCCGCTCCCGGGCCGGCGCCGCCACCACCGCCGTGATCACCGCGGCGATGCTCGTGGTCGCCTCGTCGGGCTGGATCGTGTTCGTCGCCATCGACTCCGTGCTCACCAACGGCTTCTCGACGGCGTTCTCGACCGTCGTCCGGGCGCTGCCGTCGAGCTGGGGGCTGGTCGCGATCGACGCGGCCGCCCGCCGCGACTGGGTCATGACCGTGCTGCCGCTGGCCGGTCTCGTGGTGCTCGTCGGGCTGCTCGTGGTGGCCTGGGGCCGGGTGCTGGGTCCGCCCCGGCTCGGCAGGCCCGCGGTGCGCGGCACGGCCGGCCGCCCGGCCCGGGCCGGCGGCGCCACCGGCTCGATCTACCTCAAGGAGCTGCGCACGTGGTGGCGCAGCCCGCTGCGGGTGCAGAACCTCGTGGTCCCGCCGGTGTTCGCGGTGCTGTCCTGCCTGGTGCCGCTCGCGTTCGGCTCGACGGCGCTGCTGCCGTTCACCGGCGCGCTCACCGCGCTGATGGGGGCGGCGACCAGCGCGAACCTGTACGGCCAGGACGGCACGGCACTGTGGATGAACCTGGTCGCCCCGGGCACCGAGGACAGCGACGTGCGCGGCCGCCAGCTGGCCTGGCTCACGCTGTTCGGCCCGCTGTCGGTGGTGCTGGCCGTCCTCGGCACGGTGCTGAGCGGGCACCTCGAGCTGTGGCCGTGGGCCTCGGCGGCGACCGCCGGCGTGCTCGGCGCCGGCCTGGGCCTGGTCCCCCTGATCGGGATCACCCAGCTCGCGCCCGGACCCGACCCGCACCGCAGCCGGTACTCGCCGATGGACCACGGCGACGCCACCGGCGGCGCGTTCGCCATGCTGTTCGCCGCGCTCGTGCTGACCGTGCCCGCGCTGGTGCCGGTGATCATCGGCACCGTGCTGGACAACGACCAGGTCCGGGTCGCGGGTGTCGCGGTCGGCGTGGTCACCGGGCTGTTCTACTTCTCGGTGCTCGGCCGGGTCGCGGTCCGCAGGCTCGCCGCCCGCGGTCCCGAACTGCTCTACCTGATGCGAGCCGGCAAGGAGCCGCAGGAGAACGTCGCCGCCGACACGTCGGTGCTCAAGGCCATGCCGAAGGCGCGGCAGCGGCTGCTGTGGGGGACATTCGGCCTCGGCTGCATCGCGCTGTTCCCCCAGGCGCTGGTGCCGATGGTGATGAAGCTGTCCGGCGACATCGCCAAGGTGTGGTTCCTCGCCCTCTACCTGCCCGACGCCTGGCAGTGGCCGACGATCGCGCTGATGTTCCTGCTCGCCGCGGTGGCCTTCGGCATCGCCGGGCGGACCTTCCTCACCCAGCAGCGCCGCCTGCGGCACCTGCACCCCCGCGACGGTCAGGGGTTGACACGCAAGGGGCAGGGGCTGGTCGCCTGAACCCCCGAATAGGGGTCGACATCGCGGAAGGACTCCTCCCGGACGTCTACGGGTCCGGGAGGAGTCCTTCGTGCGCGCGGCGGTGGGGGCCGTAGGGGTTGGTCGCCATCACGCCCATTACTAGCGTGAGAACCAGTCAGAGCTGGTCCGGGCCGGTAGGCGATTTCTCCGTACGGAAACCGAATACGAGACCACGCGAATTCGCGGGTCTATTTCCTGTGCAAGCTCCCTTTTCACGAGTGAGTTTTGAGGACGTCCATGTCTGAGTTGCGCACCGGTGACGTCGATGCCATCGCGATCGTGGGACTGGCGTGCCGGGTGCCGGGCGCGGCTGGTCCCGGCGAGTTCTGGCGGCTCCTGCGGGACGGGGTCGAGGCCGTCGGCGACGTGCCCGATGGCCGGTGGGGCGCGGCGGCCACCGAGGTGCGTCGCGGCGGGTTCCTGGACCACGTCGACCGGTTCGACCCGGCCTTCTTCGGGATCTCCCCGCGCGAGGCCGCCGCCATGGACCCGCAGCAGCGGCTCACGCTGGAGCTGGCCTGGGAGGCGTTCGAGGACGCCGGCATCGTGCCCGGCCGGATGAGCGGCACCCCGACCGGCGTGTTCGTCGGCGCCATCTGGGACGACTACGCCACGCTCGCGCACCGCGGCGGGGCGATCGACCAGCACACGATGACCGGGCTGCACCGCAGCATCATCGCCAACCGCGTCTCCTACACCCTCGGGCTGCGCGGCCCCAGCATGACCGTCGACGCGGGACAGTCCTCCTCGCTCGTCGCCGTGCACCTCGCGGTCGAGAGCCTGCGCCGGGGCGAGTCCACGTTCGCGCTCGCCGGCGGGGTGAACCTGAACATCGCCGCGGAGAGCACGATCAGCGCCGCGCGGTTCGGCGGCCTGTCCCCGGACGGCCGGTGCTTCACGTTCGACGCCCGCGCCAACGGCTTCGTCCGCGGCGAGGGCGGCGTGCTCGTCGCACTCAAGCCGCTCCGCCGGGCCGTCGCGGACGGCGACCACGTCCACGCGGTCATCCACGGCACCGCGGTGAACAACGACGGCGGCGGCGCGAGCCTGACCGCACCGAGCAGGCGCGCCCAGGAGGCCGTGCTGCGCGAGGCGTACGCGCAGGCCCACGCGGCGGCCGGCATCGACCCGGCCGCGCTCGGCTACGTGGAGCTGCACGGCACCGGCACCCGGCTCGGCGACCCGATCGAGGCGGCCGCGCTCGGTGCCGCGGTCGGCGCGCTGCGGGACGAGCCGCTGCCGGTCGGGTCGGTGAAGACCAACATCGGCCACCTCGAGGGCGCCGCGGGCGCGGCCGGGCTGGCGAAGGCGGTGCTCGCCGTCGCGCACGGGCGGCTCCCGGCGAGCCTCAACTTCGAGACCCCGAACCCCGAGATCCCGCTCGACGAGCTGAACCTGCGCGTCGTGCGGGAGCTCACCGACTTCCCGGCCTGGCGGGGCAGGCTCGTGGCCGGTGTCAGCTCGTTCGGCGTGGGCGGCACCAACTGCCACGTGGTGCTCTCCGGCACCCCGCGACCGGAACCGGCCCCGTCGCCGCAGGAGGCCGCGCCGGTGCCGGTCGTCCTGTCCGGACGGACCGGCCCGGCGCTGCGCGCGCAGGCCGCGCGGCTGCGCGACACGCTGTCCGGCCCGGAGCCGCGGCTCGCGGACCTCGGCTTCTCCCTGGCCACCACCCGGACCGCGTTCGAGCACCGCGCCGGCATCGTGGCGCGGGAACGCGCGGAGCTGCTCGGCGCCCTCGACGCCCTCGCGAACGGCCTGCCGTCCCGCGCGGTCGACACCGGGTCCGTCCACACCGGACGGCTCGCGTTCCTGTTCTCCGGCCAGGGCGGGCAGCGCCCCGGCATGGGCGAGCAGCTCCACCGGACGTTCCCGGTGTACGCGGCCGCGGTCGACGAGGCGCGGGCGCGGTTCGCCGGGGTGTCGCTGGACGACGAGTCGGTGATGACCAGGACCGGCAGCGCCCAGTGCGCGCTGTTCGTCCTGCAGGTCGGCCTGTCCCGGCTGCTGGAGTCCTGGGGCCTGGTCCCGGACTCCATCACCGGCCACTCCATCGGCGAGATCGCCGCCGCGCACGTCGCCGGGGTGCTCTCGCTCGACGACGCCTGCGCCCTGGTCGCCGCGCGCGGCGGGCTGATGCAGGCGCTGCCCGAGGGTGGCGCGATGCTCGCGGCCGAGGCGAGCGAGGCCGACGTCCCCGCCGGGATCGACATCGCCGCGATCAACAGCCCCACCGCGCTGGTGGTCTCCGGCGCCGAGGACGAGGTCACCGAGCTGGCCGAGCGCTGGCGGGCGGAGGGCAGGCGGGTCAAGCTGCTGCCGATCTCGCACGCGTCGCACTCCAGGCTGATGGACCCGATGCTCGACGACTTCGCCGCCGTCGCCCGGACCCTCACCTACCGCGAGCCGCGGATCCCGATGGTGTCCGACGACGTGACCGACCCGATGTACTGGGTGCGCCAGGTCCGGGAGACGGTGCGCTTCGCCGACCGGGTGGCCCGCCTGCGCGGCGACAACGTCGGCTCGTTCGTGGAGATCGGCCCGGACGCCGTGCTGTCCGCCCACGTCGAGCACACCGCCGCGGCGCTGCGCCGGGACCGCGACGAGGTCGAGACCCTGCTGGCCGCGCTCGTCGCCGCGCACGCGGACGGGGCCTCGGTGGACTGGGCGGCCGTGTTCGCCGGCACCGGCGCGCGGCGGGTTCCGCTGCCGACCTACGCCTTCCAGCGGGAGCGGTACTGGCGGGAGGAGGCGCACCGGCCCCGGATCCCGGCGCCCACCGCCGAGCCCGACCTCCCCGCGCCGCCCGCGGGCCGGCCGGCCGGGATGTCCGAACAGGACGCGCTGGACGTCGTCAGGGCGCACGTCGCCGCGGTGCTGGAGTTCGCGTCCCCGGACGTGGTCGACCCGGAGCGCACGTTCAAGGACCTCGGGTTCGACTCGATGACGGCGGTGGAGCTGCGGGACAGCCTGGCCGCCGCGACCGGGGTGGCGCTGCCCACCACGCTGCTGTTCGACTACCCGACCCCGGCCGCCGTCGCGGCCTTCCTGCGCGGCACCGGCCGGTCCGTGGACGAGGCGCGTCCCGCGGGCCTCCCGCCGGACGCCGACGACCCGATCGTGGTCGTCGGCATGAGCTGCCGGTTCCCCGGCGGCGTGCGCTCCCCGGAGGACCTGTGGGACGTGGTGGCCTCCGGCACCGACGCGATCGACGCGTTCCCGGCCGACCGCGGCTGGGACCTCGGCGACCGGACCTTCCCGTCCCGGGGCGGATTCCTGTACGACGCGGGTGACTTCGACGCGGAGCTGTTCGGCATCTCGCCGCGGGAGGCGCTCGCGATGGACCCGCAGCAGCGGCTGCTGCTGGAGTCGGCGTGGGAGGCGCTGGAGCGGGCCGGGATCGACCCGTTCTCGTTGCGGGGCAGCAGGACCGGGGTGTTCGTCGGTGCGGTGTCCCAGGAGTACGGACCCCGGCTGCACGAGGCGCGGTCCGATCTCGAGGGCTACCTGCTGACCGGCAACAGCGCGAGCATCGCGTCCGGCCGGGTCGCCTACGCGTTCGGGCTGGAGGGACCCGCGGTCACGGTCGACACGGCGTGCTCGTCGTCGCTGGTGGCACTGCACCTCGCGGTGCGGGCGCTGCGGTCGGGCGAGTGCTCGCTGGCGGTCGCCGGCGGCGTGACGGTGATGGCGACGCCGGGCATGTTCACCGAGTTCAGCCGGCAGAACGGGCTGGCCGCTGACGGCCGGTGCAAGCCGTTCGCCGCGGCGGCGGACGGCACCTCGTGGGCGGAGGGCGTCGGCGTGCTGCTGGTGGAGCGGCTGTCCGACGCGCGGCGCCACGGTCATGAGGTTCTGGCCGTGGTGCGCGGTTCGGCGGTGAACTCCGACGGTGCGTCCAACGGGCTCACCGCGCCGAACGGCCCGTCGCAGCAACGGGTGATCCGCCAGGCCCTGGCCGACGCCGGTCTCGCGCCGTCCGATGTGGACGTCGTGGAGGCGCACGGCACCGGGACGGCGCTGGGCGACCCGATCGAAGCGACCGCGCTGCTGGCCACCTACGGCCGGGACCGGGAGCGTCCGCTGTGGCTGGGCTCTCTCAAATCGAACATCGGACACACCCAGGCGGCCGCGGGGATCGCGGGTGTGATCAAGATGGTCATGGCGCTGCGGAACGGGGTGCTGCCGCGCACCCTGCACCTCGACGAGCCCTCGCCGCACGTGGACTGGTCGTCGGGCCAGGTGTCCCTGCTCGCCGAGGACCAGCCGTGGCCGGCCGACGGCAGGCCACGGCGGGCGGCGGTGTCGTCGTTCGGGATCAGCGGCACCAACGCGCACGCGATCATCGAGGAGCCGCCGCCGGCACCGCCGGTCGCGGAGCCACCGGCAGGCGACCCGGCGGTCGTGCCGTGGGTGCTGTCCGCCCGATCCGAGGCCGCGTTGCACGCCCAGGCCGACCGGGTCCGCGGGCTGGACGGCTCCACGGTGGACATCGGGTTCTCGCTGGCGACCACCAGGGCGGCGCTGGAACACCGGGCCGTGCTGCTGGGCGAGCGGCTGGTGGAGGGCGTGGCCACGCCCGGCAAGCTGGCGTTCCTGTTCACCGGTCAGGGGTCGCAGCGGATCGGCATGGGCCGCGAGCTTGCCGCGACCTACCCGGTGTTCGCCGCCGCGCTGGACGAGGTGTGCGCGCGGTTCGACCGGGTTCCGTTCGATGACGAGGAAGCACTGAACCGGACAGACGGGGCCCAGGCGGCGTTGTTCGCGCTGGAGGTCGCGCTGTTCCGGCTGCTCGAATCCTGGGGTCTGCGGCCGGACTACCTGTTGGGCCACTCGATCGGTGAGCTCGCGGCCGCGCACGTGGCCGGGGTGCTGTCCCTGGACGACGCTTGCGCCCTGGTGGCCGCACGCGGGCGGTTGATGCAGGCGCTGCCGTCGGGTGGAGCGATGCTGGCGGTGGAGGGGACCGAGGACGATGTGCCCGAGGGCATCGACATCGCCGCGGTCAACAGCCCCACCTCGCTGGTCGTCTCCGGCACCGAAGGCGAGATCGACGGGCTGGAGGCCACCTGGCGGGCCGAGGGCCGCCGGGTCAAGCGGCTGGTCGTGTCGCACGCCTTCCACTCGCGGCTCATGGAGCCGATGCTCGACGAGTTCGCCGCCGTCGCCGAGTCTCTGACCTTCCACGAGCCGCGCATCCGGATGCGTGGCGAGGTGACCGATCCGGCCTACTGGGTGCGGCAGGTGCGCGAGACGGTGCGGTTTGCCGACGGGGTGCGGTGGCTGCGGGACGAGGGTGTGGCCCGGTTCGTCGAGCTGGGGCCGGATCCGGTGCTGTCGGCGCATGTGGACGATGCGGTGGCGGTGCTGCGCCGTGGTCGGGACGAGTCCGAGACCGTGCTGTCCGCGGTGGGTGCCGCGTGGGTGCGGGGCGCGGACGTCGACTGGGCCCGGGTGGTCCCGGCCGGGCGGCGGATCACGCTGCCCACCTACGCCTTCCAGCGCAAGCGGTACTGGCTCGCCACCCGGCCGACCGCCGCCGACGCCGCCGGGCACCCGCTGCTCGGCGCCGCCGTCTCGCTGGCATCTGGCGGTGGGGTCGTCCTGACCGGACGGCTGTCGACGGCGGCGCAGCCGTGGCTCGCCGACCACGTCGTGCTGGGCCGGGTCGTGCTGCCCGGGACCGCGTTCGTGGAGTTGGCGTTGCGGGCGGGCGAGCAGGTCGGCTGCGCCACGGTCGCGGAGCTGACGCTGGAGGCGCCCCTGGTCCTGCCCGAGCGCGGCGCCGTGCAGGTCCAGGTGAGCGTCATGGCCGACCGCACCGTCGAGATCCACTCCCGGCCGGACGCCGACCACGCGCCGTGGACCCGCCACGCCTGCGGTGTGCTGTCCGCCGACGGTCCGGTGCCGGCGGGCGAGCAGGTGTGGCCACCCGCCGGCGCCCAACCGGTCGACCTGTCCGGCTGCTACGACGACCTCGCCGGCATCGGCCTGACCTACGGCGACACCTTCCGCGGCCTGCGCGCCGTGTGGCACGCGGACGACGCGGTGTACGCCGAGATCGTCCTGCCCGAACCCGCCCACGGCGACGCCGAGTCGTTCGGCATGCATCCCGCGCTGCTGGACGCCGCGCTGCACGCGCTGCTGGTCGGCGACCTGGTGCCGACGGACACCGCCCGCCTCCCGTTCGCCTGGTCCGGCGTGACCCTGCACGCGACCGGCGCGGTCGCCGTGCGCGTGCGGGCGGAGGTCACCGGCCCGGACACCGTCTCGTTGGTCGCGTTCGATGCCGACGGTGCGCCGGTGGTGTCGGTGGAGTCGTTGGTGTTGCGTCCGGTGTCCGGCGGTTTGTTCGAGCGGGCGGTGGATGACGCCTTGTTCGTCGTGCGGTGGTCGCCGGTTCCGGTGGTGGGGTCGGCGGAGGTGCCGCCGGTGGTGTGGCTGCCGCGGGATCTGCGTGAGGTGCTGGCGCTGGTGCGGGATGCGGAGTCGCCGCTGGTGTTGGTGTCGCGTGGTGCGGTCGCGACGGGTTCGGCCGAGGACGTCGATCCGAGGGTGGCGGGTGCGTGGGGTTTGGTGCGCTCGGCGCAGGCGGAGAACCCCGGGCGGTTCGTGCTGGTCGACGTCGACGACGAGAGCGCCCTGGAGTCGCTGCCCTCGGTCATGGCGTCGGACGAACCGCAGGTCGCGATTCGTGACGGTGTGGTGTTGGCGCCCCGGTTGGTGCGCGCCGAGCGGGCGCCGGTGCCGGAGGCGCCGTGGCGGTTGGAGCCGGGTGGGGACGGCGCGCTGGACGGCCTGCGGTTCGTCGAGTGCGATGAGCCGTTGCTGGCGGGTCAGGTGCGGATCGCGGTGCGGGCGGCGGGGATCAACTTCCGGGACGTGTTGATCGCGTTGGGTTCCTGACCCCGACCCGGAGGTGTTGTTGGGGTCGGAGGCCGCCGGTGTGGTGGTCGAGGTCGGCGACGGTGTCACCGACCTGGCCGTGGGTGATCGGGTGTTCGGTCTGGTGTCCGGCGGGTTCGGGCCGGTGGTGGTCACGGATCGGCGGCTGGTGGCACCGATTCCGGCGGGCTGGTCGTTCGTCGAGGCGGCGTCGGTGCCGGTGGTGTTCCTGACCGCCTTCTACGGCTTGGTCGATCTCGCGGGCGTGCGAGCCGGTGAGTCCGTGCTGATCCACGCCGCCGCGGGCGGGGTGGGCATGGCCGCGGTTCAGTTGGCCCGGCATTTCGGGGCTGAGGTGTACGGGACGGCCAGCCCGCACAAGTGGGACGCGACCGGGCTGCCCGCGGAGCGGCTGGCGTCGTCGCGAGACCCGGGCTTCGCCGAGCGGTTTCCGGCGGTGGATGTGGTGGTGAACTCGCTGACCGGCGAGTTCATCGACGCCTCGCTCGGCCTGCTCAGGCCGGGTGGCCGGTTCGTCGAGATGGGCAAGGCCGACCTGCGCCAACCCGACGGCGTCGACTACCACGCCTTCGACCTGTTCGAGGCCGGCCCGGACCGGCTGCAGGAGATGCTGCTCGCGGTGCTCGACCTGTTCGCCGCGGGTGCCCTCGACGTGCTGCCCGTGCACGCGTGGGACGTGCGCGACGCGCAGGCGGTGCTGCGCCATGTCGGGCAGGGCCGGCACATCGGCAAGAACGTGTTCACGATCCCGCGTGCGCTGGACCCGGAGGGCACGGTCCTGGTCACCGGTGGGACCGGCACGCTCGGCGGGCTGCTGGCCGAGCACCTGGTGGCTCGGCACGGCGTCCGGCACTTGGTGCTTGCCGGTCGCAGTGGGGGACAGGCGCCCGATCTGGATGCCGACGTCCGGGTGGTCGCCTGTGACGTGTCCGACCGGGACGCGCTCCAGGGTGTGCTGGCGGCGATTCCGGCCGAACACCCCCTGACCGGGGTGGTGCATGCGGCGGGCGTGGCCGATGACGGGGTGCTCGAGTCGCTCACGCCGGAGCGGTTGGATGCGGTGCTGCGGCCGAAGGCCGACGCGGCGTTGCTGCTGCACGAGCTGACGGCCGATCTGGATGTGGCCCTGTTCGTGCTGTACTCGTCGGTCGCCGCGACGTTCGGCACGGCGGGGCAGGCGAACTATGCGGCGGCGAACGCGGTGCTCGACGCGCTGGCCCAGCACCGGCGCGCGCACGGCCTGCCCGCGGTGTCGCTGGGTTGGGGTCTGTGGGCGGAGGCCAGCGGGATCAGCGGCAACCTGACCGACCTCGACCGGGCCCGGTTGGCGCGCACCGGCACCGCGTTGTCCACCGAGGACGGTCTGGCCCTGTTCGACCGGGCCGTCACCAGCGGCCACGCCCACGTCCTACCGACCCGGCTCGACCTGCCCGACGGCACCGACGTCCCGCCACTGCTCCGCGCCCTCGCCCGCCGGCCGGCCCGCCGCGCCGCCGGTGCCGCGGCCGGTGGCACGTCGCTCGCCCGGCGGCTCGCCGGCATGGCCGCCGACGAGCGGGAACGCGCCCTCACCGCGCTCGTCCAGACCGAGGCGGCCGCCGTCCTCGGCCACGGCTCGGCCGACACCGTCCGCGCCACCCGGAGCTTCAAGGAGCTGGGCTTCGACTCGCTCACCGCCGTCGAGCTGCGCAACCGCCTCACCGCCGCGACCGGGCTGCGGCTGCCGCCCACCCTGATCTTCAACTACCCGACACCGGCCGAGCTGGCCGGACAGCTGCTCGGCGAGCTCGGCGGTGGCGCCACCGCCGGCCCGGCCACGACCACCACGGTCGGCACGGACGACGACCCGATCGTGATCGTCGGCATGAGCTGCCGCTTCCCCGGTGGCGTCGGCAGCCCCGAGGACCTGTGGCGGCTCGTCGAGTCCGGAGTGGACGCGATCACCGGGTTGCCCGCCGACCGCGGCTGGCTCGTGCCCGACGCCCAGCGCCTGCGCGGCGGCTTCCTGACCGGCGCGACCGAGTTCGACGCGGAGCTGTTCGGCATCTCGCCGCGGGAGGCGCTCGCGATGGACCCGCAGCAGCGCCTGCTGCTGGAGTCGGCGTGGGAGGTCCTCGAGCGGGCCGGCATCGACCCGCAGTCCGTGCGCGGCAGCCGCACCGGCGTGTTCGTCGGCGCCATGTCCCAGGAGTACGGGCCGCGCATGCACGAGGCGCCCGTCGACTTCGGCGGCTACCTGCTCACCGGCAACACCGCCAGCGTCGCGTCCGGCCGCATCGCCTACACCCTGGGCCTGGAAGGCCCGGCGGTCACGGTCGACACCGCGTGCTCGTCGTCGCTGGTGGCGCTGCACCTCGCCGCGCAGTCGCTGCGCAACGGCGAGTGCGGCATGGCCATGGTCGGCGGCGTCACCGTGCTCGCCACCCCCGGCGTGTTCACCGAGTTCGGGCTGCAGAAGGGCCTCGCGGCCGACGGCCGCTGCAAGGCGTTCGCCGCCGGCGCGGACGGCACCGCGTGGTCGGAGGGTGTCGGGGTGCTGCTGGTGGAGCGGCTGTCCGGCGCGCGGCGCAACGGTCATGAGGTTCTGGCCGTGGTGCGGGGTTCGGCGGTGAACTCCGACGGCGCGTCCAACGGGCTCACCGCGCCGAACGGCCCGGCCCAGGAACGGGTGATCCGTCAGGCGCTGGCGGATGCGCGGCTGGCACCGTCGGATGTGGACGTGGTGGAGGCGCACGGCACCGGGACGGCGCTGGGTGACCCGATCGAGGCGACCGCGCTGCTGGCCACCTACGGGCAGGACCGGGAGCGGCCGCTGTGGCTGGGCTCGCTCAAGTCGAACATCGGACACACCCAGGCCGCGGCGGGGATCGCCGGGGTCATCAAGATGGTGATGGCGCTGCGCGACGGCACCCTGCCGCGGACGCTGCACGTGGACGAGCCGTCGCCGCACGTGGAGTGGTCGTCGGGCGAGGTGGAGCTGCTGACCGAGACCCGGCCGTGGGAGGCGTCGGACCGGCCGCGGCGGGCGGCGGTGTCGTCGTTCGGGATCAGCGGCACCAACGCGCACGCGATCATCGAGGAGCCGCCGCCGGCACCGCCGGTGACGGAGCCACCGGCGGGCGACCCGGCGGTCGTGCCGTGGGTGCTGTCCGCCCGGTCCGAGGCCGCGTTGCACGCCCAGGTCGCGCTGCTGCGGGACCTCGACGGCCGCGCGGTGGACGTCGGCCGATCGCTCGTCACGACCCGCGCCCTGGCCCTGGAGCACCGCGCGTTGCTGGTCGGCGACACCACGGTCACCGGGACCGCGACCGAGGGGCGCACCGCGTTCCTGTTCACCGGTCAGGGTTCGCAGCGGGTCGGCATGGGTCGGGAGCTTGCCGCGACCTACCCGGTGTTCGCGGCGGCGCTGGACGAGGTGTGTGCGCGGTTCGAGCGGGTTCCGTTCGATGATGAGGAGTTGCTGAATCGGACCGAGGGTGCGCAGGCGGCGTTGTTCGCGTTGGAGGTGGCGCTGTTCCGGCTGCTCGAATCGTGGGGTCTGACACCGGACTTCCTGTTGGGGCACTCGATCGGTGAGCTCGCCGGCCGCCCACGTCGCCGGGGTGTTGTCCCTGGATGACGCGTGCACGCTGGTGGCCGCGCGCGGGCGGTTGATGCAGGCCCTGCCGCCTGGCGGCGCGATGCTCGCCGTTGAGGGCTCCGAGGATGACGTGCCCGAGGGCGTCGACATCGCGGCGGTGAACAGTCCGACCTCGCTGGTCGTCTCCGGCGCCGAGGAGGAGATCGCCGCGCTGGAGGAGGCCTGGCGGGGCGAGGGGCGGCGGGTGAAGCGGCTGGTCGTGTCGCATGCGTTCCATTCGCGGTTGATGGAGCCGATGCTCGACGAGTTCGCCGCCGTCGCGCGTGGACTCACCTTTCAGGAGCCGCGGATCCGGATGCTGGGTGAGGTGACCGATCCGGCTTACTGGGTGCGGCAGGTGCGTGAGACGGTGCGGTTTGCCGTTGGGGTGCGGTGGCTGCGGGGCGAGGGTGTGGCCCGGTTTGTCGAGTTGGGGCCGGATCCGGTGCTGTCGGCGCATGTGGACGATGCGGTGGCGGTGCTGCGCCGTGGTCGGGACGAGTCCGAGACCGTGTTGTCCGCGGTGGGTGCCGCGTGGGTGCGGGGCGCGGACGTCGACTGGGCCCGGGTGGTCCCGGCCGGGCGGCGGATCACGCTGCCCACCTACGCCTTCCAGCGGACCCGCTTCTGGCCGGAGCCACGGCAGCTGCTCGGCGACCTGAGCTCCGCCGGCCTCGGCGCCGCCGACCACCCGCTGCTCGGCGCGGCGCTCTCGCTCGCCGACGGCGACGGCGTCGTGCTGACCGGACAGCTGTCGCCGGCCGCGCAGCCGTGGCTCGCCGACCACGTGGTGCTGGGCCGGGTCGTGCTGCCCGGCACCGCGTTCGTGGAGCTGGCATCCCGGGCGGGAGAGCAGGTCGGCTGCGCCACGGTCGCGGAGCTGACGCTGGAGGCGCCGCTCGTGCTGCCCGAGCACGGGGCCGCCGACCTCCAGGTCGTCGTCGGTGCCGGCCACACCGTGTCGGTGCACTCGCGGCCGGCCGGCACCGGCACCTGGACCCGGCACGCCATCGGCCTGCTCACCACGGCGCCGCCCGCCGACCCGGCCCCGCTCACCTGGCCGTCCGCCGGCCGCACCGCCGTCGACGCGCTGTACGACGACCTTGCCGGGGCCGGTCTCGCCTACGGACCGGCGTTCCGCGGCCTCCGTGCGGTCTGGCGCGCGGACGACGCGGTGTACGCCGAGGTGGCGTTGCCCGAGCGGGCCGACGGGACCGCGTTCGGGATCCACCCCGCGCTGCTGGACGCCGCGCTGCACGCGATCGCCGCGGCCGGCCTCGACACCGCACGCCTCCCGTTCGCGTGGACCGGGGTGACCGTGCACCAGACCGGCGCGCCGGCCCTGCGGGTGCGCATCGCCACGACCGGTCCGGACACGGTGTCGCTGGCGGCGTTCGATGCGGCTGGTGCGCCGGTGGTGTCGGTGGAGTCGTTGGTGTTGCGTCCGGTGTCGGGCGGCTTGTTCGAGCGGGCGGTGGATGACGCGCTGTTCGCGGTGCGGTGGTCGCCGGTTCCGGTGGTGGGGTCGGCGGAGGTGCCGCCGGTGGTGCCGCCGGTGGTGTGGCTGCCGCGGGATCTGCGTGAGGTGCTGGCGCTGGTGCGGGATGCGGAGTCGCCGCTGGTGTTGGTGTCGCGTGGTGCGGTCGCGACGGGTTCGGCTGAGGACGTCGATCCTCGGGTGGCGGGTGCGTGGGGGTTGGTGCGGTCGGCGCAGGCGGAGAACCCGGGTCGGTTCGTGCTGGTCGACGTGGACGACGATGCCGCGCTGGAGTCGCTGCCCTCGGTGATGGCGTCGGGCGAGCCGCAGGTGGCGATCCGCGACGGGGCGATCCTCGCGCCGCGGCTGGTACGAGCCGAGCGGGCGCCGCTGCCGGAGGCGCCGTGGCGGTTGGAGCCCGGTGGGGACGGCGCGCTGGACGGCCTGCGGTTCGTCGAGTGCGACGAGCCGTTGCTGGCGGGTCAGGTGCGGATCGCGGTGCGGGCGGCGGGGATCAACTTCCGGGACGTGTTGATCGCGTTGGGTTCCTACCCCGACCCGGAGGTGTTGTTGGGGTCGGAGGCCGCCGGTGTGGTGGTCGAGGTCGGCGACGGTGTCACCGACCTGGCGCCGGGTGATCGGGTGTTCGGTCTGGTCTCCGGTGGGTTCGGTTCTGTCGTGGTGACCGACCGGCGCTTGGTGGCACCGATTCCGGTGGGCTGGTCGTTCGTCGAGGCGGCGTCGGTGCCGGTGGTCTTCCTGACCGCGTACTACACGCTGGTCGATCTGGGACGCGTCCAGCCTGGCGAGTCGGTGCTGATCCACGCGGCGGCTGGCGGTGTCGGCATGGCCGCGGTGCAGCTGGCCCGCCATTTCGGGGCTGAGGTGTACGGCACGGCGAGCCCGGCGAAGTGGGCGGCGACCGGGCTTCCCGCCGACCACCTGGCGTCGTCGCGCGAGGTGGGGTTCGCCGAGAAGTTCCCGGCGGTCGACGTGGTGGTGAACTCGCTGACCGGTGAGTTCATCGACGCCTCGTTGGGCCTGCTGAAGGCGGGTGGCCGGTTCGTCGAGATGGGCAAGGCCGACCTGCGCCAACCTGACGGCGTCGACTACCACGCCTTCGACCTCATGCAGGCCGGACCCGAGCGCCTCCAGGAGATGCTCGCCGAACTGCTCACCCTCTTCGAGCGCGGCGCGCTCACGATGCTGCCGACGCGCGCCTGGGACGTGCGCGACGCGCAGGCGGTGCTGCGCCATGTCGGGCAGGGCCGGCACGTCGGCAAGAACGTGTTCACGATCCCGCGTGCGCTGGACCCGGACGGGCACGGTCCTGGTCACCGGTGGGACCGGCACGCTCGGCGGGCTGCTGGCCGAGCACCTGGTGGCTCGGCACGGCGTCCGGCACCTGGTGCTTGCCGGTCGCAGTGGGGGACAGGCGCCCGATCTGGATGCCGACGTCCGGGTGGTCGCCTGTGACGTGTCCGACCGGGACGCGCTCCGCGCGTGCTGGCGGCGATTCCGGCCGAACACCCCCTGACCGGGGTGGTGCATGCGGCGGGCGTGGCCGATGACGGGGTGCTCGAGTCGCTCACGCCGGAGCGGTTGGATGCGGTGCTGCGGCCGAAGGCCGACGCGGCGTTGCTGCTGCACGAGCTGACGGCCGATCTGGATGTGGCCCTGTTCGTGCTGTACTCGTCGGTCGCCGCGACGTTCGGCACGGCGGGGCAGGCGAACTACGCGGCGGCGAACGCGGTGCTCGACGCGCTGGCCCAGCATCGGCGCGCGCACGGCCTGCCCGCGGTGTCGCTGGGTTGGGGTCTGTGGGCGGAGGCCAGCGGGATCAGCGGCAACCTGACCGACCTCGACCGGGCCCGGTTGGCGCGCACCGGCACCGCGTTGTCCACCGAGGACGGTCTGGCCCTGTTCGACCGGGCCGTCACCAGCGGTCACGCCCACGTCCTACCGACCCGGCTCGACCTGCCCGACGGCACCGACGTCCCGCCACTGCTCCGCGCCCTCGTCCGCGCGCCGCTGCGCCGCGCCGCCGCCCGGCCGGCGCCGGCCGGTGACCTCACCGGACTGCCCGCCGCGGAACGGGAACGCACCCTCACCACGCTCGTCCAGGCCGAGGTCGCCGCCGTCCTCGGCCACGGCTCCGCCGGCGCGGTCGAACCCACGAGGGCGTTCCGCGACCTCGGGTTCGACTCGCTCACCTCCGTCGAGCTCCGCAACCGGCTCACCGCCGCCACCGGGCTGCGGCTGCCCGCCACCGTCGTCTTCGACCACCCAACCCCGGCCGCGCTCGTTGCCCACCTGCTCGGCGAGCTCGCCGGCGACCGAACCGGCCACACCGGACCCGTCGTCACCGCCCCGGTCGACGACGACCCGATCGCCATCGTCGGCATGGGCTGCCGCTACCCCGGCGGGGTCGCCTCGCCCGAGGACCTGTGGCGGCTCGTCGAGTCCGGAACGGACGCGATCGGGGAGTTCCCCACCGACCGCGGCTGGAACCTCGACTCGCTCTTCGACGACCCTCGCCGCGCCGGCACCTCGACCGCCCGCGAGGGCGGGTTCGTGCACGACGCCGCCGACTTCGACGCGACCCTGTTCGGGATCTCCCCGCGCGAGGCGCTCGCCATGGACCCCCAGCAGCGCGTGCTGCTGGAGGTGACCTGGGAGACGCTGGAACGTGCCGGTATCGACCCGACGTCGCTGCGCGGCACCCCGGCCGGGGTGTTCATGGGCGTGTCGAGCTCGTACTACGCCATCGGCGGCACGGTGCCCGGGGAGATCGAGGGGCACGTGCTCACCGGCACCACCACCAGCGTCGCGTCCGGCAGGCTCGCCTACACCTTCGGTCTCGAAGGCCCGGCCGTCACCGTCGACACCGCCTGCTCCTCCTCGCTCGTCGCGCTGCACCTCGCGGTGCGGGCGCTGCGGTCCGGAGAGTGCACGATGGCCCTCGCGGGCGGCGCCACCCTGATGGCGACCCCGGGGATCTTCACCGAGTTCAGCCGCCAGCAGGGCCTCGCCCCGGACGGGCGCTGCAAGTCCTTTGCCGCCGGCGCCGACGGCACCGGCTGGTCCGAGGGCGTCGGCGTGCTGCTCGTGGAGCGGCTGTCCGACGCCCGCCGCCACGGCCACGACGTCCTCGCGGTCGTCCGCGGCTCCGCGACCAACTCCGACGGCGCCTCCAACGGGCTCACCGCCCCCAACGGCCCGTCCCAGCAGCGGGTCATCCGCGCGGCGCTCGCCGACGCCCGCCTCGCACCGTCCGATGTGGACGTGGTGGAGGCGCACGGCACCGGCACCCGGCTCGGCGACCCCATCGAGGCGGGCGCGGTGCTCGCCACCTACGGTCAGGACCGCGCGGGCGAGCCGCTGTGGCTGGGCTCGCTGAAGTCGAACATCGGCCACGCCCAGGCCGCCGCCGGGGTGGCCGGCGTCATCAAGATGGTCATGGCCATGCGCCACGGCCTGCTCCCCAGGACGTTGCACGCCGGCGACGCCTCGCCGCACGTGGACTGGTCCTCGGGTGCGGTGGCCCTGCTGACCGAGCCCCGGCCGTGGACGGCCGACGGCCGCCCGCGGCGGGCGGCGGTGTCGTCGTTCGGGATCAGCGGCACCAACGTGCACACCATCCTGGAACAGGCCCCCGCCACCCCGGCCGTGGTGCCCGAGCCGGTCGAGCAGCCCGCCCTCGCTCCGTGGGTGCTGTCGGCTCGCTCCCCGGAGGCACTACGGGCGCAGGTCGACCGGGTACGGAACCTTGACGAGTCCTCTGTGGACGTGGCGTTCTCGCTGGCGACCACCAGGGCCGCGCTGGAACACCGGGCCGTGCTGCTGGGCGAGCGGCTGGTGGAAGGGGTCGCCGAGCCCGGTCGGCTGGCGTTCCTGTTCACCGGTCAGGGGTCGCAGCGGGTCGGGATGGGCCGGGAGTTGTACGCGGCGTTCCCGGTGTTCGCGGCGGCGCTGGAGGAGATCACCGCGCGGTTCGAGTGTGTGCCGTTCGACGACGAGGAGTCGCTGAACCGGACCGAGGGTGCGCAGGCGGCGTTGTTCGCGTTGGAGGTGGCGCTGTTCCGGCTGCTCGAGTCGTGGGGCGTGACGCCGGACTTCCTGCTGGGCCACTCGATCGGTGAGCTGGCGGCCGCGCATGTCGCGGGGGTGCTGTCGCTGGATGACGCGTGCACGCTGGTGGCCGCGCGGGGCCGGTTGATGCAGGCGCTGCCGCCGGGCGGCGGCGATGCTGGCGGTCGAGGGCTCCGAGGCCGACGTGCCCGAGGGTATCGACGTCGCCGCGGTCAACAGTCCGACCTCGCTGGTGGTCTCCGGGGCCGAGGAGGAGATCGCGGAGCTGGAGGAGGCCTGGCGGGGCGAGGGGCGGCGGGTCAAGCGGCTCACCGTGTCGCATGCGTTCCACTCGCGGTTGATGGAGCCGATGCTCGACGAGTTCGCGGTGGTGGCCGAATCGCTGACCTTCCACGAGCCGCGCATCCCGATGCCGGGCGAGGTGACCGATCCCGCTTACTGGGTGCGGCAGGTGCGCGACACCGTTCGTTTCGCCGAGGGAGTCCGGCGGCTGCGGGACGAGAACGTCACCACCTGGGTCGAACTCGGCCCCGACCCGGCGCTGTGCGCCCACGTCGAGAACGCGACCGCGGTCCTCCGCGCCGGCCGCGCCGAGGTCGAGACCGTGTTCGCCGCGGTGGCCGCTGCCTGGGTGCGGGGCGCCGAGGTCGATTGGGTGCGGATGCTGCCTGGTGGGCGGCGTGTCGATCTGCCGACGTATCCGTTCCAGCGGCAGCGGTTTTGGTTGCGGCCGCGGGTGGTGGCGGGGGATGTGGTGGAGTCGGAGTTCTGGGCGGCGGTTGACGAGCAGGATGTGGATGGTCTGGCTGGGACGTTGGGGCTGGATCCGGCCGGGGGCTGGGTTCGGTGGTGCCGGCGTTGTCGGCGTGGCGGCGCGATCGCCGGGAGCGGTCGTTGGTGGAGGGCTGGCGGTATGCCGAGGCGTGGCGGCCGGTGTCTGATCGGGCGGCCGAGCTGACCGGTAGGTGGCTGGTGGTCGGTGACGGCGATGATGTCGTGGCGGCGTTGCGGGCCGGTGGTGCCGAGGTTGTTCGGGCGTCGGCTGCGCTGCCTGGCGAGTGGGCTGGTGTGGTGTCGCTGCTGGGTGTGGCGGCGACGGTCGGGTTGTTGCGGTCTGGTGTGGGCGGGCCGGTGTGGTGTGTGACGCGGGGTGCGGTGTGTGTGGAGCGGCCGGACCCGGATCAGGCGATGGTGTGGGGTCTGGGGCGGGTGGCTGCGCTGGAGCATCCGGACCGGTGGGGCGGTCTGGTGGACCTGCCCGAGGAGTTGGACGAGCGTGCCGCTGGGCGGCTGGTGGGTGTGCTGGCTGGCGGTGTGGAGGATCAGGTCGCGATCCGGGACGGCGGGGTGCTTGCCCGTAGGTTGCGGCGGGCTCCGCTTCCGGCTGGTGCCGCCGACGGTTGGGTGCCGTCGGGTGCGGTGCTGGTCACGGGTGGTACGGGTGCGTTGGGTGCTGAGGTGGCGCGGTGGTTGGCTGGTCGTGGCGTGCGGAAGTTGGTGCTGGCCGGCCGTCGCGGTGCGGATGCGCCCGGTGCGGCCGAGCTGGTGGCCGGGCTGGACGTGGAGACCGTGGTGGCGGCCTGTGATGTCGCCGACCGGGAGGCGCTGGCCGGGCTGCTGGCCGAGCATCCGGTCACCGCCGTGGTGCACGCGGCCGGCGTCGAGAGCAGCACCCCGGTCGCGGATCTGACCGTCGGCGAGCTGGAAGCCGTGGTGCGCGGCAAGGTGCTCGGTGCGGCGAACCTCGATGCGCTGTTGCCGGAGGTCGAGGGGTTCGTGGTGTTCTCCTCGATCGCGGCGACCTGGGGCAGTGGTGGGCAGGGCGCGTATGCCGCGGCGAACGCCTACCTCGACGCGCTGGTGCGGCGCCGTCGCGCGGACGGGCGGTCGGGGACCTCGCTCGCCTGGGGGCCGTGGGCCGGTGCGGGCATGGCCGCCGACGCGGGAACCCGCGACTACCTGCGACGCAGGGGACTCACCCCGATGCCCCCCGACCGCGCGATCACCGCGCTCGGCCACGCCGTCGACCACGGCGACACCGATGTCACCGTCGCGAACGTCGACTGGGACCGGTTCCTCCCGCTGTTCACCTCGGCCCGCCCGAGCCCGCTGCTCGGCGACCTGCCCGAGGCTGGCCGCCCCGCCGAACCGGTCGGCGACCGGGCCGACGGCGAGTTGCTGCGGCGCCTCGACGGGCTGCCCGCGTCCGAACGCGGGCGCGCGGTGTGCGACCTGGTCCGCACCCAGGTCGCCGCGGTACTCGGCCACACCGACGCCGCCGCCGTGGAGCGCACCCGCCCGTTCTCCGACCTCGGCTTCGACTCGCTCACCGCCGTCGACCTGCGCAACCGGCTGGCCGCCGCCACCGGGCTCGCGCTGCCGACCACGCTCGTGTTCGACCACCCCACCGCCGAGGCGCTGGCCGGACACCTCACCGCACGGTTGCTCGGGGCCGGCGACCGCGTCCGGCACACCACCGCCGTGGCCGCGTCGGACGAGCCGATCGCGATCGTGGGGATGAGTTGTCGTTATCCGGGTGGTGTGTCCTCGCCGGAGGATTTGTGGGAGTTGGTGTCGTCGGGGTCGGATGCGATGTCGGAGTTTCCGGCTGATCGTGGTTGGGATCTGTCCGCTGTGGACTATGCGCGGGTGGGCGGGTTCGTGCATGACGCGACGATGTTCGACGCGGGTCTGTTCGGGATCTCCCCGCGTGAGGCGGTCGCGATGGACCCGCAGCAGCGTCTGGTCCTCGAAGCCGCCTGGGAGGTGCTGGAGCGCGCCGGGATCGATCCGCACGCGCTGCGCGGCTCCCGCACCGGCGTGTTCGTCGGCGCCTCCAACTCCGAGTACGGCACCCGCCTGTCCACCGAGGCCGAAGGCCACTTCCTGACCGGCACGGCGAACAGCGTCCTGTCCGGGCGGGTCGCCTACACGCTCGGCCTGGAGGGCCCGGCGGTCACCGTCGACACCGCCTGCTCGTCCTCGCTCGTGGCGCTGCACTGGGCGAGCCGCGCCGTCGCGAACGGCGAGTGCGACCTCGCACTCGCCGGCGGCGTCACCGTGCTCGTCACCCCGTCCGGGTTCGCGGAGTTCGCGCGGCAGGGTGGTCTGGCCGGTGATGGGCGGTGCAAGCCGTTCTCGGATGCGGCGGATGGCACCGGCTGGTCCGAGGGTGTGGGCATGCTGCTGGTGGAGCGCCTGTCCGATGCGCGGCGCAAGGGGCATCGGGTCCTCGCCGTCGTGCGTGGTTCGGCGGTGAACTCCGACGGCGCGTCGAATGGTTTGACGGCGCCGAACGGTCCGTCCCAGCAGCGGGTGATCCGCGCCGCGCTGGACACCGCCGGTCTCGAACCGTCCGATGTGGACGTGGTGGAGGCGCATGGCACCGGCACCACGCTGGGCGATCCGATCGAGGCCACCGCGCTGCTCGCCACGTATGGCCAGGACCGGGAACGGCCGTTGTGGCTGGGTGCGGTGAAATCGAACATCGGCCACACCCAGGCCGCGTCCGGGGTGGCCGGCGTCATCAAGATGGTCATGGCCCTGCGCCACGAGACTCTGCCGGAGAGCCTGCATGCCGGCGAGCCGAGCCGGCACGTTGACTGGTCGTGCGGGGCGGTGTCGCTGCTGAGCGAACCGCAGCCGTGGCAGCGCAACGGCCATCCCCGCCGGGCCGGCATCTCCTCGTTCGGCATCAGCGGCACCAACGCCCACACCATCATCGAGGAACCACCCGAGCCCGACCCGGTCTCCGAGCCCGCCACCGAGCCACCCGTCGCGCCATGGGTCGTCGCCGCGCACAGCCCGGCCGCCCTGCAGGCCCGGATCGACCAGCTGAGGTCCTTTGTGGAGGAGCGACCCGCGCTCCGCCCGGTGGACGTCGCGCTATCGCTGGCGACCACCCGTGCCGGGCTGGCGCACCGCGCCGTCCTGCTGCCGGACGTGGTGCGGGGCGAGGTTGGCGAGGGCCGCACGGCGTTCCTGTTCACCGGTCAGGGGTCGCAGCGGGTCGGGATGGGCCGCGAGTTGTACGAGGCGTTCCCGGTGTTCGCGGCGGCGCTGGACGAGGTCACGGCGCGGTTCGAGCGGGTGCCGTTCGATGACGAGGAGTTGCTGAACCGGACCGAGGGTGCTCAGGCGGCGTTGTTCGCGTTGGAGGTGGCGCTGTTCCGGCTGCTGGAGTCCTGGGGTGTCGCACCCGACTACCTGCTGGGCCACTCGATCGGCGAACTGGCGGCCGCGCACGTCGCCGGGGTCCTCTCGCTGGACGACGCCTGCACCCTCGTCGCCGCGCGCGGCCGGCTGATGCAGGCCCTGCCCGCGGGTGGCGCGATGCTGGCGGTGGAGGGCACCGAGGACGACGTGCCCGAGGGCATCGACATCGCGGCGGTCAACAGCCTGACCTCGTTGGTGGTGTCCGGCGCCGAAGCCGAGATCGGCGCGCTGGAGGAGACCTGGCGCGGCGAGGGCCGGCGGGTGAAGCGGCTGGTCGTGTCGCATGCGTTCCATTCGCGGTTGATGGAGCCGATGCTCGACGAGTTCGCCACCGTCGCCCAATCGCTCACTTTCCACGAGCCGCGGATCCGGATGCTGGGTGAGGTCACCGATCCGGCCTACTGGGTGCGGCAGGTCCGCGACACCGTGCGGTTCGCCGACGCGGTCGAGATGCTGCGCGACGAGGGCGTGGCCACCTGGATCGAGCTGGGGCCCGACCCCGCGCTGTCCACCCACGTCGAGGACGCCGTCGCGGTGCTGCGCCGCGACCGGGACGAGGTCACCACCCTGCTGCGCGCCGCCGGCACCGCCTGGGTCACCGGCACGACCGTCGACTGGGCCGCGGTGTTCGCCACCTGGGACGCCCGGACCGTCGAGCTGCCCACCTACCCCTTCCAGCGCGAGCGGTACTGGCCCACCCGGCGCGAGCCGCTGCTCGGCGACCCCGTTCCGCTCGCCGGCGGCGACGGCACGCTGCTCACCGGCACGCTCACCCTCGCCGCCCAGCCCTGGCTCGCCGACCACCGGATCGCCGGCACCGTCCTGCTGCCCGGCACCGCGTTCGTCGACCTCGCCCTGCGCGCCGGCCACCCCGGCATCGACGAGCTGACCCTGGCCACCCCGCTCGCCCTGACCGGAACCCAGGACGTCCGCGTCCAGGTGCGGGTGAGCGGCGACCGGCACGTCGAGATCCACTCCCGGCCCGACGGCACCGACGAGCCGTGGACCCGGCACGCCACCGGCACGCTGTCCGACCGGGACACGCCGGCCACCGCCCGCCTCACCGAATGGCCGCCCGCGGAGGCCGAGCCCGTCGACTGCACCGGCTGCTACGCCGACCTCGCCGCCCGCGGCCTCGACTACGGCCCCACCTTCCAGGGCCTCACCGCGGCCTGGCGCACCGGCGACACCCTGTACGCCGAGGTGGCGCTGCCCGAGGCGGCCCGCGCCGGGACCGAGCTGTTCGGCATCCACCCCGCGCTGCTCGACGCCGTCCTGCACGCCATCGCCCCGGTGACCGGCGACGCCACCGCACGGCTGCCCTTCGCGTGGTCCGGCGTCACCCTCCACGCCACCGGTGCCGCGACGCTGCGCGCCCGGCTCACCCGGATCGGCCCGGACGAGTACACGCTGCTCGCCTGCGACGGCGCCGGCCTGCCCGTGGTCGAGGTCGCCTCGCTCACCCTGCGCCCGCTGCCCGACCAGGTCGAGCGTCCCGCTGGCGCCCTGTTCACCGTGGACTGGGTCGAGCTGCCCGCGGTGCCGTCCGGCGACGACGTGACCGTGGCGGACCTGCGGGCCGCGCCGACGACCGACCCCGGCGAGATCCGCCGCCGCGCCCACGCGGCGCTGGACACCGTGCAGGCCTGGCTCGCCGACCCCGCCACGACCGGCCGGCTCGTCGTGCGCACCAGCGGTGCGGTCGCCGTCCACCCCGACGAGGACGTCCCCGACCTCGCGGCCGCCGCGATCTCCGGCCTGGTGCGCTCCGCCAGGACCGAGCACCCCGGCCGCATCGTGCTCGTCGACGGCGACGCTGACGGCGACGGCCCGCTGCTGCTCCCCGACGCCGACGAACCCGACCTCGCGGTCCGCGACGGCAGGCTCCTCGCCCCGCGGCTGGCCCGCCCCACGGACGACCCGGCCGAGCCGGCGGACCCCCCGTGGCCCGTGCACGGCACCGTCCTGATCACCGGCGGCACCGGCGCGCTCGGCGCGCTCGTCGCCCGGCACCTGGTGACCCGGCACGGGGTCGGGCACCTCGTGCTGCTCAGCAGGCGCGGCCCGGACGCCCCCGGCGCCGCGGCGCTGGCCGCCGACCTGGACGCGGAGGTGACGGTCGCCGCCTGCGACGCCGCCGACCGCGACGCGCTGGCCGCGGTGCTCGACGCCATCCCGGCCGAACACCCGCTCACCGGCGTCGTGCACGCCGCCGGCGTGCTCGACGACGGCGTCATCGAGCACCTCACCCCCGAGCGGCTGGACACCGTCCTGCGCGCCAAGGCGGACGCCGCGCTCGCCCTGCACGAGCTGACCCGGGACCTGCCGCTGGCCGTGTTCGCGCTGTTCTCCTCGGCGTCCGCGAGCTTCGGCACCGCGGGCCAGGCCAACTACGCCGCCGCCAACGCCGTCCTGGACGGGCTCGCCGCGCACCGCCGCGCCCACGGCCTGCCCGCCACCTCCCTCGGCTGGGGCCTGTGGGCGGACACGGGCATGGCGGCGCACCTGAGCGACGACGAGAGGGCACGCCTCGGCGGCGCGTTGCCGGCCGCCGCCGGGCCGGCCCTGCTCGACCGGGCACTCGCCACCGGCCGCCCGCACGTCCTGCCGATGTCCGCCGACCTCACCGCCCTCGCCCGCCGCGGCCCGGTGCCGGCCCTGCTGCGCGGCCTCGTCCGGCCGGCCCGGCGCCGCGCGGCCGACGCCGCCGCCCGGCCGGTGCCGCTCGCCGGACTGTCCGAAGAGGACCAGACCAGGACGGTCGGCGAGCTGGTCCGCACGCAGGTCGCCGACGTGCTCGGGCACACCTCGCCCGGCGCCGTCGACCCCCGGCAGGCGTTCTCCGACCTGGGCTTCGACTCGCTGCTCGCGGTGGAGCTGCGCAACCGGATCGGCGCGGCCACCGGCCTGCGGCTGCCGGCCACCCTGATCTTCAGCTACCCCAACCCGGCCGCGCTCACCGACCACCTGCTCGGCGAGCTCACCGGCCGGGCCGCCGGGGTGCCCGCACATCCGGCCGCACCCGCGCCCACCGACGGCGACCCCGTCGCGATCGTCGCCATGAGCTGCCGCTACCCCGGCGGAGTCGAGAACCCGGAAGCCCTGTGGGAGCTGGTCTTCAGCGGCGGTGACGGCATCACCGAGTTCCCCGCCAACCGCGGCTGGGACATCGACCGGCTCTACCATCCCGAGCCGGGACACCCGGGCACCAGCTACACCCGGGAAGGCGGCTTCCTGCACGACGCCGACCGGTTCGACGCCGCGTTCTTCGGCATCTCCCCGCGCGAGGCGCTCGCCATGGACCCGCAGCAGCGGCTGCTGCTGGAGCTGTCCTGGGAGACCTTCGAGCGGGCCGGCATGGACCCGACCTCGCTGCGCGGCAGCCGGACCGGCGTGTTCGCCGGTGTCATGTACCACGACTACGCCTCCAGCATGGGTGCCGTCCCGCAGGACGCCGAGGGCTACATCGGCACCGGCAGTGCGGCCAGCGTGGTGTCCGGCCGGGTCGCGTACACGTTCGGGCTGGAGGGCCCGGCGGTCACCGTCGACACCGCCTGCTCGTCGTCGCTGGTCGCCCTGCACTGGGCGGTCCGCGCGCTGCGGTCGGGGGAGTGCTCGATGGCACTGGTCGGCGGCGTGACCGTGATGGCCAAGCCCGACACGTTCGTCGACTTCAGCCGGCAGCGCGGGCTCGCCGCGGACGGGCGGTGCAAGTCGTTCGCCGCCGGCGCGGACGGCACCGCGTGGTCCGAGGGCGCCGGCGTCCTGCTCGTCGAGCGGCTGTCCGACGCGCGCCGCAACGGGCACCCGGTCCTCGCCGTCGTGCGCGGCACCGCGGTGAACTCCGACGGCGCGTCCAACGGGCTCACCGCCCCGAACGGCCCGTCCCAGGAGCGGGTCATCCACCAGGCCCTGCACGACGCCCGGCTCACGCCGTCCGATGTGGACGCCGTGGAGGCGCACGGCACCGGCACCACGCTCGGCGACCCGATCGAGGCCACCGCGGTGCTCGCCACCTACGGTCAGGACCGCGCGGGCGAGCCGCTGTGGCTGGGCTCGCTCAAGTCCAACATCGGCCACACCCAGGCCGCAGCCGGGGTGGGCGGGATCATCAAGATGGTCATGGCCATGCGCAACGGCCTGCTCCCGAAGACGTTGCACGTGGACGAGCCCTCACCGCACGTCGACTGGGAGTCGGGCGCGGTCGAGCTGCTGACCGAGCCCCGCCCGTGGCAGGCGGACGACCGCCCGCGGCGGGCCGGCGTGTCCTCGTTCGGCATCAGCGGCACCAACGCGCACGCCGTCATCGAGGAGGCCGCCCCGGTCCCGGAGCCGGAGCCGGTCGAGGAGCCGGCGCTGGTGCCGTGGGTCGTGTCCGCCCGGAGCCCGGCGGCGCTGGCCGCCCAGATCGACCGGCTGCGCGCGCTCGATGGGCCCGCCGTGGACATCGGCCACTCGCTGGCCACCACCCGCGCCGCCCTGGCACACAGGGCCGTCCTGCTCGGCGACCGCCGGATCGAGGGCGCGGTCACCCCGGGCACGCTCGCCTTCCTGTTCACCGGTCAGGGTTCGCAGCGGGTCGGCATGGGGCGCGAGTTGTATGCGTCGTTCCCGGTGTTCGCGGCGGCGCTGGATGAGGTCACGGCGCGGTTCGAGTGTGTGCCGTTCGACGACGGTGAGTTGCTGAACCGGACCGAGGGTGCGCAGGCGGCGTTGTTCGCGCTGGAGGTGGCGCTGTTCCGGCTGCTGGAGTCGTGGGGTGTGAGGCCGGACTTCCTGCTGGGCCACTCGATCGGTGAGCTCGCCGCCGCCCACGTCGCCGGGGTGCTGTCCCTCGATGACGCGTGCACGCTGGTCGCCGCCCGGGGCCGGTTGATGCAGGCCCTGCCCGCGGGTGGGGCGATGCTGGCGGTGGAGGGCTCGGAGGATGACGTGCCCGAGGGCATCGACATCGCGGCGGTCAACAGCCCGACCTCGCTGGTGGTTTCCGGCGCCGAGGAGGAGATCGGCGCGCTGGAGGCCATCTGGCGAGGCGAGGGGCGGCGGGTCAAGCGGCTCACCGTGTCGCATGCGTTTCATTCGCGGTTGATGGAGCCGATGCTCGACGAGTTCGCCACCGTCGCCGAGTCGCTGACTTTCCGCGAGCCGCGGATCCGGATGCTGGGTGAGGTCACCGACCCGGCCTACTGGGTGCGGCAGGTGCGGGAGACCGTGCGGTTCGCCGACGCGGTCGGGACGCTGCGCGACGAGGGTGTGGCGACGTGGGTCGAGCTGGGGCCTGACCCGGCGCTGTCCGCGCACGTCGAGGACGCGGTCGCGGTGCTGCGCCGCGACCGGGACGAGGCGGCCACGCTGCTCGGTGCGGTCGCGACGGCCTGGACCCGCGGCGCCACCGTGGACTGGGCACGGATCGTGCCCGGACGGCGGGTCGACCTGCCCACCTACCCCTTCCAGCGCGAGCGGTACTGGACCGACCCGCCCGCCGCCGACCCGAACCGCGCCGGCACCGTGGACGCCGGGTTCTGGCAGGCCGTCGACTCGGGCGACATCGCCGCACTCGCCGGCACCCTGCGGCTCGACGACGCCGGCGCCCTCGGCGCGGTCCTTCCCGCCCTGTCCACCTGGCACCGCCGGCACCGCGACGCGTCCATCGTGGACGGATGGCGGTACGGGATCGCCTGGCGGCCCGTCACCCCGCCGGCCGCGTCGCTGTCCGGCACCTGGGCGCTCGCCGGGTCCGACGCCGCCGTGGCCGCCGCGCTGCGGGCCGGCGGCGCCGAGGTGATCGAGATCGCCGACCCCGCCGCGCCGCCCACCGGGGTCGCCGGTGTGGTGTCCGTGCTCGACCTGGCCGGCACCGTCACGCTGACCCAGGCCCTCGACGCCGCCGGCGGCACCGCCCCACTCTGGTGCCTCACCCGGGGCGCGGTCTCCACCGGCCGGTCCGACCCGCTCACCGACCCCGAGGCGGCGCAGATCTGGGGCTTCGGCCGGGTCGCCGCGCTGGAGTACCCCGGCTGGTGGGGCGGGCTCGTCGACCTTCCCGGCACGCTCGACGGGCGAACCGGCGCCCGACTCGTGTCCGTCCTCGCCGGCGGCGCGGACGACCAGCTCGCCCTGCGCGACTCCGGCCTCTACACCCGGCGCCTGCACCGCGCCCCCCGGCGCGACGGCGGCACCCCCTGGCGCCCGGACGGCACCGTCCTCGTCACCGGCGGCACCGGCGCCCTCGGCGGCCGGGTCGCTCGCTGGGCCGCCGACCGGGGAGCGCAACGGCTCGTGCTGCTCAGCCGCCGCGGCCCGGACGCGCCCGGTGCCGCGGACCTGGTGGCCGAACTGGACGCCGAGGTGACGGTCGTCGCCTGCGACGCCGCCGACCGCGACGCCCTCGCCGGTGTCCTCGCCGGCATCCCCGACCTCACCGCCGTGCTGCACGTCGCCGGGGTGCTCGACGACGGCGTGCTGAGCGCCCTCACCCCGGACCGGTTCGCCACCGTCCTGCGGGCCAAGGCCGTCGCCGCCCGCAACCTCGACGAGCTGACCCGGGACCGCGACCTGTCCGCGTTCGTGCTGTTCTCCTCCATCACCGGCATGATCGGCAACGCCGGCCAGGCCAACTACGCCGCCGCCAACGCCCACCTCGACGCCCTCGCCGAGCGGCGCGCCGCCGCCGGCCTGCCGGCCACCTCGGTCGCGTGGGGGCCGTGGGCCGCCGCCGGCATGGCCGACGACGAGGTGGTCACCCGCCGCCTGCGCCGCGCCGGCCTGCCCCCGATGTCCCCGGACCTGGCGCTCGCCGCGCTCACCACCGCCGTCGAGCAGGCCGACCCGGTGATCGCCGTCGCCGACGTCGACTGGAGCCGGTTCGGCCCGGGCTTCACCGCCGCCCGCCCCAGCGGCCTGCTCGCCGAGCTGGTCGAACCGTCCACACCGGACATCACCGCCCCGGTCGGCGCCTCGCTGCCGGAGCTCGAGGAACTGGTGCGCGCCACCGCGGCGGGCGTGCTCGGGCACGCGTCGGGCGGCGCCGTCGAGCCGGGACGGGCGTTCCGCGACATCGGCTTCGACTCGCTCACCGCCGTGGAGCTGCGCAACCTGCTCGGTGCCGCCACCGGCCTGCGGCTGCCCGCGAGCCTGGTGTTCGACTACCCGACCCCGGCCGCGCTCGCCGGCCACCTGCACGGCGAGCTGTCCGGCACGACCGGCGAACCGGCCATCGCCGAGCCCACCACGCGGGCCGGCACGGACGACGACGTCGCGATCGTGGCCATGAGCTGCCGCTTCCCCGGCGGGGTGGGCAACCCCGAGGAGTTCTGGGAGCTCGTCGCCGGCGGCATCGACGCCATCGGCGACTTCCCGGCCGACCGCGGCTGGGACCTCCCCGGCGACGCGCCGTTCGCCCGCCAGGGCGGCTTCCTCACCGGCGCCGCCGACTTCGACGCCGGCCTGTTCGGCATCTCCCCGCGCGAGGCGCTGGCCATGGACCCGCAGCAGCGGCTGCTGCTCCAGGTCTGCTGGGAGGCCTTCGAACGCGCCGGCATCGACCCGACGTCGCTGCACGGCAGCCAGACCGGCGTGTTCGCCGGCACCAACGGCCAGGACTACGCCACCCTCGTCACCCGGGCCGCCGACGAGCTCGACGGCCACGTCGGCACCGGCAACGCGGCGGCGGTGATGTCCGGCCGCATCGCCTACACCTTCGGGCTGGAAGGCCCCACCGTCACCGTCGACACCGCGTGCTCCTCCTCGCTGGTCGCGCTGCACCTCGCCGCGCAGGCCCTGCGCGCCGGCGAGTGCGCGCTCGCGCTGGCCGGCGGGGCCACCGTGATGGCCACCACCAACGCGTTCGCCGAGTTCGGCCGCCAGCGCGGGCTCGCCGCCGACGGCCGGTGCAAGCCGTTCTCCGGTGACGCCGACGGCACCGGCTGGGGCGAGGGCGTCGGCATGGTGCTGCTGGAGCGGCTGTCCGACGCGCGGCGCAACGGCCACGAGGTCCTCGCCGTCGTGCGCGGATCCGCGGTGAACTCCGACGGCGCGTCCAACGGTCTCACCGCCCCGAACGGGCCGTCGCAGCAGCGGGTCATCCACCGCGCCCTCGCCGCCGCGGGGCTCCGCCCGTCCGATGTGGACGCGGTGGAGGCGCACGGCACCGGCACCGAACTGGGCGACCCGATCGAGGCGCAGGCGCTGCTCGCCACCTACGGGCAGGACCGCGACCGGCCGCTGTGGCTGGGCTCGGTGAAGTCCAACATCGGCCACACCCAGGCCGCCGCCGGGATCGCCGGAGTGATCAAGATGGTCCTGGCGATGCGGCACGGCCTGCTGCCGGCCAGCCTGCACCTCGGCGAGCCGTCACCACACGTCGACTGGACCGCCGGGGCCGTCGTGCCGCTCGGCGAGAACCGGCCGTGGCCGGTCACCGGCGCGGCCCGGCGGGCGGGAGTGTCCGCGTTCGGCATCAGCGGCACCAACGCGCACGTGATCATCGAGCACGCACCCGGCGAGCCCGCGCCGGCGCCCGCGCCCGCCCGCGGACGGCATCCAGCCCTGGCCGCTGTCCGGCGCGTCCGACGGCGCGCTGCGCGCCCTCGCGGCCGGCCTCCCGGCCGGCGGGTCCCCGGCGGACACCGGGTGGACGCTCGCCACCTCGCGCGCCGGGCTGCCGCACCGCGCGGTGGTGCTCGGGCGCGGCGCCGACGAGTTCCGCGCGGGCCTCGCCGCGATCGCCGGCGGGACGCCGTCACCGGCCGTGGTCCGCGGGTCCGTCACCGGGGGTGGCACGGCGTTCCTGTTCACCGGGCAGGGTGCCCAGCGCGCCGGCATGGGACGCGGGCTCTACGAGGCGTTCCCGGTGTTCGCCGACGCGTTCGACGCCGTCTGCGCGCGCATCGACCTCGACCTGGACCGTCCACTGAAGACGGTGGTGTTCGGCGACGCCGAGCTGCTGAACCGCACGTGCTACGCCCAGACCGGGCTGTTCGCGCTGGAGGTGGCGCTGTTCCGGCTGCTGGAGTCCTGGGGCGTCACGCCGGACTTCCTGCTGGGCCACTCGATCGGCGAGCTCGCCGCCGCCCACGTCGCCGGGGTGCTGTCCCTGGACGACGCCTGCGCCCTGGTGGCCGCGCGCGGCCGGCTGATGCAGGCCCTGCCCGCCGGTGGCGCGATGCTGGCCGTCGAGGCCACCGAGGACGACGTGCCGGACGGCGTCGACCTCGCGGCGGTCAACGCCCCGGACTCGCTGGTGGTCTCGGGCACCGAGGGCGAGATCGACGCGCTGGAGGCGGCCTGGCGGGCCGAGGGCAGGCGGGTGAAGCGGCTGACCGTCTCGCACGCGTTCCACTCGCGGCTGATGGAGCCGATGCTCGACGAGTTCGCCGCGGTCGCCGGGTCGCTGACCTACCACCGGCCCCGGATCCGGATGTCCGGCGAGGTGACCGACCCGCACCACTGGGTGCGGCAGGTCCGGGAGACCGTGCGCTTCGCCGACGGCGTCCGGTGGCTGCGCGAGGAGAACGTGACGACCGTCGTCGAGCTCGGCCCGGACGGCGTGCTCAGCACGTTCGTCGAGGGCGCCGTCCCGGCCCTGCGCGCCGACCGCGACGACACGGAGGCGATCCTGCGGGCGGTCGCCGAGGCGTACGTCCGCGGCGCCCGGCCACGGTGGACCGCGATCCTCGCCGGCCGGCACGTCCCGCTGCCCACCTACCCCTTCCAGGAGGAGCGGTTCTGGCCCGAGGTCACCACCACCCCGCGCAACCCCGCCGACGGCTGGCGCCACCGGGTCGGCTGGGAGCCGCTGCCCGGCGGCGGGAGCGCCTCCCTCACCGGCACCTGGCTGCTCGTCGGGCCACCCGGCGACGTGGCCGGTGCGCTGGCCCGCGCGGGCGCCGACGTCGTCACCGTCGAGGGAGCGACCGACCGCACCGTGCTCGCCGACCGGCTGCACGCGCTCGCCCCCGACGCCGCCGGCGTCCTCGCCACCGGCCAGCCGCTCGACGCCACCCTCGCGCTGGTCCAGGCGCTCGGCGACGCCGGCTACACCGCGCCGCTGTGGTGCGCCACCCGCGGCGCCGTGTCCACCGGCGACACCGACCCGCCCGCCGACCCGGAGCAGGCTCGGGTCTGGGGCTTCGGCCGGGTCGCCGCCCTCGAACACCCCGACCGCTGGGGCGGCCTCGTCGACCTGCCGGCGGCGCTCGACGAGCACACCGGCGCGCGGCTCGCCGCCGTCCTGCGCGGCGGCGACGGGGAGGACCAGGTCGCGATCCGCGAGCACGGCACGTTCGGCAGGCGCCTGCACCGCGCACCCGCCCACACGTCCACAGTGGACGGCTGGCGGCCGGCGGGCACCACCCTGGTCACCGGCGGCACCGGGGCCCTCGGCGCGCACGTCGCGCGCTGGCTCGCCGAGCGGGGCGCGCCGCGCCTGCTGCTGGCCTCGCGGCGCGGCCCGGACGCCCCCGGCGCCCGCGACCTCGCCGCCGAACTGGCCGCGCTCGGCACCGACGTGGACCTCGTCGCCTGCGACGCCGCCGACCGCGACGCCCTGGCCCGGCTGCTCGCCGAACATCCGGTGACCGCGGTCGTGCACGCCGCCGGCACCCTCGCCGACAGCACCGTCGACGCGCTCACCCCCGCACAGCTCGCCGAGGTGCTGCGCGGCAAGGCCGACGCCGCGGCGCACCTCGACGAGCTGACCAGAGGCATGGACCTGTCCGCGTTCGTGCTGTTCTCCTCGTTCGCCGGGGTGGTCGGCAACCCGGGCCAGGCCAACTACGCCGCCGCCAACGCCCACCTCGACGCGCTCGCCGAGCGGCGCCGGGCGGCGGGCCTGCCGGCGACCTCGGTCGCCTTCGGACCGTGGGCCGGCGGCATGACCGGCACCGGCCGGGCGGGCGTGTCCCCGATGGCCCCCGCGGCCGCACTCTCCGCCCTGGGCCACGCCGTCGACCACGGCGACGCGGCCGTCGCGGTCGCCGACGTCGACTGGACCGCGCTCGCGCCCGTCCTGGCCGCGACCCGGCCGAGCCCGCTGCTCGCCGGGATCCCGGAGGCCGCCGTGCCCGAGCGGTCCACCGCGGCGCTGCGCGACCACCTCGCCGCCGCGCCCGCCGCCGAGCAGGAGCGCATCGTGCTCGACCTCGTGCGCGACCAGTCCGCCGCCGTGCTCGGCCACCGGGCGGGCGAGGCCGTCGACGCCGACCGGCCGTTCCGCGACCTCGGCCTCACCTCGCTGACCGCGGTCGAGCTGCGCAACCAGCTCAGCGCGTCCACCGGCCTCACCCTGCCGGCCAGCCTGGTGTTCGACCACCCGACCCCCGCCGCCGTGGCCGAGCTCATCCGCACCGAGCTGTGCCGCCCCGACGGGGTCACGGCGATCACCACGCTCGACCGGTTCGAGGCGGCGCTCGCCGGCCTGCCACCGGGGTCGGCCGAGCTCGCCGCGATCTCGACCCGCCTGCACCAGCTCATGTCCACAGTGGATGGAAAGCGGGCGGGCGCGCCGGCCGAGGCGGGCGAGCTCGGCACCGCGAGCGCCGACGATCTCTTCGAGATCATCCAGCAAGAATTCGGAAAGTCCTGACGTGCCCGGGAGATCCTGATGGCGACGAACGAAGACAAGCTCCTCGAGAACCTCAGGTGGGTGACCGGCGAGCTCCGGCAGGCCAGGACGCGCCTCACCGAACTGGAGGAGCAGCACGCCGAGCCGATCGCGATCGTCGGCATGAGCTGCCGCTTCCCCGGCGGCGTCACCGGCCCCGAGGAGCTGTGGCGCCTCGTCGAGTCCGGCACCGACGCGATCGGCGAGTTCCCGGCCGACCGCGGGTGGGACCTCGGCACGCTGTTCGACGACGACCCGGACCGGCCGGGCACCTCCTACGGCCGCGCCGGCGGCTTCCTGCACGACGCCACCGAGTTCGACGCCGAGCTGTTCGGCATCTCGCCGCGCGAGGCGCTCGCGATGGACCCGCAGCAGCGGCTGCTGCTGCAGGCCGCCTGGGAGGTACTGGAGCGGGCCGGCATCGACCCGATGTCGTTGCGCGGCAGCCGCACCGGCGTGTTCGCCGGCACCAACGGGCAGGACTACGCCCACCTCATGCTCGCCAACACCGAGGTGTCCGACGGCTACCTCGGCACCGGCAGCGTCGCGAGCGTCCTGTCCGGACGCGTCGCGTACGCCTTCGGCCTGGAAGGCCCCACGGTCACCGTCGACACCGCCTGCTCCTCCTCGCTGGTCGCGCTGCACCTCGCCGTGCAGGCACTGCGCAAGGGCGAGTGCGGCCTCGCGCTGGCCGGCGGCGTCACGGTCATGTCGACCCCGACCGCGTTCGTCGAGTTCAGCCGGCAGCGCGGCCTCGCGCCGGACGGGCGGTGCAAGGCGTTCGGGGCGGGCGCGGACGGCACCGGCTGGGGTGAGGGCGTCGGCGTGCTGCTCGTCGAGCGGCTGTCCGACGCGGTCCGCAACGGGCACGACGTGCTCGCCGTGGTCCGCGGCTCGGCGATCAACTCCGACGGCGCGTCCAACGGGCTCACCGCGCCGAACGGCCCCGCGCAGCAGCGGGTGATCCGTGACGCGCTGGCCGACGCCCGGCTCTCGCTGTCCGATGTGGACGTCGTGGAGGCGCACGGCACCGGCACGGCGCTCGGCGACCCGATCGAGGCGGGCGCGCTCATCGCCACCTACGGGCAGCACCACGACCCCGACGGTCCACTCTGGATCGGGTCGGTCAAGTCGAACATCGGCCACACCCAGGCGGCGGCCGGGATGGCCGGCGTCATCAAGATGGTGCAGGCCATCCGGCACGGGGTGGCGCCGCGCACCCTGCACGCCGACGACCCGTCACCGCACGTCGACTGGTCGGCCGGCACGGTGGCGGTGCTCACCGGGAACCGGCCGTGGCCGGAGACCGGGGCGCCCCGGCGGGCCGCGGTGTCCTCGTTCGGCGTCAGCGGCACCAACGCGCACACGATCCTGGAGCAGGCCCCCGCGGTCGCCGCCGAGGAGGCGCCCGCCGGCCGGATGTCGCCGCCTATGACCCCGCTCGTGCTGTCGTCCCGCTCCGCCGAGGGCCTGCGGCGGCAGGCGGAGCGCCTGCACACGTTCCTCGGCGAGCGCCCGGACGACCGGCTGGCCGACGTCGGGTACTCGCTCGTCACCACCCGCGCCGCGCTGGAGCACCGGGCCGTGGTGCTCGCCACCGGCCGCGCCGACGCCCGCGACCGCCTCGCCGACCCGGCGCGCGCGGTCACCGGCGTGGTGACGCCGGGCACGCAGGCGTTCCTGTTCACCGGCCAGGGCTCGCAGCGGCCCGGCACCGGCCGGATGCTCTACGAGTCCTACTCCGTGTTCGCCGAGGCCGTGGACGCCGTCTGCGCGCACCTCGACCCCGCGCTCGACCGGCCGCTGCGCACGGTCATGTTCGGCGACTCGGACCTGCTGCACGAGACCCGGTACGCGCAGGCGGGCCTGTTCGCGCTCGAGGTCGCGCTGTTCCGGCTGCTGGAGTCCTGGGGCGTGCGGCCCGACCGGCTGCTCGGTCACTCGATCGGCGAGCTCGCCGCCGCGCACGTCGCGGGTGTGCTGTCCCTCGCGGACGCCTGCACGCTGGTCGCCGCCCGCGGCCGGCTCATGCAGGAACTGCCCCGCGGCGGGGCGATGCTCGCGGCCGCGGCCACCGAGGCGGACGTTCCCGCCGGGCTGGACGTCGCCGCGGTCAACGGCCCGTCCTCGATCGTCGTCTCCGGCACGGAGGACGAGATCGCCGCGCTGGAGTCCGCGTGGCGCGCGGAAGGCCGCAAGGTCAGGCGGCTGGTCGTCTCGCACGCCTTCCACTCCCGGCTGATGGAGCCGATGCTCGACGAGTTCGCCGCCGTCGCCGGGTCCCTCACCTACCACCCGCCGGCCATCCCCGTCGTCCCCGCCGCGTCCACGGTGGACGGTACGGCCCCGGACGTCGCGACCCCGGGCTACTGGGTCCACCAGGTGCGCGAGACCGTGCGGTTCGCCGACGGTGTCGACGCGCTGCGCCGGGCCGGCGTCACCCGGTTCCTCGAGCTCGGACCCGACGGCGTGCTGTCCGCGCTGGTCGACGACGCGCTCGCGGTGCCCGCGCTGCGCGCCGGCCACGACGAGACCGAGACGGTGCTGCGCGCGGTCGCCGCGACCTTCGCGCACGGCTGCCCGGTCGACTGGCCGGCGCTGTTCGCCCGCTACGGCGCCCGCCGCGTCGAGCTGCCCACCTACGCCTTCCAGCGGCGGTCGTACTGGCCGGACGCCCGGATCGGCGCGGGCGACCTCGCCGCGGCCGGGCTCGGCGCCGCCGACCATCCGCTGCTGGGCGCCGCGGTGTCGCTGGCGGCGGAGGGGGGCGTGCTGCTCACCGGCAAGCTGTCCGCGGCCACGCACCCCTGGCTCGCCGAGCACCGGGTGATGGGCGGCGTGCTGCTGCCCGGCACCGCGTTCGTCGAGCTGGCGGTCCGCGCGGGGGAGCAGGCCGGCCACCGCGGCCTCGCCGAGCTGACCCTGCACCGCCCGCTGGTGCTGCCCGAACGCGGCGCCGTCGCGCTCCAGGTGAGCGTCGGCCCGCCCCGCGAGGACGGCACCCGCACCGTGGAGGTCCACGCCCGCCCGGACGGCGGCGACACCGAGTGGGTCCGGCACGCCGAGGGCCTGCTGACCGAGGACGTGCCCGCGGCGGGGTTCGACCTCGCCGCCTGGCCGCCGCCGGGTGCCGAGCCGGTCGACCTGGACGGCTTCTACGCGGCGGCCGCGGCGGCCGGGTTCGGCTACGGGCCGGTGTTCCAGGGACTGCGCGCGGCGTGGCGGTCGGGCGCGGAGACCTTCGCCGAGGTCGAGCTGCCCGAGCACGCCGCCCGCGACGCCGCCCGGTTCGGGCTGCACCCGGCGCTGCTCGACGCCGCCCTGCACCCCACCGGGCTGGAGCCGGGCGCGGCGGGCCTGCCGTTCGCCTGGACCGGTGTGTCGCTGCACGCCGCCGGTGCCGCCGCGCTGCGGGTCCGGCTCGCGCCCACCGGCACCGGCGCGCACACGCTGCAGCTGGCCGATCCCACCGGCGCGCCGGTGGCCACGGTCGAGTCGCTGGTGCTGCGCCAGGTCACCCCGGACCAGCTGCGCGCCGGCGCCGACGACTCGCTGTTCGCCGTCGAGTGGACCCCGGTCACCGCGCCCGCCGCCGGTACGGAGGCCCCGGCGGTGGCGTGGTTGCCGGCCGGGTCCGTGCACGAGGTCGCCCACCGCACGCTGGCCCTGGTGCGGGACCGGGTGGCGTCGGGCGAGGAGTCCCCGCTCGTCCTGCTCTCCCGCGGCGCCGTCGCGGCCGGGCCCGGCGACGTGGTCACCGACCTCGCCGCGGCCGGCGCCTGGGGGCTGGTGCGCTCGGCGCAGTCGGAGCATCCCGGCCGGTTCGTGCTGGTGGACGTGGACGACTCCACGCCCGACCTGCCCGGGATCGTCGCGCTCGACGAGCCGCAGCTGGCGGTGCGCGGCGGCGAGGTGTTCGTGCCGCGCCTGGCGCGGGCCTCCGCGATGGCGTCGCTGACCGCGCCGGAGGCGCCCGAGTGGCGGCTCGACGTGGACGGCGAGGGCACGTTCGAGCACCTCGTCCTGCGCGACACGGAGCCGGTGACGGAGCTGGCGCCGGGCGAGGTGCGGGTGGCCGTCCGGGCCGCCGGGGTGAACTTCCGCGACGTGCTGATCGCGCTGGGCAGCTATCCCGAGGCCGCGCTGATGGGTTCCGAGGCGGCCGGTGTGGTGGTCCAGGTCGGTGCCGGGGTCGCCGACCTGGCGCCGGGAGACCGGGTGTTCGGGTTGTTCGCCGGCGCGTTCGGTCCGGTCGCGGTGACCGACCGCCGGTTCCTCGCGCCGATCCCGGACGGCTGGTCCTTCGTGGACGCGGCGTCGGTGCCGATGGCGTTCCTGACCGCCTACTACGCGCTGGTGGACCTGGCCGGGCTGCGGGCCGGCGAGTCGGTGCTGGTCCACGCCGCGGCCGGCGGGGTGGGGATGGCCGCGGTGCAGCTCGCCCGGCACCTGGGTGCGGAGGTGTTCGGCACGGCGAGCCCGGCGAAGTGGGATGCCACCGGTCTGCCTTGCCGAGCAGTTGGCGTCGTCTCGGGACCTGGGGTTCGCGGGGAAGTTCGGGTCGGTGGACGTGGTGCTGAACTCGCTGACCGGCGAGTTCATCGACGCCTCGCTCGGGATGCTGGGTGAGCACGGTCGGTTCGTGGAGATGGGCAAGGCCGACCTGCGCGAGCCGGAGGGCGTGCGCTACCGGGCGTTCGACCTGAGCGAGGCCGGCCCGGACCGGGTGCAGGAGATGCTGCGGGAGCTGCTGCGCCTGTTCGACTCCGGTGACCTGCGTGTGCTGCCGACGCGGGCGTGGGACGTGCGGGAGGCCCGGTCGGCGTTCCGGTTCGTCGGGCAGGGCCGGCACGTCGGCAAGAACGTGTTCACCATCCCGCGCGCGGTGGATCCGGACGGCACGGTGCTGGTCACCGGCGGCACCGGGGTGCTGGGTGGGCTGCTGGCCGAGCATCTGGTCACCCGGCACGGGGTGCGCCACCTGATCCTGGCCGGTCGTTCCGGCGGCGAGGCCCCCGAACTGGAGGCGGACGTCCGGGTGGTCGCCTGCGACGTGTCCGATCGCGACGCGGTCGCCGCGCTGCTGGCGTCGGTACCGGCCGAGCATCCGCTGACCGCGGTCGTGCACGCGGCGGGCGTGGCCGACGACGGAACCGTCGAGTCGCTCACCCCGGAGCGGATCGATGCCGTCCTCGCCCCGAAGGCGGACGCCGCGCTCGTCCTCGACGAGCTGACCGCCGACCTCGACCTCGCCTGGTTCGTCCTCTACTCCTCGGCCGCGGCCACGTTCGGCTCGCCCGGCCAGGCCAACTACGCGGCGGCCAACGCGGTCCTCGACGGGCTCGCGTCCCGGCGCCGCGCGCTCGGCCTGCCGGCCACGTCGCTGGGCTGGGGGCTGTGGGCGCGGGCAAGCTCGATCAGCGCCGGCCTGAACCGCGCCGACCTCGCCCGCATCGGCGGCGCGCTGGCCGCCGACCAGGGCACCGCCCTGTTCGACGCGGCGCTGTCCACCGGGCTCGGGCACGCGGTCCCGATGCGCCTCGACCTCGCGTCGCTGCGGAACCGGACCCCGGTGCCCGCGCTGCTGCGCGGCCTCGTGCGCGCCCCGCTGCGCCGCGCCGGCACCGGCGCGCAGCCGCTGGTGCGGCGCCTCGCCGGCCTGCCGGCGGGAGAGCGGACGCGGCTGCTCGTGGACCTGGTCCGCACGGAGGTCGCCGCCGCGCTGGGCCACTCGTCGGCGGACACCGTCGAGCCGGGCAGGGCGTTCAAGGACCTCGGGTTCGACTCGCTCACCTCCGTCGAGCTGCGCAACCGGGTGAACGCCGCCACCGGGCTGCGGCTGCCGGCCACCCTGGTGTTCGACCACCCGTCGCCGGCCGCGCTGGCCGACCACCTGCACGCCGAGCTGATCGGCGACGACACGGCCGTGTCGGTCGCGCTGCCCGCCGCCGACACCGACGACGACCTCATCGCGATCGTCGGGATGAGCTGCCGCTTCCCCGGCGGGGTCGGCTCGCCCGAGGACCTGTGGCGGCTCGTAGAGTCCGAAATGGACATCGTCGGGGAGTTCCCGGCCGACCGCGGCTGGGACCTCGACGCGCTGTACGACCCCGACCCGGACCGGCCGGGCACCAGCTACGCCCGGGAGGGCGGGTTCCTCCCGGACGCGGGCGACTTCGACGCCGGCCTGTTCGGCATCTCGCCCCGCGAGGCGCTCGCCATGGACCCGCAGCAGCGGCTGTTGCTGGAGGCGTCGTGGGAGGTGTTCGAGCGTGCCGGGATCGACCCGCAGTCGGTGCGCGGCAGCCAGGCCGGCGTGTTCGTCGGCGTCGCCGCCTCCGGCTACGGCGCGGGCATCCGCCTGCCCGACGGCGTCGAGGGCCACTTCCTGACCGGCAGCTCCGACCAGTGTGGCGTCCGGGCGGGTGGCGTACTCGTTCGGGTTGGAGGGGCCGGCGGTGACGGTGGATACGGCGTGTTCGTCGTCGTTGGTGGCGTTGCATCTGGCGGCGCAGGCGTTGCGTGCTGGTGAGTGTTCGATGGCGCTTGGCGGGTGGGGCGTCGGTGATGGTGACGCCGGGGATCTTCACGGAGTTCAGTCGTCAGCGTGGGCTTGCGGTGGATGGCCGGTGCAAGTCGTTCGCCGCGAGCGCGGACGGGACCGGCTGGTCCGAGGGTGTGGGCATGCTGCTGGTGGAGCGGCTGTCCGACGCCGTGCGCAACGGGCACCGGGTGCTGGCCGTGGTGCGTGGTTCGGCGGTCAACCAGGACGGCGCGTCGAACGGGTTGACCGCGCCGAACGGGCCGTCCCAGCAGCGGGTGATCCGGCAGGCGCTGGGTTCCGCGGGTCTGGAGCCGTCCGATGTGGACGTGGTGGAGGCGCACGGTACGGGCACCACGTTGGGTGATCCGATCGAGGCGCAGGCGCTGCTGGCGACCTACGGGCAGGACCGTGACCGGCCGCTGTGGCTGGGGTCGGTGAAGTCGAACATCGGGCACGCTCAGTCGGCGGCGGGGGTGGCCGGTGTGATCAAGATGGTGATGGCGATGCGGCGGGGGGTGTTGCCGCGGACGTTGCATGTGGACGAGCCGTCGTCGCATGTGGACTGGTCGTCGGGTGCGGTGGAGTTGCTGGCCGAGGCGCGGTCGTGGGAGACCGGTGGCCGTCCGCGCCGCGCGGGGGTGTCGTCGTTCGGGGTCAGCGGCACCAACGTGCACCTGATCGTCGAGGAGTTCCCCGCACCGGTCGCGCCGGACGAGCCGGAGCCGACCACGACCGCCCTGCCGCTGGTCGTGTCGGCGCGGTCCGCGCCCGCCCTGCGGGCCCAGGTCGACCGGGTGCGCGACGTGGCCGGCTCGCCGGCCGACATCGCGTACTCGCTCGCCACCACCCGCGCCGCGCTGGAGCACCGCGCCGTCGTCCTGGGTGACGACGTCGTCGAGGGAACGACCGCCCCGGGCCGCCTGGCGTTCCTGTTCACCGGTCAGGGGTCGCAGCGGGTCGGCATGGGTCGCGAGCTGTACGCGGCGTTCCCGGTGTTCGCGGCGGCGTTGGACGAGGTGCACGGCGCGGTTCGAGCGTGTGCCGTTCGACGACGAGGAGTTGCTGAACCGGACCGAAGGTGCGCAGGCGGCGTTGTTCGCGTTGGAGGTCGCGCTGTTCCGGCTGCTGGAGTCGCTGGGGCGCTGGCACCGGACTTCGTGCTGGGCCACTCGATCGGTGAGATCGCCGCCGCCCACGTGGCGGGGGTGCTGTCGCTGGATGACGCGTGCACGCTTGGTGGCCGCGCGGGGGCGGTTGATGCAGGCGCTGCCGCGGGTGGGGCGATGCTGGCGGTGGAGGGCACCGAGGACGACGTGCCCGAGGGCATCGACATCGCCGCGGTCAACAGCCCGACCTCGTTGGTGGTCTCCGGCACCGAGGAGGAGATCGGCGCGCTGGAGGAGACCTGGCGCGCCGAGGGGCGGCGGGTGAAGCGGCTGGTCGTGTCGCACGCGTTCCATTCGCGGTTGATGGAGCCGATGCTCGACGAGTTCGCCGCCGTTGCCGAGTCGCTCACCTTCCACGAGCCGCACATCCGGATGCGGGGCGAGGTGACCGACCCGGGCTACTGGGTGCGGCAGGTGCGCGACACCGTGCGGTTTGCCGACGGGGTGCGGTGGTTGGGTGAGGAGGGTGTGTCGACCTGTGTCGAGCTGGGTCCGGATGCGGTGTTGTCGGCGCACGTGGACGGCTCGGCCGCGGTGTTGCGCCGGGGTCGTGACGAGGCCGAGACGCTGTTCGCGGCCGCTTGCGGCGGCGTGGGTGCGGGGCGCCGAGGTCGACTGGGCGCGGGCCCTGCCCGCCGGCCGGATCGTCGACCTGCCCACCTACCCCTTCCAGCGCGAGCGGTTCTGGCTCGAACCCGCCCGCCCCGCGACCCCCGAGACCGACCCCGCCGAGGCGCGGTTCTGGGCGGCCGTCGAGTCCGGCGACGTCGAGTCGGTCGCCGGCACCCTCCGGCTGCCCGCCGGCGAGGGCCTGACCACCGTCCTGCCCGCCCTGTCCGCGTGGCGCCGCAGCCGGCACGACCGGTCCGCGGTGGACGGCTGGCGGTACCGGGTGTCCTGGCAGCCCGTCGCCGACCAGCCGGCGACGCTGTCCGGCACCTGGCTGCTCGTCGCGGGCGACGACACCGTCGCCGCCGCCCTGCGCACCGCGGGCGCCGAGGTGGTCCGGGCACCGGCCTACGTCCCCGGCGAGTGGGCGGGCGTGCTCTGCACGCCGGACGCCGAGACGGTGATCGACCTGCTCCGGTCCGGAGCCGACGCACCGGTGTGGTGCCTGACCAGGGGCGCGGTGTCGACCGGCCGGTCCGACCCGCTCGCCGACCCGGACCAGGCCATGCTGTGGGGACTCGGCCGGGTCGCCGCGCTGGAGCACCCGCAGCAGTGGGGCGGTCTCGTCGACCTGCCCGAACAGCTGGACGACCGCGCCGCGGTCCGGCTCGCCGGCGTGCTGGCGAGCGGCACCGAGGACCAGGTGGCGGTTCGCGCCTCCGGGGTGTTCGCCCGCAGGCTGCGCCGGGCGGCACCCGCGACCGAACCCGTCACGCCGTGGACGCCCTCCGGCGCGGTGCTGGTCACCGGCGGCACCGGCGCGCTCGGCGGACACGCCGCCCGCTGGCTCGCCGGTCGCGGTGCCGCACGCCTGGTCCTCGCCGGCCGGAGCGGCCCGGCCGCGCCCGGCGCGGCGGACCTGGTCGACGAACTGGCCGGGCTGGGCGCCGAGGCGATCGTGGTGGCCTGCGACGTGTCCGACCGGGACGCGCTCGCCGCGCTGCTGGCCGAGCACCCGGTCGCCGCCGTCGTGCACGCCGCGGGAACGGACCGCCCCGCACCGCTGGCCGAGACCACGGTCGCCGAGTTCACCGACGCGCTGCGGGCCAAGGTGGACGGCGCCCGCAACCTCGACGCGCTGCTGCCCGACGCCGAGGCGTTCGTGCTGTTCTCCTCGATCGCCGGAGTGTGGGGCAGCGGCGGGCAGGCCGCGTACGCGGCCGCCAACGCCTACCTCGACGCGCTGGCCGAGCGGCGCCGCGCGGGCGGGCGGGCCGCGACGTCGGTGGCCTGGGGCCCGTGGGCCGATGCCGGCATGGCCGCGGGCGACGCCGCCGGATACCTGCGCCGCCGCGGGCTGCGGGCGCTCGCCCCGCAGCGGGCGGTCACCGCGCTGGGGCAGGCCGTCGACACCGGCGAGACCAACGTGACGGTCGCCGACGTGGACTGGCCCCGGTTCGCGCAGGCCTTCACCTCCGCCCGCCCCAGCCGCCTGCTCGGCGACCTGGTCCCGCCCGACGAGCCCGCGCACGGACTGGACGGCTCCCCGCTGCGCGACCGGCTCGCCGCGCTCCCGCCCGCCGGACGCGCCCGGGAGATGCTCGACCTCGTCCGCCGCGGCGTCGCCGCCGCGCTCGGCCACGCCGACCCGCAGGCGTTCGCCGCCACCACCCCGTTCGCCGAGCTCGGCTTCGACTCGCTCATCGCCGTCGACCTGCGCAACCGGCTCACCCGCGGCACCGGCATCGACCTGCCGGCCACCCTGGTGTTCGACCACCCGAACGCCGCCGCGCTCGCCGACCATCTGGTGGCACGGCTCGCCGGCACCCTCCCGGCGGGCACCCCTGCGCGCGCCATGGCCCGCAACGACGACCCGATCGCGATCGTGGCGATGAGCTGCCGGCTGCCCGGTGGGGTCGCCTCCCCGGAGGACCTCTGGCGGCTCGTCAGCACCGGCACCGACGCCATCGGCGACTTCCCGGCCGACCGCGGCTGGGACCTGTCCACCCTGGACGGGTCGATCGCCAGGCTCGGCGGCTTCCTCTACGACGCCCCCGACTTCGACGCCGACCTGTTCGGGATCTCCCCGCGCGAGGCCACCGCGATGGACCCGCAGCAGCGGCTGCTGCTGGAGGCCGGCTGGGAGGTCTTCGAACGGGCCGGGATCGACCCGCGCTCCGTGCGCGGCAGCGGCACCGGCGTGTTCGTCGGCGCCTCCAACTCCGGCTACGGCAGCACCGCCCGGCCGCCCGCGGACCTCGCCGGGCACCTGCTCACCGGCAGCGCCAACAGCGTGATCTCCGGCCGGCTTGCCTACACCTTCGGCCTCGAGGGCCCGGTCATCACGGTCGACACGGCGTGCTCGTCGTCGCTGGTCGCGCTGCACCTCGCGGCGAAGGCGCTGCGCGACGGCGAGTGCGACCTGGCCGTCGCGGGCGGCGTGGCGGTGCTGCCGACCCCGGTGGCGTTCGCCGAGTTCGGCCGGCAGGGCGGGCTCGCCGCGGACGGCCGCTGCAAGGCGTTCGCCGCGAACGCCGACGGCACCGGCTGGGCCGAGGGCGTCGCCGTGCTGCTCGTGGAGCGGCTGTCCGACGCGCGCCGCAACGGCCACGACGTGCTCGCGGTCGTGCGCGGCACCGCGGTGAACGCGGACGGCTCCTCGAACGGCCTCACCGCCCCCAACGGCCCCGCACAGCGGCGGGTGATCCGGCACGCGCTGGCCGACGCCGGCCTCCAACCGTCCGATGTGGACGCCGTGGAGGCGCACGGCACCGGCACCGCGCTCGGTGACCCGATCGAGGCGCAGGCGCTGCTGGCCACCTACGGCCTGGACCGCGAGCGGCCGCTGTGGCTGGGCTCGCTCAAGTCCAACATCGGGCACACCCAGGCGGCGTCCGGGCTGGCCGGCGTGATCAAGATGGTGCAGGCCATGCGGCACGGGGTGCTGCCCCGCACGCTGCACGCCGACGACCCCACGCCGCACGTGGACTGGGCGTCCGGCTCGGTGTCCCTCCTCACCGCCGACGAGGACTGGGCCGGGAGCGACGTGCCGCGCCGCGCCGGCGTGTCCTCCTTCGGGATCAGCGGCACCAACGCCCACGTCGTCATCGAGTCGGCCGAGCCTGCGCCGGTACCCGCGCCGCGGGACGAGCCGGACGCCGCCCTGCCGCTGGTGCTGTCCGCGCGTACCGCCGCGGGCCTGCGCGCCCAGGCCGACCGCATCGGCGCGGCCCTCGGCACCGGCGCCCCCCGCCCGGTCGACGTCGGCCACACGCTCGCCGGCGGGCGCGCGGCGCTCGAGCATCGCGCGGTGGTGTTCGGCACCGGCGCGGACGACCTGCAAGGCACGCTCGCCGCGCTGGCGGCCGGCGGCACCGCACCGGACCTCAGCCGGGGCGTCATCGAGCCGGGCCGGGTCGCCTTCCTGTTCACCGGGCAGGGCGCGCAGCGCGCCGGCATGGGCCACGCGCTGTACCGGGCCTTCCCGGTGTTCGCCGACGCCCTCGACTCCGTGTGCGCGCGGTTCGACGCCGACCTCGACCGTCCACTGCGGACCGTGCTGTTCGCCGAGGCGGGCTCGGCGGACGCCGAGATGCTGAACCGGACCGCGTACACCCAGACCGGGCTGTTCGCGTTCGAGGTGGCGCTGTTCCGGCTCCTGGAGTCCTGGAGCGTGCGCCCGGACTTCCTGCTGGGGCACTCGATCGGCGAGATCGCGGCCGCGCACGTCGCGGGTGTGCTGTCGCTGGACGACGCCTGCGTGCTGGTCTCGGCGCGGGGCCGGTTGATGCAGGCCCTGCCGCCGGGTGGGGCGATGCTCGCGGTGGAGGGCACCGAGGACGACGTGCCCGACGGCGTCGACGTCGCGGCGGTCAACGGCCCGGCCTCGCTGGTGATCTCCGGCAGCGAGGAGGAGATCGGCGCGCTGGAGGAGACCTGGCGGTGCGAGGGGCGGCGGGTGAAGCGGCTGGTCGTGTCGCACGCGTTCCACTCGCGGTTGATGGAGCCGATGCTCGGCGAGTTCGCCGCGGTCGCCGAGACCCTCACGTACCACGAGCCCCACATCCCGATGCCCGGCGACGTCACCGACCCGGCCCACTGGGTACGCCAGGTCCGCGACACGGTCCGCTTCGCCGACGGCGTCCGGCACCTGCGCGACGCCGGCGTCACCCGGTTCCTCGAGCTCGGACCCGACGGCGCCCTGTCCGCCCACGTCGACGGCGCGATCCCGGTGCAGCGTGCCGGCCGCTCCGAGCCGCGGGCACTGCTCGACGCGCTCGCCGCGGCCCACGTGCGCGGGGTCGACGTCGACTGGACCCCGCTGTTCGCCCCGTGGGGTGGCCGGCGCGTCGACCTGCCGACCTACCCGTTCCAGCGGCAGCGGTACTGGATGGAGCCCGACGCGGCCGCCGAGGCGGCCGACCCCGCCGAGGCCCGCTTCTGGACCGCCGTGGACTCCGGCGACGCCGCAACCATCGCCGACACGCTCGGCATGGCGCCGGACGGGCTGGACACCGTCCTGGCGGCCCTGTCCGCGTGGCGTCGCCGCCGCCGCGAGGCGTCCACTGTGGACTCATGGCGTTACCGGGTGGACTGGCGGCCGGTGCGCGCCGGCCACGGGTCGCTGTCCGGGACGTGGCTCGCGGTCGGCTGCGACGAGCGGGTGCGGCAGGCGTTGCGGGACGGCGGCGCCGACGTCGTCGTCGCGGACACCGCGGCGGACGCACCGGCCGGCGACTACGCCGGGGTGCTGGCCGCGGTGGCGGCGCCCGAGATCCTGGCGCTGCTGCGGGCCGACCTCGGCGCGCCGGTGTGGGGCGTGACGCGGGGTGCGGTGTCGGTCGGCCGGTCGGACCCGTTGACCGCGCCGGACGGGGCACTCGTGTGGGGTGCGGGCCGGGTCGCGGCCCTGGAGTACCCGCGGCGCTGGGGAGGTCTGGTCGACCTGCCGGAGGCGTGGGACGGGCAGGTCGCGGCGCGCGTGGTGGGCGTGCTCGCGGGTGGTGTCGAGGACCAGGTGGCGGTGCGGTCCTCGGGTGTGTTCGCGCGGCGGCTGGTGCGCGCTCCGCAGTCGGATGACGCGAAGGCGCCGTGGGTGCCGTCGGGTGCCGTGCTGGTCACCGGCGGGACGGGCGCGCTGGGTGGGCACGTCGCACGCTGGCTTGCGGGGCGGGGTGCGCGGCGGTTGGTGCTGGCCGGCCGGCGCGGTCCCGACGCTCCGGGTGCCGCCGAACTGGTGGCGGAGCTGGCCGGGTCGGGTACCGAGGCGGTGGTGGTGGCCTGTGATGTCACCGACCGGGACGCGCTGGCCCGGGTGCTGGCCGAACATCCGGTGACGGCCGTCGTGCATGCCGCCGGCCTGGACCGGGCCGTGCGGATCGCCGATCTCACCGACGCCGAGTTCGACGACGTGCTGGCGGCGAAGGTGACGGGTGCGGCGAACCTGGACGCGCTGCTGCCCGACGCCGAGGCGTTCGTCCTGTTCGGATCCATTGCCGGGGTGTGGGGCAGTGGCGGGCAGGCCGCGTACTCGGCCGCCAACGCCTACCTCGACGCGCTGGCCGAGCAGCGGCGGGCCTGCGGGCAGGCCGCGACCTCGGTGGCGTGGGGGCCGTGGGCCGGCTCCGGGATGCTCGTCGACGCCGCCGACGCGGAGGAGTACTTCCGGCGCCGTGGACTGACTGGAATGGACCCGGCGCTCGCGGTCACCGCGCTCGGCGCGGCCGTGGACCACGCCGAGACCTGCCTGACCGTCGCCGACGTCGACTGGGCGCGGTTCGCCGCCACGTTCGCCTCCGCCAGGCCCAGCCCGCTGCTCGCCGACCTGCCCGACGCCGCCACCGCCGCGGCACCGGAGCCGGCCGCCGAGGTGCCGGAGCTGGTCACCCGGCTCGCCGGCCTCGCACCCGTCGAGCGGGCGCGTGCCGTCCGCACCGTGGTGCGCACCGAGGCCGCGCTGGTCCTCGGCCACGGCGACACCGACACGGTCGACGCCGACCGTCCCTTCCGGGACCTTGGTTTCGACTCGCTGACCGCCGTGGAGCTGCGTGACCGGCTGGCCCGGACGACCGGGCTGGCGCTGCCCGCCGGCCTGGTGTTCGACTACCCGACCGCGACCGCGCTCGCCGAGCACCTGGCCGCACGGCTGGTGGGCGACGAGACCGCCGCCTCCCCGGCCTCGCCGGTGGTCACCGGCACCGACGAGCCGATCGCGATCGTGGGGATGGCGTGTCGGTTCCCGGGTGGGGTGGACTCGCCGGAGGCGTTGTGGGAGGTCGTGTCGGCGGGTGGGGATGTGATGGGTCCGTTCCCCACCGACCGCGGCTGGAACCTCGACGGCCTGTTCGACGACGACCCCGACACCGTCGGCACCTCGTACGCGCGTGAGGGCGGCTTCCTGGCGAACGCGACCGGGTTCGATGCGGGTCTGTTCGGGATTTCGCCGCGTGAGGCGGTGGCGATGGATCCGCAGCAGCGGTTGTTGTTGGAGTCGGTGTGGGAGGTGTTCGAGCGGTCGGGGATCGATCCGCGTTCGCTTCGGGGGAGTCGTACCGGTGTGTTCGCCGGCACCAACGGCCAGGACTACGCCCGCCTCACGGTCGTCGCCTCCGATGCCCGCGAGGGCCACGTCGCCACGGGTGCGGCGGCGAGTGTGTTGTCGGGTCGGGTGGCGTATGTGTTTGGTTTGGAGGGGCCGGCGGTGACGGTGGATACGGCGTGTTCGTCGTCGTTGGTGGCTGTTCATTTGGCGGTGGGGGCGTTGCGTGCGGGGGAGTGTTCGTTGGCTGTTGCTGGTGGGGTGACGGTGATGGCGACGCCGGGTGCGTTTGTGGAGTTTTCTCGTCAGCGTGGGTTGGCGGTGGATGGGCGGTGTAAGCCGTTTGCGGAGTCGGCTGATGGGACGGCGTGGTCTGAGGGTGTCGGGGTGTTGTTGGTGGAGCGGTTGTCGGATGCTCGCCGCAACGGTCATCGGGTGTTGGGGTTGGTGCGTGGTTCGGCGGTGAATCAGGATGGTGCGTCGAATGGGTTGACGGCGCCGAATGGTCCGTCGCAGCAGCGGGTGATTCGTGCGGCGTTGGGTTCTGCTGGTTTGGTGCCGTCTGATGTGGATGTGGTGGAGGCGCACGGGACGGGTACTGCGTTGGGTGATCCGATCGAGGCGCAGGCGTTGTTGGCGACGTATGGGCAGGGTCGGGACGAGCCGTTGTGGTTGGGGTCGGTGAAGTCGAATCTGGGGCACACCCAGGCCGCCGCCGGGGTCGCCGGAGTCATCAAGATGGTCATGGCCCTACGGCACCGGACACTGCCACGCACCCTGCACGCCGACGAGCCGTCCTCGCACATCGACTGGCCCGCCGGCGCGGTCTCCCTGCTGACCGAGACCCGGCCGTGGGAGACCAGCGGCCGGCCGCGGCGGGCCGGGGTGTCCTCGTTCGGGATGAGCGGCACCAACGCGCACACCATCATCGAGGAGGCCCCCGACACCGAACCCGAGGTACTGCCCACGGTGGACGCACCGGTCGTGCCGCTGGCCGTCTCCGCCCATTCGGCGGCCGGCCTGTCCGCCCAGATCGACCGGGTCGAGTCCTATCTGGATGGACATCCGGAGCTGCGCCGGGTCGACGTCGGCCTGTCGCTCGCCACCACCCGCGCCGCACTGGAGCACCGCGCCGTGCTGCTGCCCGACGAGGTGCGCGCGGTGGCCACCGAGGGCCGCACGGCGTTCCTGTTCACCGGTCAGGGTGCGCAGCGTGTCGGGATGGGTCGGGAGTTGTATGCGGTGTTCCCGGTGTTCGCGGCGGCGCTGGATGAGGTCACGGCGCGGTTCGAGCGGGTGCCGTTCGACGACGAGGAGTTGTTGAACCGGACCGAGGGTGCGCAGGCGGCGTTGTTCGCGTTGGAGGTGGCGCTGTTCCGGCTGTTGGAGTCCTGGGGTGTGAGGCCGGACTTCCTGCTGGGCCACTCGATCGGCGAGCTGGCGGCTGCGCACGTGGCCGGGGTGCTGTCGCTGGAGGACGCGTGCACGCTGGTGGCCGCGCGCGGCCGGTTGATGCAGGCGCTGCCCGCGGGCGGGGCGATGCTCGCGGTCGAGGGCACCGAGGCCGATGTACCGGAGGGCATCGACGTAGCCGCGGTGAACAGCCCCGCTTCGCTTGTGGTGTCGGGCAGCGAGGAGGAGATCGTCGCGCTGGAGGAGGCCTGGCGGGCCGAGGGGCGGCGGGTGAAGCGGCTGGTGGTGTCGCATGCGTTCCATTCGCGGTTGATGGAGCCGATGCTCGACGAGTTCGCCACCGTCGCGGAGTCGCTGACCTTCCACGAGCCGCGCATCGCGATGCGGGGTGAGGTGACCGATCCGGCGTACTGGGTGCGGCAGGTGCGCGACACCGTGCGGTTCGCCGACGGGGTGCGGTGGCTGCGGGACGAGGGCGTGACCACGTTTGTCGAGCTGGGGCCGGATCCGGTGCTGTGTGCGCATGTGGAGGATGCGGTCCCCACGTTGCGTCGTGGCCGGGACGAGGCCGGCACGGTGCTGAGGGCTGTGGGGTCGGCGTGGGTGCGTGGTGCGGTGGTCGACTGGGCGTCGGTGTTCGGTACCTGGGACGCGCGGATCGTCGAGGTGCCCACCTACGCCTTCCAGCACGAGCGGTACTGGGCGGGTGGCGCTGCGCCGCTGCTCGGCACCGCCGTACCGCTCGCGACCGGCGACGGGACGGTGCTCACCGGTCACCTGTCCACGGCGACCCAACCGTGGCTCGCCGACCACGTCGTGGCGGGCGATGTCGTGCTGCCCGGCACCGCGTACGTCGAGCTGGCGTCGCGGTCCGGGCACCCGCGGGTGGCCGAGCTGACCATCGAGGCACCGCTCGTCCTGCCCGAGCGCGGCGCCGTTCAGGTCCAGCTGATCGCCTCCGGCGAGGGCACCGTGGACATCTACGCCCGGCCGGACCACGACGACGCGCCCTGGACCCGGCACGCCACCGGACTCGTCGACGACGACCCGATCCAGGATGAGCCACCCGGCCTGACCGAGTGGCCGCCCGCGGACGCCGAACCGGTCGTCCTCGATGATCTCTATGGCGGGTTGGGGACGGCTGGTTTGGTTTATGGGCCGGTGTTTCGGGGTTTGCGGTCGGTGTGGCGTGCGGGTGACGAGGTGTTCGCCGACGTGGCGCTGCCCGACGCGGCGCAGGCCGGTGCGTTCGGTGTTCATCCGGCGTTGCTGGATGCGGCGTTGCATGCGGTTGCGGCGGGTGGGCTGATCGAGGACGGGGCGCCGCGGGTGCCGTTCGCGTGGTCCGGGGTGGCCCTGCACGCGACGGGTGCGACCGCTCTGCGGGTGCGGTTGGCCTTGGTCGGTGTGGACACGGTGCGGGTGGACGCCTGGGACGTCACCGGTGCGTCCGTGCTCACCATCGACTCGCTCGCCCTGCGGCCGGTCTCCACCGACCAGGCCCGCCGGGTGGATGATGCGTTGTTCTCGGTGGATTGGGTGCCGGCCGCGTTGCCTGCGGTTGAGGGGATGCCTGCGGCGGCGGGGGTGCCGGAGGTTGTGTGGTTGCCGTCGGGTTCGGTGTGTGAGGTGGTTCATCGGACGTTGGTGATGGTGCAGGAGCGGTTGGCGTCGGATGTGGATGTGCCGTTGGTGTTGGTGTCTCGGGGTGCGGTGGCCACTGGTCTGGGTGATGTGGTGGTTGATGTGGGGGTGGCGGGGGCGTGGGGGTTGGTGCGGTCGGCGCAGTCGGAGCATCCGGGTCGGTTCGTGTTGGTGGACACGGATGTGGTTGAGCCGGATGAGGCCGAGCCGGGGGTGTTGGCGGGTGTGTTGGCGGGTGTGTTGGCGGGGGTTGTTGCGCTTGGTGAGCCGCAGGTGGCGGTGCGGGGTGGCGTGGTGTTGGTGCCTCGTCTGGCTCGTGTGACGTCGTTGCGGGTGCCGGATGTTCCTGAGTGGGCGCTCGCGGTCGGTGGTGGGGGCACGTTGGAGAACCTGGCCTTGGTGGCGGCCGAGCCCGAGCCGCTTGGTCGCGGTGAGGTGCGGGTTGCGGTGCGTGCGGCGGGGGTGAACTTCCGGGATGTGCTGATTGCGTTGGGCAGTTATCCGGAGGCCGCGGAGATGGGGTCGGAGGCGGCCGGTGTGGTCGTCGAGGTGGGTGCCGGAGTGACCGATCTGGTGGTGGGGGATCGGGTGTTCGGGTTGGTGTCGGGTGGGTTCGGCGCCAGTGCGGTGACCGATCGGCGGTTGGTGGCGCGGATCCCTGTTGGGTGGTCGTTCGTGGAGGCGGCGTCGGTGCCGATGGCGTTCCTGACCGCCTACTACGCCCTGGTCGACCTGGCCGGGTTGCGGGCGGGGGAGTCGGTGCTGGTCCATTCCGCGGCCGGCGGGGTGGGGATGGCCGCGGTGCAGCTCGCCGAACATTTGGGGGTGGAGGTGTTCGGCACGGCGAGCCCGGCGAAGTGGCAGGCCACCGGTCTGCCGGCCGACCACCTCGCGTCATCGCGTGATGTGGGGTTCGCGGAGAAGTTCGGCCGGGTGGATGTGGTGCTGAACTCGCTGACCGGCGAGTTCATCGACGCCTCGCTCGGCCTGCTCAAGCCGGGTGGCCGGTTCATCGAGATGGGCAAGGCCGACCTGCGTGAGCCCGAAGGCGTGGCCTACCGGGCGTTCGATCTGAGCGAGGCCGGTCCGGACCGGCTGCAGGCGATGCTCACCGAGTTGCTGGGTCTGTTCGACTCCGGGGCGCTGCGGGTGTTGCCGACCCGGGTGTGGGACATCGGCCAGGCCCGCTCGGCGTTCCGGTTCATCGGGCAGGGCCGCCACGTCGGCAAGAACGTGGTCACCATCCCGCGCCCGCTCGACCCCGAGGGCACCGTGTTGATCACCGGAGGCACCGGCACCCTCGGCACGCTGCTGGCCGAGCATTTGGTGTCCCGGCACGGCGTGCGGCACCTGATCCTCGCCAGCCGCAGCGGCGGCACGCCACCACCTGACCTGGACGCCGACGTTCGGGTGGTGGCGTGCGACGTGTCCGACCGGGACGCGGTCACGGCGCTGCTCGCGGAGGTCCCCGCGGAGCATCCGCTGACCGGTGTGGTGCATGCCGCGGGTGTCACCGACGACGGCGTCGTCGAGTCGCTGACCCCGCAACGCCTCGATGCGGTGCTCGCGCCCAAGGCCGACGCAGCGTTGCTGCTCGACGAGGCGACCAGGGGGCTGGACCTGGCCATGTTCGTGTTGTACTCCTCGGCCTCGGGGGTGTTCGGCACCCCGGGCCAGGCCAACTACGCCGCCGCCAACGCCGTCCTCGACGCACTGGCCCACCAGCGCCAGGCGGCGGGACTGCCGGGCACCGCCCTGGCCTGGGGACTGTGGGACCAGACCAGCACCATCAGCAACACCCTCACCGGCCACGACCGGGCCCGGCTCGGCACCGCGCTGTCCACCCGGGACGGACTCGCCCTGTTCGACCTCGCCCACCACACCGGACACGCCACACTCATACCCGCCCGACTCGACACCACCACCCGCACCACCGACACCCCACACCTCCTACGCGAACTCGTACGGGCACCCCTGCGCCGGGCCGCGGCAGGTGCCGGGGCGTCGTCGCTGGCCGGCCGGCTCACCGGGCTGCCGGAAGGGGAGCGGACGCGGCTCCTCGTCGGGCTCGTGTGTGCCGAGGTCGCCACCGTCCTCGGGCACTCGTCCGCCGACACCGTCGAACCGGGCAAGGCGTTCAAGGACATGGGCTTCGACTCGCTCACCTCGGTCGAGTTGCGCAACCGGGTCAGCGCCGCGACCGGGATGCGGCTGCCCGCGACCCTGGTCTTCGACCACCCGTCACCGGCCGCGCTGGCCGGCCACCTGCTGGACGAGCTCGTCGGCGCCACCCCGGCGCCCGCGATCCCGACGATCGGGCGGACCCGTGTCGACGACGACCCCGTCGTCATCGTCGGGATGAGCTGCCGCTACCCGGGCGGGGTCGGCTCGCCCGAGGACCTGTGGCGGCTCGTCGAGACCGGAACCGACGCCGTCGGCGAGTTCCCGACCGACCGCGGCTGGGACCTCGACGCGCTGCTCGACGACAGCAACCGCGCCGGCACGAGCTACGCCCGCGAAGGCGGGTTCGTGCACGACGCGGGCGACTTCGACGCCGAGCTGTTCGGCATCTCGCCCCGCGAGGCGATGGCCATGGACCCGCAGCAGCGCATGCTCCTCGAAGCCTCCTGGGAGGTGCTGGAGCGTGCCGGGATCGACCCGCAGTCGGTGCGCGGCAGCCAGGCCGGGGTGTTCGTCGGCGTCGCGTCGTCCAACTACGGCATCGGGCTGCCGCCGACCGGCGACCTCGAGGAGGTCGAAGGACACCTGCTGACCGGCAGTGCGACCAGTGTGGCGTCCGGGCGGGTGGCGTATGCGTTCGGGTTGGAGGGGCCGGCGGTGACGGTGGACACGGCGTGTTCGTCGTCGTTGGTGGCGTTGCATCTGGCGGCGCAGGCGTTGCGTGCTGGTGAGTGTTCGATGGCGTTGGCCGGCGGGGTGACGGTGATGGTGACGCCGGGGATCTTCACGGAGTTCAGTCGTCAGCGTGGGCTTGCGGTGGATGGCCGGTGCAAGTCGTTCGCCGCGGGCGCGGACGGGACCGGCTGGTCCGAGGGTGTGGGCATGCTACTGGTCGAGCGGCTGTCCGACGCGGTCCGCAACGGCCACGAGATCCTCGCCGTGGTCCGCGGGACGGCGGTCAACCAGGACGGCGCGTCCAACGGGCTGACCGCGCCCAACGGACCCTCCCAGCAACGCGTCATCCGCGCCGCCCTTGCCGCCGGTGGCCTCGAACCGTCCGATGTGGACGCCGTGGAGGCACACGGCACCGGCACCACCCTCGGCGACCCGATCGAGGCGCAGGCGCTGCTGGCGACCTACGGGCAGGACCGTGACCGGCCGCTGTGGCTGGGGTCGGTGAAGTCGAACATCGGGCACGCTCAGTCGGCGGCGGGGGTGGCCGGTGTGATCAAGATGGTGATGGCGATGCGGCGGGGGGTGTTGCCGCGGACGTTGCATGTGGACGAGCCGTCGTCGCATGTGGACTGGTCGTCGGGTGCGGTGGAGTTGCTGGCCGAGGCGCGGTCGTGGGAGACCGGTGGCCGTCCGCGCCGCGCGGGGGTGTCGTCGTTCGGGGTCAGCGGCACCAACGCCCACGTCATCCTGGAACAGGCACCCCCGCCCGCCCAGCCCACGGCCGAGCCGCCGGCCGCGCCGCCGCTGGTGCCGTGGGTGCTCGCCGCGCGCTCGGCCGAAGCCCTGCGGGCCCAGGCGGACCGGCTGACGACCTTCGTCGCGCAACGGCCGGACCTGGACCTGGCCGCGGTCGGGCGATCCCTGGCCACCACCCGGGCACAGCTCGGCCACCGGGCCGTCATCCTGGCGGCCGACCGCGACGACGCCCTGGCCGGCCTGTCCGCACCCACCGTCGTCCGCGGCACCGCCGGCACGGGCGGCCTGGCGTTCCTGTTCACCGGTCAGGGTTCGCAGCGGCTCGGCATGGGGCGCGAGTTGTATGCGTCGTTCCCGGTGTTCGCGGCGGCGCTGGACGAGATCACCGTGCGGTTCGAGCGGGTGCCGTTCGATGACGAGGAGTTGTTGAACCGGACCGAGGGTGCGCAGGCGGCGTTGTTCGCGCTGGAGGTGGCGCTGTTCCGCCTCCTGGAGTCCTGGGGCGTGACGCCGGACTTCCTGCTGGGCCACTCGATCGGTGAGCTCGCCGCCGCCCACGTTGCCGGGGTGCTGTCGCTGGAGGACGCGTGCACGCTGGTCGCCGCCCGGGGCCGGTTGATGCAGGCCCTGCCCGCGGGTGGGGCGATGCTCGCGGTCGAGGGCACCGAGGACGACGTGCCCGAGGGCATCGACATCGCCGCGGTCAACAGCCCCACCTCGCTCGTGGTCTCCGGCACCGAAGCGGAGATCGCCGACCTGGAGGCCACCTGGCGCGGCGAGGGCCGGCGGGTCAAGCGGCTCACCGTGTCGCACGCGTTCCACTCGCGGTTGATGGAGCCGATGCTCGACGAGTTCGCCACCGTCGCCGAGTCGCTGACTTTCCGCGAGCCGCGGATCCGGATGCTGGGCGAGGTCACCGACCCGGCCTACTGGGTGCGGCAGGTCCGCGACACCGTGCGGTTCGCCGACGCGGTCGAGACGCTGCGCGACGAGGGTGTGGCGACGTGGGTCGAGCTGGGGCCCGACCCGGCGCTGTCCACCCACGTCGAGGACGCCGTCGCGGTGCTGCGCCGCGACCGCGACGAGGCGGCCACCCTGCTCGGTGCGGTCGCGACGGCCTGGACCCGCGGCGCCACCGTGGACTGGGCACGCATCGTGCCCGGACGGCGGGTCGACCTGCCCACCTACCCCTTCCAGCGCGAGCGGTACTGGCTGACCACCACGGCGGCGGCCACCGCCGTCGACGGGGCGGAGGCCGAGTTCTGGACCGCCGTCGACAACAGCGACGTCGAGCAACTTGCCCGGACCCTGCGGCTCGACCCGGGCAACGGGCTGAGCACCGTCCTGCCCGCCCTGTCGGCGTGGCGGCAGCAGCGGCGGGACAGGTCCCGTGTGGACGGCTGGCGGTACCGGGTGTCCTGGCAACCCGTCCCCGAACGGCCGGGCGCCCTGTCGGGCAGGTGGCTGGTGGTCGGCGACGGCGAGGACGTGGCCGGGGCGTTGCGGGCCGGTGGCGCCGAGGTCGTCCGGTCACCGGCGGCCGTGCCCGGCGAGTGGACCGGCGTGGTCTCGATACAGGACGTGGCGGCGACCACCGAGACCCTCCGGTCCGGTGTGGACGCGCCGGTGTGGTGCGTGACCCGGGGTGCCGTGTCGACGGATCGGCCCGATCCGGATCAGGCCATGGTGTGGGGCCTGGGCAGGGTGGCCGCGCTGGAGCACCCGGACCGGTGGGGCGGTCTCGTGGACCTGCCCGAGGAGCTGGACGAGCGGTCCGCGGCGCGGCTGGTCGGTGTGCTGGCGAGCGGGGCCGAGGACCAGGTCGCCATCCGGGACGCCGGGGTGCTCGCGCGCAGGCTCGTCCGCGCCCCGCACACGGCGGAAGCGGCACCGTGGACGCCGTCCGGTGCGGTGCTCGTCACCGGCGGCACCGGTGCGCTGGGCGCGCACGTCGCGCGCTGGCTCGCCGGACGGGGCGCGACCCGGCTGGTGCTGACCAGCAGGCGCGGCCCCGAGGCACCGGGGGCGGCCGACCTGGTGGCCGAGCTGGCCGGGCTCGGTGCCGAGGCGGTGGTGGTGGCCTGCGACGTCGCCGACCGGAACGCGCTGGCCGGGCTGCTGGCCGAGCATCCGGTGATCGCCGTCGTGCACACCGCGGGCGTGGACCGGTCCACGCGGCTCGCCGAGCTCACCGACGCCGAGCTGGCCGACGTGCTGGCCGCCAAGGTGACCGGAGCGGCCAACCTGGACGCGCTGCTGCCCGACGCCGAGGCGTTCGTCCTGTTCGGATCCATCGCCGGGGTGTGGGGGAGCGGCGGCCAGGCCGCGTACGCGGCGGCCAACGCCTACCTCGACGCGCTGGCCGAACACCGCCGGGCTCGCGGGCTCGCCGCGACCTCGGTCGCCTGGGGGCCGTGGGCCGACGGCGGCATGGCCACCGGCGACGCCGCCGGCTACCTGCGGCGGCGCGGGCTGCGGGCGCTGGCTCCCGAGCGAGCGCTCACCGCACTCGCCCGGGCCGTCGACACCGGCGAGACCTGCCTGACCGTCGCCGACGTCGACTGGACCCGGTTCGCCCAGGCCTTCACCGCCGTCCGGCCCAGCACGCTGTTCGACGAGCTGCCCGAGGTCGCGAGCCTGCGGCACGCCGAACGGGCGGCCGAACCCGACGGTCTCACCGAGTTCGCCCAGCGCCTCGCCACGGCCACCGCCGCCGACCGGGAACGGGCCCTGCTCGACCTGGTCCGCGGCCACGCGGCGGCCGTGCTCGGCCACGACGGCGCCGCCGCCGTCGCGGAGACCAGCCCGTTCGGCGAGCTCGGGTTCGACTCGCTGACCGCGGTCGACCTGCGTGACCGGCTCGCCGGGGCGACCGGGCTCCCGCTGCCGGCCGCGCTGATCTTCGACTACCCGACGCCGGCCGCGCTGGCCGGACATCTCGACACCGAGATCCTCGCCGGCAGCGAGGCCGGCGGCGACCCCGGTGACGACCCGGGCGAGGCCCGGATCCGCGACGCGCTCGCCGCCGTCCCGCTGTCCCGCTTCCGCGACGCGGGCGTGCTCGACGTGATGCTCAGGCTCGCCGGCCTCGATGCGGGCGAACCCGACCCGGCGGACGCGCTCGGGGCCGACTCGATCGACCTGATGGACGTCGACGCGCTGATCGAGACCGCGCTCGACAACCTCGACTCCTGATCTCCACCGATGACTCGGAGCTGAACCATGACCACACGCGAGGAACGGGCCGTCGAGGCGTTACGCGCGTCGCTGAAGGAGACCGAGCGGCTGCGCGAGCAGAACCGGCAGCTGATCGCCGCGTCCCGGGAGCCGGTCGCGATCGTCGGGATGAGCTGCCGGCTGCCCGGCGGGGTCGCCTCCCCGGAGGACCTGTGGCGCCTCGTCGACGCCGGTGGCGACGCCATCACCGGCTTCCCGGCAGACCGCGGCTGGGACCTGGCCCCCGCGGACTACGCCCAGGTCGGCGGGTTCGTCGACCACGCGACCGAGTTCGACGCCGGCCTGTTCGGCATCTCCCCGCGCGAGGCCACCGCGATGGACCCGCAGCAGCGCGTGCTGCTCGAGGCGAGCTGGGAGGTCCTGGAACGGGCCGGGATCCCACCGGAGTCGCTGCGTGGCAGCCGGACGGGCGTGTTCGTCGGCGCGTCCAACGCCGGGTACGGAGCCGGCATGGAGGTGCCCGACGAGGCGGCCGGGCACGCGCTCACCGGCACCGCGAACAGCGTGATCTCCGGGCGGGTGGCCTACGTGTTCGGGCTGGAGGGCCCCGCCGCGACCGTCGACACCGCGTGCTCGTCCTCGCTGGTCGCACTGCACATGGCCGCGCAGGCACTGCGCGCCGGCGAGTGCTCCGCCGCGCTCGTGGCCGGCGTGACCGTGATGCCGTCCGCGGCGACGTTCGCCGAGTTCGCCCGGCAGGGCGGGCTGTCCGCGGACGGCCGGTGCAAGTCGTTCGCCGCCGCCGCCGACGGCACCGGCTGGTCCGAGGGCGTCGCGGTGCTGCTGGTGGAGCGGCTGTCCGACGCCGAGCGCAACGGGCACCCCGTGCTGGCCGTCGTGCGCGGCTCCGCGGTCAACTCCGACGGGGCGTCCCAACGGGCTCACCGCGCCCAACGGGCCCCTCGCAGCAGCGGGTCATCAAGGCGGCGCTGGCGAGCGCGCGGCTCGTGCCGTCCGATGTGGACGTCGTCGAGGGGCACGGCACCGGCACCCGGCTCGGCGACCCCATCGAGGTCCCAGGCGCTGCTGACCACCTACGGCCAGGACCGCGAGCAGCCGCTGTGGCTGGGTTCGCTGAAGTCCAACCTCGGGCACACGCAGGCCGCGTCCGGGCTGGCCGGCGTGATCAAGTTGGTGCAGGCCATGCGCCACCGCAGGCTGCCGAAGACCCTGCACGTCGACGAGCCGACACCGCACGCGGCCTGGTCGCGCGGCGCGGTGTCGCTGCTGACCGACGCGCGGGACTGGCCGGCCGGGGACGGCCCGCGGCGGGCCGGCGTGTCGTCGTTCGGCATCAGCGGCACCAACGTGCACGTGATCGTCGAGGAGGCACCGGAGCCTGCCGGCGGCCGGCCGGCCGGCGACATCGCGCCGCCGCCGATCGTGCCGTGGGTGCTGTCGGCCCGCACCGCGGAGGCCCTGCGCCTCCAGGAGGAGCGGGTGCGGGCACTGGACGAGTCCCCTGTGGACGTCGGGTTCTCGCTCGCCACCACCCGCGCCCGGCTGGAGCACCGCACCGTGCTGCTGGGCGACCGCGACCCCGTCACCGGGATCGCCACCGGCGGGCGTACCGCGTTCCTGTTCACCGGTCAGGGTTCGCAGCGCGTCGGCATGGGCCAGGAGCTGTACCGGACCTATCCGGAGTTCACCGCGGCGCTGGACGAGGTGTGTGCGCGGTTCGAGCGGGTGCCGTTCGATGACGAGGAGGCGCTGAACCGGACCGAGGGCGCGCAGGCGGCGTTGTTCGCGTTGGAGGTGGCGCTGTTCCGGTTGCTGGAGTCCTGGGGTGTCGCACCCGACTTCCTGCTGGGCCACTCGATCGGCGAGATCGCCGCCGCCCACGTGGCGGGCGTGCTGTCGCTGGATGACGCGTGCACGCTTGTTGCGGCGCGCGGTCGGTTGATGCAGGCCCTGCCGGCAGGCGGTGCGATGCTGGCGGTGGAGGGCACCGAGGACGACGTGCCCGAGGGCATCGACGTCGCCGCGGTCAACAGCCCCACTTCGCTGGTCGTGTCCGGTGCCGAGGAGGAGATCGGCGCGCTGGAGGAGACCTGGCGGGCCGAGGGCCGCCGGGTGAAGCGGCTGGTCGTGTCGCACGCGTTCCACTCGCGGTTGATGGAGCCGATGCTCGACGAGTTCGCCACCGTCGCCGAGTCGCTCACGTATCACGAGCCGCGCATCCCGATGCCCGGCCAGGTCACCGACCCGGCCCATTGGGTGCGGCAGGTCCGCGACACCGTGCGGTTCGCCGACGAGGTGCGGGAACTGCGTGACGCGGGCGTGACCACCTTCCTCGAGCTCGGACCCGACGGCGTGCTGTCGGCCCACGTCGACGGCGCGTTCCCGGTGCTGCGGCGCGACCGCGACGAACCCGGCACGCTGCTCACCGCGCTCGCCAACGCCCACGTCCGCGGCACCGCCGTCGACTGGGCCCGCCTGCTGCCCGGCGGCAGGCGCGTCGAACTGCCGACCTACCCCTTCCAGCGCGAGCGGTACTGGATCGACCAGCCCACCCCGGCCGGCGCCGGGCACGCCGACCCGGTCGAGAACCGGTTCTGGACCGCGGTGGAGTCCGGCGACGCCGGCGCCCTCGCCGACACGCTCGGCATCGCGCCCGACGGCCTGGACTCGGTGCTGCCCGCCCTGTCCGCGTGGCGCCGAGGCCGCCGCGACCGGTCCACAGTGGACGGCTGGCGGTACCGGGTGTCGTGGCAGCCGCTCGCCGAGGTGTCCGGATCGCTGTCCGGCACCTGGCTGGTCGTCGGCGAGGACGAGGCCGTCGAGCAGGCGCTGCGGGACGGTGGTGCCGACGTCGTCTCGCGCCGGCCATGCGCTGCCCGGCGACTGGGCGGGTGTCGTGTCGCTGCTGGACGCCACCGGCACGATCGACCTGATCAGGTCGGACCTCGGCGCGCCGGTGTGGGGCGTCACGCGGGGTGCGGTGTCGGTCGGCCGGTCGGATCCGCTGGCCGCGCCGGACGAGGCGTTGGTGTGGGGCGTGGGCCGGGTGGCCGCCCTGGAGTACCCGCAGCGGTGGGGCGGTCTGGTGGACCTGCCCGAGGTGCTGGACGGGCGCGCGGCGGCACGTCTGGTCGGCGTGCTGGCGGGTGCCGGTCGAGGATCAGGTGGCGGTGCGTCCGTCGGGTGTGCTCGCGCGGCGGTTGGTGCGTGCCCCGCAGCAGGACGATGCCGCGGCGTGGGTGCCGTCGGGTGCGGTGCTGGTGACCGGTGGCACCGGCGCGCTGGGTGGGCACGTGGTCCGGTGGCTTGCCGGGCGCGGTGTGTCGCGGCTGGTGCTGACCAGCCGGCGCGGGCCCGAGGCGCCGGGTGCCGCCGACCTGGTGGCGGAGCTGGCCGAGCTGGGTAGCCGAGGCCGTCGTGGTGGCCTGCGACGTCGGCGACCGCGATGCGCTGGCGGGGGTGCTGGCCGAGCACCCGGTGCGCGCGGTGGTGCACACCGCGGGCGTCGAGGCGTCCGCCCCGCTGGCCGAGCTGACCGATGCGCAGTTCGGCGAGGTGCTGCGGGCCAAGGTGGACGGTGCGCGCGCCCTGGACGAGTTGTTGCCGGATGTCGAGGCGTTCGTGGTGTTCTCCTCGATCGCCGGGGTCTGGGGCAGTGGTGGTCAGGCGGCCTACTCGGCGGCCAACGCGTATCTGGACGCGCTGGCCGAGCACCGGCGCGGCCGCGGGCTCGCCGCCACGTCGGTGGCGTGGGGACCGTGGGCCGGGACCGGCATGCTGGTCGACACCGACCGGGCCGAGGACTACCTGCGACGCCGCGGTCTCGCCGGGATGGACCCGGCGCTCGCGGTCACCGCGCTCGGCGCGGCCGTGGACCACGGCGAGACCTGCCTGACCGTGGCCGACGTCGACTGGGCCCGGTTCGCCCAGGCGTTCACCGCAGCCCGGCCGAGCCCGCTGCTCCGCGCGCTGCCGGAGGCCGCCACGGACGCCGTCGAGCACCCCGGCGAGGTGCCCGCGCTCGTCCGGTTGTGGGCCGAGCTGTCCACCGGCGAACGCCGCCGTGCCGTCACCGACACCGTGCGCGCCGAGGCCGCCACGGTGCTCGGCCACCCGGACGCCGCCGCGGTCGACGCCGCCCGCCCGTTCCGGGACCTGGGTTTCGACTCGCTGACCGCCGTGGAGCTGCGTGACCGGCTGGCCCGGGCGACCGGGCTGGCGCTGCCGGCGAGCCTCGTCTTCGACTACCCCACCACCGCCGCCCTGGTCGATCACCTCACCGCGCGGCTGTTCGGCGGACCCGCCGGCGAGACCGCGGGCACCGGTGTGTCCGTTGTGGACGACGAGCCGATCGCGATCGTGGGGATGGCGTGCCGGTTCCCGGGTGGGGTGGACTCGCCGGAGGCGTTGTGGGAGGTCGTGTCGGCGGGCGGGGATGTGATGGGTCCGTTCCCCACCGACCGTGGCTGGGATCTCGACGCGCTGTTCGACGACGATCCGGACCGGCGCGGCACGTGCTACGTGCGTGAGGGCGGGTTCCTGGACGGTGTGGCCGGGTTCGATGCGGGCTTGTTCGGGATTTCGCCGCGTGAGGCGGTGGCGATGGATCCGCAGCAGCGGTTGTTGTTGGAGTCGGTGTGGGAGGTGTTCGAGCGGTCGGGGATCGATCCGCGTTCGCTTCGGGGGAGCCGTACCGGTGTGTTCGCGGGCACGAACGGGCAGGACTACACGCGGCTGACCCTGCTGAACGCGGAGGCGCTGGAGGGCCACGTCGCCACGGGTGCGGCGGCGAGTGTGTTGTCGGGTCGGGTGGCGTATGTGTTTGGGTTGGAGGGGCCGGCGGTGACGGTGGATACGGCGTGTTCGTCGTCGTTGGTGGCGGTTCATTTGGCGGTGGGGGCGTTGCGGGCGGGGGAGTGTTCGTTGGCTGTTGCTGGTGGGGTGACGGTGATGGCGACGCCGGGTGCGTTTGTGGAGTTCTCTCGGCAGCGTGGGTTGGCGGTGGATGGGCGGTGTAAGCCGTTTGCGGAGTCGGCTGATGGGACGGCGTGGTCGGAGGGTGTCGGGGTGTTGTTGGTGGAGCGGTTGTCGGATGCTCGCCGCAACGGTCATCGGGTGTTGGGGTTGGTGCGTGGTTCGGCGGTGAATCAGGATGGCGCGTCGAATGGGTTGACGGCGCCGAATGGTCCGTCGCAGCAGCGGGTGATTCGTGCGGCGTTGGGTTCTGCTGGTTTGGTGCCGTCTGATGTGGATGTGGTGGAGGCGCACGGGACGGGTACTGCGTTGGGTGATCCGATCGAGGCGCAGGCGTTGTTGGCGACGTATGGGCAGGGTCGGGACGAGCCGTTGTGGTTGGGGTCGGTGAAGTCGAATCTGGGGCACACCCAGGCCGCCGCCGGGGTCGCCGGAGTCATCAAGGCGGTGCAGGCGCTGCGGCACGAGGTGCTGCCGGCGTCGCCGCACGCCGATGTGCCCTCGTCGCATGTGGACTGGTCGGCGGGCTCGGTGTCCCTGCTGAGCGAGACGAGGCGGTGGCCGCGGTCCGGGCGGCCGAGGCGGGTGGGGGTGTCGTCGTTCGGGATGAGCGGCACCAACGCGCACACCATCATCGAGGAGGCCCCCGACACCGAACCCGAGGTACTGCCCACGGTGGACGCACCGGTCGTGCCGCTGGCCGTCTCCGCCCACTCCGCGGCAGCCCTCACGGCGCAGATCCGGCGCGTCCGGTCCTACCTGGACACCCACCCCGACGTGCGTCAGGTCGACCTCGCGCTGTCGCTCGCCACGACCCGTGCCGCACTGGAGCACCGCGCCGTGCTGCTGCCCGACGAGGTGCGCGCGGTGGCCACCGAGGGCCGCACGGCGTTCCTGTTCACCGGTCAGGGCGCGCAGCGGGCTGGCATGGGCCGCGAGCTGTACGAGACGTTCCCGGTGTTCGCGGATGCGTTCGACGCGGTGTGTGCCCGCATCGACGGCACCCTGGACCGGCCGTTGCGGTCGGTGGTGTTCGAGGGTTCGGCCCAGCTGGACCAGACCCAGTACGCCCAGACCGCGCTGTTCGCATTGGAGGTGGCGCTGTTCCGCCTGCTGGAGTCGTGGGGCGTCACGCCGGATTCACGTGCTGGGCCACTCGATCGGTGAGATCGCGGCCGCGCATGTGGCCGGGGTGCTGTCGCTGGAGGACGCGTGCGCCCTGGTGGCCGCGCGGGGCCGGTTGATGCAGGCGCTGCCCGCGGGTGGCGCGATGCTCGCGGTCGAGGCGGTCGAGGCCGATGTGCCCGAGGGCATCGACATCGCCGCGGTCAACAGCCCCACCTCGCTGGTCGTCTCCGGCACCGAAGGCGAGATCGACGGGCTGGAAGCCACCTGGCGGGCCGAGGGCCGCCGGGTCAAACGGCTGGTCGTGTCGCACGCCTTCCACTCGCGGCTCATGGAGCCGATGCTCGACGAGTTCGCCACCGTCGCGGGTGGGCTCACCTTCCATGAGCCGCGCATCCCGATGTTCGGCGCGGTGACCGACCCGGGCTACTGGGTGCGGCAGGTCCGCGACACCGTCCGCTTCGCCGACGGAGTCCGGCGGCTGCGCGACCTCGACGTCACCACCTTCGTCGAGCTCGGCCCGGACCCGGCGCTGTCCGCGCACGTGGAGGACGCCGTGCCCACGCTGCGCCGCGGCCGAGACGAGGCCGGCAGCCTGCTCACGGCTGTCGGGTCGGCGTGGGTGCGCGGCGCGGCGGTCGACTGGGCGGCGGTGTTCCGCACCTGGGACGCGCGGATCGTCGAGGTGCCCACCTACGCCTTCCAGCACGAGCGGTACTGGGCCGCCGTCCAGGAACCCCTGCTCGGGCCCGCGGTACCGCTCGCGGCCGGTGACGGCGTCGTCCTCACCGGACGGCTGTCCGTCTCGGCACAGCCCTGGCTCGCCGACCACGTCGTGCTCGGCGACGTCGTCGTGCCCGGGACCGCGCTGGTCGAGATGGTCCGGCACGCCGGCGACCAGGTCGGCTGCCCCGCCGTCGACGAACTGACCCTGCACGCCCCGCTGGTGCTGCCCGAGCGCGGTGCCGCCCAGGTGCAGGTGACCGTGACGGGCGAGCGGACCGTCGACGTGTACTCGCGGCCGGGCGACGACCTCGAGTGGACCCACCACGCCCGCGGCGTGCTGAGCGCCGGCGGCCCGCCGCCCGCCGTCGACGACGGCGCCTGGCCACCGGCAGGTGCCGTCCCCGTTCCGCTCGACGGGGTGTACGAGGGCCTGGCCGCCGCGGGTCTCGGCTACGGGCCGGTGTTTCGGGGTTTGCGGTCGGTGTGGCGTGCGGGTGACGAGGTGTTCGCCGACGTGGCGCTGCCCGACGCGGCGCAGGCCGGTGCGTTCGGTGTTCACCCGGCGTTGCTGGATGCGGCGTTGCATGCGGTTGCGGCGGGTGGGCTCATCGAGGACGGCACGGCGCGGGTGCCGTTCGCGTGGACCGGAGTGGCCCTGCACGCCACCGGTGCGACCGCCTGCGGGTGCGGTTGGCCTTGGTCGGTGTCGACACGGTGCCGGTCGACGCCGACGTCACCGGTGCGCCGGTGCTCACCATCGACTCGCTCGCCCTGCGGCCGGTCTCCACCGATCAGGCCCGCCGGGTGGATGATGCGTTGTTCTCGGTGGATTGGGTGCCGGCCGCGTTGCCGGCGGTGGAGGGGATGCCTGCGGCGGCGGGGGTGCCGGAGGTTGTGTGGTTGCCGTCGGGTTCGGTGTGTGAGGTGGTTCATCGGACGTTGGTGATGGTGCAGGAGCGGTTGGCGTCGGATGTGGATGTGCCGTTGGTGTTGGTGTCTCGGGGTGCGGTGGCTACTGGTCTGGGTGATGTGGTGGTTGATGTGGGGGTGGCGGGGGCGTGGGGGTTGGTGCGGTCGGCGCAGTCGGAGCATCCGGGTCGGTTCGTGTTGGTGGACACGGATGTGGTTGAGCCGGATGAGGCCGAGCCGGGGGTGTTGGCGGGTGTGTTGGCGGGTGTGTTGGCGGGGGTTGTTGCGCTTGGTGAGCCGCAGGTGGCGGTGCGGGGTGGCGTGGTGTTGGTGCCTCGTCTGGCTCGTGTGACGTCGTCGTTGCGGGTGCCGGATGTTCCTGAGTGGGCGCTCGCGGTCGGTGGTGGGGGCACGTTGGAGAACCTGGCCTTGGTGGCGGCCGAGCCCGAGCCGCTTGGTCGCGGTGAGGTGCGGGTTGCGGTGCGTGCGGCGGGGGTGAACTTCCGGGATGTGTTGATTGCGTTGGGCAGTTATCCGGAGGCCGCGGAGATGGGGTCGGAGGCGGCCGGTGTGGTCGTCGAGGTGGGTGCCGGGGTGACCGATCTGGTGGTGGGGGATCGGGTGTTCGGGTTGGTGTCGGGTGGGTTCGGCGCCAGTGCGGTGACCGATCGGCGGTTGGTGGCGCGGATCCCTGTTGGGTGGTCGTTCGTGGAGGCGGCGTCGGTGCCGATGGCGTTCCTGACCGCCTACTACGCCCTGGTCGACCTGGCCGGGTTGCGGGCGGGGGAGTCGGTGCTGGTCCATTCCGCGGCCGGCGGGGTGGGGATGGCCGCGGTGCAGCTCGCCGAACATTTGGGGGTGGAGGTGTTCGGCACGGCGAGCCCGGCGAAGTGGCAGGCCACCGGTCTGCCGGCCGACCACCTCGCGTCATCGCGTGATGTGGGGTTCGCGGAGAAGTTCGGCCGGGTGGATGTGGTGCTGAACTCGCTGACCGGCGAGTTCATCGACGCCTCGCTCGGCCTGCTCAAGCCGGGTGGCCGGTTCATCGAGATGGGCAAGGCCGACCTGCGTGAGCCCGAAGGCGTGGCCTACCGGGCGTTCGACCTGAGCGAGGCCGGTCCGGACCGGCTGCAGGCGATGCTCACCGAGTTGCTGGGTCTGTTCGACTCCGGGGCGCTGCGGGTGTTGCCGACCCGGGTGTGGGACATCGGCCAGGCCCGCTCGGCGTTCCGGTTCATCGGGCAGGGCCGCCACGTCGGCAAGAACGTGGTCACCATCCCGCGCCCGCTCGACCCCGAGGGCACCGTGTTGATCACCGGAGGCACCGGCACCCTCGGCACGCTGCTGGCCGAGCATTTGGTGTCCCGGCACGGCGTGCGGCACCTGATCCTCGCCAGCCGCAGCGGCGGCACGCCACCACCTGACCTGGACGCCGACGTTCGGGTGGTGGCGTGCGACGTGTCCGACCGGGACGCGGTCACGGCGCTGCTCGCGGAGGTCCCCGCGGAGCATCCGCTGACCGGTGTGGTGCATGCCGCGGGTGTCACCGACGACGGCGTCGTCGAGTCGCTGACCCCGCAACGCCTCGATGCGGTGCTCGCGCCCAAGGCCGACGCAGCGTTGCTGCTCGACGAGCTGACCAGGGGGCTGGACCTGGCCATGTTCGTGTTGTACTCCTCGGCCTCGGGGGTGTTCGGCACCCCGGGCCAGGCCAACTACGCCGCCGCCAACGCCGTCCTCGACGCACTGGCCCACCAGCGCCAGGCGGCGGGACTGCCGGGCACCGCCCTGGCCTGGGGACTGTGGGACCAGACCAGCACCATCAGCAACACCCTCACCGGCCACGACCGGGCCCGGCTCGGCACCGCGCTGTCCACCCGGGACGGACTCGCCCTGTTCGACCTCGCCCAGCACACCGGACACGCCACACTCATACCCGCCCGACTCGACACCACCACCCGCACCACCGACACCCCACACCTCCTACGCGAACTCGTACGGCCCAGGGCGCGGGCGGCGGCCGTCGCGGGCGGAGCCGCCACCACGCTCGCCGAACGGCTCGCCGGCCGGCCGGCCGACGACGCCCGGCGGATGCTGGTCGACCTCGTTCGCACCGAGGTCGCCGCCGTGCTCGGCCACGGCTCGGCGGACGCGATCGAACCCGGCAAGGCGTTCAAGGACCTCGGCTTCGACTCGCTCACCTCCGTCGAGCTGCGCAACCGGCTGAGCGCCGCGACCGGCACGCGGCTGCCCGCGACCCTGGTCTTCGACCACCCCACCCCGGCCGGTCTGGCCGAGCGGCTGCGGACCCAACTCGCCGGCGACACGGCCGCCACCGGCGCCGCGCGGGCAGCGGCCGGTGGCACGGTCGACCAGGACGATCCGATCGCCATCGTCGGCATGGGCTGCCGCTACCCCGGCGGGGTCGCCTCGCCCGAGGACCTGTGGCGGCTCGTCGAGACCGGAACCGACGCCGTCGGCGAGTTCCCGGCCGACCGCGGCTGGGACCTCGACGCGCTGCTCGACGGCGACACCCACCGCGGCAGCCGGACCCGCGAAGGCGGGTTCGTGCACGACGCGGGCGACTTCGACGCCGACCTCTTCGGCATCTCCCCGCGCGAGGCACTGGCCATGGACCCGCAGCAGCGCATGCTGCTCGAAGCCTCCTGGGAGGCGCTGGAGCGCGCCGGGATCGCCCCGATGTCCCTGCGCGGCAACCCGGTCGGCGTGTTCGTGGGCGTCGCCAACTCGCTGTACGGGCTCGGCGGCGAGATCCCCGACGAGGTCGTCGGGCTGTCCCTCACCGGCACCTCCACGAGCGTCGCGTCCGGCCGGATCGCCTACACGTTCGGGCTGGAGGGCCCCGCCGTCACGGTCGACACGGCGTGCTCGTCGTCGCTGGTGGCGCTGCACCTCGCCGTCCAGGCGCTGCGGTCCGGCGAGTGCACCATGGCCATCACCGGCGGCGCGAACGTCATGGCGACGCCCGGCATCTTCACCGAGTTCACCCGGCAGAACGGCGTCGCCGCCGACGGCCGGTGCAAGTCGTTCGCCGCCGGCGCCGACGGCACCGGCTGGTCCGAGGGCGCCGGCGTGCTGCTCGTCGAGCGGCTCTCCGACGCCCGCCGGCTCGGCCACCCGGTCCTCGCCGTCGTCCGCGGCTCGGCGGTCAACCAGGACGGCGCGTCCAACGGGCTCACGGCCCCCAACGGACCCTCCCAGCAACGCGTCATCCGCGCCGCCCTCGCCGCCAGTGGCCTCGAACCGTCCGATGTGGACGCCGTGGAGGCACACGGCACCGGCACCACCCTCGGCGACCCGATCGAGGCGCAGGCCGTCCTCGCCACCTACGGGCAGGACCGCGACCGGCCGCTGTGGCTCGGCTCGATCAAGTCGAACATCGGACACGCCCAGGCCGCCGCCGGGGTCGCCGGCCTGATCAAGATGGTCATGGCGCTCCGGCACGGCATGCTGCCGAAGACCCTGCATCTGGACGAGCCGTCACCGCACGTGGACTGGGAGTCCGGTGCGGTGGAGCTGCTCACCGAGGCCCGGCCGTGGGAGACCGGCGGCCGCCCGCGCCGCGCGGGGGTGTCGTCGTTCGGCGTCAGCGGCACCAACGCGCACGTGATCATCGAGGAGGCGCCGGCCGGCGAGGAGCCGGCGAGCGGGACGAGCCGATCCGGCACGGTGCCGTGGATCGTCTCGGCGAAGTCCGCGCCCGCGCTGCGTGCGCAGCTCGACCGGATCAGGAACCTGCCGGGGTCCGCCGTGGACATCGGTCACTCGCTCGCCACCACCAGGACACCCCTCGACCACCGAGCCGTCCTGCTGGGCGAGCGGCTGGTGGAGGGCGTGGCCACGCCCGGCAAGCTGGCGTTCCTGTTCACCGGACAGGGGTCGCAGCGGGTCGGCATGGGCCGCGAGTTGTACGCGGAGTTCCCGGTGTTCGCGGCGGCGCTGGACGAGGTCACCGCGCGGTTCGAGCGGGTTCCGTTCGACGACGAGGAGGCGCTGAACCGGACCGAGGGTGCGCAGGCGGCGTTGTTCGCGTTGGAGGTGGCGCTGTTCCGGCTGCTCGAGTCGTGGGGCCTGGCGCCGGACTTCCTGCTGGGGCACTCGATCGGTGAGCTCGCGGCCGCGCATGTGGCGGGGGTGCTGTCGCTGGACGACGCGTGCACCCTGGTGGCCGCCCGGGGCCGGTTGATGCAGGCGCTGCCGCCGGGCGGGGCGATGCTGGCGGTCGAGGGCACCGAGGACGACGTGCCCGAGGGCATCGACATCGCCGCGGTCAACAGCCCCACCTCGCTCGTGGTCTCCGGGGCCGAAGAGGAGATCGGCGCGTTGGAGGAGGCCTGGCGCGGCGAGGGCCGGCGGGTCAAGCGGCTCACCGTGTCGCATGCGTTCCATTCGCGGTTGATGGAGCCGATGCTCGACGAGTTCGCCACCGTCGCACGTGGACTGACCTTCCACGAGCCGCGCATCGTCATGCCGGGCGAGGTGACCGATCCCGCGCACTGGGTGCGGCAGGTGCGGGAGACGGTGCGGTTCGCCGACGGGGTGCGGCGGCTGCGGGACGAGGGTGTCACCGGGTTCGTCGAGCTAGGGCCGGACGCGGTGCTGTCGGCCCATGTGGACAACTCGCATGCGGTCCTCCGCGCGCGGCCGCGCCGAGGTCGAGACCGTGTTCGCCGCGGTGGCCGCTGCCTGGGTGCGGGGCGCCGAGGTCGATTGGGTGCGGATGCTGCCTGGTGGGCGGCGTGTCGATCTGCCGACGTATCCGTTCCAGCGGCAGCGGTTTTGGTTGCGGCCGCGGGTGGTGGCGGGGGATGTGGTGGAGTCGGAGTTCTGGGCGGCGGTTGACGAGCAGGATGTGGATGGTCTGGCTGGGACGTTGGGGCTGGATCCGGCCGGTGGGCTGGGTTCGGTGGTGCCGGCGTTGTCGGCGTGGCGGCGCGATCGCCGGGAGCGGTCGTTGGTGGAGGGCTGGCGGTATGCCGAGGCGTGGCGGCCGGTGTCTGATCGGGCGGCCGAGCTGACCGGTAGGTGGCTGGTGGTCGGTGACGGCGATGATGTCGTGGCGGCGTTGCGGGCCGGTGGTGTCGAGGTTGTTCGGGCGTCGGCTGCGCTGCCTGGCGAGTGGGCTGGTGTGGTGTCGCTGCTGGGTGTGGCGGCGACGGTCGGGTTGTTGCGGTCTGGTGTGGGCGGGCCGGTGTGGTGTGTGACGCGGGGTGCGGTGTGTGTGGAGCGGCCGGACCCGGATCAGGCGATGGTGTGGGGTCTGGGGCGGGTGGCTGCGCTGGAGCATCCGGACCGGTGGGGCGGTCTGGTGGACCTGCCCGAGGAGTTGGACGAGCGTGCCGCTGGGCGGCTGGTGGGTGTGCTGGCTGGCGGTGTGGAGGATCAGGTCGCGATCCGGGACGGCGGGGTGCTTGCCCGTAGGTTGCGGCGGGCTCCGCTCCCGGCTGGTGCCGTGGACGGTTGGGTGCCGTCGGGTGCGGTGCTGGTCACGGGTGGTACGGGTGCGTTGGGTGCTGAGGTGGCGCGGTGGTTGGCTGGTCGTGGCGTGCGGAAGTTGGTGCTGGCCGGCCGTCGTGGTGCGGATGCGCCCGGGTGCGGCCGAGCTGGTGGCCGGGCTGGACGTGGAGACCGTGGTGGCGGCCTGTGATGTCGCCGACCGGGAGGCGCTGGCCGGGCTGCTGGCCGAGCATCCGGTCACCGCCGTGGTGCACGCGGCCGGCGTCGAGAGCAGCACCCCGGTCGCGGATCTGACCGTCGGCGAGCTGGAAGCCGTGGTGCGCGGCAAGGTGCTCGGTGCGGCGAACCTCGATGCGCTGTTGCCGGAGGTCGAGGGGTTCGTGGTGTTCTCCTCGATCGCGGCGACCTGGGGCAGTGGTGGGCAGGGCGCGTATGCCGCGGCGAACGCCTACCTCGACGCGCTGGTGCGGCGCCGTCGCGCGGACGGGCGGTCGGGGACCTCGCTCGCCTGGGGGCCGTGGGCCGGTGCGGGCATGGCCGCCGACGCGGGAACCCGCGACTACCTGCGGCGCAGGGGACTGCGCGCGCTCGCCCCGGACCGGGCCCTCGCCGCGCTCGGCCACGCCCTCGACCGCGACGAGACCAGCGTGACCGTCGCCGACGTCGACTGGGACCGGTTCGCCGCGGCGTTCACCGCCGCCCGCCCGAGCCCGCTGCTCACCGACCTCGCCGAGCCCGCCACGCCGGAGCCCTCGAACCTCGATCCGGGGCTCGCCGCCCTTCCCGAAGCCGACCGGGCGCGGGCCGTGCTCGACCTGGTCCGCACCCAGGTCGCCGCGGTACTCGGGCACACCGACGCCGCGGCCATCGAGAGCGGGCGGGCGTTCTCCGACCTCGGCTTCGACTCGCTCACCGCGGTCGACCTGCGCAACCGGCTGGCCGCCGCCACCGGACTGACCCTGCCGGCCGGCCTGGTGTTCGACTACCCGACCGCGTCCGCGCTCGGCGACCATCTGCTGAGCCGGATCTCCGGCGAACCCGCCGCCGACCGCCCGGCCACCGCCGTGGCGGCGTTGGACGAGCCGATCGCGATCGTGGGGATGAGTTGTCGTTATCCGGGTGGTGTGTCCTCGCCGGAGGATTTGTGGGAGTTGGTGTCGTCGGGGTCGGATGCGATGTCGGAGTTTCCGGCTGATCGTGGTTGGGATCTGTCCGCTGTGGACTATGCGCGGGTGGGTGGGTTCGTGCATGACGCGACGATGTTCGACGCGGGTCTGTTCGGGATCTCCCCGCGTGAGGCGGTCGCGATGGACCCGCAGCAGCGCCTCGTCCTCGAAGCCGCCTGGGAGGTCGTCGAGCGGGCGGGGATCGATCCGCACGCGCTGCGCGGCAGCCGCACCGGCGTGTTCGTGGGTGCGTCGAACTCCTTCTACGGCACCGGCGACCTGCTCACCAGCGAGTTGGAGGGCCACTTCCTGACCGGCACGGCCAACAGCGTGCTGTCCGGGCGCGTCGCCTACACCCTCGGTCTGGAAGGCCCCGCGGTCACCGTCGACACCGCCTGCTCGTCCTCGCTCGTGGCGCTGCACCTCGCCGCGCAGGCGCTGCGTGCCGGCGAGTGCTCGATGGCGCTCGCCGGCGGTGCCACGGTTCTCTCGACCCAGGCCGGGTTCGCCGAGTTCGCCCGCCAGGGTGGTCTGGCCGCCGACGGGCGGTGCAAGCCGTTCTCGGATGCGGCCGACGGCACCGGCTGGTCCGAGGGTGTGGGCATGCTGCTGGTGGAGCGCCTGTCCGATGCGCGGCGCAAGGGGCATCGGGTCCTCGCCGTCGTGCGTGGCTCGGCGGTGAACTCCGACGGCGCGTCCAACGGCCTGACCGCCCCGAACGGTCCGTCCCAGCAGCGGGTGATCCGCGCCGCGCTGGACACCGCCGGTCTCGAACCGTCCGATGTGGACGCGGTGGAGGCGCATGGCACCGGCACCACCCTGGGCGACCCGATCGAGGCCACCGCGCTGCTCGCCACCTACGGCCAGGACCGGGAACGGCCGTTGTGGCTGGGTGCGGTGAAATCGAACATCGGCCACACCCAGGCCGCGTCCGGGGTGGCCGGCGTCATCAAGATGGTCATGGCCCTGCGCCACGAGACTCTGCCGGAGAGCCTGCATGCCGGCGAGCCGAGCCGGCACGTTGACTGGTCGTGCGGGGCGGTGTCGCTGCTGAGCGAACCGCAGCCCTGGCAGCGCAACGGCCATCCCCGCCGGGCCGGCATCTCCTCGTTCGGCATCAGCGGCACCAACGCCCACACCATCATCGAGGAACCCCCGGCACCGCAGGCCACACGGGGAACCGCCGCCGCCCCGCCGGTCGTGCCCTGGGTGCTCTCCGCCCGCAGCACGGCGGCGCTGCGCGCCCAGGCCGCCCGGCTCCGGTCGCACGCCGCGGCCGCCGCGGCGCCCGGAGACGTCGGCTGGTCGCTCGCCACCACCCGGGCCGGCCTCGAACACCGGGCCGTCCTCCTCGGCCGCGACCGCGACGAGCTGACCGCCGGCCTGGCCGCCCTCGCCACCGGCACCGCCGCACCCGGCGTGCTGCGCGGCGCCGCGGCCGAGGGCAGGCTCGCGTTCCTGTTCACCGGCCAGGGCGCGCAGCGGGCCGGCATGGGCCGCGAGCTGTACGCGGCGTTCCCGGTCTTCGCGTCCGCCCTCGACGAGATCACCGCCCGGTTCGAGCGTGTGCCGTTCGACGACGAGGAACTGCTGAACCAGACCCGCTACACCCAGGCCGCGCTGTTCGCGCTCGAGGTCGCGCTGTTCCGGCTGCTGGAGTCCTGGGGCGTCACGCCGGACTTCCTGCTGGGCCACTCGATAGGCGAGATCGCCGCCGCGCACGTCGCCGGGGTGCTGTCCCTCGACGACGCGTGCACGCTGGTCGCCGCACGCGGCGAGCTGATGCAGGCCCTGCCCGAGGGCGGGGCGATGCTCGCGGTCGAGGCGTCCGAGGCCGAGGTCGTCGAGACCCTGCCGGCCGGCGTGGACATCGCCGCGGTGAACGGGCCGCGGTCGGTGGTCGTGTCCGGCGACGAGGACGCCGTCGCCCGGGTGGCGGCGCTGTGGCAGGGCCGCCGGGTCAAGCGGCTCGTGGTGTCCCACGCGTTCCACTCGCACCGCATGGACCCGATGCTCGACGAGTTCGCCGCCGTCGCACGCACCCTCACCTACCACCAGCCCCGCATCCCCGTGGTGTCCGGCGGCGACGTCACCGACCCCGAGTACTGGGTGCGGCAGGTCCGCGACACCGTCCGCTTCGCCGGCGGCGTCCGGCGGCTCGCGGCCGAGCACGTCACCAACGCCCTCGAACTCGGTCCCGACGCCGTGCTCTCCGCCCTCGTCGACAACGCCTCGCCGCTGCTGCGCCACGGCCGCGACGAGGTCCGGACCCTGCTGGCCGCGGTCGGCAGCGCCTGGGTGCGCGGTGGCACGGTGGACTGGGCGCGGCTGTTCCCGGGCGGGCGCACCGTCGACCTGCCCACCTACGCCTTCCAGCGGGAGCGGTACTGGCCGGCCGTCGCCACCCGTCCCGAGGGCTCCACGGTGGACTCGTGGCGCTACCGGGTCGACTGGCGGCCGGTGCCCGACACGCACGGCACGCTCGGCGGCACCTGGCTCCTGGCCGGGCACGCCGAAGACCGGCTGCGCGACGCGCTGCGGGCCGGCGGCGCCGATGTGGTCGAACTGGCCGTCGACGGCCTCGACCGCGCCGCGCTCGCCGAGCGGCTCCCCACGGAACCCGTCAGTGGCGTGCTGGCCTGCACGACCTCGCCGGCCGGCACGGTGGCCCTGCTGCAGGCGCTGGGCGACGCCGGGATCGACGCGCCGCTGTGGTGCGCCACCCGGGGTGCGGTGTCGGTCGGCGCGACCGACCCGGCCCCCGACCCGGAGTCCGCCGCCGTGTGGGGGCTCGGCCGGGTGGCCGCCCTGGAACTGCCGCGGCGCTGGGGCGGGCTGGTCGACCTGCCGGCCGACCTCGACGAGCGGGCCGCACGCAGGCTCGTCGCGGTGCTGTCCGGTGCCCTCACCGAGGACCAGGTCGCCGTGCGCGGCTCCGGGATGTTCGGCAGGCGGCTGACCCGGGCGCGGCCGGCCGCCACCGGCACGCCGTGGGCACCCACCGGGCCGATCCTCGTCACCGGCGGCACCGGGGCGCTCGGCGCCGAGGTCGCCGCCTGGCTCGCCGGCCGGGGCGCGCCGAAGCTGGTGCTGGCGAGCCGCCGCGGGCCGGACGCCCCCGGTGCGGCGGACCTGGTCGCGCGGCTGGGCGACGCCGGCACCGACGCCGTGGCCGTGGCCTGCGACGTCGCAGACCGCGACGCGCTCGCCGCGCTGCTCGCCGAGCACCCGGTCACCGGTGTCGTGCACGCCGCCGGGGTCGTCGCCGACGGGGTGCTCGAGTCGCTGCGCCCGGATCAGCTCGACGAGGTGCTGCGTGCCAAGGCCGTCGCGGCGTCCACCGTGCACGAGCTGGCCGCGGACCTCGACCTGTTCGTGGTGTTCTCCTCGCTCGCCGGCACCCTCGGCAGCCCCGGGCAGGGCAACTACGCGGCCGCCAACGCCTGGCTCGACGCGCTGGTGGAACGGCGCCTGGCCGAGGGCAGGCCCGGTACCGCGATCGCCTGGGGTCCCTGGGCGAGCGGCATGGCCACCGGCGACCGGGTGGCCGAGCGGCTGCGCCGTGGCGGCGTGCCCGCGATGGCACCCGAGCGGGCACTCGCGGCGCTCGCCACGGCGCTCGACGGCGACGACGCGCACGTCATGGTGGCCGACGTCGACTGGCCGCGGTTCGCCCCCGGGTTCACCGCCGCCCGGCCCAGCCCGCTGCTCGCCGACCTGGTCGAGCCGCGCCGCGACCCGGCGGCGGACGCCGCGGGCGAGGGCTGGCGCGGCCGGCTCGCCGGCGCCACGCAGGCCGAACGCGAACGCGCCGTCCGCGACCTCGTCCGCGGCCAGGTCGCCGCGGTGCTCGGCCACGGGTCGGCGAGCGCGGTCGAGGACGGCTGGACCTTCCGCGACCTCGGGTTCGACTCGCTCACCGCGGTGGAACTGCGCAACCTGCTCGGCGCGGCGACCGGGCTCACCCTGCCCGCGAGCCTCGTGTTCGACCACCCCACCCCGGCCGCGCTCGCCGCGTACGTCGCCGGCCGGGTCGCCGGGGACGCGCCCGCGGCCGTCGCGGCGGCGCCGGTCGCGGCCGACGACGAGCCGATCGCCATCGTCGCCATGAGCTGCCGCTTCCCCGGCGGGGTGAGCTCGCCGGAGGACCTGTGGGAGCTGGTGCGCTCCGGCACCGACGCCATGTCGGTGTTCCCGGCCGACCGCGGCTGGCACCTCGACTCGCTCTACCACCCGGACCCCGACCGGGCCGGGACCAGCTACGCCCGGGAGGGCGGCTTCCTCTACGACGCGGACGAGTTCGACGCCCGGCTGTTCGGGATCTCGCCGCGGGAGGCGCTGGCCATGGACCCGCAGCAGCGGCTGCTGCTGGAGGCGTCGTGGGAGGTGTTCGAGCGGGCCGGCATCGACCCGCACACCGTGCGCGGCAGCCGGACCGGGGTGTTCGCCGGCACGAACGGCCAGGACTACCTCGGCCTGCTGCTGCGCTCGGAGTCCGAACTGGAGGGTCACGCCGGGACCGGCAACGCGGCCAGCGTGCTGTCCGGCCGGCTCGCCTACACCTTCGGGCTGGAGGGCCCGGCGATGACCGTCGACACCGCGTGCTCGTCGTCGCTGGTGGCGCTGCACCTCGCCGTGCAGGCCCTGCGGCAGGGCGAGTGCGCGATGGCGCTCGCCGGTGGCGTGACCGTGATGTCCACGCCGAGCGCGTTCGTCGAGTTCAGCCGGCAGCGCGGCCTCGCGGCGGACGGGCGGTGCAAGCCGTTCGCGGCGGCGGCCGACGGCACCGGCTGGGGTGAGGGGGTCGGCGTGCTCCTGGTGGAGAAGCTGTCCGACGCGCGGCGCAACGGGCACCCCGTCCTCGCGGTCGTGCGCGGCTCGGCGGTCAACCAGGACGGCGCGTCCAACGGGCTCACCGCGCCCAACGGGCCCGCGCAGCAGCGGGTGATCCGCCAGGCCCTGGCCGGCGCCCGGCTCGCACCGTCCGATGTGGACGTCGTGGAGGCGCACGGCACCGGGACGGCGCTGGGTGACCCGATCGAGGCGACCGCGCTGCTGGAGACCTACGGCCGGGACCGCGAGCGGCCGCTGTGGCTCGGTTCGGTGAAGTCGAACATCGGGCACACGCAGGCGGCCGCGGGCGTCGCGGGCGTGATCAAGATGGTGATGGCGCTGCGGCACGGCACCCTGCCGAGGACGCTGCACGTGGACGAGCCGTCGCCGCACGTGGACTGGTCGTCGGGCGAGGTGGAGCTGCTGACCGAGACCCGGCCGTGGGAGGCGTCGGACCGGCCGCGGCGGGCGGCGGTGTCGTCGTTCGGGATCAGCGGCACCAACGCGCACACGATCATCGAGGAGGCAGCCGACCCCGCCGAACCCGCGGCCGGACCGGACGCGACCGGGCGCCGCGGCGCCGGCCGTGCTGCCGTACCTGCTGTCGGCCAACTCCGGCGCGGCGCTGCGTGCCCAGGCCGCGCGGCTGCTCGGCCGGCTCGGGGACGGCGAGCGTCCGGCCGACGTCGCGCTGTCGCTGGCGACGACCCGGGCCGCGCTGAACCGGCGGGCCGTCGTGCTCGCGCGCGACACGGACGGCCTGGTGTCCGGGCTGACCGCGGTCGCCGCGGGGTCCGGCGCGCCGGGCGTGGTGTCCGGCAGGCGCACGCGCGGCGGGCTGGCGTTCCTGTTCACCGGTCAGGGGTCGCAGCGGGTCGGGATGGGCCGGGAGCTTGCCGCGGCCTACCCGGTGTTCGCCGCCGCGCTGGACGAGGTGTGTGCGCGGTTCGAGCGGGTGCCGTTCGACGACGAGGAGGCGCTGAACCGGACCGAGGGTGCGCAGGCGGCGTTGTTCGCGTTGGAGGTCGCGCTGTTCCGGCTGCTGGAGTCCTGGGGTGTGAGGCCGGACTTCCTGCTGGGCCACTCGATCGGTGAGATCGCGGCCGCGCACGTCGCCGGGGTGCTGTCGCTGGAGGACGCGTGCACGCTGGTTGCGGCGCGCGGTCGGTTGATGCAGGCGCTGCCCGCGGGTGGGGCGATGCTCGCGGTCGAGGGCACCGAGGATGACGTGCCCGAGGGCATCGACATCGCGGCGGTAAACAGCCCGACCTCGCTGGTGGTCTCCGGCACCGAGGAGGAGATCGGCGCGCTGGAGGAGACCTGGCGCGCCGAGGGCCGGCGGGTCAAGCGGCTCGTCGTGTCGCACGCGTTCCACTCGCGGTTGATGGAGCCGATGCTCGACGAGTTCGCGGTGGTGGCGGAATCGCTGACCTACCACGAACCGCGCATCCCGATGCCCGGCGAGGTCACCGATCCCGCCTACTGGGTGCGGCAGGTCCGCGACACCGTGCGCTTCGCCGACGGGGTACGGCGGCTGCGGGACGAGGGAGTCACCCGCTTCCTGGAGCTGGGGCCGGACGCCGCCCTGTCCGCCTACGTCGAGGACGCGGTCGCGGTGCTGCGCAGGGGTCGCGACGAGGCCGAGACGCTGCTGCGGGCGGTCGCCGAACTGCACGTGACCGGCGTGCCGGTCGACTGGCGCGGGATGGCGGAGGGCTGGGGCGGCAGGCGCGTGCCGCTGCCGACCTACCCGTTCGACCGGGAACGGTTCTGGCCCGAACCGCCCGCCGGCACGTCGCCGGCCGCGCAGTCCACCCACCAGATCGAGAACCGGTTCTGGGAGGCGGTCGAGAAGGAGGACTTCCAGTCCGTCGCCGAGACCCTGCACCTCGACGCGCGCAACGGCCTGTCCACGGTGCTGCCCGCGCTGTCCGCGTGGCGCAGGCAGTTCCGCGACCAGACCCTGACCGACGAGTGGCGCTACCGCGTCGCGTGGAAGCCGCTGGCCGACGTCACCGGCCGGCTCACCGGCACCTGGCTCGTGGCGCTGCCCACCGACCGGGCCGGGTCCGGCGAGGTCACCGCCGCGCTGCGAGCCCACGGTGCCGAGGTCGTCGAGCTCACCGTCGACCACACCGACCGGGCGGCGCTGGCCGAACAGCTCGCGCACGCCGGCGGCGTCGACGGCGTGGTCTCCCTGCTCGCGCTCGACGAGTCCGACGGGCCCGGCCTCACCGCGGGCGTCGCCACGACCGTGACCCTGGCGCAGGCGCTCCGCGACGCCGGCGGCACGGCACCGCTGTGGCTGCTCACCCGCGGCGCGGTCAGCACCGGACCGTCCGACGAGCTCACCGGCCCCCGCCAGGCCCAGGTCTGGGGCCTCGGCCGGGTGCTCGCCCTCGAACACGCCGCGAGCTGGGGCGGCCTCGTCGACCTGCCCGACCGGCTCGACGAGCGGGCCGGCGCGCGGCTCGCCGCGGTGCTCTCCGGGACCTCCGGGGAGGACCAGGTGGCGCTGCGGCACTCCGGTGTCCTCGTCCGCCGGCTCGTCCACGCACCGCTCGGCCAGGCGCCGATCAGCCGCTGGGAGCCCACCGGCACCGTGCTGATCACCGGTGGCACCGGGGCGCTCGGCGCGCAGGTCGCACGGTGGCTCGCCGACCGGGGCGCGCCGCGCCTGCTGCTCACCGCGCGCAGCGGCATGGCCGCACCGGGCGCGGCGGACCTGGTGGCGGAGCTCGCCGCGCTCGGCACCACGGCGACCGTCGCGGCCTGCGACGTCGCCGACCGCGCCGCGCTCGCGGCGTTGCTCGCCACCGTGCCCGCGGACGCCCCGGTGACCGGGGTGGTGCACGCGGCCGGCGTCTCCGGCGCGGCCGCGGTCGCCGACACCGACCTCGCCGCGTTCGCCGACGTGCTGCGGGCCAAGGTCGACGGCGCGGCGCATCTCGACGCGCTGCTGCCGGATGTCGAGGCGTTCGTGTTGTTCTCCTCGATCGCGGCGACCTGGGGCAGCGGCGGCCAGTCCGCCTACGCCGCCGGGAACGCCTACCTCGACGCGCTCGCCGAGCAGCGGCGCGGGCGCGGGCTGGCCGCCACGTCGATCGCGTGGGGCCCGTGGGCCGACGCCGGCATGGCCGCCGACGAGGACGCCCGCGAGTACCTGCGGCGGCGCGGTCTCGAGGCGCTGCCCGCGGACATCGCGCTCACCGCGCTCGGCCAGGCCGTCGACGACGACGAGACCTGCGTGACCGTCGCGGACGTGCGGTGGGAGCAGTTCGCCGACACCTTCACCCTGGTGCGGCGCAGCCCGCTGATCGCCGATCTGCCGGAGGTGCGGGCGCTCGCCCAGGCGGCGCGGGCCGCCGAGCCCGAGCCCGGGCAGGGTCGGGAGCTGCGGGACCGGCTCGCCGGGCTGCCCGAGGACGAGCAGGAGGCGCTGCTGCTGGAGCTCGTGTGCGGCGCCGTCGCCGTGGTCCTCGGCCACGCCGCGGTCGGGGACGTCGAGCCGGGGCAGGCGTTCAGCGAGCTCGGGTTCGACTCGCTCACCGCGGTCGAGCTGCGCAACCGGCTCGCCGCGGTCACCGGCCTCGCGCTGCCGGTCACGCTGGCCTTCGACTACCCGACCTCGCTCGACCTCGCGCGGCACCTGCGCACCGAGCTCGGGGTCGGCGGGGTGTCCGGGGTGAGCGCGCTGCTCGCCGGGCTGGACGCGATGGACGAGGCGTTCGGCAGGCAGGCGCCGGACGGGCTCACCCGGGTCAAGGTCGCCGTGCGGCTGCGGACCTTCCTGGACCGGTGGGCCGACGCGCGGCCGGCCGCCCCCGAACCGGAGGACGAGCTCGCGTCCGCCTCGGACGACGAGATGCTCCGGATGATCGACGAGGAGCTCAACAGCTGACCCCCACCCGCCCCACCTCGCGAGCCGGCACCTGGCGCGGTCGAGCCGACTCGTGGCGCGGTCGAGTCGACTGGTGGCGCGGTCGAGTCGGCTGGTGGCGAGCCCGGTGGGAACGCGACGGGTCGGCTCGACCTCGTGAGGGGTCGGCTCGGCGATGTGACGGGTCGGGTCGGCGATGTGACGGGTCGGCTCGACCGCGTGGGGGGACGACTCGACCTGGTGTAGGGGCGACCCCTTGGGGCCGCTAGGGGTGTCATCCGGGCTCCGGCCGCTCATATCGTCGGCTCAACGTCCGAAATCCCGGAGCCCGCCCCGTCTCGCCAGCGCGAACGGGGAAGGGCTCGGTGTCCGCGCGGACCGGGTACGGGAAGCCTTCGCCGGCCAGAAGAGGTGACGTCGTAGTGGCGGACGATCAGAAGTACCTCGACTACCTCAAGCGTCTCACCGCCGATCTCCGCCAGACCCGGCGGCGCCTGTCCATCGCGGAGGCGCGCGAGCGGGAGCCGATCGCGATCGTCGCCATGAGCTGCCGCTTTCCCGGCGGCGCAAGCACTCCCGAGGAGCTGTGGCAGCTGGTCGCCGACGGGCGGGACGGCATCGGCGAGTTTCCCGCCGACCGCGGCTGGGACCTCGACCGGCTGTACCACCCGGACCCCGAGCACCCGGGCACGAGCTACGTCCGGGTCGGCAACTTCGTCCGCGACGTCGCCGACTTCGACGCCGGGCTGTTCGGCATCAGCCCCCGCGAGGCGCTCACCATGGACCCCCAGCAGCGGCTGCTGCTGGAGGTGGTCTGGGAGGCGGTCGAACGCGCCGGCATCGACCCGATCTCCCTGCGCGGCAGCCAGACCGGCGTGTTCGTCGGGTCGTCCACGTCCGGCTACGGCCTCGGCGTGCGCGAGCTTCCCGAGGGCGCGGGCCACCTGCTGACCGGCAACGCGGCGAGCGTCGTGTCCGGCCGGGTCTCCTACACGCTCGGGCTCGAAGGCCCGGCCGTCACCATCGACACCGCCTGCTCGTCCTCCCTGGTCGCGCTGCACCTCGCGGCGCAGGCGCTGCGGGCGGGGGAGTGCACCCTCGCGCTCGCCGGCGGTGTCACGGTGATGACCAACCCCGACATCTTCACCGAGCTCAGCCGGCAGCGCGGCCTGGCCGAGGACGGGCGCTGCAAGGCGTTCTCGGCCACCGCGGACGGCACCGGGTGGTCGGAGGGCGCCGGGGTCCTCGTGCTGGAGAAGGTGTCCGACGCGCAGCGCAACGGGCACCGGATCCTCGCCGTGGTCAAGGGTTCCGCGGTGAACCAGGACGGCGCCTCCAACGGGCTGTCCGCGCCGAACGGCCCGTCCCAGGAGCGGGTGATCCGCGCCGCGCTCGCCGGCGCGCGGGTCGCGGCGTCCGATGTGGACGCGGTGGAGGCGCACGGCACCGGCACCCGGCTCGGCGACCCCATCGAGGCGCAGGCGCTGCTCTCGACCTACGGCGCCGCCAGACCGGCCGACCGCCCGCTGTGGCTGGGGTCGATCAAGTCGAACATCGGGCACGCCCAGGGCGCGGCCGGGGTGGCCGGCGTCATCAAGATGGTCATGGCGCTGCGCAACGAGGTCCTGCCGAAGACCCTGCACGTCGACGAGCCCACCCCGCACGTCGACTGGACCGCGGGCGCGGTCGAGCTGCTCACCGAACCACGGCCCTGGCCCCGCCGCGACGAGCCCCGCCGCGCCGGGGTCTCGTCGTTCGGGGTGAGCGGCACCAACGCGCACGTGGTCATCGAGGAGGCCCCCGCCGGGGATCGGGCCACCGGCACCCGCCCCACGAGCGGAGCGAGCCGATCGAACACCGCCGTGCTGCCGTGGGTGGTGTCCGGCCGGACCGCGGACGCGCTGCGCGGCCAGGCCGCCCGCCTGCTGTCCCATCTCGACCGGTCCGATGTGGACCCGGTGGACGTGGGCCACGCGCTGGTGACCTCGCGCGCCGCCCTCGACCACCGCGCGGTCGTCCTCGGCGGCGACACCGGCTCGCTGCGGGCCGGGCTGGCCGCGCTCGCCCGCGGCGACGAGGCACCCGGCGTCGTCCGCCGGACCGGCGACCTCGGCCACGGCCGGGTCGCCGTGGTGTTCCCGGGCCAGGGTTCGCAGTGGGCCGGGATGGCCGCGGGCCTGCTGGAGTCCGAGCCGGTGTTCCGGGCCCGGATCGAGGAGTGCGCCGGCGCGCTGCGTGAGTTCGTGGACTGGTCGCTGCTCGACGTGCTGCGGGATGCCGCCGGTGCGCCGCCGTTGGAGCGGGTCGACGTGGTGCAGCCGGTGTTGTGGGCGGTCAACGTCTCCCTCGCCGAGTTGTGGCGTTCGGCGGGCGTGGTGCCCTCGGCGGTGGCGGGCCACTCCCAGGGCGAGATCGCCGCGGCCGTGGTGTGCGGCGGGTTGAGCCTGGCGGACGGCGCGCGGGTGGTGGCGTTGCGCAGCCGGTTGCTGGCCGAGTTCATGGCCGGGCACGGCGGGATGGTGTCGCTGTCGGTGTCCGCGCAGGCCGCCGAGGAGCTGATCGCCCCGTGGGACGGTGCGCTGAGCCTCGCCGGGTTGTCGGGTCCGCTGTCGACGGTGGTGTCCGGGGACCTCGAGGCGGTCGACGGGCTGCTGGTCGAGTGCGAGCGGCGCGGGGTGCGGGCCAAGCGGGTGCCGACGGACTGTGCGGGCCATTCCCGGCAGGCCGACCAGGTCCGCGACCGCCTCCTCGACGTGCTGGCCCCGGTCACGCCCCGCCCCGCGCGGATCCCGTTCTACTCCGCGGTCACCGGTGAGCTGTTGGACACCGAGTCGCTGGATGCCGGGTACTGGTGGCGAAACCTGCGTGAGCCGGTCCTGTTCGAGCAGGTGACCCGGCGGCTGCTGGCCGACGGGCGGTCCACGTTCATCGAGGCGAGCGCCCATCCGGTGCTGATCACCGCGATCCAGGAGACCATCGACGCCACCGAGAACCCCGGCACCGTGCTGGGCACGCTGCGGCGCAACGACGGCGGCCCCGAGCGGTGGCTGACCGCACTGGCCGACGCCCACGTCCACGGCGTCGACATCGACTGGACCACCGTCCTGCCCGACGGCCGCCACGTCGACCTGCCCACCTACGCCTTCCAGCGAAGCCGCTACTGGCTGGACGCACCGGCGGCCGCCGGCACCGACGGGACCGAAGCGCCGTCCGCGTTCTGGGACGCCGTCGAGCGCGCGGACCTCGGCGAGCTGTCCGCCCTGCTGGACGTCAGCGACGACACGCCGCTGTCCGCCCTGCTGCCGTCGCTCACCGCCTGGCGCCGCCGCGACCGCGATCTGTCCACACTGGACTCGTGGCGCTACCGGGTCGGCTGGCAGCCGGTCGAGCCGGGCCCGGAGCGGGCGAGCGGCACCTGGCTCGTCGTCCTGCCGGCCGGCGGCGCCGGGGCCGACCTCGTGGCCGGCTGCCTGCGCGCGCTGCGGGACAACGGCGCCGTCGTCCACGACATCGAGCTCGACGACTCCGAGCTGGACCGCTGGACCGTCGCCGAGCGGCTCGACGACGCCGCGGCCTGCTACCCGGACGTCGCCGGCGTGCTGTCGCTGCTCGCGCTGGACCCGCGGCCGCACCCCGAGGACCCCGCGCTCGCCGCCGGCGTCGGCGCCACCGTCTCCCTGATCCAGGCGTTCACCGACATCGCCCTCGACGTCCCGCTGTGGTGCGCCACCACCGGCGCCGTCGCCGCCGCGACCGCCGACCCGGTCGGCAACCCGGCGCAGGCGCAGGTCTGGGGCCTGGGCCGGGTCGCCGCTCTCGAGTACCCGAGCCGCTGGGGTGGCCTCCTCGACCTGCCCCCCGCCCTCGACGAGCGCACCGGCGCCCGGCTGTCCGCCGTGCTCGGCGGCGGCCTGGGCGGCGAGGACCAGCTCGCGGTCCGGGACACCGGTGTGCTCGCCCGCCGCCTGCGCCACGCCCCGGCCGACCGGGTGCCGGCCACCCCGTGGACGCCGGGCGGCGCGGTGCTCGTCACCGGCGGCACCGGCGCGCTCGGCGCGGAGGTCGCCGCCTGGCTCGCCGCCCGCGGCGCGGACCGGCTGGTCCTCACCAGCCGCCGCGGTCCGGACGCCCCCGGCGCGGCCGCGCTGACCGAGCGGCTCGCCGACCTCGGCGCCACCGCCACGATCGTGGCCTGCGACGTCGCCGACCGCGACGCGCTCGCCGCCCTCCTCGCCGAGCACCCGGTCACCGCCGTCGTGCACACCGCCGGCATCGACCCGGCCATGCCGCTCACCGACCTCGACCTCGCCGACTTCACCGACGGCCTGCGCGCCAAGGTCCTCGGCGCCGTCCACCTGCACGAGCTGGTGCCCGACGCCGAGGCGTTCGTGCTGTTCTCCTCCGTCGCCGGCATCTGGGGCAGCGGCAGCCAGGCCGCGTACTCCGCCGCGAACGCCTTCCTCGACGCGCTCGCCGAGCACCGCGCCGCCGCCGGCCTGCCCGCCACCTCGATCGCCTGGGGCGCCTGGGACGGCGGCGGCATGGCCACCCGCGGCGGCGTGATGGACTCCCTGCGGCGCCGGGGTTTCACCCCGATGCCGGCCGCGCTGTGCGTGGCCGCGCTGGCCGCGGCGGTCGACGCGGGGGAGACCGCGGTGACGGTCGCCGACGTCGACTGGTCCCGCTTCGCCGAGACCTTCACCGCCGTGCGGCCCAGCCCGCTGATCGCCGACCTGCCGGAGGTCCGGCGGACCCAGGCGGTCGACAGCACCGACGACGCCGGCGGCGCGGACGAGGCCGCCCGGCTGCGCGCCCTGCCGCCCGCCGAGCGCAAGCACACCGTCCTGGAGCTGGTGCGGGTCGCGGCCGCCGCCGTCCTCGGCTACTCCGGCCCGGAGGCCGTCGAGACCAACCGGCCGTTCAAGGAGCTGGGGATCGACTCGCTCACCGCCGTCGGCGTGCGCAACAAGGTCGCCGCCGCCACCGGCCTGAAGCTCCCCATCACCCTGCTGTTCGACCACCCGACCCCGCTGGCGCTGAGCCGGTTCCTCCTCGACACCCTCACCGGAACGTCCGCCGCGGACACCGCCACGCCGGCCACCGCCACGATCGACCAGGACGACCCCATCGCGATCGTCGCCATGAGCTGCCGCTTCCCCGCGGGCGTGCGCACCCCCGAGGACCTGTGGGAGCTCGTCGACACCGGCGGCGACGGGATCTCCGTGTTCCCGACCGACCGGTGCTGGGACCTCGGGCCCGCGGGCAGCTACACCCCCGAGGGTGGCTTCGTCCACGATGCTACCGAGTTCGACGCGGGCCTGTTCGGCATCAGCCCCCGCGAGGCCGTGGCCATGGACCCGCAGCAGCGGCTGCTGCTGGAGGCCTCGTGGGAGGTGCTGGAGCGCGCCGGGATCGATCCGCACTCCCTGCGCGGCACCGCGACCGGGGTGTTCGTCGGCGCGTCCACCTCGGGCTACGGCGTGGGCATGCGGGTGGCCGCCGGGTTGGAGGGCCACTACGTCACCGGCACCTCCGCCAGCGTCATGTCCGGGCGCATCGCCTACACCTTCGGCATGGAGGGCCCAACCCTCACCGTCGACACCGGCTGCTCGTCGTCCCTGGTCGCCCTGCACCTCGCCGCCGCCGCGCTGCGCAACGGCGAGTGCGACACGGCGCTGGTCGCCGGCGTCTCCGTGCTCACCAGCCCGGACCTCTTCGCCGAGTTCAGCACGCAGAACGGGCTCGCCTCCACCGGCCGCTGCGCCTCGTTCGCCGCGGCGGCGGACGGCACCGGCTGGGGCGAGGGCGTCGGCGCGCTGCTCGTCGAGCGCCTGTCCGACGCCCGGCGCAACGGCCACGAGGTCCTCGCCGTCGTCCGCGGCTCCGCGGTGAACTCCGACGGCGCCTCCAACGGACTCACCGCCCCCAACGGGCCCTCCCAGCAACGCGTCATCCGCGCCGCGCTCGCCGGCGGCGGCCTGCGACCGTCCGATGTGGACGCCGTAGAGGGGCACGGCACCGGCACCACGCTGGGCGACCCGATCGAGGCGCAGGCCCTGCTCGCCACCTACGGCCAGGACCGCGACCGGCCGCTGTGGCTCGGCTCGATCAAGTCCAACATCGGGCACACCCAGGCCGCCTCCGGCGCCGCCGGGGTGATCAAGATGGTGCTGGCGATGCGGCACGGCGTGCTGCCGAGGACGCTGCACGTCGACGAGCCCACCCCGCACGTGGACTGGGCGTCCGGCGCGGTCGAGCTGCTCACCGAGCCGCAGGCGTGGCCGGAGACCGGCCGCCCCCGCCGGGCCGGAATCTCCTCGTTCGGCGTCGGCGGCACCAACGCCCACGTGATCCTGGAGGACGCGCCGCCTGAGGACGAGCGGGCCGCGAGTGGGCCGCCGGTGTCTGGACTGACGAGCAGCGCAGGGAGCTCGGCCACGAGCGAGCGAGCAGCGCAGGAGGGAAGACACCGGGTACAGGCCCACTCGCCGGCGAGCGGAGCGAGCCAATCGAACACAGTGCCGTGGCCCGTGTCGGCGCGCACCGCCGACGCCCTGGCCGCCCAGTGCGCCGCGCTGGCCGCGCACGTGGACGCCGCCGCACCGTCCACCGTGGACGTCGCGCACTCGCTCGCTGCGGGCCGCGCCGACCTGGAGCACCGGGCGGTCGTGCTGGCCGGCACCGGCGACGACGCCGGCGCCCTGGCCGCCCTGGCGGCCGGCGACCTGCCGGCGCACGCGGTCCGCGGCAGCGTCCGGGACGGCAGGCTGGCCTTCCTGTTCACCGGTCAGGGTGCGCAGCGCGTCGGCATGGGCCGCGAGCTGTACGCGGAGTTCCCGGTGTTCGCGGCGGCGTTGGACGAGGTAACGGCGCGGTTCGAGCGGGTTCCGTTCGACGACGAGGAGGCGCTGAACCAGACCGATGGCGCCCAGGCGGCCATCTTCGCGCTGGAGGTCGCGCTGTTCCGCCTGCTCGAATCGTGGGGTGTGACGCCGGACTTCCTGCTGGGCCACTCGATCGGTGAGCTCGCGGCCGCGCACGTGGCGGGGGTGCTGTCGCTGGACGACGCCTGCACCCTGGTGGCCGCCCGGGGCCGGTTGATGCAGGCCCTACCGCCGGGTGGCGCGATGCTCGCCGTCGAGGGCTCGGAAGCCGACGTGCCCGAGGGCATCGACATCGCGGCGGTCAACAGCCCCACCTCGCTCGTGGTCTCCGGCACCGAGGAGGAGATCGCCGCGCTGGAGGAGACCTGGCGCGCCGAGGACCGGCGGGTCAAGCGGCTCACCGTCTCCCACGCGTTCCACTCGCGGCTCATGGAGCCCATGCTCGACGAGTTCGCGGTGGTGGCCGAGTCGCTGACCTACCACGAGCCCCGCATCCGGATGCCCGGCGAGGTCACCGATCCCGCCCACTGGGTGCGGCAGGTCCGCGACACCGTGCGGTTCGCCGACGGGGTCCGGGAACTGCGCGACGCGGGCGTGACCACCTTTCTCGAGCTCGGACCCGACGGCGCCCTGTCCGCCCACGTCGACGACGCCGCCCCGGTACTGCGCCGCGACCACGACGAGAGCCGCACGCTGCTCACCGCCGTGGCCAGGGCGTGGGTCCGCGGCGCCTCCGTCGACTGGGCCCGCGCCGTCCCCGGCGGGCGGCGGGTCGACCTGCCCACCTACGCCTTCCAGCGGCAGCGCTACTGGCTCGACACGTTCGCCCCCGAGCAGCCCGCGCCCGCCACCGGCGGGCAGGACGCCGCCCAGGCACAGCTCTGGGCCGCCATCGAGCGCGAGGACGCCGCCGCCGTCGCCGGCGCGCTGCGCCTCGACGCCGACGCGCTCGGCGCCGTGCTGCCCGCCCTGTCCGCGTGGCGCCGCCGCGCCGCCGAGCGGTCCACCGTGGACTCCTGGCGGTACCGCACCGAGTGGACGCCCGTCGCCGACCGGCCCGCCGCGCCGCTCACCGGCACCTGGCTGCTCGTCACGCCGCCCGCCGGCGCGCCCGACCTCGCCCCGGCCCTGCGCGCCGCCGGCGCCGCGGTGCGCGAGCTCGCCCTCGACCCCGCGGAGACCGACCCGTGGTCGGTCGCCGCCGACCTGCTGCAGGCCGGCGAGCAGGAAGGCGGCCTCGCCGGCGTGCTGTCCCTCGCCGGCACGGGCACCGGGGAACACCCCGGCTATCCGGGCATGACCGTCGGCCTCGCCGCCACCGCCGTGCTCGTCAAGGCACTCGACGCCGCCAAGCTGGATGCACCACTGTGGACCGTCACGATCGGGGCGGTCTCGGTCGGCAGGCTCGACCCGCCGCCCAGCGCCGACCAGGCCCAGGTGTGGGGGCTCGGCCGGGTCGCCGCCCTCGAGCTGCCGCGGCGCTGGGGCGGCCTCATCGACCTCCCGGAGACCCTCGACCGGCGGGCGGGCGAGCGGCTCGCGGCGGTGCTCGCCGACGGCACCGAGGACCAGGTCGCCGTGCGCGGCTCCGGCCTGTTCGCCCGCCGGGTCCGGCACGCCCCGCCGCCCGGCCCCGCCCCGGCCCCCTGGCGTCCGGAGGGGACGGTCCTCGTCACCGGCGGCACCGGCGCGCTCGGCGCCCGCGTCGCCCGCGTGCTCGCCGAGCGCGGCGCGCCCCACCTGCTGCTGGCCAGCAGGCGCGGTCTCGACGCCCCCGGCGCCGACGAGCTCACCGCGGAGCTGACCGCACTCGGCGCCCGGGTGACCGTCGCCGCCTGCGACGTCGCCGACCGCGACGCCGTCGCCGCGCTGCTCGCCGAGTACCCGGTCGGCGCCGTCGTGCACACCGCGGGCGCGGTCGAGTACCAGCCCCTGCTGGAGGCCGGCCTGGCCGAGCTCACCGACGTGCTGCGCGCCAAGGTCGGCGGCGCCCGCGTCCTGGACGAGCTGCTGCCCGACGCCGACGCGTTCGTCACCTTCTCCTCGATCTCCGGTGTCTGGGGCAGCGCCGGCCAGGCCGCCTATGCCGCCGCCAACGCTTACCTCGACGGCCTCGTCGAGAACCGCCGCGCCCGGGGCCGCAGCGGCACCTCCATCGCCTGGGGACCGTGGGCCGGGGCGGGCATGCTGGTCACCGAGGACGCCGAGGACTACCTGCTCCGCCGCGGCCTCGCCGCCATGGACCCGGCGCTCGCCGCCGGCGCGTTCGCCGACGCGGTCGACCACGACCTGGGTTGCGTCGTCGTCGCCGACGTCGACTGGGCCCGGTTCGCCACCGCGTACACCTCCTCGCGGCCCAGCCCGCTCATCGCCGACCTGCCCGAGGTCGCCCGCGCGCTCGCGCCCGCCGCCGATGCCTCCGCCGAGCGTGCCGGGTCCGCCGACCTGCACCGCAGGCTCGCCGAGGGCGACCGCGACGAGATCCTGCTCGACATCGTCCGGACCGGCGCCGCCGCCGTCCTCGGGCACTCCACTGTGGACGCCATCGAGCCCGAGCGGGCGTTCAAGGACCTCGGGTTCGACTCGCTCACCGCGGTCGAGCTGCGTGACCGGCTCGCCGACCTGACCGGCCTCACCCTGCCCGCCACGCTCGTCTTCGACCACCCGACCGCCCACGTCCTCGCCACCCACCTCGCCACCCTGCTCGGCGTCGCGGCCCCGGCGGCGGCCGGCTCGGAGCCCGCCACGGCCGGCCACGACGAGCCGATCGCGATCATCGGCATGAGCTGCCGCTACCCCGGCGGCGTCGCCTCCCCGGACGACCTCTGGCGGCTCGTCGCGTCCGGCGGCGACGGCATCGGCCCGTTCCCCACCGACCGCGGCTGGTCGCTGGACTGGCTGCTCGGCGCCGACCCCGGCGACCCGGACCGGCCGGGCAGCTCGCACACCCGGGAGGGCGGCTTCGTCGCGGGCGCCGCCGAGTTCGACGCGGGCCTGTTCGGGATCTCCCCGCGCGAGGCGATCGCGATGGACCCGCAGCAGCGGCTGCTGCTGGAGGCGTCCTGGGAGGCGTTCGAGGGCGCCGGCCTCGACCCGACCTCGCTGCGCGGCAGCCGGACCGGCGTGTTCGCCGGCACCAACAGCCAGGACTACCTCTCCGTGCTCGCCGCGTCGGCGGACGGCGTCGAGGGCCAGGTCGCCACCGGCAGCGCCGCCAGCGTCGTGTCCGGCCGGGTCTCCTACACCTTCGGCCTGGAAGGCCCCGCGGTCACCGTCGACACCGCGTGCTCGTCCTCGCTCGTGGCGCTGCACCTCGCCGCCCAGGCGCTGCGTGCCGGCGAGTGCTCGATGGCGCTGGCCGGCGGCGTGGTCGTGATGGCCCAGCCCGGCATCTTCTCCGAGTTCAGCCGGCAGAACGGGGTCGCCGCGGACGGGCGGTGCAAGTCCTTCGCCGCGGCCGCCGACGGCGCCGGCTGGGGCGAGGGGGTCGGCCTGGTGCTGCTGGAGCGGCTGTCCGACGCGCGGCGCGACGGGCACCGGGTGCTGGCCGTCGTGCGCGGCTCCGCGGTGAACCAGGACGGCGCGTCCAACGGGCTCACCGCGCCCAACGGCCCGTCCCAGCAGCGGGTGATCCGCCAGGCGCTCGCCGCCGCCCGCCTCGAACCGTCCGATGTGGACGCGGTGGAGGCGCACGGCACCGGCACGAGGCTCGGCGACCCGATCGAGGCGCAGGCCCTGCTCGCCACCTACGGGCAGGACCGCGGCGAGCCGCTGCTGCTCGGCTCGGTGAAGTCCAACATCGGGCACACCCAGGCCGCCTCCGGCGTCGCCGGGGTGATCAAGATGGTGCAGGCGCTGCGCCACGGGTACCTGCCGCCCACCCTGCACGTCGACGCCCCCACCCCCGAGGTGGACTGGGCGACCGGCGCGGTCGCCCTGCTCACCGAGGGGCGCGAGTGGCCGGCCACCGGCCGTCCCCGCCGCGCGGGCGTCTCCTCGTTCGGCGTCAGCGGCACCAACGCGCACGTGATCCTCGAGCAGGCTCCCGACGCCCCCCTCGCCCGGCCGGCGCCCGCGGGCCGGTCCGGCACCGCGTGGGTGCTGTCCGCCGGCACCGAAGGCAGCCTGCGCGAGCAGGCCGCCCGCCTGTCCGCCGTGGACGCCGACACCGCGGGCGTCGCCTGGACCCTCGCCACCGCCCGGGCCACCCTCGCGCACCGCGCGGTCGTCCTCGACACCGGCGCGCTCGCCGCGCTGGCCGAGGGCGCCGACGCCCCCGGCCTCGTCCAGGGCACGGCCCGCCCGGCCGGCGGTGCGGTGTTCGTGTTCCCCGGCCAGGGCGCGCAGTGGGCCGGCATGGCCGCCGAGCTGCTCGACGCCGAGCCGGCCTTCCGCGACGCGGTCGAGGAGTGCGAGCGGGCGCTCACCCCCTACGTCGACTGGTCGCTGCTGGACGTGCTGCGCGGCACCGGGCTCGACCGCGTCGACGTGGTGCAGCCCGCGCTGTGGGCGGTCATGATCGGCCTCGCCGCGCTGTGGCGGTCCGCGGGCGTCCGCCCGGCCGCGGTCATGGGCCACTCGCAGGGCGAGATCGCCGCCGCCGTCGTCGCCGGCGCGCTCAGCCTCGACGACGGCGCCCGCGTCGTCGCGCTGCGCGCGAAGGCCATCGCGAACGGCCTGTCCGGCAAGGGCGGCATGGTGTCGGTCGCCGCCGCCCCGGACGACGTCGCCGTGCTCATCGAGCCCTGGGGCGACGCGCTGGGTGTCGCCGCCGTCAACGGCCCGCTGTCCACCGTGGTCTCCGGCGACACCGGCGCCCTCGACGAGCTGCTCGCCGCCGTCCCCGACCGGGCCCGGCGCATCCCCGTCGACTACGCCTCGCACTCGGTCCAGGTCGAGCTGATCCGCGACGGCCTGCTCGCCGAGCTGGCCCCCATCACCCCGCGCCAGGCGGAGATCCCGTTCTACTCCGCGCTGACCGGCCGCGAGCTCGACACCACCGGCCTCGACGCCGGGTACTGGTACGAGAACCTGCGCCGCACGGTCCGGTTCGACCGGGCAACCGAGGCCGCGCACGAGAGCGGCCGGTCGACCTTCGTCGAGGTCAGCCCGCACCCCGTGCTGACCATGGCCGTCGAGGAGACCCTCGCCGGCGACGGCATCGTGCTCGGCACCCTGCGCCGCGAGTCCGGCGGCCGGGAACGCTGGCTCACCGCCCTCGCCGAGGCGTGGGTGCGCGGGCTGCCGGTCGACTGGCGCGCAGCGCTGCCGGAGGCGGCGCCCGTCGCGCTGCCCACCTACGCGTTCGACCACGAGCGGTACTGGCCCCGGCCGAAGGGCACGGTCGCGCTCGACGGCGTCGACCACCCGCTCGTGGACACCGTGGTGCCGGTGGCCGGCGCGGGCGTGCTGTGGCTGGGCTCCCTGTCGCTCGCCACCCACCCCTGGCTTGCCGACCACACCGTGCTCGGCACCGTGCTGCTGCCCGGTACGGCGTTCGTCGACCTCGCGGTCCGGGCGGGCGGCGGGCTCGGCTGCGACCGGGTGGCCGAGCTGACCCTGCAGACCCCGCTGGCCATCCCCGAGACCGGCGCGGTCACCGTGCAGGTGCACGTGGACGGCGACCGGAACTTCACCGTCCACTCGCGACCGGCCGGCGACCCGGACGGCGGCTGGACGCGGCACGCCACCGGCGTGCTGAGCGACGACGAGGTTCCCGCCCCGCCCGCGCTCACCGCCTGGCCGCCCGCGGGCGCCGAACCGATCGACCTGACCGGCTGCTACGACGCGCTCGACGCGGCCGGCTACGCCTACGGCCCGACCTTCCGGGGCCTGCGGGCCGCCTGGCGGACGGGTGACGAGGTGTGCGCGGAGGTGGCGCTGCCCGAGGCCGCGCACGCCGACGCCGCCCGGTTCGGCCTGCACCCGGCGTTGCTCGACGCGGCGCTGCACGCGGCCGGCCTCGGCGGGCTGATCGACGGGCAGGTGCTGCCCTTCGCGTGGACCGGGGTCTCGCTGCATGCCGGGGGCGCCACCGTGCTCCGCGCCCGGATCACCGCGCAGGGCACCGACACCCTCGCGGTCACCACCGCCGACGCGCTCGGCAACCCGGTCGCCGCCGTCGAGTCGCTGACCCTGCGCCCGGCCGCCACCACCCCGCGCGCCACCGGCTCGCTGTTCCAGGTGGACTGGGTGCCCTTCGCCGCGGACCGGGCCGCGCCGCAGCGGCTCGCGGTCGTCGGCGAGGACCGCGCCGGCCTCGCCGAGGAGCTGGCCGCCCACCTGGGCGCGGTCGCCTGGTACCCGGACCTCGCCGCGCTCGCGGAGGCCGTGGACTCCGGCGCCGAGGTCCCCGAGGCCGTGCTGTGGCCGAGCGAGTCCGGATCCGCACGCGACGCCGCGGTGGAGGCGCTCGCGGTCGCCCAGGACTGGCTCGCCGGGGAACGGTTCGCCGACTCCCGCCTCGTGGTCCTCACCCGCGGCGCGGTCGGCGTGCACCCGGGGGAGCACGTCGGCGACCTCGCCGGCGCCGCGGTGCACGGGCTGGTGCGCAGCGCCCAGTCGGAGAACCCGGACCGCTTCCACCTCGTCGACCTCGACGGCCGTCCCGGCTCCCGGGCGGGCCTGCTGCTCGCCCTCGGCGCGGTGGACGAGCCGCAGCTGGCCGTCCGCGCGGGCGAGGTGCTCGTGCCCCGGCTCGCCGCGGCGGCCACGACCCCGCTCGCGGTGCCCGGCACCGGCCGCCCGTGGCGGCTCGACGTCACCGGCGGCACCACCCTCGACCACCTGGCCCTGATCGACGCGCCTACCGCGGCGGCGCCGCTCGGCGCCGGCCAGGTCCGGGTCGGCGTCCGCGCCGCCGGGCTGAACTTCCGCGACGTGGCCATCGCGCTCGGCCTGGTCCCCGACCAGTCCGGCATGGGCACCGAGGGCGCGGGCGTCGTGCTGGAGGTCGGCTCCGCGGTCACCGACCTGGCCGCCGGCGACCGGGTGTTCGGCCTGTTCGCCGAGGGGTTCGGCCCGGTCACCGTGACCGAGCGGGCCGCGCTCGCCCCGATGCGTCCCGAGTGGACGTTCGCGCAGGCGGCGTCGGTGCCCACGGTGTTCCTCACCGCCTACTACGGCCTCGCCGACCTCGCGGACGTCCGGCCGGGACAGACCGTCCTGGTGCACGCCGCCGCGGGCGGGGTCGGCATGGCCGCGGTGCAGCTCGCCCGGCACCTCGGCGCCGAGGTGTTCGCCACGGCGAGCCCGGCCAAGCAGCACGTGCTGCGCGAGCTGGGGCTCGACGACGACCACATCGCCTCGTCCCGCACGACCGACTTCGAGCTCGCGTTCCGCGCCGCCACCGACGGCCGCGGCGTCGACGTCGTGCTCAACTCGCTGGCCGGGGAGCTCGTGGACGCCTCGCTCGGCGTGCTCGCCCCCGGTGGGCGGCTGATCGAGATGGGCAAGACCGACATCCGGAACCCGGACGACGTCGCCGAGGAGCACCCGGGCATCACCTACCGCGCCTTCGACCTCGCCGAGGCGGGCGCCGAGCGTATCGCCGCGATGTTCGGCACCGTCCTCGGCCTGCTCGACGAGGGCGCCCTGCGGGTGCTGCCGGTCACCGGCTGGGACCTGCGCGACGCGGCCGCGGCGTTCCGGCACATGGGCCGGGGCCGGCACACCGGCAAGAACGTCCTCACCGTCCCGCGGCCGCCCGACCCGGACGGCACGGTGCTGATCACCGGTGGCACCGGCACGCTCGGCGGCCTGCTCGCCCGCCACCTCGTCGCCGGGTACGGCGTGCGGCACCTCGTGCTCACCAGCCGCACCGGGCCCGACGCCCCCGGTGCCGCGGACCTGGTGGCGAGCCTGGACGCGGAGGTCACGGTCGTCGCCTGCGACGCCGCCGACCGCGACGCGCTGGCCGCGGTGCTCGACGCGATCCCGGCCGAGCACCCGCTGACCGGCGTCGTGCACGCGGCCGGCGTGCTCGACGACGGCGTGCTGCACTCGCTCACCCCCGAGCGGCTGGACGCGGTGCTGCGGCCCAAGGTCGCCGCCGCGGCCAACCTGCACGAGCTGACCCGGGACGCCGACCTCGCGATGTTCGTCCTGTTCTCCTCGGCGTCCGCGACGATCGGCGCGCCCGGCCAGGCCAACTACGCCGCCGCCAACGCCTACCTGGACGCGCTCGCCCAGCACCGCCGCGCGCTCGGCCTCCCGGCCGTCTCCCTCGGCTGGGGGCTGTGGGAGCAGGCCAGCGCGATGACCGGGCACCTGTCCGACCACGACCGGGCCCGCGCCGGTGCCCGGATCACCGCCGAGCAGGGCACGGCGCTGTTCGACGCGGCCCTCGGGCTGCCGCGAGCCCACCTGGTCCCGGTGCACCTCGACCTGGCCGGGCTGCGCCGGGCGGCCTCGGTTCCGGCGCTGCTGCGCGGGCTCGTGCGCGCCCCCGCGCGGCGCCTGGCCACGGCGGCCGGCCGGGCGGGCGAGGTGTCGCTCGCCGACCACCTCGCCGGGCTGCCCGAGCCCGAGCAGCGCCGCACGGTCCTCGACCGGGTCCGGTCGCACGCCGCCGCGGTGCTCGGCCACCGCAACGCCGACACGATCGGCGCGGAGAAGTCCTTCAAGGAGCTCGGTTTCGACTCCCTCACCGCCGTCGAGCTGCGCAACCGGCTCGCCACCGCGACCGGCGTCCGGCTCCCGGCGACGCTGGTCTTCGACCACCCGACCCCGGACGAGCTGACCACCCGGCTGCTCGACCAGCTAGGCGGGCGGCGGAGGCCACCGCAGGACCCGCTCGACCGGCTGACCGCCGACCTGGACGCGCTGCTCGCCGCCGACGTGGACCGCGCCGCGCTCGCCGCCCGCCTGCAGCGCTTCACCGCGCGGCTGACCGCCACGAACGGCACCGGCGACGGCGTCACCGAACGGCTGGAGACCGCGTCCGCCGAGGACGTCTTCGACTACATCGACAGAGAGCTTGGTGTGTCGTGACCAACGAAGAGAAGCTGCTGCAGTACCTCAAGAAGGTCACGGCCGACCTGACCGAGACCCGGCGCCAGCTGCACGCGGCACGGGCCGCCGAGCCCGAGCCGATCGCGATCATCGCGATGAGCTGCCGCTACCCCGGCGGCGTGCGCGGTCCGGACGACCTGTGGCAGCTGGTGATCAGTGGCACCGACGCCGTCACCGGGCTGCCCGAGGGGCGCGGCTGGGACACCGCCGCGGGCGACGCCATGGGCATCCGCGGCGGGTTCGTCGACGACGCCGACCGGTTCGACGCCGCGCTGTTCGGGATCAGCCCGCGCGAGGCGCTCACCATGGACCCCCAGCAGCGCATGGTGCTCGAGACGTGCTGGGAGGTCGTCGAGCGCGCCGGCATCGACCCGCTGTCGTTGCGCGGCGACCAGACCGGCGTGTTCCTGGGCGCGGGCGCGTCGAACTACGGCCTGGACGCCGACCTGCCGCAGAGCGCCGAGGGACACCTGCTCACCGGCAGCGCGGGCAGCGTGGTGTCCGGCCGGGTGGCCTACCTGTTCGGGCTCAAGGGCCCGGCGATCACCGTCGACACCGCGTGCTCGTCCTCGCTGGTCGCGATCCACCTTGCCTGCCAGTCGCTGCGGGCCGGGGAGTGCGGGATGGCGCTCGCCGGCGGCGTGTCGGTGCTGGCGGGGCTCGGCCTGTTCAGCGAGTTCAGCCGGCAGGGCGGCCTGGCCGGCGACGGCCGGTGCAAGGCGTTCGCCGACACGGCCGACGGCACCGGCTGGGGCGAGGGCGCCGGCGTGCTGCTGCTCGCCCCGCTGTCCGACGCGATCCGGGACGGGCACGAGGTGCTGGCGGTGATCCGCGGTTCCGCGGTCAACTCCGACGGCGCCTCCAACGGCCTCACCGCACCGAACGGGCCGTCCCAGCGCAGGGTCATCGAGCAGGCGCTGGGCTCGGCCGGCCTCGTACCGTCCGATGTGGACGCCGTGGAGGCGCACGGCACCGGCACGAGGCTCGGCGACCCGATCGAGGCGCAGGCCCTGCTCGCCACCTACGGGCAGGACCGCGACGAGCCGGTGTGGCTGGGCTCGGTCAAGTCGAACATCGGGCACACCCAGGCGGCCGCCGGGGTCGCCGGGGTGATCAAGATGGTGCTGGCGCTGCGGCGCGGGCTGCTGCCGCCGACCCTGCACGTCGGCGAGCCGTCCTCGCACGTCGACTGGTCGGCCGGCGCGGTGGAGCTGCTCACCGAGACCCGGCCCTGGCCGGAGACCGGCCGCCCGCGCCGGGCCGGGGTGTCCTCGTTCGGCATGAGCGGCACCAACGCCCACGCGATCATCGAGCAGGCCCCCGCCGTCGCCCGCGACACCGCCGAGGGCACCCCGGCTTCCGTCGTTCCCTGCGTCGTGTCCGGGCGCAGCGCGGAGGCGCTGCGGGCGCAGGCGGACCGGCTGGTGTCCCACCTGGACTCCCGCCGGGGACTCGACGTGCTCGACGTCGCTCGCTCGCTCGCCACCGGCCGCGCCGCGCTGGAGCACCGCGCCGTGGTGCTCGCCGGCGACCGCACCGACCTGCTCCGCGGCCTGCGGGACGTCGCCGCAGGCCGCGGGCAGCTCCAGGGCGTCGCGGGCGACGGGCGCCTCGCGTTCCTGTTCAGCGGCCAGGGCTCGCAGCGGCCCGGCATGGGTCGCGAGCTGTACGCGGCGTTCCCCGTGTTCGCGGCGGCGCTGGACGAGATCACCGCGCGGTTCGAGCGGGTGCCGTTCGACGACGAGGAGGCGCTGAACCGGACCGAAGGCGCGCAGGCGGCGTTGTTCGCGTTCGAGGTGGCGCTGTTCCGGCTGCTGGAGTCCTGGGGCATCGAGCCCGACTACCTGCTGGGCCACTCGATCGGCGAGATCGCCGCCGCCCACGTCGCCGGGGTCCTCTCGCTGGACGACGCCTGCACCCTGGTCGCCGCGCGCGGCCGGCTGATGCAGGCGCTGCCCGCCGGCGGCGCGATGCTCGCGGTCGAGGGCTCGGAAGCCGATGTGCCCGAGGGCATCGACGTCGCCGCGGTCAACAGCCCCACCTCGCTGGTCGTCTCCGGCACCGAGGACGAGATCGGCGGTGCTGGAGGAGACCTGGCGGGCCGAGGGACGGCGGGTCAAGCGGCTCACCGTCTCCCACGCGTTCCACTCGCGGCTGATGGAGCCGATGCTCGACGAGTTCGCCACCGTCGCCGGGTCGCTCACCTACCACCCGCCGACGATCCGCATGCTCGGGGACGTCACCGACCCGGCCCACTGGGTGCGCCAGGTCCGCGACACCGTCCGCTTCGCCGACGGCATCCGGACGCTGCGCGAGGACAACGTCACCACCTTCCTCGAGCTCGGCCCGCAGGGCGCGCTGTCGGCCCACGTCGACCACGCCATCCCGGCGCTGCGCCGCGACCGGAGCGAGCCGGAGGCGCTGCTCGGCGCGCTCGCCGCCGCCCACGTCGCCGGCGTGCGCGCGGACTGGGCGGCCGTCTTCGACACCTGGGGCGGCCGCCGCGTCGAGCTGCCCACCTACCCCTTCGAGGGCGACCGCTACTGGCTCACCGGGAGTCCCGCGGGGTCCGAGAGCGCCGACCCGGCCGAGGACCGCTTCTGGCAGGCCGTCGAGACCGCGGACGTCGACACGGTCGCCACCACCCTCGGCCTCGACCCCGGCAACGGCCTGAGCACCGTGCTGCCCGCCCTGTCCGCCTGGCGGCGGGGCCGCCGCGAGTTGTCCACTGTGGACTCCTGGCGCTACCGCGTGACCTGGCAGCCGCTGGACGGCCTGCCCACCCCGCCGGTACCCGGCACCTGGCTCGCCGTGCTGCCCGACGGGCAGCCCGGACCCGGCCCGGCCGTCGACGCGCTGCGCGCCCACGGCGCCCGCGTGGTCGAACTGCGGCTGCCCGCGACCGGCACCGAGCGGTGGGACCTCGCCGGTGAGCTGCTCGACGCGGTCACCGGCGCCGGTGGCGTCGACGGCGTGCTGTCCCTGCTCGGCACCCGCGACGAGCCGCACGCCGAGCACGCCCCGATGTCCGGTGGCCTCGTCGCCAACGTGCTGCTGCTGCAGGCGCTGGGTGACGCCCGGATCGAGGCTCCCCTGTGGACCTGCACCCGGGGCGCGGTCATGACCGGCCGCGCCGACCGCGCGCCCAGCCCCATGCAGGCCCAGATCTGGGGCTACGGGCGGGTCGCCGCCCTCGAGTTCCCCGCCCGCTGGGGCGGCCTCGTCGACCTGCCGGAGACCCTGGACGACCGGAGCGCGGCGGCGCTCGTGTCCGTCCTGGCCGGCGGCCACGGCGAGGACCAGGTCGCCGTCCGCGACACCGGCGTGTTCGGCCGCCGGCTCGTCCGCGCACCGCTCGCCGGCGCCGCGCCGGAGGACACCTGGCGGCCCACCGGGACCGTGCTGATCACCGGCGGCACCGGCGCGCTCGGCGCCCGGGTCGCGCGCTGGCTCGCCGGCCGCGGCGCGACCGACATCCTGATCACCAGCCGTTCCGGCCCCGCCGCGCCGGGGGCCGCCGAGCTCGTCGCCGAGCTGGCCGAACGGGGCGTCACCGCCACCGTCGTCGCCTGCGACGTCGCCGACCGCGACGCGCTCGCCGCCGTGCTGGCCGAGAACCCGGTGACCGCGGTCATGCACACCGCCGGGGTCGCCGAGTCCGTGCCGCTCGCCGAGACCGGCATGCCCGAGTTCGCCGACGTGCTGCGTGCCAAGGTCGGCGGCGCGCTCAACCTCGACGCGCTGCTGCCCGACGCCGGCACGTTCGTGCTGTTCTCCTCGATCGGCGGCGTGTGGGGCAGCGGCAACGCCGCCGCCTACGGCGCGGCCAACACCTTCCTCGACGCGCTCGCCGAGCAGCGGCGCGCCCGCGGCCTCGCCGCCACCGCCGTCGCCTGGGGCCCGTGGGCCGGCGAGGGCATGGCCGCGGGCGAGACCGCCGAGCACATCGCCCGGTGGGGCCTCGCGCCGATGCGGCCCGACCTCGGGCTCACCGCGCTCGGCCAGGCGCTCGACCGGGACGAGACCACCCTCGTCGTGTCCGTCGTGGACTGGCCGACGTTCGCCCCGATCTTCTGCACCGCGCGGCGCAGCCCGCTGATCGCCGGCCTGCCCGAGGTCGCCGCCGTCCTCGAATCCTCCCCGGCCGACGCCGCCCACGGCGACGCGCGCACCCGCTGGGCGGACCGGCTCGCCGCGCTGCCCGCCGCCGACCGCACCGAGGCGCTGCTCGACCTCGTGCGCGGCGAGGTGGCCGCCGTCCTGGGCTACCGGTCGGCCGCCGAGGTCGCCCCGCAGCTGTCCTTCAAGGACCTGGGCGTCGACTCGCTCACCGCGATCGAGGTGCGCGACCGGCTGAACACCGCTACCGGCCTGCGGCTGCCCGCGAGCCTCGCGTTCGACTACCCCAAGCCGGTCGCGCTCGCCGGGCACCTGCTCGCCGAGCTGGCCGGTGAGACCGCCGGACCCGCACCGGCGCCGGCCGCCTCCCCGCGGGACACCGGGACCGACGACGTCGCCATCGTCGGGATGGCCTGCCGGTTCCCCGGCGGCATCACCACCCCCGAGCAGCTCTGGCGGCTGCTCGCCGACGGCGGCGAGGCGATCTCGCCGTTCCCCGCCGACCGCGGCTGGGACCTCGACCAGCTGTTCGGCCGGGAACGCGGCACCTCCTACGTCCAGGCGGGCGGCTTCCTGCACGACGCCGCCGACTTCGACGCCGCGTTCTTCGGCATCAGCCCGCGCGAGGCGGTCGCGATGGACCCCCAGCAGCGGCTGCTGCTGGAGACCTCCTGGGAGGCGATCGAGCGGGCCGGCATCGACCCGCGGTCGCTGTCCGGCACCCGCACCGGCGTGTTCGTCGGCAGCAACGCCCAGGACTACAGCTACGTCCTGCTGTCCTCGGCCGAGGACGTCGAGGGCCAGCTCGTCGGCGGCACCACCGCGAGCATCGTCTCCGGCCGGCTCGCCTACACCTTCGGCCTCGAGGGCCCGACGGTCACCGTCGACACGGCGTGCTCGTCCTCGCTGGTCGCGCTGCACCTCGCCACGCAGGCGCTGCGGGCGGGGGAGTGTTCGCTCGCGCTCGCCGGCGGCGTCACCGTCATGTCCACGCCGGGCCCGTTCGTCGAGTTCAGCACGCTGTCCGGGCTCAGCGAGGACGGCCGGTGCAAGGCGTTCGCCGACGCCGCCGACGGCACCGGATGGGGCGAGGGTGCCGGCGTCCTGCTCGTCGAGCGGCTCGCCGACGCCCGGCGCAACGGGCACCCGGTGCTCGCCGTCGTGCGCGGCTCGGCGATCAACTCCGACGGCGCCTCCAACGGCCTCACCGCGCCGAACGGGCCGGCCCAGCAGCGCGTGATCCGCGACGCGCTCGCCGGCGCGGGCCTGCGGCCGTCCGATGTGGACGCCGTGGAGGCGCACGGCACCGGCACCACGCTGGGCGACCCGATCGAGGCGCAGGCGCTGCTCGCCACCTACGGGCAGGACCGGGACCGGCCGCTGCGGCTCGGCGCGGTCAAGTCCAACATCGGCCACACCCAGGCCGCGGCCGGCGTGGCCGGGGTGATGAAGATGGTCCTGGCGATGCGGCACGAACTGCTGCCGAAGACCCTGCACGTCGACCGGCCCAGCACGCACGTCGACTGGACCGCGGGCGAGGTCGCGCTGCTCACCGAGCCGGTCACCTGGCCACGCGAGGACCGGCCGCGCCGGGCGGGCGTGTCGTCGTTCGGCGCCAGCGGCACCAACGCCCACGTGATCATCCAGGAGGCGCCGGGCGAGCCGCCCGCCGCACCCTCCGATGTGCACGGCCCGGTACCGCTGGTGCTGTCCGCGGTCAGCGAGCAGGCGCTGCGCGCGCAGGCCCTGCGCCTGCACACCCACCTGACCGCCGACCGGGACGCGTCGGCCGCGGACGTCGGGTACTCCCTGGCCACCACGCGCGCCGCGCTCGACCACCGCGCCGCGGTCGTCGGCGCCGACCGCGAGGAGCTGCTCGGCGGGCTCGCCGCGCTGGCCACCGGCCGGCCGTCCCCGGACGTGATCACCGGCACCGGTACCGCGGGCAAGGCCGTGTTCGTCTTCCCGGGCCAGGGTTCGCAGTGGCCCGGCATGGCGCTGGAGCTGCTCGACTCCTCGCCGGTGTTCCGCGACGAGTTCCAGGCCTGCGCGCACGCGCTGGCCCCGCACGTGGACTTCTCCCTCGCCGAGGTGCTCCGCGAGCCCGGGGAGCTGTTCGACCGCGTCGACGTGGTGCAGCCGCTGCTGTTCGCGGTCATGGTGTCGCTCGCGGCGCTGTGGCGGGCGCACGGCGTCGAGCCCGCCGCCGTCGTCGGGCACAGCCAGGGCGAGCTCGCCGCGGCGGTGGTCTGCGGCGCGCTGTCGCTGCCCGACGCCGCCACCGTGGTCGCGCTGCGCAGCCAGGCGATCGCCGAGGAGCTGTCCGGCCGCGGCGGCATGGTGTCCGTGGCGCTGCCCGCCGGCCGGGTCCGCGAGCGCATCGCCGCCTGGGACGGGGCGCTGGACCTCGCCGCGGTCAACGGCCCCGCGTCGGTCGTCGTGTCCGGCACCCCCGGCGCGCTCGACGAGCTGGTGGCCGCGATGACCGCGGACGGCGTGCGGGCCAGGCACATCCCCGTCGACTACGCGTCGCACTCCCGCCAGGTCGAGGCCATCCACGCGCGGCTGCGCCACGCCCTCGCCGGCATCGCCCCGCGGTCGTCGGCCATCCCGTTCTACTCGGCCGTCACCGGCGAGCCGGTGGACACCGCGACCCTCGACGCCGAGTACTGGTACACCAACCTGCGGCGGACCGTGCGGTTCGACGACGCCACCGCCGCGCTGCTGCGCCAGGGCCACCGGCTGTTCGTCGAGGTGAGCCCGCACCCGGTGCTCACCCCGGCGATCCAGGAGACCGTCGCGGACACCCCCGGCGCGGCCGCCGAGGCCATCGGCACGCTGCGCCGCGACGACGCCGGCCCGCGCCGCTTCCTCACCAGCCTGGCCGAGGCGCACGTCCACGGCGTCACCCCCGACTGGTCCGCGGTCTTCCCCGGCGCCCGGCGGGTCGACCTGCCCACCTACGCCTTCCAGCGCCGGAGGTACTGGCCGCGGGCGCACGACCCGCTCGACCTCCCGGTGCCCGCCGGCTCCGCGCAGGAGGGCCGGTTCTGGTCGGCCGTCGAGGCCGGGGACGCCACGGCCGTCGCCGACACCCTCGACCTGCCGTCGGCGGCCGACGTCGAGGCGCTGCTGCCCGCGCTGTCCTCCTGGCACCGCAGGATGCGCGAGCGCTCCACGGTGGACTCGTGGCGGTACGCGGTGCGGTGGAAGGCGGTCACCGAGCCGGTGGCGCCGGTGCTGTCCGGCCGGTGGCTGGTGATCACCCCGCCCGCGGCCGGCGCGGTGGCGCACAGCTGCGCGGCGGCGCTGCACGAGCAGCTGGCCGAGGTCGAGACGCTCACCGTCGATCCGGCCACCGCCGACGCGGCGACGCTGGCCGGACACCTGCGCGACCGCGACGTGACGGGCATCCTCTCCCTGCTCGCCCTCGACACCACGCCGCAGCCCGGGCACCCCGCGCTCCCGGCCGGCCTGACCGCGACGTTGTCCCTGCTGCACGCCGTGCTCGACGCGGACCCCGCGGCGCCCCTGTGGTGCGTCACCCGGGGCGCGGTCGGCACCGGCGGCAGCGAGGTGCCGGCGAGCCCCGAGCAGGCCCCGGTGTGGGGCCTCGGCCGGGTCGCCGCCCTCGAACACCCCCGGCACTGGGGCGGCCTCGTGGACCTGCCGGAGGTCGTCGACGAGCGGGCGGCCACCCGGCTCGCCGGGGTGCTCGCCCGCACCGACGGCGAGGACCAGGTCGCGCTGCGGCCGTCGGGCGTGCTGGCCCGCAGGCTCGTCCGCGCGCCGGACTCCGCGCCGGTGCGCAGCTGGCGGCCGCGCGGCGCGGTCCTCGTCACCGGCGGCACCGGCGCGATCGGCGGGCACGTGGCGCGCTGGCTCGCGGAGAACGGCGCCGAGCACCTGGTGCTGGTGAGCAGGCGCGGCCCGTACGCCCCGGACGCCGGCGCCCTGGAGGCAGAGCTGACCGAGCTCGGCACCCGGGTGACCGTCGCCGCCTGCGACGTCGCCGACCGCGACGAGGTGGCCGCGCTGCTTGCCGACCTCGACGGCCGGGGCGTCACCGTGCGCGCGGTCATGCACACCGCGGGCGTGAGCACGCTGGAACGGCTGGAGCACACCGGGGTCGCGGACCTCGCCGACCTGGTCACCGCGAAGATCGCCGGCGCCCGGCACCTCGACGAGCTGATCGACCCCGCGCGGCTGGACGCGGTCGTGTACTTCTCGTCCATCGCCGGGGTGTGGGGCGTCGGGCGGCACGGCGGGTACGCGGCCGGCAACGCCTACCTCGACGCGCTCGCGCAGCGCAGGCGGGCCGACGGCGTGCCGGCGCTGTCCGTGGCGTGGGGCCCGTGGGACGGCGGCGGCATGGTCGCGCTGTCCGAGGTGGAACCCATGCTGCGCCGCGGTGTCCCGCTGATCACGCCGGAGCCCGCGATGCTCGCGTTGCAGCAGGCGCTCGACCACGACGACGCGTTCGTCGCCGCGGCCGAGGTCGACTGGGAGCGGTTCGTGCCGGCGTTCACCGTGATGCGGCCCAGCCCGCTGATCACCGAGCTGCCGGAGGTCAGGCGGGTGCTGGCGGCGGCCCCGGCCGAGGCGGACCCGCCGGCCGACGGCGCCGGGGAGCTGCGCGAGAGCCTCGCCGGCCTGTCCGATGTGGAGCGTGAGCGGGCGGTGGTCGAGCTGGTCCGCACGCACGCCGCCGTGGTGCTGCAGCACGAGAGCCCGGAGGACGTGCCGGCGGGCAAGGCGTTCCGCGACTTCGGGTTCGACTCGCTGACGGCGGTCGAGCTGCGCAACCGGCTCGCGTCGGCGGCCGGCCTCACGCTTCCCGTGACGCTGGTGTTCGACCAGCCGACCCCGGTGGCGCTCGCCCGGTACCTGCTGACCCGGCTGGAACCGGAGCCCGCCGGGGACGACCTGCCCACGCTCGACGAGCTGGACCGGCTGGACGCGGCGCTGTCCGCGCGGGCCGACGACGACCTCACGCGGGTCCGCGTGGTGATGCGGCTGGAGGCGCTGCTCGCCAAGCAGCGCGGGCAGTCCGGCGACGACCTGCTGACGCGGCTGGGCGCCGCGTCCAACGACGAGCTTTTCGACCTGGTGGACCGGGACCTCGGGGTCAAGTGACCTCACCGGTGGTGAAGGAGCGACTGGACACGATGGCTGACGAGAAGAAACTCCGCGACTATCTCGGCCGGGTGATCGCCGAGCTGCACGAGACCCGTCAGCGGCTGCGCGACGCCGAGTCCGGCGAGCGGGAGCCGATCGCCGTCGTCGCGATGAGCTGCCACCTGCCCGGCGGGGTGACCGGCCCGGAGGACCTGTGGCGGCTGCTCGACCGCGGCGGCGACGCGATCTCCGCGTTCCCCACCGACCGCGGCTGGAACCCCGACCACCTGGAGGGCCGCGCGTTCGGCGGCTTCCTGCACGACGCCGCGCTGTTCGACCCCGGCTTCTTCGAGATCAACCCGCGCGAGGCGCTCGCCATGGACCCGCAGCAGCGGCTCGCGCTCGAGGTCGCGTGGGAGGCGGTGGAGCGCGCCGGGATCGACCCGACCTCGCTGCGCGGCAGCCGCACCGGCGTGTTCGTGGGCACCAACGGCCAGGACTACGACGTGGCTGCATGAACGGCGGCAACACGGGCTCGGAGGGCTACGTGCATGACCGGCAGCGCCACCTCGGTGGTGTCCGGCCGGATCGCCTACACCATGGGCCTGGAGGGGCCGGCGGTCACCGTCGACACGGCCTGCTCCTCCTCGCTGACCGCCCTGCACCTCGCCGGCCACGCGCTGCGCAACGGCGACTGCACCCTCGCGCTCGTCGGCGGCGTCACGGTCATGCCGCACCCCACGCCCTTCCACGAGTTCAACCGGCAGCGCGGGCTGGCCTCCGACGGCCGGTGCAAGGCGTTCTCCGCGTCGGCCGACGGCATGGGCATGGCCGAGGGCGCGGCGATGGTCGTGGTGAACGCGCTGTCCCGCGCGGTCGCCGCACGGCCTGCCGGTGCTCGCCGTGGTGCGCGGGTCCGCGGTCAACTCCGACGGCGGCTCGAACGGGCTGACCGCGCCGAACGGGCCGTCGCAGCAGCGGGTCATCGCGGCGGCGCTCGCGAACGCGCGGCTCTCGCCGGACCGAGGTCGACGCGATCGAGGCGCACGGCACCGGCACCACGCTCGGCGACCCGATCGAGGCGCAGGCGCTGTTCGCCACGTACGGCAAGGACCGGGACCGGCCGCTGTGGCTGGGCTCGCTCAAGTCGAACATCGGCCACACCCAGGCGGCCGCCGGCGTCGCCAGCGTCATCAAGACGGTGCTGGCGCTGCGCCACGGCGTGCTGCCGAAGACCCTGCACGTCGGACGAGCCCACGCCGCACGTGGACTGGTCGGCGGGCGCGGCGGCGCTGCTGACCGAGGCCCGGCCGTGGCCGGCCGGCGCCGAGCCGCGGCGCATCGGCATCTCCTCGTTCGGCATCAGCGGCACCAACGCCCACGTGATCCTGGAGGACGCGCCGCCCGAGGAGGAGCGGGCCGCGGGTGGGCGGGTACGGGCCCACTCGCCGGCGAGCGGAGCGAGCCAATCGAACACTGCGGGTGGGCCGCCGGTGTCTGGACTGACGAGCAGCGCAGGGAGCTCGGCCACGAGCGAGGGAGCAGCGCAGGAGGGAAGACACCGGGTACAGGCCCACTCGCCGGCGAGCGGAGCGAGCCAATCGAACACAGCGCCGGTCGTGCCGGTGCTGTTCTCGGGGCGCACCGCGGAGGCGGTGCACGCGCAGGCCGACCGGCTCACGGAGTTCGTCGGGCCGGGGGAGAACCTGGCCGACCTCGCGTTCTCGCTGGCCACGACGCGCGCCCACTTCGAGCACCGCGCCGCGCTCGTCGTGTCCGATGTGGACGAGGTGCGCGCGGGCCTGGTGGAGCGCCGCTACCTGTGTGGCCGCACCGAGTCCGGGCTGACCGCGTTCCTGTTCACCGGTCAGGGTTCGCAGCGGGCCGGCATGGGCCGCGAGCTGTACGCGGCGTTCCCGGTGTTCGCGGCGGCGCTGGACGAGATCACCGCGCGGTTCGAGCGGGTGCCGTTCGACGACGAGGAGGCGCTGAACCGGACCGAGGGCGCGCAGGCGGCCATTTCGCGTTCGAGGTCGCGCTGTTCCGGCTGCTGGAGTCCTGGGGCATCGAGCCGGACTACCTGCTGGGCCACTCGATCGGCGAGATCGCCGCCGCGCACGTCGCCGGGGTGCTGTCGCTGGACGACGCCTGCACCCTGGTGGCCGCCCGCGGGCGGTTGATGCAGGCGCTGCCCGCCGGTGGGGCGATGCTCGCGGTCGAGGGCTCGGAAGCCGATGTGCCCGAGGGCATCGACGTCGCCGCGGTCAACAGCCCCACATCGCTGGTCGTGTCCGGCGCCGAGGAGGAGATCGGCGCGCTGGAGGAGGCCTGGCGGGCCGAGGGCCGGCGGGTCAAGCGGCTCACCGTCTCGCACGCGTTCCACTCGCGGCTGATGGAGCCGATGCTCGACGAGTTCGCCACCGTCGCCCAGTCGCTCACCTTCCACGAACCGCGCATCCCGATGCCCGGCGAGGTCACCGACCCCGCCTACTGGGTGCGGCAGGTCCGCGACACCGTCCGCTTCGCCGACGCCGTCACCCGGCTGCGCGACACCGGCGTCACCACCTTCCTCGAGGTCGGCCCCGACGCGGCCCTGTCCGCCCACGTCGACGACTCCGTGGCGCTGCTGCGCGCCGGCCGGGACGAGCCCGGGGCCCTGCTGACCGCCGTCGCCACCGCGTGGGTGCGCGGCGTCGACGTCGACTGGGCGCGGGTCCTCCCCGGCGGGCGGCGGATCGAGCTGCCCACCTACGCTTTCCAGCGCGAGCGGTACTGGCCGGCGAACGCCCCCGCGGGCGATGTCGCGGCCGCCGGACTCGGCGGCGCCGAGCACCCCCTCCTCGGCGCCGCCGTCTCGCTCGCCACCGACGACGGCGCGCTGCTCACCGGCCGCCTCTCGCTCGCCACCCACCCGTGGCTCGCCGACCACGTGGTGCTCGGCGGCGTCCTCGTCCCCGGCACCGCGTTCGTCGAGCTGGCGCTGCGGGCGGGGGAGTACGTCGGCTGCCCCGCGCTGGACGAGCTGACCCTGGAGGCCCCGCTCGCCCTCCCGGCCACCGGCGGCGTCGCGGTCCAGCTCGCGGTCGGCGCCCCGGACGCGGGCGGCCGCCGCACGATCGCGATCTTCTCCCGCGCCGGCGGCGACTGGACCCGGCACGCGGAGGGCGTCCTCGCCACGAGCGAGGGCACGGGCGAGGTCGCGGGCACCGAGCTCACGAACTGGCCGCCCGCGGGCGCCGAACCGCTGGCCGTCGACGGCTGGTACGCCGCGGCCGCCGAGGCCGGGCTCGCCTACGGCCCGGCGTTCCAGGGCCTGTCCGCCGCGTGGCGCGACGGCGACACCGTCTACGCCGAGGTCGCGCTGCCCGATCCCGCCCAGGCCGCGCCGTTCGGCCTGCACCCCGCACTGCTCGACGCCGCCCTGCACGCGGCCGGCGTTGGCGGCATGGTCACCGGCGGCGTCCGGCTCCCGTTCACCTGGACCGGCGTCCACCTGCACGCCGCGGGCGCCGCCGCGCTGCGCGTCCGGCTGACCCCCACCGGCACCGACGCCGTCGCCCTCGACATCGCCGACCCCACCGGCGCGCCGGTCGCCACCGTGGAGAACCTCGCGCTGCGGCCCGCCGACCCCGCCGCGACCCAGGGCGGCCCGCGCAACGCCCTGTTCACCGTGGACTGGGTCCCCGCCGGCCCGGCGGCCACCGCCCCGGCCGGTCACCGGCTGGCCGAGATCGACACCGCGTCCGGCGACCTCGCCCGGACCACCCGGACCGCCACCCACGCCGCGCTCGCCGCCCTGCGCGACGCCCTGGCCACCGACGACCGGCTCGCGGTCGTCACCACCGGCGGTGCCGCCGCCGACGCCGTGGCCGGCCTGGTCCGCTCCGCCCAGCTGGAGAACCCCGGCCGGATCGTCCTCGTGGACACCGACGGAACCCTCGACCCGCACGCCGCGCTCGCGCACGACGAGCCGCACCTGCGCATCCGCGACGGCCAGGTCCTCGCGCCCCGCCTCGCCCGGGCCGGCGGCGGCACCGGCACGCCGCTCGACCCCGACGGCACCGTGCTGATCACCGGCGGCACCGGCACGCTCGGCCGCCAGGTCGCCCGCCACCTCGTCACCCGGCACGGCGTCCGGCACCTGGTGCTCGTCAGCCGCCGCGGGCCGGACGCGCCCGGCGTCGCCGACCTCGACGACCTCGACGCCGACATCGCCGTCGTCGCCGCGGACGCCGCCGACCGGGACGCGCTCGCCGGGGTGCTCGCCGCCATCCCCGACGCGCACCCGCTCACCGGCGTCGTACATGCCGCCGGGGTCGTCGACGACGGCATCACCGAGTCGCTCACCCCCGACCGCATCGACACGGTCCTCGGCCCGAAGGCGACCGCCGCGGCCGTCCTGCACGAGCTGACCGCGGGCGCCGACCTGGCCCTGTTCGTGCTGTTCTCCTCCGCGTCCGCCACGTTCGGCGCCGCCGGCCAGGCGAACTACGCCGCCGCCAACGGGTTCCTCGACGGGCTCGCCCGCCACCGCGCCGCCGCCGGCGAACCGGCGGTGTCCATCGGCTGGGGCCTGTGGGCGCAGCGCAGCGGCATCACCGCCCACCTCGACGACGCCGCCCGCGCCCGCATCACCCAGGCCGGCGGCGAGCTGTCCACAGAGGACGCCCTGGCGCTGCTCGACCGCGCGTGCGGGGCCGGGCAGCCGCACGTCGTCGCCCTCCCGCTGGACCTGGACCTGCTGCGCGCCCAGCACGACCGCGACCCGGGCGCCCCGATCCCGCCGCTGCTGCGCGGCCTCGTCCGGCAGCGGACCCGCCGCGCCGGTGCCGCCGCGCCCCCGCCGACCGAGCTGGGTGCCCGGCTCGCCGGGCTCGCCGAGACCGAGCAGCTCCGCGTCCTCGTCGACCTGGTCCGCACCGAGGCGGCCACCGTCCTCGGCCACCCGTCGGCCGACCTCGTCGAACCGCAGCGCTCGTTCAAGGAGCTCGGCTTCGACTCGCTCACCGCCGTCGAGCTGCGCAACCGGCTCGCCCTGGGCACCGGCCTGCGGCTGCCGGCCACGCTCGTGTTCGACTACCCGTCCCCGGAGGTGCTCGCCGGGCACCTGCGGCCGCGGCTGCTCGGCATCGACGCCACCGCGCGCACCGTCACGACCCGCGCGGCGAGCGACGAGCCCATCGCGATCATCGGCATGAGCTGCCGCTACCCGGGCGGCGTCGACAGCCCGGAGTCGCTGTGGCACCTGGTGTCCACCGGCACCGACGCGATCTCCCCGCTGCCGGACAACCGCGGCTGGCAGCTCGACGGGCTCTACGACCCCGACCCCGAGCAGGCCGGCAAGTCCTACGTGGTCGAGGGCGGGTTCGTGCACGACGCGGACACGTTCGACCCGGCCCCGTTCGGCATCAGCCCGCGCGAGGCCCTCGCCATGGACCCGCAGCAGCGGCTGATGCTGGAGGCGTCCTGGGAGGCGTTCGAGCGCGCCGGCATCGACCCGACGTCCGTGCGCGGCAGCCGGACCGGGGTGTTCGCCGGCCTCATGTACTACGACTACGCCGCCACCATGACCGTGCTGCCGGAGGGCGTCGAGGGTTTCATCGGCACCGGCACCTCGGGCAGCGTGCTCGCCGGCCGGGTGTCCTACACGTTCGGCCTGGAGGGGCCGGCGATGACCGTGGACACCGCGTGCTCGTCGTCGCTGGTCACCCTGCACCTCGCGGCGCAGGCGCTGCGCAGCGGCGAGTGCGACCTCGCGCTCGCCGGCGGTGTCACGGTGCTGTCCACCCCCGCGGTGTTCGTGGAGTTCAGCCGGCAGCGCGCGCTGTCCCCGGACGGCCGCTGCAAGGCGTTCGCCGGCGCGGCCGACGGCACCGGCTGGTCCGAGGGCATCGGCATGGTGCTCGTGGCCCGGCTCTCCGACGCGCTGCGCGCCGGCCACCCGATCATGGCGGTCGTCCGCGGCTCCGCGGTGAACCAGGACGGCGCGTCCAACGGCCTCACCGCGCCCAACGGGCCGTCGCAGGAGCGGGTGATCCGCACCGCGCTGGCCGGCGCCGGGCTCCAGCCGTCCGATGTGGACGCCGTGGAGGCGCACGGCACCGGCACCACGCTGGGCGACCCGATCGAGGCGCAGGCGCTGCTGGCCACCTACGGGCAGGATCGCACCGGCGATCCGCTGTGGCTGGGCTCGCTGAAGTCCAACATCGGGCACAGCCAGGCCGCGGCCGGCATCGGCGGGGTCATCAAGATGGTGATGGCCATGCGGCAGGGCGTGCTGCCGAAGACCCTGCACGTCGACGAGCCCACGCCCAAGGTGGACTGGACCGCGGGCGCGGTCGAGCTGCTGACCGAGCAGCGGCCGTGGCCGGAGACCGGCCGCTCGCGCCGGGCCGCCGTCTCGTCGTTCGGGGTGAGCGGCACCAACGCCCACGTGATCGTCGAGCAGTTCCCGGACCCGCCGGTGACCGCGGCGAGCGGCTCGAACACCGTCCCGTGGGTGCTGTCGGGCAAGACCGCCGAGGCCCTGCGCGGCCAGGCCGCCCGCCTCGCGTCCCATGTGGACGACAACCCCGGCCTGGACCCGGGCGACGTGGCCGCCACCCTGGTGCGGTCGCGGGCCGCGCTGGAGCACCGGGCCGTGGTGATCGCCGCCGACGGCACGGACTTCGCCGCCGGGCTCGCGGACCTCGCGGCCGGGCGGGCACGGCCGGGCGTGGTGACCGGCGTCGCCGGTCACGGTGGGGTGGCGATGGTGTTCCCCGGTCAGGGCTCGCAGTGGGTGGGGATGGCCGCGGGGCTGCTGGACTCCGAGCCGGTGTTCCGGTCGCGGATCGAGGAGTGCGCCGCGGCGCTGGATCCGTTCGTGGAGTGGTCGCTGCCGGACGTGCTGCGGGACGCACCGGGTGCGCCGCCGCTGGAGCGGGTCGACGTGGTGCAGCCCGTGTTGTGGGCGGTCAACGTCTCGCTCGCGGAGCTGTGGCGCTCGGCCGGGGTCGTTCCCTCGGCGGTGGCCGGGCATTCGCAGGGCGAGATCGCCGCCGCGGTCGTGTGCGGCGGGTTGAGCCTGGCCGACGGCGCCCGCGTGGTGGCGTTGCGCAGCCGGCTGCTCGCGGAGTTCATGGCCGGTCACGGCGGCATGGTGTCGCTGTCGGTGTCGGCACAGGCCGCGGAGGACCTCATCGCCCCATGGGACGGGGCGCTCAGTGTCGCGGGTCTGTCGGGTCCGCTGTCGACGGTCGTGTCGGGGGACATCGACGCGGTCGACGAGTTGCTGGCGGAGTGCGAGCGGCGGGGGGTTCGGGCCAAGCGGGTGCCGACCGACTGTGCGGGGCATTCGCGGCAGGCCGACCAGGTGCGCGAGCGGCTGCTGGAGGTGCTGGCCCCGGTCGAGCCGCGGGCGGCGCGGATCCCGTTCTACTCCGCGGTCACCGGCGCGCTCATCGACACCGAGCGGCTGGACAGCACCTACTGGTGGCGCAACCTGCGCGAGCCGGTGCTGTTCGAACAGGTCACCCGGGAGTTGCTCGCCGACGGGCGTACGACGTTCATCGAGGCGAGCGCCCACCCCGTGCTCACCGTCGCCGTCCAGGAAACCCTCGAAGCCACCGAGAGCCCCGGCGCCGCCCTGGGCACCCTGCGCCGCGGCGACGGCGGGCGGGACCGCTGGCTGGCCGCGCTCGCCGACGCCCACGTGCACGGCGTCGACGTCGACTGGACCACCGTCCTGCCCGACGCACACCACGTCGACCTGCCCACCTACGCCTTCCAGCGCACCCGCTACTGGCCCGAGCGCGTGCACGTCGTGGACGACGTCGCCGGGGTCGGCCTGGGCACCACCGCCCACCCGCTGCTCGGCGCCGCGGTGCCGGTGGCCGGAGCGGAGAACGTCCTGCTCACCGGGCGGCTCGCCGCCGCCACCCAGCCCTGGCTCGCCGAGCACGTCCTGCTCGGCACCAACCTGCTGCCCGGCACCGCGTTCGTCGAGATGGCGCTGCTCGCCGGGGCGCAGGTCGGCTGCACCCGGCTGGAGGAGCTGACCCTGCAGGCACCGCTCGCCGTGCCCGAGCGCGACGGGGTGCTGCTGCAGATCTCCGTCGGCGCCGAGGAGCCGGGCGGCACCCGGCCGGTGACCGTGTTCTCCCGCCCCGAGACCGCCGACCCCGACGAGCCGTGGACCACCCACGCCACCGGCCAGGTGCTCGCCGCCCCGCCCGGCGGCGACCCGGTCGAGCTGACGCAGTGGCCACCCGCGGGCGCCGAACCGGTCGGCGTCGACCGCTTCTACGACACCGCCGCCGCCGCCGGCTACGCCTACGGGCCGACCTTCCAGGGCCTGCGGGCCGTCTGGCGCGACGGCGACGGCGCCGTCTACGCCGAGGTCGCGCTGCCCGAGCAGGCCCACACCGAGGCCCGCCGCTACGGCGTGCACCCAGCACTGCTCGACGCCGCCCTGCACGCCGCGGGCGTGGGCGGCCTCGTCGGCGGCGATCCCGACCACGCGGCCGCCCGGCTGCCCTTCGCCTGGCGCGGCGTCACCGTGCACGCCGTCGGCGCGGACAGCCTGCGGGTCCGGCTCAGCCGCGCGGACGGCGCGGACGCGGTGCGCATCGACGTCGCCGACCCCGCCGGCGCGCCGGTGCTCACCGCCGAGTCGATGGTCACCCGGGCGGTGTCGCCCGCCGACCTCGACGCCGCCGGCGGCTCGGTCGACTCCCTGTTCGAGGTCGGCTGGGTCGCCCCCGGCCCCGCGCCGGCCGTCACCGTCCCGGCCTCCTGGTCGGTGGTCGGCGGCGACACCGCGGGCGTGGCCGAGCGGCTCGCGGGCCACGTCACCTCCGCCGACTGGCACGCCGACCTCGGCGCGCTGGCCGACGCCGTGGACGCCGGCCTGCCCGCGCCGGACGTCGTCGTGTGGTCCGGGGACACCCCGGCCGGCGCCCTCCCCGAGGCCACCCGGGACCTGCTCGACGAACTGCTCGCGACGATGCAGGGCTGGCTCGACGACCCGGTGTTCGCCGACACCACCATGGTCGTGCTGACCCGGGGCGCGGTCGCCACCGCCGGCACCGAGGACGTTCCCGACCTCGCCGCCGCGGCCGTCCGCGGCCTGGTCCGCTCCGCGCAGAGCGAGAACCCGGACAGGGTCGTCCTGGTCGACATCGACGCGCACGACGACTCCCTCGCCCGGCTCGCCGACGTCGTCGCCCTCGACGAGCCGCAGGTCGCGCTGCGCGCCGGCACCGTGCTCGTGCCGCGCCTCGCCCGCGCCGACGTCCGGCCCGCGGCACCGTCCCGCGTGGACGGTCCGGTGCTGGTCACCGGCGGCACCGGCATGATCGGCGGCCTCGTCGCCCGCCACCTCGCCGCCGAGTACGGCGTCGGAGAACTGCTGCTGGTCTCCCGCGGCGGCCCGGCCGCCCCCGGCGCGGCCGAACTGGTCGCCGAGCTCGCCGCGCTGGGCGCCACCGCCGAGGTGGTCGCCTGCGACACGGCCGACCGCGACGCGCTCGCGGCGGCCATCGGCGACCGCGTGCTCGGCGGGGTCGTGCACGCGGCGGGCGCCCTCGACGACGGCGTGATCGGGTCGCTGACCACCGAGCAGGTCGACACCGTGCTGCGCCCCAAGCTCGACGCCGCCGTCCACCTGCACGAGCTGACCGAGGGGATGCCGCTCGGCCTGTTCGTGCTGCTCTCCTCGGCGGCGGCCACGATGGGCTCGGTCGGCCAGGGCAACTACGCGGCGGCCAACGCCTTCCTCGACGCGCTCGCCCAGCACCGGCGCGCCACCGGGCGGCTGGGCGTCTCGATCGGCTGGGGCATGTGGGAGCGGGCCGGCGCGATGAGCGCGCACCTGGACGCCGCCGACATCGCCCGGGCGACCAGGGCCGGCGCCGCGCTGTCCGACGAGGAGGGGCTGGCGCTGTTCGACGCGGCGCTGCGCGCCACCTCGGCGCACCTGGTCGCCACCCGGCTCGACCTCGCGACGCTGCGGGCGCGGGCCGGCTCCGCGCCGGTGCCGGCGCTGCTGCGCGGCATGGTCCGCGGCCCGGTGTGGCGGGCGGCCGGCGTCGGCGCCGACAGCGGGCCGGACCTCGTCGGCCGCCTCGCCGGGCTGTCCGAGCTGGAGCAGAAGCGGCTGCTGCTGGACCTCGTCCGCGGCGACGCGGCGGCCGTGCTCGGGCACGCCTCGCCGGACGCGATCGACCCGGAGCGCGGCTTCATGGAGCTCGGCTTCACCTCGCTCACCGCGATCGAGATCCGCAACCGGCTCGCCGCCTCCACCGGGCTGCGGCTGCCGAGCACGCTGATCTTCGACCACCCCACGGCGGTCAAGCTCGCCGAGCACCTGCGCACCGGACTCGACGTCGACGCGGTCGCCGGGGCGCCACCGCTGATCGCCGAGCTCGACCGGCTGGAGGCGGGGCTCGCGCTGTCCGGGGAGCGCGACGAGACGCGGGCCCGGGTGCTCAACCGCCTGCACGCGCTGATCGCCCGGTACGACACCGGCCTTGCCCCGCTCGACGACGCCGGCGACGCCGGCGACCTCGACCTGGCCACCGACGAGCAGATGTTCGCGCTGATCGACTCGGGCGACCACGGAGGCTCCGATGGCGAATGAGGAGCAGCTGCGCGAGTACCTCAAGCGCGCGACCGCGGACCTCGCCCAGGTCCGCAGGAGACTGCGGGCGGTCGAGGCCGCCGACCGGGAACCCGTCGCCATCGTCGGGATGAGCTGCCGCTACCCGGGCGGGATCGACAGCCCGGAGGCGTTGTGGCGCCTGGTGTCCACCGGCACCGACGCGATCTCCCCGTTCCCCGCCGACCGCGGCTGGGACCTCGGGTTCTTCGACGGGGCCGGCGCGGACTACAGCCGCGAGGGCGGCTTCCTCCACGACCTCGCCGACTTCGACCCCGCGCCGTTCGGCATCAGCCCGCGCGAGGCGCAGGCCATGGACCCCCAGCAACGGCTCGTGCTGGAGGCGTCCTGGGAGGCGATCGAACGGGCCGGCATCGACCCGCTGTCCCTGCGCGGCAGCCGGACCGGCGTGTTCGCCGGCGCCATGTACAGCGAGTACATCGGGCGCGCACTGTCCATCCCGGACGGTGTCGGTCCCTACGTCGGGACCGGCAGCGCGGGCAGCGTGATCTCCGGGCGGGTCTCCTACACCCTCGGCCTCGAGGGGCCCGCGGTCACCGTCGACACCGCGTGCTCCTCGTCGCTGGTGGCCCTGCACCTGGCCGGGCAGGCGCTGCGGTCGGGGGAGTGCTCGCTCGCGCTCGCCGGCGGTGTCTCCGCGCTCGTCACCCCCAACACGTTCGTCGACTTCGCCGCGTCCGGCGGTCTGGCCCGCGACGGCCGGTGCAAGTCGTTCGCCGCCGCCGCCGACGGCGCGAGCTGGGCCGAGGGCGTCGGCGTGCTGCTGCTGGAGCGGCTGAGCGACGCGCGGCGCAACGGCCACCCGGTGCTCGCCGTCGTCCGCGGCACCGCGGTCAACCAGGACGGTGCGTCGAGCGGGCTCACCGTCCCGAACGGACCCTCCCAGCAGCGGGTCATCCGCGCCGCGCTGCGCAACGCCCGCCTCGCGCCGTCCGATGTGGACGCCGTGGAGGCGCACGGCACCGGCACCTCGCTCGGCGACCCGATCGAGGCGCAGGCCCTGCTCGCCACCTACGGCCAGGACCGCGACCGGCCGCTGTGGCTCGGCTCGATCAAGTCCAACATCGGCCACGCCCAGGCGGCCGCCGGCGTCGGCGGCGTCATCAAGACGGTGCTGGCGCTGCGCCACGAGTCCCTGCCGGAGACCCTGCACGTCGACGAGCCCACCCCGCACGTCGACTGGACCGCGGGCGCGGTCGAGCTGCTCACCGAACCGCGGCCCTGGCCCCGCGGCGACGAGCCCCGCCGCGCGGGGGTCTCGTCGTTCGGGGTGAGCGGCACCAACGCGCACGTGGTCATCGAGGAGGCCCCGGCCCCGGCGGCGGCCGGTGCCCGCACCGGCACCCCGCCCGCCACCCTCCCGTGGGTCGTGTCCGGCAGGACCGCCGAGGCGCTGAGCGCCCAGGCCGCCCGGCTGCTCGACCACCTCGACACCGCCGCGGACGCCGACCCGGTCGACATCGGACACTCGCTGGTCACCACGCGCGCCACCCTCGACCACCGCGCCGTCGTCCTCGGCGCCGGCCCGGCGGAGCTGCGCGCCGGGCTCGCCGCGCTCGCCGGCGGCACCGAACGGCCCGGCGTGGTCCGCCGCACCGGCGACACCGGGCAGGGCGGCGTCGTGTTCGTCTTCCCCGGCCAGGGCGCCCAGTGGGCCGGCATGGCGGCCGGGCTGCTCGACACCGCACCCGCCTTCCGGGAGCGCATCGACGAGTGCGCCGCCGCGCTCGCCCCGTACGTGGACTGGGACCTCGCCGACGTGCTGCGGCACGACCCGCTGGACCGGGTCGACGTCGTGCAGCCCGCGTCCTGGGCGGTCATGGTCTCCCTCGCCGCGCTGTGGCGCTCGGCCGGCGTCACCCCCGAGGCCGTCGTCGGCCACTCCCAGGGCGAGCTCGCCGCCGCCGTGGTGGCGGGCGCGCTCAGCCTGGAGGACGGCGCGCGCGTCGTCGCGCTGCGCAGCCGGGCCATCGGCGCCGAGCTGTCCGGCCGCGGCGGCATGGTGTCCGTCGCCGCGTCCGCGGCCGACGCCGCCGGGCTGGCCGAGCCGTGGGGCGGCGCGCTGTCCGTCGCCGCGCAGAACGGCCCGGAGTCCACGGTGGTCTCCGGGGACCCGGAGGCGCTGGACGGGCTGCTCGCCGCCTGCGCCGAGCGCGGCGTGCGCGCCCGGCGCATCCCGGTGGACTACGCGTCGCACTCGGCCCAGGTCGACCGCCTCCGCGACCGGCTGCGCACCAACCTCGCCGGCATCACGCCACGGCCCGCCGAGGTGCCGTTCTACTCGACGGTCACCGGCGAGCACATCGACACCACGGTCCTGGACGCCGGCTACTGGTTCACCAACCTGCGCCGGACCGTCCACTTCGAACAGGCCATCCGCGCGCTGGTCGCCGCGGGCCGCTCGCTGTTCCTGGAGGTGAGCCCGCACCCGGTGCTGACCGGCGGGATCACCGGGACCGTCGACGCGTGCGGCGCCCGCGCCGCCGTGCTGGCGAGCCTGCGCCGCGACGAGGGCGGCCACGACCGGTGGCTGGCCGCGCTGGCCGAGGCGCATGTGCACGGCGTGCCGGTCGACTGGGCCGCGGTGTCCGCCGGCTGGGGCGGCCGCGTCGTCGACCTGCCCACCTACGCCTTCCAGCGCCGGCGGTTCTGGCTGGAGACCGCCGAGTTCGCGCCTGCGGCGGCGGACACCGGCCCGGCACGGTTCTGGGACGCCGTCGACCGCGCCGACCTGGACACCCTCACCGGCCTGCTCGACGTCCCCGGCGACACCCCGCTGCGCGCGCTCCTGCCGACGCTCGCCGCCTGGCACCGCGCGGACCGCGAGCGGTCCGCGTTGGACTCCTGGCGCTACCGCGTCGCCTGGCGCCCGGTCGAGGCCCGGCCCGCCCCGCTGCGCGGCACCTGGCTGCTGCCGATCCCCGCCGGCGCGGCAGGCGACGAGCTGGTGCGCGGCTGCCACGACCTGCTGGAGTCCGCCGGCGCCACCGTCGTCCCGATCGAGCTGACCGACGCCGACGCCGACCGGGCCGCGCTGGCCGCCCGGCTCACCGCCGCCGCCCCGGACGTGGCCGGCGTCCTGTCGCTGCTGGCGCTGGACTCCTCGACCCGCCCGGCGCACCCGAGCGTCACCGCGGGCCTGGCCGGCACCCTCGCACTGGTGCACGGGCTGCGCGACGCCGGGATCACCGCGCCGCTGTGGTGCGTCACCCACCGCGCGGTGTGCACCGGGCCCGGCGACCGGCTCGACCACCCCGAGCAGGCGCTGCTGTGGGGCTTCGGCCGTGTCGTCGCGCACGAGAACCCCGCCTGGGGCGGCCTCGTCGACATCGCGGACCTGCCCGACGCCCGGTTGACCGGCATCCTCGCCGGCACCCCGGACGAGAACCAGGTCGCCGTGCGCCGCACCGGCATCACCGCGGCCCGCCTCGACCGCGCGGCGACGGGGAGCACCCCGCCGGCGCGGAACTGGCGGCCGTCGGGCACGGTGCTCGTCACCGGCGGCACCGGCGGGATCGGCACCCACGTGGCCCGCTGGCTCGCCCGCTCCGGCGCCGAGCACCTGCTGCTCGTCAGCCGCCGCGGGATGGCCGCGCCCGGCGCCCCCGAGCTGGCCGAGGAGCTGGCCGGGCTCGGCGCCACGGTCACCGTCGCCGCCGCCGACCCGGCCGACCGGGACGCCCTCGCCGCGCTGCTCGACGGCATCCCCGGCGAGCACCCGCTGACCGCCGTCTTCCACGCCGCCGGCGTCGTCGACTCCAGCATCGTCGACTCGCTGACCGTCGACCGGATGGACCTCGCGCTGCGCGCCAAGCTCCAGGTCGCGGTGAACCTGCACGAGCTGACCCGCCACCTCGACCTGTCCGCGTTCGTGCTGTTCTCCTCCCTCGCCGGGGTGTTCGGCGCCGCGGGGGAGGGCAACTACGGTCCCGGCAACGCCTTCCTCGACGCGTTCGCCCGGCACCGCCGCGACCTCGGCCTGCCGGGCACCTCGGTCGCCTGGGGCTCGTGGGCGGGCGCCGGCATGGCCGAGGGTGCCCTCGGCGACGCGATGGGCCGCCACGGCATCCCGCGCATGGACCCCGCGCTCGGCATCGCCGGCCTGCAGCAGGTGCTCGACCACGACGACACCGCGGTCGCCGTCGCCGACCTGGACTGGGACACCTTCGCCTACTTCTTCACCGCCACCCACCGCACCCACCTGCTCGACGAGCTGGCCCCGCCGCCCCCCGGCGAGCCGCGCGAGGACACCGGCCGCACGCCGCTCGCCGCGTCGCTCGCCAGGGCCACCGAGGCCGACCGCAACCGCGGGCTGCTCGACCTGGTCCGCGAGCAGGTCCAGCAGGTGCTCGGCTACGAGACGGTCGACGAGATCGAGCCGGGCCGCGCCTTCTCCGACCTCGGCCTGTCCTCGGCGGGCTCGGTGGAGCTGCGCAACCGGCTCACCCTGCTGACCGGGCTGCGCATCCCGGCCACCGTCGTGTTCGACCACCCGACCTCGGCCGCGCTCGCCCGGTACCTGGCCACCGAGCTGACCGGCGGCGACGCGCCGGCGCCCGCGACCGCGCACGCCGCGCCCGCCGGCGACGAGCCCATCGCCATCGTCGGCATGAGCTGCCGCTTCCCCGGCGGGGTGACCTCGCCCGAGGACCTGTGGCGGCTGGTCGGCGCCGGCACCGACGCGATGTCGGGCTTCCCCACCGACCGCGGCTGGGACCTCGACTCGCTCTACCACCCCGACCCCGACCACCCCGGCACCAGCTACGCCCGCGAGGGCGGGTTCGTGCCCGAGGCGACCGCGTTCGACCCCGCCCTGTTCGGCATCTCGCCCCGCGAGGCGCTGGCCATGGACCCGCAGCAGCGGCTGCTGCTGGAGGCGTCCTGGGAGGCGTTCGAGAGCGCCGGCCTCGACCCGCTGTCGCTGCGCGGCAGCCGCACCGGCGTCTACGCCGGCACCGGCGGCCAGGACTACATGGCCCTGCTCACCGCGTCCCCGGACGGCGCCGAGGGCTACCTGGCCACCGGCGGGTCGCTGTCGGTCGTGTCCGGCCGGGTCGCCTACACCTTCGGGCTCGAGGGCCCCGCGGTCACCGTCGACACCGCCTGCTCGTCCTCGCTGGTCGCCCTGCACCTCGCGGCGCAGGCGCTGCGCCAGGGCGACTGCGACCTCGCGCTGGCCGGCGGCGTGACCGTGCTGTCCAGCCCGAGCATCTTCGTCGAGTTCTCCCGCCAGCGCGGCATGTCCGCCGACGGCCGGTGCAAGCCCTTCGCCGCGGCCGCCGACGGCGCGGGCTGGGGCGAGGGCGTCGGCGTCATCCTGGTCGAGCGCCTCGCCGACGCGCGCCGCCACGGCCACCGGGTGCTCGCCCTCGTCCGCGGCTCGGCCATCAACTCCGACGGCGCGTCCAACGGCCTCACCGCGCCGAACGGCCCCGCGCAGCAGCGGGTGATCCGCCACGCCCTCGCCAACGCCGGCCTCCGCCCGTCCGATGTGGACGCCGTCGAGGCGCACGGCACCGGCACCACCCTCGGCGACCCGATCGAGGCCACCGCCCTGCTCGCCGCCTACGGCCGGGAGCGGGAGCGGCCGCTGCTGCTCGGCTCGGTGAAGTCGAACATCGGCCACACCCAGGCCGCCTCCGGCGCCGCCGGCGTGATCAAGACGGTGCTGGCGCTGCGCGACGGCACGCTGCCGGAGAGCCTGCACATCGACGCGCCGTCCCCGCACGTGGACTGGACGGCCGGGTCGGTCGAGCTGCTCACCGAGGCGCGGCCGTGGCCGCGGACCGGCCGCCCGCGCCGGGCCGGGGTGTCCTCGTTCGGCGTCAGCGGCACCAACGCGCACGTCATCCTCGAACAGGCGCCGGCAGACGACCCGGCAGACGACCCGGCCGGCGAGCCCGGGCCCGAACGGCCCGTTCCCTGGGTCCTCTCCGGGGCGTCCGCCGCCGCACTGCGCGACCAGGCGGCCCGCCTGCGGTCCTATGTGGACGAACGGCCGGAGCTGGCGCCGGCCGACCTCGCGCTGTCGCTGGCCACCACCCGGCCCGCGCTCGAGCACCGCGCGGTGGTCGTCGGCACCGGCCGCGCCGAGCTGCTCGGCGGGCTCGCCGCGATCGCCGAGGGCCGGCCGTGCGGCGCGGTGACCGACGGGATCGCCGGTGCCGCCGACGCGGTCGCGCTGGTGTTCCCCGGCCAGGGCGCGCAGTGGGCCGGCATGGCCCGCGACCTGCTCGACGCCTCGCCGGCGTTCGCCGAGCGGATGCACGCCTGCGCCGCGGCCCTCGCCCCGTTCGTGGACTGGGCGCTGACCGACGTCCTCGACGACGAGGCGGCGCTCGACCGGGTCGACGTCGTGCAGCCGGCGCTGTGGGCGGTGATGGTGTCGCTGGCGCAGACCTGGCGGTCCCTCGGCGTCCCGGTCGCCGCGGTGCTCGGCCACTCCCAGGGCGAGATCGCCGCCGCCTGCGTCGCCGGGGCGCTGACCCTCGACGACGGCGCGCGCGTGGTCGCGCTGCGCAGCAAGGCGCTCGTCGCGCTGGCCGGCAAGGGCGGCATGGTCTCCGTGCCGCTGCCGGTGGACCGGGTGCGGGAACGGATCGCCGCGTTCGGTGCGCGGCTGTCGGTGGCCGCGGTCAACGGGCCGTCGTCGGCCGTCGTGTCCGGCGAGCCCGCTGCCCTGGACGAACTGCTCGCGGGATGCGCCGCCGACGGGGTGCGGGCCCGGCGGATCGCGGTGGACTACGCCTCGCACTCCGCGCAGGTCGAGCCGCTCCGCGAGCACCTGCGCGAGGTGCTCGCGGACGTCCGGCCGCGCACCGGCGACATTCCCGTCTACTCCACGGTGACCGGCGAGCGCATCGACGGCGCGGAGCTGGACGCCGACTACTGGTACCGCGGCCTGCGCGCCCCGGTCGAGTTCGAGCGCGCCACCCGCGCCGCGCTCGCCGACGGGGTCCGCGTGTTCGTCGAGTCCAGCCCGCACCCGGTGCTCACCGTCGGCATCCAGGAGACCGCCGACGACGCGGGCGTGCCCGCGGTCGTGGTGGGGACGCTGCGCCGCGGCGACGGCGGTCCCGGCAGGCTGTTGGAGTCGCTCGGCCGGCTGCACGTGTGCGGCATCCGGCCGGACTGGGCCGCGGTGTTCGCCGGCACCGGCGCCCGCCGCGTCGCGCTGCCCACCTACGCCTTCCAGCACGAGCGGTACTGGCCCGCCGCGGCCCGGCCGGCCGCCGCCGGCGCGACCGACCCCGCGACCGCCGGTTTCTGGTCCGCGGTCGAGTCGGGCGACCTCGACACGTTCGCCGCGGAGCTGGCCGTCGACCCCGCCGCGCCGCTGGGCGACGTCCTGCCCGCGCTCTCCGCGTGGCGCCGCCGCCGGCACGACGAGTCCACACTGGACACCTGGCGGTACCGGACCGTCTGGCGCCCGGTCACCGAGCCCGGCGCCGGCACCGGCGGCTGGCTCGTCGTCGCGCCGCCCGGACACGGCTGGGCCGCGGCGGCCCGCGCGGCCCTGGACGGCCGGTCCCTGGAGCTGCCCGCGGCTGCCGGCCGGGACGAGGCCGAGGCCGCCCTGCTCGGCGCGCTGGAGGCCGGCGCGCCGGCCGGCGTGCTCGGCTTCCTCGACCCGGCGGGATCGCTGGCGCTGCTGCAGGCGCTCGGCTCGGTCGCGCCGGAACCGCCGCTGTGGTGCGCGACCAGCGGCGCCGTATCCATCGGACGGTCCGACCCGCTGCGCGACCCCGGGCAGGCCGCGGTGTGGGGTCTGGGCCGGGTCGCCGCGCTGGAACACCCCGAGCGGTGGGGCGGGCTGGTCGACCTGCCGGCCGAGCCGGACGAGCGCGCGGCGGACCGGCTGGCCCGCGCCCTGGGCGGCACCGAGGACCAGGTGGCGATCCGCGCCTCCGGCGTGTTCGCCCGGCGGCTGGTGCGGCTGCCCGCCGCGGCCCCGCGGCGCGAGCCGGGCCGGCACCGCACCGCGCTGGTCACCGGGGGCACCGGCGCCCTCGGCGCGCACACCGCCCGCGTGCTCGCCGGGCGCGGCGTCGAGCACCTGGTGCTGCTCAGCCGGAGCGGCCCGGACGCACCCGGGGCGGGCGAGCTCGCCGCCGAGCTGCGCGCCACCGGCGCCACGGTCGACGTGGTCGCCTGCGACGCGGCCGACCGCGACGCCCTCGCCACCGTGATCGCCGGCCTCCCCGACCTCACCACCGTCGTGCACACCGCGTCCGTCCTCGACGACGGCGTGCTGGACGCGATGACCCCCGAGCGGCTGGACGCGGTGTGGCGGGCCAAGGCCGGGGCGGCCCGCGCACTGCACGAGCTGACCGCCGGTCTCGACCTGACCGCGTTCGTGCTGTTCTCCTCCGCGGCCGGCACCCTCGGCAACGCCGGGCAGGGCAACTACGCCGCCGCCAACGCCTACCTGGACGCGCTCGCCGAGCACCGCGCCGCGGCCGGACTGCCGGCCACCTCGATCGCGTGGGGCGCCTGGGCCGGCGGTGGTCTGGCCGCCGACGGCGGGGTGCGCGAGGAGCGGGTGCGCGGCGGCGGGTTCCGCCCGATGCGCCCGGACCTCGCCGCCCGGGCGCTCGACGAGGCGCTGGACGGGACCTCCGGTGCGGCCGTGGCGGTCGCCGACATCGACTGGGCCCGCTTCCACCCCGCCTTCACCGCCGCGCGGCCGACCACCCTGTTCGACGAGCTTCCCGACGTGGCGTCGCTGCCCTCCACCGCCGCCGTGCGCGAGGCCGGCTCGCTGCGCGACCGGCTCGCCGGCCTGGCCGCGACCGAGCGCGACCGGGCGCTGCTCGGCCTGGTGCGCGAACACACCGCCGCCGTGCTGCGGCACGCGTCGGGCGACGCGGTCGAGGCCGGGAAACCGTTCCGGGACATCGGTTTCGACTCGCTCACCGCGATCGAGTTCCGCAACCTCGTGGCCGCCGCCACCGGCCTGCGCCTGCCCTCGACCCTCGTGTTCGACCACCCGACCCCGGCCGCGCTGGCCGCCCACCTGGGCGCCGAGCTGTTCGGCACGCCGCAGGCGGCCACGTCGGCCGGACCGCCACCATCCACTGTGGACGACGACGACCCGGTGGTGGTCGTCGGCATGGGCTGCCGGTTCCCCGGCGGGGTCCGCGGGCCGGACGACCTGTGGCGCCTGCTGCTCGCCGAGCAGGACGCGATCTCCGTGCTGCCCGCCGACCGCGGCTGGGACGTCGAGGCGCTCTACGACCCCGACCCGGACAAGGAGGGCACCTTCTACGTCCGCGAGGGCGGGTTCCTCCACGACGCGGGCGAGTTCGACCCCGGCTTCTTCGGCATCTCCCCGCGCGAGGCGCTCGCCATGGACCCGCAGCAGCGGCTGCTGCTGGAGACCTCCTGGGAGGCGCTGGAGCGTGGCCGGCATCGACCCGCAGTCCCTGCGCGGCAGCGCGACCGGCGTGTTCGCCGGCATCAACGTACCAGGACTACGGCGCGCTGTCCGGCAAGCCGGAGGGCGTCGAGGGCCATCTCATGACCGGCAACGCGGGCAGCGTCCTGTCCGGCCGCATCGCCTACACCCTCGGCCTGGAAGGCCCCGCGGTCACCGTCGACACCGCCTGCTCGGCGTCGCTGGTCGCGCTGCACCTCGCCGCGCAGTCGCTGCGGCAGCGGGGAGTGCGGGCTCGCGATCGCCGGCGGCGCCACGATCATGTGCACCCCCGGCATGTTCATCGACTTCAGCCGCCAGCGCGGCCTGGCCCGGGACGGCCGGTGCAAGACGTTCGACGCGTCCGCCGACGGCACCGGCTGGGGCGAGGGCGCCGGCGTGGTCGTGCTGGAGCGGCTGTCCGACGCCCGCCGCAACGGCCACCCGGTGCTCGCCGTGCTCCGCGGGTCCGCGATGAACTCCGACGGCGCGTCCAACGGCCTGACCGCCCCGAGCGGTCCCGCCCAGCAGCGGGTGATCCGCGGCGCGCTCGCGGCCGGCGGCCTCGCGCCCACCGACGTGGACGTGGTGGAGGCGCACGGCACCGGCACCACGCTGGGCGACCCGATCGAGGCCCAGGCGCTGCTCGCCACGTACGGCCAGGACCGGGAGCACCCGCTGTGGCTGGGCTCGCTGAAGTCCAACATCGGCCACACCCAGGCCGCCGCCGGGGTCGCCGGCGTCATCAAGTCGGTGCTGGCACTGCGGCACGGGATCCTGCCGAGGACCCTGCACGTGAACGAGCCGACCCCGCACGTGGACTGGTCCGCGGGCGCGGTGAAGCTGCTCACCGGAACCGTGCCCTGGCCGGAGACCGGCCGGCCGCGCCGGGCCGGCGTCTCCGCGTTCGGAATCAGCGGCACCAACGTCCACGTGATCCTCGAACAGGCCCCGCCCGGGCAGGAACGGCCGGCGAGCCGGCCCGGCACCGCCCTGCCGTGGCTGCTCGCCGGGCGCACCGAGGCGGCGCTGCGCGAGCAGGCGGCGCGGCTGGGCACCCACCTCGACGTCCACCCCGAGCTGTCCCCGGCCGACGTCGCGTTCTCGCTCGCCACCACCAGGTCCGCCCTGGACCACCGGGCCGTCGTCGTCGGGCGGGACCTCGGGGACCTGCGCCACGGCCTCGCCGCGGTGGCGGACGGCACCGCCCCGGTCGCCGCCCGCGCCCGGCCGGACGGCGAGCTCGCCGTGCTGTTCTCCGGCCAGGGCGCGCAGCGCACCGGCATGGGCCGCGAGCTCCACGCCGCGTACCCGGTGTTCGCCGAGGCCTTCGACGCGGTGTGCGCGCGGATGGACGGACAGCTCGCGGTCCCGCTGCGCGACGTCGTGTTCGAGCCCGAGCACGCGGCGCTGCTGGACGACACCGCCTACACCCAGGTGGCGCTGTTCGCCCTCGAGGTCGCGCTGTTCCGCCTCGTCGAGGACGCCGGCGTGCGCCCGGACGTCCTCATCGGACACTCGATCGGCGAGCTGGCCGCCGCGCACGTCGCCGGCGTGCTGTCCCTCGACGACGCCTGCACGCTGGTCGCCGCCCGCGGCCGGCTGATGAGCGCGCTGCCGACCGGTGGCGCGATGGTCGCGGTGGAGGCGGCCGAGGACGAGGTCGCGGACCTGGCCGGTGTCTCGGTCGCGGCGGTCAACGGGCCCGCGTCGGTGGTCCTGTCCGGCCCCGAGGACGCCGTGACCCGCGCCGCGGAGGAGCTCGCGCTGCGCGGCCGCAGGGTCAAGCGGCTCGCCGTCTCGCACGCGTTCCACTCGGAGCTGATGGAGCCGATGCTGGCCGACTTCCGGGCCGTCGCCGAGCGCCTGACGTTCTCGCCGCCGCGGATCCCGGTCGTCTCGAACGTGACGGGACAGCGGCTGTCCGCCGAGCAGGCCTGCTCGGCGGACTACTGGGTGTCCCACGCGCGCCGGCCGGTCCGCTTCCGCGATGGCGTCACCGCGGTCCGGGCCACCCGGTTCCTGGAGCTCGGTCCGGACGGCGTGCTCACCGCGATGGCGCAGGGCTGCCTGCCCGACGTCACGGACGCCGTGTTCACCCCCGCGCTGCGCCCCGACCGGGGAGAGGGCGAGACGCTGCTCACCGCGCTCGGCCTGCTGCACGCGCACGGCGTCGGCGTCGACTGGCGGACCTTCGTCGCCGGCGCCACCGCCGTCGAGCTGCCCACCTATGCCTTCCAGCGCAGCCGCTACTGGCTCGGCGCCACCGGCCCGGCCCCGGCCGCCGCCGCGGGCGCCGCGGACGACGAGCTGTGGCAGGCGTTCGAGCGGCAGGACGTCGGTGCGCTCGCCGGCCTGCTCGATCTCGACCGGACCCATCTCGACGCCGTCGTCCCCGCGCTGTCCGCCTGGCGCGCCCGGCAGGACGAGCGGTCCGAGGTGGACGGCTGGCGGTACCGGGTGCGCTGGCAGGCCGCCGACGCGCCGGCGCCGCTGCTGCGCGGGACCTGGCTCGCCGTGACCGCCGCGGGTGGCGGCGCGTGGGCCCGCACCGTGGTCGACGGCCTGGCCGGGAACGGCGCCACCGTCGTACCGCTCAAGCTCACCGCGGGCACCGGCCGCGCCCGGCTCGCCCGGCGCATCCGGTCCGTGCTCGACGAGCACCTGCACCTCGACGGGATCGTGTCGCTGGTCGCGCTGGACGAGCGTCCGCACCCGGCGGAGCCCGCGGTGCCCGCCGGGGTGGCCGGCACGCTGCTGCTCGCCCAGGCGCTCGGCGACCTCGGCCTCACCGCGCCCCTGTGGGGCATCACCCGGCGGGCCGTCTCGATCGGCGCCGCCGACCGGCTGGACAGCCCGGCCCAGGCACAGGTCTGGGGGCTCGGCCGGGTCGTCGGCCTGGAGGCGCCGGAGCGGTGGGGCGGCCTCGTCGACCTGCCCGGCGAACTCGACGACCCGACCCTCGCCCGGCTGCGCGGCGTCCTCGCGGGCGGCGGCGACGGTGGCGCGGCCGACGAGGCGTTCGCGATCCGCCCGGCGGGCGTGTTCGTCCGGCGGCTCGCCCACGCCCCGGCCGGGTCCGCCCCGGCCTGGCGGCCGCGCGGCACCGTGCTCGTCACCGGCGGCACCGGCGCACTCGGCGCCCACGTCGCCCGGCACGCGGTCCGCGGCGGTGCCGAGCGCGTGGTGCTCACCAGCCGGCGCGGCCCCGCCGCCCCGGGTGCGGCCGAGCTGGCCGGCGAGCTGGAGGCGCTCGGCGCCACGGTGACCGTCGCCGGGTGCGACGTCGCCGACCGGGACGCCCTGGCCGCGTTGCTCGACTCGATCGCGGCCTCCGGTCCGCCGCTGACGGCGGTGTGCCACGCGGCCGGGGTCGGCGAGCTCGCCCCGCTCGACGGCGTCGACCTCGCGGGCTTCGCCGCGGTCGTCGACGCGAAGGTCACCGGCGCGCGCAACCTCGACGAGCTGCTCGGCGACACCCCGCTCGACGCGTTCGTGCTGTTCTCCTCGATCTCCGCGACGTGGGGGAGCGCGGGCCAGCCCGCCTACGCCGCGGCCAACGCCTACCTCGACGCGCTGGCCGAGGACCGGGTGGCCCGCGGCCTCGCCGGGACCTCGGTGGCGTGGGGTCCCTGGGCCGACGGCGGCATGGCCGACGGCGCGACCGCCCTGCTGCGCCGCCAGGGCCTGCGGCCGATGGCGGCCGACCGCGCGGTCACCGCGCTCGGCCAGGCCGTCGCCCGCCGGGACACCGCCGTCGTCGTGTCCGATGTGGACTGGAGCGTGTTCGCGCCCGCCTACACGCTGGCCCGGCCCCGGCCGCTGCTCGACGAGCTGCCCGAGGTCGCGCGGGCGGAACCGGCCGGGGAGACCGCGGACGCGGCGGCGCTGCGCGAGCGGCTCGACGGCGCCACCCCCGCCGAGCGGACCGCCGTCCTGCTCGACGCGGTCCGGTCCGAGACCGCGACCGTGCTCGGGCACCGGGACACCACCGAGATCGAGGCGGACCGCGCGTTCCGCGACCTCGGGTTCGACTCGCTCACCGCGGTGGAGCTGCGCAACCGGTTGCAGGCGCTGACCGGGGAGAGCCTGCCGGCGACCGTGGTGTTCGACCACCCGACCCCGGCCGCGCTCGCCGCCGAGCTGGTGCGGCTGGTCACCGGCGAGGCGGACGGCGACCCGGTGGAACCCCTGCTGGTCGACCTGGGCCGGCTGGAGGTCGCGCTCACCACCACGGCCGGGACCGAGGAGCGGGCGCGGATCACCCTGCGGCTGCGCACCCTGCTCGCGAAGCTGACCGACGAGGCGGGCGACGCCGAGAGCACCGACGCCGTCGCCGGCCGCAACCTCGACGACGCCACCGACAGCGAGCTGTTCGACCTCGTCGACCGCGACCTGGGGGTGGCGTGATGGACACCGTGAGCGGGAGCGACGCAGCGTCCGCCGTCTGGACTGACGAGCGCGCGCAGGCGCGTCAGCGCCGAGCACGGGAGGAGGGAAGACGGTGGGTAGCGGAGGAGCGGAGCGAGCCATGGATGCCGGGGATGCCGTGAGCAACGAGGACAAGCTGCGCGGCTACCTCAAGCGCGTGATCGCCGAGCTCGACCAGACCCGGCAACGCCTGCACGACGCCGAGTCGCGGGAGCCGGAGCCGGTGGCGATCGTCGGCATGAGCTGCCGGCTGCCGGGCGGGGTGCGCTCGCCGGAGGACCTCTGGCAGCTGGTGGCGTCCGGCACCGACGGGCTGTCCGGGTTCCCCGCCGACCGCGGCTGGGATGTGTCCACATCGAACTTCGCCCGGGTGGGCGGGTTCGTCCACGACGCGACCGAGTTCGACGCCGGCCTGTTCGGGATCTCCCCGCGCGAGGCGCTCGCGATGGACCCGCAGCAGCGGATCCTGCTGGAGGCGAGCTGGGAGGTGCTGGAGCGGGCCGGGATCCCGCCGGACTCGTTTCGGGGCAGCCGGACCGGCGTGTTCGTCGGCGCGTCGCACTCCAGCTACGGGGCCGGCCTGCCGCTGCCGCCGGAGGTCGCCGGGCACGCCGTCACCGGCACCGCCGACAGCGTGCTGTCCGGCCGGGTCGCCTACGTCTTCGGGCTGGAGGGCCCGGCCGTCACGATCGACACCGCGTGCTCGTCGTCGCTCGTCGCGCTGCACCAGGCCGCCGCCGCGCTGCGGGCGGGCGAGTGCTCGGCCGCGCTCGTGGCCGGCGTGACCGTGATGACGCTGCCCGCCGCGTTCGTCGAGTTCGACCGGCAGAACGGGCTGGCCGCCGACGGCCGGTGCAAGTCGTTCGCCGCCGCGGCGGACGGCACCGGCTGGGCGGAGGGCGCCGCCGTGGTGCTGGTCGAGCGGCTGCGCGACGCCCGCCGCAACGGCCACGAGGTGCTCGCGATCGTGCGCGGCTCCGCGGTGAACTCCGACGGCGCGTCCAACGGCCTCACCGCGCCCAACCGCCGGTCCCAGCAACGGGTGCTGCGCGCCGCGCTCGCCGACGCGCGGCTGGAGGCGTCCGATGTGGACGCCGTGGAGGCGCACGGCACCGGCACCACGCTGGGCGACCCGATCGAGGCGCAGGCCCTGCTCGCCACCTACGGCCAGGACCGCGACCGGCCGCTGTGGCTGGGGTCGCTGAAGTCCAACATCGGCCACACTCAGGCCGCGTCCGGCCTCGCCGGCGTCATCAAGATGGTGCTCGCGCTGCGGCACCAGGAACTGCCCGCGACCCTGCACGTGGACGAGCCGACGCCGCTGGTCGACTGGGACGGCGGCGCGGTGTCCCTGCTCACCGGCGGCAGGCCCTGGCCGGCGGGGGAGACCCCGCGCCGGGCCGGGATCTCCTCGTTCGGCATCAGCGGCACCAACGCCCACACCATCGTCGAGGAGGCGCCGCGGCCGCCCGCGACCGGCGAACCGCCGGAGCGCGAGCCGGCGTTCGTCCCGTGTGTGCTGTCGGGCCGCTCCGCCGGCGCCCTGCGCGCGCAGGCGACCCGGCTGCGGTCCTTCGTGGACGGTGAGCCGAAGCTCGACCTGGTGGACGCCGGCTTCTCGCTGGCGACCACCCGGGCCACGCTGCCGCACCGCGCGGTGGTCCTGGCCGCCGACCGCGACGCGCTGCTGCGCGGCCTGACCGAGGTGGCGGAGGGCGCGGCGACCGGGCCGGTCCGCGGCGGGCTGGCCTTCCTGTTCACCGGTCAGGGGTCGCAGCGGCTCGGCATGGGCCGCGAGCTGTACGCGGCGTTCCCGGTGTTCGCGGCGGCGCTGGACGAGGTGTGTGCGCGGTTCGAGCGGGTGCCGTTCGACGACGAGGAAGTTGTTGAACCGGACCGAGGGTGCGCAGGCGGCGTTGTTCGCGCTGGAGGTGGCGCTGTTCCGGCTGCTCGAATCGTGGGGCGTGACGCCGGACTTCCTGCTGGGCCACTCGATCGGCGAGCTGGCCGCCGCCCACGTCGCCGGGGTCCTCTCGCTGGACGACGCCTGCACGCTCGTCGCCGCCCGCGGCCGGCTGATGCAGGCCCTGCCCGCGGGTGGCGCGATGCTCGCGGTCGAGGCCACCGAAGCGGACGTGCCGGACGGCGTCGACATCGCCGCGGTCAACAGCCCGACCTCGCTGGTCGTGTCCGGCGCCGAGGAGGAGATCGGCGCGCTGGAGGAGACCTGGCGGGGCGAGGGCCGCCGGGTCAAGCGGCTCGTCGTGTCGCACGCGTTCCACTCGCGGCTGATGGAGCCGATGCTCGACGAGTTCGCCGCCGTCGCCGGGTCGCTCACCTACCACCAGCCGGCCATCGCGATGTCCGGCGAGGTCACCGACCCCGCCTACTGGGTGCGGCAGGTGCGGGAGACCGTCCGCTTCGCCGACGGGGTACGGCGGTCGCGGGACGACGGCGTCACCACGTTCCTCGAGCTCGGCCCCGACCCGGCGCTGTCGGCGCACGTGGACGACGCGACGCCGCTGCTGCGCCGCGACCGGTCCGAGGTCGAGACCCTGCTGACGGCCGTCGGCACCGCGTGGACCCGCGGCGCGGCCGTGGACTGGGCGGCGGTGTTCGCGACCTGGGGCGGCCGGCGCATCGCGCTGCCCACCTACGCCTTCCAGCGCGCCCCGTACTGGCTCACCCCCGACCGCACCGGGACACCGCCCGCCCTCGACGGCGGGTTCTGGGCCGCGGTCGACGCCCACGACACCGCCACCATCGCCGGCGAGCTCGGCCTCGCCGGGCCGGACGCCGCCGCGCTCGACACGATCCTGCCGGCGCTGGCGGGCTGGCGCGCCCGCCGCGCCGAGCGCTCCGCGGTGGACGGCTGGCGTTACCGGGTGACCTGGCAGCCGGTCACCGAGCCGGACGCCGCCCCGCTCGCCGGACGCTGGCTCGTCGTCGGCGACGAGGCGGGCGACCTCACCGGTCCGCTGCGCGACCGCGGCGCCGAGATCGTCACCGCGCTCGACGACCACGACCCGGACCGCCCGGTCACCGGCGTGCTGTCCCTGCTGGACGCCGCCGGCCCGACGGTCGCCCTCCTCCAGGCGCTCGACGAGCGCGGCGTCGACGCCCCGCTGTGGTGCCTGACCAGCGGTGCCGTGTCGGTCGGCGACGCCGACCCGCTGCGCACCCCCGGCCAGGCCCCGATCTGGGGCCTCGGCCGCGTCGTCGCCCTGGAGGCCCCGCACCGCTGGGGCGGCCTGGTCGACCTGCCCGAGACCCTCGGCCCGCGCACCGCCGACCGCCTCGCCGCCGTGCTCGGCGGGCGTGAGGACGAGGTCGCGTTGCGCGGCTCCGGCACCTACGTGCGCAGGCTCACCCGCGCTGAACCCGCGACCGGCGCGTGGCGCCCGCACGGCACCGTGCTCGTCACCGGCGGCACCGGTGCGCTCGGCTCCCGGGTCGCGCGCCTGCTCGCCCGGCACGGCGCCGAGCACCTCGTCCTGGTCAGCCGGGGCGGCAGCGGCGCGCCCGGCGCCCGCGAGCTCGCCGACGACCTGCGCGCGGCGGGCCCGTCGGTCACCGTCGCCGCCTGCGACGTCACCGACCGGGCCGCGCTCGCCGAGGTGGTCGCCGCGGCCGGGCCGCTGACCGCGGTCGTGCACGCGGCGGGCGTCCCGGACGGCACCGAGCTGCCCGCGCTGACCGGCGACCGGCTCGCCGAGGTGGTGGCACCGAAGGTGACCGGCGCCCGGCACCTGCACGAGCTGACCGAGGAGCACCCGCTGGAGGCGTTCGTCCTGTTCTCCTCGGCGGCCGGCGTGTGGGGCGGCGCCCGCCAGGTGGCGCACGCCGCGGCCTGCGCCGGCCTCGACGCCCTCGCCGCCCACCGCGCGGCACTCGGCCTGCCGGCCACCTCGGTCGCGTGGGGCCCGTGGGCCGATCCGGCCGGCATCTCCGGCGGTGACGGCGTCGCCGAGCGGCTCGACCGCATGGGCCTGCCCGCGCTCGACCCCGACCGCGCCCTGACCGCCCTGGCCGCCGCCGTCGGCGCGGACACCGCCGTCACCGTCGCCGACGTGCGCTGGGACCGGTTCCTCCCGGCCGTGACGAGCGCCCGGCCACGGCCGCTGTTCGACGCCCTGCCCGAGGCCCGCCCCGCACCGGAGCCGGCCGCGCCCGCCACCCCGGACCTGTCCGATGTGGACCTGCTGGTGCTGGTGCGGCAGACCGCGGCCACCGTGCTGGGCCACCCGGACGCGAACCCGGTCGAGCCGGACAGCGGCTTCCTGGAGCTGGGCTTCGACTCGCTGACCACCCTGGAGCTGCGCGACCGCCTCCGGGCGGCGACCGGCGTGCGGCTGCCCGCCAACCTGATCTTCGAGCACCCCACCCCCGAGGCGCTCGCCCGGCACCTGCGCGCCGCGGTGCCCGGCGGCGGGACCGGCGACATCGAGGTGGTGCTCGGCGTCTCCCCGGACGACCGCGACCCGGTGGGCCTGCTCAACTCGCTGTACAAGGTGGCCATCCGCAACCGCACGGTCACCGAGTTCGTCGAGTTCCTCGGCGACGCCGCGAAGTTCCGCCCGGTCGCGGGCTCGCTCGACGAGGTGGGCGTCCCGGCCCGGGTGACCCGGCTCGCCCGCGGGCCGGCGCGCCCGCTGCTCATCGGCTGCAGCGGGATGACCGCGATCGGCGGCCCGCACGAGTTCGCCAGGGTCGCCGCGCCGCTGCGCGGGGTGCGCGACGTGGCCGCCGTCCCGCTGCTCGGCTACGGCCGCGGCGAGCTGCTCCCGGCCAGCATGGAGATCGCGCTGGACTGGCAGGCCGAGGCCGTGCTGCGGCACGCCGACGGCCGCCCGTTCGTCCTCTACGGACACTCCGCGGGCGCGATCGTGGCGCACGCGCTCACCCGGCACCTGGAGGCGGTCGGCTCCGGGCCGGCCGGGCTCGTCCTCGGTGACCTCTACCTGCCGGGCAACTCGACGATGACCGAATGGGACGTCGAGCTGTCCGAAGGGGTCTTCGCGCGCGAGGACGAGTACGTGCCGATGGACGACCTCCGGCTCACCGCGATGGCCTGGTACGCAACGATCTTCTGGCAGTGGGAGCAGGCCGCCACGGCCGCCCCGACGCTGCTCGTCCGGGCGAGCGAGCCGCTCGGCCCGGTGCGGGACGGCGAGGACTGGCAGAGCTCGTGGGAGTTCGCCAAGTCCGTCGTGGACGTTCCGGGCAACCACTTCTCCATGGTGCTCGAACACGCCGAGACCACCGCGCACGCGATCGACCGCTGGATCGAGGAGTCCCTGTGAAACCGGTGAAGAAGGGAAACACACAACGATGAACGAGGTACTGGCCCGCGCCATCGGGGTGACCCGCCGCTACGGCGAGGTCACCGCGGTGGACGACGTGAGCATCGACATCCCGGCCGGGCAGGTGCTCGGCCTGCTCGGCCCCAACGGCGCCGGCAAGTCCACCCTGATCAACATGTTCGTCGGGCTGCGCCGCCCGACCGAGGGCACGGTCGAGCTGTTCGGCCACGACCCGCGTGACCTCAAGGCCCGCAGGCGCATGGGCATGACCCCGCAGGAGACCGGGCTGCCGGAGACCGTGCAGGTCGGCGAGGTCGTCGACTTCGTCGCGTCGCACTTCCCGAACCCGATCGACAAGGACGAGCTGCTCACCCAGTTCTCCCTGGCCGAGCTGGCCGGCCGGCAGACCGGTGGCCTGTCCGGCGGCCAGATGCGCCGCCTCGCCGTGGCGCTCGCCTTCGTCGGCAGGCCGGAGCTGGTCTTCCTCGACGAGCCCACCACCGGCCTCGACGTCGAGGGACGGCACATGCTGTGGGCCGGCATCCGCGAGTTCAACGCGGCCGGCGGCACCGTCGTGCTCACCAGCCACTACCTGGAGGAGGTCGAGCAGCTCGCCGAGCGCGTGATCATCATCGACCACGGCCGGTGCGTCGCCGACGACAGCGTCGAGTCGCTGCGCCGGGTCAGCGGCCTGCAGCGGCTGTCCGTGACGGTCCCCGAGGTGCCGTCCCTGCCCGGTGTGGTCGGCGTCGAGCACGAGGGCGACCGCGTCCACCTGATCACCCACGACGCCGACCAGCTGGTGCGCGACCTCGTCGCGTCCGGCGTGGCGTTCAGCCACCTCGAGATCCACGCCGGGTCGCTCGAGGACGCCTTCCTCGCCCTGACCGCCAAGACCCCGGCCGCCTGAGACACACACGGAGCCCGACATGAAATCGATCGTGGTCTACTCGAAGTTCGAGATCCTGCAGGCGATGCGCATCCCGATGGTGTACGTCGCGCTGCTGTTCATGCCGACCGTCGGCATGCTGCTGTTCGTCATCCCCGCCCTCGGCGACGACCCGAAGGCCGCGGCCATGGCGACCGCGTCCATGTGCCTGTTCGCCGTGCTGACCATTTGCTCGGCGCAGTACGGCATGACCATCGCGATCGGCCGGATGCGGCCGTGGGGCGGCTACGTCCGGACGCTGCCCGGCGGGCCGGTGCCCCGGATCGTGAGCATGCTGGTGCTCAGCACCGTGCTCGTGGTGTTCGCGAGCATCCCGCTGGTCGCGGTCTCCGCCGTGGCCACCGACGCCACCGTCTCGCCGGGCGGGCTGGTCCTGGGCTTCTTCGCGCTGCTGCTCGCGGTGGTGCCGTTCGGGCTGTTCATGACCGGCGTGGGCTACTCGGTGAACCCGATGGCGATCGGCCCGCTGACCAGCATCGCGCCGGTGGTCCTCGCCTTCTTCGGCGGGTTCTTCACCAACCCGAACGAGACCGCCGGGTTCATGGCGACGGCCGCGCGGTTCCTGCCGACGCGGGGACCGGCCGAACTGGTGTGGGCCGCGGTCGGCGGCTTCACGCCCAGCGTGATCTCGATGGTCATGTTCGTCGCCTGGACGGCCCTGTTCGGCCTGTGGGCCTACCGCGCCTACCGCAACGACGAGGGCAAGCGGTTCGCCTAGAAGACGTCCGGGAAGGGACATGCGTAGCACTGCGGGTGGCGGAGCCGGTCGACGGCCGTCCCGAAGCGGCTCCGCCGCTTCCCGAACACCACCCAGGTGCTCAGCACTGAGAGGTCAGCGTGAGCAGTCACATCGCCATCGTCAACAACTGCGGGTTCGGGCACGTCCTGCCCACCCTCGACGTGGTCGCCGAGCTGGTCCGCAGGGGCCACCGGGTCACTTACGTGACCGCGGGGGCCCCCGCCGCGAACGTGGCGGCGACCGGAGCGACCGTCCTGGAGTTCGAGTCGGTACTGGCCGGGGTCGACCTGGCCCTCGTCGACACCGTGGACGAGTCGCACCGGTTGCTGCCGCTCCAGGTGCGCGAGAGCGAAGCGATCCTGCGCGCCGCCGACGACCATTTCGGCAGCGACGCCGGCGCTGACACACCGGATCTCGTCGCCTACGACGCGACCGTTTATCACGCGGGCCGGATTCTGTCCCGGAAATGGGGCGTACCGGCCGTCGCGCTGTGCGCGACGCTGTCCTCGAACGAGCATTTCTCGCTCATGGACAAAATCGTTCAGGTGACCGGCCGGAAACTGCCCCGGAAACATCCGGCACTGACCGAGTTCGCGTCCCGGCTGCTCGCCCTGCTGGCCGCGCACGGGCAGAGCGACGTGTCGCTCGAGGAGTTCATCGGCCGCGGCGAAGGGCTGCACCTGGAGTTCTACCCCCGCTCCTTCCAGCACGCCGGCGACACCTTCGACGACCGGCACGTGTTCGTCGGGCCGCACCTCGGCGACCCCGCGGCCCCGCCCACCTGGACCCCGCCCGCGGACGGCAGGCCGCTGCTCGTCGTGTCGCTCGGCACGTCGTCCAACCGCCGTCCCGGGTTCTTCCGCGGCTGCGCGCAGGCGCTCGCCGGGCTGCCGTGGCGGGTGCTGATGACCGTCCACCACGGGGTGGACGAGGAGGAGCTCGGCCCGCTGCCGCCGAACGTCGAGGTGCACCGCTGGCTGCCGCTGCTCGAGGTGCTCGGCCACGCGGACGTGTTCGTCTGCCACGGCGGGATGGGCAGCATCATGGGCTCGCTCGCGCGGGCGACACCGCTGGTCGTCGTGCCGGACTCCCCGGAGAGCATGGTCAACGCGGCCCGCGTCGAGGAGCTCGGGCTCGGCCGCGCGATCGCCGCCCAGACGCTCACGCCCGAGCGGCTGCGTGGCGCGATCCGCGAGGTCGCCGCCGACCCGCGGATCCGCGAGCAGGTCAACGCCATGCGCGAGGACATCCGCGCCGCGGGTGGCGGGTCGCGCGGCGCGGACGCCGTCGAGGGCTACCTCAAGACCACATCGAGATCGGAATCAGGCCGCGGGCCTGCGAACCGCACCTCAGGGGAACGTGACGCAAGCCGGCCACAAGTACGTGACCAAACAGAACCCTCTTTCCCCAATGTGGCCAACACAGTGAAGTCCGGGGAGGCGGCTCGGTCATGAGCCACGTCGCCGTGATCGGCTACTTCGGCCTCGGCCACGTGATCCCGACCCTCGACACCGTGGCCCAGCTCGTCGCGCGCGGCCACCGGGTGACCTACGTGACCGCCGGCGCCTCGGCGCGCAAGGTCGCCGGGACCGGGGCCACGGTCGTCGAGTACGACTCGGTGCTCGCCCGCGTCGACCTCGCCGTCATGGACTCGCCCGAACAGATGGACCGGCTGCTGCCGCTCGGCGTCCAGGAGGACGCGGCGCTCATCGCCGCCGCGGAGCGGGCCCTGGCCGGCGACCGTCCCGACCTGGTCGTCTCCGACGCGACGCGGTTCGGCTCCGGCCGCATCCTCGGCCGCAAGTGGGACGTGCCGACCGCGTCGTTCTGCACCGTGCTGCTGTCCAACGAGCACTTCTCCTTCTACGACCGGGTGCAGGCCAAGCAGGGCCCGCAGCCCAGGCGCCGCCCGCACGTGGCGAACGCGATGCGGGGCCTGCTGGGGTTGCTCGCGGCGCACGGGCAGAGCGACCGGACGCTGGAGGAGTTCTACCGGCCCCAGGAGGGCCTGTACGTGGCGTTCTACCCCCGGTCGTTCCAGTTCGCCGGGGACACCTTCGACGAGCGGTACGTCTTCGTCGGGCCCAACCTCGACGAGGGGGCCGACCCGGGGGAGTGGACCCCACCGGCGGACGGCCGCGGGGTGCTGATGATCTCCCTGGGCACCAGCGTGCACCGCAGGCCGGACTTCTTCCGGATGTGCGTCGACGCGTTCCGGGACAGCGACTGGCACGTGGTCATGCACGCCCACTCCGGCCTGGACCTCGCCGGGCTGGGCGCGCTGCCGCCGAACGTCGAGGTGCACCGCTGGCTCCCGCAGCTCGCCGTGCTGCGGCACACCGACGTGCTGGTCTGCCACGGCGGGATGGGCACCCTCATGGCGGCGTTCGCCGAGGACACCCCGGTCGTCGTGGTGCCGAACTCCGCGGAACAGATGATCAACGCGGACCGGGTGCTCGAGCGCGGGCTCGGGCGGGTGCTCACCCAGGACGCGGTCACCGCCGCGACGCTGCGCGGCGCCGTCGACGAGGTCCACGCCGACCCGGTGACGCGCGGGCGGGTCGCCGCGATGCGCGCGGACATCCGGCACGCGGGCGGCGGCTCGTTCGCGGCGGACGCGATCGAGGCCTACCTCAAACGCTCGGCCGACCAGCGGGCCACCGGCCCGGCGAGGAACGGGATGGGACATGTCTGAACACACCACGCCGCGACGGCCGCTCGTCGTCGTCCTCGGCGCGTCCGGCTTCATCGGCTCCGCCGTCAGCGGGGCGCTCGCCGCCCGGCCGGTGCGGCTGCGGCTCGTGTCGCGGCGCCGGCCCACCGTGTCCCGCGGCGCGGTCGCCGACGTCGAGGTGCGCGCCGCCGACCTCACCGCGCCCGGGGTGCTCGCCGACGCGGTCGCCGGCGCCGACACCGTGATCCACCTCGTCGCGCACACCGACAACGGCTGGCGGGTCCCGGAGGGCGACGACGCCGCCGAGCGGGTCAACCTCGGCCTGGTCGAGGACCTGGTCGAGGCGTGCCGGTCCCGGCGCCCCGGCACCACGCCGCCCGCCGTCGTGTTCGCCGGCAGCGTCCTCACCGGCGACGAGCGCATCGACACCCCGCCGGCCCGCCCGCGCAGCGCGTACTGCCGGCAGAAGCTCGCCGCCGAGCGGCTGCTGGAGCGGGCCACCGCGGAGGGCGTGCTGCGCGGCGTCTCGCTGCGGCTGCCGCCGGTGTTCGGGCACGGCACGGGCACCTGCCGCAACGTGGTCGAGCTGATGGTGCGCCGCGCGCTGGCCGGCGAGGCGATCACCATGTGGCACGACGGCACCGTCCGCCGCGACCTGGTGCACGTCGACGACGTCGCCGCGGCGTTCCTCGACGCGATCGACAACGTCGACGCGCTCGCCGGCTCCTACTGGTCGATCGGCACCGGCACCGGCGAGCCGATCGGCAAGGTGTTCGCCCAGATCTCCCAGATCGTCGCCGACTACACCGGCGAGCCCGCGGTGTCGGTGGTGAGCGTGCCGCCGCCCGCGGAGTCCTATCCCACCGACCTGGTCGACATCGAGAGCGACGCGTCCCGGTTCCGCGCGGTCACCGGCTGGCGGCCGCGGATCCCGCTGCGCTACGGGCTGCTGCGCACGGTCGCCTCGCTGGCGGGCGCGCCCGGCCCCGGCCTGACGGCGTGAGGTGACGTGGTGAGCCACATCGCGTTCCTCAACAACTCCGGGTACGGGCACGTCATCCCGACCCTCTCGGTGGTCGACGAGCTGGTCCGCCGCGGCCACCGGGTCACCTACGTCACCGGTGACCGGCTCGCCGGCACCGTCGAGGCCACCGGCGCCCGGGTGCTCGGCTACGACTCCCAGCTCGTGCACGTCGACCTGTCCGAGATGGTCACCGCGGACGCGACCTCCCGGATGCCCGGCATCTACCTGCAGGAGAGCGTGGACATCCTGCGCACCGCCGAGCCGGTGCTCGACGGCGACCGGCCCGACCTCGTCGCGTTCGACATGACCGTCTACCACGCCGGCCGCATCCTCGCCCGCAAGTGGGGCGTGCCCGGCGCGGAGTCCTTCCCGGCGTTCGCGTCGAACGCGCACTTCTCGTTCCTGGACCGGATGCTGGAGAAGATGCCCGACAGGGGCAGCGTGGGTCACCCGGCGCTGCGCGCGTTCTTCGCCCGGCTCACCCGGGTACTCGCCGAGCACGGCCAGGCCGACCGGACGATCGAGCAGGTCATGGGGCAGGTCGAGGACCTGAACCTGGTCTTCTACACCCGGTCCTTCCAGCCCGCGGGCGCCACCTTCGACGACCGGTTCACGTTCATGGGGCCCTGCCTGGAGTACGTGGACCGGACCGAGGCGCCGTGGACGCCGCCCGCCGACGGACGGCCGGTCGTGCTGATCTCGCTGGGCACCAGCGTGCACCGGCAGCCGGAGTTCTTCCGGATGTGCGTGGAGACGTTCGCGGACATGCCCTGGCACATCGTGCTCGCGGTGCACAACGCGATCGACCCGGCGGAGCTGGCCCCCCTGCCGCCGAACATCGAGGCGCACTCGTGGATCCCGCAGCAGGCCGTGCTCGAACACGCCGAGGTGTTCGTCTCGCACGCCGGCCTCGGCAGCGTGACCGGCGCGCTGTCCAAGGGAGTTCCGCTGGTCCTGGTGCCGACCTCCCCGGAGCACAAGGTGGTCGCCCAGCGGGTCGCCGAGCTCGGCCTCGGCCGCGTGGTGCGCGAGGAGGCGCTCTCGCCCGCCCGGCTGCGCGCCGCCGTCGAGGACGTCGCCGCGGACCGGCTCACCGCCAGGCGGGTGGGCCGGATGCGCCAGGACATCGCCGAGGCCGGCGGTGCCGCGCGCGCGGCGGACGCCATCGAGCGGCGCATCGCGGCCCGCGACCTCGCGACCGCCGACAGGTGACCCGGGCAGCGACCGAACCCCGCGCCCAGCCTCCCCAGCACGGCGAGTCGTCCCGTCGCGTCGCCGAGTCGTCCCGTGGCGTCGCCGAGTCGTCCCGTGGCGTCGGCGAGTCGACCTGTGGCGTCGGCGAGTCGACCTGTGGCGTCGGCGAGTCGACCTGTCGGCGTCGGCGAGTCGTCCCGTGGCGGTCGGCGAGTCGACGCACCGGCGTTTGCGCGGGAGGCTCGTGGTGTCGGTGGCTGGGTGGGGGTCGGAGGCGACGCGTGGTGGGTCGGCTCGACTGCGTGGTGGGTCGGCTCGGCCGTGTGAGGGGTCGGCTCGGCGGTGCCACGAGTCGGATCGGCTGTGGGGGGTGTGGCCTACCTCGTGAGGTGCAGCGGGAGGCGGGCCAGCATGTGGAGGTTGAAGTGCTCCTGGTACGGCGGGTCGTCGTCGGCCAGCTCGATCTTGCGGTAGCGGTCGAGCAGCATGCGGAACAGCGTGCCGGCCTCGACGGAGGCGAGCGTCTTGCCCATGCAGTGGTGCGGCCCCGCGCTGAACGCGAGTGACTTGATCCCGGTGCGGGACAGGTCGAGCCGGTCCGGGTCCGGGTAGCGGTCGGGGTCGCGGCCGACGGCGTCGAACGCGACGAACACGGCCTCGCCCGCGGGGATCACGGTGCCGCCGACCTCCAGGTCCTCGGTGAGGATCCGGCAGGCGAACCGGGCGGACGGGTCGAACCGGGACAGCTCCTCGATCGCCGTGCCCATCAGCGACGGGTCGTCGCGCAGCTGCTGCATGGCCTCGGGCTGGCGCAGCAGCGCGAGCATGCCGTTGCCGATCAGGTTGGCGGTGGTCTCGTGGCCGGCGTTGTAAAGCAGCCCGACGTTGGCCGCGATCTCGTCCTCGGTGAAGTTCTCCGCGGCGTGGGTCATCACCGAGATCATCGTCTCGTCCGGCTCCTGCGCGCGGACCCGCCGCATCATCTCGACGATGTAGGCGCGGATCTTCGGCTCGGCCTTGTTCATGGCGATCAGCCGCTGCGGGGAGATCGAGCGGTCGATGACGTGCCCGACCGGCTCGCTCCAGGTCCGGAACATCTCCCGGTCCGGCTCGGGGATGCCGATGATCTCGCTCACCACGGTGATCGGCACCGGGAACGCGAGCGTGCCCATCAGGTCGACCTCGCGGGTGTCGTCGATGCGCGCCATGAGCGCGTCCACGATCTGCGGCACCCGGGCCCGCATCTTGTCGATCATGCGCGGGGTGAACAGCTTGCCGATCACCCGGCGCAGCCGCTTGTGGTCGCCGTGGTCCTGCATCAGCATCCACTTGCCGGACGCCTTGATCACCGGGCTGGTCGGCCCGCCGCGGGCCTTGGCCCAGTTCTCGTTGGCCGGGAAGTTGCTCGACGAGCTGGACGCCTTGAGCAGCGTCTCGGCGTCGTCGTACCGGAACAGCATCCAGTAGCCGTACGGGGTCCGGTGGACCGGATCGGTCTCCCGGAAGTGCCGGTAGTACTCGAACCTGTCGGCCTGCAGCAGAGGGTCGTTGAAATCGAAGTACTTCGTCATGCCGCCGCCCATCGAGGGAAACTCCGGGATATCAAGAATGATCTGCCCGGATCGCGCATCGGTCAACTCCTATTCTCGGTGATAGGCTTTTTCGTGTGGCAAAACCCCTAGGTAGGGGTACCCCTACGAGGAAACCCCTACCGGCCTTTATGAGACGAGATTCTCAATTTTACGCAATGTATTTCTTCGGATGCTTTTCTCTGTCATTCTTGTACCACGTCAGTTCGACGAAACAATCCGGAGGAGAAGAATGAAGCCCGTATTCCGCACGCTGATGGTCGGTGCCGCCGCGGCGGCCGCCGGCCTGCTGGCCGTCGCACCGGCCGCCGCCGCCAGCCCGGCCGAGGCCGCCGCACCGGCCGCCGTGAGCGCGTCCGCGTCCGACTTCGACTGCACCGCGAGCACGTCCGGCAACACGGTGACCGGAGACTGCACCCTCGGCACGATCTTGGGCTCGTTCGGCGCGACGTTCACGGGCACGATCCAGTCCGACGGCAACGCCTCCGGCAGCATCACGCTGAAGGCGGGCTTCCTCGGCAACCGCACCGGCACGTGGAGCGGCGGTCCGTTCACCAGCGGGTCGACGGCGACGGTCAACTACTCCGTCCCGACCCCGATCGGCGCGTTCACCGGCACGTTCCAGGTCGACATCCCCTGACCTGAGCCGCGAGGATGCCCGGCCACCAGGCGGTGGCCGGGCATTCCGCGTGCACCGGTGCGCGGCGTTGGCGAAGGCCCGGCCGCCGTCGCGGCCGGGCTCGCCGGGTCCGGACCGGTGCACCGCTCAGCCGGGCGGGTGGAACCCGCCGCCGGCCGCCTTGCGGCCGAGCCGGCCCGCCGCCACCAGCTGCTCGAGCCGCGCGGCGGCCAGGAAGTCGGGCTCGGGGAACGCGAGGTGCAGCCTGCGCAGGATGGCCAGCGAGACGTCGAGGCCGATCACGTCGAGCAGCGCGAAGGGACCGAGCGGGTAGCCGAAGGCGCCACGCACCGCGTCGTCGACCTCCGCGACGGTCACGCCGCCGGTGTCCAGCAGCGCGACCGCCCGGTTGAGGTAGCCGAACAGCAGGTAGTTGACGATGAAGCCGGTCCGGTCCGCGCACTCCACGCCGGTCTTGCCCAGCCGCGCGCAGAGCTCCCGACCGGTGCCCAGCACGTCCTGGGCGGTCGCCGGCGTGCGCACGACCTCGACGAGCCGCATCGCCGGCGCCGGGTTGAAGAAGTGCAGGCCCAGCACGTCGCGTGGCCGGCCCGCCGCCATCGCGAGGCCGGTCACCGGCAGGCTGGAGGTCGTGGTCGCGAGCACCGCGCCCGGCCGGCAGGTCCGGCCCAGCTCGGCGAACAGCGCGCGCTTCACCGGCAGGTCCTCGACCACCGCCTCGACCACCAGGTCGGCCTCGCACACCGCGGCACGGTCACCGGAGGTCTTCAGCAACCCCATCGCGTGGTCGTGGTCGGCCCGGCTCAGCCGGCCCTTGGTGACCCGGCGGGACAGCGACGCGGAGATCCGCTCCACCGCGGCCGCCGCGCGCCCGGCGTCCCGCCCCACGACCACGGTCGGGATGCCGGCGGTCGCGGTGACCTCGGCGATCCCGCGGGCCATGGTTCCGGTGCCGAGGACGCCGATCCGGTCCACCGGCCGGGACGGCCCCGGCTCCACGGGACCGTCCGCGGGCGTCTCGTGCTCGCCGTAGCGGTGGAAGCCCTGGCCGCTCGCCCGGCCCAGCCGCCCGGCGCGGACCAGCTCGGTCAGCAGCGGCGCGGGGGAGAAGGCCGGGTCGCCGGTGTCGCGGTACAGCCCGGCGAGGGTGTCGTGCGCGGCGTCCAGGCCGAGGAGGTCGAGCGTCTCGAACGGCCCGGACGGCAGCCCGCAGCCCAGCCGCATCGCGGTGTCGACGTCCCCCGGCGCCGCGTACCCCGCGTCGAGCAGGGCGACCGCCCGGTTGAGGTAGGCGAACACCAGGGCGGTGGCCGCACCATCCGCCTCCTGTCCGATCGTGACGTCCGGTAAGAGCCTCAGGTCGACGGTCATGGGGGTCACTGCCTCCGCTCAGGGTGTGCGAAACCGGTTGATGGCGGCGAGGTGCCGCTCGCGGGACTCGGGGTCGCGGACGCCGAGCCCCTCGTCCGGCGCGAGGCACAGCACGCCGACCTTGCCGCTGTGGACGTTGCGGTGCACCGAGCCCGCCGCCTCGCCGGCGTGCGCGAGCGGGAACACCGCGGACAGCGTCGGGTGGACCATGCCGAGCGCGATGAGCCGGTTGGCCGCCCACGCCTCGCGGTAGTTCGCGAAGTGGCTGCCCACGATCCGCTTGAGGTGCATCCAGAGGTAGCGGTTGTCGTACTGGTGCAGGTACCCGGAGGTCGACGCGCAGGTGACGACCGTGCCGCCGCGCCGGGCGACGAACACGCTCGCGCCGAAGGTCTCCCGGCCCGGGTGCTCCACCACGATGTCCGGGTCGTCGCCGCCGGTGAGCTCGCGGATCCGCGCGCCGAAGCGGCGCCACTCGCGGGGGTCCTGGGTGTGCTCGTCCTTCCAGAACCGGTAGCCCTCGGCGGACCGGTCGATGATCAGCTCGGCGCCCATGGACCGGGCGAGGGCGGCCTTGCGTGGGCTCGACACGACGCACACCGGGGTCGCGCCGCCGTTGACCGCGAGCTGGGTGGCGTACGAGCCGACTCCGCCGGCCGCGCCCCAGATCAGCACCACGTCGCCCTGCTTCATGCCGGCGCCGTTGTGCGACACCAGCTGCCGGTAGGCCGTCGAGTTGACCAGGCCGGAGCAGGCCGCCTCCTCCCATGCCAGGTGGTCGGGCTTGGGCATGAGCTGGTTCGCCTTCACCAGCGCGAGCTCGGCGAGCCCGCCGAAGTTCGTCTCGTAGCCCCAGATGCGCTGCTCGGGGTCGAGCATCGTGTCGTCGTGCCCGTCCGGGGACTCGAGCTCGACGGACAGGCAGTGCGCGACGACCCGGTCGCCGGGCTTCCAGCGGGTGACCCCGGGTCCGGTGCGCAGCACGACGCCGGACAGGTCCGAGCCGAGCACGTGGTAGGGCAGGTCGTGCCGCTTGGCCGCCGGGGAGGTGCGGCCGTACCGCTCGAGGAAGGCGAACGTGGGCAGCGGCTCGAAGATCGAGCTCCACACGGTGTTGTAGTTGACGGCGCTGGCCATCACCGCGACCAGCGCCTCGCCGGGCGCGGGCTCGGGGGTGGGGACCTCGCGCAGCTGCATCGACTTGGCCGGGTCCTTCGCCGCGGAGTCCATCCCGTCGAACATGCCGGCGTCGTCCTTGAGCACGACGCATCCGCGGTAGCTCTCCGGCACCGGCAGGGCCGAGAAGTCCCGTTCCGCCGCGCCCGCCTCGACGGCGCTGATGATCTCTTCCATCGGACACCCCTCAAGCGGCGCGGTCGTCTTCGCCTCGCACGCTAGGTCCGGTATGGAACGGGCAGTACCCCTAGCGGCCCCTCAGCAGGGCCGCGTCACGCCGTCACGAGTGGGGTTGCCCGACCGTTCGCGCGTCCTGGCCAGCCGGCGGCGGGTGTCCGCGTCCCGCGGCGTGTAGACGGACATGCGCAGGTCGCCGTCCGCGGGAACGGCGAGCTCGGTGTTGACGAGGGCGAGCAGGCCGGCGTCGGGGTGCAGGAACTTCCTGACGCGTTCGGCGGGAGCGGCCACCTCGTGCCTGGCCCACAGTTCGGCGAACTCGTCACTGTGCTCGACGAGGCGGCGGATGTCCTCCTCCCACTCCGGTTCGCCGATGTGCTTGACGTACTCGGCGCGCAGCCGGGCGACGAGGTGCGGCACCTCCTCGGCGTAGTTCACGAACACCTCGCGCCGGTTCGGCTCGGCGAAGCAGCACCACAGCGTGTTCCGGTGCACGCACGGCATCTCGTGCCAGGCGCCGAACAGGTCCTCGTACGCCTCGTTCTTCGCGATGACGTCGTAGCGGCCGTTGACGAGCGACGCCGGCAGCGGGTCCAGGGCACGCAGCATCTCGTACACGGCGTCGGAGACCGTGCCGCTCGTGGCGGGAAACCGCGGGGTGGCCTCGGCGAGCTGGTAGAGGTGCTCGCGCTCGACCAGGTTGAGCCGCAGGGTGCGCGCCACCGCGTCCAGAACCTGGGCGCTGGCGTTGATGGAACGGCCTTGCTCGAGCCACGTGTACCACGTGACCCCGACGCCGGCGAGCAGCGCGACCTCCTCCCGGCGCAGGCCGGCGGTGCGGCGGCGCGAGCCGGGCGGCAACCCGACGTCCGAGGGACGAAGCTGTGCGCGGCGGGCCTTCAGGAACTCCCCGAGTGCGGCCCGGCGCGGCGGCGCCGGGGTGGCTGCGATCGTCACGGGCCCATCCTCCCCGAGGGGTCCGACAATTCCGTGCCAGCCGGGTGTTGCCGGTAACAGCATCGACCGGCACTCGGTTCGCGACCGGCACCCGGGCGAGAGTCACGGCCATGACCACCACTCCCGACGTCCGCGATCCCTCGCGCGGCCGCACGCCCGGGCGGCTCGCGGACAGCCGCCGCCGCTGGCTCATGCTCACGGTGCTGCTCGCCGGCCAGTTCATGGCCCTGCTCGACGTCACCGTCGTCAACGTCGTCATGCCCACCATGCGTTCCGGGCTCGGAGCGTCCGGTTCCCAGCTGCAGCTCGTCGTGGCGGGGTACACCGTCAGCTATGCGATGTCACTGATCACCGGTGCCCGGCTGGGCGACCTGTTCGGCAGGCGGCGGATGTTCCTCGCCGGCCTGCTCGTGTTCACCGTCAGCTCGTTGCTGTGCGGCCTCGCTCCCGACGCCACCACGCTCATCGTCGCCCGGTTCGTCCAGGGGGCGGGAGCCGCCCTGATGGTCCCGCAGATCATCAGCGTGATCCAGCTCCGGTTCACCGGGGACGCGCGGGCGACCGCCCTCAGCGCGTACTCGGCGGTGATCGCCTGCGGCGCGATCGCGGGCATGGTTCTCGGCGGCGTGCTGGTCGGTGCCGACCTGTTCGGCGCGAGCTGGCGGCCGGTCTTCCTGGTCAACGTGCCGTTCGGGCTGATCGTGGCCGCGTTGGTGCCGAGGCTGGTGCCGCCGGACGGGCCGCGCGGCCGGCGCCGGCTGGACTTCGCGGGGCTCGCCGTGGCGGTGCCCGCCGTGTTCCTCGTGGTGCTGCCGCTGGTGCTCGGGCACGAGCAGGGTTGGCCGGCATGGACGTTCGCCGGCATCGCGGCCGGCCTGGTGCTCGCCGTGGTCTTCGTCGGCGTGGAACGGCGGGTCGCCGCACGCGGCGGGGACCCGTTGCTGCGCCTCGACGTGCTGACGGCACCGGGGATGCGTTCCGGGGTGGCCGCGATCGCCACCGGAATGACGGCCTACGGCGGCTTCCTGTTCGTGTTCACGCTGCACCTGCAGGGCGGTCTCGGCGACACCCCGCTGCGCGCCAGCCTCATCCTCGCGCCGGCGGGCGTGGCGTTCGGGTTGTTCGGCTTCTACTGGCGCAAGCTCCCGCGCCGGATCCATCCCGCGCTCACGCCGATCGGCTTCGCCCTGGCGGTCGGGGGTTACCTCCTCGTCGGCGCGACCCTGTCGGACGGCACGCACGGGGGCCTGCTGCTCCGGGCCGGACTGGTCATGTTCGGCGCCGGCATGGGCGCCGCGTTCAGCCCGCTGCTCACCAACGCACTGGTGCACGTGCCGCCGTCGGAAGCCGCCGACGCCAGCGGTGTCCTCACCACGACTGTCCAGCTGGGGCAGGCCGTCGGCGTCGCCGCGTTCGGCAGCCTGTTCCTGACCCTGGCGGTCCGCTCCGGTCCGCACCCTTCGGCCGGCGCGGTCTCGACGACGCTGGTGTGGCTCGCGGCCGTGCTCACGCTCGGTGTGCTGGCCGCGGTGATCCTGACCAGGGCGGTACTCCGTGCGGGCGCCGGGCGCCCCGGGGTGAACTTGATTGATTCCAGAAAATGCGCCACACTTCGCCCTGTGCCGACGGCCACGGACTTCGAACGCATGCTGCGCGGGGTCGCGCTGCGCGTGACGCGTCCCCGCGTCGCCGTGCTGGCCGCGGTGCACGGCCATCCCCACGCGGACACCGATTCGATCATCGGTATCGTGCGTGCGGATCTCGGCGGGGTGTCCCACCAGGCGGTTTACGACGTGCTTCGGGTCCTGACCACGGTGGGTCTGCTGCGGCGCATCGAGCCGCCGGGCTCGGTGGCGCGCTACGAGGCACGGGTCGGGGACAACCACCACCACGTCGTGTGCCGGTCCTGCGGCGCCATCGCCGACGTCGACTGCGCCGTCGGCACGGCGCCCTGCCTGACCGCGTCCGACGACCACGGCTTCACCATCGACGAGGCCGAGGTCGTGTACCGGGGCCTGTGCCCCGGTTGTTCCACCGCAACGAGTTCCTGAGCACATCGTCTAGATCCCGGAAGGATTCCCGTGTCTGACAGTCCTGACGCTGTTGTTGGAGAGATGAATGAGGAGAGCGCGGGCGGGTGCCCGGTCTCGGCGGGGCGCTTCAACCACCCGACCGAGGGTGGGAGCAGCCGGGAGTGGTGGCCGAACCAGCTCAACCTGTCGGTCCTCCGCAAGCACCCCGAGATGGCCAACCCGATGGGCGGGGACTTCGACTACGCCGCGGAGTTCAACACCGTCGACCTCGACGCCCTGGCGAGGGACGTCGACGAGGTGCTGACGACCTCGCAGGAGTGGTGGCCGGCCGACTTCGGCCACTACGGGCCGTTGATGATCCGGATGGCCTGGCACAGCGCCGGCACGTACCGCATCAACGACGGCCGCGGTGGCGCCGGCGCCGGCATGCAGCGCTTCGCCCCGCTGAACAGCTGGCCCGACAATGTGAACCTCGACAAGGCGCGCCGGCTGCTCTGGCCGGTCAAGAAGAAGTACGGCCGCAGGATCTCGTGGGCCGACCTGATGGTCTTCGCCGGCAACCGGGCCCTGGAGACGATGGGCTTCACGACGTTCGGCTTCGCCGGTGGCCGGGCGGACGTCTGGGAGCCCGACGAGGACGTCTACTGGGGTCCCGAGCGCACCTGGCTCGGCGACGAGCGCTACAGCGGCGACCGTGAGCTGGAGAACCCGCTGGCCGCCGTCCAGATGGGGCTCATCTACGTCAACCCGGAGGGCCCGAACGGCAACCCGGACCCGCTCGCCGCGGCCCGCGACATCCGCGAGACGTTCCGGCGGATGGCGATGAACGACGAGGAGACGGTCGCGCTGATCGCGGGCGGGCACTCGTTCGGCAAGACCCACGGCGCGGCTCCCGACACCGAGTACGTGGGCCCCGAGCCCGAGGCCGCCCCGCTCGAGGAGCAGGGCCTGGGCTGGAAGAACGACTTCGGCTCCGGCAAGGGCCGCGACGCCATCACCAGCGGCATCGAGGTCACCTGGACGCCCACGCCGACGAGGTGGGACAACAGCTTCTTCGAGACGCTGTTCGGCTACGAGTGGGAGCTGACCCAGAGCCCCGCCGGCGCCAACCAGTGGCAGCCGAAGGACGGCGCCGGGGCCAACACCGTGCCGGATCCCGAGGACGGCTCGCTGAGCCGCCCGCCGACCATGCTGACGACCGACCTCGCGCTGCGGGTCGACCCGGTCTACGAGCCGATCTCGCGGCGGTTCCTCGAGCACCCCGAGGAGCTCGCCGACGCGTTCGCGAGGGCGTGGTTCAAGCTCACCCACCGCGACATGGGCCCGATCCAGCGCTACCTCGGACCGCTGGTCCCGCAGGAGACGCTGATCTGGCAGGACCCGGTGCCCGCCGTGGACCACGAGCTGGTCGGCGCGGAGGACGTCGCGGCGCTCAAGGCCCAGATCCTCGCCTCCGGGCTGTCGGTGTCCCAGCTGGTGTCCACCGCGTGGGCATCGGCGTCCACCTTCCGCGGCAGCGACAAGCGCGGCGGCGCGAACGGGGCGCGCATCCGCCTGGCGCCGCAGCGGGAGTGGGAGGTCAACGACCCCGACACGCTGGCCACCGTGCTGCGCACGCTGGAGGGGATCCAGGAGTCCTTCAACGGCGCCCAGACGGGCGGGAAGAAGGTCTCGCTGGCCGACCTCATCGTGCTCGGCGGGTGCGCGGCGGTCGAGCAGGCCGCGAAGAACGCCGGTCACGACGTCCAGGTCCCCTTCACCCCGGGTCGCACGGACGCGTCGCAGGACCAGACCGACGTGGAGTCCTTCGCCCCGCTCGAGCCGGCCGCGGACGGGTTCCGCAACTACCGCGGGAAGGGCAACCGGCTGCCGTCGGAGTACCTGCTGGTCGACCGGGCGAACCTGCTGAACCTGAGCGCCCCCGAGATGACCGTCCTCGTGGGCGGGCTGCGGGTGCTGGGCGCGAACCACCAGCAGTCGCCGCTGGGCGTGTTCACCGACCGGCCGGGGTCGCTGACCAACGACTTCTTCGTGAACCTGCTCGACATGGGCACGGCGTGGGAGCCGACCTCCGAGGACGCGGAGACCTTCGAGGGCCGCGACCGGGCCACCGGCGAGGTCAGGTGGACCGGCAGCCGGGTCGACCTCGTGTTCGGCTCGAACTCCGAGCTGCGCGCCGTCGCCGAGGTCTACGCGTGCGACGACGCGCGGGAGAAGTTCGTGCACGACTTCGTGGCCGCGTGGGACAAGGTGATGAACCTCGACCGGTTCGACGTCGCCTGATCGGGATCCTCCTGGCGTGCCCGATCGGGCACGCCAGGAGATCCGCCCGGGCCACGCCCGTGGCTAACCTGCTCGGGTGACCGTCACGCAGGATCACTGGACCGCCACCCGTACCGCGCTCGCGAACGCCACCGACCGGTTCGCCTCGCTCGTCGCGGCGAGCGACCCCGGCGCGATGGCGACCGCGGACTGGTCGGTGGCCGTCACCGCCGCCCACGTCGCCTCCCTCGCGTGGATGAACACGGGTCTCGCCGGGCCGGAGGCCAGTCCCGAGCCGGCCGTCCGGGACCTGCTCGTGGCCTGCGGCGTGGACACCGTGGCGGACTTCAACGCCCGCGTCCTCGGGCTGTTCCCGGAGCGCGACCCGGCTGTCCTGGCCGAGCGCATCCGCGCCGACGTGGACACGGTGCTGCGGGCCACCGAGCACGCCGACCCGGGCCGGACCGTCACGTGGCTGGGCGGCTCGCAGCTGCCGGTGAGCGGCATGCTCGCCCACCTCGTCAACGAGCTGCTGATCCACGGCCACGACATCGCCCGGGCCACCGGGGTGCCGTGGCGGATCCCGCCCGCGGACGCCGCGCTGTTCTTCGAGGTGTTCTTCGTCGAGCTGCTGCGCCGCGACATCGGGCGGCTGCTGGCCAACGACGAGTCGCCCCGCGAGCGGCGCATCGCCGTGGAGTGCCGCTCCCGCTACACCACGCCGGTGGTCCTGGTGCTGCACCGGGGTCAGGTGTCGGTCGAGGACCCCGGCGGCGACACCGACGTGCGGATCTTCTTCGACCCGGCGGCGGTGAACCTGATGCTGTTCCACCGGATCAGCAAGGCCCGGGCCGCGGTCACCGGCAAGGTACGCGTCTGGGGCAGGCGCCCCTGGCTGCTGCCCACCTTCCTCAAGACCGTGCGCTGCCCCTAGCCGGCCCCTGGCCGGACCCCGTCAGACCACCGCGGTCATGCGCCGCCCGCCCCGACCCCCGCCGCACCCGACCCGACCCTTGGCGCGGCCGCCCCGACCCCTGGCGCAGGCGAGTCGCCCCGTGGCGCGGCCGAGTCGACCGCGTGGCGCGGCCGAGTCGTCCCGTGGCGCAGGCGAGTCGACCCCTGGCGCAGCCGAGTCGACCCCTGGCGCGGGTGAGTCGTCCGGTGGCGCGGCCGTGTCGTCCCGTGGCGCGGCCGTGTCGACGCGTGGCGCGGGCGAGTCGTCCCGTGGCGCGGGCGAGCCGACTCCGCACGTCGCCGGGGGACCGCGCCCGGTTGCGCCGCCGGTACCGCGCAGCGGGTCGGCTCGGCGATGCCAGGGGTCGACTCGCCCGCGTGGGGGGTCGGGTCGGCGATGTCAGGGGTCGGGTCGCCCGCGCCACGCGTCGGCTCGGCGATGTCAGGGGTCGGGTCGGTGATCTGAGGCGGACCTGCTGGTGCGGTGGGCGCCGGCCGCCGCCGTCAGGTCAGCCGGGACTCGATCGCCTCGATGATGCGGGGGCGCAGCTCCGCGGCGCGGATGACGGCGTCGACGGAGCCGACCTCGACCGCGCGCTGGATGTTGTGCACGCGGTCGAACTCCGTTGCCACCTCGCCGAGCTTCTCCGCCCGGACCGACGCGCGGAGCTCGTCGAGCTCGGCGGCCAGCGTGGCGCGGTCGGCGCCCGATGCGGCGGCGACCCGGGTCTCCAGGTCGCGCACCCGGGGGTCGGCCGCGGTGCGGGCGTTGACGTCGGCGGAGAACACCACCGCGGCGGCCGGCGCGCCGCCGAGCACCGAGGCGAACGAGCCCTCCAGGGCCAGCACGGTCATGTTCGGGTTCAGGGCCTTCGAGAACACCACGAACGCGCCGCCGTGGTAGCGCGAGATCACGCAGAACACGATGGGGCCGCGGAAGTTCACGATCGCCCGGCCGATCTCGGCGCCGTACTCCAGCTGCAGCTTGCGCATCGACTCCGGCGAGCCGTCGAACCCGGACAGGTTCGCCAGCACCACCAGCGGCCGGTTGCCGCTCGCCGCGTTGATCGCCCGCGCGGCCTTCTTCGACGAGCGGGGGAACAGCGTGCCGGCGGTGTAGGTGTCCGGGCCGTCGGTGGGCGGGAAGCCGCGCCGCGGCACCGACCGTGACTCGATGCCGAGCAGGCACACCGGCCTGCCGCCGAGGTGCACGTCCTGCACCGACCGCGGTCTCCGCGTCGGCCATCCCCGCCCAGCGTTCCAGCACCGGGTGGTCCTGGTCGGACAGTGCGCGCATCACGGTGCGGATGTCGAAGGGCTTCTTGCGGTCCGGGTTCGCCTCGGCGGAGAAGATCTCGCCGACGGTGCTGAAGTCGCTGCCCGCCAGCGTGTGCGGGAAGTCGGAGATGTCGCGGTCGACGGGGTCGGTCGTGCCTTGCCCGCCGCGGCGCCTCCTCGCCGGGCGCGACGTAGGTGTGCTCGTAGTGCGCCATCAGCACGTCCCGCGCGGCGGCCAGGTTCGGCGCCCAGTACTGCGCCTGCCCGTTCGGCCCCATCACCCGGTCGTAGCCGCCGATGCCGAAGTTGTCCTCGGCCGACACGCCGCCGGAGAAGTCCAGCGACTGCTTGCCGGTCAGCACCATCGCCGAGTCCGGCGTCATCACCAGGATGCCCTTGGTGTGCATGAGCATCGTCGCCTCGGCGTTCCAGTACGGCTGCGCGCCGACGTTGATGCCCGCGACCACGATGTTGATCTCGCCGCCGTCCTGGGTGAACTCGACGATCCGCTTGAGCGCCGCGGCCACCCAGTCCATGTTCTCGGTGCCCGAGCTCATCGAGATCCGGGCGCCGGCGGACAGCGCGTACCACTCCAGCGGCACCCGCATCCGCTCGGCCAGGTCGAGCGCGGCGATCACCCGGCGGCACTCCGGCTCGGACAGCGCGCCGAGCGACTTGGTCGGGTCGCCGAGCAGCACCACCCGGGTGACACCCTGCGGGTGCCGCCGGGTCGGCGTGGAGACCACGCCCGCGACGATCGCCGCGGTGTTGTGCCCCTTGGGCCGCTGGACCGGGCGGAGCACGTGGGAGTCGTCGAGGTCGTGCTCGACGAACTCGCCGAGCAGGCCGGTCAGCTCGTACGGGTAGACCGTGTTGCGGCTGCTCGCGCGCAGCACCTTCTGCCGGTAGTCGTCGAGCGGCTCGACCGGTTCGGACGACGGCTCGCCGACGGTCAGCTCGGTGCCGCCGGTGGCGTCGAAGGTGATCCGCACGGCGATCTTGGTCAGCTCGCCGGTCTTCGGGTTCCGCTGCCGGGCGATGAACTCGATCTCCTCCAGCCCGGCGCCCGCGGTCGTGGGCAGCACGCGCCTGGCGATCATCTCCAGCTCGGCGCGGGTGATGTTGCTCGCCGGCCAGACGTAGACCACGATCCGGTTGGTGTTGAACCGCTTCGTGGTCGGCCGCCGCGACTGGGCCCGGCGGATCGAGTCGAGGCAGGTGGCGATCGTGTCCTCGGCCGTCGGCAGGGCGACCAGCCTGCCGTCCTGCTCGCGCAGCTCGGTCAGGTCCCGCACCTGGGCGAACGCGACGAGGCGCTCGTCGGACGGGTTGACCCGCGCCACGCACCGGAACAGGTAGACCTCCTCGTCCGAGGAGGGCAGCCGGGTGAGGTCGAACTTGCTCAGCCGCTCCAGCTGCATCCGCTGCGCGATGTACGGGTGCAGGCCGCGGATGAGCCGTTCCTCGGTCATGCCGGTGGTCGACGGCCGGAACGTGAAGTGGTGGTGCATCACCGCGCCGCCGCTGCCCGCGACGGTGGCGGTGAGCCTGCGGACCCGGTTCGGCAGCGGGTGCGCCCCGATGACCTCGCTCAGCGCCGCCGCCATCGCGTCGAAGTCCCTCGGCTGCTTCTCCCAGGCGAGGTAGATGTCGGCGTCGATGGCGCTGCCGCCACCGGCCAGGGCCGCCAGCCCGCTCAGCGCGCTGCCCAGGGAGTCGTAGCCGACCGCGGAGGACACCAGCCAGGAGCCGGCGCGCTCGGCGACCACGAACGTGCAGCCCGCGACCTCGCTGGTGCGCACGGCGGTGAGGCCCTTGTTGCCGTAGTACCGCCGGGTCAGCACCTCCAGGATGATCGCGTTGTCCAGGCAGGTGCCGGCCCCGCCGCGGACCAGCCGCTGGCCGAGCAGCCGCACCAGCGGCTCGGTGCTGCGCACCATCTCGGCGATGCGGTCGGCGCGGTCCGCCGCGTCCGGGTGCGTGTCCAGGTAGCGCAGGTGCTTGCGGACGCGGGCGTAGACGCGGGCGCGGTTGCGGCGCAGCAGCGGCTGGCCGAACCAGGCGAACACCACGCCGCGCGCGAGGTCGGAGATCACCGGGAAGCGGACCTGGGTCGCGGCCACCAGCCGCTCCAGCGCCAGGCCGGCCGGCTCGCGCAGCGTGTCGTCCGGCGTCGGGTCCCGCAGCCACGCGCGCAGCAGCGTCGTGACCACCGCCGCGTCGGCGGACGCGCGCTGCTGGGCGAGGAAGATCCGGAACACCGCCGCCTCGATCTCGGGGGAGCGTTCCAGCTCGGTGACGCCGTAGTGCCCGAGCGCCTTGGCGAGCTTGGCCTGGAACGCCTCCGGCAGCCCGGCCCGCTCGACGTCGAGGCTCTGCAGGTAGGTGTGGAAGTACTCGCGGGCGCTGTAGACGTGCCCGTTCTCGCCGTTGTCGTCGTCGCCGTCGGCGCCCGCAGGCCGGTTGCGGCTCAGCTCGGCGAGATCGGCGAACACCTCGACGAGGTCGAGCTCCCCGGCCAGCGGCCGGTGGCCGTCCTCGCTCGCCGCCCGCCGCGCGGCGAGGTAGTCGTCGAGTACCCGGCGCTCGTCGTGCGGGTCGACGTCGAAGCCGAGCAGCAGGCTGCGCAGGTCCTCCTGGCCGCGGGTCGCGCGGTCCTGCGCCGGGACCTCCGCCGGCGCGCCGGGCAGGTCCAGCTCGACGGTCTCGCCGTCCGGGCCGTCCTCGGCCGCGTCGTCGGCGAGCGGCTCCAGCCGCAGCAGCGGCGCGCCGGTCTCCACCTGGCTGCCCACGGACACGACGCATTCCTTGAGGCGCGCCTTGAACGGCGCCCGCAGCACCGTCTCCATCTTCATGCTCTCCAGCACCAGGACCGGCGCGCCCGCCTCGACCTCGGCGCCGACCTCCAGTGGCGTGGCGACGACGAGCGCCGGCGCGGGCGAGCGGACGACGCCGCCCTCGTCGCGGCTGACCCGGTGCGCCACCCCGTCCACCTCGACCAGGTGGATCGGCCCGTGCGTGCCGGTGAGCACGCGGTACCGGACGCCGTTGACGGCGATCTGCCCGGTGTGCTGGTCGAACCGGTCGAGCTCGACGTCGGCGGTGCGGACGGTGCCGTCACCGGCCTCGATCCCGGCGCGGAACCGGTGCGCGCCGACCCGCGCGACGCGCACCCGGTAGCCGACGCCGCGCAGCTTGAGGTCCAGCGGCCGGCCGCTCTGGTGCTGAACCTGCGGGCGCCCGCCGAACGCCGTCGACAGCAGCCGCTGCCGCTCGGCGCGTTCCTCCTCCTCGTACGCCTCGATGGCGGCGGCCGCCAGCGCGACCGCGGAGTGCCGGTGCGAGACCAGCCGGCCCTCGGCGCGAACCCGGTCGATCCAGCCGGTGTCCGCGCTGGCGTCGATCACCTCGGGCTGGTCGAGCAGGTCGAGCACGAAGCTCTTGTTCGTCGCACCGCCCTCGATGATCACCCTGGTCTCCGCCATCGCCCGGCGGAGCCTGCCGAGCGCCTCGGCGCGGTCGCGGCCGTAGGCGATGATCTTCGCGATCATCGAGTCGAAGTCCGCGGGAATGGTGTCGCCCTCGCTGACGCCGGTGTCCACGCGGATGCCCGGCCCGGCGGGCAGGTCCAGCCGGGCGATGCGGCCGGGGGAGGGCGCGAAGTCGCGGTCGGGGTCCTCGGCGTTGAGCCGGGCCTCGATGGCGTGCCCGCGCTCCGGCGGCGGCGACCCCTCGAGCCGGTTGCCGGACGCCACCCACAGCTGGGCCCTGACCAGGTCGAACCCGGTGGTGGACTCGGTGATCGGGTGCTCGACCTGCAGCCGGGTGTTGACCTCGAGGAACGCGAACAGCCGGTCGCCGGGGTGGTAGAGGAACTCGACGGTCGCCGCGCCGCGGTAGCCGACGGCGACGGCCAGCCGCTCGGCCGACGCCTTGAGCTCGGCCGCCTGCTCCGGGCCGAGCACCGGAGACGCGGACTCCTCGATGATCTTCTGGTTGCGCCGCTGCACCGAGCAGTCGCGCACGCCGAGCGCCCACGCGGTGCCCTGGCCGTCGGCGATCACCTGGACCTCGACGTGCCGGGCGCCGGTGACCAGGCGCTCCAGGAACACGATGCCGCTGCCGAAGGCCCGGGCGGCCTCCTGGCTGGTGCGCTCGTAGGCGTCGGCGAGCTCGGCCTCGCCGGTGATCACCCGGATGCCGCGCCCGCCCCCGCCCGCGGTGGCCTTCAGCATCAGCGGGTAGCCGATCCGGGCCGCGGCCGCCAGGGCGTCGTCGAGGGTCTCGACCGCGCCGCGGCTCCACGGCGCGACCGGCACGCCGACCTCCTCGGCGATCAGCTTCGCGCCGATCTTGTCGCCGAGCTTGCGCATGGCATCCGCGCTCGGTCCGACGAAGGTGACCCCGACCTTCTCGCACAGCTCCGCGAACGCCGGGTCCTCCGCGACGAAGCCCCAGCCCACCCACGCGGCGTCGGCCCCGGTCTCCACCAGCGCGCGCTCCAGCGCCTTCAGGTCGAGGTAGGGGCGCGCCGAGGCCGGGCCGAGGTCGTAGGCGATGTCGGCCTCGCGGACGAACGTGGCGGTGCGGTCGACGTCGGTGTGCAGGGCGACGGTCTCGATCGGCGTCCCCGTCTCCGCGACCAGGTCCCGGACGGCGTGGATGAGCCGCATGGCGGCCTCACCACGGTTGACGATGGCAACACGACTGAACACCCGACCGAGCCTCTCCTGTCGACATGCGCGCCGCCCCTGCGGCGCCACTAGGGAGCATGCCACGACGCCGCCGCGGCCGATAACGACCGGACGCCTGGAGGACAGGGCGAGGCGAGCGAACTTCGAGCGGCGAGCGGTGCCGGTGACCGTGCGACGGTGGTAACGGCCGGCGGCAGGTGTACGAATACCTCGCAGGTCGCAATCCGCAGGAGCGAGTTCGCGGGAGCACGTCGTGCCGGACAACGCGGGTGAGCCGCCCATCCGAGTCTTCCTGAGCTACGCCCAGGCCGACGACGTCCTGCTCGAGTTCATAGCCCCGTTCACCACGGCGTTGCGGCACATGGCACGTGCCGACCACGGGCGGGAGCTGGACATCTTCGTCGACCGGGAGTCCGTCGGCTGGGGAGAGGACTGGCAGGCCGCGATCCGCGGCAGCATCGACGGCGCGATGGTGTTCATGCCCATCGTCACCCGGCAGTACTTCGACCGTCCGGCCTGCCGGGAGGAACTGCTCACCTTCCACAGCGAGGCGAAGGCCCTCGGCGTGACGAGCCTGCTGCTGCCCGTCGTGCTGCTGGGCCACTCGTACCTGGCCTCGGACAGCCAGGACGTCGCGGTGCGGATCATCGGTGAGCGGCAGTTCCGCGATCTGCGGCAGGCGTGGATCGCCGGGACCCGGTCGGCGACCTGGCGTGCCGCCATCGTCCAGCTGACCGGTGAGCTCGTCGAGGCGGCGGCGGCCGCCGAGCGCGCCCTCGCCGAGCCGGTCGTGCCGGCGGCGCCGGGCGCCCCGGCCGGCGCGGACGACGCGCCCGGGGCCGCCGAGGTGAGCGAGGCGCTCGAGCACTTCGGCGGGGAGTCCGAACGGCTGGTCACCTCGCTCGCCGGCGTTCTGGGTGGCCTGCCCGGCGCCATGTCGGACCCGGACCGGCTGCTCGGCATGTCGCCCGCGGACGCGCGCCGGGAACTGCTGGGCATCGCGTCCCAGCTGCAACCGCTCGGCGCGGAGTTCCGGGATCGCGGCCGGGAGTTCGAGTCCGTCGCGGTGCGGACCGACGAGGTCATGCGCGCGTACGTCCGTTATCTGCGCGAGAACCGGATGTACGACGTCCTGGAGAAGGAACGGGCCTCCCTGGACGGGGCCGAGGAGGCGTTGTCGCCGATCACCGAGGCCGAGGGCGATCTCGCCGAGTTCCTGGAGCGACTGCGTCCGCTGGAGGTCACCAGCGCCCCCATGCGCCACGCGCTGCGCGGCTTCCGCGACGGCGGGAAGGCCATCAGGAGCGGGATCGCGATCGTGCGCGGCTGGCCCCGGATCGTCGACGAGGGCTGACGGTCAGCGCGGCACCGGCCACCAGGAGCGCCCCGCCGGCGATCGTGGCGTACACCGGGAGGCCGGTGGGGATCTCCAGGTAGGCGGTGATGCCCAGGATCCGGGAGAGCCCCCACGGCAGCAGCGCCAGCTGGTCGTTCCACAGGGTCAGCGCGTGCTCGAGGCCGAGCACGGCGACCAGGCCGCCGAGCACGGCCAGGGGCACGCCCGCCGCCAGCAGCACCCGGCCGGCGGCCTGCCGGCCGCGCATCGCGTAGCCGGTGCGCAGGACGGCGTGGACGACCACGAACAGCGCCAGGAACCCCGCGAACGCGACCGTGACGTACCCGAAGCGGGTCGCCGGCTCGGTCCAGAACGCGAACCAGTAGCCGCCCGGCCCGCGGGAGGCGAGCGCGACCGCCAGCAGCACCGTGCGCAGCAGCGCGAGCCCGCCGATGGCGGCGAGGAGCAGGTACGGGTCCGCCACCAGCAGCCGCAGCGTCACCGTGAACAGCATCCACGCGCCGAGCACCGGGACGAGGTGCGCGGGCGCGGCGAACGAGGTCAGGATCGCCCGGCTCAGCACGACCGCGACCGCCGGCACGGCCCACACGAGCACGCGGTCCGCCCGGGACGGGCGGACGTCGAGCCCGCCCAGCCGCCACGGGCGGGTCGCCGCCGTCCACAGCGCCCGCACCGCGCCCGGCGGCCGGGGCAGCGGCCGCACGCCGCTGCCCCAGACCAGCAGGGCCACCACGGCGAGCAGCAGGCCGCGGGCGAGCCAGGCCATCGTCTCGTCGCGCCGCGCCAGGGCCAGTCCGATGTCCGCCGCGGTCAGGTTGTACGCCGGCAGGTCGAGGTCGCGGCCGTAGCGGCGGACGTGCGCGGCGGCGGCCGACGCGTACTCGTCGGCCGCGGCGTGCCAGGCGTCCCGGGCCGCGGCCGACCCGGTGTCCAGCCACTGCGCGTGCCGCAGCACCGTGGTCCGGTACGCGGCGAGCGTGCCGAACAGGTCGACCTGGTAGTCGAGCGTGTCGGTGAACCGCTGCCGCAGCGCGGGATCCCGCCACGTCGCCGGGTCGGTGCCGGCGACCAGGTCCCGCATCCGCCGGGCGTCGCGGACCGCGCGGGCGCCCCCGGCGACGGCCTCGTCGACCCGGTCGCGGCTCACCGCGTAGATCGTGTCGAGGGTGGCGCTGTCGCCGGTCACGATGTCCCACTCGAAGATCCACATCATCGGCGGCGGCTCCAGCCCGAGCGCGCGCACCGACTTCTCCGCGTACGGTCCGATGTAGAGGCCCGTGGTGACCGCGTCCCGGGACAGCGCCATCGACCGGCAGATCGCCGCCACCGTGTCCGGGTCGTAGGAGAACGTGCGCCGGGCCCAGTCGGCGGTCGCCGCCGCGGTGTCGGTCTCCGGGTCCCACGCGAGCCGGCCGGTGACATAGGTGTCGAGGTCGTACAGCTGCCAGAACCCGGTCCGCAGGTCGAGCGTCCGCGGCCCGGCGAGCAGCGGGCCGCCGCCCTGCGCCCACGTCCACACGCCCTCCACGTGCGGGTTGGCGGCGAGGAACCGGCGCAGCGCCAGCTGGTGCAGCACGCCGAGGTCGTCCGGCAGCGCGCCGAGGCCCTCGAACTCGCGCCGCGACTGGAACTCCACGATCCGCCGCTGGGTGCCCTCCAGCAGCGTGTCGTTGAGCGGGAGGTGGCTGTAGAAGTCGCCGAGGGTGTACTTCGTGGACACCACGAGGTGCTCGTCGTCGAGGCCGCCCAGCACCTCGCGGTACGCGTCCCGGCTGGTGTGCAGGTCGCCGACCGCGCCGATGCCCACGCTCCAGGTGCGGAAGATGACGTCCTTGCCGGCGCCCCCGGCGACGGCGAGGAAGGAGCGCAGCATCGCCCGCACCGCGCGCGGCGTGGTGACCGCGATCTGTGAGGAGTAGTCCCAGCCCGGCAGGCGGTAGGCCGCGCCGCCCTCGCCGATGCGGACCATCAGCCCGTCGGCGTACGGGAGCGCGCCGAACAGCTCGGCGAGCCCCGCCCGGTAGACGCGCCACAGCCGGTCGTCCTCGGTGCGCAGCCCGCCGGCGGTGCGCTCCAGGTAGGCCCGCAGCGGCGGGGACAGCGCCAGCATGTCGGTCTGGAAGTAGACCTTCATGCCGAGGTCGTGGGCGTAGCGCCAGACCGGCCCGAACGCGTCGACCATCGCCGCCGCGCGGGCCGGGTGCGGGTCGCCGGGCGGGTACACGCCGAGGTCGCGGAACGTCACGTACTCGAGGAAGCCCGGGACGACCACGCCGTTGTAGCCCTGCGCGAGCGAGTGCTCGACGAACCGCCGGAACTGCGCGGAGATCCGCGCGACCGCGGCCCGGTCGACGTACGGGGCGCGGGGGAGGATCGCGTGGCCGACGACGTCGGAGTTCAGCGAGTAGTCGTCGCGGGTGAACGCGGCGCGGTCGTCGGTCAGGCCGACCCCGCCGAGGTCGGTCAACCGCAGGCCCAGGCGGGGCGCCACGACGCGGCCGTCGGCGGGTACCGCGTCGCCGGACGCGATCCGGTCGGCGATCGCGTACAGCCCCGCCGCCGCACCGCCCGCGGCGGCCGCGACGACCGACAGCCCGGGGCCGGCCCGCGCGATCCGGTAGGCGTCCGGGCCGCCGGCGAACCCCGGGTCGAGCCGCACCCGCAGCGCCGGCCCGGTGGCCGTGCTCGCGACGGCGGGCCGGGGCGCGCCCCGTGCCGCGAACGCGTCGGCCACCGCGCGGGCGGCGAGCCGCAGCCGCGGGTCGTCCGGCGTGGTGATCGCCGCGAGCGGCGGGGGAGCGGCCACCTCCCGCCGCGGCGCGGCCACGAGCTTCTCGGCCGGGACGTCGGCGGGCCGCACGCTCAGCCCGAGCGCCTCGTCGACCTGCCAGGCCACGAGCCCACCGAGTCCCAGCAGGACGATCAGCACGGCGGCCGGCCGCCACCACCGTCGATGATCGTTCCGCACCCCGCCATCCTCACACGCCCCCGGACGCGCCGGTCCGGGATCAGGCGGCGGCGCGGCCCGCCTTGAGCGCGGCGGCGGTGTCGACGACGCGCCGGGCCTGGTGCCGGGCCGCCGCCAGGGCCACCTCGGTGGGCGGCCCGTCGCCGGCGACGTGGGAGGCGCCGTAGGGGTTGCCCGCCTGGAAATGGACGGGGTCGGTGTAGCCGGGCGGCACGATGATGCCGCCCCAGTGGTAGAACGTGTTGCCCAGCGCGAGCAGCGTGGACTCCTGCCCGCCGTGCGCGGTGTTGGAGGCGGTGAACGCCGAGTACACCTTGCCCGCCAGCTTCCCCTGGTACCACAGCGCGCCGGTGGTCTCGATGAACGCCCGGAGCTGGCTGGTCGGGTTGCCGAATCGGGTGGGGGTGCCGAACAGCACCGCGTCGGCCCAGGCCAGGTCGTCGAGGGCGGCCTCGGCGACGTCGGCGGTGTCCCGGAGGTGCCGGGCCCACTCCGGCCGGGCGTCGATCGCCTCGGGCGGGGCCAGCTCGGCGACCTTGCGCAGCCGCACCTGTGCGCCGGCCTTCTCCGCGCCCTCGGCGGCCGCCCGCGCCAGGGTGTGCACGGTGCCGGTGGCGCTGTAGTAGATGATCGCGACGGTGACGGGTTCCCTGATCGGTGTCGTTGCCTTCATGCGCATCCGACGACGCAGCCCCTCGTACTGTGAGGTGACGCGCGGACCTCACAGTTCGGTGCGCTGTCTCGTCGGTCTGGTGAGGGGGATGCGACGAAGGGAGCCGGCGGCACATGACCACCCCATCCGGTCCGGGCCACCCCGATCCCGGCCTGAGCGCGATCATGAGCGAGCGGCGGCAGCTGATCAATCTCGCCTACCGGCTCCTCGGGTCGCTGGCCGACGCCGAGGACGTCGTCCAGGAGACCTACACCCGCTGGTACGCCATGTCCCGCCGGCAGCAGGAGGCCATCGAGTCCCCGGGCGCCTGGCTGACGACGGTCGCCGGTCGCGTCTGTCTCGACCTGCTCGGCTCGGCGCGGACCCGGCGCGAGCGTTACGTGGGGGAGTGGGTCCCGGAGCCGCTGCCCGACCGCACGGAGTGGATCGGTGGCCGGCCGGGTGGCGCCACCCCCGACCCGGCCGACCGGATCACCCTCGACGAGTCGGTCAGCATGGCCTTCCTCGTCGTGCTCGAGTCGATGACCCCGGCCGAGCGCGTCGCGTTCGTCCTGCACGACGTCTTCCGCTACTCCTTCGCCGAGGTGGCCGGGATCGTCGGCCGCTCGCCGGCGGCGTGCCGGCAGCTGGCCTCGTCGGCCCGCCGTCGCGTGCGCGCGGCGCAGGCTCCCTCGGCACCGTCGGCCCGGCATGCCGACGTCGTCAGGGAGTTCAGGCGGGCATGGCAGGCCGGGGACATCGACGCCCTCGTCGGCCTGCTCGACCCCGAGGCCACGGCGATCGGCGACGGTGGCGGACTCGTCAGCGCCGCGCCGCACCCGGTCGAGGGCGCCGAGGCGATCGCGCGGTTCTTCGTCGACCGGGCCGGCGCGGCCGCCGAGCTGACGATCCTGGAGCGCACGGTCAACGGCCAGCCCGGCCTGGTGGCCCAGCTCGACGGCGTCACCGTGACGGTGATGGCGTTCGACGTCGCCGGTGACCGGATCAAGCACATCTGGACCGTGCTCAACCCCGAGAAGCTCCGGCCCTGGACGGCGGGCTGACGCCCGCGCCGCCGACCCTGGGGTGCACGCGGCAGTTCGTGTGCAGGTAGCGGGCACGCCCGCCGGCGAAGTCGTGGATCGCGACGGTCCGGGTGTCCTCGAGCGGATCGTCCGACGGCATCAGGAAATGCGTCTCGCTGACCGGGAGCAGGTCGTACCCGACGCGGTCCGGCTTGCCCAGGAACTCCGCGTGCAGGGGATCGAGGGTGGCGGTGAGGCGCAGCCCCCGGCCGCCGGCCGCCACCTCGAAGCGGGCGCCCGGGCGCTCGTAGACCCCTGCGTACCGGGACGGGTCGAGGGTGAGGCCCGGGTCGGGCTCGGGCAGGTCCGGGATCGTGGCCGCGCCGAGCTCGGCCAGGATCTCGTTGAACACGATCCGGTAGAAGCTCTCCCGCGGTCCGCCGTTGGTGAGCATCGCGACCGCGGTGTTCGAGTCCGGCAGGATCCGCAGCCGCGCGTTCTGGCCGATCGTGCTGCCGTCGGTGGCGTAGACGGTCTCGCCGTGCCAGTCGCACACGATGAGGCCGAGCGCCCATTCCGGCCCGAACATGTACGGGTCGGGGACCGGAACGCGGGAGGTCGTCATCTCCCGGACCAGCTCGGCGGGAACGATCCGGCGTCCGTTCGGCGCCCTGCCGCCGTCGAGCAGGACGCGCGCCGTCGTGAGCACGTCGCGCACGGTCGAGGTGACGGTTCCGCCGGGGCCGAAGGCGCGTGGCAGGTGCGGCACCGGCGACTCGACCGGCCCCTCGTCGAGGGAGCGGACCACGTGTCCGGTCGCGGCCCGCCGGGGATCCACCTCCCGCCGGGCCGCGGTGCTCCTCAGGTCGAGGGGGGCGAACAGGCGCGCGTGCATGATGTCCTCCCACCGCGCGCCGTCGGCGACCTCCATGATGCGGGCGAGGATCGCGTAGCCGAGCGCCGCGCTGTAGCCGTGGGTATGGCCCAGCGGGTGTACCTGGGGCGCGTCGGCGATGGCGTCGACCATGCGCCGGTACACGTCGTCGCCCTCGCCGGGATCGCCGTACGCCTCCTCGATCCCGTTGGTGTGGTTGAGCAGGTGGCGGGGCGTGAGCTCGGCACCGACCCGCGGGTCGGCGACCCGGAACCCGGGCAGGTGGGCGCGCACGGGCTCGTCCAGGCCGACCTTCCCATCGCCGACGAGCTGCATGAAGGCGAGCGCGGTCCACGTCTTGGTCATGGAGCCGCACTGGTAGATCGTGTCGGTCCGCGCCGCCTCCCGCGTCGTCACGTTCGTGACGCCGGTGGCGAGCTCGATGATCTCGCCGTCGTGGAGGACACCGATCGCGGCACTCGGGATCCGGTACTCCGCGAGGAGCGCGGCCACCCGGGCGCGGACCCGCGCCACGTCGAGGGTCATCGGCGTTCTCACGCGTTCGGGAGGCCGACCGCGTTGGCGGCGTCGGCCTCGACGTACTCGGTCGTGGCGAACCGGCCGGCGTGCCCCTCGAGGAAGCTCCGGACGCCGTCGACCGAGTCGTGCACGATGATGTTCACCGCCCGGGTCCCGTCGGTGCTCGCCACCGCGACCGTCCACCGGGCCCCCGTGGGCAGGGCGCGATGCGCCTTCTTCAGCGCGCCCCAGAAGGCGCGGTCGTCGGAGATCGTGGAGATGGCCATGACGTGCATGTCGGGTCCGTTCATGTGTCGTCGGTGGTGAGTGCCTGCCGCACGCGTGTGCGCAGGGCGTCCCGGTCGACTCCGGCCAGGGCCAGCGCACGCGGCACGGTGCCGACCTCGGCGGCCAGGACGCCCAGCAGCAGGTGTGCCGGACGCAGGTCCTTCTTGCGGGACACGGAGGACAACCCCCGTTCCATCGCGAGCTTGGTCGACGTGCCCACCGGCGGGTGGGTGAGCGGCCGGCTCGGCCGCGGCAGGCCACGGGTGGCGTCGGACACGCCGACCGTGCTCAGGCTGTGCTCGAACTCCCGCTGCAGCGCGCCGTGGATCGCGTCCCGGTCGAGCCCGGCCGAGGCCAGCACCTCGCGCGTGGTGGGTTCCGTCTCGCCGGCGATCGCCAGCAACAGGTGCTGCGCCTCGACCGCCGCCGAACCGTCCGCACGGGCCTCGTGCTGCGCCCGCACGATGATCGCATGCAGGTACTCGTCGAACGTGCTCATTCCGCACGCCTCCGCAACCTGACCCCCGCGGCGATCAGCCGGCGGGCGTGCTTCTTGTAGACCGCCTGGCGGGTGACCCCGAGGGCCTCGGCGACCCGTGGCCAGCCCCAGCCGGCCCGCATGGCCTGCTCCACGGCCGCGCTCTCCAGCCGGTCGGCCAGCCGCCGCAACGCGACCACCGCGGCCAGCGCGTCCGCCGGGTCGGGCGGGACGGGAACCTGGTCGTCGGGCACGTAAGCAACCGTAGTTGACTAATGCGCGATTAGTCAACCCAGGTTGTCAACGCGGTCGTCGCGCCGCCCGGTCACGAGCAGGTTCTCGGCGGCCACGAAGGCTTCGTGCAGCGCGAGCAACTCGTCGTGCAGCGCGGGCCAGCGCCCGGCGGCCGCGCGGGCGGCGATGAGCGGGCCGAAGGTCGTGGTGTGGTAGTCGATGTTCGCCTGCGCGGAGTCGAACGGCGGGAACGCGTGCACCCCGCGCTCGAACTCGAGGCCGACCGGCGCGCCGGCGAACAGGTCCCGGAGATGATCCTCGGAACCCCACAGCGCGGGCGGCGCGGCGAAGGGCGGCGGGGGCGGCAGATAGCGGGCCACGGTGCCGAAGATGCGGCTCATGATGCCGTCGTGGGTCCAGTTGCACAGGGTCCCGGGGTGTCGTCGATGAGGGCGAGTCCGACGCTGGGTCGCCGCGCGGCGGGTGCCATCGGTCAGAACCCTCACCTCACACCCGCAATCCGGGCCGCCCCACCGGCCTTTGCTGGTTGGACTCAGGCATCCGTGATATAACCTGTCAAGTGGCATTTTGGAGGTTATGTTGGCGACGGTGATCGAGACCGACGAGACGCTGCTGCTCGACCTGCTGAACACCACGCCGGTCGTCGACGGGGTGGCCCGCGATGACATCGCCGACCCCGGCGCGGGTCGGCGATGGCTCGCCGACCACGGCCAGCCGGCCTCCGACGAGGAATGGCGCGCGTTGCGCGACGCGCGTGCGGCGCTGCAGGACATCGTGCGCGCGGAGGCGTCCCCGGCGCCGGTCGCGCGCTTCGTCGAGGGCGTGAGCTACCGGGCGTCGCTGGCCGTCGAGGGGATCACCTGGACCCTCGACCTGCCGGAGGGACGGTCCGCCGCGGCCCGGGCGGTGCTCGCGTGGGACGTGCTGCGGGTGTCGGCTCCCGGGCGCCTGCGCCCGTGCGCCAACCCGGAGTGCCGGCTGTTCCTCATCGACCACAGCAAGCCGAACACCGCCCGCTGGTGCTCGATGGCGGTCTGCGGCAACCGCATGAAGGCCCGCCGGCACTACCGGCGCACCCGCCAGGGATCCGTGGACTGAGAGGAGACCGACCGTGGCACGCCTGCTGTCGCTCAACGTCGGAATGCCGAAGGACGTGCCCTGGCAGGGCCGGACCGTCCACACGGGAATCTTCAAGCGGCCCGTCGACGGGCCGCGCATGGTCGGCAGGCTCAACGTCGACGGCGACGGGCAGGGCGACCTGAACGGCCACGGCGGGGAGATGCGCGCCGTGCTCGTGTACCAGCGCCAGTCCTACGAGTACTGGCGGGACCACCTCGGCCGCGACGACCTGGAGTACGGCCAGTTCGGGGAGAACTTCACCGTCGACGGCCTGCCCGACGACGAGGTGTGCGTCGGCGACCGCTACCGCATCGGCGCGGCCGAGTTCGAGGTCACCCAGCCGCGCGTCACCTGCTTCCGGGTGGGTATGCGCCTGGGCGAGCCCGAGATGCCGGCGCTGCTGGTCGCGCACCACCGGCCCGGCTTCTACCTCCGGGTCGTCACCGAGGGCGAGGTCCGGGCCGGCGACGAGATCACCCGCACCCGGGTCGGCCGGCACCGGATGAGCGTCGCGGCGATCGACGCCCTGCTCTACCTGCCCGACCGCGACATCGGCCGGCTGCGCGACGCCGTCGACATCCCCGCGCTCAGCCCGGGCTGGCAGGGTTCGTTCCGCGACCTGCTCGCCGCGGCGCAGCGGTCGGGACCCGCCGCCGCGGCGACGGTCGGGACGGAACCCGGGGCGTGGGCCGGGTTCCGGCCGCTGCGCGTCGCGCGGATCGTGCCGGAGAGCGCGGCCGTGGTGTCGATCGACCTGGCGGCTCCCGGCGGCGCGCCGGTGCCACGGCCCAGGCCGGGCCAGTACCTCACCCTGCGTGTCCCCGGTGCCGCGGACCCGGCGCCGGTGCGCAACTACTCGCTGTCCGCGGCGCCGTCGGACACCGGGTACCGCATCAGCGTCAAGCGCGAGCCGCACGGCGTGGTGAGCGGCTACCTGCACACCCGCCTGCGGGTCGGCGACACGGTGGACGTCGCCGCGCCCCGCGGCGACTTCGTGCTGCCCGACGACCCGGACGACGGCTCGCCGGTGGTCCTGCTGTCCGCGGGCGTCGGCGCGACCCCGGTCCTGGCCATGCTGCACGCGCTCGCCGCGGCCGGCGGCGAGCGCGAGGTCTGGTGGCTGCACTCGGCCCGCTCCGCGGCCGAGCACGCGTTCGCGGCCGAGGCCCACGACCTGGTGAGCCGCCTCGCCCACGGTCACGAACACGTCTACTACACCGCCGCGAACCCGCCGGCGGGCACGGCGCCGGCGGTCACCCGGGGCCGGCTCGACCGCGACACGCTGGCCGCACTGAACCTGCCCACGACCGCCACCTGCTACCTGTGCGGTCCCGGCGCCTTCATGGCCGCCATGCGCGAGGCGCTCGCCGCGATCGGCGTGCGCCCCGATCGCATCCGCGCCGAACTGTTCGGCGCGCTGCCGGCCATCAACCCCGGCCTCACCGGCGTCGCCGCCACACCGCCGCACCCGCCGTCCGGCGCGCCCGGATCCGGACCACGGATCACGTTCACCCGCAGCGCGCTGACCGTGCCGTGGCGCGACGACTACGCCACCGTCCTCGAGTTCGCCGAGGCGTGCGACGTGCCGACCCGCTGGTCCTGCCGCACCGGGGTCTGCCACACCTGCGAGACCCCGGTCCTGTCCGGCGGCGTCCGGTACCGCCCCGATCCCCTCGAGCCGCCGGCCCGGGGGAGCGCGCTGCTCTGCTGCTCGCGACCGGTGACCGATCTCGTCCTGGACCTGTGACCCGGACCGGCACGACAGAGCACGCTGGAAGATGCCCCTCGCGCCGCGGGGTCCAAGGATTGACGCGGACCGCCGTCGCACGAAGGGTTACTCATGGTAACGAACGGCTCGACCCCGGCCGGCGAGCCGGCGGGCAGGCGGGAGTGGATCGGCCTGGCCGTGCTCGCCCTCCCGACCCTGCTGCTGTCGCTCGACCTGAGCGTGTTGATCCTGGCGATTCCGAACGTGACCGCGGACTTACACCCCAGCAGCTCGCAGATGCTGTGGATCGTCGACATCTACGGGTTCTCGGTGGCCGGCCTCCTCGTCACCATGGGAAATCTCGGCGACCGGATCGGACGGCGCCGGCTGCTGATGATCGGCGCGGCGATGTTCAGCGTCGCGTCGGTGGTGGCCGCGTACTCGACGAGCACGGAGATGCTGATCGCCGCGCGCGCGGCGATGGGCATCGCCGGGTCCACGCTGATGCCCAACACGCTGGCCCTGATCGCCAACATGTTCCGGAACGCGAAACAGCGTGCGGTCGCGATCAGCATGTGGACGAGCTGCTTCATGGTCGGCATGGCGATCGGCCCGCTGGTCGGCGGCCTGATGCTGTCATCGTTCTGGTGGGGTTCGGTGTTCCTGCTCGGCCTGCCGGTGATGGCGCTGCTGCTCGTCGCCGCGCCGATCCTGCTGCCGGAGTACCGGCACGACGGCGCCGGCCGGCTGGACCCGGTCAGCGTGGTGCTCTCGCTGGCCGCGATCCTGCCGGTCATCTACGGCCTCAAGGAGCTGGCCCGCGGCGGTTCGGTCGGGGCGTCGACCCTGGTCCTGGTGGTGGGCCTGGTGTTCGGCGCGGCGTTCGTCCGCAGGCAGCGCAGGCTCGCCGACCCGCTGCTGGACCTGCGGCTGCTCGCGCGGCCGGCGTTCAGCGGGGCGCTCGGCATGATGCTGCTCGGCGGCGCCACGATCAGCGGCATCTGCCTGCTGTTCACCCAGTACCTGCAGCTGGTCGTCGGCCTGTCGCCGCTCAAGGCCGGGCTGTGGCTGATCCCGTACACCATCGGCATGATCGCCGGCTACCTGATCTCGCCGTCGCTGGCGCAGAGGTTCCGTCCGGTGGCCGTCATCGTCGGCGGCATGGTGGTCACCATCGTGGGCTACCTGCTGCTCACCCAGGTGCCGGCGACGGGCGGGCCGGCGATCGCGGTGATCGGCACGGTCCTCGGGACCGGCGGGCTGGCCCCGATGCTGGTCCTCGGCATCGGCCTCGTGGTCGGCTCGGCCCCACCGGAGAAGGCCGGGGCGGCGTCGTCGCTGTCGCAGACCAGCAACGAGTTCGGCGTCGCGCTCGGGATCGCCCTGCTCGGCAGCATCGGCACCGCCGTGTACCGCGGCCAGGTCGCCGTCCCGAACGGCGTTCCGGCCGACGTGGCCACCACGGCCCGCGAGGGGATCGCCGAGGGAACGGCGGCCGCCCGCAACCTGCCCGACGACGCCGGCGGCGCGCTGCTGACGGCCGTTCGCGAGGCGTTCACCAGTGGGTTCGCCGCCGCGGCACTGGTCAGCGCCGCCATCGTGGCGGTCCTCGCGACGCTCGCGCTGGTCCTGTTCCGGCAGGTGCGGCTCGGCGACGAGGAGCCCGCGCGGGAGGAGGCCGCGGCGGACGCGGTGCCGACGGGCGAGCCGTCCGTGTGAGCCGTCCGTGAGCGGCTGACGCGGCAGTTCGGTTCGGGCCGGCACCCCATTCGGTGCCGGCCCGGCACGTGCGGGTGTCCGGAAGCGACGGTGCGCCGGCGGACCCCGCACGACAATACGGAAGGTGCCCGCGTGGCGGACCGGAAGGAACGATTGACCGGTAGGCCGTCGCGCGCATCTCGGGAGGTAGTCGTGTCACGAGGAGTGGGAGCCACCGGGGCCGGAACGACTCCGGCGGGCGCACCTCCCCGGGAGGAGATCGCGGCTCGCCGCCGGGCGATGGTGGCCCTGTTCGCCACCGCGTCCCTGATGAACGCCGCGATGGCGGCCGTCGCGCCGACGAGCACCATCTACGCCGAGCCGCACGTCGGGCTGATGTGGAGCGCGTTCCCGCAGACGCTGACCATCCTCGGCACCGGAATCGGGGCGCTGGTGGTCGTTCGCGCGTCGACCCGGCTGGGCTGGCGGTCCAGCCTCATCCTCGCCTTCGCCGTCGGGACGCTGGGCGGGGTGCTGTGCTTCGGCGCGACGCTCGCCGCGAGCATCCCGGTGCTGGACGTCGGAATGTTCGTGCTCGGTCTCGGCGTCGGCGGCTCGATCGTCTCGCGGTACGCGGCCGCCGAGCTGTATCCCAGCCACCGCCGCGGTTATGCCATCGGGGTGGTCGTGGCCGCGGGGGCGGTGGGATCGGTCGGCGGGCCGCTGCTGCTGGCCCCGATGAGCGCGCTGATGGAGCGCGCCGGCTGGCCGGCGCTGTCCGGGCCGTTCCTGCTCGCCACGGTGGTCTGCGCGTTCGCCGGGCTCGGCGCGGTGACCGTCCCGCGCCGGCGCCAGCGCCCCGAGGTCCCGCAGCCGGCCGCCCTGCGCACCGTGTTCCGGTCAGGTTCGGCACGGATGATGCTGACCGTGATGGTCGTCAGCCAGGTCATCATGGTGGCGATCATGACGGCGGCCCCGATGGACATCATCCTGAAGAACGGCAACCTCACCGTGGTCGGGACCGCGCTCGCCGCGCACGCCGGCGGGATGTTCGTGCTGTCGCCGCTGACCGGCTGGGTGATCGACCGGATCGGGTCGCGCGCGGTGATGTACGCGGGCCTGGTCGTGCTCACCGCCTCCGCCGTGCTCGGCGCGGTCTCGCCGATGTCGCACAGCCTGCTCAGCGGCAGCAACGTCGCGCTGTTCCTGCTCGGCTTCGGCTGGAACCTGTGCTTCATGGCGGGCAGCCGGACGCTCGCGGTGACCGTGTCGGCGGGAGGGAAGGGGCAAGTGGTCGGGGCGGTCGACGCCGTCGTCTGGGGCGTGTCGGCGACCGGGTCGCTCGGCGGCACCGCGGTCCTGTCGGTCGGCGGCTTCGCGATGCTCGCGCAGATCACCGGGGTCCTCACGATCGTCACGTTCCTGTTGTTGCTCCGCAGCCGCCCGGTCGTCGCGGTCCGGGACGCGGGCGTCCCCGCCGGGACCCCGTCCGGTCCCGAGCCGCTGGACGAGGCCGCGTGATCCCGGCCCGGCGCCGGTGCTCACGATCGGGATCGTCGTCGTCGAGGCCCAGGCACTCCGGGACGCGCGCCAGATCCGCTCGCCGACCCGTGCGTCGAGTCCGGCGGACGGGCACCGTCCGTGACTAGTATCACAGTCATGGACTACGAACACGTCGTCGTGACGTTCAGCACGGACAGCAAGCAGCTCGCCGACATCATGGCGGCCGAGGCCGCGGGGACCGAGTTCACCTGCTGCGCCCACATCGAGGGGCCGATCAGGCGGGTCCACCGCTGGCACGGTCGCAGGCACGCGAGCGAGCAGTGGCGGGTGGAGATCGAGGTCACCCAGGACGGCGCCGGCGCGCTGGTCGACCACATCACTGTCCACCACGGCGACGAAGTGCACGACCTCGTGGTGACCGACAACGTGCGGCACCTCGTGGGCGAGGCCGCCGACTAGCGGTAAGTCGAGACAGTTAGTTATTCACTAAGCTATATAACTTTTGGTGATTGACCCCTAGGCTCAGCGTGCGGGCTTCCTGCGCCCGTAGACCACGCGAGGGTCCGGAAGGGGTCGAACATGAAGAAGTCTTCGCGCAGCTGGAGATCGTTCGTCGGGGTCGGCATCGCGGTGTCCGCGGTGCTCGCCGGATCGGCTGGGACCGCTGCGGCCGAGCCGGAGCCGGCCGGCCGGGTGATCACGGTCGACCACGAGATGGGCGCGAGCATCCGCGCGCACGAAGGGGTCGGGGAGGTCTCCGGGGTCGCTCCCGCGGTCACCCAGACACCGGGGCTCGACGTGAGCCACTGGCAGGGCACGATCAACTGGGCGACCGTCAAGTCCCAGGGTGCGAAGTTCGCCTACATCAAGGCGACCGAGGGCACCACCTACCGTGACCCGAACTTCAGCACGAACTACCTGCAGGCGTACAACCAGGGCATCATCCGCGGCGCGTACCACTACGCGCGGCCGGACAGCTCCGGCGCCGTGGCCCAGGCCGACTACTTCGCCTCGCACGGCGGCGCGTGGTCGGCGGACGGCCTCACCCTGCCGGGCACGCTGGACATCGAGTGGGGCACCGCCGGCCAGGGCGGGGACTGCTACGGCCTGAGCCAGTCCGCGATGGTGGCCTGGATTCTCGCGTTCAGCGACGAGTACCACGCCAAGACGACCCGCTGGCCGGTGATCTACACGTCGACGAGCTGGTGGACCGAGTGCACCGGCAACCGGGGCGACTTCTCCAGCACCAACCCGCTGTGGGTGGCCCGGTACTCGTCGACCGTCGGCGCCCTGCCGTACGACTGGGGCTACCAGACCATCTGGCAGTACGCCGACTCCGGCACGTTCCCGGGTGACCAGGACCGGTTCAACGGCGACTACAGCCGGGTACAGGCGCTCGCCCTGGGCTGAGCGGCCACACGGCCACGAACGGCACCGGCCCGTGCCCGTCGCGGGGCCGGCCCGGTGCCGCCGGGAGGATGATCAGACGACGCCGTTCTCCCACCACCACGAGCGACCGAGGTCGGCGCGGCTGTCGACGTGCTGGTGGTCGGTGTTGTAGGTCTCGAGGCCGGAGAACCCGCAGGTCTCCGCCTTCTGGTAGACGGTCCGGTTGGCGACGCCCGACACGTGCAGGTCGCCCGCGGTGCCGTAGAGGTGCATGCTGTCGCTCGCACCGCCGATGTCGGCGTTGTGCTGGATGCTGCGGAAGCCGGAGTTGACCGTGATGGGCCTGTTGCCCAGCTTCAGCCGCAGAGCCTCGAGCTTGTACATGCAGCGGCGCACGTTCTCCTTGGCGGAGGCCGCGCTGACCTTGCCGCCGTTGAAGGTGCCGCTGACCCGGTCGGTGAACTCACTCCAGTTGAAGTGCAGGGTCGAGCCGTCCGACGACTCGAGGGCGTTGAGCTTGGCCTGGGTGTTGGGCCCGACGACGGCGTCGGCGGACAGGCCGTAGGCGGACTGGAAGCGGCGGACCGCGGCCGCGGTACCGGGCCCGAAGTCGCCGTCGATGGCGACGCGGGTCTGGCGCGCGCTGTCGGCGGCGTAGCCGGCGACCCGGATCTGGAGCTCGACGACGTCGGAGCCGGTCATGCCCTGCCGCAGGGTGCGGGACCAGCCGTAGGCGTTCGCGACGCCGGGGAGCAGCAGGGGGGCGACGATGGCACCGGCGCCGACGACCAGGGAGCCGCGGAGCATGGTGCGACGGTTCATGGGAGCAGGGCGAGACATCTTGTTCCTTCCTGACGATGAACAAGCAAACCGTGTGAGAAGGTTACTGGAATGGGCAAACTTTTCCATACCCGCCGGAAAGTAAGTTGAAGTAGACCGATTCGTCTCGTGTGCGCCAGTACTGTCGTCGCGTGACCGACTGGACGGACATGACCGAGCGACTGCTCAAGGGCGTCGGCGACTGCGATCCGGTCTACCGCCCGACGAACTTCTGGACACCGGGGCTGCGCGACATCCTCGCCGACCTGCAGGCCCGCGGCCTGGAGGCGTTCAAGTCCTGGCCCACGGCCGGCCACTGGTTCTACCCGGGCTATGGCAGGCCCCTGGCGCCGGGCGTCGTCGACAAGACGTTCAAGCGTGCGGTCAGGGCGAGTCCGGCGCTGACCAGGCTGTGGTGGCTGCGCGCGCTGAACGGCTTCCACGAGGCGGTGCGGGACTTCGACGCGGCACGGTTGGCGTGGGACCAGGACCGCTGGCCGTTCGACCTGGAGCACTTCGGCGAGAGCGCGGTGGGCGGGCCCGTCCGCCACTACGCACTGACGGACTCCGACACCGTCCGGTGGGGCAAGCCGTACCTGAACTACCTGCTGTGCCTGGCCGCCCTGTCCCGGCACGTCGACCGCCCGCCGCGGCACTTCCTGGAGATCGGCGGCGGCTTCGGCGTGCTCGGCGAGATCGTGATGCAGCGCGACGAGCACGCGCGCTACGTCGACCTGGACATCCCGCCGCTGCTGACGGTCGCCTCGTACTACCTGACCACGCTGTTCGGCGACCGGGTGCTGATCCCGGACCCCGCCGGGTCCGGGCCGCTGGACCTTCCCGCGTCCGCCTGCCTGCCCAACTGGCGGCTGCCCGACGTGCGCGGCCCGTTCGACGTGTTCGTGAACTCGTTCTCCTTCCAGGAGATGGAGCCGCACGTGGTCGACCACTACGTCGGCATGGTCGCCGACATCGGCGTGACCTACGTGGTGTCGCTGAACTCCCGCCGCGGCAAGCGGCGCGCCACCGCGAGTACCGAGGGCGGCGTGCTCGATCCGGTCACCTCCGACATGATCGTCGAGATGTTCGGCGGGCGCGGGTACACCGTGTGCGGCCGTTACGGCGAACCGCTCGTCCACAGCGCCGGCGAGTTGGTGGTCCTCGGCCGCGTCTGACCCGTGTGGTCAGCTGCCCCGGATCAAGCGCGATTTCGGTGCCCGGCCGCCTACCGTGGCACCGGCTGGGTGAGGTGGTCGATCGCGCCTGCCCGGCTCAGGTCGTAGCCGCCGAGTGCGGTGATGGCCGCGTGCAGCGCCGGGTCGTGCACCGCCTCGACGAGCGGGGCCGCCGCGTCGAGCGCCTGGGCGGCCAGGACGAGGTCGTAGTCCTCCCAGGCCACGGGGAGGAAGTCCAGGTCCAGATCGATGGCGGCGGCACGCACCGCGAGCCCCGCGTCCGCGGCGCCGACGGCGACGGCGAGCGCGACCTCCAGGTGCGAGCCGAACTCGGGGCCGGTGACGTCGTCGGGCTCCAGGCCGGCCGTGGTGAGGGCGTGGTCCAGCAGCACCCGGGTGCCCGCCCCCGGACCGCGTTTGGCGACCCGCAGGCCGGCCAGCTGCCGCAGGTCGCCGATCCCGCGGGGGTTGCCGGCCGGCAACAGCAGGCCCTGCTCGCGCCGCCACAGGTGGATCAGCAGCGGGTCCCGGCCGCGCAGCACCGCCCGCGCGAACGGCGCGTTGTAGACCCCGGTGTGGTGGCGCAGGTGGGCCGTCGCGCCGTCCGCGGCGTTCGCGGCCAGCGCGACGAGCCCGTGCAGGCTCCCGCGCGAGGCGACCACCGAGACGCGGTCGCCGAGGTGGCGCACGACCAGGCTCATCGCCGGATCGTCGCTGCCGGCGAGGCGGAACACCGACGTACCGCCGAGCAGGCGCCGGGCGGCGGACGGCCCGTCCGGGCTCACCCGCGCCCGGCGGCGCGGCTCCAGGAGGATCACGCCGTGCTCGGCGAGGTGGCGGTAGGCGCGGCTCGCGGTGGCCGCCGTGGTGGCCTCGGCGGTGGCGTGGTCGCGGACGCTCGGCAGCTCGGACCCCGGCGCCAGCTCGCCGTCGAGGACCGCCCTGGCGAGCGCCGAGCTGAGATCCAGATACCGAGTCACGGGTGTCCCTCGACGTCCACAGCCGGGTCGAACCTTGTGCCGCGTTGTTATGCTACAGATCGAATCAGCCGGCCCCCACGGAAGGCGGTGAACCGTGCTCCGGCATCGCCCGGTCGGCCGCGTGCTGGCGGTCCTGGCCGCTCTGCTGTCGCTCGCCGCGTGCGGTGGGCCCGACCAGGCGGCGGGGCCCTCGAACGAGAAGTCGTTGATCCTCGCCACCACGACGAGCACGCAGGACTCGGGCCTGCTCGACGTGCTGCTGCCGGCGTTCACCGACGACACGGGATGGCGGGTCAAGCCGCTGGCCGTGGGCAGCGGCCAGGCGATCGAGCTCGGCCGCCGCGGTGAGGCCGACGTCCTGCTCGTGCACTCCCCGGACGCCGAGGCCGCGTTCGTGGCGGAGGGCACCGCGGGGAAGCGCCGGCTGGTCATGCACAACGACTTCGTCCTCGTCGGGCCGGCGGACGACCCGGCGGGGATCCGTGGCGTGCCGGCCGCGGAGGCGATGCGGAAGATCGCCACCGCGAAGGCGGGCTTCATCTCCCGCGGCGACGAGTCCGGCACCAACGCCCGGGAGAAGAAGCTGTGGGAGGCGACCAAGACCGTCCCGTCCGGACAGTGGTACCGATCCACCGGCCAGGGCATGGGCGCCACGCTGCGGGTGGCGAGCGAGACGTCGTCGTACACCCTGACCGACCGGGCGACCTACCTGTCCCAGAAGTCGACCCTCTCGCTCGAGGTGCTGAACGAGGGCGACAAGGCACTGCTCAACGTCTACCACGTCATCGAGATGACCAAGCGCGCCGGCGACCGGGTCCAGCCGGACGGCGCGAAGGCGTTCGCCGACTGGATCGTCGGGTCGCGCGCACAGCGGATGATCGGCGAGTTCGGCGCCGACAAGGGCGAGCAGCCCCTGTTCGTGCCGGACGCGGGCAAGGACGAAGCGACCCTGGGGAACTGACGGCGTGGACGTGCTCGGCGACGGCCTGCTCGAAGCGTTGCGGCTGCTCCTGACCGGCGACCAGGACACCTGGGCGATCACGGCGCTCACCCTGCGCGTGTCCCTCAGCGCCACGCTGGTCGCCTTCCTGCTCGGTGTCCCGCTGGGCACGGCGCTCGCCGTCGGCCGGTTCCGCGGGCGGCGGGCGCTGCACGCGATCGCCAACACCGGCATGGGCATGCCGCCGGTCGTGGTCGGGTTGTTCGTCACGGTGTTGCTGTGGCGCAGCGGTCCGCTCGGCGCGCTCGGCCTGCTCTACACCCCGACCGCGATGGTGATCGCGCAGGCCGCGATCGCCACGCCGGTCGTGGTCGCGCTGGCGGCCGCGGCGCTGCAGCAGGTCGACCCGGACTTCCTGCTGCAGATGCGCGGGCTGGGCGCGACGCGGCTGCGCGCGCTCGGCGCGTTGCTGGGGGAGGCGAAGCTGCCGCTGCTGACGGCCGGCATGGCGGCGTTCGGCGCCGTGGTCAGCGAGGTCGGGGCCGCGCAGATGGTCGGCGGCAACCTCGCGGGCGAGACCCGCGTGCTCACCACCGCCGCGGTGCTCGCCACCAGCCGCGGCCAGTTCGCGCTGGCCATCGCGTTCGGCCTGGTCCTGCTGCTCATCGCGTTCGTCGTCAACCTCGTGATCACGACCGCCCAGCACCGGCAAGCGGCCCCCCGGTGAGCATCGGGTGCCGCGATCTGCGGGTCACCGCGGGCGGTCGGGAGCTCGTCGCCGTCCCCGCGCTGGACATCCCGGACGGGCAGACCCTCGCGATCCTCGGGCAGAACGGCGCCGGGAAGTCCACGCTGCTGCGGGCGCTCGCGCACCTGGGCACCGCGTCCCGGTCCGGCGCCGTGCTGCTCGACGGGCACGTGGCCACCACCGCCGAGCTGCGCCGTGCCGTGGCGGCGGTGCTGCAACGGCCGGTGCTGCAGCGCACGACGGTGCTCGACAACGCCGCGGCCGGCCTGCGGCTGCGCGGGGTACGGCGCGGGGAGGCCCGCGGGCGTGCCGGGCCCTGGCTCGAGGCGCTCGGCGTCGCGCATCTCGCCGCCCGCCACGCACGCACCCTGTCCGGCGGCGAGGCGCAGCGGGTGGCCCTCGCCCGGGCCCTCGCCGTCGCGCCGCGCGTGCTGTTGCTCGACGAGCCGTTCACCGGTCTCGACGCCACCACCCGGACGGACCTGCTCGCCGACCTCCGCGCCGCGCTGGACCGGCAGGACGCCGCGGTCCTGTTCGTCACCCACGATCGCGAGGAGGCGCGCGCGCTCGCGCAACGCACGGCCCTCCTGGTGACCGGGGAGGTCCGGCAGATCGGCGCGACCGCGGACGTCCTCGACGCGCCGGCCGACCTCGAGTGCGCGACCCTGCTCGGCTTCACCACCCGGCTGCCGCCGGCCCTCACCGGCGAGGCGCGAACGCTGGTGGCGCGGCCCGAACGCTGCAGCCCGCTCGCCGGCGCCACGCCGCCCCCGCCCGGCGCGGTCGTGGTCGACGGTGTGCTGCGCCGGGTGGTCCCGCTCGGCGGGGCGATCCGGCTCGACGTGGACACCGCCACCGGCCCGGTCACCGCGGTCACCACCGCCGACGTCCCGACCTGTCCCGGCGGCGCGATCCGGCTCGCGATAGCCGCCGAGCACCTCCGCGCCTGCGGCCACCCCGCCTGACGCCGGCGGGTCCGCCGGCTCGACGGCGGTGCCCGGAGCCGGTGGCTGACTATCATCGCTCGGGTGGCGACCGCGGCTGGCATCGTTCTCGCGGGTGGGCGCTCCACCCGGATGGGCGCGGCGAAGGCCGGCCTGGAGTGGCACGGGTCGACGCTGCTGTACCGGGCCGCCGCCGTCCTGGTGCGCACGGTCGACGGCCCGGTGATCGTCGTGGCCGCGCCCGGACAGGAGCTGCCCGACCTGCCGGCCGGCGTCGCCGTGGTCGAGGATCCGGTCGAGGGACTCGGGCCGATGCAGGGGCTGGCCGCCGGGCTGGCGGCGGTCGCCGACCGCGCCGAGGTCGCGTTCGTGTGCTCCACGGACATGCCGTTCCTGCACCCGGCCTACGTCCGCCGGGTACTGCGCGGGCTGACCGGGGACGCCGACGTGGCGCTGCCCGTGGCGCGCGGGTTCCGCCAGCCGCTCGCCGCGGCCTACCGGACCCGGATCGCGGGGCTGGTGGCCGACCTGCTGGCGCAGGGCAACCAGCGACCCGGGATGATCTTCAAGCACTGCGAGGTCGTGCAGCTCGACGACGCCGCACTGGTCGACGACGCCGCGCTCGCCGAGTACGACCCCGCGCTCGACTCCGTCCTCAACGTCAACACCCCCGAGGACTACGCGGCCGCCCGGGACCGCGAACCACCCGAGATCGTGGTGGAGCGGTTCGGGGTGCTCGCGAAGGGTGGCGGGCATCGGCCGAACACCGTCCGCGCGGCGACGATCGGGGCCGCCGCGCAGGCCGTCGGCCTGACGCTGGACCGGCATGTCGTGGCCGCGCTGAACGGTGACCAGGTCACCCGCGACGCGCTGACGCCGCTGGTCACGGGGGACACCCTGGCCTTCCTCTCGGCGGACGCGGGCGGCTGACGCGCGCGGGGGCATACAGTCGACACATGGCCCCGGGTGGATTCTTCGGGCGGGCGCTGGTCGTCGACGTCGGCGGCCACGCGGCCGCGAGCGGCGCGCTCGAGCTCGACGACCGGGTGCTGCGGTGCTACCTCGGCGGCGTCGGCCTGGGCACCTGGCTGATGCACCGGCTCGCCCCGCCGCGGGTGGACCCGCTGGCCCCGGCCGCACCCCTGGTGTTCGTGTTCTCCTCGCTCGTCGGCACGCCGCTGACGACCTCCGCGAAGTTCGCCGTCGTGGCGAAGTCGCCGCTCACCGGCCTGCTCACCGACGCGCTCGCCTCCAGCCAGTTCGCCATCGCCGGCAAGCTCACCGGACACGACGCGCTGGTGGTCCGCGGCCGCGCGGACGAGCTGTCCGTGCTCCTCGTGGACGGCGACGGCGCGCGCCTCGAGCCGGCGCCGGAGCTCGCCGGGCTGCCGGCCGCCGAGGCGGAAACCCGGGCGCGGCAACGGTTCGGCCGGGGCTGGCGCACGGCCGCGATCGGCCCGGCGGGGGAGCGCGGGGTGCGGTACGCGACGATCAGCCACGACGGCCGGCACGCCGGGCGGGGCGGGCTCGGCGCGGTGCTGGGCGCGAAGAACATCAAGGCCGTGCTGGTGAAGGCGGCCACCAAGGTCGGTGTCGCCGACCAGGCCGGCGTCCTCCAGGCCGCGCGGGACCTGCGCAGGAAGAGCTTCGGCCCGGCCACCGCGAAGTACCGCGAGCTCGGCACGCTCGCGAACCTGCTGGCGTTCAACGCGGTCAGCACCCTGCCCACGCGCAACTTCACCGCCGCCACGTTCGACGGCGCGTCCAGGCTCGCCGCCGAGGAGCTGCACGAGCTGCGCGGCGTGGCCCGCAACAGCTGCGCGTCCTGCTCGATCGGCTGCGAGCACATCTACGCGCGCAAGGGCGGCGGCAGCCAGCGCATGGAGTACGAGAACGTCTTCGCGCTCGGCCCGCTGTGCGGTGTCGACGACCCGGACGACGTGTTCGCGGCGAGCGCGCGCTGCGACGAGCTCGGCATCGACACGATCTCCGCCGGCGGCACGATCGCCTGGGCCATGGAGTGCGTGGAGCGCGGGCTGATCGACGAGCCGTGGCTGCGCTTCGGTGACGGCGCGGCCCTGCTGCGCGCGCTCGACGAGATCGGCGCGCGCCGGCCCGGGCTCGGTGAGCTGCTCGCGCACGGGTCCCGCCGCGCCGCGGAGCTGGTCGGCCGGGGCTCGATCGACTTCGCGGCACAGGTCAAGGGGCTGGAGATGCCCGGCTACGAGCCGCGCAGCCTGCAGTCGATGGCGCTCGGTCTCGCGGTCAACGCCCGCGGCGCGGACCACAACCGCTCGGGTGCCTACGAGGCCGACCTGTCCGGCGGCGTGGACCGGTTCACCGGCGGCCCGGCGCACGTCGCGGCCGCCGTCGACACCGAGGACCGCGCGGCCGTGATGGACTCGATGATCTTGTGCAAGTTCCTCCGCGGCGTGTTCGAGGACCCGTTCACCGAATGGGCCCGGCTGCTCGCTCTGGTCACCGGCTGGGACCTCGACGCGGACGAGCTGCACGCGACGGCGCGCCGGATCGTGCGCGCGAAACGGGCCTTCAACCTGCGGGAAGGCGCCACCGCGGCGGACGACACGCTGCCGGCCCGGATGCTGGAGACCCCGCTGGAGCTGGGGTCGGGCCGCCGGGCCGCGCTGAGCGCCGACCGGCTCCGGGAGATGGTCGCGGGCTACTACCGGGCGCGGGGTCTGGACGAGGACGGCAGGGTGGTCGCGGCGGATCTGGCGGATCTTCACCTGCAGGCATAGCGTCGGCCACGTGACGCCGTGGTTCAACGGTATGCTGTATGCAATGGCGATGTTGGAGCAGCGATGACGACCCTCGAAGAGCCGGCCACGACCGTGCGGACGGTGACGGCCGAGATCGACGGCCATTCGGTGACCGTGCCGGAGGGCACCACCATCTACGACGCCGCCGGGCAGGTGGGCGTCGACATCCCGGTGCTGTGCCACAACGAGCGCTACGACCCGGTGGGCGTCTGCCGGATGTGCGTGGTGGACACGGGCGGCCGCGCGTTCGCCGCGGCGTGCGTGCGGCCGTGCGAGGACGGCATGACGGTCCGGACGGACACCGAGGAACTGCGGCGCAACCGGGCGGTGCTGACCGAGCTGCTGATCTCCGACCAGCCACCGCGCGCGGAGGACCCGAAGCAGACGACCACGGCGGACAACCTGCTGCTCGACCTCGCCGACGGGTTCGGCGTGTCCCGCGAGACGACCGACCTGCCGTGCGGCTCGGGCCGCGGGCACGACTCGTCGAACCCGGTCATCGACGTCGACCACGACGCCTGCATCCTGTGCGACCGCTGCGTGCGGGCGTGCGACGACATCCAGGGCAACGACGTCATCGGCCGCTCCGGCAAGGGCTACTCGACGAGGATCGCGTTCGACCTCGACGACCCGATGGGCGCCAGCTCCTGCGTCACCTGCGGCGAGTGCGTGCAGGCCTGCCCGACCGGCGCGCTGACCAACAAGGCCATCAACAACATCCCGATCCAGCCGCGCGAGCGGCTCGACGCCGTGGACAGCGTGTGCCCGTACTGCGGCGTCGGCTGCGCGCTGACCTACTACGTGGACCGCGAGCGCGGCGCGATCGCGTTCGCCGAGGGCCGCGACCAGCCGGGCTCGCAGAGCAGGCTGTGCGTGAAGGGCCGCTACGGCTGGGACTACGCCGCCTCCCCGCAGCGGCTGACCACACCGCTGATCCGCATCGACTCCGCCTACCCGAAGGGCCCGCTGTCCGCCGACGTGCGCGGCGACATGCACAACGACCGTGGCCGAGGCGGGGCGGGTGGCAACCGCAGCGGCGGCGGGAAGAAGATGGGCCGCGACGGGCGGCGCAAGCCGGGCGGGCTCGTCGACTACGACGAGGTCATGCCGCACTTCCGGGAAGCGACGTGGGAGGAGGCGCTGAGCCTGGTCGCCGCGCGGCTCAAGGAGATCCACGCCGACGGCGGGCCGGGCGCGATCGCCGGGTTCGGCTCGGCGAAGTGCTCCAACGAGGAGGCCTACCTCTTCCAGAAGCTCATCCGCGCCGGCTTCGGCACGAACAACGTCGACCACTGCACGCGGCTGTGCCACGCGTCGTCGGTGGCCGCGCTGTTCGAGGGTGTCGGCTCCGGCGCCGTCTCCACGACCTACGGCGACGTCGCCAACGCCGACATCGTGATCATCACCGGGTCGAACCCGACGGCCAACCACCCGGTCGCGAGCTCGTTCTTCAAGCAGGCCCGCCGGCGCGGTACGAAGATCGTCTACGTGGACCCGCGCGCCAGCACCGTCGCCGAGCACGCCGACTACTACTGCCAGGTCAAGCCCGGCACGGACGTGGCGTTCTACAACGGGATCATGCACGAGGTGATCCGCCTCGGGATGATCGATCGCGAGTTCGTCGCCGAGCGGGTGTCCAACTACGACGAGCTGGCCCGCACGGTCGCCGACTACCCGCCGGAGCGCGTCGCGCAGATCACCGGTGTCGACGCCGACCTGATCCGCACGGTCGCCAGGGAGTGGGGCGAGGCGGGTGCCGGCGTCATCTACTGGGGGATGGGCATCTCCCAGCACACCACCGGCACGGACAACGCGCGCTGCCTGATCGCGCTGTGCTCGATCACCGGCAACGTGGGCCGGCCCGGTACCGGGCTGCATCCGTTGCGCGGGCAGAACAACGTGCAGGGCGCGTCGGACGCCGGGCTGATCCCGATGTTCTACCCGGACTACCAGGGCGTGGACAAGGACGGGACCCGAGAGCGCTTCGAGCAGGCGTGGGGCGCCCGGCTCGATCCCGAACGCGGCCTCACGGTCACCGAGATCATCGGCTCGGCCCTCAAGCCCGGCGGGGTGCGCGGCATGTACATGCTGGGCGAGAACCCGTTCCTCTCGGACCCGAACATCAACAAGGTGCGCAAGGCCCTGGCGGCGCTGGACTTCCTGGTGGTGCAGGACATCTTCTTCACCGAGACCGCCGAGTTCGCCGACGTGATCCTCCCGGCCTCGTCCTACCTGGAGAAGGACGGCAGCTACACCAACACCGACCGCCGGGTGCAGCTCGGCCGCAAGGTGATGGACCCGCCGGGCCAGGCCCGGGTGGACTGGGAGGTCATCCAGGACATCGCGCGGCGGATCGGGCTGGACTGGTCCTACACCTCCGCCAGCCAGGTGTTCGACGAGATGGTGGCGCTGATGCCGTCCTATGCCAACCTCCGCCACGACAACCTCGGCCTGTCCGGGAAGCTCTACCCGAACGCCGACCCCGAGCACTCCGACGGCACCGTGGTCCTGTTCGACGAGCGGTTCAACACCGACGACGGGCTCGCGCACCTGGTGCCCGCGCAGTGGCTGCCGGCCAAGGAACTGCCCGACGCGGAGTACCCGCTGGTGCTCAACACCGGCCGGCTGCTCGAGCACTGGCACACCGGGTCGATGACGCGCCGCTCGTTCGCGCTGGACACGATCTCGCCGATCGCGGAGGTCTACCTGCACCCCAAGGACGCCGCCGACCGCGGCCTCGCGCACGGCGAGATGGTGCGGGTGCGGTCGCGGCGCGGCGTGATCGAGCTGCGGGTGCGGATATCGCACCGCGAGCAGCTGGGCAACTGCTTCATCCCGTTCCACTTCCGGGAGGCGGCGGCGAACCTGCTGACGATCGACGAGATCGACCCGTTCGGCAAGATCCCCGAGTTCAAGTTCTGCGCCGTGCAGGTGGAGGCGCTGGGCGCCGGGCACGCGCGGAACGGGTCGGCGACGGCACCGGGAGACCACCGATGACACTGAGTCCCGAGCGGGCCGCGCGGGCGAGCGCGCGCCGCGTCCCCGGTGTGGAGGCGCGGGCCGGGAAGTTCCCCGGGCCCTCGCTCATCCCCGCGCTCAACGCGATCCAGGCCCGGCTGGGCTGGCTGCCGCGGGAGGAGCTGGAGACGCTGGCCCGCGAGGCGCGCCGCCCGCGGTACGAGATCGAGGGGATCGTCTCGTTCTACCCGCACTTCCGCACCACCCCGCCCGCGAAGGTCGCCCTGCACGTGTGCCACGACCTGTCGTGCTGGGCACGCTCGGGCGAGGACCGGATCGCCGAGCTGCGAGCCAGGTACGGCGAGGACACCGACGTCGAGCTCGTCGAGGTGTCCTGCCTCGGGCGCTGTGACATCGCGCCGGCCGCGGCGGTCGACGAGCGCCCCACCGCGATGTCCGATGTGGACTCGCTGGTGGCGGCGGCCCGCGGCGACGGCGTGGGCGAGGCGGTCGCGGCCACCCGGACCCAGCCGTGGCCCAACGACCCCTACCCCGCGGGCTCCGGTGTCCGGGACCGGTACGCCTCGCTGCGGGCGTTGCTGCGCGGCGAGCTGGCCGCCGGGGACGTCGTGGCGTCCCTGTCCGACTCCGGGCTGCGCGGCATGGGCGGCGCGGGCTTCCCCACGGGCAGGAAGTGGGAGCTGGTCGCCGGCGCGGACGACCCGGTCAAGTACGTGATCTGCAACGCCGACGAGTCCGAGCCGGGCACGTTCAAGGACCGCCAGATCCTGGCCGACCAGCCGCACCTCGTGCTCGAGGGCCTGCTGCTCGGCATGGCCGTGGTCGGCGCCGAAGAGGGCTGGGTGTTCATCCGGCACGAGTACGGCCCCGAGGAACGGGTGCTGCGCAAGGAGATCGAGGCGCTGCGCGAGGCGGGCGTCGTCGGGCCGGACGCGTGCGGCAGCGGGCGCCGGCTGGAGCTCGACGTCTTCGTCTCGCCGGGCGGCTACATCCTCGGCGAGGAGACCGCGCTGCTGGAGTGCATGGAGGGCCACCGCGGCGAGCCCCGCAACAAGCCGCCGTTCCCCGGCACCTACGGCCTGCACGGCCGGCCCACGCTGATGAACTCCGTGGAGACGCTCGCCGACGTGCCGGTCATCCTGCGGCGTGGCGCCGGCTGGTGGCGGGACCAGGGCCTCGGCGACTCGGTCGGCTGGAAGTTCTTCGCCGTCTCCGGCCACGTGGAGAACCCGGCGGTCTACTGCGTGCCGATGGGCACCACGGTCCGCGACCTGATCGACGCCGCCGGTGGCGTGTCCGGCGGCCGCGCGGTCGGCGCCGTGCAGCCGGGCGGCGCGTCGTCCAACTTCATCGGGCCGGACCGGCTCGACCTCCCGCTGGACTTCGGCACGCTCGCCGAGGCGGGCACGATGCTGGGTTCCGGCGCGCTCGTGGTGCTCGCCGAGGGCACCGACCTGCTGGCCGCGTCGACGAACGTGCTGCGCTTCTTCCGCAACGAGTCCTGCGGCAAGTGCGTGCCCTGCCGGGTAGGGTCCACGAAGGCCCACACGCTGCTGCGGGAGACGCTGGACTCCGGCGTGCCGCTGGACGACGCACGGCGCGGGCGGATCCTGCAGTTGGAGGAGGCCATGCGCAAGACGTCGATCTGCGGGCTGGGGCAGGTCGCGCTCGGCCCCGTCGTGTCGGTGCTCGGGCTCGACAAGGGCGGCGCGGCGGCCCGGCCGCAACCGCGGCCCGACGGCGCGCAGGAGCAGCCGGACCGTTGAGCGGTCGGGAGTTCTTCACCGCGCGCACCGTCGCCGAGGCCCTCGCGGGGTTCCGCCCCGGGCACCGCACCGCCGTCGAGGACGTCGCGCTGGCCGGCGCGCTGCACCGGGTGCCCGCCGCGGACGTGCCCTCGCCCGCGCCGCTGCCCGGCTTCGTCCGGTCCACCGTGGACGGTTACGCGGTGCGCGCCGCCGACACGTTCGGCGCCTCCGACGGGCTGCCGTCCTATCTGGACCTGCTCGGCGCGGTGCGGATGGGCGCGGCGCCGGACGTCGCGGTGCGGCCGGGCGGCTGCGTGGCCGTGCCGACCGGGGGAGCGCTGCCCGAGGGAGCCGACGCCGTGGTGATGGTCGAGTACACGGCCGAGACCGTGCCCGGCACCGTCGAGGTCACCCGCCCCGTCGCGGCCGGCGGCGGTCTCGTGCGCGCGGACGAGGACGTCGCCGCCGGTGCGCCGCTGGTGCCGGCCGGGCGGCCGCTGCGTGCCCCCGACCTCGGGCTGCTGGCCGCCGCCGGGGTGACCACGGTCGCCGTGCACGCCCGGCCCCGGGTCGCGATCCTCTCCACCGGCGACGAGGTCGTCCCGCCCTCCACCGCGACGCCGGCCGCCGGCCAGGTGCGCGACGCCACCGCCTCGGCGCTGGCCGGGCTGGTCGCCGACGCCGGTGGCGAACCGGTGGTGGCCGGGATCGTGAGCGACGAGCCGGGCGCGCTGAAGGAACGGCTCACCGAGGTGCTGCCCGGCGCCGACCTCGTGGTCGTGTCCGCCGGCTCGTCGGTCGGCGCGCGGGACGAGACCGCCGGTGCGGTCGCCGCCGTCGGCGAGATCTGGTGCCACGGCCTCGCCGTCAAGCCGGGAAAGCCGACGCTGCTCGCGGACTGCGGCGGCACGCCGCTGATCGGGCTGCCGGGCAACCCGTTGTCCGCGCTGGTCGTGTTCGGGCTGGTCGGGGTGCCGCTGCTGTGGCGGCTGTCGGGCTGCGAGACCCCGCCGCCGGTGCCGGGCACCCGCGCCCGGCTGTCGCGGGACCTGCCGTCCGCGGCGGGCCGGCTCGACGTGGTCCAGGTCCGGGTGCGCGACGGGGTCGCCGAGCCGCTGTTCGGGCCGTCGGCGCTGCTGTCCGTCCTCACCCGCGCCGACGGCTACCTGGTGGTGCCCGAACCGGCGACCGGGCTGGACGCGGGCACCGAGGTCGAGGTCGTCCTGTACCGATGAGCGCCGAGAGCCCGTTCGTCTCCGACGTGCCCGCCGCCCAGGCGCACACCGCCTGGCGGGAGGCGCGCGCCGCCACCGGGTGCCCGGCGCGGGTCGACGTCGTGCGGGTGCCCGTCGGCGAGGCAGTCGGCCGGGTGACGGCCGAACCCGTGTGGGCGCTGCGATCATCCCCGGCGTTCGACTCGGCGGGGATGGACGGCATCGCCGTGCGCGCGGCCGACACGGTCGGCGCCGCGGAGACCACCCCGGTGCTGCTCGAGGCGGACGCGTTCGAGGTCGTCGACACCGGCGACCCGCTGCCCGCCGGCTACGACGCGGTGGTCATGCGCGAGCACGTCCACCGCGCCGGCGACCGGGCCGAGCTGCGCGCCGCCGTCCCGCCCTACCAGCACGTCCGGTCGATCGGCGAGGACATCAGCGCCGCCGAGCTGCTGCTGCCGGAGGGGCATCGCCTGCGCCCGGTGGATGTCGCCGCGTGCGCCGCGGCCGGGGCGACCGAGCTCGCGGTCCGCCGCGCGCCCGTCGTGGCGGTGATCCCGACCGGCGACGAGATCCGCCCGATCGGCGCCGGCCTCGAACCGGGCGACATCCTCGACACCAACTCGCTCATGCTCGCGTCGCAGGCGCGTGAGGCGGGCTGCGCGGCGACGGTCGCCGGGATCGTGCCGGACGACCCGGACGCCATCACCGCGGCCGTGCGCGCCGCGGCCGCGCACGCCGACCTCGTCCTGCTCGTCGCGGGCTCCAGCGCCGGCCGCGACGACTACTCCGCGCGTGTCGTCGCCGGAGCCGGGACCCTCGCGGTCCACGGCGTCGCCGTCCGGCCGGGCCACCCGGTGGTGCTCGGCACCGTCGACGGCACGCCGGTGGTCGGCGTGCCCGGCTATCCGGTGTCGGCCGCGCTCACGTTCGACATCTTCGCCGCGCCGCTGCTCGCCGAGCTGGAAGGCGCCGCACCGCGGGAACGCCCGTCGGCGACCGCGTACCTCGCCCGGAAGCTGCCGTCCGCGATCGGCATGGACGACTGGGTCCGGGTGCGGCTCGGCCGGGTCCGGGACCGGGTCGTCGCCACCCCGCTGCCGCGCGGCGCGGGCGTGCTGACCTCGCTCGTGCGCGCCGACGGGCTGCTCGTCGTTCCGTCCGGTGTGGAGGGACATCACGCGGGCGAGCGGGTCCGGGTCGAGCTGCTGCGCGGACTGGGCGAGATCGACCGCACGATCGTCGCGATCGGGTCCCACGACCTCGTGCTCGACCTCGCCGCCTCGGCCCTGCGCGCCGTCGACCCGCGCATCACCCTCGCGTCGTCGAACGTCGGGTCCCTGGGCGGCCTCGTCGCGCTGCGGGACGGGCTGTGCCACGTCGCGGGCTCCCACCTGCTCGACCCGGGCACCGGCGAGTACACGCTGCCCTACGTGGACAGGCTGCTCGGGCCGGACGCGGTGGCTGGTCCGGCTCGTGCACCGCGAGCAGGGGCTTATCGTCGCGCCCGGCAACCCGCTGGCGCTCGCCAAGGTCGACGACCTGACCCGCCCGGGCCTGCGCTACGTCAACCGCCAGCGCGGTGCGGGCACCCGGGCGCTGCTCGACCACGAGCTCGCCACGCGTGGCATCGACCCGGCCGACATCCCCGGCTATACGCGCGAGGAGCACACGCACCTCGCGGTCGCCGCGGCCGTGGCCGCCGGCCGCGCGGACGCGGGTCTGGGCATCCTCGCCGCGGCCCGCGCGTTCGGGCTGGGCTTCGTGCCGGTCGCGCAGGAACCGTACGACCTGGTGCTGCGCGCGGACACGCTCGACGACGAGCGGCTCGCGCCACTGTGGACGCTGCTGGAGCGGCCGGACTTCCGCGCCGAGGTCGAGGCGCTCGGCGGGTACTCCTGCGCGGAGACCGGCAGGCGGATCCGCTGAGGTCGCGGCGTGCGACCGCCGGCGAGAACCGGACCCGGCGTTCAGCCGCGGCGGGCGGCGACGAGCCAGGCGCGGGAGCCGAACCACACGCCGGCGCCGGTGTCGTGCGCGGCGAGCACGGCGCGCAGCCGATCGTGCGCGGCCGGCACGGCGGCGGGGTCGAGCGTCGCGAGCAGGTCCCGCGCCAGCTCGAGGCCGAGCACGAAGTCGTAGGCGTCGTCCTGGGTTCCATAGTGGACGGGCTCGCTCAGCTCGGTGAGCTCGACGTCCGCGAACCCGGCGGCGCCGAGGATCTCGCGGACCACCGCGGGGTCGGCGAGCGAGAACGGTCCGCCGGTGACCGGTGGGGGCGATCCGCCGGACAGCGCCCGGCCGATCGCCGTGGCCCACTCCTGGCGGTCGCCGTCCCGCCACACCAGCTGGACCAGCCGCGCGCCGGGCCGCAACGCCCGGCCGACGTTGGCGAACGCGGCGACCGGGTCGGTGAAGAACATCGTGCCGAACCGGCTGATGCCGAGGTCGTAGTGCGCCGGGGGGAACGGGTGCGACTGCGCGTCGGCCTGCTCGAAGGTGGCGTTGCCAAGGCCCTCGGCCGCCGCGAGCCGGCGGGCGGTCGCGACCACCGGCGCGGACACGTCGACGCCGTGCGCGCCGCCCCGATGCGCCGACCTGGCCGCGTCCCGCGTCGTCGCCCCCGCGCCGCACCCGATGTCGAGCACCCGGTCGCCGGCACCGACGCCGAACGCCTCCCGCAGCCGTTCCTGGTACCGGCTCAGCTCCCGCTCCAGCCGGCGTGCGTGCGTGACCCGCCGCTCGTCGGTGCGACCGTCCATTCGACCCCCCGGTGCCCGGCGCCAAGCCCGCCCTCGCACGGCACCGTACCCGTGCGGACCGTCTCCGCCGCCAGGAAGCCCGCCCCACCACGCGGTCGAGCCGACCCGCCACACCGTCGAGTCGTCCGCACCCCGAGCCGACGTGGCGCCGTCGAGCCGACCCGTGGCGCGGTCGAGTCGTCCCGTGGCGCGGTCGAGCCGACCTGTGGCGTGCGCCGGTGGGTCGGTTGGACGAAGCGCGGAGCCGACTCGCCCGCGTGGCGGGTCGGTTCGGCGACGTGAGAGGTCGGCTCGCCCGCTACCCGGAGGCGGTCGGGTCGGTGACCCTGCCGAGGAACAGGGGTGCCCCGGTCGCGACGTCGGTGATGACGAAGAGGAACGGACGGTCGACGGTGACGGTGTAGGTCGGTTCGAAGGAGCCCGACGCGCCGTTGGCGGCGGCCGCGGCGGCGGCCACCGTGCCCTTCTCGTCGACCTGCACGAAGGTCGAGTGCTGCACCGTGTCGATCCACAGGTCGGCATCGTGGGTGATGCCGCCGAAGTCCGCGTCGGCGGTGAACGCGGCGGGCATTCCGGCGGCGCGCAGGGTGTCGGTCAGGTTCATGGCCGACCCGACGGTGAAGCGGGGCATGGCCAGGGCGACGAGCGCCGGCCGGACCTCGCCGAGCAGCGCCGCGATCCCCTTGGCACGCACCGCGTCGACGGCGGCGGGCACGATCACGGTGAACGCCAGCTTGCCGCCCCGGTAGGGCACGGTGACCACCTGGTAGCCCCGGTTCGCGGCGTACCCGAAGCTGACGATCGGCTCCTGGTGCGGGTCGTTGTGCATCATCGGCACGGTCACCGTCGATCCGTCGCCGCGGGTGAAGGGCGCGTCGCCGGTCTTGGCGGGGTCGAACTCCCGTGCCCACGCGGCCTTCAGGTAGATCGCGTTGCTCAGCACGACTCTCGTATCGCTGTCGATGGACTCCGGCGGGAACAGGTCGGTGATCTTTCCCGCGGTCTGGTCGGCGACGGTCCGGTTGATCCGGCGGCGAGCGCTGTCGGGGTCGGTCAGGAAGTCCGCCTCGCCGAGCGTCGCGCCGAACCGGCTGCGCAGCGTGTCGCGGTAGCCGGGCACGAGCGTGAGCCCGCGCTGGGCCCACACCGTGTTGGACATCTTCAGGTCGGTCCGATCGAAGGTGGGTGCGCGGGGCTGAACGCCGTCGGGCAGGTGCAGGACCTTCCTCATCTGCGCCGCGGTCTCGCCCTCGGCACCCACGCCGACCATCTCCAGCACGAGGGCGACGCTCACCGGGGACACCACGAGGTTGGGCTGGTCCGCCAGCGTCGGCGCGGTGAGCAGGTCGAGCCCGAACGCGTCGACGGCCGAGATCAACGCGGCCATGTCGGCGGGCACCCGCTCGGCCACCGGCAGCGGCGGTGGGGGCGGGGGTTGCTCGGCCTCCGGCTGCGAGCCGCACGCGGCAACCAGGACAACCAGACCGAGCGCCGCCAACCGTGCCGAGACCGCCATACCCTACAGACGCCATGACCCACGAACCCGGTTGCGCGACGGGGCGATCGAGGACGGCAGTCCGGCGCGCGGGGCACCCGGACGGTCTGAGCACGTCGGGAGAAGACGAACGTCCCGCCGATGGGGTGTGCTTGGCGTGTGCGCGCACCATTAGTGGGGACGGGACGGTGACGAAGCTCCGCGGGAACACCAGCGTCGGCCGGCAGGACCGGCCCAGATATGTGGTCTTCGACCAGCTCGACGAGCGCGTGCTGCGGTTCCGCCCGGGAGCGAAGTGGCGCGTTCCCGGCCCCGGCGTGCTGCCGGCGTGGGTCGCCGACATGGACTTTCCGGTCGCCGAGCCGGTCGTCGCCTCGTTGCGGCGGTACATCGACATCGGCGACTTCGGCTACCCGGACTGGCCCGGCGGCGCGAGCCCGCTGCGTGCGGCCTTCGCCTACCGCATGAAGGAACGCTACGGCTGGTGGCCCGAACCGGACCATGTCCGGGAGTTCACCGACGTGACCTACGCCCTGCGCGTGATCCTGGAGCTGAGCACGTCGCCCGGCGACGGCGTCGCGGTGCACACGCCGTTGTTCGGGCCGTTCGCCACGACGATCGAGCGGCTGGGCCTGCGCATGGTGCCGCTGCCGATGATCGACACCGCGGACGGCTGGGCGTTCGACGCCGACGACTGCGCGCGGCGCATGGCCGAGGGTGGCTGCCGGGTGCTGGTCCTGGTCAATCCGCACAACCCGACCGGGCGGGTGTTCACCCGGGGCGAGCTGCTGGCGCTCGCCGAGGCCGCCGAGCGGCAGGACCTGCTGGTGATCTCGGACGATCTGCACGCGGACCTGACCTACGCACCGCACCGCCACCTGCCGTTCGCCTCGCTCGATCCGGCCCTCGAGGCCCGAACGGTGACCATGTACGCGGCCAGCAAGGCGTTCAGCCTGGCGGGGCTTCGCTGCGCGGTCGGGCACGTCGGCGACGCGGCGCTGCGCGAGAAGCTGGCCGCGCTGCCGCCGGGCCCGAGCGTCAACGTCCTCGGCATGCGGGCCAGCCTCGCCGCCTGGACCGAGGCGAGCGGCTGGCTGGACACCGTCGTCGACTACCTCGACACCAACCGGCGGATCGTCGCCGAGGCCGTCGCCGAGAGCCTGCCGGAGGTCCGCCACCACATGCCGGAGGCGACGTACCTGTCCTGGCTCGACTGCCGGGGCCTGGACTGCGGCCCGGACCCGGCGGCCTACTTCCGGGACCGCGCCCGGGTGGAGCTCAGCGCCGGCAGCAGCTACAACCCCGGCGGTGACGGGTTCGTGCGGCTCAACTTCGCCACCCCGACCCCGCTGCTGCGGGAGATCCTCGACCGCATGGTCGACGCGGTCTCGGTCGCGCGCCGGCCGGCGGGCTGACGATGCCGCCGGACGACTCGAGCAGGGAGGAACCAGACATGGCCGGCCCGTCCTTCAAACAGTTCTGCGGCATCGCGCGGGCGTTCGAGATCATCGGCTCGCCGTGGTCCGCGCTCATCGTCCGTGACCTGCTCCTGGCGCCGAAGCGGCTCACCGACCTGGCGGAGACGTTGCCACGGATGACCGCCGACGACCTGGGCGCGCGGCTGGGCGAGCTGGAGGCCGCCGGCGTGGTCCGGCGCAACGGACCGGACCCGGAGGCCGAGATCGTCTACGAGCTGACCGACTACGGCAAGGACCTCGAGCCGATCCTGCTCCAGCTCGGCCGGTGGGGGGCGCGGTCGCTCGGCGACCCGCGCCCCGGCGACCTCTTCTCACTGGACATGGCGATCCTGGCACTGCGCTCGACGTTCCGTCCGGAGCGCGCCCGTGACGTCCGGGCGAGCTTCGAGGTGCGGTTCGGCGAGATGGTGGTCAGCGTCCGGGTCGACCACGGCGCCCTCACCGTCGAGGAGGGCGAGCTTCCCGACGCCGACCTGGTCATCGACACGCCGGTGCTCAAGCACCTGATGGCCGCCGAGCTCACCGCGACCGACGCGCTGTGGCTCGGCCTGATCGAACCGAAGGGCGATCCCAGCAGGCTCAACACCTTCGTCGAGCTGTTCCACATCCCGGAGGCTCCGGAGCTGCCGTCGTCGGTGGGATGAACGCGCCGCTCGTCGATCGTCGAGACGCGGCTCAGGTCGCCGGACCGTACAACCGGGCGACGTCGGGCGAGTCGAGCCAGGGGGTGTAGGTCGGTTCCCGCGGCCAGCCTTCCGGGGAGTCCTGCCAGTCCTCCCGCCGCCCGTAGGGCAGCACGTCGGCCAGGGCGAACGTGTACGTGAGCTGTTCGACTCCGCGGCCGGACGTGTGCCAGGTGCGGTACACGGTCTCGCCGTCCCGCAGGAAGACATTGATCGCGAACCCGCCGTTGGCCGGGGCGTCGACGTCGGCTCCGAACGGGCTGTCGGCGGTGGAGTACCAGGTCATCCTGTTGCCGACGCGTTCGGCATAGGCGAGGGCCTCCTCGATCGGGCCCTGGGTGACGATCACGAATCGCGCGTCGTAGTTGTCGAGGAAGCCCAGCCGGGTGAACGACGAGGTGAAACTGGTGCAGCCGCCGCACTGCCACTCGGCGTTCGGGTCGGAGTTCCACATGTGGTGATAGGTGATCAACTGGGACTTGCCGTCGAAGACGTCGGCGAGCCGGACCGGGCCCTCGGCACCGACCAGGGTGTAGTCGGGCATCCTGACCATGGGCAGCCGTCGTCGCTGGGCGGCGATCGCGTCGAGCTCCCTGGTGGCTGCCTTCTCGCGCACGCGCAGCTCGTCCAGTTCCTTCCGCCAGGTCTCGTAGTCGACCACCGGTGGCTGAGCCATGGTCACCATCTCCTTCGGTCGTCCGAACGCAGAGCAACCCTATCCGTTGTGTTCTTGACCATTCCTGGAGCGTCCCGACTGGCAGGCCGCTGATCGGACGGGCCACCGGGCATCGGCGGAACGCCACAGAACAAACGCTCGTCAATTCGAGTCCGTCACCCGTTCCGAAACGGGAGGATATGTCCTCTGTGCCGATCGGATCGTGTCCGTTCGGCGTCCGCACCCTGATTTCCGGAAGTACGCCGAGTGGGGGGACCGCCGGCCGTTCGTTGCCAAAAGGTGATATGCCGAACCTGGTCCACCCGTGCCGCGTGCGCAAGCATGTCCACCCGGATGGAACGGTCGTCAGGCTGGGGGCTTTGTGACCGAACTGGGAATTGCCCGCGCGGTCCGGCGGGCGCTGGCCGTCGAGCCGAGTGTCGCGGTCATCGTGGCCGGGTTGGCGCTGGCGCTGTATCTCCAGGGCGCCTACTACGGGTGGGCGCAGCTCGTCGTCGCGCTGGTCCTTTTCGGGGGCGTGGTGCTCCTTCCTCGCGTGCCGACGCTCGCCCGGGAGGACCTCCCGCTCGTGCTCGGCGCGGCGGGTCTCGCCGGCTGGGCCGTGGTGGATGGCGTGCTGACGCACGAGCCGGCCGCGGGTGTTCGGTACCTGCTGCTGATCGGCGGCGCGCTGGTGTTCGCGGGTGGGTGCCGTCAGCTGCGGGGCGGTGCGCGGACCGACCTGCTGCGCGGACTGATCACGATCTGCTGCCTGCTGGCCGCGCTCGGCTGGGCCGGTGTCGTCGGACACCTCCGGTCCTGGGGATTCGAGAGCCCCGGCCTGTGGCGGGCGTCCTCGAGCCTGACCTACCCCAACGCCACCGCGGCTCTGCTCGCCGCCGTCGGCCTGGTCTGCCTCGCCGTCCGCGCCCGCGACCCCGGGTCGCGCCGGCTCGGCGTCGCGGCGACCGCGCTGACCACCGGGCTGGCGGCGACGTTGAGCAGGGCCGGTCTGATCGGTTTCGGCGTCGGTGTGGTCGTGCTCGTGGTGACCATCGGATGGCGCCCGGTCGCGCGGGCGGCGCTGGCACCGCTGGTCGGGACCGCGGTGGCGATGGCGGGCCTGCTGCCCTCGATCACCGGCGGCACGCCGACCGCCGTCACGATCGGCCTGGCGGCGGCGGGAGCCGTTGCCGGGCTGGCTGTCGGTAGCCGTGCGGCCGTGCCCCGAGGCCTCGTGTTCGTGCCGGTCGCCGTGGTCTGCGCGGTCGGCCTCGCGCGCTACGGCGGCGAGCTGGGCTCCCGGTTCACGTTCGCCTCCCCGGACAGGTGGGATTCCCTCCGCGCGGCGTGGCAGGTGTTCGCCGAGCATCCGCTGACCGGTGCCGGCCCGGGCCTGGACCGGCTCGTGCTCGACGCTGCGCAGGGCGGCGTCGGCGTCTTCCGGTACGCCCACAACGAGTACCTGCAGGTGCTGGCGGAGCTCGGGGCGATCGGTGGCCTGCTGCTGGTCGCGTTCCTGTTCCTCGTCGTGCGAAGTGTCCACCGGTCCCGGCCGTCCGCAGGCGCGCTCGGCGCGGGCGTGCTCGCCGGCATGGCCGCACTCCTCGTCCATGCCGGGGCCGACTTCGTGTGGCACGTCCCGGCCATTCCCTTGTTCGCGGCGGCGCTGGTCGGCCTGGCCGCACCCGAACGGCCGGCCGGTCCCGAACCGGTCGCCGTGAGATCTCCCCGCACCGAAACCGAAAGGAACACGGTATGAACCGGCTCAGAAAGGTGAAGGCGGCGGTTGCCGCTGCCACCGTCACCACGGGAGTCGCGTGCGCGATGCTGATTCCCGCATCCCCCGCGGTCGCCTATTTCTCCGGAGGGCTGTTCCTCGACATCACCGTGGAGTCACCGGCCAGGCTTCTCGCCGGCGGAGCCGCGATCGACGTCCCCGTGGAGTACACCTGCAACTCGATATCCACCTATCTGACCGTGTCCGTGACCGAGCGGGTGGGCGGGAATGCCATCGCGAGCGGATTCGGCGACGCACAGGTCGCGTGCACCGGTGCCCACCAGCGCACCACCATCAGCGTCACCGCCACCGGCGCCAAGGCGTTCGCCAAGGGCAAGGCGTTCGCGACCGGACAGATCAGCGGCTGCCTGCCCGGCTACACCAACTGCGGGGCCGAGTCCGACACGGCCACGATCAGGATCCGTCGCTGACCGGAGACGCCGCACCGACAGGACGAGAGGAGCCGCACGCCGGTCCGGGGATCGGCGTGCGGCACACGACGGCCGATCTCGGTGGCGGCCGGCCGCCCGACGCGGCACCATGCAGGTCGTGACCTCCGCCGAGCTCAGCCTGACGGTCGCGGTGACCGGCCCGACCGGGACGTTCGGGTTCGGGCTGATGCCGCAGATGCAGGCCGACGACCGGATCGGGCGCATCATCGGCATCGCCCGCCGGCCGTTCGATCCGGCCGCGCGGGGCTGGTCGAAGATGGTCTACCGGCAGGGCGACGTGCGCAGTCCGGCGGCGCTGGAGGCGGCGTTCCGCGGCGCCGACGTCGTGATCCACCTGGCGTTCCTGGTACTGGGCAACGCCTCGGCCGAGACCATTCGGCAGATCAACGTGGACGGGACGCTCAACGCCTTCCGGGCCGCCGCCGCCACCGGCGTGCGGCGGTTCGTGTACGCGTCCTCGGTGGCCGCCTACGGCTTTCACCGGGACAACCCGGTCGGGATGAGCGAGGACTGGCCGGTGCGCCCGGCCACCCGGTTGTTCTACGCGAAGGAGAAGGCCGAGCTCGAGCACCTCCTGGCGGAGGAGGCCGCGGCCCACCCCGAGATCGACCTCTACGTGCTGCGTCCGCCGATCGTCGTGGGGCCGCACACGCTGGGCGCCAAGAACCCGCTGCCGGGGCCACTGGTCGCGCTCGGCCGCCGTGTCGGCGGCCTGGCCGCCCGGCTACCGGTGCCGGTCCCCGTGCCGCGGCTGCCGCTGCAGCTCGTCCACGAGTACGACGTCGGGCAGGCCCTGCTGCTCTGCGCGACCGGTGCCGGACCGCCCGGTGCGTACAACATCGCCGGTGACGGCGTCCTGTCCACTGTGGATCTGGTACGCGAGCTCGGCTTCGTGCCGCTGCCGGTGCCGGGCGGGCTGGTCCGGTCCGCCGCCCGGCTGGTGTCCGCGTTGCCGAGCATCCCGTTCGCCCCACCGGCCACGCAGTGGGTCGAGGTCGCCGGCCACCCCGCGATCATGGACGTGACCAAGGCGCGACGGGACCTGGGCTGGCGCCCCCGCTACACCGCGCTGGAGGCGTTCCGCGACGCCGTCCGGCCGGCGTCCCCGCCGGGCTGAACCCCACGTGGGCGACCGTCCCGGCGGCGTCCGGCAACGACCTCCCGCGGCTCGGCGCCCACTGCCCCGGACGGTGCCCGGGGAGCCGCAGATCCGCGAGGACGCCGAAGTGGTCGCTCGCCCGCTACGGCGAGGAGCGCCTCGCCGCCGAGACCTGGCGGGCGGCCCTCGTCATCCTCACCGAGCTCGACCACCCCGACGCCGAAGCCCTCCGCATCAGGCTGGCGGCCGGAGTGAGCCACGCCACGCCGGAAACTGTCATGGATCTCGCGGCCGCCTCGTTCTGGAGGCACGCGAGCCAGACAGGAGCACACCATGCAACACCGCATCGTGGTTCTCGGGGCCGGATACGCCGGAGCGGCCGCCGCCGGATACCTCGCCCGTCATCTGCACCCCGCCGACTTCGAGATCACCGTCGTCACCGCCGAACCCGACTTCGTCGAGCGGATGCGCCTGCACCAGCTCGCCGCCGGCCGGGACCTGCGCCGCTACGGGCTGGCGAAGATCTTCGCGCGCACCGGCGTCCGGCTGAGACTGGCGCGGGTGACCGAGGTCGACGCCGGGCACCGGACCGTGACCGTGACCGACGGCGACGGGACCGACCGGCTCGACTACGACTCCCTCCTGTACACGCTCGGCAGCACCGCCGCCGCCCACGGCGTTCCGGGCGTGGACGAGTTCGCCTTCCACGTCGCCACCCGGCCCGCCGCGGTGCGCCTGCGCCGGCGCCTGGATGCGCTGGGGGAGGGCGGGACGGTGCTGGTCGTCGGCGGCAACCTGACCGCGATCGAGGCCGCCACCGAGATCGCCGAGTCCAGGCCCGCGCTCCGGGTCGTCCTCGCCACCACCGACGAGCTGGGCGGTTGGTTCAGCCCGAAGGCCCGCCGTCACCTGCGGCGCGCATTCGACCGGTTCGGCATCACGGTGCACGAGCACACCACCATCGAGCGCGTCGTGGCGACGGGGGCTACCGCCGCCGACGGCACCACCTTCTTCTCCGACGTGACCGTGTGGGCGGCCGGCTTCGCCGTGCATCCCGTCGCCGCCGCGAGCGGGCTCGCCGTCGAGGACAACGGCCAGATCACGGTCGACCGCATGATGCGCTCGGTGTCGCACCCGGAGGTCTACGCGGCCGGCGACAGCGCCTACGCCATCGGCGACAACGGTCGGCCACTGCCGATGTCCTGCGCCTCCGCGGGATTCACCAGGATGCGGGCGACGGCCGCGATCGTCGGGGACCTGACCGGCCGCACGATGCCGACGACCCCGCTGGCGTACCTCGGCAACTGCGTCAGCCTCGGCCGCAAGGACGCGGTCCTCCAGGTCGTCGACGGCGACGCGCGGTCGAAGTCCTGGTCGCTGCGCGGTCGTCCGGCCGTGCGGTACAAGGCGGCGGTGCTCAGGGCGGCTGCGTGGGGCATCGGCCACCCGACCTTCGGACTGCCGGCTCGCAGGCGCCACCTGGCGACCGGGACGGGCCGCGTCGCCGAGACGGTCACCGCCTAGGGTGGCGCCCGTGGACGCTGCCACCGTGGAGCGTTTCGAGGCCAACCGGTCGCGGTTGGCCTCGCTCGCATACCGCCTGCTCGGGTCGGCCGCCGATGCCGAGGACGCGGTGCAGGACGCCTTCCTGCGCTGGCAGGCCGCCAACCGGGACCACATCCGGGTGCCCGAGGCCTGGCTGACCAAGGTGGTCACCAACCTGTCGCTCGACCGGCTCCGTTCGGCCACGATGCGGCACGAACGCGCGGTCGGTTCCTGGCTGCCCGAACCGCTCCTCGACGGCGACCCGATGCTGGGCCCGGCCGACATCGTCGAGCGGCGCGAGTCGGTGACGCTCGCGTTGTTGATGCTGATGGAGCGCCTCTCGCCGATCGAGCGGGCCGTCTACGTCCTGCGCGAGGCCTTCTCCCACAGCCACGCCGAGGTGGCCGAGATCCTCGACATCTCCGAGTCCGCGAGCCAGCAGCACGCCCATCGGGCCCGGCGCCGGCTCGCCGCCGAGCGCCACGTCCGCGAGGTCGACGAGGCCGCCGCGCGCCGGATCGTCGAGGCGTTCGTCGACGCGGCCGCGTCGGGCCGTACCGAACGCCTGCTGGCGCTGCTGACCGACGACGCGACCGCGATCTCCGACGGCGTCGGGTTGGGCGAGAAGCTCCACGTGGCCTCGGGTCCCGAGCGGATCGCGGCCACGCTGCGCGCCGGCTTCAGGCCGACTCCGGCGAAGCGGAGGCTGATCGGCGGTTCCCCCGCGATCCACTTCGGCATGGTCAACGGCTCACCCGCCATGATCGCCGCGTTCGACGACCGGGTCGTGGGCGTGGTGGTCCTCGACGTCGTCGGTGACAAGATCGCCGGTGTGCTCGCCGTCGCGTCCCCGGCCCGTCTCGGACGCTTCACCGAGCAGTGGTGCCGGGGAAACCACGACGACCCCATCATGGCGTCGTGGTGACCGCGCGCGTCGAACAGCACGTCGGAGGCGCGGGCGAGCACCTGCGCCCGCGTCCGACCCCGGTGGTCGGCGGCGAGGAAGTGCTCGCCGATCGCCAGGCAGAAGGCGAGCAGGGCGCGGGCCTCGACCTCGTCCGGGTCGGCGCAGAACGTGCCGATCATCTCGCGCAGGAGCCCCATGCGCCGGTTGTCCACCGCGCGCAGGCGCTCGGCGACCGCCTCGTCGCGCCTGGCCCAGTCGCGGACCGCCAGGTCGATGGGCAGCAGGCGATCGCTGGAGAAGGTGAGCCTGCCCGCGCGCTCGATCCTGGCCCTGGGATCGCCGCCGGCACGGTCGACGCGGTCGAGCACTTCGTCGGTGCTCTCCCGTTCCCAGGCGTCCAACATCGCCTCCAGGAGCGCCTCGCGGTCGGCGAAGAAACCGTAGAAGCCCCCCTTCGTGACGCCGAGGTTCTTCGCCAGCACCTCGACGCGTACCGCGTCCGGGCCACCGGAGGCCAGTGCCCGCAGTCCCGCGTCGACCCACGCGTCCCGCGGCGTTCGAGTCGCGCCCACGATGTTCCCCACCTCACTCCCGCCGGTATGTACGGCACCGTACAGAAGGGCTATCCTCATGTATACGCTACCGTATATATGAGGTGGAGGCAGCGCCATGACCGTCGGTTCGGTCCACAGTGTCGTCGGCACCCGACGCGTCCCCGAGTCCGTCCGCGCGCTCGGTTCGCTGTCCCGCATCGACTACGCCGACCAGTTCAGCCTGCCCGGCCTCGTCGACGCCACGCCCGAACGGTGGGCACGGGCGATGTTCGGCGACGTCCCCAGCGCGGGGGAGTGGTTCATCTGGCGCGGCGTCCTCGGGCTGCGGCTGAGCCACGAGCGTTCGCCGTCGACGGTGGGCGGATGGCGGGTCACCGGGCGTGGCGAGAACTGGATCCGGCTCGAGGCCGCCTCGTGGTTCCTGACCGGCAACCTCGTCGTGCGGACGGTCGACGAAGGGGTGTCGTGGGCGACCTTCCTGCGCTACGACCGGGACATCGGTCGTGTGGTGTGGCCGCCGCTGTCCGTCGTTCACCGCCGGCTGGTGCCCGGGGTGCTGCGCGCGGCCGCGACGAGGCTACGGCCGCCGTCACCGGAACGTCTGCGGTGAACGCCGCCGAGCGCAGGCGGAAAGCAAGGACCCGAAAGCCTCGATATCGCCGAGTTCGCCGGCGCCGACCGGATCCCGGGCGACGGGATTCTTCGGCCCGCCGACGCCGACCGACTCGGTGTGACGGGCGAGACTCCGGCGGCATCACCACCTCCCCAGTACGCCGGTCAGTTGCCACGGTGCCCTTCGTCGCGCAGGTCGCGATCCGGCTGACCCAGCCGGTAGATCGTCGGGTGGTCAGGACACGGTCCGTGGATGCGGTCACGGCTCAATTTCGATCACGTTGCGCACATTGGCCCGGTGACGATAATGGCGGCTGTCCCATGTGCGCGGCTGCGGAGATCGTTGCTCCCCGTTTGTCTGATCGACCGAACGTGGCCCCAAACCCGCTGGACCGAATGCACGTTCGGGTGGGTCCTGTGGCAGCGGTCACAGTGCGAATTCTCAAGTAGACCGGCCAGGTGTCGAACGTCCGGATGTTGTTACGTCTCGTGCACGGTGGCGATGAAGTGTGTGGGTTGTTGGCGACGCCCGGCTACGGTCACGCACGACTTCTGGAGGACAGCCGTGCCAATTGTCAGTTCAGATTGGTCACCTGCTGACCTTGCTGGTGTCGGAGACCCGGCACGATTCGCCAATCCGGTGACCTCGACGATGGCCCTCCCACAGGCGAGTACGTCAACCGATCAACGAACGGAACAATACCCATGACCGGGCCTCACGTCGGTGCCGAGGACCCGCGGGTGGATCGCGCGGTTCGCCTGTTCGAGTTTCTCGGTCGGGTCCAGCAGCTGAAGGCCAATCCGCCGCGCACCACCGACACCTACGAGCGCGACGGTGCCGTGCTGTGGTTGGCCGATCTACCGCAACATCCCGCTGTGTGGTCGGCCGGCCGAGGTGGCGACCCCGAACAGGGCGATCCGCTGCTCACGGTGGATCGTGTCTCCCACCTCGAACCGCCGGTTCCCACGGTCGCAATCATGCCGTGGCTCGAGGGCGAGATAGACGATCCTGATCACCGGCCGACGCTTCGCGAGTCCATCGCCGTGCCGGTCATTGAGCCGACTCCCGGCTCGGCGGGAACCGAGCGCCTGGAAATCGAAGATCATCCTGAGGTCCAAGGCGTTTATGACACCTGGCTCGTCGATTGGCAGGCGTGGGCCGATCAGGAGCTCGCGGACCGGCCGGCCCGCAGGTACTACGGAGACCTGTTCTCCACCTACGTGTCCGCGACCACCCATCCCGAAGAGCTGGAGTTGGTGGTCGCTCTCGGATGTCTGGTATGGACGCCGCCCGGCCGTCGCCCGGTTCGCCGTCACCTGCTCACCGTTCCAGCAACCATCCACTTCGACGACGAATCGGGCCGGCTGACCGTCATCGTTGCCGAGTCCGCCGACGGCGTAACGGTCGAGCTGGACATGCTGGAGCCGGAACTCACCAACTCCTCGCACATCAACGAGGCTCGCTTCATCGCACGAGCGTTCCAGGCCCATCCGCTGCACCGCGAGGAGGTGGGCTCACTCGCCCGCCGGCTGGTGCATACTCTCGACGCCGACGGCGTGTACCTCGACGAGGACTCGGCGCCGCATCAGACCTCGCGCGCCACTGCGGCGTTCGCCCCTGCGGTGATTCTCCGCAAGCGCTCACAACAAGGGCTCGTCGACATCTACCGCGGCATCGTCGCGCAGATCGCCGAGTCCGGAGTCGTACCGGACGGTGTGGTCCCGCTCGTCGATCCCGACCACCGTCCGCACACCGTCGCCGACGCCACCCCCGGCGCCGCGATCCGGGCGGGCGACGAGCTCTACCTGCCGTTGCCGGTCAACGACGTGCAGCGCCGGATCGTGCAGCAGGTCGACCGTCAGGCACAGACGTTGGTCCAGGGACCGCCCGGCACCGGAAAGACGCACACTGCGGCCGCACTGCTGTCCCACCTTCTCGCTCAGGGCAAGCGGGTGCTGGTCACCGCGCACACCGACCGTGCACTCAAAGAGGTGCGCGACAAGCTGCCGGCGACGATCAAGCCACTGTCGGTGGCGATCGTCGGCAGCTCCCAGAAGGACATGTCCGACCTGAAGGTCGCGGTCGAACGCATCGCGGCCGCGGCAGCCGAGCACGATGCCCGTGGCGCCGAACGCGCTATACACGACTGCCTGGCGGAGATCGATCGCCTGGCCGACGACAAGGCCAACCTGTACCGAACCCTTCTCGATGCTCGCGAAGGTGAGGTCGCCGGGCTCGAGCATGCCGGCTACCGCGGCACTCTCGCTGCCATCGCCCAGCAACACCAGTCCCAGTCCGACCGGCTCGCCTGGCTTGCGGACTACCTGCAGGTGCCGTCGCACAGCGAGGCTCCTGACGACCTCGGCATTGTGGAGTGGCGCGGCCATCTACTCAGTGCCGACCTCGCCGCGGACGAAGCAGAGTCACGTCGACGACTTGCCGATCCTGCGACCGTGCGCGAGCCGGACACCTTCGCTGACCTGGTTGCGGCAGAGCAGGTGGCCGTCGCGGACGACGAGCGGCACGCCGTCCTGCGAACCAATGAGGCGTTTGCCGGCCTGGCATCTCTCGGCATCTCCGCTCGCGCGGACCTGAAGAAGGGTCTGCACGAGTTCGTCAGGGAAGCCGGCGAGCTCGCGCGCCGGTCCGAGGGCTGGATCAACGACGCGCTCACCGACGTGCTCGCCGGTCGCGGCGGAATCTGGCGCTCACGCGGCCAGCAGATCACCGAGCTCATCGAACAGACCCGGACACTGGTCGCGGACCTTGGTCCCACGACCTCGGCTCAGGTGACGCGTGGCGACACGCCCATGCTGGCGGCGCTCGCCACGGAGCTTCGTGACCACCTGGACGGCGGCGGCAAGATCAAGTTGGGCCCCGCCGGGATTCCCAAGGTCGGACCCCTCAGCGGCAAGGCCGTCAGACAGGCCCAGCCGCTGTTCGATTCCGTACGGGTCAACGGCCTGCCGCCGGCGACTGTCCCGCTCCTGAACGCGTTTCTCGTCTGGTCCCGCGCAGAGCAACTGCTCGAAGCGTTGGATCGTGCATGGCCGGACAACGTCCGCATCCCCGCCGAGGACACCCTGGCGGAACGGCTGCAATGGCACATCACGGAATGCGATCAGTTGCGGCGGGTGTTGAGCTTCGACGAGCGGTGGGCGAACGAGAACCGCAGGCTGGCAGAACGTGGTCTCCCCAAGCCGGACTGGCGCGACCGATCGTCGGTGGAACGGTACATGACCGTCGTCGACGCCGTCGGCGCTCACGAGGGCCGGGTCGCTGCCGAAGCACCGATTCGCGAGCTCGAGGACGACCTGGTCAAGGCGGCGCGGTGGACCGAGGGCGGGCCCTGCGTGCATGAGCTGCTCATGGCGGTTCGCCGACGTGACCACAACGCCTACGCGACGGCCTGGCGTCGGCTCGTCCGCTTGCACGAAGTGCGCGAGATCGCCGCACGCCGCGACGCACTCGGATCTCGGCTCAAGGCTCTCGCACCCTCGCTGTTCGAGGCGATCATCGCCGATCCGGCCGGGATGGAGTGGGACGAGCGGCTCGCCGCGTTCAACGAGGCGTGGCGGTGGGCGTCGACCGCCACCTGGATTCGCGAACAGTCCGATGTGGACATCAATGTCGTGCAGCACGAAATCAACCAGATCGAGACAAGGATCCGTCGCCACGTGGAAACCCTGGCCGCTACTCGTGCCTGGCATCACGCGGTGTCGTCCGACCGCCTGGGCGGGAAGGCCCGCGCCGATCTCGAGCAGTATGCCTACCTGGTGCGCAAGCTCGGCAAGGGCACGGGAATCCATGCCGCGCAGCGACGGGCCGACATCCGCCGCGCCATGGATCGGTGCCGCCAGTCGGTGCCGGTCTGGATCATGCCGGTGTACCGGATAGCCGAGCAGCTCCGCATCCAGCCGAACATGTTCGACATCGTCATCGTCGACGAAGCGTCGCAGGCCGGGCTCGAAGCGACGTTCCTGCAGTACCTGGCGCCCAAGGTCGTGGTGATCGGTGACGACAAGCAGGTGTCGCCCTCCGCGGTCGGAGTCGACCAGCTGCAGCTGCGTCACCTCGCGGCGCAGTACCTCGCCGATGATCCGTACATCGCGTCCTGGCAGGACCCGCAGCGCAGCCTCTTCGACGAGGCGAAGATGCGGTTCGGTGGCTTGCTCACGCTCACCGAGCACCGACGCTGTGTGCCTGAGATCATCGGCTTCTCCAACCGGATCGCCTACGAGCCCGAGGGAGTCCGGCTCGTTCCGGTGCGGCAGTACGGCGCCGATCGCCTGGAGCCGATCAAGGCCGTGCACCTGAGGAACGGCTACACCCGCGGCAGTACCAACAAGGTCAACCCAGTCGAGGTCGACGCCATCGTGGCGCAGATCGAGAAGTGTATCGTCGACCCCCGCTACGACGGTCTGACCTTCGGCGTCATCTCGTTGCTCGGACCCACGCAGGCGAAGACGATCCAGAACGCGCTGGTCGACCGGATCGCACCCGAGGAGTGGAGTGCCCGCGACCTCCGATGCGGTGACTCCGCGGACTTCCAGGGATCCGAGCGCGACGTCATGTTCTTGTCGATGGTCGCTGCTCCCGAGCCCGGCCAACGCCTCACGTGCTCTCACCATGGGCACCTACATCCAGCGCTACAACGTCGCGGCATCGCGTGCCAAGGACCAGATGTGGGTGTTCCACTCGATTGCGTTGTCCGATGCTGAGCCGTTCGGACGACATGCGGTTCGCTCTCCTGGACTACTGCTACGGCGTGGTCAACCGGAGAAGCTCCGATGAGAACGGCGTGGTGACCGAGGTCGTGCCTGAGGACCGTCGCGTCGATCCGTTTGATTCCTTGTTCGAGCAGCGTGTTTTCAATAGGCTGGTGGACCGCGGCTACTCGGTCGTCCCGCAGTTTCCGTCCGAGGGGTACCGACTGGACCTGGTCGTCGTCGGGGCGAAGTCACGGCTGGCCATCGAATGTGACGGTGACACCTGGCACGGGCCGGATGCCTACGAGCGGGATCTCGCTCGCCAGCGCGATCTCGAGCGCTGTGACTGGAGGATCTTTCGCATCCGCGAGTCGGCCTTCTATGTCGACCGGCCGGCGGTGCTGGCCGAGTTGTGGAGGACCCTGGAGGAACTCGACATCCACCCGTCCGGCTGGGAGGCCGACGAACCACTCGAGGCCGCCGCCGCGGAGGTCGCGCCGCTCGAGTCCGAGATCCATGAGTCCGATGTGGACGTGCCAGAGGTGGGCGAGCGGGCCGAACCTCTCGTCGCCGTGGAGGAGGACATCGCCGGGGCCGAGTTGGAAATGGACGACGTTCCCACGTACCTCGCCGAACCCGAGGTCGTCGACGACGATTCCACCTTGGCTCCCTACAAGGAGTTCAGCGGCATCGTGCCGGCTGCGCTCGAGGCATCGACGCGCGAGCTGCTGGAAGGCCTGTGCAAGATCGTGGCCGTGGAGGGACCGGTCGTGGGGGACCGGTTGCTCAGCGCGTACGTGCGGGCGTCCGGTGGTCGGCGGGTCGGGAGGGCAATCGCCAATGCCCTCGACAGGGCAGTCATGTCCGCCGTGCGACGTGGCGTCCTCGTCGTGGACAACCCGCTTGGCACGCGGAGCGTCCGGGCCCGCACCTACCGGCTTCCGGACCAGCCGGTCGTACAGGTTCGGCAGCTCGGACCACGAGCATTCGAGCAGTTGCCGCCCGCCGAACTGGCCGCGCTCATCGTCGAGGCCGCCGAGGTCACCGGCTGGAACGACGAGCCAACCCTCTACCGGGCCACCCTCGGCCTCCTTGGCCTGAAGCGGCTGACCGCGAACGTACTCAACCAGTTGAGGCAGGCACGCCGCTTGACGCAGCGATGACGCTCCGGCCGGTTGGCTGCCGAGGGATGGCTGCGGTCGTGCCGAACGCCGGGTGGGCGTGAACAGGTCCGTGCGGAGGTGGTGTCCGGCGTCGGCCATTGTGGCGGGGGCGCCGGCGCGGCCCGAAGAGGTTCAGCTCAAACGGGCGGGCAGCGCCACGACCCACTGACCGGCGCGAGCACGGTCGACCGGGGTGCGGACCCGTATCGGGCCCGCACCCCGGTCGCCCCTGCGGTGTGACCGGTCAGTGGGTCGTGCCGAACTGGTAGACCGTGGCCGACTGGTAGACCTGGCCCGGGCGGAGCACGGTCGAGGGGAACGACGGCTGGTTCGGCGAGTCGGGGAAGTGCTGGGTTTCCAGCGCGAACCCGTCGCCCTGCCGGTAGATGTGGCCGCCGGTGCCGACGAGCGTGCCGTCGAGGAAGTTGCCCGAGTAGAACTGGATGCCGGGCTGGGTGGTCCGGATCGTGACGGTCCGCCCGCTGGTCGGTTCGCTCACCCGTGCGGCCGTCACGAGCGAGGTGTCGTCGCGCCGGTCGAGCACGAAGTTGTGGTCGTAGCCCTGGCCGAACAACAGCTGCTGGAAGTTGTCGCGGATGCGGGCGCCGATCGCGGTGGGGTGGCGGAAGTCCATGGGGGTACCGGCGACGGGGTCCAGCGAGCCGGTCGGGATCAGCGTCGAGTCCACCGGCGTGTACCGGCTCGCGTTGAGCGTGAGTCGGTGGTCGTAGATGCTTCCGGTGCCCTCGCCGGCCAGGTTGAGGTACGTGTGGTTGGTGAGGTTGACGATCGTCGGCGCGTCGGTCGTCGCGTGGTAGTCGATGCGGATCTCGTTGTGGACGGTGAGCCGGTAGGTGACCGTGACCGTGAGCGTGCCGGGGTAGTTCTCCTCGCCGGCCGGGCTGACGTAGGTCATCCGGAGGCCGACGGCGCCGGGCTCGCGGATCTCGTCGGCCTGCCAGATCCGCTTGTCGAACCCGACGTTGCCGCCGTGCAGGTGGTTCTCGCCGTTGTTGACGGCGAGCTGGTAGGTCACGCCGTCGAGGGTGAACCTGCCCTTCGCGATGCGGTTGGCGTAGCGGCCGACGATGCAGCCGAAGTAGGGCGAGTTCTTCGTCAGATAGTCGCCGAGGTTGTTGAAGCCGAGCGCGACGTCCGCGGTCCGGCCGTGCCGGTCGGGCGTCTCGATGGACTGGATGATCCCGCCGTAGGTGATGATCCGCACCCGCATGCCGCGGCCGTTGGTCAGCGTGTAGCGGTCGATCCGTGATCCCTCGGGCGTGGTGCCGAAGACGTCCTTCTCGATCCTGGGTGAGTGGTGTGTTCCGTGGCTTGCCTGCGTGACGGCCGGGGTGGCCGCGACGGTGCCGAGGACGAGAAGAGCGATCGCGCCGAGTCTGGCGGCGGTCTGGGTGATCCGCTTCATCGAAGAGCCCCCATCCCAGTTGTTCGATATTTCGAACATCATTCGAAATTTCCGACCAAACGATACTGGGGTGCGGAGATCCAATCAACGCCTTCGGGGACGGCTTCAGACGTGGCCGAGGCGGCGGGACAGCGCGTCGGCGCCCGAGCGGATCAGCTCCGTCCACTCGGCACGGTGCGGCTCGTCCCAGCGGATGGTGGGCACCGAGATGCTCATCGCCGCCACCATCGCGCCCGAGCGGTCGTGCACCGGTGCGGCCACGCAGTGCACGGCGTCGTTGGACTCGCAGTCGTCGTAGGCGACACGCTCGTCGCGGATCCCGGCCAGCTGCGCGCGCAGCTTGGCCGGAGAGGTGAGGCTGCGCGGGGTCATCGCCGCCAGCCTGCGGTCCCGCGGGTAGCGCGCGTCCAGGGCTTCCGGCGTCAGGCCGGACAGCAGCATCTTGCCCACGGCCGTGCAGTGCGCCGGCAGCCGCCGCCCCACGGCGGACACCATCCGGACCGGGTGGGTGCTGTCCACCTTGGCGATGTAGACGACATCGGTGCCCTCGAGCACGGCCACGTGGACGGTCTCGTCGCAGTCGGCCGCCGTGCGGGCCGCCACCTGCTGCGCCTCCCCGGCGAGGTCGAGCCGCTCGGCGAAGCTGCTGCCCAGCAGGAACAGCGGCAACCCCAGGCGGTAGCGGACGGGCTGGGCCGCCACCGTGGCCAGGTAGCCGCGCTCGGCCAGCGTCGTGACCAGCTCGTGCACGGTCGTGCGGGGCAGCCCCAGCCGCTCGGTGATCTCCGGCGCGGACAGCTCTGCCGTCGCGAGGAAGAGTTCGAGCACGTCCAGGGCGCGGCTGACCGCCGGGACGGTACGGCCCACTGTGGCACCTCGTCGAATCGGGATGGCTAGTGTCGAGATATCGAACTATATTCGATACCTCGACCCAGGGGAGCGCAGTGACCGAACGACCTGTCCCCGCGAACGGCGCGGGCCTGTTGACCACGCTGGGACTGCCGGCGACCGACCTCGTGGCGCCACCGCCGTCGCCGGGCAGGTTCCCCGACGGCGCGCGGTTCCGGGTCGAGATCCCCAGCGTCGAGGGGCCGCGATGCCTCGAGGCCGTGCTGGCCGAGTCGGAGCGGCTCGGCGTGCCGGTCACCCGGGTCTCGCAGGGCACCGGCGTGGGGTTGCTGACCGACGCCGAGATCGGCGACATGGTGCGCCTGGCCGCCGGAGCGGGTGTCGAGCTGAGCCTGTTCGCCCGGCCGTGCGCCGCGTGGGGCATCTCGGCCATGGCGCGCGCGCCGGCTGGTGGGGTCCTCGGGGCGTGTGCGTGGGGCTCCGACCAACTCGCCGCGGCGGTCGACGAGGTCCGCCGGGCGGCCGACCTCGGGGTGCGCAGCGTGCTGGTGTCCGACCTCGGCCTGCTGTCGGTGGTCGGCCGGCTGCGCGAGCAGGGTGCGCTGCCCGCCGACCTGCAGGTGAAGGTGTCGGTGATGCTGCCCGCCGCGAACCCGGCCGCGGCCGGCGTGCTGGTCGGCCTCGGCGCGGACACGCTCAACCTGCCCACGGACCTGTCGCTGGCCCAGATCGCCGGGGTTCGCGCGGCCGTGCCCGTACCGCTCGACGTGTACGTGGAGGCCCCGGACAACGTCGGCGGTTTCGTGCGGCACCACGAGATCCCGCGCCTGGTGGAGATCGCCTCGCCGGTGTATGTGAAGTTCGGCCTCCGCAACGCGCCCGACGTGTACCCGTCCGGCACGCACCTCGACGACCTCACGGTCCAGCTCTCCCGCGAGCGCGTCCGCCGCGCCCGGCTGGGCCTGGACCTGCTGGCCCGATCCGGGGTCGAGGCCGTCTACTCGGCGCCGGGCGCCCGCGGTCTCGCGCTCCCCAGCCCAGCCACGTAGCGGGCCGTGCGTCTCGCCTCGCACGTCCCGGCCGTGATGGCGAGCCTGTCGTGGCGCCTGTCGTTCGCCGACCAGCGCCGCCGCGCGACCGTGCGAGGGTCGTCACGGTCTGGCTCACCGTGCGCGGCGTCGGTTCGGTCAACGACCTCGTCACCGCCCTGGCCGACGTCACCGCCGTGCTGTCTGTGTCCTATAGCGCCTCGAGCACGTGATCGGCCGGCGTGGTGCGCGCGGCGCAGGGCGGGCAGGCGATCGTGCGGGTCTCGGTGAGGGTGAGTTCGGCCGAGGCGAAACGGTGAACTGCCGGGTGGTCCGGTTGCCGATCCTGGCGCAGGTGCGGCAGACCGCCGCTCCGCACGAGGCGCAAACGGCTACGGCGAGGGTGGTGTGTCCGTTGTTCGAGCAGTCGTAGCAATGCATGGTTTCCTCCGTGTTCTCGTGCTGTCAGGTCAGGACGAGCACGACGGCGAGCATGGCGAGGAATGCAATCAGCATGTAGTCGACGTAGGCGTCGAGCCGGCCGTTCTGCAGCCGCTTCGCGGCGCGGAGCACGGTGCACAGCGGTCGCAGGAGCGGCCGGTAGAGAAGCGTTCGACGGCCTCGACGACGTCGGAGATGTAGCCGAGGTGGGCGCCGCAGGCGGGCGGCACGGCGGGAGTCGTCGTCGCGGCCGCCGGTCCGGCGTTCGACGATGCGCAGTTCGGCGCGGGTCGAGGACCTTCCGGGTGGGGTTCGTGAACGCGAACGGCGTGTACTGACTCTTTCCGCCGGTCGCTGAACGCCACACCGGTACCCGCCGGACGGCGAACATCCGGCGGCGGGCGAACACGAAGCACAGGAGCGTGGCCGCGCGGCCAGCAGGGCCGGGAGCATGACGACGAGCCAGGAGGGCGCCAGGATCGAGAAGTCGTCGAACACTGGCTGCAGCACCCAGGGTTCCTTGCGTGCCGCGGCGGTGACCGTGCGGGACACCAGGGGATCGAGCCCGGCGCGAGCAGCCGCAGCTCCAGCGGCGCGAGGGCGGCGACGGCGAGGCAGCCGACGCCCATGACGACGACCGCGATCCTGCCCGGCAGCGCGGTGTCGCGGGTCGGCCGCTCGTCGTGGGGGCCGCGCGGGGCGAGGCCGACGATGCGCACGAACGTGGCCGCGGCGCAGCCGATCGTCAGCGCGACCAGCGCACCGGTGACCGCCAGCGGCAGGGGTGTAGCCGAGCGGGCCGAGCCGGAACTGCTGCATGAGCGCCTCCAGCAGGAACCATTCGGACACGAACCCGGCGGTCAGCGGGAGCCCGGCGAGGGTGAGCGCGCGGAGACAGCAGGTGATTGCCGAAGCCTCGCCCAGTCGGACCTCCTCTACCGGCCTGCCCAGCGTGCTGGGAACACCAAGGTGGTGCGGTAGAGGCCATGAGCGGAGAGATTCGCGGTTAGAGGCGAGCCCCATCGCCTATGATCACAGTCTTACCCAGCGACGTTCGTTGCGCGACCCCGGACCGGTTCCGCGCCCTCTCCTGTACCACAGGCCAAAGCTTGGATCTGAGGCGTCCTCGACGTGGTGGCGTCGTACCTGGGCCTGACCCGGCGGGGTACACAGACTCCATCGCCGAGATCGCACGCCCGTTCCACTACTGTCGCTGGCAGCGATCCCGTAGCTCGGCGATGACTGCCTTCTCGTGCGCGTTGAGATCTCCGTCGACGGTGGCGACCCGTTCGGCGGCGTCGACAACGTCACTGAGATCCCCGGCTCGGCGTCGATGCGGTGCCATACCTCGTCCGGGTCGATGTTGACGACGTTGGCGAGTCCCTCGTCGTCGACCTGATGCCGTTCCCGGGCAAGCCGCGTCAGTTGCTGGAACAACAGGCTCTCGACGTCAGTGATCTTGCCGTCCGCGTTGATGACGAGCCACGCGACCCACAGCATCAGCCGCGGGTGCTGCGTGCGTCGGATCAGCCTGTCGGCGAGTTCGATCACTTCTGCTTCGCCACGAAAAACGGATTTGGCATGGCGTCCTGCGGCCGCGGTCGTGTAGCGGTTCACGAAGGATAGTCAAGGGGATCCCGACGCCGGGGATGCCGAACTTGATGATATTCCGTTGCAGGAGGTGTTTCCCGACGAATGGAAGGCTCTTCGCGGCGGCAAGGACCGGACCGGAGTAGTACTTCTTGAGGACTTGCCGGACGAGGCCGGGTACGAACCTCATGCTCCCGCGGGCGACTCCTCCGGCCTTGATGCCGAATGCCACCCTGACGAGTTTCATCATGTCTTCGGGGTCGTTCACGTCCAGGGGAATCCTGTAGATCACCGCGATGTCGTGGGCCAGGCGCATCTGAAGCTGGGTGATGTACGTCAGGTCGACCATAAAGGTGACGACGCCGGCCGGAACGGTGGCGGGGCTGGCGCCACCCATCGACCCGATGGTCGCGGCGATCGTCCCGGTGTAGACGCTGGCGGAGATCCCGCCTTCGATCATGGCGTACCTTGCCGCCAGCTTGATCTGCTGCCCGACGATACCGTCAGCGGGCACGCCCTGGTACTTGTGCTGGAAGTACTCCCAGGTGGCTTTCTCGGCGTACGACCGTAGTGCCTGGGCGCAGAGTTTCGTGAACCAGCCACCCGACTTGATGTCGTCCGCGCTCAGCCGTGCGACAAACTCCCGCAGCTTGGCGCGCTCCTGTTCGACAGCTTCGCGGTCGGCGCCGTCGTCGTCTACTGAGTTGGGCAGCACTTCGGTCACGGCGGGGTCCCTCCCAGATAGGCTCAGCGACCTGCAAGATTGCCATATACGGGCCGAGGTAGCGACGGTACCCGCGCGATCCCACCGAACGCGCACTGGTCGAGGCGATCGAGTTGTTCCGCATAGTCTCGACATGGTCAAGAAGCCAGAGCGAGGTGCGAACCGACGTCAGCCGGCCAGTACTTCCTTGCGGAACCGGTCGGCGAACCGCTGCGTCCGCACCATCTCGCCCCGGGGGACGTTTCCCGGCTCGGCCCGCATCGCGCGCTCCAGCGGGCCGAGCAGCTGGGCGAACAGCTGCTCAGAGGCGTTCGCGTCCCAGATGACCGCGAGCATCCGTTGGCAGTCGCGCTCCGCGGTGCGCGGGTTCGCTGACACGGAGCCGTCGCCGAGCAGGCGGAGCTTGGCCGCGAACAACAGGTGGTAACGCGCCGGGCTGTACGCTTTGTCGATGCGGCGGTTGCGGATCAACCACTCCAGCCGGTACCAGGTCGCGGCCGCCGTATAGTAGTACACGGGGTGCTGACCGTCTTTGAAGAGCTCCGTGCCTCGCGTCTCGACCAGTGACCGGTAGTGGCCCAGCCGGGCGGGTTCGTCGAGGAACATCGCCAGGTACGCCCTCGTGAGCTGGGCGCGCCCGATGACCCGGGTCTTCTCGACGTCCTTGCGCTCACTGTACTGTTTGGACCGTCGTTCGTAGTAGAGCCGCCGGGGCTTGTCCCGGCCGTGCTCAAAGTACTCCTCGAGCAGCCGGTGGAACTCCTCGCGCGCCGACAGATCCTCGTCGCTGATCACCGTCTGGCGGTTTGTCGCGGCGACGATCCCGTCGATCACGGCCTCGTTCTGGGTGTGCACGATGCGGACCGTGACGTGGACGTCGTCGGTCAGGTTCGCCCGCTCGTCGAACAGCACGTGGCAGGTCTGGCAGCCGTTGACGATCTGGAAGTCTTTGAGGTGGACGTCGTCGCCGACGACCCTCAGACCACGGGTCACGATCGTGATGCCGTTGTTGAACACGGCAAACCGCTTACGTTCCTCCTGATCGCGCAACGTTTTCCGGATCTCCGCGTTGACCCCGGCGTAGCCCTGGAAGTCGCGCACGTTCTCGTTGAACAGCGTCTTGCGCAGCCGGCCCGCGTCGTCGCTCAGCACATTCCGTACCAGGTCCGCGGCCGGGAGCAGGCCCTGCAGCGCCTGCTCGACGTCCGGGATCTTCGGCATCGAGACCTTCTTCGGCATGGGGAAGCCGGCCGCGGCCTTGGTCGTGGCTCGCCGGTAGAGGGTGCGTAGCTCTCGCTGCGTGACGCACTCGAACTCGACGGTCTCGAACCGGTCCAGTCCGGCGATGCGCTCTCGGGCGGACGCCGCCTTCTGCACGATCATCTCGCCGACCTGCCTGCCGGTGGTGACGTACCGGACGTACAGGCTCGGCAGGTCGCCGGTCAGCTTGGCGATGTTCTCGTAGACCGCGTGGAGGCATTCCCGGATGTTTGCCACGTCGGGTGATGCGGCGTAGCGCAGCGGCTTGGACTCGACCACGTGCTCCAGGTTGTCGGCCAGGTCGGTGATCACCTTGGTTTCGAACCCGGGGGAGGTCTTCGCCTGTATGACCACGATGTCGACGCTCATCAGCCGCTGCAGGGACTCGACCTCGGCGCGTACCTCGGCAGCATCGTTGAGGAGCCTGCCGTTGATCAGGACGCCGAAGGCGTCGATGCCGAGGTCGTTGCCGCCGCCCATGCGGAAGGTGTCCGGGTTGAACTCATCCTCGTAGAACGAGCTGAGCACGCAGTACGCGGCGAAGGCCTCGAACGCCTCGCTCTCCGGCAGCTTGCCGAGGCCGTGGACCTCCTGGAACTCGCGGAGCAGCCCGCCGATGACGACGTCCATGGGCTCACCCGGCCCAGCCGGAGGCGCGGGCCAGGACCTCTTCGGCGGTGAGTGCGCTTGGTGGATGGTGACTCAGACACATCGGTGTGGTGATCCTCCTGAACGGCGCGCCCTCGGTGACGGCGTAGAACTCGCCGGCGATGAGGCGCGAGATGTCGAGCACGGAGCTGCCTCGCGCGGCGGCCATCTCCTTGGCCGCGGCTACCTGAGTGGGGCTGTTGATGAACCCGAAGTACTGCGTTGCGGCGTTGCCGACGATGCGGTTGTGGATGCCCTTTGGCGCCTGGGTGGCGAATACGAGCCCGAGACCGTATTTGCGGGCCTGTGACGCCAGCGCGAGTGTGCTCGCCGTACAGGCGGTCATCGCCCCGGAGGGCGCCAGCGTCTGGGCCTCGTCCATCACGAAGAGCCCGCCGAGCGGCCGACTGTTCGCCGGATGCCGCTTGATCCACGCGAACAGTGCCATCTCGAGCTGGTTCACGAAGCTTTGCCGTTGCTCGTCGGTCGGCAGGCCGATGAGGCTGATCACCGACACGCGAGCCCGCTTGCCGGGTGAGGGCGTGAGCAGGACTCCCGGGTCCAGCGGCGTGCCGGCGCCGCCGAAGAGCGGATCGTTGATCATCGCCGCGGTCAGCGTCTGGGACATCTCCTCGGCCATGGACCGCGCCTTCATGAGCGTGGCGGCCTCCTCGGGCAGGTCGGCGAGCATCGCGAGAAAGGCGGACAGCCCGCTGCCGCCCCGCCCGGCGAAGGCCGTCAACGCCTCGCGCAGTACCGCTCGCGCCTGCTCCGCCTTCGCGGTCTGCCCGTCGGCCCGCGCGCGCGGTGCGAGGGTGGCGACGGCCGTGTCGAGCGCCTGCCCGAACTCGTCGCGGTCGGCGAGCAGTGTGGCCAGATCGGGCAGCGGCTGGAAGGTCAGCGAGCGGCCGGCTTCTCGACGTGGCGTCCAGACGACGACATCGGTGCCCGCGAGGTAGTCCGCCGCCTTCTCGCCGTCCCCGGCACGCCAGCCGGCCGGTGGTTGCGGCCAGGCATCACCCAGCCGCGCGAGGTCGTTGTTCGGGTCGAGGACGATCGAGGACACTCCTTGCAGCGCGCACTCCTCCACGAGCCGGCGGATGAGCACAGTCTTGCCCGATCCGGAACCGGCGAAGATCGCGGTGTGCTTGCGCAGCGACATCAGTGGCAACGTGAACGAGTTTCCGTCGTCGACGCCGGCCCCCAGCGATATAGCGACCCCTGCGGCGGCGGGGGAGCGGTCCGGCTCGTCGCCCGTGCCCGCCAGTTCACCCGCGCCGGCCACCGCGTCGGGCTCGTCGTCCGGCCAACTGAACTCTGCCGGCGGTGGCGTGCTAGGAGGTTCTCGCGGTGGCTCGGGCTGGGTATCGGGCTCGCCGAACACTCTGCGGAACAGCGCAGTGTGGCTCGCCGGCTGCCGATCGCGCAGCCACGCCGCCAGCCCGGGCGTGCCGTCCGCGTGCATGTGCGCGAGTGCATCGAACACCTTGAGGTCGTCAAGCTGCACGTCGTCGATGAACACACCGCCCGCGGTGCGGAACTGCGCGAGGAGGCGCGCAGTCACCGGCGTGCTCGTCGACCAGTTGCCGGTACGCAGCAGGTATGCCTTGCGCTTGGGCACGTTCGGGTCGAGGCCGGCGCCGACGTGCAGCCGTTCGATCCTGTTCTGCACCGACCGGTAGTGGGGGCCCGCGATGGCGCGGAACGACCAGTGCAGCTCGTCCTCGCGCTCGTCGTCCAGCACTTGGCGCATTCGCGCGTGCAAGGAGAGGTTGGTGCCGGGGCGCGGATCCAGCGAGAACCGGGCAGCGTCGACTCGCTGCTCGACCATCCAGGCATGCAGGCCTGCTTCGAGCAGCTCCGGCATCCGGACGTCCTCCGACGTCTTGTCCAGCGCCGCGCGCAGATCCGCCCGGGCACACAGCTCCGCGAACCACGCGTCCACACCGGACAGGTCGACAGCCGGTTCCGCCACCATCTGCCGGTGGCGGCGCGCGGTCACGGCGTCGTCGAGGGAGCGGAGCTCGACGACCTCATCACTGTCCAAACAGGATCGTAGGTGTGTGTCGATACGCTCGAACAGGCGTCGCGGGGTGAAGTGCACCGCGGTATCGAAGGCGTCCGGTCGAACCGGCCAGGTCGGGTAGGGCGGGGTGAAGCCGAGCCGCGCGAATCGTTCCGCAAACCGCTTGGCCACAAGCGCGTGGGCGACGGTGGTCGACGAAACCACGCCGAGGCGGGTTTCGTCCCGGAACCGCTCGATGGCCGACTTCACCGTGCTGGTGCGGAAGGCGTCCCAGGTGTGCGGCTGGCAGCAGACGACGGTGACTGTGCGGCTCATCGTCTCCCGCAGGTCCATCAGGCCGACCGCAACCCGGTCAACGAGCAGCCCGCCCGCGGCGTCGAGGGGTGTGCCAGTGGCGCTGGTCGACTGAGCGAGCAGTGTGTCGATCTGGTCGATCGCGATCACACTCGGTCCGGTCAGGGCGACGATCCTGGACAACTCCTGGACGATTTGCTGAGGCTTCTTCGGCTCCGGGTGGATACCCCATGCCATCCGCTCGCCCTCGCGGCCTTCCTGGGCCGAGATAAGGTACGCCTCGCCGAGATCCTGCGCGTCCGAGTTCGGCGCGGCGAGTAGCACCAGCGCTCGCGCGGTGTGCCGGCACTCGTGTCCCCACCACACGGCCTTACGCAACGCGATGGCGACCTCGTCCAGGGTTGCCCGCGTGGGATCGGCGTCACCGGTGATACGAGCCCGCGTGTCCGGAGATAGCCTGAGCATCTCACTCAGGCTGCGCATCATCTCGGTGAGCTGGTTGCGACCCGAGAACGCCTGCCGAAAGAGTCCGGTGTAGATCGAGTGGACGATGTTCTGCCAGAAGTCTTTGCCGTGCAGCAGACTGACGAGGAAGAAGTTCCCGTCCCGCTGTTGTACTGCGGCGCGGGCGGCAGCCAGCAGGTGGGTCTTGCCGGAACCGTGTTGACCGATGACCGCGACACCGAGCGCGCTGCGGCCCTCATGCGCCTCCTCGAACGCATCGAGCACGGCCGCCAGCGCGGCGGCGCCCTGTCCCTCGACGTGCGCCACCGGCGGCAGCCAGACATCGTCACCCCGCGGCGCCCAGTCGAAGCGCAGTGCGCGAATCACACGACGCTCTGCTTGTTCCATCCGCGCCGCCCTCAGACCGGTCGAATGGACAGCAGGTGCTTGTCCTCACCGCCGACGTGGATAGCGGCCTGCCGATCGGAGTCGGTGAGGGCCTTCTGGTTGGCTTCGGGAATCAGATATACGTTCGGCATCAGGTCGAGCCGAAGAAGCGCATCGTCGAAGGCCTGCCGGGCGACACCTTGCAGTGCCACGCGTAGCCGGGCGAGCCCAACCCATGCTCCCGGGCGGGATGCCAGCATGTCGTAGGCGCCGTGTAGCCGGTCGTCCACGGGCTGCTCGTCGAGATCAGGTTTGTCCTGGACCGCGACGAAGTCCGCCATCGTCAGGTCGGCCGCGCTCAGGTACCGGTCAAGGCAGTGCAGGACGCCGTAGAGGATTCGGTAGCCCCGCTGCGCGCCGCCGGGAGCGGGCGCGGCGAGTTCCTCGCGGCAGCGCGCCCAGCCCTTGTCGGTCAGCTCGTGCACATACGCGCCACCCGCAGCTCTCTGCGCGGTGAGATATCCGTGTGCGGCCAGCTGCTCCCGTACTTTCTTGACGACGGTGAACCCATATCGTTCGCGGATTTCCGTATTCGATGTCTCGGTGACGAAGGTCATCAGGGCCAGAAGGGCCGAGCGTTCGGGAATGCTGAGCAGGACGTTGGCCATGTGCTGCGTCTCCAGTGATCGCCGGCTGCACGGAGTGACCGTCAGTTTCACCCTAGCTGGCCTCTCTCGCCGTGAGCCGCACTTTCGCCCGACCGGAGCAAGCGGTTGACTGGGCGCCAGCCTATGGCCATGATTCACGCAGACGTCGTCCGCTGCGAGCCTGGTTGTGGGGGAATGCTTCTGCCATCATCGTGGCGTGGCCGGAGAGTTCACCAATGAGCCTGGCGTGTCCGCTAAGGGGCATGTTGGAAAGTACCCGGACGGCTACGAGTTTGACATCTTCGTTAGCTACCGCCGATCCGGTCTTGGAAACTCTGGCAAGTGGGTAGAGAACCACGGTCCCGGCGTTGTGGTTCTTTGCCCGGTTTGATCGTGTCGGTTAGGTGCTGAAGATGGCGAAGACCGCGTTCGTGGTTGTGGAGGTCGCGTCGGGCGTTGGCGATGTTGGCGCGTCCGGCCAGGCGGAACGTATTGATCGCCAAGTTGCGGAAGCTGGCCGGCGCTCAGGGTGCCGTACCGGTCCTGAGCTGTGAAGAGTCCTCGTGGAATGTCACATCACGGGTCCAATGCAGGCGGTTGTCCACGGTCCGGATTGGCAACGCCGCCAGCAGGGACTTGGGCCAGCGAATTAGTTGCCAGATTTCCGGCGCGGGACACTAGTGTCCTGAGTCGTTAATTCGCGCCGTAATTCGTGTATGCTTCAGGAATGGCGCGTGCGGGTCGTCCGAAGGCGGAGCTTGTCCTGTCTGGTTGTGGAGCGTGAGGCGTTGCTGCGATGGTCGCGGCGGCGGACAACGGCGCAGGCGTTGGCTTTTCGGTCCAGGGTTGTGTTGGCGTGCGCGGGCGGGGTGACCAACAAGGCTGTGGCGGCCGAGTTGGGGACTCGGGAGCAGACGGTGGCGCGGTGGCGGGGCCGGTTCGTGCGGGATCGGCTGGACGGTCTGTCGGACGAGCCGCGATCGGGTGCGCCCCGCAAGATCACCGATGAGCGGGTGGAGGAGGTGGTTGTGAAGACGCTGGAGGAGAAACCCGCCTCGGATGACACGCACTGGTCGACGCGGGGTATGGCCAGGGCCGCCGGCATGTCGCAGACCGGGATCTCGCGGATCTGGCGTGCTTTTGGCCTCAAGCCGCACCTGGTGGACACCTGGAAGCTGTCCACGGATCCGCAGTTCATCGAGAAGGTCCGCGATGTGGTCGGCCTGTATCTCGACCCGCCGGACAAGGCGCTGGTGCTGTGTGTGGACGAGAAATCGCAGATGCAGGCCCTGGACCCACGGTCGTTCCAAGATCATGTGTTGTTGAGGTGAAGTATGTCGAAAGCGCGGTGCATGCGGCGGGTGGCCCAGCGGGTGGTCTCGGTGATGTCGCGGCGGCCGATGAGGTGGATGGCGCCGATCGCGAGGTTTCTCAGGGCTGCCATGATGTGGGGTCCGTTGCCGGTGCGGGCGCGGGAGTGGTCCTCGCGGTAGACGGTGTCGCGTAGCCAGTGCAGTGACTCGATGCCCCAGTGGTCCTGGACGAGCGCGGCGATCCGGGCGGGGCTGGCTTGGGCGGGGGTGAGGCTGGTCAGGCCGAGTTGCGCGACCGCGCTGAGAAGACCCCCGGTGGTGTCGTGGGTGTAGCGCTCGATCAGCCAGACCTGGTTGACGTGCGGGAACGGTAGGTCCGCGGGTGTGGGCAGGACCTGGATGGTGCGGGTGAGGGTGCGTCCGTGGCCGTGCTCGACGCTGCGGTGCCCGATCGGGGTCTGGGCCCATGCCAGGGCGTCGAGTGCGGTGTAGACGCCGGGCTGGTTGTGTTTGACCGGGAAGCAGAACTGCGCGCCGAGGTTGTGCAGGTAGGTGGCGTGGCCGCGTTGGCAGTGCAACGCGTCGGCGGTGATCACGATGGTGGACGGGTCCACCCCGGCCGCGGCCAGGCCGTTGATCAGGGGCGCGAACTGGGGGATCTCGTTGGACTTGACCCCGACCTGGACCTGGCCCAGGACGAGTTGCTCGCCGTGGGTGGCGGCGGCGAGCAGGTGGGTCTGGGCGCCGTCGGCGCCGACCGCACCGCGCACGGCCTTGCCATCGACCGCGACCCCGACCAGCGATGAACCCGGCACGCCGGGCGAGGTGGCGGGTCCACCGAGCCGCTTCTCGGCGCACTCGGCAGACCCGGCGTCCTCGACGGCGGCCTCGGCGGCCTCGACGGCCTCGACGGCCTCGACGGCGGCCTGGGCTGCTTGGGCCATCAGCCATGCGCCGATCGCGGTGTTGACCGCGGCCGGGTCGGCGCCGGTCAGCACGCGCCATAGCGTGGTCTTCGACGGGAACGAGGTGATCAGTCGGTCACCGGTCGGGCGATCGCCGGCGCCGCGCCGGTAGAGCATGTCGAGCAGCGCCACGGGCACATCAGCGACCCACCCGGCGATCGCGGTGAACGACCGCATCCCGCCCAGCACCGCCGCCGCGCACAACACCAGCACGACCGCGACCGGGTGATCCCGGCCCTGACCGTGACGCCCGTCGGTCACCCCGGTGAACCGTTGCAGCAGGTCAGCGTCCCGCAACGCGGACAACGGGAGATCGGTGCCAGAAGACACGACCGCAGCGGAACCTCCCAATGCTGTTGCGCACGACTCGGCGATGACAGGATGAACCAGCAACGAAGCTCCGGTGGTGTACGAGGAGTCTGTGAGAGGACCGCTCGTCTTACCGGAGCTTCGTTCGCCTTACCGGCGCGACACGCCGAAGATCATCAAACCCTGCGGTCAAGATCGCCGCACAGCCAAGCATCGCTCAAGTGGATCTTGGAACGACCGT
>CAVSGQ010000013.1:55000-97826 GCA_963727495.1 uncultured Actinomycetota bacterium | reverse complement strand
GAGTTCATCGCCCAGGTCGAGGCGCTTGGCGCATTGCGCCGCGTCGACGGCGCCGATCCGTTCCACGAGATCGGCGGCATCACCGAAGTGGCCGCCGGCCTGCCCGAATGCCCGGCGCTGCTGTTCGACAATATCAAGGGCTTTGCGCCCGGCTTCCGCATCTTCACCAACACGACGACCAATGCGCAACGCGCGGCGCTGGCGCTCGGTCTCGATCCGTCGCTGCCGCCGCTGGAAATTCTCAAAGCCTGGATGCGCAAGCGCCAGAGCCTGACGCCGCAGCCCGCCGATCCCGGTGAATCGACGCGCCGTTCCTGGAAAACTCCGCGACCGGCGACGCCGTCGATGTCGAGCAGTTCCCCGCGCCGGTCTGGCACCGCGACGACGGCGGGCCGTTCATCGGCTCCGGCTCGATCGTGATCATGCGCGATCCGGACAACGGCTGGATCAATGCCTCGATCTATCGCGTGCAGGTGCATGGCAAGAACACGGGTCACGATCCAGTTCGACCACCAGGGACGGCACGGCGCGATCATCGCGCGCAAATACTGGGAGCAGGGCAAGGGCTTGCCCGGTCGCCGTGGTCAACGGCGAGGACCCGGCGCTGTTCATTGCGGGCTTCGAGTACCTGCCGCCCGGACAGTCGGAATACGACTTTGCCGGCGCGATCAAAGGCGCCCCGATCGAGGTGATCAACGGCCCGCTCACCGGCCTGCCGCTGCCGGCACAGGCCGAGATCATCCTCGAGGGCGAATTGCTGCCGCCGGACCAGGAGACCTTGCTGGAAGGTCCGTTCGGCGAGTTCACCGGCTACTACGCCGCGACCAAGCGGCCCAGCCCGGTGATGCACGTGCAGGCCATGCATCATCGCAACGATCCGATCCTGCTCGGCTCGCCGCCGATGAAGCCGCCGCGGTTCCACTTCGGCCTGCCGTTCCGCGCCGCGACCATCTGGAGTCAATCTCGAAGTCCGGTGGCGTGACCGACATCACCGGCGTATGGCAGCACGTGTCGCAGCTGATGACCGTGGTCGCGCTCAAGCAGCGCTACGACGGCCATGCCAAGCGCGCGGCGTTGATCGCGGCGTCGCATACCTACATGGGACGGCTGGTTGTCGTGGTGGACGACGATATCGACCCGTCGAATCTCGCCGATGTGATGTGGGCGGTGACCACGCGCTGCGAGCCGGCCGAGCAGATCGACATCATCCGCAACGCCTGGAGTTCGGCTCTCGATCCGCGCATCCCGGAAGAGGCGAAGCAGCGCGGTGTCACCTCGCACTCCAAGGCCATCATCGATGCCTGTCGACCGTTTCCGTGGCGCGACGCGTTCCCACCGGCGTCGGCGATTTCGCTGGACGAGGCGCGGGCGATCGAGGCGAAGTGGGGCGAGGTGCTGCGGGGCAAGCTGAAGTCTACCCGGTGAGCGCGAGGCCACATCACGATCTTCGGAAGCCAGGCACTCATAGCCAAGGGGGGCGCTTATCATGCAGCTCGTCGCCGACAAGCCGTCACCGACACCATCCGCGTCCAGATGAACTACATCATCGATACCGGCACGCCGCCGGTACATTATGTCGACTGGCCGGAGATGGCCGGCAAGGACATTCGGGCGCAGTACCAAATGCACGAGATGACGGTCCGCGACGGCCGGCCGTTGCGCGACACCTTCAAGCTCGACACCCACGGCTTTGCATTCGTCGAGCCACGACACCCAAGTCACGGACTTCACCGACGCGGCGGAGCGCAAGCGAGTCTACGATCCGGAAATGGCCGAGCTTGATCAAGACGCATTCCGGCGCGTCCGAGGTGCTTGTGTTCGATCACACGCTGCGCACCGGCGATGAGGCGGTGCGCACCACCACCAATGCGCGCCCGCCGGTCAAGGGCGTTCACAACGACTATACCGAACGATCGGCGCCGCAGCGGCTGCGCGACATTCTCGGCGATGAAGAAGCCGAGAGACGGATGCAGAAGCGCTGGGCGATCATCCAGGTCTGGCGGCCGATCCGCGGCAATGTGCTGATCGATCCGCTCGGCATCTGCGACGCGCGTACGATCCCCGCAGGAAGGCTTCATCCTGCTGCAGCGCCGCTATACGCACCGCACCGCCGAGACCTACCACATCGCCTACAACCCGGCGCATGTGTGGTTCTATTTCCCGGAGATGACCCGCAACGAGGCGCTGGTGTTCAAGGTGTTCGATTCCGACAACAGCCAAGGCGGCGCGGTTCACCGCGCACTCGGCATTCGACGACCCCAACACGCCGCCCGACGCCCCGCCGCGCGAAAGCATCGAGACGCGGACCTTCGCGTTTTGGGATTGAGGGTTTTTGAGGAGACGGTCCAGCACACTCAGCCGTCGTCGTCCCCGCGAAGGCGGGACCCATAATCCCTGTCCAAGTTGTGCGGCACGGCTGGTGCCCCATCAAACACTCGGTGGTTATGGGTCCCGGGCTCGCGTTCCCCCGGATCAAGTCCGGGTCACTTGGCCGGGACGACAAACGGAGAGATCGCGCTTGCCTCAGATTGCCCCGGTCGCGGTCTGATCGCCCTGCGGCCGATGCCGCTTGACCGCTTCGGGGTTGGTCGAATTGACGCCCATGTAGACGCCGCGTTCCCATGTGCGCTTGAGCGGATCGGCGACCTTGAGCGCCATCTTGCCGATCTTCTGAATTTCGATCTCAACCGTCTCGCCGTCCTGCACCGCGCCCAGTCCCTCGTGGTTGGTGCCGCAGGCGATCAGATCGCCGGAGTTCATGGTCATCACCGTGGTGGCGAACTCGATCAGTTCCGGCACGCGATGCTCCATGTCGTCGGTGTTGTAGTTGTGGCGCAACTGCGCCGTCGTTCCAGAACCGCACGATCAGATCGTTGGGGTCCTCAATCTCATCGGCTGTGGCGATGCACGGGCCGATCGGCGCGAAAGTGTCGAACGACTTGCCGAGCCAGCTCGTCAGCGGCGTTGCCGGCCAGGTGCGGCGTCCCTGCTCGCGCGCCGAGACATCGATCAGCGTGGTGTAGCCGAACACGGCGCTGCGCCAGTCCTTCGCCTTCACCATCTTGGCCGGCCCCTTCATCACCAGCGCAAGCTCGGCCTCGTGCATGAAGATCCACGGCACGGTGTATTCCGGCAGCATGATGGTGTCGCCCGGGCCGATCACGGCGTCGGGGTTCTTCATGAACATGTTGAGCGGACGCGGCTCCCGCTGCGCATGCTCCCAGTAGTTGGCGATGCAGGCGAGGATCTTGCCCGGCCGCGGCAGCGGCGGCCCAGACGCACGTCGGCGAGCGGCATCGCGCTGCCGCTCGCCGCAAGCTTTTCCAATGCCGGGCGCAGGCGATCGAAATCGTCGATGATCCCCTGCATGGTCAGTTGCGGCGTGTAGCTCAGCGTCACGGCTGACGAGACATCGACCACACCACGGTCGGTAAGCACGCCGGGCCGAAGGTCGGCGTTCGATGCCGTCTTGAACAGAACGAGCTTCACGTGATGCCCCTTATCCTTGAAATGACATTGCCATAGGCCATCCCTGGCGCATCTTCTGACGTCCACGCATCATTTGATCGCGGCGGCCCCCGCCATCGCCACCTGCCCGTCCTGATGCGAGGCGACGCCGGACACCCCGATGGCGCCGACGATCGTGCCGTTCGCAACGATCGGCACGCCGCCTTCGGCGACGCAGGCGCCGAACGTCAGCACGCGCAATCCAATCCCGCCGCCACCGACCGCATCCTCGAACACCTTGGTGGACCGGCGGAACTCGATCGACGTGCGCGCCTTGTCCTCCGCAAGCCGCAGCGCGGAGAGCTGCGCATTGTCGAGCCGCTGCGACATCACCGGATTGCCGCCGGAAGTCGACGATCACGATGCCGACGCCCCAGCCGTTGTTCACCGCTTCGGCCTCGGCTGCGGCCATCACCTGCTTCGCCGCGGCGAGTGAGATCGGCTCGCCGTAAGGGGTGGTCGGCGGCGCTGCTTGTTGCTGTGTCATACGTTGCTACTTTCTCACCTGCACTCAAACTCACGCCGCTGCCGTCACCGACAGGCGGTGCGCCAGAACCGTGGTCTTCAGGACTTCCGCCAGCGCTTGCGATCTCCTCGCGCGACAGCGGCACGTAGGGCGGATAGGGATCGCCGGTCGCCACGCCGATCAGGTTCATCGCCGCCTTCATGGCCGGCGCCAGTCCGCGATGCATCCACTTCGACGGGAACAGCGCGAACTGCAATTGGATCTCGGCGGCGCGCGCGTAGTCCTTGGCCAGAAATGCATCGATCACATGCCGCGCGATCTCCGATCCCGGCGGCGGCATGGTGGCGCCGGAGCCGCCGAGCATCAGCGAGGCGAACAGCATCTGCATGGTGGTGCAGTAACGCGCATGGCCGGCACGGTCGATCTCGACGATCAGCCGCGACACCCGCGCGAGATCGCGCGAGCTTTCCTTGATCGAGCTGGATGCACGGCAGCTTCGCCAGCGCGATGGTGTCGGGAATCGAGACGTCCGCGCCCGGCCCGGGATTGAGGTAGAGCGTGATCGGCAGTTTGGTCTCGCGCCCCACGGCCTCGTAGTAGGCGATCAGGTCGGCTTGCGTCGGCGGGCCGGCGAATGGGCGCAGCGGCGCCAGCAGCTGCACCGCGGCGGCGCCGAGCTGTTCCGCCTCGTGCGCCAGCGAAATCGCGGTCTTGAACGAGGGATGCGAGATGCCGACCATCACCGGCACACGGCCGTCGACCAGTTCGATGGTGCGGCGGATCAGCGCCCGGCGCTGATCGAAGCTCAGATACGTGTATTCCTGGGTCTCGACCCCGGCGGCGACCACCATGGTGGCGCGGCAATCCTTGACCACGTAATCGACCTGCCGCTTGAGCCCCGCGTCGTCGACGGTGAGGTCGGCCGTGAACGGCGTCAGCGGCGCAACGACCGGGCCGGATGTCGAGACCGGTCGCGTCTCGACGACCCCGGCCCCGACGGCGTAGACCTGCAGCCGGCCATCCCGGCGCTCGGGTGGCCGGTTCCGCGGGTCCCGCTCGTCGGCACGCAGGCGGGCGGTAAGCGTTACGGTGCCGCCGGGCGGCCTGGCGAAGTCCGGCACGGCGACGGCCTGGTCACCCTGCACCGGGCGCACGTACCCGCGGTCGACGAGCACGACCGAGGTGTCCGCGAGCCGGAACGGCGTCAACACCTCGAACGCGGCCTGCCCCAGCACGGTCCGCAACCGCGCGACGACCTCGTCTTCGGCGAGATACCGCCCGGTCACCTGCACAGTCCGCCACTCGGTCCCCGGTCCAGGGGCCTGACCAGCGGAAAGGACAGTGTCGATGTCCACCGGCGTGGCGTTGGCAGAGGCAGCGAGCGCGTTGTTGGTGGTGGACCGCTCCTCGTGCCGACGGAACTGCCATGGCGACAGCAGGGTGAAGCAGACAGCGGCGAAGACCAGCACCAACGCCGTCAGCGCCAACCATCCGGGGCGAAGCAACAACCGCAGCCGCACGCGTCTCATGCTAGAGACCGAGCGGCGGCGACGGCTTGGGCCCCATACCCACCCCCAAACAGGACGGTGTGGACGAGCAGCGGAAACAGCTGGTGGAGGGCGTCCGCTCCCGCCACCCATCGGCCAGGGGCGCACTCTCGTGATACGCGGCGACGATCCGCTCGAGGTGCGAACACCCGAACAGATGCAGCATCGCGAGGTGGTCTCCCGATGCCCGCCGTGCGCCGCCGGGTCGATGAGCCACACGTGACCGTCGCCGAAGAGCACGTTCCCACTCCAGAGATCCCCATGCAGCCGTGCGGGCGGCTCATCCGGCCGGCGATGTCCCCGATCCGCGCGCAGACGTCCTCGACAACCCTGGGCTCATGAAGAACACCGAGGTCAACGGCCCGGCGAACGTGGAAGCACCGATGCTCGGCATACCACTCGGGCCACCGCGTCCCGGTGACGTTTCGCATGGGCGCAGGCCCGATCCAGGCGTCCACGGGCCCGTCCGGCGGCGCCACGCGAAAAGCACCGGCGCCGATCCGATGCAGGGCGGCCAACTCCCGCCCGAACTCCTCGGCCGCGACGGCGGACGCCCGCCCGGCCGGCACGACCTCCATCACGAGCCACTGCTCGTCAAAACCGAAAACGGCAGGCACCCGAGGCCCGCGAGACAATGTCGGTGCCCGGCGCCAGGCTGGAGGTCGGGGGGGTGTTGGCCGCCCTCAGCCACCGCAGGCCCGCCACTTCCGCCTCGACCGCGCTTGCCTCGAAGATGTCGCTTCGCGACCACGGGGGGTCGTGTCGCCCGCGAGGCGGATTCGGTACGCGCCACCCAACGGCGCCACTCCGACCACGTCCCGGCCGAGGAGCCCCGCCACCGCCTCCGCGGGCGCTCAGGTCCGCTTGCGCACCCACTCGACCAACCCCGGCATCGCGGCCTCCACCTGGCCGAGCACGTCCTCGAACCCGGTGTCGTCGCCGTATACGGGTCCGCCACGTCCACACCGTCGGCGTCCGGGTCGAACGAGCGCAGCAGCCGCACCTCGACATCGTCGCCGTCGAGTAGGTCGTGCAGTTCCGCGAAATGCCCGCTGTCCAGCGCGACCAGCAGATCCGCTGACAGGTGCTCCGGCCCCACGTGCGCCGCGACATGACCGGTCGGGTAGCCGTGCGCCGACGGCGCGCCGCCGCGCCCGCCGGTCGGCCGGCTGACCCACGTGCCCCGGCCAGGTTCCCGCGCTGGTCACGCGCACCCGGTCGGCCAGTCCCTCCTCCTCAAGCACCGACGCGAAGACGAGCGCCGCCATGGGCGAGCGACAGATGTTGCCGGAACAGACGAAACACACGTGCACGTACGCGAGTCTGCCCGATCACCGCCACTCGGCAAGGGCCATGTCCGCCGGCGCGGCCAACTTCGCCGCGGCGGATCGTCAAGGATGCATGCGCACACCTTGACGATCTTGTCCACCGCGTTGCGCGGCCCGTGCACGGCGAGGCCGGCCAGGTCCAGCCGGTCCCTCCCGACCGCGCGCACCGCGGCGCGGTTGTCCTCGTCGTTGCCCGTCGCGAACAGGTCGGCGGTGAAGATCGACATCGGCAGGCCGCGGGAGAGCGCCCGGGCGTGCGCCGCGGTCAGCACGCCCGCCGCCGCCTCGAAGACGAGCACGGGCCGGTCGAACATCGCCAGGTACTTCGTGCCGTCGGCGTCCGCGTACGGCTCGCCGATCAGCTCGGGCACGGCCGCCGCGATGCCGCTCACCAGGAACGCGCACACGTTCAGGCGCTGCCACCCCGCCAGGTCGTCGCGGATCACGACGGCGATCTTGGTCTCGAATCGCACCTGGTCAGGGTGGCGGCGCGGAGGCGCCCCGGTCTTGTACGTTCCTTGCATGACCGGCACCCGCCCGGACATCACCGCGTGGCACCCCTCGGTCGCCGGCATCCAGGAGGTGTTCCACGCGCACTTCACCTCGCACGCCTACCCTTCGCACACGCACGACGCCTGGACGCTGCTGATCGTCGACTACGGCGTGGTGCGCTACGACCTCGACCGGCACGACCACGGCGCCACCGGCGACGCCGTCACGCTGCTGCCGCCGGGCGTGCCGCACGACGGCCGCTCGGTGCGCCCGGAGGGCTTCCGCAAACGCGTGCTCTACCTCGACCGCACCGTCCTCGACGACACCCTCGTCGGCCCGGCCGTCGACCACCCGAGCCTGCCCGACCCGCTGCTGCGCACCCGCATCCACCAGTTGCACCAGGTCCTCTCCCGGCGCACCGAGGACCTCGAGGCGGCCGGCAGGCTCGCGTTCGTCGCCGAGCGGCTCGCCGGCCACCTGCGGCCCGGCACCCCGCCCCCGCCACACCGGCCCGGCCTGGCCCGCGGGCTGCGCGACCTCATCGACGCCCGGCTGCCCGCGGCGGTGACGCTCGACGAGGCGGCCGCCGTCCTCGACGCGCACCCGACCTCGCTCGTGCGGGCGTTCAGCCGGGAGTTCGGCATCCCGCCGCACCGCTACGTCACCGGCCGCCGGCTCGAGATCGCCCGCGGCCACCTGCTCGACGGGCACCCGCCGGCCTCCGCCGCGACGCTCGCCGGCTTCTACGACCAGGCTCACCTGACGCGGCACTTCACCCGCCTGCTCGGCGTCGGTCCCGCCCGGTACGTAGGATCCGGCGGATGACCGACCTGCGGCACCACGGCGACGTGGACGCGGCGCCGGGGCTCGAGGACTTCGCGGTCAACGTCCGCGGCGACGGGCCGCCGGCGTGGCTGCGCGAGCACCTGGTGGACGCGCTCGACCGGATCGGCAACTATCCGTCCACAGAGGACGACCTGGAGGCGCGCCGGGCGGTGGCCGCGCGGCACGGCCGGGGGATCGACGAGGTGCTGGTGCTCGCCGGCGCCGCCGAGGGCTTCGCGCTGCTGCCCGCGCTCGCCCCGGCGAAGGCCGCGCTCGTGCACCCGTCGTTCACCGAGCCGGAGGTCGCGCTGCGCCAGGCCGGCGTGCCGGTGCACCACGTCATGCTCACCGAGGACGACGGCTACGCGCTGCGCCCCGAGTCGGTGCCGGGCGATGCCGACCTGGTGGTGCTCGGCAACCCGACCAACCCGACCTCGGTGCTCCACCCCGCGGCGACCGTCCGCGCGCTGGCGCGCCCCGGCCGCGTCCTCGTGGTCGACGAGGCGTTCATGGACGCGGTGCCCGGCGAACCCGAGTCGCTCGCCGCCGGCGGCGTACCCGGCCTGCTGGTGCTGCGCAGCCTCACCAAGACGTGGGCGCTGCCGGGCCTGCGGGCCGGTTACGCGCTCGCCGAGCCCGCGCTGCTGCGCCGGCTCACCGCGCACCGGGCGCACTGGCCGGTCGGCACCCTCGTGCTCGCCGCGGTCGAGGTGTGCGCCTCGCCGCTCGCCGTCGCGGAGGCCGACGCCGCGGCGGAACGCGGCGCCGCGCACCGCGAGCAGCTCGCCGCCGCGCTGGCCGGCCTGCCCGGCGTCGAGGTGCACCGGCCGGCCGCCGGGCCGTTCCTGCTGCTGCGGGTGCCCGGCGGCGCCCGCGTCCGCGACGCGCTGCGCCGCCGCGGGATCGCCGTCCGCCGCGGGGACACCTTCCCCGGCCTGACCGATGACCACATCAGGGTCGCCGTCCGCGACCCCGCCCGCGCGGCGCTGCTCGTCGACGCCCTGCGCGCCGAGCTGAGCGTGGAGGCGGCACAGTGACCACAACACGCGAGCCGCGTGCCTGTCAGCCGCACCCAAGGGGAACGGGACGCAACCCGGCCACAAGTACGCACCCAACCGGCGCACACCAGCCCAAGTCGACCCAACGGGTGAATTCCGGGAAGGCGGCACAGTGACCACGGTTGCCGACGTCGTCGAGGTGCTGGAGACCGCCTACCCGCCCGAGCTCGCCGAGTCGTGGGACGCGGTCGGCCTGGTGTGCGGGGACCCGGCCGAGCGGGTGAGCCGGATCCTGGTCTGCGTCGACCCCGTCGAGTCCACTGTGGACGAGGCGTTGGAGCTGGACGCGGAGATGGTCGTCGCGCACCACCCGCTGCTGCTGCGCGGGGTGCACGGGGTGCCGGCCGACACGCCGAAGGGCGGCCTGGTGCACCGGCTCGTGCGCGGTGGCGCGGCGCTGTTCTGCGCGCACACCAACGCCGACGCCGCCGACCCCGGCGTGTCCGACGCGCTCGCCGAGGCCCTCGGGCTCACCGTGACCGGCCCGCTGGCACCGAACCCGGACGGCCGCACCGGCATCGGCCGGATCGGCGAGCTGCCCACGGCCGAGCCGCTGGAGAAGTTCGTCGAGCGGGTCGCGGCCGCGCTGCCGGCCATCGCGGGCGGGGTGCGCGCCGCCGGCGAGCTCGACCGTCCCATTCGGACGGTCGCGGTGTCGGGCGGGGCCGGCGACGGCCACCTCGACGCCGCGACCCGCGCCGGCGTGGACGCCTACCTCACCGCCGACCTGCGCCACCACCCGGCGAGCGAGCACCTGTCCGTGCCCGGGGCGCCCGCACTCGTCGACGTCGCGCACTGGGCGAGCGAGTGGCCGTGGTGCGAGCAGGCGGCGGCGATCCTGCGTGACGTGCTCGGCGGTACGGTCGACGTCACCGTGTCCACTCGACGCACCGACCCGTGGAGGTTCTCAGGGTGAAAGCCGATCCCGCAGTGCAGCGTCGCCTCCTCGAACTGGCCGACGTGGACGCCGAGCTGGCCAGGGTCGACCACCGCCGCCGCACGCTGCCCGAGCTCGCCGAGGTCACCGAGGCCGAGAAGACGGTGCAGGCAAAACGGGACGCGCAGGTCGCCGGCCAGACCGCGCTCGGCGACCTGGACCGCGAGGTCAAGCGGCAGGAGAAGGAGGTCGACGCGGTGCGCGCCCGCGAGGACCGCGACCGCGGCCTGCTCGCCGACGGCACGGTGTCCGCCAAGCAGCTCACCGACCTCGAGCACGAGCTCGCCACGCTGCAGCGCCGGCAGAACACGCTCGAGGACGAGCTGCTGGAGCTGATGGAACGCCGCGAGGCGGTCGAGCTGGACGGCCGGCACGCCGAGGTCGAGCTGGCCAAGGCCGAGGAGGCGCTCGCGGACGCGAACCGGCGGCGCGAGCAGGCGCTCGCCGACCTGGAGACCACCCAGGCGCGCCGCGACGCCGACCGCACCGCACTGGTGCCGCAGTTCCCCGAGGCGCTGCTGGGCCTCTACGAGCGGGTGCGGAAGAACAAGGGCATCGGGGCCGCGCTGCTGCGGGCCCGGCGGTGCGGCGCGTGCCGCATCGAGCTCGACCGCAGCGCGATCTCCCGGATCACCGCCGCGGCCGCCGACGAGGTGCTCACCTGCGAGGAGTGCGGCGCGATCATGGTGCGCACGCCGGAGTCGGGCCTGTGAAGGTGATCGTCGAGGCCGACGGCGGCTCGCGCGGCAACCCGGGACCGGCCGGCTACGGCGCGGTGGTGCTCGACGCGGCGAGTGGTGAGGTGCTGGCCGAGCGGTCCGAGGGGCTGGGCGTCGCCACCAACAACGTCGCCGAGTACCAGGGCCTGGTGGCCGGCCTGCGCGCGGCGGCCGAGCTCGGCGCGGACGAGGTGGCCGTGCGGATGGACTCCAAGCTCGTCGTCGAGCAGATGTCCGGCCGGTGGAAGATCCGGCACGCCGCCCTGCAGCCGATCGCGCTCGAGGCGCAGAAGATCGCGCGCGGCTTTGCAACGATTCGGTACGAGTGGATCCCGCGGGCCCGCAACGCGCACGCCGACCGCCTCGCCAACGAGGCCATGGACGCGCAGGCGGGCAGGCAGCCGGGGAAGGCCCGGGGAAAAGGGGTGCGGGCTGAGCAGCCCGCTCCCGCCTCGCCGGCCCGGTGGACCGGCGCGACCGGCACGCCGACCCGGCTGCTGCTGGTCCGGCACGGGCAGACCGAGCTGTCGATCGAACGCCGCTACTCCGGCCGCGACGACGTGCCGCTGACCGCGCTGGGCGAGCAGCAGGCCAAGGCGGTGGCCGGTCGGATCGCCGGCCTGGTCGAGCCCGGCACCGCAGTGGTGTCCTCGCCGCTGGGGCGGGCCCGGCAGACCGCCGACGCGATCGCCGAGGCCACCGGCAGCACCGTCGAGGTGGCGGACGGCCTGGTCGAGACGGACTTCGGGTCCTGGGAGCGGCTGACGTTCGCGCAGGCCTCCACCCGTGACCCGCAGCTGCACGGCCGCTGGCTCGCGGACCCGTCGGTGCCCGCGCCGGACGGCGAGAGCTTCGACGCGGTGCACCGCCGGGTGCGCCGGGTGCGCGACGAGCTGGTCGCCCGGGTCGGCGCCGGGACCGTGGTCGTGGTCAGCCACGTCACGCCGATCAAGTCGCTGCTGCGGATGGGTCTGGACGCCGGCCCGTCACTGCTGTACCGGCTGCACCTGGACCTCGCGTCGCTGTCGGTCGTGGAGTTCTACCCGGACGGCAACGCCTCGGTCCGGCTGGTGAACGACACCTCCCACCTGGCGTGAGAACCCGCGTGGGATCCTGTGGGGGCGGACGAGTCGGCAGGGCGGCCGCGGCGGGGTGACCCGTCGAGGAAAGTCCGGACTCCACAGGGCAGGGTGGTTGCTAACGGCAACCCGGGGCGACCCGCGGGACAGTGCCACAGAAAACAGACCGCCTGGTGCGACCCACCAGGTAAGGGTGAAACGGTGGTGTAAGAGACCACCAGCACCCCGGGTGACCGGGGTGGCTCGGTAAACCCCACCCGGAGCAAGGCCAAGAGGGAGACCTCCGGGTCTCCTGCGCAGGCGCTCGAGGGCTGCCCGCCCGAGCCTGCGGGTAGGCCGCTAGAGCCTGCCGGCGACGGCAGGTCGAGATGGATGGCCGCCTACCGGCGCCTTTCGGGGCGCCGGGGACAGAATCCGGCTTAGATGCCGGCTCGTCCGCCCACTCACCGCCAAGTTGGTCACGCTGCGGTCACATCGATAGCGTGACTACACCCGACGGTGCAGCGATACCCGCCGTTCAGCCCAACGGCTGCTGCGTTCGGACGCGGCTGGACGGCGGATGGCGCAGGCGTTTTCACGGGAGGGTCACGAAGCAGACACGGTCAGTGAAGATCCTTCGATCGGGTGGGCCGTGGCGGCTCAGCTCACGTCTTGACTTGTGACATCCCACACCTACGGTGAGGGGTCGGCCGCATCCGAGTGAAACTACCAGGCCATTGGCCAAAATGGGTTCTGTTCGCTTCATGATGGTGTGTGGTCAGATGGCACCCGGTCAGCCGTCGAGGAGGCGCCGTGCGCACGATGTGGATCTACGGAGAGGTGTCGTACCACTACACATCGTGATGCCAAACATGCTCTACTCGTTGGCGAAGGCCAGCCTGACAAACGAACAGCAGACACCGGCCGCGTGGAGTGCCCCGACGACGACACGCTCCGCGCACTTGGGAGTACGACATGATCGCCATGACCACTCTTCAGCTCGCCCAGGACGGCAGCTTGGGCACCGGAGGGGTCCGCGACTGGATCCTCAACAACATCATCCCGCTCCTGCTGCTCGTGGTCGCCCTCCTGCTCCTGTGGCTGGGCGGCGGCAAGGGCGACAACGCAGGTGTGATGCGCCGCCTCGGCGGGGTCATCGTCGCGCTGGCGATCATCGGACTGGCGGTGACGACGGACGCCGGGCAGAACATCGGCACCTGGATCGCCGGCCTGTTCACCGGCTGACCCACGAGTAGGGACATCGCGTGCGCATTCGTACTGACGACGAGGTGTACCGCGTCGATGCGGTATGGCTCGGTCCGCCGAGGGCCACGATGCCGTGGCGGGCCCGCTACGTGGCATGGGGCGTCGGTGTCGTCGTGTTCCTGCTGGTGCTGACCGTCGAGCGGCGGTTGGGGGTGTCGCTGTTCTGGTCGGTCGCGTGGGGAATCGTGATCACGATCGTGCTCACCCGGCTCATCTGCTCCCGGATCAGCCACGAACGACCCCTGACCGCGGTGACGGCGATGTGGGTCCGCGAGCTCACGGCCCCGCGGGAGACGGCCGCGGGCGAGGGCGGCGCGGTCAGCGCCACCCGGGTCCGGGTACATGCCGATCGGCCCCGCCCGAGGCCCCGGGTGCGGCGCGGCGACCGGCCGCGCACCGCCCGGCGGCGCACGGCACGCCAGGAGCACGGGACACACAAGCAGAACAGGACACGGCAGAAGCAGGCACGGAAGCAGCAGGCACGGCAACGGCAGGTCCCGCGGAAGACGGCCCGGAAGAAGGAGGTTCGCGGTGTTCGGACGCCGAAACAAGCGCGAGCCTGAGCGGCCCGCGCAGCACCTGAGCCGGCCCCGGCCGGGCACCTTACCGCAGGGCAGCCCGGGCTACCGGCCGCGGCACGCGGCCCCGGGGATCGACCCGCCGCGGCAGCCGCAGGAGCCAACCGCCAAGATCATCAAACGGGATGGCGCCTACCCGGCCCAGTACCGTCCCGCGGTCGCACCCGGCCGCAACGGAAAGCGCAACCGACGTTTGCCAGGGGAGCAGTCCATTCCCACGTACACGCCGACCATCGCCGCCCGGAGCATCGACGGTCACCTGCTGCGCAACGGACACGACGTGTTCGCGTGGTACCGGCTCGCGCCGCAGCGCTGGTCGTTCCGTTCCGACTCGCAGCGCCAGGACCTGATCGCCGCCATCGCGGGCCAGTACGCCGAGCTGGCGGGCCGCTGGCTGCACCTGCGCGTGACCACCCGCCCGTACCCGATCCGCATGTGGGCGGAGGCCCACGTGCACAACGCGGTCAACCGGCTGCCCGACGCGCAGGGCGCGCTGTCCTTCGACGACTACCTGATCGGCGAGCAGCAGCAGCTGCTGGGCCGGTCGATGGCGGAGAAGGAGGTCTACCTCGGCATCCAGGTGCAGACCCGCAACATGGTCGACCGCGCGGTGGAGCGCGCCGCGCCGCTGCTGCGCCGGATCTTCCCGACCGCGGTGGAAGCCGAGCTGCTGGCGCTGGACTCCGAGGTCGAGCACCTCGACCAGGTCATCGCGTCGGCCGGGCTGGAGGGCCGGCCGGCGACGGCCGAGGAGATGTCCTGGCTGATGCACCGCTCGTGCTCGCTGGGCCTGCCCGCGCCGCGGAACCTGCCGGCGGTGCCGGGCGCGGCGTGGGAGCCCGAGGACCTCGCGTCGTTCACCGACGCGGCCGACTTGCACCAGGAGCCGTACTCGCCGACGGTGACCGTGTCGCGGGCGCACCGGCTCCAACGCTCGGCATGACCCGCCACGTCGCGGTGCTGACCGTCGGGCAGATGCACGGCCTGCGGATCCCCGAGATCGACGACCCGTGGGTGCAGCACTCCGACCGGCTCGCCGCGTCGGTGGAGTGGTCCGCGCGGATCTACGTGCGCCGCCCGGAGGAGGTGCAGGGCGAGCTGGCGCGGCAGATGAACAAGGTCCGCTCGCAGATCCGCCACTACACCGACGAGCACGAGCTGGAGCCGCCGCAGTCGCTGGCCCGGCAGGCGTCGCGGGTGCTGGAGATCGACGACGAGATGACCTCGGGCTTCACCGCGCTGGCCACCCGGGTGCGCTCGTGGTGGCGGCTGGCGGTGTCCGGGCCGACCGAGCGCGACGCGCTGCGGCGGCCCAGCAGCTGCTGGAGCTCTACAAGCCGAAGGTCGCCATCGAGCACCCGGAGGCGCAGTACGCGCTAGCCCGGGAGTTCATCCCGGGCGAGCCGCTCGCGTCCACCGCCTACCTGCGGCGCGGCTCGGTGGTGTGGGCGGCGGCCGCGGTGCCGACCGCGACGGCCGAGGTCGGCGACCGGCGCGGCATCCTGCTCGGCGAGACCTGCACCGCCACGCGGCGGCCGGTGGCCTGGGACCCGTGGATCGCCCAGGAGGTCCGGGACGGCTCCGGCCTGACCGCCATCGTCGCCGGTCTGGGCGGTGGCAAGGCGCTCGCTCTCGACACCCCGCTGCCCACACCGACGGGGTGGACGACGATGGGCGAGGTCAAGGTCGGTGACGAGCTACTGGGAATGGACGGCAGACCGACCCGCGTCGTCGAGGCCACCGAGGTGTTGATCGATCGACCATGCTTTGACGTGGTCTTCTCCGACGGGTCCGTGATACGCGCCGACGCGCAACACGAGTGGTTGACCCGGACCAGGAACGACTGGAAGGCGCAGGATCGCCTTGCGGAACGAGTTCGACGGGCTGCGGCCGCCGTAGCGACTCCGGAGCCGCCGCCGGGGAGATGTGCGTGCGGATGTGGCGAGGCGACCACCAGGTGGACCTACCGGCGTGCGACGGCCGCACGTCGGGACGGCAGGTTCTACTACTCACGCTTCGTCAGAGGCCACTGGCGTCGCGGGAAGATCTCGCTGGTGCCCAGTCGGCATCCCACGGTCCGCACGACAGCGGAACTTGCCGAAACTCTCCGGTCCGGCCAGCAGAACAACCATGCGGTTCCGGTCGCGTCGGCGTTCGACCTACCGAATGCCGAACTGCCCATCGAGCCTTACCTGTTGGGGGTCTGGCTCGGCGACGGGACCTCCTGTCGGGCCGCCATCACTGTCTTCGATCGCGAGATCATCGACGAGATCGAGGCGACCGGGCAGGAGTGCAGGTATCGGGCGTCCCAGCGCAACTACAGCCTGCCCGGCACGGTCCAGACACGTCTGCGGCAGCTCGGCCTGCTCGGGAACAAACACATCCCGGCGCGCTACCTGCGCGCATCCGAAGTACAGCGGCGGGCACTGCTCGCCGGCCTTCTCGACACCGATGGCTACTGCAAGCCGACGGGCGGGATCGAGTTGTCCGTGACGAGCGAACGGCTGGCTCGCGGTTTCCTCGAACTCGCGTTGAGCCTTGGCTACCAGGCGCGAATGCGCACGAAGCCGGTGAGAGGGCGGCATCCGCACACGTCGACCGCGTACACCGTCTCGTTCACCACTCCGGACAAGGTATTTCGGCTCTCCCGGAAACTGTCGCGACTCAACACGACCGACCGAGAGACGAACCATTACCGCTACGTCATCGATGTCGTGCCGGTGAAATCCGTTCCGGTGAGGTGCGTCCAGGTCGACAACGCCGACCACATGTATCTCGCCGGAAAGACGTGCATCCCGACGCACAACTCGTTTCTCGGCGGCGGCACCGTCTACAAGACGCTGCGCGCCGGCGCGCACTGGACGCTGCTCGACCCGTCCGGCCCGCTGTCCAAGCTGTGCGACCTGCCCGAGCTGCGCCCGTACGCGCGGCCGATCAACCTGCTCAACGCCGAGCCGGGCATCCTCAACCCCTACCGCGTGGTGGCCGAGCCGCTGTTCGAGCACTTCGCCGACGAGGACGACCCGGAGCGGGCGTGGCGGCGGGAGAAGGCGCTCGCCGCGGCCACCCGGCGCCGCCTGGTTCTCGACGTGCTCACCGGCCTGCTGCCCTACGACATCGCGCGCATGCCGCACACCCGGATCGTGCTGCTGCGGGCGGTGCGGAGGTCGGCGGGCGGGCCGACGCGGACCCGAGCCTGGTGTTCGAGGCGTTGCGCCGGGACGCGAGCGAGCACCACGAGCACGCGGTGGTGGTCGCCGACTTCCTCGACGAGATGCGCGAGCGGATGTCGCTGCTCATCCCGGAGGAGGACGCCGACCCGTACCACGACCAGCGCGACGACCGGCTGACCGTGCTGACGATGGCCGGCCTGACGCTGCCCAAGGACGGCGTGGGCCGCGAGCACTGGACCGACGCCGAGTCGCTCGGCGTCGAGATGCTGAACCTCGCGGCATGGCTGACCCAGCGCTCGATCTACGAGCGGCCGAAGGACCTGCGCAAGGGCGTCTGGATCGACGAGGCGTTCTTCCTGTCCGAGGTGCCGACCGGCCGGGTGCTGATGAACCGCTTCGCCCGTGACTCCCGCAAGTGGAACGTCCGGGTGCTGCTGTCCTCGCAGATCCCCGCCGACTTCCTGCGCATCCAGGGCTTCGTCACGCTGCTCGACTCGGTGTTCGTCGGGCGGCTGGACGACGAGTCGGCGCAGGCCGACGCGCTGCGGCTGCTGAAGGTGCCGATCGGCGCCGGCTACGAGCAGGTGATCGCGAGCCTGGGCAGGCGGCCGGGCGCGCACCGCGACACGATGCGCGACACCTCGCCGAGGCAGTTCATCTTCGGCGACGGCGCGGGCGGCGTCGAGCGCATCAGGATCGACCTGTCCGGGCCGCACCTGGAGCACCTGCGCGCCGCGATGGACACCACGCCGGACGCGCTGCGCGGCAGCACCCCGGGCGCGGTCCTCCCGGCCGACCAGCACGCCCCGTCCCTGCCCGACGACGACGATCCGACCCCGCCGCGGGACGGCAGCGTCGACGACGAGTCCGGCAGCGAGCGCGACGAGTTCGACATCGCGGCCGACTACGAGCTGGGCCTCACCGACGAGGACCTGCCGGCCGACCAGGTGGAACCGGCGAACGGCCAGGCCAACGGGCAGGCGGAGGGCCGGAGCCACCCCGTCGACCAGCGCGGCAACGGTTCGGGCGGCGGCACCAGCCCGGACGGCGGGAAGGCCCGGGCCGGTAAACAGGGACGAGTGGACGCGGCATGATCACGATCCTGGTGGTGGTGGCCGCGGCGCTGGTGATGACGGCGCGGCGGCGGCTCGGACGTTCCGCCACCCGGGTCGCGACCGGCAGGGTCAGGGGCCGCGGTGTCGCGCTGCTGCTGGTGTCGGGGCTGCTCGGGCTGAGCACGCTCATCGGCACGCCCGCGATGGCCCAGCCGGACACCGACACCAGCTGCGCGCCCTTCCCCGAGCGCCCCGGCGCCGGCATGGCGGGCGCGATCGACCCGCCGCAGGGCAACGGCCTGCGCGGCGGCAAGGACAGCGGGGTTCCCTACACCGACGACAAGTTCCCCAACAGCCCGTACCGCGACCACGGCTACGCGGGCATGATCTGGCACGTCTACGACCCGAACTGCAACGAGCCGCTGACCATCTCCAACCCGAGCACCACGATCGACACGTGGGCCGGCAACGAGCTGTTCAACGTCGGCAAGAACATCGTCGCCGCCACGAACTCGCTGCACTACACGCTCTACGAGGGCGGCGTGCTCGGCGGGCTGAACGCGCAGATCGGCAAGGCCGCCGACGCGGTGTTCGACAACGTGTTCGTGCAGCTGTTCAGCATCTTCATGCTGATCCTGGCGGTCGCGATGTTCCGCCAGATCTGGCGCGGCGACCTCGCCGCGGTCAGCAGGCGCACCCTGTGGGCGTTCGCCGGCATGTGGCTGGCCGCCTCGACCCTGGTGCTGGTCAACAACTACGACGCGGTCGACCGGCTGATCGTGGAGACGACCACCGGCATCCAGAACGGCTTCGAGGACCCGGGCCGCGACGACGTGCAGCAGCACGTGCTGCCCAACGAGCTGCACACCCGGGTGGTCTACGAGAACTGGCTGCGCGGGGAGTTCGGCAAGCCGGACGACCCCAAGGCGCTCGAGTTCGGCCGGCCGCTGCTGTCCGCGCAGGCCTGGACCCGCGACGACCTGGTGTCCGGCAACGACGCCAACGACAAGGCCGAGGCGGACAAGCGGGCGGACTACGAGCGGATCTACAACGAGCTCGGCGCCGCGCAGGGCTACTTCACCGGCACCGAGGGCAGCCGCACCGGCGCCGGGTTCCTGGGCCTGTTCCAGGCGATCGTGTACTCGCTGTTCCAGTTCCTCGCCAAGCTCGCGGTGCTGCTGGCCCAGCTGCTGCTGCGGATCTTCACGCTGGCCGCGCCGGTCATCGGCCTGGTCGCGCTGATCCACCACGACATCCTGCGCAAGGTCGGCCGGGCGGTGGGCGCGGTCGTGCTGAACGTGCTGATCCTGGCCGTGCTCGCCGGCATCCACTTCCGGTTCCTGCAGATGATCTTCGGCCCGGACGTGCACCTGTCGATGCTCACCCAGATGCTGCTGGCCGGAATCGTGACGCTGGTGTTCATGATGGTCGGCCGGCCGATCAAGCGCATGTGGCAGATGGTCGAGCTCTCCGTCGGCGCGGTCGGCGCGAGCGTGCCGGCCGCGGGCGGGCTGTTCTCCCGCTTCCGCCGGCGCCGTGGCTCCCCGGCCGAGCGCGGGCCGCAGGACGAGTTCTGGGACCAGCTGCGCGACGACGAGCTGGCCGGCGACACCGTCGCCACCACCGCGGGCCGGATGCGCCGGCCGCGCCCCGAGGCCACCGGCCCGGTCACCGCGACCGCCGAGCGGCTCGACACCCGCCGCGGCCTTGCGGGCGGGCGGCCGGCGATCCAGGGCGCCGAGCCGGGTCCGGTGCTGATGCCGGCCGCACCGCCCGGCCGGCGGGGTCCGGCGGAGGTGCTGCCGCGCGAGTCGAGCAGGCTCGTCGACACCGCACCGGTGGCCGACCGCGGCTGGGACCGCGACCCGGACTGGGGCGAGGACGCCGTCGTCGTGCCGTCCCGGGTGAGCAGCCACGGCGACGTGACCGGCCGGTTCGAGAGCACCCCGGCGGCGGCGCGCCCGGCCCAGCCGCGCCCGGCCGACGTCGAGATGGTCGCCGGCCGACCGGTGCACGTGGTGTACCGGCCGTCGCGCGGGCTGGAGGTCCGCGAACCCGCGCCGCGCCGCGCCACGCCGCGGCAGGCACCACGGCAGTCACCGCACCCGATGCCGTTGCGGGACGGGCCGCGTGACACGGACGCGGTGGTGAGGTGACGCCATGCCGATCCGGACCAACCGCGGCCGCGCCGCGGTGTACCGCAAGCTCTGGGGCTGGCCGATGCGCTCGCCCACGCACCTCGTGGCCGTCGTCGTCGTGGTGGCCGCCGTCGTCCTCACGATCGGCATAGTCGTCCCGCGCCTGCTGGGCTCCGGCGGCGGCGAGCGCCCGGGCGCGGCGGCCGCGACCACCGAGTCCTCCGGCGGCGCGTCCGGCACCACCGGCGGCACCTCCACCGGCGGGTCCGGGGAGTCACCGCGGCCCGGCGCGACCGGCGGCGCGACGACGAACCTGCCGACCCGGCTGCCCTCGCCGCCGCAGAAGCCGACCTCCGCGCCGCCCTCGGACAAGGCCCTCGACGTGGCCGAGGCGTGGGGCAAGGCGTGGGTGCACCACCCGAAGGGCATGACCACCGACCAGTGGCTCGACGGGCTGCGGCCGTACACCACCGAGGAGTACCTGGTGGAGATGGCGACCGTGGACCCGGCCAACATCCCGGCCACCAGGGTCACCGGCCCGCCGGTGCCCAAGCAGTCGTACACCAGCTCGGTGACCGCGAACCTGCCGACCGACGGCGGCACCATCGCGGTCACGGTCATCGACACCCCGCAGGGCTGGCGGGTGGCCTTCTACGAGCAGGTGGCGTGATGAAGTCCGCGGTGGTGGTCGGGGGACTGGTGATGGCGGTGACCGTCGCCGTCATCGGGGTCAGCGCGGTGACCACGGTCGTCAGCCAGGACCAGCACGCGGACGCCGCCCGCCGGGCGAGCCAGACGTGCAACGCGATGCTCGGCCCCATCACCAGCGGCCCGGCCGGCAGCGGCGCGGCCGACGCGGCTCGGCTCACCGGGGAGCAGCGCGACACCGTCGCGAAGATCATCTCGATCGGCAAGAAGCGCGACCTGCCGCCGCGGGCCTGGCAGGTGGCCATCCAGGCCGGCATGACCGAGTCCGGCCTGCGCAGCCTCGACTACGGCGACCGCGACTCGCTGGGCATCTTCCAGATGCGCCCCTCGATGGGCTGGGGCTCGCCCGAGCAGGTCACCGATCCCGAGTACGCGATCAACAAGTTCTACGACGTGCTGTCCGCGGTGCCGAACTGGCAGGACCAGCGGCCCGGCGAGTCCGCGCAGGACGTCGAGCGGTCGGCGTTCCCCGACCGCTACCACAAGTGGGAGGCGATGGCCGCCCACCTGATCGGCAACGTCGGCCTGGTGACCGACCCGACCGGCTGCGGCGAGGGCACCGGCCCGCTGCTGCCGCCGCCGACCAAGCAGGCGGGCAACGCGATCAAGTGGGCGCTGGGCCAGCAGGGCAAGCCCTACCAGTGGGGCGCGCTCACCACCCAGCAGGACTCCTTCGACTGCTCGAGCCTGATGCTGCAGGCCTACCGGTCGGCCGGGGTCACCCTTCCGAGGGTTTCCCGCCAGCAGTTCCAGGCGGGCGCGCTGCTCCCGGTGAAGCGGGCGGAGCCCGGTGACCTGCTGTTCTGGGCCTACGACCCGAGCAACCCGGCCACCATTCACCACGTTGCCATGTACCTCGGGGACGGCAAGATCGTGGAGGCCCAGCAGACCGGGGTGCCCGTGCACATCCGGCCGGTGAGCTTCACGGAGAACGAGTTGGTGCCACAGGCCGTACGGCCGGGCGTCTAGAACTTGGGGGTCTCGATGACCATGTACCCGCCACCTGTCGGCAGGCCCGTGTCCGCCACCCCGGTGCACGACTACCTCGGCTCGGCCGCCCATCCCGGCGTCACCGACGGCTACGTGGTGATGCCGAGGTCGCTGGTCGAGTCGATGCCGCTGCCCTGGCAGTCGGCGATGACCCAGATCCTCGCCGAGTTCCACCAGGCGTTCGGGCACCTCACCTGGCCCGAGTACCAGGTGGTGCCCTCGCGGCGGGAGCGGCTGGTGAACCTCGACGAGGACCAGCTCGCCGAGGTCGGCCGGATCGTGGAGATGGACGTGGACGGCGATCTGGTGTACCGGGAGCGCAACGGCAGGCGGATCGACAACCCCGAGGAGATCGAGGTCCTGGTGTCCTGCCCGGACCCGATCCCGGCCCAGTTCCGCAACGCCACCGACGACACGCCCCCGCGCGGCTTCCCCACCCAGCAGGTGGGCCCCCGGTTCTGAGCGCCCTCAGCCGGGACCGGCGCCGCGCAGCCGCGGCGCCTGCTCGGCGAGCATGTCGAGCTGGGCGCGGACCCGGACGAAGTCGGACTCGTCGCGCAGGTCGAGGGCGATCGCGGCGGCGCGGTCGGTGGTGTCCGCGAACGAGGTCTCCGCGGCGCGGAGCAGGTCCATGACCGTGCGCGCGGTGTCCTCGGGCTCCGCGCCGTCGCCGGCGTCGAGGCTCTCCCCGATCCGGGCGAGCCGCAGCGCCTCCGCCAGCTCGCCGTCGAGGGTCGTGCCGATCTCGGCCAGCCAGTCGCGGCCGGCGCCGTCCGGCAGGGTGGCGGCGACCGCGTGGAAGGCGGCGACCGACCTCGCACAGGTCTCGTAGGACCGGGCCCAGCGCCCGTCCGGGCGCAGGCCGTGCGCGGGAACGGCGCGCGCCTGCGCCGCCCGCGCCGCGCGCCGTTCGGCGGCCGTCGGGTTGCGCAGCCATGACCGGGCCGCGAACTGGAACGGGAGCCCCAGCAGGGCCCCGATCGCGGCGCCGATCGGGGTGAACACGATCAGACCGCCGACGAACGCGGCGCCGGCGGAGAGGTCGTCGTCGCCCGGATCGGCCGCGAAGAGCACCGCGACGACCACCATGGCGACGGCGCCGAGCACGGCGAAGACCAGCCAGCCGGCCCGCGCGAGGGCGTGCGACACCGGCCCGCCGCGCAGCACCATCCGCGCCCGCCAGTCCTCGCTCGGCGTCACCTCGCGTGCCATCACCCACCTCCGTCGCGTTGGACGCTACCGGCGGCGTGTCCGCTCCCCGCCCGGGACGCCCGGATAGGGTGCGGGGCCATGGTGGTCAGGGCCGACGGCGCCGGGGTCGACTTCTCCCGGATCCGCACCGAGTTCGCCCTGCCCGAGGAGTTCCCGGACGCGGCGCTGGCCGAGGCGCGGGACGCGGTGTCCCGCGGCGTGCCGCCCGGCGACCGGGAGGACGCCACCGACCTGCCGCTGGTCACCATCGACCCGCCCGGCGCGCGGGATCTGGACCAGGCGATGCTCGTGGAGCGGCGGCCCGGCGGGTTCCGGGTGCGCTACGCCATCGCCGACCTCGGCGCGTTCGTCACGCCCGGCGGCGCGCTGGACGCCGAGGTGCGCAGCCGGGGGCAGACGCTCTACCTGCCCGACGGCAACGTGCCGCTGCACCCGACGGTGCTCAGCGAGGGTGCGGCGAGCCTGCTGCCCGGCGAGGTCCGCCCGGCCGCGCTGTGGACGCTGGACTGCGACGCCGACGGCGCGCTGACCGGTGCCCGGGTGCGCCGCGCGCTGGTCCGGTCGGTGGCCCGCCTCGACTACGACGGCGTGCAGGCCACGATCGCCACCGCCACCCCGCACCCGTCGATCGCCGGGCTGCCCGCGCTGGGCAGGCTGCGCCGCGAGCGCGCGGTCCGCCGCGGCGCGGTCGAGCTGGCGCTGCCCGACCAGGAGGTCGAGCCGGACGGCCGGGGCGGCTGGCGGCTGGCGCTGCGCCCGCACATCGACGTCGACGCCTGGAACGCGGAGATCTCCCTGCTCACCGGCATGGCGGCGGCGCGGCTGATGCTCGACGCGGGCGTCGGCGTGCTGCGCACGCTGCCCGCCGCGCAGAACGGCGCGGTCCGCTGGCTGCGCCGCTCGGCCCGCTCGCTGGGCATCGCCTGGCCGCGCGGTACGGACGCCGCCGAACTGCTGGCGGGCCTCGACCCCGACCGGCCCGAGGCGCTCGCCCTGTTCATGGACGCCACCCGGCTGCTGCGCGGTGCCGGGTACACCGTGTTCGACGGCACGTCGCCCCGGCTCGCCACGCACGCCGGGCTCGCCGCGTCGTACGCGCACGTCACCGCGCCGCTGCGCAGGCTCGTCGACCGGTTCGGCACCGAGATCTGCCTCGCGGTGTGCGCCGGCCGGCCGGTGCCGGACTGGGTGCGCGCGGCGCTGCCCGACCTGCCCGGGCTCATGGAGGGCTCCGACGCGCTCGCGGCCCGGGTGGACAAGGCGTGCCTGGACCAGGTCGAGGCGTGGGTGCTGGGCAGCCGGATCGGTCACGAGTTCGACGCGATCGTGCTGCGCGCGGACGGCGGCTCCGCCGAGGTGTTCCTGACCGATCCTCCGGTGATCGCCAAGTGCGCGGGGGACAATCTTCCGGAAGGCGAGACGGTGCGGGTGCGTTTGGTACAGGCGGACGCGGTGGCGCGGAAGGTGACCTTCGAGCGCGCCTGACCTTCGAGGAGGACTTCTTGACCGACGTGACAGAGCTGACCGTGGGCGTGTTCGGCGGCACCGGCCCGCAGGGCAAGGGACTGGCCCTGCGCTGGGCGCGGGCCGGCATCGAGGTCGTGATCGGCTCGCGCAGCGCCGAGCGGGCCGAGGCGACCGCCGCCACGCTGCGCGAGGAGGCCGGGGTCGACCGGGTGCGCGGGCTGGACAACGCGGGTGCCGCGGCGGCCGCGGACGTCGTGCTGGTGGCGGTGCCCTGGGAGGGCCATGCGGCGCTGCTGGAGTCGCTGCGCGACCCGCTCGTCGGCAAGATCGTGATCGACTGCGTGAACCCGCTCGGGTTCGACAAGCAGGGCCCGTTCGCGCTGCCGGTCGGGGAGGGCTCGGCCGCGCAGCAGGCGGAGAAGCTGCTGCCGGAGTCGCGGGTGACCGCGGCGTTCCACCACGTCTCGGCGGTGCACCTGGCCGACCTGTCGATCGCGGAGATGGCCACCGACGTGCTCGTGCTGGGCGACGACCGGGAGGCGACGGACCTGGTCCGCGCGCTCGCCGACGTGGTCCCCGGCATGCGCGGCGTCTACGGCGGCCGGCTGCGCAACGCCCACCAGGTGGAGGCGCTCACCGCGAACCTGATCGCGATCAACCGGCGGTACAAGGCACACGCCGGCCTCCGCGTCACGGATGTCTAGTGGATCTCCCGCCGGAGGCCGACGGCTGGAGCCGCACCGAGCGGTCGCTCGCGCGGGCGGTGCTCGACGGCCGGACGGTGGTGGTGAACGTGCGCCGCGGCGGGCCGCACCGCAACCTGGTGCCGTGGCTGGCCGAGGCCGGCCTGCTCACCTACGTCGGCCACGCGGGCGCCCGGCACGCGTGGCCCGAGTCGGACTTCGCGAACCCGTTCGTGCGGCTGCGCGACGTGGACCGCGACGAGATGGTGGCCCGGTACCGCGAGTGGCTCGCCGGGCGCGCGGGGCTGGTGTCACGGCTGCGCGCCGGGGAGCTGACCGGCCGGGCGCTGGGCTGCTGGTGCGCGCCGGCCGCCTGCCACGCCGACGTGCTGGCCGGCGAGGCCCGCCGAATGGAGGCCCGGCCGTGAGACCCCTGTGCACAGCTCGCGATCACCACCCCGGAACCGTCGGTGCCCGCCGGTACGCTGGATCCCGGGGGGCCGGAGGCCGCCCATGATCGTCGACGACCTCGGCGAGCCGGTCCCGCTCGCGCACCCGCCCCGCACCGTCGTCAGCCTCGTCCCCTCGCTCACCGACGCCGTCGAGGCGAGCAGGCCCGGCCTGGTCACCGGCGCCACCGACTACTGCACCCACCCGGACACGCTGGACGTGCCGCGGGTCGGCGGCTCGAAGTACCCGCGGGTCGACGACGTCCTCGCGCTGCGCCCGGACCTCGTCGTGGCCAACGCCGAGGAGAACCGCCCCGAGGACGTGGAGCGCATCCGCGCGGACGGCATCCCGGTCTGGGTCACCGCCGCCGCGGCCACCGTGCCCGAAGGGCTCGGCTCGGTCCGCCGGCTGCTCACCCAGGGCCTGGACATCGCCGAGCCGGACTGGCTGGTCGAGGCCGAGGAGCTGTGGCGGGAGACACGGCCGCGCCGGGCCACCGCGATCATCCCGGTCTGGCGCCGCCCCTGGGTGGTCGTCGGCCGCGACACCTTCGCCGGCGACGTGCTGCTGCGGCTGGGCGTCGGCAACGCCTACGCCGACGACCCCGCGCGCTACCCGCGGCCCACCCTCGACGCGCTGCGCGCCCGGGCGGCCGACCTGGTCGTGCTGCCGGACGAGCCGTACGAGTTCACCGCCGACGACGGCCCGGAGGCCTTTCCCGGCACCCGCTGCGTGCTGGTCTCCGGCCGCCACCTCACCTGGTGCGGCCCGTCGCTGGTCGAGGCGCACGCCGCGCTCAGCGCGGCGCTCTGAACTCGTCGGTGGCGTCCAGCAGGGCGTCCAGCACGCCGCGGTCGGTCACCGCGTGCCCGGCCTGGGGGAGCAGCAGCAGGGTCGAGTCGGGCCACGCGCGGTGCAGCTCCCACGCGGTCACCGGCGGGCACACCGCGTCGTAGCGGCCCTGCACGATCCGGCCCGGGATGCCGGCGAGCTTGCCCGCGTCGCGCACCAGCTGTTCGGGTTCGAGCCAGCCGCCGTGGACGAAGTAGTGCAGCGCGATCCGCGCGAACGGGACCGCGAACGCCGGGTCGGCGTAGGTCGCGGTCAGCGCGGGGTTCGGGGTGAGCGACACCGCCGCGCCCTCCCAGTTGCTCCACGCCTGCGCCGCCCGCGCGCGCACCTCCGGATCGGGGTCGTCGAGCAGCCGGTGGTAGCCCGCGAGCACGTCGCCGGACGGGACCAGCGAGGCGAACTCCGCCCACGCCTCCGGGAACAGGTTGCCCGCGCCGCCCCGGTACATCCAGTCCAGCTCGCGCTCCCGCAACAGGAACACCCCGCGCAGGATGATCTCGCTCACCCGCTCCGGGTGGGTCTGCGCGTACGCCATGGCGAGCGTGGCGCCCCACGACCCGCCGAACAGCTGCCACCGCTCGATCTCCAGGTAGGCCCGCAGCGCCTCCATGTCGGCGACCAGGTGCCAGGTGGTGTTGGCCGACAGGTCCGCGCCCGGCTCGACGACCGAGGGGGTGCTGCGCCCGCAGCCGCGCTGGTCGAACAGCACGATCCGGTACGCGGCCGGGTCGAACAGCCGCCGTTGCAGGGGGCTGCTGCCGCTGCCCGGCCCGCCGTGCAGGAACACCACGGGCCGGCCGCCGGGGTCCCCGCTGACCTCCCAGTAGATCCGGTGCCCGTCGCCGACGTCGAGCATGCCCTGGGCGTGCGGGTCGGCCGGCGGGTAGAGGAAGCGCATGACGACAGTGTCGCGCACTACCCTCGACGGCATGGCGACCGCGCAGTTCGGCAAGGAGACCTCGACACGGGGCGAGTTCGTCCGGCAGGCCAACCGGTTCACCGACCGGATCACCGCGGACGGCTCGTCGGGATGGCGGGCCGAGCCCGGCCGGTACCGGCTGGTGGTGAGCCTGGCCTGCCCGTGGGCGCACCGCTCGGTCATCGTGCGGCGGCTGCTCGGCCTCGAGGACGCGATCTCGCTGGCCGTGGTGGACCCGATCCGCGACGAGAAGGGCTGGCGGTTCACCCTCGACGAGGGCGGCCGCGACCCGGTGCTGGGCATCGAGTACCTCTCGCAGGCCTACCTCGCCACGGACCCGGAGTTCTCCGGCCGCGTCACCGTTCCGTCCGTTGTGGACGTCGAGTCCGGGCGGGTGGTGACCAACGACTACCCGCGGATCACGCTGGACCTGTCCACGCAGTGGCGCGAGTTCCACCGCCCGGACGCGCCCGACCTCTACCCCGAGGAACTGCGCGCGGAGATCGACGAGGTCATCGAGCCGATCTTCCGCGACGTCAACAACGGCGTGTACCGGTGCGGGTTCGCCGCCACCCAGGAGGCCTACGACGAGGCGTTCGACGCGTTGTTCGCCGAGCTGGACCGGCTCTCCGCGCGGCTGGAAGACCGGCGCTACCTCGTCGGCGACCGGATCACCGAGGCGGACGTCCGGCTGTTCACCACGCTGGTCCGCTTCGACGCGGTCTACCACGGGCACTTCAAGTGCAACCGGAACAAGCTCACCGAGATGCCGGTGCTGTGGGCCTACGCACGCGACCTGTTCCAGACGCCCGGCTTCGGCGACACCGTCGACTTCGACCACATCAAGCGCCACTACTACGGCACCCACGAGATGCTCAACCCGACGCGGATCGCGCCGCGCGGCCCGGACCCGTCCGGCTGGTCGCAGCCGCACGGTCGCGGCTGACCGGCCCGCGCTCGCCACCCGGATCAGCGGCGCACGCGGTAGCGGATGTGGGTCGCCTCCGGTGTGTCGACCACCGCGAGGACGTCCAGCTCGACGCGGGACGCCAGCACGTCGAACAGCCGGCGGCCGCTGCCGAACAGCACCGGGATGTGGTGGATGTGCAGCTCGTCCAGCACTCCGGCCTCGAGCGCCCGCTGGGCCGTGTAGGCCCCGTGCACCAGCACGGTCCCGTCCCCGTCCCCGTCCCCGTCCCCGGCCGCGGCCTTCGCCTTCGCCATCGCGGCGGCGATCCCGTCGGTGACGTAGGTGACCAGCGGGTAGTTCGCCACGGACGGGCCGGGCGGGCGGTGGCTGGGCACGAAGATCGGCACGCTCCGGCCGTGATGGTCACCGCCCCAGTGGTCGACCTGCTCGGCGGTGCGCCGTCCCACGAGGACCGCGGTGGTCGCCCACACCTCGTCGATCAACGCCCCGGCCTGGCCGGACCGGCGGAACTCGCCGTCCGGGGTGAACAACCACTCGTGCAGCCGGCCGAAGCCGTCGCCGCCGGGGTTGCCCGGCCCGTCGTTCGGGCCGGCAACGTACCCGTCGAGCGACATCGACATGTCCAGTACGGAGGTGGCCATCCCGGTCACGCCGGCCCGAACGAGCCGTAGGTGACCTCGCCGGCCCGCCGGTAGACGCACAGGACGGCGCCGCGCGGCGTGCTGCGGGCCTCGACCAGCTCCAGCCCGGTCGGCACCGTCCCGTCGGCGAACAGCTTCTTCCCGGTGCCGAGCAGCAGCGGGAAGACGATCAGCCGGTACTCGTCGACGAGGTCGTGGCGGATCAGGGTCTGGATGAGGTCGCCGCTGCCGATCACGTGGATCTCCCCGCCCGGCTGCTCGCGCAGCTTCGCGACCGCGGCGAGCACGTCCGCGCCGAGCAGCGTGGAGTTCTGCCACTGCACCGACGTCAGCGTGCGCGAGGCGACGTACTTCGGCAGCGCGTTGAGCACCGTCGCGATGCCGGCGTCCGGGTTGTCCTCGGGCACGTTCGGCCAGTGCTCGGCGAAGATCTCGTAGGTCGTGCGGCCCAGCAGCAGCCCCTCGGTGTGCTCGATCCCCTGGCCGACGAACTCGCCGACCTGCTCGTCGAACAGCGGGACCTGCCAGCCGCCGTGCGGGAAGCCGCCCTCGCGGTCCTCGTCGGGCCCGCCCGGCGCCTGCATGACGCCGTCGAGGGTCAGGAAGCTGTCGACCACGATCCTGCTCATGTGTTTCCTCCGGTCTCGATCGGTTCCTGACCACGCGTCGGGCGGCGGGGCCGTGGATCGACACACGAGCGGAAGAAAAATCGGCCGCCCCGGCGAGCCGGGGCGGCCGGGTGAGGTTCGGCTCAGTGGAAGACGTGCTCCGGCGCGGGGAACTGGCGTCCCCGCACCTCGGCGGCGAACTGCTCGACCGCGCCCGCCATCACGCCGGCGAGGTCCGCGTAGCGCTTGACGAACCGCGGCGCCCGGCTGCGGCGCAGGCCCAGCATGTCCTGCCAGACCAGCACCTGCGCGTCGCAGTCCGGCCCGGCGCCGATGCCGATGGTGGGGACGCGCAGCTCGTGGGTGACCTGCTTGGCCACCTCGGCCGGCACCATCTCCATGACGACCGAGAACGCGCCGGCCTCCTGCAGCGCGAGCGCGTCCCGGACCAGGTCGTCGCCCGCGTCGCCGCGGCCCTGCACCCGGTAGCCGCCGAGGTTGTGCTCGCTCTGCGGGGTGAACCCGATGTGGCCCATCACCGGCACGCCGGCGGTGGTGATCGCCTTGACGTGCGGGGCGAACGCCCGCCCGCCCTCGAGCTTCACCGCGTGCGCGCGGCCCTCCTTCATCATCCGGACCGACGTGGCGAGCGCCTGCTCCGGCGAGAGCTGGTAGGACCCGAACGGCAGGTCGGCGACCACGAGTGCGCGCTTGACCGAGCGGGTGACCGCGCGGACCAGGGGCACCATCTCGTCGACCGTGACCGGCAGCGACGACTCGTAGCCGTAGACGTTGTTGGACGCGGAGTCGCCGACCAGCAGCACGGGGATCCCGGCCTCGTCGAACAGCTCGGCGGTGTACATGTCGTACGCGGTGAGCATGGGCCACGGCTCGCCGCGCTCCTTGAGCTCCCGCAGGTGGTGGATGCGTACCCGCTTGGCCGGCTTGCCCGGCGATGCGCTCGGGCCGGTGCCGTAGGGTGCCGCTACCTCGCCGCCCTGGCCGGCGGCAGGGGTGGGTGCTGACGTCATTGTCGACCGTCCTTCCCTCGAAGCCCGCGTGCGCGGGTCCCCGGGTGTGCATGGATGGCTTACCCGGCCAGCGTCGCACCAACCGGGCCGCCAGGCGCCGCCGTGCGACGAGCTTCACACGCCCATGCGATCCCGCCTCGAGACCGATGTCCGACCGACGTCCAGCAGCGCCCCGTCACTCCACCCGCCACACCGCCGACCCGACCGGCCACGCGGTCGACCCGACCGGCCACGCGGTCGACCCGACCGGCCACGCGGTCGACCCGACCGGCCACGCGGTCGACCCGACCGGCCACGCGGTCGAGCTCGACCCGCTGCGCGGTCGACCCGACCGCGCTGCGCGGTCGACCCGACCCGCTGCGCGGTCGACCCGACCGCTGCGCGGTCGACCCGACCCGCTGCGCGGTCGACCCGACCCGCTACTTTCCCTCGCGCCAGGCGTTGGTGATCGGCAGCCGCCGGTCGCGCCCGAACGCCTTGAAGGTGATCTTGGTGCCCGGCGGGTACTGCCGCCGCTTGTACTCCGCGGCGTCGACCATCCGCACGACCTTGTCGACCAGCTCCGGCGCGAACCCCGCGGCCAGCAGGTCGGCGTAGCCGCGGTCGCCCTCGACGTAGTCGTCCAGGACGCGGTCCAGCAGCTCGTAGGGCGGCAGCGAGTCGGTGTCCACCTGGTCGGGTCGCAGCTCCGCGGACGGCGGCTTGGTGATCGAGTTCTCCGGGATCGGCCGCCCCGGACCGGCCGAGTTGCGCCACCGGGCCAGCTCCCACACCAGCGTCTTCGGCACGTCCTTGATCGGCGCGAACCCGCCGACCGCGTCGCCGTAGATCGTCGAGTAGCCGACCGCCAGCTCGGTCTTGTTGCCGGTCGCCAGCACCAGGTGGCCGTGCTGGTTGGACAGGCCCATCAGCGTCACCCCCCGGCAGCGGGCCTGCACGTTCTCCTCGGCGAGCCCGGTCAGCCCGAGCTGCGTGACGAACGTCGCGACCATGTCCGCGATCGGCTGCACCTGGTAGCGCAGGCCGGTCCGCTCGGCCAGGTCCTGCGCGTCCGAGCGCGAGTGCTGCGAGGAGTACACCGACGGCATCGACACGCCGTGCACGTTCTCCGCGCCCAGCGCGTCGACCGCGAGCGCCGCGCACACCGCCGAGTCGATCCCGCCGGACAGGCCGAGCACGACCGATCGGAAGCCGTTCTTGCGCACGTAGTCCCGCAGGCCCAGCACCAGCGCGGCCCACACCTCGGCGAGCTCGGACAGCGGCTCGACCGGCGCCGGCGTGGGCAGCGTCGGGTAATGCGCCACCGGGGCCTCGTGCAGCGTCCGGCGGGCCACGGTGAACCCGCCGACCTCACCGCCGGTGCGCGCCGCGCCGCCCGGCAGGTCCAGGTCGAGCACGGCGAGGTGCTCGGTGAACTGCGGCAGCCGGGTCAGCAGCGCGCCGTCCGCGCCCACCACCATCGAGTCGCCGTCGAACACCAGGTCGTCCTGCCCGCCGACCATGTTGACGTAGACCAGCGGGGCGCCCACCTCGGCCGCGCGCCGGGCGACCAGCGGCAGCCGGACGTCGTCCTTGTCCTGCTCGTAGGGCGAGGCGTTCGGCGAGACCACCAGGTCGACGCCGGCCGTGCCGAGCGCGGAGATCGGGCCGCCCTCCTGCCAGATGTCCTCGCAGATGACCATGCCGACCTCGAGCCCGTGGATGCGCAGCACGTCGAGCGTCCGGCCGGGCTTGAAGTAGCGGCGCTCGTCGAACACGCCGTAGTTGGGCAGGTGGTGCTTGAACTGCGTGGCGACGACCGTGCCGGCGTGCAGCACAGCTACCGCGTCGCGCGCGCCCACCGCGTCGCGGTCAAGGTAGCTGACCACGCTCGCGACCTCGCCGCAGCCGGCCTCGTCCAGCTGGACGGCCAGCGTGCTCAGCGCCTGCTTCGAGCCCTCCGCGAACGACTCCCGCAGGGCCAGGTCCTCGACGGGGTAGCCGGTGAGCACCATCTCGGGGAAGACCACCAGGTGCGCGCCGGCCTCGTGCGCGCGCCGGGTCCACTCGACGACCAGCGCGGCGTTCCCGTCGAGGTCCCCGACGGTGGCGTTGACCTGTGCCAGCGCGATGCGCAGTTGAGCCATGCCGCCATCCTCCCACAGTTTTCGCCCCCCAGTCGAAAAACCCCGCGAGTCCAACGCTCCGACCCCGCGAGTCCAACACCCAGAACCGGCGAGTCCCCCGTTCCGAACCCGCGAGTCCCCCGTTCGCGACGCGCGAGTCCGCGGTTCGGCGGGCGCGAGTGTCGGACTCGCGGGTCGGGAGGGTTGGACTCGCGGGTGGGGACGGTTGGACTCGCGCGTGGGTCAGCGGCGGGGTGCGCCCTTGACCTTCTTGACCATCGCGCGGACCCGCTGCAGCGCCTGCTCCGCGTCGGTGTCGAACGGGTTGTCGTGGACCATGTAGGTCCAGGTCGCGGACGGGCGCCGCAGGCCCTCCGCCTCGAGGTCGGCGCCCTCGGCGGTGATGGTCACCGTCTTGAGCGTCTTCGCGGCCCGCTCGGCGATCTCGTCGGCGATGTTCTTGAACACCGGGATGGCCGTGCGGTGGAACTCGTCGATCGGGGTCTCCTTCGCGAGCGCGCGCAGGTGGATCGACTCGCGCACGTCGGCCAGGAACGCCAGGTGCTCGGTCCACCGCTCGTCGAGGTGGAACAGCATGATCTGCCGCGCCGCCCGCTCCAGGACCTCGTCGTCGTGCTCCTCGGTCAGGTCCTCCCAGCGCTTCGAGGCGACCGCGGCGAGCTCGGTCGCGGCCAGGTCGGTCCGCAGCAGCTCGTCGCGGTAGTCCAGCAGCACCTTGCGCTGGTGCTCGATCAGCCGGGTGTACCGCCAGGTGTTGCGGTGGATCTCCAGCTGCACGCCCTCGGCCACCTTCTGCGCGTGGTCCACGAAGCGCTGCGTGGTCGGGTCGGCCAGCCGGCCCTCGTCGTCCGGCTTCTCCCCGGCCGTCGCGTCCGGCGCGTACTGGACCACCTGGTCGTCGGCGAGCGAGGAGAACATGACCGACCCGCCGGGGTCGCCCTGCCGCCCGGACCGGCCGCGCAGCTGGTCGTCGAGCCGCGAGGACTGGTACCGGCCGGTGCCGATGACCAGCAGCCCGCCCAGGTCGGCGACCTTGTCGTGGTCCTCCGGCCGGGCCGTGCCGCCGAGCCGGATGTCGGTGCCGCGGCCGGCCATCTGGGTGGACACGGTGACCGCGCCGTGCGCGCCCGCCTCGGCCACGATCGCGGCCTCCTGCGCGTCGTTCTTCGCGTTGAGCACGACGCACTGCACGTCCGCCTCGGCGAGCATCTTCGCCAGCCGCTCGGACTCGGCCACGTCACGGGTGCCGATGAGGATGGGCCGCCCGGTGGCGTGCGTGTCGGCGATCTCGGCGACGATCGCCTTCTCCTTGTTCTCCACCGAGTCGTAGAGCCGGTCCGGCTCGTCCTCGCGCACGCACGGCGTGTTCGGCGGGATCACCGCGACCCGCAGCTCGTAGAACTCCCGCAGCTGCTCGGCCACCGCCGTCGCGGTGCCGGTCATCCCGCACACCGTGACGTACCGGCTGATCAGGCCCTGCACGCTGATCGAGTCGAGCACCTCGCCGCTCTCCGTCGGGCGCAGCCGCTCCTTGGCCTCGACCGCCGCCTGCAGCCCGTCGGGCCAGCGCTGCCGCAGCGCGATCCGGCCGCGGGAGGAGTTGATCAGGTGGACCTTGCCGTCCCGGACGATGTAGTCGACGTCGCGCTCGAGCAGCGCGTGGGCGTGCAGCGCGGCGTTCACCGCGGCGAGCCGGTCGCTGTGCTCGCCGGAGTACAGGTCGACCCCGCCGAGCGCCTTCTCCACGACCTTGGCCCCGCGCGCCGTCAGCCAGGCGTTGCGGCCGTCCTCGTCCCGGTCGTAGTGCGCGCCCGGCCGCAGCGTGCGGACGATCTTGGCGACCTCCGGGTCGGTGACCGCGTCGTCCGACGAGCCGGCGAGCACCAGCGGCACCTTCGCCTCGTCGATGAGCACCGAGTCCGCCTCGTCCACCAGCACCACGTCCGGCTCGCGGCCGACCCGGTCGCCGAGGTCGGTGCACAGCCGGTCGCGCAGCACGTCGAAGCCGACCTCGCTGACCGACCCGTAGGTGACCTCCGCCGCGTACGCCGCGCGCCGCTCCTCCTGCGTGGAGGTCTGCGCGACCCAGCCGACCGAGACGCCCAGCAGCTCGTAGACCGGACCCATCCACTCCGCGTCGCGCCGGGCCAGGTAGTCGTTGACCGACATGACGTGCACCGGGCGGCCCTGCAGCGCGTACCCGGCCGCCGCCAGCGCGCCGGCGAGCGTCTTGCCCTCGCCGGTGGCCATCTCCACGACATGACCGGCGAGCAGCTCCATCGTGCCGAGCAGCTGCACGTCGTAGGGCCGCTCGTCGAGCGCGCGCCGGGCCGCCTCCCGGCCGAGCGCGCACAGCTCCGCGAGCTCCTTCTCCCCTAACGGGTCCGCCTCGCGCAGCGCCGACGCCGCCTCGGTCAGCTCCTCGTCGGTGAGCTTCGCGACCTTCTCCGCGCGCCACTCGACGCTGGAGAGCAGCTCCTTGTAACGGGAGATGTCGACGGTGGCCGGACGATCCAGGAACCGGCTGAACCGGCCCTTGACGCGCCGCATGAACGCCGCCACCCGACGCTCACCTCCTCGCTCGTTTCCGTTCCCCGCCCTGCACGGTAACGGTGGAACCGGTCTGATTGGTTCCGCCCGACCCAACAGCCTATTCACACCCCGATGGGAGGATCGGCCCCGTGACCAGATCCCGCCGGTGCGCCGCCGTACTCATGCTCGTCGCCCTGGCGGCGGGCTGCACGTCGACCATCGACGGCTCGTCCGGGCCCGCGCTCCCGTACGACGAGGCCAAGGGGCCGGCTGGGCCGGTTCCCGAGGGGCTGGGCAGGTTCTATTCCCAGAAGCTGACCTGGGAGGGATGCAAGCAGTACGCGACCAGCGACTACGACGTCGACCCACTCAGCGACCCGGCCGTGCAGTGCACGCACCTGACGGTCCCGCTGGACTACGCGAAGCCCGCCGGCGACACGATCCGCATCGGCGTGCTCCGCAAGCCGGCCACCTCGCGCGCCGACCGGATCGGGTCGCTGCTGGTCAACCCGGGCGGGCCGGGCGTGGCCGGGCTGTCGACCGCGGTGTCGGTGAGCAAGGCGAACGCCGACCTGGCGGCGCGGTTCGACTTCGTCGGGTTCGACCCGCGCGGCGTCGGCTCCAGCGAGCCGACGGTGGAGTGCCTGACCGACGAGGAGACCGACGAGGAGCGCGCCGACGACAGCGAGCTGGACACCTCGCCGGCCGGCACCCGGCACACCGAGCAGGAGGCGAAGGACTACGCCGCGAAGTGCGCGCAGCGCACCGACCACGGCAAGCAGATGCTGGAGAACATCGGCACCCGCGACGTGGTCAAGGACATGGACGTGCTGCGCTCCGCGCTGGGCGACGAGAAGCTGAGCTACGTGGGGTTCTCCTACGGCACCCGGATCGGCAGCGCCTACGCCGAGGCCTTCCCGAAGAACGTGCGCGCGCTGGTCCTCGACGGGGCCGTGGACCCCACGCAGAACCAGATCGACTCGACCGTCGCGCAGGGCAAGGGATTCCAGGAGGCGTTCGACGACTTCGTGGCGTGGTGCGTCAAGCGCGACGACTGCGCGCTGGGCCACGACGCGGGCGCCGCCGTGGGCGCGTTCCACGACCTGGTCCGCCCGCTCGCCGACCACCCGGTCGACGTCGACGGCCGCCCGCTGTCCTACGAGGACGCGACGACGGGCGTGGTGCAGGCGCTGTACTCCCAGCAGCTTTGGGAGAACCTGAACACCGGCCTGAACGAGCTGCGCCAGCAGCAGGGCAGGACGCTGATGTTCCTGGCCGACCTGTACCTGGAGCGCCGCCAGGACGGCACGTACACCACCACCCAGGACGCGTTCACCGCGATCCACTGCGTGGACGACCCGCGGGTGACCGACCCGAAGGCGATCAAGGACCTGAACACGCGGTACAAGCAGGCCGCGCCGTTCCTCGACGACGGCAACCCGCCCGGCTCGGCCCGCGACGCCTGCGCGTTCTGGCCGGTCCCGCCGACGGGCTCGCCGCACCTGCCGAAGGTCTCCGGCCTGCCGCCGGTCCTGGTCATCTCGACGACCCGCGACCCGGCCACCCCGTACCAGGCCGGCGTGGCCCTGGCCAAGGCGCTCGGCGGCGGCCTGCTCACCTACGAGGCCACCCAGCACACGGTGTTCCTGCAGGGCAACAGCTGCGTCGACCAGGCCGGCGCCACCTACCTCATCGACCTCAAGCTCCCCGCCGAGAACACCCGCTGCAAGCCCTGACCCCGCGCGAGTCCAACACTCCGGCACCCGCGTGTCCAACCCTCCGGACCCGCGAGTCCCCCGTTCAGGACCCCCGAGTCCCCCGTTCAGGACCCCCGAGTCCCCCGTTCCCGTCCGCCCACGAACAGCGCCAGCACCGCCCCGAACACGCATACGAACGCCGTGATCAGGAAGGTCTCCGTGTACTGGGTCAGCAGCGCCGCGTTCACCGCCGCCCGGTAGGCCGCCACCTCGCGCTCGACCTCCTCCGGCGACTTCCCGAACGGCAGCGGCGTGTTCAGCGTCGCGGTCAGCGCGTGGAACCGGTGCAGCCCCCACGCCGCCAGCGCCGCGACGCCGACCAGCATCCCCGTCATCCGCGCCACGACCACGCCCGCGGCCGCCACGCCGTGCTGGGACGCCGGCACCACCCGCAGCGCGGCCGACGACAGCGGCGCGATCACCACGCCGAGCCCGAGCCCGGTCACCGCGAGGTCCGTGTCGAGCCGGGGGAGCGAGACGAACCCGAGATCGTGCCGCGCGGCCAGCACGTCCACCGGCCAGCCCGAGATCAGCAGGAAGCCCAGCGCCGCCACCAGCAGCCCCCCGCAGGCCGGCCAGCGGTCGCCGAACCGGCCGGCCAGCCACCCGCCGAGCAACGCGCCGACCGGCAGCGCCACCAGGAACCGCACCAGCAGCAGCACGCTGCCCCGGTCGTCGCGGTCCAGCAGCGTCTGGGCGAACAGGTCCACGTCGACCAGCGTCACCATCAGCGCGGCGCCCGCGGCCAGGCTCGCCCCGAGGGCCGCCAGGAACGGCCGCATCGACACCCCTCGCGTGTCGATCAGCCGCGTCCGCGCCCGGTACTCCCACGCCACGAAGCAGGCCAACCCCACCGCGGCGGCCGCGAGCAGCGGCAGCCCCCACGGCGGCAGCACCCGCTCGGCCGGCTCCGGGTTGTACAGCCCGACCACCGCGAGGCCGAGCGTGACCGCCAGCAGCGCCGCGCCCACGACGTCCACGGGAGCCCGGGGAGCGCGCCGGGACGGCACCGTGAAGTGCACCGCCACCATCGCGGCCAGCGCGAGCGGCACGTTCACCCAGAACACCCCGCGCCAGCCGGCGACCGCCGCGATCGCGATCCCGTACAGCGGCCCGAGCACCGAGCCGAGCTCCTGGGCGGCGCCGACCGCGCCGAGCACCGCCGAGCGCCGGTGCGCCGCCCACAGGTCGGCCACCAGGGCCATCGTCACCGGCAGCAGCGCCCCGCTGGCCACTCCCTGGATCAACCGGCCGCCCACCAGCATGACCAGGTCCCCGGACAGCGCGGTGACCACCGAGCCGGCCAGGAACCCGCCGAGGCAGGCCTGCAGCAGGCGCTTGCGGCCGAACCGGTCCGACGCCTGGCCCAGCAGCGGCATCGCCGCCACGTAGCCCAGCAGGTACCCGGTCACCACCGGGGTGACCCGCTCCAGCCGGTTCACCGGGATCTGCAGGTCGTCGATGATCTGCCGCAGCACGCTGACCACCACGTAGGTGTCCAGCGCGCCGAGCAGCACCGCGAGCCCGCCCGCCCCGATGGCGATCGCCCGCCCGCGCCCGGCCGGCGGCGCGTCGGTCACGGTGGTGGCCATCTCAGTTCGGCGGCTTGATCTCGACCGGCTTGTCCACATCGGACAGGGTGACATCGACGGTGGGGGACCCGTCCACCGGCACGCCCACACTCGCCTTCACCGGCTGGTGACCGTCGTCGCGGCGTAGCCAGAACGTGACGTCCACATCGGAGTCGACGCCGGGCACCAGGTCCGCGACGACGTCCTTGGTGGCCTTGCCCTTCACCCGGTACGTCGCGACGCCGTCGATGTCCTCGGTGGCCTCGGTGTTCGGGTCCTGCACGTTGGACAGCACGTTCGCGATGCCGCGGGTCGGGTCCAGGATCGCCGCCGGGTCGTAGAGGTTCGCGATCAGGGACGCGGGAAGCTCCTGGTAGCCGCCGGTCGGTCCCTTGATGTAGGCCTTGTCTTCGACGATGACGAACTGGCCCTCGAAGAGGTTGCCGAACAGTGTCATCTTCACCGTGCCCTGCGCCGCGCCGGAGTCGCCGCCCTCGCGGGTCAGGTCGCCCTCGGCGCTCTGCACGTCCAGCCCGGGCACCGTGCCGTTGACGGTGAGCGTGAAGTGGGCGCTCGTGATGTCCGCGGTCGCCTTCCGCGGCGTCCTCGAGCAACCCGGCCGCGTCGGGTAAGCGAGCCGCCCTCCGCGCCGCCGTCGTCGGAGGAGCAGGCGGGGACGGCGGTCGCGGCGAACGCGACCAGGGCGACCAGGAACCGGCGCATGACCATGCCGGGCATCGTAGAACCGCCGGGCTGAGAGTGGTCCGGGCCTTGTCCGAATCGCAGTCAGCCGGCGCGGAAGGTTCGCCGGTACGCCAGCGGCGCGACACCCAGCTCCGCGCGCATGTGCTGGCGCAGCGACGCCCCGGTGCCCAGCCCGGATCGGGCCGCCACCACGTCCACCGACAGGTCGGTCGACTCCAGCAGGTGCATCGCGTGCCGCACCCGCTGCTGGGCCAGCCAGCTGCCGGGCGACTGGCCGGTCTCGGCGCGGAACCTGCGGGAGAACGTGCGCACGCTCATCCGCGCGTGCCCGGCCAGCGCCGCGAGGTCGAGCGGTTCGTCGAGCCGTGCAGCGCCCACGCCCTGGTCGCGGCGGTGCTCTCGCCCCGGTCGCTCGGGCACGTTCCGGTCGATGAACTGCGACTGTCCGCCCTCCCGCCACGGCGGCACCACGCAGTAGCGGGCCGCCCGGTTGGCGACCTCGCTGCCGTGGTCGCGGCGCACGACGTGCAGGCACAGGTCCACGCCGGCGCCCAGCCCGGCCGAGGTGAGCACGTCGCCGTCGTCGACGAACAGCACGTTCTCGTCCAGCCGCACCCGCGGGTAGAGCTCGCGGAACCGCTCCGCGTGCGCCCAGTGGGTGGTCGCCGGCCTGCCGTCCAGCAGCCCGGCCGCGCCGAGCACGAACGCGCCGGTGCAGATCGACATCACCCTGGTCCCGGGCGGGACCGTGGCCAGGGCCGCGGCGACCTCGGCGGGCAGCGTGCCCTGCCGGCGCGCGCCGGGCAGCCGGGTGCCCGGCACGATCACCGTGTCCGACTCGGCCAGGATCTCCGCGCCGTGGTCGGGCACGATCGAGTACCCGGCCAGCACCCGGACGGGCGACCGGTCGAGACCGCAGACACGGACCTCGTAGAGCGGGTTGCCGTCGCCGTCGGTGGCCTCGCCGAAGATCGTCGGCGGGATCACCAGGTCGTAGCCGATCACGACGTCCAGCGCGAGCACGGCGATGCGGTGCGGGGCGGCCATGGCCAGATTCTTACACATATTGGCGATCTGGCCACTCGTCACGCCGGGTACCCGTCGATGAGGCTTGTCCGCGTGACACGGGTGGAGCCGCGGGCGCGGCAGGGGACACGACTTCACTGGGCCTGGCTCGTCGCGGGCGCGTCGTTCATCACGCTGATCGGGGCCGCGGGCTTCCGCGCGGTGCCGAGCGTGCTGATCGACCCGCTGCACGCGGAGTTCGGCTGGTCACGGGCCACGATCTCGGCCGCGGTCTCGATCAACCTGGTGCTGTTCGGGCTGATCTCGCCGTTCGCCGCGGCGCTGATGGACCGCCTCGGCATGCGCCGCGTGGTGACCGGCGCGCTGGTCCTGGTCGCCTCGGGCAGCGGGCTCACGGTGTTCATGACCGCGAGCTGGCAGCTGCTGCTGTGCTGGGGCGTGCTGGTCGGCGTCGGCACCGGCTCGATGTCGATGGCGTTCGTCGCCACGGTGACCGGGCGCTGGTTCGTCCGCCACCGCGGGCTGGTCAGCGGCATCCTCACCGCCGCGGGCGCCACCGGCCAGCTGGTGTTCCTGCCGCTGGTCGCCGCGCTCGCGACGGCACACGGCTGGCGGCTGCCGGCCCTGGTCGTGGCCGGCGCGGCGCTCGCCGTGGTGCCGCTGGTGCTGGCCTTCCTCCGCGACCACCCGGCCGACGTCGGCACCACCGCCCTGGGCGCCACCGAGGCGAGCGCGCCGCTCGCGGTCACCGGCAGCAGCGCCGCACGGGCCGTGCGCACCCTCCGCGACGCGGCCCGGACCAGGACGTTCTGGCTGCTCGCCGGCGGGTTCGCGATCTGCGGCGCGTCCACCAACGGTCTGGTCGGCACGCACTTCGTGACCGCCGCGCACGACCACGGCATGCCGCACACGACCGCCGCCTCGCTGCTCGCGCTGGTCGGCCTGTTCGACGTGGCCGGCACGATCTTCTCCGGCTGGCTGACCGACCGGATCGACCCGAGGGTGCTGCTCGGCGGCTACTACACGCTGCGCGGCCTGTCGCTGATGATCCTGCCGGCGCTGTTCGCCCCGGACACCCGGCCGAGCATGTGGGTGTTCATCATCTTCTACGGCCTGGACTGGATCGCGACCGTGCCGCCGACCGTGGCGCTGTGCCGCAACCGGTTCGGCCTCGTCGGACCGGTGGTGTTCGGCTGGGTGTTCGCCTCGCACCAGGTGGGCGCCGCGCTCGCCGCCTTCGGCGCCGGAGCCGTCCGGGACGCCCGCGGCAGCTACGACCTGGCCTGGTTCGTCGCCGGCGGGTTGTGCGTCGGGGCGGCGCTGCTGTCGCTGTCCATACGCCCGATCCGGGATCCGAGCGAGGTCGAAACACGCCGTTAACACGATCTACCTAGGCTGCCGACATGGATCGACAGCAGGAGTTCGTCCTCCGCACCCTCGAGGAGCGGGACATCCGCTTCGTGCGCCTCTGGTTCACCGACGTCCTGGGCTTTCTCAAGTCGGTCGCGGTCGCGCCGGCCGAGCTCGAGGGCGCGTTCGCCGAGGGCATCGGCTTCGACGGCTCCGCGATCGAGGGCTTCGCCCGGGTCTACGAGTCGGACATGGTCGCCCGCCCCGACCCGGCGACGTTCCAGGTGCTGCCGTGGGAGAACCCGGAGGGCCATCACTACGCGGCGCGGATGTTCTGCGACATCGCGATGCCGGACGGGTCGCCCTCGTGGGCCGACCCGCGGCACGTGCTGCGGCGCACGCTCGCGAAGGCCAACGAGGCCGGGTTCACCTGCTACGTGCACCCGGAGATCGAGTTCTTCCTGCTCTCGGAGCTGTACGAGGACGGCCGCGAGCCGGTGCCGGCGGACAACGGCGGCTACTTCGACCAGGCCAGCCACGCCACGGCCACGCACTTCCGCCGGCACGCCATCGAGACGCTCGAGGCGATGGGCATCTCGGTGGAGTTCAGCCACCACGAGGGCGCGCCCGGGCAGCAGGAGATCGACCTGCGCTACGCGGACGCGCTGACCATGGCCGACAACGTGATGACGTTCCGGTACGTGGTCAAGGAGGTGGCGCTCACCCAGGGCGTGCGGGCCTCGTTCATGCCCAAGCCCTTCTCCGAGCAGCCGGGCTCGGGCATGCACACCCACGTCAGCCTGTTCGAGGGCGACCGCAACGCGTTCTACGAGGGCGAGGACCCCTACGAGCTGTCCGCGACCGGCAAGGCGTTCGTCGCCGGGCTGCTGCGGCACGCGCGGGAGATCTCCGCGGTCACCAACCAGTGGGTCAACTCCTACAAACGCCTGATCGTGGGGGGTGAGGCCCCGTCCGCGGTGTGCTGGGGTCACGCGAACCGGTCCGCGCTGGTGCGGGTGCCGATGTACTCACCCGGTAAGGCGTCATCCCGCCGGGTGGAGATCCGCAGTCTGGACTCGGCCTGTAACCCGTACCTGGCGTACGCGGTGATCCTGGCCGC
>CAVSGQ010000013.1:0-52500 GCA_963727495.1 uncultured Actinomycetota bacterium | reverse complement strand
AGCCAAACCGCAGCAGGTGACTGGTGTAGGTGGTTTTGTGTGGCGGGGTGTGCTGGTTGGTGTTTGAGAATTGCATAGTGGATGCGAGCATCTTTGATCGTTTGTGGTGTTAAGTTGTTAAGGGCATACGGTGGATGCCTGGGCATCAGGAGCTGATGAAGGACGTGGGAGGCTGCGATATGCCTCGGGGAGCTGTCAACCGAGCTGAGATCCGAGGATTTCCGAATGGGGTAACCCGGCACCCGTCATGGGGTGTCACCACTGCCTGAATGTATAGGGTGGTGGGGGTAACGCGGGGAAGTGAAACATCTCAGTACCCGTAGGAAGAGAAAACAACCGTGATTCCGTGAGTAGTGGCGAGCGAAAGCGGAGGAGGCTAAACCGTGTACGTGTGAGACCTGGCAGGGGTTGCGTGTGCGGGGTTGTGGGACCCATCTGGCTGGTGCTGCCATGCCGGCGGGAAGTGATAAAACACGTGTGTTAGTCGAACCAGTTTGGGATACTGGACCGTAGACCGTGAGAGTCGGGTAGACGAAAGCTGCGTGTCTTCCTTGGTGGTGTTCCCGAGTAGCAGCGAGCTCGTGGAATTTGCTGTGAATCTGGCGGGACCACCCGCTAAGCCTAAATACTCCCTGATGACCGATAGCGGACTAGTACCGTGAGGGAAAGGTGAAAAGTACCCCGGGAGGGGAGTGAAAGAGTACCTGAAACCGTGTGCCTACAAGCCGTCAGAGCAGTCTTGTTACTGTGATGGCGTGCCTTTTGAAGAATGAGCCTGCGAGTTAGTGGTGCGTGGCGAGGTTAACCCGTGTGGGGTAGCCGTAGCGAAAGCGAGTCTGAACAGGGCGTTGTAGTCGCGTGCTCTAGACCCGAAGCGGAGTGATCTACCCATGGCCAGGGTGAAGCGCCGGTAAGACGGCGTGGAGGCCCGAACCCACCAGGGTTGAAAACCTGGGGGATGAGCTGTGGGTAGGGGTGAAAGGCCAATCAAACTCCGTGATAGCTGGTTCTCCCCGAAATGCATTTAGGTGCAGCGTCACATGTTTCACGCCGGGGGTAGAGCACTGGATGGTCTAGGGGGCCTACAAGCTTACCGAAATCAACCAAACTCCGAATACCGGTGTGTGAGAGTGTGGCAGTGAGACTGCGGGCGATAAGGTTCGTGGTCGAGAGGGAAACAGCCCAGAACGCCAGCTAAGGCCCCTAAGTGTGCGCTAAGTGGGAAAGGATGTGGGGTCGCCCAGACAACCAGGAGGTTGGCTTAGAAGCAGCCATCCTTGAAAGAGTGCGTAATAGCTCACTGGTCAAGTGGTCCTGCGCCGACAATGTAGCGGGGCTTAAGCGTACCGCCGAAGCTGTGTCACTCACACGTGTACATCCACTGGTTTCTTCGGAGGCTGGTGCAGTGGTGTGGGTGGGTAGGGGAGCGTCCTGCATCCGGTGAAGCCAGGGTGGAAGCCACTGGTGGAGGGTGTGGGAGTGAGAATGCAGGCATGAGTAGCGAAAGCAGAGTGAGAAACTCTGCCGCCGGATGACCAAGGGTTCCTGGGCCAGGTTAATCCGCCCAGGGTAAGTCGGGACCTAAGGCGAGGCCGACAGGCGTAGTCGATGGACAACGGGTTGATATTCCCGTACCCGCGTGGATGCGTCCCTGGCGAGCCCACTGATACTAACCACCCGAACCGCTGGTGGGTCTTCGGATCTGTTGGTGGGGAGCGTGGGACCTGAGGTGGTAGTAGCCAAACGATGGGGTGACGCAGGAGGGTAGCTCCGCCAGCTGATGGTGACTGGTGTAAGCGTGTAGGAAGTGCCGTAGGCAAATCCGCGGTGCACATATTCTGAGACGTGATGCATAGCCGAATGAGGCGAAGTAGAGTGATCCCATGCTGCCGAGAAAAGCCTCTAGTGAGTGTTCATGCGGCCCGTACCCCAAACCGACACAGGTGGTCAGGTAGAGAATACCAAGGCGATCGGGTGAACTGTGGTTAAGGAACTCGGCAAAATGCCCCCGTAACTTCGGGAGAAGGGGGGCCGCAGGACTTGAAGCCCCGTTGCGGGCTAGGGTCAGGCGGCCGCAGAGACCAGCGAGAAGCGACTGTTTACTAAAAACACAGGTCCGTGCGAAGTCGCAAGACGATGTATACGGACTGACGCCTGCCCGGTGCTGGAACGTTAAGAGGACCGCTTAGCTGGCTTCGGCCGGCGAAGGTGAGAATTTAAGCGCCAGTAAACGGCGGTGGTAACTATAACCATCCTAAGGTAGCGAAATTCCTTGTCGGGTAAGTTCCGACCTGCACGAATGGCGTAACGACTTCTCGGCTGTCTCAACCACAGGCCCGGCGAAATTGCACTACGAGTAAAGATGCTCGTTACGCGCGGCAGGACGGAAAGACCCCGGGACCTTTACTATAGCTTGGTATTGGTGCTTGGTTCGGCTTGTGTAGGATAGGTGGGAGACTGTGAAGTGGCCACGCCAGTGGTTGTGGAGTCATCGTTGAAATACCACTCTGGTCGTACTGGGTGTCTAACTTCGGACCGTGATCCGGTCCAGGGACAGTGCCTGGTGGGTAGTTTAACTGGGGCGGTTGCCTCCCAAAGAGTAACGGAGGCGCCCAAAGGTTCCCTCAGCCTGGTTGGCAATCAGGTGTCGAGTGCAAGTGCACAAGGGAGCTTGACTGTGAGACCGACGGGTCGAGCAGGGACGAAAGTCGGGACTAGTGATCCGGCACCACCTGGTGGAAGGGGTGTCGCTCAACGGACAAAAGGTACCCCGGGGATAACAGGCTGATCTTGCCCAAGAGTCCATATCGACGGCATGGTTTGGCACCTCGATGTCGGCTCGTCGCATCCTGGGGCTGGAGTAGGTCCCAAGGGTTGGGCTGTTCGCCCATTAAAGCGGCACGCGAGCTGGGTTTAGAACGTCGTGAGACAGTTCGGTCCCTATCCGCCGCGCGCGCAGGAGACTTGAGGAAGGCTGTCCCTAGTACGAGAGGACCGGGACGGACGAACCTCTGGTGTGCCAGTTGTCCCGCCAGGGGCACGGCTGGTTGGCTACGTTCGGGAGGGATAACCGCTGAAGGCATCTAAGCGGGAAGCCTGTTCCAAGATGAGGTCTCCCACCCCATTGTGGGTTAAGGCCCCCAGTTAGACCACTGGGTTGATAGGCCAGAGATGGAAGCACAGTAATGTGTTGGAGTTGACTGGTACTAATAGGCCGAGGACTTACCCACAAACAATCTGATTTGTGTCGCATCCACTATGCAACTCTGAAACACCAACCCCCACCCAGTGTGTGACGGTGTGTGGTTGCCTAGTTTCATAGAGTTTCGGCGGTTATAGCGGTGGGGAAACGCCCGGTCCCATTCCGAACCCGGAAGCTAAGCCCTCCAGCGCCGATGGTACTGCACTCGACAGGGTGTGGGAGAGTAGGACACCGCCGAGCATTCTTCGCCACGAGCCCCGCGATTTTTCGCGGGGCTCGTTGGCTTTTCCGGACCGGTGCGGAAAGGTGGGCGCATGGCCACCTACGTGCTGATCCACGGCGCCTCGGACGCGTTCTACTGGCACCGCGTCGTCCCGTTGCTGACCGACCGCGGTCACGACGTCGTGGCGCCGGACCTGCCGATCGGCGATGACGACGCCGGCTTCGCCGACTACGCGGACGCCGTCGTGGCCGCGGTCGGTCACCGGTCCGGCCTCATCGTCGTCGGCCAGTCCATGGGTGCCTACACGGCGCCGATCGTGTGCCAGCGGCTCCCCGTCGAACTGCTCGTCCTCGTCGCCCCGATGATCCCCGCCCCCGGCGAGACCCCGGGCCAGTGGTGGGACAACACCGGTCAGCGCCAGGCACAGCGCGAGCTGGACGAACACGAGGGGCGCGACCCGGACGCGCCGTTCGACCCCATGGTGACCTTCCTGCACGACGTGCCGGAGGAGGTCGTCGCCGCGTCGCTCGACCACGGCATCCCCGGGCAGTCGGAGAACATCTTCGCCCAGCCGTGGCCGCTGGAGGCCTGGCCCGACGTCCCCACCCGCGTCCTCATCGGCCGCGACGACCGGCTGTTCCCGCTCGACTTCGCCCGGCGCCTGGCCAAGGAGCGGCTCGGCATCGTCCCGGACGAGACACCCGGCGGGCACCTCCTCGCATTCGGCCACCCGGACGCCCTCGTCGACTGGCTCGAGTCGTTCCGCACCGACCACGAGCCGGACCGCTAAATCGCTGGACGCCGCGCGTCCGCGCGCGCGAGCCTGGCCGCATGGACGTGCGGACCTACGACGACCCCGCGAAGTTCGAGGCGGCGATCGGCCGGCTGTACTCGGCCGACCCCGTACGGCACACCCTCGCGCTCACGGTGATCGTCCGCGGCCTGCGCGATCCGGCGACCACACCGGTGATGCTGACCGCCCACCGCGAGGACGGCACGCTGCTCGGCGCCGCGTTCCGCACCCCGCCCTGGCCGCTGATCGTCAGCGGGCTGCCCGTCGACGCCGCCGGGGCCGTTGCCGACGCGCTGGCCACGGTCGATCCGGCGCTACCCGCCGTGAACGGCCCGCGCGACGCCGCCGAGCACTTCGCCCGCGCCTGGGCCGAGCGCTCCGGCGCGAGCGTGCACGAGGTGATGGCCCACCGCCTCTACGAGCTCGGCGACCTGCGCGATCCGGTCATCCCCGGTGCCGGCCGCGCCGCGACCGAGGCCGACGTCCCGCTGCTGGTCGGCTGGCGGACGGCGTTCCAGGTCGAGGCCATGAACCACGATCGCGGGCTCGACAACATCGCGGACGTCATCCGCCAGGGACTGGCCCGCGGCGACCGGTACCTGCTCTGGGAGCTCGACGGCCGGGTCGTGTCCTGGGCGCACGTCGGTGCGCCGACCGACGGCATGAGCCGAGTCGGCCCCGTGTACACCCCGCCGGAGCACCGCGGCCACGGCTACGGGTCGGCGGTCACCGCCGCGGCGTCGCGCTGGGCCCGCGACGCCGGGGCCGCGCACGTGCTGCTGTTCACCGACCTGGCCAACCCGACCTCGAACTCGATCTACCAGAAGATCGGGTACCGCCCGGTGCTCGACGCCTGCGAGCTCGAGTTCACGCCCGCGCCGTGACGCCGCCCGGAAACGCGTGGCTACCCTGGGAGCCGTGACCCGACTGCTCGTCATCCAGCCCGACGCGGAGGACCCGCCGGGCCCGCTCGGCGACTGGCTGGCCGACGCCGGGGCCGCGCTCCATGTCGTCGCGCCGCCCGCCGACCCGCTGCCCGCCGACCTCACCGGCTACGCCGGACTGGTCTGCCTCGGCGGCGGCATGGGCGCCCACGACGACCTCGACCACCCGTGGCTCGCCGACGTGCGCAGGCTGCTCGCCGCCGCGGTCGGCGCCCGGCTGCCCACGCTCGCCGTCTGCCTGGGCGGGCAGCTGCTGGCGGTCGCGGCCGGCGGCGGTGTTGTCGTGGGGGAGGACGGTCCGGAGGTCGGGCCGCAGCTGGTCGCGAAGCGTGACATCGGCTGGACCGACCCGCTGTTCGCCGAGCTGCCGTTCATGCCGGACGTGCTCCAGTTCCACACCGACGCGATCGACCGGCTGCCGGCCGGCAGCGTGCTGCTCGCCTCCGCCACCCGCTACCCGAACCAGGCGTTCCGCATCGGCCGCTGCGCCTACGGCTTGCAGTTCCACATCGAGACCACGACCGAGACCGTGCTCGCCTGGGCCCGCGACAGCCCGCACGAGGCCGCGTTCGCCCCGCCCGGATCGCTCACCGCCGAGCGGCTCGACCAGCTCCACGCCGATCTCGCGGAGACCTGGCAGCCGGTCGCGGAGCGGTTCGTCCGGCTCGCGGCCGGCGAGCTGGAGGCCGCCGGCCCCGCCCGTCCGCAGCTGCCGCTGCTCGGCCACTGACGATGGCCGACCGCGTCCGCACCGCCCCCTCGACCGCACGGTTCGGGCTCACCGACGACCGCGCCGCCGAGCACCTGCGTGCCGCGGGCTGGTGGGGCGAGGGCGGCCCGGCGCCGGACCGCGAGACCAGCATGGTGGCGCTGTCCCGGACGGCCGACCCGGACGCGGCGCTGATCGCCCTCGACCGGATCCGCACCGCCGACGCGGACGGCTGGCCCGCGCTCGACCGGGCGATCGCCACCGACCGCGGCCTGCGCGGCCGGCTGCTCGCCGTGTTCGGCGCGTCCAGCGCGCTCGCCGACTTCGTGATCTCCCGCGACGGGACGTGGCGTCGCCTGCTGACCGACCGGCAGCACTCGGTCGCCGACTACACCCGCGTGCTGCTCGAGGCGGTGGACGCCGGCGCCGACGGGGTCGCGGGCCGCACCGGGCAGGACGCCGTCCGCGCGCTGCGGGCCGGCTACCGCGGGCTGCTGCTGGAGATCGCCGCGGACGACCTCGGCCACCTCGTCGAGCGCGAGCTGCCGGTGCCCACCTACGCGCAGACCACCGCCCGGCTGACCGCGCTCGCCGAGGCCGCGATCCGCGCCGGGCTCGCGGTGGCCGCCGCGGAGGCCGGCGGCGCCCACGAGCGGTGCCGGCTCGCGGTGATCGCCATGGGCAAGTGCGGCGGCGACGAGCTCAACTACGTCAGCGACGTCGACGTCCTGTTCGTCGGGGACGGCGACATCGACACCGCCACCCGGATGGCCAGCACCATGATCCGGGTGACCGGCCAGGCGTGCTTCGAGGTCGACGCGGCGCTGCGGCCGGAGGGCAAGGCCGGGCCGCTGGTGCGCACCCTCGACGGGCACCAGGCCTACTACCGGCGCTGGGCGCGCACCTGGGAGTTCCAGGCGCTGCTCAAGGCCCGCCCGATCGCGGGTGACGCGGCGCTGGGCGAGGAGTACCTCGACGTGGTCCAGCCGCACGTGTGGGCGGCCGCCGACCGGGACAACTTCGTCGACGACGTGCGGTCGATGCGCCGCCGGGTCGAGGACCACGTGCCGACCGAGCTGCTCGACCGCGAGCTCAAGCTCGGCCGCGGCGGGCTGCGCGACGTCGAGTTCGCCGTCCAGCTGCTCCAGCTCGTGCACGGCCGCGCCGACGAGACGCTCCGCCGTCGGTCCACTGTGGACACTCTGGTCGCGCTCGGCGAGGGCGGCTACGTAGGCCGCGCCGACGCCGCCGAGCTGGGGGAGTCCTACCGGTTCCTGCGGCGGCTCGAACACCTGCTGCAGCTGCAGAAGCTGCGCCGCACCCACCTGTTCCCCGCCGCCGGCGACACCGACGAGCTGCGCCGGCTCGCCCGGGCCGCCGGGATCCGCCCGGACCGCGGCAAGGCCGAGGGTGACATGCTGCAGGCGGAGTTCCACCTGCACGTGCGGCGGATCCGCCGGCTGCACGAGAAGCTGTTCTACCGCCCGCTGCTCGAGGCCGTGGCCCGGGTGCCGGGCGAGGCGCAGCGGCTGTCGCCGGAGTCGGCGCAGGCGCGGCTGGCCGCGCTCGGCTACGCCGCTCCCGACGGCGCGCTGCGGCACATCGAAGCGCTGACAGCCGGGGTGTCGCGGCGCGCGGCGATCCAGCGGGCACTGCTGCCGGCCCTGCTGGACATGCTCGCCGAGACGCCGGACCCGGACGGCGGACTGCTCGCCTACCGGCGGGTGTCCGAGGCGCTGACCGCCACCGAGTGGTACCTGCGGGTGCTGCGCGACGAGGCGGCCGTCGTCGAGCGCCTCGCCACCCTGCTGGGCACCTCCAAGCTCGTGCCCGACCTCGTGGTCCGCGCGCCCGAGGTGCTGCGGATGCTCGGCGACGCGGACCAGCTCGCCGGCCGGGACACCGCGGAGGTGGCGACCTCGCTGCGCCAGGCGGTGAACCGGCAGGGCTACCTGGGCAACGCCGTCGCCGCGGCCCGGTCGCTGCGCCGGCAGGAGCTGCTGCGCGTCGCCTCGGCGGACCTGCTGGGCTTCATGGACGTGCTGGCCGTGTGCCACGCGCTGTCCAGCGTCTGGGTCGCGGTGCTGCAGGCGACGCTCGCCACGGTCGACCGGGCCGAGGCGGTGTCCGCAGGCGGGCGGCGGGCGCGGATCGCGGTGATCGGCATGGGCCGCCTCGGCGGCGCGGAGCTGGGATACAGCTCGGACGCGGACGTGCTGTTCGTGTGCGAGCCGGCCGAGGGGGTCGCCGACCCGGACGCGGTGAAGTACGCCTCGCGGGTGGCGCAGAGCGTGCGCAAGCTGCTGGGTGCGCCGAGCCAGGACCCGCCGCTGCAGGTGGACGTCGACCTGCGGCCGGAGGGGCGGCAGGGGCCGATCGTGCGCACGTTCGAGTCCTACCGCTCCTACTACCGGCAGTGGGCGCAGGTGTGGGAGGCGCAGGCGCTGCTGCGGGCCCGGCCGATCGCCGGCGACGAGGAGCTGGGCGCCCGGTTCGTCGAGATGATCGACCCGGTGCGCTACCCCGAGGGCGGCCTGGACACCGCGCGCACCCGGGAGATCCGGCGGATCAAGGCGCGGGTGGACACCGAGCGGCTGCCGCGCGGCGCGGACCCGGCCACGCACACCAAGCTCGGCCGCGGCGGGCTCGCCGACATCGAGTGGACCCTGCAGCTGCTGCAGCTGCGCCACGCGCACGACGTCCCGGCGCTGCGCACGACGTCCACGGTGGACGGCCTCGGCGTCGCCGTGGAGGCGGGCCTGGTCGACGAGGTCGACGCGACCGCACTGCGCGAGGCCTGGCTGCTCGCCACGCACGCCCGCAACGCGACCACGCTCGTGCGCGGCAAGGTGTCCGACCAGCTGCCCTCCTCGGGCCGGGAGCTCGCGGCGGTGGCCTCGGTGCTGCGCCCCGACGCCGATCCCGGCGAGTTCCTCGACTCCTACCGGCGCACGCTGCGCCGGGCCCGCGGGGTCGTGGAGCGGCTGTTCTACGAGGACTGAGTCACTGTCGCGGGTCTTTCGTCGGTGCCCGCTTCTACAGTTGGCCCATGGCGGCCTTTCGCACCCCGATCGTCGTACGGAGCTACGAGCTGGACGCGCTCGGGCACGTGAACCACGCCGTGTACCACCAGTACGCGGAGGTCGCGCGGATGTCCGGGTTCACCGCGGCCGGCTGCGCCTGGGACGGGCTGGTGGACCGGCGCATCGCGCCCGTGCTGCTGAGCACCACGGTCAACTTCCGCCGCGAGTTACGCGCGGGCGAGCACATCGAGGTGTCCTGCGAGGTCAAGTTCGGCACCGGCAGGACGTTCGACGTCGACTCGATGATCACCAAGGCCGATGGCACGGTCGCGGCCGAGGTGTACTGCATCGTCGGGCTGATGGACCTCGAGGCCCGCAAGCTGGTGACCGACCCCCGCGCCGCGCTGGAGTCGCGCGGCTTCGACGCGTCGATCCTCACCTAGTGCGGTGTCCACCAACGTTCACCGGATCTCTCGACGGCCCAGCTTCCCGCCGGCGGCGTTGCCGATCCGCCCGAGTACGGTCCAGTACGAGGACGAATCGGCGCCTTGCCGGCGGAAACCTGGATCCGCCGATAAACCCACCAACGTTAGTGGACACCGCACTAGCCGGCGAGCACGGCCGCGATCGCGCGGTGGTCGTGGTAGTCGCGGGAGGCGACGATGCGCCCGTCGCGGACGCGGAACACCTGGATGTTGTGCACGGTCGCGGTGCGGGCCTCGGTCTCGACGTCGTAGTCGAACTCGACGACGACCACCTCCGGGTCGGTCGTCTCGTGCACGACGACGTTCGTCGCGGACAGCCGCAGCGGCATCTCCGCGGCGCCGACGAAGTGCTCGGCCACCTCGGCGCGCCCGCGCAGCACGATCGGCCGCGGGCTGAACGGCTGCTCCACCACGGTGTCCTCGTCGTACAGGTCGGCCAGCTCGGACCATCTGGCCTCGGTGATCCCCGCCAGCAGGCGCTGCGCCACCGCACGTGGGCTGTCGGACATGGTGCCCCCTCGGCTCGTAGAATCGGAGTCATGACTCCGCTAGGACGACGATACGGACTACTCACTCCGCTTGTCAACGACCGCCGATGACGCCGCCGGGAATGCGCGCCGACGCGCGCCGCAACCGCGAGCGCGTGCTGGCGGCGGCCGAGGAGGTGTTCGGCACGCGCGGCGCCGCGGGCTCGACGGAGGAGATCGCCCGCCGGGCGGGCGTCGGGATCGGCACGGTGTTCCGCCACTTCCCGACGAAGGAGGCCCTCTACGAGGCGATCGTGGTCCGGCGCCTGTCACGGCTGGTCGACGAGGCACCGCTGGGGACGGACGACCCGGCGGCGGCGTTCCGCGAGTTCTTCACCCGCATCGTTGAGGAGGCCGCCGCGAAGAAGGCGTTCGCCGACACGATGGCGGTGGTCGGCGTGGACGTGAAACGCTCCGCCCCCGACGTGGGCGAGGGCATCCGCCGCACGCTCGGCACCCTGCTCGACGCCGCCCAGCGGACCGGCGCGATCCGCGCGGACGTCACGCTGGCGGAGGTCATGGTCCTGCTGGCCGGCGCGTGCCTGGCCGCCGACCAGACCGCGGACCCGCACCTGCGCGCCCGCGCCCTCACGGTCCTGTTCGACGGGCTGCTGGCGCGGTAGCGACGAGAAACGGCCCGGCGGTCGGGTATTCCCGCGACCGCCGGGCCGTTGTCCAGGTGGGATCAGACGTCGTAGTAGAGGGCGAACTCGTACGGGTGCGGGCGCAGCCGCAGCGGGTCGATCTCGTTCTCCCGCTTGAAGTCGACCCAGGTCTCGATCACGTCCGGCGTGAACACGCCGCCCTCGAGCAGGAAGTCGTGGTCGGCCTCCAGGCTGTCCAGCACCGCGTTGAGCGACGACGGCACGGTGGCCACGTCCTTGGCCTCGTCCGGCGGCAGTTCGTAGAGGTCCTTGTCGATCGGCGTGGGCGGCTCGATCTTGTTCTTGATGCCGTCCATGCCGGCCATCACCATCGCGGAGAACGCGAGGTACGGGTTGCCCGACGAGTCGGGGCAGCGGAACTCGATGCGCTTGGCCTTGGCGTTGTCGCCGGTGATCGGGATGCGTACGCACGCCGACCGGTTGCGCTGCGAGTAGACGAGGTTGACCGGCGCCTCGAAGCCGGGCACCAGGCGGTGGTAGGAGTTCACCGTCGGGTTCGTGAACGCCAGCAGGCTCGGCGCGTGGTGCAGCAGCCCGCCGATGTAGTGGCGCGCGGCGTCGGACAGCCCGGCGTAGCCGGACTCGTCGTAGAACAGCGGCTCGCCGTCCTTCCACAGCGACTGGTGGCAGTGCATGCCGGAACCGTTGTCCCCGAACAGCGGCTTGGGCATGAACGTCGCGGTCTTGCCCGCGGCCCACGCGGTGTTCTTCACGATGTACTTGAACAGCTGCAGGTCGTCCGCGGCGTGCAGGAGCGTGTTGAACTTGTAGTTGATCTCTGCCTGGCCGGCGGTGCCCACCTCGTGGTGCGCGCGCTCCACGGTGAAGCCCGCGCCGATCAGGTTCGTCACGATCTCGGCGCGCAGGTCGGCGAAGTGGTCGACCGGCGGCACCGGGAAGTAGCCGCTCTTGTACTTGGTCTTGTAGCCGCGGTTGCCGCCGACCTCGTCGGCGCCGGTGTTCCACCAGCCCTCGACGGAGTCGATCTCGTGGAAGGAGCCGTTCTCCGCGCTGTCGAACCGGACGGAGTCGAACGTGTAGAACTCCGCCTCGGGACCGAAGAACGCGGAGTCGGCGATGCCGGACTCGGCGAGGTACTCCTCGGCCTTGCGCGCGATGTTGCGCGGGTCGCGGCTGTAGGCCTCGCGGGTCAGCGGGTCGTGCACGAAGAAGTTGATGTTGAGCGTCTTGTCGGCACGGAACGGGTCGATGCGCGCGGTGGCCAGGTCCGCCAGCAGCAGCATGTCGGACTCGTGGATCTGCTGGAACCCGCGCACGGAGGAGCCGTCGAACGCAAGACCCTCGTCGATCGTGCCCTCGTCGAAGGACTGAACGGGCACCGTGAAGTGCTGCATGATGCCCGGGAGGTCGCAGAACCGGACGTCGATGAACTTCACCTCTTCGTCGGAGATGAAGCTGAGGACCTCGTCGGAAGTGTTGAACACGCTCGTTGGCTCCTTACCTCTTGCTCAAACGCTCGCGGCCAAGCTATGAGTGCGGTGTTGCCCGACCATCACCCTCATGTTTCGCCGGTGTTAACGACAGGGTGTGGAGCCCTTGAGCATGCCAGCCGGCAACACCGCGCGCACCTGGTCCTACTCTTGAGGAGTGAGTGAGCGCGCGAGGTGGACGGGTTCCTGGCTGTCCGGGCCGGGTTCGGCCCAGGACCGGGAGCAGGCGCCCGCGCAGCAGCAGTGGCCGGGCGAGCGGCTCGGCCTGCCCCGCGAGGGCCCCGGCTCGGTGGCCTCCCGCGGCGCGCGGCTCGCGGCGCTGCTCCTCGACCTCGTCATCGCCTCGCTGGTGACGAGCCTGTTCGTGCGTGTGGACGTGTCACGCCCGGAGGTCATGCAGACCTTCAACTACTGGGCGGTCCTGGTGTGGTTCCTGATCTCGGTGTGCGCGATCTCGCTGTTCGGCTTCACCGCGGGCATGGCGGCGCTGGGCATCCGGGTGGCTCGCCTGGACGGCGCCGGCATGGTCGGTCCGCTGCGCGCCGTTCCGCGCGCGATCCTGACGGCGGTCATCGTGCCGGCGGTGATCTGGGACGCCGACGGGCGCGGCATCCACGACAAGGCCGTCGGGACGATCGTCCTGCGCACCCGCTAGACGCGGCACCAGGTCGGGCTCACCGCGCGGGCCGGTCTCCACGACCGCCGGCACATCCGGGGCCGGAACGGGCCACCACTCAGCGGCGGCGCATCGCGCGCTGCACGCTGCGCATCTTCGCGCCCTGCGGCATCGGGCCCTTCGGCATCTGCGCGCCGGCGCTGCGGGCGGCCAGCGCGGACAGGCGCTTCTCCAGCGTGTCGATCTGCGCGGGCTTGAGGTTGTTGGGCAGCTTCATGATCCGCTGCTGCAGCTTGGAAAGCGGCACCTGGTTCTCGTCGTTGCCGACGACGAAGTCGTAGATCGGGGTGTCGCCGACGACCCGCGCGACGCGCTTCTTCTCCTGCGCGAGCAGGTTGCGTACCCGGTGCGCCGAGCCCTCGGCGACCAGCACCACGCCCGGCCGGCCGAGCACGCGGTGGACGAAGTCGCCCTGGGTGGTGGCGGCCACGCCGGACGTGACCCGCCAGCGGCCGCGCATGTTGTCCAGCGCCCAGCCCGCGGCGCCGGGCTGGCCCTCGGCCTTGCCGTACACGTTCTTCTGCACCCGGCGGCCGAACAGGATCACCGCGCCGAGCAGGCCCAGCGCGACGCCGACCGGCAGCAGGACCCACTGCATGCCGATGATCATGCCCAGGCCGAACACCACCCCCGCGACCACGACGAGAACGCCGAGCATCAGCGGGATGAGCGCCTTGTCCTCCTTGCGTTGCATGTTGAACGCCTGGAAGAGCTGCGACCGCTTGGCCTTGGACGCCGCCTTCCGGGCCTTCTTCGCCTCGGCGGCGGCCGCCTTGTCCTGCTTCTGAGCCATGACTCCCAGGATACGGGGCCGCACCGCAGGCGGAGTCGGCCGACCGGCATGTCCCTGACCGACCCGGTCGGTGACGTCTGTCAGGATGCCCCCCATGGCTGGGCGGCAGGCGGGACCGGGGACACACGACGAGGGACCGCTCGCCGGGCTCGACCCCGAGCAGCTCGCCGCCGTCGAGGCGCCGCGCGGGCCGGTGTGCGTGCTGGCCGGCGCCGGTACCGGCAAGACCCGCACGATCGTGCACCGCATCGCGCAGCTCATCCATTCCGGGCACGTCGCCGCCGGGCAGGTGCTCGCCGTGACGTTCACCGCGCGGGCCGCGGGCCAGCTGCGCACCCGGCTGCGCGCGCTCGGCGTGCACGGCGCCCAGGCCCGCACGTTCCATGCCGCGTCACTGCGCCAGCTGCGGTACTTCTGGCCGCGGGTGGTCGGCGGGCCGCAGTGGGACCTGCTCGACAGCAAGCTGCGGGTGGTCAGCCAGGCCGCGCACCGGGCGGGGGCCGGCACCGAGGCCGAGGTGCTGCGCGACCTGGCCACCGAGATCGAGTGGGCCAAGGCGTCGATGGTCACCCCGGACGACTACCCGGCGGCGGCCGGCCGGGCGCACCGCAGGCCGCCGGCGCCGGTCGAGCTGGTGGCGAGCGTGTACCGCTGGTACGAGTCGTTCAAGGGAAAGGCCAACCTGCTGGACTTCGACGACCTGCTGCTGCACACCGCGGCCGCGCTGGAGGAGCACCCCGCGGTCGCCGAGGAGTTCCGCGACCGGTACCGGTGCTTCGTGGTCGACGAGTACCAGGACGTGACGCCGCTGCAGCAGCGCGTGCTCGACGCGTGGCTCGGCGAGCGGGACGACCTCACCGTGGTGGGTGACGCGAACCAGACGATCTACTCGTTCGCCGGTGCGTCGCCGCGGCCGCTGCTCGGCTTCACCCGGCGGTTCCCGAACGCCACCGTGGTCCGGCTGGAGCGGGACTACCGGTCCACGCCGGAGGTGGTGGCGCTCGCCAACCGGGTGATCGGCGCCGCGCGGGACCGGCCGGCCGGCTCGCGGCTGCGGCTGGTCGGCCAGCAGGAGCCCGGCCCCGCGCCCGCGTTCGCGGAGTACGACGACGAGCCGGCCGAGGCCGCCGCCGTGGCCAGGCGGATCTCCGAGCTGCTCGACGGCGGCACGCCGGCCAGCGAGATCGCGGTCCTCTACCGGGTGAACGCGCAGTCGGAGACCTACGAGCAGGCGCTGGCCGAGCTCGACATCCCCTACCTGGTGCGCGGCGGTGAGCGGTTCTTCGCGCGGACCGAGGTGCGCCAGGCGACGGCGGCGCTGCGCACGGCGGCCGCCGCCCGGCCGACCGGCGAGCTGCCCAAGATCGTGCGCGAGCTGCTGGAGCCGCTCGGGCTCACCGCCGAGCCGCCGGCCGGCGGCTCGGCCCGGGAGCGGTGGGAGTCGCTGCTGGCGCTGGTCGAGCTGGCCGAGGAGCTGGCCGCCACGGTCGAGGGCGCCGACCTGGTCCAGTACGTCGCCGAGCTGGACATGCGGGCGCGGGCGCAGCACCCGCCGACCGTCGAAGGCGTCACGCTGGCGTCGCTGCACGCGGCGAAGGGGCTGGAGTGGGACGCGGTGTTCCTCGTGGGGCTGGTCGAGGGCACCGTGCCGATCCTGCACGCGGACGGTGACGACGTGGCGGTCGAGGAGGAGCGGCGGCTGCTGTACGTCGGGGTGACCCGGGCGCGGCGGCACCTGTCGCTGTCGTGGGCGCTGGCGCGGGCGGACGGCGGGCGGCGCAACCGGCGGCGCAGCCGTTTTCTCTACGGGCTGATTCCGGAGGACCACCCGACGTCCCGCCTCGCGAGGTCGCGGCAGCGGGACGGGTCGGCGGCGCCGCGCTGCCGGGTGTGCGGCGGTCCGCTGCTCGGCGCGGCGGCGGTGAAGCTCGGCCGGTGCGCGAGCTGCCCGGCGGACCTGGACGAGGAACTGCTGGCCAGGCTGAGGGAATGGCGGGCGAAGCGGGCGCGGGCGCTGAAGGTGCCGGCCTATGTGGTGTTCACCGACGCGACGCTGATGGCGATCGCCGAGCAGCGGCCCGCCGACCCCGCCGCGCTGGTGTCCATCGCCGGCATCGGGGCGAGCAAACTGGACAAGTTCGGCACCGAGGTGCTTTCGTTGCTGCGGGCCGAGGGGTGACCCCGTAACACTTCACGAGGAAGTCCCGAAAAACCTGTTGCACGCGTGTGCTGCGGGCTAATAGCCTGCATGAGCAGGGCGAGAGTGCCCGGTAGATCTTCGGACGAGTGAGGAGGTGGCCAGTCGTGGAGAACATCAAGATCCTGTGCGCCCCTGGCTACCCCGTGTCCGGGGGCACCGTTGCGTCCGAGGTCAAGGCCGCGCACCAGGTGAAGGCTGTCGCGTTCCAGCGCGGTCGCTTCATGGCCACCGGTGTGAACGTCATGACGCCGACGATCGCCGATCTCCCGTCCGACCTGTCCGCTATGACTTCTGAGCGAATAACTTGACGCCCCGTCAAGTCGTCAGGCTCACGAAGGCCGCGGACCCGTACATCGGATCCGCGGCCTTCGTGTTTTTGCAGGTACATCACCAAAACCGCGAACAAGGAAGTACGAGAACAGGAGTGCAAGTCATGTCAACCGCGACTGTCCCACTCTCGAGTGGGGCATCTCCGGACCTGCTCAGCCCGGGTGGGCTCGGCGTGAGCGACCTGCTCGACGTCGCGCCGTCGGCCGGGCTGGACCTGCCCTGCCGGTCGGGCAGCAACCCCGACCTGTGGTTCGCCGACACTCCCGCCGACCTCGAGCGGGCGAAGCAGCTGTGCCTGGACTGCCCGGTCCGGAGCGAGTGCCTCGCCGGCGCGCTGGCCCGGCAGGAGCCGTGGGGTGTCTGGGGTGGCGAGATCTTCGAGCGCGGGGTGGTCATCGCCCGCAAGCGGCCGCGTGGCCGTCCGCGCAAGGAGGACGTTGCTCGAGACGCGGCCGAGCAGGCCGCCCGCGCCCAGGAGGCAGCTGCGTGAACACCACCGTGACCACCCCGATGACCGACGCCGAGTTGATGACCGATTTTCGCCAGAGTGGGAGCAAGTCAATGCTGATGTACGAAAGTCTCGCCAGAGAACGAATGCGTGAGGCGGAACAGGTCGCGGATCACGCGCGCCTGGTCCGCCGGTTGAGCTCGGCCAAGCGCTGGCAACGGCTCTCGGCCTGGGCGGCCAGACGCGCCCAACGCGCGAACGACCTCCTCTGACTCGACCGGATGCCGCCCGTCACCCCGCGTGGGTGGCGGGCGGTCGCCTTTTGAGCTCCCGTTCAGCGAGACGTGAATCTCGCAATCCAGTCGGCGTTGATGTGGTCGGCCTGTCGACGGTGCCCGACCACCAGGTGCCGATCCGGCGGAACATTCAGACCGAGATAGTCGAGCACATTTCGTGCGGTGCGGCGGGGATCCGCCGCCAGCTCCTCATACGTCACCTCGCAAGGCGCGATGCCGTGCGAGGCGAACCAGGTTGTCCAGTCCGCCTCGGCTCTCTCGATCGTGGCGACAAGCCGGCCGATCAGCTCTTCATCGTAATGAGGATCCCGACCTCCGGGCGCGACGGCCTCGCCCGGATGCCAGAAATGGGTTTGCAGTGACTTCGCCCACGACACCGCCTGGGCCACGACATCGCGTCGCCGCAGGTGAACGAATCCGAGTCGACCCATCCGGGCGCTCAACAGGTCGACAGCCGTCGCCGCTGGTCCGGATGCGGCGGCGGCAAGGCCACTGATCAGTTCCGGTAGCGACTCGGCCATGACCCTCCCGCCAAAGACACCGTTCGGGGTCTTGCCGGCGGTGAGCGCCGCTCGAACGAACGCTTCGTCGATCCGTCCATCACGCGGTCGGGCTATACGCCAGTCGTCGGCGTACTCGTTCAGACTCTTGCGATTGAAGTAGGAGGCCGGGTGGCCGGCAACCCCGGACGAGTCCAGCAGACCGCACAGCAAGGTACTTCCCGAGCGGGGCGTCGCGCAGATCAGGTACGAGTCACAATCTGGGCGCGTCACAGTGGAAAAGGTAACCAAGCGTTGATCTGGGACCAATCGAATTCCCGCACGTCGGGCGGGTAAGGCGGCTCTCCGGCGTCTGAGCGAACAGTTGGCGGTCGGTTACGAATGACTGCGCGGCGTGCTTTCCCGAGGTCGGGTATGGGCGACGTCCACCGCCGCCTGCTGCCGCCACTCGGCCCGGGCGTAAACCGGCCGCCGATTCACCTTCGGGTGGGACGCCGGGGATGCCGGCCTCCTGCAGCACCGCAGGCTGTCCTGCTTGCCGGCGGGCTCGGTGAATCGGGGCCGACGTCAACTGCCGGAATGCCTCGACTTCGCCGGTCGCCGACGGGAACCCAAGACGCACGGCGCGTCCCACAGAGGTCCCATCCCGTAGCCGGGCTGTCGTCCGGCCCCAGGTTCAGCTCGCCTGGACCGGCGGCCAACCGCTGCCGCGCCACCGCCGCCGGCTTCGGCTCCGGCGACCTGGATGCGGTTCATGACCGCGGAACGCGTCGGTAACGCGGATGTCACCGACAGCCACCGGATCGGTCGTAACGTGTCAGGTTGGTTCGACCATCGACGGACGCCTATGGGGACGGCGCAGTGGCGACAGGTGACGGCACCAGACGGACGACCGCCGGACGACGACGTCTGGCCAGGACACCGCGAACGAGCGGGGTAGGACGAACCGGCGCGAGGTTTCCCTCCGCCGCGGCCCTCGGCGAGTCCGACGCCGAGACGGAACCGGAGCCGCCCGCGCACGTCGCGGATCCGCCCGCCGACCGGTGCCATGTCGATTCGACGGGCGCAACGGCTCACCGCGGGGCGATGACGCATGGCCCGAGCGGATGGGATGGCATGGACGGCCGGTTCACCGGCGTCGGTGCGGCTCTCCGCGGCGGCCGGTTCGATGCGGCCGATCCGTCCGACGCGTCTGGCGAGGTTGGACCGTCCGGTTGGGTGGTCGGTGACCGGATGGGTGGGACCGGCCCGGTCGGCGGGCGGGCCGATGAGGCGGGACATGGCGGCGGCCCGGCTGGCTACGGCGGTGCGGCTGGCTACGGCGGTGCGGCTGGCCATGGCGGTACCGGCTACCGGGTTGACACCGCCCGGCGGAGCGGAGTCGGGAGCCACGACAGCTACGGCGGTGTCCCCGGTCGGCACCGTGCGTGGGCGGACGGGTCGGCCGGCACAGTGAGCCATGGTGATGCGGTCGGCCGCGGCGGCGTGGCAGGCGATGGTGGCGAAGACGCGTTCGGTGGTCCGGTCGGCCGACACGGTGTCGATGACCGCCGGCACGGTTTTCCAGGTCGCGATGGTCCTGCGGACCGCGTCGTGGACCGGGACGGCGCGGGTGGGCAGGCCGGGATCGACGGTGGGGTCGGTGATGAGCCGGTTCCCGTCGGGGGCACCGGGGCTCGGTACGGGCCGTACTCGGTGCGGCGGGTGAAGCGCGGAAAGCGGTCCGGTGCTGATCTCCCGGCCCCGGCCCCCGCCCCCCACCCCTCCTCCACCTCCTGGTCGTCTTCGGGCTCCTCGGTTCGACGCGCCGGGGCGGACCTCGCTGGTGGCGGGGTCGATGGGACGCCGGTGGCGGCCGCGGAGCGGGGGCCGTCGTCGGTCGACCTGCTCGGGGTTGCGCCGTTGTCGCGGCCCGATGGGCGACCTTCCGTCATCAGGCCGGGCGAGCGGACGACCTTGCCCTGGGCGTCGGCCATCGTGCGGCCCTATGCGCACACCCGCGGGCGCACCCGGGCCGGCTACGACCTCGCGCTCGAAGCGCTCGTCTCCACCAGCCGGTGGGCCGCGCGCGACGGGACACAGACCACCCAGGGGCGGGCGATCATCGAGTTGTGTGCCCGGCCGCGGTCGGTCGCGGAGGTGGCCGCGTTGATGTCGGTGCCGCTCGGCGTCGCCCGGGTGCTGCTCGGCGACCTCGCCACCAACGGCACGGTCGTCGTGCACCCGACGGCCGGTGTGGCGCCGGACCTCGAGTTCATGCGGCGGGTGCTGGTCGGGCTCCGCCGGTTGTAATGCCCGGCTCGTACGTGCTCGTGGTCGGGTCCTCCGTTCGGTCATCGGGGGCGTGGCTCCGTCCCGGTTGGTGGTTGTGCTCCTCGGGGAGCTGACCGTTCGATGGACGGTGTTGTCGAGTGGGTGGACCGGTCGCGATCGGCGGTGATCGCGGTGTCAGGGTCGGGCGGAGTCCTTTCACGTGGGTTGGTGGCGCGGGCCCGCGGCCTTGTGTGACCGGGTGCTGATCGGGCTCGCCGGCGTTGCGTCCGCGGGACGGGCCGAGCGCGCGTTTCGGTGTGGTGAGGTGGTGCGTGGTGACCGCGCCTCGAGTTTGGGGCGACTAACGTCGCGGGTATGGCGCATACGCATGACGGCATCGACTGGACGGAGCGGCTCGTCGCGCTGCGGCGTGCGGACGAGGTGAATGCCGGGTTCAACCGGCCGGTTGCCGAGCGGCTCATCGACTCGCTGACGCCTGGTGGGTCTCCTCCCGTCGTGGTGGACGTCGGCTCCGGTGCGGGTGGCATGAGTGTCGCGTTCGCCACCGTGCTGGCCGCCCGCGGTGGTGGCCGGGTCGTGCTGGCCGACGCCGTCGAGGAGCTGCTCTCGGCCGCCGTCGAGCTCACCCGCTGTGTCGCCGGCGACGCGGTGGGGGTGGACGGGGTGCGGGTGGACGCCGCCGACGACGGCCTGCCCGGCAAGCTCCCCGCCGCCGACCTCGTGTGGGCCTCACGCGTCGTGCACCACCTCCCGGACCAGCAGAAGGCCATCGACCGCCTCGCACACGTCGTGGCGCCCGGCGGGTGGCTGGCCCTGTCCGAAGGCGGCCTGTCCACCCGATGCCTGCCGTGGGACCTCGGCATCGGCGAACCCGGGCTCGTCGACCGGTTGATCGCGATGCGGGACACCTGGTTCGCTCGCATGCGCGCCGAGATGTCCGGATCGGTCCGGCTGCCGGTCGGCTGGACCAGCGCGCTGGGCGCCGCCGGGCTGGTCGACACGCACTCCTTCAGCTTCCTGATCGACCTGCCGGCGCCGGGGTCGGAGCTCGTCCGGCAGTCCGTTGTGGACTGGCTGACCTGGATGGCGGGCGTCGGTGAGGACGAGATGACCGAGTCCGATCGCCAGGTGGTGCAACGGTTGCTCGACCCCGAGGACGACGCCTACGTCGGCGCGCGGGACGACGTGTTCGTGCTCGGCGCCTCGACAGTCCATCTGGGACGCCGAGCTTCGTGACGTACCCTTGTGCGCCATGGCGGACAGGTCCCAGGAACCCCCGATATGCAAGCGCTGCGGCCGATCGCGCGCCGACGCGCCACCGGCCGAGGCGCTCGCCTGGAGCGTGGAGAACGACCGGCAGGGGCGGAGCTGGCTGTGCCCGGCGTGCGCGCGCACGCACGTGCGGGACATCGAGGGCAAGCTGCCCGACGAGTACTGGTGAGGCCGCCGCGGCGCTGATCCTTTCGGTTGGGGCGCAAGGGCTGGGCGGGATGCGGGCGTGGGGCTGCCGAGCGCTGCGGTTGTCGCGTCCTGATGTGTGGCGGTGACCGGGGCGCCCGCCTTGAGTGTGGGAAAGAGCGGCGTCGCCGATGGGCCGTGTCCGGTATGCGTGCACGTTCGGGACATCGAGGGCAAGCTGCCCGATGAGTGCTGGTGAGCTCGTCGCATCGCTGATCCGATCGGTTTGGGGGCAAGGGGCTGTGGGACGGTGCGCGGCTCCGGGTGATCGAGCGTGCGGCCGGCCGCGGTGCTCGCGTGGGTTGGGGACGCCGGCGGGTCGGAGGTGGAGTGCGCGGTATGCGCTGGTGCGGGACATCGGAGGCGGGGCTGGCCTGATGGTTGTTCGGGAGGTTGTGGCGTCGTTGCTCCGTTCGGTTGGGGTGAGGGCCCGGGCACGTGCGGGGCGGGCGTCATCGGCGGTTGTGGTGGGGGTTGGTCGCCGCGTAGGTGAACGCTGCCGCGAGCTCGGCCATGACCGTGTCCGGGGCCGTACGCAGCTGCTCCGGGTCGGTGTGCAGGACCGTGATGCCCAGCTCCGCCAGCGTCGCCCTCGTCGGGTCGTCCTGGGGTAGCGGGAGCCGCTGGGTGCCCAGGCTCCACGCCAGGCCCGCCTCTGGCCACCACGCGTCGGCGACGCCGAGGAGCGTGCCGTCGCGGGCGTGCAGGTCCACCTGCCAGCGGGGCGGCGGCAGCGGCGCCCGACGCAGCAGGCGCCTGGCCAGGCCCTGCGTCACCGGGACGACCTCGTGCTCGCCGCCGGCCAGCAGCATGCGGACCGCGGCGGAGCCGCGCTGGTTGCCGCTGTTCAGCTCGGCCCGCAGCTCGGCGATGGTGCACATGCCGGCCCGCACGGGTGTCAGGACGAGCGAGGCCAGATGATCGCCGTCGCGTTCCCGGCGGGCGGCGTCGACGACGGCGCGGGACAGCGGGGCCACCGGCAGACCGGCGCGCCGTACGGCGGCCGGCAGGCGGGTGGTCCGCTCCACGGTCAGGTAGGCCCGGCTGGTCTGGCGGCGGGCCGAGGGGATCAGGACGAGCACCTCGTCCCGCTCCGGTGCCGGTAAGCCGTGCGCACGCACGGCGTCGACGCCGCTCAGGACGGCGCCCCGGCCGGTGTAGAGCAGGGCGGCGCGCACGAGCTGGCGCCGGGTCGGCGGGGCGTTCGACAGCACGACGACGCCGGGGAGGATCCGCTGCCACGGCCCGGACGGGCGGCATCGGGCCGCGAGCGCGTGGTTGGACATGCCGGACGCGCGCAGGTCGGCGACGCGGACGACGCCGTCGAGCGCGGTGCGGTGCGGGTCGGTGAGGGCTGGGGCGGATCGGGTCATGTCCCGATCTTCGGGTGGCGGGGGAGAGTGGGCCAGGGAGAGGCGGCGGGCTGTGGACAACCCGGCGGTGCGAATGGTCCTTTCGCACCGGCGACCCCTCTTCTACGTGCTGAAACCCGGCTGCCAGCGGGTGATGAGCGCGCGGACGGGCAGCTCCGCGTCCAGCTGGCAGAGGATGCCCGTCGACCCGCCGAGCACCCGGTGCAGCAGCAGGTACTGCGGCGGCAGGTTCAGCGACCGGCCGGTGCGGAAGTCCTGGCTGCGCACGTTGCCCACCCGGGTCGCCTGCCGCTGCATCCACCGCCGCGTGAAGTGGAACGTCTCCGTCTCCAGCGGCTCGACGAACGGTGCCAGGTACGCGTAGACGTGCTCGGCCTCCGGCTCGTGCACCCCGGGCAGCACGAAGTGCTCCGCGCGCAGCAGTTCCAACAGCTCACAGGACCGCCCCTCGAGCGCGAGCCGCATCATCCGACCGTGTGCCTCCGGTAGGCCGTCGGGCAGCTTCGCCACCGCGCCGAAGTCGATCACGCACAGCCGGCCGTCCTCGGTGATCATGAAGTTGCCCGGGTGCGGGTCGGAGTGCAGCATGCCGACCCGGGCCGGGGACGAGTAGTGGAACTCGGCCAGCAGCAGGCCGGCCCGGTTGCGCTCCTCGCGGGTGCCCTCGCGGATGACCTCCGCCAGCGGCCGGCCGTCCACCCACTCGCTGACCAGCACCTTCGGCGCGCTCGCGACCACGCGGGGGACGACCACGTGCCCGTCCCCGGCGAACTCCTTCGCGAAGGCCCGCTGGTTCGACGCCTCCGACCGGTAGTCGAGCTCCTCGCTCATCCGGTCGGTCAGCTCCTGGAGCAGCGGCTTGACCTCGGTGCCCGGCACCAGCACCTGGAACAGCCGGCTGAACCGCTGCAGCTGCCGCAGGTCGGACATGAGCGCCTGGTCGGCCCCCGGGTACTGCACCTTCACCGCGACCTGGCGACCGTCGTGCCACACCGCGCGGTGCACCTGGCCGATGCTGGCCGCGGCCGCGGGCGTGTCGTCGAACGAGGCGAACCGCTCGCGCCACGACCTGCCCAACTGCTCGGCGAGCACCCGGTGCATGGTCTGGCTGCTCATGGGCGGCGCCGCCGCCTGCAGCTTCGTCAGGGCCTCGCGGTAGGGCGCGGCCATCTCGTTGGGCACCGCCGCCTCGAACACCGAGAGCGCCTGGCCGAACTTCATCGCGCCGCCCTTGAGCTGCCCGAGCACGGCGAACAGCTGCTCCGCGGTCCTCGCCGACAGCTCGGCGCTCACCTGGTCGGCGCTCTGCCCGGCCAGTCGCCTACCCCAACCGCCGACCGCCCGCCCGGCCACTCCCAGCGGGATGCTGGCGAGCCGCGCAGTTCGTGCCGCGGCATTACGGGGCATCTCCGTCACAACTCGATTCTCTCAACTCATCGATGGTGTCCGCAGCAACATTGGCGCAGCGTATGACGGCGTCACATGAACACGAAGGGTGAGGTGGCCAGGCCCGATGCCGGATCGCCGCGGCACAGATGTCCAGCTCGACGGTGGCATCGCAGGTCGAGGGCGGCCCGGCGGTTCCCTTGAGCCAACGCACCGCGTCCAGAGTCTGACTCACCGCGAGCGCCGCCGTCGCCTGGCTTCCCGCCAGGTCGGCCTGCTGCACCGTGCCGGCCAGCTGCGCCGCGAGGTGCGGCCAGCACTCGTCGCGGTCACAACGCTGCAGGTCCGCGCAGCGCAGGCAGCTGGTCAGGCCGGGCACCACGAGCGGGCCGACGATGCCGATCCCGTCGCGCATCCGCACGGTGAGATGCGGCACTCCGGCCGAGGTCAGCGCGGCCACGCGGGACGGTTCGGGCACCACCGCGTCGGTCAGGACCACCAGGTCGGGGCCGTGGTCGCGGCGAAACGGGCCCGTCCGGGCCGCCGCGTCCGCCCGCCGGACCGCATCCCGCGCCGCGGTGGACCTGCGGCGGCCGACGTCGTCGGCGAGGTAACCCGTTCCGGTGTCCTCCGGCCGTACCGTGCCGCCCGCCCGGACGTGCACCCAGCCGACACCCGCCGAGGCCAGCAGCGTCGCCACCGAGACCGCCAGCCTGCCGTCGCCGTGCACGGCCACCGCGAGCCCGCGCCGTGCCGCCGGTCCGCCCGGCTCACCCGCGCCGACAGCGCCGCGCACCGCGGCGGCGGCCTGGTCTCCGGCGAGGCGGCCCGGCAACGGGCCTGCCTGCCGGGCGGCGTCCTCGACCAGGCCACGGGCGGTCAGCGCCACCAGCAGCTCACGCATCGTGGCCGCGTGCTCACCGGCCTCGGCCAGTACCTCCTCGGTGCGCAGCAGGCCGGACAGCCGCTGTGCGGCGGCCACCACCGGCCCGGGCAGTCCGGAGGCGACCGCGGCGACGCGCGGGTCGAGGCCGATCTGGATCTCGTCCGGCCGGCGGCGCAGCACCGGAAGGCCGCCCACCACCCGCGGCCGCCTGGGAAGTGTGGTGTCCATGACATCAGGCTGCCCGCCGATCACCCGGCGACGAAATCGTTATCCACAGGCCGCCCAGGTGGCCGCCAATTCCCCGCGGTCGGTGCTCCCGTTGTGTCGGTCCTTGGTCGTAACGTTGCTACCGTGCCAGAACCCCGCGTCGAGGTGCGCCGCAGCAAGCGCCGCACCCGAACCGTCACCGCGTATCGCGACGGCGACACGCTGGTTGTGCTGATCCCCGCTCGGCTCTCGAAGGCCGAGGAGGCGCACTGGGTCGCCGAGATGCAGCGCAAGCTGCTGCGCGGCGAGGCCAGGCGTCGCCCCCCGACGAAGACCTCCGACGCCACCCTCCTGCGGCGCTGCCGCGAGCTGTCCGCCAAGCATCTGAACGGCCGGGCCGAGCCGGCGAGCGTGCGCTGGGTCGCGCCGATGCGCACCAGGTGGGCGTCGTGTACCCCGTCGGACGGGTCCATCAGGGTGAGCGAGCACCTGCGGGACGTGCCGTCCTGGGTGCTCGACTACGTGCTCGTCCACGAGCTTGCCCACCTGCTGGTCCCGGCGCACAACGCCCGGTTCTGGGACCTCGTGCGCGACTACCCGCGGACAGACCGGGCGATCGGCTACCTGGAGGGGCTGTCCGCGGCCGCCGGGTGGGGGATCACCGCCGAGGACTGAGTACGTGACAGCGGCCCCGGGCAGGCGTGCAGCCGGTCCGGGGCCCTTTTCGTGCGCGCCGGAACGGGGGACTCGCCGAACCCGAACGGGGGACTCGCGGGTCCGGAACGGGGGACTCGCGGTGTTACGGGGTGGTGTCGGGGTCGTCGTGGTCGGGGGCGTGGCCGGGGTCCGGGTTTTCGGCCTGCTCGGTGCGCTCGATGGCGGCGATCGGGTCGTCGTCGATGGCGGGCTTGCCGAGGCGGTCGGCGAAGTCGAGCGGCTCGTCCAGGTCCTCCGCGGTCGGCACCAGGTCGGGGTGCGCCCACACGCCGTCGCGCACGGCCAGACCGTGCCGCTCGCCGACCAGGCGCCACAGGGCGGCGGCCGCCCGCAGCCGGCGGGGACGCAGCTCCAGGCCGACCAGCGTGGCGAACGTCTGCTCCGCCGGCCCGCCGCTGGCCCGCCGCCTGCGCAGCGTCTCGCGCAGCGCCGCGGCCCCCGGCAGGCGCTCGGCCACCGCGTCACCGACCACCACGTCGACCCAGCCCTCGACCAACGCGAGCAGCGTCTCCAGGCGGTTCAGCGCCGCCTGCTGCTCGGGGGTGGTCTGCGGCTCGAGCATGCCCGAGCGCATGGCCTCCTCGATGGAGGCCGGGTTCGCGGGGTCGACCTGGGTGGCCAGCTGCTCCAGCGCCGAGGTGTCCACCCGGATGCCGCTGGCGAACTCCTCGACGGTGGCCAGCAGCCGCTGCCGCAGCCACGGCACGTGCGCGAACAGCCGCTGGTGGGCGGCCTCGCGGGCGGCGAGGAACACCATCACCTCGCTGCTCGGCCGCTCCAGGCCCTTGGTGAACTCCTCGATGTTCGCCGGCAGCAGCGCCGCCGTGGCCGGCGGGCCCAGCGGCAGGCCGATGTCGGTCGAGGTCAGCACCTCCGAGGCCAGCTGCGCGAGCGCGTTGCCCAGCTGCGAGCCGAACGCCATGCCGCCCATCTGGCCGACCATCGACAGCAGCGGGCCGGCCGCCTCCTTGGCCTCCGCGGGCAGCGCCTCCACCCACGCGCCCGACACCCGCCGGGCCACCGGGTCGCACAGCCGCTGCCAGGTCGGCAGCGTGTGCTCCACCCAGTCGCGCGCTGTCCAGGACTGCGAGCTCGTGGCGCCGGCCGGCAGCGTCGTCGCCGGGTCCAGCCACATCTCCGCGAGGTGCACGGCGTCGCGGACCGCACTCACCGAGTCCACCGGCGGGCCGAAGCCGGGCTGGCCGGCGAGCTTCTGCAGCGCGATCTGCTTGGCAAGGTCGTAGTTGACCGGGCCGGAGGAGCTACCCGCCTGGCTGAGCATCTGGCCGAGCTGGCTGAGCATCTGGCCGAGCTGGTTGAACGCCTCGGCCGGGTTCTCCTGCCCACCCTTCTCGGCGGGATCCCGCTTGTCGGGGTCGTCCGGGTTCGGCGGCCCGAAGCCAAAGGGAAACTCGGTCATGCGTCCACGGTACGCGGAGGCGCCGCGCCGGTGACGAGCGGTGATTCGCTCGCCGAGAACACGCCGTACCCTCATCGGTCGTGAGTGACTCTCCGCCTCCGGCACCGCCCACCGACGTCACCCGTGAGACCACACCCGCGGGTGGCCTGACCAGGCGCGGCTGGACGATCGTGGTCAGCTTCGCGATCGCGGCGGTGCTCGGCATGCTCGGCGGGCTGGTGCGGGTGCCGTACGTGTCGATCGGCCCCGGCCCCACCTACGACACGCTGGGTTCGGTGAACGACCAGGTCGTGGTGCAGGTCGACGGCGAGAAGACCTACCGGACCAGCGGCCAGCTGCGCATGACGACCGTCTCGATCAGCGACGACGTCAGCCTGTTCGGCGCGCTCGGCCTGTGGGTCAGCGGGCGCAACGCGCTGATGCCGCGCGACGAGTACTTCGGCCCCGGCGAGACCGAGGACGACCTGCAGCGGGAGAACAAACAGATGTTCCAGGACTCGCAGAGCGACGCCGAGGTGGCCGCCCTGCGATACCTGGACTACCCGGTGAAGGTCGTCGCGCAGGAGATCACCCGCGGCGCGCCCGCCGACGCGATCCTCGAGCCGGGCGACCGGCTGTGGAAGGTCAACGGGCACGACATCGCGGTGCAGGAGGACGTCCGCGACGCGCTCAAGGCCACCAAGCCGGGGCAGCGGGTCGAGGTGACCTTCCAGCACGGCGACCAGCCGAAGAAGACCAGGACCGTCGCGCTGGGCAAGGCCTCCGACTACGGCTCGGACGACCGCGAGGAGGGCTTCCTCGGCCTGCTGCCCATCGACCGCGCGGACGTCGGCTTCCGGACCACGATCCACCTCGAGGACGTCGGCGGTCCCTCCGCCGGGCTGATCTTCGCGCTCGCGATCGTCGACAAGCTGACCCCCGGCGAGCTGGAGGACGGCAAGACCGTGGCCGGCACCGGCGAGATCGACGTCAAGGGCAACATCGGCCTGATCGGCGGCATCTCGTTCAAGCTCGTCGCCGCCCGGGACGCCGGTGCCACCACGTTCCTCGTGCCCGAGGGCAACTGCGCCGAGGCGAAGGCGAACGCCCCGGACGGCCTGCGGCTGGTCAAGGTCGACACGCTCGCCACGGCCGTGCGGGCCCTCGAGGACCTCGACGCCGGCAAGAACCCTCCGGGCTGCTAGCAGAACTCAGCGCAAGGTGGCGAGCAGCGCGTCGGTGAGGTTCGGCGCGAGCTCGGGGTGCTCGACGATGTCGTCCTCCGCGCCGCCCTCGGCGTCGTCCCCCGCGGCCTCGGCGCGCAGCCGCAGCACGCACGCCGCCGTGCCGTCCCGCAGCACCGCCGCGACCAGCCGTGCCTCGCGACGCTGCGGGTGCTCGGAGGCGATCCGGCGCATCGCGTCCGAGTCGCCGGTGGAGTCACCGGTCGGCAGGGTCGCCTCCGCCTCCGGCGGCAGCACCACGATCTCCTGCGCGAGCGCGCACCCGTGCACGGTCTCCGGCCACATGATGCCCGCGAGCGCCTCGGCCAGGTCCTCGCTCGGCAGCGCCTCCTGCGCCACCGGGGTCAGCGGCGCGGCCTGGTCCACCTGACCGGCCAGCTCCGGCTCCCGCTCGACCAGCTCGGCCGTCGGGACCAGGGCGAACAGCTGGGGCGGCTGGTCCCAGCCCGCGGAGGCGACGAAGTCCTCGACCTCACGGGCGACGGCGGACAGGTGCTGGGCATGGCTGGCGGGCATGCCCACCATCCTGACCTATCCTCACCCCGGAGCATTTCGACCCCGAACGGGAACCACACGGGCCCCGAATAGAGTTGGACATCTGGGACAGCCATCGAGCTGTTCACGTGGGATGTCGACGAAACGCGATCCAGGAGAGTGCACCGTGGCCACTCGGCCCCCGATCGGGATGCCAAAGCTTTCCCGACGCGCAAAGATTCTGCTCAGCATCGCGGGTGTACTGATCCTCGTGTTGCTCGTCGGAGCGCGGCTGCTCGACACCTACGTCGACTGGCTGTGGTTCGGGGAGGTCGGATTCCGGTCCGTGTTCACGACCGTCCTGGTCACCCGGATCATCCTGTTCTTCGCGATAGCCCTGCTCGTGGGCGGGCTGCTCGCCGTGACCCTCACGATCGCCTACCGCAGCAGGCCGGTGTTCGTGCCCGTGTCGGGCGCCGACGATCCGCTGGCCCGCTACCGCTCCACGATCGTGCAGCGGGTACGGCTGTTCGGCATCGGCATCCCGCTGGTGGTCGGCCTCATCGCGGGCGCGACCGGCCAGTCCGACTGGCAGCCCGTGCAGCTGATGCTGCACGGCACCGCGTTCGGCACCCCGGACCCCGAGTTCGGCAAGGACATCGGCTTCTACGCGTTCACCCTGCCGTTCATCAGCTGGCTGACCACGTGGCTGTACGTGGCCGTGATCATCTCGCTGATCGGCGCGGTGATCACCCACTACGTGTTCGGCGGCATCCGGCTGGGCACCAAGGGTGAGAACTTCTCGGTGCCGGCGCGCGTGCAGCTGTCGGTCACCGCGGGCGTGTTCGTCGTGGTCCTCGCGATCGACTACTTCTTCGACCGCTACGAGCTGCTGTTCTCCACCCGCAACGACCTCTTCGACGGCGCCACCTACACCGACCTCAACGCGGTGCTGCCGGCCAAGCTCATCCTGATGTTCATCGCCGGGTTCTGCGCGGTGGCGTTCTTCGTCGGCGCGTTCGTGCGCAACCTGCAGCTGCCGGCGATCGCGATCGTGCTGCTGATCCTGTCCAGCATCCTGGTCGGCTGGGCGTGGCCGACCGTGCTCGAGCAGTTCTCCGTGCGGCCGAACGCGGCGGAGAAGGAGGCCACGCCGATCACCCGGAACATCGCGGCCACCAAGAACGCGTTCGGCATCACCGACGACAAGGTGGAGAGCACCGACTACGCGGGGGTCACCTCGGCCGACTCCTCGGAGATCCGCGACGACAAGGGGACCATCCCGAACATCCGGCTGCTCGACCCGAGCATCCTGTCCCGCACCTTCACCCAGCGCGAGGGTGGCCAGAACTTCTACGGCTTCCCGGAGAAGCTCGACGTCGACCGCTACACGGTCAACGGCAAGGAGCAGGACTACGTCGTCGCCGCGCGCGAGCTCGACCCGGACCGTCTGGTCGACAACCAGACGTCCTGGATCAACCGGCACCTCGTCTACACGCACGGCAACGGCTTCGTCGCCGCGCCGGCCAACAAGATCAACCGGGCGCTGGCGGAGGGCGAGTCCAGCGGTGAGGGCGGCTACCCGGTCTTCACCGTGAGCGACCTCGACGCGGTCAACTCGGGTGCCAAGATGGACATCCCGGTGTCGGAGCCGCGCATCTACTTCGGCGAGCTGGCCAGCGACTACGCCATCGTCGACGCCCGCGGCGAGTACGACACCGCGACCGACCAGAACTACAGCTACAAGGGCAAGGGCGGCGTGCCCGTCGACGGCTGGCTCAACCGGTTCGTCTTCTTCGCCCACTACGGCGAGCGCAACATCCTGTTCAACGGGGACATCGGCGACGGCTCGAAGATCATGTACAACCGGGATCCCCGCGAGCGGGTGTCCAAGGTCGCGCCGTGGCTGACCGTGGACGGCGACCCGTACCCGGCCGTGGTGGACGGGCGCATCCAGTGGATCGTCGACGGATACACCACGCTCGAGAACTACCCGTACGCGCAGCGCACCCAGCTCGGCGAGGCCACCGCCGACACGCTGAGCGGCGTGGCGCGGCAGGACAACCGGACCATCAGCTACATCCGCAACTCGGTCAAGGCCACCGTCGACGCGTTCGACGGCACCGTGACGCTGTACTCCATCGACGACAAGGACCCGGTCCTCAAGGCGTGGGAGCAGGTCTTCCCCGGCACGGTCAAGCACGGCGCGATCCCCGACGAGCTGCGGAAGCACTTCCGGTACCCCGAGGACCTGTTCAAGGTCCAGCGCGAACTGCTGGCGCAGTACCACGTGGACAACGCGGCCCAGTTCTTCTCGACCCAGACGTTCTGGGACGTGCCCCCGGACCCGACCGGGGGCAACAACGAGGCCGGCTCCACCGCGCCCAACCAGCCGCCGTACTACGTGCTGGCGCAGGCGCCCGGGCAGGACAAGCCGACGTTCCAGATCACCAGCGCCCTGACACTGCTCAACCGGCAGTTCCTGGCGGCGTGGGTGTCGGTGTCCTCGGAGCCCGCGGACTACGGGAAGTTCCGGGTGCTCCGACTACCCACCGAGGAACAGACCAAGGGTCCGGTCCAGGTGCAGAACGAGTTCGAGACCACCGACAAGGTGACCGAGAACAGAACGCTGTTCAACAACCCGAACGTCAACGTCACGTACGGCAACCTGCTGACGTTGCCGGTCGCCGACGGGCTGCTCTACGTCGAGCCGATCTACATCGAGCAGAAGGACGAGAACGCCTTCCCACAGCTCGCCCGGGTGCTCGTGTACTTCGGCGGCAGCGTGGGCTTCGCGCCGACCGTCGACAAGGCCCTCGACGACGTGTTCGGTGAGGGGTCCGGTGTCAGCACGACACCACCGGAGGAGGGGCAGCCGTCGACGTCGTCCTCGCCGTCGACGTCGTCCTCGCAGCCGCCGGACTCCGGTGGCGCCGAGTCGCCCGAGCTGAACCAGGCGGTGAAGGACATCGCCGACGCGCTGTCCCGGCTGAAGGAGGCGCGGGCGAACAACGACTTCGCCGCCGAGGGCCAGGCCCTGGCCGACCTCGACAAGGCGGCCCAGGCCTACGAGTCCGCGCAGAAGGCGGCCGGCGGGAGCCAGACCAGCTCGTCGGCTCCGCCGAGCGGCAACGGCGGCGGCTGAGACGCCGAAGAAACGCGGAAAAGAAGAGAACGGCCCCCGTATCCCACGGGGGCCGTTCTCGTTGTCTTTGCGGGGGAGCAGGTGGCGCGGCGGGGTCCGGGCGCGCGCCGGTACACGGGGGTCGAAAGCGAAACAAACCGGCCGATCGGACATCTCGCGGCCGTCGACAGGAGCCGGGGATCCGTCTTCTACTGTGGACACACCGTCCACGGCGAGAGCGGAATGTGCGGCCCGCCGGCGGTCAGCTCTTCTTGGCGCGAGTACGCCGCTTGGCCGGTGCCTTCGCCGCCTTCGCCTTGCCGTCGACCTGGGCCTCCTTGTACGCGTCGACCACGTGCGAGGGAATCCGGCCCCGGCCCGCGAGCTCGAACCCGTTCTCCTGTGCCCACTCCCGGATCTGCCCGGCCTCGCCCGCGTTGGCCGACCGGCCGCCCGCGGGGCGCGTGCCGCGCTTGACCCGGCCGCCGACCCGGCGGGCCGAGTCGACGTACTGGGACAGGCTCTCGCGCAGTCGTTCCGCGTTCGTGTCGCTCAGGTCGATCTCGTAGGTCACCCCGTCCAGACCGAAGAGGACTGTCGTGACGTCCGGCGAACTCGTCCCGTCGAGGTCGTCGACGAGCTGAACCAATACTTTCTGGGCCATTCGGCTGCTCCCTGGGACCACCGCGCACGAGAATCGTGCACACCTGTTGGATTGTGACCGCACAGTAGCAAATATTCGGGAGCCACCGGAACGCACGGCTTAATGTCGGGGCCGGCCATTTGTGAATGGTCTATTGGCGTGCCTCGCCGTCCACACCGGATGGTCGGATCCGGTGTGGGAGCGGAGTGTGACGACCATTACTTTCGGCGCACGGCGTGCGCGGCGCCCGACATGGCGAACGCCCCCTCGGAGAAGTTCTCCGAGGGGGCGTTTACCCTGGTAGCGGGGACAGGATTCGAACCTGCGACCTCTGGGTTATGAGCCCAGCGAGCTACCGAGCTGCTCCACCCCGCGTTGCTGTGAGACCAACTATACCCGTCCGCTCGGGGGCGTGCACACCACCCCCCACCTACCCCCGGCGGTCGCAGTGCCGGCCTGGTCGCGGCGCAATTCCCGCCGGCCGGACGACCTTCCCCGTGACGTTCTGGGCGCACCTGCACCGGGGGCCGATCCTGGCGTCTGTCCGGCCTGGTTTGCTAAGGGTGCTGACCACACGCCCGCGTAGCGGATTCGCTGTGCAGAATTGTCCCCGCGAGCCGAGGCGTGTTCACGTTCTCGCCGGTATCCGGCAGCATTGCCGTGTGCACGCGGAACGGATTCGGTCATGGTGGGGCTGGGGCTGGCAGGACGCGGCCGTCGGCGGGGAGGAACGCGCCGCGCTCATCGCCCGGCTGCCGCCGCACTGGGTCGGCGGGGAGATGCCGGTGCCGCGCGTCGGGGATCTGGACCTGCGAGCGCCGCGGGTGCGCCCGCCCGGCTCGCTTGATCCCGTTTGTACCGTGCATCCGCACGTGCGGGCGGCGCACACATATGGGAAGGCGTACCGGGACGTGATCCGCGCGCTGCGCGGCGACCTCGGCGCGGCGCCGGACGTCGTGGCGTTCCCGGAGACCGAGGCGCAGATCGTCGACCTGCTCGACTGGGCCGGCGGCGCGGGGGTCGCGGTCATCCCCTACGGCGGCGGCAGTTCGGTCGTCGGCGGCGTCGAGTACCGGGGGGACGCGCACGCCGCGATGCTCTCCCTCGACCTGACCCGAATGGACCGCGTGCTCGAGGTGGACCGGGTCTCCCGCGCGGCGTTGATCCAGGCGGGCGCGCTCGGCCCGGTGCTGGAGAGCGGGCTCGCCCCGCACGGGTACACCCTGCGGCACTTCCCGCAGAGCTTCGAGTTCTCCACCCTCGGCGGCTGGCTCGCCACCCGGGCGGGCGGGCACTACGCCATGCGGCACACGCACATCGACGACTTCGTCGAGGCGCTGCGGGTGGTGAGTCCGAGCGGGATCAGCGAGTCCCGCCGGTTGCCGGCCTCCGGTGCGGGCCCGTCCCCGGACCGGCTGTTCCTCGGCTCGGAGGGCACCCTCGGAGTGATCACGCAGGCCTGGATGCGGCTGCAGGATCGTCCGGCGCACAAGGTATCCAGCGGTATTTCCTTCGGTGATTTCGCCACCGGGCTGGACGCCGTGCGCGCGATCGCCCAGTCCGGCCTGGACCCGAGCAACTGCCGGCTGCTCGACGAGGCCGAGGCGGCGGTCAACGCCGGGCGCACCGACGGCCGCGCGGTGCTGGTGCTCGGCTTCGAGTCCGCCGACCATCCCGTCGACGCCGCCCTCGCCCGGGCGGAGCAGATCGCGTCCGACCACGGCGGACGGGTCGATTCGACGTCCACTCAGGACACGGTGGGCGGCTGGCGGGCGGCGTTCCTCCGGATGCCCTACCTGCGGGACGCGCTGGCCCGTTCGGGCGTCCTGGTGGAGACGTTCGAGACCGCGTGCACCTGGGACGCCGCCGCAGGGCTGTGCGAGACCGTCCGAACCGGCGTCCGGGCCGCGACGGCCGAGATCTGCGGCGAGGAGGGCATCGTGACGAGCCGCGTGACACATGTTTACCCGGATGGAGTAGCGCCCTACTTCACCGTGATCGCGCCCGCCCGGCGGGGTTCGGAAGTTCAGATGTGGGACGGGATCAAGGCCGCCGCGAGCGACCTTCTGGACCGTCTCGGCGCCTCCGTCACGCACCATCACGCCGTGGGGCGCGACCATCGTCGCTGGTACGAGCGTCAGCGGCCGGATCCGTTCGGCGAAGTCCTTCGCGCTGCGAAGAGTTCCCTGGACCCGCAGGGGATCCTGAATCCCGGCGTACTGTTCGACTAGAACACCGCCTGACTGGGCGGCAAACGGCCCAACAGCCACAGTGGACAGATGCCCGGGCCACTGTGGACACCGCCGCGTCTTCGTGGCACGGTGGAGACGTGAGTGAACTGAATGCAACCGCCGCGGCCCTGCTGGGCCTGCTGCACGAAGGTCCGGCGACCGGGGGACAGCTCGTAGCGGCCGCCCGAGACCGATTCGGCTCCTTCTTCAGCGTCACCCGGAGCCAGGTCTACCGCGAGCTGCCGGCCCTGGCCGACGCGGGCCTCGTCCGGCTCGGCAAGCAGGGCCCACGCTCCAGCCAGCAGTACCTGGTGACCGCCGCCGGCAAGAAGGCGTTCAAGTCGTGGCTGTCCAGCGAGCCCGGCCCTGATCACCTCCGCAGCCCGCTGATCCTGCGCCTCGTCCACGCGAACGCGTTGACCGTGCGGCAGCGCTCGGCCCTGATCGAGTCCGCCAAGCGGGTCTACGCCGAGGAGCAGGACGCGGCGAAGGCGTCCGTGAAGGCCGCGGAGGACCCCTACGCCAAGGCCGTCGCGGAGTTCGGGGTCGCCCGGGCCCGTGCGGTGCTGAAACTGCTGGACTCCATACCCACGTCCTGAGCGGCGCCCGGCGCCCGGGTTCACGTAGCCTGTTTGGTCGTGAGCCCGGACGTCGCAGCTGACCTCAAGGATCTGTCCGACACCCTCGCCAACGTCGAGGCGGTGACGGACCTGGACGCCCTGCGCGCGCAGATCGCCGATCTCGAGCAGCAGGCCGCCCGGCCGGACCTGTGGGACGACCCGGAGTCGGCGCAGCAGGTGACCAGCCAGCTCTCGCACAGGCAGAGCGAGCTCCGCCGCATCGAGGAGCTGCGCCAGCGCCTCGACGACCTCGGCGTGCTCTACGAGCTCGCCGAGGAGGCGGGATCGGCCGAGGAGCTCGCCGAGGCCGACGGGGAACGCGCGCGGCTGCGCTCGGAGATCTCCCTGCTCGAGGTGCGCACGCTGCTGTCCGGGGAGTACGACGAGCGGGACGCGCTGGTCACCATCCGCTCGGAGGCCGGCGGCGTGGACGCCGCCGACTGGGCCGAGATGCTGATGCGCATGTACCTGCGCTGGGCGGAGCGGCACGGCTACCCGGTCGAGGTCTACGACACCTCCTACGCGGAGGAGGCCGGCATCAAGTCGGCCACGTTCAAGGTCACCGCGCCCTACGCCTACGGCACCCTCTCCGTCGAGCAGGGCACGCACCGGCTGGTGCGCATCTCCCCGTTCGACAACCAGGGCCGCCGGCAGACCTCGTTCGCCGGCGTCGAGGTGCTGCCGTTCGTGGAGGCGGTCGACCACGTCGACATCCCGGAGAAGGACATCCGCGTCGACGTCTTCCGCTCCTCGGGCCCGGGCGGGCAGAGCGTCAACACCACCGACTCAGCGGTGCGCATCACCCACCTGCCCACCGGCATCGTGGTCTCCTGCCAGAACGAGAAGTCGCAGATCCAGAACCGCGCCGCGGCGATGCGGGTGCTGCAGGCCAAGCTGCTGGAGCGCAAGCGCCAGGAGGAGCGGGCCGAGATGGACGCGCTCAAGGGCGACGGCGGGTCGAGCTGGGGCAACCAGATGCGCTCCTACGTGCTGCACCCGTACCAGATGGTCAAGGACCTGCGCACGGAGTACGAGGTCGGCAACCCCGGCAGCGTGCTCGACGGCGACATCGACGGGTTCATCGAGGCCGGGATCCGCTGGCGGCGCACCCAGGCGGCGTGAGCCGGTCACCGGCCGGCGACCACCGAGCGTGCCGCTGGTCGCACCGAGCGTGCCGCTGGTCGCCGGAGGATGCCAAGGCAACGGGTCGATAACGGGCGGAGGTAGACTCGCGCCTCGTGATCCGGCTCGAACACGTATCGAAGGTGTACAAGACGTCCACGCGACCCGCTCTGGAGAACGTGTCGGTCGAGATGGACAAGGGTGAGTTCGTCTTCCTGATCGGCGCGTCCGGGTCCGGGAAGTCGACCTTCCTGCGCCTGCTGCTCCGCGAGGAGGTGCCCACCAAGGGCCGGGTCTACGTGGCCAACTTCGACGTGGCCCGGATGGCCCGGCGCAGGGTCCCCCGCCTGCGCCAGTCCATCGGCTGCGTCTTCCAGGACTTCCGGCTGCTGCACAACAAGACCGTGGCGGAGAACGTCGCGTTCGCCCTGGAGGTCATCGGGAAGCCACGCAACACCATCCGCAAGGTGGTGCCCGAGGTGCTCGAGCTGGTCGGCCTGGAGGGCAAGTCCAACCGCATGCCGCACGAGCTGTCCGGCGGCGAGCAGCAGCGGGTGGCGATCGCCCGGGCGTTCGTCAACCGGCCGCTGATGCTGCTGGCCGACGAGCCGACCGGAAACCTGGACCCGGACACCAGCCAGGACATCATGCTGCTGCTGGAGCGGATCAACCGCACCGGTACGACGGTGCTGATGGCCACGCACGACCACTCGATCGTCGACTCGATGCGCCGCCGCGTCGTCGAGCTCGACCTCGGGCAGGTCGTTCGCGACGACTCACGCGGTGTATACGGCGTCGGCCGTTAGGCTCCCGTCCGCCCCCGACCCCACGAGGACTACTTCCCCCGATGCGTGCCAGCTTCGTGTTCAGCGAGGTCCTGACCGGCCTCCGGCGCAACGTGACGATGACCGTCGCGATGATCCTCACGACGATGATCTCGCTCGCCCTGCTGGGCGGTGGCCTCCTCGTCGTGCGGATGATCGACAAGACCCAGGCGGTCTACGAGGACAAGCTCGAGGTCAACGTCTACCTGACCAACGACATCAGCGCGAACGACAAGGAGTGCAAGGCCGACCCCTGCAAGGGACTGCGCGCGGACCTGGAGAGCAACCCGGCCATCGAGTCGGTGCAGTACGAGAACCGCGACCAGGCCTACGCCCGGTTCAAGGAGATCTTCGAGTCGCAGCCGGAACTGGTGAAGCTCGCCCGACCGGAGGCGCTGCCGGCGTCGTTCAACGTCAAGCTGGTCAACCCCGACCGGCCTCAGGTCATCGTCCAGACCTACTCCGGGCGGGTCGGCGTGGACTCCATCGCCGACCAGAGCGAGTTCCTGCAACGGTTCTTCGACGCGCTCAACGGGGTCCGCAACCTGACCTTCGCGGTCGCGCTGATCCAGGCCGTCGCGGCCCTGCTGCTGATCTCCAACACGGTGCAGGTGTCCGCGTTCACCCGGCGTACCGAGGTCGGCATCATGCGCCTGGTCGGCGCCACCCGCTGGTATACGCAGCTGCCGTTCCTCCTGGAAGCGGTGGTCGCCGGCGTCGTCGGTGCGGTCCTGGCGATCGGCCTGCTCGTCGGCGCGAAACTCTGGTTCCTCGACGGCGTGCTGCAGGGACCGTTCGCCGCGGGGGTGGTCAGATCGATCGACGGCCTGGACATCCTGCTGACCGCGCCGTGGCTGCTGCTCACCGCGATCGGCATCTCCGCGGTCACCGGCTACGTGACGCTGCGCCTGTACGTGCGGACATAACCGCGTGCGTGGCCACGTAGAGTTGTCGGCATGTCCAAGGAGCGCGGCCGCAAGGTGATCGTGTCGAACCGCAAGGCGCGGCACGACTACACGATCCTGGACACCTACGAGGCCGGCATCGCGCTCATGGGCACCGAGGTGAAGTCCCTGCGCGAGGGCCGGGCGTCCCTGGTGGACTCGTTCGCCACGGTCGACGACGGCGAGGTGTGGCTGCGCAACCTGCACATCCCCGAGTACACGATGGGCACCTGGACCAACCACACGCCCCGGCGCACCCGCAAGCTGCTGCTGCACAAGGGCGAGATCCTGCGGCTCATCGGCAAGACGAAGGAGAGCGGCCTGTCCCTGGTGCCGCTGTCTATGTACTTCAAGGACGGCAAGGTCAAGGTCGAGCTCGCGCTGGCCCGCGGCAAGAAGTCCTACGACAAGCGCCAGGCGCTGGCCAAACGGGACGCGGAACGGGAGATGACCCGGGCCGCGGGCCGGGCGGCCAAGGGCCGCTGGTGAACGACGCCGACGTCGCGGGCTTCGCCGCGGCGCTCGGTCTGCCCGGGATCGTCGACCTGCACGTGCACTTCCTGCCGGAGCCGGTGGAACGCAAGGTGTGGGCCTACTTCGACCGCGCCGCGCAGGTGTACGGCACCGAGTGGCCGATCCGCTACCGGCTGCCCGTGCCGGACCGGCTCGCGATCCTCCGCGACCTGGGCGTGCGGGCGTTCGCGCCGCTGGTCTACCCGCACAAGCCGGACATGGCGGCGTGGCTGAACGACTGGGTGCTCGACTTCGCCGCGCGCACCCCGGGCGCGGTCCCGACCGCGACGTTCCACCCGGAGCCGGGGGTCGCCGAGTACCTGGCCAAGGCGCTCGCCGCCGGCGCCCGCTGCGTGAAGGCGCACGTGCAGGTGGGCGCGTACGACCCGCGCTCGCCCGAGCTGGACCCGGCGTGGGGGCTGCTCGCCGAGGCCGGCGTGCCGGTCGTCGTGCACTGCGGGCACGGGCCGGTGGCCGGCGCGTTCACCGGGCTCGACGTGTTCGAGCAGGTCCTGGCGCGGCATCCGCGGCTGGTCGCGGTGCTCGCGCACGCCGGCGCGCCGGACCACGCGGACGCGCTGGACCTGGTGGAGCGGTACCCGAGGGTGCACATCGACACGACCATGGTCGGGGTGGCATTCAACGCCGCCGACCGGCGGCTGCCCGCCGACTGGACCGCCCGGCTCGCCGGCGTGGCCGACCGGGTGGCGCTGGGCACCGACTTCCCGAACATCCCGTACGACTACGCGGTCCAGCTGGACGCCATCGCCGCGTGGGCCGCCGCCGACGACCGGCTCGGCGAGCCGTTCCTGCGGGCCGTGCTCCACGACACACCCGCGCGGCTGCTCGCTCTGGGCGAACGCCCCACGGAAACATCCTGACCCTCGTTCGAGTTGAGCTGTTCAGACTCAACTTTGGAGGGTGAACTCATGGCAGAGTCGCTGACGCTCCCGGTGCTGCCGCTGGACGACACGGTGCTGCTGCCGGGCATGGTGGTGCCGATCCGGCTGGCCGGCACCGACGGGACCGAGGTCCGCGCCGCGGTGGAGGCCGCGCAGGCGGTCGCCGGTTCCGGGGACAAGCCGCGTGTGGTGATGGTCCCGCGGCTGGACGGCAAGTACGCCCGGGTGGGCGCGCTCGGCGTGGTCGAGCAGGTCGGCAGGCTGCCCGGCGGCGAGCTCGCCGCCGTGGTGCGCGGCACCGAGCGGGTGCGCATCGGCGCGGGCACGACCGGGCCCGGCGCCGCCCTGTGGGTCGCAGGTCGACGTCACTCCCGTGCCGCCGGTGTCCGAGCGGGCCCGCGAGCTCGCGAAGGAGTACAAGTCGCTGGTCATCACCATGCTGCAGCAGCGTGGCGCGTGGCAGGTCGTCGACTCGGTCCAGCAGGAGGACGACGCGTCCGCCCTGGCGGACCTGGCCGGGTACGCGCCGTACCTGTCCGAGTCGCAGAAGATCTGGCTGCTCGAGACGGCCGACGTGGCCGAGCGGCTGGAGAAGCTGATCGAGTGGGGCCGCGAGCAGCTGGCCGAGCTGGACGTCGCGGAGACCATCCGCAAGGACGTCCAGGAGGGCATGGAGCACGCAGCAGCGGGAGTTCCTGCTGCGCCAGCAGCTCGCCGCGATCCGCAAGGAGCTCGCCGAGCTGGACGGCAAGCCGGAGTCGGAGGAGCAGGACTACCGGGCCCGGGTCGAGGCCGCCGCGCTGCCGGAGAAGGTCCACGAGGCCGCGATGTCCGAAGTGGACAAGCTGGAGCGGACCTCCGAGCAGTCGCCGGAGGTGGGCTGGATCCGCACCTGGCTGGACACGGTGCTCGAGATGCCGTGGAACACCCGCACCGACGACGCCTACGACATCGTCGGCGCCCGGGAGATCCTCGACGCCGACCACTCCGGACTCGACGACGTGAAGGACCGGATCATCGAGTACCTCGCCGTGCGCAAGCGGCGCGACGAGCGGGGGCTCGGCGTCGTCGGCGGGCGGCGCAGCGGTGCGGTGCTGGCGCTGGCCGGGCCGCCCGGTGTCGGCAAGACCTCGCTGGGCGAGTCGGTGGCGCGGGCCATGGGCCGCGCGTTCGTCCGGGTCGCCCTCGGCGGCGTGCGGGACGAGGCCGAGATCCGCGGGCACCGGCGCACCTACGTCGGCGCGCTGCCGGGCCGGATCGTGCGGGCCATCTCCGAGGCCGGCTCGATGAACCCGGTCGTGCTGCTCGACGAGGTCGACAAGGTCGGCGCGGACTACCGGGGCGACCCGACCGCCGCGCTGCTCGAGGTGCTGGACCCGGCGCAGAACCACACGTTCCGCGACCACTACCTCGAGGTCGAGCTGGACCTGTCCGACGTGGTGTTCCTGGCCACCGCGAACGTGATCGAGTCGATCCCTGCGCCGCTGCTGGACCGCATGGAGCTGGTCGCGGCTGGACGGCTACACCGAGGAGGAGAAGGTCACGATCGCCCGCGACCACCTGCTGCCGCGCCAGCTGGAGCGGGCCGGCCTGGCGGCCGACGAGGTGTCGCTGACCGACGACGCGCTGCGGCTGATGGCCGGGGAGTACACCCGCGAGGCCGGCGTGCGCCAGCTGGAGCGGTCGATCGCCCGCGTGCTGCGCAAGGTCACCGCGCGGCTGGCGCTGGGCGAGGGGTCGCTGCCGCTGACCATCGACATCGGCGACCTGCGGGCCTACCTGGGCCAGCCGAAGCACACGCCGGAGTCGGCGGAGCGCACGGCGGTGCCGGGCGTGGCCACCGGCCTCGCGGTCACCGGCGCCGGCGGCGACGTGCTGTTCGTCGAGGCCTCGCTGGCGCCCGAAGGACCGGGCGCCTCCGGGGTGACGCTGACCGGTCAGCTGGGCGACGTGATGAAGGAGTCGGCGCAGATCGCGCTGTCCTACCTGCGCTCGCACGGCGCGTTGCTCGGGGCTGCCGGTGGACGTCGCTGGCCGAACGCGGCGTCCACGTGCACGTGCCCGCCGGCGCGGTGCCGAAGGACGGCCCGTCCGCCGGCGTGACGATGACCACGGCCCTGGCCTCGCTGCTGTCCGGGCGGCCGGTCCGGGCCGACGTGGCGATGACCGGCGAGGTGTCGCTGACCGGCCGGGTGCTGCCGATCGGCGGGGTGAAGCAGAAGCTGCTCGCCGCGCACCGGGCGGGGATCACCACGATCGTGCTGCCCAGGCGCAACGAGCCGGACCTGGAGGACGTGCCGTCGTCGGTCCTCGACGAGCTGACCGTGCACCTCGCCTCCGACGTCCGGGAGGTCCTGGACGTCGCGCTCGCCCCGGTGCCGGCCGCCGCCGAGCGCGCCGCGTGATCGAACGGGTCGCTCCCGGTTGCCGGTCGGGAGCGACCCGTCATGCACGCTCAGCCACCCCGGAGGGTCGCCGATCGGTCTCGACGCATGCCGTCGAGATCGAGGAGCACCCGCCCTATGAGTTCCGGCCGCAAGTCCCGCCGATTCCGTTACCTCGCCGTCCCCGGGCTCGCGCTCGCCCTGGCCGCCGGGCTGGTCGGGACCGCCGGTCCCGCCGCCGCGGCGCAGGGTGAGGTGCTCGGCGCCGGGAACCCGAATGCGATCAAGGGCAGCTACCTCGTCGTGCTCAAGGACGGCGCGTCGGCCCGGTCGGTGGTGGCCGGCGCGGCGAGGGCGCTGGCCGGCCGGCACGGCGGCCGCGTGCGGGCCACGTTCGGTCACGCCATCAACGGGTATGCCGCGCAGATGTCCGAGGCGCAGGCGCGCGCGCTGGCCGCGGATCCGAAGGTCGCCTACGTCGAGCAGGACGGGTGGGTGCAGGCCGTCGGCACGCAGTCGAGTCCGCCGTCGTGGGGGCTGGACCGGATCGACCAGGCGAACCTGCCGTTGGACAAGCGTTACGGCTACTCGACGACCGCGTCGAACGTGCACGCCTACGTGCTGGACACCGGCATCCGCACCACGCACACCGCGTTCGGCGGCCGGGCCAGCTGGGCGCTGAACACCACCGGGGATGGCAAGAACTACGACTGCAACGGGCATGGCACGCATGTGGCGGGCACGATCGGCGGCTCGCACTACGGGGTGGCCAAGGGTGTGCGGCTGGTGGCGGTGAAGGTGCTCGACTGCAACGGGCGCGGCTCGTGGACCGGCATCATCGCCGGGATCGACTGGGTGACCCAGCACGCGGTCAAGCCGGCGGTGGCGAACATGAGCCTGGGTGCGCCGGGGTCGAGTGCGTCGCTGGAGCGGGCGGTGCGGGACTCGATCGCGTCCGGGGTGACGTATGCGATCGCGTCGGGCAACGAGGGCGATGACGCGTGTGGGTTCACCCCGGCGCGGGTGTCGCAGGCGATCACGGTGAACTCGAGCATGAGCAACGATGCGCGGTCGTCGTTCTCCGACTACGGCAGCTGCACGGACCTGTTCGCGCCGGGCCAGGCGATCACCTCGGCGTGGAACACGAGTGACACGGCGACGAACAAGATCAGTGGTACGTCGATGGCGACGCCGCACGTGACGGGTGCGGCGGCGTTGTACCTGGCCGATCATCCGGCCGCGTCCCCGGTCACGGTGCAGGACGCGCTGAAGGAGGCCGCGACCCCGGGCAAGATCACCAACCCGGGGCCGGGCTCACCCAACCTGCTGCTCAACACCGGGGTGAGCACCTCGGCCGGCCCGGACTCCTCCTCGCCGGCGGTGACCAACCCGGGTGCCCGGCGCACCGCCTCGGTCAAGCCGACGTCGCTGCGGATGAGCGCGAGCGGCGGCACCGCCCCGCTGCGGTGGTCGGCCCGCGGCCTGCCCGGCGGCCTGCGGATCAACGCATCCACCGGCCTGATCAGCGGCAAGCCGAACACCCCGACCCGCCGGACGGTCACCGTGACCGCCACCGACGCCGCCGCGCACAGCTCCCACGTCTCGTTCGTGTGGACGGTCACCGCGTCGCCCCGCACCTGCCGCGCCGCCGCCAACGGGCACGACGTGCGGATCCGCGACCTGCGGACGGTGCGAACCGGGATCCGCATCTCCGGCTGCGCCAACCGGGCCGGCAGCAGGTCCTACATCGCGGTGCACATCCGCCACCCGCGCCGCGGCGACCTGGTGGTGAACCTGGTCGCGCCGGACGGCTCGCGCTACCGGCTGCACACCCGCGCCGGCGGCCGCGCGCACGGCCTGCACAAGGTCTACGTCCGCAACCTGGTCCGTGAGTGGGCCAACGGCGTGTGGCGGCTGGAGGTTCGCGACGCGGCCCGCAACCGGGTCCAGGGCTGGGTCACCGGCTGGTCCATCGGGCTCTAGTGTCTCGTGTTCGAGGTTGTTTGGCGGTTGCCGGTGATCCAGATCGTTCCTGGCCAGGCGGAGCGAATCCCTCATACCGGGTTGTATTCGGGTTTCGCGACAACGCCGCCAGGGGCGATCTGGGCGCCGGCAACCGCAAACGTTCCTCGGACACGGGACACTAGTGTCCGGCGTCGAGGAAGGTGAGCACCGCCCGCACGCGGCGGTGCTCCTCCGCGCTCGGCTCCAGGCCCAGCTTGGCGAAGATGTTGCCGACGTGCTTCTCCACCGCGCCGTCGGAGACGGTCAGCGACTTCGCGATGGCCACGTTGGTGAGGCCCTGCGCCATCAGGCCCAGCACCTCGCGCTCGCGCGGGGTCAGCACGTCGATCGGGTTGCGTCGACCACGAGCCATGAGCTGCGCGATCACCTCCTGGTCGATGCACGTGCCGCCGCCGGCGACCCGGTGCACCGCGTCCACGAACTCCGCGACGTCGGCCACCCGCTCCTTGAGCAGGTAGCCGACGCCGCCCGCGCCGCCGGACAGCAGTTCCACCGCGTAGCGCTCCTCGACGTACTGCGACAACACCAGCACCGGCAGGCCCGGCAGCTGCTCGCGGGCCCGCAGCGCGGCGCGCAGACCCTCGTCGGTGAACGTCGGCGGCATCCGCACGTCGACGACCGCGAGGTCCGGCCGGTGCTCGCTCACCGCGACGAGCAGCCCCTCGCCGTCCTCGACGGCGGCCACCGTCTCGATGTCCTCGTCGGCCAGCAGGCGCTGGATCCCGGCACGCAGCAGTACGGAGTCCTCCGCGATCACCACGCGCATGGCAGGTCGGCTCTGATCACTGTCGGCCCTCCGACGGGGCTCACCACGGTCATCACGCCGTCAATCGTGGCAGCACGGTCCGCGAGGCCGGACAGCCCACCACCCGCACGCATCGACGCGCCGCCCCGGCCGTCGTCGGTGATCTCGACGATCACCTGGTCACCGCCCGGCCGCTCCTCGCGCCACGCGTTGACCCTGGCCTCCGTCGCGCCCGAGTGCTTCGCGATGTTGGTCAGGCACTCGCCCACGATGAAGTACGCCGTGCTCTCCACCGCGGCGGGCGGGCGCGGTTCGATCGCCACGTGCACCTCGACCGGGATCGGGCACTTCGCCGCCAGCGAGGACAGTGCCGCGTCCAGGCCGCGGTCACCGAGCACCGCCGGGTAGATGCCGCGCGCCAGGTCACGCAGCTCCGAGACGGCGATCTTGGCGTCCGCGTGCGCCTCGTCGATCAGCTCCCGCACCGCGTCCGGGTCGGTGCCCATCTTGGACTTCGCGCGGCCCAGCCCCATCGCCACGGCGACCAGCCGCTGCTGGGCGCCGTCGTGCAGGTCGCGCTCGATGCGCCGGCGCTCGGCCTCGGCCGCGTCCACGCCGCGGGCCCGCGAGGCCTGCAGGTGCTCGGCCTTCTGGGTCAGCTGCTCGGTCGTGTTCGGCCCCAGCAGGGCCTTGGCCAGCATGACGTGCAGCGCGGCGACCACCGGCAGCACGAACAGGCCGACCGGCAGCACCACGACGCCCACGATGGCCAGCGGGAACTCGAAGGCGTGCAGCGGAAAGGCCAGCACCAGGTAGGCGATGTTGCGCCACATCTGCGCGTCGACCATCCGGTTCAGGTACCGCCGCCAGAACGTGCCCGACCGGTCCAGCTCGATCTTCGGTGTCGGGATGTCGACCTTGAGCGTGCCGCGGATCAGGCTCCGGTTGGCCCCCGCGAACCCGGAGACGACCTTGGTGAGCACCAGCAGCACCACCAGCCCGGCCCAGATGATCAGCGTGCTGACGCCGACCGAGAAGAGCGTCACGATCAGCACGAAGCTCACCACGCTGATCGGGAAACCCGCGATCATGAACGCCGCGGCCCGGAAGCCGCGCCCGATCATGGTGGGGCCTGGCTCGGAGCTGTCGGCCGGAGGGGATGCCACGGTCCCAGCATCCCCGGCCGGCGATTCCGGCACCAGGTGGAGGGGCGCCGGCTCGGGGCTGGTCATCGGTAGCTCACGTTCGTGCGCTGCGGCCACTCGGTGCTCCAGTCGATCACGCCGGCCGTGTTGAGCTCCTCCAGCTTGGAGATGCGGCGCACGCTCGGGCCGAGCATGGCGCGGGCGTAGTGGGCGTGCAGCGTGCCGAGCGCCCTGGTCAGCGCGACCGCCATGGCGAGCACCAGCACGCCGATCGCCGCGAACGGGAGGGTCTGCGGCCACGAGTCGACCTCGAACAGCGGCTGGTTCCACATCACCGGGCGCCACGCGTCGGGCAGCCAGGTCCAGTAGACGGGGAGCGTGACCAGCCACAGGCTGGTGGCCCAGAAGGTCACCATGACGGTGAACTCCGCGATGCCGATGGGCAGCAGCAGGACGCAGTAGACCATGTCCTTCCAGGTCGCCGGGTCCTTGATGCGAGTGGCCCAGCGCTTGCCCTGGTCGGGCAGCGGTCGGTACGGCGAGGCGATGTAGGTGCCGAGCATCGCGTGCACCCGAGCCCGCTCGGCCTGGGCGAACCCGCGCCAGGCCAGCATCGAGACGGCCAGGACGCCCAGCCCGACCCAGATGATGACGGTGCTCACCCCCACCGACAGCGTCGTGACGACGAAGACGAACGAGCCGATGCCGATCGGGAGGTTCATCACCAGGTAGGCGAGCGATCCAAGCAGTGGTGGGTTCGGCCGGGTGCCGTCACGCTCGGTGGTCATCGTGGTCTCCTTCGAATGTTTCGTCGCAAGACCAAGCATGGCCGCCCGGCGCGGCCGGCGACATGGGGCGTGCCGCCCAGTCGGGGGTGGGGCTAGCCCTACCCCCGGGAACCGGGATGATCCCGAAGCCGATGAGCGTTATCCTTGACGAGGTACCCACGACTAGGGGGTGAACGGTTTCGACTCTGGACGTTGCTTCAGGGGAAGCGTGCAGGTGCAGGCGGATGGCCACCTCAAGCGTCGCCGCAAACCAATATGCGCCAAGGTTAATTCCCAGCGCGACGTCGCTCTCGCCGCCTGAGCGAGTGTGATGTCTGTCGGCCCGGGGTCGCCTCCGACCCGGTTTGCCGGCATCAGCCAGGAGGCTCACCGCCGCGGGTTGGCCGCGGACCTGCGGCGGGACATTCACAGCGGCTGGGCCCGTCACACCGGCTTGTTCACGTGACCGGCGGGGCCGAGTAGAGGCACAGTGAACTGCGCACGGAGAAGCCCTGGAAAGGCGGCAGAGGACCCGGGTTCGATTCCCGGCACCTCCACGACCTCTGGCCGATACGGCCTCCGGCCGACCCTGCTCGGTGCCCCTGCGGGGCGCCTCGCCGGGTCGGCCGTCGTCATGTTGGGGGGCCGAGCCCCCACTCCCCCCACGGTGCGAGCTCCTTCCGGCCCGGCGTTGTTGCGTTCGGTGTTGACCAGCAGGTCGGTGCCTTTTGGTTGGGTATGGTCGCCTTTCGCTTCTTGCGTCAGGATGTGGTGTGCGGGTGCTCGGGATCGGGGTGCGGGCCGGGGTTGTGGCCGGTCTCGTCAGTGGGGCGCCTTCTACTGTGTATGCGCTGGTCACGGGGGAGGATCCGCTCTCGGCCACCCGGGCCGCGGGGGCGTTGTTGCTGCCGGGGGAGGTGCGGTCCGGGCGGTTGGTGGGAGCGGCGTTGCCCGTTCATGCCGGGATCTCACTGGGGTGGGGGGTCGTGCTCGCCGCGGTGCTGCCCCGCCGCGCGACCGTGGCGTGGGGCGTTCTCGCCGGGCTCGCCATCGGCGCGCTCGACCTCAACCTGCCGGGCCGGCGCACCGCCCGGGTCCGCGCGCTCGCGACCGCGCCGCAGGTCGCCGACCACGTCGCGTACGGTGCCGTCGCCGCCGCGGTGATCGCCCACCTGCGGCGGCGCCCTCTCAGCTTGTCCTAAGGGGGCTTCGGTAGCGTCAGGGCCGTGGTTCGACCGTCCGCGCGTGTCCTCGACGGGATCGGCACGTTCGCCCGGCTGGGCCTGGCCGCGGTGTGGCTCGTCTCCGGCTCGATCAAGGTGAGCGATCTCAACCAGACCTATGTCGCGGTGCAGGCCTACGACGTGCTGCCCGCCGGGGCCGTCAGCGTCGTCGCCGGCGCCGTGCCGTTCCTGGAGCTCGCCCTCGGCGTGCTGCTGCTGGTCGGACTCGGCACCCGGCTCACCGCGGCGGTCTCCGCCGTGGTGCTGCTCGCCTTCATCGTCGCGGTCGCCCAGTCCTGGGCCCGCGGCCTGACCATCGACTGCGGCTGCTTCGGCGGCGGCGGCCAGGTCGCGGCGGGCGACACGCGGTACCCGCAGGAGATCGCCAGGGACGTCGGTTTCCTGGTGCTGACCGGCTGGTTGCTGGTCCGGCCGCGGACCCTGTTCGCCCTGGATGGTTGGCTGAGGACGGAGAACGCGCCGGTCGAACCGGTCGACATGCACGGAAGGACTTGATCGGTGGGTGGAGCAGCGCGCAACGCGCGTAAGAAGCGCCAGGCGCAGGTCACGGGCCGGGCACCGGCCGTTGCCAAGCACAGCTCGCGCGACCGCAAGCCGGTCATCATCGGCGTGGTCGTCGTCGTGCTGCTGCTCGGCGCCGTGCTCGGCGGGGTGATCTACACGACGAACAAGAAGAACGCGACCGAGGGGCAGGACATCTCCGCCAAGGAGAGCACCGAGCTCGACAGTGCGGCCAGCGGCGCCGCCGGTGACGACGTCACCTACCCGGTGAGCCGTGACGGCGCGGTCGTCGTCGTCGGCGAGGACACCGCGAAGGTCACCCTCGACGTGTACGAGGACTTCCTGTGCCCGATCTGCCGCGCGTTCGAGGCGAAGTACGGCCCGGACATGGAGCAGCACGTCAAGGACGGCACGCTGCGGCTGCGGTACCACATGCTGCCCATGCTCAACGAGAACTCGGACCCGCCGGGCTACTCCATGGACTCAGCCAACGCCGGCCTGTGCGCCGCGGACGCCGGGAAGTTCCCCGAGTACCACCGGAGCCTTTACGACGCGCAGCCCGAGGAGGGCGCGCGGGGCTGGGACAAGCAGCAGCTCGCCAAGCTCGGCAAGGACCTCGGCATCACCGACGCGAACTTCAAGTCCTGTGTGGAGAGTGGCAAGTACGACACCAAGCTCCAGGCGAGCCTGGACAAGGCGCGCACGTCGGACTACCTGCAGCAGGAGATCAACGGCCAGCGCGGCTTCGGCACCCCGACCGTCGCAAAGGGACAGCAGGTCGTCGACACGTCCGATCCACAGTGGCTGGACTCTGTGGTCGGCTGAGGACCTCAGTCGATCCCCGCGAGCGGCGCCTCGCCCTCGGTCCACCGGGCGTACCGCTTGGCCTTGCCGACCTCGGTGCGCGGCACGGCGCCCGGCGCGAGCACGCGCACCACGCAGGTGATGCCGAGCCGCTCGCGCAGCGCGACGCCCAGGTCGTCGGCCAGCCGCTCGTCGGCCGACGCCGCCTCGACCGCGATCCGCAGCTCCGGCCGCGCGGCGTCCCGCCGGTCCTCGACGACCAGGTAGTGCGGGCTGACCCGCTCGTCGGCGAGCAGCACGGCCTCGATCTCGGTGGGGAAGACGTTCACGCCGCGGACGACGAGCATGTCGTCGGTGCGGCCGAGCAGCTTCGACATGCGGCGCAGCGTGCGCGGCGCGCCGGGGACCGGCCCGGCAAGGATCGCGACGTCGCCGGAACGGTAGCGCAGCAGCGGCATGCCGGTCTTGGTGAGCGTGGTGAAGACGAGCTCGCCGGGCGTGCCGTCCGGCACCGGGACGCCGTCGCCGTCCATGGCCTCCGACGTAGAAGTGATCCTCCGCGACGTTCAACATGCCCCCGGAGTCGAGCGACTCGCAGGCGACGCCGGGCCCGATGATCTCGGAGAGGCCGTAGATGTCGAGGGCGCGCAGGCCGAGCAGGCGTTCGATCTGGGTGCGCATCTCGTTGGTCCACGGCTCGGCACCGAACACGCCCGCGCACAGGCTGTCCGCCTCGATGCCCGCGGACCGCATGGCCTCCCCGAGGAAGATCGCGTAGGAGGGCGTGCAGGTGAGCACGTCCGGACGGAGGTCGACGAGCATCCGGATCTGCCGGTCCGTCATCCCGCCCGACAGCGGGACGACGGTGGCGCCGAGCCGCATGCCACCGTGGTGGACGCCGAGGCCGCCGGTGAACAGGCCGTACCCGTAGGCGTTGTGGATGACGCTGCCGCGGGTGGCGCCGGCGCCGCCGAGCGCGCGAGCCATGACCCGAGCCCAGATGTCGACGTCGTGCGCGGTGTAGGGCACCAGCGTCGGCCGCCCGCCCGTGCCCGACGAGCCGTGCACGCAGACGACGTCCTCGGCCGGCACGGCCCGCAGCCCGTGCGGGTAGTGCTCCCAGAGGTCACGCTTGGTGACCATAGGCAGCCGGCCCATCTCATCGAGTGACACGTCCGCACCGCTGCCCACCCCGCTGTCGGCGAGCCGCCGGGCCTGCAGCCCACCGGTCGCGAGCAGCCGGTCCACCAGCTCGCGGAGGCGCCGCTCCTGCACCCGTCGCCGCAGGTCAGGGGCGACACCTTCGGCGTCCGGATCCACGAGCGGCACACTGACGACATCATCGGCGATCACGCCATCGGTCTAGCACGCCAACCCCGCCGACGGAACCACCTCGACCCGATTGCGCCGGCGGCCCGGCCGTCATGTAGCTTGTACTGGCACGGCCTGGAGCCGCTCCGGGCGTGGATGTTGCATATGGGGCTGTAGCGCAGCTGGTAGCGCACCACACTGGCAGTGTGGGGGTCAGGGGTTCGAACCCCCTCAGCTCCACAATCGAATTCAATTCAGAAACGCCCGTTGACCTGCGAAAACGAGGGTCAGCGGGCGATCTTGTTTCTCTGTCTGTTGTGGATAGTGGCACGCTAAACTGGAGCAAAACTGGAGCACGGCCCTTGACCCTGTTTAAACAGGGTCAGACGTTGCTCCAGGTGAGGGGTCTTTGGGTTGGCCGCTGATCCGAAAATCGATGGTGAGGGGCAGGCCGAAGGCACCCGGCGTAGCGCAGCGGAGCCGGGTTGGTGGTGCTGGTTCAGGCTGCGGGTTCGAGGGTGACTCGGTAGCCCAGGGCTTTGAGTTGGCGGATGTGGTTGCGGATCTTGCGTTGGGTGTTGGTGTGCTGGGCGTGGAAGTCGGCGCCGAGGTCGTGGAATCGGGCGTCGGGGTCGGACAGTAGGTGCCAGATGATCATGAGGATGGAGCGGCCGACCGCGACGATGGCCTTCTTGGCGCCGCGGCGGCGGGCGATGCGCCGGTAGCGCTCGCCGAGGAAGGTGTTGGTCTGCCGGCGGCGACGGCGGCCTCGCCCAGGATCCTGGCCAGGTAGGGGTTGCCGTGGCCGGTGGAGCCGTCGCCTTTCTTCTTGCCGGCGGACTCGGTCACCCCGGGTGCGAACTTGGCCCAGGAGCCAGATGGCCGGGGGTGGGGAACCGGGTCATGTCCAGGCCGATCTCGGCGACGATCACCGCGGCGGTGCGCCCGACCCCGGGGATCTCATCGAGTTGGGCGACCACTGGGCGAAAGGGGCGATCAGCTCCTCGATCTTGGCGTCGACGCGGGCGATGTCGGCGGTGACGGCGTCCACCCGGGCCAGCATCGTGGACAGCAGGAACGCGTGGTGATCGGTGAAGTAGCCGGTGAACGCCTCCTCCAGTCTGGGGATCTTGCGGCGCATCGAGGCACGGGCCAACTGCGCCAGCACCTTCGGGTCACGCTCACCGGTGGCCAGCGCGGCCAGCATGGCCCGCCCGGACACCCCGAAGATGTCGGAGACCACCACCGACAACTTGATCTGGGCGTCCTCCAGCAGCTTCTCCACCCGCTGTTTCTCCGCGGTGCGGGCCTCGACCAGATCACGCCGGTACCGGGTCAGGTCCCGCAGCCGGCGAATCGGCGAGGGCGGCACGAAACTGGGGCGGAGCATCTGCCGCTCGGCGACCTTGCACAACCACACCGCGTCCAGCTTGTCGGTCTTCGGCCGGCCGGGTAGGTGCTTGACGTCGCGGGCGTTGACCAGCCAGACATCGAACCCGTGCGCCTCCAGCAGGTAGAACACCGGCTTCCAGTACTCCGAGGTGGCCTCCATGACCACCCGGGTCACGCCCAACGCGGTCAGGCGATCCGCCAGCCCCAGCAACGAGCGGGTCATCGTCGAGTACGTCCGCACCTCCTGCAGCCGCTCGCCCGGGCGGTCTTGGTCCGGCACCCGGACGCAGCACACCAGCTCGGCCTTACCGATGTCCAACGCGGCGACCCGCGCGACGATCTCCTCGCTGTCCGCGTCTGCTCCAACATCGGTCCTCCTCGCTACCGGGCGGCCGCCCGCGGGAGCCCAGGGACAACGAATCTGATCCGCGTGCTCGAAGCAACAATCAAGGGCCCAGCAGCGGCTCCCAGCGTCCGACTAACCCACGGCCTCACACGACCACGGAGCACGACGTCAGCGGGCAACCAACCCCGATTTTCAGCCCGGAACGGGCGGCCCACCAGGGACACAGTGAC
>CAVSGQ010000012.1:0-290177 GCA_963727495.1 uncultured Actinomycetota bacterium | reverse complement strand
CTGCATCTGCGATTTCTCGTCCACACACAGCACCAGCGCCTTGTCCGGCGGGTCGAGATACAGGCCGACCACATCGCGGACCTTCTCGATGAACTGCGGATCCGTGGACAGCTTCCAGGTGTCCACCAGGTGCGGCTTGAGGCCAAAAGCACGCCAGATCCGCGAGATCCCGGTCTGCGACATGCCGACGGCCCTGGCCATACCCCGCGTCGACCAGTGCGTGTCATCCGAGGCGGGTTTCTCCTCCAGCGTCTTCACAACCACCTCCTCCACCCGCTCATCGGTGATCTTGCGGGGCGCACCCGACCGCGGCTCGTCCGACAGACCGTCCAGCCGATCCCGCACGAACCGGCCCCGCCACCGCGCCACCGTCTGCTCCCGAGTCCCCAACTCGGCCGCCACAGCCTTGTTGGTCACCCCGCCCGCGCACGCCAACACAATCCTGGACCGAAAAGCCAACGCCTGCGCCGTTGTCCGCCGCCGCGACCATCGCAGCAACGCCTTACGCTCCACACCAGACAGGACAAGCTCCGCCTTCGGACGACCCGTACGCGCCATTCCTGAAGCATACACGAATTACGGCGCGAATTAACGACTCAGGACACTAAAGGTTGTCCCGTAATGACGGGAACTCTTGATCGTTGATCATGGTGTGGAGCAGGTGATCAGGGCGGACCGGGCCGAGTGGGTGCCGGTGTTCACGGGTTTGGCGGTCGGGCAGTTTCAGGAGTTGGTGGCTATCGTGGCCGGTCGGGGTGGCGAACAGACCGGTGTCGGTCGACGGTGGGGTCTGCCGCTGGCGGACCGGGTGTTGCTGACCACGGTGTACTACCGCACCAACCTGACCTTCCGGCAGATCGCGTTGCTGTTCGGGATCTCCAAGTCCGCCGCCAACCGAATCGTGGAGCACGTCGCGCCGCTGCTGGTACTCCCGCCGGTGACCGCGCCGCCCAGTCCGGACACCGTCTTGATCGTGGACGGCACGCTCATCCCCACCCACGACCGCAGCGTGTCCGCGTCCAGCAAAAACTATCGGTACTCGGTGAACATGCAGGTCGTCATCGACGCCAACACCCGCAGGAACGTCGCGGTCGGGAACACGACACCGGGCAACCGCCACGACAGTCGGGCCTACAGGGACTCGGGCGTTGACCAGCACTGCGCGGACGCGCACGTGATGGCCGACGGCGGCTACCTGGGCAACCCTGAGGTGATCATCCCGTATCGCAAGCCAGGCACGGGCGAGGATCTTCCCGAGTGGCAGAAGGAGCTGAACATCGTGCACAAGCGGGTCCGCGCCCGAGTCGAGCATGCGTTGGCGCATATGAAGTCCTGGAACATCCTGCGGAACTGCCGCCGTAAAGGAGACGGTGTCTGGTACGCCACGCTCGGTGTGGCCCAGATGCGCAACCTGGCCATGACCGCCTGATCGATCCACACCCCGCTGATGGACGCCGGCCCACCACCCGACCTACACCAAGACCATTACGGGACAACCTTTAGTGTCCCGCGCCGGAAATCTGGCAACTAATTCGCTGGCCCAAGTCGATCGCGGTAGGGACCGCCGTTGCCGGCGGCCCCCCGCGCAGATCCCAGCGTGCGGAATTACCGCACTGGGCTCCTGCCTTGGGTTCTGGCGTCGAACCGTGTGTCGGGGAACGGATGCTTCAGGCGGGCGGGTGGTAGCCATCGGGTCGCGATGCGGTTCATCCGCGTCCAGGTGAGGCGTGTGCGCTGGCTGCGACGCCGTAGCGCCTTGTACCAGTGCCGGGTCACCTGGGTGCGGAAGGCCGCGACCACGTCGGCGTTGCCGGGAACGGCGTAGTAGGCGAGGTGTCCAGACACCACGCTTCGTAGCCACCGTCCCTGCTCCGGGATGGGTTGATGTCGGCGTCGCTTGAGTTCCTCGTTGACCTCGGCAAGCTTGGCCCGCATCCGCTTCGAGATGGTCTTGCGCTTCACCCAGAACCGCCCCGTCTTCGTTCGGCTGCACATGTGCGTGAAGCCGAGGAAGTCGAACGTCTCCGGTTTCCGGTCGCCCCGAGCCTTCCGATGCCGGGCGGCGTGCCGCCCGAACTCGATGAGCCTGGTCTTGTCCGGATGCAACTCCAACCCGAACTTCGCGAATCGTTCGCGAAGATCGGCGAGGAACCGCAGCGCGTCGTCCTGATACTCGAAGCCCATGGCGAAATCGTCGGCGAACCGCACGGCTATCACGTCGCCGCGCGCATACCGGCTCCTCCACCACTGGACCCACAGGTCGAAGACGTAATGCAGATACACGTTCGCGAGCAGCGGCGATGCCGACGCTCCCTGTGGCGCACCCTCGGTCTCCGACCATTCACCTCTCTCCATGACTCCTGCGCTCAACCACTTACCGATCAAACGCAGGACCCTCCTGTCCGCGATCCGGTGCTCAAGAAACTTCCCCAACCAGTGATGATCCAAATTGGAGAAGAACTCGCGGATATCCGCGTCGAGCACCCAGTTCACCCTCTTCCGCCTGATCCCCACCGACAACGCGTCCAACGCCTGATGCGGGCCGCGTCCCGGCCGAAACCCATAAGAAAAGCCCAGGAAATCCACCTCGTAGATCGCGTTGAGCACCTCGACCACCGCCCGCTGGACGATCTTGTCCTCCAGCGAGGCGATACCGAGCGGCCGTTGCCGCCCGTCGGCCTTCGGTATGTACGCCCGCCGCGACGGCTTCGCCTGGTAGGCGCCGCTGTGGACCCGTCCGTGCAAATCCCGGAGCTTCTCCTCCAGGCCCTGCTGGTAGTCCTGCCACGTCACCCCGTCCACCCCCGCCGCGGCTTTCGGGCGGATAGCCCAGAAAGCCGCCCGCAGGCGAGGCAGGTCGACGTGGTGCAGCAACGCGGTGAACCGCGCTTCCTTATCCCTTCGCGCGACTTCGCGCACACGATCCAGCCCGCTTGGCACGCCTGGCCCGGCTCTGAGTCCGGCACGTGTCGAGCCGTCCGTGTTCCCCTCGGCCAGCCCCCTTTCCTCCACCACCTCCGCCGCCGCACCCGCGGCTTTGTTCGGTGGCTTCGCAGGTACTACGGGGCTGTCAGACTTCCCACGATCGTTCATCCGCGGATTACCGCCTCAGCGTTGCCGCAGCGGCCCGCCCGGACATCACCCGGACGGGCAATCATGGGATCTCCCGGTTCTCGCGCATGGAGACTCCGTACATGCACAGGTTCTTCGACCGCGTGGGGTCCCCACGGCGACTCGCGCATAACGCCGCCGGGGATGTGGCCTTCCGTTCTAGACAACGACGTCGGCACCCCAAACTCCTTGATTTCGCGGCTCAATAGCTGGCCTGCACGTACCCCTGTCAACGCTTCGCCGACGCCCTCACGGACGCCGACGCATGACTCGGGGCCATCGTGGATCGCTACTCCTTCGATGTAGAGCGTTCTCATCTCCTTCTCCATGCCGGTTTATCCCGGCGCTCTGTCCATTCAGGGGTGACCTGATGGTCATGCCGATGGGGGGATACTCCAGGGATCACCCAGAAAGGCGTTGCGCAGAGCTGTGAAGACCTCGACGCCATGGGCTTTGGCTGTGGCGATGTAGGAACGGACACGGCAGAACGCGGTCAGTCCCCGCATGCTGCGCCAACTTCCGCTGATCTTGGCTTGGAGTTTGGCCATCCTGATCGCCTGTTCGGCGGGATTGTTCGTCCACTCGACGTCGAAGTCGAGGGTGAAGTACAGGACTTGATCGACCCGCTCACGCATCCGTTTCGCCAGCTTGTAGGCGTCGTGGCTACGGCCGGTGGTCCCGGGGGTGTTCGCGTCGATGCCCTGCTGGGCGGTGTTGAAATACAGATCCCGCAGGGTCTCGCTCGTGGCCGCGGACAGGTTGGCCGCGCCGTGGGCGATCGCGGTGTCGACGGTGCGTCGTACCTTCTTCAAGGTCTGGCGCATCTGCTCGGCCCACGCCTGACCGACCGGGTCGGACTCCCACACCGCCTTCAGGTCACGCATCAAGTGCGCGCAACACAGTTGGACGTGCGCGACCCGGCCGCCTCGGGCGGGGTCGCTGTACTTGTGGTAACCGTGCCAGTCGTCCCGGATGAGTACTCCCGTGTAGCGCGGCAGGATGCCGAAACCGTCCACGGCGGCGTGGCTGCGGGTCAGGTGCGCGCCGTACCAGATCAGGTCGGTGGTGCGGGCGGTGTAGACGTAGGCGGTCGAACCGTTGACTGGTACCGGGGTCTCGTCGTGGTGTAGTCGCGGTGCGGTGGTCAACGCCTGCTTCAGGTCAGCCTCGAAGCCGGCCAGCCCAGCCGAGAGCCGGGTCAGGCAGGAGGCGACGAACCCGGTGGACACCGGGACGCCGAACAGTTCCGCGAGCATCTCGGCGGTCCGCTCCACGCTGACGTGCCCACGATAAGCAATGTGCGCGGCGAACGCCCGAACATTGGGGCCATAACAGACCGGCCCGGACACCCCCGCCGGGGCAGCGGCCTGCGTCACATGCCCGGCCGAGCAGCGCCGCCGCATCAGATCGTACTGGATCCTGGTCATCGTCACGGGTGGAATGTCCCACTGCTGCACCGGTGTGAACCCGGCACACTCGCTCGCCCCGTTCAGAGCCTCGCCGCAGGTCGAGCACTCACCGGGCTCGATCGGCACGGTGTCATCGACCTGCGGAGCCAATTCCAGACCCGAGCCCGGATGCCCCTTCTGCCCGCCCGGTCGACGACTGGTCGATCGTTTCCGTTCAGAGTTTGCCTTGTGTCGCTTGGCTTTCGCCGCGATCGAATCGGCTGAGGGCGGTGTGGAGGAGTTCGTCGAGTCCATACCCAGCCGGCGCCGTAGCTCCGCGTTCTGCTCCTCCACCAGCGCGATCAGCTTGGCCTGCTCGGCGATCAACTCGTCCTTGCTGGCCAGCAGTTCATCCTTGCCCACCAACTGGTCCCGCTGCATCCCCAACAACGTGTCCTGCGAAGCGATCAACGCGTCCTTGTCCGCCAGCACCTCGCGCAGACGAGCGTTCACCGCACGAACATCGGACACAAGACAAGATCATCCCCGAGCACCGGCCGAAGATCAAGCCGACTCAACCATGCAGGTCAAGACCCACCCTGAATGGACACCTACGCACTGTGAAGCCGGGGGCGCGTCGGCCGCCGGTGCCATGCGAGCGGGCGGTACTTGATCACAGTTCGGTGCACGGCGTGCGCGGTGACGACAACCAACGACGCCGGTATAGCCGCTTGTTCGCTCAGGTTCGCCAACTCCTGGTCCGCAGCGAAACGAAGGTAAACCCAAGGCGTTGCCAGCCAGATCACGGATCGGAAGCCACGTAGCCATGACGGCACCAATTCATCCGCACGACCGGAAGGCGGACTACGGCAAGCCGCTTGGCATGAGCGAACGGCCCGCATGACCAGCGGCAGATGAGGACGTTGGATTGGGTCGGTGCCGATCCGTGGCTGATGATGTGGGGATGGCTGGAGATCGGGTGTTGGGGGTGGATGCATGCAAGGCCGGCTGGGTCGGCATCGCGCTGGCTGGCGGGGAGGGGAGCGGGTATGTCGCGGGCACCATCAAGAAGGTGGTCGCTGAGGCCTTGGCCGACGGTCCGCTGTCGGTTGTGGGCGTGGACATGCCCATCGGGCTGCCCGACCAGGGCCGGCGGGAGGCTGATGTTCTCGCCAGACGGCGGATTGGTCCGCGATGGTCGTCGGTGTTCCTGACGCCGGTGCGCGCCGCGCTGGAGCAGGCCAATCACGCCGCGGCCAGCGCCCGTAACCGCGAACTGGCCAATGAGGGCATCTCGCGGCAGGCGTTCGGTCTGCGTCCCAAAGTCGTCGAGGTGGACCGGTGGGTGCGCCAGGTCTCGTGTCGGGTCGTGGAGGTCCATCCCGAGGTCAGCTTCGCCCATCTGGCCGGCGCCCCCCTGACCACGCGCAAGCACACTTGGGCCGGCGCCCGGCAGCGGCACCAGTTACTCACCGATGCCGGCATCGTCCTCAACGCCGATCTCAGCGACGCCGGGCGACAGGCCGCCGTCGACGACATCCTCGACGCGGCCGTGTGCGCCTGGACGGCCCACCGCGTCGCCCTCGACCAAGCCGAGTCACTGCCCGACCCGCCCCAGACCTTCAGCGACGGCCTGCCTTGCGCCATCTGGATCTAATCTCGTCACACCATCAGCGGCATGTCAGGACGTTCACGCCTACGCCGTGGCCGGCGTGGTCCTGGCTGTGGCGGTGCGCGGTCCGGGGCCAGGTGCCGAGGCCGGGTCAGCGGGACGTTCGTCGGAGCACGACACTGTTAATGGATCCTCCCGCGCGCGTCGTCCGCGATGTGGTTGACGTCCGGGTCGCGGCGCAGCGCGAGGACCTGGGCGTCGGTGAGTTTGGCGTCGAACATGTTGAACATGTCGAAGACGCGTTCTGGTACGACACCCGCTCTGGCCGCGACTGTTCTGGGACGGCTGCTCCGGCGGATGTCAACGATGTAGTGGCCCGGTATCCGGATGTCGGCAGGGGCTCGCTGGTGGGGGGCGAGGCGGTCGCCGGTGTCGGGCTCCATCTCGATGACGTCCGGATCCGCGGCGACCCGCGTGGCCTTGTCGCCGGGCAGGTGGGCGGCGAAGCCCCAGGAGCCGAGCCGGTACACGTCATCGGCTGGAACATCGTGACGTGCCAGCACCTCGAAGGTTGTCGGTGCCCGTCCGGCTGCGACATGTACGACGTAGTGATCGGCGACAAAGGGATCCGCGTGGCGGGTGGGGGTGTTTCACCGGCGTCGACATCGCGGACACCGCCGATGTCGCCGACGTCGTCGTGCGGAAGGTCACCGCCGATCTCGCGTGCTTTGATGGCCAGGTGGTGCGGGGGTCGGCCCGTCTTGTCGGCGAGCTGTTGCACAGTGAGCGAGGGGTCCGGTGCGGTGAGTCGGTCAAGGATGTTGGGGCGCCACGCGTCGTAGGCGTTGGGATACCGCTCCCGCAGGGGCGCGTAGTCCGATGGACGATCAGTCACCACCACCCGCAGCGACCTGACGTCCTCCACCGGGATGTTCAGCGAACCACCACCCGGATCGCACAGAAACACGAAACCTGGCGTCAACGTCACATGATCCGCAGGGCGATCCAGGCTCTCGACCACCTGGCCGGACTTGAGCCGGATCAGACGACGCTCGAACCAACTCAATCCGCACCGTGTACGGCACGTACACGGTCGGGTCCGCCCATTCGGTCCCCTTCGCCACAAGACCCTCCCAAACACCGCAACCAGCAGACAGGGTGCCCTCTCCCAGCGGCCCGCACAACGGAAATTCACGATCCCTTCTCGGCATGACAGGACGTCCCGAGCGAGCGCCACGCGGCAGAAGAGGACGTTCGCCGGTCGTGGACGGAGGCCCTTGGAGGGTCAGTTGGCGTTGAGGACTTCGCGGAGCTGGGTGGCGAATGCCTGTGGGTTGCCGGCGAACCCGATGTGGTCGCCGGGGAACATGGTCGGTTCGGTGCCCAGTGCCGCGGCCAGCGCGTGGGAGGTGCGGTCGCACAGCTGGCCGGCCGAGTCTGTGCCGATGCCGACGACGACCCGGGTCGGTCCCCAGCGGAGTGCGGACAGGTCGGGGCGCCATCGGGTGGTCGGGCGCAGCATGTGCGCATGCTGGTAGTCGTCGTCGGCGATCTGCTGGGCGTCGCGCTTGGCGGCGAACATGTGTTGGAACACCTCTTCGGGCAGGTGGATGTTCGCTACGGCCAGGAACTTCCGGGCGGCGCCCACGGGGTCGCCGGCGAAGTAGGTGGTGATGATGTCTTCGGTCAGCTCGTGCAGCCGCTCACGGTCCTCGAGCAACTCGTCGAGCGGGGGTTCGTGCGCGACGACCGTGTGTACCAGGTCAGGACGTGTCTGGGTCAGGGCGAGCGCGCTGACCGCGCCACCGCTGGAGCCCAGGACCACGGCGGGGCCGGCGTCGAGGTGGGTGATCAGGCGGGCGAGGTCGTCGGCCCGCAGTTCCGGGGTGGAGTCGGCGTCGGGGTGGTCGACCGGGCTGCGGTTGATGCCGCGCGGGTCGGTGGTGAGCACCAGGTGGTCGGTCGCGAGCAGATCGGCCAGCGCCGCGAACGGTCGCGCGTCCATCGGCGCGCCGACGAGCACCACGAGCGGGCCTGCGCCCGTACCTCGTAGTGCAGCAGCGCGTCCGGCACGCGGAGTGTCTGGGCGGTCACGGTCGACGCGTTCACGGGTCCTCCAGGGGTGGGTCGTCATGCCTGTCGGAGTAAGTGACCGTCGCTGTCGGGCAGAATCGTCGCTTGTGAGCGAAGTTCTTCCCGCCATCCGAACCTGGCCCTGGCCAGGGACGGGGACGACGCCGCGTTCTCCCGGCTCGTCACGCCGTTACGCCCGGAACTGCACGCGCACTGCTACCGCATGCTCGGCTCGGTCCACGACGCCGACGACGCGGTGCAGGACGCACTGCTGAGGGCGTGGCGCGGACTCGCCCGCTTCGAGGGGCGAAGCTCGCTGCGCTCGTGGCTCTACACGGTGACCACCCGAACCTGCCTGGACACCATCGAACACCGCGGGCGGCGCGCCCTGCCGGTCGACCTCGGGCCGGCGAGCGAACGGGCCGTGGTCGGTGACGCTCCTCGCACCGACGTCGCCTGGCAGGGTCCCTACCCCGACACCGGCCAGGGTGAGGGCTACGAGCGGCGCGAGGCCGTCGAACTCGCGTTCGTCGCCGCATGCCAGCACCTGCCGGGTAACCAGCGAGCGGCGCTGCTGCTGTTCGAGGTGCTGGGGTTCTCCGTAGCCGAGATCGCCGAGATGATGGACACCTCGACGACCTCGGTGAACTCGGCGCTGGCACGCGCCCGCCGGGTGGTCGCCCACCGGGTACCGCCGGTCAGCCAGCAGCAGACACTCCGCACGATCGGCGACACCCGGATCAGGCAGATCGTCACCGGCTACACCACGGCACTGGAACACGGCGACACCGACGCGCTCGTCGCGCTGCTAACCGAGGACGTCACCTGGTCGATGCCGCCGCTCTCGCACTGGTACACCGGCCTCACCGCGGTCACCGACTTCGCCACCCCGAATCCCGCTCACCAGCTGCGGCAGCTGGCGCCACCTGCCGACCACCGCAAACGGCCAACCCGCCGTGGCCTCCTACCTCCGCGGCCCCACCAACGACGCCCACCTCGCCTGGTCGATCAACGTCCTGACCCTCCGCGACGACCGAATCTCGGAGATCACCTCATTCCTCGGCCGCGAACACTTCACCCCGTTCGGCCTCCCCGACGTCCTGCCCTGACTACACCCAGTCCACCGTCCACATTCGAACGGCGCCCACAGACAACCCGACAAAGCAATCGCTCATCGACATGAGCGCGCTTCACGGCAACTCGATCAGCGGCTTCGCTGCCTGGGGTCCGCCAAGTGGCCGAATGCTCGTTCGGCCTGGTCGGCTGTGGCGGTCGGGTTGAGAAGATCGACGGCGTGAAGAAGATGTGGTTGCTCTCAGTGAGCCCTTTTCATCCTGGTCTGGATGTGTTGGAGGACAAGGGTTGTAGGTGACGGACAGGTTGATCTTCGGTGTGTCGGTGCTGGAAACGTGACGAAGCCCCTGGTAGGACAGCAATCGACCAAGATCCATGTCCACACCAAGGGCTTCAGATGCTGTTCTACCGTGCCGCGCTGCCGTTGTCACGCCAGACGCTGACCTTCGTGTCCGGGCTGGTCCGCACCCACCGCAGGGAGTTGGGTTCGGTGTGGCGGGCGCTCAACCCCGGGCAGCAGGCGATGCTGGTGCTGGTCCACCTGCGTAAGGGTGAGCCGTTCGCCGAGGTCGGGGCCGGGTTCGGAGTCTCGACCACCACGTGCTGGCGGTATGTGCACGAGACCGTGGAGTTGCTGGCCCGGCGAGCACCGAAGCTGCGGGCCGCACTCGGGAAGGCGAAGCGTGAGGGGATGGCCTACGTGATCATCGACGGCACGCTGATCCCGATCGACCGGATCGCCGCCGACCGGCCGTTCTTCTCCGGCAAGCACCGCCACCTGGGGTGAACCTGCAGGTATGCGTGGCACAGTCAAGCCGTTTGACCACACCATCGAGTTAGCATTGGCAATCGAGCCGCTTTGGCGGGCCCCTCGACTGGCGGCGAGCAACCCCCGGACCAAAGGTTTGATCGTTTAGGCTATGCAGCATTGGAGCTTGGTCAGGGCTGGCATTGTGGGCACCCGTGGCTGTTGTTGGTCATTCCTTGTCGCGCGATCGCCGAGAATGTATTCCGGCGCGGCGGGTGCGAGGCCCGTTGATTGTGCCGACCAAGATCGTTGTGGGCGTGGTCGCTGCGGCGTTGGAGTCTCGCTCGACGATCAGCCGGCGGACTGGCTGGATGCCTCGTCCGCCAGCTGACGCGATCGATGCCCTTCGGCGTTGGTCAACCCGTGTAGCGAAAGCGCTGCCGCACGGTGTGTGCTTGGCCCAGGACGAGCGTCATCACCGGCTGAGCCTCCCCGAACGGCATCAGGTCCAGCTCCAACATGCCGTCGAGATCGTCGGGTACGGTCGCGGCGACGTCGCGCATGATGCGCTGCAACCCAGCGGCAGCGGTGAGGTCGCCCTCCAGACACAGGGTCTTCACGGGTGCACGGTCACAACGAAGCCGCAGTTGCAGCAGCCGCGTCGTCGGGTCATCTGCCTGCTGGTCGGTCGTGACCACGTCGTCAGCCTCGTCGGCCGTTCCGATGTGCCCCACGACCGGCGCCAACCCCGTCTCGGCGATCGCGGCGCTGCCGTCACCGTCCGGTTGCGCCTGCTCGGTCTCGTGCTCCGTGGGGACTTCGGCGCTCGGCCACCTGGTGGGGTCGGTGACGGTGGCTCGTCTGCCACGGCTGACCGTCACATAGCCCCAGGTGGCCAGCTGCCCGACTGCGGCGTGCGCGGAGTTGATGGACACGCGGTGGGCCGCCGCGATCTGCTTCATCGGGGGCAGCGGCTCACCGGGCTTGACGCGACCCTGCATGATCGACCGTCTCAGCTCGCCGGCCAGCGCCTGGAACCGGGCCGGTTTCGCGGCCTTGCGGAGCGGGGTGGTGTCTCGGCGCACCGGTACTCGGCGGGCGAGCACGGCGGCGGCGCGCTGGTCGGCCTCGGAGACCCAGGCCGCGTAGACCTTGAGGGTCGTGGTGCCTCCGCCGCTGTGGCCGAGCCGGCCGGCGACTGTGCGGATGTCCACACCGGCGGTGATGAGCTCGGTGGCGCTGTAGTGGCGCAGCTTGTGGAACGTCGTATCGATGCCCAGTCGAGCGGTGAACCGGCGGTAGTGCGTGGAGATCGCGCCCGGGCGCAGGCAGGTGTCCGGGCCTGACCGGTGGTGGAAGACGAAGTCCTCGTCCCCGACCTCCCGCCCGGCCAGCCGGGCGTCGTGCGCGCGGGAGGCGCGCAGGTCCAGCAGCACGACCACGGTCTCCGCATCCAGTGCCACCAGACGGTGCTGGTGGGTCTTGGTGTCGGTCTCCCACACCTCCAGACCGATGTGCTCGATACTGCGGGAGATCGACACCACCCAGCCACACCCGTGCTCCAGGCAGTCGTAACCACTGAGCCCGTCGACCACGTGCTGCGGGTCGGTGTGACGGACCTGCACATCACGCCACCGCAGCGCGCACAGCTCGCCCAGCCGCGCGCCAGTGGTGAGTGCCGTCCACACCATCGGCCCGTAGTCGGTGTGCCGCCACCCGGCGTCGACTATCCGCGCCGCCTCCGCCACGGTCGGCGGCTGCGGGCGCGCCGCGGGCGGCGCCGGGGGCTCGGCGTGCACCATCGAGTTGGTCAGCGCCCACTTGCGGCGCAGCGCGAACTGGTAGGCGCCGTTGAGCATCCAGTGGATCTTGCGGATGGTCCACGGCTTGAGCGGGCGGCACACATGCCGCCGGCACCGCGCCGAACACCGGTGCGGCCGGGCGGTCCAGTGGCGCACCTCCGCCCGCCCGGTGCAGTGGTCCCGGCAGCGGGCCAGCTCCGCGTAGTAGACATCCAGCAGCTCCGGATCCAGGCTTCCGTTGATCTTCAACCGGCCCAGCAGCGGCACGATGTGCTTGCCGTTGTAGGCGAGATACGTGGCGCGCGTCTTCCGCGCCAGCCTGGCCTCAGCCAGGTAGGAAACCATCAACTCGGCGATCGTGGCGTCGGTGCGCGGATGGTCACCCGCCGCGACCTGAGCCACCAGCCGCGCCCGCGTCCGCTCCGCACGGCCGACCGCGTCCGGACCGGCCGGCACCGTCTGCACCAGGTAGAACTCCCGGCCGGTCAGCGCGTCCCGGCCGGCGTAGACCTTGATCCGCCGCGACCCACTGGGCAACCGCTCGACATACCCCTGCGACCGGCGGGTGCGGCGCCGACGACCGGTCCCCCGGGAAGCCTCCCCCAGAGCCCCCATAGATCCACTGTCGTCTCGGACGATGACCGTCCAACCCATGATCGACGCCCGACGACCCGTCCATGCCACGCGATCCCTTTCCGGGAATCGCCGGAAGACACGGCGGAAAACACACCGCAGGCCCATTGACCTACGTCAACGGGCCTGCGGTGAAATGTAGCCCCGACGGGATTTGAACCCGCGCTACCGCCTTGAGAGGGCGGCGTCCTAGGCCGCTAGACGACGGGGCCTTGGCTACCGACTCGGTCGAGCAGAGGGAACGCTATCAAGCGACGATTTCGTTCTCTCTGCTGGGGTACCAGGACTCGAACCTAGACTAACTGAACCAGAATCAGTCGTGCTGCCGATTACACCATACCCCACTGGCACCACGGGTCCCGGAGCCGCGGCTCACTGCCCGTAGTGCCGGGAAGTGATGTTAGACCACAGGAGGCCCGCACCGGAAACCGGGGCGGACGCGGTGGACAGGTCCGGGGTGCGGTACTCGGTGACCAGCAGCTCCGGCAGGTCGGCGAGGCTCTCGATGACGTGCACCCCTGCGTACACGCGGAAGTCGCGACAGCCGGTGAGCGAGCGGTCCAGCCACACTCCGTGCAGCCCCGCGTCGCGGGCGCCCACGGCGTCGGCGTCGAGGAGGTCGCCCACGTGCATGGCGGCGTCCAGCGGGACGTCGAGGCGGGCGCAGGCGGTCCGGAAGATCACCGGATCGGGTTTGGCGGCGCCGAGCTCGCCGGCGATCACGACGGTGTCGAAGAAGCGCCCGATACCGAGGCGCTCGAGCTTGGCCCGCTGGTGGGAGCCCGACGCGTTGGTCACCGCGGCCAGCTTGACCCCCGCGGCGCGCAGCCAGTCCAGGCACGGCAGCGTGTCGTCGAACAGCCGCCAGGCGGCTCTCAGCCGGGTGCACCGGCGCCGCTCGAGGTCGGCCACGACGTCGTCGTCGAGCAGCGCGCCGAGGTCGGCGAAGAACGCCTTCGTGCGCTCCCGGTGCATGTCCTCGTAGGACAGGTCACCGGCCACCACGCGGGCGACGTGCTCGTCGGTCGTGCGCTGCCAGCGCGACCACATGTCGTCGCGTCCGATGAGGTCGCACAGCGCCTGCCGGGCGGTGCTGGTGAAGTCGATGAGCGTGTCGTCGATGTCCAGGCAGACCGCCCGGATCGGGATGGGCCGATGCTCCCGTTCCAGACCGGAGGCGCCGGTCGCGCGCGGCGGACACTCGGCCGCGACGGCCTCGGTCTGAAATGGAACGAGCCCAAAGGTCATCAGGAGAGGCTAGGCCGTGATCGGCCTATTTCGAATGGGCTAAGTAGGCGATTGTCACGCTACTGACACGATTAAGTCAGCGCCCCGTCAGCATGGTCTGAAAAACCTGTATCGCTTGTTGTCAGCCGCGCGTTACGCCCCTGTCAGCTGCGTGCCTGACGCAGCCTGCTGAGTGACCGGTCGCGGCCGAGCAGCTCGAGCGACTCGTACAGCGGCGGCGACACCGTGCGGCCCGAGACGGCCACCCGCACGGGGGCGAACGCTTTGCGAGGTTTGAGGCCGAGCCCGTCGATCAGCGCTGCCCGCAGCGCCTCCTCGATGGCCGGCGCGGTCCACTCCGCGGCCCCCTCGAGCGCCGCGACGCTCGCGTCGAGCACCGGGTCGGCCGCCTCGCCGAACGTTTTGGCGGCGGCGTCGGGTTCCGGCGCGAACTCCTCCTCGGCGACGAACAGGAACCGGACCATGTCCACCGCATCGGACAACACGGTCACCCGCTCCCGGACCAGCGGCGCAATGGCGCGCAGGACCCTCATCTGCTCGTCCGAGGGATTTTCCGGAAATACCTTCGCGGAAACAAGGTACGGAACGGTACGTTCGGCGAAATCGTCGTCGGAAAGCCGGCGAATGTGCTCGCCGTTGATGGCCTCGGCCTTCTTGACGTCGAAACGCGCGGGGTTCGCGCTCACCCGGGAGATGTCGAACGCCTCGATCATCTCCGCCATGGTGAACACGTCGCGGTCCTCGGCGATCGCCCAGCCGAGCAGCGCGAGGTAGTTGAGCAGGCCCTCGGGCAGGAAGCCCCGGTCCCGGTAGTGGAACAGGTTGGACTCGGGGTCACGCTTGGACAGCTTCTTGTTGCCCTCGCCGCGCACCAGCGGCATGTGCGCGTAGGTCGGCGTGAACGACGCGACCCCGATCCGCTGCAGCGCGCCGTAGAGCGCGATCTGGCGCGGCGTGGATGGCAGCAGGTCCTCGCCGCGCAGCACGTGGGTGATGCGCATCAGCGCGTCGTCGACCGGGTTGGTCAGCGTGTAGAGCGGGGCGCCGTTGGCGCGCACCAGAACCGGGTCGGGCACGCTGCCGGCCTTGAACGTGATCTCGCCGCGGATGAGGTCGGTGAACGTGATGTCCTCGGCGGGCATGCGCAGCCGCAGCACCGGCTCGCGGCCCTGCGCGCGCAGGGCCGCCCGGCGCTCGCCGGTCAGCTCGCGGTCGGCGTTGTCGTAGCCCAGCTTGGGGTCCTGCCCGGCGGCGCGGCGGCGGGCCTCGACCTCCTCGGGGGTGGAGAACGACTCGTACAGCTCACCGGCGGCGAGCAGCCGGCGCGCGACGTCGGCGTAGATCTCGCCGCGCTCGCTCTGCCGGTACGGCCCGTCCGGGCCGCCGGCCTCCGGGCCTTCGTCCCAGTCCAGGCCGAGCCAGTGCAGCCCCTCGAGCAGCGCGTGGTAGCTCTCCTCGGTGTCCCGCGAGGCGTCGGTGTCCTCGATGCGGAACACCAGCCTGCCGCCGTTGTGCCGGGCGAACGCCCAGTTGAACAGCATCGTGCGGATGAGCCCCACGTGCGGCGTGCCGGTGGGCGACGGGGAGAAGCGGGCCCGGACGCCGGCCGGTTCGGATGCAGTAGTCATGGCCCGGTCAGGGTATCCGCGTCACTACCGCTTGACCGCACCGGACGTCCGGGTGCATGCTGAACTTATTCAACAGATGGTGAAATTGAGGGCACCCCGGAGGGGATCGACATGACTGACACCGAGCGGACGACCTGCCTGATCGCCGGTGGCGGACCGGCGGGCATGGTGCTGGGGCTGCTGCTCGCCCGGGCGGGCGTCGAGGTGACCGTGCTGGAGAAGCACGGGGACTTCCTGCGCGACTTCCGCGGCGACACCGTGCATCCCTCGACGCTGGACCTGCTCGACGAGCTGGGCCTGGGTGAGGAGTTCGCGAAGCTGCCGCAGCGCAGGCTGGACCAGGCGCAGGTGCCCTACGCCAACGGCACGCTCAAGTTCGCCGACTTCACCGAGCTGGGCGGACGGCACAAGCACCCCTACATCTCGCTGGTCCCGCAGTGGGACCTGCTCGACCTGCTGGCCGGCGCGGCCGCCGAGGAGCCGACGTTCACGCTGCGGATGAACACCGAGGCCACCGGCCTGGTCGTGGACGGCGGCCGGATCACCGGCGTCGAGTACCGCACCAGCGAGGGCGAGACCGGGCGGATCGCGGCCGACCTGACCGTGGCCGCCGACGGGCGCGCCTCGGTGCTGCGCACGAGCGGCGCGATGGCCGTGCGGGACTACCCGACGCCGCTGGACGTGTGGTGGTTCCGGTTGCCGCGCAAGGACACCGACCCGGAGGGCGCGATCGGCGTGGTCAGCCACAGCCGCGCCGCGGTGCTGCTCGACCGCGGCACCTACTGGCAGAGCGCCACGCTGATCAGGAAGGGCTCGGACCCCGAGCAGCGCACGGGCCCGGTGCGGGACATGGTGGCGAGCATCGCCGAGGTCGCGCCGTGGCTGTCCGACCGGGTGGACGCGCTGGGCTCGTGGGACGAGGTGAAGCTGCTCGACGTCCGGCTCGACCGGCTGGAGCGGTGGTACCGCGACGGCCTGCTGTGCATCGGCGACGCCGCGCACGCGATGTCGCCGGTCGGCGGGGTGGGCATCAACCTGGCCGTGCAGGACGCGGTCGCGGCGGCCACGCTGCTCGCCGAGCCGCTGCGCACCGGCACGCTGAGCACCGACGACCTGGCGAAGGTGCAGCGCCGCCGGTGGCTGCCGACGGTGGTGGTGCAGGGCATGCAGCGGTTCCTGCACGCGCGGGTGCTCAGCCGGGCGCTGGCCGGTGACATCGACATCGTCAACGCGCAGAAGCCGCCGGTGCCGATGCGGGTCATCCAGCGCTTCCCGAAGCTGCGCGCCATCCCGGCGTACGCGATCGGCTACGGCGTGCGCCCCGAGCACGCGCCCGCGTTCGCCCGCCGCTAGCCGGAACGTTGTCAGGCCGCCGACCCGACCCGACCCGCCACGCACCCGATCCGACCCCCGGCGTCGCCGACCCGACCCCCGGCGTCGCCGAGTCGACCCGCCACGTCGCCGGGTCGACTCGTGGTGGTGGCCGGTGCGGGTCGACTCGACCACGCGAGAAGCCGACTCGACCGCGTGACGGGTCGACTCGACCTCGTGGCGGGTCGACTCGACCTCGTGGCGGGTCGGCTCGGCGCGTCGTGGGCGGGTGGCGGCTCGGGCGCGTGGGGGGCGGCTCGGGCGTGGGGCGGCTCGGTGGGTGGGGTGGTGCGGGGTCAGTCCGGCGTGCCGTGCCAGCGCCAGGAGGTGCGCCGGGGCCGGCCCGGCAGCTCGGTGCGGCCGGTCGCCCACAGCAGGGTCGGCCACGGCTCGGCGCCGCCGGGCACGCCCGGGAACAGCCTGGCCAGCACCCGCTCGCACAGGCCGGCGGGCGGGGTCCAATGCAGGCCGAGCCCCTCGGCCACGTCGTGGGTGTGCACCACGGTCTCGACGATGCCCATCGCGGCGAAGCCCGCCGGGTCCGACGCGCCGTGCACGTGATGGGCCCGCACCGACGGCGGCGTGGTGCGCACCATCGCGACGAGCAGCGCGCCGCAGGCCTCGAGCACCTCCAGCAGCCCGGGGACGCCCTGCGCCCGGTCGGCGAACACGACGTTCTCCGGGCCGCCGAGCCGGCGGGCGCCCCACAGGAACGGCACCTCCCGGTCGAGCGGCGGCGTGCGCGGACCGAGCTGGACGGCGTAGGCGAACAGGTCGTCGGCGAGGTGCTCGACGGTCTCCCAGCAGCTCCACTCCAGCGTCCCGGCCGGCTTGTCCCAGTCGGCGTGCGCGGCCGGGGCCAGCGCGTCGACCGCCAGCCGGACGGCCCCGGCCAGGTCGTCGGCCGTCAGCATTCGATCACGTTCACCGCCAGCCCACCGCGTGCGGTCTCCTTGTACTTCACCTTCATGTCCTTGCCGGTCTCGCGCATGGTCTTGATGACCTTGTCGAGCGAGACCACCTGGTTACCGTCCCCGTGCAGCGCCATCCGCGCGGCGTTGATGGCCTTCACCGCCGCCATCGCGTTGCGCTCGATGCACGGGATCTGCACGAGGCCGCCGACCGGGTCGCAGGTCAGCCCCAGGTTGTGTTCCATGCCGATCTCGGCGGCGTTCTCCACCTGCTCGGGCGTGCCGCCGAGCACCTCGCACAGCGCGCCGGCCGCCATCGAGCACGCGGAGCCGACCTCGCCCTGGCAGCCGACCTCGGCGCCGGAGATCGACGCGGTCTCCTTGTAGATGACGCCGATCGCGCCCGCGGTCAGCAGGAACCGGATGACGCCCGCATCGGACGCGCCCGGCACGAACCGCGCGTAGTAGTGCAGGACCGCGGGGATGACGCCGGCGGCACCGTTGGTCGGCGCGGTCACGACCCGCCCGCCGGACGCGTTCTGCTCGTTGACCGCCAGCGCGAACAGGTTCACCCAGTCCATCACCCGCAGCGGGTCGGTGGAGAACGGGTCCGAGGAGAGCCGCTGGTACATCTCCCGCGCGCGGCGGCGGACCTTCAGCCCGCCGGGCAGCACCCCGTCGTGGGTGTAGCCGCTGCGCACGCACTCCTGCATCACGTCCCAGATGTGACCCAGACCGGCACGCACGTCGTCCTCGGTGCGCCACGCGGTCTCGTTCGCGAGCATCACCTCGCTGACCGCGAGCCCGGTGCGCCGGCAGTGCGCCAGCAGTTCGGCGCCGGTGCGGAACGGGTGGGCGACCTCGGTGTCGTCCACCTTGATCCGGTCGGCGCCGGTGGCCTGCTCGTCGACGACGAAGCCACCGCCGACCGAGTAGTAGGTCCGTTCCCGCGACCAGCCGTCCCCGGCCGCGTGGAAGCGCATGCCGTTGGGGTGGAACGGCAGGCTCTTGCGCCGGTGCAGGACGAGATCCTCGGCCGGGTCGAAGCCGATCTCGTGCCCACCCGGCAACACCAGCCGCCGGGTGGCGCGGATCCGCTCGACCCGGTCGGCCACGGTGGTGGTGTCGACCGTCTCGGGCTCCTCCCCGGCGAGCCCGAGCAGCACCGCGCGGTCGCTGCCGTGCCCGTGCCCGGTGGCCCCGAGCGAGCCGAACAGCTCGGCGCGCACGGCGGAGGTCGAGCCGAGCAGCCCGTCGCCGGCCAGGCCGGTGACGAACGTGCGGGCGGCGCGCATCGGGCCGACCGTGTGCGAACTGGACGGTCCGATGCCGATGCTGAACAGGTCGAAGACCGAGATAGGCACTACTGGAACTCCCTGGAGGCGTCGACCAGCCAGTCGGCCAGATATCGCGCGAACGACCCCCGTACCAGCACATGGTAGGTCGGTTCCGCGTCGACCTGCCGGACGACCACCTGGGCCCTGGCCAGCAGCGTCTGCGCGCAGTGGCCCGGACCGAACGCGCGCGGGTGCAGGTCGATGGACATGCCCTTCTCGAGCACGTCGCGGGCGTGCCGACCGGACAGCTCGATGGTCGTGCGGTTGGCCGACACGTCCACCACGGACTCCCCGGTGAGGTCGCCGAGGTCGTCGTCCGGCGGGCCGACGACGAGGTACTCGTCCGGACCGAGCCAGAGGATCGCTCGCCGCCCCGCGGTCGCCACCCGGTTCGGGACGGGCAGCGGCACGCCCAGCAGCGTGGCGGCGGTGGTCCGGACGTCGATCATGGTCAGGAACGGCAGCTCCCGCACGTCCGCGCGGCCGGCGAGGGGGCTGCGGCGCAGGTCAGCCGTCACGGCGCGCTCCCTCCGGGTCGTAGAGCACGGGTTCCACCACGGTCGCCGCGATCGTCTCCTCGCCCAGCGGCGCGTGCAGGACCTGGCCGAGCCGGTCCCGGCCGCCCTTGACCAGGGCCAGCGCGAACGTGCGGCCCAGCGCGGCGCTGCGGTAGCTGGACGTGACGTGGCCCACCATCGGCACGGGCGGGTCGAGCGGCACCCCGTCCGCGACGAGCTGGGCGCCCTCGGGAAGCAGCGCGGCCGGGTCGACCGGGAGCAGGCCGACGAGGTGCTTGCGGTCCGGGCGCGCGGTGTCCGGCCGCCGCAGCGAGCGGCTGCCGACGAACTGCTTGCGCTTGGACACGATCCACTCCATGCCCAGGTCGATCGGTGTGACCGTGCCGTCGGTGTCCTGGCCGACGATCGGGTAGCCCTTCTCCGCGCGCAGCACGTGCATGGTCTCGGTGCCGTACGGCGTGATGCCGTGCTCCTCCCCCGCCGCGAACACGTCCCGCCACACCGCGAGGCCGTGCCAGCTCGCGACGTTGATCTCGAACGCCAGCTCGCCGGAGAAGCTGATCCGCGCGATCCGCGCCGGGACGCCGTTCGCCAGCGTGGTGTCGAGGAACGTCATGAACCTCAGGTCCACGGCGGACGGTGCCAGCCGGGCGACGACCCGCCGGGCCCGCGGGCCGACCACCGCGATGGTGGCCCACTGCTCGGTGACCGAGGTCAGCCGCACCCGCAGGTCCGGCCACTCGGTCTGCAGCCACTCCTCGAACCAGTCGAGCACCGCGGCCGCGTTGCCGGTCGTCGTGGTGGCGAGGAAGCGGTCGGCCGCCAGGCGCAGCACCACGCCGTCGTCGAACACCATGCCGTCGGCCGTGCAGAGCATGCCGTACCGCGCGGAGCCGACCGCGAGCTTCGCGAACGCGTTGGTGTACATGCGGTTGAGGAACTCGGCGGCGTCCGGCCCGACGATCTCGATCTTGCCGAGGGTGGACGCGTCCTGCATGCCGACGCCCTCGCGGGCGGCCCGGCACTCGCGCAGCACCGCGGCCGCCATGTCCTCGCCGGGCCGCGGGTAGAACCAGGGCCGGTGCCACTGGCCCACGTTCTCGAACTCCGCGCCGTGCTCGACGTGCCAGTCGTGGATCGCGGTGACCCGGACCGGGTCGTGCAGCGCGCCGCGGTCACGGCCGGCCAGCATGGCGAACGGCACCGGGGTGTAGGGCGCGCGGTAGGTGGTCGGCCCGGGCGGCCCGGCGCCCAGCGTCTCGGCGATCACCCCGAGCGTGCTGACGCCCGCCGTCTTGCCCTGGTCGTGCGCGGTGCCGATGGTCGTGTAGCGCTTCACGTGCTCGGCCGAGCGCATGCCGGCCCCGGTCGCGCGCAGCACGTCGGCCACGGTGGCGTCGCGCTGCAGGTCGACGAAGTGCGTGTGCCAGCCGCCGCCGGGCGCCGGGACCGTCCACAGCGGCTGGTTCGGGTCGACCTCGCCGCTCGCCGAGCCGGCCGAGACGTTCGCCTGGAACGCGCGGTCCGGCACGAACGCCGCGATCCGATCGTCGTAGCGCAGCGTCCCGCGGGCCTGGCTGTGCAGCGCCACCACGGGGTTCCAGCCCCCGGAGACGGCGACCAGGTCGCAGTGGACGGTCGTGGTCGGACCGTCGCCGTCCGGCGGGCCGAGGTGGGCGGCGCTCACCCCGGGGTCGCCCTCGGTGCCGACCACCACCGTGCCGAACCGCACCTCGCCGCCCGCGGCGCGTACCGCGCCGGCCAGGGCCGAGTCCGCGCGGGCGTCGGCCAGCACGACGTCCACACCGGACGCCAGCAGGTCGAGGGCGGTGGCGTAGGCGCTGTCGTTCGTGGTGCACACCACCACGCGGGTGCCCAGGCGCACCGCGTACCGGTTGAGGTAGGTGCGCACCGCGCCGGCCAGCATCACGCCCGGCCGGTCGTTGTCGGCGAACACCAGCGGCCGCTCGTGCGCGCCGGTGGCCAGCACCACCCGCCCGGCCCGCACGTGCCACAGCCGGCCGCCGCCGGGCCTGCGCTCGGCGATGGTCAGGTAGTTGTGGTCGTAGTAGCCGAACACCGTGGCCCGGGTGAGCACCCGCGTCTCCTCGAACCCCGCGAGCGAGGCCAGCGTCTCCGCGACCCACGGCCAGCGGTCCGGCACCGACAGCGCGGAGCCGCCCGGCTCGGCCTGCTCGTCGGCCAGGATCACCCGCGCGCCCGACCGGCCGGCCTCGAGCGCCGCGGCGAGCCCCGCCGGCCCGGCGCCGGCCACCAGCACGTCGCAGTGCACGTACTTCCTGTCGTAGTGGCCGGTGACCGGCTCGGTCAGCCTGCCCCGGCCGGACAGCGTCCCGGCGGCCAGCCCGTCGGACAGCTCGACGGTCGTGGCCGCCAGCATCGGCTCCGGGCCGACCTGCAGCAGCGCGTTGGGTTCGGCCACCCCGGCGTCGACGATCCCGCGTGGACGGTCGAGGTACGCGCTGCGCCCGACCTCGCGCACGCCGTTCGCCAGCAACGCCGACGCCACGGTGTCGCCGCGGTACCCGGTGTGCGGCACACCGTCCACGGTGAACCGCAGCGGCGCCGACCGGTCGATCCGGCCACCGTGCGGGAGCCTCATGACCCCTCCCCGAGGAACTCGTGGGTCACCGTGTCGCGCACCGTGTCGAACCAGCGACGGCAGCCGTTGGTGTGCACCCAGCGCTCGGCGAACGGGCCCTTCGGGTTGTCCCGGACGAACACGTACTCGCCCCACTCCGCGTCCGTCAGCGCGTCCGGGTCGTCCGGATAGGACACTCCGGCGGCGCCGCCGTAGGAGAACTCCACCTCGTCGCGGTCGCCGCACCACGGGCAGTGAATGAGCAGCATCGAACCCCCTAGTGCGCCACGGCGGCCGCGCCGTGCTCGTCGATCAGCGCGCCGGTCGTGAACCGGTCCAAACCGAACGGTATGTTCAGCTCGTGGGGCTCCCCGGTGGCGATCGTGTGCGCGTACACCCAGCCCGACGCCGGGGGTGGCCTTGAACCCGCCGGTCCCCCAGCCGCAGTTGACGTACAGCCCGTCGAGCGGTGTCCGCCCGATGATCGGCGACGCGTCCGGTGAGACGTCCACGATGCCGCCCCAGGTGCGCAGCACGTGCGCGTGCTCGAAGATCGGGAACAGCTCCAGCGCCGCGGCCAGCTGCCGCTCGATCACGTGCACCGAGCCGCGCTGGGCGTAGGAGTTGAACGGGTCGATCCCCGCGCCCATGACCAGCTCGCCCTTGTGCGCCTGGCTGACGTAGACGTGCACGTGGTTGGACATCACCACGCACGGGTGCACGGGTTCGAGCAGCTCGGAGACCAGCGCCTGCAGCGGGTGGCTCTGGATGGGCAGCCGGATCCCCGCGAGCGAGGCCAGCACCGAGGAGTGACCCGCCGACGCGAGCGCCACCGCGCCCGCCCGGATCGGCCCGCGGTTGGTCTCCACGCCGATCACCCGGTCGCCGTCGCGGACGAACCCGGTGACCTCGCAGCCCTGGACGAGGTCGACGCCGAGCCGGTCCGCGCCGCGGGCGTAGGCCCACGCGACGTGGTCGTGCTTGGCGATCCCGCCGCGCCGCTGCAGCGTCGCGCCGAGCACCGGGTACCGCACGTCGCGGCGAGGTGTCGACGATCGGGCAGAACTCCTTGACCTGGTCGGGGTCCAGCCACTCGGCATCGACCCCGTTGAGCCGGTTGGCGTGCACCCGGCGCATCCCCTCGCGCACGTCGCCCAGCGTGTGCGCCAGGTTCAGCACGCCGCGCTGGCTGAACAGGATGTCGTAGTCCAGCTCCTCGGACAGGCCCTCCCACAGCTTCAGCGCGTGCTCGTAGATCCCCGCGCTCTCGTCCCAGAGGTAGTTGGAGCGGATGATCGTCGTGTTGCGGGCCATGTTGCCGCCCGCCAGCCAGCCCTTCTCCAGCACGGCGACGTTGGTGATGCCGTGGTTGCGGGCCAGGTAGTAGGCGGTGGCGAGCCCGTGCCCGCCCGCGCCGACGATCACCACGTCGTAGGACCACTTCGGCGACGGGTTGCGCCAGAGGAAATCCGGATGGTTCTCCATCAGTCCCCCAACTCCTTGCGACGTCGGGTGACGTACTCGGCCAGCTCCTCACGGATCGCGTCGTCCAGCGGCGGCTGCTCGTACTCCTCGAGCTTCTTGCGGGCGATGTCGCCCGCGCGGGCCGCGGCGTCCCTGGCGCCGCCCCGGACCCACCGCTCGTAGTTCTCCGAGCTGGACAGGAACGGCCGGTAGAAGCAGGTCCGGAACCGCTCCAGGGTGTGCGCCGCGCCCAGGAAGTGCCCGCCGTGGCCGACCTCGGTGTGCGCGTCGAACGCCAGCGACTCCTCGGTGATCTCCAGCGGCCGGAACTCCTGCTGGAGCATCTCCAGCACCTGCACGTCGATGACGAACTTCTCGTACGACGAGACCAGCCCGCCCTCGAGCCATCCCGCCGAGTGCATGACCCAGTTGATGCCGGCGAGGAAGGTCGGCAGCATCGTCATCATGCCCTCGTAGGCCGCCTGCGCGTCGGCGGTCTGGCTGGAGGTCAGCCCGCCGCCCGAGCGCACCGGCAGGCCGAACCGGCGGGCGATCTGGCCGGTGCACAGCAGGCCGACCGCCGACTCCGGGGTGCCGAAGCACGGCGAGCCGGACTGCATGTCGATGTTGGACAGGAACGACCCGAAGATCACCGGTGCGCCCGGCCGGATCAGCTGCGAGAGCGCGATCCCGGACAGCGCCTCGGCCATCTGCTGGGCCAGCGTGGCCGGGATCGACACCGGCGACATCGCACCCATCAGCAGGAACGGGGTCAGCACGACCGGCTGGTTCGCCGCGCTGTACTCGAACTGCGCCTCGAGCATCCGGTCGTCCCAGCGCAGCGGCGAGTTGCAGTTGATCAGCGAGATGGTGGCCGGGGTCGTCTCGATCGCCTCCCGGCCGCCGAAGAGGATCTCGGTCATCCGGATGGTGTCGGCCGCGTTGACCGCGGACACCACGTTGCCCATGTAGAACTTGTCGGTCAGCGTCTGCAGCGCGTAGGTCATGTCCAGGTGCCGCGAGTCCAGCGGCGCGTCGTTGGGCTCGCAGATCACCCCGCCCGCCGTGTCGAGCACCGGGAAGCTCTGCGCGAGCCGGGCGAAGTTCTCGAAGTCGGCCATCGACCCGTCGCGGCGCACCTCGCCCTCGCGCACGAACGGCGGCCCGTAGACGCCGCCGAACACCATGGCGTCGCCACCGATGTGCACGGTGTTCGCCGGGTTGCGGGCCTGCACGTCGAACTCGCGCGGGGCCAGCGCGACCTGTTCGAGCAGGAAGTCCGGGTCGAGCCGGACGTTGTTGTCCTCGACCTTCTGGCCCGCCTTCCGGAACAGCTCCAGCGCGCGGTCGGACAGGAACTCGACCCCGATCTCGGACACGATCCGGCGCCACCCGGAGTCGAGGACCGCCATCGCGTCGGCGGACAGGATCTCGTAGCGCGGCAACTGGTTGCGGAACATCGCCCTCCCTCGGCTCGCCTCCCTTGACGGTGGGACTCGCCGGATCCTACGCTCGTGTTATGGAACTGTGGTTCCATATTATGGAACTTCAGGTGACTGAGGAGGCCGGGTGGCGGCACCGGCGGGAAGTCAGGCGATCGACCGGGCGGCGGGGTTGCTCGCGGCCATCGTGGAGGCCGACGAGCCACGCACGTTCACGTCGCTGGTCGACGAGCTCGGCCTGGCGAAGTCGACGACCTCCCGGCTGCTGCACGCCCTGGAACGCAACCGCCTGGTGCGCCGCGACCGGGCCGGCCTGTTCCGCCCCGGTCCGCTGTTCGCGGTCTACGCCGCCCAGCACGACATCGCGCAGGACCTGCTCGACGTGTCCCAGACGACGCTCGACGAGATCGGCGAGCGAACCGGCGAGACCGTCAACCTCGCCGTGCCGCGCGGCGAGGAGGTCGTGCAGGTGGCGCAGGTCGACGCCAGCTACCTGGTGGGCCTCACCAACTGGCTCGACGTCTCCGTGCCGCCGCACTGCTCGGCGCTCGGCAAGGTGTTCTACGCCTACAAGGCGATGCCGCTGCCCGACAGGGACCTCGCCACGCCACCGCGCGGCAGGCCGATGTCCCGCGACGAGCTCGAGACGGACCTCGCGGAAACGGTCCGGCGCGGCTGGGCGATGACCTGGGAGGAACTCGAGGAGGGGCTCGCCGCCGTCGCCGCTCCCGTCCGCGCCCGCGACGGCTCCGTGGTCGCCGCGGTCTCCGTGTCCGGCCCCACCACCCGCATCACCAAGTCCGACGCGGCTCGCCTCGGGGAGCAGCTCGTCGGCGCCACCCTCGCCATCTCCCGACAGCTCGGGTACCGACCCGGAAAGGCGACGCCATGAACTCCGACGAGATCCTCCGGGCACTGTACGACGAGACGCTCGTCGGCAACGCCCCCCGCGTGCTGGAACTGACCGCCATCGGCCTCGACCTGGGCATGTCGCCGGAGACGATGCTCTTCGACGCGCTGATCCCGTCCCTGGAGGAGGTCGGCGCCCGCTTCGAGCGCGGCGACTTCTTCGTGCCCGAGATGCTGATCGCCGGCAAGGCCATGAGCGGCGCGCTCGACGTGCTGCGCCCGCTGCTGGCCGACACCGGGGCCCAGACGGTCGGCACGTTCCTGATGGGCACCGTCAAGGGCGACGTGCACGACATCGGCAAGAACCTGGTGAACATCATGCTGGAGGGTGCCGGGTTCCACGTGATCGACCTCGGCGTGCAGGTGGCGCCGGAGAAGTTCGTCGCCGCGATCGAGGAGCACAAGCCCGACGTGGTCGGCTTCTCCGCGTTCCTCACCACGACCATGCCGATGTTCAAGGCCAACATCAACGCGCTGGAGAAGGCGGGCCTGCGGGACAAGGTGATCGTCATGGTCGGCGGCGCGCCGGTCACCCAGGAGTACGCCGACGCCGTCGGCGCGGACGGCTACGCCGCCGACGCGTCCGCGGCCGTCAAGCGGGCCAAGGAGCTCATCCACCAGCGCCGCGTCGCGGCGGCCGTGTAGGAGCGAGAAGTGCAGACCGTCATCTCCTCGGGCCACCAGGACCGTCACCATCGGCCCGGACGAGCCGTTCTGCGTCATCGGCGAGCGGATCAACCCGACCGGCCGGTCGAAGTTCTTCGCCGAGAAGCTGCGCGCCGGCGACCTGTCGCGCATCGAGGTCGACGTGGCCGAGCAGGTCGCGGGCGGTGCGACGGTGCTCGACGTCAACATGGGCGTGCCGCTGACCGACGAGGCCGAACTGCTCACCGCCGCGGTGAAGATGGTGCAGGGCCTGACCGACCTGCCGCTGGTCATCGACTCCTCGGTCGTCGGCGCGCTGGAGGCGGCGCTGGAGGTCTACCAGGGCAAGCCGCTGGTGAACTCGGTGACCGGCGAGCGGGAGCGGCTCGACGAGATCCTCCCGCTGGTGCGCCGCTACGGCGCGGCGGTGATCGCGCTGCCCAACGAGGAGGACGAGATCCCCGACGACCCGCGCAAGCGGCTGGAGATCACCCGCAAGATCATCGACGTGGCCGTCGGCCGGTACGACATCCCGCTGGCCGACATCGTCATCGACCCGCTGGCCATGCCGATCGGCGCGGACACCACGCTGGTCAACAAGACGCTGGAGACCATCTGGCTGATCCGCGAGGAGTTCGGCGTCAACATGACCCTCGGCGCGGGCAACGTCTCCTTCGGCATGCCCAACCGGCCGGTGCTGGGCGCGACGTTCCTGCCGATGGCCATGCACTGCGGGCTGACCTGCGCGATCATGGACGCGCGCAACCCGGTGATGGTCGAGGCGGTCAAGGCCGCCGACCTGCTGCTGGGCAACGACGCCTGGGGCGCCACCTGGATCGCCGCCCACCGCGCCAAACTCAGGACCGCCGGCCCATGACCCCGCGAGTCCAACGCTCCCGACCCGCGAGTCCAACATTCCCGACCCGCGAGTCCGACATCCGCGACCGCGCGAGTGTCGAACTCGTGGGTTCGCAGCGTTGGACTCGCGGGTTCGCGGCGTTGGACTCGCGAGGGGGTGGGCATGGCTGACCGGGTCAGGATCTCCTTTTCGCCGAACGATCGGGAGGTTCGGGTGCCTGCCGGGGTGTCGGTGTTCGACGCGGCGAGCTGGCACGGGATCGCCATCGACTCCACCTGCGGCGGGCACGGGACGTGCCAGCAAGTGCAAGGTGCGGCGTCGACGGCCCGGTCGAGGTGTCCACGCTCGGACCCGCGGGCGTTCACCGCGGAGGAGCTGCGCCGCCGGCTGGCGGCTCGCCTGCCTCGCGAAGGCGTCCGCGGACCTCGCGGTGGAGGTGCCGCCGCTGGTCACCCGGCCCAAGGCGGCCACGGTCGGGGTCGGCCGGCAGGTGATCCTGCGGCCCGCGGTGCAGAAGCGCTGCGTGACGCTGTCCGAGCCGTCGCTCGCCGACCAGCAGTCCGATGTCGAGCGGTTGCTGGCCGCGCTGGACGACCTGGAGCTCACCGTCGACCTGCGCGCCGTCCGCAACCTGCCGAAGGCGTTGCGGGACAACGACTTCACCGTGACCGCGGTGGTCGTCGACGACCGTGCTGGTCGACGTCGAGCCGGGCGACACCAGCGCGGAGCGCTACGGCATCGCGTTCGACCTCGGCACGACCACGGTCGTCGCGACCCTGCTCGACCTGTCCACCGGCACGCCCGGCCGCGGTCCGGTCGATGCTCAACCGCCAGCAGCCGTTCGGCGCGGACGTGATCACCCGGATCAGCGCGACGATGCTCGACCCGGCCGCGCTGGAGCGGCTCACCGCACTGGCCCACGAGACGCTCGCCACCCTGGCACGCGAGGTCTGCGCGGAGGCCGGCGTGGACCCGGTGCGGGTCTACGAGGTGGCGCTCGCCGGCAACGCCACGATGACCCAGCTGGCGCTGGGCATCGACCCGGAGCCGCTGGGCGTGGCGCCGTTCGTGACGGCCACCCGCACACTCCCCCGGGTGCTGGCGGCCGACCTCGGCGTGCCGGTGCACCCCGGCGCGCCCGCGTACACCTTCCCCGCGCTCGGCGCGTACGTCGGCGGCGACATCGTGGCCGGGATGCTGGCGTCCGGGATGGACCGGGACAAGCGGCTGCGGCTGTTCGTCGACGTGGGCACCAACTGCGAGATCGTGCTGGGCGGCAGCGACGACACCGGCCTGCGCCTGCTGGCGACGGCGGCGCCGGCCGGCCCGGCGTTCGAGGGCGCGGCCATCCGGTGCGGGATGCGGGCCGCGGAGGGCGCGATCGAGGTCGTCACGATCGGCCAGGAGGACGTGCGGCTGCAGGTCATCGGCGACGTCGAGCCGGCCGGCCTGTGCGGCTCGGGCCTGGTGGACGCGGTCGCCGAGCTGGTCGCCATCGGGCTGCTGGACGCGTCGGGCCGGCTGCTCGCCGAGGACGCGGCGCGGGAGAAGTTCCCGGCGCTGGCGCCCCGGCTGCGGGAGGTCAAGGGCGAGCGGGTGTTCGTGCTGCACTGGCGCTCCGGCGAGCCGGCGGTGTACCTGTCGCAGCGGGACGTGCGCGAGCTGCAGTTCGCGAAGGCGGCGATCGCCACCGGCTGGCGGCTGCTGGTCGAGGAGCTGGGGGTGGCCGAGTCGGACATCCAGCAGGTGCTGCTCGCCGGGTCGTTCGGCTCCTACCTGTCGCCGGCCAACGCGGTGCGGATCGGGCTGGTGCCGAACATCTCGGTGCTGCGCATCGTGAGCGCGGGCAACGTGGCGGGCGAGGGCGCGAAGATGACGCTGCTGTCCATGCGCGAGCGTGCCGGGGCGCAGGCGTTGCTGGAGGAGGTGCGCTATGTCGAGCTCTCCGACCGCCCGGACTTCAACGACCGGTTCATCACCGAGCTCGCCTTCCCCGCCTGAGATCGCCGTCGTCGCGTGTGGCGCGCTCTCCCTGCACGTCACGGAGATCGCCGCGCGGCGCGGCTGGCCGGTGCACGTGCACCCGCTGCCGCCGCTGCTGCACAACCACCCGTCCCGGATCGCCGCCGCGGTCGACGAGGCGCTCGACTCGCTCACGGCGTTCCCGGTCGTGGCGGTGGCGTTCGCCGACTGCGGCAGCTACGGCGCGCTGGACGAGCTCTGCACCCGCCGCGGCGTGCCCCGGCTGGGCGGCGCGCACTGCTACGACGTGTTCGCCGGCGCGGACCGCATGCGGGCGCTGCTGGAGCAGGAGCCGGGCACCTACGTGCTGACCGACTTCCTGGTCCGCTCGTTCCGCCGCACGGTCGTCGCCGAGCTGGGCCTGGACCGCCACCCGCAGCTGCGCGACGACTACTTCCGCCACTACCGCCGGGTGGTGTGGCTCGCGCAGCACCCGACCGCGCGGCTGCGCGCGGGGGCCGCCGACGCCGCCGCGGTGCTGGGCCTTCCGCTGGAGACCCTGCCGGTCGGCGACGAGGGCCTGGAGCGCGAGCTGGCCGCGCTCATCGGCGAGCCGGCCGCAGCCGCCAGCGCTCCGCCTCCGCCACCTGGTTGAACGTGAACACGTGCAGCCCGGCCACGCCCATCCCGGGGGCCGACAGGTCCTCCGCGACCCGGTCGAGCAGCCGGTCCGGCGAGTAGCTGGTGGCCAGGCGCGCGAACCAGGACAGGTGCTTGCCCAGGAACCGCGCGGACTCGGCGACGCCGATCTTGCCGGCCATCGAGAGCAGCTTCGTCCGCTCGACCGGCCCGGCGAGCCCGACGCGGATCGGCAGGTCGATACCGCGGCGGCGGACCCGCCGCACCCACGTGGTGAGCAGCTTGGGGTCGAAGCACAGGTTGCTGACGATGTAGGTGGCGTGGGTGCGCTTGTCCCACATGGCCTGCACGATGACGTCGTCGTCGATCGACGGGTGGCTCTGCGGGTAGCCGGTGATGCCGATGTGCCGGAAGGGCCTGCCGAGGTCCGTCAGGTCGGCGAGCAGCGGCAGCGCGCCGTCGTAGCGGCCGGCGGGCGGGTCGGCGTCCCCGGCCGGCACGAACACGTCGTCGACGCCGGCCTTGACGAGGCGGTCGACGATCTCCTTGAGGTGGACGTCGTCGACCACCAGGCGGGCGGACAGGTGCGGCACGACCCGGTAGCCGTGCCGGGCGAGGCGCTCGGCGAGGTCGAGCGTCGGCCCGAGGCCCTTGGTGGGCGAGGCGGTGATCGTGACGGCCACGTCGGTCGGCACCGACTCGAGGACGCGGTCCGCGATCGTGTTCGTGGGGATGATCTCGTAGCGGATCTCCCGCAGCCAGCCGGTGTTGCGCATAGCCAAACTCGATTCGTCATACGCAATAACGACTCGGAGAGCGTATCTCTCGCGGCGACCCTCGACAAGGAGTCCGACCTGTTGACGAGAACGCTTATAGTTTCGCCATGAGCAACAAGGAGGCCGGCCCCGGGGTTCAGTCGGTCGACCGCGCGATCAGCGTCCTGGAGATCCTGGCGCGGCAGGGCGAGGCGGGCGTCAGCGAGGTGGCCGCCGAGATCGACGTGCACAAGTCGACGGCGTTCCGCCTGCTCAACGCGCTGGAGACGCGGGGGTTGGTGGAGCAGGCGGAGGACCGGGGGAAGTACCGGCTGGGCTTCGGCATCGTGCGGCTGGCGGGCGCGGTGTCGGGCGGCATGGATGTGACCCGGCACAGCCGTCCGGTCTGCGAGCGCCTGGCCCGCGAGCTGGGCGAGACGGTCAACATCGCGGTCGGCGAGGCGCACTTCGCGGTGAACCTGGACCAGGTCCGCGGCACGTCCGCGGTGACCGCGCACAACTGGGTGGGCAGGCTGACCCCGCTGCACGCGACGTCGAGCGGCAAGATCCTCCTGGCGTACCGGAGCGAGAAGCGCCGCGCGGAACTGCTGGCGCACGGGATGGAGCAGTTCACCCCGTACACGGTGACGACCGGAAAGCAGCTTGCCGATCAGCTCGCCGCGGTGCACGAGCGGGGGTACGCGGTGGCGGTCGAGGAGTACGAGATCGGCCTCAACGCGATCGCCGCGCCGATCCGCGGCCACGACGGCAAGGTCTTCGCGGCGGTGAGCGCGTCGGGCCCGGCCTACCGCCTGACGGAGTCGACGATGCACGAGCAGGCGGCGTTGCTGATCCACGGAGCGGACGAGATCAGCCGCCGTCTGGGCTACCTCGGCTGAGGGTGCGGGGGGATAGAATCCCCGGCCGGGTGGGTTTTCCGCCGCGGGATGCGGGTATCCGCCCGGCACCCGGTCCGGGCTGGGGTGGCCCGGCAGCGAGGCTGGAGGCGCCATGCTCAGCCACCACGAGGACCGCCAGCTCAGAGCCATCGAGCAATGGTTCGAGGAGTCCGATCCCGCCCTGACGCGGATGCTGCGCGACTACGAGACCCCGAACCGCACCGGCCTGCGCCGGCTCGCCCGCGTCGCGATCGACGTCGCCGGCGTCGCGATGTTCCTCCTCGGCGCGATCCTCGCGGTCCCCGCGCTCGTGGTGCTCGGCTTCCTGTTCATCGTCGTCGGGGTGTGCCTCCACCTGGCGGCCGGTGGCCGGCGCCGGCGGCACCGGCCCGGCGGCTGATCTTCCTCATCGTCCGCTGAACGGTTCCGGACCGCCGGTACCGCCTTCCCCGCCCGCCCATACCATGTAGCGTCCGCGGCCCGGGGAAAGGAAACGTCTGTGCGCACACTGGTCACCGGCGGTGCCGGCTTCATCGGATCGACGCTGGTCGACCGGCTGGTCTCGGACGGGCACGACGTGACCGTGGTCGACGACCTGTCCCGGGGCAGCCACGCGAACCTCGCCGACGCGCTGGACACCGGGCGGGTCACCGTGCACGAACTGGACGTCAACGACCCCGGGCTCGCCGCCGTCGTCGCCGGCGCGGCGCCCGAGGTCGTGTTCCACCTCGCCGCGCAGATCGACGTGCGGCGCAGCGTCACCGACCCGCGCGACGACGCCAACCGCAACGTGCTCGGCACCATCGCGGTGGCCGAGGCGGCCCGCCTGGCGGGCGTGCGCAAGGTCGTGTTCACCTCCTCCGGCGGGTCCATCTACGGCACGCCGGAGCAGCTTCCGGTCGCCGAGACCGCGCCGATCAACCCGAAGTCCCCGTACGCGGCGAGCAAGGTGTCCGCGGAGGTGTACCTCAACACCTACCGCGAGCTGTACGGCCTGGACTGCACGCACCTCGCGCCGGCCAACGTGTACGGCCCCCGGCAGAACCCGCACGGCGAGGCGGGCGTGGTCGCCATCTTCGCCGGCGCGCTGCTGACCGGCGGCCCCACGACCGTGTTCGGCGACGGCGGCAACACCCGTGACTACGTCTACGTCGGCGACGTGGTGTCCGCGTTCGTCGCGGCCTCCGGCGACCGGGGCGGCGGGCGGCGCTACAACATCGGCACCGGCGTGCAGACCTCCGACCGCGCGCTGCACACCCTCGTCGCGCACGCCGCGAACGCCCCGGACGAGCCCGAGTTCGCCCCGGCCCGCCTGGGCGACCTGCGTGCCTCGGCCCTGGACGCGAGCGCCGCGAGGGCCGAGCTCGGCTGGCGGCCCGCGGTGGACCTCGCCGAGGGCATCGGCCGCACGGTCGACTACTTCCGAAAGCTGCTCTGATCCGGCCAGTTCCGCAGCGCGGCGTCGAGGGCGTCCAGGACCCTGGCCCAGGACGCGTCGGTCCGGCCGGAGTGGTCGAACCCGCCGGACCGTTCCAGGCTCACGTAGCCGTGGAAGGTGCTGTGCAGCAGCCGCACCGCGTGGACCTGCTCGGACTCGGGCAGCTCGTAGCCGCGCAGGATCGCCCGGGTCATGTCGGAGTGCCGGCGTGCCGCGCTCGCGGCCGCCGTCTGCGGGTCCAGCGGGAGCTGCCCCGCGGCGTAGCGCCCCGGGTGCTGCCTGGCGTAGTCCCGGTAGGCGTTGCCGAACGCGACCAGCGCCTGCTTGCCGGCACGGCCGGCCAGCGCCTCGGCGGCCCGGTCGGCGAGTTCGGCCAGCGCCAGCAGCGCCACCCGCACCCGCAGGTCCCGGGCGTTGCGGATGTGCGAGTACAGGCTCGCGTCCTTCACGCCGAACCGGCGCGCGAGCGCGGAGATCGTCACGTTCTCGAAGCCGACCTCGTCGGCCAGCTCCGCGGCCGCCACGGTCAGGCGCTCGGCGGTCATCCCCACCCGGGCCATGCGGCACTCTCCTAGGGAGATTATGTATTTGCCTAGGACTATTAGGATAGTGCCTATGAGGTCCTTGACCGAGCGCGACATCCGCTCGTCCTTCGTCAACTGCTCGAAAGGCGAGGCGAAGCGACTGGCCGTCCCCCGCGACCTGGCCGGGCAGCCGTGGGACGACCTGGACTTCCTCGGCTGGCGGAACCCGGCCGCGCCCGAGCGGGGGTACCTGGTCACCGAGTCCGTCCGCGGGCCGGCCGGGTTGGTGGGGGTCGCCCTGCGCCGCGCCATCCCACCGGCCGGGCAGGCGCGGCGCAGCATGTGCTCGCTGTGCCTGACCACCCACTCCGGTGGCGGCGTCGCGCTGATGACCGCGCGCAAGGCCGGACGCGGCGGGCAGCAGGGCAACTCGGTCGGCGCCTACATGTGCACCGACCTCGCCTGCTCGCTCTATCTGCGCGGGAAGCGGGACGCCGGCCCCGGCGGGCGGCTCCCCGAGTCGCTGACGCTGCCGGAGAAGGTCGAGCGGACCATGGCCAACCTCGCCACGTTCCTCGACAAGGTCATCGGCTGACCGGGCCCCGGGCTCAGGACTCGTGCAGGGTGCCGTCGTTGTCCGTGTCGGACGGCTGGGGGCTCTCCGCGCTGCGCAGCGCGACGGCACGCGCCAGCCGCGCGTAGCGCAGCTCGATCTCCTTGAACCGCAGGTAGGTGTTGATGCTGCCGAACCCGAACGCCACCACCAGCGCGTAGAGCACGAGGTCGGTACCGCGACCGACGCCCACCAGCGCGGCCAGCCGGGAGATCTCGTCCGGAAACAGCACCGCGAACACGCCGAACACCAGGAACAGCGCGAACCCGATCTTGACGCTGGCCCCCGCCCGGCTGGTGCCGTGGTTGCGCAGGAAGAACACCAGCAACAGCAGCACCGCGATGATCAGCAGGTACTGGATGAGCACGAACGGCTACCTCCTTGCGTTCGTCCGCAGCACGGTATCGAACAGGATGTTCACACCGTTGATGAGTGACTGGCCCTTGCTCATCGAGTACTCGGTGTAGAGGATCGTCACCGGCTCCTCGGCCACCCGCCATCCCTCACGCGCGATCATCTCCACGATCTGCGACGCGTGGCCCATGCCGTTCAGCGTGATGTTCATGCGGTCGGCGACCGTCCGGTTGAACACCCGCAGACCGTTGTGCGCGTCGGTGAGCTTGAGCCGGTGCAGCGTCGGCGACAGCGCCACCACGGTCTTCAACACGACCCGCTTGACGTAGGGGATGTGCTGGGTCCGGCCGTGGAACCGGGTGCCCACGACGATGTCCAGCTCCTCGTCGCGCAGGCGCTGCACCATCCGCTCGACGTCCTCGACCCGGTGCTGGCCGTCCGCGTCGAACGTGGCGAAGTACTCCGCGCCCGGCTGCGAGCGGGCGTACTCGACCCCGGTCTGGATGGCCGCGCCCTGCCCGAGGTTGACCGGGTGGCGCACCAGGTGCGCGCCGGTGAGCCGGATCAGCTCCGCCGAACGGTCCTTGCTGCCGTCGTCCACGCAGACCACGTTGGGGAACGTCTTGAGCGCCTCGCGCACCACGTCGGCGATCACCGTCGCCTCGTTGAAGACGGGTATCACGAGCCACACGTCGCGCTGGTCCCCCACGTCTCCTCCAAGTGGCTGCGTCGGCATTGGACGGGCCGGCCCCGGCCCACAAGCCCCGCCCCGCCGGGCATGTTTCGCCAAGATTACCGGGTGATTCCCGGCAGGCGCGGTCGGTACCGGGTTCGGCGCGACGCCCCGGTTCGGGGGCGGGCTGACCGGGCCGTTTAGGCTGCGGGTCGACATCCTGCGCGGCACACCGCGCGCACCACGCTCATGTCCGGATGGGATTTCTTCGGTGAAGATCGCTGTCATCGCCCTGGGGAAGATCGGTCTCCCGCTCGCCGTCCAGTTCGCCGACAAGGGCCACCAGGTGGTCGGCGTCGACGTCAACGCCGAGGTCGTGGACCTGGTCAACCGCGCCGTCGAGCCGTTCCCCGGCGAGGCGCACCTGCAGGACAAGCTCACCGAGCTGGTGGGCTCCGGCGCGCTGCGCGCCACCACCGACTACGGCGACGCCGTCCCCGGCGCGGACGCCGTGGTGCTCGTGGTGCCGCTGTTCGTCGACGACGAGGCGCGCCCCGACTTCGGCTGGATGGACGCGGCCACCGAGGAGCTGGCCCGCTACCTCACCGCGGGCACCCTGGTGTCCTACGAGACCACGCTGCCCGTCGGCACCACCCGCAACCGCTGGAAGCCGATGCTGGAGAAGGGTTCCGGGCTCACCGAAGGCGCCGACTTCCACCTGGTGTTCTCCCCCGAGCGGGTGCTGACCGGTCGGGTGTTCGAGGACCTGCGCAAGTACCCGAAGCTGATCGGCGGGCTGTCCGCGGCGGGCGCCGCGCGGGCGCGGGATTTCTACGAGGCGGTGCTGGACTTCGACGACCGCCCGGACCTGGCGCGCCCGAACGGTGTGTGGGACCTCGGCTCGGCGGAGGCGAGCGAGCTGGCGAAGCTCGCCGAGACGACCTACCGCGACGTGAACATCGGGCTGGCCAACCAGTTCGCCCGGTTCGCCGCGACCGCGGGCATCGACGTGTACCAGGTGATCGAGGCGTCGAACTCCCAGCCGTACAGCCACATCCACCAGCCGGGCATCGCGGTCGGCGGGCACTGCATCCCCGTCTACCCGCGGCTGTACCTGTGGAACGACCCCGAGGCCACCGTGGTCCGCGCGGCCCGCGAGGCGAACGCCGGCATGCCGGACTACACGGTCGGCCTGCTCGAGGGCGCGCACGGCGAGCTGACCGGGCAGCGGGTGGCGGTGCTGGGCGCCGCCTACCGGGGCGGCGTGAAGGAGACCGCGTTCTCCGGGGTGTTCGCCACCGTGCGGGCGCTGCGCGACCGCGGCGCGACCGCGCTGGTGCACGACCCGATGTACGCCGACGACGAGCTGCGCGCGTTCGGCTTCGAGCCCTACCACCTCGGCGAGAAGGTGGACGCCGCGGTGGTGCAGGCCAACCACGCCGAGTACGCCGCGCTGGGCCCGGACGACCTGCCCGGCATCGCCACGTTCGTGGACGGGCGCCGGGTGAGCTCCGCGGACGCCTGGCCCGGCGTCACCTACCGCGCGATCGGAAAGGCCTGAGCGAGATGGCATTCGTGGCGGACGGCGCCGACGTCGCGCAGAACGCGAAGCTGGGCGAGGGCACGAAGATCTGGCACCAGGCCCAGGTGCGCGAGGACGCCGAGCTGGGCGAGAACTGCATCGTCGGGCGCGGCGCGTACGTCGGCACCGGCGTGCGGATCGGCGACAACTGCAAGATCCAGAACCTGGCGCTGGTCTACGAGCCCGCCGTGCTGGCCGACGGGGTGTTCATCGGGCCGGCGGTGGTGCTCACCAACGACACCTACCCGCGCGCGGTGAACCCGGACGGCAGCCTGAAGAGCGCCTCGGACTGGGACGCGGTCGGCGTGACCATCGCCGAGGGCGCCGCGATCGGCGCCCGCGCGGTGTGCGTGGCCCCGGTCCGCGTCGGCGCGTGGGCGACGGTGGCCGCGGGCGCCGTGGTGACCCGGGACGTGCCCGACTTCGCCCTGGTGGCCGGGGTCCCGGCGCGCCGGGTCGGCTGGGTCGGCAGGGCCGGCGCGCCGCTGCGCCAGGAGGGCGAGCACTGGGTGTGCCCGCTCACCGGCACCACCTACACCGAGACCGACGGCGCGCTCACCGAGTCCCCCGGGAGATAGCCGCTCAGCGGCGGCGCAGCCCCGGCAGCGGCAGCTTCGCGACCTCCGCGCGGTTCAGCAGCCACCACAACGCGAGAAAGCCGGCCGCCAGCACCGGGTCGAACAGCAGCGACAGTCCGGCGAGGTGTTCCCCGACGACCAACGCCGCCGCCGTCGCGACACCGATTGCGACCTTGCCGAACACGGGCGTCCACCGATGGCCGTCCTTGCGCCACACCACGCCGATCGGGATCGCCGCGAGCACCACAGTTCCGCACAGGTAGCCGAGTGCGATGCCGGTCAGCCCCAGGTGCGGAGCGACCACGAGCCAGATCACCACGCCCACGAACATGCCCAGCACGCTCGACCCGGTGGACACCATCATGTGCCGGTGAGAGCGCGTGTTGAGCGCGTTCACGCTGGCCACGCCCAGGTTGGTCGCCAGCACCGCGACCACCAGCACCGGGAGCAGCTTCTCCGCGCCGGCGAACTCCGGGCCCCAGATCACGCCGACGATCAACCTGCTGCACACCATGATCGAGCCGAAGATGGCGACCATCGTCACCGCGAGCCCGCGGGTGGCCCGGTCGGTCTGGGCGCGGAACGTGGCGACGTCACCACGGCCCCACGCCTCGGCCAGCGATGGCAGGAGCACCAGGGTCAACGACACCGCCAGCAGCGATGCAGGGGTGGCCAGCGCGATCGCCGACGCGTACTTGCCGGCGGCGGCGTCTCCCGAGGCCATCCGCGCCGCCACCTGGGAGAGCTGCAGGAACCCGGTGTTGGCCAGCGAGCCGATCGCACCGAGCAGGACGAACCCGTCCAGCTCCCGGCGCCGCGCGCGGTCAGGTCGGCCGCGCGCACCGTACGGCCAGCTGGCCACGGTGTACAGCCCGTAGGTCAGTACGAGCGGCAGCACCAGCGCCGTGGTGCGCACGCCCACGAGCAGGAGCACAACCAGACTCACCAGGCCCAGCAGCACGCTGGTGACGTCCCACCAGGTGGCCCGGGGGACCTGCCCCGCACCGAACTGGACGCCCCGGGTGAAGCTGTAGCCGGAGTAGGCGACGGTCAGCGCGGCCACGCTCAACGCGTCCGGCCAGGCGCCGTGGTCGATCAGCACCCACAGCGGCAGGCCCACGGCGCCGAGCAGCAGGCCGCTCTGTACCGCGCGCGTCCGCAGGTGCGCGGCGACGGACCGCGCCTCGTCGTGCTTGCCCGCGCCGCGCGCCCGGGCCAGGAACTTCGATGCCGCGCTGCCGGTCATGGTCGGCCAGAGCAGCGCCAGGGTCAACGACATGGCGATGGCCGACGCCACCTCACCGAGCACGCTCTTGCCGGCGATGTGACCGATCAGGAGGGAGGTGGCGAACCGCAGGCCACCCTGCGCGAGGAGGCCGACCGTGCTGTAGACGCCACCACGAGCCAGTGAGGTCGCGGTCGGCTGGTCAAGCCGGATCGGGCGCAACATCCGGGCCAGCACGCCCCGCTCCTCTCCGAGCACCGTCACCGGCAGGCCACCGCGACGTCGCGACGCACGCGGATGGCCGCGCGCATGACGGGCGCCGCGTTCACCGCGTCCTCGCGAGCGGGCAGGTGCGGCGGAGGAGCGTCACGCGGCAAGCGTACTGACCGGCCTCAACGGCGCAGCAGGTCCCCGACGACCGTGCGGGTCACCGCGGCGTCCTCGGCCGAACTGAGCACCTTGGCCGCCGTGTGCGCGTTCTGCTTGAACTCGCGCACCCGCTGCTCGGTCAGCGACGCGAGCACGTCGCGCATCGCGGCGGCCGACGCGTCCGTCGCGATCGCGCCGAGCTCGTGCTCGGTGATCAGCCGGTCGGTCTCCGGTGCGGAGTTGAACACCACACCCAGCCGCGCCTGCACGTAGTCGAAGATCTTGTTCGGCAGCATCAGCCGGTGGTTGGGCGTCAGCGGCGGCAGGCTGAACACCCCGACGTCGTAGGCGTTGAGCGTGTCGGCGAGCTCGGCCGGCCGCACCGGGGGGTGCAGCGTGATCCGCGACTCGTCGCCGATCAGGGTGCGCAGGCTGTCCAGGTATCGCCCGCCGTCGCGCGCGGGCACCAGGTACAGGTCCAGGGTGAACCGCTCGTCGAGCTGCCGGACGGCCTCGATCAGCGCCTCGATGTTGCGGCCGGGCACCGCGCCGCCGCTGTGCACCAGCCGGATGTGTCCGTCGCGCACCTCACCCGGCGACAGCTCGCGGAACGCGCCCGCGTTGCGCACGGTGTGCGTGGCCACACCGAACTTGTCCCGGTAGAGCGTGCCGATCGAGTCGTTCACGACCGTCACGGCGGCCATCCGGGGCAGGTACTTCGCGCACTGCCGGGTCATGAACGGCTTGACCAGCAGCCGCCACGAACGCACGTGCGCGCGCTCCTCGGGCGCCCACTCGTGCATGTCCGCCACCACCGGGGCACCCCGCGCGATCCGCAGGCCGACCGCCATCGCGCGGGCCTCGTTCGCCACCACGACGTCGAAGCGCCGGTCGCCCGCGACCCGCAGGGCGGCACGCACCGCGGGCGCGGCGAGCTCCACCCGGTCGAACAGCCGCAACGCCAGGAGCGCGACGCCCGCCGGGGTCTGCGGCAGCGAGGGGAGGCTCGCGTCGATCGCCAGATGCTCGGCAGCGGCCGGCGGCTTGTCGCCGTAGCCGAGGGTGGTCACGTCGCCGAGCTCGGCCAGGACGTCCAGCTGGCGCAGCACCCGCGCGTCCTGATTGATGTCCGAGAAGGAGAGGCACAGGATGCGCGCGCGAGGCTGATCGGCCATGAGGCCGGAGTGTAACGGCGGGTGTTCGGGCCGCAGCGCTCGCCCATACCAGACCGAACCCCCTGACGACAGGCCCCGGACATGGCAAATACAGTGTGGCCCGACATTTCCGGGCAACATCCCCGCAACCTCGGGAGAACCGTGAGCAAGGACTTCATTCCGGCCGCCAAGCCGATCGTCGGCGACGAGGAACGGGCAGCGGTCGACGCCGTGCTCCGTTCCGGGATGCTGGCGCAGGGCGCCGAGGTCGCCGCGTTCGAGCAGGAGTTCAGCGACACGCTGCTGGACGGCCGCCCGGTCGTCGCGGTCAACTCCGGCACCGCGGGCCTGCACCTCGGCCTGCTGGCGGCCGGCGTGGGACCCGGCGACGAGGTCATCGTTCCGTCGTTCACGTTCGCGGCCACCGCGAACTCCGTCGCGCTCACCGGCGCCACCCCGGTGTTCGCCGACATCGAGCTCGACCACTACTGCCTCGACCCGGCGCACGTGGCGAGCCTGGTCACCGAGCGCACCAAGGGGATCATGCCGGTGCACCTCTACGGCCACCCGGCGGACATGCCGGCGCTCCAGGCGATCGCCGAGGACCGCGGCCTGGCGTTGTACGAGGACGCCGCGCAGGCGCACGGCGCGAGCCTGGGCGGGCGCAAGGTCGGCACGTTCGGCGCGTTCGCGATGTTCAGCCTGTACCCGACGAAGAACATGACCTCCGGCGAGGGCGGCATGGTCTCCACCGGCGACGCGGACCGCGAGCGCACCCTGCGGCTGCTGCGCAACCAGGGAATGCTCAAGCAGTACGAGAACGAGATCGTCGGCTTCAACGCGCGGATGACCAACCTGCACGCGGCGATCGGCCGGGCGCAGCTCACCAAGGTCGGCGGCTGGACCGCGACCCGCCAGGCCACCGCGCGGTACTTCGACGAGCACCTGACCGGGGTCGGCGTGCCGGCGGTGGCCGACGGCGCGGTCCACGTCTACCACCAGTACACGATCACGGTGCCCGAGGACCGGGACGGCTTCGTGGCCGCGCTGAAGGAGGAGCACCAGATCGGCTCGGGCGTGTACTACCCGATCCCGAACCACCGGCTGGCCTCGTTCGAGCGTGCCGAGGACCTGCCGAACACCGAGCAGGCGGCCCGCACGGTCGTCTCGCTGCCGGTGCACCCGTCGCTGGACGACGAGGACCGGGACCGGATCGTGCACGCGGTGAACACGCTGGCGAAGGCGGGTGCCTGAGATGACGAACCTGCGAGTGGGCCTGATCGGGCTGGGCATGATGGGCCGCCACCACGCCCGGGTGGTGCGCGAGGTGGACGGCCTGGACCTGGTCGCGGTCGCGGACGCCACCGGCGACCCGCACGGCGTGGCCGGCGACCTGCCGGTGCTGGGCGACGTGCACGAGCTGATCGCGGCCGGCATCGACATGGCGGTGTGCGCGGTGCCCACCGGCATGCACGAGGAGGTCGGCCTGGCGCTGGCCGAGGCCGGGGTGCACACGCTGATCGAGAAGCCGGTCGCGCACAGCGTGCAGGCCGGCGAGCGGCTGGTGAAGGCGTTCGCGGCACGCGGCGTGATCGGCGCGGTCGGCCACATCGAGCGGTACAACCCGGCGCTGCAGTCGCTGCGGGAGCGGATGGCCAACGGCGACCTCGGCGACGTCTACCAGATCGCCACCCGCCGCCAGGGCCCGTTCCCCGCGCGGATCGCGGACGTGGGCGTGGTGAAGGACCTGGCGACGCACGACATCGACCTCACCGCCTGGCTGGCGCAGTCGGAGTACCTGACCGTGTCCGCGCAGGTCGCGCTGCGCTCGGGGCGGCCGCACGAGGACCTGGTGGCCGCCACCGGCAAGCTCGCCAACGGCACGGTCACCAACCACCTGGTGAACTGGCTGTCCCCGATGAAGGAGCGGGTCACCGTGGTGACCGGCGAGAAGGGCGCGTTCGTCGCGGACACGCTGACCGCCGACCTCACCTTCTACGCCAACGGCGTGGTCTCCACCGAGTGGGAGTCGGTGGCCAACTTCCGCGGTGTCTCCGAGGGCGACATGACCCGGTTCGCGATCAAGAAGCGCGAGCCGCTGCGCACCGAGCACGAGAAGTTCCGCGACGCCGTGCTGGGCCGCGAGGCGGAGATCGTGACCCTGCAGGAGGGCCAGAACACCCTGCGCACGGCAGAGCAGCTGCTCGCCACCGCGGCTCCCACCTCGGCGCTGGCGGCGGTATGAAGGTCGTCCTGGTGACCCGGCTGTTCGCGCCGGAGGTCGCCGCCGCGGCGTTCCGGCTCAAGGCGCTGGCCGACGGGTTCGCCGCGGCGGGCCACCAGGTCACCGTGCTCACCACGAAGGCGCCGGCCAACGCGGGCACGCAGGAGTTCCCGGACTACACCGTGTCGCGCTGGCCGGTGCTGCGCGACGCCGGCGGCAACGTGCGCGGCTACGTGCAGTACGCCAGCTACGACTTCCCGATGACCGCCCGGCTCCTGGTGCGCTCCGCGGACGTGGTGATCTCCGAACCGCCGCCGACCACCGGCGCGCTGGCCGCGCTGGTCTGCCTGGTGCGCCGCACACCGCTGTACTACTACGCCGCCGACATCTGGTCCGACGCGCTCGTCGCCATCGACGCGCCGAAGGTCGTGTCCGGCGTGATGCGCGCCTTCGAGCGCTTCGCGCTGCGCCGCGCCCGCGGGGTGGTGGCGGTCTCGGAGGAGGTTGCCGAGCGGGCCCGTGCCCTCGGTGCCCGCAACGTCGAGGTCGTCGCGAACGGCGTGGACACCAGCCTGTTCCAGCCGACGGACGACTCGCCCGCGCCGGACGTCCCGTACTTCGTCTACACCGGCACCATGTCGGACCTCCTCGGCGCCGGCATCTTCGTGCGGGCCATGCCGATCGTGCTGGAGAAGCATCCGAAGGCACGCCTGTGGTTCTTCGGCCAGGGCAACGAGGAACCGCTGCTGCGCGAGCTGGCCGCCGAACTCGCGCCGGAGGCCGTCGAGTTCGGCGGCGTGGTACCCCCGGCCCAGGCCGCCCGCTGGATCAGCGGCGCGGTCGGCGCGCTGGCGAGCGTCGTGCCCGGCCGGGGCTACGACTTCGCCAAGGCCACCAAGATCTACGCCGCGGCCGCCTGCGGCACGCCGTCGCTGTTCGCCGGAATCGGCGCCAGCGCCACGCTGATCGAGGAGAACGATCTCGGCCTCGTCGCCGAGTACACCCCGGAGGCCGTCGCGGCCCGGATGATCGCCATGATCGAGGGCGAGCGCCCCGACGGCGGGCGCCTGGTGAGGTGGGTGCACGACAACGCCTCGCTGGCGACCGGTGGCCGGCGCGCCGCTCGGTGGATCACCGCGGATCTGGAGCGCTGAACGACCGGCTCCCGCGACAGGAGACGAGTGGAGAGGACGGCTGGCCCGATGACGGCATCCGGCATCGCCGCCGAGAACACCGAGCAGCCGGCGGTCACCGGGCCCCGGCGGGACGAGTTTCAGCCGGAGATCCAGGGGCTGCGGGCCGTCGCCGTGCTGCTGGTCGTGGTGTACCACCTGTGGCCGGGCCGGCTCAGCGGGGGGTTCATCGGGGTCGATGTCTTCTTCGTCATCTCCGGGTACCTGATCACGGCACACCTGGTGCGGGAGGTGAAGGCGACCGGGCGGCTGTCGGCCGCGCGGTTCTGGGGCCGGCGGGTGAGGCGGCTGCTGCCACTGGCGCTCACCGTCTCGTCGCTGTCGACCGTCGCGGTCTACCTGATCGCGCCGTCGACGGTGTGGGACCTGACCGTGCGGCAGGTGGTCGCCAGCACGCTGTACGTGCAGAACTGGGCGCTGGCCGGCGACGCCATCGACTACTCGGCCAAGGACAACGACCCCACGATCGCGCAGCACTACTGGTCGCTGTCGATCGAGGAGCAGTTCTACTTCGCCTGGCCGCTGCTCATCGTCGCCATCCTCGCAGTGCTGGCCCTGGTGCGGGCCCGCGGCCGGCGCACGCCCGCGCCGCGGACGATCCTGGTGAGCGCGCTGGTGGCGATCGGGGTGGCCTCGTTCGCGTGCTCGGTCATCCTGACCACCGACAGCCAGGCCACGGCATATTTCGTCACGCCGACACGGGTGTGGGAGTTCGTCTTCGGTGCGCTGGTCTCCCTGCTGCCGATCGGGGCCTTGCGCGGTCCACGGGCGATCGCGACCGGCTGGGCGGCGCTGGCCGTCATCGCCGTCACGGGCTACACGTTCAGCTCGCACACGGCGTTCCCCGGCTGGATCGCCGTGCTGCCGGTCGGCGCGACCGCGGTCGCGTTGGTCACCCTGCGGGACCGGCAGCGGCACAGCCCCGGCTACTGGCTCACCAGGCGACCGGTGGTGTTCCTCGGCGACATCTCCTACGGGCTCTACCTGTGGCACTGGCCGCTGATCGTGCTGGCGCCGTACGCGGTGGACGGCGTGGTGTCGACGCCGGAGAAGATCGGGCTGCTGGGGCTGGGAATCCTGCTCTCCTGGGTCAGCAAGATCCTCGTCGAGGACCCGTTGCGGCACTCGGCGCTGCTGCGGCCCGCGCGGAACTCGCTGGGCTTCGCCGCGGCGGGCATGGCGGCGGTCGCGGTGACGCTGCTGGTCGTGGTGCCGCCGCCGGGACAGCAGGCCGGGCCGTCCGAGTACACCGCCGCGGACCCGTGTCACGGACCGGGCGTGCTGGACCCGGCCAACCACTGCGCGGACCTGACCGGCGGATCCCCCAGGCCGCTCCCCGCCGCCGTCGCGCGGGAGAACCACCAGGACATCGCCTACCCCGGCTGCCAGGCTGACGCGGAGACCACGGAGCTGGTCACCTGCACCCTGGGTGCCAGGCACGGCACGCGCACCGTCGCCATCGTCGGCGACTCGCATGCGACGTCGTGGTTCCCCGCGTTCGACCAGATCGGCCGCGACAACGACTGGCGAGTACTCACCTTCACCCGGTCGAGCTGCCCGTTCACGCTGGCCGAGCGCAGCATTCCGGAGGAGCAGGGCGGCGACCGGCGGTCCACCTGCGACTCGCATGTGGACCGGGTACTCGACAAGATCACGTCCGACCAGGACATCGACGCCGTGGTGAGCGCGTCCTACTCGTCGGCGTACACGTTCACCGCGCGCCCGTCCTTGCCCCTGGACGATCCCGCCGTCGACGGGTTCACCAAGGTCTGGTCGCGGCTGCGCGCGGCGGGCAAGTCGGTGGTGGTGATGGGAGACGTGCCGCTCACCGGTCCGGAGAACGTCCCGACCTGCCTGGCGTCGACGTCCGACCCGGTCGAGTGCGCCGTGCCGCGGGACGAGGCGCTGCCCGCGAAGCGGATGGCCCAGGCGGCGGCCGCCCGGACGACAAAGCTCCCCAACGTGACGCTGGTCGACCTGACCGACCGGTTCTGCGACGCGCGGCGGTGCTACGCCCAGCTCGGGTCGGTGATCGTGTACCGGGACAAGAGCCACGTGTCACGGACGTTCTCACTGGCGCTGGTGCCCTACATCGAGCGCGCGCTCCCGACGCGTCTCCGGTGACGCGCCACCAGCTGACCTGGAAACTCCGGTCGGGCGGCCTGTACCAGCCGGCGACGACTCCCGAAAGCGATCACGAACTCCGGCGTTCGGGTGTGGACTGTCCGGTGAGGATTGCGTAGACGATGACGTTGTCGCGGTAGCTGTGGGCGCTGTGATCGAAGGTGCCGCCGCAGGTGATGAGTCGTAGCTCAGGGCCGTCGGTGTCGCCGTAGACCTCGTTGGTGGGAAAGTGTTCTTTCGATACCTGGTCGACACGGGTCACGGTGAACCGGGCGGTTGTGCCGTCGGCGCGGAGGATGAACACCTTGGCACCCGCGGTCAGCTCGTGGAGTCGAGCGAAGATTCCGGCTTGTCCGCCGCCGTTGACGTGGCCGAGGATCACCGCGGGGCCTGGCGCGCCGGGCCGTGGGGCACCGGTGAACCAGCCGGCCTGCATCGGTGCGTCGATCGGTGGCACTTGGACTGTCCGGTCGGCGTTGAGCCCCAACTCGATCAGCGCGGAGGTCGCGTCGATCATCGGGATGCTGATCCTCTTTGGTGGCGCGATGTCCTGGTCGCCCCGGGCGGTGCTCGTCGTCGTCGCCGGGGCCGGGGCCGGCCGCGGGGCCCGTGTCGGGGCCCCGCAGCCGGCCAGCAGCACGGTGGTGACAAGCACGGCCGCTGTCACCACCGAGCTGATGCGAGTCATCGGGCTCGCCTGCGGTAGATCGACACACCGATGCCACCCGCGGCGAACAGGACCGCCACCCCGACGCCGAGCAGGGGGGTGTTGTCGGTCGACTCCTCCAGGGCACCGGTCTCGGCCGCACCCTTCGGCTTGACCGGGACCTGCTCCTTCACCGGCTCCTCGGCTGTCCGCTGGACGGGCTTGTCCGTGGACGTCTCCGTGGGCTGCGGAGCGGGCCGCGTCTCGGCGACGACCGTGAAGTTCGCGACGGCGACGTCGCCCGGTGCGCACCCGAACAACACCGACCACTTCCCCGGGGTGACGCTCTCCCGCACGGTCGTCGTGCCGGTCACGTGCCAGACACCCGCCGCGTCCTTCTCGCCAGTGAGCTCGGTCGGGACGAGCGCGCCGGACTCGGTGGGCGCCGGCGTGGTGAAGCCGGGGTAGTCACAAGTGCCGGAAAGGGTGACCGTGTCCCCGGCCTGGACCTTGTCGGGCGCAACGTCAAGAGTTTCAACGGAAAAGTCGTCCGCGGCGGCATTCGCGGCGCCGAACGTCATCAATGCGATACCGGGCCGCGGCGCAGGCGAAAACAGGCCGAATGTTCATGATAATTCCCCAGTGTTTTCCCGGCGAAACTCGCCGCTGTCAGAGTCCTTGCACAAAGGAGGGCGCCTACCGGTGGCCGAGGTTGCCAGAACAAACGATGTGATCGGCGTAACTTGACCGTTCACCAGCCGAGCACATGGTTCATCGTCCGCGCCCGCCCGACGATCCTCTGATTCGCGACCGCCGGGAGCGAGGGTCGGGCGGACCACCCGCCAGGTCGTGAGGCAGACCACGACCAGCAGCGGCGGCACCCTCCGGACCACTATTGGGGACTTGGGCGCGTCGGCCAAGGCGCTCCGTGATGAGACCTCGGCGATGGCGTGGCTGACGGGCCGCCGGCCTGGAGCCGGACTCCGGTGACGAGATCATGGCGCGGGATGCATCCGTCGGACAGGCCGGTGAAATCCTCTTGACCTCGCCGAGACCACCGACTTCCACGGACTCGTCTGGACGACTCCACCGCCGCCGGAAGCCCAGCCACGGCACCACATCCGGCACCACCACCGGCGCGTCAAACGGTGATGATTGCGAATCCCGTGCGTTCCGGGTTTCCGGCGAGAGAGATCTCGCTGGGCCTCAATCAGATAACCGGTGAGACGCTGAGGAGTACACCGTTGACCGACGATCGCGAAACATATACGGCTGAAATCAACAATTCCGGACTCGGAATGAAGCTTCGCCCAAAGCACACTGACCACGAGTGCGCCCCAACCCCTGAAGCCGAGCACTGCCACGCGCCCAGCCACTCATTGTACGCAGTTCTCATTTCAATCGATGCTGCCGCGGTCCACAAGCTGGATCGGTTGTTGCGCACGATCACCGCCCCTTGCACGGTGACCCCGTCGCTTGACCTGACAGCACAGGCCTGCGCGAGCACATTGGTGGTGATCGTTTGAGTGAGAGAACAATTCCAGTCGCTGGAACTGGACGTGATCGGGTTTGTATTTCCATAGGCACGCCAGGTGCCGGTGGCGGCAGTTGCAGCACCCGTTGACAGTAGGAACGTGGCAATCATCGACATGAATACAACAGCGATGCGTTTCACGTAGCTCCTCACAGTCGCGCTCTTCTGAGCCTACGGACGCTGCCAGCACAACGACACGCTCAATCGGGCGTTTCGGACGTGATGATGTCGTAGTTCCATTCGCCGTGGAACTCGTGGGGTCTGACGTGTTGTTCTTTGAGTTGGCGCATCTCGCGGTCGCTGATCTTGGTACCACGCAGGTAGCTGCCGGTGTCGCGTTCGGCGTGAACGGTCAATCCGGTGCGGGTGGTGGTTCCGGCGATCAGGTTGACTGCGACTTCGTGGCTGGTCAGGGGTTGTCCGGCCCAGTTCATCGAGATGTGGCTGAACAGTCGGTGTTCCACTTTGTTCCATTTCGACGTGCCGGGCGGCATGTGGCAGACCGTGATCTGTAGGCCGGTCTCGGTGGCCAGCGCCGCCAACTCCTTCTTCCACAACCGCAGCCGGTAGCCGTTGGACCCGCCTGCGTCGGCGGTGATCAGCAGTCGTCTCGCCTGCGGGTAGGCACCGGCGCCGACCGTGTGCCACCAGCGCCGGATGGTGGCCACCGCGAACTGCGCGGTATCCCCGTCGCAGCCCACCGACACCCAGCCGGTGTTGGCGGCCAGGTCGTATATCCCGTAGGGAACGGCTTTGCCCGCCGGCCCGGGGAAGTCGTGCACATCGACGCGGACCGGGTCGCCTGCGGGGCGCCATGCGCGTCCGGAGTTCGCGTAGTCCCCGATCAACTCCTTCTTCTTCGCGTCCACGCTGATCACCGGATCGCCCGCGGCGATGCTGGCAGTGGTCAGGTCGTTGATGTAGTGGAACTGGGCGTCGCGATCAGGGTGCTGTCTTCCCTCGACGGTCTTGGCGTTGCCCTGCAGGCTGTAGCCCAGTTGCTCGGACAACAACCTCCCGACGCTGTGATGAGACACCGGATGACCCGCATCGCTCAACTCGTCGGCCAGGTTGCGGGTCGACCGGGTAGTCCAGCGCAGCCGACTCATCGGGTCGCCCCGCGTTTCGGGTTCCACCAGCGCGTCCAACGCCTCCAGCAGACCCAGGTCGGTCTCAGTCAACGGCTTGCGCCCCGCCCCGGAGCGCCGGACCCGACCCGGTGTCGGCTCATCGCCGGCCTCCAACTCCCCGACACCGGCCGTGATCGTCACCCGGGAGATCCCCGAAGCCCGCGCGACCAGCGAGATCCCCCCGTACCCAAGCGATCTGGCCTCCGCCGCCAACACCAGACGCCGCTGCCGCTCGTCCAGGTGCGGCAGAATCGCCTCGAACTTCGCCGCCAGCACCCGTTCGTCGATCTCCACGACCACAGCCATAGCAGAAGCCTGCCAGGACAATCAGGACATGTAAAGATTATTTAGCGACAATCCCTTAGGTAATGTCAACGGCGGCTGGGTTCCGCAGTTGCGGCGGCGACCAGGCACGGATTCTGTGTCCGCGGGGCCGGTGGGTCGGCCACATGCGCCTGCACGCACTCTCGACGATGCCAACCTTGGAGCCGTCCGGCTTCGCCGTGGTGTCGACTGCAGGCACATCGACCAGAGCGTGGACAGGAAACCGATCACCTTCGGAACCCGGAGTCGGCAGCCTTGTCGAATCCTCTGGCGACCCTTGATCGCGTCGGGGATGGGGGTGAGGTGGCGGGAGATCACCAACCGCACCGAGAAGACTCCCACCGACCCCGCCGCGCGAGCATCCACACCTGTTCATCGGCGTCCCCCTGTCCTGAGAACGTTCAGATCGCCGAGGGCACCTCGGGTTCCTGTTTGACGTTCGCCAGCGCGGTGGCGAACAGCGCCGCGACGGCGGCGAGCACCGTCAGGATCACCCCGATCTCGTGGAAGCTCGCGACCGGACCCACCGCCAGCGAGCGCGCGGTCAGGTAGGACCCCAGCAGCCCGACGCCGATCGAGCCGCCGAGCCGCTGGACGATGTTGAACAGGGTGTTCCCGTCGGCCAGCTCGCTGTCGTCGAGCAACCGCAGCATGCCGAACAGCAGCGGGTTGACCACGAACCCGATCGCGACGGCGCGGCCGGACAGGATCAGCGCGGTCACCCACAGCGGCGTGGTCGCGGCGAGCAGCAACAGCCCCGAGGTGGTCACCGCCAGCAGCACGAACCCGCCGAACACCATGGTGCGCAACGAGATCCGGGTGAGCAGGCGCTGGCCCAGCACCGTGCCGACCCCGGTGATCAGTCCCTGTGGGAGCATGGCGAGCCCGGTGGCGAACGCGCTGTGGCCCTGCACGGCCTGGGTGAACACCGGCATGAGGAACACGGTGCCGAACGCGATCACCGAGGACAGCACGCTCAGCACGACGGCGAGCGCGGACTGCCCGTGCCGCAGCAGCGCGAGGTCGACGGCCGGATCGCGGGCGCGCATCGCCCACACCGTGTACGCGGCCAGCAGCACCGCACCGGCGACCAGCGGTACCAGCGACACCGACGCGAGCCACCCGGCGGCGGCCGCGCGGCTCGACCCGAAGAGGACCAGCACCAGACCGGCGGCGAGCAGCAGCAGGCCGACCGGGTCGAACCGAGCGCCCGGCCGGCGGGGCGGCACGACCGCGGCCGGCACCCGCCGCACCCCGGCGAGACCGAGCACGCCGACCGGAACGTTGATCAGGAAGATCCACCGCCACCCGCCGGCGCCGATCAGCAGGCCACCCAAGGTCGGTCCCAGCGCCGGTGCGAGGAAGAAAAGCATGCCGGCGGCCGCGGGTATCTGCCGGGCGGTGCCGGAACCGCCGAGCAGCATGCTCATCGCGAGCGGCACCAGCGGGGCGCCGACCACGCCCTGCACGGCCCGCAGCGCGATGAGCGCCGGCACGCCGGGCGCCGCGGCGCACGCGGCCGAGGCGAGCACGAACCCGATCATGGCGACGGTGTAGACCCGCAGCGTGCCGAACCGGCGGGCCAGGTACGAGGTCGCGGACAGGCCGGCGGCGAGCGCCAGCAGGTACCCGCTCACCACCCACTGCACGGTGTCCAGCGCGGCACCCGACTCCGCTGCGATGTCCGCGACGGCCACCGTGACGATGCTGGAGTCGACCATCGTCAGCAGCGGGCCCACCAGCAGCCCGAGCTGCACCATCGGCGCGAGCCGGGGTCCGGCGGCCGGCGGTGGGCCGGTCACGCCCGCTCCCCCAGCTCGGCGAGCCACGCCAGCTCGCGGGTGACCCGCGCGCGCAGCTCCTCGGTCACCCGGTTGCCCCAGTCCAGGTCGGCTCCGCCGCGGGCGGCGCGCTCGGCCAGGCCGGCGAGGTGCTCATCGCGGCGGCGGAGGGCCCGCTCACGCGCGGCGAGCACGCCACGGCGCTCGGCGGTGGTGAGCAGGTCGAACATGCCGAGCCGGGTGAGGAACTCCTCCTCCACGCCGGCAAGGTCGTCGGGCAGCTCGGCCAGCATGTCGTGCAGCAGCTCGCGGCCGACGTCGGTCAGCTCGTAGACGTGCCGGGGCGGCCGGCGGTCCTGCTGCTCGAGCGTCCTGCGCACGGCACCCGCCTCCTCGAAGCGCCGCAGGGCCGGGTAGAGCGCGTTGTTGTGCAGCGCGACGTCCATGGTGCGCTGGACGTTCTGCTTGAGCTCGTAGCCGTGCGCCGGGCGGGCCTTGAGGTGCCGCAGGATCACGATGTCGAGGTACACGCCGTCCAGTCTGACATAGGTACGACTGGACGGTCAGCGTGTTCGGACATCGGCGCCGTACAGGCGCGACGAGCCGTCCGCGTTCTCCATACCGAACACGACCCGCGCGACCCCGGGACGGACCTCCTGCGCTGCCGCGTAGGTCATGCCGAGCGGCGAGCCGGCGGGGGCGGCCATGAGCGTGCCGGTGACGGTCCAGGTGGCGCCGTGGTCGGTGCTCGCCGCGAGCATCGCGGAACGGTCGGCGGTCGAGCGGTAGATCACGGCCATGACGCCGGAGCGGAACACGACCGTCGCCGGCCGGCCGGTGGCGTCGGCCAGGATCCGGCGCGGCGCGGTCCAGGTCCGGCCGCCGTCGGCCGAACTGGTGATGCCGATGGCGTCCCACCGGCCCCAGCGGTGCAGCACCTGCAAGGTTGCACCCCGCACCACGAGCCACGGCTCGCTGTAGGCGCGCCCGGCGGCGATCCTGGTGCTGGTCCAGCGGGTGCCGCCGTCGGTGGAGCGGGCAAACCAGATCGAGGTCGTCGGCTCGGCGCGGGCCCGGCCGTAGTACACGGCGCCGAGGTCCCCGCCCGGTAGCTCGACGATGGGCGCCGTGATCGCCGCGTACGCCAGCGAGTCGATGCGCACGGCCGGCCGCCGGGCGCGCCGGGCGAAGGCGCCCTGCGCGGGCCGACCACGGGCGCCGGTGAAGTAGGTCAGCCACCGGTGGCCGCCAGCGTAGGAGACCGACGGGTCCCGGTAGTCCAGCCCGTCGCCGCCCGCGACCACCCGCGGCGCGCCGAAGGGCCGGGCAGGCCCGGCCGACTCGGCAAGCTCGATCCGCCCGTCCCGCGCGGCGGCGTGGTCACTCCCCCGGCGCCAGACGAGGGTGAGGCGGCCGCCCGGTGCCCTGGCGAGCCCGGGGAAGGCGCTGTGCCCGTCCTGCCCCACCGACAACGGCTCGGGCACCCCGGCGACGACGACCCGGTCTGGCCGGTCCGGCGGCCGCGGGTCCGGCCGCCACCGTGCCGAGCCCGACGCCGACGAGCGCGGCGAGAACCAGGAATCCACGTGTGGCCACGGGAACTCCCTAGCGGCCGCGAGCGGCGAGCGGGCGCCGACACGACGCACGCTGCCGTCGATATCCGCTATCGAGGGTCACCCGGGTCAGCGACGCGACCGCGTGACGAGAGAATGCGTCCATGAGTTCCGCGTCGCTCGCCACCTATCTGTCCACTTTGGACGAGATGTCGCTGACCGGGTTGCTGGCCGCACGCCCGGACGTGCGGATCGAGCCCGTGCCGCGCGGGTTCGCGCAGCTGGCGCAGCGGCTGTGCGGCCCGGACTCGATCGTCGCGGCGCTGCGCACGGTCAACGCGAACACGCTGGAGGTGGGCCGGGCGATCGCGTTCCTCGGTGAGTCGACGACCGTACCCGCCGTCGCGCGCTTGCTCGGGGCGCCGGAACGGGACGTGCGCGAGGAGGTGGACCGCCTGTGCGGCATCGGGCTGGCATGGACCGACGCGGGAGCATTGTCCCTGCCGGATCGGCTCGGTGAGCATTGGCTCGCGGAGCTCGGCGGCGGCCGGCCGGTGGCCAAGATGGCCGTGACGGTGCTCGTGGACGATCTTCGCGTCGTGGCGTCCGGGTTGGGTGTCACGGTGGACGGGTTGCGCAAGCCGGAGCTGATCGCACGCATCGCCGAGGCGATGGCGGATCCACGGCGGCTGGTTGACGCGATCACCGCGCTCCCGGCGCCGGCTCGCGCCCGGCTGGAGGAGCTGCGCGAGGGCGGTTTCGGGATCATGTTCGGCTTCGTGGACCGGCGGGCCACCGACCCGACGAACGCGCTGATGAAGGCGGGTCTGGTGTTGCGGCCCAACCGGCAGCCCGAGGTGCCCCGGGAGGTGGCGGTCGCGGCGTGGCTGGCCGAGCACGGTGCCGGGCTGGCCGACCGGCCGGAGGTCGCCCCGGCCGGTGCGCCGGCCGAGGCGGTCCGCCCGACCGCGCAGGCCGCGGCGCGGGAAGCACTGCGCGGACTGTCCACCCTCCTCGACGAGGCCGGGCGAGCGCCGATCGCCGCGTTGAAGAAGGGCGGGGTCGGCACCCGCGAGCGGAGCCGGCTGTCCAAGCGCCTGTCGGTCGCCGACGATGTGCTGCCGTTGTGGATCGACATCGCCTACGCCGCCGGCCTGCTGGGAGAGACACCCGGTGGCTACGCGCCGACGGCCGACTACCCGCGATGGCGTGCCGCGGAGCCTGCCCACCAGTGGGCGGTCGCCGCGGTCGCGTGGCACGGGCTCGACCACGCCCCGCTGATGCGAGAGATCGACGACGACCGGGAACTGCCGCCGCCCCTTCCGCTGGCGTCGGAGGCGGGGGCGATGCGGCGGGCGATGCTGCGGGAGGCGCGCAGCGGCCTGTCGGTGCGTGGCGTCGGCGCGGAGATCGACTGGTACTTCCCGCTGCACGGCTACGAGCCGCGACCACGCGACGAGAAGGTGCACGCCGCCGTCAGGGAGGCGGAGCTGCTCGGGGCGGCCGCCGGCGATCGGGTGTCCGAGCTGGGCGAGGCGTTGCTGGCCGCGGCGGACGCGGCGGACGATGTCGTGGCGGACGTGGCGCAGCGCTGCGCCCCGTTGCTGCCCGAGGCGGAGTGCGGCGTGATCCTGCAGTCCGACCTCACAGCGGTGGTCTCCGGGCAGCCGAGCGCCGCCGTCTCGGGCCTGCTCGCGGCCGCGGCCGTCAACGAGGCGCGGGGCAACGCCGCAATCTGGCGGTTCACCCCGGCCAGCGTCCGTGCCGCGCTCGACGCTGGCTGGACCGCGCCGGCACTGCTCGGCGAGCTGACCGCACTCGCCGACCGGCCCGTGCCGCAGCCCCTGGAGTACCTGATCACCGACGCCGCCCGCAAGCACGGCCACGTGCGGGTGCGGCAGACGAGGTCGTGCGTCGTCGCCGACGAGGCGCTGGTCACCGAGATCCTCAACACCCGGTCGCTGGCCAAGCTCCAGCTCACGTGGCTCGCGCCCACGGTTCTGTCCAGCCCGTTCGAGCGCAACCACGTGCTCGAACGGTTGCGTGCGGCCGGCCTGTCGCCGGTGGCCGAGGACCCGTCCGGGAACACGCTCGTCGAGAACCGCGAGGAGCACCGCGCCGAAGGCGGCGCGGTGACCGCGAGACAGCCGCGGTCGCGCCTCACCGCGGCCGAACTGGCCGCACGACTCACCGCCAACCCGAACGGCGAGCGGGGCACCGCGACGAGCGACACCTTCGACGTGATCTCCCGGCTCAACCCGCATCTCGACGACGCGGAGCTGACGCTGCTGAGCCATGCGGTGGACAACGGCGACGACGTGCTGATCGCCTACCACGACAAGAACGGCAGCCACACCGTCCGCCAGATCCGGCCCAACCAGATCTTCGGCCGGTGGCTGGACTCGTTCTGCTACCTGCGCAACGCCGACCGTGAGTTCAGCATCGCCAACATCGACTCGGTGGCCCCCGCGCGCTGAGGTATCCCCGGCCTGGCCGCCGAGCCCCGCCGAGGCCGCCAGGCTTGACCGCGCGGTGCGGAACGCCCACGGATGCAACGGCAACGAGGCGTCGAACAATAGCTACGCGCACGTCTGCACGAGCCCGACCAGATCGATCACCATCTGCATCGGCCACTCCACCGCGTGGCAGGCCGAGCCACCCAAGGGCCGTCAGCTGGCCCCGTGTGGAGCCGGTAGTCGGTCAGGTTTGTGCGGCAACAACGTTCCATACACCGTTCGCGCAGGTCACGGAGGTGGGGCGGGTGGGGCTCGAACCCACGGCCAAAGGATTATGAGTCCTCTGCTCTAACCGACTGAGCTACCGCCCCAGATAGCGTCGCCATGACGAACCCTGATCATGGCGGATCTTGTCTACGCGGCAAAACTTACACGGCCGCGTCCGGCGATCGGCCGTCGGCCACCAGGTCCGCGTAGGGGATGCCGTCGCCGTACCTGGCGGTGACCTTGCAGATCACGTGGATACGCCCGGGACGCATCGGGTCGATGCCGTTCACCGCGTTGCGCAGGGTGCCCTCGGGGAACGAGTCCTCCCCCAGCGCGCTGCACTCCGCGGCGAGCCGCCCGACGGACCAGTTGTGCTCCTCGAGCCACCCCCGGATCCGGTCCCGGTTGAGCTTCGGCATTCTCCGAGTCTGCGGTTCTCTGCGGTACCTGTCAAACCGAACTACCAGCGCAGTCGTCAATCTCTGCGGAACTCTGCTGGTCGGAATCCGCCAGAACCGAGCACGCCGCGAACTGGCGTTCTGCGGAACTCTGCGACATTCTGCTGCGGTGCCGAACCTGCGGACCGCCAACTACTCCGAGGACGCCCGCGCACGCCTGGGCGAGGCCATCGCAGGGGCACGCCGTGCGGCCGGGCACACGTGGCGCACGACGTTCGCTCGCGAGGCGCGGGTCGGGATCCGCAGCCTGGAGGCCGTCGAGGCCCACGAGCCCACCGTCGGGGTCGACGTGCTGGAGCGGATCGGGCGCGCGCTGGGCCGCCACTTCCGCCACTGGGACGCCGACACACCCCGTGCGATCCTCGAGGGCGGGCCCGTCCCCTCACACGAACGGGCGACGCGCTCGACGCTCGACATCCGGTGGGCCGCGAAGGAGGACCTCGTCGCGCTCATGGTGTCCGGAGAGGACGCGCGCGCCTTCGCCCGGACGGTCAACCGCTGGCAGGGCCGCTTCGCCGACGCGGGATTCACCGAGAAGGACCTGGTCGACGTGATCAAGCAGGCCGAGGAGGAGGCCGGCAGACCGGCCTAGAAGCTCCTCCAGTTGGACTCGAACCAACAACCCTTCGGTTAACAGCCGAATGCTCTGCCAATTGAGCTATGGAGGATCGTCCCCGCCGGTCGTACCGGCGGAGTCCAACTCTAGCGCATCGCCGAGGCCGGTTCGGACCTACCCGGCGCCCGTGTCCGAACTGCGGGAGGATGGCAGCGGACAGCAGGTCGAGCGTTGGAGGCGATGAAGATGAAGGCGTTCATACTGGGCGCCGCGGTCGGGTACGTGCTGGGCGCCAAGGCGGGCCGCGGGCGCTACGACCAGATCATGCGTACCTACCGCAAGATCGCCGATCACCCCGCGATCCAGGGCGCCGCGGGCGTCGCCCGGGCCAAGATCGGCGAGAAGACCGGGTTCGGCCAGCGGCACAGGTCCGCCGCGCAGCAGGGCAACGGCCGGCGGAACGTGAGTGAACCCGTCTACAACACGCCCTGATCCGGACGCCCCCGCACACCGCGACGTGCGGGGGCTCCCCAAGGCCCAGCTCCACCTCCACCTCACCGGCGCGATGCGGCCCGCCACCCTCGCCGAGCTCGCCGCCCGCCACGGCCTGCCCGTCCCTCCCCCGCTGCCGCCCACCGCGGGCACCTGGGCCGACTTCCAGGACCGCTACGACACCGCCCGTGCCGCCATCCGCACGCCCGCCGACATCCGCCGGGTGGTCACCGAGGCCGCCGAGGACGACGCCGCCGACGGCTGCGGCTGGCTGGAGATCCAGGTCGATCCCACCTCCTACGCGCCCGTGTTCGGCGGGCTCGCCCCCGCCCTCGAGGCCGTCCTCGACGCGGCCCGGGCCGCGAGCACGCCCGTCGGGGTGATCGTCGCCGCCAGCTGGGCCGCCCCGCCCGGGCACGCGACGACCCTCGCGCGGCTGGCCGCCGGGTACGCGGACCACGGCGTCGTCGGCTTCGGGCTGTCCAACGACGAGCGGCACGGCACCGTCGCCGACTTCGCGCCCGCGTTCGAGGTCGCCGCCCGGGCCGGCCTGCAGGCGGTGCCGCACTCCGGCTTCTACACCGGGCCCGGACACGTCCGCGCCTGCGTGGAGCACCTGCACGCCACCCGCATCGGCCACGGCACCGCCGCGGCGCGCGACCCGGCCACCCGGGACATGCTCGCCGAACGGCAGGTCGTGCTCGAGGTCTGCCCGACCTCCTACCCTCCGTTCGGCGTACACGACCTGCACACGATCCCGCTGCGCCCGCTCCTCGACGCCGGCGTCCCGGTGGCGATCTCCACCGACGACCCGCTGCTGTTCGGCGTCGGCCTGGCCGGTCAGTACGCGATCTGCCGCGACGTCCTCGGCCTCACCGACGCCGAGCTGGCCGGCCTCGCCGCCACGAGCATCCGGCACTCCGCCGCACCGCGGCTGCTCAAGGACGAGCTGCTGCGCCGCGCGGAGGGCTGGCTCGCGGACGGATCGCCACGACCCGGCGCGGCGCCGTCGGCTCCGGCGTCGTGAACCGGGCGTTCGGCAGGTACGGCCGGCCGACGAACGGGCCGACCGTCGTGGGCACGTCGAACCGCTCGTCGGTCCTCAGGCCGACCGACGGCGTCCCCGGCCGCGCCCGCTGAGAACGCCGCGCGCGAAGGGGCCGGCCGGCGGCCTCAGCGGTTTCTCAGCACGTGCCCGATACGTTTCCGCCGACTCGAAATCCGCACAGGGGGAAGAACCCATGTTCGAACGGTTGGGGCGCTTCGTCGTCCACAATCCATGGAAGGTGATCGCCGCCTGGGTCCTGGTCACGGTGGGGATCGTGGCCTTCGCGCCCGCGCTCGGGGACGTGGTGACGCGCGACCAGGCCAACTTCCTGCCATCCGACTACGAGTCGGTGCAGGCCGGCGAGCTGGCCGAGAAGGCGTTCGGCCAGCAGAACCAGGGCAGCGCCACGATCGTGGTCCGGCGCGAGGACGGCCAGGCGCTCACCGACTCCGATCAGCAGACGATCGGCCGGCTCGCGCAGGACCTGGACGCGGCGCACATCGACCGGGTGACCGAAGTGCGCACCGGCCCGCAGGCGGTCTCACCGAACGGAAAGGTGCAGCTGGTCAACGTCGCGCTCGACGGTTTCGGCGACGACCCGGCGCTGGTCGACGCGATCCAGTCCATCCGCGACACGGCCGATCCTGCGCTGAGCGACACCGGGCTGGAGCACGCGGTCACCGGTGACGTCGCGATGTACGCGGACAACGCCGACGCGTTCGACACCGCGTTCCTGATCGTCGGCGCGGCCACGATCGTGCTGATCATCGGGCTGCTGCTGCTGATCTACCGCAGCCCGGTCGCCGCGCTGCTGCCGATCGTCACGGTCGGCCTGGTGAGCGCGATCGCGCCGGGGCTGATCGCGTGGTGCGCGCAGGCGTTCAACTTCCAGGTCGACCAGTCCGTGCAGATCGTGATGACGATCGTGCTCTACGGCGTGGGCACGGACTACATCGTGTTCCTGCTGTTCCGCTACCGCGAGCGGCTGCGCGCGGGTCAGACGCCGAAGGACGCGCTGGTCACGGCCGTGACGCGGGTCGGCGAGGTCATCGCGTCCGCCGCGGCGGCGATCGTCATCGCGTTCAGCGCGCTGTTGCTGGCCGTCTTCGGGGGGTTCCGCAGCTTCGGCCCAGGCCTGTCGATCGCCGTGGTGCTGATGGCGCTCGCCGCCGTGACGCTGATCCCGGCGGTCATCTCGCTCGTCGGCCCCAAGGTGTTCTGGCCGTCGAAGTCCTGGCAACGCGCGCCGAAGGGCACCACGTTCCAGCGGCTCGGCAGGTTCACCGGCCGCCGGCCGGGCGTGGTGGCGCTGGCCTCGGGCGGCGTGATGGTCGCGCTGGCGCTGGGCATGCTCGGCTTCAACACCGACTACGACCAGGGCGGCCAGTTGCCGAGCGGCACCGAGTCCGCGCGCGGGCTGGACTACATGGCCAGCGGGTTCCCACCCGGAGCGCTCAACCCGACCTCGGTGTTCGTGCGCTCGGGCGGTGGGCGGCTCGACGAGGGCGCGCTGGCGACCTACGCGAAGGAGCTCGACGACGTGCCGGGCGTCGGCGGGGTGATGCCCGGCCCGACCGGTCCGGCCACGCTCAGCGAGGACGGCACGGTCGCGAAGATCGACCTGTTGCTGGAGACCAGCCCGTACGCCAACGCCTCGCTCGACCTCGCCGAGGGCAAGCTCCGCGATGTCGCGCACGCCCGCGCACCGGACGGTGCCACCGCCTACGTCGGCGGGCTGAGCTCCGCGTTCGCGGACATCCGCGCGGCGAACAACCGCGACCTGTGGGTCATCTTCCCGGTGGCCGGCCTGTTCATCGCGATCGTGCTGGGGCTGCTGCTGCGCAGTGTCGTGGCACCGATCTACCTGATGCTGGCCGTGGTGCTCGGGTTCTTCTCCACGATGGGCGCGACCGTGATCGCCTTCCAGGGCATCGGCGACCGGCCCGGCGTGTCGTTCATGCTGCCGATGCTGGTGTACCTGTTCGTGGTGGCGATCGGAACGGACTACAACATCCTGATGATCGCCCGGCTGCGCGAGGAGGCGAAGCTCGGCAACGACCCGCGCACCGCGGCCGACCTCGCCGTGGAGCACGGCGGCCCGTCGGTCGGCGCGGCCGGCATCATCCTGGCCGGCACGTTCGCGTCGATGATGCTGGGCGGCATCTCGTTCCTGGTGGAGATGGGCTTCGCCGTGTCGCTGGGCATCCTGGTCGCGGCGTTCGTGATGTCGATGTTCCTGGTGCCGAGCGTGACCGCGCTCCTGCGGCACGGGGCGTGGTGGCCGGGGCACTCCGACCGGGCCGAGACCGCTCCGGTCGAGCAGCGCGACCCGGCCTCGGTCGGCTCGTAGCCGGTCGGCGAGCGACGCCTTTCCCGTGCCCGGCGCGGGAGGGCATCGCTCGCCTCGTCACGGGATGCGGGCGACCGCGAAGACCCGGCGGAACGGGAACCAGGTGGTGCCGTCCGCGCGCATCGGGTAGTCGGCCCGCAGCCGAGGCGCGAGATCGGCGCGGAACTCGGCCCAGCCCGCGTCGTCCAGGGCGGACCGGACGGGGCGCAGGGCGGTGCCGGTCACCCACTCCAGCACGGGGTCGTCGCCGGTGAGGCGGTGCTGGTAGGTCGTCTCCCACGCGTCGACCTCGCAGCCGGCGTCGGCGAGCAGGTCGGCGTAGCCGCCCGGGTCGAGCACCGCGTCGTCCTCGCGCAGCACCACCGCGGCGAGCCGTCCCCGCCACCGCGGGTCGCCCGCCAGCTCGCGGACCCGCACGTGCGAGCGCGCGTCGAAGTTGCCCGGCACCTGGAACGCCAGCCACGCGCCCCGCGGCAGGACGGCGGCCCACCGGGTGAGCAGCTCCTCGTGGCCGGCCACCCACTGCAGCACGGCGTTGCACACGACGACGTCGGTGTCCGGGCGAGGTGTCCACTCGCGCACGTCACCGACCTCGGCGGCGATCCCCCGCTCGCGCGCGGCGTCCACCATCTCTGCCGAGGAGTCCATGGCCTCGACGGCCGCGCCGGGCCAGCGCGCGGCCAGCGTCTCGGTGAGGTTTCCCGGGCCGCACCCGAGGTCCACGACCCGGCGCGGTGCGTCGGCGTCGATGCGGGCGATCAGGTCGAAGAACGGCCGCGCGCGGTGGTCGGCGAAGTCCAGGTACTTCGTGGGGTCCCACATGGCGCCTCCAAGCAAACCGTACGTACGTACTGTTTACTCTAGCGCCTGCCGGACCTTCGCGGCCACCTCGGAGGCCACCCGGCGTACCGCCGCCTCGTCGGTGCCGGGGTCCGGCCGGACCTGCAGCACCACGCCGTCCCGCCCGGGAACCTTGCGCTGCACGAACCACGCCCCGCCGCCGGGCAGCTCGTGGCGGTGCCGCGACCGGATGGAGCCGTTGACCCGCGCGTGCACGACGTCCGGCAGCTTCCCCGCGCGCTCCAGCGCGAACCGGACCGGACGCCGGTCGGCGAGCAGCACGGCGTCGCCCGCGGTGCCCGTCTCGTCCGCCTCGACAACCTCGAGCGCGCCGTTGCCCCACACGACCTTGCTGACCAGGTGCCAGCCGACCCGCCGCGGCCCGTCCTCCCCCGGCACCCACAGCCCGAGCGAGGTCGCCACCAGGTGCCCGCCGCCGCTCGAGCACCGAGTACGCCACGACGTGCTCGTCGCGCTCCAGCGAGCCGGTGAACCCCGGGGGCACCCCGCCGCCGAACAGCCGCTGCCACAGCCCGGTCACGACAACCCGCCGGCCGCCTGGTCGCCGAGTGCCTTGCGGTACTGCTCGAGCGCCACGAGGTCGCCGAACAGCGTGCGGTAGTTGTCCGCGTCCTCCACCGGCGACAGCCGCTGCAGCCGCGACTTCAGCTCGGCGATCTGGCTCGCGACGACGGTCTCCTGCAACGCGGCGATCAGGCTGCCGACGTAGCGGGCGTCCGGGTCGGCCTTGTGGTGCAGCGCTTCCACGGCGAGCTCGGTGACCAGCGACCGAACAGTCTGATGTGGACACGCCTGGGTGGCCGCGTCCACCAGCGCGGGCCCGGACAGGCCCGACGACGTGCCGCCGACCGCGAGCAGCGCCTCGTACAGCTCCCGGTACGCGGGGTGGGTGAACGCCTCCTTCGGCACCGAGCTGTCGTAGTACGGCCCGGCCAGCTCCGGCGCCTGCAGCGCGGCCTTGAGGGCCTCGCGCTGCACCCACAACCGCGGGTCGTTGCGCTGCGGCCGCGGCGGTCCGTCGACATCCACCGCCAGCGCGCTCTGGCCAGGGTCGACCCGCCGGGGCCGGCCGCGGCGGACCTCGACCGGCGCGCCCGCGGTCTCCCGCACCCGCCGGACCACGGTCGCGGTGTCCTCCCAGCCGACCCAGCCGGCGAGCTGGCGGGCGTACTCGTCGCGCAGCGCGACGTCCTTGATCCGGCCGACCAGTGGCACGGTCCGGCGCAGCGCGTCGACCCGGCCCTCGGCGGTGTCCAGGTCGTGCTCGGCGAGCTCGGCGCGGATGGCGAACTCGAACAGCGGCTGCCGGCGGGCGACCAGGTCGCGGACGGCGACCTCGCCCTTGGCCTGGCGCAGCTCGCACGGGTCGAGCCCGTCCGGCGCGACCGCGATGAACGTCTGCGCGGCGAAGCGCTGGTCGTCGTCGAACGCCTTGATCGCCGCCTTGCGCCCGGCCTCGTCGCCGTCGAAGGTGAAGATCACCTCGCCGCGGAAGGCGTCGTCGTCGATGAGCAGCCGGCGCAGCACGGTGATGTGCTCGGCCCCGAACGCCGTGCCGCACGAGGCGACCGCGGTCGGCACGCCCGAGGCGTGCATGGCCATCACGTCGGTGTAGCCCTCGACCACCACGACCTGGTGGCGGCGCGCGATCTCCCGCTTGGCGAGGTCGAGTCCGAACAGCACCTGCGACTTGCGGTAGATCGGGCTCTCGCTCGTGTTCAGGTACTTGGCCTGGATCTGGTCGTCGTCGAACAGCCGGCGGGCGCCGAAGCCGACGACGTCGCCGCCGAGGTCCCTGATCGGCCACAGCAGCCGGCGGTGGAACCGGTCGATCGGGCCGCGGCCGGCCCTCCCGGGACAGCCCGCCCTTGATCAGCTCCGTCGAGGTCGAACCCGCGCCCGAGCAGGTGCTTGGTCAGCTCGTCCCAGCCGGCCGGCGCGTACCCGCAGCCGAACGTCGTCGCGGCCGCCTGGTCGAAGCCGCGCTCGGCGAGGAACTCGCGCGCCTTGGCCGCGTCCGGCGATGCGCAGCTGCTCGGCGTAGAACTCGGCCGCGGCGCGTGTGCGCGTCGACCAGCCGGGTGCGGGTGCCCTTGTCGCGCTGCCGGCTCGGCGTGCCACCGCTCGTAGGTGAGCTGCACGCCGACCCGCTCGGCGAGCCGCTCGACCGCCTCGACGAAGCTGAGGTGGTCGATCTTCATCACGAACGCGATGACGTCCGCCGCCCTCGCCGCAGCCGAAGCAGTGGAAGGTGCCGTGCGTCGGGCCGCACGTTGAACGAGGGGGTCTTCTCGTCGTGGAACGGGCACAGGCCCTTCAGCGCGCCGCCGCCCGCGCGGCGCAGCGACACGTACTCGCCGACCACCTCGTCGATCCGGGTGCCGCTCGCGCACCTGCGCGATGTCGCTCTCCCGGATCCGTCCCGCCACGATGCCCGAGTCTAGGCGCGCGATCCGACAATCCGTCGGCAGGTCACGCCCGGCACGGTCATACCATGGAGGGGTGACGGTCAGCGATGACGTTCTCGCCGAACAGTTCGCCCAGCACCGGTCCCACCTGATCGGGGTGGCGTACCGGCTCACCGGCACGCTGACCGACGCCGAGGACGCGGTGCAGGAAGCGTGGCTTCGACTGTCCGGATTGGACGAAGAACGCCGCTCCGGCATCCGCGAGCTGCGGGCCTGGCTGACCACGGTGGTGGGCCGCATCTGCCTCGACCGGCTGAGGTCGGCCCCCGCGCAGCGGGAACGCTACGTCGGGCCGTGGCTGCCCGAACCGCTCGTCACCCCGTACGGCACCCCGACGAGTGACGATCCGCTGGACACCGTGGTCCGCGAGGACGACGTGCGCATGGCGGCCATGGTCGTGCTCGACCGGCTGACCCCCGAACAGCGGGTCGCGTTCGTGCTGCACGACGCCTTCTCCGTGCCGTTCGCGGAGATCGGCGAGATCCTCGGCTGCCCGGAGGCGACCGCGCGCCAGCACGCCTCGCGCGGCCGCCGCGCGGCCGCGCAGGCGGACCCGCCGCCCCGGGTGCCGCTCGACGAGCAGCGCGAGCTGGTGGACCAGCTGATGGGCGCCATCATGGGCGGCGACCTGCAGACCGTGGTCAGGCTGCTGCACCCGGAAGCGGTGCTCATCGGCGACAGCGACGGCAAGGCCCGCACCGCCCGCCGCCTGATGGACGACCCCGAGAAGATCGCCCGGTTCCTGCTCGGCTTGGTGGAGATCTACGGGATGCACCGGATCTCCGCCGGCGAGCTGGCGCTCGTCAACGGCGACCTCGGCCTGCTGATCCCGGACGTGCCCGCCGAGGGCGAGTACCGCGAGATCAGCCGGCGGGCGACGGCGTTCGCCGTCCGCGACGGCAGGATCGTCGCGATCTACGACGTGGTGAACCCGGACAAGCTCACGCACCTGCGTTTCGGGTAGCGGGGGCGTCCGCGGGCACCGGGATCCGGCAGGCGTCGCCGGAGGTGAAGCCCTGGTCACGGACGTCGAGCGCGCTGTACATCCGGGCGCGCATGTTCTCCAGGCCGATCTGGTAGGTCAGCTCGAGCACGCCCTCCCGGCCGAACTCCTCGACCAGCTCGGCGACCTGCGCGTCGGTGGCCCGGGTGGGGGTGGCCGACATGGCGTCGGCATAGGCGATGGCCAGCCGTTCCTGGCGGCTGTAGGCGGGCGAGGTCAGGTAGTCGTCGATCTGCTTCAGCCGCTCGATGTCCAGCCCCTCGTGCTTCTGCAGCATGGTGCCGAAGTCGACGCACCACGAGCAGCCGAGCTGCTGCGCGGTCCGGTAGACGGCGATCTCGCGGACGTTGGCGGGCAGCACCGTGCTGGCCTTCTCCGCGGACATCTCGTGGCGGGCGGCGGCCAGCAGCAGCCTGCGGTGGCGGGCCAGCACGCTGAACGGCTCGGGCACCGCGCCGAGCCTGCGCTTGGCGTACCAGTACATGACGCGGACGAGCGGGCCGGCCTCCCTGGTCGGCACGCCGGGAATCCTGGGCATGATCGCCTCCTCGAGTGGTCTCACGAGTCGGACGAGAACGCCGGTCCGGACGTGACAGCCGCCCCCCTCACGGCTCGGTGACGCGGGCCATGAAGTACACGACACCGGTCGCCACGTGCCGGACCACCAGCAGGAACGGGCGATCGACCCGCAGCCGTACGCCCGCGGTCGGCAGCGACGCCAGCCGCATCATGACCGCGGTGGCCGCCGCGCCCTCCAGACCCTTCTCGTCGATCTCCAGCACGGCCTCGTGCAGCACGGCCTGCACGAGCAGCTCCGCCGGGCTGATCCCGCCGAGGTCCGCGTCCGTCCCGAACACCGTGCGGACGCCGAGCCGGTTCAGCGGCGGGGTCAGCTCGGTCTGCGTGGAGACGGTGAACTTCGGCAGCGCGAGGTCGACCTGTGTCGGCTTCGGCGCGTCGAGCAGAGCGGCGAGCGCGTCGGCGTCGAGGCGTGGCTCGGCGTCGGCGAGGTCGTCGTCGGGCAGCAGCACGAGGGCCTCGACCCCGCCGATCGCGCGCAGGCTCGCGACCTGCCAGCCGTCGGCGGCCGCGTAGCCGATGCGCTCGGACAGCGTCATCGTCGGCACGTCCACCGCGCCGCCCGGCGTGTGGAACGGCTGTGGCCGGGTGGCGCCCTCGGTGAAGGGGAACCGCCAGCCGCACTTCAGGTAGAGCGCGTTGACCAGCGCGGACCGGGTGTCCTCGGTGATCGCGTCGGCCGGGATGAGCTCCGGGATGAGGTCCCGGGTCGTCTTCGCGACGTCGACGTTGATCCGGTCGCGAGCCTCGCCGGGCGCGTCCCGGAACGGCGCCTCGCGGACCTTCCCGCTCGACCACCGGCCCAGCTCCTCGACGAACGACGTGTGGATCTCGATCGACTCGTCGGTCCACAGCGTGTTCGAGACCGCGATCACCGGCTCGTCCTCGTTGTCCCGCGGCGCCTCCAGCACGCCGGCACCGGTCAGCAGCCCGCCGAGCCGGGTGAGGTCACCGGACTTGTCGCCGAGCAGGAGCACGGTCAGCTCGTCCCGGGTCATTCCGCGGGCGCCGTTGGCGACGAGGCCGAGCGCACTCGCCACGGAGAACGGCGACCAGCAGACGTTCGCCGACGGATCGGGCGCGATCGCTGTGTGCAGGGCGAGCGTGTACGCGAGGTGCGCGCGATCCGACACCTTGTCTCCTCTACCGGTGGGGGTCGGGCAGGACGATCATCGCCGGCGGCTCGGGCGGGGGTAAGGCCCCGGCGCCGGACATCGGGCCGAGCTGCTTCGGGCGGCGGGGTTCGCGGACGCCCGCGGACCCGTCGTCACCCTCCTCGTGCCCGGGCGGCGGGTCGAGGTCGCGGGTGCCGACGGCCGGCACCAGCTCGCGGGCGGCCCGGCGGAACACGCCGCGCAGGCCGCGGCCGCCGGGCGGACGGTTGCTCATGCCTCGAGTGTGCCACGTCACACCGACACGTCCCCTGCCTGCACGAACACCGCGTGCCAGTGGTTGGCCTGCGCGTCGGTGAGCGCGGCGACCTGGTCGACGACGACCCGCAGCCGCGCGCAGTCGTCGGCGGCGTCGTGCCAGGCCGGGACGAACGCGGGCTCCAGGGCGTCCGGTGCGCGCCGGGTCAGCGCGGCGACCAGTTCGGCCAGCCGCTCGCGCTGGGTGGCCTGCAGCGCCAGCGCGGTCCGGGTCGCTCATCACGTACCGCAGCGCGACCGCCTTGAGCAACGCCACCTCGCAGGCGACCCGGGCGGGAACCACGAGGTCGGCGGCGTAGCGGGTGAGCGTGCCGTCGCCGTACTCGCGGCGGGTCGCGGTGACCGCGGCCGCGGCGAACCGGCCGACGAGCTCGCTGGTCAGCCGCTTGAGGGCGACCTGGGCGGCGAGCGTGCCCGTCGTACTCGTGCTCGGTGAGCGCGGCGACCACGGGCAGCCGCAGCAGGTCGGCGGCGGCGTCCTCCAGTCCGGAGACCGGCTCGGCGCTGAAGTGCTTGGCGGCCAGCACGGCCACCACCATGCGCTCCATCCGGTCGGTGAGCGCGGGCAGGGAGATCCGGCCGGACCGGACGCCGTCCTCGACGTCGTGCACGGAGTAGGCGACGTCGTCGGACCAGTCCATCACCTGCGCCTCGAGGCATCGACGGCGCGCCGGCGCGCCCTGCCGGATCCAGTCGAACACCGCGCGGTCGTCGTCGTAGACGCCGAACTTGCGTGCGCCCGCGGCACGCGGCCACGGGTACTTGGTGGTCGCGTCGAGCGAGGCGCGGGTGAGGTTGAGGCCGTGCTCGCGCTCCCCCAGCACCTTGGGTTCGAGCCGGGTGAGGATGCGCAGCGTCTGCGCGTTGCCCTCGAACCCGCCGCACTCCTCGGCGACCTCGTCGAGCGCGCGTTCGCCGTTGTGCCCGAACGGCGGGTGGCCGATGTCGTGCGCGAGGCCCGCGGTGTCGACGACGTCGGGGTCGCAGCCCAGCTCCTCGGCGATGCCGCGGCCGATCTGGGCGACCTCGAGCGAGTGGGTCAGCCGGGTCCGCGGCACGCCGCTGACCTCGGAGCCCTCCCCCGGGCCGACGACCTGGGTCTTGCCGGCCAGCCGGCGCAGCGCCGCCGAGTGCAGCACGCGCGCGCGGTCGCGGCCGAACGGGCTGCGGCGGCTCGGCCACGACCCGGGGAGCACCGAGCTCTTCGCCTGCTCGGGGTACAGGCGAGCCGCGTCGTGCTCGGTGTAGCCGGGGGTCATGTGCGGAGATTACTTGTCCGCCGCGACATCCTCGGTGATGCCGATCCCGTCCGCGGAGGCCTTCGTCGTGCGGTAGTACAGCAGCGCCGCGGTCTCGCGGAGGATGTAGCGGATCTGGGTCTGGCGGGTCTGCACGATCGGGCCGCTGTGCGTGGGTGAGGTCCAGGCGTCCAGGCCGACATCGTCGGCCATGGTGCGGGCGCGCAGCGAGTGCCAGGGGTCGCTCACGATGACCGCGGTGTGCCAGCCCCGGTCGGCGGCCTGCTGGGCGGCTGCGCGGAGGCTGCCGAGGGTGTCGTTGCCCTCGCCGACGTCGACGACCGCGTCCTCGGGGATCCCGTTCTTGGTCAGCCACATGGCGCTGGCCTCGGCCTCGGTGTACTCGTCGCCCGGCCGGCTGCCGCCGGTGGTGATGATGTGCTTCGCGACGCCCTCGCCGTAGAGGGTCTTCGCGTGCCGGAGGCGGGCCTCGAGGATCTTCGACGGCGTGCCGCCGTACTGCGCCGCCCCCAGGACCACCACGACGTCGGCCGGCGTGCGGTCGTCGTCGCGGGCCACCTGCCACACCCGGAACCCGGTGCCGCCGACCACCAGTGCGCCGACGAGCAGCACACCGACCAGCAGGCGGCGCACGAACCGGCGCACCGGTCGCGGCCTGGGATCCACGGGAGTCACTTGAACGATCCTTCCAGAACCGGGAGCGCCGGGACCGACACACCCACCTCCTTCAGCCTCGGTGTGTGGCGAGTTGTCCACAACTCGCCACGTTGTCCACAGATGACGCGCCGGCGCCTCCGCACGTTGCCCGCTTCGGGTTTCCTGGACGCATGACCACGAACCGCGCACTGCTCGACCTCGACGCCATCCCCACCATGTTCAGCCACAACGTCGCCACGGCCGCCGAGCTGATCGCCCTGGGCCTGTCCGGGAGCACGATCGAGGAACGATGTCGCGACGGCGGACCGTGGCGGCGCCTGCAACCGGGCATCGTGCTGCTCGGGAACGCGCCCCCGAGCCGGGCGCAACGCATCCAGGCCGCGCTGACCGTCGGCGGCCCGGAGGCGGTGCTGACCGGCGTGGACGCCCTCGCACTGCACGGTTTGTCGGCCGCACACCTCGACGGCCCGGTGCACGTGCTGGTTCCGCCCCGCCGCCCGTCCCGCCTGGTCGACGGCGTGTTCTTCGACCGCACGACGGTGCTGCCGGTGCCGCAGCTGCGTGCCCGGTTCCCGGTGGCGCCGCTGCCCAGGGCCACGATCGACACCTGCCGCCGGGCGGCGTCGGCCGAGCACGTCCGGGCCCTGCTGACGTCGGTGGTCCGCGAGGCACGGGTCAGCCCGGCCGTCCTGCGGGAGGAGCTGTCCGCCGCGACCTCGCGGGGTACCGCCCTGCCACGTCGCATCCTGGCGGAGATGGACGACGGCGTGCGCTCCCTGGCGCGGGGCTGGGCGCGCAGGCTGGTGCTGCGGGCGGGCCTGCCCGCGCCGAACTGGCGGGTGCCGATCACCGGTCCGACGGGTGCCCACCTGGCCACCCCGGACGCCTGGTGGGACGACGTGGGCCTGGCGTGGGAGGTGGAGTCGTTCGGCTTCGACCTGTCGGCGGCGGACTACGCGGACGCCGTGCGCCGGGCCGCGCACCTGACCGCCGCCGGGATCGTCGTGCTGCACACCCCGCCCAGACAGCTGCGCGACGAGCCGGCCGTCGTGGCCGACCTGCTCAAGGGCGCGTACGCCCAGGCCGCCGCCCGCCCCCGGCCGTCGGTGGAGGCAGCGTGACGCCAGCTCGGCGAGGACCCCGCGCAGCGTCGCCCGGTGGGCGCCCGGTCGCCTCGTGCCGGCACGGATCCTCGCGCGCACCGCCACCGTCCAAGGCTTCATGGACGCACTCATCGGACTGGTCGGTGTCGCTCTCGGCGCCATGATCGCCCCGGTACTCGAACTCATGCACCGGCGCAACACCTCCCGCGCCGCCCGACGACAGGAGCTGCTCGAACTCGTGTCGTCCTACCTCGCCCGCTCGGGCGATCAACTGGTCGTCGAGTCGGAGTCGGACCTGGACGCGCAGTGGCGATCCCAGATCGGGCTGGAGGCCAACTCGCTGCGCTGGCGTATTCAGCTGCTCGCGCCGCCGAGGATCGCCAAGGCAGCGGAGTCCTATGCCGCCGCCACCGAGACGCTCCGCAAACGCATCCAGGCGGCCGGCGGCTGGCATGGCGACCAGATCGCCGACGAGTGGGACACGTGGCAGCGCCACACCCGCGAGCTGATCGAGGCGGCCCACTCCGAACTCGGCTCCTGACGGCGGCACACCTCCTCGGCGTGGCGGCTTGTCCCGCCGCTGGCTGGCCCCCCCTGTCTAGATGATTGATTCCGTGAAGATCTTGTGAAGTGGCCCCCCGGGGCTGGGCATGGGAGGAGGGTGTCCAAGATCAATGTGTGAGCAAAGACCTAGACACCCTCCTGACCGCACTGTACGTGCTGATCGACGACCACGTAGTGACGCCCCGCACCGGGCGGGGCCGCCGCCCCGAGCTGACCGACAGCGAGCTTGTCTGCCTGGCCGTGGCCCAGGTGCTGCTGGGCTACCACCGCGAACGTCGCTGGATCCGGCATATCCACAGCGACCCGCAGTGGCGGAACATGTTCCCCTACCTGCCGACACAGTCCGGCTATCACAAGCGGTTGAAGGCCGCGGAACCCTTGCTGTGCAAAACGATCATCACGCTCGCCGTGTGCTGCCCGTCCTGGTTCGACGACCTGTGGATGACCGACGCCACCCCCGTGCCGTGCGGCCAGTCCCGCGAGACCGTCAAGCGCTCGGACCTGGCCGGACACGCCGGCTACGGCTACTGCGCCTCCCACTCCCGCTACTACTGGGGCCTCAAGCTCTACCTCGTGTGCACCGGCGACGGCATGCCCGTCATGTGGTGTCTGGCCCACCCCAAGATCGGCGAACGTGAGGTCGTGGCCGCCTTGCTCGACCACAACCATCACCTCATCCGCACCGGCCAGATCCTGCTGGCCGACAAGGGCTTCTCCGGCAAGGAGTTCAAGAAACTCACCGAGCAGATGACCGTGAACCTGCTCCGCCCGGACCGCAAGGACGAGACCTACCGCAACGGCAACCTCGGCGGCGTCCGCCAATGGATCGAATCAGTCAACAACACACTGAAAAGCCAACTCGGCCTCGAACACCACGGCGGACGCACCCCCGCCGGCGTGTTCACCCGCATCGCCCAGCGCCTGCTGGCCATGGCCGCAGCCATCTGGCACAACTGGAACACCGGCGCAACCAGCAAACGATCACTCATCGCCTACGACCACTAAACACCAACTTCACGGAATCAATCATCTAGTCGGGATGTTCGGCGGGCTGTGGCTGCGCCGCCGCGGTCGAGGGCGTGCAGGTGACGGTGGCCGCGTCGGCGAGTGCGGCCAGTACGGCGGCGACGGCGGGCGGGTCGGGCGGGTCGCCGTAGGTGGCGGCGTAGATGTGGCGGTGACGACTGGTGAGTTCGGTGGCGTGGATGTCGGGTCGGCGGTGGGCTTGGAGCGCGAGGCCGGGCAGGGTGGTGACGCCCTTGCCGGCGGCGACGAGGGCTTGCACGACGACCATGTCGTCGCTGTGTGAGGCGATGCGGGGGGTGAAGCCTTCCCGGCGGCACACGGCCTTCAGCTCGTCCTGGCACCGCGCGCAACCGCCGATCCAGGCGGAGTGGCGGTGGTTCGCGAGGCTGTCGTCGGGTCGCCGGCTGATGAGGTAGATCGGGTCGTCGCCGACGTGGCGGAGGCGGAACCCCTCGTCCTCGACCGGGGCGTCGGCATAGCGGAAGACGAGTGCGACGTCGATCTCGCCGTGTCGCAGCATCTGTAGCGCTTCGACCGGGTGCTGGTCGAACAGGCTCAGTTCGATTCCCGGGTACGCCTGGGCCAGCGAGGTGGCCGCCCGGGGCACGATCGTGCTCAGTGCGGATGCGTTGGCGGCCAGCCGGACCTGCCCTGCCTGCAGACCGACCTGTGCGGCGAGCTCGTTGGTCGCCGCGTCGACCCGGCCCACGATCTCAGCGGCCCGGTTGGCCAGCAGCCACCCTTCGGGCGTCAACCGGATCCCGCGACCGATCCGCTGAACGAGCTTGACGCCGGTGGCCGCTTCCAGGCGGGACAGGTGGTGGCTCACCGAGGGTTGGGAGTAGTGCAGCTGCTTGGCCGCTTCGGTCACCGAGCCGTGTCGGGCCACCGCGGCGAGAACCTTGAGATGTACCAGGCTGAGCACAAATCAAGGATATCAATGTGACACCTGCCGAATTGGCATTAGACGTCATACATGGTGTGCTCCATCCTCGTTCTCGACAGGAACTTCACCGCCAAGGCGACGAGGTCGCCACGAGAAGGACAACGCGATGACCACACGTCAGGGCAAGGTGACCTGCGACCTCACGATCTCGCTCGACGGGTACGCGGCCGGGCTCAACCAGACCGAGCAGCGCCCGTTCGGCGAGGACGGCGGCGACGGCTGGGGCGACAAGCTGCACGCCTGGTACTCCGAGGGTCCCGAGGAGCACCCGGCCGAGTTCGCCCGGATGATGACGGCCAAGGCGTTCATCATGGGGCGCAACATGTTCGGCCCGGTGCGTGGCGAGTGGGACCGGCAGTGGACGGGGTGGTGGGGCGACAATCCGCCCTACCACGGCCCGGTCTTCGTGCTCACCCACCACGCGCGTGATCCGCAGCCGATGGACGGCGGCACCACGTTCCACTTCGTCACCGACGGAATCGAATCCGCATTCGAGCGCGCGCGCGAGGCGGCCGGGGACGGCGACATCTCCATCCACGGCGGCGCGACCACCGTCAACCAGTACCTCGCTGCCGGCTTGATCGATGAGATGCGGCTGCACATCGCACCGCTCATGCTCGGTGCCGGCACCCGGCTGTTCGACGGCGTCCCGCCGTTGAACCTCGAGCAGGCGGAGTCGCGAGCGGCCGGCTCGGTCACGCACCTGATCTATCGCGTGCTGCCCTGACCCGGAAGGCAGCGCCGAGAAAACAACCGGACTCTTTGGGGAGATCACCATGAAAACCGACAGCGCCCTGCGGACCTTCATCGGCGACGTGGAACTCGTGGTCGCCACCACCGACGACGAGCACGAGATCACCAAGCGGGTCGCGGAGCGGTTGTCCGCCCTCCTGGCCGGCGGCTACCGGCTCCCACCCGAGGTCACCCGGCCGTCGACCGATCACCACGTCAACTACCCGCTCCACATCGCTCCCGACGGCAGCTGGTCACTGGCCTGCGTCGTCTGGAACGTAGATCAACGCACACCCGTGCACGGACACGAGACATGGGGAGTCGTCGGCATCTACTCGGGAGCCGAACGCGAGTTCCGCTACGCCAAACCCGCGGTCGCCGGATCGGGCGGACCCCTCACGCCGGCCGGCGAGCACGTGTGGACGCGCGGACAGGTCACCGTCTGTTGTACGACCGACGACGACGTCCACGCCGTCGCGGCCGTCGGCGACGTACCCACCGTCGGGATCCACGTCTACGGAGCCAACATCGGCACCATCGAGCGGCGGCTGTACGACCCGGCGACCGGAGCGGTCCGCACGTTCGTCTCCGGCTGGGACACCCCTGCGGTCGACGACGCTCGACCTCGGCCATCGAGCGTCCGTTGACCGCCTGACCTTGGCCGGACTCGCGGTCAGCTCGAAGCCTTGCGGCCCACGAGGTGGAAGATGCGGCTGAGCCGGCGGTAGGGGTCTCGTCGGCTGGCTTCGAGTTCGACCGCGGCCGCCGCCGTCACCTGCGGTTCGTCGCCGGGATCCAGCTCGGCCCCACTGAGGTCGAGCCAGTCGACGAACAGCCACACCCCGTACCAGCGCACCGGCTCCACGCCTCGGCTCCGCACCAGCGCGCTGAGCTCCTCCACCGTGTCGGCGCGGGTCGGCATGCCCAGCACCCCGATCTCGCTCCTGGCGTCGAACGACGCCAGGGCGTCGTCCCATCGCCGTTCCAAGGCCGGGCGCACCGCCGCCGCGTCGGCGTTGCCCGCCATGATCGAGACCACGCCGCCGGCCGCCGCGCACCGGCACAGCTGGTCGACCAGCGGCTCCGGCTCCTCGAGGTACCCGAGGACGCCATGGCACAACACCGCGGCGAAGCGTCGACCACGCACCGCCTCGTCGGCGTTCTCGCCGTCGGCCTCCACGAACGTCACCCGTCGCCGGGTCTCGCCCGGCAGCCGCTCGAGTCGCCGGCGGGCCTTGTCCAGCATCGCCGGCGACGGGTCGAGCAACGTCACGTCGTAGCCGGCCTGGGCCAGCGGGAACGACTGATGACCCGCGCCGCCACCCACGTCGAGCACGGACGCCGGCGGCTCCGGCAGGTGCTCGAGCAACTGCTGGTGCATCACATAGGTGCGCACGCGCCCCTTCACCGAGGCGTACGCCTCATCCGCGAACTGGTCGGCCACACCGGCCCAGGTGTCATCGCCCACCGGACCACCATACAAGTTAGTAGTTAGTAACAAGTAACCTAGCTCTCGTGGCTGCGCGCATGAGCGGACCGGAACGGCGGGCCCAGGTGCTGGGGATCGCCGCGGGTGAGTTCGCGAACCATGGACTTCACGGTGCGTCGATCGAGGCGGTCGCGCACGAGGCGGGCATCACGCAGGCCTATGTGTTCCGGATGTTCGGGACCAAGAAGGCGCTGTTCCTGGAGCTGGTCGGCGCCGCCTTCGACCACTTCAGCGATGGCATGGCGCACGCCGCCACGAACACCCGGGGCCTTGCCGCACTGGCGCTGATGGGCGCGCGGTACCACGAGTCGCTGGCGGACCGCACCACCCTCATGTTGCAGCTGCAGGGCTTCGCCGCCTGCGGTGACCGCGAGGTCCGTGACCTGGTGCGGGCTCGACTCGCCCGGATGTGGGACACGGTCGCCGGCACGACGGGCCTCGACGCGGTGACCGTGAAGTCGTTCCTCGCCTTCGGCATGCTGCTCAACAACGTGGCCGCCCTCGACGTCGACGCGCTGGACGAGCCGTGGGCCAACGGGGTGCGCACCCGCATCCGTGCCGGGCTGTTCGAGCACATCACCGCCGACACCAACCGGTGACCGGCCGCACTGGCCGGCGGTCGCGCCCTGGCAACGAGCGAGGGTGGCCGGCCGCGGATCCGGATCGTGGCCGCGCTCGACCGGAGCCGTGCCGGTGGGCGGCCGCAACAGCGCACGGAGGAACCGCCACGCACGCGGTGGCCTCCGGACGCGGTCCGGCTCGACGGGTGCGTCCGGCAGCGCGGAGCACGCCAGCGCGCGCGTGGCGTCGAGCGCGAGGTGTGCGGGGATGACGACGGACATTGTTCGGCTCTCTTTCGTTGGCAGGTAGGTGATGCGCGCCGGCGAGGTACCTCGTCCCCATCGACGCTAGGCCGGCGCGTTCGATACGTCTAATGCAACTATTTGCCCCTTTTCATGCGCATTCGGAATGATGTCGGGCATGGAGCTGCGCCATCTCCGCTCGTTCGTCGTCGCCGCGGAGGAGCTGCACGTCGGCCGGGCCGCGGTCCGGCTGCACCTGACCCAGCCGTCGCTGAGCCGCCAGATCGCCGCCCTCGAACGGGATGTGGGCGTGCCGCTGTTCACCCGCGTCCGCCGCAGGTTCGGGCTCACCCCCGCCGGCGAGGTCTTCCTCACCGCCGCCCGGGAGATCGTGCGCCGCGCCGACGACGCGGCCCACGACGCCCAGCGGGCCCATCGCGGCGAGCTCGGTGTGCTGCGGCTTCGCTTCGTCCAGTCCGCCACCTTCGAGGCGCTGCCGCGGCTCCTCGCCGCCTTCCGGGCGGCGCACCCCGACGTCACCCTCGACGTGGAGGCGATGACCACCCTCCGCCAAGTCGCGGAGCTGCGGGCGGGCCGCATCGACGTCGGCCTGATCCGGCCGCCGATCAGCGAGCCGACCCTGACCACCCGGGTGATCTCCCGCGACCCGCTGGTCGCGGCGCTACCGGGCGAGCACCCGCTCGCGCGGCGGCGGCGCCTGCCCCTGGCCGCCCTCGCCGACGAGCCGTTCGTGCTGTACACCCGCGCGTACGGTCCGTCCGTGCAGGACGCGATCATCGGCCACTGCATCGCCGCGGGGTTCTCACCACGGATCGTCCAGGAGGCCGCCGACGTGCAGACGATCGTGTCCCTCGTCGCGGCCGGGCTCGGGGTGTCCCTGCTCATCGCACCGACCCCGCCGACCGCCGAGCGGGCGGTCGCCTACCGGCCGGTCAGCGACGACATACCCCCGTGGGAGCTGGCGCTCGCCTGGGCCACCGGCAGCCGGACGCCCGTCCTGTCCCGGTTCCTCGCGGTGGCCGCGCGGACCTGAGCCGGCGGGCGGACCGACCCCGAGGAGCGCACCGGCCTACAGCCAGCCCCGCTCCTCGGCGACCCGGGCCGCCTCCGCCCGGGTCCGCGCCCCCGTCTTCCCGATCGCCGACGACAGGTGGTTGCGCACCGTGCCCTGCGACAGCGACAGCATCCGCGCGACGTCCGCGATCGTCCCGCCGTCGCTGGCCACCCGCAGCACGTCGCGCTCCCGGTCGGTCAGCGGGCTCTGCCCGGTGGCGAGCGACTCCGCCGCGAGCGCCGGGTCGACCACGCGCAGCCCGGCGTGCACCCGCCGCACGGCCTCGACCAGCTGCTCCGGCGGCGCGTCCTTCACCACGAACCCGACCACCCCGGCGGCCATCGCGCGCGACAGGTAGCCCGGCCGGCCGAAGGTCGTGCACACCACGATCCGGCACGCGGGCAGCTCCCGGTGCAGCTGCGCCGCGGCGGTGATCCCGTCCCGGCCCGGCATCTGCACGTCCAGCAACGCCACGTCCGGCTTGGCCTTCCGCGCGGCGGGCAGCACCTCGTCGCCGGAGCTGACCTGGGCGACCACCTCGATGTCCGGCTCCAGGCCCAGCATCGCCGCCATCGCGCCCCGCACCAGCGCCTGGTCGTCGGCCAGCAGGACCCGGATCACCGCGCCACCGCAGGCTCGGCGCGCGCGGCGGGAACCGTCGCCAGCACCCGGAACCCACCCTCCGGGCCCGGCCCGGCGTCGACGGATCCGCCGACCTGCGCCAGCCGCTCGGCCAGCCCGGCGAGACCGTGGCCGGCGCGGGACGTGGCGGGCGGGTGCGTGCCGTCGTCGCGGATCTCGATCCACGAGTCGCCCAGCCGCACCGAACAGCGGCTCGCACCGGAGTGCCTGATCACGTTGGTGACCCCCTCCCGCAGGACGTACGCGAACGGCTCCTGCAAGTCGGCCCGCACGTTGTCCACCGCGTGCGGCAGGTCCGCCTCGATCTCCGCGGCGGCCAGCGCCGCCCGCGCGCCGACGATCTCGGCCGGCAGCGACGCCTTCCGGTAGCCGGACACGGTCGCGCGCACCTCGGCGAGCGCGGTCCGGGACAGGTGCTCGACGTCGCGCAGCTCAGCGACCGCCGCCACCACCTCGCCCGAGCTCTCCAGGATCCGCCGGGCGAGGCCGGCCTTGACGGTGATCGTGGTGAGGCTGTGGCCGAGGACGTCGTGCAGGTCCCTGGCCAGGCGGGCGCGCTCGTCGGCGACGGCGAGCGTGGCGATCTCGTCCCGCGCGGCGCGCAGCTCGGCGTTGGACCGGATCACCTGGCGGATCCCGAACAGCGCCATCGTCAGCACGATCAGCACGGACGCGGAGCCGAGGTTCGGCGTCCCGTCCGCGATCGTGGTCCCGGTCAGCAGGGCACCGGTCACCACGACCCCGAAGATCAGGCCCACCAGTGGCGGCAGCTGCACCAGGGCCATGGAGATCACGTAGGTCATGTAGACCAGGTCGTCCGGGCCGAGGATCGCCGCGATCGTGAGCCCGCAGGCGGTCATCACGCCGAACGCCACCAGGCGCACGAGGTGCGAGCTCGTGCGCTCGGAGAGCATCGCGAACAGGTAGACCACCGCGTACACCACCACGACGGCGGGTACCAGGATCCGGATCGCCAGGGAGTGTGGCTCGCCGAAGACCTGGCGGACCGGCTCGTTGAGGTAGATGAGGAACAGCGCCGGCAGCACCGTGCCGACGATGCGGCCGGGCCGGGTGGACGGAGCCATGTCCTGCCCCGGCCAGGCCCAGCCGTCCTGCCTGGCCTCGGCGAACTTGTCCGCGATCGCGCTGCGGGGTCCGGTGGGGCCGGCGCTCCCCCTGGCAGCGCCGGCCCCGGTCTCGGTGTGGGTGTCGGGCCTGGTCACGGTGTTCACCGTACGACGCCCGTCACACCCGGGCGCTGTCCCGCTGGTACCGGCGCACGACCCCGATGGTGAGCGCGACCGTCCACACCGCCAGCACCAGCACCGCGTTGCCGAGGCCGGACGACAGGTCGCTGGTCACCGCGCCGCGGCCGATCTGGCCGAGCCAGTAGGACGGCAGCACGTGGGCGACGTTGAGCAGCCAGTCCGGCATGGTGTCGATCGGGATGAAGATGCCGCCGAGCAGGCTCATCACCATCATCACGATGCTCATGACCGGCTGCATGGTCTCCGGCGTGCCCATCTGGCCGATGAGCAGCCCGATGAGCGCGAACGGGATCGCCGCGAGCCAGGTGCCGAGCACGACCCGCAGCCAGCCGGTGGCGTCCAGCGAGACACCTTCGACGGTGGCGCCGACCAGCGGCACCAGCACGACCGCGGGGATCGCCAGCATCATCGCGGTGATGCCCTTCGCGACCAGGTAGCCCGGGCCGGACAGCGGCGTCAGCCGCAGCTGGCGCTGCCAGCCGACGGACCGCTCCAGGGCGACCCTGCCCCCGGCGAACAGCGCGCCGGTCAGCGCGCCGAAGGCGGTCATGCCGATCATGAGGACGCCGATGGTGGACTGGTCGCCGCCGCCGAAGAGGCTGACGTAGAGGAGGAACATCAGGACGGGGAACGCGATCGTGAAGATCAGGAACCGGGTGGAGCGCATGGCTCGCCGCAGCTCCAGGACCAGGTATCCGGCGCTCATCGGGTGGCTCCTTCCGCGATGCCGGTGGTGTCGTCGGCGGTGAGGGACAGGAACGCGCCTTCGAGGCCGACCGCGGTCACCTCGATGTCGCGGGCCTGCGGGAACATCTCGAGCAGCGCGCGCAGGGTGGCGTCGGAGTCACGCGAGGAGACCGAGACCTGCTGGCCGCGAATCTCTACTTCGGACACCGCGGGCAGCGTGCGGATCGTGCGGTCGGTGGCGCCGGGGACGGCGGCGCGGATGACCCGCCCGGCGACGAGCGAGGTCACCTCGGCCACCGAGCCGTCGGCGACGATCCGGCCGGCGCGCATCAGCACCACGCGGTCGGCGTAGTTCTCCGCCTCCTCCAGGTAGTGGGTGGCGAAGAGCACCGTGCGTCCGGCGTCGGTGAAGGTGTGCATCGACCGCCAGAACTCTCGGCGGCCGGCCACGTCCATCGCGGCGGTCGGCTCGTCGAGCACCAGCAGGTCCGGGTCGCTGACCAGGGCGACGGCGAACCGGACGCGCTGCTTCTGGCCGCCGGAGAGCTTGTTGCACCGCCGGGACGCGAGGTCGGAGACCCCGCTGCGGCGCAGCGCCTCGGCGACCGGCAGCGGCGAGTGGTGCAGCGAGGCGACCATGGCGACCGTCTCGCCGACGGTGGCGTCGTCGAGCAGCGCGCCCCCCTGCAGCATCGCGCCGATGCTGCCGGCCGCCACCGCCTCGCGCGGGCTCGCGCCGAAGACGGTGACCGCGCCCGCGTCGGGCCTGGTGAGGCCGAGCAGCATGTCGACGGTCGTCGACTTGCCCGCGCCGTTCGGGCCGAGCAGGGCGACGACCTCGCCCGGCGCGATCACCAGGTCCACCCCGTCGACGGCCCGAACCCGGCCGTAGTGCTTGTGCAGGCCGGAAAGCATGACCGCCGCGCCCGCGGACGCCGTGCTGCCGGTCTGGGAGATCCGTGTCGTGTTCACGGGAACCACGATGCTCGGGACGGCGGCCCGGCACGCAGGCCGGCCGTCACCACCTCGCCATGACAAACGTCAGGGGTCAGCAGCCGATCAGCTGGCCGGCGAGGAAGCGCTCGAGCTTGTCGACGGCCACCCGCTCCTGGGTCATGCTGTCGCGCTCGCGCACGGTCACCGCGTGGTCGTGCAGCGAGTCGAAGTCGACGGTGACGCAGAAGGGCGTGCCGATCTCGTCCTGGCGGCGGTAGCGGCGGCCGATCGCGCCCGCGTCGTCGAAGTCGACGTTCCAGTGGTGGCGCAGCACCGCCGCGATGTCGCGTGCCTTCGGGGTCAGATCGGCGTTGCGGGACAACGGAAGCACGGCCACCTTCACCGGGGCGAGCCGGCGGTCCAGGCTGAGCACGGCCCGCTTGTCCATGCCGCCCTTGGCGTTCGGCGCCTGGTCCTCGCGGTAGGCGTCGAGCAGGAAGGCCATCAGCGGGCGGCCGACGCCGGCCGCCGGCTCGATCACGAAGGGACGGTACCGCGAGCTCGTCGCCTGGTCGAAATAGGACAGATCGACACCCGAGTGGTCGGCGTGGGTGGCCAGGTCGAAGTCGGTGCGGTTGGCGATGCCCTCCAGCTCGCCCCACTCCAGCCCGCCGAACCCGAAGCGGTACTCGATGTCGACCGTGCGCTTGGCGTAGTGCGCGAGCTTCTCCGCCGGGTGCTCGTGGAGGCGCAGGTTCTCCGGGCCTGATGCCGAGGTCGGTGTACCAGCGCAGCCGCTCGTCGATCCAGTACCGGTGCCACTGCTCGTCGGTGCCCGGCTCGACGAAGTACTCCATCTCCATCTGCTCGAACTCGCGGGTGCGGAAGAGGAAGTTGCCCGGCGTGATCTCGTTGCGGAACGACTTGCCGATCTGCCCGATGCCGAACGGCGGCCTGCGGCGCGCGGTGGTCGAGCACGTTCAGGAAGTTCACGAAGATGCCCTGCGCCGTCTCCGGCCGCAGGTAGTGCAGGCCCTCGTCGGACTCGACCGGACCGAGGTGGGTCCGCAGCATCATGTTGAACTCGCGCGGCGGGGTGAACTTGCCCTCCGACGGCGCAGTTCGGGCACGGCACCGCGGACAGGTCGTCCTGGCTCGCCTCCCCGCCGGTGCGCGCCACGTGCTCCTCGGCGAGTTGGTCGGCCCGGAAGCGGTGGTGGCAGGCGGTGCACTCGACGAGGGGGGCGTGGAAGGCCGACACGTGCCCGGACGCCTGCCACACCTGCTGGGGCAGGATCACCGAGGAGTCCAGGCCCACCACGTCCTCGCGGCGATGCACCATCGTGCGCCACCACTCGCGCTTGATGTTGGCCTTGAGCTCCACGCCGAGCGGGCCGTAATCCCACGCCGACCGCGTGCCGCCGTAGATCTCGCCGGACGGGTAGACGAAGCCACGCCGCTTGCACAGGCTGACGACGGTCTCGACGCGGTCGGCGGACATCGGCACTCCAACTGCTGCACGCTCGGGGCCAGGGCATTCAATAGGACAGGTACGTGGGCCCTCAGCAGGGGGACAGCCGCCAAAGCCTAACCGGGTGGCACAGTTCCCGAATGGGTGGTTAAGGGACCCTCTAACGGCGTATTGGCGTCGCGGACGGTAGTCAACGATGCGTCCATAAGGAGGACAAGTGCGAGGAAAACGATCGATGAGAGCGCAGCTCCTGTCCGGGAACGGCCCGCTCTCGCGGGTACCGCCGCTCGCGGTGTTCCTGGTCGTGGCGGCGGTCTTCGCGATCGGCGTGGTGGCGGGCGGTGCGACCGGGGCGATGCTGCTCGGCGTGCTCGCGGCCGGCGTCGCCGTGCTGCTCGCGGCCACCTGGAACGTGCTCGCCCCGGGGCAGCGCGCGGGGCGGGCTCTCGTCCTGGTCGTGCTGGTGGCCGTGGCGATCTCGGTCCTGCTGACGACCTAGCGGCCCGCGTAGGATGTTGAACACGGTAACCACTATCAGCAGGAGGGCGGACGCCGTGACACGGGACGCCGCGACACCGGTCGCCGCGGAGCGGCACGAGCACTCCCCCGACCGGCCGTCCGTCGCCGCCGGCTCGAAGCGGCCCGGCCCGTCCATGATCGCGGCCGGTGACCTGCTGCGCGCGCTGGCCGCCCCGGTCCGCATCGCCATCGTGCTGGAGCTGCGCGAGTCCGACCGGTGCGTGCACGAGCTGGTCGAGTCGCTGGGTGTGGCGCAGCCCCTGATCAGCCAGCACCTGCGGGTGCTCAAGGCCGCGGGCGTCGTGCGCGGCGAGCGGCACGGCCGCGAGGTGGTCTACAGCCTCGTCGACGAACACCTCGCGCACATCGTCGTCGACGCGGTCACCCACGTCGAGGAGGGCCGCGAGGAGGGTACGGCCCCGTGACCGACCGCTCCTCCCCCACCGTCCCCGGCCGCCGCTCCACCCGGCAGCGCGCCGCCGTCGCGAGCCTGCTCGAGCAGCTCGACGAGTTCCGCTCGGCCCAGGAGCTGCACGAGGAGCTGCGCACCCGGGGCGAGGGCATCGGCCTGACGACGGTGTACCGCACGCTCCAGTCCCTGGCCGACGCCGGGGAGATCGACGTGCTGCGCATCGGCAGCGGCGAGGCCGTGTACCGGCGGTGCTCGAGCCACCACCACCATCACCTCGTGTGCCGCGCGTGCGGGCACACGGTCGAGGTCGAGGGGCCCGCGGTGGAGCGCTGGGCCGAGAAGGTGGCCGCCGAGAACGGGTTCTCCGGGATCAGCCACACCGTCGAGGTCTTCGGCACCTGCGCGGCCTGCGCCGGGCGGGCCGGCCTGCCCGGCGCCCGGTAGGACGGACGGCCTCCGGGGAGGGGCGCTCGACCGTGGGTGCGGACACGGTCGAGCGCCTCACCTCCCACCCCCGGTGCTACTCCGCGGGCAGGCCGTTGCGGGCCACGACACCCGCGTACCAGTGGCCGCTCTCCTTCACGGTCCGCTGCTGGGTCTCGAAGTCCACGTACACCAGGCCGAACCGCTTGGCGTAGCCCTCGGCCCACTCGAAGTTGTCCAGTAGCGACCAGCAGAAGTACCCCCGCAGGTCCACGCCCTGGCGGATCGCCGCGTGGGCGGCGCGCAGGTGACCGTCGAGGAACGCCAGGCGGTCGGCGTCGCGGACGGTGCCGTCCGGGCCGATCCGGTCGGGGTAGGCGGCGCCGTTCTCGGTGACGTACAGCGGCAGCCGCGGGTACTCGCGGTGCAGGCGCAGCAACACGTCCGTCAGCCCGTCCGGCTGCACCTCCCAGCCCATCTCGGTCCGCGGCCGCCCGCTGGGCAGGAAGCGCACGCCGGGCACGCCGACCCACTCGGTCGGGCCGGTCTCGGCCGTGACCGGCGCGGCCACCAGAAGCTCCCGGTAGTAGTTGACGCCCAGCATGTCCACCGGCGCCGAGATCACCGACAGGTCGGTGTCGCCCACCAGCTCCGGCAGGCCGTAGGGCGCCAGGTCGGACAGCACGTCCGCGGGGTACTCGCCGCGCAGCACGGGGTCGAGGAACACCCGGTTCTGCAGGCCGTCCACCCGGCGCGCCGCGTCCTCGTCCGCCGCGTCGGTGGACGCCGCGGTCACCGGGAACAGGTTCAGGGTGATCCCCGCCGGCGTCCCCGGCGCGAGCGCGCGGATCCGCTCCATCGCGAGCCCGTGCCCGAGCAGCAGGTGGTGCGTCGCCGCGACCGCTGCCGACGGGGACGCCACGCCCGGCGCGTGCCGGCCCGACCCGTAGCCGACGAACGCCGAGCACCACGGCTCGTTCAGCGTCAGCCAGCCGGCCACCCGGTCACCGAGCCGGCGCAGCACCGACTCGGTGTACTCGGCGAACCGGTGGGCCGTGTCCCGTGACGTCCACCCGCCGGCCGCCTCGAGCGCCTGCGGCAGGTCCCAGTGGTACAGCGTCGCCCACGGGGCGATGCCGGCCTCCAGCAACCGGTCCACGAGCCGGTCGTAGAAGTCCAGCCCAGCCTCGTTCTCCGGCCCGCCGTCCGGGCGCACCCGGGGCCACGCCACCGAGAACCGGTACGCGCCGAGGCCCAGCGAGGACATCAGGTCGACGTCCGCCGAGTACCTGCGGTAGTGGTCGGTGCCCGGCTCGCCGGTGTCACCACGCGCGACCGCGCCCGGGCGCCGGCAGAACTCGTCCCAGATCGAGTCGGTCCGACCATCCACAGTGGTCGCGCCCTCGATCTGGAACGACGCGGTGGCCGCGCCCCACACGAAACCCGTGGGGAACCGCAACGAGACGGACTGGACCGACTCCGGCACTACTGACATGGTCACCCCTTCACTGCACCGTGCATGATCCCGGCCACGATCTGGCGGCCGAGCACGATGAAGACGATCAGAATCGGAATGGTCGCGAGCGTGGTTCCCGCGAGCACGAGCGAATAGTCGATGTAGTACCCGCTCTGCAGCCGCTCGAGCGCCAGCTGCACGGTCGGGTTGTCCGCGTTCAGCACGACCAGCGGCCACAGGAAGTCGTTCCACGACGTCATGAACGTGAACATGCCGAGGAACGCCGCCGCCGGCCGGACCGCCGGCAGGCAGACGTGCCAGTACACCCGGATCATCGAGCAACCGTCCACTCTGGCCGCCTCGATGAGCTCGTAGGGCACCACCTGCATCGTGTACTGCCGCATCCAGAACACACCGATCGCGGTGACCAGGTTCGGCACGATCACCGCCTCCAGGTGCCCGGCCCAGCCGAACTCGGACATCGCCATGTACAGCGGGATGATCCCGAGCTGCGTGGGCACGGCGAGCGTCGCGACCACGAACAGGAACAGCGCGTTGCGGCCGCGGAACCGCAGTTTGGCGAAGGCGAACCCGGCCAGCGTCGAGAACAGCACCGTGGTCAGCGTAACCGTGCCGGACACGACCACGCTGTTGCCCAGCGCCTTCCAGAACGGCACCGAGTCGAACACCCGCGAGGCGTTCTTGAGGAAGTTCCCGCCGGGCACCAGGGACGGCACCTGCCCGCCGAGCATCGACGTGTCCCGGCTGGCCACCAGGAACGACCAGTAGAACGGGAAGATCGAGCCGACCAGGAACGCGATCAGCAGGCCGTAGACCCAGAAGCGGGCCCGTCCCAGGCCGGCGGAGTCCACCGTGCGGCGGCGCACCGCCATCGAGAGGGCGGTCATCAGGCACCGTCCTCGGGCGCACCCGACGACGCGATGCGGCGGGTCAGCAGGAAGTTGATGATCGCGATCACGATGATCAGCAGGAACAACACCCACGCGATGGCCGACGCGTAGCCGAGGTGCTGGGTCTCGAACCCGGTCTGGTACATGTACAGCGTGATCGTCTGGAACTGGTTGGACGATCCGCCGTTGTTCGACCCCGGCATCGCGTCGAACAGCTTGGGCTCGGTGAAGATCTGCAGACCGCCGATCGTCGAGGTGATCACCACGAAGATCAGCGTTGGCCGCAGCAGCGGCAGAGTGACGCTGAAGAAGCGCCGCACCGCGCCCGCGCCGTCGATCAGCGCAGCCTCGAGGACGTCCCGCGGGATCGCCTTCATCGCCGCCAGCACGATCAGCGCGTTGTAACCGGTCCACCGCCAGTTGACCATGACCGCGATCGCGACGTGCGAGGAGAACCGGTCGGCCTGCCAGTCGATCCGGTCCAGCCCCACCGTCTCCAGCAACCCGTTGACGAGCCCGTAGTTGGGCCCGAACAGGTTGGCGAAGATGATGCCGAGCGCGACCAGGCTGGCCACGTACGGCAGCAGCACGCCCACCCGCCACCCGGTCGGCAGCCGCAGCCGGGTGTTGAGCAGCGCCGCGAGCAGCACCGCGATCACGATCTGCGGACCGCTGGAGAGCAGGAAGATGCTGATCGTGTTGACCAGCGCGTTCCAGAACTGCTCGTCGCCGAGCAGCGTCGCGTAGTTCTTGAACCCGACGAACGTGCTCTCGGTGTCGAGCAGGTCGCGGTCGAACAGCGACAGGTAGGAGGTGTACAGCAGCGGGAAGAGCCCCACCACGCCGAAGATGACGAAGAACGGCGCGACGTACAGGTACGGCGACCACTTCACGTCCGCGATGCTCAGCCGCTGCCGCCAGGTCAGCCGCTCCCGCCGTGGCGGGGGCGGAGCGGGTGCCGTCCTCCTCGGCGCCCGCTCCGCTCCCGTGATCACCGGACCTGTCATCAGCCGACGATCTTCTTTGCCGCGTCGACCGCCTGCTGCCACCCGTCGTCGGCGGACTTGCCCTGCTCGACGGCCTGCAGTGCCGGGCTCGTCGCGTTCTCCTGGATCTTGCCGTCACCCGGGCCCTTGTACTGCGCCTGGCCGACCTTCTTCGCCTGCGCGGCGAACAGCTCGCCGGTCTTGACGCCACCGAAGTACTCGTTGGTCGTGTTCAGCAGCTCCGGCGAGGTCAGCGCGTCGACCTGGCTCGGGAAGTTGCCGGTCTTCTGGAAGGCCTTGACCTGCTGCTCCGGCGCGGTCAGCCACGCGGCCAGCTCGGCGGCCTCCTTCGGGTGCTTGCTCTGCTTGGGCACCGCCAGGAACGACCCGCCCCAGTTGCCGCCGCCGCCGGGGAACGCGTCGGTGACCGCCCACTTGCCGGCGTTCTCCGGACCCGCCTGCGCCTCGACCACGCCCAGCATCCACGACGGGCAGGTCTTGGTGGCGAACGCACCCTGCTTGAACCCGGTGTTCCACTCCGGGCTGAACGCGACCAGCTTCGCCGTCTGGCCACGCTTGCCGGCCGCGGTCACCTGGTCCCAGTTCTTCTTGATGTCCGGGTTGGACTCGATCACCAGCTCGTCGTCCTTGTTGACGTAGCCGGTCTCGAGCTGGTTCTGCATCGAGTTGAAGATCTGCGAGTCCGAGTCGAACCAGGCCTTGCCGGTCTTCTTCACGTACGTGTCGCCGGCCTTGAAGTAGGAGTCCCAGGACTCGAACAGCGGCTTGACCGCCTCCGGGTCCGACGGCAGGCCGGCGGCCTCGAACAGGTCCTTGCGGTAACACATGGCCAGCGGCCCGATGTCGGTGCCGTAGCCGATCCAGGTGCCGTCCTTGGCCGTGGCCGCCTGGGACTTCCAGTCGAGCCAGCGGTCCGGCTTGACGTCCTTGGGACCGATGTCCGCCAGGTCGTTGAACAGCTGGGGCTTGTCCAGGACGTCGGGGAGGTGGCCCTCCTCGATCGCGACCACGTCCTCCAGGCCGGAGTTGGCCGCGAGCTTGGTGAGCAGTTGCTGGTGGTAGGGCCCACCCTCACCGGTCTTGTGGTGGGTGATCTTGATGTTCGGGTGCAGGCTCTCGTACTCGGGGAGCAGGTCCTCGTACCCGAACTCGGTGAACGTACCGATGGTGAGCTCGATCTGGCCCCCGTCGCCGCCGGAGCCACCACTCGATCCTTCGTCGCCGCAGGCGGTTAGGCCGGCCACCGCGGCAAGGGCGATCGCGCCGGCTAACACCCTTGTTTGCTGTCGTCGCACGTCAGTTGTCCCTTGCTGTGCTAGTTCTGGGAGCGCTCCCAGAATGGGAGTTCTGAGTGTGTCCCCGGCCACGTTCCCTGTCAAGGAGAACGCGGGACGCGTTGACCCGATCGTTAGGGAGCGCTCCCAGAAGCTCGCTACACTCTGCCCCGTGCCATCCCGCCCCTCGCAGGACGAACGCCCGACGCTCGAGGACGTCGCCGCCTACGCCGGCGTCTCGCGCTCCACCGCGTCCCGCGCGCTCAACGACGACGCCTACGTCAGCTCACGCGCGCGGGAGAAGGTCCTCGACGCCGCCCGCGACCTGGGCTACTCCCCCAACCAGGCGGCGAGATCGCTCGTCACGAAGCGGACCGGCGCGGTGGCGGTCGTGCTGTCCGAGCCCGAGGCCAAGGTGCTGGACGACCCGTACTTCGCGACGGTCATGCACGCGGCCTACCGGGAGCTGTCCGCGACCGGCGTGCAGATGCTGCTGATGTTCGTGGACAGCCGCGACGACGTGCCGCGCACGATCCGGTTCCTCGAGGGCGGGCACGTCGACGGGGCGCTCGTGTTCGCCCCGCACCAGGGCGACCCGCTGCCCACGGCGCTGCGGCTGCTGCGGCTGCCGGTCGTGTTCGGCGGCCGCCCGGGCACCGGGCGGCGCGGGGTGCACGCGGTCGACTTCGACAACCGGGCCGGCGCGCGGCTGGCCGTGCGACACCTGCTCGAGACCGGCCGGCGCCGGATCTGCACGGTCACCGGCATGCTCGACCACCCGGCGGCCGCCGACCGCATGGCCGGCTGGCAGGACGCGCTGGAGGAGGCCGGTCTCGCCCCGGACGGGCTGTCCGAGGCGGGCGACTTCACCATGGCCAGCGGCGAGACGGCGACGTCCGCGCTGCTGGCCCGGGTGCCGGACCTCGACGCCGTGTTCGCGGCGAGCGACATGATGGCGGCCGGTGCGATGCAGGCGCTGCGCGCGGCCGGCCGGACGGTGCCCGACGACGTGGCCGTGGTCGGGTTCGACGACAACCCGACGCTCGCGCCGGCGATGAACCCGCCGCTCACCTCGGTGCACCAGGACCCGCGCGAGCAGATCCGCCGGATGGTCGGCCGGCTGATGACCCTGCTCGCCGGCGACGAGGTCCGCCCGGACACGGTCATGCTCCCGGTCTCGCTGACCGTGCGCGGCTCCGCCTGACCGTGCGCGCTACTGGTCGCCGACCTCGCCGAGCAGCTCGGCGCGCAGCTGCGAGGCGGTGGACACGACCAGCATGAGCAGCGTGCCGAGCGCGGCCGGCTCGACGCCGTCGGCCGGGAAGGCGTAGCGCAGCGTGACGTCCATGCCGCCGTCGGTGTGCACCACGCCGAGCGTGCCGAACAGCCCCTGCCCGGCACGTTCCGCGGCGGACGCGGCGAGCTTCGGGTCGTCGGGCAGGTCCCAGGCGACCACGCAGGTCAGGCTCAGCACGGTGAGCCCCTCCGCGAGCTGCATCGCCTGCACGGCGCACGGCACGTCGACGTGCCGGAAGCTCAGCGCGCCGTCGTCGTCCACGTGCACGTCGTGGAACTGCTCCAGCGCCTGGCGTGCCTTGGTGAGCAGATCACCGGTGGTCAGCGCCTCCTGCTCGGTCACGACTGGGCCGCCTCCCCGGACTCAACCCTCGTGGTCATGTCGAGTTCTCCTTGCTCATCGGTGTCGGCGGCGTCGATGGCGCCCCCGAACCGCCGGTCCCGCCGCGCGTACTGCTCGCAGGCGCGCCACAGGTCGCGCCGGTCGAAGTCCGGCCACAGGATGTCCTGGAAGACCAGCTCAGCGTAGGCGGACTGCCAGAGCATGAAGTTGGAGGTCCGCTGCTCGCCGGACGGGCGGATGAACAGGTCCACGTCGGGCATCTCGGGCTGGTACAGGTAGCGCGCGACCGTGCGCTGGTCGACCTTCTCCGGGTTGATCCGGCCGGCCGCGGCGAGCCGGGCGATCTCGCGCGCGGCGTCGCCGATCTCCGCGCGGCCGCCGTAGTTGATGCACATGGCCAGGTCGAGCACCGTGTTTTCCCTGGTGCGCCGCTCGGCGGACTCGAGCTCGCTGATCACGCTGCGCCACAGCCGCGGCCGCCGGCCGGCCCAGCGGACCCGCACGCCCATGGCGTCGAGCTCGTCGGTGCGGCTGCGGATGACGTCGCGGGAGAAGCCCATGAGGAAGCGGACCTCCTCGGGGCTGCGCCGCCAGTTCTCGGTGGAGAACGCGTAGAGCGACAGCCACTGGACGCCCAGCTCGATGCACCCGCGGGCGACCTCGACGACGACCGCCTCGCCGCGCTTGTGCCCCTCGATGCGGGTCAGCCCGCGCTGGTTGGCCCACCGTCCGTTGCCGTCCATGACGATCGCGACGTGCCGCGGCACCAGCTCGGCCGGTATCGCCGGCGGCCGCGCGCCCGACGGGTGGGGCGCGGGCGGCTCGATGGTCGTCCGCGCCGTCGTCCTGGCTCGTCGCCGCAGCAAGGCCGTCCTCCCGGGTCGTTTGCCTGTCCTGGCTCGACCCTACTGACCGCTCGGCACGCCCTTGCGCTCCACCAGCGGCAGCGAGCGGAGCTGGCGTTCGAGGTGCCACTGGAGCAGCGCGGCGATCAGCCCGCTGCCCTCGCGGCGGGCGGCGGCGGTGGCCGCCTCGGCGACGTCCCAGGTGCCGTGGGCCAGCGCGTCCATCAGGGCGAGCGTGTCCCGCGCGGGGACCGCCGAGCCGGGTGGACGGCAGCGCGGGCACACCGAGCCGCCCGCGGGCACGGAAAACGACGTGTGCGGGCCGGGCTCGTTGCAGCGGGCGCACTCGCGCACGGCCGGGGCCCAGCCGGCGAAGGCCATGGAGCGCAGCAGGAACGCGTCGAGCACCAGCGACGGGTCGCGCTGCCCGTCGGCGAGGGCCCGCAGCGCGCCGGCGACCAGGAGGTACAGGCGCAGCACCGGCTCGCCCTCCTCCGGGCAGAGTCGGTCGGCGGTCTCCAGGACCGCGCAGCCCGCGGTGTAGCGCTGGTAGTCGGACATGATGCCGGCGCCGAACGCGTCCAGCGTCTGCACCTGGGTGATGATGTCGAGGGTGCGGCCGGTGTAGAACTGGATGTCGACGTGGGCGAACGGCTCGACCCGCGCGCCGAAGCGCGACGTGGTGCGCCGCACGCCCTTGGCCACCGCGCGAACCTTGCCGTTCTTGCGGGTGACGAGCGTGATGATCCGGTCGGCCTCACCGAGCTTCTGCACGCGCAGCACCACGCCGGTGTCGCGGTAGAGGCTCACCCGGACATCGTCTCATTCCCTGCCGACAGTTTCGTGGCCGACACGGTGTGGTGGGATCCACGGTCGTGACGACTGTTTCCGGTCCCCTGCTCGGCAAGTTGATCGTGACGCCGCGCCCGCTGTTCGACTACCGAAACATGTTCCTGCTGACCGACGAGGAACTGCTCGCCGGCCCGATCCTCGACTGCCCGGCCGGCGCGTCGCCGTTCGCCGCGCAGGTGCGGGCGCGGGGCGGCAAGGCGGTCAGCGTCGACCCGATCTACGGGCCGCGCGCCGAGGTCGCCGAGCGGGTCGCGGCCGACCTCGCGCACGTGCACGCGTGGCTCGCGGCCGGGCCGGTCGGGCTCGACTGGTCCTACCTCGGGTCCGCGGACGCGATGCTGCGGGCGTTCGAGGTGTCGGCGGACTTCTTCCTCGCCGACTACGAGGAGGACGGCCCGCACTACGTCGCCGCCGGGCTGCCGTCGCTGCCGTTCGCGGACGGCGAGTTCCGCCTGACGCTGAGCAGCCACCTGCTGTTCACCTACCCCGAGTACGTCAGCTACGACCAGCACGTCGCGTTCCTGCTGGAGATGGTGCGGGTGACCGCGGGCGAGGTCCGGGTGTGCCCGATCGCCGACCCGGCCGGGGTCCCCTACCCCCGCCTGGCCGAGGTCCGCGCGGCCCTGGCCACCCACGGCGTCTCCACCGAGCTGCGCCAGGCACGATCGGCCTACACCAAGGGCGGCGACGACATCCTCGTCTGCCACCCCTGACCCCGCGCGAGTCCAACGCCCACGACCCGCGAGTCCAACGCCCACGACCCGCGAGTTGAACATTCGCGAGTCCGCGAACGTTGGACACGCGGGGCCGCAGCGTTGGACACGCGGGGCCGGAGCGTTGGACACGCGGGTCAGAAGCCCAGGCGGCGGAGTTGTTTGGGGTCGCGCTGCCAGTCCTTGGCCACCTTGACGTGCAGGTGCAGGTAGACCTTGCTGCCCAGCAGGGCGGCGATCTGGCGCCGGGCGGTCGACACCGACCGTGCGCAGGCGCTCTCCCTTGTGGCCCAGCACGATCCCCTTCTGGCTGTCGCGCTCGACGTACAGGTTGGCGTAGATGTCCAGCAGGTCGTCGCGGTCCTCGCGGGGCAGGATCTCCTCGACGGTCACCGCGATCGAGTGCGGCAACTCGTCGCGGACGCCCTCCAGCGCGGCCTCCCGGATGAGCTCGGCGATCAGCACCTGCTCGGGCTCGTCGGTCAGCTCGCCGTCGGGGTAGAGCCGCGGGCCCTCCGGCAGCTTGGCCACCAGCACGTCCGCGAGCGTCGAGACCTGGAAGTCGTCCACTGCGGACACCGGGACCAGGTCGGCGAACTCCATCACGTCCTGCAGGGCCATCAGCTGGTCGGCGACCTGCTGGCGGGACACCAGGTCCGTCTTCGTCACCACGCCGACGACCGGCGTGTGCCGCGCGAGCTTCACCAGCTCCGAGGCGATGAACCGGTCCCCCGGCCCGATCTTCTCGTCCGCCGGCACGCAGAAGCCCACGACGTCCACTTCGGACCAGGTGGCCCGGACGACGTCGTTGAGCCGCTGGCCGAGCAGCGTGCGCGGCCGGTGCAGGCCGGGGGTGTCGACGATGATCAGCTGGGCGTCGTCGCGCTGGACGATGCCGCGGATGGCGTGCCGCGTGGTCTGCGGCTTGCTCGAGGTGATCGCGACCTTCGAACCGACGAGCGCGTTGGTCAGCGTCGACTTCCCGGTGTTGGGCCGTCCCACGAAGCAGGCGAACCCCGATCGGTGCGCTCCGCCCGCCGCGCTGTCCGGTGTAGTCACCCGACCATTCTCGCCCGCGCTCAGCGCACGGTCCCCGACGGGTCGGCCAGCAGCACCGGGGCGTCCGCGCTCAGGTCGGCGACGGCGGCGCGCGAGTCGGCGTCGACCGAACCGGCTCCGAGACCACCACCGCCGCCTCCAGGCCGGCGGCGCCCGACGACACCGCCGCCGCGACCGCCGCCTGCAGCGCGGTCAGCGACAGCGACGGCAGCGCGACCGTGCCCGCCACGTACGTCCGGCCGTCGAGGTCGCGGACCGCCGCCCCCTCCGCGGCGCCGGTCCGCGCCCGGGCCGACCTCGCCAGGGTGATCAACTTCGCGTCCTCGGGGTCCAGCTCAGGCACGCTCGGCGCTCCTCTCGTCCTCGTTCTCCACGGCGGTTCCCAGACCGCGGACCACGACCGAGGTGATCCGCATCCGGCCGCGGCCGTCCTTGCCGCCCTCCGCGCGCAGCCGCAGCCCCGCGATCTCCGCCTCGGTGCCCGGCAGCGGCACCCGGCCGAGCCGCTGGGCGAGCAGCCCGCCGACGGTCTCCACGTCGGAGTCCTCCAGGTCGACGCCGAACAGCTCGCCGAGGTCCTCGACCGGCAGCCGCGAGCTGACCCGCACCGCGCCGTCGTCGAGGTGCTCGACCGGCGGGCGGTCGTCGGTGTCGGACTCGTCGGTGATCTCGCCGACGATCTCCTCCAGGATGTCCTCGATGGTCAGCAGCCCGGCGGTGCCGCCGTACTCGTCGACGGCGATCGCGAGGTGGTTGCGGGACAGCTGCATCTCCCGCAGCAGGTCGTCGAGCCGCTTGGTGTCGGGCACGAACGTCGCCTCGCCCATCACGTCGCCGACGGCCAGCCGCTGCTCGCCGCGCCCGTTGGACGAGGCCCCCATCGCGGCCTTGACCAGGTCCTTGAGGTTGACCACGCCGACGACCTCGTCGACGCTCTCGCCGATCACCGGCAGCCGCGTGTACCCGGTGCGCAGCGACAGCGCCAGCGCCTGGCGCACCGACTTGGCCTGCTCGATCCACACCATCTCGGTGCGCGGCACCATCACCTCGCGGGCGATCGTGCCGCGCAGCTCGAACACCGAGTGGATCATCTCGCGCTCGTCGGCGTCCACCACGCCGCTCTCCTGGGCCATGTCCACCAGCTCGCGCAGCTCGACCTCCGAGGAGAACGGGCCCTCCCGGAACCCGCGGCCGGGGGTGATGGTGTTACCGACGACGATCAGGAGCCGGGACAGCGGCCCGAGCACCGAGCCGAGCGCGCGCACCGGCCCGGCGGCGATCAGCCCGACGGCGTACGGGTGCTGCCGGCCGAGCGTCCGCGGGCCGACGCCGACCAGCACGTACGACACGACGATCATGGCGACGGAGGCGATGAGGCCGGCGAGCCAGCCGGAGTCGGTGAGCCGCAGGCAGGCGACGGTGACCAGCACGGTGGCGGCCAGCTCGCAGCCCAGCCGCAGCAGCAGGAGCAGGTTGATGTGCCGGGGGCGGTCGGAGACCACCGCGAGCAGCTGGCGGGCGCCGGCGCGGCGGCCGCGGACCAGGCCCTCGACGCGGGCCCGGGACACCGCCGAGAGCGCCGCGTCCGCGCAGGCGAACATCCCGGCGGCGACCACCAGGATGACCGAGATCACCAGCAAGCCGGCCGTGTTCGACACCGTGTCCCCCGAGGGCTACTCCGCCGGATCGTCCGGGCGGGCTTCGGACAGTCCGACGGCGCCGAGCAGCTTGTCGTCCTCGCGTCGCTGCGCCGCGCGGCGCTGGGCCGCGGCCCGTTCGGTCTTGAAGTCGGCGAGGATCCGCTTCTGCAGCGTGAACATCTCACGTTCCTCGGCCTGCTCGGCGTGGTCGTAGCCGAGCAGGTGCAGCACGCCGTGCACGGTGAGCAGGTGCAGCTCGTCCATCAGGCTGTGGCCCGCCTTGTGCGCCTGGTCGCGGGCGAACCTCGGGCACAGCACCAGGTCGCCGAGCAGCGTCGGGCCGGGCTCGGGGGCGTCGGGGCGGCGGGCGGAGTCCAGCTCGTCCATGGGGAAGGCCATGACGTCGGTGGGGCCGGGCAGGTCCAGGTAGCGCTCGTGCAGCTCGGACATCACGTCCAGGCCGACGAGGGCCACGGACAGCTCGGCCAGCCTGCTGACCTGCATGCGGTCCAGCGCGAACCGGGCGGCGGCGACGATCGACGGCTCGTCGACCGCGACCCCGGACTCGTTGGCGATCTCGATACTCACGGCTACCGACCCCGCCGTGCCTGTCCCCGTGGCCCTCGAGTGCCGGCACGGTCGGGCGTGCGCCGGCGTCCTGGGTGGCGTGCCACCGGTCGTAGGCGTCGACGATGTCCCCGACCAGCTTGTGCCGGACGACGTCGTGGCTGGTCAGCACGGAGAAGTGGACGTCGTCGACGTCTGCGAGGATGCCCTGGACGACGCGCAGCCCGCTCTGCTGGGCGCCCGGCAGGTCGACCTGGGTGATGTCGCCGGTGACGACGATCTTGGAGCCGAACCCGAGCCGGGTGAGGAACATCTTCATCTGCTCGGGCGAGGTGTTCTGCGCCTCGTCGAGGATGATGAACGCGTCGTTGAGGGTCCGGCCGCGCATGTACGCCAGCGGGGCCACCTCGATCGTGCCGGCCTGCATCAGCCGCGGGATCGACTCGGGGTCGATCATGTCGTGCAGCGCGTCGTAGAGCGGCCGCAGGTAGGGGTCGATCTTCTCGTAGAGCGTGCCGGGCAGGAACCCGAGCCGCTCGCCCGCCTCGACGGCCGGGCGGGTGAGGATGATGCGGTTGACCTGCTTGGCCTGCAGCGCCTGCACGGCCTTGGCCATGGCGAGGTAGGTCTTGCCGGTGCCGGCCGGGCCGATGCAGAAGACGACGGTGTGCTCGTCGATCGCGTCGACGTACCGCTTCTGGTTGAGCGTCTTGGGCCGGATCGTGCGGCCGCGCCGGGACACGATGTCGAGGCTGAGCACCTCGGCCGGCGACTCGGCTGCGCCCGCCGAGAGCATCGCGACGGTGCGCCGCACCGCGTCGGGCCCGAGCTGGCTGACCGCGGCCGGCGAGCGTCACCAGTTCGGCGAACACCCGCTCGGCGAACGCCACGTCGCCGGGCTCGCCGGACAGCGTGACCTCGTTGCCGCGGACGTGGATGTCGGCGTCGAGCAGTTCCTCGGCGACCCGCAGGTTCTCGTCGCGGGAGCCGAGCAGCGCGAGCACCGACTCACCGGGGACGACGAACCGCGACTGTGCTGTCGATTCGATCGCACCCGCCCTGGTGGGACCGTTGGTTGATTGCGCAGAAGTCTGGGGCTCGCTGCCCCGTGCGGTACCGGCCACGTGCGTTCGGTCCTGCCTTCTGCGCTCTCATGCGCCAACTAGTCGCGGTGTGACGCGTTCGATGTTAGTCGCCCCCACCGACAGTTCGCATCGATGATGCCCGCGACCACCCCGGCGGCTCACCTGGTGGGGCGACCGAACAGTCCGAGCTGCTCGCCGCCCAGCACGTGCAGGTGCGCGTGGAAGACGGTCCGGCCGGCGTGCTCGCCGGTGTTGAACACGAACCGGTGGCCGGACACGTCGATCCCCTCGGCCTTGGCGACCGCGGCGCCGGTGGCGATCACGTCGGCCAGCAGCTGCGGATCGGCGGCGGCGAGCTCGGTCGCGTCCTCGTGGTGGACCTTCGGGACGACGAGGATGTGCACCTTCGCCTGCGGGTTGATGTCCCGGAAGGCGTACGTGGTCTCGGTCTCGTGCACCTTGGTGGAGGGGACGTCCCCGGCGACGATCTTGCAGAACAGGCAGTCCGACATGCGAGCAGGCTAATCGGTCTGCTCGGGCGGCGCCTCGCCCTCCCGTTCGTCGCGGTCGGCCCACTCGAGCAGCTCGTCGAGCGAGTAGACGGCGTCGTCGATGCCGGCGTGCAGGTCGCCCAGCTCGGCGTAGCGGGCGGGGACGGTCTCGATGGTGAACTCACGCGGGTCGACGCCGGGCAGCTCGTCCCAGCGGATCGGTGTCGACACCCGCGCCTCGGGGACGCCGATGACGGAGTAGGCGCTGCGGATGGTGTGGTCGCGGGTGTTCTGGTTGTAGTCGACGAAGACGGTGCCGGGATCGCGTTCCTTGCGCCACCAGGTCAGGTCGACGAGGTCGCCGGCGCGCCGCTCGACCTCGCGGGCGAACGCGTGCGCGGCACGGCGGACGTCCCGGAACCCCCACCGGGGTTCGATGCGGACGTAGATGTGCATGCCCTTGCCGCCGGAGGTCTTGGGCCAGCCGACGGCGCCGAGCTCGTCGAGCAGTTCCTTGGCGACCCCGGCGACCCGGCGGACCTTGTCGAAGTCGGCGCCGGGCATCGGGTCGAGGTCGATGCGCCACTCGTCGGGCTTCTCGGTGTCGGCGCGGCGGGAGTTCCACGGATGAAACTCCACACAGGACATCTGGACGGCCCAGATGACGCTGGCGAGTTCGGTGACGCACAGCTCGTAGGCGTGCCGCCCGTAGCGGGGGAAGTCGACGCGCACGGTCTCCACCCACGGCGGCGCGCCGCGCGGCAGCCGCTTCTGGTGCACCTTCTCGCCGGTGACGCCGTCCGGGAAGCGGTGCATCATGCAGGGCCGCTCGCGCAGCCCGCGCACGATCCCGTCGCCGACGGACAGGTAGTACCGCGCGAGGTCGAGCTTGGTCTCCCCGCGCGCGGGAAAGTAGACCCGCGCGGGATTGGTGACCCGCACGACCCGATCCCCGACCTCGATCTCCTCGAAGGGAGTAGACGAACCCGCCACGCTCCGAAAGGTACTGCCCTCCCCCCACCACAGCCCACAAGACGCTCCCCCACCCAGACAACAAGCAAGCCCGCCCCGCCGAACTGCAGGCCCCAGCCCCGTCGACTCGCCCCCCCCGCAACGTTAGACACGCACCCCCGCAACGTCGAACTCGCGGGTCCGCGAACGTCGGACACGCGGGTCGGGAACGTTGGACACGCGGGTCGGGAACGTTGGACTCGCGCGATCCGGAACGGGGGACTCGCGGAAAATTGGGGGGGCCGAAGCGAAGCGAGGCACCCCGGCCGATGCGAAGCGAGGCCGGGGCGGGGGCTGGTCGGTGCGGGAAAGCAACCGAGCCGGGTCGGGAGGAGCTCGCACCGTGGGGGTCTGGGGGGTCGCCCCCCAGGGCCCTCGGAGGGGGAAGGTGCGAAACCCGCACCGAACAGGGGAGGGGATGCCGCGTCGCGGTGAAGCCTGGGGGTCGCTCCACCGCGACGCGGCGCCGCCGGACCGAGGGGGGAGGTGTCCGGCGGTAGTCATAACGCATGGCGCCCACCAGTCGCCTGCACTGCAAAGCGTAGACCGTCCGACACGCTCAGCGCCAGCGTGTCGTAAGGACTCCTAGCGCGGCTATAGCCGCGGCGGCGGCCGTGGAGGCCCGCAGCACGGTCGGGCCGAGCCTTGCCACCTGCGCACCTGCGTCCCGCAGGGTGGTGGACTCGCGTTCGGAAACTCCCCCTTCGGGCCCGACGACGAGTAGTAGGTCCCCGTCCGCCGGAAGGTCCAAGTCGGTGAGTCCACTTGGGGCAGCCGCGTCCAGGAGGACCGCGAACGCGGATTTCCGGACGTGCTCGGCCAACCCGCCGGTCGACACCGGTTCCGCGACGTCGGGCACCCACACGCGGCGGGACTGCTTGGCGGCCTCGCGAGCGGTGCTTCGCCAGCGTGCCAACGCTTTCGCACCCCGGGGGCCGTCGTCCCAGCGGGCGACGCAGCGCTCGGCGCGCCACGGCACGACGGAATCCACACCCGTCTCGGTCGCCAATTCAACGGCCAGCTCCCCGCGGTCCCCTTTCACCAGGGCCTGCGCGAGAACAATTCGCGGTCGTGGCGCCGGTTGGTGCCAGCGCCGCGAAATCCGTAGTGCCAACGCCTCCTTGCCCTCGACGGACTCGACGACGCACGCGGCGGCGGCACCCGCGCCGTCGGTGACGACCAGCGCCGCACCCGGCCCGAGCCGGCGCACGGCGGCCGCGTGCCGCCCTTCCGGTCCGTCGAGTACGAACGTTTCAGCCGACGGCAGCGCGGGGACGAGGAAGACCGGTGCGGTGTCGCTCACCGCCGTGGCTCAGCGGTGCCGGGCGCGCAGCCGGGAGAACAGCCCGCCCCCGCGCCCGTTCGTGGACGCGACGACGTGCTCCTCCTCGCCGCGCAGCGCGGCGAGCTCGCGCAGCAGCTCGGTCTGCCGGGCGTCGAGCTTGCCGGGGATGTCGACCTCCACGTGCACGTGCAGGTCCCCGCGCCCGTCGACGCGGCCGGACGAGCGCAGCCGCGGCAGGCCCTGCCCGGTGAGCACCAGCTCGGTGTTGGGCTGGGTGCCGGGCTCCAGCACCAGCTCGACGGTGTCGTCCAGCGTGTCGAGCGGAACCACGGAGCCGAGCGCCGCGGTCGTCATCGGGATCCGCACGGTGCAGTGCAGGTCCGCGCCCTCGCGCTCGAACGTGGGGTGCGGCCGCTCGACGACCTCGACGTAGAGGTCGCCGGCCGGGCCGCCGCCGGGGCCGACCTCGCCCTGGCCGGACAGCCGCACCCGCATGCCGTCGGCCACGCCGGGCGGGACCTTCGCGGTGATGGTGCGCCGCGCGCGGACCCGGCCGTCGCCGCCGCACTGCCGGCACGGGTCGGGGATGACCTCGCCGACGCCGCGGCACACCGGGCAGGGCCGGGCCGTGACGACCTGGCCGAGGAACGACCGCTGCACGCGACTGGATCTCGCCGCGCCCGGCGCAGGTGTCGCAGCACCCGCGGCGAGCTGCCCTCCGCGCACCCGGACCCGCGGCACTCGTCGCACAGCACCGCGGTGTCGACGGTCAGCTCGCGGCTGACGCCGGTGTTGCACTCCTCCAGCGTCAGCTCGATGCGGATGAGCGCGTCGGAGCCGGGCTGCACCCGGCTGCGCGGCCCGCGCGCCGGTGCCCGCGCCGCCGCCGAAGAACGCGTCCATGATGTCGCCGAGCCCGAACCCGGCGAACGGGTCGCGGCCGCCTCCGCCGCCCCCGTTGCCGAGCGGGTCACCGCCCATGTCGACGATCTTGCGCTTCTGCGGGTCGGACAGGACCTCGTAGGCCGCCGTCACCTCGCGGAACCGCTCCTGCGCGCCCTCGTCCGGGTTGACGTCCGGATGCAGCTCGCGCGCGAGCTTGCGGTAGGCACGCTTGATCTCCTCGGATGTCGCGTCCTGCCGCACCCCGAGAGTGCCGTAGTAGTCCCTCGCCACCGTGTCCCGTCCTCCTGCCCGGGTGTCGAACCGACACCTCGGGGTCGCTTGCGTCCCTGCGTTCGTTTCCGGCCGGCCTCAGCGCCCGGCCAGGATGTCTCCCACGTAGTTGGCAACCGCGCGCACCGCCGCGATCGTTCCCGGGTAGTCCATCCGGGTGGGGCCGACCACGCCCATCCCGCCCAGCAACGTGTGGTGCGCGCCGTAACCGATGGAGACGACCGAGGTGCTGCGCATCTCCTCGGCCTCGTTCTCCTCCCCGATCCGGACCGTGACCATCCCCGGCGAACCGGCGGCGGCGAACAGCTTGAGCACCACCACCTGCTCCTCGAGCGCCTCGAGGATCTGCCGCAGCGACCCGGGGAAGTCGGCCGCGTTGCGGGTGAGGTTGGCGGTGCCGCCGAGCACCAGCCGGTCCTCGGGGTGCTCGACGAGCGACTCGACGAGCACGGTGGCGATCCGGGTCATCGGGTCGCGCAGCTCGGCGGGTGCCTCCTCGAGCAGTTCGCTGGCCTTCACCGCGGCCTCGGTGACCCGGTGGTCGACCAGCGCGGCGTTCAGCATGGTGCGCAGCCTGCCGACGTCGTCCTCGGTGATGACGTCGCCGAGGTCGGTCGATCCGCTGGTCCACCCGGCCGTTGTCGGTGATGAGGACCAGCATGACGCGGGCCGGGGTGAGCTGGACCAGCTCGATGTGCCGGACCGTCGAGTGGGTCAGCGTCGGGTACTGGATGACCGCGACCTGGCGGGTGAGCTGGGCGAGCATCCGCACGCTGCGGCGCAGCACGTCGTCCAGGTCGATGGCGCCGTCGAGGAACGAGCGGATGGCTCGCCGCTCGGCCCCGGACAGCGGCTTGATCTCGGACAACCGGTCGACGAACAACCGGTAGCCCTTGTCGGTCGGGATCCGCCCGGCGCTGGTGTGCGGCTGCGCGATGTAGCCGTCCTCCTCCAGCGAGGCCATGTCGTTGCGCACCGTGGCGCTGGAGACGCCCAGGTTGTGCCGTTCGACGATCGCCTTGGACGCGACCGGCTCCTGGTTCGAGACGTAGTCCGCGACGATGGCCCGCAGCACCGCGAACCGGCGCTCGTCGGAGCTCGCCACCCTGCACCTCCCTGTCGGCCTCGAAGGGGTCTTCACCACAAGTTTACGGAGCGGTTGGCACTCGCGGTCGATGTGTGCTGATTCGGCGCCCGGGGAGGGCCGGATGTGCCACGCTTGCCGGGTGGAAAATGCCAGACCGGCGCTGCTGTGGGGGACGGTCGGGGCGGTGGTTCTCCTCGCGGGCGCCGCGGTCGCGGCGATCGTGCTGACCGGCGGCGACGAGGTGGGTTCACCACGGCCGGAGACGACGTGGACGCGCGCCGCGGGCGGCTGCCCGCCCGGCGGCAGGGCGATGGTCATCGCCTACTTCGATCCCCCGTCCCCCGACTCCGAGATGCGGGCGGCCGCGGACCGGCTGCGCACCGACGACCAGGTCCGCGTACTGCTCACCGAGACCCAGGACGAGGCGTACGCCCGGTTCCTGGAGATCTTCGCCGGCCAGCCGGAGCTCACCGCGCAGGCCCGGCCGGACGCGCTGCCCGCGTCGGTCCAGGCGTTGCCGGTGGAGGGGGTCTCGCTGGGCGAGCTCGCCGACCACCTGCGCGAGGTGCTGCCCGAGGCGGACAGCGTGCAGACGGGAGGCTGCATGACCCCGACGAGCTAGCGGATCGCGTCCAGCAGCCGGGTCCAGCTGGCACGCGGGACGCGCAGAACGAGGCCGCGGTTCTTGGAGTCCCGCAGGGCAGCGGTCTCCGGCGGCAACGCAACCTCGACACAGTTGGTGCCGTCGCCGCCGGTGAACGAGCTCTTCCGCCAGACCAGCCCCGCCATCTTTCCTCCGGTCACAGCTCGGCGTGGCGCCGAACGAGATCCATCGAATCCTCGTGGCTCAGGGCCTCCGCCCACAGCTCCCGGAACAGCCGATGGAACCTGCCGACCTGCTCCGGGATTGTCGAGGAACTGCTCGTTGAACGGAAACTGATGGTAGACGACATCCCCCTCCTCCAACTCCGGCGGAAAGCGCATGATGCTGAACGCCCCCTCCAGCCCCTGGTGCAGCCGGTTCAGCGGCAGCATCCCGACCTCGACATTGGTTTGCTGGGCCAGACACGCCAGGTGGGCGAGCTGGCCGGTGTGCCTGTCAGGGCCACCGAGTGGGCGGATCAGCACCGACTCCTCCAGCACCACCTTGATCCGTAGTGGGTCGTCGCCCGCCAGGCGCTCCTGGCGGGCCAGACGCAACGCGACGCTGCGCTGGACCAGGTCGTCGGCTTCGCGCCGGCCATCGTGGAAATGAAGGAACCAGGCGCGGGCGTAGTCGGCGGTCTGGAGCAGGCCGGGCACGATGGCGAGCCCGACCTCGAGGATTTCCTCCGCCTCGGTCTCGTAGTCCACGTAGGCACCGGCGACACCCGGCCCGAACTCGTGCCACCAGCCCTTCTCCCGGGCGTGCAGGGCCATCTCGATCAGGCCCGGCCAGCGGTCGCCGCCGATGTCGTAGAGGTCCAGCATGCTCTTCAGCACGTGCACGTTGACCCGGGTGTCGCCGTTCTCCAGCCGGCTCAGGCCCGACCTGCTCAGGTACAGCAGCCGCGCCGCGTCGTCGAGGGTGAGGCCGGCGTCCTTCCGGAACCGGGTGAGCAGCCGGCCGAGCCGCCGCTTGTTGAGACCGGGGCTGTAGCGCTCGATCACAGGATTTCCCCTTCGCCGCACGGAGATCAGCCCACCATCTCCGCGCAACCCGCGAAGTGGGATCCCGCCACTCGATCGGTTGATCAGGATGGCGGCGGCGGTCGGCGTGTCATCCTGGTGGGGTGGACGACGCGTCCGAGCCCGATGCCCACGGCGCTCCGGCCGAACCGGCGACCTCGCCGCCCGCACCCGGCCGGTCGCGGCTGCGCGCGGTCCGTGCGCTCGCGGCGGTCGTCGCCCTGGTAATCGCCGGGGTGGCCACCACCGTCGTGATCGCCACTCGCGGGATCGCCGGCACGCCGGTGGCCGAGTGGCGGATGAGCCCGCTCCCAGCCGGCGTCTCCGAACAGGACATGCGAGCGGCGTGCCGGGAGGCCGGTGGCCGCGCCGCGGTCCGCGTCGAGTTCTACGGGGACGACCCGGACGGGCAGATGCGCCGCGCCGCCGGCCCGCTGCGCAGGCACCCGCTGGTCGCCTCGATGACCACCGAGACCCAGCAGCAGGCGTACGTGCGCTTCACGGAGATCTTCGCCGACCAGCCGCAGGTCCTGGACAAGGTCAAGCCGGAGGCGATGCCCGCGTCGGTGCGGCTGGTCCCGCGCGACGGCGTGTCCATCGACGTGCTGCACACCGAGCTGGAGGCCCGCCACATCGACGGCGCCGGAGTGTTCCAGCGCGAGTGCGGCCGCGTGGTCAAATAGTGACCAGATAAGCGTTCATATGGTTGCATGTTGTCATGGGTCGGACTCGCCTCGCGCTGCTCCTCGTCCTGGCCGCCGTCGCCGGCCTCGCCACGCCCGCGACCGCCGGGGCCGGCACGCCCGGCGCGCGCCCGCTGACCGTGCTGTCGTTCAACATCCACCACGGTGCCGGACCCGACGGCGTCGTCGACCTGGACCGGCTGGCCGCACAGATCCGGGCGACGCATGCGGACGTGGTGGGGCTGCAGGAGGTCGACCGGCACTACGGCGAGCGCAGCGGCTGGGCGGACCAGCCGGCGGAGCTGGCCGCGCGGCTGGGCATGCGGGTGGTGTTCGGCGCCAACCTGGACCTCGACCCGCCCGCACCCGGCCTGCCCCGCCGCCAGTACGGCACCGCGCTGCTGACCCGGTACCCGGTCGTGGAGTGGCACAACACGTTGCTGCCCAAGGGACGTCCGGAGGAGGAGCAGCGCGGCCTGCTGGCGGCGGTGCTGGACGTGCGGGGCGTGAGGGTGCGCGCGATGACCACCCACTTCCAGCACGACAACGCCGCGTCCCGGCTGCTGCAGGCCGGGGTCGTCGCGGAGGCGGTGCGCGCGGCGCCCGGGCCGCTCGTGCTGACCGGCGACCTGAACGCCACGCCGGACAAGCCGGAGGTGACGACGCTGACCGCGCTGCTCACCGACGCGTTCGCGGCGGCGGGGCACGGCGACGGGGCCACCCACCCCGCCGAGGCCCCGACCGCCCGCATCGACTACGTGCTGACCGCCCGGGTGCGCCCGGTGTGCGCCACCGTGCTGCCCACCGCCTCCTCCGACCACCGCCCGGTGCTGGCCGGGCTGGTCGTCAGGCGCTGACCGGCACCGAGGCGGCGCCGCGCAGGTTGAGCCTGCCGTTCCAGGTGACCTCGCCGTCCAGGGCGAGGCCGGGGAACCGGGTGACCAGCCGGCTGATCGCGAGCTTGCCCTCCAGCCGGGCGAGCGCCGCGCCGAGGCAGTGGTGCGGACCGGCCCCGAACGAGACGTGCCGGTGCGCGTCCGGGCGGTCGATGCGCAGCTCGTCGGCGTCCGGGCCGAAGAACTCCGGGTCCCGGTTCGCCGCGCCCAGGCAGGCGATGACGAACTGGCCGGCCGGGATCTCCTTGTCCCGCACCGGGTACGGCGCGGTGGTGATCCGCCGGGTCTGCTGCACCGGGCTGTCGTAGCGGAGGAACTCCTCGACCGCGTTGGCCGCGAGCTCCGGCTGTGTGCGCAGCAGGGCGAACTGGCCGGGGTTGCGCAGCAGCGCGACGACGCCGTTCGCGATGAGGTTGACCGTGGTCTCGTGGCCGGCGACGTAGAGCAGCAGCACCTGGGCCACCAGCTCGTCGTCGGAGAGCTTGTCGCCGTCCTGCTCGGCCGCGATCAGCGCGGTGAGCAGGTCGTCGGCCGGGTTGGCGCGCTTCCAGGCGATGATCTCCTCGGTCATCCCGGCCAGCTGCACCTCGGCGTCGGCGATCGCGCGGAGCACCTCGGGGTCGGTGACCACCTCCAGCGAGCGGACCAGCGTGCCGGTCAGCTCGCGGAGCCTGACGTGGTCGGTCGGCGGGGTGCCGAGCATCCGCGAGATCACCGCGAACGGCAGCGGGAAGGCGAGCTCGTCGACGAGGTCCACGCGCCCACCGTCGGCGATCCGGTCGAGCGCCTCGTCGACCAGCCCGCCGACCATCGGCTCCAGCGCGGAGACGGCACGCGGGGTGAACACCTTGGTCACCAGCGAGCGCAGCCGGGTGTGGTCGGGCGGGTCGCGGTCGAGCATGGACAGCGTGACCGTGTTCCGCTCGCCGGCGAACGCCCGGTACTGCTCGGCGATCGGTCCCTCGGCCAGGTTGCGGTCCTCGACCGACAGGCCGGAGCGCAGCAGGTGCGCGACGTCGTCGTAGCGGGTCAGGAACCAGAAGCCCAGCGGGTGCTCGTGGGCCGGGTCCAGCTCGCGGACCTCGCGGTAGTGCGGGTACGGGTCCGCGTCGAACCCCGGCAGCAACGGGTTGAAGATCACCGCTTCCGTCATGTCCGGCCCCCTCACCTACGCCGTGTCCGTAACATACGCAGCGTATGTTTTATACTCGGCGTATGTCAACGCCGAAGAGCAGACGCGACCAGTTCTCCGAGGCCACCCGGGCCGCGCTGCTGGACGCGGCCACCCGCCGGTTCGCCGAGCTGGGCTACGCGGGCACGTCGCTGGAGGACGTCGCCGCGGACATCCAGGCGAGCCGGGGTGCCGTTTACCACCACTTCAGCAGCAAGCGCGCGCTGTTCGAGGCGGTGTTCGCGCGCCTGGAGACCTCGGCGGTGGACAGCGCGGCGAAGGCCGGCGCGCGCGGCGAGGACGCGTGGCACAGCGCGCTGCTGGCGCTGGAGAACTTCCTCGAGCAGTGCTGCGATCCGGTGTACGGGCGGATCGTGTGGCAGGAGGGCCCGCTGGCGCTGGGCTGGGCGTGCTGGATCGAGGAGGAGCAGAAGTACGCCTACGGGATGGTCGAGGAGTTCGTGCGCGCGCTGCTGGACAGCGGCACGCTGGTCCCGGTCCCGCTGGAGACGACCACCCAGCTCGCGTTCGGCATGCTGGGGGCGGCCGGGCAGGCGCTGTCCGGCGCCTCGCCCGCCGAGCAGACCCGCATCAAGGCGGAGTACTTCGAGGTCATGGGCCGGATGCTGACCGGCCTGCGAACCTAGGACCGGCCCGACCACCCACGCCACCGAACCGACCCGCCACATCGCCCATCCGACCCGCCACATCGCCGAACCGACCCGCCACATCGCCCATCCGACCCGTCGCGGGCCACCGGCACCGGCACCGGGTGCGAATACGGCGACCACCCGGACGCTGGCTCGCCGATGTGAGAGGACGACTCGGCGGTGTGAGGGGTCAGGTCAGACGGCGGACGACGGCGTCGGCCAGCAGGCGGCCGCGCAGGGTGAGCACGCAGCGGCCGAAGCGGCCGTTCACGCCCTTCAGCGCGGCCGGGTCCAGCAGGCCCTCCTCCGCCATCGCGCGGGCCTCCTGCTGGGCCGGCACCTCCAGCACGTCCACCGGCAGGCCGTCGACCAGGCGCAGCTCGAGCATCACCCGCTCCAGCTTGCGGTCCGAAGTGGACAGCACCTCGCGGGCGGCGGCCGGCGAGGCGCCGCCGGCGAGCAGCCGCGCGTAGCGCGCCGGGTGCTTCACGTTCCACCAGCGCACCCCGCCCACGTGGCTGTGCGCGCCCGGCCCGGCACCCCACCAGTCCGCGCCGTGCCAGTAGCCCAGGTTGTGCCGGCACCACGCGCGCGGCTCGCTCGCCCAGTTCGACACCTCGTACCAGTGCAGCCCGGCCGCGGACAGCGCCCCGTCGACCTGCTCGTAGCGGTCGGCCAGCACGTCGTCGTCCGGGGCCGGGAGGTCGCCGCGCGCGATGCGGCGGGCCAGCGCGGTGCCCTGCTCCACGATCAGCGCGTACGCCGACACGTGGTCCACGCCCGCCTCCAGCACCGCGTCCAGCGACGCCGCCAGGTCCGCCGGCCGCTCCCCCGGCGTGCCGTAGATCAGGTCCAGGTTGACGTGCGCGAAGCCCGCCTCGCGCGCCTCGCGTGCGGCGGCCGCGGCCCGGCCCGGCGTGTGGGTGCGGTCCAGCACGGCCAGCACGTGCGGCGCGGCCGACTGCATGCCCAGCGACACCCGCGTGTAGCCCGCATCCCGGATGCCGTCGAAGAACTCCGGCGAGGTCGACTCGGGGTTGGACTCGGTGGTCACCTCCGCGTCCGCGGCCAGGCCGAACGCGGACCGCACCGCGTCGAGCACCGACGCGAGCCCGGACGCGCCGAGCAGCGAGGGCGTGCCGCCGCCCACGAACACCGTGTCGGCCGGCGGCGGGGTGCCCAGCACCGACGCGGCCAGCGACAGCTCCCGGCGCAGGCCGTCCAGCCACGATGCCGGGGACGCCGGCGAGTCCGCCAGCTCCGCCGCGGTGTAGGTGTTGAAGTCGCAGTAACCACAGCGCGTCGCGCAGAACGGCACGTGCACGTAGACGCCGAACGGCCGGCGCCCGAGCCCGCGCAGGGCGGACCCGGGCAGCCGGCCGTCGTGCGGTGCTGCGTCGCCGTCGGGAAGCGCGGATGGCACGGGTCCATCCTCGCCCGGCGCCTCAGCGGAACACGAACAGGGTCACCGCGGTGGCGCCCGCCGCGACGACCAGGAACACGGCTCCGTACGCGGGGGCCTTGCGGAACCAGTGGGTGTTGCGGTCCAGCGCCATCCGGCCGGGGCCGGTGAACAGCAGGGCGAACGCCGCGCCCGCGTACATCGTCTCGAGCTCGACGTTGCCCAGGAACAGGCTCCAGTCCGCCTTCACGACGATGACGTTCGCCATCACGGCGAGGATCGCGGCCGCGCCGACCGGCGTGAACAGGCCGAGCACCAGCAGCGCGCCGCCCGCGGTCTCGCTGACCGCGAGGACCCAGGTGAGGATCTTCGGCTCGGTGAAGCCGTAGCCGCTCAGCAGCTGCTCGGTGCCGCCCCGGCCGAGGCCGTCGAACCAGCCGAACAGCTTGTCCAGGCCGTGGGCGACGAACAGCCCGCCGAGCACCACTCTCAGCACCAGCAGGCCGAGGTCGAGGCCGCCGTGCCAGGTGGCGGACGGCTTCGCGGACAGCTCGTCGTCGAGGTCGCTGTCGAAGTCGCTGTCGTAGGAGGAGGTGGTGGAGCCGGGCAGCACGGTGGTCTGCGCGCTGGAGTACCCCGCGTCGTCGAAACCCTGGCTCGAACTGAAGTCCTGGTCGGCGTAGGCGTCGTCGTCGCCGCGTTGGAACAGGCCGCTATCTGAGTAACCGCCCGCAGCCCGAGAGCGGTTGTCGTCAGTAGTCACCCAGCGCAGAGTAGGGCATCAGCGGGTGAGCACGGCAGAAGGTCTTCGGATGATCTCGAAACAGCGACCCAAGGGGACCGGGGCGCGAACCAGCCACAAGTACGTGACCATGCCGCACCCGACGACGCGAGGCGACCGAAGCCGTGAAATCCCGGGGAGGCGGGTATGAACGTCGGATCAGTACGCTCCGTGGACGAGGTTCTCCGGCTCCTCCCCTGCGGCGTAGCGCGCGACCTCGGCCGCCACCACGGCGTACGCGCGCCGGGTGTAGTCGTACACGCTGCCGGCGACGTGCGGGGTCAGCAGCAGGCCCGGTGCCGTCCACAGTGGATGGTCGGGCGGCAGCGGCTCGGGGTCGGTCACGTCGAGGGCGGCGCGCAGCCGGCCGCCGCGCAGCTCGGCGAGCAGCGCCTCGGTGTGCACCACCTTGCCGCGCGCGGCGTTCACCAGCACCGCGCCGTCCGGCATCCGGGCCAGGAACTTCGCGTCGACCAGGCCCGTCGTCGCCTCGGTGAGCGGCACCATCAGCACGACGGCGTCGTGCTCGCCGAGCAGCGCCGGCAGCTCGTCGATCCCGTGCACCCCGTCGCGGGCCCTCGTCCCGACCAGCGTCGCGGTCGCGTCGCTCGCCTCCAGCCTGCGGCGCAACCGGCGGCCCAGGTCGCCCGCGCCGAGCACGAGGACCCGCTTGTCCTGCAGCGTGTCCGTGGCCCGGCGCTCCCACTCGCGCGCCTGCCTGGACCGCTCGAACGGGATGAGCTCGCGGTAGATCGCGATCAGCGCGCCGAGCGCCCACTCCGCGGTGCTGCCGCCGTGCGCGCCGCGCGCGGTGGAGAGCATGACGGAGCCGGGGATGCGGCCGATCCAGTTCTCCGCACCGGTCGTCATCAGCTGGATGAGCCGCAGGTTCGGCAGCCGGTCGACGACGGCGGCCGGGTCGGTCTCGGCCAGGAAGCCGGGCACCAGCACCTCGGCGCCGTCCGCGCCCGGGGGCAGCGCGGCACCCGGGTCCTGGGCGTCGTAGACGAGCGCCCGGACGCCGTCGATGCCTTCCAACGCGGCCGCGCCCTGTTCGTCGGGCACGAGGACAGTGATCGCCACGGCGCCACCCTCTCACGTGTTGTTCACGGTGACAGACCTAGCGTGGGTGTCATGGGAGCGCGGTGGCGGACGGTCGTGGCCGGCATCACGGTCGGCGGGGCGCTGCTGACCGCGGGCTGCGCCACGTTCAGTGACGAGCCGAAGGACTGGCACCCCCAGGACCAGCTGACCCCGCAGGCCGCCCCCGACCCGCAACTGCCCGGTGACGAGGGCGGCACCGGCGGGACCGGCGGGCCGGGCGGCACCGGCCGGCCGAGGCCGTCGGACGTCCCGCCGCCCGACGGCTGCAAGGACTACAACCCGGCCGTGATCGGCACCTGCATGGCCTCGGTCGTCGCGGTGGCCGCGATCCCGGGTGACGGCCAGGACCCGGCCGCACTGGTCGGCGAGCGCGGCACCGGGCGCATCCTGCGGGTCAAGCGGGGCGCGGACCCGCAGGTCGTGGCCACCGTGCCGGTGGACGCGAAGACCGACGGCGGGCTGACCGGGCTGGCGCTGTCCCCCAGCTACGCCGAGGACCAGCTGATCTTCGCCTACATCACCACGGCGAAGGACAACCGCCTGGTGCGCATCGCGCCCGGCGACACCCCCAAGCCGGTGCTGACCGGCATCCCGCGCGGCCCGCGCGGCAACGCCGGCGCGCTCGCGCTCGACCACCGCGGCGCGCTGCTGCTGGCCACCGGCAACGCCGGCAACCCGGCGCTGGCCGCGAACGCGGCCTCGCTGGCCGGCAAGGTGCTGCGGATCGACACGGCGGGCAAGGCCGCGGCGGACAACCCGGACCCGAAGACCCGGGTCGTCGCCGCCGGCCTGGTCACCCCCGGCGGGGTGTGCGCCTCGCTGGACGGCTCGCGGCTGTGGGTCACCGACCACGCCCAGGCCGGCGACCTGCTGTACCACCTGCAGCCCGGAAAGCCGCTGGGCGCGCCCGCGTGGACCTGGCCGGACAAGCCCGGGGTGTCGGGCTGCGTGTCCACCCCCGACGCGGTGTGGGTCGTGACGGCACGCGCGGGCAACGTGCAGAACCTGCCGATGGCCGAGGACGGCTCGTTCAGCGGGAAGCCGCAGATCACCATGGCCGGCGAGGACGGCTTCGGCCGCATGGCCGGGTTCGACCTGGTCAACCAGCGGCTGGCGGTCGCGGGGACGGTCAACAAGGACGGCGGCAAGCCCGTGTCCTCCGACGACCGGGCCGTGCTGCTGGCGCCGGTGGTCGGCGGGGGCGGTGGCGGCCCGGACTGACCGGATCACCGCCTGCGCCCGTCCCGGTCAGCGCAGCCCGTCGAACCAGGCGAGAACCTGGGGCACCGCGAGGCGCCCCGAGGTGAAGTGGTCGACGTCGCCGGCGTTCACCACGCTCGCCCGGGTGCCGCTCTCGGCCAGCTGCGCGCGGCAGTTCAGGGTGTTCTCGACGGCGACGTCCCGGTCGCCGTCGGCCGTGTAGAGGCGGACCGGGACGCCCGGGCGCCAGCCGCGGCAGGCGTCGTCGTTGCGCGCCAGGGCCCAGGCGAGCCGGCCGGTCGGGTGCCGCAGCCACGCCAGGAACGACGGCGTGAACAGCTCCGCGGGCGAGGCCGGCAGCGTCCGCGCGATCTCCTCCTCGGGTGTGTCGTTGTCGAACAGCCGGTCCATCACGCCGTCGTACGGCGCGCGGAACGCCTCCGCGGGCGAGTCCCACAGGTGGTACTCGCGGTTCCAGGCGACCATCGCGTACCCGAGGTAGAACGTCGCCGACAGTCCGTCCAGCCGCCCGTCGAGCGCCGCCGGCAGCTCCGCGCCGCGGATGTCGTGCGGTCCGTTGACCGGCGCCAGCGCGGCGAGGCGGAAGTAGGGGTCGTGCCGCAGCGCCCGGCCCACCAGCATGGCCGCCTGGCCACCCTGCGAGAAGCCGGTCACCAGCACCCGGCGGTCCAGCGGCGTGAGCCGGCGCGCGGCCCGCAACGCGTCGAGCGAGGCGGTGACGGTCGGGCGGGTGAGCATGTACGGGTGGGTGCCGGGCCCCTCCCCCAGCCCGAGGTAGTCCGGCGCCACGGTCGGGTGGCCCGCGGTGGCGAACTGCACGGCGGCCGCCCGGTCGGGGTTGTCCGCGAGCGAGCCGGTGTCGGCCCGGTAGGCCCGGGTGCCGTGCAGCCAGGTCACCGTCGCCAGCCGTCGGCCGGTGCGCGGCACGGCCACCAGCATGCTGGCGGTGGTCGGGCGGCCGTCGGCGCCGGTCGTTCGGTAGGTGCTGCGGTAGAGGTCCACGCCGTGCGTCGCGTCGCCCAGGCCGTACCCGGCCAGGTAGGCGGCCACCTCCGCGCGGCTCATCGAGTCGATCAGCGTGACGTGCTGGCGTGCCGCCACGGTGGCCGGCTCCGCGACCGCGGCCGCGGAGCCGGCTACGGGGGTCGCGGCGAGCAGCCCGGCGCAGAGCGCGGCGGCGGCGATCCTGGTCTTGCGCATGATGTCGTCCTCCCACAACGGTTTGGTGGCACAACCGTGCCGCGCGGCGGGCGCGGGCGGGATGGGGCGGGCCACCGGATCGGTGGTGGGGCAGGCCCCACCACCGCTCTGCGTGCGTTCCGTGTGGACGGGTCTTCTAGCGTGCCCCGCTGGGTGGCCACGCGGCCCGAGGGGTGCCGCGATCCGAGGGCCGTCTCCACATCCGGAACACAGCAAGGAGAAGCACACACGTGTCCGCAAACCCAGTGACGCCGACGAGAGCGGCGGCCGGCCGGCCCGGCACGCTCACCGCCGCCATGGTCGTCACCGTGCTCACCGCGATCGCGTCGATCGTCAACGGCATCCTGATCGCGACCGGCGGCAGCGATCTGATCAAGGACATCCTCGTCGACTCGGGCGTGCCGGCCGGGGCGCTGTCGGACGAGAACCTGGAGTCGGCCGTCGTGCTCGCCGGCTACGCGTCGCTGGACGACTTCGAGTCCACGTTCGCCGTGCGTGGCTACCTGGCGGTGGCCGCCGGGGTGGCGCTGGTGCTGTTCGCGCTGCTGGCGCGGCGGGCGGCGACCTGGGCACGCACGCTGCTCACGGTCTCCGCGCTGCTCGCGATGGCCTTCGCCGGGATCATCGTGGCCGACGAGACCACGACGACGATGGCGATGCTGTCGATGGCCACGATCGCCGGCGCGGTGCTCGCGATCGTGCTCACCTGGCTGCCGGCCAACGGCCGCTACGCCAAGGCGGCCGCATAGGGGCAGGGCCGCCGGCAGGGGAAGGCCGGGGGCCGGGCGCGTGGGAGGTCGCGCCCGGCTCCCGTTCTGCTACGGCACGGTCAGCCGCAGGAGCAGGCCGACGAGCGTCGACGTGCTCGCGTCGCGCGGGTCGGCGAGGCGGTCGGCCTCCTTGCGCGCCGCCGCGGCGGCCACCGGGTCGCCGGTCGCGTCGTGCGCCGCGGCGAGCAGCCGCAGGGTGACCGACACCGACGCGTCGCTGCCCATCTCCCGGTACGCCGCCAGGCACCGGCGCAGCTCGGGGATGGCCTCGTCCGCGCGGCCCGTGCCCACCAGGCTCGCCGCGATCGCCCGCGAGCAGGACAGCTCCCACGGCCGTTCGCTGATCTCCTCGGCGATCCGCCTGCCCTCGGTGAACGCGTCCACCGCCGCCGCGCGGCCGCCTCGTCCGGCGTGGATCGCGCCCAGCGTGCGCAGCGAGCTTGCCAGCGACGAGCGCGCCGTGGTGCCGCGCAGCAGCGACACCGAGTCACGCGCCGCCTCGGCCGCCCGGTCCAGGTCGCCGGTCAGCGCGAGGCTCCACGCCAGGCCCTGCAGCGCCAGCGCGACCGTGCGCGGCTCCGCCCCGCGCCGCGCGACCTCCAGCACCTCGGTGTCGATCAGCACCGACTCCTCGGGGCGGCCCAACCGGTTCAGCGCCGCGGACACCGCGCGCAGCACCGACAGCGTGGCGAAGTCCCCGTCGGCGACGGCGGCGGCCCGGTCCGCGAGGCGCAGCGCCTCCTCCGGCTCGCCCAGCCCGGTCAGGCAGTCCGCCAGGTTCGTCAGCACCCACGCGGCGGTGCGCCGGTCGTCCAGCCGCTCGAGCACCCGGGCGCACGAGCGGTACGTGCCGACCGCCTCGGCGTAGCGGCCGCGGACGTGCAGCAGCCGCGCCAGCACCGCCTCCGCGCGGGCCTCGACCAGCTCGTTGCCGTCCGCGCGGGCGGCGGTGACCAGGGCGTCGGCGCAGAAACGCAGGTCCGCGTAGTACCCGTGCAGCCACAGGTACGCCGCGAAGCGGTCGAACATCTCCGCCGCGAGCACGTACTGGCCGTCGCAGAAGATGTCCACGCGGCACAGCCTGCCGATGGCGGCCACCAGCGACTGCCGTTCGGTGGCGAACCACGCCTCCGGGTCGGCGAGCAGCCGGCCTATGGTCTCCGCGGGGATCGGCGGTGCCGGCAGGTCCTTCGCCGGGCCGGGCAGTGGCGACACCCGGGGCAGCCGCCGGACGAGCTGGTCGCACAGCGCGTAGCTCGGCCTCGATGCAGTCCTCGAGGACGGCGAAGCGCTCCGCCTCCAGGCGCGCGACCTCCGCGTCCAGCGGCGGCACGGAGAGGTCGGCGAGCGGCTGGTCGCGCCACTGGGCGAGCGCGCGGCGCAGGTGTTCGGCCGCCGCCCGCGGGTCGCGGGTGGCCCGGCCCCGGGCGGCCTCCCGGCGGAAGACGAGCAGGTCGAGGTCGTCGTCGGCGACGTGGAGGCGGTAGCCCTGGCCGGTGTGGTCGATGGGCCCGAGCCGGTCGCGGAGGCGGGAGACGTAGGTGTGCAGGTTGGAGGCGTAGGACTTGGGCGGGACGTCGGGCCACAGCGCGTCGACGAGCCGCTCGGTCGGGACCTGCTTGTTGGCGTGGAACAGGAGCATGGCCAGCAACGAGCGCTGCCGGTCCCCGCGCAGCCGCAGCCACCGCCCGTCCGGGCCGGTGACCTGCAGTGGACCGAGAACGCCGTACTTCGCTGCCATCGCGCCGCGAATCGTAGCCGCGCCCCCCGACACCCCCACCCCACCCCGCGAGTCCAACACCCACGACCCGCGTGTCCAACACTCGCGACCGCTGAGTCCTACATTCGCGCGCGCCGGAAGGTTTGGATACGCGGGTCCGGAGCGTTGGACACGCGGGTCTGGAACGTTGGACACGCGGGTCCGGAACGTTGGACACGCGGGTCCGGAGCGTTGGACTCGCGAGGGGTGGGGTCAGGTGCAGCGGGCGAGGATGAGTTCGCGGACGCGCTTGGCGTCGGCCTGGCCCTTGGTGGCCTTCATGACGGCGCCGACGATGGCGCCGGCCGCCTGGACCTTGCCGCCGCGGATCTTGTCGGCCACGTCCGGCTGGGCGGCCAGGGCCTCGTCGATCGCGGCGTACAGGGCGGAGTCGTCGGAGACCACCGCCAGGCCGCGGGAGGCCACGACCTCGTCCGGCTCGCCCTCGCCGGCCAGCACGCCGTCCACGACCTCGCGCGCCAGCTTGTTCGTCAGCGAGCCCTCGGCCACCAGCGCCGCGACGCGGGCCACCTGTGCCGGGGTGATCGGCAGCTCGCCCAGCTCCACGCCGCGCGAGTTCGCCTCCTGGGACAGGTAGTTGACCCACCACGCCCGCGCCTCGGCCGGCGTCGCGCCGGCGTCCACGGTGGACGCCACGAGGTCGATAGCACCCGCGTTCACCAGGTCGCGCAGCTCCAGGTCGGACAGCTGCCAGTCGGCCTGGACACGCTTGCGGCGCTGCCACGGCATCTCCGGCAGCGTCGCGCGCAACTTCTCCACCCACTCCGCCGACGGCGCGATCGGCACCAGGTCGGGCTCCGGGAAGTACCGGTAGTCCTCCGAGGTCTCCTTGCGCCGGCCGGCCGACGTGCTGCCGGTCGACTCGTCGAAGTGCCGCGTCTCCTGCAGGATCGACCCGCCCCCGACGAGCACCGCGGCCTGCCGGGTCATCTCGTAGCGCACCGCACGCTCGACGCTGCGCAGCGAGTTGACGTTCTTCGTCTCGGTCCGGGTGCCGAACTCCGTGGCGCCGCGCGGCATCAGCGACACGTTCGCGTCGCAGCGCAGCGAGCCCTGGTCCATCCGCACGTCCGACACGTCGAGCGCGCGCAGCAGGTCGCGCAGCGCGGTCACGTACGCGCGGGCCACCTCCGGCGCGCGGGCGCCGGTGCCGGGGATCGGTTTGGTGACGATCTCGATCAGCGGCACGCCGGCCCGGTTGTAGTCCAGCAGCGAGTGCTCCGCGCCGTGGATGCGCCCGGTCGCGCCGCCCACGTGCAGCGACTTGCCGGTGTCCTCCTCCATGTGCGCGCGCTCGATGCCGACCCGCACCACCGTGCCGTCCGCCAACTCCAGGTCCAGCGAGCCGTCGAACGCGATCGGCTCGTCGTACTGCGAGGTCTGGAAGTTCTTCGGCATGTCCGGGTAGAAGTAGTTCTTCCGGGCGAACCGGCACCACTCGGCGATCTCGCAGTTCAGCGCGAGGCCGATGCGGATCGCCGAATCCACGGCCTTGCCGTTGACCACCGGCAGCGCGCCCGGCAGGCCGAGGCACACCGGGCACACCTGGGTGTTCGGCTCCGCACCGAACGCGGTCGGGCAACCGCAGAACATCTTGGTGTTCGTGTTCAGCTCGACGTGCACCTCGAGGCCGAGCACCGGGTCGAAGCGCTCGACGACCTCGTCGTAGTCGAGAACGGTGGGGGCGGTCATCGGGCGACCTCCAGCTGCGGGACGCGGTTGATCAGCGGGCCGCCGCCGGCGGCATCGCGGGCGGCCTCGTAGGCGGCGGCCACCCGGTACATCCGCTGCTCGGCCAGCGCGGGCGCCATCACCTGCAGGCCGACCGGCAGGCCATCCTCATCGGATAGTCCACACGGGATACTCAGGGCCGGCGTGCCAGCCAGGTTGGCGGGGATGGTGCACAGGTCGGCGCGGTACATGGCCACCGGGTCGTCGACCCGCTCGCCGATGCGGAACGCCGTGGTCGGCGTGGTCGGCGAGACGAGCACGTCGACGCCGGCGAACGCGGCCTCGAAGTCGCGGGTGATCAGCGTGCGGACCTTCTGCGCCTGCCCGTAGTACGCGTCGTAGTAGCCCGAGGACAGCGCGTAGGTGCCGACCATGATCCGCCGCTTGACCTCCGCGCCGAACCCGGCCTCCCGGGTGAGCGCCATGACCTGCTCGGCGCTGTTGCCGTTCTCGTCGCCGACCCGCAGCCCGTAGCGCATCGCGTCGAACCGGGCCAGGTTCGACGAGCACTCGCTGGGCGCGATCAGGTAGTAGGCGGGCAGCGCGTAGTCGAAGTGCGGGCAGGACACCTCGACGACCTCCGCGCCGAGCCCGCGCAGCGTCTCGACCGCGGCCCCGAACGCGGCGGTGACACCGGCCTGGTACCACTCGCCGGCGAACTCGCGGACCACGCCGACCCGCACCCCGGACAGGTCGCCCGCCGCGCCCTCCCGGGCCGCGGCGACCACCGGCGGCACCGGCGCGTCGATGGACGTCGAGTCCATCGGGTCGTACCCGCCGATCACCTCGTGCAGCAGGGCCGCGTCGAGCACCGTGCGCGCACACGGCCCGCCCTGGTCGAGCGAGGAGGAGAACGCGACGAGGCCGTAGCGCGACACGCCGCCGTAGGTGGGCTTGACGCCGACGGTGCCGGTGACCGAGGCGGGCTGGCGGATCGAGCCGCCGGTGTCGGTGCCGATCGCGAGCGGCGCCTCGAACGCGGCCAGCGAGGCGGACGAGCCGCCGCCCGACCCGCCCGGGATCCGCTCCAGGTCCCACGGGTTGCGGGTCACCCCGTAGGCGGAGTTCTCGGTGGAGGAGCCCATCGCGAACTCGTCCATGTTCGTCTTGCCGAGCACCACGACGCCGGCCTCGCGCAGCTTGCGGGTCACCGTCGCGTCGTAGGGCGGGACCCAGCCGGAGAGGATCTTCGAGCCGCACGTGGTGGGGATGCCCTCGGTGGTGAACACGTCCTTGAGCGCCAGCGGCACGCCGGCGAGCGGCGAGGCGGGCGCGCGGCCGGCGGCCACGTCGTCGTCGGTCCGCCGGGCGGCCGCGAGCGCGCCCTCGGTGTCGACGTGCAGGAACGCGTGCACGGTGTCGTCGATGGCGGCGATGCGGTCCAGGTGTGCCCGGGTGACCTCGACCGAGGAGACCTCGCCCGCGTGGATCCTGGCGGCCAGTTCGGCGGCGGTCAGCCGCGTGAGGTCCGTCATGCCTGCTCCCCCAGGATGCGCGGCACGCGGAACCGGCCGTCCTCGACGGCCGGGGCGCCGGCCAGCGCCTGCTGCTGGGTGAGACCCGGGCGGGGGAGGTCGTCCCGGAAGACGTTCTTGAGCGGCACGGCGTGCGACGTCGGGGGGATGTCCTGGGCCGTGACCTCGCCGACTCTGGCCACCGACTGGAGGATGACGTCCAGCTGACCGGCGAACTTGTCCAGCTCGTCCTCGGTGACGGCCAGCCTGGCCAGGCGAGCGAGGTGGGCCACCTCGTCGCGGGAGATGTTGGGCACTGGACGAACTCCCTGCGTATGTGCTGAGTTGGGTGTGCGAAGAGTCTATTTCGAGTGCCCGTCGCGACCCGAACGGGTTATCGGGATGACAGGCTTGTCCGGGCGCCGGCCGATCCTGGCAGGTGGACGGCGGGCGCGCGGTGATCTCGCGGTCTGCGACAATCGTCGGCCGGCACGAGATCGACAGGCCACGAGATCGAGAGACCACGAGATCGACGGAGCCCGGTGACGGCCGGGGTCACCACCGAACAGCAGGAGGCGTTCGCCTTGTCCTTCCTGATCCGGGTGCAGCTGCCGGACCGCCCGGGGGCGCTCGGTGCGGTGGCGACCGCTCTCGGTCACATCGGTGCCGACATCCTGAGCGTGGACGTCGTGGAACGGAGCTCCGGCACGGCCATCGACGATCTCGTGGTCGAGCTGCCCAAGGGCCGGCTGCCGGACGTGCTGATCACCGCCGCCGAGTCGGTGGCCGACGTCGAGGTCGACGCGGTGCGGCCGTACGCGGGCGTGCTGGACACGCACCGCGAGCTGGAGCTGGTGGAGGAGGTCGCCGCGCAGCCCGACGAGGGACTGGCGATCTTCGCCGAGGGTGTGCCGCGCATCATCCGCGCGGGCTGGGCGCTGGTCGTCGGCCCGTCCGGCGGCGGCGCGGAGACGCTGACCGCGAGCACGGCCGCGCCGCAGCTGCGCACGCTCGACCTGCCGTGGCTGCCGCTGGCCCGGGCGACGGTGCTGGACGGCGAGGAGAGCTGGGTGCCGGAGACGTGGCGCGAGCTGGGTACGGAGCTGGCCGCCACTCCCCTGGGCAAGCCGGACCGGGTGCTGCTGGTCGGGCGGCCGGGCGGCCCGATGTTCCGCGCGGCCGAGGTGGCCCGGCTCGCACACCTGGCCGGGATCATCGCGGTCGTGCTGTCGGGTTAACCCCTGAGGGTCAAAGGCGCGGTGACCCGGCTGCGGCATTACTGCACGCCGTCGATCCCGGTCAGCGGGTTGAACTCGACGGTGTAGCCGGTGGGCCTCTCGTCGGAGAAGCCGAGGCCGTCGACACCGTCCTGCCGCCGGTACCGGGCCGTGCCGTCCCCGCCGGTGCGTGCGGTGACCGGGTCGGCGGCGATCGCGGTCTCGGTGCACGCGCCCGACCCCGGCTCGACCCCGCACGCGGCGAGGCCGAGCGGGGCCGGCACGCAGGCAGCCAGCGCCACCAGGCCCTTGTCCATGAAGGTCAGCATCCTCCCGCGGACCAGTCGTAGGAGGCGCCGGATCCAGCCCGCCGGGGGTGGGGATCGGGTCGGCGTGGTTGAGCGTGCGCAGCACCTCGTGCCGGGCGAGCCCTGGACCGCGATCTCGTTCTCCGCCGTGGCGGTCTTGCCGGGCAACGTGCTGATCGTCAGGCACGCGAACGGCGCCGCGATGTGCAGGTGCACGTCGACGTCCGGGGTGATCGTGAGGCCGCCTACGCCGGGTTGGTGGCCGTGGCCTTGACGAACGTGTAGAGGAACGTGCCGCCGTCCCCGGCGGTGCGCTCGAGGTCGTGGATCCCTTGCCGCCACTGGGTTTCGGTGAGCAGGCCGGCGGCGAGCGCCTCGTCGCGGACGCCGGCCACCATGGCGGTGAAGGTGTTGCGGGTGAAGCCCTCCACCAGGTCCGGGCGGGTGCGGTCGGCGTAGACGGTGCGGGGGCGGGCCCGCACGTCCCGGTAGCCGGCGGCGGTCAGCAGCGGCGCCACCCGCCTGCCGATCAGCGCGTCGCCGCCGGACCGGCGCTGCAGCGTGACGAGGCAGTCGACGGCCGCGCGCGCCGCGGCGCTGTCGGGGTGGAAGAACGCCGAGCCGTGGTCGCCCTCGACGACGGTGATCGTGCCGCCGGGCCGCAGCACGCGGCGCAGCGCGGTCAGCGCGCGGTGCGGCTCGCGCAGGTGCTCGAGCACGAAGCAGACGAAGAGGTGGTCGAACTCGCCGTCGGCGAAGGGCAGGTCGAACAGGTCCGCGCGGTGCCAGTCGACCCGCGCGCCGACCCGCGCGCGGGCCTTCGCCAGCGACGCCTCGTCGACGTCGACCGAGGTCAGGTGTGCGCCGGGGCTGGAGCGGACGAGATGGAGGGTCTGCGCGCCGACACCGCAGCCGACCTCCAGCACGCGGCTGCCCGCCGGGTAGGCGGTGTCGCCGTGGAGCAGGTCGGCGAGGGTGTCGGCCTGGTCGGTGAGGCGGCGGCTCTCCCGCGCGCCGTATCCGTGGACGTATCCCGGGGTGCTGTCGATCGCTGTCACACGGTTGACTCTGCCGACACAATGGTCCGGTGAACAGGTCCAAATCGAGCACAGCCGAGGAGTCCATAACCGGCGCGGACTTCCTGCAGCTGTCCATCGCGGAGGCGCCGGCCGGGGGCAGGTCGGCCTGGCTCGCGGACCGCCTCCGGTCCGCGATCTCCGACGGCAGGCTGCCCGTCGGCAGCCGGCTGCCGGCGACCCGGGTGCTGGCCGCGGAGCTGCGGGTGTCGCGCGGCGTGGTCACCGAGGCCTACCAGCGGCTGGTGGAGGACGGGCACGTGGCGGGCCGGGGTCGCGGCGGGACGGTGGTCGTCGCTGCCCCGGTGGCGGCCCCGGTCGCGGCGCCCGCGCCACGGGCCCGCTCGCCGTTCGCCGGCACGCCGGACGTGGACGTGTTCGACACGCTGCGCGCCGCACCGGCGCGCGTCGACCTGACGCCCGGGGTCCCCGACCTCGCGGCGTTCCCGCGGACGGCGTGGCTGCGGGCGGAGCGGTCCGTGCTCGCCTCGATGTCCGCCGCGGACCTCGGCTACGGCGACCCGTGCGGGGCGCCGGCGCTGCGGGCGGCGGTGGCGAACTGGCTGGCGCGCAACCGGGGCCTGCGCGCGGACCCGGCCGGGATCGTGATCGTGGCGGGCGTGTCGCAGGCGCTGGGCCTGCTCACCCAGGTCCTCGGGGTCGGCGAGATCGCGGTGGAGGACCCCGGCTCGCTGGGCACCCGGCAGCACCTGCGCAACTGGGGCGTGGCGACGCCGCCGGTCCCGGTGGACTCCGGCGGCCTGCGGGTCGCATCGCTGACCTCGCCGGCGGTGCTGCTCACCCCCGCGCACCAGTTCCCCACCGGCGTGGTCCTCGACGGCGCCCGGCGCCGCGAGCTGCTGCGCTGGGCCGGCGACGGTGGCCTGATCATCGAGGACGACTACGACGCGGAGCACCGCTACGACCGCCCGCCGGTGCCGGCGCTGCGCTCGATGCAGGAGTCGCAGGTGTGCTACGCGGGCAGCGTGTCGAAGCTGCTGGCGCCGGCGCTGCGGATCGGCTGGCTGCTGGTGCCCACACGGTTCCTGCCGGACGTGGTGGCCGCCAAGCGGAACGCGGATCTCGGCAACGGCGTGCTGGCCCAGCTGGTGCTGGCGCGGCTGATGGAGTCGGGCGCGCTGGAGCAGCAGCTGCGGTTCCTGCGGCCACGCCACCGCCGGCGCCGTGACGCGATGATCGCGGCCGTCGGCGCGCACCTGCCGGGGGCGTCGGTGCACGGTGCGGCGGCCGGGCTGCACCTGACGGTGACGTTTCCGGGATCGTTCCCGGACGTCGCCCTCGCGGACGCGGCGCTGGCGCGCGGGGTCAAGGTGCAGCCGCTGTCCTGGCACCGGCAACGCCCCGGGCCACCCGGCCTGGTGCTCGGCTACGCGGCCCGCACCCCGACGGAGATCGCCGACGGCATCGCGGCCGTCGGCGACGCGCTGGCCGGCCTGGGCCGGACCTGACCTCCCCACCCGACCCGCCACACCGACCCCTGGCACCACCGACCCGACCCTCGGCACCACCGACCCGACCCCCGGCACCGTCGAGTCGACCCGTGGCACCGTCGAGTCGGACTCGTGAGCGACCGTCGGCCGTCGACTCGACCGGCACCGTCGACTCGACCCGCGACTCGGCACCGACGTCGAGTCGACCGTGCCAGACGTCGACTCGGCCGCGCCAGACGTCGACTCGACCGCGCCAGACGTCGACTCGACCGCGCCAGACGTCGACTCGACCGCGCCAGACGTCGACTCGGCCGCGCCAGACGTCGACTCGACCGCGCCAGACGTCGACTCGACCGCGCCAGACGTCGACTCGACCGCGCCAGACGTCGACTCGACCGCGCCAGACGTCGACTCGACCGCGCCAGACGTCGACTCGGCCGCGCCAGACGTCGACTCGACCGCGCCAGACGTCGACTCGGCCGCGCCAGACGTCGACTCGGCCATGCCAGACGTCGACTCGACCGCGCCAGACGTCGGGTCGGCCGCGTCAGGGGTCGGATGGCGGGCGCGGTCCGGGTGCCGGCGCGTCAGGCGGGCGAGCCGTCCAGGGTCAGGCCATAGGTGATCAGCTGCACGTCCGGTGTCGGGCTCCAGTCCTTGGCCGGGGTGCGGTGGAAGCCCAGCCGCTCGTAGAGCCGGTGCGCGGTCGTCATCTGCGTGGAGCTGCTCAGGGCCACACCGCGCAGGCCGAGCTCCGCCGCCCGCTCCAGCACCGCCCTCGTCAGCGCCTCGCCGATGCCCCGGCCGCGCGCGGCCTTGCTCACCGCGAGCATCCGGAACTCCAGCTGGTCGGCGTCCGCCACCTGCGCCCACGGCGAGGACGGCGGCGCGATCGTGACCGTGCCCAGCACCGCGCCGTCCGCGTCCACCGCCACCCACAGCTCCGCCTCCCGGGCGCGAACCCGCGCGTCGGCCAGCTTCAGCGTGTACGGGCCGTCGGCCTCGACGTAGCCGCTGGCTCGGTACGCGTCCACGGTCAGCCGGCCCACCGCGGCGAACTCGTCGGGTCTGGCAGGGCGGATCGTCACCTCACTCATCGGCCGGCTCCTCGCCGGGGCCGATCGTGGCGCGCTCGGTCGCCGCGTCGGGACCGTCGGCGAGCAGCACCCGGAAGCCGTCCTCGTCCAGCACCGTCACCTTCAGCTGTACCGCCTTGTCGTACTTCGACCCCGGCGACTCGCCCACCACCACGAACGCCGTCTTCTTCGACACCGACCCGACCGCCTTGCCGCCGCGGACCAGGATCGCGTCCCTGGCCTCGTCCCGGGAGAAGGCCTGCAGGCTGCCGGTGACCACGATGGACAGACCGTCGAGGTTGCGCGGGACCGACGCGTCGCGCTCCTCCTCCATCCGCACCCCGGCGCGGCGCCACTTCTCGACGATCTCGCGCCGCCAGTCCGTGGCGAACCACTCGCGGATGGCCGTCGCGATCGTCGGGCCGACGCCATCGGCCGAGGCGAGCTCCTCCTCGGAGGCCTCCATGATGCGCGGGATCGAGCCGAACTCCCGCGCCAGCGCCCGCGCCGCGGTCGGCCCCACGTGCCGGATGGACAGCGCCACCAGAACCTTCCACAGTGGACGCTGCTTGACCGCCTCGAGGTTCGCGAGCAGCTTGTGCCCGTTGGCCGACAGCGCGCCCGCCTTGGTGCGGAACAGCTCCACCTCCAGCAGCCGCGCCTCGTCCAGGTCGAACAGGTCGCCCTCGTCCGCGATCGCGTCGGAGTCGATCAGGGCGGCGGCCGCCTCGTAGCCCATGACCTCGATGTCCAGCGCGGAGCGGCCGGCGATGTAGGTGAGCCGCTCCTTGCGCTGGCCCGGGCAGTACCGCGCGTTCGGGCAGCGGATGTCGGCGTCGCCCTCCTTCTCGTAGGCCAGCGTCGTGCCGCAGGACGGGCACTCGGCCGGCATCGCGAACTCGCGCTCGTCGCCGCTGCGCGCGTCGGCGACCGGGCCGAGCACCTCCGGGATGACGTCGCCGGCCTTGCGGATGACCACCCGGTCGCCGATCAGCACGCCCTTGCGCCGCACCTCGCTCGCGTTGTGCAGCGTCGCCATCGACACGGTGGACCCGGCCACCTTGACCGGCTCCATCACCGCGAACGGCGTGACCCGTCCGGTGCGCCCCACGTTGACCTGGATGTCCAGCAGCGTGGTGGTGGCCTCCTCGGGCGCGTACTTGTAGGCGATCGCCCACCGCGGCGCGCGCGAGGTAGTGCCCAGCCTGCGCTGCTCGGCCACCTCGTCGACCTTGATCACGATGCCGTCGATCTCGTGCTCGACGTCGTGGCGGTGCGCACCCCAGTAGTCGATGTGCGCGAACAGCCCGTCGCGCTCGGAGATCACCTTCGTGTGTGCGGAGACCGGCAGCCCCCACGCCGCCAGCGCCCGGTACGCCTCGGACTGGCGCTTCGGCTCGAAGCCGTCCCGCTTGCCCAGCCCGTGGCAGATCAGCCGCAGCGGCCGGCTCGCGGTGACCTTCGGGTCCTTCTGCCGCAGCGACCCGGCCGCCGTGTTGCGCGGGTTGGCGAACGCGGGCTTGCCGGCCTCGACCAGCTTCGCGTTCAGCTCGGTGAAGTCGGCGACGGTGAAGAACACCTCGCCACGCACCTCGACCAGCGCGGGCACGGGGAACTCGTCGGTGCCGGTGAGCTGCTCGGGCACGTCGCGCATGGTGCGCACGTTCAGCGTGACGTCCTCGCCGGTGCGCCCGTCGCCGCGGGTCAGCGCGCGGGTGAGCCTGCCGTTCTCGTACAGCAGGTTGATCGCGAGGCCGTCGACCTTGAGCTCGCAGATGTAGGAGGTGGCGCCGACCTCCTTCTCCACCCGGTCGACCCATGCGCCGAGCTCGTCGGTGTCGAACGTGTTGTCCAGGCTGAGCATCCGCTCGAGGTGGTCGACCGCGGCGAACTCGGTGGAGAAGGTGCCACCGACCTGCTGGCTGGGCGAGTCGGGCGTGACCAGCCCGGGGTGGCGCTCCTCGATGGCGAGCAGCTCGTGCCACAGCGCGTCGAACTCCCCGTCGGAGATCGTCGGCGCGTCGAGCACGAAGTAGCGGAAGCGGTGGGCGGTGATCTCCTCGGCGAGCTCGCGGTGCCGCTCGCGGATGTCCGCGGGCACGTCCTCGACGCCCTCGGCCGGCCCGTCGACGCTGTCATCAACACTGGTCACAGGACGCAGACTAGTCACCGGGTCCGACATTCCGCGGCGGCTCGACACCGGCGAGGTCGTGCACCAGACCGCGCAGCTCCAGCAGCCCGATCGTGCCGGCCGGCTCGGCGTCCGCGGTCTCCACCCGGCGCAGCCGCTCGGCCGCGAGCCGCTCCCCCAGCGCCGCGTCCAGCGGCAGGTAGGTCATCGCCGAGCGGGCCGCCGGCTCCAGCTCGGCCATCGTCGGGTGGTGCACCGCCACGTCGACGACACCCTCCGCCTCGTCGACCTGCGCGACGATCCGCACGTCGGAGAGCCGGATGCGATGTGCGCCGAGGTTCACCGTGACGAGGGTCGGGTCGGGCACCGGCGGGACCGCGTCGTGGTACTCCCAGATCGCGTCGTCGGCGGGCGCGGCGGCCTTCCAGGCGTCGGTGACCGGGCGCAGACGCGGGTCCTCCTGACCGGACACGACCAGCGCGTAGATCGCCCGCCGGCCGCGCTCCAGGGAGAAGTGCAGGTCCGGGTGCAGGCCGGCGACCAGGTCGCAGAGCTGGTTCTCCACCCGGCCCGGCTCGCGGTCGCCGAGCGCGGCGGCGACCTCGGGCAGCATCTCCTGCCAGCCGCACCAGAACCGCTCGGCGAGGGCGCGCGGATCGGGCCGTTCGGCGACGGGAGTCCGGTCGCGCCGGCGAAACCACCTCATGACCCCATGGTGCCGGTCAGGCACGCAGCCCGTCGATCACCACGGAGATCAGCCGTTCGGCGCCCGCCGGGTCGGTGTACTGGGCGGTGGCGCCGACGCCGTGGGCGAGCCGGAGCAGGTCGCCGGGTTCGATGTCGGTGCGCACGACGCCGGCCTTCTGGGCCGGCTCGAGCACCACGCCCACCGCCTCCCGGACGAGCTTCTTGCAGTAGGCGAACGTGTCCGAGTCGCCGTCGATGGCGCCCTTCAGCGCGGTGGCGAGCCCGTAGCTCTCCGCGATCCAGTGCACCTGCTCGCGCAGCCAGGCGAACAGCGCCTCGCCGGGGGGCAGCTCCTCGCTCAGCCGGTGGGCGGCGTCGGCGAGCTGGGTGATCTCCCCGCGGTAGACGGCCTCGATCAGCGCGTTGCGGCTCGGGAAGTGCCGGTACAGCGTGCCGGCGCCGACCTCCGCACGCTTCGCGATGTCGTCCAGCGGGATGTCGACGCCGTACTCGTAGAAGGCGTCCCGGGCGGTGGTCACGATCCGCTCGTAGTTGCGTCGCGCGTCCGCCCGCATGGGTCGCCCGGCCGGCCCGGGCCGGGCCGACTCCGTTGTCGCCACGCACCCACCCCTTTCAAACGGAGAGATTCTCCGGTTACTCTTGCGCATACGGAGACTCTCTCCATATGCTAGCCCAGTCCAAATGGAGAGTCTCTCCGCTTAGGGGTTTCCGTGTCTCAGCAAACCTTGGCCCGGCCTGCCCGGACCAGACCGGGGCTGGCGCTCGCGATCATCGTCACCTGCCAGCTGATGCTCATGCTCGACGCCACCGTGATGAACGTGGCACTCCCCCGCATCCGCGCCGACCTGGGCTTCACGCCGGCCGGGCTGTCCTGGGTGCTCAACGCGTACACGCTCGTCTTCGGCGGCCTGCTGCTGCTCGGCGGGCGGGCGGGCGACCTGTTCGGCCGCCGCCGCATGTTCCTCGGGGGCGTCGCGGTGTTCACCGCCGCGTCGGTGCTCGGCGCGATGGCCGACTCGGCCGGATGGCTGCTGTTCGCCCGCATCCTGCAGGGGCTCGGCGCGGCCGCGGCCGGGCCGAGCACGCTCGCGCTGATCACCAGCACGTTCACCGAACCGCGCGACCGGGTGCGGGCGCTGTCGGTGTTCTCCGGCGTCGCGAGCGCCGGGTTCGCGATCGGCCTGATCGTCGGCGGGCTGCTCACCGAGTGGTTCTCCTGGCGCGCGGTGCTGTTCATCAACCTGCCGTTCGGCCTGGCGATCCTGGCCCTCGCGCCGCGCCACATCCGCGAACCGCAACGCCACCCGGCGCGGCTGGACCTGCCCGGGGCGCTGACCGCGACCGCCGGCACCGCGTCGGTGGTGTACGGGTTCATCCGCGTGGCGGGGGCCGGCTGGTCGGACCGGACCGCGCTCGTCTCGCTGATCGCGGGGGCCGCCCTGCTCGCCACGTTCCTCGCGATCGAGGTGCGCACGCGGGAACCGCTGATGCCGCTGCACCTGTTCACCGACCGCAACCGCGCCGCGGGCTACCTGAACTTCTTCTTCGGCCCGATGGCGATGATGTCCGCGTTCTTCTTCCTCACCCAGTTCCTCCAGGACGTCGCCGGGTACAGCTCGCTGACCACCGGCTTCGCGTTCCTGCCGCTGGCGGTCGTGCTGTTCACCACCTCCCGGCTGATGCCGCGGTGGCTGCCCACCTGGGGCCCGAAGCCGTTCGCGATCGCGGGGACCGTGCTGATGGTCGTCGGGCTCGCGTGGCTCACCCGGCTCACGCCGTCGAGCGACTACCTGCCGGGGCTGCTCGGGCCGATGGTCGTGCTGGGTCTGGGCGGCGGGCTCGCGTTCGCGCCGCTGAACGTGGTGATCATGTCGACGGTCCGGCCGGCGGACGCGGGGGCCGCGGGCGGGGTGCTGCAGACCATGCAGCAGGTGGGCTCCACGCTCGGGCTGGCCGTGCTGGTCACCGTCGCCGGGTCGGCGTCGAAGTCCACGGCGGCGCTGGGCGGCTCGCCGACCGACGTGCTGGTGGACGGGATGACCGCGGCGTTCACCATGTCGGCGGCGTTCGCGCTGCTGACCGTGGTGGTGGCGCTGTCCTTCCGCCGCGCTCCGGCCCGCCCGGCCGGCTGACGCCCCGGTGCCCGCGCGCCCTCGGCCCCAACGCCGAGCCGACCCTACACCGCCGAGCCGACCCTCCCACCGGCCATCGGCGACGCCACGAGTCGGATCGGCGACGCCACGGGTCGGATCACCGACGCCACAGGTCAGATCACCGACGCCACAGGTCAGATCACCGACGCCACAGGTCAGATCACCGACGTGACGGGTCGGATCACCGACGCCACAGGTCAGATCGGCGATGTGGGGGGTCGGGTCGGGGACCGGGGTGTGTTGCGTCAGCCGCCCGCGACCGACGGGATGATCTGGACCTCGGCGGCGCCGCGCAGGGGGGTCGCGGCGCCGTCGAGTCGGCGGCACTCCTCGCCGTCGACGAAGAAGTTCACGTAGCGGCGCAGCTCCTTGCGCTCGTCACGCAGCCTCCGTTCCAGGCCCGGGTACCGCGCCGCCAGCACGTCGAGCAGGTCGGCGAGCGTCGCGGGATCCGGGACCTGGACGTCCAGTGTGGACCGGTCACCCGCGCGCCCGCGCAGCGCGCTCGGCAGCCGGACGGTGATCTCCACCGGTCACACCACCACCGCGCGCACGCACAGCACGTCGGGCAGCTGCTCGACGACCGGCTGCCAGTGCTCGCCCTCGTCCCGGCTCGCGTACACCGTGCCGGACCGGGTGCCGAAGTACACCCCGGCCGGGTCGCCGCCGTCGACGCACATCGCGTCGCGCAGCACGCCGCTCCAGAAGTGCTCGGGCAGGCCCGCGGTGAGCGCGTCCCACGACTTGCCGGCGTCCTCGCTGCGGTAGACCGCGCACCGGCCCTGCGGCACGAACCGCATCGCGTCGGCCACCAGCGGGAAGTTGTAGATCACGTCCGGCCGGTGCGGGTGCACCACCATCGGGAAGCCGAAGTCGGCCGGCAGACCGTCCGCGATGGACTCCCAGGTCTCCGCGCCGTCGTCGCTGCGGTACACGCCGTGGTGGTTCTGCGCGAAGAACCGCTCCGGGCGGTCCGGGTGCTGGGCGATCTTGTGCACGCACTGGCCGTACTCGGGGTAGGGGTCGGGGTTGCGGTATGCCTGGATGCCGACGTTGCGCGCCCGCCAGGTCTGCCCGCCGTCGGTCGTGACGTACACGCCGCCGGTGGACATCGCGACCGTCACCCGCGCGGGGTCGGTGGGGTGCGGGACGATCGAGTGCACCGCCTGCCCGCCGAAGCCCGGTGTCCAGTGCTCGCGGTGCGGGTGGTCCCACAGACCGCGCACCAGCTCGTAGGTCTCGCCGCCGTCCTCGGACCGGAACAGCGCCGACGGCTCGACCCCGGCGTAGACCACCTCCGGCGTCGCGGCCGGCCCCGGCGCGAACTGCCACACCCGGCGCAGCGCGGCGCCGGTGTCGGCGGGGAACGCGACCGGCGCGTGGTCCGGCTCCCGCCAGGTCGCGCCGAGGTCGTCGCTGACCGCCACGCTCGGGCCGTAGTGCTCGCTGGTGACCCCGGCCAGCAGGCGAGGCGTCTCCCGCCGCGTGTCGAAACCGACCGCGTAGACGTCGTTCATCGCATGGTGCGGGCCGGTCACCTCCCAGGTGGCGCGACCGTCCGTGCTGGTCGCGAGCCACAGACCCTTCTTCGTCCCGATCGCCAGAACCGCTGCCATGACGAACCTCCTTCGGCTCCAGCCGGACGGTACCCGCGACCCCCGACAGTCACCAGGACTCGGGCGGCTCCACGAAGGCACGGCCGAGATCGCGGGCGAGGGAGAGGGCGCGGCGGGCCCAGGAGGCGCTCGCCCCGGCCAGCCCGCAGGTCGGGGTCGGCACCGCGCGCTCGGCGAGCAGCTCGCGCGGGAAGCCGAGGCGGTCCACCAGATCCAGCGCCGGCCGGGCGAGCCGCTCCAGCGTCGGCGCGGTGGCCGGCGCGGTCGTCGGCACCAGGCCGAGGAACAGCACGCAGCCGCCGTCGAACGCCTCGCCGAGCTGGTCGGTGAGCACCGCCGGGGTGCCCTCCAGCAGCGTCGCGTCCAGGGCGATCGCGTCCGCGCCGGACTCTCGGATCAGCGCGACGGGCGGGCGCGGCGCGCAGCAGTGCACGACCACCGGCCGGCCGGTCGCCTCCCGGGCCGCGGTGACGAGCGCGCCGAGCGTCTCCCGCGCGTCCGGCTCCGGGACCGCCGCGACGGTGCCGAGCCTGGACGGCGTGGGCAGCACGCCGGCGAGCACCGCGGGCAGCGACGGCTCGTCGAGCTGCACCACCACGTCCGCGCCGGTCCGCTTGCGCACCTCGGCGACGTGGGCGGCGAGCCCCTCGGCGAGCGAGGAGGTGAACTCGCGCAGCGCGCCCTGGTCGGTGAGCACCCGGTGCCCGCGCGGCAGCTCGACCTCCGAGGTCAGCGTCCACGGGCCGGCCACCTGCACCTTCACCAGCGGCGGGCGGGTGCCGGCTCGCTCGACGGCCTGCTCGAACGCGTCGATGTCGCGGCGCAGGTGGTCCACCGCGCGGCGGTGGTCGGCGCCGGGGCGGGCGGTGACCCGGTAGGCCGTGGGCACCACCTCGACCGCGATGTCGACCAGGAGGGCCGCGGTGCGGCCGATGATGTCGGTGCCGAGGCCGCGCCCCGGCAGCTCGGGCAGGTGTGGCAGGTCGGGCAGTTCGCCGACGACGACGGCGGCCGCCTCGACCGGGTCGGAGCCGGGCATCGAGCCGATCGCGGTCGCCGCGCCGGGCGGCCAGGGTGCGCTGGTCACCCGCCCAGTGTGGGGCATCGAGCCGGGTCCGGACCTGGTGCCCCCGCCCACGATCGCCACGGCGTCCGGGTCCGGGCGCGTGTCAGGATGGCGTCATGACGATGTCCACCGTCCTGCCGACCCCGGCCGACGTCGGCCGTGCCGCCGGCCGCATCGCGCCCTACGCGCGGCGGACCCCCGTACTGCGCGCGACGATCGACGGGAAGCCGTTGGTGCTCAAGCTCGAACAGCTGCAGCTGACCGGCTCGTTCAAGCTGCGCGGCGCGCTGAACGCGCTGCTCGGCGGCCCGCGACCGGCGCGGGTGGTCACGGCGTCGGGCGGCAACCACGGGCTGGCCGTCGCCACCGCGAGCGCCCTGCTGGACCTGCCGGCGACGGTGTACGTGCCGGAGTCGGTACCGCGCGCGAAGGCCCGCCGGATCGAGGCCGCGGGCGCCGCGCTGATCAGGCACGGCTCGACCTACGCCGAGGCCGCGGCGGCCGCGATCGCCTTCGCGGACTCGTCGGGCGGGCGCTACCTGCCGGCCTACAACGACCCGCTGGTGGTGGCCGGCCAGGGCACGTGTGCCGCCGAGGCGGTCGCCGACGTGCCGGAGGTGGACAGCCTGGTGGTCGCGGTGGGCGGCGGCGGGCTCGCGGCGGGGACGGTGCTCGGCGCGGCGGGCCGTCCGGTCGTGGCCGTCGAGCCGGAGGGCTGCCGTGCCCTGCACGACGCGCTCGCCGCCGGGCGGCCGGTGGACTCCGCCGTGGACTCGGTCGCGTCGTCCGCGCTGGGCGCGACCCGGGTCGGGGACCTGCCGTTCGAGATCCTCCGCCCGGTGCGGTCGGCGCTGGTCACCGACGAGGAGGTCCTCGCCGCCCGGGACCGGCTGTGGGAGGAGTTCCGGCTGGCCGTGGAGCCGGCGGGCGCGGTGCCGTTCGCGGCGTGGCTGGCCGGCCACCTGCCGGGTGAGCTGCCGTGCCTGGTGCTCTGCGGGGCGAACACCGACTGGACCCCGGCCTGAGCCCGTCCTGACCGGGCGGTGTCGGTGCGGGATGGCAGGCTCGCGCCATGACGGATCGCGCACCACTGGACCGGCTGGCCGCGCACCTCGGCGGCGACGCCGCCACGGTCGGCATCATGTTCGGCAAACCGGCCCTCAAGGACGGGGCGGGCAAGGCCTTCGCCTGCCTGCTCGACGGGGAGGTCGCGTTCCGGCTGGGACGCGACAGCGCGGCGCACGCCGAGGCGCTGGACCTCGCCGGCGCGCACCTGTTCGACCCGTCCGGCAGGGGCCGGCCGATGAAGGACTGGGTCAGCGTCCCGCCGGCGCACGCCGGCCGTTGGGCCGGGTTCGCCGAGGCGGCGCTGGCCGTCCCGCGCTGACCCCGGGGCCACGGCCGCGGAGGGTGTCGACGAACGCGCGGGTTCGGCGGGTGGGGCCACCGGCTCACGCGCCGACGGTCCTCGCCGCGGTGCTGATCATCGCCGGGGTGCTCGCCGGCCTCGCCCGGCCGCGCCGGTCACGGCCGGACCAGGCCCGAGCGGACCGCGTGCAGTGCCGCCTGCGTCCGGTCCTGCACACCCAGCTTCCCGAGGATCGCGCTGACGTGCGTCTTCACCGTCTTCTCCGACAGCGACAGCTCGCGCGCGATCTCCCGGTTGGACCGGCCGCGGGCCACCTCGGCCAGCACGTCCCGCTCGCGGGCGGTCAGGTCCGCACCGCCCGGCCGCGCCTCGCCCGCGGCCAGCAGCCGCGCCACGTCCGGGTGCAGCAGCACGTGCCCGGCGTGCACGGACCGGATGGCGGCGGCCAGGGCGGGCGGGTCGATGTCCTTGTAGACGTAGCCGCTGGCGCCGGCGCGCACCGCGGGCAGGACCGCGGACGGCTCGGTGAAGCTGGTGATCACCAGCACCCTCGCCGGGTTGCCTGCCGCGCGCAGCCCGTGCAGCGCGCTCACCCCGTCCGCGCCGGGCATCCGCAGGTCCAGCAGGACCACGTCCGGCCGCAACCGCTCCGCGTCGTCCACACAGGACTCGCCGTCCGCCGACTCGCCGACCACCTCGAGGTCGTCCTGCACGTCGAGGAAGGTGCGCAACCCCTGGCGCACCACGGGATGGTCGTCGACGACGAGTACGCGGATCCGGTCAGCCACCGGTGGGCACCTCCAGCCGTACCGTGGTCCCCCGGCCCGGCTCGGACGCCACGTCCAGCCGCCCGCCCGCGGTGCGCGCCCGCTCGCGCATCGACGCGAGGCCCAGCCGGCGGCCCGCGTCCCGCGCGGACCCGGGGTCGAAGCCCGCGCCGTCGTCGCGTACCTCGAGCACCACGTTCGGCCCGGCCGGCTCCATGGTCATGTCGATCCGCGACGCGCCCGCGTGCCGCAGCGCGTTGTGCATCGCCTCCTGCGCGATCCGGTACACCGCCTGCTGCCGCGCCTCGGTGAGCACCGGCACGCAGGCGCAGCTCGCGTACCGCACCGCGGGCTCGTGCACCCGGTCCAGCAGCTCGGCCTGCTTGCGCAGCGCGATGTCCAGCCCGTCGCCGCGCAGGTCCGCCGGGGCCTGGCCGACGACGATCGCGCGCAGCTCGTCGGTGGCCTCGGCGGCGAGCCGGCGCACGGTCGCGAGCTCCGCGGCCGCCCGCGCCGGGTCGCGGTCGAGCAGCGCGGACGCGGCGTCGGCGGTGAGCCGCAGGCTGAACAGCTTCTGGGTCACCGCGTCGTGCAGCTCCCGCGCGATCCGGTTGCGTTCCTCCACGATGGACAGCTCGCGGCTGCGCTCGTAGAGCCGCGCGTTGACGATGGCGATCGCCGCGTGCGCGGCCAGCAGGCGCATCAGCTCCTCGTCCTCGGCGGTGAACCCGCCGGGCTCGCAGCTGTTGGCGAGGAACAGCTCGCCGACGAACTCCTCGCCGTCCATGATCGGCATGCCGAGGAAGTCGGTGAGCTCGGGGTGCGCGGAGGGCCACCAGCCGAAGTCCGGGTGGTCGCGGATGTTCGCCAGCCGAACCGGGTTCGGGTCGCACAGCATCACCGCGAGCAGGCCGTGGGTGCGCGGCAGCGGGCCGATCGCCGCCCACTGCTCGTCGGTGATGCCCTCGGCCAGGAACTCGGCGAACCCGCCCGCGCCGTCCGGGATGCCGAGCGCGGCGTACCGGGCGCCGACCAGCCTGCGGGCCGAGGTGAGGATCGTGCGCAGCACGTCGCGCACGGACAGGTGCTCGGTCACCGCGAGCACCGCGGCGCTCACCTCGCGCAGCTCGTCCCGATCGAACCCGGTCACGCCGCCACGGTACCCAGACCAGCGCGTTCGCGGATCGGGCGGAGGACCTAGGTCCATCGGCCGAGGGCCGTCCGGTCCCGCGCCCGATGGCAGCGGCGCGGCCCGCTCCTAGCGTCGGGAGGTGATCGAAAGGAGTCGCGCAATGCCTGTCGCGATCATCACCGGGGCGTCCCGCGGGCTGGGCCGCGCGCTGGCCACCGGACTCGCCGAGGCCGGCTGGCGGCTGGTCGTCGACGCCCGCGACGCCGGTGCCCTCGCCGACGCCGCCGGCACGATCGGCGCCGCCGAGGCGATCCCGGGCGACGTCACCGACCCGGCGCACCGGGCCGCCCTGGTCGCCGCCGCCGACGAGCTCGGCGGCGCGGACCTGCTGGTGAACAACGCCGGCATCCTCGGGCCGAGCCCGCAGCCCAGGGTGGCCGACTACCCGCTGGACGTGCTGCGGTCGGTCTACGAGGTCAACGTCGTGGCGCCGCTCGGCCTGGCCCAGCTGGCGCTGCCGGGGCTGCGGGTCCGACACGGCGCGATCGTCACCGTCACCTCGGACGCGGCGGTCGAGCAGTACGAGGGCTGGGGCGGGTACGGCTCGGCCAAGGCGGCCGTGGAGCAGGCGAGCAACGTGCTGGCCGCCGAGGAGCCCGCGGTGCGCGTGTGGCGGGTCGACCCGGGCGACCTGCGGACCCGGATGCACCAGGAGGCGTTCCCGGGCGAGGACATCGGCGACCGGCCGCTGCCGGAGACGGTCGTGCCGGCGTTCGTGTGGCTGGTGACGTCGCGGCCGCCGTCGGGACGGGTGCGGCTGTCCGAGATCGCGGTGCCGGCGTGAGTCCGGTGCAGCTGTGGCTTCCGTTCGAGGTCGACGACCTCGAAGAGGCCGCCGGGTTCTACACCGATCGGGTGGGACTGTCCGTCGTGGACGGATGGGACTCGGGCGGCGAGCGGGGCGTGGTGCTGGCCGCCGGTGCGGCGTTCGTCGAGCTGGTGTCGCCGGGCCGGTCCGGTCCGGGCCCGCTTGCCTTCCGGTACCCGGACGCCGCCGCGGTCGACCGGGTGCACGCCGGGCTGGGGTCGGCGCCGCCGCGGCGGTACCCGCGCGGGCACTACGGGTTCATCGCCGACGGCCCGGCCGGTGCCCGGGTGATGATCTGGAGTGAACGGGAATGACCGTGGCCGAGGACTACACGCCGGACTTCGCGCTGCCCGCCGAACTGGAGGCGCACGAGCCGCCCGAGGCGCGGGGGCTGGCCCGCGACGGCGTGCGGCTGCTGGTCAGCGAGGGCGCGAGCGGGCGGGTGAGCCACCACCGGTTCACCGACCTGCCGGGGCTGCTGCGCGCGGGCGACGTGCTGGTGGTCAACACCTCGGCGACGATGCCGGCGGCCGTGCCGGTGCCCGGGGAGGGGCTCGCCGTGCACTTCTCCACCGAGCGGCCGGACGGCCGCTGGCTGGTGGAGCTGCGGCGGGTCGCGGGCAAGGCGAGCGAGCCGTACCCGCACGGTGAGCCGGGCCGGCGCTACGCGCTGCTCGGCGGTGGCGGCGTGACGCCGCGCCGGCCGTTCTCCGGCCGCCGCCTCTGGGAGTCCGATGTGGACACGCTGGGCCGCGGGGTGCCGGGTTACCTGGCGGCGTTCGGCGCGCCGATCCGTTACTCCTACGTCGCCGCGCGGTGGCCGCTGTCCTACTACCGGACGGTGTTCGGCACGACCCCCGGCAGCGCGGAGATGCCGAGCGCGTCGCGGCCGTTCACCGACCGGCTGGTCACCGCCTCGGTGTCGGCCGGGGTGCAGTTCGCGCCGGTGCTGCTGCACACCGGTGTCGCGTCGCCGGAGGCGCACGAGCGGCCCTACCCGGAGCGGTTCGCGGTCCCGGCCACGAGCGCGCGGCTGGTGAACGCGGCACGGGCCGACGGCCGCCGGGTGATCGCGATCGGCACCACGGCGGTGCGCGCGGTGGAGTCGGCGGCCGACGCGCGGGGCGTGATGTCGGCCGCGTCCGGGTGGACCGACCTGATCGTCACGCCGGAGCGCGGGGTGCGGGTGGTGGACGGCCTGCTGACCGGCTTCCACGAGCCGCGCGCCTCGCACCTGGACATGCTGGCCGCGATCGCCGGCCCGGACCTGCTCGCCGCCACCTACGCGGCCGCGGTCGACGCCGGCTACCTGTGGCACGAGTTCGGCGACGTGAACCTCATCCTGCCCTGACACTCGCCCCACACCGCCGAGCCGACCCTCCACACCACCGAGCCGACCCCCCACACCACCGAGCCGACCCCCCACACCGCCGAGCCGACCTCCCACACCGCCCGGGGTGGCCGGGCAGGCGGCACCACGGGTCGAGCCAATCGCGTCACGGGTCGGCTCGACCGCGCCACGGGTCAACTCGACCGCGCCAGGGGTCGGCTCGCCTGTGTCACGGGTCGGCTCGCGGGTGGGGCGGTCAGTAGTCCCGCCATTCCTCCGTCGTCAGCCGCAGCACCCGGGGGTCGTCCAGTGTGGACGGGCGTTCGGTGCCGGTCGGGTGGCGGTCCGCGGGGAAGGTGCGGGCCGCGTCGAGGGTGGGCCGGTTCAGGAAGCGCAGCGGGCGCGGCGGGTCCAGGCGCAGGTCCGGCGCGGGTCCGGGCCGGGCCAGGGCGAAACCCCAGTCGCCGAACGTGGGGACGTTCACGTGGTACGGGGTGACCCCCAGACCGGCCGCGCGCATGGTGTTCAGGATGCAGTCGTAGGTGCGCGGCGCGAAGTACGGCGAGCCGGCTTGGACCACCATCCGCCCGCCGGGCGCGAGCGCGTGCCGGGCCAGCAGGTAGAACTCCTGCGAGTACAGCTTCGCGGTGGCCGTGGCGTCCGGGTCGGGCATGTCGATGATCACCGCGTCGAAACGCTCGCTCGTGTCGCGCAGCCAGGCGAACGCGTCCGCGACGACGACCTTCACCCGCGGGTCGCTCAGCGAGTGGCGGTTCAGGTCGGTCAGCCGCGAGTCGTGCTCGGCCAGCCGCAGCACCGCCGGGTCCAGCTCGACCTCGACCGCCTCGCGCACGTCCGGGTAGCGCAGCACCTCGCGCATCGCGAGCCCGTCGCCGCCGCCGAGCACCAGCACCCGGTCGTGCCGTCCGGCGAGCACGGGGTGCACCAGCGACTCGTGGTAGCGGTACTCGTCGACCGAGGAGAACTGCAGGTCCCCGTTGAGGAACAGCCGCGTGTCGGTCTGGCCGGTGGCCAGCGGCTGCGACTGGGTCAGCACGATCTCCTGGTAGCCCGACGTCTCCGCGAACACGACCGGGTCGTCGTAGAGCACGCTGCGGGAGTACCGAAGGAACGCGTCGCTACCGGCGAAGGCCACCCCCAGCACGGCCAGCACGGCAAGCGTGCCGGCGGCGACCGCGGCGCGCCTGCGGCGGGACACGGTGCGCGCGAACAGCACCAGCACGACGAACGCGCCGGCCACCGCGTTGACCATGCCGACCAGCAGCGCTCCCCTGGTCTGGCCGAGCAGCGGCAGCAGCAGGAACGGGAACGCGAGCCCGCCCAGCAGCGCGCCCACGTAGTCCGCGGCGAACAGGTCCGCGGTCGCCGGGCCGGCCTCCTGGCGGCGGATCCGCTGCAGCAGCGTCATCAGCAGCGGGATCTCCGCGCCGATCAGCGCGCCGACCAGCAGCGAGATCGCCACCAGCGCCGGCCAGTACAGGTCGAGCCAGGTGAACGCGGCGTGCAGGCCCAGCACGGACAGCCCGCCGACGAGCGCGAGCGCGGCCTCGATCGCCGCGAAGCTCGCCAGCGCGCGGCGCTGCAACGGCTTGGCGGCCAGCGACCCGAGGCCCATCGCGAACACCATCGTCGCCAGCACCACCGACGCCTGGGTGATCGAGTCGCCGAGCAGGTAGGAGCCCTGCGCCACCAGCGCCAGCTCGTAGACCAGCCCGCACGCGGCGCAGGCGAACGTCGCGAACAGCAGGCCGGCCCGCAGGGCCCGGGTCCGCCGGGCCCTCGGCTCGGCGCGGGGTGGGGTCTCGACCGCGGTCATGCCCCGCTCAGACGATCGACACGGCCACGATCGCGGCGACCGCCAGGTGCGACGCGCCGTTGACGTACACGGCGGGGTGCGGCTCCTCGGAGACCATCAGCGCGCCGAGCCGGCCCGGCGTCACCGCGTCGATGACCACGAAGGACAGTCCCATGAGGACCAGCCCGAGCAGGCCGTAGGCCACGGTGGACACGATGCCCGCGGCCCAGTCGTTCTCGCTCGCCGCGATCGCGGTGGCGACGATGATGCCGACCCCGAGCAGGTTGCTGGCGAGCAGGATGGACGCGTTGCGGTTGCGCTCCACCCAGACCTGCTCGCGCAGGTTGCCCGGCGTGAGCACGTCGACCAGCGCGAAGCCGACCGCCATCAGCACGAGGCCGACCAGCCCGTAGGTGGCGGCGATGCCGACTTCGGTGAAGACATCGGACAGCATGGTGGGTCGCTCCTATTCCTCGGGCCGGGTGTCGGGATCTGGCTTGCCGGCCGGCTTCCCGGGCTGCCCGGGACCGGGCGGGTCGGGCGGGTCCCCGGCCGGTCCGGCGTCGCCGGCCGGCTCGTCGCCGGGATCGCCGGGCGGGCCCGCGGCCGGCTCGTCCGGGGGCGGCGGTGACCACTGCGGCGGCACGTACTCGGGGATCTGCTCGGCGGACGGGCCGACCGCCCGCGGCCGGGCCGTGCGGCGGTGGGCGCGGATCGCGTACCAGCCGAACGCCACCGCGCCCAGCAGGAGCACGACGCCCCACAGGACCTGCATGCCCGACTGGCGCCAGAAGTCCGAGCCCGGCGAGTCGGTCGGCACCGCGTCGCCGGCGTCGGACTCCGGCGCCGGGGACGCCTCGATCGGCTCGGCGATCCCGGCGTCCGCGGCGAGCAGCGGCAGCGCGGCGACCGCCTTGTAGACGTCGGAGTCCACGTTGTCGCCGGCCAGCCCGTCCTCGCTGATGATGTCCAGGCTGTCGAGGTCCGATGTGGACGGTCCGCTCGGCGTGCTGACGACCTGGTAGGAGGCCGAGTCCTCCGACTCGGACGACTCGCTGGTCCAGGTGATGTCCGCCTGGAACTCGACGCTCTTCGCGCACTCGCCGCGGTCCCGCAACGGCTGCCCGGCGCCGAAGTTGGACCCGACGCTGGTCTCCGGCACGTTCACGTTGTTCACGTCGACCGACCAGCCGTAGCACACGCCCTGCGCCTCGTACGCGTCCGCGAGCGTGGCGGCGAGCTCGTCGGCGTCGGCCGGGTCGAAGATCACGTCCGCCGAGGCGGCGCCGGGCGCGAGGCACACGGCCACCGCGGCCGCGGGCACGACGAGCAGCCGCCTCATTTGCCCGCCCCCGGTCCGCCGCCGCGCACGCCCTCGCCGAGGCCGCCGCCGGTGCCCCACACGCCGGCCACGAACGGGAACCAGTGCGCGTAGCCGTGCCGTTCGTCGTCGAGGTAGATCCGCGAACCGGTGCCGCTCGCGGTGATCCCCACGATGTCGTTCGAGTACCGCAGGAAGTAGCCCTCCGGGTCGACCTGCACGTCGGCCGGGGTGACCGCCGCGCGGATCTCCTCGTAGACCGCCTTGGGTTTGTCGTCGGACTTGTAGACCACCGAGCTGCCGCTGGACGACGTGCGCCGGTAGGTGTCGTCGAGGTGGTCGCGGATGCCGTTCCCGCCCAGCACCGCGAACAGCAGCACGATCAACCCGACCGCGCCGAGCCCGCCGGCGATGAGCAACCTGGACCGCAGCGTCATGCCGGGCTCACCACGCTCCGCGTCTCGACCAGCTCACCCGCCTGCGGGTAGGCGTGCCAGGTCCGCCATGCCGCGCCGTCCTTCTCCGCCCACGCCCGCAGGGCCGTCACCGCCATCGGCGAGCCGGGGAACTCGCCGACGAGCGCGCGCTCGTCGGCCGTGCAGTCGCGGACGATCCCGGCCACCCGGTCGGCGAGGGAGACCTCGTCGAGCCGGAGGGTGTGCGCGGCGAACCACACCCGCAGCCCGTTGCCGACGGTCTCCTCGCGGGAGGGCAGCGTGCCGGCGCGGTCGGGCAGGCAGGCGACGGTCTCCGACCACCCGCCCAGGACCACCTGGTGCGAGGCACCCAGCACCCGCAGCTCGAGCTCCATTCCGGACAGCGCCACGCGATGCGTGCCCAGCGCGGGCAACGGTGCGAGGCCGTAGGCGAGGCTCAGGTCGGCGGCGCGCGAGTCGGCGAACCGCGTGTCGATGCGCGCCCTCACGTGCGGTCGCTGCCCGCCGGGTACACCCGCAGCGCCGGGAGCGGGACCGACTCGCCGAGCCCGGCCTCCCACTTGCCGCCGTCGAAGCGCTCGAAGCTCAGCGCCTTGCCGTCCGGGCCCTCGTAGTCGACGTAGTCGACGCTGCCGCGCTCGGCGAGCGTGGTGGTGCCCTCGGAGGTGTAGCGCGCGGTGCCGTCCTCGTCCTTGCGGTAGGTGACGCCGCCGACCTCCATGGACTTGCCGCCGGGCTCGGTGACCAGGTCGGTCTCCCGCCAGAACACGACCTCCAGGTCCGGGTCCTCCTCGACCGAGACCCAGACGCGGTCGCCGCGGGCGTCGTCGAGGAAGTGCTCGGACCAGCTGTAGCCGCCCTCGGTCAGCCGCAGCGAGCCGCGGACGAAGTACAGCTGGTCGGCGTAGTCGATCATGTCGCCGGCGCGGACCGTGCGGATGTCGGTGACGCCCTGGTGGTCGGCCAGCGGGTCCGCCGGCTTCTCGGGTGCCTGCGGCGCGGGTTTGCCGCCGCTGCGCCCGCGCAGCACCAGGATCACGATGAGTGCCGCCACGAGCACGATCAGCACCACGACGAGCACGGTCACAGCCGGTCCCTCCCCATATCGGCGTCGATGCGCGCGAGCATAGTGGGCACGGCGTGGCCCTCACCGGCGACCGGCACGGAGCGACGAAGTGGACTTAGTCGTGGACTAAGTCTACCATGCAGGCATGGACGAGGTCGGCGTGCACGAGGCCAAGACAACGTTGTCGGCCTTGCTGCGGCGGGTGGCCGCCGGTGAGGAGATCACCATCAGCAGCGGCGGGCGGCCGGTGGCGCGGCTGGTGCCGGTCCAGCGGGGGACCGAGCGGGTACTGGGGCGCGATCGTGGCGTGTTCGAGGTGCCCGAGGACTTCGACGCGCCCCTTCCGGACGACGTGCTCCGCTCCTTCGAGTCGTGAGAGTGCTGCTGGACACACAGACCTGGCTGTGGATACAGGTCTCGCCCGAACGCCTGAACGAGGACGCGCTGGCATTGATCACCGACTCGAACTCCGACCTGCTGCTGTCGGCGGCGAGCTCGTGGGAGATGGCGATCAAGTACGCGCTCGGTAAGCTGCCGTTGCCGGTGCCTCCCGCGGAGTACGTGCCGGATCGCATGCGCTCCAGTGGCGTCACAGGTATCCCCGTCACGCACCGGCATGCGATGCACGTCGCGCAGCTACCGTCACACCATCGCGATCCGTTCGATCGCATGCTGATCGCACAGGCACAGCTCGACGGGCTGACGATCCTCACGGCTGATCGCATGTTCGACCAGTACGACGTCCCGGTCCGGCGCGCGGACTGAGGATCAGCTCGCGCCGAGGCAGAGGAACGGGCGGCGGAACGGGTCCGCGGCGACCGCCGCCGCCAGGGCCACCGCCGGGCGGTCGCCGGCGCGGACGCGGTGGTGGTAGTCGACCATGGCGGCGGCCGCGGCCGCGTCGCCGACCCGGCAGGTCGCGGCGACCACCGTGCGCACCCCGCCCGCCAGCAGGCCGCCGGCGAAGCCCAGCGCCTCGTCGCCCGGGCGGATGTGGTTCATCGCCAGCTCGCACGCGGCCAGCACCACGTGCCGGGGCGGGCGCAGCAGCCGGGACAGCTCGTGGGCGAACATCGGCCCGTCGGCCAGCTCCAGCCGGGAGAACATGGCGTTCGTCGGCTCGTGCTCGCCGTGCGCGGCCAGGTGCGCGATCGACGCACCGTCCAGTGCGGACAGTACGGCCGCGACCGTGCTGCCCGGGTTCGTCAGGTAGATGGCCTCCGGGTAGGTCGCCCGCAGCGCGGCCTCCTCGGCGACCGCCTCCGCCAGCCGCGGGCCGCGGGCGAGCAGCGGGCGCCCGCCCGCGGTGGTGGACCGCTCGGCGGTCAGCCACGCGGTCGCCGACGGGGCCACCACGACCGGCCGGCCGCGCAGCGACGGCAGGCTGCCCCACGGCACCGCGTACAGGTCCCCGGTCGGCACGATCACCAGCTCGCGCTCGCCGGCGAACCGGCGCAGCGGCGTGACCAGCCGGGTGTCGAGGATGTCGGCGCTGCGCCGCGCCGACTCGGCGACCACCGCGGCCAGCGCGGGCGGCAGCCCGTCGGGGGCGAGCGCGTCCAGGTCCGCGTGCAGCCGGTGGATCCACTCGGCGGTCTCGGCCACCGACCCGAGCCGCGCGAGCCGGGTCCGGCCGCCCGCGACGACGACCGCGACCAGCTCGTCGCCGGACACCGCGAACGTCACCAGCGCCCGGTCGCCCAGCGCCGCGGACACCTCCGCGAGCGAGGCCACCGGGCGCGGCCGGCCCCACGGCGTGCTGTACCACCCCTGCCGCAGCACCTCCCGCTCCAGCGCGGCCGCCTGCCGCTCCTGGCGCCGCGCCGGGCGCCCGGCCACCCGCTCGAGCTGTACCGTGCGGCGCAGCGAGCGCAGCACGCCGACCTTCTCCGCCAGCTCCGGGTCGTCGATGACCGGCATCGGCTCGTACCGGTACACCTGCGCCCGCGTGCGCTCCAGCCAGCCGAACAGCTGCCGCGCCGAGCGGCGCGGCCCGCCGAGCACCAGCCGGACCGCGAGCTCGCCCAGCCGCCTGCCGTGGATCGCGGTGCCGCACACCAGTTCCAGCCCACCCATCCGGTCCCGCGCCCTGCCCAGCTCCACCAGCCCCCGGCGCGCCTCGGCGAGCGCACGCCGCCGGTCGCCGCGGGCCACCGCGAGCTCGGCGCGGCACAACCGCAGCAGCATCACGTGGTCCAGCGGCGTGGTCGCCCGCTGCGGCGGCAGCTGGTCGAGCAGCACCTCGGCGGACGCCGGCTCGCCGCGGCGCACCTCCAGGCGCACCGCGAGCATCAGCGCGAGCCCGGTCTCGTCCTCGAGCAGCAGGCCCCGCAGCGTCTCGGCGAGCTTGACCGCACGGACCGGCAGCCGGGCCGGGATCCGCCCGGACGCCAGCGCGGCTCCGGTCTCCGCGCGGAGCGCGGCGAGCGCCGCAACCGAGGCCCAGCGGTCGTTGCCCCGCTTGGCGAACCGACGCTGCGCCGACCGCGCCCACCGCCGCGCCTCGCCGGTCTGTCCCTCCAGCAACGCGGCGCCCGCGCGGACCACCTCCGCCTCCGCGAGATCCTGCCCGGCACGTTGCCGGCGCAGGGGCGGGATGGCGTCGTCGAGCAGGACGGCGGCCCGTTCCGGGAGTCCCGCGGCCAGCATGGCCCGCGCGTGGTCGACCTGTCCGATGGGCAGCAAGCTGCCCGCGATCGCCCGCAGCCGGGTCGCCGCCGCCTCGTACTGTTCCAGAGCCGCGGGCATGTTGCCGGCCATGTAGGCGACGTAGCCGAGGTTGTGCTGGGCCTTCGCCGCGATCTGCTCGAGGCCATGCCGTTCGCACACCTCGATGCACCGGCGGAAGTCCCGCGCCGCGGCGCCGACGCGCACCAGGTCGATGTGCGCGACGCCCCGGTTCAGGTACGCGTGCGCCAGCGTGACCGGGTCACCAACACCGCCGCCCAGTCCCGCCTGCAGCCGGGGGATCGCCTCGTCGAAGAGCTCCAGACCCTCGAGAACCCGGCCGGCCCGGTACAGGAACAGCGCGCGGTGCGCGTGCACCAGACCGTCCAGCCCGTCGCGCTCCGGCCCGTCCGGCAGCATCGCGACGTGTTCCTTCGCGCTGTCCAGGCGGGAGAGCCCGGCGTCGAGCGAGGTGGTCTCAGCCTCGGCGTAGCTCATGGTCACGAGGACCTGGACGCGAAGGCCGGCCGTGCGTTCGGCGGGCGCGTCCGCCCCGTCCAGCTCGCGCAGCGCCGTGCGCAACAGTGCGATCCCCCGGTCGAACCGGAACGCCCACACGGCCTCGCGGGCCCGCCGGTGAGTCCGCGCGGCGCGCACCATGCCGTCGTTCACCCGGCCACCCGCCCAGCTCGCTCCGCCCGCGCCACGTCGACACCGTACGGCCGCGGCGGTGGCCCGCCCGAACCCGCGACGGCCACCGCCGCGTTGACCGGGCACGCCGCGACCGCGCGGCGTGCCCGCCGTCCACCGGACGTCATCCGCCGTTGCTCACCGGCGCACCAACCGTGTAGAGCAACAGCAACAACGACGCGACCGTGTACAGCGCCACGACGACGCGGCGCGCCCTGATCGCTCGAATCAACGGCACCTCCTCTCCGCGTCTCGCTGCCGTGCCATGCCCACACCGGAACCTCAGGGTCCTTGGGTGACCGGCGCACCAACCGTGTAGAGCAGCAGCAACAACGACGCGACCGTGTACAACGCCACGACGACGCGAGGCGCCCTAGTCCTTCGGATCATCACACACCTCCTCCCTGCGTGGGTTCCTTCCCGCTCCCCGCATGGCAGCGACGACGAGCGTGACGATGCCGGCGCCGATCAGCGCGTCGCCGGGACTCGCGACCTTGCGAACCACCGGGACCGGGATGACGTCGCCCAGGAACGCCAGCTTCGAGCCACGCCCGGCGGGAACGTTCTTGGGCCCGTCGACCGCCGGCGCGCCGGCGAGCTCGGCGGCGGCCACGGAGTAGGGCATCCTGCCGTTCGCCGCGATGACCACGCCGTTGAGGACCGCACCGGCCAGGACCAGTCCACCGGCCCACCGCATGGCCCCTCGCCAGTGCCGGAGGTTGACCGCGAGCCAGATGAGCACGACCGCGAAGACGAGCGCGAGCATCGGGATGCCGAGCCCGTCCTCCAGCCCTTCGCGCACACCGTCCGCGAAGTACTGCAACGCCTGCAGCAAGGCGGCCACCCACAGCAGCCACGTGTGCCGCACGGAGGTGCCCGCGACGGCCCGGAGCCTGCCCCCGGCCAGGTAGCCGACCACCACGCCGATCACCACAGGTGCCGCGATCAGGACGAAGAAGCTCACACTCACTCGCTGCTCCAGGCGCACCGTGCGGCCACGTGTCCCCGACGTGTCGGTGGAAACGATCGCAACGCCCTGTCCGGCTGTCAATCCGCCGGCAGGCGCCACCCCCGCTGCGTCAGCTCCTCGTCCGTCGCGTCGAGCGCACGCTTCGCGCGGTCCAGCAGCGTCCCGCGCGGGACGTCGGCGTCGTCGGCGAGCGCGTTGCCGAGCAGGCCGGCGACCACCGGCGTCGCGAACGACGTGCCGGCCCAGACGGCGAACCCGGTGGCCAGGTCGTCGTCGTCGGGCGAGGTGCGCATGCGGCTGCTGGCACCCCCGCTGTCCGCCGTCACCACCTGGGGGCCTGCGGCTCCCTGCCACACCGGAACGGTGCTGACCAGTGCGTTGCCGGGGGCCCAGCGGCTGATCCACGGGCCGTCGTTGCTGAACGCCGCCGTGGTGATGCCGGACGCGTTGAGCGCACCGATGGCCGCGATCAGCGGGTTGCCACCGTTGCTGCCGGCTGGGTCCAACCCGTAGGCGGCCGGCAGGAAGGGCCGGGTCGTCGCGTCGTTGCCCGCCGCCGCGACCACGAGCACGCCCAGGTCGGTGAGCCGCTGGATCGCGCCGGCGACCTGTGCGACGTCCGCGGGCTCGGCGGTCTCCGGGTAGAAGCCGAGCGACAACGACACTACGTCGACCATCTGCTCCGGGTCGCCGGCCAGCGCCGCCTCGACCCGCTGCCGCAGCCATTCCAGGGAGAGCAGCAGCGAGCTCTCCGTGGAGTTGCCGTCGGGGTGCAGGATCCGCAACGACAGCACCCGGGCATCCGGGCACGTCTGGTGGATCAGCCCGGTCACGAACGTGCCGTGGCCCGCATGCGAGTCGGTGAGGCCGAGCAGGTGCTGGATCTGGTCACGCACCTCGTAGGGCGAGCTCAGCGGTGGCAGCAGCGCGCCCGTCGCGGCCACTGGGTCAGGCTCATGGCTGGTCAGCCAGTCCTGGAAGATCTGCGACACCTCGACGACCGGATCGGCGGCCGGGTCGCCGACCGGCAGCCACGGATGCGTGCCGATGCCGGTGTCGAGCACGGCGATCACCGGCCGGCGACCCGACGGCAACGCGTCGGGCTGGCGCCGGGCCGGCCGCGGTGCCATGACCAGCACCGGATTGCGGTCACCGGTGTGCAGGACGAACCTGCCCGTGCTCCCCTGCGGGCCCTCGACCGCGCCGCCGCCGGTGTACGGCGCGCCCTCGATGGTGACGGAGGCCGCGCACATCAGGTGGTCGATCCCGAGCATCTTCGCGCGCGCGTCGGTGCCGAACGACCCGCGGATCGCCATCAGCGCGGCCCACGGGTCGGGCGCGCGGTCGCGAACCTCGCCGGCCCGCATCACGAGCGGAACCGCCACCGGCAGGTCGCGGTGCACCTTCCGCACGGCCTCCCGCCAAGCGGGATCCTCCGGCGGCAGCAGCCGGACACCGAGCGGCGTCAACGCCGCGTTGTAGTCGCCGTCGCGGTCCGGGTCGAGCTGGTCGACCTCGCCGGCCGGGACGAGCAGCCGGTCACCGTGGTACGCGGTCGACAGCGGGCGGGAGCCGTCGGGCAACCGGACGGCGACCGCGGCGTCGAGGTTTCGTGCTCCGTGCCGGGCGAGCACCTCTGGTGGAAAGCTGACGATCTCGGTGAACCGGACGGCTGGATCGGCAGGCCCGCCGTTGGCCGCCCTGTCGCCGTTCGGGTGTGCGCTGCTCATGAATCACCTCTGACGTGTGGGATCTTGCGCAACCCATACGTCGACGATGCGCCCCCCGGCGTAACGCCTTGGGCCGAACGGTGCGGCGATCAGCGGGTATGGGCGATCGTGGCGCTGCCGACCACCACGTCGCCCGCCGGGTCCTCCCGGTAGAGCACCACGGCCTGCCCCGGTGCGACACCGCGCAGCTCGCCGGCCGGCCGGACCACCAGCCCTCCGTCCACAATGGACGCCTTGGCCGGGGCGGTGCCGCCGTGCGCGCGGACCTGTGCCACGCAGTCGAGCTCCCCGGTGAGCGCCGTGCCGGACGGCCACACCGGGCGCCGGGCGACGATCTCGCGCACGGCGAGCCGGTCGGCCGGGCCGACGCGCACCGACCCGGACACCGGCTCGAGGGAGAGCACGTAGCGCGGCCGGCCGTCCGCCGCCGGCACCCGCAGCCCCAGGCCGTGGCGCTGGCCGACGGTGAAGCCGTGCACGCCGGCGTGCGCGCCGACCACCTCGCCGGTCTCGTCGTCGACCAGCGCGCCGGGACGCTCCCCCAGGCGGCGGGTCAGGAACGCCCGGGTGTCGCCGTCGGGGATGAAGCAGATGTCGTGGCTGTCCGGCTTGTCGGCCACCGCGAGCCCGCGCGCGGCGGCCTCGGCCCGCACGTCGGCCTTCACCGATCCGCCGAGCGGGAACATCGCGTGCCGCAACTGGCCGGCGGTCAGCGAGGCGAGCACGTAGGACTGGTCCTTGCCGTCGTCGGCGCTGCGCCGCAGCTCCGGCCGACCGTCCACAAGAGACAAACGGGCGTAGTGCCCGGTGCACACGGCGTCGAAGCCGAGCGCGATCGCCTTGTCCAGCAGGGCGGCGAACTTGATCCGCTCGTTGCACTTCAGGCAGGGGTTGGGGGTGCGGCCGGCGGCGTACTCGGCGACGAAGTCCTCGACCACGTCCTCGGTGAACCGCTCGGCGAAGTCCCACACGTAGAAGGGGATGCCGAGGATGTCGGCGACCCGGCGGGCGTCGTGGGCGTCCTCGACCGTGCAGCAGCCGCGCGCGCCGGTGCGCAGCGTGCCGGGCTTCGCCGACAGCGCCAGGTGCACCCCGACCACGTCGTGCCCGGCCGCGACCGCCCGGGCCGCCGCCACGGCGGAGTCCACCCCGCCGCTCATCGCCGCCAGCACCCGCACCTCAGACCTCCACGTGCGGCTGGCCCGCCGAGCGCCGCAGCCCCACCAGGCCCGCGGTGCGCGCCCGCTCGACGACCGGGCCGATGGCCTCGGCGACCGCCCGCACGTCGGCCGGCGTGGACGTGTGCCCCAGGGAGAACCGCAGCGAGCCCCGCGCGAGCGCGGGCTCCACGTCCATCGCGAGCAGGACGTGGCTGGGCTGCGCCACGCCCGCGGTGCAGGCCGAGCCGGTGGAGCACTCGACGCCGCGCGCGTCCAGCAGCATCAGCAGGCTGTCCCCCGCGCAGCCGGGGAAGGTGAAGTGCGCGTTGCCCGGCAGCCGCGACGGCGAGCCATCCACATCGGACTGCCCGGGGTCGCCGTTGAGCACCGCGTCCGGCACCGCCACCCGCACGGCCGCCACCAGGTCGTCGCGCAGGCCGGCCAGGTACGCCGCCTGCTCCTCGCGGTTGGCCACCGCGGCGCGGACCGCGGCGGCCATCGCGACCACGCCGGGCACGTCCAGCGTGCCGGAGCGGACCTCGCGCTCCTGCCCGCCGCCGTGCAGCACCGGCGTGCACGCGACGTCGCGGCGCAGCAGCAGCGCGCCCGCGCCGTAGGGGCCGCCGATCTTGTGCGCGGTGAGCGTCAGCGCGCTCGCCCCGGACGCGGCGAAGTCGACCGGGATCGCGCCGACCGCCTGCACGGCGTCGGTGTGGAACGGGATGCCGTACTGCGCGCAGCGGCCGGCCAGCTCGCGGACCGGGTTGACCGTGCCGACCTCGTTGTTCGCCCACATCACGGTGACCAGCGCGACCGAGTCCGGGTCGCCGGCGATGGCCGCGCGCAGCGTGTCCTCGTGCACCCGCCCGAACGCGTCGACCTCGAGCGGCGTGACCTCGGCATCCTCGTGCTCGGCGAGCCACTCGACGGCATCCAGCACGGCGTGGTGCTCGACCGCGGACACGAGGATGCGTCTGCGGCCGGGGTCCTCGGCACGCCGCGCCCAGTAGATGCCCTTGACGGCCAGGTTGTCGCTCTCCGTGCCGCCGGCGGTGAGGATCACCTCGGACGGCCGCGCGCCGAGCGCCCCGGCGATCTCCTCGCGCGCCTCCTCGACCATGCGCCGGGCGCGGCGGCCGGAGGTGTGCAGCGAGGAGGCGTTACCCCGTGCGGGCAGCGCTTCGGTCAGGTGAGCGGTCATCGCCGCTACCGCCTCCGGCAGCATCGGCGTGGTGGCCGCATGGTCGAGATAGGTCATTACGTGGCAAGGGTAGTCCTCGACCGGCAAGAAACCGTCAGGAAGCCTCCCGAGCGGGACGGAAGGCGACGGCACCGGCCAGCGCGAGGGCCGCCATCAGCAGGTTGAGCGGCACGATCGCGGCCGACGGGTCGGCCGCCGACGCGAAAGTGGTGAGCATCACGCCGCCGAGGCCGACCATGGCCGCCGCCGTCGTCATGTCCGCGACCTGCAGCGCGGAGGAGACGAACCCGCGGTCGCGCGGGGCCGCGTAGTCGAGGCTGAGCACGCTGATCGACGGGTAGGCCAGGCCCATCGAGGCGCCCGCGACCAGCCAGAACGGCAGCACGAGCCAGCCCGGACCCCAGTGCGGGCCGGCCAGCGCGGTACCGGCCAGGCCGACGCTCAGCGTCGCGAGGCCGAACCGGATCAGCGTGGCCCGCGGGATCTCCACGTGCCGGCCCTGCCAGTGCGACGCGGCCGCCCAGCCACAGGCCCCGACGGTCAGCGGTATCCCCGCCATCGCCGGGGAGTAGCCGTGCACCGCGGTGAGCGCGAGCGGGACGTAGGCCTCGACGCCGAAGAACGCACCGGCCAGCACGCCACGGGCCAGCACGGTGGCCGGCAGGCCCGGCCGGGCGGTGAACGTGCCCCGGGGCAGCAGCACGCGCAGCGCCGGGACCAGCGCGGCGAGCCCCGCGAGCCCCAGCCACAGGGTGCCGGCCGAGGGGTGCTGGGCCGCCCAGCTCAGCGCGGAGATGCCGAAGGCTGTGGCCACGGCGGCCGGGGCGACCCCGCGGCGCACCGTGCCCGGCGTGCCGGCTGCCCTGGGCAGGCCGCGGATGGTGGGCAGCAGCAGGAGTAGGCCCAGGACCGGGAACGGGGTGATGCCGAGGAACACCCAGCGCCAGCCGGCGTGCTCGGTGACCAGCCCGGCCGCGGTCGGCCCGACCAGCGACGGGACGACCCAGGCGGCGGCGAGCAGCCCGAACACCGCGGGCCGGCGCCGGGCCGGGTAGACGAGCGCGACGAGCACGTAGATGGCGACGGTCTGGGTGCCCAGGCCGAGGCCCTGCAGGACGCGGCCGGCGAGCAGCAGCGGCATCCCGCTCGCCGCGCCCGCGGCGACCAGCCCGGCGAGGAACAGCGCCGGGCCCGCCACGAGCGCCGGCACCGGCCCGAGCCGGTCGCTGGCCCGTCCGGACAGGACGGTCGCCATCACGCTCGCGGCGAGGAAGGCGGTGAACGGCCACGAGTAGAGGGCGGCGCCGTGCAGGTCGGCGACCATGGTCGGCATGGCCGTGCTGACCCCGAGGTGCTCGAACGCGGCGATCGTGACCAGCATGGTGATGCCGATCGTGGTGGCGCGGTAGGTCCCGCTCCACAGCGAGCCGGCCGCGCCGGTCCCGGCGGGCGCCGCGTTCGTCTCCAGGGTCACCGGCCCATGGTGCAACCTCGACCGCGGTGGAGGTCCAGCCGTTTTACCGCGAGCGGGCCACCGCGGGGCGGTCGTGGCCGGCCGGGGACGGCAGCAGGACGGTGTCCACGGCGGCCTCGGCCAGCGCGGCGAGCGCGCGGCGGTCGGCCGCGCGACCCGGGGCCAGCTCGTCGAGCACGTGGACCTCCAGCACCAGCCCGCGCAGGGCCGCCACCCGGCGGACCGAGTCGACGATCGTCTCGTCGCCGACGAAGGCCGGGGCCGTGGTCGGCGTGCCGTCCGACATCCGGAACCGCAGCGCGACCGGCAGCACCGGCACGCCGCCGTCGATGGCCGCCTGGAACATCGCCGCGCGGAACCGGCCGTGGGTCAGGCCGCACCAGGTCGTGCCCTCCGGCGTCACGTTCACCATCGACCCGCCGCGCAGCGCCTCGGTCAGCCGGCCGACGGTGCCGGGCAGCGAGCGCAGCCCGGCGCGATCCACGTACACCGACCCGGCCGCGGACACCAGCCACCCGAGCACCGGCCAGGACGCGATGTCCCGCTTGGCCACCGCGCGCATCGGCCGCACCGCGTTCACCGCGACGATGTCCAGCCACGACGTGTGGTTGTTGACCACGAGCGCGCCGCGGCCGCGGGCGGCCAGGCCGTCCCGGCCGGACACCTCGAGCCGCACGCCCACCGCCCGCAGCACCGCACGGAAGACCGTGCGCGCCAGGTGTTCGCGACCCCGCGCGCCCACCACCACCAGCAGCGGCGAGGCCAGCAGCGAGCCGAGCACCACGCAGGCGACGGCGGCCAGCCGCAGGTCCCGCCGCACCCGGCCGACGAGCGGCTCCCGGCCGGCCAGGCAGCCCGGCCCGCACGGCGAGGCCGGGAACCAGGCGTGGCTCATGCCGGCCCCAGGAAGTGGCCGAGGTAGCGCCGGTCGACGTGCTCGAGTCCGAGCAGGACGAACAGGTCGGCGACGCCGAAGTCCGCGTCGTGCGCGGGCGGGCCGCACACCCGGGCGCCGAGCCGCAGGTAGCCCTTCAGCAGCGGTGGCAGCACCACCCGCGCGGGCGGCGCGACATCGCCGGGGTCCCACGGCCGCAGCGGCCGCACCCGGTGCTCGGGCGGGGCGTAGTACCGGTCCCGGACGGTCCGCCACACGCCCGCGGCCAGCGCGCCGCCGTCGTCGAGCGGTACCGACGCGCAGCCGGCCAGCCAGCGGTGCCCGGCCAGCAGCAGGTACCGCGCGATGCCGGCCCACACCAGGCTCACCACGGCCCCGGTGCGGTGGTCGGGGTGCACGCACGACCGCCCGGTCTCGACCAGGGCGCCGCGCAGCCCGTCGATCGCCCTGAGGTCGAACTCGGTCTCCGAGTACAGCATCCCGGCCGCGGCGACCCGTTCGGGCGGGAGCATCCGGTAGCAGCCGACGATCTCGCCGGTGCGGTCCTCGCGCACGACCAGGTGGTCGCAGTGCTCGTCGAACGCGTCGACGTCCACGCCGGGGATGGGCGTGCGCAGTGTCGCGCCCATCCCCCCGGCGAACACGCGGTACCGAAGTCGTTGCGCGGCAAGGACTTCCTCGCCGTCACGGGCCACCAGCAACGAGTACCGGGGCCGCGTGCCTGCGTCTCCTGTGGTGCTGACGAGCAGCTGAGCCTGCGTCATGCCTCAGGTGTACGCGGCCCCCGGCAAACCTCGCGGGCCGATCGGCATGACCCTTCGGTGGCGTCCAGGTGAAGTTTCAGCCCTTGCGCTTCGCGGCTTCCTCGGTCAGCTGCGGCGCGACCTTGAACAGGTCGCCCACGACGCCGAAGTCGGCGATCTCGAAGATCGGCGCCTCGGGGTCCTTGTTCACCGCGACGATCGTCTTGGACGTCTGCATGCCGGCGCGGTGCTGGATGGCACCGGAGATGCCGAGCGCGATGTAGAGCTGCGGCGAGACGGTCTTGCCGGTCTGCCCGACCTGGAACTGCGCCGGGTAGTAGCCGGAGTCGACGGCCGCGCGCGAGGCGCCCACCGCCGCGCCGAGCGCGTCGGCAAGCTTCTCGACGACCTCGAAGCTCTCCGCGCTGCCCACGCCGCGCCCGCCGGAGACCACCACGGACGCCTCGGTCAGCTCCGGGCGGTCGCCGCCGACGACCGGCTCGCGGCCGGTGATCCTCGCGGCCCTGGCCGGGTCGACGGCCGGGACCTCGACGGCCTCCTCGGCGGCCGCGCCCTGCGCCTGCTCGGCCTCCAGCCCGCCGGGCCGCACCGAGATCACCGGGGTTCCCTTGGCCACCTTGGACTTCACCGCGAACGCGCCACCGAAGATGGACTGGGTGGCCGTGACGTCACCGCCCGAGCCCTCCAGGCCGACCGCGTCGACCAGCAGGCCGCCGCCGACGCGCGCGGCGAGCCGGCCGGAGACCTCCTTGCCCTCCGCGCTCGCGGCGACCAGCACGGCCGCCGGGGAGGTCCGCTCGACGAGCGCGGCGAGCACGTCGACCTTGGGGGTGACGAGGTAGCCGGCGGCGTCGTCGGACTCGGCGACGTAGACCTTCTCGGCGCCGTAGGAGGCGAGCGCCTCCTTCAGCTTCGCGGCGGTGCCGGGCGCGCCGACCACGACCGCGCTCGGCTCGCCGAGCCCGCGGGCGGCGGTGAGCAGTTCGTAGGTGACCTTCTTGATCTCGCCGTCCAGGTGATCGACGAGGACCAGGATCTCAGCCATCGGTTTCTCCCCTCTCAGATCAGCTTCTGGCCGACGAGGTACTCGGCGATCTTCACGCCGCCGTCGCCGTCGTCCTCGACGCGCTGGCCGGCCTCGCGCGGCGGCTTGGGCGCCGCCTCGACGACCGTGGACCACGCGTTGGCCAGGCCCACCTCGCCGGCGTCGATGCCGAGGTCGGCGATGCCGAGGGTCTCGACCGGCTTCTTCTTGGCGGCCATGATGCCCTTGAACGACGGGTACCGCGGTTCGTTGATCTTCTCGCTGACGCTGACCACCGCGGGCAGGTTCGCCTCCAGGTAGGTCAGGCCCTCGTCGGTCTCCCGGGTGACCTTGATGGTCGAGCCCTCGACGGTGACCTCGCGGGCGTGGGTGAGCTGCGGGTAGCCGAGCAGTTCGGCGAGGATCGCCGGCACCGCCCCGCCGCTGCCGTCGCTCGCCTCGTTGCCGGCGATGACCAGGTCGACGCCCTCGACCGTGCCGATCGCGGCGGCCAGGACCTTGGCGGTCTGCAGGATGTCGGCACCGTGCAGCGCGTCGTCGACGACGTGGACCGCCTTGTCGGCACCCATCGAGAGCGCCTTGCGGATCGCGTCGGTGGCGCGGTCCGGGCCGACGGACACCACGGTCACCTCGCCGTCCTGCGCCTCCTTGATCTGGAGCGCCTCCTCGATGGCGCGCTCGTTGATCTCGTCGAGCACCGCGTCGGCGGAGTCCCGGTCCAGGGTGTGGTCCCCGTCACTCAGCTTGCGTTCCGAGTAGGTGTCCGGCACCTGTTTCACCAACACGACGATGTTTGGCATGGGTCTGCTCCGACCTCCCGATGACGAGCCCGTCCGGCTTGCGCGAACCAAAGAATACGAGGTTGGCCCGACCTTGCCACGCCTGCCGTGGCTTGGCACGGTGTCCTTGGCCACCCGTATGTTACTAATCAGTAGCTTAGTGGCAAGCGGGGTGTCGCCCAGGTGGACGTGACCGCGCTCACCCGAATGGATTAGCTAGCCTCTCCTCATGTCCGGCCGCGTTGGTCTGGTTACAGACTCCACCTCGAGCATCCCGCCCGCCCTGGCCGCGCAGTGGGGAATCACCGTCGTGCCGATGCAGATCCAGATCGGCAGGCACGTGCGCGCGGAACCCGCGATACCGAAGGACATCCTGGTCCGCGCCCTCGAGGAGGACCTCAAGGTGGCCACCGCGCCGCCCGACCCGGCGGGGTTCGCCTGGGCCTACCAGGACATGGCGAACCGGGGCGTCGACGAGGTCGTCTCTGTGCACATCTCGGGCCGCCAGTCGAAGACGGTCGAGGTGGCCGAGAAGGCCGCCGCGCAGTCCGGCGTGCCGGTGCACGTCGTCGACTCGGGCACGACCGGGATGAGCCTGGGCTACGCGGTGCTCGCCGCGTCCCGGGTGGCCGGCGCGGGCGGCGGCGCGCGCCGGGTGATGGACTGCCTGGCGCGCAGGCTGGACGGATCGAGCGAGCTGATCTACGTCGACACCCTGGAGTACCTGCGCCGGGGCGGGCGCATCGGCGCGGCGACCGCGCTGCTGGGCAACGCGCTGTCGCTCAAGCCGCTGCTGACGATGGTCAACGGCCAGGTGGCGCCGCTGGAGAGGGTGCTCGGCGCGGAGCGCGCGCTGCGCAGGCTCGTCGACGCCGCGGTCCGCAAGGCCGGCGGCCGCCAGGTGGACATCGCGATCGAGCACTTCGGCGCCCGCGCGCGGGCGGACCGGGTGCTCTCCCGGCTGCGCGCCCGGCTGCCCGGTGCCCGCGAGGTGACGTTCACCGAGGTCAGCTCCACCATCGGCGTCCACGTGGGCCCGGGCGCGGTGGGCATCACCATCTCGCCGACCTAGACCGTGCCCTGTCGGGTCGCCCACCCACCCCCACGCAGCCGACCCGACCCCCGGCACGGTCGAGCCGACCTCCCACACAGCCGACCCGACCCGTGGCATCGGCGAGTCGACCTCCCACGCAGGCGAGCCGACCCGTGGCATCGGCGAGTCGGCTCGCTGCGCGCCACCAGACACACCACCTGCACGGCCGAGCCGACGACACGCGGAGCAGCACGGGCCACGCCACAGGTCGACTCGACCGCGCCACGGGTCGACTGGGCTGCGCCACGGGTCGACTCGGCTGCGCCACGGGTCGACTCGGCTGCGTGGCGGGTCGGGTCGGCGCAAGACCGGGGAGACCTGAGGTGAGCCGATCTGCGCGGCCGTCAATTCCTACTTCGTAGTAACCTGCCGCGGTGGTTTCCGAGCCCGCCGTCGCGCGCCTGCCCCTGACCGGCGAGCGCACCGTGCCCGGGATCGCCGAGGAGAACTACTGGTTCCGGCGCCACGAGGCCGCCTACCTCGCGCTGGCCCCGCACTGCCGCGACGCCGTCGTGCTGGAGGCCGGCTGCGGCGAGGGGTACGGGGCCGACCTGCTCGCCCGGGACGCGCGGGTGGTCGTCGGGCTCGACTACGACCGGCTGACCGCGGCGCACGTGGGCCGCGCCTACCCGCGGGTGCGGGTGGTGCGCGGCAACCTCGCGTTCCTCCCGGTCCGCTCGTCCACTGTGGACGTCGTGGCCAACCTCCAGGTCATCGAGCACCTGTGGGACCAGGACGGCTTCCTGCGGGAGTGCCACCGGGTGCTGCGCCCCGGCGGGCGGCTGCTGGTCACCACGCCGAACCGGATCACCTTCTCCCCCGGGCGGGACACCCCGCTCAACCCGTTCCACACCCGCGAGCTCTCCCCGTCCGAGATGGACACGCTGCTCACCGAGGCGGGGTTCACCGTCGAGTACCTCGGCGGCCTGCGGCACGGGCCGCGGCTGGCCGGGCTCGACGCGGAGTTCGGCGGGTCGCTCATCAACGAGCAGGTGCGGGTCGCGGTGGCCGGCACGCCCTGGCCCGCGCGGCTGCGCGCGGCGGTCGCGAGCGTTACCGCCGCCGACTTCGAGATCGGCACCGGCGAGGTCGAGTCCGGTCTGGACATCGTCGCCGTGGCGGGGCGCCCATGACGGCGCCGCCGACCCCGCACGGCTCGTTCTGCCTGGTGTTGCACAGCCACCTGCCCTGGCTCGCCCACCACGGCGCCTGGCCCGTCGGCGAGGAGTGGCTCTACCAGGCGTGGGCGCACTCCTACCTGCCGCTCGTCGACCTGGTGCGCCGCCTCGGTGCCGAGGGCAGGCGGGACCTGCTGACGCTCGGCGTCACCCCGGTGCTGGCCGCCCAGCTGGACGACCCGTACGCGCTGCGCGCGGTCCACGACTGGCTGGGCAACTGGCAGCTGCGCGCGCAGGACGCGGCCATCCGGTGGCGCGGCGGCGACCCGCTGCTGTCGGATTTCTCCGCCGCCGAGTACCGCGCGGCCGGCCGGGCACTCGTGGAGTTCGAGACCCGGTGGCGGCACGGGTTCTCCCCGGTACTGCGCCCGCTCGTGGACGGCGGACTCGTCGAGCTGCTCGGCGGGCCGGCCACGCACCCGTTCCAGCCGCTGCTGCGCGAGCCGGTCCGCCGGTTCACCCTCCACACCGGACTGGCCGACACCGCGCTGCGGGTCGGCCGGGCGCCGGCGGGCATCTGGGCCCCGGAGTGCGGGTACGCGCCGGGCATGGAGTACGACTACGCGGCGGCCGGCGTGCGGCGGTTCCTCGTGGACGGTCCGGCGCTGCGCGGCGACACCCACGCCGCGCGCCCGGTCGGCGACTCCGGCGTGGTCTGCTTCGGCCGCGACCTCGAGGTCACCTACCGCGTCTGGTCACCGAAGGCCGGCTATCCCGGCGACCCGGCGTACCGCGACTTCCACACGTTCGACCACGAGAGCGGCCTCAAGCCCACCCGGGTCACCGGCAAGCAGGTGCCGCCGGCGCGCAAGCGGCCCTACGAGCCGGGGCCGGCGGCCGCCGCGGTGGCCCGGCACGCGGCCGACTTCGTGGCCACGGTCGTCGCGCGGCTGCGGGCGCTGCGCGACCGGCACGGCCGGCCGGGCCTGGTCGTGGCCGCCTACGACACCGAGCTGTTCGGCCACTGGTGGTACGAGGGGCCGGCGTGGCTGGAGGCGGTGCTGCGCGCGCTGCCGGAGGCCGGCGTGCGGGTCACCACGCTGCACGGCGCGCTCGAGGCGGGGCACCTGGGCACGCCGGTGGAGCTGCCCGCCTCGTCGTGGGGGTCGGGCAAGGACTGGCGGGTCTGGGACGGCGAGCAGGTGTCGGACCTGGTGACGGCGGGCGCCGCGGTGCAGGACGAGTTGCTCGCGCTGCCGCCGCAGCCGCGCGGCGTCCGGGACCCGGCACGCGACCAGCTGGTGCGCGAGGCGTTGCTGACGCTGTCCAGCGACTGGGCGTTCATGGTCACGAAGGACTCGGCGGCCGACTACGCGCGGCGCCGCGCGAAGGTGCACGGCGACCGGTTCGGCGAGCTGGCCAGCCTGGTCCGCGCGGGCCAGGACGCCCGCGCCCGGCACCGCGCGGCGCAGCTGCGCGCCGAGGACGGACCGTTCGGACACCTCGACGCGCGGGGGTTGATGCCGTGAGGATCCTGATGCTGTCGTGGGAGTACCCCCCGGTGGTCGTCGGCGGGCTGGGCCGGCACGTGCACGCGCTGGCCCGGCACCTGACCGCGCTCGGCCACGAGGTGGTGGTGCTGTGCCGGCAGGAGGCGGGCACCGACGCGGTGACCCACCCGACGACCGACTCGGTCGCCGAGGGCGTGCGGGTGATCCGGATCGCGGAGGACCCGACGCACCTGCTGTTCGAGAAGGACCTCGTGGCGTGGACGCTCGCGATGGGCCACGGCATGATCCGCGCGGGCCTCGGGCTGCTGGCCGGCTGGCGGCCGGACGTGGTGCACGCGCACGACTGGCTGGTCACCCACCCGGCGATCACGCTGGCCGAGCACGCCGGCGGGCCGCTGGTGGCGACCATGCACGCGACCGAGGCGGGCCGGCACAGCGGGTGGCTCTCGCAGCGGCTGAACCAGCAGGTGCACTCGGTCGAGTGGTGGCTGGCGAACCGGGCGGACGCGCTGATCACGTGCTCGTCGGCGATGCGGTCCGAGGTGGCCTACCTGTTCGAGGTCGAGCCGGACGAGATCGCGGTGATCCACAACGGCATCGAGCCGCGCGGCTGGCGGGTGTCGCCGGCCGACGTGCGGGCCGCGCGCGAGCGGCACAGCCCCGGCGGGGCGCCGCTGGTCGTCTACTTCGGCCGGCTGGAGTGGGAGAAGGGCGTGCACGACCTGCTCGCCGCGCTCCCCCGGCTGCGCCGCGCGCACCCGGGCGCGCGGCTGGTGGTCGCCGGCCAGGGGGTGCAGGCCGCCGCGCTGGTGGAGCAGGCGCGCAGGCTGCGGGTGCGGCGGTCGGTGGACTTCGTGGGTCACCTGCCGGACCGGTCGCTGGTGGCGTGCCTGGCGGCGGCCGACGTGGTGGTGCTGCCGAGCCGGTACGAGCCGTTCGGCATCGTCGCGCTGGAGGCGGCCGCGGCGGGGGCGCCGCTGGTCGCCTCGACCGCGGGCGGCCTGGCGGAACTGGTGGTGGACGGCGTCACCGGGCTGTCGGTCGAGCCCGGGGACGTGGACGGCATCGTGGACGGCGTGCGCGCGGTGCTCGCCGACCCCGCGGCCGCCGCGCGCCGGGCCAGGGCGGCGAAGGCCCGGCTGGGCGCGGAGTTCGACTGGACCGGCATCGCGGAGGCGACCGCGGAGGTGTACCGCACGGCGTCGGTGCGCGAGCATCCGGTGCTGGGCCGCCCCAAGATCGCGACGGGCAACGCCTTCCGCGACTGACCGCCCCCGCGAACCGACCCCTCACATCGCCGAACCGACCCGCCACGCAGGCGAACCGACTCCCCACACCGCCGAACCGACCCGCTGCGCGGCGCCGCCGGTGGGCGTGGTCGTGGTCGTGTCGGCCGCGCCACAGGACGACTCAGCCGCGCCACAGGACGACTCGACCGCGCCACAGGACGACTCGACCGCGCCACGGGTCGACTCGACCGCGCCACGGGACGACTCGGTGTCGCCGGCGCCGCGTGGTTCTTGCTCAGCTGCTCTCCAACGTCTTCTTCAGTGCGGCGGCGGCCTTGCGGGACATGTCCGCGACCGCGGCCCGGCGCGCGGCGTCGGCCTCGTACACGGACCGGCGGTCGCGCACCACCTTCGCCGGGATGCCGGCCGCCACCGCGTAGTCCGGCACGTCGCCCTTCACCACCGCGTGCGCGCCCACCACCGCGCCGCGGCCGATGCGGCTGCCCTTGGTGACCGTCACCTTCGTGCACAGCCAGGTGTCCGGGCCGATCCGCACCGGGGCCTTCACGATCCCCTGGTCCTTGATCGGCAGGTGGATGTCGGACGTCACGTGGTCGAAGTCGCAGATGTACACCCAGTCGGCCACCAGGGCGGCGTCGCCGAGCTCGATGTCGAGGTAGCAGTTGACCACGTTCTGCCGGCCGAACACGGCCTTGTCGCCGATGCGCAGCGAGCCCTCGTGGCAGCGGATGGCGTTGCCGTCGCCGATGTGCACCCAGCGGCCGATCTCCATCCGGCCGTAGCCGGGGCGGCAGTGCACGTCGAGGTCCTTGCCGAGGAACACCATGCCGCGCAGCACGATGTGCGGGTTGGCCAGCCGGAACCTCAGCAGCCGCCAGTACCGCACCAGGTACCACGGCGTCCACGCCCGGTTGCGGATCACCCAGCGCAGCGAGTCGAGGGTCAGGAACCGCGCCTGGCCGGGGTCCCGGCGCGACCGCCGCCAGCCCCGCACCCGGTCCGCCACCGGCGCGCCCCACATCGACGTCATGGCCGCTGACCGTACCTTGCATGCCATGAGCGAGCACCCGGTGCCCACCGACCGGCACGCCAGCTGGCTGGAGCTGTTCTTCGACCTCGTCGCGGTGGCCGCGGTGCACCAGCTCGCCCATCTGCTGCCCGCCGAGCACGACTCCGGCCGCGACGACGTCGTGCTGTTCTTCGCGCTGTACCTGGCGATCTGGCTCGTGTGGGTCACGTTCACGCTGTACTCGAACGTCCTCGCCGAGCGGGTCCGCGTCCGCTCGATGTTCCTCGGCATGGCCGGCATCGCGGTGATGGCGGCGAGCGTGCCCGAGGTCCTCTCCGCGCGGGCCAACGTGTTCGCCCTGGCCTACATCCTCGCCGGCGCCCTCGGCTCCGGGGCGTTCACCCGCTCCGGGCAGGTGGTGCTGTCGTGGACGGCGGCCACCCGCAACGCCGGGCTGCTGCCGTGGGTCGTCTCGTTCTTCGTGTCCGACCCGACCGCGAAGCTGACGCTGTGGATCATCGGCCTCGGCATGACGCTGTACTTCAGCGTCCTGTCCAGCCGCGAGGGCGGCGCCGCGCTGCTCGCCCACCTCAACGAGCGGCTGGCCAAGCGCTCGGCACGCGCCCGGCGGCGGGAGCGGGCGGAGCGCGCACCGCAGCGGCTCGTGGCCGCCCGGATCGACGCCGCGCACCTCGGCGAGCGGCTGGGCCTGTTCGTGATCATCGTCCTCGGCGAGGGCATGCTGTTGCTCGTCGACTCGTGGTCGGCGGTCGAGGACTGGACACCGGGCGGCGGTCGGGGGTGGCTGCTGCTGCTCGCGGTCGCCTCGGGCTTCTGCATCCTGATCACGCTGTGGGCGCTGAACGTGCGGTACGCGTTCGCCGAGGCTCACCCGTACCCGCCCGCGGCGGTGCTGCCCGCGCACTTCGTCGTGGTCACCGCCATCACCGCGATCGCCGCCGGACTGGGCGCGGTGGCCGGCGCGCCCGCCGAGCACCTGCCCGGTCCGACGCGCTGGCTGCTGTGCTCCGGGGTGTCGGTGTTCCTGCTGATGGTCACGTTGCTCGGCCGGGTCTCCCGGCGCTGGGCGATCACCGCGGCCGCGATCGCCCTGCCGTTCGCGGTCGGCGCGGCGGGTCCGTGGCTGCCCGCGGCGGTGGTCGCGTCGCTGCTGCTGGTGGCCTCCGCCGGGCAGATGTGGAACCTGCGGTGGGCGCTACGGTCAGGTGCATGACCGCTCTGATCATCGACACCGACCCCGGCGTGGACGACGCGTTCGCCATCGCGCTCGCGTGCTCGAGCCCCGAGGTCGACCTGCTGGGCGTGACGACCGTGTTCGGCAACGTCGGGCTGGCGATGACCACGCGCAACGCGCTGCGGCTGCTCGCGCTGTTCGGCCGCGAGGACGTGCCGGTCGCCGCGGGCGCGGACCGGCCGCTGGTCTACCCGCACCCGCACCGGGCGCGGCACGTGCACGGCACGGACGGGCTGTCGGGGCGGTCGGACCTGCTGCCGGAGCGCTCGACGGGCCTGGCCGGCACCGATGCGGTGACGCTGATGGCTTCGCTGCTCGAGAGCGCGGCCGAGCCGGTGACGATCGTCCCCATCGGACCGCTGACCAACATCGCGCTGCTGCTGGCCGCCCACCCGGGCGCGCGCAACAAGATCGCCCGCGTCGTGATCATGGGCGGCAGCATCGACGGCGGGAACGTCACCGCGGCAGCGGAGTTCAACATCTGGAGCGACCCCGAGGCGGCGCGGCGGGTGCTGGCCGAGGAGGAGGTGCCCACCGTGCTGGTGCCGACCGACCTGACCGTCCGGTGCGCGGTCGACGCCGCCTGGCTCGACGGGCTCGCGGCCAGCGGCCCGCGCGGCCGGCTGCTCGTCGAGCTCACCGCGACCTACCGGGAGTTCTACCGCGGTGCGCTCGGGCACGACGGCACCGTCATCCACGACGCGATCGCCATGGCCGAGGCGGTCTCGCCCGGCCTGCTGGAGACCACGCCGTTCCCGGTGGACGTGGTGTGCGCGCACGGCCCCACCCGCGGCATGGTGGTCACCGATCGCCGCTCCCCGGCCGCCCGCGAGAGGTCCGGTGTGGACGGTGGGCGGGAGGTGTACGTGGCGACCGGCGCGGACCTGGACGCGGTCCGCGGCTTCGTACTCGACCGGCTCAGCGCCGGCTCGGCCTCCTAGCGTCACCGGCAGCCGGCGACCGCGTGGCGGGTCGGCTCGACCACGTGAGGGGACGACTCGACCGCGTGGCGGGCCGGCTCGACCGCGTGAGCGGACGACTCGACTGTGGGGGTCGACTCGACTGCGTGGGGGTCGGCTCGGTCGGGTGGGGGTCGATGCGGAGTCAGCCGGCGACTGCCGCGCCTGTCGCGCTCGACGGCCTGGGACAGCTCGACCAGCCGGTCCACGTCGGCGTCGAGGCTGTCCTCGGCCGGCAGCGCGATCGGGATCGCCTGCGAGGGCACGGTCTCGCCGGCCGCGTGGGCGCGCAGCGCGTCGGAGAGCTGGCGGGCCAGGCGTTCCGGGTCGAGCAGGTCGGCCGGGTCCGCGCCGAGGCTCGCGAGGTACGGGCTGATCCGCACCAGCCCGTCGCGGCACTCGATCACCCGGCGGTAGTAGCGGCGGTGCACGCTGCGCAGGGTCAGCGCGTCGCGCCAGCGGCTGGCCGGCACCCGGCTCAGCGCGTCCTCCGGGAACTGCTCGTTCAGCACCGTCCACAGCGGACGGAGGCGCCGGTACGCGCGGCGGTGCCGGCGCCACACCCGCGCCGCGGCGAGCCTGGTCCGCACGGTCGGGTAGGCCATGCCCACGACGAACAGCACGATGCCGAGCAGCAGCAGGAAGATGCTCGTGATCACCACCGGTGGCGGAGCCGGGGTGCCGGCCCACCGGCTGATGTTGGACGCGACGAACGTGGCCCCGGCCAGCGAGATCGCGGCCAGGCCGATCGAGGCGACGCGCAGCCCGCGGCGCAGCAGGGGTTCCGCGCCGCGAGCGTAGCGGCGGGTCCACACGCACGCGGCGGCGAACGCGTAGAGCAGGTAGCTGTTGGCCGCGATGTAGAACAACGCGATGTCGGCCACGCCGACCGGGCCCTCGCCGGGCGTCGCGGTCACCGTGGCGGCCGGCACCCGCAGGCCGGCCGGGATCATCACGTTCGCCACGGTGATGATCATCAGTGCCACGCCGAGCACGACCGCGTCGCGGACCGCGCGCCCGCGGGCCAGCCGAGGCTCGAGCGCGGAGAACTGGAAGAAGCAGACCAGGCTGTACGCGGCGACCAGCAGCAGGGCGTGCTGGATGTAGCGGGCGTTCATCGCGTCGACACCGAGGAAGTCCACGCCGACGCTCGCCGCGATGCCGAACGGGTAGGCGATGGACCAGCCGGCCAGCAGCCCGGCCACCGCCCACCGGCGGACGTCGCCCGGCGCGCGGGCGACCAGGTAGAGCATCCACGCCAGGGCGCCGAACGACACGATGCCGTGGACGATGTCGAAACCGGTGTAGGTCACAGCCATCCCAGCCGGTCGGTCAGCGCGGTGCCCATCCGCTGGGCGGTGGCGTCCGAGGAGGACGCCGGCGGCCCGACCGAGTCGAGCACCGAGGCCCACTCGAGGATGATCGTGGCGACCGTCTCCGCCTCACGCTCCTGGTCGGAGTCGTAGGAGGTGCGCCGCAGCGCCCGCCGGACGGCACCGGGCTCGAGGTCGGGGTACCGCGACCGCAGCCGGTCCGGCGACACGTCCGGGTAGAGCTGGCCGAGCAGTGCGTCGTCGTCCTCGTCGCTGCGGTGACCGGCCAGGATGTGCCCGAGCTCGTGCAGGATGATGTGCCCCTGGTGGGCCTTGGACGTCTCCTGCTGGTACAGGATGTAGTCGGCGGAGTCGGTGGTGATCCAGGCGCCGAACGGGCCCGGGACGGGGATCGGGTGCGCGACGGGCCGGATGGGCTTGCCACGCTGCAGGCCCACTCGCCGGCACAGTTCGTGCACGTCCAGCGGTGGGCGGATGTGTAGTTCGTTGAGCAACCGACGGCAGCGCCGGCGCAACTCCCGTTCCCCCACCGTTCACACCTCCCCGACCTCACCCCCCAGTACCCGTCTCGTTTCCGCGTCGCAGCATTCCAGAACACCGCCGGTCGCCGGCACGACCGGGTGATGTTCACTCCTTCGGCCTAGTGTCCCGCTCCGCCTTCTCCAGCCGGTGGACCACGTCGAGCAGGTCCATCACCTGCCGCCGGCCCGCGGGCGACAGCTCGCCGGCCCGCAGCGCCATCAGCTGCGCGTCGCTGCTGCCCATGATCCGGTTCAGCCGTTCCTGCTCGGCCTTGAGCTCCTCGAGCTGCTGGTCGACCCGGTCGGTCACCTCGTCGTCGAAGAAGTACGAGACGGGCACCCCGAAGAACGCCGCGAGGGCCTGCAGGTGCTTGAACGTCGGGTTGTTCTTCTTGCCCTTCCGCAGCTGCCAGATGTAGCTCTGCGAGATCGTGACCCCGGTCGCGACGATGGCGGCGGCCACCTGCTCGTTGCTGTACTCCTGACCGCCGCGGGTCGTGCTGTTGGCGAACAAGCGGTTCAGCTTGTCGGCCAGGGCTCTCGCACGCTCAACCATGTGGCCTCCCCGCCCCCCCGTGCCTCTACTCACAGCTAAGCCTTGGATACGTCTCGTCATTTTTGTCAGTTGAAACCTGGGCGTCAACCAGTCTAGGCTGCGAGACGAGCGATCAACTCATATGAAAGAGACTCTCATCCTTTTGGCGTACCACAGTCCAACATCCCGGGAGGTTCCCGCGATGCGGCCCGCGAGCGCGGACGATACCCATCGTGCGACGCGCTGCGCGACATGCGGGCAGCCGCTGGGCTACCGCACCACGGACAAGCTCACCGGTCTGCTCGACCGCTGGGCGTGGGACAACGCGGCCTCGGAGATCCTCGACCAGGTCGGCGACCAGCCCACCGTGCTGCTCATGCTCGACCTCGACCGGTTCAAGGAGATCAACGACACGCACGGCCACCTCGCCGGGGACGCCGTGCTGCGGTCGGTCGCCTCGGTCGTGCGGGGCGCGGTACGCCAGATGGACATCGTCGGCCGCTACGGCGGGCACGGCGGCGACGAGTTCCTCGTGCTGCTGCCGGCCACCGACATCGTGCGCGGCGAGAAGGTCGCCGAGCGCATCCTGACCCGGGTCCGGGCGGCCGCCGTCACCGCGCCCTCGGCGCGGGAGGGCACCGTGGCGATCACCGGGCTCACCGCGTCGATCGGGCTGGCCGGCCGCGACCACAACGCCGACCACGACCTGTGCGCGCTGTTCCGGGGCGCGGACGCGGCGCTGCTGCACGCCAAGCAGGCCGGGCGCGACCGGATCACCACGGCCGACGTGCCGACCTGCACGGTCCCGCCGCTGCGCGGGCCGCGGCGGGCGCCGGACGAGGCCGGGCCGTGCCCGGACGTGAACGGCGCGCAGGCCGCGCCCGGGCTGCGCGAACTGCTGAGCGTGCTGCCCGGCGAGCGCGAACTGGACGTGCTGGCGGCGCTGTCCTGCGGGCCGCGGCGGTACCAGGACCTGCGCGCGTCCCACGACGGCCCGCTGGACTGCGCGCTCGACCGGCTGGCGCACAACGGGCTCGTGGCGTGCGAGCGCGAGGCGGACGCGATCGCGTGCTGCTCGCTGACCCCGGCCGGGCGCGCGCTGCTCGACAGGCTTCTACCCGCCATCAGGTGGGTGGGCAGGATCGGCTCCACAGGGGCGGCAGGGGCGTGAGTGGGTAGCGGCGCGCAGGGGCATTGCGCACCGCTACCCACTCACGAGAGCTCGCCGGCCCGAACCGCCTCGCACACGTACGCCATCGGCGTCCGCCCCACCCGGGTGATCACCACCGTCGCCTCGTTCGGGCCGCGCAGCCGCAGCCGCGGGCGCAGCGCGTTCGGGTCCACGTCCAGGCCGCGCACCAGGATCTCCAGCCGGCCGACCTCCCGGTCGCGCAGCCGCCTGCGCAGCGTCTTCTCGCTGTAGTGGCCGTCCTCGACCACGCGGAACGCGCGGATGCCGGGCGGCGGCGCGTCCCCGGACAGGTAGGCGATCCGTTCGTCCAGCTGCCACAGGCCGTGCCGCGCCGCGTACTGGCGCACGAGCCCGGCCCGCACCACGGCACCGTCCGGGTCGACCAGCCACTCCCCCACCTCGCGCACCGGGCACTCGCCGGGCTCGGCGTCGGTGACCGTCCACTCCCGCCCGGTCGAGCGCAGCACCGTCGCCCGCCGGGAGACGCCGCGGGTGGCCAGCGAACCGGTCCACACGCACGCCTCGCGGACCTGGCCGTCCAGCGACACCAGCTCCACCTCGGCCGGCGCGAGGTCCGGGGGCAGCTCGGCGAAGTCCATGCCGGGCGCGCACTTCACCGCCAGGTCGGCGCCGCGCCACGCCCGGGCCAGCTCGTCCAGCGGCGGCAGGTAGTCGCCCGCCCGCCAGCGGCGGCGCCCGGCGGCGTCGCGGCGGCCCGGGTCGGCGAACACGGCCGTGCCGCGGCTGACCGGGTGCCGCGCGTCGGCCCGCACGAGCGTCGCGCCGGGGACGTTGTGCCGGGCCATGGCCAGCCGCACCGGGTCGAGGTCCGAGCCGACGCAGCGGCGCGCGGACGCGGTCAGCGCGGCCAGGTCGACGCCGACCGAGCAGGTCACGTCGTGCACGTCGCGGCCGGCGAACCGGCGCGCGCGCAGCCGCGCCACCGGCGCCGGCGTCGCCTGCTGCAGCGCGTCGCCGGTGAGCAGCCAGCGCGCCGGGTCGTCCAGCTTGGCCGCCGCCCTGCGGCGCAGCAGCACCGTCTCCAGTACCGCGCCGGCCCGGTCGCCGAGGCGGTCGCGGACCGTCGCCACGTCCGCGAGGTAGGACGCACCGGTCAGCGGCAGCCGGCCGGCCTCCGCGAGCGCCCCGGTGGCCCCGCGCAGGTAGGCCACGTCCGCCGGGGTGAACTCGTAGGTCAGGGCTTGGTCCCGGTCACCAGCACGTTGTAGAACAGCTCGCGGGGTGCGATCCGGCGCAGCACGTTCTCGTCCAGCCAGGACAGTCGCAGCCACGCCTTGTAGGCGAACAGCCGCCAGCCCGGCGTCAGCTTCTCCTGGGGCACCGCGGCCTCGAAGGTGCGCACCGGCCAGCCGAACAGCGCCGCCGCCAGTTCCTCGGTCACCGCGCGGACGTTCGCCGCGCCGGCCTCGCGTGCGCTGCGCTCGAGCGCGGTCGGGTCGAACGTGTGCAGGTCGACGACCGCCTCGAGCGCCGCCGCCCGCGAGGAGGAGTCGAGCTCGGCCTGCGGGCGCCGCCAGCCGGCCAGTGCCGGGAGCTTGGTGATGTTCGTGGTCAGCCACCAGGTCAGTTGGCCTAGCCTGCGCGCGTAGGTGTCACCGATCTTCGTCGGCTCGCCGGCGAACACGAACCGCCCGCCCGGCTTGAGCACCCGCAGCACCTCGCGGAACGCCGCCGGCACGTCCGGTATGTGGTGCAGCACCGCGTGCCCGACGACGAGGTCGAACGTGTCGTCGTCGTACGGGATGCGCTCGGCGTCGGCCACCCGCCCGTCCACGTCCAGCCCGAGGTGCTCGGCGTTGCGCAGCGCCACCCGGACCATGCCGGGCGACAGGTCGGTGACCGAGCCCTGCTTGATCACCCCGCCCTGCATGAGGTTCAGCAGGAAGAAGCCGGTGCCGCTGCCCAGCTCCATCGCCCTCGGGTACGGCCGGTCCGCGTCGCCGGCCACGGCCCGGAACCGGCCCACGGCGTAGTCGATGCAGCGCTCGTCGTAGGAGATCGACCACTTGTCGTCGTAGCTGTCGGCCTCCCAGTCGTGGTAAAGCACGTTGGCCAGCTTGGGATCCGAGCGCGCCGCCTCGACCTCGGCGGCCGTGGCGTGCGGGTTGGGTGCGGGGTCGTTCGCCGCTTCACTTGCCACTGAAGGTCGCCTTCCCCGGCCCGTTCTCGATGAACGACCGCATGCCGGTCTTCTGGTCCTCGGTGGCGAACAGCGAGGCGAACAGGTGGCTCTCCAGCTTCAGCCCGCTCGCCAGGTCGCCGTCCAGGCCGCCGTCGATGGCCGCCTTGGCCGCGGCCAGCGCCCGGGCGGCGCCGGTGGTGAACTGCTCGACCCACCGCCGCGCCGTGGTGTACACGTCGTCGGGCGCGGTGACCTCGTCGACCAGGCCGATCGCGAGCGCCTCGGTCGCGTCGACGAACCGTCCGGTGTAGACGATGTCCTTGGCGCGGCTCGGCCCCACCAGGCGGGCGAGCCGCTGGGTGCCGCCGGCGCCGGGGATCACGCCGAGCAGGATCTCCGGCTGGCCGACCTTCGCGTTGTCGCCGGCCACCCGGCGGTCGCAGCACAGCGCCAGCTCGAGCCCACCGCCGAGCGCGTAGCCGGTGACCGCGGCGACCGTCGGCTTCCCGATCTCGGCGACGGAGGCGAACGCGGAGGACAGCGCGCCCGCGCGGTTGGCCATGTCCACGTAGGACATGTCGGCCATCTCCTTGATGTCCGCGCCGGCCGCGAACACCTTCTCGCCGCCGTAGACGATCACCGCGCGGACGTCGTCGCGGGTGTCGGCCTGCCGGGCGGCCTCGCGGATCTCCTCCTGCACCTGCTTGTTGAGAGCGTTCATCGGCGGGCGGTCCAGCCGGATGGTGCCGATGCCCCCGTCCACCTCGAGCCTGACGAACTCACCCACGCCGCTGCCTCCCTACTCGTCGGTCACGTGCAGACGACACTAGTGTCCCCCTATCAGTGGATCATCGTGTGAGGTCTCGCGACCATCAACGCGACCTCAGGGGACCGTGACGCCACCCAGCCACAAGTACGTGACCAAACCGCACCATTCGCCGGACCGCAACCAACACCGTCAATCCCGGAGAGGCGGAACTGCGCGTGCGAAGTACCGGTCGCCGATCCGCTCCAGCTCCAGGTGCTGGCCGAACGTGGCCGACAGGTTGCCGCTGGTCAGCACGTCCTCGAGGAGGCCCTGCGCGACGACACCGCCGTCCGCGACGAGCAGCAGGTGGGTGAAACCGGGCGGGATCTCCTCGACGTGGTGGGTGACGAGGATGGTGGCCGGCGCGTCGGGGTCGCGGGCGAGCTCGGTCAGCCGGGCGACGAGGTCCTCGCGGCCGCCGAGGTCGAGCCCGGCGGCCGGCTCGTCGAGCAGCAGCATCTCGGGGTCGGTCATCAGCGCGCGGGCGATGAGGGTGCGCTTGCGCTCGCCCTCGGACAGGGTGCCGAACTCGCGGTCGGTGAGGTGGGCGATGCCGAAGGACTTGCACAGCTCCTGGGCCCGGCCGGTGTCGAGCTGGTCGTAGTCCTCGCGCCAGCGGCCGACGACCGCGTACCCGGCGCTGACCACGACGTCGAGGACCTTCTCCCGCGGGGGCACCCGGGCGAGCAGCGCGGCCGAGCAGAAGCCGATGCGGGTGCGCAGCTCGAACACGTCCACCCGGCCGAGGCGCTCGCCGAGGACGTGCACCCGGCCCGTGGTGGGGTGCAGCTCGGCGGCGGCGAGCCGGAGCAGCGTGGTCTTGCCCGCCCCGTTCGCACCGAGGATCACCCAGCGCTCGTCGAGCTCGACGCTCCAGTTCACCCCCGACAGCAGGTTGGTGGTGCCGCGCCGGACCCCGACGTCGGACATGTGCACGACCAGATCGTCCAGTTCCGTCACGGTGCCCTATTCAACATGAGGCTTTGCGCAGCCGTGCCCTCGGTTTGCCTCGGTGCGCAACGGCGGTTCCCGGCCGGGCCGGTCGCCGATTGACTCCGCCCGGTGCGGACATTCCTCGGCCTGGGCTTCGACCCGGCCCCCGGTTCGGTGGCGGACGTGGAGGCGATGCTCGCGCGCATCGCCCGGGGCCTGGCCGCGGTCGGCACCTCGGCCGACGGCCTGCGCCGGACGGCCCGGGCCGGTGCCTGGCGGGGTGCCGCGGCGTGCGCGTTCCGCACCGGCACGGCCGGGCTGGCCGGAGGTCTCGACGAGGTCGCCGCGGCCCTGCGGGCGGCACAGCGGGCGGTGTCGGCGTGGCAGTCCCGGCTGGTGGCCAACCAGCGAGAGGCCGAGCGGCTGGACCAGCTCGCCCGCCGGCTGCGCGCCGCGCCCGGCGGGGAGGAGCCGCTGGACGGCGCGCTGGAGAACGTGCTGGTCCGGGCGCGGCGGCTGCGGGCCCGGCACCTGCGCGAGGCCGCCGCGGCCGCGGCGGCCGTCCGCCTGGCGGGGTCGGCCCCGGGCTCGTCCGGCCGGCCCGGCTCCGGGTGGGCCTCGGGGTGGTCGCCCGGGCCGGCGGAGGCCACGGCGCGGCTGTCGGGATGGGTCACCGGGTGGACCGGTGGCGTCGCCGTCGGCCTGGCCGCGCCGGCGTGGCCGGCGGCGGGCGGCTTCGTCTCGGACGTACCGGGGCTCGGTGGTGTGCTTCCGCAGTCGGTGGGTGGGCCGGACCTGCCGGTCCGGCCGAGCGGGGTGGTCCCGCCGGGGCACGCCGTGCCGCCGGACGGGCCGGGCGGGACGTCCGCGTCGGCGTTCCCGGCCGGGGCGGCCCGGGGCAGCCCTCCCGGCCGGCCGGTCATGCCGGGCACACCGGAACCGCCGGGCGCGGGTGTGCCGGGCCGCGCCGGCCCCGTCCGGCGAACCGGGTCGGACGGCCCCGGTGGGCACGACGTGCGCGGCCCGATCGACCGCACAGGTGGCCCGGGCCGACCGGCCGGCAACACGGCGACGGCGGGCAGGCCGGCCGGGCTCGGTACGCCGGATCGCTCGGCCGGGCCACCGGCGTCCCGGCAGGCGCCGGGCGCAGCGGGCCGGACACCGACGCCGGACGGCGCGAGCCGGCCGGCGGTCCCCGGCCCGCCGACGCCGGGATCCACCTCGACGGCCGCCTGGCGGGACACCGGCGACTCGCCGGCCCCGCGCGGGCCCGTGGACCCGCCGACCCACCGCGGCCCCGACGGACCACCTCCCGCCCGCCCGGTCCAGCAGGAACCGCCGGGCGCGCCCGGCGCGGCTCCGCCGGCCGAGGCGGGTGGCCGGCCGGCACCCGAGCTCCCGCAGGCCGGCCGCGGCGGGACCACCCGGTTCCCGCCGGGCGAGGTGCGGACCGGGGCCGGACCTGCCGGCGGGCACGACCCGGCCGGCCGGCGGGCAGCGGCCGCGCCGCCGCGACCGGACCCCGGCCCGCACCAACCCGACCAGGAACCCCGCCACCGGACCGCCACCGTCCCGGCCACCCCGCCGACACCCGACCCGCCGACACCCGACGCCGACCTGGTCGCCGTCGTGCCCGCACCGCCGGCGGTCGAGACAGACCCCCCACGACGCGCACCGGCGACGCTGCGGGCCTACCTGCTGCACCGCCCCGACTCGCGCCCCGTCCTGGTACTCGCCGCGCCGGGCAGCGGGCGGGCGCCACTGTTGGTCGCCGGTTTGCCCGGGTGTGCCGGGGGCTTGCCCGGCTGCGCAGCGCCGGTACCGGCCCCCGGCCCCAGCACCGTCTACTGACCACCAACGACAGCCGAAGGAGGAGCTGATGGGAGAGGGCTACGTCGTCGACGAGGCGGGGCTCGCGGCCCGGGTCGGCGAGCTGAACGCGGTCGCCGACGAGGTCGCCGGGGTGATCGGGGTGCTCGGCGCCCAGGGCTGCGACCTCGGCCCAGGCGACATCAGCGCCGCCGTGGGCGAGGTGATGCAGCAGTGGTCCGACGGGCTCGACGCGATGCGCGACAAGATCGACAAGACCGCCGAGAACGTCCGCGACGCCCTGTCCAACTACCAGATCCTCGAGGACCGGAGCGAGACCCGGATGCGTGACCTCGCCAACCGCGAGATCGTCGAGGAGCAGCTCGACGTCCTGCGCGGCGCCGCCGTCGTGACGCTCGCCCGGCAGCGGGGCGTGCGGTGAACCTGCGCAGCTTCCCGGCGCTGGGGTTCGACCCCACCCCGGGCGACACCGCCTCCGTGCAGGCGGTCCTGATGGCCATGTCGCGGGCCCTGCGCGTCATCGCGGCCACGCTGCCCCGCCTCGAGGAGGCCTGCACGATCACCGACGACGCCGAGTGGGGCGGCAGCGCCGCCGAGGAGTTCAGCGACCACGGCGACGACCTCCCGCAGGGCATGGGCAAGGGTGCGGAGGCCATGGGCAAGGCCTCCGAGGCGCTCGCCCGCTGGGGTGCCCTGATGAAGGCGAACCAGGACCGCGCCGAGGAGCTCGAGGACCGGGCCCGCACGCTCCGCGCCCGGCTGGAGCGGGCCGACGACGCCCTGAACGCGGCCGCGGGCGCCATCCCGCGCGACCCGAGCAGCCCGCACTACGCCGGCCGCTACAACGCCTACCTCGGCGCGGTCGACGCGGCCGCCGGCGTCGAGGCCCGCCTCCACCGGGTCATCGACGACGCCCACCGCCTGCAGGCCAAGCACCTGCGGGAGGCCGACGCCGCCGCCGAGGGCGTCCGCGGCGGGCCCGGCGACGCCTTCGAGCCGGAGAACGACAGCTGGTACGTGCAGACCCTCGACGGCGTGTCGAAGGTGTCCGGCATCGTCTCCGCCGCCACCGCCGCCGCGTCCGCCGGGCTCGCGCTCACCGGCGTCGGCGCCCCGGCCGCCGCCGTGCTCGGCACGGTGTCCGCCGGCACCGCCGGGGTCAGCGCGCTGGCCGGCATCGGCCAGCGGATCGCCGGCTCGCGCAACGCCCCGAGCAACCTCTCCCTCGCGCTCACCGTGGTTCCGGGACGGACCGTCACCTCCGCCGCGGTCGGCGGGCTCCGGGGCCTGGCCCGTCCGGTGCTCGGGTCGAGCAGGCTCGCCACCGGCGCCCGGGGGGTCGCGGGCGGCGCGGCCGACGGGCTCACCACCGGCGGCCTGCCCAGGCTCGCCCGGGACGTGGCCGAGACCAGCCGCTACGCGCGGCAGACCGGCTCGCTGCGCGGCGGGCTGCGCCTCAAGGCCGCCACCGACGGCGCGGGCCAGGTGCTCAAGGGCGACGCCCGGCTCGCCGGCGAGGCGTTCAGCGGCTCCGTCGACGCGACCGTGCGGACCATCGAGGCCGGCGGCGGCCACCTGTCCGCGGCGGACAAGCGCGAGCTGGAGGCGCTCAAGCTGCTCGCCGGCCCGCGCGGCGACGCGGCGCAGAACGCCGTGGTCAACGTCGTGCGCGACGAGCTGAACGAACGACACCCGAAGTAGGCCCCGATGCGTCTCGCGATGCCCGACACCGTCCGCCGGATCCCGATCGAGGACCCGCCGAGCGCGATCCGCGAGTTCGCCGCGATCCTCGGCGAGCTGCGGGACCTGCCGGCGGCGGCCGACCTGGAGCCGGTCGCGACCGAGGCCGTGGAGACCGCGCTGCGCGAGGGCGCGTTCCTGATGGCCGTGGTCACCCCGCCCGACGCGGCGCCGGCCGTGCTCACCGGCGTGGTGCTGGAGGTGCCGCCCCGCTGGGACGCCGACACCGCCGAGTCGCTGCGGGACGCGATGGAGGACGTCGGCGGGCCGGACGTGCGGGAGACCGTGGCGCTGGAGACCGGGCTCGGCACCGCGGTCGTCGCGCAGCGGGTGCCCGGCGTGGAGCAGGCGCGCGAGCGGCGCGCGCTGACCGTGCAGCTGCAGGCGTTCGTCCCCGAGCCCGGCACCGGCCGGATGCTGCTGCTGACGCTGGCCTGCCCGTCCACCCACGGCTGGACCGCCCACCAGGAGCTGTTTGCCCGGCTCGTCGTCTCCGCCCGGGCCGACGACACACCGGACGACACGCCGGTCCGGGCACCCGCAGCTACCGAGGAGGACTCGTTCGAGGCGCGCACGTACCGGCTCTGAGCCCGCGTTGGGCAAGATGGACGGATGCCGCTGCACGTGCTCCCGGGCCACCCGTTCCCCCTCGGTGCCCACCCCGAGGCCGGCGGGGTGCGCTTCTCGGTGGCCTCGTCCATTGCGGACGCCGTCGACCTCTGCCTGATCTCCGAGGACGGCACCGAGCACCGCATCGGGCTGACCGAGCGCACGTTCGGCATCTGGCACGGCCTGGTCCCGGGCGTCATCCCCGGTCAGCGCTACGGCTACCGCGTGCACGGCCCGTACGACCCGGCGCGCGGCCTGCGCTGCAACCCGGCCAAGCTGCTCGTCGACCCGCACGCCCGGCGGATCACCGGCCGGGTCACCGACCTGGAGGCCACCCTCGGCTACCGCACCGACCCGATGACGGGCCGCGCCTCGCACGCCGACTCCCTCGGCCACGTGCCGCTGTCCGTCGTCGCCTCCCCCGGCGGCCCGGACACGGGCGCGAAGCCCGGCACGCCGTTCGAGGAGACGGTGATCTACGAGCTGCACGTGCGCGGCTTCACCCGCAGCCACCCGGACGTGCCCGCGCACCAGCGCGGCACCTACCTCGGGCTGACCCACCCGTCGGTCATCGACCACCTGGTGCGGCTCGGGGTGACCGCGGTCGAGCTGATGCCCGTGCACTCGTTCGTCGACGAGCCGCCGCTGCTGCGCACCGGGCGGCACAACTACTGGGGCTACGCCACGCTCGGGTTCCTCGCGCCGCACGAGGGGTACGCGAGCGAGCCGGGCCGGGAGATCGCGGAGTTCCGCACCATGGTCGCCGCGCTGCACGCGGCCGGCATCGAGGTGATCCTCGACGTGGTGTTCAACCACACCGGCGAGGGCGGCGTGGCCGGGCCGACGCTGTCCATGCGCGGGCTGGACGCACCGGCCTACTACGTCCTCGACGCCGACGGGTCCGACGTGGACATCACCGGGTGCGGCAACACGCTGAACCCGGCCTCGCCGACCGTGGTCCGGCTGGTCACCGACTCGATGCGCTACTTCGCCACCGAGCTCGGTGTGGACGGGTTCCGGCTGGACCTGGCGAGCGCGCTGGGCCGCCCGCACGGCGGCGCCTTCGACCCGGCCTCCCCGCTGCTGACCGCGATCACCACCGACCCGGTGCTGACCCTGTGCAAGCTGATCGCCGAGCCGTGGGACGCCACCGGGGACGGCTACCGGGTCGGCGGCTTCCCGCCACAGTGGACGGAGTGGAACGGTCGGTTCCGGGACGCGGCGCGGGACTTCTGGCGCGGCCGGGTCGGCGTGCGCGACCTGGCCTACCGGCTGTCCGGCTCGGAGGACCTGTACGCGCAGAACACCCGCCGGCCCTGGGCGTCGATCAACTTCGTCACCGCGCACGACGGCTTCACGCTGCGCGACCTGGTGTCCCACGACGAGAAGCACAACGACGCCAACGGCGAGGGCGGCCGGGACGGCACCGACGACAACCGGTCGTGGAACTGCGGCGTGGAGGGCGAGACCGACGACCCGGCGGTGCTCGCGCTGCGCGACCGGCAGGCCCGCAACCTGATCACCACGCTGCTGCTGTCCACCGGCACGCCGATGCTGTGCGCGGGCGACGAGCTGTGGCGCACCCAGGGCGGCAACAACAACCCGTACTGCCTCGACGACGAGACGTCCTGGTTGGACTGGACGCCGACCACGCGGTCGGCGGACATGCTCGCGTTCACCCGCCGGCTGACCGCGCTGCGGGCCGGCTCCCCGGCGCTGCGCCAGCCCGAGTTCTTCGACGGCCGGCCGAGCACCACCGGCCGTCCGGACCTGGTCTGGCTCAACCAGGACGGCACGCCGATGACCGGTGCGGACTGGTTCGACGAGGCGCGCCGCACGATCGGCATGTGGATCGACGGCTCGACGTCGCTGTCCCGCGACCGGGAGGGCGAGCTGGTGCCGGACGACTCGTGGCTGCTGCTGCTGCACTCGGGCGACTCGCCGGTCGACGTCACGCTCCCGGGAGGCGAGTTCGGCGAGAAGTTCGTGCCCGTGCTGGACACCGGCACCCCGCGCGGCACGCCCACCTCCGACGCGGCCCTGCCGCCGGGCACCACGGTGACCTTCCCCGGGCACACGCTGCTGGTGTTCCGCACCCCGCGCGCGGCCTGAGGCGGCTCACCCGGCCAGGCGGGCGAGCAGGTCGCGGCGCCGTCCGTCGTCCTCGCCCGGGTGCCAGGAGCACGCCAGGCTCAGCGCGGCCACCCGGCCCGTGGCGAGCACGCGGCCGACCGCGTCGAGCACCGCGCCGGCCGGGGGGCCGCCCGGCACCGGGAAGCGCAGCCCGGGCAGCTCGCCCCCGTCGACGACGTCCGCGTCGACGTGCAGCACGACCGGGCCGCCGGGGACCTCGACGTCGTCCACCCCGCAGCGGCGGATCGCGGCGCCGTCGAGGTACTCGGCCTCGGCCGGGTCGAGGTCGCGGGCGTCGACCAGGACCGCGTCGCGCTCGGCGAGCGGGCGCAGGCCGAGCGGGCCCGCGACGAGGTCGGCGTGCGCGCCCAGCACGAGCCGCAGCGAGAGCCCGCCGAGGTAGCCGGAGGTCGTGGACCCCAGCGTGTGCACGTCGCCGTGCGCGTCGAACCAGACGATCGACGGGTCGACGCCCGCGCGCTGCACGCCGGCCACCACCCCGAGCGCCACCAGGCAGTCACCGGAGACGACCGTCGGCATCGACCCGCTGCCCAGAGCCCCGGCGACCGCACCGGCGACCGCGTCGTACAACGCGACCAGCCGCGGCCACGGCTGCCCGGCCGGCAGCTCCGGCTCGACGACCACGTGCTCGCCCGGCGGGACCGGCAGGGTCGCGTCCGGCAGCCGCTCGTCCTGGTGGAACGGCACGGTGATCATGCGGGGGCCTCCTCGGGTCGCGGGAGCGTGCACGGTAACCCCGCGGAGCCGGGCCGGCAGGTGGTTTTCCGAGGCTGCCCTTTTGGCTGTCCCGGTAGGCGGAGGAACTCCGGCCGCGCGGCGTAACGTCTGGTGATCGTGAGGATGATTCGCCTGTTGGTCACGCCCGGTTGGCTCGCGACGCTCGTGGTGGTCGTCGCGCTGGTCGTCGTCGAGTGGTCGCCGTCCGGGGTGCTGACGGCCCTCGCCGGCGCGCTGACCGGCCTGCTGGCGATCCTCGCCGCCAGCCAGATCGGCCTGCTCGCGAGCGTGCCGCTGACCGGCGTGCGGGTGCAGCGGATCGTGGTCGGCGTCGGGCCGCGCCTCGGCGACTGGAGCAGGCCGAACCGGACGCTGGTGCTGCGGGCCGTGCCGGTCATCCTGGCGGTCGGCGTGCGGGCCACGCGGGCGCCGGTGCGCCGCCGGATGTGGTGCTCGGCGCTGTGCTCGGCGCTGGCCGAGCTCGCCGTCGTGGTGCTCGCGGCGAGCTGGGCGGCCGGCGGCGGGGCGTTCGCGCACGGGTTCGCGCTGGCCTGCGTGGCGGAGTTCCTGCACGCGCTGCTCCCCCGGCGCACGGCGGTGAGCACGTCCACGGGCTGGCTGCTGTTCCGGCTGCCGTGGGTGAGCAACGACCAGGTCCGCCAGCTGGAGGCGGCCCCGCTGGTCGGCGAGGCGATCGAAGCGGCGCACAGCGGCGACCTGGCCGGGGCCGAGCGGCTGGCGGCGCGGCTGGGCGAGGCCTACCCGGACCTGCGCTCGGCGCTCGCCGCGCGGATCTTCGTGCTGGAGGCGCAGGGCCGCTACTCGGAGGCCATGATCCTCGCGGTCAAGCTCGCCTCGGACATGCGCCAGCAGCCGGACGAGGCGGCCGGCTCGTTCGCGGCGCTGGCGGGCCTCGCCTGCGTCACCGTCGAGGCGGGCCAGCTCGAACCGGAGCTGGGGCTGTCCACGGCCAGCAACGCGCTGGAGAACGCGGCGACGCTCGGCTACCCGAACTACAAGCTCAACGGCGTCCGGGCGCTGCACGCGCTGCTGCGCGGCGACCTCGACGAGGCGATCTCGCTCGCTGCGAGGGCCGCCGACTCCGGCGACAACCTTCTCGTCCGCGCCGACGACCTCGCCACGCTCGCGCGGGCGCACATGGCCTCCGGCGACAACCAGACCGCCCGCCGGGTGATCACCGAGGCGGAGAAGCTCGCCTCCTGGTGGCCCCGGGTGGCGGGCACCCGCAGCAGGCTCGAGGTCTGCTGAGCGCCTGCCCGGCCGACGTGCCGGCTCAGCCGGCCACCACGACGCGGCCCAGCTCCACCGGGCTGGCCAGCAGCTCGTGGTTCGGCAGGATGCGCGCGGTGGCACCCAGCGTGCCGGTGTGCGGGAGCGGGACCTCCGCCACGTACGTCCTCCCGTCGGGCTCCACCGCCATCGGGGCGGTGACCACGTCGTAGAGCTCGTCGCTGTCCGCGACCCGCCCGACGACCACCTGGACCTGCACGTCCGACGGCGACAGCCCGGCCAGGTCCACCGTCGCCCGCACCCGGACGCGCTCGCCCAGCACCGGCGTGCGCCGCCCGTCCGGGTCCAGGCTCAGCTCGCAGTCGACCACCCGCACGTTCGGCCAGGCGCCCGACAGCCGCTCGCGGTACTCGGCGAGCCCCCGGGCCGCCCGGAAGTCGTCCGCCCTGGCCAGCTCGACCGCGGTGGCCGCCGGCGTGTACTGCGACTCGACGTACTCGGTGACCATCCGCGACGCCTGCACCTTCGGCCCCAACGAGGCCAGCGTGTGCCGGACCATCGCCAGCCACTGGGCCGGCACGCCGTCCGCGCCGCGGTCGTAGAACAGCGGCGCCACCTGGCCGCCCAGCAGCTCGTAGAGCGCCGCCGCCTCGAGGTCGTCGCGGCGCAGCGGGTCGTGCACGCCGTCGGCGGTCGGGATCGCCCAGCCGTTGCTGCCGTCGTAGAGCTCGTCCCACCAACCGTCGCGGATGGACAGGTTGAGCCCGCCGTTGAGCGCGGACTTCATGCCCGACGTGCCGCACGCCTCCAGCGGCCGGGTCGGGTTGTTGAGCCACACGTCACAGCCCCAGTACAGGTACCGGGCCATCGACATGTCGTAGTCGGGCAGGAACACGATCCGGTGACGCACCGACGGGTCGTCGGCGAACTTCACGATCTGCTGGATCAGCGCCTTGCCGCCGTCGTCGGCCGGGTGCGACTTGCCCGCGACCACCAGCTGCACCGGCCGCTGCGGGTGCAGCAGCAGCGCGCGCAGCCGGTCGTGGTCGCGCAGCATCAGGGTGAGCCGCTTGTAGGTCGGCACCCGCCGGGCGAAACCGACGGTGAGCACGTCGGGGTCGAACACGGTGTCGGTCCAGGCCAGCTCCAGCGGCGACGCGCCGCGCTGCAGCCACGCGTCGCGCACCCGCCGCCGCACCTCGCCCACCAGCCGCCTGCGCAGCGCGCTGCGCAGGTTCCACAGCGCGCCGTCGGACTCCGCGTCGAGCCGCTCGCCGACCAGGTCGGTCATCTCCCGGGCGGTCCACGTCGGACCGTGCACGCCGTTGGTGACCGAGGTGATCGGCACCTCCCCGGTGTCGAACCCGGGCCACAGGGCGCCGAACATCTCCCGGCTGACCTGGCCGTGCAGCTTGGACACGCCGTTGGCGCGCTGGGCGAGCCGCAACCCCATGTGGGCCATGTTGAACATGCCGGCGTTCTCCTCCGCGCCCAGCGCGAGCACGCGGCGGAAGTCGACGTCGGGCAGCAGCGCGCCGTCGCCGAAGTAGTGCTGCACCAGGTCGATCGGGAACCGGTCGATGCCGGCCGGCACCGGGGTGTGGGTGGTGAACACGGTGCCCGCGCGCACCGCCGAGAGCGCCTCGTCGAACGACAGGTGCTGGCCCGACATCAGCTCGCGCAGCCGCTCCAGCCCGAGGAACCCGGCATGGCCCTCGTTGGTGTGGAAGACCTCCGGCTGCGGGTGCCCGGTCAGCTCGCAGTAGGTCCGCACCGCGCGCACGCCGCCGACGCCGGCCAGGATCTCCTGGCGGATCCGGTGGTTCTGGTCGCCGCCGTAGAGCCGGTCGGTGACCCCGCGCAGGTCGTCGTCGTTGCCGTCCACGTCGGAGTCGAGCAGCAGCAGCGGCACCCGGCCGACCCGCGCCTTCCAGATCCGCGCGCGCAGCACCCGGCCGCCCGGCATCGCCACGTGCACCAGGATCGGCGCGCCGGACGGCTCGACCAGCGGCTCCAGCGGCAGGCCGTTCGGGTCGATGACCGGGTAGTGCTCCACCTGCCAGCCGTCCAGCGACAGCGACTGGCGGAAGTACCCGGAGCGGTAGAGCAGGCCCACGCCGATCAGCGGGACGCCCAGGTCGGAGGCCGCCTTGAGGTGGTCGCCGGCCAGCACGCCGAGCCCGCCGGAGTAGTTCGGCAGCGCCTCGGTGACACCGAACTCCATCGAGAAGTACGCGATCGACTCGGGCATCCGGTCGAACCGGCCGTTGCCCTCCGGGCCGTGGGCGGCGAGCCCGGCGCGGCGCCGCTGGTACCAGCGCTCGCCGGTGAGGTAACGCCGCAGGTCATCCGACAGCTCGGCGGTTCTCGCCAGGAACTCCTGGTCGGTGGCGAGCTGCTCGAGCCGGTTCGCCGGCACCTCGGCCAGCAGGAGCAGCGGGTTGCCGAGCCGGTCCCAGGTCGCCTGGTCGATGGCGGCGAACAGGTCCTGGGTGGGCGGATGCCAGGTCCACCTCAGGTTGGTGGCGAGCGTGCCCAGCTCGGTCAACGCGTCCGGGAGCCCGGCGCGCACGGTAAAGCGGCGTACGGCTTTCACGACGGACGACCCTATCCGGTCCGCCATTCCGGAAATCAGGGCGGCGGGCCGTGTGCGAACGGGCCGGACCGGGCAGACTTCCGGGTGGGGGACGATCTTTCGGCATGTACGCGGCTGTGCAGGGAGGGTGTGACCGGTGAGTGGTCGGCTGGGCATCGACGACGTGTTCCCCCTGGTCAGCTGTGGTCGCTATCCGGCCAAGGCGGTGGCCGGTGAGCACATACCCGTCCGGGCGACGGTCTGGCGGGAGGGTCACGACGCGGTCGGCGCGACCGTGGTGTGGCGCGGCCCGCACGACGACGCCGAGCGGCAGACCCGGATGACCTGCGACGACCCGAACACCGACCACTGGATCGCGACGGTCACCCCCGACACCACCGGCATGTGGACCTATCGGGTGGACGCCTGGAGCGACCCGTGGGCGACCTGGCGGCACACCGTGGAGGTCAAGGTCGGCGCCGCGCAGGGCGCGGCCGAGCTGGCCAACGACCTGGAGACGGGCGCCCTGCTGCTGGACCGCGCGGCCCGGCGGTTCCCGCACAACGGCGAGAAGCGGATGCTCGTCGCCGCGGCCACCGCGCTGCGGGACACCGCGCTGCCGCTGCCCGCGCGCATCGCCGAGGCGCTCTCCGAGCCGGTCCAGCGCTACATGTGGGCCCACCCGATCCGCGACCTGGTCACCCGCGGCCGCAAGTACCAGCTGTGGGTCGACCGGACCCGCGCGCTGTACGGCTCCTGGTACGAGCTGTTCCCGCGGTCCGACCGGCGGCGTGGACGAGTCGGGCAAGCCGGTGCACGGCACGTTCCAGACCGCGGCCAAGGATCTCGACCGGGTCGCCGCGATGGGCTTCGACGTCGTCTACCTGCCGCCGGTTCACCCGATCGGCGAGGTGAACCGGAAGGGCCCGAACAACAGCGTGGTGTCGGTTCCCGAGGACGTCGGCTCGACCTGGGCCATCGGCTCGGCCGAGGGCGGCCACGACGCGATCAGCCCGCGGCTGGGCACGTTCGCCGACTTCGACGCGTTCGTCGCGCGGGCGGCCGAGCTGGGCATGGAGGTGGCCCTCGACCTGGCGCTGCAGTGCGCACCGGACCACCCGTGGGTCACCGCGCACCCGGAGTGGTTCACCATCCGTCCGGACGGGACGGTCGCGTACGCGGAGAACCCGCCGAAGAAGTACCAGGACATCTACCCGCTCAACTTCGACACCGACCCCGAGGGCATCTACGCCGAGGTGCTGCGGGTGGTGATGCTCTGGGTGAGCCACGGGGTGCGGATCTTCCGGGTGGACAACCCGCACACCAAGCCGCCGAACTTCTGGCACTGGTTGATCCATCAGGTGAAGGCGGCCGAGCCGGACGTGTTGTTCTTGTCCGAGGCGTTCACCCGGCGTGCCCGTCTGTACGGCCTCGCCCGGCTCGGGTTCACCCAGTCGTATACATATTTCACCTGGCGGACGCACAAGCACGAACTGATCGAGTTCGGCGAGGAGATCGTCGAGCACGCGGACGAGGCACGGCCCAACCTGTTCGTGAACACCCCGGACATCCTGCACGCCTCGCTGCAGTACGGCGGTCCGGCGATGTTCGCGCTGCGCGCCACCCTCGCGGCCACCTTCTCCCCCACGTGGGGGGTGTACTCGGGCTTCGAGCTCTACGAGCACGAGGCGGTCCGCGAGGGCAGCGAGGAGTACCTCGACTCGGAGAAGTACGAGCTGCGCCCGCGCGACTTCGCCGGGGCCCTCGCCGACGGCCGGTCGCTGGAGCCGTGGATCACCCGGCTGAACGCGATCCGGGCCGCGCACCCCGCGCTGCAGCAGTTGCGGACGCTGCGCTTCCACCACGTCGAGAACGACGCGATGCTGGCGTACTCGAAGACCGACCCGGTCGGCAAGGACACGGTCGTCGTCGTGGCGAACCTGGACACCTACCACGCTCAGGAGGGCACCGTGTGGCTCGACCTGCCCACGCTGGGGATGGAGTGGGGCGAGCGGTTCGCCGTCCGCGACGAGGTCACCGGCCAGACCTGGGACTGGGGCCAGGCGAACTACGTGCGCCTGGAGCCCACGCAGGCGGTGGCGCACATCCTCACCGTGATCCGCTGAGGAGCCGCGGGATTATCGGCGCCGGTGGCCGGTGAGGCAAGGACTTACCTCCACCGGCCCGAGGACGTAATTTTCCATGCATGACATGGCGATCGCGCCGTGTTCCCTGCATGGAAGGTTCCGCATGTCCAGTTCCCGACGAGTGGGCCGCGCCGCAGCGCTGCTGGCACTCGCCCTGTCCGCGTCCGGCTTCGCCGTGCTGCCCGCGGCGACGGTGGCCGCCCAGCCGGCCGGTACCGGTTCCGTCCTGTGCGCGAGCGACGAGGGCTCGTCCGCGCGCCGACCGGCCGGGATGCCCGGCGCACCCGAACGCAACGAGGTGTCCCAGAAGGACGTCGCCGCCGTCGAGCGCGACCTGAGGTCCAGGCTGGCCGCGCGCACGGCCCGCCCGGGCGTGACCGCCACCGCGACCATCCCGGTCGTCTTCCACGTGGTCTACGCCTCCGACGGCACCGGCAACGTCTCCGACGCGGCGATCAACGCGCAGATCGCCGAGATGAACCAGGACTACGCGGGCCAGGAGGCCCCCGGCACCGCGGCCAACACGCAGTTCTCGTTCACCCTCGCCGCCGTGCGGCGCTGGCAGAACGACTCCTGGTTCAACGACCCGGACAGCGCGAGCGGTGAGCGCGCGCTCAAGACCGCGACGCACGAGGGCGACTCGCGCACGCTCAACATCTGGTCGACCAACACCAGCTACCTCGGCTACGCCACCTTCCCGTGGTGGTACGCCGGCGACCCGGAGCTGGACGGCATCGTGATCCAGTGGGGCTCGCTGCCGGGCGGGCCGATCACCAACTACAACGAGGGCAAGACCGCCTCCCACGAGAGCGGCCACTGGCTCGGGCTGTACCACACCTTCCAGGGTGGCTGCAGCAGGAACAACGACGAGGTCGCCGACACCCCGGCAGAGAAGACCGCGACCTCGGGTTGCCCGTCCGGCAAGGACACCTGCCGGGCCTCGGGCCTGGACCCGGTGCACAACTACATGGACTACTCCTACGACTCCTGCTACAACCAGTTCACCCCCGGCCAGGCGAGCCGGATGCAGAGCGCGTGGTCGGCCTACCGGGCCTGACACGCTCCACTTGGAACGGTACCGCCGGGTCCCACGGGGCCCGGCGGTACCGTTCGTCCCGGGCCGGCCCGCCGGCTCTTGTGCAGGATCCGGTCACAGCGGTAACCATGGAGGAAGGCGCCGGGACCGACCTGGCACCATGATCATCGACACGCGGCAACGGCGCGGCGTGCTGACACGAGTTAGGTGAGGGTGCGGGGATGACGGAATCTCCCGAGACGACACGTCCGGACGCCAATCTCGGGCTGGACGGGGTGCCGCACACGGGTGAGTCGCTCACCTCCGACGGTCACCTCGTCGAGCCGCAGTCCGACGAGTTCGGTCATGCGCGCTCCGCCCCCAAGGCCCCGCTCTGGTACAAGACCGCGGTCTTCTACGAGGTGCTCGTCCGCGCGTTCAACGACTTCACCAACGACGGCACCGGCGACCTGCGCGGCCTGGCCGACAAGCTGGACTACCTGCAGTGGCTCGGCGTCGACTGCCTCTGGCTGCCGCCGTTCTACGCCTCGCCGCTGCGCGACGGCGGCTACGACATCTCCGACTTCCGCGCGGTGCTGCCCGAGTTCGGCACCGTCGAGGACTTCGTGCACCTGCTCGACCAGGCGCACCGGCGCGGCATCCGGGTGATCACCGACCTGGTGCTCAACCACACCTCCGACGCCCACCCCTGGTTCCAGGAGTCCCGCCAGCACCCGGACGGCCCGTACGGCGACTTCTACGTCTGGTCCGACACCGACGAGCGCTACCCCGACGCGCGGATCATCTTCGTCGACACCGAGTCGTCCAACTGGACCTACGACCCGGTGCGCGGCCAGTTCTACTGGCACCGGTTCTTCTCCCACCAGCCCGACCTCAACTACGAGAACCCCGAGGTCGCGGACGCGATGATCGACGTGCTGCGGTTCTGGCTGGACCTCGGCATCGACGGCTTCCGGCTGGACGCGGTGCCCTACCTCTACGAGGAGGAGGGCACCAACTGCGAGAACCTGCCGCGCACCCACGAGTTCCTCAAGCGCTGCCGCAAGGTGGTCGACGACGAGTTCCCGGGCCGGGTCCTGCTGGCCGAGGCCAACCAGTGGCCGGCCGACGTGGTGGCCTACTTCGGCGACTCGGCCACCGGCGGCGACGAGTGCCACATGGCCTTCCACTTCCCGCTGATGCCGCGCATCTTCATGGCGGTGCGCCGGGAGTCCCGCTTCCCCATCTCCGAGATCCTCGCCCAGACCCCGGACATCCCCTCCGGCGCGCAGTGGGGCATCTTCCTGCGCAACCACGACGAGCTGACCCTCGAGATGGTCACCGACGACGAGCGCGACTACATGTACGCGGAGTACGCCAAGGACCCGCGGATGAAGGCGAACATCGGCATCCGCCGCCGGCTCGCCCCGCTGCTGGACAACGACGCCAACCAGATGGAGCTGTTCACGGCGCTGCTGATGTCCCTGCCCGGCTCCCCCGTCCTGTACTACGGTGACGAGATCGGCATGGGCGACAACATCTGGCTCGGCGACCGCGACGCCGTGCGCACGCCGATGCAGTGGTCGCCCGACCGCAACGCCGGCTTCTCCCGCTGCGACCCCGGCCGCATCTACCTGCCGGTGATCGCCGACCCGGTGTACGGCTACCAGGCGGTCAACGTCGAGGCGCAGCTGAACAACAGCTCCTCGCTGCTGCACTGGACCCGCCGGATGCTCCAGGTCCGCCGCGAGCACCCCGCGTTCGGGCTGGGTGACTTCACCGAGCTGGGCTCGTCCAACCCGAGCGTGCTGGCCTACCTGCGGCACGTGCCGGCCGACCCGGACCACGGCGTGGACGAGGACCTGGTCATCTGCGTGAACAACCTGTCCCGGTTCCCCCAGCCGGTGGAGCTGGACCTGTCCGAGCACAACGGGCGGGTGCCGGTGGAGCTCACCGGCGGGGTGCGGTTCCCGGCCATCGGCGAGTGGCCGTACCTGCTCACGCTGCCCGGGCACGGGTTCTACTGGTTCCAGCTGACCACGGACTCCGACGAGGGCGAGGCGCCATGATCCGTGCGGAGGACCTCGGCACGGACCTGTCGACGTGGCTGGTGGCGCAGCGGTGGTTCCGCGCGAAGGCACGCGGCGCGACCTCCGTCCGGACGCTGCGCGCGACCGAGCTCGCCGCGGGACTCGTGCACCTGATGATCTCCGTCGACGGGCAGCCCTACCAGCTGCCGCTGGGCGTGCGCGACGAGGTGCCCGACCACCTCGAGCACGCGGTGATCGCCCGGCACGGCGGCCGCGCGGTCTACGACGCGACGCAGGACCCCGAGCTGATGGGCGTCCTGCTGGACCTGGTCGCCGACGGCGCCTCGGTGGACGGTCTGGAGTTCCGGGCGGAGCCGGGCGTCGAGATCGAGCGCGGCGTGCGGGCCCGGCCGATCGGCGTCGAGCAGAGCAACACCTCGGTGGTCTACGGCGTGCAGTACATCCTCAAGATCTACCGGCAGCCCGACCCCGGCCCGAACCGGGACGTCGAGCTGCACCGGGCGTTACGGTCGGCCGGGGTGAAGCACGTCGCCGAGCCGCTCGGCGTGGTCGAGGGCGACGGGACGGTGCTCGGCTTCCTGCAGGAGTTCCTCCCCGACGCCGTCGAGGGCTGGGCGACCGCCACGGCGAGCGTGCGCGACCTGCTCGCCGAGGGCGACCTGCACGCCGACGAGGTGGGCGGGGACTTCGCTGGCGAGGCGCGACGCCTGGGCGCGGCCGTGGCCGAGGTGCACGCCGCGCTCGCGCTCGCCACCGGGCGCGCACCGGTCGGCGCGGACGTCGTCGACGCCGAGGTCGACGCCATGCACGCGCGGCTGGACACCGTGCTCGCCGAGGTGCCCGACCTGGCCGGGGACGAGCCGGGGCTGCGCGCGGCGTTCGACGCGGTCCGCGGCCTGCGCGAGCCGCTGGTCGTCCAGCAGATCCACGGCGACCTGCACCTCGGCCAGGTGCTGCGCACCACGGCCGGCTGGGTGCTGATCGACTTCGAGGGCGAGCCCGCCGCGACGCCGGAGCAGCGCCGGGCACCGCGGTCACCGCTGCGCGACGTCGCGGCGATGCTGCGCTCGTTCGACTACGCGGCGTTCCACCTCCTGGCGGGCAGCGCGGAGGCGGACCGGCAGCAGTACGCCCGGGCCACCGAGTGGTCCGACCGCAACCGCGCGGCGTTCTGCGACGGCTACGCGGAGATTGCCGGCGACCCGCGGGAGCACGCCGTCCTGCTGCGGGCCCTCGAGCTGGACAAGGCCGTCTACGAGGTGCGCTACGAGCACCACAACCGACCCGACTGGGGCGCCATTCCTCTGGCGGCGATTCGGCGGCATGGCTAGCCTCATTCACAGGGCTCCCGACGGCGGGTGCCGCGACTGACGAATCGGGGTGTCCAGATGCGGATAGCGGATTTGTTGCGGCACAAGGGTTCCGACGTGGCCACGGTGTCGCCGGGGATCTCGGTGGCCGGGCTGCTCGAGGACCTCGCCCGGCACAACATCGGCGCCATGGTCGTGTGCGACGACACGGGCGCGCTGGTCGGCATCGTCTCCGAACGAGACGTGGTCCGCCGGCTCGACGAACGCGGCGCGGAGCTGCTGCACGCGCCGGTCTCGGAGATCATGACCACGTCCGTGGTCACCTGCGAGCCCACCGAGAACGTGGACACCCTGGCGTCGATCATGACCGAGCGGCGCATCCGGCACATGCCGGTCGTCAGCGGCGGTGACCTGGTCGGGCTGGTGAGCATCGGCGACGTGGTGCGCAGCCGCATCGAGCAGCTCGAGTCGGACCGCGAGCAGCTCGAGTCCTACATCGCGCAGGGCTGATCACCCGTTGAGCATGCCGTCCGGCGCGACGGCAGAATGAACGGCGATGAATGACACGAGCTCGCGAGGAACCGACCCGAGCGCAGACCGCAGTGCACTGCCCGCGGACGACCTGCGGCGGTTGGTGACCGGTGCCCACCACGACCCGCACTCGGTGCTGGGCGTGCACTCCGACCACGCGGGCACCACGGTGGTGCGCGCCTACCGGCCGGGTGCCAAGTCCGTCACGCTGCTCGCCGGGGAGGAACGCAGCCAGCTGACCGAGACCGCCGAGGGCGTGTTCACCGCGGTGCTGCCCGAACCACCCGGGAGCTACCTGTTCGAGGTCGACTACGGCGGCGACCCGGTGCTCGTCGACGACCCGTACCGGTGGCTGCCCACGCTCGGCGAGCTGGACCTGCACCTGCTCGGCGAGGGCCGCCACGAGCGGCTGTGGAACGTGCTGGGCGCGCACGTGCGTTCCTACGACACGCCGGCCGGTCCGGTGGAGGGCACGTCGTTCGCGGTGTGGGCGCCCAACGCCCGCGGCGTGCGGGTGGCGGGCGACTTCGACGGCTGGGACGGCCGTGCCAACCCGATGCGCTCGCTGGGCTCGTCCGGGGTCTGGGAGCTGTTCCTCCCGGGGCTGCCGGACGGCACCTGCTACAAGTTCCGCATCCTCGGCCCGGACGGCACCTGGCACGAGAAGGCCGACCCGATGGCGTTCGCCGCCGAGGTGCCGCCGGCCACCGCGTCGAAGGTCGCCGTCGCGCGCCACGAGTGGACCGACGAGTCCTGGATCGAGCAGCGCGAGGCCACCGCGTGGCACTCCGCGCCGATGAGCGTCTACGAGGTGCACCTCGGCTCCTGGCGGCCGGGCCTGGGCTACCGCGAGCTGGCCACCGAGCTGGCCGACTACGTCGCCGAGCACGGCTTCACCCACGTCGAGCTGCTGCCGGTCGCCGAGCACCCGTTCGGCGGCTCGTGGGGCTACCAGGTCACCTCCTACTACGCGCCGACCGCACGGTTCGGCAGCCCGGACGAGTTCCGCCACCTGGTGGACGCGCTGCACGGCCGCGGCATCGGCGTGATCATGGACTGGGTGCCCGCGCACTTCCCGCGGGACGCCTGGGCCCTCGCCCGCTTCGACGGCACCCCGCTCTACGAGCACGCCGACCCGCGCCGGGGCGAGCACCCGGACTGGGGCACGCTCGTGTTCGACTTCGGGCGCACCGAGGTGCGCAACTTCCTGGTGGCCAACGCGCTCTACTGGATCGAGGAGTTCCACATCGACGGGCTGCGGGTGGACGCCGTCGCCTCGATGCTCTACCTCGACTACTCGCGCAAGGAGGGCGAGTGGCTGCCGAACGTCCACGGTGGACGGGAGAACCTGGACGCGGTGCGGTTCCTGCAGGAGCTGAACGCCACCGTCTACAAGCACCACCCGGGCGCCCTCATGGTGGCCGAGGAGTCGACCGCCTGGCCCGGCGTCACCCGGCCCACCCACCTGGGCGGGCTGGGCTTCGGTTTCAAGTGGAACATGGGCTGGATGCACGACACGCTCAGCTACGTCGGCCATGACCCGGTGCACCGGTCCTATCACCACAACGAGGTCACGTTCTCACTGATGTACGCGTGGAGCGAGAACTTCGTGCTCCCGCTGTCGCACGACGAGGTGGTGCACGGCAAGGGCTCGCTGTGGACCCGGATGCCCGGCGACGACTGGAACAAGGCGGCCGGGCTGCGCGCGCTGCTCGCGTTCATGTGGGCACACCCGGGCAAGCAGCTGCTGTTCATGGGCAGCGAGTTCGGCCAGGTCCAGGAGTGGTCGGAGAACCGGTCGCTGGACTGGCACCTGCTGGACTCGCCGCTGCACGGCGGGGTGGCGCGCCTGGTCCGCGACCTCAACCTGCGGTACCGGGAGCACTCCGCGCTGTACTCGGCGGACACCTCACCGTCCGGCTTCGCCTGGATCGACGCGAACGACTCGGCCAACAACGTGGCGAGCTTCCTGCGCCAGGACCCGGACCATCCGGGCGGCGTGGTGGCCTGCGTGGCCAACTTCGCCGGCCACCCGCACCGCGACTACCGCGTCGGGCTGCCCGCGGCCGGTCGCTGGCGCGAGGTGCTCAACACCGACGCGAAGGAGTACGGCGGCTCCGGCTGGGGCAACATGGGCGGCGTGGACGCCGCGGACGAGGCCTGGCACGGCCAGCCCGCGTCCGCGCTGCTGCAACTGCCGCCGCAGGGTGTGATCTGGCTGGCGCCCGAGGGCTGAGTTGCGCCGGTACCGCGAGCTGCTCGGCACGCCGGGCGTGCGCAGGCTGACGCTCGCGGTCCTGCTCAGCAGGCTGACCACGTCGATGCTGAACCTGGCGTTGCTGGTCGCCGCCACCCGGTCCTACGGCTACGCCGTCGCGGGGCTGGTGATGATGTCCTACGCGGTGAGCAACGCGCTGGCCGGGCCCGCGCGGGGCCGCCTCGCCGACCGGCTCGAGCCGCGCCGGGTGCTGCTCGCGCTGCTGGCCGGGCACCTGGTGGCCTACGCTGCGCTGCTCGCCGGCCTCGCCGCCACCGCGCCGGCCGGGCTGCTGTTCGGGGCGGCGGCCCTGCTCGGGCTCACCGTCCCGCCCGCGGGGCCGGTGGTGCGCGGCGCCTGGCCGAACCTGGTGCCGGCGGACCGGCTGCCCACCGCGTACGCGTTCGACGCCGCGCTGGGCGGCGCGACGTTCGTCTCCGGCCCGGCCATCGCGGGCGGCCTGCTGTTCGTGCTGTCCCCGGCGGGCGCGGTCGCGGTCATCGGCGTGCTGAAGCTCGTCGGCGACGCGCTGGTGGCCCTGGCGCCCGCCATCCGCCGGCCCGCCGGGCGGGCGCCCGCCCGCGGCGGGGCCGGGATGCTCGGCCCGCTCGCCGACGGCCGGGTCCGCCTGCTGCTGGCGATGATGGCGCTGGACATGTTCGCCATCGGGTGCCTGGAGGTCACCGCGGTCGCCGCCGTGTCCGGGCGGGGGTCGGCCGGGCTGTTCACCAGCCTGCTCGCGCTCGGCGCCGTGGTCACCGGCATCGCCTACGGCGCGCGCCGCTGGCCGGGCACGCCGGCCGCGCAGCTGATCGCGCTGTACTCGGGTGCGGCGCTGGTGCTGGCGTGCGCGGCGACCGCCGAGCCGGCCGGCGCCGGGCTGGTGTGGCTCGGCGCCGCGTTCGCCGGGGTCGGCCTGCTCACCGGCCCGGTGGAGACCGTGGAGCAGGTGCTCATCGGCGAGCTCAGCCCGCCCGGGCAGCGGATCGAGGCGTTCGCCTGGGTGTTCGGCGTGATGTGGGCTGGCTACGGGCTGGGCACGTCCGTGTCGGGGCGGCTGGTCGAGACCGGCGGCACGACCGCGACCCTGCTGACCGCGTCCGCGGCCCAGTTCGCGATCGTGCTGGTCGCGGCGCCGGGCCGGGCCGGATTGCGCCGTCCCGCAACCCCGGCGGACCGATGACGGGCACACTGGAGGGCGTGCAGAACCGATCCGCGGCCTCCGTTCCGCTGTTGCTGCTGATGGTCGTCAGTGTGGTCGCGACCGTGTCGGCGTGCACGACCAGGATCGCCGGCTCGCCGACCGGTACCGGCTCGGTCATCATCCAGACCGACCCGGACGAGCCCGGCGGCATCGACCCGTCGTTCGTGAAGAACACCGACAACGGGCCGATCGACCGGCTGGCCGCGGCGGTGCTCACCGACATCCGGTCCTACTGGACCGAGACGTTCCCGAAGACGTTCGGCGGCGACTGGCGCGAGCTGTCCGGCGGCTACTACTCGGTGGACACCTCGACCGACAAGGCGCCGTCGCCGCCGTGCGTGGACAAGGCGAGCGACGTGGAGGGCAACGCCTACTACTGCCCGTCCGCCGACGCGATGGCCTGGGACCGGGCGGCGCTGCTGCCGGTGCTCAAGGAGCGCTTCGGCGAGGCCGCGGTGATGCTGGTGCTGGCGCACGAGATGGGCCACGCGGTGCAGCGGCGGGCCGGGCTGACCGTGGAGAAGCAGCGGGCCGACCCGGCCAAGTACCCGACGATCCTGATCGAGGCGCAGGCCGACTGCTACGCGGGCACGTTCGTGCGCTGGGTCGTCGACGACAACGCCAAACACCTGCACGTGGCCAAGGACGGGCTGGACCGGGCGCTGGAGTCGCTGATCACCTTCCGCGACCCGATCGGCACCGAGCAGACCGACGAGGGCGCCCACGGCGACGCGTTCGACCGGGTGTCGGCGTTCCAGGACGGCTACGACTCGGGCGCGAAGCTGTGCAGCGAGATGAGCGTGGAGAACCGCACCTTCACCCAGACCGGGTTCATCGACCAGGCCGACGCGGCCACCGGCGGCAACCTCGACTTCGCGCAGATGCTCGACTCGATCACGCCCAAGCTCAACACCTACTTCGGCGGGCTGGTCACCCAGCGGCGCAAGCAGTGGCGCGAGCCGAAGCTGACCCCGACCGAGCAGCACCCGGCCTGCACGGCGGCCGACCAGGGCCCGGTCGCGTACTGCCCGGACGCCGCCGAGATCGACTACGACACCTCCGACGAGCTGCCGAAGATCCACACCAAGATCGGCGACTACGCCACCGGCACCCTGCTCGCCAGCCGCTTCGCGCTCGCCACGCTGACCGACCTGCAGAAGCCGACCGAGGGGTCCGACTCCCAGCACGAGACCGTCTGCCTGGCCGGCTCGTTCACCGGCTCGCTGCTCGGCCTGCAGCAGCAGTACCTCTCGCCGGGCGACCTGGACGAGGCGATCCAGGTGCTGCTCACCTACGACTACGCCGCCCGGGACATGGCCGGCAAGGGCATCGCGACCGGGTTCGAGCGGGTGCGCGCGTTCCGCCAGGGCGTGGTCGACGGCGACAAGGCCTGCGGTCTGGACTGAAACCGCACGGCCCGCCGGTACGTCGTAGACCTGTCGCACCGTCCCAGTAGGGTGCGTCCAGCCAGTCGAGTCGGGGTAGCGGAGGGTGTGCGATGAGGGGTGCTTGGCGGACCGGTCTGGCGCTCGCGGCGGTCGCGGCCGCAGTGGTCGGCCTGGGGGCGTGCGGCCGGCAGATCGCCGGAACCCCGCAGGCCATCGGGGACATCGACACCACCAACGCGGGCGGCCTGGAGGTCAGCGACGACGGCCCGACCGGCCCGCGCAAGGGCGTCGAGGACGCCAAGCTGACGGTCGAGGGCGCGGACCGCGGCGAGATGGACCGGCTGGCCACGAACGCCATCGCCGACCTGTACGACTACTGGCACGAGCAGCTGCCGGACAAGTTCGACACCGAGTTCAAGGAGCTGGCGCGCCTGGTGTCCTACGACTCCGACGGACCGGGCGTGACGATCTGCGGGGCGAGCACGGCCGGCCTGGTCAACGCGTTCTACTGCGGCGGCAACGGCGAGGACGCGATCGCCTGGGACCGGGGCACGCTGCTGCCGATGCTCAACGAGCAGTTCGGCCCGATGTCGGTGGTCGGCGTGCTGGCCCACGAGATGGGGCACGCCGTGCAGTTCCGGCTCGGCGAGAAGAGCAACATGAGCGCCGACAGCCCGACGATCCTGCGCGAGCAGCAGGCCGACTGCTACATGGGCAACTTCTTCAAGTACGTGGCCGAGGACAAGTCCAAGCACTTCCAGATCAACACCGGCAAGGGCCTCAACGACATCCTCGCGACGCTGTTCTTCATCCGCGACCCGGCCGGGCTCGACCACAAGACCGAGGGCGCGCACGGGCTGGCGTTCGACCGGGTGTACGCGTTCCAGGAGGGTTTCTCCAACGACCCGAAGCGCTGCGCGGACATGGACGAGAACGAGATCGAGGGCCGGATCGCGGAGAACGAGCGGGCGACCGGCGACGAGAAGGTCGGCGGCGACATCGACCCGGTCGAGCACCTCGACGCGCTGCAGAAGAGCCTCGACGCCGCGTTCGAGGACAACGGCTCGGAGACACCGGAGATCACCGACAACGGCTCGACCTGCGACAGCGGCAAGGCCACCAGCCCGGTCACCTACTGCCCGGACGACAACGTGGTCGGCATCGACGCGGCCGCGCTGCGGGAGATCGCCGCCAAGCCGGACCAGAACGCCCCGCCCGGCGGGGAGAACGGCGGCGGGCTCGGCGACTTCGCCGCGTTCGCGGAGATCGCGTCCCGGTACGCGCTGGCGATCCAGAAGTCGATCGGCGCCCCGCTCGACGACGAGAAGGCGGGCCTGCGCACCGCGTGCCTGACCGGCGCCTGGGCGGGCTACACGAACCAGGAGGGCCAGCAGCTGCGCCTGGCGGTCGGCGACCTGGACGAGGCGGTCGCCGAGCTGCTGCAGGAGGAGAGCCTGATCGCCGCGGACGTCAACGGCAAGCGGGTCAAGTCCGGCTTCGCCCGGGTGGAGGCCTTCCGCCGCGGCTTCATCGAAGGCTCCGCCCCCTGCACCAAGGACTTCGCCTAACCCCGCGAGTCCCCCACTCCCGACCCCGCGAGTCCCCCGTTCCCGTCTCGCGAGTCCAACGCTCGCGACCCGCGAGTCCAACAGTCACGACCCGCGAGTCCAACGCCCGCGACCGCTGAGTCCCACATTCGCGCGCGCCGGAACGTTGGACACGCGGGGTCGGAACGTCGGACTCGCGGGTCCGGAACGTTGGACACGCGGGTCCGGAACGTGGACTCGCGGGTCCGGAACGGGGGACTCGCGGGGTCCGGAACGGGGGACTCGCGGGGTCGGAACGGGGGACTCGCGGGGGTTAGTAGAGGGCGCTGGCGAGGTCGCGGCGGGCCTTGGCCACGCCGGGGTCGTCGGGCGGGAACAGGCCGAACAGCTCCACCAGGTGCGTGCGCGCGCGGTCCCGGTCGGTGCCGCTGGTCCGGCGGATGACCGACAGCAGGCGCTCGAAGGCCTGCTCCACCCGCTGGTTCGCCAGCTCGACGTCCGCCGCGGACAGCTGGGCGTCGATGTCCTCCGGCGAGGTGTCCGCGCGCACGACCACCGACGGGTCGGCGGCATCCGCGCGGGCCAGGAAGCGAACCTGCGCCAGGGCGGCCTTCGCCTGGTCGTTCGCCGGCTCGGCGTCGAGGATCTTCTGGTACGCCGCCTCCGCCCGCGCGTAGTCGCCCTGCTCGAACGCGGACTCCGCCTCGGTGAACCGCGGGTCCTCCGGCTCGGGCTCCGGCTCGGCGGCGGGTGCGCCCGCGCCCTCCTCCGCCGCGCGGATGCCCGGCAGCCGGTCGCGCAGCGCGTCCAGCAGCGCGTCGATCCACTGCCTGACCTGCGGCTCCGGCTGCGCGCCGGCGAACGCCTCCACCGGCTGGCCGCCGGCGATCGCGACGACGGTCGGGATCGACTGCACGCCGAAGAGCTGCGCGATCCGCGGGTTCGCGTCGACGTCGATCTTGGCGAGGACCCAGGCGCCGTTGGCCGCCTGGGCCAGCCGCTCCAGCATCGGCGACAGCTGCTTGCACGGGCCGCACCAGTCCGCCCACAGGTCCACGATCACCGGGACCTGCAACGATCGATCGACGACCTCCGCCTGGAAGGTGTCCTCGGTGACGTCGATGACGAACCCGCCCGCCGACGGTTGTGCCGACGGGCCCGAGGCCGGTGACTCCGGCGCCGCTGGCGCCTGACCGGCCGGCTTCCTGGTCGCATCCGCCCGTGCCTTGAGCGCCGAGAGATCGACGGCTCCGGACAGGGCGGCCGACAGAGCTGCTGTTTGTCGTGGGTCTGGCCTTGTCACGCTTCTATCCTGGCACGCCGCCCGGATCGCCCGCCGGGGCGACCTCCGGCAGGGCGCTCGTCACTCCGCGAGGTGCTGCTCGACCCGGGCCACCTTGGCCGTGAGCTGGCCGGTGTGACCGGGGCGGATGTCCGCCTTGAGCACCAGGCTGACCCGCGGCGCACCCTCCTGCACGACCTCGACGGCCCGCTTGACGACCGCCATCACCTCGTCCCACTCACCCTCGATCGTGGTGAACATGCTCGTCGTCTCCGACGGCAGGCCCGACTCCCGCACCACGCGCACCGCCTCGGCGACCGCCTTGCTCACGCTGTCCGACTCGCCGCCCGCGGGGGCCACACTGAACGCGACTAGCACGCCTGCTCCTCTCCCGTGTGGAACTGTGCCTGGGCACCCTGGCGGGTACCGGCTGGTAACTTCAACCGCCATGAGCCAGCGAGTGCTGCCGTTCGACCCGATCGCCCGCGCCGCCGAGCTGTGGGCCGAGCGGGTGGGGCCGTCCGGCACGATGGCGGCGGTCACCAGCATCATGCGGGTCCAGCAGGTGCTGCAGTCCGCAGTGGACGCCGCGCTCCGGCCGCACGGACTGACCTTCGCCCGGTACGAGGCACTCGTGCTGCTCACCTTCTCCAAGCGCGGCAGCCTGCCGATGCGGGTCATGGGCGAGCGCCTGCAGCTGCACCCGACGAGCGTGACCAACATCGTCGACCGGCTGGAGGCCGACGGCCTGGTCAAGCGGCTGCCGCACCCCACCGACCGGCGCACCACGCTCGCGGAGATCACCGATGCCGGCCGGCGGCGCCGCGAGGAGGCGACCGCCGCGGTCACCGGGATCGACTTCGGCCTGCGCGGGCTGACCGAGCGGCAGACCGCGCAGCTGACCGACCTGCTGGCGAAGGTGCGCAAGGCCGTCGGCGACTTCGAGGACTGACGCCGAAAGTCCGCACTTCAGCGATATCTCACGCGATGCGACCACCCCTAACGTTGGGTGCTGGACGCACACGCACGAGTGGAGGTACGCCATGGGTGGTCCCGCGACGGTTCTGGACACGTTGGGTGCACTGGCCCTGATCGCCTGGGCCGTCGTGATGTGGGGCGCGGTCGCCGTGCTCGCCGTCGCGATCCGGCGAACCGTTCGGCCATGGATGTACCGAGGAGCCGCCGGCGTGATCATCCTCGGCATCCTCGGGCAGATCGGGCACATCCAGGAGCACTTCGCGCAGGCCGGCTACTGGGTAGGGCATCCCGACTCGCCCGCGTGGATGACCCCGTGGGGCGACGGCCTGGCCAACGGCCTCGGTCAGGTCGACCGCTCGAAGCCCTCGCTGGGCATGGAGATCCTGCACTTCACCGGCAACCTGCTGTTCCTCGCCGGCCTGGCCGGGGTCATGTTGATCACGCACCGCGCGGTGCTCACCAAGGCCCGCAAGTGGGGCAGGATGGGCATGTGGATGCAGGGCATCCACGGCCTGGAGCACCTCGTGCTCACGCTCTCGGTCTGGCTGGGCGCGCCGCGGGCGATCGGGCTGTCCACCTGGTTCGGCCTGCTCGAGCCGGGCCCGGGCCTGTGGACCTACCGGATCTGGTGGCACTTCATCGCGAACGTCGTCGGCTCGGTGATCTTCGCGATCTCGGTCTACCACCTGTGGCGCGAGCGCCGCGAGGTCGAGGCGTCCTTCCAGCGGCCCGCGGAGGTGCCGGAGCCGCGCGAGCCCGCGCTCGCCACGGCCTGACCCGGCTCAGCTGTCCTCCCACTGGAAGACCTTGGCCGCGATCGCGCCGACCACCAGGACGAACGCGGCCAGCACCAGGCACGGCACGACGAGCGCGTGCGGTCCCTGACCGCGCACCAGGAAGTCCATGATCCCGTCGTTCATGTGCCGCAGCGGGAGGACCCGGGAGACCGTCTGCATCCAGTCCGGCGCCTGGTCGATCGGGAAGAACGTGCCGGAGAGGAAGGCCATCGGCAGCACGACGATGTTCGCCGCGCCGGTGGCCGCCTCCTCGGTCTTGCAGAACGCGCCGACCAGCATGCCGATCGCGAAGAACGCCAGGATCCCCAACAGGAACACCGGGATCGCGAGAGCCCAGGTACCGGTCAGCTGCAGGCCGAACAGCGGAAGCGAGCCGATCCCGAGGAAGATCAGCGCCTGCACGATCGCCACGCCGATGGTCACCACGACCCGCGAGGTGAGCACCGTCGAGGCGTGCACCGGGGCGAGCCGGATGCGGCGCAGCACCTGCTTCTTGCGCCAGCTCACCAGCGTCAGCGCGGCGCCGAACACCGCGGTGACGGCGACGCCCCAGGACATGATGCCGGGCGTGATGTACTGGATCGGCTTGAGCGAGGAGTCCTCGACGTTCGACCCGTCCACGGTGAACTTCGGGCGCTCGCCGGTCGCCTCCTGGTTCACCTGGCTGACCACACCCTGGACGATGCCGCTGATCGTGCCCGCCCGCGTCTGGTCGCTCTGCGCGAACCGGTAGGTGACGTGGTCGCCGTCCTCGGCCACCACCGCCGGCAGGTCGCCGTCCTTGACCTTCTGCACCGCCTCCTCGAGGGAGTCGTGCCGCTCGAACTCGAACGCGCCGGTGCGCTCCAGCCCGGCGATCACCGGCCCGTCGCCGACCACGCCGAGGTCGATCTTCTCCGCGCCCGCGTCCCGGAACAACAGGCCGAACACGACGAGGAACATCAGCGGGAAGACGAACGTGAAGAACAGCGTCGCCTTGTCGCGGTAGAACCCCTTCAGCATGGCGAGCGCGAGGCTCTTGAACGCGGTCACGCCCGGTACTCCCGTCCGGTCAGGTCGAGGAAGACGTCCTCGAGGGTGGCGGTGCGCACCTGCAGCCCGGCGAGCGCGCCGCGGTCGGACAGCGCCGAGAGGACCCCGGCCGGCTTGCGGGTGGAGATCGTCAGCGAGCTCTCGTCCTCGGTCACGTCGTCCGCGCCGGGCAGCGCGGTGGCGTCCGACGTGGACAGCGAGCCGCGTTCGAGGATGACGTGGGTGGGCGCGTCGAGGCCGCGCACCAGCGCGGCCGGCCGGTCCATGGCGAGGATCCGCCCCTCGTCCATGATCGCGACGCGGTCGCAGAGGACCTCCGCCTCGTCCAGGTAGTGCGTCGTGTACATGATCGTCTTCCCCCGGTCCTGGATGGCCCGCAGCACGTCCCACAGGTTGCGCCGGGCCTGCGGGTCGAGCGCCGCGGTCGGCTCGTCGAGGAACACCACGTCCGGGTCGTGCACGAGCGCGCAGGCGATCGAGAGCCGCTGGCGCTGCCCGCCGGAGAGCTTGTCCTCTCGGGTGTCCGCCTTGTCCGTGAGGCCGACCAGGTCCAGCATCTCGTGCGCCTGCGCGGCGCCGACACCGTAGAGCGACGCGAACGTCTCCAACTGCTCGCGCGCGGTGAGCTTCTCGAAGAACGACGACGCCTGCAGCTGCACGCCGATGCGGGGCAGCAGCGACACCCGCCGCGGCCACGGCGACTCGCCGAGCAGCCGCACCGACCCGGAGTCGGGCTCGCGCAGCCCCTCGATGATCTCCAGGATCGTCGTCTTCCCGGCCCCGTTCGGTCCGAGGATGCCGAAGAACTCCCCCTCGGCGACGGACAGCGACACGCCGTCCACCGCCTTCAGGTCCCCGTACGCCTTGCGGACGTCCTCGACGACCACCGCGGCGTTTCCCGTGTCCATCACGAGCGAGAACATAGTGGAGAGGGCCGCGCGAACACGGCCGCACGGCGCGATTCGCGACCGAAGGAGACCGAGATCTATCCGAAGGTCGAACCCTACGCGCACGGCAGGCTCGACGTCGGTGACGGGAACCTCGTGCACTGGGAGCAGTGCGGCAATCCGGACGGCAAGCCGGCGGTCGTGCTGCACGGCGGCCCCGGCTCGGGCTGCACGCCGGACCACCGCCGCTGGTTCGATCCGGCCGCGTACCGGATCGTGCTGCTCGACCAGCGCAACTGCGGCCGCAGCACGCCGCCCGCGAGCGACCCGGCGACCGACCTGAGCACGAACACGACCGGCCACCTGATCGCGGACCTGGAGCTGCTGCGATCACGGCTGGGCATCGAGCGCTGGCTGGTGTTCGGCGGCTCGTTCGGGTCGGTGCTGGGACTCGCCTATGCCCAGCGGTACCCGCGGCGGGTGACCGAGCTGGTGCTGTTCGGCGTGGCGACCGGGCGGCGGGCCGAGGTGGACCTGCTCACCCGGGGCCTCGGTCCGCTGTTCCCCGAGGCGTGGGCCCGGTTTCGCGACGCGGCCGGCTCGCCGGACATCCCGGCCGGCTTCGCCCGGCGGCTCGGTTCACCGTCCGAACGGGAACGTGACGCGGCGGCGCGGGCCTGGTGCGCGTGGGAGGACGCGATCCTGCCCACCGCCGGGCCGAGCGCGCGCTACGCCGACCCCGCGTTCCGGCTGACGTTCGCGCGGATCGTCACCCACTACTGGAGCAATGGCCACTTCCTCGGTCCGGACGGCGCGCTGCTCGCCGGCGCCGGCCGCCTCGCCGGCATCCCCGGCGTGATCGTGCAGGGCCGGCTCGACCTCGGCAACCTCGCCGGGACGCCGTGGCTGCTGGCGCACGCCTGGCCGGACGCGGAGCCTGGTCATCGTCGACGAGGGCGCGCACGAGACGGCCACCCCGGGCATGGCCGGCGCGCTGCTGGCGGCCACCGACCGGTTCGCCTGAGCCCGGGAGAAATTCGCGCACGCACACGGTTGCGGTGAACCGGACCCGCGGCCTGTCCGTGATTGTCAGTGAGAACCACCCACGGTGAACGAGGACCGGGTGCTCGCAGCCAGCGTGCACCCGGTCCGGCCGTCGCAGGGCTACCGCCGCGCGCCCTTGAGCAGGTTGCCCTCGGTGGACAGGTAGTGGTCGCGGTAGTCGAACCGCCGCGCGTCGCCGAAGATCAGCCAGTAGTACTTCAGCTGCTCCGACCACCAGTAGCCGGGGCAGAAGTCCCCGCGCACCACGGGGTTCGTGGTCACGTCGGACAGGATCGTGTACCCGTGACGCACCTTCGAGGTGCGCTTCATCTGCTCGTAGTGCGTCCGTGCCCGCCGCCGGTACAGCTCGTCGCGGGTCGCGAGCCACAGGCTGAACGCGGAGTCGGCGAACTCCGGGCGCAGCTGGTTGCCCTTGCCGGTGGCCGCCAGCGTGGGGTAGTCGATGCCCTCGGGCAGCACGCCGTAGCGGTCATGCACGGCGTTCCACGAGTCGTGGTAGCGCCGGCCCTGCGCCACGTGGCCGCCCTCGGCGAGCAGGCCGGCGAAGAACGCGGCCAGCTCGCTCTGCCCCCGGTTCACCACCTCCCCGGTGAAGGCGTCGACCCGGGCGAACCACAGCCGCCCGCCGGACACCTCGGACTGGTGGGTGAGGATGGCCGCGACGAGCGTGTCGAACCAGGACCTGAGGTCGGGGTCACCGAGCAGCGTCCAGCCGTCCCAGAGGTACTCGTAGTAGGAGTCCGCGGGCGGGCCGACGGTCGCCGTCGTGTTCAGCCACTCCCCCGTCTCCGCGTGCACCGCGTAGGGCAGCAGGTCGAGCGGGCCGCGGTTGTCGAAGGTCACCTGGAAGGCCCGCTTGGCGGCGGTGACGTACCGCTGGTCGCCGGTCCACGCCGACAGCGAGCCGAACTCGGTGACGTAGGTGCCGGTCTCGGCCAGGTTGGTCTCCGGCCCGCTGACCGCGCCGGTCAGCAGGTTGACGTACCGGTAGGGCACGCCGCTCGGCGACCTCGTGAACGCCGGGAGCAGGCGGGCGCCGAGGTCGGCAGCCAGCTCCAGCAGCCGCGCCTCGCCCGTGCAGTGGTAGGCCGACAGCAGCCCGCCGAGCATCCGGATGTTCGTCTCGAACACCTGGAACGGCGCGTCGATGTCGAACCGCAGGTTGGCCGCCACCCAGCCGAGGCCCTGCTCGACCTCGGCGTCGAGCTCCATCAGCCACAGCGTGTCCAGCGCCTCGAGGACGGTCAGGCCGACCGGGTGGCCCGGAACGAAGAACTCCTCGAAGCCACCGCTCACCGGCTTGATCTGGTCGCGCCCGAACGCCTTGTCCACATAGGACCGCCAGGCCCAGCGGGTCTCCTTCCGCACGTCCTCGGCGAGGTGGCGCCACGAGCGGGGCGCGGCGGCGGCGCCCGGCGCGGCGGTCACCCCCGCCGCGCCGAGCCCGGCGGCCGCGCCGAGCAGTCCGAGAAACCTTCTGCGATGCAGGGAGGTACGCATCCGGCACCCCTGACAACCATGTCGGGGTGTTTTTGCGGTCTAGACCACCTTGCGGAGAATTTCCCACCCCGTCAAGACGTTGACATCCGGCCGCCGCGCTTGGTCGAATTCGTGGATCATGACAACGTTGTCCGACGACCCCCGGCGCACGGTCCGGCGGGCCACGATGAGCGACGTGGCCCGGCTGGCCGGGGTGAGCATCAAGACCGTGTCCCGGGTGGTCAACGAGGAGCCGGGGGTGCACGCCGACACCGCCGAGCGGGTGCGCTCGGCCATCGCCCGGCTGGGGTTCCGGCGCAACGTCGGCGCGCGCAACCTGCGCCGTGGCAGCTCGACCGGCACGATCGGGCTCGTGCTCGAGGACGTGGCCAACCCGTTCTACTCGGGGCTGACCCGGGCCGCCGAGGAGGTCGCCCGGCGCCACGGCCGTCAGGTGCTGACCGGCTCGTCGGACGAGGACCCGGCCCGGGAGCGCGAGCTGTCGCTGGAGTTCTGCGCGCGGCGGGTGGACGGGCTGATCGTGGTGCCGGCCGGCACGCGGCACGCCCACCTGACGCCGGAGATCGCCTCGGGCACCCCGGTGGTGTTCGCCGACCGCCCGCCCGGTGACGTGGTGGCGGACACCGTGCTGGCCGACAACGCGGCGGGGGCGGCGAGCGCGGTCGCCCACCTGGCCCGGCACGGCCACCGGCGGATCGCGTTCCTCGGCGACTCGCCGGCGATCTTCACCGCCGCGGAGCGGCTGCGCGGGTACCGCGAGGGCCTGGTCACCGCCGGCCTGCGCCACGACCGGCACCTGGTCGCGATGGGCCCGCACACCACCGGCGGGGTGGCCGAGGCCCTGCGCCGGGTACTGGCCGGGCCCGCCCCGGCCAGTGCGGTGGTCACCGGCAACAACCGGATCACCGTGGCCGCGCTGCGCGCCCTGGCCGGGGCCGGCCGGCGCCCGGCGCTGGTCGGCTTCGACGACTTCGAGCTCGCCGACCTGCTCGACCCGCCGGTCAGCGTCGTCGCGCTCGACCCCGGCAGGCTGGGCCGGGCCGCCGCCGAGCTGCTGTTCGCCCGGCTGGCCGGCGACGCCGCGCCGCCCCGCCGTATCGTGCTGCCGGTCCGGCTCGTTGCCCGTGGCTCGGGAGAGGTAGGTCCGTGAGTAGGAGTGATCCGTCGAGTGACGCGATGGGGCGCCGGCCCGTGCGGCTGCCGGCCAACCAGCCCGAGCGGTTCTACCGCGGCGGCGCGGCCATCGCGGCCCTGCGCGGCGAGCACCCGGCGCGCGAGTACGGCCCGGAGGACTGGGTCGCGTCGTGCACCACGCTGCACGGCTCGCCCGACCTGGGGCTGTCGGTGCTGCCGGACGGGCGGCTGCTGCGCGACGCGGTCGCCGAACACGCCGACAACTGGCTCGGCGCGGCACACCTGGCGCGGTTCGGCGCCGACCCCGCGCTGCTGGTGAAGCTGCTCGACGCGGGCCAGCGGCTGCCGGTGCACTGCCACCCGTCCGACGAGTTCGCCGCGGCCCACTTCGGCTCCCGTTACGGCAAGACCGAGGCGTGGGTGGTGGTCGGCACCTCGGACCCGGACACCACCGTCCACGTCGGATTCGCCGAGGACGTGCCGGCGGACACCGTGGCCGGCTGGGTGCGCGAGCAGGACTCGGCGGCCATGCTCGACGCGCTCAACCCGGTGCACGTACGACCCGGCGACACGGTGTTCGTGCCGGCCGGCGTGCCGCACGCGATCGGCACCGGGGTGTTCATCGTGGAGCTGCAGCAGCCGACGGACCTGTCGGTCACGCTGGAGTGGAAGGGGTTCCTCGACTCGGCCGACGGCGGGCACCTCGGGGTCGGGTTCGAGACCGCGCTCGGCTGCGTGGACCTGTCCGGCTGGGGCGGCGACCGGCTCGGCTCGCTGGTGCGCCACCAGGAGGACACCGGGGCGCCGGTGCGGGACCTGTTCGGCCAGCCCGCGCAGGGGTTCTTCCGGGCGGAGCGGGTGCGCGCCGGCGCGGAGCTCGCGGCGTCGTTCGGTGTGCTGGTGGCGCTGGACGGGACCGGCGTGCTGCACACCGAGCACGCGGGCGAGGTGCCGGTGACGGGCGGGGACACGTTCGTGGTGCCGCACGCCGCGGGCGGGGTGACCGTGGCCGGCGACCTGGTGGCGGTGCGCTGCCTGCCGCCCAGTCCGGCGAGTGAGGCTCAGGCCGCCGGGCCGCGGTAGACGTCGGGACACGCCGCGGCCAGCGCCCGGTCGAGCCGCCGGCCGGCCGCGCCCAGCCGGCCGAGCTCGCAGGACCGGGTCACCGACGGGTCGTGGGCCGCGGTGAGCTCGAGGGTGTAGATCGGCACCCGGTGCGAGCCGACCCACGCTCGCTCGCGGGTCAGCCGCACCTGCTGGTAGTCGCGCCACTCGAGGGAGAAGCCGCCGAGCCGGCCGTGCACCGTGCAGCCCCGCGTGTCGAGCGAGATCCGGGACCGGCGCAGCCACACCGCGGCCAGCATGACCCCGCCCATGCCCACCATGACCAGGGCGACCACGAGCAGCGCCACGAGGCCGCCGGCGGCGGTCGCCACGACGTAGACCGCGAGCGCGAGCCCCAGCCCGGTGAACGCACCGCCCGCGAGCAACCCGCGCCATGCCATTGCCCGGCCGATCGTGACCACGACGGCGTCCGGTGACCGGACCCCCTCAGTCATGCGCCGATGGTATCCGCGTCCCCCGAGATGAGCCGGTCGGCGGCGGCGTAGGGGTCCAGCTCACCGGCCACCACCCGCTTCGCGAGCCGGCCGAGGGCCTCCTGGCCTACCCCGAGCCGGGACCGCAGCGCGGCCACCGCGACCGCCTCGATCTCCCGCTCCGCGCGGCGCGCCCGGCGCGCCTCCAGCTCGCCGTGGGAGACCAGCCAGTCGCGGTGCGCGTCGAGCGCCGCCACCAGCTCGCCGCCGCCCTCCCCCGCCGAGGCGACCGTCCGCACGATCGGCTGCCGCCACGACGGCCCCCGCGCGCGGCGGCCCAGCGAGATCATGTGCCGCAGGTCGCGCACGGTCTCCTCGGCGCCGTCCCGGTCCGCCTTGTTGACCACGAACACGTCGGCCACCTCCAGGATGCCGGCCTTCGCCGCCTGGATGCCGTCACCCATGCCGGGCGCGAGCAGCACCGCGGTGGTGTCCGCCAGCGCCACGATGTCCACTTCGGACTGTCCGACCCCGACGGTCTCGACGAGGACCACGTCGAAGCCGGCGGCGTCCAGCACGCGCAGCGCCTGCGGGGTCGCCGCGGCGAGGCCGCCGAGCTGGCCGCGGGTGGCCATCGAGCGGATGAAGACGTCCGGGTCTGTGGTGTGGTCGTGCATCCGGATGCGGTCGCCGAGCAGTGCCCCGCCGGAGAACGGCGACGACGGGTCGATGGCGAGCACGCCCACCCGCTCGCCGCGCGCGCGGAACGCGGACACCAGCATCGAGGTGGACGTCGACTTGCCGACACCGGGCGGGCCGGTCAGGCCGAGCACCCGGGCATGGCCGGTCAGCGGGTTGAGCGCCCCGGCCACCTCGCGCAGCCGCGGGCTCTCGTCCTCGACGAGCGAGATCAGCCGGGCGACCGCACGGGGCTGCCCCGCCCGCGCCCGCCCGACGAGCTCGCCGAGGTCCACCGAACCGCCGCCCATCGAACCGTCCACAGAGGACGGGGTCAGACGCGCAGCAGCAGGGCGTCGCCCTGCCCGCCGCCGCCGCACAGCGCGGCCGCGCCCAGCCCGCCGCCGCGGCGGCGCAGCTCGTAGGCCAGGTGCACCGCGAGCCGCGCGCCGGACGCCCCGATCGGGTGACCGAGGGCGATCGCGCCGCCGTCGACGTTCACGATGTCCTCGCTGATGCCCAGCTGCCGCGTGGACACCACGCCGACCGCGGCGAACGCCTCGTTGATCTCCACGAGGTCGAGGTCCGAGGCCGCCCGGCCCGCCTTGGCCAGCGCGGCCTTGATCGCGTTGGCCGGCTGCTCGTGCAGGCTCGCGTCCGGGCCTGCGACCACGCCGTGCGCGCCGATCTCGGCGAGCCACTCGAGGCCCAGCTCCTGTGCCTTGGCCTTGCTCATCACGACGACCGCCGCGGCGCCGTCGGAGATCTGCGAGGCCGAGCCCGCGGTGATGGTGCCGTCGGAGGAGAACGCCGGGCGCAGCGTGGCCAGGCCCTCGACCGTGGTGTCCGCGCGCACGCCCTCGTCGGTGTCGAACACGACCGGGTCGCCCTTGCGCTGCGGGATCGTCACCGGCGCGATCTCCTCGGCGAACACGCCGTTGCCGATCGCGGCGGCGGCCCGCTGGTGGGAGCGCGCGGCGAAGGCGTCCTGCTCCTCGCGGGTCAGCCCGTAGCGGGAGTTGTACTTCTCGGTGGAGGCGCCCATGGCCACCTGGTCGAACGCGCAGAACAGGCCGTCGTAGGCCATGTGGTCGACGAGCGAGACGTCGCCGTACTTGAAGCCCGACCGCGACTTCGGCAGGAGGTGCGGCGCCTGGGTCATCGACTCCTGCCCGCCGGCGACGACGATCTCGAACTCGCCGGCGCGGATGAGCTGGTCGGCGAGCGCGATCGCGTCGAGCCCGGACAGGCAGACCTTGTTGATCGTCAGCGCGGGGACGTCCATCGGGATGCCGGCGGCGACCGCGGCCTGGCGGGCGGGGATCTGCCCGGCGCCGGCGGTCAGCACCTGGCCCATGATCGTGTACTGGACCTGGTCGGGCGTGACCCCGGCGCGCTCGAGCGCCGCCTTGATGGCGACACCACCGAGCTGGGCGCCGGAGAAGTCCTTGAGCGAGCCGAGCAGGCGACCGATCGGGGTGCGCGCCCCGGCGACGATGACGGAACCGGACACAACGAGCCTCCAGCTAGCTAGCGGGCGTTAACTTCGTACGTTACCCGGGGGGCGCCGCGCGGACACCGCGTCATGTGAGTAGCCGCACAGGCGGCCTGCGATTTCCGGCGTTACCTTGTGATGCATGGACGAGCTGAAGTCGTACGTCACCGCGATCGACCACGTCGGGATCGCGGTGCCCGACATGGACGAGGCGATCGCGTTCTACCGCGACGTGCTCGGCCTCGAGCTCTACCACCAGGAGGTCAACGAGGCCGAGGGCGTGCGCGAGGCGATGATGCGCCCGCTCGGCGGCGGCACCGGCACGGCGGTCCAGCTGCTCGCGCCGCTGGGCCCGGAGACCACGATCGGCAAGTTCCTCGCCCGCCGGGGGCCCGGCGTCCAGCAGGTGGCCTACCGGGTGTCCGACGTCGACGCGGCCACCGAGGCGTTGCGCGCCAAGGGGTTGCGGGTGATGTACGAGAAGGCCGCGACCGGCACGGCGAACAGCCGGACGAACTTCGTGCACCCCAAGGACGCCGGCGGGGTGCTCATCGAGCTAGTGGAGCCGGCGCCGGAGGCGCGGTGAGCGCCCCGGCGATGAAGTCGACCTCGCGGTCGATGGTCGCGGCGCTCGCGACGTCGGGGGCACCGCCCTCGGACTCGCCGAGCCGGGCCACCGAGTGCCGGTAGCTGACGGCGAGGGCGAGCAGGCCGGAGGCGGTGTCGACGGAGGCGATCGGCAGGCTGCCCGTGCTGGCCGCGGTGATGACCGCCCGGACCTGGTCCACCACCCGGACGAAGCGCTGGTGGAGCGCGTCGCGGACCGCGGCGTGCGTGTCGGCCTCGCGCCAGAGCAGGTGGGAGAGCAGGTAAGAGGCCCGCATCCGGGCGTCCAGCTCGGCGACCAACCGGCGCAGGCTCGCGGCGATGTCCCCGGGGACGACCACGCCGGACGGTTCGACCTGCTCGTCGGGCAGCCGCTCGACGAGTGCCTCGAGCAGGTCGGCCTTGCGCTGGAAGTAGTAGTGCACGAGGCCCTTGGGCACGCCGGCCCGGACGGCGATCTTGGAGGTCGGTGTCGCCTCGAAGCCGGACTCGGCGAACAGCTCCTCCGCGGCGGTGAGTATCCGCTCACGCGCGGACGGGTCGTCGCTGTTCTTCTTGGTCAGGCGCATCTCGTGCAGTCCCCTTCTCGCAGGCGCGCGGCCCATAACGTAACCCGGGTGGGCACGCCATGGGCCGCTCGCCGTCGAAGGGGTCGGTCAGCGGGTCAGTGCTGGCCGGCCATTCCACTGCCGGCCCGGTGCGCCGCCTGCGCGACCGGGAGGGCGACCGCACCGGCGATGACGGTGAGGGCGCCGATGATCCACGAGGTCCAGGCGATGCCGGTGAGGCCGGTGTAGGTCATCACCCAGGGGGAGATGAACATGAGCACACCGAGCACGATCTGGATCCCCTCGCCGTAGACCTGGCCGGGGACGGCCAGCGAGGCGAGGCCGTCGAGGGCGACCAGCGCGCCCAGGACGATCATCGTCCACATCGCGGCGTTGTCGGTGTCCATCCAGATGGGCGACAACAGCGCCACGACACCCAGCACGACCTCCGCCCAGTCATACGGCCTGGTCCAAGGCCGAACTGCCGTCGGATTCGTCATTCGAGACCACCTCCGTTTGTGTGGAGCCTCTGCCCCGACCCTGCCTTTGGTTGGCCGGCCGGTCAACCAAGGTTCGGTGTCTCGTAGGTCACAATTGTTCGACGAAGTCGTGCACAGGACGGGTGGCCGTCGACCTGGTTTCGTCGGGGGTGCCCGATACGCTGGATATCGGGGGCCGGAGGCCACGAAACGCCTGGACGGGGGGCCGCGGCCCGCTGGCTGGGCGAGCCACCCGCGAGCCGAGGTGGCCGCCGCCCATCGCACGTGGCGAACCGGCCGTCACCAGGTCCGCTCCTTCGAGTGACCCAGCACTCACCTTGCTGGTTCTGTACCGTTACCGGCCGGTAGCGTCGCTGTGCATGCGGAAGATCCTCGACGCCATCCTCGCCGACGACCTGGCCGCGGTCGGCTCACTGCCCGTCCCCGAGTCCTACCGGGGCGTGACGGTGCACGCCGACGAGGTGGAGATGTTCGCCGGTCAGTCCACTCAGGACAAGGACCCGCGCAAGTCGCTGCACGTCGACGAGGTGGCCACGCCCGAGCTGGGGCCCGGTGAGGCCCTCGTCGCGGTCATGGCGAGCGCGATCAACTACAACACCGTGTGGACGTCGATCTTCGAGCCGATGGACACCTTCGGCTTCCTGCGCCGCTACGGCCGCACCTCCCCGCTGGCCAAGCGGCACGACCTGCCCTACCACGTGGTCGGCTCCGACCTCGCCGGCGTGGTGCTCCGCACCGGCCCCGGGGTCAACGCGTGGCAGCCCGGCGACGAGGTCGTCGCGCACTGCCTCAACGTCGAGCTCGAGCACCCCGACGGCCACAACGACACGATGCTCGACCCCGAGCAACGCATCTGGGGCTTCGAGACCAACTTCGGCGGGCTCGCCGAGCTCGCACTGGTCAAGTCCAACCAGCTCATGCCCAAGCCCACCCACCTGAGCTGGGAGGAGGCCGCCTGCCCGGGCCTGGTCAACTCCACCGCCTACCGCCAGCTGGTCTCCCGCAACGGCGCCGGCATGAAGCAGGGCGACACCGTCCTCATCTGGGGCGCCTCCGGCGGGCTCGGCTCCTACGCCACCCAGTTCGCGCTCAACGGCGGGGCCACCCCGGTCTGCGTCGTGGGCAGCGAGCAGAAAGCAGACATCTGCCGCAAGATGGGCGCCGAGCTGATCATCGACCGCAACGCCGAGGGCTACCGGTTCTGGAAGGACGAGGCGAACCAGGACCCGAAGGAGTGGAAACGGCTCGGCGCCCGGATCCGGGAGCTCACCGGTGGTGACGACCCGGACATCGTGTTCGAGCACCCGGGCCGCGAGACGTTCGGCGCGAGCGTGTTCGTCGCCAAGCGCGGCGGCACGATCGTCACCTGCGCCTCCACCAGCGGGTTCCTGCACCAGTACGACAACCGGTACCTGTGGATGAACCTGAAGCGGATCATCGGCTCACACTTCGCCAACTACCGCGAGGCGTGGGAGGCGAACCGGTTGATCGCCAAGGGGAAGATCCATCCCACACTGTCCAGTGTGTACCCCATGGAACAGACCGGGCAGGCCGCCTACGACGTCCACCGCAACGCGCACCAGGGCAAGGTCGGCGTGCTCTGCCTTGCGCCGGAGGAAGGTCTCGGCGTGCGCGACCCCGAGCTGCGCGCGCGCCACCTCGCGGAGATCAACCGTTTCCGCGGCGTGTAAGGGCCTTCCCGCCACAGGTCACCTCGTGCGGCCGGTCAGGGTAGCGTGGGCGCATGGCGTTAGGTGAGGAGCGCGATCTCGTACCGCTGGGAGCCGGATTCGACATCACCAAGCGGGGCTACAGCCGCGTCCAGGTGGAGGAGCATCTCGAGCAGCTCGACGGCCAGCTGAAGCTGCTCGCCGCCGACCGCAACGCGGCGTCGGCGCAGGCCGCCGAGCTCACAGCGCAGCTGGAGGCCGCGCGGACCACCATCGCCGACTTACGCGGCCAGATCGACCGCCTCTCGCTGCCCCCGACCACGATGGCCGGGCTGAGCGAGCGCCTGCAGCGCATGCTGCGGCTCGCCCAGGAGGAGCGCGAGGAGGTCAACGCCAAGGCCCAGGCCGAGGCCGACCACATCCGGGCCACCGCGGAGGCCGACGCCGAGCGGCTGCGCACCCAGTACGACGAGCAGCTCGCCGAGCTGGACGAGCGGCGCGCGGCGATGGAGGCCGAGCACCGAGACGTGCTGGAGAAGGCGCGCGCCGAGGCGGCGGAGATCACCGCGACGGCCGAGGCCGAGCGCGCCAAGCTCGACGCCGAGGCCGAGCAGCGCCGGACCACGGTCGAGGAGGACTTCGAGATCGCGATGGCGTCGCGGCGCACCGAGGCGATGCGCGCGCTCGCCGAACAGGAGGCGACGTCGAAGTCGGAGGCCGAGCGGCGCGTCCGGGAGGCGACCGAGGAGGCCAACCGCCGCCGGCACGACGCGATCACCGAGTCGACCGCCCGGCTGCAGGAGTCCACCGACGAGGCGCACCGGCTGGTCCGCGAGGCCACCGAGGAGGCCAACCGCCGGATCAACCACGCCGCGAAGCGGGTCGAGGGCCTGCGCCGGCTGCGCATCCGGGTGGCCGAGCAGCTCGCGTCGGCCCGTGACCTGGTGGCCGACGCGCACGAAAGCCTCGACCTCGCCGCTCCGGCGTTCGAGCGGCTGCCCGAGGAGCAGGACGCGACCGGGACGAAGCCGAGCCCGAAGCCGCGCGAGGACGACACCGTGCCCGGCCCGCCCGAGGAGGCGTGGGAGGCCGGCGCGGAGGAGGTCCCCGCCGAGGTGTCCCAGGCCGCGACCAAGCGCATCGCCCGCTGACCCCGCGAGTCCCCGCTCCGCCCGCAGTCCCCCGCTCCGTTCCCGCGAGTCCCCCGTTACTCGCCGATGTCCTCGTACCACAGCTCGGGGTGCGCGGCGATGAACCCGGTCATCAGCTCCACGCAGCGCGCGTCGTCGACCACGGTGATCTCCACGCCGTGCTCGGCCAGCCACTCGTGACCGCCCGAGAACGTCGTCGCCTCGCCGATGACCACGCGCGGGATCGCGAACTGGCGGACCAGGCCGCTGCAGTACCAGCACGGCGAGAGCGTGGTGACCATCGTCGTGTCCCGGTAGTGGCGCCGCCGGCCCGCGTCGCGGAACGCCGCCGTCTCCGCGTGCATGGACGGGTCGCCGTCCTGCACCCGCCGGTTGTGCCCGCGGCCCAGCACCTCCCCGGACGGCCCGACCAGTGCCGCGCCGATGGGAATCCCGCCCTCCGCGAGCCCCTGGCGCGCCTCGTCGACCGCCACCCCGACCATCCCCGCAAGATCCATACCTCATTCTGCGGCCGGGTTGCCGGGCACGGTAGGTTTACTCGCGAGTAGATAGCACGCCCGGGAGGCAACATGGCGGCTTACCAGACCGTGGTCGTCGGCACGGACGGCTCCGACTCCTCCTACCTCGCCGTGGACCGCGCCGCGCGGATCGCCGCGGAGAGCGACGCGACGCTGGTCGTCGCGTGCGCCTACCACCCCGCCCGGCAGGACGCGGTGGACCGCGCGCAGGATGAGCTCGGCCCCGACGTGGCGTACCAGGTCGTCGGGTCGACACCGGCCGAGGACACGGTGCGCACCGCGGCCGAGCGGGCCCGGACCGCCGGCGCCACGAAGATCGACACCGTCGTGGTCGACGGCGAGCCGGTCCCCACGCTGGCCAAGGTGGTCGCCGAGCGGTCCGCGGACCTGCTGGTCGTGGGCAACCGAGGGCTGAACACGCTGGCCGGCCGGATCCTCGGCTCGGTGCCGGCCGAGGCCGCCCGCAAGGCGAAGGTGGACGTCCTCATCGTGCACACCACGTGACCGAACCCGACGAGCAGCTCGACCACCTGCAGAAACGGGTCGAGGGAATCCTGCTCGGCGGCGAGCGGACCTACACCCGCGCCGAGGTCGCCGAGCGGTCGGGCGTGCCCGCGGACCGGGCCACGGCGCTGTGGCGGGCGCTCGGCTTCGCGACCGCCGCTGAGGACGACCCGGTGTTCACCGACGGCGACGTCCGCGCGCTGCGCACGGTCAACGAGCTGATCCAGTCCGGCCTGATCGAGCCGGCCGTGGCCATCTCCAGCGCGCGGATGATCGGCCAGCACATGTCCCGGCTCGCCGAGTCGCAGGTGCTGATGCTGCGCGACGTGGTGGCGGCGAACCCCGAGCTCGCCGACGAGCGCCAGCTCGGCAGGCTGGTCGAGCGCCTCACGCCGGACCTGGAGCAGCTGCAGGACTTCGTGTGGCGGCGCCACCTCGCGGCGTACTCGGTGCGGACGCTGGTCGCCTCCGGCGAGGACATCGACGAGCGCCGCCAGGTGGTCGGGTTCGCCGACATGGTGGGCTTCACCAGCCTGACCCGGCGCTCCACGGAGGCCGAGCTGGTCGCGGTGGTCGACCGGTTCGACGCGCTCGCCGCCGAGGTCGTGGCCGACAACCACGGCCGGATCGTGAAGATGCTCGGCGACGAGGTGCTGTTCGTGGCCGACTCCCCCGCCGGCGGCGCGGAGATCGCGCTGGTCCTGCTGGAGCGGGCCGAGGCCGCGGACGGCATGCCGTCGCTGCGGGCCGGGCTCGCGCTCGGCCGGGTGCTCAGCCGGTTCGGCGACGTGTACGGCTCGGTGGTCAACATCGCGAGCCGGCTCACCTCGATCGCGCGCCCGGGCACGGTCCTGGTCGACCGCGAGCTGGCCGACATCCTGGCCGGCGAGGACGCCTACACGATCCGACACCGCCGCCCGGCCTCCGTCCGCGGCTACGCCCGGTTGCGGTCGGCGACGCTGCGCCGGGCCGGCGACGAGCCGACGTCGGCCACCGGGTCGCACCTGGCCGCCGAGCTCCTCGGGCTGGCCGGCGACGAGCGGGAGGAACCACACATCCCGCTCGAACCGGACGACGGCCGTCCCCGCCGCTCGCGGCGCCGCCGCGCCCACCGGTAGCGCTCAGCCCAGCCAGTCCGTCAGCGCCGCGGCGACCTCCCCGGGGGTCTCCAGCGGGGCCAGGTGCCCGGTCCCGGGCAGCTCGGCGAACGCCGCCCCGGGCAACGCGCCGGCCAGCGCGGTGGCCTCCTCCCCCGGGATCAGCGCGTCCTCGGCGCCGCGCAGCACCAGCGCCGGCAGGCCGGGCCCGAGGACGTCGAACGACGACGGCCGCGCCGCCATCGCACGCTGCGCCCACGCCACCGCGGCCGGCGGCTGCTCCGCGACCAGCGCGCGCAGCCGTGCCTCGACCTCCGGGCGCGTGTCCAGCGTCGTCGCGCCCAGCAGCGCCGTGCGCATCTCGTCGACGAGCCACCCGGTGCCCTCCGCCTCGGCGCGCGCGGCCATCGTGTAGCGGTTGGCCCGCGCGGCGTCGGCGTCCGCGGAGGCCTTGCTGTTGATCATCACCAGCCCGGCGACCCGGGACGGGGCGCGCCGCAGCAGGGCCAGCGCCACGTAGCCGCCCATCGAGCAGCCGCCGACCACCGCGCGGTCGACGCCGAGCCCGTCGAGCCGGGCCAGGACCGCGTCCGCGGCCAGTCCCAGGTCGGGTTCGGCCAGCGGCGGCGCGGCACCGAACCCGGGCAGATCGGGCGTGATCAGCCGGTCGCCGAGCGCGGGACGCACGCCGTCCCACATCCGCGAGTCGAGCGGGAACGCGTGCAGCAGTACCACAGGATCAGACAAATGCACGTCACCATCCTGCACCGCCGAATGACATGATGCCGACATGCCCCTCAGCGTCCGAGCCGACCTCGCCGACCTCCCGGCCTACATCCCCGGCCGCAAGATCCCCGGCGCGATCGTGCTGTCCAGCAACGAAGTCTCCACCCCCGCGCCGGAGTCGGTGCTCGCCGCGATCGCCGGCGCCGCCGCCGACGTGAACCGGTACCCGCAGATGGCCAACGACGACGTGCTGGCCAGAACCGCGGCGTACCTGGGCGTGCCCGAGGAGCGGGTCGCGATCGGGGCGGGGTCGGTGGCGCTGGCCCAGCAGTTCCTGCAGGCGATGTGCACCGAGGGCAGCGAGGTGGTGTTCGCCTGGCGGTCGTTCGAGGCGTACCCGATCATCAGCCAGATCGTCGGCGCGCGCAGCGTCAAGGTGCCGCTGACCGCCGACCACCGGCACGACCTCGACGCCATGCTCGACGCGGTCACCGGCGACACCCGGGTGCTGTTCGTCGCCAACCCCAACAACCCGACCGGGACCGCGCTGCACGCCGCCGAACTGGCGGGCTTCCTCGACCGGGTGCCCGACCACGTGCTGGTGGTGCTGGACGAGGCGTACCGGGAGTTCGTCACCGACCCCGAGGTGCCCGACGGGCTGCGGCTGGCGGAGGGCCGGGAGAACGTGGCCGTGGTGCGGACGTTCTCCAAGGCCTACGGCCTGGCCGGGGTGCGGGTCGGCTACTCGGTGGCGCCGCCGGTGGTCACGGCCGCGACGCGCAAGGTCGGCATCCCGTTCGCGGTGAACCGGGTGGCGCAGGCCGCCGCGATCGCGGCGATGGACGCCGCCGACGAGCTGCTGGCACGCTGCGCGCCGGTGACCGTGGAGCGCGAGCGGGTGCGCGCCGCGCTGCTGGACATGGGCTACGACGTGCCGGCCTCGCAGGCCAACTTCGTCTGGCTGCTGCTCGGCGAGAAGACGGCGGCGTTCAACCAGCACTGCCTGGACCAGAAGGTCGTGGTCCGCGCGTTCGTCGGCGAGGGCGCCCGGGTCACGGTCGGCCTGCCGGAGGAGAACGACGCGTTCCTCGCGGCGGCCCGCTCGTTCGGCGGCTGACGGGGGTTCGACCGCCGGCTCAGGCGGCGACCAGGTACGGCGTGCGGGGTGCCCCGGGCCGCGCGGCGGCGTGCGCGCGGGCGCGCTCGGCGAACCGGCGCCGTGCGGTGGCGACGCGGCGCCAGTGTCCGGTCCGCTCCACGGCGGCCGAGGCGCTGAAGGTGGCGAGCACGTCGGCGGCGCGCGCCGCCGACTCGATCTCGGCGGCGGCCGCGAGGTACTCCCCCGCGTCGATCAGCGAGTAGCCGTGCCGCATCTCGGCCTGCGCGGTCGCGTAGATCGCGTAGGCGGTCAGGTTGTCCGCGAGCGAACCGAGTGGGTGCGACATCGGACTCTCCGATCTGTGCCGTCTGGCTCCTACACCGGTACGTCGAAGCAACGGCGGTCCGATCGACACCCGATGGTGAGAATCTTCGGGCTACCGGAACCGGCCGGTCGGCCGGCGCCGGCGCCGGGCCTGCCAGCAGGACTCGTGCCAGTGGCGGCGGTCCGCGATGCCGCCCGAGTCATCGGCCGGCCAGACCACGACATGAGCCGTACCGGGGCGGATCTCGTGGTCGCAGCCGGGGCAGCGGTACTGCTTGGTCGCCTGGGTGCCCGACAGCCGGCGGACCAGCCAGTCGCCGTCCGGCGCCGACTCGAGGTGCTGCCAGCCGCCGACCGGAGCGCGGGGTGGCTCGGCGCGGCGGGACGCGCGCCGGTCGCGGTTACGACGAGGCACGGAAGATCACGCTAGCGGCAGTGCACAATGGTTCCGTGCCGACCTACGAGTTCCGCTGCCACGAATGCGCGACGACGTTCGACGTGCAGCGGCCCATGAGCGCGTCCGCCCAGCCCGCGACCTGTCCCGAGGGCCATACGAACACCGTCAGGCTGCTGTCCACGATCGCGCTCACCGGCGCGGCCGGTGACGGCGCGAGCATGCCCGCCGGCGGTGGCTGCTGCGGCGGCGCGTGCGGCTGCGGTCAGTAGTCCCGGAAGCCCTTGCCCGTCTTGCGGCCGAGCCGCCCCGCGGTGACCAGGTGCTCCAGCAGCGGCGCCGGCGCGAACCCGGCGTCGCGGAACTCGTAGTACAGCGTGCGCTCGATCGCCAGGGACACGTCGAGCCCGACCACGTCCAGCAGCTCGAACGGGCCCATCGGCAGCCCGCAGCCCACCTTCATCGCGGTGTCGATGTCGTCGGCCACCGCGTAGTGCGCCTCCAGCATCTTCACCGCGTCGTTCAGGTACGGGAACAGCAGAGCGTTCACGATGAACCCGGCCCGGTCCGCGCAGTGCACCGGGTGCTTGCCGACCGCCCGGCACACCGCCCCCGCGGTGGCCACCACCTCGTCGGCCGTGGCGATGGTCGACACGACCTCCACCAGCTTCATCACCGGCGCCGGGTTGAAGAAGTGCAGGCCCACCACGTCGGTCGGCCGCGAGGTCGCCGCCGCGCACTCGATGACCGGCAGCGACGACGTCGTGGTCGCCAGGATCGCCCCGGGCTTGACCACCTCGTCCAGCGCGCCGAACACCGCGCGCTTGACCGCGAGTTCCTCGGCGACCGCCTCGATCACCAGGTCGCAGTCGGCAAGCTCGTCGAACTCGAGCACCCCGCGGATCCGGCCGAGCACCGCCTCCCGGTCCTGTTCGGACAGCCGGCCCTTGACCACCTGGCGGTCCAGCGACCTGCGCACCGCGCCTAGGGCGGTGCCGGCCCTGTCCGCGGAGCGGGCCCGCAGCACCACGTCGAAGCCCTTGCGGGCGAACACCTCCGCGATGCCCGTGGCCATCGTCCCGGTGCCCACCACGCCGACCCGCTGAACGTCCCTCGTGGACTCCCGCGCCGCGGCCGGCTCGGCCGGGGTCAGCGTGTCCGCCACGACGACCGGCGAGTCCAGGCCGTCGTAGGTGTAGAAGCCGCGCCCGGACTTGCGGCCCAGCAGCCCCGCGGTGATCATCTGCCGCAGGATCGGAGCCGGCGCGTGCAGCCGGTTGCGCGACTGCCGGTACATCGTCTCCAGGATCTCGTACGCGGTGTCCAGCCCGATCAGGTCGAGCAGGGCGAGCGGGCCCATCGGGTAGCCGCAGCCGTACCGCATCGCCGCGTCCAGGTCCTCGCGGGTCGCGTAGCGCGACTCGTACATCGACACCGCGTGGTTGAGGTAGCCGAACAGCAGCGCGTTCGCGATGAACCCGGCCCGGTCGCCGATCACCACCGGCTCCTTGCCGAGCTTGCGGGCGAACGCCTCCACGTCGGTGACCACGTCCGGCTCGGTGACCACCGTGCGCACGATCTCCACCAGCTTGAGCACCGGCGCCGGGTTGAAGAAGTGCAGCCCGACGACCTTGCCGGGCCGCCCGGTGTGCACGCCGATCTCGGTGACCGACAGCGAGGAGGTGTTCGAGGCGAGGATCACGTCCGGCCGGCAGACCTCCTCCAGCTCGGTGAACACCCGGGACTTCAGCTCGAGGTTCTCCGGGATCGCCTCGACCACCAGGTCGGCGTCCGCGAGGTCGGCGAGCGAGGTGGTGTAGGTGATCCGGTCCAGCAGCGCCGCGCGGGCCGCGTCGTCGAGCTTGCCGGCCGCGCGCGCCCGCCCGGTGGAGTACTCGAGGTGCTCGCGGGCCCGCGCGATGCACTCCTGGTCGAGCTCGACGCCGATCACCCGGATGCCGGTCCGCGCCACCACCTCGGCGATGCCGGCACCCATGGTGCCCAGCCCGACCACTCCGACACATCCGAACTCGCGCGCCATGGCTACCTCCGGAGACCGACAAACCGGGTACGCCGGATGCTACCTGCCAGTAACTAAGATCGCGGCCCGGCCGTGGCGCTCCTCACGGGGTGGGCAGCTTCGCCCACACGGCGGTGGCCAGTGCCACCGCCGCCTGGCAGCCCTGGTCCACCTGGCCCTTGGGCACGCGCGCGTAGACCGAGGCGATCTCGACCATGCCGTCCTGGCCGGGCACCTCGTCGAACGCGAGCTGGCCGGACTCCACCCCGCAGAACGCCGCGGTGCCGCCGTCCGGGTACGGCGTGGTGACCGACGGGCGCCCGGCGATCGACGTGTTCTCCGCGCCGGTCCCGACGGGCGTCGGCGCGGGCCCGGCGCCGAACACGACGCGCAGGCTCAGCCGGTCCGGGCCGGTCGAGGTCTGCCAGGAGCACTGGTGGCGGCCCGGGTACTCGCGGCGCTGCGCGGCGGCGAACCCGGGCAGCGCGGTGACCTCCACGTCGTCGACCAGCGAGCACGGGTCGATACCGAGGAGCGAACCGTCGGCGGGCGAGCGGTGCTCGACGCGGCCGTCCCCGGTCACCCGCACGACGTCGTCCATGGCGGCGGTGACCATGTCGCAGGTGTCGGGCAGCGTGCCACGGTAGGCCGAGCTGGCTACCTCGAGCGTGATCTCGTCGACGAACACGAGCGCCTGCGAGCAGAAGTCGGTGGCCGCGTCGCGCTGCGCCACGTACGTCCCGCCGTCCAGCTCGCGGACCCGGTTCGCGGCGAGCTCCGGTGACTCGCTCAGCTCGCCGAGCTCGCCGATGCGGAGCACGATCTCGACGTCCGTGGCCGGCTTCACCGAGATCGTGCAGTAGTCGAGCGACTCCGGGACGGCGAACTCGGCGGTGCCGAAGGTGGAGAACACGGCGGGGTCGGTGAGGCTGCACGGGTCGACGGTGGTGAGCTCGCCCAGCACGGACTCGGCAGTGCGCTCGGCCGGCTCCTCGCTGATCGTGGTCGCCGCCACCGGCCGGCCGCCGACCCGCGAGCTGCACGCGCAGAGCACCAGGGCCGACACGGCGAGCAGGACCGCGACCCGTCTCGACCCGACCACCCGATCACGTCCTCACGCTCGTGTTGTGAGGAAATCGTGGCACGTCAGGATTTCGGCAGGGTGGAAATCAGCGTTTTCGCGAGGTTCTGCGCGGCGACGCAAGGATTCTCGCCCTTCGCGGGCTTCTGCTTGTCGTAGAAGATGTGCACGATCTCGGTGTCGTTGCCGGCGAACTGCCGGTGCGCCCACTGCAGCTCGCAGCTCGCGGTGTCGGACGTCGTGGTCGTCTGGTAGGCGGTGACGCCGCCGCCGAGCTTCACCGGCTGGCCGGCCGAGCCCTTCGCCGGGTCGAAGCCGAGGCGCAGCCAGATGCCGAGGTTCGCGGTGCCGCTGTGCCAGTTGCACCAGTGCAGGTTGTAGGGCGAGCCGGCGTCGATGCCGTTGCCGAGCGCGGCCTTCAGCGTGTCGTCGGTGACGATCTCGCACGGGTCGAGCTCGATCAGCGTGCCCTTGGGCGTCTCGTAGTTCGGCGGGTCCCGGCGGATCCGGTCGACGACGCCGGTCATCACCGTGCGGCCGGCCGTGCACAGGTCCTTGCTGTCGCCGCCGGCCTGGATGGTGATGCCGAAGTTCGGCTTGGTGGAGGTGACGACGGTGACGAAGCAGGCGTCGCCGGAGTCGAGCTCGCTCTCCAGCGCCGGCAGGCCGCCGATGTTCTTGTCGGCGTCCTGGGCGTTGCTGACGCTGTCGCCGACGGTCAGCGTGATGCTGAGCTTCCTGCCGTCGGTGTCGGTCATGTAGTTGCCGCACTCGGCGAAGTCGCTGCGGTCGTTGTCCTCCGGAGTCCCCACAGTGGACAGGAGGTCCCTGGTCAGCAGCGCGCACGGGTCGAGGGTGCGCAGCTTCTCCATGGTGAAGGCGGGGTCGTTGGTGCGCGGCTCACCGGTCGGCGTCGCGTCCCCGCCACCACCGCCGCCCTGGCCGGCCGGCACGGTCGTGCGCTGGTAGGTGACCTTCGTGGTGTCGACCGCGCCCCCGCACCCGGCGAGTGCGACCGCCAGCACGGCTGCGGTCACGGCCAGCAGGAGTCCCCTCACAGGTGCACCGTATCCAGTAGGCGGCCGCCGCGTGTGGCGAACCGGTCTGTTCGCGACTCCGTTCGCGACGGACGGCGGGCGGAACTCAGAACAGGCGGAACTCGCCGGAGTCCATGCCGCGCAGCGCGTCGTAGTCCAGGGTCACGCACCGGATGCCGCGGTCCTCGGCGAGGGTCCTGGCCTGCGGCTTGATCTGCTGCGCGGCGAACACGCCCTGCACGGGGGCCAGCAGCGGGTCGCGGTTGAGCAGGTCCAGGTAGCGGGTCAGCTGCTCGACGCCGTCCAGCTCGCCGCGGCGCTTGATCTCCACGGCCACCGCCCCGCCGTCCGAGTCCCGGCACAGGATGTCCACCGGGCCGATCGCGGTGGGGTACTCGCGGCGGACCAGCGAGTACCCGTCGCCCAGCGTGGTGATGTGCTCGGCCAGCAGCGCCTGCAGGTGGGCCTCGACCCCGTCCTTCACCAGGCCCGGCTCGGCGCCCAGCTCGTGCTTCGAGTCGTGCAGGACCTCCTCCAGCGTGATCACCAGCTGCTCGCCGCCCTTGTTGGCCACGGTCCAGGTGCCGGGCTCCTCGGTCAGCCAGCACGGCGGGCTCATCCAGTTCAGCGGCTTGTACGCCCGGTCGTCCGAGTGCACGGAGACCGAGCCGTCGGCCTTCACCAGCAGCAGCCGGGTCGCCATGGGCAGGTGGGCGGTCAGCCGGCCGGCGTAGTCGACCTGGCAGCGAGCGATCACGAGGCGCACGCGAAGCAGGCTAGTGGACGCGGCGGCCGGGTCAGTCGGGCCACTCCGGCGCGCGCTTCTCCAGGAACGCGGCCATGCCCTCGCGGGCCCCCGGCAGCTGAGAGGCCGACGCCATGACCTCCAGCGCGACGGCGTAGGCGTCCGCCTCCGGGCGGTCCAGCTGGGCGTAGACGGTCTGCTTGCCGATCGCCTTGCTGGCCCGGCTGCCCCGCGTCGCCCGGGCGAGCAGCGCGTCCACCTCGGCGTCGAGGGCCTCGCCGGGCACCACGCGGTTCACCAGGCCCCAGTCCAGCGCCGTGGCGGCGTCGATCGTGTCGCCGGTGAGCACCATCTCCATCAGTCGCTTGCGGCCCACCGACCGCGCGACCGGCACCGCGGGCGTGTGGCAGAACCAGCCGCCCTTGCCGCCGGGCAGCGCGAAGCCGGCCGACTCCGATGCGACGGCCAGGTCGCAGGAGGCCACCAGCTGGCATCCGGCCGCGGTCGCCAGGCCGTGCACCCGCGCGACCACCACCTGCGGGACCGACTGGATCGTGCCCATCAGCTCCGTGCACAGCCGCAGCAGCTCGCGCACGCCGGCCAGGTCCCTCGACGCCACGTCGCGGAAGTCGTGGCCGGCGGAGAACACCGGGCCGTCCCCGGCCAGCACCACACCGGTCGCGTCCGAGGAGCCCGCGGCCCGGAACGCCGCCAGCAGCTCGCCGAGGTGCTCGAACGTCAGCGAGTTGCGCCGCGCCGGCCGGTTCATGGTGATCCGGACCGTGTCCCCGTCGGTCTTGACCAGCAGGTGCTCGTACATACCGTCAGGCTATCCCCGGTCGAGCACCGCCTGCAGGAACGTGCGGGTCCGCTCGTGGTCGGGCTCGGTGAACAGCTTGTCCGGCGACGCGTCCTCGACGATCTGGCCGTGGTCGAACATCAGCACCCGGTCGGACACGTCCCGGGCGAAGTTCATCTCGTGCGTCACGCACAGGAACGTGATGTCCGTGGTCTCCGCGATGTCCCTGAGCAGCGCCAGCACGCCGGCGACCAGCTCGGGGTCGAGCGCGGAGGTCACCTCGTCGAGCAGCAGCACGTCCGGGCGCATCGCGAGCGCGCGGGCGATCGCCACCCGCTGCTGCTGGCCGCCGGAGAGCTGCGACGGGTGCGCGTCGACCTTCTCGCCCAGGCCCACCAGGTCGAGCAGCTCGCGAGCCCGCTCGTCGGCCTCGGCCCGGGACAGGCCGAGCACCCGGACCGGCGCCTCGGTGATGTTCTGCAGCACCTTCATGTTGGGGAACAGGTTGAACTGCTGGAACACCATGCCGATCCGCTTGCGCACGACCCGCTGGTGCTTGTCGTCGGCCGGCACCATCCGGTCGCCGCGCCGCATGTGCGACAGGCACTCGCCGTCGACGTAGATCCTGCCGCCGCTGACCTGTTCGAGGGTCATCAGCAGCCGCAGGATCGTCGTCTTGCCCGAGCCGCTCGGCCCGATCAGCGTGACGAACTCCCCCGGCTTGACGCCGATGTTCAGCTCGTCGAGCACGACGTTGCTGCCGAAGCGCTTGTCGACGCCATCGAACTGGATCATGAGGCCGGCAGCGGCCTCATCGTGGTGCTGTTGCGACACGGCGCTCCAACCATCGGACGAGTAGCGAGGCTGAGTAGCTCACCACGAGGAACAGGACGCCGGCGATGGTGATCGGCTCGATGAAGCGGAAGGCCCGCGAGCCGGCCTGGTAGGCCGCGCCCACCATGTCCAGCACACCGATCGTCAGCAGCAGCGGCGTCTCCTTGAGCAGCGAGATCGTGTAGTTGCCCAGCGCGGGCAGCACCCGCGGGATCGCCTGCGGGAGGATCACCTTGGTCCACGTCCACGCCCGCGGCAGGCTGAGCGCGGTCGCCGCCTCCCACTGGCCGACCGGCACGGCCTCGATGCCGGCTCGGTACACCTCGGCGGTGTAGGTCGCGTAGTGCAGGCCGATCGCGATGACACCGGTGGTCAGCGGGCCGAACTTCAGTCCGATGTCCGGCAGGACGAAGAACATGAAGAAGATCTGCACGATCAGCGGCGTGCTGCGGATGAACTCGATGATCCCCCACACGACCCACCGCACCGCGGCGATGTTCGACCGGCGCAGCAGCGCGAGGACCAGCCCGAGCGCGTACGCGACGATCGAGCCGAGCACGGTCGCCTCGAGGGTGACCAGCAGGCCTTTGCCCGCGATCTCGGGGAACACGTCCCGGGCGTAGTCCCAGTCCCAGTTCACGGCGTCCTCCCGCGCCCGGCGGCGGCCTCGGCGGCGATCTGCAGGCCGCGGTCGCGGGCTGCCTGGCTCGGGCCCCGGCCGACGATCCGGCCCGCCCCGCGCTCGAGGAACTTCATCCCGAAGGTGATCAGGACCGCCAGGATCAGGTAGAACACCAGCAGGATGAGCCAGATCAGCCACGCCTGCGAGATGAACTTGATCACCAGAACGTTGCGCGCCTGGTGGGTCATCTCGTGCACGGTGATCATCGTCAGCAGGGCGCTGCCCTTGAGCAGCTGGATGAACAGGTTGTTGAACGGCGGCACCATCTCCACCAGCGCCTGCGGGATGATCACCCGTCGCATGCGCTGGACCGGGGATAAGGCTCAGCGCGATCGCGCCCTCGTACTGGGCCTTCGGCACCGACTGGATGGCGCCGCGGACGATCTCGGCGCCGTACGCGCCGAAGTTCAGCCCGAGCACGACGATGCCCGCGGCCAGCGGGACGACCTGGTAGCCGACCAGGATCGGCAGCACGAAGTAGATCCAGAACAGCTGGACCACCTCGGACGTGCCGCGCCACACCTCGACGTAGATCCGCGCGATCACCCGGATCGTCCGCGAGCGCGAGAGCATCGCCAGCCCGAAGACGAAGGAGAGCACGGCGGCGATCGCGATGCCGCCGAGCGTCGCCTCGACCGTCAGCGCCAGCCCGTCGAGGATCGTCTCGACGAACAGCGGCAGGTTGTCGAACATCTCCCGGTGCCTGCTAGCCCTCGCAGAGCTGGTCGGTGGTCACACCGTCGGGCACCTGGTTGTCCTCGGTGAACCCGAACGGCTTGACGATCTTCAACCACTCGCCGTTGTCCTGGATCTTCTTGAGCTCGGTGTTGAACGCGTCGACGAGATCGGATCCGACTTGCGGAACACGAAGCCGCCCGCCTGGATCTGGTCCTTGCCGTCCACCTTCGGCACGAAGCCGTCGGTGACCTCCAGCGGCGCGTCCGGGTTGTCCTCCAGCAGCTTGCGCAGCGAGATGTCGGTCAGCGCACCGGCGTAGGCGCGCTTGTTCAGCAGCGCCTGGAACAGCTCCGGCTGGCCGTCGTAGGGCTGGATCTTGTCCTTCGGGATGCCGATCGACTCGGCGACGGCCTGCTCGACCGTGCCGGACAGCACGGCGATCGTCTCGCCCTTCGCCTTGAGGTCGTCGAAGTTGTTGATGCCCTTCGGGTTGCCCTTGGGCACCAGGAACGCCGTCGGCGTGACGTAGTCGACCGCGGAGAACTGCGCGTTCTTGCACCGGTCGGGCAGGATCGCCATGCCGGCCGCGACCATGTCGTACTGGCCGGCGTTCAGCGCCTGGATCAGCTGGCCGAACTCGACCTGGGTGGCCTCGACCTTGTTCACGCCGAGGGCCTTGAAGACCGCCTTCGCGACCTCCGGTGCCTCGCCGGTGACCTCGCCGTTGTCGGTGTACCCGTAGGGCACCTCGCCGGCGATGCCGACCTTGATCGAGCCCGCGTCCTTGATCTTCTGCAGGGTGCCGCCCTTACTCGCGTCGGGCACCTCCGAGCAACCGGCGAGCAGGGCCGAGCCGCCGACGGCGACCACACCCGTCACCGCGCTCAGCCTGAAGAAGTCCCGCCGTGTCCAACTTTCCGTCGCCATCGTTCGCCAGTCCTTTTCGTACCCACGCTCACGGTAAGCATCCCTTGGTGACCACCGAACGTAGGGGCATCGTCTGACCCGGTCAAAGGTGCACGAAAGATCAACGTCGTGCCGTTAGCAAACCGATACCTAGGCCGACTGCCCGCGACAGGGCCACCGCACTGCGCATCCCCTCACCCGCCGGCGCACGCCTTTTCCGTGGTCAGGTCGGGTGGCGGGACGTTGTCCTCGGTCAGCCCGAAGGGCGCGACGAGCTGCATCCAGTCACCGCTCTCGTGCAGGTCGCGCAGCCGATTGTTGAACGAGGTGAGCAGGTCGTCCGCGCCCGTCGGGAACGCGTACGCGCCCACCAACGGTAACCGCTCGGGTGGCGGGAACGGCTTGGCCGTGGTCACCGCGCCGCCGAAGGACTTGACCAGCTCCCGCGAGCTGATGTCGTCGAACGCCGCGCAGTCCGCCCGGCCGTCGCGCACCGCGGTCATCAGCTGGTCGGGCACCGGGACCGGGACGATGTTCGCCGCGGGCACGCCGGCCGCGGCGGCGTCCTGCTGCTCGGGCAGGTTCGTCATCACCGCGACCTTGGCGTTCCCGGCCTTCACGTCGTCGTAGGTGCTCAGGCCCCGGGGGTTGCCGGCCGGCACGATCAGCGCGGTCCCGGACACGTAGTCGGGGATCGAGAAGCTCAGGTTCCGGCACAGGTCCGGCCGGACCGCCAGGCCGCCGACCATGTCGAAGCTCCCGGCGGCGATACCGGCGAGGACCTGGGCCTCCTCGCGCAGGAGCACGATCTTGGTGCTGGACACGCCGAGCCGGCCGAGCACCTCGCGGGCCACCTCCGGCACCGGCCCGGTGATCTCGCCGCCGTCCTCCTGGGTGTAGGGCTGGTAGTTCAGGACCGCGACGGTGACGACCGCGGCCGGCGCGGCGGAGCTCGGCGTCTCGGTGACCGGGTGCGCGGCCGGGTCCGGACGCGGCGAGCCGCCCACGCGCGACGAGCAGCCGGCGGCTGTCGCGGCACCCAGAACCGTTGTGCGGTAAAGGAACTGGCGCCGCGTCCAGGCCATGGCTCACTCCGGTGTGGTGGAGATCCCGTTCGCCTCCCGGACGACGTCCACGATCTCGTTCATGATCGCGGTCAGCCCGTAGTCCTTGGGCGTGAACACCCTAGCGACACCCCGCTCGCGCAGGACCTCGGCGTCCCGTGGCGGCACGATGCCGCCGACCACCACCGGCACGTCGTCGGCGCCGGCCGCGCGCAGCCCGTCGACCACCTCCGGCACGACCGCGAGGTGCGAACCGGACAGGATGGACAGGCCCACGACGTGCACGCCCTCCTGCACGGCGGCCGCCACGATCTGCTCCGGGGTGAGCCGGATCCCCTGGTAGACGACCTCGAAGCCGACGTCGCGGGCACGCACGGCGATCTGCTCGGCGCCGTTGGAGTGGCCGTCGAGGCCGGGCTTGCCGACCAGCATCCGCAGCCGGCCGCCGAGCGCCTCGCCGGTCGCCCGGACCCGGTCGCGGACGGCGGCGAGCTCAGCCGGAGGCCTCTCCCGACGCCGACGCGCCGGACACCCCGGTCGGTGCCCGGTACTCGCCGAACACCTCGCGCAGCGCGCCGGCCCACTCCCCCGTCGTCACGCCGGCCCGGGCGCACTGGAGCGTGGCGTCCATGAGGTTCGCGTCGGTGCGCGCCGCGGACGTCAGCAGCTCCAGCGCCTTGTCCACCTCGGACTCGTTGCGCTGCGCGCGCCACGTCCGGATCGCCTCGATCGCCTCCTGCTCGACCTCCGGCTCGATCGTCTCGATGATGCCCTCGCCCGACGAGCGGGCCGGGCTCGGTGGTGTCGAACCGGTTCACGCCGACGACGATCTCCTCGCCGGCCTCGATCCGCCGCCGCCGCTCCGCGAGCGACGCGACGAGCTCGGTCTTCATGTAGCCGCTCTCCACCGCGGCGACCGCGCCACCCATCTCCAGCACGCGGTCGATCTCCGCCCTGGCGCCGGTCACGATCTCGTCCACCTTGGACTCGATCACGGGCGAGCCGTCGAAGATGTCCTCGTACTCCAGCAGGTCCGTCTCGTAGGCGAGCACCTGCTGCATGCGCAGCGCCCACTGCTGGTCCCACGGGCGGGGCAGGCCGAGCGCCTCGTTCCACGCCGGCAGCTGGATCGCCCGGGCACGCGCGCGCCGCGAGAGCGAGACGGCCAGCATCTCCAGCACGATGCGCTGGACGTTGTTCTCCGGCTGTGCCTCGGTCAGCCCGAGCGAGTTGACCTGCACGCCGTAGCGGAACCGGCGGTGCTTCGGGTCGGCCACCCCGTAGCGGTCGCGGGTGACCTCGTCCCACAGCTGGGCGAACGCGCGCATCTTGCACATCTCCTCGACGAACCGCACGCCGGCGTTGACGAAGAAGGAGATGCGGGCCACGACGTCGCCCATCCTGTCCGGCGGCACCTGCCCGGAGTCGCGGACGGCGTCCAGCACGGCGATGGCCGTGCACATGGCGTAGGCCACCTCCTGCACCGGCGTGGCGCCGGCCTCCTGGAGGTGGTAGCTGCAGATGTTGGTGGGGTTCCACCTGCGGCACGTTGGCGACCGTCCAGGCCACCATGTCGGTGATCAGGCGCAGGCTCGGCCCGGGCGGGAAGACGTAGGTGCCGCGGGAGAGGTACTCCTTGATGATGTCGTTCTGCGTGGTGCCGGCGAGCTTCGCGACGACCTCGTGCCAGTCGGCGCCCTGCTCCTCGGCCTGCTCCTGGGCCAGCGAGACGTAGAGGGCGAACAGCCACATCGCGGTGGCGTTGATGGTCATCGAGGTGTTGGCCCCGGCCAGCGGGATGCCGTCGAAGAGCTGGCGCATGTCGCCGATGTGCCCGACCGGGACGCCGACCTTGCCGACCTCGCCGCGGGAGAGCACGTGGTCGGGGTCGTAGCCGGTCTGCGTCGGCAGGTCGAACGCGACCGAGAGACCGGTCTGCCCCTTCGCCAGGTTGCGCCGGTAGAGCCGGTTCGACGCCGCGGCCGAGGAATGCCCCGCGTAGGTGCGCATCACCCACGGCCGGTCCCGCTCGTCGTCGGTCGGATACGGCATCGGACACCTCCGGTCTGGCCGGGCGCGGACGCACTGGTCTACTGAGGGTACTGGCCGGTAACCCTTTCCACAGGGGTGCCTTTTCTCACAAGCCCGGGTTGAATGCACCGGCAGCACCCGGGGCTGGGTGAGAGAAGGACCTCCATGCGAACAACCTCGAAGGCATTGCTCGGCACCGGTGCGGTGGCCGTGGCGGTGCTCGTCGCGAGTGCCGTGCCGGCCCTCGCGATCAACTCCTACAACGCGACGCCCGCCCCGGAGCGGACCGAGGTCGGCGCGCTGGTGACCACCTGGGACGACGACGGCGACCCGGCGACACCCGATCGGGTGGACTGGGTGTGCTCCGGCACGATGGTCGACGCCGACACGTTCCTCACCGCCGCGCACTGCACCGCGCCCAGCACCTGGCCGCCGAACGTGCGGTTCTACGTCTCGCTCGACCAGGACGTGCAGGCCGGGCTGGACGCGGCCGCCGCGCAGCACCCCGGTGACCCGTCGGCGATCGCGAGCGCGGTCGGCGCCGAGGGCGTCGCGCACACCGAGGTCGGGTACCCGGGCAACTCCGCCGACGCGCACGACATCGCGGTGATCGAGGTGCCGGCCGCCGCCATGGCCGCGCGCTGGACGTTCACCCCGGCGGCGCTGCCGGCCGCCGGGCAGCTCGACCGGATCGGGCACCGGGCGCTGGAGGACACCGCGTTCGTGGTCGCCGGGTACGGCACGCAGGAGGCGCAGCGCGGGCCGGGCGGGCAGACCCATCCGGGTGGCGGCGTGCGGATGAAGGCTCCGCTGTCGTTCGACGCGCTGAACAAGACGTGGCTGCGGCTCGCGATGACCGCACCGCAGGGCAACGGCGGCGCCTGCTACGGCGACTCCGGCGGCCCGAACTTCGCGGAGCTCGGCGGCCGGCTCGTGCTCGCCGGGACGACGATCACCGGCGACACGCCGTGCTACGCCACCAACGTGGCGTACCGGACCGACACGCCGACGGCGCGCACGTTCCTCGCACAGTTCGTCACGCTTCCGTAGTTCCCTTCGGGCGCGGGTGCCGGACAATGGTGACGTGGGCTACTACACCCTGCTGCTCCCGCTGGTGGTCCTCGGGCTGCTGGCGCTGGTCCTGCGGTGGGCGCTGAGCCTCGACACCGACAAGGCGCACCGCAAGGACTACGGGCTGCTGCGCGAGGTGGCCAGGGTCCCGTCCTCGACGGCGGCACGGGTGGTCGAGTCCCAGCTCAAGCGAGCCGGGGTCGCGGCCACCACGGTCCCCGCCGAGGACGGGACCGGCCTGCGCGTCCTCGTCTTCCCCGCCGACGAGACCACGGCCATCGCCGTGCTGCTGGACAACCCGTCCTGACACCGCGCCACCCCCCACCGACCCGACCCCTCGCACCACCGACCCGACCCCCCACGCGGTCGAGTCGACCCGTGGCTCCGCCGAGTCGACCCCTGGCATCGGTGAGTCGGCTCACCACATCGTCGATACGGCTCGTCGCGATGGCCGGTGGAAGCTGACTCGACCGCGCCACAGGTCGACACGACCGCGTCACGAGACGACTCGGCCGCGTCACGAGACGACTTGGCCGCGTCACGGGTCGGACTTGGCGGGGTGGGTGTCAGGCGGTTCGACGGCGGCGGCGGAGGGCGGCGGTGGCCAGGAAGGCCGCCCCGGCCAGCACGGCGACAATGGCCGCGGCCCCGCCGACGACCGCCGCGGCGGGCAGGCCGCTCGGCGCGGGTGGCGCCGGGGCCGGCGGCGCGGGCAGCACCTTCGCGGTGACCGCCACGGTCTTCGTGGCCGGGGACGGGTGGGTCGCGGTGACCGTCACCGTCCACCGGCCGACCGGCAGCGGCGTCGTGCTGACGTAGAACGACCGGCCCTCGTTCGAGGCGGTCATCGGGACCGGCCCGACGGTGTCCCCGTCCGCGGACACCGCGGTGAACGTCATGTCCACCTGCTCGGTCACCGGGTGGTGGTCGCGCTGGTAGGTCACCGTGGCGGTGACACCCTGGCCGCCGTCGCCCTGCACCTCCAGGGCGATCGGCCCGCCGTGGGCCCGTGCCATGCCGGTGGTGGCCAGCACGGCGAGAAGACCGGCCAGCACGACGCCGGCCAGCGTGGCACATCTGCGAAGCATCGGTGTTCTCCCTCGGGAGGGGGCGCCCCGCGGTGTGGTGCACCGCGGGGCGCCCTCCGGACTACTCAGGACAGCCGCGCGATCACCGCGTCGGTGTCCCTGGCGAGGACGTCCCGGACCTCGGCCACCGGCACCGTCGTGGTGTCCGTGGCCAGGGCTCGGAACTTCCCCAGCAACTTGATCGTCTTCGCGTCGTTGCCCTTCGCCTCGGCCTTGCGGGCCTTGGTGAGCGCGGCCTGCAGGTCGTTCGCGTTGGCCTGGTTGAGCCAGCCGACCGCGTGGAAGCGGTCGATCAGGTTCGCCATGTCACGCGTCGAGGTGGTGACGCCGAACGTGACCGTCTGCACGGTCCGGTTCCCGGCGTTGTCCACCGCGACGACCTTCAGGGAGTGCACACCCAGCGTGAGCGGGTACAGCGCCTGCAACGTGCCGGAGCCGTACGCGGCGCCGTCCAGGGTGCCGCGGACCCGCTTGAGCCCGGACGTGTCGTCCACGGCCTGCCAGCTGATCCGCAGGTCCTGGCTGTCGCCGTAGACCTGACCGTCGGCGATGCCGGAGATCAGGACCGTCGGCGTGGTGCCGTCGATCTTGATCGTCGCCGCCTTCTCGGTCTCCGCGTTGCCCGCCTCGTCCGACGACCGGTACGCCAGCGTGTGGGTGCCGTCGCCGGAGACGTCGACCGCCTCGGTGTATGGCGTCCACGCGCCACCGTCGAGCGAGTACTCGGTGCTCGCCACCCCGGACGCCGCGTCCGTCGCGGCCAGGGTCACCGGGACCGCGCCGTCGTTCCACCCCGCGTCGTTCGGCGGGGCGAACTGCGCGGTGGTCAGCGGTGCCGTCGCGTCCACCTTGACCGAGAGGGTCCCGGTGTCCTCGACGTTGCCGGCCACGTCGGCCGACCGGTACCGGACCTCGTGGGTCCCTGTCACCGCTCACGCTGAACGGCGCGGTGTAGGGGGTCCACTCCCCACCGTCCACCGTGTACTCGGTGCGGTCGACGCCGCTGCCGCCCTCCTCGTCGGCGGCCGCCAGGGCGACCGTGACCGGACCGGTGTACCAGCCGCCGGCGCCCGGGTTCGCCGGGTCGACGGTGGCGGTGGTGACCGGTGCGGTCTCGTCGGCCTGCTCGGCCCAGGAGGCGTGGAAGTAGTCGAACTTCGCGGTCACCGACTCGGTCTGGTCGACCCCGAACGCGAACAGTCCCACCTTCCCGTTGGCGACCGCGGCGTTGGTGACCGCCTCGCCGAGCTCGGTCCAGTTCGTGCCGTCGGCGGAGTAGGACCCGTGGTAGGTGTCACCCTGCCTGGCCAGCCGCAGCCACCACACGCCCTGCGTGAGGTCGGCCGTCTGTGGCTGCGGATCCTGCACCGCGTCGCCGACCTCGCTGCGCAGCTCGATCCGGCGGCCCGTGGCGCTGTCGGCGACGAAGTCGAACTTCACGTAGTTCGCGTCGTCGACGTAGACCATCAGCCCACCCTGGTGGTAGGCCTGGTTGAACGCGCTCCCGTCGATCTTGGTCTCCACCGTCCAGTCCCCGGCGGGCGGGGTCTGCAGGGTGAAGTTCGTCGGGCCCGAGTTCGGCGTCGAGTAGATGTCACCGGTGCTGGTGTCGATCTCCAGGTTGCCACCGGTCACCCGCTCGGCGGCCGGGTCCGGCCGCACGATCGTGGTCCACCGGCAACCGTCCACCGAGGACCCGTCGAACTCGTCGTTCGGCGTGGCGGCACCCGCGGTGTCGTCCGGCACCAGCTGGAACCAGTCGAACGCCGCGTCGACCACCGGACGGTTGCCGGTGCCGGTCAGCGCCATCAGGCCGATGCGCGGGTTGGTGATCCCCGCGACCATCTTGTCGGTCTGCGGCATCGCCGTCCACGACAGCCCGTCCGCCGAGTACGACGCGGTCAGCCGCGTCCCGTCGCTCGCCAGCCGGACGTAGGCGGTGTCCGGGTAGTCCGCGCCGAGGTTGGCCGTGTTGGACTCGGCCACCTCGTTGGGCTGCCCGTTCTCCTCCCGGATGAACTGGAAGACGCGGGCGGCGGCGTCTGCCGTGCCGCGGGCCTCCAGCACCATCTTGGCGTAGTTGTCGTCATCGCCGTAGAGCACCAGACCGGCCTGCTGGTAGGCGTCCCGGGCCGTCAGCGACACCTTCGTCGTCGCCTGCCAGGCACCGTCGGGAGCGGGCTGGACGACCATGTTGGGGGTCGGGCTGGAGTTGTCCGTCCCGTAGATGTCGGTGTTGGTCGTCGGGATGTGCAGGCTGCCGCCGGAGACGGACTGGTCCTGGTTCTGCCGGACGACCGTCCACCGGCTCGGCGTCGAGCGACGTGCCGAGGAAGTCGTCCGACCTGCCGGTCAGGCACGTCGGGCTCGGGCTGTCACACCGTGATCGGTACGTGCTCGGTCGTCGCCGCGCCCCGGCTGTCGGTGACCGTCACCATCGCCTCGTAGTTCCCCGGCGCGGTGTAGGTGTACGACGCGTCCGGAGTGGTCGGTCGGGTGCGCCGGCCACGCCGAAGTCCCACTTGTAGGTCAGCGGCGTTGTCGCCCTCGGCGTCGGTCGCGTCGGCGTGGAAGTCCACCGTCAGCGGCGCGGTCCCCCGGTCGGTGTCGCGGTCGCGGTGACCACGGGCGCTGGTTGTCGGTGACACCCTTGCCCTCGAAGTCGACCCAGTTGACGTTGAACAGGCCGCCGTCGTTGTCGCTGCCGGCCGGTTTGCGGGCCACGAAGTACAGCGGACCGCTCGTGGTCGGCGGGTCGTCCAGCGCGAGCGACACGTCGGTATAGCTCTGCCAGTCACCGGTCACCGGCGCCTCGACGCTGCCCACCAGCGGCCCGTCCGTGGTGCCGGAGTGCACCTCGATCGTGCCGCCGGTCGCGCCCGACGCCACCCGGAACCCGATGCTGTCCACATTGGTCAGGTTGGTCGGGTCGAAGGACCACCAGTCGCCGTCCTCGATGGACCCGATGTCCTTGAACCCGCCCGCCGGGTCGGACGCGGTCTCCACCTGCACACCGGGATCGCCGGTGCCGGTGCCGTCCGCGACCCGTCCGGTCGAGGTGAAGAACTCCGCCTGCTTGCGCTTGGGCTGCAGGATCGCCTGCGCCCGCCCGGTCAGCGGCGCCGCGCCGCCGGCACCGCCGGAGTCGGTGTAGCTGGCCTCGAACACCGCGAAGACGTTGTCGCCGTCGGAGTGCCCGGAGGTCAGCGCCGTCTGCACGGTGCCGGAGCAGCCGGTGTACTGGTCGAGCGGGTGGCCGTGCGTCTCGTGGCCGAGGATGGACTGCAGGTGCACGTCGCCGCAGTCGATCGTGCCGTCCTCGGGGTCGGTGACCGTGACGTCGAACGCGACCTGGTCACCCCAGTCGAAGAAGCCGCCGTCCGGCGGGATGTTCAGCGTCACCGTGGGCACGGTGTTGCCGACCACGATGGGCACGTTCGCCGAGGCGGTGCGCCCGTCGGCGTCGGTCACCGTGAGGGTGGCGCTGAAGTTGCCGTTGGCGGTGTAGGTGTGGCTGGGGTTGACCTCGGTGGAGTCGGTGGTGCCGTCCCCGTCGAAGTCCCAGGCGTAGGTCAGCGGCGTGCCGTCCGGGTCCACCGAGCCGTCGCCGGTGAACTGCACCGTGAGCGGCGCCAGACCGGAGGTCTTGTCCGCCGATGCCCTCGCGATCGGCGCACGGTTGCCCTGCACGTAGTCGATCCGGTAGACGCCGGAGTCGGCGTTGTCACCGCCGAAGCCGGAGCCCCACTCGATCAGGTACAGCGCGCCGTCCGGGCCGAACTTCATGTCCATCGGCTTCAGCAGCGTGTACGAGCTGAAGATCTGGTTGATGTCCACGAGCCGGCTGCCGTCCTCGTTCAGCTGGAACGAGTACAGCTTGTTCTGGTTCCACTCGGCGAAGATCGCCTTGCCGTCCCAGTACGCCGGCCACTTGCGGTCCGAGTCGAGGTCCGCGTCGTACCGGTAGACCGGGCCGGCCATCGGCGCACCACCGCCACCCAGCTCCGGGAAGGCCGGGTTGGCCGCGTAGTGGTAGTCGACCGTCGACGGGATCGCCGCCGGCAGGTCGGTCAGGCCGGTGTTGTTCGGCGAGTCGTTCACCGGGTTCGCGCAGTCGAACGGGGCGCCCGACGCGTCGGTGGCGAAGTCGTAGTCGATGTAGGGCACGTTCTGCCCGATGCAGTAGGGCCAGCCGTAGAAGCCCGGCTGGTTGAGGATGTCCCACTCGACCGTGTTCTCCGGCCCCCTGGTCGCGCTCGCGTTCTGCGCGTCCGGGCCGTAGTTGGCCACCATCAGCTTGTGCGTGGCCGGGTCGATCCCGATCCGGAACGGGTTGCGGAAGCCCATCGCGTAGATCTCCGGACGGGTCTTCGCGGTCCCCGGCGCGAACAGGTTGCCGTCCGGGATCGTGTAGGTCCCGTCGTCCTCCGGGTGGATCCGCAGCACCTTGCCGCGCAGGTCGTTGGTGTTGGCCGCGGACTTCTGCGCGTCCCAGTCCGACCGGCCCGACCGCTCGTCGATGGGGCTGTAGCCGTCGGAGTCGAACGGGTTGGTGTTGTCGCCGTTGGCGAGCCAGAGGTCACCGGTCTGCTCGTCGAAGACCATGCCGCCGCCGTGGTGGCAGCACTGCGACCGCTGCACCGGGATGTCCAGCACCACCTTCTCGCTGGCCAGGTCGAGCGTGCTGTCGGAGTTCACGGTGAACCGGGACAGCCGGTCGACGTTCTCGGTGCCGGCCGGCGAGTAGTAGACGTACATCCAGTTGTTGGTCGCGAAGTCCGGATCCAGCGCCATGCCGAGCAGGCCGCTCTCGTTGGCGGTGAACACGTCGAGGTGCGCGGCGGTCGCCACGCCACCGGTGGTCCGCACGACCTTCACGTCGCCGAGCCGGTCGATGTAGAACACCCGCCCGTCGTCGGCGACGTCCAGCATCATCGGGTTGGACGTGTTGTCGTCCAGGGTGACCTTCTCGTAGCTGGAGTCCAGCGACGCGGAGCAGTCCGCCGGGACCACGCCCGCCGCGGTCTGGATGCCGCCGAGCAGCAGGTGCAGGAAGTCCGGCTCGACGTAGCTCTCCTTGGTGTGCCCGAGGCCGGTGTACCAGGAACGGCCGCCGTCGTAGTCCTGGCACCAGGTGTTCGGGTGGTCGAAGCCCATCGTGCCGCCGGTGTAGCTCGACTCGTCGAGCGAGGTCAGCACGTGCACGCTGCCGCGCGGGTCGACCTGGTAGTCGTACCACTCGTCGGTCCGGCTCAGCGTGGTCGGCAGGCCCTCGGTGGAGGGGTGCGCCGGGTCCTCGACCTTGACGGTGGCCTGCTGGATCGCCGGGTGCTGCTTGAAGTAGCCGCCGACGAGCCCGCCGTACCACTCCCAGTCGTAGCCGCTGTCCGCCGCGGCGTGCACGCCGACGAAGCCGCCGCCGTGCTCGACGTAGCGCTGGAAGGCGTCCTTCTCGGCCTGGGTGCCGAGCGGGTCGCCGGTGGTGGACAGGAAGATCACCACGTCGTACTGGGCGAGGTTCTCGTCGGTGAAGAGGGTGTCGTCCTCGGTGGTGTCGACGGTGAAGTCGTGCTCCTGGCCGAGTTGCTGGATGGCGGCGATGCCGTCCGGGATGGAGTCGTGCCGGAACCCGGTCGTCTTGGAGAAGACCAGGGCCTTGAACGGTGTGTCCGCCGCCGCGGCGGCCTCGGCGGCGGCGGCCGGAGCCGACGCCATGCTGGTGGCGACCGCAGCCGTCGCGGCGACCACCACCAGCGGTCTGCACAGTCGAGCCAAGCTGCGTAACCGCGGCGATACTGCCGCGGTCGCCCTGCTCGTCAGGGACATCGATTAACCTCCCAAGAGGTGCCCGGAAGACCGGGTGGGGTGTGACTGGCGTTGCTTCCCCGACTGGTGTGGATCGCCTGCGGCGGTCCCTCCTTTCTCCCGTGTTGGTGCACCTGCCGTGGTGTGGGGCGCTGCCACGTCCCGCACCACGGCCCCTCAGGCCCTATGTCGCATCGCGGCGAGCGTCGGGTCGTCGAGCACGGCCTCCAGGGCGACGTGCGCGCCGCCGCGGGAGGCCGCGGCGAAGCCGAGCGTGGACAGCTCCACCCGGCACGCGCCCGCGTCGGGCGCGATGACCCGGCCGCGCATCTCGCTCAGCATCGGTTCGAGCAGGTAGCCGCCGAGGCTGGCGAAGTAGCCGCCGAGCACCAGCACCTGCGGGTTGAACACGTTGATCAGGATCGACGCGCCGAGGCCGAGCGCGGCGCCGACCAGCGACAGGGCGTCCAGCGTGCGCGGGTCGCCCTTCGCGGCGCGGTCGCTGATCATCGACAGGCGCTGCTCGAGGTCCAGCGACGGGTCGCACACCGGGTCACCGGGCGCGGCGGCCATCCTGAGCAGGGCGGCGAGGCCGACCATGGTCTCCCAGCAGCCGCGCCGTCCGCAGCCGCACAGGTCCCCGCCCGGGTTGAGCGGCATGTGCCCGATCTCGCCGGAGAACCCCTCGGCGCCGCGCAGCAGCCGCCCGTCGACCATCACGCCGCCGCCCACGCCGGTCTCGCCGGTCAGGTACAGCAGGTCGGGCGTGCCGGCCGTGGCGCCCATGGCGAACTCGCCGAGAGCGGCCAGGTTGGCGTCGTTGTCGACGTGGATCGGGAACGCGGGCCGGCCCAGCCGCGCGGTCAGCCGTTCGGTCAGCCCCGCCACCGCCGCGACCTTCTTCCAGCGCAGGTTCGGCGCGAAGGCCACGACCCCGGAGTCCGTGTCCACCAGGGCCGGGACGGCCAGCGTCATGCCCACCGGGGTCAGGCCGACCCGGGCGCACCCGGCGAGCGCCCGGGCGGCCAGGTCGGTGACCGCGTCGAGCACGACCTCGGCCGGCAGCGCCTGCACGTCGAGGGCGACGCGCTGGTCGAACACGACGGTGTTGGTCAGGTCGAGCACCAGCGCGGTCACGTAGTCGACGTTGATCTCCACGCCGATGCCGCCGATGCCCCGGCCGTCCAGCTCGACGGTCTGCCCCGGCCGCCCCACCGAGCCGCCGCGCTGCACGTCGCCCTCGCGGACCAGCCCGCGGTCGATCAGCTCGGCCACCAGGCTGGACACCGTGCCGCGGTTCAGCCCGGTCTCGACCGAGATCCGCGCGCGGGAGCGCGGGCCGGCGTCGCGCAGGTGGCGCAGCACCAGTGCGAGGTTGCTGCGGCGCATGGTGACCTGGTCGGCCGGCTGCCGTCCGGTCGTCCGCCGCGCTGGTGGAGAGGCGTTCACAGGGCACCGCCCCTTGATTTGTCCGTCAGCCGGACAAATTAGGGTGATGTGAAACCTACGTCAAGAGTTACCGGCAAGTTTCCGACCGGTAACCCGGTCCGGTGCCGACAACCAGGGCTTTCCCCGGATCGTCCCCGGGTGCAGGCTGTTCGCTGGAGGTGCTCTCATGACCGATGTGCTGCGATCGGGTGAAGCGGCGCGCGTCGCCGGCGAGGACGAGGCCGTGTCCGTGGACGAGCTGCGGCTCGCCGCGCGCAACCACGGCATGCCGCTGGAGGCGCTGCGCTACGACCTGACTCCCCCCGGCCTGCACTACCTGCTGGTGCACTACGACATCCCGTTCGTCGACCCGGAGTCCTGGCGGCTGCGGGTCGGCGGGCACGTCCGCGAGCCGCTCGAGCTCGACCTCGCCGCGCTGCGGGCGCGGCCCCGGGTGACCCGGACGGTGACCCTGGAGTGCGCCGGCAACGGCCGCGCCCGGCTGCTCCCCCGGCCGGTCAGCCAGCCCTGGCTGGACGAGGCGGTCGGCACCGCGCGCTGGACCGGCTGCTCGCTCGGCGCGCTGCTGGCCGAGGCGGGCGTGCTCGACGGCGCCGTCGACGTCGCGTTCACCGGCCACGACCACGGCACCGAGCGCGGCGTCGAGCAGGACTACGCCCGCGCGCTGCCCGTGGCCGACGCGTCCGCCGACGACGTGCTGCTGGCCTACGAGATGAACGACGCGCCGCTGCCGCCCCAGCACGGGGCGCCGGTGCGGCTGATCGTGCCCGGCTGGTACGGGATGGCGCACGTGAAGTGGCTGCGCGACGTCACGGTGCTGCCCACCCCGTTCGAGGGCTACCAGAACGCGGTCGCCTACCGGCTGCGGGCCGACGCCGACGACCCCGGCGAGCCGGTGTCGCGGATCCGGCCGCGGGCACTGGTCCTGCCGCCGGGGTTCCCGGACTTCATGACCCGGCGGCGGATCGTCGGCGCCGGGCCGGTGTCGCTGTTCGGGCGTGCGTGGTCCGGGCGGGCCCCGCTGTCCGGTGTGGACCTCAGCGTCGACGGCGGTCTCACGTGGACGCCGGCCGCGCTCGGGCCGGAGCTCTCGCCGCACGCCTGGCGGTCGTGGACGGTCACCTGGGACGCGGAGCCGGGCGAGTACACGCTGTGCGCGCGGGCCCGCGACGAGGCCGGCGAGCAGCCGGTCGAGCAGCCGTGGAACATGCAGGGCATGGCGAACAACATGGTCCAGCAGGTGCCCGTCACCGTGCGCTGACCCGACCCGCCACAGCCGAACCGACCCCTGGCGCAGCCGAGGCGACCCGTGGCGCGGCCCGAACTGTTCCGCATGTCGCCGGCTCGACTGCGCCGGTGGTGTCCGGTGGCGCGCAGCGAGCCGACTCGACGACGCCACCGGTGGACGCACCCGCGTGACAGGTCGACTCGCCGACGCCACCGGTCGACTCACCCGCGTGACAGGTCGACTCGCCGACGCCACCGGTCGACTCACCCGCGTGGGGGCCGGGGCGACCCGGCCTCCCTGCGGTTCTGTCCTAGTGGGACGGGTAGAGCACGCCGGCGGAGCTGCCGCCCCGGCGGCTCGGTTCACCGACCGCGAGCCACTTGCCGTGGCCCAGGAACTCCAGTCCCGACGCCACCCCGATGTCCGGGCTGATCTTGATGTTCGGGTCCAGCGGCGAGGTGTCGCGGATCGCGAACTGGTGGCCCAGCGCCTCCAGGCCAGGCGTGGTGGGCAGCTCCAGGAACGCCGGCTCCACCTGGGTGGTGGCCGAGTTGCGCTGGGACGCGCGCGGCGCCGCGATCGCCTCCGGCAGCGTCATGCCGAAGTCCACCCGGTTGACCAGGATCTGGATCACCGTCGTGATGATCGACGCGCCGCCCGGCGAGCCGACCGCGAGGAACGGCCTGCCGTGCCGCAGCACGATCGTCGGCGACATGCTCGACCGCGGCCGCTTGCCCGGCGCCGCCAGGTTCGGGTCGGGCGCGTCGCCCTGGGTCGGCGCGAAGTTGAAGTCGGTCAGCTCGTTGTTGAGCAGGAAACCGCGGCCCGGCACCACGATGCCGCTGCCGCCGAGCTGCTCGATGGTGTTGGTGTAGGACACCACGTTGCCCCAGCGGTCGCTCACCACGAAGTGGTTGGTGTGCGTGCCCTGGTTGCCGCCGGGGGTGGCCGGCGAGGCCGCGGCGCAGGTGCCCGGACCGAACGGGTCACCGGGGCCCACCGCGCCGGGTGCGGCCGCATTCGGGTCGATCTCGCACGCGCGCTGGGCGGCGAACCGGTCGGACAGCAGCTGCCGCTGCGGAACGTCCACATAGGCCGAATCGCCGATGTAGCGGTTCCGGTCGGCGAACGCGAGCCGGGTCGCCTCCAGGTAGTGGTGCAGCGCCTGCACACGGTCCATTTCGGACAAGTCGAACCGCTCGAGGATGTTGAGCGACTCCCCCACCGTGATGCCACCGCTGGAGGACGGTGCCATGCCGTACACGTCGTAGCCGCGGTAGCCGGCGTGCGCTGGCCGGCGGTCGATCGCGCGGTAGTCCCGCAGGTCGCGCACGGTCATCAGGCCGCGCGGCGGATCGATCGTGGCGTCCGGGGCGAGCGGCGGCGTGCGCACCGCGTCCACCACGTCGCGGCCGATCGAACCGCCGTACAGCGCGCCGATGCCGTGGCGGGAGATCTCGCGGTAGGTGTCGGCGAGGTCCGGGTTGCGCATCCGGGAGCCGACCTCGGGCAGTTCGCCGCCGGGCAGGAACAGCTCGGCCGTCGGGGTGAACTGCCGGAATCGCGCCTCGTTCTGCCGGGTCTGCTCGCGGAACGTGGCGTCCACGGTGAACCCGCGGTCGGCCACGTCGATGGCCGGCCGCAGGTCTCGGGCGAGGTCGAACCGGCCCCACCGGTCGAGCACCCGCTGCCAGGTGGCCAGCGTGCCGGGCACGCCGACGCCGAGACCGCCGGTCACCGCGGTCGGGAACGAGTAGGGCTCACCGGTGGCGGGGTCGACGAACATCGTGTCGCTGCCGGCCCGCGGGGTGGTCTCCCGGCCGTCGACCGTGGATACCCGGTGGGTTCGCGCGTCGTAGAACAGGAAGTAGCCACCGCCGCCGATGCCGGCGACGTACGGGTCGGTCACGCCGAGGGTCGAGGCCACCGCCACGGCCGCGTCGGCGGCCGTGCCGCCCCGGCGCAGCACCTCGAGCCCGGCCCGGGTCGACGCGACGGTGTCGGACACGACCGCGCCGCCGTAGCCGACCGCCACGGGCCTCTTGCCCGCCACCCCCTCGGCGCCGGCCGCGGTACCCCCGGCCGCGAGTGCCGTCGCGAGCAGAAGTCCTGCCGATAAGACCGAACCGATCCGGCGAGTGCGCATGCCGACCCTCTTCCCACGATCCATCAGGTGACTCATTGTCATACCCGCCCGGCTGGTCGTGCACAACGACCGCACGGGCGACGATCGCACGACACCGGGCGTGCCACGATCACCCCGTGATCCTCGACGTGATCTCGACGCTGGCCGCCGTCTCGGTGCCGATCGTCGTCGCCGTGGTCGGCTACCGGCTCAACCAGCGGCTCAAGCTCTGGGAGGCCAGCCAGTGGCGCAACCAGGAGCTGATCAAGGCGCGGCTGCAGTACTTCGGCCGGCTCGCGCCGATGCTGAACGACCTGATGTGCTACTTCACCTTCATCGGCCGGTGGAAGGAGATCACCCCGCCGCAGATCGTGGCCGTCAAGCGCGACGCCGACCGGCTGTTCTTCTCCGTCGCCCCGCTGTTCAGCCAGCACGCGGTCGAGGCCTACCAGCAGTTCATGGGCCAGTGCTTCCGGATGCACGACAGGTGGGGCTCGGACGCGCGCATCCGCAGCGGGTTCGTCCGGCGCCGGGAGGCCGCGGGCGAGGCCTGGCGCGCCGAGTGGCAGGACCTGTTCACGCTGCGGGAGGGCGAGGAGATCAGGGAGAGCGACATGGCCGAGGTGCTCGCCGCCTACGACCGGGTGCTCGCCGCCCTGGTGTCGGACGTCGAACTGCTCGCGCCGCGCCAGCGGTACGCGCCCACCGGGGTGAGCGTCGACGCACGGTGACTCAGGAGCGTTCCGGCGCCTCGGTCACCCGGCGCACGTCGGCACCCAGGTTGACCAGGTTCTCCACCAGGCCCGGGTACCCGCGGTCGATGTGGAAGACGTCCCACACCTCGGTGACGCCCTCCGCGCACAGCCCGGCCAGCACGAGCCCCACGCCGGCCCGGATGTCCGACGCCCACACCGGGGCGCTGGACAGCCGCGGCATGCCGCGCACCACCGCGTGGTGGCCGTCGGTGCGGGCGTCCGCGCCGAGGCGGATCATCTCCTCGATGAACCGGAACCGCGCCTCGAACAGGTTCTCGGTGATCATCGAGGTGCCGTCGGCGATCGAGGTCAGCGCGATCGCGAACGGCTGCAGGTCGGTGGCGAAGCCCGGGTAGGGCAGCGTCACGAAGTCGACCGCGGTGGGCCGGTCGTGCTGGACCACGCGGAAGGTGTTGCCGTCGAGGATCGACACCTCCGCGCCCGCGGTGCGCAGCTTCTCCAGCACCAGGTCCAGGTGGTGCGGGTCGACGCCGCGCACGGTGATGTCGCCGCGGGTCATCGCCGCCGCGAAGGCCCAGGTGGCGCCCACGATCCGGTCGCCGATGACCCGGTGCCCGGTCGGCTGCAGCACGGGCACGCCGTGCACGGTGAGGGTGGACGTGCCGGCGCCCTCGATCTTGCCGCCCATCTGCTGCAGCATCGTGCAGAGGTCGACGATCTCCGGCTCGCGGGCGGCGTTGTCGATGACCGTGGTGCCGTTCGCGAGCACGGCCGCCATCAGGATGTTCTCGGTGGCGCCGACGCTCGGGAAGTCCAGCCAGATCTGCGCGCCGTGCAGGCCCTCGGCCTCGGCCACGACGCAGCCGTGCTCGATCTCGCTGTGCGCACCCAGCTGGCGCAGCCCGCTCTGGTGCATGTCCAGCGGGCGCGACCCGATCGCGTCGCCGCCGGGCAGCGCCACGACCGCGCGCTTGCAGCGGCCGATCAGCGGCCCGAGCACGCACACCGACGCGCGCAGCTTGCCCATGGACGCCGAGTCCGCGCGGTGGTTGAGGTCCGCGGGCGTGGTGATGGTGACCGTGTCGGCCGCGATGGCGACCTCGCAGCCCAGGCTGCGCAGCACCTCGGCCATCAGCGGGACGTCCAGGATCTGCGGGCAGTTGCTGAGCGTGGTCGTACCCTCCGCGAGCAGCGCGGCGGCCATCAGCTTCAACACGCTGTTCTTGGCCCCGACGACGTCGACCTCGCCGGCCAGCCGCGCCCCGCCATGGACCTGGAAGTGCTCCGTCACGAGCGCCCATCATGCCCCACCGCCGGGGCACGCCCTCGCGGGGCATGTCCGTTACCCTGCCGCCATTCGGCCCGGAGGGACGTGATGACCGCAGCGACGAAACGACCGTCGAAGCCAGTACCGGAGCCGCTCGCGAGGCTGGTGAGCCCGGCCGGGTTCGCCCTGGTGCTGCTGCTGTTCCTGTTCCTGCCCTTCCTGTCGGTGTCCTGCGACGTCCCCACCATGGGCACGCTGGGCGTGGACTACGACGGCGCGCACCTGGCCGCGGGCGCCGACCCGGACGTCCAGGTCCCCCAGGGCCTGGAGGGCATGACCGAACAGGTGCCGGACTCCCGGGATCCGGGCGTGGCGGTGCTCGCGATCGGCGTGGCGGTCGTGCTGGCGGCCGGCGTCGCACTGCCGTTCGTGCCGCGGCTCGGCCGGGGATGGCGGACCCGGATGTACGGCGGCGCCGCGCTCGCCGTGCTGGCCGGCGCCCTGATGGTGGTCACCCAGGTCGTCGCCCGCGCGCACCTGACCACGATGCTCACCGACTACGCGGAGAGCCTGGCGGAGGGCGACGACCCGGTGGCCAACGTCGACCGCGCCGCGGACCTCGTGCACACCGAGGTCGGCTTCTGGCTCTCGGTGAGCTGCCTGGCACTCATCGCGCTGCTCAGCGTGGGCCTGGCGCTGCGCAGACCCGCGGCATTGACCTCGACCTAGCTGGAGGTTGCACGCTGGGTCCGTTGCCCGCGCGGCGAACGGAGGACCGATGCGTGCGGTGTGGTTGACGCGGTTCGGCGGGCCGGAGGTCCTCGTCGCGCGGGACACGCCCGACCCGGCGCCCGGGCCGGGGCAGGCGCTCGTCGACGTCGCGTACGCCAACGTCACGTTCGTGGAGACGCAGGTCCGGGCCTCCGGCGCCGGGCCGATGCGGGTGACGCCGCCGGTGATCCCCGGCAACGGGGTGGGCGGCGTGGTCGTGGCGGTGGGCGCGGACGTGGACCCCGGCCTGGTCGGCACCCGGGTGGTCAGCGGCACCGGCGGCTCGGGCGGGTACGCGTCACGGGCCGTCGTCGACGCGGCCGGCGTGTACCCCGTGCCGGACGGCGTCGCGCTGGACACCGCGGTGGCGCTGCTCGCCGACGGGCGCACGGCCACCATGCTGGTCCGCGCGGCCGAGCCGAAGCCGGGCGAGCGGGTGCTCGTCGAGGCGGCCGGCGGCGGGGTCGGCACGCTGCTGGTGCAGCTGGCGAAGGCGGCCGGCGCGCACGTGGTCGCCGCGGCCGGCGGGGCCCGCAAGCTCGACCTGGCCCGCGAGCTGGGCGCGGACGAGGCGGTGGACTACCGCGAGCCTGGCTGGGCGGCGCGCGTGGGCGGTGCCGACGTCGTGTTCGATGGGGTCGGCGGCGAGGTCGCCCGGGCGGCGTTCGGGCTGCTCGGCCGCGGCGGGAGGATGCTGAGCTTCGGCCTGGCGAGCGGCACCTGGGCCCCGGTCACGGCGGAGGATGCGGTCGAGCGCGGCGTCACGCTGCTGCGCGCCGCGCCGACGCCGGACGAGCTGCGGGCCTGCACGCGCAGCGCGCTGGCCGAGGCGGCCGCGGGCCGGCTGCGCCCGGTGATCGGCCAGCGCTTCCCGCTGGAGCGCGCGGCCGACGCGCACGCCGCGATCGAGTCCCGCGCCACGGTCGGCAAAACCCTGCTGGAGGTCACCCGGTAGGCCGCCCGTATCGTCGGCGCATGGCCGTTCACATCACCCGTGTGTACACGAAGGTCGGCGACGACGGCACCACCGCGCTCGGGGACGGGCGGCGCGTCCCGAAGACCGACCCCCGGCTCGCCGCGTACGCAGACGTGGACGAGGCCAACGCGGCGATCGGCGTCGCGGTCGCGACCGGCGGGCTCGACCGCGAGATCGTCGAGGTGCTGCAGGCGGTCCAGAACGACCTGTTCGACGTCGGCGCCGACCTGTGCGCGCCGGTGGTGACGGACCCGAAGTACCCGCCGCTACGCATCACCGAGCCCTACGTCGAGCGGCTCGAGGGCTGGTGCGACGACTTCAACGCGCGGGTGCCCACGCTCAACTCGTTCATCCTGCCGGGCGGCACCCCGGGCGCGGCCCTGCTACACGTGGCCCGCACGGTCACCCGGCGTGCCGAGCGTAGCGCGTGGCACCTGATCGAGGCGGACGGCGAGCGCACGAACCCGATGGCCGCGAAGTACCTGAACCGCCTTTCCGACCTGCTGTTCGTGCTGTCCCGGGTGGCCAACCCGGACGGCGACGTGCTGTGGACGCCCGGCGGCGGGCGCTGAGCCGGCACACATCGACCGCACATCACGCGCAGAGCCGCGGCCTCGAGGCGGTCACGGGTGTGGCGCTGCCCGGCGCGGCCGTCTACCTGTGGCACTGCGACCGCAACGGTGACTACCCGCTGTACTCGCGGGCGGCCGCGGACCAGAACTACCTGCGCGGGGTGCAGGCGGCCGACGACTCCGGGAACTCGCGTTCACCAGCATCTTCGACCGTTCCGGCGTAGGCCGGATTACTGCAAATGGCCCGTTCGGGCCGCCCGGCAGCGGGTACCTCCCCGGCCGAGGAGGCCTCATGTCAACAACCACGCGGGCCAAGAACAGCACCGCCATGCAGGTGCTCGGTCGCGCCGGAATGATCTGTTACGGAGTGATCCACCTGCTCGTCGCGTACCTGGCGGTGCGCGTCGCGTTCGGCGACGGATCCCAGCAGGCCGACCAGCACGGGGCGATCGAGGAGATCGGCTCCAGCGGCTTCGGTGTGTTCCTGCTGTGGGTGCTCGCCGTCGGCCTGTTCGCGTTCGGAGCCTGGCAGTTGCTGCTCGCCGCGAAGGGTTACCAGTGGATCGACAAGGAGAACAAGCGCACCCGCAGGCGGCTCGCCTCGGTGGGCCGAGCGATCGTCGTCATCGCGCTCGGCGTCTCGGCCGTGAGCTACGCGACCGGCTCCGGCTCCGGCGGGTCGAGCAACCAGAAGCAGCAGACCCTCACCGCGAAGCTGCTGGCCCTGCCCGCAGGCCCGTTCATCGTGGCGCTGTTCGCGCTCGGCATCATCGTCGTCGCGGTGATGACCGCGGTGAAGGGCATCCGCAAGTCGTTCCTGCAGGACCTGGACATGGCCGACCTGCCGCGCGGCACCCAGCAGTGGGTGCGGCGGCTCGGCGTGTTCGGCTACGTCGCCAAGGGCGTCACGTTCGGCATCGTCGGCGTGCTGGTCGGGATCGCCGCGCTGACCCACGACCCGAACCAGGCGGGTGGCATGGACGCGGCGCTGCGGACGCTCGCGAGCCAGCCGTACGGGCCCGTGCTGCTGTGCATCGTGGCCCTCGGCCTGGCGGCCTTCGGCGTCTACTGCTTCGCCGCCGCCAAGTCCCACAAGACCTAGGCCGGCAGGACGGACCCAGTACGCACGCCTCACCGAGCCGACCCGCCACACCACCGACCCGACCCCCCACACCACCGACCCGACCCGTGGCATCGCCGACCCGACCCCCGGCACCGTCGAACCGACCCGGGGCGGCGACGCCGGGTGAGGCCGACTCGACCGCGCGGGAGGTCGACTCGACCGCGTGGCAGGTCGGCTCGACCGCGTGGCAGGTCGACTCGACCGCGTGAGAGGTCGACTCGACCGCGTGAGGGTCGACTCGGGTGGGTGGGCGGCTCGGGTGGGTGGGCTAGGAGGCCCAGGGCAGCCGGCCCGGCGGGGCCGACTCCAGCCAGGACAGGAAGCCGGTCAGGGCATCCGGGCTCATCGCGATCTCGATCTCCGGCGTTCTCGTGGAGCCGGGGGCGGCGAAGCGGAGGACCCGGGTGCCGGGCGGCATGCCGTACAGCTCGGCGCCCGAGGGGTCGCGGCGGTCGGCGATCTCCAGCCCGCTGCGGTGGATCACCCGGTCCGGGCCCAGCCGGAGGCTCAGCACCCGGAACCACACGAACTCGTCACCCTGGTAGCGGCCGATCCCGAGATGCCAGCCCTTGCCGGCCGGGTCGAGCCGGGTGCGCAGTGCCGCGTGCACGCCGCCCGAACGCAACGCGCGCAGCCTGCGCACGGCGAGCCAGCCCAGCACGAGCACGATCAGGAAGAGGACCGCTCCGGTAACAACGGTGATGTCCACGGCCCGCCCCTGCCCGCTTCGCCGGCCTCAGGCCATCTGCCCTGCGGTGCGGCGCCGGCGGATGCCTCTGGCACACATGCCCGTCCACTGGCGTGGCGCGATGACGACCAGCTGGAGAGACATGTCCGCCACGCCGTACCTCCCTTGGCTCGAGCAACATCCGGGGACGCTAGCTCTCGCAGTGTAAATGGTCTGTTGACGAGGCCACCACTCAGGCGGCTCTTCACGACGGTGAGACGAATCACCACCGGCTCTGTCCGAAATGGACTGAAAGGACGACGCCCCCGGCGTTGCCGGGGGCGTCGTTCCAGGTCGCGCGGGTCAGACCGGTGAGTGGCCGGCGGCCCGCAACCGCGCCCGGGCCCGGCGCCGCACGTCCTCGTCGTCGCTCTGGAAATCGCGCTGGGCCTGCTCGACGTCGATCTCCTCGGCCGGTTCGGCGTCCTCCGCCAGGATCGTCACGCCCTGGTCGGTGACCGACAGGAAACCGCCGTGGACGGCGGCGTGGAACTCCTCGCCGTCGGCGGTGTCGATCCGGACCATCTCGCCCTCGATGAGCTCGGCGACCAGCGGGACGTGCCGGGGCAGGACGCCGATCTCGCCCGCGGTCGTCCTGGCGAACACGAACGTGGCCTGACCGGACCACAGCAGGCGGTCCGGGGCCACCAGCTCCACGAGCATCTCAGCCACGTGCGTCCCCTCCGTCGATGCGGTCCGGCGTCACTTCTTGGTGATCTCGTTGTACTTGCGCTCGAGGTCCTCGAGGCCACCGATCAGGAAGAACGCCTGCTCCGGCATGTGGTCGAAGTCGCCCTTGGTGAGCTTGTCGAACGCCTCGATGGTCTCCTTGAGCGGCACGGTCGAGCCCGGCTGCCCGGTGAACTGCTCGGCCGCCATCATGTTCTGCGACAGGAACCGCTCGATGCGCCGCGCCCGGCCGACCAGCTGCTTGTCCTCTTCGGACAGCTCGTCGATGCCGAGGATCGCGATGATGTCCTGCAGGTCCTGGTAGCGCTGCAGGATCCGGATGACCTCCTGCGCGACCCGGTAGTGCTCCTCGCCGACGATGGCCGGGTCGAGGATGGTCGAGCTGGAGGCCAGCGGGTCCACCGCCGGGAAGATGCCCTTGGAGAACACCGAACGGGACAGCTCCGTGGTGGCGTCCAGGTGGGCGAACGTGGTCGCCGGCGCCGGGTCGGTGTAGTCGTCCGCGGGCACGTAGATCGCCTGCATCGAGGTGATCGACCGGCCCTTGGTCGAGGTGATCCGCTCCTGCAGCTCGCCCATCTCGTCGGCCAGGGTCGGCTGGTAGCCCACCGCGGACGGCATGCGGCCGAGCAGCGTGGACACCTCGGAACCCGCCTGGGTGAACCGGAAGATGTTGTCGATGAACAGCAGCACGTCCACGCCCTTCACGTCGCGGAACCACTCCGCCATCGTGAGCGCGGACAGCGCGACCCGCATGCGGGTGCCCGGCGGCTCGTCCATCTGCCCGAACACCAGCGCGGTGTCCTTGAGGACGTTGGCCTCCTGCAGCTCCAGCCACAGGTCGTTGCCCTCACGGGTGCGCTCGCCGACCCCGGCGAACACCGAGGTGCCACCGAAGTTGCGGGCGATGCGGTTGATCATCTCCTGGATGAGCACCGTCTTGCCCACGCCCGCGCCGCCGAACAGGCCGATCTTGCCACCACGCACGTACGGGGTGAGCAGGTCGACGACCTTCAGGCCGGTCTCGAGCATCTCGGTGCGACCCTCGAGCTGGTCGAACGCCGGCGCCGGGCGGTGGATGCCCCAGTGCTCCAGCTTCTCGCCGTAGCCCGGCTCGTCCAGGCAGGCGCCCAGCGCGTTGAACACGTGGCCCTTGACCTCGTCGCCGATCGGCACCGAGATCGGCCTGCCGGTGTTGACGACCTCCTTGCCGCGGACCAGGCCGTCGGTGGGCTGCATGGAGATCGTGCGGACCACGTTGTCCCCGAGATGCTGGGCGACCTCGAGCGTCAGCGTCTTGGCCAGCGCCTCGAACTCGACCTCGGCGTGCAGCGCGGTGAACAGCTCGGGCATCGCGTCGCGGGGGAACTCGACGTCGACGACCGGCCCGGTGATCCGCAGGACGCGACCGGAGGTCGTCTGTCCGGATGTTGCGGAGGAAACAGTGGCAGTCATAGGTCAGTCATCACTTCCTGCGGCGGCCGCGAGCGCGTCAACGCCCCCGACGATCTCGCTGATCTCCTGGGTGATCTGGGCCTGGCGGGCCCGGTTGGCTTCGAGGGTCAGGTCCCGGATGAGGTCGTTCGCGTTGTCGGTCGCGGCCTTCATCGCGCGACGCCGGGACGCGGACTCCGAGGCGGCCGACTCCAGCAGCGCCGTCCACACCCGGGCGGACAGGTAGCGCGGCAGCAGCGATCCGAACAGCTCCTCCGCGTCCGGTTCGAACTCGTAGGAGGGCGTCGGGCCGACGTCCTCGGCGCCGTACTCGACCTCCAGCGGGGCCAGCCGGTGCGCGACCGGCGCCTGGGTGAGCATGCTGCGGAACTCGGTGTAGACGATGTGGATCTCGTCGACCCCCGGCCCGTCCACCTCCTCCGGCGCTTCCTCGGCGTACTCGGTGCCGACGAGGAACGCGGCCACGAGCGTCCGGGCCGCCTCCGCGGCGGCCGCGTAGGTCGGCTGCTCGGAGAAGCCGGTCCAGGACTCGGCGATCTGGCGCTGGCGGAACCGGTAGAAGTTCACGCCCTTGCGCCCGATCACGTACACCACGGGCTCCTTGCCCTGCTCACGCAGCAGGGCCTGCAGCTCCTCGGCGCGCCGCAGCACGTTGGCGTTGTACCCGCCGGCCAGGCCGCGGTCGCTGGTCACCACCAGCACCGCCGCCCGCTGCGGGTTCTCCCGCTCGACCAGCAGCGGGTGGTCCAGCGCCGCGGTCTCGGCGAGCGCGGACACCACACCGGTGATGCCGTCGGTGTACGGGCGCGCCGCCTCGACCCTGGCCTGGGCCTTGCCGATGCGCGAGGTGGCGATCAGCTCCTGGGCCTTGGTGATCTTCCGCATCGACTGGGTCGCGCGGATCCTCCGGCGGAGGATGCGTACCTGTGCAGGCATGTCGGCTACCCGGTCACTTCTTCGCCGGTGCCGCGCGCCGGACCTTCACCGATTCGTGCCCGACCTCGGACTCGTCCATCGCCTCGGCCTCCGGCTCGTTGACCACCGAGCTGCCGTCCGACGCGGTGAACTGCTGCTTGACGTCGTTGATGGCCTTGACCAGCCGCTCCTCGGCGTCGTCGGAGAGGTCCTTGGTGTCGCGGATCTCGGCGAGCAAGCCCGACTCGTGCAGCCGGAGGTGGTCGAGCAGTTCGGCCTCGAACCGGCGCACGTCGCCCACCGGGACCGTGTCGAGGTGGCCCTGGGTGCCCGAGAAGATGACCGCGACCTGCTCCTCGGCCGGCAGCGGCGAGTACTGCGGCTGCTTGAGGATCTCCACCAGCCGCTCACCGCGGTCGAGCTGGGCGCGGGAGGCGGCGTCGAGGTCGGAGGCGAACGCCGAGAACGCCTCCAGCTCGCGGAACTGGGACAGGTCCAGCCGCAGCGAGCCCGCCACCTTGCGCATGGCCCTGATCTGCGCGGCGCCGCCCACCCGGGAGACCGAGATGCCGACGTTGATCGCCGGGCGGACGCCCTGGTTGAACAGGTCGGTCTCCAGGAAGCACTGGCCGTCGGTGATCGAGATGACGTTGGTCGGGATGTAGGCCGACACGTCGTTGGCCTTGGTCTCGATGATCGGCAGGCCGGTCATCGAGCCGGCGCCTAGCTCGTCGGAGAGCTTCGCGCAGCGCTCCAGCAGGCGGGAGTGCAGGTAGAACACGTCGCCGGGGAACGCCTCGCGGCCCGGCGGGCGGCGCAGCAGCAGCGAGATCGCGCGGTAGGCCTCGGCCTGCTTGGTGAGGTCGTCGAACACGATCAGGACGTGCTTGCCCTGGTACATCCAGTGCTGGCCGAGCGCCGAGCCGGTGTAGGGCGCGAGCCACTTGAAGCCGGCCGAGTCCGACGCGGGCGCCGCGACGATCGTCGTGTACTCCAGCGCACCCGCGTCGTCCAGCGCCTGGCGCACACCGGCGATGGTGGAGCCCTTCTGGCCGATCGCGACGTAGATGCAGCGCACCTGCTGCTTGTCGTCGCCGGTCGCCCAGTTCTCCTTCTGGTTGATGATCGTGTCGACGCAGACGGCGGTCTTGCCGGTCTTGCGGTCGCCGATGATCAGCTGGCGCTGGCCGCGGCCGATCGGGGTCTGCGAGTCGATGGCCTTGATGCCGGTCTGCAGCGGCTCCTTCACCGGCTGCCGGTGGACCACGCGTCGGCGCCTGCAGCTCCAGCGCGCGGCGCTCGTCGGCGGTCGATCTCGCCGAGGCCGTCGATCGGCTCGCCGAGCGGGTTCACCACGCGGCCGAGGAAGGCGTCGCCCACCGGCACGGACAGGACCTGGCCGGTGCGCTTGACCTGCTGGCCCTCCTCGATCTTCTCGAAGTCGCCGAGGATGACCACGCCGATCTCGTGCACGTCCAGGTTCTGCGCGACACCGAGCACGCCGCCGGAGAACTCGAGCAGCTCGCTGGTCATGGCCGATGGAAGACCCTCGACCCGGGCGATGCCGTCACCGGCCAGGGTGACGGTGCCCACCTCCTCCCGCGAGGTCTCGGGCGAGAAGGTGGAGACGTAGTTCTCGATCGCGCTCCGGATCTCGTCCGAGGAGATCGTCAGCTCCGCCATGGCTATTCGGTCCCTGCTCTCTGTGCTCAACGTGGTTCCTGGGGGCGAGTGCGACCGCACTCAGCCGGACAGCTCCTGCCGGGCCCGCATGAGCCGGGTGGCGATGCTGCCGTCGATCACTTCGTCGCCCACCCGGATGACCAGCCCGCCGAGCTGGTCCGGGTCGAGCTCGACCTGGACCGACACGGCCCGGCCGTAGATGCGTGACAGGGCGTCGGTGAGGCGCCGCTCCTGCGCGGCGGTCAACGGGCCGGCGGCGGTGACCCGCGCGACGGACCGCTCGCGCCGCGCCGCGGCGAGCTCGGCCAGGTCGTTGACCACGACGTCCAGCGAGCGGCCGCGGGGCAGCCGCACGCAGTGGCGCACCAGCGCCGACGTGACCGGCCGCACCTTCGCCTCCAGCAGCCGGTCGGCCAGCTCGACGCGGGCACCGGCCGGCCGGGACGCGTCGGACAGCAGCTCGCGCAGCCGGGTCTCGGAGTCGAGGACCCGGGCGAACCGGAACAGCTCGTCCTCCACGTCCTCCAGCGACCCGTCCTGCTCGGCGACCGCGAGCATCGCGCGGCGGGCCAGCGCCTCGACGGCGTCCACCAGGTCGCCCGGATGCGACCATCTGGCGCCGACCAGCCCGGTGAACGTCTCCATCGCGGGCGCGGAGATCTTGCCGCCGAACACCGTGTCGGCCAGCCGGGCCCGCTCGGACTCCGCGGTCGCGGGGTCGGCCAGCAGCCGCCGCAGCGTCCGCTCGCGCACCAGCACCCCGGCGACCTCGAACAGCTCGTCCGACAGCACGCGGACGTCCTCCGCGCCGGTCCCGTCGGTCAGCTCGTCCAGCCGCTGCCTGGCGCCGGCCAGCGCCTCCCTGCTCGCGGCCTGCATCACGCATCACCCCTGGTGGCGGAGACCGTGCCCTCGGGCGCGGCCATCGTCTCGAGCTCGTCGAGGAACCGGTCGACGGTCGCCCTGCGCTTCGTGTCCGTGGACACGTGCCGCACGACCAGCTCACCCGCCGACTCGACGGACATCCGGCCGATACGGGCCCGCAGCTCGCGGATGACCTGCTGGCGCTGCGTGGCGAGGTCCTCCTCGCCGCGCTGCTTGATCCGCTCGATCTCCCGCTCCGCCTGCGCCCGCATCTCCTCGACGATGCGCTGGCCGTCGGCCCGGGCCTGGTCGCGGATCTTCGCCGCCTCGGTCCGCGCCTCGGCGAGCGCCTCGCCGTACTGCTTCTCGGCGGCCGCCAGCCGTTCGGAGGCCTTCTTGCCGTCCGCGACCTGCCTGGCGACGAGGTCCTGCTGGCTCTTCATGATCTTGCGAACCGGCGGCACCACGTATCGCCACAGCACGTACAGGACGACGATGAAGCCGACGAACTCACCAATCCACTCAGCCATCAGCGCCTTCTCCCACCCGCCGTGACGTTCTCGCCGACGATCCTGCTCGCCAGCGTCCGCGACAGCTCCGCGACCTGGGGCTCCAGGTCGCGGACGACCTGCTCACGCTGGGCCGCCAGCTGCTCGTCGCCCTCGCGACGCAGCCGAGCGACCTCTGTGTTGGCCTGCCCGCGCAGCTCGTCGAGCGCCCGCTGCCCCTCGGCCCGGGCCGAGTCGCGGATCTTTCCCGCCTCGGTCCGAGCCTCCTGCAATGCCGACCGGTACCGCTGTTCCGCCGCGGCGAACTTCTCGTCCGCCTTCCTGCTCTCGTCGATCGACCGCTGCACCATGTCGGTGCGTTCCCGCATGGCGTCGCGGACGGGCGGAATGACGTAGCGCCACATCACGAAGAGCACGACCGCGAAGATGATCGACTCCACGATGATCGTGGCGTTGGGCAGCAGGAAGTTCTCCCTCTCCGCTGCCAGGTAGGTGGTACTCATGACCGTCATACAGCGGGCGGGAACACGAAGAGGAGCAGGGCGGCGAACGCGACGCTGATGAAGAAGTTTCCTTCGGCGAAGGCGACCGTCATGAAGAACGGCGTGTACAGCCGTCCCTGCGCCTCGGGCTGCCGCGCGACGCCGGCGACCAGCTGGCTACCGGCAAGGCCGTCACCGATGGACGCACCGGCCGCACCGCCGGCGAGCGCGAGGCCGCCGCCGATGTAGGCGCCGGCGGTGATGATCGAGTCTCCAATATCGGCCATCGAAGTTCTAACCTTCCGTGATGTCTGAGCTGTTCTGGTAAACGCTGTTCTGGCGAACGCGACGGAATCGAGCGGGTGAACCGGAAGACCTCAGTGCGCGCCCTCCCGATCCTCCATCGACTGGCTGAAGTAGATGATGGTGAGGAAGGCGAAGATGAACGCCTGCACCAACCCGATGAACATGTCGAACAGTTTCCAGCCCGCGGTCGGCAGCCACATGATGTAGGGCGGGATGAGCGCGAACAGGGAAAGCATCACGCCGCCGGCGAAGATGTTCCCGAAAAGTCGCAGCGCATGCGAGATCACACCGGTGATCTCCTCCAGGAACCACATCGGGGCGAGCTTCGGGTTGTGGCCCTTGGCCACGTGGATGAACTGCCGGCCGGCGCCGCCGTGGCGCCTCGCCCCGGAGAACTGACGCCAGAAGAACACCATCAGGGCCAGCGGGTAGACCAGGTTCACGTCGGCGGTCGGCGGCGGCAGGAAGTGGTGCAGCGGCAGCAGCACCAGCCAGTTGCAGACCAGGATGAACACGAACAGGCCGATGGACAGCGGCACGAGGAACGGCGCGGTGCGCACGCCGATACTGGTCTCGACCTGGTCCCGGAGGAACTTGGTGACGCCCTCGAAGAACAGCTGCACCCCGCCGGGCACGCCGGAGGTCATCTTCGCCCGCGCGTACAGCCCGAGACCGACCACGACCGCCGACGCGACGAGCGTGGCGAGGATCGTGTCGCCGTGCAGTTGGAGGCCGAAGACGGTCCACGTGGTGTGGGCGCCGACCTCGATGTTCTCGGCGGCGAGAACGACTTCACTCACTGCCCCGGCGCTCCTTCACTCTTGCGGCGCTGCTTCATCACCGACATGGCCGTGGTACCGATAATGATCATCTGGAAGGCGACGAGCCCGAGGAAGACACCAAGGCCGTCGGGGCGGACGAAGATGCCGAGCGCGACGGCGAGACCGGTGATCAGCAGCAGCCGCGGGATCGACGACCGGCCGATGGCCTTCCTGCTGGGGTTCTCGCTCGCGATCACCTTGGCGACCGACTTCTGCAGCAGCCGGGTGTTCAGAACACCGAGCCCCATGCCGACGATCCCCAGCACACCCGCCATGATGTGGCCGAGAACACCACACACGACGAGGCCGACACAGCCGACGAAGATGGCGACCAGGACCGGTTTGCGGAGATCCAGAACGGTGGCGGCGGGAACGTTGGCCGCCGCTGCTTGCATGGCTGACACGACTGAACCCTCGACCTCAATTCTTCATGAAGCGCCGGAACTTGACATATCCGTAGAAGCACGCTGCGACGATGCCGGCCGCGAGGCCGACGAGGGAGAAAATGGGCAGCGTATCCGCCTGGGAATCGATGAACCAGCCGAGCAACATTCCGCCTGCGATCAGAACCGCGATCGCGGAGCCGACGCCGAGGAGCTCTCGGGGGCTGGCCGGCCTGGATGGCACGACGACCAGGCCTACCGGAGGACTGTAGGCACGTGATGATCACTCATGTGCAAGCTCCTTGTCGGTCGAAGCGACAGCAGTGGGGATGCCTGGGGCGGATCCAGCCGTCGCGGGCCGGCGTGTCCCCATGCCTCCTTGGGGACGAATCGCACGCTATCACACGATTCTTCGGCCCCTTTGAGGTGGCCTGAGGTGCGAAGTCGGGGCTCTCACAAGGTCAGGATCGGCCGCTCTCCCGCAGCCTCGGGATGGCCGAGACGATGAGCGCGATGAGGAGCCCGATACCCATTCCCCAGGCGACCGCGAACGTGTCGAACAGGGTCAGCGCGACCGCGCCGAACGCCAGCACCGCGGCCCACAGGTAGATGAGCAGCACCGCGCGCCGCTGCGAGTGGCCGATCTCCAGCAACCGGTGGTGCAGGTGCATCTTGTCCGCGTGGAACGGGCTGAGCCCCTTGCGGGTGCGGCGGATGATCGCGAGCAGCAGGTCGAGCAGCGGGACGAACAGCACCGCGGCCACCACCAGCAGCGGGGAGAGCAGCGCGATCGTGGTGCTCTCGTTCAGCTCGGTGACCCGGCCGGACGCCGAGGTCGTGGACGCGGCCATCATCAGGCCGAGCAGCATCGAGCCGGAGTCGCCCATGAAGATCTTGGCCGGCTGGAAGTTGTGCGGCAGGAAGCCCAGACAGGCGCCGGCCAGCGTGGCCGCGATCAGCGCGGGCGCGTAGTTGTTCACGTCGCCGCCGGTCTGCTTGAGCAGGTTCAGCGCGAACGCGCAGGTCGCGGTGGCCGAGATCAGCCCGATGCCGGCCGCGAGCCCGTCGAGGCCGTCGACGAAGTTCATCGCATTGACCATGGTGACCACCAGCAGCACGGTGACGATCGCGCCCTGGTTCTGGTCGAGCACCAGCGTCGAGCCGAGCCCGTCCTCGGCGCCCCACGGCACCCACAGCAGGATCCACTGCAGGCCGAACAGCACGAGGATGCCGGCGCAGGTGGTCTGACCGGCCAGCTTGGTCAGCGAGTCCAGCTCGTACCGGTCGTCCAGCATGCCGATCAGCACGATCAGCCCGCCGCCGATCAGCACCGCCAGCGGGTCCAGTGTGTACTCGAACGCGCGGCGCAGCACCGGCAGCTGGTGGGCGAGGAACATCCCGCCGCACACACCCAGGTACATCGCCAGCCCGCCCAGCCGCGGGATCGGCACCGTGTGCACGTCGCGCTGGCGAGGGTGCGCGACCGCGCCCCAGCGGATCGCCAGGCGCCGCACCAGGCCGGTGAACAGGAACGTGAGGACCGCGGTGGTCAGCGCCACCAGCACGTACTCCCGGATCGGGAGCCCGGCCGGCTGGTAGTCCTGGGCGAGGCTCACGGGCCCGTCCGGGGATAGGCGGGGTGGGCGGCGGCCAGCCGGGTGACCGCGGCGGCCACGTCGGCGAGCTCGGCGTCGCCCGCCGCGCTGCCCGGCTCGGCACGCACCGCGCGCCCGATCAGCCGGGCGATCTCGGACATGTCCGGCTCGGCCATGCCCTGGGTGGTCACGCTCGGTGAGCCGATCCGGATGCCGGACGCGGTGGCCGGCGGGGCCGGGTCGAACGGGATCGCGTTCTTGTTGAGCGTGATGCGCGCGGCGTCGCAGCGGCGCTCCGCCTCCGCGCCGCTGACCTCGAGCGGGCGCACGTCGAGCAGCGCGAGGTGGGTGTCGGTGCCGCCGGAGACCGCGCGCATGCCCTCCGCCTCCAGGCCCTTGGCGAGCGCGGCGGCGTTCGCGACGACCTGCGTGGCGTAGTCCTGGTACTCCGCCGTGGCCGCCTCGCGCAGCGCGACCGCCTTGGCGGCCACCGCGTGCATCAGCGGCCCGCCCTGGCCGAACGGGAACACCGCCTTGTCGACGGCCTTCGCGTGCTCGGCACGGCAGAGGATCATGCCGCCGCGCGGGCCGCGCAGCACCTTGTGGGTGGTGAGCGTCACCACGTCGGCGAAGGGCACCGGGGACGGGATCGCCCGTGCCGGCGACCAGGCCGATGAAGTGCGCGGCGTCGACCATCAGGATCGCGCCGACCTCGTCCGCGATCGAGCGGAACGCCTCGAAGTCGATCAGCCGCGGGTACGCGGTGGCCCCGGCGATGATCATCCGCGGCTCGTGGGTCAGCGCGAGGTCGCGGACCTGGTCGTAGTCGATCAGCTCGGAGTCCGCGCGCACGCCATAGGCCACCGGCCGGAACCAGCTGCCCGAGAAGTTGACCCTGGACCCGTGCGTGAGGTGGCCGCCCTGCTTGAGGTCCATCGCGAGCACCACGTCGCCCGGCTCGCAGAACGCGGCGTACGCGGCGAGGTTGGCGCTCGCCCCGGAGTGCGGCTGCAGGTTCGCGTGCTCGGCGCCGAACAGCTCCTTCGCGCGGGCCACACCGATCTCCTCGGCCAGGTCGACCTGGTCGCAGCCGCCGTAGTAGCGCCGGCGCGGGTAGCCCTCGGCGTACTTGTTGGACAGTGTCGACCCGAGCGCGGCGAGCACGGCCGGGCTGGTCAGGTTCTCGCTGGCGATCAGCTGCAGCCCGCCCCGGAGCCGGTCGAGCTCTCCGAGCACGACGTCGGCGATCTCCGGGTCCGTGCTGGCCAGGGCGTCGAAGTCCGGGCCCCAGAACGGCGTGTCCAAGCCTGTTGCTCTCTCCGGTGTGCGTGTTTCGGCCTGTTGCCGGGCCAGGCTACCGCGCCCGATCGGGGTTACCGTTCGGTGGTGACCAAGCTGAAGAAGGCCAAGTACGAGGACGAGCTGGCGCGACTGCACCTCGAGCTGGTCAGGCTGCAGGACTGGATCAAGGCCCGCGGGCTGCGGGTCGTCGTCCTGTTCGAGGGCCGCGACGCGGCGGGCAAGGGCGGGGTGATCAAGCGGATCACCGAGCCGCTCAACCCGCGCGTGTGCAAGGTGGCGGCGCTCGGCACGCCGACCGAGCGGGAGAAGTCGCAGTGGTACTTCCAGCGCTACGTGGCGCACCTGCCGGCGGCCGGCGAGCTCGTCCTGTTCGACCGGTCCTGGTACAACCGGGCCGGCGTGGAGCACGTCATGGGCTTCTGCACCGAGGCGGAGTACTGGGACTTCCTGCGCTCGGCGCCGGAGTTCGAGCGGCTGCTGATCCGCTCCGGGATCACGCTGGTGAAGTACTGGTTCTCGGTGTCCGACGAGGAGCAGGAGCGGCGGTTCCAGGAGCGCATCAACGACCGCACGAAGCGGTGGAAGATCTCCGACATGGACCTCGAGGCGCGGCGCCGCTGGTTCGACTACACCAAGGCCAAGGACGTCATGTTCGCGCACACCGACGTCGAGGACTCGCCGTGGTGGGTGGTGAACGCGGACAGCAAGCGGCGGGCCCGGCTGAACTGCATCACGCACCTGCTGTCGGTGGTGGCCTACCAGGACGTCCACCCGCCCAAGCTGAAGCTGCCGCCCCGCGGGCCCGCCGACTCGACCTACCAGCGCCCGCCGATCGACTCGATGCGCTGGGTCCCGGAGAAGTACTGACCGTCAGGTGTCGACGTCGTAGGCGCACTGCAGGGACAGCGTGACGACCGCGACATAGCGGTGCCGCGCGAGCAGCGCCGCCTCGATCGCCACGTCGTCGAGCGGGTCCCGGTCCTTGTACACGGCCAGGGCGTCGACGGATGATTCCGGCAGTCCGCCCAGCGACTCCGGCGAGGGCACGGGCTGGCCCGCCTCGAGCCAGCGCTGGCTCAGCTCCCAGTTCTCGTCGACTCCCCCACACCGCACCGGGTGGGTGCCCCGGTACTCGACCCGGGGGAGGTTGCTCGCGTCGTAGGTGCGACCGCCTTGGCGCCGGCCCCGGAACATCGCGTAGTGGCGGATCGGCATGTCGATGTCCGTGAACGTGTCCGACCAGCCCGCCGCGACGACCGCACGGTCGAAACGCCGGATCTCGCCGGCCAGCCTCCCGTCGAAGCCCGCGTACCGCGTGACGGCCGTCGAGCAGCGCAGGTAGCCCGTCCGCGGGCCGAGTACCTGGGACATGTGGGAGGTCGGGACCTCGACGCACACCTGGTCGAGCGAGTACCCACGCCAGTCCAGCCACGGCGCGGCGGCCCGTACCGCCGCCGCCTCGGCGCGGGCCGCGCTCGCGGCGGTGACCCGGTCCGCCGACGCCTCGGGTCCCGACGCGACCCGCTCGAAGTCCGCGCGGGTGACGCCGGCGCAGTGCCCGATCGTGACCGGAGGTTCGGCGGATCGGCACGCGACCGTGCTCAGCGGGCGGTGCGGACCTCGGTGCCGATCACCTCGGACACGGCGGCGAGGCTGACCGCGCCCTCGCGGAGCACGACCGGCTCGTCGCCGGAGAGGTCGACGATCGTCGAGGGCACCGGCTCGCCGGACGGGCCGCCGTCGAGGTAGACCGCGACGGAGTCGCCCAGCTGGTCGCGTGCCTCGCCGGCGGTCGCGGCCGGCGGGTGGCCGGAGCGGTTGGCGCTGGACACGGCCATCGGGCCGACGTCGCGCAGCAGCTCGATCGCCACCGGGTGCAGCGGCATCCGCAGCATGACCGTGCCGTGGCTGCGGCCGAGGTCCCAGGACAGCGACGGCGCGTGCGGCAGCACGATCGACAGGTCGCCCGGCCAGAACGCCTCGATCAGCGTCCGCGCCGGCTGCGGCACCGACAGCACCAGCCCGTCGATCGTCGACCAGGAGCCGACCAGCACGCCCACCGGCATGTCCGGGCCGCGGTTCTTGGCCGCCAGCAGGGCGCGCACCGCCGTCGAGGAGAACGCGTCCGCGCCGATGCCGTAGACGGTGTCGGTCGGGACCACCACCAGCCGCCCGGCCCGCACCGCGCCCGCGGCCGCGGCGAGCCCGTCGGCCCGGTCCGGCTCCCGCGCGCAGTCGTACACGACACTCACGCGCGGAACCCTACTCACCGCCCCGCCGGGGACTCGTCAGACCCCGGGCCGGGTGATCAGCGGCTCCATCTCGTCGGCGCGGCGGCGCCAGGTCTGGCGGCGGAACCGCCACACGATGGCGAACAGCAGGCCGCCGCCCGCGACGACGCCGACGACCACCACCGCGGGGCTGCCCGTCAGCCCGCCGGCGACGACCGTGATCAGTCCTATCGCGACGGTCAGCACGGCCAGGCTGACCGCGATCCCCTCCGGCGCCCAGGTCCACCGCCGGCCCATGGTGACCTCGGTGAGCAGGTGCTCGGCGCCCCGGTCGAGCTCCTCGTCGTCGACCTTCAGCGACAGGATCCGCTCGGCCGCCTGCTCGCAGATCAGCAGCTGCTGCTCGCTGGTGATCACCAGCGTGTCGTCGGCGGTGCGCGAGCGGCTCTGCTCGGCCACCGAGAACCAGGCGCTCGCGAGGTAGTACCGCAGCGTCGGGTCGTGCGGCTGGTCGGCGACGAGGTGTTCGAGGTCGGCGATCGAGCCCGCGGCGCGGCCCTCGCCGATCAGCACCTGGCTGATGCCGAGCTTGGCCATCAGCGCCGCCACGCCGCCGGCGAGCAGTGCCCGACGGTAGTGCTCGTCCGCGGCCCGCCACTTACCGCGTGCGAGGTGGACGTCGGCGATCCCGACCTGATCGAGTGGATGGTCGCGCAGCGCGGCGGCCGTCTCGAAACCGGCCAGCGCCTCGTCCAGCCGGCCGGCGAGCAGGGCTGACCTGGCCAAATCGGCATGCTGGAACCCCGCCGGACCCGTCCCCGGGAGGTCGTCGGGCACCAGCCGCCATTTGACGATCACGTCCTGCCACGCTCGAAGCATTGGATCACCCCGCAGGGGCACGTTACTCTCGGTAGACCGGTGTGTCGGGGGGTAGTAGAGGTGAAGCTGGTGGCGAGCGTCCGGTCGCTGAGCTCGAGGTGGCTGGCAGTCGGTTGTGCCGCCGGGTACGTCGTGGTCAGCGCTGTGCTCGGCGCGGCCCTGCTGGTGCGCCCCGCCGCGCCGTCGGTCCCCAGCGCCACCCTGTCCGGGCCGAGCTACGTCGCCGACGACGGTCCGCACGCGACCACCACCCGCCCGCCGCCACGCGGCTTCCAGCGGGTGACCGGCCCGGCGCAGGTACAGACCGTGATCCCGGTCGGCTGGCGGATCGCCCGGGCCGGCGGCCCGGGGGCCATGCGGGCGTCCGACCCGTCCGACGCCGGCCGGTTCGTCGGCTACGGCGGCGCCCGGTCCGACACGACCGACCTCGCGCGCCAGCACCTCGACTACGAGACCGAGTTCTCCGCGCGCACCGCCGACTACCTGCGCATCGACCTGAACCGCGCGCTCTACGCGGGCCACCCGGCGATCGAGTGGGAGTACAAGCACGACGACGGCAGCGGTCTCCAGCACGTCCGCGCGCTGTACTGGCTGGTCGACGGGGTGGAGTACTTCGTCTACGCGTCCGGTCCGGACGAGCAGTGGTCGCGGATGCAGCCCATCTACGACCAGATGGTGGCGAACTCCCGTCCCTAGGAATGGCTCGCGGTCACGAAGCGTGGCCGGCCGGCGAGGTCGCGGTGGTCCGTCACGCCGGTGAGCACCCGGCGGGTCGCGAGCAGCGCGGGTACCGACTCGGCCTGCGAGTCGTCGTGCTCCATCGCGAGCGCGCCGCCCGGGCGCAGCAGCCGCGCCGCCGCGGCGACCACGTGCCGGATGACCGCCAGCCCGGCCGAGTCCGCGAAGACCGCATGCACCGGGTCGTGCTCGGCCACCTCCGGCGGCACCTCGGTGCCGGCCGGCACGTACGGGGGGTTGCACACGACCAGGTCCACCCGGCCCTCGAGGTCGGCGAGCAGCGCGGGGTCGGCGACGTCGCCCTTGTGCAGCACGACCGGGCGGTCCCCGGCCGCGGCGCGGGCGTCGGCGTTGCGGCGGGCCCACGCCAGCGCGGAGCTGTCCAGGTCCACGGCGTGCACGGTCGCGTCCGGCCGCTCGTGGGCGAACGCCAGCGCGAGCGCGGCCGAGCCGGTGCACAGGTCGACGACCAGCGGGCCGGGCACGCCCTGCAGCGCGGCCAGCCCCCACTCGAGCAGCAGCTCGGTCTCCGGCCGGGGCACGAACACGCCGGGGCCGACCTCGACGGTCACCGGCCCGAGCGTCGCCGTGCCGAGCAGGTGCTGCAGCGGCTCGCGCTTCGCGCGCCGGGTGACGAGCCGGCCGATCGCGTCGACCACCTGCGGGTCGACCAGCGGCACCAGCGGCAGCTTGCCACGGTCCACGCCGAGCACGTGCGCGGCGATCAGCTCGGCGTCCACCCGCGGCGAGGCGACGCCGGCCGCGGCGAGGATGCGCTCGGCCTCGAGCACGGCCAGGCGCAACGGCTGTCGGGTCACCGGCTCACCCTCGCACACGCACCCCACCCGCGTGTCCAACACTCCGAACCCGCGAGTCCCCCGTTCCGGACCCGCGAGCCCCGGCGCGCGCGACGCGGTCGCGAACGTCGAACTCGCGGGTCGTGAGCGTTGGACACGCGGGTCGTCGACCGCGGGGACTCGCGGGGCGTGGGCGGGGGACTCGCGGGTCAGGACTGGTGGGCGGCCAGGCGCTCGTCGCGGTCGGCGGTGGCCAGGGCGTCGAGCACGCTGTCGAGGTCGCCGTCGAGGACCTGGTCGAGGTTGTAGGCCTTGTAGTTGACCCGGTGGTCGGAGATCCGGTTCTCCGGGAAGTTGTACGTGCGCACCCGCTCGGACCGGTCCACCGTGCGGACCTGGCTGCGCCGGGTGTCCGCGGCCTGGCGAGCCGCCTCCTCCTCGGCGGCCGCCACCAGCCGGGCACGCAGCACCTGCATGGCGCGCGTCTTGTTCTGCAGCTGCGAGCGCTCGTTCTGGCAGGACACCACGATCCCGGTCGGCAGGTGCGTGATCCGCACCGCCGAGTCGGTCGTGTTCACGCTCTGGCCGCCCTTGCCCGACGAGCGGAACACGTCGATCCGCAGGTCCTTCTCGTCGATGTCGACGGCCACGTCCTCGATGTCCGGGTACACCAGCACCCCGGCCGCGGACGTGTGGATCCGGCCCTGCGACTCGGTCACCGGCACCCGCTGCACGCGGTGCACGCCGCCCTCGAACTTCAGCCGCGACCACACGCCGTCCGGCGTCGCGGCGCGGCTCTTGATCGCGACCGTGACGTCCTTGTACCCGCCGAGCTCGGTCTCCGTGTCGTCCAGCACCTCGGCATTCCAGCCGTGCCGCTCCGCGTAGCGCAGGTACATCCGCAGCAGGTCGCCGGCGAACAGGGCCGACTCCTCGCCGCCCTCCCCCGACTTGATCTCCAGCAGCAGGTCGGAACCGTCGTGCGGGTCACGCGGCAGGAGCAGCTCGGTGAGCCGGGCTTCGAGCACCGGGATCCGCTCGGCGAGCGTCTCGGCCTCGGCGGCGAACGTCTCGTCCTCGGCGGCCAGCTCGCGCGCGGCGACCAGGTCCTCCCGGGCCGACTCGAGCTCCCGCAACGTCTTCACCGCCGGGGTCAGCTCGGCGTAGCGCCTGCCGAACCTGCGGGCGCGGTCCTGGTCGCCGTGCACCGCCGGGTCGGCGAGATCCCGCTCCAGCTCGGCGTACTCCGCGAGCAGCTCCCGGAGTGATGTCGAGTCCACGGCGACCTCCCCTCGGTGAACACGAAAACGGCGCCCACCCGAAGCCCGGGTGGGCGCCGAAAGCCCAGTTACTTGTTCTTCTGCCGCTTGCCGTAGCGGGCCTCGAAGCGAGCGACCCGGCCGCCGGTGTCGAGGATCTTCTGCTTGCCCGTGTAGAAGGGGTGGCAGTTCGAGCAGATCTCGACGTGGATGCTGCCCGACTTCTTGGTGCTGCGCGTGGTGAACGTGTTCCCACAACCGCAGACGACCTCGGTCGCGACGTACTCGGGGTGGATACCGGTCTTCACAGATCTTGCCCTTTCTCAGTGGCCGCCGGGTCCCCGTTCCTCGGGGTGAACCGGAGCCGGACTCGACCCAACAGTGTGCCAGATGTGCTGACGTGTGCTTCAACACGCCCCAGTGGTGCGGTATTCCGGCCGGTCGCCGTGCGCGAACGACGCTCCACCGCAGTGACCCGATTGCTCACCGAAACCACCCGATCGTGGTCGTGCATACGGGACACACTGCTGGGGTGCTGTCCGGCTTCTCCGACCTGTCGGGCCGGCCGCTTCCCCTTCGAGCCTGGCTGGCCGTGCCGTTCCTGTTCGCGACCGCCGTGCTCGGCCTGGTCGCGGTACTCGCCGTGCTCATCGACGCCCCCTGGCAGGCGACGCTGTCCAGCGCACTGTGCGGCGCGGCGGCCGCGGTGACCGCACTCATCGACGTGGATCCGGCGCACTGGCCGAACTGCCGGCGCCGCTGCCTGCGCATCGCCTACCCGACGGCCATCTTCACCGCCGGGCTGCTGTTCGGTGGGTTCGCGGTTCCCACCTGGCTGGCGATCGCGATCGGCCTGCCGGCGCTGGTCACCCTGGTGATCCTGTGCCGGCAGGCCGATGCGGACGACGACGCCCTCGAGGAGATCAGTCGTCGTTGACGGTCGGTGTGTTCTTCGCCACCTGCATGAGGAACTCGATGTTCGTGCGGGTCTTGCGCAGTTGGGTCAGCAGCAGGTCGATGGCCTGCTGGTTGTCCAGCGCGTGCAGCACCCGGCGCAGCTTCACGGTGACCGCGAGCTCGTCCGGCGAGAGCAGCAGTTCCTCCTTGCGGGTGCTGGACTGATCGACGTCGACGGCCGGGAAGGTCCTCTTGTCGGCGATCTTGCGGTCCAGCTTCAGCTCCGCGTTGCCGGTGCCCTTGAACTCCTCGAAGATCACCGTGTCACCCGCGGAGCCGGTCTCCACCAGCGCGGTGGCGAAGATCGTCAACGAGCCGCCGTCCTCGATGTTGCGGGCCGCGCCGAGGAACCGCTTCGGCGGGAACAGCGCGGTCGAGTCGACGCCGCCGGACAGGATCCGGCCCGACGCAGGCGCGGCCAGGTTGTAGGCGCGGCCGAGCCGGGTGATCGAGTCCAGCAGCACGACCACGTCGTGGCCCATCTCGACCAGGCGCTTGGCCCGCTCGATGGACAGTTCCGCGACCGTGGTGTGGTCCGACGGCGGGCGGTCGAAGGTCGAGGCGATGACCTCGCCCTTCACCGACCGCTGCATGTCGGTGACCTCTTCCGGCCGCTCGTCCACGAGCACGACCATGAGGTAGACCTCGGGGTTGTTGGTCGTGATCGCGTTGGCGATCGCCTGCAGCACCATGGTCTTGCCGGCCTTCGGCGGCGAGACGATCAGCGCGCGCTGCCCCTTGCCCACCGGCATCACCAGGTCGATGACGCGGGTGGTGAGCCCGTGCGACTCGGTCTCGAGGCGCAGCCGCTCGTTCGGGTACAGCGGCGTCAGCTTGGTGAACTCGGGGCGGCTCTTGGCCTGTTCCGGGTCCAGCCCGTTGATCGTCTCCACCCGCACCAGCGGGTTGAACTTCTGCCGCTGCTGCTCGCCCTCGCGCGGCTGGCGCACCATGCCGGTGATCGCGTCACCGCGGCGCAGACCGTACTTGCGCACGAGGGAGAGCGAGACGTAGACGTCGTTCGGACCGGACAGGTAGCCCGAGGTCCGGACGAACGCGTAGTTCTCCAGCACGTCGAGCACGCCCGCGACGGGCAGCAGGACGTCGTCCTCGCGCACCTCGGTGTCCGGCGTCTCGCCCCGCCCGCCGCCACCGCGTCGGCGACGGTCCCGGAAGCGGCGGCCACGACGGCGGCCGCCGTCATCGTCGTCGTCGTCCGGACCGTTGTCCCGGTCGTTGTTGCGGCCCTGGTTACGGCCCTGGTTGCGGTCCCGGCCGCCCCCCTGCCGGTCCTGGTTGCGGTCACCGCGATCGCCGCGGTCACCACGGTCTCCGCGGTCTCCGCGGTCTCCGCGGTCTCCACGGTCGCTGCGGTCGCTGCGGTCGCCACGGTCGCTGCGGTCGCTGCGGTCGCTCGGTCGCTGCGGTCGCTGCGGTCACCGTCGCGGCGGGACTCCTGCTTGTCCGGGCTCTTGTCGGAGCCACGGTCGTCCCGCTTGTCCTCGCGCTTGTCCTCACGCTGCTCGGTGTCCGGGCTGCCCGCGGCGCGGCCGGAACCGCGCCGGCGACGGCCGCCGTCCCGGCGTCCGTCCTCACCACCGTCCTCACCGCCGCGCTGGCCGGTGCCGGAGGGCGTGTCGGCCTCGGGCGGCGTGGACTCCTTGGGCGGCGGCTGTTCGGCCCGCGTCCCGCGCTCGGGCTCCATGCCCAGCGGCAGCGTCGCCGAGCCGGCGGACGAGCCGCCCGAAGGACCGCTCTGCCGCTCCTTGATCGCCGCGATCAGGTCCCCCTTGCGCATCCCGGCGGTGCCGGTGATGCCCAGCTGCCCGGCGAGTTCGCGAAGCTCGGCGAGCACCATGCCGGACAGGCCGGCGCGGCGCTTGGTCGTACCCCCGTTTGTGCTGGTGCGCGGCGTGCTCTCGGCTTCCGCGGCGGGCGCGGCGCCTTCGGCGGTGCCGTTGGCTGACTCGCTGCCCAGCAGATCAGTGTTGCTCACTCATGTCCTTCCTGACCAGGTCCTCGCCTCCATTGGTGGACCCGTGTACCAGCGGACCGCCGCCCGACGAACTCGGCACGGCGCTACGCCCCGGTTGACTGACCGCCGTCACGACCATGGCCACCTGGCAATTTCGCCAATGCGGACGATGGATCGTCAACGCGGAGCTACCTCGGTCACCACGGCTTGCGGTATCCGCCAGCGTCGACTCCGGCCTGACTACGGCCGAGTCGGCATCTCAACGGATGGATGCGACCCGGAAAGAATTCCCCGGGAACGACACCGGGCGCCCGTACGCGCGGTGACTGAACGCCCCTGAGGGTAGACGGACCTGCATCCGGGTGCAACAACCGGGTGCCCGGCGTGGCTGACCAGAACAACGCCGGCTACCTGGAATTTGTTCCGATCCACTCGGTTCGCACCCCGTCCCGGTCGACCGGGAGCTCGAGCACGGCGTAGCCGTCCGTGCGCACGCCGGCCGGCAGGCGTCCGTCGAGTGTGGCCGCGAACACGGTCGGGCCCGCACCGGAAACCGTTGCGGCGACACCGTTCCGCCGGAGTTCACGCACCAGCCGCATGGTGTCCGGCCACGCCTGCTCGCGGTAGTCCTGGTGCAACCGGTCCTCGGTCGCGGCCGCCAGCAGGTCCGGCCGGGCGGTGAACGCGTGCACCGCGAGCGCGCAGCGGCCGCCGGTGAACGCCGCGTCGACGTGCGGCACCTTCTCCGGCAGCAGGCCGCGGGTGAGCGAGGTGGCCGAGTGCTCCGCCGGCACCAGCACGACCGGGCGCAACGCGGCGTGCGGCTCCAACCGCAGCGCGTGGTAACGCAGCCCGGTCGCCTCCGGCTCGGTCCACGCGACCGCGAGCCCGCCGTACATGCTCGCCGCGGCGTTGTCCGCGTGGCCCTCGAAGGACGCGGCGAGCTGGAGCGCGTCACCGTCCAGCTCGCGCCCGGCGAGCGCGTAGGCCGCCGCGATGCCCGCGACGACCGCCGCCGCGGACGAGCCCAGCCCGCGCGCGTGCGGGATGGCGTTGGCGCAGCGCAGCGCGATCCCGGGCAGGTCCAGCCCGAGCGAGGTGGCGGCGGCCCGCAGCGCGCGCACCACCAGATGCTTCTCGTCGACCTCGATGCCGCCCGCGCCCTCGCCGCTGACCTCGCCGGTCACGCCGTCCCCGGTGACCGTCACCTCGACGACGTCGTGCAGCCCGAGCGCGAGCCCGAGCACGTCGAACCCGGGACCCAGGTTGGCCGAGGACGCCGGAACCGTGACCCGGACCCCGGCGGCGGCCGGACCCACGCTCACCTCAGTTCCAGCGCGGTGGCGACCGCGCCCGGTTCGACCGGGATCGGCTCCACCGGCGCCATGCCGGCCAGCGCCGTGTCCGGGTCCTTGAGGCCGTGCCCGGTCACCGTGCATACCACCACCGAGCCGGCCGGCAGCCGGCCGTCCGCCGCGGTGGCGAGCGCACCGGCCACGCTGATCGCCGAGGCCGGCTCGACGAACACGCCCTCCCGGCTCGCGAGCAGGTGGTAGGCCTCCAGCAGGTGTTCGTCGGTGACGGCGTCGATGAGCCCGCCGGACGCGTCCCGGGCGGAGATCGCGCCGGCCCACGAGGCCGGGTTGCCCACCCGGATCGCGGTGGCCACGGTGTCCGGGTCGCGCACCGGCTCGCCGTGCACCAGCGGCGCCGCGCCGGCGGCCTGGAAGCCGAACATCCGCGGTGTGCCGGTCACCACACCCTCCTCGGCGTAGGCGCGGTAGCCCTGCCAGTAGGCGGTGATGTTGCCGGCGTTGCCCACCGGCAGGCAGTGCACGTCCGGCGCGCGGCCGAGCGTGTCGCAGATCTCCCAGGCGGCCGACCGCTGGCCCACCAGGCGCACCGGGTTGACCGAGTTGACCAGCTCGACCGGGTACTCGGCGGCCGTCTTGCGGGCCAGTTCGAGGCAGTCGTCGAAGTTGCCGCTGATCTGCAGGATCCGCGCGCCGTGCGCGACGGCCTGGGCGAGCTTGCCCATCGCGATCTTGCCGCTCGGCACGAGGACGGCGCAGGTCAACCCGGCACGCGCGGCGTACGCGGCGGCCGACGCGGAGGTGTTGCCGGTGGACGCGCAGATCACCGCGTTCACGCCGGTCGCCAGCGCGTGGGTGATCGCCACGGTCATCCCGCGGTCCTTGAACGAGCCGGTCGGGTTGGCGCCCTCGACCTTGAGGTACACCCGGCAGCCGGTCCGCTCCGAGACGTGCTGCGCCTCCAGCAGCGGCGTGCCGCCCTCCTGCAGGGTCACCACCCTCGCGCCGTCCGGGAGCGGGATCCGGTCCGCGTACGCCCGGATCACCCCCGGCCACCCCGGGTGCGCCGTGTGGTCACCTCGGGGAAGGGAGAGAGCTGCCTGGTCCCGCCTCATGGTTCCTCGCCTTCGACGCGCATCACGCTGACCACCTCGTGCACCACCGGCAGGCCCGCGATCTTGTCCACTGTGGACCGCAGCGCGGCGTCGGCCGCGGAGTGCGTCACGATCACCAGGCTCGCGTCCGCGCTGCGGCCCTGCTGGCGGACCGCGGCGATGCTCACGTCGTGCTCGGCGAACACCGACGCCACCGCGGAGAGCACGCCCGCGCGGTCGGCGACGTCCAGGCTGATGTGGTACCGGGTGTCCACCTGGGAGATCGGGCGCACCGGCAGCGCGGCGTAGGAGGACTCCCCCGGGCCGCGCCCGCCGACGACCTTGTTGCGCGCCACGGCGACCAGGTCGCCGAGCACCGCGCTCGCGGTCGGCGCGCCGCCCGCGCCCTGGCCGTAGAACATCAGCGAGCCGGCCGCGTCCGCCTCGACGAACACCGCGTTGAACGCGCCGCCCACGCCCGCGAGGGGGTGCGTGCGCGGGATCATCGCGGGATGCACGCGCACCGCGACCGCCTCGGCGCCGTCGGCCGACCGGTCCCCGGGCACCCGCTCGCAGATGGCCAGCAGTTTGATCGTGCGGCCGAGCGCGCGGGCTGCCGCGATGTCGGCCGGGGTGACCGCGGTGATGCCCTCGCGGTACACGTCGGCGGCGGTGACCCTGGTGTGGAACGCGATCGAGGCGAGGATGGCCGCCTTGGACGCGGCGTCGTAACCGTCCACGTCGGCCGTCGGGTCAGCCTCCGCGTAGCCGAGCCGGGAGGCCTCGTCGAGCGCCTCCGCGTAGCCGGCGCCCGAGGAGTCCATCGCGGACAGGATGTAGTTGGTGGTGCCGTTGACGATGCCCATCACGCGGGTGATCCGGTCGCCGGCCAGCGACTCGCGCAGCGGCCGCAGCAGCGGGATCGCGCCGGCGACCGCGGCCTCGAAGTAGAGGTCGGCGCCGGTGGACCCGGCCGCGGCGAACAGGTCCGCGGCGTGCTCGGCGAGCAGCGCCTTGTTCGCGGTGACCACGGACTTGCCGGCTCGCAGCGCATCGGTCAGCAGCGAGCGCGCGGGGTCGATGCCGCCGATCACCTCGACCACGATGTCCACATCGGACGCGACGAGCCCGGCGGCGTCCGTGGTGAGCAGGTGCGCCGGCACGTCCGGGTGCCGGTTCGGCCTGCGCACGGCGATCCCGGCGAGCTCGATGTCCCCGCCGACGCGTGCGGCGAGGTCCCCGGCCTGCTCGTGCAGCAGCCGGACCACCTCCGCGCCAACGGTTCCACAGCCCAGCATGGCCACCCGGATGCTCACGACACCTCCAGCCGCAGCAGGTCGTCCACGGTCTCCCGGCGCAGCAGCAGGCGGGCCGCTCCGTCGCGGACGGCGACCACCGCCGGCCGCGGCAGCCGGTTGTAGCTCGACGCCATCGCGTAGCAGTAGGCGCCGGTCGCAGCCACCGCGAGGATGTCGCCGGGCGCGAGGTTCTCCGGCAGCCAGCAGTCCCGCACCACCACGTCGCCGGACTCGCAGTGCTTGCCGACCACCCGGGACAGCACCGGCTCGCCGCCGCGGCCGCCCTCGTCGGAGAACCGGGACACCAGCCGGCAGTCGTACTCGGCGTCGTAGAGCGCGGTGCGGATGTTGTCGCTCATCCCGCCGTCCACGCTCACGTACCGGCGCGCGGAGCCGTGGCCGAGCTCGACGTCCTTGGTGGTGCCGACCTCGTAGAGGGTGACGGTGCCGGGGCCGACGATGGCCCGGCCCGGCTCCACGGCGATCCTCGGCATGTCCAGCTCGGCCTGCTCGCACTCCTTGGCCACGATGGTGCGCAGCTGTTCGGCGAGCCAGCCGGGCGGCGGCGGGTCGTCGGCCGCGGTGTAGGCGATCCCGAGCCCGCCCCCGAGGTCCACGATGGACACCGAGGCGAGCGCCTCCGGGCCGTGCTCGTCGCGCAGCTCGGCCAGCAGGCCGATGACCCGGTGCGCGGACACCTCGAACGCGTTGGCGTCGAAGATCTGCGAGCCGATGTGGCTGTGCAGGCCGACCAGCCGCAGCCCGGCATGGCCGAGCACCCGGCGCACGGCCTCCGCGGCGGCGCCACCCGCCAGCGAGAAGCCGAACTTCTGGTCCTCGTGCGCGGTGGCGATGTACTCGTGCGTGTGCGCCTCGACCCCGACGGTCACCCGGACCAGCACGTCCTGCACCCGGCCCTGGTCGCGGGCGATCCGGTCCAGCCGGGCGATCTCGTGGAAGGAGTCGAGCACCACCGCGCCGACCCCGGCGGACACGCCGGCGGCCAGCTCGGCGACCGACTTGTTGTTGCCGTGCAAGGTGATCCGCTCGGGCGGGAAGCCCGCCCGCAACGCGATCTCCAGCTCGCCGCCGCTGCACACGTCCAGCGAGAGCCCCTCCTCGGCGACCCACCGGGCCACCTGGACGGACAGGAACGCCTTGGCCGCGTAGTGCACCAGCGCGGGGTCGCCGAACGCGGCCGCGTGCTCCGCGCAGCGGGCCCGGAAGTCGGCCTCGTCCACGACGAACAGCGGGGTGCCGTACTCCTCGGCGAGCTCGCGCACGTCCACCCCGGCCAGCCGCACCACGCCGCTGCCGTCGCGGCGGGCGTGGCGCGGCCACACGGCGGGCAGCAGCTCGTCCAGCTCGTCGGAAGTGGACGGTCGCGGACCGGCGGTGTTGCCCGGCGGCAGGACCTCGGCGTGCAGCGGCCCTGCCGGGTGTGCCCTCATCGTCCCGCCTCTCCGGAATCCTGACGGTTGGTCACCCTGGCCATGGGTGTCCGGTTCGGCACGCACTCGTGGCCGGTCCCCTGGGGCGAAGGCCGGCTGCCACGCGGCTTGCTCGATGCGTTCACAAGGTTCTACATCCGCTCGGGTGCGGAGACGCCCAGCAGGGCCAGGCCGTTGGCGAGCAGCCGGCGGGCCGCGGCGCACAGGGCTAGCCGGGCGGTGGTCAGCGGCGTGGCCTCCTCGTCGCCCTGTGGCAGGATCCGGGGGCCGTCGTAGAACTTGTGGTACGCGCTCGCCAGCTCCTCGAGGTAGCGCGCCACGCGGTGTGGTTCCCGTAGCTGCGCGGCGGTCGCGACGACCTTCGGGAAGTCGCCTATCGTGCGGATCAGCTCGCCCTCCCGCTGGCGGGTCAGCAGTCCGAGGTCGACGTCGGACGCGGACGTCGGCACCTTGATGCCCAGGTCCGCGGCGTGGCGCTCCAGCGAGGACAGCCGGGCGTGCGCGTACTGCACGTAGAACACCGGATTGTCGTTCGAGCGCTTGCTCCACAGGTCGAGGTCGATGTCGAGCGTGGCGTCCACGGAGGACCGGATGAGCGCGTAGCGGGCCGCGTCCACGCCCACGACGTCGACCAGGTCCTCCATCGTCACGACGGTGCCCGCGCGCTTGGACATCCGGACCGGCTTGCCCTCGCTGACCAGGTTGACCATCTGCCCGATGAGCACCTCGACCGCGGCGGGGTCGTCGTCCAGCGCGGCCGCGGCGGCCTTGAGCCGGGCGATGTAGCCGTGGTGGTCCGCGCCGAGCATGTAGATGCACAGGTCGAACCCGCGGCGGCGCTTGTCCCGGAAGTAGGCGATGTCGCCGGCGATGTAGGCCGGGTCGCCGTCGGACTTGATGACCACCCGGTCCTTGTCGTCGCCGAACTCGGTGGAGCGCAGCCACCACGCGCCGTCGGCCTCGTAGAGGTGGCCGTGCGCCTTGAGCTCCTCGACGACCTCGCCGACCTGGCCGGAGGCGTGCAGCGAGTCCTCGTGGAAGTAGACGTCGAAGTCGGTGCCGAACTCGTGCAGGCTCTGCTTGACCTGGTCGAACATCAGGCCGACGCCGATGCGGCGGAACGTCTCCGCGCACTCGTCCTCGGGCAGCGACAGGGCGTTCGGCTCGGTGCGCAGCACCTCGGCGGCGACGTCGGACAGGTACGCGCCCGCGTAGCCGTCCTCGGGCGGCGGCTCGCCCTTGGCGGAGGCGATCAGCGACCGGACAAAACGGTTGATCTGCGCACCCGCGTCGTTGAAGTAGTACTCGCGCACGACGTCGGCGCCCTGCGCGGACAGCAGCCGGCCGAGCGCGTCGCCGACCGCGGCCCAGCGGGTGCCGCCGAGGTGCAGCGGCCCCGTCGGGTTGGCCGAGACGAACTCGAGGTTGATCTTCTGCCCGGCGAGGGCGTCGCCGCGGCCGTAGCGGTCGGCCTGCTCGAGGACCTGGCGGACGATCTCGCCCTGGGCGTCGGCGGCGAGGCGGACGTTGATGAAGCCCGGCCCGGCGACGTCAGCGGTGGCCACCCCGTCGCGGCCGGCGAGCGCCTCGGCTAGCCAGCCGGCGAGGTCGCGGGGCGCGACGCCGACCTTCTTCGCCACCTGCAGGGCGAGGTTCGTCGCGTAGTCGCCGTGCTCGGGGTTTCTCGGACGCTCGATCGTCACCGCCGGTGGCAGGGCGGCGTCGTCGAGGTCTCGGCTGGTCAGCACGTCCACGGCAACGGCGCGGACGAGGTCGGCAAGCGCGGCGGGAGTCACCCCGAGAAGTCTAGGTAGGCCGTTCGGACCCCACGGAGCGGCCTCAGCCATAAGGTGGACCGGGGAGTCCGGACCAGGAGGAAGATCACCATCGACACCTCGTACACGCGTCGCGGGCTCGTGGTGGTGGCCGTCGGCTCCGCCCTGCTCGCGGTCCTGCTCGCGGGCTGCACCACCAGAACCGGAGGCGACCCGGGCGCAGCCCCGTCCGGCTCGCCCGACACGTCCCGGTTCGAACCGTCGGACGGCAACAAGGACCCGTCGAAGGACATCGAGGGCGTGGTCACCACGACCTACGAGCCCTCCCACGTGCACCCCGGCCAGCGGGTCGCCTACGACAAGGCCCCGCCCTACGGCGGCCGCCACGACCCGGTCTGGGCGGACTGCTCGGGGATCGTCTACGAGAAGGCGGTGCGCAACGAGAACATGGTCCACGCGCTGGAGCACGGCGCGGTGTGGATCGCGTACAACCCGGACAAGATCAAGGGCGGCGCGTTGGACTCGCTCGCCGCGAGGGTCGACGGGCAGCCGTACCTGATGCTCTCGCCCTACCCGGGCCTGGACAAGCCGATCTCGCTCCAGTCGTGGGGCCACCAGCTCAAGGTGACCGGCGCGGACGACGAGCGGATCGACCAGTTCATCGCCGCGCTGCGGGACAACGCCTACACCACGCCCGAGCACGGCGCCCCGTGCGGGACCAACCCGGATCAGTTCGACGTGTCCGACCCGCCGCCGTTCGACGCGAGCCCGCCCGGCCCGGACGCGGTGCCGGTCCAAGGTCCCTGACGCCGACCCAACACACCTGTTCCTTACACTTGGCCGCTGCAGTCTGTCTTCCCTGTACGAGACGAGGTCCGAGACCGGCATGGCGAGCGGGACGAAGAGCAAGGGTGGGAGCAGGCCGAAGAGCAAGGGTGGGGCCGCCAAGGGTGCCGGCGCCCGCAGTTCGGTCGCACGCGCCGGCAAGCCCAAGCCGTGGGGCATGATCATGGGCGTCATCGTCGTCGTGCTGCTCGCCGGCGGGGTGTTCACCTACGCGTTCATCCAGATCGACGCGAAGGAGAAGTACGTCGTCGCGGAGGACAACAAGGACCCGTCCGGCAAGATCGACGGCGTCAAGAAGGTGACCTACGAGGGCGCCCAGCACGTCACCGCGGAGCAGCGGGTGGCCTACGACCAGAGCCCGCCCTTCGGCGGGCCGCACGACCAGACCTGGGCGAACTGCTCGGGCACCGTCTACGAGAAGGCCGTCCGCAACGAGAACATGGTCCACGCGCTGGAGCACGGCGCGGTCTGGATCGCGTACAACCCGGACAAGATCAAGGGCGGCGCGCTCGCCACGCTGAAGGCGAAGGTCGAGGGCCAGCCCTACATGATGCTCTCGCCGTACCCGACCCTGGACAAGCCGATCTCCCTGCAGTCGTGGGGCCACCAGCTCAAGGTGAGCAGCGCCGACGACGAGCGGATCGACGAGTTCGTCACCTCGCTGCGGGCGAACCAGTACACCCACCCCGAGCCGGGTGGCCGCTGCGACACGGACGGCACCGGCTTCGACCCGACCAACCCGCCGCCGTTCGTCGCGGAGAAGCCGGGCAAGGACGCGGTGACCATGGACGGCAAGGGCGCGATCGAGGGAAGTGACGAAGGCATGACCGGCGGGGCACCGGCGAGCAAGTGAGCGAGGAGATGAGCGACCGAAGCGACCCGGCCACCCCTGCGGACGACTCGACCTCGGCGGTGGACCTGCGGGAATCCGAGGACACGGCGGACGTCGACGGCACCGACGAGACCGGGGACCTCGCTCCCGCGGGATCGTCGCGGTCGAGCCGGGTCCTGGTGTTCGCCGCGGCGGCGCTGGTGGTGCTGCTGGTCGGCGCGGCCGTCGGCATGCTGGTCACGCTGTCCCAGGTGGACTCCGACGCGCCGCCGGACGCCAGGTCGGTCGACGTGGGCTTCGCCCAGGACATGCGGGTCCACCACCTGCAGGCGGTGACGATGGCGGGCCTCGAGCGGGACCGCACGACCGACCCGGTACTGCGGGGCATCGCGTTCGACATCGAGTCCACCCAGCTCGCGCAGCTGTCGGAGATGGCAGGCTGGCTGACCGTGTGGGGCCAGCCCGCGCTGCCGGCGCCGGGCGCCGAGCACATGGGCTGGATGTCCGAGGGTGGCCACCACTCGCACAGCGACGGCGCGGGCGGGACGACGACCGGCACGACCGCGCTGATGCCCGGGATGGCCACCACCGAGGAGCTCAACACGCTGCGCAAGGTCTCCGGCCAGGAGATGGACGTGCTGTTCCTGCAGCTGATGCTCCGCCACCACCAGGGCGGCCTGGAGATGGCCCAGTACGCCGCGGACCACGCGAGCGAGGGCTACGTGCGCAACCTCGCGCAGAAGATGGTGACCAGCCAGAGCAACGAGATCAAGCTGATGACCCAGTACCTGGCCCAGCGCGGCAGCAAGCCGCTGCCGTTCCCCTGAGTCTCACCACTGCAGCTCGTTGCAGCTCGCCGCGGTCTCGCCGGTCTCGACCTGCAGCGTGGCGTGCTCGATCTGGTAGTCCTCGGCGAGCATCGCCTGCGCGGCCCGCAGGATCTCGTCCTGGTCGGTGCCGGGCAGCACGGTGAGGTGGGCCGAGGCGACCTCCATGCCGGACGTGAGGGTCCAGACGTGCACGTCGTGCGCCTCGCGGACGTGCGCGAGCCCGCAGAGTGCCCGCGTGAGCTGCTCGACGTCGACCCGTTCGGGGGCGTGCTGGAAGAGGATCCGCAGCGAGCGGCGGGCCAGCGCCCAGGTGCGCGGCAGCACCCACAGGCCGATGGCGACGCCGAGGATCGGGTCGGCGTAGCGCCAGCCGAACAGCAGCGTGACCGCGCCGCTGACCAGGACGCCGAGCGAGCCGACGAGGTCGGCGAGGACCTCGAGGTAGGCGCCGCGGATGTTCAGGCTCTCCGCGGATCCCGCGCGCAGCAGCAGGAAGGCGGCGACGTTGGCGACCAGCCCGAGCAGGGCCACGATCAGCACCGGGGCGCCCGGCACCGCGGGCGGGTCGGTGAACCGGGCCACCGCCTCGACCAGGACGTAGGCGGCGACGCCGAACAGCAGCACGGCGTTGGCGAGCGAGGCGAGGACCTCGGCGCGGTAGAGGCCGAAGGTCCGGGCGGCGGTGCGGCGGGAGCGCTTGGCGGCGAGGATCGCGACGAGCGCGAGGCCGACACCGACGACGTCGGTGACCATGTGCGCGCCGTCGGAGATGAGCGCGAGCGAGGAGGTCGCGATGCCGGTGGCGATCTCGACCACCATGAACGCGGCGGTGATCGCGAACGCGGCGGCCAGCCGGCCCAAGTGGCGGCCGGACGCGCTGCCGTGCCCGTGTCCGTGGCCCATGTGCGCCTCCTTCCTGCCGAGGGCCAACATATAGTCACATGCGCATGCTTGCAAGATTTACCGGCGGTCGGCCTGCTCCCCCAGCCAGCGGCCGATGGCCCTGGTGACGGTCGGCGCGAACCGGGCGCCGAGCGCGCCGACCCGGGCCTCCGGGGTGACGGGCACGACGAGCTTGTCCGCGCGCACGGCGGCGACCACGGCGGCGGCGACCTTCTCCGGGCCGTAGCCGCGGCGGGCGTACATGGCGAAGGCCCGCCGCTGCCGTTCGCGCTCCTCCTCGGGTGTGGTGCCGGCGAAGCGGGTGGTGGCCGTGATGTTGGTGTGCACGAAGCCCGGGCAGATGGCGCTGACGCCGATGCCGGCCGGGCGGAGCTCGCCGGCGAGGCACTGGGCGAGCATGAGGACGCCGGCCTTGGTGGTGGCATAGGCCGGGAGGGTCGGCGTCGGGAGGAAGGCGGCGGCCGAGGAGGTGATGACGACGTGGCCGCCTTCGCGGCGCTCGACCATGGCCGGCAGGAAGGCGCGCAGGGTGTGAATGACGCCGAAAAGGTTGACGTCGAGCACGCGGCGCCAGTCCTCCTCGCTGGTGTCGAGGAAGGAGCCGCTGACCCCGATGCCGGCGTTGGCCATGACGAGGTCGGGGACTCCGTGCTCGGCGGTGACGTGCCCGGCGAGCGTCGCCGTGGCGGCGCCGTCGGCGACGTCGAGCTGGTAGGCGGCGCCACCCGCGCGCGCGGCGGTGCGCTGCGCGGCGTCGAAGTCGATGTCGACGCAGAGGACCTCCGCCCCGGCGGCGGCGAGGGCCAGCGCGGTCTCGCGCCCGATCCCGCTGCCCGCGCCGGTGACGAGGGCCAGCCGCCCGGCCATGTCGGCCCGGTCCTCACCGCGCCGGGACCGGTTCTTGCCGGCTCCGCGTCGGGTCCGGTTCTCACCGGGCCCGCGCCGGGCGCGGTCGAGCTCGCGCGGGGCGGGCTGTCCGTCAACGTGGTCGGCAAAGTCGGTGATCAGCCGGGCGACCGCGTCCGGGTGCGTGCGGGGCGCCCAGTGCCCGGCGACGAGCTCGCGGCGCCAGAGGCGCTCGCACCAGGGGTCGGCGACGTCGAGGAGAGGCCGGGTGACGTAGGGGTCCTGGGTGAGGGCGACCTGCTGGACGGGGAGGGTGACGCGAGCCGGCGGCGAGGGCGGCTTCATCATGTTGGCGCGGTAGAGGTGCAGGCCGGCGCGGGCGTCGTGGTAGGTGGCGTGGAACCGTCGGCGCAGGCGTGGGATCCGCCACAGCAGCTCGGGGAGGACGGGGAGCCGGAAGGCCGCGATGTACCACGAGTGGGTGACCTGCCGGGCGACCTGGAGGGGGCGCCGGCGCCAGGTTCGCAGCCAGGTGCCGGTCTGGTCGAGGTCGGGCCCGGAGATCGAGGTGAAGGACCGGAAGTGGGCGGGGTTGAGGGCGGGCCAGCACTGGATGGACCCCCAGTCGTGGCCGACGAGGTGGACGGGCGCGCCGGGGCTGACGGCGTGCTTGACCGCGAGGAGGTCGGCGGTGAGGTGCTCCATCCGGTAGCCGTCCGGGGTGGCCGGCGCCTCGGAGTCCCCGTGCCCCCGCACGTCGTACCGCACGACCCGGAACCTGGCGGCCAGCCGCTCCGCGACCCCGTCCCACACGGAGAGGTTGTCCGGATACCCGTGCACGAGGAGCAGGACGGGCCCCTCGCCGCCCTGCTCCACCACCGAGATCCGCACCCCGCCCGACTCCACCCACCGCCGCCGCATCCCAGCCATGCGATCACGGTAGCCGCCGCCCGCCTGCCCCACCGCGTACGCTAAGCTACCCCGGTCGCGAGTCGACGGGCCCTTGTAGCTCAGGGGATAGAGCACTGCCCTCCGGAGGCAGGTGTCGCAGGTTCGAATCCTGCCAAGGGCGCCCCTTTTGACCAGGCCTGATGGCTTCTGTCAGCGATCTTGAAAGGATCGCGTGACATGGGCCGTGACATGGCCGCTGGCTATCCTCGGGTTATGGGGGGCTCGTCGGGGGGTCGAGCGCGTCCACGTCCGAAGGGGCATGTCGACACGCTGCGCAGCGGTTCACTGCGCGTGCGGGTGTATGCCGGCAAGGACGTGCTGACCGGTCACGATCGCTATCTGACCGAGATCATCGCACCCGGTCCACGGGCGGCCGACCAGGCCGAGCAGGCCCGGCGGCGCCTGGTCGAGCAGGTCACCACCAACCGGTGCGCGCGCACGGACGCCCGCCTGGACGTCCTGGTCGCGAAGTACCTGGACACGGCCGAACTCGAGCAGACCACGCTGGACACCTACCGCGCCTACCAGCGCAAGCACATACGACCGCTGCTCGGCCACCTGAAGTCCAGCGTGGTCAACGCCGAGATCCTCGAGTCGTTCAACGCCGAACTGCGCCGCTGCCGCGACCACTGCACCGGCCGGCCCACTGTCCGGCACTACACGCGCGCCACGCACCGGTGCACCACCCGGTGCCGCCCGCACGTGTGCACACCCCTCGGCAAGGCCACTATCCGAAAGATCAACTTCATCATCAGCGGCGCCTACGAAGCCGCGATCCGGTGGGAGTGGCTGCCCCACAACCCCGTCCTCAAGGTCCGGCTTCCCGCAGCGCCGACGCCAGACCCGCGCCCGCCTTCACCCGACCAGGCTGCCCGGATCCTCAACGCACGCCTGGCAGACCGACGACTACCTCGGCCCGCTGGTGTGGCTGGCGATGACCGTCGGCGCACGCCGCGGCGAACTATGTGGCCTACGGTGGAGCGACATCAAGATCCGCCACAACGGCACCGGCGAGCATGACTGCATCGCCACGGCGTGCGACTGGTGGCTCGAGATCCGCAGCAACGTCGCCCAGTCCGAGAGCGGAACCTACGTCAAGGACACCAAGACCAACCGGATCCGGCTGATCGCGCTCGACATCGAGACGATCGCCGTGCTCATCGACCACCGCCAACACTGCCACGCCCTCGCCGCCGCCCTGGGGGTCGCGATACCCGACGACGGGTTCGTCTTCTCTGCCAGCCCCGACGGCACACAGGCGATGAAACCACGAACCATCACCCAGCGATACCGACGCTTCACGCAACGCCTCAACATCACCACCACACTGCACCGGCTCCGCCACTACTCAGCCACTGAACTCATCACCGCCGGCGTCGACATCCGCACCGTCGCCGGCCGGCTCGGCCACGCCGGAGGCGGCACCACCACACTCAAGGTCTACGCCGCCTGGGTCTCCGCCGCCGACCAACGCGCCGCCCTCGCGCTGCTCGACCGCATGCCCGCCCGACCCACCCCACACAACCGAACGGATCGGGCCAAGCACACACCGCAGAGCCCCTACGAGCTCATCGCCACGACGATCCGCACCGCCATCCTCCACGGCGACATCAACGCCGGCGAACAACTGCCACCCATGACAGAGCTGGCAACCCAGCACAACACCGCCGTGTCCACCGTCCACCGTGCCATCGCCCTGCTCAAAGACTGGGGCCACGTCAGCGTCAGCCGCGGCAAACGCGCCGTCGTCCTACCACCTCCAGCAACGACCATCTCCGACTCGGAGCCAGACACAGCCCCCGGCATCGACACCGGAACAACGGTCCACAACCTCGCCCCCACCACCGGCGTCGAAGATGCGACAGCCGATGCCGCCCACGGCGCCGATCAGCCCTCACCGGCTGGACGCAGGCTCGTCGATCTCAAACTTCTGCACGACGGCGTCACCATCCAATCGGTCCGCACCGAAATCGACCCCCTCGACGCCAGCGAACTCCGCGCCGTACTACGGCGACTCGCCACCCGGAAGAACACCCCACCGGTTCCGATCGTGGACCTCGAACTCGAAGTGTGGACACCCGGCAAAGAACGATTACTAACGACATTCGCAGACTTGCTGGCAGCATGATCCACATGTGCCCGACGACGAAGCTCCGCAGTCCCGCAGAGCGGGATCGCCCGACCTGAATGTTCAGCTCAAGAGACTTGAGCCGGCGACCCCTTGACCTTATTCGGGACTTCTGTGACCTGCGGCGATGCGCGCCTCTCCCCTGCTGACCTGCGTGAATGTGCTCGTCGTCTGTTGTAGGTTGTGGTCGCCTGCCGACGTCATATGTACAAAATGTGTATGCGCTCGATCCAATGTGGACGTTTGGTGCACGTCCGCGACCTGGGTGGATGGAGTACGCCCAGTGGGTGCGCGCTGGGCGCAGGAGGACAGTTGCCGAGACCGCCACAAGGGCGAAACAGCTGATCGTCAACCTCGGCTGACCGTTAGGGCGCTGTAGACCGCCGCTCACGAGAACGCTGGTGTCGCGTGATCGACTTGGCCCAGCGTGTCAGATCCTCGACTTGTCGACCGCGACGCAGACCGCAGAGGCAGGGGCCAGCGCCAGATTGCTCTTGGCCGACTGCGTCGGGCGCGTAGGCGGTGCACCACACCAAATAGCGCGTCGCCCGCCGACTCCGCGCAAGGTGGCCGACCGGTGTGCCTAGCCGCGCGGGTTGCCTCAACCTCCTGATCAGCGGGGGTGCCTGCCAACAAGAGGTGTTCGACCGACAGTTCGACTCTCTTGCCGTTGTCGTCGAAGCCGAACATTCGAGTGGGTAGGTTGAGGGCGTCCGCCTTGGACGGGTAGCAGAAGTAGAGGACCTCGCCGCAGTAGGACGCCGCGTCGGGCATCACCGCGTCCTGGCATGTGCCTAGGACGGTGATTCCATGAGTACGGGCGACTTTGGCGACGGCCGACAAGACGTCGCGGCGGTGCTCGTCACCGAGAGAGTCGCCGAGTTCGTCCAGGATAAGGACACGCCCGCGAGGATTCGGGCTCGCGAGAAGTGCTGCGAGCACGAGGTGGATGCTGAATAGCTTCTCCTGGGCCGTGTTCGTGGCGTTGTCGTACGGCAGCATCCGCCCACTGGGCGATCGCTGCCAGGCCGGTGTCACTCTCCATGTCCAGGTGTCTTCAGGTCCGACGGGTCGGAATACCTCGCAGTGCAGTGTCGCGCCGTGGCCCTTAGCAGATCGGTTGAGTTCGTTGAGCGCGTCGCGGATCGCCATGAAGTTGTCTTCGATGCGTTGTTCGAGGCTGTCTTGAACGTTTGTAACGCTTTGCTCCATCACCGTGAGATTCGACTCGATGTAAGCCCTTTCCCTCGCGCGTTCCTTCCGCGCGGTCTCGATCTGTTCCTCAGCGAGCTGGTCGCGTTCCACGTGCTGGATAAGCCAGTCGTTTAGCGCTGAAGCGAGGACGGCGAAACTTGCTTCATCATGGGATGACGGCACCTGGTTTCGGTCGTCTTGCCGATCCCTGCGACGGACGGCTTCGCCGATGTCGTCTGTGGGTGCCCCTTCACCGGTATCACGCTGAATGCCGAGGAGGTTGAGGATGGTGTTGAGTTCGTCGTTGGCGCGATTGGCGAGTACTTCTCGAGAGCGGGTAACTGCGGGGAGAGCCGGGTCGCGTGGATCAGCAGGACGCACCATGCCGCGTTGTGTGTCGTACTCCACCGGTTGGTCGGCCCAGTTGAGGATGAGGCGAGCGTCGGCCTCACCCCCAGGAAGCTCTGAACGCCAGTAGTCCAGCGTGGCAGCGTCGAGAGCTTGGCGGGTCGTGGCGTAGTCCTTCTTGGCCGAGGCGAGATCCTTCTCCGCTTGCTGCCGTTCGCTGCGTGCTTGGGAGCGTGTTGCTTCGATAGTTTGTACTTCGGCCTTTGCCACCGCAAGTATTTCGAGTGCTGTTTCCCGCTTGTCAGTCAACTCTTGGACGACGGTGCGGACCTCTGGAAGTGCATGATTCTCGATCCTGGAGCACTCTTTATGGCATTGTTGGTATGCGACAGCGGCTTCGGCGGCGTCGAGATCCTCGATTGCCTGTGTTTCCCGCGCCGCAGCGATTTCGGCAGCTTTCTTGAGGCCGCCCAGCTTGTTCTCGGCTTGCATGAGCCGTGCTCGAAGGGCACGTACCAGTTGCGCACGACCGGTGGTTGGGTCCGCGAAGCCACCGAGCACGATGACCCCGAGCTTGACGTCGTGGACTGCGTTGACGCTTTCGATCTCGACTGGCGGGACACGTGACGCGAGTTCAGCCAGGAACCGTCGTGCGGGAGTTGGTGCCGCTAAGAGGCCATCGGGTAGTGCGTCCGTGGGTTCACCTGCGATGAGTACTGCCCCTGCGTGACCCGCTAGTGCAGCGAGGGCGTCGTCGCGATGGTGGTGGTCGACGCATACAGCGTCGCGCCATGGATGCAGGCGTGGTTCCCAGACGTCACGGTGTTGTTCGGCCACCTCGACCGCGTCCAGGAGTCCGACAGCCTCAATGCCCGATCCCCATTCGGACAGGATCGTGATGCTGCGGCCGGCGTCGCCGATCCGGCCCTCCTCGGCTTGCGCGAGATCGATCTGCAGATCTTCCATAACCTGCGTCGCGGTTTGGAGGGCCACTTCGCTCTTCGCTTGCGCTCCCCCTTCCGCTCTTCCAGAGCTTGCTTGCAGTAGCAACGTCTGGGGGCGAAGTTCGGGCACCGCGCTCTTCGAGCTTGATCATCTGATCGCGATGCGTACTCAGCTTGTTCAGGAGCGTCGTCTCGTGGCTTTTCGCGTCTGAGAGGTCTTGGATCGGCCCGGTCGAAGGTTTCCTGGGCTCTTGTGCTCGCCTGTGTACCGAGGTGTCGTCGGAGAGCTCCTTCTCGCGGGCCTGGCGCTTGCGTAGCTCTATGGTCAAGGTCTTGACTTCGGCCGCCGTCTGTCGCGCCTGGGCGTCGAGTATCCGCGCCGGCCCATTGTGTCGAGAAGACCGCGTGCCAAGTGCTGGCGCCATAGCTTCTCGCCGCCATCGAGCACGGCGTGGATCTTCTTTCGAGTACGAACGCCTTCGACGATCGTTTCCTCGGCTGTCCACTTCTGTTCGTGTTGTGCCTTGGTGGATTCGAGTTCTTCGAGTTGCTTGGCGAGTTTGCGGCGCTGTCTTGTTCGAACTCGAGTGCTTCACTACGTCCTGTGAGGCGGACGAGGGCTGTTCCGATGTCTTCAGGGCTGAACGCACCGGCGTCCATCTTCAGCAGCGACGGGCGTCGCTGCGCTGTTTGCCGCGTGCGGCTACGTAAGCCAGGCACCGGGGGCTGTGACCGTAGAGAGTATCTACATAGCTGTGCGCGCCGAGGTCGGCCGCAGGCAACGCCTTCCACGTCGTCGGAGCCAAGCGGTGTCGTTCGACGTCGTTCTCCGCGTCCACAAGGTGCACCCCCGCGCAATGCCGGACCTGCACGTACTTCGGAGTGGAGGACAGTTTCATCCACACGGTGTGCGCAGTGGACACCGGGTCATCCGGGTCTGCGAACACGCCAATGATGAATCCGGTATCCGCAGCGGGGTAGCGGGTCGCAGCAACACCTGCGGTGTCGGGCTCGAACAGCAGTTGAGCCACGGCTGCGACCCCGCCCCCGGAGACTCGCCACTCGGGGTCGCCGAGCAGGAGTGCGACGGCCGCGTTGAAACTCGTCTTCCCGGACTCGTTGGAGTCGCGCGGCCGCGTCCCGTAACGGCCACGAACGCGGAGGGCACGATGGCGACGGGATGGCTGGTGAGCCGTGCGATGTAGAACGTCTGCACCACCACGAGTTGCCGGTCGCCGATGACACCGAGGGTGTCGTCGGCGATCGCCCGCGGCTGATCGAACAGCGTGGTCATGCCCTCTCCTGGTGCTCGTCCTGCAGAGGTGGACCTGCTCGCCGACTGCGGATCGCTTCGGCGTAAAGACTGTCCGGTGCGGCCAGGAGCAGCAGGTTTCTCCCAGAGTCGCGTCGATCTGGCCGGGGTAAGGCGCAGGAGCGCAGGACCGGGAAACAGCAATCCACGATGACGGTCGACCAAGCCGTGTGTGGACAGGTTGCGAACAGATTCCTTGATCTGAGTCTTGGAGATGGTTCGGTTCAACGCCAGTTCATCGACCGAGGTACCTTTGGCTCCATCAGTGGTGCCCCACGTCTCTCCTATCCTGCTTCCGCGAGCCCGCGGAATGGCGACCGTACGGAGAAGGATCAGGACGAGCACGGCTCGATCCTCCGGCGCGAGGACGCCGATGTCCAGCTCAACCAGCGCGTCGGCGACATCGTCACGGTACCGCTCGTCCACCCGTCGTCGACACTGATCAGCGTTCGACCGCACTCCTCGAGGCGTGTGTCGACCTGTCTTGCGCAACGCGGGATCCTCCAGGGCTGGAAACACTCCCGATGGCACCAGACCGTCAGCGATCTCCAGCGCACCAATCGCCTCACGCACAGCGGTTTCGTCTGTTGATGTGATTCCTGAGCCGCCACTATTCGTCCCAGAGGTCGTCATTCACACCCTGCCTGAAGTTGTCCTCATTTGTGAATGTCTCGGCCCCCGACCGTGTGTCTTGATCATCGTCGAAATCGAGGTCGTCGAGTTCGGCATCGTTGAGTTCGGGCGTCATGAGGGATGGCCGGTCGTGGTTGTAGCCGGGGAAGCCTGTCGTGGAATCGCCGCATCGCATCGACGAACGGTTCCGGCAACGCGGCGGTCGCCGGCCCCAAGCGCAAGGAGCCCTCGTCAGGAATGACCAAGAGGCCCGGAATGAGCGTCCGGAACAGTGCGGTCTTGACCCACATCGTCGAAACGCCCAGTTCCCCGGCCACATCCACTACTTCCGACCTCCTGAACGGCACGCCGGGATACGGCGCGGCGACGCGGTCGGGCCAAGCGAGGCCGACACAGCACGCCCACGTCAGCCTCGCTACCGGAGTCAGATTGCGTACCGGATACGCGTGGCTTTCCTCCGGCGCAGGCGTGGACTGAGGAAGCCACCCGAGGACCAATCCACGTCCACCTGCGCGTCGGCGGACTCTTCCGGTCGTGCAATGCACGAATGTGTGCCCTGCGGATTCCGCGGTGCGCCGCGCGAGATTGACAGTTCGTGGATCAGCCAGGTCCACGGGGAGTCCACCGGTCGCGCGGATCGCGGCGAGCAGGACCGCTGGATCTGTTATCAGCGTGTTCATCAGCTTTGGTCCTCCTCGATCGTCTGTTCCCGGTGGAGTGTCACGGGGTGCAGATAGGTGACCGGAGACCGGCGTCATGACGGTCTCCGTCTCACCCAGGCTCACGGTGAACGGCTGGGTTGAGGCCGCCGAGACGCCGAGCAGTTCCACGAGTTCAACGGCAGCCGCCGGCCACCCCATCTGGCGGAGGGCTTCCGTAAGGTCGATTGAGTCAGCATCCCCGAGATGTGACTCGATGGCCAGCCGCCGCTGACGAGCGATGCGCTCGTGCTGCTGCTGCATCGTCCCGATGGGGTCGGCGTCCATACCTCCCGTGGGTCCAGGTGGTCGCGACGGCGGCGGCGTCTAGTACGGCAGCCGCCATTCGCTAGTTGACCTGGGTGTTTTCGATGTTGCGGGTGAGTCTGGTGCGTTTGTGGAACCAGCGTGAGCGTGCTTGATGTTGGCGGCGCCAGTTCAGCCAGTGGGTTGCGTGTCCGGGTGGTCGTGGTGTGGTGGTGGCCTGGGCGATCAGGTGTTTGATCTCGGGGATGGTGAGTGGGATCAGGCCGGGATCGGCGGGCGGGGGCTGGTCGGGTGTCGGGGTTCGGGAGCCTGGCTGTCGGTGCGGTCACGCAGCAACGCGGCGGTGACGGCGCAGACCGCGAGAGCGGCGCAGACGAGCACGGTGTGGCGGGCGATCGCGGTGTAGAGCCGGACCTGGGACTGGTCCAGGCCGAAGCAGTCCTTGCCGAACTCGAAGCCTTCCTCAACGGGCCAACGCAGCCCGGCGGCACGGATCAGCCGGGCTTTGGTGAGCAACTGTCCCTCGGGCACGTAGCAGTAGTGGAAGGCCAACTCGCCGGTGCGTAGGTGTTTGCGGATGAGCAGGTAGTGGCGGGGCGAGTTGGTGGCGATCCAGGCCCAGGCGTACCACCGGTCGCCTTTGGATCCCTTGCCGGCAGAGCGGATTTCCCACCGCCGCTGGTGTTTCTGTCCCTGCAGGAGTGTCGTGACAGCCTGGTCGCAGGACAGGACCGTGCCGCTGGGCAGGGTGATCCGGAAGTTCTTCGCCACCCGCAGCACGTAGGCCTGTGCGTCGGCCTCGAAGTGGGTCCGCAGCTCGGTGCAGTTGCCGTAAACCTCGTCCCCGCAGTAGAAATCCGGTCGGAACCCGTCGGTGGCCGCGGTCGTGGCGATGTCGATGGCCAACTGGCCCTTGGTGCGGAACTTCAGCTCGGGCGGTAGTCCCATGCGCAGCGAGCGCACCGGATCGTTGATGTGCTCGTCGGGGATCCACTGCGCAAAGCCGATCAACGCATGCCCGACACCTTCGCGCACATAGGACAGGTGCACCGTGTTGATCCCGTTCTCCACCCGACCCGCGCAACCCATGTGCTGGCGTTTGACACCCGCGGTGGCCTCGCCCTTCTTCTGCTGCCCGGTCTCATCCAGCGCCCCGATCACCAGCTTCCCGCGCCGACGCCCGGCCTTGCGGGCCGCCTCCTCCAACCCGGACACCGCGAACCGCCGGACCTCGGCCATCGCCTCGGCCTCGTCCCACACCGCCCGGTTCAGCAGCCGCTGCGTCCGGTTCGGCGTCCGGTCCCGGACATACTCGGCAACGGTCCAGCCGTTCCGCGTGGGCAGTTCGCTGGTCACCGCCCGGATGTACTTACGGGCCTGCAGGAACGGCTCGATCCGCCGAAAACACGAACGCAGCCGTTCGGTCAGCTCACCCAGTTTCCGCCCAGCCAACCGAGCACCTATCCTGGCAGCCGCAGCCGCCTGCGATCCTGTCGTCTTCACAAACACATGATCAACAGGCGGCTGCCCCACATCGGCACCGGCCCCCAGTCACACGTCCCCGCAGGTCACAACCCAAATGGCGGCTGCCGTACTAGGCGGAACTCGGCCAGCGCGTCCGCGACTGACCCCGGATCTAGCCACGCACTTGGCGGATCGACAACGAGCTGTGCCGCGACTTCCGAGAGCTCCTCCAACGAGGCGTCCAGGGCCGCGGACAGGTACTGCTCAGGCGTGAGGACGCTGAAGTCCAACGACGCCCCACCCTGGTCGAGCACCCTGTTGACAGCGCTGAGTACTTGGTGGCGGTAGGCGAGTTCCGCCTTCACTAGCTGGAACGCAAGTTCGCTGAGCTCGAAGTCACGGCCGAACCGGTCGGTGACCAATCTGTTCAGCACGTGCACGTCATGCTGAACCCGACGAGGGTCGTGATTGCGGTGCTCGTCCATCAGTTCGCTGATCGATGCCGTCTCGATCAGTCGGGCGAGACTCGCGGTATACACGCTGAGCAGTTGGCGACACCGCTTGAGGTGTTTGGCTAGCGTGGTCCGGTCGGCCTCGCCGGATTCGATCAGCCAACGCGTTCGGTCGAGCAGCAACAGCATCTCTTCGACACCCCCACGCGTGCCGAGCCGCTCAAACACCAGCAAGCCCACCATGCCGGATGGGTTCAGGACATACCGCGACTGGCTCTTCTTCTCGAGGAACGGTTTGATCAGACCCATCCGGACGAAGAGGTCGAACCGCGTACTCAACAACGCGCGGTCCGCGTTGCCGTGACCAGCCAACGCACGTTCGACTTCCGCCTTTGTCATCCCAGTCAATCCGGCGTGATCGGCGAACACCTCGGACATCGTGAGCCATTTCCAGCGCGCGCGGATCATCGATGACAACCGACATATCACGAGCGATGGGCGCCACGAACGAACGGAGGTTCTCCAGCAACCGCGCGTCACCGACCGGAACGACGTGATCATGCGCCACTGGGGCCGGGGGCGAAAACAGCGGCTGCTCGTCGAATTCGTCCACGGTCTTGACTACTCCTGGGGTACGGTCGCGAGTTGACGGGCCAGGATTGGCAGGACGAGGTCATGGAGGGGCTGTTGCTCCACGGCCTTGCCAGTCGTCTCGATGTGTTCCGCCACCTCGCGGAGCGATTGGGGGAGACGGTCCTTCAAGCTCGTTGCAAGAAGTCGATCGTCGTGCTCAGCCTTGCGTTGCTCCTCCACGTTCGCTCGTTTTCTGGCCGGACCGAACCGCAGCAAATCCAGATCCATGCCGATCGGCGTCGCCGGCCTGCCCAATCGTTGGGTCAACATCGTAAAGATCTGCAAGCCGGCCGCGTCCAAGTCCATCCATGCCGCAACCCTCACCGGCGGCAACGCGGCGATGAGGTCGATTGTGTTGACGATCGCTTTCCCTTGCCCCCACATGCACAACCAGGAATTGGTGATCTCACCGATCCCGCACACCTGTTCAAACGTCTCGGCGTTCTCAATCAGCAGGATCCCCGTCGCCGCGAACTCGATTTCCCGAAGGCGGACACCCTCTGACGGCAACCCGATCCACGGCCTGCTTCTGCTCGCGTCGGCGATCGCACTTCCCTGCCGCCACACCAGCGGACCGCGCACCCTGATGGTGATGTCCGACTTCTGTACGGCTCGAGAGAACTCAATGCCGACGAGTTGGCTGAAGACAATGGATCGCGCGGTGGACCACTAGCGTGTATTCCCCCCACGCCAGACCGGCAAGCTCGGCTGCACCCGGCGTCCGGTCCATGCGCGCCCATGTAGACGCGGCGCGCAGAGCGGCTTCATAGGTCGCCCAACTCTTCGCGGTGGTCATCGTGCCAGGCGGTGGGATGAGGGCCGAACCAGCGGATACTGCGCGAAGTGCCGACCGTTTGACGATGAGCGGAGGTGGCGTCTGGAGGCCGTCAAGCAGCTCGAGGAGTTCTCTGCGTACCTCGTCCGGGTCACGTTGCGGCTTGAGTTCGGCGAGTTCGTCGTCCGCCTGCTCCGCCCAGGCACTCGACAGCGTCCAACTTTCTGGGGAACCCAGCGCAAGTCGATCTTGGTCGACTACGCAACGCAGTACAACGCCGCCAGATCGGACAAGGTCGAGGGCCGTTGGGAACGCACGGTCGCCAAAGCGGTTCAGCACCGACGACCACTGCCGGCGACCCGCAGACAACGTCCACACCAAGTCAGCACGCGACAAACCATCTGGCGGCCCGAAAAGCGCTGTGTGCTCGGAAGAGACAAGGTCCACCCGTGTCACGTTCACACGGCCGCGCCGATCCCTCGGCACGCGTGACTCACCGTTACGACGAACCGGAACCGTCACGGCCTCAACACCTTGGGGCAGACCGCTCAGCACGATCGGCGTCCGCCCCGCGAGCTCACCCAGCAAGGGTTTGTAGTGCTCACGCATATGGATCACCGACCAAGGCGTGGGGTGTTCGCGCGGCACTCCCAAGCATCCGGCGAGTCGACTTGTCGTGGACCCGGTTCATCGACCTCCTCGCTGGATGGTGACGACTTGCTAGCAATCGACCACTCAACCATGCGCCGGGCAGGACTCCAGGCAAGTCGCACCCTCATCACTCGATGATATTAAATGACATATTTGGCCGCGTAGCTCATAATCGGGATCTTTGTAAACCCTTTATAATCCAGCGCTTTACGGATTGCCAGGACTCTGCCGTCCATCATATCGGAGGGGGCAACCAATCGGCACCCGCTTCTGCGTGCGAGACCGCTTCTTTAGCCAGGAAGAGAAACTGTTTCGTCGTTTAATATTTCCTCGCCGCTCAGAACGCCGCAGTGTCCGTGTGAAGTGTATTCGCACATGCAAACATCAGTTATCACGAGAAGATCTTTTACTTCGGCCTTAATCGCACGAATCGCCTTCTGAACTATTCCGTTTGCGTCGTACGCCTCACTTCCCTGTTCATCCTTGTGCTCGGGAATGCCGAAAAGAATCACGGCCGGGATGCCGAGCGCGGCAACTTCCTTACACTCTTTTACGAGTTCATCAACAGAGAGTTGAAAATTCCCGGGCATTGATTTGATCGGGTTGCGAATTTTTTCTCCCGGTACAACAAACAGCGGGTAAATTAAATCATTTTTGCTTAATTCTGTTTCACGCACCATGTCTATACAATTGGGTTGTAACGAAGTCGTCTTAATCTTTTGGTTGGGTAAGTAACCATATTTATTATCTCCTTATTTGCTTTGCGCCTTAGCGTCTTTGCGGTTAATACTTTTCACCGCTAAGACGCAGAGCCGCTGAGAATTTTATTATAAACCGTTTCACTGGATTTAACACAGTCTCCCAGGGAAATA
>CAVSGQ010000011.1:0-246174 GCA_963727495.1 uncultured Actinomycetota bacterium | reverse complement strand
CCCGTGCCGGGGCGGCAGCCGTGATCGACGCGCACCACCACCTGTGGGATCCGGCCCACCGCGACTACCCGTGGATGGCCGGCGCGGCCATGGACCCGATCCGCCGCCCGTACACGCCGGCCGACCTGCGCGAGGTGACCGGGGCGGAGGAACCGTCCTGGTGCAGACCGTGTCCATGGACGCCGAGACCGAGGAGTTCCCCTTGGCGACCGCAGACGGATTCGGGCGGGCTCGTCCGCGGCGTCGTCGGATGGGTCGACCTGACCGATCCCGGCGTGTCCGACCGGCTGGCCCTGCTTGAGCGAGTGGAGGCCCGCTCGTCGGAATCCGCCACCAGGTGGAGAACGAGCCCGACGCCGGCTGGCTGCTGCGCCCGGACGTGCTGCGCAAGCTTCATGCCTCGGTGACCCGCACCGACGCTGACCTCAGACCCTGCTCGTCAACCCCAGCCCAGTACTCCTCGGCCGCCGAGCTCGCCGACCGGCTGCCCGACGGACGCCTCGTCCTCGACCACGCCGGCAAGCCGCCGATCGCCGCCGCCGAGATCGACGACTGGGCCCGGGCGATCACCGAGATCGCCCGGCGCCCCAACGTGTTCTGCAAGCTGTCCGGCCTCGTCACCGAGGCCGACTAGGCAGCGTGGCGGGTGGCCGACCTCGCGCCCCTACGCCGAGCACGTGCTCGCCGCGTTCGGCCCGCAAGCGGGTCATGTTCGGCTCCGACTGGCCGGTCTGCGAGCTGGCCGCGACCTACGCGCAGGTCGTCGACGCCGCCGGGAGGCTCACCGCGGGCCTGTCCGGGGCCGAGCGCGCGGAGGTGTTCTCCGGCGCCGCCACCGCGCCTACCGGATCTAGAGCGTCAGACACGCTCTTGGCGCCCCGAGCCGGCCCGCGGCGCCGCCCACCCGCTCCCCGCGGATCTTCTCGAAGTGGCCCGACCGCCGGTAGGCGGCGATCAGGTCAGGGTCGATGCCCAGGTCCTCGCGCACCGACGACCAGCAGCGGCCGCACGTCCGTGGCGAACGCGTCGGACAGCACGGCGTTCGCGGTGAGCACGTCGCCGGAGGTCTGCGCCTCGTGCCAGGGCGTCCGCGTCGACGAGTAGCGCCTTCGCGGTGGCCTCTTGGACGTTCATCACCGACCGGATCAGGGCAGGGATTTTTGGCTCGATGTTGTGGCACTGGTCGAGCATGAACCGACGCCCGCGTCCGCGGCCATGCCGCCGCCCAGCACGATCTCCAGCATGATCAGGAACAGCTGGTACGGGTCGGCCGCCCCGACCATCAGGTCGTCGTCGGCGTAGAACCGCGAGTTGAAGTGGAACCCGCCCAGCCGCGCGCGGCCCAGCAGGAACGCCACGATGAACTCGATGTTCGTCCCGGTGCGTGGTGCCCGGTGTCCACCAGGACCTTCGCCGCCGGCCCGAGATCGGTGCAGTGCGCGTAGGACGTGCCCCAGTCCGGCACGTCCATCGTGTAGAACGCCGGCTCGAACAGCTTGTACTCCAGCAGCATCCGCTGCCCGGCGCCCAGCCGGTCGTACACCGTCCGCAGTGCCACCGACAGCCGCTCCTGGCGTGCCCGGATCGAGTCCTGGCCGGGGTATTCGTCCCGTCGGCGAACCACAGCGACAGGTCCGCCGATCCGGTGACGTCCATGATGTCGACGCACTCCAGCAGGTGGTCCAGCGCCTTGCGGCGCACCGCCGGGTCCGGGTGGCAGACGCTGCCCAGCCGGTAGTCGTCCTCCTGGAACACGTTCGGGTTGATCGCCCCGATCTCGACCCCCCGCTCCCGGGCGTGCGCCGCGAGGTCGCCGTAGTCGGGGACCGCGTCCCACGGGATGTGCAGCGCCACCGTCGGCGCCACCCCGGTGAAGCGGTGCACGACCGCCGCGTCGTCGATCTTCTCGTAGGCGTCGCGCGGCACGCCCTCCTGCGCGAACACCTTGAACCGGGTGCCCGAGTTGCCGTACGCCCACGACGGCGTCTCGATGTGCTGCGCGCGCAGCGCCTCCCGCACGGCCGCCTGGTCGATCATGGCTGTTCCGCCTCCCCGGAATTGACCCTTGTGGTCACCTTGAGTTGATGCCGTCCGGTGTGAGCACGTACGTGTGGCTGGGGTGCGCCCCGTTCCCCTTGCCGATGGTGCGCCCGCACGGCGTCGAACGACTTGTGCACGTCGCGGAGCTCGAGCAGCGCTGCCCCGGCTCGCCTCCGTCCGTGACGGCCGGTCGATATGAAACGTTTCACGGCCGCTGCAGGCAAGTTGGTGGAGCTGCGCGGGGAGCGTCAAGGGAGCACGTTGAGACGTTTCACCTCCGTTGTCCCGCCTAGACTCGGCGCGGTGAGCTTCCCGATCGGCGCCCGGGCCACGCTCGCCGGGCTCGAGGCGGACCCGCACCCGCTGCTCGCCCGGCTGCGCGCGGCCGAGCCGGTGTCCTGGCTGCCGGTGCTGGACGGCTGGCTGGTCACCCGGCACGACCTGGCGCTGCGGGTGATGCGCGACGCGGCGACGTTCACCGTCGACGACCCGCGGTTCTCGACCGCGCGGGTGGTCGGCCCGTCGATGCTGTCGCTGGACGGCGCCGCGCACGCCCGGCACCGCGAGCCGTTCGTGCCGCCGTTCCGGCCCGCGCCGGTGCGCGACCGGTTCGCCGGCCACGTCGCGGACCTCGCGGCCCGGCTCGTGTCCGGGTTCGCCGCGGCGGGGCGGACCGAGCTGCGGTCCTCGTTCGCCGGACCGCTGGCGGTCGCGGTGGTCGCCGACGCGCTGGGCCTGGCCGGGGCGGACGCGGCGACGGTGCTGGCCTGGTACGCGGCGATCGTCGACTCGGTGTCGTCGGTGACCGCGGGCGGCCCGCCGACCCGCGCCGGGCGGGCCGCCGTGGACGAGCTGCGGGCCGGGGTGGCCCGCACGCTCGCGTCGGGCGACGCGCACTCGGTGCTCGTGGCGGCCGGCTCGGGGCTGACCGAGGACGAGGTCGTGTCGAACGCGGCGGTGCTGATGTTCGGCGGCATCGACACGACCGCCGGCATGATCACCAACCTGGTGCGGCACCTGCTGCTCGGTCCGGGCCTGCCGGACCCCGCCGCGCTGCCGAACGCGATCGAGGAGTCGGTGCGGCTGGAGCCCGCGGCCGCGGTCGTGGACCGCTACGCCACCCGCGACGTGCGGCTCGGCGACGCGCACATCCGGGCGGGCGACCTGGTGACGGTCTCGATCGCCGGCGCCAACCGCGACCCGGCCGTGTTCGACGACCCGGACCGCTTCGACCCCGGTCGCGCGAACGCCCGGCTCAACCTGGCCTTCGCCCAGGGGCCGCACTTCTGCCTCGGCGCCCGCCTCGCCCGCACCGAGGCCGAGGTCGCCGTCCGGGAGCTGTTCGGCCGCCTGCCCGGCCTGCGCCTGGACCCGGCCCACCCGCACGCCCCGCGCGGCCTGGTCTTCCGTCGACCCCCCGAGCTGCACGTCCTGTTCCGGTAGTACCTCGTCAGGCCCCGGCCCGGCCGCACCCGCCCCCCACCGATCCGACCCGTCACGCGGTCGATCCGACCCGTCACGCGGTCGAGCCGACCGTCACGCGGTCGAACCGACCCGTCACGCGGTCGAACCGACGCTCCGGTGCGCCGCGGCGGGTCGGCTGGACGACCCGACGGTATGTCTAGGCGGCCGCCTGAGCGGCGCGGAACAGGATCTGCTGGTTGCCGTCGACCCAGGTCAGGCCCTGCGTGATCGCGCGGATCCGCCAGCCCCCGGCGGTGCGCACCAGGCCGATGTCGTAGGTCCCGCCGACCGTCCACAGTGGCGAGCCGTGCGGGTTGGTCAGGCGGTGCACGCCGAGCACGTTCGCGGTGGCGCGGGCCTCGTCGCCCGACACGTCCACCAGCACGTTCGTGATCAGGTGCTGGGTCGCCTCCAGCCCGTCCATCGTGCGCCGCCACGAGCCCTGCGCGGACGTGCCGAGCAGCTCGTCGACCGCGCCCTCCTGCGGCCGCCCGCCCCACAGCGCGGTGTAGTCGGTGCGGACCCGGTCGGTGAACAGCCCGCGCAGCCCGTCCCAGTCGCGGCGGTCGAGCAACCAGCCCATCCGGACCACCAGGTCGGTGATCGTCGCCCGGTCGGAGAGCTCACGAGTATCCATGCGGGCAGCATGAACGGCACGGAGCAACGGATACTCGAGACCCGCTCAGCCAGGATGGTGGGCACGATCCCGTCCCGAGGAGGCACATGCTGTTCCCCGAGCTCGTCGCCGGCAGCGACCGGACCGCGCTGCGCTTCGCCGACACCGAGCTGACCTACCGCGAGCTGGCGCGGCTCGCCGGTCACCTGGCAGCCGAGCTGCGCGGCAGGCGCCGGGTGGCGGTGTGGGCCCCGCCGACCGTCGAGACCTGCGTGTCCGTGGTCGGCGCGCTGGTCGCCGGGGTGGCGGTGGTGCCGGTCAACCCGAAGATCGGCGAGCGGGAGCTGGCGCACATCCTCGCCGACAGCGCGCCGGACGTGGTGCTGGCCGCGCCGGACGCCGAGCTGCCCGGGCCGCTCGCGCGGCTGCCGCGGCTGCCGGTCCAGCTGACCCCGGCCGAGCGCGCCGCTGCCGCCCGCGCCCACCGAGCCGGACGGAGAGACGCCCGCGTTCGTCGTCTACACCTCCGGCACCACCGGCCCGCCGAAGGGCGTGGTGCTGCCCCGCCGCGCGGTCGACGACCAACCTCGACGCGCTCGCCGAGGCCTGGGCGTGGACGGCGGACGACGTGCTCGTGCACGGGCTGCCGCTGTTCCACGTGCACGGGCTGATCCTCGGCGTGCTCGGCCCGCTGCGCCGCGGCGGCCGGCTGCGCCACCTGGGCCGGTTCTCCACCTCGGGCGCGGGCACCGGAGCTGGCGCGCGGCGCGACGATGCTGTTCGGCGTGCCGACCATGTACCACCGGCTCGCCGAGGACTGCCGCGGCCGACCCGGCGCTCGCCGCGGCGCTCGGCCGGCGCGCGGCTGCTGGTGTCCGGCTCGGCCGCGCTGCCCGGCCACGACCACGCAGCGCATCGCCGAGGCGACCGGGCAGCGGGTGGTCGAGCGGTACGGGATGACCGAGACGCTGATGAACTACGCAGCGTGCGCGCCGACGGCGAGCCGCAGCGCCGGGCGCGGTGGGCCCGCCGCTGCCGGGCGTCGACCTGCGGCTCGTCGACGACGCCGGCGCGCGCGCTCGACGCGGCCGACGGCGAGACGGTCGGGGAGATCCAGGTGCGCGGGCCGAACCTGTTCACTCGGCTACCTCAACCGGCCGGACGCCACCGGCGGCGGCCATGCACGACGGCTGGTTCCGCACCGGCGACATGGCGGTGCGCGACGCCGACGGCTACGTGCGGATCGTCGGCCGCAAGGCCACCGACCTGATCAAGAGCGGCGGCTACAAGATCGGCGCGGGCGAGATCGAGAACGCGCTGCTCGAGCACCCGGCGGTGCGCGGAGGCGGCGGTCACCGGGGAGCCCGACGAGGACCTGGGCGAGCGGATCGTGGCCTGGGTCGTGCCGGCGGGCGCGCAGCCGCCGCCCGAGCGGAGAGCTGGCCGACCACGTCGCCGGGCTGCTCGCGCCGCACAAGCGGCCGCGGGTGGTGCGGTTACTCGAGGACTCGCTGCCCCGCAACGACATGGGCAAGGTCATGAAGCGGGCGCTGGACGTGCCTGAGCGGCTGCCCGCGCCGGTCCTCGCCCTCGTCGCCGACGACTTCACCGAACTCCGCAGGTGGACGCGCGCGGTACGGGCCCGACGGCCCGCTGGCCTGGGAGGGCTACGGGGTCGCCCGCGCACGGCGGCCGCGGCACCGGTCCGGCACCGCCGAGTCGGTGGTGTGCGGGCGCGGCACGGTCGGCGGGCTCGACGCGGTCCTGGTCGCCTTCGACTTCCGGTTTCCTCGGCGGCTCCCGGTCGGCGCACCGGCACCGGGCTGCGATCTCGCGGGCGTTCGCGCTAGGCCCGGCAGGCGGGCCTGCCGGTGGTGTCGCTGGTCGCGACCGGCGGCAGCCGGATGCAGGAGGGCATGCTCTCGCTGCCCAGCTGCAGCTGGTGCACGGCGAGGCGGTACGGCAGGCGCACGCCGCAGATCGCGGTGCTGCGCGACCCCACCACGGGCGGGGCTGGGCATCCCTGGGCGCCGGGCGCGGACGTGTCCTCGCCTGCCGCGGCGCCCAGGTCGGTTTCGCCGGCTGGCGGGTGCGGTCCGCGGCGGACGCGGACGATCCCGCGTACACCGCGGAGGCCAGTTCGCGGCGGGCACCGTGGACGAGCTGGTCGAGCCGGGCGACCTGGGCGGAGTCGCTCGGGCTGTGGCTGCGCGCTGCTGACCGGGGCGTCGCCCGGAGCCCGCACCGGTGCCGCGCGCGCTCGGCGCCGCCGGCCTGCCGGCTCCCGACGGCTGGCGAGGCGGTGCTGCGGGCCCGCTCGGCGTCGCCGGCCGCGGGCGGCGGCCTACCTGGACGCCTACTTCACCGTCCGGCGGGCGATCAGCGGCGACCGGTGCGGCGGGATCGACGCGGGCATGCTGTGCGGGTTCGGCCGAGCGCGGCGGGCGGACGGTCGCGTACGCGGCGCAGGCGGGCACCGCGACCCGGCCCGCGGGCTACCGGACCGCGAGCCGGCTGGTCCGGCTGGCCGGGCGGCTCGGGCTGCCGGTGCTGACGCTGGTCGACACGCCCGGCGCGGCCGCACGACGCCGGCCGCCGAGCGCGCCGGCGCCGGGCGCGGCGATCGCGGACCTGTTCGCGACGATCGCGGCGGCCCGCGTGCGCCGGTCACCACGCTGGTGATCGGCGAGGGCGGCTCCGGCGGCGCGCTGGCGCTGTGCGCGCCGGACCGGATGTGGATCACCCCGGACAGCGTACTTCTCGGTCATCGCCCCGGAGCTGGCGGCCGCGATCCTCAAGCGGGACCCGGCGGAGGTCCCGGCCCTTGCCGGGCAGCTCAGGCTGCGCCCCGAGGAGCTGCTGGAGCTGGGCGTCGTCCAGGGCATCGCGGCGCGCTAGCCGGACGCCGCGACCACGAACGCGACGTTGTGCGGGCTGGTCTCGACCGGTTCGCCGGTCGGCGCGAGTGCCCGGCGCACGGTCCAGCCGCAGGACGCGAGCGTCGCGCCGATCTCGTCGACGGCGAACGCCGAGCGGATCGGCTCGCCCCGCTCGGTGACCGCGCGGTCGAGCAGCTCGCGACGGAGCCGGCCCTCCTCGGTGCGGGGGACCAGCGGCAGCTCGAGCACGAGCGTGCTGCGCGCGGCGGCGCGGCCGGCGAGCCCGCTCAGCAGGCCGGTGAGCACCTCCGGCGGCAGGTAGGGCGCCAGCCCCTCGCACACCACGACCGTGGGCCGGCCCGCGTCGTGCCCGGCCGCCGCGAGCACCGCGGGCACGTCGGCGGTCCCGATCTCGGCCGGCACGTAGGTCACGTGCCCGTCCGCGATGCCGAGCCGGCCCAGCCGCTCGCGCTTGTCGGCCTGCGTGTCCGGGTGGTCGAGTTCGAACCAGGCCACGCCGGGCCGCGCGTACCGCAGCGCCCGCCCGTCGTAGCCCGCGCCGACGACCAGCGCCTGCGGGGTCGACCGGTCGAGCGCCGCGACCAGGGCCCGGTCGACGAACGCGGTGCGCGCCCGCAGGTACCGGGTGAGGCCGTGGTCGCCGCGCTCGACGCCCTCGGCCACGTCGGCCTGCAGGCGCTGGTCGTCGTCGGGCCGCCCGTACCCGGCGGGCGCCCGGGGGAAGTCCAGCCGCTGCGCGGCCACCCGCCGTGCCGTCCACGACGCCTGGCCGTTCCTCATGCCCGGGTCCGCTCGACGGCCCGCACGTCGCGTGCGGAGTCCAGCGGGTGGCCGTCCGCGCAGCGCAGCGCCACCTCGACGGGCGCGCCGCAGCCGGCGTGGGTGAGCCGCACCGGCGGGCCGCCCGGGTCGGCGAGGTACCGGTCGCCCCACCGCAGCAGCGACACCAGGACGGGGTAGAGGTCCATGCCCTTGCGGGTCAGCCGGTACTCGTGCCGCGCCCGCTGGCCCAGCACCTGGTAGGGCACGCGGCGCAACACACCCTGGTCGACCAGCAGCGTCAGCCGTGCGCTGAGCACCTGGCGCGGCGCGCCGGTGTTGGCCCGGATGTCGTCGAAGCGGCGCACGCCGCGGAACGCCTCGCGCAGCACGAGCATCGTCCAGCGCTCGCCGAGCAGCGCGACGGCGCGCGCGATCGAGCAGTCCTCCGGGAGGTAGTGCGCCTGGGTCACCACTCGATGCTAGGCCAGCCGGCCATCCACAGGCGTCTCTCAGTGCCTCCTCAGGAATTTCCGGGCACTATCGATGGTGACCCGAAGGGACGGACACGACATGCGGTTCAACGATGTGGTGCGACGCTCGGCGCTGCTGGTACCGGTGGGGGCCGGCGCGGCGATCATGCGGGCGGGCTGGCAGGTGCCGGCCGCGGTCGGTGGCAGGCCGGAGGGCGAGCGGCTGGCGCGGATGCGGCGCTCGCCCCACTTCCGGGACGGCCAGTTCCACAACACGGTCCCGGCGAGCATCGCGCCGCCGTCGAGCGGCCCGGGCATCATGCGCGAGATGCTGTTCGGCAAGGAGTTACGCAAGCCGTCCCGTCCCGTGCCGCTGGTGGTGCCGTCCTTCGACGCACCGCCGGTGGACGGGCTGCGCGTGACGTGGCTGGGCCACGCCACGGTCCTGGTCGAGCTGGAGGGCCGCCGGCTGCTGTTCGATCCCGTGTGGAGCGAGCGCGTCTCGCCGTCCACTGTGCTCGGTCCGCGCCGGCTGCATCCGGTGCCGGTGCCGCTGGAGGACCTGCCGCCGGTCGACGCCGTGGTGATCTCGCACGATCACTACGACCACCTCGACATGGTCACGATCCGGCGGATCGCCGCGCTGTGGCCGCGCACGCGGTTCGTCGTGCCGCTCGGCGTGGGCGCGCACCTGGAGCGATGGCGGGTTCCGCCGTCCCGCATCGACGAGCTGGACTGGACGGAGTCCACCACGGTCGGCGACATCGACCTGACGGCGACCGCTGCCCGGCACTTCTCCGGCCGGTTACGTCCCGGCGGCAACGGCACGCTGTGGGCGTCGTGGGTGGTGGCCGGTCGGGACCACCGGATCTTCTACACGGGGGACTCGGGCTACTTCGACGGCTACCGCGAGATCGGCGAGCGGCACGGCCCGTTCGACGTGACGTTCATCCAGATCGGCGCCTACTCGCCGTACTGGCCGGACATCCACATGACGCCGGAGGAGGGGATCCGCACCCACACCGCGGTGGGTGGCGGGCTGCTCGTGCCGGTGCACTGGGGGACGTTCAACCTGGCCCTGCACTCGTGGTCGGAACCCGTCGAGCGCCTCCTGACCTCCGCGCAGGAGGACGACGTCCGTGTCGCGGTACCCCGCCCCGGCGAGCCCGTGGAGGTGACCAAGGCGCCGACCCCCGACGGCTGGTGGCGCGCCGTGGCCTGACCGCGGCGTCACGCGCCGAGGACGGCCCCGGCCGGCTCGGCACAAGTGTGCCGGGCGCGCCGCCGGACCGGCGTGCCCGCCCGCGATCCGGCGCCGGGCTGGTCGGTCGGCGCGTCGCGGCACACGCACGCCCGGTCGGTCGGTCGACCCGACGATCACGTCCCGATGGCCGGCGCGTCGGACATCCGGCACCGGATCGGGCGAGGCGGAGGCTACCGGTCGCCGCCCCGCGCGTCGGCGAGGTGGCCGCGGGCGGCGTGCTCCAGGTGCGCCAGGTCCGAGGCGATCGAGGCGAACGTGAAGCCCTCGGCGAGGCGCCGCGCGGCGGTCGCGCCGTTCGGGGTGTGGATGCCCGCCGCGATGCCGGCCTGGCGGGCGGCCTCCCGCACCGCCGTCACCGCGGCCTCGAACTCGTCGGTCACCGCCGGGTCGAGCGGGAAGGCGCCGCCCACCGCCAGGCTCAGGTCCGACGGTCCCACATAGACACCGTCCAGCCCGGACGTCGCGCAGATGGCGTCCACCTCGGACAGTGCGCCGGCCGTCTCGATCATCGCGATGACCACGTTCACCGCGTTGGCATCCGCCGGCCTGGCACCCAGACGCAGGCCGGAACGGTTGCTCGCGAAGGACCGCCTGCCCAGCGGCGGGTACCGCACGGACGCCACCGCGTCGGCCGCGTCCGCCGCGGTCGCGATGAGCGGCACGATCACCCCGCACGCACCGGCGTCGAGCGCCCGGCCGATCGGCGTGATGTCGTTGGCCTCCACCCGAACCAGCCCGACCGCACCACCGGCGGCGTCGATCGCCATCAGCGAGTTCAGCAGCCCGGAGTACCCGAGATACCCGTGCTGCCCGTCCAGGCACACGTAGTCGTACCCGAGCCGCGCGATGCGCTCGGTGGCCGGCGGTGCGTCGAGGGCCGACCAGTAGCCGATCACGGTCTCGCGGGCACGCAACCTCGCGGCGAACTCAGCGGCGGACATGTCGGGAAAGCCTAGCGCCGCGTGTTCGAGTGGGTGCCGACCCGGCGTCAGTTCGCCTCGCCGGTCAGCGCGAAGGAGCGCAGCCGCTGAGTGGCGCCCACGATGCCCACCACGACGAACACCACTGTCATCGCCATCGCGGTGCCCAGCGAGACCGACGAGGTCAGCAGCGGGGTGTTCCCCACCGTGTCGGCGAGCGTGGTGGCGTGCTCGCGGACGCTGAACACCCGCGCCCCGTCGACGAAACCGACCAGCACGTTCTCCCACAGCATGATGTAGACCAGGCCCACCGCGACCGGCCGCTTCGTCAGCACGCTCAGCGCGAGGAACAGCGCGCTGTAGGACAGCGCCCCCAGCGCCGCGGCCAGCACCATGCCCACGGCGAGCGTGCCCGAGCCCGCGATCAGCGCGGCCACCGCCAGCGGAACCCCGGTGGCGACCGTGGTGACCACCCACGCCACCGCCAGCTTCGACAGCACGATCTCGCTGCGCGGCAACGGTTTCGTCAGCAGGTGGGTGATGGTGCCGTCGTCGATCTCCAGGCCGAGCACGCTGCTGCCGACGATCAGCGCGGTCAGCGGCAGGATCACGCTCAGCCCCAGGTTGCCGAACACCGTCGGTCCCCAGTCGGCGTCGGCGACATCGGAGTAGACGCCCAGCAGGGCCAGCCCGATCAGCACGAGGGGCATGGGCAGCAGCATCAGGACGCGCCGCCGGCCCAGCAGGGCCCGCACGGTGATGCCGATGATCGTCAGGTTCATGTCGCCACCAGGTAGGAGAAGACCTTCTCGAGGGACTCGTCGGCGGGCAGGATGCTGGTCAGCCGCACGTCGGACGCCTTCGCCAGCTTGGCCAGCGCCCGGGTGAACGTGCCGTAGTCGTTCGCGTGCACCTGGAGGATCCCGTCCTCGACGCGCACCCCGGTCACCGACGGCTGTCCCATCAGGACGGTCGCGAGCAGCCGGTCGTCGGACGAGGAGATGGTGAACACGTGCGGCCGGTTGGTCATCAGCCGCCGGATGTGCCGGTAGTCGCCGGAGGCGGCCAGCCTGCCCGCGACGATGACCTGCACCGTGCCGGACAGCTGCTCGACCTCCTCCAGGATGTGCGAGCTGAACAGGATCGTCCGGCCCTCGTCGGCCATCCGCGCCAGCAGCTCCATCATGTGCAGCCGCTGCCGCGGGTCCATGCCGTTGAACGGCTCGTCGAGCAGCAGCACCTTCGGGTCGTGCACGAGTGCGGCCGCCACCCGGGTGCGCTGCCGCATGCCCTTGGAGTACGTGGAGATCCGGCGGTCCTGCGCGTCCCGCATCTCCACGATGCCCAGCGCCGCGCGCGCCGCGGCGGCCGGGTCGGGCAGCTTGTGCAGCTTGGCCGACGCGTGCACGAACTCCCACGCCGTGAGAAAGCCGGGCACGCTTTCCCGCTCGGTGACCAGGCCCAGCGTCCGGTACATCTCGGGGTTGCGCCACGCCGGGTCACCGCCGACCAGCACGCTGCCCTGCGACGGCGCGAGCAGCCCCGCCATCAGGTGCAGCACCGTCGTCTTGCCCGCGCCGTTCGGGCCGAGCAGGCCGGTCAGCCCCGGGCCGACGGTCAGCGTCACGTCGTTGACGGCGACCACGTTGCCGTACCAGCGCGACGCCGCGGACAGCTCCACCGCGGTCATGACGGGTCCGCCTCTCCCGGACTCACCTCGTGGTCGTCGTCGAGTCGGCTCCTGCCCGGTTCGAGTCACGTCCTTGTGGCCGGGTCGCGTCCCGTTCCCCTTGGGTGCGGTTGGCGGACGCGCGGCTCGGGTGAGCTCGACGCGGCGCGATGGCCCGGGGTCGACACACGATTCATGCCTTCACCTTCCGATAGCGCCAGACCGTGCACGCCGTTCCGGCGGCCACGACGGCGAGCGCGACCAGGCCGTAGACCGGGCCGTAGGGGCCGACGTCGACCGTGCCGCCGTCGAACAGCCACCGGTCGACGCCGTTGACCAGGTTGACCGGGTTGATCAGGCCGGCGAGGGCCGCCGCGTCGCCGGTGCTGAACGCCATCAGCACGCCGGAGACCGGTGCGGTCAGCAGCGAGACGGCGACGATCATGCCGGTGGCGAACACCCGCCGCCCGGACAGCGCGGCCAGCGGCAGCGCCAGCGCGGCCAGCACCGCCGCGTGCACGGCCGCCGCGACCAGGCCCTGGAGCAGCCCGCCGGCCTCGGCGAACACCCCGGAGATCCCGTCGTCGGTGCTGAACGCCATGCCGACGAACATGATCAGCATCGGCGCGCCGAGCATCACGAACGTCGCGGTGGCCAGGGCGGCGAGCTTCGCCAGCGCGTAGTCGCCGCGGCGCAGCGGCCGCGACAGGTACAGCGACAGCAGGTTCCCGCGCAGGTCGGTGGACACCAGCTCGGGCGCGACGATCGCGACGAACACCGTCGCCGCGTAGGTGAAGGTGGACGCGATGCCCACGTAGTCGATCACCCGCACGGGCAGTTGGGTGTTCACCGCGACGAGCACGAGCGCCGCGATGCAGGCCAGCGAGAGCAGGCCGATCGGCAGCACCTTCGCCCACGGGCTGCGCCCGAGCCCGTAGGCGCCGCGGACGCTGTGGGTGAACAGCGACCGTGCCGCGTACCCGCGGCCGAGCCGCGGGCCCTCGTAGCGCTGGTAGCCGATGTCGTGGATGACGCCGGTGGCCCGGTCAGACATGGCTGGCCTCCGCGGTGGGCAGGTCCCGGAACAGGTCGGCGACCTGGTGGCGGTGCCGCTCCAGGCGGTGCAGCGACAGGTCGAGGTCGGCCACCGCGTCGCGGATCAGGTCGTAGGTCTCGCCGGCGTCCTCGCCCAGCCGCACCAGCAGCGCGCGGCTCTCCCGCCGCACGTCCAGCCCGGCCCGGGCCAGCAGGTCCGCGAGGCCCGCGGGATCCTCGTCGACCTCGACCATCAGCAGGTCGGAGTGCCGGGTCATCGACGAGAGCGTCGCCGAGCGCAGCAGCCGGCCGGCGTCGATCGCGACGAGCGAGGTGCAGATCCGCTCGATCTCGCCGAGCAGGTGCGAGCAGACCACCACCGAGATGCCGAACTCGGTGCCGATGCGGCCGATCAGGTCGAGCATCGCGCGCCGGCCCTCCGGGTCGAGGCCGTTCGTCGGCTCGTCGAGCAGCAGCAGTTCCGGGTCGTGCACGAGCGCCTGGGCGAGCTTGACCCGCTGCTTCATGCCGGTGGAGTAGCCGCCGATGCGCCGGTACCGCTCCTCGTAGAGCCCGACGTGGCGCAGCGTCTCCGACGCGCGCTCCCGGGCCATCGCGGCCGGCAGCCCGCTGACGCGCGCCATGTGGGTGACGAACTCGGCGGCGATCACGTCCGGTGGCAGGCAGTCGTGCTCGGGCATGTAGCCGACCCGCCCGCGCACCGCCTCCCCGTCGGTGCGCGGGTCGAGCCCCAGCACCCGGATCGTGCCGCCGGTGGGCTCCAGCAGACCGAGTGCGAGCTTGATCAGCGTGCTCTTGCCGGCGCCGTTCACCCCCACGAGCCCCACGATCCCCGGCTCGATCGCGACCGTGAGGTCGGCGAGCGCGGTCACCGTGCCGTCGTAGCGTTTTTCCAGCGCGTTCGTCTCGATGAGCACCACGGGACCCACCCTATGATCACGTGCTGACGGCGGCATCAGGCCCGATCCCTGATTTGTCCCTTAGGGGCCCTGAGGTTCGGGCTTGTGCTGGAGCGCACTCCAGCTCATAGGCTCGGGGCATGCATCTCGGAGTTCACGTCATCGCGTTCACCGTTCCCGACGGCACGGCCGGCATCGCGCCGGAGCTGGCCAGGGTGGGCCAGGCGGTCGAGGCCGCCGGCGTGACCCACCTGTCCGTCATGGATCACTACTTCCAGATGGAGCAGTACATGCCGGCGACCGACCCGATGCTGGAGGGCTACACGACGCTCGGCTACCTCGCCGCGCACACCTCCACCGCTCGGCTCGGCCTGCTGGTGACCGGCGTCAGCTACCGGCACCCGGGCCTGCTCGCCAAGATCGTGTCCACTGTGGACGTACTGTCGGGCGGCCGCGGCGAGCTCGGCATCGGCGCCGCCTGGTACGAGCGGGAGCACCGGGGCCTGGGCGTGCCGTTCCCGCCGGTCGCCGAGCGGTTCGAGCGGTTGGAGGAGACGCTGCGGGTCTGCCGGCAGATGTGGGACCCGGACAACAACGGCGCGTTCGAGGGCAAGCACTACCAACTGGCGGAGACGCTGTGCTCGCCGATGCCGATCAGCAAGCCGCCGATCCTCGTCGGGGGCGGCGGCGAGAAGAAGACGCTGCGGCTGGTGGCCCAGTACGCCGACGCGTGCAACCTGTTCGCGACCTCGCCGGACGAGGTCGCCCGCAAGCTCGACATCCTGCGCGGCCACTGCGACACCGTGGGCCGGGACTACGCGACGATCCAGAAGACGATCGCCGTCCAGGCCTCGCCGGCCGAGCCGGACGCGTTCGCGCGGGAGATGGCCGACTACGCGAAGCTCGGCATCGACACCGCGATCGTGATGCCCCCCGGCGACGCCCCCGCCGCCTGGATCGACAGGGTCGGCGCCCCCATCGTCACCCGGCTCGCCGACCTCTGACTGTCCACAACCGGCTCAGCTGTCCACAGGCAGCCCCACACACCCCGCCTCCGTCACACCCCGGCGGTACGCTGGCAAGGCGGGACGCCCCCGGGAACGGGTGGGGGCTGGGTTACCGCGCGCGCGAGCGTTGGCTCGCGGGTGGGCGGTGGTCAGGCGCGGTGGACGGGGACGTGGGCGCCGCTGATGGGGGAGGCCTCGTCGCCGGACAGGAACAGGATCGTGCGGGCGATGTCGGCGGGCGCGACCCAGTCCGCGCGGTCCGAGTCGGGCATCGCGGCGCGGTTGGCCGGGGTGTCGATCACGCCCGGCAGCACCGCGTTGACCCGGACCCCCGCGTCGGCGTACTCCGCGTCCAGCGCGGCCACGAACGCCAGCACCGCGGCCTTCGACGTCACGTACCCCGCCGCCCCGGCGAACGGGTGCAGCGCCGCCCGGCTGGACATGCACACGACCGACCCGCCCCCGGCGGCCGTCAGGTGTGGCAGCGTGTGCTGGCAGGTCAGGTACGTGGCACGCAGGTTCAGCCGCAGCTGCTCCTCGAACTCCTCCACCGGCGTCTCGTGCACCCGCCCGCCGGCCGCGAAGCCGCCGACCAGGTTCACCACCGCCCGCAGCGGGTTGTCCACATCGGACGCCGCGGCCGCCGCGCAGTCCCTCGCCGACGCCACGTCGAACAGGTCCGCCTCGACCAGCTCCAGCCGGTCGTGCGCGGGCACCCGCTCCCGCTCGCGGGCCACGATCCACGGCACCACCACGCGCCACCCCGCGTCGAGGAACGCCGTGGTGACCGCGGCGCCCAGCCCGCCCGTGCCCCCGGTGATCAGCGCCGACCGTCCCATTCAGTCCTCCAGCAGCTTGTCGCGCAACCGTCCGACATCCTCCGCGCCGAAGCCGCGTTCTGCCAGCCAGCCCAGCACCCCGCCATGCCTGTCGTCGAGCCGCTCCAGGAACCCGCGCATCGTCTCCGGGCGCGGGCGGTGCTCCTCCGCCGGCAGCTTGTCGATGTCGCCTGCGTAGGTGGGCGAGGCGCGCAGCCGGTCCAGGATGCGCTCGATCCGCTCGCCGGTGGCGACGTAGTCCGCGACGACGACCTCCCGCGGCACGCCGGCGACCGTCAGCGCCATCGCCACGACCACGCCGGTGCGGTCCTTGCCGGCCGCGCAGTGCACCAGCGCGCTGCCGCGCGCGCCGGCGACCGTGCGCAGCGCCTCGACGATGTTCTCCGGGCGGTCCTCCAGGTAACCGAGGTAGTAGGCGAGCGACATGTCGGTCTCGTCGCGTTCGGCGGCGCGCCGCCGGTTCACCGCGAGGGCGTCGCCGGCCACGTCGGTCATGCCGTGGCTCTCCGGGATCACCGACAGGTGCACGTGCCGGACCGTGGCGAGCGCGGTCATCGGTGCCGGGCCCTCCTTCTCGACCTCGTTGTTGCTGCGCAGGTCGACCACCGTGGTCAGGCGGAACTCGTCCACCAGCCGGGTGATGTCGGCGGGGGAGAGGTCCTGCAGGTTGTCCGCGCGGAGCAGCCGGCGGGGTCGGGTTCGGGCGCCGTTCTCGGTGGGCAGTCCACCGAGGTCGCGCGCGTTGACGGCGTTCTCGAGCTGAATCCAGGCCACCCGGCCATTCCAGCAGACCCGCCGCCGGCCGTCCTCGTCACCCGTCCGGGTGGAATTTGCCCCGGTCGCGGGCGGTGTGAGACCTTGACGGTGTGTCGGTCGTGAGGACTGCTAAAGACCAGCGGGTCGGCCGTCGCGTGCTGCTCGTCGTCGGCTTCCTGCTGATCGCCGCCAACATGCGGGCGGCGCTCACCTCGGTGGGCCCGCTGCTGGAGACGATCCGCCGGGACATCGGCCTGACCGCCGGAGAGGCCGGCTTCATCGGCACGCTGCCGCTGCTCACGTTCTCCGTCGTCTCGCCGCAGGTGCCGCGCCTGGCCCGGCGCTTCGGCATCGACCGCATGCTCTGGCTGGCCATGGTCGCCCTGGCCACCGGCATCGTGCTGCGCTCGCTGCCCGTCCCCGGGCTGCTGTGGGCCGGCACCGTCCTGCTCGGCGCCGCGATCGCGGTGGCCAACGTGCTGCTGCCCAGCATGATCAAGCGGGACTTCCCGGACCACATCGGCGCGGTCACCGGCGTCTACACCGCGGTGATCGGCGTGGTCGCGTCCACCGCGGCCGGGGTGGCGGTGCCCCTGGCCGGCGTGCTGCCCGGCGGCTGGCGCGCCTCGCTCGGCTGCTGGGCCGGGTTCGCCCTGATCGCGCTCGCGGCGTGGTCACCGCAGCTGCGCCGCGCCGGCCGCGAGCCCGAGGTGGCGGCCGTGCGCCCCCGCGCACCCTGGCGCTCGCCGCTCGCGTGGGAGGTCTCCGCGTTCATGGCGCTGTCCGCGTGCGGCTTCTACACGATGCTCGCGTGGTTCCCGTCGATCGTGGTGAGCACCGGCGCGAGCGAGGAGTACGCCGGCTGGATGCTGTTCGTGTACCAGATCGTCGGCGTGGCGATGAGCATCGTGGTGCCGCTGGTGCTCACCCGGCTGCCCGACCAGCGCCCGGTCGCGGCCGGCGGCGCGCTGCTGGCGATGTCCGGCTACCTCGGCCTGCTGGTCGCGCCCGGCGCCGCCGCGGTGTGGGCGGTGCTCACCGGCACCGGCGCGGGCACGCTGTTCTTCCTCGCGCTCGCCTTCTTCAGCCTGCGCGCGGCCGACCCGCGCTCGTCGGCCTCGCTGTCCGGGATGGGGCAGTCGCTCGGCTACCTGTTCGCCGCGGTCGGCCCGGTCGCGATCGGCGCGCTGCACGACGCGACCGGCGGCTGGCGGACGCCGCTCGCGGTGCTCGCCGGGCTCGCGGCGGTGCACACCGTGGTCGGGCTGCGCGCCGGCCGGGACGCGCACGTGCGGGTCTGAGGGGCACGGCATGCGAGTGCTGGTCGTCGGGGGCTGCGGGCTGGTCGGGTCGATGGTCCTGCCGCACCTCGCCGCGGCGCACGAGATCCGGGTGCTCGACCTCGTCGCGCCCGCGGACCCGGTGCCCGGCGTCGAGTACCACCGGGGCGACCTGCACGACGTCGATCTCGTCGCCGCGCTCGCCGGGGGCGTCGACTCGCTGGTGTTCATGGCGATGGGCCCGGCCCGCGACTGGGGCAGCCCGGCCACCGCGCGGGCGCACCTCGACGTCGCCGTGCCGGGCCTGCACGCCACGCTGACCGGCGTGCACCGGGCCGGCGTGCGGCACCTGGTCTACACGAGCAGCATGTCGGTGTACCGCTATCCGCTGGGCGGCCGGGAGCCCCCGCCGGACCGGGCGGCGCCGCCCGACGAGCGCATCGGCCGCTACCCCGACGAGGCCGTGCCGCCCGACGCCACGGACTTCTATGGCCTGGCCAAGCGGCTGGCCGAGGAGGTCTGCCGCACCGCGACCGCCGAGACGGGCATGGACGCGGTCTGCCTGCGGCTGTGCTTCCCGACCGCGGAGGACCGGTGGCCGCGCGAGGGACCGGCGATGCACCGGGCGATCGCCACCTCGGCGCGCGACGTGGCGGCCGCGATCGGCGCGGCGCTCGCCCGGCGCGGCCACGGGTTCGACGTCTACGCGATCAGCGGCGACGCGGCCGGCCGCACGATGAGCCTCGCCAGGGCGAAACGGGAGCTCGGCTGGGCGCCGCGGGACCCGACCGCCTGATGCCGCCCGCCGCCTACGGCGAGACGGGCAGCCCGACCAGCCGGGCCGAGGCCTCCCACAGCCGCTCCTGGCGCGCCACGTCGGTGGTGTGCGCAGCGGTCGTGACCTCCCTGCGGCGCACGAAGTACCGACCGGTCACCCCGGCCACCTCGGGCGCCGTGGCCAGCCAGACCGGGTTGTCCGCGCCGTGGTCCGCGCCGGGCACGAACGGGTTCAGCACGGCGCCGAACACCCTGAGCGCGCCGCGCGCGTGCCGGCCGAGGCCGGTCCGCGCCACGATGCCCGGGTGCCCGCCGTTGACCGTGATGCGGCCGCCGGCGAGCCGCCGGGCGAGCGCGTAGCCGAACATCGCGTTCATGTTCTTGGTGCGCCCGTAGGCGGCGAACGGCCGGAAGCTCGGCAGCGGGCCGAGCGCCCGCTCGTCGCGGCACTGCAGGTCGTCCAGGTCCACCGGCACCCGGGCGAGTGCCCGCGGCGCCGCGCCGACGATCACGAACCGGGCCGGCCCGTCGCCGATCCGCCCGGCCAGCGTGCGCACCAGCAGGTACGGCGCGAGGTGGTTGGTGGCCACGGTCAGCTGGATGCCCTCGGGCGTGACCGCGTCCAGCGGCGCGATCACCGCCGCGTTGCCGATCACGATGTCCGGCAGCGGGTCCAGCCGGGCGCCGAGGTCGCGCACGTCGGCCATCAGCGACAGGTCCGCCACCTCGCGGGACAGGTCGGCGTCCGGCACGGCCGCGGCGATCCGCCGCCGGGCCGCGTCCGTCCGCCCGCCGTCGCGTCCGATGAGGACGACCGAGATCCCGGCGGACGCGAGCCGCCGCGCGATCGCCTCGCCGATGCCGCCCGTCGATCCGGTGACCACCGCTCGCATCCCGCCCACCCCTTCCCTGGTTGACGATGTCAACCTAACGCCTCAGGTTGACACCGTCAACCATGGCTACGATGACCCGGTGGGAACGCGGGAGGCGCTGGTCGACGCGGCGACCACCCTGCTCGACGAGGGCGGGGTGGCCGCGGTGACCCTGCGCGAGGTGGGCAGGCAGGTCGGCGTGTCGCACAACGCCCCGTACAAGCACTTCGCCAGCAAGGAGCTGCTGCTGGCCGCCGTGGCCGCCGCCGAGCTGGAGCGCAGGCGCGGCGAGATCGCCGCGGCCGTGCGGCGCAGGCGTTCGCCGGAGGCCGTGCTGCGCGCGGTCCTGCACCAGTACATCGCGTGGGCGCTGGAGCGTCCGGCCCGGTTCCGGCTGGTGTTCGGCGCGTGGAACGTGGAGTCCGGCGAGCTGACCGAGGCGGCGCACGCCGCGCAGACCGCGCTGGTCGGCGTCGTGGCGTCGGTCCAGGCGGCCGGCGTGCTGCCGGCCGGCGACCCGGTCCGGCTCGCCTCCCTGCTGCGCGCGACCGCGCACGGCGCGGCCGACCTGGCCGCCGCCGGGCACCTCGCGAAGGGCGGCAAGGGCAACGCGAGCCCGGAGCAGCTCGTGGACGACCTGCTGGACCACCTGAGCGGAGCGGGCTGATGGCGACCGAGATCGACGAGCTGCGTGCCGGCGGCGTGACCATGCTCGAGCTGTCCTTCGTGGACAACGCGGGCATCACCCGGGTGAAGACCGTGCCACTGGAACGGGTCGAGGCCGCGGTGGCGCACGGCGTCGGCGCGTCCCCGTGCTTCGAGGCGTTCGGGTCCGACGATGTCATGGTCGCCGGCGCGTACCTCGGCGGCCCGGACGGCGACCTGCGGCTCGTGCCGGACCTCGCCCGGGCTGTCGCGCTCTCCGCGCTGCCGGGCTGGGCCTGGGCGCCGGCGAACAAGTTGACCAAGGACGGCACGCCGTTCGTCGCCTGCCAGCGGGCGTTCGCCGATCGGCAGGTGGCCGCCGCCGCGCGCCAGGGGCTCACCCTGCGGATGGCCTTCGAGCACGAGTGGATCCTCGGCCGCGCGGACGCGTGGACGTCCGAGGGCGGCTTCGTGCCGGCCTTCGACGGGCCCGCCTACGGGCAGATCCGGCTGGAGCAGGTCGCCGGGTACGCCGCCGAGCTGGTGGCGGACCTGACCCGGCAGGGCCTCGCGGTCCAGCAGTTCCACCCGGAGTACGCGACCGCGCAGCTCGAGGCTTCGGTGGCGCCGAACGACCCGGTCGGCGCGGCCGACGACGCGGTGCTCGTCCGGCACACCGTCCGCTCCCGCAGCCTCGCGCACGGCTGGCGCGCCACGTTCGCGCCGAGCGTCGACCCGGCGGGCGCCGGCTCGGGCGGGCACCTGCACCTGTCCGTGCACGACGCGGACGGCAACACCCTCGCCGGGATGCGGCCGGCCGGGACGGCGTTCCTCGCCGGCGTGCTGCGCGAGCTGCCCGCGCTCGTCGCGGTCGGCGCCGGGCACCCGGCGAGCTTCCTGCGGCTGCAGCCCTCGCGCTGGGCGGGCGTGTGGCGCTGCTGGGGGCACGAGACGCGGGAGACGGCGCTGCGGATGATCGCCGGCAGCGAGGAGTCGGCGAACGCCGAGCTCAAGTGCTTCGACGCGACGGCGAACCCATACCTGCTGGTCGGCTGCGTGATCGCGGCGGGCCTGGCCGGGGTCGCGGACGGGCTGGACCTGCCCGGCCCGGTCACCGGCGACCCGGCCCTGCTCGACGACGCGGCGCGGGACGCGGCCGGGATCTCGCGGCTGCCGACGACGGCGACCGAGGCCGCGGACGCGCTGGCCGCGTCGGCGGTGCTGGCGCGGGCACTGGGGCCGGAGCAGCACGACGCGATCCTGACCGTCCGCCGCGCGGAGGCGCAGCGCTGCGCCGGCCTGGACGCCGCGCGGATCGCGGACGCGGCCCGCCGGCGGTGGTGAGGTGGCCGTCACCGACGGCGTGGCGCTGGTCGACCAGCACTGTCACGGCGTGCTGGCCCGCGACCCCGCGCCGGCCGAGTTCGCGGACGCGCTGAGCGAGGCGCCGGGGACCGGCCGGGACCGGTGGCACTCGCTGCTCGGGCTCGCGGTGCGCCGCTGGTGCGCGCCGGTGCTCGACCTGCCGCCGCACGCCCCGCCGGAGGAGTACCTGGCCCGCCGGGCCGAGCTGGGCTGGCGGGAGGCGACGCGGCGGCTGCTCGCGGCGGCGGGCGTGGCGCACTGGCTGGTCGACACGGGCTACGGCGGCGACACCACCCCGGGCGAGCTGGCGGGCCTGAGCGGTGGCAGCGGGCACGAGGTGCTGCGCGTCGAGCAGGTCGCCGAGTCGCGGCGTGCCGGTTCGCCGGCCGAGCTGCTCGACGGGATCCGCGCCGGCCTGCGCGAGCGGGCGTCCGGCGCGGTCGCGCTCAAGTCGATCGTCGCCTACCGCCGCGGGCTCGACCTGCCGGCGCACCCGCCCGCGGACGCCGACGTGCTGCGCGCCGCCGAGGGGTGGCTGCGTGCGGGCGGGCGGCTCACCGACCCCGTGCTGTGCGCGTGGCTCGTGCACGAGGCCGCCCGGGTCGGCGCCGAGCTGGGGCTGCCGCTGCAGCTGCACACCGGGTTCGGCGACCCCGACCTGCGCCTGCACACCGCCGATCCCGCGCTGCTGACCGACTTCCTGCGCACCGCGCGCTGCCCGGTGGTGCTGCTGCACTGCTGGCCCTACCACCGCGGCGCCGCCTACCTCGCGCACGTGTTCGGGCACGTGTACGTCGACATAGGACTGGCGCTGCCGTTCGCCGGTGCCCGCGCGGGCGAGGTCGTCGCGGAGACGCTGGAGCTCGCCCCGTTCGGCGCGGTGCTGTACTCCTCCGACGGGTGCGAGCTGCCCGAACGCCACCACCTCGGCGCCGTGCTGTGGCGCCACCACCTGGGGCGGCTGCTCGACGGCTGGCTCGCGGACGGTGTGGTCACCGGCGCGGACGCCGAGCGCGTGGCGCACGACATCGGCGCCGGCAACGCACGCCGCCTGTACCCCAGGCTCAGCTCGCCGCCCGGCCCCGCACCGCGCCGGCCGTGAGGAAGACGACCGCGCGGGCGACCGTGTCCGGATCGTGCAGCACCCGCCAGTGGCCCAGGCCCTTCACGGTCACCAGTTCGGCGCCCGGCCAGGCCTTCGCCAGCGCCACGCTGTCCGCGTAGCGGGTCTCCCGGTCGTTCGGATCGTGCACGGTCAGCAGTGGCGGCGCCACGATGTCGTCCACCTGGGCAGGGATGTCGAACGCCGACCACGGCACCCCCGCCCGGCGCGCGACCCGCGCCACCATCCGGGTGCGGATCCGGCGGTCGAACCCGAGCGCCGCGCCGAACAGCGCGGTGTAGGGCATGGGCTGGGTCATCGGCGCGAGGAACACGAGCCGGCCCGCCCACAGCCCGCGGCGCAGCGCGTAGAACGCCGCGTTGGCGCCGAGCGAGTGCGCGACGATCGCGTGCGCGGGTCCGTGCGCGGCGACCACCGCCTCGAGCGCCGCGGCCATCTCGGGGATCGTGGTGCGGCGCGGGCCGAGCGCTCCGGACTCCGAGTCGCCGTGGCTGAGCGCGTCGAACGCCACCACCCGGCGGCCGGCGGCCACCAGCGGCTCGACGTACGCGCGCAGCTGCACGCCGGTGCCGCCCCAGCCGTGGACCAGGTAGACGACCGGTCCGCTGCCCCAGGCCCGGGTCAGCACGTGGCGGCCGCCCACCGGCACGAGGTAGCTCTCGCCGGGCCGGATCAACTCGGCGGGTCTTCCCCGGTAGGGCGGGATGGTCAGCCAGAGCCGCTCGGCCCAGCGGGCGCCGAGGTCCGGCACGACCCGTTCGAGCGTGCCGAACGCGGTGCGGATCGCGGTGGTCCGGAGGCTGTCATAAAAACGAACGATCGTGCTTTTCTGTGAAGACATGTCGGCCACTCCAGGATGGGGATCTCATGGGTCAGGCCCGGATGCGGGCCAGCAGGGCCTCGAAGGCGGCACGGGCGCGGGTGCCCGCGGTGTCGTCGTCGAGGAGTCGTTTGCAGTGGTGGTAGGACAGCATCACGCCGTCGAGCTCGAAGGCGAACTGCGCCGGGTCGGCGTCGGCGCGGAAGTGGCCCTCGGTGATGCCGGTGCGGAAGACCTCGGCGAGCGTGTCCAGCCAGTCGAGCTGGTCGCGGGCGACCCGGTCGCGCACCGGACCGGGCTGGTCGTCGAGCTCGCTGGCGGCGGCGACGAAGATGCAGCCGCCGGGCTGGGAGTTCCAGCGCAGCTTGTTCTCGAACAGCGCGCGCACCCGCGGCTCACCGCGCGGTGCGGCCAGCGCCGGGACCACGACCTCGCGCAGGAAGCGGGCCTTGGCGTGGTCGAGGACGTCGAGCTGCAGCGCCTCCTTGGACTTGAAGTGCGCGTACAGCCCGCTCTTGGACAGCCCGGTGCCGGCCGCGAGCGCGCCGATGGACATGCCGGCGAAGCCGACCGTCCTGGCCAGCTCACCCGCGGCGTCCAGGATCGTCTCCCGGGTCGCCTCACCCTTGCTCACGCCGCCAGAATAGCACGACCGTTCGCCCGCCCAAACTCGCGAGTCCCCCGTTCCCGACCCGCGAGTCCCCCGTTGCGGACGAGAGGCAACGGGGGACTCGCGGGACCGGAGTGGGGGACTCGCGGGCCCGTCAGCCCCAGACCTCGGCGGCGATCTCGACGATGAGGGCCAGCTTGGCGACCTGCTCGTCGTAGCTGAGCGCGTTGCCGTCGACCGTGGAGGAGAAGCCGCACTGCGGGGACAGGCACAGCTGCTCCAGCGGGACGTACTTGGCCGCCTCGTCGATGCGCCGCTTGACCTCGTCCTTGTCCTCCAGCTGCCCGCGCTTGGTCGTGATCAGGCCCAGCACCACCTGCTTGCCCGGCGGCACGAAGCGCAGCGGCGCGAACGAGCCCGACCGGGCGTCGTCGTACTCCAGGAAGAAGCCGTCCACCGCGAGCTCGGAGAACAGCGCCTCGGCCACGAAGTCGTAGCCGCCCTCGGCCGCCCACGACGACTTGAAGTTGCCCCGGCACATGTGCGTCGTGACCCGCAGCCCCTCGGGCCGGCCGGCGAGCGCGGTGTTGATCTGCTTGATGTAGCGCAGGTGCTGGTGCTCGGCGTCGTCGCCGCGCGCGGCGAGCTCGGCGCGCTGGTTCGGGTCGTTGAGGTAGGCGAGGCTCGTGTCGTCGAGCTGCAGGTAGCGGCACCCGAGGCCGGCCACGGCGGCGACCTGCTGCGCGTAGGCCTCGGACAGGTCGGCCCAGAACTGGTCCTCGTCCGGGTACACCGACGGGTCCAGCGCCGCCGGGCCGCCGCGGTAGTGGACCATGCTCGGCGACGGGATGGTCAGCTTCGGCGTGACCGCGTCCCCGGCCACCGACTTCAGGAACGTGAAGTCGTCGGCGAAGATGGTCTCCCGCAACCGGACCGGACCGTCCACATGCAACGCGGCGGTGGTGAACTCGATCAGCCCGTTGGGGTTGTGGAACTTCACCTTGATCGACTCGTCGGACTGGCCGATGCCGCCGAGCCGGTAGATGAAGTCCATGTGCCACGAGGTGCGCCGGAACTCGCCGTCGGTCGCCGAGCGCAGGCCGACCTCGGCCTGCATGGCCACCACCTCGCGGATCGCCTCGTCCTCGGCCGCCCGCAGCTGCTCGGCGGAGATCCGGCCGGCCTTGTGATCCTCGCGCGCGGCCAGGAGTTTGGCCGGCCGCAGCAGGCTGCCGACGTGGTCGGCGCGGAACGGGGGCACGGTGTTGACGGTCATGATGCTCCTTCCGGGAACGGCAGGCCGACGTAGTTCTCGGCGAACGACGTCGCGGCCGCGGTCGAGCTGGTCAGATAGCGCAGCTGGGAGAGCTGAAGCTGCCGGGTGAACGGGTCGGCGTCCGGGTCGCGGTGCAGCATCGAGGTCATCCACCACGAGAAGTGCTGTACCCGCCAGACCCGCGACAAACACGTGTCCGAATAGGACTCCAGGCCGCCGGGGTCGCCGTCGGCGTACCAGCGGCCGAGCGCGGAGGCGAGCACCGCGACGTCCACCACGGCCAGGTTGAGGCCCTTCGCGCCGGTCGCCGGCACGATGTGCGCGGCGTCGCCGGCCAGGAACAGCCGCCCGTGGCGCATCGGCTCCACCACGACGCTGCGCAGCGCGGCGACGGTCCGGTCCACGATCGGGCCGTCGGCGAGGTCGAACCCGGCCGTGCGGGCGAGCCGGGTGCGCAGCTCGGCCCAGATCCGCTCGTCCGGCCACTCCGCGAGGTCCTCGTCCGGCCGCACCTGCAGGTACAGCCGGGTCAGGCTGGGCGAGCGCATGCTGTGCAGGGCGAAGCCGCGCTCGTGCGATGCGTAGATCAGCTCCTCCGACGACGGCGCGACCTCGGCCAGCACGCCCAGCCAGGCGTAGGGGTACTCGTGCTCGTACTCGGTCAGCGCTCCCGCCGGCACCGCGGGCCTGCTCACGCCGTGGAAGCCGTCGCATCCGGCCACCACGTCGCAGCGCAGCTCCTCGGTCCGTCCGTTGTGGACGTAGCGGACCACGGGCGAGTCGGTGTCCAGGTCCTCGACCGCCACCGCGGGCGCCTCGAACAGCAGCGGCCGTCCGGTGTCCAGCCGGGCCGCCACCAGGTCCTTGACCAGCTCGTGCTGGCCGTAGATGGTCAGCTCCCGGCCGGCCAGGTCGGTCAGCGGCAGGCGGTGGCCCACGCCGTCGAACAGCAGCTCCAGCCCGTGGTGGATCAGCCGCTCACGCTGCAGCCGGCCGGCCAGGCCCGCCTTCGTCAGCACGTCCACGCTGCCCTGCTCGAGCACGCCCGCCCGGATCCGCGCCTCGATGTGGGCGCGGGTGTGCCGCTCCAGCACGACCGAGTCGATGCCGCGCAGGTGCAGCAGGTGGGCGAGCAGCAGGCCGGCGGGGCCTGCGCCGACGATGGCGACCTGGGTGCGGTGTCGATCCGAGGCCATCTAGAAAGGGTATTCCGGGATCTGGCCGCGCACGGTGATCCACCGCGAGTCGGTGAACGCGTCGAGGTTGGCCGAGCCGCCGAAGCGCACCCCGGTGCCCGAGTCGAGCACGCCGCCGAACGGCGCGACGGCCTCGTCGTTCACCGTCTGGTCGTTGATGTGCACGATGCCCGTCGGGATCCGTTCGGCCAGCGCCAGCCCGCGCATCGCGTCGCCGGTGAGGATCGACAGCGACAGGCCGTAGTCGCTGTCCGCGGCCAGCCGCACCGCCTCGTCCTCGGACGCGAACCGCACGATCGGCGCGACCGGGCCGAACACCTCGTTGGCGTAGGCCGGCATGTCGGTCCGCACGCCGTCGAGCACGGTCGGCCGGTAGAACAGTCCCTCGTAGGTGCCGCCGGCGGCGAGCCGGGCTCCGGCGTCCACGGAGGCCGTGACGAGCTGGTGGACCTTGTCCCGCTGCCCCGCGTCGATCAGCGGGCCGAGCGCCACCTCGCCGGTCGGGTCGCCGACCGGCAGCGCGTTCGCGTGCGCGGCCAGCGCCTCCACGTAGTTCTCGGCGACCCGCTCGTGCACCAGGTGCCGCCCGGCGGTCATGCAGATCTGGCCCTGGTGCAGGTAGGACCCCCACGCGGCGGCCGACACCGCGCGGTCGATGTCCGCGTCGTCCAGCACGACCAGCGCCGAGTTCCCGCCGAGCTCCAGGTGCACCCGCTTGAGGTGGCGGGCGGCGAGCTCGCCGACCGCGCGGCCGGTCCGGCTGGACCCGGTGAACGACACCACCCGCACCCGGGGGTCGCTCGACCAGCGCGGTGCCCGCGTCGGCGCCGCCGGGCAGCACGTGCAGCAGGCCGTCGGGCAGCCCCGCCTCGGCGAACACCCGCGCGATCGCGAAGCCGCCGCTGACCGGCGTGCGCACGTCCGGCTTGAGCACCACCGCGTTGCCCAGCGCGAGCGCGGGCGCGACGGAGCGGATCGAGAGGATCAGCGGCACGTTGAACGGCGAGATCACCCCGACCACGCCGACCGGCACCCGGCGCAGCAGCGACAGCCGCGGCTCGGCCGTGGGCAGGATCTCGCCCGGCGGGCGGGACGCCAGCGCCGCCGCCTCGTAGCACTCCTGCGCGGCCACGCCGACCGCGAACCCGGCGAGCCCGCCGACCGCGCCGGTCTCCCGGATGATCCAGCCGCCGATCTCGTCGGCGTTCTCCTCGATCAGCGCGCCCGCGCGGCGCAGCACGGCGGCGCGGTCGGAGAAGCTCGCCGCCGCCCAGTCCGCCTGCGCGGCGGACGCGGCCGCGCAGGCCGCGGTGACGTCGGTGGCGTCGGCGACGCCGGTGGTGCCGAGCTCGGCACCGGTGGCGGGGGCGAGGATCGGGGCGCTACCGCCGTGCGGGCGACCCACCCTCCACTGTAGACGTTTCCGGCGAACGTGCCGGGATCGAGCACGGATCTCGTGGCGGTGGTCATCGCGCCTTTCCTTCCAACTTGGCCTTCTGAATCTGCGCGTACACCTGGCCGCGCAGCTCGGTGAACCGGGCGTCGCCGCGGGTGTTCAGCTGGTCGCGGTCGTCCGGCAGGTCGATGGCGAGGTCCTCGGCCACGCGGGTCGGGGACGCGGACAGCATGATCACCCGCTGACCGAGGTACACGGCCTCGTCGATGTCGTGGGTGACGAACAGCAGGGTCACGCCCAGGCGCTGCCACACCGAGCGGACCAGGTCCTCCAGGTCGGCCCGGGTCTGCGCGTCGACCGCGGCGAACGGCTCGTCCATCAGCAGCACCCGCGGCTGGTAGGCGACGGCGCGGGCGATCGCCACCCGCTGCTGCATGCCGCCGGAGAGCTGCCACGGGTAGGCCTGGTGCGCGTCGCCGAGGCCGACCGCCTCCAGCGCCTCGTCCACCAGGCGGTGGCGCTCGTCGCGGCCCGTGCCCGCCGCGCGCAGGGGAAGCTCGACGTTGTCGGCCACCCGCAGCCACGGGAACAGGCTGCGGCCGTACTCCTGGAACACGACCGCGAGCCCCTCGGGCGGCCCGGTCACCGTGGTGCCCGCGACCTTCACCTCGCCCGACGTCGGCGGCAGCAGGCCGGCGATGCAGCGCAGCAGGGTGGTCTTGCCGCAGCCGGACGGGCCGACGACGCACACGAAGTCGCCCTCGTCGACCGCGAAGCTGATCTCACCGATCGCCTCGACCCGGCGGCCCCGGCTCTCGTAGACCTTGTGGAGCTCCCGGACAGCCAGCATTCATCGCTCCTTCTGTACGTTGCGGCTGCCGTGGTACCAGTCGAGCACCCGGTGCTCGACGAGCCGGAACAGCACCGACAGCAGGACGCCGAGCAGTCCCAGCAGGATCACCCCGCTCCACATCTGCGGAATCTGGAAGCCGTCCTTGAACTGGATGACGGTGTAGCCGAGGCCGCTCGACGCGGCGAACATCTCGCTGATGACCATCAGGATGATGCCCACCGACAGCGCCTGGCGCGCGCCGGTGACGATCTGCGGGCTCGCCGAGCGCAGCACGAGGTGCCACCAGCGCAGCGCGCCGCGGATGCGGTAGCTGCGGCAGGTGTCGGCGAGCACCTCGTCGACGGCGCGGACGCCCTCGACGGTGTTGAGCAGGATCGGCCACAGGCAACCGGAGATGATCACCAGGATCTTCATCGTGTTCGCCGATGCCGGCGATCAGCACGAGGATCGGCACCAGCACCGGCGGCGGCACCGCGCGCAGGAACTCCAGCACCGGCTCGACGAGCGCGCGCAGCCGGCGGCTCGAGCCGATCAGCATGCCGAGCCCGATGCCGAGCACGAGCGCGGCGCCGTAGCCGATGCCGAGCCGCGCGAGGCTGGGCAGCACGTCGTCGGTCATGCGCGGGCCGAACCAGGTGTCCGGGAACACCTCGACGATCTTCTGCAGCGGCGGGAAGTAGAAGTCCGTGCTGCCGGCGCTCGCCACCCACCACACGGCGACCAGCACGACCGGCAGCCCGATCGCGAGCAGATCCGCTCGACCACGACCTCGAGGTGGCCGCCCGCCCGCCGTTGCCTCGCACCGTCATGCCGGTGTCTCCGTCCGCATCGACGGGTGCCAGTGCAGCGCGCGCCGCTCGAGCGGCCCGGGTGACCAGGTTCGCGACCACCCCGAACAGGCCGGTCACCACGATCAGCGCGTACATGATGGCCACCGCCCCGCTGGAGCGCGCGGTCGCGATCTCCCGGCCGAGCCCGGGCGAGCCGATGACCAGCTCCCCGGTGATCGTGAGGATCAGCGCGACGGTCGCGGCCAGCCGCACACCGGTGGCGACGTAGGGGAGGGCGGTCGGCCAGACCAGGTACCGCACGCGGTTCCAGCGGCCGAGCCGGTAGGAGTGCGCGGTGTCGCGGGCGACCGGGTCGATGTCCGCGACACCGTGCAGCACCTGGACGAGCACCTGCCAGAACGCCGCGTACACGACGAGCACCAGGGTGGAGGCGATGGTCGAGCCGTACAGCACGACCACCAGCGGGATCAGCGCCACCGAGGGGATCGGCCGGAGGAACTCGATGGTCGACGAGGTGGCGGCGCGCACCACCGGGAGGGTCCCGATGAGCACGCCGAGCACCACGCCGAGCGCCACCGCGATCGCGAGCCCCAGCAGCCAGGTGCGGACCGTGTCGAGCACGGCGAGCCAGAACTGCTGCTCGGCCATCTGCTCGGCGAGCGTGGTGATGATCCGGCTCGTCGGTGGCGCGTACCGCTCGGGCACCACCCCGATCCGGGGCGCCACCTCCAGCAGCAGCGCGAAGCCGAGCAGCCCCGCCAGGCCGAGACAGACCTTCCTCGCGCTACTCATGGTTCGCTTCGCTCCGCCTCCCGCTCACTCACTGCAGCAGCGAGTCCACGTCGGCCGCCTTGGTCAGCAGCCCGTCCTCGAGCGCCAGGTCGGCGAGTGTCTTCACGGAAGCCTTGTTCACGTCGGCGGGCCACTTCGGCAGCGTCACCTTCGCGATCACGTCGGCCGGGATCTCCGTGTAGCTGCCGATGATCTTCCGTGCCTCGTCCGGGTGCGAGTCCGCATAGGACAGCGACTCCTGCATGGCGTCGGTGAACCGCTTGACCAGGTCCGGGTCGTCGCCGATCAGCTGCTCGGAGGCGAAGTACGTGGCCACGGTCAGGTCCGGCGCGGTGTCCACGTAGCTGGAGGCGATCTTGCGGCCGCCGTCGGCCAGCACCGCCTGCTGGAACGGCTCGACGACGAACACCGCGTCCACCCGGCCGGACTGCAGCGCGGCCGGCTGCTCGGGGAAGGGCAGGGCGGTGAACTTGACCTTCTTCGGGTCGCCGCCCGCCTTGCGCACCGACGCGCGCACGCTGGTGTCCACGATGTTCTGCAGCGTGTTCGCCGCGACCGTCTTGCCCTCCAGGTCGGCGGCGCTCTGGATGGGGCTGTCGCCCTTGACCATGAGCGCGGCGAAGTCCTTACCGTCCACACCGGTCGAGTTGACGCCGTTGCTCACGATCTTGACCGGCAGGCCCTGGGAGCGGGCCAGCAGCAGCGAGATCACGTTGCTGAAACCGAACTGGTACTGCCCCGAGACCACCGCGGGCACGATCGCGGCGCCGCCCTCGGCCTGCTCCAGGGTCACGTCGATGTTCCGCTTCTCGAAGAAGCCCTTGTCCACGCCCAGGTAGATCGGCGCGACGTCCAGGATCGGGATCACCCCGACGGTGACCTTGTCGGGCTGGTCCGAGTTCGAGGCTTGCCCCCCGTCGTCCGAACCGCAAGCGGTCGTGGCAAGCAGTGTTGTCGCCATGAGGAGAACAGCGAGGTGTCTGCGCATCGGCGGGACTCCATCCACCCGGGGAGAGGTTCAACGGCACTGTTCGGATATCGCACGCCCGTTCTCAGGGTGAACGTAGAGGTACGCCCGTGGCCCGTCAACCGTTGACGGGCCACGAGTCGGTTACCTATCGTGCGTCTGGAGAACGTTCGTTCGTAATGCGCACACCGACGCGGGAGGCCGCCAGTGGCCGAACTTGTGGGGCTGGCCGACGGGATCGCCGAGCTGGTCCGGGACGGGGACACGGTCGCTCTGGAAGGCTTCACCCACCTCATTCCCGTGCGAGCCGCGCACGAGATCATCCGGCAGCGCCGGCGGGACCTGACCCTGGTCAGGATGACCCCGGACATCGTCTACGACCAGCTGATCGGCGCGGGCTGCGCGCGGCGGCTGGTGTTCGCCTGGGGCGGCAACCCCGGCGTCGGCTCGCTGCACCGCCTGCGCGACGCGGTGGAGAACGGCTGGCCCGCACCGCTGGAGCTGGAGGAGCACAGCCACGCGGGGATGGCGAACCGCTACGTCGCGGGCGCCTCCGGGCTGCCGTTCGCGGTGCTGCGCGGCTACCAGGGCACCGACCTCGCGAAGCACACCGACACCATCAGGTCGGTGACCTGCCCGTTCACCGGCGAGGAGCTCGCGGCGGTGCCCGCGATCCGGCCGGACGTGACGGTGGTGCACGGGCAGCGCGCCGACCGGCGCGGCAACGTGCAGCTGTGGGGGCTCGTGGGCGTGCAGAAGGAGGCGGTGCTGGCCGCGCGACGGTCGCTGGTGACCGTCGAGGAGGTCGTCGAGGAGCTCGAGCCGCGGCCGGGCGCCGTGGTGCTGCCGTCCTGGGTGGTCTCCGCGGTGGCCGTGGTGCCGGGCGGCGCGCGGCCGTCCTACGCGCAGGACTACTACGAGCGCGACAACGACGCGTACCGGGCGTGGGACCCGGTGAGCCGCGACCGTGACACGTTCGCCGGCTGGCTGGAGGAGAACATCTACGCGGCGGCGGTCCAGGCATGACCGGGTCACCGGGCTGGACCGCGGAGGAGATGATGTCGGTCGAGGCTTCGCGGGCGCTCGCCGGCCACACGTCCTGCTTCGTCGGCATCGGGCTGCCGAGCACGGCGGCCAACCTGGCCCGCCGGGTGCACGCGCCGGACCTGGTGCTGATCTACGAGTCGGGTGCCATCGGCGCCAAGCCGAGCCGGCTGCCGCTGTCCATCGGGGACGGTGAGCTGGCGGAGACGGCGGACGCGGTGGTGAGCGTTCCGGAGGTGTTCAACTACTGGCTGCAGCCGGGCCGGATCGACGTGGGCTTCCTGTCCGCGGCCCAGCTGGACCGATTCGGCAACCTCAACACCACCGTCATCGGCGGCGACTACGCGCACCCCCGGGTGCGCCTGCCCGGCTCGGGCGGCGCGCCGGAGATCGCCGCGTCCTGCCGCGAGGTGTTCATCATGGTCCGGCACGGGCTGCGGACGTTCGTCGAGCGGGTCGACTTCGTCACCTCGGTCGGCCACGGCGACGGCTACGACTCCCGGGAGAAGCTCGGCCTGCGCGGCCGCGGCCCGGTGCGGGTGGTCACCGACATCTGCGTGCTCGAGCCGGACCCGGCCTCGCGTGAGCTCACGCTGACCCGGGTACACCCCGGGGTGGAGGTCGCGGACGTGCGCGCCGCGACCGGCTGGGACCTCAAGGTGGCCGACGAGGTGGCCGTCACCGAGCCGCCGACCGACGAGGAGCTGGCGGTGCTGCGCCGGCTCGTGGAAGGAAGCCAGCCATGACGGATCTGGTGGTGAGCGGAGCGACGGAGCGTTCGCCGTCCGGACGGAGGGGGAGAGACGGTGAGTAGCGGAGGAGCGGAGCGAACAGTCGGCGCGGTGCCGGGCTACCGGCGCGATCCCGGCGGCACGCACCCGCCGCTCGCGTCGCCCGGGTACGTCTCGACCGTGCTGCGCGCGCCGAGCCAGGAGCCGGTGCTGCTGGCGCACTCGCTCACCGAGATCACCGGCCCGGTGCTGGGCGAGGGGCGCGTCGTCGACTCCGACAGCGACCTGACCCGCCGGCACGACGGGGAGCCGCTCGGCGAGCGGATCATCGTGCACGGCCGGGTGCTCGACAGCGACGGCCGCGCGGTGCCGGACACGCTCGTCGAGCTGTGGCAGGCGAACTCGGCCGGGCGCTACATCCACCCCAGGGACCAGCACCCGGCGCCGCTGGACCCGAACTTCACCGGGGTCGGGCGGTGCCTGACCGACTCCACCGGGCGCTACCGGTTCGTCACGATCAAGCCGGGCGCCTACCCGTGGCGCAACCACGAGAACGCCTGGCGCTCCCAGCACCTCCACTTCTCGCTGTTCGGCCGGGCGTTCGTGCAGCGGCTGGTGACCCAGATGTACTTCCCGGGCGACCCGCTGTTCTACCAGGACCCGATCTACAACGCCGTGCCCGAGGGCGCCCGGCACCGGATGATCTCCGCGTTCGACCTGTCGCAGACCGTGCCGGAGTGGGCGCTCGCGTACCGGTTCGACATCGTCCTGCGCGGCCGGGACCAGACGCCGATGGAGTCCTGATGGAGCTGACGCCCTCGCAGACGGTGGGCCCGTTCTTCGCGGCCGCGCTGAACTGGCCGGACGGGCCGGAGGTCGTTTCGGCGGACACGCCCGGCGCCTTCTGGCTGCGGGGCCGGGTGTTCGACGGGGCGGGCGAGCCGGTGCCGGACGCGCTGATCGAGAGCTGGCAGGCATCCGAGGACGGGCGGTTCGACCACCCGGACGACCCGCGCGGCGCCGTGGCGGGTTTCCCCGGCTTCGGCCGGTGCCCGACCGACGCCGAGGGCCGCTGGGGCATCCGGACGGTGCGGCCGGGGCGGGTGCCCGGGCCGGACGGCCGGTTGCAGGCGCCGCACATCGACCTGTCGGTGTTCGCGCGCGGCCTGCTCGACCGGGTGGTGACCCGGGTGTACCTGCCGGACGAGCCGTCCAATGTGGACGACCCGGCGCTGTCGGCCGTACCGGAGGATCGCCGCGGCACGCTGGTGGCGGTGCGGTCGGACGACGGGTACACGTTCGACATCCGGTTGCAGGGCGAGCGTGAGACAGTCTTCTTCAGCATCTAGCCGTTCAGGGGGTGGGCAGTGGCCGGGCGTGGGTCCGACTTCGTGCAGTCGCTGGAGCGCGGGCTGTCGGTGATCCGCGCGTTCGACCACGAGCACCCCGAGCTGACGCTCAGCGAGGTCGCCGCGGTCACCGGGGTGACCCGTGCGGTGGCGCGGCGGTTCCTGCTGACGCTGGCCTCGCTGGGGTACGTGCGCTCGGACGGCCGGTTCTTCTCGCTGACCGCGAAGGTGCTGGAGCTGGGGTACGCGTACCTGTCCAGCCTGTCGCTGCCGGAGGTCGCGGAGCCGCACCTGGAGGCCCTGGTCGGCGAGGTGAACGAGTCGTCGTCGGTGTCCGTGCTGGACGGGCACGACGTCGTGTACGTGGCCCGCGTGCCGGTGAGCCGGATCATGACGGTGTCGATCAGCGTGGGCACCCGGTTCCCGGCGTACGCGACGTCCATGGGCCGGGTGCTGCTGGCCGGCATGGCGGAGGAGGAGCTGGCCGCCTACCTGTCGGCCGTGCGCCTGGAGCCGCTGACCGCGCGGACGGTGTCGTCGGTGGCGTCGTTGCGCGGGGAGGTCGCCCGGGTGCGCTCGCAGGGGTGGGCGCTGGTGAACCAGGAGCTGGAGGAGGGCCTGCGCGCGCTGGCCGTGCCCATCCGGGACCGCACCGGCAAGGTGGTGGCGGCCCTCAACGTCTCCGCGCACGCCAGCCGCACCTCCCTGGAGGCCATGCGCCGCGACCTGCTCCCCCCACTGCTCAAGACCGCCGCCAAGGTCGAAGCCGACCTCCCCGCCCGCACCCGCCACTGACCCCAACCCCGCGAGTCCAACCCTCCGAACCCGCGTGTCCAACGCTCCGAACCCGCGTGTCCAACGCTCCGAACCCGCGAGTCCAACGCTCCGAACCCGCGAGTCCACCCGCTCCGATCGCGCGAGTCCCCCGTTCCGGTTGGGCGAGTCCCCCGTTGCGGCTGGGCGAGTCCCCGGTCGCGCCGCCCACCTCCTCGTGGTTCCGGCGGCTGCGCGCCATGCCTCCGCCGCCCGCAGGGGGACTCGCCGGACCGCAGAGGGGGACTCGCGGGTCCGGAGTGGGGGACTCGCGGGTCCGGAGTGGGGGACTCGCGGGTCGCGGAGGGTTGGACTCGCGGGTCGGGAGGGTTGGACTCGCGGGGTCGGGGGGTCAGGTGGGGGTGGTGGGGCGGACGGTCCAGTCGGCGGTGTGGCCGAGGATGCCGGGGATGTCCTCGGTCAGCCGGGCGAAGTCGATGGCCTGGGAGATCAGGCTCGTGGGGTTGTCCTCGATCGCCGCCCACGCCCGGGCGCGCTCCTGCTCGCTCGCGAAGCGGCCGTGGTCGAACGACCTCCTCGCGGCCGCCCGCAGTGCGTCCAGGTCGTGGACGACGATGGTGATCTCGGCGGACAGCTCGAAGCGGCGCGCCGGGTCGTCGGCCAGGCGTGCGATGGCCCGCAGGTCCGCGCTGCTCAACTCGTGACTCATACCTCCAGAGTCGGCCGCGACCGGCGGGTCTGCCAGGGCGGACGGCGCATATCCGGGAGGATTCCGGGTCACCCTTAGTGGTGCGCCGGCGCGTGCGCCCGCGGCTGGATGTCCAGCTGGCCGAGCGTCGCGAGCAGCCGCTCGAGCACCGCGGACTCCGAGACGTAGAACGACGACGCTCGGATGCGGAAGAACCGCCAGCCGCACCGCTCCAGGTCGCGGTGCCGGGCGAGGTCCCGCTCGTAGGCCGCCGCGCCGCGCCACTCGTCGCCCTCGCACACGATCGCCAGCCGGGACCGGGCGCCGACGACCACCAGGTCCAGCACGGCCGAGTCCACCGCGTACCGCGGCACCACCGAGTACCCCAGCGCCACCAGCCGGTTCGCCACGTGCTGGACGAACAGCGAGCCGAACGGCTCGACCAGGGTGTCCTCCGGCGAGGGCAGCCGCAGGAACGCGTCCGGCGGCGTCGCGACCACCCCGTAGCAGTGGTCGAGCAGCTGGAAACGCATGTCCTCGGCGTTGTCCAGCGCCCCCGGCGGGATCGAGTGGAACAGCCACATCTGGTCCCGCGCCCGCGACGCCGCGACGTTGTAGCGCTGCACGAACAGCTCGCGGGTCAACGGCACCTGCGCCGCGCCGGCCGCCACCATCGACAGGAACATCACGTCCCGCTCGGCGCCCTGGAAGTCCGCCGAGTCCCCGCACTGGATCCGCCGCGCCGCCCAGTCCTCCGGCGCGATCCGCTCCAGCAGCCGCCGCTCGATCGCCTTCGCCTGCGCGGTGCCCAGCAGCGAGATCACGCCGAACGTCAGCCCGTCGTAGCGCGGGTCCGCGATGCACTTCTCCAGCGCCTCGCAGACCGCCTCCACCTCGACCGGGTTGACCTTGTTCGTGGTGCCGACCACGTGCCCGTCCGGCAGGTACACCGGCCGCACCGGCTCCAGCCGGTCGGCGCCGTACTGGCGCACCGGCACCAGCCGGATCCCGTCCGGCTCGTAGGCCACCCGGTTCGAGAACGCGATGATCTCCGGCACGCAGCGCCGGTGCTCGGTCAGCGTCAGCAGCCCGCGGTAGCGCATCTTCGCCTCGTCGAACAGGCTCCGCTGCGGGTCCTGCCACGCGGACCGGTACGGGTCGTCGGCCAGGTACTGGCCGGCCAGGTCGCGCAACTGCTGCTGGTCCACCCCGACCGCCGACGGCGAGACCTGCTTGTCGTCGCCGATCACGACCATCCGCGGGGCCAGGTACTGCAGGAACGTCGCCTCCAGCCCCGCCTGGGACGCCTCGTCGACGATCACCACGTCGAACATGTCGCGCCCGATCGCCAGCTGCTCGGCGATCCGGTACACCGGCATGATCCACACCGGCACGGCCGGCCGGCACCGGTCCATCGCCTGGCGCACCTCGACCCGCCGCTGCGCGGCGTACCGGCCGGTGCCCTTGCCCAGCCGCCGCACCAGGTACGCGTAGTGCTCCAGGTTCGCCCGCGCCTGCCCGGTCAGCCGGTCCGGCGAGACCGCGTGCCCCCAGGCCCGGGTGGCCGCCAGCGTCTCGACCTCGCCGCGGATGCGCTGCTCTGTCAGGCCGATCTCGGCCTGCAGCGCGTTGACGTCCGCCGCGCCCTGGGCCAGCACCCACGCCCCGGTGGACGTCCACGCCCACGCCTCGCCGAACGCCGCGAGCCGGTCGTCCCATGTGGACTCGTCCGCGGTGGACTCGATCGCGGTGCGCAGCCGGGGCGGCACCCGGTCGGCCAGCTCGTCGCGCCGCCGCACCAGCCGGCGCACCTCGTGCAACCGCTCGAGCCTGCGGTGCGCCACCGCGTAGGCGTCCGGGTCGCGCCTGCGTGCCGCCTCCCGCAGCGCGCGCACGCACGGCGCGGCGTCCGCGTGCCCGGCCGCGACCGACAGCGTGGCCTCGATCCGCCGCAGCGGAACCACCGCCGCGGCGTGCGCGTCGGCCGCGGCGGCCACGTCGACCAGCCTGGCGTACGCGCGCACCGCGTCCAGGTCCGTCCAGTCCGGACGCGGCAGCCCAGCCTCGGTCAGCAGCCGCTGCTGGGTCTCCAGCGCCTCGGACAGCCGCAGCACCCGGTGCAGCTGGTCGAGCTCGGTGCTGTGCCACTGGACCCGCTCGTGCACCGAGCCGCCGGCCACCGCGACCCCGGCCGGCCACGCCCGGTCGAGCGCGGCGAGCACCTTGACCAGGTCCGCCCACACCAGGAACGCGGCGAGCCCGGCCGCGTTCGCCGGCGGCAGCCCGTCCACCCGCACCTGCGCGAACAGCGGCTGCGCCTGCTTGACCGGCCGCGGCGCGAGCGCGCCGACCTTCGGCATGCCGTCCGGCCCGACCTTGAGCGCGCCCCCCGCGAGGTGCGCGTGCAGCTGCTGGGCCACCGGGACCAGCAACGCGTGGTTGCCGTCCACTTCGACCGTCGTGAGTGGACCGAGCCGCGCGACCAGCGCCTCCGCCTGGCCCACCAGCGCGCCGATCTGCTGCGCGCGGCCGTGCCAGCCCCGCCCGCGCCCGGACCGGATGTCGGCCAGCGCGTCGTTCATCCAGGTCTCCCGGCGCCGGGCCAGGCCGTCCGCCTCGTCGGCGAGCTCGCGCAGCCGGCGGCGCAGCTGCTCGCGCGCGCCCGCGTCCACCCGGCGCACCGCGTCGAAGGCCAGGTGCGCCTTCTCCGTGTCGTGCCGCTCGTCGTCGTCGGCCGCCGCGCGCTCGGCGGCCACCAGGTCGGCGAACCCGGGCGGCGGGGGCACCGTGGTGAGGTCGGCCAGCCGGCCGCCGGCCTCCAGCTCGTCGGAGGACAGCGCCCGGTCGAGCAGCAGCCCGCGCCACTGCGCGATGTCCTCGTCCGGCAGCGGCGGCGGCTCGTCGGGCCGCACGTCGGCGTGCTCGGTCAGCCAGCCGAACCGCGCGCGCCGGGCCCGCAGCGCCCGCGCGATCGCCGCGAGGGTGCCCTGGTAGCCGGCGTGCGAGTGCTCGCGCACCTCGTCCTCGCGGGCGGCGACGAGCTGCGCGTGCAGGTCTGCGCGGCGCGAGCGGAGCCGCTCGACGGCGGCCAGGCACTCCCGCTCGGTCTCCTCCGCCGCCGCCGCGTCGTGCTCGGTGGCCGCGGCGGCGATGCGCTCCACGGCGACCTTGAGGTCGGACATGTCCTCCCGCGAGGTGCCGACCACTCCGACCGACAGCGGCCGGATCGCGGCCGGCAGCTTGTCCCGCACCTCGCGCAGCGCCCGGTCGGTGTGCGCGGTGACCAGCACCCGCTTGCCCTGCGCCAGCAGGTGCGACAGCAGCGCGGCCGCGGTGTGCGTCTTGCCGGTGCCCGGCGGGCCCTGCACGAGCGTCTGCGCCTGGGTGTCGACCTGCCGGATGATCCGCAGCTGGGTGTCGTTGACCGGCAACGGGAGGAACTCGTCGTCGTCGACCGGGACCAGCGCGCCGCCGGCGGGCGGCTCGGTCCGCGGGGACGGCCGGTGGTCGGGGTCGACCAGCGGGCGCAGGCCGTCGGGCACCTCGCCGGAGGTGGTGAGCTGATCGACGATGGTGGCGAAGATCTCCACCAGGCCCTGCTGCGAGCGCCGGCGCAGGATGACCGCGGGGGCGAACGCCGCCACCGCGTGCGCGGCGGGCGCGGGAACCGAGTCCGCGTCCCGGTACTCGCCGCCCGCGTCCAGCGAGTGCACCACGCGGCGGACCAGCGCGCCGGTCTCCGTCCGGTCCAGCGGGTGGCCGGCCAGCTCGCGCGCCTGCGCGCGGATGTCGTTGGCGTGCCGCGGGTTCGGGATCCGGCCGGGGTCGAGCATGTCCAGCTCGACGTCGGCCGCGTCGACCGACTCGACCCGGCGCACCGCGAGCCGGCCGGTGTCGTCGTCGAGGGTGATGGTCACCGGGGCGGTGACCAGGTGCCGGCGCACCTCGGGGTGGCCGGGCGGCGCCCACGCGAGGCAGCCGGCGCCGACCACCAGCTCCAGCTCCTCGGGGTTGCCGGTGGCCGCGACGTAGGTGGCGAACAGCTGCCCGTACCAGGCGCGCACCGCCCGGTCGCGGCGCTCGGTCTCGGCCCACTCCTGCCAGCCGGCGAGCCAGCTGTCGTACGGCTCGCACAGGTCGTCGTCCTGCGGCGGCGGGGGCGGGCGGTCGGGGTCGTCCCAGCGCTCGACGAGCAGCCCGGGGTCCGGGGTGGGCGGCTCGACCCGGGCGACGCGGTCGACGGTGAGGATCGGGTCGTCGGGCCCGGGCTCACCGCGGTGCGCGGCGGTGACCGCGGGGTGGTCGGGCAGCTCGTCGAGCCAGAGCACCGACCGGTAGCCGTCGACCGTGCGCGGTGGGAGGTTGCGCAGCTGCTGGGTGCGGCCGAGGAACTCGAACAGCCGCACGGCACGGCCGACCAGCGGGTCGGCGACCTCGTGTAACTCACTCACCCGGAACTCCCCGCGCCGTGGAGGATTCCACGGTACCCGAATGGGCTAAGCCAGGCAGGACAACGGCTTGCCGCCGTTGTAGGCGACCATGTCCCGCAGCGCCGCGACGGCGTCGATCCGCGCGCCCGGCTCGGCCCCGTCGAGCTCCGCGTAGGCGCGGTGCAGGTTGCCCACGATCCGCTCGCGGTCGCGCAGCGCGGCGTACTCGCCGAGGTCCAGCTCGCGCGCGAGCTCCAGCGGCGCGAGGCCCGCGGCCCTCCCGTCCCGCGCGGTGTCGCGCACGAACCGCAGGTAGCCGAGCACCTCGTCGATCTTCTCCGGACCGCAGACCGGGCCATGGCCCGGCACGATCGTGGCGGCGCCCAACGGTTTCAGCACCTCGGTGAGCACCGAGATCGCGCCCGAGACGCTGCCCTGGAGCAGGAACGGCGTGCCCCCGTTGAACAGCAGGTCGCCGCAGAACAGCAGGCCCCGCTCGGCGACCCAGACGATCGAGTCGTTGGTGGTGTGGGCCGGCGTGCCCACGTGCCGGACCTCGCAGCGCAGGTCGTCGACCCAGACCGTGACGCGGTCGGTGTAGGTGAGGAAGGGCGGCTCGAGCTCCACCGCACCCCAGTCGACCTTGTTCCAGATCGGCTCGTCGATCGGCTTGCCCCAGGCGAGCACGCCGGCCCGGGTGGCCTCGTGCCCGACGATCGTGGCGCCGGTGAAGAGGAAGTTGCCGAACGTGTGGTCGCCGTGGTGGTGGGTGTTGATCAGGGTGCGCACCGGGTGCGGGGTGACCCCGCGGATGGCGTCGAGGTAGGCGCGGGTGCGGCGCTCGGTGGCGCACGCGTCCACGCTGACCACCCCGCGCGCGCCGACCAGGAAGCCGGTGTTGTTGATCCACCAGGTGCCGTCCGGCTGGATGTAGGCGAACACGCCGTCGCCGACCTCCTCCACGCGAGGCGGTGCGGGGGAGGTGATCTCGTGCGCGCTGGATGACATGACGTCACCCTAGAACCAGACAAAATTTGGTCTAGACCTTGACGCGGCAGCGCCGGACAGACCACGGTGATGCATGAGAGCGCTCTCACCCTCATCCCTGCTGAGAAACGAGAGCACCATGAAGCAACGGAAGTTGCTCGGGTCGGTGGGCGCGTGTGCGCTCGTGGCACTGAGCACGGTCATCAGCGCCGTCCTCGCGGGTCAGCCCGCGGTGGCGGACAGTGCGACCGAGTCGGACAGTGCGATCGCGTCGGGCGGCGTGGTCGCGGCGATGCGGCGCGACCTCGGGCTGACCGAGGCGCAGGCGGTCACCCGGCTCGCCCGCGAGTCGACGGCCATCCGGATCGGGCCTGCGGCGCGGCGGGCGGCCGGCGGGGCCTACGGCGGCTCGTGGTTCGACCCGGTGCGCGGCGCGCTCGTGGTCGGACTGACCACAATGGACAACGCGGACGCGGTGCGGGCGACCGGTGCCGAGGTGGCGACGGTCGGGCACACCCAGGCGTCGCTGGACGCCGCCAAGGCGAAGCTGGACGCGGTCGCCGCGCGGGCGCCGTCCGGCGTGGCCGGCTGGCACGTCGACCCGCGGCTCGGCAGCGTGGTCGTCACCGTCCGCCGCGGCGCCGACGTGTCCGGGTTCCTCGACCTGGCACGCACGGTGGCACCGGTGACGGTCCGGGAGATCGACGGGCTGCCGCGCCCGTTCTCGGCCGGCACGGTCGGCGGCGACCCGTACTACATCAACAACAGCGTCCGCTGCTCCATCGGCTTCTCGGTGCAGGGCGGGTTCGTCAGCGCCGGGCACTGCGGCGGCGCCGGCAGCTCGGTCGTCGGCTGGGACGGCTCGTGGATGGGCACCTTCGCCGGCTCGTCGTTCCCGGGCAACGACTACTCGTTCATCCGCATCGGCAACGGCTGGTGGACCGCGCCGGTCGTGCTGGGCTGGGGCACCGTGCCCGACCAGCTGGTGCGCGGCTCCGGTGAGGCACCGGTGGGCGCCTCGATCTGCCGGTCGGGCTCCACGACGCACTGGCACTGCGGCACGGTGCTGGCGAAGAACGAGACGGTCAACTACGCGCAGGGCGCGGTGTACCAGATGACCAAGACCAACGTGTGCGCCGAGCCGGGCGACTCGGGTGGCTCGTTCATCTCCGGCGACCAGGCCCAGGGGGTCACCTCCGGCGGCTGGGGCAACTGCGGCAGCGGCGGGGAGACCTGGTTCCAGCCGGTCAACGAGATCCTCGCGGTGTACGGGGTCTCGCTGGTCACCGCCTAGCGGACGTGCGCCGCCGCGCCCGGCCGGGCGCGGCGGCATGCGTCTATCTGCGAATTGCAGATTCGTGGCCCATGCCTACTCCCCGGTCCGGGACCGAGCGCGTACTCTGAGTTGTCTGACGGTGACAGGTGATCGAGTACTGGAGGCGGAGATGGCCGTGGACGACCCTCGCGGTGGCGCGACGGAGTCTTCCACGCCCGGTTCGGGCGAGGTCAGCGGAGCGCCGACGGCGAGGCGCATCGTGCTCGGTGCCCAGCTGCGCCGCCTGCGCGAGGCGGCGGACATCTCCCGGGCCGACGCGGGCTACGCGATCCGGGGCTCGGACTCCAAGATCAGCCGGATGGAGCTGGGCCGCGTCGGCTTCAAGGAGCGCGACGTCGCCGACCTGCTCGCGATGTACGGCGTCAAGGACGAGAACGAGCGCGCCTTCTACCTGGACATGGTGCGCAAGTCCAACGAGCGCGGGTGGTGGCACCGCTTCACCGACCTCATGCCCGACTGGTTCTCCAACTTCGTCGGCCTGGAGGAGTCCGCGTCGCTCATCCAGAACTACGAGCTGCAGTTCGTGCCGGGCCTGCTGCAGACCGAGGAGTACATCCGCGCGGTGGTCAGCCATGGCCAGCCCGCGCACCTCGACGAGCCGAGCGAGCGCCGGGTCCAGCTCCGCCTGCAGCGCCAGAAGGTGCTGTTCCGGCAGGGCGCGCCGCGGCTGTGGGCGGTCGTCGACGAGTCCGTGCTGCACCGGCCCATCGGTGGGACCGCCACGTTGCGCCGGCAGCTCGACCACCTGCTCGAGGTCGCCAAGCAGCCCAACATCACGCTGCAGGTCGTGCCGTACGCGATGAGCGGTTACGCGGCCGAGGGGCCGTTCAGCATGCTGCGCTTCGCCGAACCGTCGCTGCCGGACGTCGTCTACATCGAACACCTCAGCGGCGCGCTGTACCTCGACCGGCCGCACGAGATCGAGGTCTACGGCCGCGTCATCGACCGGCTCGCCGTCGACGCGGAGACCCCGGACCGCAGCCGCCAGCTCGTCGCGAAGCTGCGCGCGGAGCTGTGAGTTACTCCGATCGGGTGGTCACGATCGGTGTCAAGATTCCCGGGTGAGTCGCTACCTGCGACGAAGCCTCCGGTGCACGGACTTCCACCGGTCGTGTCCGCATAGCACGTCTGCACGTGCATTTACCGCTGCAATCGCACGTGTTATGTTTCCGTGTATGCACCTGCACGTGCAGGTGCATACACTGTAGGTAGTCGGGAGGGGTGGGGACGATGGCGGGCGAGGTACACAACGGCATGTCGGCCAGGTGTCTCGATGACTCGGTGTGGCGCAAGAGCAGCCGCAGCGGAGCGGTCGGCAACTGTGTCGAGCTCACGTGGCCCACGCCGGAGGTCGTCGCGGTGCGGAACTCCCGCGATCCGCGTGGCCCCGTCCTGGTCTACACCCGGAACGACATCGTCTCCTTTCTCTCGGAAGTCAGGAAACGGGAGGTTTGATGGCCGCCAGTGCCGCGTCGCGAACGAACACCGCGGCGAGCACCGATGCCCAACTTCGCGCGCTCGTCGCGCGCGGGTTCCGGTTCATCGACCCCAGAGACGAGAACGGTGACGTGGTGGCGGTCGTCGGCGTGCGCGCCCACCGCGACGTGGTCGACGTGGTGCAGCTGTTCGGTGAGGACGAGGTCGTCGCCGCACGCATGCCGACGAACCAGGACGTGCTCGCCCCACGCCAGGTGTACTGGCGGGAGATCGGCCCGGCGCACGAGGTGCTCGGCGCGATGCTCGCGCTGCCGGACGACCGCACCCCCGGCACGATGCTGGTTCCCACCCGGGTGAGCGCATAAGGGGCGCACCCGGCGGATCCCTGGCCGCCGGGTGCGTCCGCCGATCAGTACGTCGCGCGGCCCCCGCTGAGGTCGTAGACCGCGCCAGTCGAGAAGCTGCAACGATCCGAGCCGAGCCAGGAGACCAGCTCGGCGACCTCGTCGGGCCGGCCGAGCCGGCCCATCGGGATGAGGCTCGCCAGCCTCTCCATCGTCGCCGGATCGGCGGTCGCACTCATGGGGGTCTCGATCACCGCCGGTGCGATCGCGTTGACCAGCACCCCGGTGGTCGCGAGCTCCCTGCCCAGCGCCTTGGTCAGGCCGATCACGGCGGCCTTGGTCGCCGAGTAGACGGCCAGGCCCGGGTTGCCGTCCTTGCCCGCGATGCTGGCGACGTTGACCACCCGGCCCCAGCCGTGCGCGGCCATGCCCGGCGTGACCGCGCGGCACAGGTGGAACGTCCCGGTCACGTTGACCGCGAAGGTCGCCGCCCACTCCGCGTCGGTCACCTCGGCGAGCGGCTTGGCCGGGCCGATCACGCCGGCGCTGTTCACCAGCACGTCGACGCGGTCCAGCCGCCCGACCGCGGCCGTCACCGCCGCCGGGTCGGTGACGTCGAGCCGGAGGTCGGCGCCGTCCGCGACGTCGGCGGTGACCACGTCGAGCCCGTCGGCGGCGAGCCGTGTCGCGCACGCGAGGCCGATGCCGCTCGCCCCGCCGGTGACCAGCGCCGTCCGTGCCATGCCGCCTCCCTCGCCCCGCAACCGGTCGGGCCGGGACGCTACCGGGTCAGCCGCGACACCGTCGGCAGCCCGGCCGCGCGCCACGCGGCGAACCCGCCCACCACGTCGGCGACCCGGGTCAGCCCGAGCTGCGACATCACCTGGTGCGCGGCCAGGCTGGAGGTGTAGCCCTCGTTGCACATCAGCACGATCTCCTGGTCCCGGTCGCCGCCGCGCAGCTCCCTGAGCCGGTGCGTGCTGGTCACGTCCAGCCGCCACTCCAGCACGTGCCGGGACACCGCGATCGCGCCGGGCACCTCCCCGAACCGCCACCGGTACTCGGTCGGCCGCAGGTCGACGAGGATCGCGCCGCGGCGCATCGCCTCGGCCGCCTCGGCGGGCTGGTGGCGGACGATCCGCTCCCGGGCCGCCTCGAGCAGGGTGGTGACCACGTCGGTCATGGCCGGTCCGCCTCTCCGGAATCGACACGCGTGGTCACCGTGGGCCGGAGACCTCCGGCCCGGTGCGTACCGGTGGCCGGGTTGCGTTCCGTTCCCCTTGGGTGCGGTGGGCGGCCGCGCGGCTCGTGCACGGTCGAGGCGGGCAGTGTCATGACGCGGCCCCCCGCAGGGCGCTCGCCTGCACCTCCAGCGCGGTGACGTCCGGCTCCGGGATGTCGCAGGGGACCTCGCGCAGGTGGTGCATTCCGGTCGGCAGCCAGCAGTAGAAGTTCATCGCACGCAGCGGGGGGGAGTAGGCGTGGATGGACACGGTCGGCTCGGTGCTCACGTTCACCAGGTTGTGCAGGTAGTCTGCGCCGAAACCGACGGAGTCGCCGGCGACGTGCCGGCGGGTGCGCAGCCCGGTCCGGTGCACCGCCCCGAAGTCCTCCAGCAGCGAGCCGCGCGCCATGGTGAACGCGCCGACACTGCCGCCGTGGTCGTGCAGCAGCGTGTCCTGCCCGATGTCCCAGCAGATCAGCCAGACCTCGACGGCACGGTCGAGGTGCAGCCTGGAGTAGAACCGTTCGGTCAGGTCGAATCGCACGGAATTCGACCAGCGGTTCGGAGAGAGTGCGATTTCCTCGACCATCGCGCGCAGTTCGGTAGGCGAATAACTCGTTTTCGAATTCGCCCGGAACGAGGGCGCGACGGATCCATGATGCATATCCACGAGACAAGCCCTTTCGCTTGGCACCCGTGGTGTCCGCGTTCGCCGGTCGCCGTCGGCGACCTTCGCTCGAGGCCACCACGTGGTGTATCTCGCTCGAGCCGCCCCGCCGCGCGACCCGCCCGCGTTCGGTGGGCACACTGCGGCACGGCCCGACCAGCCAGTATGGTTTGGGGTGAGCGATGCGCTCACAGCCGAGGGTATCCGCGGGGGAGTCGCGGCACAACGGGGCCGGCGGCCGGTGAAGGGAATGGCGCCATGCGGATAACGAAGGCGCAGCGCAACGCCGTCGCCGAGCGGATCACCAGCCTGGAGCGGACCTTCTACGGCCGCGGACCGCGCAACGTGCAGGTGTCGGTCAGCGACGACGACCCGGTCAGCCTGGTCGTGCTGTCGATCGACAGCCTCACGGTCGCGGACGCGGTGCTGCGCGAGCGGGGTCACCGGGAGGCGGTGATCCGCCACCACGAGACGCTGCACGAGGCGACCCGGGCCGACTTCCTGGAGGCGATCGAGGACATCGTCGGCAGGTCCGCCACCGCCTACCTCGCCCAGGTGCACCCGGACACCGGCAACGCCATCCGGGTGTTCGTGTTCTCCGACCAGATGAACGAGGACCAGGCCGCCGAGTAGGTCGCCCGCTGCTGGGCCGGCCCTGGGTAGGGTCGGGCAATGCCCGAGCTGGAGCGGCTGCACGCCGGTCATGCCGCGGCGGTCCTGACCTTCGAGCTGGCGAACCGCGCCTACTTCGCCGCCTCGGTCTCCGATCGCGGCGAGGACTACTTCGACCACTTCACCGACCGGTACGGCGCCTTGCTGGCCGAGCAGGAGGCCGGCATCTGCGCCTTCCACGTGCTCGTCACCGAGGATGGCTCGGTGCTCGGCAGGTTCAACCTGGTCGACATCGAGGACCACACCGCGGAGCTGGGCTTCCGGGTCGCGCAGCATGCCGCCGGCCGTGGCGTGGCGACCGCGACCGTCCGGGAGCTGTGCCGGCTGGCGGCGGCCCGGCACGGGCTGCGCACGCTGCGCGCGGCCTGCGCCCACCGCAATGCCGCGTCCCGGAAGGTGCTGACGAAGGCCGGGTTCGTCCCCGTCGGCCCGGCCGGCCCGGGCCACCTCGGCGGCAAGCCGGGCACGTGGTACCGGCGCGACCTGGCCTGCTAGGCCCCGCGTCGACGACGCTAGCCCCGCACCGGGGCGCCGAGCTGCCCGGCGAGGAACTCCTCCCAGGTGAGCCGGCCCACGGCGTGGCCGGGTGCCAGGTTCGCACCGTCCCGGATCGCCCGGGCGGCGCGGCCCGGCATCCGGATCGGGAGGATCGGCCGGCGCCGTCCCGCGGCCCGCAGGTAGCCCCGGACCAGGTCGGCCATGAGGTACGTGCGCGGCCCACCCATCTCGGCCACCAGGCCGGCCGGGTCGCCGAGCGCGAGCTCGACGAGCCGGTCCGCCACCTCCGCGGCGTCGATCGGCTGGAACCGGGAGCCGGCCGGGACCGGCACTACCGGCAGCTTCGCCAGCTGCCGCGCCACGGTCAGCGACAGCTGGTGGAACTGGGTGGCGCGCAGCGTGGTCCACGGCAGGCCGGAGTCGGCCACCACCCGCTCGGCGGCGAGCTTGGCCGCGAAGTAGCCGAACATGCCGCGGTCGGCCCGGCTGACCACCGGGACGCGGTCCGCGCCCACCACGGAGATGTAGACCAGGTGCGGCGCGCCCACCCGGGTCGCGGCGCGGACCAGGGCGCGGGTCTTGTCCTCGTCGCCCTTCGAGGTGCCCGCGCAGTGCACGATGGTCGCGACCCCGGCCACCGCCGGCTCGATCCCGTCACCCGCGGCCAGGTCGCCGGTCACGAACTCGACGCCGCCGGTTCCCTCCCGCGGGTGGCGGCTGAGCACCCGCACCGCGTGGCCGGCGTCCCGCAGCCGCGCGACGACGAGCCGGCCGAGCGTGCCGGTGCCACCGGTGACCAGAACGGGGGATGTCATAGCGTGTCCTCGTCTTTCGTCGGAGTTCCCACCGCTATGACCCGCCGCGACGAGAGAGTGTGACCGATGAACGAGGACGACCTGGCCAGGCGCTTCGAGCGGCACCGGGACCACCTGCGGGCGGTCGCCTACCGGACGCTCGGCTCGCTCGGCGAGGCAGACGACGCCGTCCAGGACGCGTGGCTGCGGCTGAGCCGCGCCGGCGCGGACGACATCGAGAACCTGGGCGGCTGGCTGACCACGGCGGTTGCCCGGGTGTGCCTGAACATGCTGCGTGCCCGCGGCTCCCGGCCGGAGCGGCTGTCGGGCACGCACGTGCCGGACCCGGTGGTGAGCCCCGCCGAGGGGGTCGACCCGGAGCAGCAGGCGCTGCTGGCCGACTCGGTGGGGCTCGCGATGCTGGTGGTGCTGGACACGCTGACGCCCGCCGAGCGGCTGGCGTTCGTGCTGCACGACATGTTCGCCGTGCCGTTCGACGAGATCGCGCCGGTCGTGGGGACCTCGCTGCCGGCGGCCCGCCAGCTGGCCAGCCGCGCCCGCCGCCGGGTGCGCCGGGCCGCGCCGGCGCCGGACGCCGACCCGGCCCGCCAGCGCGAGGTGGTCGACGCGTTCTTCGCCGCCTCCCGCGACGGCGACCTCGGCGCGCTGATGGCGGTGCTCGACCCGGACGTGGTGCTGCGCGCCGACGGCGGGCCGTCGCGGCCGGCCGCCGCCGGGCTCCTGCGCGGGGCGCGGGCGGTGGCCGAGCAGGCCCTCGGCTACGAGCGGTTCGCCGGGTTCATCAGGCCGGCGCTGGTCAACGCCGCGGCGGGCGCGGTCGTGGCGCCGCGCGGGCGGCCGGTGTCGGTCATGGGGTTCACGGTGCGCGACGGCCGGATCACCGCGATCGACGTGCTCGCCGACCCGGTCCGCCTCCGCGAGCTGGCGCTGACCTCCTGGCCGGCCTGACGGGCGGCGCGCCCCGGACGGGTCGCGTCCGGGGCCCGCCGCCGGTCGTGGAGCCGGGGCGGTCAGCCCGCGGCGGGGGAGGCGGCCACCTGCTCGTTCAGCAGGTCGGCCAGGGCGCTGACCACGCGCAGCGTCGGCGCGTCGGCGTCGGTCAGGTCGGCCAGTTCGACGACCGCCTTGAGGATCACGTCCAGCTCGAGCGGCCGGCCGCGTTCGAGGTCCTGCAGCGTGGACGTCTTGTGCTCGCCCGCCCGCTCGGCGCCGGCCAGCCGGCGCTCGATGGAGATCTCCGGGTGCGCGTCGAGGCGGGCGGCGACGTCGAGGGTCTCCTTCATCATCTGGATCACCAGCCGGCGGGTGGTCAGGTGCCGGCAGATCCCCGCCATCGTGGCGCGGGTCAGCGCGCTGATGGGGTTGAACGCGATGTTGCCCATGAGCTTGAGCCAGATGTCCTTGCGCAGGTCCGGCTCGACGGGGCACTTGAGCCCGCCGGCGATCATGGCCTCGGAGAAGGAGGTGCAGCGGGCGGAGATCTCCCCGCTCGGCTCGCCGATCGAGAAACGGGTCCCCTCCAGGTGGCGGATCACGCCAGGGGAGGCGATCTCGGTGGCCGCGTAGACCACGCAGCCGATCGCGCGCTCGACGGGCAGCGCGGCGCTGACCGCCCCGCCCGGGTCGACGCTGTCGATGCGGTGTCCGGCGTAGCGTCCCCGCACCCCGTGGAAGTACCACCACGGGATGCCGTTCTGCGCGGCGATGATCGTGGTGTCCTCGTGCAGCAGCGGTTTGACCATCGGGCCGGCGTCGGCGTATCGGTTTGCTTTCAGGCCGAGGAAAATGTGGTCGACCGTCCCTACCTCGGTCGGGTCGTCTGTCGCGTGTGGACGGGCCGTGAAGTCTCCGCGCGGGCTCTCCACGCGCACGCCCGACTCGCGGATCTTCTTCAGGTGGGGACCTCTGGCAATGAGATGCACCTCGACTCCGGCTCGGTGCAGGGCGGCACCGACATACGCGCCGATGGCGCCGGCCCCAAGAACAGCAACTCTCACCGCAAGCTCCGTTCTTGTGTTCATTTCGTATGCAGCATACAGTATGAGATGTTCGGCAAGACGAGAAGTGGTGATCCGGGACTGTCCGAACGGGACGCGGTCACGGGTCTGACCAGCGGCGCGGACCGGAGCGTCGAAGAAGCGACCGACTGGGCGTAGACCGGGACGCCGGCCGACATTAAGGTCATACGGTATGCAGTATGCGCCACCACGAGACACACTGATTGACACGAGGAGATGACCAGGCAGATGGCTTCATCGGTCGAGACGACGCCGCAGGGCGCCAGTTCGGTCCCGGTACCGGCCGAGAACGAACCCGAGTTGATCTCCGGTGGTCACCTGGTGGCCAAGGCGCTGAAGGCCGAGGGCGTGGACGTGATCTTCACGCTCTGCGGCGGCCACATCATCGACATCTACGACGGCTGCGTCGACGAGGGCATCGATGTCATCGACGTGCGGCACGAGCAGGTCGCCGCGCACGCGGCCGACGGCTACGCGCGCGTCACCGGCAAGCCCGGCTGCGCGGTCGTCACCGCCGGGCCGGGCACCACCGACGCGGTCACCGGCGTGGCCAACGCGCTGCGCGCGGAGAGCCCCATGCTGCTGATCGGTGGCCAGGGCGCGCTCTCCCAGCACAAGATGGGCTCGCTGCAGGACCTGCCGCACGTGGACATGATGAGCCCGATCACCAAGTTCGCCGCCACCGTGCCGAGCACCGAGCGGGCCGCGGACCTGGTGTCGATGGCCTTCCGCGAGTGCTACCTCGGCGCCCCCGGACCGTCCTTCCTGGAGATCCCGCGCGACATCCTCGACGCGAAGGTCCCGGTGGAGAAGGCGCGCATTCCCAAGGCAGGCGCCTACCGCGCCTCCACGAAGAGCGCGGGCGACCCGGCCGCGATCGAGCGGCTCGCCGACCTCGTCGTCGCCGCGGAGAAGCCCTGCGTGCTGCTGGGCAGCCAGGTGTGGACCACCCGCGGCACGGACGCGGCGATCGAGTTCGTGCGCACGCTCAACGTGCCGGCCTTCATGAACGGCTCCGGCCGCGGCACGCTGCCCCCGAAGGACCCGCACCACCTGCAGCTGGCCCGCCGCTACGCGTTCCAGAACGCCGACCTGATCATCATCGTCGGCACCCCGTTCGACTTCCGGATGGGCTACGGCAAGCGGCTCTCCCAGGACGCCACGGTCGTGCAGGTCGACCTGGACTACCGCACGGTCGGCAAGAACCGGGACATCGACCTCGGCATCGTCGGCGACGCCGGCGCGGTGCTCGCCGCGGTCACCCAGGCCGCCTCCGGCCGGATGGACAACGGCTCGGTCGCCCGCAAGACCTGGCTGGAGGAGCTGCGCGCGGTCGAGACGCAGGCCTACGAGAAGCGGCTGCCCCGCCAGCACTCCGACGCCTCGCCGATCGACCCGTACCGGCTGGTGCACGAGATCAACGAGTTCCTCACCGAGGACTCCATCTACATCGGCGACGGCGGCGACATCGTCACCTTCTCCGGTCAGGTCGTGCAGCCCCGCTCGCCCGGCCACTGGATGGACCCGGGGCCACTCGGGACGCTCGGGGTCGGCGTGCCGTTCGTGATGGCGGCCAAGTACGCCCGGCCGGACAAGGAGGTCGTGGCCCTGTTCGGGGACGGCGCGTTCTCGCTGACCGGTTTCGACTTCGAGACGCTGGTCCGGTTCAACCTGCCGTTCGTCGGCATCGTGGGCAACAACTCGTCGATGAACCAGATCCGCTACGGCCAGATCCAGAAGTACGGCGCGGACCGCGGCCGGATCGGCAACACGCTCGGCGACATCCGCTACAGCGAGTTCGCCAGCATGCTCGGCGGCTACGGCGAGGAGGTCCGTGACCCCAAGGACATCCGGCCGGCTCTGGAGCGTGCCCGGGAGAGCGGGCTGCCATCGCTGATCAACGTCTGGGTCGATCCCGAGGTCTACGCGCCCGGGACCATGAACCAGACCATGTACAAGTAAAGGGGTTCGTCATGCGCAAGGCACTCGACGGCGTCCGCGTCCTCGACATGACGCACGTCCAGTCCGGACCGTCCTGCACCCAGATCCTGGCCTGGATGGGGGCGGACGTGGTCAAGCTGGAGGCCCCGACCGGGGACATCACCCGCAAGCAGCTGCGCGACCTGCCCGATGTGGACAGCCTGTACTTCACGATGCTGAACTGCAACAAGCGCAGCATCACGCTGAACATGAAGTCCGACCGGGGCAAGGAGCTGTTCACCGAGATGGTGGGCAGGTTCGACATCCTCGCGGAGAACTTCGGCCCGGGCGCGATCGACCGGATGGGGTTCAGCTGGGAGCGGCTGCAGGAGATCAACCCGCGGCTGATCTACGCCTCCATCAAGGGTTTCGGCGACGGCCCCTACACCCACTTCAAGGCCTACGAGGTGGTCGCGCAGGCGATGGGCGGCTCGATGTCCACCACCGGGTTCTCCGACGGCCCGCCGACGGCCACCGGCGCCCAGATCGGTGACTCGGGCACCGGCATCCACACCGTGGCCGGCATCCTCGCCGCGCTCTACCAGCGCGAGCACACCGGCCGCGGCCAGCGGGTCACGGTCGCCATGCAGCACGCGGTGCTCAACCTGTGCCGGGTGAAGCTGCGCGACCAGCAGCGGCTGGCCCACGGCCCGCTCGACGAGTACCCGAACCGCGAGTTCGGCGACGAGGTGCCGCGGTCGGGCAACGCGTCCGGCGGCGGGCAGCCGGGCTGGGCGGTCCGGTGCGCGCCCGGCGGGCCCAACGACTACATCTACGTGATCGTCCAGCCGGTCGGCTGGGCGCCGATCGCGAAGCTGATCGGCCGGCCCGAGCTGGCCGACGATCCCGAGTGGAGCACGCCCGAGGCGCGGCTGACCAAGCTGGACAAGATGTTCCAGATGATCGAGGACTGGACGATCGACCACGGCAAGTGGGAGGTGCTGGCGAAGCTCAACGCGCACAACATCCCCTGCGGGCCGATCCTGTCGACCAAGGAGATCATCGAGGACACCTCGCTGGTGGACAACGAGATGGTGGTCACGGTGCCCCATCCGGAGCGGGGCGAGTTCGCCACGGTCGGCATGCCGATCAAGCTCTCCGACTCCCCGGCGGACGTCCAGCGCTCGCCGCTGCTCGGCGAGCACAACCACGACGTCTACGGAACCGAGTTCGGGCTGGACGACGACGAGCTGGCCGAGCTCAAGGCGAATGGAGTGATCTGAGGTCATGTCCGAAGTAGACAAGAGCACCGTTCGCGAGGTCCTGGACAAGGTCCGGGCCGAGGGCCGGGACGTCGCTCACCGCGCCGGAGGGCAAGCGGGTCTGCGACGCCTACGGGATCCCGACCCCGCGCGAGGGGCTCGCCGCGACCGCCGACGAGGCGGCCCGGCTCGCCGGGGAGATCGGCCGGCCGGTGGTGTGCAAGATCGTCTCGCCGGACATCCTGCACAAGACCGAGGCGGGCGGCGTGATCGTCGGCGTGGACGGCGGCGACGCCGCCCGCGCCGCGTTCGAGAAGATCGTCGCAAACGCCAAGGTGTACAAGGAGTCCGCGGACATCGCCGGTGTCCAGGTGCAGGAGATGGTCGGCGGCGGCCAGGAGGTCATCGTCGGCGCCACCACCGACGGCACGTTCGGCAAGGTGGTCGCGTTCGGGCTCGGCGGCGTGCTCGTCGAGGTCCTCAAGGACGTGACGTTCCGGCTGGCGCCGCTGGACCTGGCCGAGGCGCGCTCGATGGTCACCGGCATCAAGGCGGCCGAGGTGCTCCAGGGCGCCCGCGGCACCGAGCCGGTCGACCTCGACGCGCTCGCCGGCGTGATCCAGCGGGTGTCCACACTGGTCACGGACTTCCCGGAGATCAGCGAGTTCGACCTGAACCCGGTGTTCGCCTCGGCGAGCGGCGCGTCCGCCGCCGACGTGCGCATCCTGCTGGAGACCGAGCAGCGCAGCGGGCCCGTGCAGCACAGCCAGGAGGAGATCCTCACCGCGATGAACCGGCTGATGAACCCGCGTTCGGTCGCGGTCATCGGCGCCTCCGACCAGGCCGGCAAGATCGGCAACTCGGTGATGAAGAACCTGATAAACGGCGGCTACGCGGGGGAGATCCACCCGATCAACCCGAAGGCCGACGAGATCCTGGGCCGCAAGGCGTACAAGTCGGTCAGCGACGTGCCGGGCGAGGTGGACGTCGCGGTGTTCGCGGTGCCGGCCAAGTTCGTGGCCCCGGCGCTCACCGACTGCGGCAAGAAGGGCGTCGCCGGCCGCGGTGATGATCCCCTCCGGGTTCGCCGAGACCGGCAACGCGGAGCTGCAGGACGAGATCGTGGCGATCGCCGCGCGAGTACGGCATCCGGATGCTCGGGCCCAACATCTACGGCTACTACTACACGCCGCAGAACCTGTGCGCGACGTTCTGCACGCCCTACGACGTGAAGGGCGGGGTGGCGCTCACCTCGCAGTCCGGCGGCATCGGCATGGCGATCCTGGGCTTCGCGCGGACCACCAAGATGGGTGTCTCGGCGATCGTCGGGCTCGGCAACAAGTCCGATGTGGACGAGGACGACCTGCTCACGTTCTTCGAGCAGGACGACAACACCCAGTGCGTGGCCATGCACCTGGAGGACCTCAAGGACGGCCGGGCGTTCGTGGCGACCGCCCAGCGGATGACCAGGAAGAAGCCGGTCGTCGTGCTCAAGGCCGGCCGCACGGACATGGGGGCGCGGGCCGCGAGCTCGCACACCGGCGCGCTGGCCGGCGACGACAAGGTCTACGACGACATCCTCCGCCAGGCGGGCGTGGTTCGGGCGCCCGGCCTCAACGAGATGCTCGAGTACGCCCGCGGGCTGCCGCTGCTGCCCACCCCGAAGGGCGAGAACGTCGTCATCATCACCGGCGCCGGCGGTTCGGGCGTGCTGCTCTCGGACGCCTGCGTCGCGGAGGGACTGTCCCTGATGGACATCCCGCCGGACCTGGACGAGGCGTTCCGCAAGTTCATCCCGCCGTTCGGGGCGGCCGGGAACCCCATCGACATCACCGGTGGCGAGCCACCGTCGACGTACGAGGCGACCATCCGCCTTGGCCTGGAGGACCCGCGCATCCACGCGCTGATCCTGGGCTACTGGCACACGATCGTCACTCCGCCGATGGTGTTCGCCGAACTCACCGCGAAGGTCCTCGCCGAGGCGAGGGCCAAGGGGATCGACAAACCGGTGGTGGCGTCGCTGGCAGGTGACACCGAGGTCGAGCAGGCGAGCGAGTACCTGTTCGAGCACCGCGTGATCGCCTACCCGTATACCACCGAGCGGCCGGTCGCGGTGCTCGGTGCCAAGTACCGGTGGGCGCGGGCCGCCGGTCTGGTCGACGAGGGCAATTCGAAATGAGCCGGCTACGAAATCACACTCGGTGGTCGAATCGCCGGCGATATTTCGAATTGCCCTCGGTGCGGCTGACGCCGCCGACCATCGTGATGTGAACGGGTGGCCGCCTCGGACGGGAACGGCGGTCACCGGCAGGGGTCGACAGGCGAAAACCCGAACACTGGAGGTCCAATGGTGGATTCTCACAACCCGCCCGCCGCGGGCGGTGCGGAGGTGAACACCACAAGCACTGTCGCGGGCGAGGAGCGGGTATGGCGAGCCGGGAAGCTCGAACCGATGCCCATTCGCCCCCTACCGGACGCGCCCCCGTCCATTCACCTGCTGGGGCCGACCGTCTTCCTGCTCGCGCTCGGCGTCGGCATGGGCGAGTCGTACATGTGGCCACGGCTGGTGCTGGTCTTCGGCCCGGAGATCCGGTGGCTGTTCCTGATCGGCGTCACCCTGCAGGCCGTGGTGATGCTCGAGATGGCGCGCTACGCCATGGCAACCGGGGAGAGCATCTTCACCGGCGCGGCACGCGTGTTCAAGCCGATCATGTGGTTCTTCTTCATCACGGCCATCCTGGTCTACATGTGGCCCGGCCACCTGTCCGCCGGCATGTCGGCGTTCGAACAGCTGACCGGCATACCCTGGGTGGTCTCGGCGATCGTGGTGCTGATCCTGGTCGGGATCCTGTTCAGCCTGGCCAGCGTCATCTACGACGTCGTGGAGAACATTCTCGGTTTCCTGATCGGCGTCCTGGTGATCGGCACCGCGATCATCGCCTCGATCGCGGGCAGCTGGGCCGACCTCGGCTCGACGCTGGGCGGCATGTTCGCGTTCGGCTACTTCCCGCACGACATGATGTCCGCGGACTGGTTCCCGGTCGTGGTCGGTTCGATCGCGTTCGCCGGGCCGTCGGGCATGCAGCAGATGTGGTACACGCTGCACCTGCGTGAGTCCGGGGCCGGGATGGGCGCGCACGTCCCGAAGATCCGCGGCCTGCGCACGGCGGGCGAGCAGGAGAAGGTGCCCGCGCACGGGTTCATGTTCGACACCTCGGACGCGGGCGAGATGGCGAAGTGGCGCGGCTGGCGCCGGTGGATCACGTTCGACGCGTTCCTTCTGTTCTGGGGCATCACGATGCTGGTGACGATCTCGTTCACGGTGCTCGCCCAGTCCGCCGCGCGGCAGAACCCGAACGTCAAGGACGTCATCGAGAACGGTGAGCGGTCGGCGGCGTTGCAGGCCATGTCCGACTCGTTCGCCTCGGTCGGCGGCTCGGTGCTCGGCGGGTTGTTCTTCGGGTTCATCGCGCTCATCGGGGTGAACGCCACGCTCGGCCTGTTCGACTCGTTCTCCCGTGGTCAGGCCGACATGACCTACTTCCACTTCCCGGGCGCGAAGCGGTTCAAGATGTCCCACCTGTACGCGGGATTCCTGTGGGGCGTCATCGTGTTCGGCATCCTGATCCTGTTGTTCGGACCCGCGGACGGACCGAGCGACGTGCTGGACATCCTGGCGTTCCTGTCCACCTTCGCCATGGGCGCGTACTGCATCGTGTTGCTGCTGGTGAACAACAGGATGCTGCCGAAACCCATCCGGCCGAAATGGTGGTCCAACGCGATCATCGGCTTCGGCGCGGTGTTCTACCTCGGCATGCTGTTCTACTCCATGGTCCGGTTCGGCGTCGTGGTGAGCTAGGGAGTTGAGTGCGATGCGCCGTCTGTTCCTGCTGACCCTGCCGGGTCTGGCAGTCGGGTTCATCGCCGGCGTGCTCGCCGGTGGGCTGACCGCGATCGTCGGTCAGTCCGCCGGGGCCGCGGTGGTGGCCGCGCTGTCGCTCGGCGTGCCGCTCGCCTTACTCGGTGGCGGATACACGACGCTGTTGATCAACAAACGGGTGCGGCTCGGCGGGTTCGCCCCGGCCGCGCTGTACTGGTTGGTCGGGTTCCCGCTGGCCCGGCTGCTGCACGAGCTGGCGCTCAGCTGGTACGTCGGCGGCACGCCGACGTTGCCGCCGGACACGCTGGGTTTCCTGGCGTTCCAGGGGATCGTCAGCCTCGGCTTCGCGATCGGCTTCCTGTGGCTGCACGAGCGCCTGGCTCCGCGCTGGTGGGCTCGGCTCGCCGAGCACGACGAGGTGGCCAGGGACGTCTACCTTCGCTACGCCTCGTACGCGAAGGCGATGTACGAGGCCAAGGAGCGGAGAAGGGCGACGTCGCGCCGCCACCGGGCCGATCACAAAGCCGACGCGACCTCGGGTCGCTGACGCCGCGTCCGGCGGGTCCGCGGTGGCGCGAATCCGCCGGACGAGCCCCGGCGCCGGGTCCAGGACCCGTTGAGTGCCCCTCGACGTACCACGGATAATCGTGGACGAGTCGACGAGGCCCGCACCCGAGCGGGCGAAAGGTAGCCGATGAACGTCCCCCTCTGGCTGTGGCTGGTCACCGGCCTCGGGCTGACCGCCGTCATCTGTGTCGACTTCTACCTCGTCTCGCGCAACCCGCGGCACCCCTCGCTCAAGGAGTGCGTGGCCTGGATCGGCTGCTACGTGGGGCTGGCCGTCCTGTTCGGACTCGCCATCTTCTTCTTCCAGGGCAGCCAGTACGGCGGCGAGCTGTTCGCCGGCTGGATCACCGAGTACTCGCTGTCGGTGGACAACCTGTTCGTCACGATGCTCATCATGGTCAGCTTCGCGGTGCACCGGGACCACCAGCAGAAGGTGCTGTCCATCGGCATCGTGATCGCGCTGGTCCTGCGGGTGATCGTCGTCTCGGTCGGCTCCGCGGCGATCGCCGAGTTCGACTGGCTGTTCTACATCTTCGGTGCCTTCCTGCTCTACACCGCCGTGCAGCTGGTGGTGAGCGACTCCGACGAGGACGAGGAGTTCAAGGAGAACGTGATGCTGCGGGTGGCGAAGAAGATCCTGCCCGCCACGGAGAGGTACGACGGCGCGAAGATCACCACGAAGGTGGACGGCAAGCGCCTGGTGACCCCCATGCTGATCGTGATGGTCGCGATCGGCACCACGAACCTGCTGTTCGCGGTCGACTCGATCCCGGCGATCTTCGGGCTGACCAAGGAGCCCTACCTGGTGCTGACCGCCAACGCCTTCGCGTTGATGGGGCTGCGCCAGCTGTACTTCATCATCGGCGGGCTGCTGGACCGCCTGGTGTACCTGTCCCACGGGCTCGCCGTGGTGCTCGGCTTCATCGGCGTGAAGCTGATCGTGGAGACGCTGCACCACCACGGCGTCTCGTGGGCGCCGGAGATCCCGATCCTGGTCTCGCTGGGCGTGATCATCGGCACGCTCGCGATCACCGCCGTGGTCAGCATGCTCAAGGTGCGCCGCGACCGGGACCGCGAGCTGCGGGAGGTCTCCGACGAGGTGCCCGCCGCCGAGGTCGACTAGGAGTGTGCTAGACGCGGTGGGCCGGGCCACCCGTATCGTGGCCCGGCCCACCGGACTTCGCGGTGCTACCGGCGTCGTGCTCACACGCCGGCGGTCACGCGCCGGTCCTCGTGGCTCGCGCCGTCGCGCAGGTAGGTCTCGACCTCGCGGGCCGCCGGCTCGCGCTGCGCGGCCATGGCCGTCGCGAGACCGATGCCGAGGGTCCGGCCGTCGGCGCTGCAGCCGCGCGGAGAGCTGGTGAGGGCCTTGAGGTGCTCTCGCCAGTTACGCATTCGCTGTCACCTCCTGTGGGTGAGCCGCATTCCGCGGCTCGGATCCACCGGTTCCCGGGTTACCCGGTACGGGACCGGGTCAGACCGAGGTGGTGGTCACACGCCCGTCGCCGCCGGTGGCGGTGCGGCGCAGGTAGTCCTCGACGCCACGGGTGGCGTCCTGGCGCTGCTTCTCCATCGCCGCGGCCAGGCCGACGCCGAGCATGCGGCCGTCGGCGTTGAAGCCCCGGGGGAGCTTGAAGAGCTTTCGCATGGTTGTTCTCACCTCCTTGCTGCGAACAGCACCGTGGAACCCCGGGTCGCGGCGTCGCGACGGGCGGGGTCGGTCGAGCGAGGCGACGGAGGTCACCTCGGGTCGGGGTTGTGGGCCGCGGTGGCGGCTCAGTTGCGAGTGGACGTCCGGCGGCGCCGCCGGGCGGGCAGCTCGATCAGCTGCTGGTCGTCGGAACCGTCGGCGGCGCGCTGCTCGAGGTAGGACTTCCGGGTCCGCTCCGTGTGCTCGTGCATGATGCGGGCGGCGGTGTCCGCGTCACGCTTCTCGATCGCGTCGATGAGCTTGGTGTGCTCCTGCCAGGACTGCTTGCCGCGCCGGCGGGCGATCGGGGTGTAGTACCAGCGGACCCTGCGGTCCACCTGGGTGGCGAAGTCCAGCAGGACCTTGTTGCCGGACAGCTCGGTGACACATCGGTGCACGGCGGCGTTGAGCGCGACCGCGGTGTCGACGTCGTCGGCGGCGAGGGCCTCCTCGCCCTGGTGGTTGAGGTCGCGCAGCCGGGCGACGCCCTCGGCGTCCGCGTGCAGGGCGGCCAGCCGGGCGGCCTCGCCCTCCAGCAGCGAGCGGACGGCCAGCAGCTGGTCGGCCTCGTCCTGGGTCGGGGCGTGCACGAATGCGCCGTAGCCGGGGCGCAGGTCGACCCAGCCCTCGTTGTTGAGCCACTGCAACGCCTCGCGGACCGGCTGGCGGGAGACGCCGAGCATCTGCGCCAGCTCGCTCTCGACCAGGTGTTGCCCCGGGGCCAGGCGCCGGGAGATGATGAGCTCCTGCATCGCCTGGTAGACGTGCTCCCGAAGCGGGACCGGGCGATCGATCCGGCGAGCCGCCAGCTCCTTCGGCAACTCGGTCGGCTGCATGGTTGACTCCAACACGTTGTGGGCACACGGCGTCGTTCGTTGTCTACAGCATACAACGCTGAGCATGTCCGATTATGCCCCTCGTGAGCACCTTCACACTCAGTGACGGCTGACACCGCCCCACCGGGTCACATGCCTCCCCCACCTGGGAAACCTCGCGAGTCCAACGCTCCCGACCCGCGTGTCCAACGCTCCCGACCGCCGAGTCCGACATCGGCGCACCTCGGAGCGCCGAACACGCCGGTTCCGAGTGTCGGACTCGCGGGTTCGGAGTGGGGGACTCGCGGGTTCGGAGTGTCGGACTCGCGGGTTCGGGGGGTTGGACTCGCGGGTTCGGAGTGTTGGACTCGCGGGGGTCAGGGGGTGGCTTGGTGTGGGGGGATGCCGGGCAGGAAGCGGCCGGGCTGGCGCAGCTTGAGGCACAGCGCGCCGGAGGCCACCGCGAGGATGCTGGCCAGCATGAAGACCGCCGGGTAGCCCCACCCGGGCAGGACGATCGCGGCGATGCCGACGCCGAGCACGCCGCCGAAGGCCTTGGCGCTGTAGACCGCCGCGTGCGTCTGCCGCGCGCCCGGGCTCTGGTCGCCGAAGTACTCGCGCACCAGGCTCGCGAACAGGGGGTAGAACGCGCCGCCGCCGGTGCCCGCCAGCAGCGAGGCGAGCAGCAGGATCGCCACCGAGCCCGTCGTCGCGGCGCTGGCCAGGCACAGCTGACCCACGCCCAGGACCGCGAGCACCCAGCCCAGCGTGCGGGTGCGGCCCACCTGGTCGGACACCCGGATCGCCAGCGCCCGGCCGGCGCCGTTGGTGCCCAGCAGCAGCCCGGTGCACAGCGCGACCACCAGCAGCGCGACGTCGAGCCGGGCACCGAGGGTGGCCAGGAACGTGATGTCGAACAGCGAGACCGCGCTGGCGCAGAACAGGATCAGGTACATCAGGGGCGCCACGCCGGTCCGCATCGCCTCGCGCGGCGTGTACTGGCGGACCGCGTTCACCCGGCGGCCGTCCAGCGCCCACTCCCGCGGGTCGACCTCCGGCGGCCACCAGTTCGCCGGCGGGTCGCGCAGCACGACGCCCACCGCGAGCACCGTCAGGAAGATCAGCACGCCGGTCACCACCAGCGTCGGCGCCAGCGGACCACCGTCCACGGTGAACAGGAACGCCACGGCGAAGGGCACCGAGCCGTACGCGAACGCGCCGGTGACCACGCTGACCCGCCCCGCCGTCCGCTCCGGGTACCACTTGGCCACCGTGGACGAGCAGGTCGCGTAGACGAGGCCCGCGCCGGTGCCGCTGAGCACCGAGTACCCCAGCAGCGCGACCAGCTCGCTGCCCTGGGCCAGCGCGAGCGGGCCGAGCAGGAGCAGCACGGCTCCCGCGACCATCGTGCTGCGCGGCCCGATCCGGCCGCGTTCGCGCAGCGACGCGACCGGGAACCCGGCGCCGGCCTGGAACACCGTCCACAGGGCCAGCAGCCAGAACACGTCCACCGGTGACCAGCCGCGGCCCACCAGCGCCGGCACCAGGGAGCCGAACCCGTACTGCAGGATGCCGATCGCCGCCATGGCGGCCCAGGGCAGCCACAGCATCCACTCCCTGCGCCGGCCGATCAGCTCCTCGGCGGCCGGGCCCACGGCGTAGCGGCGTCCGAGAAAGTCGAGCGTCTCGGTTGAGGTGCTCATCACTGCCTCCGGGTTCGGTGGTCCCTGGACAAGTGCTTCCATACTGCATACAGTCTACAACAAGATATGGCCGCGGTCACAGCTCTGCAAGTGGAGGACTCGACGCGTGGACCTGTACGAGTACCAGGCGAAAGACCTGTTCGCGGCGAACGGTGTACCGGTGGGACCGGGGCAGCGGGTCGTCGAGGACGCGGACGCCGCCGCCGAGGCGGCAGCCGGGTTCGGCGTCCCGGTGGTCGTCAAGGCGCAGGTGAAGACCGGCGGGCGCGGCAAGGCTGGTGGCGTGAAGCTGGCCGACGACCCGGCCGACGCCCGGGCCACGGCGGAGGCCATCCTCGGGTTGGACATCAAGGGGCATGTCGTCCGCCGGGTACTCGTGACGCCCGCGTCGGACATCGCGGAGGAGTTCTACGTCTCCTTCCTGCTCGACCGGGCGAACCGGACGTTTTTGGCGATGGCGTCGGCCGAGGGTGGCATGGAGATCGAGCAGCTCGCGGTGGAGCGCCCGGACGCGCTGGCGAGGGTGCCGGTGGACGCGATCGCGGGGGTGGATCTCGCGAAGGCCAGGGAGATCGTGTCCGCGGCGAGGTTCCCGGAGGCCGTGGCCGACCAGGTCGCGGAGGTCGTGGTTCAGCTGTGGGAGACGTTCGTGGCCGAGGACGCCACGCTGGTGGAGGTGAACCCGCTGGTCCGGGATCCGGCGGGCAGGATTGTCGCGCTGGATGGCAAGGTCACCCTGGACGACAACGCCTCTTTCCGCCATCCCGGTCACGCCGGTCTGGTGGATGTCGCCGCGGAGGACCCGCTGGAGGCGGCCGCCAAGGCGAAGGATCTCAACTACGTGAAGCTGGACGGCCAGGTCGGGGTCATCGGTAACGGCGCGGGGCTGGTGATGTCGACTTTGGATGTTGTGGCGTATGCGGGTGAGGAGTTCGGGGGTGTGCGGCCGGCGAACTTCCTCGATATCGGTGGTGGCGCGTCGGCCGAGGTGATGGCGAACGGGTTGGAGATCATCCTGTCGGACCGGGACGTGCGCAGTGTGTTCGTCAACGTCTTCGGCGGCATCACCGCCTGTGATGCGGTGGCCAACGGCATCGTGCAGGCGTTCCGGTTGCTGGACAGCCGCGGTGACACGGTGGACAAGCCGATCGTGGTGCGGCTGGACGGGAACAACTCCGAGGAGGGCAGGCGGATCCTCACCGAGGCGGCACTGCCCGGCCTCCAGCAGGTCGACACCATGGACAACGCGGCGCGCCAGGCCGCCGAGCTTGCCGCACAGGGGGCGTGAGATGGCGATTTTCCTCGACGACGACAGCAAGATCATCGTTCAGGGCATGACCGGTGCCGAGGGCACCAAGCACACCCGCCGCATGCTCGCGTCGGGCGCGAACGTGGTCGGCGGTGTCACCCCCGGCAAGGGCGGGCAGACCGCGGACTTCTCCGAGGTCAAGGACGGCCTGACGCTGCCGGTGTTCAACACGGTCGGCGAGGCCGTGGAGGCCACCGGCGCGGACACGACCGTCGTGTTCGTGCCGCCGAAGTTCGCCAGGAGCGCGGTGGTCGAGGCCGTCGACGCCGGCATCGGTCTCTGCGTGGTGATCACCGAGGGCATCCCGGTGCACGACACGGCGAGCTTCTGGGCGCACGCGTGCGCGACCGGCAACAAGACCCGGATCGTGGGCCCGAACTGCCCGGGCGTGATCAGCCCCGGCAAGTCCAACGCCGGCATCATCCCGGCCGACATCACCGGCCCGGGCGCGATCGGCCTGGTCTCCAAGTCGGGCACGCTGACCTACCAGCTGATGTACGAGCTGCGTGACATCGGCTTCTCCACGGCCGTCGGCATCGGCGGCGACCCGGTCATCGGCACCACGCACATCGACGCGCTCGCCGCGTTCGAGGCCGACCCGCAGACCGAGGTCATCGTGATGATCGGCGAGATCGGCGGCGACGCCGAGGAGCGCGCCGCCGCCTACATCTCCGAGCACGTGCGCAAGCCGGTGGTCGGCTACGTCGCGGGCTTCACCGCGCCGGAGGGCAAGACCATGGGCCACGCCGGCGCGATCGTGTCCGGCTCGGCCGGCACCGCGCAGGCGAAGAAGGAGGCGCTGGAGGCCGCGGGGGTCACGGTCGGCAGAACCCCGACCGAGACCGCCGAGCTCGCCCGGCAGAGTCTGGTGCAGACCGTCGCCTGAGGAGTGAGATGCGTTACGACGTCAACCTGTCCATCCTGTTCACCGAGCTACCGCTGCTCGAACGCCCGGCCGCCGCGGCCGCGGCGGGGTTCGACGCGGTCGAGATGTGGTGGCCCTTCGACGGTCCGGAGCCGGCCGACCGCGACCTCGACGCGCTCGCCGGCGCGCTCGACGACGCCGGGGTGAGCCTGGTCGGGCTCAACTTCGACGCCGGGGACATGGCGGGCGGCGACCGCGGGCTGCTGTCCTCGCCGTCCACCAGCGACCGCTTCCGGCGCAACGTCGACGTGACCGTCGGGTTCGCCGAGCGAATGGGCTGCAGGGTGCTGAACGCGCTGTACGGCAACACCTCCGAGGACACCGACCACGAGCTGGCGCTGGAGAACCTGGCGCTCGCGGTGACCGCGGCCCGGCGTATCGGCGCCACGGTCGTGATCGAGGCGCTCAACTCCCACGAGAGCGCGCGCTACCCGATCACGTCCTCCAAGGCCGCGCTCGACCTGGTGGACCAGGTGCCCGGCACCGCGTTCCTAGCCGACTTCTACCACCTGTACCGGATGGGGGAGGACCTCGGCGCGCTGATCGCGATCGGCGCCGAGCGGTTCGGCCACGTGCAGGTCGCCGACGCGCCGGGCCGCGGCCAGCCCGGCACCGGCGAGATCGACTACGCAACGCTGCTCGCCCGGCTCGACGCGAGCCCGTACGACGGGCCGGTCGGCCTGGAGTACAAGCCCGTCGGGCCGAGCGCCGAGAGCTTCGGCTGGCTGAAGGAGATGTCATGAGGACCATCGGGTTCATCGGCCTGGGCATCATGGGTGGCCCGATGGCCGCCAACCTGGTGCGGGCCGGGTTCGACGTGATCGGACACAACCGGTCGCCCGCGGCCGTGGAGCGGCTCGTCGCCGACGGCGGCACGGCGGCGAAGAGCGTCGAGGACGCGGTCTCCGGCGCCGATGTCGTGGTCACGATGCTGCCGGACTTCCCGCAGGTGGAGGACGTCGTCTTCGGTGCGGGCGGCGTGTTCGAGTCGGCCCGCCCCGGCGCGCTCTACATCGACATGTCCACCATCCGCCCGCAGACCTCGCGGCGGATCGCGGGCGAGGGGACGGAGCGTGGCCTGCGCATCCTCGACGCGCCGGTGTCCGGCGGGGAGAAGGGCGCGATCGACGGCGTGCTGTCCATCATGGTCGGCGGCGCCGCGGAGGACTTCGCCGCGGCGGCGCCGGTGTTCGAGCCGCTCGGCAGGACGATCGTCCACGTGGGACCGGCCGGCGCCGGGCAGACGGTGAAGGCGGCCAACCAGCTCGTCGTCGGCGGCACCTACGCGCTCGTCGCCGAGGCGATCGTGCTGCTCGAGGCGTCCGGTGTGGACGCCGGGCTCGGGCTCGACGTGCTCGCCGGCGGCCTGGCGGGCAGCCGGATCCTCGAGCTGAAGCGGAAGACCATGGTGGCCAGGGAGTTCGACCCCGGCTTCCGGATCGACCTGCACCACAAGGACATGGGCATCGTGCTGGACGCCGCGCGGGAGGCCGACGTGGCCCTGCCGGTCGGCGGGCTCGTCGCGCAGCTGGTCGCGGCCGCGCGGGCGCAGGGACACGGGTCGCTCGACCACTCCGCGCTGCTCAAGGTCGCGGAGCGCACCGCGGGCAAGGGGGAGTGATCGCGTGAACAGCGTTCCGTGCATGGAGGCCGCGGTGGCGGTCATGGAGTCCGAGGGCGTGGACACCGTGTTCGGCATCCCCGGTGCCGCGATCCTGCCGCTGTACGCGGCGATGCGCACCAGTGGCATCCGGCATGTCACGGTGCGGCACGAGGAGGGCGGCACCCACGCGGCGGATGGATGGTCCCGGGCCACCGGCAAGGTCGGGGTGTGCATCGGCACCTCCGGGCCTGCCGGCACCAACATGATCACCGGGCTCTACACCGCACTCGCCGACTCGATCCCGATGATCTGCATCACCGGCCAGGCGCCGAGGGCGAAGCTGCACCAGGAGGCGTTCCAGGCGGTCGACATCGTGGAGATCGCCAAGCCGGTCACCAAGTGGGCGGTGCAGCTCAAGGAGCCGGGCCAGGCGCCCTGGGTGTTCCGCGAGGCGTTCCGCATCGCCCGCTCGGGCCGGCCGGGGCCGGTGCTGATCGACCTCCCGCTGGACGTCCAGCGTGGACTGTGCAACTACGACCCGGAGATCGACGCCCCGCTGCCCGTCGACGTGCCACAGCCGCACCCGTCCCGGGTGCGCGCCGCGGTCGACATGCTGCTGGCCGCGCGGCGGCCGCTGATCCTCGCCGGCGGCGGGGTGATCATCGCGGACGCGGCGGCCGAGCTGCGCGAGCTGGCCGAGCAGCTCGACGTGCCGGTCCAGGTCACGCTGATGGGCAAGGGCGCCTTCCCCGAGGACCACGAGCTCTTCGCCGGCATGGCCGGGCTGCAGACCCAGACCCGCTGGGGCAACCGGGCGTTCCTCGAGTCCGACCTGGTGCTCGCGGTCGGCGCGCGCTTCGGTGACCGGCACACCGGCGACCTGTCCGTCTACACCCGGGACCGCCGGTTCATCCACGTCGACATCGAGCCGACGCAGATCGGCAAGGTGTTCGAGCCCGACCTCGGCGTGGTCGGCCACGCCCGGCCGACGCTGGCCGCGCTCGCCGAGTGCGCGCGGTCGCTCGGCTCGCGCGGGCGGCCGGGCGCGTGGCCGGAGCGGGTGCGCGAGCTGCGCGCCACCCTGCCGCGCCGCGACGACTTCGACGACGTGCCGATCAAGCCGCCGCGGGTGTACCGCGAGCTCAACGAGTTCTTCGGACCGGAGACGACGTTCGTCACCGCGATCGGGCTGTACCAGATCTGGTCCGGCCAGTTCCAGCACACGTTCCTGCCGCGCCGCTACCTGGTCTGCGGCCAGGCCGGGCCGCTGGGCTGGGAGGTGCCGGCGGCGATCGGCGTGAAGTGCGCGTACCCCGACCGGCAGGTGGTCGCGGTGGCCGGCGACTACTCCTTCCAGTTCCTGATGGAGGAGATCGCGGTCGCCGCGCAGTACCGGATCCCGTTCGTGATCGTCATGGTCAACAACGAGTATCTGGGGCTGATCCGGCAGGCGGAGATTCCCTACGAGATGAACTACGCGGTCGACCTGCACTACGGCGAGGGCGGCATCGACCATGTGAAGCTGATGGAGGCGTTCGGCTGCCCGGCGCGCCGGGTGGAGCGGCCGGGCGACATCCGCGGCGCCCTGGAGTGGGCGACCGCGGAGTCGGCGGAGCGGTCGCTGCCGGTGCTCGTCGAGGTCATGGTCGAGCGCGAGGCGAACGCCGCGATGGGCCCGGTGTCCATCGACGCGGTCACGGAGTTCGAGCCGGTGCCGGAGCTCGAGCTCGCGGGGGACTGAGCGCCACCCCCTCCGAAGGACGGGTCTCATGGTCTTGTTGGTGTGGCGTAGGTAGGGCCTGCGTTCGTACGAGGGAGTACGCACCTGCGCAGACGTTCCGCCGGACTGGGAGTTCACCAGGATCACAGTCGGATTCTGAGTCCACTTTCAGGACTCAGCTGTTATGGTGTGCCGCATGAACACATCGTGGGGGGAGCCGCGCAGCAAGACCGTCACCTGGTACGACCCGATGGTGGGCGCGCGGGCGGGTGCGGAGATGTCCGGACTGGACTACCTGCGCGCCATGCTGCGCGGAGACCTGCCGCCGCCCCCGATCGGCGGCCTGATGGCCTTCCGGCCGGAGGCCGTCGAGCCGGGCGACGTGGTGTTCTCCTGCGTGCCGGACGAGTCGGTGTTCAACCCGATCGGCGTGGTGCACGGCGGCCTGGTGTGCACGCTGCTGGACTCGGTGGCCGGCTGCGCGGTGCACAGCACGCTGCCCGCGGGGGTGGGCTACACGTCCGCGGAGATCAAGGTGAACTACCTGCGCCCGGTCCGCGCCGACGCCGGCACGCTGGTCGCGCACGGCTGGGTGGTGCGCCCGGGCCGCCGCCTGTCGTTCGCGGAGGCCGACGTCCGCTCGGCGGACGGCAAGGTGGTGGCCACCGCCAGCAGCACCCTGCTCGTGATGAGCTGACCCTCCAGCGGGATTTGAGCGGTTCACGACCACGCGTACCGACTCTGGGACATGTTCGACCCGAGGAGGCGCGATGACGTTCAGCGAGGTGGCGACCGTCGGGGTCGTCGGGTTGGGGAACACCGGCCTGCCGCTCGCCCTGTCGCTGGCCGAGGCAGGACTGCTGACCACCGGCCTGGACACAGACCGGTCGAGGATCGACGCGTTGCGGCTCGGGGAGTCCTACCTCCCCGGCGTCTCGGCCGACGCGCTCGTGGCGACCGCGGACTGGTTCGAACCGACCTGTGACCCGTCACTGCTCGCGGGCCTGGACTCCTACGTCGTCTGCGTGCCGGCCCCGGTCGGCGCCGACGGCGTGGCGGACCCGCGGCACGTCGAGCGCGCCGCGGACGTGCTGGGCCCCCTGCTGCGCCAGGGCGCGGTCGTGGAACTGCGCTCGGCGGTGCCGGTCGAGCGGTTCGCCGCCCGGCTCGCGGCCCGCAGCGGCCTGCGGCCCGGCGTCGACTTCCGCGTCACCACGGCGCCCGGCCCCACTGCACTCGCCGCCTGACACCGGCTCTCCCCGACCCGACCCCCCACGCAGTCGACCCGACCCGCCACCCGGTCGAGTCGACTTCCCACGCGGTCGAGCCGACCCGCCACGCGGTTGAGTCGACCTGTCACGCGGTCGAGTCGACTCTGGGCATCGCCGACCGCGCCGTACGAAGCGCTACCGGTGCAACGCCGGCGGGTCGGTTCGGCGGTGTGAGGGGTCGACTCGCCGGTGTGGCGGGTCGGTTCGGCGATGTGAGGGGTCGGTTCGGTGGGTGGCGAAGCGCTTACTGCTGGCGCGTTGGCGAGCTAGCCTGCGTCGGCCATCCCGGTCCCGCCGGCGACCTCCGCCGCGGCCCGGACGAACGCGGCGAGCGTGCGGGAGCGGCTCTCCTCCGACCAGGCCAGCAGCAGCGTGGTCAGCCGGCCGTCGATGACGGGGACGGCCACCAGGTCGCGGCGCAGGTGCAGGGTCACCGACTCGGGCAGCACCGCGATCGTGCGGCCCAGCGCGATGAGCTGGGTGACCTGTCCGGTGTCGCGGATGACCGGGCCGGATGCCGGGCAGTCGTCGGTCCAGCGCGGGAACGCCTCGCCGGCCAGGTCCGCCATCCGCACCGAGCCGCGGCCGGCCAGCCGGTGGTCCCGGCGCAGGACCACGACCTCCCGCTCGGTCAGCAGTTCCTGGGTGGCGAAGCCGGTCGGGTCGTCGTGCGGGCTGCGGAGCATGGCCAGGTCCGCCTGGCCGTCCCGGAGCATGCCCTCCTGCTGCGCGATCCCGCAGACCAGGACCTCGACCTCGACGGCGTCGGGGTGCTCGGCGTAGCGGGCCATGATCCGGTCGAGGAGGCCTGCGTCGCCGCCGGGCTTCATCACGAGCACCAGGCGCGGGTCGGCGCGCCCGGCCCGCCGGGTCCGCCGTTCCGCCGCCTCCAGCGCGGTCAGCGCCCGCCGCCCCTCGTGCAGCAGGACGTCCCCGGCCTCGGTGAGCGAGACCTGGCGGTTGGTGCGGTCGAACAGCTGCACGCCCAGCCGGCGCTCCAGCCGCTGGACGGCCCGGGACAGCGGCGGCTGCGCGATGCCCAGCCGCTCGGCCGCCCGGCCGAAGTGGAGCTCCTCCGCGACCGCGACGAAGTAGGCCAGCTCGCGGGAATCCATACCCCGAGGGTATCGGTCGACACCCAACCGGTCTTGGTGGTTTTCGCCGGCCGCTGGTGAGCTGGGGACATGAGCGACACGACGAAGGTGGCCCTGGTGACCGGGGCGAACAAGGGGATCGGGTACGAGATCGCCCGCGGGCTGGCGGCGCGGGGCACCACCGTGCTGCTCGGCGCGCGGGACGAGCGTCGCCGCGCCGCGGCGGTCGAGCGGCTGGCGGGCGAGGGGGGCGAGGTACTCGGGGTGGAGCTGGACGTCACCGACGCCGGCACCATCGACCGGGCGGCGGCGTTCGTCGAGGAGCGGTTCGGCAGGCTGGACATCCTCGTCAACAACGCCGGGATCACCGGCGACCAGGCGCAGCAGGCGGGGGTCGGCGGGCTGGCCGAGGTGCGCCGGGTGTTCGACGTCAACGTGTTCGGCGTGATGGCGGTGACCGACGCGATGCTGCCGCTGCTGCTGCGCTCGACCGGGGCGCGGATCGTCAACGTGTCCAGCAGCGTCGGCTCGCTGGCCGACATGACCGCGCCGGACGGCGGGGCGCTGGCCGAGATGCCGGCCATGCTGGGCTACCCGGTGTCCAAGGCCGCGCTGAACGCGGTGACCGCGCAGTACGCCAAGCACGTGCGCAAGGACGGCATCCTGGTGAACTCGGTGTGCCCGGGCTACACGGCCACCGACCTCAACGGGTTCCGCGGCCACCGCACGCCCGAGCAGGGCGCGGCCATCGCGGTGGCGATGGCGACCGTGGGCGCGGACGGCCCCACGGCCGGCTTCTTCGACGGCGACGGCCGCGTGGCCTGGTAGCTACCCGGTCCGCAGCCAGACCGCGGTGTCCGGCGGGAGCGTGGCGCCGACCGGGCCGCTGGACAGCAGCACCTCCCGGTGCTCGGGCAGCCCGGCCGGCTCGGCCGACAGGTTCACCACGCAGGCGAACGTGTCGGAGCGGGCGAAGGCGAGCACCCCGGCGGGCCGGCCGTCGAGCCAGGTCAGCCCGCCGTCGCCGAGCGCGGGGTGCTCGGCGCGCAGCCGCAGCGCGCTGCGGTACAGCTCGAGCATCGAGCCGGGGTCGTCGGTCTGGCGCTCCACGGTGCACGCCGACCAGGCCGCGGGCTGGGGCAGCCACGGCGCGGTGCCGGTGGTGTTGAACCCGAACGGCGGCGCGCCGCCCGACCACGGCAGCGGCACCCGGCAGCCGTCCCGGCCGATGTCCGCGCCCGCGGTCCGCGCGAACACCGGGTCCTGCCGCACCCCGTCGGGCAGGTCCTCCACTTCGGACAGACCGAGCTCCTCGCCCTGGTAGATGTAGACGCCACCCGGCAGTGCCAGCGTCAGCAGGGCGGCCGCGCGCGCCCGCCGGGTGCCGAGCACCGGGTCCGTCGGTGCCAGGTGCTGGCGGTCGGCGAAGGAGAAGGACGTGTCCGCGCGGCCGTAGCGGGTCACGTGCCGGGTGACGTCGTGGTTGGACAGCACCCAGGTTGCCGGCGCCCGTACCGGCGCGTGCGCGGACAGCGTCGCGGTGATCACCTCGCGCAGCCGCCGCGCGTCCCAGGGGCAGGACAGGAAGTCGAAGTTGAACGCCGAGTGCAGCTCGTCGGGGCGCAGGTACATCGCGAACCGCTCGGGGTCGGGCAGCCACATCTCGCCGACGAACACGCGCCTGTCCGGGTAGCCGTCCGCGATCCGCCGCCAGGTGCGGTAGATGTCGTGCACGCCGTCCAGGTCGGAGTACGGGAACGGGCCGACCTGCGGGTCGGGGTGGTCGGGCAGCCCGTCGGCCTTCACCAGCCCGTCGGCGACGTCGATGCGGAAGCCGTCCACGCCGCGGTTGAACCAGAAGCGCAGGATGTCCTCGAACTCCGCCGCCACCTCGGGGTTGGTCCAGTTCAGGTCGGGCTGGCGGGAGCTGTACAGGTGCAGGAACCACTCGCCGGGGGAGCCGTCCGGTTCGGTGACCCGCGTCCACGCCGGGCCGCCGAAGCGGGACTGCCAGTCGTTCGGCGGCAGCTCGCCGCGTCCGCCGCGGCCGGGGCGGAACCAGAACCGCTCCCGTTCGGCGGAGCCCGGCCCGGCGGCGAGCGCCGCGGTGAACCACGGGTGCACGTCCGAGCAGTGGTTGGGCACGATGTCGATGATGATCCGGATGCCGAGGGTGTGCGCCTCCTCGATCAGCTTCTCCGCCTCGGCGAGGGTGCCGAACGCCGGCTCGATGTCGCGGTAGTCGGCGACGTCGTAGCCGCCGTCGTCCATCGGCGACGGGTACCACGGGTTGAACCAGATCGCGTCGATGCCGAGGTCGGCCAGGTACGTCAGCCTGCTCCGGACGCCGGCGAGGTCGCCGGTGCCGTCACCGTCCCCGTCGGCGAAGCTGCGGATGTACACCTGGTAGATCGCCGCGCCACGCCACCAGTTCTGCTGTGCTGCCGGGTCGGTCACCGAATCACCCCTTGAGACTGCCGGCGGTCAGGCCGGCGAGGATCTGACGTTGGAAGATCAGGAAGGCCACCACCATCGGGACGCTGGCGAGCACCAGGCCGGCGAGCATCAGGTTGATCGGCGTGTCCGGCTCGAAGCGCTGCAGCGCCACCGACAGCGTCTGGATGCCGGGGTCCTGCAGCACCAGCAGCGGCCAGATGAAGTCCTTCCAGGCGGCCACGATCGCGAAGATCGAGACCACCGCGAGGATCGGCCGGGACAGCGGCAGCACGATGCGCACCATCGTGGTCACGCTACCCGCGCCGTCGATGCGCGCCGCGTCGAGCAGCTCGGTGGGGATCTGGTCGAAGAACCGCTTCAGCAGGTACAGGTTGAACGCGTTGGCCGCGGCCGGCAGCCAGATCGCGGCCGGCGAGTTGATCAGGTTCACGCCGAGCACGGGCACGTCGGTGATCGTCAGGTAGGTCGGCACGAGCAGCGACGAGGCGGGCAGCATCAGCGTGGCCAGCATCAGCGCCAGCACCCACTTGCCGAGGATCGGGCGCAGCTTGGACAGCGCGTAGGCGGCCGGCACGATGACCGCGAGCTGCAGCAGCCACGCCCCGGCGGCCACGATCACGGTGTTCTTGAAGTACCCGGCGAGCTCCATGAAGTTCCACGCCTCGACGTAGGAGTCCGCGTTGAACCGCTCGGGCAGCAGGGTCGGTGGCGTGCGGGCCAGCTCCGGCGCGCTCTTCATGGCGCCGAGCAGCATCCACACCAGCGGCACCACGAACGCGACGGTGAACAGCGCGAACACGGTCACGAAGACCAGCCAGTAGCCGACCTTGCCGCGGGTGCGGCGCAGCGTCCAGGGGGAGAGCAGGGTCCGCGTCATGGTCAGCTCCTCGTCGCGGTCAGCTTCAGGTACAGCGCGGAGAACCCGCCGAGGAAGACGAACAGCAGCAGGCTCATCGCGCTGGCCGTGCCGAAGTCGTTGTAGGTGAAGGCGTAGCGGTACAGCAGCAGGAGCACGGTGACGGTGGAGTCCTGCGGCCCGCCGCCGGTCATCACGTACGGCTCGGTGAACACCTGCATGGTGGCGACGATCTGCATCAGCAGCATGACCAGCAGCACGAACCGGGTCTGCGGGATCGTGACGTGCCGCAGCCGCTGCCACACGGTCGCGCCGTCCAGCTCGGCGGCCTCGTACAGCTCGCCGGGGATCGTCGCCAGCGCGGCCAGGTAGATCAGGGTGGCCGAGCCCATCGCCGCCCAGGTCGCCACGACGACCAGCGACAGCATCGAGGTGCCGGTGGAGTCGAGCCAGGCGAGCCCGGGGAGCCCGACCGCTCGCAGCATGCTGTTGAACAGGCCCGGACCCGGGTCGTAGAACCACTTCCAGAGGATCGCGACGACCACCGGCGGCAGCATGACGGGCAGGTAGACGACCATGCGGAAGTAGGCCCTGGCGTGCCGCAGCTCGTTGAGCACCACGGCCACCGCGAACGGGATCGCGAAGCCGATCACCAGCGCGAGGCCGGTGAACAGCAGCGTGTTGCGCCAGGCGGTGCCGAACAGCGGGTCGGCGAACAGGGTGCGGAAGTTCTCCCAGCCCACCCACGTGGCCGGGGCGACGAAGTCGACCTGCTGGAAGCTCAGGAGGACGCCGCGGATGATCGGGTACCAGGAGAACAGCGCGAAGCACACCATGGCGGCGCAGAGGAACCCGTACGCGGTGAGGTTGTCGGTGATCGTGCGGCGCAGCCGGCCCGGGCCGGCGTCCCGGCCCGGGCGCACGGCGTCCACATCGGACGGTGTGGGCGCGGGGATCGTGGTGGCGGACATCGGCCCCTCCGGTCGGGGATCCGGCCGGGGGCACGGGTGCCGCGCCCCCGGCCGGACGGCTCACTTGACCTGCGCCAGCGCGGCGTCGACCTTGCTCTCGGCGTCGGAGAGCAGCTGGTCGATGTCCGCGTCGCGGTCGGTCAGCACGCCCTGCATGACGTTGTCGAGCGCGGCGTAGACCTGCTGGGCGTTGGGCGGCTCGATCTTCTTGTCCAGGTCGGCCAGGCCGTCCACGAAGGACTGGTAGTTCTCGACCGGGACGGTGGCGTACTTCTGCTTGAGCGACTCCTGCTGGTCGCGCACGGAGCCGACCCAGATGTCGGCCGCGGGCGAGGCGGGCAGGCCGATGGGCTGGTCCTGGTCGGCGTAGCGCTTGAGGTTCGCGTCCATCCGGTCCGGGTTGAGGTACTTCCACTGGATCCACTGCAGACCGGCCTTGATCTTCTCCGGCGTGGCCTTCGGGTTGATCATGTAGCCCTCGCCGCCGATCAGCGTGCCGTTGCCGCCCGGCATGGCCGCGAGACCGTAGTCGGCGTAGTCGCCCTTGAACTGGTTGACCAGGACCGGGACGTTGTCCGGCGCGGCGAGGTACATGCCCAGCTGGCCGGCACCCATCATCCGCTGCACGTCCTCGATCACCAGGAGCTGCTTCTGCCCCATGGTGTTGTCGTCCCAGCGCATCGCGTGCAGCGTCTCGGCGACCTCGCGGCCCTTGTCGTTGTCGAAGTCGGCCTTCCAGGTGTTGCCGTCCTTCTTCGCGATGTCGCCGCCCATCGAGTACATCCAGGTGGTGAAGTGCCAGCCGCCCTGGTTGTTCTTGCTGTACTCGGCGAAGCCGACGGTGTTGCCGCCCAGCGCGGTGATCTTCTTCGCGTCCGCCCGCACCTCGTCCCAGGTGGACGGTGGCTGGTCGGGGTCCAGGCCCGCCTTGGTGAACAGCGTGCGGTTGTAGAGCAGGCCCATCGAGTAGTTCGCGGTCGGCAGGCCGTAGATGTGGCCGTCGTCGTCGGTGAAGATGTCCTTGAGCTCCGGCTGGATGTCGTCGACGTACGGGACGTCCTTGACGTAGTCGGTGATGTCCGCGGCCTGGTGGCGGGCGATGAGGTTCGCCGGGTCGGTCAGGTACACGTAGAACACGTCCTCGAGCTGGCCGCCGGCGAGCTTGGCGGAGAACGTCTTCGGGTCCATGAACCCCTCGCGGGGCTGGATGTCGATGTCCGGGTGGGACTTCTCGAACGCGGCGACGTCCTCGTCGAAGATCCTGCGTTCGAACGGCTGCGTCTTCGGCGGCTGGCCGTTGACCGTGATGCCGACCTTGCCGCCGGAGCCGCCGGCGTCGTCGTCGGCGGTGCCGCATGCCGTGGCGGCGAGGCCGAGGCCGGCCGCCAGCACGAGGGCCACTGACCTGCGCTGGATGGGTGTGCTCATCGTCGACCAACCCTTGCGGTGGGGGAGGTGAAAATCTGTGACCCACACCATAGGACTCGCGACGATCAGCCGCAATACTCCGACAGAGTTCTGAAAATATTCGACTCCAGTCCGGTATGTAGCGGTCTCCGGCCGGACATCGGGCGTTTCGGGCGCGCACGCGAACGCCCCGGCGGCGGGTCCACCGGGGCGTTCGCGGTTCGGGTCAGGCCAGGCTGTGCCGGCGGGACGGGGCGGGGGCGGCGGACGCGCGGACCACCAGCTCGGGTTCGAAGAGCAGCTCCTCCATGGAGACCTCGATGCCCGCGATCTGGTTGGCGAGCAGCTCGACCGCGGCGCGGCCCATGGCCTCGATGGGCTGGCGCACCGTGGTCAGCGGCGGATCGGTGCAGGTCATCAGCGCGGAGTCGTCGTAGCCGATGACCGAGACGTCCTGTGGGGTGCGCAGGCCCATGCGGCGGACCGCGCGGATCACGCCGAGCGCGAGCGGGTCGCTCGCGCAGATCAGCCCGGTGACGCCGTTCTGCACCAGCCGGGTGCCGACGGCCTGGCCGCCCTCGACGGAGAACATCGTGTGCCCGACGTTGTCCTCGCCGACCGGGAGCCCGATCCGCTCCGCGCACGCCTGGAACGCGACGTACTTGCGCTGCGAGGGGATGTGGTCGCGTGGGCCGAGAACCATGCCGATCTGCTGGTGGCCGAGCGCGACGAGGTGGCCGAACGCCTGCTCGACGGCGACCGCGTCGTCGCAGGACACGATCGGGTAGTCCAGCTCGATCGAGGCGTTGACCAGCACCACCGGGAGCTTGCGGCGGGCCAGCTCGTAGTGGTGGTCGTGCCCGGCGTCGGCCTCGGCGTGGCTGCCGCCGGCGAAGACGACCCCGGACACCTGCTGGGCGAGCAGCAGCTCGACGTAGTCCGGCTCGGACACCCCGCCGGTGCAGGTGCACAGCACGGGGGTGAAGCCCTGCTGGGCGAGCGCGCTGCCGACCACGTCGGCGAGCGCGGGGAAGATCGGGTTCTGCAGCTCGGGGAGCACCAGCCCGACGAGCCGGGCCCGCTCGCCGCGCAGCTGGGTCGGGCGCTCGTAGCCGAGCACGTCCAGCGCGGTGAGCACCGCCTGGCGGGTCGCCTCGGACACGCCCGGCTTGCCGTTGAGCACCCGGCTCACCGTCGCCTCGCTGACACCGACCTTCTGCGCTACCTCGGACAGCCGTCTTTGCGCCATGTCCGCAACTCTACGACAAGTCCTGCAAGTCCTTGCGTGGATTTGCGTCCCACCACCGCTCGCGGTCGACCACGTACCGCACGTCGCCGTGCTCGGCACCCGGCAGCGGGTGCTCCCAGTCGGTCAGGAAGGTCGACTCGTGGTGCAGGCCGACCTTCTCCATGACCCGGCGCGAGGCGGTGTTGACCGCCATGGCCTCGGCGTAGATCTCGGTGATCGCGGTCATCGTGAACGCGTACTCCACGAGCGCGCGGGCGCCCTCGGTCGCGTATCCGCGGTCCCACGCGGACCGGCGCAGGCGGTACCCGAGCTCGGCGCGTTCCGGCCGGTCGTCCTCGGGCCGCAGCTCGATCCAGCCGAGGAACCCGAAGTCCGTCCGGGCGTGCGCGGCGAACACGCCGAGGCCGCTCGCGTAGCCGCGCAGGATGGCCGGCAGGATCTTCGTGGCGACGCGTTCGCGGGTGCTCGGCCGCCCGGTGATGAAGCGCATCACCTCGGGGTCGCCGTCCAGCTCGACGAGGATGTCCAGATCGCTCTCGGTGAACCGGCGGAGCACGAGCCGTTCGGTCTGCAGGAAGATGTCCACGGCCGGGAATCCTGTCAGACAGGGGAAGTGCGCCGTGGACCCGTTTCCACCGGCCCGGACGTGCGCCCGGCGCCCGGCTCGTGCCCGGCGTTCGCCGGCGGCGACGCCGCAAGCCGGCCCCGCGGAGGTTCCCACGGGCGGCGGACCCCGATAGGTTCGCCGACCGTGACGAGCCCTGCCTACGTTCTCGCCCGCACCTCCGACGAGTACCGCCGGCTGCGCCTGCAGTCCGCGCTCTGGGAACCGGCCACCGCGCGCCTGCTGGACCGCGTCGGCATCGCGCCCGGCGCGCGCTGCCTGGACGTCGGCTGCGGGCCGGGCGAGGTGATGCGGCTGCTCGCCGAGCGGACCGGTCCGGGCGGGTCGGTCACCGGGGTCGATGTCGACGGGGCGATCGGTCGGGAGGCGGTCGAGGTTCTGCGCGCCACGGTCGACGCCCCGGTCGAGTTCGTCGAGGGCAACGTGCACGAACTGGAGCTGGCCGGGTTCGACGTGGTGTACGTGCGGCTCGTGCTCATGCACCTGGCCGACCCGGTGGCGCTGCTGCGGCGGCTGTTCGGCTGGGTCGCGCCCGGCGGCGTGCTGGTGGTGCAGGACTACGACACCGCCGCCATGGACACCTGGCCGCGGCTGGACTGCTGGGAGGAGTTCAGCCGGGTGATGGACGGCGTCTTCTCGCACACCGGTGGCGATCCCCGGTGCGGGCTGCACCTGCCGCGGCACTTCCTCGACGCGGGCATCGGCGCGCCGGACGGCACCGACGTGGCCGGGGTGCTCGCGCCGATCGCGGACACCGGCGGCTTCCTGCAGGCGTCCTACTCGAGCGCGCTGCCCGCCGCGCTGCGGCTGGGCATCACCACGCGGGAGGACGCCGACGCGTGCCTCGCCGGGTTCGCCGCGGCCGCCGCCGACCGCGCGAACTACGTGCGGCTGCCGACGCTGGTCGGCGCGTACAAGCGCAAGGCCTGACCGGTGTGTCGGCCCGGTTCCGCGCCCGGGCGGTGGCAGCATGATCAGCGGGTTCCCGAGCCGGAGGGCGGTGCCGAGGTGGCGGATCGCGACGTGGTCCTTCCCGCGACCGTGCTGACCGTGCACCTCGAGTCCTGCGCGGCGGACCTCGCCGCCGACTCCGCGCCGCCGGACGACCTCGCTCAGGTCGTCGGCCGGCTCGTGTCCGGCCAGCGGCACATCGCCGTCGCGCTGGACCGTCTGGCCGGCCGGCTCGACGGGGCCGCGGTGGCCGACCGGGCCGCCCTCGCCGAGGTGCTGCACGCCGCCGCGCGGGCGACCGGGCACGCCGCGGACGCCCTCGCCGAAGGTGAACACCTGTTCGAATAAAGTACCCGTTCGGCCCTGTGACCTGCGCTCGGCCGGCGATAGCCTGCAGGTGTCGCCGATCGGGGAGGAACACATGCGAAGCGTCTGGAACGGCATCGTGCGGATCGGTGCGGCCAGCATCCCGGTGCGTGCCTACGGTGCCACCGAGGAGCACACCACCGGCCTGCACCAGGTGCACGTGACCGACGGGGGCCGGGTCCGGCACCGCAAGGTCTGCGAGGTCGACGGCGCGACGGTGCCGGGCGGGGAACTGGCGCGCGGCTACGTGCTGCCGGGCGGCGAGACGGTCGTGCTCACCGACGAGGACCTCGCGAGGTTGCCGCTGCCCACGTCGCGGGCCATCGACGTGCAGGCGTTCGCGCCGCTGGAGGAGATCGACCCGATCTACTTCGCGCGCAGCTACCACCTGGAGCCGGAGCCGGCCGGGACGAAGCCGTACGTGCTGTTCAGCGAGGCGCTGCAGCAGTCCGGCCGGGTGGCGATCGTGAAGGTCGCGCTGCGCGGGCGGGAGTCGTTGGGGGTGCTGCGGATTCGCGACCAGGTGATCGCGCTGGAGACGATGCTGTGGCCGGACGAGATCCGCACGCCGGAGTTCCCGTTCCTGCACCAGGACGTGGCGATCTCGCCGTCGGAGCTGCGCGAGGCGACGCTGCTGATCGACGCCCTGAGCGAGAAGTTCACGCCGACCCGGTACACCGACCACTACCGGGAGGCGCTCCAGGCGCTGGTGCAGGCCAAGATCGACGGCAACGAGCTGGTCCAGCCGACGATCGTCGAGCAGGAGTCCGGCGCCGCCGACCTGCTGACCGCGCTGCGCGCCACCCTGGCCGAGAAGCACGGCCGCGAAGCGCCTCCGGCGTCCTCGACCCGCGTCGCCTCCGCCCGGGCCGCCGAGGACCGCGCGGCCGAGGAACGCGCCGCCGCCAAGAACGCCGCCACCCGCACCCGAACCCCCTGATCCCGCGAGTCCCCCGTTCCGGTCCCGCGAGTCCGGCCCGCGGTCCCCCGTTCCGGTCGGGCGAGTCCCGGGTTGCGGTCGGCCGTGCCTGGTCAACCCAGCCCGGCCCACCCGGCCCAGCCCACCCGGCCCAGCCCACCCGGCCCAGCCCGCCGGCGGCCGCGAATGGGGGACTCGCGGGTCGGGAGTGGGGGACTCGCGGGTGGGTCAGGGGGTTTCGTCGTCGCCGAGCATGCCTTGGCGGAGCTGTTCCAGGGTGCGGGCCAGCAGGCGGGACACGTGCATCTGCGAGATGCCGATGCGGTCGGCGATCTGCGTCTGTGTCATGTGCCGGAAGAACCGCAGCGTCAGGATCGTGCGCTCGCGCTCGGGCAGGCGCTCGATCAGGGGGCGCAGCGACTCGTAGTCCTCCACCCCGTCCAGGGCCGCGTCCGTCTCGCCGAGGGTCTCGCCCAGCGAGTCCGAGTCGGCGTCCGGGGACAGGGCCTCGTCGAGGGACATCGAGTGGTAGGCGTTGCCCGCCTCGAGCCCCTCGTACACCTGCTCCTGGCTGAGATCCAGGTGCCGCGCGAGCTCGGACGGCGTCGGCGCGCGGCCCAGGCGCTGGGACAGCTCCGCGCTGGCCGAGTTGATCGCCAGGTTCAGCTCCTTGAGCCGCCGCGGCACGTGCATCGACCAGCTCGCGTCGCGGAAGTGCCGGCGCACCTCACCCATGACGGTCGGCACCGCGAACGACAGGAAGTCGGTACCGCGGTCGGGCTGGAAGCGGTCGACCGCGTTGATCAGCCCCAGCGTCGCGACCTGCACGAGGTCCTCGCGGGGCACGCCGCGGTTGGAGAACCGCGCGGCGATGTGCTCGGCCAGCGGCAGGTGCCCCGTCACCAGCTTGTTGCGCAGGTCCAACCGGCCCGGGTCACCGTCGTCGAGCGCCGCGAGCTGGTCGAACAGCGGCGTCAGGTGTTCGTAGCCGGTGTCCGGGGTCTCCCGGTTCTTGGACTGCGAACCCTGCGTCGTCACGCCGGACCGTCCGCGCGGCGCTTGGCCAGTTCGATGTGGACGAGGTGCTGCCCGCCGTTCTGCTCGACCCAGCTGTCGGTGCGGTCGGCGAGCGTGGTCAGCACCCGCCAGCCGAACGAGTCGCTGCTGGGCTGGGTGTCGTCGGCGGAGCGGATGCTCACCACGAACCGGATCTCGTCCTTGCTCACCGCGAACACGCAGCGCAGCGTCGCGTCCGGGACCGCGCGGGTGATGAGGGTCGAGCACGCCTCGTCGACGGCCAGCTTCAGGTCGGCGATCGCGTCGAGGTCGAAGTCCGCGCGCATCGCGATACTCGAGGCCAGCGACCGGATGATGGGCAGGTTCGCGAGCTCGGCGCCCAGGCGCAACTCGATCTCGTCGGGACTGCCGTCCCCAGCTCCCACGCTCATGACGTTGTTCTACCCACAATCTCGATTCCGGAAACCACCTGTGACCGGGGACTTTACCGGGACCGGGCGGTCGGGGTCGGGGGTCGGGCGGCGGTCACCCGCCCCGGCCCCTACCGTGGGAGATGCACGCCGTCGAAGGAAGGAGCCAACATGTTGGCGGTAACGGAAGCGGCAGCCGAGGCGATCACGGCGCTGACCACCCAGGGCGGGGTGGACGACAACGGTGGTCTTCGGTTCTCGATGCAGTCGGAGTCCGACTCGCAGGCCGCGCTGGCGCTGACCGTGGCGTCCGCTCCCGTCGAGGGAGACCAGGTGGTCACCGCGGAAACCGGTGCGCACGTGTTCCTCGAGGAGCAGGCTGCCGACTATCTGTCCGATAAAGTGCTCGACGTGCAACAGGACGCGGAGGGGCAGCTGAACTTCGCGGTGCTCGAACGAGCATCCTGACCTGCGAAGAAACACCGGTGCCGGGGTTGGCGCCGGTGTTTCTTCGTGTCCGGAGTGGACGGCTCAGCGGCCGAGGGCCTGCTGCAGCTGCTTCTTCGTCATCGTCGACCGGCCCCGGATGTTCTTCTTGCGGGCCTCGTTGTAGAGCTGGTCCCTGGTCGGGCCGCCGGGTCCCTCCCGCCGCCCCGAACGCTTGCCGCCGCGGTGCTGCGGCGACACGTCGTGGGTCGACGTCCGGCTCGCGGTCCGCGACTCGCCCTGCTGCGCCCGGTTCTTGTTCACCGTCCGGGACGCGATCTCCTTGGCCCGGCGCGTGCTCGCGCCACGCTCCTCGGCGCTGTCCTTGACGTGCTCGTACTGGCGTTCTCGCTTGTCGTTCCAGGCCTGAGGCATCACAGACTCCCTTCTCGTGCCCGGGGAGTACCCGCCCCGGGCCGGAGCATGCGCCCTTGACCTCCAGCAAGGTCGAGTTCCTACGGTCGGGGCATGTCCTCCACGACCATCGCGGTGACCGGCGCCACCGGCAACGTCGGCCGCAATCTCCTGCCGCTGCTGACCGGTGCCGGCGCCGGCGTGCGCGCCCTCACCCGCGACCCGGCCGCCGCCCGCCCGCCCGACGGGGCCGCTTCGGTGCGTGCGGACCTGCTCGACCCCTCGACGCTGGACGCCGCGTTCGACGGTGCCGACGCGGTGTTCCTGGTGTGGCCCGCCACCTCACCCGAGGGTGCCGAGGCGGTGGTCGACGCGATCGCCCGGCACGCGCGCCGGGTGGTCTTCCTCTCCGCGATGGGGGTACCCGAATGCGACCCGGCCGGCGAGCCGCCCACCGGGCTGTTCCACGCGCGGCTCGAGTGGCTGATCCGGCGGTCGGGTCTGGCCTGGACGTTCCTGCGCGCCGGCGGGTTCGCCACGAACACCCTGGGCTGGGCCGACGAGATCCGGGCCACCGGCACGGTGCACTGGGTGCACGGCGGTGCGGGCCGCTCGCTGATCCACGAGGCGGACATCGCGGCGGTCGCCGCGCGGGCGCTGACCGAGGACGGCCATGCCGGTGCGTGCTACGAGCTGACCGGGCCGGCGGTGGTGACCCAGGTCGAGCAGCTTCGGCTGATCGGCGAGGCGATCGGCCGGGAGCTGCGCTGGGTGGAACTGTCCGAACAGGACGCCCGGGAGCGGATGCGGGAGATGGGCTGGGCGCCGGAGTTCATCGACGGCGGCCTCGCGCACTGGGCGCGGATCGTGCACGAGCCGGAGCCGGTGACCGGCACCGTCGAGCGGGTCACCGGTGCGCCCGCGCGCCCGTTCGCCCGGTGGGCGCGCGAGCACGCGGACGCGTTCCGGTGACTCAGTGGCAGACCCGGACCTTGAGCAGGTCCGCCGGGATGGCGGGCGGGCCGTCCAGCGGCGCGGGGTCGTCCGGGGTCGGCTGGACGCCGCCGGCCGCGACGGTGTCGAGCGTGGTCAGCCCGGCGTCGCCGACCGTGCCGAAGATCGTGTAGTTCGGGCGCAGGTACGCGTTGCCGTACACCAGGAAGAACTGGCTGCCGTTGGTGTCCGGTCCGGCGTTGGCCATCGCGAGCGTGCCGCGCGGGTAGATCTTGCGCTCGCCGGTGGGGTCGGTCGGCGCGGGCTCCAGGCCGACCGGCAGCTCGTCCTTGTAGCGGTATCCCGGTCCGCCCTCACCGGTGCCGGTCGGGTCGCCGCACTGCAGGACCTCCAGCGTCGGGTAGGTGGTCAGCCGGTGGCAGGTCGTGCGGTCGTAGAAGCGGTGCCGCGCGAGGTGGACGAAGCTCTGCACGGTGCAGGGCGCGATCGAGCGGTCGAGCCGCAGCGGCAGCGGTCCCTGGCTGGTGCGCACGTCGACGCGAACCGTGCCGTGGCTGGGTGTCCGATGTGGATCGGGCGGCAGCGGCACCGGCCGGGCGGCCGGCTCGTCGGGCGTCCTGGTGTACTGGCAGGGGCCGTGGGTCGTGTCGTGCCGGTCCGCGGTGGCGGTGCCGGCGCCGACGGTCAGCGTGGCCGACGCGAGTGCCGCGACGGCCACGGCGGTGGCGACCTTCCGGATCACGGGGATCTCCTCTCCCGGTAGTGGGCGAGGCAGTGTAGGACGTTCACGGCCGGGGCGCCAGGTGTGAAATATGCTGGCGGACCATGAGCAACGACGACATCGCCCGGGCCGTACTCGACGGCAACTCCTACGTCGTGCTGGCGACCGCCGACGCGGACGGGACCCCCTGGGCGGCGCCGGTGTGGTTCGCGCACGAGGGGTACCGGGAGATCTTCTGGGTGTCGTTCCCCGGCGCCCGGCACTCGCGTGACATCGCGGAGCGCCCGCGGATCGGCATGGTCGTGTTCGACTCGACGGTCGTGCCGGGCAGCGGGCAGGCGGTGTACATGTCGGCCACGGCCGGGCAGGTGCTGGAACCGGACGCGATCGAGCACGGGATGGGGGTGTTCTCGCGGGTCGGCGCGCGCCAGGGGATCGAGGAGTGGGGGACGGACCGGGTCACCGGCGGCGCGCGGCTGCGGCTGTACCGGGCGACGGTCGACACGCACTCGATCCTCGACCCGGACTCACCGGTAGACGAGCGCGTCGAGGTCAGCCCGTAGGCCGGTCCGGCTTGACCGCGCGGATCCCGAGCACGGTCGGGGTCGGCGTTCCACCCTCGGCGAAGCGCCGGAACGCGAGGCCGGCGGCGGAGAACATGCCGAACAGCCCGGGCAGCGGCCAGTGCGCGGCGCCGACCTTGTCCCGCAGGCCCTGGTCGGTCCAGGACGCGGTGGTCCAGTGGTCGTCGCGGTACCCGGGCCGCAGCACGATCGCGGACTCGTCGGTGCGGTCGGCGAACCCGCCGCAGAAGCACGGGTGCACGCCGATGTGCACGAACACCCCGCCCGGCCGCAGCACCCGCGCCACCTCGCGGACGACCGCCGGGTATGCCGGCATGTCGGTGTGCGCCATCACGGACAGCACGGCCGGCACCGACGCGGTGCGGACCGGCAACCGGGTGGCGTCCGCGCGCGCGGTGGGCAGGCGGGACGCGCCGTGGCGCAACATCCCGGCGGACAGGTCGACGCCGACCGCGGTCCAGCCGAGCGCGCGGACCCGCCCGGCGTGTGCCCCGGTGCCGCAGCCGACCTCCAGGCACGTGCCGCGCCCCTGGCCGAGCAGCTCACCCAGGACCCGCCCGAGCTCGAGCGGGTCGCCCGAGCGGATCCCGAAGTGTTCCTCGTACCAGTCCGCGATCTCGTCGTAGCTCGCGACCGGCACGGGACTCAGCGCTTCTTCGGGCCGGTGGCGTCGTGCACCTTGTGCACGGCGTTGTCGATCTGTCCGTGGTACTTGCCCTTGGTGCGCTTGTCGATGAAGTCGCCGGCCTTCGAGGCCATCTTGTTGACCTTGTCCGGGTTCTTGCGGACGTACGCGCGGGCCGCGGCGGCGGTGCCGGCGAGCGCGGTGAGCTTCCTCAGCATGGGCATGTGTCCCGTCCTTTCCCTCGTGTTCGTACAACGGAGTACCCACCCGGCCGAGTTCCTACCAATGCGTCGGAGATAGTTGACATGTCGGAGATCTCCGACATATGTTGGGCCCGTGGTCGACGACGTGCTGTTCACCGCCATGGCCAACCCGGTCCGCAGGCGGTTGCTGGAGATGTTGCGCGACGGCTCGATGACCGCGGGCTCGCTCGCCGCCCGCTTCGAGCTGAGCCGGCCCGCGGTGTCCGAGCACCTGCAGGTGCTGCGCCGCGCCCGGCTGGTCCGCGAGGAGGTGCGCGGCCGGGAGCGGCACTACCACCTGACCGCGGAGCCGCTCGCCGCGGTCAGCGACTGGCTGCACCCGTTCGAGCGCTACTGGCGCGACCGCATGCGCACCCTGGCCGACACCCTCGAGGAGGAGCCCGAATGACCGAGACCATCCACGTGGACCAGTTCCTGCCCCGGCCGCCGGCCGTGGTGTGGCGCTCGCTCACCGAGCCCGAACGGCTGGCCCGCTGGTGGGCCGAGGGCGACATCGCGCCGGTCGTGGGCCACCGGTTCACGCTCGACATGGGCGTGTGGGGCAAGGTGCCGTGCACGGTCACCGAGGTCGAGCCGCAGCGCCGGATCAGCTACACGTTCGCGGAGTCCACGATGGGGTGGACGATCACCTGGCGGCTGGTCGCCGAGGGCACCGGTACCCGGCTGTTCCTCGAGCACGCCGGCTTCGACATGTCCGACCCGCAGCACGCGCACGCGTTCCGGAGGATGTCCGGCGGCTGGCAGGCCATCCTGCCGCACCTGGCCCGCAAGCTGGAGTCGGTCAGCGCGCCGTGACGAGCCAGGCGGCCGAGCCGAGCAGGACGCCCTGCGGGGTCTCCCGGGCGGCGTAGGCCTCGCGCAGGGCGTCGACGGCCCTGCGCGCGGCCGCCGGCCCGGCGCCGTCGAGCCACTCCCGGCAGACCGGCTCCGCGAGCTCGAACTCGACGGCGTCCTCCGCGTCCTCGCCGAGCAGCAGCGGCTCGCGGACGTCGGTCAGCTCCACGTCGCGGAACCCCGCACCGGTGAGCAGCTCCCGCACCCGGCCGGGCTCGGCCAGCGACAGTGCGCCGGTCGTGCGTGGCGGCGGGATCTCGACGTACCTGCCGAGCACCTCGCGCAGCAGCGAGCGGTTCTCGTTGCGCTCGAACGCCTGCCAGCACAGGAAGGCGAGCCGCTCGCCGGCCCGGCGCAGGTTCGCGAACGCGGCGGCGGGGTCGTCGAAGAACATCACGCCGAACTGGCTCATCACCACCTCGACCGGCTCGAACGGCGTCCGCTGGGCGTCGGCGCGCAGGAAGCGGACATTGGTGAGCCCGGCCTCCTCGGTGCGCCGCCGCGCCCGGTCCAGCATCGGCTCGGAGACGTCCACCCCGAGCACGCCGGCCGCCCGCCGGCCGGCCAGCCGGGTGGTGTTCCCGCAGCCGCAGCCGACGTCCAGCACCCGGTCGGCCGGCCGGATCCCGGCCGTGGCGAGCAGGTGCGGCGTGAGCCGCCCGAGCAGCGCGTCGTAGCGGCGGTCGTGCGCGGCCCAGAACGCGCCGTCCTGCCCGCCCCAGTCGTTCGGTCGTGCGGTACCGGTCACCCGTGCACCCTATGGCTGCTCCGGAAGCCGGCGGCCCGTCGCCTCGGGGCGGAACGGACCACGATCATGCCCGCGACGGCCCCGTTGCGGATGTCTACTTCGGACAACCCGGGCACGCCGGCGGCGGAGGCGCGGTGATCATGCCGGCCGGCCCGGTGTTCCACACGGGCGCGCCGGACGTGGCGGGTGCTCGACCTGTGTGACGTGGACCATGACCTCCACCCGCGCCGGGCGGGTACGTTTGGGGGCGGCCCGGTCCGGTGTGGAGTGGGGAGAGCGTGTCGAGCAGCACTGAGCCCGTGACGGTGCCGGCCGGGGTCGGGCGATCGTTGCGGCTGCTGCAGGTGGCGTCGCTCACCAGCTCGTTCGACCGGCTGATGATCGCGCCGATGCTGGTGGTGATCGCCGCGGACCTGGACCGCTCGGTGGAGGCGGTCTCGCGCGCGGCGGCGACGTACTTCCTCGGGTACGGCATCGCGCAGATCTGCTGGGCGATGGTGTCCGACCGGCTGGGCCGGGTGCGCACGATGCGGCTGGCGCTGGCGTTCGCGGCGGTGTTCGGGCTCGCGTCGGCGGCGGTGCCGGGCGTCGGGTGGCTGGTGGTCGCGCGCGGGCTGACCGGCGCGTGCTTCGCGGCGGCGATCCCGAGCGCGCTGGTGTACATCGGCGACACGGTGCCGGTGAAGGTGCGCCAGGCGCCGCTGACGGACCTGATGACGAGCACGGCGGTCGGCATGACGCTGGCCACGGTCGGCGCGGGCGCGCTGGCGGACTTCACCGACTGGCGGGTGGCCTTCGCGCTGACCGCGGTGATCGCCGGCGTGCTGTCGGTGGTGATGCGGCGCCTGCCGGAGCCGGCGGTCGCGGCACCGGCTCCGGTGGTCGCGTCGCTGCGGGCGGTGCTGTCGAGCGGGCCGTCGGTGCTGGTGCTCGTGCTCGCGCTGGCCGAGGGGCTGGTGCTGCTCGGGCCGCTGACGTTCCTGCCGGCGGTGCTGCACGCGAGCGGGCTGAGCGTGACCGTGTCGGGCCTGCTGACGGCGGCGTACGGGGGGTCGGTGCTGGTGTTCGCGCGGGTGGTGAAGCGCCGCACGCGGACCATGGCCCCGGCCCGGCTGATCCTCGTCGGCGGTGCGCTGGCGGTGCTCGCGTACCTGATGCTGACCGTCACGCACGCCGCGGTGCCGGTCGTGGTGGGGACCGTGTTGCTGGGCGCGGGCTGGGCGTTCATGCACTCGACCATGCAGACCTGGGCGACCGACATGGCTCCCGACTCGAGGGCGACCGCGGTCTCCCTGTTCGCGACGATGCTGTTCACCGGCAGCGCCGTCGGCGCCGCGGCCTTCGGCCCCCTCGTCGACGCGGAGCAGTTCCAGGCGGTGTTCGCGATCACCCTGGCGGTCGCGGTCCCGCTGACGGTGACGGCCACCATCGGCCGGCGCCGCTACGCCACTCGCGGCCGCTGACCGTCCACAGGCCGACCTCGGCACCCGCTCCCCGTCGGTGCCCGCCGATACGCTGGAAAGCGGGGGGCCCCCGCTGTCGCTTCGTGCTCGCCGGACCGGTCCCGATGGGGCTAACGTCCTGCGGTGGCGGGCCCTACTCCTGAGGAGGCGGCAATGGTCGGCGGCAGCTGCGATCCGCGGTTCGCGCGGGTGCGGGAGGAGTTCGAGAAGAACCTCGCCGAGCGGGGGGAGGTGGGCGCCTCCGTCTGTGTCATGGTCGACGGCGAACCCGTGGTCGACCTGTGGGGTGGGGTCGCCGACCGGGCCTCCGGCCGCCCGTGGGAGCGCGACACCGTCAGCGTCGTGTTCTCCACGACCAAGGGGGTCACCTCCCTCTGCGCGCACATGCTGCTCAGCCGCGGCACGCTCGAGCTGGCCGCGCCCGTCTCCGCCTACTGGCCGGAGTACGCCCAGGCCGGCAAGGAGAACACCACCGTCGGCATGGTGCTCGCGCACCGCGCCGGGGTCACCGCGCTGTCCGCACCCCTGGGGGAGGGGGCGTTTCTCGACTGGGACGGGATGGTCGCCGCCATCGAGGCCGAGCGGCCCGTCTGGGAACCCGGCACCCGGCACGGCTACCACGCGCTCACCTACGGCTGGCTCGCCGGCGAGCTCGTCCACCGCGCCTGCGGGCAGTCGCTCGGCTCCTTCCTGCGCACCGAGGTCGCCGAGCCGCTCGGGCTCGACCTGTGGATCGGGCTGCCCGAGGAGGTCGAGCCGCGCGTCGCGCCCATGGGGTACGCCGATCCGCAGCCCGGCGACGAGCAGTCCCGGCTGGCGACGGTCGTCGCCGCGGAGCCGGAGTCCGTGTCGGCCCGGATGCTGATCAACACCGGCGGCTACATGATGCCGGGACCGACCGGGTTCGACTCGCGCGCGGCGCACGCCGCCGAGATCGGCGCGACCGGGGCGATCACCAACGCCCGCGCGCTCGCCGGCATGTACGCACCGCTCGCGTCCGGCGGCTCCGCCGGCGGCGTCACGCTCGTCGACGGCGCCACGCTCGCCCGCATGGCCACCACCGTCTCGGCCGGACCCGACGCCATGCTGTTCGCCAACAGCCGGTTCACCTACGGCTTCGTGCCGTCCATCGACAACCGCCACGAGCCGGCCGGCATGCGCGACAGCATGATCCTCTCCGCCGACGCGTTCGGGCACCCCGGGCTCGGCGGCGGCGTGGGGTTCGCCTCGCCCGCCAACCGGATGTCCTTCGGCTACACGATGAACGCGATGGGCCCGGGCACCCTGCTCAACCCGCGCGGCCAGAGCCTCGTCGACGCCGTCTACACCTCGCTCGGCTACACCGACGCTAGCGCCGAGGTCTGGCGCTGAGCCCGCCCAGCAGCTCGATCGTGCGCCGCAGCTGCTCGAGGTAGGCCGCGCAGCCGGGGCACTCGCCCGGGTGGGCGGCGAACCGCCGCGCCACCTCGGGCTCGAGTGCCCCGTCGAGGTACTCCGTCGCCAGGTCGACGAACTCGACGCAGGTCATGCCGCCACCGCCACCGGCTCGGGCTCCGGCTCCACGGCCGGCACCGGGCGCCGGGCCGTCACCGCCAGCAGCACGCCGACCAGCACCGCCATGCCGGCGAGCAGCAGCGCCCCGGTGTGCACCCCGACCGAGTTGCTCACCACGCCGAACACCAGCGAGAACGGCAGGAACACCAGCCAGGTCAGCGTGCTGACCCCGGACGCCACGCCGGCCCGCACGCTCGACGGCACCGCGTCGTGCAGCACCTGGCTCATGTGCACGGTGATCGCCATCAGCAGCAGGCCCAGCGTCACCTGCGCGGCCGTGATCAGCAGGATGCTCCGGGCGCTCGTCAGCGTCACCGCCGCCGCCGTGATCAGCCCGCCCGCGCCCAGCACCGTCGCCGGCCGGGTGAAGTCGAGCCGGGCCGCCAGCAGCCCGCCCAGGCCGTAGGTCGAGACCAGCCCGGCCCAGTACGGTCCGAACAGGACGGCCGGTGCGGACACCGCGACCAGCCACAGCGGGCCGAACTCGTACACGGTCTGCAGCAGCACGCCGGCGAGCACGGACAGCGCGATGACCGGCAGCAGCACGCGCCGGCGGGTCAGCGTCCGGAACGTCGTCGCGACGTGCCGGCGCAGCGGCGCGGGCTTGCTCGACCGGTGCAGGCCGGGCTCGCGGAACCGCAGGTAGGCGACGATCGAGGCCAGCGCGAACGGGATCGTGAGGAAGTAGGTCACCCGCGCGGAGAGCAGGCTCGCCACCCACCCGCCGGCCAGCGAGCTCGCCACCAGCGCCACGCCCTCGATGAACCGCATGCGGCCGATCCGGCGCTCGAAGTCGCCACCGGTACCGGTCTCCTCGACGACCGTGTCGTACACCATCGCGTCGACCGTCCCGGAGTACATGGCGAAGTAGACGCCGAGCACGAGCGCGCTGACGATGTAGGTCGCCACGTTGTGGCTCAGCCCGCCGATCAGCTCGCACGCCGCGAGCGCCACGCTGGACACCACCAGCACGCCGCGCCGGCTCCACCGGTCGGCGAGGATGCCCGACGGCACCTCGAGGAACGGCACGATCACGGCGTAGGCCGCCGCCATCAGCCCGATCGAGGCGGCGTCGAAGCCGATCTCGCTCATGAACAGCTTCTCGACCGGCAGCCAGAGCATGAAGCCCTGGAGCGCGACCCCGATCTGGAGGGGCAGCAGGCGGCGGTGCAGCGTGCGGGTGGCTCGCGTGGTCATGCCGGGTGCAGTGACACGAACCCCGTCCGGCGTTACACGGACCTTCCGCGTTGGTTCCGGAAGGCGTCCAGCAGCGCGTCCCGCGCCGGTGGCGGCAGCTCGGTGACCCGCTCGGCCGGCAGGTGGCCCAGCGTGTCGACCGTGGTGCGGAACTGCTCGACATAGGTCGTGCAGCCGTCGCACAGCGACAGGTGCTCGACGACCCGCCGCTCGGCCGCCGGGTCGAGGGCGCCGTCGAGGAACTCCGTGACGAGCTCCACGAGCTCGTCGCAGTCGAGGTCGCTCATGTCGTCCGGTCCCCGGTCGGGTGCTGGGTCGCCGCGAAGTACCGCTCCAGCTCGGCGCGGACGAACGCCCGCGCGCGGTGCGGCAGCACCCGCTGGTTGGCGGCGCTGATCTCCAGTATCGAGCACACCTCCTCGGACGTGTATCCCTCCACGTCGCGCAGCACGATCACCACCCGCTGCCGCTCGGGTAATCGGTCGACCGCGGCGGCCACCTGGGCGCGGGTCTCCGCGGCCAGCGTGTGCTGCTCGGGGGAGGGCCACGGCGCGGGGAGCTCCCGCCAGTGGCCGGGATAGGGCTCGCCCGGCCCTGGAACCGGGCGGGGTCGACGGTCGGGCCCCGGTCGTCGGGACCGAGGCTGCTCCACGGCACGGTCCGGCTCTCCCGGTCGCGCCGTCGTTTGGCGGTGTTGACGAGGATCCGGTAGACCCACGTCTTCAGCGAGGACCGGCCGGCGAACCGGTCGATGCCCTCGATGACGCCGAGCCACGCGTCCTGCACCACCTCGGCCGCGGAGTCCGGGGTCGAGACGAACGCGCGGGCGAGCCGCAGCATGCCGCCGGACCACGCGGTCAGCAGCATGCCGAACAGCGCGTCGTCGCCGGCGCGCAGGCCGGCCACGAGCACGTCGTCGGCCGGCAGGCCACCTCGCTCGGTCATGCCGGACATCGTGGCAGACCCCACCGACAATCCCGCGACGGTTTCCCGGGCGTTCACCGGTGCAGGACCACGACCCGCCCCGCGGCGGTGTCGTCCGCGACCAGGTCGGCCACCGCCGCGCACAGGCGCGCCAGCGGGACCGGCGGCGCGACGCGCGCCCGCTCGGCCGGGGGCAGCCCGGCGTACTCGGCCAGCCCCCGGTCGGTGGCCAGCCAGTCGGGCACCACGCAGGTGAACCGCACCCCGTCCCGCCGCGCCAGGCAGGTGGTCGCGCGCACCAGCCCCGCCTTCGCCGCGCCGTACTCGGGACAGGCGTAGGGCTCGGTGCCGATGCCCGCGGTGGAGCTGATGTTGACCACCACGCCACCGGCCGCGCGCAGGTGCGGCAGCGCCACCTGCGCCACGAGCAGCGGCACCCGCAGGTTCAGCTCCAGCGTGCGGGTCCAGCCGGCCGGGCTCGCGTCCGGAAAGTGCGGCGGAACGTCGCCGCCCCCGCCCGCGTTGTTGACCAGCACGGACAGCCCGTCGAAGGTGCCGACGGCCCGCTCGACCACCGCCCGGGCGTCCTCGTCGCGGGTGAGGTCGGCCGGGACGAACACCGCGCGGCCGCCGGCGGAGCGGACCACCGCGGCGCTCGCCTCGGTCTCGGCGAGGTCGGTCAGCGCGACCAGCGCACCGGCGGCGAGCAGGTGCCGGGCGATCGCGAGCCCGCTGCCGACGCCGGCACCGGTCACCACGGCCACCTCGTCCTGGACGTCCACGGCCACACCATGACACCGGGCACCGACAGTTTCCGGCGGGCAGAATGTCCGGATGCGTATCGCGCTCGTCGCCAACCGGCGCTCCGGTGGCCGCACCGACACCGACCGGATCCGGACGGTCCTGGCCGGCCGCGGCGCGCGGGTGCACCCGCTCGGCCTCGACGACCTCGACGGGCCGTTACCCGAGGTCGATCGGCTGGTCGTGGCCGGCGGGGACGGGTCGATCGGGGTCGCCGCGCGGGCGGCCAACCGGGCCGGCGTGCCGCTCGCGGTGCTCGCCACCGGCACCGCCAACGACTTCGCCACCGCGCTCGGGCTGCCGGCGGACCTCGACGCCGCCTGCGCGCTCGCCGCGGACCCCGGCGCGGCGACCCGCCGGCGGGAGGTCGGGACCGCGGGCGGCCACCCGTTCGTCAACGCCGCCGCGGCCGGCCTCTCCGCGGTCGCGACCCGGCTCGCCGCGCCGCACAAGCGACGCCTCGGCCGCTTCGCCTACGCGCTGGGCGCCGTGCGCGCGGGGGCCACCGCGCCGCGGACGCCGTGCCGGGTCCGCTGCGACGGCCGGACGGTCTTCGCGGGTCATGCCTGGCAGGTCGTGGTCGCGGTGAGCGGCGCGTTCGGCGGCGGCGCCAACGTCGGCGGCACCCGGCCCGACGACGACCGCCTCGACGTCGCCGTGGTGCCGGCCGGGTCGCGGCTCGCGCTCGTGCGGCACGGCTACCGCATGCGCCGCGGCGAGCTCACGCGCCGGCGCGACGTGCCGCACCACCGCGGCCGCGAGATCGAGGTCGAGCTGCCGGCCGGTGCCGAGTTCAATGTGGACGGTGACCCGCGGCCGGTCGAGCCGGCGCGGTTCGCGCTCCTCGACGGCGGGGTCGAGGTGGTCGTGCCGGGCTGACGGCGCGGTCCGGCGAGGTTCACCGGAGTGGCTCTTGCCCGGCGGCCGCGGCGATGATCATATGTCACCTCGATGCCCCCGACCCAGCCCAAGCCGACCGTGCCGGCCGTCGCGCGTGCGGCTCGCGCCCTCGATGTGGTGGCCGGCAGCGCGGGCGGGATGACGGTGAGCGAGATCGCCCGGGCCATCGCCGCGCCGAAGAGCAGCTGCCTGTCGGTGTGCACGACGCTGGTCGAGGCGGGGCTGCTGATGCGCTCCGGCAGCGGGACCTACCAGCTGGGCTTCAAGGTCCTCGAGCTGGGCCGGGCCTACCTCGCGCGGTCGGACGTCGCGACCGAGTTCCGCCGGGTGGACGCCGAGCTGGGCCTGCTCGCCGAGGACACCGTCCTTCTGTCCCTTTTGGACGGTCGGGACGTGCTGTACGTGCAGGCCCGGGCCGGCTGCCGGCCGGTGGTCGTGCACTACGACATCGGCATGCGGTTCCCGGCGCACTGCACCGCGGGCGGCAAGGCCATGCTCGCCGCGCTGCCGCTGCCCGCCGTCGCGAGCCGCTACGCCGACGGCCGGATCGACCGGCTGACCCGGCACAGCGTGGCGTCGCTGCCGGACCTGACCCGCGAGCTGGCCCGGGTCCGCGCCCGCCGCTACGCCGTCGACGACGAGGAGACCGCGCTGGGCATGATCTGCCTGGGCGCCGCCGTCCTCGGCCCGGGCGGGCCGGTCGGGGCGCTGAGCGTCAGCATGGTCAAGGCCGCGGTGGACGCGGAGCGTGCCCGGCTGGCGGCCGAGTCGCTGCTGCGGCTTGCACACGCGCTCACCGCGCGGCTGGGCGGGCCGGTGCCCGAGCCGTGCGCGGTCGAGCCGCCCGACTTCTAGGCTCGCGGGTCGATCAGGTCGCTCGGCCGGATCCGGAACACCTGCAGGCGCAGGTTGTAGTACTTGTCCGTCTCGCCGACCCAGACCATGCCCAGGCGCTTGGCGGTGCCGATCGCGCGATGGTTGGTCGGGCGGGCGACGGCGAACAGCTCGTCGATCTCCTGGGTGAACGCCCACCGGATCAGCGCGCCGCCCGCCTCCGCGGCGTAGCCGTTGCCCCACTCCTCCGGGCGCAGCTGCCAGCTCAGCTCGAGGTCCTCCTCGTAGGGTGGCAGCAGGCGGATGCCCAGCCCGCCGATCACCGCGCCGTCGTCCCTGCGCTGGATCGCCCAGCGGCCGCGCGGCGGCAGCATGTTCGGCTGGTCCTCGATCCACGCCTGCAGGACGGACCGCATCGCGGCCTCGTCGGCGACCTGGCCCATCGCGGGCGTGAGCCACCGGGTGACCGTCTCCACGCCGTAGATCGCCAGCGCGGCCGCGGCGTCGTCGAGCACCCACTCGCGCACGACGAGCCGCTCGGTGGTCAGCTGGTCCATATCACGAGGTTACCCAGTTTCTCCCGGCCTCAGCCGAACTCGTCCCGCCCCCCGACCGCCCGGGCGGCGCCCGGCTCGGCGCCGTTCCACGGGCGCACCCGGGGCCACCATGCCCGCACCGCCCGGCGGTAGGCGGTGTACTCCGCGCCGAACCGGCGGGCGAGCACCGGCTCCTCGCGGAACCGGACGAACGCGGCCGTCGCCGCCCATACCGTCACGGCGTAGACCAGCAGGTCGGCCCGGCCGAGCACGAGCGCCTGCCCGAGCACGGCGGCCACCACCGCGACGTACATCGGGTTGCGGACGTACCGGTACAGCCCGCCGACGACGAGGTGGCGCGGCGGCGCGGCCGGGAACGGCGTGCCGAGGCCCTCGACGACGAACTGGCCGAACGCGTGCAGCAGCACCGCCACGCCGGCCGCGAGCAGGACGGACCCGGCCACCACGACCGGCACCGGCGTCCAGAACGGCACCGGGTCGGCGGCGGTCCAGCCGGTCATCAGCCACGGCAGCAAGCCGACCACGGTCCCGGGAGCGACGACGAAGAAGACGATGCTGCCCAACAGTGCTCGCATGGCGCACCCCTTAATTCAATGTGAAATGAATTCTACGAGCCCGGATCGTGACGGGTCAAATGCCGGATTGTGGGCACCCTCCGGCAGGGCCGGCGTCGTGCCCGGGAGCGGAGTTGGCTCCAGATCCCGCCAGTTGACCACACAGCTGGCGGGATCGTTCCGTCTTGACACCATCTGCTGCGCCCGGTAGACAACCGGACAGTTATGAAACTTTCTGGTTATGGAAGGGGAGGTCATGGACTGGACGCTCGAGGTGGTGGTCGTCCCGGTGTCGGACGTGGACCGCGCCAAGGAGTTCTACGCGGACAAGCTGGGCTTCGCGGTCGACCACGACAGCGAGTTCGGCCCGCAGTCGCGGATCGTCCAGCTGACCCCGCGCGGGTCCGGCTGCTCGATCGTGATCGGCACGGGCGTCGGGAGCATGGCACCGGGCTCGCTGCAGGGCCTGCAGCTTGTCGTGCGGGACGTCCGCGCGGCGCGGGCGGAGCTGGCCGGGCGCGGCGTCGACATCGGTGAGGTGCAGGTCGCGGGGCCGGGCGGGTTCCGGCCGGCGACGGAGGACGACGACCTGAACAACCAGGGCTTCGCGTTCTTCGCGGACGTGGACGGCAACGGCTGGGCGGTGCAGCAGATCTCCGCGCGGAACTAGCTGGTCCGCCGGGTCTCGCCGACCTGGCCCGCGACGCGGTTCCCGACCGCGCCGGAGGCCGGTTCGTCCCGCGTGGGGCGTCGGCTGGGCGATGTGGCGGGTCGGTTCGGCCATGTGAGGGGTCGGTTCGGCCGCGTGGGGGGTCGGCTGGGCGGTGTGAGGGGTCGGCTGGGTGGTGTGGGGAGTCGGTTCGGTGGTGTGAGGGGTCGGTTCGGCCGCGTGAGGGGTCGGTTCGGTGGTGTGGGGGGTCGGCTGGGTGGTGTGGGGGGTCGGTTCGGTGGTGTGGGGGGTCGGTTCGGTGGGGCGGGCTAGGTTCGCGCGCGGAGGCGGCGCAGCATCCGGGCGTCCTCGAAGCCGACGGCGCGGGCCGCGGCGTCCACGGTCGCGCCGTGGCCGATCAGGTGCTCGGCGCGCTCCACGCGCAGCAGGTGCTGGTAGCGCAGCGGGGTCAGGCCGGTCGCGCGGCCGAACTGGCGGGTCATCGTGCGCGGGCTGCAGCCCGCCGCCAGCGCCAGCTCGGCCAGCGGCAGCCTGCTGGCGAACCGCGAGTCGATGAGGTCCTGCACGCGGTGCACCGAGTCGTCCACGTGCGAACGGTGCCGCAGCATCGCGCTCGCCTGGTGCTCGCCGCCGTTGCGGCGCGCGTAGACGACCATCGCGCGGGCGACCCGGGCGGCGTGCGCGGGGCCGTGCCGGGTGGCGATCAGGTGCAGCGCCAGGTCGATGCCGCTGGCGATGCCGGCCGACGTCGCCACCCGGCCGTCCACCACGTACAGCACGTCCCGCACCACCGTCGCCTCCGGATAGCGGCGGGCCAGCTCGTCCTGCAGGTCGTGGTGCGTGGTGCAGCGCCTGCCCGCGAGCAGCCCCGCCCGGCCCAGCGCGTCCGCCCCCGCGCACACGCTCGCCACCATGCCGCCCGCCGCGTGGTGGGCGCGCAGCCGGTCCAGGCTCGCCCGGGTCAGCCGGCCGGAGCCGGCGAGCGTCGGCGCCCGCCAGCCCGGCACGAGGACCAGGTCGTCCGGGGACAGCGACGGCCACGACAGCGACGCCCGCAGCGGCAGACCCTGCGCGCTGAGGACGTCGGGCTGCTCGGCCACGTAGTGCAGTGCGTAGTCGTGTCCCGGCCCGGAGGCGCTCGAGAACACCTGCGCCGGCCCCGCCAGGTCGAGCAGGTGTACTCCGGGTAGAAGCAGGAAAACGACGCGAATCACGATCTGGTCAGCATATCCCCGGTGTACGCGGCCACCGTCGTGACCGTCGCGAACCGGCCGGCGAGCGCGTACTCGGTGCGCTCGACCATGGCCTCGGCGCTCAGCGTGCGCGGGTCGGCGAGGATCTCCGCCACGCTCGTCCCGGCCGGCACCGACCAGTGCGGCGACGGGAACGTGGCGGTCGCGTCGGTCACGAACGTCACGCCGAACCCGAGGTCGCTGCCGACCCGGGCGGTCGTCTCGCAGCACTGCTCGGTGCGGATCCCGCACACCACGATCTCCCGCACGCCCTCGCGGGTCAGCAGTTGCTGCAGGTTCGTGGTGGTGAAGGCGTTGTGCGAGGTCTTGGTCAGCACGGGCTCGCCGGGCCCGGGGACCAGCCCGTCGATCAGCCGGACGTACCCGCTCGCCGGGTCGAACACCGTGCCGGTGTCCGGCTCGGCGTGCAGCACCCAGACCACGAGGTCGCCGGCCGCGCGCGCGGCGGCCACCAGGTCACCGACCCGGTCCACGATGTTCGGGTTGTCGACCGCGCGCCACATCGCGCGGCGACGGAAGGACTCCTGGACGTCGATGACGATCAGCGCGGTGTTCACGATGTCGAGTCTGGGCCCCGTCCGTGCTCCGCGACAGGCACCATCTCGCCACCATGCGGACCGATCTGGTCAAAAATGCTCCGATCGGGCGGGTTTCTTCGCCGGCACGGATTTCTCGAATGGAGCAACTTTTCACCCGCCGGAAACGACTCTCCGTAACGAGAGACCTGCGAGCGACTAAGGGGCGGGGAGTGTTGGTCGAGTCGGTGTGCGAGCGGCTGCCGAGTCTGGGCATCCTGCTGCTGGAGCGGATCGACGCCGATGCGGCAGCGCGGTGCTGGCGGATCATCGTCGAGTACGAGTGGGAGGGGCTGGTCCGGCAGGACCCGTGAGAAACGGCCTGCCCGCACGCTGTGGCCTGGTATTTTGACCGTACCGGCTCCAGCGTGTGGTGAGAGGACCATGGACCCCTCCCGAAGTACCGGCAGCGTCCCAAGTGGACGCTGTGCCCCCGACACGCCCGACTCCGGATCGGACCCCGACTTAGGGGCCGCGCCCCGGGCACGTGCCCTCCTGGCGCCGTGAGGTGGTGGGCACGTGATCGCGAGCCTCACCGGACTGCTGCTCGGCGTGCTGGTCGTCGTCGTCCTCTCCGCGCTGACCGGCTACTTCGTCGCGCAGGAGTTCGGGTACATGGCGGTGGACCGCTCGCGGCTGCGCGCCCGCGCGGTGGCCGGGGACGCCGGGGCGGCCCGGGCGCTGCGCATCACCGGGCGCACCTCGTTCCTGCTCTCCGGCGCCCAGCTGGGCATCACCGTCACCGGCCTGCTGGTCGGCTACCTCGCGGAGCCGCTGATCGGGGCGGGGATCGGGGACCTCGCCGCCGGCGCGGGCGTGTCGCGCGCGGCCGGCGTCGCGGCCGGCACGGTGTTCGCGCTGCTCGCCTCGACCGTGGTGCAGATGGTGTACGGCGAGCTGTTCCCGAAGAACCTCGCCATCGCCCGCCCCGGACCGGTCGCGGTCCGCCTGGCCCGGTCCACGCTGGCCTACCTCACCGTGTTCGGCTGGCTGATCCGGCTGTTCGACCGGACCGCGGAGCTGGTGCTGCGCGCGGCGCGGATCACCCCGGTGCACGACGTCGAGCACGCCGCCACCCCGCGCGACCTCGAGCACATCGTGGCCGAGTCGCGCGACAGCGGCGACCTGCCCGCGGAGCTGTCCACGCTGCTGGACCGGATCCTCGACTTCCAGGAGAGCACCGCCGAGCACGCGATGACCCCGCGGACCCGGGTCACCACGGTCGGCGCCGGCGAGCCGGTGCGGGAGGCGGTCGCGCTGATGGCCGGCGGCCACTCCCGGCTGCCGGTCCTCGACGGCGACGTGGACGGTGACGTCGACGACGTGGTCGGCGTGGTGCGGCTGCGCGAGGTGCTGGCGCTGAGCGAGAAGGAGCTCGAGCGGGCCACCGTCCGCCAGGTCGCCCGCCCCACGGTGATGGTGCCGGCCTCGCTGCCGCTGCTCGCCGTGCTGGACCAGCTGCGGGCGGCCGGCGAGGAGTTCGCCTGCGTCGTCGACGAGTACGGCGGGCTGGCCGGGGTGATCACCGGGGAGGACGTCGCCGAGGAGCTGGTCGGCGAGATCGCCGACGAGCACGACCCGCTCGGCGCCGACCAGGCGCGCCCCGGCGAGGAGGGCGGCTGGGTGGTGCCCGGCACGATGCACATCGACGAGGCCGAGCGCCTGCTCGGCCACGACCTGCCGCAGGGCGACTACCAGACCCTCGCCGGCCTGGTGCTCACCGAGCTGCAGCGGCTGCCGGCGCCCGGCGACGCGGTGACCGTCGCGCTGCCGAACCCGCCCGGCGGCGAGCGCCCGGCGAGGCGGCTCACCGTGGAGGTCCGCACGATCGCCCGGCGGGTTCCGGACACGATCCGCCTCGTGGTGGGCGCGCCCGCGGCACCGGACGGCCTCGGCCACAGGGCCCGCGAGGAGACGTCGTGAGCCACCTGAACCCCGCGCTCGCGCTGGCGATCACGGTCGCCGTGGTGCTGCTGAGCGCGTTCTTCGTGGCCATCGAGTTCGCGCTGGTCGCCGCGCGCGGGCACCGGCTGGCCGAGGCGGCGGAGACGAGCGTGTCGGCGCGGGCCGCGCTGCGCAGCGCGCGGGACCTGTCGATGCTGCTCGCCGGCTCGCAGCTCGGCATCACGCTGTGCACGCTCGTGCTCGGCGCGGTCACCAAGCCGAGCGTGCACCACCTGATGCTGCCGGCGATCGAGGGGTCGGGCCTGCCGGCCGCGACGGCGGACGTGGTGGCGTTCGTGCTGTCACTGGTCGTGGTGACGTTCCTGCACCTGGTGTTCGGCGAGATGGCGCCGAAGTCGTGGGCGATCGCGCACCCGGAGCGGTCCGCGACGCTGCTCGCGATCCCGATGCGCGGGTTCATGTGGCTGACCCGGCCGGCGCTGGTCGCGCTGAACGGCCTGGCCAACCGGAGCCTGCGGGCGGTCGGCGTCGAGGCGGTCGACGAGCTCGACACCGGCCACACCCCGGAGGACCTGCGCCAGCTGCTGGACCACTCGAGCAAGGTCGGCGCGCTCGACGAGCGCCGGCACGACCAGCTCGCCGCCGCGCTCGACCTGCACACCCGCCCGGTGGCCGAGATCGTCCGGCCGCGCGCCGAGCTGGTCACGGTGGCGCCGTGGCAGGGTATGGCGGGCGTGCGCGCGGCCGCCCGCACCAGCGGCCACCTGCGGCTGGTGGTGTGGGAGGGCGCCGCGCCGGCCGGCAGGCCACTGGGTGTCGTGCACGTCCGGGACGCGCTGACCGCGCCGTCGGGCACCACGGCCGCGCAGCTGATGCGGCCGCTGCTGACCCTGCCCGAGGTCACGCCCATGCACGCCGCGGTGACCACGATCCGCGACCGGCGCAACCACCTGGTGCTGGTGTACGCGGGCGGGGAGCTGACCGGTTTCGTCACCCTGCAGGACCTGCTCGACCAGCTGCTTCCCGACCAGGACCAGCCGTAGCTTTCCGGCTCCGGTCCAAAACGCCGTCCGAGGGCTGGCGCGCGGCGGGCGGGTTCGCCAGGGTGGTGGCGTAGGGCCTGTCGAGGAAGGCGGCGACGTGATCTTCATCTGTGTCAAGTGGACGATCCGGCCGGAGAAGGCGGACGAGTGGCTGTCCCTCGTCGACGAGTTCACCCGGGCCACCCGGGCCGAGCCGGGCAACATCTTCTTCGAGTGGTCGCGCAGCGTCGACCACCCCGACCAGTTCGTGCTGGTGGAGGCGTTCCGCGACGGCACCGGCGAGGCCCACGTCACGTCCGACCACTTCGCGAAGGCCATGGAGTGGATGCCGCGGGTGGTGGCGACCACGCCGCAGATCGTCAGCGTCACCACCGAGGGCGAGGGCTGGTCGGAGATGGCCGAGGTCAAGCCGGCGTCGTGAGTGGAACCGGTTCGGGCCGGGCGCAGTCGCTGGTGACCGCCTCCGCCCGGCCGCTCGCCGCCGCGCGCAGCAGCGACTCCATCACGTCCAGCACGTGCAGGGCCAGCTCGCCGCCCGCACGGTGCGCGGTGCCGGCGCCGAGCGCCGCCGCGAGGTCGGCGATGCCGCAGCCGCGGCCGGTCCCGGTGTAGCCCGCCGAGTCCGGTATCGATGTCCACTCGGGACTGTCCCGATGGAACAACCGGACGTCCCCGCCGAACCCGTTGGGGTCCGGCACGGACAGCGAGCCGTCGGTGCCGTAGACCTCGATGCGCGGCAGCTCGGCGGCCCACACGTCGAAGCTCACCAGCAGCGTGGACACCGCGCCGCCCGCGTGCTCCAGCGTGCCGGTGACGTGCGTGGGCACCTCGACGGGGAACTCGGTGCCGCGCAGCGGGCCGCTGCCGACCGTGCGCCGGGCATGGGGCGTGGCGGTCATGCCGGACACCCGGCGCACCGGGCCGAGCAGGGTGACCAGCGCGGTGAGGTAGTAGGGGCCCATGTCCAGCAGCGGGCCGCCGCCGGTGCGGTAGAAGAACTCCGGCGCGGGGTGCCAGCGTTCCGGGCCCGGCGAGACCATGAACGCGGTCGCCGCGACCGGGGTGCCGACGGCGCCGGCGTCGAGGTGGTGGCGGGCGGTCTGGGTGCCGGTGCCGAGCACGGTGTCCGGCGCGCAGCCGACCCGCACGCCCCTCGCCGCCGCGGCGTCGAGGATGCGCCGCCCGTCGCCCGTGGTGAGCGCGAGCGGCTTCTCGTTGTACACGTGCTTGCCGGCGGCGATCGCCCGCAGGGCCACGTCCGCGTGCGCCCGCGGGACGGTGAGGTTGAGCACGAGGTCGACGTCGGCGGCCTCGAACAGCCCGTCCGGCGTGGTGGCCCGGATGCCGTCCGCCGCCACCGCCTCGGCCCGGGCCCGGTCGAGGTCGGCGACGGCGGTCACCGCCACGCCGGCGAGCCGGGCGAGGGTGGCGAGGTACTGACCGCTGATGTTCCCGATGCCGACGATGCCGATCCGCAGCGCGTCGCCCACGCCCGCCCCCTCCTGGTCGCCGTATTCATCGGATCATTGCATCCGATGTCGGCGGCTGTCACGCACGCACGCCCGGGCCGCCGGCGCGGGGGAGAGGTCCGGCCGGTTCAGCCGAGCGGGGCGAACAGGTCGACCGCGTTGCCGTCCGGGTCCTCGATCGTCGCGTAGCGCTGCCCCCAGAAGGCGTCCCACGGATCCTTGTGGCTGCGGTACCCCGCCGCCACCAGCCCGGCGTGTACCTTGTCCACTTCGGACGGTGAGTCGCAGGCGAAGCCCAGGCCGACCGCGTGCCCGCCGGTCGGGGCGGTCCACGACGGGTCGAACGACCGGATCGTCTCGACCGTGTCCCACAGGAGGCGCATGCCGCCGGGCAGCGCGACCTCCGCGTGGGGTTCGGAGTCGGCCGCGGCGGGGACGTCGAGGCCCAGCCGCCGGTAGAACGCCAGGGAGGCGGCCATGTCGGCCACCACGATGCTGATCACGTCGAATGTCGGTGCCATGACGGCCACGGTAGGGGCGGCCCTCACCCGCGGTCTTGAACGAATCGGACGCCCAGCTCGCGGACCAGCGAGACGAGCAGTTCCACGTCGGCCTCGGTGGTGCGCCAGTTGACGATCGCCGGGCGCAGCGCGGTGTGGCCGCGGTAGACCGTGGTCCCCGCGTACACCCGGCCGTCCGCCAGCAGCGCCTCGCCGACCGCGGCGTTCAGCTCGTCCAGCGCGCCCGCCGGCACGCCGGGCGGGGCGTATCGGAAGCACACCACGCACAGCCGCACCGGTGCCAGGAGCTCCAGGTCCGGGGCGGCCGTCACCATCCGGCCGAGGTACTGGGCCAGGTCCAGGTGCCGCTCGACCATCTCCTGGTAGCCCGACCGGCCGTAGGCGCGCAGCGTCGCCCAGATCGGCAGCGCCCGCGCGCGCCGCGACGACTCCGGGCCGAACCGGCTGTAGTCGACCTCCCCGCCGAGCAGGTACGGCGCGTTCCACGAGCCGAACGTGGCGCCGAGGATCCGCGGGTCGCGGACGAACGCGAACCCGCTCTCGTAGGGCACGTTGAGCCACTTGTGCCCGTCGGCGGCCACCGAGTCCGCCCGCGCCACCCCGCGCAGCAGGTGCGCGGTCCGTGGCGACAGCGCGGCGAACAGGCCGAACGCGCCGTCCACGTGCAGCCAGCAGCCGTACCGCGCGGCGAGGTCGGCCATCTCGTCGATCGGGTCGAAGTCCCCGGCGTTGACCTCGCCGGCGGTGGCGATCAGCACCGCCGGGGCGTCCAGGTCCGCGAGCGTGCGCTCGATCGCGTCGAGGTCGGCCGGCCCGGAGCCGTGCACCCGCACGGTGTCCCGGCCGCAGCCGAGGATCTGCAGGGCCTTGCGCGCGCTCGGGTGCACGTAGCTCCCGCCGAGCACCGGCATCGCGGGCAGGCCGGCCAGCCCGTCGGCGGCCACGTCGCGGCCGTGCCGGGCCGCCCACCACTGGCGCGCGCAGGCGAGGCCGGTCAGGTTCGCGAACGTGGCGCTGGGCGTGAGCACGCCGCCCCACGCGGCCGGCAGTCCGAACAGGTCCTTCAGCCAGCCGAGCGCGACGGTCTCGGCGGTCGTGGCGAACGGCGAGGCCGTCCACAGCACCGCGTTCTGGTCCAGCAGCGAGGTGACCCAGTCGCCGGCCAGCGCCGCCGGGGTCGTGCCGCCGACCACGAAGTGGAAGAACCGCGGCCCGGACGAGTGCGTCGCCGCCCCCGTGCCGATCCGCAGCAGCTCCTCGACCGTGTCGAGGGCGCCGAGCCCCTCCTCGGGCAGCGGTCCGCCCAGGTCGTCGAGCAGCTTGCGCCCCGCCGGGTCGTCCACGAGCCGGTCGGCCAGCGACGCGAGGTAGTCCGGTGCCGCCCGCGCGACCAGGTTCAGCACCGGCTCCGGATCGGTGTCCATGTGCTCTTTGTACGCCTCACCGGGGCAGTTCGGCGCCCTTCGCGAGCAGCGGCGGGTCGGGAGCCGCGGCGGTGTGCGGGTACTTGAGCTGGCTGCCGGTGTTGAGCACCAGGACCTCCTCGCTCCCGTCGAGCCACCCGTCCGCGCGCAGCGCGGCCACCGCGGCCAGCGTCGCCGCCCCTTCGGGGCACATCAGCATGCCCTCGGCCGCCGCGCAGGCGGCCTGCGCGGCGAGGATGTCCGCGTCGTCCACGGCGACCGCGGTCCCGCCGGTGGAGCGCACCGCGTCGAGGATCAGGAAGTCGCCGAGCGCGCTCGCCACGTTGATGCCGAACGCGACGGTCCGCGCGTCCGGCCACGGCTCGGCGGACCGCGCGCCGCGCTCGAACGCGCGCACGATCGGCGCGCAGCCCGAGGACTGCACGGCGACCAGCCGGGGCGGGCGGCCGGTGAGCCAGCCGAGGGCGCGCAGCTCGTCGAGCGCCTTGTGGATGCCGATCAGGCCGACGCCGCCGCCGGTCGGGTAGACGATCACGTCCGGCACCCGCCAGCCGAGCTGCTCGACGATCTCCAGGCCCATGGTCTTCTTGCCCTCGATGCGGTACGGCTCGTGCAGCGTCGAGGTGGTGAACCAGCCGTCCGCGACCGCCTGCGCGGCGAGCGCGCCGGCGTCGCCGATCAGCCCGTCCACCAGGTAGAGCCGGCAGCCGGCCATCGCGCACTCCAGGCGGGTGACCGGCGGCGCGTCGGCGGGCATCACCACCAGCGAGGCGAGGCCGGCGCGGGCCGCGTAGGTCGCCCACGCGGCGCCGGCGTTCCCGTTGGTGGGCATGGCGATCCGCTCGACGCCCAGCTCCCGCGCCCGGGAGACGCCGACCGCCGCCCCGCGCGCCTTGAAGCTGCCGGTGGGCAGCAGGCCCTCGTCCTTGACGAGCAGGCCCGGCACGCCGATCCGCGCGCCGTGGGCCGGCAGCGGCAGGATCGGCGTCATGCCCTCGCCGAGGGTCACGACGTTCGCCCGGTCCCGCACCGGCAGCAGCTCGCGGTAGCGCCACAGGTCGGCGGGGCGTGCCGCGACGTCCCGGGTGGACACCGTGCGCGCGAGGCGGTCCAGGTCGTAGCGGGCCAGCAGCGGGCTGCCGCAGCCGCACAGGTTCTGCGGCCGGTCCGCGTCGTACCGGGTGCCGTGCCGGGCGCACTCCAGGTGGGACAGTCCGCTGGTCCACTCGCCGGTCTCCATCCGGCCGAGCATGCCAGCGCCCCGGCGCGGGCCGGGCGGGCGGGTGCGGCGCGCCCAGGTGGGCCGTGCGGCGAGCAGAACGGCGGGTTGGACATCTCGTGCATGGTGTTGTCGCGGACGTGCACGCACGGAACATGGATGTGTACGCGCAGCACACGGTTGTCGCCCGGTATGACGGGAACTCCCTTCGTATGGACACACGTGACGTGGCGCCGTTGTACGGACCGGGAGACCTCGACCCGCTGCTGGAGCGGATCGGCCGGGCACGGTTCGTGCTGGTCGGCGAGGCTTCGCACGGCACGGCGGAGTTCCACCGCTGGCGCGCGGAGCTGACGAAACGCCTGGTCGCCGAGCGTGGTTTCGCCTTCGTCGGGGTGGCGGGCGACTGGCCGGAGTGCGACCGGCTGCACCGCTGCGTGGCCGGCGCGCCGGGCGTGCCCAACGACCCGGCCGCCGTGCTGTGGAGCCGGCGCCGCTGGCCGCGGTGGATGTGGGCCAACGAGGAGATCGTCGACTTCGCGTCCTGGCTGCGCGAGTTCAACGCCCGCCGCCGGGACCGCCCGGTCGGCTTCCACGGCCTGGACGTCTACAGCCTGTGGGACTCGCTGCACGCGGTGACCGGCTATCTGCGCGAACACGAGCCCGACCGGGTGAACGCCGCGGTCGACGCGTACCGCTGCTTCGACCCGTCGCACGAGGACCGGCGGGCCGGGCAGGCCCCGATCGTGCCGGAGAGCCGCGAGGAGGAGGTCGTGCGGCTGCTCGCGCGCTCGCGGCCCGCGGTCGAGCGCGCGTCGCTGCCCGGCGTCGGCGAGGCGTTCCTGACCTGGCGGAACACCGAGGTGCCGGCCGGTGCGCGGCGGTACTACCGGGAGCTCGTGCGCGGGGGACAGCGCTCGTGGAACGCCCGCGACCAGCACATGGCCGACACGCTCGACCGGCTGGCCGCCGCGTACGGGCCGGGCGCGAAGGCCGTGGTGTGGGCGCACAACACCCACGTCGGCGACGCGGAGGGGACTGGTACGACCAGCCTGGGCCGCCTGGCACGGGAGCGGCACGGCGCGGGCGACACCGTGCTGGTCGGTTTCGGCAGCTACGCGGGCGGCGTCGTCGCGTCCGAGCGGTGGGGCGGGCCGGTGCGCCGCATGCGGGTGCCGCCCGCCGAGCCGGGGAGCGTCGAGAGCGCGTGGCACGACGCGCTGCCGGATGCGGACAGCATGGCGGTGTTCCCGCGGGACGGTGGTCCGGAGTGGGCCGGCGAGGTCCGCGGCCACCGGGCGATCGGCGTGCTGTACGGGCCGCGGTGGCCCGCCGGCTACGCGCCCACCGTGCTGCGCCGCCGCTACGACGCGTTCATCCACTGTGACCGGACGACCGCGCTCACCCCGTTGCACCGCATGGAGGTCGTCACCCGGGAGGCGGAGATCCTGCCCGCCGGGGAGTGAGGCACCCGCGCCGCGGGTACTCCGGGCGGACTTCCCGCGGCGAGGATCGGTGAGCACGGTGTCGCACGACAGAATGCCCGCGGTGCGGGCGCCCGAACGAGGGTCGATGGTGGTCTACGCGGACGGCGCGCGGCCGGACGGGCCGCAGCGCTTCCGGATCGCGGAGGTGATCGGGCCCGTCGCGGTCGACCCGGTCACCGGCGGCACCTGGGTGGGGGTGCGGCTGCCCGAGCTGGCGAGCGTGGTCGACCTCATCGACTGCGCGTCGGTGGTGAACGTCGTGCCGCCCGGGTGAGCGCTACCGCGCGCGGCCCGTGATCGCGTCGCGGACCCGGTCCAGCAGCGCCATCCCCGGGCTCAGGAGCTTGCTGGCCGGCGCGCTGTCCGGCGCCGCGGGGTGCGGCCGGGTCGGCGCGATCCGCCGGCCCTGTTCGAAGCGCAGGCCCAGCTCGCGCAGGTCGGCCTCGTCGGACGCGGCGCGCAGCCTCACCAGCAGGTCGCGCTCCTGCTCGCGCAGGTGCCGGCGCACGTCGCCGGCCAGCGACCGGACGAGCGCCGCGAACCGGGGGTCCGCGGGGTCGGTCCGGTCGAGGTCCTTCATGGTCCGCTCGATGCCGGCGTGCCGTTCGAGCTCGCGGTCGGCGAGCGCGTCCCCGTCGGGCAGCGCCCGGCGCACGGCCGGGTAGAGGTACTGCCGCTCGGCGACCGTGTGGCGCACCAGCTCGGCGGTGACGCGCTCCACCAGCTCCCCGCGGTGCCGGGCGTCGCCGCTGGCCTCCATCTCGTCGAGCAGCGGCTCGACCTCGCGGTGATCGGCGAGGATCGCGTCGACCAGGTCCTGCTGCTTCGGGACTGACATGCCCTCCGGGTTACCCACCGCGCGGCGCGGTTACTCACCGGCCCTGCGCGACCAGCCCGCCGTCCAGGTCGGCCGGGCGCGCGCCGGCCCGCTCGTAGCCGCGCACGGTCTCCGCGGCCACCCGCTCCCACGAGTACCGCGCCCATGCCCGGTCCCGCCCGGCCGCGCCGAACTGCTCGCGCAGCGGCCGGTGGGCCAGCAGGTGGTGCAGCGTCGCGGCGAGCGCGCGGGGCTTGCGCGGCCGGACCAGGCGCCCGGTGACGCCGTCGACGACCGTGTCGGACAGCCCGCCCACGGCGGACGCGACCACCGGCACCCCGCACGCCATCGCCTCCAGCGGCACGATGCCGAACGGCTCGTACCACGGCGTGCACACCACCGCGTCCGCCGAGCGCAGCAGCGCCGGGAGCTGGTCCCGGGACACCCGCCCGAGCATCCGCACCTGGTGCGCGACGGTCATCGACCCGGCGAACGAGCGCAGGAAACGCGCGTGCTCGTCGGCGGCCAGCTCGCTCTTGTCCGGCCCACCGGCGATCACCAGCTCGGTGTCCGGCAGCGCCCGCAGCGCGGCGATCGCGGTCGCGAAACCCTTCCTGGGCACCAGCCTGCCGACCGCCACCAGCCGGTGGGCGAACCCACCCGGCGCGAGGCGCTCGCCCTCGGGCACGAACTCGTCCGGGTCGACCCCGCACGGCACCACCGAGATCCGCGCCCGCGGCACGCCCATCCGCACCAGCTCGGACACCTCGTCCGTGCTCGTCGCGATGATCCGGTCGGCCTCGCGGCCGAGCATCTTCTCGGTGGCCACCCGCTCCGGCGGGCTCGTGTCGGCCTCGCCGAGGTACCGCTTCTCCACCGTGCCGAGCGTGTGGAACGTCTGCACCACCGGCACCCCGGCGGCCCGCGCCGCGGACGCCGCGGCCAGGCCGGACATCCAGCCGTGCGCGTGCACGACGTCCGGCGGGTCGATCTCCCAGCGTGCGTGCAGAAACCGCGCGAAATCGCCCATATGAGGCAGAAGTTCGTTCACCGGCAGGTGTTCCGGCGGGCCCGCCGGTACACGGACCAGCCGGTAGTCGTGCCCGGTCGCCGGCTCGCCGGGTGAGCCGGCGCTGTCGTGTCGCGTGTAGACGGTGACCTCGTGGCCCTGGCGCACCATGGCCCGGGACACCTCGGCGACGTGCAGGTTCTGCCCGCCCGCGTCCTCGCCGCCCAACGGCGCCAGCGGATCGGCGTGTGCGGAGACCATCGTGATACGCATCGAATTACCCACCTCGTCATCGATCGGTGAGCAAGTCGTTCCAGCTTCTCAAGAACGTGCTCAGGTCATGGCTCGAAAGCGCGACCTCGGCGGCGTCGGCCGTGTGCGGCTCAGCGCGCGGGCTGCTCCGTGTTCCCGGCCGGGTCCGTCACGGATGCCCGGGCCGGCTCGACGGCGGCCTGCTGTTGTTCCGGCTGCTGCTTCAGAACCGGCAGCTCCTCGTTGGCCGCCAGCCTTTCGCGGCACAGCCGAGCGAGACGTCGCGCGTGAACGGTCATGGCCAACTCCTCTTTCACAAGGGATGTACCCCTGTTTGGCCCTTGCCACACCTGAATTTCTGTCTACTGAGACGTGTGAGAACACGAGAGGTTCCCGTGGGGGACGTCAACTGTCGACCCGCAGGCCGGTCAGCCGCTCGCAGACCCGCCACAGCTCGTCGCGCCGGCCGGGCGTCTCCGCGGTGTGCCCCAGCAGGTGCGTCGGCCGCGGCGCGCGGTCGTGCCAGAACAACCCGCCGCGGCGCAACGGCTCCGGCGCCGCCGCGACCCACACGGTGGTGTCCGCGCCCTCCTCGGCGGTGCGCAGCACCGGCCGGGTGATCGCGCGGAACCGCGGCAGCCAGCGGGCCAGGCCCGGCGTCTCGGCCCAGCCCGGGTGCACCGCGTGCACCACGACGCCCTCGCCGGCCAGCCTCGAGGCCCACTCCTCGGCGAGCACCACCTGCATCCGCTTGGTGCGCGCGTACGCGGTGAGCCCGCGGTAGGGGCCGGTGAGGTACTGCGGGTCCTCGCTGTGCAGCCGCTGGCCGTACATCCCGCTCGACGACACGAAGATCACCCGGCTCGGCGCCGCGGCGGCCAGGTTCGGCCGCAGCAGCCCGGTGAGCAGGAACGGCCCGAGCACGTGCGTGGCGAGGTCGAGCTCGTTGCCCTCCTCGGTCTCGGTGCGCTCGGGCGCGAGCACGCCGGCGTTGTGCACCAGGACCGTCAGCTTCGGCACCCGGGCGGTGAAGTCCGCGGCGAACTCGCGCACCCGGGCGAGCACCGACAGGTCGCACTGCTCGACCTCCAGCGCGGCGCCCGGCACCCGGCGGCCGATCTCGGCGCGGGCGTGTTCCAGTCGGCCGGCGTGCCGGCCGAGCAGGTGCACCCGGGCGCCCAGCCGGGCCAGGCCGGCCGCGGTCGCCGTGCCGAGCCCGGAACCGGCGCCGGTGACCAGCGCGTCCGCGCCGTCCAGCGCCCCGGGCGGCGGGTCGTCCGGCCACCGCCTGCCGCGCCGGCGCAGCTGGTAGCCGATCCGCGAGTTGCCCGGCACCACCAGCCGGTCCAGCAGACTGTCCACGATGGTCACAGACGCACCCCTCATGCCGTAGGACGCTACGGTCTACCCCGCGAGCGGGCACGCCAACCGGCGGTCAGCGCATCCGGGCGCGCTGCGGGATCACCACGTACCGGGGGTCCTCGGTCGAGGCGACGCCGGCGGCGTAGACGCCGAAGCGGGTGCACAGCCCGGCGGCCAGGTAGGCGGCCCCGGCGGCCGCGGACGCGAGCCTGCTGCGGCGGCCGAGCACCGACAGGCCGGCACCGGTCGCGGTCAGCGCGCGCGCCGCGCCCAGCAGCCGGCCCGCGCGGCCGGTCCGGTAGGTCTGCGACACGACGCCGAGCCCGCGTTCGAGGCGGCGCGCGGTGACGAGGTCCGCGGCCGCACCGGCCAGGCCGATGCGGCGGGCCGGGGCCGCCTCGGCGACCGGCGTGGTGAGCAGCGCCGCGCCCGCGCCGCAGGCCAGCGCGCTGCCGGCGAACAGCACCGGCAGGTCGTGGCGGGCCTCGTGCCAGGCGGGCGTGGCCGTGTCCGCCAGCAGGACCGCGGTGTACGTGCTCATCGCCGGGCCGAGCAGGCCGGCCGCGGCGCCGGTGAGCCGCCGCACCGCGGGCAGCCTGCCGGTCAGCTCCAGCACGGCCGTCGCCGCGGTCAGCCCGCTGAACGGCGCCAGGATCCACGAGCCGACCGACAGCGGCGACGTCGGCTTGAACACCCGCAGCATGTGCAGGAACCGCTCCGGCCGGCCCAGGTCGTGCACGAGCGCCGCCACGCTGGCCGTCGCCGCCCCCGCCGCCACCAGCCGGGTCGCCCGGGCCAGTGCCGGGCGCCCGGCCGGCCCGGCAAGCGCGCCGATCGACGCGCACGCGCCCGCGGTGCCGCCGAGGAACAGGTACAGCGGCACGTCCGGCTGCCGCCACGCGGGCGGCTTCACGATCGGACGGCCGTAGTAGGACTCGAACCGGGCGGGGTCGACCATCGGCCGTTCCCGGGCCCCGCCCGCCGGGCGTCGTGCGGCACCCGGCCGGGTCATCGCCGCCCGCCCAGGAACGACACGGCCACGGCGGCGGCGACGCCGAGCGCGGCGGTCGCCGCCCGCTTCCACATGGCCGGCAGGTGCCGCGTGGTCACCACCGGGTCGGGCGGAAGCCCGTACACCTCGGGCTCGTCGAGCAGCAGGAAGAACGCGCCGTCGCCGCCGACGCCGTCCGACGGGTCGCGGCCGTAGAGCCGCGCGCCGGACTCGCCCTCCTCGTGCAGCGTGGCGAGCCGCGCGTCGGCCCGTTCGCGCAGCTCGTCCAGCTCGCCGAACTGGATGGAGTCGGTCGGGCAGGCCTTCGCGCAGGCCGGTTCCATCCCGGCGCCCAGCCGGTCGTAGCACAGCGTGCACTTGAACGCGCGGCCGTCGTCGGCGCGCTTCTCGATCACCCCGTACGGGCAGGCGGGAACGCAGTAGCCGCACCCGTTGCAGATGTCCTCCTGCACGACAACCGTGTCGAACTCGGTGCGGAACAACGCCCCGGTCGGGCAGACGTCCAGGCACGCCGCGTGCGTGCAGTGCTTGCACACGTCCGACGACATCAGCCAGCGCACCCCGGAGTCGCCGGCCGACGGCATCCCGAGGTCGACAGGCGCGGGCTGCTCGACGAACGCGACGTGCCGCCAGGTGTTCGCGCCGAGCGCGCCGGTGTTGTCGTAGGACATGCCGAGCAGGTCCGGCGGCGGGTCGGCCGGCACCCCGTTCCACTCCTTGCACGCCACCTCGCAGGCCTTGCAGCCGATGCACACGGACGTGTCCGTGAAGAAACCCATCCGGGTCACGGGCCGCTCCCTTCCGTCTCCGCCGTCCGGCGGTAACGCTCGACGAGCTCGCGCAACGCCGCCCCGCGCGGGCGCCGGCCGGGCCGGATGTCACACGTCGTCGCCTTCGACTCCTGGATGTGCACGTTCGGGTCGAGCACCGCGGGGAGCAGGTCGTTGGCCGTGTCGCCGACCGCGATCCCGTTGCCGCCCCAGTGGTACGGCAACCCGATCTGGTGCAGCGTCCGCCCCCGCACGCGCAGCGGCCGGATGCGCGCGGTGACCAGCACCCGCGCCTCGATCGCCGAGCGCTCGGAGATGATCGTCGCCCAGCCGCCGTGCTCCAGCCCGCGTTCGGCCGCGAGCTCCGGCGACACCTCGCAGAACATCCGCGGCTGCAGCTCGGAGAGGTAGGGCAGGAACCGGCTCATCCCGCCGGCCGTGTGGTGCTCGGTGAGCCGGTAGGTCGTCGCCACGAACGGGTAGACCGGGCTGCCGGCCGGGTGGTGCGGGTTGTACTCGCTGGCGTAGGTCTGCAGCAGCGGGTTGAACTGCTGGCCGTACAGCGGGTTCGTCACCGGCGACTCGAGCGGCTCGTAGTGGGTCGGCAGCGGCCCGTCGGCGAGCCCGGCCGGGGCGAACAGCCAGGCCTTGCCGTCGGTCTGCATGATGAACGGGTCCACTCCGGACAGTGCGTCCTGCGCGGTCGCGCCTTCCTCGGGCTCGAAGCCGGGCGGCTTGGTCGCCTCGAAGTCGGGCACGTCCTCGCCGGTCCACCGGCCCTGCTCGGCGTCCCACCACACGTACTTCTTCCGCTCGCTCCATGGGTTCCCGGACGGGTCGGCGGACGCGCGGTTGTAGAGGATGCGCCGGTTCGCCGGCCACGCCCACGCCCAGCCGGGCGCCACCCACGACTGCTCGGAGCCGGGCTGCCGGTTGGCCGCGTGGTTGTGCCCGCCGGCGCGCACGCCGCAGTAGATCCAGCAGCCGCACGAGGTCGAGCCGTCGTCGCGCAGTTCGGTGTAGGACGACAGCGGCCCGTCCGGCCCGGTGCCGTTGATCTCGGCCAGCACCGCCTCCGGGTCCGGCTCGTCGAGCGCGCCCCCGGTGGGGTAGTCCCAGACGAGCTCCTGGACCGGCAGGTCGCGGGCATCGGTGCTGCGTGCGAGCTTCTCCTTGATGACCCGGCCGAGGTGGTAGTAGAACCACAGGTCGCTGCGCGCGTCGCCGGGCGGGTCGACCGCCTTGTGGTGCCACTGCAGCAGCCGCTGGGTGTTGGTGAAGCTGCCGTCCTTCTCGGTGTGCGCGGCGGCGGGCAGGAAGAACACCTCGGTGCCGATGTCCTCTGTGGACAGTTCGCCGGTGTCGATCTCCGGCGCGTTCTGCCAGAACGTGGCGGTCTCGATCAGCTGCAGGTCGCGCACCACCAGCCAGTCCAGCGCGGCCAGCCCCAGCCGCTGCATCCGCCCGTTGGCCGAGCCGACCGCGGGGTTCTCGCCGACCACGAAGTAGCCCTTGCAGTCCCCGGCGATCTGGTTGAGCACGGTCCGGTAGGTGCCGTGGTCGCCGGTCAGCCGCGGCAGGTGGGCGAAGCGGTAGTCGTTGTCCGCGGTGGCGTGCTCGCCCCAGTACGCCTTGAGCAGGCTCACCGCGTAGGCGCGCATGTTGCCCCAGAAGCCGGTCTTGCCCGCGTCCGCGGCCACGTAGTCGTCGAGGTCGAGGTGCTGGTGGGCGCTGGGCATCGGCAGGTAGCCGGGCAGGATGTTGAACAGCGTGGGGATGTCGGTGGAGCCCTGGATGCTGGCGTGCCCGCGCAGCGCGAGGATCCCGCCGCCCGGCCGGCCGATGTTGCCCAGCAGCGCCTGCAGGATCGAGGCGGTGCGGATGTACTGCACGCCGACCGTGTGCTGGGTCCAGCCGACCGAGTACACCCACGCGGTCGTGCGCTCGCGGCCCGAGTTCTCCGTGACCGCGCGCGCGACGTCGAGGAACTGCTCGGGCGTGACGCCGCACGCGTCGGCGACGAGCTCGGGGGTGTAGCGGGCGAAGTGACGCTTGAGGACCTGGTACACGCAGCGCGGGTGCCGCAGCGTCGGGTCCGTCCTCGGCTTCGCCGCGATCGGCGCGCCGCCGCTGCCGTACTGGTCGGGCCGGGCGGCGTGCCGGGGGTGGCCACCCTCCCCGTTCTCGTCCCCGTGCGGCCAGTCCTCGCGGCGGCCGGCGGCGGGCGCGACCTCGGCGCCCTCGTAGGCCCAGGTGGTCACGTCGTAGTGGCGGCCGTCCGGGTCGTAGCCGGAGAACAAGCCGTCGAGGTCCTCGGTGTCGGCGAAGTCCTCGCGCAGGATCGCCGCGGCGTTCGTGTACGCGACCACGTAGTCGCGGAAGTCCAGCTCGTTGCTCAGCACGTGGTTGATCAGCCCGCCGAGGAACGCGATGTCACTGCCGGCCCGCAGCGGCACGTGGGTGTGCGCGAGCGCGCTGGTGCGGGTGAACCGCGGGTCGATGTGGATGATCCGCGCGCCGCGCAGCTTCGCCTCCATCACCCACTGGAACCCGACGGGGTGGCACTCGGCCATGTTCGAGCCCTGGATGACGATGCAGTCCGCGTTCGCGAGGTCCTGCTGGAACGTCGTGGCGCCGCCGCGACCGAAGGAGGTACCCAGACCGGGCACCGTGGAGGAGTGTCAAATACGGGCCTGATTCTCGACCTGCACCGCGCCGAGCGCGGTGTACAGCTTCTTCATCAGGTAGTTCTCTTCGTTGTCCAGGGTGGCGCCGCCGAGGCTCGCGAAGCCCTCCGTCCGGTTCACCCGCCTGCCCCGCTCGTCGGTGTCCTGCCAGGTGGCGCGCCGGGTCTCGATCACCCGGTCGGCGATCATGTCGAGCGCCTCGTCCAGCGTGATCCGCTCCCACCCGGTGGCGTGCGGGCGGCGGTACAGCACCTCGGTCGCCCGGGTCGGGCTCGTCACCAGCTGCAGGCTGGCCGATCCCTTGGGGCACAGGCGTCCGCGCGAGATGGGGGAGTCGGGATCGCCCTCGATCTGGGTGACCGCGCCGTCCTTGACGTAGACCTTCTGCCCGCAGCCGACGGCGCAGTACGGGCAGATGGACCGCACGACCTCGTCGGCGTCCTCGGTGCGCGCCCGCAGGCGTTCGGAGCCCCGGGACCTGGCCGCCGCACCCCGGCCGAGCCGGTCCGGGCCGGTCAGCTGCCGGTAGACCGGCCAGCTCGCGAGCAGTCGCCGCACGTCCATCGACACGCTCCCTCGGTTCGCCTGGGTCCCACGCTAATCCCGCCGCGGCCGGTGTGCATCGCGTGTCAGGCTGGGACCGTGACGCGCGGACCGGTGGAGGAGTTCCAGGAGCACCGCGGGCGGCTGTTCGGGCTGGCCTACCGCATGCTCGGGTCGGCCGACGAGGCCGAGGACGTGGTGCAGGACGCGTTCCTGCGGTGGACGGCCACCGACCGGGAGGCGGTCGAGGCGCCGGGTGCGTGGCTGGCGAAGGTCGCCACCAACCTGTGCCTGAACCGGCTGACCTCGGCGCGGGCGCGGCGGGAGAGCTACGTCGGCCCGTGGCTGCCCGAGCCGGTGCTGACCGACTCCGACGCGCTCGGCCCGCTGGACACCGCCGAGCAGCGCGACCTGGTGTCGCTCGGCCTGCTCGACCCTGATGGAGAAGCTGACCCCGACCGAGCGGGCGGTGTTCGTGCTGCGCGAGGCGTTCGGGTACAGCCACCGGGAGATCGCCGGCATCGCGTCGCTGACCGAGGCCAACTCGCGCCAGCTGCACGCCCGGGCCCGGCGGCGGCTGGCCCGGCCGGCCGAGGCGCGCCCGGTGGAGCGCGCGGGCTGGCGCGAGCTGGTCGAGCGGTTCCTGCGGGCGGCGGGCGGGGACGACCTGCCGGCGCTGGAGGAGCTGCTGACCGAGGACGTGCGCTCGCTCGCGGACGGGGGCGGGCGGACCACCGCGGCGCGCAAGCCGGTGTCCGGGCGCGAGCGGGTGGCCCGCTACCTCGTCGGCGCGTTCGGCTCCGGCGCCGCGAGCCGGCTGGGCGCGACGGCGTCCTACGCCGAGGTGAACGGCGCTCCGGCGGTGCTGGGCCGGGTCGGCGAGGCGCTGATCGGCGCGATCGTGCTGGACGTCGTGCCCGGCGGGCGGATCGCGGCGCTGCACATCCTGGCCAATCCGGACAAGCTGGGCTTCGCGGCCGGGCAGCTGTCACATCCGGTGCGGTTGCCCGGTTCCTAGTCCTGTGATCCTGGTGACCGGAGGGACCGGCACGCTCGGGCGTGCGGTGGTGGCCCGGCTGGACGGCGCGCGGGTGCTGAGCCGCCGCGCCGGCCCGGGGCGGGTGGTGGGGGACCTGCGGACGGGAGCGGGGCTGGCCGCCGCGCTGGCCGGGGTCGGCACGGTGATCCACTGCGCGACCTCGCTGCGCCGCCACGACGTGACCCACGCCCACCGGCTGGTCGAGGCGTGCCTGCGGGCGGGCCGGCCGCACGTCGTCTACGTGTCGATCGTCGGCGTGGACGCGATCCCGCTGGGGTACTACCGGGCGAAGCTGGCGGTGGAGCGGATCCTCGCCGGGTCGGGCCTGCCGTGGACGGTGCTGCGCGCGACCCAGTTCCACGACCTGGTGCTGCGGCTGTTCACCCTGCAGCGCTGGTCGCCGGCGCTGCTGGTGCCGGCGCGGACCCGGTTCCAGCCGGTGGACGTGCGCGACGTGGCCGCGCGGCTGGTGTCCCTCGCCCCGGCGCCGGCCGGGCGGGTGGCGGACTTCGGCGGGCCGCAGGTGCGCGGGCTGGAGGACCTGGCGCGGGCGTACCTGCGCGGCCGGCGCCGGCCGGTGCTGGCGGTGCCCGTGCCGGGGCGGGTGATGCGCGGGTACCGGGAGGGCGCGAACCTGGCGCCGGCGTCCGGGACGATCACGTTCGAGGAGTTCCTGCGATGAGGGCCGGCCTCGGGTTCCTCGCGGCGGTGCAGGCGGCGGTCGGCGGGTGGATCCTGCTGGCGCCGCGGTCGTTCTTCGCGAGCCCGTGGGTGCACCTGCACCTGCCGTACAACGAGCACCTGCTGCTGGACTACGGCGCCATGAACGTGGCGATGGCCGTCCTGCTGGTCCTGGCGATCCGGCGCCCGGCGCTGGCCGTGCCCGCGCTGTGGGTCTACCTGGTGCACGCCACGCTGCACCTCGCCATCCACGTCCGCTACGCCGGGCACCTGGCGGGCCCGTCGTCGGCCCTGCTGCTCGCCTCGCTCGGCGTGCTCGTCGTCCTTCCGGTGGTGCTGCTGGCCCTGGCCCGCCGGACGCGTCCCGGGTGACTCGTGGATCCGGGGCGTTGGACACGCGAGTCTTGAGCGTTGGACACACGGGTCCGGAACGGGGGACTCGCGGGTCCGGAACGGGGGACTCGCGGGGAGGGTGGGCCCGTGCCGGGGCGGGGGCCCACCCTCCGCGGGGTGGCTAGCGGGTGTCGGCGGCGTAGTCGCGCGCGACGCGAACCAGTTCGGTCAGGCCGTCCGCGTACTCCTGGGACTCGGCGTGCGCCTCCGGGAACGGTGGCTGGAAGCCGACCCCGTCCCACTCGCCGGTCTCCGGGTCGAAGCGGTCGTTGCCGATCTCGAAGTCCCACGCGAACACGCCGAGGTCGTAGTACAGCTCGTCGGCGGAGTTGCCGGCCGCCGAGTACAGCACGTCGGCCACCGGGCCGGTGCGCGACGGCCAGGTCACCGTGCCGCGCCCGGACGAGATGGCGCCGACGATCCGCTTCGCGCTCGCCTGGAACAGCGCCGACTCCTCGATGGACGGGCGCGGCAGGGTGATCCGGCCCGGCATCGCGTACGCCCCGGGCGGCCACATGAAGTACCCGCCGTAGCTGTGCACGTTCATCGCGAACCGGATGTTCGGGTGTGCGGAGGCCAGCGCGACCACGTTGCGCGCCTCCGCCTCCGACAGCTCGTCCGTGCCCGCGTACGTGCCGGACAGGCAGTTCGTCGAGGACGCGCCGACGTAGCCGTCGAACACCGAGCCCACCGTGTAGTTGCGGTTCACGTCCACGCCCCACGCGTCGGCGAAGCGCGGGTCGCGCTGCGCGCCCGTGCAGTGGTTGACCATGTTCTTGCGCTGGAACGCCGCGTCGTTGAACGAGTAGTTCGCGCCGTCCGGGTTGACCGTCGGGATCACGAAGACGTCCACGTCCGACAGCAGCGCCCGGGTGGCCGGGTCGGTCGCGTGGTTGGCCAGCAGGCGCTCGGCGAACTCCAGCGTGACCAGCGGTGTCGCCCACTCCCGCGCGTGCTCCTGGGAGTAGGCCAGCACGCCGATCCGCGAGCCGTCACGGTGCGTGCCGATCCGCAGCGCCTGCACGGTCCACGGCTTGTGCGGCACGCCGGCCGGCGCGTCGAGCCCGTCGGACATCCGCACCGGGCCGGCCACCGGCATGACCTTGCCGGCCGAGCCGTCCTCGACGAACGCGGTGAGCCGCCGCGGGAACCGCGCGCCGACCAGCGCGGCGATCTGGTCGGTGGTGCTGACGACCGCGCCCGTCGCGTCGGTCGCGAGCGACACGGTCAGCACCCGGTCGCGCCAGGTCGCCCGGGCGGGCCGGTTCGGCCGTCCCGGGTCGACGGTGCGGACCTGCCGGCCGTTGGGGCCCTGGTCGCCGAACTTCACCGACTCGACCACGATCGCCGCGGACGCCGGGTCGCCGACGTAGGCGGTCGCGGTCCGGCGGTAGCCCTGGGTGCGGTTCGGCAGGTCGATGACGTCGACGAGGTCCGGGTACTGCCGGGCCAGCCGGGCGATGCGGGCCCGGATGTCCACCGGCGCGAGGTAGGCGTCGACGAAGTCCTCCTGGTACCCCTCGGGCGGTGCGGGCGGGGTGGCACCGGGCCAGGCCGCCGGGGTGGCCGGCCGCGCGGTGCCGCCGAGGCTGGAGGTGGCGCTGACCTGGACCGGCCGCGCGGGCAGCGCCTGGGGCAGGGCGACGTGGTACTGGTACTCGCCCGCGTCGGAGAACCGCTGCAGCGGGAAGGACCCGGTGGTCCCGTCGGCGGTCCGCCAGGTGACGGTGATCTCCACGTCGGGGTCGTTCACCGCGGTCGTGGCCACCCGCGTCTCCAGGAACGTCCGGCCGTCGGTGGTCCACCAGTAGGCGGACAGGAACTGCAGGGTGTCGGCGGCCTCGGCGCTCGCCGACCGTGCGCCGCCCGCGTAGCGCTGCCGCGCGTCGGACTCGCGCTCGATCAGCTGCACGGGCCGCGCGCCGCGCGCGACGAGCCCGTCGAGCTCGGACCCGGTGAGCACGAGGTCGGCGACCAGCGCCCCGTCGGGCGTGCGGCCCTGCGCGGCGATGTCCGCGCCGCCCGCGGCGAGGCCGTCGAGCATGGACTCGGAGGGCAGCCGCAGCCGGACGAGAGCGACCTCACCGGAGGCGAGCCGGATGCTCGCGGCCGGTGCCGGTTCGGCCGAGACCGCCGGTGTGCTGCTCGTGGCGAACGTGGCGGTGCACAACAGGGCGATCGCGGTGGCCGCGTTGCCCCATCCGCGTATGGACATGGTGCCTCCCAGACGGCAAGGTGGTGAGGTAATCCTTCCCCACACCCGTTGGGAGTCAAGAAGTTCCGTCGGTGCCCGCCGCGCGGCGCACGGCCGCCACGATCTCGGTGTTCGGCGTGCCCTTGAGCAGGTACTCGACGGTGCCGGCGTGCGCCATCTCGGCCACCGTGCCCGAGTCGTCGTAGGCGGAGAAGGCGAGCACCCGGGTGCCCGGCGAGCGTTGCAGGATCTCCCGGGCGGCGCGCGGCCCGCCGCCGGGCATCCGGACGTCGAGCACCGCGACCACGGGCGAGTGCCGCACGGCGAGCGCGATGGCCTCGTCGGCGTCGGCGGCGACGGCGACCACCGCGATGTCCGGCTCCGCCTCGAGCACCTCGCGCAGCGCGTCGCGGATCATCGGGTCGTCGTCGGAGATGAGCACGCGCACCGGCGGCGCGGGGGTGCTCATCGCGCACCCGGCTCGTAGGGAGTCGACGGCAGCCAGCACTCCACCGTCGTGCCGCGGTCCGGCGTGCCGGTGATCGCCCACCAGCCGCCCGCGGTCTCCGCCCGCTCGCGCATCTCGATCAGGCCGAAGTGCTCGTACGGCTCGCTCCGGGCCTGCGCCCGGTAGCCCGTGCCGTCGTCGACCACCCGGACCATGGTGCCGTTGTCCACAGTGGACAGGTAGATGTCCACCGTGCTCGCCTTGGCGTGCTTGCGTACGTTGGTGATCGCTTCCTGGCAGATGCGGAAGATCGTGATGGCGGTCTCGGTGGGCGGCTCGGCGACGAACCCGTCATGGTGCAGCCGCGGCACGAGCCCCCCGCCGGACACCACGTCGTGCAGGTACCCGGTGAGCGCGACGACCAGGCCGTGCCGGTCGATCGCGGTCGGTCGCAGCTGGAACACGAGCGTGCGCAGGCGAGTGATCGTGCCGCGCACGGCCTCGTCGAGCCGGGCGAGGACCGCCTGGTGCTCCTCGGGCACCCGGGCGGCCAGCAACTGCAGGCGCATGCCGACCGCGACCATCGACTGGATGGAGTCGTCGTGCACGTCCCAGGCGATCCGCCGGCGCTCCAGCTCCTGGGCCTGCACGAGGTGGCCGAGCAGCCGGCGGCGCTCGTCGAGGGCCTGCTCGGCGCTGCGCCGCTCGGTGAGGTCGCGGGTGACCTTGCCGAAGCCGCGGTGCACGCCGTCGTCGTCGTGCAGGGCGGTGATCACCACGTTGGCCCAGAAGCGGGTGCCGTCCTTGCGCAGCCGCCAGCCCTCGTCCTCGAGGCGGCCGTCGGCGAGGGCGACCTCGAGCTCGCGTGCGGGCTTGCCGGCGGCGTTGTCCTCGGCGGGGTAGAAGACGGAGAAGTGCCGGCCGATGATCTCCTCCGGGCGGTAGCCCTTGATGCGTTCGGCGCCGGCGTTCCAGCTGATGATGTGTCCGGTGGTGTCCAGCATGAAGATCGCGTAGTCCACCACGCTCTGCACGAGCAGCCGGAAGCGTGCCTCGCTCTCCCACAGCGTGTCGTCCTCGGCGTGGCCGCCGGTCAGGTCGCGAACGACGCTGCCGAAGCCGCGGTGGGCGCCGTCGTCGTCGTACAGGGCGACGACGACCACGTTGGCCCAGAAGCGGGTGCCGTCCTTGCGCAGCCGCCAGCCCTCGTCCTGGCAGCGGCCCTCGGCCAGTGCCGTCGCCAGCAGGCGTCCGGGCTTGCCACCGGCGCCGTCCTCCTCCGGGTAGAACACCGACAGGTGCCGGCCGATGATCTCCTCGGGGCGGTGGCCGGTGGTGCGTTCGGCGCCCGCGTTCCAGCTGATGACGTGGCCGGTGGTGTCCAGCTCGACGATCGCGCAGTCCACGACGTCGCGTACGAGCTGCCGGTAGCCGCTCGCCAGCGGTGGTGGGGTCGACTCGGACATGGCGTCACTGTGCCCGATGCGGAGGGCCGGCATCGCGGGCGGCCGGTCAGGCGGGCCGCGGGTACGGGGTGCCCGGGGCCGCGGGGAGCTCGCACCACACGACCTTCCCGCGGCCCCGCCTCGACACACCCCACGCGCTCGACATGCGCTCCACCAGCTGCATGCCCAGGCCGCCGGGGCCGGACCGGCGGACGGTGGGCGGTTGCGGGCTGTCGTCGGACACCTCGATGCGGACGCCGGCGGACACCTCCAGCAGGCGCAGTACCGGCTGGCCGTGCGCGTGCAGCAGCACGTTGCTCACCAGCTCGGACACCACCTGCTCCGCGTCCTGCCAGCAGGCATGGCCCCACCGGGACAGCGTCTTACGGGTGAACTCGCGCGCGAGAGCCGCGCTGCGGTGGTTCTCCGGGAGACGGACCTCGGTATGCGTCATGGCCTGGGCGTCCACGCATGCACTCTCCGCCACCGCCGCGCTCACCGCGAGACGCAGCGTGCCCCACCCGGACTAGTGCGTTTGCATCAGTCGAGCAGGCCCTCGCGGCGGGCGATGGCGACGGCCTCGAGCTTGGAGCGGGCGCCGAGCTTGTCCAGGATCCGCTGCACGTGGTTACGGACCGTGTTGCGGGTGACGCCGAGCCGCTCGCCGACCTCGTCGGTGCTGGCGCCGTTCGCCAGCAATACCAGGGTCTCCTGCTCGCGTGCGGTGAGCGGGGTGCTGGCGCCGCGGCCGGTCAGCCGGTCGAGGACGCCGGCCAGCAGGCTGGGCCCGAACGCCACCTCACCGGCCGCGACCTGGTGCACCGCCGCCTCGAGCTCGTCGAGCCGGGAGGACTTGAGCACCAGTCCGGCGCCGCCGGCCTCGGCCACCCGGGTGGCGACCGCGGCGTTGGCCTCGCCGGTGAGCATCAGCACCCGGGCACCGGTGGTGGACAGCTCCGCGATCGCGCCGATCCCGTCGCCGTCGGGCAGCCTGCGGTCCAGCACCACCACGTCCGGGCGGTGCCGCTGGGTCTCCGCGAGCGCTTCGGCGATGGACTTCGCCCTGGCCACGACCGTGATGCCGGCCGCCTGCTCCAGAGCCAGCCCGATCGCCTCGGCGACCATGTCGTGGTCCTCCACGAGCACAACGCGGTGCGATGGCGACGTCGACGACGATGGCATGTGGTCGAGTCCCTGACGGTGGCGGATGGTGAAATGGTGATGGTACGCCCGACGGGCCGTTTCGGACGTGACCGACCACACCCCGGGGCGGGAACGTATCGCGGTCGTCCGCCGTTGTATCGGTTGGTCGCTGCCTGGAGCCCAGGAAGTAGCTGGGGTTTTCCGGTGGTGCAGTTCCCCCAAGCACCGCCGACGTACGCCGGCTTTCTTGCGCCGGCGACCGAGAACCGCCGGCCGGTCGGACACCCCCAGCCGCCGGCCGGCGGTCCACAAGTCCTCCCGAACGTCCTCTTCGGACAGTGTGATGTCTGCTACGGTGTCCCGGTGACTGCCGGGTCGGCCCATCGGGGCCACGAGTCGACGAGGTTCCCGGCCGCGCCGTGACCATCCGGCGGGCCAGGGGCCCGCCGCCTCCTGAGGTGTTCCTTTTCCCACGGGACATCGGAAGGAGGTGATCACATGTCCCCGATTTCCAACGCCGTCTGGCAGAGCTTCCTCGCCGAGCACGGCGCCGGCCGCCCCTTCGACGCGGTCGTCACGAAGGTGCTGCCGTTCGGTGCGCTCGTCGAGAGCGGGCACGGGGTGCCCGGACTGCTGCCGCGCGGTGCCTGGACCGGCGAGCCGGAGCAGGGCTCGACGGTCTCGGTGCGCGTCTCGACCGCTGACGTCGAGCAGCGCCGGGTGAGCGTCGTGCCGGCGTGAGGATGGCGGTGCGGGGGCAGAGTGAGGCTGCCCCCGCACCTGCCCGGAGCCTACGTGCCGGGCGCGCTCACGGCTTGCGCGCGACGCCGCCGAGCGCCACCGCGTCGGCCGTGGAACGGGTGAGCAGCGGCCCGTCCGGCCACCACTCGTTGAGCGGGACCAGGCCTGGCTCGACCATCTCGAGTCCGGCGAAGTACTCCTCGATCCGCTCGCGGGTGCGGAAGAAGCCGGAGCCCATCGCGCCGTTCGCGAAGACGTCCTCGACGAAGCGGGCCAGCTCGGAGCCCGCGCCGCCGTCCCGCGGGTCGTGGAAGTGGCTCAGCGCCAGGTACGAGCCCGCCGGCAGCAGCTCGGCGTAGCGCCGCATGATGTCCACCGGGCCCTCCTCGTCGCGGATGTGGTGGACGGTGCTGCTGTGGATCAGGCCCAGCGGCCGGGTCAGGTCGAGGTAGCGGGTGATCTCCGGGTCGGTGAAGATCTGCTCGGGCTCGGTGAGGTCGGCCACCACCAGGTGGGTGCGGTCGTTCTCCTCGAGCAGGGCGCGGCCGTGCGCGGCGACCACCGGGTCGTTGTCGACGTAGACCACGCGCGCGTCGCGGTTCATCCGCTGCGCCGCCTGGTGGGTGTTCTCCACCGCGGGCAGCCCGGCGCCCAGGTCCAGGAACTGGTCGATGCCGGCGCTCCCGGCGAGGAACCGGACGACCCGCACGAGCCAGTGGCGGCTCGAGCGGGCGAGCAGCTTCATCTGCGGAGCGACCGCGTCGACCTGCAGGTACACCTGGCGGTCGACCTCGTAGTTGTCCTTGCCGCCGAGGAAGCAGTCGTAGACCCGGGCCACACTCGGCTTGCTGGTGTCGATCACCGCCGGTGCTTGCCGTGTGTCCCGAGCCACCTCCGGAACGTTACCCGAGCCGGCGCCGGCCGGTCACTCCGCCGTCCCGGCGTCACCCACCGTCACGGTCCGCCAGCAGGCCCCCAACAACCACACGATCCCCACGCGGTCGACCCGACCCCCACGCGGTCGACCCGACCCCCCACGCGGTCGAGTCGACGTCTCGCGCTGTCGAGCCGACGTTGGGCGTCGGCGACCGCGCCGTCCGGCACGTTACCGGTGCATCGCGTGGGGGGTCGGGTCGGCGATGTGGGGGGTCGGTTCGGCCGCGTGGGGGGTCGGGTCGGCGATGTGAGGGGTCGGTTCGGCTGGGTGGGTGTCAGGCGGCCGGGGTCTGGCCGGTGACCGCGAAGTCCAGGCGCCGTGCCACCGACACGACCTGGTCGGCGAAGCGCTCGTAGTAGCGGGCGAGCAGCGCGAGCGACATCGCGGACGGGACGCCGTGCCGCCAGCCGGGGTCGGTGATCGTCCCCAGCACGGCGGCGTGCAGGTCGTCCACGGCCTTGTCGGTCTCGTTCAGCTCGGCGAAGCAGCAGGTGTCCGGGCTGCGCACGTGCTCGGCGAGCCGGTCGGCCATCTCCACGGTGATGCGGCCCAGCCGGGCGAACGCGTCCTCCAGCTCGGCCGGTACCGGCCGGTCCGGGTGGGCGAGCCGGACCGTGCCGGCGACGTGCGCGGCGAGGTCGCCCATCCGCTCGATCTTGTCCGTGCAGTAGACCGCGGCGAGCACCAGCCGCAGGTCCCCGGCGACCGGCGCCTGCAGCGCGAGCAGTTGCTGCGCGGTCTCCTCGCAGCGGTCGCGGGCCCGGTCCAGCTCGGCGTCCGCGGTGAGCACCTCGCCGGCCAGGTCGGCGTCGGCCGTCCGCATCGCCGCACTGGCCGACCGCATGGCCGCCGCGGCCAGCAGGCACATGTCGCTCAGCTGCTCGCGGAGGCCGCTGAGCTGGGCGTGAAAGGTCTCGCGCATGATCCGAGCTCCTCGAAGGGGTGGAACCGAACACGACGGACTACCCAGGATCGCCGTTCCTACACCCGCGCGCACCCGGGACCTCCTCCGGCTCCAGGACGGCTCGAGCGGCGCGCGCACTTGACAGCGTACGGCGTACACCTACACTGGAACCGTAGGAGTGCGTCGTACGCTTACAGTCCGTAGAGGGAGGACCGAGGATGGCTCGGGGCGACCGAGCCGGCCCGGCTGGACGAGCGGTCGTGGGTCGACGTGTGGCACTGGGACTCGCCGGAAAGCCTGCGTGCCGTCGTCGCGGCCGAACCGCCGGAGGCGGCGGCCGCCTTCGCGCTCACCGCCGACATGGAGGGCGTGAACGGCGAGGTCGTCGCGGCCTGAACGTCGGTGGGCGGCGCCCCGGGGAGGGAGGCGCCGCCCACCGCCGGGCCCGCGGCGGGTCACACCCGGCGGGGGAGCAGCAGCGACATCAGCGCGGCGGCGGCGACCACGAACGCGCCGACCAGCAGGGCCGGGGTGAGGCCCGCGACGAACGCGGCGGGGCTGGAGTAGTCGCCGTGCGCGGAGAACACCGACGCGAGGGTGGCCACGCCGACCGCGACACCGAGCTCGCGCAGCGTGTTGTTCGTGCCGGACGCCACGCCGTGGGCCCGCGGCGGCACGCTCGCCAGCGTGGTGGCGCTCAGCGGCGCGAAGGTCAGGCCCATGCCCACCCCGGCCAGCAGCAGCGGCGGGACCAGCCCGGCGTAGGCCACGTCCACGGTGGTGGCCAGCGAGATCCAGCCCAGCCCGACCGCGAGCAGCGCCTGGCCGGTCGCCACCAGGGCGCGTGCGCCGATGCGGCCCACCAGCAGCCCGGCCAGCGGCGCGACCACCATCGGCGCCATCGTCCACGGCATCGTCCGCAGGCCCGCCTCCAGCGGGCTGAGCCCCTGCACCACCTGGAAGAACTGCGCGAGCAGGAACACCGCGCCGAACACGCCCGCGGAGAAGGTGAACGCGACGGCGTTGACCACGCTGAAGGCCCGCGAGCCGAACAGCCGCAGCGGCAGCATCGGCGCGGCCGCCCGCCGCTCCCATGCGAGGAAGGCGACCAGCAGCAGGCCGCCGCCGGTCAGCGCCGCCAGTACCGCCGGCGAGGTCCAGCCGCGGTCGGACCCGTGCACGACGCCCCACACCGCGGCGAACACGCCGCCCGAGGACAGCAGCAGGCCGACCGGGTCGAGCCGCCCCGCCCCGCCCCGCGACTCGCGCAGCACCCGCGCCGCCAGCGGCAGCGCGACCAGGCCGACCGGCACGTTGAGCCAGAAGATCCAGGTCCAGTCCAGCCCGTCGGCCACCGCGCCGCCGACCACCGGGCCGACCGCGATGCCCAGGCCGCTGATGCCGCCCCAGATGCCGACCGCGGCGTTGCGCAGCCGCTCGGGCACCGCCGCCGCGAGCAGGGTGAGCGACAGCGGCATCACCGCGGCACCCGCCGCGCCCTGCACCGCCCGGGCCGCGGTCAGCATCCACGGCTCGGTGGCCAGCGCGCACGCCGCGGACGCCCCGGTGAACAGCGCGATGCCGAACAGGAACAGCCGCCGCCTGCCGAGCCGGTCACCCAGCGCGGACGCGGTGAGCAGCAGGGCGGCGAAGGACAGCGTGTAGGCGTTGACGAACCACTGCAGGTCGGTCAGCGACGCGTGCAGGTTCGTCCGGATCACCGGCAGCGCGGTGGTCACCACCAGGTTGTCCAGCGTGACCATGAACATCGGGATGCCGACCGCGACGAGCACGGCGGCGAGCGGGCGGGGCGAACGGGAGATGTCGCGGCGGGGGTCGGGCGCCGGGGGAGCGACCGCCGGAGCCGGGGATCCGGCCATCCGAGCCTCCAAGTTGTAATCGACTGATAACCAGCAAAGTAGCTATCGACTGATAACATGTCAACATGAGCCCACGGAGCAGGCAGCGACTGTCCGCCGCCGAGCGCACCGAGCAGCTGGTGTGCGCGGCCATCACGGCCTTCTCGCACACCGGCTTCGCGGGGACCTCGACCGACGACGTGGCCCGGCTGGCCGGGGTGTCCCAGCCCTACGTGATCCGCCTGTTCGGCTCCAAGCAGCGCCTGTTCGTCGCCGGCATCGAGCACGCGTGCGGCCGCATCGAGCAGGCGTTCCGGGAGGTCGGGCCCGCCGAGCTGGGCACGCTCGCGGACGCGTTCACCCGGCTGCTCGCCTCCCGGGAGTTCCTCGCGATGCTGCTGCACGGCTTCGCGGCCAGCTCGGACCCGGCCATCGGCGCGGTGGTGCGCGACCGGTTCGGCCGGATCTACCGGCTGGTGCGCGAGCTGTCCGGCGCGGAGGTCGAGGAGGTCCGCTCCTTCCTGGCCACCGGCATGCTGCTGACCGTGCTGGCGTCGATCAACGTCCTCGGCCCGGACGCGGTGGAGCCGGAGCCGTGGATGGCCGAGCTCATCGGCTCGCTGCACACCGTGGGTGCCGACGAGCCGTCCGGCGCGGACGGCTGAGTCAGGGCCGCAGGTCCACCAGAGCGCCGGGCTCGCTCGAGAGCAGCTCCCCGGCCACCTCGTCGAGGTGGTGGCGCCACAGCGCCTCCGCCCCCGGCACGTCACCGGCCTCGACGAGGTCGGTGAACTCCGCGTGCGCGCCCGCCCCGCCGGTGTCCACATGGGACCGTTCGGCGCGGTCGAGGATGTGCTGGGTCATCGTGTCGAAGATGTGCAGCGTGCGGTTTCCGGCCAGGGCCACCACCAGGGTGTGGAACTCGCGGGACAGCCGCGCCAGGCGCTCCGCGGGATCCTCGCCCGGCCCGGCAGCCGGTTCGGCCGCCTCGGCGAGGTTCGCGCGCAGCCGCGCGATCGCCTCCGGGTGCGGGTCGGCCGCGAGCCGGCGGGCCGCCGGCGCCTCCAGCACGGTCAGCGCGTCGCGGACGTCCTCCAGCGGCACCCGCTCCAGCTGCAGCATCTGCCCGACGTAGGTCGCCGGCACCTCCGGGACCGGCGTGCGCACGCGCGGCCCGCCCTGGACGCCGCGCCGGATCTCCAGCAGGTGTTCGGACTCGAGGATCCGGAACGCCTCGCGCAGCGTCGGCCGGGACACCCCGAGGGCTCCGGTGAGCTGGATCTCCTTGGGCAGCGCGTCACCCGGGCGCAGGTCGCCCGAGATGATCCGCCGGCGCAGCACCGACGCCACCCGGGCGGCCGCCTTCGGCTCGCGCGCGGCCTCCGCGTCCGGTCTCAGGTCCGTTCCCGCGTCTTCCCGTGCCCCGTTCATCGCCCCTCCTCGTGTCCCGCCGTCCGACACTAACCGCAACGCGAGCGGTCGGCGCGGCGCGCCGCGGAGTCCTTTATGGACAGACAGGAGAGGTGCGGGTCAGTGCGGGAGCTTGACCACCGTCACGAAGAAGTCGTCGATGTGCCGGACGACCTCGATGAACCGGTCGAAGTCGACCGGCTTGCTCACGTAGGCGTTGGCGTGCAGGCGGTAGCTGCGCACGATGTCCTCCTCCGCCTCGGACGTGGTCAGCACCACAACCGGGATCACCCGCAGCTCGGGGTCGTCCTTGAGCTCGGCGAGCACCTCCCGGCCGTCGACGCGGGGCAGGTTGAGGTCGAGCAGGACCAGCCCGGGGCGCGGGGCGTCGGCGTACTCGCCCTCCCGACGCAGGAACTGCAGCGCCTGCTCGCCGTCGTTCACCACGTGCAGCCGGTTGCGGATCTTGTGGTACTCGAACGCCTCCTTGGTCATCAGCACGTCGCCGTCGTCGTCCTCGACGAGCAGCACGTCGACCACATCGAGCGGTGCGGGATCAGTCATCGGTGCGGGTCTCCTCGTCGGTCGGCTCGGGTCGGCCTGCCGGCTCGGGCGGGGCGGGCACGGTGAAGCGGAAACGGGCGCCGTCGCGATGCTCGGTGTCCAGCCAGATCCGGCCGCCGTGGTACTCGATGATCTTGCGGCACATCGCGAGGCCGATCCCGGTGCCCGGGTACTCGCCCTTTCCGTGCAGCCGCTGGAAGATCACGAAGATGCGCTCGGCGTAGTCCGGGTCGATGCCGATCCCGTTGTCGGTGAACGAGAGCTCCCAGAACTCCCCGTCCCGCCGCGCCTCGACCACGATGTGCGGCGGGTCCTCGCCGCGGAACTTGACCGCGTTCGACAGCAGGTTCTGGAACACCGCGGTCAGCAGCGGCACCTCGGCCCGCACCGTGGGCAGGTCGGCGGCCTCGACCGTGGCGCCGGACCATTCGATCGTGTCCGCCAGGTTCGCCTTGGCCTGCTCCAGCACGGCCGAGCAGGACACGTCCGTGGCATCCCGCACGATCCGGCCCACCCGGCTGAACGCCAGCAGGTCGTTGATCAGGACCTGCATCCGCTTGGCGCCGTCCACGGCGAACGCGATGTACTTGTCGGCGCGCTCGTCGAGCCGGCCGGAGTACCGCCGCTGCAGCAGCTGGCAGAAGCTCGTCACCTTGCGCAGCGGTTCCTGCAGGTCGTGCGAGGCGACGTAGGCGAACTGCTCCAGCTCGGTGTTCGACCGCTCCAGCTCCCGGGTCCGCGCGTCGAGCTCGGTGTGCGCGGCCTGCAGCGCCGACAGCTCGTGCAGGATGCGCTCGCGCATCAGGTTGACGTCCGCGCCGAGGTCGCGCAGCTCGGCCGGGCCGCTCTGCGCCACCCGGTGCGCGAAGTCCCCGCCGGCGACCGTGCGGACCTCCGCGGCCAGCCGGGAGATCGGCCGGATCGCGGTCGCCCGCAACCCGACGGCCAGCGCGATCACGATCAGCGCGAAGCCGATCGCGATCACCACGCACACGGCGGTGACCGTCGCCGAGGACGAGCTCAGCTCGGCGGTGGCGTCCCGGCGGGCGTTGTCGAGCTCGCGCTGCAGGGAGCCCATGGCGGCGCGGACGGCGTCGAAGTACGACTTGCCGGTGTCCACGTCGCCGGTGGCCTCGGCGGGCCGGCCGGTGCTGTCGACGTCGGCGATGACCGGCTCGGCGTAGCCGGACCGCCAGTCGTCCGCCCGCTCGCTGACCTCGCGCAACGCGGCCGCGGCGGACGGGAACCCGGCGACCGCCGGCTCGAGCCGGCCGACCGAGGCCCGTTCGGCGGCCACCCCGCCGGTGTAGGGCGCCAGCAGGTCCCGCTGCGCGCCCAGCGAGTAGCCGCGCACGCCGGTCTCCTGGTTGACCAGCGCCGCCTCGAGCCGCAGAGCCTCCTGGATGGCGGGATCGATCCGCTCGACGACCCGCGCCCGGGCGTCGGCCAGGTCGGACAGCGCGACGGTGCCGACGAAGACGGACGCGACGCAGAACAGGGCGAGGACCGCGACGCTGACGTTGATGATCCGGCGCAGCGGCCACTGCTTCTCCGTGGCCGGACGGGCGGTCGCGGGCGCGGCGGGCGGCACCACGACGGGCGCCGCCTGCGGCGTGGGGTCGGCGATCTCGACCTGGCTCATCCCGACCCCCTCGGTGACCAGCCCAGCGCGACCACGGCGAGGTCGTCGTCGAGGTCGCCGCCGTTGAGCTCGCGCACCCGGCCGATCACCTCGTCGAGCAGGCGCTCGTTGCGCTCGCCCGGTCCGACGCCCGGCGCGCCGGCCGCCAGCACCGACTCGACGAGCACGACCAGCCCGTCGACGTCCAGCCGCTCGTTGCCCCTGCCGACCCGGCCCTCGATGAGCCCGTCGGTGTACATCAGCACGGACCAGGTGTCGCCGAGGGTGATCTCGCCGCTGGGCCACACGGTCCGGTCACCCACGCCGATCGGCGTGCGCCGGGGCGTCTCCAGCGGGCGCACCCCGGCGGCGGTGATCAGCAGCGGCGGCGGGTGACCGGCCAGGTAGAGCCGCGCGGTCGCGCGGGACGGGTCGATCGAGAGCATGCACAGCGTGGTGAACAGGCTGGGGCGGTGCCGCTCGTGGGTGAAGACCTGGTCGAGGGTGGTCAGCGCCGCGCTGCCGGCCTGCGTGGCGAGCATCATCGTCCGCCACGCGACGCGCATGGACACCCCGAGCGCGGCCTCGTCCGGGCCGTGCCCGCACACGTCGCCGACGACCGCGTGCACCCAGCCGTCCGCGGACTCGACCACGTCGTAGAAGTCGCCGCCGAGCAGCATCCGCTGCCCGCCGGGGGAGTAGCGGGCGACGACCCGCAGCGCGGGGTCGGCGAACAGCGGCGAGGGCAGCAGGCCGCGCTCCAGGCGGGCGTTCTCCTCGGCGTAGATCTGTGCCTCGCGAAGCTGGCGCTGCACCTCGTCGGCGCGCACCCGCTCGATGGCGTACCGGATCACCCGGTTCAGCAGCGGGCCGTCGACCTGGCCCTTGACGAGGTAGTCCTGCGCCCCGATGCGGACCGCCTCGCCGCCCATGTGCTCGTCGTTCATCCCGGTCAGCACGACGACGGCGACCTCGGGCACGTGCTCCTGCAGCCAGCGCAGGCCGTCCAGCTCATGGGTGTCGGGCAGTCCGAGGTCGAGCAGCACGCACGCCGCTCCGGACAGGGCGGCCTTGGCCTCCGCGAGGGAGCGGACGCGGCGCATGTCGACGTCGGCGCCGACCTCGCGCAACAGCTCCTCCACCAGGAAAGCGTCGCCGTCGTCGTCCTCGATCAGCAGCACGACGGTCGGCCCGGGTCTTACCCCGGATGGCGCCCCGGTGGACGCGAAATCCCGAGCTACCATCGGTGATCTGCCCGTCCTGATCCTAGGTGCCGACCTCCGATGGTCGATACGGTTGGCACATCGTAGACGTTGGTCGGTAGGCGCATCTCGCCCAGATTGCCAGGTCCGATCCGGCTCGGCTCATCGTGTTCCGGCGACCCCGGAAACGGAAGGGTCCCGCCCGGCCGGAACCGGGCGGGACCCTCACCGCAGGCGGCTACAGCCGCGCGCACTGGCCCCACGCGGGGCCTCGCACGGTGTTCTTCCGGTCCTCGTTGGTCGGCGGCGGGTTGTTGGCCCGGCACGAGAGCGGGCCGTGGATCGTGTTGCCCGCGACCACGTGGTCACCGCCGATGTTGGCGGTCACCGCGACCGGGCCGGTCACCGTCGCCGCGTCGAGCCGGACGCTGCCGGCGTTGCCGACCAGCGACACCGGGCCGCTGATCCGGGCCCGCTCCACCAGCACGTCGCCGGTCGCGCCGAGGACCGACACCGGGCCGATCACCCGCGTTCCCGACAGCGAGAACCGGGCCGGCCGGATGGCCGAGACAGGGCCGGCGACGAACCCGTCCGTGGCGATCAGCGACGCGCCCGGCCGCACGCTCACCGGACCGAGGATGGTCGCGTCGTCCAGGCAGGTCAGGCCGGACCTGACGGTCAGCGGACCGGTGCGCCGGCCGGTGATCGTCGTGTCGCAGCGCGGCCCCGGCTCGCCGATCGAGGACCGGAACACCGGGTCGGCGGTGACCGGCGAGTTAGCGGCGAAGTAGTCGACCAGCATCGTCAGGTCGTTGTCACCGGTCGTCGCGCGGTCGGTGCCGCCCGCCAGGGTGGCGAAGTTGTCCCCGCCCGCGGCGAGGAACGAGTTCACCGTCACCCGGTAGCCGGCGGCCGGGTCGATCGGCGTGCCGTTCAGGGACATGGAGGTGATCCGCTGCCCCTGCGGGTTGTCCGGCAGGTAGGTGTAGGTGAAGCCCTTCGAGACACCCAGGTGCAGCACCGGCCGGGACGCGCCCGCCGGCTGCCACTGCTCCTCGAGCACCTGCTTGATCTCCGCGCCGGTGAACGTCTTGGTCACCATGTCGTTGGCGAACGGCTGGACCGAGAACGCCTCGGCGTAGGTGACCACACCGTCCGGCGCGTACAGCAGGTCGGCGCGCAGCCCACCCGGGTTCATGAACGCGATCTGCGCCCCGCCCCGGCCCGGGTCGCTGGTGCCGGCCAGCTGCACGTCGGCGACGAAGTTCCCGAGCACGGACTCCGCGCCGCGGTCCTCGGTGCCCTCCGGCGTGGTGGCCCGCGTGATGTCCGCGGTGATCGAGCCCAGCTGCTGCTGGCCCAGCACGTCGGCGTTGGCCTTCGCCTGCGCGACCAGCGCCGCGACGTCCGGGTCGGACGGTGCGCCGACCACGTCGAGCAGCCGCGCCGAGCTGTCCACGACGGACTTCGTCGCGGGGTCGACGGACAGCGTGACCTGGGACAGCTTGCGTCCGTACTCCTGTGCCTGGACCACCGGCCGCAGCCGGTCGGTGCCCGGGATCGGCGCGGTGACCGCGTACGGCTGGTGCGTGTGTCCACTGAGGATCGCGTCGATGTCCGCGTCGGCGTTCATGAACTCGCCGAACACCGGGTCGGCGCGCAGGTCGTCGACCGAGCCGATGTTCTCCGGTGCCGCGCCCTCGTGCGCGAGCAGCACGACCACGTCCGCCTCGCCGTTGGCCTCGTCGCCGTCCTTCAGGTCGGCGGCGACCGCCTCGGCCTCGTCGACCGGGTCGTGGAAGGTGATGCCGGCGATGCCGTCCGGGTCGACCAGCGAGCCGGTCTCCTGGGTGACCACGCCGATGATGCCGACCCGGACCCCGCCGACCGTGCGCACCGCGAAGGCCGGCAGCGCCCGCTGGTCACCGCGGTACACGTTGGCGCCCAGGTACGGGAAGTCCGCCCGGTCGTCCACCCGCCCGGTCAGGTCCGCGATGCCCTTGTCGAACTCGTGGTTGCCGACCGAGGAGGCGTCCAGGCCCATCGTGTTCAGCGCGTCCAGCGTCGGGTTGTCCTGGTCGATCGCCGAGACGAACGTGGACGCGCCGATGTTGTCGCCGGCCGCGAGGAACAGCGTGTTCGGGTTCTCGCCGCGCAGCTGCCCGACCAGCCCGGCCAGCTGGGCCGCGCCGCCGACCGGCCGGCCGTCCGGCGCCGTCCCGGGCGACTCGAGCCGGCCGTGGAAGTCGTTGATGCCCAGCAACTGCAGCTGCACCGGTCCGGCCGGTGCGGTGGAGAGCCCGACGACCAGCGGGTTGTGGTCGCTCGCCCGGTACGGGTCCGGCGCGTAGAAGGCGGGCGAGCCGTCGTACTCGAACGCGAACGACTCGTGCGAGTTGATCTGCCAGACGTCCACCCCGGTGACCCGGCCGGCCAGCGACGGCGACGCCACGGCGTGGTCGAGCGAGCCCGACTCGCCGCCGAACACGTAGGTCGCCTTCCGGCCGTCATTGAGGTCCACATAGGACTCGTCGTAGAGGACCTGCATCGGGTCCTCGTGGGTGTAGGAGTTGAAGTCGCCGAGCATCAGGACGTCGTCGCTGCCGCTGTCGGCCTTGAGCGCCTCGACGAACGCGGTCAGCGACCGCGCCTGGCGGACCCGGTCGCCGTTGTAGGCGCCCTGGCCGTCCCCGGTGTCGGCGTTGTCCCCGGTGGGGTCGCCGGACGGGCTCTTGGACTTGAGGTGGTTGGCCACCACGGTGAACGTCGCCGAGCCGGCGGTGAACGTCTGCGCGATCGGCTCGCGCGCGTTGAACCACACCGTCTCGTCGTTGATCGTGCGCGACTCGCCCACCGGGGTCACCGCGCCCGGCTTGAAGATGATCGCCGTGGTGATGACGTCCTGCGCGTCGGCGGGCGGCAGCCCGGCGGGGGAGCGCACGTAGTCCCAGGTACCGGCCCCGTCGGCGTCGTTGAGCGCGCCGACGAGCCGGACGAGCGCCTGCTGCGGGTCGGCCGGGTCGAACTTGACCGAGTTCTCGATCTCCTCCAGCGCCACCACGTCCGCGTCCAGCGCGGTGATCGCGGCGACGATCTTGGCCTGCTGCTTGGCGAGGCCGGCCTCGTCGTCCGCGCCGCGCGCGTCGCCGCCGAAGTGGACGAAGTAGTTGAGCACGTTGAAGCTCGCCAGCCGGACGTCGCCGCCCACCGCCTCGGGCGCCGCGGTGCGCGGGTTGGTCGCCTTGAACGTGGTCCGGTCGATCGCCGGGGTCGTGGCGGTCACCGGCGTGGTCGGCTGCAGCCGCCACTCGTCGAAGCCGTAGGACAGCACGGTGGGCCCGAACGCCTCGACGCCGTCACCGACGCGCAGCGGCGCGTCGGGGTAGACGTAGGGCGGCAGCTGGCCGGCGCTGGACAGGTTGGTCGAGGACCCGTCGTCGAGCAGGATGCGGCCGAGCTTGTTGGCGGCCGCCAGGTCCTGCGCGTCCTGGGTGCCCGGGCGGAACCGGTCGGTGGGGATGGGCGCGGGCTCGTCGCCCGCGGCGAGCACCACCTCGCCGTAGCGGTTGGTGTTGTAGACCTCGGAGACGGTGTAGTCGCCGACCGGCGCGACCGTCATGGACTCGACCGACTCGCGCGCGGCCGGGTCCAGCGGCAGCTCGAGCGGGGCGGGCGCGGGCAGCGCCGCGTCGTGCGCGCAGATCTGCACGTCGGTCCTGGCGCCGATGGAGATCTCGGTGAGCCCGAAGTACTCGCTGACCGTGCCGCGCACCCGCACCTGGTCGCCGACGGCCACGCCCGGGTGGTTCGCCGGGTCGCCGGTGAGGAACACGAACACGCCGTCGGAGGCCACGCCCGCCTGCGGGGCGCGGTCGCCGGAGCCCGCGGTCTGGACGTAGATGCCGTTGTAGCCGCCGGTGCGGTGGTCGGCGGTCACCACGCCCTCGACGACGACCTGGCTGCCGGCCAGCGGCGAGGCGTCGCCGGTGCCCTGCACCTGCGCGATCGTGTGGTCGACCGCGATGTCGCAGCCCACCGGGTCGGGGCCGGGGTCCCCGCCACCCGCGGTGTTGCGCGCGCCGAAGGAGTTGGGCGCGGGCGCGTGCCACACGCCGTCGATCTTCTGCAGCGAGGAGCCGACGGGGGTGTCCGAGGCCTCGGTGACGCCGATGTCGGTGCTGGTGGTGCCGTTCGCCGGGCCGCCGGAGGCGGTCATCGTGCCCTCGTAGCTGAGGAACTCCGCGACGGTCCCGTCCGGACGGACCAGTGCCACGCCGTCCGGCGAGCCGTTCTGGATTCCGTCGGTCGGGTAGGTGGCCACCACGACGCCCGCGTCGGGCACCGTGCCGGACAGGGTGCGGGTGTTGTAGACGGCCCCGCCGTTGCCGTTGTACAGGGCGAGCTGCCAGCCGGTCAGGTCGAAGCCCACCGGGGCCTCGACCTCCAGCGCCTCGCCGGTGTCCGTGCCGACGTTGTCGTAGTGGATCTCGCTGAGGAACGGCGCGGTCGGTTCCGCGGCCGCCACCGGACCGCCGAGCGTCATGATCGTCGCGATCGCGGTCAGCGCGCCGAGGGCCTGAAGCGTACGGGCACGTCTGTCACTGGGCATGGGGCGGCCTCACGGTAGGAAACAGAAACCTGCCGGAGGATAGGTTCGCGACGTGTCCGGAAGAGATCGCGAAGGTGTACGTGACGCGATCGTTAGGAGCCGCGGCGACGCGTGGTGATCATCCGATATGTCCCCGTAGTCGGGCTTGCCGAACGGACCAACTGCTTCCGCCGAACTTCCCATGCCCGTTGGCATGGCTACGATTCCCCCGGGTTCGGGGTGGGAGGAGCCGTGGGCATGGCGCGGGATCCGGTCGAGCTGCCGAGCGGGGTGGAGGTCTACACGTTCGGCGCGGGCGGCGACGTCGTGGTGCGCGACGAGCGGGGTGCGGCGCCGCTGGGCCCCGGCGCCGGCCTGTTGCGGTTCATCGACGACGGGCAGTTCGCCCGCTACCTGATCGGGGACGCGAAGACCTCGCCGGAGCGGCCGAGCAACGCCACCTGCAAGCTGGGTCTGGTCGCCCCGCACAGCACCTTCACCCCGCACGCGCACGGCGGTGAGCACGTCGTCCTGTCCCTCGGGCAGGCCTCGTGCACGCTGTTCGACGCCGCCCGCGGCCGGGTGTCGGCGTTGCGGCTGGCGCCCGGCACGATGGTCCGGATCCCGGCGATGATGCCGCACGCGTTCGGCAACCGGAGCGCGCGCCCGCTGCCGATCCTGGCCGCCAACACCGGGTTCGGCATCGACCACGAGGACTACGCGATCACCGCCGGGCAGGCGCGGGAGCGCGGCGACGGCGAGCTGGCCGCCGCGCTGGCCGAGCTCGCCGGCCACTCCGTCCCGCCCGCCGGGTGGCGGGACCGGCTCGCCACCGGCCTGCGCCGGCTCGCCGCACGGCTGGAGTCGCGCTCGTGATCTGCCCGCACTGCTCGCGCAGCCTCCAGCAGAAGCAGCGGACCGGCCGGCGCTGCACGTTCTGCCGCAACGAGTTCGTGTTCGAGCCCAAGGACCGGCTGCGGCTGCACGACCTGCGGGTGCGCAAGCTCGCCGGCAAGCTCGGCGACGGCGGCCGGCTGCGGTACACGGTCGCCCAGCTGTGGTACGCGGCGGCCCGCAAGGAGATGGGCAAGCCGGGGACCCCGCTCGAAGGGTGCGGTTGCGGCGTGTTCCTCGCCGGGGTGCTGGCGGTGCTGGTGATCGGCGGCGTGAACGGGTTCGATCCCGGCGTGCTCCGCGGCCTCGCCATCGGCGTCGGGGCGCTCGTCGTGCTGGCCAACGTGCTGATCATGGTCCGCCGCGCGCGGCTGCGGCGGGAGGCGGCGGTGTCGGTGCCGATGCCGATCGGCGAGTTCCGCGACATGATCCTGCGCCGCTGGCCGGGCATCTACGGCGCGTGGCCGCCCGGCCTCGTGGACGAGGAGCGGGCCACGGCGCCGGTGGTGGCGCAGCCGCGGGTCGCGCTGGTCTGTCCGGACCGGGCCGTGCTCGCCTGCCTCGCCGACAACGGCGTACCCCAGCGGCTCGGCATGGCGCTGACCATGTCACCGGAGAACCTCCCGCCCGCGGTGCCGGTCGTCGTGGTGCACGACGCGGACGTGCCCGGCTGCCGCCTCGCCGCCTCGGTCCGCGCGGCGCTGCCCGGGCGGGTGGTGGTCGACGCCGGGCTGCACCCGCGCACGGTGCTGCGCCGGGAGGGCCTGGTGCGGTTGCGGCGCAAGCCGTTCGCGCCCGCCGAGCTGGCCGGGCTCCCGCTGGGCGTGGAGGAGGTGGGCTGGCTGTCGCAGGGCTGGTGGTCGCCGGTGGCGGCGATCCCGCCCGCACAGCTGCTCGCCGCGGTGGCCGCCGCGGCCCGGCGCGCGGAGGGCGCCACCGACCCCGACCGCCGCCGGGCCGAGCGCGTCGGCTTCCTCACCTGGCCGGTCCCGTGAGACGCGTCCTGCTCGACCGCGCGCTGCGCTCGGCGATCGCCCGGGCGGGCGAGCCGGGCGGGCTGCGGTTCACCGAGCGCCAGCTGTACTACGAGCTGTGCCGGGTGCTGCGTCCGTGGCACCGGGTCCCGCGCCGCGTGCCGTTCACCGTCGCGCCGCCACTGTCCTACCGCGACTTCCGGGCCGCGGTGGACCGGCACGGCCCGGTGCCGGGCATGCTGGCCGGCCCGCCGGGCCCGGCCGGGGCGGCCGGCAGGCACACGCCCGAGCCGGACCTGTTCGACTACGGGCTGCCCCGGCTGCTGGTCAGCGAGCCCGCCGGGATCGCCGGCATGCTGCGCGCCAACGGCCTGCCGATGGAGTCGGCCTGCCCGGTGCTCGACGCCGCCGAGCTGCCGCTGGACCCGCGGGTGGCGCGGATGCTCACCCTCGGGGAGGGCACGCTCTACCTGCTGCACGACGCGAGTGCGCACGGCATGTCGTTGCCGTCGCGGCTGGCGGAGCTGACCGAGGTGCCGGCGGGCGTGCGGGTCGTGGCGCTGGGCCTGCGCCCGCGCCAGGCCGCCCCGCTGCACCTGACCCGCGGGCGCGGCCCGGCCGGTGCTCCGGCCGGCGTTCCGCTCGGCGACCGGGAGCGCGGCTGGCTGGCCCGCGGCCGGTTCGTCGAGGTCGCCGCCGTCGGCCCGGCGGCACTGCTGCGTTCCGTGCACCGGCTGGTCCGCGAGGTCCGGCCCGTTCGTCCACAGTGGAGCACGCCACGCGAGGTGGGCTTCCTGACCTGGCCGGTGGGATGAGGGGGAAGACGTGACGGCGCCACGTGAGGTCACCTACACCGACGAGCTGCTCGCCGACCGCACCGTGCACCGGCGCTACTCCGACGGCCGCCAGGAGTGGCGCAGCCGCGAGGCGAACGGCGTGGTGGCCTGGCGCGACGACCGGGAGCGCGCAGGCACCGACGAGCCGCTGGGCCGCCGGCTGATCAAACGCACCTACGCCGACGGGACCGTCGCCTACGGCCGCGACGTCGGCTACGGCCGCACCCTGTGGCGCGACGGGGTGGTCACCGTGAACCGGACGTCGTTCGGCGGGCGGCTGGGCGCGATCCTCGCGGCGGTGGCCGGCGGTGCGCTGCTCGGCTCGATGGTGCCGCCGCCGGACTCGCTGACCGCGGCCGAGGAGGACCACCTGCGACGCGAGGCGCAGGCGCACCAGGCGTCCTCGTCCAGCGGCGGCGGGGACGGCGGCGGCTACGACGACTGGGACGACGACGACTCCGACGGGGACGGCGGCGACGACGACTTCGGCTGATCGGGAGGACGGCACATGCCGCGATGGGTCGCGTGCGTGGCAGCGGGTCGGGCACCGGATCCGGCCGCCGCGGTGACCGCGATGGGCGCCCGGCCGGTCGCGACCGGCGGCGGGTACGCGCTGGGGCTGCTCGACGGCCCAGGCGCCGCCGCCGGACCGTTCCGTGTGGACGGTTTGGTCGGGGTCGGCGAGGTCACCCTGTTCAACGCCGCCGAGCTGCGCGCGAAGTCCGCCGCGCCGCCGGGCTGCTCCGACGGCGAGCTGCTGTTGCGGTGCTACGCCCGGTTCGGCCTCGACGGCGTGGCCGCCGCCGAGGGCATGTTCGCGCTGGCGGTCGTGGAGCCGGGCGCGGCCGGCCCGGACCTGGTGCTGATCCGCGACCACGCCGGCGCCCGGACCCAGTTCCACGCCCGCGCCGGCCGCGCGTGGGCGGCCGCCAGCTCGCTGCGCGCGCTGCGCGGCTGGCCCGCCCTGGCGACCGGGCCACACCTGCCGGCGGTCCGGTCGTTCCTGACCTTCGCCTACCTGCCCGGCCCGGAGACGCTGCTGCGCGGGGTGCACGAGACGCTGCCCGGGCGCTGCCTGCGGCTGCGACCCGGCGGGTCCACTGTGGAGGAGACGTTCTGGGAGCCGGCCGAGGTCGCCGACGAGCGCCCGCCCGCCGAGCACGCCGCGCAGCTGCGGGCGCTGCTGGAGGAGGCCACCGCGCGCCGGCTGCCGCCCGCCCAGCCGGTGGGCGTGCTGCTGTCCGGCGGCATCGACTCCAGCCTGGTCACCGCGATCGCGGCGAAGCGGCACGACCAGCCGGTGCGGTCGTACTCGATCAGCTTCGGCGACACCGCGCCCAACGAGCTGGCCTACTCCGGGCTGGTCGCCGCGCACTGCCACACCGGGCACCGGGTGCTGACCGTGTCGGGGGAGCAGGTGGCGGCCCGGCTGCCGGGCACCGTGGCGCTGCTGGACTGCCCGGTCGGTGACCCGCTGACCGTGCCGAACCTGCTGCTCGCCGAGGCGGCGGCCGCGGACGGCGTGCGGGTGGTGCTCAACGGCGAGGGCGGCGACCCGGTGTTCGGCGGCCCGAAGAACCTGCCGATGCTGGTCTTCGAGCTGCACCGCGACGACGCGGACCCGCTCGCGCGGGCCCGCGCGTACCTGGCCTCCTACCGCAAGTGCCTCGCCGACCTGCCGCACCTGCTGACCCCGCAGGTGCACGCCGAGCTGGCCGGCGCACCGCCGCTGACCGACCACGTGGCCCCCTACCTGCGGCCGGACCGGATGCCGAGCCTGCTCAACCAGCTGCTGCACGCCAACCTGCGCACCAAGGGCGCCCACCACATCCTCACCAAGGTCGAGCGGCTCACCGCGGCGAGCGGGGTGGAGGGCCGGGCCCCGCTGTTCGACCGCGCCGTGATCGACCACGCGTTCCGGGTGCCGCCCCGGTGGAAGCTGGCCGGCACGGTGGAGAAGTGGATTCTCAAGGAGGCGGTCCGCGACCTGCTGCCGCCGACGATCGTGGACCGGCCCAAGAGCGGCATGCGGGTGCCGGTGCAGCAGTGGCTGCGTGGCCCGCTCGCGGAGCTGGGGCACGACCTGCTGCTCGGGCCGTCGGCGAGCGGGCTGTTCCGCCGCGACACCGTCCGCTCGTGGCTGCGCCGCGAGGGCACGTTGCTACCTCGTCACGGTGGAAAGCTGTGGCTGGTGCTGACCCTTGAGCTGTGGCTACGCTCGTTCGGCGCAGTCTCGCCGTCCGCCAACTGAGGTCGGGGATTGAACCGTCCGGCCCGTGCGCCCGTGTATCTGTCGAGCCGGTGCCGGCTCATCAACCATCGTGAAAGAGGAGAGAGCCGTGACGCATCGTGGGCCGGTGGTCACCGCCATTGTCGTCGTGGGTGGCCTGATCGGATTCATGACGGCCAACTCGGCGGGCGCCCTGGTCGCGACGAAGACAGCCGCGGACCAGAAGGGCGTGAACGTGCCGGCGCCGCCGGCGGGGTCCACGTCGCAGGCGCCGCCGGACTCGTCCTCCCAAGCGCCACCGCCGTCCTCGTCCGAGGCGCCGGCCAAGCCGAAGCCGCCGCCTGCGCCGACCTTCCCGGCGAAGGCGGTCTACGCGGGGGACGCGACCGGGAGCGACCTGGCCATCGCGGTCGCGGTGAAGGGCAAGCAGGCCGCCGCGTACCTGTGCGACGGCGCGGCCGTGGAGGACTGGCTCAAGGGCACCGCCGTGGACGGCAAGGTGAACCTCTCGTCGAAGGCGAAGTCGTCGCGGCTGACCGGCGCGCTGAAGGGCAAGCGGCTCGCGGGGACGGTCTCCTTCCGCGGCCAGACGTTGCGGTTCTCGATCGCCGTCGCGCCGCCGCCCGCGGGCCTGTACCGCGGCCAGAACGGCACCACCACGATCGGCTGGATCATCCTGCCGAGCGGCCAGCAGGTCGGGATCGCGAACGCCGCGGGCGACGAGGCACCGGCGCCGCCGCTGGACCCCGGCCAGGGCTACGTGACCGTGGACGGGCAGCGGGTCGACGCCGACAAGGTCGAGGGCGACTCCACCTGGGGTTAGTCCGCCAGCAGCGAGTCGGGGAGAGAAGAGATGCGTGGGATGAGTACCTCGGACTTCGGGCCGGCGGGCCCAGAGCCGGATCCCGACATGACGCAGCCGGTCGCCCAGCACTGGACGACACCGCGCGTCGGGTGGGAGACGCCGCCCTGGGAGACCGAGCCCGAGGAGGAACCCTCCGGCAACTTCGGCCGGATCCTGCTCGCCCTCGGCATCGGCTCGCTCGTCTCCGTCGGGCTCGGCGTGTACGGCTCGGTGCACGAGCCGTCCGGCGAGGCGCTCAACCTGGCCGGCTTCTCCGACGGGCTGCACGCCAAGGCATGGCTCGCGTCGGCGGTGTTCGCGCTGGTGATCGTGCAGTTGCTGTCGGCGCTGGCGATGTGGGGCCGGCTGCCGGGCGTGCAAGGCGGCGGCCGGGTGTCGGCCAAGCTGCATCGCTGGTCCGGGCGGCTCGCGGTGCTGGTGTCGCTGCCGGTGGCCGCGCACTGCCTCTACGCGCTGGGCTTCCAGAGCTTCGACACCCGCGTGCTGGTGCACTCGCTGCTCGGCTGCTTCTTCTACGGGATCTTCATCTGCAAGATGATCGTGCTCTCCCGCGACGACCAGAAGCCCTGGGTGCTGCCGGTGATCGGCGGGCTCGTGTTCACCGCCCTGACCGGGCTGTGGCTGACGTCGTCGCTGTGGTTCTTCTCCAACGTCGGTGTGCACCTGTAGCAGTCGGATCTGGAGGTTGGTTTTCCCATGGCGGACGACACGGCGGACGACACGCGCGCCCACGGCGTGCCGAGGCGGACCGCGGTGGCCGGGGCGGTGGTGATCGCCGGGGCCGCCGCCGGCTGCGCGCGGTATGCCGAGCCCGCGGCCGAGCCACCCCCGGCGCCCGCGGCGAACGGGACCGTCCTCGGTGCCGCGTCGGACGTTCCGGTCGGCGGCGGGGTGATCTTCGCCGCGCAGAAGGTGGTGGTCACCCAGCCTGCGAAGGGGGAGTTCCGCGGCTTCTCCTCGATCTGCACCCACCAGGGCTGCGCGGTCAACAAGATCGCCGACGGCACCATCGACTGCCCGTGCCACGGCAGCAAGTTCGGCATCGCCGACGGGGTGGTGAAGGCCGGCCCGGCGCCCAAGCCGCTGCCGGCGCAGGAGGTGACCGTCACCGCGGACGGCAAGCTCACCCTGGGCTCCGGCGGGGCGGCGACGAGCGCGCCCGCCGAGTCCGCGCCGCAGAGCGAGCCGCCGGCGAAGAAGCCGGACAAGCCGCCGGTCAAGGGTCTGGCCTCCACCGGCGACATCCCGGTCGGCGGCGGCAAGATCTTCGAGGACGAGCAGGTCGTGATCACCCAGCCGGCGAAGGGGCAGTTCAAGGGCTTCTCCGCGGTCTGCACGCACCAGGGCTGCACGGTCTCCGCGATCAAGGACGGCACGATCAACTGCCCGTGCCACGGCAGCAGGTTCGAGGTGACCGACGGCTCGGTGCGCAGCGGCCCGGCCACGAAGCCGCTGCCGTACCGGCGGGTGAAGGTCGACGGCGACCAGATCACCCTGGCCTGACCGCCCGTGTCGCTGCCCGGGTTCGCGGAGAGCCACCTGTCGATCGGCCCGGCGCGCTACTTCGTCGCCCGGGCCGGCTCCGGCCCGCCGGTCCTGCTGCTGCACGGGTTCCCGCAGACGCACGACTGCTGGCACCGGATCGCGCCGCGGCTGGCGGCCGGGCACACCGTCGTCGTGCCCGACATCCGCGGGTACGGGGCGTCCGCCGCGCCGCCCGGCGGTCCCCGCGGCGAGGGCTACACCAAGCGGGAGATGGCCGCGGACCTGGTCGAGCTGATGGCCGCCCTCGGCCACGAGCGGTTCGCCGTCGCCGGCCACGACCGCGGCGCGCGGGTCGCCTACCGGCTCGCGCTCGACCACCCGGACCGGGTGAGCAGGGTCGCGGTGGTCAACGTCGTGCCCACGCTGGAGCAGTTCGAGCGGATGGGCGGCGGCCCGTCGCTGGCGTACTGGCCGTGGTTCCTGCTCGCGCAGCCCGCGCCGTTCCCGGAACGGATGATCGCCGCCGACCCCGACGGGCTGCTGTCGCACGTGTTCGCCACCTGGCCGAGCTCGCCGGAGGCCATCGACGCGCCGCGCCGCGCGGCCTACCTGGCCGCGCTGTCCCCGGGGACCATCGCGGCCATGTGCGGCGACTACCGGGCGAGCTTCCATCTGGACCGGGTGCACGACGCGGCGGACCGGGCGGCGGGCCGGCGGATCGAGGCGCCGCTGCTGGTCGCGGTCGGCGACGACGAGGCGCAGCTGGCGGACGCGGCGACGGTGTGGACCCGCTGGGCCCGGGACATCGCGGCGGTGCGGGTGCCCGGCGGGCACTTCAGCCCGGAGGAGGCACCGGACGAGCTCCGCGCCGCGCTCGCCGACTTCCTCGGCCGGTGAGCGTCAGGTCCAGCGGTGGGCGGCGGTGGCGTCGTCGGTGGGGAAGAAGCTCTCCAGGCGGATCTCCTGCGCGGCGACGTCCTGCGGGGTGCCGACCGTCGTGACCATGGAGAAGTAGCGCAGCGTCCGGCCGTCCCTGGCGAACTCCACCGGGACCACCGGCAGCAGGTCGGTGGTCAGGTCCGGGGTGTGCCAGCGCCGCGGCACGCCGGGCGCGGCGAGCGCGTCGGCCAGCAGCTGCTCGGTCCGCCGGTCCGGGACGCCGCCGACGGCCTCCCGGTGCACGCGGCGGATCAGCGCCTCCGCCACGTCCGTCCAGTTCGCCACGTGCGGGCGCAGCCCGTGCGGGTCGAACATCAGCCGCACCACGTTGGCCGGCCCGCCCGCGGGGTCGCCGGCCGGGCCGAGCAGCCAGGCGAACAGCGCCGCCGCGGCGTCGTTGGCCTGCATCACGTCCCAGTGCCGGCTGAGCACCACCGCGGGGTAGGGCTCGTGGCGGCGCAGCACCCGGTCGATCGCCGCGCGGACCGGGGTCATCGCCGGTGCCGCCAGCTCGGTGTCCTGGTACAGCGGCGCGTACCCGGCGGCCAGCAGCAGCTGGTTGCGGTCGCGCAGCGGCAGGTCGAGCGTGCTCGCCAGGGTCAGCACCATGTCCCGGCTGGGGCTGGCCCGGCCGCTCTCCACGAAGCTGACGTGCCGGGGCGTCACCAGCGCCTCGGTCGCCAGTGTCCCGCGCCGGAAATTCGGTGCGTAAGTCGGTGGATCCAGGTTGTTGCCGGCAAGGCGCCGGTTCGCCCTCGTACTGGACCGTACTTGGGCGGATCGGCAACGCCGCCGGCAGGAAGCTGGGCCGGCGAATTGGGTGCCAGATTTCCGGCGCGGGACACTAGGTCCAGCTGGCTCATCCGGCGCACCTGCCGCCAGTACCGGAGCAGCCGTCCGACGGCGGGCCGGTCCTTCACCGAGGTCACGAGGCGGACGATAGCCAGTGCGGCGGCGCCGCCGCACTTCCCTCGCGGGGAATTGAGGCACCGCGCGGTCGCACACAGGATCGCCACATGACAACCCAGGAAGCATTCACCGTCCACACCGCCGACTCGGCGCCCGACGGCGCGAAGCAGGCGCTGTCCGCGCTGGAGCAGCGGATCGGCTTCATCCCCAACCTGGCCGCCACCATGGCCGGCTCGCCGGTGCTGATCAACGGGTTCGGCGCGCTGCAGGAGACGCTGCGCGGCGCCACGCTCAGCGGCACCGAGCGGGAGGTCGTCGGGCTGACCGTCAGCCACGAGAACGCCTCCCGCTACTCGATGGCCGCGCACTCGGTGTTCGCGACGGCCCAGGGCGCGGCCGGCGACGTGGTGGCCGCGCTGCGGTCCGGGAGCGCGCCGGGCGAGCAGAAGCTGCGTGCCCTGCACGAGTTCACCCTCGCGGTGCTGCGCGAGCGTGGCCACGTGCCGGCCGAGCGCGTCGGCGCGCTGCGCGCGGCCGGGTACACCGGCGAGCAGCTGTTCGAGGTGATCGCGCAGATCGGCTACACCAGCATCGCCAACTGGGTCGCCAACGTCTGCGACACACCGGTCGACGAGGCGTTCCGGGCGCAGGCCTGGGGCTGACTCACCCGGCGGACCCGTCGGACGTCTCGTAGCGCATCGCCCCGACGACGTTGCCCGACGGGTCCGCCACGAAGATCAGGTCGCCCACCCCGCTGATGGTGGTTCGCGCCATGACGACGCGGCCGCCGTGCGCCTCGGCGTCCCTGGCCACGGCGTCCACATCGGACACGGCGACCGTGCATTCGAACCCGACCGTGCGGGTGCCGGCCACCAGCTCGCGCCGCCGCTGCAGCGCGCCGCGCGGCGGTGCGCCGGTGCCCGTCTCGATCCGGAAGAAGTCCGGCGGCCCCCACGGCCGGAACGTCCAGCCGAACACCTCCTCGTAGAACCGCCTGGTGGCCTCGACGTCGTCGGCGTTGATCGCGAAGTGCGCGAGTTCTCCGGTCATGCGGCAAGCCTGACCGACGAACCCCTGGTGCGCATTCGACGATCCGGCGCAGACTGTCGAAGATGCGACAACTGCTGCGGAGCTACTCGGTGGACCACCCACCGGGCGCGTTCACGCTGCCCACCGCGCCCGGCTGGCACCAGTTGCTCTACGCGAGCCGCGGCGTGATGAGCGTGCACACCGGCTCCGGCACCTGGGCGGTGCCGCGGGACCGCGCCGCCTGGATCCCGGCCGGGGACGTGCCGCGGGTCGTGGTGCACGGGCGGGTCGCGGTGCGGGCGCTCTACCTGCCCGAGCCGCTCTGGGGCGGCGTGCCCCCCTGCCGGGTCGTCGCGGTGCCCGCACTGCTGCGCGAGCTGGTGCTGCACCTCGTCGGGGTCTGTCCGCTCGACCTGTCGGTGCCGGCGCACCGCCGCCTCGCCGACGTGCTCGTGGACCAGGTCGTCGGGCTCCCCGACGCCCCGCTGCGCCTTCCGATGCCGGCCGACCCGAGGGCGCTCGCGGTGGCGAGCGCGCTGCTGGACCGGCCGGGTCGCGGGGACTCCGTCGACGCGCTGACCGTCGGCGCGAGCCGGCGCACCGTCGAGCGCCTCTTCCTCGCCGAGACCGGCCTGACGCTGGGCCACTGGCGGCGCCGGCTGCGGATCATCGAGGCGCTGCGCCGCCTGGCCGAGGGCGAGCCGGTGACCGAGGTGGCCCTGGCCGTCGGCTACGCGACACCGAGCGCGTTCACCGCCATGTTCCGCGCCGAGGTGGGCACGACGCCGAGCGCGTACCGGGCCACCGGACGATCCGCACCGGGTGATCATGTCGCGTAGGCTGGTGACTCGCCTGGACTCGATGGGGTGACCGTGGACGACCGAGCCGACCCCGGACCCGCCACCGCGCGCCGCACCCGTGCGGATGCCCGGCGCAACCGCGAGCGGCTCCTGGGCGCCGCCGTCGACCTCGTCGCCGAGCACGGCCCGAACGTCCCGATGGAGGCGATCGCGCGGCGGGCCGGGGTCGGCATCGCCACGCTGTACCGGCACTTCCCCGACCGGCCGAGCCTGTTCCGGCAGGTGCAGCTGGACGTGCTGGGGCGCTGCGCCGACGAGGCCGAGGCCGCGCTGCGCGAGGAGCCCGACGCGTTCGCCGCGCTCGCCCGGTACATGCACAAGGCGGTCGACCTGCGCGCGAGCGCCGTGATGCCGCTGCTCACCCGCTGGGTGCCCCGCGACGACGCGCTGGTCGCCGCGCGGGTGCGCGGCCGCGCGGCGATCGACGCGCTGATGGAGCGGGCGCACCGCGAGCGGGTGGTCCGCCCGGAGGTCGGCACCGGCGACATCGCGATGCTGATCATCCGGGTGTCGATGCCGATCCCCGGGGTGTCGGCCGGGGAGAACCTGGAGCTCAGCCACCGCCACCTGGAGCTGCTGTTGGACGGCTTCCTGCCGTTCCTGGCCGCGGACGCGCTACCCGGACCGACCGTCGGCCTCGACGACCTGGCCGTGGCACCGGACCGCCTCTGACCCCCGCCCCAACCCCCGCCGTAGCCGCCCCGACCCCCACCGCGGCCGCCCCCCGCCGACCCGACCCCCGGCGCGGTCGACCCGACCCGTGGCGCGGTCGAGTCGACTTCTCGCGTCGCCGAGTCGACCGCGTGCGAAGGACCGGTAGCGCGTCGTTCGGTGCGTTCGGTGACGCGCGGCGGGTCGGCTCGACCGCGTGGGGGGTCGGTTCGACCTTGTGAGGGGTCGGCTCGGCCGCGCCAGGGGTCGGGTCGACCTTGTGGGGGGTCGGTTCGACCGTGTGAGGGGTCGGGTCGGCGGTGTGGGGGGTCGGGTCGGTGGGGGCGCTGTGGGGGCGGGGGAGCGGGCGAGGTGCTACGAGGCCGGTGCCCGTGGTTCGTCGAGGGCGGGGTCGCGGAAGCCCGCGGCGAGGGCGCGCAGCGCGGCGTCGAGGTAGACGGTGAGGTCCGCGTCGGCGCGGGCGGCCCAGCGTTCGTACGCGGCGCGGCACGCGGCGAGGGTGGCGCGGCCCGCGGCCAGCGGGTAGAGCGATTCGGCCGGCCGGCCCGCGCGGCGCGCCACGAACTCGGCGACCGCGCGTTCCCAGGCGTCGTAGTGGATGGTGGCGCTGGCGGCCAGCTCGGGCACCGTGCTGATCAGCTGCATCCGCATGCGCAGCTCGGGCACGTCCTCGGCGTGGTAGTGGTTGGCGGCGATGACCGCGTGCCGCACGGCGTCCATCACCGGCAGGTGTTCCGGCGCCTCGGCGAGCGACGTCCGGATGGTGGCCACCTCGGTGTCGAACTCGTTCCACAGCACCTCGGACTTGGCGTCGTAGTAACGGAAGAACGTGCGCCGGCTGACGCCCGCGGCCGCGGCGATCTCGTCGACCGTCGTCTCGTGGAAGCCCTTGTCGGTGAACAGGCGCAGCGCGATCAGCTCGAGCGTGCGGGCGCTCGTCCCGCGCGGCCGCCCGCGCCGCGCGGGGGTTGTTTCCGTCACATGGTGACGTTATCGTATTCGATATTCGTCACATGGTGACGAAAACTCGACGAGGGAGTCGCGATGACGGACAGCCAGCCCGAGACGGTCGAGGTGCCCGCCGAGGACGAGGTCGCGGAGGAGCTGCTGGTCGAGGAGGTCTCGATCGACGGCATGTGCGGTGTCTACTGAGGCACGGCTCGCGTGCCGTGCCGACCTCGACTGACGGCGCTGGCGACTGCACCCGCAGGTCGTCCTCCGCCCGGAGCGCTTCGGCGCGCTGCCTACCACTTCGGCACCCGCCGGCTGTCGTTCCTGAAGAGCCGCCGTGCTGCTCGACGTGCTGACGGGCCTCGGCCGGCAGCCCGACCGCCCGCGCCGCCTGCCGCGCGCGCCGGCGTGCCGCGACGCGGAGCTGCCGAGCTACCGGCGCCGCGCTGGCGACGCTCGCGGCGATCGGACATGATCGTCCCCGCCGAGAGCGGCCCGCATGACAGCTGGTCGAGCAGTTCGAGCTCGGCCTGGACGCGCCGATCTGCCTCACCTGGGAGCTGACCTACGCCTGCAACCTGGCCTGCGTGCACTGCCTGTCCAGCTCGCGGCCGGCGCGACCCGCGCGAGCTGACCACCGCCGAGTGCAAGGCGCGTGATCGACGAGCTCGAGCGGATGCAGGTCTTCTACGTCAACATCGGCGGCGGCGAGCCGACCGTGCGCCCGGACTTCTGGGAGCTGCTCGACTACGCCACCGAGCACCACGTCGGGGTCAAGTTCTCCACCAACGGCATGCCGATCGACCCCGCGCGGCCGCGGCCGGCTCGCCGGCCACCGACTACGTCGACGTGCAGGTCTCGCTCGACGGCGCCACCGCCGAGGTCAACGACGCGGTGCGCGGCCCCGGCTCCTATCGACACCGCGCTCGCGCGCGCATGGAGCAACCTCGCCGCCGCCGGGTTCGAGCGAGCCGAAGATCTCGGTCGTCGTCACCCGCCACAACGCCGGCCAGCTCGACGAGCTTCAAGGCGATCGCCGACCGCTACGGCGCCCAGCTGCGGATCACCCGGCTGCGCCCCTCGGGCCGCGGCGCCGACGTCTGGGACGAGCTGCACCCGACCGCCGCGCAGCAGCGCGCGCTCTACGACGTGGCTGCTCGCGCACGGCGAGGACGTGCTCACCGGCGACTCCTTCTTCCACCTCTCCGCCTACGGCGAGGCGCTGCCGGGGCTGAACCTGTGCGGCGCCGGGCCGCGTGGTCTGCCTGATCGACCCGGTCGGCGACGTCTACGCCTGCCCGTTCGCGATCCACGACGAGTTCCTCGCCGGCAACGTCCGCGCGAGCCGCGCGGCTTCAGCCGGCGTGTGGCGCGACTCCGAGCTGTTCGCCGAGCTGCGCCGGCCGCAGTCCGGCGGGGCCTGCGCATCGTGCTCGGCCGCTACGACGCCTGCCGCGGCGGCTGCATGGCGGCGAAGTTCTTCACCGGCCTGCCGCTCGACGGCCCCGACCCCGAGTGCGTCAAGGGCCACGGCGCCGCCGCACTGTCCACTGTGGACGTCAAGCCGCGGCCGGCGCCGGACCACTCGCACCGCACCGGACCGGTCCCGGTCACCATCGGCATGCGCCCGCCGGACCGGGCGTGCGACGAGAGCCCGCTCGCCGGGCTGGGCCGCTGACGTGCCCGGCCCGCTCGCGGACCTGACCTCGCCCGAGGCGGGCGAGCTCGCCGCGTCGGGCGCGGTGCTCGCGGTGCCGCTGGGAGCCACCGAGCAGCACGGCCCGCACCTGCCGCTGTCCACCGACACCGACGTCGCGGTCGCGCTGTGCGAGCGGCTCGCGGCCGCCCGGCCGGACGTGCTCGCCGCCCCGGCGGTTCCCTACGGGTCCAGCGGCGAGCACGCCGGGTTCGCCGGCACCCTGTCGATCGGGCAGGCCGCGGTCGAACTGCTGGTGCTCGAGCTGGGCCGCTCGGCGTGCGAGACGTTCCGGCACGTGGTGTTCGTCTCCGCGCACGGCGGCAACGCCGGCCCGGTGTCCCGCGCCGTCGCCCGGCTGCGCGCGGAGTACCGCGACGTCATGCTGTTCCAGCCCCGCTGGGACGGCGACCCGCACGCCGGCCGCCCGGAGACGGCGATGCTGCTGGCGCTGCGGCCCGCCGCGGTGCGGCGCGAGCGCGGGGTGCCCGGCGACCCGCGGCCGCTGCCGGAGCTGATGCCCCTGCTGCGCGCCGGGGGAGTGCGGGCGGTGACCGCCACCGGGGTCCTCGGCGATCCCACCGGCGCGACCGCGGGCGAGGGGAGCGGGCTGCTCGACGAGCTTGCCGCGCAGCTCACCGCCCAGGTCGGCCGATGGCGGGAACCGTGACGGGGCGGGTCGCGGTGGTCACCGGTGCGGCCCGCGGGATCGGCGCGGCCACCGTGCTGGCGCTCGCGGAGCGGGGCTGGTCGGTGCTGGCGGTCGACCTGGCCCGCGACGACCCCGCGCTGCCCTACCCGCTGGCCACCGAGGCCGAGCTGGCGGAGGTGGTGCGGGCGGCGGGCGCCGACCGGGTCCGGGCCGCGGTCGCCGACGTGCGGGACGCCCGCGCCGTCGAGGACGCCGTCGCCGAGGCGGAGCGCCGGTGGGGCGGGCTGGACGCCGCGGTCGCGGCGGCCGGGGTGATGGCCGGCGGGGTGCCGCTGTGGGAGATGGCCGAGCGGCAGCAGCGGGCCGTGCTCGAGGTGAACCTCGGCGGCGTGCTGAACCTCGCCCGCGCGGCGGTGCCCGCGCTGCTGCGCCGCCCGCGACCGCGCGGCGGCCGGTTCCTGGCGGTGGCCTCCGCCGCGGCGACCCGCGGGCTGCCGATGCTCGCCGCCTACAGCGCGGCGAAGGCGGGCGTCGCCGGGCTCGTCCGGGCGCTCGGCGCCGAGCTGGGCGACACCGGCGTCACCGCCAACGCGGTGAGCCCCGGCTCCACGGACACCGCGATGCTGGCCGAGAGCGCCCGGCTCTACGGGCTGCGCGGTGCGGCGGACTTCGCCGCGCAGCAACCGGTCCGGCGCCTGCTCGCCCCGGCCGAGGTGGCCGCGGTGCTGGCCTTCCTCGCCGGGCCGGACAGCAGCGGGATGACCGGCGCCGTGGTGCCGGTCGACGGGGGGCTTTCGCTGTGACCACGCCCGGGACCACACCCCTTCCCGCCGGCTTCCGGGTCGAGCTCGACCCGTCCGCCAGGCAGCTGACCGGCGACGCCTGGTTCGGCGGCTCGCCCGCGCGGGTGATCCGGCTGACCGCCGCCGGCCGCGCCGCGTGGGACGAGCTCGCCGCCGGCCCGGTGGGCTCGCGGGCCGCCGCCGCGCTGGCCCGCCGGCTCACCGACGCCGGGTTCGCCCACCCCCGCCCCCCGCGACCGGCCCGGATCCCGGACGTGACCGTGGTGATCCCGGTGTACGACCGGGTCGGCGCGCTGGCCCGCTGCCTCGCCGCGCTCGGCGACCGCCACCCGGTCGTCGTGGTCGACGACGGCTCGCGCGACCCGCGGGCGGTCGCGGCGGCGGCCGCGCGCTTCGGCGCGAGGCTGGTGGTGCGTGCGGTGAACGGCGGTCCGGCCGCGGCCCGCAACACCGGGCTCGAGCACGCCGGCACCGAGCTGGTGGCCTTCGTGGACAGTGACTGCGTGCCGCCCGCGGGCTGGATCGACGCGCTGGCACCGCACTTCGCCGACCCGCTCGTCGCCGCGGTCGCGCCCCGGATCGTCCCGTGTGGACCGGAGCGCGGCTGGGCCGCCCGGTTCACCCGCGCGGCGTGCGCGCTGGACCTCGGCGACCGGCCCGCCGCGGTCGCGCCGCACACCCGGGTCGCCTACGTGCCGACCGCGGCGCTGCTGGCCCGCCGCGCCGCGCTGGCCGCCGCCGCGCGCGGCGGCGCGGTGTTCGACCCCGCGCTGCGGGTCAGCGGCGAGGACGTGGACCTGGTGTGGCGGCTGCACGAGAGGGGCTGGCGCGTGCGCTACGAGCCGGCCGTCGAGGTGCGCCACCGGGAGCCGGACACCTGGCGCGCGCTGCTGGCCCGGCGCTACCGCTACGGCACCTCCGCGGCGCCGCTCGCCCGGCGCCACCCCGGCTCGGTGCCGCCGCTGGTGCTGTTCCCCTGGCCCGCGCTCACCGCCGGCGCCGTGCTGGCCCGCCGTCCCGCGCTCGCGGCCGCCGGCTACGCCGGCTCGGTGCTCGCCGTCACCCGGACCCTGCGCCGCGCCGGCCTGCCGGTGACCGGCGTGCTGCGGGCCAACGCCCGGGCGGCGTACCAGACCTGGCTCGGCATCGGCCACTACGCCACCCAGTACGCCGCGCCGCTGCTGGCCGCCGGGCTGCTCACCGGTGGCCGGCGCCGGCTCGCCGCGGCGTCGCTGCTGCTCGGCCCGCCGCTGGCCGAGTGGGCGCGCCACCGGGACGCGCTCGACCCCGTCCGCTTCGTGCTCGGCCGGCTGGCCGACGACATCGCCTACGGCAGCGGCGTGCTGGCCGGCTGCGTCGCCGCCCGCACCGCCGCGCCGCTGCGCCCGCGGGTGGGCCGGCGCCCGCTGCGCATCGACAGGAGAGGGTGACCATGGCCGACGCCTGGTTCGAGACGGTTGCCGAGGCGCAGCGCCGCGCGCGCAGGAGGCTGCCCAGGTCGGTGTACGGCGCGCTGCTCGCGGGCTCGGAGAAGGGCCTGACCGTGCAGGACAACGTGCGCGCGTTCGACGAGCTCGGCTTCGCCCCGCGCACCGCGGGGCTGTCCGCGAAGCGGGAGCTGGCCACGACCGTGCTGGGCCAGTCGCTGTCGATGCCGGTGCTGATCTCGCCGACCGGCGTGCAGGCGGTGTGCCCGGACGGCGAGGTGGCGGTCGCGCGCGCGGCCGCGGCGCGGGGGACCGCGATCGGCCTGAGCTCGTTCGCCAGCAAGCCGGTCGAGGAGGTCGTCGCGGCCAACCCGATGACGCTGTTCCAGATCTACTGGTGTGGCAGCCGCGAGGAGATGACCAGGCGCGTGGCCCGGGCCAGGGCGGCCGGTGCGGTGGGGCTGATCCTGACCCTCGACTGGTCGTTCTCGCACATGCGCGACTGGGGCAGCCCGAGCATCCCGGAGCGGGTCGGCGTCCGGGAGATCCTCCGGCACCTGCCCGAGGCACTGCCCCGGCCGCGCTGGCTGCTCGCCTACGCGCGGACCGGCCGGCCGCCCGCGCTCGGCGTGCCGAACATGGCCGACCCCGGCGGCGAGGTGCCCACGTTCTTCGGCGCGTACGGCCAGTGGATGCAGACCCCGCCGCCCACCTGGGACGACGTGCGGTGGCTGCGCGAGCAGTGGGACGGGCCGTTCCTGCTCAAGGGCGTGATCCGCGTCGACGAGGCGCGCCGGGCCGTCGACGCGGGGGTCAGCGCGATCTCGGTGTCCAACCACGGCGGCAACAACCTCGACGGCACCCCGGCGACGGTCCGCGCGCTCCCGGCGATCGCCGACGCCGTCGGCGACCAGGTCGAGGTGCTGCTCGACGGCGGCATCCGGCGCGGCGGCGACGTGGTGAAGGCGCTGGCCCTCGGGGCGCGCGCGGTGCTGGTGGGCCGCGCCTACCTGTGGGGGCTCGCCGCGGCGGGGCAGGCCGGGGTGGAGAACGTGCTGGACATCCTGCGCGCCGGGATCGACTCCGCGCTGCTGGCCCTGGGCCACGGCTCGGTGCACGAGCTGACCCGCGACGACGTCCTCGTCCCGCCCGGCTTCGAGCGGGCGCTGGGCTGAGGTCACTCGCCGGACGAGGGCGAAGCGTCGGTCAGCCAGGTGGTGACGTCGGCGACGACGGCCGGGTCGAGGTGTTGGGCGGGTTCGGATTCCGACGGCCTGGACGGGCCGGTGCCGGGGAAGAACAGGTGGTTGTCGGCGTCGAGGACGCGGATCGTGACGTCGGGGCGGCCGGCGAGGCCGTCCCGCCATCGCGCGAGGTCGTCGGCGATGGTGACCTGGTAGTCCCGGCCGCCCTGCAGGATGAGTACCGGCTTGCCCAGCTCGGCGGCGCGGGCGGCCGGGTCGTAGCCGCGCAGGTCGAGCCAGTACGCGGCGGGCACGCCGAAGAGCAGGTCGCCGGCCGGGGTCGCGTCGGACAGGTCCGGGCTGTCCACCGCCCGTGCCTGCCTGGTGACCGTGTCGATGGTCGGCCGGAATGCGGCGGCGTTGGCGGGGTCCAGGGAGGCGAGGTACCGGAGCTGGCGGACGGCGGCCCAGTGCAGCGGTTGGGCACCGCCGGCCAGGATGACCAGTCCGGCGATGTCCGGTTCGGCCGCGACGACGCGGGGGGCGACGGTGCCGCCGAGGCTGTGGCCGAGCACGAAGACCCGGTGCGAGTCGACGGTCGGCTGCCGGCGGAGCAGGTGCACGGCGGCGATCGCGTGGGGCAGGTACTCGTCGTCGACGGTGAACTCGGCGACCTGCGCCACCTGATGGCCGTGGGCATAGGTGACCTTGTCGAAGCGCGCCACCGCGATGCCCCGGGTGGCCAGGCCCCACGCGAGGTCCTTGAACGGCTTGTTGCGGCCGATGGTCGAGTCACGGTCGACCGGTCCCGACCCGGCCAGCAGGACGACCGCGGGATGCGGCCCGGGTGAGTCGGGCACGGTCAGGGTGCCGGGCACGGCGAGTGGACCGGTGCCGATCGTCACGTCCTGCTCGTGGAACGTGCCGGGGTCGGCGTAGTCGGGTGGCTGCCACGGCTGCGTGGGTCGCGCCGCGTCCGCGGCGGCCAGCTGGATGCCGGCCACCCAGCCCGCGTCGCTGACCGCCACCAGGACACTGGCCTGGCCGCGTTCGAAGGCCACCGGGACCTTCACCAGGGTGCTGCCCGGTTCGGCCGGCTCGCTGACCGGTGTGCCGACCGTGGTGACCCGGCCGTGCCGGTCGAGCTCGGCGGTCCAGGCGGCCCGCAGCGACTCCGGTGTCACCATGGGGCGCAGGTTCGGGGCGAACATGTCGCGGATCTCGGCGTACCGGCCGGCCTGGACGAGGTCCAGCACGGTCGTACCGGTGGTGGCGGGTCCGGTGGGCATCATGGCTCGGACGTCCTCTCTTTCGGGTTCGCGGGTTCGGTGGCCTGCTCGCCGGGGAGGGACTCCTCGCCGGGGAGCAGGACGGTGGCCAGGACGCGGCGCGTGCGACCTGGCCGGGGTGCGTTGGCGGCGGCGGGTTGCAGCACCCGCGTGAGGTCGCGCAGCAGGGCGGCGAACTCGGCGTCGTCGAGCCACAGCCCGCCGAGCCGGAAGCTGGCCCCGTCGCGGATCGGGTCGACATCGTCACGGGCCAGGTACCGGTCGACGTCGCCGAGCAACCCGGCCACGAACGTCATGAACGCGTGGCGCATCTCCTCGACGCTCATGGCCGCGACCTCGTCCGCCGTGATCAGCGCCGCGCTGGATCGCAGCCGGTAGGTGCGCTGCACCGCGCCGCGGACCCGCCGCTGCGCGACCACCTGCACGACCCCGGCGTCGACCAGCCGGGCGACCTGCCGGTACAGGGTGGCCGGCGCCACGTCGGACAGTTCCGCCGCCAGATCGGCGGTGGTCAGGGCCCGGTCGCCGAGGAACGCCTGCACGATCCGCAACCGGACCGGGTGCAGCAGGAGATCCGCGGACGCCATGCCACGACGGTAGCAGATTACTATCATTGTGGATAATGTTCGCAGCGATGGGATCAATACAGCGGCGGCGGGCGAGGTACCTGGACGGGTGATCGCCGGCCCCGAGCCACTCGCCTGACCAGCGGCAAACGGCTACTGTGTGTTCTGGCTCACTGCGGTGATCTCCACGCCCGGGGGGAAGTGGAGAGGAGAACGACGTCGTGAAGACGAAGGCAGCGGTACTGGTCGACGCGGGCAAGCCGTTCGAGATCATGGAGCTCGACCTGGACGGTCCGCGGGACGGCGAGGTCCTGATCCGCTACACGGCGGCCGGGCTGTGCCATTCCGACCTGCACCTCACCGACGGCGACCTGGTGCCGCGGTTCCCGATCGTGGGCGGCCACGAGGGTGCGGGCATCATCGAGGAGGTCGGCCCCGGCGTCACCAAGGTCAAGGCGGGCGACCACGTCGTCTGCAGCTTCATCCCGAACTGCGGGACCTGCCGGTACTGCTCGACCGGCCGGCAGAACCTGTGCGACATGGGCGCCACGATCCTGGAGGGCTACTTCCCGGACGGCAGCTTCCGCTTCCACGGCGGCGGCGAGGACTTCGGCGCCATGTGCCTCGTGGGCACGTTCAGCCAGTACGCGACGATCTCCCAGCACTCGGTCGTGAAGGTGGACGACTGGCTGCCGCTGGACAAGGCCGTGCTGGTGGGCTGCGGCGTGCCGACCGGCTGGGGCAGCGCGGTGTACGCCGGCAACGTGCGCGCGGGCGACAGCGTCGTGGTGTACGGGATCGGCGGCATCGGCATCAACGCCGTGCAGGGCGCGGCGCACGCCGGTGCCAAGCACGTGGTCGTCGTCGACCCGGTGGCGCTCAAGCGGGACACCGCGCTGCGGTTCGGTGCCACCCACGCGTTCGCGACGGCCGAGGAGGCCCAGGCGAAGATCGAGGAGCTGACCTGGGGCCAGGGCGCGGACCAGGCGCTGGTCACGGTCGGCACGGTCGACGAGGACGTGGTGTCCGCCGCGTTCAACGCGGTCGGCAAGGGCGGCACGGTCGTGGTGACCGGGCTCGCGAACCCGGAGAAGCTGACCATCCACCTCTCCGGCGCGGTGCTGACCCTGTTCGAGAAGACCGTGAAGGGCACGCTGTTCGGCTCGTCCAACCCGCAGCACGACATCGTGCGGCTGCTGCGGCTCTACGACGCCGGACAGCTCAAGCTGGACGAGCTGGTCACCCGGACCTACACGCTCGAGCAGGTCAACGAGGGCTACCAGGACCTTCGCGACGGGCGCAACATCCGCGGCGTGCTGCTGCACGACACCTGATCCGGCTCCGCCGGCCGGGTGGTTGGCGCCTGTCCGGGCGCCGGAAGGTCTTACACTTTCGGTGCTCGAGTAACAGCTCACCGCCCGGCCACGGGTCCGACGAGCCAGCCGGGAGTGATTGAGTGTGTCGGGGAACGATCCTGCGCAGCCGTCCCGGCCGGTCCGGCTGGTCCTGGTCGACGACCACGAGCTCGTCCTGACGGCGATGACCGCCGCGTTCGAGGAGATCCCCGACATCGACCTGGTCGGCACCGCCGCGTCGGTCGAGGACGCGGTGGCCGAGACCGCGCGCCACGAGCCGGACGTGGTGCTGCTGGACCGGCGGTTACCCGACGGCGACGGGGTGGCGGCGATCGGCCGGCTGCTGGCGCGGGTGCCCGGCGTGCGGGTGCTGCTGTTCACCGGCGCCGCCGACCGCGAGATCGCCTCCCGCGTCGCCGCGGCGGGCGGCGCGGGCGTGCTGTTGAAGGCCGGTGCGCTGGAGGACATGGTGACCACGATCCGGGGCGTCGCGGACGGGCGGACGGCGTTCGACACCCGCCTGCCCGGACGGCCGCGGGCACGGTGAGACACCGTCCATGACCGAGGAGAAGCCGACGACCCGGCGGTCCGCGCCACCCGGCCCGGCGTCCGACGACGAGCGCCTCCAGCAACTGCTCGACGGGCTGAGAGCGGTGCGCGACGGGGACTTCGGCACCCACCTGCCGCGCGTCGGCGACCTGATGCTCGACGAGATCGCGACGGTCTTCAACGGCATGGTCGACCAGCTCGCGCTGTTCACCTCCGAGGTCACCCGGGTCGCCCGGGAGGTCGGCACCGACGGCAAGCTCGGCGGCCAGGCCCTGGTCCCGGCCGTCTCCGGCAGCTGGCGGGACCTGACCGAGTCGGTGAACGCGATGGCCGGCAACCTGACCGATCAGGTGCGCTCGATCGCGGAGGTCACCACCGCGGTGGCGCGGGGGGATCTGACGCAGAAGATCACCGTGGACGCGCGCGGGGAGATCCTGGAGCTGAAGTCGACGATCAACACGATGGTGGACACGCTGTCGTCGTTCGCCGACGAGGTGACGCGGGTGGCGCGGGAGGTGGGCAGTGACGGGCGGCTGGGCGGTCAGGCGCGGGTGCCCGGGGTCGCGGGGACGTGGCGGGACCTGACGACGTCGGTGAACGTGATGGCCGACAACCTGACCGACCAGGTCCGCTCGATCGCGCAGGTGGCGACCGCGGTGGCGCGCGGGGACCTGTCACAGCGGATCACCGTCGAGGCCGAGGGCGAGATCGCCGCGCTGGCCGGGACGATCAACACGATGGTCGACACGCTGTCCGCGTTCGCGGACGAGGTGACGCGGGTGGCGCGGGAGGTCGGCACCGAGGGCATCCTCGGCGGCCAGGCCCAGGTGCCGAACGTGGCCGGGACGTGGAAGAGCCTGACCGACAACGTGAACTCGATGGCGAACAACCTGACCAACCAGGTGCGCTCCATCGCCCAGGTCACCACCGCGGTCGCGCGCGGCGACCTGTCCCAGAAGATCGACGTCGACGCGCGCGGCGAGATCCTGGCGCTCAAGACCACGATCAACACGATGGTCGACCAGCTCTCGTCGTTCGCCGCCGAGGTGACCCGGGTGGCGCGCGAGGTCGGCAAGGACGGCCGGCTGGGCGGGCAGGCCGAGGTCGAGGGCGTGTCCGGCACCTGGAAGCGGCTGACCGAGAACGTCAACGAGCTGGCCGGCAACCTGACCCGGCAGGTGCGCGCGATCGCCGAGGTCGCGGGCGCGGTGGCCACCGGCGACCTCACCCGGTCCATCTCGGTCGAGGCCGAGGGCGAGGTCGCCGAGCTGTCGGACAACATCAACGCGATGGTCCGGTCGCTGCGCGAGACCACGCTGGCCAACGAGCGGCAGGACTGGCTCAACACCAACCTGACCCGGATCTCCGGGCTGCTGCAGGGACACCGCGACCTGCGCGCGTTCGCCCAGCTGACCATGGACGAGCTGACCCCGCTGGTCGGCGCCCTGCACGGCACGTTCTACCTGATGGAGAACGGCGCCGAGCCGCCCCGGCTGCGGCTGGTCGCCGGCTACGGCCACGACGGCGACACCCGCGTGCCCCGGATGTTCCGGCTCGGCCAGTCGCTGGTCGGGCAGGTGGCCTCGACGAAGCGGACGCTGGTGGTCGACGAGACCCCGCCCGCCTACGTCCGGATCTCCTCGAGCCTGGGCGCCGCGCCGCCGGCGAACCTGATCGTGCTGCCGGTGGTGTTCGAGGACCAGGCGCTGGGCGTGATCGAGCTCGCCTCGTTCGGCCGGTTCACCGCGGTGCAGCGGGACTTCCTCGAGCACCTGACGGAGACCATCGGCGTCAACCTCAACACGATCATCGCCAACGCGCGCACCGACGCGCTGCTCGAGGAGTCCCAGCGGCTGGCGGGCGAGCTGCGCCAGTCCAACGCCGAGCTGGAGGAGAAGGCGACGCTGCTGGTCCGGCAGAACCGGGACATCGAGATGAAGAACTTCGAGATCGAGCAGGCCAGGCAGGAGATCGAGGAGCGCGCCCAGCAGCTCGCGCAGGCCTCGCGGTACAAGTCCGAGTTCCTGGCCAACATGTCCCACGAGCTGCGCACGCCGCTGACCAGCCTGCTGATCCTGGCCGGGGTGCTGGCGCAGAACACGGCCGGGAACCTGACCGCGAAACAGGTCGAGTTCGCCCGGGTCATCCATTCCGCCGGGACCGACCTGCAGCAGCTGATCGACGACATCCTCGACCTGACGAAGGTCGAGGCGGGGAAGATGGACGTGCACGTCGAGGAGGTGCGGCTCGCGGAGCTGCTGGAGTACGTGCGCTCCACGTTCCTGCCGCTGACCGCGGAGAAGGGCCTGGAGTTCGAGGTCGTCGTCGAGCCGGACGTGCCGGAGACGCTCGTGACCGACGAGCACCGGCTGCGCCAGGTGCTGCGCAACCTGCTGTCCAACGCGGTGAAGTTCACCGAGACGGGGCGGGTGGAGCTGCGGGTGCGCCGGGTGGACGGGCCCGAGCCGCGGGTGGCGATGTCGGTGGTCGACACCGGGATCGGCATCGCGCCGGAGAACCTGGAGACGATCTTCGGCGCGTTCCAGCAGGCGGACGGCACGACGAGCCGTCGCTACGGCGGCACCGGGCTCGGCCTGTCCATCAGCCGCCAGGTCGCGAACCTGCTCGGCGGTGAGGTCACCGCGCACAGCGAGACGGGCCGGGGCAGCACGTTCACCCTGGAGGTGCCGGTGGCCCGGCCGGTGCAGCCGAGCGGGCCGGAGCGCCGCCCCCGGCCGGAGGCGGACGCCGAGCGGTCCGTGCTCGTCGTTGTGGCGCCGGACAACCGGTTGCTGACGATGCTGATCCGGCAGTTCGCGGCCGACGCGTCCGGGGGCGACGACCGGGTGCGCGTCGACGTGGCGACCACTCCGGACGAGGCGGTCGACCGGCTGTCCGCGCGCGCGTACCGGTGCCTCGTGCTGGACGCGAGCATGCCGGGGACCACCGCGCTGACCATGCTGCAGCGCCTCGGCGAGGACCCGGAGCGGTTCGACCTGCCGGTGCTGGTGCACCCGACGCGCACGCTGAGCCCGGCGCAGCACCGGCTGCTGGAGGCGCACGCGGCGGACCACGCGGTCGAGCTGGTGTGGTCGCTGGACGTGCTGCGTGAACGGTTCCTGTTCCGGCTGAGCTCGCCCGGGACGCAGCCGGCCCCGCGGGCCGCGGCCGCCGCCGGGCCGCCGCTGCGCGGGCGCAAGGTGCTGCTCGTCGACGACGACGCGCGCAACGTCCTCGCGTTGCGGGAGATGCTGGAGCTGCACGGGCTGGAGGTCAGCCACGCGCCGCACGGCCGCAAGGGGATCGAGGCGCTGCTCGCGAGCCCGGACGTCGACCTCGTCCTGATGGACGTGATGATGCCGGAGATGGACGGCTACGCCACGACGGCGGCCATCCGGGACATGGCGCGCTTCGACGACCTGCCGATCATCATGGTGACCGCCAAGGCGATGGCCGGTGACCGGGAGAAGAGCCTCGCCGCCGGCGCCAGCGACTACGTGACGAAACCGGTCGACTCGAACGAGCTGCTGAGCTGCATCGGACGGTGGTTGCGCCGGTAGGATCGGCCCGAGCAGGGAGGCGGCCGATGAGGCCACGGTCCGGTTCCGGGGAGCGAAGACCCGGTGGCGCGCGCGAGAGCGCCGACCTGCAGCTGCTCGGCCTGTTGGCCATCGCCGACCGCGGCTGCGCGCTGCAGGACCGCGCGCAGGCGGTGCTGCGCGGCTGCGCGGTCGACGAGCACCCCGGCATCGGTCTGGCCCGGGAGGGCGGCTACGTCGCCGGCGAGTACCACCGCCTGCACGGCTGGGCGGCCGACGCGGACCACGACGTCGACGTGGACCCGCTGTACCGGCAGGTCGCGCTGTTGCTGATGCAGCACTGCATGCTCGTGCACTACGCGGTGCGGCTGGCGTTCCCCAGGTCCGGCCGCCGGCTCCCGGGACGCCTCCCGATCGCGCCGGAGCTGGGCGAGACCGCCCGCCGCCTGCGCGCCGCCCGCGACGACCTCGCCCGGCGCGCCGACCTGATCGCCTAGGAGCGCCGCGTCGGGCCGCTGCGTCCAGCGCCGGCCCGCCCCACGGCCATCGGCGAGTCGTCCCGTGGCGCGGTCGTGTCGACCGGTGGCGCGGTCGTGTCGACCGGTGGCGCGAGGGAGTCGACTCGCCGGTGTCAGGGGTCGGCTCGGCGCGGCGTGTCAGGGGTCGGCTCGGCGGTGTGGTGGGTCGGCTCGTTGGCCTTACGTCAGGCGCCGACGTAGGCCGCCAGGTGCTCGCCGGTGAGCGTGGAGCGGGCGGCGACGAGGTCGGCGGGGGTGCCCTCGAAGACGATCCGGCCGCCGTCGTTGCCGGCGCCGGGGCCGAGGTCGATGATCCAGTCGGCGTGCGCCATGACCGCCGGGTGGTGCTCGATGACGACGACCGACTTGCCGGCGTCGACCAGGCTGTCGAGCAGGCCCAGCAACTGCTCGACGTCGGCGAGGTGCAGGCCGCTGGTCGGCTCGTCGAGGACGTAGACCCCGCCCTTCTCGGCCATCCGGGTGGCCAGCTTGAGCCGCTGGCGCTCGCCGCCGGACAGCGTGGTGAGCGGCTGGCCGAGGCTGAGGTAGCCGAGCCCGACGGCGGCGAGCCGGCCGAGGATGGCGTGCGCGGCCGGCGTGCGTGCCTCGCCGGTGGCGAAGAACTCCTCCGCCTCGGTCACCGGCATCGCGAGCACCTCGCTGATGTCGCGGCCGCCGAGGTGGTAGTCGAGCACCGCGGCCTGGAACCTCTTCCCCTCGCATTCCTCGCAGGTGGTGGCGACGCCGGCCATCATCGCCAGGTCGGTGTAGATGACGCCGGCGCCGTTGCAGGTGGGACAGGCGCCCTCGGAGTTGGCGCTGAACAGGGCCGGCTTCACGCCGTTGGCCTTGGCGAACGCCTTGCGGATCGGGTCGAGCAGCCCGGTGTAGGTCGCCGGGTTGCTGCGCCGCGAGCCGCGGATCGCGCCCTGGTCGATCGACACCACCCCGTCCCGGCCCGCCAGCGAGCCCTGCAGCAGCGAGCTCTTGCCCGATCCGGCCACGCCGGTCACCACGACCAGCACGCCGAGCGGGATGTCGACGTCGACGTCGCGCAGGTTGTGGGAGTCGGCGCCGCGGATCTCCAGCGCCCCGGTGGACGTGCGCACCGCCTCCTTGACCGACGCCCGGTCGTCGAGGTGGCGGCCGGTGATCGTGCCGCTGGCGCGCAGCCCGTCGACGGTGCCCTCGAAGCAGACGCTGCCACCCGCCGAGCCGGCGCCGGGGCCGAGGTCGACGACGTGGTCGGCGATCGCGATCGTGCTGGGCTTGTGCTCCACGACGAGCACCGTGTTGCCCTTGTCCCGCAGCCGCAGCAGCAGGTCGTTCATCCGCTGGATGTCGTGGGGGTGCAGGCCGATGGTGGGCTCGTCGAAGACGTAGGTGACGTCGGTGAGCGAGGAGCCGAGGTGGCGGATCATCTTCGTGCGCTGCGCCTCGCCGCCCGACAGCGTGCCCGACGGCCGGTCGAGCGAGAGGTAGCCCAGCCCGATCTCCACGAACGAGTCGAGGCGTGTGCCGCAGCGCGGCGAGCAGCGGTGCCACCGACGGCTCGTCCAGGCCGCGACCCACTCGGCCAGGTCGGTGATCTGCATCGCGCACGCGTCGGCGATGTTGATCCCCTTGATCTTCGACGACCGCGCCTCGTCGCTGAGCCGGGTGCCGTCGCACTCGGGGCAGGTCGGCGAAGGTCACCGCCCGCTCGACGAAGGCGCGGATGTGCGGCTGCATCGCGTCCACGTCCTTGGACGAGCATCGACTTCTGGATCTTCGGGATCAGCCCCTCGTAGGTCAGGTTGATCCCGTCGACCTTGACCTTGGTCGGCTCCTTGTAGAGGAAGTCGTGCAGCTCCTCTTCGGTGAACTCGCGGATCGGCTTGTCCGGGTCGAAGAAGCCGCTCGCGCGGAAGATGCGGCCGTTCCAGCCGTCCATGCTGTAGCCGGGGATCGTGAGCGCGCCCTCGTCGAGCGACTGGTTTCGTCGTAGAGCTGCGGTCAGGTCGAAGTCGGTGACCGTGCCCATGCCCTCGCAGCGCGGACACATGCCGCCCGGCGGGTGAAGGTCGCCTTCGCCGACTTCGTCTTGCCCTTGCCACGCTCGACGGTGATCGCGCCGCTCGCCGCGGACCGAGGGGACGTTGAACGAGAACGCGTTGGGCGAGCCGATGTGCGGCTTGCCGAGCCGGCTGAACAGGATGCGCAGCATCGCGTTGGCGTCGGTGGCGGTGCCGACCGTGGAGCGGGCGTTGGCGCCCATCCGCTCCTGGTCGACGATGATCGCGGTCGTCAGCCCGTCCAGCACGTCGACCTCGGGCCGGGCCAGCGTCGGCATGAAGCCCTGCACGAACGCGCTGTAGGTCTCGTTGATCATCCGCTGCGACTCCGCGGCGATCGTGCCGAACACCAGCGAGCTCTTGCCCGAGCCGGAGACCCCGGTGAACACCGTCAGCCGGCGCTTGGGGATCTCGACGCTGACGTCCTTGAGGTTGTTCACGCGCGCGCCGTGCACGCGGATCAGGTCGTGGCTGTCGGCCACGTGCGGTGCGGTGTCGGTCCTCATCACTCATCAATCCTGCAGCAGCCCGAGGACGTTGCCGTCGGGGTCGGTGACGGTGGCCACCAGCCGGCCGCCGCCGACGTTGTGCGCGGGCTCCTTCACGGTGGCGCCCGCGGCGGTCACCTCGGCCAGTTTCGCCTCGATGTCCGGCACGTGCCAGTAGGCGACCGGTGAGGTCATGGCCTGCGGTCCGCCGCCCGGCACCAGCCCGATGTGCTGGCCCTCGACATCGAAACCGACATAGTAGGGGCCCTCGGTCTGTGGTGGGACGCCGAGCAGGGCCGTGTACACCCGCGTGGCGTTCGCCAGGTCGGAGACGGGGTGCAGCACGGTCTTGATTCCCTGGGTGGACGAGCCGGTCATGGTCACTCCTGAGGTCGTGGGGTCGATGACGATCACGTTAGGCTCGCGCCGGGGACGGCGCTTCTCGATTCCTGACCGGTCCGTTCCGCCGACGCGCCACCAGCAGCAGGCACGCGACGGCGCCGAGCGCCACGGTCACCAGGCCCGAGCCGCCGAGCGTCGCCCGCGCGCCCAGGGCCGTGGTGAGCGGCCCGCCGAGCGCCGTGCCGAGCGGCGAGGCGGTCAGCAGCGCCGCGCTGCGGGCCGCGAGCATCGCGGCCAGGTGCCGCGGCGGCGACGTCGCCTGCATGAGCGTCACCGACAGCGCCACGAACGGTCCGTAGATCGCGCCGCCGAGCATGAAGGACGCGACGGTGACGGCCGTCGGCGCGCCGAGGCCGAACGGCAGCAGCGTGAGCCCCCAGCCGACCACGATGCCGACCGTCACCGGCCAGAGCGGCAGCCGCCGCAGCGCGCCGACCGTGAGCCCGCCGAGCACCGCGCCGATGCCGAACAGCATCCAGTAGAGGCCGAGCAGGGCGGCCGGCGCGTGCAGGTCGCCGGTCACGTGCAGCGGCAGGGCGACCTCGACCGGGCCGTAGAGCAGGTTGAAGAACCAGGTGAGCGTCAGCAGGCCGAGCAGCTCGGGATGGGACCGCAGCAACGCGAACCCGCCGCGGGCGGCTGCCCGGTCGACGGGGGAGACCTGCCCCGACGCCGGCAGCCGGGTGCGCGCGACGAGCACGGCGAGGAACACGTAGGTGAGCGCGTCCAGGCCGAGCACGAGCGCGGAGCTGACGACCGTCACCAGCAGCCCGGCGATCGCGGGCCCGGCGATCATGGCCGCGAACTCGAGCGAGCCGACGAGGGTGTTCGCGGCGAGCCGCTGCTCGCCGGGCAGCAGCTCGGCCAGCAGGGTGTACTTGCCCGCGCTGCCCCACGCGTGCAACAGCGAGGAGACCGCGAGCAGCACGACGTACAGCGGCGGCGTGAGCAGCCCGGCGAACCAGGCGAGCGGCACGGCGCCGAGGAACACGCCGCGCACCACGTTGTCCGCGATCAGCAGCCGCCTGGCCGGCACCCGGCGCAGCCGGCGACCGAACAGCAGGGCGCCGGCCACGCCCGGCAGCGTGTACGCGGCCACCGCGCCGCCGACCCACAGCCCCGCCGTCGCCTGCGGCGCGAGCTGGATGGCGAGCCATGCGACCGCCACGAAGCTCATCCCGTCCCCGAGGTAGGAGACCCCGAAGCCGAGGGTCAGCCGCCGGAACACCCGGTTGGCGAGCACCGGCCGGTAGGCGGCGGGGACGAGGCGCCGGGACACCTCCCGCGTGTGCATCGTGAGCCCGCTCAGCGCGGCTCGTCCATGCGGACGGCGCGGTCTCGGAGGAAGGTCCGGCGGATGACGAGGTCCATGCCGATCACGCTAGGCGCGGCCCGGTGACCGGCGCTTCTCGATTCCTGACCGTTCCGCGGCTCACCGACGCCCGGCGGGGTCCGGGCCGGACGGCGCCGTTCCCGGCCGGCTACTCGCGATCGCCGTGGTCGACCATCCGGCGGCCCGCGCCGGCCGCGACCTCCGCACGCTCCCGGGCCACCGGCACGGCCGCGGCCGGGCGGGGCATCGCCACCAGCGCGATCATCGACACGAGCGCGCAACCGATGATGTAGAGGCTGATCCAGGTACTCGACCCGGTGTTGCCGGAGGATCGCCGTCGCGACGAGCGGGGCCGGACCGCCCGCGATGACCGACGCCAGGTGGTAGCCGATGCCGGCGCCGGAGTAGCGGACGCGGCTGTCGAAGCTCTCCGCGATCAGCGCGGCCTGAGGCCCGTACTGCATGTCGTGGACGACGGGGGAGACGACGACGGCGAGCAGGACCGAGTCCGGCCGTCCCGGTGTCGAGCAGGCCGAAGTAGGGGAACGCGAAGACGGCGGTCGCGATGACGCCGGCTCCGTACACGGTGCGGCGGCCGATGCGGTCGGACAGCCAGCCGAACAGCGGAACGCTGACCAGGCCGATGGCCGCGGCGATCATGGTGCAGGAGAGAGCAGGTTGTCCCGGTCCAGGCCGACCTGCTTCGTGCCGTAGGTGAGCACGAACGTGATGAACAGGTAGAACGGGGCCTGCTCGGACATGCGCACGAATGCGGCGGCAGGATCTGCCTGGGGTAGCGGCGCACGGCCTCCCGGACCGGAAGGGCGACCACGGCTTCGGCCTTGCGTGACGGCGGCGAACTCCGGGGACTCCAGCACCCGCAGCCGCATGTACAGGCCGATGCCCACGAGCACGACGCTCAGCAGGAACGGGACCCGCCAGCCCCAGGAGTCGAAGCCTTCGCCGGAGGCGCGGCCAGCAGCTTGACGACGCCCGTGGACAGCAACAGTCCGATGGGGACACCCAGCTGGGGCATGCTGGCCATCAGGCCGCGCCGCCCGCGCCGACCCCACTCCATCGACAGCAGAACCGAGCCGCCCCACTCGCCGCCCACGCCGATGCCCTGCGCGATTCTCAGCGCCACCAGCAGGATCGGCGCGAGCACGCCGATCGTGCCGTACCCGGGCAGGCAGCCGATCAGGAACGTCGCCGATGCCCATGAGCAGCAGGGTGGTGATCAGCGTGGCCTTGCGCCCGATCCGGTCACCGAAGTGCCCGAAGATCGCCGCGCCGATCGGCCGGGCGGCGAACCCCACGAACTGGGTGGTGAACGAGGCGAGCACGCCGACGAACGGCTCAATGCTCGGGAAGAACATGTCGGGGAAGACCAGTGCCGCCGCCGTGCCGTACAGGAAGAAGTCGTACCACTCGATGGATGCATACTGCATTCAGTCTGTGGCGACGGCGGAACGGCCCGGTGGTCGCCGCTCAGCCGCGCTGCGGGAGGCCGGCCGCCGCGTAGATGTCGTCGATGAGGGACATCGTGACGACGGAGTCCGCGGGTGGGGTGAGGTTGGCCGGCTCGCCCCGCACGGCCGCGGCGAAGGCCCGGAGCTGGCGAACGTAGGTCGACTCGCCGGCGAACCGTTCGCGCCGCCGCCGGCCGTTCACCACGACCGTGAACCGCGACCAGAACTGTGGTGCGACGAAGTTGTGGACCGTGAGCCTGCCGTGCTCGCCGACGACCTCGGCCCGGATGCGCAGCAGGGTCGAGGACCACATGGACGTGCGCAGCTCGCCGGTCGCGCCGCCGGGGAAGCTGAACCGCGCGGTCATCGCCCGGTCGACGCGCCGGTCGCGCCGCAGCGGCAGGGCCTTCGCCGAGGTGACGGTCGGCTCGCCGGGGGAGAGCAGGCGCAGGCAGTGCACGGCGTAGCAGCCGGCGTCCATCAGCGCCCCGCCGGCGAGTCCGTAGTCGTACCGGATGTCGGAGAAGCGGGGGAGCGGGAAGCACATCGCGGTCTCCACCCGCCGGATCCGGCCCAGCTCTCCACTGTGGACGATGTCGTGCATCCGCTCGGCCAGCGGGTGGTAGCGGTAGTGGAACGCCTCCATCACCACGAGACCGGTGCCCGCGGCCGCCGCCGCCACCTCCCGCGCCTGCGCCGCGTTGGCGGTGAAGGGCTTCTCGCACAGCACGTGCTTGCCTGCCTCGATCGCGGCCAGCGTCCACCGCGCGTGCAGGCCGTTGGGCAGCGGAACGTAGACCGCGTCCAGCGACGGGTCGGCCAGCAGGTCGGCGTAGGTTTCGTGCACCGCGGGCACGCCGTGCCGGGCGGCGAACGCCTCCGCGCGACCGCGATCCCGGGCCGCGACGGCACCGACCTCGACGCCGTCGACGACGCGGGCGGGCCGCACCAACGCGGCCGGGGCGATCCGGGCGGCACCGAGCACACCGATCTTCACCGCGGGAAACCTCCTGGTCCGGGTACGACAAGTTCGCGTCGCGAACTAAGATTACCGAATGTAGGCTGGCGGCGTGGGTGAACACGTCGACCGGATGGGAGTCGCGTCCGCGTTGGTGCGATCCTGTTTCCTGGTGAACGCGGTGTACGCCGAGGCCGCCCGGGAGCAAGGCCTCACGGCGCAGCAGGGACAGTTGCTGTGCGTGCTCATGGCCCAGCCGTACGGCATGGGTGAACTGGGCGAGACGCTGCGGCTGGCCAAGTCGAGCCTCACCGGGCTCGTGGACCGCACCGCGCGCAACGGCCTGGTCCGGCGCGAGCCCGACCCGCGGGACACGCGGGCCGTCCGGGTCTCGCTGACCCCGCGGGGCAGGAGGCTCGCCGAGTTGTTCTATGCCGAGACCTGCCGCCGGATCGAGACGTTGCCGGTGGGGTTCACCGCCGCCGAACGCGACACGCTCGTTTCGCTGCTCGGCCGGGTCGTCCGGGGCAACGAGGTTCCCCAGGTCTTCCTGAACGCCATCTGACTTGCAGTTCGTGTCGCGAACTAATATTGTTCGTGCTACGAACTTAGCGCCAGGTGCAGGAGAACCGCCATGTCCCTACCGGAAGTCGTCTTCGGTTTCGGTGCGCACAGCGGTATCGACGACGGGCCGGACCTGCTGCGCATGGCCGCGCGGGCCGACCGCGACGGGCTCGACCTCTTCTCGCTGTCGGACCATCCCTACCTCGGCGAGCGCCTGGACGCCTACGCCACGATCGGTTTCGTCCTCGGGCGCACCCGGCACCTCGCGGGCTTCGCCAACGTCACCAACCTGCCGACCCGCCCCGCGCCCATGCCGGCGCGGTCGGTGACCAGCCTGTCGGCGCTGTCCGGCGGCCGGGTCGTGCTGGGCATGGGCGCGGGCGGGTTGTGGGACCGGATCGCCGACATGGGCGTGCGCCGGCTGTCCGCGGGCGAGGCGGTGGAGGCGTTCGAGGAGGCGATCACCCTGGTACGGATGCTGTCCGGGGGCGGCCCGCCGGTCACCCACTCGGGCCGCCACTACCAGGTGAGCGAGATCGAGCCGGCCCCGGTGGCCGCGCCACCGGTGTGGACCGGCTCGGTCGGCCGGAGGTCCCTGGCTGCCACCGGACGGGTGGCCGACGGCTGGATCCCCGGCCACGCGGCGGACTGGCTCAGCCCGCGCTACCGGGAGTCACGACCGATCATCGACGCCGCCGCGGCCGCCGCCGGACGCGACCCGCGTGCGGTCCGCACGGTGTTCAACGTTCCCGGCCGCGTCACCGGCCGGCCGCAGGCCGCCACCCGCGACCGCGACGGCCGCTGGCTCGGCGGCTCGCCCGCGCAGTGGGTGGACGAACTGACCGCCGCGGTGCTGGACCACGACGCGGCCGGCTTCATGCTCTTCTCGCCCGCCGGTGGCGCACCCGACACCACCGCCCTCGGCCGCTGGGCCGGCGAGATCGCCCCCGCCGTGCGCGAGGCGGTCGGCGGGGACAGGGGCCGGGTCGGCTCCGGGGCCTGACCGGTCCGCCGGGAGCACCCTCGCCGGCGCTCGCGCGAGGTGATTCGATACGGGGGTGTCCACTCACGACGTGCGAGTCGCCAGCGCCACCCGCGAGGTCGCGGCCGGTGCCGGGCGGATCTTCGAGCTCATCGCCGACCCGGCCCAGCAGCCGCGCTGGGACGGCAACGACAACCTGGCCGAGGCGCCTTCCGGGCAGCGGGTCCGCGCCGTCGGCGACGTGTTCACCATGCGGACCACGAAGGGCAGCATCCGGGAGAACCACGTGGTCGAGTTCGAAGAGGGCCGCCGCATCGCATGGCGGCCCGCGGAGCCCGGCCAGGAGCCGCCCGGACACCTGTGGCGATGGGAGCTCGACCCCGTCGACTCGTCGCGCACGCGTGTCACGCACACCTACGACTGGACGCGGTTGACCGACCAGGCGCGCCTGTCACGCGCCCGGGCGACCACCGCCGAGAGGCTTCGGGCCTCACTGGACAGACTGGCCGCTCTCGCCGAGCAGGGCTGAGATCCGCCTCGATCGCGGGCTGTCAGGAATAGGCGGCGACGAGGCGCTGGAGCTTGTCCACCTCGATCGACAACGCGTCCCTGAGCACGCTGATCCGATGTTCGATGTCGGCCACCGTGTTGACGAACTCCACCGGTGAGTGCACGTCGGCCGGCCGGTAGGGCACGCGCTCGGCGACGATTCCGGCGTCGGCGATGACGCGTTGCGCGCGGTTGTAGGCGGCCGCCTCGACGCGGCGGGCGTTCTCCTGTGCTTCCTCGCGGATCTGCGTGGCCCGCTGCCGGGCGTTGTGGATGATCTGGTCGATGATGCCCACCGCGTCCTGCGACTGCTGGGTCGTGCCGTGGTCGTGTCGCCAGTGCCGGATGCGGTCGATCTCCTTGCCCTGCTGTTCGATGGTGGCCGTCAGGGTTTCGATGGTGCCGGCCACCACGTCGAGAAAGTCGTCCACCTGCCCCTGGTCGTATCCGCGCTGGAGCAGACCCGCGTCGTCGAACGTGACGCCCGTGACGTCCCGCACCGTCAGTAGGGGTCTGCCACTCATCCGCCGATCCTCCGCTCGGTGCTCCTCCGGGCTTCCTACCTTGAGAGGGAACACAGACGCAAGGACCTCACTATGCGGAAAGGTGTCGTCACAACCACGCACGGTGGCCGGCGGGTGGTCCGGAACGGCTGGTGGCTCGCCGGTCCGGCGCCGGTTCCGCGACCCCGGTCCGTCCATGATGGACATCGAGGTCGCGGCGATCCCCGGCGCGGGGGAGCCGGCTCGCCCCGTGGCGCGTGCCGGCGTGCGGCTCAGGCCTCGGGTACCTCGACCCAGGCTCCGGTCATCGGGGGACCGATGACACAGCCGTCGCCGGCGAGGGTCTCCGCCAGCAGCCGGTCGGCCAGCGTTGCCGGGTCCACCTCGGCCCGCGTGGCCACCCCCAGCCGTTCCATCAGCGGGACCGCGGCGGCGAACACGTTGGCCCAGCCCCAGGCCGGGGCGTCCGTCCCGCCTTCGGCGAAGGCCTCGACCAGCAGGCGGGGCCCCGGCAGCCCGGCCGTGCGGAAGGCGGTGAACAGGGCCGGGCCCATCCGCCGCTCGATTCCCGCCTTCTCCAGCGCGTCCAGGAACCACGTGTGGACCTGGTCCCACAGCGGGGTGTAGGGGCTGGCCGGCAGGTACTGCAGGTCGGTCTCCTGGATGCAGATCACGCCGCCGGGCCGCACCCGGGTGGCCGCCCGGCTCAGCGCGGCCACGGGATCCGGCAGGTACATGAGGAACAGCCGCCCCACCACGGCGTCGAAGCCGCCGTCGACCCCGTCCAGCGTCTGCGCGTCACCCACGCGGTACTCGACGTTGGTCGCCTCCGTCCGCCGCCGGGCGAGCTCGACCGCGGCCGGGTCCTGTTCGATGCCCACCACGGCACCGCCCGGCCCGACCAGCTCGGCGGCCAGCCGGGCCACGTTGCCCGCGCCGCTGCCCAGGTCGAGCACGCGCATGCCGGGTGCCAGCCCGGCCCGTTCCAGCAGCCGGCGGGTGAGCGGATCGAACAGCGCCCCCTGGGCGACCAGTCGTTCGTCCTCGGCGGCTCGGTCCGCAAACGGGTAGCTCGTCATCGTCGGTGCCCCTGCCTTCGTGTCGTCGGTCTGTCCGTCGTACGACACAGCGTCGGCGGGAGGGGCCCGCGCTGTCGTTGGGCTACCGCGCAGAGACGTTCACATCGCGTGCAGACCTGCGGTACTCCGAGGGGGGCAACCCGTGCACGGCTCGGAAGACCCGGCTGAAGTCGCCCGCGCTCGAGAACCCCCACCGGCGCGCGATGGCGGCGACCGGGCGGGAGAGCAGCGCCGGATCGGAGAGGTCGCGCCGGCAGCCCTCCAGGCGCCGCCGGCGGATCCAGCCCGCGACCGTCAGGCCCTCGTCGTGGAAGAGCTGGTGCAGGGAGCGCAGCGAGATGTGCTGGGCGGCGGCGATCATGGCCGGTGACAGCCCGGGGTCGCCGATGTGCTGCTGGATGAAGGCCTGAACGGTGGTGAGCAGGGCATGCCTGCGGATCTGCGGCGTGCCCCAGTGGCGGGCGTCCAGCTCGCGCGCCAGCCGCGTCGCCAGCACCTCGAGCGCGGCGGCCGACAGCCGCGCGGCCTCCGCCGGGCTGTAGTGGTCGATGTTGCGGGCCAGCTGGAGGAGGAACTGGGAGGTGAGGTCGCCCAGGCCGGCGGTGGCCGGGAAGCGCGTGGCCGTCAGCCGGCTGAGCTGGTTGCGCGGCAACGGCATCATCGACGGCGGGAACATGAAGGTCATCATCTGGGTCGGCTGTTCTCCGTCGACCCCGCAGACCACCTCGTACGGGCGCCGGGTGTCGTAGATGGTGAACTCGCCCGCCGACACGCGGGCCTGGCGGCCACCCTGGTCGATCACGCAGCTGTTGCTGCCGCGCACCAGCACCATCTTCAGCATGTCCGGGTCGACCTGGGAGATCAGGTCCGGGGTGCGCCGCACGGTGATGGGCATGATGTCCATCACGACCACCTGCATCGCACCCAGCCCGCTGGCGCGGAACTCCCCGCGGTAGTCGGCGCTGTACAGGGCGCGGCACTCCATCGGCACCCACGTCACGGCCGTCAGCTCCTGGACGAAGTCCAGACGGTCGGCCGCGGGCATCTCGTCGACACGAATCAGCGTGCTCATCGCTCTCCACCCCCGCGATTCGTTCGAGCATACGCCGGACATCCGCGCCCGCCGTGGACGTTCTCGCGCGGACGACCGGATGCGGGCAGACTCGCCTCGTGACGGCGACGACGTCGACCCCCGCCGGGGTCCGGTGACCATGCACTCGGCAGGACTGGTGCTGCACCCGGAACGCGACTCCGCGGAGGCGGTGGCCGCGGTGCTCGGATGGGCGGCGAGCCGGGGCATCGAGATACTCGGCATCGCCGAGGAGATCGTCCGGCTGGACTGCGCGGCACTTCCGGTCTCGCCCGCGGACCTGGGCCGGCGGTCCGACCTGCTGGTCAGCCTCGGCGGTGACGGCACCATGTTGCGCGCCATGCGGTTGGCCGACGGGCAACGTGCCCCGGTGCTCGGGGTGAACCTGGGCAGGCTCGGCTTTCTGGCCGAGGTGGACGTTCCGGACCTTCCCGATGCGCTGTCGGCGATCGACGGCCACGAGTTCACCATCGAGCCCCGGCTGGCGGTCGACGCCGTCCTCGGCGGCCGGCGGCTCACCGCGTTCAACGACGTCGCCGTGGTGCGGGTACCCGGGGACGGCAGCGCGGTGGTCGCGGTCCGCGTGGCCGGCCACGAGTTCGTCAGCTACGCCGCCGACGCGGTCATCGTCGCCACCCCGACCGGGTCGACCGCGTACAGCTTCTCCGCCGGCGGGCCGATCACCAGTCCCGCCGTCGAGGCCCTGCTGGTGACTCCCGCCGCGCCGCACTCGGCCTACGGCCGGGGTGTCGTGCTGTCCGTGCACGACCCGGTGGAGCTGGACATCCTGCCGGCCAGCGGGCGGCTGGCGGTCGAGGTGGACGGCGAGGTCGCCGGCTACGTCGCGCCGGGGGAGCGCATCGAGCTGCGGGCGCGCCCCGGCGCCGCGCGCGTGGTGCGGCTGGGCCTGACGACCTTCTACCAGCGCGCCCGCCGCAAGCTGCGCCTGACAGACTCCGCGGAGATCCCGGCCGGCCGGTCCGACGGCGCCGGGGCATGACAGGAAGGACGCCGTACTCCATGACCACCATCCCGTCCCTGGCCGCCGGCATCGGGGCCGGCTGATGGCGATCCGGCTGTACATGACCGTCTCGCTGGACGGCTACGTCGCCGGTCCGCGGGACAGCGTGGACGCACCGCTGGGCATCGGCGGCTTCCGCCTGTTCAACTGGCTCGACCGGCGCGACGACCCGGGACCGAGTGGCCAGGTGTACGCCGAGGCCATGGCCACCCGCGCGGTCATCGCCGGTCGCCGTACCTTCGAGCTGGCCGGCCGCTGGCAGGGCGACCACCACGACGGCGTCCCGATCTTCGTCCTGACCCACGACATCCCGCACGATCCGCCACCCGGCAGTGCCCGCTACGTCACCGACGTGCGCGACTGTGCCGCGCAGGCGCGCGCGGCGGCCGACGGCGGCGACGTGATGGTGCACGGGGCCGGGGCGGCGCAGGCGTTGCTGCGTGCCGGGCAGCTCGACGAGCTGGAACTGCACGTCGTGCCGGTGCTGCTCGGGCAGGGCCGCCGGCTGTTCGACAACCTGCCGGCGGAGCACATCGAGCTCGAGCCGGTTCGCCAGCTGACCAGCCCGGAGTCCGAGGACCTCGCACGGAAGGTCACGCACCTGCGCTACCGCGTCCATCGCCCGTGACCCTCCGGCTCACCGGGTGTCGGTGTGGTCGACGTGTGCTCGCGCCGAGGGTGTCTGCCGGCCGACGATCGCGGGCGCTTCCCGGACGAGCTCGTCGTTGTCCAGCGCCTCGACCATGAACAGGGCGAAGTCGACGCGGCGGGTGATGTTGCTGGCGAGGACCGGGTCACCCACGTGCCGGCTCCACACCGGTAGGCCCTGGCTCTCGCCCTCCTCGAGGTCGCTGCCGCGCACGACCGTCCACCGGGTGTCGCTGGCGAACACCCGCCGGCAGGCTTCGACCTGGTCGTCGAGGTCGGCGAAGCGGGTCAGCCGCGCGAACCAGCCGAACGCGCGGACGAACGCCCGGAGCTTCCAGGGGTAGACGTCCCGGCCGTCCCGGGTGATGTGCCATCCGCAGGAGAACACCAGGCGCGCGCCGGGACGCGCGTGGTCGAGCACCGCCTGGGCCGTTCCCGAGGAGTACTGCTGGACGCCCCAGGGGACCAGCACGGTCAGCACCGCGTCGCAGCCGGCGACCGCGCGCTCGATGACGTCGGGGTCGTTCGTCGCGCCCGGGACCACGGTGATGCGGTCCCCGAACGCGTCGAGCTTGTCCACGCTGCGCTCCCGGCACACGCCGACCACCTCGTAGCCCCGGTCGAGCGCGTGCTGGACGAGGTACTGCCCGAGCTTTCCGGACGCGCCGACGACGCACACCTTCAGCGCGCCCACGCCTGCCCCCGCTCGGTCGTGTCGACGCCCTTGACCAGCAGCCACCCGGTCAGCCCGAACTCGCCGAGAATCGCGGGCGCGAGCAGGACCGCGCTGAGCACCCCGCCGTAGCCGGGAACCAGGAGGGTGGCGAGGCTGTCGACGACGTAGCCGGCGCCGGCGGCGACGATGAGGACCGCGAGAACGCGCGGGACGTACCGGGAGCGGTGCAGCAGCACACCGAGCACCACCAGGTGGACGCCGAAGAACACCAGGGCCAGGAGGAACCCGGCGCTGAACGTGTTGAGGTCCGCCAGCGCCGCCACCTCGGCCTGCCGGCCCGACGTCGCTCCCCATCCCGCGTCGGTCAGCAGCAGGTAGGCGTCGTAGAGGTTCGGCAGCATGGCGCCGAGCACGGCCGCGTAGGCGAGCCGCAGCGCCGCCGCGAGCAGCGACAACGTGCGGCCGACCGGTCTGAGCAGTACGTAGAGCAGGGCCGCGACGGTGATGTCGATGAGGGCGATCACGATCCAGGTCACCAGGCTGCCCGCGAACAGCGGTCGCGCGCCCAGGATCCCGTCCGCGGTGGCGGCCGCGTCGTCGGGTACGACGAGGGACTCCAGCACGATCGCGGAGAACATCCCGAACACGGCGAGGGCCAGGTACAGCAGGCCGGTGACGCGCGCCAGGCGCTGCGTCGTCCGGCTGCCCGGGTCCGCGGCCGCCGCGACGGGGGCCGACTCGATCTGATGCGTGGTCTGCATGTGTTCACGTCCTGTGTGTCCGATGTGGGTGCCTTACGCTGTAAGGTAGCCTTACGTTGTAAGGTTGTCAAAGGTGTCGAACGGGGAGGTCGCTGATGGCCGGCAGGACGAGGGCGAGCGCACGGCGGCGGGACCCGCTGAGCAGGGAGTCGGTCCTGGGCGCCGCCGTCCGCCTGGCCGACGACGGTGGCGTCGGGGCACTTACCATGCGCAAGCTCGCCGACCGGCTAGGGGTCGAGGCGATGTCGCTGTATCACCACGTGGCCGACAAGGAGGACATCCTCGACGGCATGGTCGACGTCGTCTTCGCCGAGATCGACATGCCGCACGACGGATCGGACGGATCGGGCTGGCGGTCGGCGATGCGCACGCGGGCGTTGTCGGCGCGCGACGCGCTGGCGCGCCACCGGTGGGCGCTGGGCCTGATGGAGTCGCGGTCCAACGCGGGACCCGCGACGCTTCGGCACCACGACGCGGTGATCGGCAGCCTGCGCCGGGCGGGCTTCTCCATCGCGGCCGCCGCGCACGCGTACTCACTGCTGGACAGCTACATCTACGGCTTCGCGCTGCAGGCGCAGAACATGCCGCTCGAAACCCCCGGCGAGGTCGAGGACATCGCGTCGGCCATGCTCAGCCGGATGCCCGCGGACACCTACCCCCACCTCACCGAGATGATCGTGGACCACGCCCTGCAACCGGGCTACTCGTTCGCCGACGAGTTCGAGATCGGCCTCGACCTGATCCTGGACGTCCTGGAGAAGCTTCGCCAGGACTGAGCCAGGGTCAGGGTTTGCGGCCGACGCCCGCGTAGCCCTTCGAACGCTCCGGTTCCACGACGCTGTCGGACACCTCGGGTCGCCATTGCGGCGTCCACACGATGCCGGGCTCCACTATCTCCAGGCCGGCGAGAAACGCCGCGAACTGCTCCGGGGTGCGGCCGAGGATCGGGACGGCGTCCTTCCGGTAGAGCGTGCGGGCCTGCGACTGCTCGTCCGTGTCCTCCTTCGCGATGTGGGACAGCACGAGGTAGCTGCCGGGCGCCATCGCGTCGACGTAGCGGGCGACGGCGGCGTGCGGTCCCGTGTCGTCGTCGAGGAAGTGCAGCACGGCGACCATCAGCACGGCGATGGGCTCGTCGAAGTCCAGCAGCCGGCGCGCGGCGGCCGAGGAGAGCAGTTCTTCGGGCTCGAGCAGGTTGCCTCGCACGACGCCGGCGTTCTCGTTGCCGGCGAGCATCAGTTCCGTGTGGGCCACCGCGACCGACTCGATGTCGACGTAGACCACCCTGACCGTCGGGTCGATCCGGTGGGCGATCTCGTGCACGTTGCCGGCGGTCGGGATGCCGGAGCCGATGTCGAGGAACTGCCGGATCCCGTTGTCCAGGCAGAATGTCACGGCCCGGCGAAGGAACGCCCGGTTGCTCCGGGCGATCGTCGCGGCGTCCGGGGCGATCTCGGTCAGGCGGCCGGCGAACTCCCGGTCCTTGGCGAAGTTCGCCATCCCGCCGAGGAGATAGTCGTACACCCGGGCCGCGTTGGGCCGCTCCAGATCGATGTCCTCCGGTACCCAGTCCGGCCGCTCTGACGACATGCGCGCATGGTAGTACGAGCCTCGCAACCGGCCCGGACCCGTCACGCGCGGGTGGCGACGGGCAGGTGGGCCGGGCGGCGTTCGAGCACGCCGTGACCGTCCCGAGGGAGCCGGGTGTCAGGCCGGGAACGCCGGTGCGGCGTGATACATGTCCATCCGGAGGATCTGCCCCACCTCAGCACGGCTCGTCTCCTGTGGCTCGGCGCCACCCCGGGTGGGCGGCCCCTCACCCCCTCGACGAACGCCGCGGCCCGAATCCGACACCGGGCCGCCGGACTTCTTCGAGGGCGTTCCGGTACGGGCGGGCCGCCCTGGGGCTCACCGGCTGAAGCCGGCGCTCAGGCCCGAGAGCAGTTGGCGGCGGCCGAACGCGTACAGCACCAGGATGGGCAGTGTGGTGAGGACGACGGCGGCGACGACGGCCGGCACGTTGACGCTGTACTGCCCCTGGAAGGTCCACAGCGCGAGCGGCAGGGTCCGCCGGCTGGGGCTCTGGGTGAGGATGAGCGGCAGCAGGAACCCGTTCCAGATGGTCAGCGCGTTGTAGATCGTCACGGTCACGATGGCCGGCCGGGTGAGCGGTGCCGCCAGCCGCCACAGCGTCGTCCACTCGTTGGCGCCGTCGACTCGCATCGACTCGAACAGTTCCTTGGGCACGTCGCGGATGAAGTTGGCCAGCACCAGGACGGACAGCGGGATGGCGAACGCGATCGACGGGAGGATCAGCGCCAGCAGGCTGTCGTACAGGTGCAGCCTGATGATGATCAGGTAGACCGGGATGACCGTCGCCTGCAGCGGGATGGCGAGGCCCATGAGGAAAAGCCCGTTCACCATGCGCAGGAACCGGGTGTGCCAACCCCGCACGATGGCGTAGGCGGCCATGAACGAGACGGTGACCGCCGGTACCACCGCGCCGGCGGTGACCACGACGCTGTTGAGGAAGTAGCCGATGAAGTCGGACTCGATGACCAGCCGGTAGCTGTCCAGCGTGGGATCGCTCGGCGGTACCAGCGGGTTGGACGAGTAGTAGTTGCTCTGGACCTTGAAGCTGGTGATGACGGTCCAGTAGATCGGTATGACGACGACGCCGAGCCAGAGCACGCTGGCCAGACCGCCGAGCCAGTTGGGCCGGCGGGCCGTGGTCGCGCGCTGCCGGCGCCGCTCGCGGGGTTCGGCGACCCGCTTGCGTGGCTTGGTGAGTGTGGCGCTCATGTCAGGCGCCCTCGAACTGGCTCTGGCTGAGGTCGCGGCCACCGAGCCGGCGGAACAACAACGCGATCGCGAGGCCCACCAGGACGAGGATGACCGCGATGACGCTGGCGGGTCCCATCAGGTTGGCCTGGAAACCCCGCTTGTACATGTCCACCGCGAGCACCCGGGTCGCGTCGCCGGGACCGCCTTCGGTCAGCACGAAGATGAGGTCGAAGAAGGTCAGCGACCCGACCACCATGAGCGTCGACGAGGTGATGATCGTGTACTTCAGCTGGGGCAGGGTGATGCTGAAGAACTGGCGGACCCGCCCGGCGCCGTCCAGCTGCGCCGCCTCGTACATGGACCGCGGGATCTGGCGGACCCCTCCCTGATAGATCAGCGAGTGGAACGGGATGAACTGCCAGGAGACGACGAAGACCACGAGGCCGAACGCGAGAGCCGGCCTGCCCAGCCAGTCCTGGCTGAGGAAGTCGACTCCCAGCCCGGCGCCGAGGCCGAAGTTCGGATCCAGCAACGCCTTGTACGCGATCGCGATCGCCGCGGAGCTGAGCAGCAGCGGGATGAAGTAGACGACGGCGAGCACCCCGCGGTAGCGCTGAGGGCCGGCCAGGAAGGTGCCGAGCAGGATGCTCAGCGGCGTCTGGACCGCCCAGGACGCCACGATCACCAGGAACGTCACCCAGACGGCATGCAGCAGCCCGGGGTCGGCCAGCACGGCACGCCAGCTGGTGAGCCCGGACGGGTGGATGTCACCGAGCCCGTCCCAGGTCGTGAAGCTCAGCGCGAGCACACCGACGACGGGAACGACGGCGAAGCCGACGAAGAACACCAGCGCCGGCGCGGCCAGCCACGGCAGAACGCCGCGCCGGCCGCGCCGCGAGCGGTGGCCCGTGGGTGTGCTCACTTACCGATGACCGCATTCATGTTGTCGGCGAACTGCTGGGGCGAGAGGGACAGCTGGAACAGCTTGACGATGTTGTCCAGCAGCGTCTCGGCGGCGGTCGGGCTGAGCGCCTGGTCCCAGGACTGGGCGAACGACTTGGCGTTGCTGGCGACGTCGTAGGTGAACTCGAGGAACTCGGCGTTCTTGTCGGCGGCCAGCAGGTCCTGCGTGCCCTTCAGGACCGGGACCCCACCGGTGCCGATCCACGCCTTCACCTCCTCGTCGTCGAGGACGCCCTCGGTGAAGAACTTCTTCGCGGTGTCCTTCTGCGCGGCGCTGGCCTTCGAGGAGATGGACAGGTACTGCCCGGGGTTCCCGACTGTGTCGCTCGGGTCGCCCGTGCCGCCGTCGACCGGTGGGAAGTTCATGAAGCCGAGCCCGCCGCTGGAGACGAAGTCGCCGCCGTCGGCCTGCTGGATGCCGTAGGACCACGAGCCGTGCAGCATCATCGCCGCCTTGCCGGTGTAGAGCAGGGCCTGGTCGGCGTTCGAGTCCGCGGTGATCGAGGAGAAGCCGCTGATGAACCCCTTGGCCTTGACGAGTTCCTGCACCTTGCCCAGCGCGGTGATGGCGATCGGGTTGGACCAGGCGTCCTTCTCGCCGTCGAAGACGGCCTGGAACACCTCGGGGCCGCCCATGCGGTCGAACAGGAACTCCAGCCACATCATGTTCGTCCAGCGGGACTGCCCGCCCAGGGAGAACGGCGCGATGCCCTTCGCGTTGAACTTCGGCACGAGGGCCATGATGTCGTCCCAGGACTGCGGCGGCTGCACGCCGACGTCGTCGAAGACCTTCTTGTTGTAGTACAGGACGATCGGCTGCACGGTCTCGCACGGCATCGCGTAGATCTTGCCGTCGACGGTCGCCGCGCCGAACGACGACGGGAACAGCCGGTCCTTCACGTCGGCGTGGTCGTCGAACCACGAGGTCAGGTCCTCGACCTGGTCGGCCTCGACGTAGGTGCGCAGTGAACCGCCGCCCCAGCCCCAGATGATCGTGGGCGCCTGTCCGGCGCCCATGGCAGTCTTGATCTTCGTCTTGTAGGCGTCGTTCTGGTAGGTCGTCGCCACGATCTTGTTGTTGGGATTGGCGTTGTTGAACCGGTCCACGGCCCCGGTCCGCACACCTTCCTGGGGCTGGCCGTTGAGGTACCAGTACGTGGCGCCGCCGCCACCGCCGCTGGTGCCGGGCCCGGACGAACCACAGGCGGCGAGCGCCATGGAGAGCGGCACGCTGGCCGCTAGACCGAGGACGGTACGACGAGAGATTGGAGTTTCCACGTTGAGTTCTCCGTTGTTCTCAAAGGTCGCCGACTCCCCCGAGCCGTTTTCGAAACTTTCGAAGCCCGTAGGTGGGAGGAGGCTAGAATTCAGGCCGAGCGGATGTCAAGGTGGCACTGGTCATTGCTGCAATAACGTAGCCTACGTACGCTTGCCCGGCGTTCCGAAAGTTTCGGAACTTTTCGGAGGAGAGGAGGCGTGCGATGACGGCAGCCGATCAGTCGCCACCGACGGAGCAGGTCACGCCGCGTTGGCGGGACTCGACCCTGCCCGTGCCGGACCGGGTCGACGCCCTTCTTGCCGAGATGACGCTGGCGGAGAAGGTCGGGCAACTCGGCAGTCGCTGGGTCGGCAACGACATGGCCGAGGAGGCCGGCGGCCCGCAGGTGGCGCCGATGCAGGACGTGTTCGCGGGCCCCGGCAGCGTGCCGCTGGCGGAGGCCGCCCGGCACGGGCTGGGCCACCTGACCCGGGTTTACGGCAGCCGGCCGGTGACCGTGGCGGAGGGGGCGGCCGACGTCGTCGCCGCACAGCACACGGTGCTGCGTGGCTCCCGGCTCGGCATCCCGGCACTGGTCCACGAGGAGTGCCTGACCGGGTTCACCACCTACGGCGCCACCGTCTATCCCGCGGCCATCGCGTGGGCCGCGACGTTCGACCCGGACCTGGTGGGGCGGATGGGCGTGGCGATCGGGCGGGACATGCGGGCGGCCGGGGTGCACCAGGGCCTGGCGCCGGTCCTCGACGTGGTCCGGGACTACCGGTGGGGCCGGGTCGAGGAGACCATGGGGGAGGACCCCTACCTGGTCGCGATGCTCGGCGCGGCCTACGTCCGCGGCCTGGAAGGCGCCGGCGTCATCGCCACCCTCAAGCACTTCGCCGGGTACTCCGCGTCGCGGGCCGCCCGGAACCACGCGCCTGCGCCGATGGGCCGTCGCGAGCTGATGGACATGATCCTGCCGCCTTTCGAGACCGCGATCGCGGTGGGCGGGGCCCGCTCGGTGATGAACGCGTACTCCGATGTGGACGGTGTGCCGGCCGGCGTCGACTCCTGGCTGCTGACCGACGTGCTGCGCGAGGACTGGGGGTTCACCGGCACGGTGGTCTCCGACTACTGGGCGGTCGCGTTCCTCGCCACCATGCACCGGGTGGCGGCGGACACCGACCAGGCCGGCGTGGCCGCGCTCGGCGCCGGGATCGACGTGGAGCTTCCCGACACGCTCGGCTTCGGCCAGCACCTCGTGGCACGGATCGGCCGGGGCGAGCTGCCCGAGTCCATAGTGGACCGCGCGGTGCGCAGGCTGCTCACCCAGAAGGTCCAGCTGGGACTGTTCGATCCCGAGTGGACACCGGAGCTGTCGGTCGCCACCGCGGCCCAGGTCGACCTGGACTCAGCGGACAACCGGACGCTGGCCCGAGAGCTGGCCGAGCAGTCCGTCGTGCTGCTCGACGCGGGCAGCGCGCTGCCGCTGCTCGGCGCCGGGCGCTCGGCGCCGGGCCGGGTCGCCGTGGTCGGGCCGTGCGCCGCCGACTCACGCAGCCTCATGGGCTGCTACGCCTTTCCCAACCACGTCCTGCCCCGCCATCCCGGCATGGCCCTCGGCGTGGCGGTGCCGACCGTGGTCGACGCGCTGCGCGGGGAACTGCCGGACACCAAGCTCGTCCACGAGCCCGGGTGCGACGTGCGCGGCGAGGACCGGTCCGGCTTCGCCGCCGCGACGGCCGCGGCCCGCGAGGCGGACCTGTGCGTCGCCGTGGTGGGCGACCGGGCGGGCCTGTTCGGCGACGGCACCTCCGGTGAGGGATGCGACGCCGAGGACCTGCGGTTGCCCGGCGTGCAGGCCGACCTGCTCGCGGAGCTCTTCGCCACCGGGACACCCGTGGTCGTGGTGGTGGTCTCCGGTCGTCCGTACGCGCTGGGTGAGGTGCATCCGCACGCCGCCGGTCTGGTGCAGGCGTTCATGCCCGGCCAGGAGGGCGCGTCGGCGGTCGCCGGTGTGCTGTCCGGCCGGGTCCAGCCCGCGGGCAAGCTGCCGGTGCAGGTGCCCCGCCGTCCGGGCGGCCAGCCCGGCACCTACCTGCAGCCACCACTCGGAGCGAACACCCACGGCATCAGCAGCATCGACCCGACGCCGCTGTTCCCGTTCGGGTACGGCAGGTCCTACACCACCTTCGAGGTCGACGACCTGAGCGCGAGCGAGACCGAGATCCCCACCGACGGCGAGTTCGCCGTGTCGGTACGCGTGCGCAACACCGGCGACCGGCCCGGGCACGAGGTGGTCCAGCTGTACCTGCACGACGTCGTCGCCCAGGTGACCCGCCCGGTACGGCAGCTGACCGGGTTCGCCAAGGTCCGGCTGGAGCCGGGGGCGAGCGCGCGGGTTCGCTTCCACGTGCACGCCGACCGGACGGCGTTCACCGGCCGGGACCTGCGGCGGATCGTCGAGCCGGGGGAGGTCGAGGTGTTCGTCGGCACCTCGTCGGCCGACCTCCCGTGCCGGGTCTCGGTGCGGCTGACCGGCCCCACCCGTGCGGTCGGCCACGACCGGCGGCTCACCACACCGGTGGACGTGCTGCCGGAGGCGGGCGAAGCCGGGGAAGGCTAGTGTCCCGTGTCCGAGGAACGTTTGCGGTTGCCGGCGCCCAGATCGCCCCTGGCGGCGTTGTCGCGAAACCCGAATACAACCCGGTATGAGGGATTCGCTCCGCCTTGCCAGGAACGATCTGGATCACCGGCAACCGCCAAACAACCTCGAACACGAGACACTAGCGGCACGGAGACCGGGACACGAGGCGTCACCGTTGTGCCGGCCGGGGGCCGTGTCAGGTTTCCTCGACCACGCGCCGGTGCAGTTCGACGGTCAGCGCGTGGATCTCCCTGGTGAGCTGGGTGTTGGTCTTGAGCTCCGTCTCTTGCTCGACGAAGTCGTGGTCGGCCTTGGCCTGCTGGAAGGCGGCGGCCCTGTTCTGGCCGATCATCACGAACGTCGACAGGAAGATCGCCTCCAGTGACACGACCAGCGTCAGCGTCGGCCACGGGCTCGACTCGACGAACACCATCCATCCCGCGAACACCACGACGTGCAGGTAGACGAACGCCATCGAGCCGGCGAACCGGGTGATCGCGTCGGCGATCTTGAGCTGGATGTCCGCCGACCGGTGGACGCGCATCCGCGTCACCACCGGATGCTCTCGGGGAGCGTCTGCGACAACGGTCATGAGTGGCTCCTTCGGACGCGGCAACGGCACCGGCGTGCCCTTCGATCTCCTGTCGTACCAGTTCGCGTTGTCGACCGCTCCGAGGTGCCAGGACCGGCGTGCCGCGGTCAGCCCGTTCTTCGGGGGAAGATCGCCCGGTACTCGCGAACAACGAGCACGATCACCACGACGTCGACGGCCGCCAGCACCGGCAGCAGCAGCGACCCGGTGCGCACCGCCCGATACACCTCGTAGGCGACGAACACCCCGAGGACGAACACCGCGACCGGGTACGCCGGCCGCCAGCGCCGCAGCAGCGCGACGACGAGCCCGATCTTCACGATGCCGTGGAGCGCGAGGTAGGCCACGACGAACGTGCGGTTGCCGGAGGTGAACTCGTCGGTCGCGGCGACCAGATGCCGGGCGAGGAACCCGTCCGGCGGTCCGAGGAGGTCGTGGGTGAGCACGTCGGCGACCAGGCGGTGCACCGCCGCGCCGGGTACCAGCAGCACGAAAAGCGCACCGGCGAGCTCGGCCACACCGTCGACGGCCTTCACCGCCATCGCGACGCGGAACAGCCTGTCGGTCAGGGTCCGTCCGCCGCGTTCATCCACCGCCCGATGCCCACCTCACCCCGTGCCGTCGACACCAGTCTGCGCCACATCGGCCGGCATCGCCCGGGTCGTGGCCCGCGCCGATCTTCGGCGGGCACGGGCGCCCGGGCGTAGCGACGACCGGCGGCCGGATCCGCGCGTCAGCCCGCCGTCCAGGGCCGCAGCTTGTCGGGGTTGAGCACCGCCCAGATGTGCGTGATCCGGTCGCCCGTGACGTGGAAGGCCAGCACCGCGGCGGTGCGGCCGTCCCGCTGCGCGATCAGGCCGGGCCGGCCGTTGACGGTGCGTTCGAGGACGGTGAGGGTGGGGTCGGCGAGGTCGAGGCAGGCGCGTGCGATGCGTTCGGCGCCCTCGGTCGGGTGGAGCGTGGCGGTGACGAGGCCGCCGCCGTCGGCGGTCGCGGTGGCGTTCGGGTCGAGCACGGCGATGAGGGCGGCGATGTCCTTGGCCTCCCAGGCGCGCCTGAACTCGCGGACGACGGTGGTCTGCCGGGATGGCGGTGTCGAGGCGCCCCGGGACGCGCGGATGCGGCGGCGGGCCGAGGAGGCGAGCTGGCGGCACGCCGCCGGGGTGCGGCCGACGATCCCGGCCACGTCGGCGAAGGGGTAGCCGAACACGTCGTGCAGGACGAAGGCGACCCGCTCGGGTGGGGTCATGGACTCGAGTACGACGAGGAAGGCCATGTTGATCGACTCGTCGAGGGTGATCCGGTCGGCGGGGTCGGTGGGGGAGCCCGGCTGCCCGCTGAGCCAGTCGGTGTCGGCGGGCAGCGGCTCGGGGATCCACTCGCCCACATAGGTCTCGCGGCGGGCCCGGGCCGAGTTGAGCAGGTTGAGGCAGATGCGGCTGGCGACCGTGGTCAGCCACGCGCCGGGGGATTGGATGGCGCCCTGCTCCTGCCGGGTCATGGCGTACCAGCGGGCGTAGGTCTCCTGCACGGCGTCCTCCGCCTCGGCCGCGGAGCCGAGCAGCCGGTAGGCGAGGTTGAGCAGCCGGCGCCGTTCGCCCATGATCGTGTTCAGGCCCGGCTCGGGTCGGGTGGTCATGGTGTCGCCGGCCTCCTTTCGCATCCGCCCTCACGCGAACACGCGCCGCACCCGGCCCAGGAGGCACCATGACCACCCCCACGCCGACCACGTCGTTCACCGACCCGGCGCCCGCGCGGCGCCTGGAGCAGGCCGCGGCCGCGCTGACCGAACACGGTTTCACCGTCGAGATCCTGGACGACGCCGCCGCCGCGCGCACTCGCGTCAAGGATCTGATACCCGAGGGCGCCGGCGTGTTCACCGGGGCCAGCGAGACCCTGCGCCTGTCCGGCATCGACGACGACATCAACACCAGCGGACGGTACGACGCCGTCAAGTCACGCAGCCTGACCGTGGACCGCGCCGACGGCACCCACGCCATCTGGCGGATGCTCGCCAGCCCCGACGTCATCGTGGGCAGCGTCGCCGCGGTCACCGAAACCGGCTCCCTCGTGATCGCCTCGGCCAGCGGAAGCCAGCTACCCGGCTATGCCGGCGCGGCGGCCCGCGCGATCTGGATCGTCGGGGCGCAGAAGCTGGTGCCCGACCTGAGCGCCGCGCTGCGCCGCGTCGAGGACCACTGCCTCCCGCTGGAGAACGACCGCGCCATGACGGTCTACGGGCGGCCCAGCGCCGTCAACCGCCTGCTCGTCCTCAACGCGGAACCCGAGCCCGGGCGCGGCGTCGTCCTGCTGCTCCGCGAAGCCATCGGATTCTGACGTCAGGGTCGGACTCACGACCACCTCACGGCGTGCCGCGCGTCCCGAGGACGCATGCCGCCGGCGGGTCGAGGTCGAGCACGTCGGTTCGGAGGTGCTCGAACCCGGCCTCGGTGAGCAGGCCCGCCAGCTCGCCGGCGGCGGCCGCCGAGGTGGCCGCGGTCGCGCCGGGACAGCGGGGCTGGGACACCAGCGCGATGCGTCCGCCGGGCCCCAGCAGCCGGGCGATCTCGCGCAGCCGGGCGGTGGGGTCGGGCCACATGCCGACCGTGTTGACCGCGAGCGCGGCGTCGAACGGCCCGTCGCCGACGGACAGGCTCTCGACCGGCGCGTGCACCAGGCGCACGCGGCCGGCCCGCACGGCGGCCCTGTTGCGGCGGCGGGCCTGGCGGATCATGACCGGCGAATGGTCGACGCCGACCACCAGCCCCCGGGACGCCCGGGTGGCGAGGGCGGCGATGGCCACGCCCGGACCGCAGCCGAGCTCGATGACGCGGTCGGTGGGCCGGATGTCGAGAAGCCGCACCGCCCAGCGGTTGCGTGCCACGTTCGACGCGCGCCGGCCCATGATCCAGCCGGCGACGTGCCCCACGGCACCGGTCGGCTTGTGGAACTGCGCCACCCCTCCACGAGGTCCCCACCACAGCGTGACGCGGACCAGCGCCCTCTCCGTGATCTTCATGGGGAGAGCCAAGCACTTCAAGTACGCTTGAAGTCAATGTCTGCCACCGAGCGCACCCCGGCTCCGCCGGTCCCGCCGGCGTCGTTGTCGATCGGCGAACTGTCCGAACGCACCGGCGTGCCGACGACCACGCTGCGCTACTACGACGAACTCGGCCTGGTGCCGCCGGCAGCGCGGGCGGCGGGGCGGCGGCGTTATGCCGAGTCCGCGGTCAGGGACGTCAGCGTGATCCTCTTCTTCCGCGAGATCGGGTTCTCGCTGGCGGAGATCGAGCGTTTCCTCGCGGGCGGACGGCAGGGCCGGCGGGAGCTGATCGATCACAAGCTGGCCGAGCTGACCGAGCAGCAGCACCGCATCGAGGTGGCCCGCACCGCGCTCGAACACGGCCTGCGATGCCCGGCCGGCGAGCCCATGAAGTGCTCCCGATTCTGGTCGATCATCGACGGGCGACGGCGCGGCCTCTCACTGGAAGAAAGCCACGCCCGAGCGCACTGACGGTCCTCCCGGGTCAGAGCGCCGGCTTGCCCGGCTGGTAGAGCCAGGTGTGGAAGAACGCGTCGAGGTCGCGGTGGGTCAGTCGCTCGACGAACCGGATGAACGTCCGCGTCGAGACGGTGCCGTACCGGTGCGTCGTCGGCCACAGCGTCAGCATCCGGAGGAAGGCGCGGTCGCCGATCTTCATGCGCAGCGCCTGCAACGCCATCGCGCCCCGGTTGTAGACCAGGTCGTCGAAGATGTGGTCACGCCCGGGATCGGCGACCTTGCCGGTCCAGTCCTCCTCGTCGGCGTAGGTCTTCGCGAAGGTCTGTCGCACGGGGACGCCGTTGAACCTCTCCTGGTAGAGCCACTCCGCGTAGGTGGCGAAGCCTTCGTTGAGCCAGATGTCCGACCAGCGTGCCGGAGTGAGGCTGTCGCCGAACCACTGGTGGGCGAGTTCGTGCGCGAGCAGGTCGCCGTCGACCTCGCTGGTGTCCTGGTCGTAGACCGGCCGGCTCTGTGTCTCCAGCGCGTAGCCGACGCCGACGTCGGCGAGGATGCCGCCGGTCGAGTCGAACGGGTATCGCCCGTACGCCGAGGACTCCCACCGGATGATCTGCGCCGTGGTCTGGTTGAACACCCGGCCCTGACCGGGCTTCGTGTCGATCGAGGTGCCGATCGCGGTGATGTTCGCGAGGCCGCCGGCCGCCACGGTGCGGGTGACGTCGTAGTCGCCGATCGCGATCATGCTCAGCTCGCTGGCCATCGGCCGGTTCATGTGCCAGCGGAAGGTGGTCCGGCCGTCGTGCGTCGTGGTCCGCCCGGGCTCCCCGTTGGCCAGCACGGTGAGTCCACGTGGCACGGTGATGGTCTGGGTGTAGGTCGCCTTGTCCTCGGGGGTGTCGTTCACCGGGTAGTAGGTTGCCGCGCCGAACGGCTGGTTGAGCGCCACGGCGCCGTCCTTGGTGGCGACCCAGCCGGAGACGCCCAGCGCCGGGTCGTCGATCTTCTGCGGGACGCCGGAGTAGGTCACCGAGACGAGGAACGGCCGGCCCTTCCGCAGGCCGTGCGGTGGAGTGATCACCAGTTCCTGCGCGCCGCTGCGGGTGAAGGCGGCGTCGTGCCCATCGACGGAGAGCCTGCTGATCGTCAGTGGTCCCTGGAAGTCCAGGTCGAAGCGGGAGAGGTTCTGCGTGGCCCGCGCGAGGATCGTCGTGGTCGCGGTGATCGCGGTGGTCCCGGGGTCGAACGCGAGCCGGATGTCGTAGTGGCCGACGTCGTAGCCGCCGTTGCCCATGCCGGGGAAGTACGGGTCCCCGGCGCTCGGTGCACCGGGGGAGAAATGGGGCGTTCGTCCCGGTGCGGCATACGCTGTCGGGTTCGTCGCGGCGACCAGACCCAGGGTCAGTGCGCAGCAGATGATCGACAGATGGCCGCGGCGATGGCCGGCGCGTCCCATGACTCCTCCTCGGCACTCCTCGATGACAGGTACATCTTCGGCCAACCCGTCGGTGGCACCAACAGGAGGAACTGTCGGTGACCGAAGCGCCTGCTCGATCGGCGCGCGCTCGGCGTGCGGTCAGCCCAGCGATGCGCTCGCCGCACGCAGCTCGTCCAGGGCCGCCAGGGCGTACCTGGCGAGCCCGTCGTCGGCGTCGCGGCTGTTCTCGGACCATTCGGCGTACCCCCGCTTGAAGGCGAGGACGCCCATCTCGCCCGCGAGTGCCGCGGTCGGATCGGGTACGCCGCGAGCCACCAGGGCGGTTGTCATCGCGGCCGCGAGGCTGACGCTCTTGAGAGCGTCGCGCTCCTGAAGTTCGGCGCTGGCGGCGACGGCCGCCTTCAGGCGAGGGGCGAGCTCGCGACTCATGGGGCCCATCGCGCTCGCGGCGCGCTCGAGACCGGCGGCGACCGCTTCGAGCGGACCGGCGGTGCCGGGAGCCTCGGCGATCCCCTCGGCCAGCAGCCGGCTCAGGGTCTCCTGCCCCGCCACCAGCAGCTCGCGCTTGTCGGGGAAGTGCCGGAAGAAGGTGCTCTTGGTGACGCCGGCGCGCTCGGCGATATGCGCGACGGTCGTGGCGTCGTAGCCCTGCTCGGTGAACAGGTCGACGGCGGCCGCGACGAGGCGTTCGCGCGCCCCTGGTTCCCACCGGCCCATGGTCTGCATCATAGGTGATGGGACTCTTGTCCCATCGCGGTGTAGCGTGTGACGGGACAAGAGTCCCATCACGTGCCGGAGGGTTCCATGCGCGTACTCGTCACCGGTGGCACCGGACTGGTCGGGTCCGCCGTCGTCGCCGAACTGCTCGACAACGGCCACACCGTGCTCGTTCTCGCCCGCTCGGACGCGTCCGCGCTGGCCGCCGATGCGGCCGGCGCCGAGCCGCTGCGGGGAGCGCTCGCCGACCTGGACGTGCTGCGTGCCGGCGTTGCCCGGGCCGACGGGGTGATCCACCTGGCGTTCGCCCACGACTTCAGCAGCCCCGAGGCCCTCGCGACGGCGGTCGGTGAGGAGGGTGCCGCCCTCGCGGCTCTGGGCGAGGAACTCGTCGGCAGCGACCGCCCGCTCGTCACGGTCTCGGGTACGCCGTATGTGCCGGGCCGCGTTTCCACCGAGGCCGACCCGCTGGGTACCGACGGACCGGTCGGTGGTCGCGGGCGTGCGGTGACGGCGGCCCTGGGCTTGGCCTCGCGCGGGGTCCGAAGCACGGCCGTACGCCTGCCGCGCACGGTTCACAACCAGGGCACGGGCGGGTTCGCCGGGTTGCTTGCCGATGCCGCGCGCCGGACCGGGGTGGTCGGCTACCCGGGTGACGGCGCGCAGCGCTGGCCGGCCGTGCACGCGCTCGACGCGGCGGTCCTGTTCCGGCTGGCCCTGGAGCGCGCGCCGGCCGGCACCTCCTGGCACGCCGTGGCCGACGAGGGAGACAGGGTGCGTGACATCGCCGCGGTCATCGGCCGACGGCTGGGCCTGCCGGTCGAGTCGGTGCCGATGGAGACCTACGGCCCGCTCGGCCCGATCTTCGCGACCGACCAGCCCTCGTCGAGCATCCACACCCGGCAGGCACTCGGCTGGGCGCCGACGCACCCCGGCCTTCTGGAGGACCTGGAGAACGTCAAGCCCTGACCCGGCTGCGGTGCAACCTGCGACACCTGCCTCCGCATGTGGGCGAGGCGACACAGATGCCCACCTGCCCACTTCCCCGTACCAGTCGGAGTCCTACGTCGAGAACAAGACCCTCGGCGTGGCGCACCTGCTGGATCCACGGCGACGCGGACGGGGACAGCTGACACAGTGAACGGATGCTGAACGAGGTGGCCGACGGCGTCTGGGTCCGGCAGAGCGAGTGGGTCTGGAGCAATGCCGTGGTGGTGCGCGGGGAGGGTGGGTTGGTCCTGGTCGATCCCGGCATCGACGGTGCCGATCTGAACCAGCTCGCCGATGACGTGGACCGGCTGGGCGTTCCGGTGGTCGCCGGGTTGTCCACCCATCCGCACTGGGATCACCTGCTGTGGCATTCCCGGTTCGGTGACGTGCCGCGTTACGCGACCCCCGGTGGTGCCCAGGTCGCCGGTGAAGCCCGGGAGCGGGCGCGGCAGATGGCCGCGGACAGCGCGTCGGGTATCCCGCTCGAGCTGGTCGGGCTGCTCACCCCGCTGCCCGCGGACGGGGGGCCGGTGCCGGGCGAGATCGTCGAGCATGAGGCGCACGCCGTCGGCCACGCCGCGGTTCTCCTTGCCGATCGTGGTGTCCTGCTCGCCGGCGACATGCTCTCCGACGTCCTGATCCCGCTCCTCGACCCTCGTCGCCCCGATCAGGTGGGCGCTTACGAGACGGCGCTCGACCTGCTGGGTGAGGCCGTCCGGCATGTCGATGTCCTGGTCCCCGGCCACGGGGCGGTCGCCGAGGGGCCTGAGGTGGTGGCGCGTCTCGCCGCCGATCGTGCCTACATCGACGCGCTGCGGCGAGGGGAGGACCCGGTCGACGCGCGTCTTGATCAGGACTGGCTGTCCGGTCCGCACCGGTCGAACCTGGCGCAGGCCCGACACTCGTCCGGATGAAACGTCGGCGTCATCGCGCTGATCGTTCGATGTGCCGGCGGAGGTCCGCATGCCGGACGCGGACGACGAGCTTGCCGGTGGCGCGGTCGTGTTCCATGTCGTCGTGGGCCTGGGGCACCTGTTCGAGGCCGTCGTAGACGCGGTCCACGGGGAAGGTCAGCCGGCCGGCCGCGACCGCGTCGAGGATCTCCTGGAACGCCTCCCGCGGCAGGTCGGCGGCGTCGCCGAAGTAGCCGGCCAGGCGCACACCCCGCGGCAGGTACTCGTTCGGGGAGAACTCCCGCACCGTCCACTGGTTGGACAGGCTGCCGCCGAAGCAGCCGGTGCCGTGCACGCGCACCGCGCGCAGCGTGTCGGGCAGGGTCGGCGTGCCGACGAGGTCGAGGGCGGCGTCCACGCCGTCCGGGTACAGCTCGCGCACCGCGGGCGCGACCTCACCGGTGTCGAGCAGGGGGTGATGGACGCCGTGCTTCTTCAGCAGCGCAAGGCGGTCGGCCCGCCGGGTGGTGGACAGCACCGTGGCACCGCGCCAGGCGGCCAGCGCGGCGGCGGCCAGGCCCACCGAGGACGTTCCGCCACGGATCAGCACGGACTGACCGGCCTTCAGGTCCAGGCCGACGGTCAGCGAGCCGTAGGCGGTCTGCACCATCTCCGGCAGCGCGCCCAGCACCTCCCAGGCCAGGTCGGTGTCGACCGGGATGACCTGCGAGAGCGGCACCGACGTGTACTCGGCGTAGCCGCCGTCGTAGGTGCGCCCCATGTCCCCCATCATCGCGACGACCTGCTGCCCGCGGGCCAGCCCGCTGCCGGCCGGGGCCGCGTCGACGGTGCCGGCCGCCTCGATCCCGGGCACCCGGGGAAAGCTGACGCCCTCGCTCGTGGCCCAGCCGAAGCTTCAGCTCCGAGCGGTTGAGGCCGAACGCCTCGACGCGGATGCGCACCCAGCCGTCCCGCTCGGGCGGCAGCGGGAGCGTGGTCAGCCGCAGGTTGTCCACCGGACCGGGAGCGGACAGCCGCACGGCACGCATCGTGGTCGGCGAGGACATCATGGGCGGTGAACCTTTTCCCGCGGCATCTTCCAGAATGTCAGCACGACGATCCGACCTCGCGCCAGTGAGTTCGGCCAGCCACGTGGCAGGGCGTGAGGCACGGCGGATCCGCCGCCTGCTCGCCAGGACTTCGTCGGCTCGGGCCGGTCCCGGGGTCAGTACTCGTTCTTGATGACGAAGTAGGAGCCGCGGATGGTTCCGGCCAGTTTCGACTTCTGCCGGGCGAACTTGAACGAGGCGAGTTCCGCGGGGACGTCCATCCCGTCGGACAGCTTGAACCCGACCGCTCGTTTCCCGGAGTCGTCGAGGGCGTACATCACGTTGATCGACAGCCCGTTCTCGTAGAAGACGTAGGCCATCCGGATGTTCTCGACCTGGAACGCGGTCGCTTCGAGCGGCCGAGAGGAGATGACGATGCCGCGTTCTTCCTCGAGTATCCGGTTCACCCAGTCGATGGTCGGCCCGGCGTTGTCGGCGGGCTCGACCGTGAAGACGTGGCCGTACTTGTTCTTGAAGTACCGGGCCTCGTTCGCCCGCAGGCCGGCGAGCGCGGCCGCGGCCGGCGACGACTCCAGGCCGACGGTCGACACGGTGTCGAAGTCCACGGCATACGGCATGGCGAGTTCCTCCGCGTATGTCCGGCCGGTGAGGTCGGACATCGTCCACCGGCGGTCGGCCTCAGCGTATGCGCTGTTGGCGAAGGTAGGCGACCCGGGCGCTGAGGGTCCGGGGAGGCGGACGTGAGCGTGGGGCCACCTGTGTGAAGGCGGGCAGGAGCGCACGCTGAGCGGATGCGACCATGCGTCCATGAGCAGCCCTGGCGCCCCGGACGTGAGCGCTCTGGCGATCAACGTCGTGATCCCGGAGTCCCTGCGCTGGACGGACACCAGACGCGGGGAGCAGTTCGCCCTGACCACCCTCAACGTCCGGCTTCTCCCGGACGGGCACCTCGCGGTGAAGGCGTATGGCCGACCGGTCGGCGGCGGACGAGGCGCGTACGTGTCGTTCCGGGTACCGGACAGACCCGAACTGGCATCCCTCGTGGCCGAAGCCGCCAGCCGCGCGGGGGCGCTGTGGAGCGCCCATCGCGGGCTCGGCTGACCGTCGGCCGCGGCGCCCCGGCGTACGTCTCCGCCGGACTCCGCTCGCACGGCGTCAGCACCCTTGTTCAGGCAGTGCGTTCTGGGCCATGCGCTGCTGGCCGATCCGGGCTGCCTGCCGCACGACGGAGAACCCGTAGGTGGTCATCTCACGCTCGTAGCCAGCCAGCGCCTCGGCCAGGGCAGACAGCCATCGACGACCTCCTTGAGCGCGCGAGTAGGGCGCGATCCCGCATCGCGACGTTGGCCCCTCGCCCCGAAGTGGGGGTCATCGCGTGGATCGCGCCACCGAGCAGGGTGACGCGGGCGGGCGCGTCCAATGTGGCCGGCACACTGGTGTACATCTCGACGAGGAAGAACGAGCCCGCGTCCGCGCTACCGACGAACTCGGCGGCACCGCCGGGCCAGTCCCGGAGAGCCCAGCGGCGATCCTGCGCAGTCGCTCCCCGGCAGCGCCGCATCGCCGCGGCGGTGGCCGGAAAGAACTCGTGGCGGCCGCGGACGATGCTCACCACGTAGTCGTCCTGACGGAGATCCTCGTCCCAGGGGCGAACCGCTGTGCGGCCTGGACGGGAGAGGTCGGGAAGCGCACCGAACCGAGCCCGAGGAAGCCCTTCCGTTCGTCCGAGGCGATGGTGAAGACGTCGGTGAGGGCCTCGAACGGTACCAGTGGCCGGCGACGGCCATCGGTAGGCGTCCGTAGATCGCGGTGATGCCCGCGTCGACGGCTCGCAGCGCGGGGCCCTGTGCCGGCGGACGGTCGAACGGATACCGTCCGCGCCGACCAGGACGTCACCGTGCGCCGTGGAGCCTCGGCGAATACGCGGTCACCCCGTCGGCGGTGTTCTCGTAGCGCTGCACCGTCTTGCCGAAATGCACCGCGTCCTCCAGGCCGGCGAGCAGGATCTGGCCAGCGTCGCCGGTCGACGTTCGCGTGATGGCGGGGCCGTCGTGTGCGGGCCAGACCTGGCCGTGGTCATCCCGCGTCGGCAGGCGTTTGAGGACCGACAGGTCGGTGCCCAGGATCGTGGTGAACGGCTCGGTGTACTGGGCCGTCGCCTCGAACACGGCGTACAGCTGTGCTGGGAGCACCTCTCGCGCGGCGTTGATCGCGTCGGCGTCCAGGTGCAGGCGGTAGCCCTGCGGCCGGTCCCACGGGCCCGCGTCGCGTTCGAAGACCGCGACGTTGATTCCGCGTCCGTCGGGCAGGCGGATGCTGGTCAGGTCGAGATCGGCCACAAGCTGGCCGGCGGCGGTCAGCCAACTGGTGGCACGGGTGAGCACGGCGAGCGCGACCCGGCCGGCAGTCCCGCCTCACGCAGCTGTGCTGCGGCGTGGGGGAGGGCGCGGCCGCTGCCGCAGCACAAGTCCAGCCCACACATCGTGGATCCGGTCGGCTACGTAGGTGAGTCAACCCGACGGGAGATTCCCGCGACGCGGAGCTGCTCGGCAAGCCGGTTCGATATCTGAGTCGCGAGCGCTTGGCTCGAACGGGAGACGGCCCCCAAGAGAGAGTCCGACCGGGCGGTCCGCCTCGGCATGAGCGCGCATCCCAAGTCCGCTCGCACGCGAGCCGACCTTGTTGTCCTCGCCCATCTCCACGCAGTGGAACGATTCTCGGCATGAGCGAGCATCACCGGTCTGAAGTCGGCACCCAGCTCGCGGCATATTGATGCGATCGGGGGAGCCGGCCGGGGGGGAGGAGAGGTGGGGGGGTAGGGCGCTCGCCTTGGCCGTCCAGTGCGGACGGCCAAGGGAGTTGGTCAGCTGACGCCTTCGGCGAGTTCGATCACTTGCTGTGGGGTGAAGTCGGCTGGGACCTGGAGTCGGAAGGCTCGGCCGTCGGGCAGGGAAGCCTGCAGCATCCACTGCTTTCCGGGGATCTGGACGAGGTCGCCGGTGTCGGCCGTTGACGGACACGGGAACGGTGTCCCGGGGGCCGCCTTCGATGGTCTGCCCGAAGTTCGGGACGAGTCGGAGCATGGTGCTCACGTGGATGGTGCGGTCCGGGTTGTTCGGATCTCGCAGCGAGGTGACCGCTCCTGCGCCGTCCGGGGCAGCGTCCTTGAAGGCGTAGAGTTCCCAACCGGCTGGGGCGACGCTGATATCCAGGCTCAATCGCTTGTCCGTGTCGACGAGGGTGCCGGCCAGCGAGCGGACGGTGCGCTCGTCGGCGAAGTGGCCGATACCGGTGAGTTTGATCCACTGGTCGGGTGACCTTTCCCAGATGAGGGCCACCTCGTGAAACGAGGGTTCTTTCTGGTCGACCTTCTCGCCTGCGTTCCACAGTTGTGGGCTGGTTCTGGTCGGCGTAACGGGTGAAGTTGCAGGTCAGCGTGTTGTGCGCTAGCGGAAACGGTGGATTTGCCTAGTGACACGTTTTTGCGGATGATGGCTGTTCGACCTGCTGTATCTCTGATATCGTCTAGTCCGTGTATGTGAAGGCCTCGACGCGGAAGACCAGGGACGGTCAGGTCATCCGGTATCTGCAGTTGGCCCACAACGAGTGGGACGCTGCCGCGGGTGTGTCGCGGACGAAGGTGCTGTACTCCTTCGGCCGGGAGGACACCGTCGACGTGGAGGGCGTCCGCCGGTTGATCGGGGCGTTGACCCGGTTGCTGGACCCGGCCGAGGCGCTGGCTGGTGTGGCTGGTGGCGGCCCGGCCGGGCTGACGTTCACCGAGTCGCGTCCGCTGGGCGGGGCGTTCGTGCTGGACGGGCTGTGGCGCCGGCTTGGGATCGACGCGGCGATACGGCGGATGCTCACCGGGCGCCGGCTGGACGAGCGGGTCGAGCGGATCCTGTTCGCGTTGGTCGCCAACCGGGCGCTGGCGCCGTCCTCGAAGCTGGCCGCGACCCGCTGGATCGAACACGACGTCGTGATCGACGGGCTGGACACCGTGGTCGATGAGGCCTGCTATCGGGCGATGGACTGGCTGATCGAGGTAGCCCCAGAGCTGTCGCGCGCGGTGTATGACAACGTCGCCGACCTGCTGAACCTGGAAGTGGACCTGCTGTTCTTCGACACCACCAGCACCTACTTCGAACTCGACGAGCCCGACGAACCCGTCGACCGCGACGAACACGGCGCCCTCACCACAACACCGACGACAGCCGACGACGGCACCGACAGCGACGGTGAAGGCCGCTGGGTTTCGGACCTACGGCAAGTCCAAGGACTCCCGCCCCGACCTGCCGCAGGTCGTGATCGGGATGGCGGTGACCCGCGACGGCATCCCCGTGCGATGTTGGTGCTGGCCCGGCAACACCGGCGACTCGGCGTTGATCCGCCAAGTCAAGGACGACATGCGGGACTGGTCACTGGGCCGGGTCGTGTGGGTCGCCGACCGCGGCTTCACCTCCGCGACCAACCGGCGATACCTGCAGCGCGCCGGCGGGCACTACATCCTCGGGGAGAAGCTGCGCGGCGACTCCGCCGAGGCGAAGGCAGCGCTGGCCCGCCAAGGCCGCTACAAGACCGTCGCTGGGAATCTGCACGTCAAGGAAGTCAATCTGGACAAGGATTTGGCCGACGATCGGTTCGTGATCTGCTTCAACCCCGAGGCCGCGGAACGCGACACCAAGGTCAGGCAACGGATGCTCACCCAACTCGACGAGGCGATCGCCGGATCAGACAAGCTCTCCACCGACAAGCGCGCCGAGCTCCGGGGTGTGATCTCCACCAAGCCCGGTCTCAAACGCTATCTGCGTGTCACTCCTGGTGGGCTGCTACGCATCGACCAAGGCCATCGAGCGCGAGGCCAACCTTGACGGGAAGTTCCTGCTGCGCTGCTCGGATCCGACACTGTCCAGTGAGGACATCGCCTTGGGCTACAAGCAACTGCTCGAGGTCGAACGCGGTTGGCGAGACATGAAGCAGATCATCGATCTGCGGCCGGTCTACCACCGCCGTGAGGAACGCATCCGGGCTCACGTCCTGCTGTGTTGGCTGGCGCTGCTGCTGATCCGGATCGCCGAGACCGCCACCAGACAGACCTGGCCCTCAATGCGCGACGAACTACAACGCCTGCACCTGGGCACCTTCACCGGCCCCGCCGGCACCTTCCAGCAACGAACCGAGATCACCCCCACCCAACGCAAGATCCTCGCCGCCCTCGTCCTTGACGAACCCCGCCGCGTCCACGAAGCAACTCCCGCAACACGCTGACCAGCACCAACACCACCGCCTAGTGACACGCCCTGTCACCGGGCAACCATGTTTCCCCAGGTCAACCCACCAATTCACGGACTAGCCAACACACCTATCTGTGGAACCCAGGTCTCGAGCACGGCTGGCTTGCCGGCATAGGTCGTCTGGACACCGACGCTGCGCGGCCGGTTCGAGGAGGCGATGACATAGATGGCGCTCATCTCCTCGCCGGGTTTGTCGTCAGCGTCGCTGTAGACCGCGGCGAGCCACCCGGGTTCCGCGGTGAAGCCCGGCTCGGTCACACCGTCCGGGACCGGGTCCAGTTCTGGCGGTAGGGCTGGCATGTGGAACTGGACCAGCACCGGTGCCTTGTAGGTAGGGGACGGTGGTATTGGCGTGTCGGTGCTGCCGGTCGCGATGACCCCGGTGACGACGGCGACCGCGACAACCGCGGCGGCGACGACCGCCGCGCGGCGACGGGGGCGGACCGGCCGGCCGGTCGCGGTAGGTGCCGCGGTGGGTGTGGTGGCGTGGATCTCGGCCAGCAGGTCGGCGCGAGCCTTGGCCAGTACACCGTCGGACAGCGGGGTTGGCGCGGGGCCGTGCTCTCGGATCATGGTGAACTCGTTCATGCTGTCTCCTCGTTGGTCAGCCAGCGGTCGCTGAGGCGGTCACGAACCCTGTGGCGGGCGCGGTGCAGCCGGGATCGAACGGTGCCGACCGGAATGTCCAGCGCGGCGGCGATCTCGGCGTAAGACAGCTGCGGGTAGGTCCACAACAGCAGCACGTCCCGGTCCTCGCCGGGCAGTGCGGCCCACGGTCGTTCCAAGATCATGTGTTGTTGAGGTGAAGTATGTCGAAAGCGCGGTGCATGCGGCGGGTGGCCCAGCGGGTGGTCTCGGTGATGTCGCGGCGGCCGATGAGGTGGATGGCGCGGATCGACCAAACCTGGCAGTTCCTGGCGCCGGTCTACTCGGCCCCGGAGTCCTTCCAGTTGCTGACGGCCACCGGCCCGGTGCGGTCGATCTCGGTGTCGGTCGGCGAGGACCTGCAGGACGCGGCCGCAGCGTTGCGCGCCTACGCCACCGAGACCGCGGACATCCAGTCCCGGCTGGAGGTGGCCCTCCGGGCCGACGCGAGCACGCTGGCCGCCACGTACGGGTCGGTGCAGGACGAGTCGACCACGGTCACCCTCGACGACCGCGGTGCTCAGATCGGCGCCGCCGTCGCGGCTCAGATGGCGGCGTGGGAGGAGGCGCAGCGGCGTTGCGCCGCTGCCCTGCAGGCTGGTGAACAGCGAGCCACCGGGTGATTGAGCAGGGGTTTGTCGGTCGTGGCGGAGACGTCGGGTCCGTCGCCGGACCGGTCGGCGATCCTCGACGCGGCCGAGGTCCACGCGATGGTCGACGCGCTCCGCGATGGAGGCTGTCGCCCCTCGCCGGTCATCCGCAGTGCTCAAGCCTTGTTCCCGATCTGCCGGCCTGGCATCATTCTCGGTGACGCTGCGGAGTTGGGGGACGGCTGTGAGGCAGACCGCGACTGAGACAGACGGTTTGGTGCGCCCGTCGACGGCGCCGCTGCATCGAGCGATACTGATCTCCGCCCTCGCGCTGACCCTCCTGCCGACGCTGAGCGACGACATCGGACTGATGGTGTTCCCGCTCTTCCTGGGGATCGTCGTCGTTCTGCTGGGGACCGGGCTGGTGATCGTGTTCCGCCGCAACACGCGCCTGGAGCAGCGCGGCGACGACCTCGTCCACACCAACTGGCGGCGCCGCGAACAAGCAGTCCCCGCGCGGGACATCGCCACCGCGGGCTTCGTGCCGATCCTGTCCCCCGGCGGCGCCGCGCCGCAGGAGCGCCTCGTCGTCGAGCGGCACTCCGATGCGTCTCCCCTGGTGGTGGGGGTCGGCGGGTGGGACAGGTCCGCGATCCACGGGCTGCTGGCCGGGCTCGGTGCCGAGGTCCGGTACGACCCCACACCGGTGAGCCGCCGGCAGCTGTGGGACGGCCTGCCCTCCTACCACCCCTCTTTCGTTGACCGACACCCGATGCTGGTCGGGATGGGAATCGCCGTGGTCGTGATCGCGGCGATCGCCGCGGCCACGGTGGCCGTCGCCTTCGCCGTCTGAGGTCCGGGACGACCTGCGAGCCACCAGCCCGGATCGAGGGCGCGACCAGGTGGGACGGATACGGCGGCGCCCGGCACCGCCGTCAGCGGGCGTGCACGTGAACGAGGTCAACGGCGAACCGCGGCCGACCTGAGGAGGAGCGAGCGCAGAGGCTCTCCACGAGCGCGCGCCACTCCCACCCCGGGACGGAGCGGGCCGGCCGTCGTCGCCCGGATCCGTGCGGCCGCGGCCGCGGCCCCTGTCACCGTCGGTCGACCTGCTGCCCCTCGCCCTCCACCCGGGGCGACGGGTGGGGTTCGGCCCAGCGGAAGCGGTCGATGAGAGCATCGGCGCCCGGCACCCGCGAGACGACGGAGAACAGACCGGCGCCGATCGCGGCACCGACGACGTTGCAGACCAGGTCGTTCACATCGGCGACGTGTCCGCTGCCCAGGAAGTAATTGGTGATGTACTGGGTCGCCTCGATCGTCAGGCTGGCCGCCACGGTCGTTCCAAGATCCACTTGAGCGATGCTTGGCTGTGCGGCGATCTTGACCACAGGGTTTGATGATCTTCGGCGTGTCGCGCCGGTAAGGCGAACGAAGCTCCGGTAAGACGAGCGGTCCTCTCACAGACTCCTCGTACACCACCGGAGCTTCGTTGCTGGTTCATCCTGTCATCGCCGAGTCGTGCGCAACAGCATTGGGAGGTTCCGCTGCGGTCGTGTCTTCTGGCACCGATCTCCCGTTGTCCGCGTTGCGGGACGCTGACCTGCTGCAACGGTTCACCGGGGTGACCGACGGGCGTCACGGTCAGGGCCGGGATCACCCGGTCGCGGTCGTGCTGGTGTTGTGCGCGGCGGCGGTGCTGGGCGGGATGCGGTCGTTCACCGCGATCGCCGGGTGGGTCGCTGATGTGCCCGTGGCGCTGCTCGACATGCTCTACCGGCGCGGCGCCGGCGATCGCCCGACCGGTGACCGACTGATCACCTCGTTCCCGTCGAAGACCACGCTATGGCGCGTGCTGACCGGCGCCGACCCGGCCGCGGTCAACACCGCGATCGGCGCATGGCTGATGGCCCAAGCAGCCCAGGCCGCCGTCGAGGCCGTCGAGGACGCCGGCCGCCTCGAGGCGCCGGGTCTGCCGAGTGCGCCGAGAAGCGGCTCGGTGGACCCGCCACCTCGCCCGGCGTGCCGGGTTCATCGCTGGTCGGGGTCGCGGTCGATGGCAAGGCCGTGCGCGGTGCGGTCGGCGCCGACGGCGCCCAGACCCACCTGCTCGCCGCCGCCACCCACGGCGAGCAACTCGTCCTGGGCCAGGTCCAGGTCGGGGTCAAGTCCAACGAGATCCCCCAGTTCGCGCCCCTGATCAACGGCCTGGCCGCGGCCGGGGTGGACCCGTCCACCATCGTGATCACCGCCGACGCGTTGCACTGCCAACGCGGCCACGCCACCTACCTGCACAACCTCGGCGCGCAGTTCTGCTTCCCGGTCAAACACAACCAGCCCGGCGTCTACACCGCACTCGACGCCCTGGCATGGGCCCAGACCCCGATCGGGCACCGCAGCGTCGAGCACGGCCACGGACGCACCCTCACCCGCACCATCCAGGTCCTGCCCACACCCGCGGACCTACCGTTCCCGCACGTCAACCAGGTCTGGCTGATCGAGCGCTACACCCACGACACCACCGGGGGTCTTCTCAGCGCGGTCGCGCAACTCGGCCTGACCAGCCTCACCCCCGCCCAAGCCAGCCCCGCCCGGATCGCCGCGCTCGTCCAGGACCACTGGGGCATCGAGTCACTGCACTGGCTGCGCGACACCGTCTACCGCGAGGACCACTCCCGCGCCCGCACCGGCAACGGACCCCACGTCATGGCAGCCCTGAGAAACCTCGCGATCGGCGCCATCCACCTCATCGGCCGCCGCGACATCACCGAGACCACCCGCTGGGCCACCCGCCGCATGCACCGCGCTTTCGACATACTTCACCTCAACAACACATGATCTTGGAACGACCGTGCAGTGCGGCCAGTGCTTCGGCCAACTCGCTGCGCAGCGCCTGGGCATCGACGCGTCCAGCCACCTCGCCGAGCTCGGTTGTGGCCTCGTGGTGTCCGGCCGCGCGTCCGGACGCCCGGTACCGCCGCTCCTCGTCGCGGGCGTGTCGACGTATGAGGTTGGTGGCGATGCCGAACAGCCATGCCCGCACCGGCGCGCGGTCGGGGACGTAGCTGTCCCGGCCGCGGAACGCCAGCAGGAAGGTCTCGCTCACCAGGTCGTCCGCCAGTACACCGACCCGTCGGGACAGGTACCCGTGCACGTGCGGGGCGTACCGGTCGAAGATCGCCGCGAACCGTTCCGGCGCGGCTAGGGACTCGGTGAGCAGGTCCTCGTCCGAGGCATCAGGCGGCGGCTCGCCCCGCCGAGCCGGCTTGGCGGGAGGTTGTGACATGGTCATGCTTCCTGTTGCCCGAAGTCGCGATCCGGTTCGTCTCCTGGAGCATGTTCGGGCGAACGTGTCGACGGACAGTGGCGGGCCGGGGTCCAGGTGGTCGCGATCGACATGTGCACCGTGTTCACAGCCGCGGTGCGCGACTCGCTGCCGCACGTCCTCCGAAGGGGATCAACAGGGCGATCAAGACCGACGCCGTTCATCTTTGCGCGAACGCGTTGTAGGTCAAGTATCGCCGAACCCTGGTCAGGATATGCATAAAGAATTCATATAAATCTGCTATGCTTCGGGTGTGAGTCGCCGAGACGCCGCGCACGGCGCTTCCGATGCCATCGGGTCAGCCCTCTACGGTCTGGCCACCAGGGCCGTGAGACGCCTTCCCCGCGACATGAGCCTGACGTCCGCCGCCACCTTGGCCACCCTGAACAAGACCGGCCCGCGACGGATCACCGATCTGGCGGTGGCCGAGGGCGTCACCCAGCCCGCGATGACCGTCCTGGTCCGGGTTATGGAGGAATCCGGGCTGGTCGAGCGGAAGGGCGATCCGTCCGACAAGCGGGTCACGCTGGTGTGCCTGACCGAGGCTGGCGCGTCGTACGTCCGGACGCGACGCCAGGCGGGCGTCGACGCGTACGCGCGGTTGATCGACGAACTCACCGGTGACGAGGTGGAGGCCTTGGCAGCAGCCCTTCCGGCGCTGCTGCATCTGGCGGAGCTCGAAAGCCAAGCCCGAGAGGAGTCGGACCGGTGACCGCGGCCCAGGCTCATGACCAGCCCATGAGCACTGCCCTGATACGTTCCGAGGCACGTCTGCTGGTCCCCGCCCTGATGTTCATCGCCCTGGTCGTGGCGGCGGTCGCCAGCCTCGGGACGCCGCTCATCACCAGCGTGGCGACCACGTTCCACGTGTCCCTCGACAGCGCGCAGTGGACGCTGACCATCGCCCTGCTCAGCGGCGCCGTCGCCACACCCGTCCTCGGCCGGCTCGGAGCCGGTCCGCACCGGCGGGCCACGATTCTCGCCACGCTGGCGATCGTCGTCGTCGGCAGCGCGCTCACCGTGCTGCCGCTGCCGTTCGCCTGGCTGCTCGTGGGCAGAGCGGCCCAAGGCGTCGGACTCGGTCTCACGACGCTGATGATGGGCGTGGCCCGCGACCATCTTCCCGAGGAGCGCAGCGCGGCCACGATCGCCCTGATCTCAGTGGTCTCCATCATCGGAGCCGGCGTCGGCTACCCGCTGGCCGCGCTGCTCGCCGAGTTCGGCGGACTGCGGGCCGCCTACGGCCTCGGCCTGCTCGTCACCGCCATCGCCTTCGTGACCGCGTGGCGCTCCATGCCCGCAGCTCCCGAAGGCCGCTCCGCTCACGTGAACGTGGCCGGTGCGCTCTTCCTGGCGGGTGGACTGCTCCTCGTCCTGTTCCTGGCCGGCGAGAGGAGCCTGTGGAGCCGACACCTCGCCGTGGCGGTGACCCTTGCTGTCGCCGCCGTACTCCTGCTCTGCGTCTGGACTGTTTCCGAACTGCGAACCAAGACGCCCCTGGTCGACGTCCGGGCGGTACGGCACCCGGCGGTCGCCGGGGCGAACATCGCCATGTTCGTCGGCGGGAGCGGCATGTACCTCCTGCTCACGCTCATCACCCGCTACGCGCAGACGCCGCACAGCGCCGGCTACGGCTTCGGACTGACCACCTTCGTGGCGGGGCTGGTCCTCATCCCGTTCTCCGTGCTGGGGTTCGTCGCCGGCAAGCTCACGCCGCGGGTCCGCGAACGGATCAACGGCCCCCTGCTCCTGGCCGGCAGCGCCGCCATCGTCGGCGGCGGGTTCGTCCTGTTCGCCACCGCCCGGTCCAACCTGGCCGAACTGCTCACGGCCATGGGCGTGCTGGGCTTCGGCGTCGGCAGCTTCGCGGCCGCCATGCCCGGCGTCATCCTGGCCGTCACCCCCAAGAGCGAGACCTCGAGCGCCATGAGCTTCAACTACGTCGTCCGCAGCGTCGGGTACTCCCTGGGCAGCGCCATCGGCGGCCTGATCCTCGACGCGGGCACCGGCACCGGCCACCTCTTCCCCGACGACAGCGCCTACACCACCGCGGCGCTGGTCGGCATCGGCGCCATGGCGATCACGACGCTGACCAGCCTCGCCCTCGCTCGCCGACGCTCGTCCGAGACCAACCCGTAAGTCACATGCACTCATTCCAACACTGGAGGTTCCATGCCCAAGGGCTACTGGGTCAGCGTCTACCCCACCATCACAGACCCCGAGGTGCTTGACGCCTACAACGAACTGGCCGGTCTGGCCGTCAAGGCCGCAGGCGGACGGACATTCGCCCGCGGCGGCGGCCGGGTCGTCGCACACGAAGCCGGAATCGCCGAGCGCGTCGTCCTGATCGAGTTCGACAGCTTCGAACAGGCGGTCGCCGCGTACGAGAGCGCGGCCTACCAGGAGGCGCTGGCCGTACTCCCCGACGGCTTCGAGCGCGACTTCCGCATCATCGAAGGCCTCGACTGACGATCGAGGCCGCGTCGGCGACGAACACGAAGCCGGCTGCGGGGATCACCCCGGCTCGTCAGCGCGCCGCACCGTCGCGAACATCAGGCTCGGGCGAAGCGCTCCTCGAGGTAGCCGAAGAGGCTTCCGGCCCAGGACCAGGTCGAAGGGGCCCTGGTCGGCGGCCAGGTTATGCCGGGCGGCGCCGGGGTGTCACAGGGAACTCGTTCCCCGCGCCAGGCCGTGTTCTGCCTGGCCACCGAATGTGGCCATATGGTCCCACCGATGTCGGGCGCCGTCGCCGACCCTGCGCTCGCTCATCGGCATGAGCGTGCGGGTTGAAGTGCGGCAGATTACGGGTCACGCCGGCTTCGCCAGGTCGTCGCGCATGACGTGTTTGAGAGCGTTGATGGCGTCGCTCACCGCGTCGAGCGCGCTGTCCCATTGTGGGTCGGTACAGATGGGCTCGCCGAAGCAGTCGCGCAGGCGGCGGATCGACGCGAAGGCGTGCTCGGTGGGTTCCTCGAGGACGTTCGGTGCGGTGATCAGCATCTGGTACCGCAGTTGGTATGCCCCGGACTCACTGAGGACCTCACCGGCCCTTCGCATGCGTTCATCCGCGGTAAGCGGCCCAGGACGTCGCAGATCGCGCAGACGATGGGTGGCCAACGACAGCGACGCAAGGTACTGGCCGTAGAGCTCGCGCCGTGAGGCATGCTCGCGCGAGTAGTGATCCCGTTTCCATCGAGAACGGTCCACCGTGAGCGTGCTTCCAGCGCCCAGGATCGCGCCGAGCGCGGTACCAGCCAAGGTTCCCCAGTCCACGACCGCATGTTAGGGCTCTGGAACCGAATGGACGTGCCGCTTTCCGCTTCCGCTCGTCGGCAGAAGTGCACGTTCACCATCGACCGCTCGACGGCACGAGAGGACGTCAGAGGGTGGACGGCAGTCCAGCCGCGCCCACGTCACCGCTCGTGGCCGTCGGGCTTGTGCGGCCTCACATCCGCGATCTCAGTACGTCGAACTCGCAGCCTGGCGAGGACGGGTCGAAGCCGTGCCCGACCAGCCAGCGGGCCGCCACCAGGCTGCGCCACGACCACCATCCGCGGATCACGTCGAGGTTGACGTCGGTGCCGTAGCCGGCGACCACGTCGTCGAGGTGGTCCTCGTGTCCGAGCGTCAGGACGGCGAGGTCGTAGAGGGCATCGCCCTGGGCGGCCTCGGACCAGTCGATCACGCCGGTGATCGTGTCGTCGTCGACGAACACGTGGGTGATCTGCAGGTCGCCGTGCACGAACACCGGTTTCCACGGCCGCAGCGCGGCCTCGGCGACCTGGCGGTTGCGGGTGACCAGCTCGGCGGGAAGGACACCGTTCGTGACGAGCCATTCGCATTCGCCGTCCAGGCGGGACGCGATCTCGTCGAGGCGCGGACCGGGCCATGGCGGCAAAGGCGCGTCGTGCAGCCGCCGCGCGGCCGCACCCGCCGCGGCCCACGCCGGCGACGACGCGGGCGACGGCTCGCCGAGGCGGCCCAGCGCCACCCCTGGCAGCGCGGCGAGCGCGAGCACGGGTGGCTTGCGCCACAGGACCTGCGGAGTCGGGATCGGAGCCAGGGCCATCGCCTCGACCTCGACGTCGGTGCGCGTCTGATCAGCGTCGATCTTCAGGAACACGTCACCGACGCGCAGGGTCGCGCGCTCGTTGTGGGCAACGACGACCTCGACCTCTTCCACGACGGCATTGTCACGCAACGATCATCGACCCCACCGCAGGTTTATTGCGTGCGAATCGAAACGCGTTGCGACGCACCGGCACGCGACCTCGCCGACTCGCGCACATCGGCATGAGCGGGCATCTCAACCAGGGGGGTTCTCTCCACAGGATCTTCACAGTTCGCTCCGATGGTCTCCACGGTTGTTGCCTAGAGTCGGCCGCATGGAACCAGGTGGACGGCGGGTGCTCGTCGTGGAGGACGACGTCACGATCGCCGAGTCGATCGCCGCGCGGCTGCGTGCGGAGGGGTTCGCCGTCGAGGTTGCCTATGACGGCCCTGCCGCGGTGGCCGCCGATGCCGAGGGCGGGCCGGACCTCGTGGTGCTCGACGTGATGCTTCCCGGGTTCGACGGGCTCGAGGTGTGCCGTCGGATTCAGGCGCGCAGGCCGGTCCCGGTCCTCATGCTCACGGCGCGTGCCGACGAGACCGACCTGCTGGTCGGCCTCGGTGTCGGTGCGGACGACTACCTGACCAAGCCTTTCTCGATGCGTGTGCTGAGCGCACGGGTACACGCGCTGCTCCGCCGGGTGGAGCGGTCGAGAGAACCGGACGCCGTCAGGGCTCGGATCGTGCTCGGCGACCTGGAGATCGACATCGACCAGCACCGGGTGCGGCGCGGCGGGGTCCCTGCGCAGCTCACGCCCATCGAGTTCGACCTTCTCGTGTACTTCGCGCGCCGGCCGAGGGCGGTGCAGCCCCGGGAACGCCTGCTCCGCGAGGTGTGGGACTGGGACGTGCTCGAGCTCGCCTCGGGCACCCGCACGGTGGACAGCCACATCAAGGCGTTGCGCCGCAAGCTCGGCGCGGACCTCCTCCGTACCGTGCACGGCGTCGGCTACGCGCTGGAGGTCGGCCCGTGAAGAGCCGCGATGCCGTGAAGAGGTTGATCGACCTGCTGCCGCGGCCGCTGGACCCGATCCGGTCGATCAAGCTGAAGCTCGCCATCCTGCTGGTCTGCTCGGGCGGGGTCGCGTTCGCCTTCTTCAACTACCAGATCGGCTGGCTGCCGCCGCGGACCACGATCACCGCCATCGTGCTGGCGCTGATCACGTCGCAGATCCTGGCGCACGGGATGACCAGGCCGCTGCGCGAGATGACGGCCGCCGCCCGCGCGATGGCCAGGGGTGACTACTCCCGCCGCGTCCGAGCCACCGCCCGCGACGAGGTCGGCGAGCTGGCGCTCGCGTTCAACCAGATGGCCGCCGACCTCGACACCGCCGACCAGCAACGTCGTGAGCTGATCGCGAACGTCTCACACGAGTTGCGCACGCCGATCACCGCGTTGAACGGCGTGCTCGAGAACCTCGTCGACGGTGTGGCCAGGCCGGATCCGGTGACGCTGCGGACTGCGCTGGCCCAGTCGGAACGGCTCGGCCGGCTGGTCACCGACCTGCTCGACCTCTCCCGCATCGACGCCGGCGCGTTCCCGCTGGACCTGGAGGAGTGCGACCTCGAACTGCTTCTCGACGAGGTCGCCGCCGAGGCCGAGGTGATGGCCGCGGCCGTCGGAAGGAGGGTGCGGTTCACCGTGGACGTCCAGTCGCCGGAGGCGACAGTCGTCGCCGACCGCGAGCGGCTCTACCAGGTGGTGCTCAACCTGCTCGACAACGCGGCCCGTCATGGCCCCGCGGGCGGCAACGTGCACGTTGTCGCGCAAGCCGGTGAGGACGACGTCGTGATCGAGGTCCGCGACGAGGGCCCGGGCATCCCGGCCGAGGAACGCGACCGGGTCTTCGAACGCTTCACCCGCGGTGAGCGGGCCGGTGGCGGCGGCACCGGACTCGGGCTGGCCATCGCCCGGTGGGTGGTCGACCTGCACGGCGGCAGCATCGGCGTCGTCGTGGCAGGACAGCCGCCGCCCGGCGAATCCGAGGGCTGCCGCATCCGCGTGGTCCTGCCCACTCCCTGACTCAAGCTGCTTCCCGCAACCCGGCGCCTTCCCGGCGCGCGGGGTGCTGCGTCCTGCCCGAAAACCGTTGTCACTCAACACTTCCGGAGGCTGCCATGACCGCGACGGAAGACCCGGAACCGGCGTCCGAGGCCCGGACCGGCGCGGCCGGAACCGTTGCCGCCGCCCCGCCCGCAACGACGTCGCCGATCATGCCACCGAGGTCGGCCACGGTGAAGGTGCCGCCCTCGGTGCTGCCCGCCGCGGTCGCCGCCGGTATTGGCGCCGCCGTGCTGGTGCCGCCGGACCGGCCGGGGCTCGGCTGGGTGCTGGCCGGGCTCGCCGTCATGGCGGCCGTCGTCTACACCGACCGGCGGTCCCGGGCCGCGGATGCGCCCGCGCACTTCACCCGCATGAGCCCGGTATGGGCGACGGCGACGGTCGCGTTGCTGGCCGACGGGTTCGTCCGCGCGTCGGGATGGCTGTTCGCGCTCTGCGTGATCGCGGCGTGTGTGACCGGATCGCTGGCCATGGTCGGTAGGCGCAGCGCGCGCTCCCTGCTCTACGACGTGTTCGCCGTGCCGATCGAGGCACTACGTTCCCCGCCGTGGATCCGGCGTGCGATCAGGTTGAGGCCGGAGAAACGCGGGGAGCGGCGCCGGATCGCGCTGTCCGTGGTGGCGTCGGTGGTACTTCTCGCCGTGTTCGTCCCGCTGCTGAGCGCCGCGGACGCGACGTTCGCGCACCTGGTGGCGTCCGCGGTTCCCGAGTTGAACGTCCGCATGTCGTTCAGATGGATCGTGGCCTTCCTCGTGGCCGGTTTCAGCGTCGTCGGCGCGTGTTACCTGCTCGCGTCACCACCGCCGGCGCCGGAGGAGAACGCGCCGCGACGCAGGCTGGCGCACCGGGTGGAGTGGGCCCTGCCGATCGGCGTGCTGGTGGCGCTGTTCGCGGTGTTCGTCACCGTCCGGCTGGTGGTGCTGTTCGGCGGCGAGGAGTACTTGCGGCGGACCGACCGGCTTACCGCGGCCGACTACGCCCGCGGCGGGTTCTGGCAGCTGTGCGTGGTCACGGTGTTGACGCTCGCCCTCGTCGGGGCCGCGCTGCGCTGGGCGCCCAACAGCACCAAGGCTGACCGCGCCTGGCAGCGAGCGCTGCTCGGCGCGCTGAGCGGGCTCACCCTCGTGCTCGTCATGTCGGCGCTGAGCCGCATGTGGACCTACCAGCAGGCCTACGGGTTCACCGTGCTGCGGCTGCTGGTCGAGGTGTGCGAGATCTGGCTGGGCACGGTGTTCGTGATGGTGCTGCTGTCGCTGGTGCGGCTGCGCCCGGCCTGGCTGCCCCGCGCGGCGGTGGGCGCCGCGACCGCCGCCCTGCTCGCGCTGGTGATGCTCAACCCCGAGCGGTTCATCGCGGACCACAACATCGACCGGGCAGAGCAGGGCATGCCACTCGACGTCGACTACCTCGACGGGTTTTCCGCCGACATCGTGCCCGCCGCCGAACGACTGCCGCAGCCGCAGCGCTCGTGCGTGCTCCGGGACGTGGCCGCACGGCTCGACGACGACGGCTGGACCGCCTGGAACCTCAGCCGCTCCGCGGCCGGAATCACCCTGAGCACCAGAGAACCCGCCCCGGACGCCGACTGCTGACCGACCGACGCGAACGCGCACGTCCGCGCACGTCCGCTCTCGGCACGGGCCTGTCAGGAGGCCACCTCGAAGGCGTCAAGCGTGCCGCTGAACTGTCGGGCACGCATGGTGAGCAGGGCCCGGCGGGTCATGCCGAGTGCGGCCATGCGCTCGGCCATCGGATGGTCACCCAGTTCTATCCGCGCGCTGCCACGACCGACGTGCAGCCCTCGGCTGCGCATGGCGGCGACACCACGCAGCAGCACCCCCGCCTGCGCGCCCCGGTCGAGCCTGCTCCAGACGGCGGTCCTCGCCGGCATGTCGAACGGCACGCCCACCCGACCGGCCCGCAGGACCGCCCGCATGACAAAGGTGTCGCCATCGTGCACCGTGATCGAGGCCGATCGGCCGTCGAACCTCAGATCAGAGCGCATCAGCCACTTCGGGAGCGCCCAGATGTCCTGCCCGGCCTCGCGGGTGAACTCCCCGGTCACCGGGAGGTCGACGATGTGCAGACCGCGGCGGCCGCCCGGGCCACGCGTCAACAGCCCGACGCCGACCTCGTCATAGCTGCCCAGCACCCACTCGCCGTAGTGCACCAGCATCAGGACGCTCAGCGCGCGCCCGGCCACGGTGAACGGCCGTAAGCCGGTTCCCGCCAGACACGCCGCCGCGTGCGCCGGCCGGACGGTGAACGTCGCGGCAGCCAACTCGGCATCCGTGAAGCGCACCGGCAGCGTGACCGTCTCACCCTGGATACGCCAGGTCCTCGTCGCGACAAGCTCGCCCATCCGGCGCTCCGATCGCCGATCCATTCGTGAAGTCCACGATACGGTTCGGTTCCTGCCCATCGCAGCAGAAGCGGGTGTTCGCCTGTGGGTAGTCAGCGCTCAGGAGATCTGATCTGGAGCCCGCAGGGCTTGGGCGAGCCAGTGCAACGCTGACGACTGGCTGTCCGGAGCCGCCCAACCGTTGATCACGGCGAGCAGTTCGAAGTACCGCTCCCGGCGGGGGTCGTTGACGGTGTCCAGCCAGGCCCGAAGCTGGTCGGGGCCGTGTCGCGAGGTGAGGGTGGCCACGACCCGGGCGGCCTGTGGTGAGCTCGGGTCGATACCGGAGTTCAGGGCAGGGGCGACGGCGTCGCGGATGTCCGCGACAGGGTCGCGGCGCAGGCCGGTGTCGGCGCGGCTGGCGTCGTGCTGCTGGGCGATGCGCCGCATGACGGCGCGGAAGTCCGTGTCCTGGGACAGCTCGGCCAGCTCCACCCAGGCTTCGACCTGTTCGACCTCGGGACTGTCGGGCAGTTCAGGCGTCATCGAGCGGGCGATTCCAGCGAATTCGGGATGATCTAGCCCGCGGAAGATGGTGGCGAGGAAGTCCCCGATCAGGCGGCGCCGTTCGTCCTCGGACAGCTGGGCCAGCTGGTGCATGAGAGTCATCTCCTCGGGAGTGGATCCGCGCTTGGCCACCGCCGTCAGCACCGCGTGGCGCAGGCGCAGCACGCGGATCTGCACCTCCAGCGCCTGGGCGTGCGCCGCGGCGACGTCGGAAAGGACGGCTTCGCTGTCGACGACCTTCCGGACGGTGGCCAGGTCGAGTCCCAGCTCACGCAAGGTGCGGACGAGATCCAGGCGTGCGAGCGCGTCGATGCCGTAGCGGCGGTGACCGGACGAGGTACGGCTGGACGGCGGCACGATGCCGCGGTCGGAGTAGAAGCGGATCGTCTTGACCGTCAGCCCGGTCCGCCGCGCCAGCTCGCCGATCGAGTACCGGGGATCGCCGTCCATACCGCCCACCCTCGCACCTCCCCTCGGGGGAGATACAAGTGCGACCAGGAGACCTCGTCCTCACATAGTGACAACAGCACCGGCCGAGGAAGCGGGCGAATACCCCGACCCGACCGCGGTGTGCCCACCACGCGTGTCGTGATCACCAGTTGGATGCATTGCGATGGTCAGGCATCCGCTCGGCGGCTCGCCGCCCGGGTTCCGCCACGTGGCCGAATGCTGGTTCGGCCTGGTCGGCACTGGCGGTCGGGTTGAGAAGATCGACGGTGTGACGAAGATGTGGGTGCTCTCGGGTGTGGGCGTGGTCGTGCTCGCCGTGGTCGTGGTTCTCATCGTCGTGCTGACGAGCGGACCGGATACCGGTACGCCGGAGGGTGCGGCGAAGGCCGCGGTCGACGCGTTCGCCCGACAAGGACGCGGAGGCGTTGGCCGCCGTTTCCTGTTCCGGTGTCTCGAGCCCGCTCGACCAGGTCGCTCCTTCGCCGCTGGTGGGTGCTGAGCTGGGTGCCGTTCGGCTGGCTGGCGCCGACGAGGCGGTCGCCAAGGTCACGGTCAGGTACACGGACTCGACCAGTCAGATCGAGATGGGTTTGGCCAGGGAGAGCGGCGAGTGGTGCCTCGCCTGGTTCGGTGGCTGACACCGTGGCCGCGGTCAGGGCGAAAGGCGTGGTCGCCACGGAGATCGGCACGCCGCCCGACCGCCATCGGCATCACGCCCGAGGCGGCGTGGGCCGGCAGTCGTCCGGCTCGTCGCCGCGGACGTTGTCCGGTGCGATCACAGGAATCCGGACGCGATCGCCGCGATGCTCACCGACGATGCGGGTGTCGGTCGCGGCGTCGGCCAGCATCTGGGCATACGACTCGACCCGAGCCCGTCCGCGGTGCGCTGGTCGGCTTCACCGACAGCCTGGTCGGCGACAAGACGGCGTTGAAGGGTCCAGACCGTCTAGTCGAGAACGCGGGTGAGGAGTGCGGCGAGATGTTCCCGTTCGGTGGCCGACAAGTCGCTGAGCAGGTTGTCTTGAACCGTTGAGAGCACGTGGTCCAGCTCGTCGAGCCGTCGTCGGCCCACGTGGGTCAAGGTGATCAGGTTGCGACGTCGATCGTTGAGGTCCGAGGTGCGCGCGACATGGCCTTGCTGGGTCAGCTCCCTGAGCATGGCATGCATATCACTCTGGTCGATTCCGCACCGTTGACCGACCCGCACCTGACTGTCCGGACCGAACTCGTCAAGCGCGGCGAGGATCGCGAAGTGGTAGGCACGCCCGTCGGCCTCGGCCACCGCTTCGCCGACGAGCCGGTGCGCCCGCACGGCCGCCTTTCCGATCAGCCAGGTCGGCTTGCTACGCAGGCGCGTGGGCGCTTCCTCCAGGTCCATGCTCGGAAGCCTAGCCAAATCCCTTGGTTCGCCCCAGTAAAGTGCTATCCTTGGCGCGGCCAAGCTTGGTTGGGCCAAGAACTCTGGAAGGTGGAGAGATGTCCCTCACGTCGGAACAAGCACGGGCCGTCAGTGCCCGGGTACGCGAGCATGCCGCCGAACTCGGTGCACACGTGACGGTCGCGATCGTCGACGGCGGTGGGCATGTGATGGTTGTCGATCGCATGGATGGTGCGCCGCCGCTGTCGGCTCGCCTTGCCCCGGCGAAGGCATCCAGCGTCGCGCTGTTCCATCGTGATGGCGACGAGTTGATGCGCCTGCAGCAGGCGTGGCCGGCACTGTTCGGGCAGTTGGATCAGGTAGCAGGCGCACCCATCATCGCGGGTGCGGGTTCTCGGCTGCTCCGGCGCGGCGACGCCGTCATCGGTGCGATCGCGGTCAGTGGGGGCGACGCGCCTGGACAGGACGATGCCTGCGCTGAAGCTGGGCTCGCCTCACTCGTCGCCACAATGTCGGCATAACCGAGACCCATGACTTCGGGCTCCCCGCCTAAAGGACCTGCCGGGGAACCCTTGACCCTCACGACGTTCTCAATGTAATTGACGTCCGGGTCGCGGCGCAGGGCGAGGACCTGGGCGTCGGTGAGTTCGGCGGCGAACACGGTGAACCTGCCGAATACGCGTTCCGGTACGACACGCGCTCGGGCCGCGACCGTTCTGGGACGGCTGCTCCAGCGGATGTCGACGACGTAGCGACCCGGTACCCGGATGTCGGCAGGGGCTCGCTGGCGGCAGGCGAGACGGTCGCCGGTGTCGGGCTCCATCTCGATGACGTCCGGATCCGCAGCGACAAGCGGATCCCGGTGGCAGGTGTTTCACCGGCGTCGACCTCGCGGACGTCGCCGATGTCGTCGTACGGGAGGTCCCCGCCGATCTCGCGTGCCTTGATGGGCCAGGTGGTGCCGGGCAGGTGTTTGGACCACCGATGAGCAGATGACCGATGTACCGCGGTACGCCACACCACCGCCTGACCGCGGCCGCTGATCCGAACGCGACAGTGATGCCCCGGATTGACGCTCGACAGAGCCCGCCGGCCGGCGCGGCATGCAGGCAATGTCGTTGCCGGTGTTCGCCGGCTGGGTCATGATCGCGCCGTGGAACTCGACCGGGACTACTTCCGTGCGCTGTACGAGGGTCTGTACGACCACCATGAGGACGTCGGTGGGCGTCGGCGGTACCTGACCGGTCAGCAGCCGACGGTGGTCGACCATCTGGCCGAGTTGGGGCCGCTGCGCACGCGGGAACCGATTCCCGCCGGCGGGTACACCGTGGACGACGAGCAGCTCTGGCGGAGCATGAAGCTGTACGCGCTCAGCCGGGTCAGCGACTATCTGATCGAACGGTTCTGCCCGGCAGGGGAGCCACCTGCCCAGTTCGGCGTCACCGGAGGGCGTGCCGTCACCAGGCGCATTGCCACCCGCAAGTCGATGTTCGGCGGATGGCGGACCGCCGTCGTCCCTGGTTGGATCGGCCCCCGCAGGCTGGAGCCCGACGGCCGCGCGGTGCACACGGAGTTCCTCGCCGGTATCGGGCTGACCCCGTTCGAGCATCCCGGGGCGTTCTCCCCGTTCCACCACGAGATCTTCGCCGTGGTGCAGGACCCATCGGCGACCACCGTGACCGTGGAGGAGGTGCTGTGGCCCGGCTTCTGGTTCGGTGACCTGCTGTTCAGCCGCGCGGGCGTCCGGGTGCGTGCGCCGCAACACCTGATCGACGCCACGGCGGCCACCACCTCCACGCTGTATTTCACCTTCCGTCGCGAGCCGCGTCCGACCGACGACCCGTCGGACGGTTGGGGTTCCAACTCGCAGTGGCGGACATCCTTCGACCGGTTCTACTCCGACGACCAGGGCCTGCACCTCAACTGGGACGGCGAGGTGGACATCGGCGACGATCATCCGGCGACCAGGTACGGATGGCACGACGGTGACGAGGCCCCGGTGGACCAGCGCCGAGAACTGTTGCTGCACCGCTGTTTCGTCCGCGGACCGCTACCCCGCGACGAAGACGACCGCTACCCCTACGATGACCGGCTCAGCCTCACTGCCGCCGAATGGCCGCTACGGCCGGAATCGATCGTGCACCCGCCGTGGACCCAGTGAGGTTCCGCGATGGAGCCGCAGTCCTCCGGCCGGACCCTTCACGGTCGCTCCAACGTCCGCGTCTCGGCATGAGCGCGCATCGTGGCGGCACAACCAGCGCCGCCGTCGGGCTGTGCCGGCAGTCCTTTGTTCGATCGGTTCAGTTGGCATCACCTGCGGGGCGGCCGAAGAAGAGCACGTAGCCGTCGTGGTCGGTCAGCTCGAAACCGCGCAGGCCATCGTCGGTGTCGGTGAGCGGTGCGCTGAACGTGACGCCCCGGTCGCGGAACTCGGCCGCCAGCGCGTCGGGGTCGGGCACGTGGACGTAGGCGTCCCAACGTGCATCGCGGTGGCGGGACCGGTTCGGCGCGGCACCGACGTCGTCGGCGACCACTTTCAGCAGCACCTGCCCACCGTCTCGGGCGACGATGGCGAAGAACGGATCCAGCGCCGGCGCCCGATGGGTCACCTCGAAGCCGAGGCGCTCACGGTAGAACGCCAATGCATGCTGAAGGTCACTCACGACGAACAAGGGCGAGATCGCGCTCAGGGCGGCACGGACAGGACTCCCAGTACGCATCGCGGCTCCCCTCGTTCGCAGGACTTCCCAGCATAGGACGGGGACCGTCGATCGAGAATCAACAACGCCCAGCGACCGCCCTCGGCAGAAGGGTGCGATGCCCGGCGCACCATCAGCGGCTGGGCCGGCGCCGGGTGTGGTGGTTGTCCGGGTGCCTACAGCATTCCCGCCGCGCGGAAGAGCCGGTCGTAGATCTCGCGGATGGTGTCCTGCTTGCGCGCGTTGTAGTCCATGACGTGCCCACCGCCCGGGACCGCCGCCCGTTTCGCGTCCTCGTACCGTGCGCGGTCCTCGGGGTGGCCGCGCAGCCAGTCGCGGAACATGCGGTGGCGGATGATCTCCGGGCAGTCCGGCCCGAACACGTGCAGGTTCACGCGAGGTTCGTCCAGCCTCAGGCACCGGTGCTCGTGCCAGGACGGCTCCCGAACCGTGAGGGTGTAGCCGATCCGCGCGAGCCGGGGGACGTACCTGTCCTCGTCACGGGGATCGGCCACCGTCAGGTCGATGTCGATGACGTCCTTGGCGGCCAGCCCCTCGACCGAGGTCGACCCGACATGCTCGATGTCGAGCACCACCTCGCCGAGCGCGGCGCGGATCCCCGCCGCCGCGCTCTCGAAACGGCGCGGCCACTCTGGCTGGTAGCCAACGATCACGACCGTCTCCGGCGGTGGGGGCCCGTTCACCCACGGGTCCTCGGACGGGTCGGAGTCGTCGTGTCGGGTGATCTCCTCAAAGGTGGGCACCCGCACCAACGTAGCAGCGACCGGCCGGCCGGCCGACGCTGAAGTTCGCCCTGATGCTGGAGATGATCTGTTCCGGCGCCGGCCGATCACGTGGTCTGTTCGGCCAGCGCGACGAAGATGCCTGCGGGGCCACGCAGATAGGCGAGCCGGTGGCTGTCCTCGTACCGCACCACCTCGCCGACGAGTTCGGCGCCGTGCGGCTTGAGGCGGTCGATGACGTCGTCGATGTCGTTGACGGCGAACATGATGCGGTGCATGCCCAGCGCGTTCACCGGGGCGGGCCGGCCGCCACCTGGGCTCGCCGGCGTGTGGTATTTGGTCAGCTCGATCCGTCCGGGGCCGTTCGGGGCGCGCATCATCGCGATGTCCGTTCGCACTCCGTCGAGCCTGATGAGGCGGTCCACCACGCTGCCCTCCAGCGTCGCCTCGCCCTCCAGCTCCATCCCGAGTTCGGTGAAGAACGCCTTGGCTGCGGCGAGATCGTCGACGACGATGGCGATGTTGTCCATCCGCGGGAGCGCGCCGCGCTGCTCGGTGTGGGTCATGATGATCTCCTGTGTCGGGGGTTGTCTCGAAGTCGATCAGCTCGGCCCAGGTCGGCTCACCACGATCCGGACCATGCCGTCGTTCAGTACTCGTCGATGGCGTGCTGGTCCATGATCCGACCTCCTCAGTTGTAGTAGCGGCGCGCGCTGGACCCGACGCGGGAGATGTCGGTGCCGTAGATGTGCAGGCTGATGGCGGTTTCGTCGCCGACGTTGCGGATGCGGTGGATGTCGCCGGGCGGCGCGAAACCGCTGACCTGGCCGGGAGGGTTGTCGCGCACGCCGGTCGGGTTGAGCGCCTCGTCGAACAGTTCCTCGTGCTCGACACCGGACAGCACGCCCACGACGCACCAGGTGATGTGGTCGTGGATCCGGGTGGTCTGCCCGGGGCGCCAGACCAGGCCGAGAATGGAGAACGCCCCGTCGGGCTCGGCGTGCAGCAGATGCCCGGCGACCCGGTCGGGCCGGCCGAGACGCTGATCGGGCGTCAGGATCCCGGGGCCGGGCAGGTGTGCGCGGAGCTGGTCGGCGACCAGTTCCGCGGTGTCCGTCCAGCCGGTCCGCACGTCGACCGCTCGGCGCACGGCCGCGACGAGATCGGTGAGCGCGGTGATCGTCGCGAGTGAGCGGGTCATGGCCGCGTCCTCCTTCGCATTGCGGGTTCGTCCCGCTCAGCGTCCCGCGCGCCGACTCATTCGTCCAATGACAATACTTGAGCGAACTCATGCGTACTCTTTATGCATGCTGGATATCCTGCGGCTCCGGGTTCTCGCGGCGATTGCCGCGCACGGCTCGGTCACCAAGGCCGCCAAGCACCTGAACTACTCCCAGCCCGCCGTCAGCCATCATCTGGCCAGGCTGGAGGCCGAGACCGGGGCCAGGCTCGTCCAGCGGATCGGCCGGGGCATCCGGCTCACCCCGGAGGGCGAGCACCTGGCCCGCCGCGCCACCGAGATCGTCGGCCGCGTCGACATCGCCGCCGCGGAGCTGTCCGCGATGGTGGGCCTGCGCACCGGCCGCGTCCGGGTCGCCGGCTTCCAGTCGGCGCTCGCCGCGCTGGTGCCGCACGCGGCGGGCACCCTGCGCCGCGAGCATCCCGGCGTCGAACTGCACCTGATCGAGGCCCACCCGCGCGTGGCACTCGATCTGCTGCGGGCCGGGCAGGTCGACGTCGCGGTCGTCTTCCGCTACGACGACACGGCCCCGGACGACATCCGCGCCACGCACCTGTTCGACGACCCGATGTACCTGCTCAGCCTCGAACCCGGCCAGACACTGGCAGGCAACCGCGACTCCGCCTGGATCGCGGGCTGCGAGAACTGCCGACGCGAGTTCCTCGACGCCTGCGACCAGGCGGGCTTCGTCCCGCCCATCGCGTACACCAGCGACGACATCATCGTCCAGCAGGCACTGGTCGCCGCGGGCATGGGCGTGACCACCATGCCGGGGCTGGCACTGCGCACCCACCACGCGCCCGGAATCGAGGCCAGCGTCGTACGCCACTTCCGGCGGCGCGTCTACCTGGCCACCTACGGCGACCCGCCGGATCCGCCCGCCACCGCGGCATTCGTCAGCGCACTGCGCGACACCGTCCAGCAGACCCGACCAGGCGAGCCGACCCCACCCGCGGCCAGTCTGTCTCAAGTGGATTGACAGGCGCCGGCGTGCCAGGATGGGGATCCAGCAGGCGTCGACGCAGCACGCCAAGCGGGGTCACAGAGGGGCGTACTCGCCGCCGTCTTCGTTGAGCAAGACGTAGCTGGGCGACAGTTCCGTCAGGCACCTGCTCAGCGACGCCAACAGTTCCTCGACGGCGATCTGGTCGAACTCCAGTTCCGCGGTGACCTCGGAACAGAGCTGGTCGATCTGTGGCTCGTCCTTCTTCAACTCGGCGTAGGAGGATTCGAAGGAGGCGCGCATCGCGTCGAGATCGGACTTGTACCGCACGACGTCTTGCCAGGTCGGCACGCCGACGATCAGGCGAATCACGGCGTCCTGGTCGGCGGCGATGATCCCGGCCGTGCCTTCGGAGCTGGCGTAGAGCACGGGCCCGGCGTCGCACACGAAGAAGGAGCCGCCCGAGGCGTCGCCGGCGACCACGTGCAGCTCGCCGCCCGACGCCAACCGCACCGGTTCGACGGGGTCGAGCCGGGCGATGTCGAAGTCGAACACGTCCGCCAGCAGCTTGGCGGCGCGGGCGTTGTGCCGGATGCGATCGAGCATGGCGGAACGATAGACCGCTGGGCCACCAGGGAGAGCGCGGGTATGCCAAGCGGACCTGCTGCCGGACGCCAACCGGCCAAGTGGTTCTCGCCGGGCCCGGAGCACCGTGATCCGGTCGCCGGGCAGCACTCATGACTGAGGCGCGCCGGTCCGCGTCCGGGAGCTGGTGCACAGCGGGCAGATCAGTGCCCAGCGTGTCGGGCGGGAGCTGCTCATCGACGCCGTCTCCGTCCACCGACATGCCAACATCGTTCGCCCGGCTGGGGGGCGGCCGCTGTCCGCGCGAATGGCCTGGGGTCTTCTGTGGTGGCTCAGTGGTGAGCGCGCACCGTGGCTGGCGCCGGCCGAGCACAGCCGGCTGCGCAAGTACGCCGGCCGTCTGCTCTCGAGGACTGGCCTCGCATGCTGGCAAACCGAGCGGACGTGCACCGGGCGCGGATGTTGGCGGGGCTGCTCAAACATCTGCGCGCGCCAGCTGCTCGCCAACCTCGATGAGGCACAGCGATGACGTCTCAACCGCACCTCGGAACGGTGCGGCTACCGCCCGGCCGGGTCGGAATCGTCGTCTCCGGAGGCAAATACCGACACCCACCGGTTCGTCGAGCTGTGTGCGTGTTGATCTCCCGGTTATCACGAACGAACTCCCAGGCCGTGCGTCGGACCACCTGTATCGCGGCTGACGTGTAGGGCTGCCCGAGGTGGGCCGTCAGCTGGATCATGGGTTGGGTCAGGCCCTCGTCGTCCGGCCTTGGGCGCGAGCGAGCCGCACGTAGAGGTTGAGACGGTCGTCGACCGCGTGGGAGGCGACGAGCGCGGCGATGACCGCGACGTTGCGGTCCCGGTCGGTCAGCGCATCGCGCTGCCATCCCGGGCTGTCGTCGGTTTCGTGGGCGTCGGTGATGTACGCGGGACCGGCCCGCTCGGCCATCAGGGGCTCGACGGTCTGTTCGTCGACCCCGAGGTTGCACAGACGTTGCGCTCTCGGCCGGCGCTGTACCCGCTCATGCGGGTTCGGTCAGCGACTGCGGGGTGAGCTGCGGGATGCCGGTGTACCCGCGTGCGTCGTGGGCGGGGACGATCTGCATCCGTTCGGCGATCGCGAGGACCCGGGCGAGGTCCCGCCGGACTTGTTCGGCATCGGTGTCGGCGAGCGTGCGCATCAGGAACGGTCGATCGACCCGCAGCGTGACAGCGTCGAGCTGCCAGGTGAGATCGCCGATGAAGGCGTATCGCCGGCCCGATGGGATGGCTACGAAGATCACGACCGAGCCGGGCGTGTGCCCCCCGGCCGGCACGATGACGACAGACCCGTCGCCGTAGAAGTCGTGGCTCGACCGGAAGCCGAGGAAGGCCGGGCCTTCCAGGGCGTACTCGCGGATCTCGTGTCCGACCGAGACGGTGGCGAAGACCCGGTCGTCCTTTGCCTGGTCGGCGTAGCGGCGCTCGTCCCGAGCCATCCAGATCGGGACGTCCATAGAGTCGAGACCGCTGACGTGGTCCCAGTGGGAATGGGTCAGCGCGACACCGAGGAGTCGTTCCCGGTCGTAACCGGCGGAGTTCAGCTGCTGGCTCGCGGTGGCGCCGAGATCGTGGGGGGAGCGGCGGAAGGTGGGCAGCATGTCGATGTGCTGCTCGGCGTTCGCGCCGAACCCGGCGTCGATGAGCAGGTCGCCCCGGGGGTGGTGGATCAGGACGGCGGTCGCCGCGAAGTCGCGCTGGTCGCCCCACCGGCCGCCGCGGAAGGCGAACGCCGCCCGCGTCCGGTAGCTGCCGGTCGGCAACTGGAACAGGCGCATTCCGGGTGGCGGGGTCGCGGCGGGTAGCGGGCCGACCAGAGGGGAACTGTCGATCCTCTTCATAGGTGAACAATATGACTGCTACTGAACACAACGTCCAGTAGCGGTCGGGGTGTCCAAGAGTTGGCTATGATCGCCGCATGGCGCCCGACCTCGATCCGCCCGTCGATGCCCGGATCGCACGCACGCGCCGGGACGTGGTCGAGGTTGCCGCGGGGTTGCTCCTGGCGGGCGGTTGGGATGCGGTCACCCACGCGGAGGTGGCGCGGCGGGCGGGCTACTCCCGGGCGACCCTGTATGCCCACTGGCCCACGCGGCTCGCCCTGATCAGCGCCTCCATCGAGGCGATCTGCGGTGAAGCCACTCACCCGCCCGCGACCGGGAACCTGCGCGACGATCTGCGCACGTCGTTGCTCGACTTCGCGAACGACCTGGTCGAGGGACACCTGGACCGGCTGCTCGCCGGGCTGGTCGAACGTGCCGGCCAGGGGGAGGAGGTGCGGCTTCTCCGGCTCAAGCTCTACGAGACCGGAACCCGCTCGATGCGCGCCATCCTGGCCGACCACCTCGAGCCTGCCGACGTCGAGCCGGCACTCGCGCTGCTCACCGGCGCGGTGCTGGTGCGGGTCTCCTACGAAGGCACACCGGCGACGAAAGGCTTCATCGATGACCTCATCGACCGCGTGGTCGGCAGCTCACGTCCGACGGGTGGCGCAACCGGTCGATGACGGTATCGACGACATGGCTCACGCCGGTCCGGCGCGGCGCGAGGCGCAGATGTTCGTCGCACGACCATGTTGCAGTGGCACTGTCGCCACCTCGGTGTTGAAGTCGGTCCAGATGTCACTTCGGCCGGTGACACACCCTGTGCCGATGACGCAACCGCTGGACGGTAGGCGCCTGTGGCAGAGACCGTCCGTGCGTTGTCCGTAGACGTCGTGAGCGCTAGATCTGGCCGGATGCAACCGGGTAGAACCGAGACCGCCGCTGACCGGTGTTCGTGCTGGTCGGCGGCGGTTCTTACAGGTGGGAGATGGGCGCCTTTGGCAGGATTCGAACCTGCGACACCTGCCTCCGGAGGGTTGCACCGGTACTGCACCCGAAAAGCCTCTGACCAGCAAATTTGGCGCCGATCGGCGACGAAGAAGCCTTCGCTTGTCCGCGCTTGGTCCACGGCCTGCTGTCCAGACTTCGCCTGGACAGTGTATGGACGTGACTGTAGCGACACTGATGGGCATTGCCCACTTGCCCATCTGGCCGTATGCTGGACGGGGAGAGGAGGCTGCCATGACAGCAGTGGACGGGTTCCGCCCCATCGCGGAGGTCACCGCCGATGAGCGGGCGAGGATCGCCTTCGGCAAGGCCGGCGTGCACAAGGACGACCGCTACGCGCTCTCGATCAACGACGATGGCGCCATCCTGCTCACGCCGCTGGCAAGCATCCCCAAGCGCGAGCTGCTCGTCTGGGAGAACGAGGACCTCAAGGCGTCCTTGTTCCGCGGCCTGGCCGACGCCGCCGAGGGCAAGGTCAAGCGCCTGGACTGGCTCACCGAGGATGAGGACGACGACGACGAGTGAGTGCTCCGCCCTACATCCTCAAATACACCGCTGAGGCCGAGACGGTCATCAAGGACCCGCGGAGCCCGCGGTACAAGACGAAGCTCAAGAAGGTACGGAAGGCGCTCAGACTGCTGCAGAACCCCGGGCCGAAGCACCCGGGCCTGAACTCACATCGCTACCAGTCGGTGCCCGGCCCAGGTGGCGCCGCGCTGTGGGAGTCCTATGTCGAGAACAAGACTCCCTCAGCGTGGCGAATCTGGTGGATCTTTGGCAACTCCGACGAGATCATCATCGTCACGATCGGCCCGCACCCATAACCCCCGACTGCCTTCACCTCTCCGGCTCCCTCGAAAAGACCGTCACGTAGCGCCGGGTCGGCGGTGTCAAGGGTGGCGCAGCCATCGCGTAGTGACGCGTCAGCGCCCTTGGGGCCGGTGACCTGGCGTTGGGCTCGAGGGAGCTGCCGGGTGGCTGGTACTGCTAGGGGAGACCGGCCGCCGGTGGTGGCGCTGCCGTCGCGGGCTTGTGGGTTGCACAACAATGGAGGACTCGAGTGAATCCCCTTCTATGACCACGCACATGTATCTGAATGGTGCTACGCAGGACGAGCTCTTGGATCTCGTCGCCGAGATCATCCGCACCAGGCCTTCGATGCAGCGCCACCAGAGATGATCAGTGAATTGCAGGCGCGCTGCAATATTTGGTCTGGGTTGGCTAGCTGATCGAATGGGGACACTGCAGAAGGCGATGGATCGCATCCAGGAGATAACGCTGAGCTTGGACGGGTACGTGCTTGCAGTCCAATTGTTGGGTCGCCAGGTAACTCGCCGACGTGATTTATCAGCGCCAGAGTCACCGTACGTGTCCATGCTTTGGGCCGGCCCTTTGGGAGTCGCAGATGGCCGGGTTTCGCCGTGAAGGGCCGCGAACGGCAAAAACCGCCGCGACGCAGCAAATCTGCTGGTCAACGGCGGTTTTGTGCGCCCTTGGCAGGATTCGAACCTGCGACACCTGCCTCCGGAGGGCGGCCCACGACATGGCCTATGGCCTCTACCAGCAACTATGTTGTCATCGTGCGCCACTACGGTACCCTCCGCCCTCGCTCGGATCGACCATTCCATGGCACGCGGCATGTCACGGACCAGACGCGTGGTGGCGTTCGTTGACCCGCTAGTTGAGTGTCTCGACTTTGGGGCTGTAGCGCCCTGCAGACGCTGCACCCGGTCCGACTCCACTTATTGCGTGCACAGTGCAAGCCGGTGCGCTGCCTCATCGCTATGCCAGGCTGTCCTCGAACGAGCGCTACGCGGCAGGAGCGGATGTTCTGGCTGTGCGACGATCACCTGATGCTCCGACCGGACGACCCCTACCCTGATGCACTCGCCCGCATCATCCGGGCCCGCATCGAGGGCGACCATGATGTGGTCGAGGCCGAGTTGGCCACGATCCGCTTCCCACCGCAGGCTCGGCCTGCGCAGAGGTGGCCAGCAATGTCTGTGACCGCGAAGGTGTACGCGCGCGATCATTACCAATGCCGGTACTGCACCGAACGCGTGATCTTGACAGCCGTGATGCGCCTGGTGTCCAGGCTGTACCCGATCGAGTTCCCTTACCACAAGAACTGGAAAGCAGACTCCACCCATCCCGCATTCATCTCCCGTTCCGCGACACTCGACCACGTCCGCCCCATCGCCAGGGGAGGTGATCCGACAGCACTGGACAACCTCGTTACCGCGTGTTGGAACTGCAACCGCCGCAAGGGAGACCTTCTCGTAGAAGAAGTCGGTTGGTCGCTGACCGAACCCCAAGACAAGGGCTGGGAGGGTCTCACCGAACTGTTCCGTCCGCTCTGGCAAGCCGCTGGTCAACCGCCGCTGAGCGAAGACGAGGCAGCCTGGATGAGGGCAATCGACAAGATCAACTCCAGGTGCAAATGACCAGCTCATCGGCATGAGTAAGCGTTCGCAGCTGCCCGACTCGCGGCATGAGAGGACGTCTGCATGCTACGTGTTCGCCGTCCGCGGATCTCGGCACCACCTCGGAGGTCGTTTGCGCGTCACTGGCTTGTTCGGCCTTGCGCTGATCCGAGGACTCCCGCAGGGCACTCGCCAATTGATTGCTGCGGAAGCCCAGTCGGTGACCGCGTGCGCGGCCACCCTGATCTGACAGTGATCATCGAGGCGTTTCTCAGCATAGCCTCGCGTGGGTCGAACTGTAGCTCCTCCGGCACTGGCGTACGGCTCACAGCATGGAAGTAATCAGCCGCTGCAGCGGATCCGTTTCGAACACCGACTCCCGGAACAGGACGAAACTGAACTGCCGCAGGAACAGTAGGCCCTCCGGTAGCGCGTGAACACCCGGGAGCAGAACAGGCAGGACCCGGACCTGGTCCGCGACACACTGGTCGATAAAGGAACTCACCTCCAGCTTCTGCCACGGGCCTAAGCCTTGGGGGCCGACAAAGACCACGGCGACGCGAACTCTGCGGATGGCTGATTGAATGCCGTCCTGGACCCAGGTGCCCGGTTGAATCTGTTCCAGGTCGATCCAGGGGTAGACACCGTGGCGCCGCAGGATGTGACACACGTCCTGTACCGCGGCCTTGTCCTCTGCGTTGTAGGCGATGAAGGCGTCGAACTCGTCGCGTCCGATCTTCTCGCGCAGGCGGCGTGTCTCCTCTGCAGTCGGTGGCCCCAACGGATCTTGGTCTGTGCTCAGTCCGAGTTCGGTGAGCACCCGCAGACGAGCCTGGTTCTCGTTGAGCGCAACGGTGTCAATCCCGAGCTTGCGCGCCATACCGTCGAGTTCGACCCGATTCAACGCCGCGAGCGTCGCGTGGATGCCGTGGTGCCCGACCTCGGCCTGCCTGGCCGGGGATAGGACCACCTCGACCGCCGCGGCGAACGCGCCGGTGGGTGTGTACCGTTTGGCGTCCCGGTCAGCTGACGGCCGCTCCTGGATCGCCCGGTGGTAGGCGGCGATCGCGTCGACAGACTCTTCCTGCAGATCGCGGACTTCGCGCCGAGACACAGCCGTACGTATGGGCACAGCGCGCGTTATCGGGACCTCGACAGGGATCGCGGCTGGGTCATGCATATGCGGGTATACGGCGCCTTCGACAGCACTGTCGTAATCATCGAGAGATGCGGCGAGTTCGGCGAGCTTGTCGACGTCCACGGCCGCAAGCATCGGCGTGGTCTGGTCCAGCAGCCCCGCTTCTATCTTTGCACGCAGGTCCTCCAGCAAGGCAGGCAATGACCCTAGCGCGGCTTCGCGTTGGTTCAGGCGCAGAGTTGCCAGGCCGCGCAGGTCGTCCCGCAGCGCCTGCGTCACCAGGTCACGCTGCCGCAGGCATTCGGCGCGCCGAATCTTGTCGGCTTCCGACGGGGCAAGCGTTGCATGCATTCGCTCCGGCAGGCAGTCGCGGACGTATCGGCCAGTGAACCCTGGTGGCGCCGTCATTCGAATGTGTTGCAGCGCTTCGATCATGTGGGTTCGGAAACCGTGTGTCGCCACCCGCCAGCGAGGATCGGTTCCAGCGATGCCGTAGTGCGCGGCGAGTGCGTCCAGCACCGTTGCTGCGGTCGTCTCCGGCGCGTCTCCCAGCAATTGAACATCAAGCGCGGCTCGAAACACCCGGTAGGCATGTCCCTTGCTGTCTTCGTTGCTTTCCGCGATCGCCAGCCACGGCGCTTGCCCGTCGTTGAACGCCCGCCAGGAGAACCGTTGACACGTTATGCTTGAACCACTGACTGTCTGTGGATTTTGGCGGCGTCTGCTTAATGTGGTACACGCCTTTTTCAGTACGGCAATGGTTGGCGGACTCAATGACCGATCACGGTCTTGGACCGTGATCATTCTTTTAATAGTCCTCTGCGGATCTTCCGCTCGCCAGTTTGCTTGGACAAGACATCTATCGAGCTTTGTTATGGTCCGCCGCCTCTCCTTCGTCGAGAGCGGTGACTCGCTGCTGGACGGCTTTCAGCAGCTGCCGCGCTTCCCACGTTAGGCTGTAGTCGGATGCGAGAGCGGCCAGTTCATCCAGATCGGCGGGCGGCGCCACGACCAATTCGGCCACGCGACGGAGTTCCCGCCACCTCTGCCGTTGTGCCTGCGGCCAGGCGCGCACGGTGCTCAGCGATTGCGAGCACGCGGAGACAAGCTGGTTGATTTCCTGCTCCACCTCGGTCCAGTGCGCCAGAATGTCCCGATTGGCCCGGTAATACTCGTCGATCGATCCTCGTATGTACGAGTACACGTCGTCGACGTGGCGTCCGCCGAACGGTAGGACATGCACTCGTGACTCGCCGATGTCAGTGAACACCACAATGCAGGGAACATGCTCTCCTATACCAAGCTTCTGGGCGAACCTGAGCGATTCACCCGCTCCTGGCACCGCGGTGCGCTCGAGGATCTCGATCTCGCTCACGAGCGGATGGACGCGGCTGGCAACAGGTCGTCCCACGGCCCGGACTTGGTAGTCGAACCGTCGCCATGGCTTGGTGAGTCGATCCAAGACCGCGCCAAGTATGCCCAAAGGCCGCCTGAAATTGAAAACGTGGTGCGTGTCATGTCCTCGAACTCTTCGCTATCCAGATTGGAGAAGAAGACAAAACGCGCACGATCGGCGGTGCGGGCGCACAGATCCAGACAGTGCCTGACCAAGGAAGTCCTCACACGGTGGGTGTAGTCCCCGACCAAGAGAATAGTCCATCCAAAGCGGTCAGTCAGTGTTCGTTGACGATGACCGAGCCGAAGTGCGTACTCGTAGACCGCATCGGCTGACGGTGCGACGAAACCCATGTACAACCCAAACAACGGGTTAGGCCGTTGTCAAGCAAGAGCACTCAGGCGTGTGCTGTCGCCTCGGCCGCGGTGCCACTGGCAGACGATCTGGTGCTGAATCGAGTCTCCGCCCTCGATGTGTTGGACATGCGGATCAGGGAGCCAGACCCATGTGCGGATTTCCGCTCATCGGCATGAGCGCGTGTTCGGACACGCCCGATCAGGCGGCATGAGCGGATGTTCGTTGGTGTCCGTAGTGGCCGTCAACTTGGCCTGCAGCGCGGTCGACTCCCGCTGCACGCCACCCGGCCCTGGAGCTGAGCCCGACTGTCCGGACCGTCGTGACCCATCTCCAACCTTTCGTTCACGATTCCGCCTACCGGCAGAAGTCCCGGCCCAGAATCGTGATCGCGAAAATTCAACTCTACGGCGCTTGAGGGCAGGCAGCGGCGGGCGACCTGCAGGCGGGATGGGCGCTATCGGAAGGTCACGGAGACAGACTGAGTGCGTCGTGTTGGAAAGAAACGACGTGCGTGAGCTATACCCTAGGCATGTCACCCAAAGGCCAGCGCGGACTGCTCGATCCGACCATTGCTGCCAACATAGCTTCTGTGATCGCGGCATTGATCACTACCGTGGTACCGCACGTTGTTCGTCTACCCGATGCGGCCCTGCCCGTGGCGCTTGGCGTCGCCGGAGCGTCGACGGCCGTGCTGCTGTGGAGGTATGTTCCGGTCAGCCGAGCTGCACTCGCTCGAAATCTGATGCTGGGTTCGGTTGTGGTGATCACCGCGTTGCTGATTATCCTCCTGTATCCTGGGGAAGCGACGAAGGTCGCGAACACAGCGCAATCGGGCAGCAGTGCTCCGCAGGCCACGGAGAAGCTTACGTCACAACGAAAAGAAAACCTCTCGCCGACCCGTCATGAGCAGATCGGGACGTGCGCGCGGTCAGTGGAACAGGTCAGATCCCTATGGGCTACCAGGTTTGGGTGGCCAACCTCAACGACAAGAACGGGGATCCGGACATGTCGACGCTGTTCAATCTCCAACCCGCAGCACAGGTCGATGGGCAGGAGTCGTGGAAAACAAACCTCTTCGGGGTTGGCACAGAAACCGACAAAGGAAAGAGGTATTGGATCTACGTGTTTCTAGTGCCCGACTCCGTTGGTTCAGTTCTGGAGAATGTGAGACTTCCCGAGGATTGGGGCGTCAGCCTCGACGGACCGATCGAAGACGTTGCCGTTGTGACACGAATACCTGTCGAACGCACGGCTGCAGACACGTGCCCACCCTGAGGCGGTTGCGACTCCACACCAGTTGATCGGGACTGGAGACCCCGGGAGAACCACCCCAACGGAATGCCTATCCAGGCCATCCGGCTCGTCGAGTTGACTGACGCCGTCGCGTGCGCTCATGCCTGCCCTGGACCGGTTGTGGGCACGAATCGGTGCGGTACGCAAGGACATCCGGGGCGACGAGCTGATGATTCTGTTCAGTGGCGCGGTGATGGCCCTGCGCCAACAAACTCGGGGTAGCGCATCTGCAGGACGTGGTGTTCAAGGTACTGTGCGACGGCCCCGAGCGGGGCGGCGCAGGTCGATTCCTTCGCCGTGCGGACCGTCGGGTCTAGGATGTACTCCTCACCGCCGAGGGCGGCCACATGAGCCCGGCACAACGAGAAGCGCGTTGGCGACCTTCTCTGCTGCGCGGTGTCGCGGCTGCAGCTGTGCCGCTCGGCTTTCATCCGGTACGAGCCTCGGGGTGCCGGCAGTCTTCTCGATGTCGGCGGCGATCGCGACGCGCTGCGTGAGGCTGAACTTCCCCTGCCGGGCGCGGTGGTCATGCGCGCGTTGTTCAGGGCAGCGTGTCACGTGCGCTTTCATTTGCACTGACAGGCACGCATAGTCAACAAGTCGTTTTGGTGCCTGCCGGTCGCGTGTTTATCGATTCAGGGCCCATGGTTTTTTGATACCGCGACCGCTCCACGGGAGCGGTCGCAACTCCGGCACCCAAGAAGGCCACGAGCAGGCAGAGTGTTTCCCAGTCCGTAGGCGGGCCGTCCCAACTTGCGGCCATGGTGGCGGCGACGGACAGACCGAGGGCAGCGCCCACTGCGGTCTGGAATCCGCTCAGCCGCCGCACTATTCCATCATGCCACGGAGCCCGCGACCAGTTGGTACGCGGCGAACGGCGGCGACGAAGTTGATCGACCGCAACTGCCGCTCATCGGCTATGAGCGCGCTGGCCGGGGTGCATGGCGTCGCTGTGGGCGGGTGTCGGGCAGGGTGGGGGACTCATGCGGACGGTGGGTATCGACTTGGCGGCTGAGCCGGTCAACACGGCGGTCGCGGTGATCGAGTGGCGATCACAGGTCGCTCGGGTTGTCGCGGTGGAGCTGCCGGGGGCGGACGAGGCCGTGCTGAGGCATGCCCAGGAGGCTGACAAGGTGGGCATCGACTGCCCGCTGGGGTGGCCGGACGATTTCGTGGAGTTCCTCAGCGCGCATCGCGGCCACCAGTTGCTTGTGCCCGATGCGATGCCCAGCGCCAGCTGGCGGCGATCGCTGGCCTACCGCAGCACCGACGAATACGTGCGGTCCGTCCTGGGGATCGTCCCGCTGAGCGTCGCCACCGACCGGATCGGCGTCACCGCGATGCGGGCAGCCCAGCTCCAGGCGCTGCTCGCTCAGCACGGCTACATCGTTGATCGCGCTGGATCCGGGCTCGTCGTCGAGGTGTACCCCGCTGCCGGACTCAAGCGCTGGGGCCTGCCATACCGACGCTACAAGGGCATCAACGGCCGCAGCACACTCAGCGCGTTGGTCGACCAACTCCAGCAGGCCGTGCCCTGGCTCCACCTCGGAGACCACGAGCAAACCTGCCGGCACAGTGATCACATGCTGGACGCCGTCGTGTCCGCCCTGCTCGCCAGGGCAGCCGCGCTCAACCTCACCACCCCGCCACCGGCCGACCAGCACGCTCAAGCTCGCCGAGAAGGCTGGATCGCCATTCCGACCTGCACACTCGACCAACTCCAAACATGATCGAACACACCCGACCGGCGGCATGAGCGGGCGTTTCAGCGGTGGTTGCTTCTTGATAGGTCGGCCGCCGTTGCCGGTGCTGTCCAGCCGGGCGATTGTCTGGGAGGTGGTGCTGGATTTCTTGCCGGGGGCCGACGCCTACGTGGGGCGCCTGCCGCTACCGCACTGGCCTGGAGCAGTGCCCGTGGAGACGCAGGTGATCATAAGGTAAACGCGATGTACGACAACCAAGAAGCGAGTCCGGACAGCCGCGCTGACGACCGGAACAGCGGCGGAGCACCGCCAGCTGGCCACCCTCCGCCGTTGACGCGCGAGGAGGAAGGCCCCACCCATGAGGTCCTGCGATCCCGCACGGTCGTGTGGCTCGCGGTCGTCATGGCCGCGATTGGCGCCGGCGTCGCGGCGTGGCTGATGCTTGCCTATGGCCGGGGTGACCCGCAGACAGCCTGGAGGCGATCAAGACCGCCGGCACGATCGTTGTCGGCTCCGGCGGTGCGGTCGCGCTGTGGCTCGCGGTTCGCCGCCAGCGGACCGCCGAGCTGGCCATCGCACAGAAGGATCGCGAGCTCCGTCAGAAGGACCGCGACCAGGCCCACACCGCCCGCGATGCGGTGGAACGGCGGGTCACCGAGCTGTACACGATGGCCGCCACCCAGCTCGGCTCCGAGCATGCCCATGTGCGGATCGCGGGCATCTAGGCACTGGAACGCCTGGCGCAGAACAACCCCGACCAACGTCAGGTCATCGTCAACGTGCTGTGCGCCTACCTGCGCATGCCCCACACCACCGACGACGCAGAGCCGGCGGGGTTCGACCCGGACCGCGAACTGCGCAGAACTCAGGAACGACAGGTCCGGCTGACGGCCCAGCGCCTTCTGACCACGCACCTGCAACGAGGCCGGCCGGCGGACGCGTACTGGCCCGACATCACGCTGGACCTGGCCGGCGCCACTCTTCTCGACTTGAACCTCGACCGCTGCCATCTGCACGGCGCCACGTTCGACGGTGCCCGGTTCCACGGCGTCACGCAGTTCAGCCTGGCCGAGTTCACCGGCCCGGTGTCGTTCGACAACGCCCGGTTCACCGACAACGCCCGGTTCATCAACACTGTCTGGGCGGAGCCCGCCGACCTCACCGGAGCACGGTTCGACCGCGAGGTCAACTTCGCGAAGGCCACGTTCCGGTCGAATGCCACCTTCGACGGAACACATTTCGAGGGGGATGCGGACTTCCGGGTACGCGATTCGACTTTGTCTGGTTCGACAACGCGCGCTTTGCGCAGACAGCCATGTTCGGCGGTGCGCGGTTCACCGGCCGTGCTCAGTTCGGTGGCGACGAGTACAACGCTCCGCATTTCAACGGGCGCACTTACTTCCGTGCCGCGCAGTTCGACCAGGAGGTGGTTTTCGCCGGCGCACGCTTCGCTGACACGGTCGTGTTCGACGATGCGGTCTTCCCGCGCTTTTGTTGGCTTCGACGAGGCGGTCTTCGCGGACAGCGCGATCTTCACGAAGACAAAGCTGCTGGCCGAGGCGAGGTTCCGCAACACTCGTTTCAACGGCGGAGCCCTGTTCGGCGGTTGGAATTCGGCCGCCACGCCAACTTCGACAGCACCCTGTTCGGCGCGGAAGTCAGGTTCAGCGACGTGACGTTCACCGGCGCCGCCACGTGCGCGGGTGCGTACGCCCGCCTGGACGCGGACGCCTTCCGAATCTGGCCAATCGGCTGGCTGCTCGCCACACCGCCGACCCCGGACAAGGGACACCTGCACGACATGCCGGGCCGCTGGGGCCGCCTATGACCATTGAGCGTCCCTGCCCAGCCGCACCCGCTCAGGTGTGGATGGCCACGATGCGACGTGCTTCACAAACGTCCACCTATCAGCAAGAAGAGGACGTTGACGAACACGCCCTACGCGGCATGAGAGTGCGTTCCGCGCGCCTGGCGAGTCAAGGTTCGAGTGGGATTCGTTGAGCGGCCGGCGAATGGGAGCGTCGATCCGAACATGTCCGTGCGCCACCTGGTTGGACGCCAAAGGTGTCTCGGGGTGTGGACCGCGTCCGGCTAGGTAGGTTGGAATGAGTTTCATGCAGGAGGCGCGGCATCACACCCATCGTTTTCTGGTCGTCGATGTGGAGGGGTTCGGCGATCGGCAACGCACGCATTTGCACCAGGTCGGTGTTCGCGACGGACTTTACTGGGTGATGGGTGAGGCGTTCGCTGCGGTCGGTATGTCGTGGATAGATTGGTATCGAGAGGATCGCGGCGACGGGATGTTCGTCCTCGCGCCAGCGTCGGCGTCAAAGGCGGTCTTTGTCGATACGTTGCCGTCGGCGCTGGTCAAGGCGTTGCGGGTGCACAACGACACCCACGCCGATGCCCAGCGGATCCGGCTGCGGATGGCGTTGCACGCCGGCGAGGTCCACTACGACGACCACGGCGTCACGTCGGCCGCACTCACTCTCACGTTCCGGCTGCTCGATGCGGAACCGATCCGAGCGGCACTCGCCGCCTCGCCCAGGGCGTGCTGGCAATGATCACCTCCGACTGGTTCTTCGACGAAGTCGTTCGCCACAATCCCGGTGCCGCGCCCACCACCTATCGGCCTGTCTCGGTGGTTCGTTGAGACCGCCGCCCGCGGTCGCGTGGGTAGCGTTGCCTGACTATCCGTACCCCCACGAGCCGCGCGGCCTCCCGCGTCATCAAGCGTGGAGCACATGGATCCGCAATCCCTGTTGGTGCCTCGACAACTGCCGCTGGCTCTGCGCGACTTCACGGGCCGTGCCGACCATCTCGCCGCGCTCGATGCCATGGTTGCCGGCTCCCTCCGGGAACTCGGGGACGAACATGCGAAGGCGGTGGTGATTTCGGCGATCGACGGCATGGGGGGAATCGGGAAGACCACACTGGTCGTGCACTGGGCGCACCGGGCTCAGCATCAGTTTTCCAGACGGCCTCTGCACGCCAACCTACGCGGCTACGGACCGGGCGACCCCGCGACACCGGGCGAGGTTCTCGACGGGTTCTTCGTGCACTGGACACACCCGCCGACGGAATGCCTGTCGGTGTAGAAGCTCAGGCGGCGCTGTTCCGGTCGCTGACGAGCGGCCGGCGGATGCTGATCGTGCTGGACAACGCCAACAGCGCCGATCAAGTTCGTCCGCTGCTGCCTGCGAGCGCGGGGTGCATGGTGCTGGTAACCAGCCGTGACAGCCTCAACGGCCTCGTCGTCACCGAGGCCGCACACCGCCTCACCCTCGACCTACTTACTGCGTCAGAAGCGAGCGATCTGGTCACCGGCATCATCGGCAGCGACCGCGCCTCCGCAGAACCCAGCTCCGTCCGCGAGTTGGTATCGCTCTGCGCGAGACTGCCGCTGGCATTGCGGATTGCCGCCGGCAAGGTGGCGGCGCATCGACACGCCACGGTCGGCGAAGTCGTGAGGGAACTCGCTGACGAACACGACCGCCTCGATATCCTGAGTCAGGGCGTCGACGAGCGTTGCCGTGCGCAAGGTGTTCCAGTGGTCCTACCAACGTCTGCCGGCCGAACAGGCACGACTGTTCCGACGCCTCGGCCTGCACCCCGGCCCGGACATATCCCTGCCTGCCGCGGCCGCGGTCGCCGAACTCGATGTGCCGGCAACACGCAGATTGCTCGATGGTCTTGCGGACACGCATCTCGTTGAACTGGCCACCCGGGGCCGCTACCGAATGCACGACCTGTTGCGCGTGCATGCTGCGGACTTGGCGCACCATCACGACGGCGCGGAATCCTGTGGCCACACGATCCGTGCTGTTCACGACTGGTACACCAACTACGCGAGTGCCTGCGACGAGCTGGTATTCCCGGCGAACCCTCGGGTACCGGTGACGATATCCCGCACACTCGCCGCGCCGAACCTTGACCGAACACAGGCAACGGAATGGCTGGAAACGGAGCGAGCGAATCTCCTCGCCGTCCTGACCGACGCTATCCAACACGGGTCGTACTCCCATGCGATGGTGATCGCAGACAGCATGCGTTTCCTATACCTGGCGGGCAGCTGGGACGAGTACCTGGAGGTCGACACCAGCGGAATAGCGATGGCAGGGGATCACGGCGACAGACGAACGGAGTCATACTTCCGTAACCGACGAAGCGAGGCATATATCCGGCTGCGGCGATGGGCGGATGCCCAAGCAGATCTCGACAAATCTCTGAGCCTGGCTCGCGCTGTAGGCGACCGACTCCGCCATGGTTGGGCACTCAATGGGCTCGGTCTTCTCGCCATCCAGCAGAATCAATTCGAAAAGGGGCTCACCTACCTACGGGAAGGCCTGCCGTTGAGCCGAGGTGTCGACACTGGGCGCTTGGAAGCGGTCATCGAGGGCAACCTTGGCGAAGCCTTCATCAGCCTGAAAAGCTACCGACGGGCACTCGAACACGCACAACGCAGCCTGGCGCTTCGGCTTGGCGCAGGCGACCTCCATGGCGAACCCTACGCGCTGCACATGCTTGCTCGCGCACGGTTCGGCCTCGGCGAGCACGAGATGGTGATATCCCTATGCCGAAAGGCTATCGGTCTCGGCCGCAATGTCGGCAACCCCGCCCAGACCGTCGCCGAACCTCTCGACACACTCGCGAAAGCACTACAGCGCATCGGGCGCGTCACCGAGGCCATCACGTGTTGGCTCGAAGCTGCCGAGGTTTTCGACCATCACGGCCGCTCCGACCAGGCCGACCAGGTCAGGCGCCGCGTTCGATCAGCCCACCTCGGCACCAAAAGTCAATGACGGGCGCTGGCGATTGATTGATGGCCCTGATCGACACACGTTCGACCGTTCCTGTTCCATCACCCCGACAATGCGCCACTCGCCGGCTGCGACCTGCCGCGGCCGCGGGAGCACGAGGTAGCGGTCCACGCCCAGTTGTGGGGCTGGATCGCCGAAGACGACCGTCAGGTGCTTCTGTACGCCGGGTTCGGCCATGACGATCTCGTCGCTCTTCTGGAGCAGTAGCGGCAGAACCACAGCTCCTCCTCCAGCGCGGGCGATGGTGGCAGCGTGGCGAAGGACGAGTGCGACGCCGGGACCGCCAGCCTGTGCGACGTGATCGCTGACCGAGGCACGCGCACATCGGCTACTTGAGCACGTTCCATGGTGACGGATGATCAGCGGGTCGGGCGTGCTGCGTCGGTGCTGGACAGTCTGGATGGTGTGCGGAAGCCGAACGTGACGTCGTGGGCGAGCGTGAGGTAGTGGTGACCGATCGCGATACGCCGTCAGCCGGTGGACGAGGAGTCCAGCCAGTCTGCCGGCCTGACTGTCGAGTGTGCCTCAATCGCCGCGGCGGCCATGTCGTCGACGATCTTCGCTGGCACGATCAGCCGGGTCCGTACTCGCAGCGCGGGGAACTCGCCGTCCCCGATCGCCCGGTACAAGGTCATCGGCGACACGCGGAGTATCCGTGCGGCCTCCGCCACTGTGTAGAATCTGGGACCTTCACGCGGCGTACGCGCTTCTGGACACATATCGTTCAACTCCCCCAAAAATGTCGAAATCGTCCTCGCATCACGCGTGTTGATCACATCAAGTCGATTCATCGGCACAACGCCTTGAATGTCGGCGCGAGATCGGTGGCGTCGGGGAAATTTCGCGCGGCGATAGGTGTTGATGGCTTGCTGCTGGCTACGGCTCACGCGTCCAGTGATGACTCTTGCGCGAGTAGAGCAGTGTCGTGTTCAGGATGCCTCATTATCGGCAGTCGCGTTGGACAGATCAGCCGTGTGGCCCGGTGTCCGGTCAATACCGTGGGGTGAACGAGGGTTTGACCCCGCGTTCGCACCTGTGTGGCCGCGGTGTGGCGAATTCGGTGCCACAAACCCTTGGTGGTGCGTGAAGTCGGACGCCGGCGTGTTCGTTGCACATTGGTCCGATCGGCGACCGAATCTTTGGTTGTCGGCGCGACTGGCATTGTGTAGTGTTCGACGTGTTCCACCGAATGAGGTGGTTACACAGGGGGAAAGCGCAACGGGAGATTCTTCGGCGAGGACGCGTGTGTCAATGGCGTGTTCGCGCGACGCTGTTCTTTCTTGCTCTGGTCCTCCTGTGTATGGGGTGAATTGACCGGTGTTGAGAAGAGGGGGAATGACGGTATGGGTTTGCGTCGGTTCGTGACGGGCGTGGTGATGGCGGGTGCGGTCGCGTCGGGTGGTGTGGCGATGGCGTCGCCGGCGTGGGCGTCACCGGTGGGTGCGCCTGCGGGTTCGGCGGGTGTGGCGGCGGCGTCGTGTTCGTTGTATGCGAATGCGCCGCACTCGTCCGGGAGCAGGCTGAGTGGCTATGGTTCGCGGTGGGGGTGTGGGAACACGGTCACCTATTTCTGGGTGCGGGTGTACAAGAACATCTCGTGGTGGCCGGACTCGGAGCGGGCGGTGCGGGGTGCGACCTACTGGCGCAACGGTGGGTTGACGGCGTACGGGTCGTGCAACGGCCGGGGGACCTACTACACCCACACCTCCACCGCGACCGGGTGGAGCGGCAGCGACCGGGAGTCCTCGCGCCGCACGATCTGCTAGCCGGATAGTCCAGTTTCGACTGTAAGCCGGTGCTGGCCCCGCCCCGCGCGGGTGCGTGGTGCGGGGCCAGCACCGTCACCGGGTAGGTGTTTCGGGAGGGGTGGGGTGTGGAGATCAGGGTGGAAGGCGTGTGCGCCGCGTATGGGCGTCGGCGGGTGCTGCACGACATCGACTGGGTGGTGCGTCCTGGGGTGACGGGGTTGCTCGGTCCGAACGGGTCGGGCAAGACCACCCTCCTGAGCGTCCTGATCGGACTGCTGCGGCCGACGGACGGCACGGTCACCATCCACCCCGACACCACCAGCAGCCCTGGCGGCGGACTGTCGGTGGTGATGGTGGTGGGGGGCGGGTGCGGTTCGGGTTTGTGCCGCAGCGCTGGTCGGTCGCGGGGCATATGCGGGTGGCGGATGTGGTGGCGTACACGGCGTGGGTGAACGGCGTGCCGTCCTCCGAGTGTGCGGCGGCGGCGGAGCGGGCGGTGGCGGCGGTGGCGTTGACCGGCAAGCGGGGGGAGCGGGTGCGGGCGTTGTCGGGTGGGCAGCGGCAGCGGCTGGGGATCGCGGCTGGGTTGGCGCACGATCCCGACGTGCTGGTGCTCGACGAGCCGACCGTGGGGCTGGATCCCGAGCAGCGGTGGCGGATGCGGGATGTGATCGCCGAGATCGGGAAGTCGCGCACGGTGGTGTTGTCGAGTCATCTGCTCGACGAGGTCGCGCACCTGTGCCAGCGGGTGGGGGTGCTGGCACGGGGCCGGTTGGTGTTCGACGGCACGGTGCGCGACCTGGAACACCACGCCACCAGCCCCAGCCGCCTGGACAGTGATGGTGGCGTTGGTGGCGACGGTGGCGTCACCCGACAGGCCGACCGGCGGGCCGATGGGCGGTTGGTGGGTTGCGGTCGCCGATCGAGCGGGGGTACCAGCGGCTGCTGGAGACGGTGGGGGACGCCGAATGACCAGGACGGGCCGGGTGCGCGGCGGGTGCGGGGCTGGTGGTGGCCGCTGGGTCCGGCGGTGGTGGTGGTGCCGGCGGGGGTGATCGTGGTGGTGGTGTTGGTGATGACCTGGCCGATGCTGGGCTGGCCGTATCCGTTGTGGGTGCAGACCAGCGCCGAGTTCCATCAGCAGTTCACCTGGGCCGGGCTGGTCGCGGGCACCGCGGCCTGCTGGTATGCCATCCAGTTCCACCCCCGCGACCGGATCTGGGTCCAACCCTGGCGCGCCGCGGTGGGGTGGGCCGGTGGTGGCGCGGCATCTGCGGGTGCTGGTGTCGTGGTGGGTCGGGGCGTATGTGGTGGCGCTGGTGCCGCTGGTGGTGGCCACGCTGGCGGCCGGTGGTGCCGGTAGGCCGGATGTGCTGGTGATGGTCTCGGGGGTGGTGGCGATGGTCGCCGCGGTGCTGGCGGGCTACGCGGCGGGGGTGGTGGTGGCGTCGCTGGTGATGGTGCCGATCGTCGCGGCCGGGTTCTACGCGCTGCTGGTGGTGGGCTCCGCGGCGGGCGAGGGCTATGCCGTGGTCGCGCCGGTGTTGTATCTGGTGCCGGAGCTGGGGCAGCGGGAATCCCCGGCGCTGGTGGTGGTCCGCATCGCGGTGTTCGTCGCGGTCGCGGTCGCCGCGGCCGGGTTGGCGACCCGGTGTGTGCAGCGGGCCGCGACCGGCACAGCGGGGGTGGGGCGGCGGCTGGCCGACGTCGCGCTGTATCTGGCGGTGCCGGTGGTGTTGATCACGGCGACGTTGCTGCACCGTCCGGCGGTGTTCGCGGTGGACGAGAAGCCGGATGCGGTGTGTCAGGCCCAGCGGGGGATCCGCTACTGCGTCAACGCCGCACACGCCTCACGACTCACCGCGCTGATCCGGCACGTGTGGACCCGGTCATCGCCCGCTACGGCACCACCCCCGAGGTGATGGACCAGGTGTGGGACCAGTCGCTGGCGTTCGGGCCGATCGACACCCACACGGCCCGCAGGTTGCAGATCGCGTTCCTGCACCCCGACGGGTCGATCGACACCGACATCCCCGGCGCCCTCGCCGGCCTCTACACGCTGCGACCCCACCGGCGACACCACCGGCAACACCGCGACACCTCGGCGCTGCTGACGGTGGCCGGTCAGGTGGGGAAGACGATGCAGGTGCAGGGCGACATTCTGCGGTTCCTGGCCGAACCCGACACGCCACCAGCCGGGACGTTGACCGGCATGTCCGTTGGGGAGGTGCAGCGGTGGATCGCCCGGCACCAGCAGCGGCTGCACACCTGCACCCTCACCCCCACCGACCTCCCCCGATCGTGATCCACATGGGCGGGGTGGTGCTGCGCAGCCGCTCGGCCCCGCGGATAGCGGTCACGACGGTGGTGATGTGCGCGGTGGCCGCGGTGACCGGGCCTCGCTCGCTGGAGATCGACCTGTCCGCGCGCTGGCCGCCGACCAAACTCCCGGTGGTCGAGCTGTGCACCGTGCTGGCCGCCACCCTGCTGGCGATCCTGGCACGCCCGCAGTTCTGGGAATCCGACCGCACCGCCACCGGACACCGCGCCCAGACGGTCGCCGCCACGAGCGCGGCGGTGACCATCGCGCTGCCCGCGCTGTGCGTGCCCACGGTGGCGTTACGGCTGCCTCCCGGGACCGCGTGGGGGTGGGTGCTGGCCAACGCGCTGCTCCTGAGCACCCTCGTACAGCTGATCACCCCGCTGCTCGGTCCCCTGGCCGCGGGCGGGATCACGCTGCTGCTGTGGCTGGGCGGCGGCCTGACCATGAACCTCGCACCAGGCATCTGGCTGCCGCTCGGCACCTACCGCAACCCCCACCCCCCGTGGGCACTGGTCGTACTGCTGGCCGCCGCGACGATCGCGCTGCACACCCGAACCCGCGGACAGACCGCCTGGGCCCACCGCCGGTACAGCACGAGAGCAATGACCGACGAGAACGGCGCCGGCGCACGCCGCTGTGCGCGCCGTCGGCTGCTGTGAGCCCGTCGACGATGCCGCGATGAGCGACGAGATCGCCAACAGGATCGCCTCACCCGGATCACAGGCGCTGGGCCCGGCACGAACGACACCCGGCACGCGCACCCACACCCGAACGACTCCGCCGACGGACCGCTGGTGGCCTGAGATCAGGCCACGGAACCCGTCCCGGCACGCGGGTGTTCGTCGGACAAGCCGGGTTGCCCGGCAAGCACAGATGTGCACGAACCGCTGCACGCCGGTGCCGCGCCGCTCGATGCGAGGACGTTCGCGCCACGAGTGGCGCAGTGGACACCCGTCGCGGTCGAGCGGTCGCGTCAGGAGAACGGCCTACTCGCGACGGGCGATCCGAGGGAGGCAGGCACACCGATGAGAACCTGGACTCGTCACGGGGCGACCGCTACCGGGACCGCGTGTCCGCGCTGGGACCTCGCAGTCCCCCCCCGGCACGGCCGGGGAGCACGACGGAGCCTGGACCGGCCCGCTCCTAGACGGTTGTGCGTAAGTCTGGGTGGTGACCGGAGACGGGCGAAGGGTGCGCGGACCAGGTCATGAGCGCGCTCGCCGCCGACTGGCCGCACCCACGGCGGACTCCACGGTGGACTCCGCGGTGCGGATCCGCTTGCCCCAGGCCCTCGTCGAGCTGCCTGCGACCCTCACGTAAGACGTTCTTCGGCAGCTGGCTCACGACGGCGACCACGCGGTCGCCCGCCTCGCCGCCGCTCTTCAGCCGGCGCCGTAGCGCAGGCCGTCGATGAGGACGGCGACCATGCGCCTGCTGTAGGACCGAGTCCCCCGTCCGGGGCGGGCATGGCACAGGTGGCGCGATCGGCGGTCAGCAGGTCCTTGGCGTCGAGGTCCGACCGGATCTCGCCGGTCGGCCTCCGCGGCGTCGAGCAGGGCGATTCGAGCGCGGGACCCGAGCCGCTGCCATGAAGTAGCCGGCCAGGGCCTGCGAACGCCGGGTCGCCGGAGTGCAGAGCCGCCGCAAGTCCGCGTTTGGTCGCGAGGAACTCGGTGTAGCGGTGGAGCCACTTCGCCAGTGCCCGTTCCCGGCCCGTGCGCCGCGATCAGCGCCGGGCCCGCGTCCGCGCAGGCGTCGATCTCGCGTCCGAAGCACGGCCACGACCAGGTCGGAGCGCTGCGCGAAGTGCCGGTACACCGTTCCGACCCCGACACCGGCCAGATCGGCGATCTCCTTCGCGGGTGCGTCCACGCCGGAGGTGTCGAAGACCGTCTTCGCCGCGTCGAGCAAGGCCTCGACCTTGCGCTGGGCGTCGGCGCGCCGCCGGCGGGCGCCTGGGTCACCTGGGGTTCCGGCGGTCTCCTAGGTCACCTCGCCCCTCTCGCTTGCATAAGCGGAAAGTTTTTCCGTATAGTTGCGGAATAGTTTCACTTACTCTCAGCGTACTGCATCCGTCCGGCCAGCACCTTGCAGGAGAGAACCCATGAAAACCCGCCCGCTCGGCCGGACCGGGCATCCAGGTCAGCCCCTACACGCCTGGGCACGATGATGTTCGCGCCGCGTACGGCAACCCCGACCCTGACGACTGCGGCGCATCGTCCACCGCGCCCTCGACGGCGGCATCAACGTCATCGACACCGCCGACGTCTACGGCGGTGACGGATCCGAGAAGATCGTCGGGAAAGCCCTGCGCGGCCGCCGCGACGACGTCGTCCTCGCCACCAAGTTCAACGCGCCCGATCGGCGACGATCCGGTCCACCACAGGCGCGTCCCGCCGCTCCGGATCGATCTCCGCCGTCGAAGGGTCGCTGCGCCGCCTGGGGGTCGACCACATCGACCTCTACCAGGCCCACCACCCCGAACCCGGCACCGGACATCGAGGAAACCCTCGGCGCGCTGACCGACCTGCTCGCGCGCGGGCAAGGTCCGTGCGATCGGCCACTCCAACCTGCCCGCGTCGGACATCGTCGAAGCCCAGTGGGTGGCCGAACAGCGCGGGCTGGCCCGCTTCCGCTCCGAACAGCCGCACTACTCGATTCTCAACCGCGGGATCGAACGCGAGATCCTGCCGGTCTGGCGCAGCGTTACGGGCTGGGTGTCCTGGTGTGGAGCCCCCTCGGCGCATGGGCCTGCTCGCCGGCCGCCTCCGTAAGGGCAGCGCGGAAACGGCGTCGCGCCGGGCGCCTGCACTGGGCGCGGCAGCACATGACCGACGAACGCCGGCTCGACGCCGTCGAAGCAGCTCGTCGCGCTCGCCGCACAGGCCGGGCTGTCCCTGCCCCACCTCGCCCTGGCGTTCGTGACCGCCCACCCCGACGGTCACCTCGGCGATCATCGGTCCCGGACGCACGCCCGAGCAGCTCGACGACCTGCTCGGGGGGTCGACCGGCACGGCTCCCCGACAACAACCTGCTCGACCGCATCGACGAGCATTGTGCCTCCGGGCACCGACGTCGGCCCGCTCGACCAGAACTACCAGCCGCCGACCGTGCACGACCCGGACCTGCGCCGCCGCCCGCTCGCCGAGCGCGCCGCAGCCTAGACGAGTACTTGCGTAACGGGGTTAGTGGTGTAGGCGGTCAGGGATCTGGTGATGGGGTGGCCGGTGGCGCGGTTGAGCCAGATAGCGGCGGTGAGGGCCAGGATGCGGTGGGCGATGCGGACGCGCCACGCCACGATGGTGCGTCCGCCGCTCATCTAGCTGGTCGCGTACCGGATGACGGTCACGGTGGGCTGGCCGTGCGCGGTTTCCTGGCGGACGAGAACGACTCGGGACGTCGGCGGGTGGTCAGGCCGGCCGGTGGCGCGCCACCACCGGCGACGGGCTGGTTGGTGGTGGCGGCCGGGCGCGTGTGCACGTCGGGTGGCGCGGTGGCGGGCCGGGGTTCGGGCGACGGCAGGCGCCGATCACGGGCAGCACGACGAGCAGGGCGCCGAGGAGTTGGCGTGGGGTGAGTGTCTGGTGGTGGAGCAGCCAGCCTGCGGTGGTGACCATGGTGGGGCAGAGCAGCATGAGCCGTGAGACGGTGGCGGCGGGCAGCCCGGCGTGCAGAGCACCGAACAACACCGCGAAGGCCGCGGCGGTGGTGACACTGACCACGGCGGTGATCGCCAGGGTGCTGGCCGTGTAATGCGGCAGGACTCCGTCGGTGGTCATGGCGGCAGGGAGGAGGAGCAGGCCGCCGGCGGTCATCTGCCAGCCGGTGACGGTCAGGTGGTGGGTGCCGGTGGGTTGGCCCCAGCGGCGGGTGAGGAGCAGCCCGAGCGCGTTGCAGACGGCGGTGCCGGCGGCGGCGCTGATGCCGATCGGGTCGAGATGGCTCTCGCGCAGGACGAGCAGGGCGACGCCGAGGATCCCGGTGGTGGCGTGGAGCAGGTGTGTGCCGCGTAGTGGTGTGTCGGTGAGCATGATCGCGCCGAGTGGCACGAGCAGCGTTTGGGTGGCGGTGATGGTGGCGGCGACCCCGGCGGGGATGTGGTGTACGGCGAGGGCTTGCAGGGTGAAGAACCCACCGAAGTTGATCAGGCCGAGGATGGCGGAGCGGTGCCACCACGTGCCGGTGGGCAGCGCGGGCCGCACGGCGAGCAGGATGAGTCCGGCGGGCAGCACCCGGCACACCGCGATCCATAGTGGACCGTTGGGTAGGTGTTCGGTGAGGACCCACCCGACCGCGAGGAGGACGGGCCCACCCGAGGCGATCAGGGCGGTGTGGCGGCCGGTGAGCGTGGTTCCTGCGGCGTCGGCGTCACGATGGGTGATGGTGTGGTGTGCATGGCGAGGCCCCCCAACCTCGAAAGTGACTGGTTCCCCCTGAACCAGGCGACACGCGCGAGACGAGTGCCGCCCGGCGTAGGTCGCGGCACCCACGATAGCCGCGATCACGGGCGGGAA
>CAVSGQ010000010.1:0-148914 GCA_963727495.1 uncultured Actinomycetota bacterium | reverse complement strand
TGTTTATGTCGTCTTTGGTTCGGTTGCGTATTGCTGGTCGTGGCGCAGTTCCCGCAGTGGGCGGAGCTGGCGGTGGAGCGATGGCCGTCCGGTGGCACGGTCAACGCGATGTACCGGCTGGGCCGCGACATGGTCGTCCGGCTGCCGTTGACCGGGGGTGGGGCCGAGGACGTGGTGATGGAGCGGAGGTGGCTACCCGGCCTGGGGTCCGTGCTGCCGGTGGCCATCTCCGAGGTGTTCGGCGCGGGGCAACCGGTCGCCGGTTATCCGTGGCGGTGGTCGGTGTATCGGTGGCTGCCGGGGGAGCATCCGCGGGCAGGGGCGCTGCGCGAGCCCGTGCTGCTGGCCCGGGATCTGGCCGAGTTCGTGACGGCGATGCGGAGCGTCATCCTGCCCGGGGGGCTGGGGGCGTACCGCGGTGGGCCGGTCGCCCTGCTCGACTCGGCGACCCGGGCGGCGATCGGGCAGCTGCGGGGGATGCCGGAGGAGGGGGTCGACTGCGCCGCCGTCGCCGCGGTGTGGGAGGAGGCGCTGCGGACGCCGGGCCCGGACGAGCCGCCGGTGTGGCTGCATGCCGACCTGATGTCGGGCAACATGCTGGTGGACGGTGACCGGCTGTCCGCGGTGATCGACTTCGGGTGCCTGGGCGTGGGCGATCCGGCCTGCGACTTGTTCCCGGCGTGGAACCTGCTGCCGGGCGGCGCGAGGAACGTCTTCCGTGAGGCGCTGGGCGTGGACGACGCGACCTGGATCCGCGGGCGGGCGCGGACGCTCTCGCAGGCGCTGATCGCGCTGCCGTACTACCGGAGGACGAACCCGGTGATGGCGGACAACGCTCGCCACGTGATCCGGGCGGTGCTGGCGGAACGCTGACCGCCTCGGGACGCGCGTCAGGGTCCCAAGTGGACTAAGGCGGCCATGGCGTCGGCGAGGGCGGTGGCGGTCGCGGTGGTCGCGGGGCCGGCCGCCGGCGGTGAGCGTGCGGTACACGCCGTCGGCGATCCCGGGGCGTGAGTGTCGGTCACCGACCACAGGGTGCCGATGACGTGGCGGTATCCGGCCGAGCGCAGGTCGGCGGCCAGGTTGATCGCTTCGTCGGCCAGCGCCACGCCACCGGCGGCGGTGCGGCAGGCGGACAGGTAGGCGAACTCGGCTCCGGACAGGTCCCGGCCGGCCAGGCGGAGCACCGACAGGTCGCCCCCGAACAGGTGCGGCGCGCTGTCGCCGGGTCGGTCCACGCGCGCCGCGTGGCGTGGCAGGCGAAGTGCGCCCAGGCGTGCCGAGCAAGTTCGGCCGGCACGGTGTCCGGTGCACTGCGCGGGGTCGGCTCACCGGCACCGGGTCTCCCGATAGCCGCGGCCGTACCGGCGAGCGCGTTCCAGCCCGCACCGCTGCAGTGACCCGCGTGGTGGCCCGGCCTCCTGATCATCGGCGAGACCAGTCGGCCACGTCGCGCGGTTGGCGCCGGACAAACCACTTGAACGCCGCGTGGTCGTCTGGGATGTTCGCCGTGGGTCGGGCAGCCGGGAGGGTGTGCCATGTATGTCGGTGATCGGCGTCATCGCCCGTGGCCGGTGTGGCCGTTGCCGTTCGCGGTGGCGCGGCCTGCGTTGACCGAGCCACTGGTCCGGTCGCTTCGTCCGGTGGGCCGCGACGAACAGAGCGGCCTCGTCGCGGTCGTAGGCCCGGGCGGGTCGGGCCGGACCACGCTGGTGCGTGAGGTGTGCGGCTTGCCCGGGGTCCGCCGGTGGCATTCCGGTGGGCTGGTGCGGCTGTCCTTCGGTGCGGCCACCACCGGGCCCGAGCTGGCCGCGCGGATCGACGCCGCGCTGGAGACGGTTACCGGCGCACGGCTGGGTACCAGCGATCCGGAACAGGCCGCCGTGGCGCTGGCCCGCGCGACCGGCGACCGGCTGGTCGTGGTGGACGAGGTGTGGCATCCCGAGCACGTCGCCCTGTGCCGGCCTTCGGTGGGCGCGCAGCGGTGGGTGGTGGTCGCCCGCGACGAGTCGTTGTTGCCGGAGGGCAGCACGGTGGTCCGCACCGTTCCCATGGGACTCGAGGAGGCCATGGAGCTGCTGGACCGGGACACCGTGGGCATGCCGGACGAGGTGGCCGCCGAGTTGTTCCGGCACACCGGAGGCCTGCCTCTGCTCCTCGCGGTGGCGGGCCGCGCGTTCGGGCGCAGCTACCGGCGCACGAGCGACCGCGACGACGTGGGCCGGCGCTTGGAGCGCGCCGGCGGAGATGTCCTGGCGGTGGCGTTGGACCTGCTTTCGACTCCGGTCCGGCCACGCTGCCTGGATCTCGCGATCTTCCCGCCGGACGAGGACATTCCGTCGGACCTGCTGCGTTCGCTGTGGGTCACGACCCCGGACGATGGTGACCGGACCTGTGCGGAGCTGTCCGATGCGGGGCTGGTGGTGCGCACCGCCGGCGCGGTCCGGGTGCCCGAGCCCATTCACGCCTGGCTCGCCGAGCGGCTTGGTGCGGCCGGCGCACGGGCGGCGCACGAGCGGCTCGTCGACGCGGTCAGCGAAGGTCCCGCGTGGACACTTCCCGGGGTGGTGACGGACAGGCTCGCCGGTCATCTCGCCGGTGCCGGCCGCGATGCCGAACTGGCCGCCCTGGTCACGGACCCGCGGTGGGTGGGCCGCCGCCTGCGGGACGGCGGCAACGCGGCCGTCGCCGCCGACCTTGCGGTAGCGGGCATGTCCGGCGGTGTCCTCGCCCGCCGGCTGCGCACCGAGGAGACCCTCTACGCCAACCTCGTACCGCCCGAGGCGATCGCCGTGGCGCTGGCCGACCGGCTCGACGACGGCGAGCTGCTTCGTGCCGGACTGCCCGTTCCGCATCTGGCCGCCCGGTGGCCGTTGCCCGACGCGCAGCCGGCGTTGCGGCAGCGGATCCTCGTGCAAGGTGTCGAATCCAGTCAGGTCAACGTGGTGATGGCGCCCGACGGTTCCTGGTTCGCCGACACCGGCAACCCGTGGGCCGGCTGGGTCACGGTCATCGACTCGGCGACGGGACGGCTCGTGGCCGGCCTGTTCTCCGGCCACGCGTATTCGGCAGACGTGTCAGCGGACGGCCGGTGGCTCGTGACTGTGCCGGGCGAGGGACCGACGCAACTGTGGGACACCCGGACCTGGACGCTCGCGCACGGACTGCCCCGGCCGGCGGAGGGCGACACGACGGATTCGGTCACGTTCGCACCCGACGGGACGTGGCTGGTCATCGGCCACGGCAACGGCACGGTCGACATCCGGGACGCCCGCTCCGGCGCCCGGCGCCTGTCCTTCACCGCGCACGACGGCAGGATCCGCGCGGTGGCGGTCACCGCGGACGGGGCGTCGCTCATCACCTCGAGCACCGACGGCTCGGTGCGGATGTGGGATCCGGGCACGGGCACGCTCCGGCACGACTGGCCGGGCCACGCGGTCAGTCACCGTCGCGTTCCGGCGCTGGCGGTCGCGCCGGACGGGACATGGCTGGCCACCGGCGACGCGGACGCGGTACGGATCTGGGACACCATCTCCGGCGCACTGCTGCACACACTGGACATGGGCGCCCGGCGGCTGGTTGCCGCCCCCGACGGGTCATGGCTGGCCGCCGCCGGCACGGGGCCCGTAGTGCGGGTCTGGGACACCGCGAGGGCGTCGCTGCGGCACGCGCTACCGGTGCACCGGGACGGTGCGACCGCCCTGGTCGCCGGGCCGGACGGGTCATGGCTGGCGGCGGCCTCGAAGGGTGACGGCCAGATACGGGTCTGGGATACCACGACCGGCGAGCTCGGCACGGTGCTGTCGTCGGGTGGGGACGGCGTCGGCTCGCTCGCGGTCGCGCCGGACGGCACGTGGCTCGTCGCAGGAGGGGTTGGTGTCGCGCGGATCTGGGACCCGCGTGTCTCGCCGCGGCCGGGCGCGACGCCCGAGCGCGCGGCGCCGGCCCTTCTGCTCGCCGCTGCCGGATCATGGCTGGCCACCACTGCACTCACCGCCATCGCGGACGGTCCGGTGCGCATCTTCGATGCCGGGACCGGGGCGCAGCGCCACGCCTTGACCGAGGACCGCGGCAGGGTGGCGGCGCTCGCCGCCGTCGCGGATCGGCTCGCACTCGGCGGCGGCGACGCGGGTACGGTCCGACTGTGGGACCCCGCCACCGATGGTCCACTTCAGACGGTCGGTGAGCTTGGTGGGGTGCTGCGGGAGCTGCGCGCCGCGCCGGACGGGTCCTGGCTCGCGGCGGCCGGAGACCGGGCGGTGCGGATCTGGGACCTGGCGACCGGTAGCCGCGCGGTGGACCTCGCGGCCGGAAAGCCGACCGCGGCGGCCCCGGACGGGTCGTGGCTGGCCGCCGCCGAGGAGGGGGCGGTGGGTCTGTGGCACCCGCTGACGGGCACGAGGCTGCACACGTTCCCGGCAGCGGACCCGGCGGCGCGAAGGGTCGCGGAGTCCATCGTGGTCGCACCGGACGGAAGCTGGCTCGCGCTCCTGCCCGGGGGCCTGGGCGGCCGGATCCTGCGGATCTGGTCGTCGGTCACTGGCGAGCTGCTGGGCAGCCTGGACTGCGGCGACGGCGTCGGCGCCGCCACCGAGCAGTGGCTGATCACCGCCGGCGGGAACGTGCTACGGATCTGGGACGCCGCCACCGGCACTCTGCGGTCCATCGTGGACGGTCCACCCGGTGGACGCGTCCAGGCCGTCGCTGCGACCTCCACGCTCGTCGCGGTCGTGGTCAACCACACGTTCACCGACCGCAGCGAGCGAGGCGAGATCCGCGTGCACGCCCTTGATACCGGCAAGTTGCTGACCACCGCGGTGGTGTCCGGCAACCTGTCCGGCTGCCGGTGGACCGAAACCGGCCTGTATGCCTACGGCAGCGCCGGGCTCTTCGCCTTCTCCTGGATCACATGACGTTCCCGTGTCCGGCCTCCCACCTCCGCACCTCCACGGCGCCAGGTCGACCGGGGCGAACACCGACGAGCGGCAGCAGGCCTGGCGGTCATCCACCACGACGTGGCCGACCGCCGGCGACACCCGACGGCACGCCGAGCAGCTGGCCGCGGGTGTCGAGAAGTTCGTCGTGCAAAGCAACACCGGCTGGTCGAACATCCGCGCGGGCGGACCGGTCCAGCCCGTCGCGCCGACCCGGCTGGGCCGGGTGGCCGCGGACGAGGTCACCGTGCGATGGATGACACAAGCGCGCTCGTCCACGTGGCGAGACGGCTTCCGGCACGGCCAGTCGCCCGGCCGCCGGGCTGGACGCCCCGATGTTGATCGTCGAGTTGGTGGTGATCGACGCCCTCGATCTCGCCCAGCCCATCTTCCTGCGGCCACAAGTCTGGTCGACGGGCGAGAAAGTCTTGGACAATGCCGGATGACATCGTCCTCGAACACCGCAACACAGCCCTGTGCGGCGCCGCGCTACACCGGCGCCGGGGCCGCCACCAGCTCACCGTCGAGCACGGTTGACGAGGTGTGGAGCCGGATGGGTTTGCGGCGTATTCGGAAGTCGGCTGTGCGGTACGGCGCGTGTATGGCCGCCTCCACGCGCAGGACCCCACCCGGCGAACAACACTGGCACGGCGGCACCGACACCACCTGCGTGAGCCACCTCGCCCTGCTCGAAGGCACCGACGACGGTGACGGCACCACCTGGCTCGAACTCGTCACCGACGAGCAGTACGCCGCCGCCCACCGGTGACGGCGAGGGCGGCGCCGGCGATGTCGTCGTGGGGTGGTCGAATCGCCGGGTTCGGGGCCTGGGATCATGCTGCGGTAGTTTCGCGCCACCCCCACGAGAGGAACCTGGATGGATCCGTCCGTGCAGGTCAGGGCCGTGGCCCAGTCGGAGTCAGGTGCGGTTGTGCCGCGGTCCAGGTTCCGGCCGGAGGTGCAGGGGGTGCGTGCGCTGGCGGCGATGCTGGTCGTCGTCTATCACGTGTGGCTGGGGCGCATCTCCGGTGGCGTGGACGTGTTCTTCCTGATCTCCGGGTTCCTGATCACCGGGCAGCTCTACCGGGCGCGCTCGCGTGGACGGATCGAGTTCCGGGCGATGTGGGGCCGGATGATCAAGCGGCTGTTCCCGGCCGCGCTGACCGTGCTGGCCGCGGTGATCGCACTGAGCCTGGTGCTGCTGCCGGAGTACCGCTGGTTCCAGACCGTCCGCGAGGTCGTCGCCGCGGCGCTGTATGCCGAGAACTGGCGGCTTGCGGCGGACTCGGTCGACTACTTCGCCCAGCACAACTCCGCGAGCCTGGTCCAGCACTACTGGTCGCTGTCGATCCAGGGTCAGTTCTACGTGGTGTGGCCACTGTTGGTGGCGCTGGTCGGCCTCGTCGCCGCCCGTGCGCGGCTGGACTTGTGGTGGTCGCTGCTCGCCACGATGGCGGTCCTGTTCGCCGGGTCGCTCGCGTTGTCGGTGTATGTCACCGCGGTCAACCAGCCGCTCGCCTACTTCCACTCGGCGACCCGCATCTGGGAGTTCGCGCTGGGCGGGCTTCTCGCGCTGGTGATCGACCGGGTGGTGCTGCCGAGGTGGGTCGCGCTGGTGCTCGGCTGGGTGGGTGTGCTCGGCATCGTTGTCTGCGGGTTGGTGCTGACCGTCGGCAGCGTGTTCCCCGGTTACCTCGCGCTGTGGCCGACGGTCTCCGCCGCGCTGGTGATCGCGGCCGGGACGACCGGCAGCAGGGCCGGCGCGGACCGGGTCCTCGGTTCCCGGCCGCTGGTCTATCTCGGCAACCTCAGCTTCTCGCTGTACCTGTGGCACTGGCCGGTGCTGCTGCTGTACCTGGTCGCGCGCGACCGGCCGGCGGTCGGCCTGCTCGGCGGCGCGTTCGTGATCGGCGTGTCGGTTCTGCTCGCGTTTCTCACCTACCACCTCGTCGAGGAGCCGGTGCGCCTGTCGGCGATCGGCACCCGGACCCGGTGGGGCGCCTACCGGTTCGGCCTGACCCTGCTCGCCGTACTGCTGGTGGCGGCGGGCGCCTGGCAGTACTACGGCAAGTGGCAGGCTGCCGAGTACGCCGTGGCCGCGGACGACCCGCTGTACCCCGGCGCGCAGGCGCTGCGCGACGGGAAGCTGCTACCCGTCCGCAAAGGTGTGACGCCCGCGCCGTCGTTCGTGGCACTGGGCGACGACTGGATCGGCAGTGACTCCGCAAGCTGTTCCGTCTCGGCCCGCAACCCAGAGTTGACGATCTGCCGCGCCGGCGTGCAGTCGCCGGTCAAGCGCGTCGTGCTGATCGGCGACTCGCATGCGGAGCAGTACCTCGGGGCGTTGCGCCCGTACGCCGAGAAGCACGACTGGCAGGTCCTGTCGATGCTGCGCGGCGGTTGCCCGTTCACGCACCGCTCGGAACCCTACCCCGATCTGGACCCGGGGTGCGTGCGGTGGAACCAGGACGCCGTCGCCGAGATCGTCGAGATGAGGCCGGACGCGGTCGTCACGGTCGGCAGCCGGGAGGTGCGCCCGGGCCTGACCGAGATCATCCCGACCGGCTACGTGCAGAGCTGGCGGCAGATCACCGCGCACGGCATCCCGCTCGTGGCACTGCGCGACAACCCCCGGTTCCCGCGCCCGCCCGCGATCTGCGTGCAGAACAAGGGCGCCCACGCCCCCGCGTGCGCGACCCCGCGTGCCCGCCTCTACGCCGACCCGACGCCGTTCGACACGCTGCCCGACCGTCCGAACGGCGTGTACTTCGTGGACACGAGCCACTACTTCTGCGACGCGACAACCTGCCCACCGGTGATCGGCAACGTGATCGTCTACATGGACGACAACCACGTAAGCGGTACCTACATGGCAACGGTGGCACCGGCGATGGGCAAAGACATCGAACTGCAGCTCGGCTGGGACGAGGGTTCCTAGCTGTTGCGGGTCATGGCATTGGTGATGGTGCTGCTCCTGCCGGTGCCGGTGCGCCGCGCGGCACGGCCGCGACCAGCACGAGCGATCCGCCGATCAGTAGCGCGATCGCGGCCAGCGCGTCGAGCAGGTCCATGCCGGAGTAGGGGTCCGTCCCGGCGATCGTGCTGTGTTGGGTGAGGGCGCCCGCGTAGTACAGGCCCACCTGCACGGCCACGGCGACCGGCCCGAGTGCGGCCGGAAGCACGCCGCGCTCGCGAAGCGCCGAGGCCGTCGTCGTCACGCCCGTCACGACGGCGAAGCCGGCCAGGAGGAGGGTCACCGCGATCAGCGGTTCGGACGGCGGCACGGCCGACGTGACGTTCGGCCGCGCGGACGGTGCGAGTGGCGCGGGCAGCACCGTGTTCCCGGCGACGAGCGGCGCGAGGGTCGCGGCAGCCAGCAACGCCGCCGAGCCGCCCGCGAACCACAGCCGTCACAGCGTCATCGACGCCGCAACGCCGGCCACGCAACCGGCCAGGAACAGCAGGAGAGCCCGGACTGTGTCTAGCTCCAGCCGTACACCGCCGCGAGCGCGAGCACGCGGCGCTCAGCCGATGCGGTTGCCGACGAACTTGATGGCGGCCGGCAGCACCTTGCGCCAGAAGTCGGCGTCGTGGTCCCCCGGCTCATTTCACCGCGGTGGCGCTTACCGAGGTAGGCGCCACCGCGGTCGTTTCCGCCGGGTCTTCGGCGATTCCCCGAAAGGATCGCGCGGAATGACTCTTGGATCGAACGGTCAGGAGCCGTTCGGGCGCTTGCCGTGGTTCGCGGAACTCTTCCGGCGCGTCGCTCGCTTGCTCGTGCGCTTCGACATCCTCGTCCTCCCGTCCGGCTCGGTGTGCGATGCAGCGTACGCGTGTGGGTGGCGGCGGGGTAGCCGCGCCACGTCGGGAAGAATGCGGGCATGGCCGAGCAGAGCATCTGGATGCAGAAGGTGAGCGCCGACCCGGGACATTCGACCTGGTACGTCGAGCGCTTCCGTTCCATGGCCCGGGCCGGTGAGGATCTCGCCGGGGAGGCCCGCCTGGTGGACGCCCTGGTGCCGCGGCGGGCCCGCGTCCTCGATGCCGGGTGCGGGCCCGGCCGGGTCGGTGGCGCGTTGGCGGACGCGGGTCACGAGGTGGTCGGCGTCGACGTCGACCCGGTCCTGATCGAGGCCGCCACGCAGGACCACCCCGGGCCGCTCTGGATGGTCGGCGACCTGGCCGAGCTCGATCTGCCCGCCCGCGGTATCACCGCGCCGTTCGATGCCGTCGTCTGCGCCGGGAACGTGATGGCGTTCCTCGCGCCGGGCACCCGCCGCGAGGTGCTGCGCAGGTTCCGCGCACACCTCGCGCCGCGGGGCCGGGCCGCGATCGGCTTCGGCGCGGGCCGCGGCTACGAGTTCGGCGAGTTCTTCGAGGACGTGACGGCCGCCGGGCTCGAACCCGACCTGCTGCTGTCCACATGGGACCTTCGTCCGTTCACGGACGACTCGGACTTCCTCGTCGCGCTGCTGCGCCCCGCGACGTAACCCCGCGACCGTCGTTCACGTCGCGCTGGGGGCCCGGTTGCCCACCCCGGCGCGGACCGCCTCGACGGCCGCCCAGTCGGCGTCGTCCAGCGTGGCCAGTGCGGCGGGGAAGACGCCGTCCTGCTCGGCCAGGATGTGGTCGCGCAGCAGGTGCAGCGCCCGCATCAGCCGCTCGGGCCAGGAGCCGTCCGGCGGGGTGCCCGCGGCGGCCTCGTGGAGCACGGCGTCGATCCGGCGGTGCTGGTCGGTCAGCTCGGCGACGTGGTCGGGGAACTCGCCGGCCATCGCCGGGAACAGGCCCTGTTCCTCCACCGCGGTGTGCGGGCCGAGGACCGTCGAGATCCGCCGGGCGAGGGTGGCCATGGTGTCCACGTCCCCCCGCGCGTGCGCCGTGCGCGTCCGGCTGATCAGCGCGACCACCCGGTCGTGCTCCTCGGTCAGCCTGCTGATCACGGACAATGCCTGGCATCCGCAGTACTCGCACATGTCGTGGCCTCTCGTTTCGTGCTCTCGTGTGGACGGTGCGGTCACGGCGCGACCCGCAGGATGCCGTGCGCACCGCGCTCGGCGTCGGTCATGACGTGGTTGACGAACGGGTAGTGGCCCGGTTCCGGCAGGGCCAGCTCCACGAAGCCGCCCTGGCCGGGCAGCAGCGGCAGGACCTGGGCGCCGGTGTCCGCCGCGGGCGCGGAGGCCGAGCCGACGAGCCAGTGGCCTTCGGACCAGACCCGGTCGAACTGCCCGCCCACGACGTGGAAGGACAGCGGCCGGGCGGGGCCGGCGTCGAGGACCCAGAGCCGCACCCGTTCGCCGGGCCGGGCGGTGAGCGGCTGGTCGTCGTACTGGCCGGGGTAGCCGTTGAACGCCACCGCGTCCGGCTGCCCCGCCCGCAGCGCCGCGGTGTCCGGCGTGCCGCCCGGCGGACCCAGGTACAGCTCGGACTGGACGAGGACGTAGGACCGGTCGGCCGGCGGCAGGTCCGGCGGGTCGATCACCACGGCGCCGAACAGGCCCGCGGCGATGTGGGTGGACATCGGCATCGAGGAGCAGTGGTACATCCAGATGCCGGCCCGTGCCGCGGTGAACCGGTAGACGAGGGAGCGGCCGGGGGCGATCGTGCGCATGGGCCCGTCGGGTGCGAGGGATCCGGCGTGGAAGTCGATCGAGTGCCCGATCGTGCCGTCGTTGACGAGGGTGATCTCGAAGCGGTCGCCGACCCGCCCGTGCAGCACCGGGCCGGGCGCGGTGCCGTCGTAGGTCCAGCGGGTCTGCCGCACCCTGGGCGCGACCTCCTGCTCGGTCTCGGTGACGGTCAGCCGCACCCGGTGCACCCGGCTTCGCGGCGGCGCGGCCAGGGCGGCGTCGCGGGCGTGGAATCCCGCCGGCGGTGCCGAACCGGGCGTGTACCCGGCGAAGGGGCGCGCGCCGTCGTCACCGGTGGCGCCGCGGACGTGCACGGCGAGCACCATGCCCATCCGGCGGTGTCCCGCCACCGAGCACCAGCCGTCGAGGTCGCGGCCGACGACTCCGGCGTCGACCGTGCCCGTCTCGCCGGGTGCGAGCCGGCCGGACTCGGCCCCGGTGTCCAGGACGAGGTCGTGCACGTCGCCGTCGCCGGTGTTGCGGACGGTGATGACCAGGCGGTCCCCGGCCGGGACCCCGATCGTGGCCGGGGTGAAGCGCATGCCGGCCGCCGCGACCTCGACCCTGGTCGTGTGGCCGGTGGGGGAGACGCCGCCGGCCGCGGTCGAGGCCGCGCGGCCCGGCCCGGCCTGGTCCAGGGCCATCCCCGCCGACGCGGCGACGAGCACCGCGGCCAGGCCCGCGGCCGCGAGCCCGGCGCGCCGCCCCGCCGGGCGGGCGCCGTCCGGCGGCCGGGCCGGCGTGCCTTCCTCCCGCGGGGCGGTCCTCGCCCGCCGGGAGGCCCGCATGGCGGCGACGAGGATCGGCACGAAGCCGGCCAGCGCACCCAGCACCAGCACCGAGGCCGGCACCCGCACCGGGCCGGGCACCGGCAGCGTCCACACGAGCAGGCCCAGGTTGGTGACGACGAGGCGGAGGGGCCCGCCGGCGTCGAACACCCGGGTGGCCGCGCGCACCGGCGCCGGGCCACCGCCGAGCACCACCGGGATCAGGTACGACGACGCGCCGAGCAGCACCTGGGCGGCGAACCCGACCGCGAGCAGCGGCGTGACCGCGCTCAGCCCGCGGTCCAGGTGCGCGCCGTCCGGGCTGATGACGGTCATGATCGCGAGCGCGGCCAGGCTCGCCACCAGCCACCCGACGCCGGCCAGGATCGACCAGGCCGGGAACGACGCGGGTGGCTTGGCCCTGGCCGTCCGGAACGCGGGTCCGGCCAGCAGCCCGATCCCGCCAGGTAGCCGAGCAGGCCCAGCGTGACGACCGGCCGCGACCCGGCCGTCGCGCCGGCGGCCGCCACCACGACGGCGGCGACCAGCAGCGGCAGCGCCCGCCGGGCCGCCCGTTCCGCTCCCTCGGCGATCCGCGTGCGCAGCACCGTCGGCCACAGGGTGACCAGGGTGCCGAGCACGGTGAGCCCGAGGAACCCCAGCACGTTGACGGTGACGTGGGCCAGCCGCAGCCGGTCGTGGAGCACGCCCGCGTCGTCGTGGGCCATCCAGGCGCCGAGGGCCGCCCCGACCGGCAGCAGCGACCCCGCCGCGACGTAGAAGCGGACGGTCGGCGCGAACCGGTTGCCCAGGCCACGGCGCAGTTGGCGCAGCAGCACCCCCGCGTGCCAGGCGACCGCGCTCGCGACGAGCGCGGCGCCCGTGACGGTGGCGGGCCACACCTCGCCGAGCACGCCGGCGACCACGATCGCGACGCCGGCGTTGAACAGGGCGAGCCGGACGGTCTGCGGGCGGCGCGGGGTGGGCGGAGTGTGCAGCAGCGTGTCGGCGAAGTACCGGCTCCAGACGAGGATCGCGTGTCCCGCCGCACCCAGCACCAGCAGGTGGATCGTCAGCCAGCGGGGTTCGGGGAGGACCGGGTGGATCAGCGCGGAGACCACGGCCGCGACGAGCCAGCCGACGGTCGGCAGGTCGCGCATCGGCCAGAAGCCGCGGGTGCTCACGACGCACCTCCGCGGCCGGGCCGCCCGGCGGGCACGAGCGCGGGTGTCATGGCAGGTCCGGAACCCGGAGCAGGCAGGCGCCGGCCTCCGCGAACGGCTCCAGCTCCACGCCCGTCCGCCGGCCGCCGAGGTGCAGCAGGCCCTCCACGAGCCCGTGGTGGACCCCGCACACGACGTCCGGCGCCGCGCGGGCGGCGGTGAGCAGCGGGCAGCGGGTCAGCCGGACCACCGACGGGTCGGCGGGGTCGGGCCGCGGGTCGAAGCCCATGCGGTCGAGTACCTCCGGCACGTCCGGTCGCCGGCCGGGCTCGCCGGACAGCCGGCGACCCCAGCCGCGCCCCGCCCTGCGGGCCTCCTCGGCCGGGTCGGCGCTGGCGTGGGTGACGGCCTCGGCCAGCGCGATCGCCAGCCCGGTGATCTCGACGGCCGGTCCCGGCCGCGCTCCGGTGGCCGCGTAGCGGTGCGCGGGCCGGCCGCGGCCGTCGGCGGGTTCCTTGGTGCGCACCACGGCGCCGCCGTCGAGCAGGGGGTCCAGGTGGGACCGCAGCGTGTTGGGGTGCAGGCCGCTCGCCTCGGCCAGCTCGGCCAGGGTGGCCGGACCGGGCAGCGAGTCGAGCACGGAGAGCAGCTTCGCCTGCCCGGCCGGAACGGGTTCCTCCACCGCCCTCCGCGGGCCGGCCGGACCTCCACGATTATTCACGAGAAAATTGTAGTAAATTATCGGCACGGGTTCCAGTGCCGCGACGTCAGGAGGGACGGTGAGTGACGTCACCATGGCCCGGCACGCGGCGGCGGCCCGGCTCGCCGAGCTGACCGCGCCGGTACGGGAGATGGTTGCCGAGCGGCCTCAGCTGGGTCGCGGGGCACCCTTGCGCGCGTAGCGCATCCAGGTGATCACCACGCACATGACGGCCCAGGCCACGCCGACGGCGTAGAACCACGTCGGCCCGAGGACGGTCACCCCCACGCCGAAGAAGAACGGGCCGAACGCCGCGATCGCCGCGGTCCAGCCGATGACGCCGCCCGCCTGGCGTCGCTCGAAGATCATCGGCATCTGCTTGAACGTCGACGCGTTGCCGATGCCGGAGAACAGGAAGATCGCGAGCATGCCCCACAGGAAGTGGTCGAAGTCGCCGTTCAGGGTCTGCGCCGAGGTCAGGTCGGGAGTGAGGGCGGGCATCGTCCAGGCGATCGAGACCACCAGTCCCACACCCGAGACCAGGGTCCAGATCGCGCCGCCCATCCTGTCGGTCAGCGGCGAGAACGCCACCCTCGCGCCGGCCCCGATCAGCGGTCCGAGGAAGACGTAGGCCACCGCGTCCGGGATCGCGTAGCCGTCGACGAGTACCTGGGCGCCGGCTCCGCTGCCCCGGACGATGTCGGCGTTGCCCGAGCCGTACAGGTTCGTCATGAGCAGACCGAACTGCGCCGACAGCCCGGAGAAGGTGCCGAACGTCATGATGTAGAGCAGGGTCATCAGCCAGGTGTCGGTGTTGCCGAAGATGTCGAACTGCTGGCGGATGTTCGCCTTGACCGGCACCGACTTCAGCATGGCCCACGCGAGGGCGGCGCCGATGACCATGAGCGGGATCCACACGAACGCGGCGTTCTGGAACCACACCTCCTTGGCGGGCTTGCCGGGGACCTGCATCTGCTGGCTGCCACCGAAGATGGCCAGGAACGACGCGGCGATCAGGTACGGCGTGAGCAACTGCACCAGGGAGACCCCGAAGTTGCCGAGTCCGGCCTGGATGCCCAGGGCGATGCCCTGCTTGCGGCGCGGGAAGAAGTAGGAGGTGCTGGGCATGAACCCGGAGAAGGCGCCGCCGCCGATGCCGGCGAGGAAGGCCAGCACCATCAGCTCCCAGTAGGGGGCGGTCGGCGACTGCACCCGCACGCCCCAGCCCAGGGTGGAGGCGATGAGCAGCAGCGTGGTCAGGGCCACCATCTTGCGGGTGCCCAGAATCGGCGGCAGCGCCATCCACACCAGCCGGAACAGGCCCGCCGACACGCCCGGCATCGCGGCCATCCAGTACAGCTGGGTGCTGCTGAAGCTGTAGCCGAGCGCGTTCAGCTTGGGGATGATCGCGCTGGGCAGGAACCAGGCCACGAACGCCAGCGTCAGGCAGAAGGTCGTGATCCACAGCGTTCGCCAGGCGAGGCCGGAGTCCCAGGTGGACTCGTCCTCCGGGTCCCACGACTCGAGCCACTCGCCGGAGCGAGCCGGGCTGACGCGGTCCATGACGGTGCCTCCTCGGCCATCGACTCACCGGCAGGGTAGGTCTCGCATGTCGGCGCGGCCAGTCCTGCCACCCGGTCGGGGAGGTCGCGCACGCCGACCGTGGCCACCGCAGGTCCTGGTGTCCGGCCAGATGACGTGGCGGGGGCTCAGATGTCGAAGGGGGCGACGAGGTCGTCGAACATCGGGAAGTGGCGGCCGTTGAGTGTGGCGAGCCGGAGGCCGCGGATGTCGGCCGTGCCGGCGATGAGGTAGTCGGCGATGCCGATTCCGGTGTGGCTGCGACGGTATCTGCGCATGAACTCCCCGGCCCGGCCGGCCGCGGGCCCGGTGACCGGCTCGACGCGGAACGAGCCGAGCAACTGCCACACCTCACGCCGCTCGCCCGAGCGCATGCCACCGGTGATCTCGGCGACGGACACGGCGCTGACGGCGAGCGGGCCGGCGCCGCGTTGCTCGCGGAGCCAGCCCCTGGCGGCCTCGACGCCACGCAGGTGGGCGATGAGCACGTCGGAGTCGACCAGGTACACGGCTACTCCCCGATCGTCCACATCCTGGCGAGGTGGTCCTCCCGATCGTCGCCGCGTCGCCGCGGCCACTCGGCGCCGGCGAGCACCCCGAACGACTCGTCGATCGCCGCGAGACCCGTGGCGACGTCATCGACCTCGTCGCGCAGTGAGCGGTCGAGAAGCCTGCGGATCATCTCGGCCCGGGAGATCCCCTGGGCTCTGGCAAGGCGATCGAGCTGCTCGGCCTGCTCCTCGTCGAGGTAGATGTTCGTCCGCTTCATACACCACAACATACATCGCGGTGCGGCTGGGATCGTGACCCGTTCACCTGTCCTGGCGTGGGGAATCCGATGTCGCACACCGCCCCGTGGTGTGCTGAGGTGGGGACCGACGACACGGGAGGACCGGATGGCTGAGGCGAGTGTGGTGGCGCTGGACCAGGACGTGCTGCGGCGGGTGGACGCGTACTGGCGGGCGGCGAACTACCTGTCCGTCGGGCAGATCTACCTGCTGGACAACCCGCTGCTGCGGGAGCCGCTGCGGCTGGAGCACATCAAGCCGCGGCTGCTCGGGCACTGGGGCACCACCCCGGGCCTGAACTTCGTCTACGCGCACCTCAACCGGGTCATCCGGGCAGCGCGACCTGGACCTCATGTACGTGATCGGCCCCGGCCACGGCGGGCCCGGCGCTGCTCGCGAACACCTGGCTGGAGGGCAGCTACTGCGAGGCCTACCCGGAGCGTGCCCCGCGACGAGGACGGGATGCGCACGCTGTTCCGCCAGTTCTCCTTCCCCGGCGGGGTGCCCAGCCACGTCGCCCCCGAGATCCCCGGCTCCATCCACGAGGGCGGCGAGCTGGGCTACTCGCTCGCGCACGCCTACGGCGCCGCGTTCGACAACCCGGACCTGGTCGTCGCCTGCGTGGTCGGCGACGGCGAGGCGGAGACCGGCCCGCTGGCCACCAGCTGGCATGCCAACAAGTTCCTCGACCCGGTGCACGACGGCGCGGTGCTGCCGATCCTGCACCTGAACGGCTACAAGATCGCCAACCCGACCGTGCTGGCCCGCATCCCGCAGGACGAGCTGGACGCGTTGCTGCGCGGCTACGGCTACGCCCCGCGCTACGTCACCGGCTCCGACCGCCGCGCGGATGCACGCAGCGAGATGGCCGCCACCCTGGACGACGGCCTTCGACCGAGATCAGCGCGATCCAGGGCGCGGCGCGCGCCGGCGGGAACGCCGACGCCCGCGCTGGCCGATGATCGTGCTGCGCTCCCCGAAGGGCTGGACCGGGCCGGCCGAGGTGGACGGTGTCCAGGTGACCGGCACCTGGCGCGCGCACCAGGTGCCGCTGGCCGCGGTCCGGGACAACCCCGGGCACCTGCGCGATGCTCGAGGAGTGGCTGCGCTCCTACCGGCCGGAGGAGCTGTTCGACGACCTCGGCCGGCCGGTGCCCGAGCTGCTCGACTCGGCCCCGGCCGGCGACCGGCGGATGGGCTGCAACCCGCACGCCAACGGCGGGCTGCTGCTGCGCCCGCTGGCCCTGCCCGACTTCGCCGACTTCGCCGTCGAGGTCGGCTCGCACGGCGGTTCGGCCTCCGAGCCCACCCGGGTGCTCGGCCGGTTCCTGCGCGAGGTGGTGCGCCGCAACGCCGAGGCCCGCAACTTCCGGATCTTCGGACCGGACGAGACCGCGTCCAACCGGCTCGACGCGGTGTACGAGGCGACCGGCAAGCAGTGGCAGGCCGAGATGCTGCCGGTCGACGAGCACCTCGTGCACGACGGCCGGGTCGTCGAGGTGCTCTCCGAGCACCTGTGCCAGGGCTGGCTGGAGGGCTACCTGCTGACCGGCCGGCACGGCCTGTTCTCCTGCTACGAGGCGTTCATCCACATCGTCGACTCGATGTTCAACCAGCACGCGAAGTGGCTCAAGACCAGCAAGCGGCTCCCCTGGCGGCGGCCGATCGCGTCGCTGAACTACCTGCTCACCTCGCACGTGTGGCGCCAGGACCACAACGGCTTCTCCCACCAGGACCCCGGGTTCATCGACCACGTGATGAACAAGAAGGCCGAGGTGATCCGGGTCTACCTGCCGCCGGACACCAACACGCTGCTGTCGGTGGCCGACCACTGCCTGCGCAGCCGCGACTACGTCAACGTCGTGGTGGCCGGCAAGAACGCCTCGCCCGACTGGCTGCCGATGGACGAGGCGGTGCTGCACTGCACCCGCGGCGCCGGCATCTGGGAGTGGGCCGGCAACGAGGAGGGCGACCGCGACCCGGACGTCGTGCTCGCGTGCGCCGGTGACGCGCCGACGCTGGAGGTCATGGCGGCGCCGTGTCGCTGCTGCGCGAGCACCTGCCGCAGCTGCGCGTGCGGGTCGTCAACGTGGTCGACCTGATGCGCCTGCAGCCGAACACCGAGCACCCGCACGGCATGACCGACCGCGAGTTCGACGCCATGTTCACCGCCGACCGGCCGGTCATCTTCGCCTACCACGGCTACCCGTGGCTGATCCACCGGCTGACCTACCGCCGCACCAACCACCACAACATCCACGTGCGCGGCTACAAGGAGGAAGGCACCACCACGACGCCGTTCGACATGCTGGTGATGAACGACATGGACCGCTTCCGGCTCGTGATCGACGTGCTCGACCGGGTGCCCGGCCTCGGCCCGCGGACCGCGCTGCTGCGCCAGCGGATGCAGGACGTGCGTGCCCGCCACCACCAGTGGACCCGCGTCCACGGCGAAGACCTGCCGGAGGTCCGGGACTGGACCTGGCAGTACTGATGCACGTCCTGGTGGTCAACGCCGGCTCGTCCAGCCTCAAGGTGCGCCTGCTCGACCCCGCCGACGAGGTCACCGCGAGCTGGACCTCGAGGAGTGGTACGAGGGAAAGCGAACCGAGGAGCTCGAGCGGTTCGTGGCCGGGCTGGACCGGGTGGACGCGGTCGGCCACCGGATCGTGCACGGCGGCGCCGCGGTTCGCGGGCCCGACGGTGCTCGACGGGAGCGTCCGCGACCGGATCGCGGACCTGACCGAGCTGGCCCCGCTGCACCAGCCGCGCGGCGTGGCCGGCATCGACGCGATCGCCGACCGTGCTGCCCGGGGTGCCGGCCGTGGCGTGCTTCGACACCGTCGTTCCACCACGACCTGCCCGCGGCGGCCGCGACCTACGCCCTGCCGCGCGACTGGAACCGGCGCTGGCAGCTGCGCCGCTACGGCTTCCACGGCCTGTCCCACGCCCACGCCGCGCGGCGGGCGGCGCAGCTGCCGGACCGCGAGAACCCGCGGGTCGTCAGCTGCCACCTCGGCGCCGGCGCCTCGCTCGCCGCGGTGACCGGTGGCCGGTCGGTCGACACGACCATGGGCTTCACCCCGCTGGCCGGGCTGGTGATGGCGACCCGCTCGGGCAGCGTCGACCCCGGCCTGGTGCTGTGGCTGCTGCGGCACGCCGGCGTGGACGTCGAGGAGCTCGACGACGCGCTGGAGCACGAGTCCGGGCTCGCCGGGCTCGCCGGCGGGTCCGGCGACATGCGGGACGTGCTGCGGGCCGCCGAGGCGGGCGAGGCCGACGCCACCCGCGCCTTCGACGTCTACGTGCACCGGCTGCGCCGGGAGATCGCCGGCATGGCGGCGGCGATGGACGGCCTGGACGTGCTGGTGTTCACCGGCGGTGTCGGCGAGCACCAGCCGCCGGTGCGCGCCGCGGCGGCCGCCGGGCTCGGCTTCCTCGGCGTGCGGCTCGACGAGCACGCCAACCGGGCGGCGAGCGGGGACGCGGACATCACCGCGGCGGGCGCGCCGGTCGCCACGCTGGTCGTGACCGCGCGCGAGGATCGGGAGATCGCCCGCCAGACCCGTGCCGAGCTGGGGGCGCACGCCGCCCGGTGAGCTCGTGCGCGGTTACCGCACGAGTGCTGCGCTGTCAGGTCGATGTGGTCGTGCGTAGGCCCGACCCACCGGCATCGCCGTGTCGACCCGTGGCGCGGTCGAGTCGACTGGTGGCGCGGTCGAGTCGACTCCGCACGCCGCCGGGTGCCGCGGCCCGGTTGCGCCCGGGCGTCGCGCAGCGAGTCGGCTCGGCGACGCCACGGGTCGACTCACCCGCGTGACGGGTCGACACGCCGCGTGGGAAGTCGGCTCGGCGACGCCACGGGTCGACATGCCCGCGGGTGGGCCGGGTCGGGGAAGTGCAGAAGCCGGATCCGCCGGCTTTCGCATCCCGATGCGGGATGCTAGCCGCGCGCGCCGCGGACCACCGTGAGGTAGTAGTGGTCGAGCCGGCGCACCACCTCGACGAGCTGTTCGAAGTCGACCGGCTTGGTGATGTAGGCGCTCGCCCCCAGGTCGAAGGTGCGCACGATGTCGGCCTCGGCGTCCGAGGTCGTCAGCACCACCACCGGGATGTCCCGAAGCGCCTCGTCGGCCCGCAGCTCGGCGAGCACCGCGCGCCCGTCCAGCTTCGGCAGCTTCAGGTCCAGCAGGATCAGCCCGGGTCGTGGCGCGTCCTCGTACGGCGGCTGCCGCCGCAGGAACCGCAGGGCGGACACCCCGTCGCTCACCACGTGCAGGGCGTTGTCGACCTTGTAGTACTCGAAGGTGTCCCGGGTGAACCACACGTCGCCGGCATCGTCCTCCACGAGCAGGATGTCCACCCGTCGTGCCGCAGAGGTCATGGCCCCACTGTCTACGCCGGACGCCGTGACCGCAACAGCGTCGTCCTCCTTCGCATCCCGAAGGTTCGTGATCCGGCTGCCGATGGTCGGGATACCGGCGGAATGGCGGATCGTCCGAGGGAATCGAGTATGCGTGTGTCCAGCTGGAGAATACCGCGAATCGTGCTGACCGAGCGTGCGTTCCGGGCCCGGCACCGGATGCTGCGGATCGTGCTCTGGCTGAACCTTCCCGTGATCATCGCGGTGGCCGTGTTCTCCGGGCACGCCGGCGTCCACCTCGGTGCGCCGAGCGGTCACGGCGCGCACGAGACCGTGCCGATCTCGCACATCGTGATCGTCTGGCTGTTCATCGCCGGGACGCTGCTGTGCGCCCTGCTCTCGGGGGTACCGCGCACCCCGCGGGGCGGGGCGATGGTTGTGTCCGTCGGGTTCCTGCTCGGGGCGGCCGCGCTGGTGCACGGCGGCGGCGGGCTCACCGACCTGCACTTCCAGTACTTCGTCGTGCTCGCGCTGATCAGCCTCTACCAGGACGCCGCGACGTTCATCATGGCCATCGTCATGGTCGCCGCGCACCACCTGGTGATGGGCCTGCTGATGCCCGACATGATCTACTCCACCCCGGTCGCGCGGGCGCACCCGATGCTGTTCGCCGCCCTGCACGCCGCGTTCGTGCTCGCGATGTGCGCGGCCCAGGTCGTCTACTGGTCGTTCTCCGCCACCAGCCAGGCGGCGACCACCGCGGCCCGGGAGGAGGCGGCGCAGGCCGTCGAGGCCGCGCGCGAGCAGGCCGCCGCGAAGGCGCTCGCGCAGCGCCTCGAGCAGGTCCTCACGTCGGTGGCCGAGACCGGGGTGCAGCTTGCCGGCGACGCCGGCCGGGCGATGGAGGCCTTCGAGAACGAGCTGGACAAGGCCCGCGACGTCGTCGGCACCGCGACGGCGGAGACCGCGACCGCGCTGCACGACTCGACCAGGGCCCGCCGGGTCATCGAGTCGCTGCTGACCGCGGTCGCCGACATCACCACGATCGCGTCGATGATCAAGTCCGTGGCCGACCAGACCAACCTGCTCGCCCTCAACGCCACCATCGAGGCGGCCCGGGCCGGGGACGCCGGGCGCGGCTTCCGGGTCGTCGCCGAGGAGGTGAAGAACCTCGCCGCGCAGACCGGCCAGGCCACCGACCGCATCGAGGCCACGGTCACCCAGATCTCCACGGAGACCACGGCCGTCGTCGAGGCCATGTCCACGGTGGGCGAGCGGCTCCGGGCCGTCGCGGGCATGCAGGACGAGGTGGTCGGCGTGATCTCCCAGCAGACCGAGATGGCCGCCCTGACCCGCGCGTCGGTCGTCTCGGCCGCCGACGAGGTCACCGCCGCCGTCGCCGGCGCCCGCACCCGCCTGCGCGACGAGGACCCGGCCTGACCGCGCCCCCACACCACCGACCCGCCCCCAGCGCGGCCGAGTCGTCTCCTGACATCGCCGAGTCGACCTCCTGCGCGGTCGAGTCGTCTCGTGGCATGGCCGAGTCGACCTCCTGCGCGGTCGAGTCGTCCCGTGCGTGGCCGAACCGACCCCATGACCGTGCGGCGGTGACACGCCGTCCGCGCGACCGGCGACGCCCGGCGCCGGTTCGGCCGCGTGAGGGGTCGGTTCGGCGGTGTGAGGGGTCGGTTCGGTGGCGTGAGGGGTCGGCTCGGCCGCGTGGGGGGTCGGGTCGGTGGTGTGGCGGGTCGGGTCAGGTGGGGCGGTCAGCCGCCGATGGGGTTGGTCTGCAGCGACAGCAGCCGCCAGTCACCGTCGCGCTTGACCGTGAGGTAGACCGAGCGGTGGGTGCGCCGGCGGTCCGGCTTCGTCTCGCCCTCCAGCACGACCCCGCCCTGCATGACGGCGATCGCGACGTTCGGGGCGAGCAGGCGGATCTCCAGCGCCTCCTCCTCGAACCTCGTCCCGGCGGCCGGGCCCGCGAAGACGTCCTTGATGTAGTCGCGGATCTCGTCGGGGTTGGTGAGGGTGTCGTCGCCCAGGATGAAGCTGCCCTGCTCGGTGAACATCCCCGCGAAGGCGTCCGCGTCCTTGTTGTCCCACGCGGCGCGGATGCGCAGCGGCACCGTGATCACCGCGCCCTCCGGGCCGTTGGCGTACTTTCCGTAGTAGCCGGCCCACTTCCTGGCCTGCTCGACGAGCACTCTGCCGTTCGACATTCCTTCTCCTTCGACGTGCGGCCGCTCAGGCCCCGATCGGACAACTCTGGTGGGACAGCAAGCGCCATTCCCCGTCCTGCGCCACGATCACCCACGTCGCCCGGATCTGGCGTTGCGGAGCCAGGCCGGTCTCGCCGGCGAGGATGATCCCGCCCTGGGTGACCACCACCGCCACCTCGTCGGTGAGGTGGTTGACGTCCAGCGGCCAGCCGGTGACCCGCGCTCCCCGCAGCGGCCCGGCGAAGCCCGCGGCCATGTAGGCGCGGATCTCCTCGCGGCTGGTCAGCTGGCTGTCCTGCATGAGCAGGCTGCCGTTGTGGGTGAAGACCGCCGCGAACACGTCGGGGTCGTTGATCGCCCAGGCGGCCATGATGCGCATCGGCACCGTGAGCACGGCCTTGTCGGCCTTGCCGGTGAACGGGCCGTAGAAGGACGTGTCCTCCTCGACGCCGAACCGGGCGAGGATCTCCGCCGCCGTGCCCGGCGGGTTGACGACCGTGGTCACGTGCGCCCCCTCACCAGCGGAAGGTCGCGCCGTCACCGCGGGGGCTGTTCTGGTAGCTCGCGAGGTACCAGGTGCCGTCCCGCTTCACGCAGGTCCAGCCGGACCGCACGGCGAGCTCCGGCTCGATCTCCGAGCTGCCGGCGGCCAGCACACCGCCGTGCGTCCGGATGATCGCGACGTCGTCGGCGGCGAACCGCAGGTCGACCGGCTTGCCGGTGACGCCGGTGCCGCGGAACGGGCCCGCGAACGCGGCGGCGAGGAACGGCCGGATCTCGTCGTGGCCCTTCTTGTAGACGTCGCCGGGCAGGATCAGCACGCCGTCCTCGGTGAACACGTCGACGATCGCCTCGACGTCGTTCTTCGCCCAGGCGGCGACGAGGCGCAGCGGCACGCCCAGTACTTCCCTTTCCTTCTCACTGGTGAAGGGCCCGTAGTAGGCCTCGAGCCGAGCCTGCTGCTCTTCGGCGGTGGGCGCTGCCATCGTTTCTCCTCAGTTGTCGGTGAACTCCGGGTGTCCGTCTACGCCGCCGCCGGCACGGATGCGGTGCCGCTGATCAGAGCCGCGGCCTTCTCGCCGATCACGACCGCGCTCGCGTTGGGGTTGCCGCGGCCGACCGTGGGCATCACCGAGCAGTCGGCGACCCGCAGCCCGTCCACACCGTGCACCCGCAGGCTCGGGTCGACCACCGTCCCGATCGCACAGGTGCCGGCCGGGTGGAAGATCGAGTGCGTGTACCGCTGGACGTACTCGCGCAGGTCGGCGTCCGAATCGGACGTGGGCGCGTTGAGCAGCTCGTCGGTGTAGGGCGCCATCGCCTTCTGCCGGGCGATCTCCATACCGATCCGCACGGCGGCCACCGCGGTGTCCAGATCGGACTCGTCGGCGAAGACGTTGTTCAGGATCCGCGGCTTCGTGGTCGGGTCGTCCGAGGCGAGCAGCACGTACCCGCGGCTGCGCGGCGCGACCAGCACCGGCCCGCACGAGATTGCGTGCGCGGTCGGCGGCGCCAGGCCGCTCTCCACGAACATGACCGGTGCGGCGAAGTACGCGGCGTCCGGCGCGGGCAGGCCCGGGTCGGTGCGCACGTAGCCGCCGGACTCCGGGCCGTTGGAGGTCAGCGGTCCGCGGTTCTCCTCCAGGAACAGCCGCACGTTCTCCGGCTGCTCGGCGGCGAGCAGGCTGACCGGGTGGGAGTGCGCGTAGATCAGCGGGACCAGCGCATGGTCCTGCAGGTTCTGCCCGACGTGCGGCAGGTCGGCCACAACCGGGATGTTCAGCGCGGACAGCAGCTGGGCCGGGCCGATGCCGGACAGCTGCAGCAGCTGCGGCGAGTTGTACGCGCCGGCGGACAGCACGACCTCCCGCTCGGCCCGGATGGTGACCTCCTCGCCGAGCCGCTGCCCGGTCACGCCGGTGGCCCGGCCGTTCTCGACCAGCACCCGGTGCACCTGGAGGTTCGTCTCGACCGTGAGGTTCGGCCGGGACAGCGCCGGGTGCAGGAACGCGGTGGCGGTGCTGTCGCGCCGCCCGTCGCGCTGGGTGAGCTGGAAGTCGCCGAACCCGTCCAGCACCCCGGTGTTGAAGTCGTCGTTGGCGGCGAACCCGGCCTCCAGCGCGCCCTCGACCACCGCCGCCGAGGTCGGGTTGTGCGAGCGCCCGTCGGACACCCTCAGCGGGCCGCCGACGCCGTGGTACTCCGACTCGCCGCGCTCGTTGTCCTCCGAGCGCCTGAACAGCGGCAGCAGCTCGTCGAAGCTCCACCCGGGCTGCTGCCAGCCGTCGTAGTCCACCCGCGTGCTGCGGACGTAGAGCATCGCGTTGATCGAGCTGGTGCCGCCGAGCACCCGGCCGCGGGGCAGGAACAGCCGCCGACCGCCGAGCCGCGGCTCCTCCGCGGTGTCGTAGTCCCAGTCGTACTGGGTGCGGAACAGCTTCGCGAACGCCGCCGGAACGTGGATGTTCTGGGCGGAGTCGGCCGGCCCCGCCTCGACGACGCAGACCGTGACGTCCGGGTTCTCGGTCAGCCGTGCCGCGAGCACGCAGCCCGCCGACCCCGCGCCGACGATGACGTAGTCGTACATGTGCGCTCCGGCTAGATGTAGGAGGTGTTGGGCTCGAGTCCACACAGGATTCGGCCGTAGAGCTCGAAGTTGGTGCTCGGGCTCACCAGGGCGTGCTGGCCGGCGGCCTGGATGTCCCGCACGATCCGCTGGATCGGCGCGTCGTCGTAGATCGACGAGCCGCCGCTGCCCGCGGCCAGGATGTCGACGGCCTCCTTGGCCACCCGGGCCGCCATGCCGACGTCCGCGCGGGTGCGGGCGCGCTCGGCCACCGACCAGGGCTCGCCGGCCGCGTTCTTGCGGTCGACCATCTCGGCGATCCGGTGGCCGTGGAACTCCGCCTGGTCCGCCTTCAGCGCCGCCTCCGCGAGCTGCAGGTGGGTGATCGGCGCCCCGGCCTTGCTGTCGTAGTCGGTGTAGGCGATCTTCTTGTTCGGCAGCGCGGCGACGAAGTGCTCCTGCGCGGCCTTCGCCAGGCCGATCATCATGCCGACCGGCGAGGACGCGTTGGCCACCGCGAGCAGCGGCGCCCGGTACATCGGCGAGCCCGCGTTGCGCTCGGACGCCGACTGTCCCTGCAGGATCGCGGGCAGCGGCATGACCCGCTCGGCCGGGACGAACACGTCCTTGGCCACCGTGGTCACGCTGCCCGTGCCGCGCAGGCCGGAGGTGTGCCAGTCGTCCACGATCGTCAGCTCGGACAGCGGGACCAGCGCCATGACCGGCCACTGGCCCTGCCCGTCCGGGGTGGGCGCCATCGCGATGATCTCCTGCCACTGGCTGTGCAGCGCACCGCTGATGAACCCCCACCGCCCGTCGACGACCATGCCGCCGTCGACGGGCGTGGCCGCCGCGCTCGGGCTCAGCGTGCCGCACACCCGCACGTCGGGGGTGGCGAACACCTCGTCCTGCACCGAGTCGGGGAACAGGCCCACCATCCACGTGGGAATCCAGTACACCGACGCGGTCCAGGCCGTCGCGCCGTCGCCGCGGCCCAGCTCGATGGAGACGTCGACGAGCGTGCGGGCGTCGGCCTCGTACCCGCCGTAGCGCTTCGGGGTGCGCAGCCGGAACATGCCGGCCTGCGCCAGCGCGTCGATCGTGTCGTCGTGCAGCCGCCGGTTCTGCTCCTGCCAGCTCGCGTGCTTGCGCAGCAGTTCGGTCAGTTCCGACGCCCGGCCGACCAGCTCGGCCCGGGACGGTGCTGGGGCGTTGGTCACCGTGTCCTCCTTGGGTTCTCGAGCGGGTTACCGGGGCGCGATGCGGCCGTCGGTACCGAGCCGGGACAGCACCTCGACCACGGCGGAGGTGGCGCGCCGGGCCTCGTCCTCGGTGAAGATCAGCGGCGGGGCCAGCACCAGGTTGTGGCCGTAGGGCCGCGCGATGACGCCGTGCGCGCGGCGCACCTCGAAGGCGGCCGCGGTCACGTCGTCCCACTCCATCGGGATCTTGTGGGTGCGGTCGGAGACCAGCTCCAGCGCGGCCAGCGAGCCCTCGATGCGGATGTCGCCGACGGTCGGCAGGTCCGCGGCGGGGGCCAGGCCGGTGTCGAACCAGCCGGCGATGCGCCGCGCGTTGGCGAGCAGGTTCTCCTTGTCGATCACGTCGAGCGTGGCCAGCCCGAGCGCGCAGGCCACCGGGTGGCCCTGGAACGTGTAGCCGTGGAAGAACCCGCCGTCGCCGAGCAGCGTGTCGGCGATCTCGTCGGTCATCAGCGTCGCGCCGAGCGGCGCGTACCCGCCGGCGATGCCCTTCGCCGTGGTGATGATGTCCGCGTCCATCTCACGTGTGGCCGACTCGAACCACGAGCCGATCCGGCCGAACGCGGTGACCACCTCGTCGGCCACGAGCAGGATGCCGTTGCGCCGCAGCACCTCGCGCACCCGCGGCCAGTAGTCGGCCGGTGGTGCCAGCACCCCGGCACCCGCCATGATCGGCTCGCCGATCATGGCGGCGATGTTGCCCGCGCCGATCCGCTCGATGGTCTGCTCCAGCTCGGCCACGAGGAAGTCGGTCGGGTCCTGCCCGCCGTACATCTCCGCGGCCCGGTAGAGGTAGGGCGGCGAGAGCTTCTCCACGTGCGGCAGGTTCGGGCCGACGCCGTGCTGCATGGGCGGGAAGCCCGTGGCGGTGCCGCTGCCGTACGCGGCGCCGTGGAACGCGTAGTGCCGCGCGAGGATCCAGGTGCGGTCCGGCTCGCCCTTGCGGAAGTGGTAGAGCCGGGCCGCCTTGATCGCGGTCTCCACGGCCTCGGAACCGCCGCTGGAGAAGAAGACCCGCTCGATGCCCGGCGGGGCGAGGTCGGCCAGCCGCACCGCGAGGCGGATCGCCTGCTCGTTGGTGAACTCCAGCAGGCTGGTGAAGAACTCCAGCTGCTCGATCTGCCTGGCCGCGACCTCGGCGAGCTCCGGGCGGCCGTGGCCGATGGGGGAGTGCCAGACCCCGCCGCCGGCCGCGTCGAGCAGCTCGTTGCCCTCCGCGTCCCACACGAGGGAGCCCTTGCCCCGCGTGATGATCACCCGGTCGGTGATGGCGCCGTTCTGCAGTGAGCGCATCAGGTGCCGCCTGTCGAGGTCGGCCAGCTCGGCGGCCTGCGACGGAATCTGTGGTGTGGCCACGACTTTCTTCCCTCTCCGGAGTTGGGCTAGGACGCCTTGGCTATGGGTGCGCCGGGCCGGCCGCCGATGGCACCGGCGCCGCGGATGAGGTCCGCCGCCTTCTCGCCGATGACGATGGCCGAGGCGTTGGTGGCGCCCCGGGCGACCGTGGGCATGACCGAGCAGTCGGCGACCCGCAGCCCGTCGATGCCGAGCACGCGCAGCTCGTCGTCGACGACCCGGCCGATGCCGCACGAGCCGCTGGCGTGGAAGATCGAGTGCGAGTACCGGCGGATGAACGTGCGCAGGTCCGCGTCGGACTCCGAGTCCGGGGCGAAGTGCAGCCGCTCCGCGTAGGGTCGCATCGCCGGCTGCCGGGCGATCTCCAGCCCGACCCGGGTGGCGGCGACCGCCGCGTCGAGGTCTGCCGGCTCGGCGAAGTAGTTGTGCACGATCTTCGGCTTCGTCGTCGGGTCGTTGGAGATGATCCCCACCTCGCCGCGGCTGCGCGGCGTCAGCATGACCGGGCCGTAGGTCAGCGCGTGGTCGGTCGGGATGCTCAGCCCGCTGTCGGCGAACATCAGCGGGCCGCCGAAGAACACCGCGTCCGGGGCGGGCAGGCTCGGGTCGGTGCGGATGTAGCCGCCCGCCTCCGGGCCGTTGGAGGTCAGCGGGCCGCGACCCTCCTCCTGGAACTGCCGCACCGACTCCGGCTCCCAGGCGTTGAGCAGGCTGACCGGCTGGGAGTGCGTGAAGATCAGCGGGACCAGCGGGTGGTCCTGCAGGTTCTGCCCGACCTGCGGCTGGTCGAGCACGACGTCGATCTCCAGACCGGCCAGCAGGTCCGCCGGGCCGACGCCGGACAGCTGCAGCAGCTGCGGGGAGTTGTAGGAACCGGCCGAGAGGATGACCTCGCGCTCGGCGCGGATGGTGATCTCCTCGTCGAGGCGCAGGCCCACGATCCCGGTCGCCCGGCCGTTCTCGATGCTGACCCGCAGCACCTGCACGTGGGTCTGGACGGTGAGGTTCGGCCGGGACAGCGCGGGCCGCAGGAACCCGCGCGCGGTGCTGCAGCGCCTGCCGTCGCGCTGGGTCAGCTGGAAGTATCCGAAGCCGTCCTGGCTCGCGCCGTTGAAGTCGTCGTTGTGCGCGTAGCCGGCCTCCAGCGCGCCCTCGACCAGCGCGGCGGTCGACGGGTTGCGCGACCGTCCGTCCGAGACGGTCAGCGGGCCGCCCACGCCGTGGTACTCCGACTCGCCGCGCTCGTTGTCCTCCGAGCGCTTGAACAGCGGCAGCAGCTCGTCGTAGCTCCAGCCCGGCACGTTCCAGCCGTCGTAGTCCAGCCGGTTGCCGCGCAGGTAGAGCATCGCGTTGATGGAGCTCGAGCCGCCGAGCACCTTGCCCCGCGGCAGGAAGATGCGCCGCCGGTCGAGCTGGTCCTCCTCGTGGGAGTCGTAGTCCCAGTCGAACCGGGTGCGGAACAGCTCGCCGAACATCGCGGGAATGTGGATGTTGTCGGCTTCGTCCACCGGACCCGCCTCGACGAGGCAGACCGTCACGTCGGGGTCCTCGCTCAGCCGGGACGCGAGCACGCAGCCGGCCGAGCCGGCGCCGACGATCACGTAGTCGTACATGCTTCTCCTTACGGCGCAGCGGATGTCAGCCTCGGTGCGTTGCGGTCAGGCGTTCGAGGATCGGGACCATTTCGCTGGGGCTCGGGGTGGCGAGGAAGTCCTCACGCATCCGCGCGGCGCCCTCGGTGAACGCCGGTTCGGTCAGCACCCGCGTGACCTGCTTGCGGATCAGGTCCAGGTCCGGGTTTCCGACGTCGACCACCAGGCCGGCGCCGTGCCCGGTGATGTACCGGGCGGTGGCCGGGCCGAGGGTGAACCGCGTGGTGGCCATGCCGTCGCCCTCGCCGACCGCGGTGATGTCGTTGTCCAGGAAGTCGACGACGATCTGCGGCACGCCCGCCGCCGCGGCCGGCACCGCGGTGCCGAGCCCGCCGTGGTGGATCAGCAGCGAGCAGGAGGGCACCACCTGGTCCAGCGGGGCGTACTCGACCACGTGGGCGTTGTCCGGGATCTCCGAGACGCCGGCGAGCTGCTTGTCGTTGAGCGTCGCCACGACCTGGACGTCCAGTTCGGACAGCGCGTCGAGCAGCACCGGCACGTGGTCCCAGCCACCCTCGAGGAACTGGCGCGAGGACAGGCCCAGCGACAGCGCGACCCGGGGACGATCCGGCAGCGGGTACAGCCAGTCCGGCATGGTCGCCTGCTGGGAGTGCGGGATCCAGCGCACCCGCAGGGTCCGGGTGTCGACCGGCAGGTCCATCGTCGCCGGCATCGGGTTGAGGGTCCACTGGCCGAGCAGGGTCTCCCGGTCGACCTCGACGCCGTACTTCTCCGCCATCGGCCGGACGGTCTCGGCCAACGGGTTGTCCACCGCGGGCGCGCCGGGCCGGGAGGTGAGCTCGGTGAACTTGTCCAGGCTCCAGCCGATGACGTCCGGCGCGGTCCACCAGCGGGCGTGTGCGGCGCCGACCGCGCGCGCAGCCACGGCGGCGCCGGGGAAGCACGGGTCCCACAGCACCAGGTCGGGCCGCCAGCCGCGGGCGAACTCGACCAGCCCGTCCATCGCGGGCAGCGGGCCGGCGGGGGAGCCCTGGTAGGGGTTGAAGTCCCACATCGCGGGCAGCAGGAAGTGGCTGAACACGTTCCAGTGCTCGCTGTCCGGTCCCTGGATGTCCAGTTTCGCCGTGATGTCGGCGAGCTTGGCCCGCTCGTCGGTGAACGCGCGGCCCGGTCCCATCGGCACCGGCATGCTGTCCGCCTCGCAGAGCTTGACCGGGGTCAGGCCCATGGCCGCGACCGACTCGAGGATGCCGGGGTGGGAGGCGACGACGACCTCGTGCCCGGCGGCCCGCAGCGCCCAGGCGAGGGGAACCAGCGGGTACAGATGTGCGGGTGCAGGCCAGATGGCGAACATGACTCGCATCGGTGAGCTCCTCCGGATGAATTTCCTGCTCGCTTGACTTTCGCGGCGAACTCCAGCCGCTGCATCTCCGAGGTTGCCGTCGCCCCGAGGAAGGCGAGTTCCGGTGGCTGAGCAACATGTGAGAGGTGTGCCTGCGCGGCGCCGACTAGCCTCGGCCGGAGGCGTGTGACGCGAGGAAGGGACCTGCCATGACGGTCGGCGTGGGCGAGACCGCCCCGGACTTCGAACTGATGGACCAGGGCGGTGCGGTCGTGAAGCTCGCGGATTTCCGCGGCGAGCGCAACGTGGTGCTCGTGTTCTTTCCGCTCGCGTTCAGCGGAATCTGTGAGGGTGAGCTCTGCTCGATCCGCGACGAGCTGGCCGACCTGGCGGAGAGCGACGACGTGCAGGTGCTCGCGGTGTCCGTGGACTCGATGTTCGCCCACCGCGCGTGGGCCGACCAGCAGGGCTACAAGTTTCCGCTGCTGGCCGACTTCTGGCCGCACGGTGCCGTCGCGAAGGCGTACGGGGTGTTCGAGGAGAGCCGGGGCGTGGCGAAACGGGGCACGTTCGTCATCGACAAGTCGGGCACGGTCCGGTGGTCGGTCGTGAACGGAATTCCCGACGCGCGGGACACCGGCGAGTACCGCGCGGCGCTGGCCGCGCTGTGAGAGGTCTCGAGGCCTGATCCGGCGGCACCGGCCTGAGCCCGAGCAACACCCACCGGCCCCCCGCACCGCGCGGGGGGCCGGTCGCGTCGGCCGGCTACCAGGTGATCGGCAGTTCGTGCACCCCGTAGATGATCATGTCGGTGCGCATCCGCACCTCCCGCGGCGGCACCGCCAGGCGCAGGGTCGGGAACCGGCGCAGCAGGGCGGCGTACCCGGTGCGCATCTCCATGCGGGCCAGCTGCTGGCCGAGGCACTTGTGGATGCCGTGACCGAACGCGACGTGCCCGGTGGTGGACCGGGTGATGTCGAGGGTGTCCGGCTCGTCGAACTTCGCCGGGTCCCGGTTGGCCGCGGGCAGCGACACGCACACCGAGTCGCCCGCGCGGATGGTGTGCCCGCCCAGTTCCACGTCCTCCAGCGCGCCGCGGACCGTGCCGAGCTGCACGACCGACAGGTACCGCAGCAGCTCCTCGACCGTACCGTCCATCCGGGACGGATCGGCCCGCAGCGCGGCGAGCTGGCCGGGATGGGTCAGCAGCGTGAACATCCCCAGCGCGATCATGTTCGCGGTCGTCTCGTGGCCGGCGAACAGCAGCAGGAACGCCACTCCGGCGAGCTCCTCGTCGGTCAGCCCGCCGACCGCGATCAGCCCGCTGATGAGGTCGTCGGCCGGGTTGCTCCGCTTGTGTCGCACCAGCCCGACCAGGAAGTCCAAGAAGGACACCCGGGCCGCCTCGGCCTCCGCCGGGCTCGCGTCCAGCCGCACCAGCATGGCGCTGTAGTGCTGGAAGCGGTCGCGGTCGGCGTAGGGCACGCCGAGCAGCTCGCAGATCACCAGCGACGGGATCGGCAGCGCGAACGTGCGCACCAGGTCGACCGGGCCGCCGGTGCGCTCCATCGCGTCCAGGTGTTCGGCGACCACGCCCGCGATCCACGACTCGAGCAGGCGCATCCGCCGCTCGGAGAACTGCCCGCCGAGCAACCTCCGGTACCGCGTGTGGTCCGGGGGGTCCATGGCGACGAACGCGCCGGGCAGCATCGGGCGCAGGCCCTCCTTGTTCATGATCGGGAGGGGGATCACCGGCCTGCGGTACTGGTTCTGCGAGCTGAACCGCCGGTCGGACAGCACCGCACGGGCCAGGGCGTGGTCGGTGACCAGCCAGCCGACGTGGCCGTCGGGGAAACGCAGGCGGCTCAGCGGCTGCTCCGCGCGCAACCGGGCGAGCTCGGGCGGCGGGTCGAAGAACGTGGTGCGCGTGACGGGCATCGAGATCGGGCCCGGCAGGGTCTCGGTCATCTGGTTCTCCCGTGAAGAGCGACGATTCCATGCAATCGCAAGGGAACGGGGATGGCTACCGCCGGTGTGCGCCACCCGGGAGGCGCGGCACGCAGGGAGATGCCGGACGACCGTGACCACGTGAGAGTAACCGGTGGACCACACACGGCGAGGGGAAGGACCGAACATGGAACTGCCGGCACTGCTCGACCGTGCACTGCGGACGACGCTCGGAGTCGTGGGCACCGTCCCCGCGGGGGCGTGGGAGCTGCCGAGCCCGTGTACCGAGTGGACGGTGCGCCAGGTCGGCAACCACCTGGTCGGGATGATCGGGCTGACCACGCGCATCGTCGAGGGCGAGACCCTGGACGCGAACGACACCCGGCCGGACGCGCTCGACCAGAACAAGCTCGCCGACACGGACTTCCTCGGCGACGACCCGGTGGGCAGCCTGCGGGCCGCGGGGCAGCGGTGTGTCGCGGCGTTCGGCGCGCCGGGCGTGCTCGAGCGGACGTTCGTGGCGCGCTCCCCGCAGACCCCGGGACACGTGCTCGCCACGCTGAGCCTGATGGAGCTGCTGACGCACGGCTGGGACCTGGCCGGCGGGGCGGGCGCCGGCTACCGGCCCGACGACGAGGTGGTGTCCACCGTCCGCGCGTTCGCCCGGGAGTTCATCGGCCCCGAGGCCCGCGCGCTCGGCCTGTTCGGCGAGCCGGTGGCGGTGGGCCCGGACGCCGACACCCTGACCGCGCACCTCGGCCACCTCGGCCGGCGCGCGCCGTGGCCGGGTGTGGCCGGGCGGTCGGCTCCTGCCGCGTGAGCCGGGAGAGCCCGCGGCCCGCGGTCACTGGGCGGTGAAGCCGCCGTCGATCGCGAGCGCGGCGCCGGTGATGAAGGCCGCGTCGTCGCTGAGCAGGAACGCGACGAACGCCGCGATCTCCGCGGCGGCCGCCACCCGGCCGGCCGGGTTCAGGCCGGGCACGTCGAGCTCGCCCTCCGCCGGAGCGCCGAGCAGGCCGCGGAACAGCGGCGTGTCCACCGTTCCGGTGATCAGCGCGTTCACCCGCACGCCGCGCTCCGCGCACTCCATCGCGGTGGCCCGGGTCAGACCGACCACGCCATGCTTGGCCGCGACGTAGGGCGACATCGAGCCGACCCCGACGGCGCCGGCGACCGCGGCGTTGTTCACCACCGCGCCGCCACCGGCCGCCAGCAGCGCCGGGATCTGGTGCTTGAGGCTGTGGAACACGCCGGTCAGGTTCTGCTCGAGCTCCGCGTGCCAGTGCTCGGCGGTGACGTCCTGCACCGGCGCGAACCCGCTCACCCCGCCGGCGTTGTTGAACGCGCCGTCCAGCCGGCCGAACCGCTCGACCGCCGCCCCGACCAGCGCCTGCACCTCGGCCTCGACGGTCACGTCGGTGGGCACGAACGACGCCTGGCCGCCCGACGCCCGGATCTCGCCGGCGACCTGCTCGCCGGCGTCCTTGCCACGCGCCCCGATCACCACCGCGGCGCCCTCGGCGGCGGCGCGCTGCGCGACCGCCCGGCCGATACCGGAGCTGCCCCCGGTGACCACGATGACCTTGGACTCCAGCCGACCCGTCACGTCCGACATCCTCACACAGCGCCTCCGTACCTCCCGTCGGCATCTCGCCGGCGGCCCCCGCCGATCCTTGCCGACGGCCGCCGCCGGGGCATCTTCGAGAGTGCGGTTCCGTTGCTCGAACGGGTGACGCGGGCGGCTCGGAAACCGCCGCCGAAACCGTGGGAATTCGGCATCGCATTTCACGAGATGCGGTCGAGAACTCCGCGTTGCGACGATTTCACCCAATGCGACGGCCACAGTTCTGGAGACCGAATGAAGATCCTTGTGACCGGTGGGGCGGGCTTCATCGGCTCGGAGTTCGTGCGCGCGACGTTGCGCGGTGAGCTGCCGGGGTCGGCGGGAACCAGCGTCACCGTGCTGGACAAGCTCACCTACTCCGGAAACCCGGCGAACCTGGCGCCGGTCGCGGATCACCCCGGCTACCGGTTCGTGCGGGGCGACACGAGCGACCCGCGCGTCGTCGACGAGGTGGTGGCCGGGCACGACGCGGTCGTGCACTTCGCCGCGGAGACCCATGTGGACCGTTCGATCGTCAGCGCCGACCGGTTCGTGCGCACGAACGTCGTCGGCACCCAGGTGTTGCTGGAGGCGGCCAAGCGGCACGGCGTCGAGCGGTTCGTGCACATCTCGACCGACGAGGTCTACGGGTCGATCGACGAGGGCTCCTGGACCGAGACCTCGCCCCTGGACCCCAACGTCCCCTACGCCGCGGCGAAGGCCGGCTCGGACCTGCTCGCCCTCGCCTTCCACCGCACGCGGAAGCTCGACGTGATGGTCACCCGGTGCACCAACAACTACGGGCACTACCAGTTCCCGGAGAAGGTGATCCCGCTGTTCGTGACCAACCTGCTCGACGGCAGGAAGGTGCCGCTCTACGGCAGCGGCGGCAACATGCGGGACTGGCTGCACGTGTCCGACCACTGCCGCGCCATCCAGCTCGTGCTGAACGGCGGCCGGTCCGGCGAGGTCTACCACATCGGTGGCGGCACCGAGCTGACCAACCTCGAGCTCACCGAGATCCTGCTGGAGGCCGCCGGCGCCGGCTGGCACATGGTCGAGCGTGTCCCGGACCGTCAGGGACACGACTGGCGGTACTCGCTGGACATCGGCAAGATCCGGCGCGAGCTCGGCTACGAGCCCCAGGTGTCCTTCGTGGACGGTATCGCGGCGACCATCCAGTGGTACCGCGACAACCGCGCCTGGTGGGAGCCGCTCAAGCAGCGAGCGGTGATCGCGAAGGCCGCCTAGTGCGGCGGCCGGTGGCAACGCCGCCGGCGGGAAGCCGGGCCGTCGGGAGACCCGGTGAACGTCGCCGGCCGCCGCACCAGCCCGTCAAGGATCCTCAGGAGGCGTGATGCGGGACATCATCAGGCGGGTCGACGAGTGCCGCGTGTGCGGGCGCGACGACTGGCTCGAGATCATGGATTTCGGGAACACCACGCTGGCGAACGGCTTCATCGACCCGGCCGACCGGGACGAGCCGGAACCGACCTACCCGCTCGAGGTGATCGTGTGCCGCAGCTGCTGGCTGGTGAGCCTGCGGCACACGGTCGACCCGGAGGCGTTGTTCGGCGACTACGTCTACGTCTCGTCCGAGTCGGACCTGATCCTCGGGCACATGCGGCACATCGTGGAGCTGTCCACGGAGCGATTCGGCCTCGCGCCCGGTGACCTGGTCGTCGAGCTGGGCAGCAACATCGGCACCCACCTCGGCATCTTCGCCGACGCCGGCATGCGGGTGGTCGGCGTGGACCCGGCGCGCAACCTCGTCGAGATCGCCAACGAGCGCGGCGTGCCCGCCGTCGCCGCGTTCTTCGGCGCGGAGGTCGCCGGGCGGATCGCCGGCGAGCAGGGCAGGGCGAGGTTCGTGCTGGGCCGGCAGTGCTTCGCGCACATCGACGACGTGCACGCCGTCCTCGACGGGGTCACCACGGTGCTCGCGGCGGACGGCGTGGTCGCGATCGAGGTGCCGCACCTGCTGCCGCTGCTCGAGGAGAACCAGTTCGACACGATCTTCCACGAGCACCTGTCCTACTTCTCGCTGGGCACGCTCACCCGGCTGTTCGCGTTGCACGGCCTGCGGGTCGTCGACGTCGAGCGGGCGCCGGTGCACGGCGGGTCGATCGTCGTGTTCGGCGCCCCGGACACCGCCCCGCACCCGACCAGCCCCGCGGTCGCCGAACTGCTGGCCCTCGAGGACCGGCGCGGTCTCAACGGCGAGCAGCGGTACCGGGAGTTCGCCGCGCGCAGCCGGCAGGTGATGAGCCAGATCCGCGAGCTGGTGCGGGCACTCGTCGCCGACGGCAAGCGCGTCGCCGGCTACGGAACGCCGTCCAAGGGTTGCGCGCTGCTGGAGTTCTGCGGGCTCGACGGGGGCGAGCTGGAGTTCACCAGCGACACCACGACCCTCAAGCAGGGCAGGCTGACGCCGGCGACGCACGTGCCGGTGGTCTCGCCGGAGCAGGCCAGGGAGAACCCGCCGGACTACTACCTGCTGCTCGCCTGGAACTACGCCGAGGAGATCATCCGCAAGGAGCGGGCGTTCCTCGAGCGGGGCGGCCAGTTCATCGTGCCCATCCCGCAACCGCGCCTCGTCCGGGCCGAGAACACGCGGCACGCCGCCTAGGCGCGCGAGGAACCCATGCGCATCCTGTTCACCCATGTCGCCCTGTCCGGGCACCTGTTCCCGCTGGTGCCGCTGGCCTGGGCGTGCCGGGCGCTGGGCCATGACGTGCTGGTCACCACGACCGAGAACTTCGTGCCGACCGTGCTGCGCGCGGGCCTGCCGGCCGCGTCGTGCGGGCCGGCCGCGGGGCTCGCGGACCTGGCGGCGGCCGGCGTGGTCCGGCCGGGCACCGAGGTCGCGGTCAGCCAGGAGGAGCAGCGCTACGCCCACGGCCGGGCGTTCGCCCGCATCGGCGCGCGCAGCCTGGCCGGCACGCTGTCCGTCGTGGAGTCGTGGCGGCCGGACCTGGTCGTCAGCGAGCGCGCGGAGCTCGCCGGGCCGATCGCCGCCGCGGTGCACGGCGTCCCGCGCGTCGAGCACCACTGGGGCATCGCGCCACTGTCGGAGTACCGGCCTGCCGCGCTGGCCGAGCTGGGCACGGAGCTCGCGGCGCACGGGCTCACCGACCTCGGGGAACCGGCGGCCGTGCTCAACCCGTGGCCGCCGAGCGTGCGCCTCGCGCACACGGCCGACCACCGGAACATGCGCTACGTGCCCTACAACGGCGACGCGCGGGTGCCCGGGTGGTTGCTCGCGCCGCGGCGCCGGCCGCGGGTCTGCCTCACGCTCGGCACGGTGCTGCCGCGGCTCGGCGAGCGCGGGGTCACCGACTTCGTGCTGCCGGTGCTGGAGAGCCTCGCCGGACTCGGGGTCGAGCTGGTGGTGGCCGTCGACGACGAGATCGCCGCGACCTGGCCGCCGCTGCCGGCCGCGGTCCGGCACGCCGGCCGCGTCCCGATGTCGCACGTGCTGCGGGCCTGCGACGTCTCGATCAACCACGGCGGCCAGGGCACCGCGCTGACGGCGCTCGAGGCGGGCTGCCCGCAGGTCGTGCTGCCGCAGTTCGACGACCAGTTCGACAACGCGGACGCGATCGTCAAGGCGGGCGCCGGTCTCCGGCTGCTACCGGAGGAGATCAGTCCACACGCGATCGTGCGGTGCTGCCGGGAGCTGCTGGACGAGCCGGAGTACGGCCGGACGGCAGCGGGCCTCGCCGCCGAGATCGCCGCCCAGCCGTCGACGTCCGAGATCGTCGGGCTGCTGACCGAGCTCGCCGAAGATCCCGCACATTCCTGAACACCAAAGGGGCTGATCGCCGTGAACGCCAAGAACGAGCCGAGCTGCCGCATCTGCGGCGCTGCCGTGCGGGAGTGCCTCGACCTGGGGCGCCAGCCGGTCTCCAACGGCTACCTGCGACCGCAGGACGTCGGCAGGGAGAACTTCTACCACCTCAAGGTCGGCATCTGCACCTCCTGCACCATGGTCCAGCAGCTCGAGGAGCTGCCCCGGGAGTGGATGTTCGGCGCGGAGTACCCGTACCGGTCGTCGCTGTCGTCGGTGATGACCGAGCACTTCCGGCGGGCCGCGCGGCGCTTCCTGGAGACCGAGCTCACCGGCGAGGACCCGTTCGTGGTGGAGATCGGCAGCAACGACGGCATCCTGCTCGAGACGATCAGCGCCGCCGGGGTGCGCCACCTCGGCGTCGACCCGTCGGCCGAGGCAGCGGATCTGGCGCTGGACAAGGGAATCCGGGTGCACGTCGAGTTCTTCGACGAGTCCTCGGCGGCGGCGGTCCGCGCCACCGAGGGACCGGCGGACCTGATCTTCTCGGCGAACACCTTCAGCCACATCTCCTACATGGACTCGGTCTGGGCCGGGCTGGACGCGCTGCTGGCGCCGAACGGCGTGTTCGTGGTGGAGGATCGCTACCTCGGCGACATCGTGGCGAGCACGATCTTCGACCAGATCTACGACGAGCACTTCTACCTGTTCGCCGTCCGCTCGGTGCGGGCACTCGCCGCGCACTTCGGGTTCGAGCTGGTCGACGTCGAGCACCTGCCCGTGCACGGCGGCTCGTTCCGCTACACGATCGCCCGCCCCGGCGCGCGCCGCCCGTCGGCGGCGGTGGGCGAGGCAGTGGCCCGCGAGGGTGAGCTGGGGCTCGCCGACGAGTCGACGTTCCACCGGTTCGCCGCGAACATCGACGGGATCTGCACCGACCTCGTGGGCCTGCTGCACGAGCTGCGCGACGCCGGCAAGCGGGTCGTCGGGTACGGCGCCACCGCGAAGAGCGCGACGCTGACCAGCTACGCCGGTATCGGCACCGACCTCGTTCCGTACATCGTGGACTCCACGCCGGAGAAGCAGGGCCGGTTCATGCCCGGTTCGCACATCCCGATCCGGTCGATCGACGAGTTCGCCGAGCCGTACCCGGACTACGCGGTGCTGTTCGCCTGGAGCCACGCGGAGGAGGTCATCGCGAAGGAACGCGCCTTCGCCGACGCCGGCGGGCGGTGGATCTCCTACGTCCCGAAGGTCCACATCATCTGACAGGTCCGGGAGGACATCGTGTGCGCAGGAACCGGAACGACCCGTGACTAGGGCAGCGGAGGCCGGCCAGGAGCGGGTGGCGCCGCTCACCCGCGCCGAGATCACGGCGCGCCGCCGGGCGATCGCCGTGCTGTTCACCACGGCCGCCCTGCTGAACGCCGCGATGGCCGCCGTGGCACCGGCGAGCACCATCTTCGCCGCCGACGCGATCGGGCTGGCGTGGGGCGCCCTGCCGCAGGCGCTGACGATCCTCGGCACCGGCATCGGCGCGCTGCTGGTGGCCCGGGCGAGCAGCCGGTCGGGCTGGCGGTCCGGCATCGGGCTGTCCTACGCCTCGGCCACCGTGGGCGCGACGATCTCGTTCTTCGCGGTGCTCGGTGGCGAGATCGTCACGTTGTGCCTCGGCATGCTGCTGCTCGGCTTCGGCGTCGGCGGCGCGGTGATCTCCCGCTACGCGGCCGCCGAGATGTATCCGCCGCACCGGCGCGGGTTCGCGATCGGCCTGGTGGTCGCCGCGGGTGCGGCCGGCGCGATCGGCGGGCCGCTGCTGCTCGACCCGGTCAGCACCGTCGCGCACTCCTTCGGCTGGGCGGACCTGTCCGGGCCGTTCCTGCTGGCCGCGATCGCCAGCGCCGCCGCGTGGGCCGGGCTGTTCACGCTGCCGGCCGGCCGGCGCGCCGATTCCGAGGGCCAGGAGGGTGGCGGATTCCGCGCCCTGCTGGCCACCAGGTCCGCCCGCGCGCTGCTCGCGGTCATGGTGATCGCGCAGCTGGTCATGGTCGCGATCATGACGGCGGCACCGCTGGACATCCACATGCGCCACCTCGACCTGACCCTCGTCGGCATGGCCCTGGCCGCGCACACCACGGGCATGTTCGTGCTGGCCCCGCTGACCGGCTGGATCATCGACCGGGTCGGCTCGCGGCCGGTCATGTACGCGGGCCTGGCCGTGTTGGTGGCCGCCGCGGCCATCGCCGCCACCGCGCCGCAGACGCACCAGTTCCTGCCCAACCTGGCGCTGTTCCTGCTGGGCTACGGCTGGAACCTCTGCTTCGTCGCCGGCAGCCGGCGGCTGGCCGTGACCGTTCCGACCCGCAACCAGGGCCAGGTGGTCGGCTCGGTCGACGCGCTCGTGTGGAGCGTCTCGGCGACCGCGACGATGGCGGGCACGGCGTTGCTTTCGCTGGGCGGGTACTCGATGCTCGCGGTGGTCGCCGGCATCCTCCCGGTGCTGGGAACGCTCGTGCTGCTCAGAAGCAGGTCCGCCGGCGCTTGACGGTAGGAGGAAAGGCGTGTCCGCGTCAGAGTCGGATCCCGACTGGGATGCACTGGAGGGCCGGATCGCGGGCCGGGTGATCCGGCCCGGGGCACCCGGCTACGAGGACGCCGCCGCACCGGCGATCGTGCGGTTCCGCGACATCCGGCCACGGGCCGTCGTGCGGTGCGAGACCCCGCGCGACGTCGCGGCGACGATCGCGTTCGCCCGCGAGGCGGGACTGCACGCGACGCCGCGCAGCGGTGGGCACTGCTTCGCCGGGCGGTCCTCGACCACCGGGATCGTCATCGACGTCTCGCCGATGCGCGAGGTCGCGGTGTCCGGTGACCTGGCCACCGTGGGTGCCGGTGCGCGGCTGGCCGACGTGTACGCGGCGCTCGCCGGGCACGGCCTGACGATCCCCGCGGGCTGCGGGCCGGACGTCGGGATCGCCGGGCTGGCACTGGGCGGCGGCCTCGGCATCCTCGGCCGCCGGTACGGCCTGACCGCCGACCAGCTGGCCGGCGCCCGGGTGGTGCTGGCCGACGGGCGCGTCGTCGACTGCGACGAGCGTCGCGAGCCGGAGCTGTTCTGGGCGCTGCGCGGGGCGGGCGGCGGGCACTTCGGCGTGGTCACCTCGCTGGTGCTGCGCACGGTCGAGGCGCCGCCGGCGACCAGCTTCCACCTCACCTGGCCGGTCTCCGACGCGGTCACGGTGATCGAGCGGTGGCAGCGGTGGGCCCCCGCGGCCGCCGACGATCTCAACGCGAGCCTGGTGGTGACCGCGTCCGCGGATCCGGCGGAGCCGCCGGTGATCCACCTGTTCGGGGCCATGGCCGGCCCCGAACCCGACGCGGCGGCCGAGCTGGCGTCGTTCGTGTCGCGGGTCGGCACCGCCCCGGTCACCGACATCCGGGTGCGCCTGCCGTACGAGGAGACCAAGCGGTACCTGGCCGAGCGGGGGCCCGGTGAGGACCGGCCGAACGGGCACCTGGTGAGCAGGTCGGAGTACATCGGCCGGCCGCTGCCGCGCGCCGCGGTGCGGGAGCTGGTGGACGCCCTGGCGTCGGGGCGGGTGCCCGGCGAGTCGCGGGTGCTGGACCTGATCCCGTGGGGCGGCGCCTACAACCGGGTGCCGGCCGGGGCGACGGCCTTCGCCCACCGCGACGCGCTGTTCCTGCTCAAGCACACCGCCGTGGTCGAGCCGGGCGACGACCAGGTCGCGGCCCGCCGCTGGGTGACCCGGTCGTGGGCCACGGCGCGGCCGTGGGGGACCGGCGGGGTGTACCCCGGCTTCCCGGACCCGGACCTGGCCGAGTGGCAGGCGGCCTACCACGGCACCAACTTCGACCGGCTGGTCCGGGCCAAGGCGCGGTACGACCCGACCGACTTCTTCCGTTTCCACCAATCGCTTCCCCTGCCGCCACGCCGGGGAGAAGGAGCTCTGATCCAGATGCCGTCGCTCGTCGCGTCCGGGACGTTGTTCGTCAACGGGGACCGGGTCCTGCTCGTGCACCGGTCCATCTACGAGAACGGCTGGGACATCCCGGGCGCGCTGGTCGAGCAGGGCAGGTCCCCGGCCGCGACCGCGTCCGCCGAGCTGTACGACGACCTCGGCGTGGACCGGTTCGTCGGCCGGCTGCTGGTCGTCGACTGGGCCCCCGGCGAGGACCACGACGAGTTCCTCTACGTCTTCGACGGCGGCGCGCTGCGCGACGCGGACGTGCGGCTCGCCCTGGGCCGCAACGGGCTGGACCGCTGGGCGTGGGTGCCGGTGGACCAGCTGTCGGAGTACGTGCCGGACAACCTGGCGCGCCGGTTCGCCCGCGCGCACAAGGCCCGCGCCGAGGGCCGGACGCTGAACCTGGAGAACGGCGACACGTAGGCCCCGACCGAATTCGAACCACGAGAAGGTGGCCGCCGACCGGCGGCCACCTTCTCGTTGTGTGCGCATTTCTTTTTTTCCCGACGAAATTCCCTATCGCAAAATACGCGACCCGTTCATGGCGGCGACTCCGTTGAACAATTACAGTGTTGTGTAACGGAGTTATGAGGAGGCGTCATGAAAATCCAGCTGCTGAACGTGGTCGGGAACGCCGGCTGCCGGGACGCGATCGGCGCCGAGTTCGACAGGCTGGGCCTCGGCGACCTGCGTGCCCGCCCGGGCGCGAAGTGGCAGGTACCGGCCGCGCACCTGCTGCCGGCCTGGGTGGCGGACATGGACTTCCCCGTCGCCGAGCCCATTCGCGAGGCCCTGCACGGGTTCGTGGCCGGCGCGGACTTCGGCTACCCGGACTGGCCGGGCGGCGCGAGCCCGGTCCGTGCGGCGTTCGTCGAGCGGATGGCCGAGCGCTACGGCTGGCGGCCCGACGTCGCCCACGTCCGCGAGTTCACCGACGTCACCCAGGCCGTGCAGGCGGTGATCCACCTGGCCACCCGGCGCGGCGACGGCATCGCGCTGCACACCCCGGCCTTCGGGCCGTTCGTGCGCGGCATCGAGAAGATGGGCCGGCGGGTGGTGCCGATCCCCATGACGGACACCGGCGCGGCCTGGACCTTCGACCTCGACCGGTTCGAGGCGGACCTCGCCGCCACCGGCGTCCGGGTGCTGCTGCTGGTCAACCCGCACAACCCCACCGGCCGCGCGTTCACCCGCACCGAGCTGCGCGGCATCGCGGACCTGGCCGAACGGCACGGCATCCTGGTGGTCTCCGACGAGATCCACTCCGACCTGGTCTTCGCGCCGCACCGGCACGTCCCGTTCGCCTCGCTCGACCCGGCCACCGCCGAGCGCACGGTCACGCTCACCTCGGCGAGCAAGGCGTTCAACCTCGCCGGGATGCGCTGCGCCGTCGGGCACATCGGGCCGGCCTGGCTGCGCGCGGAGTTCGCCTCGCTGCCGCCGAACATGCTCGGCTCGGTCGGGCTGGCCGGCGCCCGAGCCACGCTCGCCGCCTGGAGCGAGGGCGCGAGCTGGCTCGACTGCGTCGTGGCCTACCTCGACGCCAACCGCAGGATGGTGGCCGACGTCCTCGCCGAGCGCGCCCCGCGCATCCGCTTCCACCTGCCCGAGGCGACCTACCTGGCCTGGCTCGACTGCCGCGAGCTCGGCTGGGGCGACGACCCGGCGGCCGGGTTCCGCGACCTCGCGGGCGTCGAGCTGAGCCCCGGCCCGTCGTTCAACCCCGGCGGGAACGGCTTCGTGCGGCTCAACTTCGCCACCTCGACGCCGGTGCTGGCGCGCATCCTGGACCGGCTGGCCGGGGTGACCGCGTTGCTACCATCCGCCGCGTGACCGCCCCGCCCCTGCTGATCACCGCCCGGCGGTTGCTCCGCGGCCCGGCCGGCGACGTGGTGCCCGACGCCGCGGTACTCGTCCGGGACGGGCTGATCGCGGCCGCCGGACCGCGCGCCGAGGTGCCCGCCGACGGGGCGTGGCGGCTCGACTTCCCCGCCGCCACCGTGCTTCCCGGGCTGGTCGACGGGCACGCGCACCTGGCGATGGACGGCAGCTCGGACCCGGTCGCCGGCCTGCTGGCCGGCGACACCGAGCAGCTGGCCGCCGGGATGGCCCGGCACGCCCGCCAGCTGCTCGACTGCGGCGTCACCACCGTGCGGGACCTGGGCGACCGGGCGGGGCTCGCGGCGGTGCTGCGCGACGAGATCGCGTCCGGCGCGCGGCCCGGCCCGCGGATCCTGCCGGCGATCGCGCCGCTCACGCCGCCGCGCGGGCACTGCTGGTTCTTCGGCGGTGAGGTCGACGGGATCGCCGAGATGCGCGCGATGGTGCGGCGCAACGCCGAGGCCGGCGCCGAGGTGATCAAGGTGATGGCCAGCGGCGGGCACATCACCCCGGGCGCGGCGGGCATGTGGGAGTCGCAGTTCACCACCGGCGAGCTCGCCGCGATCGTGGCGGAGGCGGGGGAGCTGGGCCTGCCGGTGGCCGCGCACGCGCACGGCGTGGAGTCCATCGAGCGCGCGGTGGAGGCCGGCGTCGCCACCATCGAGCACTGCACGTGGCTGGCGGGGGAGAACCGGCCGGACTGGCGCGCGGACATCGCCGCCCGGATGGCAGAGCGCGGCATCGCGGCCTGCTGCACGGTGGGGTCCGGCGACTGGCGCGAGATGGCGCGGGAGGTGGGGGAGGAGGCGGCGAAGGTCGTCTACGGCCGGCTCGCCTGGATGGACGGCCTCGGGGTGACGCTCGTGCCGGGCACCGACGGGGGCGTGACCAACGCGCGCTTCGACGACTTCGCCGGCGCGCTGGAGCTCTACGAATGGCTGGGGTTCCCGCCCGCCAGGGTGCTCGAGCTGGCCACGACCTCGGCCGCGACGGCCATCGGGCTGGGCGGGGAGACCGGCCGGGTCGAGCCCGGCCTCGCCGCCGACCTGCTGGTGGTCGACGGCGAGCCGGACGCCCGGCTCGCGGCGCTGCGCGCGGTCCGGCTCGTCGTCGCGCGAGGCCGACCCCACCACCCGGCCCCCTGACGCGGCGCGGCCGGTCACGAGCCGACCGCCCACACAGCCGAGTCGACCCGCTGCGCAGTCGAGTCGACCTCTCACGTCGCCGAGCCGACCCGCCGGCGTTGCGCCGTTCGGCGCGGTCGGCGATGCCCGGAGCCGGTTCGACCGCGTGAGGGGTCGACTCGCCCGCATGGCAGGTCGGTTGGACCGCGTGGGGGTCGGTTGGACCGTGTGAGGGGGCGACTCGACTGCGTGGGGGTCGGGTCGGGTGTGTGGGGGGCGGGTCGGTTGGGGGTCAGGAGAAGTCGGGCTCGGCGATGCGGGCGCGCTTGAGCTCGGACACGTGCTCGAAGCCCGCCAGGGTGGCCAGCGCGTCGAACAGGCGGCCGGCGTCCTCGCCGCGGGGGATGGCCGAGACCACCGGGCCGAAGAACGCCTTGCCGTCGATGGCGAGGATCGGCGTGCCGATCTCGATGCCGACCGCGTCCATGCCCGCGCGGGTGCTGACCCGCACCCGCTCGTCGTACTCGTCGGAGGACGCGGCGTCGGCGAGCTCGGCGGGCAGGCCGACCTCGGCGAGCGCGGCGGGGATCACCGCGTCGTAGTCCTTGTCGTCCTGCTCGTGGATCCGGGTGCCGAGCGCGGTGTACAGGTCGCGCAGCACCTTCTCCCCGGCGTGCTCGACGGCGGCGGCCAGCACCCGCACCGGACCCCACGAGCGGCGCATCCGCTCCAGGTACGCCTCCGGGTCGTCCCGGTACTGCTCGGGGATGTCCCGCTCGGCGTTGACCACGGCCACGCTCATCACGTGGAAGTCGAGGTCGATGTCCCGGACCCGGCCGACCTCCAGCAGCCAGCGGGACAACACCCACGACCACGGTTCCATCGGGTCGAACCACTGCTCGACGGCCGGCCTTGCGGTGCTGGTCATGACACTCCTCGTGGGTTGCGTTGGAACACCAGGGCGAGCGGGGTGAGCGAGAGGAGGCCGGCGGCGAGCGCGACGAGCGCGTAGCCGCCGATGCCGAACAGGCCGCCGGCCGCGATGCCGGCCAGACCCGAGGAGCTCCAGACGAGCGCGTCGATGACACCCTGCAACTGCGAGCGCTCGTCGTCGGCGAGGTCGCGGCTCAGCAGCGCGCTCGAGCCGACGAACACCAGGTTCCAGCCGTAGCCCAGCAGGAACAGCGCGACCGGCAGGCCCGTCGTGTGCGCGGTGGGGGCCATGATCACCGTGGTGGCGGCCAGGGCCAGCACGCCGACCCCGGCGACGATCGTGGTCCGGCCGCCGAAGCGGTCGGCGATCCGCCCGGACAGCGGCGCCAGCGCGAACATGCCGATCATGTGCACGCTCAGCACGAGGCCGACGACCTCCAGCCCGTGGCCCTGGCGGTGCAGCTGCAGCGGGGTCATGGTCATGACCGCGACCATCGTCACGTGCGCGGCCGCCATCGACACCAGCGGCACCAGCACCACCCGGCGGCGCAGCGCGGCGCGGACCTTCGCCGCGGTCAGCCGCGGGCGCTTCGGGCCCTCGGCCGGGAACGCCGAGCGCGGCATGGTGGTGCTGGCCGTCATGGCGACCGCACACAGCAGCGCGGCGAAGCCGATGGCGCCGGACCACTCGGGCAGCCCGAACCGGGTCGCCGTCCGCGCGGCCGGCTCCAGCAGCGCCGGCCCGGCGATCGCGCCGACGGTGCCCGCCCACACGATGACCGACAGCGCGAACGCCTTGCGGCCGGCGGGATACAGCTCCGCGGCCGTGTAGCGGACCAGGCCCGCGGCGCCGTTGCCGATGCCCAGCAGCACCAGCCCGGGCAGCAGCACCGCCAGGTTCGACGACACCGCGCCGGCGAACGCGACCACGCCCCCGGTGACCGCCAGGCCGTACACCAGGATCAGCGAGAACCGCTGGCCCTTCCGGGCGATCAGCACGCCGAGGTACAGCGCGCCCAGCGCGGTGCCGAGCACGACCGCGGCGTTCGGGATGCCGCTCCACCCGTCGCCCTTCGTGTCCGAGGCGATCAGCGTGCTGACGGTGGTGGCGCCGACGACGGCGGTGTTCAACGCCGCCGCGCCGGTGAACAGCACACCCATCGCGCGCCTGCGCACGACGGGAGCCGTTGTTGCGAGAGCAGTCACTCTCGGAGCGTAGGTCTGCCGGAACACGGGCCTGTTATTCCGTATTGCTCACTTCCGCCACGGGCGGGTGAGCCGGGAACAAATCCGGGACGATGCCGCTGAACAGGTCGTTCTCCGGCAGCCGGGTGTCCACGTGGGACCGGACGAGCTCGAAGTCCTCCGTCGGCCACAGCGCTCGCTGCAGCCGCATCGGCACGGCGAACCAGTGGCTGTCCGGGTCGATCTGCGTCGCGTGCGCCAGCAGCGCGCGGTCCCGTGCGGCGAAGAACTCGCCGCACTCCACCCGGGTCGTGATGCGCTCGGTGCTGCCGGGCTTGCCCGCCCACTCGTCGAGCCACTCGTGGTACGGCGAGTCGAGCCCCTCGGCCAGCAGCGCCCGGTGGAAGGTGCGCATCCGCGCCTCGCACCACTCGTGGGTGTAGTAGAGCTTCAGCGGCTGCCACGGCTCGCCCGTCCCGGGGAACGCCGCCGGGTCGCCCGCCGCGTCGAACGCGGCCACCGAGACCTCGTGGCAGCGGATGTGGTCCGGGTGCGGGTAGCCGCCGATCTCGTCGTAGGTCAGCACCACGTGCGGGCGGAACTCGCGCATCACCGCGACCAGCCGCTCGGTGCACCGTTCCAGGGGGACGGACGCGAACCGGCCGGGCGGCACCGGCTCGCCGTCGGGCCAGCCGGAGTCGACGAACCCCAGCCGGCGCTGCCGCACGCCGAGCGCGGCGATCGCGGCGGCCAGCTCGCGCTCGCGCACCGCCGGCAGGTCGGCCCGCACCTCCGGGCGGTCCATGGCGGGGTTGAGGATCGAGCCCTCCTCGCCGCCGGTGCAGGTGACCACGAGCACCTCGTGCCCGGCGGCCACGTAGCGGGCCATCGTCGCGGCGCCCTTGCTCGACTCGTCGTCCGGGTGGGCGTGCACGGCCATCAGCCGCGGCGGGCTCGCCGGGTTCATCGGGCGGCCCGCACGAGGGTCGCGCCGCCGTCGACGTTGATCGCCTGCCCGGTGACGTGCGCCGCGGCCGGCGAGCACAGGAACGCGACCGCCGCGGCCACGTCGGCGGCGGTCTGCTCGCGGTCGGTCGGCGCGGCCGGGTCCGCCTGGCGCAGCGGGATCCGGTCGGCCACCACCCGCTCGAACTCGGTGCGGTCGATCGCGGCCCACTGTCTACTCCAGACAAACCCGGGACGGACCAGGTTCACCCGCACGCCCAGCTCGGCCAGCAGCACCGCGAGCGACGCGCTCCAGTGCTCCAGCGCGGCCTTCGCGGCGCCGTAGGCCGGCGAGACCGCCCACGGCATCGCCGCGGCGATGGAGCTGATGTTGCACACCGCGGCGCCGGGCACCAGCCGGTCCCGGACCGCCCGGGTGACCCGGTAGGCGCTGGACAGGTTGAGGTCGAGGATGTCCTCCCAGACCTCGTCCGGCGGCCAGGCCACGTCGTGCACCTCGCGCAGCGCCGGCCTGCGCTCGCCGCCGAGCACGTTGACCAGGACGTGCAGCCGGGCGGGCAGGTCCGCCGGGTCGAGCGGGCCGTCGCGCAGGTCGCGGGCCAGCACCTCGACGGCGTCGGGCAGGGGCGGTTCGGGCGCCACCGCGTCCACAGCGACCACCCGGTCCACGACCTTCTCCGCGAGCAGCCGCTCGACGACCGCGCGGCCGATCCGGCCGCCGGCCGCGGTGACCAGCGCGGTGCGCTCCCCGGGCATCACGCCACCTCCGCCAGCGGGGCGGGCGCGGCGAAGGACCGGTAGTCCGCGACCAGCCGCGGCAGCAGGTAGCGGCGGGTGGCCGACGCGGTGGCGTTGCGGCCCAGGCGGTGGCGCAGCAGCGCGTCGTCGAGCAGCGCGCGCAGCGCCGGCACCACCTGGTCGGGCTGCCGGGGCTCGACCAGGATCCCGTTGTGCCCGGGGGAGATCTGCTGGCGCAGCCCGCCCACGTCGGACGCGACGACCGCGCGGCCCTTGAACATCGCCTCGGTCACGGTCATCCCGAAGCCCTCCGCGAGGCTCTTCTGCAGCACGACGTCCGCCCGCCGCTGCAGGGCGTTGACGAGCAGCGCGGCCCGCTCGCCGGCGCGTGCGGACGGCAGCACCAGGTGCACCCGCGCGCGGTGCGCGGGCGGCAGGTCGGCGCGCGCGGCCCGCACGCCGGCGAGCACCGCGCGGCCCTCGGGGTCGTCGGGGATCTCGTCCGGGTCGTTGCCGGCCAGCACCACGTGCACGTCCCGGGGCAGCGCCGGCACCAGCCGCACCACGCCGGCCATGTCCTTCAACGGGTCCCAGCGCGACACCTGGACCACCACCCGGGCGCCCTCCGGAAGCGGGCCGTCCTGCTCGACGGTGCCCGGCCGGCCGGGCGCGGGCGTGCCGGTCAGCCCCACCGCGTCGAGCAGCGCGGCCGCCTCGCCGCGGGACAGCGGGCGGTTCTTGGCCGACGCCGGGTCGATGGCCGGCGCGGCCAGGTGGCGGTGCCGCAGCGGCACGCAGGACGGCGCGAACTCGGGCAGCGTCGTCACCACACCGTCCACAGTGGCCAGCTCGGTCTGCAGGGCCTGCCACACCGCGCCGGGCCCGGCGGCCGAGTCGTCGGTGGTGCCGATGTGGCAGTGCCACAGCACCTTCGCCCCGGTGCGGGACAGGACCGGGGCCATGCCGAGGGTCTGCGGGTCGTGCAGCACCACGACGTCCCCGGCGCCGACCTGCTCCGCCAGCCATTCCGCCTGCGGCTCGAGCACCGCCCGGTAGTGCGGCACGGCGGCGCCGAGCCGCTTCGACGACACCGGCCCGCCGCGGTCGTGCAGCAGGTGGTGCACGTGTTTGGTGAAGGCGAAGAACTCCTCGTCGCCGGCGATGACCGCCCATCCGGTCGGGGTCCCGTCGGCCACCTGCGCCGGCACCAGCCCGGCCAGCAGCTCGGCGACGCCGCCGCCGGTCGCGGTCGCGTTGACGTGGATGAGTCGCGCACCGGCCGCCGGCCGGCGCACCCAGGTCGGCGTCACCATGTCCGTCCCTCCGTCGGGCCCGCGGGCACCAGCGAGCGGAGCAGCGCGAGACCGCGCGCCACGCTCTGCGCCCGGGGCAGCAGCGTGTCCTCGTGCTCCAGGTAGAGCACGCCGTCGAACCCCTCGTCCTGCAGGGCGGCGACGATCAGGGGCCAGTCCAGCTCGCCGAGGCCCAGCGCGCGGAACCGGATCGGCGGCTGCGGCCCGTACCGCGACCAGCCGGCACCGGTGGGGGTGGCGCCGCGCGAGCGCTGCAGGTCCTTGGCGTGCACGGCGACCATGCGCGGCCCCCAGCCGCGCACCGCGTCGACCGGGTCGTGCCCGGTCGCCGCCAGGTTGGCCGGGTCGACGCACAGCCCGAGCACGTCCGCCCAGCCGGTGGTGAGCTCGAAGAGCAGCTCGGCGCTGGCCCGGTCGTAGACGACCTGCTTGGGGTGCGGCTCCAGCAGCAGCACCACGCCCGCGTCGCGGGCGGCGCGCAGCAGCGGCTCGGCGTGCGTGCGGAACTCGGCGACGTTGTCCGCCCAGCTCACCTCGCTGCCCCACCACGACAGCCAGCGCGCGAAGTCCGGACAGCCCGGCTGCAGGCGCACCGCGGGCGTGCCGAGCCGCTCGGCGAGGCGGATCGTGCCGAGCGCGCTCGCCACCGCGTGCGCCCGCTTCTCCGCGACCCCGCCCGGGTGGACCCGGTCGGTGTGCGGGCCGTGCGGGCCGAGCAGCAGCTGGGTGTCGCGGCTGTTGCTCACGCAGCCGATCTCGTGGCCCACCACCGCCTTGGCCACCTCGTCGCGGTAGCGGGAGTCCTCCGCGCAGCGGCGGCCGTCGACCAGGCCGAGGGTGGTGTCGGTCGGCAGGTCCAGCCGCAGCGGGCCGAGATCCGCGGTGGCGGCCAGCGCCGCGGGCAGCCCGCCGTCACCGAACGCCGCCAGGCACAGTCCCAGCAACATGTCGCCTCCTCCCGGTGGTGAGCACCCGCGCCCGCGGGAAGCCCTGCGCGGCGAACCGCGGCAGCCCGGCCAGCACCACGGCGGCCGTGTCGTCGTCGACCAGCCATGCCGTTGCGCCCAGCTCGGCACGCAGCCGGCCCGCCAGCGTCCGGTAGAGGTCGCGGTTCGCGGTGAGCACGCCGCCCGCCGCGGCGACGGCGAACCGGTCCGGCAGGTCCAGCCGGTCGCGCACCGCACGCACGCCGGTGACGAGCTCGGTCACGGCGCCGTCGACGATCGCGCCGGCGACCGCGTCGCCCGCGCGCCACGCGGCGCACACCGCGGGAGCCAGCTCGGCCAGGCGCTGCTTGGGAAACGGCTCGGCGGCGATGCGCCGGGCGAGCGCGGCGTCGAAGGGGAGCGTGGTCGCGGGGCCGCGGCCGTCGGCACCGCGGACGGCCGCCCGCAGCCCGGCCAGCCCGATGTCCGCGGCGCCGCCCTCGTCGCCGCCGAGGTACTCGCAGCCGCTCGCGCGGGCGACCCCGCCCGCCCCGTCCGCGCCGAGGAAGCCGGTTCCGGTGCCGCACACCGCGACGACGCCGACCCCGCACAGCGCGGGCACGCCCCACAGCAGCGGCACGACGTCGTTGGACACGACCAGCGTGGCGGTGAGGCCGGCGCGCGCGGCGGCCGCGCACAGCCGGTCCAGCTCGCGGTCCGCGTGCGGGCCGGCCGAGTCCGGGTCGACCGACGCGCTGGCGAGCCAGCCCGTCGCCGGCCGGTCCGCGGTCAGGTCGCGCACGGCGACGAACATCTCGTGCAGCGCGCGGTCCGCCCCGCCGCCGGTGGCGTGCCGGTTGATCGAGGGCAGCTCCACCTCGTGCCGGCGCCCGGTCGGCGTCTCGACGAGGACCCGGGTGCGGCTGCCCCCGGCGTCCACGGCGAAGTGGCACCCGGATGCGGCCCGGGGCGCGGTCACGGTGCCACCGCCGTGCTCGGCGCGGTCGCGAGCATCAGCCGCAGGCCCCGCGCGGGCGACATCGGCGGCCGGCTCGGCAGGCCGGTGAGGGCGGCGAGGTCGTCGCAGGCCAGCGAGGAGTAGCGAGGGCGCGACGCCCAGTGGGTGTCGCAGCGCCGGCAGGGCCGCACCAGCGCGGGGTCCGCGCCGGCCAGGCGGTAGGCGATCGCGGCGAAGTCGTGGCGGGACAGCTCCTCCGGCCCGGCCAGGTGCGCGATCCCGGACGGCGGCACCGGGGCGAGGCACAGCGCGGTGACGACCCGGGCCACGTCGTCGACGTGCACCGGGGTGAACGACTGGTCCACCGGCGCGTCGAGCACCTCGCCGCGCAGCGCGGACTCCACGCACCGCTGGCCGTAGGTGGTGCGGTGCCCGGTGGTCCAGCCGTAGACCAGGCTGACCCGCAGCACCAGGTTGTCGCCGGACAGCAGCGCCGCCTCCGCGCGGGCCTTCACCCGGCCGTAGGCGTTGTCCGGCCGGATCGGGTCGCGCGGGGTGCGCCCGCCCGCGTCACCGGGGAACACGTTGTCGGTGGAGATCAGGATCGCCGGCACCCCGGAGCCGGCCAGCAGCGCGGCCACGCCGTGGTGCACCGCGGCCGCCTCGGCCTCGTGGGCCTCGATCCACGTCACGTCGCTCGGCCCGTGGGTCAGCACCGCGCACCGGGGCCGCAGCCGGTGCAGGGCGTCCCGGAGCTCCCGCCGGCCGTCCGGTGTGGACAGGTCGCAGGGCAGGTGGCCGTCGCCCGCGCCGGACCGGCCGACCGTGACCACCGCCCGGCCCGCGGAGCGCAGCCGCTGCGCGGTGGCGCTGCCGATCAGCCCGCGGCCGACGACCAGTACCGGGCCCCGCTCAGACATGGGCGCCGCGCCGTACGTGCAGGGTGACCGCCGTGCCGGCCGCGTCCGGGCCGCGCACGGCCAGGTCCGCGACGCTCGGCACGACGACGTCCAGGTCGTCGGCGGGACCGAGCAGCTCGCCGGCGATCCCCACCACCCGGCAGCCGGCGGCGCGGGCGGCGAGCACGCCGGGCCGGGCGTCCTCGACCACCACGCACCGCCGCGGCGGCACGCCCAGCAGCTCGGCCGCGCGCAGGTAGCCCTCCGGCGACGGCTTGCCCCGGGTCACCTCGCTCGCGGTCACCAGCACCTCGGGCACCGGCAGCCGCACGCCGCGCAGCCGGGAGGTGGCCAGCGGCCTGCTGCCCGAGGTCACCACCGCCCAGCGTCCCGGCGGCAGCGCGGCCAGCAGCCGCGCCGCGCCGGGGCACCGGGACAGCCCGGCGGTGTCGAGGGCCTGCTCGCGTTCCAGCCGCTCGGCCTCCGCGGCGGCGTCCAGGTGGCCGGCGAGCGCGGCGATCGTCTCGACGGACGGCCGGCCGTGACAGGACGCCAGCACCGCGGCCCCGGGCAGCCCGTGCCGCGCCGCCCACCGCCGCCACGACCGCTCGATCGTGGTGCCGGAGTCGACGAGCACGCCGTCGAGGTCGAACAGCACCGCGGCGCAGCCGAGCTCCACCTGGACCGTGCTCATGCCGCGACCGAGCCGATCCGGTGCTCGGCGGTCGCCAGCATGGCCGCGTGCACCTCGTCGTCGGTGACGTCGTCGGCGATCACCGTCGTGCCGAGCTCGGTGGGCAGCACGAAGCGGATCCTGGAATCGCGGATCTTGCGGATCTGGTCGAGCGCCGCGACCACGGCCGCCGGGTCGACGCCGACCGGGAGGTCGCCCAGCGCGGTCGGCAGGCCCACCCGCCGCAGCAGCCGGACGAGCCGGTCGCGCAGGTGCCGGGGCAGCAGCGAGCGGTCCACCGCGATCTGCGTCGCGATCGACATCCCGTACGCGACCGCCTCGCCGTGCAGCACCGGGCCGTAGCCGGTGACCGTCTCCACCGCGTGGCCGACGGTGTGCCCGAAGTTCAGCGGGCGGCGCAGGTCCTCCTCGTAGGGGTCGAAGGAGATCAGCTCGCACTTGACCGCGCTCGCCGCGCGGACCACCTCGGCCAGCGCGCCCAGGTCGCCCGACATCGTCCGGTCGGCCACCCGCTCGATCAGCGAGAACAGCGCGGTCGAGCCGATCACGCCCTTCTTGATGGCCTCGGCGAGCCCGGCCGCGGTGTGCCGCCGGTCCAGAGTGGACAGGTAGCCGGCGTTCGAGACGACGGCCTTGGGCTGGTAGAACGCGCCGATGAGGTTCTTCGCCGTCGAGTGGTCCACCGCCACCTTGCCGCCGAGTGCCGCGTCCACCTGACCCAGCAGCGTGGTCGGCACGTTGATGTACGGCACGCCGCGCATGTATGCGCTCGCAACCCATCCGACGGTGTCGATGACGACGCCACCGCCGACGGCGACGACCACGTCCCGCCGCGCGATCGCCGTCCCGGCCAGCCAGTCGAGCAGCATCGTGGCGGTCTGGACGCTCTTGCTCGCCTCCCCCGGCGGGAAGGACCGGGCGGTGACGTCCACACCGGCGCGCCGCAGCAGGAACGCGAGCCGCTCCGCGTGCAGGGACGAGACCGTGTCGTCGGTGACCATCGCGACCCGGCGGCCGTCGATCTCACGCTCCAGGAACGCCACCGCGGCCGCCTCGGTCTCGGTCACGTACACCGGGTAGGTGTCGGTGCGTCTGGCGGACACCATCAGGGGATCCGAGGACTCCTCGGCCGGAAGGCTTACCTGGTGCGTACATCGAACATGAGATGACACGTTCCCACTCCTTGAACACGACTCCGCGGCGCCACGGCGCTGCTTCCGGTTCGGCGAGAACATGTCTACCTCCGGGCCGCCGAGACCTGCTTCTCTCGTTGTGCGCAGGTCACCGGGGGCGCGGCAGGCACTATCGTCGGTTCAGGGAAAGTATTCCCGGCGTCTCTAGAGTCCGGACCCATGGAACTGCGCATCTTCACCGAGCCCCAGGAGGGCGCGAGCCACGAGGATCTGGTCCGGGTCGCGCGGTGCGCGGAGAACGCCGGCTTCGGCGCGTTCTTTCGCTCCGACCACTTCATGAAGACCGGTCCGGTGCCCGGCCTTCCCGGTCCCAGCGACGCCTGGATCACCCTGGGCGCGCTGGCCCGCGAGACCACGCGGATCCGGCTCGGCACGCTCATGAGCGCGGCGACGTTCCGCTACCCCGGCCCGCTCGCGATCGCGGTGGCGCAGGTGGACCAGATGTCGGGCGGCCGGGTGGAACTCGGCCTCGGTGCCGCCTGGTTCGCCGGGGAGCACGAGGCGAACGGGATCCCGTTCCCGGAGCGGGCGGAGCGGTTCGAGCGGTTCGCCGAGCAGCTCGAGATCATCACCGGGCTGTGGGCCACGCCGCCCGGCGAGACCTACTCCTTCCCCGGCCGGCACTACCCGGTGACGGACTCACCGGCGCTGCCCAAGCCCGTGCAGCGGCCCCGCCCGCCGATCATCATCGGGGGCAAGGGGCACCGCAGGACGCCGGCGCTGGCCGCGCGCTTCGCCGACGAGTTCAACACCTCGCTGGTGGACATGGAGACCACCGCCGCACAGTACGAGCGGGTCGACGGCGCGTGCCGCGCGATCGGCCGCGACCCCGCGCGGATCGTCCGCTCCATCGCGCAGACGGTGTGCGTCGGCGCGGACGACGCACAGGTCAAGGAGCGGGCCCGGGCCATCGGCCGGGAGCCGGACGACCTGCGCGCCAAGGGGATCGCCGGGACACCCGGCGAGGTGGTCGACCGGATCGGCCGGTGGGTCGAGCGGACCGGCGTGCAGCGCATCTACCTGCAGCTGCTGGACCTCGCCGACCTCGACCACGTCGAGCTGATCGCGTCCGAGGTCGTCCCGCAGCTCGGCTGACCGGGGCGGGCGGCGGCCCGTCCACGTCCCGAGTGGACCTTGTGCGTCCGGGTCACAGGCGAGCCTGCAGGGCGTCGGCGGCGGCGAGCAGGTCCGCCGCCCAGCGCGCGCCCGGCCGCCGCCCCATCCGGTCGATGGGACCGGACACCGACACCGCCGCGACCACCGTGCCCGCCGGGTCCCGCACCGGCGCGGACACGCTGGCCACGCCGGGTTCCCGCTCGCCCACGCTCTGGGCCCAGCCCCGCCTGCGCACCTCCAGCAGCGCGCGCTCGCCGAACACCGCGTCGGCCAGCAGGGTGCGCTGCGTGGCCGGATCGGTCCACGCCGCGAGCACCTTGGCGCCCGAGCCCGCGGACATCGGCAGCCGCGCGCCCACCGGGACCGTGTCGCGCAGGCCGCTCGGCGGCTCGGCGGTGGAGATGCAGATGCGGTGCGCGCCGTCGCGGCGGTAGAGCTGGACGCTCTCGCCGGTGCGGTCGCGCAGCCGCGGCAGCACCGAGCTCGCCGCGTCCAGCAACGGGTCCACCGCGCCCCCGGCCAGCTCCGCGAGCGCGGCGCCGGGCCGCCACCGGCCGTCGGATCCCCGGCGCAGCAGGCGGTGCACCTCCAGCCCGACCGCGAGGCGATGTGCCGTCGCGCGGGGAAGTCCGGTTCGCGTGCAGAGCTCGGCGAGCCCGCACGGCTCCTTCGCGACGGCCTCGAGAACGGCCATTGCCTTGTCGAGTACACCGATGCCGCTATGCTGTCCCACGTCTCGATATTATGTTCCCGATATATGGGAAGTCCAGCCTCCCGGATCGTGGAACGCTCGTTGTGGAAGTCGACGGTGAAACCAGATGGCGAAGACTCTTGCCGAGAAGGTATGGGACCAACACGTCGTGCGGCGGGGGAGTGGTGCCGAACCCGACCTGCTCTACATCGACCTCCACCTCGTGCACGAGGTGACCAGCCCGCAGGCGTTCGACGGCCTGCGGCTGGCGAACCGCCGGGTACGCAGGCCGGACCTGACCATCGCGACCGAGGACCACAACGTCCCGACGGTCGGCATCGAGCTGCCGATCGCGGACCCGGTGTCCAAGACGCAGGTCGACACGCTGCGCAAGAACTGTGCCGAGTTCGGCATCCGGCTGCACCCCATGGGCGACGCGGAGCAGGGCATCGTGCACATCATCGGCCCGCAGCTGGGCCTCACCCAGCCCGGCGCGACCGTCGTGTGCGGTGACAGCCACACCTCCACGCACGGCGCGTTCGGCGCGCTGGCCTTCGGCATCGGCACCTCCGAGGTGGAGCACGTGCTCGCCACCCAGACGTTGCCGCTGCGGCCGTTCCGGACGATGGCGATCACTGTGGACGGCGAGCTGCGGCCCGGGGTCACGGCCAAGGACGTCATCCTCGCGGTCATCGCGAAGATCGGCACCAACGGCGGCCAGGGCCACGTGCTGGAGTACCGCGGCGGCGTCATCGAGGGCCTGTCGATGGAGGCGCGGATGACGATCTGCAACATGTCCATCGAGGCCGGCGCCCGCGCGGGCATGATCGCCCCGGACGAGACCACGTTCGCCTACCTCGAGGGCCGCCCGCACGCGCCGCGGGGCGCGGCCTGGGACGAGGCGGTCACCGCCTGGCGGGAGCTGCGCACCGACGAGGGGGCCACGTTCGACGCCGAGGTGCACATCGACGCGAGCGCGCTCACCCCGTTCGTCACCTGGGGCACGAACCCCGGCCAGGGTTTGCCCCTGTCCGAACGCGTTCCCGACCCCGAGCTGATCCCGGACGAGAACGATCGCCGGTCCGCGGAGAAGGCGCTCGCCTACATGGACCTCACGCCGGGCACCCCGCTGCGGGACATCGCGGTCGACACGGTGTTCCTCGGCTCCTGCACGAACGGCCGGATCGAGGACCTGCGGGCGGCGGCGGAGGTGTTGCGGGGCCGCAAGGTGGCCGGCGGGGTGCGGATGCTCGTCGTGCCCGGCTCGATGCGGGTGCGCGCCGCCGCCGAGGCGGAGGGCCTGGACGCGGTGTTCACCGACGCGGGCGCCGAGTGGCGGGCGGCCGGCTGCTCGATGTGCCTGGGCATGAACCCTGACCAGCTGCAGCCGGGCGAACGCAGCGCGTCCACATCGAACCGCAACTTCGAGGGCCGGCAGGGCAAGGGCGGGCGCACCCACCTCGTGTCACCGCTGGTGGCGGCCGCGACGGCGGTCCGCGGCACCCTGTCCTCCCCCGAAGACCTGAGCTGAAAGGGGCAAACGACCCATGGAACCCTTCACCACGCACACCGGCGTCGGCGTCCCGCTCCGCAGGTCCAACGTGGACACGGACCAGATCATCCCCGCCGTGTACCTCAAGCGGGTGAGCCGGAGCGGATTCGAGGACGGTCTGTTCGCCGCGTGGCGGGCCGACGAACACTTCGTGCTGAACCTGGGGCCCTACCGTGCGGGCAGCGTCCTCGTGGCGGGGCCGGACTTCGGCACCGGGTCCTCCCGTGAGCACGCCGTCTGGGCGCTGTCCGACTACGGCTTCCGGGTGGTCGTCTCCGCCCGGTTCGCGGACATCTTCCGGGGCAACGCGGGCAAGCAGGGCCTGCTCGCGGCCGAGTGCGCCCAGGCGGACGTGGAACTGCTCTGGAAGCTGCTCGAGGCCGAGCCCGGCACCGAGGTGACCGTGGACCTCTCGGACAAGACCGTGCGCGCCAAGGACTTCTCCGCACCATTCCAGATCGACGACTACACCCGCTGGCGGCTGCTCGAAGGGCTCGACGACATCGCCCTGACACTGCGCCACGAGGACGCCATCGGCGACTTCGAAGGGGGTCGGCCGAGGTGGAAGCCGACCACGACCTCTACACTCCCCTCCCGAGTGGCCGCCGAATAGCCGCCACGCAACAGAATCCGGTCCCCCGAGCGGGGAATTTGGGCGCGTCGCGTGGAAATTGTGGCGATATAGGCATACGGTGGCCAGAAGTCGGCCGGTTTGGCCGAGAACGCAAGTGTGGTCAACGGAGGACTGAAGGGTGAACAAGGCCCAACTCATCGAGGCGCTCTCGGATCGCCTCGGCGACAAGAAGGCCGCAGGCGCTGCGGTCGATGGTCTCGTCGACGTGATCGTGCGCACGGTCAACAAGGGCGAGAAGGTCAACATCACCGGCTTCGGTGTGTTCGAGAAGCGTGCGCGTGCTGCCCGCACCGCCCGCAACCCGCGCACCGGTGAGACGGTGCGGGTGAAGAAGACGAACGTGCCGGCTTTCCGCGCGGGCACGACGTTCAAGGACGTCGTGAGCGGCGCCAAGAAGCTGCCGAAGGTCACCGCGACGCGCTCGCGCACGGCCGCCGGCCGCACCGCGGCCGCGACCACGCGTACCGCCGCCGCTCGCCCGGCGGCGAGCCGCACCGCCACCACGACCCGGACCCGGGCCGCGGCGGCGAAGCCGGCCACCACCCGCGCGGCCGCGGCGAAGAGCACCACGCGGTCGACCCCGGCCAAGGCCCCCGCCAAGAAGGCGGCCACCCCGGCCAAGGCGACCAGGTCCACCGCGGCGAAGTCGACGGCCGCGAAGTCGACGGCCGCGAAGTCGACGGCGGCCAAGTCCACCGCTTCGCGGTCGACGGCTAAGAAGGCCGCCCCGGCCAAGACGACCGCCAAGGCCACGGCCAAGGCCCGCCCCGCCGCCAAGAAGACGACGGCTCGCAAGAAGTAGCACCACCTCGCGAAAGGCCGCCCACCACCCGGTGGGCGGCCTTCGCGTTCCCACCCGGAAGCCCCGCGAGCATCCCGTGGCGGTGGCTCACTGCGGCCGCGGGAACCGCCTGCTCCGGCTGCGCGATCGCCCTGCTCCGGTCGTGCGAGTCCACAGCCGCACCGCACCGGCCGCGGTTTCTCCACTCCGGCGGGGAACGGGGGATCGCGGGCGGGTCAGGGTTTGGCGACGTAGTCGGCGGCGACGAGACGGGGGCTCGGGCCGGGGGTGAAGAACAGGACCCAGACGCTGCCCTTCTTGCTCATGACCTGGCCGAGCGGCAGCCCGGCGGCACCGGCCACACGCGACACCAGATCCGGGATCACCCCGCCCTGGCTGCACACGACCGGCGTGCCGCCCTCCGCCGCCATCGACAGCAGGCGGGCGACTGCGGCCTCCTCCGCATCCGCGTAGCCCTCCTCGGACAGCAGCGGTTCCGCCACCACCGGCACGCCCCGCCGCCCGGCCACGTCCAGGACCGTGTCCACGCACCGCACCAGCGGCGCCGAATGCACGCGCGTGACGCCGTACAGCTCCGCCAGCACCGCGATCGGCCCCAGCTGGCGGCGGCCGTTCGCCGACAGCGGCCGCTGCGCGTCGGGGCCGTCCCACTCCGACCGGCTGCCGGCCTTCGCGTGCCGTACCAGCAGCAACGGTGTCGTGTCGTGCGGCAGCCCGGTGAACGCCGACGCGATCCGCTCGTCGTGCGGATAGCTCAACAGCTCCAGCGCCCGCCCGGGCTCGAGCCAGCGCAGCTCGTCGACCTCGTCGCCGGGCACGAAGGAACCCTCGCCCGCCCGGGCGGCGTAGTACTCGACGACCTTCGTCGCCGGCTCCGGGCGGGTGACGCGGTAGCGCACCCGGCCCAGCCGCCGGCCGAGCGTGACGCGGAACCCGGTCTCCTCGGCCACCTCCCGGACGGCGGCCACCCGGGTGTTCTCGCCCCGCTCCAGCTTTCCCTTCGGCAGGCTCCAGTCGTCGTATCCGGGCCGGTGCACGACGGCGATCTCGGTCCCACCGCCGGAGCCGCCGGGCACGCCGTGGCGCCACACGACTGCGCCGGCGGCCGTGATCTCACGTGCCATCCGCTAGCCCTGCGCGAGGTGCTGGGCGAGCAGCTGTGCCTGGTGGTCGCGCACCGACGAGCCGTCCGCCGGGGACGCCGCCCACTCGCCGGTCTGCTCCAGCACCCAGCACCGCGTCGCCGGGTCCAGCGCGGAGGCGAACATCTCGTCGAGCTGCGCGGTGAGCTTCTCGTCGGTGATCCGCACCTGCACCTCGACGCGCCGGTCGAGGTTGCGGTGCATCAGGTCCGCGCTGCCGATCCAGTGCTCGGCCGAGCCGACGAAGTGGAACACCCGCGAGTGCTCCAGGAACCGCCCGAGGATCGAGCGAACCCGGATGTTCTCCGACAGCCCGGCGATCCCGGGCTTGAGCGCGCAGATGCCGCGCACCACGATGTCCACCTCGACACCGGCCTGCGACGCGCGGTACAGCGCGTCGATGACCTGCTCGTCGACCAGTGAGTTGATCTTTATCCGCACGCCGGCGGCCCGCCCGGCCCGTCTGTGCTCGACCTCGCGCTCGATCAGCTCCACGATGCCGCGCCGGATCCCGTACGGCGCCACCAGGAGGCTGCGGTACTTGTCCTGCCGCGCGTACCCGGTCAGCACGTTGAACAGGTCCGTGAGGTCCGCGCCGATCGACGGGTCGGCGGTGAGCAGCCCGATGTCCTCGTACAGCCGCGCGGTCTTCGGGTTGTAGTTGCCGGTGCCGATGTGGCAGTAGCGCCGGATGACCGAGCCCTCCTGGCGCACCACCAGCGCGGTCTTGCAGTGGGTCTTGAGGCCCACCATGCCGTACACCACGTGCACGCCCGCCTTCTCCAGCGTCCGCGCCCACTTGATGTTGGCCTGCTCGTCGAACCGCGCCTTGATCTCCACCAGCGCCACGACCTGCTTGCCGGCCTCCGCCGCGTCGATGAGTGCGTCGACGATCGGCGAGTCGCCGGACGTGCGGTACAGCGTCTGCTTGATGGCCAGCACCAACGGGTCGTCGGCCGCCTGCTCGATGAACCGCTGCACGCTCGTGGAGAACGAGTCGTACGGGTGGTGCACGAGCACGTCGCCCTCGCGCAGCGTCGCGAAGACGCTCTTCGGCGTCTCCCGCTCGCCGAACGCGGGGTGGGTGGCCGGCACGAACGGCGGGTCCTTCAACTCGGTGCGCGCCACGCCGAAGAGCTGCCACAGGCACGACAGGTCCAGCAGCCCGGTCACCACGACCACGTCGTGCGGGTCCACCTCGAGCTCGCGCAGCAGCAGTTCGAGCATGTGCTCGCTCATGTCGTCGGCGACCTCGAGCCGCACCGGCGGGCCGAACCGGCGCTGCGCGAGCTCGCGTTCCAGCGCCTGCAACAGGTCCTCGTCGCGGTCCTCCTCGACCTCGAGGTCGGCGTTGCGGGTGACCCGGAACGCGTGCACCTCGGTGACCTGCATGCCGGCGAACAGGTCGCCGAGATGCGCCGCGATCAGCTCCTCCAGCGGCAGGAACGTCGCGTCCGGGTCGTCGCGGCTGTGGTCGATCGGCACCAGCCGGGAGACGTTGTCCGGCACCTTCACCCGCGCGAACCGCTCGCCGCCGCCCGTCGGGTCCCGCACGGTGACCGCCAGGTTGAGCGAGAGCCCCGAGATGTAGGGGAACGGGTGGGCCGGGTCGACGGCGAGCGGGGTGAGCACGGGGAAGATCTGCTCGCGGAAGTAGCGGGACAGCCGCTCGCGCTGCTCGTCGCTGAGCTCGGCCCACTTGGCGATCCGGATGCCGCGCTCGGCGAGGACCGGCCGCAGCCGCCGTTCCCACGCGGCGGACTGCTGCTCGACGAGCTCCTGGTTGCGCTTGGAGATGTAGGCCAGCTGCTCGCGCGGGGTGAGCCCGTCGGCGCTGCGCACGGACAGGCCGGTCTCCTCGCGGCGTTTCAGCCCGGCCACCCGGACCATGTAGAACTCGTCGAGGTTCGACGCGAAGATGGCGAGGAACTTGGCACGTTCGAGCAGTGGCTGCGACTCGTCCTCGGCCAGCGCGAGCACCCGGGCGTTGAAGTCCAACCAGGACAGTTCGCGGTTGATGTACCGGTCGTCGGGCAGGTCGGTGTCGGTGACGTCGGGGGTGACCGCCGGGGGAGCCGAGGGCACGCTGCGGGGCTCGGGCGTGACGGGACCCCCGCCCGCAGCGGATGTGTCCGTCGACAGTGGTGGGGTGCCTGGTTGCTCCATGCTCTCCGTGCTCACAGCCTCATTGTCCAGCAATTACTGCCCGATGGGGCAGCCCCGTTCGATCGGCGGGACGAACTTCGCGGTCCGCCCAGCAAGGGGCCCTGTTCTGGGACCGAGACCGATTCCGGCGGCCACCGCGAGATCGTCCGCGGTGTCCACGTCACAGCGCAGCGACGCCAGCCCGGCACCCACGGAGACCGCCCCGCTCGCGGCGTGCGCGGCCGCCGAGCCGGCGCCGAAGCGTGGCTCCAGCGGCCCGCCGGCGGCCGAGAGCAGCAATGTGGTGCCGGTGCCGTCCCGGTCGGCGCAGAACGCGCGCCGCCCGCCGGCGGCGGTGATCGCCTCGGCCAGGTCCGCCGGGCGCAGCGCCGGCAGGTCGGCCTGCAGCGCGCCGACGACGCCGTGCGGGTCCCGCTCCCGGAGCAGGCCGGCGCCGAAGGACAGCGCGGCGTTCAGGCCGGGCAGCCCGCGTTCGTCGACGCACGTCGCGCCGGTGCCGCGCAGTGCCGCCGGCACCCGGGCGTCCTCGCAGACGACCAGCACCCGCCGCACGCCCGCGGCGGCCACCGCGGCGGTCACCGTGTCCACGAGCAGCGCCAGCACCAGGTCGGCGTGGGTGGCGTCGATCGGGCCGACCGTGTCGCGCAGCCGCGACTTCGCCCGGTCCAGCCGCTTGATCGGCACCACCAGGTCGGCGGCCGTGCGGCGATCCAGGGTGTGATCCACGGGCTCCATCGTGCAGGACGCGCCGGACCCGCGCCGCGCGGCCGGGGCATACTCACGGGCAACCGTGAACGAGGAGGAACACGTGCCGGCGCGAATCGAGAAGAGCGGCTTCTGGGTGTGGGTCACCGCGTTGATCTTCTACCCGCTCGCCTGGATCGGAAAGGTCGTGCCCAGCGGCGCCGAGCACCTGCGCCGCCCGGGCGGGGTGCTGCTGGTGATGAACCACGTCTCGCACATCGACCCGCCGGTCGACGCCGTGTTCGTGCACCGCAACGGGCGGGTGCCGCGGTTCCTCGCCAAGGAGAGCCTGTTCCGGACCCCGGTGTTCAAGTACCTGATCCGTGGCGCCGGGAGCATCCCGGTGAACCGGCGCGCCGCGGGCGCGGCGAACAGCCTCGCGGCGGCCAACGAGGCGCTGGGTTCGGGCCGGCTCGTGGTGATCTACCCGGAGGGCACGATCACCAAGGACCCGAACGGCTGGCCGATGCGCTCGCGGACCGGTGCGGCGCGGCTGGCGCTGGAGAACGACGTGCCGGTGCTCACCGCGGCCCGGTGGGGCACCAACCACATCCTCGACGGCTACGCGAAGAAGTTCCGCCCCTTCCCGCGCAAGCGGATCTACATCGACGTGGCCGAGCCGGTGGACCTGTCGGCCTACCGGGGCAGGCCGATCACCAACGACCTGCTGCGCGAGGTCACCGACCTGCTGATGAACCGGATCAAGGACCAGCTCGCGGCGATCCGCGACGAGACAGCCCCGGACGGGTTATACATGCCTTCCCGGGCGGCGCGACCGGATGCCTGAGATGGGCCCTGTCGCGGTCTTCGGGGCCGGCTCGTGGGGCACCACGTTCGCGAAGGTGCTCACCGACGCGGGGTGCGAGGTCACGCTGTGGGCGCGGCGGCGCGAGGTCGCCGAGGCCGTCGCCACCGAGCGGGTCAACCCGGACTACCTGCCCGGCGTCACGCTGCCCGAGCGGCTGCGATCCACTTCGGACCCGCGGGTCGCGCTCGAGGGCGCCACCGCGGTCGTGCTCGCGGTGCCGAGCCAGAGCCTGCGGCACAACCTGACGGCCTGGCGCGGCCTCATCGACCCGTCCGCGACGCTGATCAGCCTGGCGAAGGGCGTGGAGCTGGGCTCGCTCAAGCGAATGAGCGAGGTCGTCGTCGAGGTGATGGGCGTGCCGGAGAGCCACGTCGCCGTCGTGTCCGGGCCGAACCTGGCGAAGGAGATCGCCGCCGAGCAGCCGACCGCGTCCGTCATCGCGTGCACCGACCACGACCGGGCGGTCACCGTGCAGCAGGCGTGTACCACGGGCTACTTCCGGCCCTACACGATCACCGACGTCGTCGGCTGCGAGCTCGGCGGGGCGTGCAAGAACGTCATCGCGCTGTCCTGCGGGATGGCCGGCGGGCTGGGCTTCGGCGACAACACGCTCGCCACGCTGATCACCCGGGGGCTGGCGGAGATGTCCCGGCTCGGGGTGGCGCTGGGCGCGGACCCGATGACGTTCGCCGGCCTCGCCGGGCTCGGCGACCTGGTGGCGACGTGCTCCTCGCCGCTGTCGCGCAACCGCACGTTCGGGGAGCGCCTCGGCCGGGGCGAGTCGGTGCAGCAGGCGCAGAGCGCGGCGCACGGCCAGGTCGCCGAGGGCGTCAAGTCCTGCTCGGCGATCCGCGAGCTGGCGCTGCGGCACGGCGTGGAGATGCCGATCACCGAGGTCGTGCACCGCGTCTGCCACGACGGCTTCGACCCGCGCGAGATGGCCGGCGAGCTCATCGGCCGCAAGACCAAACCAGAACGCTGACCCCGCGAGTCCCCCACTCCGGCCCCGCGAGTCCCCCGCTCCGGCCCCGCGAGTCCGACACTCCCGACCCGCGAGTCCGACACTCCCGACCCGCGAGTCCGACACTCCCGACCCCCGAGTCCGACGCTCAGGCCACGTCGAACGTCATGATCGGGTTCGTCGTCGGCTGGTCGGAGCCGCCGGCCGGCTCGATCGTGATGCCCACCTGCTGCGCGCTGTCGATGCCGGTCACCTCCAGCGAGGCCTTTCCGCTCGCCGGCAGGAGCAGGCCCGCCGAGCGGACCCGTGGCCCGATCGTCCACGCCTGGTAGTCGTGGCCGGCCGGCGCGGCCGGCAGGTCGTCGGCGAGCAGCAGCATCTTGTCGGCCGACTGGGACATCAGCGCGGTCATCCGGCCGGTCGACGCGTCGCCCTGGTGCGCCACCTGGGCGTCGCCGGCGCGCACGATCTCGGCGATCGCGGCGGCCTGGGCGTCCACGTTCTGGTTGGCCCGCTCCGCGCGCACCAGCAGCACGCCGAGCACACCCGAGACCACCAGCAGCACCGCGGCGGCCGCCGCGGACAGCCGCAGCGCCCACGGCGAGCCCGGCCGGCGCAGCGGCAGCACCGGCGCCTCCGGCGGCAGCTGGCGGACGTCGCGGATCCGGGCCATCACCGACGACTTGAGCCGCGGCGGCGGGGTCGTCGCCACGGCGGCACCGAGCCGGGTCGCGGTCTCGCGTAGCTCGGCCACCTCCTGGCGGCACGCGTCGCAGTCCTCGAGGTGCCGTTCGAACACCAGCCGTTCGTCGTCGGAGACCGCGTCCAGCGCGTAGGCGCCCGTCAGTGCGTGCACATCCGCGTTCATCAGGCCACCCCCAAGCAGTCGCGCAGGCGGATGAGGCCGTCCCGCAGCCGGGTCTTGATCGTGCCGAGCGGAGTGTCCAAGAGCTCACCCACCTCTTTGTACGTCCGGCCGCCGTAGTAGGCGAGCACCACCGACTCCCGCTGCAGCTCGGTGAGCGTGGCCAGGCACCGGCGCACCTGCTCCTGCTCGAACCGCGCGGTCACCTGCTCGGCGACCTCGTCGAAGGGCCTGCTCGCCTCGCGCCGGCCGACGTGCTCCTCGCGGTCGGCCGCGGCCTGGGCCGAGCGCACCCGGTCCACGGCCCGCCGGTGCGCCATGGTCATCGCGAAGGTCATCACGCTGCCGCGCTCGGGGGAGTAGCGCGCCGCGGTGCGCCACAGCTCCACCATGACCTCCTGCGCCACCTCCTCGGACTGCGCCGGGTCCCGGACGATGCGCCGGATCGCGCCGTACAGCGGCCCGATCAGCACGTCGTAGACCCGCTCGAAGGCAACCTCGTCCCCGCGGGCCACGCGCCGCATCAGCTCGGCCGTGTCCGGCGCGGCCTCCGAGTCCTCGCGCACCCGCCGAACCCGTTCGCCCATGCTCACCCTGCTTCCGTTCGGCATCCACCCTCATTCGGAGCGACCCGGACGTCGGATGGGGACCCAGCGTCCCACGGAGTGAACCCGCTTGACCGCGAGGATGTCCCGGCGGTTTGCTTCCCGTCGTGACGACGAACGTGCGCAACAGCCGGTGGGGCTACCTGAGCCTGCGCCGGGTGGCCGGCGCGCTGTGTCCCGCGCGCTGATCGAGCCGCCGCCCCGTCACACCTCCCGAGAAGGTTCTCCCCATGTTCGCCGTGCCCCCGAATACGATCGCGTCCGCCGCGACCGCGCCGACCGTCCATCCCGCGCTGATCGCCCGCGAGTACGCGCGCGAGCGGCGCCGGTGGGCGCGGCTGCTGCGCTACGACCCCGACGAGCGCTACGTCGCGCTCGTGCACCGCGCCCCCGGCCAGGAGGTGTGGCTGATGAGCTGGCTGCCCGGCCAGGGCACCGACGTGCACGACCACGGCAACGCGGCCGGTGCGTTCACGATCGTCTCCGGCGAGCTCACCGAGCACGTGCTGCACCGGGGCGTCACGCACCGGGTGGGCGCCGGGCAGGCCCGGGTGTTCGGTCCCGGTTACGTGCACGAGGTGCGCAACGAGGGGCCCGACCCGGCGGTCAGCATCCACGTCTACCGCGCCGCGCGCACGATGCGCCGCGTCGAGCCGCTGCCGCGGGTCTCCTAGAGCGTGTCAGACGCGCTCTGGCGGAACGGCGCCGGCCGGGTCGCGACGTGGTCGGGAACGTCCACCCCGGACGGAAGCTCGGGGCAGGGCTGCGGCTCGCCCCACGACCGGTGCAGCGGCAGCACTCCGGCCCAGGCCGTGCCGTTGCGCTCCGGCGCGAGATCGTCCGGCTCCTCGCCGGGCGGGCCGGTGCGGATCTTGACCGCGGCCTCGCCGAGGTCCAGCGCCAGCACCGCGGTCTTCGCGAACTCCTGCGGGTTCGGGCCGCGGGCGTGGCCCCACGACCCCGGCGCGATGTGCTCGGTGATCACGCGCAGGCCGGCGAGCTTGGCGGCGGGGTCGGTGACCTGGCGGGCCCGCCCGTGCACCGTCGCGGACCGGTAGTTGACCGAGTGGTGGAACACGGCGCGGCTGTAGACCACGCCGTCGAGCAGGGTGACGTTCACGCAGACCTCGGCCCCGGCGGCGGCCGCGCGCAGGCTCGCCGCGCCGGTCGAGCCGTGCAGGTAGAGCGTGTCGCCGTCCCGGCCGAACCCGGTCGGGATCACGACCGGGGCGGCCGCGTCACCGCTGCCGACGACGAACGCCAGGTGGCAGATCAGTCCGGCGTCCAGCACGGCGTACAGCGCGGACCGGTCGGTCACCGCGCGGTTCTTACCGCGGCGGATCGTGCTGCGCGGAGTCGGGGAGAGTGCTCGCTGGCTCACGGGTTCCAGCGTGCCGAGCGCAGTGGCATGCTGGAAGGGCCACGAGTAGCTGATTCTGAAAGGCCACTTTTCATGGCTGAGACGCCCGCGCTGCCGGTGACCCTCGACCGCGCGTCGGCCACGCCGCTCGCCGTGCAGCTCGCCGAGCAGCTCCGCGCGGCCGCCGGCGACGGCAGGCTGCGCAGCGGCGACCGGCTGCCGTCCACCCGCGCGCTGGCCACCGAGCTGGAGGTCAGCCGCACCGTCACCGCGGCGGCCTACGAACAGCTGCACGCGGAGGGATGGATCGCCGGCCGGCACGGCTCGGGCACCTACGTGACGACGGAGCCGCCCGGGTCGCTGCGGACGGACACCAGGCCGGTGCGCCGGGACGCCGCCGCGGACACCGCGCTGGACCTGACCCCCGGTTCGCCGTGGTCGGGCGGCATCGACCGGGCGGCGTGGCGGCGGGCCTGGCGGGCGGCCGCGCACGTGCCGCCGATGGCCCGGCCCGACCGCGCCGGGCTGCCGAGCTACCGCGCGACGGTCGCCGAGCACCTGCTGCGGCACCGGGGCCTGCGGGTCGGCACGCTGTCCGGGCAGCGCGGCCACGAGGCGGTGCTGGCCACCTCCGGCACCAGCACGGCCGCGGCCGAGCTCGCCGCGGCCGTGCTGCACCCCGGCGACGTGGTGGCCGTCGAGGAGCCCGGCTACCAGCGTGCGGTCGGCGCGCTGCGCGCCGCCGGCCTGCGGGTGGTGCCGGCCCCGGTGGACGCGGACGGCCTGTTGATCGACTCGGTGCCGGGCACCGCGAAGGCCGTCTACTGCTCGCCCGCCCACCAGTACCCGCTCGGCGGCCGGATGTCCGCCGCGCGGCGGGTGGCGCTGGTCGAGCGGGCCCGGGAGCGCGGGTGGCTCGTCATCGAGGACGACTACGACGGGGAGCTGCGCTACGACGTGGCGCCGCTGCCGCTGCTCGCCGCGCTCGCGCCGGACGTCGTCGTGCACCTGGGCACCACGAGCAAGATCCTCACCCCGACGCTGGGCGTGGGCTGGATGGTCGCGCCGCCGGAGGTCGTCGGCGCCATCCTCGCCCACCGCGAACGCACCGGCAGCGGCCCGGCACCGGCCGGGCAGCTCGTCGTCGTCGAGTTCGCCCGCAACGGCGACCTCGGCCGGCACCTGCGCCGGCTGCGCCGGGAGCTGTCCGAGCGCCGGTCGCTGGTGGTCGACGCGCTGGTGCGCGGTGGCGTGCCGGTGCTCGGCGACGACGCGGGCGCGCACGTCGTGGTGCCCGTCGCCTCCGCGGACGCGGAGCGTGAGCTGGTCCGGCGGGCGCTGGGGCGCGGGCTGCTGCTCGACGGCCTGGCCAGGCACCACGTGGGCCGCGCGCGGTGGCACGGCATCGCGCTGGGCTACGCGGCGTGTTCCCGCGAGGAGCTGCGCGACGCCCTGCCGGTGCTGGTCGAGCTGGTGCGGACGGGCAGCTGACGGGAAGCTGCCGGCCGTTCGCCCGTTCGGGGTAGGGTCGGGCGCCATGGCCAGCCAAGACCGAATCCGTGTGGCAGTCGTCTTCGGTGGGCAGAGCAGCGAGCACTCGGTGTCCTGCGTGTCCGCGGCGAGCGTGCTCGCGAACCTCGACCCGGAACGCTTCGAAGTGCTGCCGGTCGGCATCACCCGGCAGGGCTCGTGGGTGCTCGGCCCGGCCGACCCGGCGACGCTGGAGATCGACGGCCGGACGATGCCGAGCATCTCCTCCGGCACCGCGCTGACCCTGCCGGCGGACCCCTCGTCGGCGAACCTCGTCGTGCTGGAGCGTGGTCGCGAGGGTGAGGTGCTGTCCAAGGTGGACGTCGTGTTCCCGGTGCTGCACGGCGCCTACGGCGAGGACGGCACGATCCAGGGCCTGCTGGAGATGGTCGGCCTGCCCTACGCGGGCGCCGGGGTGCTGTCCAGCGCGGTGGTGATGGACAAGGAGTTCACCAAGAAGCTGCTCGCCGCCGAGGGGCTGCCGGTCGGGCCGTACGAGGTGCTGCACCGCGGCGACGCCACGCTGTCCGGGGCGCAGCGCGAGCGGCTCGGGCTGCCCGCGTTCGTCAAGCCGGCGCGGGCCGGGTCGTCCACCGGCATCACCAAGGTCACCGACTGGTCCGAACTGGACGGTGCGATCGCCACCGCGCGCGAGATCGACCCGAAGGTCCTCGTGGAGACCGCGATCGTCGGACGCGAGGTCGAGTGCGGCGTGCTGGAGTTCCCCGACGGGCGGGTGGAGGCGTCGCTGCCGGCGGAGATCCGGATCGCCGCGGGCGGCCCGGACTGGTACGACTTCGAGACGAAGTACCTCGACGACGTCTGCGAGCTGGACATCCCGGCGAAGCTCGACGACGCGGTCACCGACCGGCTGCGCGCCACGGCGGTCCGGGCGTTCCGCGCGCTGGACTGCCAGGGCCTGGCCCGCGTCGACTTCTTCGTGCGCGCGGACGGCACGCCGGTCATCAACGAGCTCAACACGATGCCGGGCTTCACCCCGACCTCGGCCTACCCGAAGATGTGGGCGGTCACCGGCGTCGACTACCCGACGTTGCTGTCCACCCTCGTCGACACGGCGCTCGCCCGGGGCACCGGGCTGCGCTAGAGCGTGTCAGACACGCTCTAACCGGAGGCCCGCACCGGCCGGGCCGGCAGCGTGCCGCTCACGATCGCGGAGACCTCCTGCAGCGGTCCGGTCCCGGTGCCGGCCGGAACGGTCAGCGCCACGTAGACCGCGCGATCCACGACGTACCAGGTGGTCGTCCCGTCACCCTCGACCGGGAGCCACTGGACCCGGGAGACCTGGCGCAGCGCGGAGGTGGGGGTCAGCTCCTGCGGGCGGGGCACGCCGCACCGCAGCACCACCGGCTCGCCGCGCCCGCCGCCCCACGCGGCCGAGGCGGGCGGGGCGGGCTTCGCGATCGGCAGCCGCACCAGCCTGGCCCCGGCGTCGGGGAGCTCGTCCGGCAGCGCCTTCAGCACGGCGGCACAGGCCGGCGTCCCCGCGTCCGGGGCGTCGACGCCGGGCAGCGCCAGCGGCCCGGTGCGCGGCGCCGCGCTGCTCGTCGGCGCGGACCCGCCGGCAGAGTCCTCGCCCGAGCCCAGCACCAGGCTCGCGACGACGACGCCGACGGCCAGCAGCACCACGAGGCCGACGGCGACCCGCACGGCGGTCGGGGACAGGTGATCGTCGGTCACGTCCCCACTACAACATGGCTCAGAGGTGGACCACCGGGCAGGTCAGCGTTCGGGTGATCCCGTCGACGTTCTGGATCTTGGCGACGACGAGCTGGCCGAGCAGGTCGACGTTCTCGGCCTCGGCGCGCACGATCACGTCGTACGGGCCCGTGACATCCTCGGCGGTGGTCACACCGGCGATCTCCGCAATCTTCGCGGCGACCGCGGCCGCCTGGCCGACCTCGGTCTGGATCAGGATGTATGCGTGGACCACGGCGCGCCCCTTCGTGTCGAGCAACCCTCAAGAGGTAGGAACGTGAGCAGCAAAAGGTACCGCAGTTCCCGATCGTTTGGGGATCCGACTATCGGAGGTGGCCATGAGCGGTAGCCGTGGCACGTCGTCGCACGACCCGCCGAAGACCGTCGCCGACCTCGGCGAGTTCGGGCTGATCGGGCGGGTGACGGCCGGGCGCACCCAGCCGGCGACCACGCTGCTGGGCCCGGGCGACGACGCCGCGGTGGTCGCCGCGGCCGACGGCCGGGTCGTGGCGAGCACCGACGTCCTGGTCGAGGGCGTGCACTTCCGGATGGACTGGTCGACGCCGGAACACGTTGGCCAGAAGGCGATCGCGGTCAACATGGCCGACATCGCGGCGATGGGCGCGGTGCCGACGGCGCTGCTCGTCGGGCTCGCCTGCCCGAAGGCGACGGGCGTCGCGGTGGCCGAGGGGATCGCGGCCGGGATGTGGAAGGAGGCCGTCCGCGCGGGCGCCGGCCTGGTGGGCGGCGACGTGGTGAGCGCGGACCAGATCGTGATCTCCGTCACGGCACTCGGCGACCTGCAGGGCCGGGCGCCGGTGACCCGGGGCGGCGCGATGCCGGGCGACGTGGTCGCGGTGGCCGGCCGGCTGGGCTGGGCGGCGGCCGGGCTGGCCGTGCTGGGCCGAGGGTTCCGCTCGCCGGTCACGGTGGTCGGGGCCTACCGGGCGCCGGACCCGCCGTACGCGGCAGGCCCGCAGGCGGCGCTGGCCGGGGCGACCGCGATGATCGACGTGTCGGACGGGCTGGTCGCCGACCTCGGGCACGTCGCCGAGGAGTCCAATGTGGCCATCGACGTGCGGACCGACCTGGTCGAGGTGCCCCAGCGTCTGGTCGACGTCGCCTCCGCGCTCGGCGCCGACCCGCGGCACTGGGTGCTCACGGGTGGCGAGGATCACGCGCTCGCCGCGACGTTCCCCGACCCGGCCGGCGTGCCCGAGGGGTGGGTCACGATCGGCACGGTGACCAGGGGAAGTGCGGTGACCGTCGACGGCAGGCCGTACGAGGGCGGCGGGGGCTGGCAGCACTGGCGCTGACAAACTCCACCCGGCTCGTCGGCGGTCTGGGTCAGAATGCCCGGGTGCGGATCGACATCGTGCCCTACGACCACCCCGACGCGGTGGCACTGATCGCCGAGGTGCAGCGGGAGTACGTGGTGCGCTACGGCGAGGAGGACCTCACGCCGGTCGACCCGGCCCAGTTCGCGCCGCCGAACGGGCAGTTCCTCGTCGCGTACTCCGGCGGCGCGCCCGTCGCGTGCGGCGGCTGGCGGGTGCACCGGCAGGGAGAGGCCGAGCTGAAACGGATGTACGTCAGCCCGGCCGCCCGCGGCCGCGGGGTGGCCCGGGCGGTACTCGCGGAGCTCGAGCGCACCGCGCTCGCCGCCGGGCACGGCCGGATGGTGCTGGAGACCGGGCTGCGCCAGCCGGAGGCGATCGCGTTGTACACGTCGGCCGGCTACCTCGAGGTGCCGAGCTTCGGCTACTACGCGGACGAGCCCGATGCCGTCCACCTGGGAAAGACGATCGTCGAGGAGTCACGTTGCCCATCTACGCCCTAGGCGAGCTCGAGCCGACCATCCACCCGGACGCCTACGTGCACCCGGACGCGACCGTGATCGGCAACGTGCACCTGGCCGCGTTCGCCTCGGTGTGGCCGCGGGCGGTGCTGCGCGGCGACTCCGGCGGGATCTGGATCGGCGAGCGGACGAACGTCCAGGACGGCACGGTCGTGCACTGCACCGACTTCCACCCGACGCGGATCGGCCCGGACTCGGCGGTCGGCCACAACGCGCACATCGAGGGCGCGACGGTCGGCTCCGGGTGCCTGATCGCGTCGGGTTCGGTGCTGCTCAACGGTTCCGTGGTGGAGGACGGCGCGGTGCTCGGCGCCGGCGCGGTGATGTCGTTCAACGGCGCCCTGCCCGCGCGGCGGATGGCGCTGGGCGTGCCCGCCCGGATGCGCGAGGGGTACGAGGTGCCCGACGGCATGGTGTCCGGGATCGTCGAGAACTACGTGGCGCGGATCTCGGTCTACCGGACGGGCCTGCGCGAGCTGACGGGACCGACGCGCTAGGGTCCCGTGCCGTGAGCGCACGTCCCTTGCCCGAGATCGTCGAAGCCGGCTGGGCGGAGGCGCTCGCGCCCGTCGCCGACCGGATCGCCGCGATGGGGGAGTTCCTCCGCGCCGAGATCGCCGCGGGCCGCACGTACCTGCCGGCCGGCCACCACGTGCTGCGGGCGTTCCAGCAGCCGTTCGCCGACGTGCGGGTGCTGATCGTCGGGCAGGACCCGTACCCGACGCCCGGGCATCCCATCGGCCTGTGCTTCTCGGTCGCGCCGGACGTCCGGCCGCTACCGAAGAGCCTGGTGAACATCTTCACCGAGTACTGCGAGGACCTCGGTCACCCGCCGCCCGCGAACGGTGACCTGTCGCCGTGGACGGACAACGGCGTGCTGCTGTTGAACAGGGCGCTGACCGTCGAGCCGGGGCGGCCGAACTCGCACCAGGGCAAGGGGTGGGAGGAGGTCACCGAGCAGGCGATCCGCGCGCTCGCGGCGCGCGGCGGTCCGCTGGTGGCGATCCTGTGGGGGCGCAACGCGCGGAACCTGAGGCCGCTGCTGGGCACGGTGCCGTGCATCGAGTCGGCGCACCCGAGCCCGCTGTCCGCGCGGTCGGGCTTCTTCGGGTCGAAGCCGTTCAGCCGGGCCAACCAGCTGCTGGAGCAGCAGGGCGCGCCGTCCATCGACTGGAAGCTGCCTTGACCTCGACCATAGTGGAGGTTGCAGGGTGGCGGCATGGCACTGACCGAGGCTGAGATCGAGTACCTGTCGTCGCAACCGCTGGGCCGGCTGGCGACGGTGTCGCCGGACGGTACGCCGCAGGTCAACCCGGTCGGCTTCCGTTACGACGCGGAGCGCGGGGTGATCGACATCGGCGGCCACGCACTGGCGGCGAGCAAGAAGTTCCGCAACGTGTCGGCCGGCAGCAGGGCGGCGCTGGTGGTCGACGACCTGGTGTCCCGGCAGCCCTGGCAGGTCCGCGGCCTGGAGATCCGCGGCGACGCGGAGACGTTGACCGGGCAGGAACCGTGGGGTCCGGGCTTCTCGGCGGAGGTCATCCGGATCCACCCGCGGCGGGTGATCAGCTGGGGCATCGAGCCCGGGCAGGAGCGGATGCGCGGCCGCGACGTGCGGTGATCCGGTGCGGATACGACACCGGGCCCCGGCGGTCGCCGGGGCCCGGTGTTCGTCTGTGTCGGACTCAGCCGCGGGTGACCTTGCCCGCCTTGAGGCAGGAGGTGCACACCTTCAGCCGCTTGCGCTGCGAGGCGCCGACCTTGGCGTGCACGGTCTGAATGTTCGGGTTCCACCGGCGGCTGGTGCGCCGGTGCGAGTGCGAGACCGACTTGCCGAAGCCTGGCCCCTTGCCACAGACGTCGCAGACGGCAGCCACGTCAGGCACTCCTTTCTCCACGATTCGCATCGCACGGAAGACCGACCGGAAGCGGTCGGCAAGCCACTACTGCGGGCGTACGTGCCACGCAGACCAACACAGGGTAACGGCTGGCGCCCGGGGTCCGCACACCGCCCCACTAGTCTCGCGCATGTCGAGGTCGCGTGGGTCATGGGAGGTCGGATGCTGCGGGCGATGGATGCCGCGCACGTGCGCCGGTGGGCGGTGGCGTGCGTGCAGTCGCTGGACGCGCACCGCGAGGCGATCGACCGGATCAACGTGTTCCCGGTCCCGGACAGCGACACCGGGACGAACATGCTGCACACCATGCGGGCGGCGCTGGACGCGCTGCTGCGCGCCCCGGCCCCGGCCCGCACCGACGCGGGCGCCGCGCTGGCCGCCCTGGCCCGTGGCGCGCTGACCGGCGCCCGCGGCAACTCGGGCGTGATCGTCTCCCAGTTCCTCCGCGGCATCGCCGAGGCCCTGCCCGCCGCTGCGCCCGACGCGGGGCCTCCGGCCGGAAGCTCGGGTGGGGCCCCGGCAGGTGGCCCGGCAGGTGGCCCGGCAGGCGGTGCCGGCTCGGGCTTTGTGCCCGCCTCCGCCGCCGCTCCGGGCCGGAGCTCGGGCGGGATCTCGGGCGGTTCGGCCGGCGCCACCTCCGGCTCACCCGGTGCCGCCACCGGTGTCGCCGTCGGCACCGGTCGCCCGGGCAGCGCCGGCGGGCCGCGCGAGGTGACCGGGCCCGGGCTCCGGGCGGCTCTCTCGGCCGGGGCCGAGCGGGCCGCGGTCGCGCTCTCGGAGCCCGTGCCCGGGACCATGATCACCGTGCTCGCCGCCGCCGCGAGTGCGGCCGGGGCGGAGCCCGCCGACGAGCTTGCCGACGTCGTGGCCGCCGCGGCGGCGGGGGCGGCCGCGGCGCTGGACGAGACGCCGGGACAGCTCGCCGTCCTCGCCGACGCCGGTGTCGTCGACGCCGGCGGGCGCGGGGTCGTTGTGGTGCTGGACGCGCTCGCGGCCGTGGTCGGTGAGCAGCCGGCGGCGCTCGCGGCCGCGCAGCGCGCCCGCACCGACCGGACCTCGGCGACCTCCGCCGAGCAGTCGATGTACACCGCCCGGGAATCGGGGTCGGACGTGTTCGCCTATGAGGTCATGTACCTCCTCGAGGACGTGGACGGGCCGGGCGACCCGGTCGGCCGGCTGCGGGACACCCTGGTCGGGCTCGGGGACTGCGTGTCGGTGGTCGGGGACGGCGCCGGGCTGTGGACCGTGCACGTGCACTGCAACGACATCGGCGCCGCCATCGAGGTGGGCGTCGAGACCGGCCGGCCCCGCCAGATCCGGGTCGCCCGCTTCGCCGACGCGCCGTCGGCCGAGGCGTCCCGGTTCACCAAGGACCGGGCCGTCGTCGTGCCCGTGCGCAGCTCCGAGCTGGCCGAGCTGCTGATCAGCGAGGGCGCGACCGTCCTGCGGGTCGACGAGCCGGACGACGAGACCGCCTACCGCCTGGTCGAGACCATCACCGGCACCGCGGCCGCGCACGTGACCGTGCTGCCCGCGGACGCGAGCCTGGTCGACGTGGCCGACGAGGCATCGATCCGCGCGGTGGCCGCCGGCCAGGACGTGGTCGTCGTGCCGTGCGCGTCACCGGTGCAGGTGCTGGCGGCCGTGGCCGTGCACGACCCTCGCCGTCGGGCCGGCGACGACGTGGTGTCCATGGCCGAGGCCGCGGCCGCCACCCGCCGGGGCGAGGTGGTCGTCGCGGCCGAGGCCGCCATCACCTGGATCGGCGCGTGCGAGGCCGGCGACGTGCTCGGCTTCGCCGACGGCGAGGTGGTCCTCATCGAGCCGGGGCCGCCCGGCGTGGACGCCCTGGACCGCGCCGCGTGCGGCGTCGCCGAACGCATGCTCGGCATGGGCGGCGAGCTGGTCACCGCCCTGCTCGGGGCGGACGCGCCCGACGAGGTGGCCGACGAGCTGACCGACTACCTGCGCCGGCAGCACCCCGAGATCGAGCTCGTGGTCTACCACGGCGGGCAGCGTGACGCGGTGCTGATCCTCGGCGTGGAATAGGCGCGGAGCCGCCGTGGGGTAGGGACGGTCGGCACCTACCAGCCGGTCGCGCCGTCGATCCGCTCGCGTAACAGGTCCGCGTGACCGTTGTGGCGGGCGTACTCGGCGATGAGCCGCAACAGCACCCACCGCAGCGAGATCGGCGAGCCGTCGGCCAGCCGGGTGCCGGTGTCGTCGAGGGAGGCGGCCGCCGCCACGATCTCGCGGGACCGCTCGCACTGGGCCCGCCAGACCGCGAGCGCCTCGTCGAAGTCGCCGTCGAGGGACTCGAAGTCCTGGTCGGGGTCGTCGTCGGAGTAGTAGAGCATCTCCACGTCGTCACCGGCGAACTGCTGGTGCAGCCACCAGCGCTCGACCCCGGCGAGGTGGCGGACCAGCCCGTGCAGCGACAGGCCGGAGGGCGGGACGAGGCGGTCGGAATGCGTGCGGCCGGGGACGCCGGCACATTTGAGGGCCAGCGTCTCGCGCTGGAAGTCGAGGTAGGCCTCGAGCATCGTGCGCTCGTCGCCGACCGGGGGCGGATCGGGGCGTTGCGGGCTGGACAGCTTGGGCGACAGGTTCGCCTCGGGGATGGGGGTGGCCTTCATGACGCGGAGCATGCCACCGGGCACCGACAGTTTCGCGAACACGGCCGCGCCATGCCGGGTGGCCTCGCCCGATTGTCGGCCGCACGCGACATAATCGCGGGCGATGGTCTCCATGGACGACAAGCTCGAGCTGGCGGTGGGTGCCAAGTCGGCCAAGGCGCTGTCCGGCGCCCTGGACCTGCACACCGTCGGCGACCTGGTGCACTACTACCCCCGCCGGTACGCCGAACGCGGCGAGCTCACCGACATCGCGGGGCTGGAGCTCGGCGAGCACGCCACGGTGATGGCGCGGGTCACCTCGGTCCAGGAGCGCCGGATGCGCCAGCGGCGCGGCACCATCCTCGAGGTCGTGATCACCGACGGCAGCCGCACGCTGGACTGCAAGTTCTTCAACTTCCGCCAGTTCCAGTTCCGCGTCCCGGTCGGGTCGAGCGCGCTGTTCGCCGGCAAGGTCTCGATCTACAAGAACAAGCTGCAGCTCACCAACCCCGACTACCACCCGGTCGACGAGGACGAGGAGGACGCCGGCAGCGCGATCGACGACTTCGTCGGCCTCATCCCGGTCTACCCGGCGGCCGCGAAGGTGCAGTCCTGGCAGATCACGAAGTGCGTGCGTCAGACGCTCGGCATGCTCGACCCGGTCGAGGACCCGCTGCCGGAGAGGCTGCGCACCCGGCACGACTACGTCGGCTACGACGAGGCGGTCCGGGCCATCCACCTGGCCAAGGACTGGGCCGGTGTGCAGGTCGCCCGCAACCGGCTCAAGTGGGGTGAGGCGCTGGCCGTGCAGCTCGCGCTGGCCCAGCGGCGGCACGCGGCCGTGGCGCGCCCGGCGCCGGTCTGCGATCGCCGGGCCGACGGGATCGCCGCGGAGTTCGACCAGCGGCTGCCGTTCACGCTCACCCAAGGGCAGCGGGAGGTCGGCGAGGCGATCGCGGTCGACCTCGCCAAGGAGCACCCGATGAACCGGTTGCTGCAGGGCGAGGTCGGCAGCGGCAAGACGATCGTGGCCCTGCGGGGGATGCTCCAGGTCGTGGACGCGGGCCGGCAGGCGGCGCTGCTGGCGCCCACCGAGGTGCTCGCCGCGCAGCACGCCCGCTCGCTGGCCGGCATGCTGGGCGACCTCGCGCAGGCCGGCGAGCTGGGTGGTGCGGAGAACGCGACCCGGATCGCCCTGCTCACCGGCTCGCTCACCGCCGCGCAGCGCAAGCAGGCGATGCTCGACGTGGTGAGCGGCGCGGCGGGCATCGTGGTCGGCACCCACGCGCTGATCCAGGACAAGGTCTCCTTCGCCGACCTCGGCCTCGTCGTGGTTGACGAGCAGCATCGGTTCGGCGTCGAGCAGCGGGACGCGCTGCGGGCCCGCGCGGGGGAGAACGCCAGCCCGCACGTGCTGGTGATGACCGCGACGCCGATCCCGCGCACGGTGGCGATGACCGTGTACGGCGACCTCGAGACGTCGTCGCTGCGCGAGCTGCCCGCCGGGCGCTCGCCGATCAGCACCGCGGTGGTGCCGGCGGCGGAGAAACCCGCGTGGCTGGACCGGGCGTGGCAGCGGGTGCGCGAGGAGGTCGCGGCCGGCCACCAGGCGTACGTGGTGTGCCCGCGCATCGGGGAGCAGCAGTCCGCCGAGGAGGACGTCACCGAGGCGCTGGAGTCCGATTCGGACGGCCGGCGGCCACCGCTGGCCGTGCTGGAGGTCCACGAGGAGCTCGCCGCCGGGCCGCTGTCCGGGCTGCGGACCGCGGTGCTGCACGGCCGGCTGCCGGCGGAGGAGAAGGACGCGGTGATGCGCGCGTTCGCCGCCGGCGAGCTGGACGTGGTCGTGGCGACGACGGTGGTCGAGGTCGGGGTGGACGTGCCGAACGCGACCGCGATGGTGATCATGGACGCGGACCGGTTCGGGGTCAGCCAGCTGCACCAGCTGCGCGGCCGGGTCGGCCGGGGGAGCGCCCCCGGCGTGTGCCTGCTGGTCACCGAGATGCCCGCCGGGACCGCGACCCGGGACCGGCTGGACGCCGTCGCGTCTACTGTGGACGGATTCGAGCTGGCGCGGGTGGACCTGGAGATGCGGCGGGAGGGCGACATCCTCGGCGCCTCGCAGTCCGGGCGGCAGTCGGCCCTCAAGCTGCTGTCCCTGCTGCGGGACGAGGAGCTCATCGCCGAGGCGCGAGCGGAGGCCCAGGCGTTGATCGCGTACGCGCCGGACCTCGCGGACTTTCCGGGACTCGGCCGCATGGTGGCCAACCTGGTCAATGACTCCCGGGCCGAATACCTCGAAAAAGTCTGACGCCGCACGGCGTTCGCCGTCGCCGGACAGCGAACGGCGCCCCCGCCCGGGAGGGCGGCGGCGCCGTCGCGCTCTTCTTCGTCTACTTGTTGCCGTTGACCGGCGCCTTCAGCTGGCTGGCGCCCTGCGGCTTCGGGTGCGGGGTCGGCGAGGGCTGCTGCGGAGCCGGCGGCTGGTTCGCCGCCTTCTCGGCCGGCTTGGCCTCGCCGCCGTCGGCGCCCATGGCCTTGGCGAAGTGGCGACGGGCCTCGCCCAGGATCGCGTAGGTGGCGCTGACCTGTTCGGACACCCGGCGCTCGAAGTCGTCGGCCCGGCGCGTCCGGTCCTGCGCCTCGGCGAGCCGCTGCTCCGCGTCCTCGATGATCTTCGCGGCGCGGATCTTGGCGTTGGCCTGCTGCTCGCTCAGCTCCTTCTCGATCCGGCCACGCCGCTCGGCGATCTCCTTGTCGCTCGCCTGGCTGCGCGCCTCGGCGTCCGCCACGGTCTTGTCGGCCTGCTGCTGAGCGATCTGCTCCAGGTCGGCCAGGTGCTTCTCCGTGGTGGTGCGCTTGTCGGTGAGGGCCTTCTCCGACTCCTCGGCACGACGCCGGGCGTCCTCGATGATCTTCGACGCCTGGGCCTGGGCCGCGGACTCGCGCTGGGACAAGGCCTGCTCGGCCTCGGCCCGCTCGGCCCCGACGGCCTCGCGGATCTTCGCGGCCTCCCGCTCGGCGTCCGCGACGATCTTGCCGGCGCGGTCCTTGGCCAGCGACGCCCGCTCGGCCAGCTCCCGCTCCAGCTCCGTCCGCTGCGCCTGCAGGGCGACCTCGGCCTCCTCGGCGAGCGAGGCCCGCTTGTCGGCGGCCTTGATGTCGAGGATCTCCCGCTGCTTGGCGGCCTCGGCGTCCCGCTGCTCGCGACGCTGCCGTGCGGCCGCGTCCAGCTGGCCGATCCGCTCCTCGTTCGCCTTCGCGGCACGCTCGACCTCGGCGCGCGCCTCGGCCATGAGCTGGTCGTGCTCGGCGAGCTGGCGGGCCTTCAGGCCCTCGTACTCGGTCTCGAGCGCGGAATGGTTCTTGGCGTACTCGGCCTCGAGGGCCTTGCGGCGCTGCGCCAGTTCGGCAGTGGTGGCCTCGTGCTTGGCCTTCTGCTCCTTGGCGTAGTTCTGCACCTCGGCGCGCACGCCGGCGGCGTACTCGTCGGCGGCATTCTTGGTCGAAATGACGTAGCTGTCCGCCTCGGTGCGGATCTCCGCCGCGTGGTCGTCCGCTTCCTTACGGGTGGCGGCCGCGTACTTGTCGGCCTGCTCTCTCGTCGAGGAGGCGTGCGCGTCGGCCTTGGCGCGCGTCGAGTGGTTGTACTCGTCGGCGTCGGACCGGGTGGTGCGGTCGTAGTTCTCGGCGTCGCGCTTGAACTCCGCGATCTCTTCTTCGGCCAACTGCCACATCAGCCGCTGCCGCTCGGACATCGCCTCGTTGCTGGTGGGGTTCGAGGTGATGCGGTTGAGTTGGGCCTTCGCGTCGATCAGCTGCTGTTGGGCACTTCCCAACGCCTTGGTCAGTTCGGCGACTTTCGCAACGGCTTCGTCCCGGCTCTTCTGGACGTGACCGAGATCGAAGCTCAGGCGCGTGACGCGCTCGTTGACCTGGCGCTGGTTGTAACCCCGGAGAACGGTGTCGAATCGGGGGACTCGGGTGTTTGCTTCGGAATCACCAGCAGGCATTGCCACACTTTAGAGGTCACCGCAAGGGGTGACGCGCGCGGGACTGTGTTGAGCCGATGAAGACCGTCCGATCGTCGATGAACGGCACGGCGGCCTTCGGTCCCGCTGGTCAGCGGCCGGGACGGAATCAACCGGGGCACTTCTGTCGAATGATCATCAATTCGTGGCAAAGGCAAACACCATACAGGTGGTAATTGGTGAACCTTGCTCATGTCTGTTCCGTCGACTACCGACAGAAGTATGAAACTGCGCAACGGAAAGAGTCTGGCGAAGGTCGGGATCGCGTGCCTGCTCGGCACGGTCGCCGCCGCGGTGGCGGCGACCCCCACCAGCGCGCAGCCGTCGGCGGGGCACGCCGGCTACATCGTCGTACTGAAGGACACCGGGGGAGTTCAGGCCCGCGCGGCATCGGTCGCCGCGCGGTTCGGCAGCGCGGTCGAGCACACCTACACCGCCGCGCTGCACGGCTTCGCCTTACCCCTGACCGGGAGGCAGGCACGCGAACTGGCCGGCCTGCCCGAGGTGGCCTACGTCGTGCCGGACACGCCGGTGCACGCGCTCGGCGAGCAGGTCGACCCGCCCTCCTGGGGGCTCGACCGGATCGACCAGCGAAACCTGCCGCTCGACGGCGTCTACGACTACCCGAACAAGGCCGGGAACGTCCATGCCTACGTCATCGACACCGGCGTGCGCGCGACGCACCGGGACTTCGGCGGCCGGGTGGTACCCGGCCACGACTTCGTCGACGACGACACGGACGCGGACGACGGCAACGGCCACGGCACGTTCATGGCCGGCGTCCTCGGCGGCACGCGGTTCGGGGTGGCCAAGGGCGTCACGATCGTGCCGGTCAGGGTCCTCGACGCGAACGGCTCCGGCACCATGGCGGACGTCATCGCCGGCATCGACTGGGTGACCGCGAACGCCGTCAGGCCGGCGGTGGCCAACATGAGCCTCGGCGGCGGCCCGAACACCGCGCTGGACGACGCCGTCCGTACCTCGATCGCGTCCGGGGTGAGCTACTCGGTGGTGGCCGGCGCCTCGAACTCCGACGCCGGCAACTACTCGCCCGGCCGCGTGCGCGAGGCGATCACGGTCGGCGCGACCGATCGCAACGACTGCGTGGCCTCGTTCTCCAACTACGGTCCTGCGCTGGACCTCTACGCTCCCGGCGTGCAGATCACCGGCCCGTGGATCGGCTCGGACACCGCGACCATGACGCTGTCCGGCTCCGCCTCCGCGCCGCACGTGGCCGGCGGGGCCGCGCTGTACCTGCACGACCACCCGGCCGCGACGCCCGCCGAGGTCGCCGCGTACCTGGGCACGACCGCGACCCACGGGGTGCTCTGCAACGTGCCGCCGGGCACCGTGAACAGCCTGCTCCACGTGGGCGGCTGAGCGATCGGACGGTCGGCTCCCGCACCGCCCGGCGGTGCGGGAGCCCGCGTGCTGAGGTGCCCGTCACGTGGGACTGAACTCCCGACACGCGGGACGGACCGGGTAACGTTCTGCCAGATTGGTACCCGCCACCTGGAGGTTTCCGGCATGTTCCGCAAGGTCCTCGTCGCCAACCGCGGGGAGATCGCCATCCGTGCGTTCCGCGCCGCCTACGAGCTGGGCGCGGGCACCGCGGCGGTCTTCCCCCACGAGGACCGCAACTCCATGCACCGGATGAAGGCCGACGAAGCCTACGAGATCGGCGAGCCCGGCCACCCGGTACGGGCCTACCTGTCCGTCGAGGAGATCATCAAGGCCGCCCGCCGGGCAGGGGCGGACGCGGTCTACCCCGGGTACGGCTTCCTGTCGGAGAACCCGGAGCTGGCGCGGGCGTGCGGGCAGGCCGGCATCACCTTCGTCGGCCCGCCCACCGAGGTCCTGGAGCTGACCGGCAACAAGGCACGGGCGGTGGCCGCCGCCCGGGAGGCCGGGCGTGCCGGTGCTGCGCTCGTCGGCCCCGTCGGCGGACCTGGACGAGCTGCTCGCGGCCGGCGAGGAGCTCGGCTTCCCGCTGTTCGTGAAGGCCGTCGCCGGCGGCGGCGGGCGCGGCATGCGGCGGGTGCTCGAGGCGGACGCGCTGCGCGAGTCGATCGAGGCGGCCATGCGCGAGGCCGAGTCGGCGTTCGGCGACCCGACCGTGTTCCTCGAGCAGGCCGTGGTCTACCCCCGGCACATCGAGGTCCAGGTCCTCGCGGACGGCGCAGGGTGGCGTGATCCACCTGTTCGAGCGCGACTGCTCGGTGCAGCGCCGCCACCAGAAGGTCATCGAGATCGCCCCGGCGCCCAACCTCGACCCGCGGCTGCGCGAGCGGATCTGCGCCGACGCGGTCGCCTTCGCCCGGCACATCGGCTACCGCAACGCGGCACCGTCGAGTTCCTCCTCGACGCGAGCGGACAGCACGTCTTCATCGAGATGAACCCGCGCATCCAGGTCGAGCACACGGTCACCGAGGAGGTCACCGACGTCGACCTGGTCCAGTCGCAGCTGCGCATCGCGGCCGGCCAGTCGCTCGACGACCTGGGCCTGCGGCAGGAGGACGTCCGGTTGCGCGGCGCCGCGCTGCAGTGCCGCATCACCACCGAGGACCCGGCCAACGGCTTCCGCCCCGACACCGGGATCATCAGCGCACTACCGCTCGCCCGGCGGCGCGGGCATCCGGCTCGACGGCGGGACCTCGTCGTCCGGCACCGAGATCAGCGCCCACTTCGACTCGATGCTGGTGAAGCTGTCCTGCCGCGGCCGTGACTTCCAGGCCGCGGTGGCCCGCGCCCGGCGCGCGGTGGCCGAGTTCCGCATCCGCGGGGTCGCCACCAACATCCCGTTCCTGCAGGCCGTGCTGGACGACCCGGACTTCATCGCCGGCAACGTCACCACGGCGTTCATCGAGGACCGGCCGCACCTGCTGACCGCGCGCCAGTCGGCCGACCGCGGCACCCGGCTGCTGTCCTACCTGGTCGACGTGACGGTCAACAAGCCGAACGGCGACCGGCCCGACGTCATCGACCCGGCCGAGAAGCTGCCCGGCCTCGAGCTCGGCACGCCGCCCACCGGCAGCAAGCAGAAGCTCACCGAGCTCGGGCCGGAGGGCTTCGCGCGCTGGCTGCGCGAGTCGAAGGCGGTCGGGGTCACCGACACGACCTTCCGCGACGCGCACCAGTCGCTGCTCGCCACCCGCGTGCGCACCAAGGACCTGCTGACCGTCGCGCCCCACGTGGCGCAGATGATGCCCGAGCTGCTGTCCGTGGAGTGCTGGGGCGGCGCGACCTACGACGTCGCGCTGCGGTTCCTCGCCGAGGACCCGTGGGAGCGGCTTGCCGCGCTGCGCACCGCGATGCCGAACCTGTGCCTGCAGATGCTGCTGCGCGGGCGCAACACCGTGGGCTACACGCCGTACCCGACCGAGGTGAGCACCGCGTTCGTCCAGGAGGCCGCGGCGACCGGGATCGACATCTTCCGGATCTTCGACGCGCTCAACGACGTCGAGCAGATGCGCCCGGCCATCGACGCGGTGCTGGAGACCGGAACCGCGGTCGCCGAGGTCGCGCTGTGCTACACCGCCGACCTGTCCGACCCGGCCGAGCGGCTGTACACACTGGACTACTACCTCAAGCTCGCCGAGCAGATCGTCGGCGCGGGCGCGCAGATGCTGTGCATCAAGGACATGGCCGGGCTGCTGCGCCCGCCGGCCGCGCACCGGCTGGTCACCGCGCTGCGCAAGGAGTTCGAGCTGCCGGTCCACCTGCACACCCACGACACCGCGGGCGGCCAGCTCGCGACCTACCTCGCGGCGATCCAGGCCGGGGTGGACGCCGTCGACGGCGCCGCCGCGTCGATGGCGGGCACCACCTCGCAGCCCTCGCTGTCCGCGATCGTCGCCGCCACCGACCACGGCGAGCGGGAGACCGGCCTGGACCTGCGGGCGGTGTGCGACCTGGAGCCCTACTGGGAGATCGTGCGCAAGGTGTACTCGCCGTTCGAGGCGGGCCTGCCCGGGCCGACCGGGCGGGTCTACACCCACGAGATCCCCGGCGGGCAGCTGTCCAACCTGCGCACCCAGGCCAAGGCGCTGGGGCTCGCCGACCGGTTCGAGCAGATCGAGTCCACCTACGCGGCGGCGGACCGGATGCTGGGCCGGCTGATCAAGGTGACCCCGTCGTCCAAAGTGGTCGGTGACCTCGCGCTGCACCTCGTCGGCGCCGGGGTCGACCCGGCCGAGTTCGAGGCCGACCCGGGCCGCTACGACGTACCCGGCTCGGTGATCGGCTTCCTCCGCGGCGACCTGGGCGACCCGGCCGGCGGGTGGCCGGAACCGTTCCGTTCCAAGGCGTTGCGCGGGCGTGCCGAGCCCAAGCCGACCGCCGCACTGTCCGAAGAGGACCTGACCGGGCTCGCCGAGGACCGCCGCGCCACGCTGAACCGGCTGCTGTTCCCCGAGCCCGCCAAGGAGTTCCTCGCCCACCGCGAGCAGTTCGGCGACACGAGCGTGCTGGCGAGCAAGGACTTCTTCTACGGCCTGCTGCCGCGCATCGAGTACCCGGTGGACCTGGAGAAGGGCGTGCGGCTGCTGATCGAGCTGTCGGCGATCGGCGAGGCGGACGAGCGGGGCATGCGCAACGTGATGGCCACCCTGAACGGGCAGCTGCGGACCATCCAGGTGCGCGACCGGTCGGTCGCCTCGGACCTGCCGGCCGCCGAGCGCGCCGACCGGTCCAACCCGGGACACGTGGCCGCGCCGTTCGCGGGCGTGGTGACCCTGCAGGTCGGCGAGGGCGACCAGGTCGAGGCGGGCGACACGGTCGCCACCATCGAGGCGATGAAGATGGAGGCCGCCATCACCGCCCCGAAGGCCGGGACCGTGCAGCGGCTGGCGATCAGCTCCGTGGCTCAGGTCGAGGGCGGCGACCTGCTGGCCGTGCTGAGCTGACCTCGGCCGCGCGGTCCGGGACCAGGCCGTGCGCGATGAGCGCGTCCGCGGTGTCCACGATGGACTCCCGGACCGGCTGCGGGTGCCAGCCCAGCTCCTCGGCCGCCTTGGCGGCACTGACGTTCTCCGCGCGGTCGGCGAACTCCAGGCCGATCCGCAGTGACCGGTCGAACCGCGCGATCGTCCACATGAGCCAGTAAGGCAGCCGGGCGGTCGGCACGCGGTAGCCGCGCGGGTTGAACTCCTCGGCGAGCACCGCCGCGATGTCGGTCATCCAGATGTTGTCCCCGGCGCAGATGTAGCGGTTTCCGGCCGCGGCAGGGGTCTCCATCGCGAGCCGGTGCGCCGTGGCGACGTCCCGGACGTCCACCGGCGCCCACCCGAGCCGCGGTACGGCGGGGACCTCGCGGTTGAGCAGCCTGCTCACCACCGAGACCGAGGTGCCGGCGGCGGCGTGCTGGATCGGGCCGATCACCAGGCCGGGATTGACGGTCACCAGCTCCAGGTCCGGATGGTCGGCGGCGAAGCGCCAGGCGGCGCGCTCGGCCAGCGTCTTGCTCTTCGGGTACGGGGTGCAGTGGTCCACATCGGACCAGTCGGCCTCGGTCCGGGTGCGCCGGTCGCCGCGCGGGTAGCCGGAGTTGATCGCGGCGATCGACGAGGTCAGCACCACCCGGCGCACGCCCGCCGCCGCGCTCGCCCGCAGCACTCGCAGCGTGCCGCCGACCGCGGGCCGGACGAGCTCGTCCTCGTCCCGCGGCGGCTCCGCCGGGATCGGCGAGGCCACGTGCAGGACCGCGTCGACGCCGGCGGCCGCGGCCGGCCAGCCGCGGTCGTCGGTCAGGTCGGCCTCGACCAGTTCCAGGTCGCCGCCCAGCGCCCGCAGGTGCGCGACCCGGGCCGGGTCGGCGAGCGAGCGCACGGTGCCGCGCACCGAGTGGCCGTGCGCGAGCAGGTCGGCGATGCAGTGGCCGGCGACGAACCCGGTCGCGCCGGTGACCAGCACCTTCGTCATCTCGAACTCCCGAACTAAGCGGTGATTAGAATCTAAACACTGTATAGTCGGTGCTGCGATGGTCGTCAAGAAACGGGTCACATACGCTCGGCCGATGCCGGAGGCCGAGCGCAGGCGCAGCAGCTACCACCACGGTTCGCTGCGCGCGGAGTTGCTCGAGGCGTGCGTCCGGCTGATCGAGAGCGAGGGGCTCGGCGCGGTCAGCCTGCGCCGGGTCGCGCGCGAGGCCGGGGTGAGCCCGGGCGCGCCGTACCACCACTTCCCGGACCGCGCCGCGCTGCTCGCGGCGATCTCGACGCGCGGGTTCGAGCGGCTGGCGCAGGACCTGCGGGAGGCGCGGTCGCGGGCGGGCGACGCGCGTGCGGCGCTGGTGTCGATGGTCGTGGCCTACGTCGGCTTCGCCCGCCGGCACAAGGCGTACTTCCAGCTGATGTTCCGCCCGGAACTGTCCCAGCCGGACAAGCACCCGGACGCGCGCGCCGCGGGGGACGCGGCCTTCGGGGTGCTCATCGACGTCGTGGGGGAGTGCGACGCATCCGACCCGGACGGTCTCGCGGTGTCGTTGTGGGCCTTCGGGCACGGCCTCGCGTCGCTGGCCATCGACGGCCAGCTCGACCACCGTGGCGAGCTGTCGTGCACCACGCCGGACGAGCTGATCGAGCGCGCGGTGCACTTCCTGGACTCCGTGCTCCCGTCGCGGTGACCGGAATGGACGACGGCCGGCCCCTCGTCGGCCGCGTCCACATCTACTAACCGGTAGATTGGATTCAAGTGGTTAGCCGAGCGAGCTGTCAAGGGAGGCCGGCATGACGCTCCCCCCGTACGCGGTCATGGTCGGTGACGTCCGGCTGCCCAAGCCGGTCGCCGGGCACCCGGCGCTCGAACTGTGCAACACGGTCGCGGGCTGGGCCGACGAGGTGCGCCACGACTGGTTCGCCGGGTACGACACGTTCGCGGCGTGGGCCGAGTTCACCGGGCTGGTCGACTCGGCGGCGCCGCTGCGCGCGCGGGCGGGCACCGCGCGGGCCGCGGGCGTGCTCGCCGACGTGCGCTCCTTGCGGGGCGCGCTCTACCGGGTGCTGGCCGGCGGCGCGACGCCCGCCGATGCCGCCGAGGTCGCCGCGCGGGCCGACGAGGCGAACGCCGTGCGCCGCCTGACGTTCGCGCCGGACGGCTCGGCGACCTTCCGGCTCCCGCCGGGCGGCGACCTGCGGCTGCCGCTGCACGCGGTCGCGCTCGCCGCCGTGGACCTGCTCGGCCGTGCGGAGCGGACGGCCGTGCGGGCGTGTCCCGGCCACGGCTGCGGGTGGCTGTTCCTCGATCCGCGCGGGCGGCGGGTGTGGTGCAGCATGGCGTCGTGCGGCAACCGGGCCAAGGTCCGTGCGTACGCCGCGCGCCGGCATTCCTGAACTGTTTCGTTATTTCCGCGATCTTTCGTTATTTTCCTTTTTGTGATATAGTTGGAAAATCCCTCGGTAGTATTCGCGACGTGATTTCCGAGACCGCTCTCACGGCGGCCGCCGCGCGCGCCGCCCACCTTCTCGTCGACCAGCCGCCCTACCTGCTCGAGGATCCCGTCGCCGCCCGCCTGCTCGGCCCGCGGGCCGGCGAACTGATCGACTACCACCGTCTGCACGGCGGCCATCCGGTGCTGTCGTCGGCTCGTGCGCAGGTCACGGCCAGGACCCGGTTCACCGAGGACCGGCTCGCCGCGGCCGCCGGGCGCGGCGTGGACCAGTACGTGCTGCTCGGCGCCGGGCTCGACTCCTTCGGCCACCGCTCGCCGCTGGCCGGGTCGGTCCGGGTGTTCGAGGTCGATCACCCGGCCACTCAGGAATACAAGAAATCGGTCGCACCGGCCGCTTCCGTGACCTATGTTCCCGTCGATTTCGAGACGGACGGACTGCTCGATCGCCTGCTCGGCGCCGGGTTCGACCGGTCGCGGCCGTCGGTGGTCGGCTGGCTGGGCGTGTCGATGTACCTCGACGTGCCGGCCATCGAGCAGGTGCTCTCGGTGGTCGGCGGGTTCGCCCCCGGCACCGAGCTCGTCGTCGACCACATGCTGCCCGCGGGGGACCGGGACGCGGCCGGCGACGCCTACGTCGAGGCGGTCGCGGCCATGGCGGCCGAGCGCGGCGAGCCGTGGCGCAGCTACCTGTCCACATCGGACATGGCCGGGTTGCTGCGCCGGCACGGGTTCGGCCGGGTGCGCGCGGTCGGCCAGCGCGAGTCGGTGCCCGCCGGCCTGTGGCGGCGCACCGACTCGCTGCGGCCGTGCCGGTTGTCGGTGCTGGCCTACGCCGTGGTCAGCTGAGGAAGTCGACGAGGACGGGGACGAGGACGCCGGCGTCGACGTCGTGGGTCTGGCCGGGCAGCGAGGCACGGCGTGCGGCGGGCAGGATCCGGGCCAGGGCGGCGACACCGTTGCGCGCCCACCCGGGGCTGGCGTCGCCGTCGATGACCAGGGTCGGCAGCGTCACGTTCGCCCAGCGCTGCGCCGGCAGCGGCCGCCCGCGCATCAGCTCGCCGATGAACACCCCGTCGTAGGCGAGGGTGTGGGCGAGCGCCTCCATGGCGGGCCAGTTGGGGTCGTGCGTCCGGATCTGCGCGACGACCTCGGCCGGCACCTCGACGGCCGTGGTGAGGACGAACTCGACCGCGTCCCCGCGCCGCCCCTCGGCGACCATCCGGTTGATCGTGTCCACGTAGTCCCGCGGAACCGGCGCCCGCGTGTCGTCCACGAGGAACGGCGGCTCGTAGAGCGCCAGCCGGCTCATGGGCACGCCGTGCTCGGCCGCGTCGAGCGCGAGGCAGGCGCCCGACGACATCCCGAAGACCGCGGGCCGCCCGCCGGCGGCCGCGACCACGGCGGCGAGGTCCTCGATCTCCCGCTCGGGGGCGTAGTCCGGTGCGTCCCCGCTGTCGTGGCGCCCCCGCCGGTCGTAGCGCAGGACGGTGAAGTGCCGGGCGAGCCCGTCCGCGACGGCGCTGGGGAACCCCCGGTTCCCGAACGCCCCGTCGACGAGCACCACCGGTGCCCCGCTGCCGAACCTGTCGAACGCGATGGCCGTACCGTCGGCCGACTCCACCTTCTCCACCGGAACCTCCCTCACCGCGGCGCCCCTGCCGGGCAGCCTGTCACACACCGGTCGGAGCGGCCCGCGGCGACTCGACACGGAGGCGAGGAAGGTTTCGGCGAGCTCAGTCGCCCGGCCAGGAGGGGTCGGTGGTCAGCACCGTCAGCCGCTGGGTCGCGCGGGTCAGCGCCACGTACAGCGTCCGCGGGCCGGTCGTCGACTCGGTGATCAGCTCGCCGGGCTCGACCAGCACCACGCCGTCGTACTCCAGGCCCTTGGCCTCCACGCCGTCCACCACGGCCAGCCTCGGATCGTCCACTTCGGACATCACGGCGCGGATCCCTGCGAGCCGGCCGGTCGCGGTGATCACCCCGACCGTGCCGTCCACGTCGGACAGCAGCTCGCGGGCCGCGGCGCGCACCGCCGCGGGCAGCTCGGCCGCGGACAGCGCGCGGATGGCGGGCTTCACGCCCGTGCTGCGCACCGCCGTGGGCAGCTGGTCCGCGGTCGCCACGTGGCCGACCACCCGGGCCGCCAGCTCGAAGATCTCCGCCGAGTTGCGGTAGTTCGTGGCCAGCGTGAAGCGCCGGCGCGTGGTGCGCGGGCCCAGCGCCGACGCGCGCGCCGACTCCGCCTCCGCAGGGTCGGGCCACGAGCTCTGCACGGGGTCGCCGACGATCGTCCAGCTCGCGTACTTCCCGCGCCGCGCGACCATCCGCCACTGCATCGGTGAGAGGTCCTGCGCCTCGTCGACGACGATGTGCGAGTACTCGTCGTAGTGCTCGGCCCGCCGGTAGGCCGGCGAGTCGACACCCCACGCCGCCAGCTCCGCGGCCGCCCGGGCGACCCGCCGCCGGTGCCGCCGCGGCGGCGGGCCGAGCAGCATCCGAAGCTCGTCCAGCAGCGCCACGTCGGCGACCGCCGGACCGGACGACTCCGGCGCCGCCCACGACGCCGACAGCAGGTCGATCTCGTGCGCCGACAGCGCCCGCCCCGCCGCCGCGGCGAGCCGCGCGCGGTCGCCGAACCAGGACAGCACCTCGCCCGCGGTCAGGATCGGCCACCACACGACCACGAACCGGTGGAAGTCGATCCGCTCGCCGAGCGCGGTGACCAGCTCGTCGTGGTCCATGCCGGGCCGGTCCTCGGCCTGCCTCCACAGCGCCTCCAGCAGCGCCTCCGCCGCGTCCACCCGCGACTGGTTCGGCGGCCGCCCCGCGCCGTGCACGGCCCGCCGCACCTTCGCCAGCTCCCGTGCGTTCAGCTTCAGCACCTCGCCGCGGTAGGTGATCCGCAGCTCCTCCGGCGCGCCCGGCGGCGCCGCGCGCAGCGCCCGCTTGAGCACCCGCCGCATCCGCAGCGAGCCCTTGATCCTGGCCACCTCCGGCGGGTCGTGCCGGGCGGCGGCGACCCCGTCGAGCACCTCGCCCAGCGAGCGCAGCTCGACGGTGTCCTCGCCCATCGACGGCAGCACCCGCGAGATGTAGGACGTGAACGCCGAGGACGGGCCGATCACCAGGACCCCGGAGCCGCCCATCCGCCGCCGGTCCCGGTAGAGCAGGTACGCGACGCGGTGCAGCGCCACCGCCGTCTTGCCGGTGCCCGGCCCGCCGGTGATCTCGGTGATGCCCCGCCACGGCGCCCGGATCGCCTCGTCCTGCTCCTTCTGGATGGTGGCGACGATGTCGCGCATCTTGTCGCCGCGGGCGCGGGTCAGCGAGGCCATCAGCGCGCCCTCGCCGACCACCGCCATACCCTCCGGCCGCTTGTCCGGGGCGAGCAGGTCGTCGTCGATGTCCACAACGGACTGTCCGGACGAGCGGATGACCCGGCGGCGCACCACGTTCATCGGCTGCTCGGCCGTGGCCTGGTAGAACGGCGCCGCCGCGGGGGCGCGCCAGTCGGTCACCAGGTTGTCGAAGTTGACGTCCCGGATGCCGAGCCGGCCCACGTACATGGTCTCGGTGCCGGGGGCGTCGTCCGCGAGGCTGTCCAGCCGGCCGAACACGAGGCCCTCGTGCTCCGCGTCGAGGCTGCGCAGGATCTGGTTGGCGTGGCGCACCATCACGTCGCGTTCGAACAGCATCGAGGCCTGCTCGAAGATGGCCTCGTTGCGTGCGCCGTGCGCCAGCTGGTCGCCCCGGCGGCGCATGTCCCGCGCCTCCGCGCGCATCTCCTCGACCCGCGCGTACACGACGTCGACGTGCGCCTGCTCGACCGCGATCTCGGCCTGCCTGACAGAGGTGTGCGACACCCAGCCGCTCCCCGGTGTTGCCTGCGAGTGGAAAGTTGGGAAGAGCGAGCCTACGCGAAATCGCCCCGCCGGGGGTGCGCACCCTGATCACAGTTCGCTGCGTCACGATGGTCCGGTGACGAGGATCGTGGCCGGGACCGCGGGCGGGCGGCGGCTCGCCGTGCCGAAGCGCGGCACCCGCCCCACGTCCGACCGGGTGCGCGAGGCGCTGTTCAGCGCGATCGAGGCCGCCGTGGACCTCGACGGCGCTCGCGTGCTGGACCTCTACGCAGGCACCGGCGCGCTCGGCCTCGAGGCGCTGTCCCGGGGCGCGCACGCCGCGGTCCTGGTCGAGTCCGACGCGGGCGCGCTCGCGGTGCTGCGCGGGAACGTCGCGACGGTGGGCCTGGCGGGCGCCACGGTCCGGCCCGGACGCGTCGCGACCGTGCTCGCCGCGCCGGCGGGCGAGCCGTTCGACCTCGTCCTGGCGGACCCGCCGTACGCGCTCGACCCCGGCCCCGACCTCGCCGCGCTCGCCGCCGGCGGCTGGGTCGCGCCCGGGTCCGTGGTGATCGTCGAGCGCGCCGCCCGGTCCGGGCCGCCCGGCTGGCCCGCGGGGTGGGCGCCCGGCCGGATCCGCCGCTACGGCGACACCGAGCTGCACTGGGCCACGGTGGAGTGATCAGCGACACCGTCGGCAGGTCGGGCCCGCCCGCTGCTGATACGGTCCGCCCCCATGAGGCGCGCGGTGTGTCCTGGGTCCTACGACCCGCCGACCAACGGCCACCTCGACATCCTCGAACGGGCTTCCGCGGTGTTCGACGAGGTCGTCGTCGCCGTGCTGATCAACAAGAACAAGCGCGGCCTGTTCACCGTCTCCGAGCGCATGGAACTGCTCGCCGAGTCGGCCAGCCACCTGCCCAACGTCCGCATCGACTCGTGGCACGGGCTGCTCGTGGAGTACTGCCGCCAGCACGACATCGGGGTCATCGTCAAGGGCCTGCGCGCGGTCAGCGACTTCGACTACGAGCTGCAGATGGCGCAGATGAACCAGCAGCTCACCGGGGTGGAGACGCTGTTCATGCCGACCAAGCCATTGAACAGCTTCCTGTCCAGCTCCCTGGTCAAGGAGGTGGCGACCTACGGCGGCGAGGTCGGCCACCTGCTGCCGGACAACGTGCACCGGCGGCTGCTCACGCGGCTCGCCGACAGCGGCGACCAGCCGGGAGCGCACTGAGCAACCCCTAGAAGACCAGCTTCATCCCGACGTGGCTCGCGACGAAGCCGAGCCGCTCGTAGAACCGGTGCGCGTCGACCCGGCTCGCGTCCGTGGTCAGCTGGACCACCGCCGCGCCGCGCTCGCGGGAGATCTCGATCGCCCAGGTCGCCAGCCGCCTGCCCAGCCCGCCGCCGCGCTGGTCCGAGCGCACCCGCACCGCCTCGATCAGCGCCCGGCTCGCGCCGCGCCGGGACAGCCCCGGGATGAACGTGAGCTGCAGCGTGCCGACCACCTCGCCGGCCCGCTCGGCGACCGCGAGCAACTGCCGCGGGTCGGCGTCGATCTCCGCGAACGCCGCCGCGTAGGCCGGGTCGCCGGGCGACTCCCGCCGCGCGCCGAGCGGGTCGTCGGCCAGCATCGCGACGATGGCCGGCACGTCGCTCTCGGTCGCGCGCCGGATGACCAGGTCCTCCGTGGCCGTCTGCATGACCCCATTGAAACCGACGCGTACCCGACTATCGGCGTCTACTGAGATGTCACCTGGTCGAGTTACGGTCGGAAAATGAGCAACGTCACATCCAGGCCCGTGAAGACGCTACTCACCCTGCTGATCGCGGTCGTCGGCGTGTTCGGACTGTCCACCGCCGGGTTCGCGGCGACCTCGGCCACCCGGACGGCGGCGGCGGCGCCGGCCCAGCCCGCTTGCGGCGACACGTCCGGCTACGACGTCGTGTCGCTCGGTGACCTGCCGCCGGAGGCGAGCGACACCGAGGACCTGATCGCCTCGGGCGGACCGTTCCCGTACCCGCAGGACGGCACGGTCTTCCAGAACCGCGAGGGCATCCTGCCCGGCTGCGCCGGCGGCTACTACCACGAGTACACGGTGCCGACGCCGGGCAGCCCGGACCGCGGCGCGCGGCGGATCGTCACCGGCTCCGGGGGTGAGCACTTCTACACCGGCGACCACTACGCGAGCTTCCGGCTGATCGACCTCGGCGGCGGCGCCTGCGGCGACCCCGCCGGCATCGACGTGGTGCCGCTGTCGGGCCTGCCCGCCGAGGTGGCCGACGCGGTGGCGCGCATCGAGGCGGGCGGGCCCTACCCGTTCCCGAACGACGGCATCGAGTACCAGAACCGTGAGGGCGTGCTGCCGGCGTGCGACGCGGGCTACTACCACCTCTACGCGGTGGCCGACGCGAGCGGCGCGGACAGCGGGGACCAGCGGGTGATCGCCGGCGCGGGCGGCGAGTACTTCCACACCCCGGACCACTACGCCACGTTCGACCTGCTCGACGTGGACGGCTGACACGCCAGCGAGGCCAGGCATCCCGCGCCCGCCCCGGGCGAGACGGCAGACTGAACCGTGGAGTCATGCGCCGGGGTAGGGCGAGGAGGCATGGGGTGTACAAGGTGTTCGAGGCGCTCGACGAGCTCGTCACGATCCTGGAGGAGGCCAGGGGAGTGCCGATGACGTCCAGCTGCGTGGTGCCTCGCGGGGACATTCTCGAACTGCTCGACGAGGTGCGTGACGCACTGCCCGCGGAGGTCGACGATGCCCAGGACGTGCTCGACCGCCGCGACGAGATCGTCGGCAAGGCCGAGCACGACGCCGAGCAGACGGTCAGCAAGGCCCACCTCGAGGCGGACAAGGCGGTCGCGGACGCGCGCGCGGAGGCCGAGCGGCTCGTCGCGGAGGCCCGGGCGCACGCCGAGCGCATGGTCGCCGACGCCGAGGAGCAGGCCGACCGGGTCGTCGCGGCCGGCCAGGCCAAGTACGACGAGCTGGTGGCCCGCTCCCAGGACGAGGCGGAGCGGATGATCCAGGCCGGCCGCGAGTCCTACGAGCGCCAGGTCGAGGACGGCCGGCTCGAACAGGCCCGGCTGGTGTCCCAGACCGACGTCGTGCAAGCCGCGCACGCCGAGTCGGCCCGGATCCTCGACGCGACCGCGGACGAGGCCGCCCGCCAGCGCGGCGAGTGCGACGAGTACGTCGACAGCAAGCTCGCCGAGTTCGGTGACCTGCTCACACACACCCTGCGCACGGTCGACAAGGGCCGGGCGCACCTGCGCGGCGTGTCCCTCAACGGGATGCCCGCCGGTGGCGCGCCGTTCGACTACCAAGCCTGACGTACCCTGGACGGGCTGTGGCGCGACAGTGCGCGCCGGAACAAACAACCGTGGGGAAGCGTCGAGTTCGTCATGTCCGAACAACGCAGGAGCCCGTGGGTGATCGACACCCGGGAGCTCGGCAGGAGGCCGGGCCTGTCCCGGCAGGTGCACCGCGTGGTCCACACCCGGGACGCCCTCGGCGTCGAGGGTGTCATCGTCGTGCCCAAGGACGCCGAGGTCGATCTCGACGTGCTGCTCGAGTCCGTGGTGGAGGGCGTGCTGGTGTCCGGCACCGCGCTCGCGCCGGTCGAGGGGGAGTGCTCGCGCTGCCTCGACCCGATCTCCGGCGAGGAGATCGAGGTGGAGTTCACCGAGCTGTTCGCCTACCCGGACAGCGCGACCGAGCAGACCACCGACCCCGACGAGATCGGCCGGCTCGTCGACAACCTGGTCGACCTCGAGCCGGTGGTCCGCGACGCGGCCGTGCTCGCCCTGCCGAGCGCGCCGCTGTGCACGCCGGACTGTGCCGGGCTGTGCCCGGACTGCGGCGGCAAGTGGGTCGATCTCGGTCCGGATCACCGGCATGAGACCATTGATCCCCGGTGGGCCGCGCTCACCGAGCGGTTCAGCACGGATCGGGACGACTAGTCCCTCCCACCTTGAGCTTTGTAGAAGGAGATTGAGTCGTGGCCGTCCCGAAGCGGAAGAAGTCGCGTTCCAACACGCGCGCGCGCCGGTCCCAGTGGAAGACCAGCGCCCCGCACCTGGTGGAGTGCTCGAACCGGGCCTGCCGCAAGCCCAAGCCCCAGCATGTCGTCTGCCCGGAATGCGGTCAGTACGACAACCGTCAGGTCACCGAGCCCGCCTGATCCGGCGAAGGTGGTAACCGGCAGTGGGGGTAGGGCGGCGCGGGGTCCGGCGGCCGACCCCGCCAAGCTGCTCGAAGCGCTCGGCGTCGAACTCGACGCCGAGCTGCTGACGCTCGCCATGACGCACCGTTCCTACGCCTACGAGAACGGTGGGCTGCCGCCGAACGAGCGGCTGGAGTTCCTCGGCGACGCCGTGCTCGGCCTCGTCGTCACCGACCACCTGTACCGCGCGCATCCCGACCTTCCCGAGGGGCACCTGGCGAAGCTGCGCGCGAGCGTGGTCAACATGCACGCGCTCGCCGGCGTCGCCCGCGGCCTGGGCGACAGCGGCCTCGGTGCGCACCTGCTGCTGGGCAAGGGCGAGGAGCTCACCGGCGGCCGGGACAAGGCGAGCATCCTCGCCGACGGCATGGAGGCCGTGATCGGCGCGGTGTACCTGGAGCACGGGATCGAGACCGCGCGGGACCTCGTGCACCGGCTGTTCGACCCGCTGCTCACCGAGGCGCCGCTGCTCGGCGCCGGGCTCGACTGGAAGACCTCGCTGCAGGAGCTGACCGCGCAGGCGAGCCTGGGCGTGCCCGAGTACCGGGTGGCCGAGGAGGGCCCGGACCACCGCAAGGAGTTCACCGCGACGGTGATCGTCGCGGGGCAGGACCGGGGCAGCGGGGACGGGCACACCAAGAAGGAGGCCGAGCAGAAGGCCGCCGAGGCGGCCTGGCGCACGCTCTCCGAGCTGATCAAGTCGGGCAACCCGGACTCGTCCGCGTAGATGCCCGAGTTACCCGAGGTCGAGGTCGTCCGCCGGGGCCTCGCCGCACACGTCACCGGCCGGCGGCTGCGAGCCGTCGAGGTGCTCCACCCGCGCGCCGTGCGCCGGCACGTCCCCGGCTCCACGGACTTCTCCGGCCGGCTCGCGGACCGCCGGATCGAGGCGGTGTCGCGGCGCGGCAAGTACCTCTGGCTGTCGCTCAACGACGGCGAGGCGCTGCTCGCGCACCTGGGGATGAGCGGCCAGCTGCTGGTGCAGCCGGCCGGCGCGCCGGACGAGAAGCACCTGCGGATCCGGTTCGCCTTCGTCGACGGCGGCCCGGAGCTGCGGTTCGTCGACCAGCGCACGTTCGGCGGCTTCACCCTCGACGACCTGGTCGAGGTGGACGGGACGCCGGTGCCGCGGCTCATCGCGCACATCGCCCGCGACCCGATGGACCCGCGGTTCTCGCTCGAGTCGACCGTGCGCCGCGCTGCGCAGGCGGCGCACGGAGGTCAAGCGGGCGCTGCTGGACCAGTCGCTGGTGTCGGGCATCGGCAACATCTACGCCGACGAGGCGCTGTGGCGCGCGAAGCTGCACTGGGCCCGGCCGACCGACCGGCTCGCGCCCGCCCGGGCGGCCGAGGTGCTGTCCGCGGCGACCGAGGTGATGGCGGAGGCCCTCGGCGCCGGCGGCACGTCCTTCGACGCGTTGTACGTCAACGTGAACGGGCAGTCCGGCTACTTCGACCGGTCGCTCGCGGTGTACGGCCAGGAGGGCCTGCCGTGCCCGCGGTGCGGGCGGCCGGTGCGCCGGGAGCCGTTCATGAACCGGTCCTCGTACTCCTGCCCGCGCTGCCAGCCCCGCCCCCGCGCCCACCCCACCTCATAGCAACCGGGGCCTCCTTCACCCCCAGTGCCCTCGCCCGAGCCGACCCCCCACGCTGTCGAGTCGACCTCTCGCGCTGTCGAGTCGACTCCCCACGCTGTCGAGTCGACTCCCCACGCTGTCGAGTCGACCTCCCACGCTGTCGAGTCGACGTCTCGCGCTGTCGCGACCCCCGCCAGGCCCGGCGCCACGAGCCGGACCATCGATGCGGCGGGTCGGCTCGCCGGTGTGAGGGGTCGGCTCATCGGTGTGAGGAGTCGGCTCGCCGGTGTGGGAGGTCGGGTCGTTGGTTGAAGGGTCGGGCGGGCGTGTCGAGGGGCGCGGTGTCAGTCGCGGCGCCACCAGCGCCCGCGCTCCTTGGCCCGGATCTCGCTGGTGATGCCGGCGTAGCCCTGACCGGGACCGGGACGCATCCGGATCAGGTCGTCGAAGGACAGCGCCGGACCGGGCAGCCGCTCGTCGGACAGGAACCGCAGCAGCCCGTCCAGCATCAGCTCCAGGTGCCGGTGGCTGAGCCGGTGGTTGTCCTCGGGGGAGATGGTGCCCGGCAGCGGCGGGGTGAACCGGATGATCAGCAGGCTGATGTCTCCGGCGGTGACGTCCGGGCGCAGCGAGCCCTCCGCGTGCGCGGCGTCGGCGAGCGCGTTGTGCGCCTCGCGGGACCGGCGGCGCGCCTCCTGCAGCTCGTCGTCCATCGGGAGCCGGTCGGCGAGCACGGACATCACCGCGCCGATGCGCAGGTCGAGCGAGTCGTGCATGTAGCGGGCCAGCGCGGTGAACGCGTCGGGTTCCTCGGCCAGCGCCGCGGTCGCCTCGTCCGCGGACTGACGCAGCGTGTCCAGTGCGACTTGGCGAAGCAAGACCGAACGGTCCGGAAAATGCCGGTAGAGCGTCGCGATCCCGACCTTCGCCCGGCGCGCGATGAGCTCCATCGGCGCGGTCGGTCCCTGCTCGATGACGAGGTCAGCGGCTGCACGCAGGATCTGTTCCCGGTTGCGAAGGGCGTCCGCGCGCATCCGGCGGGGTTTGGGCCGGTGTTCCTCGAGCTCGTTCATGGCCGCCTATCCGGATGAAATTCCTTCGGATAATCCACGTTACCGCAGGCGGTGCCCCTATCACTAGGGTCAGGTTTACCCGAAATGTTACCCGGTGTGGTCGGCGCGTCGCCGCGTCAAGATCCCGTCAGTGCTTCGGCGGGGGTGTCCCCGGGCCGCGTCCCGATGGCGCAGACTGAACTGCGTGGAGCTCACCACGGAGCCGGTGGCGAAGGCGCCACGGCCGGACGAACCGCGACGCGGCGAGCTGCGCATCTACTTCGGCGCGGCGCCGGGGGTCGGCAAGACGTTCGCGATGCTCGGCGAGGCGCACCGGCGCGTCGAGCGCGGCACCGACGTCGTCGTCGGCCTGGTCGAGACCCACGAGCGCGCCCGTACCGACGCGCTGCTCGACCGCCTGGAGGTGGTGCCGCGGCACACCGTCGGGCGGGGCGAGCTGGACGTGGCCGCCGTCCTGGCCCGCGCCCCGGAGGTCGTGCTGGTCGACGACCTCGCGCACACCAACGCCCCGGGCTCGCGCAACCCCAAGCGCTGGCAGGACATCGAGGAGCTGCTGGCCGCCGGCATCAGCGTGCTCACCACGGTCAACGTGCAGCACCTGGAGAGCGTCAACGACGTGGTCGAGCGCATCACCGGCGTGCGCCAGGAGGAGACCGTCCCCGACGAGGTGGTGCGCCGGGCCGAGCAGGTCGAGCTGGTCGACATCACGCCGGAGGCGCTGCGCCGCCGCCTCGCGCACGGCAACGTGTACCCGGCCCGGGCCATCGACGCCGCGCTGGGCAACTACTTCCGCCCGGGCAACCTCATCGCGCTGCGCGAGCTCGCCCTGCTGTGGGTGGCCGACCAGGTCGACGTCGCGCTGCAGCGGTACCGCTCCGAGCAGCACATCACCGACACCTGGGAGGCCCGCGAGCGGGTGGTGGTCGCGGTGACCGGCGGGCCGGAGACCGAGACGCTCGTCCGCCGCGCCAGCCGCATCGCCGCCCGGGCCGGCGCCGAACTGCTGGTGCTGCACATCCTGCGCGGTGACGGCCTGGCCGGGGTGAGCCCCAAGGTGGTCGCCGAGATGCGCCGGCTCGCGGAGCACCTCGGCGCCTCCTTCCACACCGTGATCGGCGACGACGTGCCGACCGCGCTGCTGGACTTCGCCCGCGGGGTCAACGCGACCCAGCTGGTGCTCGGCACCTCGCGCCGCCCGCGGCTGGCCCGCCTGTTCGACGCCGGCATCGGCGCCACCGTCGTGCAGCTGTCCGGGCCCATCGACGTGCACATGGTGACCCACTCGGAGGCCGGGCGGCGATGGCTGCGCCGCATCGCGCGCAGCCCGCTCGCCCGCTCGCGCCGGCTGGCCGGGCTGGTGCTGGCGGTGCTCGGTCCGGTGCTCGCGAGCGTGCTGGGGACGCTCCTGGGCGAGCAGGCGGGCCTGGCGGCCGTCGCGGTCGCGCACTTCCTCGTGATCGTGTTCATCGCGCTGGTCGGCGGGCGGGCCGCGGCGGTCGTCGCGGCCGTGCTCTCCGGGCTGTTGCTGAGCTGGTTCGCCGCGCCGCCCCTGCACTCGCTCGCCATCGCCGGGACCGGGAACCGCGTCGTGCTCGCGGTGACGGTGACCGGTGCGGTGCTGGTCGCGCTCGTGGTCGACCGCGCGGCGCGGCGCTCGGTGCTGGCGGCCGAGGCGAGGACCGAGGCGGCCCTGCTCGCCTCCTACGCGCGGACCGTGCTCACCCACCCGCGCCCGGTGGAGCGGCTGCTGGAGAAGGTGCAGGAGAACTTCGGCCTGATCTCGGTGGCGCTGCTGGAGAAGGGCGAGGGCGGCTGGCAGCGGGTGGCCTGTGTCGGACCCCCGTGCGACGGACCGGACGACGCGGACATCGACGTCCCGGTCACCCCGCAGGTGCACCTGGCGCTGCGCGGCCGGGCCCTGCCGGCGGGGACCCGCGGCGTGCTGGAGACGGTGGCCGGGCAGGCGGTGCTCGCGCTGCGCCACCAGCGGATGCGGCGGGAGGCGGCGGACGCCAAGCGGCGCGCGGAGACCACGGAGCTGCGCACCGCGCTGCTCTCCGCCGTCGGGCACGACCTGCGCACGCCGCTCACGTCGATCAAGGCGGCGGTCGCGAACCTGCGCGCGCCCGACCTCCGTCTGTCCGAAGAGGACTCCGCGGAGCTGCTGGTGACCATCGAGGAGTCGGCGGACCGGCTCGCGGGGCTGGTCGGCAACCTGCTCGACTCGTCGCGCCTCGCCACCGGCGCGGTCCGGCCGGGGTTGCGCGCGGTCACCTACGACGAGGTGGTCGCCCGCGCACTGTCCGGTGTGGACGGCCGGGCCGAGGTGGCGGTGGACGTGGACGAGCAGCTGCCCGCGGTGCTGGCCGACCCGGGGCTGCTGGAACGGGTGATCGCCAACGTGGTGGACAACGCGCTGCGGCACGGCCGGCCGCAGCGGCCGGTGGCACCCGGGGAACCGGCGATCGCGGTGCGGGCGAGCGCGCACGAGGACCGGGTGGAGCTGCGGGTCGTCGACCACGGCCGGGGGCTGCCGAAGGGCCGTGCGGGCGACCCGGCGGGCGCGGAGTTCTCGCCGTTCCAGCGGCTGGGTGACACGTCCAGCGGCATCGGGCTCGGCATGTCCGTGGCGAAGGGGTTCACCGACGCGATGGGTGGCACGATCCGGACCGAGGACACTCCCGGCGGCGGGCTCACCGTGGTGATCTCGTTGCCGGCCGACAGCGGGGGGCGGCCGTGACCGTGGTGCTGGTGGTCGACGACGAGCCGCGGATCGTCCGCACGCTGCGGATCGCGCTCACCGGGCGCGGCTACGAGGTGGCGACCGCCGCCGACGGCCGCGAGGCGCTGCGGGTGGCCGCCGCGGTCCGGCCCGATGTGGTGGTGCTCGACCTCGGCCTGCCCGACATCGACGGCTCGACGGTGATCGAGGGGCTGCGCGGGTGGAGCGCGGTGCCGATCATCGTGCTGTCCGCCCGCACCGACTCCGGCGACAAGGTCGCCGCGCTCGACGCGGGCGCCGACGACTACGTCACCAAGCCGTTCGGCATGGACGAGCTGCTGGCCCGGCTGCGCGCCGCGGTGCGCCGCGCGTCGGCGACCGTACCCGGCGGCGACGAGGCCGTCGTGGAGACCGACGCGTTCACCGTCGACCTCGCGGCGAAGAAGGTGTTGCGCGACGGCGCCGAGGTGCACCTGACGCCGACCGAGTGGGGCGTGCTGGAGCTGCTGGTGCGCAACAAGGGCAAGCTCGTCGGGCAGAAGCAGCTGCTGCAGGAGGTGTGGGGACCGGCGTACGCGTCGGAGACGCACTACCTGCGCGTGTACCTGGCGCAGCTGCGCCGCAAGCTGGAGCCGCACCCGTCGCGCCCGCGGCACCTGCTCACCGAGGCGGGCATGGGCTACCGCTTCGAGATCTGAGCTGAGACGGCGCGTCGTGCGGGCGGCTCAGTAGCCGAAGTCCTGCGTCCAGTACATGCCGTTCTCGTCCAGGCCGACGCCGATCGCGGTGAGGTCGCAGTTCAGGATGTTCGCGCGGTGGCCGTCGGAGTCCATCCAGCTCTTCATGACCTGCTCGGCGTTCTGCTGGCCGCGCGCGATGTTCTCCGCTCCCGGGGTGGGGTAGCCGGCGTTGACGATCCGCTCGGCGAAGGTCAGGCCCTCCGGCGTGGTGTGGTCGAAGTAGTCGCGCTCGGCCATGTCGCTGCTGTGGTCCTGCGCCGCCGTGGCCAGGTGGGCGTCCACGCGCAGCGGGTCGCAGCCGGCCTCCGCGCGCTCGACGTTGGCGAGGTCGACGACCTGGTCCTCGAACTTCGTCTGCTGGTCGGAGGACGGCGGGCCGGACGGCTCGGTCGTCTTGGGGGTGGACGGCGCGGTGGAGGACGGCGGTGCCGGGTCCTCGCTGGAGGTGGGCGGCTCGCCGGTCGGGTCGTCCCCGTCGGAGTCCTTGCCGCCCGCCTCGACCGCGGTGCCCATCTGGTTGTCCGGATGGGAGAGCCCGCCGTGGGACTCCGAGTCGGGCACGGACAGCGCCACCTGCGCCTGGTCGGGAACGTCCGTTCCGTCGAAGCTGGACATCAACGTCGCGGCACCGGCGGTGACAGCACCGACGAGTGCCGCGGCGAGGGCGGGAAGCACAGGTCTACGTCTGTGTGCCGAGGTCACGGTTCGGCAACGTACCACTAACGGGTGATCTTATGAAGGCAGGTCTAGTTACCCGAGGTAGCAGTCGGTGCGGTGACCGTCACAGGCATGGAATCGGAGGACTTGTTGCCCTTGCTGTCGGTCACGGTCAGCGTGACGGTGTAGCTGCCTTCGGCATAGGTGTGGGTGACGCTTCCGCCCTGGCCTGCGGCGCCATCGCCGAAATCCCACTGGTATTTGGCGATGTCGTTGTCGGGGTCGGTGGACCCGCTGCCGTCGAACGAGCAGTCGAAGCCGGTCTGGGGGCAGCCACCGCCGATGCTGGCGACCGGTGGTCTTGGCTTGGTCGTCGTGGTGGTGGTCACCGGCGGGCGGTGCGTGGTGGTCCGCCGGGGGGTCGTGGTGTCACCGACCGTCGTCGTGTCCTCGGTCGTCGTCGTCGTGGTGGTGGTGGTCGTCGTGGTGCTGCTGCTCGACGGCTTGGCCTTGGAGCTTCGCGGCCCGGGCGAGGTGGCGGTCGCGTCGGTGGTGTAGGTCTCCGACGTGGTCGTCCCGACCGCGCCGTCGCTACGCGGCGCCGGGGCCGCCTCCTTGTCGCGGGTGTTCGCCAGCGCCGCTACCGTGGCGAACACGGTCGACACGACGAGCGCCGCGACCCCGAGCGCGACGTACGGCGAGCGGGAGAGTGCGGACCTGTCCTCCGGTTCGTCCGGAAGGGGAGTCAGCTCGTCCTCTGGCTCCGACATGCAGGGTCCGACCTCCTCGACTCAGCCGCCGTTGCTCCGAACGGAGTATTACGGCGGAGTAACGTACCACTGTCACTGATCGTGCACAGACCGGATCGAGGTAGCTACCGTCCGTGGAAACCTTAGATGACAAGCCCATCCGTCTGACCGCCTGGGTGCACGGCCGGGTGCAGGGTGTCGGCTTCCGTTGGTGGACCCGTGCCCGCGCCTGCGAGCTGGGTCTGCGTGGCTACGCACGCAACCTCAACGACGGCCGGGTGGAGGTGGTTGCGGAGGGCGCGCGACGGTGCTGTGACCAGCTGCTCCAGTTGCTGCGCTCGGGCCGGACGCCCGGTCGGGTGGACACCGTCGTGGACCGCTGGTCCGACGCCAGGGGCAACCTGGCGGGCTTCGAAGAACGTTAGCGTTGGTAACGAAGAGATCACCGGACAAACCGATTTGAACCACACCAATGTCGTCGGCGTATGACCTTGGTGTGGGGAACACCCCGGACCAGGAGGACGAGCTCCTCCGCGAGCTGTACAGCCGTTACCGACGGCCGCTCTACGGCTATGTGCTGCGAGCGGTGGGCGGGGATCATCAGTACGCCGAGGACATCGTGCAGGAGACCTTGCTGCGGGCGTGGCGCAACGCCAGCACACTGACCGCCGAGGCGGCGGGGCCGTGGCTCTACACGGTCGCCCGCAACCTCGTGGTCTCCGGCTTCCGCAGGAAGGGCGCCCGGGTCGACGAGGTGCCGATCATGGAACGGGACTGGGCGCGGCCCACCGACGACTTCGAACGCGTCCTGCAGGGCTGGCAGGTCGCCGAGGCGATGCGGGCGCTGTCGAAGGACCACCGGGCGGTGATCGGCGAGCTGTTCTACCGCAGGCGCACGATCGCCGAGGCCGCGGCCTCGCTCGGGGTGCCGCCCGGGACCGTCAAGTCGCGCTCGTTCTACGCGCTGCGGGCGCTGCGCGACGCGCTCGAGGAGCGGGGGGTGACCGAGCCATGACCTGCCCCAACACCGTCACGCTCGGTGCGTACCTGCTCGGCGCGCTGGACCCGCAGGAGCGCTTCGAGTTCGAGGCGCACCTCGGCGACTGCGACACCTGCCGCACCGAGCTGATCCGGCTCGCGCCGCTGCCGGGCATGCTCAACCAGATCTCGCTCGACGACTTCGCCGACGGCCTGCCGCCGACCACGCTCGAGGACGCCCACCCCACCGCGCCGGTGCCCGGGCTGCCGCTGTCCACCCAGCTCCTTCGCCCGGAGACCACCAGCCTCCCGGAGCTGTTCCGTGCCGACCCCTTCCGGTCCGAGGCCGGCCTGCCCGACGAGCCGATCCCGCCGGAGCTCGGCGGGCCGGTGCCGAGCCCGCGCGGTCCGGCGCCCGGGGCGGCGGTCCCGCCGCCGCGCGCGGTCGCCGACGACCCGCCCGACACGCCGGCGGCCCCGCCACGGCGCCGCCGCTACTGGCAGGTGGCGGTCGCCGCCGCGGTCGTCCTGGTCATCGCGATCGGGGGCGTGCTGGGCTGGCGCGAGCTGCGCGAGCCGGCGGGCCCGTCCGAGGCCGGCGGCGTCACCTGGACGGCCAGCACGCCGGACGGCTCCGCGAGCGCCGAGGCGCGGCTGTTCGACCACGAGTGGGGCACCGAGATCCAGGTCGAGGTGCACGGCCTGCCGGAGGGCCGGGAGTGCTACATGATCGTCTACGACCACCACGGCAACCACCAGGTCGCGGGCTGGTGGGGGACCGACCACGACTACGCCGAGGAGATCCCGGCGAGCACCTCGATCCAGCGCAGCAAGATCGAGAAACTCGAGCTGCGGCTCGACGACCGCAACGTCGCGCTGACCATCCCGGCACCGGCCCGTTGACACGCGCCGGCCCGCCCGCCTCCCACGATCAGGCGGGTCCCCCGGGTATCCTCGATGGATAGACCGCACTTCACGGTTGTCTGAGAGGTACGCGTCTCGTGCATTTGAAGAGCCTGACGCTCAAGGGGTTCAAGTCCTTCGCGTCGGCCACCACGTTGCGGTTCGAACCGGGTATCACCTGCGTCGTCGGCCCGAACGGATCGGGCAAGTCCAACGTGCTGGACGCGCTGCGCTGGGTGATGGGCACCCAGGGCGTGAAGGACCTGCGCGGCGGCAAGATGGAGGACGTCATCTTCGCCGGCACCGCCGGCCGCGCCCCGCTCGGCCGCGCCGAGGTCAGCCTCACCATCGACAACTCCGACGGCTCGCTGCCGATCGAGTACACCGAGGTGTCGATCACCCGCCGGATGTTCCGCGACGGCGCGAGCGAGTACGAGATCAACGGCAACACCTGCCGGCTGATGGACGTCCAGGAGCTGCTCAGCGACTCCGGCATCGGCCGCGAGATGCACGTCATCGTCGGGCAGGGCCAGCTCGCCCAGATCCTCGAGTCCAAGCCCGAGGAGCGGCGGGCGTTCATCGAGGAGGCCGCCGGCGTCCTCAAGCACCGCAAGCGCAAGGAGAAGGCGCTGCGGAAGCTCGACGCGATGCAGGCCAACCTCACCCGGCTCACCGACCTGACCAGCTGAGCTGCGCCGCCAGCTCAAACCGCTGGGCAAGCAGGCCGAGATCGCCCGCAAGGCCCAGGCGGTGCAGGCCGAGCTGCGCGACGCCCGGCTGCGGCTGCACGCCGACGACCTGGTCGGCCAGCGCGCGGAGATCGCCAAGGAGCAGGCCGACGAGGCCGCCGCCCGGGCTCGCCGCCAGGGGGTCGAGCAGGCCCTGGAGGTCGCCGACGCCAAGCAGACCGCGCTGGAGGACCAGCTCGCCGTGGACGCGCCGCGGCTCGCCTCCGCGCAGGACATCTGGTACCGGCTCTCCGCCCTGGAGGAGCGGCTGCGCGGCACCGTGCGACTGGCCGTCGAGCGCGAGCGGCACCTGTCCGCCGAGGTGGAGGCGCCGCGCGGCGGCCGGGAGCCCGAGGAGCTGGAGGCCGAGGCCGAGGAGACGGCGATCCGCGAGGCCGAGCTCGCCGAGCGGGTCGAGGTGGCCCGCGCCGCCCTCGGCGAGACCGCCGAGCGCCGTGCCGAGCTGGAGCAGGTCGTGCACGCCGCCGAGCAAGCGCACCTGGCCGCGGTGCGTGCGGTCGCCGACCGCCGCGAGGGGCTCGCCCGGCTCGCCGGCCAGGTCGACGCGCTGCGCAGCAAGACCGGCGCCACCGCCGAGGAGATCGAGCGGTTGTCCACCACGCTGGCCGAGGCCACCGAGCGGGCCGAGGAGGCCGCCGTCGAGCTGGCCGAGGCACAGGCCTCGTCGGGGGTGGAGGACGCCGACGACGCGGGCCTCGCCGACCGGTTGACGCAGGCCGAGGAGGCCCAGCGGGCGGCCCAGGCCCGGGTCGAGGAGCTGGTGGCCGCCGAGCGCGGGGCGGAGAAGGACATCGCGTCGTGGAAGGCCCGGGTCGACGCGCTCTCGCTCGGCCTGTCCCGCAAGGACGGCGCGGGCGCGCTGCTCGCCGCGGGCGACCGGGTGCCGGGCCTGCTCGGGTCGGTGGCCGCGCTGCTGACCGTGGAGCCGGGCGCGGAGGCGGCGCTGGCCGCGGCGCTCGGCCCGGTGGCCGACGCGGTCGCGGTGACCTCCGGCGACGACGCCGTCGCCGCCCTGGAACTGCTGCGCGCGGGCGACGCCGGCCGTGCCGGCGTGCTGGTCGCGGGCTGGTCGAGCGTCGACCGGTCGGGCTGGCCGCAGCTGCCGGCCGGTGCCCGCTGGGCCGCCGACCTGGTGCGCTCGCCCGAGTCGCTGCGGCACGCGGTGCTCTGCGCGCTGGAGCGGGTCGCGGTGGTCGACTCGCTGCGGCTGGCCCGCGACCTCGTGGCACGGCACCCGGAGGTCCGCGCGGTCACCGCCGAAGGCGACGTGTTCGGCGCGCACTGGGTGGTCGGCGGCACCGAGCGCGGGCAGAGCGTGATCGAGGTGCAGGCCGCGGTCGACGAGGCCAACGAGCGGCTCGCCGCGAGCGAGGCCGCCGCCGAGCGGGCCGCGGCCGCGCTGGCCGGCGCGCAGGCCGAGCAGCGGGCGCGGGCGGCCGACGTCGCCACCGCGCGGGAGGCACGCAACGAGGCGAAGGTGCGGGCGGCCCGCTCCGCCGAGCGGCTCAGCCGGATGCGGCAGGCGGTGCGCTCGGCACAGGCCGACGCGGAGCGGGTGGCGAACCAGCGGGCCAAGGTCGAGCAGGCTCGCGAGGAGGCGCTGAGCAAGCTCGCCGAGCTGGAGGAGCGCCTGGTCGTCGCCGAGGAAGCGCCGATGGACGACGAGCCGGACACAGCGGCGCGCGACGAGGCGTCCGCGTCGCTGACCGCGTCGCGGCAGCAGGAGATGGACGCCCGGCTGGCGCTGCGGACCGCCGAGGAGCGGCACCGCGCGCTGCACGGCAAGGCCGACGAGCTGCGCCGCGCCGCACGTGCCGAGCGGGAGGCCCGCGAGCGGGCCGCGCGGGCGATGGCCGCGCGGGCCCGGGGTGCCGAGGTCGCGCGGTCGGTCGTGCGCGGCGGCGAGCTGGCGCTGGAGCGCATCGCCGCGTCGCTGCGGGCCGCCGCGGCCGAGCGGGACACCGTGCAGGCCGAGCGGCACGACCGCGAGCGGGTGCTGCTGGAGGTCCGCAACCGGGTGCGCGAGCTGTCCAACGAGCTGGAGAAGCTGACCGACGCGGTGCACCGCGACGAGGTGCTGCGCGCCGAGCAGCGGATGCGCCTCGAGCAGCTGGAGACGAAGATCGCGGAGAGCTTCGGCATCGGGCTGGAGGACCTGGTCGCCGAGTACGGCCCGACCGTGCCGGTGCCGCCGAGCCCGGTCGAGATGGCCGAGTACGAGGCGGCCAAGGAGCGCGGCGAGACCGTCGTCGCGCCGCAGCCGATCCCGTACGACCGGGACACCCAGGCGCGGCGGGCCAAGCGCGCCGAGCGCGACCTGACGTTGCTGGGCAAGGTGAACCCGCTGGCGCTGGAGGAGTTCGCGGCGCTGGAGGAGCGGTACAAGTTCCTGTCCACGCAGCTGGAGGATCTCAAGGCGACCCGGCGCGACCTGCTGACCGTGGTCAAGGAGGTCGACGACAAGATCCTCGAGGTGTTCACCTCGGCCTACGAGGACGTGGCGCGCGAGTTTCAGACCGTGTTCGCGACGCTGTTCCCGGGCGGTGAGGGACGGCTGATCCTCACCGAGCCGGAGGACCTGCTGACCACCGGTGTGGACGTCGAGGCGCGCCCGCCGGGCAAGAAGATCAAGCGGCTCTCGCTGCTGTCCGGCGGGGAGAAGTCCCTGGTGGCGGTGGCCATGCTGGTGGCGATCTTCCGGGCCCGGCCCTCGCCGTTCTACGTGCTCGACGAGGTGGAGGCGGCGCTCGACGACGTCAACATGCGCCGGCTGATCGGGCTGCTGGAGGAGCTGCGCACGACCTCCCAGCTGCTGATCATCACCCACCAGAAGCCGACCATGGACATCGCCGACGCGCTCTACGGCGTCAGCATGCGCGGCGACGGGATCACCCAGGTGATCTCGCAGCGCCTGCACGGCCGGGAGAAGGAACCGGAGCCCGAACCCGCGCCCGCCTGACTCTGTGTTGACCACACACAGCGAACGGCCCCCTTCGCTCACCGGCGAAGGGGGCCGTTCGCTGTGTGACGGATCAGGCGCCGTAGGCCGTGCCGGCCTGCGGGGTCGGGTTCGGGTTCGCCGACGCGCGGAACACGAGGAAACCAGCGACGGCGGACGCGAGGGCGAGGATCATCCCCACGAAGAGCCCCCAGCCCGGGTCCAGCACCGAGTCGTAGGTCAGCCAGCGAAGCAGGATGAACAGGAACGCGGCACCCGCCGCGGACATCCAGATGACGGACCGCTGCGGCACCTGGGTGCCGAAGTGCGGAAGCACCACGACGACCGCGACCGCGACCAGCAACAGGACCGAGAACCAGGCGAGGAAGCCAGCGTCCCAGGCGCTCCCGCTCACGCTGGTGTCGAATCCGACCAGGTCCCCGAGCTCGTTGCCGAAGTTGACGGAGACCCACGGAAAGAAACTAACAATGAACGCGAGCAGGCCGGCGCCGATGCCCGCCCATTCAAGCGGGGTGACCCGCTTGACATCGAATTCAGCCATTGAGTGCGGCCTTTCGTTCTGATTTCACTCGATTGGGTGGAGGCACACTACCCCCGCAGGTGAGAGAAGTATGGGGGATCACTCGATCGTGGAAGTAACGGAAGCGCATCGACCTGTCCGGTAGGTAGGCCAACACTGCCCGTAAGGGCAGTAATCCGCTCGCGCCGATCACCCTGAGGCGTTCAAGCTTCCGATATGTACGAAGTTCGACCCGCGACGCCGGCCGACCTGGACGACGTGATCGCCTTGATCGCACGCCTGCAGGCCGACCCGGCACACCTCATCGCGTTCCACGGAGACACCGTCGAGGAGGTGGCCGAGGAGCTCGCCGGCCTGCGTCCCGACTGGGTCTCCGGCGCCGTCGTGGCCACCGACCGCAACGGCCGGCTGCGTGGGGTGCTCAGCGTCGAGGCCGACCACGAGCAGCACCGTGCCTACCTGTACGGGCCGTTCGTCGACGTGCCCGCGAACCACCCCGCGGCCGGCCAGCTGTGGCAGGCCACCGCGGACGCCCTGTTCGACCTCGCCGCCCGGCTGCCCCGGATGGCCGCGGTGACCCGGCTCGACCTGTTCGGCCACCGCCGCAACCGGCTGCTCGCGGACTTCGCCGCGCGGCACGACGTGCTCGCGCACACCACGACGCGGCTGTTCACCCTCACCGGCGCCGGGCTGCGGGCGCTGCTCGTGCACGCCGCGGACGAGATCCCGCCCGCCGACGACCGGGTGTGCCCGCTGCCCGACGACCCCGCGGTCCGTGCCGCGGTCGCCGCGCTGCACGACCGTTGCTTCCCGCACGCCCCGACCCCGGGCGCCCGGCTGGTCTCCGGCGACACCGAGCACACCGTGGTCGTGCTGCTCGGCACCGGCGGCGTGCTCCTCGGGTTCGCCGCCGGCTACCCGCAGGCCGAGGAGTACTACGTCGACGTCGTCGGCGTCGACCCGGCGTACCGCTCGCTCGGCGCCGGCCGGCTGCTCGTGCGCAGGCTGCTGTCCGAGCTGGCCCGCCGCGCGGGCGCCCGCAACCGGGCCGCCGCGCTGATCCGGCTGGGCAACGACGCCTCCGAGCGGATGTTCACCGCGCTCGGCTTCGCCCTCGCGCTGGAGCTGGTCAACTACACCAAGACCGGCCACCAGCCGGCCGGCCTGGACCTCACCCGGCCGTCGCCGTGACCTACGCCGGCTCGGGCCGGGTCGCTCACCGCCCGCCGATCGCCGGCTGGGTCACCCGCAGCCGGGTGACGGTGGAGGTGGCGGGCTCGGGCAGCCGCAGGGCCGTGCCGCCAGGCGTGATGCTGCCGAGCAGCCGTGGGCCGCGCGCGCCGGTGGCGCTCGGCGCGGTCGCCGGGATGCCGAGCCAGGTCAGGAAGCCGAGCAGGGCGGTCAGGTAGGCCTCCTTCGCCTTTCCCGGCAGGCCCAGCTCGTCGCTGCCGGCGAGCGTGGCCGGCGCGAGCATCCGGGTGAGTGCCTTCATCAGCGTCGGGTTGCGCGTGCCGCCGCCGGAGGCGACGACCCGGGTGACCGCGTGCGCGCGGCAGGCGTCCGCGATCGTGGTGGCGGTCAGCTCGACCAGCGTGGCCAGCAGGTCGGGACCGCTCACCCGGGGCACCTGGTCCAGCGCGGTGCGCAGGTAGCCGGTGTGGAAGTGCTCCTTGCCGGTCGACTTCGGTGGCGGGGCCGCGTAGTACGGGTCGGCCAGCAGCACCTCCAGCAGGTCCTCCCGGTTGCCGCCCTGCGCGGCCAGGTCGCCGTCGACGTCCTGCTGCCAGGCGCCGCCCGAGATCATCCGGGCGGCCGAGTCGAGCAGGGCGTTGCCCGGCCCGGTGTCGAACGCGAGCGTGGCGGCCTCCGGTGCGACGACGGTGATGGTGGCGATCCCGCCGAGGTTCAGCCCGGCCACCGCGCCGCCGCCGGCGAGCTCGCGCAGCCAGAGCCGGTCGAGCACGCTCGCGAGCGGCGCACCGTGCCCGCCGGCCGCGACGTCGCGGACCCGCAGGTCGGCCACCACCGGCAGGCCGGTCGCCTCGGCGATCCAGGCCGGCTGGCCGACCTGCAGGGTGCCGAGGGCCCGGCCGCCGTCCACCCAGTGGTAGAGCGTCTGGCCGAGCGAGGCGACGAGGTCGGCCCGGCCGCCGGCGATGTCGCCGAGCGCGCCGGCGGCGGCGTTCGCGAACGCCTGGCCGACCTCGGTGTCGAGCCGGCACAGTTGCTCGGCCGTGCAGCCGTGCGGCGGCAGGGCGGCCAGCAGTGAGTCGCGCAGCGCGGCGGGGAAGGGCACCTCCGCGTGCCCGTGGGGGACGAGGTCGATGGTCTCGTCGGTCAAGCGCAGCTCGGCCACCGCCACGTCCACACCGTCCATGGACGTTCCGGACAGCAGCCCGATCACCCGGCACGAAGTCACGGGACCTGGCTATCCAGTCGCGCGGGGGCGCGCAAGACGGCTCGTTACTTCTTGACCAAATCGATGCCGTGAGCTGTTGAGTATTCCCCGTAGAAGGTATAGACCAGGGCGATAATGTGTCACCCTGCCGGGTAGCGGGGCGAACACGCGAGGACACGAGGAGCAAGCATGACCAGGTTTTCGTCGGAGTGGAGCAGGAGAACGTTCCTGCGCGGCGCCCTCGCCACGGGCGCGCTGGTGTTGCCGGGCTCCGGTGCGTTGGTCGGTTGTGCCACCTCAGGTGGTGGCCAGGAGGCGACCGAGGGGGAGACCTCCGCGGACAACCCGCTGGGCGTGCCGACGGACGCACCGATCGAGATCTACATCTTCAACGGCGGCTTCGGCGACAAGTACGCGACCGACGTGCACGAGCCGATCTACCACAAGAAGTACCCGAAGGCGAAGATCAACCACAAGGCCGAGGTCGACATCGCGGGCGCCCTGCAGTCCCGCTTCGTCGGCGGCAACCCGCCGGACTTCGTCAACGACTCCGGCGACGGCCAGATCCCGCTCGGCCAGCTGGTCTCCGACGGTCAGCTCTACGAGCTCAGCGACCTCTACGACGCGCCGAGCTGGGACGACCCGGACGTGAAGGTCCGCGACACGCTCGTGCCCGGCGCGGTCGAGCACGGCACGTTCGGCGACAAGCCGTTCGTGCTGAACATGGCGCTGACGGTCTTCGGGCTCTGGTACAACAAGGCGCTGTTCGACAAGAACGGGTGGGAGCCGCCGACCACCTGGGACGACATGATGTCGCTCTGCACGGAGATCAAGAAGGCCGGCATCGCCCCGTGGACCTACCAGGGCATCCACGCCCGGTACATGAGCTGGCCGCTGCTCACCATGGCGGCCAAGCTGGCCGGCCCGGAGATCCTCGTCGACATCGACAACCTCAAGGAGGGCGCCTGGAAGCACGACGCGGTCAAGGAGTCCGCCGCCGCACTGGCCAGCCTGCACACGAAGGGGTTCATCCTGCCCGGCACCGAGGGCATGGACCACATCCAGGCGCAGGGCCAGTGGAGCGCCGGCAAGGCCGCGATCGTGCCGTGCGGCTCCTGGCTGGAGAACGAGCAGAAGGACGTCACGCCGGACGGCTTCGAGTTCGCGGTGATGCCCGAGCCGCTGCTGTCCAGCGACGCGAAGATGCCCAAGGAGACGCTGTACGCGGTGCCGGGCGAGCCCTACATCGTGCCCAAGCAGGCGAAGAACCCGCGCGGCGGCCTGGAGTACATGCGGATCATGCTCTCCCAGGAGGGCGCGAAGGGCTTCACCGAGCAGGTGTCCAGCCTGACCGTGGTCAAGGGCGCGTCCGACGGCGTCCAGCTGGCGCCGGGGCTCACCTCCGCGCAGGCTGCGCTCAAGGCCGCCGGCGACAACGTGATCGGCTGGATGTACCAGGAGTGGTACCACGACATGTGGAACCCGGGCATCAACGCGCTGCTCGGTGAGCTGCTCACCGGCCGCAAGACGGTGGACGAGTTCGTCGACGGCTGCGAGGCGGAGGCCAAGAAGGTCCGCGACGACGACTCCATCACCAAGTACACCCGCTGACGAGACGGCGCGATACTCGGTGTCGTCCAAGGTTGACAGCCCGCGGCCGGCGGCACGCCGCCGGCCGCGCGGCGGGCTCGAGCACGGCAAGGGCTGGTTCGTGCCGGCCTTCCTGGTGCTGCCCGTCGGGCTCTACGGCCTGTTCGTGGTCTCGCCGTACCTGCAGGCGATCTACATCTCGCTGACCGACTGGACGGGCCTGACCGCCAGCCAGAAGTTCGTCGGGTTCGACAACTACGTCCGGCTGCTGCACGACGACCAGTTCGTCGTCGCGTTGCGCAACAACGGGATCCTGCTGGTCGTCGTGCCCGCGGTGACGGTCGTGCTCGGGCTGTTCTTCGCCTCGATGCTCAACGTCGGCCGCCGCGGGAGGTCGGGCGGCGTCCAAGGCGTGCGCGGCGCCGGCGTCTACAAGATCGTCTACTTCTTCCCGCAGGTGCTGTCGGTGGCGATCGTCGGCGTGCTGTTCAAGTACGTCTTCGCGCCGACGGAGGCGGGCGGGATCTTCAACGGCCTGCTGAACGCGGTCGGGCTCGACGCGCTCGCGAAGCCGTGGCTGGGCGACCCGACCTTCGCGTTCTGGGTCGTCGTGGTGGTGATGATCTGGTCGTTCGTGGGCTTCTACGTGGTGCTGTTCTCCGCGGCGATGCAGTCCATCCCGAAGGAGATCTACGAGGCGGCGCTGCTGGACGGGTCCAGCCGGTACACCACGTTCCGGCACGTGACGCTGCCGCTGGTGTGGGACACCGTGCAGGTCGGCTGGGTGTACCTGGCGATCCAGGCGATGGACGCCTTCGCGCTCGTGCACATCATGCTGGGCATCAGCGGTGGCCCGTCGCGCGCCGGTGACGTGCTGGGCGTGGCCCTCTACCGCGCGGCGTTCAACCGGTACCGGTTCGGCTACGCCTCCGCCATCGGGGTCGTGCTGCTGCTGTTGACGTTGCTGGTCGCCGTGCTGTTCCTGCGGGCGGCACGCCGCGAACGAGTGGAACTCTCATGACGGGTCCGCCTCCCCGGAATTTACCCTGTTGGTCGCCCTGCGTGTGTGTTCTCCGGTTGGGGAGGTACTTGTGGCCGGCTGGCGTCCCGTTCCCCTTGGGTGCGGTTGGGAGGTGGTCCATCCATGACGGCGGTCGATGAGGCGCCGGCGGTCCCGGTGGCGCGCCCACCGCGCCGCCCTGGGGCCGGCGTCGGCGTCGGGCAGGGCGCGGTGAACCTGCTCAACGGCACGTTCCTGCTGATCTGGGCCCTCGTCACGACGCTGCCGCTGCTGTGGGCGATCGTCTCCGCGTTCAAGACCAACCGGGAGTTCCTGTCCGACCCGTGGTCGCTGCCCGGCGCGGCGCACGTGGACAACTTCGCCCGGGCCTGGACGGTGGCGAACATCGGGCAGTACTTCGTCAACAGCGTGATCGTCGTGGCCGTCTCGGTGCCGCTGACCATGCTGCTCGGCGCGATGGCCGCCTACGTGCTCGCGCGCTACGACTTCCCGGGCAACCGGATCGTCTACTTCGGGTTCGTCGGCGGGCTGATCTTCCCGGTCTTCCTGGCGCTGGTGCCGCTGTTCTTCGTGGTGCGCAACACCCAGAGCCTGCCGCTGGTCGGCCAGTTCCTCGGGCTGAACAGCTACCTGTCGCTGGCGCTGGTGTACGTCGCCTTCTCCATGCCGTTCACGGTGTTCTTCCTCACCGCGTTCTTCCGCACCCTGCCGAACTCGATCGCCGAGGCCGCCATCGTGGACGGTTGCTCGCACTTCGGGTTGTTCTTCCGGGTCATGCTGCCGATGGCCAAGCCGGGCCTGATCAGCATCGGGCTGTTCAACGTGCTGGGCCACTGGAACCAGTACGTGCTGCCGGTGGTGCTGATGAACCAGCCGGACCGCAAGGTGCTCGCGCAGGGGCTCGCGGCGCTGGCCATCAGCCAGGGCTACCGGGGCGACTGGACGGCGTTGTTCGCGGGCCTGGTGATCGCGTTGCTGCCGGTGCTGATCGTGTACGTGCTGTTCCAGAAGCAGGTGCAGGCGGGTCTGACGGCGGGCGTGCTGAAGTAGCCGCCGGTCGGTGATGCGAGGATGGCGGGCGTGTCGAGCACCGTGATCGTGATCATCGTCGTCGTCGTGGTCCTGCTCGCGCTCGCGCTGGTCGTGGGCGTGACGCTGAGCCGGCGGCGGCGGATCAGCCTGACCGAGAAGGAGCGCGCCGAACAACGGCGCGGCTACCAGGCCGGCGGCGGGATCAGCCTCGCGCCGGGCGGGCAGCGGACCGCCCCGCCCGACGAGGAGGTGGCCGAGGCTCCTCCCGAGCCGTCGGCGACGGAGACCGCAGAGGCCGCGGATGCCCCGGAGGCCGGGCCGGCGGTCGTCCCGGCCGAGCCCGCGGTCGTCGATGAGGTCGCGCCGACCGCGCCGCCGGAGCCGGTCGAGGAGATCGAGGCCCCCGGCGGGCGGCTGGAGCGGCTGCGCGGGCGGTTGTCGAAGTCGCGTTCGTCGTTCGGTCAGGGCCTGCTGGGCCTGCTCGGCGCGGGCGACCTCGACGAGGACTCCTGGACCGACATCGAGGACACGCTGCTGATGGCGGACCTCGGCGCCGCGACCACGAACGAGGTGGTCGAGAAGCTGCGGGCCGGGCTCGTCTCCCGGGGTGTGCGCACCGCCGAGGACGCCCGCACGATGCTGCGGGACGTGCTGGTCGAGGCGCTGCACCCGGAGATGGACCGGTCGGTGCGCGCGCTCCCGCACGAGACCAACGGCACGAAGACGCCCGGCGTCGTGCTGGTCACCGGCGTCAACGGCACCGGGAAGACGACGACCACGGGCAAGCTCGCCCGGGTGCTGGTCGCCGGCGGTCGGAAGGTCGTGCTGGGCGCGGCGGACACGTTCCGCGCGGCGGCCACCGAGCAGCTCGCCACCTGGGCCGAGCGGGTCGGTGCCGAGGTCGTGCGCGGGCGCGAGGGCGCGGACCCCGCGTCGGTGGCGTTCGACTCGGTGAAGCGCGGCACCGAGTCCGGCGTGGACGCCGTGCTGGTGGACACGGCGGGCCGGCTGCACACCAAGACCGGCCTGATGGACGAGCTGGGCAAGGTCAAGCGGGTCGTGGAGAAGCAGACGAAGGTCGACGAGGTGCTGCTCGTGCTCGACGCCACGACCGGCCAGAACGGGCTCACCCAGGCGCGGGTGTTCGCCGAGGTCGTGGACATCACCGGCATCGTGCTGACGAAGCTGGACGGCACCGCGAAGGGCGGCATCGTCTTCCAGGTGCAGCGCGAGCTGGGCGTGCCGGTGAAGCTGGTCGGGCTGGGCGAGGGCGCCGACGACCTGGCGCCCTTCGAGCCGGTCGCGTTCGTCGACGCGCTGCTGGGGGTGTGAGGTGGAGTTCCAGGACGTGGTGCGCCGGCGCCGGATGGTACGCAGCTTCGACCCGGACCGGCCGGTGCCGCCGGAGGCCCTCGACCGGATCCTGCACAACGCGACCCGCGGCCCGTCCGCCGGCTTCTCGCAGGGCCAGGCTTTCCTGGTGCTGCGGGGCGAGGACCTGGCGAAGTTCTGGGCGATGCGGCCCAAGGGCAACGACGTGAGCACCGCGCCGCTGCTGATCGTGCCGATGTCGTGCAAGCGGGTCTACCTCGACCGCTACGCGCAGCCGGACAAGGGCTGGACCGACCGCGACGAGTCCCGCTGGCCGGTCCCCTTCTGGCACATCGACACCGGCATGGCGACGCTGCTGATCCTGCAGACCGCGGTCGACCTGGGCCTCGGCGCCCTGTACTTCGGCATCGTGCCCGACGACGTCGCGCCGTTCCGCGAGCTGTACGGCGTCCCCGAGGACCACGAGCCCATCGGCGCCGTCGCCATCGGCTACTCGGTGGAGCCGGAGCAGTCCGGCTCGCCCCGCACCCGCGCCCGTCGCCCGGTCGAGGAGGTCGTGCACCACGGCCGGTGGTGAACCGAATTAGGGTGGAGGCCATGGTCGACACCCAGGTACTCGGCGGACCGGCCGAGCGAAGCGAGGAGATCCTGACCCCGGCGGCGCTGGCGTTCGTCGCCGAGCTGCACGCGCGGTTCGCGCCCGGCGCGACGAGCTCGCTCGCCGCACGCGCCGAGCGGCGGGCCGAGGCGTCCCGCACCGGCCGGCTGGACTTCCTCGACGAGACCGCGCGAGGTCCGCGAGTCGCGACTGGCGGGTGGCCGGGGCGCCGGCGGACCTGCTCGACCGGCGGGTGGAGATCACCGGGCCCACCGAGCGCAAGATGGCCATCAACGCGCTCAACTCCGGCGCCACGGTCTGGCTCGCCGACCTGGAGGACGCCAACACTCCGCACTGGACGAACGTCGTCGGCGGCCAGGTCAACCTCGCCGACGCCGTGCGCCGCGACCATCGCGTTCACCTCGCCCGGAGGGCAAGAGCTACGCGCTGGACCCCGACGTCCGGCCCGCGGTGATCGTCATGCGCCCGCGCGGCTGGCACCTCGACGAGCGCCACCTGACCTTCGACGGCCGCCCCGCCGTCGGCGCGCTGGTCGACTTCGGGCTCTACTTCTTCCACAACGCCAAGGCCCTGCTGGACGCGCGGCAGCGGCCCGTACTTCTACCTGCCCAAGATCGAGAGCCACCTCGAGGCGCGGCTGTGGAACGACGTGTTCGTCCATCGCCGCAGGAGCGCTCGGCATCCCGCAGGGATCGGTCCGCGCGACCGTGCTGATCGAGACGATCCCGGCCGCCTTCGAGATGGAGGAGATCCTCTACGAGCTGCGCGAGCACGCCTCCGGGCTGAACGCCGGCCGCTGGGACTACCTGTTCAGCATCATCAAGTACTTCCGCGACGCCGGCCCCGGCTTCGTGCTGCCGGACCGCAACGACGTCACGATGACCGCGCCGTTCATGCGGGCCTACACCGAACTGCTCGTGCGCACCTGCCACAAGCGCGGCGCGTTCGCGATGGGCGGCATGGCCGCGTTCATCCCGAACCGCCGCGACCCGGAGGTCACCGAGAAGGCGCTGGCCAAGGTGCACGAGGACAAGCGCCGCGAGGCGGGCGACGGGTTCGACGGCTCCTGGGTCGCGCACCCCGACCTGGTGCCCATCTGCGACGAGGAGTTCAGCGCGGTGCTGGGCGACGGCGCCGAACCAGCTCGACCGGCTGCGCGAGGACGTGTCGGTGACCGCCGAGCCAGCTGCTGGACGTCGTCGGCGACGCCCGGCGCGGCCACCGAGGCGGGTCTGCGTGCGGCGGTCGACGTCGGCGTCCGCTACCTGGCGTCGTGGCTGTGCGGCAACGGCGCGGCGGCGATCCACAACCTGATGGAGGACGCCGCGACCGCGGAGATCTCCCGCTCCCAGGTCTGGCAGTGGGTCCGCAACGGGGTGGTGCTCGACACCGGCGCGAAGGTGACCGCCGACCTCGTGCGCAACGTGCTCGACGAGACCCGCGAGGCGCTCGCCGGCGAGCCGGCCGAGGAGTTCCTCGCCCCGGCCGTCGAGCTGTTCGAGCAGGTCGCGCTGGCCGACGAGTTCCCCGACTTCCTCACCCTGCCCGCGTACGAGCGGATCTGCGAACACGGTTCGAAGGCTGCCCCGAGCAGGCCCGATGCAACGGGATGAGCTTCGACCCGCGTTCGGACGGGTGCGCACCTCGCTCGACGGGTCGGTGCTCACCGGGGTGATCCGCCGGCTGTCCGCGGTCGACGCGGCGCGGGCGGCCAGGTACCCCGGCGACGCGGGCGGCCGGCAGCCGGTGCACACCTGCTACGTGCCGGCCGACCGCGTCGAGGGCGACGTCGCCCGGGCGTGGGGCGCGGCGGCGCTGGCCGCGCTCGACGAGCACGCGCCCGGCGCCGGGGCGTTCGCCGGGCTGCTCGGGCTGCCCGGCGACATCGCGGAGGCGGTGCACGACAAGGTCGTGGCGAAGCTGCGCCGCGAGCCCGTGGAGGACCTGCGGATCGACTTCGAGGACGGCTACGGGCGCCACTCCGACGAGGCGGAGGACGCGGACGCCGTGCGGTGCGCCCGGCTGGTGGCGGGCTGGGCGGACCCGCCGCCCTGGGTGGGCATCCGGTTCCGCTCGTTCGACACCCGGGCCTCGCTGGAGCGCGGGGTCCGCACGCTGGACCTGTTCGTGACCACGCTGGGCCGGGCCGGCCGGTGCTCACCTTCCCGAAGGTTACCGACGTCGCGCAGGTGAGCGCGCTCGCCGAGCTGGTGCAGCTGCTGGAGGAACGGGTCGGCCTGGCGGCGGGCTCGCTGCGCTTCGAGATCCAGATCGAGACCACCCAGTCCATTGTGGATGCCGAGGGGCGGGTGGCGATCCCGCGGTTCATCGCGGCCGGGCGGGGGCGGGTGAGCGGGCTGCACTTCGGCACCTACGACTACACCGCGGCGTGCGGGCTCTCGGCGGCCGAGCAGCACCTCGCGCACGCCGCGTGCGACTTCGCCCGGCACGTGATGCAGGTGAGCGCGGCCGGCACCGGGGTGCGGCTGTCCGACGGCTCGTCGAACGTCCTGCCGGTCGGCGACTCGGTCCGCGAGGCGTGGCAGGGACACTTCGCCCTGGTGATGCGCTCGCTGGCGCACGGCTTCTACCAGGGCTGGGACATGCACCCGGCGCAGCTGGTCACCCGGTACGCGGCGAACTTCGTCCACCACCTGCGGCACGCGGAGGCCGACGCGCGCCGGCTGCGGGCCTATGTGGACCGTTCCGGCGCGGATGTGCTGGACGAGCCGGCGACCGCGCAGGCGCTGGCGATGTCGCTGCGCCGCGCGCTGGACTGCGGCGCGCTGGAGGCCGCGGACGTCGAGCGGCTCAGCGGCCTGTCCGGGGCGCAGCTCGACGCGCTGGCCCGGCGGGAAGCCCCGTGACCGGGCTGGACCTGGCGTTCCGGGCGTCCCGGATGATCACGCCCGCCGGGGAGACGGCCGGCTGCGTCGGCGTCCGGGACGGCTCGATCGTCGAGGTGGTGCCGCGCGCGGTGGAGCTGGACGCGCCGCGGGTGGTGGACCTCGCCGACGACGAGGTGCTGCTGCCCGGGCTGGTCGACACGCACGTGCACGTGAACGAGCCCGGCCGCACCGAGTGGGAGGGCTTCGCGACCGCGACCCGGGCGGCGGCCGCGGGCGGTGTGACGACGCTGATCGACATGCCGCTCAACAGCGTTCCGCCGACCACCGACCTCGCGGCGCTGGCGCTGAAGCGGGCGACCGCGCGCGAGGCGGTGCACGTGGACGTCGGGTTCTGGGGCGGCGCGGTGCCCGGCAACCTCGGCGAGCTGGTGGCGTTGCACGAGGCGGGCGTGTTCGGTTTCAAGTGCTTCCTGCTGCACTCGGGAGTCGACGAGTTCGGCCACCTGAGCACCGCCGAGCTCGCCGAGGCGCTGCGCCTGCTGCACGGTGTCGGCGCGCTGACGATCGTGCACGCCGAGGACCCGGGGGTGATCGGCGGCGCGCCGCCCGCGTCCGGGCCGCGGTACGCGGACTTCCTGGCGTCGCGGCCGCGCGAGGCGGAGAACGCCGCGATCGCGACCGTCGTCGAGCTGGCCCGGCGGTTCGACGCCCGGGTGCACGTGCTGCATCTGTCCTCTTCGGACGCGCTGCCGCTGGTGGCGGCCGCTCGCCACGACGGCGTGCGGGTCACCGCGGAGACGTGCCCGCACTACCTGACGCTGCGCGCGGAGGACGTGCCGGACGGGGCGACCCAGTTCAAGTGCTGCCCGCCGATCCGGGAGGCGGCGAACCAGGACCTGCTGTGGCAGGGCCTCGCCGAGGGCACCGTCGACTGCGTGGTCAGCGACCACTCGCCGTGCACCGCCGACCTGAAGCGCTTCGACACCGGGGACTTCGGCGCGGCGTGGGGCGGCATCGCCGGCCTGCAGCTGGGCCTGCCGGCGGTGTGGACCTCGGCGGCCGGGCGCGGGGTCGGGCTCGCCGACGTCGTCGGCTGGATGGCGACCGCGCCCGCGGACCTCGTCGGGCTGCGGCGCAAGGGCCGCATCGAGGCCGGCCACGACGCCGACCTCGTGGTGTTCGCCCCGGACGCGTCGTTCGTGGTCGACGCGGCGGCGCTGCGCCACCGCAACCCGGTGAGCGCGTACCACGGCCGCGAGCTGACCGGTGTGGTGCGCTCGACGTGGCTGCGCGGGCGGCGGGTCGACGGCGACCGGCCGCACGGCAGGCTACTGGTGAGGGGGCGTTCGTGACCGAGTGGACGGTGTTGCCGGACCTGGCCTCACGCCGGGTGGGCGGCAGCGTGGTGTGGGCGGACGACGAGCTGTTCGCCGAGCGGGAGAACCTGATCCGGGCGGCCGAGCCGGTGTTCCAGCCGTCCACGTTCGGCCACAAGGGACAGATCTACGACGGCTGGGAGACCCGGCGGCGGCGCGACGCGGGCGTCGACCGGGCGGTGGTGCGGCTGGGGCTGCCCGGGGTCGTGCGCGGGGTGGTGGTGGACACCGCGTTCTTCACCGGGAACTACCCGCCGTTCTGCTCGGTGCAGGCCTGCGCGGTGGAGGGCTACCCGTCCCCGGCGGAGCTGCTCGACGCCGACTGGGTGGAGCTGGTGCCGCGCGCGCCGCTGGCCGGTGACACGAAGAACCCGTTCGCCGTCACCGATCCGCGGCGGTTCACCCACGTCCGGTTGACGATCGACCCGGACGGCGGGGTGGCGCGGCTGCGCGTGCACGGCGAGCCGGTCGCGGACCCGCGGCTGCTCGACCCGGCCTCGCTGGACCTCGCGGCCCTGGAGAACGGCGCCACGATCTCCGGTTGCAGCAACATGTTCTACTCCTCGCCGGCGAACCTGATCTCCCCGGGACTCGCGGCGGTGATGGGGGAGGGCTGGGAGACCGCCCGGCGGCGCGACGACGGGAACGACTGGGTGTCGGTGCGCCTGGCCGGGGCGGGGGTGGTGCGCCTGGCGGAGCTGGACACGAGCCACTTCAAGGGGAACGCGCCGGGCTGGGCGTCGCTGTCCGGCCGCGGCGAGCAAGGCTGGTTCCCCCTGCTGGAGCGGGTCCGGCTGCAGCCGGACACCCGGCACCGCTTCGCGCTCACCGGCGAGCACGAGGTCACGGAGGTCCGGATGGACGTCTACCCCGACGGGGGCATGGCCCGGCTGCGCCTGCACGGCCCGCTGACGCCGGCGGGACGAGCGGCGTTCGTGCTGCGCTGGTTCAACCTGCTGCCCGCGGGCCAGGCGCTCGCGGTCCTCGCCGCGGCCGGCAGGTTCGGACCCGACGCCGCGGCCGTGGTCGACGCCCGCCCGGTCGCGTCCCTGCCGGCCTTCGGCGTCTAGTCCAACAGATCCAGCTCCGACCCGACCCCCGGCACGGTCGACCCGACCCCCGGCATGGTCGAGTCGTCGTCTGGCGCGGTCGAGTCGACGCCTGGCGCGGTCGAGTCGACCCCCGGCATGGGCGAGTCGCCCTCTGGCGCGGTCGAGTCGTCCTCTGGCGTCGGTCAGTCGGCTGGTGACGGTAGGTGCCGGCGGGCCGGGCGGCCGCGTGGGACGTCGACTCGGCCGCGTGGGGGGTCGACTCGGCCGTGTGGGGGGTCGACTCGGCGGTGTGGGGGGTCGGTTCGGTTGTGTGGGGGTCGGAGGGCGGTGGGCGTGGCCTGATGCGGGGTCGCCGGCCGGGCGTCGCTGATCGGTGCGCCCGGCGCCGGTCGATTAGCGTTGCGCTCGTGTTCAGACGCATTCGCCGGTCCTACCTCCGGGTGAGCGGTATCGACGCCGACCTCGTGCGGCGCAGCGGCGCGCTGCCGCCCAGCAGGTTCGACGCGCTGTTCCGCCGGCTCGGGCGGCTCGCCGACCACAGCAAGCTCTGGCTCGGCCTGGCCGCGCTGCTCGTCATCCGCAAGGGCGCCACCCGCCGCGCCGGGCTGCGCGGCGTGGCGGCGATCGGCGGGGCGAGCATGTCCGCGAGCCTCGTCGGCAAGCGGATCTTCCCGCGCCGGCGCCCCGCGGCCGAGCTGCTTCCCGTGCCCCGGCGGATGACGCGCCGCCCCAGCTCCTCGTCCTTCCCGTCCGGGCACTCGGCCTCGGCGTTCGCGTTCGCCACCGCGGTCGGCATGGAGCACAAGGTCGCCGGCGTGGTGCTGTTCCCGCTGGCCGCCGCCGTCGGGTACTCGCGCGTCCACACCGGCGTGCACTGGCCCAGCGACGTCGCCGCCGGCGCGGCCATCGGCGTCGGTGCCGCCTACGCCACCCGGCACTGGTGGCCGCACGGCGCCGGCCTGCCCGAGCAGCGCGAGCCGGCCGTCGACGCCCCGGAGCTCGGCGCGGGCGACGGGCTCGTCGTCGTGGTGAACCCCGCCTCCGGATCCGACGCCGTGGACCCGACCGACGACGTCCTCGCCATGTGGCCCAAGGCCGAGATCATCCGCGTCGAGCCCGGCACCGACCCGGCCGCCGAGCTCGAACAGCGGGCCGCGGACGCCCGCGCGGTCGGCGCCGCGGGCGGCGACGGCACCGTGACCTGCGTGGCGTCCGTCGCGGTCCGCCACGGGCTGCCGCTGGTCGTCCTCCCGGCCGGCACGCTCGACCACTTCGCCCGCGACCTCGGCGTCGACACGCTGGTCGACACCGCCGACGCCACCCAGGTCGGCTCCGCGATCCGGGCCGACGTCGCCGAGGTCCTCGTCGAGGACGACGACGGCGGGACCGAGTGCCTGCGGTTCATCAACACCGCGAGCCTCGGCGGCTACCCGGAGATGGTGCGGCTGCGGGAGAAGCTGGAGGCAGGCCGGCCCAAGTGGTTCGCCGCCGCGCTCGCCATGACCCGGGTGCTGCGCCGCGCCAAGCCGGTGCCGATCCTGCTCGACGGCTCCCGCAAGCTCGTCTGGATGCTCTTCGTCGGCAACGGCTCCTACGAGCCCAAGGGCTTCGGCGCGGCTCGCCGCCCCACCATGGCCTCCGGCCGGCTCGACGTCCGCTACCTGCGCGCCGACATCCCGTACTCACGCGCCCGCTTCGTGCTCGCCGCGCTCACCGGCACGCTGCGGACCAGCCACGTCTACCGGCACTTCGACGCCACCCGCACCGACATCCGCGTGCTCGACGGGCAGCGGCGCATCGCCACCGACGGCGAGGTCGGCCCGCCCGGCCGGCGGTTCACCTTCCGCGCGCGGCCCGGCGCCCTCACGGTGTACCGCGCCGCGCCGCAGAGTTGATCGTCCCGCAACCGTCGGTACCGATCGTCCGGATGCTGGCGCGGGCAGCTCACGCACTTCGCCTCGCCGGGCGCCTCGTAGATCAGACAGCACGACGCCCGCCGCACCACCCGCACGCCGTCCACCGACACGTACCGCGGCGCCGGCAGCGAGCCGGCCGACGCCGCCAGCCCGGTCGCGACGGCCGGTGCCCCGCCCGCCCACAGCACCCGGTTGGCGAGCGAGTCCGTCGCGATGGCCCACAGCGCCCGCGGCCGCGCCCCGCTCGCCGCGGACACCGCGCCGATCGCCGTGGACAGCGCCGAAGCCAGCCGTTCGCCCAGTGTCCCGGCGGGCACGACGCCGGCCGAGCGGGCGTCCAGCACCCGCCCGTCCGGGTGCACGAACAGCGTCACGGCGGCCAGCGCCGGGTCGAGCACCGGCCCGCCCCGCACCAGCGACTCGACCGGCGGACCGAGCAGCACGGAGCTCGCCGAGTACCACCACAGCACCCCCACCGTCGCCGGGCGGTCGAGCCGGTACCGGCGCGCGGTGGCGGCCAGCTGCGCGGAGAGCCAGTTCGGGTCGGTGACGGCCGTGGCGGTCACGGGGATCAGATCGGTGATGACGCGAGGGTAGCGATGACCGGTTGCGAAACGTGCTCGTAACACGAACGCGCGCACAGTTCACGGCGGTGAAACGTGCGGCGCGATCCTGCGAAACAGCGTTTCCCGATGCTCCTCCGCAAGGTTGCAGGCAAGAGGAGGAGTAAGCGTGGAAGGGAATACGGCCTGGTTGCTCACCAGTGCCGCCCTGGTGCTGTTGATGACGCCGGGGCTGGCGTTCTTCTACGGCGGCATGGTGCGCACCAAGAGCGTCCTCAACATGCTGATGATGTGCTTCGGAGCGATCGGGCTCATCGGCGTGCTGTGGGTGATCTACGGGTTCTCCATGGCGTTCGGCCCGGACAACGGGCAGCGATCGTCGGTAACCCGTTCGAATACATCGGCCTCACCGGCCTGATGGGCGGCGAGGCGCTGTCCGGCACCGCGTTCGTCGCGTTCCAGGGCATGTTCGCGATCATCACCGTCGCGCTGATCGCCGGCGCCATCGCGGACCGGGTCCGGTTCGGCGCGTGGCTGCTGTTCGCCGGCCTGTGGGCCACGATCGTCTACTTCCCGGTGGCGCACTGGGTGTGGGCCGAGGGCGGCTGGATCTTCGACCTGGGTGTCGAGGACTTCGCCGGTGGAACCGCGGTGCACATCAACGCCGGCGCCGCGGCGCTCGGGCTCGCGCTGGTGCTCGGCAAGCGGGCGGGCTGGCCGAAGGAACCGATGAAGCCGCACAACCTGCCGCTGGTGATGCTCGGCGCAGGCCTGCTGTGGTTCGGCTGGTTCGGCTTCAACGCCGGCTCGGCGCTGGCGGCGGACAACATCGCCGGCACGGCCTTCATCAACACCTTCACCGCCGACCTGTGCCGGCGATGCTCGGCTGGCTGCTGCTGGAGCGCGTCCGCGACGGCAAGCCGACGAGCCTGGGCGCCGCGTCCGGCATCGTCGCCGGCCTGGTCGCGATCACCCCGGCGTGCGCCTTCGTCGACACCTGGGGCGCGCTGGCCATCGGCGTCATCGCCGGTGTCGTCTGCGCGCTGGCGGTCAGCATCAAGTACCGCCTCGGGCTCGACGACTCGCTGGACGTCGTCGCCGTGCACATGATCGGTGGTCTGATCGGCACGCTGCTGATCGGCTTCGTCGGTACCGCCGGCGTCAACGACGGCGGCGCGGACGGCCTGTTCTACGGCGGCGGGCTCACCCAGCTCGGCAAGCAGGCGGTCGGCGCGTTCGCGGTGATGATCTACTCGCTGGTGGTCGCCACTCATCCTCGGCCTGATCGTCAAGGCCGTCTTCCGCGGCGGCCGGGTCAGCGACGAGGCCGAGGCCATCGGCATCGACGAGGCCGAGCACGCGGAGGCCGCCTACGAGTTCTCCGGGCTGCGCGGCGGATCCTCGTCGATCTCCAACGCGGCCAACGCCCTGGCCGGCAAGGTCCCGGCAAGCGCAAGCAAGGAAGGCTGACGCCATGAAGCTGGTGACGGCGATCATCAAGCCGTTCACGCTCGACGACGTGAAGGCCGCGCTGGAGCAGGTCGGCGTGCTCGGCATGACGGTCAGCGAGGTCCAGGGCTACGGTCGGCAGAAGGGCCACACCGAGGTCTACCGCGGCGCGGAGTACTCGGTCGACTTCGTGCCGAAGGTGCGGGTCGAGGTCCTGGTCGACGACACACTCGGGGACAAGGTGGTGGAGGCCGTGGTCGAAGCCGCGCGGACCGGCAAGATCGGGGACGGCAAGGTCTGGGTCACGCCGGTGGAGACCGTGGTCAGGGTCCGCACCGGGGAGCGCGGCACCGACGCGCTCTGATGACAGTTCAGGGGGAGGGGGCGGCCGGCCGCCAGGTGCCGGCCGCCCCCACCGCCGCGGACCTCGTGCTCGCCCGCGACCGCCTGCTCGGCGGTCGCGGCCCCGGGCAGGCGGCCGGGCGGCTGGCGCCGGACGCGTTGCGGGAGGCGCTCACCGATCTGCACGAGTTCTGGCTGACCGTGCACGCCGCGCAGGCGGGCGTCGGGTCGACCAGCCAGGGGATCGCGCTGGTCGCGGTCGGCGGGCTGGGCCGGCGCGAGCTCGTGCCCTACTCCGATCTCGACCTCGTCCTCGTGCACAGCGGGCACAAGGGGGTCGGCCGGGACATCGACACGGTCGCCGAGCAGCTGTGGTACCCGCTGTGGAACTCCGGCGTCGGCCTCGACCACTCGGTGCGCACCATCGCCGAGGCGCTCGACGTGGCCGGCAGGGACCTGCGCACCGCGCTCGGCCTGCTCGACGCGCGGCACGTCGCCGGCGACGAGGCGATGACCCGGCAGCTGGCCGAGCAGGCCCGCGACGCGTGGCGCATCGGCGTGCGCCGCAGGTTCGACGAGCTGGTCGACTCCGCCCGCACGCGCTGGCAGCGCAGCGGCGAGGTCGCGCACTGGGTGGAGCCCGACCTCAAGCACGGCCGCGGCGGCCTGCGTGACCTGGCGATGCTGGACGCGCTCGCGCTCGCCCAGCTCGTCGACCGCCCCTCCGCCGAGGTCGAGGCCGCCCGCACGCTGCTGCTCGACGCGCGCACCGAGCTGCGCCGCATCGCCGGGCGCCCGCGGGACGTGCTGATGCCCCAGGACGGCGACGAGATCGCCGCCGTGCTCGGCATCGGCGACCGGTTCACGCTGGCCAGGGCCCTGTCCGGGGCCGGCCGCGCGGTCGCCTACGCGCTGGACGTGGCGCTGCGCGTTGGCCAGCCCGGCCCGCGCAAGGTCCTCGGCGTGCTGCGCCGCACGCCGGCCCGCCGCCCGCTCGCCGAGGGTGTGGTGCTGCACGGCGACGAGGTGACGCTGGCCCGCGACGTCGACCCGGCCAAGGACCCCGGGCTGCTGCTGCGCGTCGCCGCGGCGGCCGCCCGCACCGGCCGCCCGGTCGCGCCGGGCGCGCTGATCCGGCTCGGCGAGTCCGCGCCGGAGCCCCGGGCACCCTGGCCGGCCGAGGTCCGCCAGGAGCTGGTGTCGCTGCTCGGCGCGGGCGAGGGCCTGATCGACGTGGTCGAGGCGCTCGACCGCACGGGACTGTGGGCGCGGCTGTTCCCCGAGTGGGGCGCGGTGCGCGACCTGCCGCCGCGTGACGCCGCGCACGTGTGGACCGTCGACCGGCACCTCGTGCAGGCCACCGCGAACGCCGCCCGGCTGGTCACCACCGTGTCCCGGCCGGACCTGCTGCTGATCGGGACCGTGCTGCACGACCTCGGCAAGGGGCGCGGCACCGACCACTCGGTCGTCGGCGCCGCGCTGGCCACCCAGGTCGGCGAGCGCCTCGGCCTCGCGCCGGAGGACGTCGCCACCCTATCCGCGATGGTGCGCCACCACCTGCTCCTCCCGCACACGGCGACCCGGCGCAACATCGACGACGAGGCCACCGTGCACCGGGTGGTGGACACGCTCGACGGCGACCCGGTGCTGCTCGAACTGCTGCACGCGCTCGCGGAGGCCGACTCGCTGGCCACCGGGCCCGGCGTGTGGTCGGACTGGAAGGCCACGCTGGTCGCCGAGCTGGTGACGAACTGCCGGCAGGCGATGGCCGGCGAGCGGCCCGAGGGCCCGAAACCCCTGGACGACGCCCAGCGCGCGCTCGCGTCGGCGGTGGCCGCGTCGGGCAGGCCGGACGTCCTGGTCGACGCCGGGCCGATCGCCACGATCACCGTGGTCGCGCCGGACCATCCGGGGCTGCTGTCCCGCGCGGCGGGCGTGCTCGCGCTGCACTCGCTGAAGGTCCACGCGGCCGAGCTGCGCGCGCACGCCGGCGTCGCGGTGGACACGTTCGCCGTGTCGCCGCGGTTCGGGTCGCTGCCGGACCAGGCGTTGCTGCGCGAGCAGTTCACCCGCGCGCTGTCCGGGTCGCTGCCGCTCGCGGACAAGCTCGCCGCGAAGGAGCGTGACTACGCCGACGTGCCGGACGACCCGCCGCAGCCGCGGGTGCTGTGGTTCGACGACGAGGCCGACGGGGGAGCGCGGTCGTCCGACGTGGTGCTGGAGCTGCGCGCCGTGGACCGGCTCGGCCTGCTGCACGACGTGGCCGCGGCCCTGGAGAAGTGCGGCGTGGACGTGCGGTGGGCGCGGGCGATGCAGGTCGGCGGGACCGCGATCGCGTCGTTCAGCATCGCCGCCGCGTCGCCGTGCGCCGGTGGCCCCGACTGGCGGCAGGAGATCGAGCGGGCGATGCTCGCCGCCTGCTGAGTAGTCACCCCCAGCACGAACCGGGCATGATCACCCTCGCGGCGGCACGCCCGGAGCACGAGGCTGGGTGGGCGCGGCGGGGAGCGCGTGCGGATCCGGGGTCGGGCTCGTCGAGGGGTCGGACCCATCCCGGTCCGGTCCGCAGGCCGGTTCGTGACCTCGACTACCCTCGACTACGTGTTCGACACTCTCTCCGATCGGCTCACCTCGGTCCTGCAGAACCTGCGCGGCCGGGGCCGGCTGTCCGACGCCGACATCGACGCGACCGCGCGCGAGATCAGGATCGCGCTGCTGGAGGCCGATGTCGCGCTGCCCGTGGTGCGCACGTTCATCGCGAACGTCAAGGAACGCGCCAAGGGGGCTGAGGTCTCCGGCGCGCTGAACCCGGCGCAGCAGGTCGTCAAGATCGTCAACGAGGAGCTCGTCGCGATCCTCGGCGGCGAGACCCGGCGGATCGAGTTCGCGAAGACGCCGCCGACCGTGATCATGCTCGCGGGCCTGCAGGGTTCCGGCAAGACGACGCTGGCCGGCAAGCTCGCCAAGCACCTGGTCGGGCAGGGCCACACGCCGCTGCTGGTGGCCTGCGACCTGCAGCGGCCGAACGCGGTGACCCAGCTGCAGGTGGTCGGCGAGCGGGCGGGCGTGCCGACGTACGCGCCCGAGCCGGGCAACGGCGTCGGCGACCCGGTGGAGGTCGCCCGGCGCTCGATCGACGAGGCCAAGCGCCTGCAGCACGACGTCGTCATCGTCGATACCGCCGGCCGGCTCGGCGTGGACGAGGAGATGATGCGGCAGGCCGTGGACATCCGCGAGGCGGTGCGGCCCGACGAGGTGCTGTTCGTGGTCGACGCGATGATCGGCCAGGACGCGGTCACCACGGCCGAGGCGTTCCGCGACGGCGTCGGCTTCACCGGTGTGGTGTTGACCAAGCTCGACGGCGACGCGCGCGGTGGTGCCGCGCTGTCGGTCCGCGAGGTCACCGGGGCGCCGATCATGTTCGCGTCGAACGGCGAGAAGCTCGAGGACTTCGACACGTTCCACCCCGACCGGATGGCCTCGCGCATCCTCGGCATGGGCGACGTGCTGACCCTCATCGAGCAGGCCGAACAGGCCTTCGACGCCGAGCAGGCGGAGGCCGCCGCGGCCAAGATCGGCACCGGCGAGCTGACGCTGGAGGACTTCCTCGAGCAGATGCTCGCCGTCCGCAAGATGGGCCCGATCGCGAACCTGCTCGGCATGCTGCCCGGGGCCGGCCAGATGAAGGACCAGCTCGCCCAGGTCGACGACAAGCACCTGGACCGGCTGCAGGCGATCATCCGCGGCATGACGCCGGCCGAGCGGCACAACCCCAAGATCATCAACGCGTCGCGGCGGCAGCGCATCGCGCGCGGCTCCGGGGTGGCGGTGCGTGAGGTCAACGAGCTGGTCAACCGGTTCTACGAGGCCCGGAAGATGATGCAGCAGATGGCCGGCCGCTTCGGCCTGCCCGGCGCCGGCCGCGGGAGCAAGAACCGCAAGGGCAAGAAGGGGAAGAAGGGCAAGGGCCGCGGCCCGACGCCCCCGAAGATCCGCGGCGGCCTGCCCGGCATGATGCCCGGCGGCATGCCCGACCTGTCGAAGATGCCCGGCGGCCTCAACGAGCTGCCCCCCGGTCTCGCCGGGCTGGACCAGTTTCCCCCGGGCTTCGACCCGAAGAAGTTCAACCTCCCCAAGGACAAGGGCGACGAGAACTGACGCCGGGGCGGGCGCCCGGCATGATCGCCCGCGTCCGGTGAGGCACAATCGGGGCCCATGACGGCGTTGCACATGCGTGGTGTCGTGCTCCCCGACGGCGAGGAGCGCGACCTCTGGATCGTCAACGGTCGCATCCGGACCGAGGCCGTCGCCGGGGCCGAGACCATTGTGGACGGTGGGTTCCTGTTGCCCGGCCTCGTCGACGCGCACTGCCACGTCGGCCTGGAGGCCGCGGACCTGGCCGCCGCCGAGCAGCAGGCGCTCACCGACCGCGAGGCCGGCACCCTGCTGCTGCGCGACTGCGGCGCCCCGCTGGACACGGCCCCGCTGCAGGAGCGCCTCGAGCTCCCGCGCATCGTGCGGGCCGGCCGGCACATCGCCCGTCCCAAGCGCTACATCCGCGACGTCGCCGTCGAGCTGGGTGACCCGGGGGACCTCCCGGCGGCGGTGGCCGAGCAGGCCGCGGCCGGGGACGGCTGGGTCAAGCTGGTCGGCGACTACATCGACCGCGACCTCGGCGAGCTCGCGCCGCTGTGGCCCGACGACGCGCTCAAGGAGGCGATGCGGGTCGCGCACGATGCCGGGGCACGGGTGACCGCGCACGTCTTCGGCGCGAGCGCGCTGCCCGGCCTGATCGGGGCCGGCATCGACTGCATCGAGCACGGCACCGGCCTCACCGCGGACACGATCGCCGCCATGGTCGAGCACGGCACCGCGCTGGTGCCCACGCTGATCAACATCGAGAACTTCCCCGGCATCGCCGCCGGCGCCAGCAGGTACCCCCGCTACGCGGGCCAGATGCTCGACCTCTACGCCCGGGTCCGCCCCACGGTCGCCGCCGCGATCGAGGCCGGCGTCCCGGTCTACGCCGGCACCGACGCGGGCGGCGGCATCGCCCACGGCCGGATCGTCGACGAGGTCATCGCCCTGCACGAGACCGGCATGACCGCCGAGCAGGCGCTCGGCGCGGCCTCCTGGGACGCCCGCCGCTGGCTCGGCTGGTCCGGCATCAGGGAGTCCGCCGCCGCCGACGTCATCGCCTACGACGAGGACCCGCGGGCGGACCTTCGCGTGCTGCGCGAGCCCACGCGGATGGTGCTGCGCGGTCGCGTCGTGCGCTGACCCGGACGCCGTTCGGGGGACGGTCGGCCCAGCTTGGCCGGTTGGTTGCGCGCGAACGGACTATTCTCGGCGTGGTGACCACCGAACGGGAAGCGACGGACAGCTCCGCGTCCACCGTCGCCGACCACGAGGATCGGACACACCGCTGGGGGTTCGGCGCGTTCCTGTTCGTGTTCGCAGTGTTCGTGCTCTCCGCGGTGGTGATCGGCGCCGTCTACTCCGCGGTGTCGCCCGGGTCCGGTGACTCGGCCACCCTCGCCCTGGTCGGCACGATCGTGCCGACGGTGCTCGCCACCGCCGTCGCGCTGCTGGTCACCCGCTTGCGTGGCAACGGCCCGGTGGCCGACCTGCGCTGGTCGTTCCGCCGCGAGGACGTCCGGGCGGGCTTCAAGTTCGGCGCGCTCGGCCTGGTCTGCACCACGCTCGCGGCGGTCATCTGGACCAAGGCTGTGGGGGAGGAGAACGCCTCCTCCGCAGTCGGCAGGCTGGTGGAGAACGACCGGATGCCGCTCGCCGCCGCGATCGCGATGTTCCTGTTCGTCTGGCTGGTCGGCCCGATCTGCGAGGAGATCATCTACCGCGGCCTGTTGTGGGGCGCGCTGGAGCGGCTCAACTGGGGCCGGTGGGCGGTGTTCACGCTGACCACCGCCATCTTCGCGGTCAGCCACCTGGAGCCGCTGCGCACGTCGCTGCTGCTGGTCATCGGCATCCCGATCGGCCTCGCGCGGCTGTTCACCGGCCGGCTCGGCGCCAGCATCGTGACCCACCAGGTCAACAACTTCCTGCCGGCGGTGGCCGTGCTGCTGGTCGCGATCGGGGCCATGCCCGCGTGACCGGAGCGGTCTGGCAGAATAGGCGGCTGTCCGTCGTGGCCGGACCCTCTCACCGTGCCATGGCGCCACCGAACTTCGGGCTTCAGCGATCCGTACCCCACGCGGCTCGCCGGCGCCCACACCATGATCAGAGGGAGCACCACAACCCGTGGCAGTCAAGATCAAGCTGCAGCGTCTGGGGAAGATCCGGGCGCCGTACTACCGAGTCATCGTCGCCGACGCCCGCACCCGGCGCAGCGGAAAGGCGATCGAGACGATCGGCCGGTACCACCCCAAGGACGAGCCGAGCGTGATCGAGGTCGACTCCGAGCGGACCCAGTACTGGCTGGGCGTCGGCGCGCAGCCGACCGAGTCGGTCCAGCGGATCCTCGAGATCACCGGCGACTGGCAGAAGTTCAAGGGTCTGCCGGGCACCGAGGGCACGCTGAAGCACGCCGAGCCCAAGCCGTCCAAGCAGGAGCTGTTCGACGCCGCGCTCAAGGCCGCGGGCGAGGAGCCGACGACCGAGGCCACCACCCCGAAGAAGCGCGGTGGTGCCAAGAAGTCCGAGCGCCGAAGAAGGACGAGGCGAAGAAGGACGAGGCGAAGAAGGACGACGCCAAGAAGGACGCCCCGGCCGACTCCGCCAAGGACGCCGGCGCTAATGAGGGTGCCAAGGCCACGTCGTGAGTTTCCTCGCTGACGCTCTCGAGCACCTCGTGCGCGGCATCGTCGACAACCCCGACGACGTGCGCGTCGAGCTGGTGACCACCCGCCGCGGTCGCACGCTCGAGCTGCACGTCAACCCGGAGGACCTCGGCAAGGTGATCGGCCGTGGCGGGCGGACCGCCACGGCGCTGCGCACCGTGATGGCCGGCATCGGCGGTCGCGGCATCCGAGTGGACGTCGTCGACACCGACCAGTGACGGAGCTCCTCCTGGTCGGCCGGGTCTCCAAGGCGCACGGCATCGGCGGCGAGCTGGCCGTGGACGTGCACACCGACGCACCGGACGAGCGGTTCGCGCCCGGGGCCGTGCTCAGCGCGCGGCTCCGGGACCGCTCGGTGCGGACGCTCACGGTGTCGGCCGCCCGCGCGCACGCCAACCGCCTGCTGGTCCGCTTCGACGAGGTGCCGGACCGTACGGCCGCCGAGGCCCTGCGCGGGGCGCAGCTGCTCGTCGACGCGGCGGACCTGCCGCCGAGCGAGGATCCCGACGAGTTCTACGAGCACGAGCTGGAAGGCCTGGCCGCGGTGCTGGCCGACGGCACCGAGGTCGGCACGGTCCGCGAGATCGCCCGCAGTCCGGGCGGCGAGCTGCTCGTCGTGGACCGCCCGGACGGCACCGAGGCGCTGGTGCCGTTCGTCCGCGAGATCGTGCCGGAGGTGCGCGTCGCGGACGGCCGGGTGGTGCTGGACCCGCCCGAGGGGCTGCTTTAGGTGCGCATCGACGTCGTCACGATCTTCCCGGAGTACCTGGCGCCGCTGCGGGCGGCGCTGCTCGGCCGCGCGGTGGAGCGTGGGCTGCTCGCCCTGGACGTGCACGACCTGCGCCGGTGGACCCACGACGTGCACAAGGCGGTCGACGACAGCCCGTACGGCGGCGGCCCGGGCATGGTCATGAAGCCACAGGTGTGGGGCGAGGCGCTCGACGAGCTGTGCGCCCCTGGCGTGCCGCGGCTGGTGGTTCCGACGCCGGCCGGCCGGCCGTTCACCCAGGCGCTCGCCCGCGAGTACGCCGCCGAGGAGTGGCTGATGTTCGCCTGCGGCCGCTACGAGGGCATCGACCAGCGGGTCCTCGACGACGCCGCCCGCCGGATGCCGGTCGACGAGGTCTCCATCGGCGACTACGTGCTCGTCGGCGGCGAGGTCGCGGTGATGGTGATGGTCGAGGCCGTGGCCCGGCTGCTGCCCGGCGTGCTCGGCAACCCGGCGTCGGCCGAGCAGGACTCGTTCTCCGACGGCCTGCTGGAGGGCCCGAGCTACACCCGCCCCGAGGTGTGGCGCGACCTCGCGGTGCCCGAGGTGCTGCGGTCGGGCAACCACGGCGCGATCGACCGGTGGCGCCGCGACCAGGCCCTGGCCCGTACGTTCCACCGTCGGCCGGACCTGCTCGACGCCCTCCCGGATGGCGCGCTGGACAAGCACGACCGGGCCGAGCTGGAGCGGCTGCGCGGCGTGGACTGATCCCCGGATTCGGCCCGGCGGACCTCGCATGACATACTTGTCCGGTTGTTGCAGCCGAGTGGCGTCTCGGCGCACCCACGTTGATTCCCCAGAGTTCACGACGAGACGGTTCACGGCCGCGCTCCGGGGACGCACGAACGACACGAGGACGGATACCACCGATGAACACCCTGGATGCCCTGGACGCCAAGTCGCTGCGCTCCGACATCCCGGACTTCCGCCCGGGCGACACGCTGAAGGTCCACGTCCGCGTCATCGAGGGCTCCCGCGAGCGGGTCCAGGTCTTCAAGGGCGCCGTCATCCGCCGGCAGGGCGGTGGCATCCGGGAGACCTTCACGGTCCGCAAGATCTCCTTCGGTGTCGGCGTGGAGCGCACCTTCCCGGTGCACTCGCCGAACATCGCCCAGATCGAGGTCGACCGGCGCGGTGACGTGCGGCGCGCGAAGCTCTACTACCTGCGGGAGCTGCGCGGCAAGGCCGCCAAGATCAAGGAGAAGCGCGAGACCGCGCGCACCTCCTGAGGCGTGACTTAACACCCGTCTGCGGCGATCTCCCGTAACCTGGTCTCGTGGCCATCCCCGTGCACGCACAGTCGCCGGAGGACGACCCGGAGCGCACCGACCTGATCCCGAGGATCGATGAGTTCACCGAGACGAGGGCCTGGCAACCGGACGCACCGGATCGTCCCAGTGGGTACTCCCCGAACGGCGTCCGTCCTGGCGGACGTCCGGAGGACGACCGTGCCGAGGGTGACTCGAAGTCCAAGCGGGGCAAGCACCGCCGGCCGCTGAAGAAGAAGCCGCTCTGGCAGGAACTGCTGACGCTGTTCGCGGTGGCGCTGCTGCTGACCTTCCTCATCCAGCACTTCCTCGGCCGGGTGTACTCGATCCCGTCCGGGTCGATGGAGCACACGCTGCACGGATGTCCCGGCTGCACCGGTGACCGCGTGCTGGTGGACAAGCTGACCTACGCGTTCACCGATCCCGAGCCCGGCGACGTCGTCGTGTTCGAAGGCCCGAACACCTGGACCGAGAACGACGTCCAGGAGCCTCCGTCGGGCAACTTCGTCACCAACACGCTGCAGCAGATCGGCGCCCTGGTCGGCCTCGCCCCGCCGGACGAGCGCGACTTCGTCAAACGGGTGATCGCGGTCGGCGGCCAGACCGTGCAGTGCTGCGACGACAAGATGCGCGTGCTGGTCGACGGCCGCCCGCTCGACGAGCCGTACGTGTACTGGCAGAACGGCAAACCGGACGCCCAGCAGCGCTTCGACCCGGTGCTCGTGCCCGAGGGCACGCTGTGGGTGATGGGGGACAACCGCAGCGACTCCTGCGACTCCCGCTGCCAGGGCGGCGGCGGCATCCGCGGCGTGGTCCCCGTCAACGACGTGATCGGCAAGGCGCGCTACATCGTGCTGCCGCCCTCCCGATGGCGCGGCGTGGGCGACCACAACCCGCAGGGCGGCATCCCGTTCGCGATGGGCGCGCCCGCGTGGCAGCAGGGGCTGCCCGCCGGCGTCGGGTTCCTCGCCGCGTGGCCGATGCTGTGGATGGGCCGTCGTATCAGGTGGGTGATCCGTCCGCCACGCGGGACGCGGGGCGACGATCCGCCGACGGCGCACCGGTAGTCTGCACGGGTGGTCGACGTCGCGCATTCCGGGAACAGCAGGGACAACGAGAACGAGGGGGACGGCCCTACCGACCAGGACCAGCGCGACGCGAAAGCCGGGTCGCCGACCGAGTCCGACAGTGCTGATCCCGGCGCCGATCCCGATGCCGATCCCGGCGCGGTCGCCGAATCCGGCGGCAAGCGGCGCCGCAAGGGGAAGAAGCCGCGGTCGTTCTGGAAGGAGCTGCCGATCCTGATCGGGGTCGCGCTCCTGCTCGCCCTGCTGATCCAGACCTTCATCGCCCGGGTGTTCGTGATCCCGTCGGAGTCGATGGAGCAGACCCTGCACGGCTGTCCCGGCTGCTACGGCGACCGGGTGCTCGTCGACAAGCTCGTCTACGACTTCGGTGAGCCGGAGCCCGGCGAGGTCGTGGTGTTCAAGCGGCCGGGCACCTGGAACCAGTCGGAGTTCCAGTCCAACCGGTCGAGCAACGCGTTCGTGTCCTGGTTGCAGGACGTCGGGGCGGTGTTCGGGCTCGCGTCGCCCGACGAGGACGACGTGGTGAAGCGCATCGTCGCGGTCGGCGGCCAGCGGGTCGAGTGCTGCGACGACAAGAACCGCGTGCTGGTGGACGGCAAGCCGCTCGACGAGCCCTACATCTACTGGACGCCCACCGCCGAGCCGCGGCAGGCGTCGTTCTCGCCGATCACGGTGCCCGACGGGATGCTGTTCGTGATGGGGGACAACAGGAACAACTCCAGCGACTCCCGCTACCAGGGCGGCGGTGGTCCCAACGGCCTGGTACCGGTGGACAATGTCATCGGCAAGGTGCGCTGGATCGTGCTGCCGCCGTCGCGCTGGCAGGGCGTCGGTGACCACGACCCGCAAGCCGCGGCGACGGCTGCGGCCATGCGGTACGGGGTGCAGTACGGCATCCCGGCCGGCGGCGGTTTCCTCGCCGCGTGGCCGGTGTTGTGGCTCGGCAGGCGGGTGCGCACGAAGCTGAGGACCGCTGTGCGGACGGCTGCGAGATCCGCGGGAGACGAACCGTGACGTTGGCCCGAATCGACTGGCTCGAGTCCCGCCCACCGCGGGCGGTGCTGCGCCGCGACTCCGGCAACTGGGGCCTGCAGGCGGCGCTCGAGCGGCGTGGCCTGGGGCCCGTGGCGGGCGTCGACGAGGCGGGCCGCGGCGCGTGTGCCGGCCCGCTGGTGATCGCCTCCTGCGTGCTCCGGCCCGGTGACGCGGCGCGCTTCGAAGGCCTGACGGACTCCAAGCTGCTGACCGCGGCCGCCCGGGACAGGATGTTCGACCTGGTCGTCGCCAGGGCCGTCGACCATGCCGTGGTCGTCGTCCCGGTCGAGGAGGTCGACCTGATCGGTGTGCACGTGTCCAACATCGAGGGCATGCGCCGGGCGATCGCCCGGCTGCGGACCCATCCCGGGTACGTGCTGATCGACGGCTTCCGCGTACCGGGCCTGACCGCCCCGAGCATGCCGGTGATCAAGGGCGACCAGGCGGTGGCCTGCGTGGCAGCGGCGTCGGTGCTCGCGAAGGTCACCCGGGACCGGATCATGGCCGAGCTGCACGGGGACCTGCCGGATGTACGGGTTCGACGAGCACAAGGGCTACTGCACCGGAGCGCACGGAGAGGCCCTCGCCCGGCACGGGCCCAGCGCCGCACACCGGTGGTCGTACGTCAACGTGGCCACGGCGGGGCTGGCGCACGGGCTCCGCCCACCACATCCGGTGGCCTTGAGTGTGGCGGCGGCCGCCGTGGTTCAGAATGGGGGATCCGCCCCCGTCGATCCCGAGGAGCGCGTGACCGCATGAGTGCGGAGGATCTCGAAAAGTATGAGACCGAGATGGAGCTGCAGCTCTATCGGGAGTATCGCGACATCGTCGGCCAGTTCTCCTACGTCGTGGAGACCGAGCGGCGCTTCTACCTGGCCAATGGGGTCGACGTGCAGGTGCGCGACTCCGACGGCGAGGTGTACTTCGAGGTGCGGATGTCGGATGCCTGGGTGTGGGACATGTACCGTCCCGCGCGTTTCGTGAAGAACGTCCGGGTCATCACGTTCAAGGACGTCAACGTCGAGGAACTGGACAAGCCGGACCTGAGACTGCCGGAAGAGGGCCCCTTCGGCACCTGACCGCCGGTACCACACCCCACCGACATCTCCCGCCCGTAACACCCGCCGTCCCCGGCACTTGTCCACAACCCGCCGACCTGTCCACAGTTGGCGTCCCCGCGCTGGCACCCACCGCCCCCGCCCGGGAACGTCGATGCCATGACGGCTGACACCACCCGCCCACGGACGACACGGGCATCACGGGCACCACACCTCCGCACCGGCGAACGGGGCGAGGACCTCGCGGCGCGCTACCTGGAGAGCCGCGGCCTGGTGGTGCTGTCCAGGAACTGGCGCTGCGCGGAGGGCGAGCTCGACCTCGTGGCCACCGACCGGCGCCGGCTGATCGTCTGCGAGGTCAAGACGAGGTCGGGCACCCACTTCGGCCACCCCGCCGAGGCGGTGACCGACGAGAAGGCCCACCGCATCCGCCGCCTGTCGAGACGATGGCGCACCGCCCACGGCGTCGGCTGGTGCGAGGAGCGCTTCGACATCGTGTCGATCGTCTGGCCACCGGGGGAGCCGCCCCGGATCCAGCACCTCAAGGGTGCGTTCTGATGGCGCTCGCCCGGGCGTGGTCGGTGGCCCTGTTCGGCGTGGACGGCGTGGCCGTCGAGATCGAGGCCGACATCGGCGGCGGCCGCCCGCGCACCCAGATCGTCGGCCTGCCCGACGCCTCGCTCAACGAGGCCAAGGAACGCGTCCGTGCCGCCATCCGCAACAGCCGCGAGGAGTGGCCCGGCGAGCTCGTGACGCTGGCGCTGTCCCCGGCGGCACTGCCGAAGGGTGGCTCCGGCTACGACCTCGCGCTGGCCTGCGCGGTCCTCGCCGCCGCCGACCGCGTTCCGCGAGAGCCGCTCACCGGCACGGCGCTCATCGGCGAGCTCGCGCTGGACGGGCGCGTCCGCCCGGTCCGAGGCGTGCTGCCCGGGCTGCTGGCGGCACGGCGCGCCGGCCTGCGCGGGGCGGTGGTGCCGTCGCCGTCGCTGGCCGAGGCGGCGCTGGTCAGCGGCCTGGACGTGCGGGGCGCGGACCGCCTGGCCGAGGTCCTCGACTGGCTGCGCGGCGAGGCGGACCCGCTGCGCCGGCCCGGTCCGCGGCCGGAGCGGGCCGAGCCCGCGTCCGCGTCCGCACCTGACCTGTCCGACGTTCTCGGCCAGCCGGAGGCGCGCTGGGCGCTGGAGGTGGCCGCGGCCGGCGGGCACCACCTGCTGCTCATGGGCCCGCCCGGCACCGGCAAGACCATGCTCGCCAGGCGCCTGCCCGGCCTGCTGCCGGAGCTGAGCGAGGAGCAGGCGCTCGAGGTGACGGCGGTCCACTCGATCGCCGGCCTGCTGGCGGCGCAGGCGCCGCTCGTGGTGGTGCCGCCGTTCGTCGCCCCGCACCACTCCACGTCGGTGTCCGGTCTCGTCGGCGGCGGTGCGGGGCTGGCCAAGCCGGGGGCGATCAGCCAGGCACACCACGGGGTGCTGTTCATGGACGAGGCGTGCGAGTTCGGCCCGAACCGGCTGGAGGCCCTGCGCACGGCGCTGGAGGAGGGCGAGGTCCGGCTGGCCCGGCGGGATGGTGTGGTGCGCTACCCGGCGCGGTTCCAGCTGGTGCTGGCGACGAACCCGTGCCCGTGCGCGCCGCCGAGGGAGCTGGACTGCACCTGCTCCCCGCACGAGAAGCGCCGCTACCTCGGCCGCCTGTCCGGCCCGCTGCTCGACCGGGTCGACCTGCGCGTCCGCATGCGCCCCATCACCGCGATGTCCAGTGCCGAGGTGGCCATCCCCGAGACGACGGCGGAGGTCCGCGCCCGGGTCGACAAGGCCAGGAGGCGCGCGGCCGAACGCTGGCAGGAGCACGGCTGGCTGACGAACGCCCAGGCCCCGGGACCGATGCTCCGCCGCGAGTTCGCGTTACCCCGCAAGGTCACGGCCCTGCTGGACCGCGTCCTCCACACCGGCGCCATCACCGCCCGAGGCGCCGACAGATGCCTGCGAGTCGCCTGGACCCTGAGCGACTTGTCCGAGTCAACCCGCCCCGAAGTCGACCACGTAGCCGCCGCCCTCGAATTCCGCGACCGGAGACCCACATGACGACCCCCACCCCACCGCCCCCCGACCCGAGCCCCGCGCCTGCGAATCCCGCAGGTCCGAACCCCGCGCCCGTGACTCGCGCATCCTCGACTCCCGCGTCGTCGGGTCCCGCGCCGGTCCTCACCGTCCCCGCTCTCTCGACTTTCGCGGATCCCAGCTCAGCCGATCCCACTTCAGCCGATCCCACCGGCCCAGCGACAGCCCGTCCATCGACAGCCGCCCGGACTCCGGCTAATCCCGCGACGGCTGACCCCACGACGACGTCTGCCGACCCCACGACGGCGAGCTCTGGGCCGCCCGACCCGGCGCCACCCCACTCCACCTCGTCCGGCCCGGACGGTTCGCTCCCGGCCGCGCAGCACGCTGCCGCCCGAACCAGCCCCGAGCCCGACCCGCCCGACGCGACAACCGGCCCGACCGAGCCCGCCCAGATCTCCGACCACGGTCTGACCGAACGCATGGTCGACCGTGCGCCACCAGAGCTGCCGAACACCCCGGGCACGGACCCACCGTCGCGCCCCGTCGGGCCGACCCCACGCACGAGTGCTGCCGAGCGCGCCCTGGCCACCCGTTGCTCCGTCGATCGCGCCTCGCCCGTGCTGGAGGCAGCTGTTCAGCCGCCCGCCGCGACACCGCCGACGAGCAGCGAGTCCGGTGCCACGCAGCCCGTCGGCGAGGAGCTCCGGCTCGCGCGGACGTACCTGATGCGGGTCGCCGAGCCGCCCGCGACGGCGTTGCTCGCGTTCGTCGACGCGGTCGGGCCGGTGGCGGCGGCGCGGCGGGTGCGGGCCGCGGAGGTGCCGCCGCGGGTGCTCGCCGAGACCTCCGCGCGGCGTCATCTCGATCTCGCGGCGAGTGATCTGGCCGATGCGGAGCACGTCGGTGCCCGGCTTGTGGTGCCCGAGGACGAGGAGTGGCCCGGCTGGCAACTGCTGTGCCTCGCGGCCGCGGCCGACCGGGGGCAGCGCTGGTCGGGTGCCCCGCTGGGCCTGTGGGCTCGCGGGCCGGCGTCGCTGTCGCAGGTGTTCGACCGGGCCGTGTCGGTGGTCGGTGCGCGGGCGGCCACGCCCTACGGCGAGCACGTGGCCGCTGAGGTCGGTTTCGGGCTGGCCGGCGCGGGCATGACCGTGGTGTCCGGCGCCGCCTACGGCATCGACGGCTCGGCTCACCGTGGTGCGCTCAGTGCCGAGGGCACCACGGTCGCCGTGCTCGGCTGCGGCGTGGACATCGACTACCCCTCCGGCCATGCCACGCTGCTGGACCGGATCGCCGAGACCGGGCTGGTGCTCAGCGAGTACCCGCCGGGCACCCAGGCCGCCAAGCACCGGTTCCTGGTCCGCAACCGGCTGATCGCCGCGCTGTCCACGGCCACCGTCGTGGTCGAGGCCGGGGTGCGCAGCGGCGCCCGCAACACCGCGACCACCGCCGCCGCGCTCGGCAAGGTCGTGATGGCCGTGCCCGGCCCGATCACCTCGGCCACCTCCATCGGCTGCCATGACCTGCTCCGCACCGGTGCCGCCATGCTCGCCGGCTCCGTCGCCGAGATCCTCGAGGCCGTCGGCCCGATCGGGGAGAACCTCGCCGACCGACCCGACGGCCCGCGCCGCCGGACGGACGGCCTCGGCGACGACGCCCTGCGCGTGCACGAGGCGCTGCGTCGGCGCGGAGCACGCAGCACCGCGCAGGTCGCGGTCGAGTCCGGGGTCCCGCTCGACCGGGTACGCGCGATCCTGCCCGAACTCGAGCTCACCGGGCTCGCCGAACGGTGTGAGGAGGGATGGCGCCAGGCTCCTGACTGACGGCCCATCGCGGCGTGGCGGTACTTGACTCCGTCCCGGGTCATGGCGGAGCGTCGCCACCGTGCCTGGTTCGTCGTCCGCCCGCCGGAAGCGTGTCGATCTGCACCGGGTCCGCGACGCACTGCCGCCGCCGGTCCGCGAGGTCGTGCACGCCTACGAACGACACCTCGCGCTCGAACGGGGGTTGTCGGCGCACACGGTGCGGGCCTACGTGGGCGACGTCGTGTCACTGCTCGGGTTCGTGCACGGGTTGCCGGTAGTCGACGCCGGCGACACCGAACGGTCCGGCGCCACCGACCGGAGCGGCGGGCGCGGGGTCGAGGCCCTCGACCTCCAGGCGCTGAGGGCGTGGCTCGCCGCGTTGCGTGGCGGTGGCACCAGCCGGACGACGTTGGCCCGGCGGGCCGCGGCGGCCCGAACGTTCACCGCATGGGCGCACCGCCGAGGGCACCTGGCGACCGACCCGGGCGCGCGGCTGGCGTCGCCCCGGCCGAACCGGAAGTTGCCGTCGGTGCTGCGGCAGGACCAGGCGGCCGACCTGCTGAGGGCGTCCGAATCGGGCGCCGCCGAACAAGATCCGTCGCGCTGCGTGATCACGCCTTGCTGGAGCTGCTCTACGCGACTGGCATTCGGGTTTCCGAGCTGTGCGGCCTGGACGTCGATGATGTTGACCTGGACAGACGAGTCGTCGTGGTACTCGGCAAAGGAGGCAAGGAGCGCACGGTGCCCTTCGGCGAGCCCGCCGACCGGGCCGTGCGGGAGTGGCTCGGACGGGTCAGCCGGCGTTGGCCCGGCCGGACTCGCCACCCTCGTTGCTGCTGGGAGCACGCGGTGGCCGGTTCCAACCTGCGAGCGTTCGACGTATCGTGCACGAAGCGTTGAGTGCAGTTCCGGGTGCTCCCGTCATAGGACCACATGGTCTGCGTCACTCTACTGCGACGCATTTGCTCGAAGGTGGTGCGGATCTTCGGAGCGTTCAGGAGCTTCTTGGTCACGCTACGCTCGCTACCACCCAGCTATACACACATGTGACCGTCGAACGGCTGAAGGCAATACATGACCGAGCCCACCCCCGCTCCCGGTGACCCAGAGCAAGGAACTGGGATTTCGGAGCCGTCGCCTACTGGCATGCCGCCGGTGGTGGCGACCAACGGGCACGTCGTGAGCTTCGGGTTCGGCGAACACGCGGGCGTGCTGCCCGGCGACCAGCGCACGTTCGACGACGTCGAGGCGGGCATCGTCGCGCTGTGGCGGCGGTTCGGCGAGCGGCGCGAACAGCCGTTGCGGGACCGGCTCGTCCTGCACTACGCGCCGCTGGTCAAGTACGTCGCCGGCCGGGTCGGGACCGGCCTTCCGGCGCATGTCGAGGTCGCCGACCTGATCCAGTCGGGCATCTTCGGGCTGGTCGACGCCATCGAGAAGTTCGAGCCAGAGCGTGGGCTGAAGTTCGAGACCTACGCGATGCAGCGTATCCGCGGCGCCATCCTTGACGACCTTCGCGCGCAGGACTGGGTGCCGCGGTCCGTCCGTGGCCGGGCCCGCGAGGTCGACGCGCGCTTGAGCGGCTCGGTGCCAAGCTGCGCCGGACCCCGACCGACGCCGAGCTCGCCGACGAGCTGGGGCTCTCTGTCACGAGCTCGGCGACGTCTACGCCCAACTGCAGCTCACCAGCGTCGTGGCGCTGGACGAGCTCGCCGCGGCCGGACGCGGGCCGACACCGCTCGCGGACATCCTCGAGGACCAGGAGGCGCTCGACCCCGTCGCGCTGCTGGTCGACCAGGACAACCGCCGCCAGCTCGCCCAGGCGATCGCGCACCTCGCCGAGCGGGACCGGGTCGTGGTCACGCTGTACTACTTCGAGAACCTCACTCTCGCCGAGATCGGCCGGGTGCTCGGGGTCACCGAGTCCCGTGTGTGTCAGCTCCACACGCGTGCTGTGCTCCGGCTACGGGCGAAGCTGCTGGAGAAGACCGAGGTCTAGGCCGTCAGCTCACCCCCTCCCACGGCTTGAGCCGGACGTGGCCGGTGGCGACCAACGCCAGCGGGTCGAGGTACTCCTCGTCCCGTCGCCGCCCCAGTGCAGGCACGCGGCCGGGCAGCCCACGTGGCCGGGACGCAGGTGGCCCAGCACGGCACCGGCCGCCACCCGCCGGCCCGCGGTGACCGACGGCGTCACCGGCTCGTACGTGGTGCGCAGGCCGTTCGGAGGGTCGACCGAGACCACGCCCCGCCCGGCAAGTGGCCCGGCGAACACCACCACCCCGGGGGCAGCGGCCAGGACCGGCGCTCCGACCGGCCCGCCGAGGTCGACGCCGCGGTGACCCGGACCGTACGGGGATGAGGGCGCCTCGAACGGCCGCACGACCGGATGTGGCGGCGCCAGGGGCCACCCGAACCGGCCCTTGGGCGGGGAGGGGGTCGCCGGACTGTTGCGGCAGTGCCCGGCCACGGCAGCGCCCACCACGGTGGTCGGTCCGGGCCCACCGGCCCCGGCTGCGCCGACCCCACCGGACCTGCCCAGCTCGCGGAGACACACGAGCCGCCCGAGGCCGGCGTCGTCGTGGGCAAGGGCGGCACGTCAGCGCCGTGACCAGGACGAGGACGGACACGGGGAGGCGGGGGACCGGGCGGGGAGCCATGGCGTCCAGCTTCGTCCCGCCGGCCGACGGCGAAGCGTCACCGACGGGAATCTGTGGACAACCCGGCGAGTTGTGGATAACCGGCTCTACCCGGGGTGGCCAGGTCGAAGGCCCGCCGCCCGACCGCGTAGACTGCTACTGCGGTCCGTGACCACACGGATCGACTTCGCGTGCCGGTGCACCAGCTACCAACAACGGCATCCGGGCGGTCCCGAAATCGAGATCCAACGATCGAGATGCGGGTGCCCAGCTGCCGAGTACCGGCACCCAGGCGACCTCTCGAAGGGGGAGGGGCCGCGACAACCGAAATCGCGCCGAGGCGGACACCCGGCGCGCAGACAGAAGAAGGTGCGAAGCAGGCCATGGCCGTCGTCACCATGAAGCAGCTGCTCGACAGCGGCGTGCACTTCGGGCACCAGACCCGTCGCTGGAACCCGAAGATGAAGCGCTTCATCTTCACCGAGCGCAACGGCATCTACATCATCGACCTGCAGCAGACGCTGACCTACATCGACAGGCCTACGAGTTCGTCAAGCAGACCGTCGCCCACGGCGGCTCGATCCTGTTCGTCGGCACCAAGAAGCAGGCCCAGGAGGCGATCGCCGAGCAGGCCACCCGCGTCGGCATGCCCTACGTCAACCAGCGCTGGCTCGGCGGCATGCTCACCAACTTCGCCACCGTCCACAAGCGGCTGCAGCGCCTCAAGGAGCTCGAGGTCATCGAGCAGACCGGTGGCTGCGCAGGGCGACCAAGAAGGAAATCCTGGTGCTCACGCGCGAGAAGAACAAGCTCGAGCGCACCCTCGGCGGCATCCGCGACATGGCCAAGGTGCCGTCGGCGATCTGGATCGTCGACACCAAGAAGGAGCACATCGCCGTCGGCGAGGCGCGCAAGCTGAACATCCCGGTCATCGCGATCCTCGACACCAACTGCGACCCCGACGAGGTCGACTACCCGATCCCGGGCAACGACGACGCGATCCGCTCCGCCGCGCTGCTGACCAGGGTCGTCGCCGACGCCGTGGCCGAGGGCCTGATGGCCCGCGCCGGCGTGCGGAACGAGCCGGACGGCGAGGACAAGCCCGAGGCCGTCGGCGCCGACGAGCCGCTCGCCGAGTGGGAGCAGGAGCTGCTCGTGGGCCAGAACGCGCCGGCCGGCGGAGGCGCCGCCCGCCGAGACCAAGCCGGCCGAGGCCGCCACCGAGTCCTGACTCCAGCACAGCCGAAAGAAGGAGGACGAGCCAGATGGCGAACTACACCGCCGCCGACGTCAAGCGGCTCCGCGAGCTCACCGGCGCCGGCATGATGGACTGCAAGAAGGCCCTCGACGAGGCCGACGGCGACTTCGACAAGGCCGTCGAGGTCCTGCGCATCAAGGGCGCCAAGGACGTCGGCAAGCGCGCCGAGCGCGCCACGGCCAACGGCCTCGTCGCCGCCAGGACGGCGGCGTCATGGTCGAGCTCAACTCCGAGACCGACTTCGTCGCCAAGAACGCCGACTTCCAGGCGTCTGGCCGACGAGATCGCCGACGTCGCGCAGGCCGCGAAGCCCGCCGACGTCGACGCGCTCAAGGCCGCCGAGCTGGACGGCAAGACGGTCGACCGACGCCGTGCAGGAGCTGTCCGCCAAGATCGGCGAGAAGCTCGAGCTGCGCCGGGTCGTCGTCCTTCGACGGCGCCGTCGCGACCTACCTGCACCGCGCGCCACGACCTGCCACCGCCGTCGGTGTGCTGGTCGAGTACCGGGACGGCGACGCCGAGGCCGGCCGCGCGGCGCGGCGATGCAGATCGCCGCGCTGAAGGCGCAGTACGTCACCCGCGAGGAGGTCCCGAGGACATCGTCGCCAACGGAGCGCCGCATCGCCGAGGCGACCGCCAAGCGAGGAGGGCAAGCCGGAGGCTGCCCTGCCGAAGATCGTCGAGGGTCGCGTCAACGGCTTCTTCAAGGACGTGGTCCTGCTCGAGCAGCCGTCGGTCACCGACAGCAAGAAGACCGTCAAGGCCGTGCTCGACGCGGCGGGCGCGACGGTCACCCGCTTCGCCCGCTTCGAGGTCGGTCAGTCCTGACCGGAGCAACCAAGCACCAGGCGGTGCCCACCACCTTGTCGCGTTCGCCGAGGGCGGGGCGCGGTCCTGTAGTCAGTCCACGAACGAAGTGCGCGAGGGAGGACGTCGTGATGGAAGGCCGCGGGCACGGGTTCCGGAGACGCTGCTCAAGCTGGGCGGTG
>CAVSGQ010000009.1:0-493181 GCA_963727495.1 uncultured Actinomycetota bacterium | reverse complement strand
CGTGGTGGGCGCTGCCGTGGCCGGGCCTGCCGCAACAGTCCGGCGACCCCCTCCCCGCCCAAGGGCCGGTTCGGGTGGCCCCTGGCGCCGCCACATCCGGTCGTGCGGCCGTTCGAGGCGCCCTCATCCCCGTACGGTCCGGGTCACCGCGGCGTCGACCTCGGCGGGCCGGTCGGAGCGCCGGTCCTGGCCGCTGCTGCCGGGGTGGTGGTGTTCGCTGGGCCACTTGCCGGGCGGGCGGTCTCGTCGACCATCCGAACGGCCTGCGCACCACGTACGAGCCGGTGGCGCCGTCGGTCACCGCGGGCCGGCGGGTGGCGGCCGGTGCCGTGCTGGGCCACCTGCGTCCCGGCCACGTGGGCTGCCCGGCCGCGTGCCTGCACTGGGGCGTGCGACGGGGCGAGGAGTACCTCGACCCGCTGGCGTTGGTCGCCACCGGCCACGTCCGGCTCAAGCCGTGGGAGGGGGTGAGCTGACGGCCTAGACCTCGGTCTTCTCGAGCAGCTTGGCGCGCAGCCGCAGCACCGCGCGGGTGTGCAGCTGGCAGACCCGCGATCGGTGACCCCGAGGACCCGGCCGATCTCCGCCAGGGTCAGGTTCTCGAAGTAGTACAGGGTCACCACGACCCGGTCCCGCTCGGTGAGGTGCGCGATGGCCTCGGCGAGCTGCCGGCGGTTGTCCTGGTCGACCAGCAGGGCGACCGGGTCGAGCGCCTCGGGGTCCTCCAGGATGTCGGCGAGCGGCGTCGAGCCGCGGCCGGCCGCGGCGAGCTCGTCCAGTGCGACCACGCTGGTGAGCTCAGCTCGGCGTAGACGTCACCGAGCTCCGTGACGGACAGCCCCAGCTCGTCGGCGAGCTCAGCATCGGTCGGGGTGCGGCGCAGCTGGGCGCCCAGCCGCTCCAGCGCGCGCTCGACCTCGCGCGCCCGGCCGCGGACCGACCTCGGCACCCAGTCCTGGGCGCGCAGGTCGTCGAGGATGGCGCCGCGGATACGCTGCATCGCGTAGGTCTCGAACTTGAGCCCGCGCTCCGGCTCGAACTTCTCGATCGCGTCGACCAGCCCGAAGATGCCCGACTGGATCAGGTCCGCCACCTCGACGTGCGCGGGAAGGCCGGTCCCGACCCGGCCGGCGCGTACTTGACCAGCGGCGCGTAGTGCAGGACGAGCCGGTCGCGCAACGGCTGTTCGCGCCGCTCGCCGAGCCGCGCCACAGCGCGACGATGCCCGCCTCGACGTCGTCGGACGTGCGCTGGTCACCGGGCAGCACACCCGCGTGTTCGCCGACCCCGAAGCTCACGACGTGCCCGTTGGTCGCCACCACTGGCGGCATGCCAGTAGGCGACGGCTCCGAAATCCCAGTTCCTTGCTCTGGGTCATCGGGAGCGGGGGTGGGCTCGGTCATGTATTGCCTTCAGCCGTTCGACGGTCACGTGTGTGTATAGCTGGGTGGTAGCGAGCGTAGCGTGACCAAGAAGCTCCTGGACGCTCCGAAGATCCGCACCACCTTCGAGCAAATGCGTCGCAGTAGAGTGACGCAGACCGTGTGGTCCTATGACGGGAGCACCCGGAACTGCACTCAACGCTTCGTGCACGATACGTCGAACGCTCGCAGGTTGGAACCTGCCACCGCGTGCTCCGAGCAGGAGCGCGGGTGGCGAGGCCGGCCGGGCCAGCGCCGGTCTGCCCCGTTCCAGCCACTCCCGCACGGCCCGGTCGGCGGGTTCGCCGAAGGGCACCGTGCGCTCCTTGCCACCCTTGCCGAGCACCACGACCACTCGCCGACCGAGATCGACATCACCCACGTCCAGGCCGCTCAGCTCGGACACCCGCACGCCGGTCGCGTACAGCAGCTCGAGCGCGGCGTGGTCACGCAGCGCGACGGCGTCCTGTTCGGCGGCGCCCGACTCGGACGCACGCAGGAGGTCGGTCGCCTGGTCCTGCCGCAGCACCGACGGCAACGTCCGGTGCGGTCGGGGCGACGCCAACCGCGCGCCCGGATCGGTCGCCAGGTGCCCTCGGCGGTGCGCCCAGGCGGTGAACGTTCGGGCCGCCGCGGCACGCCGGGCCAACGTGGTCCGGCTGGTGCCACCGCCACGCAACGCGGCGAGCCACGCCCTCAGCGCCTGGAGGTCGAGGGCCTCGACCCCGCGCCCGCCGCTCCGGTCGGTGGCGCCGGACCGTTCGGTGTCGCCGGCGTCGACTACCGGCGACCCGTGCACGAACCCGAGCAGGGACACGACGTCGCCCACGTAGGCCCGCACCGTGTGCGCCGACAACCCCCGTTCGAGCGCGAGGTGTCGTTCGTAGGCGTGCACGACCTCGCGGACCGGCGGCGGCAGTGCGTCGCGGACCCGGTGCAGATCGACACGCTTCCGGCGGGCGGACGACGAACCAGGCACGGTGGCGACGCTCCGCCATGACCCGGGACGGAGTCAAGTACGCCACGCCGCGATGGGCCGTCAGCCAGGAGCCTGGCGCCATCCCTCCTCACACCGTTCGGCGAGCCCGGTGAGCTCGAGTTCGGGCAGGATCGCGCGTACCCGGTCGAGCGGGACCCCGGACTCGACCGCGACCTGCGCGGTGCTGCGTGCTCCGCGCCGACGCAACGCCTCGTGCACGCGCAGGGCGTCGTCGCCGAGGCCGTCCGTCCGGCGGCGCGGGCCGTCGGGTCGGTCGGCGAGGTTCTCCCGATCGGGCCGACGGCCTCGAGGATCTCGGCGACGGAGCCGGCGAGCATGGCGGCGCCGGTGCGGAGCAGGTCGTGGCAGCCGATGGAGGTGGCCGAGGTGATCGGGCCGGGCACGGCCATCACGACCTTGCCGAGCGCGGCGGCGGTGGTCGCGGTGTTGCGGGCGCCGCTGCGCACCCCGGCCTCGACCACGACGGTGGCCGTGGACAGCGCGGCGATCAGCCGGTTGCGGACCAGGAACCGGTGCTTGGCGGCCTGGGTGCCCGGCGGGTACTCGCTGAGCACCAGCCCGGTCTCGGCGATCCGGTCCAGCAGCGAGGCATGGCCGGAGGGGTAGTCGATGTCTTTTCCGGACTAAGTCTTAGGTCGTGAACGTGTCGACCTTTGGACGGGGATTAGCCCCCGAAGTGAGCAGTCAAATACGGAGAGTATGTCCCGGGAGCGCGGCGGGAGCACAGCAAGCGAGGGTAGTACCCTTCTAACCTGCAGTTCGTGCCGGATCGGACGAGGTCCGGTATAGATTACTGTGAGGATGGTTACACCCTGGAGGATTACCTAGCACGCTCGAGGTTACGTACGGTTTCTTCCACGGGCCGCGTAGTCGATGGCGGCCTGGAGGCCAGAGCGCGGCGCCCTTCCCGCTTGGGCGCGACCGCTGCTCTGGTCCAGTCGACTCCCCGCAATTGGGCACGCGGGCGAGGAAGGGGCTCCGTCAAGCCAGGCGAAGCACCGGAGGGCCGGTTGAGTTGGCGCTCGCCGGCCCTTCCCCTTGTTGTGCTAACTCGCACCCGTTATTCGCTGGTTTACTTGTGGCCGTTACGAGTGCGCTCTGTAACTATCATTGTTCGTCTGCGCAACTGTAACCAGCCCCGCTTCAAACGGTACACCCGTTTGGGTGAGTTTGTGGATAACTTCAAGTTACCGACTCCGCGGTGCTTGGCGACTCTCGGGTCCACATGGGACAGATTTTTGGCTTGTGTCGATGGCAACCTAGCAGGCCACGGCGCTGTCGCTGCCAGTAGTCGACTGGTCGCTTAGGGCGTCGGTGTGATTGCTGTGACTTCGCCCTTCCTTGCGTGTTCTGGTTTTGGAGCATTCGACACCAGGAACACTGATTACCCGGGGTGGTAATCGGGCGGGTCAGTATCGCGGGCCCCAGCAGGTCTTCGGTGTGGTCGCGCGTCCGGTTTGGTCCTTTCATGGCTGGAAGGCGACCGAGTGGTACCGAGTCGACGGTGGGCGGCGTCCTATGGTCGCAGTTCCCCAGACGCCATCATCAAAATGAGCCCCTGCGTTGTGACGCAAAGGCTCTCATGAAGGGTCGTGCCGGGGGCTAGGGCTGAGTTAGGGCGCCTTGTTGCCCCGTCCGCTGTCACGGAAGAACGTTCCGACGATGGTCAGTCCTGCTCCTAGCACGGTTGGGATCACCATGCGCATGAGCTCGGTGCCGAATGCCGGGGGGATCCAGCCGAGCCCGAGGCTGATGACGAGGATCAGGACGGTTCCGATGAAGGTCAGGCCAACTCCGGAGAGGATCCAGACCTGCATCCTCATGTGATGGCGCCGGGTGTCGCGTTCGGCTTCGATCTGCATCCACTCGCGCGTGCTGATGACCTTGCCGGTGGCCGGGCTCTTGCTGTCGGGGTCTGCCCAGGTTGCCTGGTCCTGATCGGGGTCCTTGGGGTCCGACCAGGTGTGCGGATCGTCCCGGCGCTCCGCCGGCGGCTCCGGATCACTCACGGCCGGCCCTCGGCTCATCGGTGGTCATGAACACGACCAGCACTACTTGATCTTGGAAAGACTCTTCTTCAGGCAGCTCTTCGAGCCATGTCCCGTTCGCGGTAACGCAGTCGGAGCGGGGCGCCCTGGGTGCGGGGGTGCGCTTGCGCATGGGTCGACCTCTCGGGGGAAAAGGTCCTGGCGATCACAGGGAGTGAGCACCAAATTACCCACAACTATACCACGGATTTCACACGTGAGACGTGTGCCTCGTGACGATATCGCACTCACGTACGTGTTGAAAGTGTGCGTCAAGTGTGGTTACACTATGTCGTACGTACTCGGCTTGGGATCTAGCACTCGGTTGGATCCCCACCGAGGGAGCAGAACATGACGTGACGCAGTGGCGCCAACCGCTGCATCACGTCCGACCAAACGACCTAGACACCGTGTCCGCGCGGGGCCTGGGTCGTGGGGAGTGTGCCCGAGATGATTTCTCCCGATACTCAACTCGTGAAGACCGAGCCAGCTGACCCACCTGACCCAGTTGACCAGGACCGTTCCTCGCGACCGGAGCCCAAGCGGATCAACGTGGCGGTCACGCCGGACATGGTGAGTGCCATCGAGTTCGTCATGGAACGCGAGGGGATAAGCCTGACCGAGGCCGTGCGCCGTTTGATCGGGTATGGCGACTACGTGTACCGGGCGGTGAAACAGGACGGCGCGAACGTCCTGGTCAAGGTCAACGACAATATCCGAGAGGTTGTCCTGCTATGAACTCGTCCCGATGCGTCCACAACGCTGTCGCCCGGTCACCCGCAACCACCGCATGCTGGCTATCACGAGATACCAGCTATCGAGTGTGGATCGGTGGCTCTTCGTAGGGCTATCGGCGTTGGCGCTGATGGATGCTCGTCGTAGCACGGGTCAATCATCGTGACTTCCCGCTAGCCCCCGCGCGGGGGCGAGACGCAGGCGGGGGACGGCCCCCGGAATGAAGCCATTCTGGGGGCCTTCACGCCTTCAGAAGATGTCCTGCCGGGAAGGCTGTCCATAGCCCCGCCAGATTCACACAGCTGTGGTGCTGCCATCCTCGGCGTCAGGCGGCCACGGACCAAGCTGCACTACTGGCTTGTCCTGCGGCGACGGAGCATCGGGACGATCAATCCATGTCCCATCGTTTCGGATCGAATCTGATCGCGCGCCCCGCTGTCGCGTGGGCAACTGCCGCGTCATCCGCGCCTCCATCGCCATCCGGTGTGACCTAGTGGGATCGCCTCTGCTGCAGCCTCCGATACAACTTACTGCTAGCAATTTCGCAACGGTTGCCTGGCCGTGTTCCATCCTTTCCAAGATCGAGCGGTGCCCGCCAAGAACTGACGATCCCCTGGTCGATTTTCGTTGCTTTGGTGACGATCGGGTGTATCAAATGGACTGCAAGCGAGGTTTTCTTGCGATCGCAAATTCACATGCTCACAGGGCTCGTGATGATCGGGATGCCAAAGTCGGCCAGGCTGAGAGACCAGGCGATTATTGATGCGGTCGAGGTTGCCGGGGTTTGTTCCACCGGTTTCGAGGCTGGTTGGGAGTCCTTGGACTTCGCCCCGCGAGCTGTTTGGCCTGGGCCTCCTGGTCGGTCGCGGCTCGGATGGCGGAACGTATTCTCCCAAGAAACAACCCCTGTGGGCAGCAGCTTTCGTGTGCCTGCCGGGTTGCAGCGACCAGAAGGTGTGGAGTCATGCCGAGATTGCTGAACCTGTCCGCTTCTAGGGTTCGCTCGCGTTCAGCGAAGACGCATCGGTCAAGTTCGCTGACCGGCCGGTGTGCTCCGGATGCTTCTGTGGCGCCGCCGTGACCGATGACTCGGACTTCTGGATCATCACGGCGTCCCCTGTCCGGACTCCAACATCCAGGTCTTCGCCTCCGGGAGTGAGGCCGAAGGCGGTGAGTTGGAGGCAGTCGAGGTAGGCGCTGGGGCCGGTCCGCGGGTTCCAGCCATGTTGTGTGAGGAACATCCCGAGTTCGGCCTGGACCTGGGCACTGGCCTGGATGAGGAACTGCCACGTGAGGTCGAGCAGTTCGTGCGCCCGGCCCTCTGGCCCAGGTGCGGTGAAGGCCACGTCATCAGGCAGGAGGTCGTCTGGGTCAGGTGGGTGCATGGGTGCTCTCTTATTGGCGTGGTTCGGTGATGATCGGTATGCCCAGGTTGACCGGCCCAGCGGGTTGACGGTCGCGTGCCCGGTCAAGATTGACCAGCTTTCGGCTGGCCTCGTTCAGGCTGGCCTCGAGGCCGGCGACCTCGCCGAGCCAGCCGTTGAGCTTGGCTTCCTGGATGCGGTCGCGCAGGTTCGCGATGATCTCGACCAGCCGCGGCCGTGCGGCGAGGTCAGCCGCAGGCTGGGGCATCGGATGCAGGCGTGTTCGTGCTTGCAGGGCGTCCCGTAGGGACGGCCGCACTCGCCGAGTTCGAGTTTGCGGAGTTGGAGTGCTGCTGGAACTCCCGCCATTCCTTGTCTGTGGGCTCGCGGTATTCGGCCTCGGGGCGCTGGGCGCGGCGGTTGTCGAGGAACGTCCGATAGGAGCGGACGAGTTGCTCGTCGAAGACGGCCATGTAGGCCTGCGTGGTGTTGATGTTCGCGTGCCCGAGCAATCGAGCGACGATGTGGATGGGCAGGCCACCGGTCACGGCTTCGGTGGCGAACATCCTGCGGAAATCGTGTGGGGTGTGATGAAGCGGCTGGCCGGCAGCGTCACGCAGGCCGGTGCGTTCCATGGTCCAGTCCAGCAGGTTCTGGATGGTGTTGGTGCTCATCACTTGCCACCGCCACCCCCTCCGCCGCTGGAAGAGGTGCGGCAACGGCGATCCGATAACCCGCTCGCCTGGGTCGTAACGCGCGGTCAGCGGGACGACCCCGCCGTTGTGCTGGCGGAGCCGCGTGATGATGGTCGCCAAGACGCCGGCCAGCTCTGGGCTGACCAGAAGTAGACGCTCCTCGTTGCTCTTGGACGGCACGACCTGCAACATTGGGACGACCTCACCAGGGCCTGGCAGCTTGTAGGACACCAACGCCAGGTGGGTGATCTCCAGCAGTTCCTCGACGCGGACCCCGGTGTGCCGCAGGGTTTCGATGACCGCCCAGGACCAGAACGCTTCGTCCTCGGTATAGCTAAGGTCGTTCTGCTCACCTGTCTCGATGTTCTCGGCCAGGACGGTCATCGGCTCCTCTCTGATTCACCCCATCCACATAGGACTTTGAGACGATGCGTCGGAACGAGTGGCCTCGGTGCTCGAAGAGATCCCCGATGCCGACGGCCTGAGCAGCGGCGAGCAACGCAGCCTGGTCGGCTCGGTGTCGTTCCGCGGTCTCGACCAGCTGCGGAAGCTGCGGAAGCCGATCGCGCACCCGCTGGTGCATCTTGGCCGTGGTCCGCTTCTTCACCTTGACCATGCCGCCGGTGTCATGCTTGCGTACCGGGCTCGAAGCCACCCAGGGAACCCACGACGGGTCTTCCGCAGCCCAGTCCTGAATGTCGAGGTAGAAGGCCCGGACCCTGATCAGGTCCTCGAAGTAGTTGCCGCGCGGCCGTGTGACACCGTTCGGAAGCGTCACGGTCTGGAGGCGTTGCTTCCATGCCAGCGCGACGTCCTGGGGAAGGTTCAGCGAGTCGATCTCGGAGTGGTGTTGCTCGATGTCAGCCCAGAACCGCCCGACCAGGATACTCGCCAGGTTGATCAGCGTGCTGTAGTCCAACTCGAGTCGGCGTTGGTCGAGATAGCGAACGAGCACATCACGGACCGTTTGGCACCTGAGCTGGTAGGCATCGACGATTTCCTCCGTGGGACGCTGGCCGCGGCGCAGAGCATCTCGAAGCGAGGCGTGTCCACCTAGATCAGCGACACCCCGCAACAGATCCCAAGCGAGGGCGACACCCTTGCCGATGCGGCCTTGCGTGCCGACATACCAGGCCCGGAGCGCCAAGAAATCCTCGGCGACCAACTGGTCAGATCTCGACCAGTATGCAAGACCATCTTGCCGAGGATGCCCATCGCGAGGCGCAAGCGGCGCCCGAGCCCCCGTTCGGTCGCGGCCTTCTCTCGACCGAGCAAATATGTCAGGGCGCATTAGCTCTCGACGTGCTCGAACAGCAGATCGCCGGTTCGCTGACCGGTAGACGTTCAGAAAGCCATAGCCCGGAAGGATGACCCGGCCGAGCAGCAAACAGGCCAGCCCAGCGAGGTGCTCTTGCCCTCCTGGCGACGCGGCGGGGATCGTCTGGGCCAGGTCTCGATCCAGCCGGTGTCACGGTCGGCGCCGGAACCGTCCACCGGTCCTGCCAGCCCTCCGCCAGGTGGGCGAGCAGCCAGTTAAGGATCGTGCGGCCCCGTAGCCGGTCCTGCCGTCACCGTCTTCCCGCCGACCAAGCCGCGCCGGCAACGCTCAGCAGCTCGAGGATCTCGTCCACCGGCGTCGGTCACCGGCCCCACCCGCGTGCTGCGAGAAGGGCACTCGTCCGGCGGCTTCACCCGGTTCCGTGGCGGGCCCCGCGACTCTGCGATGGTCCTGGTCACGCGGGTTTCCTCCGAACAGGACAGCGAGTCGTCGGTGTCGTAGCCGGCCGCGACCGGGAGCGGCGGCTGGGCGCGTTGCTCCGTTCGGCCAGGTGCTGCCGAACACGGCGGATCACCTGGCCTCGTCCTCGACGAGGTAGATGTCGGCGGTGGTGGACAGATGGGCGTGGCCGAGGATCTTCTGGACGTCGCGGATGGACAGCGCTCGTCGCGGGCCATCCGCAGCGCCGCGGTGTGCCGCAGGTCGTGCATGGTAGTTGGTGCCCAGCTTCTCGTTGACCCGCGTGAACACCGCACGCAGCGCCTCGTAGTTCACCGGCTGGCGGCGCAGCCCTCGCCGCGGTCACGGCGGCGCAGGGTCCACCACAGGGGCTCATTCGGTTCCAGTGGATCGCGATTCGCGAGATAGAGCCGGACCCAGACGAACGCCTCCGGGCTGGCCGGCAGCCACTGCTCGGCCCCGGTGCCCTTGCGGCAACCCGGACGAGCTGGTCACCCCAGTCCACGTCCAGCCCCGGATGCCGAGCAGCTCGCGGCACGGGCGCCGTTGCTGATCACCACCGCGAGGATCGCCCGGTCCCGGTCCGACCGCAGCGCCGCGAACAGCTCTTCCACTGCTCATCGGGGATCGCCCGCGGCGCCGTTCGGGACCCGCGGGTTATAGCGGATCTTGCCTTCCGGCCGGAATGGATCCAGCGGGTTGTGGTGCGCGTTCGGTCGACGGCCGCTTCCGGGCCAGCGCCACCGGGTTGATCAGCGGCCCGCCACCGAGTTCGATCCAATAGTCGTAAAAGCCCCGCAGACCGCATTGCAGTGCCGGACCGTCCGCGCCTCGTACCGGTCATCGAGATAGCGCTTGCGGGTCATCGCATTGACCGTCCCCGCCCTGACAGCCGACGCCGTCCGCGCTGACCGGCGCAGCTTCGTTGCCTGCCGCAGCCACAAGCACAAGTCCCGAACCTCGGCCGACGTCGCCTTGTCCCACGCCACGCTCGACGACCTCCAGCCACCGCCACCATCGAAGCAGCTCATAGGCATAGCTGCGAACACTCGGCGCAACCGCGAGCCACGAAGTCCGCAGATACCGCTCGCCGGCCGACCGCCACACCATCCGGTCAATCACCAGCCACGGCACGACCCCCTCGGCCTCAACACCCGCCCCCACTTCGGCAACTGGATCGACCCAATGTCACGTTCGACAACATCGGACACGCCCCACCCACTCTTCCCATGTTCAAGATGGGGAAGGTCTACCGATCATGAGCAGACGACGAACAGGACCGCGTCGGCGCGTCTCCCCGTAGTCCGGTCAATAGGTCGCCTACCCGGCCGGACACGCCACGCTGCTGGGCCGGATCGCCGAGACCGGAGCGGTGCTCAGCGAGTACCCCCTGGGAACCCCGGCCAGCCAGGCATCGGTTCCTGGCCCGCAACCGGCTCATCGCGGCGCTGTCCGCGGGCACGGTGGTGGTCGAGGCCGGGGTGCGCAGCGGTTCGCTGCACACCGCCCACACCGCCGCAGCGCTGGGGCGGCTGGTGATGGCCGTGCCCGGACCCGTCACGTCGGTCCAGTCCACCGGCTGCCACACCCTCCTGCGCGAGCACACCGCCACGCTGGTCGGCTCCGTCGCCGACATCCGCGACACCCTCACCGCCCCCGAGCCTGGCCCGGCAGCAGCACCGTCCAGCTACACCACTGACTGATCGTGTCTGCCGCGCGCCACCAGGACGCGCCGGGGCCGGTCCCCCTTTCTCCATCGACGCCGTTTCGGCAACCGGATCAGTCGGCCCCGCAGAGGGCCGGAGGAGATCATCAGCATGAACAACGACACCAACCCCACCGCCCCCGACGACACCCACAGCGACCCAGGCGACGACCCCAGGACCGGCACACCCGACGCGCAGGCGCTGCCGGCCGACGTCGCCCAGGTGCTGGAGGAGGCGGCGCGGCGGGTGCGGCGCGGGTTCCTCGACACCGAGCAGCGGGCCACGCTCGCCACGCTGCTGCACGTCGCCGGCCATGTCACGCTGCCGACCCCGGTGACCGCGGCCCTGTTCGCCGCGATCACCGCCCTCACCCGCACGCCCCACGACCTGCCCGTCACCGACCAGGCCACGCCCCACCACCACAACGACGACCACGGCGGTGGCGGGGACGGTGGCGGGGGCGGGGATCGCGACGGGAAGGAGGTCACCCCACCACCGGGTCGGCGGCTGGACAACTGCACGGTCGGGATCGACGACGAGCGGTTTCCCGCCCACGACAACGGCGCGCGGTGGAACGGGTTTGTGTGCCCGGCGTTCCGGCGGGAGATCGCCGAACAGGTCACCGCCCACATGAACAGGGTCAACGCCACCGGGCCGTCGCCTGAGGACCAGGAGTACTTCCTGTGGGTCGGCGACCTGATCGTCCACCTTCACGGCCCCTACCTCCGCGACCCGGACTACCGACCCGTCCTCGTCGAACCCGACGCCTGGGGCCGGTACCCGATCGGTGCGATGGCGTGGGCGTGGCGGCGCACCGACGAACCCGACCACCCCTGAACCCCCGCGCGCGGTAGCCGCGCGCCGAGCCAGCAAACGGCCGACACCAGCCGGACAGCAGCCCTGGCGCGGCCGGAGTCGCTTCCGACGAACGACGGGAGGAGCGGGGTGACACACACCCGCAAGGTCCACTATGGACCAGACGATGCTGTTCCTCGGCAGGTGTTGGTGGATGGGGTGACGGTCCGCCGCCACACCACCAACACCAGACCCGACTTCGGTGGATGCCGCGGTGCCGTGTTGCGGGCGGGTCGCCCGCATCCCTGTCCAGCCCGCCCGCCGGCAGACGTTGGTGGCCTGCCCGTTCTGTGGGCTGGTGTTCGAGACGGTGCTGATCGACGAGAACGACGGCGGATACGCCGCCGTGCTTCGCACCCACCGACCAGACCTACGTCCTCGCCCGACGCCGAACCAGCACGCTGACGCTACCCCACCCAGCGCGCACCCCCGCCACCGGCGTCGCAGCCCGTCCGCTGACGCGCTCCGCACGCCGCGCATCTCCGGCGCGGTGGCGCCGTCATTGCCTCTGCGCGTGCCCGACCTCGGTGCACGCGTTGTTCGTCTCAGGAAAGCGAGAAGATCGGTATGTCTCGGGAATCTTCGGAGTGGCTCAACCAGAACGTGCTCGTCGGCTACACCGACCAGCGCGGCACCGCATGGCACTACCGCCGCAGCGCCCAGGGCACCGAGCCCAACCACTACCCCGGCCCGATCCCGGTCGGCGATGTGAAGCGGCGGTTGTTCGGGTGGGAGCCGGTGTCGGTGCCGATGGGCGGCAACCTGCAGGCCCTGCTCGGGTCGGACAAGCCGGCGTGGAAGCACTACACCGACCACCAGCTGATCGTGCGGTCGGACACCCTGGAGCTGCTGGGCAAGTTCAAGAACGGGTTCACCATCCACCACTACGACGTGTGGCTGCTGGAGAAGGTCGCCACCCTGCTCGACGCCGACCTGCACATCGGCTCGGCCGGGCTGCTCAAGAACGGTGCGGTGGCGTGGGTGTCGATCGAGATGGCCGACACCGTGTCCACCACCGCCGGGGTGCAGTTCCGGCCCTACCTGCTCGCCGCCACCTCGGTCGACGGGTCGATCTCCTCCACCTACAAACCCGTCGTCCAGCTCGTGGTGTGTGACAACACCATGGACATCGCCCTCGGCGAACGCGGGCACCGCGGTGAAGATCAAACACTCGCGGCACTCGATGTTCAAGGTCGCCGAGGTCCGCGACGCGCTGGGTATCGTGCACGACACCGCCGACGAGTTCAGCGCCGAGGTCGACCGCCTCACCCACATCGACGTTCCGGACCGGGTCTGGTCGAGGTTCCTCGACCACTACACCCCCATCCCCACCCAACCCGGCCGCAGCCGCACGATCGCAGAGAAGACCCGCGCCGGACTCGAGCGGCTGTGGAACCACGACCAGCGCGTCGCGCCCGTGGCGCGGTACCGCGTTCGGGGTGCACCAGGCCACCAACACCTACCTGCACCACTACGCCACCGTCCGCAACGTCGGCCGCGCCGAACGGAACATGGACAACGTGCTGTCCACCAAGCTCGGCGAGGTCGAGACCGCCACCCACACCGCCCTCGACAAAGCCCTCACCACAACGCTCGCCCGGCAGTGAACACCGCCGCCCGGCACGCGGACACGTGGCCGGAGAGCGGCCCGCGCGTGCCGACACGGCAGACGGGCTGCCCCGGACCGTTGTCCAAGTTCGGGGCAGCCCACCGCGTTTCCGGCAGGCGCTCGCCTGCGCGCGACGAAGCCCTGAGTGGAAAGGACGGGAGGCCATGCAGGAGATCACGATCAGGCTCTACGACTTCGACGAACTGTCCGAACCGGCTCAAGCCCGCGCGGTCGACGCCGTCCGCGAGAAACTCGCCGGCCTGTGGTGGGACACCGCCGACAACGACGACCTTGAGGCGGTCATGATCGCCACCCTGGCCGAGAAGCTCGGCACCCCTGGCTGGGACACCCACGGCGTGGCCGACTTCCCCGGCATCCCCGGCGTCACCGTCGATGGCTGGGATCTCGGGCGCGGTCAGTCGCTGGCCGTCACCGGCGATCCTCACCCCCGCCAACGCGCCCGCGCTGCCCTGGGTCGAGGGCATCGACCACGTCGAGCTCACCGGCCACCGCACCGACGCCACCACCATCACCGTCCACGAGCCCGCCCCGGACTGCACCTGCTCCCCCGACCACTACCTGCAACCCCACGACGATGACTGCCCGACCCTCACCGGCTCGCCGGTGACCGACGAGCAGCGCGGCGACCTCGACGACGCCGTGCGGGAGGCGCTGCACGACGCGTGGACCGCCGGCGACACCGAACACGACTACAAGACCGGTGCCCCGTGGGCCCGCGAGGTCGCCGACGACCTCCAGTTCACCGAGGACGGCGAACCATACCCGTAACCCCGGGTCGCTCGAAGGTCCGAGTCTGCCGTTGCTGGGCGACGAGCCCGTCACCGCAGTACCCCGGGATTCCCGGTCCATCGGCGGCGGCGAACTGACAGCCCGACCGGCGCTCAATAGGCGCGACCGGGTCACCAACGTGCCCTGCACGGCACTGTCGCGCGCTCTGCATTCGCATCCTCTGCCGGCCCAACCCCCCGTACGGACTGCACGCGGTGGACGGGCCGGATGTCGACGCCAGCGCGGGACATACACGCGCTCCGCGACCGGGGTGTCTGTGTCGCGAAGGGAGACGATGATGACCGACAAGCCGGTGACACCAGCGCCGCGGTGGGATCCGCCGCAGCCGCGGCAGCTGCCCTTCCTGCGGATCGCCATGCTCGACCAACTCGCCAGCCCCCAATACGTGGCCGAGGTCGCCGAGGCACTGCGTGGTGGGCTCGGCACGATCCAGCCCCGGTGGGGAACACCACGCGACAAAGCCGCCATGATGCTCGCCGACGAAACCACCCGCCTGGCCAGCGCGACGCTGTGGTCGGTCAGCGACGACATGGTCCCCCTCGCCGTCCAAGCAGGACGCAACCTGCCCACCTGGACACTGCACCGCCACGACCTCCCCTCCCCCTGCGGGCTGCTCGTGTACGACACGCCGATCGCCACCTACGTCAACACCGGCGGTGAGACCGTGCCGATCGTCGCGGCCTCCTGGGGACCCAGCACCTTCCTCGGACCCTGGTGATCTGTGGGTGACGTTCTGGTCCGTGGTCGACCACGACCTGATCGCCCGCACCGCCCAAGACCAGCTGGGCTGGTCGATCACCAAAGCGCGGGAGTTCGCCCGCCGCTACAAGGTGTCCGACCTGAACTGGGACAACGAGGTCGTCATGGCCTTCGACGACCACCGCATCCGCCACCACAACAACAACGACGACGATCACGACGGCGGGGATGGGGGCGGGGTGGATCCGGCCGCCGGCCGGCATCTGCTGTCGCAGACCACCACCGCGTGGGCGCAGACACTGCGCGCGACCTGGCTGCTGCTCGCACCCAGCTCCCGCAAGATCACCGAGATCGACGAGCTGCACGTGCCGCGCACCACCGCACGCCGCCAGCACCGCGCCGGCGTCACCGACACCTCCACCGTGCGCGTCGTCCGCGTCCACAACAGCCGCCGCCACCGCCCACCGCGACACGGGCGGTGGCACACCGCGCGAGGGCGGCGCGGCTGCGCGTGCGGTTCCCGGTCAGCGGGCACATCCGGTGGCAGCCCTACCCGTCCCGCGACACCGTCGAACCGATCTTCATCGACACCTACGACAAAGGCCCCGAAAACGCGCCCTACCGCGTCGGGAAGAACTACACCGTGCACCGCCTCGACCAACCACCCACCTGACACCGACCAAACCCCACCACCCCTGACGCGCACGGCCGTCCGGCATCGCCCGGCAGGCTCCGTCCCGATCACTGTGGACAGTGCACCGCGGACTGACTGCGTCCCGCTTGGCGATCAGCCATCCGCCTCTCGTCTGTCGCTTCCCCCTTCTCGTTCCGGTTTCGTTCCGCACCCTTCAAGGAGTCGCATCCACGATGAACGCCTCCGACGCTTCGGGCGTCCCCCACCGCGCGGGCACCATCACCAGCCTCGGTGAGCTGATCGGTGTCCTACCGCTGATGCTCGGCTTCCCACCGGTCGACTCCCTGGTCCTGATCACCCACACCACCCCCGCACCCACGCTGTCCGGCATCATCCGCGCGGACCTCCCCACCCGGGAGGATCTGCCCGGGTTCGTCGCGCAGCTGCGCGACGTTCTGCTCACCAGCGACACCTGCGCCGTCACCATCCTCGTGCTCGGCGACCGGCCCGCCACCCCACAGCGGCGTCCTGCCGGCCGGTGCGCTCATCGACGCCCTCACCACCGACCTGCACACCGCGCAGATCACCGTCCGGCACGCGGTGTCCGCGCCCACCACCGACCCCGGCGCACGGTGGCAGTGCCACCACCCCTGCCGCTGCGGCGGCAGCATCCCCGGCATCGACACCTCACCTGTGGCCACCGGCCTGATCATGGCCGGCGCGACCACCCAGCGGCAGCCGCGACCAGCTCGCCGCCACCCTCGCCGCCGACCCCGACCCACCAGCTCCAGCGGCGCGCCGCCATGCTCCGCCACCGCTCCCACGCTCACCCCGACCCCTTCGAAGACGACCCGGACCGCGGGTATCGCCTCGTGCAGGACGCCATCACCGCCGCGGCCACCCACCGCGACCTCCCCAGCCTGAGCGACGAGCAGATCGTCGACCTCGCCCAGGCCCTGTCCGACCCCCACGTCCGCGACCGCTGCCTCGCCGCCGCCCTGCCCACACCCCCGGACACAGGCACCGAGACAGGTTCCGAGGCAGGCGCCCGTGACGCCGACGCGGCGGAACGGCTGTGGACCATGCTCACCCGAGCCGTGCCGCCCCCGGCCCGCGCCGAGCCCGCGGTCCTGCTCGCCGTGCACACCCACCTACGCGGCAGAAGCGTGCTCGCCAGCATCGCACTCGAGATCGCCCAGCAAGCCGACCCGGACCACCCCCTGGCGCGGCCGCTGTACCTCGCGATCCAGCGCGGCATGCCACCCGCTCGTCTCCACCAATTCCTCCACAGCGCACTCGTCGCAGCCGCCGACGCCACCGAGACCACCGACTGACCCGACCACACCTCGGCCGACACCGACGGCAGGCGGCGGGTCGTGCCCGCATCGGAGTGGCTTCGCCTTGGCCGCAGCCCCGTGCGCTCCACTCACGAGAAGGGGAACCGCCACGTCATGGCCGCCACCAACAAGGACATCAGCGAGGACACCGACGAGTACATCGATGGGGTCATCGACGCCATCGCCTCGAGTGTCAACATCATCGACCGCGACGAGGCCGCCCGGCTGGTCCACACCGTCCTCCCGCACTACCGCGCCGGGCGACTCACCTGGCAGGCACTGATCACCGCCTGCCGCTTCCTCTACCACGGGTTCGACCGCTACCAGGCCCCGACCAAAGCCCACCTCCTGCGCGAAGCCCGCACCATCCTGCGCCTCGGCGAAACCGCCCACACACACTCCCGGCCCGCCGCCTGAAATCACCACCGGCCCCGCCGGGCGCCGGGCCGTCACATCACACCGGCGCGGGAACGACACGTCGGAAGGGACGCCTGACCGATGAGCGACACGCTGAACATCAGCGCCGAGCAGATACCAGACCGGCTGGCGCGGTCGTCCCTTCTCGGACCGTTGACCATCATGGTGCCGGACTTCGCCGACCCCTGCGGCACAAACAAGATCCCGCGCACCGTGGCCACCGCCCACCCCGCGGACACCTGGGACACCACCAACGCCCGCTACACCCACGGGCGCTGGAAGATCTTCTTCGCCGGCACCTACCTCTACCCGATGATCCTCATCACCACCGCCGACCACCCCTACCGCATCACCACCGACCCGCCCGATACACCCCGGCGGCCCGTGCGCACTCTGCCGCGCACACAACCCACCGGCAGCCAGCACGCCCAGGAACACCACGTGAGCCGGCCGCAGAACGCAGAACGGCACCCATCCAGCCCGCCCAGTGACCGGTCCCCGTATCCCGAGGGTGCTGATCGACCCGGACACCCCGAAGGCGCCGCGATCCTCCGACTCTTCCGCCAGCTTCACCACCGCGCCCACGGCGGCACCGAATGGGACGGCACCGACGTCATCACGGACGTCTGCACCTGGCTCACCGACCTGGGCATCAACCCCGGGGAATCCCCAGGCAACGCCGAACACCGCCTGCGACTCGCGCACGGCAACCACCCCGCCTCCGGTTCCCCCGCCGCCAGTGATGGCCGATAAGGGACGGCGGGCAGCTCGCCGACGGCGACACGTGCTCGCCGGGTTCGAGCGTCCACCAGCCCCACCGCCGGTCGCCGGGCACGCGCTCATTCCGCCGGTCGCGTGGAGCACCGCGCCTGTTCTCAACAACGACGCTTCAACAATCCGACTCCGAAGGAGACCTTCACGTCATGGCTGGAGAGACCACCATCACCGTCATCGGTAACCTGACCGCCGATCCCGAGCTCAGGTTCGTCCCCAGTGGCCACGCCGTCGCGAACTTCACCGTGGCCTCGACCCCCCGCCACCTCGACCGCCAGAGTGGTGAGTGGACCGACGGCGAGGCCACCTTCCTGCGCTGCACCATCTGGCGCCAGGCCGCCGAGCACGCCGCGGAGTCGCTCACCCGCGGCACCCGCGTGATCGTCACCGGGCGGCTCAAGCAGCGCAGCTACGAAACCCGCGACGGCGACAAGCGCACCGTCATCGAACTCGACGTCGACGAGATCGGCCCCTCGCTGCGTTTCGCCACCGCCACCATCACCAAAACCAACCGCAGCGGCACCACCGCCGCGGCGACCACCGACCCGTGGTCCACCACCGCAGCCACCGCGGCCACCGACGTCGCCGCGTAGGCCCCGGCGGCCAGGGGCCGGGCCCGGTGCTCTCCCCAGCAGTCGGGCCCGAACCCCCTGGCCGCAGGGTCCGCCGGGCGTGGCCGGCTCCTCTCGCGATGTCCCATCGGCAACCGCGCCCCCCTTTCACGCGGCTTCGCGTGCGGGGTGGCGTCGGTCGCCCAGTCCCTGGAAGTGAGGCTGTGGATGTCCACGACGGTTCGGGTGTTCCACAACAACAACCCCCGCGACGGCATGGTGTTCGGGTTCCAGCCCGCACCCCACGACGCCGGCGGCGTGACGCTGCCCGCGCACACGGTGACCGAGGTGTTCTCCTACCCGGCGCTGCCGGTGACCCGCACCCGGTGCAGTTCGCCTACGACCTGTGCAACATCGGCGACGACCCCGCCTTCCTCGACCCACCCGACCCGCGCGCCGTCGCCTACCGCGAGCGCGGGAACCGGTCGCTGACCGTGGGCGACGTGGTCGCCGTCCACGACGACGAGGAGCGCGGGACCCGCTGGTATGCCTGCGCGGCGATCGGGTTCGACCTCCTCGACCACGCCCCGGCCATCGACAACGCCGCACAGCACGGCACCACCCCCTCGACACCCCACTCACCGGATACGCTGGTCACCTTCGCCAGCCCTCCCGAGCTCGCCGGCGAACGCTGGCCGATCGAGGCCTGCGGACACCGCCACCTCACCCACCAGCATCCAGTAGCGGCTGATGACCCGGCTGGGCGTGGGACCGGGTGCGGCTGGGCCTGGCCGGCAACCACGTCGGGTTCGCCCTCGACCCGGCCGGCGCCGAGGTCGCGGTGTTCACCGCCGTGCCGGTGCCCGACCCCGCCGAGTTCGCCCGCTACCTCGCCGCCGACGCAGCCCGCTGACTGAGCGGTTTGTGGCGAGAGGTGTGCCCCACCCAAGGGCCGGGCACACCTCTCGTGTCACGCGACAGCCCCGAAGGGCAACCACCGAAGTGGCCCAGCGACGTATCGCGCGGACAGTGCGCCGGGACTAACGGGGCCACAAACAGCCCTTGGAACCCGGCGCACACCTCAGTGTAGTGAGCGGCACTCTGCGTTCTCCGCCGCTCATGGCTCCCGCGATGTCACGAGCGACCGCGTCGAGGTCACCGGCAGGCACGCCACGACGTACCAGCCTGGCGGCGAGCACGCCTCGCCTCCGGCATCGGCACTCACCGGACTCGGCCCTCAACCCGACGCCCGATCCTCGAACAGGGGCGATGCCGCGTCAAGGCACGCTTCGCTCTTCGGCCTTGACCCGACACCACCCCTGCTCACGACGGCTTTGTGTCGGGAAGAGGAAGGTGAGGCAATGGCAAGGCCCAGTCAGCCAACACATACGTTCCAGCCATTTCGATATTCGCCCGCGAGCAAACGTGCGCAAACATCGCTGGTCAGACCGCAGGTCAGCAGCCATGCGCACTACTCCAAATTCCCACAATCACATCGAACTCCCGGAAACCTTGCTAATCACGATCAATTCACGCTAGAATAAGCGGGTAAGAAACACCGGGAACAGCCACCCCGGTACTACGCGAATACACAAATTGTGAGGTTTCGGTTTCATGCTGACCATCGAAGGTTTGGAAGTCCTGTCCGCCCTGCTTGACCTGGGCGAACACCAATGGGCGAAGAAAGCCGCGCGCCGCGTCCTCGACACCGCCGACATCGCCGAACTGTGGACCATCGCGCGCAGCGCGGACATTCTCGACACCCACACCCGCAACGTCGCGCGCCGCGAAGCTGGACCAGTTCGCCCGCGAACTCACCGACGAGCACCGCGCCGACCTGGTCCGCTTCTGCCGAGACGAGACCGGCGACCGGCCCCGCCGCACCACCACCGACACCCCCGCGCAGCCCGAGGCCGCTGTCCGTGTGGTTCGACACCCGCCCCGGCTACGACGAGCACGGCCCCCAGCCCGCAGGGCTCACCGTGTACCCCGCGCCCTGGGAGGCAGGCCCGCGCCCGCCGCCTCGCCGAACTGTCCCGCCAGTTGCGCACCGCCAAACACCAGCTCCCCGCGACACGTCCGCGCCGAAATGCGCACCCTCGCGCAGCATCGACCCGACGTGCCGCCGCCCGGTCAAGTCCCGCGCCCAGCGCAAGGCCGACAAGCTCACCGACGACTACGCGCGGACCCGGTTGGGCATCGAGGACCACAGCGCCCCACCCACCGCGCGGCGCACCGTGTTCGACATCGACGACGACCAGCCCACCGCCCCGACCGACCCGGCCGACGGGTACGCGCTGGACTACGACCGCGCCGCCCGCCCGCAACTGTGGGCCACCCCGTGCGTGTGGTGCTTCGTCGAGCGCCGCCCCCAGGACCACCGCACCACCAGCGACACCACCGCAGGCATGACGACGGGTTGTGTGTCGAGTGCCGCGACGCCGACCGGCCCGGACTCCCCCGCCGACCCCAGCCCGCCCGCAGCCCCGCGCGCGCAGCGCGCACGGTGGCCTACCTCAACCCGCAGGCCCGCGCCATCGCCGCCCGCGCCACCCACATCACCGCCCCGTGTGCCGCCGTCGCCGAGCACCTACCCCGCGCCGCCGCCCTCGTGTGGCTACGCGCCTACTACCGCGTCTCCCCCGAAGCGCACCGGCCGATCATCGCGCAGTGGGTGACCGACTGGCGCGACGCGCAACGCCCGCAGCCCCCGACCCCGGTCACCCCCGCCGCCGCGCTGCCCGCGCCGGTCCCCGCACTCGCCGCCGCGTAACGCCAGCACCGCGCGTAGCCCCGGAGGGCACCCCTCCGGGGCTACGCCCCGGCCCGCCGCACCGTCCCGCCGCCGCTCGCCGCGTCGCCGCCGCGCGCGGTCGCGTACGCGCCCGCCGCCGCGTGCGCGGGTGGCGCGGGTTTCAGGGCGGTCACACCTCTGGCATCGCGATGTGCGGACGCAAACGAACACGTGTTCGCAGGTAGTGTGGGTGGTCTGGGGGGAGGAGGAACACCGTGCTCGCGCCGTGATGGTGCGGTGACGATGACGTGCCATGTGCTGCACGCCGGCGACGGATACACCTACCTGACCCGGCAGGTGGCCAGCGGGGACACGACGCGGTCGGCGGGGGATCCGCTCGTCGACTACTACCAGGCCGCGGGGAACCCGCCCGGGCGCTGGGCCGGCTCGGGGTGCGCTGATCTCGGGGTGTCGGGTGAGGTCAGCGAAGATCAGATGCTGGCGTTGTTCGGTGAGGGGCTGCATCCGGACGCGAACGCGATCGTGGCCGAGCGGATGGCCCGCGGCGACAGCTACGACCAAGCCCTCGCCACCGCCCGGTTGGGCCGCCGGTTCTACCAGTTCGACACCGCGGTACCGCTCGTCGCGGACCTGCGCACCGCCTACGCGGACTTCGCCGAGCGGCACGGCCGGCGGGCGACGGTGGCCGAGCGGCGCGGGATCAAACGCCGGATAGCCGCCGAGCACCTGGCCGCGGTCCGGCAACCCGACCGCGTCAGCGCCAGCCGGACACGTCGGCGGATGTGGCGCCGGTTGACGTGGCATGTCCGAGGAGGTGCAGCGGTACCTCGTCGACCAGCTCGGCCGGGCGCGGCAGCCGGTCGCGGGGTTCGATCTGGTGTTCTCGCCGCAGAAGTCGGTGTCGGCTGTTGTGGGCGCTCGGCGGGCATGAGATCCGGCGTGTGGTGGAGGAGGTGCACGAGCACGCGTGGCGGGCCGCGCTCGCCTACGGCGAACGGGAGGCCGCGTTCACCCGCCTCGGCGCCGCCGGGATCGCGTTCGCGGCCACGTCCGGGTTCGTCGCGACCGCGTTCCAACACCGCGATTCCCGCGCGGGTGACCCGGATCTGCACACCCATGTGGCGGTCGCGAATCGGGTCCTGGCCGGGGACGGGGGTGGCGGACGCTGGATTCGCGGCAGGTGCACAAGGTCGCCGTGTCAGCATGTCCGAGACGTACAACTCGCTGGTCGAGCAGGGGTTGATCGACCGGCTGGGGGTGCGGTTCGTCGAGATGCCGGCCGGGGCGGGGAAACGGCCGGTGCGGGAGATCGACGGCATCCCCGGCGAGTGGCTGACCGGGTTCTCGCGGCGCCGGAGCCAGGTCGAATCCCACTACGACCGGTTGGTCGCGGAGTACGTGCGCGATCACGGGCACAGCCCGCCGCGCAGCGTGCAGCACAAGCTGGCGCAGCAGGCCACGCTCACCGACCGGCCCGAGAAGACCGAGCTGCGCACGCTGGCCGAGCAGGTGAAGGACTGGACCCACCGCGCCCACGAGCTGCTGCCCGGGGTGGACATTCCCGCGCGGATCGGCGCCTGCCTGCATCGGACTGACCCCGCGATCGGGCCCGACCTGCGCGAGGTCGCGGCGCGGGTGGTCGAGCGGATCGCGCGAGGACCGGGCGACCTGGGTCGTGTATCACGTGCGGGCCGAAGCCCACCGCCAACTCCGCCCACACACCGCGTTCTTCACCGGCCACCACGCCGGCCTCGGCGGTGAGGAGCGGCTGCTGGCAGGCGGTCGAGACCGTCACCGCGCTGGCGTTGGACCAGCATTCGCTGCGGCTCGACGCATCCCGACCGGGCACACGACACCGTGGCGAGCCGGCGAGAAGCTGCCCCGGACGTTGCGGATGCCGGACGGGGAGTCGGTGTTCGCCCGGCGCGGGTCGGCCGTCTACACCAGCGAAACCATCCTCGCGGCCGAGCAGCGGCTGGTCGACGACGCCCACACCGCGCGGGGCCCGGTCGTCCCGGATGCCGTCCGCAACGCCGCGATCTCCGCCTGGCAGCACGCCGACCGCACGCAGGTCCGGCAGCTCGACGCCGGGCAGCGGGCGCTGGTCGAGCACTTCGTGTCCTGCGGCAAGGCCCTCGCGGTCGGGATCGGCCCGCCCGGCGCCGGGCAAGTCCACCGCGATGGCGCGCGGTGCGCGCGGCGTGGGAGACCACCGGCGGCCGGGTCCGCGGCTACGCCCCCAGCGCGGCCGCGGCCAGCGTGCTCGGCGACGACCTCGGCGTGCGCGCCGACACCCTGCACAGCCTCGCTCGAGGCCCGCCGCCGCGGCGTCCCGATCGATGTGCGGGCCGGGGACATGCTGCTGGTCGACGAGGCCGGCATGGCCGGCACCCACCTGCTCGACGAGGTCCGCGCGCTGGCCGCCGAACGCGGCGCCGTGGTGCGCCTGGTCGGCGACTACCGCCAGCTCGCCGCGGTCGAGGCGGGCGGCGCGCTGCGGTTGATCCACCACGACACCGGCGGGGTCGAACTCTCCGAGCTGCACCGCTTCGCGCGGCGCGACGAAGCCGAGGCGATCCTGCGGTTCCGGGTCGGCGACGACCGGGCGGTCGACTTCTACGCCGACAACGAGCGGCTCGTCGGCGGGGTCGGGCCCGCCGTCCTCGACCGGCTCTACGCGGACTGGAAAGCCGACATCGCCGCCGGCCGCACCGCGATCATGATCGCCGACACCGGCGAGGTCGCCCGCGAACTGTCCGCCCGCGCCCAGACCGAACGCCGCGCCGCCGGACTCGTCGAGCACGACGGGGTCGGCTGCACGACGGCAGCGTCGCCGGGGTCGGCGACCGGATCGTGACCCGCCTCAACCGCCGCGACTCTCGCCCTGTTCGGCGGCCGGGACTACGTCAAGAACGGCGACCTCTGGGAAGTCGAGACACGCCACCACGACGGCCGGCTCCGCGTGCGGCACGTCCACCACGGCGGCACCGTCCTCCTGTCCGCCTGGTACGTCGCCCGGTTCGTCGAACTCGGCTACGCCGCCACCATCCACCGCAGCCAAGGCTCACCGTCGACATCTCCCGCGCGTTCCTGTCCCACCGCCGCGCGCGCGAAGCCGCGCTGGTCGCGCTCTCCCGCGGCCGGCGACGCGCAACTACGCCTACCTCGACACCCAGAACATCCTCCACCCCGACGAACCCACGATGCTGCCCGGCGACCTGTTCTACCGCTACCGCGAACGCAGCCGCGCCGAACACGCCCTCGCGCGCGATCCTGCGCCGCGAAAGCGCCGAGCTGTCGGCCACCGAACAGCTCCGCGACGCCATCGACGACCGCGGCGGCTGTCCACGCTGGTGCCCGCAGTACCTCTACGCCCGCCACCTGCTACCGCGACCCCGACGGCCAGCAAGCCCAACAGTGGGTCCGCGACGCGCTGCCCGCACCACGCGGACGACATCGTCGCCGACGACGCCTGGCCCGAACTCGCTCGCGTGCTCGCACGAGCTCAACGACGCCCACCACGACCCCGTCGACCTGCTCCGCGCGCGCGCCGCGCAACGACCGCTCGACGACGACCCGACCAACCCCGCCGAGTCCGTCGCGCAGGTCCTGCACTGGCGCCTCACCCAACACCTGCCGCCCCCACTCACCCGACCCGGACCGGCCCGACTGGCTGCCCGGCTGGGTCCCCACGCCACCCACCCCGGACGAGGACATCACCACCCCCGGCGACCTCGCCGACATCGTCGAACTCGGCACCTGGCTCCGCGCCCGCGCCGAACGGATCGCCGCGCGCGTCCACGAACTCGGCGAACACGCCGCCCACGAACCACCCGCATGGGCCGGTGCGCTCGGGGCCGGTGCCCGACGACCCGATCGAGAGCGAGCAATGGATCCGCCGCGCCGGCCACGTCGCCGCCTACCGGGAACGCTGGCAGATCCCCGACACCACCACCGACCTGCTCCCGCCCCACGACCGCGGCGAACAAGGCCGCGCCCGCGCCTGGGTCGCCACCTACCTGCGCACCCACACCCTCGACCGCGCCCACGAACTCCACCACGCCCGCCAAGCCCGGGAACGAGACCAGTGGCGCCGACACAACACCCGCGCCGCCGACCGCCACGCCCACCAGCGGCAGGAACGAGACGAGGCGCGGCGACGACGGGACACCATCGCCGCGCTGCTGCGCGAAACCTGGCGGCACGAACCCGACCCTCGTCGAAGTCATCATCGCCTCCGCCGCGTTCGACATCCTCGCCCAGCGACTCCACGACGCCAACCAAGCCGGCTACGACCTACATAGCGTGCTCGCCGAAATCCCGCTCGACACCCTCAGCGCACCGCACGTCGACGACCCGGCCCGCTACACCGCGGCCATGGTCGACATCGCCGTCGACCGCATCCGTACCGGCGACGCCGACCGCGACATCCAGAAACGCGCCGAGCAGCGCCGGTTCGCGCAGATGCGTGACCAAGCAGCCGACCTGGTGCGGGAAGCCTGGGCCACCCGCCCCCAACTCGCCGACACCGTCATCCACGCCCCCGCGTTCGACGCCCTCGTCCGCGCTCTCGACCGCTACACGACGCCGGGCTCGACGCCCGTGACACGCTCGCCGCGATCCCGCTCGCCAAACTCGACGCCCCCCACATCCGCCACAAGGACCGCTACGCCGTCTACCTCACCCACCGCGCCGCCGAACGCCAACTCGGCGCCATCGACCACGCCCGCCGCGCCGCCGCCGACCGCGCCGAACGCCTCGAACAACAGCAGGCCGCCGCCGGGATCCTCCGCCAAGCCTGGCCCGACCACCCCACGCTCGCCGACCACGTGATCACCGGGCCCGCGTTCCGGCACCTGGCCGACCGGATGGCCGCGGCCGAACAAGCCGGCCACGACGTCCACGCCGTGCTCCGCGCACTCGACCCCGTCGCGCTCACCGCACCCCACGTGCCCAGCCCCTCCGGCGCCACCACCTACGCCTTCACCCGCGCGCTCGACCAGCGCACCCCGAACCCGACCCGCCTGTTGCGCGGCGTTGAAGATGCCGATGAGTGAGGCGTTGTGGGTGCCGATGGTGTGGGGCGAGAAAACCCCGCCGGGTGTTGCTGCGGCGGGGTTTCGTCGGTGAGGTGCCGTGGTTGGTCGGCATGGTGCCGGTGTTAGTCGACGACCTCGCTGACCGCGGCGCGGGTTGCGGCGTCGTCGACGAGGTTCTTGCCGGTGGCGAACGCGGCGACGAGGGATTGGAGGGCGAGGTTGTTGACCGCGCGGGGGTAGCCGCGGGCGGTGGTGTGGATCAGGTTTAGTGCGTCCTCGGTGAACAGTTGGTCGGCGCGGCCGACGAGTTTGAGGTGGTGGGCGATGTAGCTGCTGGACTCGGGTGCTGTCATGCCGGGCATGGAGTAGCGCAGCGCGGTGCGCTGCTCGAGCGCGGCGAGCACGGCCAGTTTCATGGTGCGGCGCAGGGTGGGTTGGCCGACGAGCAGGCAGGCCAGCGGTGAGTCCTGGTCCATGGATTGGTTGGTGAGCATGCGGATGGTTTCCAGTTGCTCGTAGGTGAGCAGGTGGGCTTCGTCGAGGACCAGAACGGGGGTGCGGCCTCGTTCCTCACGTTCGGCGGCGAGGGCTTGGCTGGCTTGGACGGTCAAGCGGGAGCCGAGGTGCGCGGCGGGTTGACCGACGGTGGTGACGATCTGTTCGTGGATGCCGCGGACCCCGATCAGCGGGTTGGGCAGGTAGATCACTGTGTGTTTGGAGGGGTCGAGGCTGGTCAGGACGGTGCGGACGGACACGGTTTTCCCGGCGCCGACCTCGCCGGTGACCACGCCGATGGTGCGCTCAGCGATGCACCAGCTGATCCGGGCGACGGCCTCGTTGTGGGAGGCGTGACGGTGCAGCATGCCGGGAGCGAGGTCGCGGCCGAAGGGCATGCGCGTGAAGCCGTAGTGGGCCTGCAGTTTCTCAATCATCAGGTGTCCTTGCGGGTTCGGCCTGCGCGGCGGTGATCGGGGTGGTGTGGGTGTGCTGGGCTTGGATGCGGTCGAGCAGGGTGGTCTTGGCGGCGTGGAAGGCGGCGAGCTCGGCTGGGTCGCTGCCACCGGGGTCTGTGTCAGACAGGCGTCGTAGCCAGGCCGTGAGGTGGGTGATCTCGGTGATCGTCACGCGCTCATGGGGTGCGTTCATGGCTGCTGCTGCTCGTGGTCGGTGGTGGTGGGGAAATCGAGGTCAAGTGGGGGTTCGTCGGGCCCGTTCCAGCCCAGGGCGGCGTAGTTGACCTTCGCGGCGAGTTCGGCGGTGTGTGTGTTGTCGATCAGGCCGAGGTAGTCGATGCCGGTGGTCGGTTTCGGTGGTTCGGCCGGGACCTCGGGCTTGGCCTTGGGGTGGGAGTGCCGGGTGATCTGGAACGGCAGCGCCGTGCCGGCGTCGGCTCCGTCGAGGCGAACCCGCAGGAAGGACAGATCGAACGGGTCGAACACCAGCTCGACCTTGCGCCCGACCAGAGCGGGGTCGACCTGATAACGGTTGCCGTGCAAGGAAACCAGCGCGGTCTTGGAGACGGTGCGGTGCTCTGACCAGCGGAACGCCTCGGCCAGGTCCGCTGGCGCCGGGACCGGATAGGGGCCGCCTTCCAGCCACCGCGGCAACGGCGCGAGACCGGTCTCGGAATGCTGTCGCCGGTGATAGACGGTCTCCACCCAGGCGGTGAACAGCCGGTTCATCTCCGTCAGATCCTGCACGTGGCGTCCGGGGTCGCCGTCACCAGCGGCGATCTCCACGACGAACTCGCTGTTCACAGTCCTGAAGAAGCGTTCGATTTTCCCGCGGCCCTGCGGGCGGCCGGGCGCGGAGTGGACCAGCTTGATCCCGAGTTTCGCGCAGGCCCGCAGCAGCCAGGAGTCAACGAACGCCGACCCGTTGTCGACGCAATGCCGACGTCGGCATTGCGTCGACTATGCCGAGAAGTGGACTATGCCGACCTTTGAGTGAAAGCGCTGGTCTGTTGGGGTGAACCCGCCCGGATCGTCGGCATAGTCCTGGGGTTGCTCGGTCCCTTCGTCGCCGGTTGCCGGAGAGGTGGAGGAGACGATGGGTAAGCCGATCAGCAAGGTTGAGGTAGTGCGGGTGCCGGGGCCGTTGGCTCCGTTCGCGGCGGGGTTCAAGTCCGCGTTGCTGGAGGTGGGGTTTACGCCGTTGTCGGCGGTGTGCCAGATGCGGTTGATGGTCCACTTGAGTCGTTGGCTGGGCGGGCGGGGCTTGTCCGTGGGTGACCTGACGGCGTGTCGGGTCGAGGAGTACCTGGCGTTGCGGCGGGCGGCTGGTTATCGGGAACGGGTCACCCGTCGCGGCATGGCGCCGCTGCTTGATTATCTGTCGGCGCAGGGTGTGCTTCCCGCTGCGGAACCCGCTCCGCCGTTGTCTGCAGTGGAGCGTGCTGCTGGCGTCGTTTGAGCAGTATCTGGTGGCGGAGCGAGGGTTGGCGGCTTCGACGGTGTCGGCTTATGTTCGCCGCGCGGCCCGGTTCGTGGGAGGTTATGCCGCTGACGGTGTGGTCGGCTCGCTGACCCCGGCCGACGTGACCCGGGCGGTGTTGAGGAGTGCGCCGGCCGTTCGGTGGGGGCGGGCCAGTACTTCGTCGCCGCGCTGCGCGCGTTCCTGCGGTTCTGTCATGTCGAGGGACTCATCGGCGAGGACCTGTCCGCCGCGGCGATGGCGGTCACCGGGCGTCGTCGTTCGTTGCTGCCACAGGGAATCGACGCCGCGGAGCGGGCGGCGCTGTTGAGATCCTGCGACCGCAGAAGGGCGGTCGGACGCCGCGACTACGCGGTGATCCTGATCCTGCTGCGTTTGGGCTTGCGCGCCGGGGAGGTCGCGGCGCTGCGGTTGGAGGACATCGACTGGCGCGCCGGGGAGTTGGTGGTGCGCGGCAAGGGCCGGCGCATGGACCGGCTGCCGCTGCCGGCCGATGTCGGCGAGGCGATCGCCGGCTATCTGCGGCGCAGTCGCCCCGACCGCGGCGGGCAGGCGGGTGTTCGCAACGGTCACCGCGCCGGTCCGCGGGTTGACTCGCGGAGTCGGTGTCGCTGATCGTGCGGCGGGCCTGCGCGCGGGCCGGGATCCGGCCGATCGGCGCGCACCGGCTGCGGCACACGATGGCCTGCGTGATGGTCCGTCAGAAGGTTCCTCTGTCGGAGATCGGCCAGGTTCTGCGGCACCGCAGCCCGGTCAGCACCGCCGGTTACGCGCGGGTGGACGTGGACCAGTTGCGGACGCTCGCCCAACCCTGGCCCACGACATCTTCTGCGGCGGGAGGCGGTCCGCGATGAACGCCGCGTTGAACAGCGCAGCGAGTGGCGTGTTGGCCCGGCCATGTCGAGGACTATCTGCGGCTGCGGCGCTCGCTGGGCTTCAAGCTCCACCGTGAGGGCGTCATCCTTCCGCGGTTCGCCGCCTACCTGGAGGCCGCCGGCGCGTCCACGGTCACCACGGAACTGGCCATCGCCTGGGCCTGCCAGCCTGTCGGAGTCCACCCTGTGTCCTGGCGTCACCGGCTGGGCGCGGTCCGCGGATTCGCCGCCTACCTGCGCACGATCGACCCGGCCACCGAGATCCCCGAGCGCAGACGTCTTCCCCGGCCAGGGCAAGCGCCCGGAGCCGCTACATCTACTCCGACGACGAGATCGCACGCCTGCTCGCAGGCAGCCCGCGCGCTGCGGCCGGCGCTGCGCGCCGCCACCTACGAGACCCTCCTCGGGCTGGTGGCGGTCACGGGCCTGCGGATCAGCGAAGCGCTGCGGCTTCGACGCGACGCCGTCGACCTGGATGCCGGGGTGCTCACCGTCACCAGCGCCAAGTCCGGCTCGACCAGGCTGCTGCCGCTGCACCCCACCACCGTCCAGAGCGCTGCGCTCGCTACGCCGAGCTCCGCGACCGGCTGCGGCCAGCAGCGCGGGCGGACACGTTCTTCGTGTCCATCAGAGGGACCGCGTTGTGCTACGCACCGGTGCACACCACGTTCATCCAGCTCACCACCGCCATCGGGCTGCGCACCGAGTCGACCAAGCCCCGCATCCACGACCTGAGCCACACTTTCGCCGTCCGCACCTTGCTGCGCTGGTATCAGCCGACACGACGACACGACGCCGCCGAGAACGTCGCGGGGAACCTCGCGACCCTGTCGGCCTACCTGGGCCACGTCAACCCGGCCGGAACCTACTGGTATCTGTCGGCCACCCCGGAACTGCTGGGGTTGGCCGCGCAACGCCTCGACACCGCCTGACACCGGTGGAGGGTGACGGCGATGACCGCGCTCGCCCCGATCCTGCAAGCGTTCTTCACCGACCGGCTCATGGGCCACGCCAAGCCAGCCCGCACACCATCGCCTCCTACCGCGACACCTTCCGGCTGCTGCTCGGCTTCGCCACCGAGCGCACCGGGCAACGACCGCCGAACACGCTGGACCTCGACGATCTGGACGCCCCGCTCGTCGCCGCGTTCCTGGACCACCTGGAACACCAGCGCGGCAACAGCGTCCGCACCCGCAACACCCGCCTGTCGGCGATCCACTCGCTGTTCGCCTACGCCGCGCTGCGCTGCCCCGAACACGCCGCGCTGATCGCACGGGTGCTGGCCATCCCACCGAAACGGTTCGAGCGCAACCTGGTCACCTACCTCACCGACCCCGAGACCGACGCGCTGCTGGCCGCCTGCGACCGCACCACCTGGGCCGGCCGCCGCGACCACACGATGCTCCTGCTCACCGCCCAGACCGGGCTACGCGTCTCCGAACTGACCGCGCTCGACCATCGCCGACGTCCACCTCGGCGACGGCGCCCAACGTCCACTGCGTCGGCAAAGGCCGCAAGGAACGCCGAACCCCGCTGACTGCCGGCCACCGTCGACCGTCCTGCGCGTCTGGCTCGCCGAACGCCACGGCCACGCCGACCGACCCGCTGTTCCCGACCTCCACCGGCCGTCGGCTCAGCCGCGACGCCATCGAGCGCCGGATCGCCCTCTACACCAGCAAAGCCGCCCAGCACTGCCCCTCGCTCAACGGCCAAGCACGTCACCGCCCACACCCTGCGACACACCGCCGCCATGCGACTCCTCCTGTCCGGAGTGGACATCACCGTCATCGCCCTCTGGCTGGGGCACGAACAGGTCGCGACCGCCCAGCTCTACCTCCACGCCGACATGACCCAGAAAGAACGCGCCATCGCCAAGACCACACCACCCAACGTCGAACCCGGCCGCTACCAAGCCCCCGACCCCCTCCTGACCTTCCTCGAGAACCTGTGACTATGCCGACGATCCCGGCGGGTTCACCCCAACAGACCAGCGCTCTCGCTCAAAGTCGGCATAGTCCAGTTCTCGGCATAGTCGACGTAGATCGGTCCGGGACACCCCGCGTGACGCCAACGCCGGCCGCAGCGCGGCGGCCAGCCGGACCGTGTCCTCGGCGATAGCCCCAACCGGTAGCCCGACCAGCAGCCGGGATGTGGTCGTCGATGAAGGCGAACAGGTAGGTCTTGCGGCCGCGATCCGCGGGCCGTGCAGCGCGTCCCCGGTCCAGAGTTCGTTGGGGCGGTTGGCTTCGAACCGGCCGAACACCGCCGGCGAGCCGCCGGGCGTGCCGCCCGCTCAGGCCGTGCTCGGCGAAGTAGCGTTGCAGCGTGCGTTCCCCGGGCGCCCAGCCGAGCTGGGTGCGCAGGATCCGCCGGACCTGCGCGGCGGTGCGGTCCGGGTTCTCCTTCTTCAACGCCAGCGCCAGCTCGATCATCTCGGCCGGGGTCCGTGGGCTGGACTGCCGCGGGGTCGGCACCAGCGCGTCGAACCCGCCGCGCGCGCCAGGCCCGGATCCAGCGATCCAGCGTGTCACGGGAGATACCGCACCCGCCGCCCGAACGGATCAGTGTGCTCCCGCCCGGCGATCTCGCGCACCAACCGGCCCCGCTGCCTTGCGCCGACAACTCCGGATCCGCCGCCTCCCGGACCAGCTGGTAGCGGAACAACCCGATCTGGCGGGCCCGCTCCGCCCGCGCCGCGTGCTCATCGTCCCTGACCGCCATACGGCGGCACCTCCTCAGTGTCGCTGCTTGTTCCACAAAGGACAGCGCACAGCATCCAACCGCAGATGATCAGCACCGCGGCAGGGTCAACTCGTGTTGATCCACTTCGGCCGGCCAGCCCGGCGCCAGCAACCGCCCCGCCGACACCGCGACCGCCACCTCCCACGGCGCCACCATGCCGACCACCAGCCGACACCGCGCCGAGCGCGAACCGGTCCGCCGCCGCCCGCGACACGCCAGCATCGCGGTGACCGCGTCCGCCCACCCACCACCCGCCGGCCCGGGCAGCACCGGATCCGGCTGCCAGCGCCCGCAACCACCCGGTGAACACCGCCCGCACCGGCTCGACCCGCTCGGCGAACCGGCGCAACCAACCCCGCACCGTCTCCGCCGGACGGCCCAGACCAGCCGCGATCCGCCGAAACCCCACACCCCGAGCCTTGGCCACCAACGCCGCCCCGATCACCGCCGCGGTGTCCGCTCGCCGCACCAACGCCATCACCGGCAACAACACATGCGTCACCCCGCACCGGTGCACCGCGACCGGCGCGGACACAGCCAGCACCGGCCCAGCCGCGACCCCTCAGCGTCCGGCACCGAGCATGCCCCCAACCAGCAAGCACCCCCGCACAGTCCGGGCAGACCAACTCACCCGCCACCAACCTGCGCTCGACGCCATCAACATCCGCCCCTACCGTGACCACAGCGCCTCCGTGCGCACCGCACGGCCCTCCCGTGAGCTCCGGCCAAGAGACGACGGGAGGGCCGTCGCCTACCACGACCTCGTCACGGTGACGGCGCCGATCACCAAGAACAACCCACCCCAACCGACCGCAACACGATCGGCATGCTCAACGACGGAAACCCAGCCCTACATCGTCACGCTGAATGGCGGCGGACAGCCAGCCGGTGAGGACTTTGCTTGGTGTGGTTGGTCAGCGGGGTGCAGCCGGACGCTTGCGGCCTTTGCCTCGGCAGTAGACGTGTGCACCGGAGCCCAGGTGGAGGTCGTCGATGGTGAGGCCGGTGACTCCGGAGACCCGCAGTCCGGTCTGGGCGGCCAGGACGAGTAGGGCGTGGTCGCGTAGTCCGTGCCAGGTGGAGCGGTCAGGAGCAGCGAGCAGGGCGTCGCGTTCGGTGCGGGACAGGAAGTTCACGATGGTTGTGGTGGTGCGCTTGGTCTGGATCGCCGGGCAGCTCGGCTGATCAGGTTCACGTGTTGGGGTGCCTGGAGGCCCGGCCGGTCAGCGCGTCCCGGCCGGCGCAGACCTTGATCCGTCGCGACCCGCTGGGCAACGACTCGACATACCCCCGCGACCGGCGCGTACGACCCCGACGACCGGTCTTCCGGGAAGCCTCCCCCAAAGCTCCCATAGATCCACAGTACGTCCCGGCCAGCCCGGCCCGGCCCGGCCCAGCCGGCCACCATCGGACGGCCGGGAGCCATCCATGCCACGCGTGCGCCCTTTCCGGAAAGGCCGGAAGAACGGCGCAGTACACATCGCAGGCCCGTTGACCTGTGCCAACGGGCCTGCGATGAATGTGTAGCCCCGACGGGATTTGAACCCGCGCTACCGCCTTGAGAGGGCGTCGGGAAAAGTCTCCACAACCTCTGCCAGCAACTATGTTGTCGCTGTCAGTCTCCATAGTACTCTCGAGGCCTCTCTTGATCGCACCAGTTGCCCTCCACGAGGCATTCCACGCGGGGGCGACAGGCAAGACGCGTTGTCACGGTACGTGATCCTCCTTGTCGCAGCGGTGGCGGACGGTTGGCTCGGCGACCACGGCTAACGACGACCAATTGCTCCCGAACGAGCACCGTGATAGCCCGGTGCGCGGTGGCCGGGGATACGCGATGCCTAATGGCGAGCTCTTTCACGGTCGGCAAAATGTGTTCGTCCGGCAGGGCGCCATTGAGATAAATTGCCGCGCGTAGTCCATCCGCAATGACTTGATAAGGGCTTCGTGGACGGGGCGAATCCGCGAATGGTAGACTTTCGGGCGTGGGGTCTGGCATAGGTAGTCGACGCATCAGAATTCGGCAGGCGCGTTGGTCGGCCTCTCGTACCCAGGCCACGTAAAAGGCGAGTGTGGTTCCTCCCTCGACGTATCCGAGCCGCCCGGCGACGGTGCGGATGTCGACTCCTGCTCGGATGAGTTTGGTCGCCGAGTAGTGCCGCAGCTTGTGGAACGTGGTATCGATACCTAGCCCTGACCTTTCATGGGGTCGGTGAGTGGGTCGGGGGGTGGATTTTGCTGTGGTGGGCTGGTTTTGCTGTCTGGGCATGTGGAACGGCCCCGGCTGTGGGCCGGGGGCCGGGTCCACGGGCGCCGCAGGGTCCTGATCCTGGTTCGTGGGGGTGGGTTCGGGTTGGTCAGGGTGCCTGCGGTAGGGCGGTGATGCGCTGCCATGCGCGTTCGATGTGGGTGGCCCAGGGCCAGGTACGGGGGATCTTGAGTCGTCGTCGGCGGCCGCCGCGGACGAGCCGGGCGGCGGTGTGCAGGACTCGGTAGCGCAGTGTTTTCGGTTCGGCTTTGGCGAGGTCGCCGTCCAGGGCGAGGAGTTTGAGCCAGGCGAGCAGCACGGCGGCGGTCATGGCCGTGGTCAGCCAGGCGGTGTTGATCGCGAAGTCGTGCGAGGGGAATCGGCCCAGGCCGGTGTTCTTGCCCGTGCGGATGCAGTCCTCTACCCGTGCGTGCACCCGGTGCGCGGCGTCGATGTACTGCGGCTGGCCCAGCCAGCCCCGCGTGGTGTCGGGGCGGTTGGTGACCCACAGGGTGTAGCGCCACCCGTCCGCGGTTTCGAACAAGGTCAGCTGCGCCCCGGGGTGGGGACGCTCGCGGCGCACGAACACCCGCATCGTGTCCGGCCAGTTGCCAGCTGGTCCCCAGCCCGGGACCGTGGCGCAGCAGCCCGGTCAGCTCGGCCACGTGGGCTTCTTCGACCCAGCAGCGGGGGTGTCCGCAGCGGCGTGTTGTCGCAGGCGTCGTCGGCGCGGCGTTCGCGCAGCTGCCCGCGCGGCCCGATCGCCTGCACCCACGCCTGCTCGGGGACCAGCCGGATCGCGGTCTTCTCCCGCTCGGTCAGCGCCCACCCGACCGAGTAGATGAGCTGATACCCGCGCCGGGACGCGAGCTTGTCCAGATGTGCGATGAGCTCGTGGCTGGCGCCGGCACCGTCCACAGTGACCATCAGCCGCCGCCGAAACTGCCGGTGGCAGCGCGGCGATCGCGGCATCGACGATGCCGATGTGGTCCTCGGCGGTGTTGCTGCCGGCCGAACCGCGGCGCAGCATCCACGCCAGCGGCTCACCCCCGGTGTTATCGCAGTAGGCCTGCAGCGGGTGATGCCCGAACCCCTTGAAGTTCGCCTCCGCCCACTGCTTGTCCGAATGCGCCGCGGTGACCGTCGCGTCGACCCGGATACAGCTCACCCCGTCCAGGGTCTTGTCCGCGATACGCACCCCGGGCAGTCGTCCCGTGGCGTGCCACGATCTGGCCCCACGCATACCGACGGGCCGCGTTCACCGCCGCGGTGATCTTCTTCCCCGTCCGGCAGCCACCAGCAGCGATCTCTTCCAGCGTCCGCCACGCGGTCGGCACCGACGCCACCGGACCGAACAACTCCCGCCTGATCACCCATCACCCGGAAATCGCTGATCGCCCGCGCCCCGTCAGCGATCGCGCACGCCAGATCCGCCGCCACCCGGCCCCGGTCATGCACCAGCAACCGCGAACTGGCCAACGCCTTCGACAAACCGCTGGTCAGACCCGTCTTGTCGGCCAGCCCGCGCAACAGCGCCAACCCCGCGTGCGACACGACCCCCTCACCATCAGCGGTGACTTCCAAACCCCGCGACCACCCAGTAACGTTCACCTCGAAGGTGCTCCTCACCTCGGACCCGATACGGACGTCAGACACCCGCATCATCCCAGGTCAGGAGCACCTTCTGCATTCAGGCACGCCGACTCACGACACACTCGCATGAAAAGTCAGGGCTAGCCCACGGTCGTTTCAAGATCGACAGGGTGGTGAGCGGGTGTTCGGCGCATGGGGGTGATCACCGGTGGACGGCTTGGTGATCTTCGGCGTGTCGGGGCGGGATGGGCAACGGAGCTGCGGTAGCAGGAGGAGCCCTCTCACAGACTTCTCGCCACCGGAGCTCCGTTGCTGCTTCATCCTGTCATTGCCGAGTCCGGATTCGCGGGGCTCGGCACGGCCGTGTCGGACCCGACCGTCGACAATGGCCTCCCCGTCCCGGCTCGGGTGTGCTCTGACCTGCTGCAACGGTTCGCCGTGGTGTCCGACGGTCGCCGGGATCAGGGTCGGGTTCACCCGGTCGCGGTGGTGCTCGCACTGTGCGCGGCGGCGGTCGTGGCGGGCATGGCCTCGTTCACCGCGATCGCCGGCTGGGCCACCGACGTGCCCGCCGAGCTACTCGCCCAGCTCTACGGCCGTCGCTGCGACCCGCCGTCGAAGGCCACCATCTGGCGGGTGGTCACCGGTGCTGACGCCGCCGCGGTGGACGCGGTGATCGGCGCCTGGCTACTCGCCCACGCCGCAGCACGAGACGCCGCAGCAGGTGAGGTCGTCGTGCGGGAGACCGACCGGGACACAGCCGAGCCGCTCGCGATCATGGTGGACGGCAAGGCGGTACGCGGCGCCACCGATGCCGAGGGCAACCAGACCCACCTGCTCGCCGCCGCCACCCACGACGACGCCCTGGTTCTGGGCCAGGTCGAGATCGGCGCGAAGAGCAACGAGATCCCCCAGTTCGCCCCGCTGCTCGACACTCTCACCGCCGCCGGGATCGACCTGGCCCACACGGTGATCACTGCCGATGCTCTGCACACACAACGCGCGCACGCGGACTACCTGCACGAACGCGGCGCAGGGTTCGTGTTCACCTGCAAGCAGAACCAGCCGCGGCTCTTCGCCGCGCTCGACGCGCTGCCCTGGACGCAGACACCGATCACCGCATCCGAGGTCGAGCGTGCCCACGGCAGGATCACCACCCGCACCATCCAGGTCCTACCCGCACCCGCGGATCTCCCGTTCCCGCACGTCAACCAGGCCTGGCTGATCGAACGCTACGTCACCGCCCTCGACGGCACCCCGTCCTCCGCGGTCGCCGCGCTCGGCGTGACGAACCTGACCGCCGACACCGCCACCCCCGAGCGCCTCGCAGCACTGGTCCGCAACCACTGGGGCATCGAGTCGCTGCACTGGCTACGCGACACCGTCTACCGCGAGGACGACTCCACCACCCGCACCAGATCAGGGCCGCGCATCATGGCCGGCCTGCGCAACCTCGCCATCGGCGCACACCACCTCAACGGCCGACGCGACATCACCGAAGCCAGCCGCGAAGCCAGCCGCGCCATGCAACGGCCCTTCAAGATCCTCAAACTCACATGATGATCTTGAAACGACCGTGTCTCCTAGCCTCACCCGAGCAGAGATGCTCGACAAAACTCTAGGCGATCGCAGGCCGCATTCACCGACGACCACATGTTGTGTTAGGTCAAGATCGAACATGTCGCGACTTGACCGCTTGGACCGAGCCCGGGCCGGAACTTTCCGACATGCGCCAGAGCGAGAAATGTTGCTCCAGATCGTCACAATCCATGCGGTGGGCACGAATACCCCATCAAGGGCAGCAAACATGTCTCGACACGAGGATGTGATTTGCATGTGGTCGATGGTCATCGCAAAGCCACTGGGAATCATCGCCGGCGAGTTGACGAAGTTGATCGCGAAGGAAATGGACGTCAAGCCGGAGAACGCCGCCCGCGCGGCGCAGGTGGTGGGCGGGTTGGTGAGCGCGGGCACCGACCTGGCCGTGTCCGCAGCCCTTCTGGACCCAGCTGGCGCCATCACCTCGCCGGGGACCGGCTATATCACGTCAGAACTCTTCGATCCGAACGGCCCGTTCGGAGTATTCGCCGACCACTCTGCCGCGCCTGGTTTGCCACCTGCCCGGGCATAGCACCCTTAACTGCCCGTGCGCTCCGATCTTGACACTTAGGACCCTGTAGCACCACGTTGATCGTCCCGGCCAGTGAGTGACTGCCTTATCGTCTCCGGCCACGTCGCAGCGGTGAATCTGGTGATCGGCGAACTACCTGCTGACGAGTTTGGGGCGCGTAGGCAGCTTTGGATCGCCCACTCGTGGATGGTGTCGGCGTGGCAACGCTGCTGATCGTCTTCGGCTTGCAGGACCGGGTGTCCCGCCAACTCCCTGGCAGCCATCGTGACCTGCTGACGCGCCGAAGCACGCACCCGGAGTTGTCGGCGCTCGGCGGCGCTTCTGAAGAGCCTTCACGATGGACAAGATCAGGAGCAGCACGCCGGCCAGCACCAGCGGAGCCGGGTCCTTGCAGGCGGCAGCCGCACGTGCGGCGGCCACGAGCAGCGGAATCGCCATCCTCGTTCGCGCGGTCGCGGCCGACGTTGATCGCGTTCGAGCTGAGCTGCGCGAGCGAGTTGATCCGCGACTCGGTTCAAGTGGTCATCTTCATGGTCGAAGCGGGCAAGTACCGCGACCAGGTCGGCGGTCTCGCCGACCGTCTGGCTCCACCTGTCGCGATCGTCAGCGACCTCGCCACCGACCGCTGCTGCGGCCTCCTTCAGGTACCGGGTGACCTGCCTCCAGGCCAGGTTGGTGGCGGTCACCTCACCGAAGTCGACATCACGTCCGCCCGTCCAGTAGACCGCCGCCGCGGCTTCCCACCTCGGCCCCGGATGCTCCCAACGCGCACGAAGCCGAGGCAGGCTCAGGTCACGACGCAGGGTGGAGCCGGCGAACCACAACGGCTCGGTGCTCCCCTGCTCGGCATCGAGGGCGACGGTGTAGCCGACCACCCTGTCGTCGGACAGGCGCGGCCGGACACGAACATTGGCGCGTTGCAGGTGCGCGAGAAAGTCGATCTCGCTGTCCGCCCTGGCGGCAGCATCGGCTACGAGTTGGGTCAGCCGTTGCCGGTCGGTGCGGTGCCCGCCTTCGCCGCGCGTTCCAGCTCGGCGCGGGATGTCGCTTTGCGACCGGCACCGGCTGGGGCTGTGCGAGTGAGGTCCAGGCGTTCCTCGACGGCCAAGGCACCAGGACCGCCAGCGTGGCCAGTCGCGGTAAGTGTTGGCGACTCTGCCGTCGCCGCGTACGAGGTTGATCACGACGTGAACATGGTCGTTGCCTTCGACGGACAGGCCATGATGGACCGCTACCCAGCGGCAGCCGCCGGCACCATTCGCGTCCGGGCCGAAACCCATGTGTTCGATCGCCTCGTCGACGAGTGCTCGCCACACCTCGTCGCCGAGTTGGCCGTCGGCTCGGGGTACGGACAGGACGACGTGGTAGACGTGGCCCTCGGGGAGGCGGACTTCGTGGCCGGTCATGGCCGCGTCGATATCGCGGGCCAGTCGGGGCAGCCACCCGCGTTGGCCGATCAGTTGCGTGCGAATGCGCCGCCGTCGAGCCACTCCGGATCCCAGGCGGCGACCAGATGTGGGTTGGTGTGCTCGTTCGGCTCGCCCTTTGCCGAACAGGTAGCGCAGCAGGCCGTGGGTGTCGCCGCCGCGCTTCCCGTTCTCCGGTGCTTTGGCGATCATCGGCGTGAGCGGTCGGCGGGATCGATCGCGCTGAGGATCTCTCGGTGCCGATCGAGTGTCGCCTGGAGATAGTGCAACGCGCCTGATCAGCGCCTCCGGTGTCTCGCCGGTGGCGTTGGTCGCGGCCGCCATCTGGTTCAGGTTCGTGCCGATCCTGATCAACCGTGTCTCGATGACGTCGAGGCGCTCGGCCCACCAACGCTGCTCCCGCAGGCTCCAGCCACCCGACGACCGGCGCAACGCCGACTCGATCAGGTACCGCGGCAGCGACAGTCGCGCGACAGCCGCACCTGCGACCAATCGGGCGTAGGTCTCGGTCGTCGTCCGGATGTTGATCCGGTGCGGCGACCCTCCCGGCACTCGCCGTTGGCGGCGCGCGTCCGTGTTTCGGTCACCCATGACGCTCCCCCTGGCGTCGTGTGTGGCCAGCCGATCGGGTGTCCTGATCTCTAACTTGCTGCCCGACTCCAGTTGCGACGTCGTCACCGTTGAGAATCGCGGCGATTCGTGCTCGTTGCCGCTCGCTGAACGGCGGCGCGGCGCGCACGATTCGCTCGACGTACTCATCGATGTCGTCGCTGCTGGACGGTGCCGGGCTCCCCCATGTCTCAGCCACGGTGTGGTCCTTCAGAACGAGGAGGACCGCGGCGGTTGCGCTACTACAGCACTCCCCCAGGGCGCGCGCAGGCCGGCACGGTCCTCGTCGCGTACGGCGACGAGGGACGCGCGACGTTCGGCGCGCGGGCGGGGCGTGGCTGGGCAAGCACCAGTTGGCCGGGCGGCTTCACCGTGCGAGCAGGACATTTCTCCAACGCCGGCCACATCGCCGTGATCGGTGGCATGTACTGGTGACCGAGGAGCTTGCTCAGTACCAAGAGCACCACGAACGGGTGCTTCCGACCAGCCGCGAGCAGGAGCGCGGTAAGGAACCGGATCAGCAGCAAGGCAGCCTGGGCATCACCGGCCGCCCCCGCGCGCTCCGGGGCCTCCAGGTGCCACGGATGGATCAGCGCATCCCGGGCTTCGGAGGTGAACACGCTCTCCGGGCCGAGTTGCATCAGGTCCTCGTGCACCGTGAACGGTAGGTCGCCTGCTCGGTCCAGCAGGCGGTGCCGCTTCGGGTGGTTGCCCGCGAGACGCGCTCGCGCCATCCCGTCGCGCTCGACGAACGCCTTGAAGCCTTCGAGCAGGCCGCGCGGCGCCTGCTCCGGGTCGGCCTCCCGGAGGGCGTGACGGATGTCCCGCGCCGAGTAGCAGTAGCTCCCGTCGTCCCCCATGAGACCAGAGTAGGCGGATCAGGCTTCGTCTCGTACGAAGCGGATCTTGACGGACTCGGGCTTGAAGCCCGGACCGCCACGCATACCGGCTACGAGCTCCAGCTCGAATCCCATCGCCGCCAGCAGCGAGCGCTGCTGGGCTGGCTGGAGGCTCGCCCAGCGTTCCTTCGCGTTCGGCCCCACCATCTCGGCCACCAGCGACGCCGGCATCCCTGGCACCGCCTTCTCCACCTGTTTCTCCAGCTCAGCAAGCCGTGCGCGGTGCCGGGCCGTCGAGCGGAGGTACTGGTCGCGGGTGATCAGGTCAGCGTCGTGGTCGTCGGTCAGCTCAAGGAGCTTGCTCTCGATGGTGCGGATCTCGTCCCGTACCTGCTGCGCGGCGGTGTCGTCCCGGCGAAAGAGGTCGCGTGCGTCCGGCTGAGCAAGCCGTTTGAGCACGACGCGTTCCACCAGGTCATCCACCCATGCCTTACGTCGCCCGGTGCAGCCATTCGGCTCGCACACATAGGTGGGATGCCCGCTCTTCTGGACGACTCGGAGTCGCCCGCGACATTTGCCGCATCGGGCGATTTCCGGTGCGAATGTGAGGTGATGTTGCCGCGCGCCAGACTTGCTGGTGGCGCGAGCTGGGTCGCTGAGCAACGTCCGTAGCTCGGTCTGCTGTGTTTCGCTGACGATCGGTGGCCACGCGGCTGGCAAGAGTTGCTCATCGTCTCTGCCGCGGTGGTGAACACGCTTGCCGCAGTTCGCCCATCTCATCGCGATCGAGCGCACTGACGACGTGCTCCAGGTGTCCGGACGTCCCCGCATCGGCTCACGGCCTGCAGCCACTCGGGGAGGAGCGATCCTACGTTGGTTCAGGTCGGCGGCGAGCTTCGTCAGGCTCTCCCTGGCGAGGATTCGCTCCACGATCTCCTTCACGATGGCGGCCTGCTCGGGGTCCAGCTCGTCGTGGAAGCTGATCCGCTTGCCGCTCCGGCCGTACTCGTTGATCCTTCGCCAGCCATACAGCACGTGGCCCGACGCCTGGCCGGCCTGGGCGCGTTCCAGCGCGGCCGAGGCGACACGCTCGCTCTTCAGCTCGGACTCGAGTGTGTCGGCCTCACCCATCTGCGCGGCGAAGGACCGGCCCATCGGCGTCGTGAGGTCGATGTCGTTGCCCTTGATCAGTGTGATGGACACCCGTCGCTTGGACAGTAGCTCGATAGCCTCGGCGCGCTCGCGCCGGTTCCGCCAGAGACGGGAGAGCTGGTAGGCGACGATGCGGGTGAACTTGCCCTGCTGCGCGTCCTCCAGAAGCGCCTGGTACTTGGGCCGGTAGGCACCGTGCAGGGCTGAGATGTCGTTGTCGGCGTACTCGGCCGCGACCGTCCAGCCACGTTGTTCGACCAGGTCACGGGCCTCGCGGAGCTGGCGCTCGACGCCCTTCTCCAGACCGAGCACGTCCTCCGAGATCCGGGCGTACACCGCGATCTTCTCGCTCACGGTACGAGGCTATCGTTTCTTCACCGTCAGTGCGATACTCTGTTTCCCGGCGGCGTCGGGAAGACCACCTCGCCGGAGGACTTCACCTCGCTCATCGACGACGTGTCGGCGCGCATCTTCGACCGGCTACCGGACGACACCTGGTTCTACCCAGGGCACGGAGACGACTCCACGCTAGGCGCGGAGCGTCCCAAGCTGGACGAGTGGCGCGAACGAGGATGGTGACCGAAGATCATCCCCAACGGCGAGTCCCGCCTCGGGTGCCATCGTTCGCTTGTGGTTGAGGTCACGCAGCCTGCCGCTCAAGACGCACACATGCCTACCGTCAGCCGGTTGATCCTGCCAGCCGAAGACAAAGCGGGCTCAATGTTCTAAAATCGCACATGTGGGCATCGATGCGAAGATGATGGGCCAACGGATCGCCGAGGCACGGAGCCGAGCAGAACTGACTCAGGCTCAGTTGGCCGCTGCCATCGAACTCGATCGCTCGGCTTTGGCGAAGGTCGAAGCCGGTCAGCGTCGCGTGTCAGCGTTGGAGTTGGCGCGACTTGCCGAAACTTTGGACATGCGGATCGAGTGGTTCGTCCAGGACGCACCACCGGCGATCGTCTCTCGGCGCAATACCCAGGAGCCTGACGCACCGAGCCCGCGTATCGACTCTATGGCCGAGCGGATAGCTCGAGAAGTTGAATTCGTGGTAGACCATGACGACAGGCTGGTTCTCCCCTCGACACCTGCACAGGAGGTGTCCAATACCGGGACGCAGGCGGAAAACCTTGCCATCTTTGCACGAGACCTGCTCGGAGTGGACGATGAGAGTCCCTGCACATATCTCGATACGAAGGTTGCAAGCCTCGGACTGCTAGTGTTTTCTCTAGATCTCGGCGTCGAATCGGCCGACGCAGCGACAATTCTCCTACGCAGCGGCGGCGTCGCCTTAATCAACGGCGGCCTACGAATTGGGCGTCGACGCCTCGCGTTGGCACATGAGCTTGGTCACTATTTGGCCGCAGACGATTACGTGGTCGACTGGCGAGTTGCCGAGTACCAGGATACCGAGCACCGCGAGAGCATTATTGATCGATTTGCACGCGCCCTCCTTCTGCCCGAGAAGGGCATGCGGATCGCATGGGATACATATACGTCCAGCGACAACGGAGGCTTCCGAACTGCCGCTGTTCGTATCGCGAGTTCGTACCGGGTCGATATGGCAACACTGGCCCGGCGCCTTCTCGAACTCGGCATCGTCGGCCAAGCAGACGCCAAGTCGATTCGATCGGTCCGAACCACCCGCGCAGACATCGTCGAGTTGGATCTTGTCGTTGGCGAGGAATTGACGCCACCCACATTGCCACGCGAGTACGAGCGTGCCGTTCTCCGCCTCTTCCGAAGCGAATCAATCTCTTCGGCGCGCGCGCTTGATCTGTTGCTGGATACCTGGACAGAGGATATGTTGCCCGAGTTGCCAACTCGTACCTCAGATCAGATATGGCAGTACATCTAGCCATGGTCGAACCAATCGATGTGCTCGTGTTCGACACCGGGCCACTCAGCCATTTTGCCAAGCAAGGCTGGCTTGGGATCCTACGGTTGGTCGTTGGCGACCGAACTGCCGTGATTCCCGATACCGTCATCGACGAGCTTCAAACAGGTGCGCCAAGTCGTGCGTATCTACAACTCGTTCTAGATGCCCCCTGGATCGAGCATCATATCCTGGCGAGCGATAACGAACTTGACGAGTTCACACGGTTCACTTCTCTACTTGTCGCCAAAGGACGGAATTTAGGAGAATCAGGAGTTCTAGCCTATGCAAAGGCGAACCAAGCAATCGCTGTGATCGACGACGGGCCCGCCCGCAAGATCGCCCGCGACAATGACGTCACCCACACTTGCACTCTAGGATTGCTGTGCGAGGCACTGCGCGAGAATCTCCTGACTATCGACCTGATTTCCACGGTTGCCGACCATCTACTCGAAGGCGAGTACCGGCTGCCGTTCGGAACAGGCGGCTTCGCGAAATGGGCGCACGATCAGGGCCTTATACCAACCCGGGATTAGCAAGATCCGCGCCTCCTCATGACAAATGCGACCTGATTGCAGATGTCCACTGATCGCCAGCCGGTTTTGACGAGTGACTACCGGCTACGTCTCGCAGTCTGCCCGCACCGATGACAGGAGTGCGACTTCTTCACCGGCAGCGTGATACTTTGTTTCCGGGCGGCGTGGGCCGGACGACGTCACCGGAGGACTTCACCTCCCTGATCAACGACGTGTCATCTCGGATCTTCGACACACTGCCCGACGACACCTGGTTCTACCCCGGCCACGGCGACGACTCCACCCTCGGCGCGGAACGCCCGAAGCTCGCCGAATGGCGCGAACGCGGCTGGTGAGCCAGTCTTCAACGACTAGTTGATCTTTCTGTCAAATGTCGGTCCAGGAACCTGCGAGATGTCGGTCCAATTAGCTGCGAGATGTACACTCGCAGTCGCCACCGACCGACGGACTGCTGAGGTGCCGTGCCTGACACCGACTTCACACGCGCATGTTGCGACCTCGTGGAGGAGTACCTCGACGCGTTCCGCGTCGTCATACTCAACGGGCCTCGGCAAGCCGGCAAGACGACCCTGCTCGGCCACGTGCAGGGTCGTCATGGCGGAACGTTCTTCAACCTTGACGATGAGCAACTCCTGCAGGCCGCGATCAGCGACCCGCTGGGGTTCGCCGCCAGTGGTACCGAGCCGAGGCTCATCGACGAGATCCAGCGAGCCGGCGATCCGCTGGTCAGAGCGATCAAGGCCGAGGTCGACGCGATACCTCGACCGGGCCGGTACGTTCTTGCCGGTTCGACACGGTTCCTGTCCACCCCCAGCCTGTCCGAGTCGCTTGCCGGACGTGGAGCGGTAGTCGATGTCTGGCCATTCTCGCAAGGTGAGTTCGCGGGCCGGTTCGACCAGTTCATCGACGTGGTGTTCAACGATCCGCACTCACTGCGCGAGTTGTCACCATCGCAGGTTGACCGGGAGGACTACTTCGCGCGGATCTGCCGCGGCGGATTTCCCGAGCCCGCCCTCATGGACAGTGCTCGTGCTCGCCGGGCCTGGTTCCGTAGCTACGTACGCGCCATCGCGGAACGCGACATTCGTGAGATGACACGACTCAACGAGCCAAGTGCCATCACCAAGCTGTTGTCCTATCTTGCTTCCGTCACCGCACAGGAGCACAACAGCGTCCACACCTCGAACAAGACCGGCTTGCACCGCACGACCGTGAACCGCTATCTCGAACTGCTGGAAGCGGTGTTCCTCATACACAGGCTTCCAGCCTGGTCCCGGAATCCAACCGCGCGGGTGGTGAAGCACGCCAAGGTGCACCTCACGGACACCGGACTGGCGAGTGCACTCCTGGGTGTCTCACCGGATTCACTGACCAAGCCCGTGGCTCCGGCGAGAGGCGCGCTCGTCGAGACTTTCATCGTCAACGAACTCGCCAAGCAGGCCACGTGGAACGAGGCCGAGGTCCGCCTACACCACTGGCGAGTCAGCGGCGGCGCGGAAGTGGACGTGGTCCTCGAGCGAGAAGACGGCCTGATCGTCGGCATCGAGTCCAAGTCGAGAGACACCGTCACCGCCGAGGACTTCCGGGGGCTCGCAGCGCTCCGTGACCTGGTCGGTGACCAGTTCTGCCACGGCATCGTCCTGCACACGGGCAAACGTGGAAGCGTCAACTTCGGTGAGCGACTCCTGTCCCTACCCATCGCGGCCCTGTGGGAAGCCGGGCAGAACTAACCCGAAGCCTTCTTCACCGTCAGTGCGATACGCTGTTTCCTGGCGGCGTGGGCCGGACGACGTCCCCGGAGGACTTCACGTCGTTGACCAACGACGTCGTCCCAGATCTTCGACAAGCTGCCCGACGACACGTGGTTCTACCCCAGCATGGGGACGACTCCACGCTCGGCGCGGAGCGTCCCAAACTCGGCGAATGGCGCGAATGCGGCTGGTGAGCCGCTCGCCAACTGTCGATTGACCGCCGCTGAGTTTGTTCGGAAACTCGCGCGGGCTGGTGACCTTCGACGAGGTGGCGTGGCGCCGCGTAGCTCATCGAGCCATGCGCGATCGGACCGTCCGGATGACCGGCGGCGGTGCGTCCAGGTGACCACCATGGTTGCGGCCATCTGACCACGAACTCACCGTCCAGATGACCGTTGATCTTGCTAGTCCGGCACAATGGGCCCGTGGCTGAACGTCCCGACCTGGTCCCCCGGCACGCCGAGTCGCTGGTCACCGAGGCGCTGGCGGACACCCGGGTCGTGCTGGTCAACGGCGCCCGCCAGGCCGGCAAGAGCACCCTGACCAGGCTCGCGGCGCGCCACCGGGCGAACACGGTGACCCGGTTGCTGGACGACCCGGCGACGCTGCGGTCGGCCCGGGACGACCCGACCGGTTTCGTGGACCACGACGGGCTCATGGTCATCGACGAGATCCAGCTCGTCCCGGACCTGCTGCGACCGATCAAGGTGGCGGTGGACCTCGACCCCACGCCGGGGCGGTTCCTGCTCACCGGGTCGTCCCGGGTGCTGGCGCTGCGCACCCTCCCCGACGCCCTGCCCGGGCGCATGGAGGTCATCGAGCTGTGGCCCTTCTCCCAGGGGGAGATCTCCGGCGAGCCGGACCGGTTCGTCGACGCGGCGTTCCGGCACGGCCCGCGGATCGAGCACACGTCCTCCCTGCGTCGGCGGGACTACCTGGATCGCATCGTGGTCGGCGGGTTCCCCGAGGCGACCCGGCGGACCCCGCGCCGCAGGACCGCGTTCTTCGACTCCTACCTGACCACGCTCGTCGAGCGCGACGTGCTGGAGCTGGCGAACATCGAACGGCGCGGCGAACTGCTCAAGCTGCTCGCGCTCCTCGCCGGGCGGGCAGGCGGGCTGCTGGTGCCCGCGACCCTCGCCAACCGGTCCGGGCATCCCGCGGACCACCCTCGTGCGCTACCTCGAGCTTCTGGCGTCGGTATTCCTCGTCAAGTCGATCCCGGCGTGGTCGTCCGGACCGACACACCGCGCGGTCGGCAGCCCGAAGCTCGCGTTCGTGGACACCGGCGTCGCCTGTCACCTGATCGGCCAGGACGCGGCCCGGCTGGCCGAACCCGGCGGCGCGGCCGGCCCGATGACGGAGAACCTGGTGGTCATGGAGCTGGCGCGGCAGCTCACCTGGTCCGACGAGCGGGCCCGGCTGTACCACTACCGCACCAAGGACAAGCTCGAGGTGGACGCCGTGCTCGAGACCTCGGACGGCCGGGTGGTCGGCGTCGAGGTGAAGGCGGGCGCCACCGTCCGCTCCGAGGACGTCGCCGGGTTGCGGAACCTGGCCCGGGTGGTCGGCGACCGCTTCGTGGCCGGCTACGTGCTCTACACCGGCCAGCAGACGCTGCCGTTCGGCGAGCGGATCAGGGCGGTGCCGCTGGACGCGCTGTGGCGCCTGGCGCCGTGACCCGCCGCTACCCCGCCGGGTTCTCCAGGCGGGCCCGCAACCGGTCGAGGTCGCCGGCGATGCTCCGGCGGACCTGGCGGGACATGAGCGGGGTCGCCCAGCCGAAGAAGCCGCCCGGGTTGCCGGTCGCGTGGATGGCGACCAGCGTGCCGCCCTCGGCGTCGGCCAGCTCGTAGCGGACCGTCATCGGGAACGGGCGGTCCACGCGCAGCTCGACCATGCGCTCCGGCTCGTGCGCGGTGACGACGTACCCGTAGGTGAACCGCCGGCCCAGAAAGCGCGCCGTGCGCTCGACCGTGGCGCCCCGCACCAGCACGCCCGGCTGGGCAGGGGTGCTCGACGTGATCCCGCCCGTCCACCGCATGTCGTTGGCCGGGTCGAACATGTATGCGGCGACCTCGGTGCGCGGGCGGTGGACGAGGACGCTGGGCCGGACGTCGACGGCCATCTCAGGCCTCCGCGGTGCTGGAGCCGCTCATTGGGTTCCTCCTGGCTATTTTAGATCGATCTACATTAAGTGTCACCTACAATATAAGTCAACGGACGAGGAGGCGCGATGGAGCCGTTGCAGGTGATCGCGGCACCACGCCGGCTGCGCATCCTCGAGCTCGTCTGGGACCGGGAACTGGCCGCCGGGGACATCGCCGCGGAGTTCGAGGTGACCTGGTCGGCCGTCAGCCAGCACCTGCGCGTGCTGAAGAACGCGGGCTTCGTCGTGGAGCGCCGGGTGGGCACCAGCCGCTACTACCGGGCGGACAAGGAGGCGCTGGGCTCGCTGCGGTCGGTCGTCGAGGAGCACTGGCGCGACGGCCTCGGCCGGCTCAAGCGCCTGGCCGAGGCCGAGGAACGGGATCGGGGCGGCGCCTGACCGCCGCCCCGATCCGGTCGTGCCCTAGGACACGAGCGAGGTGGCGGCGCCCTTCACCGTGCCCGCCACGTGCCGGGCACGGCCACCGGCCGCGCCCGCGACCTTCCTGGCCCGCCCGCTCGCCGCGCCGGCGGCATCCTTCGCCCGCCCGCTCGCCGCGCCGGCGACGTCCTTGGCCTTGCCGCTGGTCGCGCCGGCCAGGTCCTTGGCCTTGCCGCTGACGGCGCCGGCGGCGCTCTGCACCGTGCCGCTCGTCGCGCTCGTCGCGTGCTTCGCGCGCCAGGCCACCGACGGCTTGCCGTGCGTGTCGCCCGCGGCGATCATCAGCCCGCCGAGCAGGCCGACGTTCTTGAGGAAGTGGCTCCGCTGCGCGGCGCGCTCCTTCGGGTCCTCGTACTCCCAGAACCGGTGGCCCGCGGCGGTCGTCGGCACCAGCGTGCCCGCCAGCAGCAACGCCGCGAGGCGCGGGAACCTGCCGAGGCCGAGCGCGACGCCCGCGCCTATCTTGATCGCCGCGTCCAGCCTGACCAGGGACTCCGTGTCGGTCGGGACCTCGTCCGGCAGCTTCTCGCGAACCTGGCCGACCGTCTTGTCGACGATGGGTTCGGCGGCCTGGATCCGCGGCTTGGGGTTGCGCAGCGTCTCGATGCCACCGGACACGAATACGGCCGCCAGCATCGGGCGGGCGATCCGGCGCATGATCATCGTGGTTGACCTCCTCTGACCTGTCCGTGCCAGCCGGATACCCACTCCTGCCCGGTTCACTCGGGTGGCAGCTCCGGGCGGTCGATGATCCGCAGCCAGCTGCCGTCCGGCTGGCGGCGGGCGACCTGGACCCGCCCGCCGGTGCCGTCGGCAGCACGGGTCGAGGTGAGCGCGAGGTCGCCGTAGCGGACCGTCGGAAGTGGACTCTCCGGCCGGAACGGGCGCGGGGTGTGCTCGAGCAGGCGTTCGAACACCGCCCGGATGGCGTCGCGGCCGACCGTGGCCGAGCCGGGCGGGTACGCGAGCACGGCGTCGGGGGCGTAGAGCGCGGCCATGCCGTCGGCGTCGCCCGCGTTGGCGCGCTCCACGAACATCCTGGTGAGGTCTTCGGGATCGATGGCTCTCATGCCTCCACCGTGCGCCGCCCGCACGCAGAAGTCCAAGAGATGGCTCGTCTGGTAGCTAGAATCGTTCGTTATGGAACTACGCCAGCTCGAGTACTTCGTGGCCGTGGTCGAGGAGGGCGGCTTCACCCGGGCCGCGGAGAAGGTGCACGTCGCCCAGCCGGGGGTGAGCGCGCAGGTCCGTCGCCTGGAGCGGGAGCTCGGCGAGGAGCTCCTCGACCGGTCGGGCCGATCGGTCCGACCGACCGAGGCGGGCGCCGCGGTGCTCCCCTACGCCCGCGCCGCGCTCGCCGCGGTGGCCGGCGCCCGGCTGGCGGTCGACGAGCTCACCGGCCTGCTGCGCGGGCACGTCGCGGTCGGCACCGTCACCTCGCACGGCGTCGACCTGCCGGGGCTGCTCGCCGCCTTCCACGACGACCACCCGGCCGTCGAGATCACGCTCACCGAGGCCGACTCCGACGACCTCCTCGACGGGCTGCGCACCGGCCGGCTCGACGCGGGGATCGTCAGCATCGGGCGGCGCGTGCCGGACGGCGTGGAGGTCCAGGTGATCACCGACCAGCCGATCGTCGCCGCGGTGAGCCACGACCACGAGCTCGCCGCGCATCCCGCGATCTCGCTCGACACGCTGCGCGGGCGCCCGTTGATCAGCCTGCCCCGCGGCACCGGCATCCGCGCCCGGCTCGACGAGGCGTGCGCGGCGGCCGGGTTCGCGCCGCGGATCGCGTTCGAGGCGAGCGACCCCGAGGTACTCGCGCAGCTCGCCGCGCACGGGCTGGGCGCGGCGATCCTGCCCGGCGAGTTCGCCGCGGCCCGGACCGACCGGCTGCGCCCGGTCGCGATCAACCGGCCGGTGCTGCGCGGGCGGCTGACCTTCGCGTGGCGCGCCGGCGGCCCGAGCGGCCCCGCCGGGCGCGCATTCGTCACCCTCGCCCGGAAAGCTCTCGGAAATACGTAACGCGGGGGCGGTGATCACGACGAACGGGCATGCGGAGAAATCAGGGGAATTCGGCCGAGCCAGCCGGCCCGGACGACCTCGAGGTGGTCGGCGAATCATTCCACCAGGACGAGTTGTGGGCCATCGCCGGCGGGCGGCGGGCCGGCAGAATTCGGCACGACATTCACGCGGTCCTGATCGCGGAGCACGACAACGCGCACGACCCGAATGCCGTGTCGGTCTGGATCGGCGGTCGCCGGGTCGGCCACCTCAGCCGGGAGAACGCGGCCCTGATGCGGCCCGGTCTGCGGCGGCTCCAGCAATTACATCGCACGACGATCGCGCTTCCCGGCGTGATTGCCGGCAGCGGGTCAGGAAATCTGGGGGTGTTCCTGAAATACGACGCGGAGGAATTCGGTGTGCCGCCGACCCGGCGCACGCGACCGGCGCGGGGAACCACCGGAAATCTCCGCACCGGCCTGTCGAACGCCGTCGCGACCGACGCCGAGGACGACAGCTACGACCTCGGCTGGCTGGACACGCTGCCCGGCGAGCCGCACGACCGCGTCTCCCGGCTACGCGACCTGTTGCGCGCCGAGACGGACCTGATCGGCCGCCACTACCTGTTCGCCGAGCTCGAGTCGGTGCTCTACGGGCGGCGCGACGCGGACCCGGCGGCGCTGGCGGACTACGACCTCGCCTGCCGCCAGCACGACGCGGAGATGGCCGGCATCGTGCCGGCGCTGCTCGCCAAGTTCGGCGTCGTGCCGCTGCTGCAGACCTACCGCCAGGCCGCCATCCGGCACCAGAAGGCCAAGAACCCCGAGCTCGCGCTGTGGTGGGCCGAGCGGGGCCTCGCCCGGTACGCCGACCACCCGGCGAACGAGGACGGACCGCGCGACCTGCACAAGCGCGCCGCCTCCTACCGGACCGCGGTCGCGCGGAGCCGGCTGTCCCGGACGTAGCCCGGCGCGCGGGTCAGCGCCAGATCGCGCAGCGCACGCCGTCGGTGAAGGTCTCCGGGGTCTCCGGCAGCGAGGTGGCGGTGCCCCGGCTGACGCGGCGCGCGGTCCACGCGGACACCGCGGCGTCGAGGACGTCGTCGACGCCGGCCGTCGCGCCGGGCTCACCGAGGTCGCCGAGGGCGATGCCGGCGTCCACGAGGATCCGGTAGCGCAGCCGGGCTCCGGCCCAGGTGTGCTTGCGGACGTCCAGCGGGGCGCCGGCCAGCGCCGCGAAGCTGACCTCGGGGTGGACCTCGACCACGCGGCACGGTGCGTCCGGCAGCCAGCGGTCGACCTCGCGGACCTTGGGCAGCAGCCCGAACGCCTGGATCGACATGCCCTCCCCCGCCCGCTCCCTGTTGTGCGCGCTGGCGCCACCGTGGTCGCGGTACTCCAGCGTGCCGCGGACCGGCGTCATGAACACCGAGGACGCCAGCCGGCCGACCTCCGCCCGGGCGCGCACGTCGGCCTGGCGGCGGGAGTTGTCCGGCAGCCCGATGGGGATGTCGACGGCCACCACCGCGAGCGGGCCGTCCGCCTGGGCGGCGGCCACCAGGTCGGCGATCGTGCGGGTCTGGTAGGCGTCGACGCGGTCACCGGTCAGCGCGATGCCGACCCAGCCCGCCCGGCAGGCGTCCACGCCGAGGACGCGTTCGTTGGTCATACGCGGATATCGCTCGGACCGCGCGGGATATGTGGGTCCTCATAGGAGCGACGCGGACAGGCCGCCGTCCAGGACGAGCGCGGTACCGGTGCAGAACGCCGATCGCGGGCCCGCGAGGTACAGCGCCGCCTCGGCGACCTCGGCCGGGGTGCCGTAGCGGCCCTGCCGGCGCAGGATCACCTCGTCGAAGCCGCCCGGGCCGAGGTGCTCGTCGAGGACCGGCGCGGTGGCCCGGACCAGGTCGGTGCCGACGAACCCCGGCAGGACGGCGTTGACCCGCACGCCGTGGTCACGCAGTTCGAGGGCGGCGGTCCGGGTCAGGTTGACCACCGCCGCCTTGGCCGCGGCGTAGTGCGCCATGAGCGGCGTGCCGGCGCCGGCGGTGACCGAGGCGACGGTGACGACGGACCCACCGCCCGCCGCGATGATCGCCGGCGCGGCGTACCGGACGGCGAGGAAGACGCCGTCGAGGTTCACCGCCATCACCTCGCGCCACGCGGCGAGGTCGAGGGCGAGCAGCGGCGCGGGCCCGCCGACGCCGGCGTTCGGGACCATCACGTGCAGCGCGCCGAACCGGTCGACGGTGCGCTCGACGAGTGCCGTCACCTGGCCCTCGTCCCGGACGTCGCAGGTGATCGCGGTGGCGCCGATGCGCTCCGCACCCGCCCGCGCCGCCCCGGCGTCGACGTCGGACACGACGACCGTCGCACCGGCCGCGCGGAACCGGGTGGCGATGGCGTGACCGATCCCCCGCCCGGCCCCGGTGACGACGGCGACCCGGCCGTCGAGGGTTGCGTCCATGGCGCCAGCATCGCCCGCGGGAGATGCCGTTCGGTCGAGTCCGGATCGACCCCGTGCGGGTCAGGCCAGGACCGAACCGAGGCGGCGCATGCCCTCGGCGATCTCGGCCGGCGTGTGGGTGGTGAACGAGAGCCGCAGGGTGGCGTGGTCGGGGTCCGCGACGAAGAACGGCGCGCCGGGCACGAACGCGACCTGCCGGCGCAGCGCCGAGCGCAGGATCGCGGCGGTGTCGGCCGGGCCGGGCAGGCGCAGCCAGACGAACATGCCGCCGTCCGGCTCGGTCCAGCGCGTGCCGTCCGGCGTCGCCCCCGGCAGTGCGGCGATCATCGCGTCGCGGCGGGTCCGGTACTCGGTGCGCAGGCGGGCCACCTGTCCGTCCACATCGGACGACTCGAGGTAGCCGGCGGCCGCGGCCTGGTCGATGGTGCTGGTGTGCAGGTCGGCCGCCTGCTTGGCGACGACCAGCGTCGGCAGCAGCGACTCCGGCGCGCGCAGCCACCCCAGCCGCAGGCCGGGGGCGCAGATCTTGGACAGGCTGCCCAGGCTGATCACCCGGTCGGTCGGCGCCGCGGCCAGCGGCGGCAGCGGGGTACCCCGGTAGCGCAGCTCGCTGTAGGGATCGTCCTCGACCACCCACAGGCCGTGGGCCCCGGCGAGCTCGGCGACCTCGTGCCGCCGGGACCGGGTGAGCGTGCGCCCGGTCGGGTTCGCGAACGTCGGCACCAGGTACAGCAGCTCCGGCCGCTCGCGCCGGGCGACCTCGGCGAGCGAGGACGGCACGATGCCGTCCTCGTCGCCGGCCACCGGCACGACCCGGGCGCCGGCCAGCTTGAAGGCCTGCAGCGCGGCCAGGTAGGTCGGCTCCTCCACCGCCACCACCGACCCGGGCCCGAGCAGCGCGGACGCCACGAGGGTGAGGGCCTGCTGGGACCCGGTCGTGATCAGCAGGTCGTCCGCGCGGGTGTCGAGGCCGCGGGCGCGCAGCCGGGCGGCGATGAGGGCGCGCAGCGTGGCGTTGCCCTCGGTCGGCGCGTACTGCAGGTTGCGCCGCGCGTCGGGACCGGACAGCGCCCGGTCGAAGGCGGCCCGCCAACCGTCCACATCGAACAGCTCGGGCGCGGGCAGGCCGCCGGCGAAGGAGATCACCTCCGGCCGGGAGGTCAGGGCGAGCAGGTCCCGCACGGGGGAGCTGCGGACGGTGTGTGGCGAGCGGGCGGGAATTGACGAGCGCACGACAGCTCCTCGGGTCGAACCGGGGGCGCACGCAAGGCGGTGGTGCCGCGCGGGTGCGGAGGGGACGGGCTGCACTGGTCGAGGAGCCGTACCCTGCAGCATACGCACCGGTCGCCGGCCGGGTGCCGTCGCTGCTGGTTGGATGAGCCGGGTAGGACCGAACCCATGAAGGAGAACCGCATGGCCCTCGAAAAGCCCGAAGTCGACCCCATCGACGGTCCGCCGCCGGCCGACCTGGTCGTGGAGGACATCACCGTCGGCGACGGCGACGAGGCCCGGCCCGGTCAGCAGGTGAGCGTGCACTACGTCGGCGTCGCGCACTCCTCCGGCGAGGAGTTCGACGCCTCCTGGAACCGCGGCGCCCCGTTCAGCTTCCCGCTCGGCGGCGGCCGGGTCATCGCCGGCTGGGACCGCGGCGTGGCCGGTATGAAGGTCGGCGGCCGGCGCAAGCTGGTCATCCCGCCGCACCTCGGCTACGGCGACCGCGGCGCGGGCGGCGCGATCAAGCCCGGCGAGACCCTCGTCTTCGTCGTCGACCTGCTCGGCGTCCGCTAGGACAACCGGTCGACGAGCGGCCACAACGCCTCCGGGCTCTCCACGTGGGCGTTGTGGCCGAGCCCGGCCAGCTCCACCGCGTCCGCGCGCAGCTCTCGCAGGTCCGCCCCGCGCGACAGCGGGTCCCTCTCCCCCGCCGCCAGCACCACCGCCCCCCGGCACGCCGAGAGCAGGGCCGGCATGTCCGGCGCGCCGACCCCGAACGCGGCCGCGTCGAGCGTGAGCCGCCAGCCCCCGTCCACCGCCGCCACCCCGGCGTCCAGCGCCGGGAGGAGCCCCGCCAGGCCGGCCACCTTCAGCGCCCGTTCCATCGCCGCCTCGCGGGTACCGAACGTCGTCGCCGGCCGCGCCGCCAGCTCGGCCGCCCTGGCCAGCTCAGGCTCGCTCCACCGGACCTTGATCCCCAGGCCGCACACCGCCGGCACCGGCACGCCGAACCGGCCGCTCGCAAGCGTCAGGCCGAGCACGCCGCCCAGCGAGTGGCCGAGCACCGCCACCGGCCGGCCCGCGTCGAGCGCGCCGGCCAGCGCCTCGGTCATCGCGCCGAACGAGTAGCGCGGCAGCGGCGCCGACCGGCCGTGCCCCGGCAGGTCCGCCACCAGCACCTGTCCCGGCCACCGCCCGGCGAGGAAGGACACCAGCCCGTCCCACACCGCGCCGGTCGCGCCCAGCCCGTGCAGCAGGAGCAGGGCAGGGTCGCCGGAACCGTGCCGGGCGAGGTGAACGTCCACGGACCACGATCCTGCCGCACCCGGTAGCAGAATGGCGGCATGTCCGCCGACACCGATGCGATCGTCGACCCCGACACCTACCTGACCGGCGTGCCGCACGAGACGTTCGCCCGGCTGCGCGCGGAGTCCGCAGTGGTCTGGATGGACGAGCCCGCGGACGACCGGGCGCCGGCCGGTCCCGGCTTCTGGGGCGTGCTCCGGCATGCCGAGGTCAAGGACGTCATGCGCGACCCGGCGGTCTACTCCTCGCACCTGGGCGCCACGCAGATCACCGACCCGCCGGACGCCGCCGCCCTCGCGTTCGTCCGGCAGATGATGCTCAACCAGGACCCGCCCGAGCACTCCCGGCTGCGCAAGCTGCTGACCCGCGCGTTCACCCCGCGCGCGATCTCCCGGCTGGAGGACCGGATCGGCACCTGGGCCCGTGGCCTCGTCGAGGACGTCGCCGGTCGCGGCGAGTGCGACTTCGCCACCGACATCGCCGCCGACCTGCCGCTGCTCACGCTCGCCGAGCTGTTCGGCGTGCCGAGCGAGGACCGGTGGCTGATGTTCGACTGGAGCAACCGGGTGATCGGCTACCAGGACCGCGAGTACGCGGTGTCCGCGCGGGCGCACGAGGAGGGCTCCACCGGGATGGCCCGGCGGGCGCTCGCCCTGCGGCCCCGCCCCGACGCGGACGGACGGCTGCCCGACCAGCGCACCCGCACCGGCATGCCTGACCTGTACGCCTACGCCCACGACCTCGGGCGAGTACAAGCGGCGCCACCCCGGCGACGACATCATGAGCAACCTCATGCGCGAGGTCGGCGACGGCACCGACGGGGCCGGCGGCAGGGTCAGCATCGGCGAGTTCGAGAACCTCTTCTGGCTGTTCTCCGTGGCGGGCAACGAAACCCTGCGCAACGCCCTGCCGGGCGGCATGTTCGCCCTGATGTCCGACGTGGACGAGTACCGCAAGCTGCGCGCGGACCGCGCGCTGCTGCCGAGGGCGGTCGACGAGATGCTGCGCTGGTGGTCACCGGTGATGCGGTTCCGCCGTACGGCCACTGTGGACACCGAGCTGGGCGGCACGCGGATCCGGGCCGGCGCCAAGGTCGTGGTGTGGTTCTCCTCGGCCAACCGGGACGAACGCGCGTTCCGCGACCCGGACCGGTTCGACGTCGCCCGGGAGCCCAACGACCACCTCGGGTTCGGGCACGGCCCGCACTACTGCATCGGCGCGCACCTCGCGAAGGTCCAGATGCGGGCGCTGTTCACCGCGCTGTTCGACGTGCTCGGTGAGGTGGAGCCCGCGGGCGACCCGGTGCGGCTGCGGTCGAACTTCCAGAACGGTATCAAGCACCTGCCGATCCGCTGGCGCCCCCGGGCGAACCCGGGGGCGCCGCGCCGGCCGGCTCAGCAGCCGCCGCAGTTGTAGTACGTGACGTCCCAGTGGTTGCTCTCGAAGTAGTAGATGTTGCCCGACCCCGACCGCCACTTGTTGCTGCCGATGTAGGTGAAATAGGTGTGGATGTAGTTGGTGACGCAGCTGTTCAGGCCGTAGTCGAGCTTGTAGCCGTTCCAGTGGCTGTAGGTGCCGCTGGCGTGGCCGGTCTCGGTGCCGCCGGTGATGTTCAGCGCGCAGCCGCTCGCCGACTTCAGGGTCTGCGCACCCTGAATCGTGGCGAGGTTGACCTGCTCGAACGACGTGCACGTGGGGTTGTTGCGGTCACTGCACCCGCCGCTGGAGGACCAGGTGATGCCGGACGAGCGCAGCCGGGACGTCGCGTCCGCGTGGCTGAGCTTGGTGACCAGCACGCCGACCGGGCCGGCGTCCCCGCCGAACACCGGGTCGTGCTCCCTGGGCTGCGCGGACGCCTGCGCGGCGGCGGTCGTGACGAGCAGCGCGCTCGCGGCCGAGGCCGCGACGACGAGTGCCCGGACCAACAGTTTTCGCATTCGATCTCTCCGTCCCATTGACGGCGGAACGCACCGGCGAACATCGGCCGCCCGCGCGAAACGCCGACCCCGTAACAGGAATTGAGCGATAGAGAGCTGCCCTCGGGTCGCGGCGGGCAGGATGCGCAGGGACTGCCACCCGCGGCCGGCAAGAACGCCTCCGCTGGCGAGCGTAGTAGTTACTGACTAGATGTCATAGAGTGCGCGGGGAAATTTTCCAACTTGCTCTTCCCGCTATTCCCACGGAAATCCACCACGGCGACCACGAGCGCGACCAGGACCAGCCCGACGGCCGAGAACAGCGCCACCGCGAGACCGGCGGGGTACCGGCCGCCGGACGCGCCGACCGTGGCGTAGAAGACCGCGGCGAGCAGGGCGGTGCCGACCGCGGCGCCGATCCGCTGCCCGGTCTGCAGCATGCCGCTCGCCACGCCGGACATTCCCGACGGCACGCAGGACAGCGTGATCGTGGTGTTCGGGGAGATCACCGCTCCGCCGCCGACGCCGGCGACCAGCATCGGGAGCGCGATCGCGGCGATCAGGTGGTCGTGGACAACCAGCGACACCACGGCCACGGTGGCCAGCCCGACGGCCACCGTGGACAGGCCGGCGATCGTCAGCCGCCGGCCCCACCGGTCGACCAGCCGGCCGGCGAGCCAGGCCGACACCGCGGAGCCCAGCGCGAACGGCGTCACCGCGAGCCCGGAGGCCAGCGGCGTGAAGCCGAGCCCGGCCTGGAAGAACACGGCGAACACCAGCCAGATGCCGCTGAAGCCGCAGAAGTACACGGTCGCGAGCGTCGCGCCGGAGGTGTAGCCGGGAGTCACGGTGAACAGGCGCAGGTCGACCAGCGGAACCCGCCCGGCGGCGACCCGGCGCCGCTCCCAGCGCACGAACGCGTAGCCGAGCGGCACCGCGACGGGGAACAGCCACCAGAACCGCCGCAGCCCGCCGGCGTCGGACTGGACGACCGGGAACAGCACGCACAGCACGGCGAGCCCGAGCAGCACCATGCCGGCGACGTCGATGTCGGTGGAGATCTCGCGCGCCGGGATCGGCGGCACCAGCAGGAACGCGAGCACGAGCGTCAGCAGGCCGAACGGCAGGTTCACCAGGAACACCCAGCGCCAGCCGTCCGCCCCGCCGAACGCGTCGAGGATCAGCCCGCCGAGCACCGGCCCGGCCGCGGTGGACACCCCGATGGTGGCGCCGAGCAGGCCGAACGCCCGCCCGCGTTCCGCGCCACGGAACAGGTCCTGGACGAGCCCGCCGTTCTGCGGCGTGACGAGCCCGGCGACCAGCCCCTGCAGCAGCCGGGCGACGACGAGCAGCACCAGCGTCGGCGCGAGCCCGGCCAGCACGCTGGTGAGCACGAACCCGGACAGCGCGAACAGGTACATCCGGCGGCGGCCGAACGCGTCACCCAGCCGGCCGCCCGCGACCAGCACCAGCCCGAACGTCAGCGGGTAGCCGGAGACGACCCACTGCACCCCGCTCGCCGAGGCGCCCAGCCCCTGCTGGATGGACGGCACCGCGACGGTGACGATGCTCACGTCGAGCAGGATCATGAACCCGCCGGCGAGGGTCACGACCAGGGCACGCCAGCGTCGCGGGTCCTCACCCGGCGGGTACTCGTGCTCGTCACTCACTCCTGCTGTCTACCCCATCGGACGCCCGGAACCACCCGGCCCGGTTCACCCACCGGGACACCACACCTGCTCCGGGTGTGTGGGCGCTAGGCCGTTCCGGTACGACGAGTTCGATCACGAACGGATCACGGTAGGTTCTCGCGAGTGACCGTGCAGACCCCGGAGTTACCGAGACACCGCACCGGCCGACCGGTCGACGTCGCGGACACCGTCGCGGAGGCCGTCGAGTTCCTCACGCAGTACCACGCGGAGAACCCCGGCGCCGGCCACCCCGAGCGGCGCATCGAGTGGGTGCGCGCGGAGATCGAGCTCACCGGCACCTACCAGCACACCAGCGACGAGCTCGCGTTCGGCGCCCGGCTGGCGTGGCGCAACAGCGCACGGTGCATCGGGCGGCTCTACTGGCGCAGCATGAAGGTCCGCGACCTGCGGGCCGTCCGCGAGCCGGCCGAGATCGCCGGGCAGTGCGCCGAGCACCTGCGGATCGCGTACAACGGCGGCCGGCTCCGGCCCGTGATCACGGTGTTCGCGCCGGACCTGCCCGGCAGGCCGGGCCCGCGGATCTGGAACGAGCAGCTCATCCGCTACGCCGGGTACGCCCGGCCGGACGGCACCGTGCTCGGCGACCCGCGGTACGTGCGGTTCACCGAGGCGGTCACCCGGATCGGCTGGCGCCCGCCCGCCGAGCCCGGCCGCTTCGACGTGCTGCCGCTCGTGGTGTCCGACGGCGACGAGACGCACCTGGCCACCCTGCCCGGCGATGCCGTGCACGAGGTACCGCTGCGCCACCCCGACCTTCCGTGGTTCGCCGAGCTGGGCCTGCGCTGGCACGCGGTGCCGGCGATCAGCTTCATGCGGCTGTCGGTCGGCGGGGTGAGCTACCCGGCCGCGCCGTTCAACGGCTGGTACATGGGTACCGAGATCGGCGCCCGCAACCTCGCCGACGCCGACCGCTACGACCTGCTGCCGGCCGTGGCCGCGCGGATGGGCCTGGACACCGGCCGGGAGCAGACGCTGTGGCGCGACACCGCGCTGGTCGAGGTGAACCGCGCGGTGCTGCACTCGTTCGCCGCGGCCGGCGCGACGATCACAGACCACCACACGGAGTCCGCGCGGTTCCTCAAGCACCTGGAGAAGGAGGAGCGCGCGGGCCGCAAGTGCCCGGCGGACTGGAGCTGGATCGTGCCGCCGATGTCCGGCGCGCTCACGCCCGTGTACCACCGCTACTACGACACCGACCACCTCAAGCCGGAGTTCGTCGCGGACGACGACAGCCTTCGGGCGGCACTCGAGGGCGTGGCGCCGCCGCCGGCCGGGCCCGCGCCGGAGGTCGTCAGTCCGATGTGGACCTACCTTCGGCGCGGGCCGGCGGGTCAGGTGAAGGGCAGCCAGGCCACCTGAGCCAGCGTGTCGATGTCGTTGACCAGCATCCCGGCCTCGGACACCGTCCACAGCTCGTCGCCGACGACCAGCGCCCGGCGCGGCGTGAACGGCACGCCGGTGCCGTCCCGGTCCAGGTCGTGGTGCACCGTGCCCACCTCCGTCATCGAGCGGCCGGACAGCTTGAGCACGACCGCGCCCGACTCGGGGTAGCCACCGGACTGCTCGGTGTACCCGCCGGAGACCGGGATCACCACCAGGTCCTTGTCCGGCCAGTACAGGAACGCGTGCGGGTCACCCTCCACTTCGGAATGCCCGCCCGCGAACCGGTACTGGGCGATGCGCTCGGCCCCGCCGGGATCCGAGGTGTCGAACAGCGACACCTGGGTGCCCGTGGTCCGGCCCTCGGCGGTCGCCTCCTGCCCGATGCCGAGCAGCCGGTCCTCGCCGACCGGGTGCAGGTACGCCGAGTACCCGGTGATCTTCAGCTCGCCGGTCACCCGCGGCCTGGCCGGGTCCGAGAGATCCACCGTGTACAGCGGGTCGGTCTGCCGGAACGTCACCACGTAGCCGGTGTCGCCGATGAACCGCACCGCGTAGACCCGCTCGCCCTTGCCGAGCCCGTCGACCTTGCCGACCCGGGCGAGCTCGTCCCCGCGCCGGGTGAGCACGCTGACCATGCTGCGCGGCGTCCCGGTGGCGCCGATCGTGGTGACCACCCGCAGGTTCCCCTGGTACTCCGACAGCGAGTACTGGTTGAGCAGGCTGCCCTGCACGCCGCCGGAGGCGACGTGCACCGGCCGGCCCGGCGAGGAGATGTCGAACTGGTAGATCTCGGTGCGCTGGCTGCCCGACGGCACCGGCTTGTCGGCCGGGCCGAAGCCCATGGGCCCGTGCTGGAAGTGGTCGTCGGCGATGTAGAGGTTCGAACCCGTGCCGTAGACGGTGTTGCCGTCGGCCGCGATGCTGATCGGGTCGCCGGTGCCCAGGGCCGCCTTCAGGTCGACGGTGAGCACGCTGAGCATGGCCGTCCCGGTGTAGCGCTTCGGGTGGCTCACCGCTGTGCAGTCCACCAGCTCACCCGAGCTCACCTGCCCGCCGCTGGAGAGCTGGTAGCGGGGCAGCCAGTCCGAAATGGACGACGACTCGACGATGGAGCGGTTCTTGGCCGTCGCGGCCGCGGGCGAGCGGGTGCCGTCCGGGTAGACGAAGCCCAGCCGCGGGGTGGACCGAACCACGACGCGGGCGACCGAGCCGACCTGGCGGGCGTCGAGGTAGCTGCCCTCGACCGCGAGCGTGCCCAGCACCTTGCCCCCGCCGGTCAGGTCGACGAGCACCAGCTGCGAGCCGAACGCCGGGTCGATGGGCGGGTCGATCGGCTCGTCGGTGGGCTCGTCGGGAGGCGGGGTCGCGTCCGGCACGTCCGGCACCGGATCGCCCGGCGAGACGCCGCCCCGGCGTGGCTTCGGCACGACGCCACCCGGCATCGGCTCGGCCACGCCGCCGGCGGTCAGCACGAGGGCCCGGTCGCCGGCGAGCAGCAGCTGGGTGGCGTACCCGCTGGGCAGCGCCACCTTCGCGGCCTGGCGGTGGGTGGCCGCGTCCACCACACGCAGCTGCCCGTCGGCGATGCTGACCACCCGGCGGCCGTCGGTCTTCACGATGTCCGGCTCGTCCACACCGGACTCCTGGGTGTTGGTCGAGGAGTGGTCCGGGGCCTCGGCCCGCTGCCCCTCCCCCGCGGCCGACTGCTGGTCCTTGGCGTCCACGCCGGGCGCGGCACCGTCGGGCGCGGCCTCCCGGGGCGCGGCGACCGCGCCCTCGTCGGCGACCGCCACGTCCCCGTCCATGGCGATCCCGTACTCACCGCCCAGCCCGTACGGCCCGATGTGCGGCAGCGCCGCCGTCGTCAGCTCGTGCAGGGCCGACGAGCAGGAGTCGTAGGAGACGAGCGTGATCGCGCCCGGGTCGATGTCCTCCGTCCGGTCCCCGTCGGCCAGCCCGACGACCACGGCCGTGCCGGCGACGCCGACGCCCAGCCCCACCACCGCCGCCGCGGCGACAGCGATCCGCGGCCATCTGGCTAAGTCCTGTCTCATGCCTCCAGGACGGATACGATCGGCGAACGCGTTGCGCGGTGCGCCGAGAAACCTTGGAATTCAGCCGAACGAGGGGTTGACTACGGCGATGAGGCAAGAACTCATAGCGGAAGTCGCCGATGCGGTCCTGACGACCCCGGCGACCAGGTTCCGCCGGGTCGGCATCGACGGCATCGACGGCGCGGGCAAGACCTGCTTCGCCGACGAGCTCGCCGAGGAGCTCAAGGGGCGCGGCACGCCGGTGGTGCGCGCGTCCGTGGACGGGTTCCGCAACCCGGCCCGCACCCGGCACCGGCGCGGCCGGCACTCGCCGACGGGCTTCTACCAGGACTCCTACGACTACGGCCGGCTGATCCGCCTGCTGCTCGACCCGTTCGGTCCGGAGGGGTCGGGCAGCTACGTCCGGGAGGTCTACGACTGGCGCCGGGAGCGGGAGGTGGCCCGTGCGCCCGAGCTCGCCGAGCCCGGCTCGGTCCTGGTGGTGGACGGGATCTTCGTGCACCGCGACGAGCTGGTCCAGTTCTGGGACTACTCGGTGTGGCTCGAGGTGCCGTTCGCGGTGTCGGTGCCCCGCGGCGCGGTGCGCGGCTACGGCGGCAACCCCGACCCGGACGCGCCGGCGAACCAGCGCTACGTCGAGGGGCAGCGGATGTACCTCGCCGAGTGCAACCCGCGCGCGCGGGCCAGCGTGGTCATCGACAACACCGACCTGGAGAACCCGGCCATCGCCGTGAGCTAGCCGTCCTCTTCGGACCGTTCGGGCCGCTCGCCCGGCTGCTCGGTGCGTTCCACGTCGAGCCGCCACCCGCCGGCGAGCGCCACGGCCGACGCCGCGGCCGCGACCATGGGCGCCACCAGCACGGCGACGATGCCCGCGGTCACCGGCAGGTCGAGCACGGTGCGGCCGTCCTTGTCGCGCACCACGATGCGGCGCACGCTGCCCTCGCGGATGAGCTGGTCGATCTTCTCGCTGAGCGCGCGGGCGCTGAACCCCTCGGACTCCGTCGGCACCTGGGCGAGAGTAGTACGACGGCGCGCGCGCACGAAGGCGCACGTCCGTGCTACATTGGGCGCATGGCTCCCTCGTTGCGTGGCACGCTCGCCCGCGCCGGCCTGCGGGTGGACTCCGAGGAGTTCCTCGCGCTGGTCGAGGACGCCGCACGCAGGCTGTCCCCGGCCGACCCCGAGCCGGCCGAGTACTTCACCGAGCCGCAGCGCACCGCCCTGTCCGACGTCGGCCTGGACCTCGCTCCGCGCCGGCCCGCCGAGCGCGACCCGCGGGCCCGGGCGGTGGCCCTGCAGGCTGTGCTGCGGGACACCGCGCTCACGGTGGCGGGCGCCGCGGAGCGGATCGGCGTCGACCCGAGCCGGATCCGGCACCGCCTCGCCGAGGGCAGGCTCGCGGGCTGGAAGGACCGGGGCGGGTGGCGGCTGCCGGTCTGGCAGTTCACGAACACGGGCGTGCTGCCGGGACTGGAGGCCGTGCTGGCCGCGGCGCCGGAGGACCAGCCCCCGCTGCTGGTGGCCGCGTTCATGACCACCCCACAGCCCGATCTGCCGATGTCCGGCGACCCGACCGCCCCTCGCGACTGGCTGCTGGCCGGCGGCGACCCGGCGGCCGTGGCCCGCCTGACGACCACCCTGGGCACCCCGCCCTGACCCGTCCGGCCCCGCGAGTCCCCGGTCCGGTCCCGCGAGTCCCCCGGTCCGGTCCCGCGAGTCCCCCGGCCGGTACGCGCCGAGCCGATCCGCTCACCCTGCGCACGCGCGCGGTCTAGGCTGAACCGACCGTCCGCCGGCGACCATGGAGACACATCGCGGAATGTCACGGCTCCCCCGGCCGCCGGCCCCTGCCGCGCTGAAGATGCTCCTACGCCCGCACGAGGACATCGTCGCGGTGCACTCCGGTACCCGGCTGGTCCGCGTGTTCGCCGCCGGCGGCGCGCACAAGCAGCGGTGGAACACCTTCCGCGAGTCCGGGCCGCTCCCGCACGCGCGATTCGACCCGCACCCGCCGCGTCCCGGTGGCGGCGCCGGCCCGGCCAAGGGCCACGGCGTGCTCTACTTCGGGCTCTCGGCCCGCACCAGCGTGGCGGAGGTCTACCAGCAGACGTCCATTGTGGACAGAACGACGCGACGGCCGCACCTCGTCGTGTTCCAGCCGCGGCGCACGCTGCGACTGCTCGACCTCACCGGCCTGTGGCCGACCCGCGCCGGCGCCTCGCAGGAGATCAGCAGCGGACCCAAGGACGTAACGCAGGCATGGGCCCGCGCCATCCGCGCCGCGTTCCCCGACCTGGACGGTCTCTGGTACCGCTCGTCCATGGACTCCGGCGACCCCGCGGTCTGCCTCTGGGACCCGCCGGCGGGCGACGCGCTACCCGCGAACCCGGACGTGCTGCTCCCCCTCGACTACCCGGGCCTCGACCTCCCGCTCGCCCGAATCTGCGACGCACTGAACTACACCCTGCTCTAGCTCGTGCTTCTGGTAGGGGGTACCCCACCGGGAAACCGGGGGTCTCCCCGATGTCCCCATAGCCCAAGCCTCCCTAACGTCAGTGACGAAAGGTTTGGTGACCGGCATCACAACACCGAGAAGATCACCGAGGACACCGAGAGGCCCGCCATGAACACCCACGAGCAGGAGACGAGACCGAACCGCCCCCGCGTCTGGCTGGTCGGCACGACGCCCGACCCCGCGGACCTGCCGATCGTCCGCGACACCCGGATGCGCACCTGGCAGCCCGGCGACGACGGTCGCTACCACTCCGCCGACGGCTGGCACCACGCCACGTGGGGCGAACTGCACTCCCGTTACGACCTGGTCGAGGTGGCCTGATCAGGTGCCGACCCGCTCCGCCTCCACCCTCTGCGCCTCGCGGCGGTCGTCGCGGCGGGTCTTGACCAGGCTCGCCACCGTGGTGATCACCAGCACGCCCACGATCACCGTCAGGGACAGCGCGATGCTCACCGTCGGCACGGCGAGCGGCCGGCCGCCGTTGACGAACGGCAGCGTGTTGGTGTGCAGCGCCTCGAGGACCATCTTCACGCCGATGAAGCCGAGGATGACCGCGAGCCCGATCGACAGGTACACCAGCCGCCGCAGCAGCCCGCCGAGCAGGAAGTACAGCTGCCGCAGGCCCATCAGCGCGAACGCGTTGGCCGCGAACACCAGGAACGGCTCCTTCGTGAGGCCGAAGATCGCCGGGATCGAGTCGACCGCGAACATGAGGTCCGCCGAGCCGATCGCGATCATCACGATGAACAGCGGCGTCGCCAGCCGCCTTCCGTCGATCCGGGTGAAGACGCGACCCTCGTGGTAGTCGTCGGTGACCGGGAAGAGCTTCCTGGCCCACCTGGTGACCCGGTTCTCCTGGTAGTCCTCCCCGTCCTCGTCGCCGCCCAGGTTCGACTGGGACAGCTTGACCGCGGTGTACACGAGGAACGCGCCGAACACGTAGAACACCCAGCTGAACTGGGCGATGGCGGCGGCGCCGACGGCGATGAAGAAGCCACGCAGGACCAGCGCGAGCAGGATGCCGACGAGCAGCACCTTGTGCTGGTGGATGACCGGCACGGAGAACGCCGACATGATCACCAGGAAGATGAACAGGTTGTCCACGGACAGCGAGTACTCGGTGATGTAGCCCGCGAAGTACTCCCCGGCGTGCGTGCCGCCGGCGAACATCCAGATGCCGATGCCGAACAGCACGGCCACCGCGACGTAGAACACGACCCAGCGGCCGGCCTCACCGACGGTCACCTCGTGCGGTTTGCGGTCGACGATGACGAGGTCGACGGCAAGCAGCACAAGGAGGCCCCCGATGGTGGCAAGCCAGATCCACACGGGAACGTTCATTCAGTGAACCTCCGGTCCGACAGCTAGTGCGACCGGAGGTCTCTTCCGCCGGCCCGCGACCGGCCGCCGGCGCCGGGATCCTCGCGAGGCGATCCGTGTTGACGACGTCGACGCGAAGGAATACTCCCCTCCACTGAGTCCCATTGTCACGCGTGTGCCGGTTGCACACCACCCCAGCGGGGATGTTTTTGGTCACATTAGTACACAACGGACAAACCCGGCCGACTGGACGGCCTCTCAGCTACTCTCAGGAAGGGTCGCATACGGTTCTGGCGTGGCCCGTCTCTCCCGCTCACGCACGCGTTGGCTCCTGGTCGCGCTGGTCGCCGTCGTCGTCGGCACGGCCGGCGTGGTCTGGCTCAACAGCGGCGACGAACCCCCGGTGGTCCACACGCGGGAGCTGACCCTGGACGGCGCGGACAAGGCCGTGCGGCTCGACTCCACGCTGTACCTGCCGGAGCGCACGCCCGCGCCGGCGATCATCGTCGCGCACGGTTTCGGCGGCAGCAAGCAGAGTGTCGAGGGCGACGCGCGGGAGCTCGCGCAGCGCGGGTTCGTGGTCCTCACCTACTCCGCGCGCGGGTTCGGCCGCAGCTCCGGGCAGATCGCGCTGAACTCCCGCGACGCGGAGGTCGCCGACGCGAGTGCCCTGGTCAGCTGGCTCGGGCGGCAGGACGAGGTCGTCCAGGACGGGCCGGACGACCCTCGGGTCGGGGTCACCGGCGGCTCCTACGGCGGCGCGCTGTCGCTGCTGCTCGCCGGCACCGACAAGCGGGTCGACGCGCTCGCCCCGACCATCACCTACAACGACCTGAGCCAGGCGTTGCTGCCGAACTCGGCGACGTCCGGCCCCACTCCGGCGACCCCGGCGGCTAACGCCTTCGCCGCGGACGGGGTGTTCAAACGGTCCTGGGCGGGCATCTTCTTCGCCGCCGGGGTCAGCGGCGCGAGCGTCGCCGACCCGACCTCCGACGCGGTGGAGCCGGGCAGCGAGGACAACTCCGCGGACGCCCCGGCCGCCTCGGGCGGCGCCCCGTCCGACGTGCCCCCGTCCGACCGCCCGCCCGCCGGTGCCGACGCGGGCGCCCAGCTCGGCACCGGCAACCCGTGCGGTCGGTTCCGCCAGGACTTCTGCCTCGCCTACGCCGAGGTCGCGACCACCGGCCAGGCCACCCGCAAGACGGTGAACCTGCTGCGCTCGGTGTCGCCGGTGACGGTGACGCGGGACATCACCCAGCCGACGCTGCTCGTGCAGGGCGAGCAGGACACGCTGTTCGGGCTCGACCAGGCCGACGCCACCGCGCGGCAGATCAGCGCGGCGGGCGGCAAGGTCAAGGTCGTCTGGTACACCGGCGGGCACGACGGCGGCAAGCCGGGGCCGGACCTGCGCGGCCAGATCGCCGACTGGTTCGACTTCCACCTGCGGGGCCGCGGTGCCGACCCGGGCACCGGGTTCGAGTACGCCGTGCAGGGCGCGCTGCGGGTCCAGGGCGCGCCGTCGGTGCGCACGGTCTCGGCCGACACCTACCCCGGGCTCGACGGCACCACGACCGAGCGGCGGCGGGTGCGGATCTATGGGCCGCAGCAGACGGTCGTCAACCCGCCGGGCGGCAACCCCGCCGCGGTGAGCAGCATGCCGGGGCTCGGGTCGATCATCGGGAGCTCGTCGCGGCTGGCCGGGCGGCTGGCGATCGACCTGCCGGGGCAGTCCGCGCGGTTCACCAGCCGGCCGCTGAGCTCGCAGCTGCTGATCGCCGGGGCGAGCACCGTGCACCTGCAGGTGTCGGCGGTGAAGGGCGTGCCGGTGCCGGACGGCGGCGCGGTGCTGTTCGCGAAGCTCTACGACGTCGGCTCGGACGGCACCCGGATCCTGCCGGGCTCGGCCGTCTCACCGCTGCGGATCCCGTCGCTGCCGGCCGACGGGCGGCCGGTGGACCTCACCGTGACGCTGCCCGGCATCGTCCGTCCGATCGAGACGGACCGGCGCATCGAGCTGGTCGTCAGCACCACCGACCAGGCCTATGCCACCCCGGCCCAGGCGGCGGCCTACCGGGTGTCGGTCGGCACGGACGCCGTCGTGGAGGCGCCCGTGGTGTCGGGCACCCGGTCCGACTCCGGCCCGCCGGCCGGCCCGCTGGCCGGGATCGCCGTGGTGCTGGGCATCTGCGTGCTGGCCGGCGTCTGGGGCGCGCTGCGCAGGCGCCGGTCGGTCGACTCGGACGCCTCGCTGATCGACGTGCCGCTGGTGATCGAGGACCTGTCGAAGTCCTACCCCGGCGGGGTGACCGCGGTCGACGACCTGTCGTTCCGAGTCGAGCGGGGTCAGGTGCTCGGGCTGCTCGGTCCCAACGGCGCGGGCAAGACCACCGCGCTGCGCATGCTGATGGGCTTGATCACGCCGAGCGGCGGCACCATCCGGGTGTTCGGCCACCGGGTCCACTCGGGCGCGCCGGTGCTGTCCCGGATCGGCTCGTTCGTCGAGGGTGCCGGGTTCCTGCCGCACCTGTCCGGCAGGGCCAACCTGGAGCTGTACTGGGCGGCGACCGGGCGGCCGGCGGACAAGGCGCACGTCGGCGAGGCGCTGGAGATCGCCGGGCTGGGCGACGCGGTGCACCGGCGGGTGCGCACGTACAGCCAGGGCATGCGGCAGCGGCTGGCGATCGCGCAGTCGATGCTGGGGCTGCCGGACCTGCTGGTGCTCGACGAGCCGACCAACGGGCTGGACCCGCCGCAGATCCACCAGATGCGCGAGGTGCTGCGCCGCTACGCCGCGGCGGGGCGGACGGTGCTGGTGTCCTCGCACCTGCTGGCGGAGGTCGAGCAGACGTGCGACCACGTGGTCGTGATGCACCACGGCCGCCTGGTCGCGGCCGGCCCGGTCGACGCGATCGTCGGTGGCGCCGGTGAGGCCACCTTCCGGGTGGACCGGCCCGCGCGGGCCGCTGAGGTGCTGCGCTCGGTCGACGGCGTGGACGACGTGGTGGTCGACGGCGCGCTGGTGCACGCGGACCTGGACGGCCTGCCGCGCGCGGAGGCGCTCGCGCGGCTGGTGCGGGCCGGCGTCGCGGTCGAGCAGGCCGGTCCTCGGCGGCGGCTCGAGGACGCGTTCCTGCAGCTGGTCGGAGAGGAGTCCCCGTCATGAGCCCCCGCGATCCGGTCGACGCCGTCGACCCGGCCACCGGCCCGCGCCCCGGCGAGCACGTCGACGAGCACGACGTGCACACGGACCCGGCGGCGCTGGAGGTGCTCGCCGAGGCGGCCGCGCACGAGACCGTCGAGGTGGCCCCCGACGGGTCGGTCATCGGCTACCGCCCGCGGCGGACGTTGCGGCTGCGGGTGGAGCTGGTGCGCCAACTGCGCCGGCGGCGGGTCCAGCTGCTGCTCGGGTTCCTGGTGGTGCTGCCGTTCATCCTGTGGGCGGCCTTCGAGTTCGGCAGCGACAGCGGCGGGCGGCGCTCCGGCGGGTTCGTCGACCTGGCGACCGCGAGCGCGCCCAACTTCGTGGTGTTCGTGCTGTTCGCCACGGGCAGCTTCCTGCTGCCGATGATCGTCGCCCTGTTCTTCGGCGACACGATCGCGAGCGAGGCGTCGTGGTCGAGCCTGAAGTACCTGCTGGCGATGCCCGTCCCGAGGCACCGCCTGATGGGCCAGAAGGCGATCGCGTCGGGGCTGCTGTCGCTCTTCGCGCTCACCCTGCTGCCGGTGGTCGCCCTCGGGGTCGGCCTCGTGTTCTACGGAGCGGGCGAGGCGGTCAGCCCGACGGGTGACGCGATCCCGTTCGACCAGTCGATGGTCGCGCTCCTGCTGACGGTCTGCTACCTGGCGATCCACCTGCTGTGGGTGGCCGGGGTGGCGCTGTTCCTGACCGTGTCGACGGACGCCCCGCTGGGCGCGGTCGGCGGCACGGTGCTGGTGGCGATCCTGTCGCAGATCCTGGACCAGATCACCGCCCTGGAGGGCCTGCGCAACTACCTGCCGACCCACTACTCGTTCGCCTGGTCGGACCTGATCTCCACCGACATCGACTGGTCGAACATGGCCGCCGGCGCCTTCTCCGCGGTGACCTACGCGGCGTTCTTCGGCCTCCTGGCCTGGCGCCGCTTCCGCACGAAGGACATCACCTCCTAGATCAGCGGCCCAACAGTTCTCCAGCCGCCAGCCGGCCTCACGGCAGCTGGCGGTATGACATGCGCCACATGCGAGGTACCATCTCGCCACGTGGCATTTCGCCACTGGCACTTCTCCACCTGGCCTGGGAGGACTAAGTCGATGGCACAGGGCGGTACCCGCGTGATGCATCAGCGACGGCTCCGGGCCGAGCTGCGCCGAATTCGGGAAGACGCGGGGTGCACCCAAAAATCTGTCGCAGAGGCAATGGGATGGTCGACGTCGAAAGTCATCCGGATGGAAACCGGCAAGCTGAACGCGTCGACGTCCGACGTCATGGCTCTGCTCCTCTTCTACGGAATCACAAACCCAGAAGTAACCGAAGAACTTCTTGCGATCACTCGCACCCGAGAAGCGATGTGGTGGGATGAATATCGTGACTTCTTCAGCAAGCAATTCATGCATTTCCTCGACTATGAGAACTCCGCATCGCACATTCGACACTACGTCGGATTCGTCGTTCCGGGTCTGCTTCAGATCGAAGACTACGCAAGGGCAGTGATCAGTGGAAACACGGAAGCGGACGGCATAGAGCGAGGAGTCCAAGTCCGCATGCGCCGGCAGGAGCTACTCGAAAACCAGAGTGGCCCAAAGGCATCCTTTATTATCGACGAGTCGGCGTTGCATCGATGGATCGGCGGCCCGCACGTACTGATGCGGCAGCTTGTTCGTCTCAAGGAAGCCTCCGAGCAGTCGAACATCAGCATTCGAGTCATGCCCTACAGCGTAGGAATGCATCCCGCCTTAATGCGCCGCTCGTTCATGATCTTCGAGTTTCAGTCACACGATGAAGAGCCGATCGTCAATATCGAAGATCCACAACGGGACGAATTAATTCAGGTCGACAAGGAGACCAACAGTATATTCGTGGAGACATTTCACGCGCTGGAGAACATCGCAGCCGATGAAACCGAGTCTTGCAAGATCATTAGTTCGGCGCTCGACAGCGTGCGCATAAGCACCTAGTGCCGGCGGAGGGGAGGTTGGTCGCGATGATCACGTCAGGAAGTGGTTATGACGAAGATCTGACAATCGACCTAGCTTCGGCCGTCACTCACCTTCCCGAGCCGCGGACGCCGGAGGGGTTGGACGGGCAGACTCGCCGTCCTACTGTCGGATTGATCACCGCCATTCCGGAAGAATTCGCAGCAATGCGTGCCCTCTTGGAGCAGCCCGAGGAAAAATACGTGAATCGAGACCCCGCGCCGTACGTGCTCGGGAACCTTCCGAGCAGGGAGAAGTTGCGCAACCACCGAACTGTACTCACTTTGCTCGGTGCCACCGCGACCAACGCGGCAGCGAATGGTTGCACCAACCTAGTGCGCAGCTTTCCGACCGTCGCCGCCGTCATCATGGTGGGCATAGCGGCCGGTATCCCGAACCCGTACAGGCCGGAGCGGCATGTCCGGTTGGGCGACATTGTCGTTGCCACGCAGGGACTTGTCGACTACGACCATGTCCGCACCGTCGCAGACGGCATTCAACCTCGACGGCAGTTCCCACTGCCGTCCCCGCGGTTCGTCCGTTGTGCGGACATGCTCAAGGCTGATGAGTTGAGCGGCCAGCGCCCCTGGGAGAAGTGGCTCGATGAGGGTAGACCACCAAACTTGACCGGCTATCAACGTCCACCACAACACACCGACGTCCTGCGAGACGGTGGCGGAAACCGGTTGCACCATCCCCATCGAAATGTCAGCGGTCATCGCAAAGGTCACCCGAAGGTACATTACGGAGCGATCGGCAGCGCTGACCGGTCGCTGCGTGACGCGGCCGCCCGTGACCAGCTCGCCAGCCGCCATAGTTTCCTTGCGATCGAGATGGAAGGTGCCGGAATCGGCAGCAGTAGCTTCCTGAACAATCTGGAATGGTTTGTCATCAGGGGCATCTCTGACTACGGTGACGGCCAACGCAATGAGATATGGCGCCGCCATGCATCGCTCGCAGCAGCGAGCTACTTGCGAGCACTCCTGGCCAAATGCTCGCCATTAGAATCCCAATACGGTACGGACCGCGATGGGTGAACTACTTCCGGTGAGCTACGACCCATCGATCTCCTGAGGACCGGCGAGACCACTGATGAACGTGATCCACCCACGGTGGGGAAGTCCCAAGACCCCACCCGTCGGGTGCTTGGAGTCACGGATGAGGACAACACCGCCGGTAGTCGCTGCCTCGACGCAGCTGGTGCCTGCGCCGCCGCTCGCGCTGCTCTTACGCCAGGGCACGCCGGGCACACGCACGACAAGATCACTAGTGGGCTCCACCATGCGGCCACACACTAACCATGAGTCCGACCATGGGCTGAGCCGACCCAGCATCCCGCGGCAACCTTCACCCAGCCGGGGCACGACATGCGCTACATGATCTGCTCGACTGCACGGGTGTCCAATATCGACGTGAGCAGTGTGGACAGGCTCTCCAACACCTGTGCCGCCGATGTCGTGACAAGGTAGTGCGGTGAATCACCATGTTCGATGTGGACGCTGTGACTGCTCATCAGGTACGGCGAGTAGAGGATCATCGTGTCCTCTGAGCCGAGATCATCGACGATGGCGGCGAAGCCCGGGAATGCTCGGGATTGGTACACATGCAACCGCTCTGTCACCGCGCCATGCCGCTGCTTGAAGCGTTCGAAGGCGACGATCGAGGAGCGAATCTTCTCCGGTAGGTCCTCGTTGCGGTAGCGAGACAGCGTCATGGTCGCCTCGCAGGACGGATCCAGCAGGACAGCCCGGTACGTTCCTCCCCGGGCGAGGAAGTCCAGAACCGCGTCCCTGTAACGAGCGGGGCGTTCCGCGGTAGTCAGGTAGCCCGAGGAGGTGTGCAGCGCGGTGCCGAGGTCGACCACGTCCGACCGCGCGGCCTGGACGAGCCTGGCCTTCTCCGCCTGGCTGGGGCGCTGCGGCTGGGCGAACACCGGCCTGCTGCCTGTCAGGCCGACCTTCGCAAGCCACGCGCGGCGGGCGTCCTGCGGCGAGCCGCCCGGGGTCATCAGGAAGACGTCGCTGCCCTCGTGGTCGCCGACGTGTTCGAAGGCATCCGCGTGCGGGCCGGCCACCTGGTGTACCGCCTCGGAGATCGCCAGGCAGTCCGGCGGGGTCAGCTCCTCCAGGTGCGCCGCCAGGTTGATCACCGGCGAGTGGATCGCTCCGGTCCGGCCGTCGGCCGCGTGGCGGATGGTGCCCTTGTGCACCGCGACCCGCAGCCGCAGCTCGCCCTTCAGCTCGGTGCGCCGCAACCCGTCACGAACCTGCCGCAGGTCCACCCGCAGGATGTCGCGGGCCGCGCCGAGCGCGACGTCCCGCGCGACACTCTCGTTGTCGTCGTGAACCGCCAGGATCCCGCCGTCGCCGCGCCAGGACCAGAGCTCCGCGCGGGCGCAGCGAAGCTTGCCGGCCGTCCGGCGCACCCGCGCGACGGCCCGGTCGCGGAGCTGGTCGAACGCGTGCGCGGCGCGGTCGAGCGGGTTGTGCCGGACGATGCTCGAGTACCCGGACGCGTCGATCACGATCAGGTAGACGTTCTCGTAGGTGTGTCCTGGACGGAACCCATCGGCCATCGACGCCCCCAGCGATGTCGGCTGCCACCAGGATGACATCCGGCCGCCGGAGCCGACCGCAACCGTCCCGCACCCGTTCTGCACCCGTTCGGCAACCCGCCCCGGGTGACCCTCGAAGCATGACCCGCACACGGCGCGCCTGGACGGCGGTCTTCTGCGCCCTCGCGCTGACCGGCGCCGGGCTCGCGCCCGTGGCCGCCGCGGACTCCACGCTGGCCGACATCACCGGGTTCCGCACCACGAGCCTGAGCATCGCCTCGATCGGGTGCAAGGACGTGCCCCTCACCGCCCGAGTCACCGAGGACCCGAGCGTGTACTGGACCAGCATCACCACGCACATCTACCGCGGCGACACCGAGACCACCTACGCCTTCCCCGTCGCCAACCGGCCCGACACCTGGTTGTGGTGCCCCTTCCTCGACGGCTACGGCGTCTTCCGCGTCGGACCGTCGGACGTCACGATCTACACCGACCACGGCACGTACACCGCCGTCGACCGGACGGTCGCCTTCGTGAAGATCAAGGCGCGCTCCACCGAGAGGATCACGCGCGCCGTGCGGTCCGGCGCGTTCGTGACCCTGACGAGCCGGTCGGCCTACTTCGACAAGAACCGCGGCGGCTACACGCCCTGGCGCCGCGCGAAGGTCGCCTTCCAGTACCGGCTCACCACCTCGGCCGCCTGGCGGTCCGCGAGCACCGTGTACACGAGCTCCGCCGGAGTCGCGACCAGCAGGATCCGCGCACCCGCCGCCCGCTACTGGCGCGCGGTCCTGGCCGAGGGCGCCTACACCTTCGGCGCGACCTCGGGCCAGGTCAGGCGCTGAGGGGTCAGTGCCGCGAGCGGCGGTTGCGCAGGTAGTCGCCGACCACCGCGGCACCCAGGCCGTCCAGGTCCGGGTTCACCACCCGGCCGCCGCTGCGCCGCGCGATCAGGTCGACGAACGCGGCCAGGCTCGGATCCTCGCCCAGCATGAACACCGTGACCGACGCGCCCAGCTTGGCCAGCGCGTCGACCTCGGCCACCGTCTTGCGCAGCGTGACCGGCATCGGCGGCCAGTCGAACACCGCCTCGCCGTCCGGCTCCAGGTGCGCGGTCGGCTCGCCGTCGGTCACCACCAGCACCACCGGGTGCGCGTCCGAGTGCCTGCGCAGGTGCCGGCCGGCCAGCAGCAGCGCGTGGTGCAGGTTCGTGCCCTGCTCCCACACGCCCTCCAGGCCGACGAGCTCGGCCAGGTCCACCGGCCGTGCGTGCCGGCCGAACGTGATCAGCTGCAGCGCGTCGGTCCGGAACCGGGTGCTGACCAGCTGGTGCAGCGCCAGCGCCGTGCGCTTCATCGGCACCCAGCGGCTGTCCTGGACCATCGACCACGACGTGTCCACGCACAGCGCCACCGCGGCCCGCGCCCGCTGCTCGGTCTCGACGACCTCGACATCGACCACGTCGAGGTCGACCGCACCGCCGGCCGACGCCGTGCGCAACACCGCGTTGCGGACCGTCCGCGAGGTGTCCCACGGCTCGGTGTCGCCGAACTGCCAGGGCCGCGTCGAACCGGTCGGCTCGCCCGCCGCGCCCGCGTTGCGCGAGTCGCGCCGGCCCTGGCGGCGCGCGGCGCTGAGCACGTCGCGCAGCGCGGTCTGTCCCAGCCGGCGCAGCGCCTTGGGCGACAGCCGCAGCGAACCGTCCGGCGCCCGCTCCAGCAGGCCCTGCTCGCGCAGCTCCCGTTCCAGCTCCGACAGCCGCCGCGCGTCGACTCCGGCGTCCTCGTCGAGCTGGCGCTCCAGCGCCTCGATGTCGATGTCCTCCAGCCGCGCGCCCGGGTAGGACTGCGCGAGCTGCTCGGCCAGCGCGTCGATCTCCGCGAGGTCGGCCATCGCCTGCGCGCCCTCGCCCAGGCCCAGCGGCTGGTTGCCGCGCATCCGCGCGGATCCGGTCCAGTCCTCCCCCGGGCGCAGCGCCCGCAGGTTCGCGTCCAGCGAGGCGATCTGCTCCACCAGCCGCGGGTCGCCGAACGCGCCCGCCATCAGCTCCGCCAGCTCCGCGCGCTGCTCGGCGGACATCGAGTTCATCATCCGCTGCGCCGCGGCCGCCCGCTGCGCCAGCGCGTCGATCAGCTCCTCGGTGTTGCGCGGGTTCTCCGGGAAGAACTCGCCGTGCCTGCGCATGAACTCGTCGAACTGCTCGGCGGTGTCCTCGCCCCGCAGGTGCGACAGCAGCAGGTCGTTGAGGTCCGCCATCATCGCGCGGATCCGCTCGGAGTCCTCCGGCCGCATGTTCTGCAGCGCCTGCTTCATGCCCTGGAACCGGGACTCCATCAGCTCCCGGCCCAGCAGGTCGGAGATCTTGCGGTACGACTCGCGCGCCTCGTCGGAGCGCCAGTCGTACTCGGACAGCTCGCGCACCGCCGCCGCGGTCCCCGACGGCAGCGCGTCCAGCTGCGCCTCGCGGAACCGGGCGTCGTCGGACGGGTCCGGGAACAGCTCGGCCTTCTCCGCCCGCAGCGCCTCGTCCAGCAGCTCACGCACCTGCTGCAGGGTGCCGTCCAGGTTGTGCCGCCGCTGGATCCGCGACCGCCGCTGCCACAGCCGGCGGGTCAGCTCGTCGAGGCCCGACGTGTTCCGGGTGCCGCGGCGCAGCAGCTCGTCCAGGGCCGACCGCGGCGACCGGCCGTCCATCACGTCCCGGCCGATCGCGTCCAGCGCGTCGCGGATGTCGACCGGCGGCGCGAGCGGGTCCGGCCCGTCGTGCCACGGGCCGTAGCTGAAACGGTCCGGCGAGCTCACGGTCCGTACACCGTCATCCCGCCGTTGTCCTCGGAGTCCTTGGCCAGCCGTCGCGCGAGGTACAGCGACTCCAGCGCGAGCTCGACCGCGGCGGCGATCCGCCCCGGCGGGTCGTCGGGCCGCACGTCCAGCCGCGCGGCGACCTCGTGCAGCACCGGAAGCTCCGGCAGCGCGCCGAGCACCTCGGCACCCGGCACCCGCTCGCCGGTGGCCACCAGGTGCCCGTCGACCACCGCGTCCACCAGGGTCCGCAGGTCGAGGCTCGCGAAGTGCTCCTTGGCGGTCTCGGCGACCGCGCGGCGCAGCAGGTGGGTGAGGTGCTCGGTCTCCCGGCCCTCCTCACCCGACTCGAACTCGAGCTTGCCGCGCAGCACGCCCGGGACGGCCTCCAGGTCGATCGGCCGGGCGATCGGCGGGTCCTCCCCCACCAGTGCCGAGCGGCGCAGCGCGGCCGCCGACACGGTCTCCGCGGCGGCCACCGCGAACCGGGCCGACACGCCGGAGCGCTGGTCGATCGCCGAGGACTCGCGCAGGTTGCGCACGAACCGCGCCAGCACCTCCAGCAGCGCATCGCCGACCTCGGCCAGCAGGTCGGCCTCCTGCTTGATCACGTCGACCTCGGCGGCCACGGTCAGCGGGTAGTGGGTGACGACCTCGGCGCCGAACCGGTCCTTGAGCGGGGTGATGATCCGGCCGCGGTTGGTGTAGTCCTCCGGGTTGGACGTGGCCACCAGGAGCACGTCGAGCGGCAGCCGCAGCGTGTAGCCGCGGACCTGGATGTCCCGCTCCTCCATCACGTTCAGCAGCGCCACCTGGATGCGCTCGGCGAGGTCGGGCAGCTCGTTGACCGCCACGATGCCGCGGTGCGCGCGGGGTACGAGTCCGAAGTGGATCGTCTCCGGGTCGCCCAGCGTGCGCCCGGCGGCCACCTTCACCGGGTCCACGTCGCCGATCAGGTCGCCGACCGAGGTGTCCGGTGTGGCCAGCTTCTCCGCGTACCGCTCGGAGCGGTGCCGCCACGCCACCGGCAGGTCGTCGCCGAGCTCCTCGGCGCGCCGCCGGGACTCCGGGGTGATCGGGTCGAGCGGGTGCTCACCGAGCTCGGCGCCCGCGATCACCGGCGTCCACTCGTCGAGCAGCCCGACGATCGTGCGCAGCAGCCTGGTCTTGCCCTGCCCGCGCTCGCCGAGCAGCACCACGTCGTGCCCGGCCAGCAGCGCCCGCTCCAGCTGGGGCAGCACGGTCCGGTCGAAGCCGACGATGCCCGGCCACGGGTTGCGCCCCTCACGCAACGCGGCGAGCAGGTTCTCGCGAATCTCCGTCTTGATGCCGCGCGGCACGAACTCCGCCGCGCGCAGCTCCCCCGCCGTCCGCGGGAGCCCCTCTGGTGGGGTCACCTGTCCTGTCACCTTCCCGACGCTACGCACCATCCGCGCGGCGGTCGACGTGGAGCAGCTCCAGCTACTCCGCGTGCACGCCCTCGGGGCGCCCGTGCCGCAGCGCCTTCCGGTCGGTCGCGAAAATGATCATCTCGACGACGTTGAGCCCGATGAGCACGGCAGCGAGCAGGCCGAGCGTGGCCAGCGCGGGGACGGTCGCCGCGAGCGGCAGCAGCGCCAGCAGCACCGCGGCCGCGACGAGCCGGAACACCTTGACGTTGCGGTAGCAGCGGTAGGAGAACGCGACCAGCGCCAGCAGGTAGAGCACCACGCCGCCGTACATCGCCCACAGCGGCACGCCCGTCAGCGGGTCGGAAAGGGTGTGATGCTCGGTGTCGCCGACGTACTCGAGCACCTTCTTCAGCCCCAGCGCGAGCAGCACGATGCCACCCATCATCGGCAGGTGCAGGTAGGTGAACGCGGTCCGCGCCATCGACACGCGGTGCTCGCCGCGGGCGGCCGCCAGGGCGTGCTCACCCATCAGCGCCGAGGTGTCGAAGTAGACCCACCACAGGCTCGCCGACACCGACAGGCCCAGCGCGGCGGACACGATGATGGGCCAGGAGATCGGCAGCGCGGTCACGCCGACGCCGATCGCCACGATCGACTCGCCCAGCGCGACGATGACGATCAGCCCGTGCCGCTCGGCGAAGTGGCCCGCCGAGTTCAGCCGCCAGCCGCGCGCGCCGATGACCAGCGTGCCGCCGTAGTCGGCGACCACCGCGGCCAGCCACAGCAGCAGCTGCGCGTCACCGGAGGTGTTCGCGGCGAGCAGCAGGAACACGGTCCCGCCCGCCATCGTCGGCGCGAACCGGGCGACCTGGCGGTGCAGCCCGGCGTCGTCGCCGCTGATGATCCAGAACAGCACCAGGTGCGCCAGGCGCAGCACGAGGTAGCCGAGCGCGAACACCGTGGGGCCGGGCAGCCCGCCGGGCAGGTCCTCGAAGGACTCCGGGATGGCCAGCGCCAGCAGGAACATCGCGGCCATGCCGACCAGCATGGTGACCCGCGCCCAGCCCTCGTCCGCCTTGACCACATTGGACAGCCAGGAGTAGCCGACCCAGCACCACCACACGACGGCGATGAGCAGCACGCCGCGCAGCAGCCCGCGGCCGGAGACCTCGTGCGCCATCAGCGCGGTGACCTGGGTCAGCGCGAAGACGAACACCAGGTCGAAGAAAAGCTCTAGGGTCGTGGCGGTGCTCGCTTCCCGTACCCGCTCCACCCGGACCCGTGCGGGATGTGTCATGTGTCTAGTTTCGCCGACGAACGTGCTGGTTGTGGAGGGTGACACGGAGTGGCGGAGGAGCGGCTGGAACTGCGGTGGGACCCGCGACCCGGCGACTGGGGCGACGCGCTGCGCGCGGTGACCCCGCTCTACCGCTGGTCCCCCTGGTTCGCGACCGCGCTCGCCACGTTCGGCGCCGTGCTCGTGGTGCTCGGCGTGGTGCTGCCCGGCGTGTTCGGGATTGCGTGCGCGGCGGTCATCGTGGCGCTGCCGATGCTGGACGTGTACGCCGGGTTCCGCCGCAACCCCGTCGCGGCGTCGACCGTCACCGCGACCGTCGACGACGCGTCGATGCGGATGATGACCGTCGACGGGACGGCCTACAGCGACCTGCGCTGGTCGGCGTTGGCCGGCTGGCTGGAGACCAACCGCGGCTTCGTGCTGCGCACCGGCGACGCCGCGGCGCTGTTCCCGGTGCCCCACCGCGCGTTCGGCGCGCAGGAGGAGCGCAGGCGGTTCCGCGACCTGCTGGAACGCCAGGTCGGCCCGGAGAAGCGGGCGGTCAGGTAGGCCACCACCCCGAGCGGGGGCCGGCGGTGATCGCGTAATCTTTGCGTTCGTGTCATCCCCCAGCGCGACAATGGCGGTGTGGTCCTCGGCCTGGCTGAGCGGTGCCGCCGCCGCGGACGACGTGCTCGACGCCCTGCAGGACTGGGCCGAGCAGCATGAGGTGGTCACCGCGGACGAGGATCTGGCGGCCGGTCTGGAGATCCCGGTGCGGGGCGAGCCCGGCGGCGCGCCCGCGGCCTTCCTCGCCGCGTTGCGGCGGGCCGGCGTGGACAGCGGGCGGCTGGTCATGCCGGTGCCCGGCGACGTCCGCGGCCTGGGCGGCCCCGGTGCGTTCGCGTCCGAGGCGTTACGGGCCGGCGAGGCGGTCGTGCTGGGCAACCTGGGCGTCGTGCCGGAGCGGGTCGGCAGCCCGCTCGGCAGCGCGATCCTGCGATGGACGGTCTTCGACATCGGGCAGCCCGCGCCGCCGCCGAACGTGCCGCTGGGCGAGGCGGAGCACGAGCTGACCGGTGCCATGCGGGTGGCCGCGGGCATGCTCACCGAGCTCGGGGTCGCCAAGCAGCGCACCGGCGTGCGCGAGGAGTTGCAGGCGCGGATCGCGGAGCGGACGAAGGCGAGCTGGCCGGTCGGCATGCCGCAGCGGGCGCTGCGGGTGCTGCAGCGGGCGGCGGAGGTGTCGGCGATCCTGGAGCTCGCGATGGAGGACGAGCCGGGCGGGGCGCTGTCCGCATCCGCGGCGCTGAAGCGCGCCGAGGCGCTGCGGCCGCTGTTCACGGCGGTCCGCACCGCGCGATGTGCGGCGGTGGCCGACGCGGTGCGCGCGCTGTCGGATCACGCCGAACGCCGCTGACCGCGTGCTCATCGAGCGACGGCTGCAGGCCGGGATCCGCGACGGGTCCGTCACGGTCCTGTTCCGGCGCTGGCGGCGCCGGCAGGTCACCGCGGGCAACGTCTACCGGACCGCGGCGGGCCGGGTGCTGGTGGAGTCGGTCGACGAGGTGTCGCCGGGACGGATCCGGCGGGTGGACGCCGTGGCGGCGGGCTACGGCTCGGTCGCCGAGGCGGTGGCCGACCTGCGCGGCGACCCGTCCGACCCGGTCTACCTGCTGCGGCTGCGCCACGTCGACGAGCCGGACCCGCGCGACCTTCTCGCCAACGGAGCCGATCTGTCTACTTCGGACGTCGAGGAGATCTCCGAGCGGCTGGCGCGGCTGGACCGGGCGTCGGCGCACGGCCCGTGGACCGCGCAGACCCTCGACATCATCGCGCGGCGGCCCGCGGTGCGCGCCGGCGACCTCGCGGCGGAGCTGGGCCGCGAGATGCTTCCGTTCAAAGTGGACGTTCGCAAGCTCAAGAACCTCGGCCTGACCATCAGCCTGGAGAAGGGCTACCGCCTCTCCCCGCGCGGTGAGGCGTACCTGCGCCTGCGTTGACCGACTCCGGGTAAGGACTGCCGGTGAAGCTGTTCAGAGTGATCGTTCCGGTCTCCGACATCGCCGCGGCGGCCCGCTTCTACGAGGACCTGCTGGGGCTGCCCGGCACGCGGGTGTCCAGCGGGCGGCACTACCTCGACTGCGAGGGCACGATCCTGGCGCTGTTCAGCCCGCGCGAGGACACCGACCCGTGGGACGCCCGCCCCAACCCCGAGCCCGTCTACTTCGCCGTGGACGACCTCGAGGCGGTCGAGCGACGGGCGAGCGCGCTCGACGCGCGGATCGACTCCGCCATCCGCGTGCAGCCGTGGGGCGAGCGGTCCTTCTACCTGACCGACCCGTTCGGCAACCGGCTGTGCATGGTGGACCGGACGACGCTGTTCACCGGCTGACTACCGGGCGCGGCGGACCGGTTCGCAGCAGGCGGGGGCGCACGGCGCGCCGTCGATCGTGCAGCCCGCGGCCGGGACGTCCGAGAGCCGGCGCGCTGGCGCGTCCGCGATGTGCTCGCGGACCAGTTCCACCACCAGCTCGGCGAACCGCGGGTCCCGGCTGGGCGCCGCCGCCCGGGCGAAGCCCATGCCGTGCTCGGCGGCCCGCTGCGCCGCCTCGGTGTCCAGGTCCCAGACGACCTCCAGGTGGTCGCTGACGAACCCGACCGGGCACACGACCACGGCCGGCACCGCCTTGCCCGCCAGCACGTCCAGGTGGTCGAGGATGTCCGGCTCGAGCCACGGGACCCGCGGCGGCCCGGACCGGGACTGCCAGACCACGTCGTAGTCGGCCACGCCCACCTCGGCCGCGACCAGGCGCGCGGCCTCGGCGACCTGGCGGGAGTACCGGCCCCCGCCCTCGGACGGCGGGCCCGACGCCGCGTCGGCGGCCAGCGGCACCGAGTGCGCGGTGAACACCAGCCGGTACTCCGCGAACCCCCCGGCCGCCGCGCGCACCGCGTCCGCGAACGCCCCGACGAACAGCGGGTGGTCGAAGAAGTGCCGCAGCTTCACCAGTTCGGGCGCGCCGTCACCGGTCGCCGCGCGCGCCCGCGCGATGTCCTCGTCGTACTGGCGGCAGGCCGAGTAGCCCCCGTAGGCGCTGGTCGGGAACACCAGCGCGCGCCGCACCCCGTCGGCGGCCATCCGCGCCACCGTGTCCTCAACCATCGGGTGCCAGTTGCGGTTGCCGAAGTACACCGGCAGCTCGACCCCGTGCCGCGCGAGGGCCGCCTCGACCTCGGCGATGGCCGACCGGTTCAGCTCGTTGATCGGCGACACGCCGCCGAAGGACAGGTAGTGCTGCTCGACCTCGTCCAGCCGCTCGGGTGGCACGCCGCGTCCCCGGGTGACGTTCTCGAGGAACGGCCGGACGTCGGCGGGCTTGTCCGGGCCGCCGAACGACAGCCACAGCAGCGCGTCCATCACTGACCCGTCGCGTGCACGCCGCCGTCGACCATGATCATCGAGCCCGTGGTGGCGGGCAGCCAGTCGGACAGCATCGCGCAGACCGTCTTCGCCACCGGCGTCGCGTCCTCGGCGTCCCAGCCCAGCGGAGCCCGGCCGGTCCAACCGCCCTCCAGCTCGCCGAAGCCGGGGATCGACTTCGCCGCCATCGTCTTCAGCGGCCCCGCCGAGACCAGGTTCACCCGGATGCCCCGCGGGCCGAGGTCGCGCGCCAGGTAGCGGTTCACCGACTCCAGCGCCGCCTTGGCCACGCCCATCCAGTTGTAGGCCGGCCACGCCACGCGCGCGTCGAAGTCCATGCCGACGATCGACGAGCCGCGCCCGAGCAGCGGCAGCGCGGCCACCGCGAGCGACTTGAACGAGTACGCCGACACCTCCAGGGCGACCGAGACGTCCTCGCGCGGCGCGTCCAGGAACGGCGCGCCGAGGCAGGTCTGCGGGGCGAAGCCGATCGCGTGCAGCACGCCGTCCAGGCCGTCGACGTGCTCGCGCACGCGGTCGGCGAGCGTGTCGAGCTGGCCCTGGTCCTGCACGTCCAGCTCGATCACCGGCGGCGGCTGCGGCAGCCGCTTGGCGATCCGCTCGACCAGGCTCATCCGGCCGAACCCGGTCAGCACGACCGTCGCCCCCTCCTGCTGGGCGACCTTCGCCGCGTGGAACGCGATCGACGCGTCGGTGATCACACCGGTGATGAGCAGGCGCTTGCCTTCGAGCAGACCGGTCACGAGCGTCCCTCCTGGTGGGTCGGTGGAGGGCCCCAGTCTGTCAGGAGCGACTCAGTGCCCCATCCCGAGCCCGCCATCGACCGGCAGCACGGCGCCGGTGATGTAGCCGGCGGCGTCCGAGGCGAGGAACGTCACGGCCGCGGCGACCTCCTCGGTGCTGCCGTACCGGCCGGCCGGCACCTGCCCGAGGATCAGCTTCCGCCGCTCGTCGGACACCGCGTCGGTCATCTCGGTGCTGATGAACCCCGGCGCGATCACGTTGGCGGTGATGTTCCGGTTGCCCATCTCCCGCACGATCGAGCGGGCCACGCCGATCAGCCCGGCCTTGCTCGCCGCGTAGTTGACCTGTCCCGGGCCGCCGGTCATGCCGACCACCGAGGAGATGAACACCATCCGGCCCCAGCGGGCCTTCAGCATCCCCCGGCAGGCGCGCTTGGCCACCCGGTACGCGCCGGTCAGGTTGGCGTCCACCACCCTGGTGAACTGCTCCTCGGACATCCGCATGAGCAGCGTGTCGTCGGTGATGCCGGCGTTGGACACGAGGACCTCGACCGCGCCCTGCGCGTCCTCGACCTCCTTGAACGCGGCGTCCACCTGGGCCGCGTCGGTCACGTCGCAGCGCACCCCGAACATGCTCTCCGGCGGTGGCTTGCCGCGGTAGGTGACGGCCACCTGGTCACCCTGCGCCTCGAATGCCCGGGCTATCGCGAGCCCAATCCCCCGATTACCCCCTGTAACCAGTACTGAACGTCCCACGCACACTCCTTCACAGCCCCAAAAAGCTTGCGAACGCGAGGGTATTCGGTCCGCCGCGAGGCTCCAACGCCGGACGTGCCCTGTACGGCGAGTATATCGTTACCCGACAAAACACCCAATATCGGACAAACCTACCGCACCTAGGGTAGTCTCTGGCCGATGACCAGCGCACTTCCGGCGGCGAGCAGCGCGGCGAGCGTGCCGAGCATGAGCCACGGACGGCTCGCGTCCGCGTCCTTCGTCTCGTACCCGATCTGCTCACCGAGCGTGTCGTAGACCTTGTGCAACTGGTCGGCGGACGCCGCCTTGTAGAACTCGCCCTCCGACAGCCGGGCGATCTCGCGCATCGACTCGTCGTCCACCGGCACCGGCTGGGTCTTGCCGTCGATGGTGACCTGGCCGCTCTCGGTGCCGAAGGAGATCGTGGACACCGGGATCTTCTGCTCGGCGGCCGCCCGCGCCGCGGTGAACGCTCCGCGCGGGTCGTTGCCGTCGTCGGTCGGGATCGTCTGCTTCCCGTCGGTCATCAGCACGATCCGGGCCGGTGGCGCGCCCTCCACACCGCTGACGACCTGCGCGAAGCCCTCGATCGCCTGCAGCGCGGCGAAGATCGCCTCGCCGGTGGCGGTCGACTCGGCCAGCCGGAGGTTCTCGATGGCCCGGGACACGCCCTCCCGGTCGGTGGTCGGCGAGACCAGCACGGTCGCGGTGCCGGCGAACCCGATCAGCCCGAGGTTGATGCCCGGGGTCAGGCCGGTGACGAAGTCCTTCGCGGCGTCCTGCGCGGCACGCAGGCGGGTCGGCCGCACGTCGGTCGCCTCCATGGACAGCGACACGTCGATGACCAGCATCACGGTGGCCCGGTTGCGCGGCACCCGCTGCTCGGCGGTGGGCCCGGCCATCGCCGTGGTCAGCAGCATCAGGGCGATGACCAGCACGACCGCCGGCACGTGCCGGATCCAGCCCTGCCGCTTGGGCACCACCTTCTCCAGCAGCGCGAGGTTGGTGAAGCGCATGGTGCGCTTGTGCCGCAGCCGCTGCACCCACAGGTAGCCGACCACGATCCCCGCGACGCCGACCAGCAGCAGGAACCACCACGGCGCGGTGAAGTTGCGGAAGCTCAGGTTCAGCATCAGGCCACCCCTCCCCCCGACCACCGCCGCTTGCGGGCGACGACGAACCGGACGGTGTCGGCGATCCAATCCGAGTCGGTGCGCAGCACCAGGTGCCCGCCGCCGGCCCGGCGCACCGCCGCCGCGACCGCGGCGCGGTGCTCGGCCGCCGCGACGGCGAACTCCTTGCGGAGCAGCGCGGTCGCGTGCACCTCGCGCTGCCGGCCCGACTCGGGGTCGGCCAGCACCACGGTGCCGACCTCGGGCAGGTCGATGTCGCGCGGGTCGATCACCTCGATGGCGAGCAGGTCGTGCCGGGCGGACAGCGCACGCAGCGGGCGCTGCCACTCCACGTCGCCGAGGAAGTCGGAGATGATCACCGCGAGGCCGCGGCGGCGCGGCGGGCGGCGCAGCTGCTCGATGGCGTCGGTCAGGTCGCCGCGCACCCCCTCGGGCGCGCGAGGCGTCTCGGCGATCTTGCGGACCAGCCCGCGGGCGTGCGCGAGGCCGCCGCGGGCGGGCACCCGGACCGTCTTCTCACCGGTCGCGATGACCGCGCCGAGCCGGTTCCCGCCGCCGCCGGTCAGGTGGGCGACCGCGGCGGTGGCGGCCACGACGAGGTCGCGCTTCTCGCACGCGGCCGTGCCGAAGAACAGGCTGCCGGACAGGTCCACCACGAGCCAGGTCTCCAGCTCCCGGTCGGCGACCGTCTCCCGGATGTGCGGCACCGTGGTGCGCGCGGTGACCGCCCAGTCCATCCGCCGCACGTCGTCGCCCGGCTGGTAGGTGCGGGCCTCGCCGGGCTCGGTGCCGGGGCCGGGGACGAGGCCGAGGTGGTTGCCCTGCAGCAGCCCGTCCAGCCGGCGGCGCACGTCGAGCTCCAGCAGTCGCAGGCCGTGCTCCATGCGGTCACCCTGCATGATGGGCGGCGCCCAGGACGGGCGGTCGCCTTTCTTGCGCTTGTCCTTCACGGCCTGCCGGCCACCCCGACCGGCGGCGGCTGCACCCCACCCGACTGGGGCCGGGCGGAGACCTGCGGCAACGGCACGGTCTGCAGCACCCGGGCGATGATGTGGTCCAGCGGCACGCCGTCGGCCAGCGCGTCGTAGGACAGCACGAGCCGGTGGCGCAGCACGTCCGGGACGACGTCGACCACGTCCTGCGGGAGCACGTAGTCGCGGCCGCGGATCAGCGCGAGCGCCCGGGATGCCGCCACGATGCCCAGGCTCGCCCGCGGCGAGGCGCCGTAGGCGACCCAGCCCGCCACGTCGGACAGGCCGTGCTCCATCGGCGTGCGGGTGGCCAGCACCACGCGGACGGTGTAGTCGACGAGCGCGTGGTGGACGAAGACGCGGGAGGCGACCTCCTGCAGGCGGACCAGCTCGGCGGGGCTGAGCACCTGCTGCGGCTCCGGCGGCGTCACGCCCATCCGGTAGACGATCTCCCGTTCCTCCTCGGCGGTCGGGTAGTCGACGATGATCTTGAACAGGAAACGGTCGCGCTGCGCCTCGGGCAGCGGGTAGACGCCCTCGTTCTCGATCGGGTTCTGCGTCGCGAGGACGAGGAACGGGTCGGGCATCGGGAACGTCTGGCCGCCGATCGAGACGTGCCGCTCGGCCATCACCTCGAGCATGGCGGACTGCACCTTGGCCGGCGCCCGGTTGATCTCGTCGGCGAGCACGAAGTTGGCCACCACCGGCCCCAGCTCGACGTCGAACTTCTCGCTGCCCTGCCGGTAGATGCGCGTGCCGAGGATGTCGGCGGGGACGAGGTCCGGGGTGAACTGCACGCGGGTGAACGACCCGCCGACGACGTCCGCGAAGGTCTCCACGGCGAGCGTCTTGGCCACGCCGGGCACGCCCTCGAGCAGCAGGTGGCCCTTGGACAGCAGGCCGACGAGCATCCGCTCGACGAGCCGGTCCTGCCCGACGATGACCCGTTTGACCTCGAACACGGTGCGCTCGAGCAGCTGGGCGTCGCGGGCGGGTGTACTGGCTTCCGACCCGGATCCGTTCACCGACTCAGCCGGCTCGGTCACTCCAACCTCCTTGTGCAGCGTCAGGTTCCCCCGGGTGCCAGCGAACCCGACGGTCGGTATGACCGCTGTGAACTTGCCGTACGGTGCCCCCGAGGAGGGGACATGAGCTACGAGGTGACCGTCGCCGAGGTCACGGCCCGCCCGACCGCGGTGGTCGCCGCGACCACGTCGTGGCGGGAGTTCCCGACCCTGTGGGGACGGCTGCTCGACGAGGTGTGGGCGTGCCTTCGGGCCGGCGGGATCGACCGCGGCTGCCCCAACGTCATGCTGTACCTCGACGACGTGCCGCGCGTCGAGGTCGGCGTCGAGCTGTCCCGGCCGCGCCCGCTCACCGGGCGGGTGGTGGCCTCGGCGCTGCCCGCCGGGTTGGTGGCGACGACCGTGCACCGGGCCCGTACGCGGGCCTGGACGGCGCGCACCTGGCCGCCGTCGCCTGGTGCGCGGCGCACGGGCGGCGGCGCGCCGGCCCGCGCTGGGAGGTCTACGGACCGCACCACGACGATCCCGCCCAGGTCCGGACGGAGGTCCACCACCTGCTGGCGTGACCGGTCAGAGGAGCCTGGTCACGTACGGCACGATGCCGCCGTAGCGCACCGAGGCGATCCGCACGTGCGATCCCGAGTACGGCGCCTCCACCATCTGCTCGTTGCCGATGTAGAGCGCGACGTGGTGGATCCGGCCGCCGGTCGCCCAGAACAGCATGTCTCCCGGCGCCTTCTGGCTCAGCGGCACCTGCCGACCGGCCCGCGCCTGGTAGCCGCTGTAGTGCGGCAGCCGGTAGCCCGCCGCGGCGAACGCGTAGATCATCAGGCCCGAGCAGTCGAAACCGATCTTGTCGTAGTCGCCGAACAGGTCGGCGATGCCGCCGTCGCGGATGCCGCGGGTGGGGCCGTAGGCGTTGCCGCCACCCCACGCGTACGGCATGCCGAGCTGGGACAGCGCCCGGTCGATCACCGAGCGCACCGAGCCGCCCGACGGCGGCGGGGCGGCGGCCCCGCCGCCACCGCCACCACCGCCGCCACCGTTGGCGGCCTGCTGGGCGAGCAGCGCGTCCTCGCGCTGCTTGGCCGCGAGCCAGTCCTGGTAGCGCCGGCGCTGGTTCTCCAGGCCGCTGACCGCCGACTGCGCCTCGGTCAGCTGCGCCTCCGCGGACGCCTTCCGCCCCTGCAGCCGCTTCGCCGCCGCGACGCCGTCGCGCTGCGCCTGCCGGGCCGCCGCGGTGGCCGCGTCCGCCGCCACCTTCGCCGCCTGGGCCTGGTCCTCCTTCTGGTTGGCGAGCGCGAGCGCGGCGCGGGCGGCCGAGTCCTTGTTGGCCTTGTCGGTCCGCGCGACCTCCATGCCGTCGAGCGCGTCGAGCTGGCTGTCGCTCACCGCGTTGAGCAGCTGTGCCCGGGCGAGCAGGTCCTCCGGCGACCTGGCGCCGATGTAGGCCGACATCGACCCGATCGTGCTGCCCTGCTTGTAGCTGCCGGCGGCGAACTCGTCGAGGTCCTTGCGCGCGTCGGTGATCGCCTGGTCCGCGCGATCGGCGGCGGCCCGCGCCGCGTTCGCGTCGGCCTTGGCCCGCCGCGCCTCGTCCCGCGCGGTCTGCAGGTCGACCAGCGCCTTGTTGGCGTCCTCCATCTTCAGCTCGACGTCGGACTGGAGCCGGACGAGCCGCGCCTCGGCCTGCGCCACCTGGTTGGTCAGCCTGCCGACCCGGGTGGCCTGCGTGTTCGCCTTCGCCCGGCTGCCGGCGATCTGGTCGTCGCTGGGGTTGGGCGGCGGGGGCGGCACGGCGATCGCGGTGCCCGCCCCGAGGCTCACGACGAGCACGGCGGCCGCGGCGACCACCCGCAGGCCGGCACCCAGCCGTCTCGGCACTGCTCCCACCGGGCCCTACCTCCCACGTCCGGCTCGGCCGACCCTCCCGCCCGCAGCACGCTGAGCTGCCCGATCGGCGCACCCACTGTGCCACTTTCGCCTCGTTGTGCACCAGTCGTAACAGCAGAAACTTGTTCCTCGTGGACAACATTCACCCCTGGGAACACCGCAGAACCACCCAGAGTCGCGCTGCCGGCCCCGCGAGCTGCGGTGATGCACGACCTGTAACCATGAGCCGCGTGCCGACCGGAACGCAGACGCGCGCGCCGACCCGGCTCGGGATCGGCGCCGCGTGCCTCGCGGCCCTCGGCCTCGCGGTGATCGCGGCCGGCACGTTCCTGCCCTGGGTCGTCTCGGGCAAGGTGCTGCGCGACAGCTACCAGTCGATCAGCGTGCTGCGCGCCGTCAAGGTGCTGGACGGCAACCCGCTCGAGGTCGCGCTGGACGCGTGGACGATGATCATCCCCGCGATCACGGTGTGTCTCGCCGGTTACGCATTCGGATTTCGCCGCTCGGCCGCAACGATTTCGACCATTCTGGCGATTATCTGCGGAACCATCGCTGGTACCGCGACCGTCCTAGGCGGTGGCGAGGACGTCGGCCTCGGCATCGCCGGAGCCGGCCCGATCACCATGCTGATCGGGTCCGTACTGACCGTGATCGGTGTCGTAGGCATCTTCGCCGGGCAGCGCGGACGCGCGACCGGAGACGCAGGAGGGGAACCGTGACCTATCCAGGCTCAGGCGGGCCATGGCAGCCGAATGATCCGAACCAGCCCGGGAGCGGCCCGTTCCCCGCGCAGGGCGGCTACCCCCAGCAAGGCGGCTACCCCCAGCCGGGCTACCCGCAGCAAGGCGGCTACCCGCAGCAGGGCTACCCCCAGCAGGGCGGCTACCCACAACAAGGTGGCTACCCCCAGCAGGGCGGGTACCCGCAGCAGCCCGGCTACCAGACCGGCCCGCAGCCCGTGCAGCAGCCGGGCTACCAGCCCGGATACGGGCAGCAGCCGAACTACGGCGGGCTGGGCACGCCGCCGCCGAAGAAGCGCGGCCGCGGCCCGATCATCGGGGCCATCGCGGCGGTCGTGGTCGTCGCGGTCGGGGTCGCCGCGACGATCTTCGTGCTGAACCGCAGCAGCCAGGACGACGCCGGCAAGGCCAACCCGACCGAGGCGGCGACGAACCTGGTCAACAGCCTGAGCCAGGGTGACGTGCTCGGCGTGCTGGAGAGCCTGACGCCCGCCGAGTCCGCGCTGCTGGTCGACTTCAACGCGAAGTCGACCGACCGGCTCAAGGAGCTGAAGGTCTACAAGTCCGACGCCGACCCGAACAAGCTGCACGGCGCGTCGGTCGAGGCGAAGAACCTCAAGTACGACGAGAAGAACGCGGAGAAGGTCAACGACCACCTGACCATCACCAAGCTCATCGGCGGCACGGTCTCGCTGCACTCCGACATCAACGAGCTGCCGCTGACCGAGGAGTTCATGAACGCCGCGTTCCCCGACGGGGTGAACTCCGAGCCGACCGACGAGCAGGTGGACATCGCCGACGTGGTCCGGGACAGCGGCGAGCCGATCCGCATCGCCACGGTCAACGTGGACGGCAAGTGGTACCCCAGCCTGTTCTACACGATCGCCGACTACGCCCTGCAGGACGCGGGCAAGCCGTGGCCGAAGGAGCCGATCGCGAACAAGGGTGCCGACGACCCCGACGGCGCGGTCAAGGAGATGGTGCAGGCCGCGATCAACAGCGACGTCGAGCGGGTGATCGAGCTGCTGCCGCCGGACGAGATGGGCGCGCTGCACGACGCCGGCCCGGCGCTGCTGGAGGAGATGGCCACGCCGGCGCCCGCCGACGTGCAGGTCACGAAGCTGGAGACGGACGTCACCGACGCCGAGTCGGGCGGCATGAAGGTCATGCTCTCCGAGGTCGAGGTCGTCGCCGACGGCGAGAAGTACACGGTGCGCAAGGACGGCGACTGCTACACCGCCGAGAGTGAGGGCCAGACGCAGAAGCTGTGCGCCGAGGACTTCGCCGCCGAGATGGGCAACAGCGGTATGAGCCCCGACCTCCAGAAGGCGCTGACGAACCTCGCGTCCGGCCTGATGAAGAACACCGGCGTGGTCGCCACCGAGTTCGACGGCAAGTGGTACGTCAGCCCGCTGCGGACCTACACCGAGCTGGGTCTGTCCGCGATCAGCGACCTGACCCCGGAGGACGTCATCACGCTGGTGACGCAGGCGTAGCTCCGGTATTCCGACCGGACGCGGCCCGGCTCCCCTCGGGGGCCGGGCCGCGGCCGTGCTCAGCCCTCGAGGAACTCCAGCCGGTTGCCCACCGGGTCGTCGGTGTGGAAGCGGCGCCGGCCGGGGATCTCCGCCGGGTCGGCCCAGCGCACCGGGTGACCGGCGGCCGCCACGGCGTCCGCGATCGTGTCGACGTCCACCACGAAGGCGGGGTGTGCCTTGCGCGCCGGCCGGAAACCCTCCTCGATGCCGACGTGCAGTTCCGCGTCCGGGCCGCCGCGGCCGGGAACCCGGAACCAGCAGCCGCCGCGGGCGGCCAGCAGCGGTGGTTTGGCGAGCTCGGTCCAGCCGAGTGCGCCGGTGTAGAACGCCCGCAGCCGATCTTCGCTGCCCGCGGGTGCGGCGATCTGGACGTGGTGCAGCATGTGAGGGACCTCCCTTTTGGCGCCGAATACAGGACAAGCGTACTGTTTGCGCCGAGAGGTCGTTCCCGAACAGTTCACCAGGCCGGATGGAGTTGGACGTGACCGCACCAGCAAGCAAGGACAGCTTCGGCGCCCGCCACACGCTTTCCGTCGGCGCTGCCTCGCACGAGGTGTTCCGGCTTGACGCCGTCACCGGATCAGAGCGCCTTCCCTACAGCCTGAAGATCCTGCTCGAGAACCTGCTGCGCAGCGAGGACGGCACCAACATCACCGGCGACCACGTCCGCGCGCTCGCCGGCTGGGACCCGTCCGCCGAACCGTCCACGGAGATCCAGTTCACCCCCGGCCGCGTGGTGATGCAGGACTTCACCGGCGTGCCGTGCGTGGTCGACCTCGCCACGATGCGCGAGGCCGTCACCGAGCTCGGCGGCGACGTGTCCAAGGTGAACCCGCTGGCACCGGCCGAACTGGTCATCGACCACTCGGTGATCGCGGACATCTTCGGCAGGCCGGACGCCTTCGAGCGCAACGTCGACCTGGAGTACCAGCGCAACAAGGAGCGCTACCAGTTCCTGCGGTGGGGGCAGAGCGCGTTCGACGAGTTCAAGGTCGTGCCGCCGGGGACCGGGATCGTGCACCAGGTGAACATCGAGCACCTCGCCCGCGTGGTGATGACCCGGGCCGGCCAGGCCTACCCGGACACGCTGGTCGGCACGGACAGCCACACCACGATGGTCAACGGCCTGGGGGTGCTGGGCTGGGGCGTCGGCGGGATCGAGGCGGAGGCCGCGATGCTCGGCCAGCCGGTGTCGATGCTGATCCCGCGGGTGGTCGGGTTCAAGCTCAACGGCGAGCTGCCGGCCGGCGCGACCGCCACCGACCTGGTGCTGACGATCACCGAGATGCTGCGCAAGCACGGCGTGGTCGGCAAGTTCGTCGAGTTCTACGGCTCGGGCGTGTCGGCGGTGCCGCTCGCCAACCGGGCGACGATCGGCAACATGAGCCCGGAGTTCGGCTCCACCTGCGCGATCTTCCCGATCGACGGCGAGACCATCGCCTACCTCAGGTTCACCGGGCGGTCGGCCGACCAGGTGGCGCTCGTCGAGGCCTACGCGAAGGAGCAGGGCCTCTGGCACGACCCGGGCGCGGAGGCCGCCTACTCCGAGACACTCGAGCTGGACCTGTCCACCGTGGTGCCGTCGATCGCCGGGCCGAAGCGGCCGCAGGACCGGATCGCCCTGGCCGACGCCAAACCCGCCTTCCGCGGCGTGCTCGGCGACTACGTCTCCGGCTCCGCGCCGGCCGCGCGCAGCACGTCCACCGTGGACGAGGCGTCCGACGAGTCGTTCCCGGCCAGCGACGCGCCCGCCTACGGCACCGACGAGAACGGCGCCGGCACGCCGTTCGACTACCACTCGGCAGCCGAGGGCGCGGAGGGCCGGGCCAGCAACCCGACGCGGGTCAGCATGGACGGCGCGACCTTCGAGCTCGACCACGGCGCGGTCGCGATCGCCGCGATCACCTCGTGCACGAACACGTCCAACCCGTCGGTGATGATCGGGGCGGCGCTGCTGGCGAAGAAGGCCGTCGAGCGGGGGCTGGAGCGCAAGCCGTGGGTGAAGACGACGCTCGCGCCGGGGTCCAAGGTGGTCATGGACTACTACGAGCGGGCCGGGCTGCTGCCGTACCTGGAGAAGCTGGGCTTCCACCTGGTCGGATACGGCTGCACGACGTGCATCGGCAACTCCGGTCCGCTGCAGGACGAGATCTCCGCCGCGGTCAACGATGCGGACCTCGCGGTGGTGTCGGTGCTGTCCGGCAACCGCAACTTCGAGGGCCGGATCAACCCGGACATCAAGATGAACTACCTGGCGTCGCCGCCGCTGGTCGTCGCCTACGCGCTCGCCGGGTCGATGGACAAGGACATCGCCACCGAGCCGCTGGGCACCGGGTCGGACGGCGAGCCGGTGTACCTGGCCGACATCTGGCCGTCGCCGCAGGAGATCCAGGACGTGGTGTCCTCGGCGATCTCCTCGGAGATGTTCTCCACCGACTACGCGGACGTGTTCGCCGGCGACGAGCGCTGGCGGTCGCTGCCCACGCCGACCGGTGACACGTTCGAGTGGGACCCCGAGTCGACGTACGTGCGCAAGCCGCCGTACTTCGAGGGCATGGGCGCGGAGCCGGCGCCGGTGTCCGACGTGACCGGCGCGCGGGTGCTGGCCCTGCTCGGTGACTCGGTGACCACCGACCACATCTCGCCGGCCGGTGCGATCAAGCAGGACTCCCCCGCCGGCCGGTACCTCACCGAGCACGGGGTCGAGCGGCGGGACTTCAACTCCTACGGGTCGCGGCGCGGCAACCACGAGGTGATGATCCGCGGGACGTTCGCGAACATCCGGCTGCGCAACCTGCTGCTCGACGACGTGCAGGGCGGCTTCACCCGCAACTTCCTCGACGGCGGTGCGCAGGCGACCATCTACGACGCCGCGGTGGCGTACGCGGAGGCCGGGGTGCCGCTGGTGGTGCTGGCCGGCAAGGAGTACGGGTCGGGCTCGTCGCGCGACTGGGCGGCGAAGGGCACCTCCCTGCTCGGGGTTCGGGCGGTGATCGCCGAGTCGTTCGAGCGGATCCACCGGTCGAACCTGATCGGCATGGGCGTGCTGCCGCTGCAGTTCCCGGCCGGGGAGAGCGCGGAGTCGCTGGGCCTGAACGGCACGGAGACCTACGACGTCACGGGTGTCACCGCGCTCGACGACGGCGACACCCCCCGCACGGTGGCGGTCAGGGCCACTCGCGAGGACGGGTCGACCGTGGACTTCGACGCCGTGGTCCGCATCGACACCCCGGGGGAGGCGGACTACTACCGCAACGGCGGCATCATGCAGTACGTGCTGCGCAAGATGCTGCGGAAGTAGACCCGTGGTCCCGGTGGCCGCCGAGCGTGTCGTGCGCTCGGCGGCCACCGCTGTCGGATGGCGATGTCGAGATCCCGTGGCCGGCTCCGTCCCAGCGCCGAACGCGACCACAATGGGTCACGCCGGCACCGAGGAGAACCACGATGACCAAGTACCTGCTGCTCAAGCACTACCGCGGCGCCCCGGCTCCCGTCAACGACGTGCCCATGGACCAGTGGACGCCGGAGGAGATCTCGGCCCACGTGCAGTACATGCACGACTTCGCGGCCCGGCTCGAGGAGACCGGCGAGTTCGTCGACGGCCAGGCGCTCGCCCCCGAGGGCACGTTCGTCCGGTACGACGGCGAGGGTCGCCCGCCGGTCACCGACGGCCCGTTCGCCGAGACCAAGGACCTCATCGCCGGCTGGATGGTGATCGACGTCGACACCTACGAGCGGGCCATCGAGCTGGCCGGGGAGCTGTCGGCCGCGCCCGGGGCGGGCGGGAAGCCGATCCACGAGTGGCTCGAGGTCCGCCCGTTCCTGGCCGAGCCGCCCACCATCACGGAGTGACCTCCCGAGTGAACGAGGTCCTGCTGCGCAGCCTCACGCCGAGCGTGCTCGGGATCCTCGTCCGCCGCGGAGCCGACTTCGCGGCGGCCGAGGACGCCGTGCAGGACGCGCTGGTCGAGGCGGTCCGCGCCTGGCCGGCCGGCCCGCCGCAGGACCCGAAGGGCTGGCTGGTCACCGTGGCCTGGCGCCGGTTCCTCGACGCGACCCGCGCGGACGCCGCCCGCCGCCGGCGTGAGGACCTCGTCGACGAACAGCCGCCGCCGGGTCCCGCGTCCGTCGGTGGACGACACGCTCCAGCTGTACTTCCTGTGCGCCCACCCGTCGCTGACGCCGTCGTCCGCGGTCGCGCTCACGCTGCGCGCCGTCGGCGGGCTGACCACCCGCCAGATCGCCCAGGCCTACCTGGTGCCCGAGGCGACCATGGCGCAGCGCATCAGCCGGGCCAAGCGCACCGTCTCCGGCGTGCGGTTCGACCAGCCCGGCGACGTCGCCACCGTGCTGCGCGTCCTCTACCTGGTCTTCAACGAGGGCTACTCCGGCGACGTCGACCTCGCCGCCGAGGCCATCCGGCTCACCCGGCAGCTCGCGGGCGCGATCGACCACCCCGAGGTGGCCGGGCTGCTCGCCCTGATGCTGCTGCACCACGCCCGGCGCGCGGCCCGGACCGCGCCCGACGGCAGCCTGGTGCCGCTCGCCGAGCAGGACCGCGACCGGTGGGACACCGGGTCGATCGCCGAGGGCGTGCAGATCCTGCAGGCGGCGCTGGCCCGCGACCGGCTCGGCGAGTTCCAGGCGCAGGCCGCCATCGCGGCGCTGCACGCCGACGCGCCCACCGCCGGGGAGACCGACTGGGTGCAGATCGTCGAGTGGTACGACGAGCTCGCACGCCTGACCGACAGCCCGGTCGTGCGGCTCAACCGCGCGGTGGCCGTCGGCGAGGCCGACGGACCGCGCGCCGGCCTGGCGGCGCTCGCAGCGCTGGACGACTCGCTGCCCCGCCACACCGCCGTGGCGGCCTACCTGCACGAACGCGACGGCGACCTGGCGACGGCAGCTCGGCTCTACGCCGAGGCGGCCCACACGGCACCCACCCTCGCCGAGCGCGACCACCTGACCCGCCAGGCCGCCCGGCTCAACGCCCGCCGGGATCGCTGACGGGTCTCGCCCGGACGTTCCCGCGGCGCCCGGCGCGACCCGTGGCCGACGCGACCGCCTCAGCGTGCGCGGGCGCGTCGGGACCAGCCACGCGACGCGTCGCGGCGGCGACGCTCGGCGGCAGGTGCGGGTCAGCGCCGGGCCTGGCGGCCGGTGGCTATCTCGGCGGTTTCCTCCTCCCTGCGGATGCGGAGCAGCAGGGCCACCCACGTCCGGTACGGACGCCAGGTGTCCGCGATCCGCGCCAGCTCCGCGTCGGCCGGGTCGGTCAGGCCGTAGGCGTGCGCCATCTCGTCGTGCAGGCGGCGTTCGGCGGTCGGGAAGCCGTCGGGGTGGCCCGCTCCGCGGAGCAGGATCAGCTGGGCCGAGAACGGGCCGATGCCGGGCAGCTCGCGCAGACCGGCGATCGCCTCGTCGTAGGGCTGGGCGCGCAGGGCCGCCGCGTCGAGGCGGCCGTCCAGGGCGGCGCGCGCGATCGCGTGCAGGCGATCGCTCTTCAGCTCGCTCACCAGGGGAACCCGCTCGGGCAGCGCGCCGGGGGCGGGGAACGCCCGCAGCCGGACACCGGCCACGTCGACGTCCGTGCCCAGCATCTCGGCCAGCCGCTGCCGGATCCGGGCCGCCTGCACGATCCGGATCCGGTGGCCGATGATCGTCCAGCACGCGGCCTCGTACGGCGAGTGGAACGCGACCGGACGCAGGCCCGGGTAGCGCCGCTGGACCTCGGCCACCACCGGGTCCCGCGCGCCCACGGCGGCGAAGCCGGAACCGTCCACGTCCAGCGACAGGATCCGGCGCACCTGGTCGAGCGCCGCCGCCACGTCGGACGGGTCGGCGAACACGCGGGCGCGCACCGGGCCGTCGGGCTCGGGCTGCCGGACCAGCACGCCCACCGGCCGCCAGCTCGGCGCGGCCGGGAAGGCCAGCCGTAACTCACCGGCCGACGCGCCCGCGTCCGGGCGGGCCGCCGGGGCGAACCCCTCCAGGAACCGCGTGCCGGCGGTGAGGTCGAACGGGCCTCGGTAGGACAGGTCGTGCCACATCATGGCGCTCACTGTGCCGGAGACCACCGACAAAACCGCCGGCCGGCGCGTGACACGGGCCCGGCTACCCGCTGACCGCCCGGGACAGGGAGACGCCGAAGCGGTGCTCGGTGTCGGTCCACCACTCGCGGAGCTCGAAGCCCGCGTCGGCCAGTTCCGCGGTCACCCGCTCGCGGCCGAACTTCGCCGAGACCTCCGTGCGCATCTCCTCGCCCTCGGCGAAGGACACCGTCAGGCCGACGACCGGCACGTGCACCTCCATCGCCCGCGCGGCGCGCAGGCGCATCTCGATCCACTCCTCCTCGTGGTCCCACAGCGCCACGTGGTCGAACGCCGCCGGGTCGAAGTCCGCGGCCAGCTCGCGGTTCAGCACCCGCAGCACGTTCCGGTTGAACTCGGCGGTCACCCCCGCCGCGTCGTCGTAGGCGCGGACCAGGACCGACGGGTCCTTGACCAGGTCGGTGCCCAGCAGCAGCCACTCCCCCTCGTCCAGCACGTCACGCACGCCGGACAGGAACTTGGCACGCTCGGCCGGCACGAGGTTGCCGATCGTGCCGCCCAGGAACGCCACCAGCCTGCCCGGCGACCCCGGCAGCAGCGCCAGGTGCTGGGTGAAGTCGCCGACCACCCCGTGCACCGACACCGGGTCGTAGGCCCGCGCCAGCGTCGACGCCGCCTCGCGCAGGGCCGACTCCGACACGTCCAGCGTGACGATCTCGCGCAGGGATCCGTGCCCGCGCAACGCGTCCAGCAGCAGCCGGGTCTTCTCCGACGAGCCCGAGCCCAGCTCGACCAGGGTCGCCGCGCCGGTCAGCGACGCGATCTCGGCCGAGCGCGCGGCGAGGACCTCCCGCTCCGCGCGGGTCGGGTAGTACTCCGGCAGCCGGGTGATCCGTTCGAACAGCTCGCTGCCGCGGGCGTCGTAGAACCACTTGGGCGGCAGGGACTTCGGGGTGGCGGTCAACCCCGTTCGGACGTCCGACCGCAGGCCCCGGACGATGTCGTCCGGGGTCAGGTGCACGGTCAGGTCTGTCTCACTCATGGTGCTCCGATCGGGAGAATGTCCACCGTGGACCGGTCGGCGACGACCAGGTGCCGGTCGGGCACCTCCCGCCACACGGGACGGTCGTCGTAGGGCTCCGACGCGACGGCCACGCCGTCGCCGAGGTCGCCGACCCACAGCGAATGAGTCCAACAGGTGCCGACGATCTCGGTGCCGTCGGTCAACAGCAGGTTCAGCCGTGAGCCCGGCGCCGCCGCCTCCACGGCGGTCACCAGCGACGCGACCGCGTCGGCGGGCTTGTCCCCCGCGGCCAGGCGGTGCGCCAGCAGCGCCCACAGCAGCGCGGCGTCGGTCGGCGCGTCCATCGTCAGCAGCGCCTCCACCGGCAGCGTCGACGCGAGCCCGGTCACCGACGACGGCCAGCCCCGCACCACGCCGTTGTGGCTGAACAGCCACCGGTCGCGGGCGAACGGGGCGGACGCCGTCTCCACCACCGGCATGCCGACGGTGGCCGAGCGGACCGCGGCCAGCACCGCCCCCGCGGCGATCTCCGCCGCCAGGCGCGGCAGCGCGGTGTCCGTCCACAGGGGAACGGCCCGCCGCAGCAGGGCCGGCTCGGACGAGGACCCGGTGTACCAGCCGATGCCGAAGCCGTCGGCGTTCACCGTGCCCCCGCCCCGCATGTCCCGCGGCGCCCACGACTGCCGCAGCAGCGAGTTCGCGGGCGTCAGCAACAGCTCGGCCAGCCCGATCGGCTCGCCGAGATAGGCGAGATGGCGGCACATGCGCTACGCGAACTCCTCGGGCGAGGCATCGCGCGCGCACCGGAAGCCGGCGAAGATCTGCCGGCGGACCGGGTGGTCCCAGTTGCGGAACGTGGCCCGGCAGGCCGCCGGGTCGGTGCCGAACGAACCGCCGCGCAGCATCTTGTAGTCGCCGCCGAAGAACACCTCCGAGTACTCCCGGTACGGAAACGCCTGGAACCCGGGATAGCCGTGGAAGCCGGTGTCCAGCCACTCCCACACGTCCCCGATGAGCTGGTGCACCCCGCGCGGCGACACGCCGGCCGGGTACGCGCCGACCGGCGCCGGCGACAGGTGCCGCTGGCCGAGGTTGGCGTGCTCCGGGCCGGGATCCTCGTCGCCCCACGGGTAGCGGCGCGAGCGGCCGGTGGCCGGGTCGAACCGGGCGGCCTTCTCCCACTCCGCCTCGGTGGGCAGCCGCCTGCCGGCCCAGGCGGCGAACGCCTTCGCCTCGTGGAAGCAGACGTGCACCACCGGCTCGTCCGGCGGGATCGGCTCGACCACGCCGAAGCGGTTGCGCAGCCACCGGTCCCCGTCCCGCACCCAGAACCGCGGCGCGGTCAGGTCGGCCTCGACCCGGTAGGCCCAGCCCTCGGCGGTCCACCAGCGCTCGTCGTCGTACCCGCCGGCGGCGACGAACTCCGCGTAGGCGGCGTTCGTCACCGGCGCGGTGTCGATGAAGAACGCGTCGACGTGCACCTCGTGCGAGGGCCGCTCGTTGTCCAGCGCCCACGGGTCGACGTCGGTGCCCATGGTGAACGGCCCCGCGGGGACCAGGACCTCCGACGCGGCGAGCGGGCGGCCGGGCGGGGGCGGCGGGGCGTGCAGCACCGGCGCGCCCGTGCGCAGCTGGTGGGTGGCCAGCATGGTCTCGTCGTGCTGCTGCTCGTGCTGCACGATCATGCCGAAGGCGAACCCGTTGTCCACCAGCCGGCGGCCCTCCAGCGGGCTGCGGTCGAGGACGTCGAACACCTTCTCGCGCACCTGGCCGACGTACGCGCGCGCCTGCGCCGGGTCGAGCAGCGGCAACGCCGGGCGGTCGGCCCGCGGGTGCTGGAAGGCGTCGTACAGCTCGTCGATGTCGCTGCGGACCGGCTCGCGCGCCCCGACGTCGCGCACCAGCCAGAGCTCCTCCTGGTTGCCGATGTGCGCGAGGTCCCACACCAGCGGCGACATGAGCCTGGAGTGCTGGCGCACCAGGTCGTCGTCGTCCACCGCGTCGGTGAGGGCCGCGCTGCGTTCCCTGGCCCGGCGCAGCTGCGCGGCGACGTGCGAGCGCAGTGCCTCGATGCCGGCCTCCGCCGTGTTCGTGCTCGGCGTCATGACGTGCTCCTCTGCGGTAGGCGGTCCAGATCGGCGACGATGGCCTCGGTCAGGTCGTGGCCGAGGCCCATCCCGGGCAGGGCGCGGGCGCCCAGGTCGAGCACCGCGGCCGCCGCCGTGGCGATCGCGTGGTCGGCCAGGCCGTCCCTGGCCGCGGGTAGCCACCGGTCGCCGACCGGCAGGCAGGCGTCGAGCACGGCGTCGACCGTGCGCGGGGTGGACAGCAGGGCGGCGAGCAGCGCGACCGGGGTGACCCAGCCCTCGCCGCGCTGCGCGTCCAGGTAGCGGACCTCGAGGTAGCCGTGCGGTCGCACCGGCGGGAACATCGTGGACAGGTGGTAGTCGAGATCGTCGGTGGTCGGCGGCTCCGGGCGGGCCCCGGCGAGCCAGTCGGCGAAGCTCATGCCGTCGGGCGTGGCCCACCGCTCGCCCGGATCCTCGGTGGCGCCGCGCACGCACAGCACCGGCGTGTCCAGCACCCGCCGCGCCCAGTCCGCGGCCGGGTCGGCCACGATCGCCGACGGTGAGCTGCGTGGCGGGTCGGTGCCGAGCACGGCACGCATCCGGGCCGACGCCCACCCCGTCGCGTGCCCCCCGTGGGTGGGCGAGTTGGCGAACGCGGCGACCAGCACCGGTCCGAGCGCGTGCACCGCCGCCCACCGAGCGGGCAGTGTCTGTGACTCGCCGACGTCCACGCAGACCTGCAGGCCGGCGGTGGCGCACATCATCGTGATGCCGTGCGGGCCGATCGGCTCGAACACCTGCTCCATGGCGGTGTAGCGGGGGGTGTTCAGCAGGCGCCGGGGCGCTCGGTGCTGGTCGATCGCCGTGTCGCCGAGGACGAAGCCGGCGGAGGCGAGCAGCTCGCTGAGAAAGGCCAGGTCGGCGCGGACGGCACCGAACAGCTCGGTCAGCGTGGGCTGGGGAAGGGCGGAGATCTCGACCTGGCCGCCGGGCTCCAGAGTGAGCGGCGAGCCGGCCGGAAGGGGTAGCTGAGGACTCTCCTTGTTCACCGTGCGGGGCGCGTAGGGCCCCAGGGCGGCGGTGAGCCGGTCCGCGTCGAGTGGCCGCCGGGGATCGTCCTCGTGATGAACGATCCACTCCAGCTCGACGCCGGTGAGTCGTGGCGGGCCGTGCTTGAAGCAGACCGAGGCGACATAGGCCTCCGCCTCCACGCGGTCGGACAATCGATGCCGGAACGGCTCGATTACTTGCGAACTTCCTGGTACTTGCGGCAAAGCAGTCACTTCGACCCTCCGTTCCCGAGGTCGAAATCGACGCTACACGTGACCACCGACACTCACCTGAACGCGAACGGCCGCCAGGAGGATCCCACCACAATACGTACGTACGGATTGCCTCAGGACCTGCGGGCTGTCACGATCATCTGATGCCACGGGTCAGCCAGGACCACCTCGAAGCGCGCCGCCACCAGATCCTCGACGGCGCCCGGGTGTGCTTCGCCCGGTACGGCTACGAGGGCGCCACGGTCCGCCGCCTCGAGGAGGCCACCGGCCTGTCCCGGGGCGCGATCTTCCACCACTTCCGGGACAAGGAGTCGCTGTTCCTGGCGCTGGCCGAGGACGACGCGCACCGGATGGCCGACGTCGTGGCGCGCGAGGGCCTGGTGCAGGTCATGCGCGATCTGTTGTCCACAAAGGATGGCGCGGACTGGCTCGGCAGCCGGCTGGAGCTGTCCCGCAGGCTGCGCACCGACCCGGAGTTCCGGGCGCGCTGGGCGGAGCGGTCCGAGCGGCTGACCATCGCCACCCGCCAGCGCCTCGAGCGCCAGCGCGACGCCGGCAACCTGCGCGACGACATCGACGTCGGGGTGCTCACCGCCTACCTCGAGCTGGTGCTGGAGGGGCTGGTGTCGCACCTCGCGATGGGCCTGCCGGCCGACGACCTGGAACCGGTGCTGGACCTCGTCGAGTCCTCGGTGCGGCGCGCGGGCCCCAAGCCGTAGGGGGATGCTGGAGGCATGGATCTTCTCGACGCGCACGGGCGCGCGATGGACGTCTTCGACCGGGCGATGCACAAGGTCGGGGTCGGCGACTGGGACTCCCCCACCCCGTGCTCCGAATGGACCGTGCGGGACCTGGTCACCCACCTGGTCGGCGAGCAGCTGTGGGTGCCCGACCTGCTGGCCGGCAAGACCGTCGCCGAGATCGGCGACAAGTACGACGGGGACGTCCTGGAGGACGACCCGATGCACGCGTGGACCGAGTCGTCGCAGGCCGCGCGCGCCGCGTGGCTGCAGCCGGGCGCGCTGGTGCGGATCGTGCACCTGAGCTTCGGCGACGTCGACGGCGCCGAGTACTGCTGGCAGATGACGACGGACCTCGCCGTGCACGGCTGGGACCTCGCCACCGCGCTCGGCCTGGAGGCCGGGATGGGCGACGAGCTGGCGACAGCGGTGCTCGACTACATCGAGCCGCAGATCGACCAGTGGCAGGGCACGTCCATGTTCGCCGCGCCGGTGGCGGTGCCCGACGACGCCGAGCCGCAGACACGGCTGGTCGCGTTGCTCGGCCGGCGGCCGTGACCCTTACACTGGACGGGGTCACCACAAGCCATGTGATCTGCGAGGAGTGACCCTTTCCGTGCGCGGCGCGAAGTCCCCGGGTTGCAGTACCGGGCCGGGCGACGAACCCGGCAGCCGTCCTGATCCGATCGTCCCCCGCGGGACCATCAGATGATCGGTCCGCTCCTTGACGTCCTCGGCGTGCTCGCCGTCCTCGCGCTGACGTTCGGCACCGCGGTGTTCGTCGCCGCCGAGTTCTCCCTCACCGCGCTCGAGCGCAGCACGGTGGACAGCCACCTGCGCCAGGTCGGCGACGCGCGGGCACGGCGGGTGCACCAGGCGCACCGGACGCTGTCGTTCCAGCTGTCCGGCGCCCAGGTCGGCATCACGATCACCACGCTGACGATGGGCTACATCGCCGAGCCGATCATCGCCGGGTGGTTCACACCGCTGCTGTCCGCGCTGTCCGTACCGGTCGCGGGGGCGCACGCGATCGCCTTGGTGGTGGCGCTGCTGCTGGCGAACCTGATCTCCATGCTGTTCGGCGAGCTGGTGCCGAAGAACCTCGCGATCTCCCGGCCGCTGCCCACCGCGCGTGCGGTCGCCGGGACGCAGACCCGGTTCTCCGCGTCGCTGCGCTGGTTCATCACCCTGCTCAACGCGTGGGCGAACTGGCTGGTCCGGCGGCTGGGCGTGGAGCCGGTCGACGAGCTGGCCTCGGCCCGCTCGCCCCAGGAGCTGGGCTCGCTGGTCCGCACCAGCGCCGAGCACGGCACGCTCGACGAGGGCACCGCGACGCTGCTGAACCGGTCGCTGCGGTTCGGCGAGCGCACCGCGGGCGAGCTGATGACCCCGCGGGTGCAGGTCGAGTCGCTGCCGACGGACGCGAGCGTGGCCGACCTGATCGAGCTGACCCGGCGCACCGGGTTCTCCCGGTTCCCGGTGCACGAGGGCGACCTCGACGACGTCCGGGGCGTGGTGCACGTCAAGCAGGCGTTCAGCGTGCCGGTGGCGCGCCGGGCGAGCACGCGGATGAGCGCGCTCATGCGGCCGGTGCAGATCGTGCCGGAGAGCCTCGACGGCGACACCCTGCTCGACCGGCTGCGCAGCTCCGGGCTGCAGCTCGCGGTGGTGGTCGACGAGTACGGCGGCACGGCGGGCCTGGTCACCCTGGAGGACCTGGTCGAGGAGATCGTCGGCGACGTGCGCGACGAGCACGACCGGGGTGAGATCAACCCGGTCCGCCCGCTCGGCCGGGACAGCTGGATGGTCTCCGGCCTGCTGCGCGACGACGAGCTGGCCGACGCGACCGGGTTCCGGATGCCCGAGGGCGACTACGAGACGCTCGCCGGGCTGGTGCTGACCCGGCTCGGCCGGATCCCCGAGGTCAACGACGAGGTGCGGATCGACGGCTGGCGGATCACCGTCATGCGGATGGACCGGCACCGCGTCGCCGAGCTGCGGGTGGCGCGGATTCCCGAGGTCGTCGAGCAGCGGGCCGAGGAGGTGGCGTCCCGATGACCGGAGGTGTCGCCCTCACGATCGCGGTGATCCTGCTCGCCGCCAACGCGTTCTTCGTCGGCGCGGAGTTCGCGCTGGTGAGCGCGCGCCGCGACCGGCTGGAAGCACTCGCCGAGCAGGGCATGGACCGGGCCCGGATCGTGCTGCGCGCGGCCGAGCGCACGTCGCTGATGATGGCCGGCGCGCAGCTGGGCATCACGCTGTGCACGATCGGTCTCGGCGCGCTCGGCGAGCCGACCGTGGCGTACTTCCTCGAGTTCGTGCTGCGCCCGCTGGACCTGCCGGCGGCCGTTCTGCACACGGTCGCCTTCGCCGTGTCGCTGGTGCTCGTGTCGATCCTGCACATCGTGCTCGGCGAGATGGTGATGAAGAACATCGCGATCGCCGCGCCGGAGCGCACCGCGGTGCTGCTGACGCCGGCGCTGGTCGGCTGGATCCGGCTGGTCCGCCCGGTGATCTCGCTGCTCAACCTCCTGGCGAACAGCGTCCTGCGGCTGCTCAAGGTCGAGCCCAAGGACGAGATCGAGAGCGCGCACACGCCCGAGGAGCTGGCCACGCTCATCGCGGACTCGCGCGCCGAGGGCCTGCTGGACCAGGCCGAGCACCGCCGGCTCACCCAGACGCTGTCGTCTGCGGAGCGCACCGTCGCCGACGTGCTGGTCCCGCTCGCGGAGGTGGAGACCGTGCCGTACCCGCCGACGGTCGGCGACCTCGAGGAGGCGGTCAACAGGACCGGGTTCTCCCGGTTCCCGGTGCGCATGCCCGACGGCCGGCTCAACGGCTACCTGCACGTGAAGGACGTGCTGGACCAGGCGGACGCCGACCCGCCGACGCCGGTGCCGTTCCACCGGGTGCGGGGGCTGCCGGAGATTCCCGCCGACTCGCGGCTGGACGAGGCGCTGGCCGCGCTGCGCCGGACGCAGAGCCACGTGGCCAAGGCGGTGGCCGCGGACCGGACCGTGCTCGGCGTGGTCGCGCTGGAGGACCTGGTCGAGGAGTACGTCGGCACCGTCCGGGACGGGACGCACACGGACCCCACCACATGAGTACCGCGACCGTGCCGCCGCCCGCCGGCTGGCGGGCCGAGCGCGCGGCGCACGTCGAGCGGGTGCGGCGGTGGACCGACCCGCTGCGGGCGCGGCGGGCCACCGGCATCCGGCACCCGGTGCTCGACTTCCTGTTCACCTACTACCCGCACCGGCCGGCGAAGCTGCTGCGCTGGCATCCGGGACCGGGGGTGGTGCTCGGCGACGCGCCGGAGTACCTGCGCTGGCCGGCGTACCGGGCGGTGCCGGGTGGCGTGGCGCTGGGCCCGCTGCCGCCCGCGCGGCTGCCGACGGTGCGGTTCGTCCGCTCGCTGCTGTCCGCGTCGGCCGCGCGCCCGCCGTGGCTCGGCTGCTTCGGGATGCACGAGTGGGCGATGGTGTACCGGTCCGAGTCGGTCCGGCACGGCGACTGGCCGCTGCGGCTCGGTGAACGGGGCACCGACCGGGTCGTGGAGTCGCTGCCGATCCGCTGCACGCACTTCGACGCGTTCCGCTTCTTCACTCCCCCGGCGCGGCCGCTGAACGCCGTGCAGCCCGCGCGCGCCGACCAGGTCGCGCTGGAACAGCCGGGCTGCCTGCACGCCGGGATGGACCTGTACAAGTGGGCCTACAAGCTCGACCCGTTCGTGCCGTCGTCGCTGGTGGCAGACTGCTTCGAGCTGGCGCACGACATCCGCGTGCTGGACATGCGCGCGAGCCCCTACGACCTGAGCTCTCTCGGCTACCCTCCGGTGCGGATCGAGACCGCGGCCGGGCGGGCGGAGTACGCGCGGCGGCAGGCCTCGTTCGCCGAGCGCGCGGCGCCGCTGCGGGCCCGGCTGGTCGACCTGTGCGAGGTTCTGGAGGGTTCGTGAGGCGCTGGGGTGTCGTCGTCGTGCTGCTGCTCGCGCTCGCCGGGTGCTCGACGGAACGGGTCGGCGGCTCGCCCGCCACCTCACCGTCGACGTCGACCTCGGGCCGCGCGGGACCGGTGGACCTGAGCGTGCCGCTCGACCTGGCCCGGGTGACGCCGGCGGGGACCACGGCGCCGTCGACGTCGGTGCTGCCCGACCCGGAGGGCACCCAGCTCACGCTGGAGGCGCCGTTCCTGACGATCACCCGGCTCGAGCAGGCCAAGGTCCAGTTCCAGGAGTACGCCGGCACGTGGGGCGTGGTGCTCACGATGACCGACGCGGACGCCGCGGTGTTCGGGGACTGGACCACCGACCACGTCGGCGAGCAGGTCGCCGTGGTCGCCGGGGGCAGCGTGATCTTCGCTCCGCAGATCCAGTCCCCGATCACCGGGGGCGAGGTGGTGATCTCCGCCCGCTACACCCAGGACGAGGCCAACGACCTGCTCGACCGGCTCACCGGCCGCTGACCACCCGTCAGCTCTGGTAGGCCTCGACCGGCGGGCACGAGCAGACCAGGTTGCGGTCGCCCTTAGCGCCGTCGATGCGGCGGACCGGCGGCCACACCTTCGCCCCCGCCGAGCCCGTCGGGTACGCGGCCTCCTCGCGGCTGTACGGGTGGTCCCACTTCCCCGCGATCGACTCGGCCGTGTGCGGTGCGTTGCGCAGCGGGTTGTCTTCGGCCGGCCAGTCGCCCGCGGCGACCCGGTCGATCTCGTGCCGCATCGCGATCATCGCGTCGCAGAAGCGGTCCAGCTCGGCCAGGTCCTCGCTCTCCGTCGGCTCGACCATCAGGGTGCCGGCCACCGGGAACGACATCGTGGGCGCGTGCAGGCCGTAGTCGGCCAGGCGCTTCGCCACGTCGTCGACGGTCACGCCGGTCGCCTTGGTGATGCCGCGCAGGTCCAGGATGCACTCGTGCGCCACCCGGCCGTGCGCGCCGGTGTAGAGCACCGGGTAGTGCGAGCCCAGCCGCGCGGCCACGTAGTTCGCCGCGGCCACCGCGGTCATCGTCGCGCGGCGCAGGCCCGCCGCGCCCATCATCCGCACGTAGGCCCAGGAGATCGGCAGGATCGACGCGCTGCCCCACGGCGCCGCGCTGACTGGGCCGATGCCCGTGGCCGGGCCGGCGGCCGGCTGCAGCGGGTGGTTGGGCAGGAACGGGGCGAGGTGCTCGCGGACGCCGATCGGGCCGACGCCCGGCCCGCCGCCGCCGTGCGGGATGCAGAACGTCTTGTGCAGGTTCAGGTGCGACACGTCGGCGCCGAACGTGCCGAAGCGGGCGAGCCCGATGAGGGCGTTCAGGTTCGCACCGTCCACATAGACCTGCCCGCCCGCGTCGTGCACCAGCGCGCAGACCTCGCGCACGGTGTCCTCGTAGACGCCGTGCGTCGACGGGTAGGTGATCATGATGCAGCCCAGGTCGGTGCGGTGCTCGTCCACGGTGGACCGCAGGTGGTCCATGTCGATGTTGCCGTTGGCGTCGCACTTGACGACCACGACCCGCATCCCGGCCATCGCGGCGCTCGCCGCGTTCGTGCCGTGTGCCGACGCGGGGATCAGGCAGACGGTGCGCCCGTCCTGGCCGTGGGACCGGTGGTAGGCGCGGATCGCGAGCAGACCGGCGAACTCGCCCTGGCTGCCCGCGTTCGGCTGCAGGCTCACCGCGTCGTACCCGGTCAGCGCCGCGAGCCAGCCCTCCAGATCGGACACCACGCGCAGCAGCCCGGCGGCGTCGGCCATCGGCGCGAACGGGTGCAGGTCGGCGAACGCCGGCCAGGTGATCGGCTCCATCTCCGCGGTGGCGTTGAGCTTCATCGTGCACGAGCCCAGCGGGATCATGCTGCGGTCGAGCGCGACGTCCTTGTCGGACAGCATGCGCAGGTAGCGCAGCAGGGCGGTCTCCGAGCGGTGCGCGGAGAACACCGGGTGCGTCATGAACTCCGAGGTACGCGCGAGGGCCGCGGGGCAGGCGTCCTCGGTCGTCGCGTCCAGCTCGTCGACGTCGCCGCGCACCCCGAACGAGGCCCACAGCTTCTTCAGGTCCGCCCGGGTGGTGGTCTCGTCGCAGGCGACCGAGACCCGGTCGGCACCGACCTGGCGGATGTTGATGCCGCGGTCCCGCGCGTTGCCGGCGACCTCGCCCGCCCGGCCCGGCACGTCGACGGTGATCGTGTCGAAGAAGTGGTCGTGCGCGACCCGCACTCCCCCGGCCCGCAGGCCGGCGGCGAGCACCGCGGCCATCCGGTGCGCCCGGGTCGCGATCGCGCGCAGGCCGTCCGGCCCGTGGTAGACCGCGTACATCGACGCGACGACAGCGAGCAGCACCTGCGCGGTGCAGATGTTGCTGGTGGCCTTCTCCCGGCGGATGTGCTGCTCGCGGGTCTGCAGCGCGAGGCGGTAGGCCCGGTTGCCGTCGGCGTCGGTGCTCACCCCGACCAACCGGCCGGGCAGTTGGCGCTCGAGGCCCTGGCGGACCGCGAGGTAGCCGGCGTGCGGGCCGCCGAAGCCCATCGGCACGCCGAAGCGCTGGGTGCTGCCGGCGACGACGTCCGCGCCGATCTCGCCCGGCGGCCGCAGCAGCGTCAGCGCCAGGATGTCGGCGGCCACCACGACCTGGGCGCCGCGCTCGTGCGCGGCCTCGACCAGCGCCGCGTGGTCGCGCACCGCGCCGCTCGCCCCCGGGTAGGACAGCAGCAGGCCGAAGAAGTCGCCGTCAGGCAGCCCGGCCGGTGATCCGTCGCCGAGGTCGACGACCTCGACCTCGATGCCCAGCGGCTCGGCGCGGGTCTCGATCACGGCGATGGTCTGCGGGAACGTGTCGGCGTCGACGAGGAAGCGGGGTGTGCGCGGCCCGGCCGGCGCGGCGGACGAGCGTCATCGCCTCGGCGGCGGCGGTTGCCTCGTCGAGCATGGACGCGTTGGCCAGCGGCAGGCCGGTGAGGTCGGCGACCATGGTCTGGAAGTTGAGCAGCGCCTCGAGCCTGCCCTGGGAGATCTCCGGCTGGTAGGGCGTGTAGGCGGTGTACCAGGCCGGGCTCTCCAGCACGTTGCGGCGGATGACCGGCGGGGTGAGCGTGCCGTAGTAGCCGAGCCCGATCATCTGGGTGTACGGCTCGTTGCGGCCGGCCAGCTCGCGCAGCTCGGCGAGGGCGCGGTGCTCGGCGGCGGGCTCGGGCAGACCGGTGTCGACACCCTGCTCGCGGATGGATGCGGGCACGGCCTGGTCGACGAGCTCCTCCAGCGAGCCGACGCCGATGACGTCCAGCATCCGGGCCAGCTCGGCGGGCCGCGGCCCGATGTGCCGGTCGGCGAACTGGGTGCCGTCCTCGAGCGCGGCGAGCGGAATGCGGTCCGTTGTCACTGTCGCCTCCGTGTGGGGTGGGCAGGCCTGAGCACGCCCTCCCCCTCTGTCCGTGCCCGCGCTTCGCGCCGGCGCCTGAGAGCTTCGTCCGCGGGCGGCGGACTTGCACCTTCGGCGGGGTGGCGGCCACCCACTTTCCAGAGGCGTCTCGCCCGCGCGGTTCGGGTGCCTGAGAGGTTCCGGGGAGGAGTTGCTCCTTCGGCGCCGAGCCTGGCTCGGACTCTCCCGCGCGGGATCTGCGACTACACCGCGCAGCCTACTCCCAGCCGACCTCGGAGAAACGCTCGACAACCCGCGGGCGGGGTGAGCGGGTACTGTCGTGCGCCGGCCGCGCGACGGCGGCCGTTCTCGACCGCAGGTCAGCCGGCGTTGCGGGCCTTGCGGCGCGCGGTGAGCTCGTCCTCGGTGACCGGCTCGACAACGCCGCCGTCCGCCCGCTCGGCGGGGAACTCGTGGATCGTGCCGTTGATCTCCTGCATGGCGCCGCTGACCGCGATGCCGAACACGCCCTGACCACCCTGGAGCAGGTCCACGATCTCCTCGGGTGAGGTGCACTCGTAGACGGTCGTGCCGTCGCTGAACAGCGTGATCCTGGCGAGGTCGCGGACGCCGCGGCGGCGCAGGTGGTCGACCGCGACCCGGATGTTCTGCAGCGACACCCCGGTGTCGAGCAGGCGCTTGACGACCTTGAGGACCAGCACGTCCTTGAACGAGTACAGCCGCTGCGACCCGGACCCGTGCGCACTGCGGATGGTCGGCGCGACCAGCCCGGTGCGGGCCCAGTAGTCCAGCTGGCGGTAGGTGATCCCGGCGATCTGGCACGCGGCCGGGCCGCGGTAGCCGACGAGCTCGTCGGGCGCTGACTCGTCCGGGAACAGCTCGCCCTGCTCACCGGTGCCGGCCTCGACGGGACCTTCCTCGACCACGCCTGCCTCCGCTCTCCAACCGCCTGCGAGTCGCTCGGGAGGAGGTGAATGACATCCTCGCGATTCGCTCAGGATTGACGGTAGGTCGGTGGCGGGGACCGGTCAACGCGACGCGCGGGCGAGCGAGCTCAAACCTCAACGTCAAGTCGAGACTTATCGGGGAACCGCTCTCAGGTGTCGGCCCCTCGAAAGTCCTCCGGCGAGACCGAGTCCAGGAACTCACGGAACTTCTCGACCTCGTCCTCCTGCTCGTCCGGGATGATCAGCCCGGCCTCCTGCAGGACGGCGTCCTCGGCGTGGATCGGCACGCCGACCCGCAGGGCTAAGGCGACCGAGTCGCTCGGCCGTGCCGACACGCGCACGTCGCCGTCGAAGACCAGCTCGGCGAAGAACGTGCCCTCCCGCAGGTCGGTGATGCGGACCTGTTCGAGCTCCCGGCCCAGCGCGCCGATGACGTCCTTGAGCAGGTCGTGCGTCAGCGGCCTGGCCGGACGGACGCCCTGCTGCTCCAGTGCGATCGCGGTGGCCTCCACCGAGCCGATCCAGATCGGGAGGTAACGCTCACCGTCCGTCTCGCGCAGCAGCAAGATCGGTTGGTTGGCGGGCAGCTCCACCCGCACGCCCACGACTCGCATCTCGCTCATCGGGTCCGCCTCCCTTCGCTCAGCGAAGTTGTCCCCCACACGTTCGAGGATCGCTCATCGCTGGCCTCGACGCTACCCGCCATCTGGTCTCGACGCTTGCGTAATCGACCATCCAGCCGCGTCGCGATTCGACAACGGCCGATGACGAGCGGTCCGGTTGATCTTTACCTTACCTGCCCGAAATCTGGCGCAATCCCGCCTTCACCAGCAGCGTGTGCAGGCCCACCGAGAGCGCGGCCAGCTCGCGCATCGCCTCCTCGGCCCGGCCGCGCGCCTCCTCGCCGTGCTGGTGGTACATGGGCGCGACGATCTGCTCCAGCAGCCCGACCTCGCGGTCCGCGGACGAGCGGAACGCCCGCAGGTGCCGCGGCTCGATGCCGAACCCGGCCATCGTCCGGACGATCCGCGCGACCGCCGCGGACTCCGTGTCGTAGAACCCGGCGGCGCCCGGACGGACCAGTCCGTACTGCTCCAACTCGCGCAGCCCGGCCTCGTCGATGCCCGCCTGGTCGAGCAACTCCTCCTGGGTGAGCCGCCGGGCCGGGCCGCCGGCGAACTCCTCCGCGTCGGGCAGGCCGGCCGCCGGCACGGACGTCAACCCGCGCGGCGGGCGGGGAAGGTGCTGGTCGGTCTCCCCGCGGTCCGCGGCATCGAGCTGCTCCTTGATCACCTTCAGCGGCAGGTAGTGGTCACGCTGTGCGGCCAGCACGAACCGCAGCCGCGCCACGTCGGCCGGGGTGAACTGGCGGTACCCCGACGCCGTGCGGGCCGGCTGGATCAGGCCCTCGGACTCCAGGAACCGGATCTTCGAGATGGTGACGTCCGGGAAGTCCGGGCGGAGCCGGCTGAGCACCGCCCCGATGCTCAGCCCCTCACCCGATGGCCGCCCGGCAGCCGTCACACCGATCCCGCCGGACTAGGAGGCGTGGGGGCCGGTGAGGAAGACCAGGCGGAACTTGCCGATCTGCACCTCGTCACCGCCGGCGAGCACGGCCTGGTCGACCGGCTCCCGATTGACGTAGGTGCCGTTCAGGCTGCCGACGTCGATCACCACGAACTCGCCGCCCTCGCGCCGGAACTCCGCGTGCCGGCGGGAGACCGTGACGTCGTCGAGGAAGATGTCGCTGTCCGGGTGCCGTCCCGCGCTGGTGGTGTCCCGGTCGAGCAGGAAGCGGGAGCCCGCGTTGGGCCCGCGCTTGACCACCAGCAGGGCCGAGCCGGCCGGAAGGGCGTCCACGCCGGCGACGGACGATTCCGCGCGCCGGGGTCTCGGTGCCCTCCTCGGCGAGGAAGTCGGCCCGGAAGACGGAAGTCCGCTCCGGAGACTGCTCCGGCGGGACGCCGGGCCCGTCGTTGGTGCTCACCTGAGCTCTCCTCCTGCTGGTGCTGACTTCTCTGTCCGTAGAACCTACCGTGCGCGATCAGCGGTCCGGTGACCCGGCCCCCCGCGCCAGCAGGTCAGTCCTTCTCGGTCAGCTCCTTGTATGCCGCCGCGTCCAGCAAGGCGTCAAGGGCGTCGGGTTCGGTGACCGACAGCTCGATGATCCAGCCCTCCCCGTAGGGGTCGCTGTTGATCAGCTCGGGCTGGCCGTCCAGGGCCGAGTTGACGGCCGTGACCTCGCCCGCGACCGGCGCGAAGATCTCCGACACGCTCTTGGTGGACTCGACCTCGCCCACCGGGTCCCCGGCGCCGACGGTCGCGCCGACCTCCGGCAGCTCGACGAAGACGACGTCACCGAGCTGCTGCTGGGCGTAGTCGGTGATGCCGACCCGCACGGTGTTCGCGGCCTTGCCGGCCAGCCACTCGTGCTCCTCGGTGTACTTGAGCTCCTCCGGCGTCACGGGTCCGTCCTCACGCTCTGTTCGATGTCTCCTGCGATGTGTCCGGCGAAATCCTAGAGGGGCGCCGGGCGGGCCGACGACCGCGCCGGGGAACGCAGCGCCGCGCGGGTCTGCACCAGGTAGAGCACGCCCGACCAGAGGAACAGCGCGGCGCCCCAGACGGTGAACGCGTAGGCGAACGGGCGGGCGATCGTGGCGGCCGCGGACCCGCCCTGGGCGAGCAGCATCAACGGCATCGCGTACATCAGGCTGAACGTGGCGGCCTTGCCGATGTAGGTGACCTCCGGCGGGGCGAACCCGGCGCGTCGGAGCAGCCAGATGCAGGCGCCGACGACCACGTCACGCAGGACCAGCACGGCCGCGAGCCACCAGGGCACGATGCCGCGGACCACGAACGCCACCGCGGTGGCGAGCGTGTAGAGCCGGTCGGCGGCCGGGTCCAGCATGGCGCCCAGCCGGCTGGTCTGGTCGAGCCAGCGGGCGATCTTGCCGTCCGCCCAGTCGGAGACGCCGCTGAACACCAGGATGAGCAGGGCCCAGCCGTCCGCCTCCGGGCCGAGCAGCAGCCACAGGAACACCGGCACCCCGGCCAGCCGGACGATGCTGAGCAGGTTCGGGATGGTCAGCAGCCGGTCGGGCAGCTCCTCGACGTCCGGAGCCGGCCGTGCGCTGTCCACCATGCCGACGAGCGTATATGCGCGCGCGGGCGGCTACGACGGCTGCCGGGTGAGCGTCCAGCCGCGGCGGCGCAGGTCGGCGTCGGTGAGCGACTGCGGCCGCCCCCGGTCGTCGACCCCCACCCAGCGCACCCGGCCGAGCGCGCCCTCGCGGACGTAGGCGTGTCCGCGGCTCCACACGACGCTGCAGGGCGTGGTCGGCAGGTCCTGGCTGCTCATCTCGTCTCACCGGATCGGGGTAGGGGTCGGGGTCGAGTCGGTCACTCGTCCTTGCTGTCGGCAGCCGGATCGGCGACGTTAACCCTTGTGCCACGGCGGAAACAGTCGTTTACCGGGAGGTCACACGGCGTCATCCGGGCACCTCGGCGACGGCGTAGCGGAACACCGTGACCAGCGCGATCGTGCCGCCGGCACCGATCGCGGGCTCGACCGCGGCGAGGAACGCGTCGTGCACCGCCCGCTCGCCGGCGACCCCGATCGCCCGCACCAGGTCCTCGCCGCCCAGCAGCGCGGCCCAGGTCGCGGCGAGGCTCGGGTACTTTGCCGGACAGCCCACCTCGCCGCTCACCACGACCCCGAGGCCGGCCGAACGCAGCCCGGCCCCCGGCCCCGCGCCGGGTCCGGTGTCGGGCGCGACCGCGCCGCCGGTCAGCCGGCGCAGCCGCTCACCGAGCGTCCGCGCCCAGCACCCGGCCGGGTGCACCCACCGGCCGACGGCGACCCGCCCGCCCGGCCGGGCGACCCGCACCAGCTCGGCCAGGTCCGCGGCGCCGCCCGCCGCGACCACCACGTCGAAGGAGTCGTCGCCGAACGGCAGCGCCCCGGAGCCGGCTTCCCGCAGGTCCGCGTCCGGCACCGCCCAGCGGGCGATCTCCAGCCGCTCGGCGGCGGTGTCCACGCCCGCCACGAGCGCGCCGCGGCGCTCGGCGGACCGCAGCAGGAGGCCGACCCCGCAGCCGACGTCGAGCAGGCGTAACCCGTCCAGCGGCGCCAGCGCGCGCAGGATCGCGCGGTGCGGCGGGCCGTGCCGGTCGTCCCGGTGCGGGACGTCCGTCACCGTCAGTACCGACTGCCTTGAGGCCATGCGGGGCTCCCTGTCGCCGGGTTCCGCCCCGTTCATCGCGGTCCGGACGGTGTCGGATACGCCTCCCGCGCAGCGTCAGCCTGTCGAGCGAACGTGTTGGGCCGGTCGGGGGTTGCGCGTCACGGACCGTGGACGGCGCGGCGTTGCCTCAGGAGCCGGCGCCGCGGACCCCGGCGGTCTCCACCGCGCCGTCGAGCACCGGCGGGGCGACGAGCGCGTCCTTGGCGCGCGGCCTGCCGAACCACGACGCCGCGGCGGCCACCAGGCTCGCCACGATCGCGAACCAGAACGCCACGTGCAGGCCGTCGGAGAACGGCTGGGTGATCAGGCTCGGGAAGAAGCTCTGCCCGGTCAGGAAGCTCGCCTGGTCGGGCGGAAGCTGGCCGACCACGCCGCCGAGCAGGTGCTGGACCGGGTTGTAGCCGAGGAAGGCCGCGAACAGCACGCCCACCGCGGGCAGGTGCCCGATCTGCTGAGCCTCGGCCGCCGGCACGCCGTGGGCCTGCAGGCCGCCGCTCAGCGTCGCGGGCAGCGAGGTGCTCAGGCCGGCGATGATCAGGCTGAAGAAGATGCCGATCGACAGCACCATGGCCGAGTTCTGGAAGGTGGCGGTCATCCCGGCGCCGGCGCCGCGCGCGTTGCCCGGCAGGCTGCTCATCACCTCGGCCCGGTTCGGCGCGGTGAACATGCCCATCCCGATGCCGTTGACCACCAGCAGGATCGCGAAGACCGGGTAGGAGAAGTCCACCGGCAGGATGGTCAGCGCGAAGAACGTCGCCGCGGTGACGATCATGCCCCCGGTGGTGAAGAACCACGCGCCGCGGCGGTCGGAGAGCATCCCGGACAGCGGCGCGGAGATCAGGAACCCGAGGGTCATCGGCAGCATGTAGATGCCGGCCCACAGCGGGGTCTCCTCGTAGCTGTAGCCGTGCTGGGGCAGCCAGATGCCCTGTAACCAGATGATCAGGATGAACTGCAGGCCGCCGCGGCCGAGCGAGGCCATCAGGTTGGCCACGTTGCCCAGGCTGTAGACGCGGATGCGGAACAGCGCCAGGTTGAACAGCGGGTTGGCCACGCGCGTCTCGATCAGGCCGAACCCCACGAGCACGAGGATCCCGCCGAGCAGCGCGCCGAGCACCCACGGGTTGGTCCAGCCCATCGAGTGGCCGCCGTAGGGCTGCAGGCCGTAGGTGATCGCGACCATGACGGCGACCAGCCCGATCGCGAAGGTGACGTTGCCGGCCCAGTCCATCCGCGCGTGGTGGCGCGGCGAGGTGTCGTGCAGCTTGAGGTAGGCCCAGATCGTGCCGATCACGCCGAAGGGCACCGACACGAGGAACACCCAGTGCCAGTTGATCGGCGCGAGCACGCCGCCGACCACGAGCCCGAGGAACGACCCGGCGATCGCCGCCACGCCGTTGATGCCGAGCGCGAGGCCACGCTGGTTGGTCGGGAACGCGTCGGTGAGGATGGCGCTGGAGTTGGCCATCAGGAACGCGCCGCCGACACCCTGGACCACCCGCCAGCCGATCAGCCACAGCGCCGCGGCGTCCCCGCTCATCCAGGTGACCGCGAGCAGGACGGACGAGATCGTGAAGATCAGGAAGCCGAGGTTGTACATCCGCGCGCGGCCGTACATGTCCCCCAGCCGGCCGAAGCTCACCACGAGCACCGCGGTGACGATCAGGAAGCCCATGATCATCCACAGCAGGTAGCTGGTGTTGCCCGGGTCGAGCGGGTTGATCCCGATGCCCTTGAACACGTCGGGCAGCGCGATGAGCACGATCGAGGAGTTGATCGTGGCGATCAGCATGCCGAGGGTGGTGTTGGACAGCGCGATCCACTTGTAGTGCGGACCGAGCTCCTCGAGTGATCGCAGCCGCGACACGACAGCCCCCTTCGACAGGTTCCTTAGCAAGGCTAACCCAAAGTAGTTCACATAGCTAAGGACCAGTGTCGAGCCCCACTCGACTCGCGAGTCCAACGCCCGAGACCCGCGAGTTCAACATCCGGAGCGTTGGACTCGCACGTCCGGTGTGTTGGACTCGCGGGTGGGTCAGGACTTGAGGTCGGGGAAGTCCTCGTCGCGGTACTCGCCGGGCGCCGCCGCGGACGGGTCGCCGTGCAGCTCGTGCTCGCGTCCGCGCAGCTCGACGCGGCGGATCTTGCCGGAGATGGTCTTCGGCAGCTCGCCGAACTCCAGCCTGCGGATGCGCTTGTACGGCGCGAGGTGCTCGCGGGCGAAGGCCAGGATGGACCGGGCGGTGTCCGCGTTCGGCTCGTGGCCGGCCGCCAGCACCACGTACGCCTTGGGCACCGCGAGGCGGATCGGGTCCGGCGAGGGCACGACCGCGGCCTCGGCCACCGCCTCGTGCTCGATCAGCACGCTCTCCAGCTCGAACGGCGAGATCCGGTAGTCCGAGGCCTTGAACACGTCGTCGGCCCGGCCGACGTAGGTGATGTAGCCGTCCGCGTCGCGGGAGCCCACGTCGCCGGTGTGGTAGAAGCCGTCGCGCATCGCCTCGCCGGTGCGCTCGTCGTCGTCCGCGTAGCCGACCATCAGCCCGACCGGGCGCCGGGACAGGTCGATGCAGATCTCCCCCTCGTCGCTCGGCACGCCGGTCACGTCGACCAGCGCGATGCCGAAGCCCGGCAGCGCGCGTCCCATCGAGCCCGGCTTCACCGGCTGGCCCGGCGTGTTCGCGACCTGCACCGAGGTCTCGGTCTGCCCGAAGCCGTCCCGGATGGTGACGTTCCAGGCCTTCGAGACCTGCTCGATCACCTCGGGGTTGAGCGGCTCGCCGGCGCCGACGACCTTGACCGGCGGCGTGGACAGCTGGGTCAGGTCGGCCTGGATCAGCATCCGCCACACCGTCGGCGGCGCGCAGAACGACGTCACCCCGCAACGGTCCATCTGGGACATCAGGGCGCCCGCGTCGAAGCGCGCGTAGTTGTGGATGAACACCGTCGCCTCGGCGTTCCACGGCGCGAACACGTTGCTCCACGCGTGCTTGGCCCAGCCCGGCGAGGAGATGTTGAGGTGCACGTCGCCCGGCTCCAGGCCGATCCAGTACATGGTGGACAGGTGGCCCACCGGGTAGGACACGTGGGTGTGCTGCACGAGCTTGGGCTTGGCGGTGGTACCGGAGGTGAAGTACAGCAGCAGCGTGTCGTCCGCGGACGTGGTGCCGTCCGGCGTGAAGTCGGCCGGCGCGCCCGCCGAGTCGGCGAAGTCCAACCAGCCGTCCACCGGCTCGCCGACCGCGATCCGGGTGTAGTCGCCGGGCACGTCGGCGAACTTCGGCGCGTCCACGTCCCGAACGACGACGTGCGCGGCGCGGCCCCGGTCGACCCGGTCGCGCAGGTCCGCCGCGCCCAGCAGCGTCGAGGCGGGGATCAGCACGGCGCCCAGCTTCATCGCCGCCAGGATCGTCCGCCACAGCTCGCTCTGGTTGCCCAGCATGAGGATGAGCCGGTCACCGCGCCGGACGCCGTTGGCACGCAGCCAGTTCGCCACCTGGCTCGACTGCCGGGACAGGTCGGCGAAGGTCCACTTCTCCTCCGAGCCGTCCTCCTCGACGATCCACAGCGCGAGCCGGGACGCGGTCGGCTCGGCGGCCGCCACCACGTCGAACCAGTCCAGCGCCCAGTTGAACTCGGTCAGGTCCGGCCAGTCGAACTCCGCGCTCGCCCGGTGGTAGTCCTCCCGGTGTTCGAGAAGGAAGTCCCGTGCCGCCCGGAACGTCTCGGTCGCGCTGCTCACCCGTACATCTCCTCACTTGCCGTGGAACTTCGGAGCACGCCGCTCCAGGAATGCCTGCGCGGCCTCGCCGAGGTCCTCGCTGGGCAGGAACGCCGCGTTCCACGCCGCCACGTACCGCAGACCGTCCGCCACCTGGTGCTCGCGGTGCTGGTCGAGCACGTCCTTGACGCCCTGCACGACGAGCGGCGGGTTGGCGGCGATCTCCGCGGCCAGCTCCCGCGCGGCGGCCAGCACCGCGTCCTGGTCGGGGTACACGTCGTTGACCAGCCCGATCCGCAGCGCCCGCGCGGCGTCGACGTCCCGGCCGGTGTAGGCGAGCTCGCGCAGGTGGCCCTCGCCGATGATGCCGGCCAGACGCTGCAGGCTGCCCAGGTCCGCGACGATCGCGACCTTCACCTCGCGCACGCTGAACTTCGCGTCCTCGCTCGCCAGCCGGACGTCCGCGGCCGCGATCACGTCCACCCCGCCGCCGACGCACCAGCCGCTGACCGCCGCGATCACCGGCTTGCGGCACGCGGCGACGGCGGTGACCGCCTTCTGCAGGGTGCGCACCTCGCCGAGGAACTTCGTGCGGGGCGCCGCGAGCGCGTTGCCGCCGAGCAGCTCACCCCAGGTCGGCATCATCGCCGGCAGGTCCAGCCCGTAGGAGAAGTTGGCGCCGCTTCCGGTGAGCACGACAGAGTGCACCCCGGGGTCGGCGTCCAGCTCGCCGAACACCACCGGCAGCTCCCGCCAGAAGTCCGGGCCCATCGCGTTGCCCTTGCCCGGGCCGAGCAGGGTCACCTCGGCCACCCGGTCGGCGATGTCGACCTTGAGCGAGACCAGGTCTTCCAGATTCGCGGTCATGGGCCCCATCCTCACCCAGTCGATGACGTGCCGCCTACCCCGGTCCCGGATCGGGCCTTACGCGCAGTATGTCCTACCCGGGCGCGGAGTTCCCTCGATCGTGTCGGCCCGGGTTTGGCAGTCTGAACCGGTTCGGGCGCTACCGTCCGGTTCCGGGAGTCCTGGCGTTAAGGAGGGCGCGGATGGCACGCGAGAACGTGATGTCGACGCCGATCTTCGACCAGTTGCTGCGCGAGATGGCCCAGCATGCCGAGCCCGCGGCACCGGCCGCGCAGACCCCCGAGCCCGAGGCCCGTGCCACGTCGACCGACCAGCCGCGTTCCGGCGGCAGGCGCCGCCACCGGGCCGAGTAAGAAGCTCGCACTAGTCAACTTCAAACTGACAGCGTACTTTCATTTCGTAGTCCACTACGAAATGAGGTTCGCTGTCATGTCTGCTCCCGGGACGCGCAGGTGGTGGGCGCTCGGCGCCCTCAGCCTCGCGGTGCTCGCGGTCGCGCTCCCCGCGACCATCCTCAGCGTGGCGCTGCCGACCCTGGCGCCCGCGCTGCACGCCTCCGCCGCGGACCTCCAGTGGTTCGTCTCCGCCTACACGCTCGTGCTCGCCGCGGGCGTGCTGCCGGGCGGCCTGCTCGGCGACCGGTTCGGCCGCAAGAAGATGCTGCTGGTGGCCCTGGTGGTGTACGCGGGCGGCTCGGTGCTCGCGGCGACCTCGGCCACGCCCGGCATGTTCGTCGCCGCGCAGGCGGTGCTCGGGTTCGGTGCGGCGCTGGTCATCCCGCTCGTGCTGTCCGGCATCGCGGTGCTGTTCACCGCGGAGGAACGGCCGCGCGCGGTCGGCATCTGGGCCGCGGCCAACTTCGTCGCGCTGCCGCTCGGCCCGATCGTCGGCGGCTGGATCCTGTCCCACTACTGGTGGGGCTGGGTCTTCCTGATGAACCTGCCGGTCATCGTGCTGGCGCTCGTCGCGGTCGTCGTGCTGCTGCCCGAGTCCCGCAGCGCCGAGCCGCCGGCGCTGGACCCGGTGGGGGTGGTGACCTCCAGCGCGGGGCTCGGCGTGCTCACGTTCGGCCTGGTCGAGGCCGGACAGGACGGCTGGGGCTCGGCCGGGGCGCTGGGCGGCATGCTGGGCGGCGCGGCCCTGCTGGTGGCGTTCGCGCTCTGGGAGCGCGCCGTGGGCCGCCGCTCCCCCGGCCGCACGCTGGTCGACCTGTCGCTGTTCGGCTCGGCGCGGTTCACCTGGGGCACGATCCTCGCCGGCCTCGGCATCTTCGCCTTCTTCGGGATGCTGTTCGCCACCCCGCAGTACTTCCAGGCGGTGCTCGGCACCGACGCGATGGGCAGCGGGGTCCGGCTGCTGCCGCTGCTCGGCGGCATGATGGTCGGCGCCGGCCTCGCGGACCGGGTCGCCGCCCGCGTCGGCGCCAAGATCACCGTCACGGCCGGGTTCGTCGTGCTGGGCGCCGCGCTGGTGCTCGCCACCGCCACCACGGCGACCAGCGGGTACGGCCTGGCGGCGACCTGGACCGCGATCGGCGGCGCGGGTGCCGGTCTCGCGCTCGCCACCGCGTCCTCGGCCGCGCTGAGCGCCATCTCCGCCGAGCGGGCCGGCGTCGCGTCGGCGCTCATGCAGGCGGTGCAGAAGCTCGGTACCCCGCTGGCCGCGGCCATCCTCGGCAGCGTGCTCAACGCCGGGTACGCCGACCAGCTCGACGTCACCGGCCTGCCCGCGACGGCCGTGCAGGCGATGCGGGACAGCGTCTACGCGGGGGTCGAGGTCGCGGGGCGGCTCGGCTCGCCGGAACTGCTGGCGAACGTGCGCACCGCGTTCGTCGAGGGCCTCGACCAGATGCTGTGGGTGGCCGCCGCGGTGGCCGCGCTCGGCGTGCTGCTGACCGTGGCGTTCCTGCCTGCCCGCGCCCCCCGGGTCGCTCCGGCCGGGTCCGGGCAAGCAGAATCGGACCATGACGTCGCCATCCCGGCCGAGCGCTGAGTCGAGGGTCACGGGTGGGCTGCGGGAGCGGAAGAAGGCGAGAACCAAGATCGCCATCCAGGAGCACGCGGTCCGCCTGTTCCGCGAGCGGGGCTACGCGGCGACCACGGTCGAGCAGATCGCGGAGGCGGCCGAGGTCTCGCCGAGCACGGTGTTCCGTTACTTCCCCACCAAGGAGGATCTCGTCACCACCGACGAGATCGACCCGATCGTGTTCGCCGCGTTCGAGGAGCAGCCGGCCGAGCTCTCGCTGCTGCAGGCGTGGCGTGGCGCGATGCACGCGGTGTTCGACCGGCTGACCGACGCGGAGATGGCCACCGAGCTCGAGCGCGGCCGGCTCATCCTGTCGGTGCCGGAGCTGTGGGCGGCGTCGCTGGGCAACGTCACCAAGACACTCGGCACGATGGTCGAGCTGAGCGCGCGGCGGGTCGGCCGCACGCCCGACGACCTCCCGGTCCGCTACGCGATCGGCGCGATCTTCGGCGTCCTGCTCACGGCCACGCTCGAGTGGAACAGGAACCCGGACGCGGACATGGTCGCGTTGGTCGACGACGCGCTGAGCCAGCTCGAGTCCGGGTTGTCCCTGTAGTTCTCACAGCGCGGCGAACCGTCCGATCGAGACGAACAGGCAGACCGCGAGGAACGCCATGTTCGTGGTCACGTTGCGCGGCTCGTGAAGTCGCGAGTGGACGCTCGCGGCGAGGATCATGATCACGCCGAACCCGGCGGCGGCGACCGGTGTCAGCACGCGCGCGATCCCGGTGGCCCACGGCAGGATCAGGCCGAGCGTGGCGAACAGCTCGGACACGCCCGCGGCGCGCATGTACCGCAGCGGGACGATCTTGGCGGCGGTCTGACCGGTCGCGACCATCCGGTCGATGCTCTGCGTGGACTTGAGCGACCCGGACACCGCACAGACGGCGGCGAGCAGGATCTGCCCGATCCAGAGGGCGATGTTCATCGGAGTTCCCCGTTCCTTTCGGTGACTTTCTTTCAGGACGGGGAAGCGTCCGGGATCGTGACAGTCAGCGGCGGCGGGCGGCGGTGACGGCGGTCGCACCCGCGACCACCGCGACGAGGAGGGCGACGCCGCCCAGCACCTGGCCGAGCGTCTCGGCGTCGGCCGCGGTGCCCGACGAGAGGACGGTGAGCAGCGAGGACTGGACCCCGGCCAGGAGCAGCAGCGCCACCGCGCCGGCCAGCGGCGCGGACGGCCTGGCCGCGAGCGAGGCGGCCAGCACGAGCGCGAGCGCGACCATGACGAGCACGGCGGCCAGTGCGGGTCCGGTGACCTCGCGGAAGGCCGAGCTGGTCTGCAGCCAGTCGGTCGGCGTGAGCGGGTTCAGCGCGTACTGCAGTGCGTAGCCGTGCACGCTGCCGCCGGCGAACTGGCCGACGAGGACCTTCAGCGGCACGAACCCGCCGGCGGCGAGCGCCACCGCGCCGACGGCCTGCCCGACGGCGAGGTGCCCGCGGAACAGCGCGACCACGGCCGCCAGCGAGAGCAGCACGAGCGGCAGTGCCACGATCGCCACCGGCCCGAGCTCACCGCGGAACGGCGTCGGGCCGGCCGCGAGGTTGTCGGCGTCGAACAGCAGCAGGCCGAGGAAGGCGGCCGCGGCCCCGGCCAGGGCGTACGCGGCGGCGGCGAACACCCCCGTACGAGGGTGGCGGCGGGTGAGGAAGAAGGCCAGCGCCGCGGCCGAGGCGAGGTCGAGCACCCCGGTGGCGATCCGCTCGCTGAGTGCGTCCCGCGACCAGCTGCTGAGGATGAGGAGCTCCCACGGGGAGGCCAGGCCCAGCCCGAGCAGCGCCACGACCGAGCCGGCCGCACCGGGTCCGGCCGGCAGCCAGTACCCGAGCGCGGCGGCCGCGACGAGCGCGACGAGGGTGACCGCGCCCCGGACGTGCTGGTCCCACCCGAAGGCGGGCACCGCGCAGACCACGAACACGACGGCGGCGGCCGCGACGACGACCGCGCAGGCGGCGGTGGCGATGGCCGCGGACGGTCGCCGGACGGGCGGTGCTGCGCCGTCGGGTGGGTCCGTGTCGGTCGTGTCGGTCGTGTCGGTCTGTCGGTCATGTGGGTCGTGTCGGTCTCCGTGGCGGCGTCCGCGGCGGCGTCCGGCTCGCCCGTCGGGGGTTGCGGGGCGCCGGGGCCCGGGAGGACCGCGAGCAGCGCGTCCCGGACGCGGGGCACGCGGATGGCCACCATGGCGACCAGGGCGACGAGGGCCGGCACCCCGGCGAGGGCGACCAGCACCCCGGCCGGCCAGCGCGTGTCCGGTGGCAGCCAGCCGGCGAGCAGGACCGGCGGCATGGCGAAGATCGTGCCGACCAGCAGGCCGCCGACGAGGTCGTGGCGCAGTACCGAGACGAGCAGGAGCACGGCCGCCACGAGCAGGGCGACCGACAGCACGGCGACGAGCACGCCGGCCGGTGGCGTGCCGGAGGGGCCTGTGTCCGTTCCGCCGGCCAGCTGGGTGGCGCCGAGCGTGCCGAACGGGGAGGTGCCGGTCCCGAACGCGAAAGACGTGGCCATCGCGGCGGCCGCCGATGCCAGGTTGCCCCAGGTGGCGCCGGCCGGTGCGCGCACCACGAGGACCGCCAGCAGCACGCCGGCGACCAGCATGGTCACCGCCACGGCGGTGGCGCCGGCGCCCGCGTCGGCCATCAGCAGGACGGCGAGCATCGGCAGGAGCGCGCCCGCGCCGGCCGTCCACGCCCGCATGCCCGTGGTGGCCACGGCGAGCAGGGCGAGCGCCGGCACGCCGTACACCAGAAGGATCACGGTGACCGACGACGGCCCGGCGTCCTCGCCGGGGAGCACCGGGCCGTCGGGCACCGACGCGGTCAGCAGGGCGAGGCCGCCGAGGTAGGCGCCCAGCACGGCCAAGGAGGTGCCGACGCCGCGCAACACCGGCGCGCCGAGCGCGAGCGTCACGGGGTGCTGCCGGTCCGACGCCGGGCGGGCGACCAGGACGCCGGCGGCCACGAGCACCACCGCGATCAGCAGCCGGACGAGGTCGGAGCTCAGTACGGAGGACGCCGCCAGCGCGCCCGCGCCGACGAGGAACCCGGCGAGCACCACGACGGCGGCGGCGACCGGCGCGTGCGGGCGGTGATCGGCCGGCTCGGTGGCCCGCTCGCTGTCGATGGGTGCGGTCACCGGACTCGGCTCCAGATCATGGGGGTATTTCTAGACGAATCGCGGCGATCACAGGTGAGGAATGCGCATGTTGGGCCCACCGGCTTCGCGCCGGGTGGCCGGTGGGGGGGTCCCAGCCGATGGTGTCGTCCGCGGCGGCCGGCTCGTTCGCTTCCGGCAAACCCCGCGTCAGGCGGCGCTCCCCAGCAGGGGGCGCAGAACCGCGGCGGCCGACGAGGCGTGTGTGGCGAAGCCGATGTGTTCGCCGGGGAACGGGGTCGTGGGGATGGCCAGGAGGGCGGCGAGGGCCATCGCGGCGCGGTGGGCCAGTTGGGTTGTTCCGGTGCCGACGCCGATGGCCAGGGGTGGCAGGGCGGTGGGGTCGGGCCGGTAGCGGATGATCGGGCCGATCATGTGCTGGAGGAAGAACTCCGCGGCGGGGCGCATCGCGGGCGGTATCGCGTACTCGTCCGGGCGGACGGTCTGCCCGGAGATGCGGAGGAACTCCCGCATCGCGACGTCCGGGCCGGCGGTGCGGCAGGTGCCGGCGAGCGCGTCCATGGCGACGCGCAGCTCGTCGCGGTCCGGCAGCAGCTCGACCAGCGGCGGTTCGTGCAGGACGAGCGTGTGCACCTGTTCGGGGTGGCGGGTGACCAGCTCGAGCGCGGTGACCGCGCCGCCGCTGCTGGCGAACACGCGGGCCGGTTGCGAGGTGATCGCCGCGAGGAGGCGGTGGACGTCGTCTGCCTGCGTCTGTACGGCGACTTCCCCGGCGGGCCCGGTCAGCGTGCTGCGACCGATGCCCCGGGGACCGAAGGTGACGACGGTGTGATCGTCCACGAGGTGCGGCACCAGGGCGGCGAAGATCGTGCTGTCCGCGGCGCCGCCGGGAACGAGCAGCACGAGCGGGCCGGAGCCCCGGACGTCGTAGCGAAGGGTCGCGCCGGGCACCTCGAGCGCCTGGCCGGTCGCCGTCTCGGTCGTCATGCTGGGCCTCCTCGGGCGGGTGCCGGTCGGGGCGGGTGGCCGGGACGGGCGTCGGCGCCGCGGTCACCGGGCCGGTCGGCGGGTTACCTGACGCCGGCGGCGTCCATGCCGCGCAGTTCCTTCTTGAGGTCGGCGATCTCGTCGCGGAGGCGGGCGGCCAGTTCGAACTGGAGGTCGCGGGCGGCGTTCATCATCTGGTCCGTCAGCTGCTGGACCAGGTCGGCCAGCTCCGAGCGGGCCATGGAGCCCACGTTCTCCTTGACGTACACGCCCGACGAGCGACCGCCCGGTTCGCCGGCCGCGCGCCGGCCGCGGGAGGCGTTGCGGCCCGAGCCGCCGATCGGGACGGCCTCGGTGTCCGCGTCCTCCGCCTCGTGGTAGACGCGGTCCAGGATGTCGGCGATCTTCTTGCGCAGCGGCTGCGGGTCAATGCCGCGCTCCTCGTTGTACGCGATCTGCTTGGCCCGCCTGCGGTTCGTCTCGTCGATGGCGTGCCGCATCGAGTCGGTGATCCTGTCCGCGTACATGTGCACCTGGCCGGACACGTTGCGCGCCGCGCGCCCGATCGTCTGCACCAGGCTGGTGCCGGACCGCAGGAAGCCCTCCTTGTCGGCGTCGAGGATCGACACCAGGGAGACCTCCGGGAGGTCCAGGCCCTCGCGGAGCAGGTTGATGCCCACCAGCACGTCGTACTCCCCGAGCCGCAGCTGGCGCAGCAGCTCGACCCGGCGCAGCGTGTCGACCTCCGAGTGCAGGTAACGCACCCGGATGCCCAGCTCCAGCAGGTAGTCGGTGAGGTCCTCGGACATCTTCTTGGTGAGCGTCGTGACCAGCACCCGCTCGTCGCGCTCGGCCCGGACGCGGATCTCGTGCACCAGGTCGTCGATCTGGCCCTCGGTCGGCTTGACGATCACCTCGGGGTCGATGAGGCCCGTGGGACGGATGACCTGCTCGACGAACTCGCCGCCGGTCTGGCCCATCTCGTACGGGCCCGGCGTCGCCGAGAGGTACACCGTCTGGCCGATCCGGTCCTGGAACTCCTCCCAGGTCAGCGGCCGGTTGTCCATCGCGCTGGGCAGCCGGAAGCCGTGCTCGACCAGCGTCCGCTTCCGCGACATGTCGCCCTCGTACATGCCGCCCACCTGCGGCACGGTCACGTGCGACTCGTCGATGACCAGCAGGAAGTCGTCGGGGAAGTAGTCGAGCAGGGTGGCCGGCGCGGTGCCCGGACCGCGGTGGTCGATGTGCCGCGAGTAGTTCTCGATGCCCGAGCAGAACCCGACCTGGCGCATCATCTCCACGTCGTACGCGGTGCGCATGCGCAGCCGCTGCGCCTCCAGCAGCTTGCCCTGCTTCTCCATCGCGGCGAGCTGCTCCTCCAGCTCCGCCTCGATGCCCCGGATCGCGCGCTCCATGCGCTCCGGCCCGGCCACGTAGTGGGTGGCCGGCGAGATCCGCACGGTCTCCACCTGCTTGATCACGTCGCCGGTCACCGGGTGCAGGTAGTAGAGCGCCTCGACCTCGTCGCCGAAGAACTCGATCCGGACGGCCAGCTCCTCGTAGGCCGGGATGATCTCCACCGTGTCGCCGCGCACCCGGAAGGAGCCGCGGCTGAACGACAGGTCGTTGCGCGTGTACTGGGTGTCGACCAGCGCGCGCAGCAGCACGTCCCGCTCGATCTCCTGCCCGACCTCCAGCGCGATCGTCCGGTCGAGGTACTCCTGCGGGCTGCCCAGGCCGTAGATGCAGGACACCGACGCGACCACCACGACGTCCCGCCGGGACAGCAGGCTCCAGGTCGCGGAGTGCCGCAGCCGCTCGACGTCCTCGTTGACCGAGGAGTCCTTCTCGATGTAGGTGTCGGTCTGCGGGACGTACGCCTCGGGCTGGTAGTAGTCGTAGTAGCTGACGAAGTACTCGACCGCGTTGTGGGGAAAGAACTCGCGCAGCTCGTTGGCCAGCTGGGCGGCGAGCGTCTTGTTCGGCGCGATCAGCAGGGTCGGCCGCTGCAGGCGCTCGATCAGCCAGGCCGTGGTGGCCGACTTGCCGGTGCCGGTGGCGCCGAGCAGCACGATGTCCTTGTCGCCGGACGTGATCCGCCGTTCCAGCTCGTCGATCGCGGCCGGCTGGTCACCGGCCGGCGAGTACTCGCTGACCATCTGGAACCTGCCCTCGGTGCGCGGGATGTCACCGATGGGCCGGAACTGGGATTTAGCCGTCACCGTTGCCACGGAATGCAGGCTACGCGCGACCACCGACAAAAACCGTTCGCGCAGGTCAAGCGGCCGCAAAGGCGAGTTTCACACCGGGCGTGCCAGGCTGGTCGGCGTGACCGACCTGCACCCGCCCAAGATCGAACTCTTCGACGTCGCCGGGATGACCAACACCGATCCGAAGGGGTACGTCCGCGCCGTCGACACCTACCGCAGGACCGAGTTCGGCCTGTACATGGCGCGGCCGCTGGCCGGGCACCCCGACATCGGCTACTTCCGCTCCTGGCTGCTGCCCGCGCACGGGCTGCGGGTCGGCCGCTGGCGCGCTCACCCCGGCCGGCGCCTCGACCACGACGTGTACATCGACATCGTCGACATCGAGCCCGGCGAGGTGTGGCGGACCGTCGACCTCTACCTGGACGTCCTCGTCCGCGACCACCGCGACCTCCGGGTCCTCGACACCGACGAGATCCTCGCCGCGCGCTCCGCCGGGCTGATCGACGACCCGACGGCGCAGCGGGCCCTGGAACGCACCTTCGCCGCCGTCGAGGGGATCGCCGCGGCCGGCTACGACGTCGAGGCCTGGTTGGACGTCCCGTTGACCTGGCCCGGCAACGGAGATCCTGTTAGTCAATAGCAGTCCCACTATCAGGCGAGAGATTTACTCGATCGATATCGCCCCGCTCGTGAGACGTGACATAACGAAATCGGACCCGGCCATCACCGACAGCACGCTGACGGCTACGCTCTGGACCCGTGGCCACGGCGATCACACCCCAGCTCGTCGACATCGTCGACACCTTCACGTCGTCACGCAGCTACGTGTCCACCGGTACCACCCGCCGCCTGCGCACCTGCCAGGTCGAACGGTGGGGGCTGCGCACCGAGTGCCCCACGCCGGAAGATCCCTTTCATGACGCCGAGGTCACCTGGCTGCTGCCGGAGGTGAACCTCCGCCTCACCCACCAGCGCCCGCGTTCCCGGCATGCCAAGGCGGGCCCCAGTGTGCTGACCGCGGTGCGGGCCACCAGCGACGGCCGCTACTGGAAGACGACCGACCTGTTGCTGGGGCTCGCCGCGCCCGGCGGCACCACCGCGCGCATCGTCCGCTGCGAGGAGTTCGCCGCCGCGGTCGCCGGCCGGGTGCTGCTCGCCGGCGACGCCGACCTCGCCCTGTGCACGGTGCACAAGACCCTCGAGGAGCTCAGCCGCTTCCGCCACGACCTGAGCGGCTGGCTGGCCTACAAGCACATCTTCGACGTCTGGCCGCCTTACTGAGACGTGGGTCCACCGATCGGTTGATCGCGCTACCCATCCGTTCCGCCTCGAACCCCGTCCTGCCGGACGATCCGCGCGGCCGCGCCGCCCAAGGTGTCCGATGTGGACCGGGCGGGCGGGCGCCTGGTCGTCACCCGAACCGGGAACCATCAGCGCGGTGATCGCCGACGACCACCCGGTGGTCCGCGACGGGCTGTGGGGCAGGTTCACCGGGCGACCCGCGGTTCGAGGTGCTCGAGCCGGTCGCGCGGGGCCGACGAACCGGGAGGCGGCCGCGTTCGACCGCGGCTGCCTGAGTTTTCGCGCACCGGAATAATCTTCGGCGCTCCCCCGCTCCACTCTCCGCATCCGCGTCGCTCTTCCGGGTTTCCGGCCGCATCCGCGGAGCACCGATCCATCCCGCGGACCGGCCGATTTCCGCAGGTTATCGCCCTGCTGGCGAGAGTCCCGTGATCGCGTATACGTTGGCGACGTGCCGGCACAACCGATCGTCGACCGATACCGGCGACCTATGCGGAACCTGCGGATCTCGGTCACCGACAGGTGCAACCTCAGGTGCCGGTACTGCATGCCCGAGGCCGAGTACGTCTGGCTCCCCCGTCGCGACCTGCTGACCTTCGAGGAGATCTCGACGCTCGCCGACGTGTTCATGTCGCTGGGCGTGGACAAGGTCCGGATCACCGGCGGCGAGCCGCTGCTGCGCCGCGACCTGCCGGACCTGGTCGGCATGCTGGCCGGCAAGCCGGGCCTGCGCGACCTCGCCATGACCACCAACGGCGTGCTGCTGGCCGACAACGTGGTGGCGCTGCGGGAGGCGGGGCTGGGCCGGGTCACGGTCAGCCTGGACACGCTGCGCGCCGACCGGTCGCGGTCGCTCTCGCAGCGCAACTCCCACTCCGCGGTGCTCGCCGGGATCGCCTCGGTGGCGCCCGCCGGGTTCACCGGCACGAAGATCGACACGGTGGCCATGCTCGGCGTCAACGACGACGAGCTGGTCGACCTCGTCGAGTTCGGCCGGACCGTGCCGGCCGAGGTGCGCTTCATCGAGTACATGGACGTCGGCGGCGCGACCAGCTGGTCGAAGGACCTGGTCCTCTCCCGCGCGGCGATGCTCGACCGGCTCACCGCCCACTACGGCCCGATCACCCCGCTGCGCAACACCGACGCAGCGCCCGCCGACCGGTTCGAGCTGCCGGACGGCACGACGTTCGGCATCGTGTCGTCGACAACGCAGCCGTTCTGCGCGACCTGCGACCGCAGCCGGCTGACCGCGGACGGCATGTGGTTCCGCTGCCTGTACGCGGTCGAGGGCACGAACCTGCGCGACCCGCTGCGCGACGGCGCGTCGTTCGAGGAGCTGCGCTCGCTGATCGCCGGCACGTGGGCCGCGCGCGAGGACCGCGGCGCGGTGGAGCGGCTGGCCGAGCGCGACCGGATGCCGTTCATCCCGCTCGCCACGTTGAAGACCAACCCGCACCTGGAAATGCACACCCGGGGCGGCTGATCACGGCGTCCAGCCGGTCTCCTTCGCCCACGCCTCGGCGCGCTCCGCCGCTTGGTCGAACCACGGTTCCTTGCTCTTGGCGTAGCCGTCGGTGTCGTCGTCCGCGACGTGGCGGCGCGCCAGGTCCTCCTTCAGCGCCCGGTACTCCGCGTGCGCCGCCTCGTCCGCACGCAGCCAGTCGCGCATCAGCAGCGCCAGCCGCCACCCGCCACTGCCCGCGACCCGGACGTGCAGGTTCGCGAGCCGCCCCGGGTCGGCGGACACGTGCAGCCGCTTGCGCCACCGCTCCGGGTCGGGGTCGTACCCCTTGGGGTTGTCCCGGTCGATCCCCGGAAGGCGCGGGAAGCCGGCGGCGGCGAGCGCGCCCGCGTGCCGGTCGGCCTCGTCCATCGAGCCGACGGTGAGCTGCAGGTCGAGCACGTCCTTGGCCGGCATGCCGGGAACCGCCGTGGACCCGACGTGGTCGACGCGGGCGTCGAGGTCCCCGACCGCCATCCGGATCCGGGCGCTCAGCCGGGCCGCCTGCACCGGCCAGGACGGGTCGGGCGAATGCAGGCGCGGGCCGCCGTAGCGGTTGCGGTGGCCGAGCCGGACGTTGGACTCGAAGCGCACCAGCCGGTCGGCCCACAGCCGATCCACCTCGGCCAGCACCTGGTCCACCGACCCGCCGTTGTCGAGCCACACGTCGGCCGCCGCGCGCCGGGCGGCCTCGCCTGCCTGCGCCCCGATCCGCGCGCGAGCGTCCGCCTCGGACATGCCGCGGTCGCGGACCACGCGCCGGACCCTGGTCTCCTCGGGCGCGTCCACCACGATAACCAGGTGGTACGCCGCGCCGAGGTCGTTCTCCACCAGCAGCGGCACGTCGTGCACCACGATCGCGTCCGCGGGCACGTCGGCCATCAGCTCGCCGGTGCGCGCGCCGATCCGGGGGTGCACGATGCCGTTGAGCCGCAGGCGGGCCGGCTCGTCGGCGAACACCCGCCGGGCCAGCCGGGCGCGGTCGAGTGCGCCGTCCGGGCCGAGGATGTCCTCGCCGAACGCCGCCACCAGCTCCGCGAGGCCCGGCGTGCCCGGCTCGACGACCTCGCGGGCGATCCGGTCGGCGTCGACGACGACGGCGCCGTGCTCGGCCAGCCGACCGGCCACAGTGGATTTTCCGGATCCGATCCCGCCGGTGAGGCCCACGCGAAGCATGGGGGCATTCTGGCAGCCCGCCGCCGGCCGGTGATCGCCCCTCTTCGTAGCCGATCTGTTACGGGACGCCGACGATGACACGCGTGGCGGTTCCGGTGATTCAGTCACGTGATCGCTTACGGTTGCCGCCAACCGTCACCCACACGGAGGACACCCCATGCGACGACTCCGCAGCGAGCCGGGGAGGCACCGGCTCGGCACTCCCGGGCTGGTGCACTGTCTGCGGTACCGCGCGGTCGCCGTCGCCCTGGAGGAGTGCCGCCGGACGTGGTTGTCGGCGGCTCTCGTGCCGGCCAAGCACAGCCTTGCCGGACTGCGGCGCCGGGCCGCCGCCGCGGCCGCCGAGCGGGCCTGGGCGCCGATGGTGGTCGCCCGGGGCGGTGCGCTCACCCGCGCCGCCTGAGCACGGTCAGCCGGGCGGGGTCAGGGCCCTGTCCGCGAGCTGGCCGAGCATCGCGCCGACGCGGTCCTCGCGCACCAGGTTCGGCTCCACCTCGACCACGACCGTGGTGCTGCCCCGCGCCGCCACCAGCATCCACGTGGTCCCGCGCAGCAGCACGCCGCGGTCCGGGCCGACCGGGACGTCGCTGACCCGCGCGCCGGCGTCCCGCTCGCCGGTGACCGTGTTCGACACCCGCCGCTGCGCCCAGTGCTCGTCGGTGTAGCCGGCCAGACCGATCCACACGGAGGCCGCGGACAGCGGCTTGCCCTTCGGCACGCCGTAGTAGCAGTCCAGCCGCGCGGTGCGGCCGATGTCGTCCTGCGCCACGCCGACGACCGGCCGCGGCTCGCCGATCAGGATGCCCAGGACGGTCCCGATCTCCTCCGGCGTCACCACCTCGGCGCAGCTCTCCGGCACCGCGCGCCCCTCGGCTTCGCCGGGCGGCGCCGGGGTGCTGAACACCGGCACCTCGGGGTCGGCCCGCGGCTGCGTCGTCCCGGCGCAACCCGACACGAGAAGCGCCACCGCGACGAGGATCCAGGCACGCACCGGATCACGGTAGACAGGACGAGGGCCCCGCCGGGTAACGACGGGGCCCTCGAATCGGTCTCGGGAGGCTCAGAGGCCGCCGGAGAGCTTCTCCCGCAGCGCGGCGAGCTGCTCGTCGCTGGCCAGCGTGCCACCGCTCTTCTTCTGGGTGTCACCACCGCCGGAGGAGTAGGGGCCCTCCGCGTCGCCCGCCTCGGTGGTGCCCTCGCTCTCGGCGGCGGCGTCGGCCTCGGCGGCCTTCTTGACCTGGGCCATGTGCTGCTCGTAGCGGGTGTGCGCCTCGGCGTACTGGCGCTCCCACTCCTCGCGCTGGGTGTCGAAGCCTTCCTGCCACTCCTGGGTGTCCGGGTCGAAGCCCTCGGGGTAGATGTAGTTCCCCTCGGCGTCGTACTCGGCCGCCATGCCGTACTGGGTCGGGTCGAACTCGGTGTCCGTCGTGAAGCCCTCGTTGGCCTGCTTGAGCGACAGCGAGATCCGGCGCCGCTCCAGGTCGATGTCGATGACCTTGACCATCACGTCGTTGCCGACCTGCACGACCTGCTCGGGGATCTCCACGTGGCGCTCGGCCAGCTCGGAGATGTGGACCAGGCCCTCGATGCCCTCGTCCACCCGGACGAACGCGCCGAACGGAACCAGCTTGGTGACCTTGCCCGGCACGATCTGGCCGATCGCGTGGGTGCGGGCGAACTGGCGCCACGGGTCTTCCTGGGTCGCCTTCAGCGACAGGGAGACGCGCTCGCGCTCCATGTCGACGTCCAGCACCTCGACGGTGACCTCCTGGCCCACCTCGACGACCTCGGACGGGTGGTCGATGTGCTTCCAGGACAGCTCCGAGACGTGCACCAGGCCGTCCACGCCACCGAGGTCCACGAACGCGCCGAAGTTGACGATCGAGGACACCACGCCCTTGCGGACCTGGCCACGCTGCAGCTGGTTGAGGAACTCGCTGCGCACCGCGGACTGGGTCTGCTCCAGCCAGGCACGGCGGGACAGCACCACGTTGTTGCGGTTCTTGTCCAGCTCGATGATCTTCGCCTCGAGCTCGCGGCCCACGTACGGCTGCAGGTCGCGCACCCGGCGCATCTCGACCAGCGACGCCGGCAGGAAGCCGCGCAGCCCGATGTCGAGGATCAGGCCACCCTTGACCACCTCGATGACCGTGCCCTTGACGGGCTCGTCGGACTCCTTGAGGGCCTCGATCGTGCCCCACGCGCGCTCGTACTGCGCGCGCTTCTTGGACAGGATCAGCCGCCCCTCCTTGTCCTCCTTCTGGAGGACGAGGGCTTCGACCTCGTCGCCGACCTTGACGACATCGTTCGGGTCGACGTCATGCTTGATCGACAACTCCCGGGAGGGAATGACCCCCTCGGTCTTGTACCCGATGTCGAGCAGGACCTCGTCCCGGTCGACCTTCACGATGGTGCCCTCGACGATGTCACCATCGTTGAAGTACTTGATGGTCTTGTCGATGGCGGCGAGGAAGTCCTCCCCCGTCCCGACGTCGTTAACGGCGACCTGCTGCTTCGGCGCGGTGTCAGCCGGGACAGTGGTGGTGTCGGTGGACATTGGCTAGGTGGCTCCGGTACGGATTGTTTGAGAGATGGGCAGGATTTGCAGTTGTCGGTGCGCGGCGGCATAGTCGCCGACGGACCGAACGGGTGTGTACGACACCGCCAACGCCGCGCAACCCGATCTGATTCCCGCAAGATGAACAGACGGCAGCGCGAAACCACTGCGCGGCGGTATCCTACGCGGCTGCGCGACGGCCGGGCAAACGTGGGTAGGTCATCTGCGCACGTACGCGCATGTACGCGACCGCGTACGCGCACGAGGGGAACGCATGACCACGCTGCCGGCGGGTGATCCGCAGGAGTCCGATACGCCCGAAGTTCGCGCGGCCGAGCGGGTGCTCGGCACGGTCGGCAGCGAGCGGCGGCCCGCGTCGTCCGCGGAGTCCGTCGCGGCCAACAGCGCCTGGTGGGACGCCGACGCCGACGACTACCACGACGAGCACGGCGAGTTCCTCGGCGTCGCCGACTTCGTGTGGTGTCCGGAGCGGCTGCGCGAGGCCGACGCGCACCTGCTCGGCGACGTCGCCGGGCGTGACGTGCTCGAGGTCGGCTGCGGGTCCGCGCCGTGCGCGCGCTGGCTGGCCGGCCGGGGCGCGCGGGTGGTCGGGCTGGACCTGTCCGCGGGCATGCTGGGCCATGCCGCCGCGGCGAACGAGGCCACCGGCCTCGACGTGCCGCTGGTGCGGGCCAACGCCGAGCGGCTGCCGTTCGCGAGCGGGTCGTTCGACATCGCCTGCTCGGCGTTCGGCGCGGTGCCGTTCGTCGCCGACCTGGCCGGCACGTTCCGCGAGGTGGCCCGCGTGCTGCGGCCCGATGGTGCCTGGGTGTTCGCGGTCACCCACCCGATGCGGTGGATCTTCCCCGACGACCCCGGCCCGAGCGGGCTGCGAGTCACCGGCTCGTACTTCGACCGCACGCCGTACGTGGAGGTCGACGCGCAGGGGCGGGCCACCTACGTCGAGCACCACCGCACGCTCGGTGACTACGTGCGGGCGCTCACCGGGGCCGGGCTGACGCTGCTCGACCTGGTGGAGCCGGACTGGCCCGACGGGCTGACCGAGGAGTGGGGCCAGTGGAGCCCGCTGCGCGGCGCGCTGTTCCCGGGCACGGCCATCTTCCGCTGCCGGCGCGAGCAGCGGGCACCGTGAGCCTGAGCCGCGCGGCGAAGCGACCGGGGGAAGCACGGTGAGCGCCGGAGGCGCTCTGCTGGAGGCCCAGGCCGCCCGGTTCGAGCGGGTGGACCCGCTGCTGCCGGCCGCGGTCGTGCCGCCGGAGGGCGACGTGCTCACCGCGGCGCTGCCGGACGGCGAGCGGGTGGCCGGCGTCGTCGTGCACGACCGATACGCGGCCGGCAGCCCGGCGACGCTCTGGTCGGCGCGCGACGTGTGGGAGCTGCACGCGATGGTCGGCGCGTCCGGCGGGACCGGGATGGACGCGCTGCTGCGCGAGCTGCTCCGGGTGCTCGGGCGCCGCGCGGCCGGCGCCGACTCGGCCTGCCTGGTGACCTGGCCCAGCCGCGACGTCGAGGTGACCAGGACGCTGCTGGCGCACGGGTTCGTCCCGCTGTCCAGCCTCGCGGTGCGCACCGCCGACCCTGGCGAGGAACCCGGCGACGGCGTGACGGTCCGGCTCGCGACGATCCGCGACCTGACCGTGGCTTTGGAGCTGGAGCTGGCCGAGCTGACCTACTCGGCCCAGGTCGGTGCCGCGATCGTGCGCCCGAACGCCCGGCGGATCAAGCGCGCGGCCCTCGCCCGGCACCTGGAGCAGGGCGATCCGGTGTGGCTCGCCGAGCAGGACGGCGTGGTGGTCGGGCTCGCCCACTGCCGGGTGGTCGACGCCGCGGGCACGCTCACCGGTACCCGGCTGCGGGCCGGGCGCTGGGGGTACGTCAACTGCGTGTCGGTGCGGGCCGAGGTCCGCGGCACCGGCGTCGGCAGGCGGCTCATGGCGGTCGCGCACCGCGAGCTGGCGGGACTCGGCGCCACCGGCACGTTCCTGTACTACAACCCACCGAACCCGCTGGCCTCGGTGTTCTGGCCGCGGCAGGGCTACCGTCCACTGTGGACCATCTGGGAGGTCCGGCCTGCTTCCGGGCTGCGCTGATCGTCCGCGGAAGTTCGCCGGGAACCTGGCGTTTTGCTCGTGACTCTTGCACGGTAGATGAGCCGGACGGGAGCGACAGGTGACCAGTGGGGAATGGTTCGAGCGGCTGTACCAGGACAGCTACCGCAGCCTGGTACTGACGGCATATGCGCTGCTCAGGGACATGGGCGAGGCCGAGGACGTCGCCCAGGAGGCGTTCGCGGTCGCCTACGGACGCCGGGCCCGCGTCGCCCGGGCGGACAGCCCGGAGGCGTGGATGCGGACCGTCGTGGTCAACCTCGCCCGCCGCAGGTGGCGGCGGCGGGCGATGCTGGACCGCATCCTGCGCCGGGAACGCGACGAGGAGCCCGATCCACCGGCTGCCGTCGGTGAGCACCTCGACCTGCACGCGGCGATCCGCGAGCTGGGCCACGACCACCGCGCGGCGGTGGTGCTGCACTACCTCGCCGACCTGCCCGTCGAGGAGGTGGCGTCCATCTTGGACGTTCCGGTCGGAACGGTGAAGTCCCGCCTCGCCCGGGCACGCACCGTCCTGGCCGCCCGGCTCCGAACCGAGGAGATGCACCGTGCCTGAGATCGACCTCGACGACGAGCTGGCCGCGCTGCGCGCCGACCTGCGCGAGTCACTACCGGTGCCGGGCATGACGACCGTGCGCCGCCGCGCCAAGCAGCGCGTGGTGCGCCGGCGGATGCAGATCGGCGCCGTGGTGGCGGTGGTGGCCGTCAGCGCCGCCGTTCCCGCCCTGCGCCCGCACATCGTGCCCGACCCCGCGCCGGCGGGCTCCCCGCCCGCGTCGCGGCCCGCGGAGCCCACCTACCCGAAGGGCCCGTTCGTCTCCGGCTTCGGTTTCGCCGACGCCGATCACGGCTACGCGGTCCGCGCCACCTGCGCCAAGGACAGGTCGCCCAACTGCCAGGAGAAGCTGCTCGCCACCTCCGACGGCGAGCACTGGGAGAGCCGCTCGCTGCCCCGACCCAAGGAGAGCCCGTCCTGGGCGTTGGGCCAGCTGCGGGTGCTGGGGCCCGACGAGGTCACGGTCGACTGGTCGCTGTCCCCGACGAACGAGCGCACCTACCGGGCGCACAGCGTCGACGGCGGGCGGACCTGGCAGGCCGTGCCGGTGCCGCCGGTGGTGACCGACACCGTCGACTCGATCCCGGACGGCGGGCTGCTGGCGCCGGGCTGCGCGGTGCTCGTCGGTGGTAGCCAGCAGTGTTCCGAGCGGACCTTCGTCGTGGAGGTGCCGGGCTCCGGTGCCTCGGCCCGGCTGGCGAACGAGCCTCCGCTGACGGCGATGCTCGCCGGTGACATCCCGACCGCGGACGGCCAGTGGTGGGTGGTCGGCCGTGACCCGAAGACCGAGCACTGGGGTATCGCGTTGAGCGACGACGACGGCCGCACCTGGCGGACCACCGTGCTGGACTGGCGGGGGTCGGTCTACGCCGGCGGGTGGTCGGTCGCCGCGAGCGGGGGCACCCTGTACGCCTCGGCCATCGGGGCCCTGCCGAACGCGAGCAACGGCCTGGTCGCGGTGTTCCGCAGCACCGACGGCGGGCGCTCCTGGGAACGCACCTGGGTGCCCGACGACGACAAGCAGCCCCGCCGCGTCTACAACGGCCCGATAGCGGCGGCGGACGGCACGTTGGTGGTCAGCACGATCGGCGGCGACGCGAAGACGTACACCAGCCACGACGGCGGCCGCACGTTCACCGAGGCGCCGGACGGGCAGCCGGGCGGCGCGATCTGGACGCGGATCGGCTACGTCGCGAGTGCGGGCGACTCGGGGAAGGAGTACCTGACCTCGCCGGACGGGCTGAACTGGCGGAAGCTCACGATCGGCTGATCAGCGGTGCACCGGGCGGAACTCCCCCACCTGGTGCACCGCGGGCGGCTTGCCGGCCAGTGCCCGGCGCACGCCGTCCAGCACGCCGGCCGAGATCTCCTGGTGGGTGAGCCACCGGGTGCGGCCGGCGTGCCGGACGAAGCCGAGCACGACCTGCTGGGTGGGGTGGTCGGCGAGAACCGGGTCGGGGCAGCCGCCGACCGGGTTGGCCGACGCGCTGCCGTGGACCTCGACGACCGGCGCGTGCGGGGCGAGCAGCGGGGCGACCGCGCGGAGCACGGAGACCCGCTCGGTCCGGTGCACCCAGGCCACCAGCAGGTCGGCCGGGCCGCCCAGGGCGCGGGCGGACCCGTCGGCCAGCGCGGCGGGCTCGGACCACGTCGCCTGGACCCAGAGCGCCTTGCGGTGCCCGTTCCCGGCGCCGTTCCCGTTGCCGTTGGCCGGGATGGGTGCGTAGCGGCGGCTGGGCAGGACGACGTGCCAGCCGTCCGCGACGAGAACCTCGGCGCACCCGGCGAGCATGCCGGTGCCGCCGAGGACGAGGGCCCGTTTCCCGTCACCGGCCGCGCCCCGCCGGCCCGGCCCGGCCGCTCGCGGTCGCCCCGTATCCATCGATTCGCTCGCGGGCTCGCTCATCCAGCCTCCGCAGCTCGGACTCGCCCGCCACCGTACCGGAGTTCGGGACCTTTCTCTTACTTCCCTTGGGTGGCGCCGTACCAGGACTGGGTGAGGCTGAACCAGTTGCCCGAGTCGTCCCGGAAGACGGCCTCGACGCCGTACGGGCGCTCGGCCGGTTCCTGGAGGAAGACCACGCCTCGCTCGGTGAGCTCCTCGTAGGTCTTCTGGCAGTCGTCGGTGGCGAACACGCCGACCCCGAGCGCGCCGGCCGCGACCAGCGCGCGCAGCTGCTCGGTGTTCTCCGGGGAGTGGCCCATCCGGCAGTCGGCGAGGACGTACTCGACGTCGGGCTGGCTGGGCGGCCCCACGGTCAGCCAGCGGAAACCCTGTCCGGCACCCTCGAACTCCTCCCCCATGGCGATGTCGTTGCGCACCTCGAAGCCGAGCTTGTCGACGTAGAAGTCCTTCGCGCGGTCCTGGTCGAGCACATAGATGGTGGCGTGCGACAACCTGGTGATCATGTCCTCCGCCTTTCTGTTCGATGTGGACACCGAACGCTACGGCGCGGGCTCGCCGGGGTGCTTATCCGCGATTGCTGTGGGCACCGGCCGGGCCCAGGCCATCACGAAGCATCCGGGAACCGGCGGCGGCCCGCCCCGCTCGACCATCCTGCGCCGGTACTCGGTGGGCGAGCAGCCCACGAGCTCGGTGAACCGGCGGGAGAACGAGCCGAGGCTGGTGAAGCCGACGACCATGCAGATCTCGGTCACCGTGAGGTTCGCCGACGCCAACAGGTTCTTGGCCCGCTCGACCCGCCGGCGGCTCAGGTAGCCGCCGGGCGTCTCGCCGTACGCCGCCCGGAACTCCCGCGCGAAGTGGTAGCGGGAGAAGCCGGCCTCGGCCGCCATCGCGTCGAGGTCCAGGGGATCGGCGTAGCGGGCGTCCATCAGGTCCTTCGCCCGCCTGATATGGACCACGGTCTCCACGGTTCGGACGGTACCCGTCGCGGCGTCAGTGGGCCGCGTCGTTCCACGAGTGGCCGAAGCCCACCGACACGTCCAGCGGGACGTCGAGCTCGTAGGCCCCGCCCATCCCCTTGCGCACCAGGGACTCCGCCGTCTCCCGCTCCCCCTCGGCCACCTCGAGGACGAGCTCGTCGTGCACCTGCAGCAGCATCCGCGTGTGCAGCCCGGCGGCGCGCAGGTCCCGGTCGACGGTGAGCATCGCGACCTTGATGATGTCCGCCGCGCTGCCCTGGATCGGCGCGTTGAGCGCCATCCGCTCGGCCATCTCCCGGCGCTGGCGGTTGTCGCTGGTCAGGTCCGGCAGGTAGCGGCGGCGGCCGAAGATGGTCTCGGTGTAGCCGTCCTTGCGGGCCTTCGCCACGATCTCGTGCAGGTAGTCGCGCACGCCGCCGAAGCGGTCGAAGTACTCGTCCATCAGCCCGCGGGCCTCCTCGGTGGAGATCCGCAGCTGCTGGGACAGGCCGTAGGCGGACAGGCCGTAGGCCAAGCCGTAGTTCATCGCCTTGATCTTGGCCCGCTGGCCGCCGGTGACCTCCGTCGGCTCGACGGAGAAGACCCGCGCGGCGGTGGCCGCGTGGAAGTCGAAGCCCGACTGGAACGCCTCGATCAGCGCCGCGTCGCCGGACAGGTGGGCCATGATGCGCATCTCGATCTGGCTGTAGTCGGCGGTCATCAGCTCGGCGTAGCCGGGGCCGACGATGAACGCGTCCCGGATGGTGCGGCCCTCGTCGGTGCGGATCGGCACGTTCTGCAGGTTCGGCTCGGTGGAGGACAGCCGGCCGGTCGCGGCGATCGTCTGGCTGTAGGTGGTGTGGATGCGGTCGTCGTCGGAGATCGACTTGATCAGGCCCTCGACGGTGACCTTCAGCCTGCTCGCGTCGCGGTGCTCCAGCAGGTGGGCCAGGAACGGGTGCTCGGTCTGCTCGAACAGGCCGGTCAGCGCGTCCGCGTCGGTGGTGTAGCCGGTCTTCGTGCGCTTGGTCTTCGGCATCTGCAGCTCGTCGAACAGCACCACCTGCAGCTGCTTCGGCGAGCCCAGGTTGATCTCCTTGCCGATGACCGCGAACGCCTCCTGCTCGGCCTGCTTCACCCGGTTCGCGAAGTGTGCCTCCAGCGCCGCCAGCTGTGCGGTGTCGACCGCGATGCCGACCGCCTCCAGGTGGGCGAGCACGTGCAGCAGCGGCAGCTCGATCTCGGCCAGTAGCTTCACCCCGCCGGTGTTCTCCAGGGCCACGTCCAGCGCGTCGGCCAGCTCGGCGATGGCCCGCGCCCGGACGATCTCGGCCTCCGCGACCTTCGCCTCGTCGCCCTCCTCGCCGTCCAGCAGCGACAGCTGGCGCTCCTCGGGCTGCTGCTCCACCCGCAGCTCCCGCTTGAGGTAGCGCAGGACCAGATCGTCGAGGGCGAACGAGCGCTGGCCCGGCCGCACCAGGTAGGCGGCCAGCTGGGTGTCGGTCGCCAGCCCGCGCAGCGTCCAGCCGCGGTGCCGGATCGCGTGCAGCGACCGCTTGACGTCGTAGCCGAGCTTGGCCACGTCCGGGTTCGCGAGCCACGCGACGAGCGCGGTCTCGTCCTCCTCGGTGAGCGCGGTGACGTCGACGTGGACGCCCGTGCCGTCGGCCCGCGCGACGGCGACGGACCGCAGCTCGACGGCCTCCCCGCCGACCCCGGTCGACACGTCCCGGAACGACAGGCCGACCCGGCTGCCGGCGGGCGCGTTGGCCGCGAGCCAGCCCGGCAGCGCGCCGGGCTCGAGCGCGCCGCCGCTGACCTCGAACCCGTGCTCGGCCTCGGGCTCGGCCGTGGACAGCTCGCCGAACAGCCGGTCGCGCAGCACCCGGAACTCCAGCTCGTCGAACAGCCGGTGCACCGCGTCGCGGTCCCACGACCGCGCGGCGAGGTCGTCGGGTTCCACGCCCAGCGGCACGTCCTTGACCAGCTCGGTGAGCTGGCGGTTCATCATCACGTTCGCCAGGTTCTCGCGCAGCGCGTCGCCCACCTTGCCCTTGACCTCGTCGACCCGGTCGACCAGCTCGGCGAGCGAGCCGAACTGGTTGATCCACTTGGCCACGGTCTTCTCGCCGACCCCCGGGATCTTGGGCAGGTTGTCCGACGGGTCGCCGCGCAGGGCGGCGTAGTCGGCGTACCGGTCGGGCATGACGCCGGTCTTGGTGTGCACCGCGTCGGGGGTCATGCGCCACATCTCGGACACGCCCCGCGACGGGTAGAGCACGGTCACGTGGTCGCTCACGAGCTGGAACGCGTCCCGGTCACCGGTACAGATGAAGACGTCGAAGCCCTCGGCCGTGGCGAGCGTGGTCAGCGTGGCGATGAGGTCGTCGGCCTCGAAGCCCTCCTTGGACAGCGACGTGACGGCCAGCGTGCTCAGCACGTCCTCGATGAGGCTCAGCTGGCCCTTGAACTCGTCCGGTGTGGCCGAGCGGTTGGCCTTGTACTCGGCGTACTGCTCGCTGCGGAAGGTCTTGCGCGACACGTCGAAGCAGACGGCGACGTGCGTGGGCTTCTCGTCGCGCAGGAGGTTGATCAGCATCGAGGTGAAGCCGTAGACGGCCTCGGTGTGCTGCCCGCTCTTGGTGACGAGGTTCGCCTCCTTCAGCGCGTAGAACGCCCGGTAGGCCATCGAGTGGCCGTCGACGAGCAGCAGCCGCCGCGGCGAACCGGCCTTCGTACTGGTAGGGGCTTTGCGTGTGTCGGGCGTCTCAGGCACACGGCGAGTCTAGGGTGGAGCACCGACACTGGTGACGACCACCAGCGAGGAGAGAGCGTGCCGACCACCCCAGAGAACCTGTTCCCGCCCGAGCTGCCGGGCATCCGCGCCGACCTGGCCGACCAGTGGCTGCCGAACCGGATGGGCATCGAGATCACCGAGTGGGACCCCAAGCGCGTGGTGGGCACGATGCCCGTCGCGGGCAACCTGCAGCCGTACGGGCTGCTGCACGGGGGCGCGAACGCCACGCTCGCGGAGACCATCGGCTCGGTCGCGGCGGCGCTGAACGCGGGTACCGACCGGGTGGCGCTCGGCCTGGAGCTGTCCTGCACCCACCACCGCGCGGCGCGGTCCGGGATCGTCACCGGCGTCGCCACGCCGCTGCACGTGGGGCGCAGCACCTCCACGTTCGAGATCGTGATCACCGACGAGGAGGGCCGGCGCACCTGCTCGGCCCGGCTGACCTGCATCGTCCGCGAACGCCCGCCGGGCGCATGACGGCCCCGACGACCGGCCTCGGCGCGGTGTTCCGGCCGCAGCTTCCCCCGGAACGGCTGCGCGGCGTGGTCCGCGCGGCCGAGGATTCGGGCCTGGACGAGCTGTGGCTGTGGGAGGACTGCTTCTTCGAGAGCGGCGTGGCGGCCATGGCGGCCGCGCTCGGCTGGACCGAGCGGCTGCGCGTGGGCATCGGCATCCTGCCACTGCCGCTGCGCAACGTCGCGCTCACCGCGATGGAGGCGGCGACCCTGCTCCGGCTGTTCCCGGACCGGGTGATCCTGGGGTTCGGCCACGGCGCCCAGGAGTGGATGGGCCAGGCCGGCGTGCGGCCGGACTCCCCGCTCACGCTGATGCGCGAGCAGCTCACCGCGCTGCGGGCGCTGCTGGCCGGGGAGCGGGTCACCACCTCGGGCGACCACGTCCGGCTGGACGCGGTGGCGCTGGACTGGCCACCGCCGGCCCCGCCGCCGCTGTACGTCGGGGCGACCAGACCGCGCTCGCTGCGGCTGTCCGGCGAGCTCGCGGACGGCACGATCCTGGACGCGAGCCACCCGCCGGCGGCGGTGCGCCGGGCCCGCGCGCTCGTCGACGAGGGCCGCGCGGCCGCCGGGCGCACCGACCACCACGAGCTGATCGTCTACCTGCAGGCCACCACCGGCCCGGACGCCGCCGCGCGGTTGCGGGCCGAGCTCGAGATCTGGGGCACCGAGTCGGTCCCCGGCCTCGGCGCGGCCGGCGACGCCGAGACGGTGGCCGGCGCCGTGCGCGACCTGGCCGACGCCGGGGCCGACTCGGTGATCGTCGTGCACACCGCGGACGAGCCCGACCTGGAGGGCCTCGTCAGGTTCGTCGCCGAGCAGGTCCGCCCGCTTGTGCCGTGAGCGGTCCGCTGCCTGGTCCCGGCCGGGACCGACCTGCCAGAATCGGCGCATGCCCATCCCCGCCCGGCGTCGGGCCGCCGCGACCCTGCTCCTGACCGCCGCGGTCGCCGCCGGTGCGGGGTGTTCGACCGGCGGTGCCACCGACCGGCCCTCGCCCACCACGACGTCCCCGGCGACCTACGAGCTGCCGCCCCAGCCGGTGCGCCCCGACGAGGTCCCGCTGAGCGGCAAGCCGACGGTCGACGGCGACACGTCGTTCTCGTTGATCGGGCTGACCGCCGGGATGACCACGCTCATCGGCAGCCACGCCGAGTTCCCGGCGCGGCACGGCCAGTTCGTCCGCGTGCGCCTCGTCGTGGAGAACGTCGGGCGCAGCTCCGTGCTGTTCGACGCGATGCGCCAGCAGCTCCTCCTGGCGGACGGCTCGACCGCGACCCCGGACGAGCCGACGATGCTGACCAAGCGACAGCCCGGCGAGTTCGACCTCGGTGCCGGCGTCCGGGTGGAGTTCGACGTCTACTACGACGTGGCGAAGTCGGCGAAACCCACGGCGTTACGCGCGTTCGGCGGCCCCACCCTGACCGACATGAAGGACCTGGAGGGCACCGACATCCCGCTCGACCCGGTCGCCTAGCAGGACCGTGTCGGTCGCCCCCAGGGCCGGGCGGTCACTCGATGTACTCGCCGGTCTCGATGGCGTGCCACTTGGCGCTGACCACCTGGTAGACGGTGAGGACGCGGTTCCTGCTGTCCCCGAACTTGTCGAAGGAGACCTTGCCGGTGGCGCCCTTGCCCTCGTAGTGGGCGACGTTGTCGACGAGGTCCTTGCGCATCGACGTGGACCATCGGCCGTCGGCGACCGTGGCCGCGAGCGAGTCGATGATCGCGTTGGCGGCGTCGTAGGCGAACGCCCCGTAGGCACCGAAGCCCTGGGGATAGCCGGCCTTCTGGTAGGCGTCGGCGAACTCCTGCGCGCTGTCCAGGTCCTCGGTCGGCGCCCCGACCGAGGTGGCCAGGTCGCCGTCCTTGCCGCCGGAGTCGATGTAGGCGTCGTTGAAGATGCCGTCGCCGCCCATCACCGGGATGTTCATGCCCGACGCCGCCAGCTGCTGGGACAGCGGCGCGGCCTGCGGGTACTGGCCGCCGAAGTAGACCGCCTCCGGCTGGAACGGCGTGAGTGCCGCGATGACCCCGGCGAAGTCGGTGTCGGTGCTGTCGATCTTCTGCCGGGTCACGATGGTCGCGCCCTTCTCCTCCGCCCGCTCGGTGAAGGAGTCGGCGAGCCCCTCGCCGTAGGTCAGCCCGTCGGTGACGATCGCGATCTTCTTCTTGCCGGCCTTCTCCACCAGGTAGTTGGCCGCGAAGGGGCCCTGCAGCGAGTCGACCGTGCAGGTACGGAAGTAGGTCGGGAACGGCCGCTTCGGGTTGGTGGCGAAGTCCTTGCCCTTGGTCAGCGAGTCCGCGGTGTTCGCGGGTGAGATCTGCAGGATGCCGGCCGCGTCCAGGATCGGCTGGACGCTCTGGGACACCGACGAGTTCAGTGTGGACACCACGCCGACCAGGTTCTGGGTCGCCGCCAGCTTCGTGGCCGCCTGCGCGCCGAGCTTGGGGTCCTTCCCGTCGTTCTCGGCCTGCACCGTGAGCCGGTAGCCTGGCACGGCGCAGTGCTCGTTCGCCTGGTCCACGGCCAGCCGGGTCGAATACTCGATGCCCTTACCCTGCTCGACCAGCTCGCCGCTGAGCGGGGCGATCACACCGACCACCAGCGTGCCCTTGCCGGACTCGCAGGCGGCCTTCTCGTCCCGGTCGACCGGCTTGTCCTCCTCGTCCGAGCTGCAGGCCGTCAGCGCCAGCACCGCCATGACGACGACAGCCGCCATCGACCCCGACCGCTTTCGCATACGCTGATCCCCTTCTGAACTCCCGCGCTCACGCCGGCTCCGGCGGCGTGCCCCTCAGGCGACCCCGAGATCACCACCAAGATAGGCGGCCCGCACCTCCGGGTCGTCGAGCAGGCCGCTCGCGTCGGCGCTCTTGACCACGACGCCCGTCTCCAGCACGTACGCCCGATTCGCGAGCTGCAGTGCCTGGTGGGCGTTCTGCTCGACCAGCAGGACCGTGGTGCCGCGCTCGTTGATCTCCTTGATGATCGTGAAGATGTGTGAGACGAGCATCGGCGCGAGCCCCATCGACGGTTCGTCGAGCAGCAGCACCTTCGGGCTGGTCATCAGCGCTCGTCCGATGGTGAGCATCTGCTGCTCGCCACCGGACATCGTGCCGCCGAACTGCGACCTGCGCTCGGCGAGCCGGGGGAAGAGGTCGTAGACGTCTGCCAGGTCGTGGCTCACGTCGCCGCGGCGCCCATACGCACCCATCTGCAGGTTCTCCTGCACGGTCATGCCCGGGAAGATGCCCCGCCCCTCCGGGGCCTGGCCGATACCGAGCTTGACCCGCTTGTGGGCGGGCATCTTGGAGATGTCGCGGCCGTCGAACTTGATGTGGCCGCCGGACAGCGGCCGCAGGCCGGAGATCGTCTTCAGCGTCGTGGTCTTGCCCGCGCCGTTGGCCCCGATGAGCGCGACGATCTCGCCCTCCCCGACCTCGATGTCGACGCCCCGCAGCGCCGCGACCTTCCCGTAGTAGACGTGGATGTCGTTGACCTCAAGAAGCATTGGACTCCGCTCCCAGGTAAGCCTCGATGACCTTGGGGTTGTTCTGCACGTCGCGAGGAGTCCCCTCGGCGATGAGCTGGCCGAAGTCGAGCACGGCGAGGCGGTCGCTGATATGCATGACCAGGCCCATGTCGTGCTCGATCAGCAGTACCGTGCGGCCGGTGTCCCGGATCTTGCGGATCAGCTCCTGCAGCGCCTGCTTCTCCGCCGGGTTCATCCCGGCCGCGGGCTCGTCGAGCAGCAGCAGGCGCGGGTTGGTTCCCAGTGCCCTGGCGATCTCCAGCCGCCGCTGGTCGCCGTAGGACAGGTTCTTCGCCGTGTCATCGGCCCGCTGGCCGATGCCGACGAACTCCAGCAGCTCCATCGCGTGCTCGCGACCGTGGCGCTGCTCCCGGTAATGCCACGGCATCCCGAACGCGGCACCCAGAGCACCGGTGCGGTGGTGCGCGTCGATGCCCACCATCACGTTCTCCCGCGCGGACATGTTGTGGAAGAGCCGGATGTTCTGGAAGGTCCGGGCGATCCCGCTCTTGGTCACCTTGTACCGCTTCATGCCGTCGATGCGGTCGCCGGTGAACCGCACCTGCCCGGACGTCGGCCGGTACACGCCGGTGATCACGTTGAACGCGGTGGTCTTGCCCGCGCCGTTGGGCCCGATGAGCGCGAAGATCTCGCCCTCCCGCACGGCGAGGTCGACCTCGCTCAGCGCGACGACACCGCCGAACTCCATTGTCACGTTGGCGAGCTCGAGAACGTTCGCCGGCTCGGCACCGTCGGGCCGCGGCTCCTGCTCCGTCACCTCCTCGGTCACCTGGACACCTCCTCCGTTTCCTCCGCTGGCTGTTCGGCCGTGGGCCGGGTGATCTCGGCGCCCATCGAGCCCATGCCCCCGGTCCCCTCGGCGAGCTCCGCGCGCCGCCGCCGGGACGGCAGCAGGCCTTCCGGTCGCAGCGCCATCAGCACCATCAGCGCCGCGCCGAAGAAGAGGATTCGGTACTCCGCGAGCCCGCGGAAGCGCTCCGGCAGCCAGGCGATGAGGAACGCGCCGAGCATCACGCCGGGAAGGTTGCCGGACCCGCCGAGCACCACGGCGACGAGGATCGTCGCGGACAGGATGAACGGGAAGCTGTTCGGTGCGATGAAGTTGGCCTGGCTGGCCCACACCGTGCCGGCCAGACCGCCGATGATCGCGCCGACGGCGAACGCGAGCAGCTTGAACCGGAACGTGGGCACGCCCATCAGCTCGGCCGCGTCCTCGTCCTCGCGGATCGCCGCCCAGGCGCGGCCGACCCGGCTGATCTCCAGCCGGCGGGTGAAGATGATCACCAGCACGATCGCGCCGAGCACGAGGTAGTAGTACGGCGCGGGATCGAACAGGAACTTCGTGCCGAACATCGGCGGCGGGTGCGGGATGTTCGTGATGCCGCGGGCGCCGCCGATCTCGTCGGTGTTGTTGGCGGTGATCCGGACGATCTCACCGAACCCGAGCGTGACGATGGCCAGGTAGTCGCCGCGCAGGCGCAGCGTCGGCGCGCCGAGGATCACGCCGGACACCATGGTGATACCGATACCGATCACCAGCGTCGCCCAGAAGTTCCAGCCGTACTGCGTGCCGAAGTACGCCAGGGAGTAGCTGCCGATGGCGAAGAACGCCACGTACCCCAGGTCCAGCAGTCCCGCGAAGCCGACGACGACGTTGAGCCCGATCGCCATCACCATGTAGATGCCCACGGGGTAGATCAGCACGGTGGTCCAGTCCGAGTACGGCGACATGAACGCACCGATCCACGGTGCCGGCAGGATGAGCGCGCCAATGATCAGTCCGATGTAGACGATCCAGCGCTGCCACGGGGGCGCCGTGGTCCACCAGTCGCGGACACGGTCGAACTGCGAGCTCACCGACTGGCCGGCGCGCCGTACCGGGTTCCCGTTGTTGGTCACGTTGCCACCCTTCTCACGCGCGAGCTCGTTGCAGGGACTCGCCCAGGATTCCGGTCGGGCGGAACATCAGCACGACCACCAGGACGACGAACGCGATGACGTCCTTCCACTCGGAACCGACGAAGATCGCTCCCCAGTTCTCGATCAGGCCGAGGATGAAGCCACCGAGCAGCGCGCCGCGGATGTTGCCGATGCCGCCCAGCACGGCCGCGGTGAATGCCTTGATGCCGAGCACGAAGCCCACGTTGTACTGGGTGTTCTCGAACTCGATCACGTACAGCATCGCGGCCACCCCGGCCATCGCCCCGCCGAGCAGGAAGGTCATCCGCACGACGTTGTCGATGTTGACCCCCATCAGCACGGCGGCTTCGGGGTCCTGTGCCGTGGCCCGGATGCCCCGGCCCATCCTCGACCGGTTGACCACCTGGTCGAGCACGATCATCATCGCGACCGCGAAGATGATGATGATCAGGTGGTCCGTGCGGACGTTCGCGTTGCCGATGGTGAACACCGTGTCGCGGTCGACGATCCGCGGCACCGGCGTGGTGTTGCGCCCCGGCGAGTCGAAAACGGCGGGGATCACGATCAGCGCGAACAGCTCCTGCAGGAACAGCGAGGCGCCGATCGCGGAGATGAGCGCGGCGAGCCGGCTTGCGCCCTTCTTCCGGAGCGGCCGGTAGGCGACCTGCTCGAGCAGGATCGCCGTGCCACCGGACGCGGCCATCGACACGACCATCATCAGCAGGATCACGCCGATGAGGGCGATCCCGGTCAGCGGGCCGGAGATGCCGAGCGTGGTCAGCACCAACAGCGACGCGAACGTGCCGACCATGAAGATCTCGGAGTGCGCGAAGTTGATGAGGCGAAGGACGCCGTACACCATTGTGTAGCCGAGCGCGATCAGCGCGAAGATCGCACCGATCGCGAGCCCACCCACCGTGCTGGGAAGGAACTGCTTAGCGAAGTCATCGAACATGCGGGACTGCCTTGCCGGTCGGGAACGGGGAGGTCGCCACAGGAATGGGAGCGGGAGCGTCGCGCGCGACGCTCCCGCTCCCAGCGTCTTCTCTGGCGTGTCGCCGGCTCAGCTCAGCTCGAGCTTCGCCTCGTCGGAGTTGCCCAGCAGCTTCACTTCACCGTTGATGACCTGGTAGATGAAGATGTCGTTGGCCTCCGGCTCGCCGTTGTCCTGGAACTTGATCGGCTTGGACACACCCTCGAAGCTCTCCGTCTTGAGGTAGTCGTTGATCTCGTCCGACGTGGTCTTGCCGGCCTCGACGGCCTTGATGAACGCGGTCGCGGCGTCGTAGCCCTCGGTCGCGTAGATGGCCGGGTTGACGTTGAAGGCCTTCTTGTAGTTGTCGTAGAAGGTCTTCAACGGGCCGGACACGTCCTCGCTCGGGATGTTGCACGGGCAGCCGAGGATGGCGCCCTCGGCGACGTTCGCGCCGGCGGCCGACACGAACTGCGCGTCCAGCGAGCCGTCACCGGAGACGAACGGCGCCTTCACGCCGGCGTCGCGGAACTGCTTGAGCAGGCGGCCGGCCTGCGCGTAGTACCCGCCGTAGAAGATGACATCCGGATTCGCGGCCTTCACCTTCGACACGGTCGAGGAGTAGTCCGAGGCGGTCTGCGCGAACTTGTCGGTCTGGGTGCTGACGCTGTTCTCGTCGAAGGTCTTCTTGACCGTCTCGGCGAGGCCGACGCTGTACTCCTGGTCGTCGCTGATCACGAAGGCCTTCTTCGGGCTCAGGGCCTTGATCAGGAAGTTCGCGATGCCCGGCCCCTGGTCGTCGTCGTTGGCCACCACCCGGTGCCAGTACTTCCACCCGTTCTGGGCGAGCTGGGGGTTGGTGGCCGACGCCGAGATGCTCGGGATGCCGGCCTCGTCGAGCTGTGCGCCGACGGCCTTGGACTCGCCGGAGAACGCCGGCCCGATCAGCCCGGTGATCTTGTCCTGGCCGATCGCCTGCGGGACCAGGACGGTGGCCTGCTCCGGCTTGCCCTGGGAGTCGTACTCCTTCAGTTCGATCTTGACGTCCGGGTTCTTGGCGTTGTACTCGTCGATCGCCATCTTGGCGCCGTTGCGCGGCGGGATGACGATCGCGGAGTTCTCACCGGTCAGGTCGCCCATGAAGCCGATCTTGATGGTGGTGGCCCCGTTGCCTCCGCCACCCCCACCCGAGCTGTCGTCACCTGAGCCGGCGCACGCGGAAAGAGTGAGACTGAGCGCCATGCCGGCGGCCAGCAAGCCAGCGCGGCGAACCATCTTCGGGCCCAACGTTTCGTCCTTTCATAGTGCCGTGGCATTGAGCACGGCTCAGCTTGGCCGAGAAGGCTACCCGACGTCGTCGTGCACCCCACGGCCAGCGGTACAACCGGTGTTAGCCCTGCTTAGCGGCGTGGGCATGGGCGGAACGTAGTGACGATTCGAGTGCGAGTCACGCACCTCCGGCGCTCGTGACCAGACTGCAACGAAATTGACCACCGGCGTCCGCTGACCGGACGGAGGTGCCGGAACCGGTCATCGCAAGGTCACACGATCTCAACTTCACAACGCGCTCGGTTCGCCCTACCGGGCGACTTCTAACCTTTTGTCGTGCCCACACGAAACCGGCTGCTCGCCTGGCTCGCCGGGGCCGTGCTCGTGATCGGCTCGGTGATCGTCCTGCGGGCCACCGACGGCGACGGGTCGCGGGAGGACACGCCGCCACCGGTTCGGGTGAACCGGTTCGCATCCGGCTTCGTGGTGCTGCCCAGCGCCGGGCGCGCGCCGTCGCCGCCGGACCGGATCGTGGTCACGCCCGGCCGCGGGCAGCTGCGGCTGTCATGGGCGGATGGGCTCGCCGGCGGGACGCCGCCGGCCGGCGCGGTGGGCTACGACGTGCGCTGGGGCATCGACGGCGAGGAGCAGACCGGCCGCCTGGTCGCCGCGCCGGACGTGCAGGTGGACGGGCTGACCGACGGCCGGCGCTACCGGGTCGAGGTGCGCAGCGTCGACGCGTTCGGGCAGCGGTCGGACCCCGCGGAGGTCAGCGGGGTGCCCGGTCCCGCGGACCGGCCCGCACTGGCCGGGCTGACCGGGATGTACGACGACTTCGGGAACCCGGACACGACCCAGGAGAGCTCCCCGTACTCGCGCTGGCACGTGTCGGGCTACCGCGGCTGCGTCGGCCTCGGCGCGGGCCGGGTGGACGGCCTCGGCCTGCCGATCGACCTGGGGTGCGGGGCGGACATGGCGGTGATGCGGGCACGGGTGCCGCTGCGGCTGACGACGCCGGAAGGTATCGATCAGGTGCTCGGCCGGGTCGCGGTCAGCACCGACGCGGCCGGCCCGGGCGGCGAGCTGACCGTGGACCTCGTGCCGGGCCGGGCGGACCGGGTCGGCGTCGGGGTGCGGCGGGCGAGCCGGGCCGGGGAGACCGACCCCGCGCTGCCGGGCGGCACGATCCGCGTCTCGGTGTCGGACGGCGGGGTGCGGGTGAGCACCGCGCCCGGGGTGCCGGCGCACGGGCCGACGCGGGAGATGCACCCGGCGCCGCGCCGCGGGCCGGGCGTGGTTCACCAGTTCGAGGTGGTGCTGACCTCGTCCGGGGTACGGGTGTACCAGGACGGCCTGGCGGTGGCGGCACGCGACGTCACGCCGGCGTGGCAGGAGGCGTCGGTGCTGCTGGGCTTCCGGGGGCCGGACGGGCGGCGGTCGCGGGTGCACGTGGCGAGCGCCGGGTTCACCGGGCCGCCGCAGCCGGCCGAGCCGCTGGTGGAGGCGCCGGTGACCCCGGGGGCCAGGCAGGTGCTGGAGCCGGCCGCCCAGGCGCCGGACATCGGCATCGCGCGCACGCCGCTGCGCTCGGCACGCGCCGCGCGGGTGGTGGCGACGCTGACGGTCACGCCGGGGCTGGACACGCGCGCCCTGGTGGTGCAGATGGGCCGGCTGCGGGTGCCGGCCCACCCGACGGTGGCCGTGCCGCCCATCGATGCGGGCGCGGCGCTGACGGTGGTCGCCGACGTGCCGCCGTCGCTGCTCGGAGGGCGCGGGCCGGACTCGATCACGCCCTTCGTGGTGCGGGGGCCGGGGGCGAGCGTGCAGACGTCGTTGCTGCAGACCTACCTGGAGATCACGCCCGGGCCGGGCTGGACCACGACGCCGACGCGGGCCCAGCGGCCGCCGGACCTGCCGGACGCGCTGCCCGCGGTGGGCGCGGTGCTGGGCAACGCCGCGGGCGAGCCGCTGACGAGCACGACGGTGCCCCGCCGAGGGCAGGTGGTGCTGACCGCGACGCTGGAGCCGGCCTACGCGCAGTGGGACACCGGCGCGGTCGGCGGCGTGCAGGGCCTGCAGGTCCGGCTCGACGGCGCGCTGGTCGCGGGCATCCCGACGGCGGCCGACGGCCCGGGGGTCGGCGGCCGCTACGCGTTGTCGATCGCGGTGCGCGGGCTCGCGGTCGGTCCCCACTCGATCGAGGTACGCGAGTACGGGATGCGTGACGAGCATCCCGTCTCGGCACTGCTGAACTTCGTGATCAAGTGATGTTCTCGACGACCGCCTGGGCCACGGCCTTCATCGTGGCGCGCCGGTCCATGGCGGTGCGCTGGATCCAGCGGAACGCCTCGGGCTCGGACAGGCCCTGCTTGGTCATCAGCAGGCCCTTGGCGCGCTCGACGAGCTTGCGGGTCTCCATCCGGTCGGTGAGCGTGGCGACCTCCGTCTCGAGCGCGGACAGCTCGGAGAAGCGGCTGACCGCGAGCTCGATGGCGGGCACGAGGTCGTGCTTGGCGAACGGCTTGACCAGGTAGGCCATCGCGCCCGCCTCCCGGGCGCGCTCGACGAGGTCTCGCTGGCTGAAGGCGGTGAGGATCACGACGGGCGCGATCCGCTTGCCCGCGATGGCCGCCGCCGCGTCGATGCCGTCCATCTTGGGCATCTTCACGTCGAGGATCACGAGGTCGGGTCGCAGCTCGGTGGCCATCTCGACGGCCTGCTCGCCGTCGGCCGCCTCGCCCGCGACGTGGTAGCCCTCTTCCTTGAGCATCTCGACGAGGTCGAGCCGGATGAGCGCTTCGTCTTCCGCGACGAGGACGCTGCGCTGCACGGCCGGGCCGGACTGGGCCTCGGCAGCCTGCTCGGTCACCGGGGTCCTCCATGGGTTCTCGGCTTCTGCGGAAACTCCAGCCTACCGACGTGCCCGGCACCGCGGCCCGGGTCCGAGACGGTGATCACCACAATGTAACGAACTGGCAACACAGCCCGTGATGTGACTCATATCCCGGCATTCGGTCCTCGACCACACCCGGGCCGACGATTCGAGCATTACCGGCGACACGGGAGGATTGGCATGCGTCAGGGCGGGGTGGTCCCCACCGGGACCGAGCGGACGTTCGACATCGGCGAGCGATCGTGAGCAAGACCGATCCACGCGGTGTGATCACCTATGCCAACGACGTGTTCGTCCGGGTATCCGCCTACGACGAGGCGGAGATCATCGGGCAGCCGCACAACCTGATCCGTCATCCGGACATGCCGCGGGTCGTCTTCAAGCTCCTGTGGGACACCCTCAAGGCGGACCAGGAGATGTTCGCCTACATCAACAACCTCGCGAAGGACGGCGCGCACTACTGGGTGCTGGCACACGTCACGCCGTCGCACGACGCGGCCGGCAACATCATCGGCTATCACTCCAACCGCCGGGTGCCCGACCGGGACGCGGTCGCGGCGGCGGAGGACCTGTACGCCGCTCTGCGCGCGGTCGAGCAGCGGCACCCGCGCCCCGCCGATGCCATCGAGGCGTCGATGGAGCTGTTCGAGCGGCGGCTCGGCGAGCTCGGGCAGACCTACGACCAGTTCGTGTGGAACCTCGCCCGGGAAGGCGCGATGGCATGAGGAAGACGAAGCAGACCCAGCAGGCGCCGGCCGGTATCGACCCGTCCGTGCTCGACACCCTGGCCGATGTCTGCGCCCGTGCGGCGGCCGGTGACCTGGAGGTGCGGGTGCCGGTGCTGGCCGACGACCCGGCGGCGGCGCACGTCCGGGACACGGTGAACCACCTGCTGGACGTCATGGACGCGTTCATCCGGGAGTCCGTCGCGTCGCTGGCGTCGGCCAACGAGGGCCGCTTCCACCGCCGGTTCCTGGAGCGCGGCATGTCCGCTCCTTCGCCGGCGGCGCGCGGAAGATCAACGAGTCGCGCCGGGCGATGGAGCAGTCGCGGCAGGAGGTCGCGGCGGCCCGGGCGCTCGCCGGCGAGATGGAGACCGCGGTGCTGTCGGTGTCCAAACAGGTCGCGACCGCCGCGACCGAGATCGGCGCCTCGACCGCAAGCCTGGCGTCGTTCGCCGGCGACGCGGTGGCGGAGTCCGGGCGCGCGACGCAGACGGTCACCGCGCTCGGCTCGGCCTCGGACAGCATCGAGCAGGCGGTTCGGATGGTCACCCAGATCGCCGCGCAGACCAGGCTCCTCGCGCTGAACGCCACGATCGAGGCCGCCCGTGCGGGTGAGGCGGGCCGGGGCTTCAGCGTGGTGGCGAACGAGGTGAAGACGCTGGCCGACGAGGCCACCCAGTCCGCCAGCGCGATCGGCGAGGGCGTGCACCTCGTGCAGCAGGCGACGAGCGAGGTGGTCACCGTACTGGACACCGTCACGGGCGCCATCCGGCAGATGGACGAGATGACCGCGGGCATCGCGACGGCCATCGAGGGCAACTCCGGGCACGGCGCGGACGACCTCACGGGTCTCTCGCAGCTCGCCGACATGCTGCGCACCCAGGTGTCCCAGTTCGTGGAGGCGGTGCGCGCCGGCTGACGGCTACACCCGGTCCCACGCCGCCGCGAGCGTGAGGTTGACCGCGACGAGCACGGCGAGCACGAGTCCGGCCACCGGTCCGGCGGCCGCCCACAGCGCCGCCGCGCCCAGCCCGAGCACGACGGCCTTCGCGAGCACGAGCCACGGCATGCCCAGCCGCCGCGCGGCGCGCGGTGCGAGCAGGGTGGCCCACACACCGATCATCGCCGCGGGCGCGGCGACCCCGAGCAGGATGCGCACGATCACCGGCGCGTCCACGGTGAACCCCCACCACGCGAGCGCGGCCAGAGCGGCAAGCTCCAGCAGGAACGCGACGACGTCGTTGGCCGTTCTGATCGCCCCCACCTCCGTTCCACGGCTCCCTGCCCGCCCGGCCGGGCGATGGTGTCAAGCGGGATCGACGAGCTCGTTGTCGTTCCATATGATCATGCACTCGTACCGGCCGGTCTCCTGCAGGTTCCGGTAGAGGGACTTCGCGATGTCCTCGGCACGCTGCCTGTCACGATCCCAGTCGCGCACGGTGAGGTAGTACGGATAGCGGGTGAACAGCAGCCTGCCGTCGTCGACGAGCTCGTGTTCGAGGAACACGTCGACCGTCGCGCGCGTCGTGTTGATTCCGTAGCCGTCACCGCTCGGGTTCTCCTCGGGTGCGACACCGAGGACGTCGGACACGTCGCGGAGGAAATCCGCTCCCGGGTCGAGTGGTCGGGCGAAGACGTCGTAGTACGCGGGCATCGTGTCACCTATGGCCAGGTTATCTTGGTGCCGTCCTGGAGCCAGATCTCGATCGACTCGTAGGCGGAGTTCCTGTTGCCCAGGTACCGCAGAATTCCCTCCTGGGCCTCCGTTGCGCTGAGATCGATTCCTCTCGCATCGATGATGATCTCGGGCGCCTGTCCCCCACCTCTGGCGCTCTTGTCCAGGATGTTCTTGACGGTACCAGAGTCCATGTTGGACCCCGGCTTGTCCTTCATTGTCTTGAACTCCACGGGTTTTCCGTCGACCATGGCGTCCGGGTTGCGGCCCGCGCCCTGTCGTTCGGCGACCGCGGTCACGTCGTGACCGTCCTTCGCCAACCGGTCGGCGATCGCCTTCTCGTCGGCGTTGAACGACCTGGCGGACTCGTCGACGATTCCCGGGTCCGCGGAGTCGGCGATGTCCTTCGCCTGGCCGGTGATCTGTTCGTCGGTGACCGACTGGGGATCGGTCGTGTTGATCTCGGGGTTGGGCGTGTTGTCGATGGCGACCTGCATCAGCCCGATCACTCCGCCGACCGCGCCGCCGATCGCGGCGAGGCGGCCGGTCACGGCGGACGCGGTGAGCACCCCGTCGATGGCCACGACGAGCTCGCCGCCGACGCCGACCGTCTCGGCGAAGCCGAAGAAGGCTCCCAGGCCCTCGGTGAGCGCGGCCAGCGCGAGGCCGACCAGGATGCCTTCGAAGACGCTTTCCACCACGTCCTGCAGCGCGCGGTCGATCTCGTTGCCGGTGTCCACGATCCAGTTGGCGAACTCGTCCAGCCCGTGGCCCAGCTCGTCACACGCGTCGCGCAGCGCGGTGAGGATCGCGGTGTCGCTGCGCCCGCCGACGCGCTGCCAGAAGTCGTCCAGCGCGCGCATGTCCTCGGAGTCGTTGTGCACGAACAGCACGTACAGCTCCTGGTAGAGCCCGGAGGTCACCGCATCCAGGATGTCGCGGGCGTCGTAGAAGGCGTCCGCGCCGGCGCGCAGCCGCTCGGGGTCGCCGGCCGGGATCTTCGCGTCGAACGGCGGCGGGTACCGGTCGGTGGCGTTGCCGCACATCGGGAACGCGGTGACCTCGGCCGGCAGGAAGGGGCCCGGTGGCGCGCCCGCCCACGGCGGCTCGGCCGGCGTGGTGCCCGGCGTGGCGGCCTGGTCGGCCAGCCAGTGGTTGCGGGCGGCGACGTCGATGCCCAGGCTGATGTCGCACAGCACGTTGCGGGCGCGTTCGATGCCCGTCTCCCACTGCTCGTACGCGTGCGTGAACCGGTTGCCGAACCGCAGTGCCTGATCATCGATGCCGGCCCACCCCGCCGCCGGGCGCATCCTGTTCCACAGGTTCTCGCGCAGCCGTCGCAGGTCGTCGGCGGCATCGGAGAACCGGTCCGCCACATGATGCAGGTCCTCCGGCGTCACCTTGACCGGGACGCTCGGTCCCTCGTCGGGAGGTCGCACGGCCTCACACCCGCCAGATGGCGGTGTTCGTGCGAACCGCCCCGGCATGGTTGTCGTGGGCGGTGAGCACCAGGTCCCGCAGCCCGGCCAACCGCATCCGCAGGTCCTCCGCAGCGGCGAACCACTCCGCCTGGGCGCGGCCGTACGCGTCCGCCGCGTCACCGGTCCAGGTGGCGGTCAACGCGGCCAGGTGGCGGTGGAGGTCGTCCAGCGACCGCTCGATGTCCGACACGGCCCTGTCGATCCCACCCGCCACCGACCGCAGAGTCACGAAGTCAACGACGAGCCCGTCCACGAGTGCCCCAGCAAGCCGTCCGGCCCTACCGAGCATCAGACGCCATCGCGGACCACGACGGTGCCCGTGCGGACGCGCACCACCTGAATGGAGCAGGGAGCATCCCGGGCGATTCTGTAGCGCGGATGTACCCGAACGCGTACACCACCGCGACGGCGCTGCGTCTCTAATGGGGGCATGAAGCAGAGTGCATCCCGGTCAGCGCCGCGCCGCACACGCAGGATCGTGCTGGTCAGCCTGGCGATCGTCGGCTTGGCGGGCGTGGCGTTCGCCGTGCGGGGGCCGCTGTTGATGTCCGCTCCGAGGTGCATGGCCGGCCGGTGGCACGGCTGCTTCGACACGGTGAACGGCGTGCTGCTCATGACGCTGGTCGGGCTGCCGTTGGCCGGGCTGGTGGTGTGGGTTCTGGCGCGCCGCCGTCGTGCTGCGGGCGTGGCGTCGGCGTGGCGGATGTCGCTGGCCGAGGTGGGCATGGTCTACGGGACGGTGCCGTTCGTATGGATGACCATGATGCCGGGCTCGGGGGCCGGCACCGTCCCCGAGCGCGTGAGCCTGGTCCCGCTGCGGGACCTGGTCACGATGGGGCCGCTCGGGATCGTCGCCAACCTGCTGATCTTCGCCCCGCTGGGCTTCTTCGCCCCGATGCGGTTCGCGGCGCTGGCGTCCGTGCCGCGGGTCCTGGCGCTCGGGGCGGGCTGCTCGATCCTGGTCGAAACCGCACAGTACGTCCTGCAGCTGGACCGGGTGTCCTCCGTGGACGACGTACTGGTCAACGCCACCGGCGCCATGCTGGCCGCGCTGGCGTCGCGCCGCTGGTGGCGCAGCGCTGCGGAGGTGCCGTCCGACCAGCCTCGCCCCGTGCCGACGTCGCGCGGCTGACGTGCCCGGCTCGCCTCATCCTGTGGCTACGGGGGCTCCGCGCTGGAATCGGCGCCGCGGCTGTCTTCCTGACTGGCAAGGGAAAGGCCGACCTGACGATTCGGCGTGCCCGACACAGTGCGTGGTGGGCCGGTCGCAGTCGGATACCGCTAGATGGGCCGCGACCGCTTTCGGAGCATCTTCGCAGGTCAAACTGCCCGTTCAGAGAGGACGCCGGAGGGTGCCCCCGGTGAGAGTCGAACTCACACTGGACGGGTTTTGAATCGGCCGCGCGGTGTCGCATAGGTCGCTGACCTGCCCGGACGTGTCGTCAGGTGTCCGAATCGTCGCGTTGGTGGCACGTTACGACTGCAGTTCATGCCCAAGGTCATGCCCACGCCTGAAGTGACAGCTTGTAACGGCCGTGACCGCACCGACAACACCACTCTTCCGTATTACAACTTTGCCGAAACTTGAATTTCGGTATTACGGCGAGGTAGGCTCGCGGGGTGCCGGCAGGGAAGGACGACTACGACGGTGTGCCATACGCCGACCTCGTCTTCGAGGACGTGGACTGGTCGGAGGTCGGCGACCACGATCCTGGTCGCCGAGCTGAGCGAAAGGGATCATCCGAGCGCGACGTTCAAACGGAATGGGCAACAGAGGCGTGTCAAGACGAGTCTCGTTGGGTTCGTTCGGCCGGTAGCAAGTCGGGACTCACGGTCAAGGTGACCGGGTACTCCGCGATGGCGGAGTTTGTGGTGACAGTCGTCCTAGCGCCAAAAGATCATCCTCCGAGAGGGCGATGGTGGGGAGCTTCCGCCTGGGCTGCGAAGCAATCCGAGATCAAAACATACGAGGAGGATCAATGAACGAGAACTTGCGCGAACTTCTTGGGCAGGAAGCGGACGAAGCCGAGGCGTACGCTGATGCCGAGGAGTTGGGGAAGGTTGCGCCACAGCCTGGTCAGCGTGGACGAAAGAAGTCAAAGGATCCGTCGCAGGTGTACGCGGTCCGAATTCCGGTTTCTCGCCTCAACGAGATCAGGAGCATTGCAGACCGTATCGGCGAGGCTCCTAGCGTCCTGATTCGGAAATGGGTCCTCGAGAGGTTAGACGAGCTGAGGCGCGAGGAAGAAGCGCGGAGCGCGGAGCGCCGCCGCCCCGAGCCTAACGCTACTGTAGGACACATTCATCTTGGGCCACGGCGTCAGGCAACCATTCGTGAAGCTTCTGGCGAAGTTCAAAATAGGAGGCGTCATTATGCGTGATGCGTCTTATGTTCCTGTTCTCAAAGGGAGGCAAGGCGAATTTGGGGCGCTGAGCAAGATACAACCAACTACGCGTTCCAAGATTCTTCCCCTGCTGGAAGTCGTGCCTGTGAACGCAGACGACGAATCAGCCGCAAGGGAATCGGTCGATCGCACCACTAGGAAACTGTCGTCCTGGGCCGGTGACGATCTAATTCTCGACGTTGGGCTATTGCCGACTGCAGACGACCTCGGTGGCGGGCTCGGCGTTACCCATTACGCGGTAAAACAATCATGCGAAAAGGGTATCAACGCAATTCCTGTCGTACGCCTTGGCGATAATGATCAGGTTCGCTTCGACGTACGGAGATCGAATGAAGATTTCGGTTCGGGCGTCGCTATCCGAATAAATTCAGAGGACATGGACGAAGATCCGGACGACGTAGACGAATCTGTGGCTACACTGCTTACAGACCTCAACATAGGACGCACAAGCGCTGACCTGGTCCTAGATCTCGGCGTAGTGCAGGGAGATCTCGCAGTACGCGCCGGAGCGCGCGTCGTTGCTGATGTGTTGATTGGCTTGTCAGATATCGACAAGTGGCGTCGAGTCATTGCTACCGCCGGTGCTTTTCCTCTTGATCTGTCTTCAGTGTCACCTTGGGTGTTCGGCGAGTTCCAGAGGTATGACGCTGCACTATGGGATCGGGTCCAAGGCCGACGCCGACTCACTCGGTTCCCACTATACGGAGATTACGCGATTGGGTACCCGCTGTTGGCAAGCGGCCCACCATTTGCTCCAGCTCCGCAACTTCGCTACACAGTGTCTGATCGCTGGCTCGTATTGAAGGGTCGACGCAACGACCCACGGGGTAATGATCAATTCTATGACGTCTGCGAGACTATCTCAGGCCATCCGGAGTTCGCAGGAGCGGCACTAGGAGTCGCCGATTCACGAATTGCAGACCCGCGTCAGCATGGCCCCGGCAATGGGGCTACCTGGCGAGAGATCGGCACCACGCACCATTTGGATTTCGTTGTCCAGCGAATCACCAGTCTTGGCGAGCCTTAATAGTATTGCGGACCTCACGTTGAACTACATGAAGTGGAAGCTGTGACGCCAGTGCATTCCAAATCTTCCAACGTGTGGCCCGACTCATGCCCGTTTCCAGCCGGTGTCGTCGTAGAATGCAATAGGCTTCGTCCCGCCACACTAGTTGCACCAAGGCAAGCGGGTCTGGGGCTGGGTTTACGCCCGGCGAACGCACCTCTATGACCTTTGCCCCTTTTGGTGAATCCATTGCCTGCCATATCCCCCACCATGGTGGAACAAAATCATACGACCTGGCAACCGCCGAATCCTTCTCGACCACAAGAAGCGCAACGTCAAACACGGCACTGTAGGCAGCAATCTGCGACGGAAGCCGTCTAAAACTATCCCGCGCGCTCTTTACTTCACATCCTATTAAATGACCGTTGATTGCGGCTAGATCGACACGAGTCGCTCCTGACGCAATACTCCATTCGCGGCGATACGTTGTCCTCCTGCTACGATGATCTCGTCGAAGTTTTTGCTCGACCGCGACAACTATCTCCGCTGCCATCATGCGCTTGGACCGCGACCGAGCATGTTGTCGATCTTGATCGCATTCATCCGGCATCGTTCGAGAGACACGCCTAGATCCAGTCCGCCACCCACGCGACACTCCCGCCGACCTGTCCGATCTTCTACGGACCAGGCTATCGCTCCAGGTCAAGAGCCGCTTGCGTCGGCTACCGTGCGCCCCCGTTTCTCATGCGGGATGCAGCGTCACGGCGTGATATACCGAACACAGGTTGGGCGCTGACAGCCTCCGACAGACATAGAGTCCGTCGGCAAGGTTCATGAACGCGCACCCCATCTCGGCCCTGGACTGGGCGAAGATGGTGCCGGATGCGCGGGTCGTAATAGGCGATGGTTGCCACTTCTATGGGAACGGGCGTTGGGCCGCCGCTGCGATAGAGCAGTCCGCGAACGCCTGCGATGGGGGCTTGACGTACTCGGACTGCGGCGGCGCCCTTTCGCAGAGCCGGGCACAGGCGGCTGGACAGACGCGCAGATCGGCGGTTGGTGACGCCCATGTTCCCGGCCATCCGGGCCAGTCGTCGCTGTGGTCTTTGAGTAGCCACAGGGTGCCGTCGGCGGCTTGGTCTGTGGGACCTGCGCAGACCTTGCACAGCAGGCGCTCGGCATGTTCGGTGGGCTGGTCGCGTTCCTCGCTCCAGGTGGTGAAGTATGGCGTGTGCCGGATGAGTGCACTGTAGTTCGGTTCGCGGACCGCCGACCGGTTAGACATGCTCGCGGCGTTCGGCTCGGGTTCGAAGGGTGTCGATTGCCCTGGTGGCGCGTTCGATCAGTGCGCGCTCGTCATCGGGGTTGATCGGCTCTGCGCGGCCGGCGTCGGCGTCAAGGAAGCGCAGGATGTAGCGCGCGATCAGGGTATTGACCTCCGCGAGTTCGGCGATCAGCACGCTGTCCTCGTGTGCGGCGTCGTCAGGTGGTGGGATACACGCTTGCATCGTCGTCGTTCGGCCCTTGATCGTTGTTGTGGTCGGCACCCGACGCCGGGATGCGGCCGAGCTGGTGAACGAGAAGGCCTGGTCAAAGAGGTGCCCCCGGTGAGAGTCGAACTCACACTGGACGGGTTTTGAATCCGTTGCCTCTGCCGGTTGGGCTACGGGGGCTCGGGCGAAAACTCTACGGGATCGGGGGTCCGGCCCTCGCGAGGGTTACTCGCCCACCGGGCCGCCGGCCAGCTCCGAAACGATGTCCAGCTGGCCCAGGTGCCGGGCGTACTCCTGCAGCATGTGGAACAGCACCCGTTCCAGTGACGCGGGCGTGCCGTCGCCGGGCCAGCCGGGGCTGGGGCGGCCCGTCCGGGACAGGTCGGTCGACGTCACGATCGCGCGGGTGTGTTCGGCCTGCGCCTCCAGCGCGGCCACCAGCTCCACGAACGCCTCGGGCGCGTGCCAGCGCCCCTCCCGCTCGTCGCCCCACGGCCGGTCCACCGCCCGCCCCTCGAACCGCCACTCGATCCAGCGCAGCTCCACGTACCGCAGGTGCTTGACCAGCTCAAGCGGCGTCCAGCCGGACGGCAGCCGGCTCGTGGAACGCTCGGCGGCCGGCATGCCGCGCACCTTCTCGATCACCCTCGTCCGGAAGAAGTCCAGGTAGCCCAGTAATACCTCGGCGCGCGACGGCACCGGCGCGTTCGGTTCGGGGAAGTCCACGCCGGAACGATACGACCCGCGGCCACCTCAGCGTCCGCCCTCCAGCGGGACCCGCCACGTCAGCCGGGTACCGCCGGTGGACCGGGCGGCCGCGACGCAGCTCCCGCGACACGCGGCGGCGCGGCGCTCCAGGTTCAGCAGGCCGCTGCGCGCCACACCGGCCGGTATCCCCACGCCGTCGTCCGCCACGTCGACGACCAGGTCCTCACTCGCCTCGACGGTCACCGTGATGGCCGTGGCCCGCGCGTGCCGCACCGCGTTGCTGACCCCTTCGCGCAGCACGGCGAGCGCGTGCTCGGCCACCGCCTCCGGCACGAGCGTGTCCACGGCGCCGGCGATGCGCACGGACGGCGAGATCCCCTCGGCCGTCTCCGCGATGACGTCGAGCATCCGCCGGCGCAGGCTGTCGCGCTCGGCGTCGTGCACGGTGTGCAGATCGAAGATCGACGTGCGGATCTCGCGGACCGTCTCGTCGAGCTGGCCGACCACCCGCGTCACCCGCCCGCGCGCCCCCGGGTCGGCGATGCGGCGCACGATCCCCTGCAGGGTCATCCCGGCCGCGAACAGCCGCTGGATGACGTGGTCGTGCAGGTCCCCCGCGATCCGGTCGCGGTCGGCGAGCACGTCGAGCTCGCGCTGCTGGCGCTGCTTGTCCGCGAGCTCCAGAGCGAGCGCCGCCTGGTCGGCGAACGACGCGAGGAGCGAGAGCTGCTCGCGGCCGAACCGGTCACCCCCCTTGCTCCGCAGGGCCAGCAGCAGCCCGCCGACCGCCGCGGCCGGGCCGAGCGGCACCGCGTGCGCCGGGCCGAACTCGGCGAGCACGCCGGCGTCCTCGCCGACGACGCGGGAGAAGTCGGTGAACGCCCCCGGCGTGCGGTCGGTGAGGACCGCGGCGAAGGCGGGCTCCGCGACCGGCATCGCCCGGCCGATCAGCTGCTCGCCACGCGCGCCGGCCGCGGCCCGGACCACCAGGGTGTCGGCCCCGTCGGCGAGCAGGATCAGCGCGCAGTCCGAACCCGACAGCTCGCGGGTGCGCCGGACGATCAGGCTGAGCGCGTCCGCGCTGGACGCCCCGCCCAGCAGCAGCTGGTTGACCTCGCCGGAGGCGTGCTGCCAGCGCTCCCGCAGCCGTGCCTCCTCGAACAGCCGCGCGTTCTCCACCGCGACGCCGGCCGCCGCCGCGAGCGCCTCCAGCACCACGACGTCGTCGGCGGTGAACTCGACCTCGTGCCGCTTCTCGGTGAGGTAGATGTTGCCGAACACCTCGTCACGCAGCCGGATCGGCGTGCCGAGGAAGCTGCGCATCGGCGGGTGGTTGGCCGGGAAGCCGACCGAGGACGGGTGCACGGCCAGGTCCGGCAGCCGGATCGGGAACGGGTGCTGGATGACGTGCCCGAGCAGGCCCTTGCCCTCCGGCAGGTGGCCCATCCGCGCGCGGGTGTCGACGTCGATGCCGACGTAGACGAACTCGGTCAGCCCCTCGTCGCCGACCACGCCGAGCGCGCCGTAGCGGGCGTCGACCAGGTCGACCGCGGTCTGCACGATCCGCTGCAGCGTGCCCTCCAGCTCCAGCCCGGCGCCGACCGCGATGACCGCGTTCAGCAAGCCCTGCAGCCGGTCGCGGGTCGTGGTGATCTCGGTGAGCCGGTCCCGCAGCTCGTCGAGCAGCTCGTCGAGGCGCAGCCCGGCGAGCGGAGCGCCCATGGGCGACGTCCGCGGCTCCCCGGGCGCACCGTCCGACATGACCACTCCAGCGCCTGCTCGGACCCGCCTTCGCCGGTCCACTGCCGATTGGCATCCAGGCTATCGAGGGAGGTCATCGGCTTGTTACCGCTGAACGAGCGTGCGCTCGGGTGGGGTAACCCGTGCCTTGGCCACCCGCAGCACGACGTGCCCGGCGCCGGCCACCAGCAGACCGGACGCCACCACCAGCACCGGCGGCGCCCCGAGGTCCAGCACGGTGATCACGACGAACGCGTCGAACAGCGCCACCAGCGTGAACCCGACCCGGTCGACGTAGCGCGGCGACGGCGCGGGCAGCCGGCGAGCGCCGGTCGCGAGCCGGAGCATGACCAGGCCCAGCCCGGCGAACGCCACGAAGACGGCGCGCGCCGGTCCGTCCAGCCCACCCCAGTCGACCGCCACGGCCGCGCCCAGGAACACCACGGTGCAGGTCAGCGCCCACAGGTAGGTGTCGAACAGCGCCCGGGCGCGGTGCGCGACGCAGCCGGCGAGCAGCGCCACGGTGCCGCTGACCGCGTGCAGCGTGACCAGAACGGTGTGCCACATGACCTGACCTCCCACTGTGTCAGGTCCAGCGTCGACCTGACACAGTGGAATGTCAAGCGAGCTTGCTCAGCGCGTCCTCGATCGCCCGGTGGAAGGTCGGGTAGGCGTAGATCATCTGGCGCAGCAGCATGGTCGGCACCTCCGCGTGCACCGCGACCACCAGCGCCCCCAGCACCTCGCCGCCGTTGGGACCGGCCGACGTCGCGCCGACGAGCACCCCGCGGTCCGCGTCCTCGACGAGCTTGATGAACCCGTCGTTGCCGATCTTGTGGATGAAGCCGCGGGACGAGTTCGGGATCTGCGTGGTCCCGGTCCGCACGTTCAGCCCCCGCTCGCGCGCCCGCGCCTCGGACAGGCCGACCGAGCCGATCTCCGGGTCGGTGAAGGTCACCCGCGGCACCGCCCGGTAGTCGGCGGTCTCCGGGTCCTCCGCGCCGAGGATGTCCGCCGCGGCGATCCGCGCCTGGTACATCGACATGTGCGTGAACGCGCCCCGGCCGGTGATGTCGCCGATCGCCCAGAGCCCGTCGGCCGCGCGCATCCGCTCGTCGGTCGGCACGCCGGGGGCCGACTCGTCCAGGCCCATCGCGCCGATGCCCAGCGCGGCGATGTCGGTGCGCCGGCCCGCGGCCACGAGCAGCCGGTCGGCGGTGAGCGTCTCGCCGTTGTCGAGCTTGACCGAGAACTGGCTGTCGTAGTGGACGCGGGCGGCGGACAGCCCGGTGCGCACGGTGATCCCCTCCGCCGCGAACGCCTTCGCCAGCAGGTCGCCCGCCTCCGGCTCGTCGACCGGCATGAGCCGCTCCGGGCGCTGAACGACGGTCACCGCCGCCCCGAACCGGGAGAACACCTGCGCCAGTTCGCAGCCGACCGGGCCGCCGCCGAGCACGATCAGCGAGCCCGGTACCTCCTCGACGGCGACCGCGTCCCGGTTGGTCCAGTACGGCGTCTCGGCGAGCCCGTCGATCGGCGGCACGGCCGGGTCGGTGCCGGTGTTGAGCACGACCCCCCTGCGCGCCTGGAAGACCCGCTCGCCGTCCGGTGTGGACACGGTGACCTCGCGGTCGCCGGTGATCCGGCCACGGCCGCGCACGAACGTGCCGCCTGCGTCGGTGAACCGGTCGACGGCGACCGTGTCGTCCCAGTTGTCGGTCGCCTCGTCCCGGATCCGGGTGGCCACCGGCGCCCAGCTCCGGTCGACCGTCGCCGAGCCGGCCAGCGTGTCGACCCGCCCGGCCTCGCCGAGCGCATCGGTGGCTCTGATCATCATCTTGGTCGGCACGCAGGCGTAGTACGGGCACTCGCCACCGACGAGCCGCGCGTCCACGCCCACGACGGACAGGCCCGCCCGGGCCAACCGCGCGCCGATGTCCTCGCCGCCCGGCCCCAATCCGATGACGACGACATCCACCTCGGTACCCGGCATCTTTCAACTCCCTGCGGCTCGTTTGCGGGGTGCACGTTGCGTGCGTGCACAGCACAGCATGTCCGGAATCGGGCCGCAGCGGCAGCCTTGACCTTGGACCGGACTCCAAGGTTTACCGTCGGGTCATGACCACCAGCGCACCTGCCGGCCTGCTGGTCGCCGAGCTCGCCGCGGCGGCCGGGGTCGGTCCGGACACCGTTCGCTACTACGAGCGCGCCGGGCTGCTCGAGCCGCCGCCGCGGACCTCCGGAGGCTACCGCCGGTTCCCGCCGGAGGCGGTCGACCGGCTGCGGTTCATCCAGGGCTGCCAGCGGCTCGGGCTGCGGCTGCGCGACATCGGCGACCTGCTGTCCATTCGCGACAACGGGGTGTGTCCGTGCGAGCCGGCCGAGACGCTGCTGCGCCGCCGGGTCGCCGAGGTGGACGCGGAACTGGCCCGGCTGAGCGCCCTGCGCGCCGACCTCGGGCGGATGATCGAGGGACTGCCCGGCTCGCCCTGCCCGGAACCGGCGCCCGGCACCTGGTGCCCGCCGGTCGTGACGGAAGGAGGTGGAACCTGATGCGCTTCGACGACTGCGGTTGTGGCTGCGGCTGCTGCTGATCTCTCCCACCGCCGGCGAGGCGCCCGCCGGCCGGCCTACGGCACCAGCACGGCCGCCCCGGTGACCCGCCCCTCGGCCAGGTCCAGCAGCGCGCGGTCGGCAGTCTCGAGTGGATAGTCCGTCGTCGCGACGTGCAGCCGGTGCCGGCCGGCGAAGGCGAGGAACTCCCGGGCCTGGTCCCGGGTGTTGGCTGTGACGCTGCGCAGCTGGCGGGCCTGGAACAGGTGCCGCTCGTAGTTCAGCGGCGGGATGTCGGTCAGGTGGATCCCCGCGACGGCGAGCGTGCCGCCCCGGTCCAGCGCGGCCAGCGCCGGCAGCACCAGCTCCCCGGCCGGCGCGAACAGGATGGCCGAGTCCAGCGGCTCCGGCGGCTCGTCCGCCGCCCCCTGCGCCGAGGCCGCGCCCAGCTCGAGCGCGAGCCGCCGCGCCGCCGCACCTCGGGTCATCACGTGCACCGTCGCACCCTGCGCGATCGCCACCTGGGTGGCCAGGTGCGCGCTGCCCCCGAAGCCGTAGACGCCGAGCCGCCCGCCCGGCGGCAGCTCCGCCCGCACGAGCGCGTGGTAGCCGATGATGCCGGCGCACAGCAGCGGGGCCAGGGCGCTGTCGCTGTAGCCGCCCGGCAGCGCCAGCGCGTAGTCCGCCGGCACGACCGCCAGGTCCGCGTACCCGCCGTCGGCGTCCCAGCCGGTGTAGCGCGACTCGGGGCAGAGGTTCTCCGCGCCGCGCAGGCAGAACCGGCACGCCCCGCAGGTCCCCCGCAGCCACGGGATGCCCACCAGGTCGCCGGTGGCGAACTCCCCCGTGCCGTGGACGACCTGCCCGACGACCTCGTGGCCGGGCACCACCAGCGGACGGTGCACCGGCAGGTCCCCCTCGGCCACGTGCAGGTCGGTCCGGCACACCCCGCAGGCACGCACCCGGACCAGCAGCTCACCGGGCGCCGGCGAGGGCGTCGGAACCTCACGCAACCGCATCGGCCCGTCGGCCACCGGACCGGGCCGCTCCACCCGCCACGCGCGCATACCGCAATACTGCCGAAGAAACCCGGGCCCGCGCACGCACGAGCCCGGGTTTCCGCTGCCGCGGTCAGCAGTTCGACGCGCTCCAGAAGCGGCTGGACTTGTTGGCCACGTGGGCGTGGGTGCTGTGGCCGGGATAGCCCGGGCCGAGGATCTCCTCGAAACCGGCATACCGGCCCGCGCCCCACATCTGGCACAGCGACGGGCCGCTGGCGGTGCCGAGGTCGGCGGCCTGGCCGTACATGTGCCTGCTGGTCGAGGAGCCGCCGACCGCGGAGTTGCAGGAGACGCTGCGGAACCCGGAGGTGACGACCATCGGCCGGTCACCCAGCTTGTGCCGCATCGCCTCGAGCTGCCACATGAGCCGGCGGATGTTCTCCTTCGCCGTCGACGCCGACACCTTGCCGCCGTTGAAGTTGTTCGCGCCGCAGTTGTCGTCGAACTCGGAGTAGGCGAAGTGCGCCGGGGTGCAGTCGCCGTCCTGCAGCGCGTAGATCTTGTTGAACGTCTGCGGGCCGGCGACGCCGTCCGCGGACAGGCCGTAGCCGGCCTGGAACCGCTTGACCGCGTTCGCCGTCGCCGGGCCGTACTGGCCGTCCAGCGCGAGGTTCTCGCCGTAGGAGACCCAGCCGGCGACGCGGATCTGGAGCTGGGTGACGTCCGAGCCGCTCATGCCTTGCTGCAGGGTGCGGCCCCAGGTGTAGCAGCTGTCCGCCGAGGCCTGGGGCGCCGCGGTCACGGCCACGGTGACCGTGCCGGCGATCGCGAGGACCAGGGCGGCGAGGAGGTAGGTCAGGCGTTTGTGCATCGATGCCTCCACACGGGAACGTGCGACGGTGCAGGGGTTCCGTCGCCGCAGGCGATCGTCGCAGCGCGCATCTGCCCCAGTCAACGCACAGTTGGACAATATCCGCCAATCGGCCGTGTCGTGGACATCGAGTGCCGGACACGTGGCCGAGCGGGGGACTCGCGGGTCCGGAGGGTGGACTCGCGGGTCCGGAACGGGGGACTCGCGGGTTCGGAGGGTTGGACTCGCGAGGGGTGGGGCGGGCCGTGGGGTTAGTGGGGGCGGGAGCCGTAGTCGTGGAAGGGGGTGTCGCGTTCGCGGACGGCCTGGCGGAAGCCGGCCTCGCGGGCGCGGGCCACGAAGTCCTGGCCCTCCTGGGTGTGCCGGGCGACGCCGTCGAGGAAGGTGCCCAGCGTCGTCGACGAGCGCAGGCCCATGTTCTCCGCGGTCTGGTTGCACAGCAGCTTGAGCATCCGCAGCTGGTTGCCGGGCAGCATGGCCATCCGCCGGGCCAGCGCGGTCGCGTGGTCCAGCAGCGCGTCGTCCGGGACGCACTCGCAGATCAGGCCGATCTCCGCGGCGCGCGGCGCGCGGATCTCGTCACCGGTCAGCAGGTACCGCTTGGCCTGCTCGAAGCCCAGCCGGTAGACCCACATCGCGGTCGTCGGCGTGCCCCACACCCGCGCCGGCGGGTAGCCGAACGTCGCGCCCTCCCCCGCGACGATGAGGTCCGTGCACAGCACCATGTCCGTGCCGCCCGCGATGCACCAGCCGTGCACGGCCGCGATCGTCGGCTTCGCCGCGTACCAGAACTTCAGGTACACGTCGACGAACGAGCTCAGCATCCGGTAGTCGGCCGCCGAGTCCCACACCCGCTCGCTCGCCGCCTCGGCCGCCTGCAGCTCGGTCGACCAGTCCAGGCCGTACCCCGCGCAGAACGCCGGGCCGTCCGCGCGCAGCAGCATCACCCGGACCGACGGGTCGGCGTCCGCGTCGTCGATCGCCGCGGCCAGCTCGTCGCGCAGCCGCGGGGTGATGGTGTTGTACTCCTCCGGCCTGCACAGCACGATCGACCGCACGCCCGCCTCGGTCTCGGTGCGAACCGCCTGCCCCATCACTTGATCCGGGCGCGCTCGAGGATCGCCGCGCTGTCCACCCCGGACGGCAGCGTGCCGAAGGCGACACCCCAGTCGCCGCCGAGCCGGGAGGCGCAGAACGCGTCCGCGACCGCGGGGTGGCCGTGCCGCACGAGCAGCGAACCCTGCAGCACCAGCGCCATCCGCTCGACCAGCCGGCGCGCGCCCGCCTGCGCCGCGGCCGGGTCGGTCACCCCGCCGAGATCCCGGCGCAGCCGGGCGACCGCCTCGTCCAGCCGGCGGTCGGCCCCGGCGGCCTCGTCCACCTCGGCGAGGAACGCCTCGGCGCCCGACCCCAACGCCCGCAGCACGTCCAGCGCGGCGACGTTGCCCGAGCCCTCCCAGATGGAGTTCAGCGGCGCCTCGCGGTAGAGCCGCGGCATCCCGGACTCCTCGACGTACCCGTTGCCGCCCAGGCACTCCAGCGCCTCGGCCGCGTGCGCGGACGCCCGCTTGCACACCCAGTACTTGCCGGCCGCGAGCCCGAGCCTGCGGAACGCGGACTCCCGCTCGTCGCCGGCCGCGGCCCGGTCGGTCGCACCGGCCAGCCGCATGGCGAGCGTGGTCGCGGCCTGCGACTCGACGGTCAGGTCGGCGAGGACGTTGCGCATCAGCGGGGTGTCGAGGAGGTAGTCGCCGAACGCCTGCCGGTGCGTGGCGTGGTGCACCGCCCGCACGAGCCCCGCGCGCATGCCGGCGGCGGCGCCGATCACGCAGTCCAGCCGGGTCATGTTGACCATCTGGATGATCGTGGCGACGCCGCGCCCCTCCTCGCCCACCAGCCAGGCGACCGCCCCGTCGTACTCCACCTCGGACGAGGCGTTCGAGCGGTTGCCGAGCTTGTCCTTGAGCCGCTGCAGGTGCATCCGGTTGCGGGTGCCGTCGGGCAGCACGCGCGGCAGCAGGAAGCAGGACAGCCCGCCGGGCGCCTGCGCGAGCACCAGGAACACGTCGCACATCGGCGCGGAGGTGAACCACTTGTGCCCGGTCAGCAGGTAGCTGCCGTCGGGCTGGGGGACGGCGCGGGTGCTGTTGGCCCGCACGTCCGAGCCGCCCTGCTTCTCGGTCATCGACATGCCGGCGGTCAGGCCGCGCTTGGTCTCCGGGACGCGCAGCCCGGGGTCGTAGACGGTCGCGGTGAGCAGCGGCTCGAACCGCCGGGCCAGCTCGGGGTTGTGCCGCAGTGCCGGGACCACCGCGTAGGTCATCGAGACCGGGCAGCCGTGCCCGGCCTCGACCTGCGCCCAGGTGTGGAACTTCGCCGCGCGGGCCACGTGCGCGCCGGCCCGGTCATCGCCCCACGGCGCGGCGTGCATGCCCTGCTCGACCGCGACGGTCATCAGCTCGTGGTAGACGGGGTGGTACTCCACCTCGTCGATCCGGTTGCCGTAGCGGTCGTGGGTGCGCAGCACCGGTTCGTGCTCGTCGGCGAGGCGCCCCCACTCCTGCGCCCGGGCGCCGCCGGCCAGCCGGCCGAGCTCGCGCAGGCCGTCCTCGGCCCAGCCGGCGCCCTCCCGGCGCAGGCCCTCGAGCAGCGCGGGGTCGTCGGCGACGTCGTGGTCGACGAGCGGCGGGACCTGGTTGGTGACTTCGTGAGTTGCCGGCATGGCGGCCATGTTACACTTTTCGAACATGTGACGCTAGACCTGTAAGGAACGGCATGCCCGACGTCTCCGGCCTGCGGCCGCTGACCGCCCGGTCCGCGGTGCTCAGCACGCTGCTCGGCGCGCACCCGCCGCGGCTGCCGGCGCGCGGCCTGGTGAAGGTGGGCGAGCTGTTCGGCATCGCCGAGGGCACGATCCGGGTGGCGCTCTCGCGCATGGTCGCGGCGGGCGACCTGGTGCAGGTCGACGGCGACTACGAGCTGACCGCCCGGCTGGCCCGGCGCCAGGCGCGCCAGGACCAGAGCCGCGTTCCCGCCGTGCGGCCGTGGTCGGGCGACTGGGAGATCGCGGTGGTCACGGCCGACCGCCGCCCGCCCGCCGAGCGCACCGCGTTCCGCCAGACCATGGCCGGGCTGCGGCTGGCCGAGCTGCGCGAGGGCACCTGGCTGCGCCCGGCGAACCTGGCCCGGCCGCTGGCGGCCGACGGTGTGGTGGTGCTGCTCGGCCGCCCGGTCGAGGACCCCGCGTCGCTGGCCGCCACGCTGTGGGACCTCGACGGCTGGGCGGCCCGGGCCCGGGCGCTGCACGCCGCCCTGGACGAGGCCACCGACCTGCCGGAGAGCTTCATCCTCGCCGCCGCCGTGCTGCGCCACTTCGTCGCCGACCCGCTGCTGCCCGCGCGGTTGCTCCCCGCCGGCTGGCCGGGCGAGGCGCTGCGGGCGCGGTACGAGGACTTCGACGCCACGTTCCAGGCGGTGCTGCGCGCCCACCTGGGCATCGGCTGAACGTAGGCTCGCGACCATGCTGCTCCGCCCTGCCCGCCCCGACGAGGCCGCCCTGCTCAGCGAGCTGGCGCTGCGCTCCAAGGGCTACTGGGGCTACGACGCCCGGTTCCTCGAGTCCTGCCGGGCGGAGCTGACGCTGACCCCGCACGACCTGGCCGAGCAGCGCGCCACGGTGGCCGAACGCGACGCGCGCGTCGCGGGGTTCTACCTGCTGGCCGGCCCGCCGCCGACCGCCGAGCTGCGGCAGATGTTCGTCGACCCCGAGTACATCGGCAGCGGGGTCGGGCGGCGGCTGTGGCGCCACGCCCTCTACACGGCGGCCGGCGCGGGCATCCGGCGCATCACCATCGACGCCGACCCGTTCGCCGAGGCCTTCTACCTCGCCATGGGCGCCGTCCGCACCGGCGAGGTGGCGTCCGGGTCGATCCCCGGCCGCGTGCTGCCGCAGCTGACCTACGGGAGACTTGACGGGTGACCGGTTGGCAGTTCTGGGTTGACCGCGGCGGCACGTTCACCGACATCGTGGCGCTCGGGCCCGACGGCGCGCTGAGCACCCACAAGCTGCTCTCCGACAACCCGGCCCGCTACCGCCGACGCCGCGGTCGCCGGCATCCGCGCGCTGCTCGGCCTCGCCCCCGGCGACGACATGCCGGCCGAGGACGTCGACCGGTCCGGATGGGCACCACGGTCGCCACCAACGCCCTGCTGGACCGCAGGCGGCGAGCGCACCGCGCTGGTGATCACCCAGGGCTTCCGGCGACGCGCTGCGCATCGCCTACCAGAACCGGCCACGCATCTTCGACCGGCACATCGAGCTGCCCGAGACTGCTCTACGAGCGGGTCGTCGAGGTCGACGAGCGCATCCAGGCCGACGGCACCGTGATCCGCCCGCCGGACCTCGACGCGCTGCGGCGACGACCTGCGGCGGCGCGCGACGACGGCATCGCGCGCGCTCGCCGTCGTCTGCCTGCACAGCCACCTGCACCCCGCGCACGAGCAGGCCGATCGGCAAGCTCGCCGAGCGAGCTGGGCTTCCCCCAGATCTCGCTGTCCAGCGAGGTCAGCCCGCTGATGAAGCTGGTCCCGCGCGGCGACACCACCGTCGTGGACGCCTACCTCTCCCCGGTCCTGCGCCGCTACGTCGACGCGGTGGCCGGCCAGCTGCGCCGGCGTGCGGCTGATGTTCATGCAGTCCAACGGCGGGCTCGCCGAGGCCGGCCACTTCCGCGGCAAGGACGCCATCCTGTCCGGCCCGGCCGGCGGCATCGTCGGCATGGCGCGGATGTCCGCAGCTGGCCGGCTTCGACAAGGTCATCGGCTTCGACATGGGCGGCACCTCCACCGACGTGTCGCACTTCGCCGGCGAGCTACGAGCGGGTGTTCCACACCCAGGTCGCCGGCGTCCGGCTGCGGGCGCCGATGCTCGACATCCACACGGTGGCGGCCGGCGGCGGGTCGATCCTGCACTTCGACGGCAGCCGCTACCGGGTCGGCCCGGACTCGGCCGGCGCCGAGCCCCGGCCCGGCCTGCTACCGCGGCGGCGGGCCGCTGACCGTCACCGACGCCAACGTGATGCTCGGCCGGGTCCAGCCCGACCACTTCCCGCGCGGTGTTCGGCCCGGACGGCGACGCAGCCGCTGGACGACGGACGTCGTGCGCGCGCAGTTCGCCGAGCTGGCCGCCGAGATCCGGCGGCCACCGGCGACGACGCACGCCCGAGCAGGTCGCCGAGGGCTTCCTGCGGATCGCGGTGGCGAACATGGCCAACGCGGTCAAGCGGATCTCGGTGCAGAAGGGCCACGACGTCACCGAGTACGTGCTGACCACGCTTCGGCGGCGCGGGCGGCCAGCACGCCTGCGCGGTCGCCGACGCGCTGGGCATCCGCACCGTGCTGGTGCCGCCGATGGCCGGCGTGCTGTCCGCGCTCGGCATCGGCCTCGCCGACACCACCGCGATGCGCGAGCAGTCGGTGGAGGCCCCGCTCGAGCCGGCGCACTGGAGCGACTGGCCGCGGTCGCGCGACGTCGCTGGCGAGCGGCCGCGCCGCGCGCGGAGCTGCGCGACGAGGGCGTCCCGGCCGAGCGCGATCCGGGTGACCCGGCGGGCGCAGCTGCGCTACGACGGCACCGACACCGCGCGTGCCGGTCGAGCTGGCCGACCCGGCGCAGATGACCGCCGACGTTCGAGGCCGGCTACCGGCGCGACGTACTCCTTCCTGATGGACCGCCCGCTGATCGTCGAGGCGGTCTCGGTCGAGGCGACCGGGCTGACCGAGCAGCCGCGACCTGTCCCACGCTCGGCGATCCGCCGCGGACGAGCCGGCCGCCGCACGGACACCGTGCCGGCTCTACACCGGCGGACGCTGGCGGCGAGGCGCCGCTGTACCAGCGGGAGCGGATGCGGCCCGGCGACGTCGGTGACCGGCCCGGCGATCATCGCGGAGGCCAACGCGACCACCGTCGTCGACCGGGCTGGCAGGCCGCGCTGACCGAGCCGGGCACCTGCTCGTCGACCGGGTGGTCGCGCCGCGCGACGAGCGCCGATGTCGGGCACCGCAGGCCGACCCGGTGCTGCTGGAGATCTTCAACAACCTGTTCATGTCGATCGCCGAGCAGATGGGCGTCCGCGCTGGAGTCCACCGCCCAGTCGGTCAACATCCGGGAGCGGCTGGACTTCTCCTGCGCGCTGTTCGACCCGGACGGCAACCTGATCGCCAACGCGCCGCACATCCCGGTGCACCTGGGCTCGATGGGCACCAGCGTCAAGGAGGTCATCCGCCGCGCGCGGCGGCGGGATGCGCCCGGGCGACGTGTACGCGGTCAACGACCCGTACCACGGCGGCACCCACCTGCCCGACGTCACCGTGGTGACCCCGGTCTTCGACCGCGCGGGCGAGCGCATCCTGTTCTTCGTCGCCTCGCGCGGGCCACCACGCCGAGATCGGCGGCATCACCCCCGGCTCCATGCCCGCGACCAGCCGCGAAGTCGCACGAGGAGGGGGTGCTGTTCGACAACTGGCTGCTGGTCGAGGACGGGCGGCTGCGCGAGGACGAGACGCTCGCGCACCTGACTCACCGGGCGCCGTACCCGTCGCGCGACCCGCGGCACCAACCTGGCCGACCTGCGGGCCCAGATCGCCGCGAACGAAAGGGCGTCGACGAGGTCGGCAAGATGATCGACCACTTCGGACTCGACGTCGTGCAGGCCTACATGCGGCACGTCCAGGACAACGCCGAGGAGGCGGTGCGCCGGGTCATCGACGCGCTCGACGACGGCGAGTACCGCTACGAGATGGACTCCGGCGCGGTGATCGCCGTCCGCATCACCGTCGACCGCGAGACCCGCTCGCGCGATCGTCGACTTCACCGGCACCTCGCCCCAGCTCGACACGAACTTCAACGCGCCCTCGTCGGTGGCGACGGCGGCCGTGCTGTACGTCTTCCGCACCCTGGTCGCCGACGACATCCCGCTCAACGACGGCTGCCTGCGTCCGCTGCGGATCGTCATCCCGGCCGGCTCGATGCTCGCGCCCGACCTACCCCGCCGCCGTCGTCGCCGGCAACGTCGAGACCTCGCAGGCGATCACCGGCGCGCTGTACGCGGCGCTGCGGCGCGCAGGCCGAGGGCTCGGGCACGATGAACAACGTCACCTTCGGCAACGAGCGCCACCAGTACTACGAGACCGTCGGCTCCGGCTCCGGGCGCGGGTGACGGGTTCGACGGGGCGTCCGTGGTGCAGACGCACATGACCAACTCGCGGCTGACCGACCCGGAGGTGCTGGAGTGGCGCTTCCCGGTGCTGCTGGAGGAGTTCGCGCGTGCGCCGCGGCAGCGGCGGCGACGGGCCGCTGGCGCGGCGGCGACGGCGCGGTGCGCCGGATCCGGTTCCGCGAGCCGATGACGGTGTCGCACCCTGTCCGGCCACCGCCGGGTGCGCGCCGTACGGCATGGCCGGCGGCGCAGCCGGGCGCGCTGGGCGCGAACCGCGTCGAGCGCGCGGACGGCACGGTCACCGAACTGGCCGGCTGCGACTCCGCCGAGCTCCGGCCCGGCGACACGCTGGAGATCGAGACGCCGGGCGGGGGCGGGTACGGCGCCGCGGGTTCGGGGTAGCGTGCCCCCTGTGATCGGCTTGCCAGACCACGTGACCGCGTGCCTGTTCGACCTCGACGGTGTCCTGACCGGAACCGCGGAGTTGCACCGCGCGGCGTGGAAGGAGACCTTCGACGACCTGCTGCGCGCCCGCGACGGTGCCGCGTTCCAGCCCTTCACCGAGGAGGACTATCTCAACTACGTCGACGGCCGGCCGCGCTACGACGGCGTCCGGGAGTTCCTGCGCTCGCGCGACATCGCGCTCCCCGAGGGCTCGCCCGACGACCCGCCGTCCGCGGACTCCGTGCACGGCGTCGGCAACCGCAAGAACGCGCGCGTCCAGCAGATCATCGCCGAGCGTGGCGTCGCCCCCTTCCCCGGCTCGGTGCGCTACCTGGAGGCCGCGCGGCAGGCGGGCATCCGGATCGCCGTGGTCACCTCCTCGGCCAACGGCGCCGCGGTGCTCGACGCGGCCGGGCTGACCGGGTTCGTCGAGGCACGCATCGACGGGGTGGTGATCGCCGAGCGCAAGCTGCACGGCAAGCCCGCCCCCGACTCGTTCCTGGCCGGTGCCGAAGCGCTGGGCGTGGCCCCCGCGGCCGCCGCGGTGTTCGAGGACGCGCTGTCCGGCGTGCAGGCGGGCAAGGCGGGCGGCTTCGGACACGTGGTCGGCGTCGACCGGACCGGGCAGGCCGACGCGCTGCGCGCGCACGGGGCGGACGTCGTCGTGAGCGATCTCGCCGAGCTGCTGGAGGACGCGTGAACGACGAGGTGAACCACGGATTCCAGGTCGCCCCGTGGGAGCTGCGGTGGAACACGCTCGACCTCGACGCGCTCGAGCGCACGGAGTCGATCTTCGCTCTGTCCAACGGGCACGTCGGCCTGCGCGGCACGCTCGAGGAGGGTGAGCCGCGCGGCCTGCCCGGCACCTACCTCAACGGCTTCTACGAGCAGCACTCGCTGCCCTACGCCGAGGCGGGCTACGGCTACCCGGAGGACGGCCAGACGGTCGTCAACGTGACCGACGGCAAGATCGTCCGGCTGCTGGTCCAGGACGAGCCGCTGGACATGCGCTACGGCCGCGCGGTGGACCACCACCGGGTCCTGGACTTCCGGTCCGGCACGCTGCGCCGGGACACGGTGTGGGAGTCGCCGACCGGTCGCCGCGTCCGCGTCCGCACCGAGCGGCTGGTGTCGTTCACCCAGCGCGCGGTCGCCGCGATCCGCTACGAGGTCGAGCCGATGGACGGCGACGTCCAGCTGGTCGTCCAGTCCGACCTGCTCGCCAACGAGCCGATCGTCGCCGCGAGCAAGGACCCGCGGGTGGCGGCGACGCTGTCGGCCCCGCTGGTCGCCGAGGACGCCGCCGCGCGGGACTACCGGGCCGTGCTCGTGCACCGCACGCGCAAGTCCCAGCTGCGCCTGGCCGCCGCGATGGACCACGAGCTGGAGACCCACGACGGGCTGCGCTGCGAGATCCACGCCGAGGAGGACCTCGCCCGGCTGACCGCCGCGGTCGACGTGCCGTCCGGCTCGTCCCTGCGCCTGACCAAGTACCTCGGCTACGGCTGGTCGACCCGCCGGTCCGCGCCGGCGCTGCGCGCGCAGGTGGACGCCGCGCTGTCCGGCGCGATGCAGACCGGCTGGGAGGGGCTGCTCGCCGAGCAGCGGGCGTTCCTCGACGACTTCTGGGCGAGCGCGGACGTCGTCATCGAGGGCGACGACGAGCTGCAGCAGGCGGTTCGGTTCGCGCTGTTCCACGTGCTGCAGGCCGGGGCCCGTGGGGAGAGCCGGGCGATCCCGGCCAAGGGCCTGACCGGCCCCGGCTACGACGGGCACTCGTTCTGGGACACCGAGACGTTCGTGCTGCCGGTGCTCACCTACACCATGCCGGAGGCCGCCCGGGACGCGTTGCGCTGGCGGCACGGAACGCTGGACAAGGCCCGCGACCGGGCCGAGGCGCTCGGCCTGGGGGGCGCCGCCTTCCCGTGGCGGTCCATCGACGGCGCCGAGTGCTCGGCGTACTGGCCGGCCGGCACCGCGGCGTTCCACGTCTCGGCGGACGTCGCCGACGCGGCCGTGCGCTACATCGCCGCGACCGACGACACCGAGTTCGAGCGCGACCACGCCACCGAGCTTCTGGTGGAGACGGCCCGGCTGTGGACCTCGCTCGGGCACCACGACGTGCACGGCGGCTTCCGCATCGACGGCGTCACCGGGCCCGACGAGTACACCGCGGTGGTGGACAACAACGTCTACACGAACCTGATGGCGCAGCGGAACCTGTTCGAGGCCAGCGAGGTGTGCGCGCGCCAGCCCGAGGTGGCCGCGGCGCTCGGGGTGACCCCGGAGGAGACGAAGGCCTGGCGCGCGGCCGCGGACAAGATGGTGCTGCCCTACGACGAGGTGCTCGAGGTGCACCCGCAGTCGGAGCGGTTCACCGAGCACGCCGAGTGGGACTTCGAGAACACCCCGGACGAGCACTACCCGCTGCTGCTGCACTACCCGTACTTCGATCTCTACCGCAAGCAGGTGGTCAAGCAGGCCGACCTGGTGATGGCGATGTACCTGCGCGGCGACGCGTTCACCGCGGAGCAGAAGGCGCGCAACGTGGCCTACTACGAGCCGCGGACCGTGCGGGACTCGTCGCTGTCGGCGTGCCCGCAGGCGGTGCTCGCCGCCGAGGTCGGGCACCTCGACCTGGCCTACGACTACTTCGCCGAGGCGGCGCTGACCGATCTGCACGACCTGCACCACAACGTCCGCAACGGGCTGCACATCGCCTCGCTGGCCGGGGCGTGGGTGGTCGCGGTGGCCGGGTTCGGCGGCATGCGTGACCACAACTGCTCGCTCGGCTTCGCCCCACGGCTGCCCGCGGCGATCACCCGGCTGGCTTTCCGGATGACCTACCGGGGCAGCCGCTTCGCTGTGGAGATCAGCCAGGAGGAAGCGACGTACCAGTTGCTGTCAGGGCCGGACCTGCCGGTGACCCACCACGGCGAGGACCTCACGATCGCCGCCGAGCCGCAGCGCCGGCCGATCCCGCCCGCGCCGCGGCGCCGGCCGCCGGTCCAGCCCGCCGGCCGGGCACCGCGTCGTCGCGGACACTAGTGTCCCGCGCCGGAAATTCGGTGATTAAGTCGGTGGATCCAGGTTTCTGCTGGCAAGACGCCGATTCGCCCTCGTACTGGGCCGTACTTGGGCGGATCGGCAACGCCGCCAGCAGGGACTTGGGCCAGCGAATTAGTTGCCAGATTTCCGGCGCGGGACACTAGAGAAGGACGACCTCGCGGGTGCCGCCCGATCCGGTGACCGTCAACTGCTCACCACCTTCCTTGATGGCGCGGTAGACGAAGTCTCCGTAGCCCACCAGGCGCCGCAGCGCCTCGGTGAGCGTCACGCCTTCGCGTGTGATCACGTTCTCCAGCGCGCGGACCATCTCCGGGGAGATGGCCACGTTGATCCGCTTCGGCTCCGTGCGACGGCTGCTCTGCGCAGCGGCTTCGACGTCCGGGGGGTTACCCGACATGACCACATCCTGATCTGTGCGCATCGCGAGCACTTCCTGACGAGTGATCGGCCTGTTGTGATCCCGCCCCGGACAACGCCTCGGTATGGCCGTATGTCCGCCGCCACTAGGCAGCCGAATCAAGTTTCGCACGCCTAATACATCGATGCAACACGTACTACCCACACGATAGCCGTTGTTTATGTGGCATTCTGGAGTTACCCTGCTCTTAAGAGTGACGTTCGCATGGCGAACACCCCGCTCCGGTCCCGCTTTCCCGGCGGTGCCATGCATCGCCGGCCACACCGAAGGAACGGCGAATCATGCAGGACACCAGCCCGGCCGCCGGCCAGCGTCCCGAGCCGATCGCCGGCCGCGACGCCGAAGGCCAGGCGCGGGTGGAGGTCACCTGGTTCGAGGACGGCGTCGACCAGCCGGTCGACACACCACTCATCGCGTTGCTGCCGCTACCGGACTCGCCGTGAGCCCGGCCCCGGACCCGGCGCGGCTGCTGCGCCGGTTCCGCAGGCCACCGCCCGGCGTGGTCGAGGAGGACGGCACCTGGGTGGACCGGTCCGTGCCGGGCAACCGGGAGCTCATCGCGCGCGGGCGGGAGCTGGAGCTGCGGGCGCAGCAGGAGGAGATCGAGGCGAAGTCGGCGGCGCGCCGGCACTACCTGCGGATGCAGACGTGGGTGCTGCTCGGGGTGGGTGCGCTGATCCTGCTGACCGTCGTGGCGCTGGTGCTGGGGTTGTGGCTGCACGCGATCAGCCCGTCGTTCGCCACCGAGCTGGCGCGGATCACGCTGCCGATCCTGTTGGGGGCCGCGGCGACCATCGTCGGCGCCTTCTTCGGCGTCGGCTCGCACGTGCACCCCGGCCGGGACTTCGACACCCGCCGCGGGCGGCGGCGCGGGCGCCGTCCGTCCTCCGACGAGGAGTAGGCCTCAGCGCTGCGCGGGGATGAGCAGGACGAGCGGGGTGTCGACAGGGCAGCCGGCCGCGTCGAACCAGGTCTCGTCGAGCGGGTCGATGCCGCTCGTGAGCACCTGCTCGCGGGGGTGGCGGTCCGGGCACGGTTCGGCGAGGTCGCCGTGCACCCGCCAGGTTTCCGTGTGTTCGCGGTATGGAGCGGAGCTCGTGTCTGGCATGTGCGTGTCGCCCTCCTCGGCGCCAAGTTACGAGAATAACGCGGTGTCGACACCGGTACAACACTCCGTAAGTGTCGATTCTATGTAGTTCCCGTGTTGCATATGCGCTGAGACCACACCTACACTTAACCCGTTTGGCCCCCTGTCTACCTTCACGGGATGTGATCATGTCGGCCAAGAGCGCACGTGCCGAGTCCACCGAGAACCGGCGCGCGGAGCCGAAGCGGATCAACGTGGCGGTCTCCCCCGACACGGTCACCGCCCTCGAGAACGTCATCGAGCGGGAGGGCGTGACCCTCACCGAGGCCCTGCGCCGCCTGGTCGGCTACGGCGACTTCGTGTACCGGGCGGTGCGGGAGAACCGCGAGCAACTGATCGTCAAGGGCACCGACGGCACCCGCGAGGTGGTCCTCCTCTGACGACCGCGGTCCGATCCGCGCCATGGCAAAATGGTCGACGTGATCATGGCAGACCTGCGTTCGGTGCGATCGGCCATCGCCGGCGTCTGCGCCAAGTACGGCGTGGTCGAGCTGTCCGTATTCGGTTCCACGGTGCGCGGAGAGGCGGACGAGGACAGCGACGTCGACCTGCTGTACGTGCGCGGGCCGCAGGCGACGAAGGGTCTTGCGTTCTTCGGCCTGCGGCGGGAACTGGAGGAGTTGCTGGGCCACCGGGTCGACCTGGTTCCCAAGGAAGGACTCCACTGGGTGATCAGGGACCAGGTTCTCGGTGACGCCGAGGTCCTCTATGCCGCGTGACGCAAATCGCGACTCGCTCTACCTCGCCGACATCGTCGAAGCCTCCCGGACCGTGTCGCGATGGCTGACAGCACAGGGTCGTGGCTGGCACGATGACGAGATCCTGCAGAACGCTGTTCTTCGCCAGCTGATGGTCGTCGGCGAAGCGGCCGCCTGCCTCAGCCGAGAGCTACAAGCCCGCCTCCCGGACATTCCCTGGCAGGACATCCGCGGCTTCCGCAACCACGCTGTACATGCCTACTTCAGTCTCGATTGGACCATCGTCCGCGAGGTTGCCGAGGTCAACCTGCCGGTGCTCGGGGACCGCGCTCACGCCCTGCTTCGCGAGGACTTTCCGTCCGTGGCCGCCGCTCTCGACCGGCCGCGGCGTGACGGCTGACACTCCGCCGTTCAGTCGGTGGCGAAGCTGGTGCCGAGGGCCTGCCAGTCGAGGACGGGGGCGGCCAGGTCGCGGATCGCGGCCAGCAGGCCGAGGCGGGCCGAGCGCACCGACGGGTCCTCCGCCATCACGAGGATGTCGTCGAAGAAAGTGTTGATCGGTGCGGTGAGGCCCGTCGCCGACCCGACGAAGTCCGGCAGCGAGTGCGGGCCCGCGCCCAGCGACTCGGTCACCTTCACCAGCGCCTGGTGCAGGTCGCTCTCCGCCGGTTCGGTGAGCGCGGCCGGGTCGTAGCGCGCCTCGGTGTCCGCCGGCACGATGCGGCGCACCCGCTGCAGCGCGGCGACCAGCGCGGCGAAGTCCGCGTCGCCCGCCCGGCGCTCGATCTCGGCCAGCGTCTCGTCCGCCGTCGCCGGCGGCAGGGCCACCACGGCGGCCACGTGCCGGTGGTCGTGCCCGGCATCCAGCAACTGCTGCTCGAACCGGCGGGTCATGAACTCGACCACCTCGTCGAGGGTCGCCGGCGCCACCTCGATGCCCTGCGCCCGCACGTGCGCGGCCGCGGCGGCCAGTCCGCGGTCCGGCGTGATCGACCGCAGCGACGGGTGCGCCCGCAGGATGCTGATCACCCCGGCCGCCGCCCGCCGCAGGCCGAACGGGTCCGAGCTGCCGGTCGGCGCCGCGCCGACCGCGAACAGGCCGACCAGCATGTCGAACCGGTCCGCGAGCGCCAGCACCGCACCCGGCAGCGTGGCCGGCGGCGCGTCGCCGGCCGACCGCGGCCGCTCCATGTCGAACAGCGCCTGCGCCACGGCCTCCGGCTCACCGGCCCGCACCGCGTACTCCCGGGCCATCACGCCGGCCAGGCTGGTCAGCTCGACCACCATCTGCGAGCCGAGGTCGAACTTCGCCAGCGCGGCCGCCCGCTCCAGCGTCGCGCGGTCCGAAGCGGACAGCGACGCGCCCAGGTCCCACGCCACCGCCGCGATCCGGGCCGAGCGGTCGGACATCGAGCCGAGCCGCTCCTCGAACGCCAGCCGGGACAGCTCCGCCTTCATCGTCAGCGGCGGCACCTTCAGGTCCGCCCGCCAGAAGAAGCTCGCGTCCTCGTACCGCGCCCGCAGCACGCCCTCGTTGCCGGCCCGCACCGCGTCCCGGTCGCACGAGCCGTTCGCCACCGCCACGAAGTGCGGCAGCAGCTCCCCCGACGCGGACCGCACCGGCAGGTACCGCTGGTGCTTGCGCATCACCGTGGTCAGGATCTCCTGCGGCAGCTCGAGGTAGGACGGCGCGAACCCGCCCAGGATCGCGTTCGGCTCCTCCACCAGGTTCGCGATCTCGTCGAGCAGCGCGGCCTCGCCCTCGACGTCGAGGGTCCCGCCGACCGACTCGGCCAGCGACCGCGCCGCGGACACGATCGCCGCGCGCCGGTCCGCGATCGACGCGGTGATCCCGTGCCCGGACAGGAACTCGAGGTAGCCCTCGGCCGACGGCACCTCCACCACCGGCGGCGACGCCGTGCGGTGCACCCTGGTGGACCGGCCGGACGCCAGGGCGGACACCGCCACCGGCACGACCTCGGAGCCGAGCAGCGCCACCAGCCAGCGCACCGGACGGCTGAACGACAGCTTCGGGTCGTTCCACCGCATGTTCTTGTCCGCCCGCAGCTCGGCCACCAGCCCGCCGAGCATCCCGCTGAGCACCTCGACCGCACCGCGGCCGATGTCGGTCCTCGTCACCCCGACGTGCTCGACGCCGTCGACCTCGACCCGCTCCAGCGCGGACACGTCCACGCCCTGCCCGCGGGCGAACCCGAGCGCCGCCTTGGTCGGCTCGCCGTCCGCGCCGAACGCCGCCGTCACCCGCGGGCCGCGGACGAACCGCTCCGCGTCCGGCTCGGCCGGCGCCACGTCCGCGACCAGCGCCACGAGCCGGCGCGGGGTGGCGTGCACCTCGACCGCGCCGTGCGCGAGCCGGGTCGCGGCGAGCTTGCCCTCGAGCGCCTCGCGCAGCGCGCGGGCGGTCCGGGTGACCTCCCCCGGCGGCAGCTCCTCGGTGCCGACCTCGAACAGCAGCGGCGCGGGCACCGACACGGCCGGGAACGAGGCCGGCGCCGCCGCCGCGGGCAGCGCGGGGCTGATCCCGAGCGGGTGACCGAGCTCGGCGCGCCGCTCCGCCCACAGCGTGGACACCTCGCGCGCGAGCCCGCGCATCCGGGCGAACGCGCGCGCCCGCTCGGTGGTGCTGATCGCACCGCGCGAGTCCAGCACGTTGAACGTGTGCGAGCACTTCAGCACGTGCACGTACGCGGGCACCGGCAGCCGGGCGTCGAGCATCCGCCGCGCCTCGGCGGCGTAGTCCTCGAACAGCCTGCGCTGGGTGTCGACGTCCGCGTCGTCGAGGTAGAACCGGCTCATCTCGTACTCGGCCTGGCCGAACACCTCGCCGTAGGAGATGCCCGGCGCGTAGGCGATGTCCTTGAAATGGCTGACGTTCTGCAGCGCCATGATGATGCGCTCGACACCGTAGGTGATCTCCACCGACACCGGCTCCAGGCTCATCCCGCCGGCCTGCTGGAAGTAGGTGAACTGGGTGATCTCCAGCCCGTCCAGCCAGACCTCCCAGCCCAGCCCCCACGAGCCGGTCGCCGGGTTGGCCCAGTTGTCCTCCACGAAGCGGATGTCGTGCGCGTGGATGTCGATGCCCAGCGCCTCGAGGCTCGCCAGGTACTGCTCCTGCGGGTCGCCCGGGTCGGGCTTGAGGATCACCTGGAACTGGGTGTGGGTCTGCAGCCGGTTCGGGTTCTCGCCGTAACGCGCGTCGTCGGGCCGCACGCTGGGCTCGACGTAGGCCACCCGCCACGGCTCCGGACCGAGCACGCGCAGGATGGTCGCCGGGTTGAGGGTGCCGGCACCGACCTCGGTGTTGAACGGCTGCGCGATCATGCAGCCGCGGTCGGTCCAGTATCGGGTCAACGCGAGCAAGGCGTCCTGCATCGTCAGCACTGCACAACCCTAATGTTCTCGGACAACGGCCGTGCGAACGCCCCGTACCCAATAGCATTGATCCCGTGACCGGTTTATCACCCACACGGTCGGGGCGCCCGGTCGCGATCCTTTTCGTGCTGTCGGTGGTGGCGCTGCTGGCGACCACCGTGCTGACCGTGGTCGCGATCTCCTCCGCCGACGGGCCCGAGCCCTGCTGCGCGGGTCCGGTGGCGCAGCGCGACGCGCTGCCCTCCCCCACCGCCCGGCCCGACGAGACGCGCACGGCGGGCCTGCCGAGCTGCCTCGTCGGCTCGTTCCGCATGGCCAACGAGGTGCTGATGACGAAGTTCTACTCCGACGTCGGCGCCTTCCCGCTCAAGACGTCCGGGCGGTACTACGAGTTCCGCCCGGACGGCACCGGGATCGAGCGCAACGCCAGCATCAGCATGGTCGGCAACTACCAGGGCAACGAGGTGCGCCTGCTGGTCAACGGCTGGCGGGAGTTCACCTGGACCGCGACCGCAACCACGCTGACCTTCGTCAAGATCACCAAGGCCAAGCTGACGTGGTCGTTCTACGACCAGCGCGGCCTGATCGAACGGCAGCCGGAGAAGCCCCGCCGGCTCAACGAGCTGAACAACTACACGTGCTCGGGCAAGACGGTCGTGGAGACCGACGCGCAGGGCTCGCGGTCGGTGTGGAGCCGCACCTCGGACTACGGGGCCTACGGGTGAGGGGCCCGGTCACGGCCTGCCTCGTCGCGGGGCTGCTGCTGGCGGGTGCCGCGCCCGCCGGTGCGCAGGAGGGCTCCGGGCAGGAGCGGGCGGCGGCGATCGCGCGACCCGCCGTGGTCGTGGTCAGGACGACCTACCACGGCTGGGTACACGACCGGCGGACCGGCGAGGTCTTCGGCGGCACCGCCGGGTACACGACCTCGACGTCGTGCAGCGGGGTGGTCGTGCAGGAGGACGGCTACATCGTCACGGCCGGGGCCTGCGTCGACCCGGTGCCCGCCCTCGTCGGCGCGGCGGTGGCCGACCTCCGCCGGATCGGCCGGGTCACCGACCCGGCGAAGGCGGCCGCCCAACTGACCGACGCGGCCGTGGTCGAGGGCGCCGCGGCGGGCGTCGAGCCGGTCGGCGACATCCGGGTCGAGCGGGTCACGAACGCGAGCGGGCAGCGTGACGTGGCGCCCGCCCGGGTCATCGACCTGCACGGGCCGGGTGACGTCACCGTCCTCAAGGTGCCGCGCGGCCGGCTGCCCGCGCTCGCCCTGGCCGACGTCGCCGACCTGCCGCCCGGCACCCCGGTCGTGGCGATCGGCTACCCGGAGACCGACGACGCCGCCGAGCCGGCGGACGACGGCGGCGAGGTCACCACCCGCCGCACGATCAGCGGCAAGCCGTTCTACGAGGTCAACGCGCACGCCGAGGCCACCATGCGGGGCGGCCCGGTGGTCGACGAGGACGGCCGGGTGATCGGGCTGACCACGGCCACGCCCGCCGACGGCGACGCGCTGGTCACCGCCTCGGCCTCGGTGGCCGACCTGCTGCACCGCGAGGACGTCCAGGCCGGCACCAGCGCCAACGACCGCAACTACACCGCCGGCGTGGAGCACTACTTCGACGGCGACTACGCGAAGGCCGTCGAGTTCTTCGACGCGGTGCTCGCCGCGACGCCGGACCACCCGCAGGCCCGGCAGTACCGGCGGCTCGCGGCCGGGCACGGCGACCCGGGCTGGCCGCTGCTGGTCTGGCTCATCGTGGGATGCGGCGCGATCGCGGTGCTGGCCGGCGCCGCCGGGGCGACACTGTTGCTGGTGCGGCGCGGCCGCAGTGAGCCGCCGACCCCGCCATACGGGTTCCCGGCGCAGCCGGGCGGGCCGGCGAGCGGACCGTTCCCGGTGGCGGCACCACCCGCGGACGACCAGGTGACCACGCCCTCGGTGAACCCGGGCGTGGACTCGGGGAAGGACGGGACGGCGACGTGAGACCGCGCCACACTCGACGGGTGCTGGTTTCGGTGCTCGCCGGGGTGGTGGTGCTCGTGGTGGCGGTGCCCGCGCTCGCCTACGTGTTCCAGCGCCGGCTGATCTACCTGCCGTCGGCCGGACCGGTCCCGCCGGCGGCCACGGTGCTGCCCGGCGCGCGGGACGTGCGGCTGGAGACGTCCGACGGGCTCACGCTCGGCGCCTGGTACGTCCCCGCGACCTCCCCCGGCCTCGGCGTGACCGTGCTGGTCGCGCCGGGCAACGCGGGTGACCGGTCGATGCGCGCGCCGCTGGCCGCGGCGCTGCGGGCGCGCGGGGTATCGGTGCTGCTGCTCGACTACCGCGGCTACGGAGGCAACCCCGGCGACCCCACCGAGGAGGGGCTCGCCCGCGACGTGCGGGCGGCGCGGGACTACCTGGTGGGCGAGCGGGGGGTCGCGCCGCGACGGCTGGTCTACTTCGGGGAGAGCCTCGGCGCGGCGGTGGTCACCGAGCTCGCGACCGAACACCCGCCGGGCGGGCTGCTGCTGCGCTCACCGTTCACGGAGCTGGCCGACGTGGCCGCGGAGCACTACCCGTTCCTGCCGGTCAGGCTGTTGCTCAAGGATCGTTTCCCGCTAGCGGAGCAGATCCGCGGGGTGCACGTGCCGACCGTCGTGGTGTACGGGTCGGCCGACTCGGTCGTGCCGGTGGAGCAGAGCCGGACCGTGGCGCGAGTGGCGGGCGGACCCGTCACGTCCGTCGAGGAGCCCGGCGCCGACCACAACGACGCACAGCTGCTCGACGGCCCCCGACTGGTCGACGCCGCGGCCCGGCTCTGCGATCGGGTGGCCGGTCAGGCCGGGTAGGGACGGTTCGTCACGCCACGTGCTCACCGCGTCGCTTGCGGTGCGCGTAGGCGGCCCGGCGTTCGCCCTCGTCGAGCCCGCCCCAGATGCCGTAGGGCTCGAACACGGTCAACGCGTGGTGGCGGCACTCGACGATCACCGGGCACGTCCGGCAGATCTCCTTCGCCCTCTCGATCCGCTGCTCCCGTGCCTGGCCACGTTCCGCACGCGGATGGAAGAACATCTCGCTGTTCTGGCCACGGCAAGCACCAAGACGCTGCCAGTCCCAGGTCTCCGACACGGGACCGGGCAGCCTCGACACGTCAACCATGGGTCTGCTCCTTCTACATTCGCGCTTGAGCGTGCAACCAGGTGGTACCCAGCGCTTTCGACCGGCAAACCCGGGAACACGGACTGGTGCATCGTTCCTGGAAGGCGTCATGATGATCGGGTACGGCAGAGGCGGGGAGGGCGGTAGCAGTGGCGCGACCGATATGGAGCGGCGCGATCAACTTCGGTCTGGTGACGATCCCGGTCGAGTTGTACAGCGCGACCGAGGACCACACGATCAGCTTCCGGCAGTTCGAGCGGGGAACGTCCGACCGGATCCGGTACAAGCGGATCAACGAGCGGACCGGCAAGGAGGTGCCGTTCTCCGACATCGTCAAGGGCGCCGACCTCGGCGGCGGCGAGTACGTGATCATCGAGCCGGACGAGCTTGACGCCATCGCGCCGGGCCGCTCGCGGACGATCGACATCAACACGTTCGTCGAGCTGGACGACATCGACCCCATCCACTTCCAGCGGACCTACTGGCTCGCGCCGGCCAAGGAGGAGTACGGGCGGTCGTACTCGCTGCTGCTGCAGGCCATGGAGAAGACCAACCGGGCGGGCATCGCGTCGTTCGTGATGCGCGGCAAGGAGTACCTGACCGCGGTGCGCGCGGGTGACGGGCTGCTGGTGCTGAACACGTTGCTGTTCCCCGAGGACATCCGCGACCCCGCCAAGGAGCTGAAGTCGCTGCCGGAGATCACCACCGCCCGCGGCAAGGAGATCGACATGGCGGTGAACCTGATCGACTCGATGACCGACGAGTGGCGCCCCGAGGACTACCACGACACCTACACCCAGCAGGTGGAGAGGCTCATCGAGGACAAGCGCGACGGCAAGGAGATCGTCGCCGAGACCGAGCCCAGCGAGCCGACCAAGGTCGTGGACCTGTTCGAGGCCCTGTCCAAGAGCGTCGAGGGCCGCAAGAAGCGCCGCGACACGCCCGTCGCGGAGGACGCGCAGGAGGATCTGGACAACCTCAGCAAGGCCGACCTGGACAAGCTCGCCCGCGAGCTCGACGTCAAGGGCCGCTCCAAGATGAGCCGCGACGAGCTGAGCAAGGCCGTCGCGGAGGCGAGGAGGAGCGCGGGCGCGGCCTGATCAGGCGCGCTTGTAGAACGGCAGCTTGACCACCTCGACCGGGGTGGCCCGGCCGCGCACGTCCACCGCCAGCTTCGTGCCGGGGGCGGACAGCGCGGGCGGCACGTAGGCCATCGCGATCGGGTGGCCCAGGGTCGGGGACAGCGCGCCGCTGGTCACGGTGCCGACCTCGGTCTCCCCGTCGAGGACCGGGTAGCCGTGCCGCGGCGCCCGGCGGCCCTCGCCGACCAGGCCGACCAGCGTCGAGGACGCCTCGACCCGGCTGCGCTGTTCGAGCGCGGCGCGGCCGACGAAGTCCGCCTGCTTGTCGAACTTCACCACCCGCCCCAGCCCCGCGTCGAACGGGCTCATCTCCACGGTGAGCTCGTTGCCGTACAGCGGCATGCCGGCCTCCAGCCGCAGCGTGTCGCGGGAGGCGAGCCCGGCCGGCAGCAGTTCCTCGCCGCCCGCCTCGGTCAGCGTGGCCCACACGTCCACCGCGTGCGGCGCCTCCGAGTACACCTCGAAGCCGTCCTCGCCGGTGTAGCCGGTGCGCGCGAGCAGCACGTCGTGCTCGCCGATCCGGGTCGGCGTGCTGCCGTAGTACGGCAGGGCGGACAGGTCGGCGTTGCTCACCCGGCCGATGATCCCCGGCGAGCTCGGCCCCTGCACCGCGATCAGCGCGCAGTCCCGCGAGCGGTCCGACACCTCGACCGTGAACCCCTCCGACCGGGTGCGCAGCTCCGCGGCCACGACCGCGGAGTTCGACGCGTTGGCCACCACCATGAAGTGGTCCTCGCCGATCCGGTACACCACGAGGTCGTCGAGCACGCCGCCGTCCGCGTCGCAGATCATCGTGTACCGGGCGCGGCCGAGCTTCACCCCCGACAGGTTGCCGACCAGGGCGTAGTCCAGCGTCCGCGCCGCCTCCGGCCCGGTGAGCTCGATCTCGCCCATGTGCGACAGGTCGAAGATGCCCGCGGCCTGGCGCACCGCGCGGTGCTCGGCCAGCTCGCTGGTGTAGCGGAGCGGCATCGACCACCCGGCGAAGTCGGTGAACGACGCCCCGAGGGCGGTGTGCACGTCATGCAGCGGAGAAGGGGTGCTCATGACCCCGATCCTGCCCGCTTGGCCACCTGCCGGAAACAACGGGGGTATGCCTTTCCTCAGCCCTGCGGGTACATCGTCATCCCGGGGTCGAGCGCGATCTGGGTGAGCTGCGCGTGGGTCAGCGGCACCGCGTCGGCGGTGGGCGGCCCCGGGTACTTGCCGGACCGGGCCATGTTCGACGCCTCCAGCAGCACGTAGGTGCCGTCGGCCCGGGCGACGTCCACCCGGTTCGTGACGACGCCCTTCTCGGACGTCATCGTCGTCTGCACGATCACGTCGCCGTCCTCGACCTGCCGGTGGCAGTAGGTCTGCCCGGGTGTCACCGCGTTCTCCTCGTCGCACGTGGTGAAGCCGCCGTTGCCGCCGCCGCCGCGACCGACCAGGGCGAGCAGGCTGCCGGTCCCGCCCGGCGACCGGACGTTGGCCTGGCCCAGGTAGTAGTCCTCGCCCCCCTGGCAGCCGTTCGGGATCTCCTGGACGCCGGAGAACACGTGGTAGAACTCGAGCGGCCCGTGTTGGACGCCGTCCGGGTACCGCGCGTCGGGGTTGACCGTCAGGTCCGCCCCACCGGCCAACCGGGGCCGCACCGCGTCGTGTACCAGGCCGGTGAGCCGGTCCACCACGGCCGCGGGCTCCTCGGGCCCGGGCGGCGCAGTGGGCATCATGTCGGCGCACCGCGACGGGCTCGAGGTGACCGGGCTCGTCGTCGAGGTCGCCGGGCGGGTGGTGGACGGCGGGCCGGCCGTGCCGAAGCCGGTGTCGCCGTCCGAGGTCAGCACGACGGCCACCCCGCCGGTCAGCACCGTGACCGCGGCCGCCGTGGCCACCACCGGGCTCGCCAGCCGGCGGACCCGCTCCGCGCGGCGCCCGCGCGCGATCACCGCGTCCACGTCCACGGTGGACGGCGGCACCTCCCCGATCGCGTCGTCGAACAGTTGCTTGTCCATGTGCCTTCTCCGTTTGGCTAGTCGCGGACGGTCGCCTCGGCGCGCGACCGCAACGTGTCGAGCCCCCGCGCGGTCTGGCTCTTCACGGTTCCGGCGGTGCAGCCGAGGATCTCGGCGGTCTCCTCCACCGAGAGGTCGCAGTACAGGCGCAGCACGACCGCAGCGCGCCGCCGCGGCGGGAGCCCATCGAGCAGGTCGAGCAGGTGCTCCCGGTCGACCACCCGGAACTCCTCGAACGACTCCCGCTCGGGCAGCTGGTCGGTGGGTTCCTCGCGACGCCACGGCCGGCGCTTCTCGTCCAGCCACACGCGCAGCAGGATCCGCCGCACGTAGGCGTCGACGCCGGGGCTCGGCGCGACCCGCGTCCAGTGCCGGTAGAGCTTGCCGAGGGTCACCGACACGAGGTCGTCGGCGGTGTGCCAGTCCCGGCACAGCAGGTACGCGACCCGCCGCATGACGTTCATCCGGCTGGTCACGTACTCGCGGTAGGCCGTCTCCTCGGACCGCTTCACCGAACCTCCCCTGTGCTCGCCCCCACAACGGGTCAACGGCACGAACCCCCGGTGGGGTTGCCCGGTGGCGGCGATCAGTCCAGGCGGAAGCCGTAGGGCAGCTCGAGGCGGTGCGCGGCCAGCAGGTCGGCGTCCGCGAGCAGGTCGCGGGTCGGGCCGTCGGCGACGATCACGCCGTCGTCGATGAGCACGCTGCGCGGGCACAGCTGCAGGGCGTAGGGCAGGTCGTGGGTGACCATCAGCATCGTGCGGCCCAGCCCCAGCAGCACCTCGGCCAGCTCGCGGCGCGCCACCGGCTCCAGGTTCGCCGACGGCTCGTCGAGGACCAGGATCTCCGGGTCACAGGCCAGCACGGTCGCGAGCGCCACCCGCCTGCGCTGGCCGCCGGACAGGTGCATCGGCGAGCGGCCGGCGTGCTCGGACATCCCGACGGCGGCCAGCGCCGAGCGCACCCGAGCGTCCAGCGCCTCGCCGAACAGCCCGAAGTTGGCCGGCCCGAACGCGACGTCCTCGCCGACGGTCGGCATGAACAGCTGGTCGTCCGGGTCCTGGAAGACGATGCCCACCCGGCGGCGCACCTCGTGCAGGGTCGCCTTCGCCACCGGCAGGCCGGCCACCGAGATCCGGCCCGCGCCGCCGGACAGCACGCCGTTGAGGTGCAGCACCAGCGTGGTCTTGCCGGCGCCGTTGGGGCCCAGCACCGCCACCCGCTCCCCCGGCTCGACCCGCAGGTCGATGCCGTACAGGGCCTGGTGCCCGTCCGGGTAGGCGAACGCCAGCCGCTCGACCAGCAGCGCGGGCGGCCGCGAGTCGGCCACGACGGGCTCGTCCAGCGACCGCTCGCCACTCACCGCAGCCACAGCGCCGCCCCGAGCACGCACGCCGTCAGCACCACCGGCACCAGCCCGGACAGCCATGCGGCCGGCGCCGCCGTGGCGCCGCGGTCGGGCAGCGTGCCGGTCCAGCCGCGGGACACCATCGCCAGGTGCACCCGCTCCCCGCGCTCGTAGCTGCGCACGAACAGCGCGCCGATCCCCCGCGCGGTCGCGCCCACCTGCCACAGGAACCGAGGGTCGTGGCCGCGCGAGATCCGCGCGGTCCGCATCCGCCGCGCCTCGGCGGCGATGACCTCCAGGTAGCGCAGCATCAGCGTGGCGATCGTGGTCAGCACGGCCGGCGCGTGCAGCCGCTGCAGGCCGACGATCAGCTCGCGCGGTGTCGTCGTGGCGGCCAGGGTCAGCGAGGCCAGCACGCCGACGGTGCCCTTCGCGAGGATGTTCCAGCCCGCCAGCGCGCCCGGCTCCGACAGGCTCAGCCCGAGGGCGGTGAACCGCGGGCCGCCGCCGAGGAACGGCATGGCCAGCGCGATCACCACGAACGGCACCTCGATCACCGCGCGCCTCGCGAAGTGCCCGGCCGGGACCCCGGCCACCGCCCAGATGCCGGCCAGCAGCACCAGGTACAGCCCGAACGCCCAGAACGAGGTGCGCGGCGTCGCGACCACGCAGATCACCCCGAGCAGCGCGGCGACGATCTTGACCTGGGCCGGCAGCCGGTGCACCGGCGAGGTGCCCGCCCGGTACAGCACGTGCGCGGCGGCGCTCACGTCCGCGACCTCTCCCCCGGCTTCGACCGCTTGCGCAGCAGCCAGAACAGCCCGAACGACACCGCCAGCGTGGCGGCCACCCCGAGCACGCCGGCGACTCCGGTGAACCGCGAGTCGCCGCCCACCGAGTAGCCGGCGAGCGGGCTGCCGGCCATGCCGTGCTCGCCGGCGTCGCGCGCGATGCACGAGCCGGTCAGCTCGTCGCCGTGCGCGGTCCGCACGACGTCGCAGCCCTTGAGCGTGGCGGCGTCCAGCCCGTCCGGGGCGGAGTCCGCGAAGTAGGACAGCGCGCCCGCGACGACGAGCGCCACCAGCGCGAAGCCGGCGAAGAACAGCCAGGTCCGGTTCCTCATGAGCCGCTCCGCGACGGCGCGTCCCGCAGTTCCAGCGGGCGGGCAGTGCCCCGCAGCAGGTAGACCAGGTCGGGCCGGGCGGCGGCCACCGCGGTCACGGTGAGCGCGGTGATCACGCCCTCGCCGATCCCGATGAGCGCGTGCAGGCCGACGATCGTCCCGGCGACCCCGCCGACGGAGAACGCCGCGTCGCCGCCGATCGCGAACTCCAGCACGAAGCCGAGCGAGGCGACCACGGTGCCGGCGAACGCCGCGACGAACGCGACCGCGGCGAGCCCGGACCGGCCCCGGCGGGCGAGCCGGCGCAGCGCGAGCGCCACCAGGAACCCGGCCGCCGTGCCGATGAGCGCCATGTTGGTGATGTTGGCGCCGAGCGCGGTCAGCCCGCCGTCGGCGAACACGAGCGCCTGGACGGCGAGCACGATGCTCACGCACAGCGCGCCGACCCACGGGCCGACCAGGATCGCGGCCAGCGTGCCGCCGAGCAGGTGGCCGCTGACGCCGGGCAGGATCGGGAAGTTGATCATCTGGGTGGCGAACACGAACGCGGCGACCAGGCCGGCCATCGGCGCGGTGCGGTCGTCGAGGTCCCGGCGGGCGCCGACCAGGGCCACCGCCACGCCGGCCACCGCGACACCGCCGAAGATCACCGACGTCGGCGCGTCGATGATGCCGTCGCTCATGTGCATGGCCAGGAAGGTGGACACGTCCTTCACATTATGAGCTTCGGAGCCCTATCGCCAGTGGCTTGCAACAAACTCGAACTTGCGACGGCTCGTACGATCGTCGGGTGAGCACGGCCGCCCCCGCGACGAGCGTCACCGAACACCGGCCGAGCGAGCCGGTCCGCGGGTTGCTGACCAGGAACTATCTCGGCTTCACGCAGCCGGACACGGAAGGCGACCGCTGGCTCGCCACGCCGGGCCGGACCGTCACGGTGATCATCAACACCGGTGCCGCGTTCGGCGGGCTGCCCGGCGCGTTCGTCACCGGGCTCGCCGACACCCACCGCGTCGTCGAACAGTTCGGCGCGATCGAGTGCGTCGACCTCAAGCTGTCCCCGCCCGGCGCGTACACCCTGCTCGGTGTCCCGATGGACGGGCTGGCCAACGACGTCGTGGAGCTCACCGACGTACTAGGCCCGGACGCCGCCCGGCTCACCGAGCGGCTGGCGAACACCCCGGGCTGGCCCGGGCGGTTCGCCGTGCTCGACGAGTTCCTGCTGGCCAGGGCCGACCGTGGTCCGGCCCCGTCACGCGAGGTCGAGTGGGCCTGGCGGCGGCTCGCCGAGACCGGCGGTACGGTGCCGATCGCCGAGCTGGCCCGCGACATCGGCTGGAGCCGCCGGCACCTGGTCACCCGGTTCCGCCAGCAGGTCGGCCTGCCGCCCAAGACGGTCGCGCGGATCGTCCGGTTCCAGGCGCTGCTGCGCCGCGTCGAGCGCATCGGCCGCGCGGAGTGGTCGCGGTTCGCGGCCGAGTGCGGCTACTACGACCAGGCGCACATGAACCGGGACTTCCGCGAGTTCGCCGGCACCACGCCGACCGGGTACCTCGCGCGGCTGGCCGGGGAGGTCACATCCGTCCAATACGCCCGGGTGCCTCCGGACTAGCGTCGACCGCATGATCATTCCAGCGATGCGCTACCAGGACCCGGACGCCGCCGTGGCCTGGCTCGTCGAGGCGTTCGGGTTCACCGAGCACACCGTCTACCGCGACGAGGCGGGCAAGGTCGGCCACGCGGAGCTCCGCCACGGCCCGGACACCGTCATGGTCAGCGGCCCGCGCGACCCCGGCTGGCTCGGCGGCGGCACCGCGGACCCGCTCGCCTCGCCGATCAGCGTCTACGTCGTGGTGGACGACCCGCAGGCCCACTTCGAGCGGGCCAAGGCCGCCGGCGCCACGGTCGTCCGCGACCTCGAGCACATGGACTACGGCTCGTACGAGTACTCCGCGCGCGACCCGGAGGGCAACCTCTGGTCGTTCGGCACCTACCGCCCCTAGCCACACCGACCCGACCCCTGGCATCACCGACCCGACCCCTGGCATCACCGACCCGACCCCTGGCATCACCGAGCCGACCCCTGGCATCACCGAGCCAGCTCGTGGCGGTGGTGGCCGGTTGGGAGTCGGGGGGTGATGCGGACGGCGACTCGACCGCGCGAGAGGACGACTCGACCTCGCGAGGAGACGACTCGACCTCGCGAGGGGTCAGGTCGACCGCGTGAGGGGTCAGGTCGGCTGAGTGGGGGTCGGGTCGGCGTGTGGGGGTGGGTGGGCGGGGCCGTCACTGGCGCTGTACCACGCGGCTGATCAGCGCGGCGGCGGTCACCTCGGACTGGTCGTCCACCCGCCACGAGGGCCAGTCCGGCCGCTCGTAGGAGACCTCGACGACCAGGGTCTTGTAGCGCGCGGACACCACGGACACGTCGGCCGACCGGTGCCGGTCGCCGGGCTCCTTGTGGTTGAGGCACGCCTCGTCCGCGCCGGACACGGTGGTCCGGGTGCTGTGCGACCCGGTGCACGGCAGGCTGACCTTAATGGTCGACCGGGCGGAATCCTCGTCCACCGCCGCGGTCGCCTTCACCTCGAGCACCGCCGGCTGCTCGCGCGGGTCGGCCGGCCGGGTCTGCGCGTTGGACCAGTCGCACGCGGACTCCGTGGAGTCGACGACCACGCCCGGACCGCGGCCGACCCGGGTGGGCTCGCCCGGCACCAGCACGGACACCTGCCCGGGCGTCAGCAGGTCGCAGCCGGCCGGCAGGGACAGGGACGGCAGGCCCGCCGGATCCGCGACGTTCAGGTCGTTGCTCTCGTCCGCGGAGCCGGGCAGCCCGGTGACCAACCCGACCGCGACGCCGGCGACGACCACGCAGACGACGGCGACCGCGACCAGCGCGGCACGCCGCCGCGGCGGCGGGTCCGGATCGTCCTGGTACACCGGTTCGGGATGGTCGCTCATACCTCAGACGAACGCGTTGAGGCCGGTCAGTGCCCGGCCGATCAGCAGCTTCTGCACCTGGCTCGTGCCCTCGTACAACGTCATGACCCGGGCGTCGCGCAGGATCTTCGCCACGGGGTACTCATCGAGGTAACCGTAGCCCCCGTACACCTGGATGGCGAGGTTCGCCGCCGCGACCGCGTTCTCGCTCGCGTGCAGCTTGGCCATCGACGCCTCGGTGCGGAACGGCAGCCCGCGGTCGATCAGATCGGCCACCCGCCACACCAGCAGGCGCGCCGCGTCCGTGCCGACGGCCATGTCGGCCAGCATCTCCTGCACGAGCTGGAAACCGGCGATCGGCCTGCCGAACTGGTGCCGCTCCCCCGCGTACCTCGTCGCGGCCTCCAGCGCCGCGCGGGCGAGCCCGACGCAGCCGGCCGCGACCGACATGCGGCCCTTGTCCAGCGCCGCCATCGCGATCTTGAAGCCCTGCCCCTCGTCGCCCAGCCGTGCGCTGTCCGGCACCCGCACCCCGTCGAGGACCAGCTCGCCGGTGGACTGCCCGCGCAGCCCCAGCTTGCCCTTGATCTCCCGGTGCTCGAACCCCGGCGACGCGGTCGGCACGAGGAACGCGGTGACGCCGCGCGGGCCGGGCTCGCCGGTGCGGGCGAACACCAGCGCGAGGTCGGCCCAGGTCCCGTTCGTGATGAACATCTTCGAGCCGGACAGCACCCAGTCCGACCCGTCGCGCACCGCCTTGGTCGACAGGTTCCCCGCGTCGGACCCGGTGTCCGGCTCGGTGAGCCCGAAGCAGGACAGCGACTCGCCCGAGCACAGCCGGGGCAGCCACTGCCGCTTCTGCTCCTCGGTGCCGAACGTGAGGATCGTCTTCCCGACCAGGCCCAGCGTCACCGACACGATGCCGCGGATCGCCGAGTCGCCGCGCCCGATCTCCTCCATCATCAGGCAGTAGGTCAGGTGGTCGCCGCCCGACCCGCCGTACTCCTCCGGCACGGTCAGGCCGAGGAACCCCACCTCGCCCAGCTTCCCGACGATCGACCGGTCGACCTGTTCGGCCAGGTCCCAGTCGCGCACGTGGGGCGCGACCTCACGGTCGACGAAGTCACGCGCGAGGTCGCGCAGCGCAGCCTGCTCTTCGCTCAGGGACAGATCCATGCACCGGACCATACCTAAGCAACCGCTTAGCCGACACCCGCTCCGTGCGCCGCGACCCAGCGGTCCATCGAGTACTCGACCATCGTGATCAGCGTCTGCTTGACCGACTCCCGGTCGCGCGCGTCGCAGGGCACGATCGGCACCCCCTCGCTGATCGCCAGCGCGTCGCGGACCTCCTCGACGCCGTACTCCTGCTTGCCGTCGAAGCAGTTCAGCCCCACCACGTAGGGCAGCCCACGGTCCTCGAAGAAGTCGATCGGCGAGAACGAGTCGGCGAGGCGGCGCGTGTCGGTCAGCACGACCGCGCCGATCGCACCGCGGACCAGGTCGTCCCACATGAACCAGAACCGCTCCTGGCCGGGCGTGCCGAACAGGTAGAGCACGAGGTCGTCCGCGAGGGAGACCCGGCCGAAGTCCATCGCGACCGTGGTGGTCGCCTTGCGCGGGGTCGCGGCGAGGTCGTCGATGCCGGCGCTCGCCTCGGTCATCACCGCCTCCGTGGTCAGCGGCATGATCTCGGAGACCGACCCGACGAAGGTGGTCTTGCCCGCGCCGAACCCGCCCGCCGACGACGATCTTGACCGATGTCATCGAGGGCGCCGGGGCATCGCCAGAGGCGTTAAAGCCGACGGAGTCCACTCAAAACCCTTTCCATCAACATGAGGTGCGCCTTGTTGGCGCCACCGGTGGCCGTCTTGTGCACGATGACCAGGCCGAGGTTGGCCATGTCCCCCAGCAGCACCTTGGCCACGCCGAGCGGCACGTGCAGCAGGGTGGCGACCTCGGCGACCGATCGCGGTTCGACGCACAGCTCCGCGACGGAGCGGTGCTCGCTATGGGTCATCGCCTCGATGTCCTCACCGAGCTCGCTGGTGGTGACCAGCGCCTCGATCCGCAGGTCCATCGTGGACTTCGTGCGGCCGCGGGTCCACGCGTACGGGCGCACCATCGCCGCGTCCGCCGCGTCCGCGAGCTCGGCCTCCACGGCGTCCAGGGGCGTGCCCGGCCACGACGGACCGGCCGGGCGGGGCTCCGGCCAGGACGGCCATTCGATCCGCCGGGCGGTCTCCCGGCTCGGGATCGGTCCGGTTGGGATGTCCACTGCGGACGGCTCGCCCTTCTTCCTGCGCCTGCGACGCCCCTTGCCGAGCGTCAGACCGTTGACCACGTCGGCGAACGTCTGCTCCGGGCCGGACCCCCGTTCGTCGGGTGGCGGCTCGAAGAATCCCGTCACGCCGGCTGCCCAACCATCCTCCCGCCGGCGCCCTGGAGCTGGGCCCGAAGTTCCGGGGTGAGGATCTGGCCGACGCGGTCGACCAGCAGCGTCATCTCGTACGCCACCTGGCCGATGTCACAGATCGGCGCGGCGAGCACGGCGAGGCAGGACCCGTCGCTGATGGACATCAGCAGCATGATCCCGCCCTGCATCTCGACGATCGTCTCCTTGACCCCGCCGGCCTCGAAGCACCGCGCGGCGCCGTGCGTGAGGCTGACCAGGCCGGAGGCCACGGCCGCGAGCTGGTCCGCCCGGTCCACCGGGAGCCTCGCCGACGAGGTGAGCAGGAGGCCGTCGGCGGACACGACGACGGCATGCGCCACTCCGGGGACCCGCTCGGCGAAGTCGTTGACCAACCACCCGAACTGACTCGGTTGGGTGTGCGGGTTCATTCACTCTCCTGTTGCTCGTTCTCGGGGAAACGGTTTCGTGTTCCTCGCTCGGCGAGGTTGCGCCGCCCGCGGTGCAGCCCCCGCTGGAAGCTGCCGAGACGGCCGCGCAGTTCCTGGGCGCGGTCCGCCCGCAGCGGACCGCCGCCGGAGGGAGCCACGCTGCCGGGCATCAGGTGCTGGCCGGCGCTGCGCCGGGGCAGCCCGCCGGAGGTGAAGTCCGGCGGGTTCGCGGTGTGCACGGGGCCGGCCGGGTGCCAGCCGACGTCCGCGGCGAAGCGCCAGCCGGCGCCGGACAGGTCGAGCCGGTCCGGCGCTCCCGGCCGGCCCGGCTCGACGCGTCCGGTCGGGGTGCCGGGCTCCACGCCCTGCCGGTGGTCCCGGGCGCGCCGGACGCCGTGCCGGTAGCTGCTCAGCCGGTCACGCACGTCCGCCGCGTCGCGCCCGTGCCGCGGCGGGCCGGACGCCGTGCCGCCGGCGTTGCCGGGCACCAGGTGCCGGCCGGCGCTGCGCCGGGGCAGCCCGTTCTCGGTGAACGTCTCCGGCTCGGCGTGCGAGGCCGCGCGTGCCGCGTCGAACCCGGAGTCCGCCGCGAAACGCCAGTCCTCGTCCGGCCGGGGGCCCCGGGGCGCCTCCGGGGCGGGCGGCGCCTGCGGCGGGGCCTGGGCGGCGACCGCCCGGAACCACGCGGAGAACATCTCGTCGAAGATCGGCGTGGTCTCGTCGATCGCCCGAGGGTCGACCGGGGTGCCCGGACCGTGCGGGGTCCACCAGCCGGAGTCCGGGCCGGGCGGGGTGAACAGGCCGTCGGCCGGGGGCGCCGGCCGGCCGTCGCGCGCGGAACCCGTCGGAGGACCGGGCATCCGGGTCCCCGGCGAGCGCCGCGGCAGCCCGCCCCGCTCGGACTCCGGCTCCGTCCGGTCGGGCGCCGGCTCCGGCTCGGGTTGCGGCTCGGTCCGGTCCACGCTGTCGGATGCGGCCTCGGTGGCGTCCGGAGCCGGTGGCCGGTCGGGTGGGTGCGCGGCGTCCGAGCCGTCGGTCGTCCCCTTGCGGCGCGGCAGCGGCGACGGCTTGAACCCGTTGGCCAGGCCGTTGACCCCGTTGGTGCTGCCGTTCGTGCTGCCGTTCGTGCTGCCGTTCGTGCCGTTGGCGGATCCGTTGCGGTGCCCGTTGACCGCCGTCGTCCCGTTCGGCGAGAACAGGGCGAGCCCGTTCGAGGCGACCGGCCGGGGAGCTCCCGGCGGGGGCGTCGGCTCGGGAACCGGAGCGGACGGGGTGTCGGCGCCGGACGGCGCGACCAGGTCGGCCGGCACGTTCACGGTGGCGCGCACGCCGTTGACGTCCTGGCCACCGCCCAGCCGGACCTCGATGCCGTGCCGGCTCGCCAGCCTGCCGATCACGAACAGGCCCATCCGGCGGGAGGTCGACACGTCGACCGAGCCGGAGTCGGCGAGCTTGCCGTTGGCCTCGGCGAGCTCGGCCTCGCTCATCCCGATGCCATCGTCGAGCACCGCGATGCACAGCGAGCCGTCCTCGAACGAGTGGCTGGCGATCGTCACCTGCGTGTCCGGCGCGGAGAACGCCGTCGCGTTGTCGAGCAGCTCCGCGGTGAGCCGGACGAGGTCCCCGACCGCGTAGCCGACGACCCGCACGTTCGGCGGCGGCAGCATCACGACCCGCTGGTACTGCTCGATCTCCGACACGGCGGCGCGCAGCAGGTCGGCGAGGCTCGCGGGCCGCTGGTTGCGGCGGCCGACGTCGCTGCCGGAGAGGACCATCAGGTTCTCGTTGTTGCGCCGCATCCGGGTCGCGAGGTGGTCGAGCTGGAACAGCGTGGCGAGCTGGTCGGCGTCCTCCTCGTCACGCTCCAGCCGCTCCAGCAGCTGCAGCTGCCGCTGCACCAGGCCCTGGCTGCGCCGGGACAGGTTGACGAACACGCTCGAGTACTTCGCGCGCAGCCCCGCCTGCTCGGTCGCCAGCCGCAGGGCCTGCTGCTGCACCGCGTCGAAGGCGCGGGCCACCTGGCCCACCTCGTCCATCGAGGTGACCGGCACCGGCTCGATCGCGACCGGACCGGCATCGTCGCCCCGATCCCGAATCCGCGCGACCGCATCCGGTAGCCGGTGCTCGGCCACCTCGAGGGCGCTGCGACGCAGCGCGGACAGGGAGCTCAGCAGGTGCCGGCCCACGACGACCATCACCCCGATCGCGACGACCAGCGCGACCAGCAGGATCACCGCGGCGAGCCCGGCGCCGTCGCTCGCCGCGTCCTGCAGCGCGGCCGACCGGTCCCGCAGCTGCCCGCCGAGCAGCCTGGCGACGTCACCGATCCGGTGCTCGGTCAGGGTGGACACGTCGGTCCACTCCTGGGCGGTGGCGGGGACGTCGATCCCGGCACGGGCCCCGAGCACGGCGCTCACCACGTTGTTGCGCGCGGCGATCCCGGTGCCGGACACGCTCTTGTCGTAGGCGCGCCGGCCGTCGGCGCCGGCGACGGCGGAGAAGTCGGTGGTGCTGTCCGAGAGCCGCCCCGCCGAGGCGCGCAGCCCGTCCAGCTGGGGGCCGGCCAGCCCGCCGCGCACGATGCCGGCGCCGATCAGCGCGTGCTGGTAGGCGACCTCCTCGCGGACGACGGCAAGCTCGTAGAGCGCGGACGAGGTCGCGGCCAGGCGCGGGTCGATGGCCTCCGCCGACATCGTCCGGTCGAAGCGCAGCAGCGCGTCGATCACGTCGGTGTAGCGCCCGAGTGCGGTCGAGGGGTCGATCCGCCCGCCGGTGACCTGCTTGCGGATGGTGGCCAGCTCGCCCAGCCAGTGGCGCACGTCCTGGTAGCTCGGGGCGGTGATCTCCCCGTCGAGGGAGACCCGTCCGGCGGCCCGGGCGAAGCCGGCCCGGGCGGCGTCGGTGGCGCGGCGATCGTCCGCGGTGTCCGGCCCGATGTCGATCGCGCGCGCGGCGAGCTTCACGACGCCGGCCGTCCGCTCCTGCTGCAGGGCCTCGATGAGCGCGCGAGCCTCGGCGTTGACCGCGACCAGGCGGTCGACCCGCCGGTAGGAAGCCGTCGTGCCGATCTGGTCGGCGATCTGCATCGCGCCGAGCACGACGGCGAAGATGACCGGCACCAGGGTGACGGCTGCGAGCTTGACCGGCAGGTTCCAGTCCCGCCAGTTGGCCAGCACGCTCCACAGCGCCGCCAGGCGACCCGGTTCGCGGGTTCGTCCCACGTTGTCTGTCAAGACAGCAGCCTCATTTCAGAATGAGGAACAGTAGATTCGACCGGAGTGCGCCGATTAGATGGCGCGACCGGTGGCGACACGAATACCGCCGACACGACTCGGCACCCGCACAGGGCGACGCACTCAATTCGACCTCAGTACTCGCTCCCTTCCTGCGGTCACGCCGCTCCCCTAACGCGCCGCGACGGCGAGAACTGAGGACCGATCGTACATCAGCGGACCGATAGCGAAAGGCTTCGGACAAATGGGGGCTGACCTGCGGAAACGGCGCGCAAAGCGATCAAATGAACCCCGCCCGGCCGGCGGTCGCCGGAATTTGATCAAGGGGCATCTACTTTGCGTCTTGACCTTGGATACTTAATGACCCGATCGGGTAATCCTCGGTCGCACCGGCCGCGTGATGCCGTCACGACCGATCAAGTGAGCGGCCGTCGCGGCGGCTCCCGGCCGAGCCTGCGACCTGCCGACGGCCTCCCAACTGCGGAAAACGATCGGCGCGCTCGCGCCGGTGGACCGCCGGACGACCTGCCGAAAGTGGCACCGATCGGCTGATGGGGGCGAGACTCGCCCTCCGGCGAGCCACGATCGGTGGCAGTGAACCTTCCCGATGCAACTTTAACAACGCAACGTCAGGTACCAATTCACCACTACGTGTGAATGCGGGCAGAACGTTCGCCCGCCGGCCTTACGTGCCGACTACTCCATCCGTTTGACGAACCCCCCGGATCCGGTCGTATAGTCCCGTTCCGGCGTCCTGGCGTGAACGGGATCCCCCCGGTCCGCGTTAGGTGTTCATCCGGCTCGGGATTACCATCACGCCCGCCGGGACCCCGCCCGGCGACTCTCCATTGTGAAATTAGGCGAGCGCCGCCTATGTTCAGCGGAGGAACATATGACTCAGGTGGTTCATCCCACGAATTCCGGCCGCACTCCGGCGTCCCGGCAGACCGGCTTCGGCGGAATCACCCGGCCATCGAGCCCCACCCCCGCGCCGCCCGGCGCTCCCGACTTCGTGGCCATCCAGAACAGCCCCGAGTTCGCCACCCTGCGGCGCCGTTTCCGGAGTTTCGTCTTCCCGATGAGCGCGCTGTTCTTCCTCTGGTACCTCACCTACGTGCTGCTCGCCGCCTACGCGCGGGACTTCATGAGCCACCGCCTGGTCGGCTCGGTCAACGTCGGCCTGGTGCTGGGCCTGGCCCAGTTCGTCTCCACGGTCGCCATCACGTTCGGCTACGTGCGGTATGCCCGGAACAGGATCGACCCACAGGTCGCCGCGATCCGCGCCGCCGCGGGGGTTGGCGACCGGTGAACCGCGCGACCACCCCGCCCATGACCCTCGCCGCCGGCTCGCCGGGCAGCCCGGCGCTCAACATGACCGTGTTCGCCGCGTTCGTGGCGATCACCCTGTTCGTCGTCTACCGGATGAGCCACCGCAACACCACGACGTCGGACTACTACGCCGCGGGCAGCGGGTTCACCGGTCCGCAGAACGGTGTCGCGATCACCGGCGACTACCTGTCCGCCGCGTCGTTCCTCGGCATCGCCGGTGCGATCGCCGTGCACGGCTACGACGGCTTCCTCTACTCCATCGGCTTCCTCGTCGCCTGGCTCGTCGCGCTGCTGCTGGTCGCCGAACTGGTGCGCAACACCGGCCGGTTCACCATGGGCGACGTGCTGGCCTACCGGATGCGCCGGCGCCCGGTCCGCGCCGCGGCCGCGACCTCCACGCTGGTCATCTCGTTCTTCTACATGCTCGCCCAGATGGCCGGCGCGGGCAGCCTGGTGGCCCTGCTGCTCGACGTGCACGGCAAGGGCGGGCAGGCGCTGGTGATCACCGTCGTCGGCCTGATCATGATCGTCTACGTGCTCGTGGGCGGGATGAAGGGCACGACCTGGGTACAGATCATCAAGGCCTCAATCCTCGTGCTGTGCGTCGTGCTGATGACCGTGTTCCTGCTCGGCAAGTTCGGGTTCAGCATCTCCGCGCTGCTCGACGACGCGGCCGCGAACAACTCCCACGGCCGGGCCGTGCTCGACCCGGGCGTGCAGTACGGCGCGTCCGCGGTCAGCCAGCTCGACTTCATCTCGCTCTCGCTGGCGCTGATCCTCGGCGCGGCCGGCCTGCCGCACGTGCTCATGCGGTTCTACACGGTGCCCAACGCCGTCCAGGCCCGCCGCTCGGTGGTGTGGGCGGTCGGCACGATGGCCGTGTTCTACCTGGCCACGCTGGTGATCGGGTACGGCGCGTCGGCGCTGGTCGGCTCGGACCGGATCCTGTCCTCCACCGGCAAGGAGAACTCGGCCGCCCCGCTGCTCGCGTTCGAGATCGGCGGCACCCTGCTGCTGGGCATCGTCGCCGCGGTCGCCTTCGCGACGATCATCGCGGTGGTCGCCGGCCTGACGATCACCGCGTCGGCGTCCTTCGCCCACGACGTGTACGCGAACATCACCCGCGAGGGCAAGGCCGACCCGGCCTCGGAGGTCCGGGTCGCCCGGCTGACCGCGGTGGTCATCGGGCTGCTCGCGATCATCGGCGGCATTCTGGCGAACGGGCAGAACGTCGCGTTCCTGGTGGCGCTCGCGTTCGCGTTCGCCGGGTCGGCGAACCTGTCGACGTTGCTGTACTCGCTGTTCTGGAAGCGGTTCAACACCCGGGGCACGCTGTGGGCGATGTACGGCGGGCTCGGCTCGTGCCTGCTGCTGGTGTTCGTCTCGCCGGTGGTGTCGGGGTCACCGACGTCGATCTTCCCGGGAGCCGACTTCCAGCTGTTCCCGCTGTCCAACCCGGGGATCGTGTCGATCCCGATCTCGTTCCTCGCGGGCTACCTCGGCACGGTGTTCGGCAAGGAGCGGGCCGACCCGGCCAGGCACGCGGAGATGGAGGTCCGCTCGCTGACCGGGATCGGCTCCTGAGGCTGCCGGGTGGCCGTCAGGCCGCGTTGCCCCCGCGGACCGTGGCGGTCACCCGGCGTTCCGCGAAGAACGACACGAGCGGGACCACGCCCGCGAGCATGACCAGGACCGTGCGCTGCAGCGACCAGCGCACCTTGAGCCCGAGGTCGACGACGGCGACCAGGTAGACGATGTAGAGGAACCCGTGCACGGGACCCACGATCGCCACGTACCGGTCTTGGTCGAACGCGTACTTGAGGACCATCGCGGCGCACAGCGCGAGCAGGCCCACACCGACGATGTAGGCCATGACCCGGTAGCGCGCCAGTGCTCCGCGGACCCCCGCGGCGCCGGCGGCATGGGCCGGGTTCTCCTCGTCGGTGGTCACCGGCGTCTCGCTCATCGTTGTCTCTCCTGGTGCCGGGCATCGAGCTCGGCGAGGTAGCGGTTGTACGCGGCCAGCTCCGGGTCGTCCTCGTCCTGCGGCGCGGGCCGCCGCGGCACCGGTTCGGGTGCCGGCTCGGCTGGTGGCGGGGGCTCGGTGGCGGGCTGCTCGGCGCGCAGCCTGCGCAGCCGCCAGAACATGAAGGCCGGGAAGAGCCCGAACAGCGGCCACTGGAGGACGTACCCGAGGTTCTGCCAGGTGCCGGTGGCCGACTCGAAGCGCCGCCACTGCCACCACGCCAGCGCGAGGCAGCCGGCCAGCGACACGACGGACAGGGCGACGATCCCCACCCTGCGTGCCATCGGCCGGCCGTTCACGGTACCGACGCTAACACCAGGTCCGCAGCGCCTCCCGCCAGGCGGCGGCCCCGTCGAACACCAGGTGACGCCCGCCACGGTCCTTGGAGTCCCGGACCCCGACCGCGGCCCGGGCGACGGCGACCTCCACACAGCCGCCCCCACTGCCATCGCCGCTGCGGCTGCTCTTCCGCCACTCCGCGCCGGAAAAGTCCACAGTGGACATGCTCGCCCCTCACGCTCGGCTCAGCTGATCAGCCACCCGCTCGATGAACTCCGTCGAGTCCGCCGGGCTCAACGCATCGGACCGCAGGCGGTCGAAGACGAGCCTAGCCTCCGCCACCTCGTCGGGGTTCTCCACATGAAGCGATCCGGTGGGGTACTCCACATAGAGCGCAGCGGGATCGTCCGCCTCCGGGAAGCCGAGGACCATGAAGGCGCCGTCCATTCCCGCGTGAGCACCGGCCGCGTGGGGCAACACCTGGACGGTCACCGCCGCGAGGTCGGCGCGGCGCGCGAGGTGCCGGAGCTGCTCGCCCATCACCTCGGTGCCACCCACACTCCTGTGCAGGGCCGCCTCGTCGATGATCGCCACGAGCTCGAGCGGGAACTCCTCGTCGGTCAGGCGCCGCTGCCGTTGCAGGCGCGCGGCGACATCGTCCTCCAACCGCTCCCGGGTCCGCCGCACCTTCCCGCTGCCGAACAGGGCGCGCATGTAGGACTCGGTCTGCAGCAGGCCGGGAATCGTGACCAGGCTGAACTCCAGCTCGGTGACCGCCTCGGTCTCCATCCCGATCAGGCCGCGGTCCTCGATGTTGTATCGCTTCCACCAGCCCGGCCGGTGTGCCTCGCGGGCAAGCTGGAGGAGGTCCTCGTCGTAGTGGTCGTAGAGGTCCATCATCGACCGCACGATGTGCACGTCCGCCCGCGACGCCGCCGTCTCGATGCGGCTCAGCGCGCTGCGGGTCTTGTCCAGCCGCGGCGCCGCCTCGTCCAGCGTCAGCCCGGCCGCCTCACGCATCTGCCGCAACCGGCGCGCCAGGCGGCGCCGCCGGAACGTCGGGCTCGTCTGCTGGCCCACCCCTGGTTACCTCCCGTGGCCGTGTGATCACGATGATCGCAGCCGCGAGGCCGGAAGTGGGATTCCCACGCCCTCCGCTACACCATCGCGGCCCGGGCGTACCCGTCGGCGAGGCCGAAGACCTTCTGCCCGTACGGCACGGAGTTGTTGTAGGAGAACACCGCCGCCCACCAGTCCGCCGGGGTCGCCAGGTCGCGGCCGTTCGCGCACAGGTACCGGGCCGCGGCCAGCGCAGCGTCGTCGATCTGCTGCGGGTCGCCGCGCCCGTCGAGGTTCGCGTCGGCGGCCCAGCGCCGCCACGTCGACGGGATGAACTGCATGGGGCCGACCGCACGGTCGGCCCGCGGGTCGCCGTCGAGCCGCCCGCCGTCGGTGTCCGACACCGATCGGACGCCGGCCGACCCGTCGAGCGGAACCCCGACGATGGGCTTCGACGGCCGGCCGTCGGCACCGAGCACCGCGCCGCCGTACCGGCCGTGGTCGGACTCGATGCGGCCGATGCCGGCGAGCGTGGCCCACGTGACGTGGCAGCCCGGGTCGCTGCCGCGCATCACCAACTCCGCGTTGCCGTAGGCAAGCAGCGCCCGGGCGGGGATGCCGGTCGGGCCGGCGAGCCGGTCCGCCCACGCGCGCAGCGGGTCCTCACCGGCCTTCGGCCGGGTCTTGGCCTGCGGTGTGGCCGCCCTGGTCACGGCCGCGGGGGCGACCGCGCCGGGCCGGACGTCGGCGGCGGGCACCTCGTCGGCCGGAGCCTCGGCGCTCGGCGCGGGCTGGTCGGTCCGGACCGCCAGCCGCAGCAGCAGCACGCCACCACCGGCCACCGCGAGGACGAGAACGACAACACCGAGCCGGACGAGCACGCCGAACCCACGTCTTCGCGGGCGGATGCTGTGGTCGGGCTCGGTGTCGGTCACACAATGTCAACGACGCGGGCTGCGCGGCGTTACGACGGCGCGCACCATCCGTGAGCTCTCAGGCGGAGCGGCGCTCGTTCTGGCGCTGGAGGCGGGCCACGCACCACGCGGGCGCGCTGCCCTTGCGCAGGTGCTGGAGCACGGTGAGCGGGCCGAGGCGGCGGGCCAGGTCGGAGGGCGCCAGGCCGGCCGCGCGGTAGTCGAGGGCGCGCTGGTCGAGCGGGCTGATGCCGGCGTCCCACCACTCCTTGGCCTCGGCGAGGCCGCCGACCATCTGCCACCAGCCGGCGGCGGCCGAGAGCAGGTCGGCCGGCACCTCGGGCAGGCGCTCGCGCATGGCGGCGAAGAACTCGGGGTCCACGGACTCGACGGCGGCCCAGGGGCTGTTGCCCCCGCGGGCACGCTGACCCGGGATACCGGTGCTGGGCTGTACCGGTACGTCCGCGAGCCACTCCGACGCGATGCGGTTGATCTCATCCGACTCGGCGGCCTTCGAGTGGTCCTCGGTCCACTGCCGCACCAGGTCGTCCACGCCGGGATCGTCGAGCATCCTGCCTCCTTGAGAGAACTGCGGACCAGCCCGCGAAAGTCGATGCCGGAAACCGTAAAGGCCGGTACCGACAGTTCGCCAGACCTGATCTCGTCGAAACCTCGCCAGCAGGGCCGAATACCCGAGAATCCACCCGTACGGTCCAATGTGTCTCGTGATCCGGACACGAAGCGTCACGCTGGGTGATTCATGCGCCGGCACGCATAAGGAGACGCCGCCGGGCGTTCGGCCGGGCGGCGTGCTCTGTGGTTGGTCAGGCGAACAGGTTGCGCATGAACGTGATGATCGCCTCGGCGCCGTCCTTGAGCCAGCCGAGGAGGCCCTGCACGGCGTCGGCGGCCTGGGTGGGCTGGGTGATCACATAGAACAACACCAGCGCCACACCCGCGAGGATCATGATCTTCTTCGCGTCCACAGCAAGCTCCGTCCGCCGCTACCCCACTGCCGGCTCTCGCCGACGGCCTGTGCCCCTTTGAGCCGCCATCGTCGTACAGATCGCCAGGTCCGCAAGCGACCTTCACACCGTTGGCGGCTATCAGCTTACGGTGCGTACAGCGCTCCGCCCAGCACTCTATGTCTTGTTCACCCGATCATCGAGGAGACACGCCATGATCAATACCGTCCGTGTTGAACGTGCCGGACCGGTCACCACGGTCCTGATCAACCGGCCGGAGGCGCGCAACGCGGTCGACGGAGCGACCGCGGCGGGGCTCGCCGAGGCGTTCCGGGCGTTCGACGCGGACCCGAACGCCTCCGTGGCCGTGCTCGCGGGTGTCGGACCGGCGTTCTGCGCGGGCGCGGACCTGAAGGCCGTGGGCACCGATCGAGGGAACCGCACGGTTGCGGACGGCGACGGCCCGATGGGCCCCACCCGCATGGTTCTCGCCAAGCCGGTGATCGCCGCGGTGAGCGGTCACGCGGTCGCCGGCGGGCTGGAGCTGGCGCTGTGGTGCGACCTGCGGGTGGCGGACACGACGGCCGTGTTCGGGGTGTTCTGCCGGCGCTGGGGCGTGCCGCTGATCGACGGCGGGACCGTGCGGCTGCCGCGGCTGATCGGGCAGAGCCGGGCGATGGACATGATTCTCACCGGCCGGGCGGTCGAGGCCGACGAGGCGCTCGCGATCGGGCTCGCGAACCGGGTGGTGCCGGCCGGCACCGCACGGTCGGCCGCCGAGGACCTGGCGGCCGAGCTCGCGTCGTTCCCACAGGCGTGCCTGCGCTCGGACCGGGCGTCCGCGCTGGCCCAGTGGGGCGGCACCGAGCAGGCCGCGATGGCCACGGAGTTCACCCACGGCATGGGCGTGCTGGCCGAGGCCGAGGCCGCGGCCGGCGTGGCCCGCTTCTCGGCGGGCGCGGGCCGGCACGGCTCCTTTGGCTGAGCGGTCAGGCGGCCTTGAGCTTGCGGGCCAGCCGTTCCGGCTTGGGCCAGCGGACGTTGTAGGCCCAGCCGAGCTTCTCGAACACCCAGATCAGCCGGGCGGAGATGTCGATCTGGCCGCGCCGCACGCCGTGCCGGGCGCACGTCGGGTCGGCGTGGTGGGAGTTGTGCCACGACTCGCCCATGGACGCGATGGCCAGCGGCCAGAAGTTCGCCGACTTGTCGCGCGCCTCGAACGGCCGGTCGCCGATCATGTGGCAGATCGAGTTCACCGACCAGGTCACGTGGTGCAGCAGGGCCACCCGGACCAGGCTCGCCCAGAAGAACGCGGTCAGCGCGCCCCACCACGACATGGTGATCAGGCCGCCGAGCAGGGCCGGCGCCAGCAGCGTCACCACGGTCAGCAGCGGGAACAGGCGGTCGACGCGGTTGATGTCACGGTCGTCGAGCAGGTCGGGGGCGAACCGCTTGGCGTTGGTCAGCCCGCGGTCGAACATCCAGCCCATGTGGGCGTGCCAGAACCCCTTGACCAGCGCCGCGGCCGAGGTGCCGAACAGCCACGGGGAGTGCGGGTCGCCCTCGCGGTCGGAGAAGGCGTGGTGGCGGCGGTGGTCGGCCACCCACCCGACGACCGGTCCCTGCATGGCCATGCTGCCGGTGACGGCGAGTGCGACCCGCAGGCCGCGCCTGGCCCGGAAGGCGCCGTGGGTGAAGTAGCGGTGGAAGCCGACGGTGACGCCCAGGCAGGTCAGCGTGTAGAAGAACGCGGCGAGGCCGATGTCCACCCAGCCCAGGCCCCAGCCCCACGCGAACGGCACGGCCGCGACCAGGGCCAGCAGGGGCACGATCGCGAAGACCTTGACGAGCGTGGCCTGGGTGGTGGATTTCTCCCCCGACAGCATCGGTTCCGGGCCGCTGCGCGGCGCCGGTGTGGGGCGCTCCTGGATGATCGTCATACCGCTACCTCCGGTAGCTCGAGGATGTGGTCACACCGGACCACGAGAAGCGGGCCCGCTCGCGGGGGACGCGAGCAGGCCCGGGGTGTTGTCAGTGGAGTCGGACGGTCGTCGGGGCCCTGAGGCCCTCGGTGATCTCGAACCCGTCGCGCTGGTCGTCGAACCCTTTCACGGTTCTTCGTGTCACCTACTACTCCCTCACGCCCGCCAACGAAGTTCTCCGCGAGCGTGCCGGTGGCACGAACACACAAAACCTTACGACCTACCCGGTACAACGAACGGCGCGCGGGATGGTTCCCGGGACGGGGACTCGACGGGCCGGAGCGGGGGACTCGCGGGTCCGGAACGGGGGACTCGCGGGGTTCAGGTGCGGGGGCGCATGGCGTGGCGGACGGCGTCGTTGGGGACCACGCGCAGGGCCACGCCGTGCTCGGTGCACGCGGCCTGCGCGTACCGCACGGCCGCCACCGCGGCCTCGTCGCATCTGGACACCGTGCTGAGGTCCAGCGTGAGCACCTCGAGCTCGTCGAGGTCGCCCGACTCGAAGAAGTCGCGCACCGAGCGGTTGAGATCGCCGACCGTCGTCGCGTCCAACGTGCCGGTGACGCTGATCCCGGAGCACCCGTTCACGAAGATCGTCACCGGCGACATCGCGGTACTCATGGCGCGAATATAGCCGTCAGACGATCACGCCGTCAGTACGCAATCTGTCAATATCTTCCGCAGAGTAGCCGAGCGACCCCAGCACCGCCGCCGTGTCCGAGCGGGGCTCGTGCGGCGCCCGCGGCGTGTCCGCCGGGGTCCGGCCGAACTTGGGTGCCGGCGCGGGCTGGCGGTGGCCGTCGAGGTCGACGAACGTCCCGCGCGCGACGTTGTGCGGGTGGCCGGCGGCCTCCTCGGGGGTGAGCACCGGGGTCAGGCACGCGTCGGTACCCGCCGCCCGCTCGGCCCACTCGTCACGGGTCCGGGTGCGCAGCACCGCGGCCAGCGTCTCCCGCACGGCCGGCCACTGCTCGGGGTCCGACCGGCCGACCACCGCGTCCGGGTCGATCTCGAGGACCTTGAGCAGGTCGCCCCAGAACCGCTCCTCGATGGCGCCGACCGCCACGTACCGCCCGTCGGAGGTCTCGTAGGTGTCGTAGAACGGCGCCCCGCCGTCGAGCATGTTGCGGCCCCGCCCGCGGTGCCACAGGCCGATGTTGCGCAGCCCGTGCAGGCCCGCGGTGAGCAGCGCCGATCCGTCGACCATCGACGCGTCCACCACCTGGCCGCGGCCCGACGAGGCGCGCTCGACGAGCGCGGCCAGCACGCCCATGGCCAGCAGCAGCCCGCCGCCGCCGAAGTCGCCGAGCAGGTTCAGCGGCGGCACCGGCCGCTCCCCCGCCCTGCCGATCGGCTCCAGCGCGCCGGCGAGGCCGATGTAGTTGATGTCGTGCCCGGCCGCCTGGGCGAGCGGCCCGTCCTGCCCCCACCCGGTGATCCGGCCGTAGACCAGGCGCGGGTTGCGCTCCAGGCACACGTCCGGCCCGATGCCGAGCCGCTCGGTGACGCCGGGCCGGAAGCCCTCGACGAGCACGTCGGCACGGTCGATCAGGCGCAGCGCCACGTCCCGGCCGGCCGGCGACTTGGTGTCCACGCCGATCCACTGCCGGCTGCGCGAGAGCGGGTCGTCTGGGAAGCTCAGCACGTCGAAGCCGGGCTTGGCGCGGTCCACCCGCACCACGTGGGCGCCGAGGTCGGCGAGGACGGTCGTCGCGAACGGCGCCGGGGCGAGCCCGGCCAGCTCGACGACCTCGAGCCCGGCGAGCGGTCCAGCCATCAGGTCTCCTCGGTTGGTCGCGGTCACAGCGTCCTGGAGATGATCTCCTTCATGATCTCGTTCGTGCCGCCGAAGATCCGCTGGACCCGCGCCGAGGTCCAGGCGCGCGCGATCGGGTACTCGTTCATGTAACCGTAGCCGCCGAACAGCTGCAGGCACTCGTCCGCGACGCGGGAGAGCCGGTCGGTCGTCCACCACTTGACCATCGCCGCGCCCGCGACGTCCAGCTCGCCGGTGAGGTGCCGCTCGATGCACTGGTCGAGGAAGGCCTTGGCCACCGCGACCTCGGTGGCGCACTCGGCGAGGGTGAACTTCGTGTTCTGGAACTTGAAGATCTCCCGGCCGAACGCGGTGCGCTCCTTGGTGTAGGCGATGGTCTGCTCGACCGCGGCCTCCATGGCGGCGACCGCGGACACGGCGATGATCAGCCGTTCCTGCGGCAGCTGCTGCATGAGCTGGACGAACCCGAGGCCCTCCTCGCCGCCGAGCAGGTTCTCCGCCGGCACCCGCACGTCGTCGAAGAACAGCTCGGAGGTGTCCTGGCCCTTCATGCCGATCTTGTCCAGGATCCGCCCGCGCCGGAACCCCTCGGCGCCCTCGGTCTCCACCACCACGAGCGACACGCCCTTGGCGGTCTCCTCGGGGTTCGTCTTGGCCACGACGATGATCAGCTCCGCCTGGGCGCCGTTGGTGATGAACGTCTTCGCGCCGTTGAGGACGTAGTGGTCGCCGTCCCGGATCGCCTTGGCCTTGACGTTCTGCAGGTCCGAGCCGGTGCCCGGCTCGGTCATCGCGATGGCGCCGACCAGCTCGCCGGACGCGAGCCGGGGCAGCCAGCGCCTCTTCTGGTCGTCCGTGCCGCAGGAGTTGACGTAGTGGGCGACGATGCCGCTGTGCACGGCGTTGCCCCACGAGTCGTCGCCCGCCTTCGCCTGCTCCTCCAGCAGGATCGCCTCGTGGGCGAAGGTGCCCCCGCCCCCGCCGTGCTCCTCCGGGATGGACAGGCACAGCAGGCCGACCTCGCCCGCCTTGTTCCACAGCTCCCGGTCGACCTGCCCGGCGTGCGACCAGCGCTCGTGGTGCGGCGCGAGCTCCTTCTGGCAGAACGTGTGCGCGAGCTCGCGGAAGGCGTCGAGGTCCTGATCGAGCCACGACGAACGCTGGGTGAGCGGCATGAGGGCTCCAAAAACATTCCGGACGACATGTAAAGTCTGCGCCGAATGTACATGCGTGCAGGTCTGCACGTAAAGCTGTGAGGAGGCCCTTCATGGCGACCCCGACGACCCGGCACCGGACCCAGCAGGAGCGCAGCGAGCGCACCCGGGAGCTGCTGCTGGACGCGACGATCTCCTGCCTGGTCGAGCTGGGCTACGCGCGGACGACGGTGCAGGAGATCTGCCGGCGTGCCGGCCTGTCGCGCGGCGCCCAGCAGCACCACTTCACGACCAAGGCCGAGCTGATGACCAGCGCGCTCGAGCACCTGTTCGCGCGGCTCGGCGAGGAGATCCTGGCGGCGACGGCCGCGCTGCCACCCGGCCCGGAGCGGCTCGACGAGGGCATCGACCTGCTGTGGCGGGCGTACTCGGGGACGTTGTCGACCGCGGCGGTGGAGCTGTGGGTGGCCGCGCGGACCGACGGGGAGCTGCGGCGCAGCCTGCTGCCGGTGGACCGCCAGCTCGGGCACCAGACGCTGGAGTTCTACCGGCGGATCGCCGGGCCGGAGGTGGACGAGGCGCGCCTGCAGACGTTGTTGCTGCTGACCGTGAACCTGTTCCGCGGGCTGGCCCTGGACGCGATGATCGGCGGCGACCCGGCGCGGCGCACGGCGCTGCTGGCGGAGTGGAAGTCGCTGGTGCTGGACCGCGGGATCGGTATGTAGCGGTTGGCCCGGCCCTCGCTCGGGCCAACCGCCACTACGGAATAAGAGGCGGTCGGGCGCGGAACGTGACGTTTGCTAAGGCAACCGATTGTCGGATTCGCGTTTAGAGCGCGTCTAGTCGGCGGTCTGCCAGGTTTGGTCGTTTCGGTAGTAGTCGGCGATCTCGTCGGCGGCGAGCCGGTCGGCGTCGCGCCACGGGCCGACCGAGTCGAGCTCGTCGATGTCGACCCAGCGGGACTCGTCGTAGGCCGTCATGCTCGGCCGCGGCTGGCCGTCAGCGTCGTCGAGCTCGCTGGAGAACTGGCAGCGCCAGACCCGCAGGGTCGCGTCGTGGCCGTCGTCGTGCTCGTCGCGCCAGGCAAGCAGGGCGCGGTCGCCGAGGATGTGGTCGACGCAGCTGAGCGGGACGCCGAACTCGGTGGTGAACTCCCGTTCCAGCGCGGCGGGCTCGTCCTCGCCGTCGGCGAGGCGGTCGCCGGGCAGCTCCCAGTAGCCGGCCTGGGACGCCGGCCGGGAGCGGCGCGCGACGAAGAGGCGGTATCCCCGGATGATGGCCGCGCCGGCCACGATGACGTCCATTCGGTCAGTACCTCAGGTTCGGCGCGGTGGCGGCAGTGGCGCGCGACCGCGCTCGGGGGCGGCGAGTTCGGCCCTTCCGGGCACCCACCCTGGGTGCCACTGGCATCATGCGTGCCGTGACTCAGCCGTCTATGCGTCCACCGTTCCCGCCTCCCCATCCGCAGGTCCTGCCCGGGTACGCCCGCCCGCCGCGCCGGCCGGTGTCCGAGATCGTCGCGGGGCTCGCCGCGCTGGTCGCCGCCGGGCTCGCGCTGGGCGGATCGTTCGGCCCCGTGCACGAGGTCGACATCGGCTCCGGCGGGTACTCGATCACCTGGTGGGGGGCGCGCAGCGCGGCGGCGCCGGACGCCGAGTCGCTGGCCGGCCTGGCACTCGTGCTGGCGGCGCTGCTGCTCGGGGTGGGCGCGGTCCTGGCGTTCAGCCGCCAGACGGCGGGGGGCCGGTTGCTGCTGGCGCTGGGGCTGGGGGCGCTGACGGGGACGGTGCTGTTGCAGGCGCTGGACATGCTTCAGGACCTGTCGACGTTCAACGCGACCCCGCTGGATGCCGGGGAGCGGGCGCACTTCACCACGGGGTGGGGCCTGTGGCTGCCGGCGGGCGGGATCCTGGTCGGCGTGGTCGCGGTGGTGCTGGCGTACCGCGGTTCGCGGGCGGGCCGGGTGGAGCCGAACACGCCGCGCATGGGCTTCCCGATGCCGTACGGCCCGGGCCCGATGACCGGCTCGCAGCCCGCCGTCCTGGGGGGCGCTCCGGCCGCGGCGTCGTCCACACCAGACGACGACGCGGAGATCACCCAGCGGACGAAGGTGACGGAGTCCCCGGCCGAGCCCGTGCCGTCGGCGGGCCAGGGCATCGCGACCGCGCTGTCCACACAGGAGACCGCGCCGGGCGTGTCCTCCACATCGGACTCCGCCACCGGCGGCGAGCCAGCCCCGGCGACGGGCTCGGCGCCGCAGCAGGGCGCCACGGGGGCCGGTCCGACCGCGCCGGAGCCGGGCTCGACCGCGCCGGACGCCGAGTCGGCCGATGCCAGAAGCCGATCGACCGCGCCAGACGCCAACTCGGCCGACGCCAGACAGCCAACTCGGCGACGCCAGACGCCGACTCGGCGACGCCAGACGCCGACTCGGCGACGGCGGGGGCCGGGTCGGAGGGGGGTGCGGATTCGGCGGAGGCCGGCGCGCCCGCTGATCCGGCCGCACCAGCCGACGCGCCGCCGACGGCCGCCCCGGCGGCGCCGGCATCCGAACCGGCCGCCGACCTGCCCGGTCGGGGGACTTCGGCGTCCGGCTCCGGTGGGGCCGAGGATGCCCCGGCCAGCGAGTCCGACTCGCCGACGCCCGCGGCCGGATCGTCGCTGCTGGATCTCCCGGCCGCGCCGCCTGCCCCGGAACTGGCCGACGAGCAAGGCAACTCCACGAAGAAGTAGGTCCGGGCCGGCCACCCCGACTCCCGGGGTGGCCGGCTCCGCGACCGGCGCACCGGTGAACCAGGCGGCGAAACAGGGCCGCCCGGGCATCCGCCATCCGCGCCCGCCATCCGCAAGCACCCGCAGCCAACGCGGTCGCCGCCCCAGCGGGCACCCACCGACCACGCGGGCACCCGGCGCCCACCATCGCGAGCGGGCACAACAGCGCTCGCCTCCCGCGCTCGCCTTCCGCGCTCGCCTTCCGCGCTCGCCTTCCGCGCGGCGCCCTCGGCCCGCCGACGCCGCCCCGGTCCGGGGCGCCACGTCGGTTCCCGCGCCGCGACGACCAACGGTCGGGTGGTCGTGCGACCGGCACGACCACCCTGAGTGTCTCTTCTGGACCGCGACGGCGGAATGGGACCAACCGGCACTCCGATCGGGCGGGTCTCGCGCTCCGGGCTGTCCGGAAGCCTCCCCGCTGCGGGATGATCCATACGTGTTCGGCCCGGCGGGCGCGCGGCGTGTACCCGCCTCGCTCCTACTGCTCACCCTCGCCCTCCTCGGGGTGGCCGGTTGGTGTGTCTGGTCCCGCGCCGACGCGCCGACCGACGGCACCACGGTCAGCCCCGCCCGGCACGCCGTCTCCTTCGGACACGTCGTGGTGTCCGATCGGGAGGCCGGGACGGTCTTCCGGCTTGGTGATGAAATCGTTGCAATTGACGGGGAGAAGCTGGGCGGGTGGCCGGGCGGGGCGCGGGGCGTGGCCGGTGACACGCTCACCTACCAGGTCCGGCGGGACGGGCAGATCCTCGACCTGCGCGTCCCGCTGCGGCACTACCCCGTCCTGCGCGGCCTCACCGGCTGGTGGCCCATGCTCCTCGTGGTCGCCCTCCTGCTCGCCACCTCGATCACCGTGGTCTGGGCGCGGCCCCGCGACCCGGCCGCCCGCGCGGCGCTGGTCACCTCCTCCCTCGGCATCGTCGCCACCGCGGGCGCCGGGTTCTTCCCGCTGACCGCGCTGGACCTCGTCGCGGGGGATCAGTTCTGGCGGTGGTACGGCGGCGAGGCCGCCTTCGCTCTGCTGTGGGGTGCGGTGCTGCACTTCGCGATCGCCTTCCCAGGCGTTACCACAACGAGATTTCACGGGTTGCGAGTCGGCGGTGCGTATCTCGGCACGGTGGCCGTCTGCGGGATCGCCGCGGCGATCGCCCTCGCCGTGTTCGACGATCCGGTGCGGCGCCTGTACTCGCTCGCCACGCCGGTCCTCGCGACCCTCACCGTCTACCCCGCACTGATCGTCGCCGTGCTCGTCCGGCGGTACCGGCACGCCGACCGCGCCCGGCGCCCGCTGCTGTGGCTGATCGGCTCCCTCACTGCCAGCACCACCGCCTACGCCGCGGTCTGGGTCGTCCCGATCGTCCTCACCGGACGGCCGGTCGTCGCCCCCGAGTACCAGGCGCTGCCGTTCGCCCTGGTGCCCATCGTCATGGCTGCGGCCGTCCTGCGGCACCGCGCGCTCAACATCGAGGTCGCGGTCAGCCGCTCCCTGGTCTACGGCGCCCTGTCGGCCGGCGTGGTCGGCCTCTACGTCGCGGTCGTCGGCGCGCTGTCCCTCGTCCTGCCGACCGTCGACGCGATCTGGCAGCAGGCCGCCGTCGCCGCGACCATCGCGGTGCTCGTCCAGCCGTTCCGCACCCGGCTCCAGGCGCTGGTCAACAAGCGGCTCTACGGCGAGCGCGACGACCCCTACCGGGTGGTCTCCGCGCTCGCGTCCCGGCTGGAGAACACCCCGACGGCGAGCACGATGCTGCCGGAGATCGTCGAGACCGTCGCCGCCGCGCTCCGGCTGCCCTACCTCGCCATCGAGATCCAGACGCGCGGCCACCGCGAGACCGCGGCGAGCGTCGGCACCCCGGCCGGCGAGCCACACCGGATGCCGCTCGCCTTCCACGGCGAGCCGGTGGGCACGCTGGTGATCGGCAGGCGCTCGCAGCGGGAGCTGACCCGGCGGGACCGGACCGCGCTCGCCGAGGTGGCCCGGCACGCCGGCGCGGCCGTCTACACCGCGCGCCTCACCCGGGACCTGCGCCGCAGCCGCGACCGCCTCGTCCACGCCCGCGAGCTGGAGCGGCGGCGCATCCTGCACGAGCTGCACGACGGCATCGGCCCCACGCTCGCCGCGGTCGCGCTCGGCCTGGACGTCAGCCGCCGCACGGTCGGCGAGGCCACCCCCACCGGGGAGCTGCTCGGCAGGCTGCGCGACGAGCTGCAGGCCGCGATCGTCGAGGTGCGCCGGATCGCGCACGGGCTGCGCCCGCCCAGGCTCGACCGGCTCGGGCTGGTCCCGGCGATCCGGGAGTACGCGGGCGCGCTCGCCAGCCGCACCGCGGGGCCGGACGACGGTCCGGACGGGGTGACGATCGTGCTCGAGGTCCCGTCCACCATGCCGCGGCTGCCCGCGCCGGTGGACGTGGCCGCCTACCGGATCGTCTGCGAGGCGCTGACCAACGTGACCCGGCACGCGGCCGCCAGCTCCTGCGCGGTGCGCCTGTGGGTCGACGACGACCTGCACATCGAGGTCGTGGACGACGGCGTCGGGCTGCCCGCCGGCCCGGCCGCCGGTACGGGCAACGGCGTCGGGCTCTCCTCGATGCGCGAGCGGGCCATCGAGCTGGGTGGCGAGTGCCTGGTCGAGGCCGACCACGACGGCGGCACCCGGGTGTTCGCCACGCTCCCGTTGCCGAAGGAGGGCAGTTGACCGCACAGCTGCGCGTGCTGGTCGTCGACGACCACCCGCTGTTCCGCTTCGGGCTGGCCACGGTGCTCAACGCCGAGCCGACGATCGAAGTGGTCGGCGAGGCGGCTACCGGCCGGGACGCGGTCGACGCCGCGCGGGCGGTCGAGCCGGACGTCGTGGTGATGGACCTGCACCTGCCGGACATCGACGGGATCGAGGCGACCCGCCAGATCGTCGGCGAGCGGCCACGGACCGGTGTCGTCGTGCTGACCATGTTCAACGACACGGAGTCGGTGTTCGCCGCGATGCGCGCGGGCGCGCGCGGGTACCTGCTGAAGGGGTCCGGCCAGGAGGAGATCGTCCGCGCGGTGCATGCCGTCGGGCTCGGTGAGGCGATCTTCGGCACCGACGTCGCCAACCGGGTGATCGGCTTCTTCACCGCCGGACCGGCCACTTCGGACACGGTGTTCCCGCAGCTGACCTCCCGCGAGCGCGAGGTGCTGGCGCTGATCGCCGACGGGGAGAGCAACGCGACGATCGCCCGGCGGCTGTCGCTGTCGCCCAAGACGGTGCGCAACCACGTGTCGAGCATCTTCGCGAAGCTGCACGTCGCGGACCGGGCGCAGGCGATCGTCCGGGCCCGCAAGGCGGGCTTCGGCGAGCAGCCGCACTGACCGCATGGCGGCCCCGGGCGGGCAAAACCGGGACACCGGTCCCATGCACCCGGGACGCCCCATCGGGCAGCCTGGCACCCGCACGGGCTTCGGCGTGCGGGCGCCGGGTCGGGGACGTGCTAGGGAGAGCGGGGCACGAGATGTTGGAGCAGAACAGAGTTCCGGTCGTCGTCCGGGCGACCGACCCGATCCTGGAGAACGGGGTGCGGATGGCACTGCGCACCCGGGCCGAGGTCTGGCTGGTCGACGAGGACGACGCGTCGCCGGGAACGGTCGCGCTGGTGGTGACCGACCACTTCGACGACCGGGCCGGCCAGCTTCTGCGGACCCTCCAGGTGCGCGGGTTCGGCCGGGTCGTGCTGATCGCCGGCGAGCTGGACGACACCGAGATCCTGACCGCGGTCGAGAGCGGTGTGTGCGCCGTCGCGCGGCGTGCGGACACCACGCCGGACGTGCTGGTCCGGCTCGTCAACGCCGCGTCCGCCGGGGAGGGCGCGCTGCCGCCGGACCTGCTGGGGCGGCTGCTGAACCGGGTGTCCCGGCTGCAGCGCCACGTGCTGGAGCCGCGCGGGCTGCACCTGGCCGGCATCACCAGCCGGGAGACCGAGGTGCTGCGGCTGGTCGCATCCGGACTGTCCACAAAGGAAATCGCGGACAAGCTGTGCTACTCGCAGCGGACGGTCAAGAGCATCCTGCACGACGTGACCAACCGGTTCCAGCTGCGCAACCGGTCGCACGCGGTTGCCTACGCCATGCGCGAGGGTCTCATCTGAGCCCGCGGGCGGGAGGCGGGCGGGCCCCACACCCCGGGGTCCGCCCGCCTCGTCCGTGCCGGCGGGCTCAGCTCGGGGTCGGCCCGGACAGCCTGCCGGAGAACGACACCGCCGGCGTGCAGTCGCCGTTCGGCGGTGCCGGGGCGCCCGGCACCTGGCAGCTGACCTGAACCTTCAGCGGCGCGCCCGGCCCGAACGTCCACGGCTCCAGGAAGTGGTAGTCCAGGTCGCGGAAGTTGGCCAGGCCCACCTCGAGCAGCACCTCGTTGCCGCGCACGATGCGCAGCTTGCCGGCGTCGCCCTGCGGGTTCTGCATGATGATGTCGGTGACCACCAGCGTCTTCTTGGCCGGGACCACCCCGGCGGGCACCGTGAAGGTGTCGTAGTCCGACGTGTTCGACGTCGCCGCGGAGCCGGTCGTGATGCGGAAGTCCACGGCGGACCCCGAGGAGATGTCCACGCCGTCCTTCGTGGTCGTCGCGCCGCGGCCACCGCCACCGCCCCCGCCCGCCGCTTTGGCCTCCGCGGCCGACTTCTCCGCGTTCGCCGCGCGTTCCTCGGCGGCGACCGCCTTGCGCTCGGCCAGGTCGGCCTGCTCCTTCAGGTCGGCCTGCACCTCCTCGGCCGCGGACTTGCCGGCCTCCCGCGCCGCGGTCTGCACGGTCGGCTTGACCAGCGTGAACCAGAGCACGGTCAGCGCGACGGCGACGGCGGCGAGCGCGGCGACCGCGGGGAGCAGCCACTTCGGCATCAGCTGCTGCTGCACGACGGTGCCGTTGGCGGTGATGGGCGGCAGGTCCCCGGCGACCGCGGTGACCTGGAACGGGTGCCGGCGCTCGTTGCCGCGCAGGAACCGTTCGTAGGGCCTCGCCCGCAGCTTGAGGAACGCCGAGGTGCCCGGCTGCACCATCAGCGAGCTGTGGTCGAGCGTGAGCCGCAACTGCTCCTCGGGGTCGTTGGTGATCAGGTCGACCCCGATCGGGTGGTTGCCGGAGTTGTCGACCACGACCTCGTGGCCGGCCTTGCGGCGGCACTTCGACGACTTCGGCGACAGCTCGACCTGAAGGTCGGTGAACGGCGCGACATCGACCGCGCCCTCCTCGACCGAGGAGCCGGCCGGCTCCTCCCGGGACAGCACCCGGACGCCGAACGGCACCGAACCGGCGAGCACCGAGGAGTTCCTCGGTGGCGCGAACCGGACGGTGGCCTCGCCGTCCTGTCCCGGCATCAGGTTCATGACGCGCGGGACGACCTCGACCCACTCCCGCGCATCCCCGACAATGTCCAAACTGAACTGGTCGACGAGCGTGCCGTTGTTCCGTACCAGGACCTTGCCCTCGATCGACTCACCCGGGGTTACGGACAGCTGCCTGCTCGCCATCGACGTGGTGGCTCCCATGCCACGGAAGTGTGCGGTGACCAGGCGTCGCGCGGCAGGCTGCGAACGGGTGCGTGCCGGGGCGGCCCCGGCTGCCCGATGGGGCGCCCCGGCGCGTCCACTACGCCACCCGCGGGCCCGGGTCGGGACCGGCCGATCCGCCTTACGTTGAGGCGCGGTGAAACATGCCTGGAGGTCGCGTCGTGCGCAAGCCATTCGCCCGCAGTAACCGCACCCTCGCCGTGACGATCGCGGCATCGGTGGTCGGCGTTTCCACCGTCGTGCTGCTGTCCGCCGCCGCGGTGCCGACCGCGACGGCCGCGCCCGCGCCCGGCTCGACGGCGCTCGCGAGCGTGCCCGACCGCGACCACGCGCCGCAGGACGCGACGGGTCGCGGGTACCAGCAGGAGCTGTCCGCCGACGGCAGCGCGGTCGCGTTCACCAGCCGCGCGCAGCTCGACGACCTGGGCACCGGCGGCGACTTCGAGAACGTCTACGTGCGCGACCTGGCCCGCCACCGCACCGTGATGATCAGCCGCGGCCAGCTGACCCGTCCCGCGCCGCCGGTGATCAAGTTCGGCCCGGACCGGCTGCTGGACCTGCACGGCACCCAGCCGCCCCAGCCGGACTTCGGCGAGACGCCGCCGGACCAGTCCAGCTACCAGCCGACGATCTCCGCGGACGGCCGGTACGTGGCGTTCGTGACCACCGCGACCAACATCGTCGTCGACGACGACGACAACGACCAGGACATCCTGGTGTGCGACCGGGACCCGGACGGCGACGGGGAGTTCGACGAGACCAAGGCGAACGGCGAGCGCGACTACCGCTACGTCAGGATCACCGAGCCGGTCTACGAGGGCGATTCCTCGGTCCGCACCGACTACCCCTCCTGGCCGAAGCTGTCCGACGGCGCGGAACGCATCGTCTGGCTCGACGGGACGCAGGACGATCCCTACCTCCCGTACCGGGTGAAGACGGCCGTGCTCGCGCCCGCCCCGGACGGGCCGGTCGCCGCGCCGTCGGGCACCACGTTCGTCGACGGGGACCTCGCTGACGCGAGCCTGGTCGAGCAGGGCAGGCCGGACGTGTCCGGGGACGGGCGCTACGTCGTGTTCGGCGGCGAGTACACCCACGGCGAAGACACGTTCTTCCCGATCGTGCGGACCGAGCTCGGGACCGGGCACGCGGTCCGGGTCGACGCCGACCTGGCGCCGGACGAGGAGGTCGCCACGTCCGAACCGGCGATCTCCGTGGACGGGTCGGTGGTCGCCTTCAACGCCCGGGACGGGCAGGACCGGCGAACCGCACGGGTGGTGTGGCTCGAGAACGACGAACCCGTCGACTCGGCCGTGGTCTCCCGCACCAACGCAGGCAGCCGTCACCGACGGCAGCTCGCCCGCGGTGTCCGGCGACGGCCGGTTCGTCGCGTTCGTCACCGGCGGGCGGGGCGCGCACGACGGCGCGGACACCACCGACGCACACTCGTGCGAGCAGGGCACCGGCACGGTCACCTGCCAGGTCGTCGTGCGTGACCTGATCGCCGACCGCTCGCGGTCGCAGGCCGACGAGCCCCCCGCACCGGGGACCCTGGCCTCGCCGGCCACCGGCGGGTGCGGCTGCGGCGGCAACGGCAACTCCACGCCGGACCACCACGCGCCGACGCTGTCCCGCAACGGCGCGCGGGTCGCCTACGACTCGGACGCGTCGAACCTCGTCCCCGACGACGACAACGGCACCACGGACGTGTTCGTGCGCACGTTCCGGCCGGACCTGAGCGCGGACCCGCTGGAGTTCGGCGACGTCCGGGTCGGCACGCCGTTCGACGCGACCGCGCGGCTCGACCACGTGGGCATCGGCCCGCTCGTCGTGGCGGAGATCGAGGTCGCCGGGCCGGACGCGGGCGACTTCGCGGTCGGCGACACGACGTGTGCGGAGGTGGTGCTGCAGCAGGCGGATTCGTGCCTGGTCGAGGTCGAGCTCACGCCGTCCGCGCAGGGCGAGCGGTCCGCGCTGCTGACGGTGGTGCTCGACGACGGCCGGGCGTTCCGGGTGCCGCTGCACGGCACCGGCACCAGCGAGCCGCCCGGCGACGCGCACCTCGCGGCCGGACCGGATCCGCTGGACTTCGGGCAGCGGCTGCCGCTGTCGACGGGTCCGGCCTCGACGGTCACCGTGACCAACAGCGGAGAGTCGCCGATGGACGTCACCGCGGTCGCGGTCGACCAACCGGTCGCGTCCTACACGGTGGCCGCGCAGACGTGCACGGCGGCGCCGCTGCCGCCCGGCGGGACGTGCACGGTGTCGGTCCGCTTCTCCCCCGCGGCGCCCGGCGACCTGCCGGCCGTGCTGCGCATCGAGGACACCGCTCCGGGCGCGCCGCACCTCGTCGGGCTGCGCGGCAACGGCGCCCACCCGGCCATCGCGCTGTCGCCGGGCGTCACCCCGCCGGGCCGGGTGATCACGGTGAGCGGCACCGGGTTCGCGCCCGGGCGTGCCATCGCGGTCACCATGGGCGGCGCGGTGCAGACCGGCCCGGCGCAGACCGCGGCGGACGGGACGTTCCGCGCGGGACTGCTGGTCATGCCGAAGGCCTCGGTCGGCAACTTCACGGTGATCGCGAAGGTGGCCGACGCGCCGGCGGTGAACGCCGAGAAGCCGCTACTGGTGGTCATCCCGACCGTCAGCCCCGCCGACTTCGTGGTTCGCGGGTAGCCGCCGCACGACGTGGTCGACGAAGCCGTACTCCCTGGCCTCGGTCGCGGTGAACCAGCGGTCGCGGTCGGCGTCGGAGGTGATGCGGTCGAGGGTCTGGCCGGTCCGCTCGGCGGTGAGCTCGGCCATCCGACGCTTCATCTGCGCGAACGCGGCGGCCCGGATCGCGACGTCGGCCGCCACACCGCCGACCCCCGCGGACGGCTGGTGCATGAGGATGCTGGCGTTCGGCAGCGCGTACCGCTTGCCCGGGGTGCCGGAGGACAGCAGGAACTGGCCCATCGACGCCGCGAAGCCCAGCGCCCACGTCGACACGTCGGGCTCGACGAGCTGCATGGTGTCGTAGATGGCCATCCCGGCGGTCACCGAGCCGCCCGGCGAGTTGATGTAGAACGTGATGTCGGCCTCGGAGTCCTCGGCGGCGAGCAGCAGCAGCTGGCCGGTCAGCCGGTTCGCGACCTCGTCGTCCACTTCGGACCCGAGGAAGATGATCCGCTCCCGCAGCAGCCGCTCGTAGACGGTGTCGTCCAGGGTGTTGAACATGGCTCCGACGCTAACCGCGCGGCGCCCGCGGCGGGCCCGGGTTCGCTCACGGCGTGGCCGGTTCGCCGTCGGCGGAACCGGACAGGAACCCGATCACGACCCGGGCGAACTCGTCCGGCGCGTCGGTGTGCACCAGGTGGCCGGCGGGGATCGTCGCCACCGTGGCGTCCGGCATGGCGGCCGCGGCGGCGGCGACCCGCTCCGGCGGGAGGTGGCTCGCCGGTCCGCCGCTGATCCACAGCGTCGGCACCGGGAGCCGCTCGATGTCGCGCCACCAAAGCGGGTCGACCGCGCGCACGGCGCGGCGCATCGCGGGCACGGCCGCCCAGTCGAAGTCGACGGGCGCCTCGGGCCGGGCCGGCGGGTCGACGTCCGGCAGCGGGGAGCCCTCGCGCGGCGGCACCGGCGCCTCCTCGAGCACCAGTCGCCGGACACGCGCGGGGTACCGCCCGGCGAGCTGCGAGGCGACCCGCCCACCCATCGAGTGGCCGACGAGGTCCACCCGGGACAGTGCGTGGTCGTCGAGGAACGCCAGCACGCCGGCGACCATCGCGTCCACCGTGTACTCCCCCGGTCGCGGGCTGGTGCCGTGCCCGCGCAGGTCGAGCGCGATCGCGTGCCGGCCGAGCTCGCGGGCGAACGCGTCCCAGGCGGCGGCGCTGTCGCCGAGACCGTGCAGCAGTACCATCGGCAGGCCGTGGGGGCTGCCGGTGGTGCGGTGGCCGAGCGGTACGGGCATGCCCCCGAACATACCCGGGCCGCCGGTCAGGTCTCGGCGAAGAACTCCAGCTCGGAGATCGCCATCTCGTTGCCGGACATGGACTTGAAGGTGCCGGTCACGTGGATCTCCACGCTGGTCACGCCCTCGCCGTCGTCGATCTCCAGGGTTTGCGGGTCCGGGCTGTCCTGGAGGGTGAGGTCCGTGGTTCTGCCGGTGGAGAACACCAGGTGCAGCCGCTGCGCGCGGGCCCGGGCCTTGAAGTCCTCCTTCTGTCCGTTGTGGACGATGAGCCGGGCGATGTCCACCGTGCGCCCGAACGTCACCTCGATGACCGGTTCCTTCCTGCCGCCGATCGGCGCGGCCCAGGCGGAGTCGGAGGCGCCGTCCAGCGCCTGCTCGGCGGGGAACCCCTTGACCTGCAACGGGGCGACCGGCGGTTCGGAGGCGTGCACCGGTTCGTAGGTGGGGAAGAAAATGTCCTCGACGCCGGCCTTGACGTCCATGGCGCGCTCGTTGACCCAGCCCCGGAAGGGTGCGAAGAGCCCGTAAGCCACGCCGGCGAGCAGCGTCACGACCGCCACGACGCGGCGGACCACCTTGAACGTCCCGCTGACCAGCAGGCCGGCCCTGGACTTGCCGGCCCGGCCGCGGCGGCGGGGCCGCTCACCGGACTTGCGCACCTTGGCCCCGCGGCGGCGAAGGAGCTTGCGCCACCACGGCGTCCGCACGATCTCGGCGGCGGCGAGCGAGCCACCGCACCGGCCGCAGAACTTGCGGGTCTGGGCGTTGCCCTCGCCGCAGTCGCCGCAGACGAGGTCACCCGGCTGGAGCTTGCGCGAGGGCGGCTGCCGGCGGACCGGCGCCGCCTTGCGCTGCGCCTCCTGCGGGACCACGGCCTCCGGCTGGACGGCCGCGCGGCCGTCCAGCGGGGTGACCAGTTCCCGGGCCTGCGCCTCGGTCGCCTTGGGGGCGCGCGGCTCGGGCAGGGCGGGCAGCGCCGCGCTCGCGCCGGCGGGCTTCGCCACGCCCCGGTCGGCCAGCGAGGCGGCCGCCGACGCGGGCGAGCCGGCCGGCCTGGCACCGCCGGGCGGCGGAGGGAGCGTGGGCGGGCCCGCGGCTCCTGCCCCGCCGGCCGGCGGTGACGCGAGACCCGCGGGCGGTGCGGGCGGCGTCGGCGGTCCAGGTGGTGGCGGAGGCGCCGTCGGTGCCCCGGGCGGTGGTGCCGTTGCCCCGGGCGACGGCGGCGCCCCGGGCGGAGGCGACGGCTTCGTCCCTCCGGGCGGCGACGGCTTCGCCCCGTTCGATGCCGCAGGCGCACCGGGCGGCGCAGGGGGCTTCGGCGCCCCGGGCGGCGGAGGCGGCTTCGCCCCACCGGACGGCGGCGGCGGCTTCGGCGCGCCGGGCGGCGCCCCGGGTGGCGCAGGCGGCTTCGACGCACCAGGCGGCGCAGGCGGCTTCGGCGCCCCGGGCGGCGGGGGCGGGTCCGGGCGGCTTGGCGGCACCCGGGGGCTTCGGCGCGCCGGGCGGGGCGGGCGCGCCGGGACGGCCCGGTGCGCCCGGACGCCCGGGTCCGCCCGGCGCTCCGGGCGCACCCGGGCGGCCCGGGCCGGCCTTGGTCTCCACCGGCTCCCGCTCGCCCACGTCGAGGTACAGCGCCGACTGGAGCCGGGAGAACCAGCCGCGCTTCGGGGCGGGTTCCTCCTCGTCCTCCGGCTCCGGGGCCGGCACCGGGACGGGCGCCAGCTTCTCCCCCGTCCACTCCAGGAACGCCCCGCACGAACCGCAGAACGCGTCCGTCTCCTTGTTGTGAAAGCCGCAGCTCTTGCACACGATCACGGCCGCTCCACCTCCACTCTGTGCACCACGTGCGCGGGCTTCGCCGCCGCCACCGCGGAGTCGACCAGGTCCATGGGCACCGACGCCGGGTCGGGCACGCGGATGCGCACCGCCAGCCGGGGCGACGCCTCGCCGGGCATGTCGGCGCCGGGCGAGCGGGACCACGCCACCGCGCCGCTGTCGGCGATCTCCACCCGCCCGCCGGTCAGCACCTCCAGGTTCGCCCGCAGCCCGGCCACGGTCCCCCGCAACCGGTACATCTCCACCGCCGTCGCGACCACCGCGCGCCGTCGCGACAGCGGCCAGCCCTCCTCCAGCTCGATGCCGACCCACCCGGCCATCCACTCCAGGAAGTCCTCCGGCGCCAGGTACGGGTCGAAGTAGTCCACCAGACAGTCCACAGTGGCCAGGATCGGCGCCAGCACGTCGTCGAAGCCGCCCACGAACCGCTCGGTGAACTCGTCCTCCTGGTACACCGCCGGCAGCATCTCGATGAACGGCGCCGCCGTCGCCATCCCGGTGATCATCCCGCGCATCAGTGGTCCTCCACCTTCACGTGGTGCTCGAAGGAGAAGATGAGGCTGTGCGGGTCCACGTCGAGCCGCTGCGTCTCCTCGCCGCGCTCACCGGTCACCGGGTTCGCGCCGAACAGGCGCACGTCCTCCACCAGGTCCACGCCGCGCACCCGCTGCAGCAGCGCGTACACGTCCCCGGCCTGCACCGGCCTGCCGAACTCCCAGCCCCGCCCGTAGCGCCCGCCGCTGATCGGGTTCAGGTACGCGTACAACGCCGCCAGCGCCTCGGCCCGCACCCGCGCGCGGTCCAGCCGCGGCCGCGCGATCACCCGCGCGACCACCGTCACCCCGCGGTAGCGCGGCGGCGACACCAGCACCCGCGTGCCGATCAGCCGCACCTCGTCGAGCCGCTCGGTGATCCGCCGCAGCGTCTCCTCCCCCGGCACCAGCTCCGCGAAGTCGATCCGGCCGTCCACCTCCGCCGCGGCCGGCACCACCAGCACCCGCACCGAACCGGGATCGGTGTCGTCGTCGCCCGCGGTCACGCACCGCACGCGGGCCACGTCCGGCGCCGCCTCCTGGGTGATCGCCTCGTAGTCCTCGGCGGTCACCGCGCGGCTGCGGGTGCGCAGCAGGATCGGCCCGCGCGCCTTCGCCTGCTCGACGCTCTCCCCGTCCACGCCACCCCACGCCGCCTCCAGGTTCTCCACCCGGCTGACGAACGGGATCGACGACTTCAGCGTCTGGATCGCGCCCCTGCCCACGTTCCCCACCCGGCCGCCGCCGGTGGCGTAGCGGCGCAACCGCACCGTCGTGCCGTACCCGGGCACCGCACCGTACTGGCGCAGCCCGCCGTCCGCCTCGCGGATCGCGGGTCCGAAGTGGACGACGCCGGCGGCGCCGTCCAGGATGTAGTGCCGGTCCCCGGGCCCGCTGCCCGCGAAGTGCTGCACCGGCGTCCACTCCTGCCAGCCCGCGTCCGACGAGGTCTCCAGGGTCGCCGCGCCGGCGCCGATCACGACGGGCGTGCGCGACACCGAGAACTGCTGCCCCGGCACGCCCTCGGACTCGCCGAGCACCTCCTCCTCGACGATCTCGCAGTGGTTCGCCTCGACCGTGCCGCCGACCGTCGACGCGGACAGCGCCGCCACCAGCGGCGAGGCGGCGTAGGTCGGGAAGTCCGCGTCGACCTCGATCACCCGCGCGCGCAGCCAGCCGGCCGCCTCGCCGCCCAGCACCGCCGACTCGTGGTCGCCGGGCACGTGCACGAGCACCTGCCCGGCGGTGTTCAGCGCGCCGGTGCCGTCGCCGGACACCACGCAGCTCCGCCACTCCTTGCCGTTCCACGCCTCCCACCGCAGCGGCGGGTGGTCCGGGTGCACGCCGACGCCCTCGACGCGGCAGTCGAAGTCCAGCCGCACCACGCAGTTCGGCACCGGTTCGGTCAGGCCGACGAGCAGCGCGTCGCCGGGCCGGGGCACCGCGGAGAACACCGGGAACGACTGGCCCATCTTCAGCTCGTCGGTGCGGTCGACCTGGCCGTCCGCGTCGGCGCCGCGGGTCGCGATCCGGGCCAGCGAGCACGGCACGATCCGCAGGTCGTCCTCGGTGGCGAACACGACGGACTCGTCGGCCTCGGTGCGCAGCGTGGCCACCGTGGTGCCGGCCGGGATACCGACCGACGCGATCGCGGGCGCGGACAGCCAGAACGTGACGCCCGCCTGCGCGGGCGTGGCCGGGATCAGCCGCAGGCCGATCAGCTCCAGGAACTTCACGTACAGCCGGTCCGGCACCTGGTTGAGCCGGAACAGCAGCTGGTCGGTCATGAACGCGAACGTCTCGATCAGCGTCACGCCGGGGTCGGACACGTTGTGGTCCGTCCACTCCGGACAGCGACGTTGCACCATCCGCTTGGCGTCGTCGACGAGGTCCTGGAACCGCCGGTCGTCCAGGTTCGGTGCGGGCAGCGCCATCAGTAGTCACTCCCGTCCTCGGGGATCGTGTAGAAGGGGAAGACCAGGTTCCGGCGGTCGTTGGTGTCCTTGGGCCGGTACTGGATGTCGATGTAGAGCAGGCCCTGCTCGGTGGGCACCGGGACGACCCGCACGGCTTCCACGTCCACCCGCGGCTCCCAGCGCAGCAGCGCCTCGCGCACCACCCGGGACAGCTCGGCGACCGTCTCGACGTTGATCGGCCGGAACACGAAGTCGCGGATGCGGCTGCCGAACTCGGGACGCATCGGCCGTTCGCCGGGATAGGTCGACAGGATCAGGCGCATCGCCTGCTCCAGCTCGACCTCCCGACGCACCAGGGCGATCCCGCCCTGCGGCGCCACACCGAGCGGGAAGGCCCACCCCGCGCCGATGAAGTCCTGCTGTGTCACTTCCGCCTCCCCGGAATTCAATGCGTTGGTCGCCTTCGGCTCGTGTCGTCCGGTTCGGCACGTACTTGTGGCTGGTTTGCGTCACTTTCCCTGAGGTGCGGTGGAGAAGCACTCGGCCCGGAAGTCATAGCAGCACCTCTAGTTGAGTTTGATCAGTGAGCCGGAGACCTCGACGAGCCCGTCGCTCGCGATCTTCACACCGAGCTTGCCGTTCAGCTCCAGCTGCCCGTCCGTCTCGACCTTGACCCCGCCGGTGCCGCCCTTGATCGTGATGCCGCCGAGGTCGCCGCACTCGATGGTCAGCGCGCCCGCCGGGGTCTTGCTGGCCGGCGGCGCCGGGTTGCAGGACAGCGTCACCGTGCCGGCCACCTGGTCGATCACCAGCCCGAGCTTGTCGTCCTTGGTGCCCAACGTGATCGCCGACTTGATCGGCGGCGGCCCGGGCGGTCCCGGCGGCAGGTCGTCGGTGAACTGCAACCGGTTGCCGGCCGGCGAGGCGATGCCGCGCTCGTTGACCGCACCGGACGAGCCGACCGCGGTGGTGAGCGCGCCGTAGTCGGAGTTGCTGTTGATCAGTCCACCCAGGACGTAGCCGCGGCGCGGGTCGCCGAACTCGAAGCCGATCAGCACCTCGTCGCCGACCTCGGGCAGGAACAGCGCGCCGCTGCGCGGGCCGGCGCCGACCTGGGCCACCCGCGCCCAGTCCGACTCGAAGCTGGGCGACAGCCACGGCAGGGCCACCTTGACCCGGCCGAGCTTGTCCGGGTCGGACACGTTGGTGACCACGCCGCAGACCAGCCCGCCGAACCGGGTGCGCTCCTCGCGGGCGCCGCCGGAGGTCAGCCCGAGCAGGTTGCGGTTCTGCCTGCCGCTGACCCAGAACCGGGTGTGGTAGCCGTTCTCCTCGACGTCGAACACGTGCCGCGCGTTGGTGACGGTCCACTTCCCGGCGAACTGCTTGGGCACGCCGTCGATGTCCACCTGCGCCCCGGCCTGGATCGCCGGGTCGCCCATCGCGTCCCCCTCGGCCTCCGCGAAGGTGCTGGCGACGTGCTCGGCCAGGCTCCTCGCCACCTCCTCGGCGGCCCGGTCGGCCGCGGCGCCGTAGCCGACCGGGCGGTCGACCACCAGGTGCGCGGTGGAGCTGGGTGCCGAGCCGAAGTCGATGCGCGGCAGGCCGGGGATCGGCGGCAGCGCCGGCACCGACGGCAGCGGCGGCAGGAAGCCGTCGGTGAACGCGCCGGCGAGCCGGCCCGGCTCCTGGCCGTCGATCGTGGCGGTGCCGCTGGCAGCGTCGGCCCTGGCGGTCACCACCCGCGCGTCCTTGGAGTCCCACATCCGCACCTCGACCTCTGTGGTGATGTTGGCGGCCGAGATCCGCGGGAAGAAGCTGAGCAGGTTGTCCTTGAACATCAGCGTGCCGGAGTCGAGCCCGATCGCGGACGCCGCGGCGCTCGCGGCCGCACCGGCCAGCCCGCCGCCGGCCGCGGCGCTGCCGGACGCGGCGCGGAAGAAGAACTTGTTGCCCGCGACCCCGGTCTCGAAGCCGATCTCGCGGGCGCGCTGGGTGAGGAAGTCCCAGTCGGTCTGCGCGACCTGTGCCACGTGGTTGTGCGTGGTGCTCGTGGGGTCGATCGTGTCGATCTGCAGGCCGGCCGCGGAGGCGACCTGGCGGGCGATGTCCGAGTCGGTCATGTTGACGAACGTGCGGGTGCGCGTGGCGCGCTGCAGCCGGTGCGCGCGCTCGTAGCCGCGGACCACGGTGAAGATCACGTTGTCCTGGCAGAGCGCCTCGATCGAGGTCACCTCGCCGACGATGAGCGAGGTGGTGGTCGTGTCGGTCTCCTTGCCGGCCTTGATCTCGATGACCGTGCCGATCTCGATGCCCGCGTCGGTGGTCAGCGAGCCCGCCTCGTCCACGAAGGTCAGCTCGAACATGTCCGGCAGGTGCAGGTGGGTGTCCACCACGGTGCGGATCAGCAGTTCCTCGCTGGACGTGCCCAGCGGCATGCCCACCGGGTGCCCGACGAACACTCCCGGGTGGACGATCGCGCCGAAGCTGCCGGCCGCCAGCCCGCCGATCACGACCGGGCCCTCGTGGTCAGCTCGTCCGGGTTGGGCAGGTAGACCACCGTGCCCGGGCGCAACCGGGACGGGTTCTGGATGCCGTTGACCTCGGCGATGCGCCGCCACAGCGCGGGCGTGCCGTAGTTGCTCATGGCGATGGACTGCAGGCTCTCGCCGTCGGCGACGGTGTGGCTGCGCCGGCCGGGCAGGCCGCCGGAGGTCGGGTTGGTCGGCAGGCTGCCGAGCTTGGAGGGCACCTCCTCCATGTCCAGCTTGATCTTGGCCCGGATCGGGATGCCGGCCGCGGTGAACCGCTCGTAGACCACGGTGCAGCCGGTGAGCTTCACGTCGTACATGAACCCGACCATCGGCGGGCCCCAGGTGAAGGTCAGCAGTGCCGGATAGGTGGCGAAGTTCCCGGCGCCCGCGAACTGCGCGAACAGCCCGGTGCTCGGGTTCATCCAGGTGAGCAGCGTGTCGCAGCGCAGCTTGGTGAACGGGCCCTCGAACACCACCTCCGCGAGCGAGATCTTCGACGCCCGCACGTTGCGCAGGTAGCTGCCCGAGGTGCCGGAGGTGTTCGTGCCGCCGGCGAGGCTGGTGGCGCCGGGCCGCTGCGGCTTGCTCATGCCGGACGTGGTCGAGGTCCGGGACATGGTGATCTTCTCGGGGTTGAAGTCGAACGGCACGAAGCCGATGTTCGGCGGCGTGATGCAGGTCAGCGACGCGGGGATGCGCGAGCCCAGCATGGACGCGACGTCCATCGCCGCGCCGGCCACGGCCTCGGCCACGTCGCCGACCGCGCCGACGGTGTCCGCGATCCCGTCGACGACGGGCGTGACGGCCTTGCCGGTTTCGTCGACGCCGGTGCCGATGGCGCCGGTGGCCTTGCCGCTGGCGTCCTGGACGGCGCCGGGGATGTCCACCATGTCACAGGAACCCTTCGTGTACGAGCGTGAGCTTCTCCACCGCGATGCCGAACGTCTCCGCGGTCAGCTCCGGGCCGTCCCACTTGGCCGGGTAGACGTTGCGCAGCGACCAGCTCGCCACCGGCGCGGCCTTCGAGTCGAACAGCGTGATCTGGGCGGTCCCGCCGCCACCGCTGGAGTCGGCGTCGACCCAGCCGGACACCTTGGTGCGCAACCAGTCCTGCACCCGCTTGGAATCCTTCGCGTTCATCGCCCGCACCAGCTGGATGTTCGGGTACTCCAGGCAGTCGGCGAGGATCGGCTGCGACTGGTAGTTGCCGCCCTCCTTGACCCGCTGCGACTTGAACTCCACCGCGAGCCCGGTGCACTTCGACCAGCCGCCGAGGTCCACCCCGTCCACCACGACCCGGAACCGGGTGGTCAGCCCGAGCATCGCGCTCACGCTCATCGACATGGCCGTTCCCCTCCGCTAGTAGGACGTGTCGTCCTCGAGGAAGCCCTCGTGCTCGAACTCGAGCGTCTCGATGGCGACCTGGCTGGCACCGGCGTCGAACGAGGTGATCTGCCACTTCTTGGGCTTGGCGTTGGCCAGCGTCCAGGAGATGACGGTCTCGGTGTGCGAGTCGTGCAGGGTGATCTGCACCCAGCCGTCCAGCGCGTGCTGGAAGGAGTTCGACTTCAGGAAGGTCTTGACCTTCTCGGAGTGCTCCTTGGTGGCCGCGCGGGTCAGCTTCACCGGGCTGTACTTGGTGTTGGCCGGGAAGAACCACCGCGAGTTGCCGGCGTCGCCGGCGCGGTACTCGGGCATCTCCCAGGTGACGTCCAGGCCCTCGGCCTTCGCCCAGCTGCCGAGGTCCCAGTCGCCCGGGTTCGCCTTGACCGTGAACCTGTTCGCCACGCCGACCTTCGACTGATCGGTCAGTCCCATCTCGCTCCTCCTAGCGGAAGTCCGTGAGCAGGCCGGCCCGCTCCCGGTCGATCAACAGCTCCATGCGGATCCGGCTGCGGATCCGGTCGTACAGCCGCGCGGCCAGGGCCTCCAGGTCGAGCCGGTCGGTCTCGATCGGCGCGTCGTCCGGCTCCACCCGGGTGACCGCCGGGGCGGGCGGCGGGGGTGGCTCGGCCGCCGCGGCCGGGGCCGGTCCCGCAGCGCGCGCGGCCTCCGGGGCCGGGAGGCGCGCGGGTTCCGGTTCCGCCGCGTCCGCGACCGCGGCCTGCGCGAAGATCACCGAGCGGGCGGTGGTCTCGGCGCTCTGCTCGGCGACCGTGCGGCGAACCAGTTCCATGGTCGCGGCGTCCAGAGTGGTCAGCGCGGGCCGCCCGGTCGCGACCCGCTCGACGTTGATCACTTGGAGGATCTGCTCGGACATCACCCGGTCCTGCGCCACCTGGTCGAACACCGCGGGATCCGGCTCGCCGTCCACGGAGGACGCAGTGGCGGGCCCGGTGGTCTCCCGGTCCGGCGCGGGCGCGGTCCACTCGTCGAGGACGCGGACCGCGGGGGGCTCGGCCGGGGGCGGTGCGGGGGCCGGTGCCGGTGCCGGCGGCGCCGCCGGCACGGGAGCGGGCGGCTCGAGGGTCTGCGGCACGAGCGGGGCCAGCTGCACGCCGGCTGCCCGGGCGGCCTGGCCGATCACCTGGGTCAGCGACGGATGGACCAGCGGCGCCGGGTCGGCGTGCCCGGAGTGGGTGCGTTCCACGGCGACCGCCTCGGCCTCCAGCGCCTGGAAGGCGGGGCTGTCCGGCGAGGGCAACGAGGTCCCGAGCGTGCGCTGCTGGACGGCGTGCACGAGCTCGTGCGCGAGCAGGCCGCGGGCCTTCGGCGACTCCAGCGGCCCGGCCTCGGCGGGCAGGTACACCTCGCCGCCCCGGGTGAAGGCCCGCGCGCCGAGCGCGCGGGCCTCGGCGGCCACCTCGGGCCCGCGGTGCACGGGTATCGCCGAGACGTCCACCTGGTGTCCGGTGCGCAGCGCGGAGGCGAGGTCGGGCGGCACGGGGGCCGGGGCCGGTGGGGACGGGGCGGCCGGGCGGGGGCGTGCCCGGCCGGACGCGGCTCGGTAGGTCAGAGGGACCGAGCCGCTCACCGGCCTGTCCACGGGGGCGATGGACGGCCGGACCACCGGAGTCGGCGCGGAGACCGGTGGCGTCGGGGGGGCCGGTGGCGTCGCGGACGTCACCGGCGCCGGGTCGGCGGGGCGCGGGTGGCGCAGCGCCGGGCGGGGCGGGGGCTGGGGTGGCGGCGGGGACGGGGGCGGCGGCTCCTCGTCCGCCTCCCCCGCGCGCTCGCCGGCCTCCGCCGTGTCCGCTGTGTCCGATGTGGACGGCGCGGACGAGGTGGGTGGCTCGGACGGTGCCGGCCTCGGGGCGGGCTCCGGCGCGGGCGGCCGCACGGGCGCCGGTCGGGACGGCGGCTCCCCTGCGGATGCCGTCTGCGACCGGGCCGGTGCGGGCGCCTCGATCACCGGTGCGGGGACCGGCTGCTCGGCGTGCTTGAGCGGGGCGCCCAGGCCGAGCCGCCGGGACTGGCCCAGGTTCGGCCGGCGCTGCGGGTGCACCGGCGGCACCCCGTCCGCGCCGGCCGGGGTGGGCAGGGCCGACGCGGTGGAGGCCGTGGGCTCGGCGATCCGGGCCGGCGGCACCGGCTTCGGCTTCGGCACGGGTGCGGGTGCGGGTTCCGGCTCGGCGGTCTGGTTGCCCTGGTTGAGCCACTCGGGGACGTAGCGCATCCAGCCCGGCGCCCGGTGCGGCACGGCGGGCTCGCGAGCCTCGCCGACGTACCCCCCGGTCGCCTCGACCATCCCCGCCGACCGCGCCGGCGGTCCACCGCGGACCCGGCGGTGCACGAGCGCGGGCCCGGGTGCCGGTGCCGGCTCGGGTGCCGGTGCCGGCGGGGGCTCCGGCACCGGCGGCCGCACCCGGGCGAGGCCGGTGACCGCGCCCGCGGCCGGCGCGATGTCCGGTCCGGACACCGCGCGGCGCCCGGGAAGCGGCGGCAGCACCGGCGCCGGCCCGGCGATCAGCGGCGCGGTGCGCGACACGGTGACCGGCAGCGGCGGCAGCGTCACCCACTGCCGGCCCGCCGGCCGGGGCGCGGGCGGCGGAGCGGGCCGCGTGGTGTCCGCTGTGGACTCACGCGCGCCACCTCCGCGCCGGAACGGCCACCGCATCGCATTTTCCTCCCTAGTCGTCCGCGCCGAACGCGGAGTGGATCCTGCCGACCTCACCGATCACCCGTGCCCGTACCGCGTGGTCGAGGTCGAGGATCGAGTCGAGGTCCCAGTGCAGGTAGTAGGCGACGTACGCGACTTCCTCCCACATCCGGTCGGCCGCGTACGTCACGATCCCCCCGGCGCATCACCGGCGGAGCCGCCAGCGATGTCCACCGCGAAGTCGTTGCCGCAGTGCGGGCAGCCGACCGCGACCTCGGTGTGGCCGTCGGCGTTCACCCGCCGGTACAGGTCCTGCAGGAACGCCAGGTCCGAGGCGAACAGGTTCTCCACGACGAACGTGTCCACCGCGGGCAGGCTGCCCAGCGCGGTGACGGTGCGCTCGAGCAGCAGCACGGTCAGGTACGCCGGGTTCTGCCGGGCGCGCTGGTCGGCCTGGGTGGTGATCTCGTCGCGGGCCGTGGCCAGCCGCATGACGCCCTCCCGGTGCACCTGCCCGTGCTCGTCGACGTAGCCGCGCGGCAGCGTGAACGGGTACTCGGTGCGCAGTCCCGGCTCGGCCTGCGGAAGCGTCGCGGTCATGCCGCCACGCGCTGGATGCGCTCGGACACGATCGTGACCGTCTCCATCAGGACCTCGCTGGATCCGGCCTTCAGCGCGCCGATCTCCAGCTTCGAGGGCCAGGCGTGCTCCAGGTGGTAGCGCGCCACCGGCTTGCCGTCGGTGGAGTACATGACCAGCGAGCAGCTCTTGCGCGCGGCCACGATGTCACCCATCAGCACCGCCTCGTGCCAGGCCCACAGCTCCATGCTGGAGTTCTTGCCCCGCTTGAGAACGATCGTCGCCGGCTTCGCCTTGCCGGGCAGCTTCTTGAGGATGACCTCGTTGTCGGTGGACTCCATCGAGCTCCACCGGCTCCACCTCGGTGGTGATGCCCTGCAGCTCGGAGAACGCGGCGATCTCGTAGCCGTCGATGGTGATCGAGAACCGGGCCGCGGTGATCGCGTCGTTGGGCTGGTTGGGGCCAAGTCCGGCCATTGTGGACACTCCTTAGGTCGAAGGGAACGTCATTCCTCGAGGCCCGCACCCTCGGCGAACTGCGAGATCCGGAACACCACGAACTCGGCCGGCTTCACCGGTGCGATCCCGATCTCGACGGTGAGGATGCCGGCGTCGCGGTTCTCCGGCGGGTTGTTCTCCTCGTCGCACTTGACGAAGAAGGCCTGAGCCGGCGTCTTGCCGAACAGCGCGCCGTCGCGCCACACGCGGCGCAGGAACATGGTCACGGTCCGCTTGACCGAGTCCCAGAGCTTCGGGTCGTTGGGCTCGAAGACCACCCAGTTGGTGCCCTGCAGGATCGACTTCTCCACGTAGTTGAACAGCCGGCGGACGTTGAGGTAGCGCCACTCCGGGTCGCTGGACAGCGTGCGCGCGCCCCACACCCGGATGCCCTGCCCGCGGAACGAGCGGATGCAGTTGACCGCGATCGGGTTGAGCACGTCGTGCTCGCCCTTGGTGATGTTGAGCTCGAGGGTGACCGCGCCGCGCACGACCTCGTTGGCCGGTGCCTTGTGCACGCCGCGGGTGGAGTCGTTGCGCGCCCAGATGCCGGCCATGTGGCCGCTCGGCGGCACGAACGACCTGCTTGCCGGCCACCGGGTCGGCGACCTTGATCCACGGCCAGTACATCGCGGCGTACTTCGAGTCGTAGCCGGTGACGTCCATCCGCCATTCCTTGACCTCCTGCGCCTTGAGGCCCGGCGGGGTGTCCAGGACGGCCACCCGGTCGGCCATCAGCTCGCAGTGCGCGATCATCGCCAGCTGCACCGCCTTGACGTCCTCGGCCGACAGCGCGCCGCGCTGGTAGGCGGCCATCAGGTCGGGCACGCACAGCATGGTGATCTCGTCGATAGCCTCCAGGCCGCCGAACCCGGTGCGGTCCGAGGAGTTGCCGACGTAGTCGTTCGTGCCGACCCGGACCGGGGTGTTGTCGGGCACGCCGAGCGCGATCTCGCCGGAGCGGGGCACCGCGAGCGCCTTGCCCTTCGTCTCCTCGACCACGATCAGCTTCGACTGCTGGCGCACCACGGTGGCCACGTTGTTCGGGCCGCGCTTGGTGGTGACGTTGTCGAAGGTCTCCACCGGCTGGCCGGCCTGCTTGACCACGAGCTTGAAGGTGTCCTCGGACTCCTCGCTCGCCGCCGCCACCTCCACGGAGATGCCGGCCGCGTCGGCCGCGCGGGCCGAGATCGTCAGCGCCGGCTTGGCGTCCGCGCCGGCCGCGGGCAGCTCCGCGGCCGGCAGCGCGACGTGCCCGTTGCCGGAGCCCGCGGCCGAGCCGTTGCCCGCGCCGCCGCCGACGCGGACCACGTACGCGGTGCCGCCGCCGTTCTGGAAGTACCCGTACACCGCGTGTGCCAGGTAGTAGCCGTCGACGAAGTCGCCGAAGTTCTGGCGGAACTGCGTCCAGTTGGTGACGAGCACGGGCTCGTCCAGGGGGCCGCGCTCGGCGAATCCCACGAAGGCGGCCACGGCGGTCCCCACGGCCTCGATCGGCCGTGAACCCGACGACACTTCCTCCATGTACACACCGGGCGCGAGGTAGCTGCTGGCCATCTCGGGTGTCTCCCTCGTTTGCGTGGTGAGCGGTGCCGGCAGCGCGACCACCGGCGGCTACCCACGATCATGTGGTGCCCGTTCCCCTGGTCGCAGTCGTCGCCGGGCGGGGCATCGGGCGGCGCGGGCTGCACCTTCGGGCGGCCGACGCGCGCTCAAAGGACGGGCGCGCGCCCGTGGGCCGCGGCGCGCGGCGCGCCGAGACTAGCCAGGTGATCACCGATGTCGACGAGGCGCTGCGGGTGCTGCTCGGCCGGGCGCTGCCGGCGGGCACCGCCGTCCGCCTGGCGCCGCCCGGGGACGGCGAGCCCCCCGCGGTCGGCCTGTTCCTGTTCGGCCTGCGCGACGACCCGGGGGCCCGCGAGTCCGGCTGGGACGAGACGCGCGACGCCCGCGGCGCGGTGGTCGCCCGGCGCGACCCGGCCCGCCGGTGCGCGCTGAGCTACCTGGTCACCGCGCGGGCGGCGGAGGTCGGCGAGGAGCACGGCCTGCTCGGCACCGCGCTGCGCACGATGATCTTCACCGACCAGCTGCCGGTGGACTGCCTGCCGGCCGCCCTCGCCGACCTGGGTGCGCCGGTGTTCGTCCGGGTCGACGGCACCGACCCGGGCGCGCTGTGGAGCGGCCTGGGCCTGCCGGCCCGCGCGGGGTTCGCGATCACGGTCAGCGCGCCGTTCGTGCCCGAGCCGGACACCGAACTGGCCCCGCCGGCGGAGAAGCTCAGCCTGAACGCCGGGCAGTCCGTACCCCGCGGCCCGCTCGCCCCGTCGGGGCCGAAGCGCTGGGTGCGAGTGCCGTGAGTCCCGTGAGCGGGAGCGACGGAGCGGTCGCCGTCCGGACCGAGGAGCTGGCGCAGGAGCGGAGCGAGCCATGAGCTTCGCGGCCAAGCAGGGCGACAAGGTCGTCGGCACCGACACCCACGTGATCATGGTGCCCTCGCCCGGCGGGCCGGTGCCCACGCCGCTGCCGCACCCGTTCGCCGGCACGATCACCGGTGGCTGCAGCACGAACGTGACGATCGGCGGGCTGCCCGCGGCCACCGTCGGCAGCACCGCGACCAACGCGCCGCCACACGTGCCGCAGGGCGGGTCCTTCCAGCTGCCGCCGACCAACCAGGGCGTGGTGGTCAAGGGCAGCTCCACGGTTCTGATCAACAACAAGCCCGCCGCCCGCACCGAGGACAAGGTCAACACGTGCAACGACCCCGCGCCGGCCCCGACGAGCTCGATCGTCGCGGCGGGCACGGTGGACATCGGCGGTTAGGCCGGAAGGAGACACGATGACCGACACGAAACCGCTGCCCAAGCCGCCACGGCTCGGCGACGGTGAGGAGAACTCCGAGGAGTGGGTGCTGTACCTGCAGCAGATGCTCAACTATTTCTACCAGATGCAGGTCGTGCCGCAGAACGGCGACTTCGACCACACCACCCGGCACGCGGTCGAGCACCTGCGCGGCCAGCTCGGCCTGTCCGCGGAGTCCGTGGTGGACGACGAGCTGTGGAAGCAGCTGGGTGTCGAGGAGGAGCAGGTCGACGACGTCGACCGGGCCGTCACGCTGGTCACCGGCGACGAGGACACCTGCTGGGCGGCCGCGTTCTCGATGGTGCTGGCGGCGAAGGGCGACACCCGGTCCGTCGACGAGATCTGCGGCACCCAGCGGCGCCGGTCGGCGACCGAGGCCCGGGAGGCCGCGAGCACGCTCGGGTGCACCGCGTCGACCTGCTATGCCGGCCGCGCCGGGAGCTGGTCGGGGGTGCTGCGGGCGCACGGCGCGCTGTGGGTGCCGGTGCCGTCGAGCGACCAGCACGTGATCGTCGTCGCCGGGATCCGCACGAACGACTCGGCCGTGCATATCCACGCGCTGGATCCGTTGGACGGCAACGAGGACTGGCTGCCCTTCGACGAGTTCCGCGAGCGCTACGGCATCGGCGAGGAGGACGAGATCGAGGTGCTGTCCGCGTCCTGAGCGCTCAGGGCCGGTAGGGCAGGCGGGACCAGTTGCCGTCCGGCTCCTGCCAGGCCGCGTGCCCGCGGGGCAGGTCGGCGAAGTCGCGGATGTGCGGGTGGTCGGACACCAGGTGGCGCAGGTGCACCATGCCGAGGTCGTCGGCGCCGCGGACCGGGGCCGCGTCGAGGAACTCCCAGCGGCCGTCGTGGGTGTGCACGATGCCGGTGATCGGCGCCTCGCCGCTGATCACCCGCTTGGTGCCGACCACCAGCTCGTCGATCGGCGCGTCCGGGAACGGCGAGATGCCCAGCTCGGCCAGCCGCGTCCACGGCCCCGGCGGGTGGTCGTCCTTCGGCAGCCACAGCCACGGCTGGTGGGCCCGGCACCGCGCGCCCGCGCCCGGCTGCCACGGGAACAGGCCGTGCCGGTCCGGCCAGATCAGCTGCACCACCGGCGGCGGCGCGCCGCGGTAGAAGTCCAGCGCCAGCCCCGCCAGGTCCTCCAGCCAGGACGGGTGCACGGGCCGGACCAGCACCGGGAAGCCGTCGAGCACGCCGAGCCGCTCCTCCCCCGCGCGCAGCGGCTGGCCGGCGCGGACCTGCTGGCCCACCGCGTTGATCCAGGCGTGCATGTCCCGCCCGCGCAGGCCGAACATGCACACCTCGGGCCCGCGCAGCGTGTGCCACATGCCGACCGAGTAGGCCCAGCCCGGCAGCTCGTGCTCCTCGGCGACCGCGACGACGCTCCAGCCGTGCTCCTGCACCTGCCACACCATGTTCAGGTCCCGCGAGCCCAGGCCTTCCGGCCCGGCGCAGAGCCAGCAGTGACACGCGTCCACGGGCCGCAGCCTAGCGCCGCGCCACGCGAGCGAACCGACCCGTGGCGCGACCGACCCGGACCCCCCACACGAACGAACCGACCCGTGACGTCGCCGAACCGACCCCCCACACGGTCGAGCCGACCCGTGGCGTCGCCGAGTCGACTCGCTGCGCGCCGGCAGCGGCACAACCGGGCGCGGCCACCCGGCGACGTGCGGAGTCGTCTCGGCCGCGTCAGGGGTCGTCTCGACCGTGCCACGAGTCGGCTCGACCGCGCCACCGGTCGACACGACCGCGCCACGAGTCGGGTCGACCGCGCCACGGGACGACTCGGCTGCGCCACGGGTCGACACGGCCGCGGCACGGGACGGGTCGGCCGCGGCACGGGTCGGGTCGGTCGGGTCGTGGGACGACACTGCTGACTGTTCGTGTGCGCGGGCTCCTACGGGGTCGTCTCCTCCAGCAGGCCCTTGTCGTAGGCGATCGCCACCGCCTCGGCGCGGCGGGTGGCGCCCAGCTTCGCCATGATCCGCGACAGGTGCACGCTGACCGTCTTCTCGCTGATGTAGAGCTCCTCGCCGACCTGCCGGTTCGTCCGGCCCAGCGCCACCAGGCCGAGCACCGACCGCTCGCGCGGGGTGAACGGGTCGAGCGTCTCGCGCGGCGCGGGGCCGTCGCCCAGCGCCACCCGGGCCCGCCGGGCCAGCCGGCGCACCGCGTCGTGCAGCGGGCGGGCGCCGAGCCGCTCGGCCACCTCCGCGGCCGCACGCAGCTCGGTGGCCGCGGCGTCGCGCTCGTCGGTGCGCAGCAGCGCCTCGGCCAGCCGCCAGCGGCACACCGCCTGCTCGTACACCGCCCCGTAGCCGAACGCCTCGACCGCGGCACGCCACAGTCGCGGGGAGCTGTCCCCGGTCAGCCGGGACAGCTCGGCCTCGCCGCGCGCCAGCCACGCCATCCCCTCCGGCCCCAGCCGGCCCGTGCGCGGCCGGCCGTAGCGCGCGGTGTCGCGCGCGTGCGCGACCAGCCGCTCCCCCTCCGCGACCGCCGCCTGCCGCTCGCTGTCCTCGCGCCGCCGCGCGGCACGCTCGGCCAGCTCGGCGCACAGTGCCGCGCCGAGCGCGCCCAGCCGGATGCCGACCAGCATCCACTGGCCGCCGACCCGCTCGGCCCACTCCAGCGCCTCCCGCACGTGGGCCACGCCCTCCTCGGGCCGGCCCTGCCAGAACGCCAGCTCCGCCGACGCGGACCCCATCGCCGACCCGATCTGGAAGTCCCGGTGCCATTCCGACCGCAGGTCGGCGGCCAGCCGGGCGGCCTCGGCGAGCTTGCCGCGGCCCACCATCACGTGGCTGCCGACCGCGGCCAGCCGGGCGGACACCGTGTTGGACACCCGGCGCCCCGGTGGTTCCGACGCCGCCTCGCTCTCGTCCCAGTCGCCGCGGGCGTAGCTGGTGGTGACCTTCATGGCACGCAGCTCGAAGCCGTAGGTCCCCCAGGTGAGCCCAGCGCTCCTGGCCCGCTCGACGCCCTCGTCGATGATCCGCATGGCCGCGTCCAGGTCGCCGTGCTCGTAGTAGTTGATGCCGAGGTAGTGGCGGGCCCGCAGCTCGACGGTCGGCGAGTCGTCGGCCTCGGCGAGCCGCTGGGCCTCGCGCAGCCGCTCGCGGCTCTGCTCCACCCGGCCCTCGGCCTCGTCCAGCGCGCCCAGCGTGATCAGCGCGTCGGCCTCCACGCCCGGCTCCCCCGACGCCCGCGCGTCGCGGACCGCCAGCTCGGCGAACGTGCGCGCCTCGGCCGGCTCGCGCATGCCACGCAGGATCGACGCGTACACCGCGAGCACCCAGGCCTTCTCGCAGGTCGCCGGCAGGTCCTCGACGAGCTCCCAGGCTCGCTCGATCACCTGCCGCGCCTCGTCCTCCTTGCCCTCCACGACGAACAGCGCGGACGCCAGCCGCCGCCGGGTCATGGCGGCGACCTCGGGGTCGTCGGAGGAGTCGGCGAGCTTCACCGCGTGCCGGGCGAAGGCCACCGACCGCTCCGGCTCGCCCGCGCCGCCCGCCACGTACGACGCCTTGCGCAGCAGCGTGCCCTCGTTCATGCCGGCCGGGCGGTCCGCCTCGGGCACCGCGTCCCACAGCTTGAGCGCGCGCTCCAGGTGGTGCAGCGACTCGGTCGGCGCACCGGCCTGCTTGGCCTCCTGCGCGGCCTGGACCGACGCGGCGAGCGCCTGCGGCAGCTGGTGGCTCTCCATGCTGTGATGGGCCAGCGCGGCCGCCATGCCCCGCCGCCCGTGCTGGCCGGCCAGCCGGCGCGCGTAGGCGCTGTGCAGCCGCACCCGCTCCCCCGGCAGCAGGTCGCCGTAGACGGCCTCGCGCAGCAGCGCGTGCCGGAACATGTACACCTCCGCGCCGCGATCCTGGGCGGCCACCAGGACGTGGTGCTGCACGGCCTCGCGCAGCGCCTCCTCGAGCTCGGTCTCGGAGAGCTCGGCCACCTCCAGCAGCGTCGCGTGCGGCACCCGCCGGCCGGCCACCGAGGCCACCCGGACCACCCGCTGGGCGCCCTCGGAGAGCCGCTCCACCCTGGCCAGCAGCACGTCCACGAGCGTCCACGGCAGCGCCACGGTGCCCTGCTCGCCGTAGGCGGCCAGCAGCTCCTCGGCGAAGAACGCGTTGCCCTCCGAACGGCCGGCGACCTCGCGCACGGCCTCCTCGGGCAGCAGCTCCTCGGCGAGCGCGGTGACGAACGTGCGCGAGTCGGACTCGTCGAACGGGCTGAGGTCGAGCCGCTCGGTCGCCGGCAGCCGCACCAGCTCGGCCAGCAGCGGGCGCAGCGGGTGCCTGCGGTGCAGGTCGTCGCTGCGGTAGGTGGCGACGATCAGCAGCCGCTGCTCGCGCAGGCGGGAGACGAGGAAGGCGAGCAGCCGCCGGGTGGACGCGTCCGCCCAGTGCAGGTCCTCCAGGACCAGCACGACGGCCGACGCCGCGGCGAGGTCGGTGAGCAGCGCGTGCACGGCGTCGAACAGCTGCAGCTGGCCGACGTCCTGCTCGGCGCGGGCGGCCGGGCGGGCGCCGGTGCCGGAGACCACCGCGCCTATCCCGGCCACCCCGCCACCCCCGGTGGGCTCGCCGCTCGGCAGGACCGCGTCCGGCAGCAGTCGAGCCAGCGCCGGATGCGCGAGCACGGCCCGCTCGCGGTCGGGGACCTGGGCCATCGCCTCGACGAAGGGCAGGTAGGGCAGCCCGGTCTCGCCGGCGTCCAGGCACCGGCCGGTGAGCACCACGGCGTCCTTGGCCCGGGCCAGCGCGGCCAGCTCCTCGGTGAGACGGGTCTTGCCCACCCCTGCGTCCCCGGAGATGAGCACGGCCACCGCGGCGCCGGCGACGGCCTGGTCGAAGGCGGCACGCAACCGGTTCATCTCCCGGTCGCGTGCCACCAGCGGAATACCGGATCCGAGGCGTGCCACGCACGCATGCTCGCACACCTCAGGCGGCCAGCGGCGCCCCATTTACCGCCGTCGCGGACTCCGCGGCAGCCTGCTCGCCGCCGTGCCCGCGCAGGCGGCGCAACCAGGGGCGGCGCGCCCGCGTGGCGGTCCGCGGGTACCCGGCGGCGTACGACGTGCGCGCCCGCTCGATCCGGTAGTCCATCTCGGCCCTGACGATCTCCGGCGTCACGTTCATCTCGACTCCTCGTCCGCATCTGTCGACAACGAGGTCAAGACTCGTGCTGAGGCCCGGAGGCGGGCATCGGAAGGTCACGCACACCCGGCGCCGGGGAGCCCTCATGCGGCGTCCCGCGCGGGTAAGGGAGGGGGTAAGGGTCGGCTCGCCGGGTCTGCGCCCGCGTAAGGCCGGGGAGAAAGGCGGTGCTCCAGGGTCCGGAGAGCACCGGGTCGGACGATCACATGGAACTGTCAACTGGCGGGTGAGGACCGGTGGGGACGCGTCACGCGTTGCGGAGGCGCCCCTCCTTCACCACGCCCATGAACGCGGTCCAGCCGCCGTCCTCGAACGCGAGGTGGCCCGCCCCGGGGCGCTTCGAGTCGCGAACCGCTGCACCGACTCCGGTCACGACCAACTCCACGCAGTCGTTGCCGGCGCCACTGCGGCTGCTCTTGCGCCAGTGGGCATCAGTCAGGTCAGAAAGGGTCACACTCTGCTCCTCTCGAAATCGACGCTAGGCCAGCCGGTCGGCTGCCCGTTCGACCATTAGGACGGTGTCGTCAGGTTTCAACGCCGCCGCACGCAAATGATCGAACATTAACGTATACCGGTGCACGTCGGATGGCTGTTCCAAGTAGACGGCAACTTTTTGGTTCTCGACATAGACGACATCCGGATCGGCCTGCTCGGGGAAGCCGAGGATGAGGAACGGGCCCTCCAACCCGGCGTGCGCGCCGGCGGAGAACGGCACGACCTGGAGGGTGACGTGCGGCAGCGCGGCGAGCTCGACCAGGCGTTCGAGCTGGGCCCGCATGATGTCCGGGCCGCCGACCGCGCGGCGCAGCACGGCCTCGTCCATCACCGCCCAGTACTCCGGCGGGTGCGCGTCGGTGAGCAGCTTCTGCCTGGTCACCCGGGCCGCCACCCGGCGCTCCACTTCGGCCTCGGTGGCGTCGGGAAGCATCGCGCGCATCACCGAGCGGGTGTAGCCCTCGGACTGCAGCAGGCCCGGGACCAGCAGCGCCTGGTGGGCGCGCAGCGAGGACGCGTCGGACTCCAGCCCCACGAAGGCGCCGGTGAACACCTCGTTGTAGGCGTGCCACCAGCCCTTCTTCCGGGCCTCGCGGGCGAGCTGGACCAGGGCCTCCCGCTCGTCGTCCTCGATCCCGTAGACCTCGAGCATGTCGCGCACGTCGCGCGGGGTGACCCCCACGTGCCCGGTCTCGATTCGACTGATCTTGGAGGCCGAGCACTCGAGCTTCTCACCGACCTCGTCGATCGTCAGCTCGGCCGCCTCCCGCAGCCGGCGCAGCTCGCTGGCGAGCCGCCGGCGCCGCACCGTCGGGCTGGGACCTCGCACCATCCGATCACCTCACCTTGCTCTCGGGCAGGGGCACACCGATGCTTCCATCCGGTAAGAAGCAGTAGTCGGGAAATCGCGGAAACCCCGATCGGCGTTGCCTGCGGCGCGTAATCATTTCAGCTTCCCTCATTGCCTATCACCCGATCGGGTACTGCAACTTGCATAATGCGGTTGGCTCGCCGCAAGCTGCTAATCAACTGAGGGGCTGCGCCAAAGGCCCGACGGACCAAAACACCTTGGGTTGCAAATTGACGCATGAACCGCGAGACCGCAACTTGGACGTGCCGACGTTAGCCCTCCGTGGTCGACTTCTCGACGGGAGTGACGGTGAGTAGTCCGATCTTCGGTCAGCTCGAGGCGTCGCTGGCCGAATACCTGGCCGACGTGGTGTACCGGGCGGAGTTCGGGGACGAGCGAACGGCCGCCGAGGTGGCCCGGGTGGAGCTCCCCGGCTCGTCGAGGCCCTGAAGGCCGTCCTCGACGAGCACGAGCCCGACCAGTTCGGCCGCTGCCCGAACTGCCGCGTCGGCCGGTTCGGCCGCACGCCGGCGCCCTGCCGCGCGTACCTGACCGCACACCTGTGCCTGGTGTCCACCGACGACGAGCCCGCGCCGATCGAGGTCACCACCCCCATGCGCCGGCCGGTCGTACTGGCCGAGCCGCCCGGCTTCGGGATGCTGAAGGCCCGCGGCTGAGCCCACCGACCACGAGCGCGGGATCCCCCGTTCCCGCGGCTCGTGTCGGGCGACCTGTCTTCCCCCCACTTCTCCCCAGGTCGCCCGTGCAGGCGGCGGGCCCGGGATCGACCCCCGACCGATCCCGGGCCCGCCTTACCGCACCGTCTCTCAGCAGGCCTTGAGCCAGCTGCACTCCAGATCCGCCCGGTCGTTCGCACCCTGCCGCGGGCCCGGCGCGACGGTGGCCCCGCGCGGCACGCGAGCCACGTCGGCGCCTCCGCCCTCGGACGCGAGCCGGATCGCGACCGCGTCCTCCAGCGCCTTGACGTTCACGCCGATCGAGTTGTTCGTGACCATCGAGAACACCAGGCGCTCGCCGCCCGCGGTGTCGGCGTAGCCGGACAGGCCGCTCACGCCCGTCAGCGAGCCCGTCTTGGCGTGCACCCGGCCCTCCGCGGCCGTGCCGCGCATCCGGCTGCGCAGCGTGCCACCGACCAGGCGCTCGGCCTCGCCGGCGATGGGCAGCGCCTCGTACCACTCCGGGAACCAGGGCCGGCCCGCGGCGGCGCCCAGCAGCGACGCCAGCTGGCCGGGGGCGATCTGGTCCATCCGGGACAGGCCCGAGCCGTCCACCAGCGACAGGCGGCCGGAGACGCCCAGGCGCGGCAGCACGGCTGCCACGGCATCCTCGCCCGCGTCCCAGCTGCCCTCGCCGGCGGTGACCCGGCCCATGGTCTTGGTCAGGATCTCGGCGTGCATGTTGTTGCTGAGCTTGAGGAACGGCACCAGCAGCTCGCGCAGCGGCATCGACTCGCGCACCGCGTAGGGCCTCGCGCTCCGCGGGGTCGCACCGCGGGTCGTGCGGCCCTGCACCCGCACCCCGTGGTCGCGCAGGGCGTCGCGGAACAGCGCGGCGGCGTAGCCCGTCGGCTCCCAGACCGCCATCCACTCGGTGTCCGCCGTGCCGTCGGCCGGGATCGAGCCGGACACGGTGAAGACGTTGGAGCCGTGCTCGCGGTCGACCGAGATCGTGTCGTCGGAGCCGGCCGCGCCGGTCGTCGCGGTGCTGCGGATCGTGACGTAATCCGTCGGCGGCTGCGTGGTGACCCTGGCCCGGCCGTGCGCGCCGGGCTCCACCCGGACGATGATCGAGCCGGCGTCGTAGTCGGTGTCCGGGGCGGCGGTCAGCGCCGAGATCTGCGCGTCGTAGTAGTACGGCTCGTCGTCCCAGGCCCAGCCGAGGCCGAGCCGGGTGTCGTCGAACCACGTGTCGTCGGCCACCAACCGGCCGCGCACCGACGTGATCCCGGAATCCGCGAACTGCTTCGCGAGCGTGTCGTAGTCGCCGGCGAGCATGGTCGGGTCGCCGGTGCCCTTGAGGTACAGGTCGCCGTCGAGGGTGTGGCCGTGCCGGCGGGCCGGGCTCGCGACGGTCGTGGTGAACCGGTGGTCGGGCCCGAGCACCTCGAGCGCGGCCGCGGAGGTGACGAGTTTCGCGTTGGAGGCGGGCTGCCGGCGGCGGTCGCTGCTGCGCTGGTACACGGTCTCGCCGTCGAGCGTCTTCACCACGAGCCCGACGTCCGCGCCGGCGAGCCCGGGGGCGGCGAGGATGGCGTCCAGGTCGGCGCCGAGCTCGCCCCGGTCCTGGGCGGAGACCGACGACACCGGCGACACGGCCCCCACCGCACCGATGAGCAGCACCAGCCCCGCGAGCAGGACCAGCGAACGGATGGCACGAGTTTCCACGGCGACTCCCGGAGGATGACAGAGTAGAGGTGAAGAATCCTCCTACCCTCGCGCCTCCCTGACAATCACCAACAACGTCGCGAGTCCCCCGGCCGACGGTCAGTCGAGGATGCGCAGCAGGCCCTCCTGGACGACCGTGGCGATGAGGGTGCCGTCCTGGGCGAAGAACCGGCCGGTGGCCAGGCCGCGGGAGCCGGACGCACTCGGCGACACGCAGTCGTACAGGAACCACTCGTCGGCGCGGAAGGGCCGGTGGAACCACAGCGCGTGGTCCAGGCTCGCGCCCAGCACCTTGTCCAGCCCCCAGTACGCGCCGTGCCGCACCAGGACCGAGTCCAGCAGCGTCATGTCCGACGCGTAGGTGAGCACGCACACGTGCAGCAGTTCGTCGTCGGGCAGCCTGCCGTCCGCGCGCATCCACACCTGGCTTCGGGCCTCGCTCGGCCCGCGGTCGCGCTGCTCCCACGGCGGGTCGGTCACGTAGCGGATGTCGATCGGCCGCGGCAGGCGGGCGAAGTCGCCGAGCTTCGCGGCGTAGCGGCCCATCGTCACCGCGCGGGTCGGCAGCGTCTCCGGATCGGGCACCGCCGGCATCGGCTCGGCGTGCTCCACCCCGGGCTCGGGCGCCTGGAACGACGCGGACAGCGAGAAGATCGCCTTCCCGCGCTGTACCGCGATGACCCGCCGGGTGGTGAAGGAGCGGCCGTCCCGGATCCGGTCCACCTCGTACACGATCGGCACGGACGGATCGCCGGGGCGGATGAAGTACGCGTGCAGCGAGTGCACCTTGCGCTCGGCGGGCACCGTCCGGCCCGCGGCGACCAGCGCCTGGCCGGCCACCTGACCGCCGAACACCCGCACCGGCGAGGGCGCGGGGCTGACCCCGCGGAAGATGTTCTCCTCGATCCGCTCCAGGTCGAGCAGCGCCACCAGCCGGTCGAGCACCGGCTGGCCGGTCGCCGGCACGTCGGCCGACCCGGCGCGCAACTCGGCCAGGTCCGCCGCAGCCTGCCGCGCCGCCTCGGTCACCGTGCCACCCGCCTGAATCCGCCCATGGTCAGGAATGGTGCCATGCCGCCCCGCCACCACCACACCCAAGGGAAACGGCGCCACGCACCCCCACTGCCAAACCGCACCAAGGGAATTGGTGCCACGACACCCCCGCTGCCAACCGCACCCAAGGGGAACGGGACGCAACCCAACCACAAGTACGTGCCCAACGGACCGGAACCCGGCCCAAGGCGACCACAAGCGTGAATTCCGGGGAGGCGGAACAGCTAAGCGTGGTCTTCTTCGCCTAGGCGGTGGACGCGGATGAGGTTGGTCGAACCGACCGTCCCGGGTGGCGACCCGGCGACCACGACCACGAGATCCCCGGGCTGGTACTGCCGCCCGATCGACAGCATCGCCTGGTCCACCTGGCGCACCATGAGGTCGGTCGAGTCGGCCTCGGGCACCATGAACGTCTCCACGCCCCAGGTCAGCGCCAGCTGGCTGCGCACCGCGGGCTCCGGCGTGAACGCCAGCAGCGGCAGGTGGGTGTGCAGCCGGGCGAGCCTCCGCACCGTGTCCCCGGACTGGGTGAACGCGACCAGTGCCTTGGCGTTGAGCCGCTCGCCGATGTCGCGCGCCGCATAGGACAGCACGCCCCGTTTGGTACGGGGCACGTGGGTCAGCGGCGGCACCACCGTGGACTCGCTCTCCACCGCCTCGACGATCCGGCTCATCGTGCGCACCGTCTCGATCGGGTACCGGCCGACGCTGGTCTCGCCGGAGAGCATCACCGCGTCGGCGCCGTCGAGGACGGCGTTGGCCACGTCGGAGGTCTCGGCGCGGGTCGGCCGGGAGTTGTTGATCATGGACTCCAGCATCTGGGTCGCCACGATCACCGGCTTCGCGTTCTCCCGCGCGATCTGGATCGTCCGCTTCTGCACCAGCGGCACCTGCTCCAGCGGCAGCTCGACGCCCAGGTCGCCGCGGGCCACCATGACGCCGTCGAAGGCCAGCACGATCGCCTCGAGGTTGGAGACCGCCTCCGGCTTCTCCAGCTTCGCGATCACCGGCAGCCGGCCGCGGCCGACCCGGTCCATCACCTGGTGCACGAGGTCGATGTCCGCGGGCGACCGGACGAAGGACAGTGCCACGAAGTCCACGCCGAGATGGAGCGCGAACTCCAGGTCCTCGATGTCCTTCTCCGACATCGCCGGCACCGACACGTCCATGCCGGGCAGCGAGATGCCCTTGTTGTTGCTGACCTTGCCGCCCTCGTTGACCTCGCAGACCACGTCCTGGCCCTCGACCGCGACCACGGTCAGGCCGACGTTGCCGTCGTCCACCAGCAGCCGGTCGTCCGGCTTCGCGTCCCTGGCCAGGCCCTTGTAGGTGGTGGAGACGCGGTCGTGGGTGCCCTCGACGTCCTCGACGGTGATCCGCACGATGTCGCCGACCCGCCACTCGACCGGGCCGCCGGCGAACGTGCCGAGGCGGATCTTCGGTCCCTGCAGGTCGGCCAGGATTCCCACCGCGCGGCCGGATTCGTCGGCGGCGGCCCGGACCAGGTCGTAGACCTGCTTGTGGTCACTCTGGCTGCCGTGGCTGAAGTTCATCCTGGCGACGTCCATGCCGGCCGCGACCAGGTCGCGCACCTTCTCCGGGGTGGCTGTCGCCGGTCCCAGAGTGCATACAATCTTCGCTCGTCGACTCACGGGTACGCAGCCTAGCGCTGTTTGCTGGAACGATCCCGAAGTACCGAGCAGTAACGCACGGATCGATCCAGAAAGTTATCGTCGCGTTTGCTCGCTGAGCCCCACGTGATCACGGGCCCACTCGTTGAAGGCGCGCAACGCCCGCCAGGCCGTACGGACCCGGTCGAGCAGCGCCCGCTCGTGCAGCACGTCGTCCGGCGGCCAGGTCCGCGTCGCGTAGACCGATCGGTATCGCAGCAGGTCCAGCCGCGGGTGGTCGGCCGGGACGCCCCGGGGCCGGGTGGCCAGCCGGTCGCCCTTGACCTCCCAGCCGGCCTTCTCCAGCCTGGTGAGGATCCGCGCCAGCGCGGCGCCGTGGATCTCCTCGGCGACCGCGGTGCGGAACCGGGCCAGCTGGTCGGGCTGCAGGTGGAAGCAGCCGCCACCGGTGCGCACGCCGTCCGGGCTGAGCTCCACGTAGTAGGCGCCCGCGCCCCGGCCCGGTTCGATCACCCCGCCGCAGTGCGTCTTGTACGGCGTCTTGTCCTTGCTGAACCGCACGTCGCGGTACGGGCGGAACACGGTGGCCCGGCCGAAGTCGGTGGCGAACTCCCCCGACAGCTCGGCGAGCAGCGCCTCCATCGGCTCGCGCACGTCGGACTGGTAGACCGCCTTGTGGTCGGTCCAGTAGGACTTGGAGTTGTCGGCGACGAGGCCGTCGTAGAAGTCGATCGCGTGCTCGCCGAACCCGTCGAACTTGCTCACCGGGTGAGCCTATGCGTCGGCGGGTGGCACCCCGGGGGCACCACCCGCCGACGGTCGGGACGGGATCAGCCGGACTGCGCGGTGTCGTACACGCCCTGCGCGTCGGAACCGAAGTACGGCCCGAACATCCAGATGTCGATGAAGTTGATCTTGTAGCTGTTCACCGAGTTCTGGATCCCCGTGCCGGCCCCCTCGTCGAAGTCGAGGAACCAGGGGCCGCCGCTGGCGCCACCGGTCATGTCACAGGTCATGCCGATGCCGTCGCTGATGAAGGCGTCGAACGTGGTGCCGCTGCAGTAGATCTCCTTCGTGCCGTCGTACGGGTCGGCCGCCGGCCAGCCGAAGGCGTACATGTCCTGGCCACGCGCCTGGTTGAACGCCACGCCCTGGCCGCCGACCACGTCGGTCAGGCTCTGCCCGTCCAGCGGGTTCACCACGGCCGCGCCGACGTCGTAGTTGATGTCCTCGCCGGCCGCCCACTGCGGGGTGGCCAGCGTGGTCCTCGCCGTCCACGTGCCGTACGGCGCGTTGCCGTTGTCGTAGCCGGGCACGAAGACCCAGTCGGTGTGCCAGGCGCCGTCGAGCTTCACGCAGTGCCCGGCGGTGAGCACGACGCTCTTGTTACCGCTGGTCACCGCGTCGCCGCTGCACGAGGCCTGCCGGCCCTGGTAGGTGAAGAAGACCCTGCCCGCGGTCTTCGACACCGCCCCGCCGCCGGTCCACGGGCCGCCGCCCTCGGGGAAGGCCATCGGCGTGGCGTCGGCCGGCGCGGCGGTCGGCGCGACCACCTGCGACACACCGCGCCGGACGTCGTGGGTCAGCCGGGACGCGTCCACCTTCGGCAGCAGCCGGTCGAGCGGGATCGCGTTGCGCATGGCCTCCGGCGTCCACGTGGTGGACACGCCGCCCATCCGGTGCACCACCGCCGAGGAGGATGCGGGCTGGGCCGCCTCGGCGGAGGGGCTGACGAACAGGGCGATCGCGAGCCCGCTCGCCGCCACGGCGACGGCGGACCGCCGGATTGTCTTCATGTGAGTACCTACCTTTCGGATCACCCGGTCGGGGTCATCCGCGCAGGGGACAGGTGGCCACAGGTTAACGACGGAACGGGTGGAAAGTTACCCACAGAAGTCGGGTTGTCAGCGGAGCGTGGCGAGGCCGGTCCCGCACAATGGCGGTCACGATGGCGGTGGTGCCGGACCCCGGGAGCGCGGATGGGTGAAGCTGAGCTGGTGGTGAACGGCAGCACGCTGCGGTGCGCGGACGTCGAACTGGTCGCCGACGGCGAGCTGAGCGTGCGGGTGGCGCCCGAGGCGCAGCGGCGGGTGGAGGAGGCCTGGGCGCTGGTGACCGAGCTCGCCGCGCGGCGGGAGATCTACGGCCGGACGACCGGGGTCGGCGCGAACCGCGACCTGACCGTCGACGACGATGCCGGCCCGGAACACGGCCGCCGCCTGCTGCGCAGCCATGCCGGCGGCACCGGCGCGCCGATGCCCGTGCGGCAGGTGCGGGCCACGCTGCTGATCCGGCTCAACCAGCTGGCCGCCGGCGGCTCCGGCGCGCACCCCCGGCTGCTCGACGCGCTGGCCACCGCGCTGTCCACGGGCGCGGTGCCCCGGCTGCACCGCACCGGCGCGATCGGCACCGGCGACCTCACCGCGCTGGCCGAGGCGGCGCTGACGCTGGCCGGCGAGCAGCCGTGGGCGGCCGGGTCGCTGCCACCCGTCCCGCTCGACACCTCCGACGCGCTCGCGTTCATGAGCAGCAACGCGGCGACGCTCGCGGACGCCGTGCTGGTCGCGCGCGAGCTCGACGGCGTGCTGCGGGCGAGCCACGTGGTGGCCGCCCTGTCGTTCGTGGTGCTCGGCGGCTCCCCCGAGGCGTATGCGACGCCGGTGCACGAGGCGCGGCCGCACCCGGGCCAGGTGCACTGCGCGGCCGAGCTGCGCCGGCTGCTGGGGATGAGCGGGGTGCCCCAGCGCGGGCGGCGGATCCAGGACCCGTACGGCCTGCGGGCGTTCCCGCAGGTGCAGGGCCCGGCGCTGGACGCGCTCGCGCACCTCACCCGGGTGCTGACGATCGAGATCAACGCGACGGCGGAGAACCCGATGGTGTCGCTGTCGGCCGGGGACGTGTTCCACCACGCGCACTTCCACACCGCGTACGTGGCCGTGGCGCTGGACCAGGTCCGCGCGACCGTGCACCACGTGGCCGAGCTGTCCGCGACCCGGCTGGGCGACCTGGTGGAGCCGTCGTTCACCGACCTGCCGGCGTTCCTGGCGTCCGGGCCGCCGGGCAGCTCGGGGGTGATGATCCTGGAGTACGTCGCGCACGACGCGCTCGCGTCGCTGCGGCAGGCGGCGCTGCCCGTGACGCTGGGGACGGCCGTGGTGTCGCGCGGCGTGGAGGACCACGCGTCGTTCGCGACGCAGGCCGCCCGGGCGGCGTGGTCCGCGGCGGAGGCGTACCGGCAGGTCCTGGCCTGCGAGCTGGTCGCCGCGGTGCGGGCGCTGCGGATGCGGCCGGCGGACCTGATGGACCTGCCGATCCGCGAGGCCTTCGACCTGGCCGACGCCGTGCTGGACCCGGAGCTCGCCGACCGCCCGCTGTCCGCCGACCTCGAGGCCGCCGCGCTCGTACTGAACCGGTTCGCCGACCTCTGACCCTCACACCACCGACCCGACCCCTCACACCACCGAGTCGACCCCCCCCGCACACCACCGAGTCGTCCCGACACGCGGGGCATCGTCGAACCGAGCCGGTCACGCGCGGAACCGGGTCGCCGACGCGACAAGTCGACTCGACCGCGCCACAGGTCGACTCGACCGCGCCACAGGTCGACTCGACCGCGCCACAGGTCGACTCGACCGCGCCACAGGTCGGCTCGACCGCGCCACGGGGCGGGGCGCCGGGTGGCCCGGCCCCTTACACCACCGCGAGCGGCAGGGCCGTGGGGTGGACCGGAGCGGGCAGGTCCGAGTGTCCGGTCAGGTACGCGTCGACCGCGTTCGCCACCGAGCGGCCCTCCGCGATCGCCCACACGACCAGCGACGCACCGCGGTGGGCGTCGCCGCAGACGAAGACGCCCTCGGCGCCGGTCCGCCAGTCCGCGCCGCACGACAGGGTGCCGCGCCGGCTCAGCGACAGGCCGAGCCCGTCCAGCAGCGGCATGTGCTCCACGCCCTCGAAGCCGATCGCCAGCAGGACCAGGTCCGCCGGGATCTCCTCGACCTGGTCGCCGACCGGGGTGACCTCACGGACGCCCGTCCCGGGGTCCCTGCGCACCACGACCTCGCGCAGCCGCACGGACCGCACGTTGCCCTCCTCGTCGCCGACGAACTCCTCCACGGCCACCGCGAACCGGCGCTCCCCCGCCTCCTCGTGCGCCGGGTAGGTGCGCAGCACCCACGGCCACACCGGCCACGGCGAGATGTCGTCGTCGCGGACGGAGGGCGGCTCGGGGTACTGGTCGAGCTGGGTCACCGACAGCGCGCCCTGCCGGGTCGCGGTGCCGTAGCAGTCCGCCCCGGTGTCGCCGCCGCCGATGATCAGCACGTGCTTGCCGGCGGCGGAGATCGACGTCGGCCCGTCGCCCTCGCACTCCTTGTTCGCCGGCACCAGGTGGTCCATGGCCAGGTGCACACCGGCCAGCGACCGGCCGGGGACCTCCGGCGCGTCGCGGCCGCGCAGCGCGCCGACCGCCAGCACCACCGCGTCGTGGGAGGACCGCAGCGCCTCCACCGACAGGTCGCCGGGACCCGAGCCGCCCACCTCGCACCCGGTGACGAACCGGGTGCCCTCGGCCCGGAGCTGGGCGAGCCTGCGGTCGAGGCCCTTCTTCTCCATCTTGAACTCGGGGATGCCGTAGCGGAGCAGCCCACCGAGCCGGTCGTCGCGCTCGTACACGGTCACCTCGTGGCCGGCGCGGGTCAGCTGCTGGGCCGCGGCGAGCCCGGCCGGGCCGGAGCCGACGACCGCGACCCGCCGGCCGGACGCCACCGCCGACTGCCGCGGCTGCACCAGGTCCTTCTCCCACGACACCTCGGCGATCGTCGCCTCGACGCGCTTGATCGTCACCGGTCCCTCGGACAGCGGCGAGATCGACAGCACGCACGCCGTCTCGCACGGCGCCGGGCACAGCTTCCCGGTGAACTCCGGGAAGTTGTTGGTGGCGTGCAGCCGTTCACTGGCCGCGGACCAGTCACCGGCGCGGACCAGGTCGTTCCACTCCGGGATCAGGTTGCCGAGCGGGCAGCCCGCGGTACCCGAGTGGCAGAACGGGATCCCGCAGTCCATGCACCTGCTCGCCTGCGTGCGCACCTGCCTGTCCCGCTCGGCGGCGTCGAGGTCGGCGTACACCTCGTGCCAGTCCGACAGCCGGTCCCGGATCGGCCGCTTCGTCGCGTCCTTGCGCGCGCTCTTGAGAAAACCGCTGGGGTCAGCCACGCGAAGCCTCCATGACCGCCTCGTCGATGTCGCGTCCCTCGGCGGCGGCGAGCCGCATCGCGTCGAGCACGCGCTGGTAGTCGCGCGGCATCACCTTGGTGAACGAGGCCGCGCGCCGGGTCCAGTCGCCGAGCAGCGACGCCGCCACCGCCGACCCGGTGTAGGTGTGGTGGCGCTGGACGATCTCCCGCAGCCACCGCAGGTCCTCACCGGACGGTTGCTGCAGGTCCACCATCGCGGTGTTGACCAGCTGCTCGTCCAGGTCGAGGACGTAGGCGATGCCGCCGGACATGCCGGCCGCGAGGTTGCGCCCGGTCGGGCCGAGCACCACGGCCCGGCCGCCGGTCATGTACTCGAACGCGTGGTCGCCGACGCCCTCGGCCACGGCCACCGCGCCGGAGTTGCGCACGCAGAACCGCTCGCCGACGCGGCCGCGCAGGAAGATCTCCCCGCCGGTGGCGCCGTAGCAGATCACGTTGCCGCCGATCACCTGCTGCTCCGCGGCGAACGCCGAGTCCGGGTGCGGCCGCACGATGATCCGCCCGCCGGACAGGCCCTTGCCGACGTAGTCGTTGGCGTCGCCGATCAGGTCGAGCGTGATCCCGGCCGGCAGGAACGCGCCCAGCGACTGGCCGGCCGACCCGGACAGTTCGATGTGGATGGTGTCGTCGGGCAGCCCGTCACCGCCGTAGCGGCGGGTGACCTCGGACCCGAGCAGCGTGCCGACGGTCCGGTTCACGTTGCGGACCGGCAGGTCCAGCCGCAGCGGGTGCGCGTCCTCCAGCGCCGCCTCGGCGAGCTGGATGAGCGTGCGGTCCAGCGCCTCGTCCAGCCCGTGGTCCTGGGCGCGGACCCGCCGCCGGGCGCCGCCGTAGCGGGTCTGCGGCACCGCGAAGACCGGAGTGAGGTCGAGCCCGTGCGCCTTCCAGTGGTCGACCGCCTCGTCGACGTCGAGCAGCTCGGCGTGCCCGATCGCCTCGTCGAGGGTGTGGAAACCCAGCTCCGCCAGCATCTCCCGCACCTCGTTCGCGACGAAGTCGAAGAAGTTGACCACGTGCTCGGCCTGCCCGGTGTACCGCTCGCGCAGCGCCGGGTTCTGCGTGGCCACGCCGACAGGGCAGGTGTCCAGGTGGCACACCCGCATCATCACGCAGCCCGCCACGACCAGTGGCGCGGTGGCGAACCCGTACTCCTCGGCACCCAGCAGCGCCGCGACGATCACGTCCCGCCCCGTCTTCATCGCGCCGTCCACCTGCACGGTGATCCGGTCGCGCAGGCCGTTGAGCAGCAACGTCTGCTGCGTCTCGGCGAGCCCGACCTCCCACGGCGTGCCGGCGTGCTTGAGCGAGTTCAGCGGCGAGGCGCCGGTGCCGCCGTCGTGCCCGGAGATCAGCACGACGTCCGCGTGTGCCTTGGACACGCCCGCGGCCACGGTGCCGACGCCGAGCTCGCTGACGAGCTTGACGTGCACGCGCGCGTTCTCGTTGGCGTTCTTCAGGTCGTGGATGAGCTGGGCGAGGTCCTCGATGGAGTAGATGTCGTGGTGCGGCGGCGGGGAGATCAGGCCGACGCCCGCGGTGGAGTGCCGGGTGCGCGCGATCCACGGCCACACCTTGTTCGGCGGGAGCTGGCCGCCCTCCCCCGGCTTCGCGCCCTGCGCCATCTTGATCTGCAGGTCGGTCGCGTTCACCAGGTACTCGCTGGTGACGCCGAACCGCCCGCTCGCGATCTGCTTGATCGCCGAGCGGCGCTCCGGGTCGTAGAGCCGGTCGGTGTCCTCGCCGCCCTCGCCGGTGTTGGACCGCCCGCCGATCCGGTTCATCGCGATGGCCAGCGTCTCGTGCGCCTCGGCGCTGATCGAGCCGTAGGACATCGCCCCGGTGTTGAACCGCTTGAGGATCGACTCGACCGGTTCCACCTCGTCGAGCGGGACCGGCGTGCGGCCCTCGGTGCGCAGCGCGAACAGCCCGCGCAACGCGCCGCCCTCGCGGTTGAGCCGTTCCACCTCGGCCACGTACTGCCGGTAGACGTCGTCGCGGCGGGTCTTCGTCGCGTGCTGCAACAGGAACACGGTCTCCGGGGTGAACAGGTGCAGCTCGCCCTCGCGCCGGTAGGCGTACTCGCCGCCGGACTCCAGCCGCCGGTGCACCCGGTCGGTCGGGTTCTCCGGGTGGGCGGCGTGGTGGCGGCCGGCCACCTCGAGGGCGAGCACGTCCAGGCCGACGCCGCCGAGCTTGGAGCCGGTGCCGGTGAAGTACTCGTCGAGCACGTCGCGCGCGAGCCCGAACGCCTCGAAGACCTGCGCCGCGGTGTAGGCGCCGACCGTCGAGATGCCCATCTTGGACATGATCTTGAGGACGCCCTTGACGAGCGCGGCCACGTAGTTGCGGACGGCCCGCCGGGGGTCGATGCCGCTGATCGCGCCGCGCCGGATTTGGTACTCGATCGTCTCGAACGCGAGGTACGGGTTGACCGCGGCCGCGCCGTAGCCCAGCAGCAGGGCGACGTGGTGCACCTCGCGCGCGTCACCGGTCTCGACCACGAGCGCCACCCGCAGCCGCTCCTTGGTGCGCACCAGGTGGTGGTGCACCGCGGAGACCAGCAGCAGCGAGGGGATCGGCGCCATCCGGTGGTCGGAGTCCCGGTCGGACAGCACGAGGATCCGGGCGCCGGCCGCGATCGCCTCGGACGCCTCCCGGCGCACCCGGGCGATGGCCTCCTCGAGCGCCGGGCCGCCACCGTCCACTTCGTACAGGCCGGGGATGACCGTGCAGGCGTAGCCGGGCATGTCGCCGTCGTCGTTGACGTGGATGAGCTTGGCGAGCTCGTCGTTGTCGATGACCGGGAGCGGCAGCTGGATGTGCCGGCAGGACGCGGGGCTCGGCTCCAGCAGGTTCTGCTCCGGGCCCATGATGCGCTGCACCGAGGTGACGATCTCCTCACGGATCGCGTCCAGCGGGGGGTTGGTCACCTGCGCGAAGTTCTGCTTGAAGTAGTCGTAGAGCAGCCGCGGCCGCTTGGACAGCGCGGCCGGCGGGGTGTCGGTGCCCATGGAGCCGATCGGCTCGGCGCCGGTCAGGGCCATCGGCGTGAGGAGGATCTTGAGCTCCTCCTCGGTGTAGCCGAAGGACAGCTGGCGGCGCAGCACGGACTCGTTGGTCTGCACGACATGCTCGCGGTCGGGCAGGTCGGCGATCCGCAGCAGGCCCGCGTGCAGCCACTCCTCGTAGGGCAGCTCCTCGGCGAGCGCGGACTTGACCTCGTCGTCGTCGACGATCGTGCCGGCCGCGGTGTCCACGAGGAACATCCGGCCGGGCTGCAGGCGGCCCTTCGCGACGACGTTCTCCGGCGGCACGTCCAGCACGCCGGTCTCGCTCGCCAGCACCACCCGGTCGTCGGTGGTCTGCCACCAGCGTGCCGGGCGCAGCCCGTTGCGGTCCAGCACCGCGCCGACGAGGGTGCCGTCGGAGAAGGTCACGCTGGCCGGGCCGTCCCACGGCTCCATCATGCTGGAGTGGAACTTGTAGAAGGCCCGCCGCTTCGGGTCCATCGTGGTGTTGTTCTCCCAGGCCTCCGGGATCATCATCAACACCGCGTGCGGCAGCGTCCGGCCGCCGAGGTGCAGCAGCTCCAGCACCTCGTCGAACGACGCGGAGTCCGAGCCGTCCGGGTCGCAGACCGGGTAGAGCCGGGTCAGGTCGCCGGGGATCTTGTCGGTGGCGAGCAGCGCCTCGCGGGCGCGCATGCGGTTGCGGTTGCCGCGGATCGTGTTGATCTCGCCGTTGTGCGCGACGAACCGGAACGGGTGCGCGAGCGGCCAGGACGGGAACGTGTTGGTGGAGAAACGGCTGTGCACCAACGCGATCGCGCTTGCCAGCCGCTCGTCGGTGAGGTCGGTGAAGAACGCCGGCAGCTGCGCGGTGGTGAGCATTCCCTTGTAGACGAACGTGCGCGCGGACAGCGACGGGAAGTACACCCCGCAGCCCGCCGCGACGCTCTCGTGCTCGGCGCGCTTGCGCAGGCAGAAGGTCAGCCGGTCCAGCTCGAGGCCGGCCGGCCGGCCGCCCGCGGCGTCCGGGTCGGCCGCGAGGAAGGGCATCGCGAAGTGCGGCATCACCGAACGGGCGGTCGGGCCGACCCCGGCGGACTCGGGCGCGACCGGCACGTCCCGCCAGCCGAGCACCTCCAGACCCTCCTCGCCGGCGATGCGCTCGATCAGCGAAACGGCTCTGGCTCGCTGATCGAGGTCGGTGGGCAGAAACGCGATGCCGGCGGCGTAGCGGTGCGCGCCGGTCGCGTCCGGCTCGGGCAGGTCGAAGTCCACGACGTCACGCAGCAGCGCGTCGGGCAGTTGCAACAGGATGCCGGCCCCGTCGCCGCTGGTCGGCTCGGCGCCCGCGGCACCGCGGTGTTCGAGGTTGGCCAGCGCCACCAGCGCGTCGGTGATGATCTCGTGCGAACGCCGCCCCTGGATGTCGGCGACCATGGCCACGCCACACGCGTCACGCTCGGTGCTGGGGTCGTAAAGACCTTGTGCGGTGGGAATGGCAGAAAAAATCACGCGTTGACCTCCCTCGTCGTCTCGCGCTCAGTCTGTGTGTCTGGGCGCGGGACGGCGGTGGCCCGCGTGTTGACGTGAGCTTAACAGTCCCGAAACCCAGGAGCCACGACTCGAGGGCGGATTTGTCGGAATCGATGTAACGATCGACGTGATCCGCACGATATGGCGCCTCACACCCCGGGTGGGGGCATCCGGGCGCCGACTCTGGCCTACTCCAGGGTAACGGAGGCAGTCGGAAATGGAAGCGCACGGCTGGTCAGCAGCTGTTGACAATCCGTCGTGAGAGCGCTTCCATAGCAAACGGCAATATCTGCGGCCTGCGTGACAGGCACTCGGAACCCCTGCCCGAGCGTGACGAGGAGGTCACCGCCCATGCCCTACTCCCCTCCCCCACCGTCCCGCGGCCGGCGCCGCCGGCTGGTCGCGTTCGCCGCGGCCGCGTCCGTCGCGATCGCGATTCCCCTGACACAGCAAGCGGAAGCGTCCGTGCCACCACCGGACTCCGGCTGGACCCAGGTGTGGGCCGACGACTTCAACGGCGCGGCCGGCTCGCTGCCCTCGTCGGCCAACTGGATCGTCGACACCGGCCACGGCTACCCCGGCGGCCCCGGCAACTGGGGCACCGGCGAGATCCAGTCCTACACGAACAACCCCGCCAACCTGAGCGTCGACGGCGGGGGCAACCTGCGCATCACGCCGTTGCGCGACGGCTCCGGCAACTGGACCTCGGGCCGCATCGAGACCCAGCGCACCGACTTCAAGCCGCCCTCCGGCGGCGTGGTGCGCATCGAGGCGCGCATCCAGATGCCCAACGTGACGGGCAACTCCGCGCTGGGCTACTGGCCGGCGTTCTGGGCGCTGGGCTCGCCCTACCGCGGCAACTACTGGAACTGGCCGGGCATCGGCGAGTTCGACATCATGGAGAACGTCAACGGCATCAACTCCGTGTGGGGCGTGCTCCACTGTGGAGTCTCGCCGGGCGGGCCGTGCAACGAGACCAACGGCATCGGCGCCAGCCGGGCCTGCCCCGGCTCGAGCTGCCAGTCGGCCTTCCACACCTACCGGTTCGAGTGGGACCAGAGCGTCTCGCCCAACCAGCTGCGCTGGTATGTCGACGGCCAGCAGTTCCACAGCATCAGCCAGAACCAGCTGCCGGCCGACACCTGGAGCCAGATGACCGGCCACGGCGGCTACTTCATCCTGCTCAACGTGGCGATGGGCGGCGGGTTCCCGGACGGTGTCGCGGGCCGGGCCACGCCGGTCGCGGAGACCACCCCGGGCAGGCCGATGCTGGTCGACTACGTGGCGGTGTGGACCCGCGGCGGCGGCTCGACCGAACCGCCTCCCGGCGGCGGTGGGTCGGCCTACACCCAGCACGAGGCCGAGAACTTCCAGCAGCAGAGCGGCGTGCAGGTCGACACCGCGTCCGACACCGGCGGCGGCAGCTACATCGGCTGGGTGGCCAACGGCGACTGGGCGCGCTACAACGGCATCGACTTCGGCTCGACCCCGGCGCGGCAGTTCTCCGCCCGGGTCGCGTCCGGGGCCGCGGGCGGCGTGAGCGGCCTGGTCGAGGTGCGGCTGGACAGCCGGTCGAACGCGCCCGTCGGCAGCTTCGCCGTCGCCAACACCGGCGGCTGGCAGAGCTGGCGGACCGTGCCGGCGAACATCAGCGCGGTCACCGGCGTGCACGACGTGTACCTGACGTTCACCAGCGGCCAGCCGGCCGACTTCGTGAACGTCAACTGGTTCACCTTCGGTCACTGACCGGAGTGACCCCGAGCGGCGATCCGAACGACCAGCACGAGGCCACGTGGAGTTCGGGTCGCCGGGCGGTGCCCGCCGCTGTCGGTGGCGGGTGCCGCACCGGCCGGCTCCCCTCGCACCCCGTCCCTGGTGCGAGGGGGCCGGTCGCCTTCCGCAACGTCGCGGTGACGAATTCTTGACAGGCCCAGTGCGGAACGAGATCCTTCGTCAACCCATGAGAGCGCTCTCACGACCGCGGCTCAGGAGGCCCGAACCATGCGTAGGTCCAGACGACCCACGGGCGTGGTCGTCGCATCGCCGGCGGCGGTGAGCGCCCTGGTGCTCGCCGCGTGCGGAAGCAGCGGGGACAGCGCCGACGAGAACGGCACGGTCACGCTGACCATCAACGTCTTCGGTGACAGCTTCTCCCTGCCCGACAACCGCGACCTCTACGACGAGTACGAGAAGGCGCACGACAACGTCAAGATCGTGGAGAACCGCAGCGAATTCGGCACCACCACCAGAACCTGCAGGCCCGGCTCACCGCCGGGTCCGGCGCGGCCGACCTCGAGGTGATCGAGGTGGGCCAGGTGTCCGGTTTCATCGGCCAGCCGGACAAGTCCGTCAACTTCGCCGACCAGGGCGTCGACACCTCGCAGTGGACCCGAGTCGACCGTCCAGCGCGCGTCCAGCCCGGACGGCGGGACGCTGATCGGCCTGCCGACCGACATCGGCGGGCTCGCCATGTGCTACCGCACCGACCTGTTCGCGAAGGCCGGCCTGCCGACCGACCGCGACGAGGTGTCCGCCCTGTGGCCGACCTGGCAGGACTACATCGACACCGGCGACCGGTTCATGGCCAGGACGCCGAAGGTCAAGTGGTTCGACGGTCCGGCACGGCGGTGCTGGCGCTGCTCACGTTCATCACCTACTGGAACGACCTGTTCTGGCCGCTCATCCTGCTGAACACGCAGAACCCGACAGTGCAGGTGGCGATCGCCAACACGGCGAGCGGCATCGAGGTGGACTACTCGCTCGTGCTGGCCGGCACGGTGATCGCCACCTTCCCGATGCTGATCGTGTTCCTGCTGCTGGGGCGGCAGATCGTCGGAGGAATCATGCAAGGGGCGGTGAAGGGATGACTCGTCTCGACTTTCCCGAGGGGTTCGTGTGGGGTGCCGCGACGGCGGCCTACCAGATCGAGGGCGGGCCGGAGGCGGACGGCCGCGGACCGTCCATCTGGGACACGTTCGCGCGCACGCCGGGCCGGGTGGCGAACGGCGACACCGGCGACGTCGCGGCCGACCACTACCGGCGGTTCCGCGAGGACGTCGCGATGATGGCCTCGCTGGGGCTGCCCGCCTACCGGTTCTCCGTGGCGTGGCCCCGGATCCAGCCCGGCGGCAAGGGGCCGGCCAACCAGGCCGGGCTGGACCACTACGAGCGCCTGGTGGACGAGCTGGTGGCACGCGGCATCATGCCGGCGCTCACCCTGTACCACTGGGACCTGCCGCAGGAGCTGGAGGACTCCGGCGGCTGGGGGGCCCGCGACACCGCGGCCCGGTTCGCGGAGTACGCCGAGCTGGTGGCCGAGCGGCTCGGCGACCGGGTGCCGATCTGGACCACGCTGAACGAGCCGTGGTGCTCAGCGTTCCTCGGGTACGCCTCGGGAGTGCACGCGCCGGGCCGGACCGACCCGGCGCTGGCGCTGCGTGCCGCGCACCACCTGCTGCTCGCGCACGGGCTGGGCACCGACGCGCTGCGCGCCGCGCTGCCGGCCAGCGCCCAGGTGTCGATCACGCTGAACCTGAACGCGGTGATGCCGGGCGCGACGTCGCCCGCGGCGACCGCGGCGGTGCGGCGCATCGACGGGCTCGCCAACAGGCTGTTCCTGGACCCGCTGTTCCGCGGCCACTACCCGGCCGACGTGCTGCGCGACACCGAGGTGGTGACCGACTGGTCGTTCGTGTCGGACCGGGACCTCGCGGTGATCTCCACGCCGCTGGACGTGCTGGGCGTCAACTACTACACGCCGACGCTCGTGGACGCCGCCGATCCGGCCGACCCCGCCGCACCCGGCCCGTCCCCGTGGCCGGCCTGCGCGGACGTCCGGTTCGTCGACCAGCCCGGCCCGGCGACGGCGATGGGCTGGGCGATCGACGCGCAGGGCCTGCGCGCGGTGGTGCACCGGGTGCACGAGGAGTACGCGCCGATCCCGCTGATGATCACCGAGAACGGCGCGGCGTTCGACGACGAGCTGGGCGCCGACGGCGTGCGGGACCAGGAGCGGATCGCCTACCTGCGTGATCACCTGGCGGTGGTGCACGAGGCGATCGAGGCGGGGGTCGACCTTCGTGGATACTTCGTGTGGTCGCTGCTGGACAACTTCGAGTGGGCGTACGGCTACGCGAAGCGGTTCGGCATCGTCCACGTGGACTATCCGACGCAGGCCCGGGTCTGGAAGGACAGCGCCTACTGGTACCGGCGGGTGATCAGCACGAACGGCATCGAGACATGAGTGAGGTATCGGTCCCGCGGCACAAGCCGACCCTGGACACGGTGGCCGCGGAGGCGGGGGTCTCCCGGGCGACCGTGTCCCGGGTGATCAACGGCTCGCCGCGGGTCTCGCCCGAGGTCAAGGATGCCGTCGGGTCGGCGATCGAACGGCTCGGCTACGTGCCGAACCGGGCGGCGCGCTCGCTCGCGATGCGCCGGACGGACTCGGTGGCGCTGGTGATGCGCGAGCCGGACGCCACGGTGCTGTCCGACCCGTACCTGGGCAACATCATCATCGCCACCTCGCAGGCCCTGGTCGGCACCGGCGTGCAGCTGGTCCTGGTGAACGCGCGCAACGACGCCGAGCACTCCCGGCTCGCCGACTACGTGCGCAGCGGCCACGTCGACGGCGTCCTGCTCGCCTCGATGCACGACGACGACCCGCTCCCCCGGATCCTGCTGGAGGCCGGCATCCCGACCGTGGTGGGCGGGCGCCCGCAGCGCCACCTGCCCGGGCTGTCCTACGTCGACGTGGACAACGTGGGCGGCGCGCAGCTGGCGGCGGAGCGGTTGCTGACCGCGGACCGCCGCCGGGTGGCGACGATCGCCGGGCCGCAGGACATGACCGCCGGGAACGACCGGCTCAACGGCTACCGGCGCGCCCTGTCCGCGGCGGGGCGCAAGGCCGACCGGGTGGCCTACGGCGACTTCACCCGCGAGTCGGGCGAGCAGGCGATGACCGCGCTGCTGGAGCGCTACCCGGACGTCGACGGCGTGTTCGCGGCGAACGACCTGATGGCCATCGGTGCCCTGCGGACGCTGCGCGCGGGCGGGCGGCGGGTGCCGGAGGACGTGTCGGTGGTGGGCTACGACGACATCGAGATGGCCAGGCACACCGAGCCCCCGCTGACCACCATCCACCAGCCCGTCATCGACCAGGCCCGCACGATGACCGAGCTGCTGCTCACCCAGATCGGCGGCGACCCGAGCGGCGACGCCGTCGTCCTACCCACCGAGCTGGTCGAACGCGGCTCCGCCTGACCGGCGTTACCGGGGTGGTAGCGTTCTTCTGCTGGTCAGCTCACTGACCGGTGACGCGAACAGTTCGCGGTCCATCCGGGGCCGCGGCAGGTGGTAGCGAAGTCCGGTGCGAACCCGGCGCTGTCCCGCAACTGTGGTGGCCCGCACGACGCGTGCCCGAGCCAGGTCGCCTACCACTCCCCCGCGTCGACGCCAACCGCCCCCGGTGCAGGGATGCGGCGTCGCGACCGCCACGTCGCCCGCTGCGCCGGGCCGACGACCCGAAGGTGGTCCATGTCGAACCCCCACCGCAGGCGCGTGCGACGCCTCGCGGCCCTCACCCTCGTCGCGGCCCTCACCGCCGCCGGATGCGCCGAGCGCGCCGACGACACGCCGCGGTCCGCGCAGACCCAGGACAAGCAGCAGTTCCCCGTCACGGTCACACCGCCGACCGGCGAGCCGCTGACCATCGACGAGCGCCCCGAGCGCATCGTCTCGCTGTCGGCCAGCAACACCGAGACGCTGTTCGCCGTCGGCGCCGGCGACCAGGTCGTCGCCGTGGACGACCAGTCCACCTACCCGGCCGACGCGCCGCGGACCGACCTGTCCGGCCTCACCCCGAACGTCGAGGCCATCGCCGGCTACGACCCCGACCTCGTGGTGATCTCCGACGACTCCGAGAACCTCGTCGCCTCGCTCGGGCAGCTGCACCGGAAGGTGCTGATCGTGCCCGCGGCCGCGACGCTCGACGACGTCTACTCCGGCATCGAGCTCATCGGCGAGGCGACCGGCCACGCCGACGAGGCGAAGGACCTCGCGAACCGCACCCGGGACGACATCGAGAAGCTCGCTGCGGACGCACCGAAGCTCAAGAAGCCGCTGAGCTACTACCACGAGCTCGACACGACCCTCTACAGCGCGACCTCGAAGACCTTCATCGGCCAGGTGTACGCCCTGTTCGGCCTCACCAACATCGCCGACCCGGCGGACAAGGACAAGGGCGGCTACCCCCAGCTGTCCTCCGAGCACATCCTCTCCTCCGACCCCGACCTGATCTTCCTGGCCGACACCAAGTGCTGCGGGCAGAACGCGAAGACCGTCGCCGCCCGCCCCGGGTGGGCCGACCTCAGCGCGGTGAAGAACGGCAACGTCGTCGCCCTCGACGACGACCTCGCCTCCCGGTGGGGACCGCGCGTGGTCGACCTCGCCCGGGCGGTGTCCGACGCGGTGGCCAAGGCGAGCCAGAGCTGATGCTCACGGCGACGGGCCGCGACACCGCACGGTCCACCGTCAGGCCGACCCGGCTCCGCCTGGCGGTCCTGGTCGTGTCGGTGCTCGCGCTCGTCGTCGTGGTCTCGATCTCGACCCTGCTCGGCGCGGCCAACCTCGGCTGGACCCGGGTCGCGGGCGAGATCTGGGCGCAGCTGACCGGCGGCCGGTCGCCGCTCTCGGCGACCGAGGCGGCCATCGTCTGGGAGATCCGGCTGCCCCGCGTCGTGCTCGCGGGGCTCGTCGGCGCCGCCCTGGCGATGGCCGGCGCCGCCTTCCAGGGCGTGTTCCGCAACCCGCTCGCCGACCCCTACCTGCTCGGCGCCGCGGCCGGCGCGGGGATGGCGGCCACCATCGTGGTCGTCGCGGCGCCGTCGGTCACCGGCTGGATCATCGGCCCCCTCCCGCTCGCCGCGTTCGCCGGCGCGATCGGCGGCGTGACGCTGACCTGGCTGCTCGGCCGCTCGGCCGGCGGCGGCACCGCGGTGCTGCTGCTCGCCGGCGTCGCGGTCGCCTCGTTCCTCACCGCGATCCAGACCTTCGTCCAGCAGCTCAACACGGACACGATCAAGCAGGTCTACAGCTGGATGCTCGGCGGGCTGAACACGTCGGGCTGGAGCGAGGTGCTGATCACGCTGCCCTACATCGCGCTCGCCGGCACGGTGCTGTGCCTGTGCGGGCGGCTGCTCGACGTGCTCGCGGTCGGCGACGACGAGGCGGCGTCGCTCGGCATCCACCCCGGGCGGGTGCGGGTGGTCGTGCTGCTCGCCGCGTCCCTGGCGACCGCGGCGGCGGTCGCGGTCAGCGGGCTCATCGGGTTCGTCGGCATCGTCGTGCCGCACGTGGTGCGGCTGCTGGCGGGCGCGAGCTACCGGGTGGTGATCCCGCTGTCGCTGATCGGCGGGGCGATGTTCCTCATCGTCGCCGACCACATCGCGCGCACCGCGTTCGCGCCGGCCGAGCTGCCGATCGGGGTGATCACCGCGTTCACCGGCGCGCCGTTCTTCCTGCTGGTGATGCGGATGAACCGGGGCAGGATCCGGTGACCGCGCTGGCCCTGCGCGGGGTGACCGCGCGCTACGGCTCGAAGGTCGTCGCGGCCGGCGTCGACGTCGAGGTGCCCACCGGAAGCTGGCTGGCGATCATCGGGCCGAACGGCGCCGGCAAGTCCTCGGTGCTCAAGTCCATCGTCGGGGTGGTCGACCACGGGGGCGAGATCCTGCTCGACGGCACGCCGGCCGCCGCGCTCGGCAGCCGCGAGCGCGCCCGCACGATCGCCTACGCACCGCAGACCCCGCAGCTCCCCGACCGCCTCACCGTCACCGACTACGTGCTGCTCGGCCGCACCCCGCACCTCTCGCCGCTGGCCCGCGAGCGCCGCTCGGACCTGGAGATCGTCGAGCAGGTGCTGGCCCGGCTGGACCTGGAGTCGCTCGCCGGCCGGGTGCTGCACACGCTGTCCGGCGGCGAGCGGCAGCGCACCGTGCTCGCCCGGGTGCTGGCCCAGCAGGCGGGGCTGCTGCTGCTCGACGAGCCGACCACGGGCCTGGACATCGGGCACGCGCAGGCCCTGCTGGACCTGATCGACCGGCTGCGTGCGGAGGAGGGTGCGACCGTGGTCAGCACGCTGCATGACCTGACGCTCTCCGCCCAGTACGCGGACCACCTGCTGCTGCTCGACGGCGGCGAGCTGGTGGCCTCCGGCCCGCCCGACCAGGTGCTCACCCGCCCGATCATCGAGCGGCACTACGCCGCGGCGGTCGAGGTGCTCACGACGGACAACGGAAACCTGGTCGTCACGCCCACCCGCAAACGACGGTAGAACGTGTTACATTTTTTCGCGTGATCCTGGACCGGTTCCTGCTCACCGACCACGTCGCCGTGGTGACCGGGGCCGGCCGAGGGATCGGGGCGGCGACCGCCGTGGCGCTCGCCGAGGCCGGAGCCGACGTGGTGATCTCCGCGCGTACCAAGGCCGACCTCGACGAGGTGGCCGAGGTAGTCACCGCGACCGGCAGGCGGGCGCTTCCGGTCGCCGCCGATCTGTCCGATGTGGATGCCGTGGCCGCGCTGGCCGACGCCGCGCACCAGGAGTTCGGGCGGCTCGACGTGGTCGTCAACAACCTCGGCGGCACCTACCCGCGACCGCTGCTGGACACCGGGACCGACTTCCTGGAGGAGGCGTTCCGCTTCAACGTCTCCACCGCACACGCGCTCACCCGAGCGGCCGCACCGGTGATGCTGGCCGGTGGCGGCGGGGCGGTGGTCAACGTCTCGTCGATCATGGGCCGGGTCAGCGGCCGCGGCTTCCTCGCCTACGGCACCGCGAAGGCGGCGCTCGCGCACCTCACCGAGCTGACCGCCTACGACCTCGCACCGCGGATCCGGGTCAACGCGGTCGCGGTCGGCTCGGTCGCCACCTCGGCGCTGGACATCGTGCTCACCAACGACGAGCTGCGGACCCGGATGGAGCGGGCCACCCCCCTGCGCCGTATCGGCACCGCCGAGGAGGTCGCGGCCACCATCCTGTTCCTCGTCTCGCCGGCCGGCGGCTACCTCACCGGCAAGGTACTCGAAGTGGACGGCGGCCTGCAGGCGCCCAACCTGGACCTGGGCCTACCGGACCTGTGAGCGGAAGCGACGGATGAACGCTATGACGTACCGGGTGGTGGCGTGGAGCACCGGGAACGTGGGGCGGCACGCGATCGCCGGGATCGCCGCGCGGCCGGACCTGGAGCTGGCCGGTGTGTGGGTGTCCAGCCCGGAGAAGGTGGGCCGGGACGCGGGTGAGCTGGCCGGCATCGGCCCGCTCGGCGTCACCGCCACCGACGACGCCGACGCGCTGCTCGCGCTGAAGCCGGACTGCGTGGTCTACACCGCGATGGCCGACGACCGGATCGTCGAGGCGCTCGCCGACCTGGAACGGATCCTGCGCGCGGGCGTCGACGTGGTGTCCAGCTCGCCGGTGTTCCTGCAGTACCCGGCGGGGGTGGTACCCGACGAGATGGTCGAGCCGATCCGCCGGGCCGCGGCGGACGGCGGCGCGTCGCTGTGGGTCAACGGCATCGACCCCGGCTTCGCGAACGACTGGCTGCCGCTCGTGCTGACCTCGGTGTGCGAGCGCATCGACCAGGTGCGCTGCCTGGAGATCCTCGACTACTCGACCTACGACAACGCCACCGTGCTGTTCGACATCATGGGGTTCGGCCGCCCCCTGGAGGACACCCCGATGCTGCTCATGCCGGGCGTGCTGTCGCTGGCGTGGGGCAGTGTGGTGCGCCAGCTCGCCGCCGGTCTCGACGTCGAGCTCGACGGGCTGGAGGAGACGTTCACCCGGCTGCCGGCGCCGGAGACGTTCGAGATCGCGTCCGGCACCGTCGGGGCGGGGACCGCGGCGGCGCTGCGGTTCGAGGTGCGCGGGATGCGCGGCGGGCGGGCGGTGTGCGTCCTGGAACACGTCACGCGGCTGCGCGGGGACCTCGGCCCGGACTGGCCGCAGCCGTCCGGCCAGGGCTGCTACCGCATCGAGGTGACCGGCGACCCCGGCTGCACGCTCGACCTGCGCCTGGTCGGCTCCGACGGCGACCACAACACCGCGGGCCTCAAGGCCACCGCCATGCGGCTGGTGAACGCGATCCCCGCGGTCGTCGCGGCGAAGCCCGGCCTGCTGACCGCGCTGGACCTGCCGCTGGTGACCGGCCGGGGCCTGGTGTCCTAGGACTCCGACCGGCCCGGCGAGCTGGTCTCCTTCTCCGCGTCGGCCTCCGCGCCGGTGTCGTCCGCGGCCTTCGCCGGCTCGTCGTCCTTCGCGGGCGGCTCGGCCGGCTGCTCCTCGCCGGACTCCTCCGGCTCCTCAGCGGCGTCCTCGGCCCCGGCGTCCTCGCGGTCACCGGCCTCGTCCGCGGACTCGGGGGCGGTCTCCTCCCCGGCGTCGGCGTCCGGCGGGACGTTGCCCTGGATCGCCGCGAGGTCCTCCCGGGGGCCGCGCCGTTTGGCGAGCACCAGGTACGCGACCGCGCCGAGGAACACGACGATGGACACCCAGACGTTGACCCGCATGCCGAACACGTGGGTGGCCTCGTCGCGGCGCATCAGCTCGATCCACGTGCGGCCGGCGGTGTAGCCGGCGACGTAGACCGCGAAGGCGCGGCCGTGGCCGAGCCGGAAGCGCCGGTCGGCCCAGACGACGAGCGCGGCCACCGCGAGGTTCCACAGCAGCTCGTAGAGGAACGTCGGGTGCACGACCTCGACCGGGATGTGGTTGACCGCCACTCCGTTGAGGTTGTCCTCGGCGCCCGACTCGTTGACCCGCCGGTAGATCTCCAGGCCCCACGGCAGGTCCGTCGGCCCGCCGAAGAGCTCCTGGTTGAAGTAGTTGCCGAGCCGGCCGATCGCCTGGCCGGCGACCACGCCGGGCGCGATGGCGTCGGCGTACACCGGCAGCGGCACCTTCTTGACCCGGCAGCCGATCCACGCGCCGACCGCGCCGAGCGCGATCGCGCCCCAGATGCCGAGGCCGCCGTCCCAGATCTTCAGCGCGTCGATGGGGTTGCGGCCCTCGCCGAAGTAGCGCTGGTGGTCGGTGATGACGTGGTAGAGCCGCCCGCCGACCAGGCCGAAGGGCACGGCGAACACCGCGATGTCGATGACCGTGCCCGGGGTGCCGCCGCGGGCGGCCCAGCGCCGCTCGCCCCACCAGATCGCCACGATGATGCCGGCGATGATGCACAGCGCGTAGGCCCTGATCGGGATGGGACCGAGCTCCCAGACGCCGCGGTCCGGACTCGGAATGTTCGCCAGGAAGACACTGGACGCCACAGTCACGCGCGTCACCGTAACGGGCGACCCGCCGGGCGGGCACACAGGGTCGCCCAACCGCTGCTATCCGGCGACCACCGGGCGGCGCACGCCCTCGGCCAGCTCGGCGGCCAGCTCGCGGAGCCCGGCCGGGTCGCCGGCCTTCGACACGAACGCCGAGCCCACGACGACCGCGTCGGCGAAGCTCGCGATCTCGGCGGCCTGCTCCCCGGACCGCACGCCGAGGCCGACGGCGATCGGCAGGTCGCCGGCGTGCTCGCGGGCCCGGGCGACCAGGCCGGCGGCCGCGCTGCCCACCTTGTCGCGCGCCCCGGTCACGCCCATCACGGCCGTGGCGTACAGGAAGCCGGTGGTCGCCGCAGCGGTCATGGCCAGCCGCTCCGGGGTCGACGAGGGCGCCACCAGGAAGATCCGGTCCAGGCCGTGCGCGTCGGACGCGGCGAGCCAGTCCGCCGCCTCGTCGGGGATCAGGTCCGGGGTGATCATGCCGAGCCCGCCGGCGGCGGCGAGGTCGCGGGCGAACCGGTCGACGCCGTAGGCGTGCACCGGGTTCCAGTAGGTCATCACCACCGCCTGGCCCCCGGCCGAGGCGACCGACTCGACGACGCGGAACAGGTCCCGCAGCCGGAACCCGCCCTTGATCGCCAGGTCGGCGGCCGCCTGGATGGTCGGGCCGTCTATCACCGGGTCGGAGTAGGGCACGCCGATCTCGACGATGTCGCAGCCGGCCTCGATCATCGCGGTCAGCCGCTCGGCCGAGCCGTCCACGGTCGGGTAGCCGGCGGGCAGGTAGCCGACCAGGGCGGCCCGCCCCTCGGCGCGCGTGCGGGCGAACACCGGGTCCAGGCGGGCCATCACGTCTCCACGAAGCCGAAGTAGTCCGCGGCGGTGCCCATGTCCTTGTCACCGCGTCCCGACAGGTTGACCAGGATCAGCCCGTCCGGTCCGAGCTCGCGGCCCAGGACCAGCGCGCCGGCCAGCGCGTGCGCCGACTCGATCGCCGGGATGATGCCCTCGGTGCGGGACAGCAGCTGGAAGGCGTTCATCGCCTCGTCGTCGGTGACCGAGCGGTACTCCGCGCGGCCGGTGTCCTTGAGCCACGAGTGCTCCGGACCCACGCCGGGGTAGTCGAGCCCGGCGGAGATCGAGTACGCCTCGGTGGTCTGCCCGTCCTCGTCCTGCAGCAGGTAGGACAGCGCGCCGTGCAGCATGCCGGGGGTGCCCTCGCTCAGCGTGGCGCCGTGCTCCCCCGACGCGATGCCCCTGCCGCCCGGCTCGAAGCCCACCAGCCGCACGCCGGGGTCGTCGATGAAGCCGTGGAAGATGCCGATCGCGTTGGACCCGCCGCCGACGCACGCGGCGACCGCGTCGGGCAGGCGGCCGGCCTTCTCCAGGATCTGCTCGCGCGCCTCGATCCCGATGATCTTGTGGAAGTTGCGCACCATCACCGGGAACGGGTGCCCGCCCGCGGCCGTGCCCAGCAGGTAGTGGGTGGTCTCGACGTTGGCGACCCAGTCGCGCAGGGCCTCGTTGATGGCGTCCTTGAGGGTGCGCGAGCCGGTCTTCACCGGGATGACCTCGGCGCCGAGCAGGCGCATCCGGGCGACGTTGAGGGCCTGGCGCCGGGTGTCGACCTCGCCCATGTAGACCACGCACTCGAGACCCATCAGCGCGCACGCGGTCGCGGTCGCCACGCCGTGCTGGCCGGCGCCGGTCTCCGCGATGACCCGCTTCTTGCCCATCCGCCTGGTCAGCAGCGCCTGGCCCAGCACGTTGTTGATCTTGTGCGAGCCGGTGTGGTTGAGGTCCTCGCGCTTGAGGAAGATCCGCACGCCGCCGGCGTGCTCGGCGAACCGCGGCGCCTCGGTGAGCAGCGACGGGCGGCCCGCGTAGTCCTTGAGCAGCCGCTTGAGCTCGTCGACGAACTCCGGGTCCACCCGGGCCTTGTCGTACTCGGCGGACAGCTCGTCCATCGCGGCGATCAGCGCCTCGGGCAGGAACCGCCCGCCGTAGGGGCCGAAGTGCCCGCGCGCGTCCGGGTCGTGCCGGCCGGGCTCGTGCTCGTCGCCGCCCGGCTCGCCGTCCCGCTCGGTCACCGGCTCGGCCTCGGGCACGCCGGATGCGACCCGGCCGTGACCAGCTGCACCAGGGCGGCCTTGGGATCGGGGCTGGCGACCAGGCTCTCGCCGACAAGCACCGCGTCGGCACCCGCGCCGGCATGGGTCATCAGGTCACCGGGGCCACGCACGCCGGACTCGGCGATCTTGACGACGTCCATCGGCAGGCCCGGGGCGATCCGGCCGAACACCTCCCGGTCGACCTCGAGGGTGTGCAGGTCGCGCGCGTTGATGCCGAGCACGGTGGCACCCGCCTCGAGCGCGCGGTCGGCCTCCTCGGCGGTGTGCACCTCCACCAGCGCGGTCATGCCCAGCGACTCGACCCGGTCGAGCAGCGAGACGAGCGCGTTCTGCTCGAGGGCGGCCACGATCAGCAGGACGAGATCGGCGCCGTGCGCCCGGGCCTCGTGCACCTGGTACGGGCCGATCACGAAGTCCTTGCGCAACAACGGAACGTCGACCGCCGCGCGCACCGCGTCGAGGTCGGCGAGCGATCCGCCGAACCGCCGCTCCTCGGTGAGCACGCTGATCACCCGTGCGCCCGCGTCGGCGTAGTCCTTGGCCAGCGCGGCCGGGTCGGCGATCGCCGCCAGCTCGCCCTTGGACGGGCTGCGCCGCTTCACCTCCGCGATGACGCCGATGCCGGAACCGCGCAGCGCGGCCAGCGCGTCCTTGGGCGGCGCGGCCTTCGCGGCGAGCTCCTTGACCGCCTCGAACGGGAGCGCGGCCTCGCGCTCCGCCAGATCCTCACGGACACCTTCGATGATCGACTCGAGAACGCTCACGACGATCTCGCCGTTTCCTTCGCCGTTTTCGCTGTGCCGCAGGTGGTATCAGTCACCAGCCTTGCCCCTTCCCGCCAGAGGGATGCTAACCCCGTACCGTGCGGTGACTCGTTACCGGGTCCACGCTCAGCGTTCATCCTCGACGTTGTTCGCTGTTGGATCTTCGCCGCGGGACAGACCGTCCCACATGTCCTTGTCACGATCGCCCGAGGCGCCGCGCGCGCCGGCCGGCCGGTACCGGGCGCCGAGGGTGGGCAGCCGGCCGCCGAGGCGGGCCACCAGGACGCCCGCGACCGCCAGCAGGACCGCGCCGAGCAGGGCGGACAGCAGGCCGGCACCGGAGCCGCCGGTGCCCAGCGCGGCGACCCCGCCGAGCACCCCGGCCAGCACGACGAGCCCGCCGACCACCCGTTTGGCCCAGCCGCCGACCGCGACCGCGCCGGCGAACCCGGCGAGCGCGACCAGCGCGAGGCCCGTACCGAACCGCGGCGTGTCGACACCCCAGGCGAGCCTGGTGGATCCCCACAGCGCGGCCGCCGCGCCGGCCAGCGACAGCGCGACGATCCACAGTGGACCTCGACTCCGATCGGTCACGGCCCTACCCGGCCGCCGGGCGCATCGTCCGCGCGGTGGCGATCGCGGCCAGCACGGCGCCGGCCTTGTTGACGCACTCGGTGTCCTCGGCGACCGGGTCCGAGTCGGCCACGATCCCGGCGCCGGCCTGCACGTAGGCGGTGCCGTCGCGCATCAGCGCGGTGCGGATCGCGATGGCGGTGTCCGCGTCCCCGGCGAAGTCGAGGTAGCCGACCACGCCGCCGTAGAGTCCCCGCCGGGTCGGTTCGAGCTCCTCGATGAGCTCCATCGCGCGCGGCTTGGGCGCGCCGGAGAGCGTGCCGGCCGGGAAGCAGGCGGTGACGGCGTCGAACGCGGTCCTGCCCTCGGCCAGCCGGCCCGTGACGGTGGAGACGATGTGCATGACGTGGCTGTAGCGCTCGACCCGGAAGAAGTCGACGACGTGCACGCTGCCCGGGCGGCAGACCCGGCCGAGGTCGTTGCGCCCGAGGTCGACCAGCATGACGTGCTCGGCGCGCTCCTTGTCGTCGGCGAGCAGGTCCTTCTCCAGCCGCGCGTCCTCGTCCGGGTCGGCGCCGCGCCGGCGGGTGCCCGCGATCGGATGTGCGGTGGCCACGCCGTCGCGGACGGTGACCAGCGACTCGGGGCTGGAGCCGACGATGTCGAAGCCGTCGAGGCGCAGCAGGTACATGTACGGGCTGGGGTTGGTGGCGCGCAGGACGCGGTAGACGTCGAGCGGGTCGGCCTCCGTCCTCATCTCGAAGCGCTGGGACAGGACGACCTGGAAGCCCTCGCCCGCGCGGATGGCCTCCTTCGCCTTGCGTACCGCCTCCGTGTACTCCTCGGGGCTGCGGCGGCGCTCGTAGCGCAGGTCCGGCCGGCCGAACACGGCGACGGTGGCCTCGGCCCGGGTCTGCAGGTCGGCGGTCATCCGGTCGAGGCGGGCCACCGCGGAGGCGTAGGCCGCCTCGACCCGCTCGTCGGTGTCGTCCCAGTTCACCGCGTTGGCGATGAGCGTGATGGTGCCCTCGTGGTGGTCCACCGCGGCGAGGTCGGTGGCCAGCAGCATGGACAGCTCGGGCAGGTGCAGGTCGTCCTCGGTCAGCTCGGGCAGGCGCTCCAGGCGGCGGACGGCGTCGTAGCCGATGAAGCCGACCATGCCGCCGGTCAGCGGGGGCAGGCCGGGCAGCGGGTCGGTGTGCAGGAGCCGGACGCTCTCCCGGAGCACGTCGAGCGGGGTGCCCTCGGCGGGCAGGCCGACCGGCAGCGTGCCGGTCCAGTGCGCCGCGCCGTCGCGCTCGGTGAGCACGGCCGGGCTGTCGACGCCGACGAACGACCAGCGTGACCAGGAGCGGCCGTTCTCCGCGGACTCGAGCAGGAACGTGTTCGGCCGCCCCCGCGCGAGCTTGCGGTAGACCCCGACGGGCGTCTCGGCGTCGGCGAGCACCCGCCGCACGACGGGGATGACGCGCCGCTCGGTGGCGAGCTCGCGGAACTCGTCGAGGGTCGGGCTGACCACACCCAGCCCGCGCACGGACGGGATTGTGTCGATCACGCCGCCGACCGCACTGCCGATCACACTGACCATCCGCCCATTGTCCCGACCCCCCGCGAGTCCCCCGTTCCGGCCCCGCGAGTCCCCCGTTCCGGCCCCGCGAGTCCCCCGTTCCGGTCGGGCGAGTCCCCCGTTCCGGCCGGGCCAGAATTCAAGGTACGTTGAAAAATGTCGGCGGCTGACGCATGATGATGAGGTGACGGAAGGTGTGACACAAGGGGCACCCCGCCGCCGGGGCCGCAGGCCGGGCGGCACGGACACCCGGGCCGCGCTGGTGGACGCCGCCCGCGCGGTGTTCATCGAGCAGGGCTACGACGGCGCCACGGTACGGGCCATCGCGGCGAGGGCCGGGGTCGACGCGGCGATGGTCAACCACTGGTTCGGCGGCAAGGAGGGCCTGTTCGCCGAGGCCGTGCTCAAGCTGCCGTTCAACCCCAAGGACGTGGCCGACCGGCTGCTCGACGGCGACGTCGACGACCTGGGCAGGCGCATCGTTCGCACCTTCCTCACCACCTGGGACACCACCGGCGGGGGCGTGTTCACCGCCCTGATGCGCAGCATCACCAGCCACGAGCAGGCCGCCCACGTGCTGCGCGACTTCCTCATCAAGCACATCGTCGAGCGGGTGCTGCGGACGGTCTGCGAGCCCCGCGACATCGAGTTCCGGTCCACGTTGGTCGCCTCGCAACTGGTCGGCATGGGCATGGTCCGCTACGTCGCGCGGTTCGAACCGCTCTCGTCCACCGACATCGACACCATGGTCGAGGCCGTGGCACCCACGATCCAGCGCTACATCACCGGGAAGATCACGTGAGCAGCACGCCGGCGTCGAAGCAGGTCGCCGCGCCGGTGTGGCAGGCCGGGCCCTCCTGGTCGACGACCAGCAGCACGGTGTCGCCGTCGCAGTCCAGCCGGACCTCGTGCACGTACTGGGTGTGGCCGGAGGTCTCGCCCTTCTCCCACAGCCGCTGCCGGCTGCGGGAGAAGTAGGTGGCGCGCCGGGTGGTCAGCGTGCGGTGCAGGGCCTCGTCGTCCATCCACGCGACCATCAGCACCTCGCCGGAGCCCCGCCGCTGGGCGACCGCGCACACCAGGCCGTCGGCGTTGCGCTTGAGCCGCGCGGCGATCGCCGGGTCCAGCACCGTCACCGCACCTCGACCCCGGCCCGGCGCAGCTCGTCCTTGACCTCCCCGATGCGCAGCTGTCCGAAGTGGAAGACGCTCGCGGCGAGCACCGCGTCCGCCCCGGCGGCCACCGCGGGCGGGAAGTGGTCGACCGCGCCCGCACCGCCGCTCGCGATCAGCGGCACGTCGACCGCGGCGCGCACCAGCTTGATCAGTTCGATGTCGAAGCCGGCCTTGGTGCCGTCGGCGTCCATCGAGTTCAGCAGGATCTCCCCCACGCCGAGCTCCTGGCCGCGCGCGGCCCACTCGACCGCGTCGATGCCGGTGCCGGTGCGGCCGCCGTGCGTGGTGACCTCGAACCCGGACGGCGTGTCCGCGCGGCGGGCGTCCACGGACAGGACGACGCACTGGGCGCCGAAGCGCTGCGAGCACTCCCGCAGCAGCTCCGGGCGCAGGATCGCCGCGGTGTTGACGCTCACCTTGTCCGCGCCGGCGCGCAGCAGGCGGTCCACATCGGACGCCGCACGCACGCCACCGCCCACCGTCAGCGGGATGAACACCTGCTCGGCGGTGCGCCGCACGACGTCGAACGTGGTCTCACGGTCCGAAGAGGACGCCGTCACGTCCAGGAAGGTCAGTTCGTCCGCACCCGCCGCGTCGTAGGCCGCGGCGAGCTCGACGGGATCGCCGGCGTCGACGAGGTTGGTGAAGTTGACGCCCTTCACGACCCGGCCGGCGTCGACGTCCAGACAGGGGATCACCCGGACAGCGACCGACATGCCGTCGAGGATACTGGCGGTGGGACGAGAGGAGCCGAGGTGGCGCGTACCGGTCGGCGGCCGGGGCAGACCCAGACCAGGGACGACATCCTGACCGCTGCGCGTAACCAGTTCGCGGCCCGGGGCTACGCCGGCACGACGATCCGCGGGATCGCCGCCGAGGCCGGGGTGAACCCGGCCCTCGTGCACCACTTCTTCGGCTCGAAGGACCAGGTCTTCGTGGCGGCGCTGAACCTGCCGTTCAACCCGTCGATGCTGGTGGAGGCCCTGCTGGAGGGTCCGCGCGAGGCGATCGGCGAGCGGGTCCTGCGGCTGTTCCTCGGGCTGTGGCAGGAGCCCGGGACTCGGCTTCCGTTCTTCGCGCTGGTCCGCTCGGTGACCGCCAGCCCGGAGGTGGCCGACCAGATGCGCCAGTTCATGGAGACCGCCGTGCTGGCCAAGGTCGCCGCGGCGCTCGACCTGCCGCCGCTGCGGCTGACCGGCGCCGCGTCCCAGATGATCGGGCTGGCCATGGTCCGCTACGTGATCCGCGCCGAGCCGATGGCCTCGGCATCCGAGGACGAGGTGGTGGCCCTGGTGGCCCCGGTGATCCAGCACTACTTCGACTAGACGGAGTTCCGGCTTGACGCCGTTTCTCAACAGGTGCAGAATTAAACGCATGACTAATTATGCTGTGGTGGCCGAGGGGCTGCGGGTCCGCCGCGGTTCCCGGGAGGTACTCCACGACGTGGACTTCGGCGTGGCGAGCGGCTCCATCACCGGCCTGCTCGGCCCGAGCGGATGCGGCAAGACGACCCTGATGCGCTCGGTCGTCGGGGTGCAGATCGTCGCCGGGGGCACGGTCACCGTGCTCGGCGAGCCGGCCGGCAGCGCGAAGCTGCGTGACAAGATCGGCTACGCCACGCAGAACCCGTCCGTCTACGCCGACATCACCGTCGCCGAGAGCCTTCGTTACTTCGCCGCGATATTGCGTGCACCGCACGGCGACGTCCAACGGGTGATCGACGAGGTCGGCCTCGGCCGGAACGCGGACCAGATCGTCGGCGACCTGTCCGGCGGCGAGCTCAGCCGGGCGAGCCTCGCCGTGGCCCTGCTCGGGCGTCCCGAGCTGCTGGTTCTCGACGAACCGACCGTCGGCCTGGACCCGCTTCTCCGCGAGGAGCTCTGGGACCTGTTCCACCGGCTCGCCGACCGCGGCGTCACGTTGCTCGTGTCGAGTCACGTCATGGATGAGGCGGCCCGCTGCCAGCGGCTGCTGTTGATGCGCGACGGTTACATCCTGGCCGACGACACGCCGGATGCGTTGCGCGCGAAGACCGAGACCCAGGACCTCGAGCAGGCCTTCCTGCGCCTGGTTCGCGAGCAGGAGGCCGTCGCATGAACACGATGCTCGCGCTGGCCACCGCCCGGCGCATCCTGAACCAGCTGCGCCACGACCGCCGCACCGTCGTGATGATGATCCTGGTGCCGTCGCTGCTGCTGGTCCTGCTGCGGTACGTGTTCAACTCCGCGCAGGCGTTCAGCGCGGCCGCGCCGGCGCTGCTGGCGGTGTTCCCGTTCGCGATCATGTTCATCGTCACCTCCATCACCACGCTCCGCGAGCGCACCACGGCCACGCTCGAACGCCTGATGACCATGCCGATCGCCAAGCTCGACCTCCTGGTCGGCTACGCGCTCGCGTTCGGGCTCGTCGCCGTGCTGCAGGTCCTGGTGGCCACCGGCATCTCGCTGACCTGGCTCGGCCTGGAGATCGACGGCTCGGTATGGCTGCTGGTGCTGATCGCGGTGCTCGACGCGCTGCTCGGCACCGCGCTCGGCCTGTTCGCGAGCGCCTTCGCGCGCACCGAGTTCCAGGCCGTGCAGTTCATGCCGGCGATCGTGATGCCGCAGATCCTGCTGTGCGGGCTGTTCGCGCCGCGCGCCTCGATGACCCCGGTGCTGGAGTGGCTGTCGAACATCATGCCGCTGTCCTACGCGGTCGACGCGCTCACCCAGGTCACGCACTCGGCCGACGTGGACGCCACCCTGGTACGCAACCTGCTCATCGTCGCGGGCTGCGGGCTGCTGGCGCTGGTCCTCGGCGCCGCGACGCTGCGCCGCCGCACCGCCTGACCAGCTGAGAACACCCACAGCAACCAGCCCGTAGCGTGGTGGCATGAACACGGACACAGACCGGCTGACCCGGGGCAAGTACCTGCTCGTCACCACCTTCCGGCGGGACGGCACCCCGGTGCCGACCCCGGTGTGGGTCGGCCGCGACGGCGACGACGTGATCATCTGGACCCGGTCCGACGCCGGCAAGGTCAAACGCGTCCGCAACAACCCCGGCGTCGAGCTGGCCGAGTGCGACGCGCGAGGCAGGTCGCGCGGTTCCACCGTCAAGGGGACCGCGCGCATCCTCGACGCCACCGGCTCGGACTACGCGCGCTCGCTGCTCAAACGCAAGTACGGCCTGACCGGGCGCCTCGTCATCGGCTCCAGCGAGCGGTTCCGCGGCCGCACGGCCTCCTTGTGCCTGGCGATCAGTCTCGACGGGTGACCGCCAGGGCCTGGGACAGCGTGAACGCCTGGGTGTAGAGCGCCTTGCCGATGATCGTGCCCTCCACACCGACCTCGACGAGGCCGGCCAGTGCCGCCACGTCCGCCAGCCTGGACACGCCGCCGGACGCGACGACCGGGGCCTTCGACCGCGCGCAGACGTCCTGCAGCAGGGTCAGGTTGGGGCCCTGGAGCGTGCCGTCCTTCGTCACGTCGGTCACGACGTAGCGCGAGCAGCCGTCGCGCTCCAGCCGGTCGAGCACCTCCCAGAGCAGGCCGCCGTCCTCGGTCCAGCCGCGCGCCGCGAGGCGGTGCTCACCGTCCGCGCCGATCCGCACGTCCAGGCCGACGGCCACCCGGTCGCCGAACTCGCCGATGACCTTCGCGCACCACTCCGGGTGCTCCAGCGCCGCGGTGCCGAGGTTCACCCGCGCGCACCCGGTGGCGAGCGCCGCGGCCAGCGAGTCGTCGTCGCGGATGCCGCCCGACAGCTCCACGTTGACGTCCAGCCGGCCCACGATCTCCGCCAGCCGCGCGCGGTTGTCGCCGGTGCCGAACGCCGCGTCGAGGTCGACGAGGTGGATCCACTCGGCCCCGTCGTTCTGCCACGCGAGCGCGGCGTCCCACGGGTCGCCGTAGCCGGTCTCGGTGCCGGAGCGGCCCTGGAGCAGGCGGACGGCCTTGCCATCACGGACATCGACAGCGGGAAGGAGCGTGAACGTCACGTCCGCAGGGTATCGAGCGTCAGCTCAGCGACTTGAGCCAGTTCGTCAGCAGGTGGGCGCCCGCGTCGCCGGACTTCTCGGGGTGGAACTGGGTCGCGGACAGCGGCCCGTTCTCGGCTGCCGCGACGAAGTCGCAGCCGTGCGTGGCCCAGGTGACCAGCGGCGAGGGCATCGGCTCGTCGGGCACGAGCGTCCACTCGCGCGCGGCGTAGGAGTGCACGAAGTAGAACCGGGTGTCCGCGTCGAGTCCGTCGAACAGCACGGAGCCCTCCGGGGCGCGCACGGTGTTCCAGCCCATGTGCGGGACGACGTCCGCGTCCAGCCGCGACACCGTGCCCGGCCACTGGCCGCAGCCCTCGGTCTCCACGCCGTGCTCGATGCCCCGCTCGAACAGGATCTGCATGCCGACGCACACCCCGAGCACGGGTCGCCCACCCGCGAGCCGCCGGTCGATGATCTGCTCGCCGCGGACGTCCCGCAGCCCCGCCATGCACGCCGCGAACGCACCGACGCCGGGCACCACCAGACCGTCGCAGTCGAGCGCGGCCTGCCGGTCGGCGGTCACCTCGACCTCCGCCCCGACCCGCCGCAACGCCCGCTCGGCCGACCTCAGGTTGCCGGACCCGTAGTCCAGCACGACGACTCGTGCCACGCCCCCAGGCTACGAGACGCGCGGTCGCCGCCGCGCCTCAGATGGGCCCCCGCGCACGCCGCCCAGCTGCGCGACGGCCACCGCGCGAACCGCGCACCGGACACCGCCCCGCCAGCCACCGGTTCGCGCTACCGGATCGGCCACCGAGCCGGGACGCCGAGTCGCGCCACCGGCTCGTGCCGCCGTGCGGTGCGGAGCGGCGTCATCACGCCTGGGTTGCCGCGCCGCCATGCCGCCCCAACCGGCCCGCCGACCGGCGGCGAATGCGCAGCCGGGCCGGCCGACGGGCCCACGAACCATCCCTCAGGCCAGCACCGACCGGACGGCCCCGGCGATGCCGGCGGCGTCCAGGCCGTGCACGGCGTCGTGCTCGGGTGCCGTGCCGTAGGCGTGCACCTCGATGTCCCGGCGCACGCCCAGCGAGCGCAGCCGGTGCGGGACGTCGGCGAGCGCGGTCGCGACCTCGTGCGCGGACGTGCCGGCGAGGTACGGCTCGACCAGCACCACGTTCGCCGTGGCGGCGCCGACGGCGGAGCGCAGGCCGGCGTGGTCGAACGGGCGGACCGTGTTCGCGTAGAGCACCGTCACGTCGAGCCCGGCGGTCGCCTCCAGCACCGGGTCCAGGGTCGGTCCCACCGCGAGCACGACGGCCTCGCGGCCCGCGCGCACCAGGGAGAACCGCCCGTCGGCCGGGTAGGCGGCCGCGTTCTCCCGGGTGGACAGCCGCAGGTACACCCGGCCCTCGCCGGCGAGCGCGTCACGCAGCAGCGGCTCGACCTCGTCCGGGTGGCCGGGCACGTGGATCGTCCAGCCGGGCAGCGTGTCGAGCAGCGCCACGTCGCCCGGTCCCTGGTGGGTGCGGCCCCACACCGGGTCGTCGTAGGACGCGCCGATGCTGACCAGGACGGCGCCGACGTCCTGGTGCCCGAGGTCGAGCTTGATCTGCTCGAAGGGGCGCTCGACGAGGAACGGCGTGTAGCTGTGCACGACCGGCCGCATCCCGGTGAGCGCGAGCCCGCCGGCCACGCCGATCATCGCCTGCTCGCGGATGCCGAGGTTGATCACCCGGTCCGGGTGCCTGGCTCTGGCCTCGTCGAACGCTCCCGCGGAGATGTCGGCGGTGACCACGGCGAGCCGCGGGTCGAGGTCGAGCGCGCCGGTCACGGTGTCGGCGAACACGGTGCGCATGAGCCTGACCCTTTCCGCCTCCCCGGAGTTGACCCTCATGGTCACCGTGGGTTGGTGCTGTCATGTTCGGCACGCACTCGTGGCTGGGTCGCGTCCCGTTCCCCTTAGGTGCGGTTGGCATCCACGCAGTTCGTGCACATTCATGATCAGTTCTTCTCGATGGTGGCCACCACGACGGACGGGCGGCCGGGGTGTTCGGTGGTGAAGGCGCGGTACAGCGCGTCGTGGTCGCGGCCGTCGACGGTCCGGGCGGCCCAGCCCTCGACCTCGAACCGGCCGGCGATGCCGCCCGGCCACCCGTGGCTGGCGGAGCCGTTGTCGATGACGACCGCGGTGAGCCGGTCGAGCCCGAGCCGGCCGGCGACGGCGATCGCCTCGTGGTTGCTGCCCTCGTCCAGTTCGCCGTCCCCGACGAGCACGACCGTGCGCGCGGTGCGTCCCTGGGCACGCAGGCCCAGCGCGGTGCCGACGCCCAGCCCGAGCCCGTGCCCGAGCGAGCCGGAGCCGATCTCGGCCCCCGGCACGAGCACGCGGTCCGGATGCTGGCCGAGCGGGGAGCCGAACGCCGTCCAGTCGTCGAGGGTGTCCGGGTCGAGGAAGCCCTTCGCGGCCAGGACCGCGTAGTAGGCCATCGGGCCGTGCCCCTTGGACAGCAGGAACCGGTCCCGGTCCGGGTCGTCCATGGTGTCCGGGCGCACGTTCAGCACCCGGTCGTAGAGGACCCACAGGACGTCCAATGTGGACGCGGCGGCCCATTCGTGCTTCTCGTCGCCGGTCATCCGCTCGAAGAGCGCGGCGAGGTCGTGCATCGTCCGTGTCATGACTCGAGGGTGCAACTTCGAGTTCGGTGGAGGTCAAGGTCCGGTTAGCTCCACCTTGGTCGAGGGTCGGCGGTAGGGTCGGTGCTGTGCCGAAACTGCCGGATGTGCTGACGATCGGTGAGGTGGCCAAGCGCAGTGGCGTGCCCCACACCGCGCTGCGGTTCTACGAGGAGCGGGGCCTGATCTCCGCCGAGCGGACCGCCGGCAACCAGCGGAAATACGCCCGCGCGGTGCTGCGGCGGCTCGCGTTCGTCCGCACGGCGCAGCGGGTGGGCCTGTCCCTGGAGGAGATCCGCGACGCGCTCGCCACCCTGCCCGAGGGTCGCACGCCCACGAAGGCCGACTGGGCGCGCCTGTCGAACCTGTGGCGCGGCGAACTGGACGCGCGGATCGACGCGATGCAGCGCCTGCGCGACCGCCTGACCGCCTGCATCGGTTGCGGCTGCCTGTCGCTGAAGTCGTGCCACCTGATGAACCGCGACGACCTGCTGGCCGCCCTGGGTCCAGGTGCTCCGCGCCTGAAGGCCGCGTCTGAAGGCGGCATCACCTGAGGCAGGCGGCGGTGATGCGGCGCGGCACCGGCCACGCGAACCTCCCGCCGCCGGACCGCCACCGGCGGCGAGCAGATCGACTGCCCGTCGCGGCCGGACCCGCGCCTACGAGGTGCGCGACGCGCGCCAGGCCGCGACCGCGTCCTCCACGTCCACCGGGCGCACCAGCAGCGGCGGCCCCTCGCGCGGCACGAGGATCGCGTCCGCGATCCGCCTGTTCAGGTCGGCGACGATCTCCCGGACCTTCCGCTCCGAGCGGACCTTCGCGAGCCGCGCCGGCAGGTCCTCGATCTCCTTGCGCAGGGCCAGCGACGGCGGCAGCAGCGCCGTCGTGTCCGCGTTCTCCGCCCGGAGCTTCTCCGCGACCCACTCCAGCACGTCGCCGCTGCGACGCGGCAGCGGCTTGCCCGCACCGGGCAGGTTGTCGAACTCGCCCCGCTCCTCGGCGTCACGGATCTGGCGGTCCACCCAGTCGCCGATCGGCATACCCGTGGGTTTGCGTTCGGTCACCAGCCCATTGTCACACGAGCTAGGAGACCAGCCACACGACGGCGGCGCCCACCGCGACCGCGGCGGCGAGGCCCAACACCATCGCCAGGACCTTGGCGGTCTTCCAGGTGGAGTAGACGCCACCGATCAGGAATCCGGCCACCGCGACCAGGATGATGACGACGACTTCCTTGGACATGCCGCCGAAGCCTAGACCCCGCGTCGCTAGAGCACACCTTTGGTGCTCGGAACGCCGGGCAGCCTCGGGTCGGCCTCGGCGGCCGCGCGCAGCGCCCGCGCCAGCGCCTTGTACTGCGCCTCGGTGATGTGGTGCGGGTCACGACCGTGCAGCACTCGCAGGTGCAGCGCGATCCGCGCGTGGAACGCCAGCGACTCGAACACGTGCCGGTTCAGCACCGTCGGGTAGTTGCCGCCGACGACGAACCCCGCCATCGACTCCGGCTCTCCCCCGTGGACGCAGTACGGCCGCCCGGACACGTCGATCGCGGCGTGCACGAGGGTCTCGTCCATCGGGATCCACGCGTCGCCGAAGCGGCGGATGCCCTGCTTGTCGCCCAGCGCCTTGCCGACCGCCTCGCCGAGCACGATCGCCACGTCCTCGACCGTGTGGTGCGCGTCGATCTCGACGTCGCCGGTCGCCTGCACGGTCAGGTCGAACGCACCGTGCACCCCGAACGAGGTCAGCATGTGGTCGTAGAACGGCACGCCGGTGGACACGTCCGCCGTGCCGGCACCGTCGAGGTCGATCTCGACGACGACCTTCGACTCCTTCGTGGCCCGCTCGATCCGGCCGATCCGGTTCACCTGACGATCTCCTTACCGGCGGCCAGGAACGCGTCGTTCTCGGCCGGTGTCCCGATGGTAACCCGCAGGTGCGCCGGGATCCCGACGTCGCGGATCAGCACGCCCTGCTCCAGGTAGGACCGCCAGGTCGCGGCCGCGTCCGCGAACCGTCCGAACAGGACGAAGTTGGCGTCGCTCGGCACCACCGAGAAACCCAGGTCGCCCAGCGACTCGATGACCCGGTCGCGCTCCGCGGCCAGCGCGTGCACCGAGCGCAGCGTGTCCCCGGCGTGCCGCAGCGCCGCCCGCGCCGCCGCCTGCGTGAGCGCCGACAGGTGGTAGGGCAGCCGGACCAGCTGCAGCGCGTCCACCACCGCCGGCGCCGCGGCGAGGTAGCCCAGCCGGCCGCCGGCGAACGCGAATGCCTTGCTCATCGTGCGGGACACGATCAGCTTCGCCGGGAACTCCTCGAGCAGCGCCACCGCGCTCGGCCGCCCGGAGAACTCCGCGTACGCCTCGTCGACCACCATGAGGCCGGGTGCCGCCCGCACCACCGCGCGCAGCTCGTCCAGCGGGATCGAGCCGCCGGTGGGGTTGTTCGGGCTGGTCACGAACGCGATGTCGGGCGCGCGGGCGGCGAGCACGCGGGCCGCGGCGGCCGTGTCCAGGGTGAAGTCCGCGCGGCGCGGGGTCGGCGCCCACTCGGTGCGGGTGCCGGCCGCGATGATCGGGTGCATCGAGTACGACGGCTCGAAGCCGAGCGCCGTGCGGCCGGGGCCGCCGAACGCCTGCAGGATCTGCTGAAGCACCTCGTTGGACCCGTTGGCGGCCCACACGTTCGCCGCCGACAGCGCCACACCGGTCGACGCGGACAGGTAGCTCGCCAGGTCCGCCCGCAGCGCCGTCGCGTCCCGGTCCGGGTAGCGGTGCAGCGACGCGGCCGCCTCGGCCACCGCCGAGGTCACGTCGGCGACCAGCGCGGGCGGCGGTGGGTACGGGTTCTCGTTGGTGTTGAGCCGGATCGGCACGTCCAGCTGCGGCGCGCCGTACGGGCTGCGCCCCCGCAGGTCCTCCCGCAGCGGCAGGTCGGCGATGCCGATCCGGTCCCCGACCGTCACCCGGCGCTCCCGAACCGGGCGGTGACGGCCTGCCCGTGGGCCGGCAGGTCCTCCGCGTTCGCGAGCGCGACCACCTGCGGCGTGACGCTCTCCAGCGCCTCGCGGGTGTAGTCGACCACGTGGATGCCGCGCAGGAACGTCTGCACCGACAGGCCCGACGAGTGCCGCGCGCACCCGCCGGTCGGCAGCACGTGGTTGGAGCCGGCGCAGTAGTCGCCGAGCGAGACCGGGCTGTGCGGGCCGACGAAGATCGCGCCGGCGGCGCGCACCCGGGCGGCGACCGCCGCCGCGCCGGCCGTCTGGATCTCCAGGTGCTCCGCGGCGTAGGCGTCCACGACGGACAGTCCGTCGTCCACGGTGGACACCAGGACGCAGCCGGACTGCGTGCCGCGCAGCGCGGTCGCGATGCGCTCGGCGTGCCTGGTGCGCCCGACCTGCCGTTCGATCTCGGCGTCCACCGCGTCGGCGAGCGCCACGGAGTCGGTGACGAGCACGCTCGCGGCCAGCGTGTCGTGCTCGGCCTGGCTGATCAGGTCGGCGGCGACGTGCACCGGGTCGGCGGTGTCGTCGGCGAGGACCGCGATCTCGGTCGGGCCGGCCTCGGAGTCGATGCCGATCAGCCCGCGCAGCATGCGTTTCGCGGCGGTGAGGTAGACGTTGCCCGGCCCGGTGACCATGTCGACCGGTTCGAGCGCGCTGCCGTCGGTGTCGGTGCCGCCGAAGGCGAGCAGCGCGACGGCCTGTGCGCCGCCGACCGTCCACACCTCGGTCACGCCGAGCATCGCGGCCGCCGCCAGGATCGTCGGGTGCGGGCGGCCGCCGAACTCGGCCTGTGGCGGCGAGCAGACGACCAGCGCCTCGACTCCGGCGGTCTGCGCCGGCACGACGTTCATCACGACGCTCGACGGGTAGACCGCGAGGCCGCCCGGGGCGTACAGCCCGACGCGGCGCACCGGCACCCAGCGCTCGGTGACCGTCCCGCCGGGCACGACCTGCGTCGTCACGTCGGCGCGCCGCTGGTCCGCGTGCACCGCACGAGCCCGCCTGACCGACTCCTCGAGCGCCGCGCGCACCTCGGGGTCGAGGCTGCCGAGCGCCTCCTTCAGGTCCTCTTCGGGCACCCGGACGGAGCCGGGCCGGACCCGGTCGAAACGTTCCGTGTACTCCAGGGCGGCCTCGACGCCACGCTCGCGGACGTCCTCCACGATCGGGCGGACCCGATGCAGCACGGTGTCGACGTCCATCTCGGCGCGCGGCAGCATGGCGCGCAGCTCGGCCGGGGACGGGACTCGACCACGCAGGTCGGTACGGCTCAGCATCGGCTTTCCCTCGATCGGTCGCTGGTGCCACCAGGGTATTCGGTCCCCGGACGCGCCCGAACGGCCCACTACGTTCGTCTGCTGATCGTCCGGCGGGCGGGGTTCCCCGACCAATGACGGGTTGTCGCCACTCGAACACGCGCAGCACGCTCGGGTGATCACTGCCGCACCTCGTTCGGAGGGGACATGTTCACCACACGCCGCGCGATGGGCCTGGCCGTGTCGGCCGGGGTCGCCGTCGCGACCGCCCTCACGGTGGTCACCGCCTGGTCGGCGGGCGCCCAGGAGCCGACGGCCGCCCCGGCGCCTGGCCGCGGCGTCTACCAGCTGACCGGCGCACGGGACGTGCAGGCCCGCACCGAGGTGGTCAACTCCGGGGTCGACGTGCTCGACGACGGCAGCCACGGTCCGATGCAGGTGGTGGCGACGCCGGCGCAGGCCGACGCGCTGCGCGGGCAGGGCTACGCGCTCGAGCTGACCGGTGACTTCGACGCGATGCTGGACAGGCGCAGCGGCGGGCCGGCCGCGCGGGACGCGTCGGTCACCGACTTCCCGCCCGGTGACGAGGGCTACCACACCTACGACGAGATGACCGCCGAGGTGCGGGCCGCGGCGGCCGACCACGCCGCGATCACGCGGCTGTCGAGCATCGGCCGGACCTACGAGGGCCGCGACATCCCGGTGCTGAAGATCAGCGACAACGCCGCGACCGACGAGGACGAGCCCGAGGTGCTGTTCACCTGCAACATGCACGCCCGCGAGCACCTGACCACGGAGATGTGCCTGCACATCATCCAGCGGTTCACCGACGGCTACGGCACCGACCCGACGGTGACCGCGTTCGTGGACGGCCGGGAGATCTTCGTGGTGCCGAACCTCAACCCGGACGGCACGGAGTTCGACATTTCCGGCGGCGAGTACCAGGGCTGGCGCAAGAACCGGCAGCCGAACGCGGACGGCACCGTCGGCACGGACATCAACCGGAACTTCGCCTACAAGTGGGGCTGCTGCGGCGGGTCGAGCGGATCCACGTCGTCGGAGACCTACCGAGGGCCGTCGGCCGCGTCGACGCCGGAGGTGGCGGCGCTGCAGGCGTGGGTGGACGGGCGCCGGATCACGGCGCACATCGACTTCCACACGTTCTCCGAACTGGTGCTGTGGCCGTTCGGGCACACGACGGACACCGTGACCGAGGGGATGACGCAGCAGGAGTACGACCACTTCGTGGACATCGGCCGGCAGATGGCGGCCTCGAACGGGTACACGCCCGAGCAGTCCAGCGGCCTCTACATCACCGACGGTGACATCAACGACTGGATGTGGGGCGCGCACAAGGTGCTGAGCTACTGCTTCGAGATGTACCCCTCCAGCGGCGGCATCGACGGCTTCTACCCGCCCGACGAGGACATCGTCCCCCAGACGACCCGCAACGACGGCGCGGTGGACGTCCTGCTCACCAACGCCGGCTGAGCGCGACGTCGAGCGGCGCCGTCACCCCGCGGGTGGCGGCGCCGCTCGCCAGGTCAGGTCCGCAGCGCGGCCACCGCCTCGTCGAGTTGCTCCTCGGAGACGAAGTAGTGCGGCGAGGCCCGGACCACCTCCGGCAGCGCGCGCCGCGTCATGTCGTACTGCGTCGACGTCACGTCGGTCACCGTCACCGTGACCCCGCGGGTCGCCAGGTGGGCCTCGACCTCCCGCGGGGTGGCGCCGTCGACGGTGAAGCTCACGATCCCGCACCGCCGCGTGCCCTGGTCGTGCACGGTCACGCCGGGCAGCGCCGACAGGCCCGCGCGCAGGTGCTCCGCCCGCTCCCGCACCGCCGCAGCGATCGCGTCCACCCCCAGCGCCAGCGCGTACCGGGCCGCGGCGAGCAGGCCCAGCCGGTCGGCGACGCTCGACTCCCACAGCTCGAAGACCCGCGCGTCCGACCGCAGCTCGTAGCGGTCCGGCGCCGTCCACGTGCCCGAGCGCAGGTCGACCTGTCGCGGCCGCAACCGCGGCAGCACCTCGCGGCGCACCACCAGGAACCCGCTCCCCCGCGGCCCGCGCAGCCACTTGCGGCCCGTCCCCGAGATCATGTCCGCGCCGAGTGCCGCAGCGTCCACCGGCACCTGGCCGACCGACTGGCAGGCGTCCAGCAGTACCAGCGCGCCGACCTCGTGGGCCGCCGCGGCGACCGGCTCGACCGGCGCCACCAGGCCGCAGTTCGTCGGCACGTGCACCAGGGACACGAGCTTCACCCGCTCGTCCAGCATCGCGCGCAGCGCGTCGACGTCGACCTCGCCCGCCGGGGTGGAGGGCACCGGCTCGACCGTCGCGCCGACCTCAGCCGCCCGGTGCAGCAGCGGGATCGCGTTGCCCGCGTACTCGACCTCGGTCACCAGCACGCGGTCCCCGGCCGACAGCGGCACCGCGTCGAACGCCGTCAGCCACGACCGCGTCGCGCTGTCGGTGAACGCCACCTCGTCCGGCTCACAGCCCAGCAACGTCGCCAGGACCCCGTAGCCGGCCTCCAGGTCCGCCAGCCGCTCGTCGTGCGCGCGGTACCCGCCGACCTCCGCCTCGCGGTGCAGGTGGCCGATCACCTCGTCGAGCACCTGCACCGGCGGCAGCGACGACCCGGCACTGTCCAGGAACACCCCGCGGCGGCACGCGGGCGTGTCCGCCTGAGCGGCGGTGAGATCGATCATCGCGGCGTCCACTTCTCCAGGTTCCACCAGGCGCCCCAGCTCATGCTCGGCCCGGCCGCGTCGACCACCGGCTGGTAGCCGTCCCAGCTCTCGCGCATCACGTACGTGTGGTTGGGCTCGGCCAGCACCACCATGCCCGGCGCGCTGGCGTACGCGCGCTGCATCCGCCGGTACGCGGTCGCCCGCTGCGCCGGGTCGGTCGCCGCGCGGCCGGCGTCGAGGGCCTCGTCGACGGTCTCGTCCACGTACCCGCCCAGCGCGCCGCCCGGCCGGCCGGAACAGCCGGTACAGCGCCAGGTCCGGGTCGAACGGGTCGCCGAAGCCGACCATCATCGGCCCGCTCTTCGGCGCCGCGCTGACCGGCTCCACGTCGACCCTGATGCCGACCGACCGGGCGTTCGTCGCGAACGCCTCCGCGAGGTCCGCCGACACCGTGTCGCCCGCGACGTAACGCAGGGTGAACCGGGCGGCCGTGCGGCCCTTCACGCGCACGCCGTCCGGCCCGGTGACCCAGCCGCTGGACTCGAGCCGGTCCAGCGCGCGGGTGATGTCGTGGTCGAAGGAGGCCTCCGGCTCGACGAACTCGGCGAGCACCCGCGGCATCGGCGTGAACGCCGCCGACCCCTGCCCGGCCAGCACGTCCTTGACCATCCGCGTGCGGTTCACCGCGTTGTTGAGCGCGAGCCGCACGGCCGGGTCGCCGGTCACCGGGTCGCCGGCCGGCAGCACCACCGCGCGCACGTCGGCCGCGCTGTGCGAGACCACGCGCAGCCCGTCGGTGTTGGCGAACTTCGCCGCGAGGGTGGGCGGCAGCGCGGCGCCGTCGAGCTTGCCCTCGCGCAGCCGGTCGGCCCGGGTGTCGTCGTCGGGGATGAACTCGATCGTCACCTTCTTGATCGCGGGCGGACCGTCCCAGTAGTCCTTGTTCGCCTCGAGCACCATCCGCGAGCCGTGCCTCCAGTCGGTCAGCCGGTAGGGCCCGGTGCCGACCGGCGCCGGCGTGCTGCCCGCGGCGAGCGACTCGCTGGGCAGGATGCCGAGCACGAGCAGGTCGGGGAACGGCGCGTACGGCGCGGTCAGGGTGAACTCGACGGTCGAGGGATCGACCGCGGTGACCGACTTCAGCATCGCGAACCGCTGGCGCACCGGCGACCGGCGGGCCGGGGCGAGCATCGCCCGGTAGGTGGCCACGACGTCCTGTGCCTCGAACGGGGTGCCGTCGGTGAACGTGACCCCGGGCCGGAGCTTGACCGTCCACGTGCGACCGTCGGACGACGGCTCCGGGAGGTCGGCCGCGAGCGCGGGCCGCAGCGAGGAGTCGGCGTCGTGCTCGACCAGGCCGTCGAAGATCTTCGCGGCCCCGTTCTCGGCGTACCCGGCGAGCGGGTTCAGCTCCGCCGGCTCGTCGGCGACCGCGATCACCAGCGAGGTGCCGTCCGGGTTTCCGGAGGCCGGCGGTGCCGGGTCACCGGTGCACGCACTCGCCACCAGCGCTGCCGCGGCGAGCACCGGCGCGATGCGGTGACACTTGGTGGGCACGAGGATCGACCCTAGCCGGGCGACATATCCTCGCGTGGGTGGATTGCTGATTACCGGCCAGGGAGGTTCCGTGCGGGTCGCGCTCTGCCAGATCACGTCGACGGCCGAGCCGTCGGACAACCTGTCGCTGATCCGTGACGCGGTGGCCCGCGCGGCCGCCGACCGCGCGTCGGTCGCGGTGTTCCCGGAGGCGACGATGGCGTGCTTCGGCACGTCGCTCGCGCCGCTGGCCGAGCCGGTGGACGGGCCGTGGGCCTCCGCGGTGGCCGAGATCGCGGCCGAGCACGACGTGCTCGTCGTGGCCGGAATGTTCACCCCGTCGCCGGACGGCCGGGTGTTCAACACGCTGCTCGCGACCGGCCGCGGCCACCACGTCGGCTACGACAAGATCCACCTGTTCGACGCGTTCGGGTTCGCCGAGTCGAAGACCGTCGCGCCCGGGTCCGAACCGGCCGTGGTGACCGTCGACGGCGTCACCCTGGGCCTCGCGACCTGCTACGACGTGCGGTTTCCGGAGCTGTTCACCCGCCTGGCGGACCTCGGCGCGACGGCCGTGCTGCTGGGCGCGTCGTGGGGTGCCGGGCCGGGCAAGCGGGAGCAGTGGGAGCTTCTCGTCCGGGCGCGGGCGCTGGACTCGACGTCGTGGCTGGTCGCGGCCGGCCAGGCGGACCCGGCGGCGTCCGGCGCCGAGGCGCACCCCAAGGCACCGACCGGCATCGGGTACAGCACCGTCGCCTCCCCGTCCGGTGAGCTGTTCGCCCAGCTCGGCGCCGGACCGGACGTGCTCGTCGTGGACCTCGACCTCGCCCTGGTCGAGAAGACCCGCGAGTCGATCCCGGTGCTCGCCAACCGCAGGCTCTGACCACCGGTCGGTGACGGTTCGGTTGCGGGTGGTATCGACGGTGGCGTTCGTTGCTCCTCTTGTTCGACACGCTCGACGACGAGGGGTGAGACATGGTGGGCAGCACACGAGACCGCACGATCTGGACCGTACTCGGCAGGGGCGTCGACCACGTGCGCGCCGAGCCGGTCGCGTTCCAGGGCGTGATCCAGGCCGGCCTGGCGCTGCTGGTCGGGTTCGGAGTCCTCGGCTGGACCGCCCAGCAGACGGGGCTGGCCCTGGCGCTCACCGCGGCGATCCTGAGCTTCGTGGCGCGACGCCACGTCACGCCGAGCACCCCCACGCCGAACACCCGCAAGAGCGCCGGAGCGGACGCACCGGCCAGGTGAAGCGCCTCAGCGGGGCGTCGCGATGATCCGGCCGCCGCGCGCCGGGGTGAGCGTGATGTTGCGTGCCTTGGGCGGCTCGGGCGCCGCCCGCTCGGGCCGGATGTCGTAGCGGGAGAGCACCGCGCGCAGGACCGTGGCCGCCTCCTGCAGCGAGAAGCCCGCGCCGAGGCAGCGCCGCACGCCGCCGCCGAACGGGATCCACGTGCCGGCCTCGGGTTGCTTGCCGACGAACCGGTCCGGGCGGAAGTCCTCCGGTTCCCCGTGCAGCGTGGCGTCCCGGTGCACCAGCGAGATGCTCGGCGCGACGATGGCGCCGGCCGGCAGCCGGTAGCCGGCGATCTCGACGGGCTCGGTGAGCATGCGGGCGACGTTCTGGATCACCGGGCGCTTGCGCATGGCCTCCTTCGCCACCGCCTGCAGGTAGTCCTCGTCACCGTCGTCGGCGGCACGCTGCGCGGTGCGCTGGACGTCCGGGCGCCGCGCGAGCTCGTGGAACGACCAGGCCAGCGCGGTCGCGGTGGTCTCGTGGCCGGCGAGCAGGAGGGTGATCATCTGGTCGCGGAGCTCCTGGTCGGACAGCTCCCCGCCCCCCGCGGTCAGCAGCCGGGACAGCACGTCGCCGCGGTCGGCGACGTCGCCGACGCGCCTGCGGTCGGCGATCTCCGCGTACAGCAGCCGGTTCACCGCCTCCAGGTTCTCCGCGTTGCGCCGCCACCGGCCGAGCCGCCGCAGCCTCGGGTAGCTCCAGCCGAGGACGGTGAGCGGGCCGATCTCGGAGATCCGGCGCAGCCGCGGCCGCAGCTGCGCCAGCCGCGGACCGTCGCCCATGCCGAACACGACGCGCAGGATGATCTCCAGGGTCACCGCGTTCATCCGCGGGTGCACCGGGAACGGGCGGCCGATCGGCCACCGCTGCGCGTCCGCGGTGGCCAGCTCGGCCATCAGCTCGCCGTAGCCGCGCAGGGCGGCGCCGTTGAAGGCCGGCATGAGCAGCTTGCGGGCGCGCAGGTGCTCGTCCTCGTCGGTGATCAGCAGCGAGTGCTCGCCCATCACCGGGGCGAGCAGCGCGTTGCCGTCGCCCGCGTGGAAGATCGTCGGCGAGCCGGCGAACACCTCGCGGATGTGCTCGGGCCGGGTCAGCGTGATGGCCAGCCGGTCGCCCGCGATGCGGGTGGTGAACGTCTCGCCGAACCGGCGGCGCATGTACAGGTGGAGGCGGCGCCGGACGGCGAGGAACAGGACCGTCTGCACCAGCGGCGGCATCCGCGAGCCGGGCGGCAGGGTCGTCGCGTCGTTGGCCTCGAGCGTCGCCATGACCCCGTTTATACGCGCGTATAGATGCGTTCACAAGGTAACGTCGGCGCGTGGGCCATCGCGAACAGCTGCTCGCCGCCGCGCGGCAACTGCTGGAGGACAAGGGCTACGCGCACATCACCACGCGCGACCTCGTCGCGGCGTCGGGCACGAACCTCGCCTCGATCGGCTACCACTTCGGCTCGAAGGCGGGCCTGCTCAACGCCGCGCTGGGCACGGTGTTCGAGGAGTGGACCACCCAGCTGACCACGGCCGCGATGGCCGACCCGGACGCCTCGCCGATCGAGCGCGCACACCTGGCGTGGGCGGCCCTGCTCGACTCGCTGACCGGCCGCCGCGCGCTGCTGGTGTCCTTTGTGGAGGCTCTGGCCCAGGCGGACCGGGACCCGCAGCTGCGCGAGCAGCTCGCCGGGATGTACCGCGGCACCCGCCGCCGGGTCGCCGGGCTGGTCGCGGCCGCGCTGGAGGTGCCCGCCGAGGACCCCCGGTGCACCGCGGTCGCGAGCTGGGTGATGGCCGTGTGCGACGGGCTGTCCATGCAGTGGCTGCTGGACCCGGCGTCCACCCCGGCGGGCGGCCACCTGCTGCGCGGGCTCGCCGACCTGCGCGCGATCTCCGAGCGGCGGGAACCGTAGGACCTACACCGGAACCGGCAGCTCGACGTTCCACATGCTCGCGACGTGGCGGGCGTCGGTGCCGCAGCAGCCGCCGACGATCGACACGTTCGGCAGCCGCGACCGCAGGCCCGCCACGCCGGCGGCGAGCTCGCCCGGGTTCCCCTCGTCGAGCTCCTCGGCCTCGTCCAGCTCGGCGTGACTGCGGACCGAGGCGTTGCAGCGCGGGCCCGGGGACGACGGGCACATGCGCGCCCAGCTCACCGTGGTGCGCCTGCTCGTGGAGTCACTGCTCGAGAGGCCGCGCATCTGGACACCTCGCGGCCTCTCGGTCAGCGCAGGTCCATGCCCAGGTCCAGCGCCGGGGCGGAATGGGTCAGCGCGCCGACCGCCAGGTAGTGCACGCCGGTCTCGGCGTAGCTGCGGGCGTCGGCCAGCCGCAGGCCGCCCGAGACCTCCAGCTTCGTCGGCGCGCCCCGGGCGGCCACGCGGCGGACCGCCTCCGCGCACGCGGCGGGGGTGAAGTTGTCCAGCAGGACCAGCTCGGCCCGCTCGGCGAGGGCCTCGTCCAGCTGCTCGAGCGTGTCGACCTCCACCTCGCAGGGCAGCTCGGGGGCGTGGGCTCGTGCGGCCCGCAGCGCGGCGGTCACCGAGCCGGCCGCGTGCACGTGGTTGTCCTTGATCAGCACCGCATCGCCGAGGCCGAGGCGGTGGTTCTCGCCGCCGCCGCAGCGCACCGCGTACTTCTCCAGCAGGCGCAGGCCGGGCAGTGTCTTGCGGGAGTCGCGCACCACCGCGCCGGTGCCGGCGATCGCGTCGACCCAGGCCGACGTCGCGGTCGCCACCCCGGACAGGTGGCAGAGCAGGTTCAGCGCGGTCCGCTCGGCGGTCAGCAGCCCGCGCACCGGGCCGCGCAGCACCAGGGCCGGCTCCCCCGGCGCGAGCCGTTCGCCGTCCTTGCGCTCGGCCAGCACCTCGACCGTGTCGAGGACCGTGGAGAACACCGCGAGCGCCACCGGCACCCCGGCCAGGGTGCCGGCCACCCGCGGCGTCAGCTCGGCCACCGCCACCGCACCGGCGGGCACGGTGGCCGCCGTCGTGGCGTCCGGGCCGTAACGCAGGTCCTCCGCCAGCGCCACCTCGACGACGCGGTGGACGTCGGACATGTCGGGGTCGGTCATGCCGCTCCTCGGGCGAGCTCGGCCGGGCGGTCCAGCATCGGCTGGCCGGACGGGGTGAGGCGGACGGTGAGCGAGCGCGCCCACCGCGGGTCCGCGGCGGGGTGGTCGTCGCGCACATGGCAGCCGCGCGTCTCCGTCCGCGCGTCCGCCGCCGCGAGCAGCGCGCGGGCGGCCAGCGTCAGCGCCGCGTCCTCCACCAGCATGCGAGTCTCGAGTGGACGGTCCACAGCGGACACGTCGAGCACGGAACCGACCACCGCGAGCCCCTCGGCGTCCCGGCCGATCCCCGCGTAGCGGCTCATCACCCGCTGCAGCGTGTCCCGCCCGGCCACCGGCACCACCGGCACCGGCTGGCAGGCGGCCAGCCGCGGTTCGGCCAGCACGCCCAGCGCGAGGTCGGCGGCCACCGCCTCGGCCGCCCGGGTGCCGACGACCAGCCCTTCCAGCAGGCTGTTCGACGCCAGCCGGTTCGCCCCGTGCAGCCCCGTACGCGCCACCTCGCCCGCCGCGTAGAGCCCGGGCACCGCGGTCCGCCCGTCCACGGTCGCCACCACGCCGCCGCAGGAGAAGTGCGCCGCGGGAGAGACCGGGATCGGCGTCACCGTCGGGTCGACCCCGACGGCGAGGCACGCCGCCAGCACGGTCGGGAACCGGCGCCGGAACGTCGGCGCGTCGAGGTGCGTGGCGTCGAGGAACACGTGGTCCTCGCCCAGTTCGGCGGCCCGCCGGGTGATCGCCGCCGACACCACGTCCCGCGGTGCGAGGTCGCCGAGCGGGTGAACGCCGGCCATCACCCGCTCGCCCCGCGAGTCGACCAGCACCGCGCCCTCGCCGCGCACCGCCTCGGTGACCAGCGGGCACCGTCCCCGCGCGCCCTCGCCGGTGTAGAGCACGGTCGGGTGGAACTGGACGAACTCGAGGTCCGCCACCGCGGCACCGGCCCGCAGCGCGATCGCCACGCCGTCCGCCGTCGCCACCGCGGGGTTGGACGTCGCCTGGTAGAGCTGGCCGAGCCCGCCGGTGGCCAGCAGCACGGCCGGCGCGGTCAGCACCCCCGGCACGCCGTCACCGTCGAGCACGAGCAGGCCGGCGACCTCGCCGGCCGGCGTGCGCAGCGTGTCGACCGCGACGTGGTGCTCGAGCATGGGCACTCGGCCGTCCCGCGAGGCCGCCAGCAGCGCCCGCTCGACCTCGGCGCCGGTCGCGTCACCGCCGGCGTGCACCACCCGGAACGCGGTGTGCCCGCCCTCGCGGGTCCGGGCGAGCCGGTCGCCGTCGCGGTCGAAGACCGCGCCGCGGGCCCGCAGCCGCGCGACCGCGGCCGGGCCGTCGGAGATGATCCGCTCGGTCGCCACGGGGTCGCACAGCCCGCCGCCGGCCACCAGGGTGTCCTCGATGTGCCGGCCGACGGAGTCCGCCGCGTCGTCGCCGAGCACGACCGCGACGCCGCCCTGGGCCCACCGCGTGTTGCCGCCGTCGGCCGCGTCCTTGGTGACCACGAGCACCCGCAGGCCCAGCTCGGCGGCCCGCAGCGCGGCGGTCAGCCCGGCGACCCCGGTGCCGACGACCACCAGGTCCGCGGCAGCCTCCCAGCGGGGGTTCACTCGCCACCACCCGGCTTGCCGATCTCGATCATGCGACGCACGGCGCCGCGGGCGCGCTCGGCGATCACCGGGTCCACGTCGACCTCGTCCACGCCCTCGCGCAGCGACCGCAGCAGGGCGGCGGGCGTGATCATCTTCATGTACCGGCAGGACGCGCGGTCGTTCACCGCGCGGAAGTCGATCTCCGGGGCGGCCCGGCGCAGCTGGTGCAGCATGCCGATCTCGGTCGCGACGAGCACCGACCGCGCCCTGGTCGCGCGCGCCTCGGCGACCATGTCCCCGGTGGAGAGGATCTTGACCTGCGAGGCCGGCACCACGCCCTCCCCCGCCAGGTACAGCGCCGAGGTCGCGCAGCCGCACTCCGGGTGCACGAACAGGTCGGCGTCCGGGTCGGCGGCGGCCCGCGCCGCCAGTTCCGGACCGTTGATGCCGGCGTGCACGTGGCACTCGCCGGCCCACACGTGCAGGTTCTCCCGGCCGGTCTGCCGCCGCACGTGCGCGCCGAGGAACTGGTCGGGCAGGAACAGCACCTCGCGGTCGGCCGGGATGGAGCGCACCACGTCGACCGCGTTGGACGAGGTGCAGCAGATGTCGGTCTCCGCCTTCACCTCGGCCGTGGTGTTCACATAGGACACCACGGTCGCGCCGGGGTGCTCGGCCTTCCACGCGCGCAGCTGGTCGGCGTCGATGGAGTCCGCGAGCGAGCAGCCGGCCCGCGCGTCCGGGATCAGCACCGTCTTGTGCGGGCTGAGGATCTTGGCGGTCTCGGCCATGAAGTGCACGCCGCAGAACACGATGGTCGCGGCGTCGCTCTCGGCGGCGATCCGGCTCAGCGCGAGCGAGTCGCCGGTGTGGTCGGCGATGTCCTGGATCTCCGGCAGCTGGTAGTTGTGCGCGAGAAGCACGGCGTCGCGTTCCCGCGCGAGCCGGCGCACCTCGTCGCGCCACGCGGCGTCCGGCTCGACGCCGCCGTACGGCGTCAGGCCGGTCGGCTCGCGTTCGGCAACACCGATGCCGGACCCCGCAAGCAGGTCCTCCGTCGCGGCCATGTCATCCTCCCTCGGGTCAGCGTCCTCGCCGACTTCCCATCCAGAGGTTTTCGCCTTAGGATCGAAAACATGGTCGATGCTACCACCGCACCCCTGCCCGCGGCCCACGAAGTTCTGGCCGCGGTGCTCCAGGTGCGAGCAGGCTCACTCCAGGTCCTGCTCTGGCAGCGCGCTCTGGAGCCGCACGCGCACCGGTGGTCACTGCCCGGCGGGCGGCTCGGCGCGGCCGAGGACGTGGAGACCTCGATCAGGCGGCAGCTGGCGGAGAAGGTGGACGTGCGGCAGTTGTCGCACGTCGAGCAGCTCGCGGTGTTCAGCGCCCCGCACCGGGTGCCCGGCGAGCGCGTGGTGGCGACCGCGTTCCTCGGGCTGGTCCCCTCCGACGTCGACCCTGACCTGCCGGAGGACACCCGGTGGCACCCGCTCGACGCGCTGCCGGACACGGCGTTCGACCACGAGTCGATCGTGCGCCGAGCCCGCGACCGGCTGCGGGCGAAGCTGTCGTACACGAACATCGGCTTCGCACTCGCGCCGCCGGTGTTCACCGTCTCCGCGCTGCGCGAGCTGTACTCGGCGGCGCTCGGCTACCGGGTCTCGGCGACGAACCTCCAGCGGGTGCTCGCGCGCCGCGGACTGCTCGAGCCGACCGGTGAGACCGCTCCCCCGGGCCGTGCCGGCGGCCGGCCCGCCGCGCTGTTCCGGTTCACCGATCCCAGCATGGCCGTGACCGACCCCTTCGCGGTGTTCCGGCCGCCGAACCAAGCGCGCAGCGGCGACGCGTCGTAGGTTGAAGCAGCGAGCCCAGTTCACAACACTCCGGAAGGGAGACCGAGATGGACGCGGGGGCTGGTTTCGAATCGGGTTCGACGCCCGAGACGATTCCGCTCTTCCCGCTGCAGACGGTGTTGCTGCCGGGCACTCCCCTGCCGTTGCACATCTTCGAGCCGCGCTACCGGCAGCTGACGGTCGACCTGATGACCGGGACGGTGCCGGACAAGCGTTTCGGGGTCATCGCGCTCGCGCCGAGCCACGAGATCGAGGTGACCTCGTGCGAGCAGCTGCAGGCCGTCGGCTGCGCGGCGGTGCTGCGCCAGGCCAAGCGGCTGCCGGACGGCAGGTTCGACATCGTCACCGTCGGCGAGCGCCGGTTCCGGCTGCTGGCGGTGGACTCGTCCAGCGCGCCGTACCTGCTGGGCGCGGTCAAGTGGCTGCCCGACGCCCCGGCGATGGTCCCCGGCCGGCGCGACGTGGCCGACACGATCGGCTCGCTGGCCCGGGCCGCACGCGCCGCGTACCGGCGGTACTGCCAGGCCGCGTGGCAGCAGGGCGACTGGAGCGAGCCGGCCGACGACACCGAGGTCACCGAGCTCGCCCACCAGCTGGCCGGCGACTGCCTGCTGCCGCTGGAGGACCGCCAGCGCCTGCTGGAGGAGACCCGCCCGCTGCACCGGCTGCGGCTGATCGGCCGGATGCTCAACCGGGAGGCGGGCATCGTCGCGGCGCTGCACGCGGTGCCCGCGCCGCCGACCGAGCTGCGCCGCCACGCCAGCAAGAACTGACCGCCCGACCCGACCCGCGACGCGGACGAGCCGACCCCACACATCACCGAACCGACCGGCGCGCCCAGCGTCGGGTCGACCGCGCGACAGGTCGACTCGACCGCGCCACAGGACGACTCGACCGCGTGGGGGGTCGGGTCGACCGCGTGACAGGTCGGGTCGACCGCGCGACGGGTCGGGTCGACCGGATGGGGGTCGGGTGGGTCGGGTAGGGCTGGCGAAGCGCCGTCAGCCCAGCCGGCGGCCGAGGTCGTCCGTGCTGTTCCACGCGGCCATCACGCCGTACACCAGCGCGGCGGTCAGCGGCCAGGCCAGCAGCACCCAGCCGGACTCCAGCTGCGGCGCCCGCACCACGACGTCGAGCACCTTGACGTCGCCGCCGACCGGGTAGCGGCCCTCGGCCCAGCCGAGGCCGACGCGCATCGCGAGCCAGCCGCCCGCGGCGGCGCCGAGCACGGCGGCGACCAGCATCACCGGGCCGCGGCGCTCGCGGAGGAACCACACGGCCAGACCGGTGCACAGACCGGCGCCGAGGCCCATCACGGTGAACAGCGCGAGGTCGTCGAAGCGGTGGAAGCTCTCCGCGGTGAGCGGGACAGCCTTGCCGTCCTGGGCGATCACCATGCGCTGCGGCGGCGCGAGCAGCGACCACAGCCAGCCGACCGCGAGGCCGAACAGCGACACCGTGAACAGCGTGCTCACCGCGGGCAGCAGGTCGGCCTTGATCACGACGCGGGGCCGTTCGAACCGCCAGGCTGGCACGTCGTACGGGTGGTAGCCGGACGGCGGGTACCCGGTCGGGCCGGAACCGTTGTCCGCGGCGTGCTCCGCCCGGGGTGGGGCGGCGTCCTGCGCCCCGACCGGCTGTTCCGACACGCCTGCCTCCGCTCCGTCACCAGCTGTCAATAACGAAGACTAGTCGGCGGCGGCGCGTCGTACGACGTGCGGTCACCGTGCCGGCTGCATCGCGCGGACCAGCCGGACGGGGTCACCTGGACGACCATGCGGCGCGCGCACTCGGGGCAGTGGCGCGGTGGCTCCAGCGCCCCGCGCGCGCCGGCGCACCGGGTGTGGTCGCCCTCGCCCGCCGGCTTGCCGCAGTGCACGCAGTACATGGTCAGAGCGTCTCGCTCAGCGCCTTGATCGGCATGTTCAGCTCGGTCAGCATGTCCAGGTCCTGCTGGGCCGGGCGGCCGAGGTTGGTCAGGTAGTTGCCGACGATGATCGCGTTGATGCCACCGAGCATGCCCTGCTCCGCGCCGAGGTCGCCGAGGGTCAGCTCGCGCCCGCCGGCGAAGCGCAGGATCGTGCGCGGCATCGCGAGCCGGAACGCGCCGACCGTGCGCAGCGCGTCCTTGCCGTCGACCACGTCGAGGTGCTCGTAGGGGGTACCGGGCTGCGGGATGAGGAAGTTCATCGGCACCTCGTGCGGGTCCAGCTCGGCGAGCTGGGCGGCGAACTCGGCGCGCTGCCCGACCGTCTCGCCCATGCCGATGATGCCGCCGCAGCAGACCTCCATGCCGGCCGCGTGGACCATCCGCAGCGTGTCCCAGCGCTCCTCCCACGAGTGCGTGGTGACGACGCTCGGGAAGTGCGAGCGGGCGGTCTCCAGGTTGTGGTTGTAGCGGTGCACGCCCATCTCGACGAGCTCGTCGACCTGCGCCTGCGTGAGCATGCCGAGCGAGCAGGCGATCTGGATGTCGTTGCCGTCCTCGCGGATCGCCCTGATGCCGTCGCGGACCTGGGAGATCAGCCGCGCGTCCGGCCCGCGCACCGCGGCCACGATGCAGAACTCGCTGGCGCCGGTGGCGGCGGTCTCGCGGGCGGCCCGCACCAAGCCGGGAATGTCCAGCCACGCCGAGCGCACCGGCGAGGGGAACCGGCCGGACTGCGAGCAGAAGTGGCAGTCCTCGGGGCATCCGCCGGTCTTGAGGCTGACGATGCCCTCGACCTCGACCTCCGGGCCGCACCAGCGCATGCGCACCTCGTGGGCGAGCGCGAGCAGCTCGGGAATCCGGTCGTCGGGCAGCCGCAGCACCTCGAGGATCTGCTCCTCGGTCAGGCCGGCGCCGCGGTCGAGCACCTGGTCCCGCGCCACGGCGAGCACGTCGCCGCGCGTGCCGTCCGCCTCGGATCGTCGGGCGGCCCGTTCGCGAGCAGCGGTCACGCGTTCCCTCCTCGGTGGATCTTCGCCGTTCCGGGCCAGTCTGCCGCACCCGGCGCCGGCACGAACGCGATGTCTGTCACGCGGCTACCCGGCCTCGAGGCGCCCGCCATCACGCCGCGTGCTCGGCGGCGAAGCCGTTCGCGTCGAACTCGCCACCCAGCAAGGGGGCGAGCGAGCGGCGGGCGACGGAGAGGAACTCCGCCCGTGCCAGCGAGGCCGCCTGCTCCGGCATGGCGCCGACCAGCGGGGCCTCGGCGACCAGCGGCAGGTCGTCGAGGTTGCAGCGGGCGGCCAGGTCGGGTTCGGCGGGCCAGGAGCCGACCACGACGCCCGCGCACTCGATGCCGCGCTGCCGCAGGACCTCGGCCGTGAGCGCGGTGGCGTTGAGCGTGCCCAGCCCCGCCTCCGCGACGATCAGCACCGGGGCACCCAGCGACCACGCCACGTCGGCGATGGTGCCGCCGTCGTCGTCGAAGCGCACGAGCAGCCCGCCGGCGCCCTCGACGAGAACCTGGTCGTGGCCGCGCGAGAGCTCCACCGCGGCGGACGCGGCCTGCGACGGGGTGACCGGACGCAGGCCGGCCCGGCGCGCGGCGGCGCCGGGGGCGAGCGGGTCCGGGTACCGGCCGAGCTCCCAGGTGGTGACGCCGTCGCCGGCGAGCCGGCCGACCTCCGCCACGTCGCCCGGCTCGTCGGGCCCGACGCCGGTCTGCGCCGGCTTCAGCACCGCGACGCTGCGGCTGCGGTCCAGCGCCAGCGCCGCGACGGCCGCGGTGACCACCGTCTTGCCGACCCCGGTTCCCGTGCCCGTGAGCACCATGACACTCACGGAGCGTCAGGCTAGTCCCACCCGAATGCCGCAACCGCACCCGCCCCGGGCTGAGTAAGGTCTACGCGTGATCGTCAGGGTGGAGGGGGACGCGCGGGCCGCGGTGGCGGCGCTGACCCTGGCCCAGCCCGAGTGCGTGACGATGTTCGGTGCCGACTGGTGCGTCGACTGCCGGCGCGCGAAGGCGTGGCTGACCAAGCACAACGTGCCGTTCACGACGATCGACACGAGCGCGGACGAGGCGTCGCGGGCGCTCGCGGCGGTGATCGCCGGCGGGCGGAGCAACATCCCGGTGGTGGTGGCCCCGCACGGCACGGTGCTCGTGGAGCCGACGGACCTGGAGCTGGCCGCGACGCTGAACTCCTACCGGCGCAGGCGCGGCGCCGCCTCCGTCCGGTGTAGATAGTCGCGTGTGGACTACCCGACGCGGGCCGCGGCGCGCATCGCGGCGGTGATGCGGGCGATGTCCGCCGGGTCGCACACGTAGGGCGGCATCGCGTAGACCAGGTCACGGAACGGGCGCAGCCAGACGCCGGCCTCGACGGCGGCACGGGTGGCCGCGGCGAGGTCGACGTCGTGGTCGAGCTGGAGGACGCCGATCGCGCCGAGCACCCGGACGTCGACCACGCCCGGGATGTCGGCTGCCGGGGCGAGGCCGTCGGCGAGCGCGGCCTCGATGCGCTTGACGGTGCCGCGCCAGTCCTGGCCGAGCAGCAGGTCGATGGAGGCGTTGGCGACGGCCGAGGACAGCGGGTTGCCCATGAAGGTCGGGCCGTGCGCGAGGACCGGGACGGCACCGCGCGAGATGCCGTCCGCGACACGGCCGGTGCACAGGGCGGCGGCCGCGGTGAGGTAGCCGCCGGTGAGCGCCTTGCCGACGCACATCACGTCCGGGCTGACGCCCGCGTGGTCGGCGGCGAATAGCTCGCCCGTCCGGCCGAACCCGGTGGCGATCTCGTCGAAGATCAGCAGGACGTCGTGGGCGAGGGTGAGCTCGCGCAGGACGTGCAGGTAGCGGGGATCGTGGAAGCGCATGCCGCCCGCGCCCTGCACGACCGGCTCGACGATGACGGCGGCGAGCTCGCCGGCGTGCCGCTCGACGAGGTCGGCGAGGTGCTGGACGTAGTCGTGGCTGGTGTGCGGCGGGGGCGCGTCGGCGAAGACCTGGCCGGGCAGGACGCCGCGCCACAGGCTGTGCATACCGCCGTCGGGGTCGCAGACGCTCATGGGGTGGAAGGTGTCGCCGTGGTAGCCGCCGCGCCAGGTGAGCAGGCGGCGCTTCTCGGGGCGGTTCGCCGAGCGCCAGAACTGCAGGCACATCTTCACGGCGACCTCGACGGAGACGGAGCCGGAGTCGCAGAGGAAGACGTGCCGCAGCGGCTCCGGCGTGATCTCGACCAGCCGGGCGGCCAGGGTGACCGCGGGCTCGTGGGTGAGCCCGCCGAACATGACGTGGCTCATCCGGCCGGCCTGGCGGGCGAGGGCGTCGTCGAGGACCGGGTGCCGGTAGCCGTGGATGGCCGCCCACCAGGAGGACATACCGTCGACGAGCTCCCGCCCGTCCGCCAGCCGGAGCCGGACGCCGGCGGCCTCCTCGACCACGAGGGGGGCGGTGGTGCCCGGCATGGGCCCGTAGGGGTGCCACACGTGCGCCCGGTCCAGCGCGATCAGCTCGTCGACATCCACGCACCGCAGGCTAACCGCCGCCCGGCGCGGGCCGGTCAGGGCAGGATCAGGATCGCGTCGCCCACCGGGCGTTCGCCGGTCGCGTCGGACGGGTGGTTCACGACCTGGCCGTTCACGACCATCGTCGTGGAGCCGCCGCCGTCGAGGTTCACCGCGTTCCGCATGCCCAGCACGCCGGCGACCGCGGCGCTCTCGGCGATCGACAGGCCCAGGCTGTCGACCGCCCGGCCGTCCGCCGTGACGAGCATGATCCGGCCGCGGGCGTCGACCCCGGCGATCGTGCGGGGGTTTCGCTTGGCCACCCAGCCGTAGTAGAAGCTCGGGTCACCCGGGCGGACCATGCCGTCGGCCATCGGTGTCGCGTGTGGACGGCCGTTGCGCACGAGCTCCGGGCCGCCGTTGACCACCATCTGGGGCGTGCGCACGGCGTGTCCGTGCAGGTCGGTGAGGTGGGTGCGCACCTCCAGGCGCACACCGGGACGCGCCATCGCGCGCAGGGCCGCCGCCTCGTCGCCGGTGGCCTGGACCGAGCGGGCGCCGGGCGGCAGCGGGCCGCCGCGCGGAGAGCGGACCTCGCTCACCCGTCCGTGGCGGTCCAGTACCGCCTCCACGCCGTCACCGGCCGGGGTGCTCACCCCGTACCGGCCGGTGAACACGACCACCTCGTCCGGGTCGGTGCAGGTGGTGTCGTGCAGCGGGTGGCTGGTGGGCAGGTCGTCGGGGGTGCCGCCGCAGTTGCGGATGAGGCCGGGCGCCCGGTCGATCCCGTCGAGGGGCAGCGCGGCGCGGCCGGCGCGCACCTGGCCGGCCCAGCGGTACCGGGCGACGCCGGCGTGCCGGCCGTCGGCGGTGAACGCGAACACCGGGCGGCCGTTGACCGCCTCGCTCAGCAGCTGTCCGTTGTAGACACCGAGTCCGGCCGGGTCGCCGGGCGCGCCGGAGGCGGGGTCGAGCACGAAGAAGCCGGCGTTGACCGCGGCCGTCGCGCCGCGCGCACCGGCCAGCGCGCTGGTCGTCTCGCGCCGCTCGATGTCCGGGCCGAAGTCGCCGGCGAGGTCGCCCCGGAACCTCGCCGGGTCGATGGTCAGCACCTGGACGCGCCACGGCCCGCGGTCGGCCGGCGCGCCGTCCCAGCCGGTGAACACCGTGGACGCGGTGAAGCCCGCGGCCCGTGCCCGGGCGAGCACCGCGTCGGCCGCGGCCTTGTCCGCGGTCAGCCCGGTCCGCACGCGGAAGCCGAGCGTGCCACCGGCGAAGTCGGCGAGCGGCGGCGTGGTGACCTCCTCCGCCCGGGCGGGGAAACCGTCCGCGGCCAGCGCCTCGACCAGGGCGTCGGCGTGCGCCCGGTCGGCGATCGCGGTGGGCGGCGCGTCGGGGTCGGGGTCGCCGCCGCCCGGCACGGCGATCTCGACCGTCCACCCGTCGGCCGGGTCCGGCTCGCCGCGGACGATCGTGGTCAGGGTGACGCCGGGCCGGAGCGTCTCGCCCGTGCGGGACTCGGGCAGGTCACGTGGCCCCAGTGGCAGCCCGTGCGGACCCCCGTGACCGCGCTCGGCCACCGCGGTGGGGCCCGCGAGGGCCGCCGCCACGAGCGCGGCCCCCACCGGTACGGCGAACTTCCTTGCCCCGACCCACATACGACACCCCGTCCTGGTTCCGGTGAAGGCGGCGCTCCAACCACTCCGGCCCGACCGCGCGGGAGCCGTCGGGCGAACGTCAGGCGTCGACCGCCACCCCGGGAATCGCCTTGATCTCACCGAGGAACGCGGGTGTCACCTTGATCGGGTAGTCGTCCAGCGCCAGGGTGACCCCGTTCTCCTTGTGCGCGAACTTCAGGTGCACCGGGGTGTCGCCCCGGTGGGCCGCCAGCGTGTTCTTCAGCTCGCCGACCACGTCGTCGTTCAGCTTGACCGGGTTGCACAGCAACACGAACGGGGCCGCCTCCCCCGGCGCCGCGAGGTCCGCGTCGTTGATGTCCAGCGGGATCAGGCCCGAGCCGAACACCGACATCTTGTCCTCGCGCCAGTTCACCCGGCCCTTGACGGCCACCGCGGCGTCCTCGACGAGGTCCTGGGACAGCACCGAGTACGACTTGGCGAAGAACAGCACCTCGATGGAGGCGTCCAGGTCCTCGATCGTGCAGATCGCCCACGGCTCGCCCTGCTTGTTCACCCGGCGCTCCAGCGCGGAGATCATGCCGGACAGCACGATCTCGCCCTCCTTCGGCGCGTCGCTGATGATCTCCGCGATCGGCTTCGGGGCGTGCTTGCGCAGCAACCGCTCGGCGCCGTCCAGCGGGTGCGCCGACACGTACAGGCCCAGCATCTCCCGCTCGTAGCCCAGCAACTGCTTGCGCGGCCACTCCTCGGCGGTGAACCGCAGGTGCGCCAGCGGGGACGAGTCGCTCGACGCCGGGGTGGTGTCGTCGCCGCCGAACAGGTCGAACTGGCCCATCGCCTCCTGGCGCTTGAGCCCGACGACCGCCTCGACCGCCTCCTCGTGCACCTGCACCAGCGACAGCCGGGTGTGCCCGAGCGAGTCGAACGCGCCGGACTTGATCAGCGACTCGACGACCCTCTTGTTGCAGCACACCAGTTCCGACTTGTCGAGGAAGTCGGTGAACGAGGTGTACGCGCCCTTGGCCTCGCGCGACTGGATGATCGAGTCGACGACGTTCGCGCCGACGTTGCGCACCGCGCCGAGCCCGAAGCGGATGTCGGTGCCGACCGCGGCGAAGCGCAGGCCCGACTCGTTGACGTCCGGCGGCAGCACCTTGATGCCCGACCGGCGGCACTCGGACAGGTAGACCGCCGACTTGTCCTTGTTGTCCGCCACCGAGGTGAGCAGCGCGGCCATGTACTCGGCCGGGTAGTTCGCCTTGAGGTAGGCCGTCCAGTACGACACCAGCCCGTAGGCCGCCGCGTGCGACTTGTTGAACGCGTACCCGGCGAACGGGAGGATCGTGTCCCACAACGCCTTGCTCGCCGCCGGGGAGAAGCCGCCCGGCCGCAGCTCGCTCGCCCGCATACCGGCCTCGAAGCGCTCGAACTCGGCGTCGAGCACCTCCTGCTTCTTCTTGCCCATCGCCTTGCGGAGCACGTCGGCCTGTCCCATGGAGTAGCCGGCGACCTTCTGGGCGATGGCCATGATCTGCTCTTGGTAGACGATCAGGCGGTACGTCTCGCCGAGGATCGTCCTTGAGCGGTTCCTCGAGCTCGGGGTGGATCGGCTTGATCTTCTGCCGGCTGTTCTTGCGGTCGGCGTAGTCGTTGTGGGCGTTCATGCCCATCGGACCCGGCCGGTACAGCGCGCCGACCGCGACGATGTCCTCGAACCCGGTCGGCTGCATGCGGCGCAGCAGGTCGCGCATCGGCCCGCCGTCCAGCTGGAACACGCCGAGCGTGTCGCCGCGGGAGAGCAGCTTGTAGGTGTTGGCGTCCTCCAGGCCGAGCGTGTCGAGGTCGATGTCCTCGCCGCGGTTGGCCTTGATGTTGTCGATCGCGTCGCCGATGACCGTGAGGTTGCGCAGGCCCAGGAAGTCCATCTTCAGCAGGCCGATGGCCTCGCACGAGGGGTAGTCCCAGCCGGTGATGACCGAGCCGTCGTCGCGCTGCCACAGCGGGATGGACTCCATCAGCGGCGTCTTCGAGAGGATCACCGCGCACGCGTGCACGCCCGCGTTGCGGATGAGGCCCTCGAGCCCGCGCGCCGTCTCGAAGATCTTCGACACCTCGGTGTCGGTCTCGACGAGCGTGCGCACCTCGGCGGCCTCGGCGTAGCGCTCGTGTTTGGGATCGACGATGCCGGACAGCGGGATGTCCTTGGCCATGATCGGCGGCGGCAGCGCCTTGGAGATCCGGTCGGCGATCGCGAAGCCCGGCTGGCCGTGCAGGACGCGGGCGGAGTCCTTGAGCGCGGCCTTGGTCTTGATGGTGCCGAACGTGATGACCTGGGCGACCTTGTCCGAGCCGTACTTGTCGGTGGCGTAGGCGATCATCTCGCCGCGGCGGCGGTCGTCGAAGTCGATGTCGATGTCGGGCATGGCGGTGCGCTCGGGGTTGAGGAACCGCTCGAACAGCAGGCCGTGCGGGATCGGGTCGAGGTTGGTGATGCCCAGCGCGTAGGCCACCAGCGAGCCGGCGGCCGAGCCACGGCCGGGGCCGACCCGGATGCCCACCCGGCGCGCGTAGCTGACCAGGTCGGCGACCACGAGGAAGTAGGCCGGGAAGCCCTTCTGGGTGATCACGCCGAGCTCGAACTCGGCCCGCTCGGTGTACCCGTCGGGGATGCCGTCGGGGAACCGCCAGGTCAGGCCGCGCATGACCTCCTTGTGCAGCCAGCTGGCCTGGGTCTCGCCGGCCGGCACGTCGAACACCGGCATCCGGTCGACGTGGGCCCAGACCTCCTCGTAGGACTCGACCCGCTCGGCGATCAGCAGTGTCGAGTCGGCGGCGCCGGGCACCTCCCGATCCCAGTACGCACGCATCTCGTCGGCCGACTTGAGGTAGTAGCCGTCACCGTCGAACTTGAAGCGGTTGGGGTCGGACAGCGTCTTGCCGGACTGCACGCACAGCAGCGCAGAGTGCGCGTCGGCCTGGTCCTGGGTGACGTAGTGCGAGTCGTTCGTGGCCAGTGGCGGCAGGCCGAGCGTGCGGGCGATGTCGAGCAGGCCCTCGCGGACCGAGCGCTCGATCGGCAGCCCGTGGTCCATCAGCTCGAGGAAGAAGTTGTCCCTGCCGAAGATGTCCCGGTAGTCCGACGCGGCCCGCAGCGCCTCCGCCTTCTGGCCCAGCCGCAGCCGGGTCTGCACCTCGCCGGACGGGCAGCCGGTGGTGGCGATGATCCCCTCGGCGTGTTCGGCGATCAGCTCCCGGTCCATCCTCGGCTTGCGGTAATGACCTTGCACGCTGGCCAGCGACGAGAGCGTGAACAGGTTCCGCAGGCCGGTGGCGTTGGCCGCGACCATCGTCATGTGCGTGTACGCGCCCGCGCCGGAGACGTCGCCGCCCTCGCCGAGCTCGTCGGTGCTGCGCTGGCGTGCCTCGCCCCAGAAGACCGGCTTCTTGTGGTAGCGGCTGTTGGGCGCGACGTAGGCCTCGATGCCGATGATCGGCTTGATCCCGACCTTCTTGGCGGTCTGGTAGAACTCGTCGGCGCCGTACATGTTGCCGTGGTCGGTCATGCCCACGGCAGGCATGCCGAGCCGCTCGGCCTCCTTGATCAGCGGCGCGACCTTGGCGGCGCCGTCGAGCATCGAGTACTCGGTGTGCACATGAAGATGAACGAAGGAGTCAGCCGCCACGAGGCACCACCCTACGACGGGTCGACGACGGGATGAACGAACGGTCGGGGCGTGTCGGCGTGCTTCGCGGGCATGGGTGTTTTCTACCGCGTGGCACCGACAATTCCGGGCCGGTGTCATGATCGGGACCATGAGATTCCGGCCCGTGACGCCCGAGCTGCTGGTCGAGGAGCTGGCCGAGCTGGTCGCCGCCCGGCCCGCCGGCGGCTGGACCCGGGTGGCCGTCGACGGCGCGCCGCCGAGCCGTCCCGGCGCGCTCGGCGACCGGCTCGCGGAGGCCCTGCGGCTGCGCGGGCGGCCGGTGCTGCGGGTCTCGGCCGGGGACTTCCTGCGGCCCGCCTCGCTGCGGTTCGAGCACGGCCGCGAGGACCCCGGCGCGCGCTACGACGACTGGCTCGACGCGGGCGGCCTGACCCGCGAGGTGCTGGCCCCGCTCGGCCCCGGCGGCACCGGGCGGGTGCTGCCCTCGCTGTGGGACGCCCGGACCGACCGGGCGACCCGGGCGGGCTACGAGACCCTGCCGCCCGGCGGCGTGCTGGTGCTGGACGGCGAGCTGCTGCTCGGCCGGGGCCTGGCGTTCGAGCACACCGTGCACCTGTGGCTGTCCGGGCCCGCGCTGGCCAGGGTCTTCACCGAGTCCTGGGCGCTGCCCGCGTTCGCCCGCTACGACGCCGAGGTGCGCCCGCTGCACACGGCGGACACCGGCGTCCGGGTCGACGACCCCGACCACCCAGCGGTACTAGATGACTCCCCTGTGTGACCCCGCCGCGCCGCCCGTCGGACCATACTTGCCAGGTTATCGAACACGCGAGCGAACCCGCTCCGGTTTCGCTCCCCGATGAGCATGGCGGAGGTATCCGTGAGGAGGCACGATGAGTGTCATGACGTTGCGCGAGGTCTGGCCGCGAGAGGATCGGCCGCTGACGGTCGAGGACCTCACGCGGCTGCCGGACGACGGCAACCGGTACGAGCTGGTGGCCGGGGTGCTCGAGGTGACCGCCGCCCCGCTGAATAACCACAACCGGGTGGCCTTCAGGCTCGGCTTCCTGCTGGGCACGTACTGCCCGGACGGGCTCGAGGTGCTCGGACCGACCGGCGTCGCGATGGCCGAGGACCACCTGCGCATTCCCGACGTCGCGGTCGTCGAGAGCAAGTGGGTCGACGCCGCCGACTTCGTCGAGCAGCCGCCCCTGCTGGCCGTCGAGGTCGCGTCGAGAAGCACCCGGAAACGGGACCGCGTCACCAAGAAGCGGGAGTACGAGGCGTTCGGCATCGAGTCGTACTGGATCGTCGAACCGGACGCCGAGCACCCGAGCCTGGTCGCGTTCGAGCTCCGCGGCGGGCGCTACGAGCAGGTCGCGCTGACCGCCGAGAACGAGGAGTTCCACGCGGTGCGGCCGTTCGAGGTCACCGTCATGCCACGGCTGCTGGTCGAACCCGGCAACGCCTGGAGGCCCGCTCGTGGGTGAGTCCGGGCGCGGCTCGCCCCGGCTGGGCACCGCGGCCGCCGCTGGACGAGGATGACGGTCGGCATCCGACCACCGCTCGCGAGGAGGACCTCATGGCCACCACCCGCACCGCCAACGCCCACTGGGAGGGCGCGCTGCTCGACGGCTCCGGCACGGTGTCGCTCGACTCGTCCGGCATCGGCTCGTACCCGGTGTCGTGGCCGTCCCGCGCGGAGGCGGCGAACGGCAAGACCAGCCCGGAGGAGCTGATCGCGGCAGCGCACTCGACGTGCTACTCGATGGCGCTCTCGCACGGTCTGGCGGGCGCGGGCACCCCGCCCACGACCGTCGACACGAAGGCCGACGTCACGTTCCAGCCGGGTGAGGGCATCACCGGCATCCACCTCACGGTGCGCGCCAGCATCCCGGGCATCAGCGCGGAGGACTTCGCCGCGGCCGCCGAGGACGCCAAGAAGAACTGCCCGGTGTCCCAGGCGCTGACCGGCACGAAGATCACGCTGGACGCCACCCTGGTGTAAGAGGCCGCGCAGATTGGCTGGTGGATGCCCGCCGTGATCGAGGTGGATGCATCGCGGTGCCGCGCCGGCGTCGGCGTACTGGACCGTACTTCGATGCCGGCGCGGTGTCGCGAGGCGCCACCTCGGCGCGGCGGGCGCCGCCGTGCCAATCTGCGCGACCTCTAAATCCGTGAGCCCCCGGTCGGCCGGCCCGGCTACGGTGCCGGCATGACCGAGGGGATGCGGCTGCGGCCGGTCGTGGAGTCCGACCTGGACCCGCTGGAGGAGATGTTCAACGACCCGGACGCGATCGGGGTCTTCAACTGGGGCGGGTTCGGCGACGGCTCGGTGTGGCGCCGCCGGTGGACGGACAACCGGCTGCTGAGCGACGAGAAGAGCGTGCTGATCGTCGAGCTGGAACGCACCACGCTCGGGTTCGTCTCCTGGAACACGGTGCGCACCGGCCAGGTCTCGCATCTCATCGAGTTCGGCATCAGCCTCTGGCCGTCGTTCCGCGGGAAGGGCCACGGCACGACCGCCCAGCGGCTGCTCGCCAGGTACCTGTTCGCGAACCACCCGGTCAACCGCATCCAGGCATGGACTGAGGCAGGCAACCTCGCCGAGCAGCGGGCCCTGGAGAAGGTCGGCTTCGTCCGCGAGGCGGTGCTGCGCGGCTACAGCTTCCGCGACGGCGAGTGGCGCGACGAGGTGCTCTACCGGATGCTGCGCAGCGAGCTACCGGTCGGCGACCAGCCGGACGGCCAGCCCGCCGAAGATCGCGGCTGACACGCGGTTGAGCCAGCGCTGGATGGCCGGCCGGCGCAGCAGCAGGTCGGACATCGTGCCCGCGGCGAGGCCGACGGTCGCGTCGACGCTCAGGCCCGTCACGATCAGGATGGCGCCCATGGCCAGGAACTGCACCGGCGTGGCCCAGCCGCCGACGGTCAGGAACTGGGGGAAGAACGCCACGTAGAACAGGATGACCTTCGGGTTCGCCAGGTTGGTGAGCACCGCCATCCCGAACGTGCGGCGCAGCGACCGCCCGCCGAAGCGCGCCGGGGCGGTCGACGCGAGGTCCTTCGCCGAGCGCAGCGTGCTGACCGCCAGGTAGACCAGGAACACCGCGCCGGCGATGCGCACCGCCTCGAGGGCGACCGGCGCGGCCGCCAGCAGCGCGCCCAGCCCGAGCGCGGCGAGGATCGTGTGCACCGCGATCCCCGTCGACATGCCGACAGCCGACACGACGCCGGCCGCGCGGCCGCGGGCGATGCCGTTGGCGATGATGAACATCATGTCGGGCCCGGGCACGACGGAGATCACCACGCAGGCCACGACGAACGCGATCACCGTGGAGGAGTCCATACCTCCATCAGATCACGCGTCGTCCACGCGATTCCCACATCGCGGGACGGTCAGCGTGCGGGCCCGAACAGCTTCCCGCCCTCGGCGTCGTAGACCAGCAGGCGGCCCGGCTCCGGGACGGCGGTGACCGAGGCACCGACGGCGGGCTCGTCCTGCTCGGTGACCGTGAGGCCGACGAGCACGTCGCCGGGGCACTCCAGGGTCACCAGCGACGTCACGCCCAGGTTCTCCACGATCGACACGGTGCCGGTGATGCCGTCGCCGGACGGGGCGACGCGCAGGTACTCCGGGCGGATGCCGGCGGTCACCGGCGTCCCGTCGGCCAGGTCCAGGTTCGGCGGCGGCTTCAGCCGCGCGCCCGCCACCTCGACCAGGCCGCCGGAGACCGTGCCTGCCAGCAGGTTCATCGGCGTCGAGCCGATGAAGTTCGCCACGAACGTGTCCACCGGCCGCTGGAAGACCTCCTTCGGGCTGCCGAGCTGGCGGATCCGGCCGTCGGACATCACCGCGATCCGGTCGGCCAGGGCGAGCGCCTCGGCCTGGTCGTGGGTGACGAACACGGTCGTCAGGCCCAGCTCGCGCTGCAGCCGCTTGAGGAACGTCCGCGCCTCCAGCCGCAGCCGCGCGTCCAGGTTGGACAGCGGCTCGTCCAGCAGCAGCAGGTCGGCCTCCATCGCGATCGCGCGGGCCAGCGCCACCCGCTGCTGCTGGCCGCCGGAGAGCTGGGCCGGGCGGCGGGCCAGCAGCCCGGCGAGACCCAGGCCGGCGGAGGTCCGCGCGGCGGCGTCCTGCTGGGCCGACCGGGACGCCCGGCGCACCCGCAGCGGGTAGGCGATGTTCTGCGCCACCGTCATGTGCGGGAACAGCGCGTAGTCCTGGAACACCATCGCCACCCGCCGCCGGCCCGGCTCGGTCCTGGTCACGTCCGCGCCGCCGATGGACACCGTGCCCGACGAGGCAGGCTCCAGGCCGGCGACCGTGCGCAGCAGCGTCGTCTTCCCGCACCCGGACGGGCCGAGCAGCGCGAAGAACTCGCCGTCGGCGATCGACAGGTCCAGCGCGTCCACCGCGCGCACCCCGTTCGGGTACACGGTGGACAGATCAGCCAGCTCGACACCCGCCATCAGGCCTTGATCCCTCCGTGGAAGCGGAACCCGTACCGCTTGCTGACGAACAAGTACAGCGCCACCACCGGAACCGCGTACAGCAGCGAGAACACCGGGATCACCGTCAGGTTCGCGCTCCCGCCCTCGTCCTTCATCGTGTTCAGCAGCACCGCGGCCGGCTGCGCGTCGATGTCGCGCAGCAGCAGGAACGGCAGCAGGAAGTTCCCCCACGCCTGCACGAACGCCCACACCGTGATCGTCGCGATGCCCGGCCGGGCCACCGGCAGCACGACGTGCAGCAGCACCTGCGTCGGCGACGCGCCGAACACCCGGGCCGACTCCTCGTAGGACCGCGGCACCGAGTCGATGAAGTCCTTCAGGATGAAGATCGCCGCGGGCAGCATGCCGCCGGCGATCACCAGGCCCGTCGCGTACTGGGAGTTGATCAGGCCGAGCTGGAACATCATCACGAAGATCGGCACCATCGCGGCGGTCCCGGTGACCACGCTGGACAGCAGCAACAGCAGGTACAGCAGCGCGTCCCGCCCCGGGATGCGCACCCGCGACAGGGCGTACGCCGCGAGCGTGGCCAGCGCTGTCGTCACCGCGGTCGCCACCACGCAGAGCACCACCGAGTTGAGCAGCGAGCCCAGCGCGTACGGATGGGAGAACGTGGCCCGCCAGTTGGCCAGCGTCCAGTCCGGCCACTGCAGCCCGAGCCCGGGATCGGAGTCGAACGGCGCCGAGGCGAGCCACAGCATCGGCACCGCGAAGAACGCCAGCACCACCGCCATGAACGCGACGTGGCCCGTGCGCCGGAGCACCTGCCGCGGGGTCATGATCGCTTCCGGAGCAGCAGCAGGTAGCTCAGCGCCACGACCAGGTTCACCAGAAGCAGCAGGAACGAGATCGCCGCGGCGTAGCCGAGCCGGCCGGACGAGATCGCCTGCCGGTAGATGAACACCGGCAGCGTCTCCGACTCGTGGTTCGGCCCGCCCGCGGTGAGCAGGAACGGCGTGAAGTCGTTGGCCGTCCACAGCGAGATGAGCAGCGTGTTGGTCAGCACGTGCCCGCGGATGTGCGGGAACACGACGTCCCGCACGGTCTGGAGACCGCTCGCGCCGACCGTGCGCGCGGTCTCCAGCTGCGACGGCGGCACCGCGGCCAGCGCCGAGCTGTAGAGCATCATCGAGAACGCCGTGCCGCGCCAGGTGTTGAACACCACCAGCGACGCCATCGGGTACTCGACCAGCCAGGCCGTCCCCGGCGAGCCGAGCAGCGCGCCCAGCGTGCCACCGTCGCGGTCCAGCACCGCGATCCACAGGTAGGCCACCACGACGCTGGGCAGGATCCACGCCAGCAGCACGAAGCCCTCGACCACCCGGCGCAGCACCGGCCGGGCGCCGCGCAGGAACCACGCCAGCGCGAAGCCGAGGAAGTTCTGCCCGAGCACCGCCGAGCCGATCACGAACACCAGCGTCAGCCACAGCGCGTTGCCGAACAGCGCGTCGTCCAGCGCCTCCAGGAAGTTGCCGAGGCCGACGAACGCGGGCGAGACCGACGCGGTGCCGGTCAGCGCGTAGTCGGTGAGCCCGATGTAGATCGTCCACAGTGCCGGGAAGACCAGGAACAGCCCGATCAGCAGCAGCGCGGGCGCGACGAAACCGACCGCGCGGGCCACGCCGAGCCCGGCGGTGTCCCGGCCGCGCGGGGCCCGCCGGGACACCGGTTCGGCGGGCGGCGCGCTAACCACCGGCGACCGCGTCCTCGCCGACCGCCTTGGCGAGCGCGTCCCGGTAGGCCGACGCCGCCTGGTCGGCGGTCCTGCCGGCGATCACGTCCGCGGTCGCCTGCTGCAGCGCGGAGGACACCTTCGGGTAGTCCGCGAGGCCCGGCCGGTACCGGGTGATCGGCAGCACCTCGGTGGCGATGAAGTTCAGCATCGAGTCGCCCGCGAGGACCTCGCGTTGACGTCCTCGCGCTGGGTGATCTGCGCCGAGTCACCCAGGTAGGCCTTGACCGCGTCGGCGGAGTTCATGAACTGCAGCAGCTCCCAGGCCTGCTGCGGGTAGTCCGTCTTCGGGTTGATCACCCGGATGCCGCCGCCGGACATGCTCACGAAGTCCTGGCCGTCCACACCGGACCCCGGCGCCATGGCCGGGATCTTCGCCCAGCCCACAGCGGTGTCCCGGTCGGGCATCTTCGCCACGCCGTCGGCCGGGTCGACCACCGAGCGCCAGAAGTAGTCGCTCTCCATCAGGATGCCGATCTTGTTCTGCGCGAACTCCTCGAACGACTTGTCCCGGCCCTTGGCCTCCTGCTGCAGCACCGGGTCGCCCAGCCCGCCCCGGTAGACCCGCTGGTAGAAGTCGAGCACGGCCTTCATGTCCTCGGTGTCGCCCTGCCACTTGCCGTCCGCGTAGATCTCCGAGCCGGCGCCCGCGAGCAGCGGCAGCACGCCCTGCATGGTCGTCGCCTCGGTCATCGCGGTGCCGGCGTTGAGCTGGATCGGGGTGACCCCGGGCAGCGACTTCAGCGACACGGCCGCCGCCGTGATGTCGTCCCAGCTGGTCGGCTGCCAGTCCTCGGGCAGGCCGGCCTTGGCGAACAGCTTCTTGTTGAAGAACAGCACCCGCCCGTCGGTGCCCTGCGGGACGCCGTAGCGCTTGCCCTCGAAGGTGGCGAGCTGCTGGACGGCGTCGGGGATCTGCTCCCAGCCGTCCCAGGCGTCCACCTCGTCCTTGCCGACCACGTCGTCGAGCGGGCGGATCTGGCCGCCCTGGGCGAACTCGCCGAGCCAGATGCCGTCGATCTCGACGATGTCGCCGCCGATGTCGGTGCCGAAGTCGAGTGCGATCTTGGCCTTGTACTCGTCGTCGTCCACGCCGACGCCGTCGAACTTGACCGTGACGTCGACGCCCTTGTCCTTCTGCCGCTTGGTGAACTCCGGGATCACCCAGTCGTTGATCCACTTGGCGCCCTGGTCGTTCTTGCCGCCCTCGACCGCGTTGGAGGTGATCGTGAGCGTGACCTTCTTGGCGTCGGCGTTCTTGCCGGTGTCCGAGTCCTGCTGCTGGCCGAGGCAGCCGGACAGCACCAGCGTCGCGGACACGACCACCGCCGGCAGGGCCTTGCGTCGCATGGTCGGCACCTCTTCTCGTCGTCGAGCTGAGTCGGTGGGGGACAACTCACCAACCACGGTCCGAATATGTCGAAATCTTGTATCACCCGCGGCTTACTATCAAGGCCAGCGGAGAGTCACCGCGGCGCGGCGGACAGGGCCAGCACGCTGCCGTCGTGCGCACACAGCACCCGGCCGCCGGAACCGGGCGCCGGGATCGTGTCCCGATCGGAATGGACGGGGAGCCGTTCACCGCCGCCGACCACCAGCGCGCCGGGCGCGCCGAGCACGACCAGCTCCCCGCCGACGGGCAGCAGCACCGGCGCGTCCCGGTTCGCGGACACCGCGGTGCGGCCCGCGCGCAGCCCGTCGAGCACGGCGCCGGCGAGCTCCGGTCCGTCGGCGGCGGAGTCGACGGCGACCCAGGTCGTCGGCGCGCCGAGGCGGGTGGCGCCGTCGTCGCGGTGCCAGTCGCTGCCGCCGACCGGGGTCGTGGCGCTCCCCCACGCCTGCCACCAGGCCACCGGGCCGCCCCAGGTCGGCGAGAGCCACGAGGTGTGCCACACCTCCGCGAGCGGCGGGCGGACCGGCAGCGGATGGCGCCACGCGCAGTCGGCGGCGAGCGGATGGTTGACCGACAGCAGCCCGCCGCGCGCGGCCACGGTGGACACCCAGTCCGCGGCCGGCTCCCGGAAGTCGACCCAGCCGATGTCGCCGAACGCGTTGGCGTGCCCGTACTCGGTGGTGACCTCCTGCCCGGGGATCAGCGCGACGCCGTAGCGCCGGCCGGCCCCGGCGAGCTCGGCGTGGTGGGCGACGGTGTTGTGGTCGGTGACCGCGAGCGCGTCGAGCCCGCTCGCCACGGCCAGCGCGGCGAGCTCGGGCACGGTCAGCGTGCCGTCGGAGTGCAGCGTGTGCGCGTGCAGGTCGGCCGCGACCCAGCGCAGGCCCGCGGCCGCCGGCAGCGCGCGGCGCGGCGGCCGTTCGGGCACCGGCGGTGCCGGCCGGGACGGTTCGACCAGCGGGGAGCCGCCGGTGCGCACCGTGACCGTGTAGTCCACTCCGGACTCCGGTACCCGGTGCAGGCCGGCGATCACGTGCCACTGCCCGGGTTCCGGCTCGCCCGGCAGGTAGCCGGGCGTCGCGGCGGCGGGCGTGATCGCGTACCGGGTGCGGGCCCCGCCGGACCAGCCGCGCCAGCCCGCGGCGCCCTCGCAGCCCAGATCGATCACCGCCCGCGGACCGTCGACGTCGAGCTCGACCTCGACCGCGGCGCAGCCCGGCGGCACCTCGAAGGGCAGCCGCGGCCAGAGCCCGGCGGCGCGGTCGGCGCGCGTCCACCGGCCCCGGTGCACGGTCTCGTGAACGATCTCCACGGCGCCGATACTGCCAGTGATTGTGGAACATGGGCGCGGCTCCGCCGCGATGATCGCGGGGACCGGGTAGCGTGCGATCCGTGGTCGCGACGGATCCGGTGGACGCCCGTTTGCTCGGCGTGGTCGCCGAGATGGGCAGAGCGGCGGTGCACGAGGTCGCCGCCCGGGTGGGGATGGACCCGCGGGAGGTGGCGTCGCGCCTCGTCGCGCTGTCCGCGACCGGGTTGCCGCTGCTCGTCGGCGTCGAGTGCGATCCGGCCCGGCTGCGCGCCGCCGCAGCGGCCGCCGCCATGCAGCAGTCGCCCCCGTACGGGTATCCGCCGCAGCAGTTCCAGCCACCCTCGGGGCCGGTGCCGGCGCAGTACCCGGGCCCGGGTGGCCCCGGACAGCCCGGGCCGCCGCCCGGACACGGCCCGTCCGGCCCCCACTCCGTTCCCTCCGGACCGCACCGGGTGCCCTCCGGACCGGTGCCGATGGCCTACCCGGTGCGGACCGGCCCGCCGAGCACCCCGTTCCCCATGCAGGCCGGCCCGCCGAGCGCGCCGGTGCCGGCGCCCGACGCGCCGATGAGCATGTGGGGGCCGCCGCAGACCGCGTCGTGGGCCCGGGGCGACCAGCCGCCGCAGGACGTCACGCAGCCGACCGTGCGCACCGAGAGCGACACCCGGCAGGGCAAGGTCGGCACGGTGCTGCACACCGAGGGCCTGGAGGGCGAGAAGCTCGCGATCCAGCTCGTGGAGGTCGTGGACCCGGCCGACTACCTGTTCACCGCGGCCGGCTACCGGCTGCAGGAGGGCGAGCGGTCGGTGGTCGTGCACACCGAGCTGACCAACCGGGGAGCGGTGGCGTTCCAGTCGCTTCCGGACCTGTACCTGGTGCTGGTGACGCCGGACGGGAAGACGATCTCCAAGGCGCCGGTGTCGCTGTCGTCGCGGCCGCCGCACCGGATCGGCGTCCCGCCGGGCGAGACGGCGGGTGGGCACACGGTGTACGTCGTGCCGGAGCAGACCGAGGTCACCTCGGTGCGCTGGAGCCCGCGGCCGGACGAGGAGTCGCGCACCCTCACCTGGACCGTCGAGGACTAGCCGGACGCGTCAGTCACGGCCGAACATGCGACCCAGCCAGCCCTTGCGCTGCTCGGGTGGCTGCGGCGCGGCGACCGGTCGCTGCGCCGGGATCGGCGTCGTCGGCGGTTCCCGGCGCTGCGGCGGCTCGTAGTCGTCCCCGTCCGGGACCGGACTCCCCTCGCCGCCGATCACCGGCGGGGCCACGCCGTCGACGAGGAAGCCCTCCGGTAAGTGGTTGTCTCGCTCGGTCATGGCACCACCTCGTACCCCATGTGTTGCCGCACAAGGTACGCGAAAATCTCCCACAACTCGCGCATCCGCGCCGGGAGTCATCCCTCGGCCAGCAGATCCAGGGCGTTGCGCAGGTCGTCGGGGTACTCGCTGGTGAACTCGACCCAGTGCCCGTCGGCCGGGTGGTGGAAGGCCAGGCGCCGGGCGTGCAGCCACTGGCGGGTCAGCCCGAGCCGCTTGGCGAGCACCGGGTCCGCGCCGTAGGTCAGGTCGCCGACGCACGGGTGCCGCAGCGCCGCGAAGTGCACCCGGATCTGGTGGGTGCGCCCGGTCTCCAGCCGGATGTCCACCAGCGAGGCCGCCCGGAACGCCTCCAGCGTGCGGTAGTGGGTGACGCTCGGCCGCCCGCTCGCCACGACGGCGAACCTGTAGTCGTGCTTGGGATGCCGGTCGATGGGCGCGTCGATGGTGCCGGCGCTCGGGTCCGGGTGGCCCTGGACCAGCGCGTGGTAGCCCTTCTCCACGGTGCGCTCCTTGAACGCCCGCTTGAGCACCGTGTAGGCGTGCTCGCTCTTCGCCACGACCATGACGCCGGTGGTGCCGACGTCCAGGCGGTGCACCACGCCCTGCCGCTCGGCCGCGCCGGAGGTGGACACCCGCACGCCCGCGGCGGCCAGCCCGCCGACGACCGTCGGGCCGGTCCAGCCGGGGCTCGGGTGCGCGGCGACGCCGACCGGCTTGTCCACCACGATGATGTCGTCGTCCTGGTGGAGCACCGTCATGCCCGGCACCGGCTCGGCCGGGACCGGCACGGGGTGGTCCGGCTCGGGCAGCGTCACCTCGAGCCAGGCGCCGGCGACCAGCCGGTCGGACTTGCCCGCGGGCCGGCCGTCCAGGCTGACCTCGCCGGACTCGGCGAGCGCCGCCACCGCGGTGCGGGACAGGCCGAGGAGCTTGGCCAGCCCGGCGTCCACCCGCATGCCGTCCAGCCCGTCGGGGACCGGAAGGGTGCGGGCGGTCACCGTTTCCTGTCCCTGGTGGACCGGCCGTCGTAGTCGCGGCCGAGCAGCGCCATCAGCACGATCAGCGCACCGCCGCAGACGATCGACGAGTCGGCCACGTTGAACACGGGGAACACGTCGCCGTTGGCCGCGAACGGGGACAGGATGTCGACCACGTGGCCGCGCAGCGGGCCCGGCTCGCGCAGGAAGCGGTCGATGAGGTTGCCCAGCGCCCCGGCGAGCACCAGCGCCAGCCCGACCGCCCAGCCGACCGAGCGCAGCTTGGGCATGATCCAGATGATCGCGACGACCACCGCGACCGCGATGAGCGTGAGCACCCAGGTCATCCCGGTGGCCATGCTGAACGCGGCGCCGGGGTTGCGCACGACCTGCAGGTAGAACAGCCCGCCGAGGACGCGCACCGGCGGATGGCCCTCGAGCAGGGAGACCGCGACGATCTTGGTGATGATGTCGGCGAGCAGCACCACGGGCGCCACGACCGCGAACAGCCACCCGCGGCGCGGCGGCAGCGGCGGCTGCGGGGGCGGCTGTTCGATGTCGGTCCCGCCCGGGTGGCCGGCCTCGGTGTCCCGGCCGGCGTCTGTGCTGGTCTCGTCGCTCACCCACCCATTGTCCACGGTGCGGTGCCGCGGTCAGCCGGCGGACAGGAACGGCGGCAGCGGGCGCGGGTCCGGAGTCGGCACCCAGCGGCCGTCCACCTGCGCGTAGTGCCATCGCGGGCCCTCGGTGACCAGCGTGCGCAGCGCGCCGACCAGCCGGTCGACGTGCTCGCCGGTGCTGCCCAGGCCGAGGCTCGCGCGCAGCGCCCGGGTCCCCGGCGCGCCCGCCGCGGCGAGCAGGCGCCGGGTCGCGATGTGCGCGCAGAACGCGCCGTCCCGCACGCCGATGCCGTGCTCGGCCGACAGCGCGGCGGCGAGCAGGCCCGGGTCCCGCCCGGCCACGGCGAAGCTCACCACCCCCACCCGGTCGGCGGCCCGGCCGCCGAACAGGGACAGCTCGCGCAGCCCGGGCACCCCGGCCAGGCCCGCCCGCAGCCGCGCGAGCAGCGCCTCCTCGTGGGCGACGACCGGCTCCCAGCCGTGCCGCAGGAACGTCTCGCAGGCCGTGGCCAGGGCGTGCGCGCCGACCACGTTGGGGGTGCCGGCCTCGTGCCGCTCGGGGCCGGTCGACCAGGAGACCGCCAGGTGCGAGCCCCGGTCGGCCACCAGCGAGGTCGCCCCGCCACCGGCCAGGTACGGGTCGGCCGCGCGCAGCCAGTCCGCGCGGCCCACGAGCGCGCCCGCGCCGAACGGGGCGTAGAGCTTGTGCCCGGACAGCACGACGTGGTCCACGTCCAGCGCGCGGATGTCGACCGGGCGGTGCGGCGCCAGCTGCGCGGCGTCGAGAACGATCCGGGCGCCGTGGTGCCGGGCGATCGCGGCGATGTCGGCGACCGGCCACACCTCACCGGTCACGTTCGACGCACCGGTCACGACGACCACCCGCGGGCCGGTCGGGCAGCCGCGCAGGGCCGCGTCGAGCTCGCCGACCTCGGCGATGCGGCGCACCCGCGGACCCCGCCACGGCAGCAGCGCCGCGTGGTGGTCGGTGTCGAAGTGCACCACCGAGGTGCCCCGCGGCAGCGCACGGGCCAGCAGGTTCAGCGCGTCGGTGGTGTTGCGGGTGAACACCACCGAGTCGGTCCGCCGGGCCCCGACGAACCGGCGCACCACGTCCCGGGCCCGCTCGTAGACCTGTGTGGACACCCGGGAGGCGAACCCGGCGCCACGGTGCACGCTGGCGTACCACGGCAGCAGCTCGTCGACCGCGTCGCGGACAGCGTCCAGGCACGGCGCGCTCGCCGCGTGGTCGAGGTTCGCGTAGGGCACGCGGCGGCCGTCCACCAGCGGGACGACCAGCCGGGCGCCGGCGACCGGCGGCACGGCGCCGGCGACGGGTCGGGCGTGCGGGATGGCGAGCGTCATCGGAGCACCTCCGGGTCGGGGACCCCGCCCCGGAGCCCGCGCTTGCCCGTCCGCGCCTCGCGGAGGGCCAGGTCCTCACCCGGGGCACCCCACCGCGGTAGGAGGGTTGCCGGCCAGCAAGCCGGGGCTTGACGCTGGCGCTCGTGACCTTCGGGTACGAACGGTAGCCGATCGGCGGGAGGGCTGTCCAACGGTGGCCGTGGTTGTCAGACTGCGGGACATGAGCGAGCGTGCGAGTGACTTCGACGTGCTGGTGATGGGCTCCGGGCCCGGCGGGCAGAAGGCGGCGATCGCGGCCGCCAAGCTCGGCGCGCGGGTCGCGCTGATCGAGCGCCGCAACATGATCGGCGGCGTCTGCATCAACACCGGCACCATCCCGTCCAAGACACTGCGCGAGGCGGTGCTCTACCTGACCGGCATGAGCCAGCGGGAGCTGTACGGGCAGAGCTACCGGGTCAAGGAGGACATCACCATCGGCGACCTGACCGCCCGGACGAGCCACGTCGTCGGCCGCGAGGTCGACGTGATCCGCAGCCAGCTGTCCCGCAACGGCGTCACGATCCTGCCCGGCCTCGGCCGGTTCGCCGATCCGCACACCATCCAGGTGTCCGACGGCGAGCGGGCAGGAGCGCTCGGTGTCCGCGGACAAGATCGTGATCGCCACCGGCACCACGCCGGCCCGTCCGTCCACTGTGGACTTCGACGACGCAGACGATCATCGACTCCGACGGGATCCTCGGCCTGGAGCGGATCCCCCGGTCGATGATCGTGGTCGGCGCCGGCGTGATCGGCATCGAGTACGCCTCGATGTTCGCCGCGCTCGGCACCAAGGTCACGGTGATCGAGCAGCGGATGCGGATGCTGGAGTTCTGCGACACCGAGGTGGTCGAGGCGCTCAAGTACCACCTGCGCGACCTCGCCGTGACGTTCCGGTTCGGCGAGACGGTCTCGGCCGTGGAGCGGCACCGCAACGGCACCGTGACGATCCTGGAGAGCGGGAAGAAGATCCCCGCCGACACGGTGATGTACTCGGCGGGCCGGCAGGGCATGACCGACGAGCTCGACCTGGCCGACGGCCGGCCTGACCGCGGACCAGCGCGGCCGGATCTCGGTCGACGGGTCGTTCCGCACCGAGGTGGACCACATCTACGCGGTCGGCGACGTGATCGGCTTCCCCGCGCTCGCGGCGACCTCGATGGAGCAGGGCCGCCTCGCCGGCACACCACGCGTGCGGCGAGCCGGTGCACGAGATGCACGAGCTGCAGCCGATCGGCATCTACACGATCCCCGAGATCAGCTACATCGGCCGGACCGAGGACGAGCTGACCGAGCAGCGGATCCCGTTCGAGGTCGGCGTCTCCCGCTACCGCGAGCTCGCCCGGGGGCAGATCATCGGCGACTCCTACGGGGTGCTCAAGCTGCTCGTGTCGCCGGAGACCCGCGCGCTGCTGGGCGTGCACGTGTTCGGCACCGGGGCGACCGAGCTGGTCCACATCGGACAGGCGGTGATGGGCTGCGGGGGTACGGTGGACTACCTGGTGGACACGGTGTTCAACTACCCGACGCTCGCCGAGTCCTACAAGGTGGCCGCGCTGGACGCGACCAACAAGATGCGCCAGATCAGCATGCTGACGGAATGAGGCGATCGTGAGCGGCGTGCGGCGGATGGCGGCGGTGGCCGCGGTGGCCGTCGCGCTCGCGGTGGCCGGATGCACCGGCGAGCAGCAGCCGCCGCCGCGGCCCGGCACGTCGAGCACCGCGGCACCGGCCTCCTGCACCGGGTCGGTGACGACCGGCCCGCTGCCCGAGTGGGCCCGGGCCGGCTTCACCCCGCCCGACCAGCCGGCGCCCTACGTGCTCGGCGCGAACGGGGACATCCTCGGCGTGCTGTTCGGCCTGCCGCTGACCGCCCCTCCGCGGCCCGACCTGAGCAACAAGATCCTCTGGGTGTCCCGGGTGGACGTGACGAGCGGGTCGCTGAAGATCCGGGCACGGCTGGCCGGGTCCGGACTGAGCGTCGAACGCGAGGTCGAGGGCGGGCCCGGCCCGTCGATCATCGACATGCCGCGGGCCGGGTGCTGGTCGTTCTCGCTGTCCTGGTCCGGCCACCACGACCGGCTCAGCGTGCGCTACGTGCCGCGGCAGTAGCTACCGCTCCTGGCCGGTCTCGCCCATCCAGCGCGCGTACCGTCCGGCGCGGTCGACCGCGCGGATCCGCTGCTCGGTCGCGCTGCGCACGCCCTCGGTCGCGACGACCAGCAGCTGGTCGCGCTCCTGGAGCCGGGTGCCGGGCGCGGGCGTGTGCCCTGCGCCCTCGCGGACGAGCAGGCTGACCGTCGCGCCGATCGGCAGGCGCAGCTCGCGCAGGTAGACACCGTGCATCTTGGAGCCCTCCGGGATGCGGACCTGCAGCAGCACGGCGCCGAGCTCGTCGAGCGGCGCCGCGTCCACGTCGATCTCCTCCGAGCGCGCGCCGCGGCCGAGCCCCAGCATCGACGCGAACAGCTGCAGGGTGCTCCCCTGCACCAGGGTCAGCACGATGACCAGCACGAACACACCGTCGACCAGGCGGTGTGCGCCCGGCACGTCCGCCGTGATCGGGATCATCGCGAGCACGATCGGCACCGCGCCGCGCAACCCCGCCCAGGACAGGAACGCCTGCTCCCGCCAGGGCATGCGGAACGGCGCCGTCGACGCCACCACCGAGACGGGCCGGGCGAGCAGGGTCACCACCGCGCCCGCGACCAGGCCGGGCACCACGGCGTCGAGCAGCCGCCCGGGCGACATGAACAGGCCGAGCAGGACGAACAGTCCGATCTGGGAGAGCAGGCCGAGCCCCTCGGCGAAGGAGAGCGTGTCGGTGCGGTGCGGCAGCCGCGAGTTGCCCAGCACCAGCGACGCCACGTACGCGGCGAGCAGCCCCGAGGCGTGGATCGCCGAGCCGGCGGAGAAGGCCAGCACCGACACCGCGACCGTCGCAAGTGGATAGAGACCGGTGGCGGGCAACGCGGCCCGGCGCAGCGCCGCGGCGCCGAGCCAGCCGAACGTGACGCCGAGCAGGGCGCCGACAGCCAGCTCGTACAGCACCTCGAACGGCAGGCCCCAGCTGGCGTTGCCGCCGGAGGCCAGCAGCACCACCGCGATGTACGCGGCGGCGTCGTTCATGCCGGACTCCAGCTCCAGCGCGCCGACCAGCCGCCGGCTGACCGCGACGTTGCGCAGCACGCTGAACACCGCGGCGGCGTCGGTCGACGCGAGCACCGCGCCCCACATCAGCGCGAGCCGCCAGTCGAACCCGAGGATCAGGTGCAGGGCGGAGCCGGTCACCGCGATGCTGATCGCGACGGCCACAGTGGACAGCACGATTCCCGGCCACAGCGAGACCTTCACCTGTGACCAGCGGGTGGTCAGGCCGCCCTCGGTGAGGATCAGCACGAGCGCGGCCAGTCCCAGCGACTCGGTGAGCGCCGCGTTCTCGAACTGGACACCGATGCCGGCCTCGCCGAGCACGACGCCGATCGCCAGGTACAACACCAGGGACGGGAACCCGAGCCGAACCGAGATGCGCACCGCGAGCACCGCGACCAGCAGAACGGCGGCAACGGCTCCCAGCACGACGGACAGCTCGGGACCCACTCCCACCTCCCGCGATCGCGGCGAACTCCCGACGAATGAACCTAGCGTGCGAAACGGACCGTTGACACGCTGGTCGGAGATCGACGACCTCGCGGGAGGGAAGATCATGGGTCTGCCGCGCACTCTGGCCATGCTCGGCGCCGTCGCGCTCACCGTCGCCGCGGCGGGCGGTACCGCGGCGGGGGCGCAGTCACCGTCGCCCGCTCCGGAACCGGTCGCGGCCGCGCCGGACATCCCGGTGGCCGACGTGCAGGCGCACCTGGCGCGGTTGCAGGAGATCGCCGACGCGAACGGCGGCAACCGCGCGCACGGCCGGCCGGGGTACCGGGCGAGCCTGGACTACATCCGGGGCGAGCTGGACGCCGCCGGGTTCACCACGCAGCTGCAGGAGTTCTCCGCGGGCGGCACCGGCTGGAACCTGATCGCGGACTGGCCGGGCGGTGACGAGAACGCGGTGATGATGTTCGGCGGGCACGCGGACAGCGTGTCGCGCGGGCCGGGCATCAACGACAACGGCTCGGGGTCGGCCGGGCTGCTGGAGGTCGCGCTGACCGTCGCGGAGCAGAACCCGCAGCCGGCCAGGCACCTGCGGTTCGCCTGGTGGGGCGCGGAGGAGCTGGGCCTGGTGGGGTCGTCGCACTACGTGGCGAGCCTGCCCGCCGCGGAGCTCGACAGGATCGCCGGGTACGTGAACTTCGACATGATCGGCTCGCCGAACCCGGGCTACTTCGTCTACTCCTCCGACGGGCAGCCGGAGGGCTCGGCGGACATCGAGAAGGTGCTGGGCGACCACTACGCCGCGCTCGGCGTGCCCACCGAGCCGGTCGTCGTCGGCGGCCGCTCGGACCACGCGGCGTTCGCGGACGCCGGCATCCCGACCGGCGGCGTGTTCAGCGGGGCCGAGGAGATCAAGTCCGCCGACCAGGCCGCGAAGTGGGGCGGCACGGCCGGGCAGGCGTTCGACGAGTGCTACCACCAGTCCTGCGACACGGTGTCGAACATCGACGCGACGGCCCTGGACACGAACGCCGACGCGATCGCCGACGCGGTATGGACGTTGTCCGCCTAGCCTTCCGCGGGACGGATCACCGAACCGACCCCCCACGCGGCCGAGCCGACCTCTCACATCGCCGAGCCGACCCCCCACGCGAGCGAGCCGACCTCTCACGCCGCCGAGCCGACCCGCCGGCGTATCGATGACGCGCCGTCCCGCGCGGTCGGCGACGCCCGGCGTCGACTCGACGATGCGACGGGTCGACTCGACAACGCCACGGGTCGACTCGACCATGTGACGGGTCGACTCGACCATGTGACGGGTCGACTCGACCATGTGACGGGTCGACTCGACCATGTGACGGGTCGACTCGACCATGTGACGGGTCGACTCGATGCGGCGGCGACGGACCTCGCCGCGTGGTGGGCGGGGTGGCGGTTAGGGTTCGCCACATGAGTTGCCGCATCACCGAGCTGGTCATCGACTGCGCCGACGCCGAGCGGTTGGCCGCGTTCTGGTCCGCGGTGCTCGGCTACGTGGAGATCGGCCGCGAGGGGGACGACATCGAGATCGGCCCGCCGGGCGTCGGCTTCGGCGGCCCGCAGCCGACGCTGGTGTTCGCCGCGGTGCCCGAGGCCAAGCGGGACAAGCTGCGGCTGCACATCGACGTGAACGCGACCGACCACTCCCAGCAGCAGGAGCTCGACCGCCTGCTGGCGCTGGGCGCGACACCGGCCGACGTGGGCCAGACCGGCGAGGAGTCCTGGCACGTGCTCGCCGATCCCGAGGGCAACGAGTTCTGCCTGCTGCGCCGGCGCGTCGAGCCGGTGCCACCGGCCTGACCAGAGGGGCGCGCTCGTCAGGTGGCCGTGCGGGCACGGTCGAGCAGCTCCGTGAGGCGGGCCTCGTCGCCGCCCGCCACCTCGACGATCTTGTCCCGGCCGCGCTCGCCGGTGACGATCGTGACGTCCTGGCGGCGCACGCCGAACGCGCTCGCGAGCGCGCGGCGCACGGCCTCGTTCGCCTTGCCCTCGACCGCCGGCGCGGCCACCGCCACGACGAGCGCACCGCTGGCCCAGCGGCCGCCGACCGACTCGCGGCGCGCGCCGGGCTTGACGCGCACCGCGAACCGGAACGGAGTGCTCAGCGCCGCGTCACCCGCACGGTCACGCCGATGCCGTCGCCGACGGCGCCCTCGAAGCCCGTCGCCGGGCCGTAGGACACCTCGTCGGCCAGGGTCTCGCCGGCCACGAACGCCTCGTGGGCGCGGACCGCGGCCACGACCTCGTCGGGCGCCTGGACCGTGAGCGCTATCCGGTCGGCCACGTCCAGGCCGGCGGCACGGCGCGCCTGCTGGACCACCCGGACCAGGTCGCGGGCGATGCCCTCCGCCTCCAGCTCCGGGGTCGTCACGGTGTCCAGCACGACCAGGCCGGACGACGCGGGCAGCTCCGCGGTGGCGCCGGTGTCGGTGGCCACCAGGCGGCGCTGGAACTCGCCCGGCAGCAGCTCGATGCCCGCCGCCACGACGGTGTCGCCGGTGGTGGTCCACTCCCCCGCCTTCACCGCGCGGATGACCTTCTGGGTGTCCGCGCCGAGCCGCGGCCCGCACGCCCGCGCGTTGACCACGAGCTCGAAGTGGCCGTGCGCCGCCACGTCGGTGGTCAGCGAGACCTGCTTGACGTTCACCTCGTCCGCGACCAGCGCGGTGAACGGCTCGAGCACGGCGGCGTCCGGCGCGGCCACCACCAGCGATGCCAGCGGCAGCCGCACCCGCAGCTTGTTCGCCTTGCGCAGCCCGAGCGCGGCCGAGCACACCTGCCGCACCCGGTCCATCGCGGTCACCAGCTCGTCGTCGGCGGGCAGCAGGTCGTCGGCCGGCCAGTCGGCGAGGTGCACCGAGCGCTCGCCGGTCAGCCCGCGCCACACCGCCTCCGCGGTCAGCGGCAGCAACGGCGCGACCACCCGGCACACCACCTCGAGCACCGTGTGCAGCGTGTCGATCGCGTCCCGGTCGCCGTCCCAGAAGCGGTCCCGCGAGCGGCGGACGTACCAGTTGGTCAGCGCCTCCAGGTAGTCCCGCACGCCCGCGCACGCGCCGGACAGGTCGTAGTCGTCCAGCGCCTCGCGGGTGGACACGACCAGCGAGCGCGTCTTGGCCAGCACGTACCGGTCGAGCACGTGCGGCGAGTCCGTCCGCCAGGTGCCCTCGACCGACTCCGCGTTCGCGTACAGCGCCAGGAAGTACCAGCAGTTCCACAGCGGCAGCACGGCCTGGCGGACCGCGTCCCGGATGCCGCGCTCGGTGACCACCAGGTCGCCGCCGCGCAGGATCGGCGAGGCCATCAGGAACCAGCGCATCGCGTCCGAGCCGTCGCGCGCGAACACCTCGTTGACGTCCGGGTAGTTCTTGCGCGACTTGGACATCTTCTGCCCGTCGTCGCCGAGCACGATGCCGTGCGCCACGACAGTTGCGGAACGCCGGCCGGTCGAACAGCGCCGTCGCCAGCACGTGCATGGTGTAGAACCAGCCGCGCGTCTGGCCGTTGTACTCGACGATGAAGTCACCCGGGTAGTGGTGCTCGAACCAGTCCGCGTTCTCGAACGGGTAGTGCACCTGGGCGTACGGCATCGACCCGGACTCGAACCAGCAGTCCAGCACCTCGGGCACCCGGCGCATCATCGACCGCCCGGTCGGGTCGTCCGGGTTGGGCCGGGTCAGCTCGTCGACGAACGGGCGGTGCAGGTCGGTGGGTCGCACGCCGAAGTCGCGCTCGATCTCGTCCAGCGAGCCGTACACGTCGGTGCGCGGGTACTCGGGGTCGTCCGACACCCACACCGGGATCGGCGAGCCCCAGAACCGGTTGCGCGAGATCGACCAGTCGCGGGCGTTCTCCAGCCACTTGCCGAACTGGCCGTCCCGGACGTGCTCGGGCACCCAGTTGATCTGCTGGTTCAGCTCGACCATCCGGTCGCGGAACTTGGTGACCGCGACGAACCACGACGACACCGCGCGCTGGATGAGCGGGTTGCCGCAGCGCCAGCAGTGCGGGTACGGGTGGTCGTAGGTCTCGTGGCGCAGCAGCTTCCCGGCGGCCTTGAGGTCGCGGATGATCTGGCCGTTGGCGTCGAAGACGTGCATGCCCTCGTACGGCGGGACCTGTCGCGTCGAACCGGCCGTGCACGTCGACCGGGGTGACCGGCGTCGATGCCGGCCGCGTCGGTGACGACCTTGTCCTCCTCGCCGAAGGCGGGCGCGATGTGCACGATGCCCGGTGCCGTCCTCGGTGGTGACGTAGTCGGCGGCCAGGACCCGGTGCGCGTTCTCGGCGCCCGCGAAGAAGTCGAACGGCGGCGTGTAGCGGCGGCCGAGCAGGTCGGCTGCCCTTGTACCGGGCCACGCACCGGCGGGTCCTCGCCCAGCTCGCGGGCGTAGGCCGCGACCCGGGCCTCGGCCAGCAGGTAGCGCTCGCCGTTCGTGCTCGACGGTCACGTAGTCGACGTCGGGGTGCACGGCCATCGCGAGGTTCGACGGCAGCGTCCACGGCGTCGTCGTCCACACCAGCGCCAGCTCGCCGGTCTCGAGCCGCAGGCCGACCGTGACGGCCGGGTCCTGGCGGTCGAGGTAGACGTCGTCCATCCGGGTCTCGGTGTTGGACAGTGGCGTCTCGCAGCGCCAGCAGTACCACAGGACGCGGTAGCCCTCGTAGACCAGGCCCTTGTCCCACAGGGACTTGAACGCCCACATGACGCTCTCCATGAAGTCCAGGTCGAGCGTCTTGTAGTCGTTGTCGAAGTCGACCCAGCGGGCCTGCCGGGTGACGTACTCGCGCCACTCCTCGGTGTACTGCAGCACCGAGGCGCGGCAGGCGTCGTTGAACTCGGCGACGCCCATCTCCTCGATCTCGGCCTTGGTCTTGATGCCGAGCTGCTTCTCGGCCTCGAACTCCGCGGGCAGGCCGTGGCAGTCCCAGCCGAACCGGCGCTCGACTGGCTGGCCGCGCATGGTCTGGTAGCGCGGCACGACGTCCTTGACGTAGCCGGTCAGCAGGTGGCCGTAGTGCGGCAGGCCGTTGGCGAACGGCGGGCCGTCGTAGAAGACGAACTCGTTGCCGCCGTCGGTGCCGACCGGACGGGCGTCGATGGTGGCCTGGAAGGTGCGGTCGGCGTCCCAGTAGTCGAGCACGGCCAGCTCGAGGTTCGGGAAGGACGGCTGGGACGCGACCGCCCGGTCGGGTCCGAACTGCGCCTTGGGGTATGCCATCGGGGTTCCTCGCGGTCGTCGTATGCCTCGTGTGCCTGCACACGGGGACGACTCACGCCGCGGTACCACCCCGCTTGCCGGATGCCGCGCGAATACGGTGTCCGGCCTCTCGTCGGTCGGCTGTGACGGGCCGTCCCGTCCGGTTCTACTGAGGCTCGCGCCCGTTCTTCCGGAGGCTCCCCGGTGATGGCCGGATCAGCGCCGCTGTGACCAGGATAGCGAAGGCGGGCAACCGGCTTAGAGGCCGCGCAGATTGGCTGGTGGATGCCCGCCGTGATCGAGGTGGATGCATCGCGGTGCCGCGCCGGCGTCGGCGTACTGGACCGTACTTCGATGCCGGCGCGGTGTCGCGAGGCGCCACCTCGGCGCGGCGGGCGCCGCCGTGCCAATCTGCGCGGCCGCTTAACGCGCGGCTCGGTGCCGGGCGGCCAGGGTGGCGTCCGGGCCGCAGCGCACGCACGGCGTGAAGCCCAGCTGACGGGCCTCGACGACCGGCAGCGGCAGCGTCGGCTTGTCGAGCAGGTAGGTGCAGCTCGCCAGGTGGTAGCGGGGGTGCTCGTCGACGACGCGGACCTCGACCCGCAGGTCGCTCACCACGAACAGGTCGGCGGCGTCGGTCTGCTCCTCCCCCGGCTCGCCGGCGTCCTCGGCGGGCGGCGGGTCGGGAGGCCGGTCCGGCGGCGGGTCGATCGGGCGGTCGACCCGTCGGTCGATCGGACGGTCGGCGGGCTCCTCTGCCGCGGCGGGCCCGTCGGGGACCAGCGCGGCGGCCGGCTCGGCGCCGGCAGGCTCCACATGGGACGCGGCGCGCGCCGCGTCGCTTCGCACCGTTTCGGTGAATGGCGGTGTCTCGTCGCCGAACGGCGGCTCGTCGGGCACCGGTGATCGGTCCCCGAGGTCGTCATAGGCGTCGGCCACGCGACGACGTCCGCGGATCCAGTCGAGGACCAGCAGCCCGGCCGCCACCACGCTGACCGAGACCGAGATCCACGCGAACAGCGTGTTGGCCGTGGTCAGCGCCGCGATCAGCAGCCCGAAGGCCGCCAGCACCAAGCCCAGAACGAGATACAGCACGCGAACCGTCCGCTACCGCGGGCGCGAGCCCCCCGGCCGGCCTCAGCCGGCTTCGGCGGCGCGCGGACCGAACGCGTACCCCTGCTGGCCCGAGGAGCGGCCACCGTCCGACGATCCCGGCGAGCCCGTGGTCGGCGCCGCGGACCCGCGGTCACCCAGCTCGCGCAGGCTCGACTCGAGGAACGTCTTCAGCCTGGTCCGGTACTCGCGCTCGAACGTCCGCAGCTCGTCGATCTTCTTCTCGAGCGCCGTGCGTTCCGCCTGCACCTGGCCCAGCACCTCGGAGTGCTGCCGCTGCGCGTCGCGTTCCAGCGTGGTCGCCTTGTCCCGTGCCTGACGTTCCAGCGTCTCGGCCCGGGTGCGCGCGTCGTTGAGCATCGTCTCGGCCCGGGTGCGCGCCTCGTTGATCATGGTGTCGGACTTGGCGCGGGCCTCGGAGAGCAGCTGCTCGGACTTGGTCCGGGCCTCCGCCAGCATGCCGTCGGACTCGGCCTTGGCCTCGCCGGTCAGCCGGTCGGCCATCTCCTGGGCGAGGCCCAGCACCTTCGCGGCCTGCACGTGATGATCGCCACCGGCACCGCCCGGGGAGGTCTGCTCCATCGCGCTCGGCGGCGGCACCGGCGTGAGCCGGCGCGGCTCCTCGACGCGCTGGGGGCGCCGGCACCGCGTGGCTCGCGCTCTCGATGTCGGCACGTGCCGACTCGAGCTGGGCGTCGAGCTGCTCGACCTGCGCACGCAGGTCGTTGTTCTCCTCGATGAGCCGGGACAGCTCCACCTCGACCAGGTCAAGGAAGGCGTCCACCTCGTCCTCGTTGTAGCCCCGCTTGCCAATGGGAGGCTTGCTGAACGCGACGTTATGAACGTCAGCGGGGGTCAACGACATCTGATCACCTCACGCACTCATCGGCTGCGGTCATCCAGGGTGTCCCCATCACCCGGGATAGGCCAGTCGCATCAGTATGAACACGACCAACAGCAGCACCATAATCGACAGGTCCAGCCCTACGCCCCCGATCCGGACCGTCGGGATCAACCGACGGACCAGGCGGACCGGAGGATCGGTCACTGTGTAGATGGTCTCCAGCGTTACCGCAACCCCACCGGCCGGGCGCCACTCCCTCGCGAACGCTCGTACGAGCTCGACCACGACTCGGGCGGTCAGGAACAGCCAGAAGACGAACAGTACCCAATACAAGACAAGCCGGAGGGGATCCACGTTGTCAACTCTGCCATCAATCACGTTCGGTTGAGCAACCCGCCCTCCGCTATCCGGCGCTTGTCCTCGGCGGTCGGGTCCTGGTTGGGCGGTGAGATGAGGAACACCTTGTTGGTGACCTTGTCCATCGAGCCCCGCATGGCGAACGCGAGCCCGGCCGCGAAGTCGACCAGGCGGCGCGCGTCCGCGTCCTCCAGCTCGGTCAGGTTCATGATCACCGGGGTTCCGTCGCGGTAGTGCTCGCCGATGGTCCTGGCCTCGGCGAAGCTGGTCGGGTGCAGGGTGACGATCCGCCCCATCGGGTAGCCGGTGGAGGCCGGCGCGGGCTCGGCCGGACGCGGTCGCGGCGCCGGGTCACGGCGGGGCTCCACGGCCAGCGAACCCTGCACCGGCGCGGTCGTCGCCCACGTCGGGTTGGCCCGCGGGCGGGGGGCCGCGCGCTGCGGGACGTCGGCGCGTGCGGACAGCTCGGTGTCCAGCCGATCGTCGTACCGCTCGGCGTAGCCGTCGCCGTCCATCTCCTCCCGGTACCCGCGCCGACCTGCGGGTACGCCGCGGCGGGGGGCGCGCTCCGGGTACGGTTCGTAGTCGTCGGAGTCGCCCAGGTACTCGGGCCGCCCGTAGCCGGACCGGTAGTCCATGGCAGCATCGTCGAGGTCATCGAGGTCGTAGCCGTCGTACTCGTCGGCAGGGACCATCCCGAAGTAGGCCTTCAGCTTCTGCAGCGTGCCCATACCTGCCCTCGTTACCTGCGGCCTTCCGAACATGTGTTAGGGCGAGGCTAACCCCCGGGTACCGAGCAGCGCGGTTCCGACACGCACGCAGGTAGAACCGTGCGTAATCGCGATCTCAAGATCATTGGTCATCCCGGCGGAGAGCTCCGTCGCCGCCGGGTGATCACTGCGCAGCCGATCGGCTGCTCGGGCCAGTGTTCCGAAGGCCTCCCCGGGGTCCATCGTGAGGGGCGCGACGGCCATCAGGCCGCGCAGCCGCAATTCACCCGATCCAGCGACCTCATCGGCCAGCTCGGTCAGCGTGTCGAGCGGGCAGCCGCCGCGCTCGGGATCCCCGTCGATGCTCGCCTGGATCAGGACGTCCAGCGGCGCGGCGCGCTCGCCCGCCTCCCGCGCGGCGCCGGTGGCGCGGTCGAGGGCGCGGGCCAGCCGGACCGAGTCGACCGACTGGACCTCGGCCGCCCAGCGCACCACCGAGCGCGCCTTGTTCCGCTGCAGCCGGCCCACCATGTGCCACCGCACGTCCGCGTCCGGGCGGAGTTCGCGCAGCTCAGCGGCCTTGGCGGCGGCCTCCTGCTCACGGTTCTCGCCGAGGTCGAGCATGCCCAGATCGGTGAGCAGCGCGGCGTCGGTGACCGGGAAGGTCTTGGTCACCGCGACCAGGCGGACGTCCCCGGGGGCGCGGCCGGCGCGGTGGCAGCCGGCGGCGATCCGCTCACGGACCGCGGCCAGCGCCGTCGCGAGCTGCTCGCGCCGCGCGGTGTCCGGCCGGGTCATTCCGATCTGCCGGGGTCGGCGTCCGGTTCCAGCCAGGTCAGGGCGGCCAATCGCCCAGTGGTGCCTTCTCTGCGGTGACTGAACAACGTTGCGTCCTCAACGGTGCATCTCGGGTCGACCCCGATCTTCGCGACACCCGCGTCGGTGAGTTGCCGCCAGAGCCCGGCGCGCAGGTCCAGGCCCGGCGTGCCCTTCCGCGTCCGGGACGCGCTGCCCGGCAGGTGCTTCTCCACGTCGTCACGCATCGTGGCGGGGACCTCGTAGCACTCGCCGCACGCGGCCGGGCCGAGCAGCACCTCGATCCGGTCGACCGACGCGCCGGCCCGGCGCATGGCGTCCAGGGCCGCGGGCACCACGCCGACCCGGGCGCCGACCCGCCCGGCGTGCACGGCGCCGACCACCCCGGCCTCCGGGTCGGCGAGCAGCACTGGCACGCAGTCGGCACACAGCGCGACGAGCGCGAGCCCCGGCTCCGCGGTCACGAGCGCGTCGGTCGCCTCCACCGCGTCCGGCACCGGGCCGTCCACGATCTCCGCGTTGCGCCCGTGCACCTGTTCCATCCAGACGAGCCGCTCGCGCCGCAGCCCGAGCTCGTCGGCCAGGCGGTGCCGGTTGGCGGTCACCGCGGCCGGCTCGTCGCCGACGCCGGCCCCCAGGTTGAACGACTCGTACGGCGGCTTCGACCGGCCACCGGCACGGGTCGTCACCACCCGCCTCACGCGCAATCTCCCCGAGGTTCCATGGGCTGCCACCGCAGGTCCGTACGACTATCGCCGCATGAACGGGGGGACGTCGACCTCGTCGTCGGGGTCGTCGGTGACCGGCACGGCACGCCCGGGCAGGCTGCCGTTGCCGGACGCCGGCCGGCGGGCCGAGCCGCCCGACGGGGGCACGCCGCCACCCATCGGGTTGCCGGCGTACCCGCTCGCCGCCTGCCGCGGCGGTGGGGCGGTCGGCGGCTGCTGGCCGGTGACCGGCGGCGGCGTGGCCGGCCTGGCCGGCTCGGGCGCGGGGTCCGGCACGGGTGTCTGCGGCGGCGGGGCCTGCGCGGGCGGCGGCGTGGCCGGGCGGGACTGGCCGCCGACGTGGCCCGCCTGCCCGGTGACCGTCGAGCCGCGGGAGCCGATCGCGGTCACGTCGAGCTTCTTGTGGGTGGGCGTGCCGCTGTCGAAGCCGGCCGCTATCACCGTCACGCGCACCTCGTCGCCGAGCGAGTCGTCGATCACCGTCCCGAAGATGATGTTGGCCTCGGGGTGGGCGGACTCCTGGACCAGCGAGGCGGACTCGTTGATCTCGAACAAGCCGAGGTCCGAGCCGCCGGCGATGGCGAGCAGCACGCCGTGCGCACCGTCCATGGACGCCTCGAGCAGGGGCGAGTTGATCGCCTTCTGCGCTGCCTGCACGGCTCTGCCCTCGCCGCGTGCGGAGCCGATGCCCATCAGCGCGCTGCCGGCGCCGGACATGACGCTCTTGACGTCGGCGAAGTCGAGGTTGATCAGGCCGGGCGTGGTGATCAGGTCGGTGATGCCCTGGACACCGGAGAGCAGCACCTCGTCGGCCGAGCGGAACGCGTCCATCAGCGAGACGCCGATGTCGCCGAGCTGCAGCAGCCGGTCGTTCGGGATGACGATCAGCGTGTCGCACTCGTTGCGCAGCTCGGTGATGCCGTCCTCGGCCTGCTTGGCCCGGCGCCTGCCCTCGAAGGCGAACGGCCGGGTGACCACGCCGATGGTGAGCGCGCCGAGCTTGCGCGCGATCGAGGCGACGACCGGTGCGCCGCCGGTGCCGGTGCCACCCCCCTCACCCGCGGTGACGAAGACCATGTCGGCGCCCTTGAGGACCTCCTCGATCTCCTCGCGGTGGTCCTCGGCGGCCTTGTGCCCGACCTCGGGGTTGGCGCCGGCGCCGAGGCCGCGGGTGAGCTCGCGGCCGATGTCGAGCTTGACGTCGGCGTCGGACATCAGCAGCGCCTGCGCGTCGGTGTTCACCGCGATGAACTCGACGCCCTTCAACCCGACCTCGATCATGCGGTTGACGGCGTTGACCCCACCGCCGCCGATGCCGACGACTTTGATCACCGCCAGGTAGTTGTGCGGGGGCGTCATCGGATCCGCCTTCCTGATCAAGCTCGTGGTGCCTACATCCCAGACTGTCGCGAGCCGAAAACCCTAAACCTCAACAAGAGACTTAGAGTTATGTCAAGCCCGGACGTCGAATACAGGACGGTAGGCACCGACGGTTCCCGATTCCAGCCGCCACGCCGTGCGGTGACGTTGTTGTACGCGCCAATCGCCGAAGCGTCACTCCCCCGTGCGGCCGTCGATGTTCTCCCGGAGCAGGTCGAGGTGGCCCGCGTGGCGGGCGGTCTCCTCGATCATGTGCGCCACCACCCAGTGGGCGTCGACCTGCGCGCCGCGGGCGGTGGTGCCCGTCGCGTCGAAGTCGAGCCCGGCGAAGATCTCCCGGCTCACCGCGCACTGGTTCAGGTAGTCGGCGACCAGCCGGTCCAGCGGGACCGTCAGGCCGGCGCGGAAGTCGGCGTCGGGGTCTGTCTCGAACTCTCCCACCCAGACCGGCTCGCGGCCGTCGAGCACCTGGCCGAACCAGTACCGCTCCACGAACGTCAGGTGCGACACCAGCGAGGAGATCGTGGTCAGCGGCGAGTTCGCCACCAGCGGGCGGCGCGCCTGCTCGTCGGTGAGGCCCTCGGCCTTGCCGACCACGGTGGCGCGCAGGAAGTCGAGGAAGCCGGTGAGCTGCTCGCGGCGGCCGCCGGTCATCGGCGCCTCGGGCCGGATCGCCTGGGGTGTCGTCATGGCGCCAGTGTGCACCCGGCCGACCGGATCAGGACACCGTCGGGAAGTCCGGCGTGGCCACGTCGTAGGTCTTGCCCGGCCGGGTGAGCAGCGGAGCGAGCACTGCGGCCTTGCGCGCGTTGTCGTGCGCGTCGCCCCACTTCACCAGCCGGCCGCCGGCCAGCGTGAGGCGCACGTCGCCGGGCGTGCCGGCGGAGATCTCGACGACCTTCACACGCAGCGGGTCGGGGATCTCGTGCAGGACGGTGACCGCGGCGTGGGTGGCCGGGTCGTCCGGGTCGACCCGGCCGACCTCGAGCACCGGCAGGCCCTTCGGCCGGGTGCGCACGGTGGCGTAGTCGGTGCCGGTGCGGTCGACCAGGTGCACCCGGGCGCCGTCCGGCACCACCGCGACGGGGCTGCGTTCGGTCACGTGGATCTCCACCGTGCTCGGGAACGACCGCGACACGCTCACCTCGAACACCCGGGGCAGCCCGGCCACCCGCCGCGCGACCTCGTCGGTGTCCAGCCGCACCATCGGCGTGCCGGGCTCGATCGCGGCGGCCTCGCGCACGTCGTCCGGGCTGATCTCGCGGGTGCCGAGCACCTCGACCGTGCGCACCCCGACCACCGAGGTGAACAGGACCATGTAGGTCAGGCCGAGCACGGCGAGCACGATCAGCGCCGCGATCCACCGGCGGGCGAGGTAGCGGCGCCTGCTCGGCCCGGGCCGCTCGTCGAACGGCTCGCCGGCCGGGGGCCGGGTCCGCTCCGACGGGCGGCGCCGGCCACGCGTGCTCGTCCGCGTCCGCGCCGTGCCGGTCATGCCGGCGCGACCCGCCGGTCCAGCTCCGCGATCAGCTCGGGGCCGAGCATCGTGACGTCGCCAGCGCCCATGGTCAGCACCAGGTCGCCCGGCCCGACGAGGCTCGCCACGAGCGGCGGCACCCGCTCGAAGGACGGCTCGTAGTACACCCGCCCGGACCCTCGCTCGGACCCTGGCTCGGACATCGCCCGGGTGACCGCGTCGGCCACCAGCGCGCCGCTCACCCCGGGCTCGGGCTGCTCGCGTGCGCCGTACACGTCGAGCACGACCACCTCGTCCGCGAGCGCGAGCGCGGCGCCGAACTCCGCGGCGAACAGTCGGGTCCGCGAGTACAGGTGCGGCTGGAACACGACCACCAGCCGGCCGCCCTGCGCCGCCGGGCGGGCGGCGCGCAGCTGCGCGGCCACCTCCGTCGGGTGGTGCGCGTAGTCGTCGTAGACGCGCACGTCGCCGGCGCGACCCTTGAACTCGAACCGCCGCCGCACGCCGCCGAACCCGGCGATGCCGGCCAGCAGCCCGGCCAGCGGCGCGCCGAGCTCCAGGCCGGCCAGCAGCGCCGCGATCGCGTTGCCCGCCATGTGCTCGCCGGGCACGGCGACCCGCACCACGACCTCCGCGCCGTCGAGCATGATCCGCGCGACCCCGCCGCCGCCGTCCGGCTCGTGGTCGAGCAGCGCGACGTCCGAAGTGGACCGGCCGTAGCGGCGCACCCGCACGCCACGTTCCCGCGCGTGCGTGGCGAGCGCGGCCGAGCCCTTGTCGTCCGCGCAGGCGATCAGCAGCCCACCCGGCTCGATCCTGTCCACAAAGGACTCGAAGACCGCGGTGTACGCCTCGACCGTGCCGTGGTGGTCGAGGTGGTCGGCCTCCACGTTGGTGACCACCGCGACGGACGGGGAGAACGCGAGGAACGAGCCGTCGCTCTCGTCGGCCTCCGCGACGAAGATGCCGCCGTTGCCGTGGTGGGCGTTCGCTCCGGACTCGTTGAGGTCGCCGCCGATCGCGAACGACGGGTCGAGCCGGCAGTGCTGCAGCGCCACGGTCAGCATCGACGTGGTCGAGGTCTTGCCGTGCGTGCCGGCCACGCACGCCACCCGGTGCCCGGCCATCAGCGCGGCGAGCGCCTCGGACCGGTGCAGCACGGTCAGCCCGCGCGCCCGCGCCTCGACCAGCTCGGGGTTGTCCGGCTTGATCGCCGTCGACACCACCACCGCGGTCGGGCCCGCCGGGCCGTGCAGGTCGAGGTTGGCACCCGCCTGCCCGACGGCCACCTTCGCGCCCTGCGCCCGCAGCGTCAGCAACGACGGGGACTCCTTGGCGTCCGAGCCGGACACCGCGTGGCCGCGGTCGAGCAGGATCCGCGCGATGCCGCTCATGCCCGCGCCCCCGATGCCGACCAGGTGCGCCCGCTCGAGCGGATCGACGGCGTTCCCCGTCACTTCCGGATCACCTCGAGCACCATGCGGGCCAGCACGTCGGCTGCCTCCCGATGGCCGGTGGCGCGCGCGGCGTCGCCCATCGCGGCCAGCCGGCGCGGGTCGGTGAGCATCGGCACGACCAACTCGGCCACCGTGTCCGGGGACAGCTGCTCGTCCGGGACGATGATCCCGCCGCCCGCGTCGACCACCGGCTTCGCGTTGAGCGCCTGCTCGCCGTTGCCGTGCGGAAGCGGGACGAACACCGCGGGCAGGCCCACCGCGGACACCTCGGCCACGGTCATCGCGCCGCTGCGGCAGAGCACCGCGTCGGCGGCCGCGTAGGCCAGGTCCATCCGCTCCAGGTAGGGCACCCCGACGTAGCGCGGCGCGCCGGGAACCTCCTGCACCGCGAGGGAGTTCTTCGGGCCGTGGGCGTGCAGCACGCCGATCCCGGCGTCGGCGAACCGGCGCGCGCAGGCCGACACCGCGTTGTTGATCGAGCGGGCCCCCTGCGAGCCGCCGAACACCAGCAGGGTCGGCGCGGTCGGGTGCAGGCCGAAGTGCGCCCGGGCCTCGGCGCGCAGCGCGGTGCGGTCCAGCTCGATGATCGACTCGCGCAGCGGGATGCCGACGACCTCGGCCCTGGGCAGGCCGGAGTCGGGCACGGCGACCGCGACCCGCTCCGCGAACCGCGCGCCGACCTTGTTCGCCAGGCCGACACGCGCGTTGGAGTCGTGCACCACGATCGGCGTCCGGCCGCGGGCGGCGAGGTAGGCGGGCAGGGCGACGTAGCCGCCGAAGCCGACGACCACGTCCGCGCCCACCCGGTCCAGCACCGCGCGGGTGGTCTTCACCGCCGAGCGCACCCTCAGCGGCAGCTTCAGCAGGTCCACGTTGGGTTTGCGGGGCATCGGGACGGGCGGGATCATCTCCAGCGGGTAGCCCCGGCCCGGGATGATGGACTTCTCCATGCCGCGCTCGGTGCCCAGCGCGACGATCCGCGCGTCCGGCCGGATCCGGCGGATGGCGTCGGCGAGCGCGAGCGCCGGCTCGATGTGCCCGGCGGTGCCGCCGCCGGCTATCACGACACAGGGCCCACGACGGGTGGGGTCGGTCAAGAGGTTCCTCCTCGGGAACTGCGCGGGTACCGGCGGCGGGCTCGGTCCAGACCGCCGGGGCCACGCGACGGGGCGGGGGCCCGGGCCGGTCTGCGCTTGACCGGTGGCCGGTACGGCTCCGGTGCGGGCAGCCGCATCAGCCGACCGAACCGGCCGGGTCCCTGAGAGCGTAGTGCGGCCACCGCTTCGGGCTCATGCCGCGCGCAGTTCGCCAGGATGCCGAACACCAGCAGCGTGACCACCACGGACGTGCCGCCGGAGGAGATGAGCGGCAGCGTGATGCCGGTGACCGGCAGCAGGTTCACCACGTAGCCGACGTTGATGGCCGCCTGGGCGACCAGCCATACCGTCAGCGTGGCCGCGACCAGCCGGATCCACGGGTCGATGTTGCGGGTGGCGACCCGCATGCCGACCACCGCGAGCATCCCGAACAGGCCGAGCACCAGTGCGCAGCCGACGAACCCGAGCTCCTCGCCGATCAGTGCGAAGATGAAGTCGTTGTGCACGTTGGGTAGGTACTGCCACTTCGACGGCCCCTGGCCGAGCCCCTTGCCGAACAGCCCGCCGTCGGCGAGCGCGTAGAGCGCCTGGTTGGCCTGGTAGGCCGCGCCGCTCGGGTCGTTCTCCGGGCTGAGGAACGACAGCACCCGGGACAGCCGGTAGTCGGTGCCGATCGCCAGCACCACGACGCCGGCCAGGCCGCCGAGGGCGAGCGCGCCGAACAGCCGCAGCTGCGCGCCGGCGAACCACAGCAGCGCGGTCAGCACCACCCCGAGGGTCACCGTGCCGCCCAGGTCGGGCTGCAGCATGACCAGCGCGAACATGACCAGCGCGGCGGGCACCACGGGGACCAGCAGGTGCCGGTACTGGTGCAGTAGGCCGCGCTTGACCACCAGGATGTGCGCGCCCCACAGCGCGAGCGCGAGCTTGGCGACCTCGACCGGCTGGAAGCCGACCGGGCCGAACGTGAACCAGCTGCGGGTGCCGTTGATCTCCGAGCCCAGACCCGGGATCAGCACGAGCACCAGCATCAGCACGCTGACCCACAGGGCGACCGGGCTCATCGCGCGGATGCGGTTGAGCGGCACCCGCAGGCCGATCCAGAACAACACCAGCCCGGCCAGCACGAACACCACCTGCTTGCCGAACACCGTGTAGGCCGAGGAGTCCTGGTTGAGCGAGATGACCGACGACGCGGACAGCACCATCACCAGGCCCAGCACGACCAGCAGCGCGCAGATCGCGAGCACCAGGTGGAACGACGCGAGCGGGCGGCCGAGCCAGGCGGTCAGCGCGGTCCGGGTGGCGGCGATGCGACCGCGCTTGCGGTCCCGCTTCTTCGCCGGCTCCTCGGCGGGTTCGCGATCGGTCCTGGCGGGCTCCAGTGCCGTCATCCGGTCGGCCCGGGCCCGGCACCGAGACCAGCGCCGGCGGCCGGCAGCGACCGCACCGCCTCGGTGAACGCCGTGCCGCGGTGCGCGTAGCCGGCGAACTGGTCGTGGGACTTCGCGGCCGGCGCGAGCAGCACCACGTCACCACGACCCGCCATCGCGCTCGCCGCACGCACCGCAGAGATCATGGGCTCATCGTCTCCCGAAGCGACCCGATGCACCGGCACATCCGGCGCGTGTCGCGCGAGCGCGGCCGCGAACGCGTCCTGGTCGGCCCCGAGGAGGACCGCGCCGCGCAGCCGCGGCGCCACCTCGGCGACCAGCGCGTCGACCGGCGCGCCGTGCAGCAGGCCGCCGGCGATCCACACGACGTGCTCGAACGCGCCGAGCGAACCCAGCGCGGCGTGGGTGTTGGTGGCCTTCGAGTCGTTGACGTACCGCACGCCCTCCGCCTCGGCGACCAGCTCGACGCGGTGCGCGGGCGGTTCGTAGGCGTCGAGCCCGGCGCGTACCGCGCCGGGCGGGACCCCGGCGGCCCGGGCGAGCGCCGCGGCGGCCAGCGCGTTGGCCACGTTGTGCGGGCCGGCCGGGCGGACCCGCGCCGCGGGGGTGAGGCGCAGGTCGCCGTGCACCAGCCAGCCGTCCGCGACCCCGTACTGCCCCGGCCCCGGCTCGGCGAGGGTGAAGCCCACCCGTTCCGGCGCACCGGCGGCGAGCCGGGCGGTCTCCGGGTCGTCGGCGTTGTAGACCGCGAGCCCGGTGCCGGCGTAGACCCGGCCCTTGGCCTCGGTGTAGGCGGCCATCGAGCCGTGCCAGTCCAGGTGGTCCTCGGCGATGTTGAGCACGGCCGCGGCCCGCGCGCGCATCGAGGACTGCCAGTACAGCTGGTAGCTGGACAGCTCGACGGCCAGCACCCGGTGCGCGCGGACCGCGTCGATCACCGGCAGGCCGACGTTCCCGCAGGCCACCGCGTCCAGCCCGGCCGCGCGCAGGATCGCCTCCAGCATGCCAACCGTGGTGGTCTTGCCGTCGGTGCCGGTGACCGCGAGCCAGACCGGCGGGTCGGGCAGCGCCGCGCCGATCCGCCAGGCCAGCTCGATCTCGCCGATCACCTCCACCCCGGCGTGCGCGGCGGCGACCAGCAGCGGGCTCGACGGCGGCCAGCCCGGGCTGGTCACGACCAGGTCGGTGCCCGCGGGCGGCTCGGTGAGGCCGGCGACCGTCTCCACGCCGGCGGGCAGGCCGGTCAGCCGGTCGGCCGCGGCGTCGGTGACCGTCACGTGCGCGCCCTCGGCCAGCAGCGCGCCGGCCACCGACCGGCCGGTGACCCCGGCGCCGGCGACGAGCACCCTGGTTCCGGCGTACATCGGCTTCCCGTTCAGCTTCCCGTCGCGGTGAGCCACTCGCTGTAGAACAGGCCGAGGCCGAACATCGCGCAGATGCCGGCCAGCAGCCAGAACCGGATGATCACCGTGGTCTCCGCCCACCCGGCCAGCTCGAAGTGATGGTGGAACGGCGCCATCCGGAACAACCGCCTGCGCGACGTGCGGAACACCGCGATCTGCATGACCACCGAGAGCATCTCCACGACGAACAGCCCGCCGACGATCACCATGAGCAGCTCGGTCTGGGTCGTGATCGACAGGCCGGCCACCAGGCCGCCCAGCGCGAGCGAACCGGTGTCGCCCATGAAGATCTTCGCCGGCGCGGCGTTCCACCACAGGAACCCGATACACGCGCCCATCGCGGCGGCGGCGACCACCGCCAGGTCGAGCGGGTCGCGCACGTCGTAGCAGCCGACGGTGGGCTCATCGAGGCCGCAGTTGTAGCGGAACTGCCAGAACGTGATGACCACGTAGGTGCCGAACACCATCGCCGACGCACCGCCGGCCAGGCCGTCCAGGCCGTCGGTGAAGTTCACCGCGTTCGACCAGCCGGACACCGCGATGTAGCAGAACACCACGAAGCCGACCGTGCCGAAGGAGATGATCGCGAGGTCGCGCACGAACGACATGTGCACCGACGCCGGGGTGAAGTTGTACTCGTCGGCGAAGTTCATCGCCAGCACACCGAACACGACCGCCACGACAAGCTGGCCGACCATCTTCGCCGTCTTGTTCAGCCCGAGGTTGCGCTGCTTGCGGATCTTGATGAAGTCGTCCAGGAAGCCGACCAGGCCCAGGCCCGAGGTCAGGAACAGGACCAGCAGGCCGGACGCGGTCGGCGCCTCGCCCGGGGGGTCGGACATCGCGTTGAACAGGTGCGCGACCAGGTAGCCGGCCCACATGGCGACCAGGATCGCGACGCCGCCCATGGTCGGCGTGCCGCGCTTGGACTTGTGCCCCTCCGGGCCCTCCTCGCGGATCTCCTGGCCGAAGCCCTGCCGGGAGAACACCCGGATCAGGTAGGGGGTGAACAGGATGGAGACGATGAGCGCGATCGCGGCCGCGATCAGGATTCCGATCACGCGTCGGCCCCCAGCTCGGCGGCCAGCAGGGCGTCCGCGACCCGCCACAGCGCGGCCGCCTTGGACGCCTTCACCAGGACCACGTCACCCGGCCGCACCTGCGCGTTCAGCAGCGCGATGGCGGCTTCGACATCCGGCACCAGCACCGGCTCCTCTCCGTTGAACCCCTCGAGGCGGGCGCCGTGCTGGATGCCGCCCGCCTGCTCGTCCACCGCCACCAGCCGGTCGATGTTCAGCCGCATCGCCAGCCTGCCGATCCGCTCGTGCGCGGCCGTGCCCTCGTCGCCCAGCTCTCCCATCACGCCGAGGACCGCCCAGGTGCGGCGCTTCTCGCGGCCCGCACCGCGATCGGACATGCGCGCGAGCGTGCGTAACGCCGCGCCGACCGACTCGGGGTTGGCGTTGTAGGAGTCGTTCACCACGGTCACGTCGTCGGCCCGGGTGCTCACCTCCATGCGCCGGGCCGACCGCCGCCGGGCCTGCCCGAGCCGTTCGGCGATCTCGTCGAGGCTCGCGCCGAGCTCCAGCCCGACGGCCGCCGCGGACAGCGCGTTGCCGACGTGGTGACCGCCGTGCAGGGCGAGCGTGACCCGGCGCTCGCCGTGCGGTGTGACCAGGGTGAACGTGGCGCGGGCGTGCTCGTCGAGGTCCACGCCGACCGCGCGGACCTCGGCGTCGGGGCTCTCGCCCACCAGCACCGTCCGCGCCCGGGTGCGGCCGGCCATCGCGCGGACGAGCGGGTCGTCGGCGTTGAGCACGGCGAGACCGTCCTCGGGCAGCGCCTCGGGCAGTTCCCCCTTGGTGCGCGCGATGCCCTCCCGGGAGCCGAACTCGCCGAGGTGCGCGGTGCCGACGTTGAGCACCACGCCGATGCGGGGCGGGGCGGTCTCGCAGAGCGCCCGGATGTGGCCGGGCCCGCGCGCGGACAGCTCCAGCACGAGGTGGCGGGTGTCCTCGTCGGCGCGCAGCACCGTCCACGGGTGGCCGAGCTCGTTGTTGAACGAGCCGGGCGGGGCGACGGTCGGGCCCATCGGCTCCAGCACCTGGGCGATGAGGTCCTTGGTGGAGGTCTTGCCGGACGAGCCGGTGACGCCGACGACGGTCAGCCCGCGCGGGGCGAGCCGGTCGACCACCGCGCGGGCGAGCCGCGCGAGACCGGCGAGGACGGCCGCGCCGGAGCCGTCGGCGTCGCCGCTCAGCGCGACCGAGCGGACGTGCGCGTCGGTGACCGGCGGCACGACGACCGCGGGCGCGGCGACCGGCCGGGCCGCGAGCACGCCGACGGCACCCTGCTCGACGGCGGTGGTGGCGAAGTCGTGCCCGTCGACGCGGTCGCCCCGCAGGGCGACGAACAGCCCGCCGGGGCCGACCCGCCGGGAGTCGAACTCGACCGAGCCGGTGACCAGCGCGGTGGGGTCGCCGTTGTGCAGCCGGCCGCCGGTCGCCTCGGCGACCTCGGCGAGCGTCAGCGGGATCATCCGGTCCCCTTCTCGAGCCGGGCCCAGATCGCGGCGCGCAGCTCGTCGTGGTCGGCGAACGGGTGCACGACGCCGGCGATCTCCTGGCCGGTCTCGTGCCCCTTGCCTGCGATGACGACGACGTCGCCCGGCCGGGCGCGGTCCACCGCCGCGCCGATCGCCGCGCGGCGGTCGCCGACCTCGACGACCTCGCCGCGCTCGCCCGCCGGCACGCCCGTCGCGCCCTCCAGCATGGCGGCGCGGATCGTGGCCGGGTCCTCCGAGCGAGGGTTGTCGTCGGTGACGATCAGCAGGTCGCTGCGCCGGGCCGCGGCCTCGCCCATCATCGGGCGCTTGGCCTGGTCGCGGTCGCCGCCGCAGCCGAGCACCACGATCAGCCGGCCGTCCGTGCGGCCGCGCATGGCGTCCAGCGCGAGCGCGACCGCGGCCGGCTTGTGCGCGTAGTCCACGACCGCGGTGAAGTCCTGGCCGAGCGCGACGCGTTCCATCCGGCCGGGCACCTCGACGGACGCCAGGCCGGTGGCGATGTCGGCCGGTTCCACGCCGGCGGCGTGCAGGCAGGCGGCCGCGAGCAGCGCGTTGGCGACGTTGAAGCTGCCCGGGATCGGCAGCGTGACCGCCAGCTCCAGCCCGTCCGGGCCGCGCATGGTGAACGCCTGCTCGCCGGCCCGCGAGGTGGTGATGCCGGCGGCGGTCCAGTCGGCGCCGCCGCGCGTCGCGACGGTGACCGTGTGCGGGGTGACCAGCCGCTTGCCCCACTCGCCGTCCACGCACACGACCTCGGCGCCCGACCGGCCGTCGAACAGCAGGGCCTTCGCCTGGAAGTAGTCCTCCATGTCCGGGTGGAAGTCCAGGTGGTCCTGGGAGAGGTTGGTGAACGCGCCGACCGCGAAGCGGGTACCGTTGACCCGGCCCAGCGCCAGCGCGTGGCTGGAGACCTCCATCGGCACGTGCGTGACGCCGCGCTCGACCATCACCGCGAACAGGGCCTGCAGGTCCGGCGCCTCCGGCGTGGTGAACGCGCTCGCCAGCCGCTCGCCGGCGATGCGGGTCTCCACCGTGCCGACCAGGCCGGTGCGCAGCCCGGCGGCCCGCAGACCGGCGTCGATCATGTAGGTGGTGGTCGTCTTGCCCGAGGTGCCGGTGACGCCGAGGACGGCCAGGTGCAGCGACGGCTCGCCGTAGATCCACGCGGCGGCCTCGCCGAGCACGCCGCGCGGGTCGCCGTGCACCAGGATCGGCACGCCCGCGCGCTCGGCGCGCTCGCGCAGGTCCGGCCGGCCCGCGCCCGTCTCGTCGGTGAGCACCGCGACCGCGCCCGCGGAGATCGCCGCGTCGGCGAAGTCCGCGCCGTGCGCCCGCGCGCCGGGCAGAGCCGCGAACAGGTCACCGGGAAGCACGTGTTGTGCACGCAGCGTGGCGCCGGTCGCCGAGAGGTCGCCGAGGTTTCCGGGCTCGGCGACGAGACGCGCGCCCGCCCGCGTCACCAACGTGGTGAGCGGTACGGGTTCGATCCTGGTGGGGCGAGGCGGTGCCGTGACGGCCTTGCCAACGAGCTTGGCGGGCACGTCGCGGAAGGTTACCTGCGCACGGAGGGCGATCAAGGACACCCTGGTGCACGCGGCCGTTCCGGGCCGCGCTACCCGGCGCTACTCGGCGGCGGGGAGGGTGGGCGTCGTGCCAGTGGACGCCGGTTTCACCTTGGGCCGCGGCTGGCGCAGCAGGATCGCCGCGAGCATGCCGCCGACCAGGCCGGACAGGTGGCCCTGCCAGGAGATGTTGGTCACGCCGAAGCCGATGGAGTGCCACATCGGGTAGGCGTAGGCGAGCGCGATGCCGATGGAGACGACCACGTCCACCGGGCGGCGGTCGACGAAGCCGCGCAGCAGCAGGTAGCCGAAGTAGCCGAAGACCACGCCGCTGGCACCGATCGACACCGTGTTCGACGGCGAGAACAGCCACACCCCGAGCCCGCCGACGACGATCACGATGGCCGTCATCAGCAGGAACTTCTTGATGCTCGGCACGGCCGCGATGAAGCCGAGGCTGAACAGGGCCACCGCGTTGCCGGCGAGGTGCTCGACGTTCCCGTGCAGGAACGGCGCCGTGACGATGTCGACCAGGCTGCCGACCTCGCGCGGCCGGATGCCGCCGGCCTGGGCGAGGTCGCGCCCGGTGGCGGCGTTGATCAGCTCGACGATCCACAGCAGCGCGAGGAACGCGACCATCAGCGAGGCGGCACGCCCCAGGGGGCTGGCGAGCGACCCGTCGTCCTCCCGGGGCGGTGCCGGCGACGGCTCGAAGGATCCGGACGGCTGAATGCTCACCGTGGCAAGTATGCCCGCGCGGGCCCGGCCCTCCGGCAGACCGACGTGGGATCGACACCGCATCGCGATCTTCCCGGACCGGGGCACCCGTCAGAGGTCGTGGCGGGACAGCTCGGCCAGCAGGGCGGGGCGGCGCCGGTGGGTCTCCCGCAGCTCGGCCACGAACGCCGCGAACGCCGCCTGCTCGCCGCAGCGGGCGGACAGGTCGCGCAGCTCCGCGAGCAGCACGGCGACCTCGCGGTAGGTGTCCCGGCCGGTGCGGTGCAGCCTGGCGCACACGGCCTCGCGGTAGCCGGCCAGCACCTCCGCCGGGTGGGTCAGCCCGTGGGCGCGGGCCACCTCCAGCCACGCCCGCTCGCCGCAGCCGTGCTTCTGCGCCGCCTCCCAGGCCTCGACCGCGTCGCCGTCGTCGAGCAGGGCGCCGGCCAGCTCGTCGGCCACGCCGCCCTCGGCGGCGGCGCGCAGCACTTCCAGCGCCGCCTCCCGGCCCGACGGCCAGGTGCCCGCCAGTGACGCGGTGGCACGCAGGTTCGCGTAGGCCGCCCGGGTCGGCGCCGAGCGCAGCGCCGTCTCGCGCAGCGCCACCGCCGCCGCCGGCCTGCCATCGTCCACATAGGACTGCACGAGGATGTCCGCGAGCCGCGGATCGCCGGTCTCCTCCACGCCGCGCTCGGCCCAGCGGATCGCGCCCGCGAGCTCGCCCGCCTCCCGCAGCAGCACGGCGATGTCCAGGAAGGCCTTGGGGGCCGGCACGTTCTCGGCGAGGATGTCGACCCGGGCGTCGAGGTCGCCGTCGACCGTGGCGAGCTGCTCGCGCATGGACCGCAGGATCGTCACCTTGTCCTCCGGCGGCGACCCGCACGCCTCGCGCAGCAGCGACCGGTACGCCGCCATGCCGGGCTCCCCCAGCGCCTCGGCGAACTCGGCCAGCTCGACGACCGGCCAGCCCGGCCCGTCGAGCCGCTGACGGAACACCCACTCGGCGAGCTTGGCCGGGTTCGGCCGCGCCGCCGCGCACGCCCGCGCGTACAGCGACAGGGCCCGCCGGTACACGACCGTCACCCGGCCGCCCGCGTCGTCCACCGCCGTCAGCGCGGCGGTGACGCCCTCGACCGCCGACCGGGCGAGCGGTCGCGCCTCGGCCGCGTGCCCGGAGGTGATCAGCTCGTCGACGGTGTCCAGCACCTCGCGCGCGCGCCGCGCGTAGTCGCGCGCCGCCCGGTCGTCGAGGTAGCCGCGCACGCGCAGCGCCTCGTCGAGCTGGCGGCGCAGCACCGCCACCTGGGGCGCCCCCGTGACGCCCGCCCGCAGGGCGAGCCTGCGGAACAGGGCCGGGTCGCGGCCGGCCTGCTCCAGCACCAGCTCGACGAGCTCGCGCGGCTGCAGGGTGTGCAGGTACGCGGCCAGGTCGACGGCGGGCTCGGGCGCGCCGGGGCCCTCCGCGAGCAGCACGAGCCCCACGGCCACGCAGTGCTTGCAGAAGTTGCCGTCCGCGCCGTACGGGCAGCTGCACTCCCCCACCACGCGGTCGCCGTCGCGGCCCAGCCACACCTCGTACGTGTCGAGCCCGCGAACCGTGGCCCGCACGCCCAGCGCGGTCGGCGCGACGTCCGCCACCGCGGTCAGGTAGTCGTGCCCGCGCTGGTAGGACTGCCCGCCGGCGGCCTCGTGCAGGTCGTCCTCGGTGAACCAGGCGCTCACCGCGGTTCCCGGACGAACGCGGCCACGATCTCGCCCAGCCGCTCCCCCGCGTCCTCCTGCAGGAAGTGGCCGGCGCCGGCGAGCGTCGGGTGCTCGCGGCCCTTCGTGCCCGGGACGAGCTTGCGCAGGATCGGCGCCATCGGCCCGGTGATCGGGTCGCTGTCGCCGAACGCGGTCAGGAACGGCTTGTCCCAGCGGGTGAGCACCTGCCACGCCGCCCGGTTGGCCGCCGACGCGGGGTCGTCGGTGCTGACCGGCACCAGCCCGGGCATCGCGCGCGGCCCGGCCTTGAACGACTCGTCGGGGAACGGCGCGTCGTAGGCGGCGAGCACCGGCGGAGCAAGCTCGGTGCGGCAGCCGCTCTGCACGAACCGCGCGATGTCCAGCGTGGGCGCGCTCTGCACGGCGCGCCGGAACTCCCACCACACCTCGGGCATGGCGTGCTCGCCGGTGGGCAGCCCGGTGTTGGCGGCGACGATCGCGGCGAACCGGCCGGGGTGCTCGGCGGCGACGCGCAGCCCCAGCAGCCCGCCCCAGTCCTGCCCGACGAGGGTGATGTCACGAAGGTCCAGCGCGTCCAGCGCCAGCGCGCGCACCCACTCGACGTGCCGGGCGTAGCTGTGGTCGGCCACCTCCGCCGGCTTGTCCGACCGGCCGAACCCGACCAGGTCCGGTGCCACCGCTCGGATCCCGGCGGCGGCGAGCACCCGGATCACGTGCCGGTACAGGAACGACCAGCTCGGCTCGCCGTGCAGCAGCAGCACGACCGGTCCGTCCGCCGGCCCGGCCTCGACATAGGCCATCCGCACGCCGTCCAGCTCGGCGTAGTGCGGCTCGTACGGGAAGTCGGGCAGGCCGGCGAACCGCTCGTCGGGGGTGCGCAGAACTCGCATGCGCCTCAGGGTATGGGTACCCGCCGACACTCACTGGTCCAGCACCAGCGGGACCACCGGGCTCGGCTTCTTCGACAGCGGGATGTTGTAGCGCTGCGCCAGGTACGAGGCCACGTCGTGGAACAGCGGCGCGGCCGAGCGGCCCTCCGGCGGCCCGCCCGAGTAGTTCGGCCGGTCGAGCATGATGCCGACGACGAACCGCGGGTTGTCGGCCGGCAGGATGCCGGCGAAGGTGATCCAGTACCTGTCGTTCGAGTAGGCGCCGGTGGCCGGGTCGATCTGCTGGCCGGTGCCGGTCTTGCCGGAGATCTGGTAGCCGGTCAGCGCGGCGGCCGGGCCGGTGCCGTTGTCGAGCCCCTCGCCGTCCTGCACGACCGCGCGCAGCATGTCCCGCACGGTGCGCGCGGTCTGCTTGCTGACCACCCGCACCGGCTTGGGCTTCGGCTCGGGGATCCGGGTGCCGTCCGGGGTCACCCGCGCGCTGACGATCCTCGGCGGCACGCGCACCCCGTCGTTCGCGACCGTCTGGTACATCGCGGCCATCTGCAGGACGGTCATCGACAGTCCCTGGCCGATGGGCAGGTTGCCGAACGTGGAGCCGGACCACTGGCCGCGCGGTGGCACCCGCCCCGGGCTCTCGCCGGGCAGGCCGACGCCGGAGCGCTTGCCGAGGCCGAGGTCGCGCAGCAGCGTGGAGAACCGGTCCGGCCCGCACTGCTGGGCGAGCATCAGGGTGCCGACGTTGGAGGACTTGGCGAAGATGCCGGTGGTGGTGAACGGCATCGTCGCGTGGCCCCAGGCGTCGTGCACGGTGCGGTCGGCGATCCTGATCGAGTCGGCCACCATGTGCGCGTCGCCCGGCTCGGAGATGTGCTCCTGGATGGTGCACAGCGCGGTGACGACCTTGTTGACCGAGCCCGGCTCGTAGGGCGTGCTGACTGCCGGGTTGCCCATGGTCTCGGTGTCGAAGCCCTTCGGGTCGGTCGGGTCGAAGCTCTTGTCGTTGGCCATCGCGTACACCTCGCCGGTGTGCGCGTCCAGCACCACCGCGCTGCCGCCGTGGGCCTGGCTCTTGGCGACGTAGGCGGACAGCGACTGCTGCAGGTGGTACTGCAGGTCGGCGTCGATGGTCAGCTCGATGTCCGAGCCGTCGGTGGCCGGCTGCAGGTCGCGCTCGGTGCCGGGGATGACGACGCTCTGGCTGCCCTCCTCGGTGTCCACCACCTGGCGGCCGGGCTTGCCGGCGAGCTGGTTGTCGCGGAGGATCTCCAGCCCGGACAGGCCGTGCAGGTTGTGCTTCTTGACGTCCGGGTCGTCCATCCGCCAGTTGGCGACCCCGACGATGTTGGACGCCAGCGAGCGGCCGGGGTACTCCCGCACGGCGCGGTACTCGGCGATGATCTCCGGGTACTTCTGCTGGATGTCCCGCGCCACGGCCGGCTCGACGTGGTCGACCAGGTAGACGAACGAGGTGTCCCGGCGCAGCTTGTCGAGCATGTCGGACTCGGTGACCCGGTCGCCGAGCTTCTCGCCGATGGTCCGGGCGATCTCCTCGGTGCGGTCGTCGAAGCTGAGCCGGGCGTCGGGGTGGTCCTTGTTGTACTTGGCGATGTCGGCGCGCACCGCCCGCGGGCGGAACGCGAGCACGCGCGACTCCACGCTGAAGGCGAGCTGCACCCCGTTCCGGTCCACGATGGACCCCCGGGTCGCCGGGATGTCGATCACGGTGGTGCGCTGCTGCTCGGCCTTCGCGGCGAGCGCCTCGGCCTCGAAGCCCTGCACCTGGATGAGCTTCAGCCCGGCCGCGACCAGCGCGGCGATCAGCAGGAAGCGCACGGAGACCACGCGCACGTGGTGGTTGCCGGCCGGCTTGCGGGGCAGCCGGCGCGGGCCGGCCGGGACGCGGCGGGTCACGGTGCGGGGTGCGTTGCGGGGTGCCGGGGCACTGCGGTGCGAGCTGGCCGCGCCGCGCCGGTTGCCCGCACCGCGCGGCACCGGCCGCTCGGTGACCAGCCACGGCGGCGGCTCGCGGTCGGCGGCCCGCCGCCGCAGGGCCTCCCGCCACGGCGGCAAGGCGTCGCGCGGACGCCCGCGGTCGCGGGGTGCCGGCACGCGGCGAGGGGTGGCCGGCGACCGTGGCGGCAGTCCGGGTTCGCGCACGCCGAACGCCGAACGCCCGCCGCGCGGCGGCTCCTCGTCGCGGCGGGCGGTGCCCTGCACCCCGAACCGCGACCGGCCACCACGCGGCATCCGGTCCGGCCGGCCGCGCGGCTCCCCGCCGCCGGAGTCCCGCGCGGTGCGCAACCGGCGCAGCCACCCGCCGCCCGAACCGCCGGACCTGCCGGAGTGTCCGCCACCGTCGTCCGGGTCACGCCACGGCGCACCACCCGGCACGGCACCGCGACCGGCGCCCGTCGAGCGGCTCCCGCCCGTGCCACCGCCCCGGCCGTCACCGGCCGAGGATCCTCCGGCGGAACGGCTCCGCGGCTCACCACCGCGACCCGCGCCACCTCGCCCGCCGGAACCCGTACCGTCCGCCGGCCCGTTCCGCCCTCCGGCGGCGCCGGCCGAACCCCCGGCCCGGGGTGAGCCGGGCGTCGAGCGGCGCGGTACGGCCGGCCAGCCCCGTTCGGACCGGTGGCCGTGCGGCGGCCGGCCCGAGGGCGGCGGCATCAGCCGGCTCCCGGCGTGTCCGCGTTCTGCTCCTGCGCCTGCTGCCCGCCGGTGGCGCGCCGGTCGGCCTGCTGGCCGCCCTGCTGCGCGTCGCCGTGCTCGGCGGCGGGCGGCTGCGAGCTCGCCGGGGTCTTCGGGGGCTTCGGGGGCTTCGGCTTCTGCGCCGGCGTCGGCTCGCCGACCACGACGACCCGGCCGTCCGGGCGCACGACGAGCCGCGCCGGGTCGCCCCCCGGCACCATGCCCATCGCCTTGGCGCGCTCGGCCAGCGCGGAGGCCGACTCCGACTTCGTCACCTCGCGCTGCAACTGGTCCGCGCGCTCGGCGAGCTGGTCGGCGGTCTGCTTCGCGTCCTCCAGCCGGTAGGAGTCGGCGATCGCCTGGGTCGACAGCCACAGCGTCGCCGCCACACCGACGGTGAGCAGCGCGATGATCAGGATGACGAACGACGCGCGCCCGGCGTGGTCCTCCTCGCGAGCGAGCCGCGCGACCCGCTCGACCGGGCGACCCTCGCGCTGCGCCCGGCGCGCGTAGGCACGCTGCGCCGCGGCCGAACGGGACCGGCCGGCGGTCCGCTCCGCGGTGCGCCGGACCGGCGTGCGCTCGGGCGCCTCGACGGTGCCGGCGGACAGCCGTGCCTCCCGCCGTCGCTCCGCGGCGGGGTCGGCGCGGCGGCGGCGCGTGGTGGCGGCGGCGTCGGATCGCCCCCGCGTGGCGCGGGTCGGCCTGCTCCGGGTCGGTGCCGTCATGCTGCCGCCTCCAGAATCCGCTCTGCCGCGCGCAGCCGTACCGAGGCCGCCCGCGGGTTGTGCTCACGCTCCTGCTCGTCCGCCTGCTCCGCGCCCCGGGTGAGCAGGCGCAGCTGCGGACCGTGCCCCGGCAGCTCGACCGGGACCCCCGGCGGCGTCCGCGACTTCGCGAGCTCCACCAGCGCGCGCTTGACCAGCCGGTCCTCCAGCGAGTGGTAGGCCTCGACGACGATCCGCCCGCCCACGCGCAGCGCCGCCAGGGCCGCCGGCAGCGCCCGGCTCAGCGCCGAGAGCTCGCCGTTCACCTCGATGCGCAGCGCCTGGAACGTCCGCTTGGCCGGGTGCCCGCCGGTGCGCCTGCTGGCCGCGGGCACGGTGTCGTAGAGCAGCTGGACGAGCCGGCCGCTGTAGGCGAACGGCTCCCGGGCCCGGGCCGCCACGACCGCGTCGGCGATCCTGCGGGCGAACCGCTCCTCGCCGTAGTCGCGCAGGATCCGGGCGAGGTCCGCGGCCGAGTAGGTGTTGAGCACCTCGGCCGCGGTCAGCTCCGCGGTCGGGTCCATCCGCATGTCCAGCGGCGCGTCCTGCGCGTACGCGAAGCCGCGGCCGGCGACGTCGAGCTGCATGGAGGACACGCCCAGGTCCATCAGCACCCCGTCGACCGAGCCCGTCGCGCGGTACCCGAGGCGGGTCAGCACGTCGGGCATCTCGTCGTAGACGGCGTGCACGAGGTGTACCCGGTCGCCGTGGCGGGCCAGCCGCTCACTGGAGCGGGCGATCGCCTCGGGATCGCGGTCGAGGCCGACCAGGGTCAGCGCCGGATGCGCGGAGAGCAGCGCGTCGGCGTGCCCGCCGAGCCCGACGGTCGCGTCGACCAGCACCGCGGAGTCCCCGGACAACGCCGGCTCGAACAACGCCAGCACCCGCTCCACCAGGACCGGGACGTGCGCGGCTGCCATGGCCACCCCCTTCCGCTGCCTCCCACGACGACACGGCGACGACGACACACCGACATGGCGACAAGCCGACAAGTCGACCGGGGGTGCCGCCAGGTCCCCGCCCGCTCGTCGGCCCTGGCACCGGGGAAGGTGCGCCAGGACCGAAAGCGAGCGGACCGAGGCCTCACGGCACCCGCGTCCCCGCTCCGGAGCCGACCCGAGCGGCCGGGGTCAGAACACCCCGGGGAGGACCTCCTCCGCGGCCCGGGAGTAGCTGTCCTCGTGCTCGTCCAGGTAGGTCTGCCACGCTTGCGCGTCCCAGATCTCCAGCCGGGTGATCGCACCGATGACCACGCACTCCTTGGTGAGCCCGGCATAGCGCCGCAACTCCGGTGCGATCGCGATCCGCCCCTGCCCGTCGGGTCGCTGCTCGTCGGTTCCGGCGAACAGGTACCGCTGGTAGGCGCGCACCGCCTCGTTCGTCAGGGGCGCCGCGGCAACCTTGCGTGCCATCTCCTCGAACTCCGCGCGCGGAAACACGTAGAGACAGTGGTCCTGGCCCTTGGTGACCATCAGCCCACCCGCGAGCGCGTCTCGGAACTTGGCAGGCAGCGTGAGCCGCCCCTTGTCGTCCAACCTGGGGGTGTGCGTGCCGAGGAACATCGGCGCCCACCTCCCCACCGGCCCTGCGGGCCAGTCATGAGGCCCCCTTCCGCCCCACTTGCCGCCACCGTACCCCACTTTTCACCACAGTCAACGGCGAATCAGCGAGCCGAAATGTCACTCCGCCATCGTTTTCCCAGGTGAGCGCGGTGGGGGGGAAGGTGGGGAACGGTGGTGGGCTCCCCCGACCGGGTGCCCTCACGGGCAGCGCCGGCTGCCCGATCAACCCCATGCGGGCGCCACGCGTCACGAGAACGGGGACGCGCGGGGGCGGCTGGTGGGGAGTCGTGGGGATTCGGAAGATCCGGAACACGAATCGGCCGGGAGGCGTAGACAATGGAGAGGCCACCACACTTCTCAGCGGTTTGACACACTGCAGAGAAGGCTTGCGCCGAAGAATGAGCTTCAGGAGGTCGCGTGACGTCCAGTACCCCGCCATCGGCGCTGCCAGGCAACCCCTACGCGGCGCATGGCGGTGACCACTACCCCGGGCACACGTCCGAGACGGTCAACAACCATTACCGGCCGGTGTCCTCGCTCGACGAGCTGAACGCGGCCGCCCAGCGCATCGCCGCGAACGTCGAGCGGGTCCTGGTCGGCAAGCCCGAAGTGGTCCGGATCGCGCTCGTGACCCTCCTGGCGGAGGGTCATCTGCTCGTCGAGGACGTGCCCGGCGTGGGCAAGACGTCGCTCGCCAAGGCCCTCGCCCGGTCCATCGACTGCACCGTCAGCCGCATCCAGTTCACCCCGGACCTGCTGCCCAGCGACGTGACCGGCGTGTCGATCTTCAACCGGCAGACCAACGAGTTCGAGTTCCGCCCGGGCCCGGTGTTCGCCAACATCGTGGTCGGCGACGAGATCAACCGCGCCTCCCCCAAGACCCAGTCGGCGCTGCTGGAGTGCATGGAGGAGGAGCAGGTCACCGTCGACCTGAACACCTACCAGCTCGAGGCGCCGTTCATGGTCATCGCGACCCAGAACCCGATCGAGATGGAGGGCACGTACGCGCTGCCCGAGGCGCAGCGCGACCGGTTCACCGCCCGGGTGTCCATCGGCTACCCGGACCCCGCCGCCGAGCTCGCGATGGTCGACGAGCACTCCGGGCACAACCCCCTCGCCGAGCTGCAGCCGGTCTCGCACGCGGACCAGGTGCGCAAGCTCATCGAGACCGTGCGCGGCATCAAGCTCTCCCCCGACGTGCGCCGCTACGCCGTCGAGCTCGTCTCGACCACGCGCCGGCTGCCGGAGGTCCGCATCGGCGCCTCTCCCCGGTCGACCCTGCACCTGGTGCGCGCGGCGCGCGCACAGGCGGCGCTGTCCGGCCGCGACTTCGTGGTCCCCGACGACGTGCACGCGGTGGCCGTGCCGGTCCTCGCGCACCGGCTGGTGCTGACCCCCGAGGCGCAGGCCGGCCGCCGGTCGACCGCCGAGCTGATCCGCTCGCTGGTGCAGCGGGTGCCCGTGCCGCAGGCGGCGCCGGACCCGAACACCCACTGGACCAGGAACCGCTAGCCGTGGCGCGGCCGGTGCGCGGTGCGCTGTCGGGTCTGACCACGCGCGGCAGGTGCCTGCTCGCCGCGGGCCTGGCCGCCGCGCTGTGCTCGGTCATCCTCAACGAACGTGACCTGCTGCGCGTGTCCGTGTTCGTGGTCGCGCTCCCGCTGCTCGTCTGCTTCCTGACCGCGGTGGCCCGGGTCGGCCTGCACGCACAACGTCAGATCGTGCCGATCCGCGTGCCCGTCGGCGGGCGCGCGGAGGTGTCGCTGCACATTCGCAGCACCGGGCGGCTGCCCACGGGCGGCCTGCTGGTCTCCGACGGGGTGCCCTACTCGCTCGGCGGCAAGCCGCGCTTCGCCATCGAGCACCTGCCCCGGCACACCGGCACCCGGCTGCGCTACACGGTCCAGCCGATGCTGCGCGGCATCCAGCAGCTCGGCCCGCTCAAGGCGACGATCACCGACCCCTTCGGCCTGGCCGAGTTCGAGCGGGAGCTCGCGCACACCTCGCGGCTGATCGTGGTGCCCCGGATCGTCCGGCTGCACGGCGTGCCCGGCGGGTCCGGCCTGGGCTCGGGCGACGACGGCTCGGTGCGGCTGGCCGCCGGCCAGGGCGAGGACGACGCGATCGTGCGCCCCTACCGGCAGGGCGATGACCTGCGCAAGGTCCACTGGCGGTCGACCGCCAAGCGCGACGAGATGATGGTGCGCGTCGAGGAGCGCCCGTGGCGCGGCGGCACGACCGTGCTGCTCGACCACCGCGCCGCCGCGCACCGCGGCGCCGGCACCACCGCCTCGCTGGAGTGGGCTGTGTCCTTCGCCGCGAGCATCTGCCTGCACCTGCACCGCTACGGCCAGCGGATCCGGCTGGTGACCGAGAGCGGCAGGCTGATCGTCAGCGACACCGGCGACGGCACGCACAACGACAACGCGGTGCTCGACGCGCTGGCCGCGCTGCAGGCCACCCCGCAGCACGAGATCGGCGCGCGCACCGACCCCGGGCACGGCCAGGAGCTGATCGCCATCCTCGGCGCGACCACCCCGGAGGCGCTCAGCCAGCTCATCAGCCAGCGCTCCCGCGGCACCCGCAGCCTCGCCGTGCTGCTGGACACCGCGGCCTGGGGCGCGACCGGTCCGGAGGCCGCCGCGCCGCCCGCCGGGGAGGACACCGACATCGACGGCGCGACCGCGCTGCTGCGCGGCGCGGGCTGGGGCGTGACGGTCGCCCGCCCGAACCTGCCGATGACCGCGACCTGGGCCACCCTCTGCCGCACCCACGGCACCCGCCACGACGCCATGATCACCGGAGCAGGTCAGTGAGTGCCCCGACCCTGAGCCCGCCGAGCCCGCCGAACCAGCCACCCGGTTCGCCGAGCCCGGGCGCGACCGGCAGCGAGCTCACCTCCCAGCAGTGGTCGATGACCGTGACGCCGGTGGTCGCCGCGGTGACCACGCTGTGCGCGTCGCTCGCGCTCGCCGGCGTGATCGACGGGCTGCGCTGGTGGGGCTACGCCGGCGTGGCGGTCACCGTCGTCACCGCGGTCGGGCTGGGGCTGCGCGCCGTGCGCGCGCCGATCCTGCTGGTCGGGCTCGCGCAGATGTTCGCGCTGCTGTGCCTGCTGATCGCGCTGTTCACCGACAGCGGCGTGTTCGGCCTGTTCCCCGGCCCGGACGCCATCGCCGAGCTCGGTGACGTGCTGCGCACGTCCATCGAGGTGGTGCGGACCGGTGTGCCGCCGGTGGACGCCTCGCCCGCCGTGCTGTGCCTGGTGGTCATCGCGATCGGCCTGGTGGCCGTCCTGGTCGACACGCTGGCCGTCTCCGCCGGCACCCCCGCCGCGTGCGGGCTGGTGCTGCTGTGCGTCTACGCGGTGCCCGCCTCGCTCGCCGACGAGATGCTGCCGTGGTGGGCGTTCGTGCTCGGCGCGGTCTCCTTCGCCGCGCTGCTGGCGGTGGACGGCGCGCACCGCCACCAGCAGTGGCGCAACCGGCCGGTCGTGCAGGGCACCGGCGGCGGGGTCGGCTCGCCGGCCGCGCTGGTGTCCGGCGCAGTGGCGATCGCACTGGTCGCCGGCGCCACCGTGACCTTCATCGGCACCGTCGGCCAGCTCCCCGGCGGGCAGGGCTCCGGCGGCCAGGGCGGGCTGGGCCTCAACCCGTTCACCCAGCTGCGCGGGATGCTCGACCAGGACGGCAACGTCGAGCTGTTCCGGGTCCGCAACCTCGGCGACGACGCCCGCTACCTGCGCGCGCTCACGCTCGCCGACTACGACAGCAACGGCGGCTGGCGCGGCGCCGACCAGCTGCCGGACGGAACGCCCACCGACCGCCCGCTGCCGCTGCCGTTCGGGCAGGAGGCGTTCGGGCCGTCCGCGGAGACCGTGGACATCCAGATCGAGCCGATCAACTCCAAGGACAAGTGGGCGCCGGTGGTCGGCATCCCGCGGCGGATGCACGACCTGCCCGAGGACATCCGCTACGACCCGGTCAGCGGCATGCTCTACGGCCCCAGCCAGCAGATCCTGCCGACCTACGTCGAGGAGGCCGACCTCAGCCAGCCGACCGCCGAGCAGATGCGCAACGCGCGGCCGGCGATCCCCGGCGACGTCGACAAGCGCTACACCGCCAACCGCGGCATCAACCCGCGCGTGCGGCGGCTGGCCAACGAGCTGACCGCGGGGCGCGGCTCCACCTACGACAAAGTGCAGGCGATCCTCGGCTACTTCGACGCCGGCAACGGGTTCGTCTACGACACCGAGACCGCGGCCGGCAGCGACGAGGACGCGCTCACCGACTTCCTGTTCCGCAGCAAGTCCGGGTTCTGCGAGCAGTACGCCTCGTCGATGGCGATCCTGCTGCGCGCGGCCGGCATCCCGTCCCGGGTGGCGATGGGCTACACCGCAGGCTTCGAGTCCGGCGACTACCGCTCGATCACCACGCAGAACGCGCACGCCTGGGTCGAGGTGTTCTTCCCCGGGCTCGGCTGGGAGATGTTCGACCCGACACCGCTGTCCGACGGCACGTCCTACACCCCGCCGTACGTGTCGCAGAGCGGGGTGTCCGGTCCGCAGGACGACCCGACGACCGGTGCGAGCAGGTCGCAGGCGCCGTCCGCGGCGGCCGGGCCGCCCGAGAACCAGCAGGACCAGCAGAACGACCAGGCCGGCGCGGCCGTGACCCACCAGGGCGACGGCGGCCCGCCGAGCTGGGTCTGGTTGACGATCGCCGCGCTGGTCGTGGTGGTGATCGCGGCGTCCGGGCTCGCGGCGGCCGGGCGGCGACGGCGGCTGACCGTCCCGCTGGCGGCCGGCGCGGGGGCGCTGGCGGTCGTGTTCGCGGCGGCGATCGTGTCGTGGTGGCTGGCCGCGCTGGTACTGGTGCTGCTGATCGCGGCGGCGCCGGGTCTGGTGCGCGGGCGGCAGCGGCTGCACCGGCGGCACGAGGCGCACATCGGCGGGCCGGCGGCGGCCACGTCGGCGTGGGCGGAGCTGCTCGCCGAGTCCGCCGACCGGGGCGCGGAGGTCACCAGCACCGACACGGTCCGGATCGTCGCGCGCCGGCTGGCCACCGAGCACGAGCTCGACGACGAGGGCAAGCAGGCGCTGCGCACGGTGGTCAGCGAGGTGGAGCGCTCCTGGTACGGCGGCAGCGCCGAGCCGAGCCCGACGCTCGCCGGCGCGTTCGACACGCTGATCGAGGGCCTGCGCCGCACGGACCCCCTCGGCTGGCGGGCGAGGCTGCTCCCCCGCTCGGTCCTGCGCCGCCGGAGCCGCTGAGCATCCACCGAACCGACCCCCCACACCGGCGAGTCGACCCCCGCAACGCCGAAGCGACCCGCCGGTGGTGCGTCGCTCGGCGACGCGCGGCGTCGGCTCGACCGCGTGGCGAGTCGGTTCGACCGCGTGACGGGTCGGTTCGACCGCGTGGGGGGTCGGCTCGGTGAGGGGTGGCTACGGGGTGATGCTCAGGTCGGTGAACAGGGCGCGGCCGGGGGTCGTGGCGTGCGCGCAGCACACGACGCCGACGTCCTGTATGGACGCCGCGGCCAGGTCTACCGCGCCCACCTGGTGCCAGGCGTCGTCGAGGAGGACCGAGCCGGTGAAGCGGGCGCCCTCGCGGACCAGGCGCATCCGGGCGGGCAGCGGGGTGGGATCGCGTTCCAGGCGGGAGACCGAGTCGAGCGTGCCCTCGCCGTCGGCGTCCCACAGCAGCAGGAAGCCGCCGGCCGGCTTGGCCACCAGCGCCACGTAGCCCGCCGACGAGCCGGGCGCGCGCAGGTCGTCACGGAAGGCCAGCCCGGCGCGGGCGTTCGGGTTCGTGGCGTCCTGGGACAGCAGCGTCATCTCCGCCACCGTCGCCGGGCCGGCCGCCCCCGGGCTCAGGATCCCCCCGTACTCGTCGACCCCGGTCCACATGTCCCGGCCGGCCGCGACCACCGCCAGCTGCTCGCCGCGCCGGCCGAAGACGGCCGGCGCCGACGCGGCCGTCACCAGCGGCGCGGCGACCGGCTCGGCCACCCGCACGGTCCGCGACGCGGAGAACGACAGCGCAGCGCCCGCGCCGTACCCGGCGGAGGCCGAGAGCACGTCGGCGCCCAGCAGCTCGGGCGGCTCGACCGCAATGACCGACCACCCGGCGGCGAAGGTCTCCCCCACGTCGAGCGCCGGCGCGGTGACCGGGCCGGCCGGCGTCGCCGACCAGCCCGGCGGCACGGTCAGCGACAGCGCGACGTCGGTGACCTCGACGTCCTCGGCGTTGGTCACCGCGACGGTCACCGCGAACGGCGTGCCGGCCGGCGGCGAGTCCGGCGCGTCCAACGCCACCGGGCCGGCACCAGGCGGCCAGCTCAGCACCATCCCGTCGGCCAGCAGCCCGCGGCGCAGCGCCGGGTAGCCGACGTCCTGCACCGCGACGCCGCCGCCGACGGCCAGGTCCGCGGCCACCCCCGCGGCGTGGCCCAGCAGCGTGAACACCGGCTCCATCCGCACCGAGCCGAAGGCGATGTGCGAGGCGGACAGCGCCACCGGCACCACGAGGTTCGGGCACTCGCCGCGCCGCGGCACGATCGCCCGGTACGAGATGCCGTACGGACCGGCCGGCCCGACCTGCACGTCGCCCTCGTTGCGGGCCGCGCCGTCGACGACCACGCGGGCGCAGTTGTGCGAGTCCATGTTGTACGAGGCGAGCCCGACCGGGTCCGGCGCGGTCCGCGCCCAGCGGCAGTCGTGCTCGGTCACCACGTAGTCGGCGACCATCCGCCGGCCCTCGCGGATGTAGAGCTCGTGCGGCCAGCCGCCGGTCTCGGCGAACTCGTCGGCCGGCAGCCCCCACGCGCTGACCTCGGCACGGATCTGCGCCGGCACGGCCGGGTCGTTGGCCAGGAAGTAGAGCAGCCCCTGCTGGTAGCGGACCTGGTCGGTGAAGATCCGCTCGCGCGCCGGGTAGTCGCCGCTCGGCCAGCCGTAGTTGCGGCCGATGTCGTCGGTGGAGACCGCGCCGTTGTTGTTGAGGTCGGTCTTGCCGTTCGGCATGGGGGTGTTCAGCCGCAGCGCGTCCCACACGCCCGCGTCCAGGTACCGGCGCAGCAGCTCGTAGCGCCCCGGGTGGTAACCCGGCGGGCGCGGGAACGGGCGCCGGTCGGCCGCGCGGGTCAGGCAGACCCGGAAGTTGAACGCCTGGATCCGGTGGTCGCCCGTTCCCGGCGTGCCGGGCGCGTGGGCCTGGACGCCCGCCAGCAGCCCGCTCGCCGGGTCGCCCGGCACCACGTACGGGTCGATCGGGCGCCGGAACTGGTGACCGGAGCGGAACTGCACCCCGTTGAGCGTCTCGCCGTAGGTCGCGTTGCCCTCCCGGCCGACGGTGTGGCTCACCCCGGCCGCGGCCATCAGGTCGCCCTCGTAGCTGGCGTCGACGTACACCGAGGCCTGGAAGACCTTGCCGTTCTCGGTGCGCAGCGCACTGATCCGGGTACCGTCGAGGTCCACTGTGGACAGCCGGTGCTCGCGGTGGACGGGGATCGACTCCTCGGCCACCCAGGCGTCGAACACGGCCTCCGCAACGTGCGGCTCGAAGCCGAACGACTCCGGCTTGCCGTAGTGCGCACCCACCCGCCGGTAGAACTCCCGGGACAGCCCGCCGATCGCGTCGATCCGCCCGGTGTCCGTCGCGCCGAGCCCGGAGGACGTGAGCCCGCCGATGTGCCGGCCGAACGCCACCAGCACGACCGACCGCCCGGCCCGCGCGGCGCGCACGGCCGCGGTCACGCCGGCCGACGTGCCGCCGTACACGCAGACGTCGCTGTGGACCTCACCCGGCGAGCGCGGCACCGGGTACCAGTAGTGCAGGCCGGGCGCAGGGACCACGCCGTGCTCCGGCACGGTTCGCCGCGTCACTCGATGCTCCTCGCCATTCCGCGCCCGTCCTCGGATCGAAAACAGCCAACTTTTGCACCGTAGCAACAAAAGTTGGCCGTCTTCAAACAAAAGCGGTCACACGGCGGGGTAGCGGTTGTAGTCCGGGAAGTTGCCGTACAGCAGCTCGTCCTGCGGGCCCTGGGTGACCGCGTGCACCAGGTGCACGCCGCCGACGAAGGCGCCCTTCCACGAGCCGCCGCGGCCGCCGAACGGCTCCGCGCGGTCGCCGCGGGAGCGTGGCTTGTTCACGCCGACCTTGAACGCCTGCACGTGCTGGGCGAGGTCGTCGGCGAGCTCCGGGTCGTCACACGCGATGCTCGCGACCAGCGCGCCGTTGGACGCGTTCATCTGGGCCAGCAGCTCGGCCTTCGTGTCCACCACGACGATGGTGTCCACCGGGCCGAACGGCTCCTCGTGCATCAGCCTGCTGGCGCCGGGCGGGGCGAGCAACGTGGTCGGCGCGACGTAGGCCGAGGTGTCCTGGCCCGGCATGAACCGGCCCTGGTCCAGCGACCCGCGGTAGAGCGGCACCGCACCGTGGTGCAGCGCCTCGTCGACCCGCTTGCGCAGGTCGGTCGCCTTGGTCGCAGAGATCATCGGGCCGAAGTCCAGCACCGGCAGCTCGGGCTTCTTCTCCTCGGCGTCCACCGCCAGCGGGTGGCCGAACCGGATGGACTGCACGACCGGGAGGTAGGTGGCCAGGAACGCGTCGACGAGGCGGCGCTGGACGACGAACCGCGGGTAGGCGGTGCAGCGCTGCTTGGCGTACTCGAAGCCCTTCCGCAGGTGCGCCGACAGGCCCTCCCAGTCGGAGAACTCCCAGATCCCCCAGCAGTTAAGGCCCTCCTGCTCGAGCATGTGGCGCTTGCCGGTGTCCACGAGCTGGGCGGCGACCTTGCCGCCGTTGTCCCGGCCGCCGACGAACGCGAGCGCACCCAGCTCCATCGAGCGCACCAGCGCGCCGGAGAGCTTCGAGCCGTCCCCGGACAGCAACGTGACGGGCAGGCCGGCCTCGTTCATCAGGGCGTGCGCCACGGTCAGGCAGACCGCGCCGCCCTGCGTCGGGGTCTTCGCGATCACCGCGTTGCCGGCGAGCAACTGCACCAGCTCCGCGTGCACCAGCACCGACATCGGGTAGTTCCAGCTGGCGATGTTGCTGACCGGGCCGGACAGCGGGGCCCGCTCGAACGGCCGGCCGTGCGCGTCGGTGGCGAGCATCTCGTCGATGTTCTCCAGGTACCACCGCACGCCGTCGAGGGCGCGGTCGACGTCGGCGCACGCGAGCTTCCACGGCTTGCCGATCTCCCAGGCCAGCAGCAGGGCCAGGTCGTCGCGGACCGTGCTCATCGCGTCGACCGCGGCGCTCACCCGCGCCTTGCGGTCGGCCAGCGGCACGCCGGCCCACTCCCGGTGCTGCTGGTGCGCGGCCGCCACGGCCTTCAGCGCCGTCGGCTCATCCACTTTGGACAGCTGGCCCAGGCCGGTCTGGTCGACCGGGGTGATCATCGGGGAGCGTTCGCCCGCGTCCTGCCAGCGCCCCTCGTACAGGTTGCGCAGACGGTCACCGGCGAACCCGGCGGGGGTCACCTTGGCGACCCGCTCGGCCACTCGCGTCCACTGTGCGTGTTCGGGAATCCGCAGACCCACGGCAAACCTCCAGGATGGTGGCGGGGTGCCATTGAGATGGTGCCCCACGGGGTCTCGGGAACCACTCGTGATGCGGTGGACGTCACGCACGAGAGATCGCCGGGTGCCGCACGTGGCGCCCGACGATCTCGGTGGAACCCGTGGTTACGGCTCCCCGTCGAACCGCTTGCGGAAGCGGTCCTCCATTCGCTGCGAGAACGAGCTGCGGCGTGCCTTGGGTGACCCGCCGCCTTCGGACTCCCCGGCGCCCTCCTCGCCCTCGCCGCCGCCTTGTCGCAGGGCGGAGAGCGTGAGCAGCGCACCGAAGAACATGACCAGGAAGCCGAGCAAACTGACCACCGGGACACCGCCAGGCTTCAGCGGCAGGATCACTCCCAGCACCAGAAGTGCGACACCCAGGACGAACAGCGCGATGCCCTGAAGGCGTCGACGCCGGGACGGACGGCGCAGGCGCGCGCCGCGCACCGTGGATGCGAACTTGGGATCCTCGGCGTAAAGCGCACGCTCAATCTGGTCGAGCAGTCGCTGCTCGTGCTCGGAGAGTGGCATTCGTTCCTCCTCCGGCACAGCGGTCGCGAGCGCCGGGCGATCACGGTCATGGCCGCCGGACCCGGCGGGCGCCCCGCTCCGGGGGCGTCACCCTCCAGGATACGAGCCCCGAGCCTCTGCGACTACCCGATCCGGAATCATGGTCCCATGCATCGGCAAAACCCGGTCTCCCACGAGTGTGCCACTAGCCCGCTCGAGCCTGGTCGGGTGGGCTGAATGGACCCGGATCGCGCGCTTCGCCAGATCGCCTTCCTGCTGGAGCGCTCGGGTGAGCCCACGCACAAGGTCCAGGCGTTCCGGCGGGCCGCCGGCGTGGTGGCCGGCCTGGCCGGCGGCGAGCTGGACGACCGGCTGCGGGCCGGCACGCTGACCGACCTGCCCGGCATCGGCCGCACCACGGCCGGGGTCATCACCGAGGCCGCGCGCGGCGACACGCCGGACTACCTGGCCCGCCTGCTCGCCCGGGGCGTCGAGCCGGTCGCCGGGGGCGAGGCGCTGCGGACCGAGCTGCGTGGGGACTGCCACACCCATTCGGACTGGTCCGACGGCGGCAGCCCGATCCGGGAGATGGCCGAGACCGCGATCCTGCTCGGCCACGACTGGATGGTGCTGACCGACCACTCCCCCCGGCTGACCGTGGCGAACGGGCTGTCCGCCGAGCGGCTGTCGCGCCAGCTCGAGGTCGTCGAGGAGCTCAACCGCGAGCTCGCGCCGTTCCGGATCCTGACCGGGATCGAGGTCGACATCCTCGACGACGGTGGCCTGGACCAGACGCCTGAGCTGCTCGCCCGGCTGGACGTGGTGGTGGCGAGCGTGCACTCGAAGCTGCGGATGCCGAAAGCGGAGATGACCAGGCGGATGCTCGCCGCGGTGGCCAACCCGCACACCGACATCCTCGGCCACTGCACCGGGCGCAGGGTCCGCGGCCGGGCCAGGCCGGAGTCGGAGTTCGACGCCGCCCAGGTGTTCGCCGCCTGCCGGGACAACAACGTGGCCGTGGAGATCAACTCTCGGCCGGACCGGCTGGATCCGCCGCGCCGGCTGCTCGGGCTGGCGCTGGAGGTCGGCTGCGTGTTCTCGATCGACAGCGACGCGCACGCGCCCGGCCAGCTGGACTGGCTGCCCTACGGCTGCGAGCGGGCCGAGGAGTGTGCCGTGCCGGCCGACCGGGTGATCAACACCAAGACCGCCGGCGAGCTGCTCGAATGGGTCGCATGAGAGAACCGGACGAGCTCGCCGGCGCGGTGGCCGCGGTCGCCGCGGCGGACCGGGTCGCCGTGCTGTCCGGGGCCGGCATCTCGACCGAGTCGGGCATCCCGGACTTCCGGGGACCCAACGGACTGTGGACGCGGGACCCGGCCAGCGAGCGGATGTCCAGCCTGCAGGCCTACCGGGACGACCCGTCGGTACGGCTGCGCTCCTGGCAGGCCCGCCTGGCGCACCCGGTGTGGGAGGCGGAGCCCAACGCCGCGCACCGGGCGCTGGTGTCGCTCGAGGAGGCCGGGCGGCTGCACGCGATCCTCACCCAGAACATCGACCGGCTGCACCAGCGAGCCGGCTCCAGCCCCGACCTCGTGCTCGAGCTGCACGGGTCGCTGTTCGACACGGTCTGCCTGTCCTGCGGCGACCGCCGGCCGATGCGTGCCGCGCTGGAGCGGGTCGACGCCGGCGAGGCCGACCCGCCGTGCCTGGCCTGCGGCGGCATCCTCAAGTCGGCGACCATCTCGTTCGGCCAGTCGCTCGACGTCGAGGTGCTGACGCGAGCCCGGGAGGCGGCGGTGACCTGCGACCTGTTGCTGGTCGCCGGCAGCTCGCTGGCGGTGCAGCCGGCCGCCGGGCTGGTCGGCCTCGCGGCACGGGCCGGCGCGACCGTGGTGATCTGCAACGGGTCGCAGACGCCCTACGACGCGCTCGCCGCGTTCGTGCTGCGCGACCGGCTGGGGGCGCTGCTGCCCGAGCTGGTCAGGGGATCGTGAGGCCCGCGGAGCGCAGCGCCTCCTCGACCCGCAGCCGCTCCATGTCGCGTTCCACGCCCTCGGGCAGCTCGTCGAGCTCGTGCCGCACGTCGACCGCGTCGCAGGCCTGGCGCAGCAGCTCGTCGTAGGCGTCGCGGGTGGCGACGCGGCGGACCATCGGCGTGCCGTCCGGGCACTGGACGAGCAGGCGGTGCACCCGGCGCAGGTCCGCGGCCAGCTGCTCGATGGGCAGGCTGCGAGCCACGACCCGGCGCCGGCGGATGCGTTCGCCGATGCCGTCCACCACACGCGGCACCCGCACCAGGCCCCAGAACACCAGAGTCGGCGTGACCACCGCCGCAGCGAACAGCAGCACGTTCGCCATCGGACCGTCCGCCATACCTGGAGATTCTAGTGCCCGTCCAGGCGGATGAGCAGGTGTGAAAACCTAACGGCGACGGTTACATTTGCGGTGATTGTTCACCATAATGTGGGGTCATGGTCACCCTCCGCCGCACCTTCCTCGCCCTCGCCGCCGCCGTCGCGGTGGCCGCGTCGCTGCTGTTGAGCGCGCCCGCGAACGCGTTCCCCGGCGCGTTCTTCCCCACCCAGAGCACCGGCAACCGCGGCGCGGACGTGCGGGCCCTGCAGTACCTGCTGGCCCACCACGGCATCGCCACCTCGGCCGACGGGGTGTTCGGCCCGTCGACCGACTCGGCGGTGCGCGCGTTCCAGTCCGCGTCCGGGCTGGGCGTCGACGGCATCGTCGGGCCGCAGACGTGGGGCGCGCTGGTGCCGCAGATCCGCGAGGGGGCGAGCGGGCCGGCGGTGCGCGCGCTGCAGGTGGAGCTGAACGCCAAGCGCCGGCTGTCGCTGCCGGTCGACGGCGTGTTCGGCGCGTCGGTGACGGCGGCCGTGCGGTCCTTCCAGCAGCACGCCGGCATCGGGGTCGACGGCGTGGTCGGGCCGGTGACGTGGCGGAACCTGGTGTGGCACTACGACTATCCGGACTTCGGGGCGGGCATCTGCGACCAGGACCCGGACGGCAACGGCACCGCGGCGAACTGGGCCACCGCGGCGGCGATGGGACAGCTGGAGGCCGCGGTGCGGTCGTTCACCGGCCACGGCCAGGTCCCGCTCGGCGACGCGGGCTTCGAGCACGGCGGGGACATCCCGGGCCACGCCAGCCACGACGTCGGCATGGACATCGACATCTGGCCGATCCGGACCGACGACGCCCAGTGCACCGCGGGCCGGATCACCTGGCAGTCGGCGACCTACGACCGGGCCGCGACCCGGGCGCTCGTGCAGGCCGTCCGCGCCGCGGCGCCCGGGCACGTGAAGCTGATCTTCTTCAACGACCCGGACCTGATCGCCGAGGGCCTGACCACCCACTACGCCAACCACGACAACCACCTGCACGTCCGCTACTGCGAGCGCGTGCACCCGAGCAGCCTCTACGACTGCTGACCCTTCCGCCTCCCCGGAATTCACAGTGTTGGTTGCGTTCCGGCGCACGGTGCGGGTGCTGGTTGATTGTGGCTGGGTTTCGTCACGGTCCCCTGAGGCATCTGTTGGTCGGGGCGAGACCTTTCGCACGATGATCCAACTACGTGGTCGCCGAAGGATCTCGGCCCAGGAGCGTCGCCGGGCGGACCGCGGCACCGCCGAAGCGGGCCCGGGCCTGGTCGGCCGCCTGGTCGGCGTCGCGCCAGCCGCGTTCCGGAGCGTCCAGGAACAGCTGCTCGCTGACCTGCTCGCCCAGTTGCTCCATGCGCACGCCGATGAGCCGCACCGCACCCGGCGGGGTCTGCTCGTCGAGCAGCCGGCACGCGGTCCGGTAGATCTCCTGCGTGACGTCGGTGGCCACGGGCAGCGTGCGCGACCGGGTGATCGTCGTGAAGTCGGCGAACCGCACCTTGATCGACACCGTGCGGCCACGCAGGCCGCGGCGGCGCAGCGCCGAGGCCGCCTTCTCCGACAGCCGCAGCAGCTCGTGCCTGAGCACCTCGCGGTCGGTGTGGTCGACCTCGAAGGTCTCCTCCGCGCCAACGGACTTCTCCATCGACTCCGGCTCCACCACCCGGTCGTCGTGCCCGCCGGCCAGCGCGTGCAGGTGCTCGGCGACCGCGTTGCCGACCGCGCGGCGCAACCGCGGCAGCGGGGTGGCCGCCACGTCGCCGACCCGGTTCAGGCCCACCGCGGTCAGCCGCTCCGCGGTGCGCTTGCCCACCCCCCACAGCGCGGAGACCGGCAGCGGGTGCAGGAACGCGAGGATCTCCTCGCGCGGCACCACCAGCATGCCGTCCGGCTTGCACAGCCCGGACGCGAGCTTGGCCACGAACTTGGTGGCCGCGACCCCGACCGAGCAGGTGATGCCATGCTCGGCCACCACCCGGGCGCGGACCTGCTCGGCGACCTCGCCGGGCGTCTGCCGCAGCCGCCGCAGCGCACCGGCCACGTCCAGGAACGCCTCGTCGAGGCTCAGCGGCTCCACCAGCGGCGTGACGTCCCGGAAGATCGCCATGACCCCCGCGGAGACCTCCTGGTAGAGCCGGGAGGTGGGCGGCAGGAACACCGCCTGCGGGCACAGCCGGCGGGCGTGCGCGGTGGGCATGGCGGAGCGGACGCCGAACGTGCGCGCGATGTAGTTGGCCGAGCTGACGACGCCCCGCCCGCCGACGCCGCCGACCACGACCGGGCGCCGCGCCAGCTCCGGCCGTTCGCGGATCTCCACCGAGGCGTAGAAGGCGTCCATGTCCACGTGCAGCACCGTGCAGCCGGTGTCGTCCGGCCACCGGCCGTCGCGCGCCTTGTACCGGTCGACCAGCCCGCGCGGCAGGTCCCCACTGCGCCCCATGCCCGCAGCCTTCCAGACGCCACCGACAGTCAGGGCGAGCGGCGCGCCACCGCGTGCAGCCGGGTCGCGATGTCCCGCAGCGGGGCGGCGCCCGCGAGCCGCCGTTCCAGCTCCGCGAGCGCCTGCTCGGCGCCGGGCTCCTGCTCCAGCACCACGCCGGGGACCAGGTCGGTCAGCACGCCCTGGCCCTGCAGCAGCTCGACGGCCAGCCCGGCATCGGTGAGCAGCCGGGTCAGGCCCTCGGTGTCGAAGCGGCGCAGCAGCGGTTCGGCCGGCAGCCGGCCGGCCGGGTCCTCGGCGAGCAGGCGCGCCTCGTCCAGCCGCCCGGCGATCGCGCGGTGCAGCAGCGCGGCGGTGCGGTTGGCCACGACGACCGAGACGGCCCCGCCCGGGGCGAGCGCGTCGACCATGGCGGCGACCGTGTTCTTCGGGTCGTCGACGACCTCCAGCAGGCCGTGGGCGAGCACGACGTCCGCGCTGCCCGGCCCGACCACCTGGCCGAGCGCGTCGCTGTCGGCCTGGACGGCGGTGATCCGCTCGGCGACGCCGGCGTCCTCGGCGCGGCGGTGCAGCGTCGCGAGCGCGTTCGGGTTCGGCTCGACGACCGTGACCACGCACCCCGCGGCGGCCAGCGGCACGGCCAGAACGCCACTACCACCGCCGACGTCGAGCACCCGGGGCGCCTCGCCGTCCCGCCGCCCGCGGGCGGCCGCCAGCTCGTCGTCGAGCGCGAGGCGAACTGCATCCGGTCGCATGGACGCACAGGGTAGGCCCCGTAGGGTGCACAGCGTGCAAACGGTGGCAGTGCTCAGCCTCAAGGGTGGTGTCGGCAAGACAACCATCGTGCTCGGCCTTGCCTCGGCAGCGCAGCGCCGTGGTGCGCGCACGTTGGTGGTCGACCTCGACCCGCAGTGCAACGCCACGGCCACGCTCGACCCGGACGACACCAAGGCCACGCTCGCCGACGTGCTGGAGACGCCGCGTCCGGCCGTGCTGCGCGACGCCATCGCACCGAGCGGCTGGGGCGAGGAGGTCGACGTGCTCGTGGGTTCGGAGACCCTCGAGCTGCTCAACGACCAGGACCCGGACCCGCGCAGGCTGGAGAAGCTCAGCCGCGCGCTGCTGGAGCTCGGCCCGCTGCTGGAGGAGGGCCGGCTGCCCTACCAGCTCGTGCTGCTGGACTGCCCGCCCTCGCTGGGCCGGCTGACCCGATCGGCGCTGATGGCCGCGCACGGCGCGCTGCTGGTCACCGAGCCGACGCTGTTCGCCGTGTCCGGCGCGCAACGGGCGTTCGAGGCGGTGGAGAGGGCCCGCGAGGAGCACAACCCGGACCTCGCGCCGCTCGGGGTGGTGGTCAACCGGGTGCGGCCGCAGTCCTACGAGCACCAGTACCGCATCGCCGAGCTGCGCGAGCACTTCGGCCGGCTGGTGATGCCCGTCGCGCTGCCGGACCGGCTCGCGGTGCAGCAGGCGCAGGGCGCGTGCGTGCCGATCCACCAGTGGGGCACGCCGGGTGCCCGGGAGGTGTCGCTGGCGCTGAACCTGTTGCTGGCGCGGGTGTTGCGGACCGGCGGCCGCGGCCGGCACCGGACGGCGAGCTGGCCGGAGGCGGACAGCGACGCGGAGACCACCGACACCGGCGAGGGCCCCGGGCCCGACGAGAGCGACGGCGACAACGACGTGAACGTGGTCGCCGACCGCTGAGCCCGGCCGGCGGCCGCCGGCCGGGCCGGTCAGCCGACGCAGATCAGCGAGTGGCAGCGGGTCGTCGTGGTGGTCCGCGGGGGCGTGGTGGTCCGCGGCGGCGGGGGCCGCTCGGTCGTCGTCGTGGTGGTGACCGGGTCGGCCGGGCGTTCGGTGGTGGTGATCGTCGTCGTGGTGATGGTGGTCGTCGTGGTGGTGGTCGTGCGCGAGGCCGACCTCCGCCCGGACGCCGCGGTGGCCGGGGCGTCGGTGGGCCGCGGCTGCTGGCCGGGCGGCACCGGCTCGACAGCGGCCCGGTCCTGCGGCAGCGGCCGCTGGCTCGAGGGACCGCCCGCCACCCCGAGCGCGAACAGCGCAGCGGTCACCGCGCCGACGACGGCACCGACCGCCATCCGACCGTGAGCGCTCTGCAGGGGGGACGCCATGGTTGGGGTTGGCCCTTCGGGTACACCCGGCGACAACCGGTAGTGGGGCCGAAAATCTACCATCCCCCATCCGGGCGAGGCGCACTCGACAGGCGGGCCTACGGGCCGGCGCTCAGATGTACGCCGTGAGTTGAATCGCCCCAAAAGTCTTTGTCCCGTCGCCGGGAGAGCACGTAATCTCGCGGTACACGAGAGAGGAGGTGGTCCAACGGTGATATCCCAACGGACTCGTGAGGTGGCTGTCCGCTAGGACCACCCGACCGGACATGGTTAGGCCGGCTGCGCAACACGGCTGACACCGGGTTCGCCCGGTGCCGTAGGCGCGCGGTGTGGCTGGCGAATACCAGGCAGTCACCCGGCCCTCGGAGCTCTCAGGGACCTAGTCCGACCCTGAGCCCGCCGATCCCCCGGATCGCGGGAGCAGCCCGAGGGCCGTTGTCATTGCCCGGACAGCTCCTCCAGCGCCCGCTCGGCCTGCTGCACGAGCCGCCACGCCTGGCTCGCCCGGCGCTCGGCGTCCTTCACCGACCGGCTCGCCGAGCCGACCCGCCGCCGAGCCTCCTTCTCCCGCGTCTCGGCCGCGTCGAGCTCCTCGTAGACCCGCCGCACGGCCTCGGTCGCCTCGTCGGCCAGCCGCTGCGCCTCGGCCAGGATGCGCTCCTCCTCGGCCCGGTCGGCCTCCGCCTCCTTCACCGTCGCCCGCGCGTCCTCCAGCTCCGCGCGGGCCGTCGCGAGCTTCTCCTCCCGCTCGGCGCGCTCGCGCCCGGACAGCTCGGCCGGTTTCGCCTTCGCCCGGCGCGCGGGGCGGGCCACCGGGACGCGGTCGCCGGACACCTCCGGCCACGCGGCGGCCGTGGCGGCGAGGTCCTTGGCCGACGTCAGCCGCCCCGCGAGCAGCACCCGCGCCACCTCGGGGTCGGCCACGGCGGTGGTGAAGATCTCCTCCAGCTCGCGGGTCACCGGCTCGGTCAGCGCGGCGCCGTTGCGCTCGCCCGCCTGCCGCACCAGCGTGGTGACGAGCCGGGTTCGTTTCTGCGACAGCGCCTTCAGGTCCGCACCGGCCAGGTTGGCATGCGCCTCGCGCAGCGCGTCGCCGAGCTCGGCGACCTGGCCGACGTCCGAGCCGTCGTCCCGGGCGAGCTGGTTGGCCAGCCACGCGGAGGTCGTCGGCTTGGCCAGCTTGCCGATCGCCGCGGCGACCTGCGGCTCCCCCGCGGCCTTCGCCGCCTTCGCGAGCTCGTTGCGCCGGGGCGTGAAGTCCTCCCGCGAGCCGGCGTAGAGCTCCTCGGCCGCGGAATCCAGGTCGACTGTGTCGGGCACACCACCATCTTGGCGCCTGCGGCGCGATGAAACGATGTGCGGGTGGTCTACCAGCACGTTCTGCGGCCCGCGCTGTTCCGTTCGGGCGGCGGCGACCCCGAGACCGTCCACGAGCGCACGGTCGCCGCGGTGGCCCGCCTCGGCCGGGTGCCGCCGGTCGTCGCGGCGCTGCGCCGGTTCTGCGGCGTGCCGGCGCCGCGCACGGTGTTCGGCGTCCGGTTCCCCGGGCCGGTCGGGCTCGCCGCCGGCATGGACAAGAACGGGGTGGCGGTGCGCGGCTGGCCGGCGTTCGGGTTCGGCTTCGTGGAGGTCGGCACGGTGACCTGGCACCCGCAGCCGGGAAACCCGCGGCCGCGGCTGTACCGGCTGCCGGCGAGCGAGGCAGTGATCAACCGGATGGGGTTCAACAACCTCGGCGCCGCCGCTCTCGCCGAGCGGCTGCGCCGGGCGGGGCCGCCGCCGGTGCCGCTGGGGATCAGCGTGGGCAAGTCGAAGGTGACGCCGGTGGCGGACGCCGTCGGTGACTACGTCGGCTCGGTGCGCCTGCTGTGGCCCTACGCGGACTACTTCGCGGTGAACGTCAGCTCGCCGAACACGCCCGGGCTGCGCGGCCTGCAGGACCGCGGCGCCCTCGACGAGCTGCTCGGCTCGCTGCTGCCCGAGGCGCACGGGCGGCCGGTGCTGGTGAAGATCGCGCCCGACCTGACGTTCGACGCGATCGACGACGTGCTCGACGTGTGCCACGCGCGCGGGGTCGCGGGGGTCATCGCCACCAACACGACGCTGTCCCGCGACGGGCTCGCCCCCGCCGACGCCGTGGCGGGTGAGCAGGCCGGCGGGCTGTCCGGGCGCCCGCTCGCGGTGCGCGCCCTCGAGATCGTCTCGTTCGTGGCCAAGCGGACCGGGCTGCCGGTGGTCGCCGTCGGCGGGATCCACCACGCCGACGACGCGACACGGATGTTCGACGCGGGCGCCGCGCTGGTGCAGCTCTACACCGGGTTCATCTACCACGGGCCCGGGCTGGTGCGGCGGATCAACCGGTCAGCCCGCGGCGTCTGACAGCTCCCGCAGCGCCACCGCCAGGCCGGCCAGGTGGTCGGTCGCCTCGGTCAGCTCCTGCTTCGGGCCCGGGGCCGAGCTCGCGGCCACCACGCGGCCGGCCGCCGCGACCAGGCTGCGGTAGCCGTCCAGGCCCTCCTCCACCTGCTCGCGCAGCCGGCCGACGCCCTCGACCAGCGGGCCGCGCTCCAGCGGCGGCGCGTGGTCGCGGGCCACCTCGACCGCGACGAGCTGGGCGGCCACGCCACGCAGCGCGGTGGCCGCCTCGGCCCCGGTGGCCTGCGCCTGCGCCACGGACTCGACCGGCACCGACGCCGGCAAGCCCGCCGACCCGGAGAGCTGGGCGAGCACCTGGGCCAGCGCCTTCTCCGCCTCCGCCAGGCGCTGCATCGGCTCGCGGGCGGCCGAGCCCTTCGGCGGCAGCGCCGTGGGCGCCGCGGCCGCCACCGGGGGAACGCCCGCCCTCGGGTACTTGACCTCGAACTCGGCCTGGGCGTTCCTCGCCATCGCGAGCTTGACCGCGGAGCGCACGGCGATCACGGTCGTGACGATCGTGGCCGCGATCGCGCCGAACAACGCCGACGCCTCGCCCTCCGCGACCGCGCCGGTGATGACGCCGACGATCAACAGCCCGCACAGCGCCGCGATCACCGCCCACGCGGTGAGCCACCGCGACGCCCACACCCGCTTGCGCGCGAGCCGGCGCCGCTGGCGCTCGATGCGCACCTGCTCGTCACCCCGGCGGGTCCACGCCTCCTGGACCTGCTGGACGACCTGATGGTTGAGGTACCGGTTGGCCAGCTGGGTCAGCTGGTACAGCTCCCGCCCGCGCATCGCGCCGACACCTCCCCGCCGAAGCGACTAGCGACTGAACCGGTCAGCCGGTCTGCCCGTTGGTCTTCTGCTCCTGAGCGACCCGCTGCGCGATCTCGGCGTCGATGTTGGACGTGGCCGCGGCCGGCGCGGACTTGGCCGACGAGCCGCTGGTGACCTGCGGCGCGACCGAACCACCGCCCATCGACGCGCGGATCTGCTCCAGCCGGGACTGGCCGGCCATTTCCGTGGTCGACGCCTGGACCTCCATCATCCGGCCCTGGATCGAGTTCTGGGACAGCTCCGCCGAGCCGAGCGCGGTGGTGTACCGCTTCTCGATCTTGTCCCGGACCTCCTCCAGCGACGGCGTGTTGCCCGGCGCGGCCAGCTCGCTCATCTGGTTGAGGCTCTTGGAGACCTGCTCCTGCATCTTGGCCTGCTCGAGCTGGCTGAGCAGCTTGGTGCGCTCGGCGAGCTTGTTCTGCAGCATCATCGCGTTGCGCTCGACCGCCTGCTTGGCCTGCGTGGCCGCCTGCAGCGCCTGGTCGTGCAGGGTCTTCATGTCCTCGATGTCCTGCTCGGCCGTGACCAGCTGCGTCGCGAACGACTGCGCGGCCTGCTCGAACTGGGTGGCCTTCGCGTCGTCGCCCTTGGCGCGGGCCTCGTCGGCCAGCACCAGCGCCTGGCGCGCCGAGGCCTGCAGCTTCTCGACGTTGCCGAGCTGGCGGTTCAGCTTCATCTCCAGCTGCCGCTGGTTGCCGATCACCGCGGCCGCCTGCTGGGACAACGCCTGGTGCTGGCGCTGCGCCTCCTCGATGGCCTGCTGGATCTGTACCTTCGGGTCGGCGTGCTCGTCGATCTTCGACGAGAAGGCCGCCATGAGGTACTTCCAGAACTTCACGAACGGGTTGGCCATCTCCTCCGCCTGCCTTCTCCGTGCTGGTCCGCTGCTGGCTGCCACACCGTGCCGCTTGCGCAGTTGGTATGGCAACGCCCCGTCATCGCTGTGGGTTCCATCGTGTCAGGTCCGCGGGCGTCCTTACCACCGACCCGGCCCGAAATCAGGTACCGATTCAGGGTTAGCCCTGAGTGCCCGGACCGATCTCGGGGTCGGTCAGCCTCCGTACCTCCACAAGCCCTTCCCTCAGGGCATCGAGCCTACCCGTGAGCTGGGCGGTGGCGGTGTCACTCACGGTCATCGCGGTGCCACCCAGCAGCTCGGCGAGCTCGTCGCGGGCCTGCTCGAACTCGGTGACCGTGGCCTGCATCCGGGCCAGCAGCGCGTCGCGCTGGTCGCGCTGGCGCTGCGCGGCGGCGATCCGTGCGGACACCGCCTCGTGCGAGCGCGCCAGGTCGGCGGCGGCGGGCCTGCCCGCGGCCTCGGCGAGCGCGGACGCGAGCGCGGCGCGCTCCTCCTCCAGCGACGGGACGGGGATGCGGGCCAGCGCGTGGTCGAGCTCGGCCACCTGGCTCGCGGTGAGCCGCAGCTCGGCGACGACCTGGGCGGCGTCCACGGAGATCCCGTGCAGCGCGGCGTCGTCCCCCAGCGTGGTGCCCAGCTCGCGGAGGACCCGTTCGCCGCGCGACACCCACACCTGGGCGGGGCTGCCCATGATCGGCCGGCGGCCGCCCGGCGGCACGTCCTCGATCACCTGGCGGCGGGTGCTGCGGATCATCAACGGCACGCTCACCACCGCCGCGATGCCGATCACGACAAGAACGACGACGAGCACGGTGATAAACAGCGCGACCTCCGGTTCCAATGCCAGGTCCGGAGTCTAACGTCGGCGACGCCGGGAGTCGGGCCGGCGACGCCACGGGTCGACTCGACGACGCCACGGGTCGGGTCGGGGGGTGCCAGGGGTCGGGTCGGGGCCAGGCCGTCGCGGACCTGGCGGGCCCCGCCGGTACGGGTGGACGATCAGGCGGCGAACACCGCGCCCATCCGGTGGCCGCCGATGGACGCCTCCATCCGGTGGCTGAGCACGGGCTGGATGCGCAGGTCGGCCAGGTTGTCGCCGACCACGGCCGGGACCAGCCGGCCACCCTCGACGCCGTCCACCGCGGCCCGCGGGCTCTCGGCCGCGTCCATCGCGTCGATCGCCTCGGTCCGCTCCGGGCGCTCGGCCGGCTCCGGGACGCTGCGGTCCACCGAGTCCAGCGCCCCCATGTCGCTCGCCACGTGGTGCAGCAGCTGCGACAGCGGCAGCTCCAGGGCGTCGCAGATGGCGGCCAGCAGCTCGCTGGACGCCTCCTTGCGGCCGCGCTCGACCTCGGAGAGGTACCCCAGGCTCACCCTCGCCGCGCGGGAGACCTCGCGCAGCGTGCGGCGCTGGTTGGTGCGGGCATGACGGAGCCGATCACCGATCGCCTCACGCAACAGCACGGTCATCGCGCGCCCCTCCCTCCAAGATCAACCGCCCGATGGTCACGGTCGGGCACAGTGACAACGTTACCGAGACGGCACGATCATCGGCAGCGACATCACCACCCGTCCGCCACAAGCGAACGACCGGACGCGTCCCGGTGTTCCCGAACAGTAGTGCCGACCCCTGGAGCTCCGCTCGAGCTCAGTCCGTCGCCGGTTCGGTGAACTGGGCCCTGAGCAGGTCGAACGCCGCGCGAACCGCCCCGGACCGGACCTGGTGCCGGTTGCCGTCGACGCCGACCGTGTGCACGGTCGTGCCGGTCGTGCCGGACACCGCCAGATGCACCACTCCCGGCTCGACGCCCTCCTGCGGGTCCGGCCCGGCCACCCCGGTGAGCCCGATCCCCCAGCTCGACCGGCAGGCGATGCGGGCGCCCTTGGCCAGCTGCTCGGCGATCAGCGGGTGCACCGGGCCGTGCTCGGCGAGCGCCGCCGCGTCCACCCCGGCCAGGTCGGTCTTGAGCGGCGTGGCGTAGACGATCACGCCGCCGCGCACGACCGCGCTGGAGCCGGGCACGCTGGTCAGCGCGGCGGCGACCAGCCCGCCGGTCAGCGACTCGGCGGTGGCCACCGTCTCGCCGCGCTCACGCAACGTGGCGACCAGCGAGGCGAGCTCGTCGGCGTCGAGGCCAAGCACGTCGGCCAGCGGGTTCCTAACCACGGGCACGCAGGCGCACGGCGCGCACCACGTAGTCGGCGCCGGTGACGATCGTCAGCACCAGCGCGATGATCATCGCGGTCCACTCGACCGGGTCGAACCAGGCCGGCAGCGGCAGCAGGAACAGCCCGATCGCGATGATCTGGGCGAGCGTCTTGGCCTTGCCGCCGTAGCTCGCCGCGATCACGCCGTAGCGGATCACCCAGAACCGCAGCAGCGTCACGCCGACCTCGCGACCGGCGATCGTCAGCGTGATCCACCAGGGCAGCTCGCCGAGGATGGACAGGCCGAACAGCGCGGCACCGGTCAGCGCCTTGTCCGCGATCGGGTCGATGACCTTGCCGAAGTCGGTGACCAGGTCGAACTTGCGGGCCAGCCGCCCGTCGACGTGGTCGGTGACGGACGCGACGGCGAACACGAGCGCGGCGACGAGCCGCCAGCCGGTGGACTCCTCGGCGGCGAACAGCGTCAGCAGGAAGACGGGGACCAGCGCGAGCCGGGTGACGGTGAGGATGTTCGCGACGTTGACCAGCGGAACGCGCACGGCCCCCACGCCGACCTCGGAGGGCGTGCCGTCGGCGGGCGCGGCACTCATGACGGCGCCGTCTCGACGGTCTCGACCGGCGCCACGATCAGGTCGACGCCCTCCGCGCCGACCACCTTGCCCCGAACCAGATCGCCGACCATCAGCTCCGCCTCACCGGTGAGCAGGCATTCGCCGTCCACCTCTGGTCCCTGGTGCGCGGCCCGGCCGGCACACCCCTCGTCGTCGACCCGCTCGACCAGCACCAGCACCTCGTCGCCGACGCGATCCTCGGCGCGCTGCGCGGTGAGCTGCTCGACCAGCCCGGACACCCGGGTCACCCGCGCGGCCACCTCGGCCGGGTCGAGCTTGCCGGGCAGGTTCTCGGCCTCGGTGCCGTCCTCGTCGGAGTAGCCGAACACGCCGGCCACGTCCAGCCGCGCCTCGGTGAGGAAGTGCTCCAGCTCGGCCAGCTCGTCCTCGGTCTCGCCGGGGAAGCCGACGATCACGTTGCTGCGGATGCCGGCGTCCGGCGCGAGCGAGCGGATCTGGTCGATCAGCGCGAGGAACGACTCGGTGCCGCCGAAGCGGCGCATCCGGCGCAGCACGGTGGGGCTGGCGTGCTGGAAGGACATGTCGAAGTAGTCGGCCACGCCGTCGGTGCCGGCGATCGCGTGCAGCAGGCCCGGCCTGGTCTCGGCGGGCTGCAGGTAGGACACCCGCACCCGCTCGATCCCGTCCACGGCGGCCAGCCTCGGCAGCAGCCGCACCAGCGCGTCCGGCCCGCCGTGCTCGCGGCCGAGGTCCTTGCCGTAGGAGGTGGAGTTCTCGCTGACCAGGAACAGCTCGCGGACGCCCTGGCCCGCCAGCCACGCGGCCTCGGCGAGGATCTCGCCGGGCGGGCGGGACACGAACGCGCCGCGGAAGGACGGGATCGCGCAGAACGAGCAGCGCCGGTCGCACCCGGAGGCGATCTTCAGCGCGGCCACCGGGGCGTCGTCGAGGCGCTTGCGCAGCACCCGCGGGCCCCAGCCGTGCCCGGGCACCGAGACGTCGGTGCCGGTGCGGTGCACCGGGGTGATCGGCAGCAGCGTGCGGCGGTCGGCCGGCGTGTGGGACGGGACGGGCCGGCCGGCGACCACGTCGTCGAGCCGCTCGCCGAGGTTCGGGTAGTGGTCGAAGCCGAGCACCGCGGCCGCCTCGGGCAGGCTCTCCGCCAGCTCAGCGCCGTACCGCTCGGCCATGCACCCGACCGCGACCACCTTCGCGCCGGTCTCGGCCGCCTCCAGCAGCGCGTCGACGGAGTCCTTCTTGGCCGACTCGACGAAGCCGCACGTGTTCACGACGATCACGGCGGCGTCCGCGGTGTCGTCGGACACCTCCCAGCCGCCGTCGGCCAGCCGGCCGGCCAGTTCCTCGGAGTCGACCTCGTTGCGGGCGCACCCGAGGGTGAGCAGGGCGGCACGGCGTGACGGTGGTGGTGCGGACACGGCTTTCAGGGTAACCGGCGCCGGCCGAGTTAACGCCGGTTACTCCAGGTCCTACCCCGAGCCGGGGTCCGACCCGTGCCACACCGCGAGCGTGATGTCGAAGTGCGCGGTGTGGAACGGGACGTCGAGCGCGCGGCCGTCCGGCGCCCGCCCGGGCTCGTGCCGGTCGAAGTCGATCACCAGCGAGCGCTTGACGCCGAAGACCGCGTCGTCGTCGAGGTGTGCGCTGTCCGAGGTGAACACGTGGGTGATCAGCGTGCGGTGGCCGGGCGCGGAGACCATGAAGTGCACGTGCGCGGGGCGCATCGGGCCACGACCCGCCGCCTCGAGCAACTCCCCCACCGGGCCGTCGTCGGGAATCGGGTACGCCTGCGGGTGCACCGACCAGAACGCGTACCGGCCCTCGTCGTCCGCGCGCAGCCTGCCGCGGCCGCGCGCGTGGCCCAGGTCGGCGTACTGGACGTCGTAGCGACCGTCCTCGTCGGACTGCCAGATCTCCAGCACCGCGCCGGGAACCGGCTCGCCGTCGGTGTTCGTGACCGTGCCCCGCACGTGGCAGGGCGTGCCCGGGGCGCCCGCCGAGATGTCCTCGCCGAGGGCGAACTCGGGCGCGCCCGCCACGAAGAACGGCCCGAGCACGGTCGACTCGGTGGCCTTCCCGCCGGTCGGGTGGTTGAGGTTGATCACCGCCATCGACGCGCCGAGCACGTCGGAGAGCAGGATGAACTCCTGGCGCCGGTCGTCGCAGCGCTGCCCGGTGCGGGTGAGGAAGTCGATCGCGGCGGCCCACTCGTCCTCGGTCAGCGAGACGTCGGCGAGGAACGCGTGCAGGTGCCGCACGAGGCTCGTGGCGATCTCCCGGAACCGCGGGTCCCCGGCCTTGTCGAAGCCGGCGACCACCTGGTCGGTCAGGTTCATCGGACCCATCTCCCTTCGAAGGCGTCGGCCAGCAGGGCGGCGGCGTCGGGTGCGCGGCGCCGGGCGTCGTCGAGGTCCGCGGCACGCATGCCGATCCCGCGCAGGCTCGTCGGTGCCCCGATCCGCTCGGCCAGGTCGCGCAGCCCGGCCGCGTCGGCCCCCGCGGTGCCGGCGGACGTGTAGGGCAGCAGCACCGCGTGCGTCGGGGCGTGCGGCAGGCCGTAGGTGCCGCCCAGCAGGTGGCAGAGCTTGTGGTGCGCGCCCGACCCGGCGACCGCGAACGCCGAGGCCGCCAGGTAGGCGCCGTACATCGCCTCGGTCCGGTCCCGCTCGGCCACCGCCTTCGGCAGCCCGGCGGAGAGCACCCGCACGGCCTCCGCCGCGACGAGCGCGGTGACCGGGTCGGACCGCAGGCCGGCGACGGCGTGCGCCATCGCGTTCATCCCGCTCGCCGCGGTGATGGCCGGCGGCAGCCCGACGGTCAGCGCGGGGTCGTAGACGACGAGCCGCGGCAGCACGTCCATCGACCGGCCGGTGCGCTTCTCGCCGACCTCGGTGCGCCCCCAGACCGGCGTCATCTCCGACCCGGCGTAGGTGGTCGGCACGGCCACGATCGGCACCCGCATCGACAGCGCGACGGCCTTGGCGGTGCCGACCGACGACCCGCCGCCGACCGACAGCAGGCAGTCCACATGGGACCAGGTGGCGGCGTCGAGCGCGGCGGAGGCCGCCTCGGCCGGCACGTGCTCGCGCACGCCGGTGAACACGTCCACCACCGGCAGCGGCCCGGCCAGCGACCGGGCGAGCGGCTCGCCGCGCTCGGTCGTCACCAGCAGCACCCGCGACACCCCGAGCGCGGCCACCTCCCCGGCCAGGGCGGACCGCGCGGCTCCGGTCCCGAACACCACCCGCCCCGGCATCGACGTCCTGGTGAACTCGGTCACGACACCGCCCGCGCGTCCGGGTGGTAGCCGGCGCCGAGCGCCTCGCTGATCTCGTTCGCGGCCGCGACCAGGGCCGGCACGTACTCGTGGCGCACCGTGTCGAGCCCGACCGAGGCGGCCGGCACCGACATGCCGAGCGCGGCGACCACCCAGCCTGCGCTGTCCCGCACGGGCGCGGAGAACGAGCGCACGCCCTCCTCGTACTCCTGGTCCACCACCGCCCAGCCCTGCTCGCGGACCTCCTCGACGATCCGGGCCAGCCGCGCCGGGTCGGTCACCGTCGCCGGGGTCAGCTGCGGGAACGGGCCGGCCGGCGGCTCGGAACGCCCGGCGAGCAGCACCCGCCCCGCCGCGGTGGCGTAGGCGGGCATGCGGGTGCCCGGCAGCAGCGTGTGCGGCATGCCCCGGCGGGGCGGCGCCCGGTGCAGGAACACCGCGTCCTCGCCGTCCAGCGCGATCAGCGAGCAGGTGTGCCCGACGAGCTCGGTGATCGCCTCCATCGGCGGGCGGGCCACCTCGGTCAGGTTCAGCGACGAGGTGAACGCGTGCCCGAGGGCCAGCACGTGCGGGGTGAGCGCGTAGGCCCGGCCCTCCGCCCGCAGGTAGCCCAGCCGCTCCAGGGTGATCGCGAGCCGCCGGACGGTCGGCCGGGACAGGCCGGTGACGTCGGCCAGCCGCCCGACGGTGAGCAGCGGGCGGTTGGCCGCGAAGGCGAGGATCACCGACAACCCCCGTTCCAGGGACTGCACGTAGTCCTTGTCGTCCGGGTCCTTGGGCATCAGCGGTGCAGGCTCACGTCGCCCGGGTCGATCAGGTCCGGCACGGTCCAGCCGTGCAGGTCGTACTCGGCCATGCACTGCTCGGCGAAGCCCTTCATCTCGTCGGCCAGCCCGGAGGACTGCGCGGCGAAGAGCACCTCGGCCCGCACGCTCTCGTGGTTGCCGGAGTAGTTGCGCTCGTAGAGCTCGTGCCGACCGCCGAACTCGCTGCCGACCGAGTCCCAGATCAGCTTCATCAGCTTGACCCGCTCGACCGAGTCGACACCGTTCGAGCCGCGGACGTACTGGTCGAGGTAGGGCCGGATCTCCGGCACGTCGAAGTCCTTCGCGTTGGAGTTGAGGTAGATCAGCCCGCTGCCGAGGTCCTGCATGATGATCTCGCGCACCCGCGGGTAGCCCAGCGTCATGAACCACCGGTAGGCCAGACCGTAGTCCAGGTGCGGCAGCACCGCCCCGTCGATCCACTCGTCGGGGTGGCCCGCCATCGCGTCGGTGATCGCCCAGAACATGTTGCGCCACGCGATGACCTCGCCGACGCGGGTCTGGATGCCCCGGAAGTCCTTGGTGCCGGTGGTCTCCACGCCCTTCATCAGCAGGCCGGCGAGGAAGTCGAGCTTCACCGCGAGCCGGGTGCAGCCGTGGAAGGTGAAGCGGTGCAGGAAGCCCGAGCCGGGGAAGAACGTGCTGGCCTTCTCCGGGTCGCCGTAGATGAACACGTTCTCCCACGGGATCTTCACCCGGTCGAGGATGAAGATCGTGTCGTTCTCGTCGAACCGGCTCGACAGCGGGTAGTCGAACGGGCTGCCCATGACGTCGGCGTTCATCGCGTACGAGTGCCGGCAGATCAGCTTCATGCCGGGCGTGCCCATCGGCACCGTGCACACGAGGGCGAACTCGCGCTTGCGGATCGGCAGGCCGTAGTGCGCGATGAAGTTGAAGTGGGTGATGGCCGACCCGGTGGCGACCACCTTCGCGCCGCTGACCACCAGGCCGTCGTCGCGCTCCTCCTCGACGTGCACGAAGACGTCGCGGACCTCGTCGGGCGCCCGGTCGCGGTCCACCGGCGGGTTGATGATCGCGTGGTTCCAGTACAGCAGCTTCTCCTGCGACTCGGCGTACCAGCGCCGCGCGTTGTCCGCGAAGGGCTCGTAGAAGCCGGCGTTCGCGCCGAGCGTGCCGAGGAAGGCGGCCTTGTAGTCGGGGCTGCGGCCCAGCCAGCCGTAGGTCATCCGGGCCCACTCGGCGATCGCGTCGCGGTCGGCGAACAGGTCCTGTGTGGACCGTGGGGTGCGGAAGAACGGGTGGGTGAACCCCGAGCCGCCGGTGTCGGTGGGCGCGGTCAGCACGTCGCGCCTGGCCGGGTCGTGCAGCGAGTCGTAGAGCCGCGCGGTCATCCGCACCGCGTTGCGGAACGCCGGGTGGGTGGTGACGTCGGCGACCTTGTCGCCGTAGAGCCACACCTCCCGGCCGTCCCGCAGGCTCTCGATGTACTCGTCCCCCGTCATCGGCCTGGTGTATCGGGTTGGCTGCTCGGTCGCGGTCATCTCCGGCTCCTCAACTCGGTGTGGTCGGTGCGGGGTGGCGGGAGCCAGCCGGCGTCGGGGCTGTCCAGTGAGCCCAGCCACGGCAGCGCCTCGAGGCCCTCCTCGAACGCCGCGCCGAGCGGGTGGAAGCCGCCCCGGTAGAAGACCAGGGGCTCGCCGCCGAAGTGCTCGAACTCGATGACCTCGCCGAGGAAGAGCACGTGGTCGCCGCCGTCGTAGCTGCGCCACGGGGCGCAGGCGAGGTAAGCCAGGGCACCGGCCAGCCGCGGCGCGTCCACGGCGCCCGCCCACTCGACCGGCGCGGCGGACGGGTGGCCAGCGAAGTGCCGGGCGAGGTCGTCCTGCCGGCGGCGCAGCACGTTCACGGTGAACGGGGCGCCGGGCAGGTGGCGGCCGGCCTTGGAGGCGCGCGCGAGGGCGACCATGACCAGCGGGGGTTCCAGCGAGACCGCGGTGAACGAGTTGACCGTCGCGCCGTGCGGCTCGCCGTCGGCGGTGCAGGTCACCACCGTGACTCCGGTCGCGAAGTGACCGAGGCAGTTCCGAAGCTCGACGCGCATGACACCGTCCGCTATGCGTACGACTCTGTCGCTATCCGGCCCACCCACCCTGACCCGGTGCCGCCGGGGTGTCAATGCCCGCACCGATTCAGCGCCCGGTTAGGTTGGCTGCGTGGCCGCAGCCGTCGTGGTCCGCCGCGCCCGGATCGGCGACGTGCGGGCGATCAAGTCGATCATCGACACCTACGTCGGCAAGGTGCTGCTGGCCAAGGAGCTCGTCACCCTCTACGAGGACGTGCAGGAGTTCTGGGTGGCCGACCTGGACGGCGAGCCGGTGGGCTGCGGCGCGCTGCACGTGCTGTGGGAGGACATCGCGGAGATCCGCTCGATCGCCGTGCTGCCGCACGCGCTGCGGCTCGGCGCCGGCGGCCTGCTCGTGGAGCGGCTGGTCTCGCTCGCCCGCGAGCTCGGGCTGGCCCGGCTGTTCGTGCTGACCTTCGAGACGGAGTTCTTCGCCCGGTACGGCTTCGTGGAGATCGACGGCACCCCGGTGACCGCGGAGGTCTACGAGCAGATGCGCCGCTCGGCCGACGAGGGCGTCGCGGAGTTCCTGGACCTCCCCTACGTCAAGCCCAACACCCTGGGCAACGCGCGCATGCTGCTCGAGCTGTGAACCCCTGTCGACACCCCTGTTTAGCCCGTTAGGGGGTTTCCTGTTCATGATCTTCCCGGCGTAATGGATCAGGGCCCGCGACGGTGCGGGTCCGTCCCCGCCTCACGAGGGAGATCTCCGTGGCCACGTCATCCCTGCGCCGTGCCGCCCGGGCGACCGTCACCGCGATCGCGGTCACCATCGCGATGCTCGCCGGAACGCTGACCGCACAGGCAGCGCTCGACCCCGGCCAGCTCCGGCAGGTCACCGACCAGTACCTGTACAGCACCAGCCTGAGCAGCTTCCAGACGCTGCGGTCCCAGCGACCCTACGGCGACCAGCTCGACTGGAGCTCGGACGGCTGTTCGAACGCGCCGGACAACCCCTTCGGCTTCAACCTGGTGAAGGCGTGCTACCGGCACGACTTCGGCTACCGCAACTACAAGCGGCAGGGCCGGTTCACCGAGGCCAACCGCCTGTCCATCGACAACAACTTCAAACACGACATGTACACCGTCTGCAACGGCAACTGGGCCTGCGACCGGTTCGCCGACATCTACTACGCGGCCGTCCGCCAGTTCGGCGGCTGACCCGGCGGTGACGGGAGCGGGGCATGCGCGGCGTGCCCCGCTCCCGTCATTCCTGGGGCGGTTGCTGCTGCGGCGGTTGCTGCGGCGGTTGCTGCGGCGGCTGCTGCGGGGTTGCTGCGGCGGGTACTGCTGGGGGTACTGCTGCGGCGGGTACCGCTGGGGGTATTGCTGGGGCGGGTACTGGTGCGGCGCCGCGGGGTAGCCCGGCTGGGGGTACCGGCCACCGGGGCCGTACGCGGCGTAGTTCGGGTCGGCCAGCGGGCCCCGATAGGCCGCGTCGCCGAACGCGAGCATCGGGAAGCCGACGAACGGCAGCAGGATCAGCAGCACCGCGAACCCGCCGCCCTTGCCGAACGACGTCGCCAGGTCGACGTAGACGATGATCGCCACGACGATGTTCACCACCGGGATGAAGAACAGCACCAGCCACCACCCCGGGCGGCCGACGATCTTCAGCAGCACGTAGGTGTTGTAGAACGGCACGATGGCCGCCCAGCCGGGCTGGCCCGCCTTCGTGTAGACGCGCCACGCGCAGACGACGAGGAAGATGCTGACCGCCAGCGCGATCACGCCTCCCACGATCACACCCGCGACGTTGACGTCCCCGTACCCGCGCGTGTTCATCGGCGGTTCCTTCCCTGGTGAGGCGTGTCACGTAGGAGATCGCCGCGCGGCGACCGGCGGTTACCGCCCACCGATCACCCGCGCCACCGCCAGGTCGTTTCCTAGGATGTGACCATGCGGCGTGCGGTGGCGGTGGTCCTGCTGGCGACCCTGACCCTGGCCGGCTGCGGTGCGGACCCGGTGCCCGCGCCGCCGCCGTCGTCCTGGCCGGGCCGGGCGGACTCGCTCGCGACCCTGCGGACGGTCGACGACCATCCACTGTGGACGATGCGGTACGCGGGTGGCTACGACCGGATGAAGGGCGTGACCACTCCCCCGCGGGCGACGCCGTTCGGCTGCTCGCTGTTCGCCACCAACGACGCGGCGAACCCGCTGTTCGCGCGCAACTTCGACTGGGACCACAACCCGGCCATGCTGCTGTTCACCGAGCCGCCGGACGGGTACGCCTCGGTGTCCATGGTGGACCTGTCCTACCTGGGCGTGACCGGCCTGTCCGGGGACGCCGACCGGTCGCGGCTCGCGGACGCGCCGCTGCTGCCCTTCGACGGGATGAACGCGAAGGGGCTCGCGATCGGCCTCGCCTCGGTGCCGGACGCGCGGGCGGCCGAGGTGCCGGGCCGGCCCACGGTCGGCAGCGTGCGGATCATCCGGCTGGTGCTCGACCAGGCCGCCACGGTCGACGAGGCGGTGGCGATCTTCAAGCGGAACAACATCGACTTCTCCGGCGGGCCGCCGCTGCACTACCTGGTCGCCGACGCCACCGGCCGGTCGGTGGTGATCGAGTTCGTCGACGGCGAGGTGTCCGCCCAGCCGGCGCGCACCGCGGTGAACTTCACGATGGCCGGGACCGACGAGGCGACCCGCCAGGCCGACGACCGCTACCGCACCGCGAGCGGCGGCCTGTCCCGCGTCACCGACTGGCACGGCGCGATGGACCTGCTCGGCCGGGTCGTGCAGGGCAACACGCAATGGTCGGTGGTCTACGGCCTGCGGACCGGCGAGGTCCACCTGGCCACGGACAAGGACTTCGCCCGCGTGCACACCTACAGGCTCTAGTCCCCGTCCTCCCCGTCGGCGCCCCCGGGGCCGCCGCCGCGGATCAGGTAGAGCACGGAGTCGAGCTCGTCGGGCTTGATCAGCACGTCGCGCGCCTTCGAGCCCTCCGACGGGCCCACCACGCCGCGGCTCTCCAGCAGGTCCATCAGCCGCCCCGCCTTCGCGAAGCCGACCCGGAGCTTGCGCTGCAGCATCGACGTGGAGCCGAACTGCGAGGTGACCACCAGCTCCGCGGCCTGCAGCAGCACGTCGAGGTCGTCGCCGATGTCCTCGTCGATCTCGCGCTTCTCGCTCGCCTTGGCCGCGGTGACACCGTCGGTGTACTCCGGCTGCGCCTGCTCCTTGACGAAGGAGACCATCGCGTTGATCTCCTCGTCGGTGATGAACGCGCCCTGGATCCGCACCGGCTTGGACGCGCCCATCGGCAGGTACAGCCCGTCGCCCATGCCGATCAGCTTCTCCGCGCCGGGCTGGTCCAGGATGACCCGCGAGTCGGTCAGCGACGACGTCGCGAACGCCAGCCGGGACGGCACGTTCGTCTTGATCAGGCCGGTCACCACGTCGACCGACGGGCGCTGGGTGGCCAGCACGAGGTGGATGCCCGCGGCCCGGGCCTTCTGGGTGATCCGCACGATCGCGTCCTCGACGTCGCGCGGCGCGGTCATCATCAGGTCGGCCAGCTCGTCGACGATCGCCAGGATGTAGGGGTAGGGCCGGTACTCGCGCTCGGAGCCGGGCGGCGCGGTGATGTCGCCGGAACGCACCTTCTTGTTGAAGTCGTCGATGTGGCGCACCCGGTTGGCCTGCATGTCCTGGTAGCGCTGCTCCATCTCCTCGACCAGCCAGGCCAGCGCCGCGGCCGCCTTCTTCGGCTGCGTGATGATCGGCGTGATCAGGTGCGGGATGCCCTCGTAGGGCGTCAGCTCGACCATCTTCGGGTCGATCAGCACCATCCGGACCTCGTCCGGGGTCGCGCGCGCGAGCAGCGAGATCAGCATCGAGTTGACGAAGCTCGACTTGCCCGATCCGGTGGAGCCCGCGCACAGCAGGTGCGGCATCTTCGACAGGTTCGCGGTGACCATGTGGCCCTCGATGTCCTTGCCGAGGCCGATCACCATCGGGTGGGTGTCCTTGACCGCCTTGCTCGACCGCAGCACGTCGCCGAGCCGCACCATCTCGCGGTCGGAGTTCGGCACCTCGATGCCCACCGCGGACTTGCCCGGGATCGGCGCCAGCAGCCGCACGTTGTCGGTGGCGACCGCGTAGGCGATGTTCTTGGTCAGCGCGGTGATCTTCTCGACCTTCACGCCCGGGCCCAGCTCGACCTCGTAGCGGGTGACCGTCGGCCCGCGGGTGAAGCCGGTGACCTGCGCGTCGATCGAGAACTGGTCCAGCACGCCGGTGATCGCCTCGATCATCGCGTCGTTGGCCCGGCTGCGGGACTTGGGCGCGTCACCCGCGGCGAGCAGGTTCGGGTCGGGCAGCGTGTAGTCACCGTCGACGACCCGGGTCAGCATCAGCTGGCCGGACTGCTCCTTGGCCGGCGGGGTCTCCTTGACCTGCGTCTCCTTGACCTGCTCGGGCCGCACGGTCGGCCGCTTGCGAGCGGGCGGCGCGGGCGGCTCCGGGGGCGGCGGCACGTCGAGGCCGGCACCGGTCTCCACGACCGGGCCGTCCGCCATCGAGGCCTGCCGGCGGCGGGACGGGCGGCGCAGCCGGGTCTCGGCCGCCGGCTCCTTGTCCTCGTGCTCCTCGCCCGGCAGGTCGATGCCCTCGTCGTAGTCGTCCTCGGGCTCCATGCCCAGCTCGCGCAGCCGGGTCGGGATGTCGCGGAAGCGGGTGCCGGTGAACACCAGCACCCCGAAGCCGAGCACCAGCACCAGCAGCGGGATCGCCACCCAGGGGGTGACGCCCTTTGCGAGCATCCCGCCGGAGACGTAGCCCAGCGCGCCGCCGGCGTACATCCGGCCCTCGTTGTCCTCGGGCAGGTCGCTGAACACGTGCAGGATGCCGAGGAAGGCCATGCCGAACAGCAGCGAGCCGATCACCAGCCGGGGCCTCTTGTCCGGCTGCGGGTCCGACCGCATCAGCGCGATGCCGATCACCAGCACCACCATCGGCAGCGCCATCGCGGCCGCGCCGATCGTGGAGCGGACGCCGATCTCCAGCCACCGGCCGACCGGCCCGGCGGCGTGCCACCAGATGCCGGCCCCGGCGATCACGCCGACGGCGATCAGCCCGAAGGCGAGCCCGTCGCGGCGGTGTGCGGCGTCGAGGTCCTTGGTGCGGCCCACGGTCCTGGCGAGCCCCCCGGCGCCCTTGGCCAGCAGGATCCAGCCGCCGCGCAGGCCGCGGCCGACCGCGCGGCCGAGCGAGCCCTGCCGGCGGGCCGGGGGCCTGCGGGTGGCGGGCCGTGACCGCGTCGACGGGCGGGAGCGGGTGGTGGACCTGGAGGACGACGACCTGGACGAACGGGCGCCACTACCTCCACGGGTGTTGCGGCCCTGGGAGGTCCTGGAGGCAGCTGTCCGGTTCGCCATACTCCACACGGTAGTCGGCCTTCACCACAAGAGTCACTTCTGCCACACGGGCATCTTGCGTGACGCCGGCCCGCCTGGTCACCGTGCACCCGGTCCGTGCGATGCTCCCGCACATGGTCGCGCTGTTCCGCCGCACAACCGAGCCGACACGCCGCACCACCGGGCCCGAACGTGTCTCGCCGATCTGGCGGGCGATGACGCTGGTCGACCGGGGCTTCGTCCGGCTGGTCGGCAGGATCGAGATCACCGGCAGCATCCCGCCGGAGCTGCGCAACCGGCCGGGCCTGATCGCGGCCAACCACATCGGCATGTTCGACCCGTTCGTGCTGACCGCCGCGCTGCGGATGAGCGGGGTCAACCCGCGGTTCATGCTGACCGGCGGCCTGCTGGACGCTCCGGTCGTCGGCTGGGGGCTCAGGCGGGGCGGCAGCATCCGGGTGGACCGCGGCAAGAGCAACGTGATCGAGGCGTTCGACCGGGCCAGCACGGCGCTGCGGTCGGCGTCGGGACCCGTGCTCGTGTACCCGGAGGGCCGGGTCAGCCGCGAGCCGGGGCTGTGGCCGGAGCGCGGCAAGACCGGCGTCGCGCGGATGGCGCTGGCGGCGAACGTGCCGGTGATGACGATCAGCCAGTGGGGCGCGCACGAGGCGGTGTACTGGGGTACCGAGCGGGTCGAGGGCTGGCGGGACCTGGTGCCGGGGGTCACGTCGTGGGCGCGCGCGGTCCGCGACCGGCCGGTGTTCAAGGTGCACTTCGGACCGGTGGTGGACCTGTCGGACCTGTCGCCGAGCAAGCCGGGCGACGCGGTGCGCGCGCACAAGCGGATCATGCGGGCGATCACCGACCGGCTGGTGCCGCTGCGCGCCGACGAGCCGGACCTGCCGCGGTTCCACGACCCCACCCGGCCGACCGACAGCCACTCGCCCTGGCGGCCTACGACCTGAGCGCGCGGGCCGGGATCGCCGAGCCGGTGCGGACCGGGTTGAGCACGAACAGCGTGCTGAACCGCCGCACGTTCGGCGCGTCGGTGAGCAGGCGCTCGGAGACCTCGTTGTGGTGGGCCATGCCCGAGGTGGCCAGCACGACGACGTAGTCCCACTCGCCGTAGACGTCGTAGACCTGCTGGACCTCCGGCGCGGCGAGCAGCCGGCGCTGGAACGCCGCGTGCAGGCGCTTCGACTCGCGCTCCACGGCGACCAGGCACACCGCGAGGATCAGGTCCGGGGCGAACGCGGGGTCGAGCACGGCGGCGGTGCGGGTCAGCAGGCCGGTGTCGCGGTAGCGCCCGATCCGCCGCTGGACCGCGCTGGGTGACAGGCCGACGATCTCGCCCAGGTCGCACAGCGTGCGGCCGGCGTCGGCCTGCAACTCGGTCAGCAGGTGGTGGTCGGTGTCGTCGAGAACGGGCTTTGTCGGCACGCAACAATTTTGCGTGGGGCCGGGATTCTTTTCAATCGCGACCCGTCTGACTTGCCGTAACGTGACTGATGTGACCACTGAAGTCGTTATGCCGGTTACGCAAGCCGCGCCGTCGCGCGCCGGTCGCGGCACCGTGCTGGTGGTGCTCGCGTCGTTCTCCTTCGGCACCTCGGGTCCGCTCGCCAAGCCGGCGATGGACGCCGGGCTGAGCCCGCAGCAGGTGGCGAGCGTGCGGATCGGGCTGGCCGCCCTGGCGCTGCTGGCCGCGGTCGCGGTGTGGCGGCCCGGCCTGCTGCGGGTGCGGCGGGCGGACCTGCCGCTGCTGGCCGGCTACGGGCTGGTGGGCGTGGCCGGCGTGCAGCTGCTCTACTTCGCCGCGGTGTCCCGGATCCCGATCGGCATCGCGATGCTGCTGGAGTTCACCTCGCCGATCCTGGTGGCGCTGTGGGTGCGCTTCGCGCGGCGCACGGTGCTGCCGGCCCGGATGTGGGTGGGCACGGTGCTCGCGACGACCGGGCTCGCGATGGTCGCGCAGGTCTGGCAGGGACTGCGGCTGGACGCGGTCGGGCTGCTGGCCGGCGCCGGCGCGGCGCTGTGCGCGGCCGCCTACTTCGTCGTCGGCGAGCACGCGGTGAGCACGCTCGAGCCGCTGGGCCTGGTGACCTGGGGCATGGTCGTGGGCGCGGCGGCGATCTTCGTGCTGGCGCCGCCGTGGTCGCTGCCGTTCGGGCTGTTCGGCGCGGAGGCGGACTTCGGCTCCTGGCGGGTTCCGGTGTGGACGTTGCTGGTGGCCTGCGCGGTCGTGTCCACGGCCCTCGCCTACCTGCTGTCGATCTCCGCGCTGCGGGAGCTGCCGGCGAACGTGGTGAGCGTGCTGGCGCTGGTGGAGCCGGTCGTGGCGACGGCGCTGGCGTGGCTGATGCTGGGCCAGGCGCTGACCGCGGAGCAGCTGGCCGGGGCGGCCGTGCTGCTCGCCGGCGCCACCGTGGTGCAGCTCGCGGCCCGCGCCCCGGTCGTGCCCGATCTCCCTCCTCCGGGGGAGGTGGCTCGGCCCACGGGCCGATGACGTGGCGGCCGTCACGGCGGCAACGTGGGTGCCGATACACAGGCACCCCCGAGCTCGTGAGTAGGTGAGCGGCCATGAACCCCACCCGGCGTGAACAGCGCAAGGCCCGGCGCGCACTGCTGCGTCAGGTCGTCGCGGTCGGCTGCGCCGTGCTCGTCGCCGCCCTGACCCGCGACTAGCAGGCTTCGTCAGGGCCCGACCCGACCCGCCACGCGGCCGAACCGACCCGTGGCATCACCGAGCCGACCCCCCACGCGGCGAGCCGACCCGTGGCATCGCCGAGCCGACTCCCTGCGCGGCACCGGCGGCGCACCGGGCGCGTTGCCCGCGATGTGCGGAGTCGACTCGGCCGCGCCACCGGTCGACTCGACCGCGCCACGGGTCGACACGCCGCGGGGTTTCGGTGCGCTGCCAGGGGCCGCCGCGCTCAGACGGGGATGACCGTGGGGACGATCATCGGCCGGCGCCGGTAGGTGTCGGCGACCCAGCGGCCCACCACCCGGCGCACGGACTGCGCGATGCGGTGGGTGTCGGTGATGCCCTCCGACTCGCTGTGGGACAGCTCCATCTCCACCAGCGACACGACCTCGTCCAACGCCTTCGGGTCGTCGGAGAACCCGCGCCCGGACACCGTCGGCGGGGCCACCGCGCGGCCGGTCGTCGAGTCGACCGCGACGGTGATCGCGATGAAACCGCCCTCCCCCAGGATCAGCCGGTCGGACAGGGTGGACTCGCCGACGTCGCCGACCGACAGGCCGTCCACGTACACGTGGCCGACCTCGACCCGGCCGGTGATCCGGGCCCGGCCGTCGACCAGGTCCACGACCACGCCGTCCTCGGCCAGCACCACGTTCCGCGCCGGCACCCCGGTCGCGGTGGCCAGCGCGGCGTTCGCCCGGAGGTGGCGCCACTCGCCGTGCACCGGCATCACGTTGCTCGGCCGCACCGCGTTGTAGAGGAACAGCAGCTCCCCCGCCGAGGCGTGCCCGGACACGTGCACCTTGGCGTTGCCCTGGTGCACGACCGACGCGCCGAGCCGGGCGAGCCCGTTGACGACCCCGAACACCGCCGTCTCGTTGCCCGGGATCAGCGAGCTGGCCAGCACCACGGTGTCGCCGGGCCGGATGCGGATCTGCCGGTGCTCGCCGCGGGCCATCCGGGACAGCGCCGAGAGCGGCTCGCCCTGCGACCCGGTGGAGACGAACACGACCTCGCGCTCGGGCAGCTCGAGCGCCTCGTCGATGTCGACGAACAGGCCGTCGGGCACCCGCAGCAGGCCGAGCTCGGCGGCGATGCCCATGTTGCGCACCATCGACCGGCCGACCATGGCGACCCGCCTGTGGTGCGCCGCGGCCACGTCGAGCACCTGCTGTACCCGGTGCACGTGGCTCGCGAAGCAGGCCACGATCACCCGCTGGCCGGCCCGCGCGATCACGCCGTCGAGCACCGGGCCGATCTCCCGCTCGGCCATCACGAACCCCGGCACCTCGGCGTTGGTGGAGTCGACCAGGAACAGGTCCACCCCCTCGTCGCCCAGCCGGGAGAACGCCGCGATGTCGGTGAGCCGCCCGTCCAGCGGCAGCTGGTCGAGCTTGATGTCGCCGGTGTGCAGCACGAGCCCCGCCGGGGTGCGCACGGCCACCGCGAGCGCGTCCGGGATGGAGTGGTTGACCGCGAAGAACTCGCAGTCGAACTCGCCGAAGGAGCGCCGCTGGCCCTCGGCCACCTCGATCAGCGTCGGGTTGAGCCGGTGCTCCCGGCACTTCGCGGCGACCAGCGCGAGGGTGAACCGGGACCCCACCACCGGCACGTCCGGACACTGCCGCAGCAGGAACGGCACGGCGCCGATGTGGTCCTCGTGCCCGTGGGTGAGCACGATCGCGTCGATCTCGTCCAGCCGCGGCTCGATGGCCCGGAAGTCCGGCAGGATCAGGTCCACGCCCGGCTGCTGGTCCTCGGGGAAGAGCACCCCGCAGTCCACGATGAGCAGGCGTCCCGCGTACTCGAAGACGGTCATGTTCCGGCCGACCTCGCCGATCCCACCCAGCGCGACGACCCGGAGCCCGCCGTCGGCCAGCTCGGCCGGCGGCTCCAACTTCCCGTATGTCACCGATGGACCTGCCCGGCGCTCGTGTGGGTGGTGGTGGCGACGTACGCCGCGGCGGCGTCGGCCTGGGCCACCCGGGCGGCGGCCACGTTGGACGGCGGCGCGTCGGCCAGCGGCACCCCGGCGTCGCCGAGGTCGGCGGCGATCGCGGCGACCTGCGCCTCGTTCGCGGGCGGCAGCGGCAGCCGCGGCTCGCCGGCGTCGTGCCCGCGCAGCCGCAGCGCGGCCTTCACGAAGATGACCCCGCCGACCCGGCCCATCGCCCGGCACACCGGCAGCAGCCCGCGGTGCACGGTGCGGGCGGTGCTCACGTCACCGCTGTCGTAGGTGTCCAGCAGCCGGCGCAGCCGGCCGGCGACGACGTGCCCGATCACGCTGACGAAGCCCACGCCGCCGACCGACAGCCACGGCAGGTTCAGCGCGTCGTCGCCGGAGTAGTAGGCGAGGTCGGTGCTCGCGATGACCTCGCTGCCCGCGAACAGGTCGCCCTTGGCGTCCTTGACAGCCTGGATCCGCGGGTGCTCGGCGAGGCGGCGCAGCGTGTCGATCTCGATCGGCACGACCGAGCGCGGCGGGATGTCGTAGAGCATGTTCGGCAGCCCGGTGGCGTCCGCGACCGCGGTGAAGTGCGCCAGCAACCCTGCCTGGGGCGGCCGCGAGTAGTACGGGGTGACCACCAGCAGCCCGTGCGCGCCGGCCTGCTCGGCCTCCCGGGCCAGGTGCACCGAGTGCGCGGTGTCGTAGGTGCCGACCGACGCCACGACGCTGGCCCGGTCCCCCACCGCGTCGACGACCGCGCGCACCAGTTCGCTCTTCTCGGCGTCGGAGGTGGTCGGCGACTCGCCGGTGGTGCCGTTGACCACCAGGCCGTCGTTGCCGAGGTCCACGAGATGCGTGGCGAGCCGCTGGGCCACGTCCAGGTCGAGCTTCCCGCTTGCGTCGAACGGGCTCACCATCGCGGTGAGCACCTGGCCGAACGGCCGTCCTGGCCTGGCGGTCGGGCACGTGTTCATGGGCAAGACGCTACCGCGTGCGCCAACCGGCTATCCGCTCGGCGCGACGTAGGACTCGGACATCTGGTCGCCGTCGGCGCGGTAGAGCACGCAGCTCACCGCGCGGTTGTCGGTCCAGCCGCGCTCGGTCGGGATGACGGCCCGGTAGCGCAGCTTCGACCGGTCACCGGCCAGCCACTCCGAGTTGAAGATCAGCGTGCACAGCCGCTCGGCGAAGCCGCGAAGCTGTGTCACGTCCGGGTAGCTCGGGTTGGGGAACGTCTCGTACTCCTCGGGCGCCCGCAGCTGGGTCTCGGAATGGTAGAACTGCAGGTCGTGGGGCTCGCCGCAGTCCACCTGCGCGCTGGCGGTGATCCGCTGGCCCTGGACGAGGCGCCCGTTGAGGCAGGCGCCCTCGGGGTAGGAGTTCCAGCTCAGCTCGGGCAGCAGGCCGCCCGGCCCGTAGGTGATGGTGTCGTCGAGGTTCGGCGGGCGGCCGTCGCCGGGCGTGGCCTGGACGGCCCGGTGGGTGAAGAAGCCGCCGAGGAACAGCCCGGCGGCCACCGCCACCGCGAGCACGACGACCAGCACCGACCGCACGCCGGAACGCCGCCGCGGACGGCCGGGCACGGTGGCCGGGTACGCGAGGTGGTTCGTCGGCGCGACCGGCTGCGCGGCGGTCGCGGTGAACCCGCCGGGCGGGGTCCGGGTCGCCTGCGCGAGCAGCCCGCGGACCTGGTCGGCCGAGAGCCGCGCGGCCGGGACGGTGTTGAGCAGGCCCATGATCACCGAGGCGAGCGGGCCCTGGCAGCGGGTCAGGTAGGGGATCTCGTTGACGATCGCGTGCATGGTCGCCGCAGTGGAGGAGCGCTCGAACGGTGAGTACCCCTCGACCGCGTAGAACAGCACCGCGGCCAGCGCCCACAGGTCCGAGCTCGCGTCGGCCTCGGCACCCTTGATCCGCTCCGGCGCGATGTAGGTCGGCGAGCCGACGAGGATGCCGCTGGTGGTCAGCCGCGGGTCGTCGGTCGACTGCGCGATGCCGAAGTCGGTCAGCTTCACCCGCCCGTTCGCCAGCACCATGATGTTGCTGGGCTTGACGTCGCGGTGGATCACCCCGGCCGCGTGCGCGGCCTCGAGCGCGGACAGCAGTTGGTCGGCCAGCCGGGCGACCGCGTCCTGCGGCAGCGCGCCCCGCTCGCGCACGATCGCCGACAGCGTGGGCGCCTGGATCAGCTCCATCACGATGTAGGTGCTGCCGGTCTCCTGCAGCACGTCGTACACCGTGACCACGCCCGGGTCGTTGAGCCGCCCCGCGGTCCGCGCCTCGCGCAGCACCCGCTCCTCGAGCACCCGGCGCTCGTCGTCGGGCACGCCCGCAGGCAGGTGCAGCTCCTTGATCGCCACCCGCCGCCCGATCATGCAGTCCTGGGCGAGCCACACGATGCCCATGCCGCCGCGGCCGATCTCCTCCAGCATCTCGTAGCGGCCGGCGAGCACGCGCCGGCCCGCCCGGCCGGCCGGCACGGTCCGCTGCTGTGTCGGGTCCTGCGTCACCTCGACCTCCTCCGGTCCCGGTGTGTCCGACCAGGCAGCAGGATGTCAGGTTCCGTCGAGGCGGCGAACGGCGGTCACAAACTTCGCTTGAGCCCCCGGACCGCGGCGATCGCGGACTGCTCGCCCTCGAAGTCGACGCGGACCTCGTCGCGGCCGAACGCGAACAGCAGCAGCTCCCCCGGCTCGCCGGTGACGATCACCGTGTTGGGCCCGCGCTTGGCGACCACCTCCGTGCCGTCCGGGCGGCGCAGCACCACGCCGACCGTGCTGTGGCGCAGCGTCATCCGCGCCGCGCGGCTCAGGCCTGCCCAGGTGACGGCGTCCCGCGCCGGGTCGGGGTCGCGCGGCTTCCAGTCCGGCTGGGCCCGCCGCACGTCCTCGTGGTGGACGTACATCTCCACGCTGTTGACGAGCTTGTCCACCACGGGGATGCGGGTCGGCGAGAGCGCGGGTGGCCCGGAGCGGACCAGCTCGACGAGCTCGGCCCACGGGCGGCGGGCGTAGCCGTCCTGGACCCGCTTGGTGTAGGCGGAGAACGGCGCGAGCAGGATGCCGGCCGCGGCGTCCGGGCGCCGTTCGCGGACCACGAGGTGCGCGGCGAGGTCGCGGGTCCGCCACCCCGTGCACAGGGTCGGCTCGTCGGGACCGAGCTCGGTGAGCAGATCGCACAACGCGGCACGCTCGTCGGTGGAAACAGCCATGCCGCCGACACTACCCGCGGGTAACTACTCGTGGCTCAGCTGCTGCTTCTCCAGCTGGCGGTCCTGCCGGTTGGTGATCAGGCAGTAGAGGCTCTGGCTGCCGCCGTCGTTGCTGTCGTCGTTGCGCGCGTCGTCCCAGGTCTTCTTGGTCGGGTAGAGCGTCACGTAGGACAGCGTCTGCTCCTTGTCGGCGGGGGCGACCGCGTCGGATTCGAACATCGCCGCGCAGAACGCCTCGGCGAAGGTGCGCAGCCGGGAGGCGGGGTAGCTCAGCTCGGCGTTGCTGCCGAACGGCTCCCAGGCGATCACCTCGAACTCGTGCGCGTCCTCGCAGGCGCTGTTGCTGTCCGACGGGTAGCTGCGCCCGGCCACCAGCCGCGCGGTCGGGCAGGCGCCGTAGCCGAGGGCGAACACCGGGATGTCGCCGCCCTTGCCATAGCTCATCGTTGCGCCCCGCGCCGCGTCGGCCGGCTGCTCGGCCGCCAGCAGCGCCCGGCCGAGGAACCAGCCGCCGGCGGCCGCGCCGGCGACCAGCAGCACGACCATCGCCAGCACGAGCCAACGGCGGCCCCGGGGCGGGCCGGGCCGGTGCGCTCCGGTGCCGACCTGGGTGGTGTTGGGGCCGGTGAACATCGTGGTGCCGCCGTTGTAGCCGGCCGTGACGAGCCCGGTCGGCGTGCCGGTCGGCGGGGTCTGGGTCTGGGCGAGCAGGCCGCGCACCTGGGCCGCGGACAGCCGCGCGGCCGGGACGGTGTTGAGCAGGCCCATGATCACCGAGGCGAGCGGGCCCTGGCAGCGGGTCAGGTAGGGGACCTCGCTGAGGATCGCGTGCATGGTCGCCGCGGTGGAGGAGCGCTCGAACGGCGAGTGGCCCTCGACGGCGTAGAACAGCACCGCCGCGAGCGCCCACAGGTCGGACGCGGCGTCGGCCTCGCCGCCGCGGATGCGTTCCGGCGCGATGTAGCTGGGCGAGCCGACGAGGATGCCGCTGGTGGTCAGCCGGGGGTCGTCGGTGGACTGGGCGATGCCGAAGTCGGTGAGCTTCACCCGCCCGTTCGCCAGCACCATGATGTTGCTGGGCTTGACGTCGCGGTGGATCACTCCGGCCGCGTGCGCGCTCTCCAGGGCGGACAGCAGTTGGTCGGCGAGCCGGGCGACCGCGTCCTGCGGCAGCGGACCCTGCCGGGTCACGATCCCCGACAGCGTGGGCGCCTGGATCAGCTCCATCACGATGTAGGTGTTGCCGGCCTCCTGCAGCACGTCGTACACGGTGACGACGCCGGGGTCGTTGAGCCGGCCGGCGGCGCGGGCCTCGCGCAGCACGCGCTCCTCGAGCACCTTGCGCTCGTCGTCGGGCACGCCCGCGGGCAGGTGCAGTTCCTTGATGGCGACGCGGCGACCGATCGTGCGGTCCTCGGCGAGCCACACGATGCCCATGCCGCCGCGGCCGATCTCCTCCAGCACGACGTAGCGCCCCGCGATCATCCGCTGCGACGTCTGCTGCTGTTCGGGCTGGCTCACCCGCGGAATGTTACTGCGCGCCACACTGTCGTCATGGCGGCTTGGATACTCCACGTCGACCTCGACCAGTTCATCGCGGCGGTCGAGGTGCTGCGCCGCCCGGAGCTGCGCGGCCGGCCGGTGGTGGTCGGCGGCACCGGCGACCCGGCGAGGCGGGCGGTGGTGGCCACCGCGTCGTACGAGGCGCGCGAGTACGGCGTGCACTCCGGGATGCCGATGCGGCTGGCCGCCCGCAAGTGCCCGGACGCGGTGTTCCTGGCGCACGACCCGCCGGCCTACGAGGCCGTGTCGGAGGTCGTGATGGCGACGCTGCGCTCGTTCGACGCGGTGGTGCAGGTGCTGGGCTGGGACGAGGCGTTCCTCGGGGTGTCCACCGAGGACCCGTGGGCGCTGGCCCGGGAGGTGCAGCGCGCGGTGCGGGAGCGGACCGGGCTGTCCTGTTCGATGGGGATCGGGGACAACACGTTGCGCGCGAAGCTCGCCACCGGGTTCGCGAAGCCGGCCGGGGTGTACGAGCTGACCCGGGCGAACTGGGTCGCGGTGATGGCCGAGCGGCCGACCGAGGCGCTGTGGGGCATCGGGCGCAAGACCGCGCGCAAGCTCGCCGGGCTCGGGTACACCACGGTCGCCGACCTCGCCCGCGCGGACCCGGAGGTGCTGGCCGCGCGGCTGGGCCCGACGATCGGCCCGTGGTGCCGGACGCTCGCGCTCGGCGCCGGGAGCACCACGGTCACCGGCACGCCGTACGTGGCGCGGTCGCGGAGCCGGGAGACGACCTTCCAGCAGGATCTGACCGCGCCGGCGGAGGTCGCCGAGCAGGTCGCGGTGCTGGCCCGGCGGGTGGCGCGGGACGTGGTGGCCGAGGGCCGGCCGGCGGCGCGGGTCGCGGTGAAGGTCCGCTTCGCGCCGTTCTTCACCCGGACCCGCAGCATGACCCTGCCGTCGCCGACGAGCGACCCGGAGGTCATCGAGCAGGCGGCGCTGACGGTGCTCGCCCGCTTCGCCGACGACCGGCCCGTCCGGCTGCTGGGGGTGCGCGCGGAGTTCGCGCCGCCGGAGGGCGCCGGCGCGTCCTAGAGTGGTCCGACCTCGTGGCCGGCCTCGCGCAGGGCGGTCACGGCGCGTTCCAGGTCGTCGGACTTCACCAGGATGTGGTCGGTGTCGTAGGTGGAGACGGCGAACAGGCTCACGCCGGCGGCGGCGAGCTCGCCGGCGAGCGCGGCCATGATCCCGGTGAGCGCGAACTCGAGCGGGCCGCGCACCGACAGCAGCCGCCAGCCGTCCTCGCGGGTGTCGGAGGCGGGCGCGACCCGGGTCGGGCACACCACCGTGACGCCGTCCGGAGCGCTGATCACCGACACGACCGTCACGCCGCCGACGGCGAACAGGGCCGGGTCGGGCACGCTGCCGGTGGGCAGGCGAAGGACGGAGTAGTTGCCGCCGCGGACGTCGACGACCAGGCGCTTCACGACGCTCCCTCGCAGGCTCGGTGCCGCCGCTCGCGGTCGCCCTGTGGTGAATGGTTCGCTCCGCAAGCTCCGCTCACGACGCTCAGCCCTCGGTGACGAACGGGCTGGAGGCGACCTCGGTGCCGTCGGGGAGGGTGGAGATGACGAAGTCGTCGAACACGTTGGCGGCGGCCTTGTGCAGCTGCCGCAGGCATTCCACGGCGAGCTCGCGGATCTCGACGTCGGCGTGCTCGCTCGCGCGCATGGCGATGAAGTGCCGCCAGGCGCGGTAGTTGCCGGTCACGACGATGCGGGTCTCGGTGGCGTTCGGGAGGACAGCGCGGGCGGCCTGCCGAGCCTGCTTGCGCCGCAGGGTCGCGTTCGGCACGTCGGCGAAGCGCTCCTCGAGCCCCCGCAGCAGCTCGGTGTACGCGGCGACGCTCGCCTCCGCGGCGCGCAGGAACTTCTCGTGCAGCACCGGGTCGTCGGCGATGACCTCGGGCTCGACCATCTTCGCGTTCTTCTCGGGCACGTAGCGCTGGGAGAGCTGGCTGTAGGAGAAGTGGCGGTGCCGGATCAGCTCGTGGGTGAGGCTGCGCGAGATGCCGGTGATGTAGAAGCTGACGGTGCCGTGCTCGAGGACGGACAGGTGGCCGACCTCGAGGATGTGCCGCAGGTACCCGGCGTTGGTGGCGGTGGCCGGGTTGGGCTTCTTCCACGACTGGTAGCAGGCCCGGCCGGCGAACTCGGCGAGCGCCTCACCGCCGTCGGCGTCGGTGGACCACGGCACGTCGGCCGGCGGGAAGAACTCGGTCTTGGCGACGAGCTGCACCTTCGGGGACACGGTCTCCGTCATGTTCGAACTCTAACCGCCGGCAACCCGTCCGCCCCCTCCCCTGCGCGCCGGGCGAGTTGTCCACAGCGCCACCGCACGACGCCCGGGAACTGTCGGCAGTGATCGGTAGCGTGGATCTCGGGGGACCCCCGGGGAGTTGTCCACAACTCGTGCCGAGCGGGCCCGGAACTGTCGGTCCCCGTCGCTACGCTGGATTTCGGGGGCCGGCGGCCGGCTCGCGCCGCGGCGCGACACCTCGTTGATGTCATCGATGATGTCACCCGCCCTTGACTGATGTCAGATCTGACGTCATGATGACATCATGGATCTGACACCGTATGTCGCCGCCTTGCGGGAAGACCTCTCCACGGCCGCATCGGCCGGCGACGAGAACACCCGGCGCGCGGCCGCGGTGCTGGCCGCCGCGCTGGAGCCCGCCGCGCGGCTGGCGATCATGAACGCGCTCTCCGACCTGGCCGCGGAGGTCACCGCCTCGCTGGAGGACCACGTCGTGGAGGTCCGGCTCGACGGCCGGGACGTCCAGGTCGTCGTCACCGGTACGGGGTCGGCGCACGAGCCGCCGCGCGAGGAGGAGATGCCGCCGCCGGACGAGGGGGGTGACATGAGCCGCATGACGCTGCGGCTGTTCGAGCAGCTCAAGAGCAAGGCCGAGCAGGCCGCCGCCGCGCAGGGGGTGTCGCTGAACACGTTCGTGCAGCAGGCCGTCCAGGGGGCGCTGCACGGCAAGGGCAAGGGCCGTAAGGACTGGGGCCGTTACGGCTGGAACGAGTGGGCACAGGAGCACAAGGGCGGGAGCGGCTCGTCGTCCCGCGTGCACGGTTGGTACGAGGGATGAGGGCGATGACCGAAGACGTCGAGGACGTGGTCCGGCGGCAGAGCTTCGAGCACGAGGGGGCGGCCGAGATCGACGTGGCCACCGGGCCGGGGCGGATCGAGGTACGGCTCGTGGACGAGCCGGGGGTGCACGTCGAGGTGCGGCACGACCCGTCCGGCGCGAGCCCGTTCGCGCTGGGGATGTCGAACCTGATGAGCTGGATCGGCTCGCAGTTCGGCCAGGTCGCCGAGGAGGCGCCGGTGAGCCCGGCCGCCGAGGCGGTGCGGCAGACCAGGGTCGACTTCACCAGCGGGCGGCTGGTGGTGCGCACGCCGAAGGACATGCACCTGCGCAACGTCGCGGTCGCGGTGTCGGTGCAGGCGCCGGTCGGCAGCCACGTGACGGCGAGGTCCGGGTCGGGCGACCTGAACGTGAGCGGCGCGGCCGGGCGGCTGGAGCTCACCACGGGGTCGGGGCGGGTCAGCACCGACCAGGCGTCGGGCAGCGCGAAGGTCGACACCGGTTCCGGCGTGGTGCGCCTCGGCCCGATGGCGGCCGGCGTGCGCGCGAAGACCGGCAGCGGCGACGTCGAGGTCACCGCGGTCGGCGGGGTGAGCACCGTGATCACCGGCAGCGGCGACGTGTGGCTGGGCGCGGTGTCGAACGACGTGCTGGCCCGCACCGGCAGCGGCAACGTGACGATCGCCAACGCGTCGGCCGGGCAGCTCGAGCTGCACACCGGTTCGGGCGCGATCCGGGTCGGCGTTCGTGAGGGCAATCGGGCGGAGATCGACCTCTCGTCGGGTTCGGGCGAGGCCCGCAGCGACCTCGACCTGTCGTCGGCCCCGCCGGAGTCCGCGCCGGGACTGAGGATCCGCGGCCGGACCGGCTCGGGCTCGGCCCTGGTCACCGCCGCGATCGACTGACCACGGGGTACAGGGGGGAGAAGGCCGGGCGGCCGCGCAGCTCCGCGCGCCGCCCGGCCTTTCCGTGCCGCCGCGCCTCGCCGCCGCGCCTCGCGCGTTTCCGGTCGTACGAGGGACACGCGTGGTCGCATGGACACTCGCCGAGCCAGGACCAGGCGACCCGCCCAACCGGAACCGCGAACTCAGCCGACCGGAACCGGGGACTCGCCGGACCGGAACGGGGACTCGCGGGGCCGGAAGCGCGGACTCCCCCGACCGGAGTCGGGGACTCGCCGGACCGCAACCGGGGACTCACCCGACCGGAACGGGGGACTCGCGGAGTCTGGACCGCCGCTGATGGCGACTCACGAGACCGCGACCTGAAACTCACCGAGACCGCGACCCTCCCCCACCGCAACCAGGAACGCGCCCGACTGCACCGGCACCCGGCCCTGCCGTCACCGGCAACCGGCCCGACACCGGCAACCCTTGCCCGCCGCCGCAGTCTCACCGGACGGCACCGGCACTCACCCCGACCGCACCCGGGGACTCGCCGGACCAGAGCGGGGGACTCGCGGGAGCGGAACGGGGGACTCGCGGAGCCGGAACCGGGGACTCGCGGGCGGAAGGGGTTAGTCACTGTGTCCCTGGTGGGGCGCCCGTTGAGGGGTGAAAATCGGGGTTGGTTGCCCGCTGACGTCGTCGCCTCCGTGGTCGTGTGAGGCCGTGGGTTAGTCGGACGCTGGGAGCCGCTGCTGGGCCCTTGATTGTTGCTTCGAGCACGCGGATCAGATTCGTTGTCGCCTGGGCTCCCGCGGGCAGCCGCCCGGTAGCGAGGAGGACCGATGTTGGAGCAGACGCAGGACAGCGAGGAGATCGTCGCGCGGGTGGCCGCGTTGGACATCGGTAAGGCCGAGGTGATGTGTTGTGTCCGGGTGCCGGACCAAGCCCGCCCGGGCAAGCGGCTGCAGGAGGTGCGGCCGTACTCGACGATGACCCGCTCGTTGCTGGTGCTGGCGGATCGACTGACCGCGTTGGGCGTGACACGGGTGGTCATGGAGTCCACATCGGACTACTGGAAGCCGGTGTTCTACCTGCTGGAGGCGCACGGGTTCGATGTCTGGCTGGTCAACGCCCGCGACGTCAAGCATCTGCCCGGCCGTCCGAAGACCGACCGGTTGGACGCGGTGTGGTTGTGCAAGGTGGCTGAGCGGCAGATGATCCGCCCCAGTTTCGTGCCGCCCTCGCCGATTCGCCGGTTGCGGGATCTGACCCGGTACCGGCGTGATCTGGTCGAGGCGTGCACGGCGGAGAAACAGCGGGTGGAGAAGCTGCTGGAGGACGCCCAGATCAAGTTGTCGGTGGTGGTCTCGGACATCTTCGGGGTGTCCGGGCGGGCCATGCTGGCCGCGCTGGCCACCGGTGAGCGTGACCCGAAGGTGCTCGCGCAGTTGGCCCGTGCCTCGATGCGCCGCAAGATCCCCAGACTGGAGGAGGCTTTCACCGGCTACTTCACCGATCACCACGCGTTCCTGCTGTCCACCATGCTGGCCCGGGTGGACGCCGTCACCGCCGACATCGCCCGTGTCGACGCCAAGACCGAGGAGCTGATCACCCCTTTCGCCACAGTGGTCGACCAACTCGATGAGATCACCGGCGTCGGACGCACCGCCGCACAGGTGGCCATCGCCGAGATCGGCCTGGACATGACCCGCTTCCCCACCCCCGGCCACCTGTGCTCCTGGGCCAAGTTCGCACCCGGGGTGTCCGAGTCGGCCGGCAAGAAGAAAGGCGCCGGCGCCACCGGCCACGGCAACCCCTACCTGGCCCGGATCCTGGGCGAGGCCGCCGTCGCCGCCAGCAAGACCAACACCTTCCTCGGCGAGCGCTACCGGCGCATCGCCCGTCGCGGCGGCGCCAAGAAGGCCATCGTCGCGGTCGGCCGCTCCATCCTCGTGATCATCTGGCACCTACTGTCCGACCCCAACGCCCGATTCCACGACCTCGGCGCCGACTACTTCGCCCAGCACACCAACACCCAACGCAAGATCCGCAACCACATCAGCCAACTCAACGCCCTGGGCTACCGAGTCACCCTCGAACCCGCAGCCTGAACCAGCACCACCAACCCGGCTCCGCTGCGCTACGCCGGGTGCCTTCGGCCTGCCCACTCACCATCGATTTTCGGATCAGGGGAGGGCGGCGCGGAGGGCGGGGGCCAGGGAGCCGCGGTCGTCGGCGATCACCTTGTCCAGGGCGAGCCAATCGGCCATCACCTGGAGTTCGGCGGCCAGTTCGGCGGCGACCCGCGGGGCGTGGGCGGTGGGCTCGGCGAACGCACCGCGCACGCGGAGCACGCCCGCCCGGCGGTCGGTCTTCAGGTCGACCCGGGCCACCAGCTCGCCGTCCAGCAGGAACGGGAAGACGTAGTACCCGTACACCCGCTTCGGCTCGGGAACGTAGATCTCGATCCGGTAGTGGAAGCCGAACATCCGCTCGGTCCGCGCCCGCTCCCAGATCAGCGGGTCGAACGGGCACAGCAGCGCCCGGCCCGCCACCCGCCTCGGCCGCCGGGCATCGACGTGCACGTACGCCGGCCGCGCCCAGCCGCGCACCGAGACCTCCTCCAGCAGCCCCTCCTCCACCAGCTCGGCCACCGCCTGCCTGCTCCACTCCGGCGGCCGGATCCGGTAGTAGTCCCGCAGGTCCGGCTCCGTCGCGATGCCGTGCGCCGACGCCGCGCGCAGCGTCAGCTCCCGGATCGCGTCCGGTGTGGACATCTCGGGTGCGCCGTACACCTGCGGCGGCAGCACCCGCTCGGGTAAGTCGTACAGCCGCTGGAAACCGCGCCGCGCGCCCGTGGTCAGCTCCCCCACCGCGAACAGGTACTCGCACGCGTGCTTGACCGACGACCGGTTCCACCACCCGCCCCCGGCCCGCCGGCCCACCACGCCGAGCTCGGCCTCCAGCGGCCCGGCACCGACCGGGCCCAGGTCCTTCACCGCGGCGAGGACGTCGTCGAACAGGCCCGGCGAACCCTTCAGCAGCCTCGCGTACCGCTCCCCCAGCCGCTCCTCGTACTGCCGCATCCGCCACCGCAACAGCGGCCAGTCCTCGACCGGCAGCAGGCTCGCCTCGTGCGCCCAGTACTCCGCCAGCAGCCGCGGCCGCCGCGCGCGGTGCTCCCACGCGGCGTCGTCGACCAGCGCGGCCGGGTACGCGCCGAGCCGGCTGAACAGCGGCATGTAGTGCGCCCGCACCGCCACGTTCACCGAGTCCAGCTGGATCAGCCGCACCCGGTCGAGCACCCGGCGCAGGTGCCGCCGGGTGATCTCGCCGGCCGGCCGCGCGTCCGCGAACCCCTGCGCGGCCAGGGCGATCCGCCGGGCGGCGCCGGCACCGAGCGTGGTGGTCATCGAGGGCTTCCTTCCGGAACGTCGGACACGACTGGGCGGGCGCGCTGCTCGGCACGCACCACGAGGACGACGGCACACAGCACGACGAGCCCACCGGCCAGCTGTGCCACGCCGAACCGCTCGCCGGCGAGCAGCACGCCGAGGACCACCGCGATCACCGGGTTCACGTACGCGTAGGTGGCGACCGTGGACACCGGCAGGTGACCGAGCGCGTAGACGTACGCGCTGAACGCCAGCGCGCCGAACAGCACCAGGTACGCCCAGCCGAGCCACGAGCCCGTGCTCACCGCGGCCAGGTCGGCCCGCTCGCCCGCGGCGACCCCGCCGGCGGTCAGCACCGCGCCGCCGACCAGCATGCCCATCGCGGAGAACGTGACCGGGTTCGGCGGCACCGGCAGCCGCGAGCCCGCGACCGTGCCGCACGCCCAGCCCGTCGCGGCGACCAGCACCAGCCAGGGCCCCCACCAGGCCGACCCGTGCGCACCCGCCACCGGCCCGCCCAGCAGCAGCACGGCCAGGCCCACCACGCCCACCAGCACGCCGACCAGGGTGACCGGCGGCGGCCGCTGCCCGATGAGCCGGCGCAGCACGATCACGTACAGCGGGATGCACGCGATGAGCAGTGCCGCCAGGCCGGACGCCACGTGCTGCTCGGCGACCACGACCAGCCCGTTGCCCCACGCCGGCAGCAGCACGCCGACCAGCGCCGCGGTGCCGAACTGCGCGCGGTTCATCCGGAACCCGGCCGGGCCCGCGAACACCAGCACCGCCAGGCACAACAACGCGCCCGACGCGAGGAACCGCGCCCCAGCCGACAGCAGCGGCGGCATGGTCTCGACGCTGAACCGGATGGCCAGGTACGTGGAACCCCACACGACGTACACGACGCCGAGCGCGGCCCACGCCGGCCAGCCGGCGCGGCTCGCGGTCGCGGGCGGTTCGATGACGGCTTCACTCACGTCCGACACGATCGCACGAACCACCGACAAAAAATGGCCGGTTACTCAGCGCGGTCGGAAAACCGATCCGGTGATGTCATCACCACTCGCAAGCCTGGCCACGCAGCGGTAGATGTCACGCCCCTGCTCGCGGTCGTCGGGCGTCGGCGGCAGGATCTCGATCGACCACTTGCCCGCGCCGAGCTTCAGCGCCTCGCCGAACCGCGAGGCCAGCATCGTCTCCGTCGAGCACACCCGCTGCACGGACGGGTCCTCGGCCAGCTTGTCCTGGTACGGGTCGACCACCGCGGGCGGCACCGCCGCGATCGCGAACGTCTCGAAGACGTGGCCCTCCTCGCAGGGCAGCTCGCGGATGCTGTTCAGCTGCCCCTGGATCATCACGATGCCGCTCCAGCACTGCGCCCGCTTGGTGCACTCCGCACCCGCGTCCGCCACCCCGGCCGCCGGGCAGTCCTCGGTCACCGTCGGCACGCCGAACCGCCGGGTGTCGTCGGGCGCCGAGGACGTGCCGGCGGACGCGTCGGTGCCGGGCCCGGCGGCCGGGCCGTCGTCGCGAATGGCGAAGTACCACACGCCGGCCAGCAACACGAGCACCGCGGCCAGCGCGGACCCCGCGACGACCAGCGGCCGGCGACGCGACCGCGGCGGCCCGGTCGGGGCGTGCAGCGGCACCGGTCCGGTGCCCGGCGGGTACGACGGATGCCCGGTCCACGGCGGCTGGTAGGGCTGCGGCGCGTGGGCCGGTGGCGGGTAGGGCCGCGGCGGGACCGAGGAGCGCGGCGCCGCCACCGTGGTCACCGCCGAGGTGACCGCGTGCCGCGGGCCGGCGACCTCGCCGACGGAGAGCCGGCCGAGGTCGGCGCGCAGCGCGGCCGCGTCCTGGTGGCGGTGCGCGGGGTCCTTGGCGAGCCCGCGGCGCAGGATCGCCATCAGCTCCGGCGGCACCCCGGGGATGTCGTCGACCGGGCTGTCGTGCCGTCGGATGATCTCCGGCACGCTCAGCTCGCCCTCCGCCGGGAACCGCGGCGGGAAGCCGGCGAGCAGCGTGTAGAGGGTGGCGCTGAGCGCGTAGACGTCGGACTGCACGGTCGGCGGGTACAGGTGGAACGCCTCGGGCGCGGCGTAGGCCGGGGTCAGCGCCGCGAGCGTGACCGACGAGTCGCGGCCGGCGTCCACCACCGCGGCGAGGCCGAAGTCGGCGAGCCCGACCGTGCCGTACCGCTTGACCAGGATGTTGCCGGGCTTGATGTCGCGGTGCAGCACGCCGAGGTCGTGCGCGGCGGCGAGCGCGTCGGCGATCTTGTGGCCGACGTCGACCACCTCGCGGACGGACATCCGGTCGCGGTCGGCGAGCGAGCCGCCCGGGCACAGCTCCATCACCAGGTACGGGCGCGCGTCCGGCAGCACGCCCGCGTCGTAGATCTCGACCACGTGCGGGTGCCCGGACAGCCGTCCGGCGGCGCGCACCTCGCGCAGGAAGCGGCGCTGGTCGCGGTCGTCGAGGATGAGCCGGGTGTCGACCTTGATGGCGACCTCGCGGTCGATGGTGACCTGGCGGGCGCGGTACACCACACCGAACCCACCGCGCCCCAGCGCGTCGATGATCTCGTAGCCGGGCACCGGGACTGCGGTCACGAGTGCAGAGAGTACGTCCCGGCCAGGACGGTCCGCAGGCGGATCGGCCGGTAGGTTGCGGGCATGGCCGATGCCACCGTCCGAGCCGCCGAACCGTCCGACGCCGCGGAGATCGCCAGGATCCAGCTCGACACCTGGCGCGCCGCCTACCGAGACCTGCTGCCCGCCGAGGTCCTCGCCGGCCTCGACCCGGACGAGGCCGAGCTGACCTGGCGGCAGACCGTCGAGCAGGGCCCCGCCCAGGTGTTCGTGGCGTCCGAGGGCGCCTGGCTGGTCGGGTTCTGCGCGGCCGGGCCGGCGCCCGAGGACGAGACCGCGAGCGCGGACGGCTCGCCGGCCAAGGACTCGGCCACCGTCGCGCTGGTCAGCACGCTGCTGGTGGAGCCGCGCTGGGGCCGCCGCGGGCACGGTGGGCGGCTCCTCGCCGAGGCGGGCCGGGCGATGCGGGGCGCGGGCGCCACCCGAGGCATAGCCTGGGTACCGGAGACGGACAAGGCGTCGCTCGCGTTCTTCGAGCGCGCGGGCTGGGTCGCGGACGGCACGGTGCGAACACTCGACGCAGGCGGGCGACCACTCCGCGAGATAAGGCTGACGGGGACGCTACGTATTCGAACTGGCCTGACCGACACCACGTATAGGTAGCACGTAGTCTGTCCGCGTCCCCGAATGTAACAGGGAGATCTCAGGTGCTTACGTGGCTGTGCGTCACCCTCGGGGTCTCGTTCGGCTCTGCCCTGCTCCCCCTGGTCAGCATCGAGATCTTCCTGGTCGGGCTCGCCATGCAGGAGCCGCACATCCCCTGGCTCGCGCTCGGCGCCGTGGTCGCGGTAGGCCAGGTCGGCGGCAAGCTGCTCTACTACTACGCCGCCAAGGGCCAGCTGCGCCTGCCGCGCTGGCTGCCCCGCAGGCGCGAGGCGGGCCCGCCGAGCGCGCGCCGGATCCGGTGGCAGCTGCGGACCAAGCGGCTCCGCGGCTGGGTGGAGTCGCTGCGCGAGAAGTGCCACCGCCACCCGCGGTGGATGGTCGGCACGTACGGCATCAGCTCGGTGCTGGGCATGCCACCGTTCATGGCGACCTCGGTGCTCGCCGGCATGGTGCGGATGAGCCTGTCCGCGTTCGTCGGCGCCGGCCTGGTCGGCCGGTTCATCCGGTTCAGCGCGGTCGCGGCCTCGCCGGCGTTGTTCGCCGGCTGGATCTTCTAGGGCACGAGCTCACCCTCCGGCTCCGGTACCAGAGCGACGCGCACGTCGTCGGGGCGGTAGTCGCGCAGCGGGACCGCGAACACGGCGGTCACCGCGCCGGTGCCGGTGCGGGCGGCGTAGGCCAGGATCCGCCACTCGCCCTCCTCCCAGTGGTCGAGCAGGTCCGAGCGCAGCCGGTCCGCGACCGACCGGAACGCGTCGCTGACCCGCAGTTGCTGCACGCTCGACTCCAGCGGGATCGCTGCCGACCGGTTCGCCAGCGGGTGCGACATCCGGACCCGCCAGCGGCGCAGCGGCAGCAGCCAGCGGTGGTCCAGCTCCGGCGAGAGCGCGACGACCAGTGCGGCCTGCGCGACGAGCAGCCCGGCCGTGGCGAGCGGGCGCTCGCCGACCGCGGCCGGCCACCACGCCGCGCCGAACGCGGCCACCACACCGGCCGCGACCAGCACGCCGGCCCGCAGGAAGGCGCGGCCGCGCACCGGTGCGTGCTTCTCACCGAGGCAGCCGCAGCCCGAGTCGGGTGCCATCACCCGGGCGTAGGTCAGGTATCCAAGCATGCCGAGGCCGAGCGCGACCGCCGCGTACGCCTCCGCCGCGGCGGCCGGCGGCGCCACCAGCAGCACGCCGACCGCGAGCTCGACGGCCGCCACCGCGCGGTAGGCGGCCAGCACGCGCCGCTCGCCCACCAGGCGCTTGAGCGCCGACCGCCGGGCGGCCTGCGGGGCACGCAGCTTCAGCGCGCCCGCCCACAGCAGCACGCCGCCGAGCAGGACCTGCTGGACGCTCGCCAGAGACACGAATGCCGATTCGATCACCGGTGTCCTCCCGTCGGGGATCGTCCCGCCACCCCGCCGCGCGCCGCGGGCGGGGTGGCGGGCCGGGATGGGTGTCAGGCCGCCGCGTAGACGGTGGCCAGGTCGACCTCGTTGGTGTCCGGGCGCCAGGCCCCGATCACCTGTGCATGCTTGCCCACCTGCAGCAGCGACAGGTCGCTGACCGCGGGCGTGCTGTTGTAGACGGCCGCCGTGGTGCCGGCGACGACGTGCCCGACGATGCGGTCGCCGCGGTGGTCGAGGTGCATCGTGTCCTTGCCGATGGACGTGATGTGCACGTCCAGGTTGACGATGTTCAGCCACACCGCGTCCGCCGCGAGCGTGCCGTCGGGCATGCGCACGCCGCGGACGTAGAGCCCGTCGCCCACCTTCGCCGCGTCCGACGTGGTCGGCCGCAGCTTCCACACGCTGGTGGCGCTGGTCAGGTGGATCCGGTGCATGCTCCGGTCGGAGCTGGTGACGAGCAGCATGCCCTTGTCGGCCTTGATGATCCGGCCCTCGACGAAGTTCGGGTCCGCCGCGCCGGGTGACACGCCCTGCCGCTCCGCGGCCACCGCCTCGGGGGCGAACGAGCCGAGCGAGCTGGCCCCGACGACGGTCGTCACGGCGGCGGTGCCCAGCACCGCGCTGCTCAGGAACCTTCTGCGGTCCAACGAGTCCATGTCCTGCCCCCTCCTCAGCTGTGAATCGCGACGGGCATGAGCCCGCTGGACAGGTTGCCGATCGCGCTGTACGCGGCCGGTGTCAGGTCGAGCAGCCGGTCGGTCGCGCAGTTGCCCGAGCAGCAGGACCGCTCGCCACACCAGTAGTTGGTGTGCGGGCCGCAGTCGGCGATCTTCACGGCGATCTCCGTGGCGCCGCAGAGGTTGCGCACGTAGAACGTGTGCCCGCAGGTCCGGCGGATCAAATTGTCGCCGCACTGGTCGGGCCGGGTGATGTTGAAGCAGGCGTCCGAGGTGTTCGGCCAGGCGCAGTGGTAGCTGCCGGACTTGCAGTTGCCACACGCGCCGCCGCCCGCGGAGCCGCACGGGCCCCAGGCTGAGCCGCAGCAGAACCAGGAGGTCTCGGCCGTGGTCGGCGACATGATGCCGACGTCGGGAGGTGCCATGGGTGTTTCCCTTCGGGGTGTCCCCATCGCCACCTGTGGTGCGCGCGTGTCGTCACGGCACGACGAGCTGGGGTGAGCCCGCGCGCGGGAACGCGAGCCCACCCTGACTCTCGTCCGGCCCTCATCGCGCGCGCGGTCCCGGTGACGATGGCAGGGTGGGACTTTCGCGCGAACAGACGGGAGTTGGTTAGCTACTGACAGCCCCCGACGCTACTGGCTGGTTTTCCATCCCACACCTGCCAAGTGGCGTACTTGCCCGGAGCGAACGGCGCAACTTGGACACGGCGCCCCTGGATGCAACGTTTCAGCAGCCGCGGGCGCGGCTCACAGGGACAGCACGTTCTCCAGACCGACGGTCAGGCCCCGGCGGCCGAGGATCTCCGCGCACACCCAGCAGCACGCCCGGCATGAAGGACTTCCGGTCCAGGGAGTCGTGCCGGATCGTCAGCGTCTCCCCCTCACCGCCGAACAGCAGCTCCTGGTGGGCGACCAGCCCGGCCAGCCGCACCGAGTGGACCCGCACGTCCGTCGACCCGCGCGCCGCGCGCGCCGTCCAGCGCCGACGTCGTCGCGTCCGGGGACGCGGCCGAGGCCCGCCGCGGACCGCGCCGCGGCGATCAGCGCCGGCCGTGCGGACCGCGGTGCCCGACGGGGCGTCCGCCTTGCCCGCGTGGTGCAGCTCGATGATCTCGACCGACGGGTAGTACCGCGCGGCCAGCTCGGCGAAGCGCATCGACAGCACCGCGCCGAGCGCGAAGTTCGGCGCGACCAGGACCGCGAGCTCGGGCTTCGGCTGCCAGCCACGCCCGCACGAGGTCCAGCTTGTCGGGCGTCGAAGCCGGACGTGCCGACGACGACCGGATGTCCTGGTCCACGCAGAACCGCAGGTTGTCCATCACGGCGTCGGGGTGGGTGAAGTCGACGACCACCTCGGCGCCCGCGTCGGCGACGTCGAACAGCCGGTCACCCATCGTCGATCCTCGCGACGAGCGTCCATGTCGTCGGCGGCCTCCACGGCGCGGCACACCTCCGCGCCCATCCGGCCGCGCGCGCCCAGCACGCCCACCCGGATCGGGTCGTCCGTGCCGCGGGCAGCCACCACGATCACCTCACCACTTCGGCCGGCACGTCGTCCGGGTGCGCGTAGGGCCCGACCACCGCGGTGGCGACGGGACGCTCCAGCAGCCGCCGCCGCGAGCGCCGCGACCTCCTCGGCGGTCACCGCGTCGATCCGTTCGAGGGTCTGCTCGACGGTCAGGTACTCGCCGTAGGACAGCTCGCCCTTGCCGATCCGGGACATCCGCGAGCCGGTGTCCTCCAGCCCGAGGACGAGGCTGCCGCGCAGCTGGCCCTTGGCCCGGCCCACCTCGCTCGTCGGTCAGGCCGTCACGGGCGACGTCGCCGAGCACCTCGTGCGACGACCCCGGCCACCGAGCCGAGCCGCTCCGGCTGGCAGCCCGCGTACACCGACAGGTGCCCGGTGTCCGCGTAGGACGCCGACCGACGAGTACACCTGGTAGGCCAGCCCGCGCTGCTCCCGGACCTCCTGGAACAGCCGCGAGCTCATCCCGCCGCCGAGCGCCGCGTTCAGCACGCCCAGCACCCAGCGGCGCTCGTCGTGCCGGTCCAGCGCGCGGACGCCGAGCATCAGGTGCGCCTGCTCGGTGTCGTCGGTGTGCAGCATCAGCTTCCTGGGCGGGGCGATCCGGGCGCGGCCGGCGCGCGGACCGCCCGGCGGGCGGTCGCCCACGAGCCGGTCACGCAGCAGCCGGCGGGCGTGCCGGAGCACCTCGCCGTGGGTGATGTTGCCCGCGGCGGCCAGGACCATCCGCGGCATCGCGTAGCGGCGCTTGTAGAAGCCGCGCAACGAGGTGCGCGACATGGCGCTGATCGACTGCTCGGTGCCCAGCACCGGCCGCCCCAGCGGGTGGTCGGTGAGCAGCGCCTCGATGAACGCGTCGTGCAGCAGGTCCTCGGGGTCGTCGTCGCGCATCGCGATCTCCTCGAGGACCACGCCGCGCTCGGTCTCCATGTCCTTCTCCGCCAGCACGGCGTCGAAGACCACATCGGACACCAGGTCCATCGCCAGCGGCAGGTCGGTGTCGAGCACGTGCGCGTAGTAGCACGTGTGCTCCTTGGCGGTGAACGCGTTGAGCTCACCGCCGACCGCGTCGATCTCCTCGGCGATCCGCGCCGCCGAGCGGCGCGCGGTTCCCTTGAACAGCAGGTGTTCCAGGTAGTGCGCGGCCCCCGCGACGGACTGCTGCTCGTCGCGGGAGCCCACACCGACCCAGATGCCGACCGAGGCCGAACGGACGCCCGGGACCTGCTCGGTGATGACGCGCAGGCCACCGGGCAACACGGTGCGCTTGACCACGCACCCGCCGTCGGTCCGTTCCAGGACCCGGGTGCTTCCGTTACGTGCCAACGAACCTATGCCTTGGTCGGACTGCTCGGCGGCCGCTTGGTCTCGGCGTCCTCGTTGACGAGCACGAGGCTGATCTTGCCTCGCTGGTCGATGTCCGCGATCTCCACCCGGAGCTTGTCGCCGACCTTGACGACGTCCTCGACCTTGCCGATGCGCTTTCCGTTGCCCAGCTTGGAGATGTGCACCAGGCCGTCCTTGCCCGGCAGCAGCGAGACGAACGCGCCGAACGCGGCGGTCTTGACCACCGTGCCGAGGAACCGCTCGCCGATCTTGGGCAGCTGCGGGTTGGCGATCGCGTTGATCTTCTCGATCGCGGCCTCCGCGGACGGGCCGTCGGCCGCGCCGACGTAGATCGTGCCGTCGTCCTCGATGGAGATGTCGGCGCCGGTCTCCTCGGTGATCGAGTTGATCATCTTGCCCTTGGGCCCGATCACCTCGCCGATCTTGTCGACCGGGATCTTCACGCTGGTGACGCGCGGCGCGTACGGGCTCATCTCGTCCGGCTTGTCGATGGCCTCGGCCATCACCTCGAGGATCGTCAGCCGCGCGTCGCGGGCCTGGCTCAGCGCGCCGCCGAGCACCTCGGACGGGATGCCGTCGAGCTTGGTGTCCAGCTGCAGCGCGGTCACGAACTCCTTGGTGCCGGCGACCTTGAAGTCCATGTCGCCGAACGCGTCCTCGGCGCCGAGGATGTCGGTGATCGCCACGTACCGGGTCTCGCCGTCGACCTCGTCGGACACGAGGCCCATCGCGATGCCGGACACCGGCGCCTTCAGCGGCACGCCGGCGTTGAGCAGCGACATGGTGGACGCGCACACCGAGCCCATGGACGTCGAGCCGTTGGAGCCGAGCGCCTCGGACACCTGGCGGATCGCGTAGGGGAACTCGTCGCGCTTGGGCAGCACCGGCACCAGCGCCCGCTCGGCGAGCGCGCCGTGGCCGATCTCGCGCCGCTTGGGCGAGCCGACCCGGCCGGTCTCGCCGGTGGAGAAGGGCGGGAAGTTGTAGTGGTGCAGGTAGCGCTTGTGCGTCTCCGGCGACAGCGAGTCGATCTGCTGCTCCATGCGCAGCATGTTGAGCGTGGTGACGCCCAGGATCTGGGTCTCGCCGCGCTCGAACAGCGCCGAGCCGTGCGCCCGCGGGATCAGCGCGATCTCGGCGGAGAGCTGGCGGATGTCGGTGATGCCACGGCCGTCGATGCGGATCTTGTCGCGCAGGATCCGCTGGCGGACCAGCTTCTTGTTCAGCGCCCGGAACGCGGCGCCGACCTCCTTCTCGCGACCCTCGAACGCGCCGCCCTCGACCGCGCCGACCTTCTCCAGGGTCGCGGCCTTGATCTCGTCCAGCCGGGCCTCGCGCTCCTGCTTGCCGGCGATGGTCAGCGCCTGCGCCAGCTCGTCGCTCACCGCGGCCGTCACGGCCTCGAGCGCGTCGGGTTGGTAGGCCGGGTAGGTCGGGTACTCGCGGGTCTCCTTCGCGGCGACCTCGGCCAGCCGGGCCTGCGCCTCGCACAGCACCTTGATGAACGGCTTCGCGGCCTCCAGGCCCTGCGCGACGACCTCCTCGGTCGGTGCGACGGCGCCGTCGGCGACCAGGTCGAGCACGTTCTCGGTGGCCTCGGCCTCGACCATCATGATCGCGACGTCGGCGCTGTCGCCGGTGCCGACCACGCGGCCGGCGACGACCATGTCGAACGCGGCCTTCTGCAGCTGCTCGTGGGTCGGGAACGCCACCCACTGCTCGCCGATCAGGGCCACCCGGACTCCGCCGATCGGGCCGGAGAACGGCAGGCCGGCGAGCTGGGTGGAGGCGGACGCGGCGTTGATCGCGACCACGTCGTAGAGGTCCTGCGGGTTGAGGCTCTGGATGGTGATGACGACCTGGATCTCGTTGCGCAGGCCGTCGACGAACGACGGGCGCAGCGGCCGGTCGATCAGCCGGCAGGTGAGGATCGCGTCGGTGGACGGGCGGCCCTCCCGGCGGAAGAACGAGCCGGGGATGCGGCCCGCGGCGTACATCCGCTCCTCGACGTCCACGGTCAGCGGGAAGAAGTCGAAGTGCTCCTTCGGGTGCTTCGACGCGGTGGTCGCGGACAGCAGCATGGTCTCCTCGTCGAGGTAGGCCACGACACTGCCGGCGGCCTGGCGGGCCAGGCGGCCAGTCTCGAACCGGATGGTGCGCTTGCCGAAACCGCCGTTGTCGATCACGGCTGTCGTCTCGTGAACTCCAGCTTCGCTGAAGTCGGTCATGTAGTACTCCTCGTCATCGCGGGCGCGCACACCCCATACGGGGCACAGGGGCACGGGATCCTCGCGAGGCCGGTCTTCGATCGAAGCCCCCGGGGCGGAGCGGTGACCGCTCGGCTGAAACCCGGGAACCACTACCGAGGACCGGCGAAACTGATCCCCGTACGCGGCGCGCTTGGCCCTTCGTTTTCTGTTGACAGACGTCGGGGGAGCGGCCGTCGGGCCACTCCCCCGATGGGGTCTATCGGCGCAGGCCGAGTCGCTGGATCAGCGACCGGTAGCGTTCGATGTCCACCTTCGTCAGGTAGTTGAGCAGCCGGCGGCGACGGCCGACCAGCAGCAGCAGACCTCGGCGTGAGTGGTGGTCGTGCTTGTGCACCTTCAGGTGCTCGGTCAGGTCGCTGATGCGCTTGGTCAGCATCGCGACCTGGGCCTCCGGCGAGCCGGTGTCGGTGTCGTGCACGCCGTACTCGGCCAGGATGGTCTTCTTCTGTTCGGTGGACAGCGCCACTCTGTGTTCTCCTCGTGGGTGATATGTGCCGTGCGGTCCCGTCTCGGGATAGCAGGTACCGGCCGCCACGGACCGCAGCCGGACCCAAAGACCGAGGTTAGCAGGTGGTTGCCCTACCCCTGCCCACCGGCCAGCGCGACGCGGTCGAGCGGGGTGTACACCGGTCCGGCCCCGCCTCCCGCCCCGCCGCCGGTGTCGCTGCGGAACAGCACCGCCTCGGCCGCGGTCCACCAGCTTCCGCAGAACTCGGACAGCTCGTGCACCACGCGGATCGCGCTGCCGCTGCCCGCCGCGCCGCGCCGCCAGCGGGCGACGGTGAGGTGCGGGGTGAAATCGTACTGGTCGGCGTTGGTGTCCGCGTTCAGGGCCCGGGCGAGCGTGCGCAGCGCGGCCGCGTCCCGGCCCTCCATCGGGCTGACCCCCACCCACAGCACGCCGGGAAACCGCCCGGCACCGCGCAGCCGCAGCCGCGGCGGCGCGAGCCCCTCGGCCTGCCGGCGGAACCAGCCGCCGCGCCGGTCGGCGTGCTCGCGGTCGCCGTAGAAGCCGAGGGTGATGTGCCAGCGCTCGGGGGGCACCCACCGCAGGTCCGGCTCACCGGCGCGGATCTCGCCCAGCCGCCGGGCCAGTTCGGCACGCACGGGCGTGGGCAGTTCGAGGGCCGAGAAGAGGCGGACCATCTACTGGGGCTGACCCGCCCGTCGCAGCAGGTCGGCGAGTTCGGGGAACTTGCCGTTGAGCAGGCTCGCGGCCGCGGTGAGGTCGCCGGCCTCGGCGACCCGGCGCAGCGCGGCGACCGCGACCCGGTCGTTGCGGCCGATGTCCACGGGCAGGTTGTCCCTGGTCACCGAGGGGCGGGAGGCGCGGACCTCCTCCAGCGCGCGCATCATCGCCTCCTTCTTGCCGGCGGCGACGTCGGGCACGAGGATCTTGCGCTCCAGCATGATGAGCCGGGCCAGCACGGCCGGGTTCCCGATCTTGGCGCGACGGCCGCTCATCACCTGGCTGAGCATCGGGGCGCTGATGCCGAGGACGTCGGCGAGGAAGGCCTGCGAGATGTCGAACGCGACCACCAGGCGGCGTACCCGGTCACCGAGGGGCTCGCCGTACCACTCCCGCTGAAGAGCGAGATTGCGCTGGACGATCTTGTGGTCCTCCACCTTCGCCTCTCCCCTGGTTCCCGCATCACCGGCCCGGCCCCGAGCTCAGCCCCACAGCATCTTGCCAGGCGTGTGCGAGTTGCGTGACGAATCCGGATACCTGTTCGCATCTGCGTATTCGGCGGTAACCCGACCGGGTGAAGCAAGGTCAGCTGAGCAGCTCACGGGCCCGGCGGACGTCGAGGTGCATCTGCTCGACCAGGGCGTCGGTGGACTCGTAGCGCTCCATGTCGCGCAGCCTGGCGACGAAGTCGACGGCCACCCGCTGGCCGTAGAAGTCCTCGTCGACGTCCAGCACGAACGCCTCCACGCGGCGCTCGCGGCCGGAGAACGTCGGGTTCGTGCCGACCGACATGGCCGCCATCAGCGGCTCCCGGCCGGGCGCGTTGAGCAGGGAGAAGCGGCCGGCGTAGACGCCGTCGGCGGGCACCGCGGCGAACCGCGGGGTGGACAGGTTGGCGGTGGGGAAGCCCAGCTCGTGACCCCGCCGGTCGCCGCGGACCACGATGCCCTCCAGCCGGTGCGGACGGCCGAGCGCGGCCGCGGCGGCGGTGACGTCGCCGGCGTTGATGCAGGCCCGGATGTAGGTCGAGGAGAAGGTGATCTCGTCCGAGGGCGTCGAGTTCGGCACGGTGACGAGCTTGGCGCCCTCCACCGCGAAGCCGAAGCGGTGGCCGAGCCGGGTGAGCAGCTCGACGTTGCCGGCGGCCTTGTGGCCGAAGGTGAAGTTCTCCCCCACCACGACGGCGGCGACGTGCAGCTGCTCGACGAGGGCCTCGTGCACGAACTCGTCGGCCGGCACCTTGGACAGTTCGAGGGTGAACGGCAGCACGCAGAACACGTCGACGCCGAGCTGCTCGACGAGCTCGGCCTTGCGGCGCAGCGTGGTCAGCTGTGCGGGGTGGCTACCCGGACGGACGACCTCCGCGGGGTGCGGGTCGAAGGTGACCAGCACGCTCGGCAGGCCCCGCTCGCGGGCCAGCGACACCGCGCGGTGGATCAGCTCCTGGTGTCCCAGGTGCACGCCGTCGAACACACCGATGGTGGCCACGCAGCGTCCCCAGCCACCCGGAACGAACTCCAAACCGCGCCACCTCTGCACGGCCCCAACCCTACGCAGCGGCGAACCGGCGCGGCGTGTGACACGGGCAACCGGCGGCCACGGGCAGGTCCGCCGGCGCGTCCGCGGCGATCCGCTCGACCTCGGCCAGGATGCGCAGCCGCTCGTCCGGGCCGATGTACCGGCCGCGGACGACCACACCGGACACGGCGGTCGTGTCGGTGATGTCGAGCAGCGGGTCGGCGTCGAGCACGACGAGGTCGGCGGCGTGCCCGGCGGCGACCCGGCCGGTGTCCGTGCCGAGGAAGCGCGCCGGCTCCGCGGTCGCGGCGTGCAGCGCGGCCATCGGGGACAGGCCCGCCTCGACGAGCAGCGCCAGCTCGTCGTGCACCGAGAAGCCCGGGTAGACCGCGACCGTGCCGGTGTCGGTGCCGGTCATGATCGGCACACCGTGCTCGTGCATCTCGCCGACCGTGCGCAGCCGGTGGCCGAACATCGCCGCCCACTCCGCGTCCGTCTCGACCGGACGGTCGGCGAGGTAGAACTCGGCCAGCGCGAACTCCATCGAGCCGAGGGCCGACGCGGGCAGGTACCGGTTGCGCGGGTCGGCGTGGATGTCCAGCGTCCGGGCGAGGTCGAGGCCGCGGTGCATGGCGAGGGTGGGCACCTGGCGGGTGCGGCGGCGGGCGAGCTTGCCGTACAGGCGGCGGGCCTTGGCGCTGCTGTAGGTGTTCGCGGCGGTCCACTCGAGCGGGTGGATGGCGGCGAACCAGCCGCTGTAGTCACCCGGCTCGAGGTGGATGCGGGCGATGTCCGCGCGGATCCGGGCCTCCTCCCGCGAGGTGTCGAACGGCGTCCAGAACAGGTGCTCGACGCTCGCCTGCCCGAGGTCGGCGGCCTCCTCCAGCGGCACCTCGTCGGGGCAGTGCCCGGCGAACGGGATGCCGCGGCGGTGCGCCTCGGCCGCGATGGCGCGGTAGGCGGGCCGGCTCAGCCGCGAGTAGACCTTGATGAAGTCCGCGCCCGCCGCCTGCTCCCGGCGGACGGCGTCGCGGGCCTGGCGCGCGTCGGCGACCTGGACGACGTCGAGGAAGGCCGGGTCCCAGATGGACGGTGCGCCGTCGACGATCCTGCTGCCGAGCACGTAGCGCGGTCCGAGCAGCGTGCCCGCCTCGATCCGGTCGCGCCAGTCCCGCGCGAGGGGCGAGCCGGCCATGTCGCGCACCGTGGTGACGCCGTTGGCGATGTTGAGCGCGGGGTCGATGCCCTCGGCCTGGGCGTGCGCGTGCATGTCGGCCAGGCCCGGCAGGACGAACCTGCCGCGCAGGTCGACGACGGTCGTGCCGTGCGGGGCGGGCCCGTGGTGGACGCCCGCGATCCGGTCGCCGCGGATCACCACGGTCATGTCGGGCAGCACCCGGCCGCTGTGCGGGTCGATCACGGTGACGTGGGTGAGCGCGGTGCCGCCGGTGCCCGGCCGTTCGGCCACGGCCAGGGCGGGCCGGGCGAGCACGCCGGCCGCCCCCGCGGCCAGTCCGGCGGCGAGCACACCGCGTCGGGAGATCCTCGTGGTCATGCCATCGATCCTGGCCACCCGCCCCGCCCGCAACCATCCTGCGCACCCCCCAACCCGAGGTAGGGCCACCCCCACCCCGCGAGTCCCCCGTTCCGGACCCGGGTCAGGCCGGGGTGAGGACGACGAGGGAGCGGGCGGCCGGGCCCTCGTCGGTGGCCAGGGCGATCGCGTGGCCGGCCGGGTCGAACACGCCGTAGGTGCCCGGGATGCCGGCGGCCGGGAGCTTCTGCCCGCGCAGCAGCGCCCTCGCGGACCGGTCGTCCACGTCGCGGCGCGGGAAGGCGGCGTCCACCGCGTCGTCCAGCGACAGCGACAGGCCGGGCGCCTCGGCGAGCCGGTCCAGGGTGGTCACCACGCGCAGGTCGAACGGCCCGACCCGGGTGCGGCGCAGCGCACCGAGGTGCCCGCCGACCCCCAGGTCCGCGCCGAGGTCGCGGGCGAGCGCGCGGACGTAGGTGCCCGAGGAGCACTCGACCATCACGTCCAGCTCGACCACGGCGCCCTGGCGGCGGGTGGCCAGCAGGTCGAACCGCGACACCTCCACCGGGCGGGCGGCGAGCGCGACGTCCTCCCCCGCGCGCACCCGGGCGTAGGCGCGCTTGCCGTCCACCTTGACCGCGCTGACCGCGCTCGGCACCTGCTCGATGTGCCCGGTCAGCGCGCGGATCCCGGCGGCGATCGCCCCGTCGGACACCGCCGACGCGTCCGCTGTGGACAGCACCTCGCCCTGGGCGTCGTCGGTCGTGGTGGCGCTGCCGAGGCGGATGGTGGCGAGGTAGGCCTTGGTGTCCAGCGCGAGGTGGCCGAGCAGCTTGGTGGCGCGCTCGATGCCCAGCACGAGCACGCCGGTGGCCATCGGGTCGAGCGTGCCGGCGTGCCCGACCTTGCGGGTGCCCAGGATCCGCCGGACCCGGGCGACGACGTCATGGGAGGTCAGGCCGTCGGGCTTGTCCACCACGACGAGGCCGGGCGGCACGGTGACACGCTGCTTGGTCGCTGCTGGGGGCACGAGAACACATCCTCGCAGACGCTCACGCCGGCGCGAGGTCCCATGCCCGGCGCCGGATCCGCACCGGCACCTCCTCGCCCCGCGCCGCCGCGTCGAACACGGCCGCGCGCGCCCGGCGCCACCACACCGACGTGCGCCACAGGCCGAGCAGCAGGACCGCGACCGCGGCGAGCAGCGCGAGCCGGAAGGCCGTGCGCGGCCCGAGCGGGTCGAACGCCGACAGCAGCACGCCGACCGCGAGCGCGCACACGGTGATCGCGACGAAGCCGCCGACGTTGACCACGCCGGTCGCGGTGCCGACCCGGTGCAGCGGGTTGTAGTCACGGGCCAGCGCGAACGCGATCGTCGACGCCGGGCCGCCCAGCGACAGCACCGCGAACCCGGCCGGCAGGACCGCCGCCGGCACCCGCCCGCCCGGCCAGCCGAGCAGCACCGTCCACACGCCGAGCGCGGCCACCAGGTAGCCGACGACCATCGGGGTGCGCCATGCCGGGCGCCGGCTGATCGTCGTCCCGACGGCCGGCCCGCCCACGATCGCGCCGACCACGAGGACGCCGAGCAGCAGGCCCGCGGCCGGCTCGGTGAGCCCCTGCGCCCGCACCAGGTACGGGAAACCCCACAGCAGACCGAGCATCGCGGGGGCGAACATCGTCGAGAAGTGCACCCAGAAGCCGAGCCTGGTGCCGGGCGTCCGCCACGCCTGCCGGACCTGGCCGAGCACCACCCGCGGCGAGGCCGGCTCGCGCCGCACCTCGGGGACGCCGGCCGGGGTGTCCCGGATCCGCAGGGCCAGCACGACCGCGTACAGCGCGGTGGCCGCGCCGGTGACGGCGAACGTGGCGGTCCAGCCCGCGCCGCCGAGCAGCACGGCCAGCGGGAGCGTGGAGATCAGGTTGCCCAGGGCGCCGAGCGCGGCGGTCAGCGAGGCCAGCGCGGCGTAGCGGCGGGCCGGGAAGTGCGCCGCGACCAGGCGCAGGACGCTGACGAACGTCATTGCGTCGCCGACGCCCAGCACGGCGCGGGCGAGCAGGCCGAGCGGGTAGGCGGTGGCGAACGCGAACACCACCTGGCCCAGGCCCAGCAGCACGGCGGCGACGGTGAGCACCCGGCGCGGGCCGTACCGGTCGACGAGCAGGCCGGTCGGGATCTGCATGAGCGCGTAGACGCCGATCTGCAGCACGGTGAACGTGCCCAGCGCGGCCGGGCCCAGCCCGAAGCGGGCGCTCGCCTCGATGCTCGCGACACCGAGGGACGTGCGGTGGAACACCGCCGCCAGGTAGACGAGCACCGCCGTGGCCCAGATCAGCAGAGCCCGTCGGGTCTGGCGGGTGTCGTGCACAGCTCTCCCGTCCCGGTCTCGACCGTCGCTCCCACCGGGAACAGCGCTCCGGGACGCCACATCGTTAGCAAAGCTAAGCGTGGGCTCGATCACTCACACCCGGACCGCGCCGAGCACCGCCCACCGTCCCGAGTGGAGCCTGCCGAGCACCGCGGCCAGCCGGACCAGAACGAACGTGGTCAGCCCGGCCCAGATGCCGACGAGCCCCCAGCCGAACGCCAACGACGCCCAGATCAGCGGCAGGAAGCCGAGTGCCGCCGCGCCGATCGTGGCGGTGCGCAGGAACGCCGCGTCGCCCGCCCCGAGCAGCACCCCGTCCAGCGCGAACACGACGCCCGCCGCGGGCTGCATGGCGACGAAGAACCACCAGGCGTGCGGGATCTCCGCGAGCACCGAACCGTCCGAGGTGAACACTCCCGGCAGGACGCCGGCCAGCGCGGCGAACAGCACGCCGAGCGCGATGCCGAAGATCAGCCCGTAGCCGGTGATCTGCCGGGCGAGCCCGCGCGCCAGGTGCCCGTCGCCGGCGCCCAGCGCCGCGCCGACCAGCGACTGCGCGGCGATCGCGAGCGAGTCGAGCACCAGGGCGAGGAACATCCACAGTTGCAGGACGACCTGGTGCGCGCCGACCGCGGCGGTCGAGGTGTGCGCGGCGACCGTGGTGGCGGAGACGAAGCAGGCCTGAAAGGCGAGGCTGCGCAGCACCAGGTCGCGGCCGAGGGCGAGCTGGGCGCGCATCTTCCCCGGGTGCGGGGCGAGCGCCACCCGCTCGACGACCAGCGCGCGGATGAACAGCGTGGCGGCGATCAGCTGGGCGCCGACGTTGGCCACCGCGGAGCCCGCGAGACCCCAGCCCGCGCTGTAGACCAGCACCGGGCAGAGCACCGCGGAGATCCCGTTGCCGACCAGCACGTAGCGCAGCGGGCGGCGGGTGTCCTGGACGCCGCGCATCCAGCCGTTGCCGGCCATGGTGACCAGGACGAAGGGGATGCCGAACAGGGCGATGCGCAGCCAGCCGACCGCGGCGTCGGCGACCGGACCGGGCCCGGCGAGCAGCCGCGCGACCGGCCCCGCGAGCGCCTGACCCGCCACGATCAGCACGGCGCCGACGGCCAGCGCGAGCCAGGTCGCCTGCACGCCCTCGGCGACCGCGTCCGCGCGGCGGCCGGCGCCGTGCAGCCGGGCGGCGCGCGCGGTCGTGCCGTAGGACAGGAAGGTCAGCTGGGTGGAGACCTGGGCGAGCACGATCGCGGCGACCGAGAGGCCGCCGAGCTGCACGGCGCCGAGATGCCCGACGACCGCGGTGTCGACGAGCAGGTAGAGCGGCTCGGCGGCGAGCACGCCGAGGGCCGGCACCGCGAGGCCGAGGATCGTTCGCAGTGGCGCGTGCCCGGCCACGGGTCCTCCAGGTAAGGTGCGTTTACAGGTTTCGCACCTGACACTACGGTAAGGACCGCAGATGGACAACGCCGATTACCTGGACGTGGCGCTCCGCCTGGCCAACGCGTCCCTCGACGACGTGTCCGCCCTGCGCGCCGCGCTCCACGACGAGCCGTGGTGGTCCGACCGGGCGACGGGCGCGGACCTGGCGGCGCTGACCCCGGTCGCGGCCGGCCTGCGCCGGGTGCTGGCCCGCGCGGTGGCGGGCGACGCCGAGGGCGTGCTCGGCGAGGTCAACGCGCTGCTGGCCGCGCACCCGCTGCGCCCGCGCCTGTCCGCCGGCCACGCGGAGACCCACTGGCACGTGCACGTGGCCGATGTGGACGCTCCCCCGGCGACGGAGGTGGCGGCGGCCGCCGCGTGGGGCATCGCGCACGGCATCGTCCACTACGGACTGTCCCGCTGGGGCAGGTGCGGCGCCGATGCGTGCGCCAACTACTACCTGGACACGTCGACCAACCGCACGAAGCGGTTCTGCTCCCCCCGCTGCGCGAACCGGGTGCACGTCGCGGCGTTCCGCTCCCGGCGCCGTCGCGGTTAGGGCTTGACGGAGTCGGTACCCGGGTGCGGCGCCTTCCAGTGTCCCCGGGTGAAGTCGGGGAACGGCACCGAACCGCCGCCGTCCCGGATGGACATCGCGGAGAGAGGAACCGGCGCGCTCCACGCCGCGGAGTCGTATACGTCGATGTCCGGCGGCAGGCCCAGTCGCAGGCACTGCACGAGGCGCCACAGCATCAGGTAGTCCATACCGCCGTGTCCGCCGGGTCCGGGACCCACGTCGGTCCACAACCAGTGGTCGTGACTCGCGTAGTCGTCGAAAGAACCCCACTCCTCGCCGGCGTGGTCGGCCTCGAGGTGGATGCGCGGCGGGTAGTCCTCGAAGACGCCTCGGGTGCCGGCCAGGTAGTTGAGCCGGGAGTAGGGGTGCGGACCCGACACCCCGTGTACCAGATGAACCACGCGGCCTCGCTGTGTCTGCAGCAGGCTCATGGTCACGTCCCCGGTGACGTAGTGCTCCCGCCACGTCGGGTCGCCCGCCGGCTCGTGCGCCGCCCGGTACTCGGCGAGCCCGAGCGCGGGTGTGCTCATCGATGTCATCCGGACGAACCGGTCGCCGCGGTGCACGTCCAGATGGGCGGCGACCGGGCCGAGGCCGTGGGTCGGGTAGAGGTCGCCGACCAGCCGGACGTGGAAGCCACGACGCCAGTGGTCGGCGTAGTAGGTCCTGGAGAACAGGGGCGCGCGCAGATCGTGCAGGTAGGCACCGGACGCGTGCAGCAGCCGGCCGAAGAGGCCCTCGTGTGCCATCCGCAGCACGCGCAGTTCGTTGCGGCCGTAGCAGCAGTTCTCCAGCTGAACGCAGTGCCGCCGGGTGCGCTCGGACGTGTCGACGAGCTCCCACAGGTCCGCGAGGGTCAGCGCGAGCGGGCACTCGACGCCGACGTGCTTGCCGCCCCGCATGGCGGACAGCGCCATCGGCGCGTGCCACTGCCACGGCGTGGCGACATAGACGACGTCGACGTCGTCGCGGTCACACAACCGCCGAAGTCCTCGTCACCGGCGGCGTACAGGGCCGGGCGGGGCCCGCCGGCGTCGGTGACCACGCGGGCGGCCTTCGCCACGAGATCGGGCCGGATGTCGCAGAGCGCCGTCACCCGGGCACCGGGGACGGCGAGCAGCAGAGACACCATCGCGCCGCCACGGTTGCCGAGCCCGATGATGCCGAAGCGGGGCCGAGCCGTCTCCTCGAACGGCACCCCGATCATCGACGGCCCCCGGGCCGGCGGCGCCTGCGCGACGAGCGCACGCTCCCCGGCGCCGACCCCCGCCACCGCCGCTCCGCGAAGCAGCGTGCGCCGCGACAGCACGTCCTCGTCCATCGTCCACTCCCCGACCGTCGAACGACACGTTAGGCCATATGGACTAACGCACGTGACGGCGACCGGCGCAACTCGACACGGTGGTGACGCCCGGTCGTGGTGCCGGGACACCGGGAACCCCGAGGCCGGCACGGCACCGCCGCCGGGCACCCTCGAGGCACCCGGCGGCGGTCGGCGAAACGGGGTCAGTCGGGCAGGCGGTCACCGGTCTCGGCGTCGAACAGGTGCACCGCACCCGGCTGCGGAACCAGGCCGATCTTCTCGCCGCGCTGGAGGGCGGACATGCCCGGCGCGCGCACGGTGATCGTGTGCGCGCCCGAGATCTCGTGGCCCGGGTCGTCGGAGGTGACCTGCGGCGCCTCGGTCGAGCAGTACAGGAACTGCTCGGAGCCCAGCTCCTCGACGACCTCGATCATGGCGGTGATGCCCTCGCCGGCCGGCTTGATGTTCCAGCCCTCCGGCCGCACGCCGACGACGACCTTCGCGCTGGTGAGCGCCGCGCGCTGCTCGGCGGTCAGCTCGATCGGCTGGCCGCCGATCACCGCGCCCTGGGCGTCGACCGTCGCCGGGATCAGGTTCATCGCGGGCGAGCCGATGAAGCCCGCCACGAACAGGTTCTTCGGCTTGCCGAACAGGCCCATCGGGGTGTCGCACTGCTGCAGGAGCCCGTCCTTGAGCACCGCCACCCGGTCGCCCATGGTCATGGCCTCGATCTGGTCGTGGGTGACGTAGATCGTGGTGACGCCGAGGCGGCGCTGCAGCGAGGCGATCTGGGTGCGGGTCTGCACGCGCAGCTTCGCGTCCAGGTTGGACAGCGGCTCGTCCATGCAGAACACCTGCGGCCGGCGCACGATCGCCCGGCCCATGGCCACGCGCTGGCGCTGGCCACCGGAGAGCTTGGCCGGCTTGCGGTCCAGGTACGGCTCGAGGTCGAGCAGCTTGGCCGCCTCGAGGATCCGCTCGGAACGCTCCGCCTTCGGCATCTTCTTGATCTTGAGGTGGAAGCCGATGTTGTCGGCCACCGTCATGTGCGGGTACAGCGCGTAGTTCTGGAAGACCATCGCGATGTCCCGGTCCTTCGGCGGCAGGTTGGTGACGTCGCGCTCGCCGATGCGCACCGCACCCTCGTCGACGCCCTCCAGGCCCGCGAGCATCCGCAGCGTGGTCGACTTGCCGCAACCGGACGGGCCCACGAGCACGAGGAACTCGCCGTCGGCCACCTCGAGATCCAACTGGTCGACGGCGGGATGGTCGCTGCCCGCGTAGTAACGGCTCGCTCCGTCGAAGGTCACTGTGGCCATGACTTACCTTTCGTTCCGCCGGTCGAAGACCGCACCCCGTTGTCGGCCCGGTTGCAAAACCGGCGCGCGAGCACAATCTAGAGCAACTAACACGTGAACACCACGATTCAGAATTACGACTTCACTTCACTCCGCCCGCGGTCAGACCGGACACCAGGTGCCTCTCGATCAGCGCGAAGAGCGCGACCACGGGCAGGATGCCGATGATCGACACCGCGAAGACGTACTGCCAGGCGGACTCGTACTGCCCGATGAACCGGGTGAGCGCTACGGTCAGTGGCTGGTTGGTGTCGGTGGGTAGCAGGATGAGGCTCGCCGCGAACTCGTTCCAGCACGCGATGAAGGTGAAGATCACCGCGGTGACGATGCCCGGCCAGACCAGCGGCAACATGATCCGGCGCAACGACTGGCCCCGGCTGCAGCCGTCCAGCCAGGCGGCCTCCTCGATCTCCTTCGGCACGCTCGCAAAGAAGCTGTGCATGATCCACACCGCGAACGACAGGTTGAACGCCGCGTTCACCAGGATCATCGTCAACCGGGTGTCGTTGATCTCCAGCGTGACGAACTCGCGGAACAGGCCCGACGCCAGCACGGTCGGCTGCAGCATCTGGGTGACGAGCACCAGCAGCATGAACGGCAGCTTGAGCCGGAAGGAGTGCCGGGCGGTGTAGTAGGCGGCGGGCAGGGCGGCGACCAGGGCGAGCACGGTGCCGCCGATCGAGATGAAGACCGTCGAGTAGAGGTTCCAGGGCAGCGGCGTCTCCGGCGTGCCCCACATCGTGACGAAGTTGCTGGGCTCCCAGTCCTGCGGGAGGTAGGTCGGCGGGACCTTCAGGATCTCCGGACGGGTCTTGAACGCGCTGATCAGCATGATCAGGTACGGGAAGAGGAACACGATCGCGACGACGACGCCGACGATCGTGAGCCCCCACCGCCTGCGCTCGCGCGCCACGGGTCGCGCGGAGCCCGAGGCGGACACCGTCGACTGCCGCTCGATGACGGTCGACATCCTCAGTCCTCCCGCATCGGGCGCACGACCCGCAGGTAGATGCCGATCACCACGACCACCACGACGAAGTTCACGACCGAGAGCGCGCTGGCGGTGTCGATCTGCCGGTCGTGCTGGATGATCTTGAACATGAGCGTCGTCGTCGTGTCCGCGTCGTAGCCGGGGATCGCCCCGGTCATGGTCTTGAGGATGGGCAGCGAGTTGAACACGTTGATGACGTTGATGATGGTCGCGACCGCGAGCGCGCCCCGCAGCATCGGGAACACCACCCGCCAGTAGGTCTGCACCCGCCCGGCACCGTCGATCTGCGCGGCCTCGAGCACGTCGTGCGGCACGGTCTGCAGGCCGGCGAGGAACACGAACGTGGTGAACGGGACCGACACGAACACCGCGACCGCCATCGCGGACAGGAAGCCGGGCAGCGGGTTCTTCAGGAAGCCGAACGGCTGGTCCAGGATGCCGACGTCGACCAGCGCCCGGTTGATGATCCCGTAGAAGGGGTCCAGGCCGTAGACGAACACCGTCGAGGTCATCACCACCGACGCGGCCCACGGCACGATGATCACCAGGCGGAGCGCCTTGCGACCCGGGAACCGCTTGTTCAGGAACTGGGCGAGCACCAGCCCGATGCCCACGGACAGCCCCACGACGCCGACCACCCAGATGACCGTGTTGGCCATGACCTTCGGCAGGTGGTCGAGGCCGAACACCCGCTCGTAGTTCTCCAGCCCGGCCCAGCCGCGGTCGGTGCCGAACCGGCTGAGGTCCCGGAACGACGTGTAGATCATGTAGCCGACCGGGAACACGACCACGCCGCCGATGAGGATCAGCGCGGGAGCGAGCCAGGGCAGCGCCTGCAGTGTCGTCTGGCGCCGGGCCCGCCGTTTCGCGGACGGTCTCGTCCGCGGGCGGTCAGCGATCGGGGTTGCCACTCGTCGGATTCCTCCTGGTGCCGGGTCACCCCTGGCCCGCCGGGCGGCGGGCCAGGGGTGCGGGCTCAGCCGTTCTCGTCGGCCTTGGCCTGGATCTGCTTGAGGACGTCGTCCACCGGCTTGTTCTCGATCTGACCGACCAGCGACTTGAACGCACCGGACGTCGCGCCCCAGGCGGGGTTGGTGGCCGGGTAGAACTTCGCGTCCGGCAGCGACTCGAGGAACGTCTTCAGCTCCGGCTTCGACGCGGCCGCGTCGGCGCCCGACTTGGTGGCCGGGATGAAGCCCTCGTTGTCGTTGAACGTGACGTAGTTGTCCTTCTGGTAGAAGAAGTCGAGGAACTTCGTGATCGCGTCCTGCTTGTCCTCACCCTTGTCGAACCCGACGAAGTAGTCCGCCACACCCAGCGTGGACGGGCTGCCGTCCTTGGTCGGCGACGGCGCGATGTCCCACTTCAGGTCGGGGTTCTTCTCGTTGATCTGCCCCACGATCGGCGGCAGGCCCTGGATCATGCCGATCTTGCCCTGGATGAAGACGTCGAGCAGCGGGGTGCGGTCGGTCGCGCCGGGGTCCGGCTGGGTGACCTTCTCGTCGATCATCTTCTTCATGAAGGTGAGGGCTTCCTCGGCCTGCGGCGTGTCGATCGTCATCTTGCCGCCGGACTCCCAGCTGGCGCCGGCACCGTAGGCGAAGATCGAGGTCTCGGCCTGCGCCTCCTCGCTGCCCAGCGGCATGCCGTAGCCGTACACGCCGCCGCCCAGCGCGGAGATCTTCTTCGCGTCGGCGAGCAGCTCGTCCCACGTCTTCGGCGGCGCGCTGATGCCGGCCTTGCTGAACAGGTCCTTGTTGTAGAACAGCGCGCGGGTCGACGCCACGGTCGGCAGCCCGTAGGCCACCCCGTCGATCTTCGCGCTGTCGATGAAGGACGGCTCGATGTCCTTCATGGTGTCCGGCGAGACGATCTCGTCCGCCTTGTAGAGCAGGTCGTCGGCGCCGTAGGCCGGGCCGGCGGCGTCGAGCTCGAGGATGTCCGGGGCGCGGTTGTTCTGGATCTTCGTGTCGAGCACGGTGTAGATGTCGTCCCAGCTCTGCGTCTCGAGCGTGACCTTGATGTCCGAGTTCTTCGCCTCGAACGCCTTGACCAGGTCCTCCCAGTACGGCTTGGTCTTGTCGCCGTAGATGGGGACGAGGAGCTCGAGGTCGGTGCCGCCGCCGTCGCCACCCGAGTCGCTTCCGCAGCCAGCGAGCCCGAGCGCCGCCACGGTCGCGACCGCGACTGCATTGATGACGCGTCTCAACTTGTCCTCCGTTTCCGCCGGGCCGGTCCGCCTGGCTGATCGCCGCCGGGGCCGTCGGCCCTTCGCAGCGATTGGTTTATACCACTTGTTCGGCCCGCCGCCGCTCAACCGTGCTCAACCCGATGCAAGCAGCACCGGATCCCGCAGCGCCTCGCGCAGCCTGGTGATGACGTCCTCGAGCTCGCCGTCGGCACTGAAACCCGCGGCCAGCCGGTGCCCGCCGCCGCCGAACCGCTCGGCCACCGCCCGCACGTCCACCGCGCCGACCGCCCGCAGCGAGCCGGTCCAGTGGCCCGAGGAGGTCTCCTTCAGCACCGCGGCGACCTCGGCCTCGGCCGTGGTGCGCACGATGTCGACCACCGACTCCACCTCTTCGAGGCGCACGCCGATCAGGTCGTCGAGGCGGACGGCCGTGTGCACGAGGCCGTGCCCGCCTGCCGCGTCCGGCTCCAGCACCGCGCGGTCGAGGACGCCGGCGAGCATCTGCAGGAAGGCGAACGGGTGGGTGTCCATCAGGTCGCGGGCGACCGCGGTCGGGTCGGCACCGGCCTCGATGAGCCGCGCGGCGAGCCGGTGGGTGCCGGGCCGGGCGCGGCGGAACGAGCTGGTGTCGGTGACCAGGCCGGCGTAGACGCACCGGGCGAGGTCGGCGTCCAGCGGCCAGCCGAGCTCGTCGAGCAGCCGCACCACCAGCACTGCGGTGGCCTCCGCGGTCTCGTCGACGACGTGATGGGTGCCGTAGAACGTGTTCGACACGTGATGGTCGAGCACCAGCACCGAACCGCCGGCCTCGACGGTGGCGTTGACCCGGTCGGCGAGCTGGCCGAGCCGCGACTTGCTGGCCGTGTCCACCACGACGAGCAGCCCGGATGCCGCCGGCACCGAGCCGGCCGGCACGACCAGCCCGGCCACGTCCAGCCCGCGCAGCGACTCCGGTGCGGCGTCGGGCTTGCCGAAGGAGACGCGCACGTCCGCCCCGCGTCTGTGCAGGGCGAGACCGAGTGCCAGCGCGCTGCCCAACGCGTCCGCGTCGGGGTTCACATGAGCGAGCAGTGTCACATCGGTCGCGGTACGTAACAGGGTGGCGGCGGCACCAAGATCCGTGGTGGGCACCCGGACAGCCTCACGTAACCGGGCGGCTGCGTCCAGTACGCCCCCCGGAGATGGTTGCCGAGTTGAGATGTCCCGGGGGCACGCGGCGCTCAGCCGATGCGGTTGCCGACGAACTTGATGGCGGCCGGCAGCACCTTGCGCCAGAAGTCGGCGTCGTGGTCCCCCGGCTCGATGTCGGCGACGGTCGGCTTGGCCCGCTCGACCAGCTCGCGGGTGCCGTCGATGAACGGGTCCGACTCACCGCACCAGACGCCGAGCGGCACGCCGGCGAACGCGTCGAGGTGCTGGAGGGGGTCGGTGGCCTCCCACTGCTTCCGGCTGGAGAACGCGTCGCGGGTGCTCGCCTCGGGCCAGCTGAGGAACAGGGCCGGGCTGACGGCGGCGATCGCCGGCAGGTTGAAGTTGGCCGCGTAGTTGAACGCGCCATAGCCGCCCATGGAGATGCCGAGCACCGCGAAGGGGTTGGTGGCGAGGCCGCGCTCCTCGAGCCAGGTGGGCAGCTCCTGGGAGAGCATCTGCTGCGGGTCGTCGTCGTCGCGGGACACCCAGTAGGAGTTGCCGCCGTCGACCGCGACGATCGCGAACGGCGGCGTGCCCTGGTAGTTCACCGCCGAGGCGAGCATCTTCGGCACACCGAGGTCGACGAACATGCCGGCGTCCGCGTCGCGGCCGTGCAGCGCGAGGCAGACCGGCAGGTTCGGCTCGGCGTCCTCCGGCCGGATCACGACCAGCTCGACCTCGGTCCGGCGGGCCAGCGACCGGATCCGCTCCCGGGTCACCGACTTGGCCGCCGCGCCCGGCGAGATGGTCGCAGGCGACAGGGCCTGGCTCTCCGTTCTGGTTCCGGCGGTTCTGGCGGGAGCGTCCGATGGCTTCGGTGCGCAACCGGTCGCCGTGAGAGCAACGCCGATAGCACCAAGCAGGACGTCCCGCCGCGTACGGCGAATATCGCCTGCAGCCACGTCTCACCCCAAGCATGGCGGTAGTTCGGGTCGGGGGCACCGAGACTACCGAACCGTTGCGCCGCATGGGACTGAGCCCGAAACTTTCGCCATTTTGACAGGTACCTGTCGATCTGCGAGGGTGCCTCGCGTGGTTTCCCTGACCGACCGTGGCCTGGAGTTTTCCGAGTTGCTGCTCGAAGTGGTCCGGGTGAACGGACTACTCCTTACGACCCAGGAGACATTGGCCCGTCCGGCCGGACTGACCAGCGCCCGATGGCAGGTACTCGGCGTGGTCGACCGCGGGCCGGTGACCGTCGCGCGGGTGGCGCGGACCATCGGCCTGACGCGGCAGACGGTACGGCAGACCGCAGACGCCCTGGCCGCCGCCGGCATGCTCGGTTTCGAGGAAAACCCGCGCGACCGTCGCGCCCGGTTACTGACGCTCACCCCGCGTGGCCGCGCTGCGGTGCGCTCCGTGGAGCGCCGCCAGGCCGCATGGGCCAACCGGGTGGCCGCCCGCGCGTCGCTGACCGACCTCCGCACGGCCACCGGAATCCTCCGCGACCTAGGCGATCTCCTGGAGCCTGACCAACCGTCCACTATGGACGCGGTGCCCCCTGCCGGGATCCACCGCCCCCGCCGGCACCCCAGCCCCCACCGATCCGACCCCCCACACCGCCGAGTCGACCCCTGACACCGCCGAACCGACCCCTGGCGTCGGTGAGTCGGCCCGCCACGCCGTCGATCCGGCTCGTGGCGGTGGATGCCGGGAGATCACGTGGGCGATCGACTCAGCCGCGTGACAGGTCGACTCGCCAGTGCGAGACGTCGGCTCGACCGCGTGACAGGTCGACTCGCCAGTGCGAGACGTCGGCTCGACCGCGCGAGAGGTCGGCTCGGCGGTGTGGGGGGTCGGCTCGGCGGTGTGGGGGTCGGCTCGGCGAGATGTGTGCGTGTGGGGTTAGGCCGGGTCCTCGTCGGTGTCGCGGGGAGCGCGGTAGGGGTCCGCGTCGCCGGCCGGAGTGGCGCCGCCCGCGAGGCGGGCGACCTCCGCGTCGGCCGCGCGGGCGCGGGCCAGCAGGTCGTCGATGTGCTTGGCGTCCTCGGGCACCGTATCCGCGACGAACGCCAGCGTCGGGGTGAACCGGACACCCGTCCCCTGCCCCACCATCGAGCGCAGCACTCCCTTCGCCGACTCCAGTGCGGCGGCGGCGCCTGCGCTGTCCGGAGCGGCGGAGAGACTGTCGCCGAGCACCGTGTAGTACACGGTCGCGTCGTGCAGGTCCGCGGTGACCTTGGCGTCGGTGATCGTCACCCGCGCCAGGCGCGGGTCCTTCACCTCGTGCTCCAGCGCGGAGGCGACGATCTGCGCGATGCGCTTGGCCAGCTTGCGGGCGCGCGGTGCGTCAGCCACGACGTTCCTTCCTTCTCACGAACCCTGGTGATGGTTCAGTCATGGGGTCCGAGCCACCGTCGCCGTGCCGAGACCAGCTCGAGCTCCGGGCGCCCGGCGACCAGGCGCTCGCAGGCGTCGAGCACGTCACGCACGTGATCGGCGTCGGCCGCCACCGCGGCGACGCCGATCAGCGACCGGCGGTGCTTGTCGAGATGACCGGCCTCTGCCACGGTCACCTCGAACCGGCGGCGCAGCTCGGCCAGCACCGGCCGCACCGCCGATCGCTTCTCCTTCAGCGAGCGGATGTCGCCGAGAACGACATCCAGCTCGAGGGCACCGACGTACAACTCAGTCGCGCGGCTTCTCGCGCAGCTCGTAGGTCTCGACGAGGTCACCGAGCTTGATGTCGCCGTACGAGCCGAGCGTCAGACCGCACTCGAAGCCCTCGCGGACCTCGACCGCGTCGTCCTTGAACCGCCGCAGCGAGCTGACCGGCAGGTTCTCCTGGACGACAACGCCGTCGCGCATGAGCCGCGCCTTGGCGTTGCGCCGGATCTCGCCGGACAGCACCATGCAGCCCGCGATCGTGCCGACCTTCGAGGACTTGAACACCTCGCGCACCTCGGCGCGCCCGAGCTCGACCTCTTCGTAGATCGGCTTGAGCATGCCCTTGAGGGCCTGCTCGATCTCGTCGATCGCCTGGTAGATGACCGAGTAGTACCGGACGTCGATGCCCTCGCGGTTGGCCTGCTCGGTGACCTTGCCCTCGGCGCGGACGTTGAACCCGAGGATGATCGCGTCGGACGCGATCGCCAGGTCCACGTTGGCCTTGGTGATGCCACCGACACCGCGGTCGATGACCCGCAGCTCGACCTCGTCGCCCACGTCGATCTTCGTGAGCGCGTCCTCGAGTGCCTCGACGGTACCCGAGTTGTCGCCCTTGATGATCAGGTTGAGCTGGCTGGTCTCCTTGAGCGCGGAGTCCAGGTCCTCGAGGCTGATCCGCTTGCGCCGCTGGGCGTTCGCCGCGTTGCGCATGCGGGCCGACCGGCGCTCGGCGATCTGCCGGGCCGTGCGGTCCTCCTCGACCACCAGGAACGTGTCGCCCGCGCCGGGGACCGACGTGAACCCGATGACCTGCACCGGCCGCGACGGGGTCGCCTCGATGACGTCGTCGTTGAACTCGTCGACCATCCGCCGCACGCGGCCGTACGCGTCGCCGGCGACGATCGAGTCGCCGACCCGCAGCGTGCCGCGCTGCACCAGCACCGTGGCGACCGGGCCGCGGCCGCGGTCCAGGTGCGCCTCGATGGCGACGCCCTGCGCCTCCATCTCCGGGTTGGCCCGCAGGTCCAGCGCCGCGTCCGCGGTCAGCACGACGGCCTCGAGCAGACCACCGATGTTGATGTTCTGCCGTGCCGAGATGTCCACGAACATCGTGTCGCCGCCGTACTCCTCGGCGACCAGCCCGTACTCGGTGAGCTGCTGGCGGACCTTGGCGGGGTTCGCGCCCTCCTTGTCGATCTTGTTGACCGCGACCACGATCGGCAGGTTCGCCGCCTGGGCGTGGTTGATCGCCTCCACGGTCTGCGGCATCACGCCGTCGTCGGCGGCGACCACGATCACCGCGATGTCGGTGGAGTTCGCGCCGCGGGCACGCATGGCGGTGAACGCCTCGTGGCCCGGGGTGTCGATGAAGGTGATCAGCCGCTCGTGGCCGTCGACCTCGACCTTGACCTGGTAGGCACCGATGTGCTGGGTGATGCCGCCGGCCTCGCCCTCGTGCACCGTCGTCTTGCGGATGGTGTCCAGCAGGCGGGTCTTACCGTGGTCGACGTGACCCATGACGGTCACGACCGGCGGCCGCGCCTGCAGGTCCTCCTCGTCGCCGGCGTTCTCGCCGAAGGAGATGTCGAAGGAGTCGAGCAGCTCGCGGTCCTCCTCCTCGGGGCTCACGACCTGCACCTTGTAGTTCATCTCGGTGCCGAGGAGCTCGAGGACGTCGTCGGAGACCGACTGGGTCGCGGTGACCATCTCACCGAGGTGGAACAGCACCTGCACCAGCGAGGCCGGGTTGGCGTTGATCTTCTCGGCGAAGTCGGTCAGCGAGGCGCCGCGCGGCAGCCGGATCGACTCGCCGTTGCCCTTGGGCAGGCGAACGCCGCCGACGCTGGGCGCCTGCATGTTCTCCATGTACTCCTGGCGCTTCTGCCGCTTCGACTTGCGGCCGCGCCGGGAGGGTCCGCCGGGACGGCCGAAGGCACCCGCGGCACCGCCGCGACCGCCGCCGGAACCCGGACGGCCACCACCGCGGAAGCCACCACCGGCCGGAGCGCCACCGCCGCCACCGGGGCCGCCGCGGTAGCCACCGCCACCGCCACCGCCACCGCCGCCACCGGGACCACCGCGGAAGCCGCCACCGCCGCCACCGCGCGGGCCACCGGGACCGCCACGCGCACCGCCCCCGGGGCCACCGGGGCCACCGCGCGCGCCGCCGCCGGGACCGCCACGACCGCCACCGGCCGGGCGGGCCGGACGCGGCGGCATCATGCCGGGGTTCGGGCGCGGGGGCATCTGCCCGGGCGAGGGCCGCTGACCGGCCGGCGTGTTGCCGCCGCCCCGCGGACCGGGCGTCGGGCGCCCCTCACCGGGACGTGCGGCACGCTCGCCACCCGGGGCGTTCCCCGGTCGCGGACCGGCCGGGCGCGGCGCCGGGGCGCCGGCGCCGACGCCGAACGGGTTGTTGCCGACCCGCGGCGCGCGCGGGCCGGGCTTGGGTGACTGCGGCCGGGGCGGCACGACGGCACCACCGGCCTGGCCGCCGCCCTGGGGCTGCTGCTGCTGCGGCGCGGGAGCCGCGGGGCCCGGCTTCGCCGCGGCCGGCTTGGGTGCCGCCTCGGTCTCCACCTTCGCCGCGGCCGGCTGCTGCTTCGGGGCCGGCGCGGGCGCGCTCGGCTCTGCCGGCCGCTCGGCCGGCTTGGGGGCCGGCTTCGGACCGGCCTGGGGGGTGGCCGGCGCCGGAGCCGGGGCAGCCGCTTCCGCCTGCGGGCGGGCGGCCGGCTTCGGGCGCGGGCCACTACGGGCGCCGCCTTTCGCGGCACCGTCGGTCTTGGGGTACGCGTCCCGCAGCCTGCGGGCCACCGGGGCCTCCACGGTGGAGGACGCTGACTTCACGAACTCGCCCTGCTCCTTGAGCTTCGCGAGAACTTCCTTGCTGGTAACGCCGAGCTCCTTAGCGAGCTCATGCACTCGGGCCTTGCCTGCCACTGCTCTCCTCGTCCGAGTGAGGCCGGCGGCATGGTCCCGCTCGACCTCGTCCTATTGTCTGGCGTTCATGGCTTCAGCTTCACGGCTGACTCATGACGGGTCGACCTGCTTTCGTTCGTCCAGCCCGGTTCGGGAAGATCCCGATCCGGTAACGCGATGAACCAGCTGCTCCAGATGGCTCCGGAGCGTGCCGGTGTCGAGCGGGCCCGGCACACGCAGCGCCCTCGCGAACGCCCGCCGCCGCTCGGCGGAGTCCAGGCACTTCGGCTCGGGATGAAGCCACGCCCCCCGGCCGGCGGCTCTGCGCCGCAGGTCGAAGGCGAGGTCTCCGTCCACGAGCACGACCCGGAGCAACTCACCGGCCTCCGCCCGGGTCCGGCAACCGACACAGGTACGTACCGGGCGGTTGCCCCGGGAACGTGCGGACGCCGGTCCAGAACGGTGAACCACTGATGAGTCTATCCCGTCGGCCTCAGTCGGCCGAACCGGATGTCGGTGTGACGCTCGGCGCGCCGGCGGCCGGGATGCCGTGGGCCGGGGTCGGCGTCGCGGCGTCACTGCGGATGTCGATGCGCCAGCCGGTCAATCGTGCTGCCAACCTGGCGTTCTGGCCCTCCTTGCCGATCGCCAGGGACAGCTGGAAGTCCGGCACGACGACTCGAGCGGTCTTCGCCCGCTCGTCGACCACCCGGACCGAGATGACCTTGGCGGGCGACAGCGCGTTGCCCACGAAGGTCGCCGGGTCCTCCGAGTAGTCGATGATGTCGATCTTCTCCCCGAGCAGCTCGCTCATCACGTTGCGCACCCGTGCGCCCATCGGGCCGATGCAGGCGCCCTTGGCGTTGACCCCCGGGATCGTCGACCGGACCGCGATCTTGGACCGGTGCCCGGCCTCGCGGGCCACCGCGGGAATCTCCACGGTGCCGTCGGCGATCTCCGGAACCTCCAGCGCGAACAGCCGGCGTACCAGGTTCGGGTGCGTACGGGACAACGTTATCTGCGGCCCGCGTGTTCCCCGGCTCACGCCGAGCACGTAGCACTTGATCCGGGTGCCGTGCTCGTAGCGCTCGCCGGGCACCTGCTCGACCGCGGGCAGCACGCCCTCGGTGTCGCCGACCTGGACGACGACCATGCCGCGGGAGTTGGCCCGCGCGTCGCGCTGCACGACGCCGGCGACGATCTCGCCCTCCTTGGCGGAGAACTCGCCGAAGGTCTTCTCGTTCTCGGCGTCGCGCAGCCGCTGCAGGATGACCTGGCGGGCGGTGGTGGCCGCGATCCGGCCGAAGCCCTCCGGCGTGTCGTCCCACTCGCGCACCGGCTCGCCGTCCGCCCCGAGCTCGAAGGCGATCACCCGGACGATGCCGGTGCGGCGGTCGATGTCGATCTTGGCGTGCGGCTGGTGGCCGTCGGTGTGCTTGTACGCGGTGAGCAGCGCGGTCTCGATCGCCTCGATCACCGTGTCGAAGGGGATGTCCTTGTCCCGCTCGATGGCGCGCAGCGCCGCGATGTCGACATTCACCTCGACCCCTCCTCTTGCTCCAACATGGCAATCTCGGCGGTCGGCGGTTCGCGGAACTCGACCTCGATGACGGCGCGCTCGATGTCCTGGTACTTCACGTATCTGACGTCCCGGGCGACCCTGCCTCTGTCCCGGTCGCCCCGGGCGTCCTTGTCACTGCCGACCCGGTCGACGAGCAGGTGGACGCCCACCTCGTCGGCATCCCCCACGCGTGCGGTGTAGCTGGTCTCCGCCCTGCTGGACGGCGACCTTGCGCAGGCGGGCGCGGCGCCAGTGCCGCGGTCTGGTCAGCGGGCGGTCGAGCCCCGGGCTGGTCACCTCGAGGGTGTACGAGCCGCCGAGCGGGCTGCCGGCGGTGCGGTGGTCCTCCAGGGCGTCCAGCGCGGCGGAGACCGCGCGGCTGACCTCGGCCACCTGGTCCAGGCCGATGCCGCCGTCCGCGGTGTCCGAGTCGACCACGACCTTGACCAGCCGGCGCCGGCCCGCCTGCTGGACGTGCAGCAGCTCCAGGTCGTAGCCGGCGCGCGCGACGGCGGTCTCCACGGCGCTGGCGACCACCGGCTCCAGCGTTCCGCCGGCGCCGGGGGTGCTGTGTCGCTGACCTGGCACGTGGCCACTCCCTGCCTCGAACTGTCCCGAACATGTCGCGGTGAGCACTCACCGACCGTGGTTGCCAAGCGTATCTCGTCACGGCAGGCGAGTCGGCCCCGAGCAGGCACGGTGCGTCCGACCGGGTGGCGCGTCGCCTGGCAGTATGACCGCCCGTGATGAGCCGCGTGATGATCGGGCGCCGCGACCTGTTGCGGGCCGGCGCCCTGACACTGCCCCTCGCCGCCGCGGTCTCCTGCACGGAGCCGGAAAAGCCCCCGCCGCCGGACCCGCTGGCCGCCCTGGCCGCCCGGGCGCGCGCCGACGCGGCGTCGGCGTCGGCGGTGGCGGACGCGGTGCCCGCGCTGGCGCCCGCGGCCAAGCAGGTGGCCGACGCCCGCGGCGAGCACGCCTCGGCGCTGCAGAAGGAGGTCGACCGGGCGCGGCCGCCGGTCTCGTCCACCAAGCCCGCGCCGCCCTCGTCCGAACCCGCGCCCACCGGCGCCCCGGCCGCGCGCAAGGCCCTGCTCGACGCGCTGTCCGCGGCCGAGCAGGAGGCGGCGAAGCTGGTGCCGACCGTGGAGCGTTACCGCGCCGGGCTGGTCGGGTCGGTCGCGGCCGGCTGCGCGAGCCTGCGGGTGGTGGTCGCCAAGTGAGCCAGCCGAGCTCCGCCCAGCCGAAGGCGCTGCCCGACGACACGGTCGGCGCGGTCCAGGCCGCGCTGGGTGCCGAGCACGCCGCGCTGTGGGTGTACGGCCTGGTGAGCGCGTTCCTGCCGGACTCGCTGGACGCGACGGTCGCCGAGGGCACCACCGCACACCGGGCCCGCCGCGACGCCACCGAGCGGCTGCTGGCCGACGCCGGCGAGACGCCCCGGCCGGCCGAGCCGGCCTACGTGCCGCCCAAGCCGGTCACCGACCGGAAGTCGGCGATCGCGGTGCTGGTGGTGGCCGAGTCGGACACGACCGTCGCCTGGCGGGCGGTGCTGGAGCGCACCGACGACGCCGCCGTGCGCCGGACCGCGCTCGAGGCGCTCACCATCGCCGCCGTGCGGGCCACCCGCTGGCGTATCGCGGCCGGCCAGTCCCCCGCCACGCCCGCGTTCCCGGGCAAGCCCGGCGAGTAGCCCGGCGCTCAGCCGCTGTCGCCGACCATCTCGCCGCCGAGGCGGATCGCGTCGGTGCAGACGTCGTCCAGCTCGCTCTCGGTGCCGCCGCGGGACGCCTTCGGGTCGTAGTCGGACTCGACGATGATGACCTGCGTGCCGTGCTGCGACGAGTCGTAGCCGCCGCCGTTGCTGAGCGACTTCAGGCCGTCGACCGGGACCACGCCCTCGCGGACCAGGTCGCTGACGTTGCCGGACCCGTCGGTGTCGGTGAGCTTGCGCAGGTCCGCGGCGGTCTGCTCGTCGGCCATCTCGACCACCGACACGGACGTGTAGATCGTGCGACCCTTGACGGTGGTCGTGAACACCGACCGGGTGAGCTGCTCGCAGGTGTGCTGCTTGAAGAAGCCCTGGGTGTCGCCGTAGGCGTGGTCGTCGCAGGTGTCGTCGACCCGCGGCGAGTCGAGCTTCGCGGTGAAGTCGTAGGCCCCGTTGCTCTGGTTCTCGGTGGTGCCGCCGTACCCGGTCGGGCCGCCACCCGATCCGTCGTTCTGGATGTACCACCACACCACACCCGAGATCGCCGCGACCGCGATCAGCCCGATGACCCGCAGGGTCCAGGCGAGCACCGGATTGCCCCGCGGCGCCTGTTCGTCCGGGCGGAACTGGATCGGCGGCGGCCGGTCCGGGCGCTGCGACTGGTTGTCGGGCCAGGGCGACTGACCCGGGTGATAGGGAGCCGACACGGCCGACACGGTAACGGCATCAACCTGGGTTAACCAGGGCGAGGTATCGATCACCACGTGGTCAGCGCGTGCTACCGATCACCAGGTCGACGTCGTCCATGGTGTTGTACAGGTGGAACGAGAGCCTGGTACGGCCCGCGCGGGCGGCGCCGACGACACCGGCCTCGGAGAGCCCGCGCGCCTGGTCGGCGGTCAGGTCGACGGCGATGACGGCCGATCCGCGGGGCGCTAGGCCGAGCCCGGAGAGGGTGGCGTCGGCCAGGCCCACGCAGTGGTCGCGGACGGCGGCGAGGTCGAGGCCGGCGAGCCAGGGAAGGGTCTCGGCCGCGCCGCGCTGGGCGAACCAGACCGGTGACAGGTCGAGCCGGCGGGCGTCGCCGGCCAGGCGCAGCGGCAGGCCGTAGATGCCCTCCCACGGGTCCGGCGCGGCGTACCAGTTCGCGGTGTGCGGCACCGTGCGCTCCAGCGCCTCGGGGCGGGCGGCGAGCCAGGCGGCGCCGCGCGGGGTCAGCAGCCACTTGTAGCCGGCGCCGACGACCCAGTCCGCCCAGTCCAGGCGCAGCGGCTGCCAGCCCGCGGCCTGCGTGGTGTCCAGCAGCACGGACCTCCCGCTCGCCCGCAGGCCCTCGAGGTCGACCATCGTGCCGTCGGCCGACTGGACCACGCTGACCGCCACCAGGTCGTGGTCGTCCAGGCGGGACAGCAGTGCGCCGGCGGGTACCTCGGTGACCGGCATTCCCCTCGCGGCGAACGGGAACGTCACGCTGGTGAACTCGCCACCGACGGTCAGCACGCGGGTGGACCGCGGCAGGCTCGCCGCGACCAGCCCGACGAGCTGCGAGACGCTCGCCCCGATCGCCACGCTCGCGACGTCCACCCCCACCAGCCGCGCCCAGCCGGCCCGGGCGGCCGCCACGTACCGGTCGAACTCCGGCGGCCGGGCCGCGCCCCGCCGCCACCGGTCCACGGCCTCGGCGAGCGCGTCGGCCGCCGCCGCGGGCGGGATGCCGATGCTCGCGGTGTTGAGGTACCCCGGGGGCACGTCGAACTGCTGTCCACAGGCGGTTCGCACGACACAATTAGAGCGTGTCTGACGGATCACGGTCGATGCGATTCGTGATCCACGCGGTTCCTCGCAAGGCGGAGCAATGGCCTCGTACCGGGTCGTACTCGGCCGTTGCGACAACGCCGCGAGGGGCCGCGTGGGCGCGAATCGCGCGGCCAGGGATCCGTCGGACACGCTCTATTACCGTGTCCGGCATGCACACCACGGAGATCGAGGTCGAGACCGGTGACCGCGAGGTCGTCCACGACCTCACCGACGCGTGCCACTGGTTCCTCGCGGACGCCGGCGCTCAGGACGGGCTGCTGAACGTGTGGGTGCCGCACGCGACGGCCGGCCTCGCCGTCATGGAGACCGGGGCCGGCAGCGACGACGACCTGCTCACGGCCCTGCGCGAGCTGCTGCCGGCCGACGGCCGCTGGCGGCACCGGCACGGTTCGCCGGGCCACGGGCGGGACCACGTGCTGCCGGCACTGGTCCCGCCCTACGCGACCATCCCGGTGGTGTCCGGGCGGCTGGCGCTGGGCACCTGGCAGTCGGTCTGCCTGGTGGACACCAACGTGGACAACCCGGTGCGGAAGGTCCGGTTCAGCTTCCTGGCCGGCTGACTACGCGTCGGCGAGGACCGGTTCGCGCACGTCGGCCGGGACGCGCGGCTCGGTGCGCAGCCGGCCGGGCCAGAGCAGCACCACCATGCCGGCCACGGCCATGCTCGCCAGCACGATCACGCCGAGCCGCACGTCCGGCGCGTCGGGCGTGCCCAGCAGCAGGCTGCGCAGGCCCTCGGTGGAGAACCGGAACGGCGTCCACGACCACAGCAGCGCCCGGTATGCCGGGTTCAGCATCTCCGGCACCTGGCTGGCCACCGCGGGCGCGATCAGGTACAGCGGGCCCAGGATCGCCGCGCCGCGCAGCCGGAAGATGCGCAGCAGGGCGCCCTGCACCGCGGCGAAGGCCACCGCGGTGAGCAGCAGGAAGCCCAGCACGTCGGCATCCAGCGGCAGTGTGGAGTCCCACAGCCTGAAGAAGCCGGCGATGGCGGCGGTCGCCACCACGCTCACGGTCACCAGCAGCGCGGCGCGCGAGAGCGGGCCGGGCCGCATGCCCCGGCGCACGACGAGCACCCCGTAGCCGAGCGCGGCGGCCAGGCCGCCGATCCACAGCAGCGCGCTCGCGGCGAGCGGTGCCGTGCGCCCGGCGGTGCTCGCCGGGTCGACCGTCTCCAGCCGCGGCGGGGTGACCGTGACGCCCTGCTGGGCCAGCGCGCCGGCGAGCCCCTGGGCCGCGCCGGTGAGCACCTGCTGGGCGACCTGCGTGCCCTGCGGGTTGACCGCGCCCGACGTCACGATCGTCAGCTCGACGCCCTGTGCGCCCCCGCCGAGCTCCAGGATCCCGTAGACGTCCTTGTCCGCGAGCAGGTCACGGGCCCGGTCCGGGTCGGTCACCTGCCACTCGACGGCGTCGCCGCCCTGCTGGGCGACGCGCTCGGCGCCCTCGCGGAGCTGGCCCGGCGGGGCGGCCACGGCGAGCGGGACGTGGTCCGGCGACGCCGTGGCCTGCGCGCCGAAGGTGAGAAAGCCGAGCACCGTCGCGACGACGGCGCCGGCCACGCCCAGCAGCACGGCGACCAGCACCGGCCGGCTGGGAGGTGAGGCGGCCATCGATTTCCCCTCCGAAGTTCATCGAACGTTGAATTCAGCGTTCAACGTACGCCCGGGCCGGCCGGCAAGTCAACCTCTGTTGAAATACGCGTCCCACCACCCGGACCCGTCGGTGGCCCGTGTCACGATGGCGTCGTGCACACGCTGGTTCTCTGGGACATCGACCTGACGCTCGTCGACTACACCGGCCTCGGCCGCAGGTGGTACGCCGAGGCGCTCGCCAACGCGGTCGGCAAGGAGCTGACGCACCTGCCCGCGTTCCCCGGCCGCACCGAGCGGTCGCTGGCCAGGGAGTTGCTCAGGGCGCACGGCGAGCCGTACGGCGACGACCAGGTCGAGCGGATCCTGGCCGAGCTGGAGGCGATCGCGTGCGCCGCGCGGCCGTTCCTGCCCAGCCTGGGGCGGGCCTTGGACGGCGCGGCCGGCATCCTCGCCGAGCTGGCCGGCCGGGACGACGTGGTGCAGTCACTGGTGACCGGGAACCTGCCCTCGCTCGCCGACTACAAGCTGGCCGCGTTCGACCTGGTCCGGCACGTCGACCTGGAGATCGGCGGCTACGGCTCGCTGTCCGACCACCGGCACGACCTCGTCGAGGCCGCGATCGCCCAGGCCTCGGCGAAGCACCGCGTCGCGTTCGCGCCGTCGTCGGTGGTGGTCATCGGCGACACCCCGATGGACGTCGCCGCAGGCCGCCACCACGGCACGGTCACCGTCGGGGTGGCCACCGGCCGGCACAGCGTCGAGCAGCTCGCGGAGTCCGGCGCCGACGTGGTGCTGCCCGACCTCGCGGACACCCCGGCGGTGGTGAAGGCCCTACTCGGTTAGCCGCGCCGCTCCCGCAGGGTCAGCAGCAGGTACGCGGCGAGCCGACCCGCCACGTCGGCGAGTCGACCTGTGGCGTCGGCGAGTCGACCCATGGCGTCGGCGAGTCGACTCGCTGCGCGCCACCAGACACGCCACTTGCACGGCCGAGCCGACGACAGAGTAACCGAGCTCGAGATGCTCGGTCGCGAAGCCGGTCTCTCGACCGCTCCGCGACCGCCATCTCGACCGCGCCACAGGCGACTCGACCGCGCCGACGGGTCGACTCGACCGCGCCACCGGACGACTCGGTACTGCTCCACGAGGTGGACTCGCCGCGCTCGGCCGAGACCACGGAGCGCGACAGTCGGCTTGTCCAGCCGCGTGCGCGTCCCGCGGGTCACCGCATCCCGCGGGGTCCCTCCCCACACTCCAGGCTCAGTCGCCTCGGCCCGTGGCAGCTCACCCGCGCACGAGCGCGGTCAGGTGGGCGACCGCCTCGTCGACGGGCACCTCGACCCGCTCGCCGCTCGCCCGGTCCTTGACCTCGACCACGCCCTTGGCGAGCCCGCGCCCCACGACCACGATCGTCGGCACGCCGATGAGGTCCGCGTCGGCGAACTTCACGCCCGGCATGGCCGTGCGGTCGTCCAGCAAGACCGACAGGCCGGCCGCGTCGAGGTCGGCCGCGAGCTTCTCGCCGCCCGCGCGCACCGTGTCGTCCTTGCCGGCGATCACCACGTGCACGTCGGCGGGCGCCACCTGGCGCGGCCACACGAGCCCGTGCTCGTCGTGGGACTGCTCGGCGATCACGGCCACCAGCCGGGACACGCCGACGCCGTAGGAGCCCATGGTGATCCGGATCGGCTTGCTGTCCGCGCCGAGCGCGTCGAGGGAGAAGGCGTCGGCGTACTTGCGGCCGAGCTGGAAGATGTGGCCGATCTCGATGCCGCGCGCCGCGACCAGGGTGCCGTGCCCGTCCGGCGAGGGGTCGCCCGCGCGGACCTCGGCCGCCTCGATCGTGCCGTCGGGCGTGAAGTCCCGCCCGCACACCAGGTCCACGACGTGGTGGTCGGACTTGTCCGCGCCGGTGACCCAGGCCGTGCCGGGCACCACGCGGGGGTCGACGAGGTAGCGGACCCCGTTGTCCTGCAGCGCCTTCGGCCCGATGTAGCCCTTCACCAGGAACGGGTTCGCGGCGAAGTCGGCCTCCTCGAGGATGGCGACCGCGCGGGGCTCGAGGGCGGCCTCCAGGCGCTTGGTGTCGACCTCGCGGTCGCCCGGAACGGCGACGGCGAGCAGCTCCCACTTGTCCTCGCCCGGCGCACGCGTCTTGAGCATGACGTTCTTGAGCGTGTCCGCGGCGGTGAACGTGCGGCCCAGGTCCGCCTTGTTGAGGAAGTCGACCAGGGTCTCGATGGTGGGCGTGTCCGGCGTGTGGTGCACCTGCGCGGCCGGCTTGTCCTCGACGGACTGTGCGGGCGGCGCGGGCGTCACCACGGCCTCGACGTTGGCCGCGAAGCCGGACTCCGTGCTGCGCACGTAGGTGTCCTCGCCGGTCTCGGCCTCGGCGAGGAACTCCTCGGAGCGGGAACCGCCCATCGCGCCGGACATCGCCGACACGATCACGTACTTCAGGCCCATCCGGTCGAAGATCCTGATGTAGGCGTCGCGGTGCAGCTCGTAGGAGTTCGCGAGCCCGGCGTCGTCGAGGTCGAACGAGTAGGAGTCCTTCATCAGGAACTCCCGGCCGCGCAGGATCCCGGCGCGGGGCCGCGCCTCGTCCCGGTACTTGGACTGGATCTGGTACAGCAGCACCGGGTAGTCCTTGTACGAGCTGTACTCCCCCTTCACGGTGAGCGTGAACAGTTCCTCGTGGGTGGGGCCAAGCAGGTAGTCGGCCTTCTTGCGGTCCTTGAGGCGGAAGATGTTGTCGCCGTACTCGGTCCAGCGGCCGGTCGCCTCGTAGGGCTCGCGGGGCAGCAGCGCGGGGAACTGGATCTCCTGCGCGCCGATGGCATCCATCTCCTCGCGGACGACGCGCTCGATGTTGCGCAGCACCCGCAGGCCGAGCGGCAGCCAGGAGAAGCCGCCCGGGGCCACGCGGCGGACGTACCCGGCGCGAACCAGCAGCTTGTGGCTCGGCACCTCGGCGTCCGCCGGATCCTCGCGCAGCGTGCGCAGGAACAGCGACGACATCCTGGTGATCACGGCACTTCTCCTTGTCAAGAGGCTGCGGCAAAGAGTAGTGACCCGGCGCCGGTGCGCTCCAACGGGTTACGCGGGCCGCTCCCCCAGGGCCGGGCGGATGACCCGGTCCTCGGTGACGATCGCGGTGACCAGGTCGGCCGGGGTCACGTCGAAGGCGTAGTTGAGCGTCGGGGTGCCCGGCAGCCCGCCGATCGCGAGCACCTCGGCGCCGTCGCGGACCTCGATCTCCACCTCGGCGCCGGAGGGCACGTTCGGGTCGATCGTCGACTCGGGCGCGGCGACGACGAACGGCACCTTCGCCCGGGCGGCGGCCAGGGCCAGCGGGTACGTGCCGATCTTGTTGACCACGTCCCCGTTGGCCGCGATCCGGTCGGCGCCGACCACCACGGCGTTCGCCAGCCCCCTGGCCAGCACGGTCGCCGCGGCGGCGTCGATGACGACGGTGTGGTCGATGCCCAGGTCGGCCAGCTCCCAGGAGGTCAGCCGCGACCCCTGCAGCAGCGGCCGGGTCTCGTCGACGTAGACGTGGCCGAGCCGCGCGCGCTCGTGCAGCGAGCGCACCACGCCCAGCGCGGTGCCCCACTCCACGCAGGCCAGCGCGCCGGCGTTGCAGTGGGTCTGCACGGCGACCGGGCCCTCGACCCGCGCGGCGAGCCAGTCGGCGCCGCGCCGGCCGAGCGCGCGGTTGCGGACCGCGTCCGCCTCCAGGACCGCCAGCGCGGCGGCGAGCACGGCGTCCGCGCCCTCCTCCCGGTGGGCCAGCGCCTGGTCCACGCCCCACGCGAGGTTCACCGCGGTGGGCCGGGCGGTGCGCAGCGCGGCGAGGTCCCGGTCGCGGTGCCGCGGTTCGTCACGGACGGCCATCGCCGCGCCGAGCGCCCCGGCGGCACCGAGCGCCGGCGCGCCGCGGATGGCGAGCCGCTTGATGGCGTCCACCAGGTCCGCGACCGTGTGGATCTCCATCTCCACGAGCTCGCCGGGCAGCTTGGTCTGGTCGATCGCGACGATGTGGCCGTCGCGCCAGTCGATGGTGCGCACGGCTCCATTTTGTCGGTGCCCCGCCCTAGCCTGCCGGCATGAGCCTCGACATGAGTGGGATCACCATCGACTGCGCCGACCCGCGATCGCTCGCCGAGTTCTGGACCAAGGCGCTCGACCTCGACATCGCGTTCGACGCGGACGGCTGGTTCGTGCAGCTGCGCTCGCGGACCAACCCCGCACAGCCCTACCTCGGCCTGCAGAAGGTGCCCGAGGAGCGGGTCGGCAAGAACCGCGTGCACATCGACTTCTCCACCGACGACCGCGAGCGCGAGGTACGGCGGCTGGTCGCGCTCGGCGCCACCCGGGGCGCGGACCAGACGGTGCCCGGTCTCACCTGGACGGTCTTACAGGACCCGGCCGGCAACGAGTTCTGTGTGGGCTCGCAGCAGGGCTGAGTAATTCGGTTGCGTGGGCGGCAGCGGGTGCGGGAACCTGCTGACGTCGAATCGGCGCGCCGGTGGTTCACCGGCGGACGTGAGGGAGGTGCCCGATGACTATCAAGGTCGCCCGGACGCCGCACGCCCGCGTCCGCCCGCCCCGCTGAGGTCGCCTGCCGTACTCGTTCGGCCCGCGCCGGTGGGGCGCTCATCCACACGCTGAGGAGAACCCACCGTGCGCCTGCACGACATCGACGACTACATCGACGACGAGGACGCCTTCGACAACCGGCGCGCCCGTCCACGCAAACCGAAGAGGTCCGAGATCGCCCGCTCGGTCGAGGGCGGCTTCGACCCGGAGGCGACCCGCGCGGGCCGTCTCACCGAGCACGAGCGCGCCCGGCTCGCCGCCGTGCGGGAGAGCGCGCTGGCCGGCCCGGAGCTGCCCCCCGGCGCCGACCGCTGGACCACCTGGGGTGACGGCGAGCAGGGTCCGCGACCGCGGCCCGGCTGGGTCGTCACCGAACTGTCCGCCGCGGACACCGAACTGGGCGTGGTGAAGACGGGCAAGGAGGCCGATGTACACCTGATCCGCAGGCAGGTGCCGGACACCGGGCGAGGCTGCCTGCTGGCCGCGAAGCGGTACCGGAGCAACGAGCACCGGATGTTCCACCGGGACGCCGGCTACCTCGAGGGCCGGCGGATGCGCCGCAGCCGCGAGATGCGGGCGATGGCCAACCGCACGGCGTTCGGCCGGAACCTGATCGCCGAACGGTGGACGGTGGCCGAGTTCGCGGCGCTGTCGCGGCTGTGGTCGTTCGGAGCGCCGGTGCCCTACCCCGTGCAGCGCAGCGGGACCGAACTGCTGATGGAGTTCGTCGGCGACGAGGCCGGGACGGCGGCGCCGCGGCTGGCCGAGCTGCGCCCGGGCGCCGAGGAGCTGGTGGAGCTGTGGCACCAGGTGGTGGCGGCGCTGGATCTGCTGGCGAGCCAGGGAATGACGCACGGCGACCTGTCGGCGTACAACCTGCTCGTCCACAACGGACAGGTCATGCTCATCGACCTGCCGCAGATCGTCGACGTGATCGCCAACCCGCGGGGGCCGGAGTTCCTCGCGCGGGACGTGGCCAACGTCACGGGCTGGTTCCGGGCGCGGGGCCTGCCCGAGTCGCTGGCCGACGCCACGGAGGTGACCGCCGAGCTGCTCGGGGCCGCCGGCCTCGACTGACCGGCGCGGCACGGACCGGGCGCGATGGCGGGCACGGTGAACCGATCAGGTAGCCTTGACCGAGTATCGCGAGCGGTCCGTGCCGCTCCCCGCCCGGCGAGGAAGCCGGCCGGCCAGCGGTACACGACGTACCCGTTGCCACCACGGCGCCACCACGGCGCCGGGCTCGTCCGCGCGAGAATGTTCGCCTGCTACCGGCAGAGGCCTCCCGAGACGTGCCCCATCGGAGAGGATCCCGTGCCGAACAGCACCGCGCGCCGCAACGCGCGCGCAGCCAAGCCGCGCCACAAGCAGGCGCGCACCACCGACCACCGCTACGACACCCCCCGTCACGACCACCGTGACCAGCGCGACCCGCGTGCCCGTCGCGCCGCCACCACCCGCGACGGCTACGAGCCGAGGCAGCCCCGCGAGGGCCACCGCGACGGGAGCCCGCGCAACGGCGGCCGGCCGGACCGCCGCGACCACCCGGCCCGCGACGACCGGAGCGCCGGCACCGGTCACCGCGGCTTCGGGACCGAGACGCGGCCCACCCGTGGCCGGACCGGCGGCGGCTACCAGACCGACGCCCGCGACCGGTACGCCGACCGCGGCGGCCGGCGCCCCGTCACCTCCGAGGCGGCCCGGACGCGCGGCACCGACCGTCGCGGCACCGCCGCGGGACCCGACCGCGCCGTCCCCGCGACGGACGCGCGGGCCACCCGCCCGGCCTGGGACGGCGAGATCACCGAGCAGCCGGCCCGGCGCGCCCGGTCCACGGCCGACTTCGCCGAGCTCGGGTTGCCGACGCCGCTGCTGCACGCCCTGGAGCAGGCCGGGATCACCGAACCCTTCCCGATCCAGTCCGCCACCCTGCCCGACGCGCTCGCCGGGCGCGACGTGCTCGGCCGCGCGCAGACCGGCTCCGGCAAGACGCTCGCGTTCGGGCTCGCGCTGCTCACCCGGCTGCACAAGGGCAAGGCCCGGCCCGGCCACCCGCGCGGGCTGATCCTGGTGCCGACCCGCGAGCTCGCCATGCAGGTCGCCGACGCGCTCCTGCCGCTCGCGAAGTCGCTGGGTCTGTGGTGCCGGACGGTCGTCGGCGGGCTGTCGTTCAGCCGGCAGGCCGACCAGCTCCAGCGTGGCGTCGACCTGCTCATCGCCACCCCGGGGCGGCTCTCCGACCACGTCCGGCAGGGCACCTGCGTCCTCGACGACGTCCGCTTCACCGCTCTCGACGAGGCCGACCAGATGGCCGACATGGGGTTCCTCCCGCAGGTTCGCGCCATCCTCGACCTCGTGCCGGACGGTCAGCGGATGCTGTTCTCCGCCACGCTCGACCGTGACGTCGCCGCGCTGGTCGACCGCTACCTGACCGACCCGGTGACCCACTCGGTCTCCCCGCCGACCGCGACGGTGTCCACGATGGACCACCACCTGCTGCTGGTGTCCCGTGAGGACAAGGCGGCCGTCGTCGCGGAGATGGCGGCGCGCGACGGGCGCACGATCATGTTCCTGCGCACCAAGCACCACGTCGACCGGCTCACCAAGCAACTGCGCACGCTCGGCGTGCGGGCCGGCGCGCTGCACGGCGGCAAGCCGCAGGGCACGCGCAACCGCGTGCTCGGCGAGTTCAAGGACGGCCGGCTGCCCGTGCTGATCGCCACCGACGTCGCCGCACGCGGCATCCACGTCGACGGCGTCAGCCTGGTCGTGCACGTCGACCCGCCCGCGGACGCGAAGGGCTACCTGCACCGCGCCGGGCGTACCGCGCGGGCCGGGGAGGCCGGCACCGTCGTCACCCTGGTCACCCACCAGGAGCGGCGCACCGTCTTCCGGATGACCGAGCAGGCGGGCGTCCAGCCGGAGCGCACCAAGGTCCGCCCGGGCGACGACGACCTGGTCCGCATCACCGGCGCCCGGACCCCCTCCGGCGAGCCGGTGGTCGACCCGGAGCCGACCCGCCGCCCGCCGCGGGGTGGCGCCCGCTTCAACCGTCCGGGCGGCCGGCCCCGCCGCCACCACCGCTAGCCGACCCGAAAACGGCCCGCCGCCCGCCCGGGCGGCGGGCCGCTGCCTTGCCAGGCGGCGCAACCACTGGCCGGGCCGGCGAGACCGGGCGATGCCGACGGCCGTCGTGCTACTCGGCCCGCTCCGGCGCCCGCACCAGCCCGGCGACCGGGCCGACGACGATCACCGCGGGCGGGCGGATGCCCTGCGCCACGATCTCGTCGGCCACCTTGTCCAAGGTGGACCTCAACGTGCGCTGCCCGCGCGTCGTCCCCTCCTGCACCACGGCGACCGGCGTGGCCGCAGGGCGCCCGCCGGCCATCAGCGCGTCCGCGAACTGGCCCGCCCGCTCCACCGCCATCATCAGCACCACCGTCCCGCGCAGGGCGCCCAGCGCCGGCCAGTCCACCAGCGACGACGGGTCACCCGGCGGCACGTGCCCGGACACCACGACCACCTCGTGCGTCACACCCCGATGCGTCACCGGCACGTCGGCCGCCGCCGGTGCCGCGAAGGCCGACGTCACCCCGGGCACGACGGTCACCGGCACCCCGGCGGCCGCACACGCCATGACCTCCTCGAACCCGCGCCCGAACACGAACGGGTCGCCGCCCTTCAACCGCACCACGAACCGCCCCGCCCGCGCGTGCGAGACCAGCAGCTCGTTGATCACGTCCTGGCTGGCCGCCCGCCCGTACGGGATCTTCGCCGCGTCGACCACCTCCACCGACGGCGGCAGCTCCTCCAGCAACCCGCCCGGCGCCAGCCGGTCGGCCACCACCACGTCGGCCTGCGCGAGCAGGCGCCGCCCCCGGACGGTGATCAGCTCGGGGTCCCCCGGCCCGCCGCCGACCAGCGCCACCCCGGTGGGCCGGGACACCACGTCCCGAACGGCCCCGTCGCGCAGCGCGCGCAGCACCTCGTCGCGCACCCGGGCCGACCGGCGGTGCTCCCCGCCGGCCAGCACGCCGACGAGCAGCCCGTCGTGGTCCCCGGTCGCCGGCGTGACGGCGGAGCCCGCCGAACCGTCGTCGGCGCGCACGCAGAAGACCCGGTGCCGTTCGGCCTCCGCCGACACGGCGGCGTTCACCTCGGGCGAGGACGTGCAGCACAGCACGTACCACGCGCCCGCCAGGTCCCCGTCGCGGTAGGCCCGCCGGTGCCAGGTCACCGCGCCCGAGTCGGCCAGCGTCTGCACCGACGGGGTCACCGACGGCGAGACCAGCTCGACCACCGCCCCCGAGGCCACCAGCCGCGGCAACCGCCGCTGCGCCACGGTGCCGCCGCCGACCACCACCACACGCCGGCCGGCCAGGTCGAGCCCGGCCAGGTAGTGCGCCTCACCAGTCATGCGCTCCAGCATGCCCAACGCGGCGGGTAGGGTCGCGACATGGTCTCGGTGAACTCCACGATGGTGCCGCTGGGCACCGAAGCACCGCCGTTCGAGCTGCCCGACCCGGACGGCACGACCTGGACGTTCGACAAGGTGGCGGGCGAGAAGGGCACGCTGGTCGCGTTCCTCTGCAACCACTGCCCGTACGTCAGGCACATCGCGGTCCCGCTCGGCGCGGCGGCGGCCCGCTGGCGCCGGCAGGGGCTGGGCGTCGTCGGCATCAACAGCAACGACCCGGGGGCCTACCCCGACGAGGTCCCGGAGCGGATGGCGGAGAACGCCACGGCCTGGCGCTGGACCTTCCCGTACGTGTCCGACCCCGACCAGGTGGCCGCGCTGAGCTACCGGGCCGCCTGCACGCCGGACTTCTTCCTCTTCGACGGCGCCCGCCGGCTCGTCTACCGCGGCCGGTTCGACGCCGCCCGCCCGGGCAACGGCGTGCCGGTCACCGGCGACGAGCTCGACGCCGCGGTCGCGGCGGTGCTGGCCGGCGAGGAGATCGAGATCGGTCAGCTGGCGAGCATCGGCTGCAACATCAAGTGGAAGCCGGGCAACGAACCCCCCTGGTTCGGCTGACGGGCGAGGGCCGCTCCGCGGCTGCGCAGCGGCCCTCGTCCCGACCGACCCCGGGTCAGCTCTCGATCTGCTCCTGGATCAGGTCCGACATCGCGGCCACCCGGCCGTACACGCCGTAGAAGTTCGGCTCCGCGCAGCCCTGTCCCCAGGACACGATGCCGATCACCTTCCGGGTGCCGTCCGCCGTCACGCCCTCCAGCGGGCCGCCGGAGTCGCCCTGGCAGCTGTCCTTGCCGCCCTCCGCCAGGCCGGCGCACACCATCGTCTGCGGGTCGTACTGACCCTGGTAGGACGCGGTGCAGTCCTCGTCGGAGGTCACCGGCACGCTCACCTTGCGCAGCGTGTCGGACGTGCTGCCGCTCTCGGTGACGCCCCACCCGTAGACGGTGCTGTTCGCGCCCGCCGCGTACAGGTCGGCGTCCGCCGGCGTGGCGATCGCGATCGGCGCCTCGGACAGCGACTGGTCCAGCGTGAGGACCGACGAGTCGTTGGTCATCGTGCCGGAGTCGAAGTTGGGGTCGACCCAGATGTTCGTCACGCCCGCGACCGTGCCGCCGCCGCCCGACAGCGACGTCCGGCCCGCGACGACCTGGATGTCCGCCGGCGCGCTGCCCTCGGTGCAGTGCGCCGCGGTGAGGATCTTGGTCGGCGCGACGATCGAACCACCGCAGAACTGGAACCCGTCGGGGGTGGTCAGCGCGACCATGAACGGGTTCTCCTCGATGGTGGTCCCCTCGCCACCGATGATCATCGGATGGGCGCCGTCCGACGACGTGGTCTGGTCGGCGTTCGCCATCGTCACCGACGCGGCGACCCCGATCGACGCGAGAACTGCTGCGGCAACCCCGGCCAGGCGAATCAGGCGCCTTGCCTCAGCCATGTCCGTCTCCCTTGTTCGGTCCCGTGAGCCAGTGGTCCTCCCGGGTCGACTCATGGCTACAAGGCGCTCACCCGCAGCCACAACGCCCGTTCGTCGTGGTCCGAACGGATGAGTTCGACCGCGATTCGTTGCCCTGGCTGGGGAAAGCCGTGTCCGACTCGGACCCGACTATCGGATGGAATCGGCCTGACCACCGCTGTCGCCCGGGCGCGGCCCGGACCGGGTGGCCCACAGCAGCAGGTTCGACGTGGCCGGCTCGACGACCGCGCCACCGCTGTCCAGCCCGCCGATCGGCGCGGCGAAGACGAGCCGCCCGTCGACCGTGTAGCCCGCGTCCACCAGCGCGTCGCGGGCCGGCCCGACGCTGCCCAGCTCGTGCGCCTCGATCACGATCCGGGCGGCGCCGCGCCCCGCGCAGGCGCGCACGACGTCGGCGCGCGTGGTGCCGAGGAACACCGCGTCCGGCTGCGGCAGCCCGGACAGCGCCTGCGGCGCCGGACCGTCTACCAGACGCACCTCCACGCCGTGCCGCTTCGCGTTGGCCACGATCCGCACGCACAGCCCGGGGTCGTTCTCCACCGCGATCACCGCGGCACCCAGCCGCGCGGCCTCGACACCGAGCGTGCCGCTGCCGGCCGCCACGTCCCAGAGGAGCGAGCCCGGGCGCGGTGCGAGCTTCGCGAGCGCCAGCGCGCGCAGCTCCGGCGATCCGCCGGTGCCCTCCCGGACGGTGAAGGCGTCCTGCCCGAGCCCCCACCCGCCGGCGGGTGGCACCGGCTCGCCACCGGCCAGCCAGGTCTGCTGGCCCACCCGGTCGAGATCGGTCAGGCACAGCACGACGTTCGGCTCCGGCCAGGTCCGCGCCGCGGCCTCCGCGGGGTCCACGATGGACAGTTCCTCGCCCGGGCCGCCCAGACCGGTCACCACGACGAGCGTGCGGCGCCAGCCGGCCAGCGCGGCCCCCAGCTCGGCCGGGCCCGCGCCGGGGGCGGTGAGCACGCCGACCGCCTGCCGTGCCCGGCAGATATTCACCGCCCGGCGGAACTCGCGGCCGCGCGCGGACACCACCGGCAGGTCGTCCCACGGCCGCTGGATCATCGCCGCGACCCGCTGCACGGCGGACGTGGCCGGCCGGCACGCGGTCGGCAGGCCGCGGTCGCGCAACGACCGCAGCGCCCCGAAGTACCCGGGGTCGCCGGAGACCAGCACGACCGCGGGCTCGCCGGCCTCCACCGACGCCGCGAGCGCGTCCAGTGCCGGGCCCGGCAGGGCGGCCGGGCCCGGCACCTCGATGACGCGCGGGCCGCCGGCCGGCGTGCCGTGGTCGGCGGACGCGCCGAGGCCGGCGGCCACCCCGGCCGCGGAGAGCACCGAGTGACCGCCGACCACCAGCCGTGCCGCGGCGATCGCTGCTGCCGCTTCGGGCGGAGGGGCGTCGCCTTCCACGCCGATCACGGTCACGGTCGCCGTCATGCGGTTATTCGACCACGCGCAGCCACCGGCCGGGCGTGGTTTTCCGACCATTCGTTATCAGAGATCGGCCTTCTTGAACTCGAACTCCTTGGCGGCGTCCGACTCGAGCAGGTACTTGACCTTGGCGAGACCGAACGGCTTGGACGGGTCCACCTTGAAGATCGTGCTCGCCCGTGGCGGGTTGCGTTCCTCGGCCGGCCCGTACTTGTAGTCGCCGGACAGACCCTCGAAGTCGACGGTGCCGATCTCGGTGGAGGCCTTGAGGATGCCTTCCCGGGACAGGTCACCGTTCTCCACGGCCTTCTCCAGCACCGCGGTCATCGCGCGGCCCTGGTTGTACCCGAACGCGAAGTAGTAGTCCGGCTTCTCGTCGGGCGCGTACTTGGCCATGTTGTCGACCATCGTCTTCATGCCCGGCACGGAGTCGTCGCCCCACTCGGTGCCCTCGGCCACGATCAGCACCGACTGCTGCATGTACGGCGCGATCGCGGACTCGGCGAGCGCACCGGTGTAGGTCGGCGACTGGCCGAACCACTGCGGCGCGAACCGGGCCTGGGCGGCGGTGCCCCAGATCTTGGCCGCGTCCGACGGCGTGCCCACGAGGAACACCATCTCGCACTTCGCCTTGGCGAGCGCACCGATCTGGCCGGCGTAGTTCTCCGTGCCCGCCTTGAACCGCTGCGTGTTGGCGACCTTGAAGCCGTACTTCTCGGCGGCGAAGTCGATGCCCTGCTGGCCCGCCTCGCCGTAGACGTCGTCCTGGATCATCGTGCAGATCACGGAGTCCTTGGAGCCGCCGCCGTCGGACAGGTAGTAGTCGACCGCGTTGATCGCCTGCACCTGGTACGGCCCGCCGACCGGCAGCAGGTTGTCCTCCCGCACCCAGAACGCGTCCAGCGAGGCCGGCGCGGCCAGGATCTTGTCGGTACGCAGTTGCGGCAGCACCGCGAGCGTCGGCGGCGTGCCCAGGATCTGGGTGAACGCGACGACGTCGCCCTTGATCTTGTTGTACTTCTGCACCGAGACGTCGGTCTTGTACTGGGTGTCCTCCTGCACCAACTCGACCTTGTACTTGCCGGCGATACCGCCCTTCGCGTTGACCGCGTCGTACCAGACCTCGTTGCCGGAGGTCAGCGGTTGGCCGATCACCGCCACCGGTCCGGACAGCGGGGTCAGCACGCCCAGCTTGATCGTCTTGCCGTCGAAGCCGGCGGTCTTGCCGGGCTCGCCGGCCGAGCCGCCGCCGGAGTCGGTGTCCTCCCCCGCACCACCGCACGCCGTGACGGCCAGCATCAGGCTCATTGCGGCAGCGGCGAGCCCGATACCCTTGTTTGTCACCCGCATGTGACGCCTCCTCGCGTCAATAGGAGAACGGCCAGGCCTTGAAGTAGGCCTTGACCCGGAACCAGATGCCCGCCAAGCCTCGGGGTTCGAACACCAGGAACAACACGATCAACAGGCCGAAGATGGCCTGGTTGAGCGCGAAGACACTGATGAAGCCGTCCCCGCCCGCCTCCGTGGCGACGCCGGGGATGGCACTGGAGTACTCGTCGATCAGCGCCGGCAGTGCGCCGACGAAGATCGCTCCGAGGATCGACCCGAAGATCGTACCCAGCCCACCGATGATGATGATCGCGATGTACTGGATGGACAGGAGCAGCGTCCAGTCGTCCGGGCTGACGTGCTGCTGGTAGCGAGCCGAACAACGCCCCGGCCATCGACGCGATCGCGCTGGAGACGACGAAGGCGCCGACCTTGTACCGGCCCGCGCGCACGCCGATGACCTCGGCGGCCAGGTCGTGGTCGCGGACCGCCTGCAGCGCCCGGCCGGGGCGGGTGCGCGCCAGGTTCTTGGCCAGCAGCGCGACGATCGCCACCAGCACCCACACCAGCCAGAAGTAGCCCTGGTTGCGGGAGTAGTTCTCGCCGGCGATCTCGATCGCGCCGAGGTCGACCGGGCCGATCGGTGGGCCTGGGCGAGCACCGAGGTGCCGTTGTTGCCGCCGGTGACGATCGTCGCAGTTGCGCCACAGGTGCTCGCCGAGGAAGACCAGCCCGAGTGTGACGATGGCCAGGTAGTGCCCGCGCAGGCGCAGCGCGAACGGCCCGATCAGCCCGCCGAGCACGGCGCCGACCGCGGCGGATGCCAGCAGCCACAACGGACAGCGGCAGGCCCATGTCGCCGCCGAAGAGCGCCGCGCGTACGCGCCCGCGCCGATGAAGAAGGCGTGGCCGAGCGAGATCTGCCCCGTGTAGCCGGTCAGCAGGTTGAGCCCGATGGCGCCGATCGCGGTGATGCCGGAGTAGATCAGGACGGACAGCCAGAAGTCGTCCTGCACGATCGTCGGCAGCACCAGCAGGATGACCAGCATGGCCGCGAGCCCGAACCGGGCCACGGGCGTGCCGAACAGGCTCAGGTCCTGCGCGTAGCTGCGGACCAGGTTGCGGTGCGGGCGTGCGCTTCTCGCCATCAGATCCGCCTCACCTCCTTCGTGCCGAACAGCCCGTAGGGCCGGATCAGCAGGATCAGGATCATCACCACGTAGGGCAGATGACCGAGACGTTGGAGCCGGCCCAGGAGAACAGCTGGTCCTGGTAGCCGCGGGTGAGCGTCTCGGCGAGGCCGATGATCATGCCACCGAGCACCGCACCGGCCGGGGAGTCGAGCCCGCCGAGGATCATCGCCGGGAAGGCGGCGAGCGCGATGAAGCTGATCGACGGCTGACAGCCCGCCGGGACCGGCGGCGAGCGTGATGCCGGCCAGGGTGGCCAGCGCCGCGGCGATCGCCCACGAGACCGCGTAGACGCGGCGCGCGCTGATCCCCTGCGCCAGCGCCGCTTCCGGGTCGAACGCGGTGGCCCGCATGGCGAGGCCGAACGCGGTGTACCGGAAGAACACGAAGAACGCGACCACGACGGCGACGGTGAGCCCGATCGTCCACAGGTCGCGCACGCCGAGCACGAGCCCGCCGACCTCGACGGTCTGGATGTTCCACGGGTTGCGGATCGGCTTCGTGTCGAACCCCCAGATGCGCGGTGATCAGTGGTTCGATCACGAACAGCAACCCGATCGTGATCATGATGACCGCGAACGGCGGCTGGCCGACCATGCGCCGCAGCACCAGCCGTTCCACGCTGGCGCCGACCACGGCCGCGGCCGCGCAGGCGACAGGATCGCGACGCCGAACGCCAGAGCGAGGTTGTTGGCGAAGGTGTAGGCGAGGTAGGCGCCGAGCGCGAGCAGCCCGCCCTGGGCGAAGTTGATGACGCCGGTGGACTTGTAGATGACCACGAAACCCAGCGCGACCAGGGCGTAGGTGGACCCGAGCGCGAGCCCCGCGAACACGTTGGTGAGCAACGCGGTCATGACGGCATCCTCGCCCGCGCCGCGGCGCCGCGGCGCCCGATGGTTCACGCTCCGCGAGCGCCGGTCATGGTACATCGCCTCGATCTCGGTGCGGAAGCGTTCCTCCATCGCCCGGCGCTTGACCTTCTGCGTCGCGGTCACCTCGCCGTCCTCGTGGTCGAGCTCCTTGCCGAGCAGGGTGAATCTTCTTGATCCGCTCCACCTGGGCGAGCTCGCTCGTTCGCCTCCTGCACCACGCCGTCGATCAGCTCGCGCACCTCGTCCTTCGACGAGAGGTCCGCGTACGTCGTGAACGGCGAGCCCGCGCCGCGCTCGCCCAGTTGCCCACCGTGTCCAGCTCGATGCCGATCAGCGCCGTCAGGTACTTGCGCCGGTCGCCGATCACCACCGCCTCCCGCACGAACGGCGAGACCTTCAGCCGGTTCTCGATCTCCGACGGGCGAGATGTTCTTGCCGCCCGCGGTGATGATGATGTCCTTCTTGCGGTCGGTGATGCGCAGGAAGCCGTCGTCGTCGAGCTCGCCGACGTCGCCGGTGTGCAGCCAGCCGTCGGCGTCGACGGCCTCGGCGGTCGCCGCCGGGTTGTTGAGGTAGCCCAGGAACACGCCCGGCCGAGCGGGTCAGGATCTCGCCGTCGTCGGCGATGCGGACCTCGCACGCCGGGCGACGGCCACGCCCGACCGTGCCGAGCCGGATGTCGCCGACCGGGTGTCAGCGTGCAGATCGCGGTGTTCTCGGTCTGCCCGTAGCCCTCGCGGACCGGCACCCCGATGGCCCAGAAGCTACTCCAGCACCTGCGGGCGCGATCGGCGCGGCGCCGCTGACGGCGCCGCGGACCCGGGTCATGCCCAGCTGCTCCCGCAGCGAGCGGAACAGCAGCAGCTCGCACACCGCGACGGACCAGCCGGTCGCCGAACGTGGTCCTGCCGCTCCATCCGGCGCGGGGCGATCCGCCTGCCCTGGCGCAGGCACGTCCGGTACAGCAGCCGCTTGAGCCGGGACGCGTCGGACATCCGGATCTCCACCGTGGCCAGCATCTTCTCCCACACCCGCGGCACGCCGAGGAAGAACGTGGGCTGGACGTCGCGCAGGTCGTTCGGGAACGACGGGCCGCCCTCGCCGAAGTTGACCACGAGGCCCGCCCACACCCCGTCGATGACCGAGATCAGCCGCTCGGCGACGTGGCACAGCGGCAGGTAGCTCAGCACCTCGTCGCCCCGGGCCGCGCCGAGCACCTCGACGAACGCGCGGCCGGACGCGACGAGGTTGGCGTGGGAGATCATCGCGCCCTTCGGCGGGCCGGTCGTGCCGGAGGTGTAGACGATGATCGCGGTCGCGTCCGGGTCGAGCGCCTCGACCGACTCCGCGTACGCCGCGAGCGAGTCCGGCCCGCGGCCGCGCTCCTCCAGCTCGGCGAACGTGAGCACGCCGGGCAGGTCCGCGAAGCGCAGCCCGCGCGGGTCGATCACCACGATGTGCCGCAGCAGCGGCAGCCGCTCGCGCACCTCGAGGGCCTTGTCGAGCTGCTCCTCGTCCTCGGCGATGAGCACCTCCGCCTCGGAGTGCTCGAGCAGGTACTCGACCTCGGCGGCCGGCGACGTCGGGTACACGCCGACCGTGCACGCGCCGATGCCCTGCGCGGCGAGGTCCGCGATCACCCACTCCGGCCGGTTCTCCGCGTGGACCGCCACCCGCGTCCCCGGCCCGACGCCGAGCGAGCGCAGGCCGGCGGCCACGTCGGCGACCCGCCCGGCGTACTCCGCCCAGGTCCACTCGCGCCAGCAGCCGCGGAACTTCTCGCGGATCGCCACCTCGCCCGGTCGGCGCTCGGCGTGCTCCAGCAGGCGCGCCACGAGCGTCGCCGTCGTCGTCGGCCTCTCGGTGTCCGGACCGATGGTCGCGGTCATGCCCCGCCTCCCAGGTATGCCTCGATCACCTTGGGGTCGTGCTGGACCTCCGCCGGGGTACCGGTCGCGATCGGCACCCCGAAGTCCAGCGCCAGCACCCGGTCGGCGAGGTCCATCACCAGCCGCATGTCGTGCTCCACGAGGATCATCGCGAGGTCGAGCTCGCGGCGCACCTCGACGAGGTAGCGCGCCATGTCCTCGGTCTCCTCGACGTTCATGCCGGCGACCGGCTCGTCGAGCAGCAGCAGCGCCGGCGCCATGGCCAGCGCCCGGCCGAGCTCGATGCGCTTGGCCACGCCGTAGGGCAGCAGGCCCGCCGGGGTGCGCCGGTAGGGCTCCAGCTCGAGCAGCTCGACGATCTCCTCGACCGCCGCGCGGTGGGTGACCTCCTCGCGCCTGGCCCGCCCCCACCAGAACATCCCGGCGAGCATGCCGGTGCGCATCAGGTGGTGCCGGCCGAGCATCAGGTTCTCGATCAGCGTGAGGTTCTCGAACAGGCCGAGGTTCTGGAACGTCCGCGCCACGCCCATGCCGGCGATCGCGGCGGGCGAGCGGCCGTTGATCCGCTTGCCCGCCAGCGTGATCGAGCCCTGCTGGGGGCGGTAGACACCGTTGAGGCAGTTGAAGATCGAGGTCTTGCCGGCACCGTTCGGGCCGATCACCGCGAACAGCTCGCCGCGGCCGACGGTGAAGCCGACCCCGTTCAGTGCGGTCACCCCGCCGAACCTCAGCGTCAGGTCCCGCACCTCCAGCAGTGGCGCCGACCGGTTGTCCCTCGGCTCGGGTTCGGACTCCGGTCGCGCCGCCGGCGTCTCGGCCTCCTGCTCGGCGGTCAGGCGCTCCATCGCTTCTTCCTCCGGTAGCTCTTGACCTCCGCGAACGAACGCTCCTCGGTCTCCGAGGTCGAACCCAGGTAGAACTCGCGGATGTCCTCGTCGGCGAGCAGTTCCTCGGCCGGGCCGTCCCGGACGACCTTGCCGACCTCCATCACGTAGCCGAAGCTCGCGATGGACAGCGCCATCACGGCGTTCTGCTCGACCAGCAGCACGCTGGTGCCCTGCTCGTTGATCTGCACGACGATCTCGCGCACCTGCTCGACGAGCTTGGGGGCGAGGCCGAGCGACGGCTCGTCGAGCAGCAGCAGCCGCGGGCGGGCCATCAGCGCCCGGCCGATCGCGAGCATCTGCTGCTCACCGCCCGAGAGGTAGCCGGCGGTGGACCTGCGGCGCTCGGCGAGCACGGGGAACAGGTCGAACACCCGCCCGACGGACTCCCGGTAGTCGGCGCGCCTGCGGGTGTGCGCGCCGGCCCGGAGGTTCTCCTCGACGGTCATCTCCGCGAAGATCCGCCGGCCCTCCATCACCTGCCCGACCCCGTGGCGCACGACGACGGCCGGGTCCGCGCCGGTCAGGTCCGTGCCGGCGACCCGCACGGTGCCCTTGGTGATCTTGCCCCGGTGCGTGATCAGCAGGCCGGTCACCGCGCGCAGCAGCGTGGTCTTGCCGGCGCCGTTGGCGCCGAGCAGGGCGACGATCGAGCCGTCCGGAACCTCGAGGGACAGCCCGCGCAGGACGAGCACCACGTCGTCGTAGACGACCTCGAGGTTGTTGACAGACAGGATCGACATTGGCCGCTCCACGGTGAGCCGTGCAACCCCGAACGTTTCCGACGTGAGCGTGCGCTTACGTCAGGAACGGACCGTAACCGCTCGCGGCGAGGGCGGGCAAGGATCATGCCGAACCGTTACCACCCGGGCAAACCGGTCCGCAGGTGGGCGGCCTCGAGTCGCGCGCGACGCGGCGGCTGTCAGACTCGACCGGGTGACCTCGGTATTCGACTGGATCGACACTCGTGCCGACGAGCGGCGGCGCGCCGGGCTGACCCGCCGGCTGCGGCCGCGCCGACCCGACTCCGATCTGCTGGACCTGGCCGGCAACGACTACCTCGGCCTGTCCCGGGACAAGCGGGTGACCGGCGCCGCGGCGGCCGCGACGCTGCGCTGGGGCGCCGGCTCCACCGGCTCGCGGCTCGTCACCGGCACGATCGAGGCGCACACCGAGCTGGAGCACGAGCTGGCCGCGTTCTGCGGGACGCAGGCCGCGCTGGTGTTCTCGTCGGGCTTCACGGCCAACCTGGGGGCCGTCACGGCGCTGTCCGGCAAGGGCAGCGCCATCGTCACCGACGCGTACCTGCACGCGTCGCTGATCGACGGCTGCCGGCTCTCCCGCGCCGACGTCGCGGTGGTCGGCCACGCCGACCCGGCCGCGGCGGCCCACGCCCTGCGCACCCGCCGCACCGGGCGCGCCCTGATGGTGACCGACGCGGTCTTCTCGGTGGACGGGGACCTGGCCCCGCTGCCCGCGCTGTTCGAGGCCTGCCGCGCGCACGGGGCCGCGCTGGTGGTGGACGACGCGCACGGCTTCGGCGTGCTCGGCGACGGCGGCCGCGGTGCGGTGGCCGACGCGGGCCTGATCGGCGAACCGGACGTGGTGACGACGGTGACGCTGTCCAAGGCGCTGGGCGCGCAGGGCGGCGCGGTGCTGGGCCCGCGGCGGGTGATCAGGCACCTGGTGGACTCCGCGCGCAGCTTCATCTTCGACACCGGCCTGTCCCCGGCCAGCACCGCCGCCGCCCTGGCCGCGCTCGGGTTGCTGCGCGAGGAGCCCGGGCTGCCCGCGCGGGCCCGGTCCGCGGCGCTGACCCTGGCGTCCCGGCTGCGTGACGCGGGCCTGACGGTGACCTCGCCGGCCGCCGCGGTGGTGTCGGTGCTCGCACCCTCACCCGAGTCGGCGGCGCGGTGGGCGGACGACTGCCGGGCCGCCGGGGTGTGGGTGGGGTGCTTCCGGCCCCCGTCGGTGCCGGACGACGTGTCCCGGCTGCGGCTGACCGCCCGGGCCGACCTCACCGAGGGCGAGCTGGACCAGGCGGTCGAGGTGATCACCCGGTGCGCGCCGCCTTCGGCCTGCGCATCGTGACGTGCTCGATGCCGTCCTCGTCGAACGGCTCGCCGTCGGGCTCGAAGCCGAACCTGCGGTAGAACTCCTGCGCGTAGGTCTGCGCGTCGAGCACCACCTCGGCGTCGCCCACGCGCTCCAGGGCCGCCGCCATCAGGCGCGCGCCCAGCCCCCGGCCGCGCGCCTGCTTCGCCGTGCACACCCGGCCGATCCGCCAGCCGCCGCCCGGCTCGCGCAGCAGCCGCAGGTAGGCCCGCGGCTCACCCGAGGCCGGCCACCACAGGTGTCCGGTGTCCGGCCGCAGGTCGCGGCCGTCCAGCTCGCCGTACGGGCACTCCTGCTCGACGACGAACACGTCGACCCGCAGCGTGAGCAGGGCGTACAACTGCTCAGCCGTGAGCGCGTCACCGGCCGCGAACCTCAGCTCCGTCACATCCGACTGGATATCAGATCCGTGCGGCGATCTCGTCGGCGTAGGCGGCGACCCGGGTGTAGACGCCCGGCTTGCCGGGCGCCGCGCAGCCCTCGCCCCAGGACGTGATGCCGACCAGGGTGCCCTCGACGATCATCGGCCCACCCGAGTCGCCCTGGCAGGTGTCCACGCCGCCCCGCGGCACCCCGGCGCAGGTCATCGCGGCCGGCCGGAACGCCGGGTACGCCTTGCGGCAGCCGGCGTCGGCGACCAGCGGCACGTGGGCCTCCAGCAGGTAGCGGGACGGCTCGCCGTCGACCGCGACGCGGCCCCAGCCGAGGATCGTCGCCACCACGCCGGGCCGGTAGAGCCGCCCGTCGCCGGCGCCGGCCAGCCGGGCGGTGGGGTACGGCAGCCGCCGCGCGAGGGTGAGCACCGCGACGTCGGCGCCGGACCGCACGTCGGTGAAGTCCGGGTGCACCCAGATGTCGCGGACCGGGCTCACGATGCCCGCGTCGCTCTCCTTGTCCTCCCGCCCGGCCACCACCACGATGTCCGCCGGTGCCATGCCGGCCGCGCAGTGCCCCGCGGTGACGACCTTGTCGTCGGCGACCAGGGTGCCGCCGCAGTACTGGAAGCCGTCGGCGGTCGTCAGGAACACGGTGTAGGCGTGCTCGGCGATGCTCGCCCGGTCACCGCCGACGATCTCCTGGCCGGCGTCGGCCCGGTGGACCCCGAACGCGACGGCCCCGGCGGCGGCTCCGGCGGCGACGCCCACCGCGAGCAGCAGCCGCGTGACCCGGGAGGCAGCCCCCATGTCATCTCCTCACACTGGTCGACACTGCCCACGCAGGCTGGCGTGGGACCACTTCCCGGGCAACTTGACCATGTACCTCGACCGGGTGAAATCGGGGTTTCCGGCATGCTGGACGTGTGGGTTTGTCCCGTATCGCACCGTGTGCGCTCGTGCTGGCCGTCGCGGCCTGCGCGCCCGCGCCGCCGGCACCGCCCGCGCCGTCCCCGTCCGCGCCTCCGACCGCGCCTGCGACAGCGCCTGCGACAGCGCGGCCGTCCCCGCCCTCGTCGGCGGCCGGGCCCACCTCGACCCCACCGCCGGCCGCCCCGTCCTGGGTCGTCGGCGCCGAGCCGCTGCCGCTGCGCCCCGACGGCTACGGCGAGGTGCTGCCCACTCCCCCGGTGCTGGTGAACCGGAGGCTGCCGACCGTCGACCGCCTGCCCCCACCACCCGGCGACAGGTACGTGGCGACGTCGGCGCCGGTGCCGGCCGGAGCGGTCGCGCGCAGCACGTGGCACCGGGGCTGTCCGGTGGCGCCGGCCGGGCTGCGGTACCTCACGATGTCGTTCCGGGGGTTCGACGGCCGCGCGCACACCGGCGAGATGATCGTCGCCCGGGCGGTGGCGGCGGACGTGACGCGAGTGTTCGGGCGGCTGTTCGCGGCGCGTTTCCCGATCGAGGAGATGCGCGTGGTCGACAGACCCGAACTGGACGCCGCCCCGACGGGCGACGGCAACAACACGACGGCCTTCGTCTGCCGCCGCGCGGTCGGGCAGCACCGGTGGTCCGCGCACGCGCTCGGCCTGGCGATCGACGTCGACCCGTTCGTCAACCCCTACACCCGCGGCGACCTGGTGCTGCCGGAGCTCGCGTCGTCCTATGTGGACCGCTCGAGACGCAGGCCGGGCATGATCGCGCCGGGCGACGAGGTGGTCCGCGCGTTCCGCGCCATCGGCTGGACGTGGGGCGGCGGGTGGTCGGACCCCGTCGACCTACAACACTTCTCCGCCACGGGCGACTAGAGCCGGTCCTGCGCCGGTGACGGTGACGGTGACGGTGACGGTGACGGTCGGAGGATGCCGAGGGTAGGTTTCGTCAATGGCATGCCGTATCGGTGAGCTCGTGCTCAGGTGCCGCGACCCCGAAGTGCTGGCGCGGTTCTGGTGCGAGGTCCTGGACTTCACGGAGCTCGGCCGCGAGGAGGAGGTCTGGATCGCGATAGGTCCGCGCGAAGGGTTCGGCGGCCCGCAGCCGACGATCTCGCTCCTGCGCAGCGACGAGCCGACGGTCGGGCACGCCCGGCTGCACATCGACGTCAACGCCACCGACCGCGATCAGGACGCCGAGCTCGAACGCCTGCTCTCGCTCGGTGCGCGCCCGGCCGACATCGGCCAGACCGGCGAGGAGCCGTGGCACGTCCTTGCCGACCCCGAAGGCAACGAGTTCTGCCTGCTCAGGACCCGCCTCGACCCGCTGTGAAACTCGCCGTCCGCGTCGAGCGAACGGCTTGCGGCCTCACTGTGCGACGGGCCCCAGTCCCCGGAGCACGATCTCCAGGCCGCGGCGGAACTCCTCGTCGTCCGGGAGCGTCGCGGCCAGCGCAGCCGTCTCGGACAGCATCGGGAAGTCCTCCCGGGACAGGCGGGCCATCACCGCGGTGCCGGTGCCGGCCAGCGGGCCGTAGTACTCGTTCTGCAGCACCCCCAGCAGGAAGCTCACCACGGTCCGCTGGGCGATCACCCGCTCCCGGCCGCGGAAGCCGGCGGCGGTCAGCACCGTCAGCGTCGCCTCCATCCAGCGCAGCGACGACGGCGCCGAGTGCCGGTGGCGCAGCAGCAGCGGCACCGTGCCCGCATGCTCGCGCACGGCCGCACGCAGCCGGCTCAGCAGCACGGTGATCTGCTCCCGCCAGTCGCCCGCCGGCGGCGACGTGTCGACCGCCGCGAGGACGTGGTCGACCACGAGCGCCTCGAGCTGGTCGCGATCGGACACGTACCGGTACAGCGACATCGTCGCCATGCCCAGCTCCTTGGCCACCGCACGCATGGTGAGCGCGTCGAGGCCCTCGCGGTCGATCACCGCGAGGGTGGCGGCCACCAGGCGCGCGGGCGTCAGCGAGCGGGGTCTGGGCACGACTTGACAGCGTACAAGGCACGCGGATACTCGTAGATGTACGTTGTACGCCTACGAGGGGACGAGATGCGAGAGCTCACCACCATCACCGGCGAGAAGGTGCCCTTACCGGACCCGGACCGCCTGGTACACCTGCAGTTCCGGCGTTTCGCCGGGTGCCCGGTCTGCAACCTCCACCTGCGGTCGGTCATCAGCCGGCACGGCGAGATCCGGGCCGCCGGCATCCGCGAGGTCGTCGTGTTCCACTCGACGGCCGCGGAGCTGCGCGAGCACGCGGGCGACCTGCCGTTCGACGTGGTCGCCGACCCCGGCAAGGACCTCTACCGGGAGTTCGGCGTCGAGTCCGCGCCCCGCGCGCTGCTCGACCCACGCGTGTGGCCGACGATCCTCCGCGCGGTCGCGGTCGCCCTTCCGGCGGTGCTGCGCGGACGCAAGCCGGCGCCGAAGGCCGTCCCGGACGGCGGCCGCTTCGGCCTGCCCGGCGACTTCCTCATCGCGCCGGACGGCCGGACGCTCGCCGCCAAGCTCGGCCGGCACGCCGGCGACCAGTGGTCGGTCGACGAACTGCTCGCCCACGTCCCAACCAAGGAGCACCGCCCATGATGACCATCGAACTGTTCGTGAACAACGGCACCAGCCGAACCCAGGAGCTCGCCGAGCGCCTGCTGACGGACCTGATCACCGAGGAGGCCGCGCCCGACGAGGTCATCGACCGGGCCCGCGAGCTCACCCACGTCATCGTGCACGAGCCGGCCGTGTGGGCCACCGGCGGCGCGGCCACCCCGCGCTACCTGGTGCGGCTCACCGTGCCCGGGTCGTGGAACACCACCCAGTTCGGCACGCACATGATCCCGCGGATCACCACGATCATCGGCGAGTTCGAGGACGACCCGGCGCGCCTGACCGATCAGCCGCATTGCCTCGTGCAGGTCGTCGGCCTCAAGGAGCACAGCGTCGGCACGCTCGGCAGGGTGACCACGAGCACCGACATCACCAGGCTGATCACCGAGAACTACCGCGGCACCGACAAGCAGGTCGCCGCCGGCGCGGCGGTCGACCCGGTGTGCGGCATGACGGTCGACCTCGCCACGGCGACGCTCACCCTGGACCACGAGGGCACCACCTACGCGTTCTGCGCCCCGGCCTGCCGCAAGGTGTTCGCCGAGGACCACGCGATCGTCACGGCGGGCTAGTTCGCCTCCGCCTCGTCCGTGGTGGACGACCCGCCGAACCGGTTGAACACCTTGCCGGCGGCGCCGGAGACCGCCTCGCCGACATCGCTGAGCACCTTCGCCAGCGGGTCGGTCGAGCTCGACCACGACTCCTTGTAGGAGCGGCCGGCGGAGCGGAGGTCGTCCATCATGGACGAGGAGGGGGCGTCGTCGGCGCGGCGCAGGTAGTCGCCGGCCAGGATCGCCCGGTACTCCTCGGACGCGGCCCAGCGCTGCAGCTGCGCGGCCCGCACGACGGCGAACGGGTGGCTCATCCCCTCGACGGTCATCAGCTTGAGGATGCTGTCGCGGATGTCGTCGACCTCCTCGTACTCCTTGGCCTGCTGCATGAACTCGGGGATGTCGATGTCGGTGAGGCTGGTGCCGCCGGCCATGAAAACGTGCTGGCGCAGCGCCGCGGCGGGGTCCTGGCTGCACAGCAGGCCGGCGCGGTCGGCCGTCAGCTCCGCCTTGCGGAACCACTCCATCAGCGCGGCGATCACCGCGCGCAGGCCGAGCGCGCCGATCGGCACCCACTGGACCGTGGCCTGCAGGCGCAGCAGCCGCATCAGCAGGGTGCGCAGCACGTTGTGCCCGGAGAGGACGTGCCCGGTCTCGTGGCCGACCACGCACCGCAGGCTCTCCAGGTCCAGCGACTCGACCATGCCGGTGGTGAGCACGATGAACGGCTTGTCGATGCCGATGGCGTAGCCGTTCGCGCGCGGGTCGCGCGCCACGTACAGCTCGGGCATCGTGTCGAGGTCCAGCGACTCGGCGGCGTCCACCCGCAGCTGGTTGATCTTGGGGTACTGCTTCTCGCCGACCCGGATCGCGGACGCCACGGCGTAGAGTCGCTCGGCCCGCTCGTTCCACATGCCGGCGACGGCCTTGAGCACCGACGCGATGCCCGGCACGGCGCGCAGCGTGGCCATCGCGCCCCGGTCGGCCGGGTGCTCGTAGGCCCGCGGGCTGATCCCCGGAAAACGCACCCGGGTCGAACTGCGCTCCACCTCGTTGTCGGTCACGCTCACTCCCCTCGGTCATCGCCCAGCGTAGGCCCGAGCCGACCCGGGCGGGGCGCTTCCGGCGAGACTAGGGTGTCTGGGGCAGAAACGATCACTCTTCTGGGAGATGACGATGAGCCTCGAGCGTCCCGTTGCGCCTGACCCCTACGCGCTGCTGCCGGCCGTCGGTTCGTTCACGGTGACGTCCACCGACGTCACCGACGGCGAGCAGTTGCCGATGAGCGCGGTGCACGACAGCGCCGGCGGCAAGAACACCTCACCGCAGCTGGCCTGGTCCGGGTTCCCGGAGGGGACCCGGAGCTTCGTGGTCACCTGCTTCGACCCGGACGCGCCGATCCCGGGCGGGTTCTGGCACTGGATCGCGGTGAACCTGCCGGCCTCGGCCACCGAACTGCCCGCCGGCGCGGGTGCGGACGACGCGAGCCTGCCCGGCGACGGCTTCCACGTGAGCAACGACTTCGGTACCCGCGCATTCGGCGGTGCCGCGCCGCCGCAGGGCGACCAGCCGCACCGCTACTACTTCGTGGTGCACGCCGTGGACGTGGACGCGCTGGAGGTCGACGGGAACGCCTCGGCCGCGGTGGTGAGCTTCAACCTGGCCTTCCACACGCTCGCCCGCGCGATCATCACGCCGACCTACCGGCACTGACGGGCCGGAATCCGTACCGGTGCCGGCGATGTTGGACAGCGATGTGACGCACTTCGACCTGGTCATCGTCGGCACCGGTTCGGGCAACTCGATCCTCGACGAACGGTTCGCCGGGTGGCGGGTGGCGATCGTCGAGCGCGGCGTGTTCGGCGGCACCTGCCTGAACGTCGGCTGCATACCGACGAAGATGTTCGTGCACACCGCGGACCTCGCGGCCACGCCCGCCGCGTCGGCGAAGCTCGGCGTGGACGCCGAGCTGCTCGGGGTGCGCTGGCCGGATGTCCGGGACCGGATCTTCGGCCGTATCGACCCGCTCTCCGCGGGCGGGCTGCGGTACCGGCGCGACCACCCGGACAACGCGAACGTGACGGTGTTCGGCGGGACCGCGCGGTTCACCGGCCCGCGACGGCTGGCCGTCACCGGCGTGGCCGAAGAGATCACCGCGGACCGGATCGTGCTGGCGGCCGGCGGGCGGCCGGTCGTCCCGCTCGCCCTGCGGGAGGTCGAGCACCACACCAGCGACACGATCATGCGCCTCGACGAGCCGCCGCGGCGGATGGTGATCGTCGGCACCGGGTTCGTCGCCGCCGAGCTCGCGCACGTGTTCTCCGCGTTCGGCGTGGACGTCACCGTGGTCGGCCGGTCCGGGGTGATGCTGCGGCACGAGGACACCGACGTCAGCGCCCGGTTCACCGAGCTGGCCGGGCAACGGTGGGACCTGCGGATGAACCGCACGCTCACCGGAGCGTCCCCTGTGGACGGTGGGGTGCGGATCGACCTGGCCGGCGCCGCGGGCCCGGAGTCGGTCGAGACCGAGGTGGTGCTGGTCGCGGTCGGCCGGACACCGAACTCGGACACGCTCGACCTGCCCGCCGGCGGCATCGAGGTGGCCGGCACGGGACACGTGGTCGTGGACGCCACGCAGCGCACCACGGCCGAGGGTGTGTGGGCGCTGGGCGACATCAGCTCGCCCCACGAGCTCAAGCACGTGGCGAACCACGAGGCACACGTCGTGCAGCACAACCTGCTCCAACCGGACGCGCCGATGGAGGCCGACCACCGGTTCGTGCCGCATGCCGTGTTCAGCTCCCCGCAGGTGGCATCCGTAGGGCTGACCGAGCAGCGGGCCCGTGAACGGGGCTTGCGGTACGTGACGTCCGCACAGGACTACGCCGGCATCGCCTACGGCTGGGCGATGGAGGACACCACGGGCTTCGCGAAGCTGCTGGCCGACCCGTCGACCGGGCAGCTGCTGGGCGCGCACATCATCGGCCCGCAGGCCTCGACGCTGATCCAGCCCCTGATCCAGGCGATGAGCTTCGGCCTGGACGCGCGCCGCATGGCCCGCGGCCAGTACTGGATCCACCCGTCGATGCCCGAGCTGGTCGAGAACGCCCTGCTCAACCTCCCCCTCGACTAGGACGTGTCTGACGGATTTATGGCGTGGCCGAGATCCGTCAGACACGCCCTGGTGCGCAGCACCGGAAGCCCCGGCGGCGCCCCCTCTTCGATGAGGCGGGTCAGCGCTGCGGTGTCGAGGTGCTCGGCCACCAGGTCACCCAGCAGGTCGAGCTGGGCGGCGCGGACCTGTGCCACCCGGGTGTCCGCCGCGGGCTCGAAGCCGGTGCGCCCGGCGTGGCCCGCCGCCCAGCGCAGCAGCTCGCGGCGGAATCCGTCGTTGTCCAGCAGGCCGTGCCAGTGCGTCGCCGCCACCGGGCCGGTCAGGGCACCCTCCGCCGGCTCGATCAGCGGCGGCGGCGCACCCCGGCGGCTGACCCGGCCGTGGTGGATCTCGTAACCGGTCACCTTCTCGCCCAGCGCCACGCCGGAGGGACGGGCGAGGGTCTTCGCCGCGGCGAAGTGGATGTCCAGGTCCAGCAGGCCCAGGCCGGGGACCGAACCGGCCCCGGACTCCACCTCGTCGTCGATCCGGCGGGCGAGCATCTGGTAGCCACCGCACACGGCCAGCAGCGGGCGGCCGGACCGCACGTGCCCGGCCACCGCGTCGGCCAGGCCCTGCCGGCGCAGCCACGCCAGGTCGTCCACAGTGGACTTCGTGCCGGGGAGCACCACCAGGTCCGCGTCGGCGAGCCGTGACGGTTCCGTGACGAACCGGACGGCGACCCCGGGCTCGCACGCCAGCGCCTCCACGTCGGTCGCGTTCGAGATCCGGGGCAGCCGCACGACCGCCACCCGCAGCCACTGCTCCCCCACCGGTGGCGCCGGCCGGCCGAGCACGCCGTCGGCCGCGTAGGACAGCGAGTCCTCCGCCTCCAGCCACAGGTCCGGCCGCCAAGGCAGCACGCCCAGCACCGGCCGGCCGGTGAGCTCGGTGAGCCGGGTGAGCCCCGGCGCGAGCAGGTCGAGCGACCCCCGGAACTTGTTGACCACGAAGGCCGCGACCAGCGCCTGGTCGGCCGGGTCGAGCACGGCGAGCGTGCCGAACAGGTGCGCGAGGACGCCGCCCCGGTCGATATCGCCGACCACGAGCAGCGGCAGCCCCGCCGCGCGCGCCAGGCCGAGGTTCGCGATGTCGCCCGCCCGCAGGTTGATCTCCGCGGGCGAGCCCGCGCCCTCGCACACCACCACGTCGAACTCCGCGCGCAGACCGTCCAGTGTGGACAGGACGACGTCGAGCAGGTCGAAGCGCCGGTAGGACGTCGCGCTCGCCACGCCGACCGCCCTGCCGAGCACGACCACCTGCGAGCTGTCGTCCGCCCCCGGCTTGAGCAGCACCGGGTTGAACCGCACGCTCGGTTCGAGCCCGCAGGCCGCGGCCTGCATCGCCTGCGCCCGGCCAATCTCGCCGCCGTCCGGCGTCACGACCGAGTTGTTCGACATGTTCTGTGCCTTGAAGGGCGCCACCCGCACCCCCTGCCGGGCGAGCCAGCGGCACAGCCCGGCCGCGAGCACGCTCTTGCCGGCGTCCGAGGACGTGCCGGCGACCAGCACCGCGCCGCGCATGGACCGATCCCTTCGCTCGACTCCCACCGCACCTGCCATCATCGCGGCATGGCCGCGTCCCCGATCACCGCCGTCCTGGTGCACAGCCCGTTCCTCGGGCCGGCGAGCCTGCGCCCGCTTGCCGACGCGCTCGCCGCGCACGGGCACCCGGCGGTGCTGCTGGACCTGCGGCCCAGCGTGGTGTCCGCGCCCGTGCACCAGGTGCTGGTGGGCTCGTTCGCCGACGCCATGAGCGAGCTGGCCGACGAGGCCGGCCGGTTCGTGCTGATCGGGCACAGCGGCGCCGGACCGCTGCTGCCCGCGTTCGCCGACGCGCTGGAGGACACGGTCACCGGCCTGGTGTTCGTCGACGCCGGGCTGCCGACGCCGGGCCGCAGCTGGCGCGACACCGTGCCCGCCGAGCTGTACGCCCACCTGAAGTCCGCCTCGCGGGAGGGCCGGCTGCCCCGCTGGCACCGCTGGTTCTCCCCCGACCCGCTCGCCGACCTGGTCACCGACGAACGGCTGCGCGCCGAGATCGCGGACGAGGCGCCCGAGGTCCCGGTCGCGTACCTCAAGGAACCGCGCCCGCAGGTCGAGTGGGCCGGGCCGGCCGGCTACGTGGCGCTCTCGGACGCGTATGCCGCGGACCTCGCGGCCGCGACGGGGCTGGGCTGGCCGGTGCGCAGGCTCGACTCCCACCACCTGGCGCCGGCGACCGACCCCGACCCGGTGGCGGTGGCCGTGCTCGAGGTGCTCACCGAGCTGGTCAGGGCAGGGTGAGGATCTCCGCGCCGTTGTCGGTGACCACCAGGGTGTGCTCGAACTGGGCGGTCCAGCTCTTGTCCTTCGTGGTGACCGTCCAGCCGTCGGACCAGATGTCGTAGTCGATGCCGCCGAGGGTGATCATCGGCTCGATGGTGAAGGTCATGCCCTTCTCGATCAGCGTGTCGACGCTGGGCTCCTCGTAGTGCAGGATGACCAGCCCGCTGTGGAACGACCGGGCGATGCCGTGGCCGGTGAAGTCGCGGACGACCCCGTAGCCGAACCGCTTGGCGTAGGACTCGATCACCCGGCCGATCACGTTGAGCGCCCGGCCGGGGCGGACGGCCTTGATCGCCCGCAGGGTGGCCTCGTGGGTGCGCTCGACCAGCAGCCGGACGTCCTCGTCGACGTCGCCGGCGAGGAAGGTCGCGTTGGTGTCGCCGTGCACGCCGCCGAGGTAGGCCGTCACGTCGATGTTGACGATGTCGCCGTCCTGGATCTGCGTCGTGTCCGGGATGCCGTGGCAGATCACCTCGTTGAGGGACGTACAGCACGACTTGGGGAAATTGCGGTATCCCAGCGTGGACGGGTACGCGCCGTGGTCGAGGAGGAACTCGTGCACCACGGCGTCGATGTCGTCGGTGATGGCGCCCGGCTTGACGGCCTTGCCGCCCTCCTGGCAGGGCCTGCGCGGCGATCTTCCCGGCGACCCGCATGGCCTCGATGGTCTCGTCGGTCTGCACCCACGGCTCGGTGTTGCGCTGGGGTGCGGGCTTGTCCACGTACTCGGGACGCGCGATGGACGACGGAACCTGCCGGCGGGGCGACTGGACGCCGGGCTTCAGCGGAGCACGTACGGGCATGGTTCCACCCTACGATGCGCTGCTCGGGGGCCGGTGAGGAGCGGGCCGGGCACCGGTCACCGCAGGGCGTCGAAGAAGCGGACCGTGGCGGCCACCGCCTTGCTCGACTTCCCCGCGTCGGTGATCAGGGTCGCGAACGCCAGGTCGCCGCGGAAGCCGACGTACCAGCCGTGCGCGTGCTTGCCGTCGCCGAACTGGGCGGTACCCGTCTTGCCGCGCACGTCCGGGTAGCCGGCCAGCGCGGGCGTGCGCTGCGTGACCTCCCGCATCATCGAGTGCATCGCGGCGAGCAGCGTGGGGTCGAGTGGCTCCGGGTCGGTGTCGGACTCCGTGCGGGCGCCGTCCAGCAGCGTGGGCGTCGGCATCGTGCCCGAGGCCACCGTGGCGGCCACCAGCGACATGCCGAACGGGCTCGCCACCACCTTGCCCTGGCCGAACCCGTCCTCCGCGCGCTCGACCACGTCCGAGGCGGGCGGGACCGATCCGGTGACCGTGGTCGCGCCGCGCATCACGAAGTCGGCACCGAGCCCGAGCCGCCGCGCGGTGTCGGTGAGGCCCGAGGGCTCCAGCTTGGTCGCGAGCTCGGCGAACGTCGTGTTGCAGGAGAACGCGAACGCGCTGTGCAGCGGGATCACGCCCTTGTCGAACTCGTTGTTGTTGGGCACCACCCGGCCGTCGATGGTGATCGTCCCGGGGCAGCCGACCCGCGCGTTCGGCTGGGTCTTGCCGGCCTCGATGCCGGCGATCGCGGTCACGATCTTGAACGTGGAACCCGGCGGGTAGCGCCCGGTCAGCGCCAGAGGGCCCTGCTTGTCCGCCGCCGGGTTCTGCGCCACGGCCAGCAGCTCGCCGGTCGAGGCCTGCATGGCGACCATCATCGACGGGGTCCGCTCGCTCGCGAGCGCGGCCTGGGCCGCGTTCTGCACCTTCAGGCTCAGCGTCACCCGGGCCGCCTCGGCGGGCTCGGCGGCCTTCGCGTACAGCTCCGAGACCTCGGCGCCCGAGACGTCCGTGGTGATCACCCGCCAGCCGGCCTTGCCGATCAGGTCGTCCTCGACCAGCTTGCGGATGCCGGGCAGCAGCGTGGGCGCGAGCTTCTTGTCCGCCGGGAGCAGCCGCGGCGACGCGGTGAACCGCACGCCGGGCAGGTCGTAGATCCGCGGCTTGATCCGCTCGTAGTCCGAGGAGCGGAGCAGCACGACCTGGTAGGGCTGGTCCGGGTGCTTCTTCGCGCCGGCCAGGATGGACTGCTGGGTGATCGTCGCGTCGAAGCCGCGCAGCGCGTCGGCGAGCGAGCCGGCCACCGCCGACGCGTCGCCCGCCTTCGCCGGCTCGAACAGCACCGAGACCACCCGGTCCGGCGAGAGCAGCAGGCTGCCGTCGCGGTCCAGGACCGGGGCCAGCTCCGGCTGCTCGTTCTGCACGGCGATGGACTGCTGCTCGGCGAGCTCGGGGTGCACGACCGTGGTGGACCAGTGCACCTTCCAGGTGTCGTCCTCGTCGTGCAGTTCCATCCGGCCGTCGTACTCCCACCGGCGGTCGTGCCCGAAGTCCCAGGTGACCTGGAACGACGCCTTCGCCGAGGTGTCGCTGGTCTCGACCTTGCCCAGCTGCGCGGCCACCGCCTTCGGGTCCAGCTTGTCGCGCAAGCCGTCGAGCAGCGCCTTCGCCGAGTCGGGCGCGTCGGTCAGGGCCGCCGCGGCGGCGTTGTCCCCCTTCGCGAACGCGTCGAGGTAGTCCGCGGCGATGTCCTGCGGCTGCGGCCCGGACTCGCCGAACAGCCCGCAGCCGGCGGCGGGCAGCACGAGCAGGACCGCGGCGAGGGCACCGGCCGCACGGCGAGACGTAGCGCGCACGGCGGCGAGTATGGCCGATGGCACCGACTCTCAGAACAGCACGGTGGCGTACTGGCCGACCCGGGTGAAACCGATCCGCCGGTAGGCCGACTGGGCGATCACGTTGTAGGCGTTGACGTACAGGCTCGCGGTGCGCCCGAGCCCGCGGACCAGGCGGTCGACCACCGCGGCGGTGCCCGCCGAGCCCAGCCCGTGCCCGCGGCGGTCGGGGTGCACCCACACGCCCTGGATCTGCCCGACCGCGTTGGACAGCGCGCCGATCTCCGCCTTGAACACGACCTCGCCGCCCTCGAACCGGGCGAACGCGCGGCCCGCGGCGATCAGCTCGGCGACCCGGGCCCGGTAGCTCGCCCCGCCGTCCCCGGCGCGCGGGTCGACGCCGACCTCCTCGATGAACATCGCGACCGCTGCCGGCAGGTAGCGGTCGAGTTCGTCGGGGCGCACTGGGCGGACGAGCGGGTCGGCCGGTATGCGTGCCTCCCGGGAGGTGGACATCAGCGGCTGGTCCTCGCGTACCTCGCGGGCCGGCCCCCAGTCGAGCTCCAGCTCCGCCCACAGGCCGAGCACCTGCTCGGCCGGGCCCACGACCGACGAGCACATCCGCCGCCGGCGCAGGGCACGGTCGGCGAAGGCGCGCAGCGCGGACCGGCTGCCCTGCAGCGGGATCAGGTTCGAGCCCGCGAAGCACAGGGAGTCCAGCCGGCCGCCGCGGAAACCACGGGGCTCGCAGCCCCACAGCTCGCCGCCCAGCCGCCACGGGTCCATGCCGAGGGTCTCGATTCGCGAGGCGACCATGCAGGACGCGACCGGATCCGCCGTGAGCATCGCGCGCACGGCCATGCGATCCCGCTCGTCGAGCAGCCGCGCTCCAGCAAGCCGCAACACAGGCTCAAGCGTGCCAGATGTCCGGCTTCCGGGACAGCCACGACCCGCGGACGGCGAACCGGGCGAGAAGTTCGCCCGATGGTGTCGATCCGGGCCCGGCCGTTTCGACGTGTCGGTGAGTGCCCGAACGGAAGGAGCCCGCCATGCGTTTCCTGGTTCTGGCCACGTCGGACGAGGATGTCCCGCCCACCGCCGCCGCGCTGTGGCGCTACGCCGAGGAACTGGTGCGCGCCGGGGTGCTGCTGGCCGCGGACGGGCCCGCGTCGAGCGCGCGGGGCGGGCGGGTCCGGGTGACCGACGGGCGCGCGAGGTTCGACGAGGACGGCCCCCACCTGCCCGTGACCGGCTACTGGCTGATCGACGTGGCCTCCCGCGGCGAGGCCGTCGAGTGGGCCCGCCGCTGCCCGTACGGCGGCGAGGTCGAGGTCCGCCGGGTGCTCGAACCCGCCGAGTTCCCCGCGCTGAGCCCCGAGCACGAGGACTACCTCCGCGCGCAGATCGCCCACCGCTGAGCGCGGCCGTTCAGGAGACGGTGACCACGGGCTCCCCGGAGACGGACTCGCCGGTCTCGTCGGCGATGCGCATGGCCTCCTCGATCAGCGTCTCCACGATCTGGTGCTCGGGCACGGTCTTGATGACCTTGCCCTTCACGAAGATCTGGCCCTTGCCGTTGCCCGACGCGACGCCGAGGTCGGCCTCACGCGCCTCCCCCGGGCCGTTCACCACGCAGCCCATCACCGCGACGCGCAGCGGCACCTCCATGCCCTCCAGGCCGGCGGTGACCTCGTCGGCCAGCGTGTACACGTCCACCTGGGCCCGGCCGCACGACGGGCAGGACACGATCTCCAGCTTGCGTGGCCGCAGGTTCAGCGACTGCAGGATCTGCGCGCCGACCTTGACCTCCTCGACCGGCGGCGCGGACAGCGACACCCGGATGGTGTCGCCGATCCCCTGCCGCAGCAGCGCGCCGAACGCCACCGCCGACTTGATCGTGCCCTGGAACGCCGGGCCGGCCTCGGTCACGCCGAGGTGCAGCGGGTAGTCGCACTGCTCGGCGAGCAGTTCGTAGGCACGCACCATGACCACCGGGTCGTTGTGCTTGACCGAGATCTTGATGTCGTGGAAGTCGTGCTCGGCGAACAGGGACGCCTCCCACATCGCCGACTCCGCGAGCGCCTCCGGCGTCGCCTTGCCGTACTTCTTCAGCAGCCGCGGGTCCAGCGAGCCCGCGTTGACGCCGATGCGGATCGGGGTCGCGTGGTCGCGCGCGGCGTCCGCGATCTCCTTGACCTTGTCGTCGAACTTCTTGATGTTGCCCGGGTTGACCCGCACCGCCGCGCAGCCCGCCTCGATCGCGGCGAACACGTAGCGTGGCTGGAAGTGGATGTCCGCAATGACCGGAATCTGCGACTTCGCCGCGATCGCCGGCAGCGCCTCGGCGTCGTCCTGGGAGGGGCAGGCCACCCGCACGATGTCGCAGCCGGCCGCCGTGAGCTCGGCGATCTGCTGCAGCGTGGCGTTCACGTCGGCGGTGTTCGTGGTGGTCATCGACTGCACGGAGATCGGGTGGTCGCTGCCGACGCCGACCTTGCCGACCATCAGCTGCCTGGTCTTGCGGCGCTCCGCCAGCACGGGCGGCGGGAGCGCGGGCATGCCCAGCATGGTGCCTTCGGTCATGATTCCCAGCCTACTGAGGTATTCGGATCGGGTTGACGATGTCGGCTGTGACGGTCAACAACACCACCGCACCGCCGAGCAGGACGAACACCATCGTGACGGCCGACAACTTCGAGTAGTCGACCGGCCCGCCGGCGGGCTTGCCGCGCAGCCGCCGCAGCCAGTCGCGGACCTTCTCGTAGAACAGGACCGCGATGTGCCCGCCGTCCAGCGGCAGCAGCGGGAGCAGGTTGAACACGCCGACGAAGAAGTTCAGCGTGGCGAGCAGCAGCAGGAACATCTCCCACAGCCCGCGTTCGACCGCGTCGCCGCCGATGATGCTGGCGCCGACCACGCTCACCGGGGTGTCCGCGCTGCGCGGCGCGCCGCCGATGGCCTCGATGACCTTGGGGATCTTCTCCGGGAACGCGAGCAGGCCGTGCCACACGCCGACGAACATCTCGCCGGTGAAGCTCGTCGCGCCGCCGAGCCCGCCGGCCAGGCTGTAGGTGTTCACCGCGGGCGGCAGGGCCACCGACACGCCGATCGCGCCGACCTTGCCGTCGCCGGTCGAGACCTGCGCCACGTCGACGGTCAGGGTGAGCGTCTCGCTCCCCCGGCGGACCACGAACTCGGCCGGACCGGACAGCCCCTCGACCTTGTCGACCATGTCCTTCCAGGTCGGCGTGGGCGTGCCGTCGACGGACAGCACGAGGTCGCCGGAACGCAGGCCGGCGTCCTTGGCCGGCGCGGCCGCCCCCTCCGTGCAGCCGTCCTGCGCGCTGCCGGTCTTGTCGACCACACAGTCGTTGACGGTGCCGACCTCGGGTTTCACCGCGTTCACGTCGAAGTTCAGGTTGGGCAGGCCCATCGTGACGGCCATCAGGTACAGGATCAGGAACCCGATGATGAAGTGGGTCACCGAGCCGGCGACCATCACCACGAAGCGCTTCCAGGTGGCGTAGCGCCACATCGCCCGGGGCGCCTCCTCGGGCGTCACCTCGTCGAGCGCGGTCATGCCGGCGATGTCGCAGAACCCGCCGGCCGGGATGGCCTTCAGGCCGTACTCGGTGTCGCCGCGGCGGAACGACCAGATCGTCGGGCCGAAGCCGATGAAGTACCGGCGCACCCGCATCCCGAACATCTTGGCCGCGCCCATGTGGCCGGCCTCGTGCAGCGCGACGGATATGCATATCCCGAGCGCGAACAGGATGATCCCGAGAATCCACGCGAGCACTTGATCAGTCCTCTCCACGCCCGGTGCCACCGGGCTCAGCCGTTGCCGCGAGCCGCTGCCTGGCCTGGGCCCGTGCCCAGCTCTCCGCGGCGAGCACCTCCTCGACGCCGGACGGCTCGGCCCGCCAGCCGTCCGCGTCGTCGAGCACCTGGTGCACAGTGTCCACAATGTCGGTGAAGGCCGTGTTTCCTGCCGCGAAGGCCGTGACGGCCTCCTCGTTCGCCGCGTTGTAGACCGCCGGCAGGCAGCCGCCCGCCTCGCCGGCCTGCCGGGCGAGCCGGACGGCCGGGAACGTCTCCTGGTCCAGCGGCTCGAACGTCCACGCGGACGGCGTGGAGAACGTGGCCGGCCGGGCGGCGCCGGGCACCCGGTCCGGCCAGCCGAGGGCGAGCGAGATCGGCAGCCGCATGTCCGGCGGGCTGGCCTGGGCGAGCGTGGAGCCGTCGGTGAACGTCACCATCGAGTGAATCATCGACTGCGGGTGGACCACCACGTCGATCCGCTCGTAGGGCACGCCGAACAGCAGGTGCGCCTCGATCAGCTCCAGCCCCTTGTTGACCAGCGTGGCCGAGTTGATCGTGATCACCGGGCCCATGTCCCACGTCGGGTGCGCCATCGCGTCGGCCACCGTCACATCTCCCAGCTCCGCGCGCCGCCGGCCGCGGAACGGGCCGCCCGAGGCGGTCAGCACCAGCCGGTCCACCTCGCCGGCCCGGCCGCCGCGCAGGCACTGGGCGATCGCCGAGTGCTCGGAGTCGACCGGCACGAGCTGGCCCGGCGCCGCCGCGCGCAGGACCAGCGGCCCGCCGGCGATCAGCGACTCCTTGTTCGCGAGCGCCAGCGTGGCGCCGGTGGCGAGGGCGCGCAGCGTCGGCTCGAGGCCGCGGGAGCCGGTGATCGCGTTCAGCACGACGTCGGCGGGCGTCGTGCCGATCAGCTCGGCCACCGCCTCCGGGCCGGCCAGGATGCGCGGCATCGCGAACCCGCCCCGCTCGTAACCGCGCCGCTGGGCCTCGGCGTACAGCGCGAGCTGGACGTCCTCGGCGGCGGTCGAGCGGGACACGGCCACGGCCCGGGCGCCGCTCGCCACGGCCTGCGCCGCCAGGGTCGCCGGGTCGGAGCCACCGGCCGCGACACCGACCACCTCGAACCGGTCGGGGTTGGCCGTCACCACGTCCAGCGCCTGGACGCCGACCGAGCCCGTGGAGCCGAGCACGAGGACGGTACGTCTGGTCATCGACGCCATTGTTCCCGAACAGTTCCGCCACCCCGGAATTGACCCTTATGGTCACCGTGCGTCTGTGCGTCCCGTTCGGCACGTACCTGTGGCTGGGGTGCGTCCCGTTCCCCTTGGGTGCGGTTGACGGCCGCTCTGTTCCGCCCGTGTGGGCGTGCGGGCTCCGCTTGGCCGTGTGGGACCATGTGCGCGACGATCGAGACGTGCCGGGAGGGAACGTGGCGGGCTCACAGCTGGAGAAGCGGTCGAAGAACGAGGTCGACCCGCACGAGGAGCCGTCCGTGGGGTGGGGCTGGCACGGCAGGTTCCCCCGGGGCCGCGAGATCGGCGGCTGGATCTCGGCCATCGCCATGTTCCTGATGGCGTTCGTCGGCAACCACATCGCCCAGACCGAGCGCCTGTGGCTGCTCGGCATCGGGACCGGCCTGGTCGTGGTGCTGATCGGGCACCGGGTGCGGCAGCGCACCGCCTGGCGCCGCTAGCTGGCGGATTTCGGCCTTCCAGAGGGATCCCGGAACAAACCTTCCGGCGGGTTTCTGATCGCGGCAGACACCGTCGTAATGTCTTGGGTCCCCACTTGTGAAAGGCCGTTGATGGAACGCGCCACGCTGTCCGCGACACGCGCCCCGGCACCCGTGCCCGAGGTCGTGTCGCCCACCGGGTCCGAGCGGGTCCGGGTGATCCTGGTGCTCGGCCCCTTCATCGCCCTGGGCCCGCTGACCATCGACATGTACCTGCCGGCCCTGCCGGCGATCGCCGACGAGCTGGGGACCTCCTCGGCGGCGGTGCAGCTCACGCTCACCGGCACGCTGCCGGCCTGGGGCTCGGGCAGCTCCCCGATCGGCCCCTTTCCGACGCCCTCGGCCGGCGGCTGCCCCTGATGGTGGGCACCGCGCTGCACGTCCTCGCGTCGCTGCTGTGCCTGGTCGCCCCGAACATGGCGGTGCTGGGTGTGCTGCGGGTGCTGCAGGGTGTCGGCGCGGCCGGCGCCATGGTGGTCGCGCTGGCCGTGGTCCGCGACCTCTACGACGGGCGGGCCGCCGCCACCGTGCTCTCCCGCCTGTTGCTCGTGATGGGCGCCGCGCCCATGCTGGCCCCGACGCTCGGCGGCGGCGATCTGCTACCGGCTCGTGGCGGGGGGTGTTCGCCCTGCTCGCCGTCTCGGCGTGGCCCTGATGCTGGTCGGATGTTCCTGCTGCGCGAGACGCTGCCGCCGGACCCCCGGCGCACGGGCGCGTTCCGCCCGGTGCTGCGCACGTACCGCTCGCTGGTCACCGACCGGCAGTTCGTCGTGCTGGCGCTGGTGGCCGCGCTCGGCATGTCCGCGCTGTTCTCCTACGTGTCGGGCTCGTCGTTCGTCCTGCAGGAGGGCTACGGCCTCGACCAGCAGCAGTTCGGCCTGGTGTTCGGCATC
>CAVSGQ010000008.1:0-258104 GCA_963727495.1 uncultured Actinomycetota bacterium | reverse complement strand
TCGCGATCACTTGTCCGGATCCGCGTGAGCGTCGCCGCCTGCCGAAGCCGCGACGTCAGGCTTTCCGATCGATGAAACGCCGTCCGAGGGATCGGCCGCGTCGTGGCGAGAGATTTCTCCGGGGCCGTGTTGATCCGTGGGCCGCTCGTTCGACCTATGGGTGCGAGTGCGAGGGTCGAGAGGCGGCCCCACCGGACGAGGAGAACACGATGCCGAAGTACATGCTGATCATGCGGGGTACCGACGAGACGAACGCGGCGATGATGGCGAACATCGGCGAGGCGATGGCCGCGACCCGCCAGTTCATCGAGGAGATGACCAAGGCCGGTGTTCTCCTCGCGGCCGAAGGGCTGGACGATCCGGGTCAGGGAGTCGTGGTGCACTTCAGCGGCGAGGCCCCGGTGGTCACGGACGGGCCGTACGGCGAGACCAAGGAACTGTTCGGGGGCTACTTCCTGCTCGATGTCGCCTCGAAGCAGGAGGCGGTCGAGTGGGCCAAGCGGGTCCCGGCGGTCCCCGGGTCCAAGATCGAGGTCCGGCGGGTGCCCGGGGAGGACGAGGTCCCGCAGGACGACGGGACGTTCGTTCAGGAAGGGGCCTTGCGCGAGGGCAGCGGCCGGCTGTGATGGGCACGGCCGACGTCGAGGCCGTCTGGCGGATCGAGTCGGCGCGGATCGTCGCCGCGCTGACCCGGTTCACCGGCGATTTCGGGTTGGCCGAGGACGCGGCCCAGGAGGCGGTGGCCGAGGCACTGGTGTCGTGGCCGCTCGCCTCTCCGGCCCATCCGGCCGGCTGGCTGATGGCCACGGCCCGGCGGCGGGCGATCGACGCGATCCGCCGCCGGACCGCCCTGCGGGACCGATACGCCATGCTGGCGGCCGACCGGGCGGTCGACTCGGTCGACGAAGAGGTCGACCCCGACAGGATCGACGACGACGTCCTGGCGCTGATGTTCGTCAGCTGCCACCCGGTGCTCTCCCCCGAGGCCCGGGTGGCGCTGACCCTGCGCGTGGTCGGCGGCCTGTCCAGCGAGGAGGTCGCCCGCGCCTTCCTCGTACCCGTGCCGACCGTGCAGGCCCGCATCACCCGGGCCAAGAAGACGATCGCGGCGGCCGGGGTGCCCTTCGAGCTGCCGCCGGCCGAGGAGCGCCGGGAGCGGCTGGGCGGCGTGCTCAGCGTCCTCTACGTGATCTTCACCGAGGGGTCGACGGCCACGTCGGGCGACCGGCTGCTGCGCCCCGACGTCGCCTACGAGGCGATCCGGCTGACCCGCACGCTCGCCGCGCTGCAACCGGACGAGCCCGAGGTGCACGGCCTGCTCGCGTTGTGCGAGCTGACGGCCGCGCGCTTCCCGGCCCGCACCGGCCCGGACGGTTCGCCGGTCCTGCTCGAGGACCAGGACCGGCGGCGGTGGGACCTCTCGGCGATCCGCCGCGGGCTGGCCGCGCTGGCCAGGGCATCGACCCGCGGCCTGGGCCCCTACGGCCTGCAGGCCGCGATCGCCGCCGTCCACGCGTCGGCGCCGTCGGTCGAGGAGACCGACTGGGACCGGATCGTGGTGCTCTACGAGGCGCTCGGCCGGGTCGCGCCCTCGCCGGTGGTCGAGCTCAACCGGGCTGTCGCCGTGGCCATGGCCTCGGGTCCGGCGCAGGCCCTGGCCATCGTGGACGAGCTGATCGCCGCGGACCGGCTCCCCGGTTCGCATCTGGTGCCGACCGTACGCGGCGAGCTGCTGGCCCGGCTCGGCCGGCGACCGGAGGCGCGCGCCGAGCTGGAGCTGGCGGCCCGGCTGTGCGCCAACCGGCGCGAACGTTCGGTGCTGCTGCGCAAGGCGGCGGCACTGGGCTGACCACTCCCGCCCACGGTCGCGAGCGTGCCGGGTGGCGTCAGTGCCAGGGGAGCGGCATCCAGGCGGTCGTGGAGATCGACGAAGCGGATGTCGGTCTGAAGGGGCAGGTCGGCGACCGGAAAGTTCCACTGCGCGCGCCGGAGCGGTGACGGGACGATGCCCCTGACGGAGTCGGGAGTGGGGGTGGTTCGGTGCGATCGCTGTCCAGGGCCTTCGGCTACGGCCTGCTGTGTGCGGCCGCGGTGGGTGCCTTCGTGTTGCTGGCTCCCTACTACTCCACTCACGTGCTGTGGTTTCTGCGGGCCACGGCCCCGTACCTGGTCCCGCTGGTCTGCCTCGCCGTCGCCGCGGTGCTGGCGTTCGCGCACCTGACGAGCCGTTCTGATCGTGGCGACTCGGTCTTCCTGTTGGGGGTCGGATACGTGATCGCCGGCCTCCTGATCGCCGTTCGTGGTGCTGTGCGTGTCACTGTCCTACCAGCGCGACGTGGCCTACGCGCGTGACGTGGTGGTGACCACGGCCGAACCGCCGACGTTCACCCAGCGTGCCCCGTTCCAGGTGGCTTCCGCGCAGGCCCGGCCCAGCCTCGGTGAACATCCAGGCGACCTCGTGGACGTCACCTACCTTCCCGACGAGGACGCCTACACCGGTCTGGTGGAACGCCGGGGCATGCTGACCGGCTACGACGCCGTGCTCGAGCAGGCGGTTCCGCTGACCGGCCGGGCCGCGGGGCACACCTGCGGCTTCGCGGAGGCGGCCGGGCGCCGCTTGGACGGCTTGTTCGGCGCGAACCTCGGGCGACTGATCAACAGCGTTCGTCGGGGTGTCTCGTGGGACGAGGACGACGCCTACGGGTACTGCGCGAGGGACTCCGACCGGCCCGGTGAACCGGGGCACAGCCATCCCGTCGTCGTGGTGCCTCTCGTGGAGCAGGACGGGCTGTTCGTCGTCACCAAGCGTCCCGCCGGGGTGGCTGTCTACGACGGCAGGACGGGAAAGCTCGAGATCCGTGAAGATCCGAAAGGGATTCCGGGTCCGACGTACCCGCTTTCGATGGCCGCAAGGCAGCGTGCGGCCACGAACGCCACCGGTGATTTCAGGGACTGGTTCTTCAAGCGGGTCGGTTGGGAGACCAGTGAGGGCGCCGACGACACGAACTCCGGGAACAACGCCGAGTTCGTCCTCGCCGACGCCATGTCCGGGCAGACCCTTTACGTCACGCCGCTGACCGGGCGCGGCTCGGCCACCGCGATCTCCGCCATCTCCACCCTGGAGGTGGGGTCGGCGCGCGGCGGCGGGTACGCCACGCTACGGGTCTACCGGCTGCGCGACCCGTGGGTCTCACCGTCGGCCATCGTGTCCCGGCTCAAGGCCGACTACCAGGACGTGCCGAACTGGCAGAACATCAAGGTGATGGAGATCAGCCCCTTGTCCGGAAACCGGTGGGTCGCGACCCTGGGCAACGACCAGAACCTGCTCTACCGGGCACACGGCGTCGGCGACCTGGTCGGGCCGGACCCGGATGCTCCGGGACATGACGACCCGGCACGCCAGTCCACCTGCCTGCTGCGCGCCGACGGGACCGTGATCCGCTGCGGAACGCTCGCCGACACCGGTGGGCGTGGCGTCGGCACCCAGTTCGGCTCAGGTGAGGGAACGGGGACGGCGCCCGGTGACCTGACCTCCCTGCCCGACGCCGAGCTCGCCGAGTTGGGGAAGAGGGTCGCCGCGGAAGCCGCGCGCCGTCTGACCGGCAGGGAACCCGGTTAGCCAATGTTTCGAACCGCGTCCGTGCATCGGCAGGAAGGGAGCGAGCCGATCGATGCACGGAAGGTTCCCGGTGCGAGATCTGATCAGGTGTCCTTGGTTCGGCTCTGGGAAGGACGCAGATCACCTTGGCGGTTATGTGAGCAGGGCGGCATCGAAAGCGGTTCAGGAAACACTTGGTTCGGAGGAGTCGGCGCACCGCAGACACCGATGAACGACTCTCATACCGAGTGGACAATTCTCGGGGTCCGGCCACGCGAGGCCCACCGCGTCGCCGTCTGCCGTGCCAACGGACGACGCCATCCCGAACGAGATCGCCGCCCCGGTCCCGGTTCGCCCAACGTGCGGCTGCGCACGGCCGCGAACGCACCGTCCACAGGGGAGTCACCCGGTGGACGCCGTGACCGCCATCGACGCGGCGGCGCAGTACGGCCACGTCTCGTTTCGTTGGACGGTCACGCCCACCGCGCCGCACCCGCCCGGCCGCGGGGAGACGTCTGCCAGGACTTCGTCCGCAACCTGTCCGGCGGGGTGGCCACGGTGTCTGGTCGCAGCGGGTCAGCGACGCCGCCCGCAACCGTCTGTCCGGGCGGACCGACGGCTGGTCGACCGCCTGTGAGCGGCCCGCCGCACAGTGGAGTCCGCGGGAGGTAGGTAGCCTGCCGCCATGGTCACCGATCAGGACAACGGCGTGCTCGGAGCTCCCCGCTCGCTGCCGCGGGGACCGCACCGGCTGCCGCGCCGGGTGGTGATGCTGTCCCAGCGCCGCCGGCTCCTCGACGGCATGGTGGCGGCGGTGGCGAAAAAGGGATACGCCCGGACGACCGTCGCCGACGTGATCAAACACGCGCGCGTGTCGCGGTCCGCGTTCTACGAGCAGTTCACCGACAAGGAAGACTGCTTCCTGGCCGCCTACGACGACGGAGACCAGACCCACTTCCAGCTCGTCGCCGAAGCAGTTGGCGAAGGAACCGACTTCCTGGAGCAGATCCGGCTCGGCGTGCGCACGTACCTCGGCATCCTCGCCGCCCATCCACCGTTCGCGCAGGTCTTCCTCCTCGAGGTGTTCGCCGTCGGCCCCAAGGCGGCGCGCAAGCGCGCCGAGCACCAGGCGCGCTACATCAGCCTGTTGCGGCGCAGCTACGAACAGGCTCGGGTCGAGGACCCCGCGCTGCCCGACCTGCCCCACGCCGTCTTCCAGGCCGCCACCACCGCGGTCGACTCCCTGGTCACGACCTGCCTGTGGGAGAAGCGGCCCGAGGACATCCCCGCGCTCGAGCCGACCGCCCTGTACGTCCTGCTGTCGGTGCTGGGCCTTCCGCAGCACGGCCGCGTCGCGCTGAGCGGTGACGACGACGCGGGTGGACGCTGAATCACCGCAGGGCCTTGATCCCCGCCGTTGCCCGTTGACACGGTACGCGCCGGTAGAGTAAGCATCTTCAATAGAGAAGTACATTCGCGTACTCCACTCACGCACTGAACCGTAGCCGGATGAGGCTGGGGAGGAAAAGTGGCCGTTACGCGTCCACGGTCGACGAGAACGCGGAATGGACTGGGTGACCTATCCCTCTGGCCGCTTCCCGTTGCAGCTTGGGCGAGCCAGCCGCCGATGACCACGCCGTCGAGGCTTCCGGCGGCACTGGAGGACGAGCAGGAGATGGAGTTGACATGCCACGACCATTGAATCTGTTGCGGGCGGCGTTGTCCGGCGCCGCGCTACTGGCGCTGAGCGTGACCGTGGTGCCCTCGGCCGCCGCGCAGCAGACCTATCAACCGTCGGCGTGGAATCCACCCGCCGGTCAGAACGTCAGCACGGTGCGATGGGGGCCGATCACCATCCCGGCCGCCCAGAACGGCCAGCCCGGCCGGGTGGAGAACGAGATCGCGGTGGACGGATCCTGCGGCATCCTCTCGTTCTTCCAAAGCTGCCGCCGCATGGCGATCGAGAAGCCGTTCACCGGCGACGCCTACATCACCGGCATGCTGCCCGACCTGGTGTTCGCGGGTACCGACACGAGCGTGAACTTCGCCACCGGCGGCATGCTCCACCACGCGGTGAACGTGAACTTCAGCAGGCCCGACCCGACCTGCTTCCCGAACCTGTTCGGCAAGCAGATCAGCCAGCTCGGGGCGGTCATGGGAGGCAACGAGCGGTTCTTCGCCGCCGGCAACGAGCGAACCGCCAACGACCTGTACGCCAGCCCAGGCAACTACGGCTACTTCGTGCGGAGCAGCGACAGATGGGGCCTCATCTACGACCTCATGAACTTCAAGCCGCAACCGATCCAGGTGGAGTTCAAGTACACCTTCAGCTGGGTTCGGACCGCGACCCGGGCCGATCCCGTGTGGCTCGACATCGACCAGTGCGGCGACTCCGAGGTGCCCCTGCCCGCCGGCTACTCCGACGCCCACTGGACCACCACCGCTTGGCGAGGCGGAACACTGGTGGGCGCCGGTGGCCACGCGCACGACCAGAGCGTCAGCGTTGCGCTGGAGGACGTCACCAAGCACCAGTACCCGTGCACGTCGGTCGCGGGCTATGCGGCGAACTCGACCTTCGTCCCCATTGGTCCCGGGCTCGGCAGCGCCGGGCACCCGGCCGACACCAACGTGGTGACCTCCACCGGTCATCCGGACGTCTCACTCGACTCCTATCAAGGTCATATCTCGGACTACACCACATGTCACCCGTCGTTCTCCTTCGACCGGGGCGACAGAATCAGACTGCACGTCCAGTACAACCACACGAACGCCGCCGACGGCGACATGGGCATCATGGTCGTCTACGTCAAGTGGCGGTGAGCCCGTAGCCCGTCCCACCTGTGGCCCCCGGCCATCCGGCTGGGGGCCACAGGCCTGAGTCGGTGCACTGGTGTGAACCCCGCAGGTCGTGGCCGGCTCCTCTTGGGTTGCCCGGCAGGGGGTTGTTCGGTGGGCTGTGTCAGGGCGCGGTGGTTCGGGTGACCGCGGTGAGGATCGCGTCGTGGTCGTAGCGGGTGGTGTTGCCCATGACCACGACGCCGAGCCCGGCGTCGGGATAGAGGCGGATGACGGTCCAGAATCCGCTGCCACCGCCGAGGTGTTCGACGAAGGTCGGGGCGTGCCCGGCCGGCCGGTACCAGCCGAGCCCGATGTCCAGCGGGCCGCCGCGCGGCACGACCTGCCGCATCTGGGCGGCGAGGTCGGCCGGCAGTATCCGCACCCCGTCCAGGGTCCCGTCGTTGAGGTGCAGCATGGCCAGCCGGGCCGCGTCGGCCACGCCGCCGACGAGCCCGCCGTAGGCGGTGCCGAGGACGTGGAACGGGCGGTAGGCGACGTACCGTCCCTGCCGGCCGGCGATGATGCCGGAGGGCAGGATCGCCCGTAGCAGCGGGGTCAGCGCGGCGGGTAGCCGCTGGTAGCCGGTCGCCGGGGGTTCGTCGCCGGTGTCGGTGTAGCTGAACCCGGTGTGGGCCATGCCGAGCGGGCCCAGCAGGTGTGCCCGAAGGTGGGCTTCGAGTTCCTCCCCGGTGACCGCGGCGATCACCTGGCCCAACACGAGGTAGCCGAGGTTGGAGTAGCGGGCCCGCTCGCCGGGGGCGAACCTGAGCCTGCGGTGGCGGGCGAGCAGCCGCTGGACGAACGCGGACTGGTCGGGGGCTGGTGTGCCGGCGGGACGGACCCACCGGATCGGCAGCGGGTTGGCCAGGCCGGAGCTGTGGGACAGCACGTGGCGTACGGTCACCGGCCGGGGTTGCACGATTGTGGCGAACGCCGGGAGGTAGGTGGTCACCGGCGCGTCGAGGTCCAGTGCGCCGGTGCCGGCCAGACGCAGCACGGCGGTCGCGGTGACGATCTTCGTCATCGAGAACCACAGAAACGGGGTCCGTGCTGTCGTCGGCGTCCCGCTGGCCAGGTCCGCCACGCCGAACCCGCGCTGCCACCGCACACCGTCCGGCCCCACGACGGCGATCGCCAGACCAGGCACCCGATCCGCCCGCATCGTCGCGTGGATCCTGTCGACGGGTGGCTCTGTCATCGTCGTCGCCCTTGCTCGGTCGAACCAGCAGCCCTGGACGGGGCACCGTGATCGACGATGCTCCCGGTGCGTCGCGCGGGACAGGGGAACAACGGCCCGCACCTGTGGGGTAGAACGACCCGAATGGACGGTGTCCGGTAGCCCGGTGATCGCCGACGGCCCGCCGAGCTGGGGTAGCGCGTCAGGATTCGTCGGTCGGCCGTAGAGAACGCGTCAAGATCCTTGTCTCACTTGTTCGGATTTGATGTGCGCTGTCGTGCGGTCGCGATGTGACGCGTGGGAGGTGTGACTGATGGCTGACGTGGTGCTGGTGCTCATCGTGCTGGTGTTCTTCGGTGTGTGCGTGTTGTACGTGGGCTTCTGTGACCGGATGATCCGCAGTGACGACATCGGCGCGGACAAATCCCGGCCGGGAGCAGCGCTGGACGGTGTACGCGATGAGCGTGCTGGCGTTCAGCGTGGTGTCGTTCCTGGTGCTGTACGGGATGCAGCGGCTGCAGCAGGTGTTGCCGTTCAACCCGACGGGCATGCCCGCGGTGACCGACCACGTCGCGTTCAACGCGGCGGTGAGCTTCATGACCAACACGAACTGGCAGTCCTACGGCGGTGAGACGACGATGAGTCATCTCACCCAGATGAGCGGGCTGACGGTGCAGAACTTCGTGTCGGCGGCGGTCGGCATGGCGGTGATGGCGGCGTTCATCCGTGGTCTGGCCCGTCGCCGCGCCAAGACACTGGGCAACTTCTGGGTGGACCTGACCCGCACGGTGGTGCGAGTCCTGCTCCCGCTGTCCATTGTGGTCGCGCTGATCCTGGTGAGCCAAGGTGTGATCCAGAACCTCAGCGGGTTCACCAGGGTGGTCACCGTGGAAGGGCTGCGGCAGCTGATCCCTGGCGGGCCGGCGGCGAGCCAGATCGCGATCAAGCAGCTGGGCACCAATGGCGGCGGCTTCTTCAACGTGAACTCCGCGCACCCGTTCGAGAACTCCACCGCGTTCAGCAACTTCGTGGAGAACTGGGCGATCCTGATCATCCCGCTGGCGCTCGCGTTCACGTTCGGCCATATGGTCCGGGACAGGCGTCAGGGCCGCGCGGTGTTCGCGATCATGCTCGTGATCTGGGCCGGCATGTCGCTGCTGGCGATCGGCCTGGAGCAGAACGGCAACCCCGAGCTGTCCGCGCTCGGTGTGAGCCAGGGAGCCACCGCGGACCAGGCGGGCGGGAACATGAAGGGCAAGGAGGTCCGGTTCGGGCCGGTGGCGTCCGGCTTGTGGGCCGCGTCCACGACCGGCACCTCGAACGGGTCGGTCAACTCCATGCACGACAGCTTCACCCCACTCGGCGGCATGATCCCCCTGGTGCACATGCTGTTCGGCGAGGTCAGCCCGGGCGGTGTCAGCGTGGGTCTGAACGGGTTGCTGATCATGGTGATCCTGTCGGTGTTCGTGGCCGGGCTGATGGTCGGGCGAACACCGGAGTATCTCGGGAAGAAGATCCAGGCGACCGAGATGAAACTCGTCGTCCTCCACATCGTGGCCATGCCGCCGGCGACAACCCGCGGACCGCCAGGGCGATCGCCGAGGAGACCGGCGTGGACGACTGCGCCGCAAACTCGAAACCGACCCGTCACGACCGCGTCACCTCATCACCGAACCCGGAATGGGCTACCGGTTCGAAACCTGATGGCTGTGCGGGCCGGCGCCCACCGCTCGCTCCCGAATGGTCGTGGAGCAAGGTCGTCACTTGACGAGGGGAGGCGCGAGCGGTGTGGAGGTTGGGCATGGGTCGGAATCGCGGCCGGCCGGCGGTGCCTGGCCATGTGGTCGACGAGCTCGTGACCGCGCGGTTGACCAGACTGCATCCCTCGCTCGACGGCACCGTTGTGGACAAGGTGGTCGCGATGACAAGGCCGTGGACAACCTGGCCGGGACGGAGTTGGGACAAGCATCTGGACGGGCTGAGGAGCCACCTGGCAAGGAGAGGCTTCGCCCGGTGCGGGGTGATCACCGCCACCCTCACCCGCAGGACGCGCTGCGCCTGCTGCTGCGCACCGACAGTGCCATCCGGACCGACATCGAACGCACGGCACCCGTCTCGGCATCGGAGGCGCACCGCGTCACGGTCCGGGTCGCCGCCGGAGTCGTGACCCTGTCCGGCCGGCTCCGGCTGCGCAGCACCGCCGACTCTCGTGGCCGTACCGCGAGGCTACAGGTCGTTGCCGGCATAGGAGAGGTTGAAGCTCTTGTTGGTCAAGGGAAAGTCGGGGACGATCGTGTCGGCCAGGGCCAGCGGCAGGGCGGGCCAGTTGAAGAAGCTGGGATCGACGATCTTCACGCGGGTCAGGGTGCCGTCCGCGGCGAGCTCGACCCGGTGGACGATGGTGCCGCGCCAGCCCTCGGTGATGCCGACGCCGGAGGTGCGGCCGGCCGGGGTGCCGCGCCTGGGTGCCGCCCGGTCGACACCGTCCTGACCGGACTCCAGCAGCCGGGTGACCAGCGCGATGGAGTGCTGGATCTCCTCGGCGCGCACGCAGAATCGGGACAGCACGTCCCCTTCGGTGTGGGTGTGGTGGGCGCGGGCCTGCCCGCCGGGCAGGAACGGGTGGTGGTGGCGGGCGTCGACGGCCAGGCCGCTGGCGCGGGCGACGTAGCCGAGTGCGCCGAGGTCGGTGGCCTGCCGGGCGGTGAGCACGGCGGTGCCGGCGAACCGGTCGCGCACGACCGAGTGGCCGAGCGCGAGGTCCACGATCTCGGCGATGTCGGCGCCGATCGCGGCGAGCACGTCCGGATCGGGTGGCTGCCGCACGGTCGCGCCGCCGGGATGGATGGCTCCCCGGAGTAGCCGGTGGCCGGTCACCTGGTCGTTGATACGCAGGAGACGTTCGCGGACGCGCTGGGCGTGGGCGTTGAGGATGCCGTGGCCGACGTCGTTGCACAGCGCGCCGATGTCGGTGATGTGGTTGTAGAGGCGTTCCAGTTCCAGCAGGACCGCCCGGATCCGCTGCGCGCCGGCGGGCGGCTGGACGCCCAGGGCGTCCTCGACGGCCAGGCAGAAGGCGAGGGTGTGGCCGATCGCGGTGTCGCCGCTGACCCGCTCGGCCAGCTCCACGGCGCCGGACGGGTCGCGGCCCTCGAACAGCTTCTCGATTCCTTTGTGGACGAACCACAGCCGGGCCTTGAGGTTCAGGATCGTCTCGCCGATCACGGAGAAGCGGAAGTGGCCCGGTTCGATGAGTCCGGCGTGGACGGGGCCGACCGGGATCTCGTAGACGCCGTCGCCTTCCACGGTGCGGAAGTGGTAGGGCCCTTCGGTGTCGCCGAACGCGGGCGGGTCGCCGGCGTCCCGGCGCATCGGGTACCAGCCCTTGGGCCAGTGGAAGTGGCGGACCAGCCGGCGGGGCAGCGGGTGCTCGTCGGGGACGATCCCGTAGAGGTCGTGCAGCTCGCGTTCGAACCGGCCGGCCGGAAAGGAGGTCATGGCGAGGCTGGGCAGGTGCGGGTGCTCGGTGCTGACCGGTACGTGCAGCTCGACCCGCCGGTCGTCGTCGCGGGTGAACAGGTAGACCACGCGCAGCATGCTGTCGGTGCCACGTCGTCGTGGCCGGCCACCAGCGCGATGCGAAAGCCCTGGTCCAGCAGGGTGGAGGCGTGCCGGGGCAGCGCGGCCGGTGCGACGGTGAGCGCGCCGCGGCGGTGTCCCGCCGGCTCACCGTCCACGTCGGATGGATCGATGGTGGTCATGAGGTGCCCGTGAGGACGTCGGCGGCCAGGGACAGCAGGTGCGCCAGGGGGCCGGCGGCGATGCCGAGCGCGGCGCACACCGCGAGACCGGCGGTGAGGACGGCGACCGTGCTGGTCGCCGTGCGTGCCGGGTCCCTGGCCGCGCCCGGCCCCGCCACCAGCACGGCGCGGGGCGGCTCGCCGAGGAGCATGTGCCGGGCGTGGGAGAACAGGGCCGCGGTGATCACCAGGACGAGGGCGAGGGCGACGCTGGTGGCCCAGCCGGTGCCATCGGTGTACCCGGCGCGGAAGATGCCCAGCTCGCTGGCGAACAGGCTGAACGGCGGGAAACCCAGCAACGCGAGCACGCCGAGGCCGAGCAGCCCGGCCAGCACCGGTTCCCGCGCGGCCAGGCCGCGCACCTCGGCGACGAGCCGGGTGCCGGTCAGCTGCAGCACGCGGCCCGTGCCGAGGAACAGCACGGCCTTGGCCAGGCCATGGCCGAGGATGTGCAGCAGCACCGCGGCGATCGCGAGCCGGCTGCCGGCGGCGGTGCCCAGCGCGAGCAGCCCCATGTGTTCCATGCTGTGGTAGGCCAGCATCCGCTTGTAGTCGCGCTGGGCCAGCAGCAACGAGGTCGCCACGGCCAGCGTGGCCAGCGCCATGACCAGCAGCAGCGTACGCACGAACGCCGGTCCGAGGGCGGCGTCGGCGATCACCTTGATCCGCAGGACGGCGGAGAACGCGACCGCGAGCAGGACCCCGGACATCAGCGCCGACACCGGGGCGGGGGCCTGCGAGTGGGCGTCGGGCAGCCAGGCGTGCAGCGGCGCGAGGCCGACCTTGGTACCGAACCCGATCACCAGCAGCGCCACCGCGATCCGCGCGACGGCCGGGTCGAGGTCGGGTGCGTTCGCCGCGAGCCGGACCCAGTCCAGCCCGGCCGGGTGCGGCGTGCGCGTGGAGGCGTAGTTGAGCAGGAACAGGCCGAGCAGCGCAAGCGCGATGCCGACCGAGCAGATCACCACGTACTTCCAGGCCGCCTCCACCGCCGCCCGGGTTCGGCCCTGTCCGACCAGGAACGCGGTGACGATGGTCGTGGCCTCCACCGCCACCCACACCACCCCGAGGTTGGCGGCCAGCACGGCGAGCGCCATCGCGGCGAGGAACGCCTGCACCAACAGGCTGTGCCGGCCGGCGGTCCGGGCACTGGCGTGCCCGGCCAGGATCTCCGCGCCCAGGTAGGCGGGGCTGGCGGCGGTGGCCAGCAGTGCGATCGCCCCGATCACGATCAACATGAACGCCGACAGCGCGTCGACCCGCAACAGCCCACCCACCGCCACGTAGGACCCGTCCGTGCTGACCACTGCGGACAGTCCGATACCGCAGGCGAGCAACACGGCCGCGCACCCGGTGCCCAGCCAGGTGGTCGAGCGACGCCAGCCGAGCAGTCCATACAGGACCGCGCAGGCGGCGGGGAGCACGATCGGGGTGAGGATCAGGACGGAGACCAACGCAGGGACCATCAGTCGTGCAGCTCCCGCAGCTCGTCGAGGTCGGTGTCGCCGAAGGAGACCCGCATCCGCGAGGTCAGGATCTGCAGCACCAGCACCGCGAACAACACGTCGAGGGACACCCCCAGCTCCACGACCAGCGGCACCCCGCTCGTGGCAAGGAACCCGATCGCGGTGATCCCGTTGTCCAGCAACAGGAACCCGACCAGCTGGGACAGCGCGTGGCGGCGGGTGACCAGGACGAACAACCCGATCAGCGCCACCGTCAACCCGATCGGAATCGCGCGCGTCGCGGGCGAGGGCGCAAGGTCCACCAGCGGCTGAGCCACCGCGTAGGCGATCATCGCCAACACGGCCGCGGCCAGCAGCGAGGCGGCCACGTTGACCAGCGGCGCGGTCTCCCGCTGCGCCACACCCGCCCCGGCCAGCGCCCGCAGCAGCAGGACCGGCAGCACGGCGGTGCGCAGCACCAGCACACCGGCCGCGACCACCCACAGCTCGACGGAGTGCTCGTGGACGGCCAGCACCGCGACCAGCCCGGCCAGCGCCGCGCCCTGCACCGCGAACACCCGGATGATCACCGACAGCTCGCGGCGCCACAGCACGAGCACTGCGGCGAGCAGGAACACGCCGACCGCCAGGTTCAGCAGCTGGACGTAGAACGTCTCGGTCATCCCACGGTTCCCCTCTCTCAGGCCAGGAAGAACGATGCCGACACCGCGAGCAGCGACAGCAGGAACGACCCGGCCAGCAGCTCCGGTACCCGGAACAGGCGCAGCTTTGCCATGAACACCTCACCCGCGGCCAGCAGCATCCCCAGCACACCGACCTTGACCACGAACACGGCCACACCCACCATCAGCGCGCCCGGGGTCGCGGCGGTCGCGACGCCCCACGGCACGAACAGGTTGGCCAGCAACCCGAGGAACACCGTCAGCCGCATCGCCGACGCCAGCTCCACCAGCGCCAGGTCCGGTCCGGCGTACTCGAGGACCATCGCCTCGTGCACCATGGTCAGCTCCAGGTGCGTGGAGGGATTGTCCACCGGCAGCCTGCCCGTCTCAGCGATGATCACCACCAGCAGGGCCGTCGCGACCAGCAGGGTGACCGGGGAGAGCACCCGGGCCGGATCGGCCAGGGTGGAGGACACGATGTCGGCCAGGTTGGTCGACCCGGCGCGCACCGACAGGGCCAGGATCGCCACCAGCAGGGTCGGCTCGACCAGCGCGATGATCGTCATCTCCCGGCTGGCGCCCATCCCGCCGAAGGCGGTCGCGGTGTCCAGCCCGGCAAGCGCCAGCGCCACCGTGCCCAACGCCAGCAACGCGACCACGGCGAACAGATCCGCGACCGGGCGTATCGCGGACGTGGTCGTCACGAACGGGACCACCACGGCGACCGCCAGCGTCGCGGCGAACAACACGACCGGGGCGTAACGGAACACCTCGCTGGAACGGCGGGGCGTGATGGCCTCCTTGCGGACCAGCTTGCGCAGATCCCGCCACGGCTGCCCGACACCGGCGCCGACGCGGCCCTCCAGCCGCGCGCGGACCTGCCGCATCGCGCCCAGCAGCAGCGGTGACCCACCCACCACGATGACGACCTGCAGCACCGCCCCCACGACCCCCGTCACCGGGTCACCGCCAGCAGGATGAGCACCGCGAGGACGGTGTAGAAGCCGTAGCCGAGGTAGCGGTGCACGCTGCCGGTCGCCAGCAGCCTGCCCGCCCGGCCCCACCTGGCGACGGCCGCGAGTACGGGCCGGTAGAGGCGGCGTTCGATCCGGTCCGGCACCCGGCGCCGGTAGGCCACCGACTCCACCAGGTACGCCGACTCGCGAGCATGCGTGACATCCACGTCGTGCTCGGGCTCCAGGACGTTGTCGAACACCCGCTGCAGCGGCTCGGCGAACGAGGTCGCGGTGTACTCCATCCGTGCGGTCAGCGGGCCGCCGCCGCAGTCCCACAACCGGGCCGTGCGCCGGGTATGCCGCCCGCTCACCGCGCGCACCACCGCCACGATCACGACCGCGCCCGCCGCGAACGCGACGGCCAGCAGCAGCGGCGACAGCGAGCCGGCCACAGTGGACAGCTCGACGGTGATCGCGCCGCGCGCCACGGGGTCGGCCGACCCCGCGACCCCGGCGGCCACCGCGCCCACGCCGGGCAGCACCACGGTCGGCGCCACCGCCAGAACCACGCACGCCAGGCCGGCCACACCCATCCCGGCGAGCATGGTTCGCGGGCTCTCGACGGCGAGCCGCGCGGCCTCGGTGCGCGGCTTGGCCAGGAACCCGACCCCGAACGCCTTGACGAAGGTCGCCACCGCCAGCCCGGCGGTCAACGCGATCGCCGCCACGGCGACCGGCAGCAGGACCGCCGTGCCCACCCCGCTGGGCGGCAGCCCGTGCACCAGGCTCTGCAGCAGCACCCACTCGGACACGAACGCCGCCCCGAGTGGCAGCGCAGACGCCGCCAGCGCCCCCAACCCGAACAGCCCGGTCGTGACCGGCATCGCGGGCCGCAAGCCACCCAGGGCGTCCAGGTCCCGGGTACCGGTGGCGTGCACCACCGAACCGGCCGCGGTGAACAGCAGCGTCTTGAACGCGGCGTGGTTGATCACGTGCAGCAGCGCCGCGGCCAGCGCCAACCCGGCCAGCGCCCGGTTGCCATCGGCGGCGAACATTCCCGAGGCACCCACTCCGATCAGCACCAGGCCCATGTTCTCCGTGGTGGAGTAGCCGAGCAGGCGCTTGAGATCGGAGCTGATCACCGCCTGCAGAATCCCGTACACCGCGGAGGCCGCGCCGAGCAGCAGCACCAGCGGCCACCACCAGCGCGACCCGCCACCCAGCAGGTCGGCACCGACCCGCACGATCCCGTACACCCCGAGGTTGACCATCCCCGCCGACATCAGCGCCGAGACATGGCTCGGCGCCTCCGGATGCGCTCGCGGCAGCCACGCATGCCACGGCACGATCCCCGCCTTGGCGGCGAACCCGGCCAGCGTCACCACGAACACCACCGACGCCACCCCCGGCGGCAGGTCCGCGGCCCGCAACGCCGCGAACGAGTCGGAGCCCGCCCGCGCGGCGAAGATCAGCAGCCCCACCAGGATCGCGACGAACCCCAGGTGGGTCATCACCCCGTACCACAAGCCGGCCTCGCCCACCTCCGGACGCTTGCGGTGCTCGGCCAGCACCAGCAGCAGCGAGGTCACCGCCATCAACTCCCAGCAGACCAGGAGGGTGCCCACCCCGTCCGCGGCCGGCACCAACAGCATCGCGGCCACGAACGCCGGCAACAGTCCCTGCACGGCGCGCCCGGACAGGCCATGGCGGGTGTAGCCGATCCCGTACACCCCGGCCACCACCGCGACGCCCCCGATCACCGCGACGAACAACCCACCCAGCGGGTCCAGCACCAGCCGCACGCCCGCCAGCGGCAACACCCACGGCAACGCCGCCGAGAACCCGGATCCGGCCATCGCCGCCACCCCGGCCAGCGCCGCGGCCACACCCGAGCCGGCAGTGGCCACGCCCACGACCAGGGAACGCCGGTCCGGCGTGCTTGTCACGGCCGCCAGCATCCCGCGCCAGGCACAGCCCGACCGAGACCCCGAACGTCACCGCCGCGAGGCTCATCGGCCGGTCAACCCGCGCAACGCCGCCACGATCGCCTCCGGCCGCGGCGGGCAACCCGCGACCTCCACATCCACCGGCACCAGGTCACCCACCGCGCCGACCACCCCGTACGCGCCGGCGAACACCCCGCAGTTGCGCGCGCAGTCGCCCACCGCGACGACCACTTTCGGCTCCGGCACGGCCTCGACGGTCCGGCGCAGCGGCACGGCCATGTTCCGCGTCACCGGTCCGGTCACCAGCACCGCGTCCGCGTGCCGGGGCGAGGCCACCAGCCGCGTCCCGTACCGCTCGCCGTCGTACACCGGGCCGAACGCCGAGGCGATCTCCACCTCACACCCGTTGCACGAGCCCGCATCCACGTGCCGCACCTGCACCGACCCCGCCAACTCCCGCGCAACCGGCGCCTCCCACACACCGGGACGATCCGGTGCCGGCTCGGCCACCCGGCCGGTCCGCCAGATCTTGCGCCACAACCCGAACAAGCTCCGACTCCTCACCATTTTCCGAGGAACCACGCGAGAAGAACTCCGCCGTCGCGTGGTACCGCGGCTTGCTCGTCGAGCAGTCCAATGGCTCAGCCTCGCCGTCCTCGACACGCCACCTCCGCTCCGCCGACGACGGCCCGCACGCCCGTGCAATCGCACGCTCGCATAGCTCAGCAATTGCAAACCTTAGCAACTCTGCGACTGGTGCCGGTCGGCGGCACGCGGCCCCGGAGGCGCGCCGGGCCAGCAGTCGGGCCCGGGCCGCTCGCCTGGTCAGCGAGGAGATGACGAGACGACTCCCGCTCGCCCGGGTCGTGCTGGTCGCCGTGCTGGTCGCGGTGCCCACCGCCGGCTGTGGGGTGCGGCCCAACGGAGTGATCACCGGCGGCCCGCACCCACCGACCTGGCACGGGGCGTGGCGCTGCACTTCGTCGCCGACTTGTCGCTCACGCCGGTGCTTCGCCCGACGCGCCGGCCGTTGTGGCCCACGCAGGTACTGACGGTGTCCGCCACCCGGGGCCCCGGATCTGCCGTTCACCGGTTGAGACTCGGTGGTCGTGCCGCCGCCCGCTCCCGCCACGACGTGCGCCCCGGATGTCCGGCACGGGTCCTTGGTCCCTGGAATCAGGGACGCTGGTGCCCTGTTGTTTCGTCGCCGAAACGGCTTTCCTGTTGGGCAACGCCCAAGGAGGTGTCCCAGGTGGCCGACGTGACCGTGGCGTCCGTGATGACGACACGGCTGGTTACCGTCCAGCCCGATGCCCCGCTTCGGGAGCTGGTCTCCGTGCTGGCCGAGGGCCGGGTCAGCGCCGTGCCGGTGGTCGACCGTCACGGTCAGCCGGTCGGCGTGGTGTCCACGGCGCAACTGGCGGCCGGACGGGAGTTCGACGGTGGGCCGCGTGGCGATGGGCGCCGGACCGCGGCGGAGTTGATGACCACCCCGGTGCGCGCGGTTCACGCCGACGAGCCGGTGACCTTCGTGGCGCAGGTGCTCGCGAAGGCCGGGGTCCGGCGCCTGTTCGTCGTCAATCGGGACAGCCGGCTCGTGGGCGTGGTGGCACGCCGCGACCTGCTGCGGGTGTACCTGGGTGGCGATGACCAGCTGCGTACTCAGGTCGTGGAGCTGCTCGCCGCGGCCGGGCTCGCACCCGCGGGCGTCGAGGTCCGGGTCGACGCCGGAGTGGTGACCGTGGACGGTGAGGTCGAGCGGCACAGCGTGGCCGGGAAGATCGTCCGGTTGGTTCGGACGCTGCCCGATGTCGTCGACGTACGCGACAACCTCCGCTGCGCGGTCGGCGTCGGAATGACGCAGCACGGCCTCACCGCGCGACCGAAGACGATGTTCAAGCAGCTGGTCAGACTCTGACCAGCGAGCGGTGTCATCGCGGTGACCGGGTGGGGGACCGTTCGAGATGGCCGGCGCGGTAGCGGCCGGGGGTGTTTCCGTAGACGCGGGCGAACGCCCGGTTGAAGGCGTACTCGCTGCTGTAGCCGACCGAGCGGGCGATCGGGGCGATGGAGTCGGTGGTGGTGCGCAGCCGGTGTGCGGCCAGGTTCATGCGCCAGCGGGTGAGGTAGTTGTTCGGGGTGTCGCCGACCAGAGCGGCGAACCGGCGGGCCAGCGTCGCGCGGGAGACGGCGGCCCGGGCGGCCAGGTCCCGCACGGTCCACGGGTGGGCGGGGTCGGCGTGCAGGGCCGTGAGCGCGCCGGCAATCGTCGGGTCGCGCAGCGCGGTCAGCCAGGACGGACGCAGGTCGGCGGGCTCCGCGGCGGCCAGCCAGGCGCGCAGGATGTGGATCAGCACGAGGTCGAGCAGCCGGTCGAGCGCGGTCGGTGTGCCGGGGCGGGGTTGCTGGATCTCGTGGCCGAGCAACCGGACCAGGTCGTTGAGCGGATCGTGGGACTCGGCCTGCGGCTGGACGAGGGTGGGCAGCAGCGCCAGCAGCGGCGTGGTGGCTGCGGGGTCGAGGCGGTAGGAGGCGCACAGGATGCGGGTGGCGTGCGGCTGCTCGCCGACGCGCAGGACGCCTCCGGTGGCGAGGGCCTCCCGTGCCGCGGCGTGGTCGAAGGGCTGGCAGCGCCGGCCGGGGTCGCTGGCCAGCCGGTGCCGGGTGCCGGCCGGCAGCAGCACGACGTCGCCGGGGACCAGTTGCCGGTTCGGGTGGCCGTCGAGGACCAGCCAGGCGGTGCCGGTGTTGACCGCGTGGAAGGCGGCGCCGGGGATGTCGGCGATGTCCAGGCCCCAGTGCTGTCCGGCGTGCACGGTGGCGGCGACGGTGCCGCGCGCACCGGTGAGCCGCAACACATCGGTGAGCGGATCCACGCGCACGAGCGTACTCGTTGAGCGTTTCAGACAAGAAGTTGAGCTGCTCAAGCATCGTTCATCGCATGGCTGAGCGCATAGCGTTCGCGGTGTCGAGTCCACACAACCGGAGGAGAGATTCGTGCACATCGCAGGAACCACCGCGGTCGTCACCGGCGCGAACCGGGGCCTGGGTGCCCAGGTGGTCGCCGAGTTGCTGCGCCGCGGCGCGGCCACCGTGTACGCCACCGCACGCTGGCCGCAGACCATCGCCGAGGCCGTCCGCACCGACCCGCGGGTGCGGGTGCTGGCCCTCGACGTCGCGGACCAGGCCGGTGTCGACGCCGCGGCGGCCGCCGTGCCCGGCGCCGGCCTCGTGATCAACAACGCGGGCGTGCTGGGCTTCGGTGACGTGCTCACCGGCGATCTGGCCCTGTTCGACCGCGACCTGGCCACCAACTACCTGGGCGCGCTGCGGGTCGCCCGGGCGTTCCTGCCGGCGTTGCGGGCCACGGCGCGGACCGGCAGGGATGCGGCGATCGTCAACGTCCTCACGCTGATCGCGCTGGCGCCCGTGGCGCCGATGGCCGGGTACAGCGCGTCCAAGGCGGCCGCGCACTCGATGACCCAGGCCCTGCGCACGGCCGTGCGCGGCGACGGCATCGAGGTCATCGGCGCCTACCCGGGCGGGATCGACACCGACATGCTCGCCGGGGTCGAGGCCGACAAGGCGGATCCCGCGCTGGTGGCCCGGCGCATCATGGACGGCGTCGAGGCGGGCGAGCAGATCATCTGGCCGGACGATGCCTCCGCGGGCGCGGGCACGGTGTACCTGGGCGACCCGGTCCGGCTCGAACGCCTGCTTGCCGGCTGACCCCCGCCCGCGGGCCCGGTCCGGCCGCCGGGGTCAGGTTTCGGTGATGGAGAAGGCGTTGCCGTCGGGGTCGCGGAAGGCGAACATCGGTGGCACGCCGGGCCAGGTGAGGATCTCGTCGGTGTCGACGCCGGCGGCGGTGAGGGTGGCGTGCGCCGCCGCCGCGTCGTCGGTGGTGAACCGGATCATGATCGGGCCGCGGGTGACGTCCGCGGTGGCGTGGTCCAGCGTGACGACGACTCCGGTGTCGCCGGGTGCGAGTTCGATCCACCGCCCGGTCGGGATCGGCCCGTCGCGCAGCACGGTGAAGCCGAGGGTGTCGACGTAGAACCGCAGCGCCTGCTCCTGGTCGGTGACGGGCACGCTCACGGTTCGGATGCCCGTGATGACCTTCGCCGGCGCGGTCATCGCGGGATCCGCTCGTCGAGGGTGACGGTGACGGTGTCGCCGGCCTGCTTGCCGATGCGGGCGCGGACGGCGGCGGTGAACGCGAGCTTGTGCGTGCCGTCGCCGAGCGCCATGAACGAGCCCCGGAACGGCTCGCCGTCCACGCGGCCCCGGACCTTGACCAGGCCGCGGGTGCCGAAGAACTCGGCCGAGCCGGGCATCACGACATAGGTCCAGCCGCCCTTGTTCGGGCTCGTGCGCAGGGTCGCGGTGAAGGTCTTGTCCAGCCTCTCGCCGGGTGTGGGGTGCGGCGCGGTCATGATGGTTCGCCTCCGTACATGAGTGAGCCGGGTGTGGTGAGTTCGGTTCCGGTCTCCAGCCAGGTCTTGAGCCCGGACAGGATCATCGGCCAGCCGCCGTAGAGGTGCTCGTCGGCGTCGGCGGCGAGTTGGTCGTGCCGGACGACGAGCCGGCAGCTGTCGCCGACCTGCTCGATCTGCCAGGTCACCCGGCTGGTGCCCTGGGCGGCGATGTCGTCGTCCCAGATGGCGTGGTAGGTCTGCACGAGCCGCCGGGGCGGGTCGATCTCGAGGTTCTCGCCCTCGATCAACCCGCCGGCCCCCTCGCCGAGCCCGTCGTGGGTGACCCGGTAGCCGGAGCCCGTGGTCCAGTCCGACTCCACGCGCGCGCCGAACTGGAACCGCGCCCGCGTCTCGGGATCGGTGATCGCCTGCCACAGCCGCCGCGGCGTGGTGCGGATGAAGATCTCGAACACCTTCTCCACGGGTGCCTCCAGATGTCGTTTCAGGTCGACGAGGCCGGCGGCCCACGTCTGCGTGTACTTGCTGACCCAGCGGTCATGGATGAGGCGGATCGGCACGGGGTTCAGGAAGTGCAGCTTCTCCCTGCCCCGCCGGTCCGACACGACCAGGCCGGCCTCCTCGAGCAGGCGAAGGTGCTTGGCCACCGCGACCCTCGTCATCGCGAAACGGCTCGCCAACGCGTTCAGCGACTGCCCGTCCCGCCGGAACAGCTCGTCGAGCAGCTCCCGGCGCGTCGGGTCCGCCAGTGCCTTGAACACCCGTTCCACGCGACGATAATAGGAAACCATTTGGTTTCATGTCAACCGGCTCCGCCGGAACGGACCGGCGGCGTACGCTCAGCCGCACACCACGCCGCATCGGAGAGGGCGACGATGTCCAAGCGCACGAGCAAGCGAGCGACCCGCCGCAAGAAGGGCGCGAACCACGGCAAGCGCCCGAACGGCTCCTGACGAGGGGTTCGCCGCCCGCTGTCCGATTCGGACAGTGTGACGGCGCCCATGATCGGCGCCGCGGACCGGCCGCCGTCCGGGTGGTCCGCCCCGCCTGCGGGATCGACTACCCCGATCCGGAGGGCGGAGTCCGTCAGTCGACGGGCGAAACGTGATCGAGCAGCCGTCGCCCGGTCACCTTCTCGGTCCGTATCCGGACGAACTGTTCTCGTTTACCGTCGGCCCAGGGCTCGAGCCAGGTTCCCGACAGGTCGACCAGCTCGTCGACGTTGGTGACGTGGTCGGCGTGACCGACCACGGTCACGCTCCATCCCGTTCGCAGTTCCGGGTCGAGGTTGTCGGCCTGGAACGCCACGACCGCCCGGGTGGTCGCGGCGGCGAGCTTTCCACCGCCCGCCACCCGGATCACCACGTCGCCGTGGTATAGGCGGAAGTTGACGGGTTGCACCGCCGGCAGGGCCATCTCCGTGAACGCGAGCCTGCCCACCCGCACGGTGCCGAGCAACGCCAGACACTCTTCACGATCAATGACCTCGAGCTGATGACGCTGGGACATGTGGCGCTCCGGGACCGGCTGCGTGAGGTGGGACATATCTCCCGACGCTTTCGGGCGATCCAGGTTGAGGACAGTGCCGAAGGTCCCGTTGGGTGAGGGTCTGTGGCACCTTTCCGCCAACGCGCGACCGGGAGGACGCGAGCATGGCGGGGGAGACCAGCGCGTCGCCTGCAGCGGGTCCACCCGACAACGTGACGCGCACGTTCGGTCAGGTCGCCACCGGCAGACCGGCCAGGCGCCATTCGAGCATGCCCTCGGCCAGCCGGCTGGCCCGCAGCCCGTGACCGGTGAGCAGGCGGACCGCCTCGTGCGCGAGCTCGCAGTAGGCGCCGCGGCAGTAGGCGACGATCTCCTGATCGGCGGGCAATTCGGCGAGCCGGCTTGCCAGGTCCTCAACCGGGATGGAGACCGCGCCCGGGATGTGGCCGGCGTCGTACTCCTCGCGCGGCCGGGCATCGACCACCACCACACCGGCTTCGGCGCGGCGCACCAACTCCTCGCGGGTGACCTCCTCGGTGTCCGGGCCGAGGTACGCCGCCCGCGCCGCCTCGACGTCGGGTAGGTGTGAACCGGCCACCGTGCGCGCCAACGCGTACAGCGCGGCGACATCGGCACCGGCGAGCCGGTAGTAGATCTTGGTGCCGTCCCGGCGGGTCGCGACCAGGTTGGCCTGCCTGAGCGTCTGCAGGTGCGCCGACGCCGTGGACATCCCCAGTCCGGCCTCCCGCGCCAATGCCTCCACCGTGCGCTCGCCCTGCGCCAGAAGGTCCACCAACTCCAGCCGCTTCCCGCTGGCCAGGGCCTTGCCCACGCGAGCGAGCTGCTCGAACAACGCCGTCTTCGCGGCTCGGTCGCCCATCAACTCTCCAATCTTCTATGGAATCGTGTAAAACGTGGCCTGGAAAGGAAATGTGGACGTCGAGGAGGCGACTGACGGGTGCCGTCGAGGTCGTCCCGCTCGTCGACGAGGGCTGGGGAACTCCGCCTGCCTGGTGGATGTCGGCGACGGGCGGCACGCGGATCCTGGCGCCGGTGGCCGGGCACCGCGAGTTCGCCCACACCGGCCTGCGCGACGAGGACGAGGTCGACCTGGGCGGGCTGCGGCTGCGAGGGTGGCGCGCAGGTGATCGATGTCCGGCCGGTGCCCGGGTCCGCCGCCGGCCACGTTCCCGGCGCGCTGTCGATCCCCCTGCGTCCGGTGTTCGCTTCCTGGCTCGGCTGGCTCGCCCCGCATGACCGGCCCCTGGCCATCCGGCGCAGCCCCGTCCAGGACCCGGCAGAGGTCGCGTGGCAGGCCGCGACGATCGGCCACACCACTCTCGCCGGAGGAATCGACGCCTGGACCGCCGCCGGACACCAGGTCACCCGCACGCGCCTCGTCCACGCCGGCCGGCTCGGACCGGAAGGCGTGCTCGACGTCCGGGCGACATCGGAGGTCGCCGCCGGGCATCTGCCCGGCGCGTCGCATGTGGAGCTGGGCGCCCTCGCCGTCCTCGACGGCGGTCCGCGGGAGTGGTCCCGGGCGACCGGCCGTGCCGTGGAGACCGGCGCGTGACCGGCGCGGGCACGCCGCGGTTGGGGTTGCGCGCGAACCTGGCCCAGTTCAGCCTGCTGGTCGCGGTCAACGCCCTCGTCGGCGGCGTGCTGGGGCAGGAGCGCAACGTGCTGCCGCTGCTGGCCGAGCAGACCTTCGGGTTGACCGGCTACACGTTCCTGCTCACCTTCGTGCTCGCGTTCGGCGTCACCAAGGCGGCCACCAACTACGTCGCCGGCACTCTCTCGGACCGCCATGGCCGCAAACCCGTGCTCCTCGCCGGCTGGCTCGCCGCGATCCCGATCCCACTGATGTTGATCTGGGCGCCGAGCTGGGGTTGGGTCGTGGCCGCGAACGTGCTGCTCGGCATCAACCAGGGCCTGACCTGGTCGACCACCGTGATCATGAAGATCGACCTTGCCGGCCCGTCCCGGCGTGGTCTGGCGATGGGGCTCAACGAGGCGGCCGGCTACGCCGCCGTCGCGGTCACCGCGGCGGCCACGGGCTACCTCGCCGCCCGCCATGGCCTGCGCCCGGCACCGTTCCTGCTCGGCGCCGCCTACGTCGCCCTTGGTCTCGGTCTCACCGCGTTGTTCGTCCGCGAGACGCGGGCGCACGCCCGGCTGGAAGCCGGCGGCCGTACCGCGGGCACCGATCGTCGGTACGACCATCTCCATGCCGGGCTGACCACCCGTGAGGTATTCGAGTACACCAGCCTGCGCGAGCCCGCGTTGTCGGCGGCCAGCCAGGCGGGGATGGTCAACAACCTCAACGACGGCCTGGCGATGGGCCTGTTCCCCATCTTGTTCGTCGCCGGTGGACTGCCGGTCAGCGACATGGGGGTGCTGACCGCGCTCTACCCCATGGTCTGGGGTCTCGGACAGCTGGTCACCGGTCCGCTGTCCGACCGGTCGGGGCGCAAGCATCTGATCACCGCCGGCATGCTGACCCAGGCAGCCGCACTCGGCCTGGTCGCCTACGCGGACAGCCTCGCGGTGTGGACGGTCGCGGTCGTGTTGCTCGGGGTGGGTACCGCGATGGTCTACCCGACCTTGCTCGCGGTGATCGGCGACGTCGCCCACCCCGCGTGGCGAGCCCGCGCGGTCGGCGTCTACCGGCTCTGGCGCGACGGTGGATTCGCCGTCGGCGCCGTCGTCTCCGGGATCGTCGCCGACCTGTGGGGCGTGCGCGCCGCCGTCTGGGTCGTCGCCGCGATCACCGCGATCTCCGGGCTGGTCGTCGCCATCCGCATGTACGAAACCCATCCCCGAACAACCGGGAACCCGGAGCACACGCGATGACTGTCCCGAGCGAACGTGCCTGGAACACCGCCGACGGGATCGTCCGCGCCGCCGCCCGGTTCGTGGCGGCCGCCGGAGCGGTACTGCTCAGCGGCGGCCCGACTCCATGTACTCCTGGCACCGCCGAAGCTCCCGACGATGGGGCACGCCTCGGGCAGCCATTCCCCGGCGTCGGCCGGACATCCGCCGTAGTTGACACTCGACGCCGAGAAGCCGCGGCCCGGCGCCAGCGCCAACGCGTAGCCGCCGCCCATGCAGCACCCGATCACCGCACAGTACGCCGGCAAGACTCGTCGCCCGGTCCGAACACGCACTTCCGAGGACGTCGCCAAACGTGGCATTCTGCGCCGCTGGTCCAGACGTGCCCGCCGGGACGTTCGTCGTGGTGATCAGTATTCGTCGCGGCCGGTGAAGCGGCGTTCCAGGTCCTCTGCCGCCGATGCGACGAGAACCAGCGGATCCGTGAACTCGTTGATGTCGAGATTGATCAGTGGCAGGGAATGGCGCAGCACGAGGTAGTCACCCATCGCCACGACCCCACCGACGACGGTCGTATCTCCGACCTCGGTGAGTACCTCGCGCAGATCGACTTGATCGACCCGCGCGAAGGGCGTGGCGATCTGCACCCAGTCCTCCTTCTGATCGAGGATCTCGTGCGCGACCACCATGATCTGCCGCCGGCCGAGGATGTCCTCCGCGTCCTTGGCGAACGACACCCGAATGCGAACTTCGTCTGGTTCGAACCGGATCACGTCATAGCTGATCTTGATATAGGCGACAAGATCGCCCCAGTCCGCCAACCGAGTCTCCGTTCGGCCACCATCGATCAGCCGAGTCTAGCGTCGAACAGCCCGGGGTTGTCGGGGTTCGGTGGTGCGGCGCAGGCGCTGGAGGTTGAGCCGGCTCACCCCGGTGAAGAGGACGCATGCGCCGGCCGTGCCGAGCAGGCCGTGCATCCACCAATGTGTGGTGCCGCGGATGTCGATCGTAGTGGCCACCCGGTGCGGCCTTTGCGAATCGTCTACTCCGGACACGACGAGGTCGTGCCGGCCGGTCGGGGTGTCGGACGGGAGGACGGCGACGCCGACCCGCCTTGCGGAGCCCTCCGGCGTCTTCTCCCCGCGTGCTTGGGGGGAACCGTTGTCACGGATCGTTGTGTTGCCGCTCATTTGTTTGCCGTTGGTTGGCGAGCGTGCCTTGGCTCCCGTCTTGAACGTGCTGGCTCGCCTGCGTCCGACCAGGTTGGTTCTTGCCGGTGTCCGGTGCCGGTTTGCGGGTTTTGCTGGTCCTGGTGGTGTCTCCTCGTACTCGAGTGCTGGGCGGGGTACAGCCGGTGCCGCGTGGTCGGCCGTCAGCGACCAGCTGCGCGAGGTTCATCGTGGGCCGATTGATGTGGTCGGGTTCGCCAACCACGGTCTGCCCGGCACTGGTGAGGGCGGGGCCGGTTCGTGTGCCGGTGATCGGCTGGGGGTTCGAGCCGTGCCGGATGTCCACGAGGTGGTGGCCGGCTGGTGGATTGTTGGCCGGCGGGCGTAGGTGCGCGGGAACGGTCACGCCCCGGGACGGCCGCTGTCACGGTGGCGAGAGCGCTGGGTGGGTCGGCGATCCTCGGCGATACCGGCAGACTGGGTGTCGGGCGGGTCCAGGTCGTCGCGGCCGACGGGTCGAGGACCGGGGTGACCGGCGTGGAGGCCGGCGCCCCGTTGGCCTCGGAGACGCTGGGCTCCTCCGTCGACCGGCGTCGGCGGTCCGAGCGTGGCGTGGTCGTGCTCACCCGCGGGCGGGATGGGCGGGTGGATGTGGAGTGCCGACCGCTGTGATCGCGTCGGCCTGTGCGCGGCGGTGTCAGGCTTCGGCCGGGACGAGGCGCAGCGAGATCGAGTTGATGCAGTACCGCTGATCGGTCGGCGTCGGGTAGCCCTCGCCCTCGAACACGTGGCCGAGATGGCTATGACATGTGGCGCAGATCACCTCGGTGCGGACCATGCCCATCGAGCGGTCTTCGCGCAGAATGACTGCGTCAGAAGTTTGTGCGGCATAGAACGACGGCCAGCCGCAGTGGGAGTCGAACTTCGTGTCACTGCGGAACAGTTCGGCGCCGCAGGCCCGGCACTCGTACACGCCGACCGTCTTCGTCTCGGTGTACTCACCGGTCCACGGGCGCTCCGTGCCGGCCTGGCGCAGCACCGCGTACTCCTCGGCGCTGAGCTGCCGGCGCCACTCCTCGTCCGGCTTGACCACGCTCGGGGTGGCATCCACGTCCTGGCTCATGCCTCCACGTTACTTGGCGAACGTCGACACCATGTACACCAGCGCGTCCCACACGGCCACCGTCACGCCCAGCAGGATCAGCAGCGCGAGGATGCTCGCCATCAGCTTGCGGTGCCCGCCCAGCCGGTTCGCCGACGCGGCGAACTCGGTCATGTCGGTCAGGTAGCCCTCGATCGTGAAGCTGGGATGCACCTGGCGCTGCCGGGACAGGTGTTCGGCGAACGCCCGCGCCTCCGGGTCGCTCGGGTCCAGCCCCAGCAGCTCGTCCTCGAACGGGTCGGCCAGGGGGTCCACCGGACGGCGGCCTGGGTCCTCGTCCGGATCTCGGGTCCCGTTCACGGCCATGCTCCCACGGTAGCCTGACGCCGTGGCGGAGGCGATCGAACTCACCGTGGGCGAGCGCACGGTCCGGGTGTCCAACCCGGGCAAGCCGTACTTCGCCGGCAAGGGCGTCACCAAGGGCGACGTCGTCGACTACTTCCTCTCGGTCGGCGACGGCATCCTCGGCGCCCTCCGCGACCGGCCGACCACGCTCGAGCGCTGGCCGGGCGGCGTGTTCGAGGGCGCCAAGCTCTCCACCCGCGCCGACAACCGCGGCGACGCCTTCTTCCAGAAGCGCGTTCCCAAGGGCGCCCCCGACTACGTGCGGACCGCCCGCATCACCTTCCCCAGCGGCCGCCCGGCCGACGAGGTCTGCCCCACCGAGCTCGCGGTCGTCGTCTGGGCGGTGAACCTCGGCACGCTGACGTTCCACCCCTGGCCCGTCCGCCGCCCCGAGCTCGACCGGCCCGACCAGCTGCGCGTCGACCTCGACCCGCAGCCGGGCACGTCCTTCGCCGACGCCGTCACCGTCGCGCACGAGCTGCGCGGCCTGCTCGACGAGCTCGGCATGACCGGCTTCCCCAAGACCTCCGGCGGCCGCGGCCTGCACGTCTACGTGCCGATCGAGCCGCGCTGGACCTTCGTCGAGGCACGCCGGGCGCTGATCGCGCTCGGGCGCGAGCTGGCCCGGCGGATGCCCGACCGGGTCACCGTCGACTGGTGGAAGGAGGAGCGCGGCGCGCGGATCTTCGTCGACTTCAACCAGATGGCACGCGACCGCACCATCGCGTGCGCCTACTCGATCCGCCCGACCGCCCGCGCGCTGGTGTCCGCCCCGCTGGCCTGGGACGAGATCGACGACGTCACGCCCGAGGACTTCGACGTGCACACGATGCCGGCCCGCTTCGCCGAGGTCGGCGACCTGCACGCGGGCGTGGCTGAGCGGGCCTGCTCGCTCGAGCCGCTGCTGGAGATGGTCGCCCGCGACGAGCGCGACGGGCTCGGTGACCTGCCCTACCCGCCGGAGTACCCGAAGATGGCCGGCGAGCCCAAGCGCGTCCAGCCCTCCCGGGCGCGCGCTGCCGACTGACCCGTGGGCTCAGCGCGACCGGCGCCAGGGCAGGCACCCGGCGGTGTCGATGCGCTCGCCCGACTGGATGGTGACCGTGCCCGGCTCGTTGACCACGCCGTTCTCGATGAGGTCGCCGCGCGGGCTGGTGCGGCTCCAGTAGCAGCCACCCTCGTTGCTGCCGTTCGGGCCCTCCGTGCGGTAGGTGCCCGGCTGCACGTCCACGCCGACCTGGAACAGGCCGTCGGAGAACTCGGGCAGCGGGCCGGACGACGGGGTCGCCGTCACGGTCTCGGTGACGGTCTTGGTCTCGAACTGGGTGGCGGTGACGGTCACCCGGGTCGCCGCGGGCGGTTCGCCGTCGGTCGAGTCCGAGCCGGCAACGGTCCCCACGATCGCCGCCACCGCGGTCACCACGACCCCGGCGACCGTGAGCACCAACCACGGCCATAACGGCCAGCGGTGCCCGTTCCCGTTGCTCTCCCTCGCCATTCCGACTCCTTGCCCCGCTGCCTAGCAGTCGTCGTACAACTCGAATCCGTTACGGGTTCACCCAACGTGGCCGGTCCAGCACCACTCCAGCGGCCCGACCACCGCCTTTGACCTCCGCGCGACCCGGTCACGCGAACCGCGGTTGATTTCGGCCACCTCAGCAGGAAGCATCGGTTGGGACCGACGAACACCGAGCCGGAGAGGTCGCCGTGACGAAGCCGTACGTCGTTCGCTATGTCGGCGGGCCACTCGACGGCCGGGTGGACACGCTGGCCGAGCTGCCCGACGAGCCGCGCAGCACGGTGACCCACGTGCACCTGCACGAGGGTCCGAAGATCGTTCATCACTACGACCTCTGCTACGCCGTCGAGTACGGCTGCGAGTACCGCGTCCGCGCCGAGGAAGACTAGTCCGCCTCCCCGGAATTCAATGCGTCGGTGGCGTCCCGGCGAACGGCGCGGACGATCAGTTGATCGTGGTTGGGTGCCGTCACGGTCCCCTGAGGTCACGTCGGTCGGCACCAGACCCACCCAGTGATCCACAAGGTAGGCTAGTCGCGGGCCTCGGTCAGCAAGACGTCCAATCGGTGCCGCGACGTCTCCAGGCGCGCGATCGTCTCGGCCATCCGGGCCCGCTCCCGCCGCAGGTTCTCGATCATCGCGGGACAGGTCGAGGGGGTGCCGTCGTCGTGTACGCAGTGCAGCACCCGCGCGATGACCGCGGTGGGCAGGCCCGCGGCCAGCAGCGACCGGATGTGGGACACGGCCGTCACATCGGACTCCGCGTACTCGCGGTACCCGTTGGCGCCGCGCACCGGCCGCAGCAGGCCCTGTTCCTCGTAGTACCGCAGCAGCCGCACGCTCACCCCGGTCCGCCTGGCCACCGTCCCGATCCGCACGTGAGCCCCCTCATGCCGGCTTGACCCTCACATCCGTGTCAGACATTACCGTCGGGGGCATGTCGAGAGAGGAGAGGCGGATGCCGGCAGCGGTGATCATCGGGGCGGGGCCGGGCATCGGGCAGGCGGTCGCCGCCCGGTTCGCGCGGGAGGGCCTGCCGGTCGCGGTCATGGCGCGCGACGAGGCGAGGCTGGCGGCGGTGGCGCGGGCGGTCGGCGCGACCGTGGCGCTGCCGGTCGACGCGGCCGACGACGCCGCCCTGCGCGCGGCCCTGGACGCGGCCGCCGCCCGGCTCGGGCCGCCGGACGTCGTGGTCTACAACGCCGCGGTGATCCGGGCCGACGCGCCGGGCGATCTCTCGGTCGCCGAGCACGCGCGGGCCTGGTCGGTCAACGTCGGCGGCGCACTGGCCGCGGCCGCGCACGTGCTGCCCGGGATGGCCGCGCGCGGCCGCGGCACGTTCCTGGTCACCGGCGGCATGCCCGACCCGGACCCCCGCTACGTCAGCCTCTCGCTGGGCAAGGCGGGCGTGCGGGCGCTGGTCACGCTGCTGGACACGGAGTACCGGCCGCGCGGCGTGCACGTGGCCACCGTGACCGTCACCGGCCATGTCGCGCCCGGCACGGCCTTCGACCCCGACGACATCGCCGGGCACTACTGGCGGCTGCACACCCAGCCGCCCGGGCGGTGGGAGCGCGAGTTCCGCTACACCGGCGCGCAGCGCCGCACGGACAGGTCCGCGACGACCGGGCGGTGATCGGACGCGAGCGTGTCGGGCACCGCGGCGTCGCGGGCCCGCACGCCGGCGGACACCGTCACGTAGTCGATCCGCTTGGCCGGCACGTCGGCAGGGTAGGTCGGGCCGGGCTCGGCCGCGGTCCACGCGTCCGACAGCCGGGTCCACAGCGGGGCCAGCTCCGGCGCGTCCGGCTCGGCGTTGAAGTCGCCCAGCAGCACCTGGCGGGCGCCGCGCGGGTCCTCGCCGAGGATCCGCAGCGTGTCGGCCACCTGCAGCTCACGCACCGCCGGGTCGGCGCGGTAGTCCAGGTGCGTGACGTAGACGTGCACCGGCACCCCGCGCGCCAGCACGACCGCCTCGGCGAACCCGGGCGCGGGTGCCGGCACCGGGTTCGGGTCCTGGGTGGACAGACGGGTGAGCAGATGGTTCTCCGCGCGCAGGATCGGGAACCGGCTGAGCACCGCGACGCCGTAGCGCCGCCGGGGCGCGCCCTCGGTCAGCGGCGGCAGGTCGTAGATCGGCGCGAAGAACACCCGCATGTGCAGCATCCCGGCCAGGTCCCGCGCCTGGTCGCGGAAGTCGCTGCGGGCGGCCCAGTGCACGTCGACCTCCTCGAGGCCGACCACGTCCGCGCGGCTGTCGCGGATCACCGCCGCGGTCCGCGCGAGGTCGAGCGCGCCGTCCGAGCCGATGCCGGTGTGGACGTTGTAGTTCATCACCCGCAGCGGCACGTCGTGCCGGGGCGCCGCGTGGCCGGGGATGGCGGCCGCCGGGGTGGCGGACGCCGACAGGGCGAGCAGTGCGGCCAGGAGCAGGGACATCCGGCGCATCCGGGGGAACCTCCGGGTCAGGGTGGGCAGACAGTTCCGTTGCGTGGCACCGTGGCGTCGGTGAGGAAGGCGATCGCGGCGTCCGTGGTGCAGGCGGAGTAGCCCAGCGCGCCGTGCCCGCCGCCCTGCCACGACACGTAGACCGCCGAGGTGAGCTGCTGCACCGCCCGCTCGGTGCCCTCCTCCGGGGTGACCGCGTCGCTCGCGGTGCCGAGCACCACGATCGGCGGGGCGTCCGGCGCGGACGGCGTCGGCAGCGGCTGGTTCGGCACGGTCCACGGGCTGCACAGCGCGAGCCGCTCCGTGGCCAGCGCCCCGAACGTGGGGAACCGGTGCTGCCAGTCCTCGCCGTACTGCTGGATCCGCTGCGGCGACAGGCGCGTCTTGGTGTCGTTGCACATGGTCACGAGCGTCGAGTCCAGCGTGGCGACCTGCTGGCGCGAGCCGACGACCACGGGCTTGAGGAACTCGACGAGACCGGACGGGTCGCCGTCGCTCGCCTTGGCCAGGGCAGCCGACAGCGCGGGCCACCGGGACCGGTCGGACAGCCCGATCAGGACCGCGTGCAGCGCCGAGCCGGCGGTGACGTCCAGCTCCTCCGGCTCGGTGAGGGGGCTGTCCCGCAGCTCGCCGAGCAGGTTGAGCAGCTCCCGCTTCGGCTGGCTGCCCAGCTCGCAGTGCCGGTTGACGCAGTCCGAGGCGAACGCGTCGAACGCCGCCTCGGCGCCCCTGGCCACGCCCTCGACCAGCGTCGCCGCGTCTTCCGCCGGGTCGGGCACCCCGTCCAGCACCATCCGCCCGACGCGCTCGGGAAAGCGGTCGGCGAACACCGACAGCACCCGGGAGCCCTCGCCGTGCCCGATGCCGTTGAGCCGGGACACGCCGAGCGCGTCGCGCAGCGTCTCCAGGTCGGCGGCGCTGCGCCAGGTGTCGAACGCCGGCAGCTGGCTCTCCAGCTGGATCGAGCACTGCTGGCCGGCGGTCTGCGCGGCGTCCAGCCACACGTCGACCGGCAGGTCGGCGGGGTCGGCGTCGATGATGGTGCGGCGCACCTCCGGGGGCAGGCAGTCGGCCACCAGGGAGTTGCCGGTGCCGCGGCGGTCCACGCCGATCAGCGTGAACCGCTCGAAGAACTCCTGCGGCAGCGTCTTGGCCAGGTGCGCGGCGTAGATCGAGCCGGGCAGCCCGTCGATGTCGTTGAGCACGACGACCGGGATCTTCCCCTCGCCCGCGCGCAGCAGCTGCAGCCGGATGTTGCCGCGGCCGGGCGCGTACGGCGAGTCGAGGACGGCGTTGATCTTGCCGCAGGTGATGGGCAGCCAGCCGGGCAGGTCCTCGTCGGCGATCCGGGCGCGGATCTGCTCGGAGCACTCCCGCCAGGCCATGCCGTCCGACATCCGCTCCAGCTCCGGTACTCCGGGCGGCCCGCCGTGCGGCGCGCCGGTGGCCGGCGGGGCCTCCCGCACGACGATCCCCGGCCGGGCCGACGGGCCCGCGGAGCAGGAGGCGACCAGCCCGGCGGCGACCAACAGAAGGGCGATGCGCCTCGCCCGGCCCCGGCCCGCCAACTGTCCTCCTTCACATCCCTGATCGGTCCGCAGCGTCGCACGGTCCGGGTGAGGCGGCCGTGAGCGGGCGCGAACCGTCGGTCCGGTGCGTCACAATGGCGGCGTGCAGCTGCCTGTGATGCCACCCGTGCCGCCGATGCTGGCCAAGTCCGTGCCGACGATCCCCGCCGGCCAGTTCTACGAGCCGAAGTGGGACGGCTTCCGGTCGATCATCTTCCGGGACGGCGACGAGGTCGAGATCGGCAGCCGCAACGAGCGCCCGATGACCCGCTACTTCCCCGAGGTGGTCGAGGCGGTCAAGGCCAACCTGCCGGAGCGCTGCGTGGTCGACGGCGAGATCGTGATCGCCAGCACCGAGAAGCAGGGCCTGGACTTCGACGCGCTCCAGCAGCGGATCCACCCCGCGGCGAGTCGCGTGGCGCTGCTCAGCGAGCAGACGCCGGCCAGCTTCATCGCGTTCGACCTGCTCGCCCTGGGCGACGAGTCCTACCTGGAGCGCCCGTTCGCCGAGCGCCGCGCGGCGCTGGAGAAGGCGCTCGCGTCCGCACGGGCGCCGGTGCACCTGACGCTCGGCACGACCGACGCCGAGGTCGCCGCCCGGTGGTTCGACCTGTTCGAGGGCGCCGGGCTGGACGGGCTGGTGGCCAAGCAGCCGGCGGACACCTACCAGCCGGACAAGCGGATCATGAAGAAGATCAAGCACGAGCGCACCGCGGACTGCGTGCTCGCCGGGTACCGGGTGCACAAGTCGGGCCCGGACGCGATCGGCTCGCTGCTGCTCGGGCTGTACGGCGACGACGGCAGGCTGGCATCGGTCGGCGTGGTCGGCGCGTTCCCGATGGCGCGGCGCAAGGAGCTGATGGTCGAGCTGGCGCCGCTGGTCACGACGTTCGAGAACCACCCGTGGAACTGGGCGGCGCACGAGGCGGGGGAGCGCACGCCGCGCAAGAACGAGGTCAGCCGGTGGAACGCGGGCAAGGACCTCTCGTTCGTGCCGCTGCGCCCGGAGCGGGTGCTCGAGGTGCGCTACGACCACATGGAGGGCCCGCGGTTCCGGCACACCACCCAGTTCGTCCGCTGGCGCCCCGACCGCGAGCCGGCCTCGTGCACCTACGCCCAGCTCGAGCAGCCGGTCCGCTTCGACATCGCGGACATCCTCAAGACCTCCGGTACCTGAGCATCAGGAACCCGTCCTCGGTCAGCGCGGACGCGAGCCGCATGCCGAGCGGATCCGGGCGGGACACGCCCTCGGCGATGCGCGGCGCGCCCGCGCCGGCCAGCAGCGGCGCGATCGTCAGGCACAGCTGGTCGACCAGGTCGGCCGCGACCAGGTCGCCGAACAGGTGCGGGCCGCCCTCGCAGCAGACCCGCAGCAGGCCGCGCGCGGCGAGCGCGTCGAGCGCGCGGCGCATGTCGACCCGCTCCTCGCCGACCACGACGACCTCGGCGCCGGCCGCGGCGAGGTCGGCGCGCCGTCCGGCCGGCGCGGCCTCGGTGGTCAGCACGATCGGCGGTACCAGGGTGTCGGCGACCAGGGGCGTCTGCGGGCCGATCGAGCACCGGCCGGTGACCACCGCGATCGGCGGCACGCCGGAGAGCCCGAGCCGGGCGCGGCGCTCGGCCCGCAGTTCGGTGCGCTTGACCCCGCGGTAGCCCTCGACGGTCGCGGTGCCCGCGCCGACCAGGACCACGTCGGCCAGGTCCCGGCCGAGCGCGAAGACCTTCTTGTCGGCCGGGCTGGACAGGCCCTGCGACCGGCCGGACGCGGTGGCCGCGCCGTCCGCGCTGCTCACGAAGTTGACCTGGACCCAGGGGCGGTCGAGCGCGGGTGGGTAGTCGTAGAGCTCCTCGAGCCGGCGGTCGCCCAGCGCGGGGGTGTCCGCGGTCAGCGGCAGCGGGTGCATTCGATCATCTCAGCACGTCGCGCCGGCCGCCGTCCCGGCGGATCAGTGGTGCTTTCCGTTGCGGTGCTGGTTGACCAGCGCCCACACCGAGACCGCCTCGCTCGACTCGGCGGCGCGTGATCGTCGCGCGGTCGCCGGCTCGGCCCGGGTGGTACCGGCTTCGAGCTCCTGGCGGATCTGGTCGTAGATCGGAGTGTCGGTCAACGCCAATCCCTTCCCGTCGCAGCAGCCCTCGCAGGCTACGCAGCGTACCGCCTCGGATGCCGCCACCGCACGGCCTCCCCTTTACCAGCAAACGAAAAAGCGTTCGCCACATCCGGTGCCATACCGGACTATTTGCGGAATGGGCGCGGGATTTCTCGAGGCGAACGGGCTGGGCCACCGGCTCGACGACGGGCGTGAGCTGTTCACGGACGTGTCGTTCCGGGTGAGCACGGGCCAGGTGGTGGCGCTGGTCGGCGCGAACGGGGCGGGCAAGACCACGTTGCTGCGCATGCTCGCCGGTGAGCTCGCGCCGCGCGCGGGCGGGGTGACCGTGCAGGGCGGGCTCGGCGTGATGCCCCAGTTCATCGGCCAGGTCCGGGACGGCCGGACGGTCCGCGACCTGCTGCTCGCGGTCGCCCCGCCGGCGCTGCGGGCCGCCGCCGAGGCCCTGGAGGCCGCCGAGCTGGCGATGATGGACACCGACGACGAGCCGACCCAGCTGCGGTACGCGCACGCCCTGCACGACTGGGGCGAGGCGGGCGGCTACGACGCCGAGGTGCTGTGGGACACGGTGACCGTGGCCGCGCTCGGCGTGCCGTTCGACCGGGCCCGGTTCCGCGACGTGACGACGCTGTCCGGCGGGGAGCAGAAGCGGCTGGTGCTGGAGGCGCTGCTGACCGGCGGCGAGCAGGTGCTGCTGCTCGACGAGCCGGACAACTACCTCGACGTGCCCGGCAAGCGGTGGCTGGAGCGCCGGCTCGCCGAGTGCGGCAAGGCGGTGCTGCTGGTCAGCCACGACCGGGAGCTGCTCGCCTCGGTGGCCACCCACGTCGTGACGCTGGAGGGCGGGACCACCTGGGTGCACGGCGGCGGGTTCGGCACCTGGCACGAGGCCCGGCTGGCGCGCTGGGACCGGATGGCCGAGCTGCGCAGGCGCTGGGACGAGGAGCACGAGAAGCTGCGTGAGCTGGTCCGGTGGCTGCGGCAGGCCGCCGCGATCAGCGACGGGATGGCGCCCAGGTACAAGGCGGCGCAGACGAGGCTGCGGAAGTTCGAGGAGGCCGGGCCGCCGCCGCTGCCGCCGCGGGAGCAGACCGTGCGGCCACGGCTGCGCGGCGGACGCACCGGCCTGCGGGCGATCACCTGTGCGGACCTCGAACTGACCGGGCTGATGAAGCCGTTCGACCTGGAGGTGTTCTTCGCCGACCGGGTGTGCGTGCTGGGTTCGAACGGGTCGGGCAAGAGCCACTTCCTGCGGCTGCTGGCCGGCGAGCCGGTGGCGCACCAGGGCACGGCGCGGCTGGGCGCGCGGGTGGTGCCCGGGCTGTTCGCGCAGACCCACCGGCATCCGGAGTGGACCGGCCGCACGCTCACCGACATCCTCTGGCACGGCGACGGCGACCGGTCCGGCATGGACCAGGGGACCGCCTCGGCCGCGCTGTCCCGCTACGGCCTGGCGGCGGCGCGCGAGCAGCGGTTCGAGACGCTGTCCGGCGGGCAGCAGGCGCGGTTCCAGATCCTGCTGCTGGAGCTGTCCGGGGCGACGTTGCTGCTGCTCGACGAGCCGACCGACAACCTGGACCTGACCTCGGCGGAGGCGTTGCAGGACGCGCTGGAGGAGTTCACCGGCACGGTGCTGGCGGTGACCCACGACCGGTGGTTCGCGCGGTCGTTCGACCGGTACCTGGTGTTCCGCGCGGACGGCGTGGTGTCCGAGGTGGACGCCCCGGTGTGGGACGAGGGCCGGGTCCAGCGCGCTCGCTGAACCCGGCCCCCGGGTCTACTGCGCCAGCACCCCGGCGATCGTGTCGATGCCGTGGTCCAGGTCGGCCTGCGAGATGACCAGCGGCGGGGCCACCCGCAGGGTCGTGTCGTGGGTCTCCTTGCACAGCACGCCGCGGTCCATCAGGGTCTCGCTGATCTCGCGGGCGTGCCGGCCGGGGGCGATCTCCACCCCGGCCCACAGGCCGCGGCCGCGCACCTCGGCCACCCCGCGGCCGACCAGCTCGCCGAGCCGGCGGTGCAGGTGCTCCCCGAGCACCCGCGAACGCTCCTGGAACTCCCCGGTCTCCAGCAGCCTGATGACCGCCCGGCCGACGGCGCAGGCCAGCGGGTTGCCGCCGAAGGTCGAGCCGTGCTCGCCCGGCTTCAGCACGCCCAGCACGTCCCGGCGGCCGACCACCGCGGACACCGGCAGGATGCCCCCGCCCAGCGCCTTGCCCAGCGTGTAGAGGTCCGCCCGGACGCCCTCGTGCTCGGAGGCGAACAGCGTGCCGGTCCGCGCGAGACCGGACTGGATCTCGTCGGCGATCAGCAGCACGTTGTGGTCGTCGCAGAGCTGGCGTACCTCGCGCAGGTACCCGGCAGGCGGCACCAGCACCCCGGCCTCACCCTGCACCGGCTCGATCAGCACCGCCGCGGTGCGGTCGGTGATCGCGGCCTCCAGCGCCTGCGCGTCGCCGTACTTGACCACCTGGAAGCCCGGCGTGTACGGGCCGAAGTCGTTGCGGGCCACCGCGTCGGTGGAGAACGAGATGATGGTCGTGGTGCGGCCGTGGAAGTTCGAGCCGGCCACGATGATCTCCGCGGTGCCGTCCGGGACCCCCTTGACCTGGTAGGCCCACTTGCGCGCGACCTTGATCGCCGACTCGACCGCCTCGGCGCCGGAGTTCATCGGCAGCACCATCTCGGTGCCGGTGAGCTCGGCCAGCTCGCGGCAGAACAGGCCGAGCTGGTCGTGGTGGAACGCGCGGCTGGTCAGCGTGACCCGGCCGAGTTGCTCGACCGCGGCCGCGACCAGCGCCGGATGCCGGTGGCCGAAGTTGAGCGCCGAGTACCCGGCCAGGAAGTCCAGGTACCGCTTGCCGGCGACGTCGGTGACCCACGCGCCCTCGGCCTGCGCGATCACCACGGGCAGCGGGTGGTAGTTGTGCGTGCTCCACGCCTCGTCGAGCGCGACCAGGTCGGCGGCATTCATCGGCATACGAACAGGCTAAGGCCCCGCAGCGACGGAATCATCCGCAGACCGTTGCGCGGAGTGCGCCATCGTTGCGTCGTTCGAGCCGAACGCGACCGATCGTTGTCGACGCGAACCCCGAACGCAGGCGCTCAGCCCGCCCAGTCGGCCGGGCCGACACCGCCCGGCGGCATCCCGAGTCGACCCGTCGCGCAGTCGAGTCGTCCGTCGCGCGGTCGAGTCGTCCCGTGGCATCGGCGAGTCGTCCCGTGGCGCGGTCGAGTCGTCCTGTGGCATCGGCGAGTCGTCCGGTGGCGCGGTCGAGTCGTCCGTGGCATCGGCGTGTCGTCCTGTGGCGCGGTCGAGTCGTCCGGTCCTGGAGTTGTCCACAACCGGGCGGGTTGTCCACATTCTGCCCGGCGCGGCGTGACGGGCCGTTGCGCGCAGGCACGATCGACTCGTGAGCGAACTACCCGCAGGCCTGCACCGTGCCCGGCGCAGGCGCGACCTCGCGGTCGAGCTGGGCGAGCACGCCTTGCAGACCGCCTTGCGAGACGGGCTGCTGGTGCAGCCATGGCCGGGCGTCGTCATTCCGCGATCGCGTGCGCTCGAGCCGGTGACCAGGGCAGCGGCTGCCTTGCTGTACGTCGGCGAGGGCGGCGTCCTGGTGAGCCGTACGGCGGCTGCTCTGTACGGCTGCGGCGCGGCCGAGTGCGCCGACGTGCACGTGACCGTGCCGTACACCCGGCGGGTGCGTTCCCGTCCCGGGCTCGTCGTGCACCAAGGGCGGCTGGGCCGGGGCGATGTGGTGGCTCATCTCGGTATGCCGGTGGCGACGCTCGATCTCGTGATCGTCGAGATGCTGTGTACGGCGCCCCGACGGGTCGCGCTCGCGACCGCCGACCAGGCCGTCGCCGCCGTCGGCCCCGAACGGGCCGAGAGCTTGCTGGCCGCGGTGCGGGAGCGGCTGAGACATCGCGCTGGCCAACGCGGCACCACGCGCGCGGCCGTACTTTTCGGTCTGGTGACGGGAAAGGCGGACTCGCCGCCGGAGAGCTGGCTACGTCTGCTGGTCGTCGATGCCGGATATCCGGCGCCGGAGCCTCAATACGTGGTTCGCGACCTCGCCGGGCGCCTCGTCCATGTTCTCGACCTCGCCTGGCCACAGCTGCGGATTGCGTTGGAGTACGACGGCTACGAGGCGCACGAGAACCGCGAGACCCATGACGCGGAGCGCGACGAGCGGCTCGCCGGTCGCGGGTGGATCGTCATCCACGTGCGGGCCGACGACATGCGAGAACCCTCCCGCGTGCTCGGCGAGCTGGCCGATGCTTTCGCGGCTCGACGGCACGCGGCATAGCCACCGCCGCGGCCGCGAGCCAGGGCCACGGGTCGGCCCGGCCGTGCCACGGGTCGGTTCGGTGGTGCCACGGGTCGGTTCGGTGGTGCCACGGGTCGGTTCGGTGGTGCCACGGGTCGGTTCGGTGGTGCCACGGGTCGGTTCGGTGGTGCAGGGTCGCGGGGTGGTGCCACGGGTCGGTTCGGTGGTGCCACGGGTCGGTTCGGTGGTGTGAGGGGTCGGTTCGTCAGGCGGTGAGCTTGGGGATGATCTCGTTGCCGTAGGCGGCCAGGGTCTGCTCCTTCGCGTCGTGCATGAGGTAGATGGCGAACTGGTCGACGCCGAGCTCGGCGAGCTCGGTGAGGCGGTCGACGTGCGCGGTGGCGGGGCCGAGCAGGCAGAACCGGTCCACGATCTCGTCGGGCACGAAGTCGGTCGACGGGTTGCCGGCCTTGCCGTGGTGGGCGTAGTCGTAGCCCTCCCGGTCGCGGATGTAGTCGGTCAGCTCGCGCGGCACCGGGCCGGACTCGCCGTAGCGCGCGACCAGGTCGGCCACGTGGTTGCCGACCATGCCGCCGAACCAGCGCAGCTGGTCGCGCTGGTGGGCCAGGTCGTCACCGACGTAGGCCGGCGCGGCCACGCACACGGTGATGCCGCCCGGGTCACGCCCGGCCGTCCCGGGCCGCCGCCCGGACCGACCTCGATCGTCCACCGGGCGATCGCCGGGTCGGCCGTCTGCAGGATGAACCCGTCCGCGTGCTCGCCGACCATCCGGAGCGCCTTCGGGCCGTAGGCGGCCATCCACATCGCCAGCCGCCCGTCGCGCACCCACGGGATCCGCACCGGCGCCCCGTGCAGCTGTCGACCTCCCGGCCCTCGGCGAGCTCGCGGATCACGTGCATCGAGTCCCGCAGCACCGCGAGCGAGGCCGGCTTCTGGCCGATGACCCGCCGGGCCGAGTCGCCGCGGCCGATCCCGCACACCGTGCGGTTGCCGAACATGTCGTTCAGCGTGGCGAACAGCGACGCGGTGACCGACCAGTCCCGGGTGGCCGGGTTGGTCACCATCGGCCCGACGACCAGTCGACCTCGTCTGCGCCAGGATCTGCGAGTAGATGACGAACGGCTCCTGCCACAGCACGCACGAGTCGAACGTCCAGCCGTAGCCGAAACCCAGCCCTTCGGCGCGATTTCATCAGCCGGACGACCTCGCTCGCCGGCGGGTCCGTCTGCAGCACGACACCGAAGTCCATCCTGGACACTCCTAACTAGACGAGGTACTGCGACAGCTCGCGGGGCAGGAACCTGCCGTGCCCCTCGCTGCCGTGGAACGCGCCGTCGGCGATCACCACCGAGCCGCGGGACAGCACGGTCTCGCACCCTGCCGGTGATCGACATGCCCTCGTAGGCCGAGTAGTCCACGTTCATGTGGTGCGTCTCGACCGACAGCATCTGCCGCGCGGCGGGGTCGTACACCACGATGTCCGCGTCGGCACCCGGCGCGATGACGCCCTTGCGCGGGTACAGGCCGAACATCCGGGCCGGCGTGGCGCAGGCCACCTCCACCCACCGGGCCAGCGAGAGTCGCCGGACACGACGCCCTGGTGCAGCAGGTCCATCCGGTGCTCCACGCCCGGCATCCCGTTCGGGATCTTCGAGAAGTCGCCCGCGCCCCAGCTCCTTCTGGTCCTTGAAGCAGAACGGGCAGTGGTCGGTCGAGACCACCGACAGGTCGTTGGTGCGCAGCCCGCGCCACAGGTCGGCCTGGTGCTCGCTTGGGCCGCAGCGGCGGCGACGCCACGTACTTCGACGCCCTCGAAGTCCGGCTTGGCCAGGTCCTCGATGGACAGGAAGAGGTACTGCGGGCAGGTCTCGGCGAACACGTTCTGCCCGGTCGTCGCGCGCCTGCGCCACGGCCTCCAGCGCGTGCCGCGCGGACAGGTGCACGATGTAGAGCGGCGCGCCGGTCACCTTGGCCAGCGCGATCGCCCGGAGCGTCGCCTCGGCCTCCAGCTCCGGCGGCCGGGTGATCCCGTGTTCCACGCGGGTCCGTCCGCCCGCCCGGCGATCGCCTGCGCGACCAGCTCGTCGATCGCGATGCCGTTCTCCGCGTGCATCATGATCATCGACGCCGGTCTCGGCGGCCTTCTGCATCGCGCGCAGGATCTCGCCGTCGGTCGCGTAGAACACGCCCGGGTAGGCCATGAACATCTTGAAGCTGTTCACGCCCGCGTCGATGCAGGACTCCATCTCCTTCAACGACTGGTCGTTGACGTCGGAGACGATCATGTGGAAGCCGTAGTCGATCGCGCAGTGCGCGTCGGCCTTCTCGTGCCACTTGTCCAGGGTCGCCAGCAGCGAGGTGCCCTTGGCCTGCACGGCGAAGTCGATGATCGTCGTGGTGCCGCCCCAGGCGGCGGCCGTCGTGCCGGTGGCGAACGTGTCCGCGGAGAAGGTGCCGCCGAAGGGCATCTCCATGTGCGTGTGCGCGTCGATGCCGCCCGGCAGGACGTAGCGGCCGTCCGCCTCGATGATCCGGTCGGCCGTGTCGAACACGCCCGGTGCGGTCACCGCGGAGATCGTCTCGCCGTCCACGAGCACGTCCGCGCGCACCGCGCCGCCCGCGTTGACGACGGTCCCGTTGCGAATGAGAGTGCGCATGATCCTTCCCTTGTGCCGGTTCTCAGGCGCTGGTGAGTGAGTCGTAGCTGTCCGGCCGGCGATCGCGGTAGAACTGCCACAGGTCGCGGACCTCGGTCAGCACGCCCATGTCGAGGTCGCGCACCACCACCTCGTCCTCGGTGTCCGACGCGGCGTCGCCGACGAGCTGGCCGCGCGGGTCCGCGAAGTAGGACTGGCCGTAGAAGTCGTTGTCGCCCAACGGCTCGGTGCCGACCCGGTTGATCGCGCCGACGAAGTACTCGTTGGCGACCGCGGCGGCCGGCTGCTCGAGGCGCCACAGGTACTGCGAGAGCCCGCGGCTGGTGGCCGACGGGTTGAACACGATCCGCGCGCCGCCCAGCCCCAGGGCCCGCCAGCCCTCGGGGAAGTGCCGCTCGTAGCAGATGTAGACGCCGATCTTGCCGACCGCGGTGTCGAACACCGGGTAGCCCAGGTTGCCGGGCCGGAAGTAGAACTTCTCCCAGAACCCCTTCACCTGCGGGATGTGGTTCTTGCGGTGCTTGCCGAGGTAGGTGCCGTCGGCGTCGATCACCGCGGCGGTGTTGTAGTAGACGCCCGGCTGCTCCTGCTCGTACATGGGCACGATCAGCACCATGTTGTGCTGGTCGGCCAGCTCGCACATCAGCTGCGTGGTCGGGCCGTCGGGAATCTGCTCGGTGTAGGAGTAGTAGTCCGCGTCCTGCACCTGGCAGAAGTAGGGGCCGTAGAACAGCTCCTGCAGGCACAGGACCTGCACGCCCTGCGAGGCCGCGGCGCCGATGTGGGTGACCGCGTTCGCGATCATCGACTCCTTGTCCCCGGTCCAGCGCTGCTGGACCAGCCCGGCCCTGACGATCTCAGACAATGACCTCTCCCTCTGCCTGCGGAGCCGGGGTGACGGGCTCCGCGCTCGTGCGGGTGATCGACAGCGCCCAGTAAACCGCGAACCCGGCCACCAGGCCCACCAGCCAGCTGTAGTCGTAGACGCCCTTCAGGAACGGGATGACGCCGTCCGCCGGGAACGGGCCGCCGTACGCGCCGCCCACCGCGATGACCGCGCCGACCACGGTGGCGACCAGCGCCTTCCAGTTCCACCCGGTCGAGAACCAGTAGCGACCGCCCTCGAGGTACAGGTCGGCGAGGTCGAGCCGGGTGCGGTACCGGACCCAGTACCCGGCGATCAGCACGCCGGCCACGGCCGCGAGCACGCCGCCGTAGAACTGCAGCCAGGCGAAGATGTAGATGTTCGGGTCGGAGATCAGCTTCCACGGCATGATCACCACACCGAGCACGCCGGTGATCAGGCCGCCGATGCGGAAGCTGATCACCTTCGGCGCCGCGTTCGAGAAGTCGTAGGACGGGCTGACCACGTTGGCGGCGAGGTTCGTGGAGATGGTCGCGATGATCACCACGAGCAGCCCGATGAGCACCGCGGCCGTGCTGTCGAACTGGTTGATCAGGTTGACCGGGTTGAACAGCTCGTTGACGTCGCTGCCCAGGGCGTCGCCGTAGATCTCGACCGCGCCCGAGGTGATGACGATCGACAGGATGGCGATGAACGACATGCTGGTCGGCAGCCCGAGGATCTGACCGATCGTCTGCCGGCGCTGGTTGCTGGCGAACCGGGTGAAGTCCGGGATGTTCAGCGACAGCGTGGCCCAGAACGCGATCATGCCCATCAGCGACGGCGCGAACACCTTCCAGAACCCGCCGCCCCAGCCGAGCTTGGACTCCTGGGAGAGGATCTCGCCGACACCGCCCGCCTTGCTCACGATCCAGATGGCGAGGATCACCATGCACACCGCGAGCAACGGCGCCGACCAGTTCTCCAGCCACTTCACCGCGTTCATGCCGCGCCAGATGATGACCATCTGCACGACCCAGAACAGCGCGAAGCACAGCCACAGCGTCCAGGGCTGGTCGCCGATCGCCGGGGCGTTGAGCCAGCTGTCGCCCATCAGCTTGCCCAGGATGACGAACGTCGCCTGCCCGCCGATCCAGGTCTGGATGCCGAACCACCCGCACGCGACCAGGCCGCGCAGGATCGCGGCGAGGTTCGCGCCCCGGACGCCGTAGACCGCCCGGGAGTACACCGGGAACGGGATGCCGTACCGGGTGCCCGCGTGGCTGTTGAGCAGCATGGGGACCAGCACGACGAGGTTGGCCAGGGTGATCGTGAGGAACGCCTGCAGCCAGTTCATCCCGATGAGGATCAGCCCGGCGGCGAGCGAGTAGCTGGGGATGCAGAAGGCCATCCCCATCCACAGCGCGGTGTAGTTGTACGTGTTCCAGGTGCGCTTCTCGACCGGCACCGGGGCGAGCTCGTCGTTGTAGAAGCGGCTGTCGCGGATTCCGGCGTGGTCGTCGAGATCGACCCGGCCGTCCGGGAGAGTGCTCTGCGCCATCCCGGCATGGTGGGCGCAGCGCCGGGTGGGGAGGCAGTGTCACTGTGTACACCGTTGACGGACTCGGTGGACACTCTGCCAATTGCGTGTCGCGAGCCGGCGTGCCCCGTTACGCGCCGGCTACGAGCAGGTCACGGACTCGCTACCCGATCATCGAACTGGCCCAGCAGCCAGCGGGGCCCGGCCACCTCGGCGCCCGCCGCGACGCATCTGCGGCGCAGCTCACGGTCCGCCGTCACCACCACGCACAGCACCTCCGGGGCCACCGCCGCCACGACGGTCTCGACGATGGCGTCGTCGCCCTCACCCGCGGCGGCGACCACCCGGACGGACGTGGTGCCCGCGCCGACGTCGCGGGCCTTGCCCTCCACGACGAGGACCTTCTCCGGGAACGCCACGTCGAACGGGCCCATCCCGGTGACGCCGTCGAGGGCGTCGAGCTGGTCACGCAGCCGCCGGGCGGCGCCGGGGCGGTCGCGCCACCAGCCGTCGGCCCGCGAGCCCATCACGTTCGCCGCGTCCACCACCAGCACGGGCCGGCGCAGGCACCCGCGCAGCCGCGGCCAGGCGTTCGCGAACGGCTCGAACAGGCCGTGGCCGGCCACCTCGTCGACCGGCACCCACGCGGCGTCGCGGGTCTCCCACGACGAGGCCCGCACGTCGAGCAGCGCCGGCACCGTGCCGATGACCGTGTCGTAGGCCCAGCCGCCGTGGTCCTCGTGCATCAGCGCGTGCACGGTGACCTCGGCGGTGTCCAGCGTGGACTCCTCGGTGGCCTCCCGCAGCGCCGCCACGACCGGGTCCTCGTCACGGTTGCGGGCCCCGCCGAACACGCCCCAGGTGCCGCCGCCGATGGTCAGCTTCGCCCGGTGCTGCAGCAGCACGTGGCCGTCGTGGTGCGCGAGCAGGCCCGCCGCGCCGTAGCGGCCCCAGTGCACGTGCCCCTGCGCGCAGCGCACGAACCGGTCGCCGTCTCCCCACCTCACCCGACCATCCTCCACCCCGGTCAGCCGATCTCCGTCACCAGCAGGGCCACGTGCAGGGACAGCACCGACTCGGGGTCGTCCAGGGACACCCCCAGCACCTGCTCGATGCGCGCCAGCTGCTGGTAATAGGCGGTCCTGGACATGTGCGCGGCGGCCGCGGCGGCGGACTTGTTGCCTCCGTGCTCGCAGAAGTGGCGCAGCGCGTCGATCAGCCGGCCGGTGTGCGTGGCGTCGCGGGCCAGCAGCGGGCCCAGCTCCCGCTCGGCGAACGCGGTGACCCGGTCGTCGTCGGCGAGCAGGTGCAGCAGGCCGCGCAGCCGGACGTCGTCGAGGCGGTGGTAGGGCCTGCCGTCGGCGGCGCCGGGGGAGCGCAGCGCCGCCTGCGCCACGTGCGCGGCCTCGACCAGGCTGCGGCGCGCGTCGGACACCGACTCCACCGTGGTCCCGACGGCCAGCACCACCGGCAGCGCCCGCGGCGAGGCGGCCGCCGCCTGGTGGATCTCCTTGGCCAGCCTGCGCACCACCGTGCCGGCGTCGGCCTGCGGGGTCAGCGACAGCAGCGCGCGCACCGAGGTGTCGTCGACCACCCCGACCAGCGCCGCGACCCGGGCCCGGCGCGCGGCCAGCGCGGTCGCCTCGGCCAGGTCGCGCAGCACCTCCTGGGTCGCCATCGTCTGCGACGGCCGCGCCGGGGCCACCGCGGACGGGCGCACCGACACCCCGACCAGCCGGCGGCGCTGCAGCGGGACGCCCAGCGCGCTGGACCGGGCGGTGAGGTCCGCCGAGGTCGTCGAGGACGCCAGCAGCTCGGTGAGCAGCGTGCGGTGTGCGTGCCGCTCCAGGCCCTCCCGGTCCCGCGCGACCAGGCGGTGCACGGCGAGCGCGGAAGCGGCCCGCTCGGCGATGACCACCAGCCGGTGCGCCGGCTCGGCCGGGCAGACCAGCACCAGCCTGCCCCAGTCGTTGCCGCGCGCGCCGACCACGGTCACCAGCCAGCCGGCACCGGAGTGGTAGCTCGTGCGGGCGGTGCCGGCGACCGCCCGCGAGCGCGCCGCCCAGTCGGCGACCAGCTCGCTCGGGTCCGTGCCGGCCGCGTCGTAGGCGAGCACGTCGTGGCCGAGCGTCTCCAGCACCACCGGCAGCCCGGACGCCCGGGCCACCTCGCGCAGCACCTCGGCGGGCTCCGCGCCCGCGACGGTCAGCGCGGTGAACGTCTCGTGCACCCGCTCCGCCGCGCGCAGCTCGGCCACCTGCGCCTCGACGATCAGCCCGACGACGGCCTCGGTGACCGCGACGAACCGGGTCTCCCGGGACAGCGTCACCAGCGGCAGCGCGTGCCGCTCCGCGGCGGCCACCAGCGCGCCCGGCAGCTCCCGGCTCCAGTGCCGGACCAGCTCGACGACCACGCCGACGACACCGGCGGCGGCCAGCTCGGTGACGTAGCCGGTCAGCGCCCCGGGGTCGTCCGGCAGCGCGATGCCGGTGGTGAGCACCAGCTCGCCGCCGCGCAGCAGCGGCGCGATGTCGGCGACCTCGGCGACGTGCACCCAGCGCACCCGCCGCTCCAGCCCGCCCGCGCCGGCGACCACCGCGGCGTGGCCCTGCTGGATCACCGGCAGCGCGAGCACGTCGGACACGGTCGGGTACATGTTGTGCATACTCTACGGCCGCGGCGATACACAGTGTCCATGGCGCGCGGGCGGCGGCGCGGCCACACTCGGGGGCATGGGTGAACCGCGTCTGATCGATCGCCACCGTGCCGTGCTGCCGAGCTGGCTCGCGCTGTTCTACGACGACCCCATCGAGATCGTGCACGGGCACGGCCGCCGGGTCACCGACTCGAACGGGAAGACCTACCTCGACTTCTTCGCCGGCATCCTGACCAACGCGATCGGCTACGACGTGGCCGAGATCAGCGACGCCGTGCGCAAGCAGCTCGACACCGGCATCCTGCACACCTCGACGCTGTACCTGATCCGCAGCCAGGTCGAGCTGGCCGAGCAGATCGCGCGGCTGTCCGGCATCCCCGACGCGAAGGTGTTCTTCACCAACTCGGGCACCGAGGCCAACGAGACCGCGCTGATGCTCGCCACCCAGTACCGGCGCAGCAACCAGGTGCTGGCGCTGCGCAACTCCTACCACGGCCGGGCCTTCGCCACGGTCGGCGTCACCGGCAACCGCGGCTGGTCGGCGTCGGCGCTCTCGCCGGTCAAGGTGTCCTACGTGCACGGCGGGTACCGGTACCGCAGCCCGTTCGCGCGCGCTGTCCGACGCCGACTACATCGCGGCCTGCGTCGAGGACCTGCGCGACGTGCTGCGCACCGGCACCTCCGGCGACGTGGCCTGCATGATCGCCGAGCCGATCCAGGGCGTCGGCGGGTTCTCCTCGCCCCCGGACGGGCTGTTCGGCGCGTTCGCCGAGGTGCTCGCCGAGACCGGCATCCTGCTGATCTCCGACGAGGTGCAGACCGGCTGGGGCCGCACCGGCGACACCTTCTGGGGCATCCAGGCGCACGGCACGACGCCGGACATGATGACCTTCGCCAAGGGCCTGGGCAACGGCCTGGCGATCGGCGGGGTGGTCGCCCGCGGTGAGATCATGGACTCGCTCGGCGCGAACTCGATCTCCACGTTCGGCGGAAACCCGGTGTCCACCGTGGGCGCTCGCGCTGTGCTGGACTACCTGCTCGACCACGACCTGCAGGCCAACGCCGCGACGCTCGGCGCGAAGCTGCTCGCCGGCCTGCGCTCGGTCGCGGCGAAGCACCCGGTGGTGGGCGACGTGCGCGGCAAGGGCCTGATGGTCGGCATCGAGCTGGTCGAGCGGGGCGGCATGACCCCGTCGCCGGCCGCGGCGGTGCGGGTGCTGGAGGAGACTCGCGCGCATGGCCTGTTGGTGGGCAAGGGCGGACTGCACAACAACGTCATCCGGCTGGCGCCGCCGATGACGCTGACCGCCGAGGAACTCGACGAGGCGCTCGACATACTGGCCGCGGCGATCGCCGCGGCGGACGGGGACAAGCGATGACCTCCCAACCGCACCCAAGGGGAACCGGACGCAACCCAGCCACCGGTACGTACTCGACTGAACGTCATCGACCCGGGGTGACCGGCAGGGACAATCCCGGGGTGGCGGCACGGATCAGCCACTGGATCGACGGCAAGCCGTGGGCCGGTGTCGCCCAGCGCACCGGCGAGGTGTTCGACCCGGCGACCGGCGAGGTCGCCGCGCGGGTCGACTTCGCCGCGCAGGCCGAGGTGGACGAGGCGGTCTCGGCGGCCGCGCGGGCGTTCCCCGCGTGGCGCGACGCGTCGCTGGCCGCCCGGTCGAGGGTGCTGTTCGCGTTCCGGGAGCTGCTCAACGACCACAAGGACGAGCTGGCGGCGATCGTCACCGCCGAGCACGGCAAGGTGCTCGACGACGCGGCCGGTGAGGTGCAGCGGGCGCTCGAGAACGTCGAGTTCGCCTGCGGCGTCCCGGCGCTGCTCAAGGGCGGGTTCAGCGAGAACGCCTCGACCAGGGTGGACGTGTACTCGATGCGCCAGCCCCTCGGCGTGGTCGGGGTGATCTCACCGTTCAACTTCCCGGCGATGGTGCCGCTGTGGTTCGTGCCCAACGCGATCGCGTGCGGCAACACCGTGGTGCTCAAGCCGTCGGAGAAGGACCCGTCGGCGTCGAACTTCGTGGCCGAGCTGTGGGCCAGGGCCGGCCTGCCCGACGGCGTGCTCAACGTGCTGCACGGCGACAAGGTCGCGGTCGACGGGCTGCTCGACCCACCCGGCCGTGCGCGGCATCTCCTTCGTCGGCTCGACGCCGATCGCGCGCTACGTCTACGAGACCGGCACCAGCCACGGCAAGCGGGTGCAGGCGCTGGGCGGGGCGAAGAACCACATGGTCGTGCTGCCCGACGCCGACCTCGACCTCGCCGCGGACGCCGCGGTCTCGGCCGGGTTCGGCTCCGCGGGGGAGCGCTGCATGGCGGTGTCGGTCGTCGTCGCGGTGGACCCGGTCGGCGACGAGCTCGTCGACAAGATCAGCGCCCGGATGGCCGGGCTGCACGTGGGTGACGGGCGGCGGCCGGGCTGCGAGATGGGCCCGCTGGTCACCGGCGCCCACCGCGACCGGGTGACCTCCTACCTGGACGCCGGGGTCTCCGCCGGCGCGACGCTGGTGGTCGACGGCCGCGACCACGACATCGACGGCGCGCCGGACGGCTTCTGGCTGGGCCCGACGCTGTTCGACCACGTGCGGCCGCCGATGTCGATCTACACCGACGAGATCTTCGGCCCGGTGCTGTCGGTGGTCCGCGCCGACACCTACGAGTCGGCGGTGTCGCTGGTCAACGAGAACCCCTACGGCAACGGGGTGGCGATCTTCACCAACGACGGGGGCGCCGCCCGGCGGTTCCAGAACGAGATCGAGGTCGGCATGGTCGGCGTCAACGTGCCGATCCCGGTGCCGGTCGGGTACTACTCGTTCGGCGGCTGGAAGTCCTCCCTGTTCGGCGACTCGCACGCGTACGGCCCCGACGGGCTGCACTTCTTCACCCGCACCAAGGTGGTCACCTCCCGCTGGCTCGACCCGTCGCACGGCGGGGTCAACCTGGGCTTCCCGCGCAACGACTAGCAGGGCCACGCGGGCGAGCCGGCTTCTCGCACCGCCGAGTCGACCCGTGGCGCGGGCGAGCCGGCTTCTCACGTCGGCGAGTCGACCGCGGGCGTCGCACCGGTGACGCGGCGTCCGGCGCGGTCGCCGACGCCCAGCGTCGGTTCGGCGGTGTGGTGGGTCGGTTCGGCGGTGTGGTGGGTCGGTTCGGTCCGGCTACCCGGCCGCGCGCCGCGTCGGGGCGGTCCACTGCTGGGTGACCGCGGTGATCGAGTTGGTGGTGAGCTGGCACAGCATGCGCAGCTGGGGGATGCGGGTGTGCGCGGAGCGGGCGTCGCCGGACCGGGCGGCGTCGATGATGGTCCGGCACAGGTCCGCCAGCCGGTACGCGCCGAGGGTCTCGCTGTGCGCGCGCAGCGCCGCCGCGCTCTGCACGATGTCCGGCACCGAGAACTGGCGGATGGCGTGCTGCAGGCGCAGCCGCCGCCCGGGCAGCTCGGCGAGGTAGGCGTGCGCGAACTCGGCGGCCGCGTCGCGGTCGCGGAGGCTGTCGGCCAGCCGCTGGAGTGCCGCGTGGTCCACGATCTCGTCACCCTCGCCCGGGTCGTGGTCGGCGGGCGCGGGCGGGGTGATGTCGGCGAGCGTGGCCCGGAGCGCCTCGATGTCCAGCGGCTTGACCAGGAAGCCGTCCATGCCGGCGGCGAGGCATTCCTCGCGGTTCTGCGGCATCGCGTCGGCGGTGACCGCGAAGATCGGCGTGTGCCGGCCCGTCATCGCCTCCGCGGCGCGGATCTGCCGGGTGGCCTCGACGCCGTCGAGGTCGGGCAGGTGCCGGTCCATCAGGATGACGTCGAAGTCGTCGGCCAGCGCGATCTCCACCCCGAGCCGGCCCCGGGTCGCCGTGTGCAGGTCGTGGCCGAGCACCTTCATCTGGCGCTTGGCCAGCGTCAGGTTGACCGGGTTGTCCTCGACGAGGAGCACCTTGAGCGACGTCCCGGTGGCCGGGGTGAGTCCGGACGCCCGCACCAGCGACTCCAGCACCAGCGGGGTCCCGCCGGTGAGCGCCGGGACCAGGGTCAGCACGGCGGACACGCGGGCCGGCCCGGACGGTGGCCGTTCGACCTCGATCCGGCCGCCCAGCCGCGCCACGATGTGCTTGGCCAGGTACAGCCCGATGCCCGACGCCGGCGCCGTCGACAGCGGCGCCCGGACGAAGTCGGCCTGCGCCCGGGGCAGGCCGCCGCCCTGGTCGGTCACGCTGAGCCGCAGCGGGGCCTCGTCCAGGGTGATCGGTCCGGCGGGCGTGACGGCGAGCGTGATCTCGCCGGTGGCGTGCGTCGCGGCGTTGTCGAGCAGCTCCTTGAGCAGCTGCTCGAGGCCGGCGACGTCGCCGATCAGCCGGTCCGGCACGGCGCGGTCGAGCGCGATCCGCACGTCCGCGTGCGTGCTGGCGGCCGCCTCGCCGAGCAGTTCGGACACGGTGAACGGCTCGCGGGCGGTGGGCTGGTCGCCGGCGACCAGCTCGCACAGCATCAGCAGCCGGTCGGCCGCGCGGGCGAGCGTGTCGGTGTCGCGTACGACGTAGTGGAAGGTGTCCCGCTGCTCGTCGTCGAGACCGCTGATCCCGAGCAGCTCGAGGAACCCGAGGACGGAGTGGAGCGGCGTCCGGACGTCGCGGCTGATCGCCGCGGCGATCACCCGGAAGCCGTCACCATCACCGGCGTGGTGCGCCATGGGTTCGAACTCCTCTCGTTCGGGTCGGCTCATCCGTGGCGAGCGGGCGCCACCCCTCAGGTCGGCCGATGGGCCGTGGCCCTGAGGTTTCGACCGCGATCAACCGGGCAGGGACAGCGTCCGCGCGAGCTGGGCGAGCTCGTCGTGATGGAAGGTGTCCGCGGTCTGGACGTAGGCCCAGCGCCGCTCGGGGCGCGCGCCGAACCGGGCCTTGTGCCGGTCGGCGCTCATGCCGAACAGGACCCGCGGCACGCCGTGCCGCCGCGCGGAGCGCACCGACTGCCACAGCGTCTGCTGGTAGGCGCCGTGCGAGGCCACGTAGTCGTAGTCCAGGCCGAGGAACAGCGGCTGCACGTGGCCCGGCCCGACGTGCTGGACGACGAAGGCCACCGGCTCGGCGGGCCCGTCGACCAGCCGCAGCGTGACGATCTCCCAGCCCGGGGCGGCGGCGATCACGTCCAGGGCCCGGCGGGGGAGCGGGAACACGTTCAGCTCCAGGCTCCGGCCGTGCACGTTGCGGTAGAGCCGGTACAGGTGGTCGAGCTCGGCGGCGGTGAGCCCGCCCGTGCCACCCGGCACGACGGTGACCTCGTAGGCGTCCTCCAGGGCCAGCACCTTCGTGCGCTGGTGGTGGCGCGGCCTGCTGGTGAGCGTGGCCAGGAACTCCTCGTCGGTGCGGAAGTCGACCTCGCGCACCCAGCTCGTGGGCACCGGGACCCGGGCGAAGCCCTCGGCGACGAGGAACTCGTGCAGCTCGGTGTCCCCGTCGGGCAGGTCGCGCAGCGTCGTGCCGGCGGCCCCGGCGCGCTCCTCCACCGCCCGGACCTCGTCCAGCAGCAGCCGCAACGCGGCCCGCCAGTCGCCGTCCCGGTCCAGGTAGAGGTGGTCCCCCTCGGTCAGCAGCGAGCCGGTCGCGACGAGCCTGGAGGTCAGGTGGTACGGGTCGCCCGCGCGCCGCCGCTCCACCTCGGCGGACAGCTCCGGGGAGGAGAGCATGTCGTCCTTCCACAGCGTCGTGGTGAGGAACGTCGCCGCGACCACCCGGCCCGCCCGGGCCTGGTCCCGCACGAGCAGGTAGTCGAACCGCCACGCGTCCTCGGGTGCCCGGTCCTCGCCGCCCGCGTCCGGTGTGACCGCGAAGGCCTCCTCGAGCGCGCGCACCCCGTGCCACTCCATCGCGCCGCACCCGCGGAACAGGCCGTCCCATTCCGCCCGGTCCACCGACGTGATGCTGGCGTGGCGCTCGACCACCAGGCGCGACGCGGGCGCGGCGCGCCGCTCGCCGGGCGGGGTCAGGTCCACGGGCCGCCCGCCGAGCTGGCGGGCGAAGACCCGGCGCACGTGGTCCGGCGAGCTGCCCTCCTCGGCGAGGGCCCGCGGCAGGGCGTCGGCCAGCTCGCCGACGATCCCGGCGATGTCGTCCTCGGTGTGGTGCGCGGTGAGCGTGACCCGCGCACCGCAGCGCTTGGCCGACACCGCCGGGAACACGGCGCTGTCGGTGAAGTAGCCGGCCGCGCGCAGCCGCCCGGTGAGGTTGTAGGCCACCGGCTGCGCGCCCGCGCCGATGCAGCGGATGGGCGCCTCGCTCGTGCTCACCAGCGGGAGACCGTGCTCGGTGGCCTGGCGGTTGAACGACCGGATCAGGCCGAGCAGCCGGGCCTGGCGGCGGGTCACCTCGTCGGACATGTGCAGCCGGGCCGACGCGATGATCGCGCCCAGCATCGGGGGCTGCACCGGGCCGGAGAAGATGAGCGGGCCGCCCACCGTGAACACCCGGCGGCGCATCTCGGCGTGCGGGAAGGTGAGCACCCCGCCGGCCGCGGCGAAGGACTTGTTCAGCGAGCCCGCCACCACGGTGCGGCGCAGCGCGTCCGGGCCGAGCCGTTCCAGGGCGTGGCCGCGGCCGTGCCGGCCCGTCCAGGAGATCGAGTGGGCGTCGTCGACGTAGAGCCACAGCTGCTCGTACCGGGCGAGCAGCCGCTCCAGCGCGTCGAACGGCGCGAAGTCGGCGTACATGCTGTAGAGGCCGTCGGCGGCGTACCAGATGCGCTCGTGGGTCCGGCTCAGCTCGCCGACGCTCCGTTCCAGGGCCGCCAGGTCGTTGTGCTGCACCAGGCTCACGCCGGTGCCCTGTGCCTGCACGAGCTTCGCGGCGGTCTGCACGCTGTGGTGCACCTGGTGGTCCATCACCAGCGCGTCGCGCGAGCCGAGCAGCGTGGGCAGCGCCGCCATGTGGCCCAGCGTGGTGCTGGGCGTCACCAGCGCGGGCCTGCCGAACAGCTCGCCGAGCAGGTCCTCGGCGGCCTCGTAGGCGGGTGCCGACACGTACGCGCGCGAGGAGGAGAACTGGGTGCCGAAGCGGTCGACCGCGTCGACGACACCGGCCTTGAGCTCGGGGTGGGTCTCCAGGCCGAGATAGCTGCAGGAACCGAAGTTGACCAGAGCCCGGCCGTTGACGCTGATGCGCCGGCCGTCGAGGCGGTCGTCCTCGGCGACGTTGTGCATCATGTCCCGGCGGGCCCCGAACGTGATCGCGTCGTCCACGGCCTGCAACAGATCCTCGACGTGTGCCATCGCGGCGTCCTCCCCTGTCCGTAGACCACAATCGGATGGGCGGGAGGGGAGCTGAGGTTCGCCGGACGAGTACCGCCGAACGGCTCAACCGGCGGCGCGGGTGCCGATCTACCGGGTATGGACGATACGACGTCGACGGCCGGCGCTTCGCGCGGACCGGGGTTGCGAGCAGCAGGCGGCGCTGGCCGGTCTCGCGGTGCGCGCGCTGGGCCGCCTCGACCTCGACCAGCTGGTCGTCGAGGGTCTCCAGCTGGTCCTGGACACGCTCGGCGCGGACGACGCCCGCCTGGTGGAGCCGTCCTCCTCGGGCGGGATCATGATCGCATCGCTGGACAACCCGCGGCGCACCGACGGCGGTCACGACGGCGAGCGGTTCGCCGACCTCGCCGCCGCGCTCGTGCGGTCGGACCTGGTCGCGGACGTGCTGGCCGCGGACGAGCCGACGCCGGTCGGCGACTTCCACGGCGCGGGCGTGCTGCTCGTGCCGATGCGCACCCGGGAACACGGCTCGTGCGTGCTCAGCGTGCTCACCGCCGCGCCGCGCGCCTTCCGCGACGCGGAGATCGGTTTCGTGCGCGAGCTCGCCGCCGTCCTGGTCGGCGCGATCAACGTCCGCTGGACCGAGCACGCGCTGCGCTGGCGGTCCCAGCTCGACCAGCTGCTCACCGAGGTGTCGACCGGCTTCATCGACCTGTCCCCGGACGACATCGGCACGGCGGCGCACGACGCGCTCGCGCTGGTCGGCGAGTTCGTCGGAGCCGGCCGCGGCGAGGTGTTCGTCCTCGACGACCACGACCGGCCGGTGTCCCTGGCCCGGTGGTCGCGACCGGGAGCGCAGCCCGGGCCGGACGTGGTCGAGCTGCGGATGCACGCCCACGGCCGGTCGATCGGCCACGTCGAGTTCGCGACGGGCGGCCGCGCCGTCCCCTGGCACGGGGACATCGCCGCCTCGCTGCACCCGCTGGCCGACATCTTCGCCCAGGCCGTCGCCTACGAGCGGTACGCGGTCGCGCTGGCCGCGTCCGAGAGCCGCTACCGGTCGCTGGTCGAGGAGGTGCGCGACGTCATCGTCCGGGTGGACGCGACCGGGCGGATCAGCTTCGTCAACCAGGCGTGGACCGAGCTGACCGGGCTGACCCCCGAGGACACCCTGGGGCGCGGCTGCTTCGACAGCATCCATCCCGACGACCACCGGATCGCGGCCGAGCACATCGCCTCGGTGACCCGGGGCGAGGACAACGCCGCCCGCAGCGTGCGGTTCATCGCCAAGGACGGCACCTCCCGGTGGATGGAGGTGAAGGGCCGGGCGCTGTTCGACGCGGACGGCAACCTCGCCGGGCTCAGCGGGGTGCTGCACGACGTCACGGAGAACAAGATCGCCGAGGCCAAGATCCACGCGGCGCTCGAGGAGGCGGTGCGCGCCCGCGAGGAGGCCGAGCGGTCGAGCCGGGCCAAGAGCACGTTCCTGTCCCGCATGAGCCACGAGCTGCGCACGCCGCTCAACGCCATCCTCGGCTTCGCCCAGCTGCTCGAGTACGCCGGGCTCGGGGAGGACGACCTGGACAGCCTCCGGCTCATCAGGCAGGCCGGCCAGCACCTGCTGTCCCTGGTCGACGACACGATGGACATCGCGCGGACGGACACCGGCGACCTCGGGCTCGCGCTCGAACCCGTGGTCGTCGGGGACGCCTGGCAGGAGTGCCTGGCGCTGGTCGGCTGTGCCGCCGCCGCGCGGCGGCTGACCATCACCGAGGTGGCCCCCGCCGACCGCCGGATCCGCGTCGTCGCCGACCGCCGCCGGCTCACCCAGGCGATGGTCAACCTGATGTCCAACGCGGTCAAGTACAACCGCGAGGGCGGCACCGTGACCATGGCGTGCCGGCCGCTGGAACCGGGCGAGGCGGGCCGCCCGCCCGGCCGGACCTGGGCGCGGATCAGCCTCACCGACACCGGCCACGGGGTGCCCGCCGACCGGTACGACGAGATGTTCGTGCCGTTCAACCGGCTCGGCGCCGAGCTGACCGACGTCGAGGGCACCGGGATCGGCCTGGCCCTCACCAAGAGCCTCGTCGAGGCGATGGGCGGGCACATCGGGCTCACCAGTACCGAAGGGGCGGGCAGCACGTTCTTCGTGGACCTGCCGGTCGCACCCGACCCCGCGTCCTGAGCCGAAGGCCGCCCGGGGCGTCGGCCCGGTGTCGTAGGGTCTGCCCCGGGCCGCCGGGCGGGGGAACCGGATGACGGGTTCCGGCGTCGCAGTGCCGGGCGATACCACCTGGTCACGGGCGGTAGGCTCGGCATGTTGGGGAACTGCGTGATCAAGGGGTGTGGTGGCGGTGCCGGACGGGGCGACCACTGAGCAGGCCGACCAGGCCGGCGACACGGACCCGGGGTCGCCCGAGGTCCAGATCGCCGGCACGGTCGCGGTCGCGACGATCTACGAGACCCTGGCGCCCCTCCTCGGCGGCGACGGGTTCGAGACCGGTGGTGGCGGCGGTGGCGGCTCGTTCATGTTCGCCAGCGTCGAGGAGCTCGACGGCGTCATCCAGCAGTGGCGGGATCTCATCGAGGACATCAAGACCGACCAGGGCCGGATGGAGAGCGCCGGCGGCGACATCGCGAAGCCGGCCGCGGACCAGGTGAGCGGCCGGAACTACGCCGAGTCCGGCAAGGTCGTCATGGACATGCAGAAGCACAACGAGCTGCTGCTGCGGTACGCGATCGGCTACGTGAAGAAGCTCGAGGCGAGCCGCACGCAGATGATGACCACCGAAAGCGGCAACGAGACGCGGATGAACCAGGTTCACCGCTGACCGGCGACACTGTTCCAGGAGACGACAGCGATGGCGCCATCGGGCATGACCGGTGAGCAGATCTACCAGAACTTCTACAGCGGCACCGGCGACGACGGGCAGGGACTGAGCAGGTCGGCCACCCAGGTCAACGTCGTCGCGCAGACCTACGAGGAGCGCGCCCGGTCCATCATCCGGCTCACCGAGCGGATGGAGGCGTCCTGGCAGGGCCCCGCCGCCGGCGCCGCGCGGCGCGGTGCCGGGCCGCTGGCCGTGGAGCACATGCTGGCCGCGCCGGAGATCGACCGCGCGCAGCAGGCGATCAACGACCAGGTGACCGCGTTCAACAACGCGAAGGCCACGGTGACCTGGGTGCCGCCGGCGCCGAAGAAGCCGAGCCTCTGGGACAACATCAGCACGCTCGGCGGCGCCGGCGACAGCTACGAGAGCCAGATGAACCAGGTCAACGCCGCGAACGACACCAACGTCGCGGCGATGTCCGGCTACGAGTCCGCGAGCGAGGCGGCGCGCAACCGGATGCCGAGCTTCGCCACGAACCTGGTGGCCGACGAGGCCAAGGTCGGCGTCGTCGCGCCCACCCCGCCGCCCCCGCCGAACACCGTCCAGCCACCGCCGTCGGGCACCCGGCCGCCCGGGCGGACCACCACCACGCCGCCGGGCACGAGCACCCCGCCCGGCACCGGCAACCCGCTCCCGGGCACCACCGACGGCGTCACCGGTCCCGGCGTTCAGAACCAGCCCGCGCCGACCGGGCAGCAGAACCAGACTCCCGGGATCACCACGCCGGGGCAGGCCGGCCCGGGGTTCCCGGGCGGTCCGTTCGGGCCGGGCGGGCAGGGCGGCTCCTTCGGGCCGGGCGGGCAGGGCGGGCCGGGTGCCCCGTTCGGCCCGATGGCCCCGATGGCTCCCTTCGGTCCCGGCGGCTCCGGCGGTGGGTACGGCCCGGGCGGCGGCGCGCGCGGGTTCGGTCCCGGCGGCTCGGGCGGTCCCGGTGCCGGTGGTGCCGGCGGGTCGGGCAGCGGTCCGGGCGCGCGCGGCGCGGCCGGGTACGGCGCGGGCGGTGGCGCGGCGGCCGAGGGTGCCGCCGGTGCGCGTGGTGGTGCCGGCGCGGCGGGTGGCCGCGGTCCGATGGGCATGGGTGGCGGCCGCGGCCGGGGCAGCGAGGACGCCGAGCACGAGCGCCCCACGTTCCTGGTCGAGCCCGACCCGCACGACACGTTCGGCACCGACGAGGTCACCGCGCCGCCGGTGATCGGCGAGTAGGGCACCCGCGGTGTTGTCGCGCACCCTCAAGCTGGACGCCGACGCGCTCGCCCGGTTCGTGCGCCTGGAGAACCTCGGGGAGCTGCACATCACCCTGCGGCCGCTGAGCGTGTGGCGGCCGAGGGAGGAGGAACGGCTGGCCGAGGCCGCGGCCCGGGAGCAGTTCCGGCAGCTGGGCATGCTCGACCCGGGCGGCCGGCCCGACCCGGAGCTCGCCTCGTCGCTGGCCGTGCTGTGCCGCGCCGGGGCGGAGTTCTACGGCTGGGTCTACCAGGAGGACACGACCATCGGCGTGCTCACCGCGTCGATCGGCCGCGAGGCGGTGCTCGCCATCCGCCACGACGACGTCGTGACCGTGCAGCAGATCCGGCCGGAGACGCTCCCGGAGGCGCTGGTCGCGCAGTTCCCGGAGGTGCCGCCGGCGCGCGGGGAGGCGCTCAACATCCTGCGCTCCGACGGGCTCGCGTCCATCGGCGGCCGGCAGCGCACCGAGGCCGGTGTCGGCAGGCGGCTGGCGTCACCGGAGGTCCGGGCGGTGCAGAGCATCGCCGAGCAGCCCACCACCGGCGGCGGCGAGCTGCACGTCGCGGTGCGCGACCGGATGGCGCGCAGGCGGGCGGTGCCTTACCCGCTGCGGTACGCGGACACGGTCACCGGCCGCTGGCTGAACCACATGACCGACGCGGGCGGCGGCGAGCACCGCGTCCTGGTCGCCCCGGCGAGCCCCCTGGACCTGGTGCGCCGCCTGCAGGAGATGTATCGCACCCTGCTTGGCTGAGCCGCCGCCGGGTCCGTAGCGTGGTCGCGCGGAGGTGGCCGGCAATGGCGATCGTGGGGCTGGTGCTCGTCGTGGCGGGGCTGGTGGTGCTGGTCCTGGCGGTCGTGCAGGTGCGCCGGCTGCGCGCCGACGTCGAGGCCGTCGAGGACAGGGCGGCGGCGGTGGCCGCGGAGATCGGCGCGCTGCCGCTCGGGCTGTCGCGGACGTTCGGGACCGGCGCGCGGCACCTGATCTCCGTGGAGATCCTCAACCTCTTCGAGCTGGCGCACCGGGAGAGCGTGCTGACCCGGCCGCTCACCGCCCTCACCCCGCGGGTGCTGCGCGACGTCGTGCACCGCCGGATCGTGGGCCGGGTCCGGGAGAGCCTGGACGCCCAGGGGGTCCGGGCGGACGTGCGGCTGCACCGTGCTCGCTGAGCTGACGGTCCTCGCCGGCCTGGTCCTGCTCGCCGGCGCCGCCGCGCTGCTGCTGGCGGCGCGGCGGATGCGGCGGACCCTGCGGCGGACCGACTGGCTGCTCACCCGCGCGTCCCTGGCGGCCGCCGAGGCGCGGCGGGCGAGCGTCGTCGCCGGCGGGTCAGAGCTTGTCGATCACCTGCTGGGCATCGTTGCTCGGGATGGCGAACCCGATGCCGACGCTGCCCGCTGAACCGTCCGGTGTGGACACCGGCGAGTACATCGCCGAGTTGATGCCGATCACCTCGCCGGCGGTGTTGAACAGCGGGCCGCCGGAGTTGCCCTGGTTGATCGACGCGTCGGTCTGGATGGCGTGGTAGCTGACCGTCGACCCGGAACCCTGCTGGGCGTACGGGAACGGGCTCTGCTGTTGCTGCTCCGCGGGCACGTTCACCTCGCGGTCCAGCGCGCTGACGATGCCGGTGGTCACGGTGCCCTGCAGGCCGCCCGGCGAGCCGATGGCGATCACCTCGTCGCCGACGTGCACGGCGTCGGAGTTGCCGAACGTGACCGGGGTGAGCCCGGAGACGCCCTGCGCCTGGATCACGGCCAGGTCGCTCGACGGGTCGGTGCCCACGACGGAGGCCGGAACGGTGCGGCCGTCGGCCAGCGTCACCGTCAGCTCCTGGGCGCCGGACACGACGTGGTTGTTCGTCAGGATGCGGCCGTCCGCGCTGATGATCACGCCGGAGCCGATGCCCTCGGCGTTCGCGGTCCGCATGTTCACCTGGACCACGCTGTTCTTGACCTTCGCGACGACCGCGCTGACGTCGGTCGGGGTGGTGGCCGAGGTGGTCGCGGCGGGCGTGGCCGCGGTCGGCGTGGTGGCGCCGTCGCCCCCGGCGACGAGCGCGCCCACCGTGCCGCCGATCCCGCCCGCGGCCAGCGTGGCGGCGGCGAGCAGCGCGACGGTGTTGCGGCGCAGGCGGCTCTTCTTCCGCGGGGGCTCGGGCGGCAGGTAGCCGGAACCCGGGTAGGTCCACGGCGGGATCGGCGGTTGTCTCGGGTCTCCTCCCGGCGCCTGCGCCGGTGGCAGGTATGTCTCGGTCATGGCTCCACGATGGGTCCGCCACCTGGGAAGAGCCTGTGAGTACCCGGAGGGATCGCCAAGAACTCGTTGACTCCTTCCTCGGTAAGGCGTAACTTACGGTTCGTGTCGACTTACCAAATGGCCGCGCTCGGCGCGCTCGGCGACCCGACCCGCCGGGCGATCTTCGAGCTGCTGGTCGCCCGGCCGCGGGCCGTGGGTGAGTTGGCCGGTGAGCTGCCGGTGAGCCGCCCGGCGGTGTCGCAACACCTCAAGGTGCTCAAGGAGGCGGGGCTCGTGACCGATCACGCCCGGGGCACCCGGCGGCTCTACCGGATCGACCGGCGCGGCGTCGGCGCGCTGCGCGACTACCTGGACCGCCTCTGGGACGACGCGCTCACCGCCTACGCCGCCGAGGTCGAGAAGACCGTCGGGCACCACATCGACAAGGAGCGACCATGACCACCGAGACGAAGGCCCACACCGTCACCAAGTCGGTCACCGTCGGGGCCGGCCGCGAGCACGCGTTCACCGTGTTCACCGAGCGGTTCTCCAGCTGGTGGCCCACGAGCCACCACATCGGCGCCGCCGACCTCGCGGACGCGTTCATCGAGCCGCGCGAGGGCGGCCGCTGGTACGAGCGCGGCGTGGACGGCAGCGAGTGCGAGTGGGGCCGCGTGCTGGCCTGGGACCCGCCGGAGCGGGTGGTGCTGTCCTGGCACCTGCAGGGCGACTGGAGCTACGACCCGGACCCGGCGAGGGCCAGCGAGATCGAGGTGCGCTTCGTCGCCGAGGCGCCCGACCGCACCCGCGTCGAGCTCGAGCACCGGCACATCGACCGCCACGACCGCGCTGACCAGGTCATGATCGGCGTCGACTCACCGAACGGCTGGTCGGGCATCCTCGCGGCGTACGCGCGCGCCGTGTGAGGCGCATAGGGTCTCAGGCGTGACCAACGAGAGCTCGTTCCTCCGCCTGCAGGCCCGCACCCAGCGGTTCACCCTCGGTACCCCCCGCGGATTCCAGGTCTCGCCCGACGGCTCGCGCGTGCTGTTCCTGCGCTCGGCCTCCGGCGAGGACCGCGGGCACATCCTGTGGCGGCTGGACCCCGCCGACGGTACCGAGACCCGCCTCGCCGACCCCGCCACGCTGCTCGGCGGCGGCGAGGAGGACCTGCCGGCCGAGGAACGGGCGCGCCGCGAGCGCAGCCGCGAGCAGGCGGGCGGCGTGGTCGGCGACGCGACCGACGCCGACGTGCGGATCGCCGCGTTCGCGCTGTCCGGCAGGCTCTTCGTGGCCGACGCGGTCACCGGCGAGACCCGCGAGCTGGACACCGCGCCCGGCGTGGTCGACCCCCGGCCCGACCCGACCGGCCGGCACGTCGCCTACATCAGCGGCGACTCGCTGCGGGTGGTCGCGGTGGACGGCTCCGGGGACCGCGCGCTGGCCGAGCCCGACGGGCCCGACCAGGCGTGCGGCGTCGCCGAGTTCATCGCGGCCGAGGAGATGGGCCGCTCGCGCGGGTACTGGTGGTCGCCCGACGGCACCCGGCTGCTCGTCACGTTCACCGACCGGAGCGCGGTGCGGCGCTGGCACATCGCGGACCCGGCGCAGCCCGAGTCGGCGCCCAACGTGGTGTCCTACCCGGCCGCCGGCACCGACAACGTCGACGTCCGGCTCGCGGTGGTCAGCCTCGACCGGGACGACATCTCCCGGGTGGAGGTCGACTGGCACGGCGGCGAGCTGCCGTACCTGGTGACCGCGCACTGGAGCGCGGGCGGGCCGCCGCTGATCGCGCTGCAGAGCCGGGACCAGAAGCGGATGGAGATCCGCTCGGTCGACCCGGACACCGGCGCCACCGACGTGCTCGCCACCGAGACCGACGAGCACTGGGTGGATGTCGTGCCGGGCGTGCCGGCGTGGACGCCCGACGGCCGGCTGGTGCGGGCCGGCGTGAGCCAGGGCGGCTACCGGCTGGTCGTGGACGGCAAGGAGGTCACCCCGCCGTCCACGCAGCTGCGCGCGGTGCTCGACGTCGGCGGGACCGCCGGCACCGACATCCTGTTCAGCGCGACCGAGGCCGATCCGACGCAGGTGCACGTCTACCGGCTCGACGACGCCGGCATCACCCGGGTGTCCACTTCGGACGGCGTGCACGGCGCGGCGCGCGCCGGCGACGTGACGGTGCTGACCTCGTGGTCGCTGGAGCGGTCCGGGCCCGAGGTCACGGTGCTGCGCGGCGAGGACCGGGTCGCCGGGATCGCCTCGCACGCGGTGGATCCCGGGATCACGCCGAACGTGCGGCTGCTGACGCTCGGCGAGCGGGAGCTGCGCGCGGCGCTGGTGTTCCCGACCGGGTACGAGCCCGGCAGCGGCACGCTGCCGGTGCTGCTCGACCCGTACGGCGGGCCGCACGCCCAGCGGGTGCTGGCCAGCCGCAACGCCTTCCTCGGCCCGCAGTGGCTGGCCGACCAGGGGTTCGCCGTGCTGATCGCGGACGGCCGCGGCACGCCCGGCCGCGGGCCGGGCTGGGACCGGGAGGTCGCGTTCGACTTCGCCGGGGTCACCCTCGACGACCAGGTCGACGCGCTGCACGCGGCGGCGGGGGAGTATCCGGACCTCGACCTGTCCACGGTGGCGATCCGCGGCTGGTCCTACGGCGGGTACCTGTCCGCGCTCGCGGTGCTGCGCCGCCCGGACGTGTTCCACGCGGCCATCGCGGGCGCCCCGGTGACCGACTGGCGGCTCTACGACACCCACTACACCGAGCGGTACCTCGGTGATCCCGCCGAGCGGCCGGAGGTCTACGACCGGAACTCGCTGATCGACGACGCCCCGAAGCTGCGCCGCCCGCTGCTGGTCATCCACGGCCTGGCCGACGACAACGTGGTGGTGGCGCACTCGGTGCGGCTGTCCGCGGCCCTGGTCGCCGCCGGCCGCCCGCACGCGCTGCTGCCGCTGCCGGGCGTCACCCACATGACCCCGCAGGACGACGAGGTGGCGGAGAACTTCATGCGGATGCAGGTGGAATGGCTGCGCGACGCGCTGGGGCTGGACACGGAGGTCGCGTGAGCGAGCAGCGAGGAGCGGAGCGAACCATGAACACTGTGAGCCGCTGGGGAATCACGCTGCCGCTGACCGGGGTGCCGCTGGCCGCGCACCGCGACCTGGTCCGCGAGCTGCCCGACCTCGGCTACACCGACGCGTGGTCGGCGGAGACCGCGGGCACCGATGCGTTCACCCCGCTCGCGCTGACCGCGCAGTGGGCACCGGGGCTGCGGCTGGGCACGGCCATCGCGCCGATCTACACCCGCGGTCCCGGGCTGCTCGCGATGCAGGCGGCGACGATCGCGGAGCTGGCGCCGGGCCGGTTCGTGCTGGGCGTGGGCACCTCGACGCCGACGATCGTGACCGGCTGGAACGCCGTCGGGTTCGAGGCGCCGTACGCGCGGGCCCGCGACACCCTGCGGTTCCTGCGTTCGGCGCTCGCCGGCGACAAGGTCAGCGAGACCTACGAGACGTTCGCCGTGTCGAAGTTCCGGCTGGAGCGGCCGCCGAACCCGCCGCCGCAGATCGTGCTGGCCGCGCTGCGCCCGGGCATGCTGCGGCTGGCGGCGCGCGAGGCCGACGGGGCGATCACCAACTGGCTCGCGCCCTCGGACGTGCCGACGGTGCGCTCGGTGCTCGGCACCGCGCCCGAGCTGGTGGCGCGGATCTTCGTGTGCCCGACGACCGACGCCGAGGCCGCGCGGGGCCTGGGCCGGATGCTGATCAGCAGCTACCTCACGGTGCCGGTGTACGCCGCGTTCCACGAGTGGCTCGGCCGCGGCGAGGCGCTCGCGAAGATGCACGAGGCGTGGGCGGCGGGGGACCGGGCGGCCGCGAACACGGCGATCCCGGACGAGGTCGTCGACGACCTGATCGTGTGGGGACCGGTCGAGAAGTGCCGGGAGCGGGTCGCCGCGTACGTGGAGTCCGGTTTGGACACTCCGGTGATCTCGGTGCTGCCGACCGGCGCCGACCCGGCGGAGCTGGTGCGCTCGCTGGCCCCGGCATGACCCGATAGTGGGGAGCGGCCGGGCGGCCGTATTGTGGCCTCGAGTTAGGTGAACCTAAGTGGCTGCAGAAGGGGTCCGATGCGCGCTTCGATCTCCGAGGAGCCGCTGCTGTCCGGTGGCGCCGCCGGCGCGGCCCGGGTGCGCGACCTGGCGGACGTGGCCCTGTCCGCGCTCGCCGAGGCGGCGGCCGCACGTTCCGGCCCGATCCAGCCCGGCGGCCCGCCCGCGGTGGCCGCCGGCATCGCCGCCGCCCTCGCCGAGCCGGGCGAGGGCGGGCCGGACGTGCTGCCCGAGCACGGGATCGGCGCGGAGCGGGCGCTCGCCGGGCTCACCCGGGCGCTCACCGCGGGCTCGGCCGACCCGGGACACCCGTGGTGCGCGGCCCACCTGCACGGGCCCACGCTCGCCGTGGCGGCCGCCGCGGACCTGGTGGCCGCCGTGCTCAACCCGTCGATGGACTCCTGGGACCAGGCGCCCTCGGCGAGCGAGCTCGAACGCGAGCTCACCACGGCCCTCGCGCGGCTGTGCTTCCCGGCGGCCGGTTCCCCGGACGCGCTGGTCACCAGCGGTGGCACCGAGTCGAACCTGGTCGCGCTGCTGCTCGCCCGCGAGCACGGCCGGACGCGGATCGTCTGCGGCGCCAACGCGCACCACAGCGTGGCCCGCGCGGCGTGGCTGCTCGGCCTGCCCGCCCCGCGGGTCGTCGGCTGCGAGCGGGGCCGGCTGCGCGCGGCCGAGCTCGACCTGACCGGCGGCGAGGTGGTGGTCGCCACCGCGGGCACCACCGACACCGGCGCGATCGACCCGCTGCCCGAGATCGCCCGCGCGGCCCGCCGGGCCGGGGCGTGGCTGCACGTCGACGCCTCCTACGGCGGCGCGGCACTGCTCTCCGAGCGGCTCGCCGGGCGCCTGGCCGGTCTCGAGGAGGCGGACTCGGTCGCCCTCGACCTGCACAAGTTCGGCTGGCAGCCCATCGCCGCCGGCATCCTCGCCACCCGCGCCCCGGTCACCGAGCTGCACGTCCGCGCCGACTACCTCAACGCCGGCGACGACACCGAGGCCGGGTTCCCCGACCTGCTCGGCCGCTCCGTCCGCACGTCCCGCCGGCCGGACTGCCTCAAGATCGCCGTCACGCTGCGCGCGCTCGGCCGGCGGGGGATCGCCCGGCTCGTCGAGCAGTGCTGCGACCTCGCCGGGCGGGTCGCGCGCGAGGCCGGTGGGCACCCGGGCCTGGAGCTGTGGGGCGAGCCGGAGCTGTCCACGCTGCTGGTCCGCCCGCGGCACGGGGACGTCGCCGCGGTCCGCCGCCGCCTGCTCGAGGAGGGCACCGCGGTGCTCGGCCGGGCCACGGTCGACGGCCGGGTGTGGCTCAAGCTCACCCTGCTCAACCCGCGGGCGGCCCTGGAGGACTACCGCGGCCTGCTCGACCTGATCGACGCCACCGCCCGCCGGGTCGCGCCGTGACGCTGGACATCGCGGGCGTCGGGATCGGCCCGTTCAACCTCTCCCTCGCCGCGCTCGCCGAGCCGGTCGAGGGGCTGCGCACCGCGTTCTTCGAGCGCGAGCCGGAGTTCCGCTGGCACCCCGGCCTGATGATCTCCGGGGCCGCGCTGCAGGTGCCGTTCCTCGCCGACCTGGTCTCGCTCGTCGAGCCCGCCCACCCGCTGTCGTACCTGAGCTACCTGCGCGACCGCGGCCGGCTGTTCCCGTTCTACTTCGCCGAGCGCTTCCACATCCCGCGCGCGGAGTACGAGGACTACTGCGGGTGGGCGGCCGGCCGGATCACCAGCGCGCGGTTCGGCCGGGTGGTGCGCTCGGTCGCCTGGTCGGGCGGGGCGTTCCGGCTCGACGTCGAACCCGGCGGGACGGTCGAGGCCCGCAACGTGGTGCTCGGCGTCGGCACCGAGCCGGTCCTGCCCGAGCCGCTGGAACACCTGGCGGGCGAGCGGATCCTGCACTCCGCGGACTACCTGCCCGCCCGGCGGCGGCTGCTCGCCGCGGCCGACGTCACGATCGTCGGCTCCGGGCAGTCCGGCGCCGAGGTGTTCCTCGACCTGCTCCGGTCCCGGTCCGGCGGCACGCTGCGCTGGCTCACCCGCACGACGGCGTTCGCGCCGATGGAGTACTCGAAGCTGGGGCTCGAGCAGTTCACCCCGGACTACGTGCGCTTCTTCCACGGCCTCGACGAGCCGACCCGCGACCGCCTGGTGCCCGCGCAGTGGCAGCTGTACAAGGCGATCAGCGCGGACACCATCGGCGCGATCTACGACGAGCTCTACGAGCGCACGGTCGGCGGTGGCTGGCCGGACGTCTCGCTCGCGCCCGGCGTCGAGGTCACCGCGGCGGCCGAGCGGGCCGGGCGGGTCGAGCTGGAGCTGCGGCACGTGCAGCGGGACCGCAAGGCCACCGTGACCACCGACGCGGTGGTGTGCGCGACCGGCTACCGCGAGCGGAGCCTCGACGAGCTGCTCGGCCCGCTCTCCGCGCGCATCGAGCGCGACGCCGCCGGCCGGATGGTGGTCGAGGAGGACTACCGGGTGCGGCTGGACACCCGCGGCTCGCTGTTCGTGCAGAACGCCGAGCGGCACACGCACGGCGTCGGCGCGCCGGACCTGGGGCTCGCCGCGTGGCGGGCCGCGCGCATCCTGAACGCGGTGTGCGGGCGGGCGGTGTACCCGCTGCCGGACCGGACCGCGTTCACGACGTTCGGGTTGGAGGACGGGGCATGACCACGTCGAGCGCATCGTGGCGGGCGGCCGGGTCCCTGGTCGTGCACAAGATGCTGGGTGAGCTGAGCTACGAGGGTCTGTTCGAGCCGAAGCCGGACGGCGACGCCGCGTGGGTGCTGGAGCTGCCCGAGGGCGTGTGCTACCGGTTCCGCGCGCGGCGCGGCGCGTTCGAGTCCTGGCACGTCGAGCCGGGCAGCGCGACGCGGGACGGCGAGCCGGCCACCGACCCGCGCACGCTGGTCGTCGACGCCCGGGAACGGCTGGGGCTCACCGGGTTGCGCCTCGCCGACGTGCTCGGCGAGCTGACCGCCACCGTCGCCAACGAGGCCATCCGGCTCGAGCGCGCGCCCGCCGCCGCCGAGCTGTCCACCATGGACTACGACCGGGCGGACGGGCACCTCACCGGCCACCCGCGGCTGGTGCTCAACAAGGGACGGGTCGGCTTCTCCCGCTCCGACCGGGAGCGCTACGCCCCCGAGTCCGGGCGCGAGCTCGCGCTGGCCTGGTTCGGCGTGCACCGCGACCACGCGTCGTTCCGGTGCGTGGCGGAGCTGACCGAGGAGCGGCTGCTGTCCGAGGAGCTCGGCGAGGCGCTGCCGGCGTTGCGCGCGGCGCTGCCCGACCCGGACGCCTACGTCCTGGTGCCGGTGCACCCGTGGCAGGCCGACGAGATCGTCGGCACCCTCTACGCCGCCGAGCTGGCCGGGGGGATCGTGGTGCCGCTCGGCGAGAGCGCGGACCGCTACCGTCCACACCAGACGATCCGGACGCTGGCCAACGTCAGTCACCCGACCCGCCGGGACGTGAAGACGGCGCTGTCGGTGCGCAACACGCTCGTCTACCGCGGGCTCGCCTCGGCCGCCACGCTCGCCGCGCCGGCGGTCACCACGTGGCTGCGCGACGTCGGCGCGGCCGACCCGCTGCTGGGCGAGAAGTACCGCTTCGAGCTGCTCGGCGAGGTGGCCAGCGTGTCCGTGCGGCACCCGCTGCTGCACGCGCTGACCGAGCTGCCCTACCGGTTCCACGAGACGCTCGGCGCGCTGTGGCGGGAGCCGGTGCGCACCCGGCTCGGGGCGGGGGAACGGGCGATCTCGTTCGCCGCGCTGCCCTATCGCGGGCCGGACGGCGAGGCGGTGGTCACCCGGCTGATCCGCGAGTCCGGTGCGGACGTCGACGCCTGGCTGCGCCGGTTGCTGGACCTGCTGCTCACCCCGCTGCTGCACTGGCTGCTGCGCTACGGCGTCGGGTTCTGCCCGCACGGCCAGAACCTGGTCCTGGTCACCGACGGGCGCGGCACGCCGCTGCGGGTGGCGATCAAGGACTTCGCCCAGGGGGTGGACCTGCTCGACGAGGACGTGCCGGAGTACGCGGCGCTCGACACCGAGGCCACCGCGCACATGCTGCGCTGGCCGCCGCACCTGCTCGCGCAGTCGCTGTTCAGCTCGGTGTTCGCCGGGCAGCTGCGGTTCCTGGCCGAGGTCCTGCTCGACGACCTCGGCCACCCGAGGCCGGCCCTGTGGGCGGGGGTGCGCGAGATCGTCGGCCGCTACCGCGACGAGCACCCGGAGGCCGCCGCCCGGTTCGACGCCTGCCGGCTGTTCGCGCCGGACGTGGAGCGGGTGACGCTCAACCGCGAGCACCTGGCCGGCCAGGGCTTCGACAAGGTGGACCGCGACGACGAGTTCGACGTCCGGTTCGGGCGCGCCCGCAACCCGCTCGCCGGCCCGGCGCCGGACGGTGCCTGGTGATGGAGCACCAGCGCCCCGCGGGGGCCCGCACGCTCGCGGACCGGGACGCCGCGGCCGCGACGCTCGCCGACGCGGTGCGCACGGAGGTGCTGGCGCGCACGGTGACCGGCCTGGTCCTGCTCGTGCCGGACCCGCACGCCCGGTTCGCCGCGGTCGGCGTCGGCGCCCGGTTCTTCGCCGACACGGTGCTCGCCCGGGGCTACGGCGTGTGCAGCTACGTGTTCGCGTGGACGCCCGAGCGCGAGGCGATCGCCGCGCCGGTGTTCCGGCCATACCTCGACAACTACGGCGACCTGCGGATGCGCCCGGACGTGGCCACGCTCGCGCCGCTGCCGGGCCGGGCCGGCACCTGGCTGGTGGTGTGCGACGTCGAGTGGCCGGACGGGCGGCCGGTGCCGATCGCGCCGCGCACGGTGCTGCGCGAGCAGCTACGCGCCGCCGAGGAGGCCGGGTTCGTGCCGTCGGTCGGCCTGGAGCACGAGGTCACGTTCACCGACCCGGCGGGCGCGCCGCTGACCGCGGACGGGCTGGACTACGCGGCCGGTGGGCTGGACGCGATGCACCCGCTGCTCGCCGCCGTACAGTCCGATGTGGACGAGCTGGGGCTGGGCGTGGAGTCGCGGCGCGGCGAGTGCCACCCCGGCCAGTACGAGAGCGTGCTCGGTCACCGCGACGCGCTCGCCGCGTGCGACGACGCGATGCTGCAGCAGCTGGCGGTGCGCCGCGCCGCGGCCGCGCACGACGTGCGCGCGGGCTACCTCGCCGCCGAGCATCCGGGCACCGGCAGCTCCTGCCACGTCACATCTCTCCCTGTCCGGTGTGGACGGCAGGCCGAGGTTCCCGGAGGTGCTCGACCACTTCGTGGCCGGCGTGCTCGCCGCGGCGCCGGACCTGACCGCCGTCTGGGCGCCCACCTGGAACTCCTACGTCCGGCTGCGCACCGCACCGTTCGCGCCGGGCGAGGTCCGCGCCGGCGCCGACGACCGCACCGCGGCGGTCCGCATCGCCGGCGAGGGCGACTCGCTGCGCATCGAGGCGCGCTTCGCCGGCGCGGACGCGCAGCCGCACCTGGTGGTGGCCGCGCTGCTCGCCGCCGGCCTGCGCGGTGTCCGGGAGAAGCTGCCGGCACCGCCGCCGGGCCGGCTGCACGACACGCCGTGGGCCGCCCGGGACGCGCTGGCCTCCTCGGCGCTGGCCCGCGAGCTGCTCGGCGACGCGATCGTCGACGCGCGGGTGGCCCTGCTCGACGAGGAGCTGGCCACCGGCCTCGCTACGGTCACCGACTGGCAGCGCACCCGGGGCGACCGGCGCATTTGACCCTCACGTCGCGGGAGGCCGCACAGTGGCGAGCATGAACGAACTCACCGTGGGCGCGGTCGCCGAGCTGGCCGGGGTGTCGGTACGCACGCTGCACCACTACGACGAGCTGGGCCTGCTGGAGCCCGGCGAGCGCAGCCGGGCCGGGTACCGGCTCTACACCGCCGCCGACCTCGCGCGGCTGCAACGGATCCTGTTCTACCGGGAGCTGGGGTTCGACCTCGCCGCGATCGGGGCGGTGCTGGACGATCCGGGGACCTCCGACGAGGACCGGCTGCGCGAGCAGCGCCGGCTGCTCACCGAGCGCATCGAGCGGCACCGCGCGATGGTCGCGGCCATCGACCGGGAGCTCTCCGCCCGCAAGCTCGGGCTGACGCTCACCCCGGCCGAGCGGCTGGAGGTCTTCGGCAGCACCCGGCTGGAGGACAACGCCGACCGTGCGGAGCAGCGCTGGGGCGGCACCGAGGCGTGGCGCCGGCGGCGCGAGCGCGTGGCCCGGTACACCGCCGAGGACTGGAAGACCCTGCGCGACGAGCAGGCCGGCATCCACCAGCGGCTGGTCGACGCCATGAACGCCGGCACCCCCGCGACGGACCCGTCCGTCATGGACCTCGCCGAGGAGCACCGCCGGTTCCACGACCGCTGGATGCACGACTGCGACCACGCCACGCACCGGACGCTGGCGGCGGCCTACCTGGCCAACGAGCGCATCGGCCGCAACTACGACGACATGGCGCCCGGTCTGTCCCGGTACGTCCACGACGCGATCATGGCCAACTGCGAGCGGGAGCGGAGCCGTCGACACCGCGAGGGGCACGACCCCGAGAAAAAAACAAGCATGCATGCTTGAAATGGTCGCCGGGCCCGTGCCATCGTTGACCCCGTGGTTGAGCTCGATGCGCTGGTTGCCGACCTCCGCGAGGAGAGTGCCGAGATCGACGCCCTGGTCAGCGGGCTGCCCGACGACGCGTGGGCAACCCCGACCCCGGCCGCCGGGTGGACCGTCGCGCACCAGGTCACCCACCTCGCCTGGACCGACCGGCGGGCGCTGCTCGCGGCCACCGACGCGGAGGCGTTCCGGGCCGAGGTGGCCGAGGCGGCGGCCACGACCTCGCTGGACCAGATGGACAAGCTCGTCGACGCGGCCGCCGCCGAGGGGGCGCAGGCGCCGCCCGCCGAACTGCTCGCCGGCTGGCGCCGCGGCCGCGAGGAGCTCGCCGCCGCGCTGCTGGCACTGCCCGCCGGCGTTCGGCTGCCGTGGTACGGCCCGCCGATGTCGGCCGCCTCGATGGCGACCGCTCGGATGATGGAGACCTGGGCGCACGGCTACGACATCGCCGACGCGCTCGGTGTGCCGCGCGAGCCGACCGCCCGGCTGCGCCACGTCGCGCACATCGCCGTGCGCACCCGCGACTTCGCCTACGTGATGCGCGGGCTGACCCCGCCCGCCGGGCAGTTCCACGTCGAGCTGACCGGGCCGGGCGGCGAGGTGTGGACCTGGGGGCCGGCCGACGCCGCGCAGCGGGTCACCGGGCCCGCGCTGGACTTCTGCCTGCTCGCCACCCAGCGGGTCAACCGCGCGGACACCGCGCTCGTGGCCACCGGTGACGACGCCGACCGGTGGCTGGACATCGCGCAGGCCTTCGCCGGCCCGCCGGGCGACGGGCGCGCGGCCGGGAGCCGTGCGTGAGCGGGGGCGGCGCCACGATCCGGATCGGCAACGCGTCGGGCTTCTACGGCGACCGGTTCACCGCGATGCGCGAGATGCTCACCGGCGGCGACCTCGACGTCCTCACCGGCGACTACCTCGCCGAGCTGACCATGCTCATCCTCGGCCGCGACCGGATGAAGGACCCGGCCCGCGGCTACGCACGCACGTTCCTGAGCCAGCTCGAGGAGGGCCTCGGCCTCGCGATGGACCGGCGGGTCACGATCGTCACCAACGCGGGCGGGCTCAACCCCGCGGGGCTCGCCAAGGCGATCCGCGACCTGGCCGAGCGGGTCGGCGTGCCGGCCAAGGTGTCCCATGTGGAGGGTGACGACCTGCTCGGCAAGGGGTTCGAGGGCGCGCTCACCGCGAACGCGTACCTCGGCTGCTGGGGCATCGTCGAGTGCCTGAACGCGGGCGCGGACGTCGTGGTCACCGGCCGGGTCACCGACGCCTCGCTGGTCGTCGGGCCGGCCGCCGCGCACCACGGCTGGGACCGCTCGGACCTCGACGCGCTCGCCGGCGCGACCGTCGCCGGGCACGTGATCGAGTGCGGCGCCCAGGCCACCGGCGGCAACTTCGCGTTCTTCACCGAGGTCGGCGACCTGTCCCACCCCGGCTTCCCGATCGCCGAGATCGGCCCGGACGGCGCGGCGGTGATCACCAAGCACCCGGGCACCGGCGGCGCGGTCACCGTCGACACCGTCAAGGCCCAGTTGCTGTACGAGATCGGCGGCCCGCGCTACCTCGGCCCGGACGTCACCAGCCGGTTCGACACGATCGTGCTCGACCAGGCCGGCCCGGACCGGGTCGCGATCACCGGGACACGGGGAGAGGCGCCGCCGGAGGACCTGAAGGTCTGCGTCAACACCCTCGACGGGTTCCGCAACGGGATGACGTTCGTCCTGTGCGGGCTCGACATCGAGGAGAAGGCCGCGCTGGCCCGCCGCCAGCTCACCGAGGCCGTCGGCGCGGAGGGCCTGGACTGGACGCTCGCCCGCACCGACCACGCCGACGCGGACACCGAGGAGGCGGCCAGCGCGCTGCTGCACGTCACGATCAGGACGCCGGACCCCAAGCGCGCCAAGGCGTTCTCCCGCGCCTCGGTCGAGCTGGCCCTCGCGTCCTACCCCGGGTTCACGCTCACCTCCCCACCCGGCGACGGCACCCCGGTCGGCGTCTACCGCCCGGAGTACGTCCCCCAGGCGTCCGTCGAGCACGTCGCCGTCCTCCCCGACGGCACCCGCACACCCGTCCCCCCACCCCCCACCCTCGCGAGTCCAACGCTCCCGCACCGCGAGTCCAACGCCGCGGACCCGCGAGTCCACCACTCCGGGCCCACCCGCCGCGTGCCGCTGGGCACGCTCGCCGGCGCCCGCTCCGGCGACAAGGGCGGCGACGCGAACCTCGGGGTCTGGGTCCGCGACCCGACCGCCTACTCGTGGCTCGCGCACGAGCTGAGCACCGACCGGCTCCGCGAGCTGCTTCCGGAGGCCAAGGACCTCGACATCGCCCGGTACCCGCTGCCGAACCTGAACGCGATCAACTTCGTGCTGCACGGGCTGCTCGGCCGGGGCGTGGCGGCGTCCACCCGGTTCGACCCGCAGGCCAAGTCGCTGGGCGAGTGGCTGCGCTCGCGGCTCGTCGACATCCCGGAGGAGCTGCTGTGACCGACCCCTTCCGGACCCCGGAGCGCCTGGCGCTGCGCGAGACGACCAGGCGGTTCGTCGAGAAGGACGTCCTGCCGCACCTCGACGAGTGGGAGCGTGCCGGCGAGCTGCCGCGCGAGCTGCACCGCAAGGCCGGGGCGCTCGGCCTGCTCGGCGTGGCGTTCCCGGAGTCGGCCGGCGGCGGGGGTGGCGACGTCATCGACGCCATGACCGTCACCGAGGAGATCCACTACGCGGGCGGCTCCGGCGGGCTCGTCGCCGGGCTGTTCACCTCCGGCATCGCGCTGCCGCACATCGCCCGGGCAGGCGACCCGGCGCAGATCGAGCGCTGGGTGCGGCCGACCCTCGCCGGCGAGCTGATCGGCTCGCTCGCGGTCACCGAGCCCGACGGCGGCTCGGACGTGGCGAACGTGCGCACCACCGCGCTGCGTAGATCTTCCGGGGCAGACGGCGACCACTACGTCGTCGACGGCGCCAAGACCTTCATCACCTCCGGGGTCCGCGCGGACTTCGTCACCACCGTCGTGCGCACCGGCGACAGCGGAGCCCACGGCCTGTCGCTGCTCGTCGTGGAGAAGGGCACGCCAGGCTTCACCGTCGGCCGCAAGCTGGACAAGATGGGCTGGCTCTGCTCGGACACGGCCGAGCTGTCCTACGTGGACTGCCGGGTGCCGGCGGCGAACCTGGTGGGCCGGGAGGGCGAGGGGTTCGCCCAGGTGGCCACCCACTTCGTCACCGAACGGCTCGCGCTCGCCGTGCAGGCCTACGCCACCGCCCAGCGCGCGCTGGACCTCACCGTCGAGTGGTGCCGGCTGCGCGAGACGTTCGGCCGCCCGCTGATCTCCCGCCAGCTGGTGCAGCACACGCTCACCGAGATGGCCCGGCGGGTCGACGTCGCCCGCACCTACGCCCGCGCCGTCGCCGTCCGGCACGCCGCCGGCGAGGCCGTGGTCGCCGAGGCGTGCTTCGCGAAGAACACCGCGGTCGAGGCGGGGGAGTGGGTGGTCAACGAGGCCGTCCAGCTGCACGGCGGGCTGGGCTACATGCGGGAGTCCGAAGTGGAACGGCACTACCGGGACATCCGGATCCTCGGCATCGGCGGCGGCACCACCGAGATCCTCACCGGCCTGGCCGCGAAGGCACTGGGGTACACGTCATGACTGTTCCGCCTCCCCGAACTTCCAACGCTTGGTCGCGTTCTCCTGGATCGTTCCGGTGGCCTCGTACTTGTGGCTGGGTTGCGTCACGTTCCCCTGGGATGCGGTCGGGCAGCGCGCAGGTGGCGACGAAGCCGGGGGTTTCATGACGCGTATAAGGTCCACAGTGGACATGGCTACCACCGAGTTCGGGGCGAACCGGGAGGCCATGCTGGCCAAGCTCGCCGAGATCGAGGCCGAGCACGCCAAGGCGGTCGCGGGCGGCGGCGAGAAGTACGTCGAGCGGCACCGCAGGCGCGGCAAGCTGCTGGTCCGCGAGCGGATCGAGCTGCTGCTCGACGCGGACTCGCCGTTCCTGGAGCTGTCCCCGCTCGCCGCCTGGGGCACCGACTACCGCGTCGGCGCCAGCGTGGTCACCGGCATCGGGGTGGTCGAGGGCGTCGAGTGCCTGATCAGCGGCAGCGACCCGACCGTCAAGGGCGGCGCGAGCAACCCGTGGACGACCGAAGAAGTCGTTCCGGGCCGACGACATCGCCGCGCAGAACCGGCTGCCCGCGATCCACCTGGTCGAGTCCGGCGGCGCGGACCTGCCCACCCAGAAGGAGATCTTCATCCCGGGCGGCGCGGATCTTCCGCGACCTGACCCGGCTCTCGGCCGCGCGGCATCCCGACCATCGCGCTGGTGTTCGGCAACTCCACCGCGGGCGGCGCGTACATGCCGGGCATGTCCGACCACGTGGTCATGGTCAAGGAGCGCGCCAAGGTGTTCCTCGGCGGGCCGCCGCTGGTGAAGATGGCCACCGGCGAGGAGTCCGACGACGAGTCGCTCGGCGGCGCCGAGATGCACGCCCGCACCTCCGGCCTCGCCGACTACCTCGCCGTCGACGAGCAGGACGCGATCCGCATCGGCCGGCGCATCGTCGCGCGGCTGAACTGGCGCAAGCAGGGCCCGGCGCCGGACGCGGACTACGCCGAGCCGCGGCACGACGCGGAGGAGCTGCTCGGCATCGTGCCGACCGACCTCAAGGTGCCCGTTCGACCCGCGCGAGGTGATCGCCCGGATCGTCGACGGCTCCGACTTCGACGAGTTCAAGCCGCTGTACGGGACCAGCCTGGTCACCGGCTGGGCGCGCGGTGCACGGCTACCCGGTCGGCATCCTCGCCAACGCGCGCGGCGTGCTGTTCAGCGAGGAGTCGCAGAAGGCCGCCCAGTTCATCCAGCTGGCCAACCAGATCGACACGCCGCTGCTGTTCCTGCACAACACCACCGGCTACATGGTCGGCAAGGAGTACGAGCAGGGCGGCATCATCAAGCACGGCGCCATGATGATCAACGCGGTGTCCAACTCGACGCGTGCCGCACATCTCGGTCCTGATGGGCGCCTCCTACGGCGCCGGGCACTACGGCATGTGCGGGCGCGCCTACGACCCGCGGTTCCTGTTCGCCTGGCCGAGCGCCAAGTCCGCGGTGATGGGCCCGCAGCAGCTCGCCGGCGTGCTGTCCATCGTGGCCCGGCAGGCCGCCGCGAGCCGCGGGCAGGACGTACGACGAGGAGGCGCGACGCGGCGCATGCGCGACGATGGTCGAGAAGCAGATCGAGGCCGAGTCGCTGCCGATGTTCCTGTCCGGGCGTGCTCTACGACGACGGCGTCATCGACCCGCGCGACACCCGCACGGTGCTGGGCATCTGCCTGTCGGCCATCCACACCGCGACCGATCGAGGGCGCGCGGCGGCTTCGGCGTCTTCCGGATGTGACGGGCCCGTGATCACGAACCTGCTGGTGGCCAACCGCGGCGAGATCGCCCGGCGGGTGTTCCGCACCTGCCGCGACGCTCGGCATCGGCACGGTCGCCGTGCACTCCGACGCGGACGCGACGGCCCCGCACGCGCGCGAGGCCGACGCCGCGGTGCGCGCTGCCCGGTGCAGCGCCCGCCGACACCTACCTGCGCGGCCGACCTGCTCGTCGACGGCCGCCCGCGCGGCCGGCGCGGACGCGGTCCATCCCGGGTACGGCTTCCTGTCCGAGAACGCCGACGTTCGCCCGCGCGGTCCTCGACGCGGGCCTGGTCTGGGTCGGCCCGCCGCCGGAGGCGATCGAGTCGATGGGCTCCAAGATCGAGGCCAAGCGGCTGATGGCCGGCGCCGGCGTGCCGGTGCTGCCCGAGCTCGACCCGGCCTCGATCACCGCGGACGACCTGCCGGTGCTGGTGAAGGCGTCGGCCGGCGGCGGCGGCCGGGGCATGCGGGTCGTGCGCACGCTCGACGAGCTCGACGCCCAGGTGGACGGTGCGCGCGGCCGAGGCGCGAGTCCGCGTTCGGCGACGGCACGGTGTTCTGCGAGCCGTACCTGGCGACCGGCCGGCACGTCGAGGTGCAGGTCCTCGGCGACACCCACGGCACGGTGTGGGCGGTCGGCGAGCGGGAGTGCTCGATCCAGCGCCGCCACCAGAAGGTCGTCGAGGAGTCCCCGTCGCCGCTGGTCGGAGCGGGTCGCCGGGATGCGCGAGCGAGCTGTTCGCGGCGGCGCCGCGCCGCGGCCAAGGCCATCGGCTACGTCGGCGCGGGCACCGTCGAGTTCCTCGCGGGCGACGGACGGCCGGTTCTACTTCCTGGAGATGAACACCCGGCTGCAGGTCGAGCACCCGGTCACCGAGTGCGTCACCGGGCTCGACCTGGTGGCCCTGCAGCTGCGCCGTCGCGGAGGGCCGCGCGCTGCCGGAGGGCCCGCCGCCGTCGCGCGGGCACGCGATCGAGGTCCGCCTCTACGCCGAGGACCCGGCCGCCGGCTGGCGCCCGCACAGCGGCACGCTGCACCGGTTCGACGTCCCGGGCGTGGCGGCCGAGTTCACCCCGCTCGCCGCCGGCATTCGGCTCGACTCGGGCGTGGCCGGCGGCGACGTGGTCAGCCCGCACTACGACCCGATGCTCGCCAAGGTGATCGCCTTGGCGCCGACCGGGACGACGCGGCCCGCGCGCTCGCCGCCGCGCTGCACCCGGGCGAAGGTGCACGGGCTCACCACGAACCGCGACCTGCTGGTGCGGGTCGCTGCAGCCACCCCGCGTTCCTCGCCGGCGACACCGACACCGCGTTCCTCGACCGGCACGGTCTCGACGAGCTGGCGAAGCCGCTGGCCGGTGACCGCGCGGTCGAGCTGTCGGCACTGGCCGCCGCGCTGGCCGATGCCGCCACCAACCGGGCGCGGGCGAGGGTGCTCGGCCGCATCCCGCGCCGGCTGGCGCAACGTCGTCGCCCAGCCTCAGGTCAAGCGGTTCACCGCGGGCGGCGGTCGAGCACGAGGTCCGCTACCGGCTCACCCGGGACGGCCTGGCCGAGGCCGGACGGCGTCGGGCTGGTCGAGGCCGTGCCGGAGCGGGTCGTGCTGGAGGTCGGCGGCGTGCGCCGCCGGTTCGACGTCGCCGCCTACCCGGGCATGTCCTGTGTGGACTCCCCGCTGGGCCCGGTGACCCTGGTGCCGGTGGCGCGTTTCGCCGACCCCGCCGCGCAGGTCGCGCCCGGCTCACTGCTCGCCCCGATGCCGGGCACCGTCGTGCGGACCGCGGTCACCGTGGGCGAGCGGGTCAGCGCCGGACAGCCGCTGCTGTGGCTGGAGGCGATGAAGATGCAGCACCGGATCGACGCCCCGGCCGACGGCGTGGTCGCCGAGCTCGGGGTGTCGGCAGGGGACCAGGTCGAGGTCGGCCGCGTGCTGGCCGTAGTGAGTGCGCAGGAGGCATCATGAGCAGTTTCGTCGAGACCGAGGAGCGCCGGGCACTGCGGGCGGCGGTCGCCGACCTGGGCAAGCGCTACGGCCGCGACTAGTTCCGCAAGAAGGCCCGCGCCGGCGAGAAGACCACCGAGCTGTGGGACGAGGCCGGCAAGCTCGGCTACCTCGGCGTGAACGTGCCCGAGTAGTACGGCGGCGGGGGCGGCAACATCGGCGACCTGGCCGCGGTGGCCGAGGAGTTGGCCGCCGCGGGCTGCGCGCTGCTGCTGATGGTGGTCTCGCCCGCGATCTGCGCGACGATCATTGCCCGGTTCGGCACCGACGAGCAGAAGCAGACCTGGCTGCCGCGCTTCGCCGACGGCTCGCTGCGGATGGCGTTCGCCATCACCGAGCCGGACGCCGGTTCCAACGCCCACAAGCTCACCACCACCGCCCGCCGCGACGGCGACGGCTGGGTCCTCAGTGGACGGAAGGTGTTCATCTCCGGGGTGGACGAGGCCGCCGCGGTGATGGTCGTCGGCCGCACCGAGGACGCGAGGACCGGGCGGCTCAAGCCGGCGCTGTTCATCGTGCCGACCGACGCGCCCGGGTTCGAGTGGACGCCCATCGAGATGGACATCGTCTCGCCGGACAAGCAGTTCATGCTGTTCCTCGACGACGTGAAGCTGCCCGCAGACGCGCTGGTCGGCTCGCAGGACGCGGCGCTGCTGCAGTTGTTCGCCGGGCTCAACCCGGAGCGGATCATGGCCGCGTCGTTCGCGATCGGCATGGGCCGCTACGCGCTGGGCAAGGCGGTGGAGTACACGAAGTCGCGCCAGGTGTGGGGCACGCCGATCGGCGCGCACCAGGGTGTCGCGCACCCGCTGGCCGAGGCGAAGATCCAGCTGGAGCTCGCGAAGGTGATGACCCAGAAGGCCGCCGCGCTCTACGACTCCGGCGACGACATGGGTGCGGGCGAGTCGGCGAACATGGCGAAGTACGCGGCGGCCGAGGCGTCGGTCAAGGCGGTGGACACCGCGGTCCAGGTGCACGGCGGCAACGGGCTGACCGCCGAGTACGGCCTGGGCGCTCTGGTGGCCGCGTCCCGGGTGAACCGGATCGCCCCGGTGAGCCGGGAGATGATCCTCAACTTCGTCGCGCAGAACACCCTCGGCCTGCCCAAGTCCTACTGAGGCCGCGACGTGTCGAGCGAGACTCTCAGGGAGCCGCGGCAGGACCGCAGCCGGGCGACGCGCCGGCGCCTGCTGGAGGCGGCGATCGAGTGCCTGGCCGAGCTCGGCTGGTCGGGCAGCACGGTCGCGGTGGTGGCCGAGCGCGCGGGCGTGTCCCGCGGCGCGGCGCAGCACCACTTCCCGACCCGCGAGGACCTGGTGACCTCGGCGGTCGAGTACGTGTCGCAGGAACGGCTGGCCCTGTTGCGCTCGCACGCCCGGGACCTGCCGACGGGACCGGGCCGCACCCAGGCCGTGATCGACATGGTCGAGCACATGTACACCGGCCCGGTGTTCCGCGCGGCCATCCACCTGTGGGTGGCCGCGTCGTCGGACGAGCGGTTGCGCGAGCGGGTGCTCGTCCTGGAGGCCCAGGTCGGCCGGGAGACGCACCGGGTGGCGCTGGAGCTGCTGGGCGTGGACGAGTCGGTGCCCGGCGTGCGCGAGGCCGTGCAGGCGACCCTGGACCTGGCCCGCGGCCTGGGCCTGGCGAACCTGCTCAGTGACGACGGCCGCCGCCGGCACCGGGTGCTGCGCCAGTGGGCGGCCATGCTGGACGCGGCGGTGGCGGACGCCCGCATCGCCTGACGGCGGATTCCCGGGTCAGCCCGCGGGCGGCTCGAGGACGAGGCACGCCGGAACGACCGGACCCTCGCCGCGGGCGGTGTTGCGGTCGGCGTTCGCGGGCGTGCGGGGTGCCTTGAAGGTGAAGCCGAGCGCGGCGGATCCGAATCCGCGGACCGGCACTTGACAGCCGCGTAATAATCAATTGTTCGGGCATGTTCGTGAATGCAGAATAAATGCCGGAATGGCATGATTATAGCGGCGAGGAACCCATTTGTCAAAGCCAGTGTCTTCGAAAACACAGTACGACACCGAGCTGGCCGCGGAACGCGAGCACATCGCGTTTCTGTACGGGCGGCTGGACGCCGAGCGCGCGGCCGCGTCCGGTGAGCTGACCGGCGTGCTGCGCCGCGGCTCCACCGAGACCACCGAGGACCTGTGGCAACGCGATGTCGCGGCGGGCACGCTCAACGCCCGGATCGGCCGGCTGCGGGTGGCCGACAACGGGTTGTGTTTCGGCCGGCTCGACGAGGAATCGGGTGAGGTTCTCTATGTCGGCCGAATCGGCTTGTTCGACGAGGATGACGATTACCGGCCGCTGCTCACCGATTGGCGCGCCCCGGTCGCCCGGCCATTTTACTGTGCCACCGCCGCCAATCCCGAGGGGGTCACCCGGCGCCGCCATTTCCGCACCCACGGACGCCGCGTTCTCGATTTCCACGACGACGTTCTCGACCACGGCGTGGCCGACGGCGACGAGGTCCTGCTCGCCGCGCTGAACGCCCCGCGCGGCGAGACCATGGGCGACATCGTCGCGACGATCCAGGCCGAGCAGGACGAGATCATCCGGCTCGCCCGCACCGGCGTGGTCGTCATCGACGGTGGGCCGGGCACCGGGAAGACCGTCGTGGCGCTGCACCGGGTCGCCTACCTGCTCTACGCGCACCGCGAGCGGATGTCCCGCCGCGGCGTGCTGATCGTCGGCCCGAACACCGGCTTCCTGCGCTACATCGGCGACGTGCTGCCCTCGCTGGGCGAGACCGACGCGGTGTTCGCCACGCCCGGCGAGCTGCACCCCGGGCTGGAGACGACCGCGACCGACCCGCCCGCGACCCGCCGGGTGAAGGGCGATCGGAGGATGGTCGACGTGCTCGCCGCGGCGGTCGCCGACCGCCAGGAGGTGCCGCAGACGCCGATCGAGATCGAACTGGACGACGTCACCGTGGAGATCGACGCCGAGATCGCCGGCCGCGCCCGGGCGCGGGCCCGGGCCACCGGCGTGCGGCACAACCAGGCGCGGCCGACCTTCCGCGACTCGCTGATCCTCGACCTCGCCGAGCAGGCGGTGGACCGCATCGGCGGCGACTGGCTGGACGCGCGCGAGGTGCCGGAGCTGTCCGAGGACCTCACCTCCGACGTGCGCCGGGAGCTGTCCCGCAGCCGCGCGCTGTCGGTCGCGGTGAATACCCTGTGGCCGCGGCTCACCCCGTACGGGCTGCTGGTCGAGCTGTACGGATCGCGGACCCGGCTCGCCGCCGCCTGCGACGGCATCCTGTCCGGCGACGAGCGCGACGCCCTGTTCCGCGAGGCCGGGTCGGACTGGACGGTGTCGGACGCGCCGCTGCTGGACGAGTCGGTGGAGCTGCTGGGCCCGCTGACCCGCGACGACGGGGCCGCCGAGCGGATCCGCCGGGCCGAGCGGCGCTACGCCCGCGGCGTGCTGGACATCCTGGACACCGAGGAGGACCCGGACGGCGAGGTGCTGCGCGCGGTCGACCTGATCGGCGCGGAGTCGCTGGCCGAGCGACACGAGGAGCGCGACAACCGGACGCTGGCCGAGCGAGCCGCCGCGGACCGCGAGTGGACCTACGGGCACGTGGTGGTCGACGAGGCGCAGGAGCTGTCCGAGATGGACTGGCGGGTCGTGATGCGCCGCTGCCCCAGCAGGTCCATGACGATCGTGGGCGACCTCGCGCAGCGCGAGTCACCGGCCGGGGCGCGCAGCTGGGCGGCGATGCTGGAGGAGTACGTGCCGTCCCGGTGGACCTACCGGCAGCTGACGATCAACTACCGGATGCCGGCGGAGATCATGGAGGTGGCCGCGCAGGTGCTGGCCGAGCTGGACCCGTCGCTGCAGCCGCCGAAGTCGGTGCGGCACAGCGGGGTCCGCCCGTGGTCGGCGCGGACCGAGCCGGGCGCGCTCGCGCGGACGGTGGCGGACCTGGCCCGCGCCGAGGCGGCCGCGGCCGGCGCCGGGACGCTGGCGGTGATCGCCCCGGAGGGCCTGGACCTCGGCCCGGAGGTGGACCTGCCGGTGGTGACCCCGCGCGCCGCCAAGGGCCTCGAGTACGACGCGGTGCTCATCGTCGAGCCGGGACGCATCCTCGCCGCCGAGCCGTCCGGCCCGGCCGACCTCTACGTGGCGCTGACCAGGGCGACCCAGCGCCTGGGCGTCGTGCACACCGGCGACCTGCCGGACGCACTCGGCTCGCTGGAGCCGCGCCGGTAGCGCCGACCCGACCCCTGGCGCGGCCGTGTCGTCTCGTGACGCGGGTCGGCCCGACTCCACACGTCGCCGGGTTACCGCGCCCGGCCGCGTGGCCGGGGCGCGTGTGGGGTCGGGTCGGTGGTGCCACGGGTCGGGTCGGTGGTGCCACGGGTCGGGTCGGTGGTGTGGCGGGTCGGATCCCGCGTACGACCGGCACCAACCTTCCGTGGCTCGGCGCTAGCTCTCGCGGAGCGCGTCGCGGCGGGGCAGCAGCAGCGGGGTGGCCAGGAGCAGGATGCCGGCGATCGCGATCGCCGCGCGGGCGCCGGTGAACGCGGCCAGCAGGCCGAACAGCGCGGTGGTGGCGGCGATGACCGCGTTGCCGGTGACCGACCACGCGGTCAGGGTGCGGGCGACCTGGCCGGCCGGGGTCCGGTCGAGACGGTAGGTGGCGAACACCGGGTTGAACACGCCCACGCAGGTGATCAGCCCCAGCTCGACGACGATCACGAGCACCAGCCCGGCGGGGCCGGGCCCGACGAGGGCCAGACCGGCCGGCCAGCAGGCACGCAGCGCCCCGGCGGTGCGCAGCACCCGGTCGCGCCCGAACCGGGCGACCAGCCGGCCGGCCAGGCGCGCGCCCGCGAGGCCGCCGACACAGGGCACGCCGAACGCCAGGCCGTACTGCCACGGCGCGAACCCCAGCCCGCCGAGCATGAGCACGGCCAGCAGCGGCGCGGTCGCCATGATCAGGCCGTTGACCACGAGCGTGTTGACGAACAGCGGGCGCAGCGCCGGGTGGGCCAGGATGTGCCGCCACCCGCCGAGCAGGTCGCCGGGCCGCGGCGGCGCCGGGCCGGTGCGGGCCGGGCGCGGCTCGCACCCGCCGATCGCGCGGATGCCCGCCGCCGAGAGCAGGTAGCTGACCGCGTCGGCCAGCACGGTCGTCACCGGGCCGAACAGCCCGATCGCCGCCCCGCCCAGCGGCGGCCCCAGCGCGGTGGCGGTCCACGTGGTGGACTCGAACCGCGCGTTCGCGACGAGCAGGTCGCCCGGCGCCACGAGCGACTTCAGGCAGGCGCCGCTCGCCGCCCGGAAGGCGATCCCGGCCGCGGCGACCACGACCGGCACGACCAGCAGCTGGCCGAAGGTGAGCCGGCCCAGCGCGAACGCGGCGGGGACGCTCAGCACGGCGGCGAACCGGGTCAGGTCCATCGCGACCATCACCGGCCGCTTGCGGCGGTGCTCCACCCACGGCCCGAGCGGCACCGCGACCGCCGCGCCCACCGCCGGGCCGGCCGCGGCCAGCACCGACACCGCGGCCGGCCCGGCGTGCAGAACGAGGATGGCGATCAGCGGGAACGCGTCGAACGCGAGCCGGGTGCCGAACGTGCTGACCGCGAAGGACGCCCATAGCCACCCGAACCGCCGCCCCAGCGACCACCCCGCCATGTGCGCCCCTCGCCCGACAAAGACCCCGTGCCGACCGGTCCGATCGAAGCGAGCGACGGCGGCGCGGGCAAACAACCGCGCCGCGGGCGCGCCACAACCGCTCGTTGTGGCGCTACTGTCCGTCGGCGTGGACCTCGACGTCGTGCGCACCTTCGTCGCCGTCGCCGACGGGGGCCGGTTCCAGGAGGCCGCCGACGACCTGGCGATCACCCAGCAGGCCGTCTCCAAGCGGATCGCCGCCCTGGAGCGGGAGCTCGGGGTGCGGCTGTTCACCCGTACCTCGCGCGGCGCCCTGCTCACCGCGCAGGGGCGGGCGTTCCTGCCGCACGCCCGCGACCTGCTGCGGGCCGGGCGGCGGGCGGCCGCCGCGGTGCGCCCCGGCCGCCGCGCGCTGCGCGTCGACGTGATCGGCAGGGGGCTGGCCCCGGCCGGGCTGCTGCGCGAGTTCCACGACGCGCACCCCGGCACGGAGCTCGACGTGGTGACCATGTTCGACGCCGACGCCGCGATCGCCGCGGTCGGCTCCGGCGCGATCGACGCCTCCTTCCGCGCGGTCACCGCTCGGCTGCCCGGCGGCGTCGAGGCCGTCCGGGTCCTCGACGAACCCCTCCTGCTCGTCACCGGGCCGGCCCACGCGCTCGCCGGCGCCCGCGCGGTCTCGCCCGCGGACCTGGCCGGGCACCCGATCTGGATGCCCGGCATCGTCGCCGGAACGGAGTGGGCCGCCTACTACGACGAGCTCGCCGCCACCTTCGGGCTCGCCATCGACGCCGGCGGGCCCAACTTCGGCCTCGAGCCGGTCCTGGACGTGATCGCCGGCTCGGCGACCCTCGCGACCCTCGTCGGCGAGGGGACCCGGTTCGTCCGCCCCGCCGGGCGGGACCTGCGGCGCATCGCCGTGCGCGACCCGGTCCCGGTCTACCCGCACTCGCTGGTCTGGCGCGGCGACGACCCGCACCCGGCGCTCGCCACGCTGCGCGCGCACCTCGGCTCCGCGCCCGGCCGCGACGGCGACTGGGCGCCGGCGTGGGCTCAGCGGGCGCGCAGCTCGACCGGCAGCCCGTCGGTCGGCACCGGCAGCGCGGTCGGGTCCCAGCGGACCTCGTAGTCCGGCGGGACCGTCCACTCGAAGCGCCGGACCAGCTCGTGCACCAGCGACTTCACCTCGTACATGCCGAGGTGCATGCCGATGCACTTGTGCACGCCGCCGCCGAAGGGCATCCACGCGTAGCGGTGCACCTTGTCCTCGCGGCGGCCCTCGGCGAAGCGCTCGGGGTCGAAGCGGTGCGGGTCGGGCCAGTACTCCGGCAACAGGTGGTTGATCCACGGGGTGACCACGACCAGCGTGTCCGCCGGGACGTAGCGGCCGAGCAGGTCGGTGTCCCGCACGGTCTTGCGCACCAGCGACGGCACCGGCGCCACCAGCCGCAGCGACTCCTTGATGACCAGGTCGAGCGTGTGCAGCCGGTCCAGCCCGGCCATGTCCAGCGGTTCGTCGCCGAGCGCGAGGGACTCCGCACGGACCTTGTCCTGCCACTCCGGGTGCTTGCCGAGGTAGTAGGCGACCGCGCTGGTGGTGATCGTCGAGGTGTCGTGCGCGGCCATCATCAGGAAGATCATGTGGTTGACGACGTCGGAGTCGCTGAACATCTCGCCGTCGTCGGTGCGCGCGTGGCACAGCGCGGCGAACAGGTCGTCGGAGTCCGAGGCGCGCTTGGCCGGCAGGCTGCGCCGGAAGTAGTCCTCGAGCACCTTCCGGCCGCGCAGTCCGGCACCCCAGCGGCCGACGGGCAGCCGGATGAGCGCGGTGCCGGCGCGCACCGTGTCGATGAACGCGCGGGTCAGCCGGGAGCTGTCCGCGCCCAGCTCGGAGGCCATGAAGATGGCGGTGGCGATGTCGAGCGTGAGCTGCTTGAGCGCGGGGTACACGGCGAACCCGGCGGCGGGCCGCCAGCCGGCCAGCCCCGTGCGCGCCACCTCGCCGACCCGCCCGAGGTAGGCCGCGAGCCGCTCGGTGGTGAACGCCTGCTGCATGAGCCTGCGGTGGTAGAGGTGCTCGGAGAAGTCCAGCAGCATCAGGCCGCGGTTGAAGAACGGGCCGATGAAGTAGGTCCAGCCCTGCTGCGAGAACGCCTTGTCCTTGTTGGACAGCACGGCCTGCGCGGCGTCCGGCCCCGCGGCGGACACGATCGTGATGCCGAACGCGCGCACCCACGAGATCGGGCCGTGCGTCTCGTAGCGGCGCAGGCCGTAGCGCACGCCGAGGCGCAGCATCTCCAGGCTGTGCCCCAGCACCGGCAGCCCGCTGTCACCGCTGACCGCCTGCAGCTCGCTGCCGGCCGGCGGCGCCGAGAGGTCCCGCGGCGACCACTTCCTGTTGAGCAACCACTTGTCGAGCACGGCCGTGGACATGGCAACACCTACTTCCTGGCGTCCAGGACGGTCACCGCCAGTTCGGCGAGCTCGGCGGCGATCCCTGGTCGGGCGGTGGTACGCGGTGTTCTGGCGAGGTCGTTGACGATGGTCAGCGCGGCGTGCACGCTGACCCGCGCGTCCGGCTCGGGCAGCTCGGGGGCGAGGGCGCGCAGCATCCGTGTCCACTGCGCCACGTAGGCCCGCTGCACCCGGACCAGCTCCTTGCGGTCCGGGTCGGGCAGGTTGCCCAGCTCGCTCGCGAACGTGGCCATCAGGTTGTCCGAGCGCAGCACGGTGTCCACGTAGGACGACGCGAGCCGGGTGAGCGCGCCGCGCGGGTCGGCCGCCTCGCCGATCGCGACGTCGGCGGTGCGCGCGAGCCGGTCGGCCATCCGGTACCCGGCGGCCACCAGGATGGCCGACTTGCCGGGGAAGTAGCGGTAGATGCTCGGCCCGGCCATGCCGGCCGCGGCCCCGATGTCCTCCATGCTGACCGCATGGAAGCCGCGGTCGCGGAACAGCCGGGTGGCGGCCGAGAGCAGCTCCTCGCGGCGGGAGGCCGAGGTGACCGCCGACGCGGCCGGGGCGGGGCGGGGCGGCACCGGGGGTGGTGGGGCGCCGGCCGGGTCCCAGTCGAGCACGGCGCGGGCCAGCTCGGCCAGGCGGGTCTCGAAGCGCCGCCGCGGCAGGCTCACGTGGTGCACCGACACGCTGCCGAACACCGACAGCGCGGCCCAGCACAGCAGCTCGGCGTCGGCCTTGGACAGCTCGGGCCGCGCGTCGCGCAGCGCGATGCCCCACTGCCCCATCAGCTCGCCGCCCCGGTGGCGGATCTTGGTCTGGTCGGCCCGGTCCAGGTGCCGGCCCTCCCAGCGCCACAGCGCGGTGACCTCGCGGCGCTCCACGGCCAGCGCGGCGACCGCCCGCAGCAGGGCGTCGAGCTGCTCGTCCGGGGTCCCCGGCACGGCCAGCGCCTCCTCGGTGACCAGGCCGAACGTGTCCATGCCGGACAGCAGCACGTGCGCGAGGATGTCCTGCTTGCCGCGGAAGTGCCGGTAGACCGCCGGACCGGTGACGCCGGCCGCCGCGGCGATGTCGTTCACGCTCACCTGGTGGTAGCCGTGCTTGCGGAACAGCTCCGCGGCCTCCTCGGCCAGCCGGGCCTTCCGGTTGCGTGGCCGCCGGACCGTCACACGTCCTCCCGAGGTGAAGCGTCACTAGCGACGGTAGACCAGGCGCATGCTGTTGACAATCAGCCAATGCGGGCTCGGAAGTGAGTCGTGATTAGCTGGATGAGCTGGCGAGGTGGGCTACACCACCCGGTCATTGACAACGGCGGATCCGGTGACACGATGTTAACGAGGATTAGCAGCAGGAGAGGACCCTGAGCGTGCCTACCGAAGCATTCGTCTATGACGCGATCCGGACCCCGCGCGGTCGGGGCAAGAAGACCGGATCCCTGCACGGAACCAAGCCGATCTCGCTCGTCGTGGGACTCGTCGACGAGCTGCGCAAGCGCAACCCGACCCTGGACGTCGACCGGGTGTCCGACCTGCTGCTCGGCGTCGTGACGCCGATCGGCGACCAGGGCAGCGACATCGCCAAGACGGCCGCGATCGCGGCCGGGCTGCCCGACACCGTCGGCGGCGTGCAGCTCAACCGCTTCTGCGCCTCGGGCCTCGAGGCGGTCAACATCGCCGCGCAGAAGGTGCGCGCGGGCTGGGACGACGTGGTCATCGGCGGCGGCGTCGAGTCCATGTCGCGCGTCTCGATGGGCTCCGACGGCGGCGCCTGGGCGATGGACCCGGCCACCGCCTACGACACCTACTTCATCCCGCAGGGGATCGGGGCGGACCTGATCGCCACGATCGAGGGCTTCTCCCGCGAGGACGTGGACACCTACGCGATGTCCTCCCAGCAGCGTGCCGCGAAGGCCTGGAGCAACGGCTACTTCGCCAACTCGGTCATCCCGGTCGTCGACCAGAACGGCCTCACCGTGCTGGACCACGACGAGCACATGCGGCCCGACTCCACCGTGGAGGGCCTGGGCAACCTGCCGCCGTCGTTCGCCGCGATCGGCGACATGGGCGGCTTCGACGCGGTGGCGCTGCAGAAGTACCACCAGGTCGAGAGGATCGACCACGTGCACTCGGCGGGCAACTCGTCGGGCATCGTCGACGGCGCCGCGCTCGTGCTGATCGCGAGCGAGGAGGCCGGCCAGGCGATGGGCCTGACGCCGCGGGCGCGGATCGTGGCCACCGCCACCTCCGGCGCGGACTCGACCATCATGCTCACCGGCCCGATCCCGGCCACCGAGAAGCTGCTCGCCCGCACCGGCCTGAGCGTCGACGACATCGACCTGTTCGAGCTCAACGAGGCGTTCGCGTCCGTGGTGCTGAACTACCAGAAGAAGCTGAACATCCCCGGCGAGAAGCTGAACGTCAACGGGGGCGCGATCGCCATGGGCCACCCGCTGGGCGCCACCGGCGCGATGATCCTCGGCACCATGGTCGACGAGCTGGAGCGCCGCGAGGCGCGCCGTGCCCTGGTCACCCTCTGCATCGGCGGCGGCATGGGCGTCGCGACCCTCATCGAGCGTGTGTAAGGAACCGACACTCAATGACTGAGACAAACACCATCCGCTGGGAGCAGGACGCGGACGGGATCGTCGTGCTGACCATGGACGACCCGAACCAGTCCGCCAACACGATGAACCGCGACTACGCGGCCTCGATGGCGGCGACCGTGGACCGGCTCGAGGCGGAGAAGGACGGCATCACCGGCGTGGTGATCACGTCGGCGAAGAAGACGTTCTTCGCCGGCGGCGACCTCAAGGACATGATCGAGGCGAAGCCGGAGCAGGCGAAGGACGGCTTCGACTTCATCACCGGCATCAAGGCCCAGCTGCGCCGCCTGGAGACGCTCGGCCGGCCGGTGGTCGCCGCGATCAACGGCGCCGCGCTCGGCGGCGGCCTGGAGATCGCGCTGGCCTGCCACCACCGCATCGCCGCGGACGTCCCGGGCTCGCAGATCGGCCTGCCCGAGGTGACCCTGGGCCTGCTGCCCGGCGGTGGCGGCGTGACCCGCACCGTGCGGCTGCTGGGCATCCAGACCGCGCTGCTGTCGGTGCTGCTGCAGGGCCAGCGGCACAAGGTCCCGGCGGCCAAGGAGGTCGGCCTGGTGGACGAGGTCGTGTCCACCGTGGACGAGCTGCTGCCGAGGGCCAAGGAGTGGATCAAGGCCAACCCCGAGGCCGCCCAGCCGTGGGACACCAAGGGCTACAAGATCCCCGGCGGCTCCCCGTCGCACCCGGCGTTCGCGGCCAACCTGCCGGCGTTCCCGGCGAACCTGCGCAAGCAGCTCAAGGGCGCGAACATGCCCGCGCCGCGGGCGATCCTGGCGGCCGCGATCGAGGGCGCGCAGGTCGACATCGACACCGCCCTGGTGATCGAGTCGCGCTACCTCGTCGAGCTGCTGTCCGGCCAGGTCGCGAAGAACATGATCAAGGCGTTCTTCTTCGACCTGCAGCACATCAACTCCGGCGGCTCGCGGCCCGACGGCTTCGAGAAGTACACCGCCCGCAAGGTCGGCGTGCTCGGCGCCGGCATGATGGGCGCCGGCATCGCCTACGTCTGCGCCCGCGGCGGCATGGAGGTCGTGCTCAAGGACGTCTCCGTCGAGGCCGCCGAGAAGGGCAGGGACTACTCGGTCAAGCTCTTCGACAAGGCCGTCTCCCGCGGCAAGGCCACCCGGGAGAAGGCCGACGAGACGCTCGCCCGCATCCACCCGACCGACAAGGCCGAGGACCTGGCCGGCTGCGACCTGGTGATCGAGGCGGTGTTCGAGAGCCCCGAGCTCAAGCACAAGGTGTTCGCCGAGATCGAGGACGTCGTCGCGCCGGACGCGCTGCTCGGGTCGAACACCTCGACGCTGCCGATCACCGGGCTGGCCGAGGGCGTGAAGCGGCAGGAGGACTTCATCGGCCTGCACTTCTTCTCGCCGGTGGACAAGATGCCGCTGCTGGAGATCATCGTCGGCGAGCGGACCAGCGACGCCACGCTGGCCAAGGCGTTCGACGTGGCGCAGCAGATCAAGAAGACGCCGATCGTGGTCAACGACAGCCGCGGCTTCTTCACCAGCCGGGTGATCGGCACGTTCATCAACGAGGCGATCGCGATGGTGGCCGAGGGCGTGCACCCGGCCTCGGTGGAGCAGGCGGGCTCGCAGGCCGGCTACCCGGCGCCGCCGCTGCAGCTGATGGACGAGCTGACGCTGACGCTGCCGCAGAAGATCCGCAAGGAGACCAGGGCCGGCGTCGAGGCGGCCGGCGGCACGTGGGTGGTGCACGCGTCCGAGCCGCTGATCGACCGCATGGTGGAGGAGTTCGACCGCAAGGGCCGCTCGTCGGGCGCCGGGTTCTACGAGTACGGCGAGGACGGCAAGCGGACCCGGCTGTGGCCGGGGCTGGTGGAGAACTTCACCAAGCCGGGGTACGAGATCCCGTTCGAGGACATGAAGGAGCGGATGCTCTTCGCCGAGGCGCTGGAGACCGTCAAGTGCTTCGACGAGGGCGTGCTGCGGTCCGTGCCGGACGCGAACATCGGCTCGATCATGGGCATCGGCTTCCCGCCGTGGACCGGTGGCGTGATCCAGTACATCAACGGCTACTCCGGTGGCCTGCCCGGTTTCGTGGCGCGCGCCCGCGAGCTCGCCGAGCGGTACGGCGACCAGTTCCTGCCGCCGGCGTCGCTGGTGGCGAAGGCCGAGAAGGGCGAGTCCTTCGAGTAGACCGGCCGTGCGGGGCCCGGCGGCGCGTGCCGCCGGGCCTCGCTCACCGGTCCCGGACGAGCTCGCGGGTGCCGACGACCAGCCGCACCGGGTCGCAGGTGCGTGAGGACGCGGAGACCACGTCCGTCTCCGCGCCGCCGCCCTGCTCGCCGAGGATCACCACGGGAATCTCGTCGAGGTCGTAGGTGCAGCCCGTCCCCAGCCGGCGCCGGACGACGTCGCGGTCGTCGTCGGGCACGGTCCAGGTCGCGGTCGTGGCCTTCGCCGGCACCGACTCGGTTGCGGCGGCCCCGGTGGCCCAGACGAACGCGGTCGCGCCGGTGGCCGCGAGGCCGAGGAACACGAAGATCCACCAGCGCGCCCGCGCGAACCGGTTCCGCAGCCGCAGGTAGCTGGCGGTCTCCAGGACGACGTTCTGCACGCGGGTCAGCGACGACACCCGGTCCGACGCCCGGTTGGCGAAGTCCGGGTAGGCGGAGACCTCGTCGGTCGCCGCCCAGTTGCGCATCCGGTCGTGGTAGAGCGTGTTCGCCTTGCCGACCTGCGCGAAGAACCGCTGGACGTCGTTACCCCACGGCGCCAGCACCGGGTCGTGCGCGAGCTCCGCGCGGACCGCCCGCATCGAACGGTCCCCCGCAGGTTCGCACAGCTCCGCGACCGAGACGGTGCTGGCGGCGGCGAGCGACATGGCCACCAGGAGCGCGCCGAGCACCCCCAGCAGCGCGGCGGCCGCGCCGAGCAGCGCGGTCCAGAACTGGGCCGGCGCCGTGTCGGGGTCGACCGAGCCGAACCCGGCGATGCCGATCCCGGCGAAGACCACGGCGGCGACCGCGCCGAACGCGATGACCAGCCACCGCGCCGACTCCCGCAGCCGGTCGGCGGCCGGCCCGAGCGACGAGGGGGTGGCCGCCGCGGGCTTGCCGGCGGTGGTCATCCGCCGGCCCTCACCGGTCGCCAAGGCCCGGTATGAAGATCATGGCCCCGCCCGCCGAGGGAGTCATCTTCTCGGGCAGCACCAGGGTCACCTGGGCGCCCGGCGTGCCGCGCATGGGCCACATCGGAACCTGCTGGCGGAAGCCGGCCGGCAGCTTCGGCGCGAGGTCGTGGTGCAGCACGAGGTCGGCGTCGATCATGGGGCCGACCCGTCCCCGCTCGTCGGTCACCACGGTGACGATCTGCGCGGCCGCGCCGTGGCCGACGTCCGGCAGGTGGATGCCGCCGCCCGGCGTACCGGTCGTGCGGGGTTGCGGGACGGCCGGTGGGCCCCCGCCGGCGGGGGCCGCGGGCCGCGCGATGAACCGGATCTTCGTCGGGTTGCCGTCCTCGTCGAGGGTGTCGTACTCCTTGGAGCTGCCGCAGTCGATGTAAACGTCCCCACCCGGGGGCAGAGGTGTCATGGTCGTACTCCCGTGTCGTGGCCCCCGACACCGTGTTCGGCGAGGTGGTCGCTCGGCGGACCGGGGGCGTTACGGCGGCCGGGTCGCCGCGACGAACTCCCGGGCCCGCTCGGCGATCTCGGCGAGGCGGGACTCCGCGGCCAGTGCCGGGCCCACCACGCCGCTGCCGGCGGTGACCGCGAGCGCGCCGGCGGCCAGGAACTCCGCCGCGTTGGCCGCGGTCAGCCCGCCGGTGGCGACCAGCGGGGCGTGCGGGAACGGGCCGTGCAGGTCGCCGAGGTAGGCCGGGCCGAGGCGGGCCGCGGGGAACACCTTCACCGCGACCGCGCCCAGGTCGAGTGCCGTGGCCACCTCCGTCGGGGTCATCGCCCCGAGCACCACCGGCACCCGCTGCCGCGCGGCCTCCTCGGCCACCTCCGGGCGCAGGCCCGGCGTGAGCAGGAACCGCGCGCCCGCGGCGATCGCGTCCCGGGCGTCCGCCGCGGTCAGCACCGTGCCGGCGCCGAGCAGCAGACCGTCCACGGTGGACGCCCGCTCGATGAGCGCCGGCGCGCCGGGGGTGGTCAGGGCGAACTCGACGATCGGCAGGCCCGCCCCGACGAGGGTCGCGGCCAGCCCGGCGGGGTCGGGGATGGCCGGCGCGCGGATGATGCACAGCGCCCGGCGCGCGGTCAGCTCGGCGAGCAGGTCCACGGTCACCTCCTGATCGAGTGGCCCGGCAGCGCGCCCGTGTGCCGCCCGTCGTCGATCACCGCGACGCCGTTCACCAGCACGTACGGGATGCCGGTCGCGGGCCGGCGGGGGTCGTCGAAGGTCGCGGCGTCGGCCACCGCCGCCGGGTCGAACACCACCAGGTCGGCGGCGTACCCGGGGCGGACCAGGCCCCGGTCGGTCAGCCGAAGCCGGCTCGCCGCCCGGCCGGTCAGGTGCGCCACGCACTCCTCCAGGCCGAGCACGCCGAGCTCGCGCACGTAGTGGCCGAGGTAGCGGGGGAACGTGCCCCACGCCCGCGGGTGCGGCCGCGCGCCGACCAGCAGCCCGTCGCTGCCGCCGGTGTGCGCCGGGTGCCGCATGATCGCCCGCACGTTGGCCTCGTCGCCGACGTGCAGCAGGCACGACGTGCCCAGCTCGTCGGCCACCAGCAGGTCGAAGTACACCTCGGCAGGCGGGCGCCCGGCGCGGCGCGCGGACTCGGCGACGGTCCGGCCGGCCAGCTCCGCGTTCGCCGCCCGGCGCACGCCGCTGACCTCGACCGCCGCCCAGTCCACCGGCACGCCGTGGTTGCCGTCCGTGCCGCGCTCCTCCAGGTCCGCCCGGATCCGCTCCCGGGTGTCCACATCGGACAGCCGGGTCAGCGTCGCGGCCGGCCCGCCCTCGGCCGCCCAGCTCGGCAGCAGCGCGGACAGGTAGGTGGCCGCGGCCCGGTACGGGTAGGTGTCCAGCGAGACGTCCACCCCGGCGGCCAGCGCCTCGTCGAGCAGGGTGAGCAGCTCGCCCGCGCGGCCGGCGTTCACCGCGAAGTTCATCGTGGCGTGCGCGAGGTGCAGCGGGCAGCCCGACCGCCGGGACACCTCGACCATCTCCGCGTAGGCCTCCAGCGCGCCCGCGCCGTAGCTGCGGTGGTGCGGGCTGAAGTAGCCGCCGGCCGCGGCCACCACCTCGCACAGCGCCACCAGCTCGTCCGTGCCCGCGTACATGCCGGGCGGGTAGGTGAGCCCGGCGGACATGCCGACCGCGCCCTCGGCGAGCCCGGTCGCCACCAGCGCACGCATCGCGTCCAGCTCGGCGTCCGTGGCCGGCCGGTCCGCCCAGCCGACCACCCCCATCCGGACCGTCCCCTGCGGCACCAGGTAGGCGGCGTTGCCGGCGATCCCGCGGTCGAGCCGGTCGAGGTACTCGCCGACCGTGCGCCAGTCCCAGTCGAAGCCGGGCGGGTCGTCGTTCCAGCCGGCGAGCTGGCCGCGCAGCGTGTCCAGAGTGGCGCCGTCGACCGGCGCGTAGGACAGGCCGTCCTGGCCGAGCACCTCCAGCGTGACGCCCTGCGACACCTTCGCCAGGTGGTCGGGCCGGGCCAGGATCTGCAGGTCGGAGTGCGCGTGCATGTCGATGAACCCGGGCGCGAGGACCAGACCGGACACGTCCACCTCGCGGCCGCCCGACAGGCCGTGCCCGATCCCGGCGATCCGTCCGTCCCGCACGCTCACGTCCGCGCGGTGGCCGGCCGCGCCGGTGCCGTCGACCACCGTCGCGCCGCGCAGGACCAGGCCGGCCATCAGAAGTAGGTGCGGACCAGGTCGACCACGGTCTCGCCGTCCGCGCCGACGACAGGCAGCAGCGGCCACTTGTCGAACGTGGTGCACGGGTGCGACACGCCGAGCCCCACCCAGTCACCGACCTCGACGCCGTCCGTGCTGGACAGGAACGCGTGCTGGTCGTTGAGGGCCCGGACCTCGCCGGCGAGCGGCCGCGCGACCCCGTCGCGGCGCAGCAGCTGGGGGATCGGCTTCTCGATGTCGTACGGCACGTCCCGCTTGCCCGCGGTCAGCAGCGCGAGTCCGGGCTCGGGAGTGGACAGCACCTGAGTCCAGGCGCGCAGTGCCGGCCGCAGCGGCAGGCCGGCGACCCGCGGGTGGGCACCCAGCGGGGACGTGCGCTCGTAGATGCCCGAGTCGTGCGTGACGTACGCCCCGCTGCGCAGCACCGCCAGCACGGGCAGCCCGTCCGGCCACGGCTGTCCGAACACGTCGGCGACCTGGTCGAAGTGCGTGCTGCCCCCGGCGGTCACGAGCACCTCGGGCATGCCGTCGAAGTGGCCGCGCCCGGCGAGCTCCAGCGCCAGCGCGCGCAGGTCGGCGAGGTAGCCGCGCACGGCCGCGAGCGCCTCGGGCGTCGTCTCGTAGGTGATCGCGCCTTCGTACCCGCCGACACCGACCAGCCGCAGCGCGGGCGAGGCCGCGACCTTCTCGGCCACCGCGAGCGCGGTCGCCGGATCGCGCACCCCGGTCCGCGCGTGCGGCGCGCCCAGCTCGAGCAGCACGTCCACCGGCCGCGGCGCCGCGCGCAGGCCGTCGGTCATCAGCTCGACACCGCGCACCGAGTCGACCCAGCACGAGAACCGGAAGTCCGGGTCGGCCTCGAGCTCGGCGGCGAGCCAGGCCAGCGCGGCCGGGTCCACCAGCTGGTTGGCCAGGATGATCGGGCTGACCCCGAATGCGCGGTACACCCGCAGCTGGCTCGTGGTGGCCGCGGTCTGGCCCCACGCCCCGTGGTCGAACTGCCGCGCGTACAGCTGTGGTGCCATCGTGGTCTTGCCGTGCGGCGCGTGCGCGAACCCGTGGCGTGCGCAGAACTCCGCCATCGCGGCGAGGTTGTGCTCGAGCGCGGCGCCGTCCAGCACCATCACCGGCGGCAGGAAGCCGAACAGGTTCAGCCCGGCCTCGCGCGCGGCGCCGATGGTCAGCCCCTGCGCCGCGGTGGGCAGGCCCTTGAACCGCCAGTCGATCCGCTCGTCGAGGATCGCGGCGACCCGCTCCCGGTCGATGTGCCCGGCCTGCACCATCGGCTCAGCTCCCATTGCGTATTTTGCAACGACTATTGCGCCATGTGCCGTGATCGTGTGTAGCATCCGGTTGCCCGGGAGTCAACGCAGAGGTCCGGAAAGGACGGTCGGTCGTGGGCGGAGTGGACGTGCTGTGCCTGGGGGAGGCCATGGCGCTGTTCGTGCCCGCCGAGGAAGGCCCGGCCCAGGACGTGCGGGCCTGGACCCGCACGGTCGGCGGCGCCGAGTCCAATGTGGCCTGCCATCTCGCCGGGCTCGGGCTGCGCGCGGCGTGGGTGTCCGCGGTGGGCGACGACCCGTTCGGCCGTGCCGTCGTGGGTTTCGTCGCCGGGCACGGCGTCGACGTGTCGCGGGTGGTGGTCGACCCGGACCGGCCGACCGGCGTGTACTTCAAGACCTCCGGCGGCGTGCGCTACTACCGGCGCGGTTCGGCGGCGGCCGCGCTGGGCCCGGGGCTGCTGGCCGGCCTGCCGCTGACCGGCGTGGCGGCCGTGCACACCAGCGGGATCACCCCCGCGCTGTCGGACAGCTGCCTGGCGCTGATGCGCGCGCTGCTCACCGCGCCGCGGCGGTTCCTGCTCTCGTTCGACGTGAACTGGCGCCCGGCGGTGTGGGCCGGCCGGGACCCGGCGCTGCTGCGCGAGCTGGCGGCGCTGGCCGACCTGGTGCTGGTCGGCGCGGACGAGGCGCACGCGCTGTGGGGCACCGAGGAGCCGGCCGCGATCCGCGAGATCCTGCCGGAACCGCCCGCGCTGGTGGTCAAGCAGGCCGAGCGGGGCGCGACGCTGATCGAGGGTGACCGGCCCGCGGTCTTCCAGCCCGCGCTGCGGGTCGACGTGGTCGAGCCGGTCGGCGCCGGGGACGCGTTCGCCGCGGGCTACCTGGCCGCGCTCCTCGCCGGCGAGCCGCCGGTGCGCCGGCTGCGGGCGGGCCACCTGCGGGCCGCCTCCGCGCTGCGCACCCGCGACGACGTGGGCCCGCCGCTGCCGGACGCGCTCGCCGCGTCCCTGCTCGACGCGGGCGAGCACGAGTGGGCGGCGGTGCGGATCTCGTGAGCCAGAGCCTGGACCGAGCGCTGACCGTGCTGGACGAGCTGGCGAGCGGGCCGAAGAACCTCGACCAGCTCGCCGGGCCGCTCGGCGTGCACAAGTCGACCGTGCTGCGGCTGCTGCGCACCCTGGAGGCGCACCGCTTCGTGCAGCGCGGCGAGGGCAGGTCCTACCGGCTGGGCACGTCGCTGTTCGAGCTGGCCTACCGGGCGCTGGACGAGCGCGACGTGCGGCGCTGCGCCGAGCCGGCGGCGCGGGAGCTCAACGCGGCCACCGGGCACACCGTCCACCTGGCGTCCTACGAGGACGGTGAGGTGATCTACATCGACAAGTACGAGAGCCGGCACAACGTGCGGATGTACTCCCGCATCGGCAGGCGCGCGCCGCTGCACTGCACGGCGGTGGCGAAGGTGCTGCTGGCCGCGCTGCCCGGCGACGAGCGGGACCGGGTCACCGCGGCGATGGACTACCCGAGGCTGACCGCGAACACCCTGACCAGCAGGCGGGCGCTGCTGGCCGAGCTGGCGCGGGTGGCCGAGCGCGGCTACGCCGTCGACCACGCCGAGCACGAGGAGTTCGTCCACTGCGTCGCGGCGCCGGTCCGCGGCCCGCGCGGGGAGGTGCTGGCCGCGCTGTCGCTGTCCGCGCCGGAGGTGGTGTTGGATCATGACGGTCTGCTCGCCCTGGTCCCGGCGCTGCTGGCGGCCGCGGAGCGGGCGTCGGTGGAGTGTGGCTGGGCGGCGGGCGCCGCGGACGAGGAAGGCTGAACCCATGGCGAAGATCGCGATCCATCCCGACGGCGCGGCACCCCTGCCGGTGCCGCTCTCGCCGGGCATCCGCAAGGGCAACATCGTGCAGGTCGCGGGCCAGGTCCCGATGGACCCGGCGACCGGGGCGACGGTCGGCAGCACCGTCGACGAGCAGACCCGCCAGGTGCTGCGCAACGTGGAGTCGGTGCTCGCCGCGGCCGGCGCGAGCCTCGACGACGTGGTGATGTTCCGCGTGTACCTGACCGACACCGCGCACTTCGCCCAGCTGAACCAGACCTACGCCGAGCTGGTACCGGAGCCCTTCCCGGCCCGCACCACGGTCTACGTCGGGCTGCCGGCGGGCATCCTCGTGGAGATCGACGCCCTCGCCGTGATCGAGTAGTGCTCGACGGGGCGTGACCTGCGACTGACGAGGGCAGCGTCACCCCGGTCCGATCAGTAGAGTTCCGGGGATGCCCGATGAAACATCCCTCGACCGGCTCAACGTCGCCGAGGCCGCGGAGGCCGAGCGGGAACTGCTCGCCTGCTGCGCGTCCCGGCGCTGGGCCGACGAGCTGCTCGCCCGGCGTCCGTACCACGACGTGGCCGGGCTGCGGCGCGTGTCGCGCGCCGTGGTCGACCGCCTGACCTGGGACGAGATCGAGGAGGCCCTCGCCGCGCACCCCCGCATCGGCGAGCGCGCGGCCGGTCCGGGGCGGGAGGCCGGCTGGTCGCGCGCCGAGCAGGCGGGCGCCGCCGGGGCGAGCCGGGAGACCCAGGAGGACCTGGTCGCCGGCAACCGCGCCTACGAGGAGCGGTTCGGGCACGTGTTCCTGATCTGCGCGACCGGGCTGTCCGGTGAGGACATGCTCCGCGCGTTGCGGGAACGGCTCGGCAACGACCCGGACACCGAGCGGGACGTGGTGCGCGCCGAGCTCGACAAGATCGTGGACCTGCGGCTGGAGAAGGCGTTCGCATCGTGAGTTTGTCGACCCATGTACTGGACACGAGCATCGGGCGGCCCGCCGCCGACGTGCCCGTGCGGCTCGAGGCGCGCGGCGAGGGCGGCTGGCAGCACGTCGTGGACGGGTGCACCGACGCCGACGGGCGGCTGTCCGGCTGGGGCGTCGAGGCCGCCGGCGTCTACCGGCTCGTCTTCGGCACCACGGACTACCTCGGGCCGGACGCGTTCTACCCGGAGGTCGTGGTGGCGTTCCGGGTGACCGACCCGGCCGAGCACTACCACGTGCCGGTGCTGCTCAGCCCGTTCGGCTACTCGACCTACCGGGGGAGCTGACAGCGACGATGAACCCGGACATCAGGCTCGGCGACAACCAGTACGGCAAGGCGGAGACCCGCCTCGTCCGGGTGGACCGCGGCGACGGGACCGACGGGGCGACGCATTCGATCACCGACCTCAACGTCAGCACGTCGCTGGCCGGTGACCTCGCCGCGACCCACCTGACCGGCGACAACTCCGGCGTGCTGCCCACCGACACGCAGAAGAACACCGTCTACGCGTTCGCCCGCGACGGGGTCGGCGAGATCGAGGACTTCGGGCTGCGGCTGGCCCGCCACTTCGTCGACACCACGCCGACGATCACCCGGGCGCGGGTGCACCTGGCGCAGTACCGGTGGGAGCGCATCACGGTCGGCGGCCGGCCCGCGCCGCACTCGTTCGCGCGCGCGGCCGGCACCCGGACGGCCACGGTCACCTACGACGGCACGGCCGCCCGGGTGGTGTCCGGGGTCGAGGACCTGACCGTGCTCAACACCACGGGCTCGGAGTTCCACGGCTTCCACCGCGACCGCTACACCACGCTGGCGGAGGCCGACGACCGGATCCTGGCCACCGCGGTGTCCGCGCGCTGGCGGCACGCGGGGGAGTCGGCGTGGGCGGAGTCCTTCCGCGAGGCGCACCGGCACCTGCTGGAGGCGTTCGCCGACACCCACTCGCTGTCACTGCAGCAGACCCTGCACGCGATGGGCGAGCGGGTGCTGCGCCACCGTGACGAGCTGGTCGAGGTGCGCCTGTCGCTGCCGAACAAGCACCACTTCCTGGTCGACCTGAGCCCGTTCGAGCTGGACAATCCGGGCGAGGTGTTCTTCGCGGCCGACCGGCCGTACGGCCTGATCGAGGGCACCGTGCTGCGCGAGGGCGCGCCGGAACCCGGACTGGCCTGGTGGTGACATGGACTTCCTCCGCCCCGCCTCGCTCGACGAGGCGCTCGCCATGAAGGCGGCGACGCCCGAGGCGGTGCCGATCGCCGGCGGCACCGACGTGATGGTCGAGCTGAACTTCGACATGCGCCGCCCGCCCGCGCTGCTCGACCTCGGCCCGGTGGCCGAGCTGTCCGCCTGGACCGAGGAGAACGGGCACGTCCGGCTGGGTGCGACCGTGCCCTACGCCCGCGTCGTCACCGAACTGGGCGAGGCGCTGCCCGGCCTCGCGATGGCCAGCCGCACGGTCGGCTCGCCGCAGATCCGCAACCGCGGCACGGTCGGCGGCAACCTCGGCTCGGCGTCCCCGGCGGGCGACGCGCACCCGCCGCTCGTCGCGGTGCCGGCCACCGTCGAGGTCGCGTCGGTGCGGGGCACCCGGTCGATCCCGGTCGCCGGGTTCTTCCTCGGTCCCAAGCGCTCCGCGCTCGCCGAGGACGAGCTGATCACCGCCGTCACCGTGCCGAAGGCGGCCGGGCCGCAGCAGTTCGCGAAGGTCGGCACGCGCAACGCGATGGTGATCGCGGTGTGCTCGTTCGGCCTGTCGCTCGACCTCGCCGCACGGCGGGTCGGCACCGGCATCGGCTCGGCCGGCCCGACCCCGCTGCGCGCCGAGGCCGCCGAGGACTTCGCGGCCCAGATGCTGCCCTGGGACGGCGGCGAGCTGTCCGGCGAGGTGGCGCGGGAGTTCGGCGAGCTCGTCGCGGCCGCCGCGCAGCCGATCGACGACGTGCGCGGCAGCGCGGCCTACCGCAGGCACGCGCTGTCCGTGCTGGCCCGCCGCACACTCGGCTGGGCCTGGCAGGACCGGGAGGGATGGACCTGATGCGGGTGAACATGGAGGTCAACGGCGAGGCGATGACCGCCGACGACGTGTGGCCGGGTGAGAGCCTGCTGTACGTGCTGCGCGAGCGGCTCGGCCTGCCGGGCTCGAAGAACGCCTGCGAACAGGGCGAGTGCGGCTCCTGCACGGTCTACCTCGACGGCACCCCGGTGTGCGCCTGCCTGGTCGCGGCCGGCCAGGCCGAGGGCAGTGCGGTGCGCACCGTCGAGGGGCTCGCCGAGGGCGCGGAGCTCGACCCCGTGCAGGAGGCGTTCGTGCACGCCGGTGCCGTGCAGTGCGGGTTCTGCACGCCCGGGCTGGTGGTCGCCGCGCACGACCTGGTGCGCCGCCGGCCGGACGCGTCCGACGCGGAGATCCGCGAGGCGCTCGCCGGGAACCTGTGCCGCTGCACCGGGTACGAGAAGATCCTCGACGCGGTGCGGATGGCGGCCCGCGCGGTCGGTGGACGGGCATGAGGATCGCCGTCGAGAACGCCGCGATCGCCACCGTGGACGCGGCGGGCACCGAGTACCCGTCCGGCCACGTCGTGGTCGCCGACGGGCTGGTCGAGTCGGTCGGCGCGGGCCCGGCATCCGCGGGCGACTACGGGCGGCGCGTGGACGCCGCGGGCTGCCTGGTCACCCCCGGGCTGGTCAACACCCACCACCACCTCTACCAGTGGGCCACCCGCGGGCTCGCCCAGCAGGCCACGCTGTTCGAGTGGCTCACCGAGCTGTACCCGGTGTGGGCCGGTATCGACGAGAAGATCACCCACGCCGCCGCGCTCGCCGGGCTGACCCGGCTCGCGAAGACCGGCTGCACCACCGCCGCCGACCATCACTACGTCTTCCCGCGCGGTGAGGGCGACCTGATCGCCCCGCTCGTGGACGCGGCCGGGCAGGTCGGCCTCCGGCTGCACGCCGTGCGCGGCTCGATGGACCGCGGCGAGTCCCGGGGCGGCCTGCCGCCGGACTCGGTCGTCGAGGACAAGGACGAGGCGCTCGCCGCGACGGCGGCGGCGATCGACCGCTACCACGACCCGGCACCGGGTTCGTTCGTGCGTGTGGCGGTCGGTCCGTGCTCGCCGTTCACGGTGAGCACGGAGCTGATGACCGAGGCCGCGGAGCTCGCGCGGCAGCGGGGCGTCCGGCTGCACACCCACCTCGCCGAGACGGTCGACGAGGAGGAGCAGTGCCTCGCCGAGCTCGGCTGCACGCCGATGGAGTACGCCGAGCGCACCGGCTGGCTCGGCGACGACGTGTGGCTCGCGCACGGCATCCACTTCGCGGACGCGGCGGTCGCCCGGCTGGGCGCCACCGGCACGGGCGTCGCCCACTGCCCGACGTCCAACGCGCGGCTGGGCGCGGGCACCGCCCGGGTCACCGACCTGCTCGCGGCCGGCGCGCCGGTCGGCCTCGGCGTCGACGGCGCCGCGTCCAACGAGGATGGTGGGCTCGGGGTCGAGCTGCGCCAGGCGACCTACGTGGCCCGGCTGCGCGGCGGCCCCGCGGCACTGTCGGCCCGTGACGCGCTGCGGCTGGCCACGATGGGCGGCGCGCGCTGCCTGGGCAGGCATGACGAGATCGGCTCGCTCGAGCCGGGCAAGCAGGCCGACCTGGCGGTGTGGCGGCTCGGCGGCGTCGAGCACGCCGGTATCGACGACCCGGTCGCGGCGCTGGTGTTCGGCGCGCTGCCCCCGGTCGCGCTGCTGCTGGCCGGCGGCCGGCCGGTGGTCGAGGACGGCGCCTGCCACACGGTGTCCGAAGTGGACGCGGCGCACCGCGCTGCGGGCGGCGAGCACGGCGCTGCGGGAGAAGGTGGGGAGATGACCAGCACCGAGACGCGCAGCGCCACCGTCACCGGGGCGGTCGGCGACAGCCCGCTGCGCCCGGACGGCACGCTCAAGGTCAAGGGCGAGTTCGCCTACTCCTCGGACATGTGGTCCGACGACATGCTGTGGGGCGCCACGCTGCGCAGCCCGCACCCGCACGCCCGGATCCTCGACATCGACATCGGTCCGGCGCTGGCCTTGCCGGGCGTGTACGCCGTGCTCACCCACGCCGACGTCACCGGCGAGAACGTCTACGGCCTCGAGCACCCCGACCAGCCGGTGCTCGCCGAGACCGTGGTGCGCTACCAGGGCGAGCCGGTCGCGATCGTGGCCGCCGACCACCCGGAGACCGCGCGCCGGGCCGCCGCCCGGGTGCGGGTGGACTACGAGGTGCTCGAACCGGTCACCGACGCCGAGGCGGCGATGCGGCCGGACGCGCCGGTGCTGCACCCGGCCCACGAGGGCGGCAACGTCGTGCGGCACGTCCGGATCCGCACCGGCGAGCAGTCCCCGGCCGCCGACGTCGTGGTCCGCGGCGAGTACACCGTCGGCATGCAGGACCAGGCGTTTCTCGGCCCCGAGTCGGGCATGGCGGTGCCCGCCGAGGACGGCGGCGTCGACCTGTACATCGCCACCCAGTGGCTGCACGCCGACCAGCGGCAGGTCGCCCGCGCGCTCGGCCTGCCGGAGGAGAGGGTGCGGCTGCACCTGGCCGGCGTGGGCGGCGCGTTCGGGGCCCGCGAGGACCTGTCGATGCAGGTGCACGCCTGCCTGCTGGCGCTGCGCACCGGCAAGCCGGTCAAGATCGTCTACGGCCGCGAGGAGTCGTTCTTCGGGCACGTGCACCGCCATCCCGCGGTGCTGCGCTACGAGCACGGCGCGACCCGCTCCGGCGACCTGGTCCACGTCCGCGCGGAGATCATCCTCGACGGCGGCGCGTACGCCTCGACCACCGCGGCGGTCACCGGCAACGCGGCCACCCTCGGCGCGGGCCCCTACCGGGTGCCGAACGTGCACATCGACTGCTACGGCGTCTACACCAACAACCCGCCGTGCGGCGCGATGCGCGGCTTCGGCGCGGTGCAGGCCTGCTTCGCCTACGAGTCGCAGATGGACAAGCTGGCCGAGGCGCTCGGCATGCACCCGGTCGACGTGCGCGTCCGCAACGCCGTCGAGGAGGGCTCGGTCATGCCGACCGGGCAGGTGGTCGACTCCGCCGCGCCGGTCGCGGAGCTGCTCACGCTGGTGCGGGACAAGCCGATGCCGCCCGAGCAGGCGGCCCCGCGCGACCTGCGCGAGCTGCCCGGCGGGGTGTCGAACACGACGCACGGCGAGGGCGTGGTGCGCGGCGTCGGCTACGGCGTCGGCATCAAGAACGTCGGCTTCTCCGAGGGCTTCGACGACTACTCCACCGCGCGGGTGCGGCTCGAGGTGATCGGCGGCGAGCCGGTGGTCTCGGTGCACACCGCGGCGGCGGAGGTCGGCCAGGGCCTGGTCACGCTGCAGGCGCAGATCGCCCGCACGGAGCTCGGCGTGCAGCGGGTGGTGATCCAGCCGTCGGACACCAGCGTCGGCAGCGCCGGGTCCAGCTCGGCGTCGCGGCAGAGCTACGTCACCGGCGGCGCGGTGAAGGCGGCGTGCGGCGAGGTGCGCGACGCGGTGCTCGAGCTCGCGGCGACCCGCCTGGGCGTCGCGGCCGTCGGGCTGGCCGGCGGCAAGGTCACCTCGGCCGGCCAGGAGGTGGTCGGCGAGCTCGCGGAGGTGCTCGGCGAGGAGGCGGTCGAGCGCACCGTGCGGTGGCGGCACCGGCCGACCGAGCCGCTGGATCCGTTGACCGGTCAGGGTTTCGCGCACGTGCAGTACGCGTTCGCGGCACACCGGGCGGTGGTGGACGTGGACGTCGAGCTCGGTCTGGTGCGGGTGGTCGAGCTCGCCTGCGCGCAGGACGTCGGCCGGGCGATGAACCCCGACGCGGTGCTCGGCCAGATCCAGGGCGGTTCCGCGCAGGGCCTCGGGCTGGCGGTGATGGAGGAGATCCAGGTCGTCGACGGCGTGGTGCGCAACCCGTCGTTCACCGACTACCTGATCCCGACCGTGCTGGACATGCCGCCGATGCCGATCGACGTCCTCGAGCGGGCCGATCCCCATGCGCCGTACGGGCTTCGCGGCGTCGGCGAGCCGCCGACGCTGTCGTCGACGCCGGCGATCGTCGCGGCCATCCGTGCCGCGACGGGAATCGCGCTGAGCCACGCGCCCGTGCGGCCGGAACACATCGTCGATGTGTCTCAGAAACGTTGGGGTTGAGCGGAAACCCCGCCCGAAGTCGATCACGCCCTGCAACCGTCCGGCCCGGACCTTGCACTGAAAGTAGTTCACCCGTTCGGCCCAGCTGTCAGCACCTAGGGTGGGTCAGGACGAAGGCGCTCTGCGCCCGTTTGGGCGCAGAGCGCTTTCCGATGTCACTGGTAACGTCAACCAGCGGCGTCACCGGAGAAGGACTACTCGATGAATTGGCCTATGGATGGCTCCGGTGGATCGATCTGAGCTGGTCGGTGCGTGGGCGGGAGGCCTGGCTCAGGTCATCTACATCGCGCGGTCCCGAGACGAGACCGAGCGCGAGCTGACGATCGCGCTCGACGCACTCGTGGCCGCGCTGAAGGCTGTGCCGTTCACCGCGGATCCTGCCGCGGAGGTCGGCCAGCGGTTGGTGGGACTGGGCTTGCTCAGTCCCGAGTGTGTGGAGTGTTCGGTCGGCGTACTGGGCAGAGGAATGCCTCACTTACCTGAGCTCGACGGCATCGACAACGCTGCCGACAAGCTCCTGCGCGCGCTGAGCGCGCTGGCGCGCGGGTTCAGCGACGGCATGCGCCGGCGGCTGTTCAACGAGCAGGAGGGGCTGACCCGGGCGCTCATCCGCGCGCGGGAGAAGGCCGAGCGCGCGCTGGAGGACAGCGAGGCCCGGTTCGAGGAGGTGTTCTCCTCCTCGTCGGTGGGCATGGCGATCAGCGACCTCGACGGCGGGCTGGTCCGCTCGAACCGCGCGTTGGCCGACATCCTCGAACACCGCCGCGGGAAGCTGGGCGCGCAGCGGCTGGAGGACATCTTCCACCCCGACGACGCGGAGTACCTCAAGCTGCGCTACCAGGTGCTGCTCGAGCCCGGCTCGTCGCCGGTGCGGGAGCGGCGCAGGCTGCTGCGCGCGGACGGCGAGGAGGCGCTGGTCTACCTGTCCGCCTCGGTGCTGCGCGACCCGGACGGCACGCCGCGGTACTACGTGACATCCGTGGAGGACGTGTCGGACAAGCACTTCCTCGAAGGTCAGCTGCAGTTCCAGGCGATCCACGACGTGCTCACCGGGCTGGTGAACCGGCACCGGTTCCTCGGCCGGATGGAGGAGGCGCTGCGCGGCAAGCAGCGGGCCGCCGAGGTGACGGTCTTCCATCTGGACCTGGACGGCTTCCGCGCGATCAACAACGGGATGGGACGCGAGGCGGGCGACCGGCTGCTGCGGACCGTCGCGACGAGGCTGCGCGAGGTCTTCGACGGCGAGACGGCCACGATCGCCCGGTTCGACGGCGACGAGTTCGGCGTGCTGCTGGAGAACTCGCCGAGCACGCCGAGCGTCGAGGTGCTCGCCGCGCGCATCAACGACGAGCTGGCCGAGCCGGTCTACCTCGGCGAGCAGGGCATCGCGGCGACCGCGACCATCGCCGTCGCGCACCGCCCGTCCTCGGACACCGCGCCGGCGGACCTGCTGCGGGCCACGGACACCACGCTGCAGCGGCTCAAGGCGTCCGGCCGGCGGCAGTGGGGGACGGTCGACGCGGAGGCGAACGAGCGTGACCGGGCCCGGTTCGCGCTGGCCGGGTCGCTGCCCGGCGCGTGGGAGAGCGGCGAGATCGACATCGAGTACCAGCCGCTCGTGGCGGTGAAGGACCGCGGCATCGTGGCGGTGCAGGCGCTGCTGAGCTGGGAGCATGCCGAGCAGGGCTCGCTGGACCACGCGCAGTGCTTCGAGCTGCTGGCCGAGACCGGGCTGTCGCTGCCGATCGGGCGGTGGATGCTCGGCCGGGCGTGCGAGCAGCTGCGGTCGTGGGCCGACCGGTTCCCCGGCGGGCTGCCCAAGCTGTACGTGGAGCTGTCCAAGGAGCTCGCCGGCGACCCGGACCTGGTGGCGACCGTGCAGGCGGTGCTCGCCGACGCGAACCTGGAGACCGACCAGCTGCAGCTGGGCATGCCGGTGCAGGCGCTGTGCATGGTCGACGGGCTGGCCGAGGACAACCTCGACGTGCTGGTGGACCTCGGCGTGTCGGTCGTGCTGTACGAGTTCGGCACCACCCGCGGCGACCTCGCGTGCCTGGAGGACCTGCCGGTGCGCGCGGTGAAGATGTCCGGCCGGGTGACCTCGCGGGTGGACCGCATGGGCGAGGACGCGCTGTTCACCCGCTCCATCCGCCAGCTCGTGCCCCTGGTCCGCGAGTCCGGCACCCCGGTCATCGTCGGCGACGTCACCACCGAGGCCCAGTTCGACTGGTGGCGCGAGGTCGGCGCCGACATCGCCCAGGGCGACTTCACCGGCACCGCCGGCTCCCCCCAGGACGCCGAACACCTCTTCGTAGCCTGACCCACCCGCGAGTCCAACCCCCCGAACCCGCGAGTCCAACCGGTCCGAACTCGCGAGTCCCCCGGTCCGGTCCCGCGAGTCCCCCGGTCCGGTCCCGCGAGTCCCCCGGTCCGGACCCGCGAGTCCCCCGGTCCGGCTCGGCGAGGCCGCCACGCCAGCCCGCACCCGCCCTGCTCCCTGCTCGCCCATCCACGTCGGCGCGGAACGGGGGACTCGCGCGACCGGAGTGGGGGACTCGCGGGTCTTGAGTGGGGGACTCGCGGGTCTGGAGGGTTGGCCTCGCGGGTGGGGAGGTGGGGGTGCGTGGGGTGGGGGATGCTCGGGGGATGGAGTTTCTGAGCAGCCGGCTCATCGTGCGGCCGCGTGACCCGGACCGGTCCCTCGCGTTCTACCGGGACGCGCTCGGCCTGGCCGTCTTCCGCGAGTTCCCCGGCGGCACCGTGTTCTTCACCGGGAACGGCCTGCTGGAGGTGTCCGGCCGGGGCGGGGACGGGCCCGGCCCGGACGTCGTGCTCTGGCTGCAGGTGCGCGACCTCGCCGCCACCGCGCGTGAGCTCACGCGACGCAATGTGCCGATCGTGCGCGAGGCGCGCGAGGAACCGTGGGGACTGCGCGAGATGTGGATCGCGGACCCGGACGGACTACGAATCGTGCTCGTGGAAATACCGTCGGAACATCCGCTCCGAAAGGACCAGCGAAACTAGAGCGTGCCTGACGGATCCCTGGCCGCGCGATTCGTGCCCACGCGGCCCCTCGCGACGTTGTCGCAACGGGCCGAGTACGACCCGGTACGAGGCCATTGCTCCGTCTTGCGAGGAACCGCGTGGATCACGAATCGCATCGACCGTGATCCGTCAGACACGCGCTAGGCGGCGGCCGGCGCGGGTGCCAGGGCGGCGTGTCCGGCGGCGGTCAGGCGGGCCGGCACGAGCTGGCCGACGACCCCGGCGACGGCCGGCTCGATCAACCCGGCGTGCGCGAGCATGTGCGCGGTGTACTGGTCACAGCAGGGAACGTCGTCGATGAACAGGTCCGGCTCGCTGCTGCAGCTGATCTGCGCGCGCCCGGCCACCACCGCGCGGAGCATCGAGATGGCTCTGTGGTTGAGATCTTCGGACAGCTGCGCGCTGTGGACGGTGGACATCGTGGTTCCCTGTACCTGCTCGGATCCCTTGCGAGTCTGTTGTAGCACTCGTCACTGACACTTCGTTGGATGCTCGCTGACCCCGTCGGGTTTCATCGAAATTCCTAACAGGGTGTTACCACTACTGAGTACCCGGGGTGAACCCAGATACGCGGACCGCCCGTATGTACCAGATGGATCGACCGAACGGCCGATCACCTGAGCACTCCCGGACGGCCCGGTCATCACCGGTCCAGCTTCGCCCGCAGCCAGGCCGGCCAGCCGCGCGGGCGGCGGGCCAGCGCGCCCAGCAGCCGCAGACCGTCGAAGTTGGCCGTGCGGGAGGCGATCAGGCCGTCCCGCAGGACGATCTTGTCGACCGTGACCCATTCGATCGGGCGGCGGCCGAAGGTGCCGCACAGCCGGAGCTCCACGAACACCGTGGTCTCGTCCACCGGTGCCCAGCTGACCAGCTCGCCGCGCAGGTCCGGGATGGTCGAGAGCAGCTCGTCCAGCACGTTCGCCAGCCCGGTGTGCCCGTGCGCGGTCGCGGCCAGCGGCTGGGTGAACGTCGCGTCGGGGTGGGTGAGCGCGACGAGCTCGTCGACGGTCGGCTCGGCCCACGCCTCGGCGAAACGGCGCACGAACGCGGCCGTGTCGGTCTGGAACATGGCGGTCACGCTAACCGAACCGGTCCCGCTCACCGGTCGCGGGACCGGGAGACGGTGAACTCGCCGGCGCCGCGTGCCCGCAGGACGGTCAGCCCGTCCTCCCGGTGGCCCTGCACGGCCGGATCCGCGCAGGTCACGTCGCCGTGCACGGCCACGAGCGACTCCGCCGCCGGCGAGCGGAAGGTGACCGACCCGTCCCCGGTCCCGACCGGCTCCGCCGTCGCCCAGGCGACCCGCAGCCCGCCGAGCGGCAGGTCCAGCGGGAGCATGAGCGCCCGCCGGCCGGGCAGCCGCAGCGGCTGCCCGCCGAGCAGCGGTCGGCCGCACTCGGTGACCGTCAGCTCCTGGTCGTAGCCGGACAGGTTCAGCGCGTGCAGGATCCGCCCGCCGCCGGCCGCGCCGGTCAGCAGCACCACGCCGGGCACGGCCGCGGTGTGCTCGACCGCGGGCGCGGCGCCGAGCGCACCGAACGCGGCGCGCCACAGGTCCAGATCGCACTCGTAGTCGGCGCCGAGCACCACCGCGCGTCCCGCGCCGAGCGGGACGTCGAACCCGCAGCCGTGCCCGGTGGACAGCTCGCGCAGCACGGTGTCGCCCACCGTGGGCTCGTACAGTTCGGCGAACCCGGTGCGGGTCTCGGGGCGGGGCGCGGCCCAGCCGTGCGCGGTGACCGAGGTGAAGAACTCCGGCGAGGCCCGGACCGTGCCGAGCGGCCGCAGGCCGAGCGCGTCGCGCAGCACGGTGCACGGCTCGCCGGTCATGTCGCGCGCCGGCACCCGCCCGGCCAGCAGCAGCCGCCCGCCGCCGCGCACGTAGTCGACCAGGGTGGACTGCACGCCGGCCGGCAGGTGGGTGGTGCCCGCGACCGCCAGCACCGCCGTCGACGGCACCCCCGCCTGCAGGTCGACCGCGCCGAACCGGAACCCGCCCAGCAGCATGGCACGGGCCAGGATGCCGCGCGGGCCGGCGCCGCGGGTGCCGACCACGTCGTCGAGCACCGCCCGCACCGACTCGGACCCCGGGTAGTGGTACTCGGTCAGGTAGTGGTCGGGCACGAAACCGACCGCCACGTCGTCGTGCTCCTCGCGCATCGCGGCAAGCTGCGGCGCCAGCGCCCGGGCGGTCCGCAGGACCTGCGTGGTCGGCCCGTACACCGGGTTGAGCCGGCCCTCGGGGTCGATCGGCGCGGCGAACCCGTGCCGCTCACCGGTGAACGCGATCCGGTCGTTGCCGTCGCCGGCCGGGGCTTCCAGCGGCGGGTTCACCCCACCGGCGAACAGGTAGTAGTTGAGCAGCCTGTTGCCCTGCGCGAGGCACATCCGCGTCTTCAGGTCCACGGCGGACGGGTCGTACTGGCGGGACAGGTCGCACCCGTAGTCGCCGGTGCCCGCCTCGAACTCCATCGACGTGAGCGGCTGGTCCGCGTCGTGCACGGCGTCGCAGAACGCGTTGACCAGGTACAGGTCCGCCGCGTTGGTGACGGTCAGCTCGCCGAGGTAGAGGTCGGTGCCGGAGATCGTGCCCGGCACCCCGGCGTAGGACCGCATGAGCTGGCTGATGCCGATGGGGAACGTCTCGGCCATGCCGCCGTCGGTGCCGTGGACGTTCACCACGAACGGCACCCCGGTGACGCCGCACTCCTCGGCGTAGGAGCGCAGCTCGGCGAGGTAGCGGGCGAACCGCTCGCGCATGAAGGTACCGAGGTCGCGCATCAGCCGGGCCGCGTGCCGCTCGTCCGGCGAGCGCGTCACCGGTCCCGGGTAGTGGCGGTCGAGGTCGTGCTCGCGCAGCCAGGAGCCGAAGTCGTCGAGCAGGTGGTCGGTCAGGTCGGGGGAGTTGCTGACCCAGGCCAGCATGCCCACCTCGTTGTCCAGCTGGACGGCGACCACCGGCCCGCCCGCGCCGTGCAGCCGCGCCGCGATCACCGGCATCACCGCGCGGTACCACTCGCGGGCCTCCGCGAGGAACGCCGGGGCGAGGTAGTCCACCGTCCGCGTGGGCGCGGGGGCACCGTCCCAGCCGGACGGCACGATCTCCGGATGCTCGGTGTAGAGCCGGAAGGGCAGGCCCTCGTTCTTCAGCTCGGCCATCACGAACGGGCCGGGCCGGGCGATCACGTGGAACCCGTTGGCGTGGCATAGATCCAGGAACCCGCCCAGGTCGCGCTCCGCGCGGGTACGACCGTCCACATCGACCGTCCCGTCCGGCAGCTCGTGCCACAGCCACGGGATGTAGGTCGCGATCGTGTTCAGGCCCGCGTTCCGCGCCTTGTCCAGCCGGTCCTGCCACTCCTCCCGGCGCAGCCGGAAGTAGTGGACCTCACCGGACAGCAGCAGCACCTCGGTACCGCCGACGATGATCCGCTTGCGCTCGTACCGCACGGTGTCGGCCACGTCCACCTCTCCCGACCTGTCGTTGCGCTGTTGCCTTGCCAGCGCAGGTGGGGCTGATCTCCGACATGGGTAAGCGCATACAGGATGCGCTTACATTTCCGAACCGTACCCCGCCGGACACGGTGCTCGCGGAGGGGGTGCACAGTCCTATGCCACCCTGCGCGGCGTTGAATCCCGTTCGGACGGTCGGGCAGGCGCTGTCCCGCCCGCAGCGCAACCATCTCGGCCCGTCCGAGCAGGATGCCCGGGCCCGGGCCGCGTCGCTGCTGGTGGCCGACGAGCCGGTCTCGATGCCGGACGTGTCGATCCGGGCGGAGATCGTGGGGTTCGGTGGTCGAGGAGGGCCCGGCGCTGCCGGTGATCCGCGCGTCGACCGCGGAGTACACGAGGCTGCTGCTGGACGCGCTGCCGAACCCGTTCGCTCAGGCCGACGCGGGCGAGGACCGGTCGGCGGCGAGCCGGACCGCGAGCGCGCCGAGCACGCCGCCCATGACGTAGCGCTGGACGCGCAGCCACAGTGGCCGGGCACGCAGGAAGGCCGCGAGCGTGCCGGCGCCGAGCACGATGAGCGCGTTGACCGCGAGCGCCACGGTGATCTGGATGAGCCCGAGGGTGAGGCTCTGCGCGGCGACGTCGCCGCGGGTGTGGTCGATGAACTGGGGGAGCAGGGCGATGTAGAGCACGGCGATCTTGGGGTTGAGCAGGTTGGTGACCAGCCCCATGACGAACAGCCGCCGCGGCCGGTCGCGGGCGAGTTCCCGGGGCTCGAACGCCGAGCGCCCGCCGGGCCGCAGCGCCTGCCAGGCCAGGTGGAGCAGGTAGGCGGCGCCGGCCAGCTTGACCGTCGTGTAGGCCGCCGGCACGACGAGGAAGACCGCGGTGAGCCCGGCCGTGGCCGCGGCAAGGTAGACGAGGAACCCGGTGGCCACCCCGAGCAGCGACACCAGCCCGGCACGCCGCCCCTGGGTGATGGACCGCGAGACCAGGTAGATCATGTTCGGCCCCGGCGTGAGCACCAGCCCCAACGCCACCAGCCCGATCCCCACCGCCGCACCCGAACCCACCACGATCCCGACCCTACCCACCCCGCCCCCCGCTCCCACATCCCGAGACCCGCGAGTCCAACGCTCCCGACCCGCGTGTCCAACGCTCCCGACCCGCGTGTCCAACGCTCCCGACCCGCGAGTCCCCCGTTCCGGACCCGCGAGTCCCCGGTTGCGGTCGCGGGTCAGGCCCGGTAGATCGCGTAGCTGAAGCCGTCCAGGTGCAGCCGGCCGGCCTCGTGCCCGGCGCCGCGGCCCAGCACGAGCCCGCCGGGGGCCGCGATGTCCGCGGTCACCGGGGTGGCCGACGGGTTGACCGCCACCGTGAACTCGCCGCCCCTGCGGTACACGAACGGATAACCGGGGTTCAGGATCTCCACCGCGCCGCCCGAACCGAGCGAGGGGTTCGCCTTGCGCAGCGCGATCAGCTCGTGCACCAGGTTCAGCAGCGACTCCGGGTCGGCCGTCGAGTCGGCCACGTTCGGGCGCGTCGGGGACGGGTGCGGCGGCAGGTAGGTGACGTCCGGATCGTTGGCGTCCCACTGCATCGGCGTCCGCGAGCCGGCACGGTTGTAGCCCGCGCGGGGCGGGCCGAGGGCGCTGCCCTCCAGGTCCGGCAGGCCGGGCTGGTACTGCATGCCGATCTCGTCGCCGTAGTAGATGGCCGGCAGCGTGGGCCAGGTGAGGACGAACACGAACGCCGCCCGGGCCTGGTCGGCGGTCCGGCTGCCCGCGACCAGCCGCGGGAAGTCGTGGTTCGACGTCGGCAGGATGATGTGTCCGTTGTGACCGATCACGGTCGTGGCCGTGGCCCACTCGGCCAGGAACTCGGCGATCGTGCCCGCGCCGGCCGCGTCGAAGTAGCAGTGGCGCGGCGGGCGCCACGTGCCGTCGTGCACCGCGCCGTTGTGCCACAGCGAGCGGAAGGCCTGGCTGCTGCCGAAGTGCAGGAGGAAGTCGGCGTGGAAACCGGCCGGCACCGACACCTGCGGCTGCGCCCACTCGCTGAGCAGCACCGCGTCCGGGTGGGCGGTGTCGATCCACGCCCGCATCTCCCGCCACAGGGCGGCCGTCTCCACCTTGCCCGCGTCGTCCTTCACCAGCGACGATGCCATGTCCACCCGGAAGCCCGACACGCCGAGCCGCAGCCAGTGGTCCATGATGTCCCGCAGCGCCTGCCGGTTCTCCCGCGGGCCCGGCGCGTCGACCGGTTGGCGCCACGGCTCGGACGGGTCCTGCCGCGCGTAGCCGAAGTTCAGCGCGGGCTGCACCGGGAAGAAGTTCGGCAGGTAGAACCCCAGGCGCGATCCCGGCGAGGGCTGGAAACCCGGTGCCTGGCGGTCGGACCAGATGTACCTGTCGTCGGACGGGTCGTTGGCCGAGTTCACGAACCACGGGTGCTGGTCGGAGGTGTGCCCGGCGACCAGGTCGAGCAGCACCCGGATGCCGTACCGCCCGGCCGAGTCGACCAGCTTCGAGAGGTCGTCGCGGGTGCCGTAGCGCGGGTCGATCGTGAGGTAGTCGGCCACGTCGTAGCCCGCGTCGCCCATCGGTGACATGAAGCACGGGTTCAGCCACACCGTGTTGACCCCGAGCCAGGCCAGATAGTCCAGTTTGGACTCGACGCCGTTCAGGTCGCCGATGCCGTCGCCGTTGCTGTCCGCGAAGCTCTGCGGGTAGATCTGGTACAGGACGGCATCCGCCAACCAGTCGGCCATGAACGCTCCTCGATCGTCAGCGCCGGGCCAGTCGCAGGGACCGGATGCCCGGCATGGGCACCTCCACGGTGACCGACGCGGTGCCGTCCGCGCCGACCTCCCTGTCCGCAAGGTACTCGATCGGCAGTGTGTCGCCGGCACGTAGCGCGTCCCACTGGTCCGGGGCCGGCCAGTCGCCGCCGCCGAGCTCGGCCCAGGTCCGCTGGATGTTCGCGTGTTCCGCGTCCACCCGGGACGAGGCCACCGAGTAGGTTCCCGGCTCGAGCCCGGACAGCTCGACCGTCACCGTCCGGTCCAGGATCGCCGCACCGTCGATTTTGGACTGGTCGAGCGTGCCGTTCCACACCAGCACGTCCGCCGTCGTGCCGGTCCTGGTGGCCAGCGCCTCGACCGTCGCGTCCGCGCCGTCACCGGTGACCGACGCGGGGACGCGCCCGCCGGCCAGCGCGGAGAGCATCGCCAGCGCCCAGAACCGCGGCTTGCGCAGGTTGCCGACGGTCAGCAGGCCGAACCCGCCGTGCAGCAGCCGCGGCGCCCAGCCCAGCTCCTCGAACTGGTCGGACGCCACCCAGTAGGACAGGCAGTCGGTGGTGGCGAGCGCGCTCTTCATGCCGCGCAGCACGAACGGCGCGGCGAACACGGTGTCGTTGACGCGGTGGAAGTGTGTCGGCGTGACGCCCCACTCGGTCCACAGGATCTCCGGCTCGGCCCGGCCGGTGGCCTTCGCGAACGAGCGGGTCAGCGGGCGCATGTCCAGCGGGGCGTTGCCGTAGGTGTGCGTGGACACGAAGTCGATCGGCACGTCGTTCGCCAGGCAGTGCTCGAGCAGCGCGCCCACCCAGCCGGCCGCCGCCGAGGACGGGCCGCCGACCGGGATCCGCTCGTCGACGCTCTTCACCGCGCGCGCCGCGACCTCGTAGAGGCGCAGGTAGTCCTCCTGGGTGCCGTTCCAGAACACCTCCAGGTTGGCCTCGTTCCAGACTTCGAACTCCCAGGTGGCCACCTCGTCGGCGCCGTAGCGCTCGCGCAGGTGCACGGTCAGCGCGCGGACGAGATCGCCCCAGCGCTCCCAGTCGGCCGGTACGGAGACCGTCGCGTCGTAGGCGAACACCATGTAGGCGGGGTCGGCGCACAGGGCGGCCGGCATGAACGACAGCTCGACCACCGGCTTGAGCCCGGTCCCCAGGAACCGGTCGTACACCTCGTCCAGGCCGGAGAAGTCGAACGAGCCGTCCTCGCGGACCGAGACGGTCTCCGGCAGGAACGTGCCGTGCGCGCGGACGGTCCGCACGCCGACCTCGTCGCGCATGATCCGCAGCGCCTCGTGGTACTCGGCGGCCACGTCCGAGCCGCCCGGGCCGGTCCGGTCCCAGACCAGCAGCGAGAAGTGCTCGGCGCCGATCATCCGGCGCCACACGTCCGGTAGCGGGGCCGGCGTCGCGGTCGCGTCCACGGACACGACCACCCGCGCCGGCGCCGGCCCCGCCGGTGCCGGGGATGCCGACGCGGTCGCGGACAGGGCCCCTGCGCCGCCGTCGCTCCACGTGGCCACCCGGTAGAAGTAGGTCTCGCCCGGCTCGACGAGCGTGTCGGCGTAGGGCGGGTGCGGTACCGCGAGCACGTCGCCGCCGAGGTGGTCGAGGGGTTCGAACGGGCCGTCGGCCGTCGCCGCCCGGTGCACCAGGTAGCCGAGCGCGCCGTCCACGGGCCGCCAGTCCAGCCGGACCAGCCCGGTGCCGGACTCGGCGACCAGGCCCTCCGGCGGCGGCAGCTCGCCGATCCCGGTGAGCCGTTCGTCGCTGGGCAGGCCGATCCGCTGCTCCCAGTCGTCGCGCGCGCCGGTCTCCGTCACTAGGGCCCCCTTGCCTGAAAGCGCTCTCTGTAAGCGCATACACTAGGTGTCCGGCCATACCCTCGCAAGGGACTTACGTCCTGACTGGTGGCCGGAGCGGGGGACTCGGAGGTCGGGAACGGGGGACTCGCGGGTCCGGAACGGGGGACTCGCGGGGTCAGGGGCAGCCGCAGCTGGCGCGGCGGGTCTGGGTGACCGGGAGCAGGATCGAGCGGGGTTCGCGGTCGGGGTCGCCCAGGCGCTCCACCAGCAGGTCGACGGCGGCCTCGCCGAGGCGGCGCATGGGCTGGCTCACCGTGGTGAGGCTGGGGCGCACGACCCGGCCGAGCGGGATGCCGTCGAACCCGACCACGGCGACGTCCTGTGGCACCCGGATGCCGCGCCGCTCCAGGGTTTGCAGCGCGCCGATGGCCATCTGGTCGTTCGCGCACACCAGCGCCTGCGGTACCGGCCCGCCGGCGTCCAGCAGGCGTTCCGCCGCCCACCGGCCGTCGGCCTGGGTGAAGTCGCCCCGGGTGTCCGGCTCGTCGGGCACCGGGAGGCCGGCCGCGGCCAGCGCGCGCTGGTGACCGTGGAACCGGGCGGCCGCGTCCGGTGAGTCCGCGGTGCCGCCGACGTACGCGAGCCGGGTCAGCCCGTGGTCGGCGATCAGGTGGGTGGTCATCTCGAACGCGCCGTCGTCGTTCGCGACCTCGAGGTGGTCGAGGTGGTCGATCTCCCGCGGCCCGGCGATCATCACGATCGGCAGCCGGCGGGCGATGATCTCCAGGTCCTCGGTGGGCACCGTGCGGGCCAGCACCGCGAACCCGTCCACCCGGCCGGCGACCTTCGCGACGAGGCTCTCCGGGCCGCCGGCCAGCGACGCCGCGATCAGCAGGGCGTAGCCGTGCCGGCGGGCGGCACGCTCCATGCCGCGGGTGATCTCGTCCGCGTAGAGCATGTGCTCGGGGTCGTCCGCGTCGTCCTCGGGATTGTCGACCTCGGGGTCCGCGTAGTCCGGAAAGCACAGGCCGAGCACGCCGGTCGTGCGGCTGGCCAGGCCGCGGGCGTTGCCGCTGGGCACGTAGCCCAGCTCGCGGGCCACGGCCAGCACCCGCTCGCGGGTCTGGGCGCGCACCGTGTCCGGGTTGCGGTAGACGCGGGACACGGTCGCGATGGATACCTGCGCGCGTTCGGCGACGTCGTAGACCGTGGGGGCACTCACGCGGTAACCGTCCCTCTTGTAAGCGCATTCAGCTGGCCAACGCTACCCGGAGTGTCGGGCGCAAGCAAGGAGTTAACTCCCTGTGCCCGCGCGGGTCCAGACCTGGTGACGACTGGCATATAACCCTAATTGGGGGTATATATAGGGTTATGCCAAAGATCAACGTGTACCTGCCGGACGACCTCGCCGAGGCCGTCAAGGAGACCGGGCTGCCGGTCTCGGCCATCTGCCAGCGCGTTCTGGAGCTGTCCGTGAAGCGGGTGAGCGCCATCCGGGCGGTCGTGGTGGGCGATCTGAGCGAGACCGACCCGACGGCCGGGCTGACCCAGTTCACCGAGCGCGCCAAGGACGTGATCAGGCTCGCCGTCGCCGGTGCCCGCGAGCGGGGCGCCGCCGAGATCGGCACCCGGGACCTGCTGCGCGGCGTGATCACCGAGGGGAACAACCTGGCGCTGCGCGTGCTGCGGTCCGTCGAGGTCGAACCCGAGACGGTGCGCCGCGAGCTCGACCGGACGGCCGCGCCCGGCCCGGACGGTCCCGCCACCAGCCTGAGCCGCACCGCGGCGAACGCGCTCGAGCTGACCGTGACCGAGGCGATGGCGCTGGGCCACAACTACGTCGGCTGCGAACACCTGCTGCTGGGGCTGCTGGCCGAGCCGGACGGCGCGGGCGGCGCGGCACTGCGCGCGCTCGGCGTCGAGCTGCGCTCCACCCGGCACGCGGTGGGTGCGGCGCTGGCCGGCTACGTGCACCTGCGGGCGAAGCAGGCCGACTCGATGGGGAACCTCGTGACCACGGCCGTCGGCGAGGCCCTGGCGCCGGTTCTCGCCCGCCTCGACCGGCTGGAGGAGCGCGTCGGCGCGTAGTAGTGCCTTGCCAGGTCTCCGCGGTCCTGCGCCGAGCCGACCCGCCACGCGGCCGAGTCGACCCGTGGCGCAGCCGAGTCGACCCGTGGCGCGGCCGAGCGGCTACTAGATGATTGATTCCGTGAAGATCTTGTGAAGTGGCCCCCCGGGGCTGGGCATGGGAGGAGGGTGTCCAAGATCAATGTGTGAGCAAAGACCTAGACACCCTCCTGACCGCACTGTACGTGCTGATCGACGACCACGTAGTGACGCCCCGCACCGGGCGGGGCCGCCGCCCCGAGCTGACCGACAGCGAGCTTGTCTGCCTGGCCGTGGCCCAGGTGCTGCTGGGCTACCACCGCGAACGTCGCTGGATCCGGCATATCCACAGCGACCCGCAGTGGCGGAACATGTTCCCCTACCTGCCGACACAGTCCGGCTATCACAAGCGGTTGAAGGCCGCGGAACCCTTGCTGTGCAAAACGATCATCACGCTCGCCGTGTGCTGCCCGTCCTGGTTCGACGACCTGTGGATGACCGACGCCACCCCCGTGCCGTGCGGCCAGTCCCGCGAGACCGTCAAGCGCTCGGACCTGGCCGGACACGCCGGCTACGGCTACTGCGCCTCCCACTCCCGCTACTACTGGGGCCTCAAGCTCTACCTCGTGTGCACCGGCGACGGCATGCCCGTCATGTGGTGTCTGGCCCACCCCAAGATCGGCGAACGTGAGGTCGTGGCCGCCTTGCTCGACCACAACCATCACCTCATCCGCACCGGCCAGATCCTGCTGGCCGACAAGGGCTTCTCCGGCAAGGAGTTCAAGACAGCTCACCGAGCAGATGACCGTGAACCTGCTCCGCCCGGACCGCAAGGACGAGACCTACCGCAACGGCAACCTCGGCGGCGTCCGCCAATGGATCGAATCAGTCAACAACACACTGAAAAGCCAACTCGGCCTCGAACACCACGGCGGACGCACCCCCGCCGGCGTGTTCACCCGCATCGCCCAGCGCCTGCTGGCCATGGCCGCAGCCATCTGGCACAACTGGAACACCGGCGCAACCAGCAAACGATCACTCATCGCCTACGACCACTAAACACCAACTTCACGGAATCAATCATCTAGTGGTTCTCGACGGTGTGGGTCACCGTGCCGCCCACACACCGAAGCCGGATCCGGATCTCCTGCTCGCCGGAGGTGAACTTGACCGTCGGGTGGTCGTCGACGCCGTGGTCCTCGTCCTCGGACTCGACCTGGTAGCCCTGTGCGGGCGTGGCGCCGAGCACCCGCACCCCGCCGGCGGTGCACTCGGCGATCACCGTCCCCCCGTCGGAGCGGATGACGGTCGGCTGCGCGGCCGGCGGCGTGGCCGATGTCGCCGGGGTGGTGGTCGACGGCGGCCGGGTCGTCGACGGCCGGCTCGATGGCGGCGGGCGGGTCGTGGTGGCCGGCGGCGCGGCCGACTCGGCGAGCCGGCGGTCCACTTCGGACTCGGTGAGCGGCCGTTGCGCCTGCGCGCCGAAGATGCCGGTGCCGATGGCCCCCACGGCGAACAGCCCGGCGGTGGTCGCCGCCACCGCCGCGACCAGCCACAGCACCACGCCGGTGGTGATGCGCACGGACCGAACCCTCGTCACGTCGGCAGTATGCCCGCCGCGATGGTTAACGGACTCCTAACGCGGGCCTATCGGCGCCGCTGAGCGGGCCCGCACCGGTCCGCGTGCCTTAGTGTTCGGGCACATGGCGCACGTACTCGTCGTCGAGGACGACGCGGCGATCCGCTCGTCGATCATTCGCGGGCTCACCGACCGCGGGCACGCCGTGTTCTCCGCGCCGACCGCGATGGCCGGGCTGGAACAGGCCGTCAGTGCGCGGCCGGACGTGGTGGTCCTCGACCTCGGCCTGCCCGACCTCGACGGCACCGCCATGCTGCGGATGCTGCGCGGGGTCAGCGACGTTCCGGTGATCGTGGCCACCGCGCGCGACGACGAGGGCGCGATCGTCGCGGTGCTCGACGCGGGCGCGGACGACTACGTGGTCAAGCCGTTCGGCGTGGCGCAGCTCGACGCGCGGATCCGCGCGGTGCTGCGCCGCGGCGCCGACGAGGACCGGGTGCCGGCGGTCGAGGTAGGCGGGCTGTGGGTGGACCCGCGCTCGCGCCGGGCGTCGCTGGACGGCCGCGAGCTGGAGCTGACGCCGCGCGAGTTCGACCTGCTGCACTACCTCGCCGCCCGGGCCGGGGAGGTGGTGAGCAAGCGGGAGCTGCTCACCGAGGTCTGGCGCCAGCCCTACGGCGGTGCGGACAAGACGGTCGACGTGCACCTGTCGTGGCTGCGGCGCAAGCTCGGCGAGACCGCCCAGCGGACCCGCTACCTGCACGCGGTGCGCGGCGTCGGCGTGCGCCTCGCGGCACCGGAGGACTGACCCGTGCGCCGCCGCGTCCTGCTGCTCGTCGCCGCCACCACGCTGCTGGTGCTGGTCGCGTTCCTGGTGCCGCTCGCGCTGCTGGTGCGCAACGCCGCCGCGGACAGCGCGGTGCAGCAGGCGACCGCCCAGGCCCAGGCGCTGACCTCGCTGGTGGCGACCACCACCGAGCCGGCGGCGCTCGACGCGACCGTGCAGCAGGCCGACACCGCGAGCGGCTACGACATCACCGTGTTCCTCACCGGCGGCGTCCGGATGGGCACCCCCGCCGAGCGCTCGTCGCTGGTGGAGCTCGCGTGGCGGGGCACGAGCGCGTCGGCCGAGGTGCCGGGCGGGCGGGAGATCGTGTTCTCGGTCAGCAGGCCGGGTGGCGTGGTGGGGGTGATCCGCACGTTCGTGCCGGACGCCGAGCTGACCCGTGGGGTGTCCCGGGCGTGGCTGCTGCTGGCCGCCCTCGGCGTGGCGCTGCTGGCGGTGAGCCTGGTGGTGGCCGACCGGATGGCCCGCACGCTGGTCCGGTCCACGATCGACCTCGCCGCGGTGTCCCACCGGCTGGGCCGCGGCGAGCTGGACGCGCGGGCCGACGTGTCCGCGCCGGGCGAGCTGGGCGTGGTGGCCGGCGCGCTGAACGGGCTGGCCGGGCGGATCACCGGCCTGCTGCGCGAGGAGCGGGAGACCATCGCCGACCTCTCGCACCGGGTGCGCACCCCGCTGACCACCCTGCGGATGGAGGCCGAGTCGCTGCCCCCGGCGGCCGCCGAGCGGATCACCGCCGGGGTGGAGGCGGTCAACCGGGCGGTCACCGAGATGATCCAGCAGGCGCGCAGGCGCGGCGCCGAACCGTCCGGTGTGGACGCCACGGCGGTGGTGGGCGAGCGGGTCGCGTTCTGGGCCGTGCTCGCCGAGGACACCGACCGCGCGCTGACCGTCGAGATAGGACCCGAGTCGCTGCCGGTGCCGCTGTCCAGGGCGGACCTGGAGGCGTGCGTGGACGCCTTGCTGGGCAACGTGTTCGCGCACACCCCGCACGGCACCGCCTTCGCCGTGCGGCTCACCGGCCGGCCCGGCGGTGCGACGCTCGTGGTGGCCGACTCCGGACCGGGCCTGCCGGGCCCGGCGACCGGTGCGCTGCGTCGCGGGGTCAGCGGGTCCGGGTCGAGCGGGCTGGGACTGGACATCGTGCGGCGCGCGGCCGAGCACACCGGGGGCGAGGTGCGCCTGCTGCCCGGCTCGCCGGGGCTGACCGTCGTGGTGGAGCTGGGGCCCTTAGCGCAGCGTTAACCGTCGGGCAGCGTGGCGCTAGGCCGGGTCGCGGCACGGTGGTGTCGGTCGGGGAACCCGGAGAAAGGATCTCACATGAACAGGAAGACGATCGTCGTCGCGGCGGCCGCGGGCGCGCTGGTGGTCTCGGCGGGCACCGCCTGGGCGCTGGGCACGAGCGGGAACCCGGCGGCGACCGGCGTGGCCGCGACGAGCACGGTGCTCACGTCGGAGGACAGCCCGACGTCCTCGTCGTCATCGGGCACGACCACGGCGCGGGGACTCTCCGCCGACGACGCGGCACGGATGGTGCGCGAGCATCTCGGCGGCGGCACGGTGCGCACGGTCGAGCGCGAGGTCGAGCACGGCCGGGTCGAGTGGAAGGTCGAGATCACCAAGGCCGGGGTCACCTACGACATCCGGGTCGACGCGCTGTCCGGTGCGGTGACCCGGGTAGACGCCGACGACCGGTCCGGCTCGTCCGGCCGCGACGGCACCGACGAGCGGACCGGCGAGGACCAGGCCGGCGACGACCGCGGCGACGACCACGGTGGCCACGGGGCCGACGACGCCGCAGGCGACAACCACGGCGACAACCACGGCGACGACCACGGTGACGATCACGGTGGCCACGGGGCCGACGACGCCGCGGGCGACGACCATGGCGGTGACCGTTGATCGTCCGCCGGGTTTAACCTGGCTGTTTGTGCACCGAGGCATCACCGTGCGTCGCACCGACGCGATCCAGCTGGGCCGGCACGCCGCCCAGCTGGAAAGCCTCTACCGGCGCTGCTTCACCGAGCCACCGTGGCGGGAGTCGGCCGAGCGGCTCGCGGCGTTTCCCGGCCGGCTGAGCGCACACCTCGGGCAGGACGGCTTCGACGGCCTCGTCGCGGTGGACGACGGCCACCTGGTCGGAGCCGTCTACGGGTGGCCGGCCGGCGGGGAGCTGGCCTCGGGCACGCACTTCGACGACGCCCTGGCCGCGGCGGTGCCCCCCGCCGTGGCCTGCCGGCTGCTTGCACCCGCGCTGATCGTGGCCGAACTGATGGTCGACCCGGGGCACCAGCAGCGGGGGATCGGCCGCGTGCTGCTGGCCCGGTTGGTCGACGGCTGGCCGTCCGCGTGGCTGTGCACGCACCCCGAGGCGCCGGCCGCCGGCATGTACCGCCGGGACGGCTGGCGCGAGGAGGTCGGGTTCGCGGTCGACGGCTGCCCGATGGTGTTGTTCACGTGGCGGGCGCCGGCGTGCTGACCCCGTCCCAGGCGAACTCCGCGAGCGGTTCGTCCAGCGGGGCACCGGTCAGCCGGTTGGCCAGTGTGGACAGTGTGTAGGCGCCGATGCCGAGCACGACCTCCAGTGCCTGCCGGCGGGTGTAGCCGTGCGACAGAAACTCCGCGACGCGGTCCTCGCCGACCGCGCCCGCGGACTGCAGGACGTCGAGGGTGAAGTGCCGGACGGCCTCCAGCCGCGGGTCGTCGAGCGGGCGCCCGTCGCGCAGCGCGTCGATCAGCGGCCGCGGCGCGGACAGCGAGGCGAGCGCCGCGGTGTGCATGGCCACGCAGAGATGGCAGCCGTTGCGTCTCGCGACGGTCATGATCAGGGTCTCGCGTGCGAGCGGGTCGAGAGAGGTGTTCTCGAACATGCCGCTCAGCTTCAGGAACCCGTCGAGCAGCTGCGGCGCCTCCGCCATCCGGGCCATCGCCACCGGCAGGTAGCCGAGGCGGGTGACGGTCGCGGACATGATCCGGCGGGCGGCGGGCGGTGCGGACTCGACGGTGTGATCGACGAACATGACACTCCAGTACGTTGGACAATGTGGTTGACGAGATAGTAAACTGGGTTGTCGATTCTGGCAACGACCCGCCGGGCTTCGAGCTGCCGCTGCTCCTGCTGGCCGGGTTCCGGTCGCTCATCGACGAGCTGCACGCCGAGCTCGCCCGCCAGGGGCACCCGGACGCGCGCCCGGCGCACGGCTTCGTCCTGCAGGCCATCGGCCCCCACGGGGTCACCGCCAGCGAGCTCGGCCGCCGGCTCGGCGTGTCCAAACAGGCCGCCGGCAAGACCGTCGACCGGCTGGAGAAGCTGGGCTACGTCACGCGGGCCGGTGACGACCGGGACGCCCGGCGCAAGCTCATCCGCCTGACCCCGCGCGGCGTCGAACTGCTCGCCCGCTCGGCGGCGATCTTCGACCAGCTCCGCGCGCGGTGGGTCCGCACGCTCGGCGCCGACCGGGTCCGCGACCTGGAGTCCGCGCTGCGCACGGTCGCCCCGGCCGGGCTGTGGCGGCTCGACACGGCAGCCTGGTTCGGCACGTGAGGCGGGCCCGGCCGGGCGTAGGCTCCGCGGCGAGTGGCGGAAGGGTGCTGGACATGGACGTCAGGGAGACCAACCGGAAGGTGATCGAGCAGTTCCGGGCCGGCGGGGAGATCGACGGCATGCACCGCGATCGGATCCTGCTGCTGACCACCCGGGGCGCGCTGACCGGCCGCGAGCACACCACGCCGATGATGTTCGTCCGGGACGGCGACCGGATCCTGGTGCTCGCCTCCAACGCCGGCGCACCGTCCGATCCGGACTGGTACCGCAACCTGCGGGCGAACCCGGACGTCACCGTCGAGATCGGCGACGAGCGCTTCCCGGCCGCCGCGACGAGCCTGGCCGGATCCGAGTACGACGAGCGGTGGGCCGCGGTCAAGGAGCGGTACCCGTTCTTCGCCGACCACGAGACGAAGGCCGGTCGCACCATTCCGGTGGTGGCGTTGACCCGGAAAGGCTGAGATTCGAGAAATGCGAGAAATGGGCGCCCGGACGGTGTCCGGGCGCCTTCTTTCACGTCGGGAACGAAACCGGTCGGTGGCCGGTCAGGGGTAGCAGTACCAGCCGATACTCAGGACGATTCCGAGACTGCCGAGCGCGATGACCACCACGAGGACCTCCACCTGAATTCGGTTTCCTTTCGCTGCTGCGAAAGTGAGAACGACGCTAGGCGTTGAATTGTGGGATTGTCTTTCCCCGGTCAGGTTGAACATTCGGTTGCGCCGCGTATCGCCCGGCGGGCGAAGACCACGGGAATGGCCTAGTGCGTGATCTCGTTCAGGTGGTTCGGTCGTCCGGCCGGCCCCAGCGCCTGCGGTAGCGCTCGTCCTCCTCGGCGTGCCGCGCGGCGTCGGCCCGCCGCCGGGTCGCCGAGGCGTGCCCGGCCGGGAAGCCGTACCGCATCAGCCGCGCGTCGACGCTCTCCATCGCGTTGGCCACCGCGAACCGGAGGCTGACCAGCACGCCGAGCAGCACCGACCCGAGCGCGATCGGCCACGACCCGCCGACCAGCCCGAGGACGAGCAGCAGGGCGGTGAACGCCGGGGCGAGCAGCACCAGCACGCGCAGCAGCGCGCGGGCCAGCCACGTGCGGCAGGTGGCGTCGTGCAGGACCCAGTCGCGGTAGCGCGCGGGCAGGCGGCCGCCGTACTGGTAGTACAGCCACAGCACCGGGTTCGGACGTCTCATGTGCGTCCATCCTTCGCCGCGCCCCGGGATCTTGCCACCGTTCGCCGGGTTCTGCTTGTGTGATGTGATGCGTACCCTGCCCCGGCTGATCGCCGTGATCTCGTTGGCCCTGCTCGGATTCGCCGTCCCTGTCCCCGCCGCCACCGCGGCCACCACCGTGAAGGTCCTGCAGCTCAACATCTGCCACAGCGGCCTCGCCGGCTGCTACACCGGCGCCGAGCCGGTGATGGCCAAGGCGGAGTCGGTGATCTCCTCGACGCGGCCCCAGGTCCTGTCGGTGAACGAGGCGTGCTCGGGCGACGTGACCCGGCTGCGCGCGGCGATGGGTGCCGCGCAGGCCGTCTTCGTCGCCGCGCGGCACCGCGACGGCACGGCGGTGACGTGCACCAACGGCCAGGACTACGGCAACATCCTGGTGGTCGCCGACGCGCTGGCCGGCAGCCCGGCGGCCACCGGCCGGTACACCGCCCAGGACGACGGCAACGAGATGCGGGTGTGGGCGTGCCTGCCGGCGGGCGTGCTGAGCGCGTGCACGACGCACCTCTCGGCGCGCAGCGGCACCGTCGCGCTCGCGCAGTGCCGCGAACTGATGTCCCGCGCGGTCGGGTACGCGGCGGTGGCGCCGGTGGTCGTGTCCGGCGACCTGAACCTGCGCTACCGCGGCAACCCCGACGCGCAGTCGTGCAACCCGTCCGGCTTCTACCGCAAGGGCGACGGCAGCGTGCAGCACGTCTTCGCGACGACGAACCTGGCGTTCGTGAGCGGCACGAAGATCGGCATGTCGGGCACGACCGACCACCCGGCCTGGCTCGTCACCGTGACGATGGGCTAGCCGCGTCACGGATTGGCGCAGTCGAGCCGACCCGCGCGCGGCGAGCCGACCCGTGGCATCGCCGAGCCGACCCACCACGCGGATGAGCCGACCCGTGACATCGCCGAGCCGACTCGCCACGAGGCACGAGGCACGGGCAGCACAACCAGGCGCGGTCACCCGGCGACGTGTGGAGCCGGCTCGGCTGCGCCGCGGGTCGGGTCGGCTGCGCCGCGGGTCGGGTCGGCTGCGCGCGCGGGTCGGGTCGTCGGCTGCGCCACGGGTCGGGTCGGTGCGAGACCGCAGCGACCCGACCCGTGACAACTGGCGCCGCACCCGATCTCAGAAGATCGACACGTGGTACTTGCTCAGCGCCTCGGTCACCGGCTGGAAGAACGTGGTGCCGCCGGACCGGCAGTCGCCGCTGCCGCCGGAGGTCAGCCCGAGCGCGACCGTCCGGTCGTACAGCGGGCCGCCGCTGTCGCCCGGCTCGGCGCACACGTTCGTCTGGATCATGCCGCGGACCGTGCCGCTGCCGGTGTAGTGGACGGTCACGTTGAGCGCGGTGACCGTTCCGGTGTGGACACCCGTGGTGCTGCCGCGCCTGCTGACCGACTCGCCGACGAACGCGTTCGCGGCCGACGTGATGTCCTGGCCGCCGACCGTGCCGCTGATGGGGACCGACGTGTTGGTGTACCGCACGATGCCGTAGTCGTTGCCCGGGAAGCTCGAACCGGTCCGGTCGCCCAGCTTGGTGTTGTGGTTGGCGTCGGCGAACCACTCCGAGGCCGCGTCGGTGCAGTGGCCCGCGGTGAGGAACGAGTAGGTGCTGCCGCTGCGCACGTTGAACCCGAGCGAGCAGCGGTACGGGCCGCCGTAGATGGCGTCGCCGCCGGAGATCAGCGGGGTGATCGTGCCGCTGAGGCGCTCGACCCGCGCGGCGCCGTGCGAGGCGGCCGCCGCGGCCCGCAGCGCCGCGAGGCGCGCGGCGGCGACGGAGCTGTCCGCGCTGATCACCAGCTGGTCGCTCACCGGGTCGACCGCCCACGCGGTCCCGACCGTGCCGGTGTCGAGCCGGGCCATCAGCAGGTCGAGCTGCCGCGCGCTGTGCGGCACCAGCCGTGCCTGGGCACCGGCCGAGCGCACCGCGGAGGCGGCCGCCGCGTCGGTGACGTTGACGACCATGCGCCCGGTGGCGGCGTCGCGGTAGACGCCGGCCGTGCGGTCGCCGCCGAGCGACACGGCCAGGTCGTGCGCGGCCGTCGCGGTCAGGGGTGCGGCGGCGGCCAGGCCGGGGGCGAGGGCCGTGGCGCCGGCGGCCGCGAGCGCGGCGGTCGCCGCGCAGACGAGGATCTTTCGGACTGTTCGCATGTTCAGCCTCCAGCAGGGACCCGGGACGTGCCCGGGACGGCGGGTAGCCGTACCACCACCTAAAGCGAGAGTCCGGCAAGGTCACAAGCCAGCAACAGGCCCATCGCGGGCGGCCGACCGGTCCGGTGCGCCGCGCACGTTCGGCCTCCCCCGCGCGGGGGAGGCCCGCCGCAGTCGTTGCGCCGCAAGGGAAATCTCACCGCGCGTGCGGCGTGGACGGTCACCGGACCAGGCGGAAGAACGTGCGCACCTCCCCGACGAACAGCTCCGGCTGCTCCCACGCGGCGAAGTGCCCGCCCCGGTCGAGCTCGTGCCAGTGCCGGATGTCCGGGTAGCGCCGCGCCGCCCAGCGCCGGGACGGCCGCGGGACCTCCTTCGGGAAGATCGAGCAGCCGGTCGGCACCGGCACGGTGTCCTCCGTGGACTCGGTGAACCACCGCGTCACCTGCCGGATGCTCTCCCAGTACAGCCGCGCCGAGGAGGCCGCGGTGCGGGTCAGCCAGTACAGCGTGACGTCGTCGAGCATCGCGTCGCGGCCGAGCACCTCCTCCGGGCGGCCGTCGCTGTCGGTCCACGCGGCGAACTTCTCCACGATCCACGCGGCGAGCCCGGCCGGGGAGTCGGTGAGCGCGTAGCCGACGGTCTGCGGCTTGGTCGACATCTGCGCGGAGTAGCCGGACTCGTGCTCGCCGGCGTGCCGCAGGTCGGCCAGCGCGGCCCGTTCGGCGCCGGTCAGGTCGTCGAACGTCGCCGGGTCGGGCGCGGCGATCGGCGGGTTCAGGTGGATGCCGGCCAGGTGCCCGGCGTCCTGCTGGGCGAGGCTCGTGGTGATGCTGGTACCCCAGTCGCCGCCCTGCGCGCCGTAGCGCCGGTAGCCCAGCCGTGCCATCAGCGTCGCCCACGCGGCGGCGATCCGCTGGACGGTCCAGCCGGGCTCGGCGGGCCTGCCGGAGAAGCCGTACCCGGGCAGCGACGGGCACACCACGTGGAACGCGTCCGCCGGATCGTCCGGCCTGGTCAGCGGGTCGATGACGGCCTCGAACTCGATGATCGAGCCGGGCCAGCCGTGGGTGAGCACCAGCGGCAACGCGTCCTCGTGCGGCGAGCGGACGTGCAGGAAGTGGATGTCGAGCCCGCCGATCTCCGTGTGGAACTGCGGCAGCGCGTTCAGCCGCGCCTCGGTGCGCCGCCAGTCGTACCCGCTTGCCCAGTACGCGCACAGCTCGCGCAGGTAGGCCAGCGGCACGCCCTGGGACCAGTCGCCGACCGGCTCAGCGTCCGGCCAGCGGGTGCGTGCCAGCCGGTCCCGCAGGTCCTCGAGCTCGGCGTCGGGGATCTCGATCCGGTACGGAAGAACCTCCTCCGACATGCGGATACCCCTTTCTGTCGGTGCTGGATGCGAACATGTGTTCGTGACCGCAGCGACCATCCTGCACGCCGATCTCGACGCGTTCTACGCCTCGGTCGAGCAGCGCGACGACGCGAGCCTGCGCGGCCGGCCGGTCATCGTGGGCGGGGGGGTGGTGCTGGCGTGCAGCTACGAGGCCAAGCGCCTCGGCGTCCGCACCGCGATGGGCGGCCACCGCGCCCTGCGGCTGTGCCCGCACGCCGTGGTGGTCCCGCCGAGGATGTCGGCCTACAGCGAGGCGAGCAAGGCGGTTTTCGAGGTCTTCCGCAACACCACGCCGCTGGTCGAGGGGATCTCCATCGACGAGGCGTTCCTAGAGGTCGGCGGCCTGCGCAAGATCGCCGGCACGCCGCTCGAGATCGCCGGCCGATTACGCCGGGACGTGCTCGAGCAGGTCGGCCTGCCCATCACCGTCGGCATCGCGCGCACCAAGTTCCTGGCCAAGGTGGCCAGCGGGGTCGCCAAGCCGGACGGGCTGCTGCTGGTGCCCCCCGACGGCGAGCTCGAGTTCCTGCACCCGCTGCCCGTCGAGCGGCTGTGGGGCGTCGGCCGGGTCACCGCCGAGAAGCTGCACTCCCGCGGCGTCTACACGGTCGGCCAGGTCGCCGGGCTCGCGCAGTCGTCGCTGGTGGGCATGCTCGGCAAGGCGGCGGGCCGGCACCTGCACGCGCTGGCGCACAACTACGACCCGCGTCCGGTCCGGGTGGGCAGGCGGCGCCACTCGATCGGCTCGCAGCGCGCGCTCGGCAGCCGGCCGCGCTCCCGCGCCGACCTGGAGGCCACCCTGGCCGCACTGGTCGACCGGGTGGCCCGGCGGCTGCGCGCGGCCAAGCGGGTGTGCCGGACGGTGGTGCTGCGGCTGCGGTTCGCCGACTTCGCGCGGGCCACCCGCTCGCACACGCTGTTCCGGGCCACGGACGACACGCAGGTCCTGCTGGACACGGCGCGGACGCTGTTGCGCGACGTCATGGGGTTGCTGGACGAGCGGGGATGCACGCTGGTCGGGATCTCCCTGTCCAACCTGGACGATGTGGACGCTGTTCAGCTGGTGCTGCCGTTCGACCGGTACCCGGCGGGGTCGCTCGACGCCGCGATGGATCACGTGCGGGACCGGTTCGGCACCTCGGCGGTGACCCGTGCGGCGTTGCTCGGCCGGGATCCCGGGATCTCGGTGCCGATGCTGCCGGACTGACCGAAGGTCTGTCGCAAGTGGACGTTCTCACTCGTCGAGCGAGCGGTCCGGCGCTGGTGTTTGCTTGATCCGGGAAAGCGAACGGAGGAGGTGGCCCAGTTGACTGTGCTGGCCGAGGCAAACCTGCGGCTGAACGCCAATGCGGTGGACTACGTGTTGCTCGCCCTGTACTTCGCACTGGTCATCGGAATCGGGTACCTCGCGCGACGGCGGGTGTCGACCAGCCTCGACTTCTTCCTGTCCGGTCGTTCGCTGCCCGCCTGGGTCACCGGCCTCGCGTTCATCTCCGCCAACCTCGGTGCCATCGAGGTCATGGGCATGTCGGCCAACGGCGCGCAGTACGGCATGCCGACCGCGCACTACTTCTGGATCGGCGCGGTGCCGGCAATGCTGTTCCTCGGCCTCGTGATGATGCCGTTCTACTACGGGTCCAAGGTCCGCAGCGTCCCGGAGTTCATGCTCCGCCGGTTCGGCAGGGCCACCCATCTGGTCAACGGCATCAGCTTCGCCACCGCCCAGGTGCTGATCGCGGGCGCGAACCTGTTCCTGCTCGCCAGCGTCGTGAACCTGTTGCTGGGCTGGCCGATCTGGGTGTCGGTGATCGTGGCCGCGGTGATCGTGCTCACCTACACCGCGCTGGGCGGGCTGTCCGCCGCGATCTACAACGAGGTCCTGCAGTTCATGGTGATCGTCGCGGCGTTGCTGCCGCTCACCATCGTCGGGCTCTACAAGGTCGGCGGCTGGCAGGGGCTCGTCGACAAGGTCTCCGGCGGCCCGGGCGGTGCCGAACAGGTCGACAGCTGGCCGGGCAACCAGCTGACCGGATTCGACAACAACTTCCTCTCCGTGCTGGGACTGGTGTTCGGTCTCGGCTTCGTGCTGTCCTTCGGGTACTGGACGACGAACTTCGTCGAGGTGCAGCGGGCGATGGCGGCCCGCAGCATGTCCGCGGCCATGCGTACGCCGATCATCGGCGCGTTCCCGAAGATGCTGGTCCCGTTCATCGTGATCATCCCCGGCATGATCGCCGGCGTCGCGGTCACCGAACTGCAGGGCGACAACAAGGCCGCGCTGATGTCCGACGGCACCGCGCCCAGCGGCGCCACGTTCAACGACGCGCTGCTGCTGCTCATGCGGGACCTGCTGCCCAACGGCATGCTCGGCATCGCGATCGCCGGCCTGCTCGCGTCGTTCATGGCCGGCATGGCGGCGAACCTGAGCTCGTTCAACACCGTGTTCACCTACGACATCTGGCAGGCCTACGTCCGCAAGGACCGGCCGGACGGCTACTACCTCCGCGTCGGCCGCACGGTCACCGCCGCCGCGACGCTGCTCGCGATCGGCACCGCGTTCATCGCGTCCACCTACGCCAACCTGATGGACTACCTCCAGCAGCTGTTCTCCTTCTTCAACGCGCCGCTGTTCGCCACGTTCATCCTCGGCCTGTTCTGGCGCCGGATGACGCCGGCCGCGGGCTGGTCCGGCCTGGTCGCGGGCACCCTGTCCGCGGTCACCGTGTTCGTGCTGACCGAGTCGGGTGCATGGGCGCTGCCCGGCCAGGGTGGCGCGTTCGTCGGCGCCGGGGCGGCGTTCGTGGTGGACATCGCGGTGAGCGTGGCGGTCACCTACCGCACCACGCCGAAACCGGCGGCAGAGCTCGCCGGGCTGGTGTACTCGCTGACACCGAAGAAGGACCGCACGCCGTCCGCGGAGGGCGAGGACGCCGGGTGGTACCGCAACCCGGCCCTGCTCGCGGGCGTCGTCCTCGTGATCACGATCGTGCTGAACATCATCTTCTAGGGAGGACGCGATGACTTCGACGGCTTCGACCCGGCGCGCGGGCGCGTTCGACATCCGGCTCGTCATCGCCCTGCTCCTCGGCGTGTACGGTCTGGTGACCACCGTGCTCGGCATCGGGTTCACCACGGACGAGGAGATCGAGAAGTCCGCGGGCGTGAACATCAACCTGTGGGCCGGGCTCGGGATGCTGGTGGTCGCCGCGCTGTTCGTGCTGTGGACGTGGCTGCGGCCGCTGCGGGTGCCGGTGTCGGAGGAGGAGGGCGAACAGCCCGCCGGGTAGGAGGTCGGGTTGGACGTCGTGGCCGCGGTCGTGGTGGGCCTGGTGGCCCTCGTGCACGGGTACTTCCTGGTGCTGGAGATGTTCCTGTGGCGGACACCACGGGTACGCCGGATCTTCGGCACGACCGAGGAGGTGGCGGAGTCCAGCGCCGTCCTCGCGGCGAACCAGGGGCTCTACAACGGTTTTCTCGCCGCCGGGCTGGTGTTCGGCCTGGTCGCGGGTGGCGCGGGCGGCACCGTGGGCTACCCGGTCACGCTCTTCTTCCTGGCCTGCGTGATCGTGGCGGGCCTCTACGGCGCGGCGACGGCGAACCGGCGCATCCTGCTGGTGCAGGCGTTGCCCGCCGCGGTGGCGATGGTGCTCGTCCTGCTGGCGCACTGACGCGCGCAACGCGTACCTCGGCGGTCACGCCGGGGGCATGACCGCCGAGGGGGTGCGATCCCGCCAGCTGGGGTGTTCAACTCGCGGGATCTGGGCCGCGCTCACTCCCGGGCGTGCCACGACCGTGCCGAAGGGCATACCCGTTGGATATGGCGTCAATCCTGTTCCGGGCGGGTGTCCTCCCATCGGTGGTCCTCGTCGCCCGGCAGTTCGGGTTCGCGCCACTCCTCGGCGCGGCTCGGGCGGTTGGCGTGGAGCATGCCGTCCAGCTCGTGCTTGATGGCCTCGTCCTGGCGCGGCCCGTGCGTGTCACTCTCCCGGTGCATGGGCGCTCCTCCCTTCGCCGGTGGAACCCAGCGGCTACCCGTCCGTCCACACCGTGAAACCAGCCGCGTTTGGCCGGGTCGCGCCCGGGTCGTCGCCTGCCGGCCGTGGCTGGACGCCGAGCTCGACGCGGTGCGTCCCGAGCTGGTGGTGTGCCTGGGCGCCACGGCGGCGAAGTCGTTGCTGGGCACGGGTTTCCGCGTCACCAGGCAGCGCGGCGAGGTCCTGCCGATCCCCGGTCGCGACGAGCGCGCGCTCGCCACCGTGCACCCGTCGGCGGTGCTCCGCGCCGACGACCGCGAGGCGGCCTACCAGGATCTGGTGGCCGACCTCGCGGTCGTGGCGGAGGTCCTTGCGCCGGGCGGTCAGCGAACCACGCGGCGGTAGCGCTGCAGGCGGCGCGGGCCGGGCAGCGCGAACCGGCGGATGAGATAGGTGAGCACGCCGCCGATCACCAGCCACAGGATGGCCGCGAGACCCTCGTTCAGCAGGGTGGCGATCTTGGCGCTGCCGGGTGTGAAGAGGCCGTTGAGTCCCAGGCGGACACCGGACGCCCAGCCGTCCACGAACGCGGCGAACCCGTTGCCCATGTTCGCCTCGCCCAGCACCAGCACGATGTGCACGCCGAGCACGACGGCGAACGCGGCGGTGATCACGGTGATGACCGTGCAGACCGTGTTCACGGTACGGATCCGGCGGTAGTCCGGGTTCGCGACGCCTTCCTCGACGACCTCGTCCTGGTACGGGGCGTCCGGGTACCGGGCGTCGCGCGGCGCGGAGACCGGTGGCGGTTGCGGGGTTCGCGACTCCGCGGGACGCTGCGCGGCCGGTGGTTCGGCGGCGGGATACGGATCGAGGCGGGTTCTGTCCGGGTCCTGCTCGTGGCGCATGGTTCCTCGCAGACCAGCCGCGGCCCATGGCACGCGACCTCGTCGTCGGTTTCCTACCGATCGAGTGTAAGTCGACCTACCGGGGGTCCGCCGATCGGCGACAGTCGCCTCGTGACGGACGTTTCCCGTTAGCCTTCGGGGCGTGCGGGTGAGCCGGGCTCGGGTGCGTGCCGCGGCGCGGCGACGGATCCGGTTGCTGCGCAGCATGGGGCTGCCCATCCTCCAGTGCGCGATCGCGGCGGCGCTGGCCTGGCTCGTGGCCACCCAGGTGTTCGGGCACAGCAGGCCGTTCTTCGCGCCCATCGCGGTGATCATCTGCATCGGCGTCGGCCTCGGGCAGCAGCGGTTGCGGCGGGTGGTCGAGCTCGTGGTCGGGGTCAGTGTCGGGGTGGGCGTGGGTGACCTGCTCGTCTCCTCCATCGGCACCGGACCCTGGCAGCTCGCGCTGGTGCTCGGGCTCGCCATGACGGCCGCCGTCCTGCTCGGCGGCGGGCCGCTCATCGTGCTGCAGGCCGGGTCCTCCGCGGTGCTGGTCGCGACCCTGCTCCCGCCCGGCGGTACCGGGGGTGTCGACCGGATGCTCGACGCGCTCATCGGCGGCCTGCTCGGGCTCGCCGCGATCGCCGTGCTGCCCGGCAACCCGCCGAGCATCGCGCGCAAGCGCGCCGTCCAGATGATCGCCGAGCTGAGCACCGCGATCGCCGCCGCAGCCGAGGCCCTCGAGCGGCGCGACCCGGAGCTCGCCGGCCGGGCGCTGCGCCGCATCCGCACCCAGCAGCCGATCGACGAGTTCCGCGACGCGTTGCGCACCGCGCGCGAGATCCTGGTGATCTCCCCGCTGCAGCGCCGCAGGCGCGGCCTGCTCCGGTCCTATCTGGACGCCGCGGAGCCGCTCGACCACGCGATGCGCAACAGCCGCGTGCTGCTGCGCCGCACCCGGTCCGCGCTGCTCGACGACGAGCCGGTGCCGCCCAGCCTGCCCGAGGGGCTGCGCAGGCTCGCCGCCGCCGCGGACCTGCTCGCCGAGAACCTCGGCCGCTCACCGGCCACCACCCGCGAGGCGCTGCGCGATGCCACCAGCACCGTCGGTACCGACAGCCTGGCGCACAGCGGGTTCTCCGCCCAGGTGATCGCCGCGCAGCTGCGGTCGGTCGCCGTCGACCTGCTGCAGGCGACCGGCCTGCGCCACGACGAGGCCCGCGCGATCCTGCCGGTGATCAGCCACCCGGACGGCTGATCAGGAGGCGAGCGCGTTCATCTCGGGACTGCCGAGGACGCGGGTACCGGGGTCGGCGCCGCGGGCGAGCGCGAGCATCGCGCGCCCGACGACCTCCGTCGTCGTGATGTGGTTGCCGGCCACCAGCCGCAGCAGCGGGTAGAGCACCGAGGTGACCCGGTAGACGGTCCGGTACAGCGTGACCCTGGACCGGGCGCCGTGCCGCGGCTGGATGTAGCCGGGCCGCAGGACGAACGCGTCGAGCGACATGGCGAGCAGCGCGTTCTCCGTCCGGCCGCGCACCCGCGCCCACATCACCCGGCCCCGCCCGGTGCTGTCCGCGCCCTGCCCGGACACGTAGACGAACGTCGCCTCCGGGTTGTGCGCGGCGACCGTCTCGGCCACGGACACCGTGAGGTCGTGGGTGATCCGGGTGTAGTCCGCCTCGCTCATGCCGGCGGACGGCACGCCGAGACAGAAGAAGCAGGCGTCCACACCGGACAGCTCGGTCACGCCGGACAGGTCGAACAGGTCGGACCGCAGCACCTCGCGGAACTTCGGGTCGTCGATCCCGGCCGGGCTGCGCCCGACGGCGACGACCGTCTCGACGTCGCCGGCCAGCAGGCACTCCCGCACCACGCCCTGGCCGACCATGCCGGTCGCGCCGAACACGAGCACCTTCACGCGGCGACCGTACCGGCATACTCGGCGGGTGGCCACGCCGATCATCCTGGACTGCGACCCCGGACATGACGACGCGCTGGCGATCATGCTGGCCGCCGCCCACCCGGCGCTGCGGCTGCTCGCGATCAGCACCGTCGCCGGCAACCAGACGCTGGACAAGACGACCACCAACGCCCGCCGGATCTGCGACGTGGCGGGGATCGCCGGCGTGCCGGTGGTGGCGGGGCGGGCACACCCGTTGCGCGGCACCGGGACCGTCGCCGCGGACGTGCACGGGGAGTCCGGGCTGGACGGTCCGAGCCTCGGTCCGCCGCGCACGCCGGTCACCAGCACGGACGGCATCGGCCACCTGCGGGACCTGCTGCGCGCCCGGCCCGCGACGATCGTCGCCACCGGACCGCTGACCAACGTGGCCGCGCTGCTGCTCGCCGCGCCGGACCTCGCCGGGCGGATCGAGCGGATCGTGTTCATGGGCGGCAGCACCGGGGCGGGCAACGTCACCCCGTACGCTGAGTTCAACGTCCACGCCGACCCCGAGGCCGCCGACATCGTGCTGCACAGCGGCATCCCGGTCACCATGTGCGGGCTGAACGTCACCCACCAGGCGCTCGCCGACGAGCGGGTGTGCGCCCGGATCGCCGCCATCGGCAGCCCGCTGGCGAGGGTGTGCGTCGACCTGCTCGGCTTCTTCGCCGGCACCTACCGGGACATCTGGGGCTTCCCCGCGCCGCCGCTGCACGATCCGGTGGCGGTGGCGCTCGTGGCCGAGGCCGGCGTCGTCGAGACCACCCGGACCCGGCTGGACATCGAGCTGACCGGGACGTTCACCCGCGGCGCGACCGTCGTGGACCTGTACGGGCGGACCGGCAGGCCACCGAACGCCGAGGTGGCCGTGGGCCTGGACGCCGGCCGGTTCTGGGACATGGTGGTGGCGGCGATCGAGACGCTGTCCGGCTGAGGCGCGGTTCGAGCACGCCGGAGTTTCCCGCCGCGGTCGGGATTCTGGGGCATGATCCGGACCGGGACGGCCGACGAGGTGAGGAGCACGGATGAGCGACACCGGGTCGGCGGGCGTGGACGGTGTGCGGGCGGGGCGGCTGGGCCGGATCACGGTGCGGTGCGTGCAGTTCCTGGTCGTCGCGGCGACCCTGTGGGTCGCCGGGCAGGTGCTGTCCCGCATCGCGTTCGTCGCGATCCCGGTGGCGATCGCCGTTCTGCTGGCCGCCCTGTTCGTCCCGGGCATGACGTTCCTGACCGGCTACGGGGTGCCCCGGGCGCTCGCCGCGACCGCGGTGCTGCTGGCCGGCGTGGCGACGCTGGGCGGGCTGCTGCTGTTCATGGTCACCTCGGTGGTCAACGGGCTGCCGGACCTGAGCGCGCGGCTGACCGAGAGCGTGGGCGAGTTGCGCGACTGGCTGATCACGTTCGGGCTGCGTCCCGAGCAGCTCGACGACATGATCGACCAGGCGCGCGACTGGGCGTCGCGCAACCAGGCCGGCCTGGTCTCCGGGGTGTGGGGCGTGCTGTCGACGGCCGGCACGGTGCTGGCGGGGCTGCTGCTGGCGCTGTTCCTGCTGGTCTTCTTCGTGGCCGACGGCGAGCGGCTGTGGCGCGGACTGCTGCGCCCGCTGCCCGGCCCGAGCCGGGAGCGTGTCGGCGAGGCAGGTGCGCGGGCGTTCGGCGACCTCACGTCGTACGTGCGCACGACGCTGGTGGTGGCCCTGATCGACGCGGTCGGCATCGGGCTCGGGCTGTGGCTGACCGGGGTGCCGCTGGTGCTGCCGCTCGCCGGGCTGGTGTTCCTCGGCGCGTTCGTCCCGATCATCGGCGCGTTCGCGACGGGCATCGTCGCGGTGCTGGTCGCGCTGGTGACGCAGGGCTTCGCGGTGGCGCTGATCGTCACCGCGGTGGTGATCGGGGTTCAGCAGCTGGAGGGCAACGTGCTGGAGCCGCTGCTGATGAGCCGGTCGGTGAAGCTGCACCCGGTCGCGGTGATCCTCGGCGTCGCGATCGGGGCGGAGCTCGCGGGAGTGGTCGGCGCGCTGCTCGCGGTGCCGGTGATGACGACCGTGCGCAGCGCCGGCCGCCCGTTCCTCACTGCAGATAGCCCTCCACCACGTCCGTCGGCCTGACCGAGGCCTCGTCCGGGTTCTCGCCGGCCGAGCGGCGCGCGCGGCGCTGGCGCAGCAGGTCCCAGCAGCGGTCCAGCTCGACCTCGACGTCCTTCAGCCGCTCCGGGTCGGGCCGGCCGCCACGTTCCAGCCGGTGCTCCTCGTCGATGAGCTCGCCGATACGGGACGAGATCTCCTTGTCGTTCATCACGGCCCCTTTCGTTCGTGCCCATGCTCGCAGAAAGTGCCCCGGCCGGCCGGTGAAGGTGCCGACGGCCACGCCGGTGGGTGGTGACACGGCGTGCGGTCGGGTGGTCGGCGGGGGCCGGGATGGGCTCGCGGGTCCCGATTGTCGGACTCGCGGGTCCGGAGTGTCGGACTCGCGGGTCCGGAGTGTTGGACTCGCGGGTCGGCGCGGCGGTGGGGTTGTGGGTCACGCCGCCTACACGACGGCGAAGGACTCGGCCGGTAGGCGCAGGTGGGTGCCGGTCAGCTCGGGCTCGGCGGACGCGAGGAGCACCGCGTCCGGCCGGCGGTCCAGGAGGATCTTCGCCTCCGAGGTGCCCAGGTTGACGGCCACCCGGCGCTCGCCCCGGTGCAGGACCAGCCAGGAGTCGCCGGCGTCGACGCGGAACTCGTCCAGGCGGGGGTCGGCGAGCTCGGGGTGTGCGCGGCGCAGCATGATCAGCGCCCGGTAGGTGTCGTACACCGCGCGGTGGGCCGGGTCGTGCAGCTCGGCCCAGGGCAGCGTGGAGCGGACCACCGTGCCCACGTCCATCGGGTCGGGGACGTCGGACTCGCCCCAGCCGTGCTCGGCGAACTCCTCGCGGCGGCCGTCGCGGACGGCGCGGGCCAGCTCGGGGTCGGCGAAGGAGGCGAAGAACTGCCACGGCGAGCTCGCCGCCCACTCCTCGCCCATGAAGATCATCGGGGTGTACGGCGAGCACAGCACGATCGCCGCGCCGCAGAGCATCCGGGCGGGCGAGATGGTCGCGGTCATCCGGTCGCCCTGGGCGCGGTTGCCGATCTGGTCGTGGTTCTGCAGGTAGATCAGGAACCGGTGACCGGAGTGGCGCCGCGGGTCGATCGGGCGCCCGTGCGTACGCCGGCGGAACGACGACCACGTGCCGGCGTGGAAGAACGCCCGGCGCAGCGTGGCCGGCAGCGCCCCGGGCGCGCCGAAGTCGTGGTAGTAGCCGTCGGTCTCGCCGGTGAGCGCCACGTGCAGCGCGTGGTGCAGGTCGTCGCACCACTGGGCTGCCAGGCCGTAGCCGCCGGCCTCGCGGGAGGTCACCAGCTTCGGGTCGTTGAGGTCGGACTCGGCGATCAGGTGCAGCGGCCGGCGCAGCCCCGCGGCGAGCGCGTCGACCTCGGTGGCCAGCCGCTCCAGCAGGTGCGTCGCGCTCCTGTCGACCAGGGCGTGCACGGCGTCGAGGCGCAGGCCGTCGAGGTGGAAGTCGCGCAGCCAGCTCAGCGCGTTGTCCAGCACGTAGCGGCGCACCTCGTCGGAGTCGGGCCCGTCGAGGTTGAGCGCGGGGCCCCAGATGGTGTGCCCGGCGAAGTACGGGCCGAACCGGTCGAGGTAGGCGCCGGACGGGCCGAGGTGGTTGTAGACGACGTCGAGCAGCACGCCGAGGCCGCGGGCGTGGCACGCGTCGACGAACCGTTTGAACGCGGTCGGGCCGCCGTAGGGCTCGTGCACCGCGCCCCACACGACGCCGTCGTAGCCCCAGCCCGCGGTGCCGTCGAACGCGTTGACCGGCAGCACCTCCACGAAGTCGACCCCCAGCTCGACGAGGTGGTCGAGGTGCTCGAGCGCGGAGTTGAAGGTGCCCTGCTCGGTGAACGTGCCGACGTGCATCTCGTAGAGGACGGCCCCGGCCAGCGGCCGGCCGGTCCAGGCCTGGTCGGACCAGGTGAACGCGTCGTGGGAGTAGCGGCGCGACGGGCCGTGCACGCCGTCCGGCTGCCGGCGCGACCGCGGGTCGGGCAGCGGCGTCTCGTCGTCGTCGAGCAGGAACGCGTAGTCGGTGCCGTCGCCGGTGCCGGGGACGTCGGCGTGCCACCAGCCGCGGTCGTCGCGCTCCATGTCGTGGACGGCGGGACCGAGCGCGAGCCGGACCCGGTCGCGGTGCGGGGCCCACACGGAGAAGTGCTCGTCGGGGGTCATCGGTCCTCCCGGACCAGCAGCGCGACCGGGTAGCGGTCGAGCAGCCCGGCGAGCGGCACGACGGCGGGCACGGGGCGGGCGGTGAGGTGGTCGGTCCAGGTGCCCGGGGGGAGAGCCAGCACGGTGTCCCGCCAGCCGGTGCGGGCGAGGGTGACCGGCAGGCGGGTCGCGACGGCCACCACGCCGGCGCGGGCGAACGCCACCAGGTGCCCGGCCGCGGGGCCGTCCGCGGCCAGCGGGCGGTAGCCGGTGAACAGCCCGGGCCGCTCGCGGCGCAGGCGCAGCGTCGTGCGGACGACGTGCAGCTTGGCCGCGCCGCTGTCGTCGACATCGGGGAGCCAGCCCGACTCCAGGCGGTCCAGCAGCGCGCCGCGGGTGGCGAAGTCGACCTCCCGGCGGTTGTCCGGGTCGACCAGCGACAGGTCGAACAGCTCGCTGCCCTGGTACACGTCCGGCACGCCGGGCCCGGCCAGCTGCAGCAGCTTCTGGCCGAGCGCGTTCGACCAGCCGGGCAGCCGCACGCGCTCGACGAACTCCCCGACCTCCGCGCACAGCTCGGCGTCGCCGAGCACGTCGGCCGGCCACGAGCGGACCGACTCCTCGAACGGCTCGTCGTGGTCGACCCAGCTCGTGCGGATCTTGGCCTCCTTGGCCGCCTTGTCGAGGTAGGCCGACAGTCGCTCGGGGCCGATCGGCCAGGCTCCGACCAGCGTCTGCCACGCGAGCAGGTCCAGGGTCGGCTCGCCGATGCCGCGGCGGGCCGACCAGCGGCGGACCGCGGTGGCGAACTCGGGCGCCAGCTCGGCCAGCACCGAGATCCGGGCGCGCACGTCCTCGGAGCGCTTGGTGTCGTGGGTGGACAGCGTGGTCATGCCGGCGGGCCGGCCGGCCTCGCGGGCGAGCGCGCCCGCGTGGAACTCCGCCGGGGTGACGCCGAACCGGCCCGGCGCGCCGCCGACCTCGTTGAGCGCGGTCAGCCTCGGGTAGCGGTAGAACGCGGTGTCCTCGTCCCCCTTGGCCACGACCATGCCGGAGGTCTGCTGGATCCGGGTGGCCAGCTCGCCGCGCGGGTCCTCGCGCACCGCGCGGTCCAGTGTGGACAGCGCGTCGGCCAGGTCGGGGCGGGCGGCGCGGGCGCGGTCGACCGCCGTGCGCCAGTGCGCGAGGCCCTCCGGCAGGTAGGAGCGGTAAACGGGGAACGCGACCAGGAGCTCGCCGACCGCATCGGCCGGCATGCCCGGGACCAGCGCGGCGATCCGGCGCACCTCGGCCACCAGGGAGCGTTCGACGACCAGCCGCCGGCAGCGGGCCTCCTCGGTGCCGAAGTCCGGCGTGGCGGCCAGCTCGGTCAGCACGGCCTCCCCGGCCGGGTCGACGAACACGCCGCACACCTCGCGCAGCGCGTCGTAGCCCGTGGTGCCGTGCACCGGCCACGAGGCGGGCAGCTCCTCACCCGGCGCGAGGATCTTCTCCACCACCAGCCAGCAGTCGGCGTGCTCGCGCAGCCGGCGGACGTAGCCGCCCGGGTCGGCCAGGCCGTCGGGGTGGTCGATCCGCAGCCCGTCGACCTCGCCCGCCCGGACCCACCGCAGGACCTCCGCGTGCGTGGCCTCGAAGACCACCGGGTCCTCGACGCGCACGGCCGCGAGCGAGGTGATGTCGAAGAACCGGCGGTAGGTCAGCTCGGCGTTGCCGCGCCGCCAGTGCACGAGCCGGTAGTGCTGGCGCTCGTGGACCTCCTCCGCGCTGCCGCCCTCGGTGCCGGGCGCGACCGGGAACTCGTGGTCGTAGTAGGCGAGCCGGCCGTCGCGGATCTCGAGCGACCCCTCGTCGCCCAGCACCGGGAGCAGGATCGGTCCCCGGGACCAGTCGACGTCGAAGTACGCGGCGAAGCGGGATGCGGGGCCATGGGTGAGCACGTCCCACCACCACGGGTTGGCCGCCGGCACCTCGACCGACATGTGGTTGGGCACCAGGTCGACCACCAGCCCGAGGCCCGCCGCGCGGACCGCGGCCACCAGCCGCCGCCGTGCCTGCTCGCCCCCGAGCTCGGGGCTCGCGCGGGTCGGGTCGACCACGTCGTAGCCGTGGGTCGACCCGGGTGCCGCGGCCAGCAGCGGCGAGGTGTACACCGCGCCGGCGCCCAGCCGGTCGAGGTAGGGCACCAGCTCGGCGGTCCGGGACAGGTCGAAGCCGGGCCGGACCTGCACCCGGTAGGTGGAGCCGGGCACCGTCACGGTGCCGGACGCCCCGCCGCCCTCGCTCACTCGGTCTCCCCGGTGCGCTGCAGGACCACCAGCGAGCGGGACACGACGCTCACCGTCGCGCCCGCCCCGACCGTGCGGGGCTCGGTGACCCGGTCGCCGGCCACCACCCCGACCACCACGCCGCTGCCGGACTCGGCGAAGACCTGGCCGGTCGCGGTGTCGACCAGGACGGTCCACTCGCTGCCGTAGCTCGCGTCCGGCACCGTCATGTCGATGTCGTCGTCGTGGGCGTTGAAGCACAGCAGGAACGAGTCGTCGTGCACGCGTTCGCCGCGGCGGTCGAGGTCGCCGATGCCGTCGCCGTTGAGGAACACCATGATGCTGCGGCCGAACCCGGACTCCCAGTCCTGCTCGGACATCTCCTCGCCGGACGGGGTGAACCACGCGATGTCGCGCAGCTCCTCGCCCTTGCGGATCGGCCGGCCGGCGAAGAACCGGCGCCGGCGGAACACCGGGTGGTTGTGCCGCATCTCGATGACCGCGCCGGTGAAGTCGAGCAGGTCGGCGTTGCGCTCGGCCAGCGACCAGTCGACCCACGACAGCTCGGCGTCCTGGCAGTAGGCGTTGTTGTTGCCGTGCTGGGTGCGACCGAGCTCGTCGCCGTGCAGCAGCATCGGCACGCCCTGGGACAGCAGCAGCGTGGCCAGCATGTTGCGGCGCTGGCGGGCCCGCAGGTCGTTGATCTTCTCGTCCTCGGTGGGGCCCTCGGCGCCGCAGTTCCACGACCGGTTGTCGTCGGCGCCGTCCCGGTTGCCCTCGCCGTTGGCCTCGTTGTGCTTCTCGTTGTAGGACACGAGGTCGTTGAGGGTGAAGCCGTCGTGCGCGGTGACGAAGTTGATCGACGCGTACGGCCGCCGCCCGTCGTCCTGGTACAGGTCGGACGAGCCGGTGATGCGGGAGGCGAACTCGCCGAGGGTGGCCGGCTCGCCGCGCCAGAAGTCGCGCACCGTGTCGCGGTACTTGCCGTTCCACTCCGTCCACAGTGGAGGGAAGTTGCCGACCTGGTAGCCGCCCGGACCGACGTCCCAGGGCTCGGCGATGAGCTTGACCTGGCTGATCACCGGGTCCTGCTGCACCAGGTCGAAGAACGTGGACAGCCGGTCGACGTCGTAGAACTCCCGGGCCAGGGTGGCCGCGAGGTCGAAGCGGAACCCGTCGACGCGCATCTCGGTGACCCAGTAGCGCAGCGAGTCCATGATCAGCTGCAGGGTGTGCGGGCTGCGCACGTTCAGCGAGTTGCCGGTGCCGGTGTAGTCCATGTAGTACCGCTGGTCGTCCTCCACCAGGCGGTAGTAGGCCTCGTTGTCGATGCCGCGCATGGACAGCGTCGGGCCGAGGTGGTTGCCCTCCGCGGTGTGGTTGTAGACGACGTCGAGGATCACCTCGATGCCGGCCTCGTGCAGCGCGCGCACCATCGCCTTGAACTCCTGCACCTGACCGCCCGCCATGACGTTGGCCGAGGCGTAGCCGTCGTGCGGGGCGAAGTAGGCGATCGTGTTGTAGCCCCAGTAGTTGCGCAGGCCCCGCTCGAGCAGCCCGTGGTCGTGCAGGAACTGGTGCACCGGCATCAGCTCCACGGCGGTGACCCCGAGGTCGATCAGGTAGTCGATCATCACCGGGTGGGCCAGGCCCGAGTAGGTGCCGCGCATCTCGTGCGGGATGTCCGGATGGGTCATGGTGAGCCCGCGCACGTGGGCCTCGTAGATGACCGACTCGTTGTACGGCGTGTTGGGCGGGCGGTCGTTCGCCCAGTCGAAGAACGGGTTGACCACCACGCCGTGCGCGGTGTGCCCGGCCGAGTCGGTGTCGTTGCGCCCGTCCGGGTGGCCGAACGGGTAGCCGAACACCGACTCGTCCCAGTCCACCGCGCCGGTGGTCGCCTTCGCGTACGGGTCCAGCAGCAGCTTGTTGGGGTTGCAGCGCGGGCCCGTTGGGCGGGTCGTAGGGGCCGTGGACGCGGAACCCGTACTGCTGGCCGGGAGAGACGCCGGGCAGGTAGCAGTGCCAGACGAAGCCGTCCACCTCCGGCAGCCGGACCCTGGTCTCGTGTCCGGCCGCGTCGAACAGGCACAGCTCGACCCGCTCGGCCGCCTCGGAGAACAGCGCGAAGTTCGTGCCGGCGCCGTCGTACGTGGCGCCGAGCGGGTACGGGTTACCGGGCCAGGCCTGCAAAGGTGCTCCTCGGTGGGGACGTCTACTCATGAACAACGTTAAAGGTCGGTACCGACAGTGCTACCGCCGTTGGAGCGGCTCCTCGGCAGCTCCATCCGACCGGGGTGCCGAGGTCGCCGACGGTCGGGCGTCTCGCAGGGAGGAGATCGCACGGAGGACTACCGGGTGTTTCAACAACTCGTCGACGGTCACCGGAAGGGGGATCCTCCAGTTGGGGTACTCGTCGATGGTGCCCGGCAGGTTCGGCTGGCGCGGCTCGCCGAGGGCGTCCTGGGGCGAGGTCAGCAGCAGCCTGCTGGACGCGGTGGCGAGCAGCCGGTGCAGGGCCACGACGAGATCCTCCTCGGTGGCGTCGGGCGCCAGCAGGCCGTGCGCGGCCAGCTCGGCCAGCAGCTCCTCGCGGTCGGCGGCGGCCCGGGCGCGATCGGCCTCCGGGTCGTCGAGCAGGCCGAGCTCGGCGCGCACCCGCACGTGCTCGCCGCGCAGGAAGCCGGCCGCGGTCGGCAGGTCGTGGGTGGAGATGCTCGCCATCGCCTCGGCCGGCCAGCGGGCCGGCGCCAGCAGCGGCTCGCCCGGCGCCCGCTCGTCGCGCTGGAACCAGAGCACCGCCGAGCCGAGCACGCCCCGCTCGCGCAGCGTGTCGCGCACCTCGTCGGAGACGGTGCCGAGATCCTCGCCGACCACGATCGCCGACGCCCGCACCGCCTCCAGCGCGAGCACGCCGAGCAGCGCGTTCGCGTCGTAGTGGACGTAGGTCCCCTCGCTCGGCCGGGCGGCCGGGCGGGATCCACCACAGCCGCCACAGGCCCATGACGTGGTCGACCCGGATCCCGTCGGCGTGGGCGAGCACGCCGCGGATGACGTCGCGGAACGGCAGGTACCCGGACGCGGCCAGCCGGTCCGGGCGCCAGGGTGGCAGGTTCCAGTCCTGGCCCTGCTGGCTGAACGCGTCCGGCGGCGCGCCGACGGTGACCTCCGAGGCCAGCACGTCCTGCAGCGCCCACGCGTCCGCCCCGGCGGGGTCCACGCCGACCGGCAGGTCGTGCACGATGCCGACCGCCAGGTCCGCGGCCGCGTCCCGCACCCCGGCCAGCTGCTCCCGGCACAGCCGCTGCACCCACGCGTGGAACGCGATCCGCGGGTTGTCCCGCCGGGCGGCCTCGACCGCGGTGCCCCGCGGGTGGCGCAGCTCGGCCGGCCACTTCCGCCAGTCCGGCCCGTGCTGCTCGGCCAGCGCGCAGAACGTCGCGAAGTCGCGCAGGTCGGGGTCCTCGGGCGGGGGCGGCAGCGGCAGCGAGCGCCGCCACAGCAGCTCGAGCGCCGCGAGCTTGGCCGCCCAGACCGCGTCGTAGTCGATGAGGCCGTCGGCGGCCGGGGCCGGTGGGGCGAGCGCGGCCACCTCCGCGCGGACCTCGGGCCCGGCCGCGCGGAACGGCTCGGTGTCGGCGATCCGCAGGTACAGCGGGTTGGCGAAGCGGCGGCTCGACGGCGAGTACGGCGAGCGCTGGACCGGTGCGACCGGGGTGATCGCCTGGACCGGGTTGACCAGCACCACGCCGGCGCCCAGCCGCGCCGAGCCGCTGACCAGCGTGCGCAGGTCGGTGAGGTCGCCGATGCCCCAGGAGCCGGCCGAGCGCAGCGCGTACAGCTGCACCATCCAGCCCCACGCGGCCGGGACCGGCGGCAGCGTCGGCGGCGTCACGACCACGGAGGTCCGGCGGTCGCCGAGGGACAGCGTGTGCCAGCCCAGCGGCAGGTCGGCGGGCAGCTGGTGACGCACCGGGCGGACGGTGCCGTCCTCCAGGTGCAGTTCCCCGGGCACGCCGAGCGCAGGCGTCTCGCCCGCGCGCAGCACGAGCGGGTCCGGCACGGTCGTGCGGCCGTGCCGGGCGAGGGCGTCGGACAGCTGGGCCGCGACCGACGCGGGCGTGCTCGCGTCCACGCCGAGCTGCGCGAGTACCGAGACGACGATGTCGTCGGCGACCTCGATCCGGCGGCGTTCGGTGTCCTCGTACCACGTGGCGACACCGTGTGCGGCGGCGAGCGCGCGGAGCTCAGCGTCCATTCGCGACCGGGTCAGCGCGGGTCGCGCTGGCTCGGCAGCGGGCGGCCGAGGCCCTCCCGAGCGGCGAGCAGAGCGGTCCGTGCACCGTCGGGATCGTCCGCGTCGAGCCGGACGCGTGCGGTGCGCACGTCGTGCACCGCGGGCTCGATGCGGCAGGTGTCCCCGGTGGCCGCGGCCCACGCCAGGCCGCCGACCAGCAGGTCGTCGAGCCGGTGCCGGGTGGGGTCGTCGGGGTTGGCGGACGCGGCCAGCTCGGCGAGCGCCGAGTCGACCGCCCTACGGAGGCGTTCACCGGGCGTCGGTGCCTGGCGATGCCGGAGGATCGGTGCCGGGAGCCCTACCCTGAGCTCTGCCGGCATGTCGACGGACAGTTTGTGCTTGGCCACGATGGCCCTCCCGCAGTGGGCTTTCGCAGGGCCGGCCGGGCCCCGGCCGGCACATACCCCGATCCTCGCACCTCCAAACCGGAAATCCCAGCCCACCAACGCAGATCACCTTGTTCGGCGATCAACGCGGATCTGTAGTGGCATGGGACGGTGAGCACCTTGCGGACATTCACCGACACCGTGGACGAGCGCGCCGGGGACGCCCTCGAGCGCGTCCTGTGCACCCACCACGCACGCCGATTACGCCGCCTGGGCTGGGGAGACGTGCTGGCGCCCGGCGGCTCCGGCGACCCGTTCGGCGGCCGGGCCCCGGTCCGGTCCGGCAACTCGATGGAGGTCCTGGTCGACGGCGAGGAGGCGCTGCCCGCCATCCAGGCCGCGATCGAGGGCGCGCGCAGGCAGGTGCACATCGCGAACTGGCACGCCAGCCCCGACTTCCGGCTGACCCGCGAGCCGGGCGCGCCGACCCTGCGCCGGCTGCTGGCCGGGACCGCGGAGCGCGTCCCGGTCCGGCTGCTGCTGTGGGCCGGGCCGCCGGTGCCGGTGTTCCAGCCGACCCGCGGGCTGGTGAAGGCCGCGCGGGAGGAGTTCACCCGCGACTCGGCGGTGCGCTGCGTGCTCGACTCGCGGGAGCGCACGATGCACTGCCACCACGAGAAGCTCGTGATCGTCGACGACGAGACCGCGTTCGTCGGCGGCCTGGACCTGACCGCGCTGCAGGGCGACCGGCACGACAGCACCGAGCACCCGCCGGACCGTGATCTGGGCTGGCACGACCTGGTGGTGCGGCTGCGCGGACCCGTCGTCGCCGACGTCGCCGAGCACTTCCGGCACCGGTGGACCGAGGTGGCGGGCGAGGAGCTGGCACCGGCCACGGCGGGCGGTCCGGCGGGCCGGACGGACGTGCAGCTGCTGCGCACGGTGCCGGACGGGACCTACGACTTCGCCCCGCGCGGCGAGTTCACCATCCTCGACGCCTACCTGCGCGCGCTGCGTTCCGCGCGGCGTCTGGTGTACCTGGAGAACCAGTTCCTGTGGTCGCCCGAGGTCGCCGAGGTGCTGATCGACAAGCTGCGCGACCCGCCGGACCCGCGGTTCCGGGTGGTCCTGCTGCTGCCCCGCAAGCCGACCAACGGCGCGGACACCACCCGCGGCCAGCTCGGCCGCATGCTGGCCGCCGACGCCGTCGACCCGACCGGGGAGCGGCTGCTGCTGGCCACGACCATCAGCGCGCACAGCCACGACCGGCAGGGGGACGCGACCGCCCCGGTCTACGTGCACGCGAAGGTCGGCATCGTCGACGACGAGTGGATGACGATCGGCTCGGCGAACCTCAACGAGCACTCGCTGTTCAACGACACCGAGGTCAACGTGGCCACCGACGACCGGGAGCTGATCCGGGAGACGCGGCTGCGGCTGTGGGCCGAGCACCTGCAGCGCCCCCGGACGGATGTCGACGCCGACCCGGCCGACGTGGTCGACCGGGTCTGGCGCCCGACGGCCGAGGAGCAGGCCGGCCGGGAGGCGGACGGGCGTCCGCGAACCCACCGGCTCACGTTGCTGCCCGGCGTCTCCCGGCGGGCGGGCCGGCTACAGGGCCCGCTGCGCGGGCTGCTGGTGGACGGCTAGGGAGGCCAGCCGGTTCTGCACCAGCGGGGTGTAGCCGGAGGCCTGGCCGGTGACGTTCGGGTGGTAGGACTCCAGCACCGGGTTGGACAGCCCGTTGAGCCACTCGACGTCGTCGCACACCGCGTGGCCGGTGAAGGCCGAACGGACGTCGACGAAGCCGAACCCGTGCGCGGCGGCCCGGCCGCCGATGATGGTGGCCAACAGGTCGGCGGTCTGGTTCAGCGAGGCCTGCTCGCCGGCGCTGATCCGGGCCAGCGCGTTGCACGTCTCGCCGTTGAACAGCCGCGGGTAGCCGACGACCGCGACCCGCGCGTTCGGCGCCCGGGACCGGATCTGGCCGTAGAGGTTGTCCAGCAGCCCGGGCAGCGTGTTGCGGATGAAGTTGTTGGCGTTGTTGATGTCGGAGGTGCACGTCCACGGCCACGGCAGGGCGCACTGGGTGATCACGTCGGCGAACCCGGCGTCGTTGCCGCCCACCGACACGGTGACGAACGCGGTGCTCGCGGTGAGACTGCCGAGCTGGTTCAGCACGTCGGGCACCCGCGCGCCGGAGCACGCGGCGAAGGTGAGCGGTGCGCCGAGGTGCTGGGCGACCAGCACCGGGTAGGCCTTCGGCGAGCGGTGGCAGGAGCCGGAGTCGGAGTAGTAGGTGCGGGTGCCGACGCCGGAGGAGTAGGAGTCGCCGAGCGCGGTGTACGGGCCGGCGGCAGCCTGGGCGGGCTGGAGCCCGGCCAGGGTCAACGCGGCGGTGAGCAGGGCGAGCAGGGACGAGCGGATGAGTCGCATGGGCTGCCTCCACACGGTTCGGGGATGCCCGGTGAGCAGGGGGGACCGGACGGTTACCAGCGTGCGGTTCCGGTGTGGACGGACGCAATCGGCCAACACGGTAGAAACTTTCGAGTTGTCTTCTTGACCTCGCCACTTTCCGTCAGCGTTTGTGCCACCCGATCGAGGGGTATCTGACGTGGGTGCCGCTCACGGTTGGTGTCGAGGAGGAGTTCCTGCTCGTCGACGCCGACGGCCGGCTGTCCGGCCGCGGCCCCGAGGTCGCCGACGCGGCGAACGACCTGGCGGGCGCGCTGGAGACCGAGCTGACGTTGTGCCAGGTCGAGTCGTCGACCGGAGTCTGCCGAACACCCGGCGAGGTGCTCGACCACCTGGTGGCGCTGCGTGCCGAGCTCGCCGCCTCGGCGCGGCGGCTCGGGCTGCGGCTGCTGCCCAGCGGCTGCCCGGTGCTGCCCGAGGAGGACCGGCCGGAGATCACCCCCAAGCCCCGCTACCTGCGGATGGCCCGGCACTTCGGCGCGACCGCGCGGGCCGGCGCCACCTGCGGCTGCCACGTGCACGTCGACATGCCGGACCGGGCGCTGGGCGTGCAGGTCAGCAACCACGTGCGGCCGTGGCTGCCGGCGCTGCTCGCGGTGACCGCGAACTCGCCGTTCGACGGGCTGGACACCGGGTACGCGAGCTGGCGGTACCAGAACTGGTCGCGCTGGCCCTCGGCCGGACCGCCGCCCGCGTTCGCCTCGCTCGACGAGTACGAGTCCACGGTGGAGGCCCTGCTGCGCTCCGGGTCGATCCTGGACCGCGGGATGGTCTACTGGGACGTCCGGCTCTCCGAACACCAGCCGACCCTCGAGTTCCGGGTCGCCGACGTGGCGGCCACGGCCGAGGACGCGGCGCTGCTCGCCGTCCTGGTCCGCGGCCTGGTCGGGCACGCGGTGGAGCGGATCTCGGCGGGCGTGCCGGCCCCGGACGTGTCGAACGCGGTGCTGCGCGCGAACCTCTGGCGGGCCTCCCGCGACGGGCTCGGCGGGGCGAGCCTGCACCCGGTCACCGGCGGGCTGGCCTCGCTGCACGACCAGCTCGCCGACCTGTTCGGGCTGCTCGGCCCGGCGCTGGGGGACGACGCGGGGTTCGTCGAGGCCGGGCTGGCGGCGCTGCGCGCGTCCGGCGGCGGCGCGGACCGGCAGCGCGCGGTGCACGCGCGGCGGGGGAAGCTGACCGACGTGGTGGACGAGCTGGCGTTGCGGTGACGTCCGGCCCGACACCGCCAGTGGACGGCGGCCGGTCGGTGCGCGGAGCCGACGTAGGCTGCGGGCGTGGAAGACGTGTCGACGACCGTGCGGACGGTGTGCCACGGCTGCCGTCAGGTCACCCAGTACCGCAGCGACGAGGGCGTGATCCGGCCGATGGTGCTGCCCGCGAACGGGACCGTGTGGGTCGACAAGCTGCCCGGCGGGATGGTCGAGGTGCCGTGCGTGGAATGCGGGGAGTCCGAGGATCCGGGCTGGGTGCCGGGGTTCGCGCCGCCGATGTGAGCCGGTTCGGCAACTACGCTCGGATCCATGTGCCGAAACATCACCGCCCTGCGAGGCCTGGAGCCGGCCGCGACGCCCGAGGAGATCGAGGCCGCGGCGCGGCAGTACGTCCGGAAGGTGAGTGGCGTCGGTTCGCCGACCGACAGGACGCGGGACCCGTTCGAGGCGGCCGTCGCCGCCGTCGCGGCGGCGACCACCCGGCTGCTCGCGGAGCTGCCGCCGCGCAGGCAGCCGCCCACCACGCTGCCGCCGCTGCGCCGCCCGGAGGTGCTGGCACGGCTGGCCGCGAAGAAGTAGGCCCGCCGGCACGCGGCGTGCCCGGTGCCGGCGTCCCCGGTCTCGTCCGGCCCCGGACATAGACTGCAGGCTCCGCCGACCGAGGGCCGACCGAGGAGAGTGCGTGGCCGAGCCGAGTCCGTCCCCGAACGGTGCCGTGTCCACGGTGTCCGGGCAGGCACCGGTGGGCCTGGTCGTCGGCACGGTCGCGGCCAGCCCGCTGGAGTTCTCCGTCGGCGTCGCGGCCGACCAGTTCCTCCAGCTCGACGACGTGGTGGTGACCCGCCGCAGGCTGCCGGACGGCTCCGACGTGCAGATCGCCGGGGTGGTCACCAACGTCGAGGCCGGCCACGAGGGCGCCCGGTTCGCCTCCGACGTGTTCCTCATCGAGCAGGGCGCGCTGCCGGCCGAGGTCAGCGAGGTCGCCGAGGTCACGGTCACCCGGGTGGAGCCCGAGGTCTACGTGCCGCCGCGGCCGGGCACCGCGGTCTCCCGCGCCACCGGCGAGGAGCGCGACTCCGCGCTGTACTTCGACACGATGGCCGACGCGAAGGTGCCGATCGGGCTGGGCCGCGACGGGCAGCCGGTGTTCTGCAACTTCGACTTCGTGGACGGCACCCGCGGCGGCCACGTGTCGATCTCCGGCGTGTCCGGCATCGCGACCAAGACCTCGTTCGCCACGTTCCTGCTGCACTCGATCTTCAACTCGGGCGTGCTGGCCGGCGAGGCGCACAACACCAAGGCGCTGATCTTCAGCGTGAAGGGCGAGGACCTGCTGTTCCTCGACTACGCCAACGTCAAGCTCACCGACCAGCAGCGGGCGCGGTACGGGCTGCTGGGCCTGCCCGCGTCGTCCTTCCGCAACGTCCAGGTGTTCGCCCCGCCCCGCCCGGGCGATGCGAGCGGTACCCCGGACGTGCGGGCCCGGGACAAGGCGGTCAGCCCGTTCTACTGGACCCTCGCCGAGTTCTGCGAGCAGGAGCTGATGCCGTTCGTGTTCGCCGACGGCGAGGACGAGCGCAGCCAGTACACGATGCTGATCGGGCAGGTCGCCGCCCGGCTCAAGCGCGACCACCAGCGGGTGGGCAGGGACGGCGCGGTGCAGATCACCGGCGTCGACCCGGGCCGCGGCGGGCAGCTGCGCAGCTTCTCCCAGCTGGTCGGGCTGATCGAGGACGAGCTGCTCGACGAGGACACCCGCCGCGACTGGGTGGCCGGCAGCACCTCCACCGGCAGCGTCAACGCGTTCCTGCGCCGGCTGCGCTCGGCGGTGCGCCCGCTGTCCGTGATCATCCGCGCCGACCTCGCCGACCGGGGCAACCGCTCGCTGACCACCGGCGAGGCCCAGGTGACGGTGGTCGACCTGCACAACCTGCCGGACCGGGCGCAGCGGTTCGTGGTCGGCGTGAGCCTGCGCCAGGAGTTCCGCCGCAAGGAGGAGCAGGGCACCGCGCGGCCGCTGATGTTCATCGTGCTCGACGAGCTGAACAAGTACGCCCCGCGGGAGGGCGACAGCCCGATCAAGCAGATCCTGCTCGACGTCGCCGAGCGCGGCCGGTCGCTGGGGGTGATCCTCATCGGCGCGCAGCAGACCGCGAGCGAGGTCGAGCGGCGGATCGTGGCGAACTGCTCGGTCCGCGTCGCCGGGCGGCTCGACCCGGCCGAGGCGTCCCGGCCGGAGTACGGCTACCTGCCGCCCGCCCAGCGGCAGCGCGCGACGATCGCCAAGCCGGGGACGATGTTCGTCTCGCAGCCGGACATCCCGGTGCCGCTGGCGATCGAGTTCCCGTTCCCGGCGTGGGCCACCCGGCCGGCGGAGAAGGGGCAGTGGACCGGGGTGGACACCGGCCCGGCCGCCGCCCGCCGACCCGTTCGCCGGGCTTGGACGACGACCCCCCTCCGTTCTGAGAAACCGAGTGCAACCCGGCCGCAGGGAACGGGACGCGACCAGACTGTGAAAATTCCGGGAGGCGGGCATGCGGATCCTGCACACGGCCGACTGGCACGTCGGCAAGGTGCTCAAGAACCAGCCGCGCATCGACGAGCAGCGCGCGGTGCTCGCCGACCTGGTCCGGGTCGCCGGCGAGGAGGACGTCGACCTGGTGATCGTGGCGGGCGACCTGTTCGAGACCTCCGCGCCGAACCCGCAGGCACAGTCGCTGGTGATGCGGACGCTGATGGCGCTGCGCGAGGGCGGCCGCCAGGTGGTGGCGCTGGCCGGCAACCACGACAACCAGAAGCTCGTGCAGGAGGTGTACGCGCCGGTGCTGGGCGAGCTGGGCATCCACGTCGTCGGCACGCCCCGGCGCCCGGACAGCGGCGGCACGCTCACCCTGGACACCCGCACCGGCGAGCGGGCGGTCGTCGCCGCGCTGCCGTTCCTGTCCCACCGGGTCGCCGTCCGCGCCGCCGAGGTGCTGCTGCACGACCCGTCGCGGCACAACCAGGACTACGCCAACCGGGTCCGGGCGATCATCGAGATGCTGTGCGCGGGGTTCACCCCCGACAGCGTCAACCTCGTCACCACGCACGCCACGCTGCTCGGCGGCCGCTGGGGCGGCGGCGAGCGCGCGGTGCAGACGCTGCTCGGCTACGAGGTGCCGCCGGACACCTTCCCGCCCAGCACGCACTACGCCGCGCTCGGCCACCTGCACCGCTACCAGCAGATCGACGGGCCCTGCCCGATCGCCTACTCCGGCTCGCCGATCGCGCTGGACTTCGGCGAGGAGGCCAACGAGCCGGTCGCGCTGGTCGTGCGCGCCACCCCGGACAGCCGCGCGGCGATCCGCCCGGTGCCGCTGCGCGGCGGGCGCCCACTGGCCACCCTGCGCGGCACCCTCGACGAGGTCGTGGCCGCCGGCGAGGAGGCGGGCGATGCGTTCCTGCGCGTCGTGCTCACCCAGAAGGCGAGCGCGGGTCTCGCCGACCTGGTCCGGGAGAAGCTGCCGAACACCCTCGACGTGCAGATCGACGAGAAGTTCCGCGCCCGCCCGGACCGCGGCGGCGCGGTGCGCAGCCGGATCGGCCGCTCGCCGACCGACCTGTTCGCGGACTTCCTGGCGGAGAAGGAGGTCGACGACCCCCGGCTGCAGACGATGTTCGCCGAGTTGCTCGACGACGCCACGGGAGGTCACTGATGCGCCCGCTGCGCCTGGCGTTCTCCGGCTTCGGCAGCTACCGCGACGACACCGACATCCAGCTGTCCGATGTGGACTTCTTCGTGCTGACCGGGCCGACCGGCTCGGGCAAGTCGACGGTGATCGACGCGCTGTGCTTCGCGCTGTACGGCACGGTTCCCCGCTGGGGCAAGGGGAACGTGATCCGCAACGCGCTCGCGCCGTCGGTCAACGAGGGCCGGGTCTGCCTGGTCTTCGAGGCGTCCGGCGGGCGCTACGCGGCGGCGCGGCAGCTGCGCCGCGACGCCCGCGGCAACGTGCACACCAAAGAGGCGCGGCTGGACCGGCTGGACCCGGACGTGCCGCCGGACGCCGACCTCGGCAAGATCCTCGAGGCCGTCGTCCGCTCTGAGGCCGAGGGGGACCGGGTCACCGCCGCGGTGAGCGAGCTGCTCGGCATCGGCTACGAGCAGTTCACCCAGTGCGTGGTGCTGCCGCAGGGCCGCTTCGCGGAGTTCCTGCAGGCCAAGCCCGGGGACCGGCAGGACCTGCTGATCGCGCTGCTCGCCTACGCCGTCTACGAGGACGTCGGCAAGAAGGCCAGGGAGCGCGCGCAGCTGGCCAGGGGGAAGCTCGAGATGACCGAGAAGCGCCTCGCCGAGCTGGGCACGGTCACCGACGAGGTGGTCGCGGCCGCCACCCGGCGGGTGGCCGACCTGGAGGGCCTGGTGCCCACCGTGGACGAGGCGGTCGAGCGGCAGGCCGCACTGCGCGTCGAGTGGGCCGAGGCGAACGCCGCGACGAAGGCGGCCGGTGACGGGCTGCGCGAGCTGCGGGCGCTGCGCCGGCCCGGCGACGTCGCCGACCTCGCCACCCGGCTCGCGGTCGCCGACGAGCAGATCGCGCGGCGGCTCACCGAGCAGCAGGCCGCCGACGAGGCGGAGGCGGCGGCCGAGCGCGGCCTCGCCGACCTGCCGGCGGCCACCGAGCTGGAACGCTGGCGCGACGCGCACGCCCGGTCGGCGGCACTGGCCGGCCGGCTCGACGGGCTGCGTGACGGTGCCGGGCGGGCGGAGGCCGCCGAGCAGCACGCCGCGACCGAGCTGGCCGGCGCGGAGCGGACCGCCACCGAGGCGGAGGCCGCGCAGGCCGGCGCCGACCGGGCGCACCGCGCGGTCGCGCTCGCCGCCGACCTCGTCGAGGGCGAGCCGTGCCCGGTGTGCCGCCAGCGGGTGCACGACCTGCCGCACCACGAGCTGCCGGCCGACCTCGACGCCGCGCGCGCCGCGGTCACCACCGCGAGGAGCGGGCTCACCGCCGCGCGCCGCGCGCATGCGGACGCCGCCAGGGCCGCCGCGTCCGCGCGCGCCGAGGTGAGCTCCGCCGAGCGGCAGGCCGCGGAGCTCGCCGCCGAGCTGACCGGCGCGCCGCCGCCGGCCGAGGTCGAGACGGCGCTGCGCGAGCGGGAGGCCGCCGACGCGGTGCGGCGCCGGGCCGTCGCCACCGCCCGGTCCGTCCGCGCGGCCGTCGACGACGCGCGGCGCGAGCGGACCGCGCTCGGCGACGAGGAGAAGCGCGCCTGGGCCGCGCTGCGCGACAGCCGCGACCGGTTCGTCGCGCTCGGCGTGCCGCAGGTTGGCGACACCGACCTCGCCGCGGCGTGGCAGGCGCTGCTCGCCTGGGCCGGTACCCGGCAGACCGAGCTGGCGGCGCGCGTGGCCGAGCTGGAGCAGCGCGAGAAGGACCTGCTCGCCCAGGGCACCACCGCGAGCGCCGAGCTGGCCGAGCTGCTGGCCGGGCACGGGGTTGCCGTGCCGGGCAAGGCGAAGGCGGACGTGGTGCTGGCCGGGCACATCGAGCGGGCGAAGGCCGAGCTGGCCGACCGGGTGGAGCGGCGCGACACGTCGGTCGCGCTCGCCGCGGAGGTCGAGCGGCGCAAGGAGGAGGAGCAGGTCGCGCGCACGCTCGGGAACCTGTTGAAGTCCAACGGGTTCGAGGCGTGGCTGTGCGCCGAGGCGCTGGACTCGCTGGTGACCGAGGCGTCGGAGATCCTGCTGCAGCTCTCCGGCGGGCAGTACGAGCTGCACCGCGCCGAGCGCAACGAGCTGGTCGTGGTCGACCACAACGACGCCGGCACCCAGCGGCCGGTGAACACGCTGTCCGGCGGGGAGACCTTCCAGGCCTCGCTGGCCCTCGCGCTCGCGCTGTCGCACCAGGTGGTCGGGCTGTCCGGGGGCAAGCGGGACCTGAACTCGATGTTCCTCGACGAGGGCTTCGGCACCCTGGACGAGTCCACGCTGGACACCGTGGCGGCGACGCTGGAGCGGCTGGCGCAGGAGACCGACCGGATGGTGGGGATCGTGACGCACGTGCCGGCGCTGGCCGAGCGCGTGCCGGTGCAGTTCGCGGTCACCCGCGACGGCGCGTCGTCGCGGCTGCGGCGGGTCGAGGCGATGAGGATATGACCTCGGTCCTCTCACCGACCTCGTACACGGTCGACCCGTGGGACCCCGGCTACGGGGTCGCCCGCGGGGACGAGCTGGACGGCCGCGAGTCCTCCGCGCGGCTGGCGCTGGACCTCGAGCGGCCGGCGGCGGACTGGAAGCCGGTCACGCCGGCCGGCGGCGCGCTGCCCGGTTCGGTGCTGTTCCTCGACGGCGTGCGCCGCATCGACGGCCGGGTCTGGGTGCACGGCCAGGGACCGGAGCCGCTGCCCGGGGTGGTCGCATCGCTCGCCGCGGGCCTCGTGTGCTGCGACGGGACCGCGCGGATCGTCGACGTGGCCGTGGACCGCGGCCTGTACGCGGCGGTCGGCGGGGACATCGAGACCCGGCACGCGCGCTACCGGTTCCACCGCACCCCCGGCGGCCTCGACCAGCTGACCCTCGGCGTGCAGGGCCGGCTGGCCGCGCTGGAGGTCGAGCTGGCCAACGCGTGGCGCGAGCACGGGGGTGTCGAGGACGACCTGCTGGTCGTGGACGGTCCGCTGCGCGGGCGCACGCACCTCGCGCGGACCGTCGGCTACGTGAAGACGCACCAGAAGTCCTACCTGCAGTCCGAGCAGGCCGCGGTCATCGCGGACCTGGCGCCGGGGCAGCGCAGCCCGGTGTTCACGATGGGCACGTCCTGGGAGCGCCACTCGTGGTACCTGCGCCTGCCCGGCTCGTCGCGGGCGCCGTGGTCGGCGGTGGTGCGGCTGGAGTGTTCGGCGGACCTGGCGGCGCCGGACGCGGTCGCGCTGGCCGACGTGACCGCGCGGGTCCTGCCGCGGCTGGCGAGCTCGCCGCACAAGGACCCGCGCGCGCCGCAGAACCTGGTGCCGATCGGCGGCCTGGAACGGCAGTTGCGGCACCGCCTGGGCGATGCCGCACTGCTCTACCGTTCGCTGCGCGCCGCGATGGCCGCCTAGCGACTGGCTTGGGGTAGTCGCGACAGTGCTGGCTGTTTGGTTGGCCGACGGCGGCTCAGGTCGGGTCGTGCAAGGCCCGACGGCCTACGCAGAGCGATCTCGGTCGATCGGCCAGCGAGTAGGGACGAGCGGCCGCCGCGCAAGCGGGACGACCGCCACGTCCGGGTGGTCAGGCAGAGTCAGGTCCCGTGCGGACCTTGCGGCCGACGCCTGCGAACATCACGGACTGGTTGGGGGAGGCCAACACAGCAGGCTCGTCGGGCCGCCACTCCGTGGTCCAGACGACACCGGGGGCGACGAGTTCGAAGTCTCCGAAAAGTGCGGCCATCTCGGTCCTGGAGCGCCAGGTCAGCTTGTTCTTGCACGAATCGCTGTATAGCTCGGTGAGCGCTCGGAGCTGGTTGATGGTCTCGTTTGGCACACCGTCCGTCGTGATGTGCGAGATCGCAAGGTGAGACCCAACGGGCAACAATTCGCGATAGCGCACAACAGCGTTCGCGCCGAGGTCGCCGCCACAGCGCCATATCTGGAAGTTGTCCGTCACGGAAGCCAACAGGAGTGCGACCGGCTCATGTGGGTCGATCATCCAGGTGTCGCATGACCGTTCCCACAGTTCCACGGGACTGCCGGGATCGGCGCATACGACAGCGTGCCTGTCAGGATCTCCGTCCTGGTCGAGCAGAATCTCGGCGTGCGCGACGGCGACAGGATCCGACTCCACATACACGACGCGACAGTCGGAAACGACCTTGTCAGCGACCTGATGCGTGTTTTCCAGAGTCGGCACCCCGCCGCCAATGTCGATGAACTGACGTATGCCTGATTTCGCCAGGTACCGCACTGTGCGCATCAAGAATAGTCGATTCGCCTTGGCGACGGCCGCGAGCAGGGGGAACGACTTCACCGCACGACGCGCGAAATCACGATCAACGGCCCAGTTCGCACTACCTCCGAGCAGGAAGTTCGAGATCCGGGCCACACTTGGACGTCTTGGATCGAACGTCATTGGCTGGTCTAAGTGTGAACGTGCGTCACGCACTCGTCTCAGTCCCCTCAGCGGGTGAGCCTCCAGGTGGGTCAAGCCTAGCGCGGGAACGTCACTCTGAACACCACAAGATTTCCTACGCGCGGCGCATGTCGTCGCGAGCCTCACGCATGACCAGTTCAATGAACTCGAGGCTGGCGATAGGACTCAACGCAGCAGCTTGGAGCCTGCTCCAATGCTCTTCGAAGCTTTCCAGCTCACTGGCATTGGATATGTTCCGCGCGCCGCTCACGTACTCGATGTATGCGAAGTCTTTTTCGTCGATTTCGGGCGGGAACCGCAGCAGGATGAAGTCGGAGTCGACGAAGTCCAGCGGGGCGGCGAACGGCAGAATCCGCAAGGTCAAGCGGTGGCTGCTTTTGATCAGGTAGATCATGTGCTCCATCTGGTCCACGACGAGCTCTGGAGAATGCCCACCGGGCATCCGGCGAAGCGCTGACTCACTGAGGATCGTCTGATAGTCGAGTGCTCCCTCGTCGAAAAGGATCTTGGATCGTGCCTTCCGTCGCCTGAGAAGTTCGGTCACGCATTCGGCTGTTCCTGGGTGGTGACCCACCCTCTGAAGCATGTACGCCTCGGAGCACAAGGGGACCGGTATCCCCTCGCTGTGCCAGCTGAAGATCGCCTGCGCGTCCAGTTCCCGGTCGGTGAGGTCTTCGTACGCTCGCCAAAGAGGGGGTGAGTCGACAGAGCGCCTGGCAGGCTGACGCTTGGCGAGTGCGCGGAGTGACTCGGCTCGACCAGGGTCGACTTCGTACAGCTCCAGCAGCCTGTCTAGGTCGCTGCGACTGATTCGCACGAGGCTGCTCTCGATCTTGTTGATCTTCGCCTGGCGACAGCCCAGCCACTCGGCCGCACGGTTCTGTGTGATCCCGGCAGCCTGCCGCAGCTTGCGGAGTTCGCGACCGAGTTGCCGGCCAGAGTCTCGTCCACTAGGAGTGTCCTTGCTTGTCACCCGACTGCTCACCTGTCACTCGAACGTGGCTACGTGACCAGAGAATAAGTGACTGGGAGGGCAACTCAAAGCGCGACAGGCTGGACGAGAATGTTGATCTCCGCTTGAGCTTCGATGTTAGGCCACGCCTCGACAGAAGTGGACGAAACGCGTCCAGGAATCCATCCCGAACGCAAGGTGTGCTCTCGATCCGACCCTCGAGTCCCGGACCCTGATCCCGCCACGCGGCGCTTGTCCGAACTCGACACAGTTCCCGCTGTAATTGCACCGCCCGGACCGCACCCAGCGGATGCGGTCGGGGTCTTGGTTTGCTGAACACATAGTCGTGATCACCTCACAGGCAGGGATCGAACGCGACTAATCCTTCCGTTGGAATAATCTGACAGCAAGTTCCGGCGGCGCACAGTTGTCGACTCGTAGCCGACGGTCGCGTCGAACTGGAATAGAAATCTGACAAAAATGTGCCATCTCATCCGAAGCGGGCAGACTATTCCAACGGCGGGTGATTGATCCTCAGCACGAGGAGACGTATCTGCCGATTAATCGCATGTTGGGCAGGATTCGCCCGAAGTCGATGCAAGTTGGCAAACGACGGAAGATCGGGGCACTATGGATGACGACAGCGGCTCCTCGGGGCTAGCCGAGGAGCCGCATTCGTCAATGCCCATCCAACGCTTCGAGAAAGGCGTCGACATGTCGAGTATAGAGCCATCTGGCAGGAATAATCCACCCGTGGATCGTGATCCGCGTGACGTTGTGCCGGTGCGGCCACCGTCTGGTGTGTACGTAACGGCCGCAGTCGGGTGCTCCGACCGAGGTGAACCCGCCTGGCTCGAGTCCATCGAGCGACTGTTGGACTCCTGGCCGCGGACGGTTCGAGGCGCGGTCCTGCTGATCGTTCTGTTCGCCGGGCTTGCCGTTCTTGCGGCGGCGCTCGGGGCAGCCAGCGTTGTTCTTTTGGCCATGCTGGGTCGCGTGGGCTGGCACGAACGTTGAGCTGGCGTGGTGTGGCGGGTCGCTGCGCCCGCCACACCACGCTGCTCTTGCGGACCGATTGCCTGGCAGCTCGAACGACGAGCCATACCGGCTCTTCGAAGTTAAGCGGGGTTGAGGCATCCGCGTCCTCGTCGGGTGGTGGCGCAGCGGGTGCGTAGTCGTTGGTTGGTGGGGTTGCGGAAGCCGTAGGCGGTGCGGGCTTCGAGTTTGACGACTCGGTTGATGCCTTCGCTTTTCGCGTTGGTGATGCCGGTGTGGATGAACGCTTCGATCTGGGGCCACCAGGTCTGCACGGTGGTGGCGAGGCGTTCGAGTTCGGGGACGCCGCTGTCGGCGCAGATGGTGTAGAAGCGGAACAGTCGCCCCGAGATCTGGTGGCGGGTGGGGTGAGTGCGGGCCAGGGTGAGGAGGTGGCGGAGTTCTTCTTTGGCCAGCCAGGCGGCCAGGATCGGTGGTCCGATCTCACCCAGATCCGCCAATTCCGCGACCATAGCGCGGGTCTTGTCCCGGTTGCGGTTCTCCACGTTGGCAGTGAGCTTGTTCCGTAGGTCCCATTCCCGGTCGCCGGATCGGCCGCGGCGACCGCGGACCTGGGCGGTGCGTCGGCAGCGGACCTCGTCGATCACCTTGTTCGCGAGTTGGACGACGTGGAAGTGGTCCACCACCAGTGTCGCGTGTGGCAGCGCGTCGGTGACGGCGGCTTTGAACACGGTGCACATGTCGATGACCACGTGCCGCACCGCGGCCTGCCAGTCGCCGGGGCGGCCGTTGATCCAGTCGATGACCGCTTGGGCGGTGCGGCCTTCGACCTGCCCCAGCAAGCCTTGTCCGCCACCGATGTCGACGAAGCCGACATGCCAGCGGTCCACCGTCATCTCCCACACCCCCAACTCCGTGTTGTACTGCCAGCACGGCCGGCCCCGCCTTGTTTCATCGATGCCCAGCACCGCCACCGGCTCCGGCTGCTCGGGCAGCACGGCGGCGGCGTGCGCGGCGAACGCCGCCGCCGTCACTGGCCAGGACAGCCCGTGATCACGCGCGGACTGCACGATCGTGCGCCCGCCATCACCGACCGCCGCGCCCGCCGCCCCGCAACCGGGCCGTGATCCGCGCCCGTGCCGGCACCTGCTCCACCTGCTCGGTGAACGTCCCACGTGGACAATCGACTCGGTCGCAGATCCAGCGACGTTTCCGCCACCGCAACCGCATCATCCTGCCCGCGACCGGGAGGTCACGCGGATGAGTCGTGATCCACTCCTTCACCCGCACCGCCTCCACCCCACACATCGGACACATCCGTGCCTGCGTATCGCTGGTGACCAGGGCCACGACCGGCCCATCACCATGTCCCTCTTCGACCCCGGTGACCGCCAAGCCCTCCAGGCCCAGCAGCCGGGTCGCATCGTTGGTCGTATCGTTGACCATGCCCGTGGCTGTTCTGTTGTGATCCTGCGTCGACAACAGGAATGATCAACAACAGCCACGGGCACCCAGCCACCACCCCCAGAGCCACCGAGCCGCGCCACCACTCAGGTCACCGCAGTCACCATCGGCATCAAACCCCGATCAAGTTCGAAGAGCCGCCATACCCCGACATCTGCTCTGTTCAGGTTCGGCGTCCGGGCGGATGGTTCAGGCCGCGGCCGGGACGGTCGGGGACGGGTGGCCTGCCGGGCGCGGGGTCGCCCGCCACGCCGCCACCGCCAGCCAGACCAGGCCGGCCAGCATGACCACGCCGTGCGCGATGCGCACCGGCGCCGGGGTGAAGAACTGCGGCAGGAACAGGGCGAAGCCGGCGGCGAACACGATCGCGCAGTGGCGCGGCAGCGTGCCCGACCGGCGGACCGCGACGGCCACCAGGATCGCGCCGACCGCCAGGGTCAGCAGGCCGGCGCCGAACATGGTGATCGCCACCGGGTTGTAGCGGGTCGCCTCGGCGACGTCGAGCAGGTCGCCGCCCTGGGTCGCGGCGGCGTGCAGGCCGAAGTCCTCCGCGCCGTAGTAGGGCAGCGTGAGCCCCGCGCCGACCCACATGGTGGCGGCCGGGACGAGGCCGATCGCCTCGCGCAGGCCGAGCAGCGCCAGCGGCACCAGGATGAAGCCGATCATCGCGAACGCGTGCGCGGCGACCCAGGCGCCGGAGGCCATGGCCTCGTGCGCGCCGTCCGCGGTGGTCTCGTCGGTCCACGGCCGGACCACCGGGTAGAGCAGGAACAGCACGCCGGCGGCGGCGAGGGACAGGGAAGCGGCTCTGGACATGGGTTTCTCCTACCTGGGCAGGCCGGCGAGGACGGTGCGGACGAGTTGGTCGTAGGTTTCGTCGAGGTTCTCCGGCAGGCCGAACCCGCCGTTCGCCTCGAGCGAGGCGAAGCCGTGCGCGACCGCGCGGAGGCATCGGGTGGTGTGCACGGCCGCGGAGTCGGTGAGGCCGTAGCCGCGCAGGGCGGCGTAGACGACCTCGAGCAGCTTGCCCCCGGCGGCGGCCAGCGCCGGGTCGTGCAGGGGGTCGAGCGGCATGGCGGCGTAGCGGGCCGGGTGGGCGGTGACGTAGGCGCGGTAGCCGTGCAGCAGTGCGGCCACCGCGTCGTCGCCGCTGCGCCCGAGGACGGCGGCGGTGAACCGCTCGGTCATGTCCTCGATCACCCGGATGCCGAGCAGCACTCGCAGTTCGGCGAGGCTGGCGACGTGCTTGTACAGCGAGGGTGTGGCGACGCCGGTGCGCGCGGCCACGGCGGCGAGGGTCAGCGCGCCGAGGCCGCCCTCGTCCACCACGGCGAGGGCGGCGTCGACGACCCCGGTCGTGGACAGCCCCGCCCTAGGCACGCGAACTCCGGCGACTGCTCATAGCCGAAAAGCTAATGGCAATAGCCAGAGTCGTCAAGCGGTGTGGGTCAGGTCATGCCGTGCGTGGCGAGCCGGAACCGGGCGGTGCCTTCCACCGTGTCGTCCACGTCGAGGGTCTTGTCGTCGACCCGGTCGGCACTGCGTGAGTCGAGCACCACCCGCGCGCCGGTCGTCTCCTCGGTCACCACCACGTCGGTCTCGTCCGGCTCGGCGGCGACCGACACGGTGAAGCCCGCGTCCTCGGACCGGGTCTCGATGCGCAGCCCGGCCGCGCCCTGCCCCTCGACCAGCCGGTTGATCGCCAGCCCGGCCTCGGGCGTGATGTGCAGCAACTCGCGTACCTCGTTTCCTCCTCGGCGGTCCACCTCCACATGGCCTACCCGCCGCCCGGCGCGACTAACCGGGTTTGTCCTGAGGGTCCGCGGGTAGCCGACCAGCCAACCGGTGGGCGGGAGGGCGTACCGTGATCTGCACGCAGCGGTATCACGACGATCCGAGGGCACCTGATGGCTCGGCACACGCGTGACCTCATCGCGGTCGGCGCGTCGGCCGGCGGAGTCGAAGCGTTGCGCGACCTCGCCGCCGGCCTGCCCGCCGACATCGCCGCGAGCGTTCTGGTCGTCCTCCACCTCCCGGCCGGTGGCGCGAGCGCGCTGCCGGCCATCCTGGACCGCGCCGGTCCGCTGCCCGCGCGCGCCGCGGCCGACGGCATGGTGGCCGAACGCGGCGCGATCTACGTCGCGCCGCCCGACCACCACCTGCTCGTGGTGGACGGCCGGATGGCGCTGTCCCACGGCCCCACCGAGAACGGCCGGCGTCCGGCGATCAACGCGCTGTTCCGGTCCGCGGCGATCGTCTGCGGCCCGAGGGTCAGCGGGGTGCTGCTGTCCGGCGTGCTCGACGACGGGGTCGCGGGCCTGATGTCGATCGCGAGCCGGGGCGGCAAGGTGCTGGTGCAGGACCCGGACGACGCGCTCCATCCCGGCATGCCGCAGCACGCGATCCAGTCGCTCGACGTCGATCACGTCCTCCCCGCGGCCGCGATGGGCGCGATGCTCGAGAAGCTCAGCCGGGAGGACGTCGAACCGAACGGGGCTCCGGCGCCGTCCCGGCTGATGCGGCTGGAGAACGACATCGCCATCACGGACCTCTCGGCGCAGTCCGCGCGAGATCCGGAGGGGATGGGCCACATCTCCGGCTTCACCTGCCCGGACTGCGACGGCGTCCTCGTGGAGATCGCGCCTGGCAGCGGGTACCGATGCCGTGTCGGGCATGCCTGGACCGCCGAGGCACTGCTGGACGCGCAGGGCTCGTCCTGGGAGCGGGCGCTGTGGGCCGCGGTCCGCACGCTCGACGAGAAGGCCGCGCTCAGCCACCGGATGGCCGCCGACGCCAGGAGGCGGGGCAGCCCCGGCCTCGCCGACAGGTATGACCTGGTCGCCGAGGAGGCGCTGGACGCGGCCGCACTGCTGCGTGAACCGCTCCGCGTCGCCGGACGCGGCAAACCCTGGAGATGAGCTGACTGTGCCCACCGGGCAAATCCACGTCGACCGCCGGGACCTCAGCGGTGCGGCGGTGCTGGCACCGCACGGGGTCCTGGATGTGACCAGCTACGGCGACCTGCGCGCGATCCTGGTCAAGGCCTCGATCGACGAGCCTCGCGCGGTGATCGTGGATCTCGACGGGCTGACCGTGCCCGACCGGGCGGCGCTGGCCCTGTTCTCGTCGGTCTCCGAACAGCTCGCGCACTGGCCGGGCGTGCCCCTGCTGCTGGCCGCCGGGCACAGCGCGCAGCGCGAGCAACTCGCGCGGTACCGGCTGGCCCGCTTCGTCCCGGTGTACTCCTCGGTTCCCGACGCCGCGGCCGCGATCGACGACCCGCCGGTCCGGCGCATCGCCCGCCGGATGTTACCGAACGGCCTGGCCAGCGCGGCGCTGGCGCGCCGCTTCGTGCTCGACGTGTGCTCCGACTGGTCGGTGGACGAGCGAGCCCAGGACACGATGCTGGTCGCCAACGAGCTCGTCGAGAACACCCTGCTGCACACCTACTGCGCGCCGGCGCTGAGGCTGGAGCTGCGCCGGCGCCGGCTGACCGTGGCCGTGTACGACGACGACCCGGCTCCCGCGCGGCTCATCGATCCCGAGGATACCGCGCACAACCGCGGCCTGGTGCTCGTGGCCCAGCTGGCGGTGGTGTGGGGATGTTCGCCGACGCCCGCGGGAGGCAAGGTCGTCTGGGCGGTACTGAGAGCCTAGGGTACCCAGGTGACGACCTCCACCGAGCCGAGCGGGGACTTCGAGGCGCTGCTGAGCACCTCAAGGAGTCCCGCGGGTTCGACTTCACCGGCTACAAGCGCACCAGCCTGGCGCGCCGGGTGCGCCAGCGGATGAGCCAGGTCGGCATCGAGGACTACGGCGACTACCTCGACCACCTGCTGGTCAACGCCGACGAGTTCGGCGCGCTGTTCAACACCATCCTGATCAACGTCACCGGCTTCTTCCGCGACCCGGACGCGTGGGAGTACCTCCGTGCCGAGATCGTGCCCTCGATCCTGGCCGAGCGGTCACCGGTGGATCCGGTGCGCGTCTGGAGCGCGGGCTGCGCGTCCGGCGAGGAGGCCTACTCGCTCGCGATCGCGCTCGCCGAGGCGATCGGGCGTGGAGGAGTTCCGCCGGCGGGTCAAGATCTACGCGACCGACGTCGACGAGGAGGCGCTCGTCCAGGCCAGGCAGGCCGCCTACCCGGAGTCCGCCGTCGGGAACGTGCCGCCGGACCTCGTCGGCAAGTACTTCGACCGCGTCGGCGGCCAGCTACACGTTCCGCAAGGACCTGCGCCGATCGGTGATCTTCGGGCGCAACGACCTCGTCCAGGACGCGCCGATCTCCCGGATCGACCTGCTGGTGTGCCGCAACACGCTGATGTACTTCAACGCCGAGACGCAGGCCAAGATCCTCGGCCGCCTCCACTTCGCGCTCGCGCCGCACGGCGTCCTGTTCCTCGGCAAGGCCGAGATGCTGCTCTCGCACTCGCGGATCTTCGACCCCGTCGACCTGAAGCGCCGCGTGTTCCGCAAGACACCGGAGGGTACGCAGGCCCCCGGGCAGTTCGCCGGGCCGGGCGCGACGGCCGACCGGCACGGCGAGGTCGGCAGTCTCGACCAGCTGCGCGAGTTCGCGTTCTCGTCGAGTCCGGTGGCGCAGATCGTCGTCACCGCCGAGGACATCGTGGCGCTGGTCAACCAGCAGGCGGAGACCGTCTTCGGCCTCTCCGGCGGGACGTCGGCCGGCCGCTGCGCGACCTCGAGCTGTCCTACCGGCCGGTCGAGCTGCGCGGCTACATCGAGCAGGCCAAGGTCGAGCGGCGGGCCGCGCGGGTCAAGGACGTCGAGTGGCAGCGCGGCTCGGGAGAGGTGGTGTGGCTGGAGATCCACGTGAACCCCTTCGTCGACGCGGACAGCGGCCTGCTCGGCGTGTCGCTCGTGTTCCACGACGTCACCGCGACCCGCGCGTTGCTCGACGAGCTGGAGCACGCCAACCAGCAGCTCGAGGCGGCCTACGAGGAGCTGCAGTCGACCAACGAGGAGCTGGAGACCACCAACGAGGAACTGCAGTCCACCGTGGAGGAGCTGGAGACGACCAACGAGGAGCTCCAGTCCACCAACGAGGAGCTGGAGACGATGAACGAGGAGCTCCAGTCCACCAACGACGAGCTGCAGGCGATCAACGACATGCTGCGCGAGCGCACCCTCGAGCTCGACGAGGTCAACGAGTTCCTCGAGTCGATCCTGACCTCGATCCGGTCAGGCATCGCGGTGGTGGACACCGAGATGCGGGTGCGCGCGTGGAACCGGGGCGCGGAGCAGCTGTGGGGCCTGCGCCACGACGAGGCGGCCGGGCAGCACCTGCTCAACCTGGACATCGGCCTGCCGATGGCCCAGCTGCGGCCGGTCGTGCGCAACGCCCTGCAGGACCCGGAGTTCGAGGCCGACCTGCGGCTGGACGCGGTGAACCGGCGCGGTCGCCCGATCTCCCTCGACGTGCGCTGCGGCTCGCTGCGCAGCCCGGCGGGCGTGATCCAGGGCTGCATCCTGATCATGGACCCCGATCGGCCGGTCGAGGCGGAGGGCGAGGTGGTCAGCGTACCGCCAGCGCGATAGAGAGTACGATTCCGGTTGTGGAGACGCCGCTCCCGGACCGCCATTCCCTGGTGATGCACGGGTCGAATGCGTGGCAGCGGCGTCGGACACACGCGTGGGTCACCGACGCGCTCGCGCGGGGCGACAAGGTGCTGCACCGGGCCGTCGACGCGGGCGCCTCGCTCGGCGCGTTGGGCGAGTCCGCGCGCCGGAGCGGTCAGCTGGAGGTCCTGGATGCCCACCGGTGCCACGAGCAGACCGACGGCCGGCACTGGGCGCTGCGCCAGCTGCACGAGGAGCTGATCGACCAGGCGCTCGCCGATGGCTATCCCGGGGTCCTGCTCACCCTGGACGAGTACGCCATGGCGGTGATGGCACCCGAAGCGGCCGAGCGGCTGGCCTACGAGCACGACCTGGAGCGGATCACCGCGCCGGCCGGCGTGCGCGCGCTGTGCTGCTACGACGTGCGCGTCGAGCAGCCGGACCTGCTCGACGCGGTGGCCGGGGTGCATCACCGCTGTGTCGAGGACATCCTGTGGTCGGCCCACGTCCGCGACGACAGGATGTTCGTGCGCGGTGAGATCGACGCGCACAACGGCGGACGGTTCGGTGCCACGCTGCGGGTCGCGGCCGCGCACGGGGTGGGCACCGTCGACCTGGCCGGGGTCACCGTGCTGTCCGCGGTCGGCGTCCGCGCGTTCGACGGAGCCGTCGACCTGGTGCAGCGGCGGGGCGGTCGGCTGCGACTGGTCAACATGTCGCCGACGGTCCACCGGGCGCTCACCCTGCTGCGGTTCGCCGACGACCATCGGGTCGAGTTGGTCGCGCGGCCCGAGGGAGCGGCCGCCGAGCCGGCGCCGGTGGCCTGGCCGCCACCGTCACACCCGAGCTGACCGGTCCGGACCGGCGCCCGCGGCCGGCGGGGCCGTGGTCTGGTAGATCGCGTTCAGCCACACGGTGAGCAGCACGTCCACCACGTTCTCCTCGGCGACCGCGGGGCCGTCCCGCGCGAACGTCGCGTGCAGTACCCGCTCGTTCATCGAGTTCAGCACCACCGCGAGGTCGCGGGCCGGCAGTCCGGGTGGGGCCGCGCCGCGCTCCCGCTCGCACTCGATGGCGGCGACCACGAGCAGCGTCCACGACTCCATCACCCGCGCCCACAGCGCCCGCACCTCGCTGTTGGTCGCCCGTGCCTCGGCGCAGGCCAGCGCGACCGGCCGGTGTGTGCGGAACGTCTCGTGGAACGCGGCGATGCAGCCCCGCCAGTACCGTGGCGGGTCGCTCGCCCGGTCGTCGGGCACCGCGGCGAGCGCCGCGTCCGCCTCGGCGACCACCCGGTCCAGCAGCGCGAGCAGCACGGCGTCCTTGGAGGAGAAGTAGAAGTAGAACGTCGGCCGGGAGATGCCCGCGCCGCGGGCCAGGTCGTCGATGGAGATCTCGCTCAGCGGGCGCCCGGCGAGCAGCCGCTCGGCGGTGGCCAGGATGGCGACCTCCCGGTCGTCGCCGGACGGCCGGACGCCGCGGCGGCCGCGGGCGGACCGGGTGGGGGCGGACGGCATGCGGCCACGCTACCGCCGGGACCGGTGCCGCTCAACACTCTGTTGACCCACTCGACACCATGTCGATACCGTTGCCCGCATGGCTGTGGAGTCCGTGGAACATGTTGACGTGCTCATCGTGGGTGCCGGGCTCTCCGGCATCGGCGCCGCCTGCCACCTGCGGCGCGAGTGCCCCGGCCGGACGGTCGCCATCCTCGAGGCACGGGACGCGATCGGCGGCACCTGGGACCTGTTCCGGTACCCCGGCGTCCGCTCCGACTCGGACATGTACACCCTCGGCTACTCGTTCCGGCCGTGGAACCAGGCCAAGGCGATCGCCGACGGGCCCGCGATCCGCGAGTACGTCCGGGACACCGCCCGCGAGTTCCGCGTCGACGAGCAGGTTCGCTTCGGGCACCGGGTGACCGGCGCCGAATGGTCCACATCGGACAACAGGTGGACGGTGCACGCCGACGGCCCGTCCGGCGCGGTCGCGCTCACCTGCGACTTCCTGTTCGTCTGCTCCGGGTACTACCGCTACGACCAGGGCTACACGCCGGACCTGCCGGGCATCGAGAACTTCGCCGGCCCGGTGGTCCACCCGCAGCACTGGCCCGAGGACCTCGACTACGCGGGCAAGCGCGTCGTGGTGATCGGCAGCGGCGCGACCGCGGTGACGCTCGTGCCGGCGATGGCCGAGACCGCCGAGCACGTGACGATGCTGCAGCGCTCGCCGAGCTACGTGCTGTCGCTGCCCTCCCAGGACCCGCTGGCCGAACGGCTGCGCGGCAGGCTGCCCGACCGCTACCTGTACCCGATCCTGCGGTGGAAGAACGTGCTGGGCGCCCAGCTGCTGTTCCAGCTGAGCCGCCGCGCCCCGGAGATGGTGAAGTCGCTGCTGCGCAAGGCGGCGCAGAAGGTGCTGCCGCCCGGCTACGACGTCGACACGCACTTCGGGCCGCACTACGACCCGTGGGACCAGCGCCTGTGCTTCGTGCCGGACGGGGACCTGTTCCACGCCGTCACGCAGGGCCGGGCGGCGATCGTGACCGACACGATCGCCGGCTTCACCGCGCACGGCGTCACCACCGCGTCCGGCCAGGAGCTGGCGGCCGACATCGTGGTCACCGCCACCGGGCTGAACCTGCTGCCCGTCGGCGGCATGTCGCTGGCCGTGGACGGCGAGCCGGTCGAGCTGGGCACGTCGCTGGCCTACAAGGGAATGATGATCTCCGGCGTGCCGAACTTCGCGCTCACCATCGGCTACACGAACGCCTCCTGGACGCTCAAGAGCGACCTGGTCGCCCGCTACGTGTGCCGGCTGCTCAACCACATGGCCGCGCACGGCTACCGCGCCGCGACGCCACGGCCGCCGGCCGGCACCGAGGCGACCGTGCCGCTGGTCGACCTGCGGTCCGGGTACGTGCTGCGCAGCATCGACAAGCTGCCCAAGCAGGGGCCCGCGGCACCGTGGCGGCTGTACCAGAACTACCCGCGGGACGTGCTGCTGATGCGCTACGGCCCGGTCGACGACGACATGCGGTTCGACCGCGCGCCCGCCCCCGCCGCACGTGGCGGACAGCTCAGCGAGCAGAACGCATGACACTCCCCGTGTCGAACCGGGCCGGGGAGGCGGTCCAGCCGTGACGGTCACCGCCGAGCGGGTCCGGGTGGGCGGCCGGGCCGTGCGCTACCGCGCCACCGGCGACCCGGCCGCCCCGCCGGTGGTCCTGCTGCACGGCATCGCGCGCAGCCTCGACGACTTCGCCGACCAGCACGAGCTGCTCTCCGACGGGTTCCGGGTGGTCAGCGTGGACCTGGCCGGGTTCGGCGAGTCCGACCCGCTGCCCGGCGGCGGCACGCTGCCGGGGATCACCGACGCGGTCGCGGAGTGCCTCGACGCGATCGGCGAGATCCGGCCCGCGCACGTGGTCGGCAACTCCCTCGGCGGCGCGGTGGCGATGCTGCTCGCCCTGCGGTACCCGGAGCGGGTGCGCAGCCTGGTGCTCGTGGACAGCGCCGGGTTCGGCCGCGAGGTGACGATCGCCCTGCGGGTCCTGACGCTGCGCCCGCTCGGCCGGCTGCTGCTGCGCCCGTCGCGGGCCGGCGCGCGGCGGATGGAGCGGGCGATCTTCCGCGACCCCGGCTTCGCGAGCGAGGCGCGCGTGGAGCGCGCGCTGGAACTCGCCCGGCGGCCGCACGGCGCCCGGGTGATGCTGGACCTGACCCGCTCGCTCGGCACGTTCCGCGGCGTGCGCAGGGCGTGGCGGGACGCGGTGATCGAGGCCACCGCCGCGGCCGCGGTGCCGACGCTGGTCGTCTGGGGCACCCACGACCTGATCCTGCCGGCGGCGCACCTCGACGCGGCCCGGCGGCTGCTGCCGCACGCCCGCCGTCACCTGTTCGAGAACACCGGCCACATGCCGCAGATCGAGCGTGCGGCCGAGTTCGCCCAGCTCGTGCGGGCGTTCTGGGCGGAGTCCGTCCCCGACTGACCTTGCGCTCCGGCGGACGGCCGGTACGGTGCCCGCATGTCCCGATCCGGCCCGTACCAGGGCGAGCCAGGGCGGCAGGACCCGTACCGGCGCCAGCAGTACCCGCCGCAGTACGAGCAGCCGTACGAACAGCAGTACCAGCAGCAGCCGTACGCGGACCCCTACGGCGACCGCCGGCAGCAGGGCTACCAGCAGGGCTACCAGCAGCCCGACCACCAGCAGCCCGACCACGCCCGGCCCGGCCCGCCGCAGCGCCCACCGGCAGGCCGGCCGTCGGCGCGCGAGATGTACCCGGACGAGGGCGGGTTCCGGTTCCGGCTGCCCGGGCTCGGGCTGATCCTGAGCCTGCTCGGGATCGTGGTGCAGGTGCTGTGCATGCTCGTGCTGCCGTGGGTGTCGTCCTCGGCCGCGAACGGCCGGACGCTGTCGCTGCCCCAGCTGTGGGACCTCGCCTCCGATGCCGGTGCGCAGGGCTTCGGCGGCTGGTACGTGGTGCTCTTCAGCTACCCGCTCGCCGCGCTCGGCATCGTGCTGGCGCTGGTGTCGGTGCTGGAGTCGGTGGCCGGCAAGGCGATCTTCGCCGGGCTCGCGATCATCGGCATCGGCTGGCTGCTGCTGCGCTACGGCGTGGGGCCGGCCGCGGGCCTGTTCGGCGAGAACGCCGGGTTCGACTTCTCCCGCCAGGAGATCACCACGATCGTGATCGCGGTGGCGGCGCTGGTGCTGGTGATCTTCATGCTGCGCACCGGGCTGGCCGTGTTCCGCCGGATCGCCGGGCTGATCCTGCTGGTGGTGGCCGGCGTGCACATCTACGCGGTGCAGGACCTGTTCACCGGCGGGGGCGTGGAGATCGGCGCGTACGGCCCCGCGCTGGGCTACGCGCTCAGCGGTGTGGCCGCGCTCATCGGCCCGCGCCGGCTCACCCCCGGCTGAGCGCGTCGGCCAGCTCGACGAAGTCGGCCGCCGTGACGTCGGCCTCGACGTCCCGGTCGGCCGCCTGGTCCGGCCCCTTCTCCCGGGGCCGCTCGACGAACGCGGTGCGCAGGCCGGCGTCCCGCGCGCCGTCGAGGTCCCAGCCGTGCGCGGCCACCATCAGAACCTCGTGCGGCTCGACGTCCAGCAGCCGCGCCGCGGTCAGGTACACCGACGGGTCGGGCTTGTAGCTGCGCGCGAGCTCCGCGGACAGGATGCAGTCGAACGGCAGGTCCGCCGCTCGGACCAGGTTCGTGAGCAGGGCGAACCCGCCGTTGGACAGCGTGGCCACCGGGTGGTGCTCGCGCATCCGGGCCAGGCCCGGGGCGGAGTCCGGCCACGCGGGCAGCCGGTGCCAGGCACGGACCAGCGCGCGGCGGGTGTCCTCGTCGGGGTCGAGGCCGTACCGTTCGACCAGCTCGTCGAGGGACTCGCGGTGCAGGGTGTCGAGGTAGGCCCACTCGCGTCGGCCCTCGCGCACGTTCGCCATCGACGGCAGGTACTTCTCCCGCCACCGGTTCGCGAACTCCCCGGCGTCGACGTGCGGCAGCAGGTCCGCGACCTGCCGGGCGACACCGGAGTACCAGTCCACGGTGGTGCCGAACACGTCGAAGGCGATCACCCGGATACCGTGCATGGCACCCTGCCTACCCCGAGGAGGCCGGTATGTCGACACCGAGGATCGCCGTGGTGACCGGTGGCGGGTCCGGCCTCGGCCGGGTGATCGCGACCGCGCTGCTCGATGCCGGGTACCGGGTGGTGGTGGCCGGCCGGACCGCGGCGTCGCTGCGGGCCGTGCCCGGCGCCGACCCGGTGGTGACCGACGTGACGTCCGCGGCGTCGGTCGCGGCGCTGTTCGACCACGTCGCCGCGCGCTACGGGCGGCTCGACCTGCTGGTCAACAACGCCGGCGTGTTCGGCCAGGGCACCCCGGTCGGCTCGGTGTCCGACGAGGACTGGCAGGCGGTGGTGGAAACCAACCTGACCGGCTCGTTCCGCTGCGCCCGGGCCGCGTTCGGGATGATGGCCGGGCAGGACCCGCGCGGCGGTCGGATCATCAACAACGGCTCGATCTCCGCGCACGTGCCCCGGCCGAACGCGGTGGCCTACACCGCGACCAAGCACGCGGTCACCGGGCTGACGAGGGCGCTCGCGCTGGAGGGCCGCGCGCACGACATCGCGGTGAGCCAGATCGACGTCGGCAACGCGGCCACCGAGATGACCTCCGGCTTCGGCGCCGGCACGCTCCAGGCGGACGGCTCGCTGCGCCCCGAGCCGACCATGGACGCCCGGCACGTGGGCGAGTTCGTGGTGCACATGGCCGGGCTCCCGCTCGGTGCCAACGCGCAGTTCGTCACCCTGATGGCCACGACCATGCCCTACATCGGCCGCGGCTGACGCGCCTCGCCGCGATCACAGGCGGGGGTCGACCGGCTCGGACTCCAGCGCCAGCACCGCGAACACCGCCTCGTGCACCCGCCACAGCGGCTCGCCGGCCGCGAACCGGTCCAGCGCCTCCAGGCCGAGTGCGTACTCGCGCAGGGCCAGCGAGCGCTTGCGGCCCAGCGAGCGCTGCCGCAGCCGGTCCAGGTGGTCGGGGTAGTCCGGGCCGTAGATGATGCGCAGGTACTCCCGCCCCCGGCACTTCACGCCCGGCTGGACGAGCCCCCGCGCGCCGCGCGCGATGCCGGCGTACGGCTTGACCACCATGCCCTCGCCGCCCGCCGCGGTCAGCTCCGTCCACCACGCGACGCCTGCGTCCACCGACCGCGGCTCCGTGAGGTCCACAATGGAGCGACGGGTGGCGCGGAACAGCGCGGGGTCGGCCGCGACCAACCGGTCGATCCGCTCGTGGTGCCAGCCCCGGTCGCGGCCGGAGTGGCCCGCGCCCTCGCCGGCGAGGATCGTGAACGGGGCCAGCTCGATCCCCTCCAGGCCGCGCACCGGCCAGCAGTAGCGCCCGTACGCCTCGGTGAACGCCGTCGCGTTCGCGAGCCGGGTCCGCTGGCGCCCGGCCAGCTCCGCGATGGTGTCGGCCGCGTCGCCGGTGTAGCGGGCCGCGGCCTGCTCCAGCACCGCCAGCGCGGCCGGCAGCACGTGCCCGGCCGCCGCGCCGACCGGCGCGTACTGGCGGCGCAGCAGGTCGCCGGCCTTCGCCGACCAGGGCAGCAGCTCCGCGTCGAGCACCAGCCAGCGCGTGTCCAGCTCGTCCCACAGCCCGGCCGCCCCGACCGCCGCGCGCACCCGGGCGAGCAGCTCCTCGGCGTCCTCCTGGCCGAAGAACGACCGGCCGGTTCGCGTGTAGACCGCGCCGCTCGCGCCGCCGGTGGTGCCGAACCGCCCGGGCGCGCCGGCGGGCGTGCGGCAGACCACCACCACCGCACGCGAGCCCATGTGCTTCTCCTCGCACACCACGTCGGTCACGCCGTCGGACCGGTAGGCGGCGAAGGCGTCGGCCGGGTGCTCCAGCATTCCGTCCACACCGGACGTCGCGCAGGGCGCCATCGTCGGCGGCAGGTAGACCAGCCAGTGCGGGTCGACCGCGAACCGGCTCATCACCTCCAGGGCGCCCGCCGCGTTCTCCTCGAGAACCTTGACCCGCCCGTGCAGCGCGGTCTGCACGGTCCGGGTGCCCAGCACGTCGTCGACGCGCAGCAGGTCGGCCGGCCGCTGCGGCGGTGCCAGCGGCCGGACCGGCGCGTAGTGCTCCCGCTCGGCCGGCACCGACACGAGCTCCTTCTCCGGCCAGCGCAGCGCGGTCAGCGAGCCGCCGAACACGCAGCCGGTGTCCACGCAGATCGTGTTGTTGACCCAGGTCGCCTCCGGCACCGGCGTGTGTCCGTACACGACGGTGGCCGCGCCCCGGTAGTCGTTCGCCCACGGGTAGCGCACCGGCAGCCCGTACTCGTCGGTCTCGCCGGTGGTGTCGCCGTACATGCAGAACGCGCGCACCCGTCCGGACGAGCGGCCGTGGTAGGCCTCCGTGAGCCCGGCGTGCGCGACCACCAGCCGCCCGCCGTCCAGCCGGTAGTGGCTGACCAGCCCGTACATGAACTCCCGGGCCTCCTTGCGGAACTCCTCCGGCTCCGCGGCGAGCTGCGCGAGCGACTCCGCCAGCCCGTGGGAGACCCGCACGTCCCGGCCGTCGAGCGCGCGGACCAGCTTGTGCTCGTGGTTGCCGGTCACGCACAGCGCCGAGCCCTCCGCCACCATGCCCATCACCAGCCGCAGCACCCCGGGCGTGTCCGGCCCGCGGTCCACCAGGTCGCCGACGAACACCGCGGTCCGCCCGTCCGGGTGGGTGGCGCCGTCCGGGCGGCCCGCGTCGTCGCGGGACAGCACGTAGCCCAGCCGGGTGAGCAGCGACTCCAGCTCCGCCCGGCAGCCGTGCACGTCGCCGACCACGTCGAACGGGCCGGTGAGCTCGCGGCGGTCGTTGTACGCCTTCTCCCACGCGATCCGCGCTTCGTCCACCTCCTCCACAGTGGACAGCACGTGGACCTTGCGGAAGCCCTCCTTGCGCAGGTGGCGGATCGAGCGGCGCAGCGCGTCGTGCTGGCGGCGGACGACGTGGTCGGGCAGCCCCCGGTGCGCCGCGTTCCGCTCGCGGGAGACCGCGACCGGCAGGTCGAACACGATCGCGACGGGCAGCACGTCCTGGTCCTTCGCGGCCGCGACCAGCTGCGCCCGGTCCTGCCGCTGCACGTTCGTGGCGTCCACGACGGTGAGCCGCCCGGCCCGCAACCGCTTGGCCGCCACGTAGTACAGCGCGTCGAACGCGTCGCCGGTGGCGCCCTGGTCGTTCTCGTCGTCGGACACGAGCGCGCGGAACGCGTCCGAGGACAGCACCTGGGTCGGCAGGAAGTGCCGCGCGGCGAACGTCGACTTGCCCGACCCGGTGGCGCCGACCAGCGCGACGAGGCTCAGCTCGGGGATGTCCAGCGTGCTCATCAGGCCTCCCTCGTGAACACCGCGAGCTGGGTGGGCGCCCCCACCGCGGGGTCGGCCGGCCCCACCGCGACGATCCGGACCGTGTAGGAGTGGGCCCGCGCCACCTCGCCGGCCCACGCCGCGAACTCCGCGCGGGTCCACTCGAACCGGTGGTCGGGGTGGCGCATCCGGCCGGCGGGCAGCGCCTCCCAGCGCACGTTGTACTCGGCGTTCGGGGTGGTCACGAGCACCGTCGCGGGCGCGGCGGTGCCGAACACCGCCGCGGCCAGCGCCGGCAGCCGCGGCGGGTCGACGTGCTCGACCACTTCGGACAGCACGACCGCGTCGTGGCCGGCCAGCCGCGGGTCGGCGTAGGTCACCGAGCCCTGCAGCAGCGAGATCCGCTCCCGCTGCCGCTCGGCGAGCCGGTCGAGGCCCAGCCGCGCGGCCGCCACCCGCAGCGCCCCGGCCGCCACGTCCACGCCGAGGATCCGGGTGAACGCCGGCTCGGCCAGCAGCGCCCGCAGCAGGGCACCCTCGCCGCAGCCCAGGTCCACCACCCGCGTGGCGCCCGCCGCCCGCAGCTCGGCGAGGATCGCCGCGCGGCGCTGCTCGGCGAGCGAGGGCAGCCGCTCGTCGGCCGCGTCGTGCCCGGCGGCACCGCCGTCCGGCGCGACGTCCGTGACCTCGTTCTCCGGCCGGTCGTCCAGCTCGGTCAGCCGGGCCAGCGCCTCGGCGGCGTACCGGCGCTGGTGGGCCAGGTAGCGGGTGGTGATCAGCTCGCGCTCCGGATGCGCGGCGAGCCAGGCGCCGCCCGAGCGGACCAGCTTGTCGATCTCGTCGCCGGACACCCAGTAGTGCTTGGCGTCGTCGAGCACCGGCAGCAGCACGTACAGCTGGGACAGCGCGTCGGCCAGGCGCAGCGTGCCGGACAGGCGCAGGTCGACGTAGCGGCTCGCGCCCCACTCGGGGAACGCCGGATCCAGCTCGATCGGCTCGGCCAGCACCGACCAGCCGAGCGGCTCGAACAGCCGCGCCGCGAGCGCCGGCCCGCCGCGGCAGGGCAGCACGGGGAGGTGGATCTCCAGCGGGATCGCGGTGGCGGCGAGCTCGGGGCGCGCGTCGCAGCGGCCCTTCATCGCGGTGTTGAAGACCTTTCCCATGGTGACCGCGAGCAGCGAGGACGCCGCGTACGGCCGGTCGTTGACGTACTGGCCGAGCGAGAAGCCCTCGCCGGCCGGACCGCGTGCCGAGCGCACCAGCTCGACCGGGTCAACCTCCAGCAGCAGCGCCGCGGTGCACCGCTCGTCGCCGACCTGTGGATACATGACGTGCGCCACCCCGGCCGCCACCTCGAACCGCTGCACCCGATCGGGATGTTTGTGCAGGAGAAAGCCCAGGTCACCAGCGGGGTCGTGGGTCGTGGACACCGTCATGAGCATGGCGCCCAGTATTCCGGCATGCTGAAGGCGGTCGTCAAATGCACGGGGCCGTCGGTGGCTGCGGATACCCTTCTCTACGGTGGGCACGCCGTCGACACGTATGTCGATCTTGGCGGCGCCGATGATTCGGGAGTTGAGGGTGACTGCGGAGACGCTGTACGGGGCCGACGACCTTACCCACCTCGAGGGGCTCGAGGCGGTGCGCAAGCGGCCGGGCATGTACATCGGGTCGACCGACAGCCGCGGCATCAACCACCTGTTCAACGAGATCGTGGACAACTCCACGGACGAGGGCGTGGCCGGGCACGCGAGCAGGGTCGTGGTCACCCTGCACGCCGACGGCAGCGTCCAGGTCGACGACGACGGCCGCGGCATCCCCACCGGAGTGCACACCAAGTCGAAGCTGTCGGGCGTCGAGCTGGTGCTCACCCGGCTGCACGCGGGCGGCAAGTTCGGCGGCTCCGGCTACAAGACCTCCGGCGGCCTGCACGGAGTCGGCGCGTCCGCGGTCAACGCGCTGTCGCACCGCTTCGACGTCACCGTGAAGCAGGACGGCAAGGTCCACCACATGTCCTTCGCCCGCGGGGTGCCGGGCGAGTTCGACGGGCCGGGCCCGAAGGCCAAGTTCACCAAGCGTTCCGGCCTGCAGGTGCAGCGGAAGACGAAGCGCGGCGAGTCCACCGGAACGTCCATCCGGTACTGGTACGACGCGCGCTACTTCGAGAACACCGCGGCACTCGACGTCGAGGCGGTGCGGGCGAAGCTGCGCAACACCGCGTTCCTCGTCCCGGGCGTGAGCTACGTGCTGCGCAACGCCACCGACGGCGCCATCGAGGAGGAGACGTTCTCCTACCCCAACGGGCTGGCGGACATGGTGGAGTTCCTCGCGCCGGACGGGGAGAAGCCGGTCTCCGGCACGCTGATGATCATCGGTGAGGGCACCTACCGGGAGAACGCCGCCGACGAGAACGGCGTCATGCAGTCCAAAGTGGAGCGCCTGGCGGAGGTCGAGGTGGCGCTGCGCTGGGGCACCGGCTACGAGCGCACGGTCGAGTGCTTCACCAACACGATCCGCAACGTGCACGGCGGCACGCACCGGCGGGGCTTCGACCGGGCCGTGCTCAGGGCCGTGCAGGACGCGGTCGGCCGCACCCGCGGGCTGCTCAAGCCCAAGGAGGACCCGCCCGGGCTCGACGACGTGCAGGAGGGCATGACGGCGGTCGTGCACGTGCGGATCCCCGAGCCGCAGTTCACCTCGCAGACCAAGGACGAGCTGTCCACCGCCGGCATCACCAAGGTGCTGCAGGGCATCGTCGAGCAGCAGGTGAAGGCCTGGACGGAGAACCGCCGCACCAAGACCGAGGCCAAGACCGTGCTGCAGAAGGTGGTCGACGCCGCCCGCGTGCGGCTGGTCCAGAAGCAGCAGAAGGACGCCGCCCGCCGCAAGACCGCGCTCGAGGGCGCGGCGATGCCGCCCAAGCTGGTCGACTGCCGCGCCACCGGGATCTCCCGCAGCGAGCTGTTCCTCGTGGAAGGCGACTCCGCCCTCGGCAGCGCGCGTCACGCGCGGGTGTCGGAGTACCAGGCGCTGCTCCCGCTGCGGGGCAAGATCCTCAACGTGCAGAAGGCGAGCCTGGCCGACACGCTGCGCAACGCGGAGATCGCGTCGATCGTGCAGGTGCTCGGCGCGGGCAGCGGGCGCACGTTCGACCTGTCGACCATGCGCTACGGCAGGGTGATCCTGATGGCGGACGCCGATGTGGACGGTTCGCACATCCGCACGCTGCTGATCACCCTGTTCGCCCGGTACATGCGCCCGGTGATCGAGGACGGCCGGCTGTTCGCGGCCATGCCGCCGCTGCACAAGATCACCACCAAGGGCCGCAGCCCGGAGACGGTGTTCACCTTCACCCAGCGGGAGATGGAGACCAAGGTCGCCGCGCTGGAGAAGGCGGGCAAGCAGATCGTCACGCCGGTGCCCCGGTTCAAGGGCCTGGGCGAGATGGACGCGGACGAGCTGTGGGAGACCACGATGAACCCGGCGACCAGGTCGGTCCGCCGGATCACCCTCGACGACGCGGAGGCGGCCGAGGCCGCGCTCGAGCTGTTGATGGGGGAGAAGGTCGAGCCGAGGCGGGCGTGGCTGGTGGAGTCCTCCGTCCGGGTCGACCAGTCGGCCATCGATTTCTGAGGGACAGGCACACATGGCACGCCGCAAGGCACGCACCACCCGCGTCGACCCGGCCGCGTTCGACCAGGCGGGCGCCCAGGTCTTCGAGAACCCGCTGAAGACCGAGATCGAGGACTCCTACCTGGAGTACGCGTACTCGGTCATCCACTCCCGCGCCCTGCCCGACGCGCGCGACGGCCTCAAGCCCGTGCACCGCCGGATCCTGTTCTCGATGAGCGAGAACGGCTACCGCCCCACCCACGCGTACGTGAAGTCCTCCCGCGTGGTCGGCGACGTGATGGGCCGCTACCACCCGCACGGCGACGTGGCCATCTACGACGCCATGGTCCGCCTGGCGCAGGACTTCTCGATGAACGCCCCGCTCGTCGACGGGCACGGCAACTTCGGCAGCCCCGACGACGGGCCGGCCGCGTCGAGGTACTGCGTCACCGGGGACACCAGGATCCGGCTGGCCGACGGCACCAGCCCGCGCATCGGTGACCTGATCGCCCTGCCGCCGAACTCGGAGGCGGACGCGGACTTCGAGGTGCTCGACAAGGACGGCAAGGCGGTCCAGGTCGAGAAGGTCTTCAACTCGGGCGTGCACCCCACGCTCCGGATCACCTCGGCGTCCGGGTTCTCCCTGCGCGGCAGCGAGAACCACCTGGTGCTGTGCCTCGAGGCGCCGATGGGGGTGCCGCTGTTCCAGTGGCGCCGGCTGGACGAGATCCGGCCCGGCACGGTCGTGGGCGTCGCCCGCAACGCCTGGCAGCAGGTGACACCGACCGCCCAGGAGTACCTGCACGGCGTGCGCCACGGCGTGCAGGACACGGAGCTGGTGCCCGACTGCGTGTGGACCGGCGGCTGGGGCGTCAAGCGCGCCTTCCTCATGGCCGCGTTCGAGGGCGCGGGTGCGGTTCGGGAGTCCGCCGACGGGCCGGTCGTCGAGTACCGGGCCGACGACGAGCGCCTGGCGTCGGACGTGCAGGAACTGCTCGCCGAGTTCGGCGTCGTCGCGACCCGCCACGAGGACCGGCTCACCGCCACGGGGGCCGCCGAGGTGCGCGCGTTCGCCGAGCGCGTCGGCTTCCTGCGGGCCAAGCGCGCCGAGCTCGACGAGCTGCTGTCCGGCGCGCCGGAGCCCGCCGCCGCCGTCCCGTTCGTGGCGGAGTACCTGCGCGGTGAACGCGCCGGCGCGATCACGGACCCGGAGGTTCAGGCCACGATCCGGCCCGTCGTGGACTCCGGCTACCGGTTCGAGGAGATCACGTCCGTCGAGGCCGCCGGGCCCGCCGAGGTGTTCTCGGTCCGGGTCCGCTCCGAGGACCATTCGTTCCTGGCCGGCGGGTTCGTCAACCACAACACCGAGTCCCGGCTCTCGCCCGAGGCGATGCTGCTGGTGGGCGAGCTCGGCGAGGACACCGTCGACTTCCGGCCCAACTACGACGGGTCGCTGGAGGAGCCGGTCGTGCTGCCTGCGGCGTTCCCGAACCTGCTCGTCAACGGCACCTCGGGGATCGCGGTCGGCATGGCCACCAACATGATCCCGCACAACCTCGGCGAGGTCATCGGGGCCGCGCGCTGGCTGATCCACCATCCCAACGCGACACTCGACAAGCTGATGGAGTTCGTGCCCGGGCCGGACCTGCCCACCGGCGGCACGCTGCTGGGCCTCGACGAGGTGCGCCGGGCCTACGAGACCGGGCGCGGCGTGGTCCGCATGCGCGCCAAGGTCGAGATCGGCCCGCTGGAGGGCAGCCGCGGCCGGCAGGCCATCACGATCGTCGAGCTGCCGTACGCGGTCGGGCCCGAGAAGATCATCGAGAAGATCACCGACGAGGTCACCAAGTCCAAGCGGCTCACCGGGATCGCCGACGTCAAGGACCTCACCGACGGCGAGAACGGCACCCGCCTGGTCATCGAGTGCAAGGTCGGTGTGAACCCGCAGGCGCTGCTGTCCGACCTGTACCGGCTCACGCCGATGGAGCAGTCGTTCGGCATCAACAACCTCGTGCTCGTCGACGGGCAGCCGCGGACGCTCGGGCTCAAGGCGCTGCTGGAGGTCTTCCTCCGGCACCGCTACGAGGTCGCCACCCGGCGCACCCGCTACCGCCGCCGCAAGCGCGAGGAGCGCCTGCACCTCGTCGAGGGCCTGCTGATCGCGCTGCTGGACATCGACAAGGTGATCCGGCTGATCCGGGCCAGCGAGAACGCCGCCGAGGCCAAGACCGGCCTGATGAAGCGGTTCAAGCTCACCGAGATCCAGGCGACCTACATCCTGGACACTCCACTGCGGAGGCTCACCAAGTACGACAAGCTGGAGCTGGAACAGGAGCAGGAGCGGCTGCGCGCCGAGATCGCCGAGCTGACGAAGATCCTCGACGACGAGTCGGTGCTCAAGAAGGTCGTCGCGGGCGAGCTCGCGAAGATCGCCAAGGACCTGGCGGGCGAGCGGCGCACCGCGCTGATCGACGGCGACCTCAAGGAGGTGCTGGCCGCCTCCAAGCCGGCCGGGCCGCTGGAGGTCGCCGACGACCCGTGCCAGGTGCTGCTGTCGGCCACCGGTCTCGTCGCGCGCACCGCGGCCGAGTCGGAGGAGGCCACCGAGGCCCGCCGGCGCAGCGGCCGCGCCAAGCACGACGCCGTCGCCGCGCTCGTGCACACCACCGCGCGCGGGCAGATCCTCGTGGTCACCAGCCGCGGCCGGGCGTTCAAGACCGACGTGCTGCCGCTGCCGGTGCTGCCCGAGCACGTCGGCACCGTCTCGCTCGGCGGCGGCATGGCGGCCAGCGAACTGGTCCCGCTGGAGAAGGGTGAGAAGGTCGTCGGCGTCGCGCCGCTGGGTGAGCGGGCCGCGGGCTCGCCGGGGCTCGCGCTGGGCACGAAGCAGGGCGCGGTGAAGGTGTGCGCGCCGGACTGGCCGGTGCGCTCCGACGAGTTCGAGGTCATCGGGCTCAAGGACGGCGACGAGGTCGTCGGCGCCACCTGGCTCACCGACGGCACCGAGACCTGCGTGTTCCTCTCGTCGGACTCCTCGCTGCTGCGCTTCGGCTCGTCGATCGTGCGCCCGCAGGGGCTCAAGGGCGGCGGCATGACCGGCATCAACCTCGCGGCCGGCGCGGAGGTGGTGTTCTTCGCCGCGGTGCGCACCGACGACGACACGCACGGCGAGCCGATGGTCGTCACGGCCACCGGGCAGAGCGTCAAGGTCACCCCGTTCACGAAGTACCCGGCGAAGGGCCGCGCCACCGGCGGCGTGCGCACGCAACGCTTCCTCAAGGGGGAGAACAGGCTCGTGCTCGGCTGGGTCGGCCCGCGGCCGGCCGGCGTGTCCCGCACCGGCTCGGCGGTCGAGCTGCCCGAGCTCGACCCGCGCCGGGACGGCTCGGGCACCGCGCACCCGGGACCGGACGTGGTGGGCCGGCTGGTCGAGCGCGGCTAGCGTCCCGTGACCAGGAAGGTTCGCCGGGTTGCGGCACCAGTTCGGTGCGGTACCGGCGCGCGGTGATGCCGCTCGCTTCGGCCGGCGGCGAACGGGTGGCCTTGACGCACGCTGGTGCAGGCCCGCGACGTGATCCATCGGTTGAACGAGATCGGCCTGGCCTGCCTGGACCTCGGTGGGCGGGAGGCCGTCCCCGCCCGCTCAGCCCGGACGACGAGGACGTCGCCGTGGCGACGGCCACCACCCGCCCGACCACGGCTCGGTCATCCCTTCCCCCGCTGGTTCGTCCGCACACTCGCCGCCGCGTTCACCGGGCGGCACACAGTTCGGCGAGGCGTTCCAGGGTGCTCGCCATCTGCGTCTGCCACCAGGCGCGCCCGCTGTCCACTTCCCTGCGCTTGTCCGCCGGCATGCGCGAACCGTCGAAGGTCTCGGTCACGACCGTCGCCCCGGCCCCGTCCGGGAGCAGGTCGAAGATCCACCGGTGGCGCCACACGGCCCCGGACGCAGTGGCGTCGGGGTGCCCGCGTCCGGGCCTCGGCTCCCAGCCGATGCGGCGGTCCGGCTCGTACTCGACGACGTGGTTGTTCATCTCGTAGTCGCCGTGGCGCTCGTTGTGCATCCGCATCGTGAAGACGTCCCCCACAGCCGAAATCCTGGCAACGGAGACGCCACCGCGCAGCATCCCCGAGCCGTCGAGGTCCGGGTGCCGTCCGGGGTCGGCCAGGATCCGGAAGGCGTCCCCCGCCGGGGCGCCGATACGCCGGGACACCATCACCACGGCCTCGCCTGTCGTACTGGTCATCCGCGCGCCTCCCTCGACCGCAGAGCATGAGTCCGACTTCCGGCCGGGACGCTACCCCGGAGGTGTGACAACTCCCGGCCGAGCGCGTGGAGGCCGGCAAACCTTCCGGGTCGACGCACCGCTTCGACTCGCCCGGCAACCTGGTGAAGCGGCAGCCGCCGGCCGTGCCCGGCGAGTTCCGGGGCGCGTTCAGCGAAGTCGGGCCACCGCATGCCGCCACGCCGGACCGGTCCGCGCGGCGGCACTACGGTGGCGCGGTGAGCAGTTCATCCGACGACCCGGTCCGCACGCTGGCCGAGCACTACTCGGGCGCCGCGGAGGCCTACGAGCGGGGCTGGGCCGGGGTGCTGCATCCGGTGGGCAGGCGGCTGCTGGAGCGGCTGCCGCTGTCCGGTGCGCGGCGGGTGCTGGACCTCGGCACGGGTGTGGGCACGCTGCTGCCCGAACTCCGCCGGGCGGCGCCGGCCGCGGTCGTCGTCGGGGTGGACCGGGCGGCCGGGATGCTGCGCCGCGCGCCGGAGTCGTTTCCCCGCGCGGTGGTCGACGCCGCCGGGCTGCCGTTCGCCGACGCCGCGTTCGACGTCGCCGTGCTGGCGTTCGTGCTGTTCCACCTGCCCGACCCGGCGGCGGGCGTCCGGGAGATCCGCCGGGTGCTGCGTGCCGGCGGCGCCGCCGGGGTCGCGGTGTGGGGCCGGGAACGGCCGGTGCGGGCGCTGCGGATCTGGCACGAGGAGCTCGACCGGCACGGCGCGCCGCAGGACGACGCGCTGGTGAGCCGGCACGCCGTGCTGAACACGCCGGAGAAGCTGACCGCCGTGCTCAACGCCGGCGGGTTCACCGACGTCGACGTCGGTCCGGTGCCGTGGTCGCGGCGGCCGGGCCTCGAGGAGTTCGTCGAGCACAACACCCACCTCGGCCTGCCCGCCCGACGCCTGGACCGGCTCGACCCGGTGGCGCGGGAGGAGTTCCTGCGCGCGGTGCGTCCGCGGCTGTCCCGCCTGGACCCCGAGGACTTCACCGACGGCCGGGAGATCCTCGCCGGCACTGCCCGCTGATCGCGCGCGTCGCTCCCGCTGATCGGAGGATTGACGGCGGCCCGGAGTAACGCCAAGGTGAAGACCTGTCACCTTACCGGGGAGTAGCAATGGCGCGCAGGTGGTTGGGGCTGGTCGCGGCGGTTCTCGTGGCGGGGGTGGTGGCCGTACCGGGGCCCGCTGTGGCCGCGCCGGACGTGAACACCCTGGACGGCAGCTGTGTGGCGCTCAAGGCGCCGTCCGGCAAGTACGTGGTGCGCAACGTGCTCGGCGGCTACCAGGCGACCGGGTCCGGCCCGACGCAGCCGTTCCGCCTGCAGCGCACCGGCGCGGCGAGCTACCTGTTCTACGGCACCGGCAACGACTTCCTGTCCACCGGCCTCGGCACGCTGGGCGTGCTGAAGTCGTCGGCGGCGGGCCCGCAGTCGAACTGGAAGCTGACCGCGTCCGGCGACACCGTCACGATCGCCTCGCCCGCGGCCGGAAAGCAGCTCGCGGTCGACCCGATCTTCACGATCCTGGCGCTGCGCGGCTCGGCCACCAGGTTCACCCTCGTGCAGACCACCGGGTGCGCGACCGCGCCGGAGGCCGAGCTGAACGTCCAGGGCTCGCCGTTCACCGGCACCACGCCGGACGGCGAGGTGCGCGGCATCGTCGACCTGCACAACCACCTGACCGCGTTCGAGTTCATGGGCGGCGACATCCACTGTGGACAGCCGTGGAGCCCCTACGGCATCACCGCGGCGCTGGTCGACTGCCCCGACCACGAGCCCAACGGCCTCGGCGCGTGGCTGGAGAACGTCGTGTCCGGCGCGTACCCGACGTTCATGCACGACACCACCGGCTGGCCGACGTTCAAGGACTGGCCGAAGCACGACTCGCTGACCCACGAGGCGCAGTACTACCGGTGGCTGGAGCGCGCGTGGCGCGGCGGCCTGCGGATCTACACGAACCTGTTCGTGAACAACTCCGCGCTGTGCGACATCTACCCGATCAAGCACAACTCCTGCGACGACATGGACGAGGTCCGGCTGCAGGCGCAGCGGATCTACGAGCTGCAGGACTTCATCGACGACCAGAACGGCGGGCCGGGCCGGGGCTGGTTCCGCATCGTCACCGACCCCGCGCAGGCGCGCTCGGTGATCGAGCAGGGCAAGCTCGCCGTCGTGCTCGGCGTCGAGGTGTCCCAGCCGTTCGGCTGCGGCATCCGCAACGGCGTGCCGCAGTGCGACCAGGCGGACATCGACGCCGGGCTGGACGAGCTGTACGGGCTGGGCGTGCGGCGGATGTTCGTCTGCCACAAGTTCGACAACGCGCTGTGCGGCGTGCGCTTCGACGGCGGCACCAAGGGCGTGGTGGTCAACGCGGGCAACTTCTACACCACCGGCCGCTTCTGGGAGGCGGAGACGTGCACCGGCCCCGCGCACGACAACACGATCTCGGTCGAGAGCGACGTGCTGGCCGGGCCGCTCAAGGCGTTGCTGCCCGACGGCGTCACGCTGCCGGTGTACCCGAGCGCGCCGCACTGCAACATCCACGGGCTGACCGACCTGGGTCGCTACGCGATCGAGGGCATGATGTCGCGCGGCATGATGGTCGACGTCGACCACATGGGTGTGAAGTCGATGGACCAGGCGCTGAGCCTGCTGGAGGCCAACCACTACCCGGGTGTGGTGTCGAGCCACTCGTGGCTGGACCCGAGCTTCTACCCGCGGATCCTGGCGCTGGGCGGCATCGCCGGCCCGTACGGCAACGGCACTGCGCAGTTCGTCTCCGACTGGCGGGCGCTGCGCTCGGTGCCGAACTACCGGGGCGGGCTGGGGGCCGGCTTCGACACCGGTGGCTTCGGCGCCCAGCCGGGGCCGCGTGCGGACGCCGCCGCGCACCCGCTGCAGTACCCGTTCACCACGTTCGACGGTGGGTCCACTGTGGACCGGCAGCGGACCGGGCAGCGGGTGTTCGACCTCAACGTCGACGGCATGGCGCACTACGGGATGCTGCCGGACTGGCTGGCGGACCTGAAGATCGCCGCCGGTCCGGACGCGGCCGCGATCACGAACGACATGAGCCGCGGCGCCGAGGTCTACCTGGACACCTGGGAGGACACCGAGGCCTGGTGAGTCAGAAGCCCTCCTGGGCGTGCGGGACGTAATGCGCCTCCAGATCGTTACCGTCGAGGCGCAGGTCGGCGGCCGCCACGGCGTCGGGCACGTGCTCCGGCGTCGTGACGCCGGCGATCGGCGCGGTGACCGCAGGCGAGCTTCCAGGTAACGCCCGGTCCGGTCCGGCCCGCGGTGTGCGCCGCGGGCCGGACCGGCGCCGTCAGGCCCGGAACTGGCCGGGTCGACGGCCCTCGCCGGCCGGTCCGCGGTAGGCCTGCGCGATGTCGAGCCAGCCTTCCGCGGTGTCCCCGGTGGCGGTTACCGCGAGGTCGTCGCGGTGCCGGCGCCGGGTGACGAGTAGGCAGAAATCCTCCGCCGGCCCGGTGATCCGCTGCTCGGCGTTGGCCGGGCCGAACTCCCAGACCTCGCCGGACGGGGCGGTGAGCTCGTAGCGGAACCGGACCTCCGGGGTGGCCAGGCCACGCGCCTGGTAGCCGAAGTCCCAGGTGAGGGTGGCGAACCAGGCGAGGTGCCAGAGCCGGTCGGTGCGGGTGCGGGTGACGCCGAGCGCGTCGGCGATGTCCTGCCCGTGCGCGAAGGTCTCCATGATCCCCGCGGAGGCGAGCACGGCCGGCGGCAGCGGCCGGACGAGCCAGGGCAGCGGCCGGTCCGGCGGGGCGGCGGCGAGGGCCTTGACCGCGGCATCCCGCTCGGCACGCCACCGGCCGCGCAGCACCTCGGGCGGGTCGTCGCGGAACTCCTCGAGCGCGCCGTTGACGACCGCCTCGAAGTTCGCGGCGGAGACCTCGGCGGTCATCGCGGTGAACGTCTCCGCATCGGACGCGGCGGTGCCCGCGAGCCGGAAGATGAAGGCCAGGTGGGCGACCTGGTCGGCGACCGTCCACCCGGGAGCCGGCGTGGGTGCGGCCCAGTCCTCGTCGGACAGGCCGTCGAGCAGCCGGTCGACCTCGGCGGCCTCGGCGGTCAGGTCGGCGATCACGTCCCGCTGGGTCATGCGCTTGTCCTTTCGCCCGGCTGAAGGTCTGCTACCAGCATGGCCGGGCGGTCCGGCGGTGTCTTATCCCGCGATGCCGTGCGGGCTGGAGGTGGGCTGGACCCGCGCTGGTGCGTGGCAGGGTGGTGGCGTGACCGACCACGCCGAACGCCTGGCCGCCCGCCGCGCGGAGACGCTCGCGCTCGTCGGGGCGCTCCGCAGGCGGCTGGACGGGATCATCGAGTCCTCGGCGTTCTCGGCGGGCGACGACGAGCACGACCCGGAGGGCGTGACGGTGGCCTTCGAGCGGGCCCAGGTCGCCGGCCTGCTCGACCGGGCGCGCGCCGAGCTGGGCGAGCTGGACGCCGCGGCGGCGCGGCTCGCGGCGGGAACCTACGGCACCTGCGTGCGCTGCGGCGGCCCGATCGCGGCCGGACGGCTGGCCGCGCTACCCGCCGCCGCCCGCTGCATCCGGTGCGCCGACCGCCGGTGAGAGCCGGGCCAGCACCAGGTCCACGACCTTCTCCGCCGCGACGTCGACGCATACGTCGACCAGCGGGCGGTCCCGCCACGGCGCCGGGGCAGCCGTGTCGGTGTCGCCGAGGCTGGGCCAGGTCTTGCCGCGGCTGAAGCCCTGCGTCTCCACCCGCACCGGCCAGCGCGCCGTGCTGAACAGGGCCGGGTCCACCAGGTAGGCGACCGCGCTCGGGTCGTGCACGTAGATGCCGTCCAGGCCGTTGGTCCGCTCGAAGAACGACCGGTAGTGCGGCAGCGCCCGCGCCAGGTGCCGGCCCGCCGGCGTCGGTGCGGCGGTGAGGCGGTCGATGTCCGCACCGCGCAGGTTGACCTTGTGCGTGACGTCCAGGCCGACCATGGTGACCGGCCAGCGGGCGCCAAGCACCACGTCGGCGGCCTCGGGGTCGCCGTGCATGTTCGCCTCGGCCGCCGGGGTGGCGTTGCCGGGCACCAGGGCGTTGCCGCCCATCACGACCACGCGGTCCACCAGGGTGTCCAGGTCGGGGCGCAGCCGCAGCGCGAGCGCCAGGTTGGTCAGCGGGCCCACCGCCAGGATCGTCACCTCGCCCGGGTGCGCGGACGCGGTCCGGCACAGGAACTCCGCCGCGCTGTGCGCGACCGGCGCACCGGACGGGGCCGGCAGGGCGCCGACGTCGCCCATCCCGTCCGCGCCGTGCACCTGCGGCACCGGGCCGAGGTAGGGCGAGGCCAGCGGGTCCGCGGCGCCGCGGGCCACCGGCAGGTCCGGCCGGCCCGCGACGTCCCGCAGCACCAGCGCGTTGCGGGTGGCCACGTCGACCGCGCAGTTGCCGAACACCGTGGTCAGGCCGAGCAGCTCCAGCTCCGGGCAGGCCGCCGCCAGCAGGATCGCGACCGCGTCGTCCACCCCGGGGTCGGTGTCGATGACCAGCTTCACGACGTGTGCTCCGCCAGCAGCGCGGCGAACTCGCCGGCCGGCATGGTGCGCACGCCCAGCTCCGCGGCCTTCGCCGCCTTCGAGCCGGCGCCCTCGCCGACGACGACCAGGTCGGTCCTCGCCGACACCGAGCCCGACGCCGTGCCGCCGAGCCGTTCCACCGCCTCGTTGCCCTCCGTGCGGGTGAGGCCGGGGATCGCCCCGGTCACGACCACGCGGAGCCCGCTGAGCGGAAGGGCGGCCGGGACGTCGGCGGACGGCTCGGTCGTGTTGACGCCGCGGGCCATCAGCTTCTCGATCACCGGCCGGTAGTCGGCCAGCTCCGCGGCGATGGTGACCGCGCGTTCCGGCCCGACGCCCTCCACCCGCTGCAGGTCCTCCACCGACGCGGCCAGCAGCGCGGTCATCGAGCCGAACGAGCTCGCCAGCCTGCGGCACATCGCCCGCCCGGCCATCCGCATGCCCAGGCCGGTGAGCACCTTGGACAGCGGCCGGTCCTTCGCTCCCCGGATGCTCGCCACCAGCTTGCCCGCGGACACCTCGCCCATCCGGTCCAGCCGGACGAGTGTCGGCACGTCGAGGTCGAACAGGTCCGCCGGGTCGGTGACCAGGCCGGCGCCGACGAGCTGGTCGATGATCCGGTCGCCGAGGTGCTCGATGTCCATGCCGTCGCGGGTGGCGAAGTAGGCCAGCGTCTGGCGCGCGCCGCACACCCGGCCCTGCACGCACCGCCACCGCTTCTGCGACCGGTCGATCTCGCCGCCGCAGCGCGGGCACGCGGCGGGCGGCTCGAACGGCACCGAGTCCGCGGGCCGCTCGTCCAGCTTCGCCCCGGTGATCTCCGGGATCACGTCGCCCGCGCGGCGCACGAACACGGTGTCGCCGACCCGTACGTTGCGCCGCACCAGGTCGCCGAAGTTGTGCAGGGTGGCGGAGGTGACGGTGACCCCGCTGATCATCACCGGCGCCAGCACGGCGACCGGGGTGATGACGCCGGTGCGGCCCACCTGGACGTCGATGCCGAGCAGCGTCGTGGTCCGGGTGTCGGTCGGGAACTTGTAGGAGATGCCCCACCGCGGCGCGCGGCTCGACGAGCCGGCCGCGTCCCGGTCGGCCGGGCTGTCCGCCTTCACGACCGCACCGTCCACACCGAACCCGAGGGTGAGCCGAAGGCCGGTGAGCCGGGTGACCGCGGCGAGGACCTCGTCCACCGAGGAGCACAGCGTCATGCCGGCGGGCGAGCCCAGGGTGGTGGCCACGCCGAGCCGCTCCAGCTCGGCCATCGCCGCCGAGTGCGGCAGGTCCAGCCCGCGTACCGCGTAGGCCAGGAACGACAGGGGAGCCGCGTAGGCCCGCTGGTCGGCGCGCAGCGTGCCGGCCGCGGCGCTGCGCGGGTGGGCGAACGCCGGCTCGCCGTGCGCCACCCGAAGCTCGTTGGCGGCGGCGAAGTCGGCCTCGGTCATGAACACCTCGCCGCGCACCTCGACCGTGACGGGCGCGGCCAGCCGGGCGGGCAGGCCGGCCGCGCGGCCGGCGATGCGGGTGACGTTCTCGCCGGAGACGCCGTCGCCGCGGGTGGCGACCAGGGCCAGCCGGCCGGCGGTGTAGCGGGCCGCGATCGCGAGCCCGTCGATCTTGGGTTCCACCGTGTACGCGTGCACCCGGTGGCCGAGCAGCCGGTCCAGCCGGTCGGCCCACCTGCGCAGCCCGTCCTCGCCGAACACGTTGTCCAGGCCCAGCATCGGCTCGCTGTGCCGGACGTCGCCGCCGATCGGCACGCCGGCCGCGACGGTCGAGGTCGGCGAGCCCTCGACCCTCCACTCCGGACGGGCCGCCTCGGTGGCGGCGACCCTGGCGAGCAGCGCGTCGTAGCCCGCGTCGTCCATCAGCGGGTCGGCGCCCTGGTAGTAGGCCACCGCCGCGGCCCGGATCTCGGCGATCGCCGCGGCGTAGGCCTCCGGGGCGTCGAACGCCACCGCGACCGCCGGATCCACCGCGGGTTCAACCGCGGGCGCGGTGCCGGGCTCCAGGGTGTCGACCATGACCCGCAGGCTACGACTCGGCGCGTCGCTCTGGCGAGCCCGCGGGACGCCCGATCTGCACGATGCCGAAGGAGTCGAAGGAGTTGACCCGGATCTTGAGCACCAGGTCGTTCTTGATGATCACGTACAGCTCGTTCGGCCGCTGGAAGTCGTCGACGATGCGGTAGCGGCGGAACAGCGAGCCGTCCTGCATCGCGAACAGCGCCTTGTAGACCGCGTTCTTGCGGGACTGGTTGGCGGTCCGGGACCACTCGTCGAGCACGTCGAGACCGGTCTCCATGCGGAACCTGGTCTGCGGGATCGTGCCGCCGAGCTCACTGTGTTCGTTCATGATCTGCGCCCTATCTGACCGGGGGACCTAATCCATAACACCGTTGTTACTACCAAAGATAGCTGCGTTATGTAACACTGTCAAGGTGAGTCCCAGACAACGTGATCCCGAAGTCCGCATGGAGCTGATCCAGATCGCCGCCCGGCTGCTGGCCGAGGAGGGCCCGGAGGCGATGTCCACGCGGAAGATCGCCACCGAGGCCGGTACCTCGACCATGGCGGTGTACACGCATTTCGGCAGCATGAGCGGGCTGGTCCGCGAGATCGTGCACGAGGGTTTCGCCCGGCTGGCACGGCACTTCGACCGCATCGCCTGGACCGACGACCCGGTGGCGGACATGGCGCTGTTCGGCCGGGCCTACCGGTACACGGCGGTGTCGGACGCGAACCTGTACTCGGTGATGTTCGGCGGCCGGTCACTGGCCGGCTTCGAGCTCTCCGAGTCCGACCGGCAGTACGGGCGGTACACGATGGCGCGGGTGGTGGAGTGCGCGGCGCGCTGCATCGAGGCCGGGCGGTTCGGCGCCACCGACGAGGTGGTGGCCGCACATCACATGTGGCTGGCCATGCACGGGCTGGTCACCCTGGAGCTCGGCGAGTACCTCATCGACCCGTGCGACGCGGACCGCTGCTTCGAGACGCAGCTGGTCACGCTGATGGTCGGCGAGGGGGACAGCACGGCGGCCGCCACCGAGTCGGTGCGCCGCTCGGCCGAGCGGTTCGAGGCGGAGATCGTCGCCGGGCCCGATCCCGAGCCCGAGCCGGAACCCGAGAAACCGGTCAGGAAGCGGGCCGCTCGACGGGAGACGCGGGCGGGCTGAACGGTCCCCAGGCGAACGCCGGCAGCCACCGGTGCGAGTCGCGGTCCCAGTCCAGGCCGGTGATCTGCTCGGGGGTGCGCCGGCCGGCCAGCGAGCGGTACAGGTCGTAGCGGTGCGCGGTGACCGTCGCCACCGGCTCGCCCTCCCCGACGGTCCACTGTGTACCACCCGTGGACAGCCGCAGGGCGGGCAGCGCGTGTGCGGTCACCGCGGCCGCGAACCCGGTGGCCAGCACCTCGAACCCGCCGGCGAACGCGGGGTGGTCGCCGGGCAGCTCCGCGCCGACCGCGTACCGGATGTCCAGCTCGTGCGTGAACGCGTCGGTGACCAGCAGGTTGCCGGCCCGCCCGCTGCTCTCGGACAGCAGCAGCTCGACCTCGGCGCCGAGCCGTTCCCACGCCTCGAGCAGCTCGGCCACGCCCATGCCCGCCGACGAGGACGGGTGCGTCGCGGGCCAGCCGGACATCCGCCCGATGGCCAGCGCCGCCGAGCCGGTCAGGTGGGCGAGCAGGTCCCGCACCGTCCATCCCGGACACGCCGGCACCGCCGGGTCCTCCTCGTCGCGCGCCGCGGAGAGGACGTCGAGCACGTTGCGCCGCACCTGGCGGTACGACTCGTGGCTGGGTGACCTGGTGCCGCGCAGCGTCGGCCGGCCGATCTCGTGCAGCGTGTCCATGCCCGACCCCCTGTGTCTACAGTGGAACTTCGAGTTGTGCGCGCGCCGCCGCGCCGGCGGCGCGCTCGCTGATGTGCCCCGCCCGGTACAGCCAGGCGACGGTGTCGGCGAAGGTCTCGGTGAGCGGGCGCGGGGACAGCCCGGCGGTGGGCGCGGAGTCGCTCACCCGGGCGGCGCAGGCGCAGGTGTAGATCGCGCCGTACTCGGCCGGGACGTGCCACGGCCACACCCGCTGCACCAGCCCGGCGAGCGCGCCGACCGGCAGCATCGCGCGGGCCGGCAGGTGCACCGCCGGCAGCGCGCGCCCGGTGACCTCGCGCAGCGCCCGCAGGTACCGCCGGGTGCTCAGGTAGCGGCCCGGCCCGAACGCGCGGTCCGGCCCGGCGCCGGTGAGCAACCGGGCGTGCACGGCCGCGGTGTCGCGGACGTCGCCGAGCGGGAACCCGCCCAGCGGCCAGACCGGCGTCAGCCCGCGCAGCACGTCGCGCAGCCGGCCGGCCTGGTCGCCGAGCTTGGGGTCGTGCGGTCCGAGCAGGGCCGGCGGGTAGCTGATCGCCACCGGCGCGCCGCCGGCCTGGTGGCGGCGTGCGACGCGCTCGGCGGCGGCCTTGCCGGCGAGGTAGGGCTGGCGGGACCGGCCGACCGGAGAGGCGGGCTCCAGCGGCCGGCGCCCCGGGCGCAGCGGCGAGGCGAACAGTGCCGCCACGCTGGACACGTGCACGGTCCGCGCCACCCTGGCCCGGCGCGCCTGCGCGAGCACGACCTCGGTGCCGATCTCGTTGGTGCGCAGCACCTCCGCGCGCCGCCGCGGGTCGAACGAGTAGACCGAGGCCGCGTGCAGCACGGCGTCCGCGCCGCGCACCGCCCGGGCCACGCCCGCCTCGTCGAGCACGTCACCGGTGACCACTTCGACCGCCCCGGCCGGCACGCCGAGCGGCGCCAGCGCTGGGTCCACAGTGGACTTGTCGCGCACGAGAAGCCGGACGCGGTGGCCGCGCCGGACGATCTCGGCCACCGAGTGGGCACCGACGAACCCGGTGCCCCCGGTCACGCACACCAGCATGCGACCTCCTCGCGGTCACGCCCCCGACCCGACCCCGTACCTCGCCCACCCGACCCGCCACGCAGGCGACTCGACCCCTCACGCGGTCGAGCCGACCTCTCACGCGGTCGAGCCGACCTTTCACGCAGGCGAGTCGACCCCTCACGCGGTCGAGCCGACCTCTCACGTCGCCGAGTCGACCTCTCACGTCGCCGAGCCGACCCGCCGGTGTCGGGCCGGGTAGCGCGGTCGGCGATGCCCACCGTCGGCTCGGCCGCGTGACGGGTCGGCTCGGCCGCGTGACGGGTCGGTTCGACGATGTGGTGGGTCGACTCGACGATGTGGCGGGTCGGGTCGACGATGTGGTGGGTCGGGTCGACCGCGTGGTGGGTCGGGTCGGCGATGTGGGGGCTCGGGTCGGGAGGGGCGGGCGAGGGGCTGCTAGGCACTGCGCGCCGCCGGCCGGCCGTGGTGGTGGAAGCCGCCGCCGACGAACAGCAGGGCCTGCCCGCCGCCGCGGCTCGCGCTGAGCACGGTGCCGAGGAAGATCGAGTGGTCACCGCCCTCGTAGACCTCGGCGAGCTCGCACTCCAGCCAGGCCAGCGACCCGACCAGCAACGGCACGCCGGTGTGCCGCCCCGGGAACCAGTCCACCCGCTCGAACTGTGCCATGCCCGGGTCCCGGCCGCGGCTGGCGAAGTAGCGCGCCACGTGCTCCTGCTCGGTGCTCAGCACGGACACCCCGAAGTTGCGCGCGTCCAGGATCGCGTCGTGCATCCGGGCCGTGCGGGCCACGCAGCACAGCACCATCGGCGGGTCCAGCGACACCGACGTGAACGCGTTCGCGGTCATCCCGTGGGCGTGCTCGCCACGCGCGGTCAGCACCGTGATCCCGGTGGCGAACTGGGCCATCACGTCCCGCAGGGCCCGGCCGGCGGTCTCCTTCTCCTGTCCGGTGGGCAGGACGGCCACCTGGTTGCCGGAGGCAGTGCCGGTGATCGGGGGCCGCCCGCCGGTCACGGCGTGTTCACCGCCAGCACCTCGGGCCGCCCGGTGTACGGCACGAGCGCCGAGCGCAGCGCCGCGGGCACCCGGGCCGGCACGGTGTCGGTGTTCGGCCCGCGCATGCACGCGATCCGCTGCCGGCCCCGGGCCACCAGGTTCTCGGCCCCGTCGGCGACCCGCACGTAGTCGAAGCTGAACTGGATCTGCGTCTGGGTCAGCTCCTCCAGCCGCATGCGGACCGACAGCTCGTCGAAGGCGGTGATCTCGGCGAAGAACTCGCACTCCACCTTGAGCGTGAACAGCTTCAGGTCCTGCTGCAGCTCGACCAGCACCTCGGGCGCCTTCTCCTTGAGGAACATCTCCCGGCACCGTCCCTGCCAGCGCAGGTAGTTGACGTAGTAGACGTTGCCGACGAGGTTGGTCTCCTCGAACCCCACGGTGTGGCGGATCTCGTAGTACCCGGCCATGTCAGTTGTTCTCCTCTCCCGACAGCACGGCGAAGACCACCTGCGTCGGGCACGTCGTTGACCGTGGTCACCCAGGTGGCGATGCGCGCCTCGCCCGTCGGAGAGCACCACCCAGCCCTCCGGCTCGATCCGGTCGAGGGTCAGCGCGTTCGCGGTCACGCCCGGCCTTGCGCAGGCACTCCAGCGCGCTCCACACCCGGGTGGCGGCGACCGACGCGGTCTCGCCGGTCTCCGCGGCCACCAGGTCGCGCACGGCGAGCTGCTGCTCGCCGAGCAGGGTCGTCCAGTCCGCCGCGTCGCGCTCGGCGGCGACCTCGACGTCGCAGCGCGAGCCGGCCGGCCCCGGTGACGACCAGCGTCAGGCCGGCGCCGTGGGACGCGGACACCGCGCCGCCGTCGACCTCCGGCCGCCCGTCCGGCCGGTACCGCACGCCGGCCCGGCGGCCGAGCGCCCGGCTCGCCGCCAGCTCGGTCTGCGCCCGCCGGTCGGCCGCCTCGACCAGGCCGGTCGCCGGGTTCGGCTCCACCACGACGGTGCGCGTCCCGCCGAGGACCTTCTCCGCGCCGCGCTCCAGGTAGGACCCGAGCAGCGAGGGCACCCACGGGCCCGCGCCGCCCTTCTTGCGCACCGCCCGCAGCGACAGGCCCTCCCAGCGCTCCACCAGGGTCCCGTCCGGGGTCAGCACGTCGACGTCGTAGACGTAGGTGTCGCCGTCCTGCAGCCGTTCCCGGGCGTCCATCACGACGAACTCGGTGTCCTGGTCGGCGGGGTTCGCGAGGTAGAGCTTCTCGATGCCCTGCGGCAGCAGCGTCGCGTCGGGCACGCAGCACTGGATGGAGTGCATCACCGCGTCCCGGGTGCCGGGGTCGGCGAGCACGCGCTCCTGGGAGAGGAACGCGGCGAACCACGGCGCCGGCGTGGTGGTGGACAGCTCCGCGACCGCGTGCCGGGCGCTCGCCTTGCGGTAGGCCAGCAGCCGCTGGAACCGCTTGCCCTGGAACAGGACTCCGCCGTACAGCTCGGCCACCGGGTCCACCGGCACGGCCGGCAGTCCGGAGTCGACGGTGCGGCCGGCGGCGTGGTCGGTCGTGGCGGGCGGCTCCGGGCGCGGGAAGCGCAGCTGCGCGCGGAAGTGGTCGGTGCCGAACCCGGTCTCCTCGCTGCGGATGGCGACCGAGACCGTCTCCACGTCCCGGGACAGCGCGACCAGCCGGACGGTGGTCGAGCCGCCGGGCCGCACCACGATCGGGCGCAGGAACTCCACATCCTCGAGCAGCGGCGCCGCGGCGTGGCCGGTGAGCGCGGTGGCCACCTGGGTCATCGCCTCCATGCCGATCACCGCCGGGAACAGCAGGTCGCCCTCCAGCAGGTGGTCGGCCAGGTACGGGTCGCTGCCCGAGGTCAGGTCCGCCTCGGTGATCAGCTCGACGCCCGGGTAGTGCACCTGGATCCGGTCGATGAACCGGGTCAGCGGCAGCTCCTCGCGGTCCAGCGTGAGGGTCGGCAGGCCGGCCGCCCGGCCGCTGACCACCAGCACCGGCCCGGCCGAGGGGTCGGCCAGCACCCGGCGCAGCACCGCGAGCCCGTTGTCCAGCGAGATCGGCGTGATGCCCTCGCGCATCAGGGCCTCGACCACACCGAGCTTCTCGCCCATGCCGGCGCCGGACCACACCGACCACTCCAGCGCGAGCGCCCGGGCCCCCGGGTGCCGGCGTCCGAAGTCGACGGTCAGCTCGGTCATCCAGTCGTTCGCGGTCGAGTAGTGCGCCTCGCCGCGCAGGCCCGCCCGGCCGATGATGCTGCCGAACGTGACCAGCAGCTTGATCCGGTCCTCGTCGACCGCCGCGAGCACCGCCCGCAGGCCGTCGATCTTCGGCGCCAGCGTCCGCCGGACCTCCTCGGCGGTCAGGCTCGCCAGGGCGCCCGGCTCGTTGCGGCCCGCGCCGTGCAGCACGGCGGTGACCTGGCCGAGGTCGGACTCGATGCGCTCGACGGCCGGCCCGCACCTGCTCGGCGGAGGTGACGTCGGCGCGCTCGTAGCGCACGTCGATGCCGGCGTCGGCCATGCGGGCGATGTTGGTGGAGACCTCCTCGTCGGCGGCCGGGTCGGCCCGGCCCAGCAGGGCCAGCTTCGCCCCGGAGTCGGCCGCCATGGCCAGCGCGCACTCCGCGGTGATGCCCTTCGCGCCGCCGGTCACCAGCAGCACGTCGCCCGCGGTGAGCGGGCTCGCGCCGGGCGCCGGGGCGTCGGGCAGGGCCCGGAGCACCGGCACGGTCCGGGTGCCGTCGGCGTCGTAGCGGACCTCGCTGAAGCCGGAGGTGGCGGCGACGTCGCCGACCACCCGGCCGACCGCGGCCTCGACCTCGCCGGGGGTGTGCGGCGCGGCGTCGGCCAGCCCGATCACCGTGGTCGGGATCGACGGGTGCTCGAGGTGCAGCGTGCGGGCCAGGCCCGAGGCGCCGAGGTCCTGCTGGACCACGACGAACCGGGTGCCCGGGCTCGCCTCGATCGCCTGGCGGGCGGCCTGCAGGAACAGCTCCACGTGCGGCTCGCCGCTGGCCGGCAGGCACAGCAGCACGCCGTTGCCCACGGCCGCGTCCACCAGCGCCGCGCGCAGCCGCTCGGCCAGCGGGTGCCCGGCCGGCGCGACCAGCTGCCAGCCGCCCGGCGAGCCGGTGCCGATGGCGAGGCTCGACCGCGGCGCGGGCACGAGGTCGACGGAGAACGGGCGGACCCACGGCGCGTAGCCGGGCACCTCGTTCGGGCCGGCGGCGCCGTCCTGCGCGGTCTCCTCGAGCTGGTCGATCATGTCCGCCAGCTCGCCGAGGGTCACGGTGGCGAAGTTGGCGGTCGCGGCCAGCGCGGGCCGGCCCAGCTCGCGGGTGGCCTCGTTGACGATCTGCCCCACGGTGATCGAGCTCAGGTGCAGGTCGTCGAGCGGGTGGGTCTGCGCGGTGACGGTCTCCAGCGGCAGCTCGACGCGGTCCGCGGCGAGCCGGCGCAGCACGTCCAGGGTCGCCGTGGCGCCGTCGCCGGACCGGCCGGACTGCTCGCCCTCGGGCGCCGCGCCGGCCTGGGGCTCGGCGTCCACGGCCAGGCCCGCGGCGATGTCCGGCGCGGTCTCGCAGGGGCTGGACAGGAATGTGAACTCGGCGTCCTCCGCGATCGGCCGCACCACCCGCTCGGCGAACAGCGCCGTCGGGTCCACGTCGGCGCCCAGCGCGAACGCCGCGCCGACCGCGCCGAGCAGCGGCGCCAGCGACGCCGAGTCGGTGTCCAGCGCCAGCACCAGCTTCTCCGGCGCGGCCTGGGACACCAGGCCGGACAGCACGCGGCCCGGGCCGACCTCGAGGACCAGGTCGGCGTCCGCCGCCGCGGTCGCCGCGGCCTGGGCGAAGCGCACCGGCCGCACGATCTGCTCGACCAGCAGCGCCCGCAGGTCGGCGCCGGCCTCCAGGGGCGCGCCGGTGACGGTGGAGACGACCGGGCGGTGCGGCGTGCCGAACTCGAACTCGGCCAGCCGCTGCGCCATCGCGTCCGCGGCCGGCCGGACCAGCGGCGAGTGGAAGGCGTGCGAGACGTTGAGCCGGGTCGCGGTCAGCCCGCGGGACCGGGCGTCGGCGCACACCGCGTCGACGTCCGTGGCCGGCCCGGCGATCACCGTCTGCGCCGGGCCGTTGTACCCGGCGATCACCACGTCGCGCCCGTCCACCAGCGCCTCGACCGTGGCCGGGTCGGCGGACAGGCCGGCCATCGCGCCGCCCGCCTCGCTCGCCCGGGCCATCACCTGGCCGCGGACCGCGGCCAGCCGCAGCAGGTCGGTCCCGCCGAGGGCGCCGGCCCAGGACAGCGCGGTCAGCTCGCCGAGGCTGTGCCCGACCGCGATGTCCGCGTCGATGCCGAGGGTGTGCAGCACGCGCAGGCCGGCGACCGAGCCGGCGACGATGCGCGGCTGGGCCACCTCGGTCGCGACGTGGTCGCCGCCGGTGGGCACCGCGTCGTTGGCGAAGATGTTCTCCGCCGCGTGGAACCGGCGGCGGATCGCGCCGACGGCGTCGCGGCCCGACCCCTGGCCCGGGAACAGATAGGCGATGCGCGGAGCGGTCGTGCGGTGGTCGAGGTACACCCCGTCGGCGGGCGCGATCAGCGTCGTGCCGCCCCCGGCGAGCTCGTCGGCGATCCGGGTCAGCTTGCGGGCGGCGTCGGCCGGGTTCGCGGCCACGACCGCGGCCCGGTACGGCCCGCCGGTGCGGGACACGGCCAGCGTGCCGGCCAGGTCGGTGAGCTCGGCGAACGCGAGCTTCGCGGCCAGCCCGGCCAGCCGGCGCACGCGGTCCCGCAGCTCCCCGGCGCTCTGCGCGTCGACCAGCAGCAGGTCGTTGTCCTGCCGGCCGGCGACCAGCGACCGGGTGTGCCGGCACAGCTCGGTGCGCCGCTCCCGGCCCGGTGCCTCCTCGAGCGCGATGTGCGAGTTGATGCCGCCGAAGCCCATCGCGGACACGCCGGCCCGCACCGGGGTGTCCGACGGCCACAGCGCGGCCTCGCCCGGCACGAACAACGCCGCGTCCGGCCCGGTCAGCTTGGGGTGCGGGTCGAAGTGGCCGGTGCCCGGCGGGATCACCTGGTGGTGCACCGCGAGGGTGGCCTTGATCAGCCCGGCGATGCCGGCCGCGGCCTTGGTGTGGCCGAAGTTGCCCTTGACGGTGCCGAGGGCGGCGGGCGCCGCGGTCGGGTCGGCCTCGCGGCGGGCGCCGGAGAGCGCCTCGATCTCGGTGGCGTCGCCGACGGCGGTGCCGGTGCCGTGGCCCTCGAAGTAGGACACGGACTCCACGCCGTAGCCGGCCCGGCCGTAGGCGCGGGTCAGCGCCAGCTGGTGGCCGGCCGCCTCCGGGCGGGTGATGCCGCCCTTGCCGTCCGAGGAGATGCCCCAGCCGGTGATCGACGCGTAGATGCGCAGGCCGCGCGCGAGGGCCTCGCTCTCGCGCATCAGCACGACCATGCCGCAGCCCTCGCCGGGCCAGAAGCCGTTGGAGTCCTTGTCGTAGACCTTCATCTCGCCGGTGGCCAGCGCCCCGGTCTTGGCGAAGCCGATCACCTCGAACGGGTCGATCGACAGGTCGACGCCGCCGGCCAGCGCCACGTCGAGGTCGCCGTCGACGAGCGCCTTCGCGGCGGTCGCGATCGACAGCAGCGAGGACGAGCACGCGCCGTCGACGGTGAAGCCGCCGCCGGCCAGGTCGAAGTAGTTGCAGATGCGGCCGGCGATCGTGTTGGCCAGCCCGCCCGCGAGGGTGTCCTCGTCGATGGCCGGGAACGGCGCCTTGTACTGCGGCTCCAGGTCACGCAGGAACGCGCCGGTCTCCTCCTCCGACCAGCCCTTCGCGGCCAGCGCCGCGGCCACCGTGCGCCGCACGTACGGCCAGCGCAGCCGCATGATGTTGGCCCGGGAGAACTCGCCGGTCAGGCTGTTGCCCAGCACCACGCCGGTCGCCTTGCGCGGCAGGCCGTCCGCGAACGGGAAGCCGGCGTCCGCGAGCGCGGTCGCCGCGACGTCCAGGGCGAGCCAGTGCGTGAGGTCGGTGGACCGGTAGGTGCTGCCGGCGATCTTGTACTTCACCCGGTCGAACTCGAAGTCACGCAGCACCGCGGCCCTGGTCGAGTAGAACCGGTCCGGGGCGTGCGGGTCGGGCGACCAGTAGTCGGCCTGGTTCATCCGCTCGTCCGGTAACCGCCGGAACGCCCGCCGCCCGGCCAGCACGTTCTCCCAGAGTTGCTCCGGGGATGTGGCATCCGGATAGCGCAGCCCAATGCCAACAATGGCGATCCGCTCGTTGCTCACGTTCACCGCCTCACGGCCAGACAAGAAATCAAGACGAACGCCACACGGGTTGTGACACGGCCCGCCCAGCTGACGGAAACCAGCCTGCAACAGCGGGGTTGACCTCGCCTACTCCGTGTGTGCGGTGCGCTCTCCGGGCGTGCTCGAGCAAGATCGGAAATGACTTCGCTACTCCGGAAATGCGGTTTCGGGCGCTCGCCGGAGTTCTTGCGGCCGTCGCATTCTCCGAGATTCCGGATTCTGTTCGCGGCCTTACTCTGCGAGAAGGTGTACGGCTGAAATGAGCTGACTGATGCGAGCTGAAATCAAAGTGCTCGGCGCACTGGAGGTCGCCTTCGACGGCGTCTCGGTCGTGCCGACGGCGAGCAAGCCGCGCCAGCTCCTGGCGATGCTCGCGATCAACGTCGGGCGGGTCGTGACCACCTCCGCGCTGATGGAGGAACTGTGGGGCGCCGGCACACCGCGCAGCGCCCCGAGCACGCTGCAGACCTACGTCTTACACGTCCGCAAGCTCATCCGCGGCGCGCTGCCGCACGACCAGCACCTGGCCCGCGAGGTCCTGGCCACCAAGCACACCGGCTACCTGCTGCAGGTCGATCCGGAGGTGGTGGACGTGGTCGCCTACGACCGGCTCGCCGCGGCGGGCCGGGCCGCCGGTGCCGCGGGCGACTACGTGCGGGCCGAGCGGCTGCTGTCGCAGGCACTGGGGATGTGGCGCGGGCCGGTGCTGGTCGACGTGGCCGCCGGGCCGCAGCTGGAGATCGAGTCGATGCGGCTGGCGGAGAGCCGGCTCACCGACCTCACCCTGCGCATCGACGCCGACCTCTACCTCGGCCGGCACCACCAGCTGCTCGGCGACCTCGCCGCGCTGTGCGCGCGGCATCCGTACATGGAGAACTTCCGCGCGCAGTACATGCTCGCGCTCTACCGGTCCGGCCGGCCCGGGCAGGCGCTGGAGGTCTACCACGGGCTGTGGACGACCATCCGCGACCAGCTCGGGGTCGACCCGTCGCCCCGGCTGCGCCAGCTGCACCAGGCGATGCTCTCCGGCGACCAGATCGTCGAGGACCCCCGCTACATGATCAACACCTGGGCGCCGGACGCGATCGCGGGCTAGCGGCACCGACCTTCGGAGGGGAGTAGGCATGGCACAGCTCGACGTCCGCCCGGCCGAACCGGTGACCGCCCTGCCCCGCAGGCGCGGCCGGGTCGCCGTCCTCGGCGTGCTCGGCGGGTTCCTGCTCACGATCGTCTGGTCCGCGTCCTTCGTGGACAAGGGGATCGGGGACACGGTGGCGAGCGGGCTGCTGGGGCACGACGCCAAGCAGACCGCGATCACCGGGATGAGCGCGGGCGTGGTGTTCGCGTTCGTCTCCGGGCTGGCCGGCACGTTCACCGCCTGCAACATCGCGGTGTTCGGCACGGTGGCCCCGCTGCTGGGCGGGGCGGGCGGGCGCTGGCACCGGGTGCGCGCGGTGCTGCGCCCGCTGCTGTGGCTGTTCGCCGGCATGGCCGTGGTGTCCGCGGCCTACGGCGCGCTGGTCGGGATCGTCGGCACCGGCATGCCGCAGTTCGACACCGCGCCGGGCGCGCCGGGGGAGCTGTCCGCGCGCGGCATCCAGTCCATGGTGGCCTTCGGGCTGGTCGGGGCGTGCATGACCTACCTCGGCCTGGCCACCCTCGGGCTGGTGCGCGACCCGTTCGGGCGCGTCGCCGCGCGGTTTCCCAACGCCCGCCTGGTGTTCTTCGGCGCGCTGGTCGGCGCGTTCCTCATCGGGCGGCCGTTTCCCCTGTTCCGCAAGCTGTTCCGGGACGCAGCGGAGGCGCACGACTCGCTCTACGGTGCCGCCGCGTTCGTGCTGCAGTCGCTCGGCAACACCCTCGTGCTCGCCGTGCTGCTGCTGGTCACCAGCTGGCTGGCCGGCGGGCGGCTGAGCCGCTGGTTCGCCGCGAACCCGGCGCGGCTGACCGTGCTCAGCGCGTCCGCGCTGCTGGTGGCCGGCGTGTTCACCGTCCTGTACTGGGACGTCCGGCTGCTCGCCGTGCGCGACATCATCCCGTGGTACCCGGTCGCGCCCTGGGCGTGACCGCGAGGAATTCTGGAGGCACGATGCCGGCGATTCTCGGCGCCCTGCGCAGGTTGGCACTCACCCCGAAACTGCGCGCCACGACATTCGCCCACCGCGGATTTCCCGGCGCCGAGTCGCCCGCCGCGGAACAGCTCGAGCTGATTCCGCAGTCGGTGATATGCGGCTTCGAATGGGGAATCGAACACCGCCACCTCTGGGACGTCGAGCGGCGGTTGGAGACCGTGTCGCCGGAGCACCGCGGGTTCGCCTACGAGGGCGCCGCGATGGCCTACACGGTGCGCGACGCGATGGCCGGCGGGCGCGGCGCGAAGCCCTCCTCGAAGGCGCGCCTGCTGCTGGCCGGCCCGGGGCGGCGGCACATCTTCCTCACCTACATCGGCATCGGCTTCGCCATGGCGCGGCTGCCGAGGGTGCTGTGGCGCACCGTCCTGCCCGACCTCGGCGACGTGCCGTACCACCCGACGATGAGCTGGCTGGCCGTGGACGGGTACGGCTTCGACCGGGCCTACTTCGACACGAAGAAGGTCGTCGACGCCCAGCAGGTGATCGAGCCCTACCCGTGGGCGGGCGCGCCGGAGTACTTCCCGCGCGCGGTCGACCAGGGGATCGGCCGCGCGCTGTGGTTCATCAACGGCGCGCTGCCCGACCTGGTCGCGGGCGCGGTCGAGGCGTTCGGCGAGCACCGGCGGGCCGACCTGTGGAGCGGGGTGGGGCTCGCCGCGACCTTCGCCGGCGGCGCCTCCGCGGCCGGGCTCGCCGACCTGCGCGCGGCGGCGGGCGAGCACGCCGCCGAGGTCGCGCTCGGCTCGGTGTTCGCGATCAAGGCGCGCACCCACGCCGGCTTCGTGCCCGGGCACAGCGAGGCCGCCACCGAGGTGCTCACCGGGCTGCCGGTCGGCGCCGCGGTCGCCCTGGCCGACAGCACCGCGGTCGAACCGGACGCCACCGGGCCCGGTGGCAGCCCCGCCTACGAGCTGTGGCGGGAGCGCATCCGAAATCATTTCCGGCCTGTCGCCAAAGCGGCATGACCGTTCTATAAGGCGCCTCTCGCACACCTGGAGTAGACGGTCATCCGGGAGCGTTGAGAAAGTAATTCCGATATCGGTCCGCTAAATCCACCCGATTGGGGGAGAGCCCGTTGGGTAATGCCCTGCGCGCGCTCAGGCGCAAGATACTCACACCGAACGTCTCGGCGACGTCGCTGGACAAGCGTGGGTTCCACAGGAAGGACCAGGCGTCCCAGGAACTGCTGGAGAAGATCGGCGTGATCTTCCTCGGCGGCTACGCCGACGCGGTCGAGGCGAGCTCGGTCGAGGACGCGCGCGAGCGGCTGGCGGCCGTCGAGCACCGGTTCCGCGGGTTCGCCTACGAGGGCGCGGGAATGGGCTACGGGATGCTCGACGGGCTGCCGTTCGGGCACCGCCACCACAACGACGACTTCCTCGCCGGCCCGGCCGCGGACCAGATCTACATCGTCTACTGTGGAATCGGCTGGGCGATGGCGCGGCTGCCGCGGTTCCGCTGGCCGGCCGCGGACTCGCTGGACCCGTTGCTGCGCTGGCTGGTGCTCGACGGCTACGGGTTCCACCAGGCCTACTTCCACACCCGCCGCTACGTGCACGAGCACTACCAGGACCCGCGCTTCGGCTGGCCCGGCGGCGCGTCGGCGGCCTACGCGGGCCGCGCGATCGACCAGGGCATCGGGCGGGCGCTGTGGTTCGTCGGCTGCACCGACGTGGACGAGGTGCACGCGCTGCTGTCGCGCTATCCCGCGCAGCGGCACGGCGACCTGTGGGCCGGCGTCGGGCTGGCCTCGACCTACGCGTGCGGCGCGGACCGCGACGACCTGGCGCGCCTCGCCGACCTGGCCGGCGAGCACCGGCCGCAGCTGGCGCAGGGTTCGGCGTTCGCCGCGGAGGCACGGGTGCGCGCCGGCCTGCTGATCCCGCAGACCGCCGTCGCGACCGAGGTGCTGTGCGGGACCGATCCGGAGACCGCCGCGCGCATCAGCCTCGAGGCCCGCCCGGAGCGTGCGGAGGACGGAGAGCTGCCGGCCTACGAGCTGTGGCGGCAGCGTATCGCGAACGAGTTGGTGTCCCTTGGAGGTGTGAGCAAATGACCACGAAAGTAGGTTGGCTGCGCCGGCAGCTGCCCGGGGTCATCGCCGTGGTGGTGGCCGTGGTCGGCTACATCGTGGTCAGCCTGCCGACCGTCTCGGCGGCCGAGCAGGACCGGATGGCCGGCAGGTACGGGTTCACCGCGATGTCGATCGCGCTGCCGGCGGCGGACAAGCAGCAGACGGTCCGCCCGGTGAACCAGGAGTACAAGCGCATCCAGGCATGGATCTCCTCGGTCGGCGCGGCGATCGCGATGAACGACCTCGACGGCGACGGCCTGTCCAACGACCTGTGCCTGGTGGACACCCGCACCGACCAGGTCGTGGTGACCCCGGCGCCGGGCAGAGGTGACGACCGGTATGCGCCGTTCGCGCTCGACCCGGCGCCGCTCCCGGTCAACGACGCGATGGCGCCGATGGGCTGCGCGCCCGGCGACTACAACGAGGACGGCCGGATGGACCTGCTGGTCTACCTGTGGGGCCGCACCCCGGTGATCTACCTCGCGAAGGCAGACGTGTCCACTTTGGACAAAAATGCCTACCGGCCGGTCGAGCTGGTGCCGAACCCGAAGGTCACCGAGGACGGCGAGTACGCCGGGGCGCAGTGGAACTCCAACGCCGTCGCCATCGACGACTTCGACGGTGACGGGCACGTCGACATCTTCGTCGCCAACTACTTCCCGGACAGCCCGGTGCTCGACCCGACGGTCGACGGCGGCGTGGTGATGAACGACTCGCTGTCCCACGCCATGAACAGCGGCAAGAAGATGATCTACCGGTTCACCGGGGCGACCGCGGACTCGGTCGACTTCGCGAAGGTGCCCGACTCGGTGTTCCCGGACGGGGCACAGTGGGGCTGGACGCTGGCCGCCGCCGCGAACGACCTCGACGGCGACCTGCTGCCGGAGCTCTACATCGCCAACGACCACGGTGTGGACCACCTGCTGTACAACAAGTCGACACCCGGGCACATCGCCTTCGGCGGCGTGAAGGGCGTGCGCACGCCGGGCGTGCCGAAGTCCAAGCGGCTGGGCAACGACTCGTTCAAGGGCATGGGCGTCGACTTCGCCGACCTGAACCACGACGGCGTCTACGACATGTTCGTCAGCAACATCACCACGCCGTGGGGCATCCAGGAGAGCAACCTGCAGTTCGAGTCCACCGTGCACAGCGAGAAACAGCTGCGCGCCAAGCTCGCCGCGGGCGAGGCACCGTGGCACGACCGCAGCGCCGAGGTCGGCACCGGCTGGTCCGGCTGGGCCTGGGACGTGAAGTTCGCCGACTACGACAACGACGGCAACCCGGAGATCACCCAGACGACCGGGTTCGTGCAGGGCGAGACGAACCGGTGGCCGCAGCTGCAGGAGCTGGCCACCGCCAACGACAGCCTGATCGAGAACCCGTGGTGGTGGCCCAACCTGGAGAAGGGCGACGACCTGGCGGGCGACCAGACGCTGCACTTCTTCGCCCGCAGCGACGAGGGCCGCTACGCGGATCTGGCCCCGCAACTGGGCCTGGCCGTCCCGGTGCCCACCCGCGGCATCGCCACCGGCGACTCCGACGGCGACGGGCTGCTGGACTTCGCCGTGGCGCGCCAGTTCGCCGCGCCGGTGTTCTACCACAACACCAGCCCCTCCGACGACGCGTTCCTCGGGCTGCGCCTGCGGCACGCCGAGGACGGTGCCCCGGCGGTGGGCGCGCAGGTGACGGTGACCACCCCGGACGGCCGCAGGTTCATCGAGCGGGTGGACGGCGGCAGCGGCCACTCGGGCAAGCGCAGCAACGAGGTCCACATCGGACTGGGCAGGGTCAGCGGCCCGGTGAAGGTCGACCTGAGGTGGCGGGACCGGACCGGCCAGGTGCGGGAGCAGAACCTCGAGACGAGCACCGGCTGGCACGACTTCCAGCTCGGCAGCCAGGCCAAGGAGAGGTGAGAGGGACGTGGCTGAGCAAGACCAGCAGGCCGGGCAGGCGGTACCGCCGCCCCGGCACAACACCAAGGTCATCACGGCACTGCGCCGGTTCGCGATCTCGATCTCGGTCTTCAACCTCGTCGGCTACCTGTTCCTCGGCTTCGAGCAGCCGTGGGGCTGGCCGCTCGTGGCCCTGGCCACCGCGTACACCACCGAGATCGTGCTGGAGATGGTCGGCGCCCGCGTCGAGGGCCGGGCACCGCGCTTCGCCGGCGGCGGCTTCCGCGGCGTGGCGGAGTTCCTCCTCCCGGCGCACATCACCGGCCTCGCGCTGAACATGCTGATCTACGTCAACGACCGGATCCTCGTGATGATGCTGGGCGTGTTCATCGCGGTGAGCGCGAAGTGGGTGCTGCGCGCGCCGGTGCGCGGCAAGCTGCGCCACTACATGAACCCGTCGAACCTCGGCATCGTCATGGTGCTGGTGCTGTTCCCGGCGTGGGCCAGCATCGCGCCGCCGTACCACTTCACCGAGCGGATCGAGCACTGGGTCGGCTGGCTGATCGTCGCGATCATCCTGGCGTCGGGCACGATGCTGAACGCCAAGCTGACCGACCGGATGCCGCTGATCGCGGGATGGTTGTCGTTCTTCGTGGTGCAGGCCGTGGTGCGCGGCATCCTGTTCGGCACCTCGATCCCGGCGGCGCTGGGCATGGCGACCGGGGTGGCGTTCGTGCTCTACACCAACTACATGGTGACCGACCCGGGCACCACGCCGTCCAAGCCGGCGTCGCAGTTCGTGTTCGGCGCGGGCATCGCGTCGGTGTACGGCCTGCTGATGGTGGCGCACATCGCCTACGGCCTGTTCTTCGCCACCGCGGCGGTGTGCCTGATCCGCGGGCTGTTCCTGTGGTCGCTGCACTTCGTGAACAAGGCGAAGGAGCAGCAGCTGCGCTCCGAGCTCGAGGTCGGCCGGGTCAGCCAGCTGCCGGACGCCGCCCCGGCGGGCACCGGGGAGGCGCAGGCGGCATGACACTCCCGTACGTGCCCGAGCCGCGTGCTCGCCGACCGCATCCGAGGCGAACGGGGCGCGGCCCAGCCACCGGCACGTGCCGGAATGGACGGTGCTCGTCCATGGTGACCACAAGGGTTGACTCCGGAGAGGCGGAACCATCATGACCACCCTCGACGACGGGGTGGACTCGGCGCGGGCGGCATCCGGTGAGCTCCGGGTGCCGCCCGGCCCCCCACGCCGGGCGACGTTCAGGTTGCTGCGCCAGCTGGCGAGCGACCGCCTGACGCTGATGTCCACCGCGGCCGCCACCTACGGGGACGCGGTGAAGGTCGGCATCGGGCCCAAGACGCTGTACTTCTTCAACCACCCCGACACCGCCAAGCACGTGCTGGCCGACAACGCGGCCAACTACGAGAAGGGCATCGGCTACCAGGAGGCGAAGCGGGCGCTCGGCGACGGGCTGCTCACCAGCTCCGGCGAGCTGTGGCGCAAGCAGCGGCGGACGATCCAGCCGGTGTTCCAGAACAAGCGGATCGCCGGCCAGGCCACGGCCGTGGCCGAGGAGGCGGAACGCCTGGTCGGGCGGCTGCGCGCGCACACCGGCGGCGCGCCGGTGGACGTGCTGACCGAGCTGACCGGGTTCACCCTCGGCGTGCTCGGCCGCGCGCTGCTCGACACGGACCTCGGCGAGTTCGACTCGATCGGGCACAGCTTCGAGGCCGTGCAGGACCAGGCGATGTTCGAGATGGAGTCGATGGGCCTGGTGCCGCGGTGGCTGCCACTGCCCAAGCAGCGCCGCTTCCGCTCGGCGCGCGCCGACCTCGGCCGGATCGTGGCGAAGCTGGTCGCCGACCGGCTGGCCGACCCGCGGCCGGACGGCGACGACGTGCTGACCCGGCTGATCCGGTCGACCGCGCGGGAGACCGACCCGAGGGTCGCCGAACGGCGCATGCGCGACGAGCTGATCACGCTGCTGCTGGCCGGGCACGAGACGACGGCGAGCACGATCGGGTGGACCCTGCACCTGATCGACGAGCACCCGCAGGTGGCCGAGCGGCTGCGCGCCGAGGCGGTCGAGGTGCTCGGCGACCGGCCGCCGTCGTACCCGGACCTGGCGCGGCTGCCGTACACCACGATGGTGCTGCACGAGGCGATGCGGCTGTTCCCGCCGGTGTGGATCCTCACCCGGCGGGCGCTGGGCGAGGACGCGGTCGGCGGCTACCGGGTGCCGCCGGGCGCGGACGTGATGGTCTGCCCGTACACGCTGCACCGGCATCCCGCGTTCTGGGACCGGCCGGACGAGTTCGACCCGGACCGGTTCGACCCGGCCAGGCCGGCGGACCGGCCGCGCTACGCCTACATCCCGTTCGGCGCCGGCCCGCGGTTCTGCGTCGGCAACCACCTCGGGATGATGGAGGCGACGTTCGTGGTCGCGATGATCGCCCGGGAGCTGCGCCTGGCCACGGTGCCGGGCCACCGGGTGGTCGCCGAGCCGATGCTGTCGCTGCGGGTGCGCGGTTCGCTGCCGATGACGGTGACCGCGGCCTGACCCGGCGAGGCCGTGGACAACGGGAAGCTCCGCCCGGACCGGGCGGAGCTTCCCGTGTTCCCCTCGCGGGGTGGTGGTCAGGCTCCCGGCAGGGCGGCTTGGTCAGCCCTCCCGGAAGCCCATGCCTGTGCGGTCCACATCGGCTGGTCGAGCTGGGCGAGCAGCGCCGGGGGATCGAAGATCCGCCGCGGCCGCAGCCACAGGTCGACGCTCTGCGCCCGCGCGCCGCGCTCCCGCGGCCCGACCTCCAGCGGGCCGAACGCGGCCACGTAGGTCCGCTCGGGGAGCGCCGCCTGGCCGAGCTCGGCCGAGTACGCCAGCAGGTACCAGGTGCCGTCCGGCACGTCCGGCAGCAGGAACGGCCCCGCCCCCATCCGCGTGGTGTGCCGGACCGGCTCGCCCTGCGCGATCCGGTCGGGAAACAGGCCCATCACGACCTGGCCCGGTTCGCACTCCGGCGGCCGCCACACCTGGCCGTGCACCGCCGACGGCCCGGCCACGACCCGGCCGTCGGCCCCCGGCGTCGCCGCGAGCGGCGCGACGAACCCGCGCTGCTGGCGGTACTCGGACGGCGAGACGCCGACGCTGCCGCGGAACCGCGAGCTGAACGTGCCGATGCTGTTGTAGCCCACCAGGTGGCTGATGTCGGCGACGGTCATCGACGTGGTCAGCAGCAGCCGCTTGGCCTCCTGCAGGCGCAGCGCGGACAGGAACCGGCCGGGGGAGATCCCGGTCACCCGCTGGAAGATCCGCGAGAAATGGAACTTGCTGAACATAGCCGTACGCGCCATATCGTCGATGGTTATCTGTTCACCCAGGTTCTCGTGCATGGCGCGAATGACGCGCTCGACAGACTTTTCGATGATTTCATCCATGACGTGGCACCGCTCGAGAGAAGGGCTCGAAAATAATCGGCTCAACTGAAGGTAAGTTTGTCGAAAATCGCTGGCAACCGGTCTCTTGGCTCGGTCGATGTCCCCACTACCCCCGACCCAACGGCGGTCAAGGATCGCTCAAGGCGCAGCTCATGCCGCAGGTGGGCGCCGCCTTCGGCGCACCGGCGAGGTCGGCACGAGAGAAGATGCCACGCTCCGCGAAATCGCACAGAATTTAGCCGACCGGAGTGGTCGGTGTTTGTTCGAAAATGCGGAGGAAACCGTGGCGTCAGGCGTAACCGACGAGCAGATCCGCACGATGACACTCGAGGCTTTCGCGGACACGATCGTGCCCGGAGCCAAACGGTCGCCGGACGACCGCGCGATCGCCGGGGTCTGCGACGATCCCGGCGCCGTCGAGGCGGGCGCGATCGAGATGCTGGAGACCCCCGCCACGGGCGTGACCGCCGGGCTCGGCCCGCTCTCGCAGGCGCTCAACGCGCACGCCGCCGGCTACGCCGAGGCGCACGGGCTGGCCCTGGACGCCGGCGTGCCGCCGTTCGTCGCGCTGTCCTACGACGACCGCGCGGCCCTGGTGCTGGAGCTGACCGCACCCGGGCACCCGGAGAAGGACGGCTGGGTGCTGCTGGCCCTGTTCAGCAACATGGCCTACGACAGCGCCGCGCACCGCAGCACCACCGAAGCTCTCGCCGACGGCCACCCCGGACTGCTCGCGATGGGCTTCGCGAAGCCGGACGCCGACGGCCTGTGGCGCTTCCCCGACTACAGCTACGGCCAGGAGTTCGCCAAGCGCCACCCGAACACCACTGCCTCGGGGAGCCCGGCATGAACGACGCCACGAACGCCGTGGAGAGCACCGACGTCGTCGTCATCGGCAGCGGCTTCGGCGGGTCGATCGCGGCCTACCACCTCGCGGCCGGCGGCGCGAAGGTCGTCGTGCTGGAACGCGGACCCTGGTTGCAGGGCAAGGACTTCGACCACGACTACCTCCTCGGCAAGTCCTACACTCGGGTGTTCGACTTCGTCGCCGGCGACGGCATGAGCGTGCTCGGCGGGAACTGCGTGGGTGGCGGCAGCGTCGTCTACTTCGCCGCGCTGCCGCGCGCGCCGCGGTTCGTGTTCGAGCGGCACGGCTCGATCGGCCGCCGGATGTGGCCGGCCGCGATCGACCGGGACTCGCTCGATCCCTGGTACGACCGGGTGTCCGAGGCGATGCCCGTCAGCCAGCAGGACTGGAACGACGTCACCTACGCCGGCGGGCTGTGGGCGGCGGCGTGCCACCACTCCGGACACTCGGCCAACCCGGTGCCGGTCGGCATCGACAACGCCAAGTGCACCAACTGCAACTGGATGATGGCCGGCTGCCGGTTCGACGCGAAGCGGTCGCTGCTGTTCAACTACCTGCCCGCGGCGCTCGCGCACGGCACCCGGATCCGCCCGCTGCACGAGGTCCAGAAGCTCTCGCGCACCGGCAGGTTCGGTGCCACAGGCGGCTACCGCGTGCACTACAACACCATCGACGACGAGGACTACCGGGTCGTCACCGGCAGCGGCGCCATCGACGCCAGGATCGTCGTCCTGGCCGCGGGCGCCGGCGCCACCCCGGTGATCCTGCAGCGCTCGGAGGAGACGCTCGGCGCGATGCCGCACGCGGTCGGCCGCTACTTCTCCGGCAACGGCGAGCGCCTCAACACCGCGATCGTCGACGAGCAGCGCGTCGGTGAGGTGCTCGGGTTGCGCCGGCCCGACGGGACGGTGTACGAGGCCAACCAGATCGGCAAGGGGCCGGTCGTCGCGTGCTGGGACCACCTCGACGCGAACCTTCCCGAATACTCCCGCTTCTCCCTGGAGCAGCTGTACTTCCCGCCCGGCCTGGGCACGATCCTCGCGCAGGCGCCCGGGGCGAGCGGACCGACGTGGTTCGGCAAGGAGAAGAAGGAGATCCTCAAGCGCTGGAAGTCCTGGCTCACGATCTTCCTGATGACCGAGGACGACAACGAGGGCGTGTTCGGCCCGCCGCCGCCGACCGGCAACGCGTACCGCATCTCCCAGCAGATGCTCGGCCGCGGCCCGCTGTCCTACGACCCGACGCCGAACACGTTGCGCGGCTGGGCGCAGGCCGACGCCCGGGTCAAGGAGATCCTCTCCAAGGACGGCCTGGCCACGGTGGCACCGTGGACGAACGACGTGGTCGGGGCCTACACCGTGCACCCGCTCTCGTCGTGCCGGATCGGCGACGACCCGGCGACCTCGGCGCTGGACGACCGGCACGAGCTGCGCGGGCACCCCGGCATCTTCGTGACCGACGGGTCCGCCGTGCCGGGAGCGCTCACCGTGAACCCCGCGCTCACCATCGCCGCGCTGGCCGAGCGGGCGGTGCCCGGCATCGTCCGCGGCGGCCCGCGACCGCGGCGTCGACGTGACCTACGGGGCGCCGCTGCCCACCGCCGCGGCGTCCGGGCCGGCCGCGGGGTCGGCGGCCTGACCCTGTCGATCCGTCTGTGGACTCATTCGTGACTCCTGGAGGTACGCATGTCATCGCTGGAAGTGCCCGGACTGGACGTCGCCGGCCGGGTTCGTGCCCGGGACATCCAGATGGCCGGGGTCGCCGACCTGCGGCGCCGGGTGCTGATGATCTCCGGCGCCATCGACGCCGTCGACTACGACGTGTCGGTGTCGATCAACCTGCCGGAGGCAGGCCGTTGGCAGATCATCAAGTCCGAGACCAACCTCACCGACCGGACGTGGGTCGCCATGCAGGTGACCACCGACGAGGACACCCACTTCGTCGAGGGCGGCGACGCGATGGTGATGTCGCGCCAGTTCGCGAAGACGTTCCTGACCCCGGACATGCGCCGGCTGACGTTCTTCGACGGCGAGGTGCGCCCGGGCGAGGCCGTGCTCAAGGTCTTCGAGATCGAGACCGACCAGCGCCGGCCTGCCTACGCGCACGCCCGGTACAGCCCGGTCTCCTCCGACAGCGCGGAGCGCTCCGAGGAGCTGCTGCAGCAGATGATCAGCGACGGCATGCCGGAGCGGCCGACCATCGAGGTGATCGTGCCGATCACCGTCATCGGGTGACCAGGTTCCTGCCGCACCCCGAGCTGCTCGACTCGCCCCGGCACCGGGACTGGCCGCCCTACCCCGCGGCAGGGCTCCCGGCACCGTCCGGCGCGCCGCCGGAGTCCGCCGACGTCGCGATCGTCGGTGCCGGGCCGGCGGGGCTCGCCGTGGCGGCCGCCCTGTGGCACCTGGACGTCCGCGACATCGTGATCATCGACCGGGACGGCCGTCCGGCGGGCCGGTTCCTGGGCCGGATCGACCGGCTCGACCAGCGGGTGCTGCGCTCGCCCTACGAGCACCACCCCGGTGTCGAGGGCTACCGCGACTGCGAGCTGCGCGACTTCGCCCGGATGCACTGGTCGCTGCTGACACCCGTGGAGCGGCGGGAGATCCGCATGTCGCAGGCCGGGCACCGCTCGGTGGTTCCGGTCGACGTGTTCGAGGCGTACTGCCGGCACACCGCGGCCGTGCACGGCGTGCCGCAACGGCTCTGGCAGGGCGAGGTCGCCGGGCTGGAACCCGGGGTCGACCGGGTCCGGGTGCGCGGCGCCGGGTTCGAGGTCACCGCCCGGTTCGCCGTGCTCTGCCAGGGCGAGCGGCGCCGGCGCGCCCCCGCCGCCTGGTGGGCGGGGGACCGGCCGGCCGGTGTGTCCTACTGGGACGAACCGGTTCCGGCGGGCGCCGGGCACCGGGTCGTGGTCGGTGCCGGGCTGACCGCCGCGCACCTGGTGCGCAACGCGCTCGCCCGCGGGCACCGGGTGGAGTGGGTGCTGCGCGGTGAGGCCGAGCGGTACCAGTGCTCGGATGTCAACGCCTCGTTCTTCCGCGCGGAGGGCCGGGCCCGCTTCGACGGCGTGCCGTGGGCGGACCGCCTCGCGCTGCTGCGCCGCGAGCGGCGGGCGTCGGTGATGTTCGAGTTCCGCCCGCTGCTGGCCGAGGCCGAGGCGGACGGCCGGCTGACCGTGCACCGCGGCGTGCCCGTCTCGGCGGTGACCGAGCGGGCCGTGCTGCTGGCCGGGGGCCGGAAGGTGGCCGGTGACCACGTCGTCCTCGCGCTCGGCACCGTCCCGCAGACCGGCGCCGGCCTGCTGGGCGGCGAGCTGGTCGCGCGAGCGCGACGGCTGGCCGGACCTCGACGGGCGCACGCTCGCCTACCGCAACGCGCCGCGGGTGTTCGCGGCCGGCGCGGCGACCTGCATGGTCCTCGGCCCGGCCGGGCGCAACATCGACGGCCACCGGGTGGCGACGGCCCGCGTCGCGGCCACCGTGGCCGCGGGCGTGCGCGAGCGGGTGGCCGCGCATGTCTGAGTACGACACGATGTTCTCCCTCCCGTCGGTCGACGACGATCCGGACACCGAGCTCGGCGTGCTGCTGATGGGCCTGGGCCCCGAGCGGCTGCTCGCCGGCCTGGGCGTCGCCGCGGGGGACGGCGGCCCGGCCACCGCCGACCCCGGCACCGTGACGCTGCGGGTGGACCAGCTGCGCCACGGCGCGCGGCACGACCTGACCCTGGCGGCGGCGCTCGCCGACGGGCGCCGCCCGGTGGCGGCGGGTGCGCCCCGCCCTCGCGGCGGCGGACCCCGGCGCGGGCGTTCGGTCGGCGGCGCTGCGCCGGCTGTGGGCCGCGGCACGGGACACGGTCGCCGGCTCCGGCCTGCTGCTCGGCCACGCCGAGCGCGTGTACCTCGCCGCCTGCTGGCTGCGCCGCACCGAGATCGACACAACCGAGATCGACACGACCGTGGAGGACCCCGGTGCCACACCTGAACTCCCTTCCTGACGACGCCGTGCTGATGGACGTCTTCCGGGCCTACCCGGAGACGTCCCGCCCGCTGCTCCACTACCACGAGGTGGTCATGCGCGGTCCGTCCCCGTTCACGCCCGGCGAGCGCGAGCTGATCGCCGCGTACGTGTCCGGGCTCAACGCCTGCGAGTACTGCCACGGCGTGCACAGCGTCACCGCGGAGGTCTGCGGCATCGCCGCCGGCGCCGCGCCGGCCGCGGTGGCCGACCTCGACACGGCTCCGGTCGACGAGCGGATGCGGCCGGTGCTGCGCTACGTCGCCACGCTCACCCGCACCCCGGCCGCGCTCACCCGCGCCGACGCCGAGGAGGTGTTCGCCGCCGGCTGGGACGAGCGGGCGCTGCACGACGCGGTGATGGTCTGCGCGCTGTTCAACTTCATGAACCGCATGGTCGAGGGGCACGGCATCCGCGCGGGCGCGGAGTACTTCGCCATGTCCGGGCGGCGCCTGGAGGAGCTCGGCTACGCCGGGCTGGCCGGGCTGCTCGACGGGTGAGCGCCCCGGGAGTCCTGATCAACAGCGCAATCTGCGAGAACGGTCCGGGCCGCCGTCCGCCTTACCGTTGAGACCGACCATTCGGGGCAAGCCCAGGGAGCGCAGATGGCCGGCAGGCTGGTTCGCACCGCGTTGCGGACGTCGTTGCGGCACGTCCGGCACGTGTCGCCGACGCCCGCGCGCCGCGCCACCGGCGTGACCGCCGAGGTGTACCGCCAGGCCGAACGCGACTTCGGCATGCTCGCGCCGCCGATCGCCCTGCACTCGCCCGCGCCGGACGTGCTCGCGGCGGCGTGGGCGATGCTGCGTGAGTCGCTCGTCGTCACCACGTCGGTGAGCCGCGCGGCCAAGGAGGCGGTGGCCGCCGCGGTCTCCGTGGCCAACGGGTGTCCGTACTGCGCCGAGGTGCACGGCGCGACCCTCGCCGGGCTGGGCGGCGGCGATCCCGCCGCCCTCGGCACCTGGGCCCGCCAGAGCGGTACCCGGGCGGGTGCCGCGGCGCGGCGGTGGCCGTTCGCGGCGGCCGACTCGGCGCAGCTGATCGGCGTCGCGGTGACCTTCCAGTACCTCAACCGCGTGGTGAACGTGTTCCTCGGCGACTCGCCGCTGCCGCCGGCCGTGCCGGCCGGCGCGCGGGCCACCGCGGGGCGCTTCATCGGCCGGGTCATGCGCGGCCCGGCGCTGCGCCAGGTCCGGCCGGGCGAGTCGGCCGGGCTGCTCGCGCCCGCACCGCTCGCCCCGGACCTGGCCTGGGCGGCGGGGGATGCGCACGTCGGGCTCGCGTTCGGGCGGGCCGCGGCGGTGGTGGACGCCGCGGCCGCGCGGTCGGTGCCGCCGGAGGTGCGTGCGCTGGTCGACGCCGAACTGTCCGAATGGGACGGCCGGCCGCCCGGGCTGTCCCGGTCGTGGACCGAGCCCCCGCTGGCAGCGCTGCCCGCGCGGCTGCGCCCGGCCGGGAGGTTGGCACTGCTCGTCGCGAAGGCGTCCTACCAGGTCGACGACCGCGTCGTCGCGGCCTACCGCGCAGGCCGGCCCGGCGACTCGGCTCTCGTCGAGCTCGTCGCCTGGGCCGGCCTCACCGCGGCGCGGCGGGCCGGCACCTGGCTCGCCGCGCAGGGTCCGGGCGCGGCGGCGCCGGCCGCCTGAACGGGCCTCACCCGTTGACCGCGAAGTTGAGGTCGTCCATCACCGCGTGGCCGGTCAGGATGGCCCGCTGCAGCTGCCGGACCCGGGGCGAGGGTTCGACGGCGAGCTGCTCCATCATGTCCGTGCGCAGCCGGCGATATGCCTCCAGCGCCTGGCTCTGCCGGCCCGACCGGTACAGCGCCACCATCTGCTGCGCGCAGAAGTTCTCGAGCAGGGGGTGCCGCGCGCACAGCGTCGCGAGCTCGCCCAGCAGCTGGTGGTGGCGGCCGAGCCGGAGGTCGGCCTCGATGCGCAGGTGCAGGTCGCCCAGCCGGTTCTCCTCCAGGCGCATCGCCTCGATGGCGAGCAGCGGTCCGGTCGGCACGTCGGCGAGCGCGTGCCCGCGCCACAGCCGCAGCGCGGCGCCCAGCGTGCGGGATGCGGTCTCGTGGTCGCCGTCGTTGACCGCCTGGCGGCCCGCGGCCGACAGCTGGTCGTAGCGCACCGCGTCGACGTCGGCCGGCTCGACGTCGAGCAGGTACCCGCCGCGGCGGGTGATCAGGATGTCCTTCGAGGTGACGTCGCCCTGGCCGGCGAGCGCCTTCTCGAGCTTCCTGCGTAACTTGAGGATGTAGGTGTGGAGTGTCGGCACTCCGCTGCGAGGGGGTTGGCAGTCCCAGATCTCCTCGGTCAGCGCGGACACGGTGACGACGTGCCCGGCGTTGAGCGCGAGCATCGCCAGCAACTGGCTCGGCTTGCTCGCGGTGGGGACTATCGAGACACCGCCGACGGACACCTCCAAGGGGCCGAGTACCCTGATCTCTGTTCGCATGTCATTTCTCGATTCTCAATGCATCTACTCGGATCGATCTGCGTCATCGCACGACAATGCCCACCGCGCCGTCACCGGCGGGTGGGCATCAAGTGGGCACACTTCGTCCAAAGAAAGCGTGACAGATTGCCGGTGCGGCTGTCAACCGGGACACGCCGAGGTGTTTCGAGGAATTTCTGAGAATGCACAAAAAGCCGGCCCGACCAGCCGGAACAGAATATCGACAGAATTGCCGGAAAGCTCTCGCCCCGGTGCCCGGTGAATTGTTCCGACATCGTCTTTCCCCCAATACGCCGGCTACCGCCCGGGTATGCTCCCGCGCCGGACCAGCAGGTCGTAGAGCTCGTCGAGGTCGTACTCGGCGCGTCCGGGCCGGCCGTAGCGGGTGAGCTTGCCCCGGCTCGCCCACTTGCGGATGGTCGCCTCCGGCACCCCCGCGGCCAGCGCGGCGAGCTGGGTGGGCACCGCGCGCCGGGGCCCGCGGACGACCGTCCCGCCGGTCATTCCGCTCCCTCCGTGCTGGGCTTGCGCGGCCCACCCCACAGCTGCAGCCACTGGTCGGGCGTCCAGACGTGCCCGGCGTCGCAGCGGACCTGGTAGGGCGGGTCGCCCTCGGCGTGGCCCTCCGCGCGCACGGCCCGGTCGCAGCCCGGCCGGGCGCACCGGCCCAGCTCCAGCGAGCGGCCCGCGCTGGGGCGCAGCGCCTCGTTCGCCGACCGGGAGAGCGCGGCGATCTCGTCGACCAGGTCGGGGGCCACCGGCTGCTCGGTGAGCCAGTTGAGGTGGATGGCCAGGAACGTGGTGAGGCGGCGGATGCTCAGCTCGTCGGGTCCGGTCACGCCGCGTTCGTTGGACACCAGCGCGCACCAGGAGGCGAGCACGCCGAGGATGTCGGACCGGATCGTGACGACGGTGTCGTTCAGCGCGATCCCGCGCGGCCGGTGGCCGTTGACCCGCTCCCGCATCTGGTGGTGATGGCGCGGATCGAGCATGTAGGCGCACAGCTCGTACAGCCCGGGCAGCTCGATCAGGTCCTCCTCGACCCGGTCCCGGCAGTCGAGGCAGATCCTCCGCCCGGGCGCGACCCGTGGCGGGGTGGCGTCGCCGTCGTGCCGCATGCTCGGGCACTCCGGCGGCTCGTGACGGTGGTCCCTGGGCGCCATCCTGGGCATGGCGGTCACTTCCCGTCCCTGGTGAACGTGCTGGATAGGGCTTGCGGTCACGGCTCGCGCGAAAAATCCATGCGACTCAATGTCGCCGACCCGCCTACGCGAGCTCTATCGATCCGCTATCGAGCACGGTCCGTGCCGCCGCCGGCACCGCGTCCGACCAGGCAGAACCCGGCCATGCGCCGTCGCCGGCCGGCCCGGGAACGGCACCAGCCCTGCCGGCGGGCCGGCAGGGCTGGTGCGTCACGGGGGGCGTCAGGCGGGCGCGGCCGTGATCAGTTTCGGCAGCTGGAACAGCTCGATGAACCGGGTGAGCAGCTCCGGGTCGCCGGACACCGTCACGCTCCCGCTCTCCAGTGCCTCGGCGACGGAGATGTCGCGGGTCAGCATGTCCTTGAGCAGCGGGCCGGCGTCGACCACCGCGTCGGCGCCGGGCAGCGGGCCGGGGCTCACCACCAGCTCGCCGTGGTCGATCGCGGCGTTCACCACGATCTCGCCCACGTGCAGCTCGTAGCTCAGCACCACGTCGCGCGCGGCGTCGCGCAGGAACGTCGCGCGCAGCGCGACCATCAGCGAGTTCTCGGTGATGATGTCCTCGGGACGCGGGTCGGCGAGCGACATCGACCCCCAGCGGCCCAGCGCGAGCATGATGTCCTCCAGGGCGCGGCCGTAGCCGGTCAGCTCGTAGACCGGCTCGTCCTGCGGGGTGCCCTCCTGCCGGCGCAGCACCCCGCTGTACTCCATCTCCTTGAGCCGCATCTCCAGCAGCCTGGCCGAGATGCGGGGCAACCCGTTGTGCAGCTGGGCGGCGGTCTTGGGGCTCACCAGCAGGTCGCGCACGATGAGCAGACCCCAGCGCTCGCCGATCATCTCCGCGGCTCTCGACAACCCGCAGTACTGGCCGTAGGTCCCGCGGGTGACGCTCTGCAGCTCGGAGACGGCGGCCTCCAGCGCCGCGGGCTCGGAGCCGTGAGTGGTAAGTTCGAAGAGGTCACTGGAGATTGTGACGCCGTCCCTGTCCATGACGACTTTCCAGCTGGATTCAGCCATTGCACAGCGTCCTATCTGCTCGGCGCGAGATGACTTGTTTGCGGCCTATCCGACCGTGATGTAGAAGGTCACCTTTGCGATGAGCCAAGATCGATCCTCGCCGTTCTATGGTCGGTCACCACCGGTTCGAGCCGCATCTTCTGGTTTGCGGCCCTACCGAGGCTGGACCGGGAAGCGACGGACCAACGCGGTCGTCCGAGCGTCGACACTCGTTTGTCGTATTGCGTCCGCGGCCTACTCCGTTCGCGCTATTCCCACGGGAATGTTCTGGTGATGTGAGACACTGTTTCGTCCACAGAGAAATCCAGCCATCACCACCGTCCTGGCTGGTCAACGACGACCAACCCGATCAACCACGACGAGCAGGTGGCCACGAGCATGGGGGATGACGTTGGGTTTACGACTCCTCGGGCCACTGGAGTTCTCGGTCGACGGTGTTGAGCTGGATCTGGGGGGATACCGCCAGCGGGTCGTTCTGGCGACACTCGCGCTGAACGCCAACCGGGTGACCACCGTCGAGCAGCTCATCGACGCGGTGTGGAACACCGCCCCGCCGACCACCGCCCGGGCCCAGATCCAGATCTGCATCTCGGGCCTGCGCAAGGTGCTGGGCGACGCCACGACGACCGCGTCGATCCGGACCCGCTCGCCCGGCTACGTGCTGGAGATCCCGGCCGACCAGCTCGACACCGCGCAGTTCGCCCGCCTGGTGGACACGGCCCGCGCGCACGTCGAGGCCGACCGCAAGTCCGAGGCCGTCGCGGCCCTGCGCAGCGGCCTGGCCCTGTGGCACGGCCCGGCGCTGGCCGGGGTGCGCAGCGACCTCGTCCGCCGGGGCGCCGCCCTGCTGGAGGACTCCCGCCTGGCCGCGATCATGGAGCGCATCCGGCTCGACCTCGAGCTCGGCCGGCACGAGGAGGTCGTGTCCGAGCTCACCGCGCTGGCCGAGGAGCATCCGCTGCGCGAGCCCGTGCACGAGCAGCTCATGCTCGCGCTCTACCGCGCGGGGCGGCAGGCCGAGGCGCTGGACGTGTGCCGGCGGATGCGCACGACGCTCGTGGAGGAGCTGGGCATCGACCCCGGGCAGCGCCTGCAGGAGCTGGAGCGGGCGATCCTCAACCGCGACCCGTCGCTGGACCTCGCCTCGCCCGGCCAGGCCGCCTCGCACGCCCGCGCCGCCCGGTCCGCCGAGCAGCACAGCGTGGTACCGCGCAGGCTGCCCGCCAGCATCGGCGACTTCACCGGCAGGCGCGGGCAGCTGACCGAGATCAAGCGGGCGCTGTCCGACGACGAGGAGGGCGCCCGGTACGGCACCCGCATCGTCGCGATCTCCGGCAAGGGCGGCGTCGGCAAGTCCACCCTGGCGATCCGGGCCGCCCATGAGCTGCGCGACATCTACCCGGACGGCCACCTCTACGGGGTCATCGAGGCGCCGGACGGCGTGGACCGCGCGGGTGCGGTGCTGGCCCGCTTCCTGCGCGCGCTCGGCGTCGACGGCGCGGCGATCCCCGAGGACATCGAGGAACGCGGCGACATGTACCGCAGCCGGCTGGCCGGCAAGCGGGTGCTCGTCGTGCTGGACGGGGCCACCAGCGAGAACCAGATCCTGCCCCTGCTGCCCGCCGGCCCCGGCTGCGCGGTGCTCGTCACCAGCCGCGCCCGGCTCAGCGGGCTGCCCGGCGCCTACTTCGTCGACGTCGACGTCTTCGACGTCGACCGGTCCCTGGAGATGCTCGCCAAGATCGTGGGCCAGGACCGGGTGGCCGCCGAGCACGACGCCGCGGTCGAGCTGGTCACGTTCTGCGGCGGGTTGCCACTGGCCATGCGGATCGCCGGCGCGCGCCTGGCCTCGCGGCCGCACTGGCGGCTGGACATCCTCGTGGCGCGGTTGCGCAACACCGCTCGGCGCCTCGACGAGCTGTCCTATCGCGGGCTGGAGCTGCGCTCCAGCATCGGACTGACCTACCGCGTGCTGCCCGCGCAGGCCCAGCGGCTGTTCCGCCTCCTGGCGCTGATCACCACGCCGGACTTCCCGGAATGGACCGCGGCGGCGCTGCTGGACATCGATCCCTACGACGCCGCGGAGGTGGTGGAGAACCTGGTCGAGGCGCAGCTGCTGGACACCGTGCGCTATCCCGGCGAGCGGCTGCGGTACCGCTTCCACGACCTGATCCGGGTGTACGCCACCGAGCGGCTGGCCGCCGACGAGTCGGCCCGGGACCGCGAGCGGGCCGTGGAGCGGTTGCTCGGCGCGTGGCTGGCGCGCGCGGAGCAGGCGCACCGCGAGGAGTACGGCGGCGACTTCACGATCCTGCACGGGGCCGCGCCGCGCTGGCGGCCGATCGGCGACGACGTGACGATCGATCACCCGATGGAGTGGTTCGAGTCCGAGCGCCGCTCGCTGGTGTCCGCCGTGCACCTCGCCGCCGAGTGCGGCATGGACGAGCTGTGCTGGGACCTCGCGCACACCTCGGTCACGTTGTTCGAGGTCAAGGGCTACTTCGACGACTGGCTGGACACCGCCGGGGTCGCGCTGGACGTCGCCGAGCGCAACGGCAACCGCCGCGGCCAGGCGGTCATGCAGTACTCGCTCGGCACGGCGAGGCTGTTCCAGCGGCGGCTCGAGGAGGCGGAACGCTGCTTCGACCACGCGCTGGCCAACTTCCGGGCCGAGGGGGACGAGCACGGCGGCGCGCTCGTGCTGCGCAACGCCGCGACCGTGGACCGGCTCCGCAACCGGGTCTCGGCGATGGTGGAGAAGTACGAGGGCGCGCTGGAGGGGCTGCGCCGTGCGGGCGACGTGGTCGGTGAGGCGCACGTGCTGCAGAGCCTCGCGAAGGTCTGGATCGACGAGGGGGACGTCGACCGCGCCCGGGAGCTGCTGGACCGGGCACTGGCCTGCTGCAAGCGGGTCAGGTACATGCGGGGCGAGGCGCAGGTGCTGAACCGTTTCGCCGAGTTCTACCTCGACACGAACCGCGTGGAGCAGGCGCACCAGGCGCTGAACCGGGTGCTGCTCATCGTGCGGAACATCGGGGACCGGATCGGCGAGGCGTACGCGCTCTACCGGCTGGGCGTCGTCCGGCAGCGGACCGGCCGGCTGGACAACGCCGAGACGACCCTGCAGCACGCGCTGTCGCTGGCCCGGCGGGTCGGCGAGCGGGCGGTCGAGGGGCAGGCGCTCTACGCGCTCGGCGAGATCGCGCTGGCGACCGGGATGGCCGCGGCGGGCGGGGAGTACGTCGACGAGGCCCGGCAGCTGTTCGAGGACATCGACTCGACGGTGTGGCAGGCCAAGGCGTTGATCCTGTTCTCGGACGTCTGCCACGGCCGGGGGGAGATGGAGCAGGCGCGGCTGCACGTCGACAGGGCGATCGCCCTGCTGAACACCGTGGACTCGACGGAGGCGGCCCGGCTGCGGGTACGCCTCGAAACGACGCGATCCGCGCTGCTCGCCTGCGGTTCCACGGGCGAGCAGCGCGGATGAGATCGCGTTGTGGAGACGGCGAGTCAGTACTAGTCGACGACCTGCACCGGGCTGCACGGCACCGGGTTGTCCCAGTTGCAGTCGGCCACCGAGTTCGCGGGACCCACGGTCAGCACAATTCCGGTGATGCCGACGATCAGGCTGGCGGCGGACACGGCAATCTTGCGGATGATCGACATTTTGAAATCCTCCGAGCGGTGACTTCTCGAGGTCCTGCAGGGTTTCCTGCTCGAGAACCAGTCAAGAACCACTCGCAATTAGTTGACGTTCGCCGGGATTAAGGGTCGCTATCGACCGGCAATAGCGGCGCGATAGAAATTACGAAGCGCCATGGACCAGATTGGCGCCACGCTTTGTTCGCGCGCGGTGTTGGGGGCGATTCCGATGTCCGAGGCGATCCGCCGACTCAACGCCGAGGAGATGTGGACCGCGGTCGAGGCGATCGACCCCGTCGGGGTTCTGGCCGAGGAGCTGATCGACCGCACCGTCGGGAACGAGGTGGCGCCGGCGGGACGGCTCGCCGCCTGGACCGAGCACCGCGGCACCACCAACGGCTCGGAGCTGGTGGTGTTCGACCATCCGGACGCGGCCGCCCGGTACCTGCTGCCGGCCACGAGCCTGCGGATGTTCACCTCGGCCGCGCTGGCCGCGCTCGCGGCACGCGAGCTGCTGGTGCCCGGCGGCGTCACGGTCGCGCTGCTCGGCGCCTCGCCGGTCACCCACTCCCAGCTGTCCGTCGTCGCCCGGCACGTGCCGGACATCAGCCACGTCGCGGTCTGCCTCGCGCCCCCGCAGTCGGCACTGCCGGTGCGGCTGACCGAGCAGCTCGAGCTGAGCGGCATCCGGCTGTCGGTCATGCCGACGGTCGTCGACACGATCTTCGGCGCGAACCTGGTGGTGACCACCGAGGACGGGGCCACCCGGCAGGACACCAGCGGGATGCGGATCGGTCACCTCGCCCGCGGCACGGTGCTGATCAACACCACCGGCCGGGACCTGCCGGCGGAGCTCGTCGACCACGTGGACGAGCTCTACGTCGACGACCTGGCGTTGCTGCCGGCCTGCCGCGACCGGTACTTCGTCGCCCGCCACCTCGAGGAGCGGGCGCGCTCCGGCGGCGTCGGGGGCTACGTCCCGCGCATCGCGGCCGACCTCGGCCAGCTGCTGGCCGGCCGGCACCGCGCGCGCCGGCACGGCGACAACATCGTGCTGGTCGAGCTGCTGGGCGCGCGCAGGCTGAACGTGCGGCTGGCCGACCACATCCGGCGGGCCGCCGAGCGCATCGGCCTCGGTTGCTCCGTCGAGCCGTGAGCCCGTCAGGCGCTCACGGCGCGGCGAGCTGGATGTCGTTGTTGCCGGCCCACGTGGTCAGGTCGTCGCGCTGGATCGCGGCGGCGATCAGGTCGGGGAACTGGTCGGGGGTGCAGGCGAAGGTCGGGATGCCCAGCGCGGCGAGCGCGGCGGCGTTGTCGTGGTCGTAGGAGGGGGCGCCGTCGTCGGAGAGCGCGAGCAGGCACACCACCTGCATGTCGGCGGCGACCATGGCCCGCGCGCGGCGCAGCATCTCGTCGTTGTCGCCGCCCTCGTACAGGTCGCTGATCAGCACGAAGATCGTGTCGCGCGGGTTGTCGATGCGCGTGCGGCAGTAGGCGAGCGCGGAGTTGATGTCCGTGCCGCCGCCGAGCTGCACGCCGAACAGCAGCTCCACCGGGTCGGTCAGCAGGTCGGTGAGGTCGACGACCGCGGTGTCGAACGCGATGACCTGGGTGCGCAGTGAGCGCACCGAGGCGAGCACCGCGCCGAACACGCCCGCGTAGACCACAGAGGAGGCCATCGAGCCGCTCTGGTCCAGGCACAGCACGACCTCCCGGCTGACCTGCGGCAGCCGGCGGCCGTAGCCGACCAGCCGCTCGGGGACCACCGTGCGGTGCTCGGGCTGGTAGTGCCGCAGGTTGGCCAGGATCGTGCGGTTCCAGTCGATGTCGGCGGCCCGCGGCCTGCTGGTGCGCCCGGCCCGGTGCAGCGCGCCGCTCACCGCCTGCCGGGTGGGCTGGGCGAGCCGGCGCTCCAGCTCCTCGACCACCTGCCGGACGACCGCCCGGGCGGTCTCCCGGGACCGCTCGGGGATGGCCTGGTTGAGCCCGAGCAGCGTGCCGACCAGGTGCACGTCCGGCTGTACCGACTCGAGCAGCTCGGGTTCGAGCAGGAGCCGGCCCAGCCCGAGGCGCTCCATCGCGTCGCGCTGCATGACCTGCACGACCGAGGCGGGGAAGTAGCCGCGGATGTCGCCGAGCCAGCGCGCCACCCGCGGTGCGGACCCGCCCAGCCCGCCCCGCCTGCGCTCCTCGCCGTAGAGCGCGTCGAGCGTCTTGTCGCGCTTGAGGTCCGCGCCGGACAGCTCCTCGCCGGTGCCGTCCGCCTCGTCGCCGCCGAGGACCAGCCGCCACCGCCTGACCGCCTCCCCGGAGCTCGCACTCGTGGTCACCTCCGGGTTCGGGTGTTCGCGCGGGTCCTGGCTCATCGGAGTATCTCCAGCAGTGTGGGCAGCACCCGGGCGGCGCGTTCGTGGTCCAGGGCGTCCTCTTCGGCGGCGGCCGTGCCGGTCACGCCCCGGTGCAGGCGGGCCACGTGGGTGCCGATGGCGCGCCGTTCGGCGGGCGCGAAGTCGGCGAACGTCCGGCGCAGCAACGGAAGCAGGCGCTCGAACACCTCGCCGTCCACCGCGGTCGTCCACCGGTCGACCACCGCGAGCAGCTCCGGCTCGTGGACCAGCAGCGCCGCCTCGCCGGACAGGAACCCGTCGAGCCAGCCCGCGGCCTGCACCGCGTCGGACGCGGGCGACAACCGCAGCGACAGCCGGCGGCCCGCCTCGGTCACGTCGATCACCGCGGCGTCCAGCAGCAGCCGGGTGGCGCGGCCGGCGACGAGCCCGTGCACGCCCGGCTGCTCGGCCACCACACCCAGCGCGCGCTGCCACTCGCGGCGCAGCCCGGGCTGGTCCAGCAGCGCGATGCCCCGCTGCACGCCGTCCACCAGCTCCCGCACGGTGGCCGCGGCGTCGTCGTCCAGCGCGGCGCACGCGGCCGGCAGCCCGACCGCCACCCGGGTGACCACGCCGCCGAGCACCCGCTGCACCAGTTCGGTGTCCGCCCGCCGCACGTTGCCGTACCGGCGCACCCGGGCCATCGGCTCGACGGCGGCCATCAGGCGGGTCGTGTCGTGCTGGCGCGCGGCCCGCTCGTCCAGCGCGGAGAGCACGGTGGCGAGCGCGTCCGGCAGGTCGGCGACGAGCGTGGTCTCCACCTGCTCGGCGAGCTCGGCGACGTCCGCGCCGTCCGCGCGCTGGGTGACGACCGCGGTGGCCGCCTGCTCGATCGTCGTGCCGTACCCGGACGCCTCGATCAGCGCCACCTCCAGCTCCGGGCGCCACTGCAGCGTCCACGCCTCGCGGAACGTGCCGCGCGTGCGGCCCACCTCGGCGGGCGTGCCCCACGGCACGTCCAGCAGCAGCAACCGGTGCAGAAGCTTGCTGCGCCCCAGGTGCGAGGCGGTCCGCAGGTCGAGGTCGAGGGTCTGCTCGGCCGCGCTCTGCCGCATGCGCAGGCTCTTGCGGGTGGCCGCGAGGTCCCGGGCGAGCGGCACCATCGGCGTGTCCGCCGGCACCCGGCCGAGGACGTCGCCCACCAGGAGCTTGCGTGCCACCAGCCGCATCGGCACCGGCGAGCCGCCGCCGAGCACGGCCTGGGCCGACTCCATCACCTCGGCGAGCCCGGGCAGCGGCCGGTCCCGCAGCCCGGCGAGCGCGTGCGCCAGCCGGACCGCCTCGATGACCGCCGCCGACGACACGTCGTGCTGCTCGCCGCGCAGCAGCCGCGCCACCCGCACCAGCCACCGGGTGACCACCTCGTCCGGCGCGGTGAACAGGTGGTGGTACCAGCCGGGGGAGTCGATGCCCGCGCCGTAGCCGCTGGCCCGGGCGAGCCGGGTGGACGTCCACGGCACCCAGGTGGCCGCGACCCTGGTGCTCGGCAACCCCTTGAGCAGCGCGGTGTCCGACGCCGCCGACGGGAACGTCTCCGGCACCAGCACGGGGGCGTGCCAGGCGCCGCACACGACCGCGATCGTGCCGGGCTCGGTGCGCCGCGCCGCCCGCATGACGCGCCGCATCGCGGCCTCCCGCCGGCGCGTCTGCAGGTCGACGTCCTGCCCTTCGCGCAGCGTCCGCATCGCCTCGAGGACCGCGTCGAACACGTCCAGACCGTGGTAGCGCAGCTCGATCGCGTCCTCCCACCAGCGCTCGGCGTCGTCGTAGCCGGCCGCCTCCGCGAGCGTGGCGATCGGGTCGAACCGGTCGGCGTCCCGGTCCTCGCGCAGCACCAGGGCGTTCGCGGCGGGCAGGTCGAGGAACCGGACCGGCCTGCCGTGCTCGACCGCCCAGCGCAGCGCCACCCACTCCGGGGAGAACACCGCCATCGGGTAGAACGCGGCCGTGGCCGGGTGCTCGACGGCGTAGCAGAGCCCGGCCACCGGTGGCCGCATGCCCCCGGCGGCGACCAGCGGCGTGACCGTGTCCAGCTCCGGCGGGCCCTCGACGAGCACCAGCGCCGGGTCCAGCTCGTCGAGCGCGCCGCGCACCGCACGGGCCGAGCCCGGCCCGTGGTGGCGGATCCCGAGAACGTGCGTCGACGACATGGTTCGCTCGCGAGCTTCGCTCACGCCAGTTCCCGGCACGCCCGGTACAGGTCGGCCCACGGCTTGCGCTCCCGGACCACGGCCTCCAGGTACTCCTGCCACACCAGCCGGTCGGCCACCGGGTCCTTGACGACCGAGCCGTACAGCCCGGCCGCCACGTCCGCGGCGCGCACCACGCCGTCGCCGAAGTGCGCGGCGAGCGCGATCCCGTTGGTCATCACCGAGATCGCCTCCGCGGTGGACAGCGTCCCCGACGGCGACTTGATCTTCGTGCGGCCGTCCGCGGTGACGCCGTCGCGCAGCTCGCGGAACACCGTGACCACGCGCCGGATCTCGTCGACCGCCTCCAGCTCGGCCGGCAGCCGCAGCGCCTCGCCGAGCTGGCCCACCCGCAGCCGGACGATCTCCACCTCCGACTCGACGTCGTCGGGCAGCGGCAGCACGACCACGTTGAAGCGCCGCTTGAGCGCCGCGGACAGGTCGTTCACGCCGCGGTCGCGGTCGTTGGCGGTGGCGATCACGTTGAAGCCGGCCAGCGCCTGAACCTCGTCGTCCAGCTCCGGGATCGGCAGCGACTTCTCGCTCAGCACGGTGATCAGCGCGTCCTGCACGTCGGACGGGATGCGGGTGAGCTCCTCGACGCGGGCGATGCCGCCGGTCCGCATCGCGCGCAGCACCGGGCTCGCGACCAGCGCCGCGCGCGACGGCCCCTCGGCGAGCAGGCGCGCGTAGTTCCAGCCGTACCGGATGGCCTCCTCGGGGGTGCCGCTGGTGCCCTGGACGAGCTGGGTCGAGTCGCCGGACACAGCCGCGGCGAGGTGCTCGGACAGCCAGGTCTTGGCGGTGCCGGGGACGCCGAGCAGCAGCAGCGCGCGGTCGGTGGCGAGGGTGGCGATCGCGATCTCGACCAGCCGCCGGGAGCCGAGGTACTTCGGGGTGATCACCGTGCCGTCCTCGGTCTCGCCGCCGAGGACGTAGGTGGCCACCGCCCAGGGCGAGAGCCGCCAGTTGGGCGGGCGCGGCCGGTCGTCGGTCTTGGCGAGCGCCGCCAGCTCGTCGGCGTGCTGCTGCTCGGCGTGCCGGCGGAGCACCTCGCTGACTTCGGGCACGGTCACGTGAACTCCTGCTGGATCGTCCGGCGGATGGTCAGGGCGTTGGCCAGGCCGCGCAGCGTGCGCCGGCGGGCGCGCCTGTCGGCCGGGGTGCGGGTGAGCCAGTCCTCGACGCCGGGCAGCGCGGCCGGGTCGAGGTGCTCGGCGAGGCTCTGGAACACCAGGGTGAGCACGCCGTCGGTGGTCGCGGTCTGCAGGAGCTGGACGACGAGGATCGAGAAGTCCTCGGGCCAGGGGCCGGGGCAGGCGGCGAGCAGGCCGGCGAACCGGGCGTCCACCTGGTCCTGGCGGGCGACGACGGCGGTCGCGGTCGCCGGGTCCAGGGCGCCGAGGACCTCGGGAGTGGGGTCGGCCTCGGCCAGCGCCCGCAGCCAGGTCCGGTCGCGGCGGCGCAGCGCGGCCTTCGTCCAACCGGTGACCAGCTCGGGCGTCGCCCGCGCCAGGTCGGGGACCGCGGGCAGCGGGGCCGCGGCGACCAGCTGGATCAGCCAGGACGCGCGCGGGCCGTGGCCGGGCTCGCGGTGGTTGGCGATGCCGTCCCGGCGGGCGGCCGCGTCCGGCCTGCCGGGCAGCTCGACGGTGCCGTCGGGGCCGGTGAGCGCCTGCAGCCGCGCGGCCATCCGGGCGGCCCGGCGGGAGCCCGGCAGCCGTTCCAGCAGGGCGGCCGCGGCGGCCCGCACGGTCGCCGCGCGGTCGTCCAGTGCGGACTCCAGGAACGGTTCGTCCGCATCGGACAGTCCGGTGACGAGCGCGTCGAGCAGGCCGGCGCGGTCCGCGGCGGTCTCGCTGCGCCAGGTCTGCGCGACCAGCTCGCGGCCGCGCGCTGGGTCGGCGCGCCGGATCGAGGTCAGCAGCGCGAGCCGCTCGGTGCGGGTGGCGGTGGCGAACCGGTCGGCCGCCTCGCCCGGCGCGGCCGGCATCGCCCACGCCCACCGGCGGTTGCGGGCGGCGAGCCAGGTGCCGCGCGGCCCGGCCACGGCGGCGACCGCCTCGCGCAGGCCGGGTGTGGTGGTGGCGAGCTGCAGCAGGGTGACCAGCAGCGCGGCCGGCGCCCGCCGCCCCGCCGCGGCGCAGGCCCGCAGCCAGGACGCGGTGAGCAGTTCGTTGCCCCCGTCGATGCGGACGTTGCGGTCGAGCAGGAGCTCCAGCACCTGGGCGGCAGTGGGGGAGCATTCGGGACGCGGGTCGGGTTCGGCGGGCGGGATCCGCTCGCCGTGCCAGGCCGGCGGAACGCGGCCCGCGCGGCGGTACGCGCCGAGCACCGCGGCGGCGGCGAGCACCGTGGCCTCCGGCCCGTCGGCGTCCACATCGGACGGATCGACGATGCCGGCGAGCAGGTCGGCCGGCACCGCGCGGCGCCCGGTGCCGACCATCGCGGTGCTCAGCAGCGAATCCCACGTCATAGCGAGACGAGCCGCCCGTCCGCGGCGAGGCTGCACGGGTGCAGGTGGCCGTCGTACCACTCGCCGAACAGGTCCACCGGCCGCCCGCCGGACATCGCGAGCAGCGGCCAGACGTCGGTGTCCGGGGCGAGCGCGAGCGCGGTGCCGTCCACGTCCACCAGCGCCGCGCCGTCGTCCCCGCCGGAACCGCCGGGCACGACGGTGACCGCGCCCAGCGTCATCGGGATGCGGGACAGCCACGGGTTTCCCGCCTGCCACCCCGCCGCCAGGTCGAACGCGCCCAGCACGGTCGTCGGTGCCGGGTAGCCCGCGCCGGTGCCGATCACCGGCTCGTCGGCCAGCAGCGCGCGGCGCGGCGGGGATCCCGGGTAGAGCGCCAGCTCCACGTCGAGCACCGAGCCCAGCACGTGCGGCACCCGCAGCGCGCCACCCGCCGCCGCGAAGTCCAGCAGCACCGCCACCTCGCCGGTGTCCTCGCCGTGGAGCCAGGTGCGCTGGGACAGCAGCCGGTCGTCCTCCTCCTGGCTCAGCCCGACCACCCACCAGCGGTCCCGGGTCCGGTCGCCCGCCAGCACCTCCTCCGACCGGCGCGACCAGCCCAGCACCGTGCGCAGGTCGCCCATCGTCGCCGGGGGCAGTGCGGCGCGGCGGCGCCACGCCCGCACCGCGAGGTACCACCGGCCGAGCTGGGCGAGCAGGTACGGCGCCCAGTCCTGGCGGGCGTGCACCGCGCTGCCCATCGCCCGCACCCGCTCGGCGAGCCCCGGCACCTGGGCGTCGACCAGCCGCGCGGCCGTGGCGCCCCAGAAGTCCGGCGGCTGCCTGCGCACCCCGGCCAGGCCCTGGCGCACCAGGTCGAACAGCCACCGCTCGAACTCGTCGAGCCCGGCGGTCATCAGGCTCTCCCGCTCCGCGACCCGCCTGGCCTGCGCCTCCGGGTCCGGCCCGCCGTCCGGCGCGCGCGCCGCCTGCCGCGCGGCCCGCTCGGCGCGGTCGCGCGCCCACGCCTGCGCGAAGTCGGCCGCGGCGTCGAGGTCGGCCACCGACCCGTCGTTGGCCGCCCACATCAGCAGCAGCGCCAGGCCGTGCTTGCAGGGGAACTTGCGGCTGGGACAGGTGCAGCGGAACGCCGGCTCGTTCAGGTCGACGGTGACCTGGTACGGCTCGCGGGCGCTGCCCTGGCACCTGCCCCACACCAGCGAGGCGTTGCTGCCCAGCGCCGACCACTGGCGCGGCCGGGCCAGCGCCCGGGCGGCCCGCGCGGAGCCGGTGTCCGGGGCGAGCCCGAGCACCCGCTCCACCGTCCACCGCGAGCCCACGCCACCTGCCTCCAGAACCGGTCACCGCCCGCGCCAAGACTAGAGGGTGTCTGACGGATCACGGTCGATGCGATTCGTGATCCACGCGGTTCCTCGCAAGGCGGAGCAATGGCCTCGTACCGGGTCGTACTCGGCCGTTGCGACAACGCCGCGAGGGGCCGCGTGGGCGCGAACGCGCGGCCAGGGATCCGTCAGACACCCTCTAGTGCGCGAGCCCGACAGAAAACGCGTGGTGGCCGGGGCCGGGGCGGCCTAGCGTGGGCGCATGGCCGTGGTGCAGTCGGTGAACGTCGGGGTCCCGCGCTCGAACCCGTGGAAGGCGGTGACCGTCACCGGGATCGACAAGCGGCCTGTCGGCGGACCGGTCGCGGTGGCCGCACCCGGGCCGAAGGGGACCGGCGCGGTCGGCCTGGCGGGCGACCGGGTGTACGACGTCGCCCACCACGGCGGCGACGACCAGGCGGTGTACGCCTACGCCCGCGAGGAGCTCGACGTGTGGGCCGGGCGGCTGGGCCGGCCGCTGGCCGACGGCGTGTTCGGCGAGAACCTGACCACCCTCGGCGTGGACGTCGACGGGGCGCTGGTCGGCGAGCGCTGGCGGGTCGGCCGTGACCTGCTGCTCGAGGTGTCCGGCCCGCGCATCCCGTGCGGCACGTTCGAGGGCTGGATGGCCGAGCGGGGCTGGATCAGGACCTTCACCGAGGCGGCGCGCTCGGGCGCGTACCTGCGGGTGATCGAGCCCGGCGAGGTGCGCGCGGGCGACCCGGTCGTGGTGACCCACCGGCCGGACCACGACGTCAGCGTCGAGGTGGCGTTCCGCGGCCTGACCACCCGGCCGGACCTGATGCCCCGGCTGCTCGCCGCCGAGGCGCTGCCGGCTGCCGCGCTGGCCCGGATCCGCCGCCGGCTCGCCCGTGCCCGTGGTTGACCGGGCCGGTGCGGCACGGTGAGGTGGTGCGGTGGCCCCCTCGAAGAGTGACGAGACCCGCGACGGTGTCGCCCTGACCAACCTCGACGGGTCGCTGTTCGACGGTGCCGACGCGACCAAGCGCGACCTCGTGGACTACCTGGACGCGGTGCGCGACCGGATCCTGCCGGGCCTGCGTGACCGGCCGCTGTCGGTGATGCGGGTGCGGCCCGGCCAGGCGCCGTTCATGCAGAAGAACGTGCCCAGGTACACGCCGGAGTGGGTGCGCACGGTGCAGGTGTGGGCCGAGGCGTCGCACCGCGAGGTCTCCTACGCGCTGTGCGACGACCGGCGGACGCTGATCTGGTTCGCCAACCAGCGTGCCGTCGAGTACCACGTGACGTTGTTCCGCGCGGCGGAACCGGGCCGCCCGACCCACCTCGTGCTCGACCTCGACCCGCCCGAGGAGCAGGGCGACGGCACCGCCGGCTTCCGGCAGGCGGTCGGCGCGGCCCGGCTGGTCCGCCGGGCGCTGGCCGACCTCGGCCTCACCGGCGCGCTGAAGACCAGCGGAGCCAAGGGCGTGCACGTGTTCGTGCCGATCACCGGCACCGAGCCGGACGACGCGGCCGCCGCCACCCGGGCGATCGCCGCCCGCGCCGCGCGGCTGGACCCGGACCTGGCGACCACCGCCTACGTCAAGGCCGACCGCGGCGGCCGGGTGTTCGTGGACTCCACCCGCGCGCACGGGGCGACCGTGATCGCCGCCTACAGCCCGCGGCTGCGGCCCGGCGTGCCGGTCTCGTTCCCGGTCGCCTGGGACGACGCGGACGACGTCGTGCCGCGCGACTTCACCATCCGCAACGCGGCCGGCCTGCTCGCCGGGGGCGACCCGTGGGCGGCCGCGCTCCCGGACCCGCAACCGCTGCCGGCCGACCTGGTCGCCGAGGGGCACGAGATCCCGGTCGCCCGGGTCGTGGCCATGCACGAGGGGAAGCGCCGCAAGCGCGCCGCCGAGGGCAAGGCCTAGCACCCCCGGCACGCCCGGCCGGCGCCACCAACACACCGACCCGACCCACCCCGCCACCCACCCGACCCGCCACGCAGCCGAGTCGTCCCGTGGCGCAGTCGAGTCGTCCCGTGGCATCGGCGAGTCGTCCCGTGGCGCGGTCGAGTCGACCGGTGGCGCGGTCGAGTCGACCGGTGGCGTGGCCCGTGCTGTTCCGCGTGTCGTCGGCTCGGCCGTGCCGGTGGCGTGTCCGGTGGCGCGCAGCGGGTCGGCTCGGCGATGCCACGGGTCGGCTCGGCGATGCCACGGGTCGGCTCGGCTTCGTGGGGGGGTCGGTGGGCGAACCGGCAAGGTGCTACTGGCGCCACTCGTACAGCACGTCCGGGCACCCTTCCTCGTTGCCGCTGCCGTCGCCGAACGCGAGCGGCCGGAAGCCGTGCCGCTCGTAGAAGCGGAGCGCGCCCTCATTGGCCTGGAACGTGTACAGCCGGACCGGCGCGCCCAGCGCACGCTTGGCGTGCTCGACCAGTCGGGTGCCGATGCCGTGCGCGACGCAGGACGGGTCGAGGTACAGCTGGTCGATCCACCCCGCCTCGGCGTCCCGCGAGAGTGCCATCATCGCGACGACGACACCATCGCGGCAGGCGACCGTCACGCCGCCGGAGGGGACCAGGTGGTCCGCGACCCAGCGGCGGACCTCCGAGTCGGTGTGCGCGAGCGGCGCGAACGGCAGGAACCGGTGGCGCGACGCCAGGTAGACCTGGGCGACCCGCGCCGCGTCCGCCGCCGTCGCGGCCCGGCACACGATTTCCACACCCGCGACGCTATCCGGTCCGGTCGCTTCGGTCCGCCCGTCGAGGTGCGGGTGTCCTGATTGGCCGACTCCAGGTGGAGTGCGAGTTTTGCTCCGAACCGCCGAACGGGGCCGGGGCCATGTTCGTCCGGCAGGCGGTTGCGGTCCGTGGTCACAACTGAGAGTTACCACCCAGTCGTGTAACAAATCGGCATCGCCGCCCGTCGCGGCGGTCGCACTCTCCACAGTGGACGGGGCTATTTTGACTACTGTCCGCAATGGAGGCGGGACCGGTCGTAGACACCCATCACCTGGTCTGATTACATGTCCGGGTTGCCGCCCGCAGTCGGCCCCGGCACCCGCTCGTGACGAGAAACCGTTGGGACACAATGACCACCCGCACCAGACAACTGCTCCAACGCTCCCGCGACCTGCTCGAACGCTCCCGCGTCGCCGCGGTCCAGTTCCTGGACCAGCCGCGCGGTCAGGCCACCGCCTTGCCCCGGGTGATCGAGGGCATGCGGGAGTCGATGATCCACCAGGAGCCCGAGGGCGCGGTCGTGGACATCTGCGCCAGCATCGCGCTGCGTGACCTGAACCTCGTCGACTCGCTGCTCGCGCTGCTGGAGAACATGGAGGAGTCCGAGGCCGACCCGGACCGGCTGACCGAGCTCTACAAGCTGGACCACCTGGCCGCACGGCTGCGCCGCAACGCCGAGAACCTGCGCGTGCTCGCCGGCCGCGACGCGAGCGAGGCCCTGTCCGACTCCGCGTCGCTGGTCGACGTGATCCGCGGGGCCATGTCGTCGATCGACGGCTACTCGCGGGTGTCGATCGGCCGCACGCTGTCCCTCGGCGTGGTCGGCATCGCCGCGGACGACCTCAGCCGGCTGCTCGCCGAACTGCTCGACAACGCCGCGAAGCAGTCGCCGCCCGACACGTCGGTGCGGGTCAGCGCGCACCTCACCGACTCCGGCAGCGTGCTGATGCGCATCGAGGACGACGGCATCGGCCTGCCCGCCGACCGGGTCGCCGAGCTGAACAGCCGGCTGTCCGACGAACCGACGCTCAACGACGACTCGGTGCGGCACATGGGACTCGCCGTGGTCCGCCGGCTGGCCGCCCGCCACGAGATGCGGGTCCGGCTGGACCGCCGCTCGCCGCACGGCACCACCGCCACCATCCTGCTGCCGCCCGGCCTGCTCTGCGAACTGCCGGACACGACCTGGTCGGGCTCGCAGACCGTGAGCGTGCCCGCCACCCCGCCGGAGCCGGTCCGCAGGCCGGCGCCACCCCGACCGCGGCACGCCGCCGAGCCGACCGCCACCACCGTCGGCGGGCTGCCCAAGCGCACGCCGACCGGCGGCCGGGTCGCCACCCGCCCGCCGCAGCCGCAGGACCTGACCGAGGCCGGCCGCACCGCCAACGGCCTGCCCCGCCGGGTGTCGCGCAGCACCAAGCACACCGACCACGGCCAGGAGGCGGCACCCACGCCCGCCGCGCCGACGACCCCCGAGGAGGAGCAGGCCGGGCACGAGCAGCTGCTCGCGGACCTCGACGCGTTCGCCGCGGGGGAGCAGGCCGCGAAGGAGACCGGGTGGCCCGCCGGCGCGGACCCCGACCTCGCGCCCGCTCCGGAGGCCATGACCGAGCCCACCACCGGACCCGCCGAGCCCGTCGCGGAGCCCGTCGCGGAGCCCGCCCTCGCCGAGCCGCCGCCCGCGGTCGAGCCCGCGGCCGACGCCGAACCGGCACCCGCCGCCGAACCCGAGCCCGCCGAGTACGGCTACGCCCCGGACGGCATGTTCGACGCCTCGGCGGACTCGACCCCGACGCCGCCCCGGGGAACCATGTTCCCCGCCGACCCCGACGTCGGCCGTGATCAGCAGCCAGGGGGAACCGCACCGTGACCGCTGCCAACCAGACACCGTCGACCAGTGACATCACCTGGCTGCTCAACGACTTCGTGGACAAGGTGCACGGCGTCACCCATGCGCTGATCACGTCCTCGGACGGGTTCCCGCTGACCGCCTCGGCGGCCGTGCGGTCCGACGACGCCGAGCAGCTCGCCGCGATCGCCAGCGGTTTGCTCAGCCTCGCGGGCAGCAGTGCCGCGCTCTACGGCAAGGGCAGCTGCGAGCAGATCATCATCCGGCTCACCCGCGGGTACTTCCTGTTCATGGGCATCGGCACCGGCGCAGGCCTGGCCGTGCTCACCGGGCCCGAGTGCGACATGCGGGTCGTCGCCTATGAGATGACGCAGTTCGTCACCAACGCCGGTCACGCGCTGACCCCGGAGCTGCGTGCCGACCTGCGCCGGGTGCTCACCGCGCGCCGCCCCCAGGCATGACCGAACCCGCCAAGGACGTGATCACGGTGTCCAGCGAGACGCGAAACGGCGCCCGGCCGAAGACGAACAAGATGAAGAGCAAGCGGGTCCGCCCGTACGCGCTCACCGGCGGGCGCACCCGGACCAGGCACCACCTCCTGGTGGAGACGCTGATCTCGGTCCCGCAGTTCGACCCGGTACTGGCCGAGGCGCTCATGCCCGAGTCGCGTGCGCTGTACACCCGGGCGTGCCAGCGCATGTCGATCGCGGAGCTGTCCGCGACGCTCACCCTGCCACTCGGCGTGGTCCGCGTGCTGATCAGCGACCTCGCCGTGCAGAACGCGGTGTTCATCCACCCGACCGCGTTCGCCTACCAGAACAACCCGCAAGTGCTGGAGAGGATCCTCGATGGACTCAAGCAGCTCCCTGTCTGACTCGGGTCTGCTCACGATATCCGCGAAGATCGTCATCGCCGGTGGGTTCGGGGTCGGCAAGACGACGATGGTCGACTCGGTGTCCGAGGTCGCGCCCCTGAACACCGACGCGTGGATGACCGAGGCGAGTGAGGGGGTCGACGACCTGCCGCCCGGCGGCAAGAAGTCGACCACCACGGTCGCCATGGACTTCGGCCGGATCACGTTGCACTCCGACCTGTTGCTGTACCTGTTCGGCACGCCCGGCCAGTCGCGGTTCTGGTTCCTGTGGGACGACCTGTCCCGCGGCGCGCTCGGCGCGGTGGTGCTCGTGGACACCAACCGGATCGACCAGTCCTTCGCGGCGGTGAACTACTTCGAGCACGACTCCGTGCTGCCGTTCATCGTCGCGGTCAACCGGTTCGAGGGAAGACCCGCGCACGACCTCGACGAGGTGCGCGACGCGCTGGCGCTGGCCGAGGACATCCCGCTGATCGAGTGCGACGTGCGGCACCGCGCGTCCTCCCTCGGCGTGCTGCAGGCGATCGTCACGCACTCGCTGACGCTGTCCCGGGTCTCCGCGCCCGGGTAGGCACGAACACACGGTCCCCACCGGTTCCCGTCTGGAGGAGCAGTCAACACAATGCGCAAGGTGCTGATCGTCGGGGCAGGCCAGTCCGGCCTGCAGCTCGCCCTGACCCTGCTGGAGCACGACTACGAGGTGACGGTCATGTCGGCCCGCACCCCGGAGGAGATCCGGGACGGCCGGGTGATGTCGACGCAGGGCATGTTCGGGCCCGCATTGCAGCACGAGCGCGACCACGGGCTGAACCTGTGGGAGGAGGAGACGGTCCCGTTCGAGGGGATCGGCGTGTCGATCGCCGCGCCGGACGGGAGCCGGGCGCTGGACTGGGTGGCCAGGATGGACGCCTACGGCCAGTCGGTGGACCAGCGGGTGAAGATGTCGGGCTGGCTGGAGCTGTTCGAGGAGCGCGGCGGCCGGCTGGTCATCCACGGGGTGACGACGGCCGACCTGGACAAGCTCGCGACGATGTACGACCTGACGATCGTCGCGGCCGGCAAGGGCGAGCTGGTGCAGCTGTTCGATCGCGACCCGTCGCGTTCGCCGTTCACCACACCGCAACGCGCACTGTCGCTCGTGTACACACACGGGGTGGAGCCGCGGCCGGAGCACCCGGACTTCGCCGCGGTGCGGTTCAACATCATCCCCGAGGTCGGGGAGCTGTTCATGATCCCGTGCTACACGGTGACCGGGAACTGCGACATCCTGTTCTTCGAGGGCATCCCGGGCGGCCCGCTCGACGTGTTCGGCGACCGCCCCGACCCGGACGAGCACCTGCGCCGGATCCTCGAGCTGATGCGGACCTACCTGCCGTGGGAGTACGAGCGCTCGCGCAACGCGGTGATGACCGACCCCGGCGGGTCGCTGATCGGCGGCTACACCCCGGTCGTGCGGCGCCCGGTCGGCGAGCTGCCCTCGGGCGCGCTGGTGTTCGGCATGGCCGACGTGGTGGTCGCCAACGACCCGATCACCGGCCAGGGGTCCAACAACGCGAGCCACTGCGCGCAGCTGTACCTCGAGGAGATGGTGGCGCACGAGGGCGCCTTCGACCGCGCCTGGATGGAGCGCACGTTCGAGAAGTACTGGGAGTACGCCCGGCACGTGACCGAGTGGACCAACGCGATGCTGCAGCCGCCGCCCCCGCACGTGCTGGAGATCATCGGCGCCGCGAGCCAGAACCCGGTGGTGGCCAGGCGCTTCGCGAACGGCTTCGCCGACCCCACGGACTTCCAGCACTGGTTCATGTCCCCCGACAAGGCCGCCGCCTTCCTCGCCGAGGCCACCGTCCCCACCCCCTGACCCCCGCGAGTCCCCCACTCCGGACCCGCGTGTCCAACGCTCCGGACCCGCGTGTCCAACGCTCCGGACCCGCGTGTCCAACGCTCCGGACGGGTGAGTCCCCCGTTCCGGCCGTAACGCCGCGCCCGACGACGCCGACCCTTCAACGGCCCCGCGTGGGAGTAGAAGGGAAACGGAAACGATATGGCGTCGTATCTCGTCTGCAGTGTTCCGATTCACGGGCACGTCACGCCGTTGCTCGAGGTCGCCCGGTTCCTCGCCGGCCGGGGGGACCGGGTGCGGTTCCTGACCGGGGCGCGCTACCGCGAACGGGTCGAGGCGACCGGCGCGACGTTCCTGCCGCTGCCGCGCGAGGCGGACTACGACGACGGCGACCTGGACGCCTCGTTCCCCGGCCGGATCGGCCGGACCGGGGCGGACGCCACCCGGTTCGACCTCGCCACGATCGTCATCGCCCCCGTCGCCGCCCAACTCGCCGCGGTCGACGCCGCGCTCGCCGACGAGCCCGTGGACGCCGTCCTGGCCGAGACGCTGTTCGTCGCCGCGGCCGCGTTGCTCGGCCGGGAGCGGCGGCCCCGGCTGGTCAGCCTCGGCACCGTCCCGCTGGGCATCCGCCACCGCGACGTCGCCCCGGCGGGGATGGGCATCCCACCGATGCGCGGCCCGGTCGGCAGGCTGCGCAACGCGCTGCTCACCATGGTGTCCGACCGCGTCGTGCTCGCGCCGGTGCGGCGGCAGGCCGAGAAGGCGTTCTTCTCGGCGACCGGCCGGGCGATCGACGGCCCGGTGCTCGACTGGCCGAGCCGTGCCGACGCGGTGGTGCAGTTCACCGTGCCCGGCTTCGAGTACCCGCGGCGCGGGCTGCCCGGCAGCGTGCACCTCGTCGGCCCGGTGAGCCGTGGCGTCACCTCCGACGTGCCGGTCCCGCCGTGGTGGGCCGACCTCGACGGCGCGCAGCCGGTCGTGCACGTCACCCAGGGCACGGTGGCGAACCGGGACTACGGCCGGCTCATCCGCCCCGCCGTCGAGGGGTTGGCTGCGGACGACGTGCTGGTCGTGGTCGGCACCGGCGGCCGCGACGTGTCCACACTGGACTTCCCGCTGCCCGGCAACGTCCGGGTCGCGCCGTACCTGCCCTACGACAAGCTGCTGCCGCGCACCGACGTGATGGTCACCGCCGGCGGCTACGGCGGCGTGCACCACGCGATGGAGCACGGTGTCCCGCTCGTCGTGGCGGGCCGCACGCGGGACGAGGCGGAGGTCGTGGCCCGCGTCGGCTGGTCCGGGGTGGGCGTCGCGCTGCGGACCGACCGGCCGGCCCCCGACAGGCTCGCCGCCGCGGTCCGCAAGGTCCTCGCCGACCCGCACTACCGCGCGGCGAGCACCCGCATCGGGGTGGAGATCGCCCGTTCGCCGGGCCTGGCCGCGCTGGCCCGGGTGCTGGCCGGGTAGCCGGCACCGCGCGCGATTTCCCGCGCGAGCACGTCGAGATCGGCGGCCCGGCTCCCACGTCCCGGGTGACCGCGCCCGACGGGGGCGCCCGGAGCAGCATGATCGACATCCGGGCCGTCGCGGGACGGGGTGCCGTGGCGGCGCGCAGCGCTTCTAGTGTTGTTCCGGCGGGCGGGGTCCGTAGCGGGCGAGGACGCGGGCGCGCAGGTCGGGGTCGGTGCGGGGGACCGGTTCGAGGAAGATCTCGTCGAGGTCGGCGAACTCGTCGGCGAGCTCGCCGGCGATGCGCACGCACGCGTGCTCCAGTTCGCCCGAGGTGAGGTTGTCGGCGAAGTCGATGCGGGCGCACAGCAGGATGCGGTCGGTGCCGGTGACCATCGTGAGCAGGTCGACCACCTCGTCGACCTCCGGCACGCCGGCCAGGTACTCGCGGACGTGCCGCACCACCGCCGGGTCGGCCTGGCGGCCGATCAGCAGGCCCATGTTGGTGCGCCCCAGCAGGTAGGCGACGTAGGCCAGCAGCACGCCGATCAGCACCGATGCGACGCCGTCCCACAGCGCGGCCCCGGTGATGCCGTGCAGCGAGAGCCCGGCGAACGCGATCAGCAGGCCGACCAGCGCCGCGCTGTCCTCGAAGACCACGGTCTTCACCGTCGGGTCGTCGAGCAGCCGCAGGTACTCGCGCAGCGAGCGCCCCTCGGCCGAGGACTCCGCCCGCACCTGCCGCACGGCACGCAGCCAGGAGACGCCCTCGAGCACGAACGCGCCGGCGAGCACCAGGTAGGCGATCCACGCGCCGGCCTGCTCCTGCTCCTCGCCGAAGATGGTGCTGAAGCCCTCGTAGAACGCGAACACCGCGCCGGACGCGAAGATGGACACCGCGGCCATCAGCGACCAGAAGTAGCGCTCCTTGCCGTAGCCGAACGGGTGCCGCCGGTCGGCGGGGCGGCTGGAGCGGCGCAGGGCGGTGAGCAGCAGTGCCTCGGTGAACGTGTCCGCCACCGAGTGCGCCGACTCCGACAGCATGGCCGCAGACCCGGTGATCAGGCCGGCGATCAGCTTGAGCACCGCGATGGCGAAGTTCGCGCCCAGCGCGATCAGCACGGTGAGCCTGCTCTCCGAGCGCTCCTGCTCCGCCATCACACCTCCTCGGGCGCCAGAGATCGACCCTAGCCGGGATCGGGTGCGGTGACTGATCGGGCGACTGGGGCCCGCCCCGGCCCGCCGCTCGTCCGCAGCGCCGACCGGGGCGGGATCGCCTAGCGTTGGTGGCATGCCCGCCACCACCCGTGTCGCCGTCGCCGGGGTGCTGGCGCTGTGCGCCGCGGGCCTGACCGCGACGTTCGGCGGCCTGGTCACCCTGGACACGACGACGCGCGAGTGGCTGATCGAGCGCCGCTCGCCGGGGCTGACCGCGGTGATGACGGCGATCACCACGCTGGGCAGTTCGCCGGTGCTCGTGTCGCTGGCGTTCGGCGTGACCGTGTGGCTGGGCGTGGGGCACCGCCGGCGGGAGGCGCTGCTGGTGGGTGGCACCACGATCGGCGCGCTCGTGCTGGGCCCGCTGCTGAAGAACGTCATCGAGCGGGCCCGCCCCCAGGGCGCACACCTGGTGCTGGTGAACAGCTGGGCCTACCCGTCGGGGCACTCCCTGACCTCGACCGCGGTGATCGGCGTGCTGACCACGCTGGCGGTGAGCCGGATGGCCACCCGGACCGCCCGCTTCGTGGTGGTGGCGCTGGGCGTCGTCCTGGTCGTGGCGGTCGGCGTGAGCCGCATCTACCTCGGGGTGCACTGGCCGACCGACGTGCTGGCCGGCTGGCTGATCGGCTCGGCCTGGCTGGTCGTGTGCCTGATCGTCCACGAGCGACTCCGCGCCCGCGAGGCCGGCCGCGCCGGGCGGTGACGTGCTCCTACGGCTGGGTCGCGGCGCGGAACCGGCGCAGCAGGGGCAGCGTGAGCACGCTGAGCACGGCCAGCATCAGGAACGCCGGCGCCGGGTGGTCGACGAGCAGGCCCACGACGGCCGCCAGCACCAGCCCGCCGAGGTTGCCGGTCAGCCAGATCAACCCGGTGGCGGTGCCCTCCGCCCGGCCCGACCGGCGCTCGGTCAGCTCCAGCACGATCGGCAGCGCCGGCAGCAGCGCCAGCCCCAGCGCGACGACGGCGACGAAACCGACGGTCACGCCCGGGACCGCGGCCAGCGCGGTACACGCGAGCGCGGTGACCACGAGCGCGAGCGCCATCACCCGGACCTCCATCCGGTGCCGGCTGGCGAGCACCGGAACGACCGCGCACCCGACGACCCCGGCGACCACGTTCGCGACGAGCAGCAGGCCGGCGGTCGCCTCCGGCACGCCGGCCGGTTCGAGCAGCGGCTGCAGGAAGGTGCTGAGCGAGACGAAGACCCCGAACGGCACGAACACCAGCGCGCACAGCCGGCGGATCACCGGGTCGCGCAGGGCGATCCGCAACGCCCCGAACCCGGTCGGCGCCGGCTCCCCGTCCACCGCCCCGGTGGCGGCCGCGGGTTCGGAGGCCGGCGCGGGCGCCTCGGTGCCGCCGCCCGCCGGCGCGGCGACCTGCGCGCTGGGTTCGGCGGCCGGCGTGGCCGCGGGCGCGAACGGCGCGGGGCGGCGCATCGCGGCCAGCACCACGACGGCGACCACCGCGGCGAGGGCGCCCTGGATGACCAGCAGGGGCCGGATGCCGTCCGGGGACGCGAACACCGCGCCGAGGCCGAACCCGACGATCAGCCCGGCGAACGTGCTCGCCGACCCGATCGCGATCCCGGTCGGCCGGTCCGCCGGGGGGAGGTACCGCGACGCCACGCCGGTGATCGCGTTCAGCACCAGCGGCTGGGCCACCCCCACCACCAGCTGGCCGAGCAGCGCCCAGCCGTACCCCTCGCCGGCCAGCCGCAGCAGGGCGCCGGCCGCGGCGAGCACCGCGCCCAGCGCGAGGCCGCCGCGGAACCAGCGGTCCAGCAGCATCCCGGCGGGGATCGCCAGCAGCACGTACAGCAGCGGGAACACGTTGGCCAGCCAGCCGATCGCGCTGTCGGAGACCCCGTAGTAGGTCGACGCCGCGTCGGTGACCGGTGCGTAGGTCACCCACAGGACCTGGGTCAGCGCGCCGAGCAGCGCGAAAGCCACGACAACAGACCACCGCGCCATGCCACCCGCCCTTTCGTCAGGCGTCAGCGTAGGCCCGTTGATCTCGGTGCACCCCCACCCCCGCCACGACGAGCACCACCCCGAGCACCTCGGCCGGCGACGGCACCTGGGTGAGCACCAGGACGCCGATCACCGTGGCGGTCGCCGGCAGCAGCGCGACCAGCAGCGCGTAGGTCCCGCGGGCGAGCCGGGCCATGGCCAGCTGGTCGCACACGTACGGGATCACCGACGAGGACACGCCGACGCCGATCCCGGCCAGCAGCGCCGCCGGATCGCCGAACGCGGGTGCCGCGCCGCCGAACCCGATCGGCAGGGCGACCACCGCCGCGATCAGCATCGCGAGCGCGAGGCCGTCGATGCCGCGCACCGCGGGGCTCTGCGCGACACGGTGCCCGAGCACGATGTAGAGCGCGAACAGGACCGCGTTGGCCCCGGCGAAGGCGAACCCCAGCGGGGAGGCGACCAGCCGCACGTCGCTGAGCACCCACACCCCGCCCACCGTCAGCAGCAGCGCGGCCGCGTTGCGTCCGGTCCGGGTGGCGGCCGCCGCGAGCGCGATCACGGGCAGGAACTCCACGGCCGCCACGGTGCCCAGCGGCAGCCTGTCGATCGCCAGGTAGAAGCAGCTGTTCATCACCGCGAGCACGGCGCCCCAGCCGCCGAGCAGCCACCGGGTGGCCCGGTCCAGCGACCGCCACACCCGCCACGGCCGCCGCCACAGCGCGAAGATCACCGCGGCCGAGGCGATGCGCAGCCACGCCACGCCGAGCACGTCGACGCGGGCGAACAGCAGCACCGCGAACGCCGGCCCGAGGTAGTGGAACACGGCGCTGACCACGAAGTACGCGTGCGGTGGGAGGCGGGACATGGGGTTATTCTCGAAGGCCCGGAGCGCTAACTACAGGACGGATCGACGGAACGGACCGCGACATGCCTTCGATCAGGACGGCAAGACCGCCCGACGGCTTACCGAACAGCAATCTCGACGACGTCAACCGGCGCATCCTCGGGGCACTGGCGGAGAACCCGCGGCAGAGCACGGCCGAGCTCGCGCGCACGGTCGGCATGTCCTCGCCGGCCGTGCGCGAGCGGGTCGGCCGGCTCGAGCAGGCCGGGGTCATCCGCGGCTACCGGCTCGACATCGACCCCGCCGCGATCGGTCTGCCGGTCACCGCGTGGGTGCGCATCCGGCCCGGCCCCGGCCAGCTGCCCAGGATCGCCGAGCTCGCGCGCGGCACCCCGCAGGTCAGCGAATGCCACCGGATCTCGGGCGAGGACTGCTTCCTGCTCAAGGTGCACGTGCCGTCGGTCGAGGAGCTGGAGGGGGTGCTCGACGCGTTCCTGCTGTTCGGGCAGACCACGAGCTCGTTCGTGGTCGCCACGCCCGTGCCGCCCCGGCCGCCCGGGATGTGACACCGGCCCGGCCCACGACATCGGCGAGCCGACCCGTGGCGCGGTCGAGCCGACCCGTGGCGCGGTCGAGCCGACTCGTGGCGCGGTCGAGTCGACCGGTGGCGCGGTCGAGCCGTCCCGTGGCGCGGCCGAGTCGTCCCGTGGCGTGGCCGGGTGGCCGCGTCCGGGCGCGCCGCCGGTGCCGCGCGGGGAGTCGGCTGGGCGATGCCACGGGTCGGCTCGGCCACGTGGTGGGTCGGGGGGTCGGCAGGCCCTGCGGCCCGCGCGGGGCACGGGGCGGCTAGAAGCGGACCACCATCTTGCCGGTGTTCTCCCCGCGCAGCAGGCCGAGGAAGGCGTCCACCGCGGCGTCCACCCCACCGTCCACAATGGTCTCGTCGGCGACCAGGTCGCCGCTCGCGAGCCAGCCGGAGACCTCGCGGATCATGTCCGGGAACCGGTCGTAGTGGTCGAACACGAGGAAGCCGCGCAGGGTCAGCCGCTTGCCGACGAGCAGGCTCAGGTTGCGCGGGCCCGGCGGCGGCTCCTTGGCGTTGTACTGGGACACCGAGCCGCACACCGCCACCCGGCCGTGCAGGTTCATGTTCCCGATCGCCGCCTCGAGGTGCTCGCCGCCCACGTTGTCGAAGTAGACGTCGACGCCCTCCGGCGCCAGGCCGGCGAGCTGCCGGTACAGGTGGCCGTCGTGGTAGTCGAACGCCGCGTCGAAGCCGAGCTTCCCGGTGAGGTGGGCGACCTTCTCGGGCGAGCCCGCGCTGCCGATCACCCGCTTCGCGCCGCGCAGCCGCGCGAACTGGCCGACCATGCTGCCGACCGCCCCGGCCGCGCCGGAGACGAACACCGTCTCACCCGGCTGGAACGCGGCGACGTCGAGCAGGCCGACGTACGCGGTCAGCGCGGTGCCGCCCAGGGCGCCCAGGAAGTGCGAGACGGACACGCCCGGGACGGGGTCGAGCCTGCGGGCCGCCTTCGCGTCCACCACGGCGTGCTCGCGCCAGCCCAGCTCGTGCAGCACGAGGTCGCCCGGTGCCACACCGTCCACACGGGACTCGACGACCTCGCCGATCGCGGCGCCGTAGAGCGCCTTGCCGACCTCGTAGGGCGGGGTGTACGACTTGACGTCGTTCATCTTCGGCCGCATGTACGGGTCGACCGACATGTAGCGGTTGCGCACCAGCAGCTGACCGTCGCCGGGCTCGGGCAGCTCGGTGGTGACGACGGCGAAGTTCTCCGGTGTGGGCCAGCCCTCCGGGCGGGCGGCGAGGTGGATCTCGCGGGTCGTGGTGGCCATCAGGCGACCCGCAGCTCGACGTCGACGTTGCCACGGGTGGCGTTGGAGTACGGGCACACCTGGTGCGCCGCGGCCACCAGCTTCTCGGCGACCTCGCGCTCGATGTCGGGGACGTCCACGACCAGCTCGACGGCCAGCCCGAAGCCCTCGCCCGCCGGCCCGATGCCGACCTCGGCGGTGACCGACGAACCGCGGACCCGGACCTTCTCCTTGCGCGCGACCAGCTGCAGCGCGCTGTGGAAGCAGGCCGCGTAGCCGGCGGCGAAGAGCTGCTCGGGGTTGGTGCCGGAGCCACCCGCTCCGCCGAGCTCCTTCGGCACGCTGAGGTCGTGGGCCAGCACGTCGTCGGAAGAACGGACCTGCCCCTCGCGTCCGGACCCGGTCGAGGTCGCCTTCGCCACGTACAACGTCTGCACGGTGATCGTCTCCTTCTTATGTTTCGTCGGGGGTCAGGGTGTGCGCGCCGACCGCCTCGGTCAGCGCGACGAGCTCGCGCCGCAGCGCGGCCAGGTCGGCCGCGCGCAGCCCGGTCGCCCGGGCGATCTTGCGGGGCACGGTGCCGGCCCGCTCCTTGAGCGCCGCGCCCGCGCCGGTGAGTCGCACCTCGACGGACCGCTCGTCGTCCGCCCGGCGGCTGCGCGCCACCATGCCGGCCGCCTCGAGCCGCTTGAGCAGCGGGGAGAGGGTGCCGGAGTCGAGGTCGAGCGCGGCGCCGAGCTCCTTGACGGTGACCGGTCCGCGCTCCCAGAGCACGAGCATCACGAGGTACTGCGGGTAGGTGAGCCCGAGCGCGTCGAGCAGCGGCCGGTAGAGCTGGGTGACCGCGCGGGACGCGGCGTAGAGCGCGAAGCACACCTGCCGCTCCAGCTTCAGCTCGTCCACCGGTCCCACCTCCGCGGCCGACCCTACCGCAATTCAGTTGTGTGCAATCTAATTGTGGGCGAGGTAACTTCCGGATGAGACGGCAGGGCTCAGGAACCGGAGCGGGAGGCGCGCCACATCGTGTGCTCGCGGCTGATGGCCTCCTCGGCGTCGGCCACCTCCGCCGCCCACGCGGCCTCGTCGGTGACGGCGAGCAGCCGCTGGTAGACGATGGACAGCTCGTGCGCGGCGTAGGTGTAGGCACGCGCGTTGGTCCCGTACTGGCGCACCGCGAGCCACGCCGCGCCCGCGCCGATGAACGCGGCGACCACGCCGGCCAGGTCGAAGTTCACCAGGCCGACCGCGCGGGCCAGCGCGGCCGGGATGCCGGCGATCTCGACGGTGAGCAGCGCGAGACCCCACCGGTAGGCCAGGGTCTCGTTGCGCTCGGCCTTGCCCGAGTACCAGGCCCGCTGGTCCTCGACGCGGTCCCGCAGGTATACCTCGCGCCGGACCTCGAGCGGGCTGTCCCGCAGCGCCTGCATGGACTCGGTCACCGCCGGCGCACTCGTCGGCCGGATGCTCGTCGGCGGGGCGTCGTGCAGCAGCATCGTCAGCCCGTCGACGTACGCGGCCCGCGCGTCCGCGACCACCCGCGCGAACGGGGCCGCCGCCACCGCGTACCGCCAGCTCAGGCTCTTCGCCGACTCGGCGAGCGCGCGGCCGTCGTACCAGGTCTCCTCGGGGCGCACGGACTTCAGGTAGAACTCGACCGACACGACGATCACCAGGGCGACCACGGTCCCGATCGACATCAGGTCGACGGCGGTCGCGCCGACCCGCCACGTCGCCACGCCGGTCGCCGCGGCGGCGATCGCGAACGTCAGCCGCAGCTGCACCGCGCGCACGTGCCGCCGCTGGCCGCGCAGCGATGCCGCGTCGGCGCCCTGGAACAGCCCCGGGAGATCGTGGTCGGTCAGGCCGTGCGGTGCGTTCATCGGGTTCGCCCCCAGCCTCGGACGACACGGTCGGCAATCGCGAAGATCGTAGTCGAGGCCGCGGGTCGCTCAGTTGACGCAGGGCACGCCGCCGGCGGTGATCGGCTCGTCGGCGTGGCCCATCGGCGCGGTGCCGCCGGAGTCGGCCCGGGCCACGGTCGACGGCGTGCCGGTGCCGGCCGTGTCGGCCTCGCCGGCGGTCTCGCCGGTGGTCCGGGCCGGGCCGGTCAGCAGCCCGTGGACGTAGGCCCTGACCCGCGCCGGGTCGACCTCGACCGCGCTGCCGTCGTAGGGCGTGGGCAGGTCGGGCCGGATCGTCGGGATGGTGGAGAACTCGATCCGGTCGCCGGCGAGACCGGCCACCTGCCGGGCGAACGTGAGCAGGTCCCAGTTCCGGTCCAGCACCACCGACCTGGTCAGCGCGTCGACGAGGTTCGCCAGCCGGCCCGGGTCGGCCAGCGTGCCGGTGCTGAACAGCCGGTTCGCCAGGCCGGCGAGGAACGCCTGCTGGCGGCGCACCCGGCCGAGGTCGCCGCCGGGCACGCCGTGCCGCTGGCGGACGAACTTCAGCGCGTTCACCCCGCGCAGCCAGCCCGGCTGCTTGGGAGTTGCTGCAGCAGGCGGGCTGCGCACTGGGCGTTCAGGTACAGCAGCAGTACGCGCTGGCCGCCTGCCCGCAGGCAACAGCCGCGTATTGCTGGCGGTTCTGATCTTCCGCACCATTGACGACGGTGCGGAACTGGCGCTATTTGCGCAACGGACTACTCTTTGATGGACTGGCCACCGTGACCGTGGCGGTTTCTCCCAATTTTGCCGCCGATCAGACGGTCTTTGCCGGTGGATACGCACGTGAGGCTTTGGGCGGCGGCGTCTTTCGTTCGACAGATGGCGGCGAAAGCTGGCAACCAAATTGGCAGGGACTCAACCATTTGCGTGTCGACGACATCCTGATCTCACCCAACTATGCCGCCGATCAAACCTTGCTGGCCCACACCCATTACAACCGTATTAACCCGTGGGAATCAGGTGAGTCCCTCTTTCAATCGGCAGACGGGGGCGAGAAATTTGACGATGGTATTCACATCTACCAACACAATTTCGCCAACGATGCAGGCCAGCTTATTGCCCGCGCCGACAGCGGAACCGAACATCCCCGTGCGCAAAGCGGACTACGATAGTACGATTGAGGTTACGACCGACAAGGAGCCAGTTGGCAGCGCGTCGATCTGGCGCAACCTGACGGCGCAAATGTCCTTGCAATTGTCCCCGCCCCGGCGAACCAAGAGAATGGGCTTTCTTATGTACTGGGGTCGTACGGCCTTTGGCGCGTCCGTGACAACGGGACGACGGTAGAGCAGTGGGCTGATCCCCGTCTGGCTGGGCGCACGTACACCAATACGCTTTTGTCGCTGGCGGTATCGCCGATCCTGGCCGATGGCGGACATTGTCTCTTTATCGGCACCTTTGCCGGTGAATTCTGGCCCGTTGAACCGGCCGCAGCAACCTGGCAGCCGCTGGCCTCCACAATACCCCCGTCTACAGCAGTAGCGACCGTTGCATCCGTCCTGCTGCCAACGCCCACGCCGCCGGCGACCTTGCCAACTGCTACGCCCATACCCGGCACACTCCAACCGCTGCCGGATGAACCACCCGCGGGCCGATTCCGCCCCACGGGTCGCTTTGCCGATCTGTGGGCGACAGATAAGACGTTGCAGAGTCGGCTTGGCTATGCTCGCAGTGAGCAGGCAGTTGAGCTACCTGCTGCAATGCAGACGTTTGAGCAGGGCCTCATGTTGTGGCGCAGTGATGAGTTGCGCATCTATGCGATCTACAGCGACGGCACTTGGGATCTATTCGATGATACCTTCCGCGAAGGCGAAGCAGAGTTGGATCCATCAATCGTGCCACCGGCGGATCGCCTGCAGCCGATTCGAGGCTTTGGCAAGGTATGGCGTTCTTCGCCCCAGGTGCGCGCTGGTTTGGGCTGGGCGACCGACAAGGAAGATGGTTTCACGGCCACGGTGCAAGATTTTGAGCATGGTTCGATTGTGCGCTTGCCCGGGTTGATCTATGCCCTGGTATCGGAAGCAGATGGCCGGCGTACATGGACGGTGGTGGGGTAGATAGGAATTGTCAAGGGATATTCGATAAATTGGGAGATTAGGGATTACAGGACGCATCCCCTGCCATCCCCTAATCTTTTAGCGACGCACAAACTTATTTCTTGACAATCGTGTGCAGAGGGGATAGGAAATATGAGCGATTATATGGTGCGGGTGCTGGCAAGAGAAGTGGGCGTGCGCGGGATCGCCTGTTTGACGACCGATGCGGTCATTGAAGCGCGGCGACGGCATCGTACCGGGGCGGCCGCGACAGTTGCCCTGGGGTACGGGCTAACCGGCGCGACGTTGCTTGGGGCACTGTTGAAAATTAGGCAACGGGTGGCGCTCAAAGTCGAAGCCAATGGGCCGTTGCATAAAGTCGTGGCGGAGAGTGACAGCAATGGGCGTATTCGCGGCTACGTGGGCGCGCGGAATGGGAAGCGCCGCCGGGCCTCGATCCGCACCGTATTGCCAGCACGTTGGGTTCAATCGGTATCCTCACGGTGGTCAAGGACCTCGGGCTGAAAGGTCTGTACGAAGGCGTCATCCCGTTGCAGACTGGGTTGCTGGATAGCGATCTGGTCTATTATCTGACCCATTCTGAACAAGTGCCCTCGCTGGTGGAGATCGGTGTCAAAGTGGCAGCGGACGGCACACTGGTCGCAGCGGGCGGTCTGCTGCTTGAAACCATGCCCGGCCACGAAGTCACTGCATTGCGTACTATCGCCGAACACCTGGATGACATGGCTCCCCTGGCCGAGGTGCTGATGGCCGGACAGACGCCCGAGGAAATATTGGCGCAGGTCTTTGCCGGCATCCCGTATGATGTGCTGGAGCATCATGAAGTGCGTTTTGAATGTGCCTGTAGCTGGGCGCGCTCGGAAAAGGCGCTGACGGCTTTAGGTCGTGAAGACTTTGAAGCACTTATTGCCGAAGGCCAGGCCGTGGTCGACTGCCACTTTTGCGGCGAACGCTACATATTTGGCCGTGAAGCCCTGGAGATGATTTTGGAAAGGGTGGAAGCGTCTTAGGCCATTTCAACTATCTAGGACTTACGCAGGCCTTGTGTAAAATTTGGTTCGTCTGCTCATCGTGTATCACTAGCGATGCTGTCGGCGCTGCGTAAGTACTGTATTGATTGTGATTTCTTTGCCTACTGGGCAGCGAGCGGTTGGCTTGAACTCCGATCAATGGCAGGTAGGCTTGTACCTGGATGGCATCGGCCAGTCAACCAGCATGGTCGCTTCGGCTTGAAAGCGTTGCGGCTCGCGATTTCACCGCTAATGGCGATCGCCTCAAAGCCATAGATGCCGTCGCCGTGCCCCATCTGCTCAAATGGGAATTGGGCGCTGGTCGGCTACCGGTAAAGGTCTGCCACTTCTGCCAGTTTCCGCCATCAAATTGATAGTAGATGTTGTAGGCTGTGATTGGCACACCGTTGCAGCCGTCCGACTCCAACTGACCTGAAAAGTGCTGGGAGAAGGGGTGGTGGGTTTGAGAATACCAGGCTGGACCGGCACCACCGTAGCCACGCCATGGGCTGCAATGGTTGTGCTTGCCTGGGGATTGTCGGGCCACTCCCGCCGTTGCCCACATTGTCGGTGGCACGGATACGGAAGTCATACGTGACGCCATTCTGTGCACCTGTCACTTGGTAGGAAGTCTGGTTAACTTCTTCCATCAACGTTGTCCAGACGCCTTCGTTCTCGCGCCACTGTACGTCATAATGAGCAACGCCAGAGAGGTTATCTGTCCCGCTCCACGTCAAGGTAAAGAATGGCGCGACGGTAGTGGTGGGCAAAGGATTAACGATGACGGTGGGCGGTTCGGCATCGATGCGCGTACTGGTTTGTGGGTTGCCAAAGCTTTGGATATTGCCGGCGTTGTCGGTGGCGCGGGCACGGAATTCGACGAAGTCGCCATTTCAGCCCAGTCCTTGAAATGATTCGATGTCGACTGGGTCTGATTTTTCCATTGTTGCCAGGAACTACCATTGATCCGGTACTCGACATCAAAAGATGCAATGCCACTGGGATCGCAGCCGCTGGGCGCTGTGTCAGTGCCATTCCACGAAACCAGAAAATAGCTCGGTGAGTAGGTTGGCAGTACTTCAACAGTGGCCGCCGGTGCCTGATTATCGCAAACGGTGGTGTAATCGATCACAATGTAGGGGGCGTTTGAGCCTCGTTCCCGTGAAGAAAATTCACTCATCCGGTTATTGGCGGGTGTCTCATCGCCAGTGACGATCAACCCGTGGTTCGAGCGCCCACCGCTGTACCAGGTCTTGACCAGGCTTGTCACGTCCGCGCTTTTCCAGCCGATGCCCGGATCAACGCTCCCTAATGGCAACGAATCGCCACCCAGGTAATTGGCGTTGTTCCACGTGACCTGCCCTTCATCCCACGACGAACGCATAAATTGCGCCCGGTAGTCCATCGGACGGTCGCCGCCGGGCGTTACACCTTCTTGATAGATGAATAACTCCGTGCGGTTGATCACTGCGTTGTCCGGAATCGCGCCAATATCGAACTCAATCAGAATGCGCATCGCCTCATAAACGCTGCCGCTCCAACCAAGGCGCAGTGCACCATCACTACCGAAATTGCTATCGGGCTGGCGCGAAGAGAGGAAGGCGTCCTTACGGACGTCGATGCGCAACGTAGTGTTCACGCCATCCGGCGTCTCGCGTTGTTCGAGGATCGTCACGTCCGGGTGATCAATGCTCGTTGGCGTTTGTGCCTGTACGCTCATGGGGTACAGCGTGATCAACGCGAGCAGGAGCAGTACCTGTCGCACGGACTGTCGCAGCTTCGTCGGGTGGCTTTTCAATGGAAAGGTTGATGATTTCTTCATTGGGTTCATTATTGGGTTCATTTTTCCGTCATGTTCCTTTGCGTTTTCACTCCGGATGGCTAGCTGCCGATCAGTGGCTGGCCATCCGGTGTGAAACCATTCGTACGTGGGATATGGCAAGGGGTATCTGTGTTGCAACCATGCTTCTGATGCAGGCTTATGACGGCCTGAATATCACCCGATCGCATGGGACGACCGACGCCCAGCGTGCGGTGATTAAACTGCTGGGCGCGGTTGAGATGACTGATTTACTTGACTGATTTACTTGGATGTAACGACGTTGTTGTGCAGGCATACGTTAGTGGATGCTCAGGATATGGAGGGATCGGGGATTCGTTACACAAAGAATTACCCAATCCCCCCATATTCTATCCCGTCAAGAACCGCTTTTTGGCAGTTGCAAACCCCTACGCACCCCCCTACTGCGTCACGGTGAACTGTGACCCGGCGCTGCGGCCCCACACTTCGTTGAAGTACATCATCTCGGCATAGACCGGCAGGACGCGATATTCGCCGGGGACGGTGGCGCGCAGTTGGAAGGTGTAGGTGTACGCGCCGGCGGGCAGGCGCGTGGCGAAGAGCGCGACCTTGTCATCGCGCAGATCGGTGTAGGTCGGCGTCCAGAAGAGCCACGGCTGCTGCTTCTGCCCACTGCTATCCGCCATCACGTCCACTTGTGGCCCCGCCAGGCTCTCCGACGTGGTTGCCAAACTGGTGTCGATCGGCTCTGCGCCGGCTGGGATCGGCACTTCGATCAGCGCCTGATAGAGATCGGTTGGCGCAACGATGGTCACCGTGACACTGATGATGTCACCGACCTTGGCGCTGTCGACAGTTGTCCCGTCCACCGCAAAGCGCCGATCCACCACAATGCCGCGGTCGCGCGATCGATGGCAAGCGCATCCAGATAGTATTGCAGGCGGGCTGTGTAGTAAAGTTGGCCGCTGGCGTTGCTGCGATTGATTTCGAGCAGATTGCTCTGGTCGCGCAGCAGATCCGCTACGGCGACGCGCAAGGTCGTTGTTTCGCGCACATTGTCGGGCGTTACCACATCGCTGCCAAGCTCATCCCCATTGAGTTGCACATGCCATGTATAATCGGCATTCAGCTCACCGGAGGCGGCCAACCAGTCGGTTAGGGCGATGATGGCCCACGCGTTCTCCTGCGTGGTTGACCAGTAGCCTACTTTGCGGGCACTCATCAGCCAGCGCACCACTGCCGGCAGCAGCGGTTGCGTTGGCTCCAAGCGGACAAAGGCTGCCAGTACCATGCTGGTTGTGCGCACATCGGTGTTGAGCGTCTGGTAGTCCATGCCCGTTTCATGCCACGATGCCCCCGTGGCGCTCAAGTGCGCCGCGCCATAGAGATCGTCCAGCAGCGTTTCGATGCGCGTGTCCGTTCCGCTCCCATCCTGCTTGGCGATATTGTCCAACGTCATAGCTAACAGCGCGCGACCATAGTGGCTGAGCCGTTCGCGTGCATCAAAGAGCGTGCTGGCGCGGCCCGGATCGCCTTCGCCCATCTCCGAGAGGACATAGTTCATAAAGGCCATCTCATTGAGCAGCCAATTCTGTTCAACATCCTTGGGGGCCTTAAACTGGCGGTCGAGATAGCCTACTGCATTGGCCAGCGTCACTTTGGGGACAGTGTATTCCATCTGCTGGGCCGTGGCCAACCCCCATAACACGTAACTTGTAATAAAGGGCGAACTCTCTTCACCGGGCCAGTAGCCCCAGCCGCCATCGGCGTTTTGGCGGTTGACCAGCCGTTGCACGGCAATGCCCAACTGGTAGGCCAGTTGATTCTCTAGTTCCGGGTCGGGGATACTGAGCGTGCGCAAAGCCCGCACCGTCAGCAGATTGGGCAGGAAGCGGCTCACTGTCTGCTCGTTGCATTCATACGGATAATGTTCGAGATAGTTCAGCCCGTCGACTAGCCCGGCGGCCAGGCTCGGTTCAAGCTGGATTTGCAATGCACCATCGTCGGTCGCCTCGGCCGGCACGCGAATCGCTTCGATCACGCCCTCGGGCGGGACCGTACCCGATGTGGCAACAACTTCAGGGGTTTCGTAGCGGCGCACGGGCAACTCAATCCGCACGGCGTCGGCGAGGGCAGGTGCTTGCGCATCCGTGCCGATAGCTTGCGCGGTCATCGTGACGACGACAGTTGCGGCACCGGCATCGACTGCCAATGGGAAGGTGAACTCGGTTTGG
>CAVSGQ010000007.1:0-1372680 GCA_963727495.1 uncultured Actinomycetota bacterium | reverse complement strand
AGCTGGGGTCCCGCCCGGAAGTTGGCGCCGGAGTACGGGTCGTGCACCGGGGCGTTCAGGCACACCGGCACGCCGCCGACCGCCGTGGTCAGCTCGCTGAACCCGTACAGGTTGATCTCCGCGTAGTGGTCGATCCGCAGCCCGGTCAGCGCCGAGACGGTCGCGATCAGGTTGCGCCGCCCCGCCGTCGTCGACTCGCGCTGCACCGTGGACTCCGGCTTGTCGGCCGAGCGCAGGTCGGCGGCCTTGGCCAGCTTCGCCCGCGCGTAGGCGGAGTTCAGCTTGTGCTCGCCGAACCCGTCCGCGATGTCCACATAGGAGTCGCGGGGGAGGGACACCGCGAACGCCTTGCGCGCCGGGTCGGCCGGCACGTGCACCAGGATCATCGTGTCGGTGTTCTGCTCACCGTCGGCCTCGCCCGCCCGCAGCGCGTCCAGCACGTCCCGGGGCAGCGGGTCGCCCTTCGCGTCGGTGCGGCTGTCGATGCCGACCAGCAGGATCGTCGTCGCGGTGTGCGGCACGTCGCGGACCGGGGACACGCCCGGCCGGTCGGCCACGATCACGTCGTCGGTGACCAGCCCGTCCACCGCCGCGCGGTAGGTGGCCCAGCCCAACCCGACCGCGCCCAGCACGGCGGCCGAGGTCAGCCCCACCACAGCGCGGCCGGCCCAGGCCACGGCGGTGCGGCGCCGGTCGAGCATGACCCACCCCCCGAAGCGTCGCGACTCCTCTCACCAGCGACGCTAGGCACGCAATGCGCCCACCCGGCGTCGGTCGTGTAACAGCTGCCCGGCGGCTGTGCCGCGGCGGGGTAACAGCGACGCGGGCAGCGGTGGCCGAACGGGGTCCGGCGTGATCTGCTGTGGCCGACCGGAAAGGGGGAGTGATGCGCCGAGCCCTGGCCGCCGCGGGGTGCTGCGTCCTCCTCGCCCTGGCCGGGTGCGCGACGACGGGCGACGTCGAGGTGGCGGGCCGGGCGCGCCAGGTCTCGCCGCCGCCGAGCGTCCCGACGTTGCCCAGCGGCACCCCGCCCTCCGCCGACGCGGTCGCCGTGCTCCGCGCCGACCCGCACATCGACGCCAAGCTCAAGGCGACGCTCGCGCCGTGCGAGGGCGGCCAGTACCCGGTCGACGAGCGCTACGGCGACCTCACCGGCGACGGGATCGCCGAGCTCGTGGTGACGGTCCTGGTCTGCCCGGTCAAGGAGGCGGCCGCCTACCCCATCGGCCGCACCTACGCCGGCTACGTCTACAACCTGGCGACCGATCCGCCCACCCGGCTCATCGGCTTCGACGAGCCCGGCGTCGAGCTGGTGCCCAACACCGGCAGCGGCCGCGACCTGGCCGTCCTGCACAGCCGCTACCTGGCCCGCGACGACCCGTGCTGCCCGACCGACCAGTGGATCACCATCTACCGGTGGAACGGCAGGACGATGGTCCAGGGCAGGAGATGACCCCGATGCGCGTGCTGCTCGTCGAGGACGACGCGGTGATCCGCGAGGCCACCCAGCTCGCCCTCGAGCGCCACGGGTTCGCGGTGACCGTGGCGGGCGACGGGCTCGCCGGGCTGGCCGCCTTCCGTGCCGAGCGCCCGGACGTGGCGCTGCTCGACCTGATGCTGCCCGGCATGAACGGGGTCAGCCTGTGCCGCCAGATCCGCGAGGAGGGGCCGACACCGGTGATCATGATGTCCGCCCGTGCCGACCCGATCGACGTGGTGCTCGGGCTCGAGGCCGGCGCGGACGACTACGTCACCAAGCCGTTCGACAGCACGGTGCTGGTCGCACGGATCCGCGCGGTGGTGCGCCGGATGGGCCGCGCCGTGCCGCCCGCCCGCAACGGCTCGGTCCGGATGTTCGGCGAGCTGGAGGTGGACCGCGACGCGCTGGAGGTGCGCCGCGCCGGCCGCGCCGGTCGAGCTGACCCCGACCGAGCTGCGGCTGCTGCTGTGCTTCGTCGACTCGCCGGGCACCGTGCTGACCCGCGACGTGCTGCTCGAACAGGTGTGGGACTACCAGTGGGGCGGTGACTCGCGGGTGGTCGACGTCCACGTCCAGCGGCTGCGCACCAAGATCGGCCAGGATCTCATCGAGACCGTGCGCGGGTTCGGCTACAAGCTGCGGAACGGCCCGTGAGGGTTGTTCCGGCGAGCCTGCGCTGGCGGCTTTCCGCGACGATCGCCCTGGTCAGCGCGCTGGTCGCGGTCGCGTTGAGCCTGCTGGTGCGCACCGAGTTCAGCCGCCTGCAGCTGGCCGACGCCCGGCGGGTGCAGGACGAGCGCATCCAGCTGGTGGTCCGCGACTACGGGCTGACCGGCCGGGCCGCGCTCGGCAGCAGGCTGGACGCCTCGGACGTGCCGGCGCAGCTGCGGGCGGCGGTGCGCGGCGGCAGGCGGGCGACCTACCTGGAGCGCGACCGCGGCGGCGCGTGGATCTGGGCGGCCGCCGAGACGAACGGGCACGTGCTGTCGCTGCGCAGCTCCTACCGCGACCGCGACGCCGCCCTCGCGCAGCTGGACAACGTGCTGCTCATCGGCTCGCTCGCGGCGCTCGGGCTCGGCTCGGTGCTGGGTGTCGTGCTCGGCGGGCGGCTGTCCCGGCGGCTGCGCCGGGCCGCGGTCGCGGCGCGCCGGGTGGCCGAGGGGGACGCGAGCGTCGGCGTGGGCGACACCATCGGCGCCCGGCCCGCGGACGAGACGACCGAGCTCGCGCAGGCGGTCGACGCCATGGCGGCCGCGCTGCGCGAGCGGCTGGCCGCCGAGCAGCGGGTCACCGCCGACATCGCCCACGAGCTGCGCACCCCGGTCACCGGCCTGGTCACCGCGGCCGAGCTGCTGCCGCCGGGCAGGCCGGCCGAGCTGGTGCGCGACCGGGTGCGGGTGCTGCGCGCGCTCGTGGAGGACATCCTGGAGGTCGCGCGGCTGGACACCGCCGCGGAGCGCGCCGAGCCGGTGGAGCTCCTCCTCGGCGACTTCGTGGGCCGCCGGGTCGCGTCGGTGAGCCCCGGGGCCGAGGTGCGGGTGCTGGCCGAGGAGCCGGTGCGCACCGACCCGCGGCGGCTCGAGCGGGTGCTGGTGAACCTGCTGCAGAACGCCGACCGGCACGGCGCGCCACCGGTCCGGGTGGAGATCGACGGCCGGACGCTGCGGGTGCGCGACCACGGCCCCGGCTTCCCCGCCGAGCTGCTGCGCGACGGGCCGAGCCGGTTCCGCACCGCGAGCAGCGACCGCGGCGGCGGGCACGGCCTGGGCCTGACCATCGCGCTCGCCCAGGCGAAGGTGCTCGACGCCCGGCTGCTGCTCGCCAACGCCGCCGGCGGCGGCGCCCAGGTGACGTTGGAGTTACCGGTGCGAGCCTGACGGCGCGCCGAATCGCGGGAGCGGGCCGGATCCGCCATTCTTGGTCCGATCCCCACGACGGCGAAAGGACCGTGGACAGCCATGCTTCGGATCGACCGCGATCGCGCCGGCGGTGTCCGGCTCACGTTCGTGCTACGCCCCGACTCGCCGCAGGGCAGGGTCAGCGTGGTCGGCGACTTCAACGAGTGGCGGCCCGGCGCGCACGAGCTGCGTACCCGCAGCAACGGCACCAGGTCGGTGTCGGTCACCGTGGCGGAGGGCACCGACATCCGGTTCCGCTACCTCGGCGAGGGCGGGCACTGGTGCAACGAGACCGAGCACCCGGACGTGCGCCAGGTCGGCGACGACAGCGTCATCTCGGTTCCGGCGCCCCGGTCTCGCCGAGTACGCGCCTGACCAGGGTCGCGGACCGCGGCGCGGCCGACCGGCTCGCCCGCCACGAGCCGCCAGTAGAAGACCGCGCCACCCAGCGCGGCCAGCAGCGTGTCGACGTCCTCGTGGCCGCCGGCGGCGAGCAGCGCGCGCAGCGGCTCGCGGCGCCGGCCGACGAACTCGCGGTTGAGCTCGGCGAACACCGGGTCCGTGCGGGCGGCCGCGCCGAGCGCGCTGATCAGCGCGGCGGCCCGGGCGTCGAGCGAGTCGGCCAGCGTGCACAGGTAGCCGGTCACGTCGGTCGCGTCCGGGACCGGCGGCAGCGCGGCGGCCACGGCGTCGACCAGCAGCGTGGGCAGCTGCGGCCAGTGCCGGTAGACGGTGGTCTTGGCGACCCCCGACCGCGCGGCGATGTGCTCCACGCCGAGGCCCGGGATGCCACGCTCGGCGATCAGCTCCGCCGCCGCGGCCAGGATCCTGGCCCGGCTGCGCACCACCCGGGCGTCGGTCACCACGGCGGCGCTCCCCGCACCCCGACCCGCAGCGCCGCACCCGAATGGGTGACGACGTTCCGTGCCGGGTAGGGCGGCCCGGCCACCTCGAAGTACACGAAGTCCCCCGGCGGCGCGAGCCGGTGCGGGTCGCTGCCCAGCTCCAGCCGCAGCCGGTGGCCGCGGCGCAGCAGCTGCGCGAACGGGGTGAGCGAGAACCGCAGCACCTCGGTCCGGCCCGGGACCAGCGCGGCCGGCGCGTCGAGCCGGTGTGCGATCTCCGACGGGGTGCTCGCCCCGGCGTCCACCGCGCGGTGCGCGGCCGAGAGCCAGCCGACCGACAGCACCGACGCGTGCCCGCCGGGGTCCACGTCGGACAGGCGGGCCTGCACGTGGGTGTCCAGAGCGGTGCTGCGCAACGGAAGCGTCAGCTCCACCGGCCCGGCGAGGTGCAGGTCGGCGGGTACCGGCGCGGTGTCGTAGCGCAGCGTCTGGTGGTCGAACCGGTCGAACGCGCCGGGGTACTCCATGCCCGCCGGGATCGCCGCCCAGCCCCGCTCGTCGTCCCCGGCCTCGGCGGCGAGCCCGGCGCCGGCGAACCGCAGCGTCCACATGCGCATGTCCGGCGGCGGCCAGTCGCCGGCGGTGGCCCAGCGCTCGGCGCCGTGCAGCCAGTACCGGACCGGTGCCAGCTCGGCGTAACCGTTGTCCGCGCCGCGCAGGGCGTGGTCGTAGAACGCGAGCAGCTCCTCCTGGTAGCGCAGCCACGGCCAGTCCGCCCACCGCGGGCCGACGAGGAGCTTCTTCGGCGCGGTGATCCGGTGCCACGCGTCGAACGCGCCGAACAGGTGGATGCCGACCATGCTCCATTCCGAACCGATCAGCACCGGGACGTCGATGCGCGACAGGTCCGGCGCGGCGTCCGGATGCCGACGGCCGGACAGCGCGTACTCCGCCCAGCGGCGCATCCAGGGCTCCGGCGCCGGCGCCCGCCGGACCAGCCACGGCAGCCGCGCGGCCATCACCCGGCGCACGAGCCGTTGCGCGGGCGCCGTACCCACCACGTAGCCGAGCGCGTGGCGCACGGCGGGGGCGAGCCGGACGCGCTGCACCGCCCCGTTGACCGCCGTGTACCGGCCGAGAAACCCCGACTGCAGCGTGCCGTTGTGGGTGGCGCCGTGCCGGTCGAGGTCGGTGCTGGCGCCGAACGGGAAGATCGCCTTGAGCGCCGGTGGGCGTTCGGCGGCCGCGACCAGCTGGCTGATCGCGAAGTAGGACATGCCGGTCATGCCGACCGAGCCGTCGCACCACGGCCGCGCCGCGAGCCACTCGATGGTCGCGCACAGGTCCGCGCGCTCGCCGGGGCCGAACATGACCGGGTCGAGCCGCCCGCCCGAGCGGCCGGTGCCGCGGGCGTTGACCACGGCCACCGCGTACCCGCGGGACGCGAGGTGGGCGACCGCGCCCGGCTCGACGAACGGCGCCGGCAGCCCGGTCGGCATCAGGTCCTTGTTGTACGGGCTCCAGCCGAGCAGCGCGGGAACCGGCTCGCGCGTGTCCGGGCGGTAGACGTCGGCCCGCAGCCGCACACCGTCCGCCAGCTCGATCGCCACGTCCGGCTCGGACACGACCGGGTACCGGGCCGGCTCGCCGCGCGGGGTCCAGCCGCCGAGCTGCTCGCCCGCCAGCCGCGTCCGGTAGGGCACTCGCACCGGGATCACCTCCTGCCACGTTCCGCTACGCGAGCGTAGCGTAACTCGGTGGCTCAGCGCCGGGCGATCCGGGCGAGGTCCGGGCGCTTGGGCAGGAACCCGTCGCCCGGCTCGCGGCCGACGATGCGGTTGCGGACCAGATCGCGCACCGCGGGCGCCATGTGGCGGCGCACCCATTCCCACTGGCGCGCGGCCAGCCGCCAGTACGGCTCGTGGTCGGCGTCCGGCAGCGGCGCGAGCCAGTCGCCCGCCGGCACGTCGAGCGCGGTGAGCAGGTGTCCGGCGACCCGCCGGTGCCCGAGCTCGCCGAGGTGCAGCCGGTCGGCGCCGTAGAGGCGGATGTCCTCGCACCACGGGTCCTCGCGCACGTTCACCAGCACCGCGCGGTACCGGGCCGCGGTCGCCGTGATCAGGGCGTTGAGCAGGTTCACCCGTGGCCGCAGCCGGCCCATGCCGGGCAGCCTGCGGGCGAGGTCGGGCAGCGTGAACAGCACGACCGTGCGCGCCACCCCGGTGAGCGCGCGCACGGTGGCGTCCAGGTTCGCCGCGACGGCGGTGCTGCGCCAGCGGCCCTGCAGGATGTCGTTGCCACCGCCGAAGAGCGTCACCAGGTCCGGCCGCAGGCGCACGGCGAGCGGCACCTGCTCGGCGAGGATCTGGTCGAGCCGCCGCCCGCGCACCGCCAGGTTGGCGTAGTGCAGGTCGGGATCGAGCTCGGCGAGCCGCGCGGCGGCGAGGTCGGCGAAGCCGCGGTAGCCGCTGCCGTCCGGGTAGGGGTCGTCGAGCCCCTCCGCGCAGCTGTCCCCGATGGCGACGTACCTGTGGTAGGACATGTCGCGAGGGTAAACGCGAGGTGGCGCTGCGGGGGTCAGATCGGCCGGGAACGCAGCTGGCGCAACCGGAACCCGAGCACGATCAGCACCACGCCCCAGGCGATGGCGAACGTGGCGATGGCGACGAGCAGCGCGATCGCCCCCTCCGCCGGCTGCACGATCAGCAGCAGGCCGAGGACCAGCGTGACCACGCCGGAGATCGCGAGGAACCACTCGTTGCGGATCACCTTGCGCAGCCGCACCGCGGCCGAGATCTGCATGACGCCCGCGACGATCGCCCACACGGCGATCACCACGAGCAGCACGATGACCGTGATCTGCGGCCACACCAGGGCGATCACGCCGGAGGCGATGCCCAGCGCGCCGAGCACGATCATGTACATCCGGTCGGTCCCGCTGCCCATGCCCATGACGATCGACGCGACTCCGTCGAGAAGCATGTAGACACCCCACAGCAGGGCGAGCGACAGCACGGTGATCTCCGGCCAGACGATCGCGACGATGCCGAACACGACGGCGACGACCCCACGCAGCACGACCAGGTGCCAGCGGCGGCTCAGCAGCTCCAGCATCGGCCCATCGTCGACCGGTCGGGGCGCCCCGGCAACCGGCAATCGGCAGCCGGTCAGGTGAGGCCGGCGTCGTGCATCAGCAGCGCGATCTGCGTGCGGTTGCCCAGCTCCAGCTTGGTCAGGATGCGGGTGATGTGCGCCTTCACCGTCGCCACCGAGACGAACAGCCGCTCGGCGATCTCCGCGTTGGTGCGGCCCTCGCCGACGGCGAGCGCGACCTCGTGCTCGCGGGCCGACAGCGCCCGCAGGGCGGCCCGCGCCCGGTCGTAGGCGCCCGCCTCGGTCGCCGCGCGGTCCATCAGCCGGCGGGTGATCCCGGGGGAGAGGATCGGCTCGCCGGCGGCGACCCGGCGCACCGCGTCGGCGATCTGCGCGGGCGGCGAGTCCTTGAGCAGGAAGCCGGACGCGCCCGCGCGCAGCGCGCGGAGCACGTTCTCGTCGGTGTCGAACGTCGTCAGCACGATCACCTCGGGCGGCCGCGGCCGGGCCCGCACCATCCGCGTCGCCGCGATCCCGTTCACCCGCGGCATCCGGATGTCCATCAGCACGACGTCGGTCGGGTGCGCGTCGAGCGCGGCGGTCACCGCCTCGCCGTCGGCCGCCTCGCCGACCACCGCCACACCGTCCGCGCCGTCGAGCATCATGGTCAGCCCGGACCGCACCAGCGCGTCGTCGTCGACCACCAGAACCCGGACCGTCATGCGGGCCACGGTAACCAGGCGTGCAGCCGGAACTCACCGGGCCCGCGCACGTGGTCGAGCTGCCCGCCGGCCAGGCGCACCCGCTCGGTGAGGCCGACGAGCCCGCTGCCCGACCCCGGGATCGCCGGTGCGGCGGGTTCGCCGGGAAGCGGGTTGCGCACCTCGATCACCAGCCGCGAGCCAGGGGTGCCGTCCAGCGCGATCGAGACCGGCTGGCCCGGGGCATGCTTGCGGGCGTTGGTCAGCGCCTCCTGCACCACCCGGTACGCGGTGCGCCCGGTGCGCCCGGGCAGCGCCGCCCGGTCGGCGAGCGCGTCGCGGACCTCGACCCGGGTGCCGACCGCGCGGGACTCCGCGACCAGCTCGGCCAGGTCGGACAGCGCCGGGACCGGCCGGTCCGGCTCGCCGGACTCCGCGGTGTCCTCACGCAGCAGGGTGATCACGTCACGGAGCTCGTCGAGCGCCTGGTGCGCGCTGGTCCGGATCACCCCGGCCGCGTCGGACAGCTGTTCCGGCGGGGCGTCGGGGCGGTACTCGAGCGCGCCCGCGTAGGTCGCGAGCAGCGACAGCCGGTGCGCGAGCACGTCGTGCATCTCCCGGGCGATCGCCGTCCGCTCCGCCGCGCGCGCCTCGGCGACCCGCCTGCCCTGCTCCGCCTCGGCCCGCGCGGCGCGCTCCTCCAGCGACGCGATCAGCGCCCGGCGGGCCGCGGCGAGCAGGCCCCAGCCGACGAGCGCGGCATGGGTGAGCACCACGAGCACCGTCCACCACAGGAACGACAGTCCGGGTGTGGGCAGCCACAGCGCGCGCAGCAGGTGCGCGGCGGCCCCGGCCAGCGCGACCCCGACCGTCGGGGCGAGCGGCCGGGAGCGCGCGACCTGCAACGTGCCGACCGTGGATGCCGGGGTCGCGGTCGGCGCCACCGCCGCGAGCGCCGCGAGGGCGAGCGCCCCGCCCACCGGCCGGCGGAACAGCACCGGCAGCACCGCGACCGCGAGCACCGCCACCGCGACCTCCGCGGCGAACACCCCTCCGCGCCGGCCCGCGGCGTACTCGCCGAAGGTCGACGCGCCGACGCACAGCGCGATGGCCGCGGTGGCCGCGGCGACCGCGCGGGCCGACCGCTTCTCGCAGGTCATCGCCGTGTCCACGGGTCCGAGCGTACGGCCGCCGAGGCGGCCCGGGACAGCGACCAAAGTCGACACGCGCCGCGACCCGGGTCGCGGTCACCGCGGCCGCGCGGCCGATGCGGCGAGCGCCGGCCGGACGCGATCGTGGCCGGCATGACGACGTCCTTCCTGGCTCCCCGGCCGGTCCCGGCCCTGCTCGGCTCCCTGCACGGCACCGTGCTCGAGCTGGGACCGGGCCGGGGCGCCAGCCTGCGGTACTACCCGCCGGACGTGCGGTGGATCGGTGTCGAGCCGGACGCGCGGCACCGCGCCCGGGTCCGGCTCGAGGCGGGGCGCCTGGGCCGCCCCGCCCAGGTCCTCGCCGGGCGGGGCGAGCGGCTCGACCTGCCCGACGCCGCCGTCGACGCGGCGGTGGCCACGTTCGTGCTGTGCTCGGTGGCCGACCAGGCCGCCGTGCTCGCCGAACTGGTCCGGGTGCTGCGCCCGGGCGGGCGGTACGTGTTCGCCGAGCACGTCGCCGCCCCCGCGGGCACCTGGTTGCGGCGCGGACAGCACGTCGTGGCCGCGGCGACCCGGCTGTTCGGCGGGCGGTGCCGGCCCGACCGGGACACGCTGCCGGCCGTCGAGAGTGCCGGCTTCGACGTCGTCGAACTGCACACCCACACCCTCACCGGCCCGTTCGGTGCCGGCATCCCACTCATCGCCGGCTCCGCACTGCGGCCGGCCGGTACGGAAGGAGCCCGACTGTGACCAGCACGGAGACCGGGACGGTGACGATCCCCGCCGCGGGGGAGTACCGGATCGACCCCGACCGGACGACGGTCTCGTTCGCCACCCGCCACCTGTTCGGCCTGGCCCCGGTGCGCGGCAGCTTCCGGCTGCGCGAGGGCCACATCACGGTGGCCGACCCCGCGCCGGGGTCGGCGGTGCGGGCGACGATCGCGGCGGGCAGCTTCCACACCGGCACCGCCGCCCGCGACACGCACGTCCGCTCGGCGCGCTACCTCGATACCGAACGCCACCCCGACATCGTGTTCGCGTCGACCGGCGTCGAGCGGGCCGGCGGGGAGTGGGTGCTGCACGGCTCGCTGACCGTGTGCGGCCGGTCCCGCCCGCTGGACGTGCGGGTGCTCGCGATGCGACCGTCCGGTCCGGACCTGCGGCTGACCGCGCAGGCCCGGGTGGACCGGTACGAGTTCGGGGTCACCGCCGGGCGCGGGGTGGCCGGCCGCCGGCTGACGCTGACGCTGGAGGTCGTCGCGGCCCGCCGCCAGGTGTAGTTCACGCCTCGGTGACGTCCCATTTGCCCGCCAAGGGTGGCACCGCCGGGACCTGACCTGGTTTGCTCTAACCTCGACATCGGACGGAAGTCGGGGGTGACGGGCATGACACGCACGATCGAGCCCGCGAGGGCGGCGGGCGGCCCGCGGCCGATCCACGGCGCGCCCCGCGGGCTCGCCCCGCAGGTCGGGACGTACCTGTTCATCCTCGGGCCGTTCGTCGCGCTGCTGATCGCGGTGCCGCTGACCTGGGGGTGGGGGCTCGGCTGGCTGGACCTGCTGCTCGCCGCGGTGTTCTACGTCGTGACGTGCCTCGGCGTGACCGTCGGGTTCCACCGGTACTTCACCCACCGCGCGTTCAAGGCGCGCCGGCCGCTGCGGGTGGCGCTCGCGATCGTCGGCAGCATGGCGTTGCAGGGCCCGATCACCCACTGGGTGGCCGACCACCGCCGCCACCACGCCTTCTCCGACCGTGACGGCGACCCGCACTCGCCGTGGGCGTTCGGCACCTCGCCGTTCGCGCTGGTCCGGGGCTTCTGGCACGCGCACATGGGCTGGCTGTTCGACCGCAACCTGACCAACGCCGAGCGGTTCGCACCGGACCTGCTCGCCGACGCCGACATCGCGCGGGTGCACCGCCAGTTCGGGCTGTGGACCGCGGTCACGCTGCTCGCGCCGGCGGTGATCGGCGGGCTGGTCACCTGGTCCTGGTGGGGTGCGGTCACCGCGTTCTTCTGGGCCGGCCTGGTCCGGGTGTCGTTCCTGCACCACGTGACCTGGTCGGTGAACTCCATCTGCCACATGGTCGGCAGCCGGCCGTTCGCCGCGCGGGACCGGTCGGCCAACTTCTGGCCGCTCGCGATCCTGTCGATGGGGGAGTCCTGGCACAACCTGCACCACGCGGACCCCACCTGCGCGCGGCACGGCGTCCGGCGCGGGCAGATCGACATCTCCGCGCGGCTGATCTGGATCCTGGAGAAGTTCGGCTGGATCCACGACGTTCGGTGGCCGACCTCGAAGCGGCTGCTCAACCTGGAGGCGCGGCGCGCGGGCTGACCCCCGGCGCGCGTGCCGGTTGACGGTCTGGTTACGTTGAGGACCGTCCTCGTTGACCGACCGACGGAGAGACGTCATGCCGCGGCTGGCCATTCCGAAGCCGGTGAAGCGTCACCGGAAGCCACCCACGGAGCGCGACCGGGTCCTGTTCGTGCTGAAGGTCGCGGGACTCGTCGTGGTCACCGCGGTCGTCGCCGGGTTCCTGCTGGTGTCCGGCGGGGGCGGGGGCCAGGAGGAGGTCGCCGCCACGAACCCGGCGGTGCCGACGATCACCGACCGCGACGATCCGGGTGACGGCGGCGGCACCGGCGATGCCGTGCCGACGGCCGTGCCGACGCCGACGGAGTCGGTCGCGGCGCCGGCGGTGGGCACCCAGACGGCCGTGATCGCGCCGAGGGCCAAGCCGAAGGCCGCGCCGCGCCCGGCGCCGTCCACCCGGCCCGGCCCCGAGTCCCGGTTCGCCCGGGCGGGCCAGCCGTGCCCGCGGCCGGGGGCGTACGCGTTCACCAAGAAGTTCGAACCGCTGGTGTGCGGGCCGAACGGCCGCTGGCAGCCCCTGTTCTGACCCGCCGTCCGAAGCCGGTACCGACATGACACTGCTCCTGGTGGCCACCGGGGACACCATCGCCCACCGCGCGCCGGGTGTGGCGTCCGGTCGCGAGCTGCTGGGGCTCGCCGGTCCGCCGCCGGCCCGCGTCGTGGTGGAGGACGTGCTCGCGGAGCCGTCCTGGGACACCTCGGTGCCGACCCAGCTGGCGCTGGCCCGGCGGGTGCGCAAGGCGCTCGCGGAGGACGAGTTCGCCGGCGTCGTGGTCACCCACGGCGTGGACACCCTCGAGGAGACCGCGTTCCTCGCCGACCTGCTCGCCGGACCGGCGCGCGGCGGCATCGTGTTCACCGGCGCGCTGCGCCCGCTGTCCGACCCGGCGCCGGACGGCCCGGCCAACCTGGCGGCCGCGCTCACCGCGGCCGCGGACCCGGACCTGCGCGGTGTGGGCGCGGTGGTCTGCCTCGGCGGTGAGCTGCACGCGGCGCGGTGGGCCACGCTGGCCGGCGGCTTCACCTCGGTCCCGCACCCGATGCTGGGCCGGGTGGTGGACGGCCGGGTCCGGCTGACGTCCACGCCACCGCCGCGCCCGCCGTCGGCCGCCGGGGAGCCGGAGTCGGACGTGGCGCTGGTCAAGACCTACCCGGACATGCCCGTGTCGCTGCTGACCACCGTGACCGACCTGGGCGCGGCGGGTGTCGTGCTGGAGGGCACCGGTGACGGCAACGTCCCGGTGGAGCTGTTCGGCACGATAGCCGAACTGTCCCAGATGGACATTCCGGTGGTGGTCGCGTCCCGTGCGCACACCACCGGCATCGGGATGGCCGAACGGATGGGAGCGATCGGCGCGGCCGGGCTGAGCGCTCCGAAGGCGCGCACGGCGCTGATGGTGGCGCTGGGCAAGGGCGGCGGCGTGGCCGCGGCCCGGTCCTACTTCGCCGGGCTCGCACCCTGATCCGGGACGCCGCCGAGGCCACGGTGGACGAGGTCGGTCACCAGGTCGACCGCGGCCTCGTCGGTGAGGTCTCCGGTGCTGCGGTCGACGAGGTGCGCGTGCGCGAAGCCCACCAGCATCGCGCTGATCGCGCGGGCCACCGCGGCCGGGTCACCGGGTAGCGGCCGGCCCGCGCGGCGGACGTACTCCAGGTGCTCGGCCAGGTGGCCGACGTCCGGGGTGGTCAGCGCGTCGAGCTTCGCCGCGATCTTCTCGTCCACGATCGCCGCCTGCTGCAGGGCGACCATGACCGTGCTGTTCGCCCGGAAGAACGCGAAGTACGCGGCCACGTGGTAGCGGACGGCGGCCCGCGAGCTGAAGTCCGGGTCGTGCGCCGGGTCGGCCTGGACCCGGTCGTCGACGTCGGCCAGCAGGTCCGCCAGCAGCGCCTCGAGCAGTTCGTCCTTGCCGGCGAAGTGGTTGTAGAACGACCCCGCCGCCCGGCCGGCCGCCGCGGTGATGTCGGTGATCTTCGTGTTGAGGTAGCCGCGCTCGGCGAACACCGCCTTGGCGGCGGCCTTCAGCGCCGCCTCGGTCTCTGCCGCCCTGGCCTTGCGCACGCCGGCCATCACCACCTCCTCGGTCGCTTGACAACCTACGGCAGCCCACGTCATGCTGAATCTAAATTCACTGAATTGACATTCAGTAGATGGGAGATCCCATGGACACCGAGGTACTCGTCGCCGGAGCCGGGCCGACCGGGCTGACCCTCGCCGTCGAGCTGGCGCGCCGGGGCGTCGCCGTGCGGGTCGTGGACCGGTCGCCCCGGCCGTTCACCGGCTCGCGCGGCGACGGGCTGCAGCCACGCACGCTGGAGGTCTTCGAGGACCTGGGCATCCTCGACCGGGTGCTGGCCGAGGGGATGCTGCCGGCGACCATCCGGGCCTACATCGACGGCGCCTTCGCCGGTGAGCACCGGATGGCCGAAGTGGAGGAGCCGACCCCCGGGGTGCCCTACCCGAACGCCTGGGTGCTCCCGCAGTACCGCACCGAGCAGCTGCTGGCCGCGCGGCTCGCCGAGCTCGGCGTGGAGGTGGAGCGCGGCGCCGAGCTGACCGGCTTCACCCAGGACGGCCTCACCCAGGACGGATGCACCCGGGACGGCGGCGTGACGGCGACCGTCGCCGGGCGGCCCGTGCGCGCCCGCTACCTGGTCGGCGCGGACGGCGGCTCCGGGATGGTGCGCCGCATGCTCGGCATCCCGTTCCCGGGCACCACCGACGAGGCCGTCCGCATGCTCCTCGGCGACGTCCACGCCGACGAGCTCGACCACGACTTCGCCCACTGGTGGGCGCGGGCGGCCGACCCGTCCGACGGCGTCGTGCTCACCCCGCTGCCCGGCGGCACCGCTTTCCAGTTCGGCTGCCCGGCGCCCGAGGGCACCGAGGTCTCGCTCGAGCAGCTGCGGGCCCGCATCGCCGAGCGCGGCGGGCGGGTCCGCCTGCACGACCTCACCTGGAGCACGTTGTGGCGACCGAACGTGCGCCTCGCCGACCGCTTCCGCGACGGCGCCGTGTTCCTCGCGGGCGATGCCGCGCACGTGCACCCGCCGACGGGCGGCCAGGGCCTCAACACCGGCGTGCAGGACGCCTACAACCTCGGCTGGAAGCTCGCGGCCGTGCTGCGCGGCGGCCCGCCGGAGCTGCTCGACACCTACGAGGCCGAGCGCAGGCCGGTCGCCGCGGAGGTGCTCGGGCTGTCCACCCGGCTGCTGGACCGGCACCACGACGGCGAGTCCGACGCCTACCGCCGCGGCGCGGACACCAGGCAGCTCGGCATCACCTACCGCGGCGGGCCGCTGGCCGTGGACGCCCGCCCGGAGCCGGGCGTGCTGCGGGCCGGCGACCGCGCACCCGACGCGCCAGGGTACCGCCGGGACGGCCGCCCGGTCCGGCTGTTCGAGCTGTTCGCCGGTCCCGAGTGGACACTGCTCGCGTTCGGCGACGCGACCGTGCGCGGCGCGCGGACCGTCCGGGTGGGGGAGTCCTTCGTGGACGGTGACGGGCACGCGCGGGAGGGCTACGGCGCCGGCTACGCGCTGGTCCGGCCGGACGGCTACGTGGCCGTGGTCGCCGACGACCCGGCCGCCCTGCCGGCGCACGTACACGACGTCGTGGCGAGCCCGGTCGCCTAGCACCGCGCAAACCACACCCCGACCCGACCCCCACACCACCCACCCGACCCACCACGCGGCCGAGCCGACCTCTCACACCACCGAGCCGACCTCTCACACAACCGAGTCGGCGCCTCACGCGGCCGAGCCGCCTTCCACCTCGCCACGGATCGACGCTGCGGGCCGGCTCGGCGATGCCAGGGGTCGACTCGGCGATGCCGGGGGTCGGGTCGGCGGTGTGGGGGGTCGGGTCGGTGATGCCGGGGGTCGGCTCGGTGATGCCAGGAGTCGACTCGGTGATGCTGCGGGCCGGCTCGGTGATGCCGGGGTCGGGTCGGCTGTTTGGGGGTCGGGTCGGTGATGCCGGGGGGCGGTGGGCATCTGCCGGCTGCGTGCGTTGCCTGTTGTGGGGCGCGGCCGGCGACCCGGTCGCCCGGGTCGCCGGCCGCGCCCGAAGGGGGCACCGACACCGACCAGCCGTTGCCGGTGTCGGTGCCCGGATCCGGGGTCGTGACCCGTGCCGGTCACCGGCGTGGGGGGAGTGCCGGTGACGTGCTTCTCGGGCCCTTCTCCCGGATCCACCACTGCCGCGGCCTGGGCCGGGGTTGCCGCGGCGCTCTCGGGTCGGTCCGGATGTTGGCGATTGGCCGGCCGACCTATCGGCGCCTCCCGACCCCACGGGGTGCCGTGGCGATGGCTGCTCGTGTGGTCATGACGCCAGCCGCCACATGTCGATGGGCGGTAGTTCCATGACCGCCGGCTCGGCGGAGCCCGCCGAGCCGGACATCGGGGGGTCGTACTGGGCCGGGTCGACCGGTGGCGGGTCGTAGATCGGCACCGGCACCGGGTCGGGGATCGGCGCGGGGATCGGCCCGGTCATCGACGCGTGCAGCGGGGCGTACATCGGCGAGTACGCCGGGGCGGGTCGCTGCGGCGCCGGTGGTTCCGGCACCATCGTCCGCTCCGGCGGCATCGGCGGCATCGTGTCGGTCCGCTCGACGGCCGGTGGCCGCGGCGCGGGCGGCGGCGCGGGCGGCCGCCGGGTAGCCGGGGGCGGTACGGCCGCCTGCGGCATCGGTTGGATCGCCTGGTGCGGCAGCGCCGGGGGCAGCGGGCGGGCCGGCGGCCGGACGTTCGTGCGGGGGGCGGGTGGCGCGGGCACCGCGGGCATCGAGGGGCGGCTGGCCTCCGCCTGCCTGCGCCGCATCGCCTCCATCGTCTGCCTGTCCAGCTCGCGGGCGTAGTGCAGCATGCCGCGCGGGCTGTCCCAGGCGAGCACGCCGACCAGCGAGCCGCCGGCCAGGTAGCCGGTCAGCTTGGCGCCGATCGGCACGGACTCGGTGAGCGGCACGGTGTCCTGGGCGAGCGTCGGGACTCCGGCGCCCTGGATGCGGATGCCGTGCTGCTCGGACCAGAACTTCGGCAGCGGGGTGAACGGCTCGGCCTGCTCGCGGCCCAGCAGCAGGTTCTCCGCCGCCGCGCGGCCCATCTCCACCGCGTTCATCCAGTGCTCGACCCGGCGGGGCATGCTGTCGAAGCGCAGGTTCGGCCAGCGCGCCACGTCGCCGGCGGCGACGACGTCCTCGACGCCGATGGCGTGCGTCGTGGGTCCACAGAGGACACCGTTGTCGACGAACAGCCCGGAGCCGCGCAGCCAGTCGGTCGCCGGAACGCCGCCCACGCACAGCACCACGCAGTCGGCGACGACGACCTCGCCGGTGGACAGGTGCATCGTCACGCCGTCGGCGGACTCGGTGTGCCAGTGCGCGACGGTGGCGTCGGTGACCAGCCGCACGCCGTTGGCCTCCTGCAGCGCGGTGATCGTCTCGCTCACGTCGAAGCCGGGCACGTGCCCGAGCATCGCCGGCTCGCGGATGATGATCGTGGTGTCCCGGCCGAGCTCGCGGGCCGCGGAGGCGACCTCGCCGGCGAGGAACCCGCCGCCGATCAGCGCGACCCGGCCCTTGCCGGTCGCGAGCAGCTTCTGCACGGCCACCGCGTCGGACACCGTGCGCAGCACGTGCACCCGCGGGTCGTGCCGGGGCGCCCCCGGCAGGTGGGCGGCCTGCATGCCGGTCGCGATGATCAGCCCGTCGTAGTCGATCTCCTCACCGCCGGGCAGGTAGAGGATGTGCTCCTCCGGGTCGAGCCGGGTCGCCCGGGTCTTGGGGCGCCAGATGGCGTCGAGGTCGGAATGGGTCGGCAGCAGCACGTCCCGCGGCCGGACCGAGCCGGTGAGCACCTGCTTGCTCAGCATCGGCCGGTGGTAGGGCCGGTACGGCTCCTCGCCGATGATCACCAGCTCACCGGCGAAGTTCAGCTCGCGCACGCGTTCGGCGGCCCGGAGGCCGGCGCCTCCGGTCCCCACGACCACGATGCGTTCGTCTGAACCCATCAGCTACTTCTCCTCCGACGGCGTCACTACTTCGCCTCCGTCAGCACGATGGCCAACGTGGGGCAGGTGCGGACTGCGGCCCGTGCCTCCTCCAGCTGCTCCGGTTCGACCGTGCGCCGGTAGCGCAGCCCGCCGTTCTCCGAGAGCTGGAACAGCGACGGCGCCTCCGCCACGCAGAACCCGTAGCGCCGGCAGTGGTCGTTGTTCACGCTGAGCTGGTTGCGCGCCGTGCGGCGCTTGCCCGCCTTCATGGCGCCTCGTCGAACAGGCCGGAGCTGGTCAACGCCCTGGCGGGCATGAACCGCAGCGCGGCGACGGTCACCGTGGGCACCAGGAACGTGATCCCGAGCAGCCACAGCGCGGACAGCGTGCCGTTGTTGTACGCGCCGAAGAACGCGTGCACCACGCCCATCCCGAAGGCGACGTAGCTCAACCGGTGGATGCCCAGCCACTGGCGGTAGCTCAGCCAGCGGCGCGCACCCACCATGACGGAAGCGGCCAGCATGCCCTCGAACGCGAGGATCCCCAGCGTGTGCCGGAGCTGCACGCCGCCGTTGAACGGCACGAACACGTTCCAGGCCGTGTAGACCTCGGCCCGGAGGAAGAGGAAGGAGATGAGGTGGCTGAACGCGAACGCCAGGGTCAGCGTGGACAGCATCATGTGTCCGCTGCGCAACGCCTGGCGCCCCGTGATGCGGTTGGCCCATCCGGCGGAGACGAGCACGCCCCACGTGAGCGACAGGCACATCAGCGCGTAGGTCAACCGGCCCGACACCGCGCCGAGTTGCAGAACCCCGGCGTCGACGTCGTTGCCGGCACGGCCGGCCACCAGCTGGAACACCACGCTCGTTCCTTCCACCGTCACTGCTGCTGTTTTCTGCGCGTCAGCACCCGCGCCCCGGCCGGCACCAGGTCGCCGCCCGCGGGCCTGGCACCGCTGCGCGACAGGTCATGGGTCGGCATGGTTTCCTCGATCTTCTGTCGCCGGACCAGGTGGCAGGCGCCCGAGCCGGCGGCGAGGAACTCGCCGCCGGCTCGGGCAGCCCAGCAGGCTCAGCCCTGCTGTCCGTTGTTGATGGCGTCGACTGCCTTGGCCATCAGGTCGTCGGGCATGACGTTGATGGTTCCGGCGTGGTCGCTTGCGGGGTCGTGTTCTTCTGTGGAGAACCCGTCGACGGCGAATCCCAGGGGTGTGTCGTTGAGGTTGTCGCCGTAGACCAGCGTCACCCGCAGCTGCGGGATCGCGACGAAGCCGTCCGGGCAGGCGCCGGAGTTCTCGTCGGCGAACGCGAGGTGGTCGCGGTGGTTGGCGCTGTCGAGGTTCTGGCCGTCCCAGCAGCCCGGGAAGTCGTGGACGCTCAGCACGTTGCTGCCGTCCGGACAGACCGGGTACTTGTTGGTGATCCGGTCTTCGAACCCGGAGCAGGTGTAGGTCGGTCGGGCGTTGCCCAGGCCGTTGGTGATCGTCTTGGCGTCACCGGAGAACAGCCGCAGGAACCGTGGTGCGGCGACGACCTTGGTCGTCGGGTTGCCGCGCCACTCGATCTTGACCTGGGCGGGCAGCACCGGGGTGCCGATGTTGTTCTCGTCCTTCACCGACGCGGAGAGGGGGTCGTCGTCGGCGCTGCGGTTGCGCAGGATCGGCCAGAAGTAGGTCGACAGGTCACCGTTGGTGCAGGTGGTGTCCGCGGCCGCGAGACTGTCGTCGGTGGACGCGAACGTGGTGTCGAGGTTGCCGACGTAGTCGTGCAGGTGCTCGGCGCCGTTCACCTTGCCGGGCGCGATGATGATGTTGTCGGTGTTCTGGTGCTTGTTCTCGTTGTTGCCGCACTCGGACACGAAGGTCCCGGTCGAGGCGTCCGCACCAGGCTGGACGTTGGCCACGTTCGCCTGGACGTCGTTGATGTCGACGAAGTCGTCATCGAACGGCCCGATCTTCTGCGGCTCGTCGCCACCGTTGCCACCGTCGCCGTTACCGCCGTCGCCACCGTTGTCGCCGCCCGCGTCGGTACCTTGCCCGTTGTTGATGGCGTCGACTGCCTTGGCCATCAGGTCGTCGGGCATGACGTTGATGGTTCCGGCGTGGTCGCTTGCGGGGTCGTGTTCTTCTGTGGAGAACCCGTCGACGGCGAATCCCAGGGGTGTGTCGTTGAGGTTGTCGCCGTAGACCAGCGTCACCCGCAGCTGCGGGATCGCGACGAAGCCGTCCGGGCAGGCGCCGGAGTTCTCGTCGGCGAACGCGAGGTGGTCGCGGTGGTTGGCGCTGTCGAGGTTCTGGCCGTCCCAGCAGCCCGGGAAGTCGTGGACGCTCAGCACGTTGCTGCCGTCCGGACAGACCGGGTACTTGTTGGTGATCCGGTCTTCGAACCCGGAGCAGGTGTAGGTCGGTCGGGCGTTGCCCAGGCCGTTGGTGATCGTCTTGGCGTCACCGGAGAACAGCCGCAGGAACCGTGGTGCGGCGACGACCTTGGTCGTCGGGTTGCCGCGCCACTCGATCTTGACCTGGGCGGGCAGCACCGGGGTGCCGATGTTGTTCTCGTCCTTCACCGACGCGGAGAGGGGGTCGTCGTCGGCGCTGCGGTTGCGCAGGATCGGCCAGAAGTAGGTCGACAGGTCACCGTTGGTGCAGGTGGTGTCCGCGGCCGCGAGACTGTCGTCGGTGGACGCGAACGTGGTGTCGAGGTTGCCGACGTAGTCGTGCAGGTGCTCGGCGCCGTTCACCTTGCCGGGCGCGATGATGATGTTGTCGGTGTTCTGGTGCTTGTTCTCGTTGTTGCCGCACTCGGACACGAAGGTCCCGGTCGAGGCGTCCGCACCAGGCTGGACGTTGGCCACGTTCGCCTGGACGTCGTTGATGTCGACGAAGTCGTCATCGAACGGCCCGACGCAGTGCTCCGCACCGCCCTGGTCGCCACCGTTGCCACCGTTGTCGCCACCCTGGTCGCCACCGTTGTCGCCACCCTGGTCGCCACCGTTGTCGCCACCCTGGTCGCCTTTCGCCACCCTGGTCGCCGTTGTCACCGTTCTGGTCGCCGCCCTGCTGGTCACCGTTCTGGTCACCCTGCTGGTCGTCGCCCTGGTTGTCGTCGCCGTTCTGGTTGTTGTCGCCCTGGTTGTCGCCGTTTCCGCCCACCGGGTTGTCCGGGTGAGCGGCCTGCGGCGCGGTCAGGCCGTAAGTCTGGGGCGGTGGCTGCTGGTCGTCGCCCTGCTGGTCACCGTTCTGGTCCTGACCCGGGTCCTCGGCCGGCGGGTCCTCGGCAGGAGGCTGCTCGGCGGACGAGTCCTCGGCGGGCGGGTCCTCGGCGGGCGGGTCCTCGGCGGGAGGGGGTGCTCGGCGGAGGCTGCTCGGCGGGCGAGTCCTCGGCGGGCGGGTCCTCGGCAGGAGGCTGCTCGGCGGACGAGTCCTCGGCAGGCGGCTGCGTGAACTGGCAGTCGCTTGCGGCGGCCTTGGTCTCCTCGCCAGCAGAGGCGATGCCCATGATGCCGACCGTGACCGTCGTGCCGATCAGCGCCGCCGCGGCGATCGCCGCGATTGTCAGGCGCCGTTTGGTGTGACGCGGTAGCTGGTGTCGTCGTGACATGGTTTCCTCGCTGTTGGGGGCTTGCTGTACTGCTCGCTCAACGGGAGCGGAGCAGGCGCAACGGCCGGATCGGCACGCTGGACGCGATCGCCTCGGGGTGAACCCCGGTACCCGAGGGCGAAGTCGACATGACCGGCGATGGCGGTGCCACCGCCGGAATCGCGGACGGACGTTCGGTTGCCGGTGGAGCCTGCTGGTCGACAGCGGCGCTGGCCGCCAGACCGGAGCAGTGGGTCACACCGGGCTCGCTGTCCCCGACGGGAAGAACAAGCCGCGTGTCGATGATGCTGAGCGGCCAGGTGCAGCCAGACGCCGGCGGCGTGGGATGTGTCGCCGCCGGCGCCAGTTGGCCTGCTGTATGTGGTGTGTGTGCGGCTACCGCTGGTGCGCGGCCACGCCCCGAGGTCGCGGCGGCGACCGGGGAGTGGAGCGCCAGCAGGGCCGCGATCTGCATGTGGTTTCCTTTCTGCGCAAGGAGATTCGTGAGAACACCAGCACGTGCGGTCACCAGCAGATACGGAGACGCCCCAATCACGGTTCAATCACAGCGGAGCCACGAGTGTGATCTAAGTCACTCGACGAAACGCGACCGACGGGTTCAAGATGTGTCCCCATGAGCCGGCGTCCGAGCCCCAGACGGGGTGCCGCCGGCGCGGGAAGCGTCTTGGACAGAGCCGAGGATGGTTTCTTGGACAAGGACGAGGCGCTGGTCAGGATGATCCACCGCGACTTCGGTGGGCCACTGTTCGGTCACGTTCTGCGGCTGACCGGTAACGACCGTCAGTGGGCCGAGGACGTCGTGCAGGAGACCCTGGTCCGTGCCTGGCGGAATGCAGATCGACTCGACCGCGAGCCCGGAATGCTCCGCGCGTGGCTGTACACGGTCGCGCGCCGCATCGTGATCGACGGTCGACGCAGTCTCAGCGCGCGTCCTCGTGAGGTGGACGTCGCGCCGCTGGCGCTCGTGCCGGTTCCGGACCGGTCCGAGCAGGCGCTCTCGGCGATGGTCGTCGCCGACGCGTTACGGGGCCTACGGGCCGAACATCGGGAGGCGCTGGAGGAGACATATCTTCGAGACCGGACCGTAAACGAGGCGGCGAACGTCCTCGGGGTCCCACCAGGTACCGTCAAGTCGCGGGTGTTCTACGCGCTTCGCGCGTTGCGTCGTGCGCTACGGGACGGGGAGGGATAGCGGTGCCCACACCCGACCACATCGACGTCGGCGCGTACGTGCTCGGCATCCTCGACCCGCCCGAGCAGGCGGCGTACGCGGAACACTTCACCCACTGCGCGCGCTGCCGCGCGGAGTACCGCGAGCTCGCCGATCTGCCCAGGCTGCTGGACCAGATCAAGCCGGAGATCGAGCCGGCGCCGAGCATCCAGGCGCTCGACGGCGCGCTCGCCGAGATCGCCGCGACCCGCCGGGGTCGGCGGCGCAACCTGTGGCTCGCCGCCGCGGCCGCCGGGGTGCTGCTGGTCAGCGTCCCGCTCGTGGTGTGGCGGTCCACAGGGGACTCGTCGACGCCGCCGGTGGCCGATTCCACGGTCACCGTCTCCGCGTCGGCGGGGCCGAGCACGACCGAGTCGACCGCGGTGGCCGGCGCGCGCACGCTCACCGGAACCGACCGGGCGACCGGCGCCACCGCGATCCTGACGGTGGACGGCGACTCGTCCGCCACCACCGTCGACCTGCAGCTCTTCGCCATCCCGGGTCCGGCGGAGGGCAATCTGATCGTCGTCACCCGCACCGGTCACCGCGAGGTGGTGACCCCGTGGGAGATGGGAGTGGACGAACCGAGCGCGAAGGAGCGCGGCACGGTCGACATCCCGATCCTCGAGATCGTCGGATTCGAGCTGCGCCAGACCGACGGCCCGGTCAAGATCGACATCTCGACCTGACCCGACCGGGCACGCACACCGACCCACCGGGCGGACGGTGGGTCTGTTGGCGTGTCCGGGGTCAGATGGCCTGCGGCCGCACGGCCGCGGCGATCAGCTCCAGGTGGTCCAGGTCGTCGAGGTCGAGGATCTGCAGGTACGCGCGGGTCGCGCCGGCCTGCGCGTGCCGGCCCAGCGTGTCGGCCACCTCGGCCGGGGTGCCGGCCGCGCTGCTCTGCCGCAACTCGTCGACCTCGCGTCCGATGGCGCCCGCGCGCCGCGCCACCTCGGCGTCGTTCTTGCCCACGACGGTGGTCAGCGCGCTGGAGAGCACCAGGTCGTCCGCGGCCCGGCCGTGCCGCGCGAGGGCCTCCCGCACCCGGCCGAACTGCTCGCCCGCGGAGGCCGCCGACTGGAACGGCGCGTTGAACTCGGCCGCGTACCGGGCGGCCAGCTCGGGAGTCCTGGTCGGACCCATGCCGCCGACGATCACCGGTGGCGGTGACTGCACCGGCTTGGGCAGCGCGGGGGCGTCGGTCAGGGAGTAGAACCGGCCGTCGTGGGAGAACCGGGAGCCGACGGGTGTCGCCCACAGCCCGGTGACGATCGCAAGCTGCTCGGCCAGCCGCGCGTGCCGCTCGCGCGGGAGCGGGATCCCGTAGGCGGTGTGCTCGGCTTCGAACCACCCGGCGCCCAGGCCCAGCTCGACCCGGCCGCCGGACATCTGGTCGACCTGCGCGACCTGGATGGCGAGCGGTCCGGGAAGCCGGAAGGTGGCCGCGGTGACCATCGTGCCCAGGCGGATCGTGCTCGTCTCCCGCGCCAGCCCCGCGAGCGTCACCCACGAGTCGGTGGGCCCGGGCAGGCCGTCCCCGTCGCTCATCGTGAGGTAGTGGTCGGAGCGGAAGAACCCACTGAAGCCCAGCTCCTCGGCCGCCTTCGCGAACCGCAGCTGCGTGTCGTAGGTCGCCCCCTGCTGAGGCTCGATCATGATGCGCAGATCCATGCCCGTAGCTCACCACACATCCGTCAGCCGAGGCTCGCTGGCCAGCACATGCGCACCGTCGTGCCGTAGTCGCCCCGCCGGACCTCGGCGTCCGGCGACAGGCTGTGGATCAGCGCGAGCCCGCGGCCGGGCGCGTGTTCGTCCTCCCACCGGCCGTGGTCCGCGACCGTCACGACGAGCGACCCGGTGTCGAGCCGCGCGTGCAGCTCGAGCGAACCGACCGTGCCGCTCGGGTACGCGTGCGTGACCGTGTTGGCCATCGCCTCGTAGCACGCCAGGCCGACGTCGTAGGTGGTGTCGGCGGGAATGCCCTCGTTGCGTGCCCACTCGATGAGCTGGCGGCGCAGCCGCGCGGCCAGCTCCGGCGACGCCGGGCCGTGGTGGTGCAGGAAGGCGCCGGTATGGTCGTGGTGCCTGCCCGAGTTCATGCCATTCTGCCTTTCCCCCGGGGACGGGATACCGGGCATTCGAGGTGAGTACCCGGGCCGCCGAGGACCATGCGCTTTGTCCTGAATCGGCTGGTAGCAAAAATCATGAAAGTCAATCGCTCGATCGTGCATACGCTCAGCGCTCGTCGGGTACCCCTGGGTCATGACCGAACCGGACAACACCACGTCGGACGTGACGGGACCCTCACGCGGGTCGCTGGTCACGTTCCTGCTCCAGGATCAGGACGGGGAGCGATTCCGCATCGGCGAGGTCGTCGGCCCGCTCGAGTCGGACCCGGTGACCGGTGACGTCTGGGTCGGCGTGCGGACCTCGCACCGCGCCCTGCACCAGGCGGTACACCTCGTCGCGACGACGTCGATCGTGCACGTCACCCCGCCCAGCGCACGTCGCGGCGCCGCCTGATCCGAATCCGCGGGCCTCAGCCGAGCACGCGCTCGGTGTAGGCGTTGCCGAACTTGCCGTGCGGGTCCGCCGCCCGGCGCAGCGCGGCGAAGTCCGCCCACCGCGGGTACAGCGGCGCGAGCCGCTCCGCGGTCGCGGCGAAGCACTTGCCCCAGTGCGGGCGGGCGCCCAGCGGCAGCAGCATCGACTCCAGCTCCGGCAGCAGCGCGCCCACCCCGGCCGGGTCCGGGTGCCAGGTGAAGTGCAGCGCGACGACGTCGTGGCCGTGCGCGCCGGACAGCCACAGGTCGTCGGCCGCCACCGAGCGGATCTCCGAGACGTGCAGCAGCGGCGCGATCCGGTGTCCGGCCGCGCGCAGCCGCCCGATCGCCTCGACCGCGTTGTCGCGCGGCACCAGGTACTCGCTCTGCAGCTCCTCGCCGCTGCTCGGCTTGTGCCGCAGCCGGAAGTGCGGCAGCCGGTCCAGCCACGGGCCGGGGATGCCCAGCTGCTCGGTGACCGCCGCCACCGACTCGCCGTCGATCATGTGCAGCCGCTCGCCCGCGGGTGCCGCGCCGTGCAGGTCCGCCGGCGGGGTGGTGCCGACCGACTTGACCCACACCTGCGCGACGCGCTCCCCGGTCCAGTCGGTGAACAGGCTGACGCTGTAGCCGCAGCCCAGCACCGCGTCGAGGTCGTCGAGCACGGGCGCCCACGGCACCCCCGGGTACACGTCCTGGCGCACCTCGAACGCCGGCCGCACGTCCAGGGTCACCCTGGTGACCACGCCGAGCGCGCCGAGCGCGACCACGCTGCCGGCGAAGTCCGCCTCACCGCGCCGGATCCGGCGCAGCTCGCCGTCCGCGCCGGCCACCTCGAGCGCGGCCACGGCGGTCGCGAGGTTGCCGTTGCGGTCGCCCGAGCCGTGGGTGGCGGTGGCGACCGCGCCGCCGATCGAGATGTGCGGCAGCGACGCGAGGTTCGCCAGCGCCAGCCCGCGCGCGGCCAGCGCCTCGGCGAGCACGCCGTAGCGGGTGCCGGCGCAGACCGTCACCGTGTCGGTGTGCACCTCGATGTCCGGCGCCAGCGCCTCCAGCGACACCAGCACCCCGGTGGTGTCGGCGACGTCGTTGAACGAGTGCCGCGACCCGAGCGCCCGCACGCGCGCGTTGCCGGCGACCACCTCCTGGACCTCGGCGATGCTCGCCGGGCGCACCACGGTGCCCGCGTATGTCAGGTTGCCCGCCCAGTTCCGTTCCACCCCGCCGATCCTGCCGCATGCGTCCCGGCGCGGTGGACCGGCTCGCCCTCCGGTGGGAACGACGCCTGCCGGCGGGCCGACTTCCGCCCACCGTGGACTGTCCACAGCGAACGGACCGGCCGGGTGGGTCAGCCGGTGAGCCAGGTGCCCGCGACCGCGTCGACGACCGCGGCGCGGGCGGCAGGATCGGCGCGCGCGGCCGGGGCCAGCTCGAGGTGCAGGAACGGGGTGCCACGGGCGGCGGCTGCGGCACCCTGCATGTTGGTCGCCCCGTCCAGCTTGCCCGTCCACTCCGGACGGACGCGGAAACCCTTGGCTACCAAGGCATCCCGCAGCGCGACGTGCGCCGTGTCCGGCTTGCCCGCGCCCGGCGAGACGACCGCGTCGACGCCGGGCAGGCTCGCCGCCGCGTACCCGTGCGGCTGCAGCTCGACCGGCGCGTGCTCGGCGAGCACCCCGGCGAACGCGTGGAACATCGAGTCCGTCCGGTGCGCCACGTCCGCCGCGCCGCCGCCGGCGTCGCGGTGCGTCCCGGCGAGCAGCAGGGCCGAGCCGGGGGCGGCGTGGAACAGCTGCAGGCCCAGCCACGCGGTCAGCCGGTCCGCCTTCGGGTGCGGCACCTCGATCACCCGGCGCGGCGGCCCGGTGCCGTCCAGCACCACCGCGCCCCAGGCCCGCTCGGTGCCCGGCTCGCCGGCGACCAGCGTGTACGGCCGGCCGGTCGCGGCGTCCACGCCCGAGCCGACCGCGAAACCGAGCCCGGCCAGCGCCCGGGAGCGGCCGCCGCGCAGCACCGCGCGCAGCCCGGCGGCGCCCCGCTCGCGCTCGGCGGGCGACGGCGGCCGGTACGGATCGGTGGCGTGCATCGCCGTGACACGCGCCACCAGCCACGACCGCAGATCACCGAGCGTCACCCGTCCATGGTGCGGCATGCGCCGCCGCGCGGCGGCCGGGCATCCGTCACAGTGGGTGGCGTGATGATCGACGAAGCCGACGCGGTCGTGGTCGGCGCGGGGCACAACGGCCTGGTCGCGGCGAACATGCTGGCCGACGCGGGCTGGCGGGTGCTCGTGCTGGAGGCCACCGCGGAGCCGGGCGGCGCGGTGCGCACCGCGGAGCTCGCCGCGCCCGGCTACCGCAGCGACCTGTGCAGCGCATTCTTCCCGCTGGCGGTCGCGTCGCCGGCGATCCGCGCGCTGGACCTGGAACGGCACGGGCTGCGCTGGCGGCACGCCCCCGCCGTCCTCGCGCACGCCTTCCCGGACGGCCGGCACGCCGTGCTGTCGCGGGACGTCGAGGCCACCGCGGCGTCGCTGGCCGCGTTCGCACCGGGCGACGCGGACGCGTGGCGGGCCGAGTTCGCGTTCTGGCGGCGGGTGCGCGACGACGTGCTCGACGCGATCCTGCGCCCGTTCCCGCCGGTGCGTGCCGGCCGCCGGCTGCTGCGCGACCTCGGCGCGGGGGAGTTCCTGCGGCTGGCCCGGATGCTGACCCTCCCGGCGCGCACGCTCGGCGCGGAGCGGTTCGCGGGCGACGGCGCGCGGGTGCTGCTCGCCGGCAGCGCCCTGCACACCGACCTCGGCCCGGACGACACCGGCAGCGGCGTGTTCGGCTGGCTGCTGACGATGCTCGGCCAGGACGTCGGCTTCCCGGTGCCCGAGGGTGGCGCGGGCGCGATCACCGGCGCGCTGCTGCGCCGGCTCGCCCGGCGCGGCGGCCGGGTGGACTGCGACCGGCCGGTGACCGAGGTGCTGGTGGCCGGCGGCCGGGCGGTGGGCGTCCGGGACGCCGCCGGGGAGCCGGTCCGGGCCCGGCGCGCCGTGCTGGCGGACGTGCCGGCACCGGTGCTCTACCGCGACCTGGTCGGGCCGGACCACCTGCCGGCCCGGCTGCTGGCGGACCTGCGGAACTTCGGGTGGGACGACGCCACCGTGAAGGTCGACTGGGCGCTGTCCGAGCCGGTCCCGTGGTCGGCCCCGGAGGTCGGCCGGGCGGGCACCGTGCACCTCGGCGCCGACCTCGACGGGCTGGCCGGGTTCGCCGCGGACCTGGCCCGCGGCCGGGTGCCGCGCGCGCCGTTCCTGCTGCTCGGCCAGATGACCACGGCCGACCCCACGCGGTCGCCGGCCGGCACCGAGTCGGTGTGGGCGTACACCCACGTGCCCCGCGGCCTGCGGTGGTCCGCCGACCGGCTGCGGCGGCGCACGGAGCAGATCGAGGAGGTCGTGGAACGCGCGGCGCCGGGTTTCCGGGACCGCGTCGTCGGCCGGGCGATCGCCGGCCCCGCCGAGCTGGAGCGGCACGACCCGAGCCTGGTCGAGGGCGCCATCAACGCCGGCACCTCGGCCGTCCACCAGCAGTTGGTGTTCCGCCCGGTGCCGGGGCTCGGGCGGGCCGACACGCCGGTGGACCGGCTGTACCTGGCCGGCGCGTCGGCCCACCCGGGCGGCGGCGTGCACGGCGCCGCCGGGGCGAACGCCGCCCGCGCCGCCCTCGCCCGCGACGGCCACCTGGGTCCGGCCTACCGCGCCCTCATCCGCTCGCTGCACCGCGCCCTCTACCCGTGACCGGTGCGGTGATCTCCGTCGCTCGAGGTTTCGCCGGGCCGTGGCCGGGCATTCAGCCGGCACGGATCCCGCAGGGGAGAGGAGCGGACGATGAGCATGTTCGACAAGGCCAAGGACAAGGCCGAACAGATGGTCGGCGAGGCCAAGGAGAAGATGGGCCGGGCGACCGACAACGAGGAGCTGGAGAACGCCGGCAAGCGCGACCAGCTCAGCGGCGAGGCCAAGGAGACCGGCCACGACCTGCGCGACAAGGCCGCCGGTGCGGCGCACGACGCGAAGGAGCGGCTGCGGGAGGACTGACCGCTGCGCACCGCGCCGGCCGTGGAGTGCGCGGCCGAGGTGCGGACGTTTCGGTGAGACAGCGGAGGCCGGTGGTGACCCGCCGGCCTCCGTTCCGCGCTCAGCGCGCCCGGGCCACGACCACCGGCTGGTAGTAACCGGACTCCTCGGGCATCAGCCAGCGCACGTCCCCGAAGCCGCCGGCGGTCAGCGCCCCGCTCAGCTCGGCCCGCCGCAGCGCGCGGTAGGACGCCGTGCGGACCGCCGCCGCCCAGCCGTCCGGCCGCTGCCGGAGGACGAAGATGTTGATCTCCACGGTCCGCCCGTCCGCGGCCCACTGCCAGGCCTGCCCCACGATCCGCCGCCCGCCGCCGGTCTCGTGCACCGCGGGCATCACCCCGGCCGTGCCGTCCCGCAGGATGGCGTCGTAGTCGCGGATGCTCGCGAGCAACAGCCCGCCGGGTGCGAGGCAGCCGCGCACCGAGCGCACCGCGGCGGCCACGTCGGCGTCGGTCAGCAGGTGCGGCAGCGAGTTGTCGCAGGAGATGACGGCGTCGACACGCTGCGGGGCAGGGTCCGGACGTCGGCCACGCCGAACCGGACGTCGATGCCGCGACCGCGCGCCTCGTCCCGCGCCCGGGCCACGGCGGCCTCGCTGAGGTCGGACGCGGTGACCCGGAAGCCCTTCGCGGCGAGCGGCAGTGCCTGCGTGCCGATCCCGCAGGTGCAGTCGAGCACCGTGGCCGGCGGGGCGATCCCGTGGCGGCCCAGCAGATCGGTGAGCACGTCACCCTGCCACCGCGCGTTGCGCCACCAGTCGGCGAACATCAGGTGGTAGTCGTCGGCCAGCTCGTCGTAGAACGCCTGCGGGTCGACCATCGCGGCACCTCAGCGCAACCGGATGTGCCGGGCGCCGACCCAGGCCCGGCGCAGGCGCCCCCGCAGCCGGCCGTCGGTGTTCGGCGCGATCGCAAGACCGGCCGAGGAGGCGATGCGTTCCGCCACCCGCGGGAGGGGTAGCTCGTCGGTCCACAGGTGCTCGGCGAACTCCGGGTCGCTCAGCCGTTCCAGGCACAGGTCGAGCCGCGCCACCGCGAAGCTCTCCCGGCGCAGCACGGCGCTCCCGGCGACGAACGCCACGGTGTGGCCGACGACCCGCTCGCGCAGCCTGCGCAGCACGGTCTCCCGGTGGGCCAGCAGCGCGAAGTGCCGGACGTCGTGGCCGCGCTCGCGCAGCCCGCCGACGATCTCCCGGAAGTAGGCCGGCTCGACCAGCGTCATCGGTGCGATGACCGGGCCGGCGTGCTTGCCGAGAACCAGGTCCAGCACCTCGACGGTGCCCTGCCGCCAGGCCGCGAGGTCCTGGAAGTCGCCGCGCAGCGCCCGGGGTGTCATCCGGTGCAGGCCGAACCCGGCCTGCTCGGGATCGCAGACCACGCTGCCCGGCACCCGGCGTGACAGCTCGTACGCGGTCTGCGTCTTGCCGCCGCCGAACGGACCGTTGATCCACAGGAGCATCCGGCGACCCTACTTGCCCGACTCCGGGTAGACGTGGGGCAGCAGCACGCCGACGCCCGCGATCTCGTCGAGCAGGGCGGCGTTCTGCGCGCCGGACACCGGTTCGGCGTCGGCGGACACGGCGGTCGTGCCGACCCGTCGGGAACGGTGGTGCAGGCCGGAGAGGTGCACGTCGCGGATGCCCGCGGTGGAGCCGGGAAGCGGGTTGATCTGGCCGGTGCCCGGCGTGTCGTCGATCCGGCGGAACTCGGCCGCCTCGGCGGCGGTCCGGAACTCGACCCAGGCGACGGCGATCGCGATCGTGCCGCCGCGGGAGTCCCGGACGGTGAACAGCAGGCGGTCGAGCGAGCGGCACGGGGTGCGCAGCAGGTACTGGCGCACCTCGCCGGTCGCGAAGGCCGCGCAGTTGGCGTTGTGCCGGCGCGCCCGGGGACCCGCCGTCATGCCCATCCGCTGCGCCGCCAGGGCGATGTCGCCCCGCAGCGCCGCCTCGCGGCTCGCGGCGGCCCGGGCGTCCAGGCTGCCGGTGGCCACCTGCGCGGATCCCGAGCCGGGCGGCGCGGACCCGCCGCCCTCACCGGCGGAGGCCACGGCGAGGGCGAGCACACCGGCCACGAGGACGGTGCCGGCGCCCTTTCCCTTGGCCATGCGTGCCTCCCGTGGGTACGCCTCTTTGTAACGGGCGACAGGCTCGGGAGGCGAAGGAAGCGCGGACAAAGCGTCCGAATGGCCTATCGGCAGACCGTGCGCCGACTCGCGAGTAACAACACGGCCCGGTTCCGCGACGTACCGCTCGTGGAGGCCGTGGAGGGGGAGTTTGCCCAGCTCATGGCTTTGTTCGCGGCGTGGCGGGCCGACATCGACTCGGAGCCGTTCCGGTATTCCGACGCGGATCTGTTCCGGTCGTGGGTGCCGCCGGCCGGCTCGCGGCGCGACCGGCCCGAGCCGCCGGCACCCAGCTGTCCACACTGGACCTAGGGCGTGGGGGTGGGGGAGAATCGGGTCACCGTGGCGGCCGGGTGCTTTCCCGGCCGCCACCCGTCGTCACCGGCCGACCGCCGCCGGTATGCATACGGCCCGTGACATTTCGGATGGTGAAACCAGAATTCAGCTCTTCTTCGCGCGGGAACGGCGCTTGGTACCGCCGTTGGTGGTCGAGCCCGCCTTCTCCTCGGCCTGAGCCTGCCGGTACGACTCGGCCACATGGGAGGGAATGCGCCCCCGGGCGGCGAGTTCGATGCCGTTGGCCTGGGCCCATTCCCGAATCTGACCGGCGTCGTTGTTGGCCGAGCCGCCGCCCTGGCCGGGGCGGGCGCCGCGCCTGACCCGCCCGCCGGTCCGGCGCGCCGAGCTCACGTAGTCCGCCAGCAGGTCGCGGAGCTGATCTGCGTTGGATTCGGAGAGATCAATCTCATATGTCACGCCGTCCAGCCCGAACTGGACAGTCGTCACGTCGTCCGACGCCGTGCCGTCCAGGTCGTCAATGAGCTGGACAAGAACCTTTTGTGCCATGGTGGTGCTCCTGGTCGATAGGGTGATGCATGCAGACCTGGTGGTTTGTTGGACCGAACCGTATCTCACGAGTGCCGGTTGTGTCATGAGTTCATCGACCAGCCCGACAAGTGGTTTAGGTAATGGCCGGTTCGACAAATCAATTGGGGCGGTAGGTTCGCCCTCATGCCCTCCATGATGCACGCGGTTGTGCTGAGTGCGCCCGGCCCCGTGACCAACTTGGAACTGTGCGAGGTTCCGATTCCCGACCCGGTCGCTCCCGGTTGGGTGCGTATTCGGGTTCGCGCGTTCGGCTTGAACCGTTCGGAGCTGCACACCCGCCTCGGGCTCGCCGAGGGCGTGACCTTTCCACGCGTTCCCGGAATCGAGTGCGTCGGCACGATCGACGCCGATCCGGACGGCGTGCTACCCGTCGGCCGGCAGGTCGCCGCGATGATGGGCGGCATGGGCCGCACGTACGACGGCGGCTACGCGGAGTACACCGTGGTGCCGCGCACGCAGGTGATCCCGTTCCGCTCCGAGCTGCCCTGGGAGGTGCTCGGCGCGGTGCCGGAGACCCTGCAGACCGCCTACGGCTCGCTCACCACCGGGCTCGACCTGCGGGCCGGGCAGACCCTGCTCATCCGCGGCGGCACCTCGTCGGTCGGCCTCGCGGCCGCGGCGCTCGCCCGGGACCTCGGCGCCACCGTGCTGTCCACCACGCGCAGCGCCGAGCGGGTCGCGGCGCTCGAGGAGCACGGCGTCGACCACGCCCTCCTCGACACCGGGCGGATCGCCGACGAGGTCCGCGCGCTGGTGCCCGGCGGCGTCGACGGCGCCGTCGAACTGGTCGGCACGCCCACGCTGCCCGACACGCTCGCCGCGACGCGCGTGCACGGCACGGTCTGCTTCACCGGCATGTTGTCGAACGAGTGGATCGTGCCGGACTTCTACCCCATCGGCTACCTGCCCAACGGGGTCCGGCTCACCGGGTACGGCGGCGACAGCGCGGACCTGCCCCCCGAGGTGCTGCAGCGCCACCTCGACGGCATCGCGAGCGGCCGGATCGACCTCGGCCGCCCGCGGGTCCACCGGCTCGCCGACATCCGCGCGGCGCACGACGACATGGAGCACAACCGCGTGATGGGCAAGCTCGTCGTGCTCGTCTAGGAACGCCGAACAACCCGCCCCGCCCGAGCCGACCTCTCACGCGGCCGAGTCGACCTCTCACGTCGCCGAGCCGACCCGTCACGCGGGCGAGTCGACCCGCCGCGTTGCACCGGGTAGGGCGTCGTTCGGCGCGGTCGGCGACGCCCAGCGTCGGTTCGCCTGCGCCAGGTGTCGGTTCGGCTGCGCCGGGGGTCAGTTCGGTGGTGTGGCGGGTCGGACGACCCGGCACGGCACCGGCAGGTCCACTCAGGACGCGATGTCCAGCCGGTAGGCCAGCGCCACCATCTCGCCGCCCATCCCGTGGCGCGCGGCGATGTCGAGGTCCAGCTCGGGCACGCGCCGGTAGCCGAGCCGCTCGTAGAGCCGGATCGCGCCCGGCATGAACGTCATCGTGTGCAGGCACAGCACCGTCGCCCCGCCGGCCCGCGCCCGCCGCAGGCATTCCGCCATCAGCAGGCTCGCGATCCCCGTGCGCCGCTGCCCCGGGGCCACGCCGACCGCGCGGACCCACGCCCAGTCCGCCGGTAGCGACGCCAGCCCGGTCCGGCCGGCCGGGTAGAGCCGCGCGGTACCGGCGATCCCGTCCTCGGCCACCGCGACCAGCGTGACCGCCCGGCCGGCCGCCGCGTCGATGTCGACCACGCCGGCCAGGTAGCTGTCGAACAGCGCGGTCACCGCCACCGCGCCGGCGTACTGGCGGTAGGCGGTGGTGAGCAGCGAGCGAACCTCGTCGTGCTCGCCCGGCTCGGCCTCTCGGACGATCATGCCGTCGTTCTACCAGCCTGCACCGTCAGCGCCGGGCCAGTGCGGCGAGAAACTCGCGGAGGACCTCGTGGGTGGCCGGGGCGCTCCACAGCTCCAGCACCCGCGGGTCGTCGAGCGGGCGGTTGGCGTCGATGCGCTGCCGGGCGGGGCGGTGCAGCTGCTTCTTGCTCAGCGCGTACACCTCCGCGGGCGTGGCACCGAGCCGCCCGGCCCGGCGGACGGCCTCGGCCAGCAGGTCCGCCGGCTCGACCACCTCGTCGACCAGGCCGGCGGCCCGGGCCGTCGCCGGGTCCGCGGTGGCGGCGGTGAGCACCATGCTGTCGGCGGCCGGGCCCGCCGCGTGCCGCATGATCTCCAGCGGCACGGTCGGGAACGGCACGCCCGCGGCGAGCTCGGTGAGCCCGATCGTGCCGGCGGACATCAACCGCAGGTCGCAGGCCGCGGCGAGCACGCAGCCGCCGGCCAGCGCGTGCCCGTTGACCGCGGCGACGGTGGGCCGCGGGTGGTCGAACAGCGCGAGCGCGGCGGTGCTGAGCGCGGGCAGGAACTCCGCGACGTAGCCCGGCCCGCCTTCGACGATGCGCTTGAGGTCCACGCCCGCGGAGAAGCAGCGGCCGGCCCCGGTCAGCACGACGGCGGGCGCCGCGGCGACGCCGGCCAGCGCACCCGGGAGCGCGGAGAGCAGCTCCAGGTCGAGCGCGTTGACCGGGCCGTGGTTCAGCCGCAGGACGGCGATGCCGGACTCCTCGGTGGTCTCGATCACGCGTGCATTCTCCCCGGCCCGCGCGGGTTCGGCCATGATGTGGTGTCATGAACGGCGTCACGAGCGATCCGGGGGAGCCGCGGCTGGCCGGCGCGATCCGGCTGCCGGACGGGGCCTGGGTGCGCGGGCGGGGGCTGCGCGATCCCGCGCCGGCCGGGCCGGTGCCCGAGTTCGGTCTCTACCTGGGCGGCCGCGGGCTGTGGGCCCGGCACCGGGCCGCGCTCACCTGGCCGCAGGCGTGGATCGAGTGGCCCGACTTCCTGCTGCCGGTGCACGGTGACCGCGCCGCCGGCCACATCCGCGCGCTGCACGAGCGAGCGAGGGCCGGGCGGCGGGTGGAGGTCGCGTGCGGCGGCGGGGTCGGCCGGACCGGCACGGTCGTCGCCTGCCTGGCGGTGCTGGCCGGCGTCCCGTCCGCCGAGGCGGTCGGCTGGGCGCGGGCGAACTACCACGAGCGCGCGGTCGAGACGCCCTGGCAGCGCGCGTGGGTCAGTCGCTTTCCGGGGCGCTGTTGACCTGCAGCAGCCGCTCCGACCCCGCCATCCACGACGCGAACGCGACGTAACCGGTCTCGAACGCGACCAGGTCGCCGCCCCACCGGGCCGGCGCGCCGCGCCGGGAGCGTCGCAGCAGCAGGGCACCCGCGGCCAGGTTGAGCGCGGCCCACGCGGCGTTGACGCCGGGTCCGGAGTCCCGGCCGGCGAGCGGCGTGAGGTGGCGCCGCCCGGTGATTGCGGTGGCCAGGTGGGGAGCGCTGTTGGCCACCAGCACCCCGGCGGCGAACGACTGCACACGCGACGACCTCATGGTCGCGATGCTAGAGCGTGTCTGACGGATCGCGCGGCCAGGGATCCGTCAGACACGTCTAGTGCCGCGTTTCTGTCGGGGGTGGGGCGTAGCGTCGGCCGGGTGACGAGTGCAGAGCTGTTGATCGACGCGTTCGACCGGATCCGCGGCGTGGTCCACCGCGCCGTCGAGGGGCTCGCCGCCGACGAGCTCGCCTACCGGCCCGACGAGGGGGCGAACTCGATCGCCTGGCTGGTGTGGCACCTGACCCGCATCCAGGACGACCACGTCGCCGGGCCGGCCGGCACCGACCAGGTGTGGACGTCGGCGGGCTGGGCGCAGCGGTTCGGCCTGCCGTTCGAGCCCCGCGCGACCGGGTTCGGCCACCGCGCGGCCGACGTGGCGGCGGTGCGGGTGGACGGCGACCTGCTGACCGGTTACCACGACGCGACCCACGAACGGACCGTCGCCTACGTCGGCACGCTCACCGACGACGACCTGCCGCGGATCGTGGACCGCAACTGGGACCCGCCGGTGACGCTGGGCGTGCGGCTGGTCAGCGTCGTCTCCGACGACCTGCAGCACGCCGGGCAGGCGGCCTACGTGCGGGGGCTGGTCGAGAAGAACTGACCGAGGGAGGGAAGGACGCGCCCCGGCCACCCGCTGCCGGTGGCCGGGGCGCCGGTCCATGGAGTCCTCAGTGGACTCGGAGGACCGTGGGGCTCAACGCAGGGCGCGGTGCCGGCTGCCGGCGATGCCCTCGGCGACCCCGATCAGCAGCACCGAGGCGATGACCGCGACGATGAAGCCGAGGACGTTGAGCTCCATGATGTCGCCGGTGCCGAGCAGGTTGGCGATCGTGCCGCCGATGATCGAGCCGACGAGCCCGAGCAGCAGCGTCGCGATGATGCCGAGCCGCTGCTTGCCGGGCTTGATGAGCCGGGCGAGCGCGCCGATGATCAGTCCGGCCACGATGAAGCCGATCATGGATGGAACCTCCTGGTCGTGATCCTGTCCTGGACACGGTTACCCGCTCGGCCCGGAACTACTCATCGCCACCGTGCGCGACGTCTTGACCACGGGCGACATATGGTCTAGACCAGACATAGTGGTCCAGACCACATCTCCGGAGTACGACCCTGCAACCCGGGAGATGACATGAGCCTGAAACGGAGATTCGCCGTCCTCGCGGCCGCCGCCGGCCTCGCCCCGCTGTTCCTGGTGGCGCTGCCCGCCGTCACGGCCAGCGCGCACGGCTACATCTCGTCGCCGCCGAGCCGCCAGGCGCAGTGCGCGCGAGGAACCGTGTCGTGCGGCGACATCACGTACGAGCCGCAGAGCGTCGAGGGACCCAAGGGGCTACGGAGTTGCAGCGGCGGCAACGCCCGGTTCGCCGAGCTCGACGACGACGGCAAGGGCTGGCACACCACGTCGGTCGGCAGCACGGTGACGTTCGACTGGACCTTCACCGCCCGGCACGCCACGGCGAACTTCGAGTACTACCTCGGAAACACCCGCATCGCGGTGTTCGACGGCGGCGGGCAGCAGCCGCCGCCGGCGCTGTCGCACACGGTGGACCTGGGCGACGCCACGGGCCGGCAGACGCTGCTGGCGGTCTGGAACATCCAGGACACCGCCAACGCGTTCTACTCCTGCGTCGACCTCCAGATCGGCGGTGGCGGCGGCCCGCCGCCGGACGACCCGCCGCCGACGGACCCACCGACGGACCCGCCCGCGGGCGGGACGTGGGCGGCCGGCACCGCCTACCAGGTCGGCGCCACGGTCACCTACGGCGGCGCGACCTACCGTTGCCTGCAGAGCCACACCGCGCTGCCCGGCTGGGAGCCGCCGAGCACCCCGGCGCTGTGGCAGGCCGTGTAGGAGGACCCGCCGGCCGGCCCGCCCTCGCCCGGCGGGCCGGCCGGCGGCCACGCCTCCTCGCCCCCCTCGTCGCGCTGCTGCTGCTCGCCGGGTGCGGCAGCGCGCTCACCGCGACCCCCGGCACCGCCGAGACCGCGCCGCCGCTGCCCGGCACGTTCGACGACACCGACGTGATGTTCCTGCAGATGCTGATCCCGCACCACGAGCAGGGCGTCGAGCTCGCGCGCATCGCGGCGACCCGGGCCGGGTCCGCGGACGTCCGGGACCTCGCCGCGGCCGTCGAGGCCACCCAGCGGGACGAGATCGCGGACATGAAGGCCTGGCTGCGCGGGTGGAACCAGCCGATCGCCGCCGACCCCGACCCGCGCGCGCACGCCGGCCACGGGGGCATGCACGCCACCGACCCGGACGCCGTCGCCGCGCTGCGGCGGACCCCGGCCGGGCCGGCGTTCGACCGGACGTTCCTCACCCTGCTCACCGGCCACCAGCACGGCGCCGTGGACCTGGCCCGCATGGAGGCCCGCGACGGCGAGCACCCGGGGGCACGGGACCTGGCGGAGCGGATCGTGCGGTCGCGCACCGCGCAGATCCGGCAGATGGCCGGGCTGCTGCGCCGGTAGCGGCGGACGTCGGGCCGACCGGTGAGGGTGCCGGTCGGCCCGGCCTCAGGGGTAGTCCGGGAGGTCGATGCCGGTGGCGAAGCCGTCGGTCATCCGCAGCATCAGCCGCAGCAGCGGCTTCGACCGGAACGTCCAGTTCCGCAGCCGCATCCGCATCCTGCTCGGCGGCGCCAGGAACGGGCCGGCGCTGCCGCGTTCGGAGATGGTGGCGTAGCCGCGCAGGTGCGACTCGTAGCGGGCGAACGCCGTCGCGTGGTCACCGCCGGCCGCGCGCAGCTCGCCGGCCAGCACGTAGGCGCCCACGATCGCGAGCCCGGTGCCGAAGCCGCCGAGGGTGTTGCCGTACGCGGCGTCGCCGAGCAGCACCACCCGGCCGGCCGAGTAGCGGTCGATCGACACCCTGCTGAGCGAGTCGAGGTAGACGTCCGTCGCGTGCGGCAGCCGCGCCATGATCTCCGGCAGCCGCCAGCCCCCGTCGCGGTAGGCCGCCAGCAGCAGCAGCAGCAGCTTCTTCTGCTGCTCGGGGTCGTAGCGGTCGTAGCTGAGCACCTCGGAGGCGAACACGAAGAACGCGGGCGCCTTCGGGCCGCCCACGGCCACCATGCGGCCCGGCTCGTTGTACATCACCGCGCGCCCGCCGGTGTCGACGTCGCCGAGGTCGGCCAGCGCGTAGTAGTGGCCGAGGTGGCGGACGTAGTCGGCCTCCGGGCCGAACGCGAGGCGCCGCACGGTCGAGTGGATGCCGTCGGCGCCCACGACGATGTCGACGGTGCGCGGCGCGCCGCGCTCGAAGGTCACGTGCACGCCGCCGGCGGTCTCGGTGAGCGAGGTGACCGAGTCGCCGAAGACGTACTCGCAGCCGTCTTTGGTCCGCTCGTACAGCAGGCCGGCGAGGTCACCGCGGCGGATCTCGATGTCGCCACCGGTGAACTCACCCGGGATGACCGCCAGCGCCCGGCCGGCGGAGTCGACGACGGTCTGGTCCTGCCCGCCGGTCTGCAGCCGGCGCACGTCGTCGAGGATGCCCATCCGCTCGAGGACGGTGCGGTGGGTGGCCCCCTTGAAGTCCACCGCCTGGCCACCGGGCCGCGGGGTGGCGGCCTTCTCGACGACGGTGACGGTGCAGCCGTAGCGGTGCAGCCAGTAGGCGAGGGCGGGTCCGGCGACGCCCGCGCCGGAGATGAGGACTGCCGTGTTCTTCATGGCCGCAACGGTCGCGGCGGCCGTTGACAGCTCGCTGTCGACCGGCTGACGGTCGCCGCGCGGGCCGTCAGCGAGCGGTGTCGACGGTGCCCTCGATCGCGGTGCCGATCACGGTGTCGATCGTGGTCAGCGCCTGGTCGCGGGTCATGGCGGCGCCGCGCGCGTAGCCGGCGGCGAACACGTCCGCGCCGGCCAGGTCGCGCGCGGACGCGGCGACCCGGGCCACGTCCGGGTCACCCGTCACCGCCGTGCCGCGCAGCGCCACGGCCGCCCCGAGCAGCACCGCCGCCCGCTCGACATCCCCGCGCAGCACGCTGCCGGCCAGGCCCTCGACGGCGCCCGCGAGCTCGGCGGTCAGCGGCAGCTCGCGGGCCACGGCCACGGCCTCGCGGTGCCCGCGCCGGGCCCGCTCGTGCTCGCCCGCCGCCTCCGCCAGCCGCGCCCGCGCGGTCAGCACGGCCGCGCGGGCCGTCGCGGACCCGAACACCCGCGCCGACGCGAGGGCACCGTCCAGCAGGTGCGCGGCCCGCTCGCGCGCACCGGCCAGCCGGGCGATCTCGGCCTGGGTCAGCAGCACCTCCGGCGGGGTCCGTGCCCCCGCCCGCCCGCACGCCGAGCGCCTCGGCCCGCCGGCCGTCCGAGGCCGCCGCCGGCCGGACTGCGGCCGCCCGGTCGGCGAACAGCCGGACCGCGTCGCCGCCGAGCGGGGCCAGCGGCAGCAGCGTCTCACCGGTGAGCCCGAGCGGCCCCCGGCTGGTGGCGACGATCGTGAGCGCCGGGCACTCGGCGAGCAGCGTGCGGGCGAGCGCGGCGGCAGCGTCGACGACGTGCTCGCAGTTGTCGAGGATGAGCGCCAGCCGCTCCCCGGCCAGCGCGGCCACCAGGCGGCGGGTCGGGTCGGTGGCGGGCGAGGCCGGCCCGGCCTCGCGCAGCCCGAGCGCGCCGAGCACGGCCGGCGGCAGCTGGGCCCGGTCCTCGACCGGGGACAGGTCGGCGAAGCAGGCCCCGGGCGCGGCCGACTCGACGGCGAGGCGGGTCTTGCCGGTGCCACCCGGCCCGACGATCGTGACCAGCCGCGCGTCCCGCAGCCCTTCGAGCCGGGCCAGCTCCTCGGTGCGGCCGACGAAGCTGGTCAGCTGTGCGGCCGGGGCGCGCCGGGGTGGTGCCCGGTACCGCCCGCAGGATGGCCAGGTGCACGGCGGCCAGCCCGGCGGAGGGGTCGGCGCCGAGGTCGTCGGCGAGCAGGCGCCGGATGTCCTCGAACTCGGTGAGCGCCTCGGCCTGGCGGCCCGCCGCGTGCAGCGCGCGCATGAGCTGGCCGCGGAGGCGTTCGCGCAACGGGTGCTGCCCGGCCAGCCGCCGCAGCTCGGCGACCGAGGTGCCCTCGGGCAGCGCGAGCTCCGCCTCGACGAGGTCCTCGGTGGCGTCGAGCCGCACGTCCTCGAGGCGGGTGGCCATGGCCTGGCCGTGCGGCAGGTCGGCCAGCGCCCGGCCGCGCCACAGCCCGAGGGCCTCGCGCAGCACGTCCCGGGCGCCCGCGTGGTCCCCGGCGGCCAGGCGGTGGCGGCCCTCCCGGGCGAGCCGTTCGAAGCGGAGCGCGTCGACGTCGTCGGGGTCGGCCGCGAGCCGGTAGCCGCCGCCGAGGAACTCGATGCCCGCGACGGTCTTGCGCAGCCGGGACACCTGCGACTGCACCGCGTTGGTCGCGTCCGCGGGCGGGTCGTCGCCGTACTGGCCGGCGATGAGCTGCTCGACGCCGACCACCCGGTCCGCGTCGAGCGCCAGCAGCACGAGCAGCGCGCGCGACCGCGGCCCGCCGACGGCCACGGGCTCGCCGCCGGCCGCCCGCACCTCCAGCGGTCCGAGGATGCCGAACTGCACGGGGATCATTCTCACCGGTCACCCGCCGGTTCGTGGACGCCCCACCACGCCGTGCGGCGTGTCGGCGCTCGTCGTGGCACCAACGGGTTACCTTTGGCCTCGGAGGAGTGCGGTACGTATCGTCGGAGGACACCGTGCGTAGTCAGGTCCTGCAGCCGCCGTACATCTACCGGTGGGCAGTCCTGATCACCGTCACGGTGACCCTGGTGGCGCTCGCGCTGGTCGCGTTCCGCTCCGACCCCGACGTCGCCGCGAAGGCCGACGTCGCGCCGTCGGCCGCGCGCACGACGGCGCCCGCGCCGGTCTCCCCGGTGCCGATCCGCCGGCTGCCGACCGACGACCGGGTCGTCGCGCTGACCTTCGACGACGGGCCGCACCCGGAGCAGACCCCGCGGATCCTGGACCTGCTGGCCGAGCACCACGCGGTCGCCACGTTCTGCATGATCGGGCCGCAGGCCCGGCGGCATCCCGACGTCGTCCGCCGGGTCATCGACGCCGGCATGCGGCTGTGCAACCACACGGTGCACCACGACGAGCGGCTGTTCCGCCGGCCGGCGCACACCGTCGAGCGGGAGATCCTCGAGGCGAGCGACGACCTGCACGCCGCGGCCGGCGAGGACGTGCCGATCGGGTACTTCCGCGCGCCCGGCGGCAACTGGTCGGGGTCGATGGAGCGCACCGCCGCGCGGCACGGGATGCGGCCGCTGGCCTGGTCGGTCGACCCGCGGGACTGGAGCAGGCCCGGCGTCGGCGCGATCGTCACGGCGGTCGAACGCGGCGTGCGGCCCGGCTCGGTCGTGCTGCTGCACGACGGCGGCGGGCGGCGGGACCAGACCGTGCGCGCGCTGGCCGTGCTGCTGCCGTGGCTCGCCGACCACGGCTACCGCTTCGCCTTTCCCGGCTGACCACCGTCCGCGTCCGTTTCGCTCCGGCCTGCCACGGGTAGCCCCTGGTGGTCGACCGGAGGGTTTGTGGCGATGGACTTCGAGGAGTGGGCGACCGACGGCGCGCTCGGCGGCAGGTACGTACTCGGTGACCGGCTGGGCGCCGGACGGAACGCGGCCGTGTACGCCGCGGACGACCTGCGGCTGCGCCGCCGGGTGGCGGTGAAGATCTGCCACGCCGCGTCCGACGCGGACGCCCGCGCCCGGTTCGCCGCCGAGGCCAAGGTGCTCGCCGGTCTGTCCCACCCGGGCCTCGTCGCCGTGTACGACATCTGCCTCGACAACCCCCGGCCCTACCTCGTGATGCCGCTGATCGCCGGCGGCTCGCTGACCAAGCTGCCCGACCGCGACCCGCTCGAGCCCGCCGCGGTCGCCCGGATCGGCGCGCAGGTGGCCGAGGTGCTGGCCTACGCCCACGAGCGCGGCATCGTGCACGGGAACGTCGGCGCGTCCGACGTCCTGGTCGACACCTGGGACACCGGCTACCTGACCGGGTTCGGCGGCGACCGCGGCCTCGGCGGGCCCGCGGGTGACGTGTACGCGCTGGGCATGATGCTCGCGGAGCGCCTGCCGCTCGGCCTCGGCCCGGAGTGGCACGCGACCCTGACCTCGATGACCGCCCGGGACCCCGCCGCCCGGCCGGACGCCGCGCGGGCCGGCGAACTGCTGCGCAACATCGCCGCCGGCGACACGGCCGCGTTCCCCGTGCCCGACCTGAGCCGGGAGCCGGCCGAGCCGTCCACCGTGCGCCTGGAGCCGGTGACCCGCCGGATGGGGCCGGCTCCGCGGCCGGCCCGGCGCCACGCCCTGCGGCCCACCCATGCCCGCCTCGCCGGGGTGGGCCTCGCCGCCACCGCCCTGGCCGTCCTGGTGGGCGCCCTGACCGCCGACCCGCCGGCCGGTGCGCCGGCCCAGCCCCAGGTCGAGCAGCCGGCCGCGTCCACCCCGCCGGCGACCGGGGAGAACGCGGAACCGGGCACCGTGGCGCCGGCACGCCCCGCCGCCGAGCCGGGCACCCGCGCGATCCGGCGGTCCGGTGAGGCGCCGGCGCGGGACGCGGCGGACGAGTCCGGACCGGGCAAGGGCAAGGGCCGCGGCGCGAAGGACCACGGCAAGGGCGCGCACAAGGGCAAGGGCTGAGCCCGCTGCCCGGCCCGTCCGCCGGGTGGACGCCCGAAAACCGACCATCGGCCCACGTGTGGCGCACGCCTCATGGCGTTAGATGGGGCGATGCGGCTGCGGGGAGTGGGCAAGCGGTACGGGTCGGGCCGGACAGTGCTCGACGGGATCGATCTGGACCTGGCGCCCGGTGAGGTCGTCGCGGTCACCGGCGGCAACGGCTCGGGCAAGTCGACCCTGCTGCGCCTGCTGGCCGGCGTGGCGCGGCCGACCAGCGGCACGGTCACCGGCCGGCCGCGCGAGGTCGGCTACGTGCCGGAGTACTTTCCCGACGACGACAGCCTCTCGGCGCTGTCCTACCTCACCCACATGGGACGGCTGCGCGGGCTGTCCACCAGGGACGCCGCCGGTCGCGCGGGCCGCCTGCTGGACCGGATGGCGCTGTCCGGCGGCCGGGGCACCCCGCTGCGCCGGCTGTCCAACGGCAACCTGCAGAAGGTCGCGATCGCGCAGGCGGTGATGGTCCGGCCGCGGCTGTTCGTGCTCGACGAGGCCTGGTCGGGCCTGGACGTCGCGGCACACGGCGTGCTTGGTGAGCTGGTGGAGGAGGTCGCGGGCGCGGAGGGCACGGTGGTGTACGCCGACCACCGCCAGACGGTCGGCGCCACCCGGGTGCTGCAGGTGGCCGGCGGTCGCCTGGTCGAGGTGGACGCCGAGCCGGTGCTGGTGACCCAGCTGGTGCTCGCGCCACCGCCGGACACCGACCTGGACCGGCCGGTCGCGCTGCCGAAGGAGCTGGCCGGCGCGCTGTCGATGGGCCACGACGGCGAGCGGGTCCTCGTCCGGGTCAAGCGGGCGGACGCGGACCAGCTGCTGCTCGCCGTGCTCGGCAAGGGCTGGTCGGTGGTGCGCGTGGACGAGCCGGTCGCGGTCGTCCCGGGAGGTGCCGCGTGACCGCCCTCGTCCGCTACACCGTCGCCGTCATGCTGCACTCGCAGCGCTACCTGCCCCCGGTGCTGCTGTTCGTGATCTGCATCGGCACGTTCGCGCACGACGCGGGCGTCGAGCCGGTGCTGCCGATCTTCGCGCCGATGACCGCGGTGGCGTTCGTGTGCGCGGCGTGGCTCACCGCCGCGGTGGCGAGCGCGGAGGACCCGGTGCAGCGGTCCATCACCGCGGTCAACTCCGGACGGTCGTGGCAGCAGCTGGTCGCGGTGGTGCTGGTCGTGCTGGCGACGTTCGTGGTGCTGGTCGGCGTGCTGCTGGCGCTCCCGGTGGTGCTCGGCAACCGCGGCCTCGAGGCGGTCGAGGAGGTGGCCGGCGCGGTGGCCCTGCTGACCGGTGTCTGCTTCGGGACCGCGGTGGGCCTGCCGACGTCGCGGCTGGTGATCCGCCGCCAGGGCTACGCGCTGCTCGCGACGCTGGTGCTGCTGATGGTGTTCCTGCTCGTACGCGGGCTGCCGCCGGTCAACACCCTGGTCACGCTGCTCACCCGGGAGGGCACCGCGGCCGCGGACATGCTGCTGCCGGCCGCCGCCCACCTCGCGCTGGCCGTCGCCCTGCTGGCCGGGAGCGTCGCGCTCACCCAGCTCGCCGTCACCCGCCGCGACTGACCTCCCCCGCCCCGCAGCCGCCCCGACCCCCGGCGCGGTCGACCCGACCCCCGGCGCGGTCGAGTCGTCTTGTGGCGCGGTCGAGCCGACGCTGGGCGTCGCCGACCCCGTCGAACGACGCTCTACGGTGCGCCGTCGGCGGATCGGTTCGCCCGCGTGAGGGGTCGACTCGGCCGCGTGAGGGGTCGGCTCGCCTGCGCCACGGGTCGGTTCGGCTGCGTGGGGGGTCGGGTCGGCTGCGCCAGGGGTCGGCTCGCCTGTGTGAGGGGTCGGTTCGATCGTGTGAGGGGTCGGCTCGCCGTGGGGTGGTTTGGCGGGTGGGGGTGGGACGGGGATGGGGATGTTGCTCAGGTGCCGGTGGTCGCCGCGGCGGTGACGGCGGCGGTGACGGCGGCGTTGGTCGCCTGGACGGCCTTGCGGACGGCGGCGGCCGCCCACTGGCCCTCGGCGATCTCCCTGGCCCGCCGCCGGGCGGCGCGCCGGTCCGGCACGTCCACCACGGCGGTCACCGCTTTCAGCGCCGACAGCAGCGCGATCAGGGCTGCAGTGCGCTCGTCGGGCGCCGCCCCGGCCAGCGCCGCGCTGATCCGCTCACGGACCGCCGCCTCGTGAGCGGTGTCCCGGGCGAACAGCCGTTCGGCGGGGAACAGACCGAGCACCCGGCGCCTCTCGCGGCGCAGCACGCCCGCCTCGACCAGCCCGGCGGCGACCCGCTCGCGCAGGCCCCGTGCCAGGCGGTCGACGACCCGGTCGGGCTTGCGGCCCTCGCGGTCGGCGAGCACGCCGAGACCGGCGGCCAGCACCGGGTGCGCGGGGGCCGGACCGGGCCGCACCACGAGCCGCCCGCGCCGCACGGACTCGCCCTTCTCGGCCACCCGGACCCGGTCGAGCAGCGCAAGCTCGATCAGGACCGCGCCGGCGATACCCTTGTCGATCTCGGAGATCCCGACCCGGCCGGTCTCGTCGTCCAGCGCCAGCAGCAACAACTCCTCGGCCAGCAGCATGCGGCCAGCCTAACCGCGGAGGCGAGCGCCATCCCCGTGCTGACATCGGGACGATCCTGCGGCAAGGTTGCGGCCAGGAAGCTCCCGGACAGAGCACTGAGAGGACCCACATGGCAACTCCGGCACAGATCGGCGTCACCGGCCTCGCGGTCATGGGCCGCAACCTCGCCCGCAACCTCGCCCGGCACGGGCACGCGGTGGCGTTGCACAACCGGACCGCGGCACGGACCAAGTCGCTGGTCGAGGAGCACGGCGACGAGGGCACCTTCGTGCCGACCGAGTCGCTGGAGGAGTTCGTGGCGGCGCTCGAGCGCCCCCGGCGCGTGGTGATCATGGTGAAGGCCGGTGCGCCCACCGACGCGGTCATCGACGAGCTCGTGCCGCTGCTGGAGGACGGGGACATCGTCATCGACTGCGGCAACGCGCACTTCGCCGACACCCGCCGGCGCGAGGCCGACCTGCGCGAGCGCGGGCTGCACTTCGTCGGCGCCGGCGTGTCCGGCGGCGAGGAGGGCGCGCTGCTCGGCCCGAGCATCATGCCGGGCGGCTCCGCGGAGTCCTACGCCGCGCTCGGCCCGATGTTCGAGTCGATCGCCGCGCAGGTGGACGGCACGCCGTGCTGCACCCACGTCGGCCCGGACGGCGCGGGCCACTTCGTCAAGATGGTGCACAACGGCATCGAGTACGCCGACATGCAGCTGATCGCCGAGGCCTACCACCTGCTCCGCGACGGGCTGGGCGCCACCCCGGCGGAGCTCGCGGCGATCTTCGCCGAGTGGAACTCCGGGGACCTGGAGTCGTTCCTGATCGAGATCACCGCCGAGGTGCTCGGCCACACCGACGCGGCCACCGGGAAGGCGTTTCGTCGACGTCGTGCTGGACCAGGCCGAGCAGAAGGGAACCGGCCGGTGGACCGTGCAGACCGCACTGGACCTGGGCGTGCCGGTGACCGGGATCGCCGAGGCCACGTTCGCCCGCGCGCTGTCCGCGCACCCCGGGCAGCGTGCCGCCGCCCGCGAGGCGCTGCCCGGGCCCGGCGCGCCGGAGGACGCCGTGGACCGTGACGGGTTCGTCGACGACGTGCGCAAGGCGCTGTACGCGTCGAAGGTCGTCGCGTACGCGCAGGGCTACGACCAGATGGCGGCGGCGAGCAGGGAGTACGGCTGGAACATCGACCTCGGCGCGATGGCCACCATCTGGCGCGGCGGCTGCATCATCCGCGCCCGGTTCCTGGACCGGATCCGGGAGGCCTACGAGGCGCATCCCGCGCTGGAGTCGCTGCTGGTCGCCCCGTACTTCCGGGACGCGGTCGCGCAGGGCCAGGACGCCTGGCGCCGGGTCGTCGCGCACGCCGCGCGGGCGGGCATCCCGACGCCGGCGTTCTCCTCCTCGCTCGCGTACTACGACGGGCTGCGCGCGCAGCGGCTGCCCGCCGCGCTGATCCAGGGTCTGCGCGACTACTTCGGCGCGCACACCTACCGGCGGGTGGACCGGGAGGGCAGCTTCCACACCCTGTGGGGCGGCGACCGCTCGGAGGTCGACGCCTGACCAAACCGAGGCCACGCCGCCGAGGGTGTCACCGGACCCGGACGGTGACACCCGCCACGGCCGGCACGAACTCGCCGATCACGGCCGCGCCGGGTACCTCGCCCGCGACCAGCAGGCCGCCCGAGGTCTGCGCGTCCGCGAGCAGCAACAGGGTGAGCTCGTCGACGCCGTCGGGGTCGAGGTGCGGGCGCACCCAGTCGAGGTTGCGCCGCGTGCCGCCGGACACGTAGCCCTCCCGCGCGGCGGTCTCGGCGCCGTCGAGGTAGGGCACCGCGGACGCCGACACCAGCGCGGTCACGCCGCTCGCCCGCGCCATCTTGTGCAGGTGGCCGAGCAGCCCGAAGCCGGTCACGTCGGTCGCCGCGCGCACGCCCGCCGCGACGGCCGCCAGCGCGGCGTCCCGGTTCAGCGCGGCCATCGACTCGACCGCGTGCGCGAACACCTCGCCGGTCTGCTTGTGCCGGTTGTTCAGCACGCCGACGCCGAGCGGCTTGGTGAGGCTGATCGGCAGCCCGGCGACCGCGGAGTCGTTGCGCAGCAGGCGGTCCGGGTGCGCGGTCCCGGTCACAGCGAGGCCGTACTTGGGTTCGGGGTCGTCGATCGAGTGCCCGCCGGCCAGGTGGCAGCCCGCCGCCCCGGCGACCGCGAGACCGCCGCGCAGCACCTCGGTCGCGAGCTCGGCCGGCAGCACGTCACGCGGCCAGCCGAGCAGGTTGACCGCGAGCAGCGGCCTGCCGCCCATCGCGTAGATGTCCGACAGCGCGTTGGCCGCCGCGATCCGGCCCCAGTCGTAGGGATCGTCGACGACCGGGGTGAAGAAGTCCGTTGTGGACAGTACCGCGGTGTCGCCGTCGAGCCGCACCGCCGCGGCGTCGTCGCCGTGGTCCAGGCCGACGAGCAGTTCGGCCGGGGCCGTGGAGTCCGGCGGGCCGCCGCCCACCAGCCCGCGGACCATGTCCTCGAGCTCGCCGGGCGGGATCTTGCACGCGCAGCCGCCGCCGTGGGCGTACTGCGTCAGCCGGATACTCGTCATGCCTGTCACGATAGGGAGCAATACCCTTTCCGGTGGAGGCGTATGCGTTCCTGGTGGGCGCCGCGGTCTTCAAAACCGACGTGACCCGGTACCCGGGTCAGGCAGGTTCGATTCCTGTCCGCCTCCGCCATCGTGACGCAGGGGGACGGCAGAATGCACGTGATCGCCACCGCCGGTCACGTCGACCACGGCAAGTCGGCGCTGGTCCGCGCGCTGACCGGCGTCGAGCCCGACCGACTGGCCGAGGAGCGTCGCCGCGGCATGACCCTGGACCTCGGGTTCGCGTGGACCACCCTGGCCGGCGGCGAGACCGTGGCGTTCGTCGACGTGCCGGGCCACGAGCGGTTCGTCGGCACGACCCTCGCCGGGGTCGGGCCGGTGCCCGCCGTGGTCGTGGTGGTCGCGGCCGACGAGGGCTGGCGCGCGCAGACCGCCGAGCACGTCGCCCTGCTCGACTCCCTCGGGGTGCGGCACGGCCTGCTCGCGGTCAGCCGCGCCGACCTCGCCGACCCCGGTCCGGCCCTCGCCGACGCCCGCGCGCGGCTGGCCGGGACGTCGCTGGGCGCGGTCGAGGCGGTCGCGGTCAGCGCGGTCACCGGAGCCGGGCTCGAGGAACTGCGCTCGGCCCTGGGCAGGCTCGTCGCCAGCCTGCCCGAGCCGGTGACCGGGGGCCGGGTCCGGCTGTTCGTCGACCGGGCGTTCACCGTGCGGGGCAGCGGCACGGTCGTCACCGGGACGCTGGGCGCCGGCACGATCCGCGCCGGCGAGCGCCTGCGGCTCGCCCCGGCCGGGACCGACGTCCGGGTGCGCGGGCTGGAGTCGTTGGGGGACAAGCACGACGAGGTGGCCGCGGTCGCCCGGGTCGCGGTCAACCTCCGCGGCGTCGCGGTCGATGACGTCCGCCGCGGCCACGCGCTGGTCACGCCGGACCGGTGGGCGCTCACCCGCGCCGCCGACGTGCGGCTGTCCTCGCTCGCGCCGGACGAGCTGCCCGGTGACGTGCTGCTGCACATCGGATCCGCGGCCGTGCCCTGCCGGGTGCGCCCGCTCGGCGCGGACACCGCAAGGCTGCGGCTCGCGTCGCCGCTCCCGCTCGAGCCGGGGGACGTCGCGGTGCTGCGCGAGCCGTCGAGCAGGCGGGCGACCGGCCTGGTGGTGCTGGACGTCGACCCGCCGCCGCTGCGCAGGCGCGGGGCCGCGCGGAGCCGGGCGGCCGAGCTGGCGCGGGCCACCGGCCGGCCGGACGTGCCGGCCGAGGTGGCCCGGCGGGGGAGCGTCACCAGGCAGCGGCTCGCCGCGCTCGGCGTGCTGGGTGCCGCCGACCCGGTGCCGGCCGGGCTGGTCGAGGTCGGTGACCACCTGGTGGACCCGCGGACGTGGCGGCGCTGGGGCACCGCGCTCGCGGAGGCGGTCGACGGGTACCGCGCGGCCGCGCCGCTGGAGCCGGGCCTGCCGGCCAAGGCGGCCGCACAGGCGATCGGCGTGCCCGACCTGGGACTGGTCGAGGCGCTGGTCCGGGACTCCGGAGGGGCACTCGTGGCGCGCGGCGGGCGGATCGTCCGGCCCGGGACGGCGCCCGCGTTCGGCGACGCCACCCGCCGCGCGCTCGACGAGGTCGTCCGCCGGCTGGAGGCGAACCCGCTGGACGCGCCCAGCGCGCCCGAGCTCGCCGGGGCCGGTCTGACCCGCGAGGTCCTCGCGGCGGCCGCGGCCGCCGGCATGGTGTTGCGGCTGCCCGGCGAGGTGGTCGTGCACCCGGCGGCGCCCGAGGTCGCGGTCGCCGGGCTGGCCCGGATCGGCCGGCCGTTCACGCTCTCCGACGCCCGGCGGGCGCTGGGCACGACGCGGCGGGTGGCGGTGCCGCTGCTGGAGCACCTCGACTCGCTCGGCCACACCGTCCGGCTGGACGCGAGCCTGCGCCGGGTGACCTGATGGCTATATCGTGAGATTCACCCTGCGTCGCCGACGCGCACCGGAGCGCGAGGAGGTGCCATGGCGGGCACGCCGATCACGGGCGGGGCCGGCAGGCCGGACGGCCTGCACGACTTCGTGGCACGCCGCCTGGCCGGCGCGATCGCCTCCGGTGACCTTCCACCGGGCACCCGGCTGTCCCCCGCCCGGCTCGCCGAGGATCTCGGCGTGTCGCACATCCCGGTCCGCGAGGCGCTCGCCGCCCTCGAGGCGGTCGGCCACGTCACGCGCATCCCGCGGGTCGGCTACTTCGTCGCCGAGCTGTCCCGGGACGAGATCGAGGACATCTACCACTGGCGGCAGGTGCTCGAGGACGAGGCGCACCGGCTCGGCGTGCCGAGGCTCGAGGAGCCGGACCTGTGTCGGATGCGGCAGCTCAACGCCGACATGGTGGTGGCCGTGCGGGCCGGCGACGTCGCGGCGTTCGTCGAGGCGAACCGGATGTTCCACTTCGTACCGTTCGAGCGGACCGGCAGCGCGCACCTGCTCCGGTTCATCACGCACCTGTGGGACGCGTCCGCCCGCTACCAGAACTCGCTGGTCTACCCGCGGGTGCCGCGGGACCTGTTGCAGGACCAGCACGACGCGCTCATGCGGGCGTTCGAGGCCCGCGACGTGGGCGCGGTGAACGGCTGGATGGCCAGGCACCGGGCGACGACCCTGGAGGTCATCCGCACGGTCGGCGGCGCGGTGGCCGCGGCCGACCGCGAGCGCTGAGGTTCCCTGCCCGGCTCAGCCCTTCTTGTTCCGCCGCCGCAGCGACCACATCTGCGAGCCCCGCTCCAGCTCCAGCGCGGCCGGCCAGGACACGCCCGGCGGGTCCAGCTCGCGGCGCAGCGAGCCGAGCACCCGGCGGGCCAGCTCCGGGTCGCGCGCGGCCGTGGCGGCCAGCTCGCGGGCCCGGGCGTCGACCTCGTCGGCGTCGACCGCCTCCCAGGCCAGCCCGAGCTCGGCCGCCCGGGAGCCGGACACCTCCGCGCCGAACAGGCCGATGGCCGCGGCCGCCTCGCGCCCCACGAGCCTGCCCAGCAGCGTGAAGTGGCCGCCGCCGGGGTGCAGGCCGATGCGGGTGAACCCGGCGATGATCCGCGCGTCCCGCGCCACGATCCGCAGGTCGGTGGCCAGCAGCAGGTTCACCCCGGCGCCGACGGCGGCGCCCCGCACGGCGGCGATCGTCGGCACGGACATGCTCCCCACGCGCACGAACGCCTCGTAGACCGCGCCCAGCTCGGTGAAGCGCTCGGGGTCGGCCGGGTCCTCGCCGGCCCTGGCGAGCAGCTCCCGCTCGGCGCCGGAGCAGAACGTGCCGCCGCCACCGCGCACGATCACGGCGCCGACGCCGGCGTTCGCGTCGACCTCGTCGCACACCTCCACGAGCCGCCGCGACGAGTCGGGGTTCAGCGCGTTGCGGGTCCGCTCCGAGGTCAGGGTGATGGTGGCGATGCCGTCGGCGATGTCGACGTCGATCGTGGCGCTCATCGGTTCCTTTCGTTGTGGTGCGGCCGGTCCGTGACGGCCAGCACGGTGTCCACCAAGGACTGGTCGTCGCTCCTCGGGCACGGCGATCAGGTCGAGCAGGCAGTGCCCGCCCGCCACCCGCCCGACGACGGGGTGCTCGGCGCGGCGCAGCCGGGACGCGTAGGGCTCCGGGAGGCGGACCGCCGCGCTCGGGAGCGCCACCCCGGGCGCGCCGCCGCCGCCGACGGTCGCCTCGGTGTCGGCGGGTGCGGCGTCGACCCCGTGCGCGCGCAGCACCTCGGCGAGCTTCCCGGCGCGGGCGCGCAGGTCCGCCCGCCCGCCGCGCAGCGCCCGCGCGGTCGGCGTCGGCGGCACCCGCAGGGTCGCCTCCAGCGCGGCCAGGGTCAGCTTGCCGCAGCGCAGTGCTCGCGCCAGCGGGTGGCGCCGCAGCCGCCGCACCGCCTCCGCCCGGCCGAGGATCAGGCCGCACTGCGGGCCGCCCAGCAGCTTGTCGCCGCTGGCGATCACCAGGTCCGCACCCGCGCGCAGGGTCGAGGCCGCGTCCGGCTCGCCGGGCAGCAGCGGGTGCGGCGCCAGCAGGCCCGAGCCGATGTCGGCGACCACCGCAACGCCCATCGTGGCGAGGGTGGCGACCGGCACGTCCGCGGTGAACCCGGTGACCACGAAGTTCGACGGGTGCACCTTCAGCACGAACCCGGTCGCCGGGCCGATCGCGGCGGTGTAGTCGGCGGGCGCGGTGCGGTTGGTGGTGCCGACCTCGCGCAGCGTGGCGCCGGTGCTGGTCAGCAGGTCCGGCAGGCGGAAGCCGTCGCCGATCTCGACCAGCTCGCCGCGGCTGATCACGATCTCGCGGCCGGCCGCCAGCGCGGTCGCGGCCAGCGCGAGGGCGGCCGCGCCGTTGTTGACCACGTGCACCGCCTCCGCGTCGGGCACCGCGTCGGCGAGCGCATCGATCGCACCGCGGCCCCGGCCGGACCGGCTGCCCGTCGCCAGGTCCAGCTCGACCGCCGTGGGGCCCGCGGCCGCGAGGACCGCGTCGGTCGCCGCCGGGGACAGCGGCGCCCGGCCGAGGTTGGTGTGCAGCAGGACCCCGGTCGCGTTGATCACCGGGCCCAGGCTGGACGCGCGGGCCGGCAGCGCCGCCACCGCGGCGTCCGCGACGGCCGACGGGGCCAGCGCGCCGGTCCGGGCCCGCTCCTGCGCGGCGACCACCGCCCGCTTCACCGCGGGGCGCCCGACCCGGTCGGCCGCCGCCACCAGCCGCGGGTCGGCCAGCACCTCATCGGTGCGCGGCACCAGCCGCCGCGGGTCCCGGGTCTGGCCGGGAGGGTGCTGACCAGGCAGGTTCACCGCGCCAGCCTACCGTCGCCGCGCCCGCGGACCCCGCCGAGTCGATAACCAGTGTCTGCACTTGACAGGTTATGTGGTCGGTAGAGCTGATCGCCCTGGCCTACCTCGGGCTCGGCCGCGTCGAGGTGGTCATCCGGCTCGGCTCGCTGCTCCCCACCCCGTCCGGTGATTTCTCGTGGCCATCGAGAAATTGTCGGGAAAACCGGAAGGCCGGTGTCCGGTGAACGCGGGAGTCCACTCGGGCGGGTCGCGCCCCACCTTTGCCCCACCGCCAGGTCCGTCGAAAATTTTCGTACATCGATGCGACTCTTGCGTGTATCTGTCCGTGATTTGTATGATCCAGGTCACACGAATGGCTCCCCTGCACACAGCCAAGGAAGGCGAGTGTCGCCCGTGTCCTCAGTTCGCGCGCTCAGCGCCGCAGTCGTCACCGCGCTCGCGGCCTCCGGCCTGGCCGTCGCCGCGGCCGCCGCACCGTCCACAGTGACCACAGCAGTGTCCACAGTGTCCGCACCGTCCGCGCTGCGGGTCGACGGCCGCGGCGCGACCGTCCCCTTCACCGAACAGGAGGCCGAGTCCGCGGCCACCAACGGCACGGTGATCGGTCCCGACCGGACGGCCCGCACGCTGGCCGGCGAGGCGTCCGGCCGCACCGCCGTCACGCTGTCCGGCCAGGGGCAGTACGTCGAGTTCACGCTCACCGCGCCGGCCAACGCGATCGACGTCCGCTACAGCGTCCCGGACAACTCCGCCGGCACCGGGATCGACTCGTCGATCGGGCTCTACGTCGACGGGACGAAGAACCGCGACCTCGCGCTCACCTCCCGCTACGCCTGGTACTACGGCTCCTACCCGTTCACCAACCGGCCCGGCGACGGCCGCGCGCACCACTTCTACGACGAGACCCGCGCGCTGCTGGGCACCGACCTCGGCGCCGGCACCAAGGTCCGCCTGCAGCTCGACGGCGCCGGCACCGCCACCACCATCGACCTGGCCGACTTCGAGCAGGTCGCCGGGCCCGCCCCGCGCCCGGCGGGCTCGGTGTCGGTGACCGACTTCGGCGCCGCCCCCGGTGACGGCGCCGACGACGCGGCCGCGTTCGACGCGGCGATCTCGGCCGCGCGCGACCAGGGCCGGGAGGTGTGGATCCCGGCCGGCGTGTTCACCCTGGACCGGCACGTCACCGTCGACCGCGTCACCATCCGCGGCGCCGGGCAGTGGCACACCGAACTGCGCGGCAGCCGCCCCGGCCTGTTCGGCAAGGGCGAGCCGGCCAGCTGCGGCCACGACGGCTATCCGGGCAACCCCGGGGTGCCCGGCGCCAGCACCGCGGTGCGGCTCCAGGACTTCGCGATCATCGGCGACGTCACCGAACGGGTCGACTGCGACCAGACCAACGCGATCGGCGGCGCGCTGGGCGGCGGCTCGGTCGTGTCCGGGCTGTGGTTGCAGCACACCAAGGTCGGCCTCTGGCTCGACGGCCCGTTCTCCGGGCTGACCGTGAGCGGGAACCGGATCCTCGACCAGACCGCCGACGGGCTGAACCTGCACCGCGGCATCACCGACACCACCGTGACGAACAACGTCGTCCGCAACACCGGCGACGACGGGCTGGCCATGTGGTCGGAGACGCAGCCGGACCGCGACGACACGTTCTCGTTCAACACGGTGATCGCGCCGATCCTCGCCAACAGCATCGCGATCTACGGCGGCAGCGACATCGCGGTCACCGACAACGTGGTCGCCGAGACCCAGGACCAGGGCGGCGGCATCCACATCGCCAACCGGTTCGGCGCGGTCCCGCTCGCCGGCACCACCACCGTCGCGCGCAACACCACCATCCGCTCCGGGGTGCTCGACTCCAACTGGAACTTCGGCGTCGGTGCGCTGTGGTTCGACGGCCGCGACTCTCCCCTCACCGGGCGGATCAACGTGTCCGACATGGACATCGTGGACAGCAACCACGAGGCCGTCCAGTTCATCGACGGGTCCACCGACGACGTGCACTTCGACGGCGTGCGCATCACCGGCGCCGGGACCTTCGCGTTCCAGTTCCAGACCCCCGCCACCGGCACGATCCACGACGTCGTGGCCACCGGGATCGGCGTGGCCGGCATCTACAACTGCCAGTCCCCGGACGTGCCGGCCGGCCTGGCCGACCAGGGCGGCAACTCCGGGTTCACCACCACCTACTGCGGCGCGTGGCCGGCCCCGGTGTACGGCGGCGACAACGGCGGCGGACCGACCGACCCGCCGGACGACCCGCCGGACGGCACGAACCTCGCGCTGCACCGGCCGGCCGTGGCGAGCGGCAGCCAGGGCGGCTTCCCGCCGGGCAACGCGGTGGACGGGGACGCCGGCAGCTACTGGGAGAGCACGAACAACGCGTTCCCGCAGTCGCTCACCGTCGACCTCGGTACCACCCGCTCGGTCGGGCGGATCGTGCTGAAGCTGCCGCCCTCGAGCGCCTGGGGCGCCCGCACCCAGACGATCTCGGTGCAGGGCGGCACCGACGGCTCCGGCTACTCGACGATCAGCGGAGCCACCGGGTACACGTTCGACCCGGCCACCGGCAACACGGCGACGATCACGTTCGCGCCGACCGACCGGCGCTACCTGAGGCTGATCTTCACCGCCAACACCGGCTGGCCCGCGGGCCAGGCCGCCGAGTTCGAGGTATACGCGACGTGACCCCCGCGCCGACGCGACCAGGGGCTCAGCCGGGCCGGTCCACCCGGCGCACCAGCTTCAGCGGAGCCTGGACGCAGTAGCTGTCGGTGAGCAGCTCGGCGACCTCGTCCCAGTCGACGTCCGCCCGCAGGATCATGCCGACCACGTCGCGTCCCCACCCGGGCCGGTAGAACGGGTGGCCGGTGGCGGTCAGCACCTCCAGCTCCGGACCCTGGGACCGGAAGATCAGCACGGTGCCCGGCCCGTCCACGGACGCCTCCGCGGCGTGCACCGGCGGCTCGCCCGGCGCGACGCGCAGCACGTGGGCGAAGGTCTTCCTGCGGACCCGCCACCGGGTGCCGACCCACGCCTGCTCCTCGTAGGTCTCGGGCAGCGCGAGGCACACCGCGCGGAGCCGGGCGAGGATCTCGGGCGCGACCTCGTCCACGCCGTCATCCACGACGGTCCGGCCGGTCGGCGAGCAGGGGCCGCGCCGGGTCCCACGTCGTGCCGTCGGCGGCGTCCCGGCGCCGGCGGGCGATGCCGGACAGCGCCTCCAGCACGACCCGGTTCGCCAGGTAGGAGGTGAGCTCGGCGTGGTCGTAGGGCGGAGCGACCTCGACCACGTCCACGCCGACCACGGGCAGCTCGTAGGCGATGCGGCGCACCGAGTCCAGCAGCTCGCGGCCGGTGAGGCCGCCGGGCTCGGGCGTTCCGGTGCCCGGCGCGTGGCCGGGGTCGCAGACGTCGATGTCCACGGAGAGGAACACGCCGTCGCAGTCGTCGGTGGCGATGGCGAACGCCTCGGTCAGGCACTCGCCGAGGCCGCGCGCGACGATCTCGGACATCTCGTAGGAGCGCATCCGCTGCTCGGCCATCCAGTCCAGCGTCTTCGGCCCCGGCCAGTAGCCGCGCAGCCCGATCTGCAGGAACCGGTCGCCGCGCACCGCGCCGGACTCGATCAGCCTGCGCATCGGCTGGCCGTGCCCGATCAGCGAGCCGAGCGGCACGTCCCCGGTGTCCGCGTGCGCGTCGAAGTGGATCATCGACACCCGGCCCCGGCCGAGGTGCTGGGCGACCCCGGCGGCGTCCGGCCAGGCGATCGTGTGGTCGCCGCCGAGGACGACCGGGATCGCGCCGTTCGCGGTCACCGCGTGCACCGCCTCCTGCAGGTCGCGCACGCTGCGTTCGGCGTACCCGGAGTGCATCTCCACGTCGCCCGCGTCGTACACGGCCAGGTCCTTGAGCGCGTCCACGCGCAAGGCCAGCGACGGCCGCGAGCCGTCCACGGGCAGGTAGCACGCCTGGCGGATGTACTGCGGGCCGAACCGGGTGCCCGGCCGGTGCGAGGTGCCGCCGTCGAACGGCGCGCCGAGGACGACCACGTCCGCGTCGGCATAGGTCGCGGCGTCGGCCCAGTCGCACCGCGGTACGCCGAGGAAGGTGATGTCCGGGCCGAACTGGGTGCCGTAGCGTGCCACGTCGGGTCCTCCTGCCTGTCCGGTCCGACGATATTCGGTCGGGGCGGGACCGGCGGACCCTTACGATCCGCACGGTGACCACAACGCGTGCGGTGACCGCACCGGCGGAGCGGGTGCGGCCCCTCGAACTGTTCTTCGACCTCGTGTTCGTGTTCGCGATCACGCAGGTGGCCGCGGCGCTGACGGCGAACCCGACGATCGGCGGCCTGGGCCGCACGGTGTGCCTGCTGGGGATCATCTGGTGGATGTACGGCGGCTACGCCTGGCTCACCAACGCGCTGGACCTCGGGCGGACCGGGCCGCGACTGCTGCTGCTCACCGGCATGGCCGCGTACTTCGTCATGTCGCTGGCGGTGCCCCGCTTCTTCGACGAGGGGCCCTACGGGCTGATCCTCGGCCTCGCCTACCTCGTCGTGGTGCTCGTGCACACGGTCGGGTTCCTGGGCACCTCGGGGCGGGCGGGGATCTCCCGGCTCGGCCCGCTCAACATCCTCAGCGCGCTGCTCGTGGTGCTCGCCGGTGTCCTGCCCCCGGCGGCGCGGCCCTGGGTGCTGCTCGGCGCGGTCTGCCTGGAGGTCGTCTCGCCGTTCCTGGTGGGCATCGGCGGCTTCGTGGTCGGCGCCGGGCACTTCGTGGAGCGGCACGGGCTCGCGCTGATCATCCTGCTCGGCGAGTCGATCATCGCGGTCGGCACGGTCGCGTCGGAGGACGGCGACGTGCTCGTCCTGGTCGCCGGCGCGTCGCTGGCGCTCGTGGTGAGCGCGGGGATGTGGTGGATCTACTTCGAGCGGGAGGAGCGCGACAGCGAGCGCCTGCTGGACGCGATGCCGCCCGAGCGGCGCGGCCGGGCCGCGCTGCTGTCGTTCGGCTACGCCTACCTGGTGATGATCGTCGGCGTGACGATGGCCGCGGTCGGCATGAAGAAGGCGGTCACCTACTTCACCGAGCCGCTGCACGGCTTCCCGCTGTGGCTGCTGCCGCTCGGCCTGGCGCTGTACCTGGTCGGGCTGGCCGCGTTCCACCGCAGCCTCGCCCCGGACCGGCCGTGGCCGCAACTGGTGGCGGCGGTCGCGGTGCTGGCGTGCGCGCCGGCCGGCGCGCTGGCCGGTGGCTGGCTGATGCTGCTGGTCGCGGCCGTGGTCCTCGCGCTGGCCATCCTCGGTTCCCGGACGACCGGGCTGAACGATTCCTGACCGCTGCCCGTATTCGGGTGTGTGACCGACTCGGCAGGCGCGCGCCTGCGGGATCTGCGGCGCCGCTGGACGGTGCCGATGCTGGTTCTGGTGGCGGCGCTGTCGGCCGGGGGCTGTGGCGCGAGCGCGCTACCCGGACAGGGCGGCCACGCCGGGCACGACTACATGTACATGACCTCCACGCCGCCGATCCCCGGCAAGCCGGCCCGGCCGATGACCATGGACCAGCTCGCCGACGAGGTCGGCTGCACGCCCGAGCGGTCGGGCAAGGCCCTCGACTTCCGGCAGGGCACCTGCCGGGTCGACGGCGACATCCTCGTGATGAACGACTTCGACACCGAGAAGGCCAAGCGGGACTGGCTCACCGGCTCCGAGCTCTACGGCGGGATCTACCTGGTCGGCCCCCGCTGGGTGCTGTCGGGGAACTCGCTGGTCTACATGAAGCGCGTGCAGCAGCGCCTCGGCGGGACCATCGAGATCGCCTGGATGCACTGAGGCCGCCGAGGCCCTCCGGTCACTGGTCGCGGGCCGCGAACACGGCCCAGCCGGCCAGCACGGCGGCCGCCGCCCACCCCGCGAGCACGCCGAGCCCCGCCCACGGGCCGATCGGCAGCCGGTCCAGGTCGCGGGTCGCCTGGATCGCCAGCCCGGCGGTGGTCGGCGTGAGCCGCTCGAGCCGCACGCGCCAGGTGTCGTCGGAGACCATGGTGACCAGCAGCGGGGTCATGAACAGCAGGGCCAGCACGGTCGTCAGCGCCCCGGCGGTGCCGCGGACCGCCGCCGCGACGCCGAGCGCCACCAGGCCCACCAGCACCAGGTAGAGCACCGTGCCCGCGGCCGCGCGCAGCGTCGCCGGGTCGGCGAGGGACAGCGGCGGGTAGCCGTTGGCCTCGGTGAACCCGTGTGCCGGCAGGATGAGCCGGGCGGCGCCGAGCGCGCCCAGCACGCCGAGCGTGCCGGCCGCGGTCACCGTCGCGGTGAGCACCGCCGCCTTGGCCGCGAGCACCGTGTGCCGGCGCGGGGCCGCCGCCAGCGTCGCCCGGATCATCCCGGTGCCGTACTCGCCGCCGAGCATCCCGACGGCCAGCACGGCCACCAGGACCTGGCCGAGCCACACGCCGCCGAGGGCCAGCCTCGGGGTGTCCTCGAAGCAGTCGGTCGGTGCCGGGCACTGGGAGGTGTCCACCGACAGCGCGGTCGCCACGCTCGCCGCCACGGTGCACAGGGCGATCGCGAGCGCCAGCCAGGCGTTGCCGCGCAGCGTGCGCAGCTTGGTCCACTCCGCGTGCAGGACGGGCGTCACGGTGTTGGGCGCGGTGTTCGTCACGGTGTCCGGCATGCCGTCACGCGTCCCCGCGCCGCAGCCGCCGGCCCGCGAGCGCGAGCACCACCGCGGTGTAGGCGCACAGCACCCCGAACCCGGCCCACGGGCCGATCGCGGTGTCGTAGCGCCACACCGTCTGCTGGATGGCGAACCCCGCCGCCGGGGTGAGCCGGTCCAGCCACGCCGCCACGCTCAGCGGCAGGCCGGTCGCGACGATCTGCGGCACGAGCAGCACCATCAGCACGACCGCGACCGCCGCGACGCTGCGCCGCAGGATCGTGGCCACACCGAGGGCGAACACCGCGACCACGGCGAGCAGGGCAGCGGTGCCCGCCACCGCGCGCAGCACCGGGCCCTCGGACAGCGAGCCGGGGTGCAACCCGTGCGCGCGCAGGATCGGCGTCGCCAGCAGGTAGGCCCCGAAGCTCGCCACCAGCCCTGCGGCGAGCGTGGCCGCACCGAGCACCAGCGCCTTCGCGGCGAGCACCCGGCCGCGCCGCGGGCTGGCCGCGAACGTCAGCTGGATCATCCCGCGCTTGTACTCGGAGGTGACGTAGAGGACGGCGAGCGCGACGACGGCCAGCAGCCCGAGCAGCACCCCGGTGAGCGTCAGCCGGGTCAGGTCCGGCCCGTAGTCGTGCAGCGGCCCGATGTCCCCGGACCCGGCCAGCGTGATCGTGCCGCCGTTCTCGACGAACCGGCCGTCCCCGGTGGTGTAGGACCGGTCGCTGTCCTGCCACGACCCGGCCGGCGGCGGGTCCGCGCGCAGCCCGTCGAACGTGGCCTCGCCGACGGTCCCCCGCTCGTCGATGTTCTCGCCGCCGAACTGCCGCTCGATCCTGCACCGCGTTGGGGGAGGCCACGAACAGGCCCAGCTGGGCCGGGCCGGTGAGACCGTCGACGGTCACGGAGCCGATCCGGGTCCAGGACCCGCCGTCCGCGGACTCGTAGCCGGTGACGGTCGCGCCGTGGCGGTCGAGCCGCAGCCAGCGGGGCGCGCCCGCGCCGCTGCCGGCGATGTCGGTGGCGCCGTAGCGGGACTGCAGCCGGACACCATGGCTGGGCGTGACGAACACCGCCGCGTACGGCGCCTGCCGCTCGGCGCTCGTCCGGATCATGATGCCCGCCTTCGCCGACTCCTGGCTCGGCTCCTGGGAGGCGACGCGCACCACGAGGCTGCCGTCGCCGTCGAGGGTGCGGTGCACGAAGTGGCCGGAGTCCTCGCCGGCCGGCGCGGCGCTCGGCCCGCTGCCCCCGCCGCCACCGCTGCGACACCGAGCCGGACGCCGACGCGGCGAACACGGCCACGAGGATCGTCAGCGCCACGGCCGTGACCATCAGCAGCACCCACCGGGGCACCGAGCGCAGCTTGGTCCACTCGGCGAGCAGCAGCCGGTCGAAGCCGTCCCGGCCGGGCAGCGTGCTGCGGTACGGGGTGACGGCGGTCGGTGCCGCGGGCTGGGTCGTCATCGTGCCTCCCCGAACTCGACGGCGTCGCGGGTGAGCTCCATGTAGGCCTCCTCCAGCGAGGCCTGGTGCCCGCCGATCCCGAAGAACGACACGCCCCCGGCGGTGAGCAGCGCGACGATCCGGTCGGCCGGCAGGCCGGACACGGTGACCGCGTCCTCCCCGGTGGCCGCGACGGTCGCGCCGGCGTTCGCGAGTGCCGTCATCGCGTCGAGCCGCTGCGCGGTGCGCAGCACGACGCGGTCCCCCGACGCGGCGGCGAGCAGGTCGCGCACGGCACGGTCGGCGATGAGCCGGCCGCGGCCGATCACGACGAGGTGGTCGGCGCTGCCCTCCAGCTCGCTCATCAGGTGGCTGGACACGAGCACCGCGCGGCCCTCGGCGGCGAGCGCGCGCAGCAGCCCCCGGATCCACCGCACGCCCTCCGGGTCGAGCCCGTTGACCGGTTCGTCGAACATCAGCACCGGCGGGTCCCCGAGCAGTGCGGCCGCGATGCCGAGCCGCTGGCGCATGCCGAGGGAGAACCCGCCCGCCGCGCGTGCCGCGACCTTGCCGAGGCCGACCTGCTCGAGGACCTCGTCCACCCGCCGCACCGGCAGGCCGCCCGCGTGCGCCAGCCACAGCAGGTGGTTTCGCGCGCCGCGGGCCGGGTGGAACGCGGACGCGTCGAGCATCGCGCCGACCTCGCGCAGCGGGCTGCGCAGCCGCTGGTAGGGGCGGCCGCCGACCAGCGCGCTGCCGGAGTCGGGCCGGTCCAGCCCGAGGACCACCCGCAGGGTCGTGGACTTCCCGGCGCCGTTGGGCCCGACGAAGCCGGTGACCTGTCCCGGGTGGACGGTGAACGTGAGCCCGTCGACGGCGACGGTGTGGCCGTAGCTCTTGTGCAGCTCGCGGACCTCGATGGTTGCCTCCATGCCACCGAACGGTACGAACGCCGGCCCGCGCCGTCGTCCCGCCGCGGAACCGTCTTCCCGCCGGTCGCGTCCCTCGCCAGGGGGACGCGCCGTGCCCGGACGTGGGGGACGCCGGACGGCGCCGGTCCGGCGACAATGGCGGGCGTGCGGGTGTGGACGTGGGAGTGGGCCGGAGCGGCGCTCGCCGTCGCCTCGGTGGCCGAGGCGCTGGTCCGCGCCGGCGACCTGCTGACCGTGGCGCTGCTGGTCGGCCTGTTCGCCACCGCCCCGCTGGCGCTGGCGCGCGCCCACGCCGGGGCGGCGGCCGCGGTGATCACGCCGGCCGCCGTGCTCGCCGCCGTGCTGTACCGCGGCCCCACCACCGGGCTGGTGGCGCTGGCCGCCGTCTGGGGCCTGCTCGCGGTGCGCCGGCTGCGCCGCGCCCGCGCGTCGGCGGCCGAGCGGACCGCGTCGGCCCGTGCCGTCGAGTCGACGCTGCTGGAGCTGACCGCGCGCGGTGAGCGGGCGCGCATCGCCCGCGAGCTGCACGACGTGGTGGCCCACCACATCTCGATGATCTCGGTGCAGGCCGAGACCGCGCGGCTGGCCACCCCGGGCATGCCGCCGGAGGGCGCGCGCCGGCTCTCCGAGATTGGCGACACCGCGCGCACCGCGCTCACCGAGATGCGCCGGCTGCTCGGCGTGCTGCGCGAGGACGCCGGCGGTGGGCCCACCCGTGCCCCGCAGCCCGGGCTGCAGCAGCTCCTCGAGCTGATCGACGAGATGCGGATGTCGGCCGCCGCCCGGCTCATCGTCAGCGGCACCGTGACCACGCTCGACCCGGGGGTGGAGCTCGTCGCGTACCGCATCGTGCAGGAGGCGCTGACCAACGCGCGCCGGCACGCGCCCGGCGCGGCCGTGGACGTGGAGATCGCCTACCGGCCGGAGGACCTGCTGGTGACCGTGCGGGACAACGGCCCGGGCCCGCCGCCCGAGGCGAACGGCGGCGGGCACGGCCTGCTCGGGATGCGCGAACGGGTCGCCACGGTCGGCGGCGAGCTGCGCACCGGCCCGGCTCCGCTCAGCGGCTTCCTCGTCGAGGCCCGGCTCCCGGTGGCCGGCACGTGACCCGGCACGAGGGCACCGTGCGGCTGGTCGTGGCGGACGACCAGGAGGTGGTGCGCGCCGGGTTCGCCGCGCTGCTGGACACCCAGCCCGACCTGACCGTCGTGGGCACCGCGGCCGACGGCGCCGCGGCGGTGTCGGTGTGCCGCAGGGAGAAGCCGGACGTGGTGCTCATGGACGTCCGGATGCCGGCGATGGACGGCATCGAGGCCACCCGGCGGATCACCGCCGCCGGGAACCCGCCGCGGGTGCTCATGCTGACCACGTTCGACCTCGACGAGCACGTGTACGACGCCCTCGTCGCGGGCGCGAGCGGATTCCTGCTCAAGGATGTGACCGCGGAGCGGCTGTTCGACGCGGTGCGGGTGGTCGCCGCGGGCGAGGCGCTGCTGGCGCCGAGCGTGACCCGCCGGCTCATCGGCGAGTTCGCCCGGCTGCGCCCGCGCCCGCGCGAGCCGGTGCCGGCCGCGCTGACCCCGCGCGAGACCGAGGTGCTGCGGCTGGTCGCGGAGGGGCTGTCCAACACCGAGATCGCCACCCGGCTCGTGGTGGCGGAGGAGACCGTGAAGACCCACGTGAGCCGGGTGCTGCGCAAGCTCGGCCTGCGCGACCGCGCCCAGGCCGTGGTGTTCGCCTACGAGTCCGGGCTGGTCGTGCCCCGGACCGGCTGAGCCGCCGCGTAGTCCTTCACCGGCATCGAGTCGTACAGGCGTACGCCCTTGGCGTTCAGCTTCGCCACCGCGCGGGTGGCCCACGACGGCAGCACGGAGATCAGCCGCGCGCCGCCCAGCAGCGCCCGCACGCCGAGCCGCGAGCGCGGGATGATGGTCTTCGCCATGGTGCGGGCGAGCGCGCGGCTGCCGCGGACGAGGTCGGCCATCTCCCGCTCGTAGGCGGGGAACGCGCGCTCGTGGTCGCCCCCCGCCGCGGCCAGCTCGCCGGCCAGCACGTACGCGCCGAGCACGGCGAGGCTGGTGCTGCCGCCGACCGCGGGGCCCGGGCAGTAGCCGGCGTCGCCGACCAGCGTGACGCGGCCGCGGGACCAGGTGTCCATGCGCAGCTGGGTGATCGAGTCGAAGTAGAACGAGGGCGTGCGGTCGAGCTCGCCGAGCAACCGGTCGATGTCGGGGTGCATGTTCGCGAAGTGCTCGCGCAGCAGTTGCTTCTGCCGTGGCACGTCGCGGTAGTGGTAGTCCAGCGGCCGCTCGGTGCGGAACAGGAACACCCCGCGCGCCTCGTCGAGGTGGCGGGCGCCGTAGACCCCGGCCATCCGGCCGGCGTCGATGTGCCCGATCTGCTCGCCGTCGAGGTCACCCTCGTTGGGCATGGTGATCACGGCCAGGTGCGCGCCCACCCACGTGGTGTACCGCGACTCCTCGCCGAACACGAGCCGGCGGACGGTGGAGTGCAGCCCGTCGGCGCCGATGACGAGGTCGAAGCGGCGCGGCGGGGCGTGCTCGAAGGTCACCTCGCACTCGTCGGAGATCGAGGTGATCGAGTCGCCGAAGATGTACTCGACGTCGTCGCGGGCGGCGTCGTAGTAGATCTCGCTCAGGTCGTCGCGCATGATCTCCACGTGCCGGTCCGAGGTGGCGCTGAAGATCTTGGTGAGGTCCACCCGGGTGGGCCGCTCGGCGCCCCGGCGGTACAAGGTCATCCGGGTCGTGCCGGTGACCATCTTCTCGATGCGCGGCAGCACGCCCATCTTCTCGGAGATCTCCATCGCGGGCCGGAAGAGGTCCACGGAGTGCCCGCCCGTCTTGCGCAGCCGCGGGGCGCGCTCGACGACGGTGACGTCGAAGCCGTAGTGGGTGAGCCAGTAGGCCAGTACGGGCCCGGCGACGCTGGCGCCGGAGATCAGGATCCGCATGTCAGCTCTCCTTACTTAACGATCGGTAAGCCTACTTCATCGACTTACCAATCGGAAAGTAAGTTATCGTGTGAGCCATGCCCCGGCCCTCCGACACCAAGCAGCGCATCATCGACACCGCGCGCGAGCTGTTCGCGAGCAAGGGCGTGCAGCAGACCAGCCTGCAGGAGATCGCCGGCCGGCTCGGCATCACCAAACCGGCGCTGTACTACCACTTCACGTCCCGCGAGGAACTGGTGCGCAGCATCATGCAGCCGCTCATCGACGACGGCGACGCCTTCGTCAGCGAGCAGGAGTCGCTCGCCGACGTGCGGCCCCGGGCGCTGCTCGAGGGCTACTTCGACTTCAACATCCGCCACCGCACGGACATCATGATGGTGCTGACCGAGCTGACCACGCTGGCCGAGCTCGGCCTGGTCGACACGGTGTTCACCTGGCGCCAGCGGCTGACCGCACTGCTGTACGGGCCGTCGCCGACCCTCGCCGAGGCGACCCGCGCCGTGGTGGCACTGGGCGGCCTGCAGGACTGCACGATCCAGTTCGCGCACGTCGACGAGGACGAGCTGCGCGAGGTCGCGGTGGACGCGGCCATGGCCGCACTCGGCATGCGCTGAACAACCCACCCACCCGACCCGCGACGCAGTCGACCCGACCCGTGGCGCGGGCGTGTCGACCTGTGGCGCGGGCGTGTCGACCTGTGGCGCGGGCGTGTCGACCTGTGGCGCGGTCGACCCGACCCGTGGCGCAGGCGTGTCGACCTGTGGCGCGGTCGGCCGACCGTGGCGCGGGCGTGTCGACCTGTGGCGCAGTCGACCTGACCCCTGGCGCAGGCGAGTCGACTCGTGGCGTGGGCGTGTCCAGTGGAATCCTTGGCAACGCGGGGAGTCGGCTCGGCGGTGTGGGGGGTCGGTTCGGCTGCGTGGGGGGTCGGCTCGGCGGTGTGGGGGGTCGACTGGGTTGCCTGGTGGCGGGCTGAGGGGTCGGACGACGTCGCATGTGGACGTTCCTGATCGGCCACCAAGCCGTGGTCTCGCCGGGCTCGGTCATCCGACTCGCCTCGCCGTGCGAGTCCGGGTCCTCCGGCGACCCGACGATGTGGTCACGACCCCCAAGCCGTACGACGCCGTCGAGAGATGCCGGTTTCCCCGGACGCGCAGTGCGCCCTGGCACCGGTGTCGCGGCACAGCTGCGGCGTCCATCCGGGCATGAGGGCACCTCCCTCCGGGTCTCGCGGTACGTGTCGGGTAGACGCGCTCAGCGCGCCGAGGGTTCCGGCGTGTCGGGGTCCAGGCGCGCCCAGCACCTCTGGTCCGGGATCGCGTGCGGGTGCCAGCCCGCCGGCCAGCGCTGCCGCACGGCCAGGTCGGTGCGCGCGCGGGCGCCGGCGAGCGTCGCGCTCGTGCGGGTCCCGAAGTCGACCTCGCCCTCGAAGGCGGCGCCCCGGAACGGCTTTCCCTCCTCGCCCAGCCGGACCCGGCGGAAGTCGGCGAGGCCGAGGAAGCGCGCGTTGCGGAAGTCCGCCGTCCGCTCGACGGTCGTGCCGCGGAAGACGGCCGGGCCGGCGAAGGTCGTCTCGGCGAACCGGGCGGACCGGACCGAGCAGTGCGTCAGCACGAACGTGCCGAGGGTCGCGCCGGACAGGTTGAGGTCGATGTCCGGCCAGTAGAACTCCGACGGCTCGCCGCGGGGCCGCAGGTGCTTCGCGAGCAGTTCCTGCGCGGCCCGTCGGACCTCGGCATCCTCCGCCGGGCCGCCCTCGCGCGTGTCCGGCATGCGGAGGTAGGCGCAGACGAGGTCGACGATCGTCTGGCGGTGTGCGAGGTTCTCCTGCGCCAGCCGTTCCAGCGCGTAGAGCCCCGCGAGGCGCACCGGGGCCTTGTCGCTGCCGAGCTGGTCGGCGGCCTTGCCGTACTGCTCGGTGACCCGGCGCTCGGTCGCGTCGTGGTCCTTCTGCATGACGTCCAGCTCGGCCACCCGCTGCCGGCGCGCGGTCAGCAGCAGGGCCGCCGCGCCGCCGGTGCCGACCACGATGGTCGCCGCGGTCCGGATGATGTCGAGGCGGACCTCGTCGGCCGAGCCGCCCGTGTCGACCAGCCACCACAGCGCGGTCACCATGAGCGCGGCGGTGGCGAGCAGCCCTGCCGCCCACAGCGTGATCGTGGTGGTGGACAGGACGTGGTGCTCCTCGGCTCCGCGACGGCGTCCACGCTTGCTACCTCTGCCGGCGGTCCACATCCGATCCTCCCGTAACCAGATCGTAGCGAAGAGCAACGGACCCGGCTCCGGCTGGTTGACCGTTCGTCCCCGGCCCTCGGTAGGGTGTCCGCCTCGTCCTCACGGATCACCGGATCAACGCGGGAGCAGTCATGCTCGGTTTGTTGCGCAAGATCTTCAGAGCCGGGCGGGTGGCCGAGCGCGCGCCGGGGCGGCCGGGGTACGGCCGGCTGGCGGTGGCCGGCGAGCTGTCCGGATCGGTGCAGGTCCGGCACGTGAACGCGGGATCCTGCAACGGGTGCGAGGTGGAGATCGGCGCGGCGTTCGGGCCCGTGTACGACGCGGAGCGGTACGGCACGCGGCTGGTCGCCTCCCCGCGGCACGCGGACGCGCTGCTGGTCACCGGTCCGGTCACCCGCAACATGGCCGAACCGCTGCGCCGCACCTACGAGGCGGTGCCCGGGCCGAAGGCGGTGCTCGCGGTCGGGGACTGCGCGCGTAACTGCGGCGCGTTCGCCGGCGCCTACGGCGTGGCCGGGGCGGTGCGCGACGTCGTACCGGTCGACCTCGAGATCGAGGGCTGCCCGCCGCGCCCGGAGGCGATCGTCGAGGGACTGCGAAGGCTGACCGGGCGATGAACGTCGGGGCCACCTTCCTCGCCGCCGCCGCGGTCCTCGGCGTGCTGGCCGCGGTCCTCGGCGCGCTGCCGGAGTGGGTGCTGCGCGCGAGGATCCGCGACCCGGCGGCCGGGCTGGGCACCGCGCTCACCGGCGTGGCCGGGGTCGTCGCCGGGATCGCGGCGATGACGGGCCGGCCGTACTCGGCGTCGGTACCCGGCCTGCTGCCGCTGACCGGCGTCACCATCGAGATCGACGCGCTGTCCGGGCCGTTCCTCACCGCGGTCGGCGCGGTGGCCGCGGCGGCGGGCGTGTACGCGGCGGGCGACGCGCGTTCCCGGGTGGCGCAGGCGGTGGTGCCGCTGTTCGTCGTCGCGATGCTGCTCGTGCCCGCGGCCGGTGGCGTCGGCACGTTCCTCGCCTGCTGGGAGCTGGTGGCGGTCACCTCGCTGGTGCTGGTGGTCGCCGAGCACCGGCGCGACCCGGAGGTCGCGGTGGCCGGCCGGTGGTACGCGGCGCTGTCCCAGCTCGGCTTCCTGACCATCCTCTGTGGACTTCTGATGCTCGCCGGGCCGGCCGGCGACGGTTTCGCCGCGCTGCGCGACGCGGCGCCGTCGGGCGCGGTCCGCGACGTGGCGTTCGTGCTGACGCTGGCCGGGTTCGCGGCCGCCGCGGGGATCGTCCCGCTGCACGTCTGGCTGCCGCGGGCGAACCGCGAGGCGTCCGGCCACGCGGCAGCCCTGATGGGCGCGGCGATGGTCACCCTCGGCGGCTACGGGGTCGTGCGGGTCGGGTTCGACCTGCTCGGCGGCGGGCCGCGCTGGTGGTGGCTGCTGGTGCTCGCGCTGGGCGCGCTCTCCGCGGTGGCCGGCCCGCTGCGGGCGGTGGGCAACCGCGACGTCGCGCGGCTGCTCGCCCGCACCACGATCGGGAACATGGGCCTGGTGTTCGTCGGCGTCGGCGCCGCAGGGCTGTTCGCGGCGAGCGGCGACCGGGTGCTGTCCGGGCTGGCGCTGACCGCCGCGCTGCTGCACGTGCTCGGCCACGCGGCGTTCACCGGCCTGCTGTTCCTGGCCGCCGGGTCGGTGCTGCGCGCGACCGGCACCCGCGACCTCGACGCGCTCGGCGGGCTGCGCCGCAAGATGCCGGTGACCACGGCGGCGTTCGGGCTGGGCGCGCTGGCCGCGTCGGCGCTGCCGCCCGGCACCGCGTTCGTCTCGGTCTGGCTGCTGCTGCAGGCCCTGGTGGCCCCGCCGCCCGGCGGCGGGGCCATGATCGGGGTCGTGACTCCGGTCGCGCTGGCCGCGGTCGCGCTCGCGGTGGGCCTCGCGGTGGCCGCGCTCGGCCGGGCGCTGGGCGTCGGCTTCCTCGCCCGGCCCCGCGGCGCGGCGGCCGAGCAGGCGAGCGAGAGCCCGCCGGTCGCCCTCGCCGGCCTGGGGCTCGCCGGGCTGGCCTGCGTGGTGATCGCGCTGGCGCCGACGCTGGTGCTGCCCGCGCTCGGCACCGCGGCCGGACGTGTGTTGGGGCCCGGGGACCGGGCCGTGACCGGCACCGTCACGATGCGACTGACGGGGGCCGTCGGGACCCTTTCGCCGATCGTCCTCACCGTCGCGCTGGCGCTCGCGGTGGCGCTGGCCCTCGGCGGCGTCCGGTTGCTCACCGGCCGCCGCGCCCGCCGCGCGGTGTCCACATGGGACGGTGGCGCGGGCCCGGCGCCGCGGCGCGCGACGACGTTCGCGGTGCCGGTGCACGGGACCGGCCGGCTCGAGGACCGCGCCTACCGCCCGGTGCTCGCCGCGCTGAACGCGTGGGGCCGGGCCGGCCGGCTGCTGGCCACCGGCAGCGTGCACCGCTACCTCGGCTACGGCTTCTACGCGGTCTGCGGGCTGCTCGTGCTCCTGGTGGTGGTCCGGTGAGCGAGCTTGCGAGCGAACCAATGTCACAGGGCGACCGCGAGCGGCGCGACCGAGCCTGCGAGGGGGCGTCGTGAGCGAGCTTGCGAGCGAACCAATGTCACAGGGCGACCGCGAGCGGCGCGACCGAGCCTGCGAGGGGGCGTCGTGAGTGCTCTCGGGATCGTCGGCGGGATCGCGCAGCCGGTGCTGGTCCTCGCCGCCTCGCCGCTGCTGGCCGGCGTGATGGGGAAGGTCCGCGCGCGGCTGGAGGGCCGGGTCGGCGCCGGCGTCCTCCAGCCGTACCGGGACCTGCGCAAGCTGCTCGGCAAGGAGTCCGTCGACCCGGGCGGCACCGCCGAGGCGTTCCGCGCCGCGCCGCTGCTGCTGCTCGCCACCACCCTCGTGGTCGCGGTGGTAGCGCCGTTCGTGACCACCGAGCCGGCCGTGGGGCCCGCGGCGGACCTGTTCGCGGTCGTGGCGCTGCTGGCACTCGGCGCCGTCGGGATGGTGCTCGGCGGGCTGGACACCGGCACGGCGTTCGGCGGCCTGGGCGCCGGTCGGCGGCTGACGATCCTCGCGCTGGCCGAGCCCGTGCTGCTGGTCGCCCTTCTCGCGCCGGCCACCCGAATCGGCTCGACCAACCTCGGTGCGATCGTGTCGGCCACGCTCGACGACCCGGTGCGGGTGGTCTCGCCGGGCAGCCTGCTCGCCGCCGCGGCGCTCGTCGTGGTGGTCGTCGCCGAGGCCGGCCGGCGGCCCGTCGACGACCCGGCCACGCTCGACGAGCCGACCATGGTGCACGGCGCCACCGTGCTGGAGTACGCCGGGACCGACCTCGCGCTGGTCCGGCTGGCCTCCGCGATGCGGCTGACCGTCCTGCTCGGACTGGTCGCGAACCTGTTCCTGCCGTGGGGGATCGCGACCTCCGCCGCCGCGGGCCCGGTGCTCGTCGGCGTGGCCGCGCTGGTCGTCAAGGTCGGCGTGCTGGGGATGCTGGTGGCCGTCGTCGAGGTGTTCGTGGCCCGGCTGCGGCTGGTCCGGGTGCCGGAACTGCTGGCGGGCTCGTTCGTGCTCGGGTTGCTGGCCGTCGCCTCGTCGTACCTGCTGGCCTGAGAGGGGGATGCATGCCGGAGTCGCTCTACACCCAGCTGCTGGACCTGGCGTGCGGCTTGTTGCTGCTGACCGCGGTGCTCGCGCTGTGGCGGCGCCGGATCGCCGCCGTGGTGCGGGTGTTCACCGTGCAGGGCGTCGCCCTGGCCGGGCTCGGCGCGGTGCTCGCCGTGCAGGAGGTGTCGGTGCGGCTGTGGGGCGTGGCCGCCGGGTTGCTGGTGCTGCGCGCGGGCGTGCTGCCCTACCTGCTGCGCCGGGCGGCGGCCGAGCACCCCGGACCCGAGCCCGGCCGGTCGGCGGCCGGGTCGGTGTCGCTGCTGGTCTCCGCGGCGCTGACGCTGCTCGCCTTCGCGGTGTCCCGGCCCCTGGTGACGGCCGGCGCGGGCACGGCGATCCCGGTCGGTGTGGCCGTGGTGCTGGTCGGCTTCTTCGTGCTCGCCACCCGGCGCGGCGCGCTCGCGCAGCTGTCCGGGCTCGTGCTGATGGACAACGGGATCACCGCGGTCGCGTTGCTCGCGGGCGCCGGGCTGGGCCTGCTCGTGCAGGTCGGCGTGGCGCTGGACGTGTTGCTGGTGCTGGTGATCCTGCAGCTGCTCGCCACGCGCACGCACGAGACCGTCGGCGAGGTCGACCTCGACGAGCTCCGGGAGTTGCGGGACTCATGATGACCGTGTTCATGTTCGCGCCGGTGGCCCTGCCGCTGCTCGGCGCGCTCTGCTACGCCGTGCTCGGCTGGCGGCCGGCCACCGCGTGGGTCGGCGCCGGGGTCGCGGGCCTGGTACTGGCCGCCGGGGTCGGCGCCGCCGCCGAGGTCGTCGGCTCGGGCACGTTCACCGCCGCCGAGGGGGTGCTGCGCGCAGACGCGCCGGCCGCGTTCCTGCTGCTGGTGGTCGGCGCGGTGGCGGTGCTCGCGACGGTCGCGACGCCCGCGCACCTCGCCGCGGAGATCGAGGCCGGGCGGGCCACCACGCGGACCGCGCGCCGGCTTTGCGCGGCGGTCCAGCTGTTCCTGGCCGCGGCGGGCCTGGCGGTGCTGGCCGCGGAGCTGGGCGTGCTGTGGGTGGCGGTCGAGGCCGCCGTCGTGGTGACCGGGTTCCTCATCGGGCAGGGCGCGAGCCGCGCGGCCGCCGAGGCGGCGTGGAAGTTCGTGATGATCTGCTCCGCGGGCCTGGCCCTCGCGCTGCTCGGCATCGTGCTGACCGGGTACGTGGGGTCTGATGTGGACGGTGTGCGGATCGCGGTCGTGCTGCTGGTGGTCGGGTTCGGCGCGCTGGCCGGGATCGCGCCGCTGCACGCCTGGCTGCCCGACGCGCACGGCCAGGCCCCGGCCCCGGTGGCCGCGCTGCTGTCCGGCGTGCTGCTCCCGGTCGCCGGCTACGCGATCCTGCGCGTGCGGGCGCTGTCCGACGCCGCGCTCGGGCCGGTGTTCGGCCGGGTGCTGCTCGCCGCGCTGGCGGTGGCCTCGCTGCTGGTGGCCGCGTCGCTGCTGCTGGCCCAGCGCGACTACCAGCGGATGCTCGCCTACTCCAGCACCGGCCAGTTCGGCCTGGTCGCGCTCGGCGTGGCGGTCGGCGGTCCGCTCGCGGTCGCCGCGGTGCTGCTGCACATGCTGGGCCACGGCCTGGTCAAGGCCGTGCTGTTCCTCGGGGCCGGGCGGATCCGCCAGCTCACCGGCACCAGCCGGACCGAGGGAGTGCGCGGGCTCGCGGCCCGGCATCCGGCGCTGGCCGCCGGGGTCGGGCTCGGCGTGCTCGCGCTGCTCGGGCTGCCGCCGTTCAGCATGTTCGCGAGCTGGCTCGGCATCGCCCGGGCCGGCTTCGCGGCCGGGCTCGGCTGGCTCGTCGCGATCGCGCTGGTCCTGATGCTCGCCATGGCGGTCGCGCTGATCGCGAACACCAGCCGGATGCTGCTCGGCGAGCCGCCGGACAGCCCCGGCGCGGCCACCGCGACCGGGCGCCTGCCCGCATCCACCACGGCCGCGCTGCTCGGCGGCCTGGTGGTGTGCGCGGCGCTGGGCGTGGCCGCTGAACCGCTGGCCACCCTGCTGCGGCTGGCCGCCGACACGCTCGTGGGGACACCATGACCGCACAGATCACGCCGACGCCCGGCCCGCCCGGCGAGCCGGTGGGCCGGCACCGCACCGCGCTGACCATCAGCCCCGGCGACCTGCCCGGGCGGGCGAGCTCGCTGCTGGAGAAGGGATACCGGGTCGCCCTGGTCGCCGGCCACGAGGACGTCGGCACCACCGGGCTGCGCGCGGTGTACCTGTTCACCGCCGCCGACCCGGACCGCCGGGTCGAGCTGCACGTGCCGGTGCCGCGGGACACCCCGGCGGTGCCGAGCCTGGCCGGGCTGTCCGCGGTGGCGGGCCGGTTCGAGCGGGAGATGCACGACCTGTTCGGCATCGTGACGCTGGGCCACCCCGCGCCCCGGCGGCTGGTCCGGCACGGGCACTGGCCGCGCGGCTGGTACCCGATGCTGGCCGCCGCGGGCGAGCCGCCGGAGTTCCTCGCCGCCGAGGTCCCGGCCCCCGTCGACGAGTCCGAGGTCTCGATCGGCCCGGTGCGCGGCGGGGTGACCGAGCCGAGCCAGTTCCGGCTCACGGTGGCGGGCGAGACCGTGCGCGGCGCGGGCGGGCGGCTCTGGTACCTGCACAAGGGGATCGAGCGGCTCTGCCAGGGCCGCACGCCCGCGGGGGCGGTCGAGCTGACCGAGCGGATCAGCGGCGACACCGCGGTCGGGCACACGCTGGCGTTCTGCCTCGCGGTCGAGGACGCGAGCGGGCACGCCGTCGCGGCGGACGCCCAGCGGCTCCGGGCGATCCTGCTGGAGCTGGAGCGGCTGTACAACCACGCGGGCGACCTGGGCGGGCTGTGCCGCGACGCCGGCTACGACGTGCTCGACGCGCACGCGCAGCGGGTTCGCGAGGAGCTGCTGCGGGTCAACGACGCGGTGACCGGCCACCGGCTGCTGCGCGGCGCGGTCCATCCCGGCGGCGTGACGGTCCGCGCGCTGCCCGACACCGCCCGGCTGGCCTCGCTGGCCGACGAGGTGGCCTCGATCGTCGAGCTGGCGCTGGCGAGCAGCGTGGTCACCGACCGGTTCACCGGCACCGCGGTGCTCACCGCGGAGCGGGCCGCCGAGCTCGGCGCGCTCGGGTACGTCGCGCGGGCCAGCGGGCTGACCGTGGACGCCCGCCACGACCACCCGTTCCTGCCGGGCGACCCGCCGCGGGCCTACGAGCGCACGGACGGCGACGTGCTGGCCCGGTTCCTCGCCCGCGCGGCCGAGTTCGCCGACTCGGTCCGGCTCGTCACCGCGCTCGGCGAGTCCGGCTTCGAGCACACCGCCGAGCCCGCGCCGGCCCGCCGCACCGAGGCGACGTCCGGCGTGGGCATCGTGGAGGGCTGGCGCGGCACGATCACCCACCGCGTCGAGCTGTCCGCCGACGGCACGCTGACCCGGCTGAAGGTCGCCGACCCGAGCTTCGTCAACTGGGCGGCCCTGCCGTGGGCGCTGAACGGCACCGACGTCGCGGACTTCCCGCTGGTCAACCGCAGCTTCAACCTCTCCTGCGCCGGCAACGACCTCTGACCCGAGCCGACCCCCCACACCGCCGACCCGACCTCCCACACCGGCGAGTCGTCCCCTGGCATCGGCGAGTCGTCCCCTCACACCGGCGAGTCGTCCTCTGGCATCGGCGAGTCGACGTGCCACGCGTCGTGATGCGCCGCCGTCGCGTGGGGCGCGGGTGGGTGGGCGCACCTCGGCCGGGCCGTGCCAGAGGTCGGCTCGACCGTGTGGGGGTCGGTTCGACCGTGTGGGGGGTCGGGTGGGTGGGGTGGTCAGGAGGCGTTGTCGGTGGGGAACTCGGCGGTGTAGCCGAGGGACTTGAACATGCCGGTCAGCATGGCGCGGGTGTTCTTCTCGGCCCGATCGGTGAGGCCCGCGTCCTTGGCGGCGTCGGCGATCTTGCGCTCCGCCATCACGTAGAACTCCTGCTGGTCGGGCTCGGAGAACAGCGCGGAGATCCGGTCCCACACGCCGCGTTCCTGCGAGTACAGGTAGGTCCGCTTCTGGTCGAGGTTCGGCTTGTCCAGCTTCGCGTCGGGCAGCTTGACGCGGACCGTGTGCTTCTCGGTGTCGACGGTGAGGGCCCGCTCGTCGAGCCCACCGAAGTCGACGTAGGCGTCGACCGAGCCGGCCGCCACGAAGAGGGTGCGGCTGCCCGCGATGACGTCCGGAACCCATGTGACGTCGTGCTCGAGGTCCACGACCACCTGGAAGTTGCCCTCCGCGGCGTGGTACTGGCTGAGGTCCTTGACCGACTTGAGCAGCGCGGGCTGGCTGCGGTCGATCTCCTCGTCGTGGAACGGGTTCAGGTTGGGCAGCTTGCTGATCAGGAACAACACGGCGACGACGACCACGACGGCGATGCCGACCGCGCGTGCCACCCTCCACAGTGGACTGAGGTTTGTGCCTGGCATGTCCGCCTCCTCACCCCACAATTTTTTCACGGCGGGTGGGAGGGTGCGCGGCGAGCGCGGCTCAGCCGTCGCCGTAGCTCGTCCGCAACCGGCTCTTGAGCAGCTTCCCGGAGGCCGTGCGCGGCAGCGTCGAGGTGAACACCACCGACTTGGGGACCTTGTACCTCGCGATCCGCCCGCTCAGGAACTCGAGCAGTTCGGTGGGCTCGACCTCGGCCCCGTCCCGCACCACGACGACGGCCCGGCCGACCTCGCCCCACCGCTCGTCGGCGATCCCGATGACCGCGCAGTCGGCGACCGCGGGGTGCTTGTGGATCGCGTCCTCGACCTCGGCGGGGTAGATGTTCTCGCCGCCGGAGATGATGAGGTCCTTGATGCGGTCGCGGATGTAGAGGAACCCCTCGTCGTCGGTGACCGCGACGTCGCCGGTGCGCAGCCAGCCGTCGGCGGACAGCACGGCCGCGGTCTCCGCCGGCTTGTCCCAGTACCCCGCCATCACGTTCGGGCCGTACAGCACCACCTCACCGGGCTCGCCCGGTGTCACGTCCTCGCCGTCCGGCCCGACGACGCGGACGTCGGTGAAGAAGCACGGCGTGCCCGCCGAGCCGACCTTGCGCGTGCTCTCCGCGGCGCGCAGGAACAATGCGCTCGGCGCCGACTCGGTGAGCCCGTAGCCCTGCAGGAACGTCAGCCCGCGCTCCTGGTAGGTGGTGATGACCCGCTCGGGAACGGGCGCGCCGCCGCAGATCATCGTGCGCACCGAGGACAGGTCGGCCGCCGCCCAGCCGGGCGCGGCCGCGACGGCCTGGAACATCGCCGGCACGCCGAACAGGTAGGTGACCCGGTACCGCGCGATCAGGCCCAGGGTGCCCGCCGCGTCGAACGACGGCGCGAGTACCACGGTCCCGCCCTTGAGCAGCGTCGGCAGGACCGTCTGGTTGAGCGCGGCGACGTGGAACATCGGCGCGTTGACGAGCGTGACCTCGTCGCCGGCCAGGTCGACGTCGATGAGCAGGTTGAAGCTGTTCCAGTGGATGTTGGCGTGCGAGAGCGACGCGCCCTTCGGGTTCCCGGTGGTCCCCGAGGTGTACATGATGACGGCGATGTCCTCCTGGTCGACCGGCTCGTCGACCGGCTCCTCGCCGGCCTGCGCCTGCAGCCGCTCGTAGCCGTCGAAGTCGAGCAGGTGCGGCACGACCTCGCGCAGCGCCTCGGCGGTCTCCCGGTGCGTGGGCGCGTACACCAGGACCGAGGTGCCGCTGTCGCCGAGGATGTAGGCCAGCTCGGTGGGGGTGAGCCGGGCGTTGAGCGGCACGAAGATCGCGCCGAGCATGCCGGCACCGAACAGGGTCTCCAGGAACACCGCGTGGTTCGGCCCGAGGTAGGCGACCCGGTCCCCGCTGGCGACGTCCAGCCCGCCGAGCGTGTGCGCCATCCTGGTGCTCCGCCGGTACAGCTCGCCGTATGTCCACTCGCGACCGTCGTCGACGATCGCGGTACGGTCTGGCGACATCCGCGCTCGGCGGGCCGGCCACGATCCGATGCCTTGGTTGCGCATGGGGCGTCCTTCTACCGTGAGGCGGGCCACCAAAATTAGGCGGGGATCTTGCAGCCGTCAATGATCTGCCTAATATCAAGCGATGCGGCCGCAGTCGTTGATGCTCACCTTCCTCGGGGACTACCTGTACGGGAAGGGCAGCTGCGTCTACTCGGGCAGCGTGATCGCGGTGCTCGGCCGGCTCGGCGTCTCCGAGCACGCGACCCGCTCCACGCTGGGCCGGATGGTCGACCGCGGGCTGCTGCGCCGGGTGCGGCGGGGCAGGCGGATGTACTTCGGCCTGACCGCGCGCTCGGCCGGCATCCTGTGCGACGGGCACACCCGGATCTGGCGCACCGGTGCGGTGAACGACGACTGGGACGGCACCTGGACGCTGCTGGCGTTCTCGCTGCCCGAGGCGTGGCAGCGGCGGCGGCACGACCTGCGCGCGCAGCTCGCCTGGGCGGGTTTCGGCCCGCTGCAGGGCGGTCTGTGGATCGCGCCCGGCGAGGTCGAGGTCTCCCGGATCGTCGCCGAGCTGGACCTCGCCACGCACGTCCGGCTCTTCCGTGCCCGCGCCGACGAGCTGACCGACGTCGGCCGGCTCGTCGACGACGCCTACGACCTGCGCCGCCTCGCGGACCGCTACGTCGAGTTCATCGCCCGGTGGCCCGACCCCGGGCCGCTGCCGTACCCGGACGACCCGCTCGCCGCGCACCTGGCGATCGTCACCGAATGGCTCCGGATCATCCGCAAGGACCCGCGCCTGCCGGTGCGGCACCTGCCGGCGGACTGGCCGGCCATCCCCGCGCAGAAGACCTTCCACCACCTGGAGGCCGCGCTCGCCGGCCCGGCCGCCGCGCTCGCCGCGGGTTTGTTCGAGACCATCCCGGACGAGCCGTGACCACGACCTGGCGGCGCTCGCCGTGCCACGGGCCGACTCGGCGATGCCACGGGTCGACTCGCCGACGCCAGGGGTCGGCTCGCTGACGCCACGGGCCGACTCGGCGATGCCGGGGTCGACTCGGCGATGCCACGGGTCGACACGCCGTGCCACGGGTCGACTCGGCGACGCCACGGGTCGGCTCGGCGATGCCAGGGGTCGACTCGGCGATGCCACGGGCCGACTCGCCGTGCCAGGGGTCGGCTCGGCGATGCCACGGGCCGACACGCCGTGCCAGGGGTCGGCTCGGCGATGCCAGGGGTCGGCTCGCGGGTCTTCGGTCTTGTCGCGGTCGAGCACGTCGTGGGCCGCGTGGTCGCCCGGCCGGCCGCGTCCCGCGGCTGGCGGGCCTCACGCCTCGCGGCGCAGCACCGCCCACAGGCCCCAGCCGGCCTCCGAGGTGACCGCGGCGAACGGCGCGCCGGCCGCGGCGGCGAGCGCGCCCCGCACGGTCTCGACCGGCACGTGGTGCGGCGCGTCCGTGCCGAGCGCGTTGGACCACACGACGACACCGCCGGGCGCGAGCACCCGCACCACCTCGCCCGCGAACAGCGGCACGTCGGCGAGCACCACCGCGGCCGCCGACCCGCCCGGCAGCGGCAGCCGGGAGGCGTCGCCGAGCACGCGCCACGCGGCGGGGGAGCGGCGCAGCATCCCCGGGGTGAGGTCGAGGCCGACGACCCGCGGCCAGACCGCCTCGACCAGCGGGGTGAGCAGGCCGGTGCCGCAGCCGACCTCCGCGCACAGCCCGTCCGGGAACGGGCCGCCGCGGCGCAGCGCGTCGGCGAGCGGCACGGGCCGGTAACCGCCGCGCTCGCCGTCCCACACCGCAGCGAGGTCGGTGTAGCGCCGCACCACCTCGCGGGCCGACTCGCCCGTCCACACGCCGGGGTTCTCGGCAATCTCCCGGGACGTCCGCTGCGAGGCGGCGGCCTCGGCGCGGACGGGCTTTCCCGGCTCGGCGGGCACGACACGCGGCAGGGTCCTGATCACCCGCCCGATGATGCCACCGATCGGCGGCCGGATCGCGCACGCAGCCGGTGGCCCCGGCCACGTCCCGCGTGCGACGGTCCGGGCATGCGGATACGCGTGGAACCCCGTGCCGGCTCGGTCGGCGCGCGGCTGGTCGCCCCCGACGACTACACCGACTTCGCCGTGGAGGTCGACGCCGCGGTCGACGTCGAGTCGGCGCGCGCGGCGCTGGCCGGGCGGGTGGAGTTCGCCGGGGAGCAGGCGTGGGTGGACGAGCCGTGGCTGCGGGCCCTGGGCGGTTTCGACGCGGACGGCCGCCGCGAGCCGTACCGCCGGATGCTCGGCCACGCCCGCGACCACGGCTGGCTCGACGCCGCGGGGCGCATCGCGGCACACATCGTCCGAACCGGACAGTGAGGGTGGTGCCCGGCCCGGCCGTGTGCGAGTCTGCACCCGTGCGTCCCACTCTGTACGAGTTCGCCGGGGGCGACCCCGCGTTCCTGGCGCTGGCCACGGCACATCACGCGCGCTGCCTCGCCGACCCCGAGCTGAACCACCCGTTCTCGCACCCCGGCCAGCACCCGCAGCACGTGCAGCGGCTGGCGCACTACTGGGCGGAGGTGCTGGGCGGCCCGCCGACCTACTCCGAGTCGTGCGGCGACCACTCGATGGTGATGCGCATGCACTGCGGCAACGGGGACCTCTCCGATCTCGGCCGCCGCTTCGTGGACTGCTTCGTCGCGGCGATGGACGACGCCGGGCTCCCCGAGGACCCCGATTTCCGCGCGGCGATGCGGACCTACATGCGGGCGGCGGTCGACGAGGTGCTCGCCTACGGCGACCGTGAACCCACCACGGGACTGCCGATGCCGCACTGGTCGTGGGACGGTCCGGTCACGGCTTCCGCCTGACGAGCTCGCCGTTCTTCCAGATCGCGTCGACGTCCCGGCTCGCGGTGACGTCGGTGGTGGGGTCTCCCCTCACGAGCAGCAGGTCCGCCCGGTCGCCGCGGCGGATCGTCCCACGCTCGGGGATGCCGAAGAGGGCGGCGGGCCGGCTGGTGGCGGCGGTCAGCGCCTCGACGGGCCGCAGGCCGGCCGCCGTCAGCAGGGCCAGTTCGGCGTGCAGACTGGCGCCGCCGGTGGTGCCCGGGTTGGCGGCGTCCGTGCCGGCGAGGACCGGGACGCCGGCACGGTGCAGCGCGGCGACGTTGGCCGTGGCGTGGTCGAGCGCGCCCTGCGCGCACCCGGTGACGTGCTGGTCCAGCTCGTCGCGCTGCCACGCGCCCAGCCACCGGTCGATCCGCGGGTCGGCGCGCAGTGTGCGGGCGGTGCCGCCGGCGCAGTCGATGGCGGCGGTGACGGCGAGCGTCGTGATCACCGCGGTGCCGGCGGCCTTCATCCTGGCGATCAGCGTGTCCGGCAGCGGGGCGTCGTCAGGGGCGTGCGCGAGGAAGTCGGCGCCCGCGGCCACCGCGATCCCGGCGGAGCGGACGCTGTGCACGTGCACGGCGACCTTCGCCCCGCGCCGGTGCGCCGCGGCGGTCAGGCCGGTGACCTGCTCGGCGGACAGGGTCGGCAACGGCCGCTTCGGGGTGCCCTCCTCGAGGATGAGCTTGATGAAGTCCGAGCCCTCGGCCAGCCGGTCGGCCACGAACGCGTCGAGGTCGGTGCCGGTGCGCACGGTCGGCGGCTTGATCGCGTACTCGGTGCCGTGGCCGCCGGGCACCGTTACCAGGTTGCCGGCGCTCCACACGTCGGCCCGCTGGGTCACGCCGAGGTCGTCACGGTCCTTCCGGAAACCGGGCAGCAGCCGCACGTCGCAGAACATGTCGACCAGGCTGGTCACGCCGAACCGGGCGGCGTCCCTGCGGCGGTTGCCGTAGACGTGCACGTGGGCGTCGATCAGCCCGGGCAGCAGCGTGCCGCCCCGGCCGCGGTGCACGGTCGCCCCCTCCGGGGCCGCCAGGCCGCGGCCCACCGCGGTGATCCGGCCGTGGGAGACCAGCACGGTGTCGGCGTCGGTGACCCGGTGCCCGTCGAACACCCGCACGTCCGTGATGGCCAGCGTGTCCGGGCTGGGCTCCGGTGCTCGCGCGCACCCGGCCAGGACGGCCGCGGTTGCCAGGAAGCCGCGGCGGGAAATCCCCATCGCCCCAGCATTCCATGTCACGGCCCGATGGAGAACCCGCTCAGGCCTCGTGCCCGGCGTCCAGGTCCGTCACGTCCTGAAAGGACAGCTGGCCGAGCCCGGTTCCGGCGCCGGCGTCGGCCGGTTCGAGCAGCAGGCCCTCGTGGTCGCCGGTGTCGAAACGGCCGAGCACCGTCCCGGCGAACCACTGTGGACAGTCCGTCAGCACCGGCGCGCCGGCCGGGCCGGGTCGCCAGGCCAGGTGCGCGAACTTGTCCTCCTCGGTGCCGGTCCGGGTGCCGAACAGCTCGGCGAGCGGCCGGTCCCGTGGGGTCAGCACGTGCACCACGACCACGTCCGCGCCGCGAGCCACCGCGTGGGTGTGGTTGTTCTTCGACAGCCAGACCATGAACCGCGGCGGGTCGATGCTGCACTGCGCGGCGAAGCCGACCAGGCAGCCCGCGCGCCGGTCGCCGTCGGCGGCGGTGACGACGAACATCGGGTAGTCCAGCCCGCCGACGAGGTCGTTGAACCGATCCACGACGGAGCCCATGCCGGCGACGCTACCGGACGGCGCCGGGCCTCGTTTCGTCAAGAACTTTCCGGCACCGGTTGACTAACGGAACGGCCTACCTCGCCGACCCCCCAAGGTCGGGGTCGAACGAGGAGAGAACGTATGACCGGAAATCTGCTCGATGCCGCGGCGGTCGACGGGCTGCGCGCCGGCTTCGGCGGGCGGGTCGTGACCCCGCCGGACGCCGACTACGAGGACGTCCGCGCCGTCTACAACGCGATGATCACCGCCCGGCCGCAGGTGATCGCCCAGTGCGCCACCGCGGACGACGTCCCCATCGCACTCGACTTCGCCCGGCTCAACGGGCTCGACGTCGCCGTGCGCGGCGGCGGGCACAGCGTCGCGGGCGCCAGCCTCGCCGACGGCGGGCTCGTGATCGACATGCGGCGGCTCAACGAGGTGGCGGTCGACCCCGAGGCGCGTACGGCCCGCGTCGGCGGCGGCGCGGTGTGGGCGGAGGTGGACCGCGCGACCCAGCCGCACGGCCTGGCCACCACCGGCGGCCGGGTGTCCACGACCGGCGTCGCCGGGTTGACCCTCGGCGGCGGTTCCGGCTGGCTCGAGCGCAAGTTCGGTCTCGCGTGCGACAACCTGCTCTCGGTCGACCTCGTCACCGCCGACGGGCGGCGGGTGACGGCGAACGAGCAGGAGAACACCGAGCTGTTCTGGGCGCTGCACGGCGGCGGTGGCAACTTCGGCGTCGCGACCTCGTTCACCTTCCGGCTGCACGAACTGCCGGAGTTCTCGATCGCGCTGCTGCTCTGGCCCGCCGACCAGGGCCGTGCGGTCGCCGGCACCTACCGGTCGCTGATGGCCGGCGCCCCCGACGACGTCGGCGGCACCCTGCTCTACGTCACCGGCCCGCCGGAGGAGTTCGTGCCGGCACACCTGCAGGGTGCGCGGTGCAGCGGGGTCCTGGTGACCTACTGCGGACCGGTGGCCGGGCTCCGCGAGCTCATCGCGCCGCTGATGGTGATGGCGCCGGAGGGGCGGTTCGTCGCCGACATCCCCTACGCCGACCTGCAGTCGATGCTCGACGTGCCGGCCGGGTTCCGCAACTACTGGTCGGCCGAGCACCTCAAGGACCTGCCCGACGAGGCGCTGGACCGGTACTGCGAGCGCTCCGCCGACATGATCGTGCCCTCGCCCTCCCAGCACCTGCTGATCCCCCTCGGCGGCGCGGTGTCCCGCGGCGCGGCGTGGCCGGGGTTCAACCGGGACAACGCCTGGGTCGTCCACCCGCTGGGCATGTGGGCCGACGCCGCCGACGACGACCGCGCGCGGGCGTGGGCGCGCAACCTCCAGGCCGACGTGCGGCCGTGGGCCACCGGCGACGTGTACCTCAACTTCATCGGTGACGAGGGCGACGAGCGGGTGGTGGCCGGATTCGGGCAGGACAACTACCGGCGGCTGGCGCGGCTCAAGGCCGAGTTCGACCCGGACAACGTGTTCAACCGGTGGCACAACGTGCGGCCGGCCAACCCGCGCACCGGTGCCGTCTGACAGTCGTTTGCCGTCGGCCGCGCGGTGATCGACGATGTCAGGGCGACCCGCCCCGGGGCCGCCCTGACATCGAGGAGCGCCCGTGCCATCGTTGCCCCTGCTGCCGACGTCGCTGGTCGGCAGCTACGCCCAGCCCGAGTGGCTGATCGACCGTTCCAGGCTGGCCGGACGGTTCCCGCCCCGGGTGCGGGCGAAGGAGCTGTGGCGGGTCGCGCCGGAGCACCTGGCACAGGCCCAGGACGACGCGACCGTGCTGGCGATCCGCGCGCAGGAGCGGGCCGGGCTGGACATCCTCACCGACGGCGAGATCCGGCGGGAGAGCTACTCCAACCACTTCGCGACCGCACTGGAGGGCGTCGACCTCGACAACCCCGGCACGGCGCTGGACCGCAGCGGGCACCCCAACCCGGTCCCGCGGATCACCGGCCCGATCCGCCGCCCGCACCCGGTCGAGGTCGGCGACCTGGGGTTCCTGCGGGCGAACACCACCCGGCCGGTGAAGATGACCGTGCCGGGCCCGTTCACCATGAGCCAGCAGGCGCAGAACGACCACTACCCGGACCTCGAGGCGGCCGCGATGGACTACGCGGCCGCGGTCAACGCGGAGATCCGCGACCTGTTCGCCGCGGGAGCGGACATCGTGCAGATCGACGAGCCCTACATGCAGGCCCGCCCGGACGCGGCCCGCGCCTACGGCCTCGCGGCGCTCAACGCCGCGCTGGAGGGCGTCACCGGCACCACCGCGGTGCACATCTGCTTCGGCTACGCGGCGATCATCCACGAGCGGCCGTCCGGCTACTCGTTCCTGCCCGAGCTCGCCGGGTGCCCGGTGGACCAGATCTCCATCGAGACCGCGCAGTCCGGCCTGGACCTGGGCGTGCTGTCCGACCTGACCGACAAGACGATCATCCTGGGCACGATCGACCTCTCCGACCACGCGGTGGAGACCGCCGAGGTGGTCGCGGCCCGGGTGCGCCGGGCGTTCGACCGGCTGCCGCCCGAGCAGGTCGTCATCGCCACCGACTGCGGCATGAAGTACCTGCCCCGCGAGTCCGCCGAGGGCAAGATGCGCGCGATGGCCGGCGCGGCGCGGCTGCTGCGCGCCGAACTGGGCGGCTGACGGCTGTCCGGACGCCCGGCCCGGGACGAACAGCGCGGTCGCGACCGCGGCGAGGGTGAACAGCCCGGCGGTGAGCAGCCCGGCCAGGTGCAGGCCGGACAGGAAGCGCGACGCATGCGCGGGCGGGCCCGCGCACGCGGCGCCGCAGGCCGCGATGCCGATCGCGCCGCCCGCCTGCCGGGCGGTGTTGTGGTGGTAACGTGCCGCGCGGCGACGGCCCACCGCCGAACCCCTCTCGGGCTCACCCCAGCTGAGCCGGCACAGGGGCAAAGGGGGACGAACTCCCGGGCCGGCAGTTCTCGTTGGCATCTCAGTCATCCGACGCCGTCGGACCGGCTGCTGGGGAGTGGTCCGTCCGGCGCCGAGTGAGGAACTGACGTGCCACGCCAGAAGAACTTCAAGAAGCTCGTCCGGGCCCGCGCCGCGAAGACCGGCGAGTCCTACACCGCCGCCCGCGCGCACTTCGTCACCGAGCCGCCCGCCCCCGCCACGGATCCCGACGCCGGGGCGCTCGCCCGTGCCCTCTCGGCGGCCGGGGTGGTGAACCCGCTGACCGGCCGGCCGTACACCGAGGCGTTCGTGTTCGGCCTGGGCGGCGGCATCGGCTTCCAGTACATGGTCTTCGCCTACCAGGGCTGGACGTCGGTCGCGCTGGAGGGCAGGCGCAACACCCTCTACTTCGAGAAGAAGGGGTTCATCGAGCACGCCTGCGCCCGGCTCGGCGTGCCGGTGCGGGTGCAGCCGCTGCCCAGCCCGGAGGCCACCGGGAAGCGGCTGCGCGCGGCACTGCGCGGCGCGCCGGAGGTGGTGGTGACGCTCGACCTCGCGCGGCTGCCCGGTCACACCGTCGACGGGCCGTACCTCCCGCATCCGGTCACCGTGTCCGAGGACGGCGCGGACCTCGCAGTGGCCGGCCTGCCGGCCGGGCCGGTCACCATGACCTGGCCCGAGCTCGCCGGGGCCCGCTGGGCCCACGCGAAGAAGTACGGCGGCCTGTTCCTGCTCGGCGAGCCCGGCGAGGTGCCCGACGCGCGCGCCGCGGTCCGGGCGGCGATCGCCCGGACCGCGGAGTGCCTGCTGGAGCCGAGCGCCACCAGCTTCGACGCCAACTTCGGCATCCCCGGCATCCGCAAGTGGGCCCGGCTGCTGACCGACGGCAGGGACGCCAAGGGCTGGCCGAAGCTGTTCGCCGCGCCCGGCTCGCTGCGCACCGCGCTCGACGCGGTGGCGCGCGGGCTGGCCGGCGCGGCCTCGCGCCCGCTGTACGCCGCGTTCCTCGCCGAGGCCGCGACGTTGCTCGACGACGCGCGGTTCGCCGAGGCCGCCGCGGCCTACGGGGAGCTCGGTGGCCGCTGGGCGGCCCTGCTCGAGCGCGCCGGCGAGCCCGGCACGAGCGCCGGGGATCTCGCGGCGGACCTGCCCGACCTGGCCGACACCGAGGAGGCGGCCGCCGCGCCGCTGCGCTGACCCCGCGGGCCCGGACACCGTGCGCGGGCTCAGCGCACGGTGTACGGGCCGGTGGACACGGCGTGGTAGCCCTTCGCGCCGACGGTCCGCGCCAGCGGGCTGCGCGGGTCCTCGCCCGCCTCGAGCAGGTCCAGGACGTGCCGGAAGTCGTAGCGCGGCCGCCAGCCGAGGACCTGCCGGGCGCGGGCGTTGACGTACACCCGGTCGATCTCGCCGAACATGCGCCAGCCGCGGCGGGCGTACTCGGCCGGCTGGTCGGGGAAGTGCCGGGCGACCACGCCCGGTGCGTCCCGGTGCAGCTCGGCGAGGTCGGCGGGGGTGAACGGGGTCGTCGCGCTCACGATGAACCGGTCGAACCCGATCTCGGGCGCGCGGGCCACGGCGAGCAGGTGCGCGTCGACCACGTCCTGGAGGTCCACCCGGCGGTACAGGTACTCGGTGGCCTTCACGTTCGCGTCGTCGTAGGCGTCGCGGACCTCGTCGCGGTCGTCGGCCTCGGGGAAGAACCGGGAGGTCCGCAGGATCACCACCGGCAGGCCGTGGTCGCGGTGCACGAGCTCGGCGAGGTTCTCGGCGGCCGTCTTCGTCACCCCGTAGACGTTGCGCGGGACCGGCACCACGTCCTCGGTGACCCACGCGGCCGGCTCGCCCGCGCCCGGCGTGAGCGCGCGGCCGAACGTGCTGGTGGTGCTGGTGAACACGAAGCTCTCGACGCCGGCCGCCACGGACTCCTCGAGCAGGGTCAGCGTGCCGGTGACGTTCGTGTCCACGAACGCCTGCCGGTCGTGCGAGCCGACGTGCGGCTTGTGCAGCGTCGCCGGGTGCAGCACCGCGCGCACGCCGGTCAGGCACGCGCGCACCACGTCCCGGTCGGCGACCGAACCGACCACCGAGGTGAACGGGGAGTCGAGCACGTCGAGCCCGACGACGTCGTGACCCTCCTCACGCAGGGTGCGGACCAACGCCTCGCCGAGGTGCCCGGCACTGCCGGTCACCAGCACTTTCTCAGCCGACACGCGGCCCAGCCTACGGCCGCGCGCCCCTTCGGTCAGATCATTTTCGGCGGCCTGTAACACCGTCCGGCCGGGGCACGATGACCCGGTTGATCCCGCGGTGCTGTCGGACCCCCGACCCGGCAGCACCGCGGGATCTGCGTATCTCCGCCTCCGCTCACTACGGCGGCCGCGGCGCGGTCCCGGGGTGCGGGCCCCAGTCGTAGATCACCGACGTGCGCAGCACCACGTCCTGCACCGACCGCCGCGCCGGGCTCACCGCCGTCCACAGCAGGCCGATCGGCAGCACCACGCAGAACGCCGCCCGCAGCAGCGCCTTGCCGTTGCGCAGCTTGTTCCCGCGGTTGTCGACCACCCGCAGTCCGAGAACGCGGTCGCCGTAGGTGCGGCCGGTGGTCGTCCAGCTCGCGGTGAGATAGCCGACCAGCACCACGGCGGCGACGGCCAGGATCACCAGCCGCGGCGGCACGGGGAAGCGGAACCGTACCGGGTCGAGCACGAACAGCAGCCCGCTCAGCGCCAGGTAGCAGGCGCCGAGCACGGCGAACAGCAGCGCGAGGTCGATCACGGCGGCGAGCGTGCGGCTGACGACGCCGGCCCGCCGGCCCTGGTACCTCCGCGCCCCCTCGGGAACCGACGCGAGCCACGCCGGATCTTCCGTCACGCGACCCGCCACGGGCGCAGCACCCGGTCGAACCAGCGCGCCACCGCCTGGTCGGCCTGGATGGCCTGGATCCGGACGTCCCGGACGCTCTCCGAGGCCACCGATCCGGTGGACTCGCGGATGATCTCCGGCAGGTCGATGTCGTTGATCACGCCACGCGCCAGCCCGGCGAGGTCGAGTTGGTCGAGCACGTCGGTGACGACGATCGGCACGACCTTCCGGTAGAGCCGCTCGGCTTCGGCCATCGCCGCCTGCCGCTGCCGGAAGCCGGTCTCGGCGAGCAGCCGCAGCCGCCTGCTCGGCCAGTGCTCCGGGCGCAGCACCACCTCGGTGACCGGGCGGACCGTGCGGGCGACCGCCCCGCCCGCGCGGAGTCCGGTTCGGACTCCGAGGACCGTGAGCGCGAGCAGCGCGTCGGCGGCCTGGGGTCTGGGTCCTGACTGTTCTGCCACGTCCCGATCCTCCCCGGCCGCCGCCGCCCGCGGCTCATGCTCCGCAGGTGAGATCCCGTAACGGTCCGCTTGCGACGTCCGAGACTGGGGTGCGGCGAAGGGAGGTGCCCGGCATGGACGGAATCGGAACCGAGGTCACGTTCACCCTCCCCGCCGACCAGGTGGCGGCCGGGCTCACCGCGTTCGGCCTGCGCGACGGGGACGCCGAGCGCCGCCGGATCCACTTTCTCGACGCGCCGGACCCGGACGGCACCCCGCGGCTGCTCGGCCGGCACGTGATCATCCGCGTGCGCCGCCGCGCCGACGACTCCGGCGACGTCACGGTGACGCTGCGCCCCGCGGTGCGCGACCGGCTGACCGGGCGGTGGCGGCCGGGGACCGGGCACGAGGCCGACTACCGCGTGCGGATCGACTGGGCGGCGGAGAAGACGCTCGCGGCCAGTGTCGAGGCGACCGTCGGGTCGGGCGTCGCGGAGTTGCTCGACGGCCCGCCGAAGCGGCTGCTCACCGCCGAGCAGCAGCACTTCCTGCGCCGCTGCGGACCCGAGCTGGACATGCCCCTGCGCGGGGTCGGCCCGAGGGGGCCGGTGCACGCGCTGCAGTGGCGGGACCTGACCGCGGGCGAGCTCACCGGCCTGCGCGCCGAGCGGTGGACGTGGGCGGGCGACCGCACGTGCCTCGCGCTGTCCCTGCGCTGCGCGGACCACGCCGAGGCGGCGCGGCGGCGGTCGCTGCTGGCGGCCGAGATCGAGCGGCACGGCCTCAAGCCCGACGACGCGGCCACGACGAGGACCGAGACGGTCATTCGCGACCTGCTGTGACGTCCGCTACTGACCGGGTTCCCTCAGCTTTCTCTCATGCTCCCTTCAGGTTCGCGGCGGATCGTGTCGGCGGGAGGGGGCGGACATGGTTCGGCGTGGCGTGTTTCGGCGTGACACGGTTCGGCTGGCCGGCGTGTGCGTGCTCGGCGGGGTACTGGTCGCCGCGCTGCTGTCGCCGGTGGTGCTCGGCGGCGGGGTGGTCGCGGCGCGGCTGGCCGCGTCGGCGGCGCGGATCTCGCCGGCGTCGGTCGCCGGGGACGTCCCGCCGTCACCACCGTCCTCGACCGCGACGGCAACCCGATCGCCCAGCTGGACGACCAGTACCGGATCCCGGTGTCGATCGACGCGATCGCCCCGGCCATGCAGGCGGCCGCCGTCGCGATCGAGGACCGGCGGTTCTACGACGAGGCGGGCGTCGACCCGATCGGCACCGTCCGGGCGCTGGTCAGCAACAGCCTCGGCAGCGCGACCCAGGGCGGTTCCACGATCACCCAGCAGTACGTCAAGAACTACCTGATCAACGTCGTGGACCGGAAGAACCCCGCCGCCCAGCGCGGCCGACCGCGTCCGACACCCTCGGCCGCAAGGTCCGCGAGGCGGAGCTGGCCACCGGACTCGCCGACACGATGTCCAAGAACGACGTGCTGGACGGCTACCTCAACGTCGTCGAGTTCAGCGGGAACGTCTACGGCGTGGAGGCCGCCGCCCACGCCTACTTCGGCACCACGGCCGCCGCGCTCACGGTGCCGCAGGCCGCCCTGCTCGCCGGGATGGTCAACAACCCCAACCTCTACGACCCGTACGACCACCCGCAGCAGGCGCAAGGACCGTCGCGACGTGGTCATCGCCGCGATGGCCCAGTCGGCGTCCATCACGCCCGCCCAGGCCGCCGCGGCGACGGCGGCACCGCTGGACGTGCGGCCCGACGGGCCCGGTCGTGCCCGGCGGCACCTGCATGGCCGCCGCGCCGGACGCCGGTTTCTTCTGCCAGTACGCCGTGGACTACCTCGATAAGGCCGGCATGACCGCCGACCGGCTCGCCACCGGCGGCTACACGATCCGCACGACGATGGACCCGGCGGCGAGCGCGGCGGCGAAGGCCGCGGTCGAGGCCAACGTGCCGACGCGCAGGACGGCGTCGCCAACACGTTCGCGATCGTCCGGCCCGGCCACGACGCCACGAGGTCGTCGCGATGGTCGCCAACCGCAACTACGGGACCGACGCGGCGCCAGGGCGAGCGCGCCACGGACATCGTGGCCGACCCGAGCAACGTGTTCGGCGCCGGCTCGTCGTTCAAGATCTTCACCACGGCGGCGGCCCTGGAGAACGGCACCGTGGGCTTCGACTCGACGCTGCCGAACCCCGGCTCCGACTGCTTCACCCCGCCGAACGCGAACCGCTACACCTCCTGCTACCCGGTGCGCCAACGACGGGACGAGCTACCCGGACCCGATCAGCCTCCAGGACGCGCTGGCCACGTCGCCGAACGTGGCGTTCGTCGGGCTGGAGGCCCGGACCGGGCTGCCGGCGGTGCTCGCCATGGCCCAGCGGCTCGGCCTGCGCGAGTCCCTGGCCAGCAACGACGCCGGCGGCACCCCGGTCACCGACCCGGCCGACCCGCAGTCGAAGAACCCCCAGTACGACCAGCCGCAGTCGCGGTACTTCCAGAACCTGCTCTCGTTCACCCTCGGCGTCAGCCCGGTCAGCACGCTGGAGATGGCCAACGTCGCCGCGACCATCGAGAGCGACGGCACGTGGTGCCCGCCGAACCCGATCCAGTCGGTGACCGACCGCGACGGCCACCCGGTCGCCGTGCGCGCAGCAGGCGTGCGAGCAGGTGGTCGCCGCCCGGCCTCGCGCACACCCTGGCCGCGGGGCTGAGCCAGGACACGATCTCCGGCACGACCGCCGCGGCGGCCCGCGCGCGCCGGCTGGACCCGGCCGGACATCGGCAAGACCGGCACGACGAACGCGAGCGAGTCGGTCGCCTACGTCGGCGGCGTCGGCGGGCCCACCGGGTACGCCGCGTCGTCGATGGTCTTCGCCGACGGCACCCACCCGCGGGAGCTGTGCCCCGGCACCGCCGGTGCACCTCGGCGACTGCGGGCACGGCGCGTTCGGCGGCACGGTCGCCGCGCCGCCGTTCTTCCGGGCGATGTCCACCATCCTGGCCGGCCGCCCCGCCTCCCGGTAGGTCGTCAGGCCCCCGACCCGACCCGCCACGCAGTCGACCCGACCCGTGGCAAGGTCGAGCCGACCCGTGGCAAGGTCGAGCCGACCCCACACGCGGCGAGTCGACCCGCCACGCAGTCGAGCCGACCCGTGGCATCGCCGAGTCGACCCGTGGCATCGCCGAGCCGACCCCCCACGCGGTATCGGCGGCGCAACCGGGCGCGGTCACCCGGGGACGTGCGGAGTCGGCTCGGCCGCGCCAGGGGTCGACTCGGCCGCGCCGGGGTCGACTCGGCCGCGCCAGGGGTCGGGTCGGCCGCGCCAGGGGTCTACTCGGCCGCGTGGGGGGTCGGGCCGGTGCGGGACAGCTGCGGTCCTGCCCGGAGGTGTCACAGCCGGGCCCGCCGTCTTGTCAGGTTGGGTGCGGACGATCCCCGGGGAAGGAGTCGATGATGAAGGTATTCGTGGCAGGAGCGACCGGAGCGATCGGAAGGCAGCTGGTGCCGCGCCTGGTCGGCGCCGGGCCATGAGGTCCACGGCATGACGCGCAGCGAGTCGAAGCGGCCGCTGCTCGACGAGCTGGGCGCCGTGCCGGTCGTCGCCGACGCGCTCGATCCCGAGCAGGTCGCGGAGGCCGTCGGCCAGGGCCAAGCCGGACGTGATCGTCCACCAGCTGACCGCGATCGGGGCGGTCGACACCCGGCAGATGGAGCGCTCCTTCGCGCCGACCAACCGGCTGCGGACCGAGGGCACCGACCACCTGCTGTCGGCCGGCCGGGCGGTCGGCGTGCGGCGGTTCGTCGCCCAGAGCCACATCGTCGCCTACTACGCCGCACCGGCGCGCGCCGTCAAGAGCGAGGAGGACCCGTCGACCCCGTCGCCCGCGCCGGCAGATGCGCGCGAACCTGGAGGCGATGCGGCACCTCGAGGCGGCGGTCCTGGGCGCGGCGTGGACCGAGGGGATCGTGCTGCGCTACGGCTGGTTCTACGGCCCGGGCACGTCGATGGCGCCGGGCGAGGAGCAGGCCGAGCTGGTCCGCGCGCGCAAGTTCCCGGTCGTCGGCGACGGCGGCGCCGTCTGGTCGTTCATCCACGTCGCCGACGCCGCCGAGGCGACGGTGGCGGCGATCGAGCGCGGCAGCCGCGGCGTCTACAACGTCGTCGACGACGATCCGGCGACGGTCGCCGAGTGGCTGCCGGAGCTGGCGCGGGAGCTCGGGCGCGAAGCCGCCGCGGCGCGTGCCGCGCTTCGTCGGCCGGCTGTTCGCCGGCGAGGCCGGCGTCGTGATGATGACCGAGCTGCGCGGGGCCTCCAACGCCAAGGCCAAGCGCGCGCTCGGGTGGCGCCCGGCGCACCCGAGCTGGCGCGACGGGCTGGCGGCGGCATGACCGCCCGCGAGGAGCTGCTCGACGAGCTGCGGCCGACCTCCTTCGCGATCGCCTACCGGATGCTGGGCAGCGTCGCCGACGCCGAGGAAGTGGTGCAGGAGGCGCTGGTCCGCGTCCACCAGGCGCTCGAGGGAGGCGAGCAGATCGCCTCGCCGCACGCCTTCGTCGCCACGGTCACCACCCGGCTGGCGATCAACGAGCTGCACTCCGCGCGCGCCCGCCGCGAGCGCTACGTCGGCGAGTGGCTGCCGGAGCCGATCATCACCGACGGCCGCGACGACCCGGCCGGCCACGCCGAGACCGCCGACTCGCTCTCGCTGGCGATGCTGGTGCTGCTCGAGAGCCTCTCGCCCGAGCAGCGGGCGGTGCTGCTGCTGCGCGACGTCTTCGACTACCCCTACGCCGAGGTCGCGGCGATCGTCGGCAAGAGCGAGGACAACGTGCGCCAGCTCGCCACCCGCGCCCGGCGCCACGTCGAGGCGCGCCGGCCCGCGCTTCCAGTCGACGCGCGAGCACCGCGAGGAGCTGGCGCGGCGGTTCCTCGCGGCCGCCCGGCAGGGCGATCTCGCCGGGCTGGAAGCGCTGCTCGCCAGCGACGTCGAGCTGACCGGCGACGGCGGCGGCAAGGTCCCGGCCCTGGCCCGGACGCTGCGCGGGCGCAGCCGCGTCGCCCGCACGCTGGTCGGCTGGATGCGGCACGCCTGCCCGCCGTTCCGGGCTTCTCGTTGCGCCCCGTCGAGGTCAACGGCGGCCCCGGCGGGCTGCTCCTCGACGACGCAGCGGGCGCCTGCTCGGCGTCTGGGCGCTCGGCGTCGCCGGCGGCCAGGTCGCGAGCATCCACTCCGTCGTCAACCCCGACAAGCTCGCGCACCTCGGCCCGGTCGGCGACTTCGGATCGGTGCTGCGGTCGGCGGGACTCCAGTAGCACCCGCCGAGCCCACCCGGCGAGCCGACCTCTCACGCGGTCGAGTCGACCCGTGGCGCGGTCGAGTCGTCCTGTGGCGCGGTCGAGTCGTCGCCGGGCGTCGCCGGCCGCGTTTCCGGTGCGTCGCCGCGGGTCGGTTCGGCGATGCCCGGGGTCGGTTCGCCTGCGTGGCGGGTCGGTTCGGCGATGTGGGAGGTCGACTCGCCCGGGGCTACTCGCCGGAGCAGTCCGCGGTGGGTGCCTGGCGCTCGTCGTTGGAGGCGTCGACGTTCAGGCCGAACGAGGTCGACCCGCCGGCCGGCACGGTGACGTTCCACTCCGCGTTGGTCACGGTCACCGCGGCGCCGTCCACGGACAGCACGCCGTTCCACAGGTTGTCGACCTGGTGCCCGCCCGGCATGGTCCAGCGGACCGTCCAGCCGTCGACCGGCTGCTGCCCGTCGTTGCGCACGGTCACCTCCGCCTGGTACCCGCCCGGCCAGGAGTTGGTGATCTCGAACCGGGCGGTGCACGCGGGTGCCGGCGGCGTGGTCGTGGTGGTGGTCGCCAGCGTGCCGCCGGGCGGCGGGGTGCCGGTCGCGCCCGTCGCGCCGGTCGACTCCGGGTCGCTGATCAGCAGGCCGAGCGCGATCCCCGCGGCCACCAGCGCGGCGGCCGCCGCCCCGGCCACGACGGTCCGCCGCGACACCCGCCGCCGGTGCGGCAGCACGAGTGTCGGCGGGCGGGGCCGGTACTCCGGCAGCGGTCCGCCCTGCACGGCCGCGGTGAGCGCGTCGTGCGCGCCGCGCATCGTGGGCCGCTCCTCGGGATCGCGGCGCAGCAACCACATCAGCAGCCCGGTCAGCGGCCCGGCGCGGCGCGGCGGCCGGACCTCGCCGGCCGCGACCCGGTGCAGCATCGCGATCGCGTTCTCGTCCACCCCGAACGGCGGCGCGCCCTCCAGCGCGGCGTACAGCGTGGCGCCCAACGAGAAGACGTCCGAGCGGAAGTCCGCGTCCGCGCCGCCGGCGACCTCGGGTGCGAGGTACGCGGGCGTGCCGGCCATGAACCCGGTGGCGGTCACCGTCGCGTCCCCGGCCGCGCGGGACACGCCGAAGTCGGTGATCTTCGCGACGCCGTCGGAGGTGAGCAACACGTTGTCCGGCTTGACGTCCCGGTGCACGATGCCCGCCGCGTGCGCGTCGACCAGCGCGGCGGCGACCTGCGCGCCGATCGTGGCGACCTCGGCGGGCGGCAGCACGCCACGCGCGGCGATCACCGCGGCCAGGCTCTCCGCGCGCAGGTACTCCATGACCAGGCACGGCCGGCCGTCGTGCTCGACCACGTCGTGCACGGCGATCGCGTTGGGGTGCCGCAGCCGTCCGGCGATGCGCCCCTCGCGCATCGCCCGCGCGGTGGCCTCCTCGGCCTTCGCGTCCCCGGCCGCGGCGTCCAGCAGCAGCTCCTTGACCGCGACCACGCGGTCGAGCCGCTCGTCGCGGGCGCGCCACACGATCCCCATCGCACCGCGGCCGATGAGGGACAGGAGGCGATACCGCCCGGCGAGCAGGTCACCCGGTTCCATCGGTGACCACGCTAGCGTGCGCGCGGCGTGCTCACGCCACGATCGGCGCCACCCGTGGTCGCGCGAGGCGCACGTAGTCCTCGGTGGCCAGCGCGATCGACCGGTCCAGGCGGCCCGCGTTGAAGTACAGCTCCGCGTGGTCGAGCAGCGAGGGATCCACCACGAGCTCCAGCCGCGGGTGGTAGCTGACCGGCAGGACGGTGCCGCTGACGCTGCCGGCGAGCTCCTCGGCCTTCGCGGTGGCGGCGAAGCCCACGTAGTTGCCGCCCAGCAACGACCTCACGGCCGCGAGATCCAGCCGCGCGTCGCCCGGCACCACCGCGAGCACGTACCGGGACTCCTTCCTGCCCACCTTCACCAGCACCACCAGGCACTTGGCCGCCTGCGCGAGCGCGTTGCCGCGCAGCGCGCTGACGAGCTCGGTCCGTCCCTCGGGCTCGTGGTCGATGAGCCGGTAGCGCGCCCCGATCGCGTCGAGGTCGGCGATCAACCGGTCGTAGGCCCGCGTGCCGGCCGTCGTCGCGTCACCAGTCACTGCCCAGCAACTCCTTCACCTCGGCGATCCGCGCCTCGTCACGCCGGTAGAACACCCACTGCTTGATCCTCGTGCCGCGGACCAGCCCGGCACGGCTGAGCACCTTCAGGTGCTCGCCGCAGGTCGGCTGGCTCACGCCGAGCTTCTCGGCGATGAACAGCGAGCACACGCCGTCGGCGACGAGATCGCCGTCGCGCTGCGGCGGGAAGTGCGCCTCCGGGTCCCGCAGCCAGTCGAGCACCAGCAGCCGCTTCTCGCTGGCCAGCGCGCGCAGCAGGTCCGGGTCGAGCACTTAGCCATTATGCTAAGTAGCTAATCGCCTGTCCAGTCGTGGTCACCGGGTGGACTCGAACAGCTCCACCGGGTTGCCGGACGGGTCGTCGAGCAGGATCTGCTTGCCGCCGACCCCGGTCACGACATCGTTGCGGAACCGAACGCCGGCCGCGCGCAGCCGGGCCACCTCGGCCTCGATGTCGTCGACCGCCAGCGAGATGCGGTTCCAGCCGCCCGGCTCGGGCACCGTGCCGTCGGGCATCGCCTGCCCGCCGCCGCCCCGGCCGCTGGGCGCGGACAGCGCCAGCCGCAGCGCGCCGCGGGAGAGCATCGCGAACGTCGGGGCCGGGTGCATGACCTCGGCGAAGCCGAGCCGGCCGGTGTAGAACTCCAGCGCCGCGTCGACGTCGTGGACGATGTAGCGCACCAGGACGGTGTCGTTCACGGCTTGCGGCCCACCGCGCCCACGATGCACCGGGCCGCCCGGCTCAGGGTCTGCAGCCGCGGACCGTCCGGCCACCACTCGTCGCAGGGTGCCAGGCCGGGCTCGCTCACCGCATTGGGCTTGATCAGCTCCAGGCCGTCGAGCATCGCCATGATCTCCGCGCGGGTGCGGAACCGGCCCGCGCCCATCGGCCCGTTGACGAGGATGCTCTCGATCCGCCGGGCGATCGGGCTCAGCTCCGGGTCCTCGGGGTCGAAGAAGTGCGAGAACACGACGTAGCTGCCCGGCGCGAGCGCGTCGACGTACTGCCTCATCACCGCCGCGCCGCTGTCGCCCTCGAGGTGGTGCAGCGTGCCGACCTGCAGCAGCACGATCGGCTTGTCCAGGTCGAGGTAGCGCCGGACGAGCTCGTTCTCGAGCACCGCCGGCGGGGTGAAGATGTCCGCGGACACCATGTGCACGTTGTCGTTGCTCTCCAGCAGCGCGCGGCCGTGCGCGAGGACCACCGGGTCGTTGTCGACGTAGACGACGCGCGCCTCGGGGTTGGTGCGCTGGACGATCTCGTGGGTGTTCTCCGCGCTCGGCAGCCCCGACCCGCAGTCGAGGTACTGGTCGATCCCGGCCTGCACGGCCAGGAACCGGCACGCGCGGTTGAGGAAGCCGCGGTTGCCGCGGGCGATGTCGACCGCCTCCGGCACCGCCTCGTTGATCTTCTTCATCACCTGCCGGTCGACCTCGTAGACGACCTTCCCGCCGAGGAACCCGCCGTACACGCGGGCGATGCTCGGCCGGTTCGGGTCCACGCCCACCGGAACCTGGCTCGGTGACTTCGTCGACGCATTCATGTCCTCGTCCTTCACAGGCGCCCGAACGTCGGTGAACACACAGTAGTGCCACGCGCGCTGAGGGGACACTAGGTCCATACCGAGCGCACGCGATCGGTCACCGAGGCGGACTGGGCCAGTCCGGCCCGCGCCGCGTCCGCGCGCTTCGCCGGGTCGAGAACGTTGCGCCCGAACGCCTTGAGCGCCGCGCGGTCGGGGGTCACCAGCTCCACCGTCGACCCCGCGCGCAGCGCGGCGACCTGGCTCGCCGCCCCGGTCCCGAGCCCGCGGGGCAGCGGGGCGAGCACGACCACCCGGTCGTACCCGGCGGCGAGGTCGGCGTTCGCGCCGGAGCGGACGCCGCCGTCCATGTAGCGCCGGCCCTCGATCGTGACCGGCGGCCACACGCCGGGCACCGCGCAGCTGGCCGCCACGGCCAGCACCAGGGGCACGCCCGAGGCCCGGTCGAACACGCGGAACTCGCCGGTTCCGACCTCCACCGCGGTGACCCGCAGCTCCCGCTCCGACGGCCAGTCCCGCACGGGCAGCCGGGACTCGATCACGGCGATCCGCTCGCCCTCGGGAACCGTGTCGGCGCGCGCGGCGAGCCGGCCGATGCGGGCGCGGATCTGGTGCGGCGCCCGGGGGCCGACCATCGCGAGGCCGTAGCGGAGCAGCAGCCCGGGACCGAGCGCGGCGGCGACCTCCCCGTCCGGTGGCGCCAGCTGGGCGCGGTAGCGCTCCTCGGCGTCCAGGCCGGTGGCGACCTGGGCGCCGACCACGGAGCCGGCCGACGTGCCGACGACCAGGTCGGCGTCGCCGAGGTCGACCCCGGACGCCTTCAGGCCGGCCAGAACTCCCCACTCCCAGGCGATCCCGGTGATGCCACCGCCGCCGAGGACCAGTGCGCGTCGCGTCATGCGCCCATCATGGTCCCCTTCACGGCCTCGTGAGCAGATCGAGCGCGATGCGGCCCGGCTGGCCGGTGAGGTCCCAGTCGACCGCGCCGAGCAGGAACGCGATGATCGCGTCGGCGAGGATGCTCGCGCCGTTCCAGCGGTAGGCCGCCTGGTCCTCGGGATAGGTTCGGTGCCGCAGGACGAAGCCGTCCAGCATCGCCTGCAGTACCGCGGACATCCGCTTGAACGTCCACTCGGGACGCATGACGAGGTCCAGCCCGTGTGCGAGCCTGCGGTAGATGCCCAGCCAGACGCTGGTGGCCGCGCGCGGGCCCGGCAGCAGCGCTCCGGACAGGTTCGGGTGGCGGGGGAGCAGCGGGCCGAGGTGGAGGATGAGGAAGCTGCGCGGGTGCCGGACCAGGCCCGCGAGCAGGTCGTCGGCGGCGTCGATGACGACCCGGGACACCGGCGCGGCCGGCTCCAGGTCGGGGACCTCGCAGTCCCGGAGCAGCGTGTAGACCACCGCGTCCGGCAGGAAGTCGGCCCTGGTGGGCCAGCGGGAGAAGAACGCCCGCCGGCTCGCTCCCTGCCCGGTCCACGACGCGGACAGGCGGATCACGTCCTCGGCGCGCAGCCACTCCAGCGCGGACGGGAAGTGGACGTGCCGCAGGCGGTGCGACTGGTCCGGGTCGATGGGTTCCGCCTGGAGGTAGGTCTCGATGAGCTCAGCGGCCACGGCGAGAAACTGCAACGCCGTCGCGTCGTGTCGCGAGGGAATCGAGCGCAGACCCACTGGTGGCTTTCCTCCATGTGGCGCGTGGACCACCGACAAGTGTGAACCCGGTGGGAGATCAACAGCAGCCCGGCATCCGAGTGATGACGCGGCTCCGCTCTCACTCTGCGTGAAACCGTTGGCGGCAGGGGATCTCACGAAACCGCCGTGGTGCGCGTCTACCGGGTGAAAGGGGTGTCCGCACATGAAGATGCACACCGTCATCGCCTCGCCCGTCGGCGAGCTCACCCTCGTCGCCGACCGCGGGGTGCTCACCGGCGTCTACTTCCCGCACCACTGGTACCGGCCGGATCCGGCCGGCTTCGGACCGCGGGACGACACCGGCTTCGGGGAGATCACCGCGCAGTTCGGTGAGTACTTCGCCGGCCGGCGGACCGGGTTCGACGTGCCGGTGCGGGCCGCCGGGGACGAGTTCCAGCGCGCCGTCTGGGCGCGGGTCGCGCGGATCCCGTACGGGGCGACGGCCACCTACGGCGACATCGCGCGGGGTCTGGGCGATCCGGCGGCGGCCCGCGACGTCGGCGCCGCGGTCGGGCGCAACCCGCTGTGCGTCGTGCTGCCCTGCCACCGGGTGGTCGGGCGCGACGGTGCGCTCACCGGCTACGCCGGTGGCCTGCGCCGCAAGCGGTTCCTGCTCGACCTGGAGGCGACCCAACTGTCCCTTCTGGATGTGAGCTGACCGGCGTCCCGAGCGGACGGTCTACTTCGGATGCCGCGGTCAGGACGCGATGGCGTCCCGGCCCGCGGCGATCTCGGCGCTGAGCCGGTCGAGCACCGGCGCCAGCGCGTCGACCTCCGCCCGCAGCGAGCTCAGGTCCGCGACCGGGTCGGGAAGACGGCCGTCGCGTGCCCCCGCCTCCAGGTCGGCGGCGAGGGTGGCGAGCGCCGTGGCGCCGATGTTGGCGGCCGAGCCCTTCAGGCTGTGCGCCACCGACGCGGCGGCGGCCGCGTCGCGGGCCTGCACCGCCCGGGCCAGCTGCTCGATCGCGGCGGGCGTGCGCTCGCGGAAGGTTCCGATGAGCTCGACCACGAGCTCGCGCTCGGACGGGGAGAGCACCGGGCCGGCGAGTGCGGTGATCCGGTCGCGCACCGCGTTCTCCAGCTCCGCGTCCCGCCCGTCCGCCGTTTCGGTGGCGCCGGCCGCGGTGCCCGCCTGGGCGGTGGGCAGCAACGGTGCGAGCGCCGCGACCAGGTCGTCGGCCCGTACGGGCTTGGCGAGGTAGTCGTTCATGCCCGCCTCGTAGCACGCCTCCCGGTCCTCCAGGAGCACGCTCGCCGTCATCGCGACGATGTGCGGCTGGAGCTCGGCGGGGACCTCCGTGCGGATGCGCCGGGTCGCGCCGAGCCCGTCGAGCTCGGGCATCTGCAGGTCCATCAGCACCACGTCGTAGCGCTCGGCCAGTACCGCGGCCACCGCCTCGAGACCGTTGTCGACGACGTCCACGTGGTGGCCGATCCGGCCCAGGACCAGCCCGGCGACCTTCTGGTTGACCGGGTTGTCCTCGGCCAGCAGCACTCGCAGCGAGCGGCCGGGCGGCGCCGCCGCGGCCGCGTTCCCGTCCGCCACCGGCGACCGGTCGGACTGCGCGGCGCCGGCCGACAGGACCCGGGTGAGCGTGCTGTAGAGCGTGCCGACCCGCGCCGGCTTGCTCAGCACCGCCGCGAAGCCCCGGTCGGTGGTGTCGTGCGGCCGCGTGGTGACGCTGCTGAGCAGGACCAGCGGCAGGTCCCGGCCGGCCGGCAGCTCCCGCAGCGCCGCGGCGAGCTCGATGCCGTCGGTGTCGGGCATGTGCATGTCGAGCACGGCGAGGTCGAAGCTCGCGCCCGCGCCGACCAGCTCCAGCGCGTCGGCCGCACAGGCGACCGCGATGCAGCGCACGCCCCAGTTGGCCAGCTGCGCCCGCAGCACCCGCCGGTTGGTCTCGTTGTCGTCGACGATCAGCATCGAGCGGCCGGCCAGCCGCGTCGGCGAGTCCGTGCTGACGACATCGCCGACGCACGCGCTCATGACCACGGTGACGGTGAACGTGGACCCCACCCCGGGCGTGCTGTCCACGGTGATGTCGCCGCCCATGGCCCAGGCCAGCTGGCGGCTGATCGCGAGGCCCAGCCCGGTGCCGCCGTAGAGCCGTGTGGTGGACGCGTCGACCTGGCTGAACGAGCGGAACACGCGGTCCATGTGCTCTGCCGGGATACCGATTCCGGTGTCGCGCACCGCAAGCCGCACCAGCATCGAGTCGCCGTCCCCGGACGGCTCGGCGTCGACCGTGACGGCGATCTCGCCGCTGGCGGTGAACTTGACCGCGTTGCTGAGCAGGTTCGCGAGAATCTGCCGGAACCGGGTCGCGTCGCCGCGCAGCACCGGCGGGCAGCTGGGCGCGACGTAGCCGACGAGCTCGAGCTGCTTGTCCGCGGCGGGGATCGCCACCAGGGCGAGCGCGCTGTCGACGCACTCGACGACGTCGAACGAGGCGTCCTCGAGCCGCAGCTGGCCGGCCTCGATCTTGGAGTAGTCGAGGATGTCGTTGATGATCTCGAGCAGCGCGTCGCCGCTGTCGCGGACGGTGGTGACGAGCTCGCGCTGCTCGGCGGTGAGCCGGGTGTCCATCAGCAGCCCGGTCATGCCGATCACGGCGTTGAGCGGGGTGCGGATCTCGTGGCTCATCGTCGCGAGGAACGTCGCCTTCGCCATGCTCGCGGCGACCGCCTCGTCCCGGGCCTCGACCATGGCCTGGGTCGAGGCGTTGACCGCGGCGGCCATCGCCACCAGCTCGGCCGGCCCGGTCACCTCGGCCCGCGCGTCGGTGTCGCCGGCGGCCACGCGGCGCGCCGTCTCGGTCACCCGGGCGATCGGCCCGGTGACCCGCCTGCTCACCCACCACGCGCCGATGCCCGCGAGCGCGGCGCCGCCCAGCGTCGTCCAGAAGATCAGCGAGCGGGTCAGGTTCGCGCGCTCGCCGCTGGCGTGCTGGCGGTCCTCGAGCAACGCCACCTCGGAGGCGCGCATGGCGGTCAGCAGGACGTCGACCCGCCGCATGTCGCTCATGCCGTCGTCGACGGTCATCAGCTCGTTGGTCGCGGGACGGCCGAGGGTGCGCCGCAGCATGATGAGGTCGGACATGTCCGCGAGCCGCTCCTGCAGCAGCGGTCGCAGGTCCGCGAGCCGCCGCTGCTGCGCCGGGTTGTCGGCGATCAGGGCCTGCAGCGCGGACATGGTCTGCGCCACCTCGCCGATCGCCGCGTCGTAGGGCTCGAGGTAGGTCTCGTCGTCGGTGAGCAGGTAGCCCAGCAGACCGGTCTCGGCGTCCTCGATCTCGAACCGCAGCTGGGAGACCCTGCCCAGTACCTGGTAGGTGTGGTCGACCGGGTCCCGGTCGTGCAGCAGGGAGCCGATGCGGCCGTACGAGCTGAACCCGACGACCAGCAGCCCGCCGATCGCGAGCACGTAGCCGACCGTGAGCAGCCTGCCGACGGTCCAGTGCCGGGCGTGCCGCAGGCGCGCGGCGATCCGGGACAGGCGGGTGGCGGGCACGTCGTGCTGGGTCACTGCGCCACGGCCTCCCGTCCCGTCGTCGCTGTCCGGCTTGCCGTCGGGAGGTACCCGGTCCGGCTCCGTCAGCGGTGTCATCGGCCGTTGCGGGGGTTACCTGAGAGAGGGCGGCCGGAGCGGGCCTCCGGCGGGGACTTCGGGGGCGCGGGACACCGCCGGAGGGGCCGAGACCCGAGGCCCGGGCGTGCCCGAACCGTGACGGGTCCACATCGGATTCGAGATCTGTGGGCGTCCGGCCGTGGCACGGCGAGGGCCCGGCCGGAACGTCCGGCCGGGCCCTCGAGCGGGGAGAGTCAGCTCTTCTTGGAGCGCGAGCGGCGCTTGGCAGCGCCGTTGGTCGCCTTCGCCTTGTCGTCCTGCTGCGCCTGGCGGTAGGACTCCGCCACGTGCGCCGGAATGCGCCCGCGGGCCGCGAGCTCGATCCCGTTCGCCTGCGCCCATTCCCGAATCTGACTCGCGTCGTTACCGGCTGCGCCATTGCGGCCGGTGCCGGAGCCGCGCTTCACCCGACCGCCGGTGCGGCGGCCGGAATTGACGTAATCCGCGAAGACGCCGCGCAGGCGTTCCGCGTTGGGTTCTGTGAGGTCGATCTCATATGTCACGCCGTCCAGGCCGAACTGAACGGTGCTGACGCTGTCCGACGTCGTACCGTCCAGGTCGTCGACCAGCTGGACAAGAACCTTCTGAGCCATTGAAGAGCACCTTCTGAGACGTGGGGTGTGAACAGAACTATCAGTTCTTGCCGCACAGTATCAACAAATTCGATCTGCTCCAAGTGGACTCGCGAATTTCCAATTGACGCCAGGATCGTCCACGGCTTGCGTACCGCAACTTGCACGATCGCGCAATTCGAGCGAGTTCGCGCGAATTGCGAGCATGCGGTTACCGGCAGTAAGAGTAGTTTAGGCAGGCTGGGACGGGTCGGGGTGATCGCGGACCAGCGCGCGGATGAGCTCCGCGCGGTGCGGCCAGCGTTCGATCAGCCCGGTGGCATTCCCGGGTTCGAAGTCACTCGGGACGAATCCGGGCGCCATCGTGTTGCCGTAGACGCCGTATTCGCCGCCCGGGCGCAGCCGCGCCCCCATCCAGGTGCCGTGCGGGACCACTTTCTGGATCTCCTGCCCGGCCAGCACGCCCGTGCCGAGCACGACGAGTTCGTCGCGCCCGTCGGCGTGCAGGAGCAGCAGCTCGATCGGGTCGCCGAGGTAGAAATGCCAGATCTCGTCGGTCGGCAGCCGGTGCATGTCGGAAAAGGAGTCCGGGGACGCGGTCATCACCGCGATCATGGCGTTGCAGAGGGGTTTGCCGTCGGCACCCTTTCCCGCGGATTCATAGGTCGGCGTGAACAGCACGTCCTCCTGCGGCAGCAGCGTCCGCAGCTGCCACAGCTCCCGGAGCTGGGCCAGCGTGGGCCTCGTCATTACCGGCTCCTTCCCGCGCGAGCGGCCGGTGTCACATTTTGCGACTCGGCGTCCGGTCGCCCGGACTTAGCGTTGAGGGGTTCACCCTTGTGACCAACGGAGGCAGACATGAAGGCACTGGTCTACCACGGTCCCGGCGACAAGTCGTGGGAGGACGTGCCGGACGCGGCCGTCCGGGAGGCCACCGACGTCGTCGTCCGGGTCGACACGACCACCATCTGCGGCACCGACCTGCACATCCTGCAGGGTGACGTCGCCGCGGTGACCGACGGCCGGGTGCTCGGGCACGAGGCGGTCGGCACGGTGACCGAGGTCGGTGAGGCGGTGAAGGGGTTCGCCACGGGCGACCGGGTGCTGGTGCCGGCCATCACCAAGTGCGGGCGGTGCGAGTACTGCCAGCGCGGCATGCCGTCGCACTGCCGGACCGTGGGCGGCATCGGCTGGATCTTCGGGCACCTCATCGACGGCACGCAGGCCGAGCTCGTCCGCGTGCCCTACGCCGACACGTCGCTGTACGCCGTCCCCGACGACGTCAGCAACGAGCAGGCGATCTTCCTGGCCGACTCGCTGCCGACCGGGTACGAGGTCGGCGTGCTGGCCGGCGAGGTCCGGCCCGGCCACACGGTGGCCGTGGTGGGCGCCGGCGCGGTGGGCCTCGCGGCCATCCTCACCACGGGGCTGTGGGGCGCGTCGAAGGTCATCGCGGTCGACACCAACAAGTTCCGCCTCACCAAGGCCCTCGAGTTCGGCGCCACGGACGTGGTCGAGGCCGGCGACGACACCACCGCGGCCGTGCTCGCGCTGACCGACGGCCTCGGCGTCGACGTCGCCATCGAGGCCGTCGGGTACCCGGACACGCTGCGCACGGCCGCGTCGCTGGTCCGCCCGGGCGGCACCATCGCGAACATCGGCGTGCACGGCGTGCCCGTCGAGCTGCCCATGCAGGACATGTGGATCCAGAACGTGAAGCTGACGATGGGCCTGGTCGACACGGTGTCCATCCCGACACTGCTGAAGATGGTCGGCAACGGCCGCATCCCCGCCGAGCGGATGGGGACCCACTCGTTCGGCTTCGACCAGATCGACCAGGCCTACGACGTGTTCCGCAACGCCGCGGCGAACGAGGCGCTGAAGGTGGTGATCTCCGCGTAGCCGCGCTCAGGCGGCCTGGCGGTCGCGCCGCGAGCGGCGGACCAGTTCGCGGCGCTCCTGCTCGGTGGTGCCGCCGAAGATGCCGTGGTCGAGCCCGTTGTCCAGGGCGTGGTCCAGGCACCGCGCCCGCACCGGGCAGCGTGCGCAGACCGCCTTCGCCCGCTCCGCCTGCCGCGCGCCGGGGCCGATGTCGGACACCGGGAAGAACAGCTCGGGATCCTCGTCACGGCAGGCGGCACGGTGCCGCCAGTCGGTGTGCTCGTCGTTCATGTGTGCCGCCTCCAATCACGGCCGTGCCCGCCGGTGGCGACCCCGCGCAGGGGTGACCGGACGGGCCGTGTGTCGTGGGTGTGCGCACTCCGTGCGGAGGCGCCGGGAAAGGGATACCGGTCGGCGCGCACCGCGCCGCCTCGGTCATCGTAAGTTGTCAACGCCCGCGACCGCGCCCGATATTCCGCGCCCGATATTCCGCACCGTGGACGCTGAGGGTTTGCTGAAGAAGGTCGCCGCCGGGTGGCCCGCGGGTGTGCCGGCCGCACATGATCGGCTCATGGTCGCCCTCGACGAACGCGGTGCGGTGCGCCGGCTGCACGACCGGTTCGGCTTCGGTGCCGCGCCGGCGGATCTCGACGAGCCCTTCGACCGCGCGCTCGACCGGCTGCTGTCCGCGCCGCCCGGCGGCGACCCCCCGGCGCCGCCCGACCTGCCCGTGCCGGCCCGGCCGGACCGGGACGACAAGGAGGCGCGCAAGCGGGCCAACCGGGAGCGCGCGGCGCAGCAGAAGCGGCTCGCCGCGTGGTGGCTGGACCGGATGGTGGCCGTGGACGTCGCCACCACCGAGCGGCTGGCCTGGTTCTGGCACGGCCACTTCGCGACCAGCTCGCAGAAGGTCAGGGTGCCGGCGCTGATGCTGGCGCAGAACGAGACCTTCCGCCGGCTCGGCCTGGGCAGCTTCGCCGACCTCGCGCACGCGATGGTCGTGGACCCGGCGATGATCCTCTGGCTGGACGGCAACGACAACCGGGCCGGTGCGGCCAACGAGAACCTCTCCCGGGAGTTCATGGAGCTGTTCACCCTCGGCGTCGGCCACTACACCGAGGACGACGTGCGCGAGGCGGCCCGCGCGCTCACCGGCTGGACGGTCGACCGGCGTACCGGTGCGGCGAGGCTGGTGGCGCGGCGGCACGACGACGAGCCCGCGAACGTCCTCGGGCGGACCGTCGAGGACGCGAGGTCCTTCGTGGACCTCACGCTCGGGCGGCCCGAGTCGGCGCCGTTCGTGGTCGGCCGGCTGTGGTACCGGCTGGTGTCGCCGACCCCGCCGGACCCGGCGGCGCGCGACCGGCTGGTGGCCGCGTACGGGGCCGGCCGCGACATCCGCGCCACGCTCCGCGCGATCGCCGCGGAGCCGGCGTTCCGCGACGAGGCCACCACGCTGGTCAAGCAGCCCGTGGAGTGGCTCGTCGGGCTGCTGCGCGCGCTCGGCGTCCGTCCGTCGCACGTGGACGACAAGGTGCGGGCGAAAGTCTACAGAGGACTGATCGGGCTGGGTCAGGTGCCGTTCCGCCCGCCGAGCGTCGGCGGCTGGCCGTCCGGCGCGTCCTGGCTGACCACCGCCGCCGGCCTCACCCGGCTGCGGGTGGCCCGGCTCGTCGTCGGGCAGGCGGACCTGGATCCGCTGGCACGGCAAGAGGACCGGGTGGCGGGCGTGCGCGAGCTGCTCGCCGTCGACGCCTGGTCCGACCGTACCCGCGCGGCGCTCGCCCAGGTCGCCGCGGACCCGGCCGAGGTGGCCGCCCTCGCGGCGTGCGCACCGGAATACGTGGTGAGCGGATGAACGACCACCTCAGCCCCCTGACCCGGCGGCGGTTCCTGACCTGGACCGGGGTCGCCGCGGCCGGTGCGCTGGCCGCCGGCGCGACCCGGGTCGACTGGGACAGCCTGCTGGCCGCGGCCGCCGACGACCCGCTCGACCCGGACGCCGGCGTGCTCGTCGTCGTCACCCTCTACGGCGGCAACGACGGCCTGAACACCGTGGTGCCGGCGGCCGACGACGCGTACCAGGACGCCCGTCCGGACCTGGCCTACCGACCCGACGAGGTGCTCGACCTCGGTGACGGGCTCGGGCTCAACCCGGCCATGACCGGCCTGAAGAGCCTGTGGGACGACGAGCGGCTGGCGATCGTGCGGGGCGTGGGCTACCCGAACCCGGACCACAGCCACTTCCGGTCGATGGGGATCTGGCAGACCGGGTCCCCGTCGGGCTCGGTGCGTACCGGCTGGCTCGGCCGGTGGCTCGACGCCACCGACGCCGACCCGCTGCACGCGCTGGCCATCGACCCGGTGCTGCCGCCCCTGTTCGCGGGGGAGAGGACCGCCGCCGCGTCGCTGCCGGCCGGCGGCCTGGTGCTGCCGAAGGGCGATCTCGGGTCGGCGTTCGCCGCGCTCGGCGAGGCGGAGCCGGGGGAGGAGCGGTGGCGGGCGACGGCGGCGCGCTCGATCGCGGACCTGCACCGGGCTGCGGCGGTGCTCGGCGGGGCGGTCCGCGGCCCGGACGTTCCCGGTGCCGAGCAGGACGAGGAGCGCGACAAGGGGGCGTCGGCCGGTGGGGCCGGCGGGCTCGCCGCGCAGCTGGACGTGGTGGCGCGGCTGATCGAGGCGGGTGTGCCGACCCGGGCGTACTCCGTGTCGCTGGGCGGTTTCGACACGCACGCCGACGAGCGGGGGACGCAGGAGCGGCTGCTGAAGGAACTGGACGGCGCGCTGGCCCCGTTCGCCGGGCGGCTGCGCGGCAGCGACCGGGGGCGGCAGGCGGTGGTGCTGGTGTACTCGGAGTTCGGCAGGCGGGTGAAGGGCAACGCCGGGGACGGCACCGACCACGGCACCGCAGGCCCGGTCCTGGTTCTCGGCGACCGGGTGGCCGGCGGTTTCCACGGCGAGCAGCCCAGCCTGACCGACCTCGACGCCGACGACCTCAAGGCGACCACCGACTTCCGCGACGTCTACGCCACCATGCTGGCCGGCGTCCTCGGCACCGACCCCGCCGAGATCCTCGACAACCACCCCACCCCCCTCAAAGCCCTCCTCCCCACCTGACCGCCCCGCGAGTCCCCCACTCCGACCCCGCGAGTCCCCCGTTCCGACCTCGCGAGTCCAACGTTCCGGACACGCGTGTCCAACGTTCCGGACACGCGTGTCCAACGTTCCGGTGTCGCGAGTCCCCCGGTCCGGTGTCGCGAGTCCCCACGCCGGCCGCCCGGCGTGGCGGGGCCGCCATTGGGGATCGGGCCCCGGGGACGGCGGCGGTAACCGTTGCGCGACAACGGGATGCGCGGCGCGCGCCGGGGCTCAGGTTGAGCGTGATCGAGGCGGCAGCAGGTGGCGCCGGCCGAGTTTCGGCCGGATGGCGCGAGGCTCGGCCCCGTCAGTGGAGCGCCCGAACGCAACGGGGACTCGCGGGTCGGGAACGGGGGACTCGCGGGGTCGGAACGGGGGACTCGCGGGTCGGGAGGGTTGGACTCGCGGGTCAGGAGGGTTGGACTCGCGGGGCTCAGGGGAGGGTGAGTTCGAAGGCGGCGCCGGGGTGGGCGTCGGGGCGGGGGAGGCAGCGGAGGTCGCCGCCGTGGGCGCGGGCGATGCCGCGGGCGATCGGGAGGCCGAGTCCGGTGCCGCCCCGGGCGGGCGCCTCGGCGGGGTCGTGGGTTCGGGCCCGGTCCAGGCGGACCAGGCGGTCGAAGATGCGTTCCCGGTCTCCTTCGGGAACACCGGGGCCGGTGTCGGTGACCAGCGCGCGGGCCGGGCCCGCGCGGCGCACGGAGACCGTGAGCGTGCCGGTGCCGCCCATCGCGCGGCGGGCGTTGTCGGTCAGGTTGGCCAGCACCTGGGTCAGCCGGTCCGCGTCGCCGGCCACCCAGACCTGGTCGCCGGTCAGCTCGGGGGTGATCCCGGGCGCCACCAGCCGCAGCCGCTCCAGCTGCGCCGCCGCCAGCGCCCGCAGGTCGACCGGCTCGTTGCGCAGTGTCAGCCCGGCGTCGATCCGGGCCAGGTCGAGCAGGTCCTCCACCAGCTGCCCCGCCCGCTCGGACTCGCGCACCAGCAGCACGTGCAGCCGGTCCCGCAGCGCCGGATCGGCGTCCGCGCCCAGCCCCAGGACCGCCTCCGCGGCCGCCCGGACCCCGGCGATCGGTGTGCGCAGCTCGTGCGCGGCGTCGGCGACGAACCGGCGGGTCCGCTCCTCGGACACCCGCGCCGCCCGCTCGGCCCCCTCCAGCGCGTCCAGCATCTCGTCGAACGCGCTCGCCGCCCGGCCGAGCTCGGTGTCCGGTCTGGACGGCCGGAGCCTGCCGCCGCGCCGGCCGCCCGCGATCGAGCGGGCCAGGCCGGTCAGGGCGTCCAGCGGGGACAGTGCGAACCGTACGCCGACGACCAGGCCGAGGGCGGTGAGCACGAGCGCGGCCAGGCCCGCGACGACCAGCACTCCCTGCAGGGTGCGCTGCGCCCCGGACAGCAGCGCGGTGTCCGCGCTCACGACCAGCCGCGCGCCGTCGATCCGCGGCGCCCCGGTCAGCCTGGCCCTGGCCTGGCGCAGCTCGCCCCCGGGCTCGGCGGGCCGGGCGCCGACCAGCTCGCCGGAGGGCAGCCGCAGGCTGACCCGCAGCCCGGGCGCGTCGACCCGGCGGACCAGCGCGGCGGGGGCGACGTTCTGCCGGGCCAGCTGCCTGGCGAGCTGGACCCGGCCGGCGAGCAGCGCGTTGAGGTTGCGCTCGGCCTGGGCGGTGAACACGGCGTTGACCGCCAGCCCGGCCGCCAGCAGCACCACCCCGAGCACGCCGAGGGCGGTGAGCGTGACCCGGCGGCGCAGCGACCCGGTCCGGGTGCTCATCCGGCCTGGTCCCGCAGCACGTACCCGCGCCCGCGCACGGTGTGCAGCAGGCGGGGGCCGTGCTCCTCGAGCTTGCGGCGCAGCGCGCTGACGTGCACCTCGACCAGGTTGGCCGCGTAGTCGTCGTACCCCCACACCGCGGCGAGCAGCTGTGCCTTGCCGACCACCCGGTCGCGCCTGCGGGCCAGGTGCACGAGCAGCCGCAGCTCGGTGGCGGTCAGCTCGACGGGCGCGCCGCCGCGACGCACGACGCCCGCCTCCCCGTCGATGACCAGGTCGCCGACCTCCAGCACGGGCTGCACCCGGCCCAGGCGGCGCAGCACGGCCTCCACCCGGGCGACCAGCTCGGCCAGCACGAACGGCTTGACCACGTAGTCGTCGGCGCCGCCGCCGAGCCCGCGCAGCCGGTCGTCCACGGCGTCGCGGGCGGTGAGCATCACCACCCCGACCGGCGAGTGCCGGCGGATCGACTCCAGCAGCGCGAACCCGTCGCGGCCGGGCAGCATCACGTCGAGCACCACGAGGTCCGGCCGGAAGCTCGCCAGCCGCTGCTCCAGGTCCCGCCCGTCGGGCCGGGCCAGCACCGCGTACCCGGCCTCGACCAGCGCCGACTCCACCGAGACCCGGATGGCCTCGGAGTCCTCGACGATCATCACGCGCGCCTGGTCCACGTGGACATTCTCTCCGGCGTCCACCTTTCGGGTTTCACTCGGGTGGCGTACGTGAACCACCGACGAATTCTCTCCGTAGATGTACGTGACCGGATTGGAATGCGATCCCGGAACTGAGCCCCGCTCACAATTTATTCGGCGTTCTCACCTATTGTAGTCGGTGCGGGGGGCTCGACCTGGGACCGACTACCTATCGTGACAAGGCCGGTTGACCTGCGGCTTCGTAACACCGATCGCCGAGGAAGCGATCGAATATCCAACCGGATGTGGCGGGGAGAAAAAGTCATGCGCACGCTGTCACGGATATCGGGAACACCGATGTTCCGCTTCGTTTACCGGGTCCCGAACATCGCCGTGGTGCTGGTTGTCGCCGGCGCGCTCGGTGCGTTGGCCCTCTGGCGTGGCTTACCTCCGGCCGCCGTCGTCGCCGTCGTGCTCGCCGTGCTCGGCGTCGCGGTCTTCGTGAAGGCCCGGCGGGCGCTGAGACGGGCCGCCGGGCAGATCGAGACGATCCTCCGCGAGGAACTCGGCGAGCGTCACCATCACCACCGGATCGGTTCGGCGGCCGAGCTGCGCGTCGAGCTCGAGGGGCGACAGGGCGTGGTCGATGACCATCGTCGCCGGGCCGACGACGCCCGCCTGGTTACCCGCGCGGGATCGGGCGATGCGCAGCTCCGTGGTGGCCGGCGGTAGGGACCGCCGGTGGTCGGCCCCCGGACGCCGGCGACGAGGTGCTCGCCCGCCTGCGCGGCCGGCAGGGGACGCGCGGCTCAGTTGGCCGGGTCGCGGATCAGCGGGCAGGTCATGCAGTGCCCGCCACCGCGGCCGCGCCCCAGCTCGGCGCCCACGATGGTGATCACCTCGACGCCCGCCTTGCGCAGCAACGAGTTCGTGTAGGTGTTGCGGTCGTAGGCGAACACCACCCCCGGCTCGACGGCGACCAGGTTGTTGCCGCTGTCCCACTGCCCGCGTTCGGCGGCGTACGCGTCGCCCCCGGTCTCGACCACGCGCAACCGCGGCAGGTCGAGCGCGCCGGCCACGACGTCCACGAAGGACAGCTTCTCGTCGGTCACCTCCACCGGGTCCCTGTCGCCCGGGCGCAGGGTGAACGCGTGGATGCCGTCGACGATCGCGGGGAAGGTCGTGACGCAGTCACGGTCGGCGAAGGTGAAGATCGTGTCCAGGTGCATGGCCGAACGCAGCTTCGGCATCCCGGCGACGATCACGCGCTCGGCCGCCCCGCTGCCGAACAGCGATGCGGCCAGCTGGGTGATCGCCTGGCGCGACGAGCGCTCGCTCATCCCCACGAGCACCACGCCGTTGCCGGCCGGCATCACGTCGCCGCCCTCGAGGGTCGCCAGACCCCACTCCCGCTCCGGGTCCCCCCACCACACGGTGGAACCGACGAAGTCCGGGTGGAACTCGTAGATCGCCTTCATCAGCAGCGTCTCGTCGTGCCGCGCCGGCCAGTACAGCGGGTTGAGCGTCAGCCCACCGTAGAGCCAGCAGGTGGTGTCGCGGGTGTAGAGCGTGTTCGGCAGCGGCGGCATGAGGTACTCCGGCACGCCGAGCGACTCCCGGGCGAGCGCGAGGTAGCCGGAGCGGAAGTCGCCGGGAAGGTCCACGGTGGACAGCCCGCCGACGAGGTACTCGGCGAGCGGGCGGTCGCCCAGGCCGTCCAGAAAGGCGCGGGTGCCCTCGACGAGCCCGGCCCCGACCTCGTTCGCGACGATCTTGCGGTCGAGCAGCCAGCGCCTCGCCTCCGGGATCGCCATGGTGTCGGCGAGCAGGTTGTGCAGCTCCACGACCTCGACGCCGCGCTCGCGTAGCTTGCTCATGAAGTCGAAGTGGTCACGGCGCGCGTTCTGCACCCACATCACGTCGTCGAACAGCAGGTCGTCGCAGTTGGTCGGGGTCAGCCGGGTGTGCGCGAGCCCGGGCGCGCAGACGAGCACCTTGCGCAGCTTCCCGACCTCGGAGTGCACGCCGTAGGCCGCGGACGGGCGCGGGGTCGTGTCGGACGTGGGCATGCGTTCCTCCTAGATGACGATCAGACCGGTGGCGAGGCCGAGGATGCCGAAGGCGGCCAGGACGAGGGAGACGACGAACAGGACGAGCTCGGCCGGGGAGAACACGCGCCTGCCCTGCTCGCGGCGCGCCATGACGAACAGGATCGTCCCGGGCGCGTAGATGATGAAGGACAGCAGCAGGAACTCGATCCCCGCCGCGAAGATCAGGAACGTGGTGTAGACGACCGCGACGGCCGCGAACGTGACCTCCTTGCGCCGTCCGCGTGGCTCGGTGTCGTAGGTCTCGCCGCGCACGCCGATCCGCAGCGCGTACCCGGCGGCGAGCAGGTACGGGATCAGCGACAGCGAGCTGCAGAGCTTGAGGGTGAACGTGAACGCGTCGTCGGAGAACAGCGTCACGACGAGCACCGCGGTGATCAGCGTGCTGGTCATCACCAGCGCGGCGGCCGGCACGCCCTGGCGGTTCTCCCGCCTGAGGTAGCGCGGCATGTCGTCGTCCTTCGCGGCGACGAACAGCACCTCGGCCGCCATCAGCGTCCAGGCCAGGTAGGCGCCGAGCACCGAGACGATCAGCCCGATGCCGATGAACACCGACCCCCACGAGCCGACCACGGACTCGAGCACACCCATCATCGACGGCTGGCGCAGACCGGCCATCCTCTCCCGGGGCAGCGCGCCGTAGGACAGCAGCGTCACCGACGCGAACAGCGCCAGCACGCTGAGGAAGCCGAGCACGGTCGCGCGCCCGACGTCGGAGCGCTTCCGCGCGTACCGGGAGTAGACGCTGGCTCCCTCCACGCCGAGGAAGACGAACACGGTCACCAGCATCGTCGCCCGGACCTGCCCCCACAGCGCGCCGAACGACGTGTCGTCGCCGCCCCAGAAGTTCGCGGAGAACACGTCGGCGCGCAGCGCGACGGCGAGGATCGCCACGAACACGAGGATCGGGACCAGCTTGGCGATCGTCACGATCCGGTTGATCGCGGCGGCCTCCCGGACGCCCCGCATGATCATGAAGTGGAACGCCCACACGCAGACCGCCGAGACGGCCACCGCGAGCAGCGTGTTGCCCTCGCCGAAGCCGGGGATCACCACGCCGAGGGTCGACTTGATCAGCACCCAGTAGCTCACGTTGCCGACGCAGGCGCTCGCCCAGTAGCCGAAGGCCGAGAAGAACCCGGGGAACTCGCCGAACCCGGCCTTGGCGTAGGCGTACACCCCGGCGTCGAGGCCGGGCTTGCGGACGGCGAGTGTCTGGAAGACGAACGCGAGCATCAGCATGCCGACGCCCGCGATCGCCCAGGCGATCACCGCGCCCATCACCCCGGTGGCCTGGGCGAAGTTGCGCGGCAGCGAGAACACCCCCGCACCGACCATCGATCCCACGACCATCGCGGTCAGGGTGAGCAGCGGCATCTTCTGCGTGGTCGTGGGTTCCGTGGTCGTCGTCATCGTCGTGTCCTGTTCACGTGTCGGCCGGCTCCGCTTCCGGCGCCGCCTTCTCGATCCGGAAGCCGGTGAACCCGTAGGTCAGGCCGAGCAGCGGGCTCGCGATGTTGAAGAAGCAGAAGGGCAGGTAGACCAAAGTCGGCACGCCGAGCACCGCGCCCATGAACGCGCCGCAGGAGTTCCACGGCACCAGCGGCGAGGTGACCGTGCCGCTGTCGGCGACCAGCCGCGACAGGTTGGTCGGCGCGAGCTCCCGTTTCGCGAACTCGGCCCGGTAGATCTTGGCCGGCAACACGAGCGCGATGTACTGGTCGCCGGCGACCACGTTGAGCCCGAACGCGGTCGCGAACACCGTGGCGAACAGCCGGCCGGTACCCCGGGCCGCGCGGACCATCGGGTCGATCAGGCGGCTGATCAGGCCGAACTCCTCGAGCAACGTGCCGAAGGTGACCGCGCCGATGATCAGCCACAGGGTGAGCAGCATGCTGTCCATGCCGCCGCGGGACAGCAGCCGGTCGATGTCGGCGATCCCGGAGTCCATCGAGAAGCCGGTGGCCATCGCCTGCCACATGGCCCGGATGCCGGCCCGCACGCCGTCGAGGCCGGTGTCGGCGACGAAGTCGCGCACCACGGAGCCCTGGGTGAACACGCCCAGCACGCCGGCGAAGATCGCGGCGGCCATCAGCGCGAGGGACGCGGGCACCTTGCGGATCGACAGCACCACGAGCAGCAGGAGGGGCAGGAGGTTCAGCGGGGTGATCCAGTAGATGTCGCCGAGCGCGGTGAGCTCGGAGGCGGTGTCCCCGGCGTCGGTCGGCGCGGGTCCCCAGAACAGGCCGATCAGTCCGAACAGTACGAACGCGATGCCGAACGCCGGGACCGAGGTCCAGACCTGGCGCCTGATGTGCGCGTAGACGTCCACCTTCACCAGTTGCGCGGTCAGCACGGTCGTCTCCGACAGCGGGGACAGCTTGTCGCCGAGGTAGGCGCCCGAGATCACGGCGCCGGCGGTGATCCCCGGCGACATGCCGAGCATCGAGGCGATGCCGACCAGTCCCACGCCGACGGTGCCGGCGGTGGTCCACGAGCTGCCGATGGACAGCGCGATGACACCGCAGACCAGCGCGGTCGCCGCGTAGTACCAGGTGGGCGAGAGCACCTGGATCCCGTAGTAGACCAGCGTCGGGATCGTGCCGGACATGTTCCAGGTGCCGATCAGGGCGCCGACCGCGAGCAGGATGAACACCGCGCTGGTGATCGAGGAGACCGCCCGCCGGCTCGCGACCTGGATGTCCTCCCACCGGTTGCCGTTCTTGAGCACGATGAGCGCCGCGACCATCGCGCACAGCACGAGCGCCACCTGGATCGGCCCGTCGAGGGCGTCGAGCCCGAACAGCGCGAGCGACCCGCCGATCAGCACGACCAGCGTCACCAGCGGAATCACGGCGTCGATCGTCGACGGTTCGCGCACGGGCCGGCGGCTGACGGAGTCGGACACGGCGCTCGGCCCTTCCCGCGGTGGCGGCCCCGGTTCTCACCCGTAGCGGGTGGGGTCGGGCGGTCCTCGCCGTTGAGCCGGTGGCGCCGCGTGGCGCTACCGTTGTCTCGCGCGACCCCGAACGGCCGTCCCGGTGGAGGAGTGACGATGGACCTCAAGCACCGCTCGCGGTCTCTTGTGGAGGGTCCGGCGCGGGCGGGGGCGCGCGCACAGCTCAAGGGCATGGGCTACGACGCCGAGGCGCTCGCCAGGCCGTTCCTCGGCGTGGCGCACGGCTGGACCGAGACGATGCCGTGCAACTTCGCGCACCGCTCGCTGGCCGGGTCGGTCAAGGACGGCGTGCGCGCCGCGGGCGGAACCCCCATGGAGGTCAACACGATCGCCGTCTCCGACGGGATCACCATGGGCACCCCCGGCATGCGGACCTCGCTGGTCTCCCGGGAGGTCATCGCCGACTCGATCGAGCTCGTCGCCCGCGCGCACTGCTTCGACGCGCTGGTCGGCATCGCCGGCTGCGACAAGACGATTCCCGCCACGGTGATGGCGATGGCCCGGCTGGACGTGCCGAGCGTGCTGCTCTACAGCGGATCGATCCGGCCCGGCTGCTGGCGCGACCGGGACGTGACCGTGCAGGAGGTGTTCGAGGGGATCGGCGCGCACTCGGCGGGCCGGCTCACCGACGCGGAGCTGCTCGAGCTGGAGGAGGCGGCCTCACCCGGGTTCGGCGCGTGCGGCGGGCAGTTCACCGCCAACACCATGGCGATGGTGTTCGAGGTGATGGGCATCAGCCCGCTGGGCTCGGCGATGGTCCCCGCGCAGGACGAGCACAAGGGCGGCGTCGCGCGGGACGTGGGCCGCCTCGCGATGGACGTGCTCACCGCCGGCATCTGCCCGCATGACGTGATCACCCGCGCCTCGGTGCGCAACGCGATGGTCGCCGTGGCCGCCTCCGGCGGCTCCACCAACGCGGTGCTGCACCTGCTCGCGGTGGCCGCCGAGATGGGCGTGGACGTCACGATCGACGACATGGACGAGATCAGCGCGAAGACACCGCTGATCTGCGACCTCAAGCCGGGCGGGCGGTTCGTGGCCACCGACCTGTACGCGGCGGGCGGCGTGCCGCTGCTGGTCCGGCGCCTGCTGGAGGGCGGGCTGCTCGACCCCGGCGCGATGACCGTCACCGGCGCCACCCTGGGCGAGGCCGCGCGCGACGCACCGGAGTCGCCGGGCCAGGAGGTCGTCCGCCCGCTGGACCGGCCGCTCAAGGCGACCGGTGGGCTGGCCATCCTGCGCGGGAACCTCGCGCCGGACGGGTCGGTGGTCAAGCTGTCCGGCCACGAGCGGCTCTGGCACCGCGGCCCGGCGCGCGTGTTCGAGGGCGAGGAGGCGGCGATGGCCGCGGTGCTCGCCGGGGGCGTGCGCGCGGGCGACGTCGTGGTGATCCGCGGCGAGGGCCCGGCCGGCGGGCCCGGCATGCGGGAGATGCTCGCGGTGACCGGCGCGCTGCAGGGCGCGGGCCTCGGCGCGGAGGTCGCGCTGCTCACCGACGGCCGGTTCAGCGGCGCCACGCACGGGTTCATGGCCGGCCACGTGGCCCCGGAGGCCGCGCGCGGCGGCCCGATCGCCGCGGTCCGCGACGGCGACACGATCACCGTCGACGTGGCCGCCCGGCGCATCGACGTCGACCTGCCCGAGGAGGAGATCGCGGCCCGCGCGGCCGCGTGGCGCCCCGCGCCGAACCCGCACCGCACCGGCGCGCTCGCGAAGTACGAGGCGCAGGTGGGCAGCGCCAGCACCGGCGCCACCACGAACCCCGCGCTACCCGGCGGCCGCCGGCCGTCCTGACGAAATCCATGACACGACAACCGAACGACAACAGAACAAGGAGGCAGCCGTGTTCGCCATCATCGCCGCGGTCATCTTCGGCCTGGCACTGATCCTCGACCTCGCCGACGCCACGATCGGCTCCACGATCACCGGTGGCACCCTGGTCACGGCCGGGCTGCTGTGCGTCGCCCTGCACATGACCGGCATCGGCGCCAACGCGCGCGGCCGCAGCCTCGCCTGGCGCCGCCGGCGCTGACATCCCGGAGGAGGCCGCGCGGTGCGGTTCAACGAGGGCGCCGAGCTCGACACCTCGCAGGTCGGCGACCGGCGCGGGGGAGGCGGGCGGCTCGCCGTGGGCGGCGGCGGGCTCGGCATCCTCGGCCTCATCGTCTACTTCGTGATCTCGCAGCTCGGCGGCGGCGACGCGCTGCCGCCGGGCTCCGGGTTCGGCGACGTGGCGCCCGACCAGCAGGTCGGCTCGGAGGCGATCGGCGAGCGGTGCCGCACCGGCGCGGACGCCAACCGGGAGGCGGACTGCCGGGCGGTGGCCTTCGTCAACTCGGTCCAGGCCTACTGGTCCGACGTGTTCGCGTCGTCCGGCAGCACCTACCGGGAGGCGGAGACGGACTTCTTCACCGAGGCCGTGCGGACCGGCTGCGGCGACGCCTCGTCGGCGACCGGGCCGTTCTACTGCCCCGCCGACGCGCAGGTCTACATCGACCTGACCTTCTTCCAGGAGCTGCACCGGCGGTTCGGCGCCACCGGCGGGCCGTTCGTGGAGGGATACGTGCTGCGCACGAGTACGGCCACCACGTGCAGAACCTGGTGGGTACGTCGGACCGGGTCCGGCAGGGCTCCGGCCCGAGGTCGGACTCGGTGCGCCTGGAGCTGCAGGCGGACTGCTACGCGGGTGCCTGGGCCAACCATGCCTCGAGCACCCCGACCGCGTCCGGCGAGCCGCTGATCACGGGCGTGATGCAGGACGACGTGAACGCCGCGCTGGACGCGGCCGCCCGCATCGGCGACGACTACATCCAGCGCGAGCTGGGCGGCGGCCGGGTGGACACCACGCAGTTCACGCACGGGACGTCGGCCCAGCGGCAGAGGTGGTACACCACCGGATACCGCACCGGTGACCCGGCCCGATGTGACACGTTCGGCACGAACGACCTCGGATAGGTTTGGAATTTCCCGAAGCGGGCACTCCACACACGACATTTCCCCGCGACACACGGTCGCATGTCGACTTTCCCCGAAGGAGTCCCCCGTTGATCATCCTTGGCGTGGTGTTACTCATCATCGGTTTCGTCACCGGAATCTCCATCCTGTGGACGATCGGCCTGGTGCTGGTCGTCGTGGGTGCGATCCTCGCCATCCTGGGCGGCACCGGCCGCCGCGTCGGTGGCCGCGCGCACTGGTTCTGATCCCCGCCGGGCGGTCCACAAGGGACCGAATGCCCGCTCGGCCCGTCGGTGGGAGGCCGGCCCCGGCCTCCCACCGGGCGCGCCGACTCTTGCCTTCGACCTTGCCGAGGACGATGCTCGTGGCGCGGTCGGACAAGGAGGTGCGGCATGCGTTTCTGGACTGTTCTTCGTGCCGGCGTGGTGGGGGTCGCCGTTCCGGTGCTGGTCGCGAGCACGGTGGCGGCCGAGCCGGGCGGCCACGGAGGCCCCGGTGGTCACGGTGGCCACGGCGACGGGCACCGGATCGACCACATCGTGGTGATCTACGAGGAGAACCACAGCTTCGACAACCTGTTCGGCGGCTGGGAGGGCGTGGACGGCCTGCGCGGCGCCCACGCGCAGCGGCAGGTCGCACCGGACGGCACCGCGCTCGCGTGCCTGCCGCAGAACGACGTGAACCTCACCTCGCCGCCGCTGCCGGTCCGCTGCACCGGGACGGTGGCGGGCCAGCCGGTCAGCTCGGCGTTCCGCAACCGGCCGTTCCGCATCGACGACTACATCGCCCCGGAGGACACCACCTGCCCGGCACCCGGGCAGTTCGTGCCCAACGGGATCCCGAAGGGCGAGGGCCTGCCCGGCGGCTGCACCCGTGACCTCGTGCACCGCTACTACCAGGAGCAGTACCAGATCAACGGCGGGCGGATGAACCGCTACGTGGCCGGCAGCGACGCGGTCGGGCTCGTCATGGGCAACTACGACACTCGCGGCCTGCCGGTCTACGAGTACCTGCACGGCCGGCACGCGCCGCACTACGCGGTCGCCGACCACCTGTTCCAGGCCGCGTTCGGCGGCTCGTTCCTCAACCACCAGTGGCTGGTCACGCCCTACACCCCGACCTGGCCGGACGCCGTGCGCGACGGCGGCGCGGACGACCTGCACTCGGTCGTCGGCCCGGACGGCTACCCCGCCTCGGCCCCGCTGCACCCGGCCGCGCCGGGCGTGCTCGACCGGTCGCTGACCCAGGCGGCCAACCCCGACGGCAGCTGTGCGGTGCCGGCGGGCGCCGCGCCGCCACCGGCGGGCACGGTGTGCGGCGACTACGCGGTCAACACCACCCAGCCGCCCTACCAGCCCTACGCGCCGGGCACGCCGGCCTCGCGGCGGCTGCCGCCCCAGACCACGCCGACCATCGGCGACCGCCTGTCGGCCGCCGGGGTGGACTGGGCCTGGTACTCCGGTGGCTGGGACAACGCCAGCGGCAACGTCGGCGGCCCCGGGTGGACCAACGGGACGACCCCGAGCGTGTGCGCCAGCCCGCGCACGGCCTCCGGAGCGGTCTACCCGAACTGCCCGGACGCCACGTTCCAGTACCACCACCAGCCGTTCAACTACTACGCCAGCCTCGCGCCCGGCACCCCCGCGCGGGCCGCGCACCTGCGCGACGAGGTGGAGTTCGTCTCGGCCGCCAAGGCGGGCCGGCTCAAGCCGGTGAGCTTCGTCAAGCCGGTGGGCGAGGAGAACGAGCACCCCGGCTACGCCAGCGAGGACACCGGCAGCCGGCACCTGGTCGACCTGATCAAGGCGGTCGAGCGGGGCCCGGACGCGGACAGCACGCTGATCGTGGTCACCTACGACGAGTTCGGCGGGCAGTGGGACCACGTCGCGCCGCCCGCCGGCCGGCGCGGGGTCAGCGACCAGTGGGGTCCGGGCACCCGGATCCCGGCACTGCTGATCTCCCCGCGGCTGCCGCGCCGGTTCTCGGTCGACCACACCTGCTACGACACCACGTCGGTGATGGCGACCATCGAGGCCCGGTTCCACCTGGCGCCGCTGGGCACCCGCGACGCCGCCGTGCACGACCTGTTCACCGCGTTCCACTGACGCCGCGAGCCCGGTAAGACCTTCAGGCTGGACTGGCCAGTCCAGCCTGAAGGTCTTACCGTGGTGGCATGGCGGAGACCGGTGAGTCGGCGGTGCGCGCGGCCCGCGAGGTGCGGGTCGTGTTCAGCCGCCTGCGCAGGCGGCTGCGCGAGGTCTACGACACCCGCGAGCTGACCCCGACGCAGACGTCCGTGCTCAGCAGGCTCGGCAAGGACGGACCGGCCTCGGCGAGCGCCCTGGCCGCCGCCGAGCGGGTCCGGCCGCAGTCGATGGCGGCCACCCTCGCCGCGCTGGCGGAGCGCGCGCTGATCCGCCGCCGGCCCGACCCGGACGACGGCCGCCGGCTGCTGGTCTCGCTGACCGGCGCCGGCCAGGAGTTCCTCGACGACACCCGGCGCGCCGGCGAGGAGTGGCTCGCCCGCGCCATGCAGGACCGGTTCACCGAACGCGAGCGCCGCACCGTCGTCGAGGCGATGGCCCTGCTGGACAAGCTGACCGCCGAGTGATGGCGCGGCCGTCGCGCGGCGCCTTCGACCGCACGCTGATCGCCCCGCTGATCCTGGGCTCGATCCTCAACCCGATCAACTCCTCCATCATCGCGGTGTCGCTGGTGCCGATCGGGAACGCGTTCGGCGCACCGCCCGCTCGCACCGCGTGGCTGGTCTCCGGGCTCTACCTGGCCACCGCCATCGGCCAGCCCGTGGTGGGCCGGCTGGTCGACGTGTTCGGGCCGCGCCGGCTCTTCCTCGCCGGGACCGGCCTCGCGGGGGTCGCGGGCCTGCTCGGCGTCGTCGCGCCGGACCTCGGGGTGCTGGTCGCCGCCCGGGTGCTGCTCGGCTTCGGCACCTGCGCCGGCTACCCGGCGGCCATGTACCTGATCCGCAGCGAGGCCGAGCGCACCGGCCGGGACAGCCCGGGCACCGTGCTGACCGCGCTCGCCGTCTCCGCCCAGACCATCGTGGTCGTCGGCCCCACCCTCGGCGGCCTGCTGATCGGGGTGGGCGGCTGGCGCGCGACGTTCGCGGTCAACATCCCGCTGTCCGCGGCCTGCCTGGTGCTCGGCGCGCTGCGGCTGCCCCGGACGCGGCCGGCCGCCGCCCGCCGCCGCCGCCCCGGCCGCGCGGCTGGACCTCGCCGGCATGGCCCTGTTCGCCGCGATGCTGGTGTCGCTGCTGCTGTTCGGCATGAGCCCGCGCGCCGGCAACTGGTACCTGCTCGCGCTCGCCGCCGTGGCCGCCGCCGGGCTGGCGGCGCGCGAGCTGCGGGCTCCCGAGCCGTTCCTCGACCTGCGGGTGCTCGGCGGCAACCTCCCGCTGCTGGCGACCTACGCGCGCAACCTGCTGACCATGATCGTGAGCTACGGCATGCTCTACGGGTACACGCAGTGGCTCGAGGACGGGCGCGGGCTGTCCCCGTCCCAGGCCGGCCTCGCGCTGCTGCCGCTGTTCCTGACCGCGATCGCGGTCTCCGCTACCACCGGCCGGCGGCGGGAGATCCGCGTCAAGCTGCTCGTCGGCGCCACCGGCCAGCTCCTCGCCTGCGCGGCGCTGCTGGTGCTCGGTTCCGGCAGCCCGGTCTGGCTGCTGGTCGCCGTCGCGGTGGGCTTCGGCGTCCCGCAGGGCCTCAACAGCCTCGCGCTGCAGAACGCCGTGTACCACCAGGCAGACCCGGCGCGGATGGGCTCGTCGGCCGGCCTGCTGCGCACCTTCACCTACCTCGGCGCGATGGTCACCTCGGCCGCCAGCGGCGTGTTCTTCCCGCACCGCGCCGACACCGGCGGCATGCACCAGCTGGCCTGGTTCATGCTCGGCTCGGGCGCGCTGTTCCTGGTGCTGACCGTCGCGGACCGATCGCTGCGCCGCATCGGCGCGAAGGATCCGGTGCCGTCCTAGCCCGCACGGCGCATTCCGCTTCCACCCGGGCCCGCGGTTGTCTACGGTGCAGCGCGCACGGTCCGGCACGCACGCCGGACCCCCATCCCCAGGAGACCCGACCCATGCGTCTGCGTCGTCTCACCCTGTCGGCGACCTGCATCGCCGCCTTACTCGTCCCGCTGGCCGGGGCGACCGCCCAGGCAGCTCCCACGGCCGCACCGGACGGCCTGCGCCTCGTCGCCACCCGCGACTCGCTGCTCGCCACCCACTACTGGTACGCCCAGACCTACGCCGGGCACCCGGTGCTGGGCGGCTACTACGTCAAGCACGTCGCCAAGTCCTCCGGCCGCGTCTCCGTCGACGACGGGCGGATCGCGGTGACCGGGCTGTCCTCGGCCGCCGCGCCCGCGGTGGCGCCGGCGACCGCGGCGGCGACCGCGGACCGCCGCACGGCGGGCAAGGCCTACGACCGCGAGCTGTCGGTGCTGCCCGGGCCGCAGGCCAAGCTGGTGTACTCGGTGCTCACCGAGTCCGGCGCGGGCAGCGTGCGCACCCTGGTCGACGCGGGCTCCGGTGCGGTGCTGAAGGTGGACGACCTGGTCAAGCGCGCCGACGGCACCGGCCGGGTGTTCTCCCCGAACCCGGTCGCCACCCTGCAGGACGAGTCGCTGACCGACCAGGACGACCAGGACTCCGCGGTCCCCGCCGCCGCCTACCGGACGGTGCGGCTGACCAAGCTCGACGGCTCCGGCTACCTGTCCGGCCGCTACGCCACGATCGTCGACAGGAAGAAGACGCAGCCCTACTCGCCGCGGCTGCGGTTCGTCTACTCCCGGTCGAACGACCACTTCGAGCAGGTGATGTCCTACTACAGCGTCACCGAGGCGCAGAGCTACATCCACCGGCTCGGCTTCACCGACGTCAACAACGAGGCCCAGGAGCTGAAGACCACCGGGCTCAAGGACGACAACTCCTTCTACGACCCGGCCAAGGACCGGATCACGTTCGGCACCGGCGGCGTCGACGACGCCGAGGACGCGGAGGTCATCTGGCACGAGTACGGGCACGCGATCCAGGACGCGCAGGTGCCCGACTTCGGCGAGACGGTCGAGGCCGGTTCCATCGGCGAGGGCTTCGGCGACTGGTGGGCGATGGTCATGTCCGCCGCCGTGCAGCCGGACACCGCGACCACCCCGCTGGCCTGCCTGATGGACTGGGACTCCACGTCCTACACCGACGGCGAGCCGCACTGCATCCGGCGCACGGACACCGACCTGACCTACGCCGACCGGATCGGCGAGGTGCACTACGACGGCCAGATCTGGTCGCGCGCGCTGTTCGACGTGTACCGGGCGCTGGGCCGGAACCGGTCCTCGACGCTCGTGCTGGAGGCGCAGTTCTCCTACACGCCGGACACGACCATGGCGGCGGCCGCCCGGGCCACCGTGCGCACCGCGCGGGCACTGTACGGGCCGGGAGCTGAGCGAAAGGTCCGGTCCGCGTTCGCCGCACGTGGGATCATCTGACGGCAGGTCGACGCGCCCGGCCCGGACGGCACGCCCGTCCGGGCCGGGACCGGGGTTCTCAGCAACGGTGTGATCCCATGGAAGAGGGCGGCCGCGGAAGGAGGGACACGGATGCACGTCGACGAGATCCTCAACGCGATCCCGCCGCTGGCGGTGTACCTGATCGTGGGCTTCGTCGTGGGCACCGAGAGCCTCGGCATCCCCCTTCCCGGGGAGATCGTCCTGGTCAGCGCCGCGCTGCTGGCCTCCCAGCACGACACCCTGAGCCCGCTGTGGATCGGCGTCTGCGCGACCGCGGGCGCGATCATCGGCGACAGCGTCGGATACCTGATCGGGCAGAAGGGCGGACCCCGGCTGTTCGCGTGGGCCGGCCGCAGGTTCCCCCGGCACTTCGGGCCGGCACACGTCGAGAAGGCCCGCGACATCTTCCACCGGCGCGGCGTGTGGGCGGTGTTCTTCGGCCGGTTCATCGCGCTGCTGCGGATCCTGTCCGGCCCGCTCGCCGGCTCGTTGCACATGCACTACGGCAAGTTCCTCACCGCCAACGCGCTCGGTGGCATCGCGTGGGCGGGTGGCACCACGGCCGGCGTCTACTACCTCGGCACGGTCGCCGAGGAGTGGCTGTCCCGCTTCTCCTGGATCGGCCTGGGCGTCGCCGTCCTCGCCGGCCTGGTGGTCACCGTCGTGGTCCGCAGGCGGCTGGCCGCCCACGAGATCCCGGAGCCGCCGGTGCTCGTCGAGGCCGCCCCGGAGGTCGGCGGCCCGGACCTCTGACCCGGGTCAGTCCGGGTCGGCGGGCGCGGCCGCCCCGGCGGCCGCGGTACCCAGCTCCTCCGCGAGGCGCGCGGCGGGTTCGGGCAGCGGGCCGGGCAGCCGGGCCAGCACGATGCGGCGCCGTTCCCGCGGACCACCACGTACCGGGAGGACACGAACCCCCGGCGGTGCCGCGGGGGCGAGCGACGGCGGGATGGTGGTGAGCCCGCAGCCGGCGGCGACCAGGTTCAGCTTGGCCAGCCAGTCGCGGGCGGTGTGGGCGATGTCCGGACGCTCGTCGAGCCCGGGCCAGGCGCCCATCAGGCGGTCCTCGCCCGACGACGGGCTCGCGATCCAGCGCTGCCCGCGCAGCTCGGTGACGTCGACCGAGTCGCCGCGGGCCAGGGGATGGGTGGCCGGCACCGCCAGGCACAGGCTGCGCTCGCCGAGCGTGCGCAGGGCCAGCGGTGGCGAGCCGGTGTCCGGCGGACGGAACGGGGGCAGCGAGGCCAGCAGCGCGAGGTCCAGGCTGCCCGCGCGCAGCGCGCGGACCAGCGCGGGCGTGGTGCCCTCCCGGGTGATGACCGTGATGGCCGGGTGCGCGCGGCGCAGCGCGGCGACCGCCCGCGGCACCAGCACCGCACCCGCGCTGGGAAACCAGCCCAGGCGCACCGTGCCCGCCGCGGCGGGGAGGCCGGCGAGCTCGCGCGCGGCGGCGTCGACCTCGTCGAGCACGGTGGCGGCCCGGCGCAGCACGACGTGCCCGGCGCCGGTCAGCCGCACGCCCTCCCGGCGGCGCTCCAGCAGCGGCGTGCCGGCGGCCCGCTCCAGGCCGGCCATCTGCCGGGACACCGCCGACTGGGTGTAGCCGAGCGCGGTCGCCGCCGCGGTGAACGTCCCCCGCTCGGCGACCTCGCGGAACACCCGCAGCGCGACCAGCGACACGTCGGTGAAGTCCATGACGTTTACGCATACCACGTGTGCCAAGTTCTCGTTGGCCGCATGGACGGCGAGTTCCTAGCGTGGGTGGCATGACAGCCGCACGCATCGCTCTGGTCACCGGCGCCAACCAAGGTCTCGGCCTCGCGCTCGTCGAGGGGCTGGCCGCCCGCATGGAGCCGGACGACCTCGTTCTGCTCACCGGGCGCCACGCCGGCCGGGTCGCCGACGCCGCCGCCCGGGTGGCCGCGTCGCCGCGGACCCGCAGCCGGGTGGCGGGCCGGGTGCTCGACGTCGGCGACGCCGCCGCGGTGGCCGCCCTGGCCGCCGAACTCGGCGCGGTGGACGTCGTGCTGTCGAACGCGATCGCCCCGCTCGCCCCGGACCGGTCGCAGGCCGAGCAGGCCGACGAGTTCATCGACGTGGCCAACGGCGGCACGCACGCGGTGCTGCGCTCGTTCGGCCCCGTGCTGCGACCGGGCGGCCGGCTGGTCGTGGTGGCCAGCTCGCTGGGCACGCTCGGCCACCTGGACCCGCGGCTGCACCCGCTGTTCGACGGCGTCACGCTCGACGACGTCGAGCGCGCCGTGCAGTCCTGGCGGGTGGCGATCCTCGCCGGCACCGCGGCCGGGCAGGGGTGGCCGCGGTGGATCAACGTGCCGTCCAAGGTCGCCCAGGTCGCCGCGGTCCGCGCGGTCGCGGCGCGGCGGCGGGCGGCGGACCTGGCCGCGGGCACGCTGGTCGCGGCCGTGTGTCCCGGGATGGTGAACACCCGGGCGTCGCGGCCGTGGTTCGCCGGCGTCGAGCGGGCGCAGACGCCGGCGCGCGCCGCACGGGCCGTGCTCGACCTGGTGCTGGCCGACCGGGTGGACCCGGCGCTCTACGGCGAGCTCGTGCGGTTCGGCACGGTGGTGCCCTGGCCGGCCGGGTCACCGCAGCACGACCAGGACAGCATGGTCACCGCGTAGCGGGATCCGCCGGGTCCGCCGGGCCGGCGGGCTCCTCGCGGAGGGCGTCCAGCCGGTCCGCGAACGTCGGGTCCTGGTCGAGCTCGGCCACCAGCTCGTCGAAGATGGGCGTGGGCATCACGCTCTGCTCGGGCATGGTTCCTCCCCTGAGTCCCCTGCGAGTGCGCTCGCTCCCACACGACGCACTCGCGATGCAGATTACTGCCACCGGGTGACAGTTCGGTGCTCGATTGACAAAATCTCCCCTCTTGTCAAGCAGCTTTACAAAAGCTACCTTTCTGTAAAGCTGCGGACGGCGGGAGGCACGATGGCGACCGGCACGATCCCGGAGGGCTCGACCGAGCGGTGGACCGACCCGAAGCGGCACCTGTGGCTGATCGGGCTGGTGGTGCCGTCGCTGGCGTTCGTCGCGCTGGGGCTGCACGCGGCGACCGGCTGGGGCGTGTGGTTCTGGATCGGACCGATCGTGATCCTGGTCGTCGTCCCGGCCGTCGACCTGGTGGCCGGGCTCGACCGGTCCAACCCGCCCGACGACGTGCTCGAGGCGCTGGAGAACGACCGGTACTACCGCTGGATCACCTACCTGTTCCTGCCCATCCAGTACGCCGGCTTCGTCGTGGCGTTCCTGCTCATCGGCACCGGTGACCTCGGCGTGGCCGACAGGATCGGCCTGGCGGTCTCGATCGGCTGCATCGGCGGCATCGGGATCAACACCGCGCACGAGCTCGGCCACAAGCGGGAGAGCCACGAGCGGTGGCTGTCGAAGATCGCGCTGGCGCAGAGCTTCTACGGGCACTTCTACATCGAGCACAACCGCGGCCACCACGTGCGGGTCGCGACGCCCGAGGACCCGGCGAGCGCGCGGGTGGGCGAGAGCGTCTACCGGTTCTGGCCGCGCACCGTGTTCGGCTCGCTGCGCAGCGCCTGGCGGCTGGAACGGCGCCGCTACGCCCGGCACGGCCGGCATCCGTTCCGGATCGGCAACGACGTGCTGAACGCCTGGCTGATGTCGGCGCTGCTGTGGGGTGCGATGGTGGCCTGGCTCGGCGCCGGCATCCTGCCCTACCTCGTCGTCCAGGCCGTGGTCGCCTTCTCGCTGCTGGAGATCGTCAACTACATGGAGCACTACGGGATGCTGCGCCGGAAGGTCGGCGTGCCCGGCAGGGTGCGCTACGAGCGGGTCGATCCCAGCCACAGCTGGAACTCCAACAACGTCGCCACCAACGTGCTGCTCTACCACCTGCAGCGGCACAGCGACCACCACGCGAACCCGACGCGGCGCTACCAGACCCTGCGCGACTTCGCGGAGTCCCCGGTCCTGCCCACCGGGTACGCGGGGATGATCGTGCTCGCGCTGGTGCCGCCGCTGTGGCGGCGGGTGATGGATCCACGGGTGCTCGCGCACTTCGACGGCGACATCGGCCGCGCGAACATCAGCCCGCGCAGGCGGGCCCGGGTGCTCGGCCGCTACGCCGTCCCGCTCGCGGAGCCCGCCGCCGCCGCGACGGTGACCGAGAGCCTCCCGGTCACCGACGGCGGCGGCCGCTGCCCCGGGTGCGGCTACGTCTACGACGAGGCCACCGGCGACCCGCGGGAGGGCTTCCCCGCCGGCACGCCGTGGTCCGCGGTGCCCGACTCGTGGTGCTGCCCGGACTGCGGGGTGCGGGAGAAGGTGGACTTCGTGCCGGTCGCGCGTGGGTCTTCCTAGGATGGCGGCATGACGGAGTCGGCGGCGGCCGCGCCGGGCGCCGGCGGCGCGTTGCGGCGGCGGATCGTCGCGGCGGCGATCGAGCTGACGGCCCGGTCGGGATGGTCCGCGGTCACCATGGCCCGCCTGGCCGACGCGGTGGGGGTGAGCCGGCAGACGGTCTACAACGAGATCGGCTCCAAGCCGGCGCTGGCCGAGGCCATGGTGCACGACGAGCTGGGGCGGTTCCTGGCCGTCGTGGCGCGAGCGTTCGACGCGCACCCCGACGACGTCGTGGCGGCGATCCGCGAGGCGGTCCGCGGGGTGCTCGACATGGCCGAGGACAACACGTTGCTGCGCGCGATCGTGTCGGCCACCCACGGCACGGGTACCGAACTGCTGCCGCTGCTGACCACCCACGCCGGCTCGCTGCTGACCGCGGCCAAGGGCATGCTCGCCGAGCGGCTGGCGCTCTACCGGCTGCCGCTGGACGCCCGCCGGCTCGACGTCGCGATCGACCTCGTCGTGCGGGGCGTGCTCAGCCACGTGATGCAACCGTCGGACACCCCCGCTCGTACGGCGGACGGCATCGCCTGGATCGCACGGCGGATATTGACCGCTTGACCCTAGCGCTTGCTTGGCATCGGTGGCATCATCCGCTCGAGCCGCAATGGTGCGCGCAGGCAGGAGCGTGACGGTCATGCGCCGTGTCGTCAGCTATGTCCTCATCGGACTCGGTGTGTTCGCGGTGGCGCTGGGCCTGTTGCTCCGGTTCTACGCCTACCCGCGCCTGGCGAAGGTCCCGCTCGACGTGGACAGCGTCTCCGTGGCGCAGGGCAGCGGCATCACCTCGGTGGTGGTCGACACCGTCGACGGCGTGCCGACGCCGCAGATCCGCCACGACCTCGACCTCACCTCGACCACGCACGTCACCGGCGACCTCACCGAGCCGCAGGTGGTCGAGGGCGGCGACGTCGCCGTGTGGATCGAGGCGACCAGGACCGTCGACGACGCCAGCGGCATCCTGCTCAGCGCGTACGTCCGCTCGCTGTGCCTCGACCGGCACACCAGCGAGGCGGTGGTGCCCTGCGACGGGCAGTACACCGAGGAGGAGCAGGGCAAGCGGGTCGTCGGGACGCCGAACACCGTGCAGCAGCCGGGAATCAGCTTCAAGTTCCCGTTCGGCACCGAGAAGCGCAGCTACGAGCTGTACGACACGGAGGTGAAGCACACCGTCGAGGCACGCTTCGACGGCACCGACAACGTCAAGGGCGTGGACGTCTACCGCTTCGTCGCCGAGGTGGAGCCGTCCAAGGTCGGCGAGCAGGAGGTGCCCGGCTCCCTGGTCGGCGAGGACGCCGCCTCGGTGACCGTGGACCGGTACTACCAGGACACCCGGACGATCTGGGTCGAGCCCGCCACCGGCGTGTGGATCGCGGTGCAGGACAAGGGGAAGCAGGAGCTCCTGACACCCGGCCAGAGTCCCGGCGAGGGCACCGTCGTCTACGAGGGCACGATGAACCTCAACGACGACAGCGTCGACGACAACATCAAGCAGGCCACGGACAACACCGGGCGGCTGTCGCTGCTGACGTTCTGGCCGATCGTGCTGTGGATCGTCGGCGGCCTGCTGATCGTGGTCGCCGTGCCACTCCTGCTCCTGCGCCCCCGGCGCCCGGTGCCCGCCGCCACGGACCCGGACGCGCACGCCGTGCGCACCCCCTGACACCGCCCCGCCAGATCCCCCCGAGCCCACCCCCCACACCGCCGACCCGACCCCCCACACCGCCGACCCGACCCTCCACACCGCCGACCCGACCCTCCACGCGGTCGAGCCGACTTCCCCACGCGGTCGACCCGACCCCCCACGCGGTCGAGCCGACTCCCCACGCGGTCGAGCCGACCCGCCACGCGGTCGAGCCGAGTCCCCACGCGGTCGAGCCGACGTCGGGCGTTGCCGACCGCGCCGAACGACGCGCGTCCGGTGCGTCGGCGGCGGGTCGGCTCGGCGGTGCACGGAGTCGGGTCGACCGCGCCGCGGGTCGGCTCGGCGATGTGAGGGGTCGGGTCGGCCGCGCCGCGGGTCGGGTCGGCGATGTGGCGGGTCGGGTCGGTGAGGTGACCGGGCGCCGCTAGTGGCGGGTGGACAGGCCGTGGCCGTAGCGGAACAGCGGGTCGTAGTGCCGGTCGCCGACGTTGACCGGCTCCTGCGCCTCGCTGCGCGGCCAGCTCACCGGCAGCTTCCCGGTGAACCGGTGCCGGCCGAACAGCACGTCCGACACCCCGGCGCCCTCGCTGCCGGGCAGCCACGACATCACGAACGCGTCCATCCGGCCCAGCTCGTCGGTGACGATCTGCGGCCGGCCCGCGACGTCGAGGACCACGCACGTCTCGATCGCCGAGCACACCCGGTCGATGTTCGCCCGGTCGGCGTCGGAGATGTCGAGCGTGTGGCCGTTCCCGACGTCGCCCACCCCCTCCGCGTACGGCGTCTCACCGATCACCACGACGCCCACGTCGTAGCCGCCGGTCGGCGCCGACGCGTCCGCGCTGTAGGTCACGTGCGCCGCCTCCCGCCGGATGCCCTGCAGGATGGTGGTTCCCGGGATGACGTTGCCGGACTGGCCCTGCCAGGTCACCGTCCAGCCACCCGCCTGGTTGCCCAGGTCGTTCGCGTTGGTACCGGCGACGTAGATCCGCTGCGAGCGCTTGAGCGGCAGCGCGTGGCCGGAGTTCTTCAGCAGCACCTGCGACTCCGCCACGGCCCGGCGGGCCACCGCGCGGTGTGCCGGCGAGCCGACAGTGCCGATGTTCGTGCGGTCGGTGTAGGGGTGCTCGAACAGGCCCAGGTCGAACTTGGCCCGCAGGATCCGGCTCACCGCGTCGTCGATCCGCGACATCGGCACCCGTCCGGCGCGCACCTCCGCGAGCAGCGTCTGCTCGAACTGCGGCGCGGAGTAGGGCTCCATGAACATGTCCATGCCCGCGTCGACCCCGGTGCGCACCTGCGTGGCGTAGTCGCCCGGGATCTGGTGGATCGCCTCCCAGTCGCTGATGACGAACCCGTCGAACCCGATCCGGTGCTTGAGCACGTCGGTGATCAGCTCGCGGTTCGCGCTCATCTTCACCGGCGTGCTGCCGGGCCGGTCGGTCCACTGCACGCTGGAGAACGACGGCATGACGCTGCCGACGTGGTGCCGCCGGACCGCGGTCTCGTAGGGCGCCAGGTCGATCCGCCGGAATTGCCGCCAGTCGGTGATCGTCACGCCCTGGTCGATCGTGTATCCGTCGTTGGTGGAGGTGCCGAACGTGGTGTCGCCGTCCCCGGCGTAGTGCTTGGCGGTCGCCAGCACGTGATCGGCGCGGGTGAGGTCCCCGGTCCTGGGGCCCTGGAACCCGTCGATGCCGGTCTCCATCGCGACGACCAGCCGCGGGTCCTCGCCGAAGCTCTCGTAGGTCCGCCCCCACCGGTCGTCGCGCGCCACGCAGACGCAGGGCGCGAACACCCACTGCGGGCCGGTGGCGCGGGTCTCGGTGGCGACGATGTGCTCCTCCACGCGCACCAGCCCCGGGTCGCGGGTGGCGCCCATGGCGATGTTGTGCGGGAAGACGGTGGCCCCGACGAGGTTGCCGTGGCCGTGCACCGAGTCGACGCCGTAGAGCAGCGGGATGTGCAGGCGCGTCTGCAGCGCGCGGGCCTGGTAGCCGTCGACCATGTCCGCCCACCCCTCGGGCGTGTTGTCCGCCGGGGTGGAGCCGCCGCCGGAGAGCAGCGAGCCGAGCCGCAGGGAGGTGATCCGGCTCTGGTCGCCGTCCACCGAGCCGCGCTCGGCCTGCGTCATCTGCCCGACCTTCTCCTCCAGCGTCATGCGGCCGAGCAGGTCGTGCACCCGGGCCTGCACGGGCAGGCGCGGGTCGAGGTACCGCGCGGTGGCGTGGGCGGGTGCGTGCGGGGTCTGCGCGGCCGCCGCGGGCACCGCGAGGAGCAGGAGCGCCGCGGCGCCGAGCACCGGCCCGGCGAGGCGGGAACGTGCCGGGTTCGAGGCCGCGGAAGCAGGTTGGGTTCTCACGCCATCCTCCCGATGAGTTCGTGCGTGCGAGACCCTTCCCGGCTTACTCCGTCGGAAAGATCCTTACCACCCTCCGGCGCACGAGCCTCGCTCACAGCGAATCCACAGCCCTGCCGCAGGTGCGGCACAGTCGCGCGGCCCACGCTCCGACACCGGGGTTTCCACCACACCGACGAACTGTGAGGAGTTCAGGGTGCGCGGGCGAAAACGAGTGTTGTGGTCGGCGGCCGCGGTCGTGGTCGTCGCCGCGGGGGTCGGTGGGTGGTTGCTGTTCGGGCCGTCCTCTGCGGAGCCGACCGCCGAGACGGTGACCGCCACCGCCACGTCCGGTGCGCAGCGCCAGACCGTGTCCGCCACCGGCACGATCCAGCCCCTCCAGCGCGCCGACCTCGCGTTCGCCGTGTCCGGCGAGGTCACCGGCGTGCTGGTCGCCGAGGGCGACACGGTCACCAAGGGCCAGGTGCTGGCGAAGGTGGACGACGCGCTGCTGCGCGCCGAGGTGGACGCCGCCGACTCCAACCTCGACGCCGCGCAGGCCAGGCGCGACGACGACACGGCCTCGGGCGCGTCGGACACCCAGCTCGCCGCGGACGACGCCGCGGTGGTCTCCGCGCGCAGCAGGCTGACCTCCGCGCAGGAGTCGCTCGACCAGGCGCGGCTGCGGTCGACGATCGCGGGCACCGTCGTCGCCGTCGACCTCGCGGTCGGCGACCAGGTCTCCGGCGGCGACGGCTCGAACCAGGGTGGCGACGGGACCAACCCGCAGGACCAGTCCGGCGGCGACGGCACGACCTCCGGGATCACCGTGGTGTCCACCGACCGCTACCGGGTCGACGCGAGCGTCGCGAGCTCCGACGTCGGCGAGGTCGAGGCGGGCCAGCAGGTGGAGATCACGCCGGTGGACGCCACCGAGCCCGTCGACGGCACCGTCCGCACCGTCGGGCTGGTCGCCGAGACCGCCGACTCGGGTGCCGCCACCTTCCCGGTCACCGTCGACGTCACCGGCGCGCACGACGACATCTTCGCCGGCTCCTCGGCCACCGTCACGATCGTCGTCGAGCAACGCGAGAACGTGCTCACCGTGCCCAGCCAGGCGCTGCACAGCCAGAACGGCACGACCTACGTCTACAAGATCGTGAACGGCGAGCGGGTGCGGACCGACGTGAAGATCGGCACCGCCTACGGGCCGCAGACCGAGATCGTGTCGGGGCTCGCCGAGGGCGACGAGGTGGAGATCATCGGCTTCGTCCGCCGCCCCGGCAACGGCGGCACCGGCGGGAACGAGGACGGCGGCGGGCGGGTCGACCGGGGCCCCGTCGTGTTCCCCGGTGCCGGCGGCAGGCCCCCCGTGGGGGGCAACTGATGCGGCCGATCATCGTGATGCGTGAGGTCCGCAAGACCTACGCGACGGGCAGCATCGAGGTGGAGGCGCTGCGCGGGGTGTCGCTGTCCATCGGGGAGGGCGAGTACGTCGCGGTGGTGGGGCCGTCCGGGTCGGGCAAGTCCACCCTGATGCACATCCTCGGCTGCCTGGACGTGCCGACCTCCGGCAGCTACGAGCTCGCCGGCGGCGACGTCGGCACGCTTGCGGAGAGCCACCTGGCGACGATCCGGAACCGGCGGATCGGCTTCGTGTTCCAGCAGTTCAACCTGCTGCCCACGATGACCGCCTGCCGCAACGTCGAGCTGCCGCTGGTCTACGCCGGGGTGGGGCGCGAACAGCGGCGCGAGCGCGCGGCCGCCGCGCTGGGCCGGGTGGGCCTGTCCGACCGGCTCGAGCACCGGCCCGGCGAGCTGTCCGGCGGGCAGCAGCAGCGGGTCGCGGTGGCCCGCGCGCTGGTCACCGACCCGGCACTGATCCTCGCCGACGAGCCGACCGGGAACCTCGACTCCGGGTCCTCGGCCGAGGTCCTCGACCTGTTCGCCGGCCTGCACGCGGCCGGCCGCACGATCGTGCTGATCACCCACGAGCACGACGTCGCCGTGCGGGCGCAGCGCACGGTGCTGATGCACGACGGTGAGCTCGCCGACGGGGTGCCGGTGTCGTGAACTGGGCCGAGACATTCCGAAGTGGACTCGACGCCGTCCGCGCGCACCGGCTGCGTTCCGCACTCACCATGCTGGGCATCGTCATCGGCGTCTCGTCGGTGATCCTCACCGTCGGCCTCGGGCTCGGCGCCCAGGACCAGGTGCGCAAGCAGATCGACGCGCTGGGCAGCAACCTGCTGATCGTGTCCCCGGGCAGCAGCACCTCGCAGTCCGGGACGCGGGGCGGCTTCGGCTCCGCCTCCACGCTCACGCTCGCCGACGCGGGCGCGCTGGCGGAACGGACGGTGGCGCCCGACATCGAGGCCGTCGCGCCGGTGACGACCGAGTCGCTGTCGCTGACCGCCGGCACCGAGAACTGGACGACGAACGTGGTGGGCACGACCACCGCGTGGCCGTCGGTGCGCAGCCGGACGCTGTCCGCGGGCCGGTTCCTCACCGGCGACGAGGTCACCGGCGCGGCCGACGTCGTGGTGCTCGGTTCGGACACCGCCGCGGAGCTGTTCAGCTTCGGCAACCCGGTCGGCCGGGAGGTCACCGTCGGCGGCACGCCCATGACGGTCGTGGGCGTGCTGGAGCCGACCGGGGCCGCGGAGTCGGACGCGAGCGAGGACGACCTCGCGCTGGTGCCGATCGGAACCGCGAAACGGGTCACCGGGGCGTCCGACGCGTCGGTGTCCACGATCTACGTCCAGGCCGCCTCGGCGGACACCCTCAGCGCGGCCCACCAGGAGATCACCGCGCTGCTGCTCAACCTGCACGACGTCGACGCCGCCGACGCGGACTTCTCCATCGCGACCCAGGAGTCGTTGCTGGAGACCGCGAACGCCACCAACCGGACGCTGACCATCCTGCTGGGCGGGGTGGCCGCGATCTCGCTGCTGGTCGGCGGCATCGGGGTCATGAACATCATGCTGGTCGCGGTCACCGAACGGGTCCGGGAGATCGGCCTGCGCAAGGCGCTCGGCGCGACCCCGCGCGCGATCCGGCGGCAGTTCCTGGTGGAGGCGGGCGTGCTCGGCACGGCGGGCGGGGTGGCCGGGGTCTGCGTCGGCATCGCGGGCGCGTTCGTGCTGCCCGACCTGATCGGCCAGCCCGTCAGCGTCTCGCTGGTCGCGACCGTCGCCGCCATCGGGGTCGCGCTCGCCATCGGCCTCGGCTTCGGCGTCTACCCGGCGGGCCGCGCGGCGCGGCTCACCCCCATCGACGCCCTGCGCAGCGAGTGAGGAGAGCTCATGCGTCCGGTTCTCAAGTGGCTCGCGGGTGCGGTCGTCGTGGGCCTGTGCGGCTCGGCCGGCGCGGTCGCGCTCGCCGGCGGGGTGATCGGGGACGACACCGCCGGCCGCTACCGGCTCGCCGCCGTGACCACGGGCGACGTGGCCCAGACGGTGACCACCGACGGGACCGTCGACTTCGTCGACCGGGCCGACGTGTCGTTCGGGACCGGCGGCACGCTGGCGACGCTGACCGTGCGGCAGGGCCAGCAGGTCGCCGCCGGCCAGCGGCTGGGCACCCTGGACACCGCCGCGCTGCGGGCCGCGGTCGACTCCGCCGAGTCCGACCTGGCCGGCGCCAAGGCCACCCTGGAGTCCGACCAGGAACGGCAGGCGGAGTCGGTCGACAGCGAGGACGACCAGGCCGCCGACGGGCAGGCGGACCAGCCGGTCGACCGGCCCTCCGGTGACTCCTCGGGTGACTCCGGTCAGCCGGCGCTGCTCGCGAAGCGGCAGCAGGCCGTGCGTGCCGCGCAGACCGCCGCGAGCCGGGCGATCGCCGCGGCGAAGGCGGCGCTGGCCGCGCAGGGCGAGGCGTGCGCCCGGAAGCCGCCCGCCGCGGACGGGGGCGCGGCCGACGCCGCCGGCCCGGAGCAGCCGGACACCGCGTGCGCGGACGCGCTCGCCGCGGCCATGGCCGCGCAGCAGGCCGTCTCCGGCGCCCAGGACACGCTGCAGAAGAAGATCGGCGAGCTGGCCGCCACGTTGAGCGCCGCGGCCGCCGACACGTCCACATCGGACTCCGCGGACCCGTCCCGGTCCGCGGGGACGTCCGGGCAGAACACGCCGGACACGGGGTCGGACACGCCCCAGGACAAGGGCGGCGGCGCGGACACCACGCCCACGGCCGCCACCATCGCCGCCGACCAGGCCGCCGTCGACGCCGCCGAGGCCGACCGGCTCTCGGCACGGCGGGACCTGGCGCGGGCCACCCTGACCTCGCCGATCGCCGGCACCGTCGCCTCGGTGGGGGCGGCCGCGGGCGACGCGGTCTCCGCGGGCAGCACGGTGGTGGTGATCATCGGCCCCGGAGCCGCGGTCGTGGAGACCACCGTGCCGGTCGAGCGGATCGACGAGATCGAGGTCGGGCAGGTGGCCACGGTGACGCCGTCCGGAGCGGCGACAGGGGTGGCCGGCAAGGTCAGCAGGATCGGACGGCTGGCCGACGACTCGGCCGACTCGGTGGCCTACCCGGTCACGATCACCGTCGACGACCCGCCCGCCGGCATGCCCGCGGGCAGCACCGCGGGCGTCGCCGTCGTCGTGGACACCGCGCGTGACGTGCTCACCGTGCCCACCTCGGCCGTGCACCGCGGCACGCCGAGCACGGTCACCGTGCTGTCGGGCGGCGAGCCCACCGAGAAGGAGGTCACCGTCGGCGCCGTCGGTCCGCTGTGGACCGAGGTCACCGGCGGCGTCGAGCGGGGTGAGCAGGTGGTGCTGGCCGACCTCGACGAGCCGCTGCCCAGCGCGGACGACGGCGCGACGGGCGGCCTCGGCGGCCGCGGGCCCCGCGTGATGCCGGGTGGCGGTCCCCAGTTCGGCGGCCCGCAGATGCGCGTCGGGCGCAAGTGACGCCCGGCACTCAGCGCTTGGGCAGCGCGGGCGCGCGGGTCAGCACGTCGGTGTCGTGGAAGGCGAAGCTCGCGCCGTCGGTGCGGTACAGCTCCGCGTACCGGGCCACCTTCTCCGGGTCCAGCGCCACGCCGAGGCCCGGGCCGCCGGGCACCTCCAGCGTGCCGTCGACATAGGACTCGAAGGTGCCGGTGAGGCCGGTGGTGACGTCGTCGGCGAGCAGCGCGCCGTAGGCCTGGTTGGCGTACCGGAAGTTGGGCGTCGCGGCGATCGCGTGCACCGCCGCGGCGAGCGCCACGCCCAGCTCGCCGAGGCTGTGCTTGACCACCGGCAGCCCGGCCGCCTCGCACAGGCCGGCCGAGCGCTTGAGGTTGAGCAGCCCGCCGTCCATCTGGTTGTCCACCGACAGCACGTCCGCGGCGCCGGCCCGGATCACCGCGAGCTGGTCGTAGCGGGTCCAGCTCGCCTCGTTGGCCAGCAGGGGAGTGCCGATCCGGCCGCGCACGTAGGCCATCTCGTCCAGGTTGCGCCCGGACACCGGCTGCTCGACGAGCTCCAGCCCGAAGCGCTCCAGCTCGGTGATCATCCGCACCGCGGTGCCCGGCGACCACGCCTCGTTGGCGTCCACCCGCAGCGCCATGTCCGGCCCCGCGCCGTCGCGCAGCGCGGCCACCCGCTCGAGGTCCCGGCGGGGGTCGTCCGCACCGACCTTGAGGTAGCAGGTGCCGAACCCGGCGCTCGCGGCGCGCTTGCCCTCCGCCGCCACCTCGTGGGGCTCGGCGCGCGCCACGTAGTGGAAGAACTCGACGCGCTCGTGGAACCGGCCGCCGAGCAGGTTCACCAGCGGCTGGCCGCTCGCCTTGCCGACCAGGTCCCAGCAGGCCATCTCGACGGCCGCGATCGCCGGGCTGGTCGCCTTGACGTGATGCCAGGTGCCGACCAGCTCGATGCGCCGCACCAGGCGCTCGATCTGGAACGCGTCCGCCCCGATCACCAGCGGGCGCAGGCTCGCGAGGACCGCGAGCACGATGTCCGCGGACGGGTAGGCGGCAGCCTCGCCGAGCCCCACCAGGCCCTCGTCGGTGTCCACCTCGAGCAGCACGCTGACCTGGCCGCGGCGGCGCCCGAACGCCCACACCTCGTCGGCGACGTAGGGCACCGCCACCGGAGTGGCCCGCAGGCCGGTGATCCGCATCGAGTCTCCCTTCAGCACGCCGGGACGAGCGCCCGGCCGGTCGTCGTGAGCAGTTCCGCGCCGGTCGGCGTGACCAGCACGGTGTCGGACACCACGTGGCCGGCCGGCTCGGTCACCCACGACATCAGGTGGAAGGTCATCCCGGCGGCGATCTCGACCTCGCCGCCGGCGCGGATGCCGAGCACCTGCCCGCCGCCGACCCAGCTGGGCGGGAAGCCGATGCCGACCAGGTAGCCGCAGTGGTGGCGGGACGGCCAGGCGCCGGCGGAGGTGCCGGCGACCCCGCGGCGCCACGCCGCGTACACGTCCCCGGTGGTCGTACCCGGCCGTAACGCCGCCAGGGCCGCCTCGAGGCCCGCGGTCGCCGCTGCGTGCGCGTCGACCGCGGCGGGCGGCACGGGTCCGGTGTAGACGGTGCGGCTGAGTGGCGCGTGGTAGCGGCGCACGCAGCCGGACAGCTCGATGAACAGCCCGCCCTCGACCGTCCGGTCGCCCCAGGACACGTGTTCCTGGTCGAGCATCCACAGCGGCCGGATCAGCGGGGTGAAGCCGGGTTGCTGCCCGCCGGCGGCGAACATCGCCTCGTGGACCGCGGCGGCCACCTCGCGCTCGGGCACGCCGGGGCGCGAGGCGGCGATGCCGGCCGCCATCGCCGCGTCGGAGACCGCCGCGGCCCGCCGGACGTCCTCGACCTCGAGCGGGCTCTTGACCGCGCGGCTCGCGGCGAGCACGCCGGTGCCGTCGACCCATCGCCGCCCGGCGAGTGCCCGCTCCAGCGCCGCGCGCACCGACGGCGGGAAGAACATCGCCTCCTCCTCGATCGCGACCAGCCCGCCCGGCGGCACCAGCCCGGTGAGCGCGCCGGCCACCGCCGCCGCCGGGTCCGTGCCGTCGGCGAAGGTGACGTGCCGGTAGCCGGGCAGCTGCGCGCGCACCGTCGGGCGCTCCATCTCGCGCGTCACCACGACCGGTGCGGCGTCCGGCGTCGCGGGGATCAGCACCGCGGTGAACGCGAAGTAGCCGAGGTGGTCCAGCCCGGTCAGGTAGTAGACGTTCTCCGGGCTCACGGCGGCGAACGCGTGCGCGCCGGCCTCTGCCATCCAGGCGCGCAGACCGGCTATGCGCCGGTCGTGCTCGTCGGCCGGAACCGGGAGGGGAAGGCTCATGGCGCAAGGGTGCGCCGGGACAGGCCCTCAGATCCAGTGACGATTTCTCGCATCTGTCGTAAGTTGAGCTACATGTTGGACGTGCACCGTCTCCGGTTGCTCCGCGAGCTGGCCCGGCAGGGCAGCATCGCCGCGGCGGCCCGGGCGAGCTCGCTCACGCCGTCGGCGGTCTCCCAGCAGCTCGCGGTCCTGGAGCGGGAGGCCGGCACGCCGCTGTACTTCCGGGACGGCCGGCGCCTGGTGCTCACCGAGGCCGCGCAGGTGCTCGTCGAGCACACCGAGAACGTGCTGGCCGAGCTGGAACGCGCGCGGGCGAACGTCGCGGCGCTGACCTCGACGGTGCGCGGGGTGCTGCGGCTGGCCGCGTTCCCCACCGCGGCCCGCGCGCTCGCCGCGGACGCGATCGCGCGGGTCCGGGCCACGCATCCGGACCTGCGGGTGCGGCTGTCCGAGCTGGAGACGGTGGACGCCGTGGAGGCGCTGCGCGGCGGGCGGATCGACGTGGCGCTGGTCTACGAGTACAGCCTGCTGCCCGAGATCCGCGAGCCGGCCGTGACGACCGAGCCGCTGGTCACCGAGCCGTTGCTGCTGGCCCTGCCCGAGCCGCTCGGCGACGGCCCGCTGGAGCTCGGCGCGCTCGCCGAGCAGCCGTGGATCGCGGCGTCGAAGGACGACGCGCTGCACGCGATGCTGACCCGGGCCTGCGCGGCCGCCGGGTTCGAGCCGAGGTTCGACTTCATCAGCTCCGACTACACGGTGATCTTCGCGCTGGTGGGTGCCGGGCTCGGGGTGTCGCTCGTGCCCTGGCTCGCGCTGGAGTCGACCTCCGCCGACATCGAGCTGCGCGAGATCGCCGGTCTGGAGCTGACCCGCACCGTCTCGGCCGCGGTGCGCACCGGCAGCCACCGCACCCCGCAGATCGCCGCCATGCTGGCCGCGCTGCACGACGTCGCCCGCGACGTGACCGCCCAGCTCACGAGGGCACCGACCGAGCCGTGGTGAGCCGACCCGTGGCGCGGTCGAGCCGACCTCTCACGTCGTCGAACCGACCCGTGGCGCGGTTGAGTCGACCCGTGGCGCGGTCGAGCCGGCGTCGCCTCGCCCGCTGTGGGCCGGCTGGGCGATGCCGGGGGTCGGCTGGGCGATGCCAGGGGTCGGTTCGGCGGTGTGGGGGGTCGGCTCAGTCGACTCGCTCCCATCCGCGGCGCGGGGTGCGGGCGCCGAGCCCGGTGTCGCGGCTGCGGTAGACGATGTACGGGCGGGTCAGGTATCCCAGCGGCATCGAGAACACGTGCACCAGGCGGCTGAACGGCCAGAAGGCGAACAGCGCCCACGCGGCGAGCGCGTGCAGCTGGAAGCCGAGCGGCGCGTCGACCATCAGCTCGGGGTCCGGCTGCAGGACGAAGATCGAGCGGAACCAGGGCGAGACCGACTCCCGGTAGTCGTGCGGGTCTCCGGTGAGGTTGCCCAGCACGGTGGTGCCCAGGCCGAGCACGATGGTGCCGACGAGCAGCACGTACATGATCTTGTCGTTGCGCGTGGTGGCGGAGAAGACCGGGCCGACCGTGCGCCGGCGGTAGACCAGGATGGCCGCCCCGGCCAGCGTGCACGCCCCGGCGAGCACGCCGAGGGAGACCGCCGTCGCGTGGTAGGCGGTCTCGCTGACGCCCAGCGCCTCGGTCCACGACTTCGGTACCAGCAGCCCACCGACGTGCCCGAGCGCGACGAGCAGGATTCCGAAGTGGAACAGCGGGCTGCCCAGCCGCAGCAGCCGGTTCTCGTACAGCTGCGAGGACCGGGTCGTCCAGCCGAACTTGTCGTAGCGGTAGCGCCACACGTGCCCGACGACGAACACCGCGATCGCCGCGTAGGGCACGGCGACCCACAGGAAGGTGTCCACGGCACTCACGGTCCCGCCTCCCCGTAATCGACGCTGCTGGTCGCCTCGGGTGGCGAGTGTTCGGCTCGGTCACGTACGTGTGGCCGGCTTGCGTCACGGTCCCCTGAGGTGGCGTTCCCGGTTGACAGAAGGTGTCGTCTCACGACCGTGTCTCCTGAAGGCTCTGCGGGTACGGGGCGAGGCCGACCTCCTCCTCGGGCGGACCCTCGGCGGCCAGCCGGCGAACGGCGTCCTCCTCGCGGCCGCGCAGCGGGGGCAGCGTGGCGGACACCGAGTCCAGCACCCCCGCCCAGGGCGAGCCGGTCTCGTGCAGCCCGCGGCGCATCAGCTCGAGCCCGGCCCGGTGCTCGACGAGCAGCCGCCGCCCGGCGTCCGGGTCGCCGGTCGCCGCGAACTCCAGCACCACGGCGAGGTGGTCGGGCAGCTCGTCCTCGCCGAGCACCAGCCCCGCCGCGCGGTACGCGTGCTTGAACCGCAGCAGCGCCATGCCCCGCTTGCGGGTGTCGCCGTAGGCGAAGTACGTCAGGTACGGGCTGAACCGCTTGCGATGGTCGAACGTCGCGACGTAGTCGGCCTGCAGCTCGGTCAGCGGGGTCGCCTCGACGTGGTCGAGGAAGCGCGTGAGCGGGTCGCCGAGCGGGCCGGGCACGGTGCTCACGACGGTGCGCAGCATCGGCACCCGGTCCCGCAGCTCACCGTCCGGATAGGCTAGAAGCAGCGACTGCGCCTGCCACGCGACGCGCTCGGCGGTGGTCACGACGCACCGTCCTCGCGCGGCGGGAACAGACCGTCGGGGCGGCCCTTGCCGTCCCAGTTGAGCAGGTTGACCCGGCTGCCCTTGTCGGCCGGGGCGGCCATCGTGTCGGTCGTCTGCCGGTCGCGCAGCATGCGGAAGTTCTCCACCGCGATCGGCGAGGTGCCGCCGGAGCTCTCCCCGAACGGGCCCGAGCCGCCCATGCCGGGACCGCCCTCGTAGTCCAGGCTGCACTCGGTGGCCAGTTCCTCGAGCCCGTGGGCCTGTTCGGCGTGCGCGGGCGGGATGACGTAGCGCTCGTCGTACTTGGCGAGCGCCAGCAGCCGGTACATGTCGTAGATCTGCTCGCCGGTCATCCCGACCCGCTCGGCGATCTCCTCGCGGGGCTCGCGGCCGAGGTTGATGTCGCGCATGTAGGAGCGCATCGCCGCCAGCCGGCGCAGCACCGCCTCGACCGGGGCCGGGTCGCCGGCGGTGAACAGCTGGGCCAGGTACTCCACCGGGATCCGCAGCGCCTCGATGGCGGCGAACAGGTTGCCCTCGTCCTCGGCGTCGTGCCCGGTGTCGCGCACCACGTCGACCACCGGGGACAGCGGCGGGATGTACCAGACCATCGGCATCGTGCGGTACTCCGGGTGCAGGGGCAGCGCGACCCGGTAGGTGTTGATCAGCGCGTACACCGGCGAGCGCTGCGCGGCCTCGATCCAGTCGTGCGGGATGCCGGCCTGCTCGGCCGCGCGCCGCACCTCGGGATCGTGCGGGTCGAGGAACACCTCGCGCTGCGCCTCGTAGAGCCCGTGCTCGTCCGGTGTGGACGCGGCGGCCAGCACCTTGTCCGCGTCGTAGAGCACCAGCCCGATGTAGCGCAGCCGGCCCACGCAGGTCTCCGCGCACACCGTGGGCAGGCCCACCTCCACGCGGGGGAAGCAGAACGTGCACTTCTCGGCCTTGCCGGTGCGGTGGTTGAAGTAGACCTTCTTGTACGGGCAGCCGGACACGCACATCCGCCAGCCGCGGCAGCGGTCCTGGTCGACCAGCACGATGCCGTCCTCGGTGCGCTTGTAGATCGCGCCGGACGGGCACGACGCCGCGCAGGACGGGTTGAGGCAGTGCTCGCAGATGCGCGGCAGGTAGAACATGAAGGTCTGCTCGAACTCGAAGCGCACCTTGTCGGCGATGTCCTTGAGCAGCGGGTCCTTGTGGCCGTGGTCCGGGGAGCCGCCGAGGTCGTCGTCCCAGTTCGCCGACCAGGTGATCTTGGTGGGCTTGCCGCTGATCAGCGACCGCGGCCGGGCGACCGGCGTGTGCTCCTGCAGCGGCGCGGTGGTGAGCGTCTCGTAGTCGTAGGTCCAGGGCTCGTAGTAGTCGTCGATGCCGGGCAGCTTGGGGTTCGAGAAGATCGTCAGCAGCTTGCGCAACCGCCCGCCGCCCCGCAGCCGCAGCCGCCCGCGCCGGTTGAGCGTCCAGCCGCCGCGCCAGCTGCTCCTGGTCCTCGTAGGTGCGCGGGTAGCCCTGACCCGGGCGGGTCTCGACGTTGTTGAACCACACGTACTCGACGCCGGACCGGTTGGTCCACGCCTGCTTGCAGGTGACCGAGCAGGTGTGGCAGCCGATGCACTTGTCGAGGTTCATCACCATCGCCATCTGAGCCATCACGCGCATTCCGCCTCCCCGGATTTAAAAGTGTTCGTTGCGTTGGTGACGACAGCTCGCGAGATCGCGTGGTTTGTGGTCCATTGCCGTCACGTTCCCCTGAGGTTGCGGTGGTCTGTGGGTACCTTTTTCACTAGTACTCCACCTCCTGGCTGCGGCGGCGGATCATCGTCACCTCGTCGCGTTGGTTGCCGGTCGGGCCGAGGTAGTTGAACGCGAAGGACAGCTGGGCGTAGCCGCCGATCAGATGGCTGGGTTTGATCATCAGCCGGGTCAGCGAGTTGTGGATGCCGCCGCGTTTCCCGGAGGTCTCCGCGCGCGGGACGTCGATCAGCCGGTCCTGCGCGTGGTGCATGTACACCGTGCCCTCCGGCATGCGGTGGGACACGATCGCCCGCGCGACGACCACGCCGTTGCGGTTGACCGCCTCGATCCAGTCGTTGTCGGCCACCCCGATCTTCGCGGCGTCCTGTGTGGACATCCAGATCGTCTGGCCGCCGCGGGACAGGCGTGAGCATGAACAGGTTGTCCTGGTACTCGGAGTGGATCGACCACTTGCTGTGCGGCGTCAGGTACCGCACGGTGATCGCCGAGCTCGGTCTGCTCGCCGATGCCGGGCTCGCCGAACAGCGCGGTCATGTCCAGCGGCGGCCGGAACACCGGCATCGTCTCGCCCAGCTCGGCCATCCAGTCGTGGTCGAGGAAGAAGTGCTGGCGGCCGGTGAGCGTGTGCCACGGCTTGAGCCGCTCGACGTTGATCGTGAACGGCGAGTAGCGCCGCCCGCCGGTCTCCGAGCCGGACCACTCCGGCGAGGTGATCACCGGCACCGGCGCCGCCTGGGTGTCGGCGAAGGTGATCCGCTTGCCCTCGTGCTCGGCGGCCAGGTCCGCGAGCTCGGTCCCGGTGCGTCTCTCCAGCGCGCGGAAGCCCTGGGTGGCGAGGTGGCCGTTGGTGGTGCCGGACAGCGCGAGGATCGCCTCGCACGCGTGGATGTCCCTGACCAGCGACGGCCGCCCGTCCGCCGGGCCGCCGCGCACCGGACCGTTCTTCTGCCGCAGGTACTCCACCTCGTTCGTGAGGGTGAACGTGACGCCCTTGGTGGTGGCGCCGAGCGTGTCGGCGAGCGGGCCGAGCGCGCCCATCTGCGCCGCGACCGCCGCGTAGTCCCGCTCGACCACGACCAGCTTCGGCATGGTGCGGCCCGGAACCGGCTCGCACTCGCCGGCCTTCCAGTCCAGCACCCGGCCGTGCGGGGTGGCGAGCTCGTCGGGCGTGTCGTGCAGCAGCGGCACCGCGACCAGGTCCTTGCGCACCCCCAGATGGTCGGCGGCCAGCCGGCTGAACGCCTCGGCGATCGCCTGGAACGCCTCCCAGTCGGTGCGGGTCTGCCACGGCGGCGCGATGGCCGGGTTGAACGAGTGCACGAACGGGTGCATGTCGGTGGTGTTGAGGTCGTGCTTCTCGTACCAGGTGGCGGCCGGCAGCACGACGTCGGAGTAGATCGTGGTGCTGGTCATCCGGAAGTCCAGCGACAGCAGCAGGTCCAGCTTCCCGGTCGGCACCCCGGGCACGGTCGGCTTCGCGCGCAGCGACGAGCCGGCGCCCAGCAGGTGCTCGAGGAAGTACTCGTTGCCCTTGGCCGACGAGCCGAGCAGGTTGGCCCGCCACACGCTCAGCACCCGCGGGAAGTTCTCCGGAGCGTCCGGGTCCTCGCACGCGAAGCGCAGCCGCTCCGCCTTCAGCTCGCCGACGACGTAGTCCGACGTGGGCTCCCCGGAGCGCTCCGCGTCGTCGGCCAGGTCCAGCGGGTTGCGGTTGAACGTCGGGTACGACGGCATCCAGCCCAGCCGTGCGGACAGCGCGATCAGGTCCGCGGTGGACCGGCCGGCGAGCCGCCCGTCCGGGTCGGCGGTCGCGACCGGGGTGCGGTCGTAGCGGAACTGGTCGGTGTGCAGGTACCAGTAGGCGGTCTGGATCATCTGCCGCGGCGGACGCGTCCAGTCCAGCCCGAAGGCGAGCTGGGCCCAGCCGGTCACCGGCCGGCACTTCTCCTGGCCGACGTAGTGCGCCCAGCCCCCGCCGTTGACCCCCTGGCATCCGGTCAGCGTGGTGAGCGTGAGGAACGCCCGGTAGATGGTGTCCGAGTGGTACCAGTGGTTGGTGCCGGCGCCCATCAGGATCATCGAGCGGCCGTCGGTCTGCTCGGCGTTGGCCGCGAACTCGCGGGCGATCCGGGTCGCGGCCGCCGCGGGCACTCCGGTGATCGCCTCCTGCCAGGCGGGCGTGTACGGCTCGGCGGCGTCGTCGTAGCCCGCCGGCCAGGCGCCGGGAAGCCCGTCGCGGCGCACCCCGTACTGGGCGAGCAGCAGGTCGAACACCGTCGTCACCAGGTGACCGCCGACCTCGCGCGCCCGGACACCACGCCGCAGCGTGGCGGCGTCCGGCATGTCGAACCGGGGCAGCTCCACCTCGACGGCGGTCCCGTCCTCGATGGACAGCAGCGGGTCGACCTCGCCGAGATCGAGGTTCCAGTTGCCGGCCCCGGACTCCCCGTACCGGAAGCCCAGCGAGCCACCGGGCACCACGGGCCGCCCGGTCACCGAGTCGAGCAGCACGGTCTTGAACGCCGCGTTCTCGGTGTCCTTCGCGGACTCGAGGTCGGCCGCGGTGAGGAACTTCCCGGGCCGGTAGGCGTCCCCGTGCTGCGTCCAGCCGGACCAGGAACGGCAGGTCGGTGTAGCGCTTGACGTAGTCGGTGAAGTACGGGACCTGCCGGTCGGCGAAGAACTCCCGCAGGATGACGTGGCCCATCGCCATGGCCAGCGCGCCGTCGGTGCCGGGCCGGGCGGGCAGCCACTCGTCGGCGAACTTCACGTTGTCCGCGTAGTCCGGCGCCACCACGACCACCTTCTGGCCGCGGTAGCGGGCCTCGGTCATCCAGTGCGCGTCCGGGGTGCGGGTGACCGGGACGTTGGAACCCCACATGACCAGGTAGCCGGCGTCCCACCAGTCGCCGGACTCCGGCACGTCGGTCTGGTCGCCGAACACCTGCGGGGAGGCCACGGGCAGGTCCGCGTACCAGTCGTAGAAGGACAGCATCGCCCCGCCGAGCAGCGAGACGAACCGCGCGCCCGAGGCGTGCGAGACCATCGACATCGCGGGGATCGGCGAGAACCCGGCGACGCGGTCCGGGCCGTAGCGCTTGATCGTGTGCACGTGCGCGGCCGCGACCAGTTCGGTCGCCTCGTCCCAGGTGGCGCGGACCAGCCCGCCGTGCCCGCGCGCGGACTTGTACCGGCGTGCCTTCTCCGGGTCGTCCACGATGTCCGCCCAGGCCAGCACCGGATCCCCGGTCCTGGCCCTGGCCTCCCGGTACATCTCCAGCAGGACCCCGCGCACGTACGGGTAGCGGACCCGGGTGGGGGAGTAGGTGTACCAGGAGAACGCGGCACCGCGCGGGCACCCGCGCGGCTCGTACTCGGGCCGGTCGGGGCCGGTGGACGGGTAGTCGGTCTGCTGGGTCTCCCAGGTGATGATCCCGTCCTTGACGTAGACCTTCCAGGAACACGACCCGGTGCAGTTGACCCCGTGGGTGGAGCGGACCACCTTGTCGTGGCTCCACCGGTCCCGGTAGAACTCGTCGGCCTGGCGCCCGCCGATGGTGTGCAGCGTCCGGCGGTCGGCGGAGATCTCCGCCCGGGTGAAGAACCGCCTCGTGCCGACCAGGAACTCGGTCAGCGGGGTGTCCAGTCCGGCCCGTGCGGCCGGGGCCGCGCCGTTGTCGGTTCCCATTCGAACGACCCTATCCGCGTCGGTGGTCGGGGCAAGACGAGAAGGTCACCCGATGCGGGCTTCGTGGACCTCGACGGCACGCCGGACCGCGGTCGCGGCGAAGGTGACCATCGCGACCGCCACCACCGCCAGCGCGACCAGGCCCAGCGCGTAGGACGACAGCGCGCCGTAGATCGCGCCCATCAGCAGCGGCGGGACGAAGCCGCCCAGCCCGCCCGCGGCGCCGACCACGCCGGTCACCGAGCCCACCTTGCTCGCCGGGGACAGCGCGGCCACGAGCGCGAACACCGCGCCGCTCGCCGCGCCGAGCGCGGCCGCCATCGACAGGAACGCGATCGTGCCGAGCGGGATCAGGGACGGCGTGAACGACTGCACCGCCGCGCCCACCGCGACCACGCCCAGCGTCCAGGTCAGCACCCGCGCCGGTCCGAACCGGTCCGACAGCCAGCCGCCCACCGGGCGCATCACGACCGCCAGCAGCACGAACCCGGCCATCCGGTTGGCGGCGTCGGCCTGCGCGAGGCCGTACCCGGTCTTCAGGTACGCCGGCAGGTACACCGAGAACGCGACGTAGCCGCCGAAGGCCAGCGCGTAGAGCGCGGACGCCTGCCAGGTGATCGCGAGGCGGAAGGTCGCGCGCAGCCGGTGGCCGAGCGGCTCGGTCGGCACCACCCGGTCCGGGGCGGGCCGCAGCACGAACGCGGACACGACCGCGTACCCGGCGAGCACGATCGCGGTGACGACGAACGGCGTCGCCACGCCGCCGCCGTCGACCAGCCGCACCGTCGTCAGCGCGCTGATCGCGGTGCCGCCCATGCCGGCGCCGAAGATCCCGATGGCGAACCCGCGCCGCTCGGGCGGGAACCACCCGTTGACGAACGGCACACCGACCGCGAACGCGGTGCCGCCGATGCCGAGGAAGAAGCCGCCGATCACCAGCGCGGCCAGCGAGGAGTGCCCGGCCAGGCCGATGAACAGGACCGGCACGACCGTCGCCGCCGACACGATCGGGAACATCACCCGGCCGCCGTAGCGGTCGGTCAGCGCGCCCACCGGGATCCGGCCGAGCGATCCGACGACCACCGGCACGGCCACGAGCACCGCCTGCTCGAAGGCGCTGAGCCCCAGCGTGTCCTTGAACATCGGTCCGAGCGGGCTCAGCAGGGCCCAGGCCCAGAAGTTGATCGCGAACCCGGTGGTCGCCATCACCAGCATGAGGACCCGCCGACGGCCGGACGCGGTGTCGCCGGCCGTCCCCGTCACGGGCCGCGGGGCGGCCGCCCCGTCCACGTTCCCAGCCACTCGATCCCCTCCGTCGTCACGCACGCCCTGTTCGCGGGCGGGTGAGATCAAGGATCACGTGGGTGCCCGGCACGCGCCACTTCGCTTGGACCCCGCCGGTCGGGGCTTTCGTCCTTGATCGGATGACCGGAGGTCACTGGTCGTGCCCGGAGTGGGAGTCCGCGGTGTCCGGCGCGCCGCCCATCATCCGCAGCATGCCGGCGCCGCCGGTGCGCAGGAACCGCACCACCAGCGCGGCCGCCAGCAGCAGGAACACGATGTTCAGCCAGGTCGTGTAGTTCCACGACACGCCCCCGGCCAGCACCGAGACGTGGCGGTCGGCGGGGATCAGGCCGGTGACTCCGAAGATCAGCTCGACGAGGTAGCCGGCGCCGACCATGGCCGCGTAGAACGTGCCGAGCAGCACCAGCGCCATGCGGGTGCCGTAGTACTTCCGGTAGATGCTGAGGATGGGCAGGATCAACAGGTCCGCGAAGATGAACGCGACCACGCCGCCGAAGCTGATCCCGCCGTTCCACAGCACCGCCGCCAGCGGGACGTTGCCCACCGAGCAGACGAACGACAGGATCGCCACGATCGGGCCGACGATCGGCCCCCACAGCGCCGAGAGCACCGGGTGGTCGGTGGCGAAGAACGACTGCCAGAACGATTCCGGCACCCAGGCGCCGATCGCCCCGGCGATGAGCAGGCCGATCACCAGGTCCCGCAGGATCGCCGCCCACTCCATCACGAACACGTTCGACACGGCCGTGTACCCGCGCCCGGAGAACAGCCGCTGCCGGAACGACCCCTCGCCCTGGACGGACATGTCCATCGCGGCGTGGCCCTCCATCGACCCGGCCACGCCCCGGTTCGCCTGCTCGCGGGCGCGCTCGATCAGCCGCGAGCGGACGAACAGCCGGAAGAGCACCGCCAGCAGCACGATCATGATCGGGCCGCCGACGAACTCGGCGGCGGTGAACTGCCAGCCCATCAGCAGGGCCATGATGATGCCCAGCTCGACGACGAGGTTGGTGGAGCCGATCTCGAAGGCCATCGCCGCGGTGAAGTTCGCGCCCTTGCGGAACAGCGACCGGGCCAGCGCGACCGCCGCGTAGGAGCACGAGGACGATGCCGCGCCCAGCAGCGAGGAGACCGCCAGGGTGCGCGGCCGGCCGTCGCCCATCAGGCGCACGATGGTCGACTTGCGTACCACCGCCTGCACCACGGCGGAGAGCGTGAAGCCGAGGACCAGGGCCCAGAGGATGTCCCAGGCCATCGTCCCCGCCAGGGCCAGCGCACGTCCGATCGCGTCCACCATGGCGGGGATCATACCCTATAGGGGTAAGCCGTTACGAAGGGGCGGTGCGGCTCGGCCGACCGGCGGGGCCCACGACGGTCGCGGGATCAGGCAGAAGGGGTGTCCCGCCGGGTCGGCGAACACGTCGCCGCGTAGGTGCGTCGCGCCGAGCGCGAGCACCCGCGGCGTGGCCGCGGCGACGTCGTCGACCATCACGTCCAGGTGCACCTGCTGGGGCGCCGCCGGATCGGGCCAGCGGGGTGGCACGTGATCGGGGGCGAGCTGGAAGGCGAGCCCGGAGGAGGTGTCGTTCGCCGCGACCACCACCCAGCTCTCGTCCGCGTAGGTCACCGGCAGCCCGAGCAGGTCGCGGTAGAACGCGGCGAGCGCGTGCGGGTCGGGGCAGTCGAGGACCACGTGGTGCAGCCGGCCGATCATCCCCGCATCGTCCTCGCCCGGGGCCTGTCCGGCCACGCCGTACTCCGAGCGCACCATCGAGTTGGGCCTGGTGTCGGTCCGGCGATCACCGAATCGGTGGCAAAGTCACCATTTCTCGCCACGTCCCGTGCATCTGTGACAAAGTCTCGTCCACATGTCACAGCAACAGTCCGCGTCCCTGCACGGCGGAGGTATGACGATGCGAGCATTACGACGGGCGTCGGTGGTGGCCGCCGCGGCCGCCCTCGGCGCGGTGGCGGTCACCGTGGCCGTCCAGGCGCCGGCGGTGGCCGCGCCGAACTTCCAGGTGCCCTTCCGGTGCGGCACCACGGTCACCGCGGCCACGTTCAGCGGGCACAGCCCGGCGAACTCGGTCGACTTCCAGAAGTCGGGCATCTCCGGGATGCCCGTGCTGGCGTCCGCGGGTGGCACGGTGTCCCGGGTCGCGAACGAGGGCGACACCAGCTACGGCCGGTGGATCGAGATCAACCACGGCGGCGGCTACACCACCCGCTACGCGCACCTGTCGGCCCAGCAGGTCTCGGTGGGGCAGCGGGTCTCCCTGGGCCAGCAGATCGGCAAGGCGGGCGCCACCGGTGGCGTCACCGGCCCGCACCTGCACTACGAGCAGCGGCTGAACGGCACGGCACGCAAGGCCGTGCTCGACGGGCGCGCGGTGCCCTACTACGGGCACACGGCGTTCACCAGCCACAACAAGTGCGGGGGGAACCCGTACACGGCCAAGGAGGTGTGCGGCTCGGGCTACTCGGTGATCGACTCGCACGGGCTGGGCGGCGCGGGCCGGGTGTACCTGCTCTACGACTCGGGCACCAAGCGGAACTGCGTCACCACGCTCAAGTCCGTCTCGGTCGGCACGGCCTCGCCGGTGTCCGCGCACCTGCAGGTGAAGGGGAAGTCGGTGGTGACCGACTCCGGACGCTTCGCCTACTACGCCGGACCGGTCTCCCGGGTCGCCGGCTCGACCTGCGTGAAGTGGGGTGGCTCGGTGGGTTCGCACGCCTACACCAGCCCCTACGAGCACTGCGGCTGACCGCGACCCGGCCGGGCTCCCGACCGTCTCAGGTGGACTCGCCGGCGCACCGTCCGGTGATCGGGAGCCCGCGGGCGCGGGTCAGGTCGTGTGCTTGTTCGGGGTCTGCAGCCGCGGCGTGGTCTCGGCCTCCGCCGCGTCGGCGACCGCCTCGGCGGCGGCCTCGGCGGCCTGCGCGGCGTCGTCGGCCGCCCGCGCGGTCAGCTCGTCCTCGACCTGAACCTCCCGGGTGGCGGGCGACTTGGGCAGCGCGTCGGCGAAGGCACGGGACACCCCGGACAGCGCCGAGGTGACCTCGCTCGGAATGACGAAGAAGGTGTTGTTCTCGCCCCGGGCGAGCTCCGGCAGCGTCTGCAGGTACTGGTAGGCGAGCAGCTTGGGGTCGGGGTCGTTGCGATGCACGGCCTGGAAGACCTGGTCGATGGCCTTCGCCTCGCCCTCGGCCTTGAGGATCTGCGCGGTCCGGTTGCCCTCGGCGCGCAGCACGGCGGCCTGCTTGTCGCCCTCGGCGGTGAGGATCTGGGACTGCCGCTGGCCTTCGGCGGACAGGATCGCGGCGCGCTTGTCCCGCTCGGCGCGCATCTGCTTCTCCATCGCGTCCTTGATGGTGCGCGGCGGGTCGATCGCCTTGATCTCCACGCGGTTGACCCGGATGCCCCACTTGCCGGTCGCCTCGTCCAGCACGCCGCGCAGCTGGCTGTTGATCGTGTCCCGGGAGGTGAGGGTGCGCTCCAGGTCCATGGAGCCGACCACGTTGCGCAGCGTGGTGACGGTGAGCTGCTCGACGGCCTGCAGGTAGCTGGCGATCTCGTAGGCGGCCGCGCGCGGGTCGGTCACCTGGAAGTACAGCACCGTGTCGATCTCGACGACGAGGTTGTCCTCGGTGATCACCGGCTGCGGCTGGAACGAGACCACCTGCTCGCGCAGGTCGATCGCGTTGTAGACGCGGTCGATGTAGGGGATGACGAAGTTGAGGCCGGGCTGCAGGGTGCGGTGGTAGCGGCCCAGCCGTTCCACGTTGCGGGCCCGCGCCTGCGGCACGATGCGCACGGTCCGCAGGACGGTGAACACGACCAGCAGCGCGACGAGCACGGCGGCGATGAGTAGGGCGGAGATCTCCATGTTCACTCCCGTGGATAGACGATGGCGGTGGTACCGCTGATGCTCATGATGTCGACCGCGGCGCCGATGGGGATCACGAGGGACTCGTCGAACGGGCGTGCCGTCCACTCCTCGCCGTCGATGCGCACCCGGCCGTCCCGGTCGGTGACCTCCCGCACGACGTAGGCGCGCTTGCCGATCAGCGCGTCCACGCCGAACAGCTGGGCCGGCGGCTGGTGCATGTGGCGCAGTGCGATCGGGCGAACCAGCACCACCCCCGCGGTCGCCGCGGCGGCGAACGCCACGATCTGCAGCGGCAGCGGCAGCCCGACCGCGGCGAGCACGGCCGTGAGCAACGACGCGCCGCCCATCACCCCCAGCGCGGCGGTCAGGGTGAAGATCTCCGCGATGCCCGCAACCACGGCGATGATCAACCAGATCAGCCAGATCTCCATATCGGCGGCCCTCCTACCGACTGTACGACTGATCGTTCCCCGACGCCGCGACCGAATGCACCGATACGGTTTCGGTGCGGTCCGTTGTACCAGTAGTTGTGCCGATATCAGGTGTCAGGCGACAGGTTTCCGGTCGAAGTCGATGAGGTTGTGGCGCAGCGCGGTCATCAGCGCCTGGGCCCGGCTCGACGCGCCGAGCTTCTCGTACAACCGCGCCACGTAGGTCTTCGCCGTGGACGGGCTGACGTACATGGTGCGGGCGATCGACGGAACGGACAGCCCGTCCCGCAGCAGCACCAGCACCTCGCGCTCCCGCTTGCTCAGGCCGAACCGGCCGTCCAGCTCACGCCGCCGGGCCAGCGCGTCGCCCAGCCCCGTCGCGGTGAACGACGTCGCGGCCACCGCCGCGTGCCGGATCGCGCCCAGCACCTCCTCGACCGGGGCGGTCTTGGCGACGAACGCGGACACGCCGGTGTCCAGCGCGCGGAACAGCACGTCGTCGTCACCGAGCGAGGTCAGCACCACGATCCCGAGCTCGCGGTGCCGGTCCCGTAACGACCGTGCCAGTGACAGTCCGTCACCATCCGGCAGTGCGACATCGATGGTCACCACGTGTGGCCGGGTCAGCACGACCAGCTTCTCCGCCTCGGCCACCGAGGCTGCCTGGCCGACGATCTCGAGGTCCGGGTGCTCCTCCACCAGGCACGACAGCCCGTGCCGGGTGAGGGTGTGGCCGTCGATGACCACGATGCGGATCGCCATGACGAGTCCCTTCGGCGGTCCGGGAGCGGGTCCGGGACACCCCTTGCGTGTGATGGTTCACCCGTTAGTCGGTAACGCCGGGTCATCGGTTACCGGCTGCAACCAAGTTGGTGTCCGAGGACACTGTCGCCCGTCCTGCCGGCCCGGTCGCGTGTCGGGCGATCGCCCGACACGTGTCGGCCGCCGGCCGTCATCGGCCGATGCCTGTCCGCCGAACGTTGTCTCAAGTCCACCGTTCACCCGCTGTGACCATGACCCGAAGGACAGCACGCTGAGTCATGTCCGGCAGTCAGCCTCGATCCGAAGAAGGTGTCCGATGAACGAACCGCGACCGGCCGACGGTTTCGGGCACGTGACCACGGTGTTCGGGGCCAAGGGCGGCTGCGGCAAGACCACGCTGGCGACCAACCTGGCCGTCGTGCTCGCCGACGGCGGTGCCCGGTCGGTGTGCCTGGTCGACCTGGACCTGGTCTACGGGGACGTCGCGACCGTGCTCGACGTCGAACCGAAGCGGACCATGGCCGACGCGGTGCGCGGCGACGGCGGGTTCGACCGGGACGCGCTCACCTCGATCCTGACACCGCTGGGCATGGGGATCGACGCCGTGCTGGCGCCCGTCGCGCCCGGAGCGGCCGAGCTGATCACGCCGGTGCTGGTCGGTGAGCTGCTCGCGTCGCTCGCCATGTGCTACGACCACGTCGTCGTCGACACGTCGGGACCGCTGGGACCGAACATGCTGGCCGCGCTCGACTCCTCGGACCGGCACGTGCTGCTCACCGGGCCGGAGCGGCCGGCCCTGCGGCACCTGCGCTTCCTGCTGGACATGCTCGACCTGCTGCCGTACCGGGACAGGGCGCGCTCCATCGTGGTCAACCGCTGCGACTCGACGGTCGGCTTCGACGCCGCGGACATCGAGCGAGCGATCAACCGGCCGGTCGCGGCCGCCCTTCCGTCCAGTTGGGACGTTCGGGCCGCGGTCAACGACGCGGTGCCGCTCGCGGCGGCCAAACCCGGCAACCCCTACAGCGTCGCGGTGCGCCGCCTGGTCACCGAACGGCCGACGGCGTCGGGATCCGTGGCGCCGCGCGGGCGCGACTCGAGGTAGCCGCCGGCCGTTCGGGCCGCGTGGCTAGTGTCCCGTCTCCGAGGAACGTTTGCGGTTGCCGGCGCCCAGATCGCCCCTGGCGGCGTTGTCGCGAAACCCGAATACAACCCGGTATGAGGGATTCGCTCCGCCTGGCCAGGAACGATCTGGATCACCGGCAACCGCCAAACAACCTCGAACACGAGACACTAGGATGATCGGTATGTCCGTTGTGGACGATTACTTCGGCGGCCTCGACGAGGCCTCCGCCGCCGCGTTCGAGCACGTCCGGCGGCTGGCCATGCGGGTGGCCCCGGACGCCGAGGACGGCACCGGCTACGGGATGGCCGCGCTGCGCTACCGCGGCAGGCCACTGCTCGGGTTCCGCGAGGCGAAGGGACATCTCAGCGTGTTCCCGTTCAGCCCGGGTGCCGTCGACGCCGTGCGCGACCGGCTCGCCGGCCACTCGCTGTCGAAGGGCACGGTCCGGTTCACCGCGGCCGATCCGCTGCCCGACGACGTCGTGCTGGACCTCGTCCGGCACCGGACGGCGGAGATCGACCGCGGCTGAGCCCGCCGTCGCGTTGTCGCGCGTTCGGCCTATCGACGGGTGCCCCGTTGGGGAGTAACTTCCGCCCGGGTCCGCTCTGCCAGCCGCATTCGTCGATCACGAGGTGAGTGGCATGAAGAAACGTCGGTTGTGGGCGGTGGGAGCTGTCCTCGCCCTGGCCGGGTCCGTGGTGACCCTGGCCGGTACGACTTCCCAGGCAGCACCGTCGGGTCGGTTCGGTTACGAGCCGGCGCCCGGGCGCCCGCAGCTCTCCGGGGTCGCCGACCGGGAACTGACGGCGACCGACCGCGGCGTGGTGGCCGACCGCAACGCACGCGCCGCCGCCTCGGTGGCGTCCGACGACATCCAGGCGAACGGGGACAACAAGGCGAACCCGACCGACCAGTTCGGCAGCGGCGCCGGGTTCCCCCAGAACGAGACCGTCATCGCGATCAACCCGACCGACTCGCACAACGTGATCGCCGGGTCCAACGACTACGAGTACGCGGTGGACTCGACGATGGGCATCTACGTGTCCTTCGACGGCGGCCACACCTGGCCGCACAGCGGGCACGCGCGCCAGGTCATCACGCCGGAACGGAACATGTACGGCACCGGCGACCCGGTCCTCGCGTTCGACCGCGAGGGCGTCGCGTACGCGTCGTTCATCGCGTTCGGGCGCAGCAACTGCGACTCCTACATCGCGGTGAGCCGCTCCACCGACAAGGGCGTGACCTGGACGGCACCGACCGCGGACGTACCCGGTGGCAGCGGGACGATTCTCGGCGACGGGATCGTGGCGCACAACGGCGGGCCGGACGACTGCCGGATCTTCCACGACAAGGAGTGGATGACCGCGGGACGGCGCCCGCCCGGGACGCCCCTGGTGCCCGGGACCGACCAGGGCTTCGTGAGCCCCGACCGGCTCTACGTCACCTGGACCAGGTTCGACTTCGACGAGGGCGGTACCGGGTTCGTCGACTCGCCGATCGTGATCGCCTACTCCGACGACCAGGGCCGGCACTGGTCCGCGCCGGTGGAGGTGTCCGGCACGTCCGGGCGCTGCACGTTCCAGACGGGCGACGCGGACGGCGCCTGCGACGAGGACCAGTTCTCCTCGCCGGTGGTCGACCCGCGCGACGGCACCCTGTACGTGGCGTTCCAGAACTTCAACGTGGACAGCCGGGAGAAGAGCCAGTACCTGCTGGCGCGCTCGACCGACGGCGGTGCGTCCTGGGGCACGCCGCGGTTCGTCACGGACGTGTTCGACGGCGCCGACAAGTACCCGATCTGCCAGGGGAGCCAGACCCTCGACCTGATGTGCGCCCGGATCGACGCCGCGGGCAACCTCGACATCGACCCGCGCACCGGCCAGCTGTACCTCTCCTTCGCCGACAACCGCAACGGCACCGCGGCCGACACGAACAACGACGTGTTCGTCACGAGGTCCGGCAACGGCGGCCGCGGCTGGAGCAGGCCGCTGAACATCACCAAGGGGTCGGTCGACGACCAGTGGTTCCCATGGCTGTCCGTCTCACCGGACGGCGTGGTGTCGGTCGCCTACTTCGACCGCCGCTACAGCGGCCCGAAGCTGATCGACACCTCGCTGTCGGTGTCGGTGAACAAGGCGGCGAGCTTCGCCACCCGGCGGGTGTCCGAGCAGTCGTGGAACCCCGACCTCGCCTTCCGGCTCGGTGTGTTCATCGGTGACTACAACGGGCTGGACACCTCGACCGGCGTGGCCATCCCGTGCTGGACCGACGCCCGGTTCGCCGAGCCGAACACGCCCGGCAACAACCCGCCCAACCAGCAGTCCGACGTGATGGTGGACGTGGAGAAGATCCCGACCCGGTGACCCGGCAGGTTCGGTGGGCCGCCCGCGGTGGCCCACCGGACCGGCCGCCGCACGGGCGGGCTCACCGGGACAGCAGCGCCATCAGGCTGGTCGGCCGGTAGCCGGCGACGAACTCGGTGCCGACGAACACCGTCGGCACCATGCGGATGCCCTTGCCGCTCAGCTCCTGCAGCAGCGACGGGTGGTCGGTCGTGTTCTTCTCCTGGTAGGCGACACCGAGCTCGGCCAGCAATGTCTTGTACCGCTGGCACAGCGGGCACCCGGTGGTCGTGTACAGCACCACGGTCTTCGTCACGGCGTCCTCTCCGTTCTGACGGTCGGGGTGTAGCGGCCGAGGGTGAGGCCGGGCGCCTGCAGCGCGGTCAGCACCCGGAGCAGCTCGTCGACGGAGCGGCCGACCCGGTCGTCGTGGACCGTTTCGTGGCGGACGACGCCGTCCGGGTCGATGACGAACACCGCGCGGGCCGACTGTCCCTCGGCGTCGAGCACGCGGTAGGCGCGGGAGACGCGCTGGTTCCGGTCGCTCGCGAGCGGGAAGTCCAGGGCACCGATGTGGAACTCCATCCACGCCACGTGCGCGTGCACGCTGTCCGTGCTCACCGCCAGCACGTCCGCGCCGAGCTCGGTGAACGACGGCAGGGCGGCGTTGAGCGCGAGCACCTCGCTCGGGCAGACGAAGGTGAAGTCGGCGGGGTAGAAGAACAGGACCAGCCAGCGTCCGGCGTAGTCGGCGAGCGTGACCTCGTGGTCGAGGGTGTTCAGGTCCCGGGTGCTGACCATGCGGAAGTCCGGGGCCGGTGAGCCGACGAACATGGTGCCTCCTCTCGTCTGGGTCGGCGGATCAGCGGGCGGAATGCCCGAGGCTCGCGTCGGCCAGGCTGGGCCTGGTGGTGACCCGGCGGGTGGTGCGCAGCCAGCGCTCGGCGTCCAGCGCGGCGCGGCAGCCCGAGGCCGCCGCGGTGACCGCCTGACGGTAGGTGGGATCCCCGACCTCGCCCGCGACGAAGACCCCGGGCACGCGGGTCATGGCGGTGCCGGGCTCGGTCAGCAGGTAGCCGGACTCGTCGGCCGGCAGCCATTCGGTGAACAGGTCGCTGTTCGGGGTCTGTCCGATGGAGACGAACACGCCGTCGACCTCGGCCTCGCCGCACTCGCCGGAGGTCACGTTCCGGGTTCGCAGGCCGGTGACCCCGGAGGCGTCGCCGAGGATCTCGGTCGCGACGTGCGGCGTCAGGACCGTGATGTTGGGTGTCGCGGCCAGGGCCGCCAGGTTGGCGGCGTGCGCGCGGAACTCGGCGCGCCGGTGCACCAGCACGACGCTGTCGGCGATGTCGGCAAGGGCGAGCGCCTCCTCGGCCGCCACGTCGCCGCCGCCGACCACGGCCACCCGCTGACCGGCGAACAGCGGGCCGTCGCAGATCGCGCAGTAGCACACGCCGCGGCCCTCGAACTCCGCCTCGGAGGGCAGCCCCAGCCGGTTGAACGTCGCGCCGGTGGCCACGATGACGGCGTCCGCGGCGAAGTCGGATCTCCCGGTGCGGACCGTGAAGGGCGACGCGCCGAGGTCCACCGACCGCACGTGGGCGGTCACCGTGCGGCCGCCGAGCTCGACGACCTGGGCGCGCATCCGGTCGCTGAGCTCCAGTCCGGCGATTCCGCCCGGGAAACCGGGAAAGTTGTGCAGACCGGCGGAGCGGACGATCTGCCCTCCTGGCTCGTCGCCTTCGAGGCACACGGACGTGAGGCCGCCCCGGGCGGCGTAGATCGCCGCGGTGTACCCGGCCGGTCCACCGCCGATGATCGCGACGTTGACGGGCTCCACTTCGGACATCGCCCCTCCTCGAGAGCTCGTGGGTTCGCGGCGCCCGCTCAGCTGTGCGCGACGAGCTCGACCAGGGCGTCGGTCATCGCGGTGAGCTCCGCCCGCACGTCGCCGATCCGCTCGCCGACGGCGGCGAAGTCGGACGTGTAGCGCTCCAGGTCCTCGCTGGTGAGGGTCGCGATGTCCAGGGTGGCCTGGGCCATCTCCCGCAGCTCGCCGACGATCGCGTCGATGGACCGGGTGGCGGATCCGGAGTCGTCGGCCAGCTTGCGCACCTCGGAGGCCACGACCGCGAAACCCTTCCCGGCCGAGCCGGCGCGAGCGGCCTCGATGGTCGCGTTGAGGGCGAGCAGGTTGGTCTGCTTGGCGATGTTGCGAATCACGTGGACCATCGGCGTGATGCGCTCGGACACCTCGCTCAGTGCGGAGATCTGCCCGAGCATCTGGAACATGCCCAGGCGCAGCACGTCCATCCCGTGCGCGACGTCACCGGCGACGCCCGCGACGTCACCGAGCTCGTTCGACATGGCGCCGGACCGGGTGGTGCCGTCGGCCGTCCCGCGGGCCAGCCGGGCGTGCCGGGCCGCGACGCGCTCGGCCTCGCCCTCGGCGGCAAGCCGAGCCCGCCGCTCCGCCGCGATCTGCTCGTCGGTCGGCGCGACGGCGTCGCCGGGCATGGTGCTCCGGGACGGCGACCTGCGGCGAAACTTCCACATGCTCTTCGCATCGGCAGCTCGTCCGCGACCCTGACCGGATCACCCGGGCGAGTTCGGCGACCGCCGCGTCATCACCCGTCCAGGTCGCGCTCCGCGACGATGTGCACCGCGGCCTCCTCGGCGGTGGCCGCCGAGCCGTCGATCCCCACGTCGCGGGCGTACAGGTACGGGTCGGTGTCGCCGCCCGCGCCGTCGTCCTCCTCGACCAGGCGGCCGGCGCGGGCCACGCCCACCTCGTCGTCGTACAGCTCGCCGTCGGTGTCCTCGGTGTCGCCGAGGTCGTCGCCGCCCGCGTCGTCGAGTTCGGGCACCTCGCGGGCAAGCCGGGCCTCCAGGCTCTCGTGCCCGGATGCCTCGCGCGCGGTCACGCCCCAGTCGTTGACCGCGAGCGGACGCTCCGGCGGCGAGTAGCCCTCGTCCAGCACGTCCTCGACACCGCGGTCGTCGAGGGTGTCCTCGGGCTGGAGGAGATTCGACTCGCTGTCGATGTCGTCTCTCATCTCGGCTCCTCGATCGGTCGTCGCTCGGGCTCGGGGTTCACACCATACGTACAGTGACGCGTTCCGCGGTGACCGGCAACGTGACGGGCGTGGGCGGGGCGGTCACCCGCGCCGCGCCGCAGCGAGGAGCTCGTCGACCGACCACTGGTCGTAGGCGTGCGTGCCGTACCTGCTCGCCAGCACGCGGTTGCCCGGCGAGATCAGGAAGTCGGCAGGTCGGCCTGGTAGGTGCGCAGCTCCTCGGCGGGGGTGGAGCACCACGACCTCCCGCTGCTCGTCGAGGTGGACCGCGGAAACCCGTGAAGTCCTGTGTGGCGGCCGGGTGCTCACGGCCGGCCGGCCACGAACTCGCGGGCCTCGTCGATCAGGGCGGCCCAGCGAGCCTCGTCACGGTCGTCGACGAGGACCCACTCGCGGAAGGTGCGCCCGGCCGGCGCGAACGGTGCGCCGCCGCCGTCGGCGATGAGCTGGGCGACGCGGTCGCGCGGCAGCTTGACGATCAGGTCGCCGGTGCGGTGGTCGCAGGAGGCGAAGAACGCGCCCGCCACGCGCAGGCACGGGAAGCCCATCATCGTGCCGGTGGTCACGTCGGGGTGGGCGAGCGCCCCGGCGCCCGCCGCGAAGAAGAAGTCGCTCGGCCGGTCAGGCATCGCGTGCCTCCATCCTCGCCGTGTCGCTCCGCGCGTCGTCGACGTGCAGCAGGTAGCCGGTCACCGCCAGCCAGCGCGGCCAGGCCCGCGCCGGGCCGCGCACGGTCACCTCGCCGCGTGCGCGGCCGCCGTCCCAGTCGTCCTCGCCCGCCGCCCAGCGGTCGAGGAATCCCGAGCTGGTGCGCACGCTCAGCTCGGCATCGGGCGCGGCGCCGGGCTCCTGGCGCAGCCGGCCGCCGGCGAAGGTCAGCGTGGCCGGCTCACCGTCGACGACGAGCTCGAACCGGCCGTCGGCCACCGTGTCGATCCCGCCGACGTAGGTGACGTCGAACAGCTGCCCGGGGGAGCCGTCGGCGGTGGGGTCGGCGAGGAAGCCGGCGCCCCACCGGCGCAGCTCGCGCAGCGCGCCGTCGAGCGCGCGGCCGCGGTCGGTCAGCGAGTAGACGACCCCCGCACCGACCCCACCCGCCTCGCGGGTCACCACCGCCGCGCGTTCCAGGGTGCGCAGGCGGTCGGCGAGCACGCTGGTGCTGATGCCCGGCAGCCGGGCCAGCAGCTCGCCGTAGCGGTAGGACCGCTTGAGCAGCTCCTGGACGATCACCAGGGTCCACCGCTCGCCGACCACGTCGAGTGCCCGCGCCAGCGGGCAGAACCGGCCGTAGCCGGTCCACGGCGTCCTCGGCATGCGGGCTCCCTATCCGGCCGGCAGCAGCGCGGCCATCGCCGCGGTGTCGAAGATGAGCCGGGCCGAGGCGAGCTTGCCGTCGCGGAAGGAGTTCCACTCGGCCATCGGGATCGAGGCCGTGCCGGCCGGGGTCTCGATCGTGAAGTCGTAGATCGAGCAGACCTCGCCGCCCTCCTCCCACTGCCGGTGCACCACCGCGCCGCGCATGATCGGGCCCAGCCCGGCGGAGCCCTCGATGAACGCCGCCTTGCCCTGCGAGCGCAGCATCGGGCCGTCGAACCGGAAGTCGTCGGTCAGCAGCTCCGCGGCGCCGTCGCGGTCGCCCGAGGTGAACCTGTCCAGGTAGGTACGGAAGATCTCGGCGTTCGACATCGATGACTCCCTTTATAGGATGAGACTTCTATAATAGGAGTAACAGGCGGCGTGTCAACGGTCGTCGATCGGCGTGCCCGGCGCGACCAGGCGGGCGAGCGCGCCCGCCCATGCCTCGCGAACCTCACGATCCGGATTTCGGCGGCGTTTCGACCTGCCGGGCTGGGAGCGTTCCCCGAAATCGGACATCGCGGAGCGATCCGATGTCTTGACAAGAGAGTGTCCGGCTCGCCACGATCGGTAGCGACATTCTGGGAGCGCTCCCAGGAGCGGCCTCATCGCGGCGGCCGGAAGGCCGCGGTCGTGGTGGGTCCGCCCTCGCGAAAGGGGCTCGCCGTGCACCGCACCACCCGCCTGGCGGCCGCGATCCTCGCGACCGCGGCCCTCGTCGTCGCCGGCCCGGTCACGCCGACCGCCGGCGCGCAGGAGCAGGACCAGATCGTCAACGGCACCTTCGACGGCGGCACGGCGCCGTGGTGGTGGACGGACAACGCGCCCGCCGCCGTGGTCGACGGCCGGCTGTGCGCGGAGATCGCGGGCGGCACCACGAACCCGTGGGACGCCATCGTCGGCCAGAACGACCTCACGCTGCAGGCCGGCGAGTCCTACGAGCTGTCCTTCGACGCGTCCGCGTCGGCGCCGGTCGGCGTGCTGGCCAAGGTGCAGCTGCAGGTGGACCCGTGGACCGAGCGGCTCTCCCAGCCGACCGTGCTCGGCACCGAACCCGCCCACTTCTCCTACGTGTTCACCTCCGGCGTCGACAGCTCCGCCGAGCAACTGGCGTTCCAGGTCGGCGGCCGCGCCGAGCCGTGGACCTTCTGCCTGGACAACGTGTCGCTCACCGGCGGCGCGGAACCGCCGGTGTACGTGCCCGACACCGGCCCGCGGGTGCGCGTCAACCAGGTCGGCTACCTGCCGCACGGCCCGAAGCACGCCACCGTGGTCACCGACGCGGCCGGCCCGCTGCCCTGGCGGCTCACCGCCGCGAACGGCCGGGTGGTGGCCGGCGGGCGGACCACCCCGCGCGGCCTCGACGCGGCCTCCGGGCAGCGCACGCACACGATCGACTTCTCCGGTTCACCCGGCCCGGCACCGGCTACACGCTGAGCGCCGACGGCGAGACCAGCCATCCGTTCGACATCGGCGACGTCTACCGGGACCTGCGCTCGGACTCCCTGCAGTTCTTCTACGTCCAGCGCAGCGGCATCGCGATCGACGGCTCGCTGGTGGGCGCGCAGTACGCCCGCCCGGCCGGCCACCTCGGCGTGCCGCCCAACCAGGGCGACACCGACGTCCCGTGCCAGCCCGGGGTGTGCGACTACCGGCTGGACGTGCGCGGCGGCTGGTACGACGCCGGCGACCACGGCAAGTACGTGGTCAACGGCGGGATCGCGACCTACCAGCTGCTCAGCACGTTCGAGCGGACGCGCACCGCGCACACGGCCGTGCGTGGCGCGCTGGGCGACGGCACGCTGCGGGTGCCCGAGCGGGGCAACCGCGTGCCGGACGTCCTCGACGAGGCGCGCTGGGAGCTGGAGTTCCTGCTGCGCATGCAGGTGCCGCCCGGCGAGCCGCTCGCCGGGATGGCCCACCACAAGATCCACGACCAGGCGTGGACCGGCCTGCCGCTGGCCCCGCAGGACGACCCGATGCCGCGCGAGCTGCACCCGCCGTCGACCGCCGCGACGCTGAACCTGGCCGCCGTCGCCGCGCAGTGCGGCCGGCTCTACGCCCGCTACGACGCCGCGTTCGCGCACCGCTGCCTGTCCGCCGCGCGCACGGCGTACGCGGCCGCGAAGGCCCACCCGGACCTGCTGGCGAGCCCGGCGGACGGCACCGGCGGCGGTGCCTACGACGACGTGGACGTCAGCGACGAGTTCTACTGGGCCGCCGCCGAGCTGTACCTGACCACCGGGGACCGGCACTACCTCGCCGACCTGCGGTCCTCGCCGCACCACACGGGGGACGTGTTCAGTCCCACCGGGTTCGGCTGGCAGGCGACCGCCGCGCTCGGCCGGCTCGACCTCGCCACGGTCCCGAGTGGACTTCCGGCGGGTGAGCGGTCCCGCGTGCGGCGCTCGGTGCTCGACGCCGCCGACGCCTACCTGTCCGCCGAGGCGGGGGAGTCCTACGGCCTGCCGCTGCCGGGCGACTCCGGCGGCTACGTCTGGGGCTCGAACAGCAACATCATCAACAACCTGGTGGTGCTGGCCACCGCGTTCGACCTGACCGGCCGGGCCCGGTACCGGGACGGCGCCCTGGAGGGGCTGGACTACGTCCTCGGCCGCAACGCGCTGAACCAGTCCTATGTGACCGGCTGGGGCGACACGACCTCGCAGAACCAGCACAGCAGGCTCTACGGCCACGAGCTCGACCCGAACCTGCCGCACCCGCCCGACGGGTCGATCGCCGGCGGCGCGAACGCCGGGCTGCAGGATCCCTTCGCGGCCGATCTGCTGGCCGGCTGCGCGCCGCAGTTCTGCTACGTCGACGACATCCAGTCCTACTCGACCAACGAGGTGGCGATCAACTGGAACTCCGCGCTCGCCTGGATCGCGTCGTTCGCGGCCGACCAGGGTTCGCACGGCCGGTCCGGCGGAAAGTGAGCCGTCGATTCCGCACGAGTGGTACGAACGGCCGATTGATCCGCGGCCTGCCCGGAGAGAAACTCGCTCGGGTCTGTCGCGATCAACCTCGGCAGGCTCGCCGTGCCCGGTCCGTTCGGGGGTTATGGAGCCTGCAAAATGGTCAGCAAACGTCGCCTTGCCCGATTTAGAGCTTTTGCCGCAATATTACTAGTTGCTCCATTTGTCACGTTATCCACCCCAACCGCGGTCGCCGCCCCGCCGGACGACACCCCGGTGTTGCTCACGCCGAAGGGCGAGCACGAAACCGGTGAGGACGAGGCCGGTTTCGACAAGCTCCGCGACGCCTACTACTGGAGCCGGCTGCTCGCCGGCGACGACAAGCTGACCCTCGAGCAGGCGGCGACGTACCGCACCAAGGCGGCCAGCGCGGCCAACGGCTTCGCCGTGGAGACCCGGCACGGCGCACCGCGCGGCGGCACCTGGACCAACGTCGGGCCCGACCCGGTCGTGCAGGTCGCCCGCACCAGCAACACGCTGGAGGCGGTGTCCGGCCGGATCGGCGCGCTGGTGGTCCGCAACGACGGCACCATCGTCCTCGGCGCGGCCCAGGGCGGCGTGTGGACCTTCGACAACGACACCAAGACCTGGACCTCGCGCACCCCGGACGCCAACACCCAGGCGGTGGGCGCGCTCGCGCTGGCGCCCAGCGACGACCGGATCATCTACCTCGGCTCCGGTGAGGGCGCGCTGTCCGGCGACAGCTACTACGGCGACGGTGTGTACCGCTCCGCCGACGGCGGCCTGACCTGGAAGCGGGTCTCCGGCGACAAGTTCAACGGGCAGGCCACGTCCTCCATCGTGGTCGACCCCACCAACGCCGACCACCTCTACATGGCGACCCTGCGCGGCCGCGGCGGCGTGCGCCGGACCACCGCGCCGACCAGCACCCCGTTCGGCGTCTGGGAGTCCCGCGACGGCGGCGCGCACTGGTCGCTGAAGAAGGGCACCACCAACGAGTTGCACGGTGCGACGGACCTGGTGATGGACCCGCAGGACCCGCGGGTGCTCTACGCGTCCTTCTGGGGCGACGGCCTGTACCGCTCCGCGAACGGCGGCGCCACCTGGGCGAGCGCGCTGGGCGACCTGCCGCAGGGCAACTTCCTCGAGGGCGGCACCCGCTTCGCGCTCGGCCTGTCCCACCCGGCCGGCGACGCGCACGCCACGCTCTACACCGGGTTCGACTACTTCGACCTGTCCGACGACTACCACCAGTCGCGGCTCTACAAGAGCACCGACGACGGCGCGCACTGGACCGCCACGCCCACCGGCAGCGGCTCCGACTCGATCCTCGGCTACTGCGGCGGGCAGTGCTTCTACGACAACGTGGTCAAGCCGGACCCGACCAACCCCGACGTGATCTACCTCGGCGGCGTCTACGGCTACGGCAACTCGCCGCAGTCCGGCGGCATCTACCGGTCCACCGACGGCGGCGCGACCTGGAAGAACCTCGGCTACGACCTGCACCCGGACTTCCACGCGATCGCCCTGCAGCCCAACGACACGAAGCACATCGTGATCGGCAACGACGGCGGCGCGTGGCAGTCGTTCACCGGCGGCGGCCGCAACGGCGCCGGTGAGCCGCTCTCGGCCGCCGACTGGGAGAACCTCAACGGCACCGTCAACCCGAGCACCGGCGCGCTGGTGCATGACACCGGGCTGCGGATCACCCAGTTCGTCAGCATGGCCACCGTGCCGCAGGTGCCCGGCCAGTACTGGGGCGGCACCCAGGACAACGGCACCATGCGCCGGTCGCTGGTCAACGACCGGTGGTTCGACCAGGCAGGTGGTGACGGCGGCCAGGTGATCGTCGACCAGACGAACACCAACCCGGACAACCCGTCGCTGCCCGCGTACGTGTTCGGCACCTACTTCGGCATCTCGCCGTACCGGTTCGACCCGAGCGAGGTCGGCACGTTCTTCGGCAACGAGGCGATCGACGGCGGCATCGACATGTCCGACCGGTCGGAGTTCTACGTCCCGTGGGTGCAGAACCGGGCGAACCCGGACCAGATGTTCCTCGGCACCTACCGGCTCTACCGCACCGACAACGCCGAGGCCCCGTCCGCGGGCGAGGTGCACTGGGACACGGTCAGCCCGGACCTGACCACCGGCTGCACCGAGGAGGCACCCAACGGCGCGCGCGGCTGCCTGATCACCGCGATCGGGCTGGCCGACGGCGGCGACGGCGTCTACGTCGGCAGCGACGACGGCGTGGTCTCGGTGAGCCCGAACGCGGTCACCTCGGACTCCCCGACCTGGACGCGGGTGGGCAAGCGCGCGCTGCCCAACCGCCCGGTGGCGCAGTTCGCGGTGGACCGGTCCGACTGGCGGGTCGCGTACGCGGCCTACGCCGGCTTCGGCGCGGCCACCCCGCACAACCGCGGTCACGTGTTCAAGACCACCGACGGCGGGCGGCACTGGCGCGACATCAGCGGCCGGCTGCCGGACATCCCGGTGAACTCGGTGATCCTGGACCCGTCCTCGGACAACACCCTCTACGTCGGCACCGACGTGGGCCCGTTCGTGACCACCAACGGCGGCCACAGCTGGCGGCGGCTGGGCTCGGGGATCCCCAAGGTCGCGATCTGGCAGCTGGACTACGACCCCAGCCACGCCACCCTGGCGGCCGGCACGCACGGCCGCTCCGCGTACACGTTGGACACCGGAGCGAACGCCCCGGCGCTGGTCGTGTCCAAGTCGGACGACGGCACGCCGGTCGGGCCGGGCAGCGAGGTCCACTACACCATCACGGTTCGCAACGTCGGCAACGCGCCCGCGACCGGGGTGCGGATCGACGAGCCCATCCCGGGTCGTACGAGCTTCGTCTCGGCGTCGAACGGCGGCAGCTACCGCCACGGGAAGGTGCAGTGGCGCAACCTGACCGTGCCGGCCGGCGGCAGCACCTCGGTGGACCTCACCGTGCGGATCGCCGGCCACCTGCCGGGATCGGTCACGTCGATCGTCAACGACGGCATCGTGGTCAACTCCGCCCAGCACGTGGACGCGACCGGCAGCCCGCACACGGTCGCGATCGCGCCGGCGCACGCCGTGGCCGTCTCCCCGGCCGCGCAGAAGGGCGGGGCGCGGGTCGGCACCGACGCGACCTACCAGGTGCACGTGGCCAACAACGGCTACCAGGCGGACAGCTACGCGCTGTCCAGCAGTAGCACGTGGCCGGCCACGACGTACGACGCGACCTGCACGACACCGTTGACCAGCACGCCTGAGGTCGCTCCCGGCGGGAGCGTGGACGTGTGCGTCAAGGTGAGCGTGCCGGCCTCGGCGGCGAACGACTCGACCAGCGACACGACGGTGACCGCCACCTCCACCGGTGACGGCACGGTCAGCGGCACCGCGACGATGACGACCATCGCGGTCGCGGTGGACACCCTCGTCGTCGACGAGGACCTCGGCTCGCCGAACGTCGAGTCGTACTACGCCGACGCGCTGACCGCGACCGGCACGGCGTTCAGCCGGTGGGACCTCAGCGCCGATCCGGAGCTGCCGCGTAGCTACCTGACCGCGCACAGCACGGTGGTGTGGTTCACCGGGAACGCCTACCCGGCGCCGATCACGCCGTACGAGGCCGACCTGAAGGCCTTCCTCGACGGCGGCGGCAGGCTGTTCATGTCCGGCCAGGACATCCTGGACCAGGCCGCCGGCACCACGTCGTTCGTGCGGGACTACCTGCACATCGACTGGAACGGCACCGAACAGCAGAACGACAAGGCGACCGCGACCGTGCAGGGCGTGGCCGGCAACCCGGTCTCCGACGGGATCGGCACCGTGCCGCTGGATCACTCGGTGCTCGGCGCCACGTTCGAGGACCAGGTGACCCCGATCGCCCCGGCGACCGCGGCGTTCACCGACGACACGACCGAGCCCGACGCGCTGAGCGTGGCGGACGGCTCGTACAAGGTGGTGTTCCTCGCGTTCCCGTTCGAGGCGTACGGAACCGCGGCGGAGAAGGCGGACCTGATGCAGCGGGTGCTGACCTACTTCGGCAGCTAGGAGCGTGCTGAACGGCCCCACCGGATGCCCCCGGTGACCCAGCTTCCCGCCGGCAACGCCGCCGGCGGGAAGCCGGGCCCCGGGCCCCCGGCACCGGGATGTTCAGCACACACAGGCGACCCGACCCATGGCACAGGCGACCCGACCCGCCACGCGGCCGAGTCGACCCGTGGCGTCGGCGAGTCGACCCGTCACGCGGGCGAGTCGGCCCGTGGCATCGGTGAGTCGACTCGTCGCGCGGGCGAGTCGACCTGTGGCGTCGGCGAGTCGACCGGTGGCGTCGGCTCGCTGCGCGCCACCGGCACGGCCGAGCCGACGGCAAGCGGAACAGCACGGACCACGCCACCGGTCGACTCGGCTGTGCCAGGGGTCGGGTCGGCTCGCCACGGGTCGACTCGGCCGCGCCAGGGGTCGGGTCGGCCGCGTGGCGGGTCGGGTCGGCCGCGCCAGGGGTCGGGTCGGCCGCGTGGCGGGTCGGGTCGGCTGCGCCGGGGGTCGGGTCGGCCGCGTGGCGGGTCGGGTCGGCTTGTGCTGGGGGTCGGGTCGGCGGGAGAGCGCGGAGACCTGACAAGGCGCTACTCGGCGGATGAACCGGGCGGGTGGCCCTGCCCTCCGGGTCAGGGGCACCCGTGCCCGGATGCGGCCCACCGTCCCGGGCCGGTCGGGACCTGGTCCCCTGTCCGGCCGCCGGGCGGGTGGCGACCCTGGAACGGTGACGAGGAGACCGGCCGTTCCGGTGCGGCGGCGCACGAACGCCCGCCGCGCGGACCCCCGATGAGCAACCCCGCGAACACTCGCACCACGCCCGAGGCGGCGGGCCTGTCGGCGGCCGAGGCCGCGGCACGGCTGCGCACCGGCGGGCCGAACCGGCTGCCCGGCCCGCGCCGGCGCCACCCGGCGCTGGTGCTCGCCGGCCAGTTCGTGCACTTCTTCGCGATCATGCTGTGGGTGGCCGCCGGGCTCGCGGTGCTCGCCGGCATGCCGGTGCTCGCGGTGGCCATCGCGGTCGTCGTCGTGCTCAACGGGCTGTTCTCCTTCGCCCAGGAGTACCGCGCGGACCGGGCCGCCGACCGGCTGCGCGACCTGCTGCCGGTGCGCGCGACCGTGCGCCGCGACGGCCGCGCGGTCGTGGTCGACGCGGCCGACCTCGTCGCCGGCGACGTCGTGCTGCTGGAGGCCGGGGACCGGGTGTGCGCGGACGCGTCGGTGCTGCCGGGCGGGCGGCTGGCGGTGGACGAGTCCACGCTCAGCGGGGAGAGCAGGCCGGTGCACCCGGCCACGGACGCGACCGTCTACGCGGGCACGTACGTGGTGGAGGGGCACGGCGCCGCCGTCGTCACCGCCACCGGCGCGGGGACCCGGCTGGCCGGGATCGCGGCGGTCACCGAGCACGCGGCGCGCCCGCGCAGCCCGCTGGCGAACCAGCTGCACCGCGTGGTGAAGACCATCGGGGCGGTCTCGGTCGGCGTCGGGGTCGCCTTCTTCGGCGCGTCGCTGCTGCTCGGGCTCGACGTGAACGACGGGTTCCTGTTCGCCATCGGGGTGACCGTGGCCCTGGTGCCGGAGGGCCTGCTGCCGACGGTGACCCTCTCGCTGGCCCGGGCCGGGCAGCGGATGGCGGCGCGGCACGCGCTGGTGCGCCGGCTGGAGTCGGTGGAGACGCTCGGCGCCACGACGTTCATCTGCACCGACAAGACCGGCACGCTCACCCGCAACGAGATGTCCGTGGCCGCCGTGTGGACGCCCGGCGGCGGGGTCGGCGTCACCGGCGAGGGCTACGGGCCCGACGGCGGGCTGACCGGGGAGCCGGCGGCGCAGGCGGCGGCGGTGGCGGCGGCCGACAGCGCCGCGCGGTGCTCGCCGGACTCCCACGCGGTGCTCGACCGCGGTCACTGGCGGCCGGTCGGCGACCCGATGGAGGTCGCCCTGCACGTGCTCGCCACCCGGGCGGGCGTGACGTCGTTCCCGCCCACCGCGGCGCGGTACCCGTTCGACCCGCGCCGGCGCCGCGCGTCGGTCGTGGACGCGGACGGGCTGCACGTCAGCGGCGCGCCGGACGTGGTGCTGGCGTTGTGCACCGGCGTGCCGTCCGGGGCGGGCGCGGAGATCGCCGCGATGAGCGAGCGCGGGCTGCGGGTGCTGGCCGTCGCCCGGCGCCGCGGCGTGGTGGCGGTGGACGGCCCGGACGCGATCGAGCGGGACCTGACGCTGCTCGGGCTGATCGGCCTCGCCGACCCGCCGCGCCCCGACGTCGCCGACGCGATCGCCGCCTGCAGGACTGCGGGCATCAAGCTGGCGATGGTCACCGGCGACCACCCCGGCACCGCCCGGGCGATCGCCGCGGCGGTCGGGCTGCTCGGCCCGGACGGGATCGTGCTGTCCGGTGGCGAGCTGCCCGCCGACGACGTCGTCCTGGCCGAGGTGCTCGAACGCGACGGCGTCGTGGTCGCGCGGGTCTCGCCCGAGGAGAAGCTGCGGCTCGCCCGGGCGCTGCAGGCGCGCGGGCACGTGGTGGCGATGACCGGCGACGGGGTGAACGACGGGCCCGCGCTGCGCGCCGCCGACATCGGGGTCGCGATGGGCGCGTCGGGCACCGACGTGGCACGCGAGGCGGCCGACCTGGTGCTGCTCGACGACCACTTCGGCACCATCGTCAACGCCGTCGAGCTGGGCCGTGCGACCTTCGCGAACATCCGCCGGTTCCTGACCTACCACCTCACCGACAACGTCGCCGAGCTCGCGCCGTTCGCGATCTGGGCGCTGTCCGGCGGCAGCATCCCGCTCGGCCTGACCGTGCTGCAGGTGCTCGCCCTCGACATCGGGACCGACCTGCTGCCGGCGCTGGCACTGGGTGCCGAGGCACCGAACCCGCGCACCATGCGGGGTCCCGCCAAGGCGGGGCGGCTGATCGACCGGCGGGTCCTGCGGCGCGCGTTCGGCGTGCTCGGTCCCGCCGAGGCGGTGACGTCGATGGCGGCGTTCCTGGTGGTGCTCGCCGCGGCCGGGTGGACGTGGGGTGCCACCCCCGCCACGACAGCGGTCGCCACGGCGTCCGGGGCGCTGTTCACCGCGGTCGTGCTCGGCCAGCTCGCCAACGCCTACGCCTGCCGCAGCGAGACGCGCTGGGTCGGCCGGGTCCGGTTCGCCGGCAACCGGCTGCTCACCGTCGCGGTCGGCTTCGAGCTGGCGATGCTCGCCGTGTTCCTGCTGCTGCCGCCGCTGCCGGAGGTGCTCGGTGGCCGACTGCCGAGCTGGCTCGGCTGGGGCATGGCCGTGCTGGCCGTGCCCGCCGTGTGGCTGGCCGACGCCGTCGACAAGGCCCTGCGCGCCCGCCGCCGCTCCCGGGCCTGACGGCACCGGGCCGAAAGTCCCGGCGGGTGCGGCCGTTCGCCTGGTTCGGCGCGGGGTCCCGGGCCGGACCATACGGGGGTGACGACGTCCGAGCCGGTCGGCACCGCGCTCCCGCCGGGCTACCCGCGGGAGTTCGAGCGCGAGGTGCGCCTGCGTGACGGCCGCGTCGTGGCGGTGCGGCCGGTGCTGCCGAGCGACGCACCCGCGCTGGCCGAGGCGGTCGCCCGGGCCGACGCCGACACGCTGCGCCGCCGGTTCCTCGGCGTGCCGCCCCACCTGACGCCCCGGCTGCTGACCTGGCTGACCACCGTGGACTACCTGCGCCGCTTCGCGCTCGTCGCGGGCGACCCGCGGACCGGCCGGGGCGTCGCGATCGCCCGGTACGAGTCGGTGCTCGCGACCGACGGCGCCGCCGACGTCGCGGTCGTGGTGGATCCGGCCTGGCGCCGGGTCGGGCTCGCCACCGCACTCGTGGAGATGCTCGCGGAGGCCGGGGCCGCCCGGGGCATCCGGTACTTCGACGCGCTCTACCTGGCGGAGAACCGGCCGGTGGCGGCGCTGCTCGACCACGTGGCCGGCGGGTCGCGGCGGATCATCAGGCAGGGCGTGGCCGAGTGCGCCGTCGCCATCGACCGTGAGCTGGGAGAGGAGCCCCCCGATGCGCACGAGGTTCCATGAGAAGCTCGACGACCTCGCCGGCCGGGTGAACGAGCTGGTGTCGGTCGTCGACAGCGCGATGCGGGACGCGTCCGCGGCACTGCTGCGGGCCGACAGCCGGCTCGCCGACGCCGTCATCGACGCCGAGGGCGCCATCGCGACCCGCCAGTGCGACATGGACGAGGTGGCGCTGGACCTGCTGGCCCGCGAGCAACCGGTCGCCACGGACCTGCGGACGATCGTGGCGTGCCTGCGGATCAGCGTCGACCTGCGGCGGATGGGCAAGCTGGCCACCCACATCGCCGAGATCGCCCGGGCGCACGCCCCGGACGGTGCCGTGCCGGACGAGCTGCGACCCACCGTGACCGAGATGGCCGACCGGGTGCACCGGATCACCGCGGCGGCGGCGCGGGTGGTGGCCACCCGGGACGCCGCCGCGGTGACCGGGCTGGAGCAGGCCGACGAGGAGCTGGACGTGCTGCAGGAGCGGCTGCACCACCAGCTGTTCGGGCTGCCCGGGCCGCAGGACCTCCGCCGCGCGATGGACATGACGCTCGTCGGCCGTTACCTCGAGCGCTACGCCGACCACGCGGTCGCGATCGCGCGCCGGATCGCCTACGTCGCCGGCACCAGCACGCTGGACGTGGCGCCGGCCGGATCCTGACCGGCCGGAGCCCGGGACGAAATGCCCTGTGGACAAGGGGACCTCGGCGCTCCCGCGCGGCACCGCGCCACGCGAGGCTGGAGGCAGCCAACCGGACCACGCCGTAGGAGCAACCGATGGGCACCACCGATCCCACGTTGACCGGGGTCATCGAGCGGGCCCTGCACGCGGCGACCCGGGCACCGTCGGTGCACAACACCCAGCCGTGGCTGTTCGTCGTGACCGCGCCGCGCATCGAGGTGCTCCTCGACCGGGAGCGGGTGCTGCCGGTGGCCGACCCGGACGCCCGCGAGGCGCAGCTGTCCTGCGGCGCGGCGCTGTTCAACCTGATCCTCGCCCTGCGGACGCAGGACCGGGCCGTGCTCGCCGACCTGCTGCCCGACCCGGAACGGCCGGACCTTCTCGCCAGCGTGCGGGTCGGCGGGCACCACCTGGCCACGCCGGAGGCGCGGACGCTGGCCGCGGTGATCGACCGGCGGGCGACCAACCGGCGCCCCTTCGACGAGCGTTCGGTACCGCCACAGCACCGCCGCAAGCTCGTCGACGCGGCGCGGAACGAGGGCGCCGGACTGGTCATGCTCGACTCGCCCAGGACGCTGGACGCCTTCGCCGGGCTGCTGCGGCGCGCCGACCACCTGCAGGAGGACGACACCGACTTCCAGACCGAGCTGCACGACTGGACGAGCGGAACCGTGGGCCGGGTGGACGGCGTGCCGCGGTCCGCGGGTGGCCCGCGGCCGAGTGGCCCGATGTTGCTCAAGCTGCGCAGCTACGGCGACGAGGGCGCCGGGGTCGAGCGCCCGTTCGAGCAGGAACCGCTGGTGGCCGCGCTGACCTCACCCGGTGACACGGTGCGCGACCGGGTGCGAGCCGGCCAGGCGTTGCAGCGCGTGCTGCTCCGCGCGACCCGCGCGGGGCTGAGCGCGTCGTTCCTGTCCCAGCCGATCGAGGTGCCGCACACCCGCGAGGCGCTGCGCACGCTGCTCGGCGGCCACCACCACCCGCAGACCGTGCTGCGGATCGGCTACGGCTACCCGCCCGCGCCCACCCCGCGCCGTTCCGTGGCCGAGGTCGCCACGTTCCGGACCACCGACGAGACCCCCACGCAGCGGTGAGGCGCCCGCTCGCCGCGAGGCACAGCACAGGAGGATCCGCCATGACACACACCGGACCCGACCGGCACCCGATCGTCGTCGGTGTCGACGGCTCCGCCTCGGCACTGCACGCGGTGCGCTGGGCGGCCCGGGAGGCCGCGCGGCGGAACGCGCCGCTGCGCCTGGTGCACGTGTGCCAGGTGGCGCCCGTGCGGCACCCGAGGCGGGTCACGCCGCCGCGCGAGTTCCACGACGCCGTCCTCGCGCAGGGCCGGTACTGGCTCAACCAGGCCGCCGGCGCCGCGCGCACCGCGGTGCCGGCGGTGACGCTGAGCACCGACCTGCGCGACGGCCTGGTGTCCGACGTCCTGGTCCACGAGTCGGTGACGGCACAGCTGGTCGTGCTCGGTTCGCGGGGGCTCGGCGGGTTCTCCGGGCTGCTGGTCGGCTCGGTCGCCGTCGCGCTGTCCGCCCACGGCCACTGCCCGGTCGTGGTCCTGCACGCGTCCACCATGGACGGAGTGCCGCGCGAGACCGGGCCGGTCGTGGTGGGCGTCGACGGGTCCGCGCTGAGCGACGACGCGGTGCGCTTCGCCTTCGAGTCCGCGGCCGAGCGCGGGGTGCCGCTGGTCGCCGTGCACACCTGGCTGGACATGAACCTCGCCGGGAACTGGTCGGCCCTGCCGTGGACGGTCGACTGGGAGTGGGTGCGCGCCGACGAGACCCGCCTGCTGGACGAGAGCCTCGCGGCCTGGCGGGACAAGTACCCCGACATCGACGTGCGCAAGGTCGTCGAGCGGGATCGCCCGGAGCACGCGTTGCTCACCGCCGCCGCCGGGGCCCAGCTGGTCGTCGTCGGCTCCCGGGGCCGGGGCGCCCTCACCGGGCTCGGGCTCGGCTCGGTCAGCCAGGCGTTGCTGCACCACGCCGAGTGCCCGGTCGCGGTCGTCCGGGAACACCTGAGGTGACCCGGCAGCGCGCTCAGCGGCCGCGGCGCAGCCTCCGCACGGCGGTCCGCGCCCGGCGGTAGCCGCGCAGTGCCCACCGCATCCACGGGTCCCGGCCGTACCGGGCGAGCAGCAGGCCGCGCAGGCTCCCGTCCGCCGCGAGCGGCCGGCGCTCCTCGCCGAGGCGTCGCAGGGTGGCCCCGAGCGCGTACAGCGAGGCGTCCAGCAGGTCGGCGTCGCCGGCCCGGTCCGGATGCGGCACGTCGTGGTCCGCCGCGGCCGGCAGCAGGTCGGCCAGGTCGCCGGCGACGTGGTAGCCGGCCTCCCGCAGCGACTCGACGGCCTTCTTGCTGCGCTGCTCGACCCAGTGCCGGTCCTCGGCGGGCAGCCGCAGCGGCACCGAGCCGGGCCGCCCGGCCAGCACGTCGAGGGCCAGGTACTCCTTGACCAGGTTCTCGTAGGCGGGCCAGTCCAGGTCGTCCACCACGCCGGTCGTGTTGAGCAACCGCAGCAGGTTCGTCTCGACCACGCCCGTGGACGGGTTGCGCGCCTCGATCTCGACCGGGCAGCGGCCCGGGTCGACACCGACCACCTCGGCGAACCGCGGCCACAGCGTGCCGCGCCCGCCCCCGTGCGGCAGCGGGATCACGTGCACCCGCCCGGGCGGCAGGTCGGTGCCCCAGGTCCGCAGCACCGCGGGCAGGTCCTGGTAACCCCAGAACGTGGTGGCGAAGTACGGGTCGACCGAGTCGTCGGCCCCCCGCAGCGAGCGGCTGAACTCGTCGAAGGACAGCCTGCCCCGGTTCTTCACGTCCTCCTGCCACACCGCGGGCACCTGCCGGGCCAGGTCCCGGGCCGTGCACACGACGTGCACCTCGACGCCGGCGAGCGACCGCATCGCGCGCCGCACGGCCTGCGGGCCGGCCGGCGCCAGCATCTCGTGCGAGACCACCGAGGTTCCCGGCCAGGCGCGGACCTCCTCGGCGACCCGGTTCCAGGCACCGGGCACGGCGGGGTCGAGGCGCCCGTGGAAGCGCCGCTGGAGCAGGTCGAGCGTGGCGAGGAACTGGGCGTCCGGCCGGTCGCCCGGATACAGCACCCCGGCGGCGCGCAGCGGGCCGCGGTTGCGCCACAGCATCGCCTGCAGGTAGGTGGTGCCGGTCTTCGGCGTGCCGACGTGCAGGTAGGCGCGGGGTGCCGGGCGGACCATGAGCCACGACCTTAGAGCGATCACGCCGAGCCGGAAACGTCGGCCCCCGGCGCGGCGATGGACCCGGTAGGCGCGCTCGACCCCCACGGGCGCGCCCACGACCCCGGCTAGCCCAAATCGCCGGGGTCGTGCTTTGTCCGGCCCCGGACGGTCCGGACGGGCCTTCCTACCCGCCCGGACGGGACCATCGACTCGTTCGCACCCGCCGCCGCCACCGGCAACCTGGCCATTGAGGACCCGGCGGAAGGAGCGGTCATGGGGTACGGCAGGGCGGTCCAGGACGAGCTGCGCGAGCCCACCCGGCGGCTGCGCGAGGCCATACCGGACGTGTACCGGGGGTTCGCCGGGCTGCACGAGGCCGCCCTCGCCCCGGGCGCGCTGGACGCGCGGACGAAGGAGCTGATCGCGCTCGCGATCGCGGTGGTCGAGGGGTGCGACGGGTGCGTGGCCGCGCACGCCCGCGGCGCCGCGCGCCGGGGTGCGACGGCCGCGGAGGTGGCGGAGGCCGTGGGGGTGGCCTTCCTGATGAACGGCGGGCCGGCGACGGTCCACGGACCCCGCGCGTACGCGGCGTTCCAGGAGTTCCACGAGCAGCAGGCGGGGCGGCCGGAGGTCAACGGGACCGCGCACACCCACTGACGCCGGACGACCCCGGCCGGCGAGATCCCTTAGGCTCCCGGCATGGGCGATCGCCCTCGGGTCCTCGTGGTGGACGACGACGGGCGCATCCGTGAGCTGCTCGAGTCCACACTGCGCTTCGCGGGCTTCGACGTCGCGGTGGCGGGTACCGGCCGGGAGTGCCTGGACGCGGTCGTCGAACGCGCCCCGGACCTGATCCTGCTCGACGTGATGCTGCCCGACCTGGACGGCTTCGAGCTGGTCCGGCTGCTGCGGTCGCGCCGGGACCCGGTGCCGGTCGTGTTCCTGACCGCGCGCGACGCCGTCGGCGACCGCATCGCGGGGCTGGGCATCGGCGCGGACGACTACGTCACCAAGCCGTTCGACGTGGGCGAGGTCGTCGCGCGGCTGGAGGCGGTGCTGCGGCGGACCCGCGGCGACGGGCTCGACGGCGACGGCGGCGACACCATGCGGGTCGGCGACCTCGAGCTCGACGCCTCGGCGCACCGGGTACACCGCGGCGGGCGGGACGTGGAGCTGTCGCCGACCGAGTACCGGCTGCTGCACTACCTGATGGTCAACGCCGGGCGGGTCGTGTCCAAGGCGCAGATCCTCGACCACGTGTGGCAGTACGACTTCGGCGGCGACGGCGCGGTGGTGGAGAAGTTCATCTCCACGCTGCGGCGCAAGGTCGACGCCGAACGGCCCGCGCTGATCCGCACCGTGCGCGGGTTCGGCTACACGATCCGCCCGGCGGCGCCGTGAGCCGGATCCGGCCGCGCAGCATCCGCGGCCGGCTGCTGGCCGGGGTGCTCGGGCTGTCGCTGCTGGCGCTGCTGGTGGCCGAGGTCGCGGTGCTGCTGGCGTTCCGCGGCTACCTGGCCGACCGCTCCGACGAGCAGCTGCGGGACATCTCGGCCCGGATCCACCGCGCGCTCGTCGGCCGCGACGAGGTGCGGCTGCGGGAGGGGCAGGTGGTCGCGCTGGTCCCGGACGGCGCGGTGGTGGTGGTCCGGGGCTCGGCGGACGGCTTGCCGCTGGTGTCGGTGGGCGCGCGCGGCGCGGAGACCGCCGAGCTGGCCGGGCTCACCGCCCAGGCCGGGCCGCGCACCGTGGCGGGCGCCGGGCGCGACCTGCGGGCGCTGTCCATCCCGATGTCCAACCTGCGGCTGGAGCTCGCCCCGGACACGGTGGCCCGCGCCGACTCGGCCGTGGTCGCCCTCGACCTGTCCGACGACCAGGACGCGATCCGGAACCTGGCGGTGATCGAGGCGGTCGTCGCCGCCGCGGCCGCGGTCGTGCTGGTGGCGCTGTCCGGCACGGTGCTGCGGGCGGGCCTGCGGCCGCTGCGCGCGATGGCCGCCTCGGCGGACGCGATCGCGGCCGGCCGGCACGACGAGCGGCTGCCCGAGTCGCCGCCGGACACCGAGACCGCGGCGCTGGCCGCGGCGCTGAACCGGGCGTTCGACGCGCGGGAGCGGGCCGAACGCGGGCTGCGGGACTTCGTCGCGGACGCCTCGCACGAGCTGCGCACCCCGCTCACGCTCATCCACGGCTGGGCCGACCTGTACCTGCAGGGCGGGCTCGCCGGCGGGGACCGGACCGAGTCGGCGATGGAGCGGATCGCCGCGGAGACCGCGCGGATGCGGATGCTGGTCGACGAACTGCTGCTGCTCGCCCGCCTCGACGCGCAGCAGCCGCTGGCCGCCGAGCCGGTGGACCTGGTGGCGGTGGCCGAGGAGGTGGTCGGCGACGCCCGGGTGGTCACCCCGGACCGGCGGATCACCCGCGAGGGCGCCCGCCGCGCCGTCGTGCTCGGCGACGAGACGCGGCTGCGGCAGGTCGTGCGTAACCTCGTCGGCAACGCCGCCCGGCACACCCCGCCGGGCACGTCCGTGCGGGTGCACCTCGACGCCGGCACCGGTGGGCCCACGGTGACGCTGCGGGTCGCCGACGACGGCCCCGGCATCCCGGCCGGCGAGCTGCCCCGGGTGTTCGAGCGCTTCCACCGCGCCGGCCGGGACCGGGCCGGCGGCAGCGGGCTCGGCCTGTCCATCGTGGCCGCGGTGGTCGGGGCGCACGGCGGTTCGGTGCGCGCGGAGTCACCCGAGGGCGGCGGCGCCGTGTTCGTCGTCGAGTTGCCGCGGGCGGGCGTTCAGGAAACCGTCAGGTCCGGCGGGGGCTGACGGTAAGGCGGCACTGGTGGGGTTGGACTCGTGCGAATCAGATGGTTGCTCGTCGCGGTCGCGAGCGGGCTCGTGGCCGCGCTGGTGGTCGGCGACCGCATCACCGCCGTGGTGCTGGAGAGCCTGTTGAACGACCGGTTCGGCTGCGCGGGCGCGGAGGTCGACGTGGCGGGTTTCCCGGTGCTCACCCAGCTGTGGGCCGGGACGCTCGACGAGGTCACGGTCGAGGCGTCCCGCGCGGACGTCCGGCTGCGACTGTCGCTGACCGACGTGTCGACCGGTGCGGACCGGTCCGTCGGCGGGGTCCGGGTGGACGCGACGGTACCCTGGCCCGTGATCACCGACCGGATGGCGGAGAACGGCCGCGAGGTGAGCGTCGAGCCGAGCGGCTCGCGGCTGGTGATCGTGCCGGGCGGCGGGGCACTGACCGTGCTCGCGACCGTCGGCGTGCGGGGCGGGCAGGTCCACCTCGAGCCGGACGCGGTCCGCGTGCTCGGCCAGGAGGTCCCGCTCGACGCGCTCGGCGGCGCCGCCGGCCTCGCCGACGTTCCCGGCGAGGTAACCCTGCCCGTGCCGGCGCTGCCGGACGGGGTGGCGGTGACCGGTGCGGACGTGACCACCGAGGGCCTCGTGGTGCACGCGGAGGGCAGCGGTCCGGTCCGCGGGCTCCGCGCGGGCGGGACCGGGTGCGGCGGACGGGACGGTGCCTGAGGTGCTCTCGGTTCTCGCGGCGTGGTGCGCGCGGCACCGCCTGCTCGTTGTGGTGCTGTGGGTCCTGCTGGCGGCCGGGATGCTGGCCGGCTCGCGCGCGGTGGCCGGCGGCACCGCCGACGACGTGTCGGTACCCGGCACCGACAGCGCGGCCGCGAACGCGCAGCTGACCTCCGACGCCGGCGACCCCACGCGCTCGGAGATGGTGCTCACCGCACGCGACGGGGACGACGTCGGCTCCCCGCGGCTGCGCGCCGCGATCGAGCAGACCGTCGGGGCCGTCTCCGCGGTGCCCGGCATCGGCACGGTGTCCGGCGAGGTCGAGCCGAGCCCGGACGGCTCCGCGGTGCGGTTCGCGGTCCCGCTCGACCCCGGGACCGTCGCGGACAAGGAGCTGGGCCGGCGGGTGCTGGACGCGGCACGGCCGGCCCGCGACGCGGGCATGGACGCCACGGTCGGCGGGGTGCTCGGCCACGAACTGTCCGCGCTGGACTCGCGGCGCAGCGAGCTGATCGGCATCGTGGCGGCCCTGCTGGTGCTGCTGCTCGCGTTCGGCTCGGCCGTGGCGGCGCTGCTGCCGGTGGCCACCGCGCTGGTCGTGGTGGTCGCCGGGCTGGCCGGGCTGAACCTGCTGGCGAGGGCGGTGAGCATCCCGGACGTCGCCCCGACGCTCGCCGCGATGATCGGGCTCGGCGTCGGCGTGGACTACACCCTGTTCCTGGTGAGCCGCCAGCGCCGGCTGCTGGCCGGCGGGGCCGGCACACCGGACGCGGTGGCGCGCACCGCGCGGACGGCCGGCGCCGCCGTCGTGTTCGCCGGTGGCACCGTGGTCGTGGCCATCAGCGGGCTGATGCTGACCGGCGTCGAGTTCGTGTCCTGGCTCGGCTGGAGCAGCGCGCTGGTGGTGGTCGGCGCGGTCGCCTCGGCGGTGACGCTGGCGCCGGCGATGCTCGCGATCGCCGGCGCCCGGCTCGGCCGCGGCCGCCGCGCGGCGGCGTCCGACGACGACCTCGACCGCGGCGCGTGGGGACGGTTCGCCACCTGGACCACCCGCCGCCCGACGGCGGTCGCGGTGGGCAGCGCGCTGGTGCTGCTCGCCCTCGGCGCGCCGACGCTCGCGCTGCGGCTCGGCCAGTCCGACGCCGGCGACCGCGGGCCGGACCTGCAGGTACGCCTGCACTTCGAGGCGGTGGAGGCGGGCTGGGGCCCGGGTGCCAACGGGCCACTGACGGTGGTGCTGACCGACCCTCGGCAGGCCGGCGCCGCCGTGGCCGCGCTCGACGCGACGCCGGGCGTCGCCTCGGTCGCACCGCCCCGGTCGCTGCCTTCCGGCGCGGTGTCGGTGCGGGTCGTGCCGACCACCGGGCCGTCCGACCCGGCCACCGCCGGGCTGGTGGACCGGCTGCGCCGGCAGGTGCTGCCGGAGTTCGGCGAGGCGCACGTCGGCGGCGGCACCGCCACCCGCATCGACCTCGCCAACCGGATCAGCGGCCGGCTCCCGTGGCTCATCCTCACCGTCGTCGGCGTGGCGTGCCTGCTGTTGCTGCTGGCGTTCCGGTCGGTGCTGCTGCCGGTCAAGGCGGCGCTGATGAACCTCGTGTCGGTGTGCGCGGCCTACGGGGTGGTGACGGCGGTGTTCCAGTGGGGCTGGGGCGCGTCGCTGATCGGGCTGGAAGGGCCGGTGCCCATCGACAGCTACGTGCCGATGGTGCTGTTCGCGGTCCTGTTCGGACTGTCCATGGACTACGAGGTGTTCCTGCTGTCGGCGGTGCGCGAGCACTGGGCGCGCACCGGCGACAACCTCGCCGCGGTGCGCCGCGGCGTGGCCGAGACCGGCGGCGTGATCACGTCCGCGGCGCTGATCATGGTCTGCGTGTTCGCCAGCTTCGTGCTGGTGGACAACCCGATCGTGAAGATCTTCGGCCTGGGCCTGGCCACCGCGATCGTGGTGGACGCGACCGTGGTCCGCTGCCTGCTGGTTCCGGCCGCCATGGTCCTGCTCGGCCGTTGGAACTGGTGGCTGCCGCGGTGGCTCGACCGCCTGCTGCCGCACCTGCTCGACCACCGCGACGCCGACACCGCACGGGAGCGCGAGCGTGCGCGGGCCGTGCTGGGTAACGTGCCTGTCGACGAGCGAGGGTGACGACCACGCGGAGGAGCAGGGCATGCCACGTCGCGCCACCACGGAGGCCGCGCTGGTCGAGATCGCGGGCCGGCGGCTGGTCCTGCTGGACCGGGCGCGGATCTACACGTGCGGCATCACGCCCTACGACGTCACGCACCTGGGGCACGCGGCCACGTTCGTGTGGGTCGACACCCTGGCCCGGGTGCTGCGGCGGTGCCTGGACTTGGAGCCGATCGTGTGCCGCAACGTCACCGATGTCGACGACGTGCTGGACGTGGCGGCCATGCGGGCGGGCACCCGCTCGGACGACTTCGCGGCGTTCCAGGAGTTCCTGTTCGAGGGCGACATGTCGGCCCTGCGGGTGACCGACCCGGACCACCAGCCGTGGGCGCACCGCTACGTCGACGCGGTGATCCGGCTGGGCGCCGCGCTGCTGTCCTGCGGCGCGGCCTACGAGCGGTCCGGCACCGTGTACTTCCGCGGCGCGGACGTGCCGGCGCGGGCCGGCCTGGACCGGGACACGGCGCTGCGCCTGGCGGCCGAGTTCGGCGGGCGCCCGGACGACCCGGACAAGGACGACCCGTTCGACGTCGCGATCTGGCAGGCCGCCGAGCTCGAGCACCTGGTGTGGCCCTCGCCGTGGGGGCAGGGCAGGCCCGGCTGGCACGCCGAGTGCGTCGCGATGTCGCTGTCCGTGCTCGGCGTCGGCATGGACGTGCACGCGGGCGGCGCGGACCTGCGCTTCCCGCACCACGCCTACCACGCGGCCATCGCCGAGTCGTTCACCGGAGTCACGCCGCACACCCGGGCGTGGTTCCACGTCGGCACGGTGACCGTGGACGGCGCGAAGATGGCCAAGTCGACCGGGAACCTGGTGCTGCTCGCGGACCTGCTGGCCGAGCACCCGGCGGCCGCCGTGCGGATGATGATCCTGGACCGGCCGTGGCAGGAGAGCTGGGACTACCGCCCGGAGCTGCTGGAGACCGCGGCGTCGCGGGTGCGGCTGCTGCACGAGGCCGCCGCCCGGCCGGTCGGCGCCGACCCGGCCGCGGTCGACCGGGTGCGGCGGCTGCTGGCCCACGAGCTCGACGTGCCCGCCGCCGTCGAGGTCGCGGCCGACGCCGGCGGGGACGCGGCCCGCCTGCTCATCTCCGTCCTGGCGCTCGCCTGAGCGCGGCCGGGCCGGATCACCAGGCTTCGCCCTCCCCGGCCGGTACCGCCGCGCCGCACCGCTCGCACACCGCGGGCGAGTCGTTGCCCAGGAACAGCCCGCACTCCGGGCACACCCGGGACAGCCAGCAGACCGGGTCGCCGCCCTCGTCGGCCGCGCCCGCGGTGGCGTCCGGGTCCGGTCTCATGCCGCTACCCGTTCGGCGTGCCGAGGAGCACGCCGGTGATGGTCTGGCTGACATGGCCGAGCCAGCTCTCGCCGAAGGTGTGGAAGCCGGCGGTCGGGATGGCGCCGAGCGCGTCGACGAAGCGGGTCCCGCTGCCGTCCTTCTCCATCTGCAGGCGGCGCAGCACGCAGTTGAACAGCACCGCGCCCGACGCCGAGCCGGGGAGCGCGCGCTGCGCGGTCCGGATGGCGTGGTCGGTGTCGGTGACGAGGTCGGTGGCCGCCATGAGATCGAACTCGGTGTCCTCCAGGACCTGCGCGTAGAAGCGGATCGAGCCGTCCTCGTAGACGTACTGCGGGCTGCGCAGCCAGGGCTTGCCGTCGATCATCAGGCCCAGCGGGTGGTTGAACAGCACGCTGTCGTCGACGTCCTCGGGCGCCATCCCCAGGGCCGCGGCGTAGCCGGCGAGCGCGGGCATGCCGTCGATCTCGTGCACGATCCGGCTCGCGACGTCGGCCCGGGTGACCCGCACGGTCGTGCCGGTCGGGGCGAACGAGCAGCTCTTGACGATCTGGAACGGCACCAGCATGTCGCAGGCCACGAGCACCACGCCGGCCCAGGAGATCTTGTCCCGCAACGCGACCCAGGTTCGCGCGAAGGCGAGGTCGTCGCCCGCCGAGCCGCCGACGACGTCGAGCGTGGGCGCGGCGTTGGCGATCTCCTCGTTGACGTCCTCCTCGACCGCGTGCACCCCGTCGATCAGGACGACGCCGAGGGTACGGGCCGGGTCGCGGTCGCGCAGGAGCCGCTTGGAGGCGGTCTCCACCTGCTCGATCGCCGCGCGGGTGCCCCGTCGCGGGTCGTCGGCGATGTCGCCCAGGCCGCCGGCGGCGGAGGCGACGATGGTGCGCGGCAACGCGATCGCGCTGACCCCGTCGATCGTGGTGGCCTCGTCGGTGAACTGGCCCGCGGTCGAGCACCCCGCGACGACCGCGTCCGCGAACGCGTCGGAGATCGGACCGGCGAGGTCCACCGGGTCGTAGGAGGCCGACGCGAAGTAGAGCACCACGGCGGGCTCGGTCCCGTCGAGCCCCTCCCGGAGCATGTGGATCAGCGCGGGAACCGCGGTGTCCGCCGGTCCGCTCACCTGGGCACGGGCGGCGTCGGCCCCGTTCCGGGCGGTCGTGGTCATGGGTACCCCCGGGTTCTGGGTCAGCGCAGATAGCCCATCTCGTTCAACGCGGACACCGTCTTGTCGATGGCGTTTAGATCGGTGCGTTGGTCGGGCCGGGGGTTCTTGAGGTTCACCCCGGTGCGGAGTGCGACCCGGGTGAGGATCGGTACCACGAGAAAGTCCGACCCCAGCTCGTCGGTGAGCGCGGTCAGCACCTGGCTGATGCTCGAGTGCCGCGTCCTGGTCATGCGACCAACTCCCGCACGTACGAGGGCTCTACCGGCATCGCGACCATTTCCTCACCATAGCCAGTCGGCGGGACCCGGCAACTCGTCGTCGCCGGGAGCGGGATCGCCCGTGCCACAACCACCCGATCGAGTGGCCGCATGACAGGTGAGCGGATCGCTCACGTCCGCCCGGAGCCTGCCGATGGGTGAGGCTGAACCATTCCCGCTGTACGGCGGCGTGATCCGAAGGAGCACGGTGACCATGACCGCAGACACGACCGCACCAGGCCGTCATGGCGGGCCGCCCGTCGGCACGCGGCGCGGCCTGCTCGCGAAGCGCTCGGTGACCGCGAAGATCCTCCTCGCCGTCGCGACCTCGGCGGTCATGTCGGTCCTGATCGGCGGATACGGCCTGGTCACGCTCAACTCGTCGGTCGCACTGACCACCGACGTCCGCGACAACGTCGCGGCGCTGTACAAGCTCACCGAGGTGGCCACGACCGGCAGCAGCGGGGGCAACGAACTGGTGCTGGCCATGACCGCGGGAGATCCCGTGGCCGGCCAGGCGCACCTGGACCGGTTCCGCGCCCTGGTCGAGTCGGCCGGCCGGACCTTCGAGCAGTACCGGGCCGTCTCCACCGCGGACAGCGCGCTGTTCGACAAGTGGAACGCCGATGCCGCGGTGATCACCGCCGCGATCGACAACCAGGCGGCGCCCGTCGTCGCGGCGGGGGACGCCCGGCGTGGCACGCAGGTCTACGCGAGCCGGATCGCGCCGCTGATGGACGCCTTCGCCTCGACCATGAAGGACCTGCTCGACGCCGAGCAGGCCGACGCGGAGCGCGAGGTCGCCGCGGCGGTCGCCAACGAGCGGACGGAGACGCTGCGCTCGGTGATCATGATGGTGATCGGCGTCTCCATCTCGGTGGTCGTGTCGGTGTGGATCGCGCGGCTGATCACCCGGCCGCTGCACAACGTGTCCACCGTGCTCAACGCCGTCGCGGACGGGGACCTCACCCAGCGCGTCGTGGTCGAGTCCGCCGACGAGGTCGGCGTCATGGCCGGCGCGCTGAACAGGGCCGCGGACAGCATGCTGACCACCGTCGAGGCCATCTCGGCCGGCGTCAACTCACTGGAGGCGTGCTCCTCGGACCTGTCCACGAGCGCCGAACGCGTCTCCCGCAGCGTGCAGACGGTGGCCGCGGGCTCCCAGCAGGTCGGCGACTCGATGGACGCGATCGCCGAGAACGCCGGCGAGGCGGCGATCGTGGCGACCCAGGCGGTGAACGTCGCCTACGCGACCAACAGCTCCATCAGCAAGCTCGGTGAGTCGTCGGTGGAGATCGGCAACGTGGTCAAGGTGATCACCTCGATCGCCGAGCAGACCAACCTGCTCGCGCTCAACGCCACCATCGAGGCCGCCCGCGCCGGCGACGCCGGCAAGGGCTTCGCGGTGGTCGCCAACGAGGTCAAGGACCTCGCCCAGGAGACCGCGAAGGCCACCGACGACATCTCCCGGCGGGTCGAGATGATCCAGAACGACACCATCGACGCCGTCAGCGCCATCAGCGAGATCAGCCAGATCATCGGGCGGATCAACGAGTTCCAGCTGACCATCGCGACCGCCGTGGAGCAGCAGTCGGCCAACGCGACCGAGATGAACCGCAGCGTCACCGAGGCCTCGAACGGGGTCGCGGCGATCAGCACGAACATCATCGGCGAGACCGGCGCGGAGATCCGCCCGGCCGGCCCGGCGAACCTCGCCCGGCTCGCCACCGAGCTGCGCAGTCACGTCGACAAGTTCATCATCGCGTGACCCGCGGGCGGGCTCACGCGGCGCCGTCGTGCCCGTGCGGTTCGGCCCAGCCGGCCAGCGGCGGCTCCCAGTCCGCGTCCCGCATCCGGCGCAGCGCGCGCAGCAGCAGCTGGCGCGCGCGCTCCCGGCTGACGTGCAGCTCGTCGGCGATCTCCCGCAGCGTCTCGGCCTGCCCGGTCCGCAGCCCGTACCGCAGGGTGATCGCGCGGGCCTCGCGTGGCGGCAGGTGTGCCACCGCCTCCCGGACGGCGACGGCGAGTGCCTCGTGCTCGGCGACGTCGGGCGTCGGCGTCAGCTCGGCGTCCTCGATGAGCTCGCCGAACGGCATCCCCTCGGCGTCCGCCCCGGCCGGCACGTCCAGGCTGACCGTCTGCTGGGAGAGCCGTTCCAGCTCGCCCACCCGCCGCGCGGACCGCCCGGTCGCGTCGGCGATCTCCTCCGCGGTGGGATCACGGCCCAGCCGGCCGGCCAGCTCGTGTTCCGCCGCGCGGACCGTGCTGACCTCCTCCTCGACGTGCACCGGCAGCCGCACGGTCCTGGCGTGTGCGGCGCCGCGGTCGAGGGCCTGGCGGATCCACCACGTGGCGTAGGTGGAGAACTTGTACCCCTTGGTGTAGTCGAACTTCTCCACGGCCCGGATCAGGCCGAGGTTGCCCTCCTGGATCGCGTCCGGCATCGCCAGCCGCCCGCGGTTGTGCTGCCTGACCACGGCCACCACCAGGCGCAGGTTGGCGCGGATCATGTCCGCCTTGGCGCGCCGGCCGTCCCGGGCGACGGCCTCGAGGTCCCGCCTCTGCCGCCCCCGCCGCCCTCGGCGGGGGCTGGTCGTCAGCAGCGCCTCCGCGTACACGCCTGCCTCGATGCGCCGGGCCAGGTCCACCTCCTGCTCCGCGGTCAGCAGCGGGATCGCCCCGATCTCGTTGAGGTAGAGGCGAACCAGGTCCGGGTCGCCGCGGCTCGTCGTTTCGGTCATCTCGATCACCCCAGTCCACGGTGGATCCGCGCGTGCCCGCCGGGTCAGAGCCGAAAGCAGTCACCGCCGCGCCGTTGGTCCCTGGCGCGGCGCGGCCGTGAGGGGCAGGCTGTGGCATGGCGGACGAGAGTGCCACGCCGTGCGCAGCTTCGAGCGAGGTCGATGACCATGACCAGTGCACGCTCTGCACAGCCCGCGATCGTCGTCGGGGTCGACGGGTCGCATCCGGCACAGCTCGCCCTTCGGTGGGCGATCACCGAGGCGGGGGTGCGCGGCTGTCCCGTGCACGTCGTGCACGCGTGGTCGATCGGGACCGCGCGCGACTTCGTGTGGACGTCCCGCCGCGACCTGCGGGCCGACTCCCACGCGCTGCTGGACACCGCGATCACCACCGCCCGCGAGCACGTCGGCGCGCCGGTGCCGGTGGTCCGGCTCAGCATGGAGGGAAGACCGGGCCCGGTGCTGGTCGAGGCGGCCCGGGGCGCCTCGCTGCTGGTGCTCGGCGCGCACGAGGCCCACTGGGGGTCCTCGGGGCTCGGCTCGATCGGCTTCTACTGCGTGCGCCACGCCAGCGTGCCGGTGGCGGTCGTTCCGCAGACCGAGCCGGCGGTGCAACCGGTGCACTGACCGGCCGCGCTCACCAGCCCGGGTTGGTGCCGACGCCGCCGTCGACGACGAGGTCGTGGCCGGTGATCCAGGCGGCGAGCGGCGAGGCGAGGAACACGCACGCGTTGCCGATGTCCGCCGGCTCACCGAGGCGGCCCAGCGGGGCGGCCCGCCGCCAGCGGTCGACCCCGTCCGGCCAGTCCGCGGCGAGTCCCGGGCGGTCGACGAGCCCGGGGGAGACGGTGTTGACGCGGATGCCCGCGGGGCCGTACTCCAGGGCCGCGGCGCGGGCGTGCATGACGAGCGCGGCCTTCGCGCTGGCGTAGTGGGCGTGACCCGCGGCGGGCCTGCTCGCCTCGATGGACGCGATGTGGGTGACGCTGCCCCCGCCGGCCGCCCGCATCACCCCGGCGGCGGCCTGCGTGCAGGAGAACGCGCCGGTCAGGTTCGCCTCGAGCATCTTGCGCCAGGCGCTCACCGGCATGCCGGCGAGATCGGCGACGGGCTGGATGCCGGCGTTGTTGACCAGGGCGTCGAGCCGGCCGGACCAGGACGCGGCGTCCTCGACGAGCGCGTGGCACGCCTCGTCGTCGGTGAGGTCGGCGGCCAGGCAGCGGGCCGTCCCGCCGGCCGCCCGGATCGCCTCCGCGACGGCCTCGGCGCGGGCGCGTTCACGGTGGTAGTGCACGGCGACCGCGCTGCCGGCCGCGGCGAAGCGGAGCGCGATGCCGCCGCCGATGGTGCCGCTGGCGCCGGTCACCAGGGTCACCGTGCCGGCCAGGCCGGGCAGCGACGGGTCACTCATCGGCGAGCCGCAGGGCCGTGCCGGGCCGGCACAGCGCCCGGATCCGCTCGGCCGCCTCGGGGAACCGGGCGGTCAGCTCGCCGGCGTCGCCGCCCTCGTAGTCGGCGGGCACGAAGCCGGGGGCCATCGTGGTGCCGCACAGCGTCCAGCGCCCGCCGGCCGCCACCCGCGCGCCCATCCAGGTCCCGGCCGGGACGGTGAGCTGGACGTGCTGGCCGGTGCCGGGCCCGAGCACCTCGACCCGCGTGCGGCCCGGCCCATCGCGGTGCGGGTCGAGCAGCAGCAGTTCCAGCGGGTCGCCGCGGTAGAAGTGCCACACCTCGTCGAGCGGCAGCCGGTGCATCGCCGAGAACAGGTCGTCCTCGACCGAGAACAGCGCGATGATCGCGGAACCGGCCGGCCGGCCGTCCGCGCCGGGCGGCCCCGCCCACGTCCGCCGGAACAGGCCGCCCTCCACCGGGAGCGGGGCCAACCCGTACCGCGCGGCGATGTCCGCGACATCCTCGTCAGGCACGACCGCGATGGTAGCCGCACCGTTGAGTCCACAGTGGACCGCTCGGTGGTCGACCTGACGGTTGCCTGACGATCCGGACGGATGGCGGCGGGACGCGTGGTGACGCGGCGGGCGGCCCGACTATGACTGGGTGAAAGCCCGCGTCGAGTGGAAGGGAACCACATGAGATCCCCTGATGCCCCCGTGCGCGACCGGACGCCGGCCGGGCGGCAGGCGCACCGGTGGGCCCGGATCGGGTTGGTCACCCTGGGTGTCTGGCTGGCCATCGCCCCGTTCGCGCTGGCTTACCATCCGGCCGGGGTTCCCGCGCGGGCGACGATCAACGACGTCCTCTGCGGGGTGCTCGTGGTGGCGCTCGGGCTGCTGAGCTTCCCGGCACCCGGCCCGGGCCGGGGACCTGCCCGGGAAGCGGAGCGTCCCCCGCACCGGTGACCGGTTCCCCGGACGGCGCGCCGTCTTGCGGTTTTCTGACACTCTCCGTGCACGGCGGTTTCGCGGCCGGGTTCGGACCAGAATCGGAGAGACCGGAACGTCAGCGTCGCGAGGAGGGGGACGTCGAGCATGACCCACACCAGGTCACAGGCCGCACGGGAGGACGACACGGTCACCGGAGCCGTCGAGGTCGAGGCGGTGGAGACGCTCGTCCTGTGGCCCAGCGGCACCGGGGACGTCGAGGCCGCGCGCGACGAGGCCGATCCGTGGCCCGTGTTCGTCGTGGTCGTGCCGGGTACCCCGGCCGTGGGAGAGCTGTCGGACCTGCTGGGCACGCCGCGCTCCCCCCTCGACACCATCACGAACAGTCACTGCTGGTGGTCGGTCGAGAACGCACAGCGGGCGGAGCTGCGGCTCGCGGTGCGCGTGCTGGAGCCCGCCGTGCTCGCGCTGGACGTCGCCGTCCCCGCGCAGTGCTTCCTCGGCCTGTCCGACATCGTGGCGGCCGGCGCGACGATCGGCGTCACCACACGCAAGCACGCCCGGCGGCTCACCGCGCGGGTGGACGACCGCGAGGCGCTCGACGAGGTGGTGCTGCTCGGCGGCCGGACCTCCAGCGAGCTCGGCGTGCTCGCCGACCTGCTGTGCCGGACCGGCAAGGAGCGTGCGTGACCGTGAAGGACGAGTTACTGGCCCTCGAACGGAGAGGCTGGGCGGCGCTGACCTCGGACGGCGCCGCCGAGTACTACGAGCGGATGCTCGCCGACGACATGGTCCTGGTGCTGCCCGGCATGGTGCTCGACCGCGCCGACGCGCTCGAGTCGTGGCTCAACGTCGTGCCGTGGCAGGACTTCGAGATCGAAGACCCTCAGCTCGTCTCGCTGGGCACGGGTGCGGCGGTGCTCACCTACCGCGCCACGATGAGCCGGCCCAAGGACGTCACGTCCTACCGCGCGCAGTGCACCAGCGTCTACCGCCGCGTCGCCGGCCGGTGGCGGCTGGCATTCCAGCAGCAGACGCCGCTGAGCCCGGTGCTGTCGGTGGACAGCGCGCAGCTGGACGGTGCTGCGCTGGACACCCCCGGCCGGCTGTCCGGCTGACCGTGCGGCACCCGCCGGCGCCCCGTCAGACAACCGCAAGGTACCGAGGCCTGACCCCTTCGTTTGACGCGCCGCGGCGCGGGTAGCGCATTCCCAAAGTCGGTGCAGGACTAGGGAAAGCGGTACCTCGCATGAACTTCGTGTCGTCACTCCGGGAGGGAAACAATCGGCTGATCGCCTGGATCGCGTTGATCGCGGCGGTGGGCGGGCTGCTGTTCGGCTACGACACCGGTGTCATCTCCGGTGCCCTGCTCTACATCAAGGACGACCTGTCGGCAGGTACGTTCGAGCAGGAGCTGATCGTGAGCGTCCTGCTCGTCGGCGCGCTGGTCGGGGCGCTGGCATCCGGCTGGCTCGCCGACCGGATCAGCCGCCGCCGAACGAAGATCATCTCCGGCAGCGTCTACTTCCTGGCGGCACTGGGCTGCGCGTTCGCGGTGAACGTGCCGATGCTGGTCGCGTTCCGGTTCCTGCTCGGCTTCTCGGTCGGCACGGCGTCGTTCGTGAGCCCGATGTACATCTCGGAGCTGGCGCCGCCGCGCATCCGCGGCGGGCTGACCTCGTTCAACCAGCTCGCGATCACCGTCGGCATCTCGGTGTCATACGTGGTGAACTACCTGTTCAGCGGGGTCGCCGGCAACTGGCGGTGGATGCTCGGAATCGCCGCGCTGCCGGGGGCCGTGCTGGTCGTGGGCATGCTGACGGTGCCGTACTCGCCGCGCTGGCTCGTCGCCAACGGGCGGGTGGAGCAGGCACGGTCGGTGCTGGACCGGCTGCGGCGCGGCGACCCGCACGCCGACGTCCCGGCCGAGCTGCGCGACATCGAGGACTCCGTCGAGCGGGAGCGTGGCAGCGGTCCGCGGACGCTGTTGATGCCGCGGATCCGGCCGCTGCTGTTGCTGGGCGTGGGGCTGGCCGCGGCGCAGCAGTTCGTCGGGGTCAACACCGTCATCTACTACGCGCCGACGATCCTGTCCGCGACCGGTCTCGGCGCGGGCGGGGCGATCGCGCAGACGGTCTTCGTGGGCCTGACCAACGTCGTGTTCACCGTGTTCGCGGTGTTGCTGCTGGACCGGGTCGGGCGGCGCGGGCTGCTGTTCACCGGTACCGCGGGGCTGATCGTCGGGCTCCTCGTGCTGGGCCTGTTCTTCCAGGTCCCGGGCCTGCAGCAGAACGCGCCCTGGCTCGCGCTGGGCGCGCTGATGCTCTACATCGCGTCGTTCGCCATCGGTCTCGGTCCGGTGTTCTGGCTGATGATCTCGGAGATCTACCCGCTGGCGGTGCGCAGCAAGGCCATGTCGGTGACGACCGCGGTGAACTGGGCGGCGAACTTCCTCGTGTCGGTGACGTTCCTGTCGCTCATCGAGTGGATCTCCCGGCCGGCGACCTTCTACCTCTACGCCGGCATCAGCGTGCTCGCGTTGCTGTACTTCTGGCGGCGGGTGCCGGAGACGAAGGGCCGCAGCCTCGAGCAGATCCAGCGGGACCTGACCCACGCGGGCACCGCGGCCCCGTCGAAGGGCTGAGGCCCGCGGGGCGCGATGGCGCCGCCGCGCCGTGACGTGTGGACTGGGTCCACACGGCGACGGAGGTGAGCGGTGGCGGGCAACGGTGGGCGGCGGGGAACGACGGTCACCTCCCGGGTGCTCGCCCTGCTCGGGGCGTTCGACGCCGCGCACCGGACGCTGACGCTCACCGAGGCCGCCCGCCGGGCGGGCCTGCCGCTGTCCACGGCCCACCGCATCGTCGGCGACCTGGTCGAATGGGGCGCGCTGCTGCGTGACCCGTCGGGGCGGTACGTCGTCGGTCGCCGGATGTGGGACCTGGGCCTGCTCGCGCCCGTCCAGTCGGGCCTGCGCCAGGTCGCCTCGCCGTTCCTGCACGACCTCTACGGCGCGACGCTGGCCACCGTGCACCTCGCCGTCCGCGACGGCACCGAGGCGCTCTACCTGGACCGGCTCGCCGGGCACGTGTCGGTGCCGGTGCTCAGCGAGGTCGGGGCGCGGCTGCCGCTGCACGCCACCGGGGTGGGCAAGGTGCTGCTCGCGCACGCCCCGGACGACGTGCGGGCCGCCGTGCTGGGCTCCCTGACCAGGGTGACGCCCTACACGGTCACCCAGCCCGGCCGGCTGCGCGCCGAGCTGGCCCGGGTGCGGCGCGACGGGTTCGCGCGGACCAGCGAGGAGATGAGCCTCGGCGCCTGCTCGGTCGCAGTCCCGGTGCACGCGCCGGACGGCACGGTCACCGCCGCGCTCGGCATCGTCGTGCCGAACCTCGGGCGCGACGTGCCGCGGCTGGTGGCCGCCCTGCGGGTGGCGGCCCGGGGTATCGATCGCAGCCTGGGAGCGCACTGACCAACCCATGCCGGCGCCCCCGGCGCCTCGGCCTCCCGCCGGCGGGGTTGCTCAGCACGCTGCGTGGCTTCCGCTGGACGGAAGCCGGGCATGGTGCGCCGACCGGCGGCCGGGTTTGACTGGGGTCATGCGAACCGAGGTCGCGATCATCGGCGCCGGTCCCGCCGGGCTGCTGCTGTCCCACCTGCTCGCCCGCGACGGCGTGGACTCCGTGGTGGTGGAGTCCCGCAGCCGTGAGTACGTCGAGTCGCGGATCCGGGCCGGCATCCTGGAGCACTCGACGGTGGGCCTGCTCGACGCCGCCGGACTCGGCGAGCGGGTCCACCGCGAAGGGGACCAGCACCGGGGCATCCACCTGCAGTGGCCGGGGGAGCGCCACCACCTCGACTTCGTCGACCTCACCGGGCACGGCGTGTGGGTGTACGGCCAGACCGAGCTGCAGCGCGACCTAGGCCGCGCCGCCGACGCCGCGGGCCGCCGGCCGCTCTACGAGGTGTCCGGCACCGCGGTGCACGACGCCGGCACCGACCGGCCGTACGTGACGTTCCGCGTGGACGGCCGGCCGACCCGCCTCGACGCGGACGTGGTCGTCGGCTGCGACGGCTCGTTCGGGCCCAGCCGCGACGCCGTTCCGGGCTCGGCGAAGCGCACCTGGGAGCGCGTCTACGACCACGCCTGGCTCGGCGTGCTCGCCGACGTCGCGCCGTCGACCGACGAGCTGATCTACGCCTGGCACCCCGACGGCTTCGCGCTGCACTCCATGCGCTCGGCGACGGTCAGCCGGCTGTACCTGCAGGTGCCGGCCGGGACCGACATCGCGCAGTGGTCCGACGAGCGGATCTGGTCGCAGCTGGCCACCCGGCTCGGCCACGGCCAGGACGGCTGGACGCTGACCCCCGGCCCGATCACCGAGAAGAGCGTGCTGCCGATGCGCAGCTTCGTGCAGGCGCCCATGCGCCACGGCCGGCTGTTCCTTGCCGGCGACGCCGCGCACATCGTGCCGCCGACCGGCGCCAAGGGCCTCAACCTGGCGGTCGCCGACGTCGGTCTGCTCGCCCCGGCGCTGGTGGCCCTGCTGCGCGGCAACGACCCCCGCCTCGCCGACGGGTACTCCGACGCGGCGCTGCGCCGGGTGTGGCGCTGCACGCACTTCTCCTGGTGGATGACGACGATGCTGCACGCGGGCGCCGACCCGTTCGACGCGCAGCTGCAGCTCTCCCAGCTGCGCTGGGTCGCCACCAGCCGGGCGGGCGCGACGGGCCTCGCGGAGAACTACGCCGGCCTGCCGATCGGGCTGTGAGGGCCCGGGCGGTCGCCTACGCCAGGCCCGGCTCGTTCACGGCGAGGTCGCCGTAGGCGGCCCGGAGGTCCTTCTTGAGGATCTTGCCGCTGGGGTTCTTGGGCAGCGCGTCGGCGAACACGACGTACTTGGGCCGCTTGAAGCCGGCGAGGACGTCGCGGGCGTGCGCGCCGACCTGCTCGGCGGTGAGGGTGACGCCCTCCTTGGGCACCACGACGGCGGTGACGGCCTCGATCCAGTGCGGGTGGCTGATGCCGAACACGGCGACCTCGGCCACGCCGTCGAGCCGGTAGATGGCCTCCTCGACCTCGCGGGAGGCGACGTTCTCCCCACCGGTCTTGATCATGTCCTTCTTGCGGTCGACCACCGCGAGGTAGCCGTGCTCGTCGATCACCCCGAGGTCGCCGGAGTGGAACCAGCCGTTGCGGAACGCCTCGGCGGTCTTCTGCTCGTCGCGGTAGTACCCGAGCGCGGCGTGCGGCGAGCGGTGCACGATCTCGCCGACCTCGCCCGGCGGCAGCGCGCGGTCCTCGTCGTCGACCACCCGGGTCTCCACGTTGAGCGACGCGCGGCCGGCCGACCCGGCGTGCGGGAGCTGCTCGTGCGGGCGCAGGATCGTGGCCAGCGGGGCCATCTCCGTCTGCCCGTAGAAGTTCCACAGCCGCACGTCCGGCAGCCTGCGCTGCAGCTCGCGCAGCACCTCCACCGGCATCGGCGAGGCGCCGTAGTAGCCCTTGCGCAGGCTCGACAGGTCGCGGGCGTCGAAGTCGGGGTGGCGCAGCAGGGAGATCCACACGGTCGGCGGGCAGAACAGCTTGGTGACCCGCTCCCGCTCGATGGTGGCGAGCAGCGCGGCCGGGTCGGGGCCCGGCAGGATGACGCTGGTCGCGCCGAGGTAGACGTCGACGGAGAAGAAGCAGTCCAGCTGCGCGCAGTGGTACATCGGCAGCGCGTGCGCCTCGACGTCCTCCGCGGCCATCCCGCCGTCGATGGCGCACGACACGTACTGGCTGATCAGCGACCGGCTGGAGAGCAGCACACCCTTCGGGCGGGACTCGGTGCCCGAGGTGTACATCAGCCGCAGCGGGTCGTCGTCGGCGACCGGCACGTCCGGCGGCGTGGCGTCGCCGGAGTCGATCCAGGCGTCCACGTCCGTCCACCCGCCGGCCGGGGCGGCGCCGGACAGCGAGATCCAGCCGCGCACCCCGGCGGCCGACCCGGCGGCGGCGAGCGCCTTCTCGGCGGTGGGCGCGAGGCCGTCCTCGGCGACCATGCCCGAGGCCCCGCTGTGGTCGAGGATGAACGCGATCTCCTGCGCGCCGAGCATGAAGTTCACCGGCACCAGCACCACCCCCAGCCGGGCCGTGGCGAATGCCAGCACGGCGTACTGCCAGCAGTTGTGCGACAGCAGCGCCAGCCGGTCGCCCTTGGCCAGCCCCTGGCCCGCGAGTGCGTTCGCGCACCGGTTCACCGCCGCGTCGAACCCGGCGAAGCTCACCCGCCGGTCACCGGAGACCACCGCGAGCTTGTCCGGGTAGCGCAGCGCCGTGCGGCGCAGCAGCTCGCCGATCGAGTGCCGGCGGGCCCGGGCGATCGCCGCGGCCGTGCCCGGTGTGAACCCGTGTTCCATGTGCCGACCTTCCCGTGCCGACCGCCCCTGTGCTGCGGTGCATCCTAAGGACGCGGGCGCCGAGTCGATCTCCTAGTATGTGCCTGCGGTCACAACAAAGGGGGACCCGTGACGGACGACTCCGGCCAGATCGAGGTGCACGGCCTCAGCAAGACGTTCGGGACGGTCAAGGCCGTCGACAACCTGAGCTTCTCCGTACCCGCCGGCACGATCACCGGGTTCCTGGGGCCCAACGGCGCCGGCAAGACCACCACGCTGCGCTGCCTGCTCGGCCTGATCGGGCCGACGAGCGGCAGCGCGACGATCGGTGGCCGCGCCTACACCGACCTGCCGCGCCCGTCGGCCACGGTCGGCGCGATGCTCGAGGCGTCGAGCTTCCACCCGGCCCGCAGCGGCCGCAACCACCTGCGCGTCTACTGCACGGTCAACGGGTTCCCGGACAGCCGCGCGGACGAGGTGCTCGACCTGGTCGGGCTCACCAAGGCGGCGGGGCAGAAGGTGCGCGGCTACTCGATGGGCATGCGCCAGCGGCTCGGGCTGGCCGCCGCGCTGCTGGGCGACCCGCGGGTGCTGATCCTCGACGAGCCGGCCAACGGGCTCGACCCCGAGGGCATCGCGTGGCTGCGCCGGTTCCTGCGCCGGATGGCCGAGGAGGGCCGCACGGTCCTGGTGTCCAGCCACGTGCTGAGCGAGGTCGAGCAGACCGTCGACAACGTGGTGATCATCAACCGCGGCACGCTGGTGCGGCAGGGCAGCATCGCCGAGCTCGCCGAGCACGAGGGCATGACGATCCTGGTCCGCGGGCCGGACCTCGACCGGCTCACCGCGGCGCTGCCGGAACGGGCCGCGGCCGAGCGGCAGGACTCCACGCTGCGGATCACCGGGCTGACCACCGAGGAGGTCGGCCACCTCGCCTTCACCGAGCGGATCGAGCTGCACGAGCTGACCGCCGAGCGCAGCGACCTGGAGAAGATCTTCTTCGCGCTCACCGGCGAGGCCGGACCGGTCGACCATTTCGGCAGTGACGCCAGTACCGACATCGACGCCGAGGGAGGCCAGCGGTGATCCGGCTCATCGGCGGCGAGGTCCGCAAGCTCTTCACCACCAAGCTCTGGCTGTGGATGCTCCTCGGCGCGATCGCGATCACCGCGCTGTTCATGAGCTTCACCATCGCGCTCGACGGCAGCGAGGGGAACCCGCAGCCGCCGCTGACCACTCCGGACGGCCAGCGCAACCTGTTCAGCGTGGCCGCGTCCTCCGCGGTGTTCGTGCTGATCCTCGGCATCATCGCGATGACCGGCGAGTTCCGCCACCAGACGGTGACGCCGACGTTCCTGGCCACCCCGCACCGCGGCCGGGTGGTGATCGCGAAGCTCATCACCTACGCGCTGGCCGGCATCGGCTACGGGATCGTGGTGGTCGCGTTCGCGATCGCCCTGTCCCTGCCCTGGCTGGCGGCGAAGAACGTCGACATCTCCCTGTCCGGCAACGGGATCCCGGGCACGCTGGTCGGCGTGGTCGCCGGCCTCACCGTGTACTCGGTGCTCGGCGTGGGCGTCGGCGCGCTGGTGCGCAACCAGATCGCCGCGGTCGTCGGGTCGCTCGTGTACCTGTTCATCGTCGAGGCGTTCGTGTCCGCGCTGCCCACCGTCCGCGACTACTACAAGTACTTCCCGGGGGGCGCGAACGCGGCGCTGACCGGCGCGTCCCAGCCCAACACCACGCTGCTGGATCCGTGGCAGGGCGGGCTGCTCCTGGTGGGCTACGGCGTGGTGTTCGCGGTCGTGGGCACCTGGCTCGCGGTGCGCCGGGACGTGTCCTGACCGAACCGGCGTCTCAGGGGGTGTCCGGCAGGTCCACCGGCGCCCCCGGGTGGTCGCGCTCCAGGGACTCTCGCGAGTCGGTGACCTCCACGATGCCGATGCGGTCCTGCAGGACCCAGACGTGCCGGCCGTTCACCTCGACCTCCCCGGCCCACGGACTGCCGTTCTCGCGCACTGGCACCTCCGGCCTCGACTCCCGATCCCGTCACGACGGGAGATCGGCAGTGCCGCGCGCCGGCTGAGCACATCGCCGAGCCGACCCCCCACGCGGCCGAGTCGACCCCTCACGCGGTCGAGTCGACCCCTCACGCGGTCGAGTCGACCCCTCACGCGGTCGAGTCGACCCCTCACGCGGTCGAGTCGACCCCTCACGCGGTCGAGTCGACCTGTGGCTCGGCCTGAGCCGACCTGTGACGCGGCCTGAGCCGACCTGTGACGCGGTCGGGCCGACCTGTGACGCGGCCTGAGCCGACCCCTCACGCGGTCGGGCCGACCTGTGGCGTGGCCGGCGATGCCCGGCATCGGTTCGGGTGTGCGGCCGGGTCGGGAAGACCTGACCGAGCGCTACGAGCCGGAGCTGATGCCCTTCTCGATGGTGCCGCCGATGTCCTGGCGCAGTTGCTCCATGTACTCCTCGGACCTGCCGGAGAGGACCCACCGTCGGCCGGACAGGTAGATGCCGCCGTACAGCGTCGCGGTGTCCAGCCAGGCCCGCTGCCCTTCGGAGGTCTGGAAGTCGAGGAACACGAAGTCGTCGCCGTCGAGCAGGCAGGAGGCCTGCCGGTAGTCCTTCAGCTTGCCCGGCACGAACTTCGGCGTGCAGCCGACCTTCGCGGCGAGCTGCTCCACGGTGTACGGCTTGCTCGGCAGGCTGGGCGCCGTGGTGGGCGTCGTGGTGGCTGCCGCGGTGGTCGCGCCGGGCGACCCGTGGGCCGCCGGCTCGGCGGGGTCGCCGCAGCCGGCGGTCAGCAGGGCCGTGAGCGCGGCCAGGGCCGCGAGGACAATCCGGGTCGGTCCATGCGTCACGTCACTGGATACGAATCCCGTGCCGCGCCCGGTTCACCGCCCGGCCCACGGGTGGCGTGTCACACGTCCGGCTCCACCACGAACACCGGATGCGCGGCCGCCTCGGCGCGGAAGGCCTCGGTGCCCTGCCGCGGCGTGGCGGTGAACGCCCCGCGGACGAACGGCACGATGCCGAACTTGCGCCGGTAGCGCCGCAGCACCTCGGGCTTGCGGTCGTCGTCGATCTCGGTCAGGCGCACCCGGCGGAACCGCTCGCCGCGCCCGAGCTCGGCCCGCCCGGCGGCGCGGACGTTGTGCACCCACGCCGTCTCGCCGAACGGCGCGACGAGCCACTCGGTGCCGTCCAGGCGCATCGTCGCCACCGGGACCACGCGGGTGAGCCCGCTGCGCCGGCCACGGGTGCGCAGCAGCTGGAGCGGCCCCATCGGCACACCTCGGGTGAGCATGCGCAGCGGGCCCCGGCTCAGCCGGGTGAGGTGCGGCGGCAGGTCGGCGGTCGCCATGTCGTGACTCCGTTCGACGGACGGGCAGGGAACGACGTACCCCAGCTAACCGGAAGCCACGGCGGGGTGGGTCCGGGGGCCCGATCGTTGCACTGCGCAATACTTGCGGGATGCGGCGTAGGGTCGCGGCCGGGTGGCGGCCCGCGGGAGAGAGCGGGAGAGAGGGAGTCGAGCAGCACATGTCAGTGACCGCACCGTCCGGCGCACGGCCGGTCCCGGCGCGCACCGTCGAGCTGGCCGTGGGCGGGATGACCTGCGCAGCGTGCGCCGCGCGGGTGGAACGCAAGCTCAACAAGCTCGACGGCGTGACCGCGACGGTGAACTTCGCCACCGAGCGGGCGAGCGTCGAGCTGGCCGGGCCGGTCACGGTCGAGCGGCTGATCGCCCAGGTCGACGACGCCGGGTACTCCGCCCAGCCGGTCCGGCGCGACGAACCCGACGGGGACGAGGACGCCGGCGCGGACCGGGTGCGCCTGCTGTGGCGGCGGCTCGTGGTGGCGCTGCTGGTCGGCGTCCCGGTCGCCGACCTGTCCTTCACCCTCACCCTGGTGCCCTCGCTGCGCTTCCCGGGCTGGCAGTGGGTGCTGCTGGTGCTCACCCTGCCGGTCGTGGCCTGGTGCGCCTGGCCCTTCCACCGCAAGGCCGTCGCCGCCGCCCGGCACGGCGCCAGCTCGATGGACACCCTGGTCTCGCTCGGCATCGTCGCCGCGACCTGCTGGTCGGTGTACACGATCTTCGAGCACGGCGCCCCGGACCAGCCCGCCGACGGCGCGTGGGGCCTGATCCTGCGCCCCGGCGGGTCGATCTACCTCGACGTCGCCATCGGCGTGACGATCTTCCTGCTGGCCGGGCGGCTGTTCGAGGCGAAGGCCAAGCGCGCCGCCGGGGGCGCCCTGCGCGCGCTGGCCGCGGTTGGCGCCAAGGACGTGGCCGTGCTCGATGGTGCCGGGCGGGAGCGCCGGATCCCGGTCGCCGAGCTCCGCGTCGGCGACCGGTTCGTGGTGCGGCCCGGGCAGACCGTCGCGACCGACGGCGAGGTGGAGCAGGGCTCCTGCGCCGTGGACAGCAGCGCGATGACCGGCGAGTCGATCCCCGCCGAGGTCGAGGCCGGCGACGCGGTGACCGGCGGCACGGTCGCCGTCGGCGGGCGCGTGGTGGTGCGGGCGACCCGGGTCGGCCGGGACACCCAGCTGGCGCGGCTGGTGCGCCTGGTCGAGCAGGCCCAGAACGACAAGGCCGCGGTCCAGCGCCTCGCCGACCGCATCTCCGGGGTGTTCGTGCCGGTGGTCCTCGCGCTGGCGCTGGCCACCTTCGGCGCCTGGCTCGCGCTCGACGGCTCGCCCGCGCGGGCGTTCAGCGCCGCGCTCGCGGTGCTGATCATCGCCTGCCCGTGCGCGCTCGGCCTGGCCACGCCGACCGCCCTGATGGTCGCGTCCGGCCGCGGCGCCCAGCTCGGCGTGTTCATCAAGGGACACCAGGCGCTGGAGTCGGCCCGGGAGATCGACACCGTGGTGTTCGACAAGACCGGCACGCTGACCACCGGCCGGGTCGCCGTGGTCGACCTCCGGCCGGCGGCGGGCGCGTCCCGGGCGGAGCTGCTGCGCCTGGCGGGCGCGGTGGAGAACGCCTCCGAGCACGTCATCGCCGACGCCCTCACCGCCCTGGCCCGCGCGGAGGTCGGCGAGCCGCCCGCCGTGGACCGGTTCGAGAGCCTGCCCGGACGCGGCGCGCGCGGTGAGGTGGACGGCCACCGGGTGGTCGTCGGCTCGGCGCGGCTGCTGGCCCACGCGGGCATCCGGCTCCCCGCCGACCTCGACGAGACCCGCGGCCGGTGGGAGGGCGCCGGGCGCACCACGGTGGCCGTCGCCCGGGACGGCGCGGTGATCGGGCTGCTCGCGGTCGCGGACACGGTCCGGCCGGGCGCCGCGGACGCGGTCGGGCAGCTGCACCGGCTGGGCCTGCGCACCGTGCTGCTCACCGGCGACAACGAGGCCACCGCCCGCGCGGTCGCCGGACAGGTCGGCATCGACGAGGTGCTGGCCGAGGTGCTGCCCGCCGACAAGGCCGAGGCGGTGGCGCGGCTGCGGGCCGGCGGGCGCACGGTCGCCATGGTCGGCGACGGCGTCAACGACGCCCCCGCGCTCGCCCGCGCCGATCTCGGGCTGGCCGTGTCCACCGGAACCGACGTCGCGCTCGGCGCCGCCGACCTGATCCTGGTGCGCGCCGACCTCGACGTCGTGCCGTGCGCCATCCGGCTCGCCCGCGCGACCCTGCGCACGATCCGCGGCAACCTGTGCTGGGCGTTCGGCTACAACCTCGCCGCGCTCCCGGTCGCGGCGCTCGGCCTGCTCAACCCGCTGATCGCGGCCGCCGCGATGGCGCTGTCCTCGCTGTTCGTGGTGTCGAACAGCCTGCGCCTGCGCCGGTTCGGCGCCGCCGCGGCGTCACCCGCCGGTCCAGAAGCTCCAGAACGCCTGCAGGATCAGCACGGCGACGAGCACGTACCAGACGACCAGGACCACGCTGTGGAAGCGGGCCAGCACCGCACCGACGCTTCCGCCGCCGCCCGGTAGGTACCCGCGGTCGAGGTTGTGCAGGGTCGTGTACCAGAAGATCGGGATGGTCACCACCCACACCGCCATGCAGTACGGGCACAGCGCGCCGATGGAGTACAGGCTGGAGTAGATCAGCCAGTGCACGAACACCACACCGAACGTCGCGCCGACCTGCAGCCCGAGCCAGAACCAGCGCGGCGCGGCGTAGCCGGTCAGCAGCACCACGCCGGCGGTCACGACGACCGCGAACGCGCCGATGCCGAGCAGCGGGTTGGGGAACCCGAACGCCTGGGCCTGCGCGCTCTCCATCACCGAGCCGCAGGAGATGATCGGGTTCAGCGAGCAGGTCGGCACGTAGCTCGGGTCGCGCAGCTTGGCGATGTCCTCCAGGGTCAGCGCGATCGCCGCGGCGAGCCCGACCAGCCCGCCGGCCACGTACAGCCAGGCGAGCCCGCGCGCGAACCGCGGGCCGCCGGTCCGGGTCCGCTGCTCCTGTCCCTCGACCGCGGTCACGACTTCAGCGCCCCGTCGAGCAGGTCGCGGAGCTGGCGGTCGACGTCGGCGAACGACTGACCGCTGGGCTCGAAGCGCTTGCCGTTGACGAAGATGGTCGGCGTGCTGGTGACGCCCGCCTTCTCGCCGGCCGAGCGGTCCCGGTCGATCCGGCTCTGTATCTCGGGGGAGGCCATGTCGTTGTGGAACCCGTCGAGGTCGAGCCCGATCGTGCGGGCGTAGCCGTCGAACGCCGTGCGGGCGCGCTGCTCGTCGTCGCTGACGTTCTTCCCGTCCGGCGCCAGCGCCCAGGACTGGTAGTTGTCGTACAGCGCCTGGTACATCTCGACGTACTTGCCCTGCTCCGCGGCCGCCTCCGCCGCCTGCGCGGCGGTCACCGCGAGCGGGTGCACGTCGAGCGGGAAGTTGCGGGTGACGAACGTGATGCGGCCCGAGTAGTCCTGCTCCAGCTTCTTCGTCACGTTCTGGTAGTAGGCCTCGCACGCGGGGCACTGGTAGTCGAGGAACTCGACCATCGTGGCCTTGTCGTCGCTCGCCTCGGTCACGGTGTGGGCGTCCGGCGGGACCAGCTGGTCGGTCTGCGCCGAGCCGTCCCCGGCCGCGCCGTCGTCCTTGCCGCCGAACAGGACGATGCCCCCGATCACGACGATCGCCACCACCAGGATCACCACGGTCATGATGATGTTGGTCGAGGGGATCCCCCTCCGCTTGCGGGCGATCACCGGCTTGCGGGTCTTCTTCGACATCGGTGTCTGCGCTACCTTTCCCCGTTCTCGGTTCCCGCCGGCCCGGGCGAGGCGCCCGCGCCGACCTTCTCCAGCATGCTCCGGTACTCGGCGAGACCCGAGTCGTCGGCCGCGTCGACCCGGCTCCACCGCACCACGAGCGCGGCGAGGACGGCGAGCAGCGCCACCTCGCCGACCACCAGTGCGAGGATCCCGGCCAGGCGCTGGTCCGCGTGCAGGTCGCCGACCCAGGGCAGGGCCAGCGCCTGGTAGAAGTTCCCCGCCGCGGTGCCGTTGCCGATCACCCGGCCGGTGCCGATCAGCAGCGCACCGAACACCACGTCGGCCGGCATCGCGGCCAGCAGCATGCCGACCCGGGCGAGGTTCGGCAAGGGCCGCGGTGCCGGGTCGGCGCCGATCACCGGCCACAGGAACAGGTACCCGGCGGCCAGGAACCAGGCGTTGATGGCGAGGTGCGCCCAGTGGAAGCGCACCGCGGCGTCGAACAGCCCGGTGAGGTACAGCGCGAACGGCGAGCCCGCGAACAGGACCAGCGCCACCACCGGGTGGGTGAGCAGCCGCGCCGCCCGCGAGCCGCTCGCGGTCACCAGCCATTCGAGCGGGCGGCCCGCCCCGCCGGGCGGCCCGAGCGTGGACCGCAGCAGGGTCAGCGGGGCGCCGAGCACGAGCAGCGCCGGCACGAGCATGGAGACCAGCATGTGGGCGGCCATGTGCACGCTGAACATCGCGGCGGCGTAGCGGCCCAGGCCCGAACAGGTCGCCACCAGCAGCACCAGGCAGCCGCCCAGCCAGGCGGCCGTCCTGGTCGCCGGCCAGGGCCGGCCCGCCGCGCGCAGGCGGCGCACGCGGAGCAGGTAGCCGGCCGCGAGCAGCACCGCGAGCGGGCCGAACAGCACGTCGATCCGCCAGCCGGTGAGCAGCCGCGCGGCCGTCGGCGGGCCGGCGAGATCGTAGCCGAGCAGCATCTGCGCGGTGCTGACGGTCCGGCCGAAGAAGTCCGGCACCGGCAGGTGCGTCAGGTCGGCCGACAGCGCCACCAGCCCGAGCAGCATCGTCAGCTCGGCCAGGCCGAGCCGGACCAGCCCGCGCCGCCCGGCCGGGCCGGCCTCCAGCCCGCGCACCACCCGCCGGCGCAGCGCGACCCCGGTGACGCCGAGGGCGCCGGTCACCACGACCTTGCCGAGCAGGACCACGCCGTACCCGGTGGTGAGCAGCCGGTCCGGCGCGACGAGGACGGCACCCAGGACGAGCCCGGAGCCGGCCAGCGCCAGCCAGCACCGGTTCGCCACCGAGCCGTAGCGGCGCACGATGCCGGGCAGCGCGGGCCCGCCGCGGCGCGCCCGGCGCAGCACGGCGAGCAGCAGGCCGGCCCAGATCGCGGCGGCCGGCACGTGGATCACGAACGCGGCGAGCGTGAGGTCGTGGCCGACGTCGGAGGAGCCGTGCCCGGCCACCAGCGGGGGCAGCAGGGCGACGACCGCGAGCAGGAACATCGCCAGCACCGGCTGCCAGCGCAGCGCGGCCCGGCAGCCGACCGCGACCACGAGTGCCACGACGGCGGTCGTCAGCCACGCCTTGGGACCCTCGAGCGCGTCCAGCAGACCGACGAGGTGGTCGGGCGCAAGCACGTCGGACAGTGGTTTCGCCGCGGTGTCGGCCTCGGTGAACGGCACCAGCAGCAGCGCGCCGAGACACCAGGCCGCCGCCGCGCGTCCGGCGACCTGGACGTGCGGGTAGGCATCGGCGGAGACCAGCCCGGACGGCTGCGGTCCGGTGCAGAACACGGCGAACGCGAGCGCGCCGACGCACACCGTCGCGGCGAGCACCGTCGCCAGCCGCAGCAGCGGCGTGCCGGCGGCGACGAGGACGCCCGGGTCGGCACTGCCCAGCGCCCGGTAGGGGGACGCGCCGGCGAGCAGCGCCAGCACCACGACCGTCGCGGCGGCCAGCACGGCGACGGCCACGGGCGGGCCCCAGCTCGGGCGCGTTCTCGGTGCGGTCATGGGCGCGCGTCACATCGCGAGGAGCATGTAGGCCGTTCCCGCGGCCATCACGGCCAGGCTCGCCAGCACGGTCCGCGACGAGTGGGCGGTCAGCCCGACGATCCGGCCCTCGACCTCACCCGCCGGTGACCGCCCGGCGTCCACCGCCACCGCGCCGCCCGGGCGTGCCTCGGTGACCACCGCCGCCGAGCGCCGCAGTACCGGCACCCGGGTCCACAGCCCGAGCGCCCACGCCGCCGCCTGGCCCGCGAGGTAGGCGACGAACAGGTAGGTCAGCACCGGCGTTCGCGAGGACGGCGGCAGGAACATGTAGACCATCACCACCATGTCCGCCGCGGACGCCACCCACAGCGGGTTCAGCACGCCGTCCCGCCGCCGGTACCCCAGCGTGAGCGCCACGACCACCGCCGCCGCGAGCGCGAACACCGCGAGCCCGGCCGGATACCAGCCCGGATGCGACATCCGCGGCAGCAGGTACATCGACGCCATCCCGGCGGCCATCACGGTGTGCCCGGCGTGCCAGCGGCGCCGCTCGCCGCGCATCGCCACCGCGTGTCCGACGTGCCACACGCCGACGACGCACAGCACGGCGGCCCAGCCGAGCCGAACCCAGGTCGGCATGGGTGCGGGGCTCATCGCCGGCATCATGTTTGCAGTATGCAACACTTGGCCCGCGCAACGGATACGCCCGTGGGGTACGGCGGCGGGGCCTCAGCTCGCCGATCTGCGGGCCCAGGCGGCCAGCATGTGCTCCAGGTAGACGGCGACGCCGTCGGCGTCGGTGGCGGCGGTGACCTCGCGGGCGGCGGCGAGCACGCCGGGGTGCGCGTTCGCGACAGCCACCGGCATCATGGCCCAGCGCAGCATGGGCAGGTCCGCCAGGGAGTCGCCGAACGCCACCGTCGGCGGGCGAGGGGTCATGCGCCCGACCAGCTCGGCGAGATGGGTGGCCTTGTCCACCCCGCCCGGCAGGATCTCCACGTGCGCCGGGCCCGGCACGGTGACCGTCACCGGCGGGTGCGCGGCGGCCAGCAACCGGTTGGCGCGCCTGGCCAGCTGCTCCACCTCGAGCGTGTCGGACTGGACGATCACCTTCACCACCGGCTCGGACGCGACGGCGATCCGGTCGGGTGCGACGAGGTCCGCGGAGCCGTAGCGGCGCAGCCGGAACCCGGCGTCGAGCTCGCAGCGGTCGAGGTAGTCGATGCCGACCCGGGCGCTCAGGAACGTGGTGCGCAGGGTGACCACGAGCCGCACCGCGTCCGCCGGCGCGAAGGTGGTGCTGCGGACCACCCGGCCGATGGCAGGGTCGTAGACGACCGCCCCACCCGAGCAGACGAGGCCGTTCGCGCCGAGCTCGGAGACCGTGGGCAGGGCGTCGCGCAGCGGGCGGTCGGTCACCGCGAGGAAGATCCCGCCGACGGCACGCACGTTGGCGATCGCGGCGCTGGTGCGCTCGGAGACGCTGCGGTCCGCGGTGACCAACGTGCCGTCCAGGTCGGCGGCGACGATCACCGAAGGCACGCGGGGTGCAGGTCCTGTATGGACGGTCATCGGTCCTTCTCTCCAGTCGGCGGGCTCTCGCGGCGGCCCCGTCCGCCGGCGGAGCGCAGGGGTCGGTGACGCGCGGGTGGCGCCGGGCGCACCTTCAGCCACGGCGCTGTCGCGGGCGACGAGACGAACGTCCGGTCGGCGGGCACGCGGCCGAGCCACCTGCCGCCCGGCAACCGGACGGGGTAGGGCGCGCATGGCTGCAACGCCTCGGTCACCCCGGTTTCCTCCTCGCACACTCGTCGCACGCGACGTCAGATACTGGCACAGCCGACGGAGCAGCAGTACCCGCCATTTGCGCTAGAGCGTGTCTGACGGATCCCTGGCCGCGCGATTCGCGCCCACGCGGCCCCTCGCGGCGTTGTCGCAACGGCCGAGTACGACCCGGTACGAGGCCATTGCTCCGCCTTGCGAGGAACCGCGTGGATCACGAATCGCATCGACCGTGATCCGTCAGACACGCTCCAGTCGGAAAGTAGGGTCGTAACGGAGTGTGCCGGCCGCCCGTCGCGCTCCGTCCACACTGGAGTGCCCTGTCGCCCGAGGACCCGGAGCAGCCGCATGAAGATCGAGATGATACGCGTGTTCACCGACGACCGGGGAGCGTTCGGCAACCCGCTCGGCGTGGTGCTCGACGGCGCCGCGCTGCCGGATCCGCGCCGGCGCCAGGAGCTGGCCACCGCGCTCGGCTACAGCGAGACGATCTTCTTCGACGACGTGGAGCGGGGGGAGCTGCGGATCTTCACGCCCGCCGTGGAGATCCCGTTCGCCGGCCACCCCGTGGTCGGCGCCGCGTGGGTGCTCGCGCGGGAGCTCGGCCGCCACCCCGCCATCCTGCACACGCCGGGCGGGCCGGTGGCGACCTGGACCGAGGGCGGTGACGTGTGGGTGCGCGGCCCGCTGGCCTCGACCCCGCCGTGGTGGCACGAGCGCCTGCCCTCCGCCCGCGACGTCGCCGAGCTGACCGGCCCGCCGAGTCCCGAGCAGGACGCCACCCAGCTGTGGGCGTGGGAGGACGAGGCGGCCGGACTGGTCCGGGCGCGCGTGTACGCCGCGCGGTTCGGCGTGCCGGAGGACGAGGCGACCGGGTCGGCGTCGATGCGGCTGGCCGCCGCCCTCGGCCGGGAGCTGACCATCCGCCAGGGCGAAGGGTCGGTCGTGCGCGCCCGGCCGGGTCCCGCGGCGACCGCGGAGATCGGCGGCCGGGTCGCCGGCGAGGGCGAGGTCGCCGACCCGCGCCGGTGAGCCCGGCCGCTCAGCCGGTGTAGGCGTGCAGGTTCTCCAGCAGGCCGGCGAGCACCGCCTTGGCGTCGCCGAACAGCATCTGCGTCTTCGGGTCGGTGTAGAGCTCGTTGTCGATCCCCGCGTAGCCGTGGCCCAGCGACCGCTTGACGACGATGACGCTCTTCGCGCGGTCGACGTCGAGGATCGGCATGCCGGACACGGCGTTTCCGGGCCGGCGGGCCGCCGGGTTGGTCACGTCGTTGGCGCCGACCACCAGCACGACGTCCGCGCCGGGGAAGCGCGGGTTGATCTCGTCGAGGTCCTTGAGCTGCGGGTAGGGCGCGCTGGCCTCGGCGAGCAGCACGTTCATCTGGCCGGGCATGCGCCCGGCGACGGGGTGGATGCCGTAGCTGACGTCCACGCCGTGCTCGGTGAGCGCGCCGGCCAGCTCGACCAGCTCGTGCTGCGCCTGCGCCGCCGCCAGGCCGTAGCCGGGTACCACGATCACCGTCGACGCGTACGCGAGCTGCAGTGCCGCGTCGTCGGCGGTCACCGTGCGGACCGTGCCGCCCGCCGCGCCGGACGGGCCGCCGTGCTGCTCGTCGCCGGTGCCGTAGCCGCCGGCCACGATGCTGCCCAGCGACCGGTTCATGGCGTCGGCCATGAGCTTGGTGAGGATGCCGCCCGCCGCGCCGACCAGGGCTCCCGCGATGATCAGCGGGGTGCTGGAGACGACGAACCCGGCCATCGCCACCGCGGTGCCGGTGCAGGCGTTGAGCAGCGAGACCACGACCGGCATGTCCGCGCCGCCGATGGGCAGCGTGGCGAGCGTGCCGAGGAACAGGGCGGCGGCCGCGAGCACGGTCAGCACCACCGCGCCGCCGTGACCGGTGGCATAGACCGCGCCCGCGACGATCGCGACGGCCACGAGCAGCAGCTCCACCATCCGCGAGCCGGGGAAGCCCAGCGGCCTGCCGGGGACCAGGCCGGCGAGCTTGCCGGAGGCGACCAGCGAGCCGCCGAAGGTGACCGCGCCGATGAGCACGCCGAGCGCGGTGGCCAGCGTGGCGTAGGTGGCCTGCCCGGCCGGGGCGACCGCGCCGCGATGGGAGATCGCGTCGGCGAACGCGATGAGCGCCGCCGCGCCGCCACCGACCGCGTTGAAGAAGCTGACCAGCTGCGGCATCGCGGTCATCTTGACCCGGCGCGCGGTGACCAGCCCGGCAAAGCCGCCGCCGGCCAGGCCGACGACCAGCACCGCCATGGCGGTCGCGGTGATCTGGTGCTCGCGCACCAGCAGCGCGACGGTCGTGCCGACCGCCAGCACCATGGCCGCCGCGGACAGGCGGTTGCCCGCACGTGCGGTGGCCGGGTGGTTCATCCGGTGCAGGCCGACCACGAACCCGGTCGCCGCCACCAGGAACAGCAGGTGCGTGACCGTGTCGAAGGCGCTCATGACGCCCGCCCCCGCGACGCGGCCGGCGCGGTGAACATCTCCAGCATCCGGTCGGTGACGACGTAGCCGCCCACCACGTTCATCGCCGCGAAGGCGGAGGCGACCAGCAGGATGCCGTAGCCCAGCACGGTGTTCGCGGTCGAGGCGAGCAGCAGCACGCCGACCACGACGATGCCGTGGATGGCGTTGGCGCCGGACATCAGCGGGGTGTGCAGGGTCGGCGGCACCTTGGTGATCACCTCGACGCCGACGAGCAGGCTCAGCACGAAGATCGTGATGTCGGCGAGCAGCTCCGGGGTCATTCCGGGCTCCCTTCCGGTCGGGGCCGGCCGGGTGCCGGCGGCACCACGTGACCGTCGTGGGTGACGAGTACGCCCGCCTGGATCTCGTCGTCCGGGTCCACCACGAGCTCGCCGTCGTGCACGAGGTGGGCGAGCAGGGCGGCGATGTTGCGCGAGTAGGCGGTCGAGGCGGCCTGCGGCATGGTGGCCGGCAGGTTGCCGGCGCCGATCACGGTGACCCCGTTGCCGGCGACCACGGTTCGCTGCGGATCGGAGCCCTCCACGTTGCCGCCGAGCTCTCCGGCGGCGAGGTCCACGACGACCGCCCCCGGGTGCAGCGCCGCGAGCGCCGCGGCCGACACGAGGACCGGCGGGCGCCTGCCCGGCACCTGGGCCGTGCTGATCACCACGTCGAACGCGCCGATCGCGCCGGCGAGCGCGTCGCGCTGGGCGCGCTGCCGCCGGTCGGACTGCTCGCGCGCGTAGCCCCCGTCCTCGCCCGGTCGGTCGGCACCGTCGAGCTGGCCGAGGTCGAGGAAGGCCGCGCCGGTGGAGCGCACGTCGTCGCGGGCCGCGGCGCGCACGTCGTAGCCGGTGACCGACGCGCCGAGGCGGCGGGCCGTGCTGATCGCCTGCAGCCCGGCCACCCCGGCACCGAGGACCAGCACCCGGGCGGGCCGGACGGTGCCGGCCGCGGTCATCAGCATCGGGAAGTACCCGCCGTAGCTGTCCGCGGCGAGGACGGCCGCCTTGTAGCCGGCCACGCTCGCCTGCGAGGTCAGCGCGTCCATCGACTGGGCGCGGCTGAGCGTGCGCGGCAGCCCGTCCAGGCTGAACGCGGTGACCTTCCGGTCGGCGAGCGCCGCGACCAGGCCGGGGTCGAGCGCCGGCGCCAGCAGCCCGACCAGGACCTGGCGTTCGCGGAGCCGGTCCAGGTCGGGCGGGTGCACGCAGACCACGATGTCGGCCCGCTCGTCCAGCCCCGCCGGGTCCACGACCTGGGCACCGCTCGCGGTGTAGGCCTCGTCGGGGAACCACGCCCCGCGTCCGGCGTCGTGCTCGACGAGCACCTCGAGACCGAGCGACCGCAGCCGCCCGACGCCGTCCGGGGTCACCGCGACCCGGTGCTCGCCCGTGATGGACTCCCGGACGACGCCGACCGTCCGCACGTCACTGTGTCTCACGACCATCTCCTCTGCGCCAGCGCTCAGAATCGAGTGAATGCGCTTGCGCGCCGCTCACGCAGAGTCGAAGGTCATCTACCCGGAGGTCGAACGTCGTGCCGGACGTGGGAGGGCCCGCCGGACGTGCCGGCGGGCCCTCGGGGAGGGTCTACGTGCGGGTCAGCAGGCGCCCAGGTCGAACCAGGACGAACCGCTGCCCGGCGGCGTGCCGTAGGAGAAGAACGTCGCCAGGATCCACAGGTGGCCGTTGTAGCTCACCTCGTCGCCGAAGAAGTACAGCGACGTGGCGCTCCACGCCGGCGTGGCCGCGCACGGGTCCGGGTCGCCGGGGTCACCCGGGTCGCCCGGGTCAGGGTCGGTGCCCTCGCCGACGAACAGCAGGTTGTTCGGCGACCCGCTGCCCGCGTTGCCGATCTTGCCCTTGCTCGCGCCGTCCTTGAGACCGGTCTGCACGTCGGCGGGCGTCGCCGACGGGTGACCGCCGAGGTACACCGCGGCCGCGCCGGTGACGTGCGGGGTCGCCATCGAGGTGCCGCTGATGGTGTTGGTCGCGGTGTCGCTGCTGTTCCAGGCCGAGGTGATGTCCTGGCCCGGGGCGAAGATGTCGGTGCAGGTGCCGTAGTTGGAGAACGACGCCCGCACGTCGGTGCTGGTCGACGCGTTGACCGTGATCGCCTCGGGCGTGCGTGCCGGGGTGAAGTTGCACGCGTCGGCCGAGGAGTTGCCGGACGCGATCGCGTAGGTCACGCCGGAGCTGATCGAGTTGCGGACCGCGTTCTCCATCGTCGCGTTGGTGCCCGACGCGCCGAGGCTCATGTTGGCCACGGCAGGCTTCTGCGCGTTCTGGGTGACCCAGTCGATGCCCGCGGTGACGCCCGCGAGGGTGCCGGAACCCTGGCAGTTCAGCACCTTCACCGCCACCAGGTGCACCTGCTTCGCGATGCCGTGCGCGGTGCCGCCGACGGTGCCGGCGACGTGCGTGCCGTGGCCGTTGCAGTCGGTGTTGTTGGAGTCGGCCGTGTTCGTGCCCCAGGTCGCCCGGCCGCCGAAGTCGCTGTGCGTGGTCCGGATGCCGGTGTCGATGATGTAGGCGGTGACGTTCGACGCGGTGTTCGGGTAGGTGTAGGCGCTGTCGAGGGGAAGCGTGCGCTGGTCGACCCGGTCCAGGCCCCACGACGGTGGGTCGGGCTGGGTCTCGAGCGCGGTGACCACGCGGTCCTGCTCCACGTAGGCGACCGTCGGGTCGGCCGCGGTGCGCTTGGCGTCGGCCTCGCTCATCGTGGCCGCGTACCCGTGCAGCGCGGCCCGGAAGGTGTGCGTGATCCGCGCGTCGTGCCGCCGGGCCACCGCGGCCGGGGTCGCGGTGGCGCCGTCCCTGAGGACGACCAGGTAGCTGCCGTCGACGGCGCCCGTGGCGCCCGCGCCGAGGATCTCGCCCTCGGCCGCGCTCGCCGGCGAGGCGAGCCCCAGGCTCATCGCGGCGACGGCCACGGCCGCGATCCCGGGCCTGAACAGGGTTGCGGCCCATCCGGTTCTCGGATGTCTCATGTCGGCTCTCCTTGGATGCAGGGCGCGCGCGGCGCTCCGCCCTCTGGAGAGCCGCACGCGGCAAGGACCCCACATTCAAACGCACAGTTCGGACATTTCTCAACGAACTGGGAACGGGAACGGCTGAACGGCTCGCGGAACCGTCCGCCTGTCGTAACCGGCCGGCAGCCGGTCGCTGAGCCGGTCGCTGAGCCGGTCCCCGCGGGTCAGCGCGGGCCGTGCGCCGTCTCGGTGGCGTGCCACCAGCGGCGGCCGACCGGGTACCACTCCGCGCGCCGGTCGAACATGAGCTGGCGTGCCCGCTCGCCGCTCCAGTCCGCGGGCAGCAGCGACGGGGGCAGCCCCGGGTCGGCGAGCAGCAGGCGGCGCCACTCGTAGACCAGGTGCGTGAGCTCGGCGAGGGTCTCGCCGGGCGTGTGCGGCTCGGCGGCGGTGAAGCGGTCGAGGAAGGCGCGGTAGTTCCGGTCGAGCTCGGCGACGTCCCAGGCCTGGGTGACCAGCGCGTGGCGTTCCTCGGGGTCGTCGAGGCGGGCGTGCAGCAGCGTGGCGTTGATGGGTTCGCCGAGCGAGTCGAGGATCTGCCGGGCCTCGGTGGCGTGGGTGGGGTGCGGGGAGATCCACACGCCCGGGCCCGGGCAGCCGAAGCCGGCCCAGCCGAGGTAGGTGCGCAGCTGGTGGCGCAGGTTGCGGTTGCGCTCGGGAACGCTGGTGAGCAGGACCAGCCAGCCGCCGTCCCAGTCCCGCTCCGGGCCGGTGGCGAACAGCCTGCCCTTGGCCGCGAGCAGGTAGTCGCGGCCCTGCTGGGTGAGCTGCCAGCGGGTGCGGCGGCCCGCTCGGTGCGTGACGAGCAGGCCGGCCGCGGCCGAGCGGGCGAGCGCCTGCCGCACGGCCTTGGGGCCGAAGCCGACCATGCCGAGCGCGTCGACGATCGTCTGCGTCCAGGCCGACTCGTGGGGGTCGACGAGCACGTACTCGCCGAGCACCATCATCAGGTAGGCCCGCGCGCTCGGGCCGCGCGCCGGACCCGGCTGCCGCACGGCCGAGTCGTCCTCGGCGACCCCCAACCGTGTCTCGATCACGTTCGTCATGGTGCCATCCGGTCTCAATATTCCCCATAGGGTTGACGCAAGACCACTCCTATGTCGCATCATATGCGTGCTCGCCGACCGATGGAGATCGAGGTGGTGCCCGTGTCATCCGCGTCGGCGACACCGGCCGCGTCCGCGACGCGGGTGGCGCACCGCGCCGCCGCGCTGCTGACGGTCCGTGACCTCGACGTCTCCTACGCGGGCGCGGTCTCGGCCCTGCACGACGTGTCGGTGGAGGTCGGCGGCGGGGTCGGTGGTGGCCGTGCTCGGCGGCAACGGCGCCGGCAAGAGCACCCTGCTGCGTGCGATCTCGGGAACCCTTGCCTTCGCCGGCGGTGCGATCACGCGGGGCTCGGTGGAGTTCGAGGGCCGGCGGCTGGACCGGCTGGACCCGGCGGCGATCGTGCGGGCCGGCGTGGTGCAGGTGCCGGAGGGCCGCCAGGTCTTCGGCGAGCTGACCGTGGAGGAGAACCTGCGCGCCGGCGGGCTGGCCTCGCCCCGGCGCGCTCGCGGGCCGGCCCGCGAGCGCGTGTACGACCTGTTCCCGGTGCTGCGGGAGCGGGCGTCCCAGCCCGCCGGCCTGCTCTCCGGCGGCGAGCAGCAGATGCTCGCCATGGGCCGCGCGCTGATGGCCGGCCCCCGCATCCTGCTGCTCGACGAGCCGTCGCTGGGGCTGGCGCCGCAGATGGTCGACCGGGTCGGCGAGGTCATCGCCGAGATCCACCGGCAGGGCACCGCGGTCGTGCTGGTCGAGCAGAACGCCGCGCTGGCACTGGCGCTCGCCGACACCGCCTGCGTGCTGGAGGTCGGCCGCCGGGTGCTGCACGGCCCGGCCGCCGAGCTCGCCGCCACCGACGAGGTGCGCGAGCGGTACCTGGGCGGGGCCGCGGCGGTGGCGGGCCCGGCGCCGCGGAGCAGCCGGGCGGACCTGCCGGAGCTCGTGGTGGACGGGCTTTCCGTGCGCTTCGGCGGCGTGAGCGCGCTGTCGGACGTGTCGTTCACCGTCGAGCCCGGGTCGGTGCACGCCCTGATCGGGCCGAACGGGGCCGGCAAGTCCACCTCGCTCAACGTGCTGACCGGCGTGTACCGGGCGGCGGCCGGCTCCGTGCGGTACGGCGGAGGTGGAGCTGACCGGGCTGCGGCCGCACCGCATCGCCCGGCTCGGCGTCGGCCGCACGTTCCAGAACCTGGTGCTCTCGCCGGCCGCGACGGTCGAGGAGAACCTGCTGCTCGGCCGGCACCGGCTCACCAGGGCCGGCTTCGTGACCGCCGGGCTGCGGCTGCCGGGCGCGCGGCGGGAGCGGGCCGAGCAGGAGCGGCGGGTGCGCGAGATCGCCGAGCTGCTCGACCTCGGCGCGGCGCTGGACCGGCCGGTCGCCGGGCTCGCCTACGGCGACCGCAAGCGGGTGGAGCTCGCCCGCGCGCTGTGCGCCGAGCCGACCCTGCTGCTCCTGGACGAGCCGGTGGCCGGGATGAACGCCGGTGAGTCGGCCCGGCTGGCCGGGGTGATCGCCCGGGTCCGTGCCGAGCTCGGCATCTCGCTGCTGCTCGTCGAGCACGACATGGCGTTCGTCATGGGCATCGCCGACCGGGTCACGGTCCTCGACTTCGGCCGCCGCATCGCCTCCGGCAGCCCGGCCGAGGTCCAGCGCGACCCGGAGGTCATCCGCGCCTACCTCGGGGGAGGTCCCGGGTCGTGAACCACTTCCTCACGCTGCTCGTCAACGGCGTGTCCCTGGGCTGCATCGACGCGCTGATCGCGCTCGGCTTCGTGATCGTGTTCAAGGCCACCCGGGTGGTCAACTTCGCGTTCGGCTCGCTGCTGCTGCTCGGCGCGTACGTGGTCGGCCGGGCCCACGAGAGCCTCGGCTTCGCCGCCGCGGTCGCCCTCGCGGCGGCCGTCACCGCGGTCGCGGCCGGGCTGATCGGCGTGGTGGTGCTGCGCCGGGTGCGGCTGGCCGACCCCGGCACGCTCGCGATCGTCACCCTCGGCGTGGACATCGTGCTCGCCACCGAGCTGACCCGCCGCATCGGCAGCGACCTGCTGACCACCGGCGACCCCTGGGGCGCGGCCGTGGTGACGATCGGCGGCATCCAGGTGCCGCAGGTCCGGGTGGCCGCCGCGGTCGTCGCCGTCGTCCTGGTGGGCGCCTTCCTGGTCGTGCTGAAGTTCTCCGACTGGGGGATCGGGCTGCGCGCCGCGGCCGAGCGGCCGGCCACCGCGAGCCTGATGGGCATCCGGCTGGGCCGGGTGACCGCGGGCGCGTGGGTGCTCGCCGGGGTGCTGGCCGCCACCGCGGGGATGTTCTTCACCGCGTTCCCGTCGCCCGGCATCAGCGGCACGGTCGGCCAGGCGGCGCTGGGTGCCGCGGTCCCCGCGGCCGTGCTCGGCGGTCTCGACTCCACCACGGGCGCGCTCGTCGGCGGGATGGCGGTCGGGCTCACCGCCACGCTCGCCGCCGGGTACCAGGACGAGCTCGCCTTCCTGGGCCGGGGGTTCGGCAGCGTCGCGCCGTACGTGGTGATGCTGCTCGTCCTGCTGGTGCGCCCGTCCGGCCTGTTCGGCAGCAAGGAGACCGCCCGTGTCTGACCGGATCCGGCGCTCGCTGCGGGTGGCCGCCGTCGTGGCGGCCACCGTGCTGGCCGTGCTCGCGCCGCTGTCGCTGGAGGGCTTCTGGCTGCAGACCGGGCTGTTCGCGATGGCCTCCGCCGTCGGCGCCATCGGCCTGACCCTGCTCGTCGGGATCACCGGCCAGCTCTCCCTCGGGCACGCGTTCTTCGTCGCGGTCGGCGCCTACGGGTACGCGTTCCTCGCCGGGGAGGGCACCGGCGACCTCGCCGGCGCCGGGCTGCCACCGGCCCTCGCCGCCGTCGGCGCGGTGGTGCTGGCGGGGCTCGCCGGGGCGCTGTTCAGCCCGATCGCCGGCCGGCTGCGCGGCATCTACCTCGGGCTGGCCTCGCTCGGGCTGGTGTTCCTCGGCCAGCACATCCTGCAGAACGCCACCGCGGTCACCGGGGGCTTCAACGGCCGCGACGCCGCGCCGTTCGAGCTGTTCGGCTTCTCGTTCACCGCCACCGACCCGGTCCTGGTCGTGTTCGACGTGCCCTACGGCGCGCTCGAGCGGCTGTGGTACCTGGGCCTGCTGTTCGTCACGGCCGGCGCCTGGTACGCGCGCAACCTGCTGCGCGGCCGGCCGGGACGGGCGCTGGTGGGCGTGCGCGACAGCGAGATCGCCGCGGCGGTGATGGGCGTCGACGTCCGCCGCTACAAGGCGGCCGCGTTCACCGTCTCCTCCGCCTACGCCGGACTCGCCGGGGTGCTGCTGGCGCTGGCCTTCGGCCGCATCGTCCCGGACAGCTTCGGGTTCCTGCTGTCGATCGACTTCCTCGCGATGATCATCATCGGCGGGCTGGGGTCGATCGCCGGCGCCGTGGCGGGCGCGGTGTTCGTCACCGCGCTCCCGTTGATCCTCAACCACTACAGCGACGCCCTGCCGTTCCTCGCCCAACCGGGCGAGGCCGGTGTCGGCGCCGCGGAGGCCTCCCGGCTGCTCTACGGCGCCGCGATCGTCGCGGTCCTGCTGTTCGCGCCGGGCGGCGCAGCCCAGCTCATCCGCCGCATCACCCCCACTAAGGAGCACGTCCATGAACCGACGACGGCCACCGGCCCGGCCGAGAACGCTGGCGCTGGCGCTGGCGGCAGCCCTCCTCCTCACGCTGACCGCCTGTAACAAGGCGACCTCCGGCGGCGGGGACGCCGGCGGGATCAAGACCGGTCCCGGGGTCACCGACTCGACGATCAAGCTGGCCGCCCTGATCGACCTGACCGCCGTGTTCGCCCCGCTGGGCAAGAGCATGGTCCACGGCATCCAGCTGTTCTGGAAGCAGCAGAACGCCGACGGCGGCGTGTGCGGCCGCAAGGTCGACGTCACCGTCAAGGACACCGGCTACGACCCGCAGCGCGCCGTGGCGGCCTACCGCGAGGTCAGCCCGGACGTGCTGGGTATGCAGACCATCCTCGGCTCGCCGATCATCACCGCGCTGAAGCCCTCGATCGACCAGGACAACATCCTGGCCGGGTTCGCCGGCTGGTCGGCCGCGGTGCTCGGCGACCCGCACATCCTGCTCGTCGGCACGACCTACGACATCGAGGCCGTCACCGGCATGGAGTACCTGATGAAGTCGGAGGGCATCAAGGCCGGCGACAAGGTCGGGCACGTCTACTTCGAGGGCGACTACGGCGAGAACGCCCTGCGCGGCAGCCAGTACGTGGCCGGCAAGGAGAACCTCACGATCGTCCAGCAGAAGATCAAGCCCACCGACACCGACATGAGCGCGCAGGTCGCCGCGCTGCGCAGCGCCGGGGTGAAGGCGATCTTCGTCTCCGCGGGCCCCACCCAGACCGCGTCGGTCGCCGGCGTGGCCAAGTCGGTCGGTCTGAACGTGCCGATCGTGTCCAACGGGCCCGGCTTCACCCCGCAGCTGCTCGACACGCCGGCCGGTCCCGCGCTCATCGAGAACCTGCGCATCGTGTCGCCCATCGCGCCCTTCTCGCTCGACACGCCCAAGGCGAAGGAGGTCGCCGAGGCGTTCACCGGCGAGTACCCCGACGAGCAGCCCACCCAGGTCGGGTCCGGCTTCGGCTACACCCAGTCGCTGGTGACCAATGCGGTGCTGCAGAAGGCCTGCGAGAACAAGGACCTCACCCGGCAGGGCGTGCTGGACGCCGCGCGCCAGGTCACCGACCTGGACACCGGCGGCCTCGTGGCCGGGACGCTGGACTACAGCGACCCGGGCAAGCCGCCCACCCGGCAGGTCTACATCGCCAAGCCCGACAAGTCCGTCCCGGGTGGACTGACCGTGGTCACCGGCCCGATGGAGGCCGACCTCGCGAAGGACTACGAGCCCGGCGCGTGACCGGCCCCGACACGTGAAGGAGAAGCAGGTGGATCTCACCGACCGGGTCGCGGTCGTGACCGGCGCCGGGGCGGGGCTCGGCCTCGCCTACGCCCGCGCCCTGGCCGCGGCGGGCGCGGCCGTCGTCGTCAACGACGCCGACGAGCAGGCCGCGCTCGCGGCGGCCGAGGGGATCACCGCCGCCGGCGGCCGCGCGGTCGCCGAACCGGGCGCGGTCGGCCCCGCGGCGGTCGCCGACCGGCTCGTCGACCGCGCGGTCGGCGAGTACGGCCGGCTCGACGTGCTGGTGACCAACGCCGGGGTGCTGCGCGACCGGATGCTGTGGAAGATGTCCGACGAGGAGTTCGACACCGTCCTGGACGTGCACGTGCGCGGCACCTTCACCTGCGTGCGGGCCGCCGTGCGGCGGATGCGCGAGCAGGACGAGGGCGGCCGGATCATCGCGGTCGGCTCGCCCGCGGGCCAGCGCGGCAACATCGGGCAGACCAACTACTCGGGGGCCAAGGCGGCGATCGTCGGCATGGTCCGCACCTGGGCCATGGAGTGCGCGAAGGCCGGCATCACGGCGAACGCGGTGCTGCCGGTCGCCGCGACCGCGATGACCGCCACCATGCCGGCATTCGCCCCGTACATCGAGGCCTGGCGCGACGGCGGCGAGCCGCTGCCGTCGTGGCTGCGGGCGGGGGAGGGGTTCGGCACGCCGGACGACGCGGCAGGGCTCGTGGTGTTCCTCGCCTCGGCCGCGTCGTCCGGCGTGACCGGCCAGGCCATCGGCGTCGGCGGCGACAAGCTGTCGCTGTGGGCCCACCCCGAGGAGATCGCGGCGACCTACCGCGAGGGCGGCTGGAGCGCCGACGCGATCGCCGGCGTCTGGCCGACGTCGCTGGGCCGCAGCCCGCAGCCGGTCGGCATCCCGCCACCCCGGATCCCGGCCGTCGACGGGGGACAGGAGGTCGCCGGCCCATGGTGACCGCAAGGGGTGGATCCGGAGAGGCGGAACCGACATGACCACCGTGCACGGTTTGGCGGAGCTGAAGGCGCTGGCCGGCACCGACCTCGGCGCCGGCGGCTGGCTGGAGGTGACCCAGGAGCGCATCGACACCTTCGCCGACGCCACGGGCGACCACCAGTGGATCCACGTCGACCGCGAGCGGGCGGCGGCCGGTCCGTTCGGCGGCACCATCGCGCACGGCTACCTCACGCTGGCCCTGGTCATTCCACTGTGGACGGAGCTGCTGCGGATCGAGGACATCGGCATGGCGGTGAACTACGGGCTCAACAAGGTCCGCTTCCCCGCGCCGGTACCGGCCGGCGGCACGGTGCGCCTCGCCGCCCGCCTGGGTACCGTCGACGAGATCGACGCCCACACGGTGCAGGCGGTCGCCGACCTCACCCTCGAGCTGCGGGGCAGCGACAAGCCGGCGGTCGTCGCCCAGGCCGTCTACCGCTATCTCGACCCACCCGGGGGGCGGTGAGGACGGTCGTGCTCAAGCTGTCGGTGCCGGTCGCGGGCCGGCGAGGCGGGAGGACCGGGACGATGCTGGAACGTGTGGTGTCCCGGGCGTGGTCGCTGCCACCGCGGCGCAACGACGTGACCGTGACCCGCCGCGTCGAGGTGCCGATGTCCGACGGCGTCGTGCTGCTGGCCGACCACTTCGCACCCGTCACCCGCGCGCCCGCGGCCACGGTGCTGGTCCGCTGCCCGTACGGGCGGGGCGCGCCCTACGACCTGATCACCGCGCGCCTGGTGGCCGAGCGCGGCTACCACGTGCTGCTGCAGAGCTGCCGGGGCACGTTCGGCTCGGGCGGGGTGTTCGACCCGATGCGCCACGAGGCCGCCGACGGCCAGGACACCGTCGCCTGGCTGCGCGGGCAGGACTGGTTCGACGGCCGGCTCGCGACGATGGGGATGAGCTATCTCGGGTTCGTGCAGTGGGCGCTGGCCCTGGACCCGCCACCGGAGCTCGTCGCGTCGGTCGTGCAGGTCGGCCCGCACGACTTCGGCCGCACCGCCTACCGCAACGGCGCGTTCGACCTCTACAACTTCCTCAGCTGGAGCGACCTGGTCGCCCGCCAGGAACACCTCGGTCCGGCCGGGGGCCTGTGGCGGATGGCCACCGCCGACCGGCGGCTGAGCAGGTCGGTGTCCGCCTCGCCGATCGGGCGCGGCGCCCGCGCGCTGCTGGGCGCCGGGGCGCCGTGGTTCGAGGGCTGGCTGGAGCACCCGGTGCTCACCGACCCGTTCTGGGAGCCGCTGCGCTGCGGTGCGGCGCTGGCCAGGACGACCGCGCCGACGCTGCTCGTCGGCGGCTGGCACGACCTGTTCCTGGAGCAGACCATCGAGCAGTACCGCACCCTGCGCGACCGGGGCGTGCCGGCCCGGCTGGTCGTCGGGCCGTGGGCGCACCTGGACGTCTCCGTGCGGGGCGGGACCGCGATGGCCGAGACCATCGCCTGGCTCGACCGGCACGCCGGCGCAGGCGGCCCGGCGCGCGGTCCGGTCCGCGTCCGGGTCGGCGGCGCGGGCGAGTGGCGCGAGCTCGCCGACTGGCCGCCGCCCGGGGCGCGCGGGCAGAGCTGGTACCTCGGCGCGGGCGGCACGCTGTCCACCCGGTCACCGGACGCCGGTGCCGCGCCCGCCACCTTCCGGTACGACCCCGCCCACCCGACCCCGTCCGTCGGTGGCGCGGTGATGTCGCTGCGTGCCGGGGCGCGGGACAACCGCGCGGTCGAGCGGCGCCCCGACGTCCTGGTGTTCACCAGCGGCCCGCTGGCCGAGCCGCTGGAGGTGCTGGGCGAGGTGCGTGCCGAGCTGTCGGTCACCCGGGACAACCCGCACGCCGACGTGTTCGTGCGGCTGTGCGACGTCGACGCGCGCGGCCGGTCCCGCAACGTCTGCGACGGCATCGTGCGGCTCGGCGAGGCGGATCCCCTGCGCGGCACGGTCGTGGTGTCGCTGCTGGGCGCGGCGCACCGGTTCGCGCGCGGGCACCGGGTGCGGGTGCAGGTCAGCGGTGGCGCGCACCCGCGCTTCGCGCGCAACCCGGGCACCGGCGGGGTCGACGCGGCCGCGGGGGATCTCGTCGGCACCACCGTTCACGTCGGCCTCGGCGCGGATGCCGCGTCGAGGCTGGTCCTGCCCACCACACGAGCCGTCGGGGAGGCACCGTGACGGTCGACGTGGGGAGCGCCCTGTACACCCGGCCGCGGACGCTGCGGCGGGACCGGGCCGACGGCACGGTGCTGCTGGAGTCCGCGACACCGCTGGGGCCCTACCCGGCGAGCGTGGTGGAGTGGCTGCGCCGGTGGGCGGCCGCCGATCCCGCCGCGGTGCTGGTCGCCGAGCGCGGCCCGGACGGGGCGTGGCGCCGCCGCACCTACGGCGAGGTGCTCGCGGCCGCGAACGCGATCGGGCAGGCCCTGCTCGACCGGGGCCTGTCCGCGCGGCACCCGCTGCTGGTGCTGTCCGGCAACTCCGCCGGGCACCTGGAGATGGCGCTGGGCGCGATGACCGTCGGCGTGCCCGTGGTGCCGGTCAGCGTCGCGTACTCGCTGCAGAGCCGCGACCACGCGCGGGTCCGCGCGATCGACGAGCTGGTCTCGCCCGGCGCGGTCTACGTCGAGGACGCCGGTGCGTTCGCCGCCGCGGTGTCCGCATTGCACAGCCGGCCGGTGGTGGTCTCCGCGGCCGGCGGTCCGGCCGAGCACTCGCTGGCGGCGCTGCGGGCGACCCGGCCGGGCGGCGCGGTGGACGCGGCGCGGGCGGGGGTCACCGGCGCCACGGTGGCGAAGATCCTGTTCACCTCCGGCTCCACCGGCCACCCCAAGGGCGTCCTCACCACTCACGAGATGCTCTGCGCCAACCAGGCGATGATGGCGCGGGCCTGGCCGTTCCTCGACCGGGAGCGGCCGGTGCTGGTCGACTGGCTGCCGTGGAGCCACACCTTCGGCGGCAACTTCTCCACGAACCTGGTGCTGGCCCACGGCGGCACGCTGTACGTCGACGACGGGCGGCCGGCACCGGCGCTGTTCGCCCGGAGCCTGGCCAACTACCGGGACGTGTCGCCGACCCTGTCGTTCAACGTGCCGGCCGGCTACGCGCAGTTGGTGCCCGCGCTGGAGGCGGACCGTGAGCTGGCGGAACGGTTCTTCGCGCGGCTCCGGCTGGTGTTCAACGCGGCCGCCGCGCTGCCGCCGGTGCTGCGCACCCGCCTGGAGGCGCTCGGCCGCGCGGTGACCGGCCGGGACGTCCCCGTGACCGGGGCGTGGGGGACGACCGAGACCGCGCCGGCCGCCACCGCGGCGCACTACGCGTTCGCCGACGCGCGCTGCATCGGCGTGCCGCTGCCCGGGGTGACGGTCAAGCTGGTGCCCGCGGAGGGCGACACCTACGAGATCCGGGTACGCGGGCCCAACGTCACACCCGGCTACCACCGCAGGCCCGACCTCGCCGGCGTCGCGTTCGACGAGGAGGGCTTCTACCGCCCGGGCGACGCGGTCGGCCTCGCCGACCCCGGCGACCCGGACGCCGGCCTGCTGTTCCGCGGCCGGATCGCCGAGGACTTCAAGCTGACCACCGGCACGTTCGTGCACGTCGGCGCCGTGCGCACGGCGCTGCTGTCCGCCGCGCCGATCCTCGCCGACGCGGTGCTCGCCGGGGAGAACCGGGACGAGGTCTGCGCGCTGGCCTGGCTCAACGCGGCCGAGGCCGCCCGCGTGCTGGGCGCGGTGCCGGAGACCGCCGGCGAGGTCGTGCACTCCGCCGCGCTCGGCGCGCACCTGGCCACCGCGCTCGCCGGACTCAACGCCGGCGCCGGGTCCGCCGCCCGCGTCGCGCGGCTGCTCGTGCTGGCCGAGCCGGCCGACCTCGACGCGGGCGAGGTCACCGACAAGGGCTACGTCAACCAGCGCCGCGTGCTCACCCGGCGCGCCGCACTGGTCGAGCGGCTCTACGCCGACCCCGTCCCCGACCACGTCATCGTCCCGGCAAGGACCAGCGCATGAACCACAGTGCCTACGGCGAGCCTGCCGTCGACCCGGCGGCCGTCACCGCGATCGACGTGCACGTGCACGTGCACGCCTCGGTCGAGGGCGGCGCGATCGGCGACGAGGCCGTCCGGCAGATGGCCGAGTACTTCCGCTCCGACGACGTCCGCCCGGCCAACACCCGTGACATCGCGGCCTACTACCGCGAGCGGAACATGGCCGCGGTCGTGTTCGGGGTGGACTCGGTCGGCGTCCGCCACGAGAGCGGCGCGTCCAACGAGGAGATCGCCGGGCTCGCGGCCGAGCACGCCGACGTGCTGATCCCGTTCGCGAGCGTGGACCCGGCCCGCGGCGCGGCCGGGGTCGAGATGGCGCGGCGGCTGATCGTCGAGCACGGCGTGCGGGGCTTCAAGTTCCACCCCAACATCCAGGGCTTCTACCCCGACGACCGCGCCGCCTACCCGCTCTACGAGGTGATCGCCGAGCACGGCCGCATCGCACTTTTCCACAGTGGACATACCGGCATCGGGGCGAACACGCCCGGTGGTGGCGGCATCCGGCTGAAGTACTCCAACCCGATGCACGTCGACGACGTCGCGGTGGACTTCCCGGACATGCCGATCATCCTGGCGCACCCGTCGTTCCCGTGGCAGGACGAGGCGCTGTCCGTGGCGCTGCACAAGCCGACCGTCCACATCGACCTGTCCGGCTGGTCGCCGAAGTACTTCCCGCCGCAGCTGGTCCAGTACGCGAACACGCTGCTGCGGCACAAGATGCTGTTCGGCTCGGACTTCCCGGTGATCACCCCGGACCGCTGGCTGCGCGACTTCGACAAGCTCGACATCCGCCCCGAGGTCCGCCCGCTCATCCTCAAGGAGAACGCGGCCCGGCTGTTCGGGCTGACCGGCTACGCCGGGTCGCCGTAGAGGCCGCTGAGGTACTTCAGGCCGCTGTCCACCTGGACGGTCACCACCCGGTGGCCGGGCCCGAACCGCTCGGCCAGCCTCGTCGCGGCCACCAGGTTCAGCCCGGTCGACGGGCCGGAGAAGACGCCCTCGGCGCGGGCGGCCCGCCGCGCCATGGCGAACCCCTCCGCCTCCGGGATGGCCATCACCTCGTCGAAGTCCTCCGGCGCCAGCAGCGGCGGCCGGTAGCCGATGCCGCCGCCCTCGACGTGGTGCGTGCCGGGCCGTCCGCCGGACAGGACCGGCGACTCGCCCGGCTGGAGCACCACGCGGTGCAGCCCGGGCACCTTCGCGGCCAGGGCCCGGCTCGTGCCGAGGAAGCACCCCGCGGTGCCGACGTAGCTGCAGAACGCCGAGATCGGCGGCGACCCGGGCAGCTGTTCGAGCAGTTCCTCGCCGAGGCGCCGGTAGCCGGCGAGCATGTCGGGGTTGTTGAACTGGTCGGTCGGGAAGGCCCCGGTCTCCTCGGCGATCTCCCGTGCCCGGCGGACCATCGACGGGATCAGGTCCGGGGTGATGCCGCCCGGGCTGTGGATCAGCTCGACGTCGGCGCCGAACGCCCGCATCGTGCGGATCTTCTCCGGCGCGAACGCGTCCGAGGACACGATCCGCAGCGGATGGCCCTTCACCGCGCACACGAAGGCCAGCGACGAGCCGGTGCTGCCGCCGGTGTACTCGACGACCGGCTGCCCGGGGGCGAGCCGGCCGTCCCGCTCGGCCGCCTCGATCATGGCCAGCGCCATCCGGTCCTTGTACGAGCCGGTCGGGTTGGCGCCCTCCAGCTTGACCCAGACCTCGGCGCCGTCCGCGCCGACGAGACCCCGCAGGCGTACGACGGGCGTGCCGCCGATCGCGTCGATGCCGCTCATCCGTCGAGAATATTCTCCCGGTCTGTCGAAGGGGGACGCCGTCGCACGACGCGGAGGTGACGGCTGGTCGACGCGTCCGGGGACCGACCGGGCCCCAGCCGGGACGACGAGGAGCAACCATGCGATTTCTGATGATGCACCGGCTCGACGAGAGCCTCCCGGAGGCCTGGAACCCGAGCCAGGAGTTCATCGAGCAGATGGGCGCGTTCATCCAGGAGTCGGTCGACAAGGGCGTCCTGATCACGGCCGAGGGCGTGCACCCCTCGGAGAAGGGCTCGCTGGTGCGCAAGGCCCGCGGCGCGGGGATCACCGTCACCGACGGGCCGTTCACCGAGGCCAAGGAGGTCATCGGCGGCTTCGCGCTGATCAACGCCGCGGACCGGGCGGAGGCCGTGGCGTTCGCCCGGCGCTACGCCGAGATGTTCGGCGAGGTCGAGGTCGAGGTGCGGCAGGTCGTCGAGTTCGACGAGCTGCCCGGCTGACCCCGCCCGGTCACCCCCCTGCGGCGCCGGCGACGAGCAGGGGGGCGACCCGGTGGGCGGTCTTCTCGAGCAGGGCGACGAGCTCGGGCAGGCGGTCGTCGGTGACGCGGACGGTGGAGCCCTGGACGGCGATGGCGCTGAGGACCCCGCGCTGGTAACGCTCGGTGCGTGGACACCCCGGTGCGTACGTCACTTCACGATGTGGAAACGGCTGCCACGATGCGGGGAGGCTGGCGCGTGAAGCAGCGGGCCGGGGTGATGCCCAGCTCGCGGTGGAAGGCGGCGATGAAGGCGCTGGTGGTGCGGTAGCCGACGCGGCGGCCGGTGGTGGACACGGGGGTGCCGGCGGCGAGCAGTTCGAGCGCGGTGCGGATGCGGACGCGGGTGCGCCAGCGGCCGGGCCCGATGCCGGTCTCGGTGACGAACAGCCGGGACAGGGTGCGCTCACCGGTGCCCGCGAGGTGCGCCCACGCGGCGGTGTCGCGGTCGTCGGCGGGGTCGGCCGCGAGCGCGTCGGCGACCCGGCGGGCCCGGTCGTCGCGGGGCCAGGTGAGCTCCACCGAGGCGACGGGGGCGGGGGTGAGCACGTCGAAGAGGACGGCCTCGGCGCGGTGGCGCGCGTCCGGCGGGAGATCGGCCCCGGCCAGGTGGCCGACCAGCGCGGCGAACAGGGGTCCGGCGGCGAGCACCGTCGGGTGCGGCCAGAGGGCGGGGGAGCGTTCGGGACGCAGGTAGAGGCCCCGCAGGTCGGTCGTGGTGGCCGCGGCGGTGGTGTGCGGCAGGTGGGCGGGGACGAACAGGGCGCGGCTGGGCGGCAGCACCCAGGTCGTGTCGCCGACGCCCACGGTCACGACGCCGGTGCGGGCCCAGACCAGCTGGTGGGTCGGGTGGGCATGGGTGGTGAACCGGTGTCCGCGGGCGAGCTCGAACGTGCCGATCAGGGCGGCGCCCAGCGGTGGTTCGAGCAGGCCCGTGGGATGGCCGAAACGCGACATGAGGTGGCAGGGTACGTGGTTCCGGCCGTCGCGGACGCTGCCTACCGTCGGGCCCATGCCGATGAACGCCGTACACCGCAGGATCTGCCGCTCGGACGGCTGGGCGGCGAGGATGCGCGGCCGCGTGCTGCCGTGGGCCACGCGCGGCGTGCCGCTGGACGGCCGGGTCCTCGAGTTGGGCCCCGGCTACGGGATCACCACCGGCTGGCTGCTGGAGCGGGGCGCCGCCCTGGCCGCGGTCGAGGTCGACGGGGCCCTGGCCGCCGCCCTGCGCGCCGAGTACGCCGGCCGCGTCGAGATCCACGAGGCCGACGCGGCCGCCCTGCCGTTCCCCGACGGGAGCTTCGACGTGGTCGTGTGCTTCACGATGCTGCACCACGTCCCGTCCGCCGAGCGGCAGGACCGCTTGTTCGCCGAGGCCGCGCGGGTGCTGCGGCCGGGCGGCGTGTTCGCCGGCTCGGACAGCCGCCTGAGCCTGCGGTTCCGCCTCCTGCACATCCGCGACACGATGGTCCCGGTCGCGCCGGAGGGCCTGCCGGACCGGCTGCGCGCCGCCGGCTTCCGCGACCCGGAGGTCAGCGTGGCCGGCCGGGCCTTCCGCTTCCGCGCCGTCCGCTGAGCCGACGCCGACCGGCGGTGCCGCGCAGGCGGCTACCCGGCTTCCGCGCGCGGCAGGTGGGTGCAGTGCACCACCGTGGCGTCGTCGGGGGGCTCCGCGGTGCGGGCCTCGGCCTGCCGGACGCGCCGGATGATCTCCTCCGGCCCGCCGGCGTCGAGCAGTGCCGGCACGCCGGGCCAGTCGGCCAGGCCGTACGGGCTGACGATGCGGCTCGCGCCGTTGCTGAGCAGCGCGACACCGTCCAGGTCGTGGACGGGCAGGCTGCCGGTCACCGCCTCCTGCGCCGCGCGCGGATCGTCCTTGGCGATCCAGTAGCCGCCCGGCCGGTTGCGGCGGGCGCGCATCCGCGTGATGCAGGAGTCGAGGATGCGGTCGTACTCCGGCGTTCCGCCGGGCACGCCGTCCAGGGGCGCCGCGCAGATGCGTCTGGTGTCGACCTCGCGCTCGTCGGTGACGACCTGCGGGCCACCGCGGACCCGGTCGAGGAGCAGGAAGCTGTCCGCGAGCAGGAGGTAGTCCAGCCGGCCCCGGTGGGCGCGGACGATCGCCACGGTCGCCTGCGGGCTGGCGGGGTGGGCGATGTCGCAGGTGTCGCGGTGTTCGGCGGCTGTCTCGGCGATCGTGGTGGCGAGGATCGCCGCGAGATCCCGCCCGTCCGCGCGCGACAGCCGGCCGAGCAGCGCGCCGCCGAGGCGGTGGGTGTACCAGGCGACCCCGTGGGAGCAGATCGACTCGGTGCCCGGGATGCCGGCTCCGTCCAGCAGCACGGCAACGCCGGGAACGGCCCCGGCGAAGTCCTCGTTCGGCCGGCCGGCGTGCCCGGCGCTGGTCGCCATGCCGACGTGCATCCGTGAGCCTCCTCGGCTGCTCAGACCGGTGCGGCCTCCCACGCGAACCCGTCCGGGTCGGTGAACGCCCCGGCGTCGCTGCCGATCATGAGCCGGTGCGATCCGGTGCCGTCGGGGGAGACGCCGGCGTCCTTGGCGAGGGCACGGCGGCCGTAGAGCGCGAACTTGACGGTACTCGACGGGGTGGCGAACTCGACGTACTTGCGGCCGAAGCTCCTCGCCACGGCGAGCCCGCGGTCGACGTAGAACCGCTTGCTGGCGGCCACGTCCGCGACGCCCAGCAGGAGCACGATCTCGTCGATCTGCCCGGTGTCGGGGCCGGTGTCCTTCTTCGCCGAGGTCGCGACCTTCCAGATCGTCCCGTCCGGGGCCTGGACGACGCCGCCGTAGCCCCAGAACGACTTGGCGGCCGGCTTCAGCGAGGTGGCCCCGGCGCCGATGGCGGCGTCGACGAAGCCGCTGACGGTGGCCGGCTGCGAGACCGTGAGCGACACGGTGAACCCACGGAAGCCGGCCGTCGGCGCCTTCGAGGCCCGCAGGCGCACCTGGGTGTCCAAACCGAACGCGGTGGAGTAGAAGTGCCGGGCGGCCGAGGGGTCGGCCACCTCGAGGGCGAGGGAATCGATGGAAGTCATGCCGGCAACGCTAAGCGGGCCGGCGCGACCGGTGCTTCTCGATTCCTGACCGGTTGTCGCCGATCGTGACAGACGGCACGCCCGCGGCGTGGATAGGTTGGGACGATGGAGATGTCAACGGAAACCCGGTCGATCCGCGCCATGGCCGATCTCGCCACCCCGATGTCCATCAGGGTGGCCGCGACGCTTGGCCTGGTGGAGCGCGCGGGGAGCGTTGGAGCGTCGGTGGAGCGGCTCGCGTCCGAGGCCGGGGCCTCCGCGCCGGCGTTGCGATGTCTGCTCGATCACCTGGTCGCGGTCGGCGTCTTCGAGGTCGACGGGGACCGCTACCGGCCGACGAGCCTCGGCGCCCAGATGGGCGAGGACGCCCCGGAAGGGGTCAAGCCATTGCTCGACATCACCAGCGCCGGTGGTCGTGCCGATCTCGCCTTCGTCGACCTGCTCGGGACGATCGTCACCGGGGCGTCCGCCTACGCGCACAGGTACGGCCGGGGGTTCTACGCGGACCTCGACACCAGACCGGACCTGCGGCGCTCGTTCGACGCCCAGATGAACTGGCGGTTCCAGGTGCAGGCGCCGCAGATCGCCGAGCGCTTCGAGTGGAGCCGCTTCCCCGAGATCCTGGACGTCGGCGGGGGTGACGGGACGTTGCTCACGGCGATCCTGTGTGCTCATCCCGGGATTCGCGGACGGGTGCTGGACCGGCCCGCGACGACGGCCGCGGCGGTGGACAGGTTCGCGGCGGCCGGACTCGGCGACCGGGCCGGCGTCGTACCAGGCAGCTTCTTCGACCCGCTGCCCGGCGGCGCCGACGCCTACATCCTGTCCGACATCCTGCACAACTGGGACGACGACAGTGTTCGCCGGATCCTGACCGGGTGCCGCCGGGCCGCCGCACCGGACGGCAGCGTGGTGGTGGTCGAGGCGGTGCGGGGGCAGGGCGCCGACACCGCGATCGACCTGTTCATGCTGATGTGCTTCGGTGGCCGGGAACGGACGGTCGACGAGTTGGCCGGACTGGCGGCTGGCTGCGGGCTCGTGCTCCGCGGCTCGGGTCCGGTGTCGGACGGGCGGACGGCACTGGAGTTCGCGGTCGCGTCGGCTTGACGCATGCCGATATGGGAATATGATTGCGGCATGGCACGAGCAGCGACGACGTCGGACGTGTTCAACGCGATCGCCGAGCAGCAGCGCCGGGAGATCCTGGTGCTGCTGCGGGCGGGTGAGGGGCCGGTGACCGAGTTGGCCCGGGAGCTGGGGATGACCCAGCCGGGGGCGTCCAAACACCTGCGGGTGCTCCGGGAGGTCGGGCTGGTGCGGGACCGCAAGGCAGGCAAGCAACGCCTGTACGGCCTGGACGCCCGCGGGCTGCGGCCGGTTCACGAGTGGACCGGCGGGTTCGAGCGGTTCTGGAACGAGAGCTTCGACCGGCTGGACGAGTACGTGCAGGACCTCATGCAGGCACGGCAGGAGCAGTAGCTGATGAGCACGACGGGACGGGGAGCGCCGGCGCGGTCCGCGACGGCCGACCGCGAGATCGTGATCTCGCGGGTCATCGACGCCCCACGGGAGCTGGTGTTCGAGGCGTTCACCGAGGTGCGGCACCTGTCGCGGTGGTGGGGACCGGACGGGTTCACCACCACCACGCGGTTCTTCGAGTTCCGCGTCGGCGCGGAGTGGGACTTCGTGATGCACGGACCGGACGGGACGGACTACCGGGAGTGGATCTCCTGGACCGAGATCGTCCCGCCGGAGCGGATCGCGCTGCTGCACGGTGAGTTTCGCGGCGACCCGGATGCGTTCGAGTCGGTCCTGACGTTCGAGCCCGACGGTGCGGCGACCCGGATCGAGATGCGCACGGTGTTCCCCACCAGACAGCTGCGCGACGAGGCAGTCGAGAAGTACCACGCTATCGAGGGCGGCCGGCAGACCCTGGGCAACCTGGCTGCCTACGTCACCGAGATCGTTCGCAGCGAAGCGGAGGGCTGATGGCCGGGACGGTGTTCTTCAGCGTGTCGATGTCGCTGGACGGGTTCATCGCGCCCGAGTCCGTCGAGGACCTGATGGGGAGGCAGTGGATGGAACTGCAGCAGTGGATCTTCCCGCTGCGGTTCTTCCGGGAGAACCTGAAGCTCGGCGAGGGCGGCGAGCAGGGGCGCGACAACGACATCGTGCGGGAGACGTTCGAGCGCACCGGCGCGAGCGTGATGGGCAAGCGCATGTTCGACGCCGGCGAGCAGGCATGGCCGCGGGAGGCGCCGTTCCACACGCCGGTCTTCGTCGTGACACACGAGAAGCGTGACCCCTGGGAGCGGCCGGGCGGGACCACCTTCCACTTCGTCGACGGCGGCATCGAGCCCGCGCTCGACCAGGCCCGCGAGGCCGCCGGCGACCGGGACGTCCGCATCGCGGGCGGCGGCACGACGATCCTGGAGTACGTGAACGCCGGCCTGATCGACGAGTTCTCGATCGCGCTCTCACCCGTGCTGTTCGGCTCCGGAATCCGCCTGTTCGAGGGCGTGGACGCGGGCCGCGTGGCCCTCGAGCAGGTCCGCGCGGAGCCGACACGGCGGGTGACCCACCTGACCTACGCCGTCCGGGAGCGGTAACCGTCCCGTCCCGGTTCAGATCCGCGAAGTCGAGGATGTCGTCGCCACCTGAAGCAGTCGGAACGACTGGCACACCAGGTCGGCGCCGAACCCGACGATATCGGCGCGGTGGTCCCACTGAGTTTGAGCAAAGTCGACCGTGACGAGACCATGGCCGGCTCCTTCCTCTCTGTTCTTTTCTCGACGTCGGTTGCCGGCGCTATTCGGCACAGTGCCGGTCGGCGGCGGGCAGGACGCCGGTGTCGAGGTAGGCGTCGACGGCGTCGTCGACGCATGCGACGCCCCGGAACAGGTACACGCCGTGCGTGCGAACGTGGTCCAGTGTGATCATGCGGGATCCGGTGAGTGCGCGGTGCATCGCCTGGTTCAGCTCCGCGGTGGCGTTGATGTCACCGTCGGCGTGCACGATCAGCGCCGGCACCGGATTGTGCACCTGGACGGGCGGTACCGGACGGGTGGGCCAGAACGCGCACGGGCTCACCCGGTTGAGCCCGCCGAAAAGCGGAGCGGCGGCCCGGCGCCGCTGGATGTCGCGCCGGTACCACGCGATGTCCCGCGGGACCGGCTGGTCCGCGCAGCTGATCGCCGTCTGTCCGCTGTGGAACCGCGAGTTGCGGCCGGTGAGGATGCCGGCGAGCGCGTCGTCGAGATCGGGCGCCGGCCGGACGGTCCGGCCGGTGAGCGCGTCCGCCAACGCGCGCACGTACCGGGCCAGCTGCTCGTTGCCGGCGTCGCCGTCGTCGCTGAGCGGGTCGACCAGTAACGCGGGGACCACCGTGTCGTCCACCCGGTACCGGCCGATCCTGAGTGGTCGGTCCGCCGCGGTCCGGTAGACGCGGTCGATCAGCGCGCGCACCGCGGCCGGACTGCTGCCGAGGCGGTATTCGGGGTCGTGCGTCGCGGCCCAGGTTTCCCACTCCCGCAGCGCGGCTTCGCGCACCGGTCCGTTGTCGCCCCGCACATGGATGCCGGGATCGCCGGGGTCGATCGCGCTGTCGAGCACGATCCGGTTGGTGTGCCGCGGAAACAGCTGGGCGTAGGTGGCGCCCAGATAGCTGCCGTAGGAGTAGCCGAGGAAGGACAGGCTGCGCTCGCCGAGCGCGGCACGGACGATGTCCATGTCCCGGGCGGCGTTCGCCGTCGACGCGTTGCGCAGCGACCGGCCGTACCGGGCGGTGCACCGGTGCGCCAGGTCGGCCGACAGCGCGACCATCCGGTCGAAGCCGGCCCGATCGGCACCGGTCGAGCGGGGAATCCAGGTGCTGGGCCAGCCGCAGTCCACCGGTGTGCTGCGTCCGGTGAACCGCACGTCCATCCCGATCAGGTCGAACCGCGCGCCGGTCGCCCCCATCGCGGACGCGGCGTCGACCACGCTGCCCAGCACCGGGATGCCGGGACCGCCGAGGTTGAGCACCAGCGGGCCGGTTCGGTGCGCGGTGTCGGTCGCCGTGATTCGCGAGATCCACACCGTCATGCCGCCCCGGCCGGGCCGGTCGTAGTCGATCGGCACGCCGACCGGAGCGCAGCTCGCGCCGGCCTGGTCCAACGCCTTGCCCACCTCGTCGGACCCGTCCTGCCGGCAGGGCTGCCAGGCCAGGCGTTGCCCGTAGTACCCGGCCAGTGCGCCGGACTCGCCCCCGCCCGGTCCGGCGCCGGCGACCGTGGCGGTGGCGGCGCCGGCCGTCGCCAGCACGGCGACGGCCAGTGCCGACCCGATCCGCTTCCCGATCATGGGCGGGCTTCGTAGACGATGTTGAACGGGGTCTCGGCGACACGCCGGAACGAGGTGAAGCCGGCGTCGGTGGCGATCCGGCGCACCGGCTCCTCGCCGGCCTGGGCGCCGAGGGAGTGGCCACCGTCCTGAGAGAGCGCGTTCGGTACGCAGAGGAAGGTCGAGAACGAGTAGTACACCCGGCCGACCGGGTTGAGGTTGTCGGCGGCGGTGGCGCCGGCGAACGGCTCGACGATCATCCACGTTCCGCCGTCCGCGAGCCGGCGCAGCACCTGGCGAGCCGCGCCGAGCGGGTCACCCATGTCGTGCAGCGCATCGAACGTCGTGACGAGGTCGAACGGGCCGCCGGTGAAGGTCTGCGCGCCGGCGACCTCGAACCGCACCCGATCCGCCAGGCCTTCCTCGGCCGCGTGCTTGCGTGCCGCCGCGATCGACTCCACGTGGCTGTCCGCGCCGACCACCGTCGAGCGCGGGTACTCGCCGGCCATCAGCAGCGTCGTGGCGCCGTGCCCGCAGCCGATGTCCGCCACGCGCGCGCCGTCGCGGAGCTTCGCGGTCACGCCGTCCAGCGCCGGCAGCCAGGCACTGGTCAGATTGGCGTTGTACGCCGGGCGGAAGAACCGTGCGCAGCCGGTGAACACGTCGGTGTCATGGGTGTGCCAGCCGACCCCGGCGCCGGAGCGGAACGCCTCGGCGATCTGCGGTGCGGACCGCAGCGCGCCCACCGCCAACTGGAACGCTCCCGGGGCGAAGATCGGACCGTCCGGATTGGACAGTGCGAACGCCTGCTCCTCGGTGAGCCGGTACCGCCCGGTCCGCGGGTCGAACTCCACGTATCCGCCGGCCGCCTGACCGCGGAGCCACTCGTCCACGTAGCGCGTGGCCGTGCCGGTACGCTCCGCGAGCTGCTGTGGTCGCAACGGTTCGTCGGCAAGTGCCCGGTACAGGCCGAGCCGGTCGCCGACCACGATGTTGCCGGCGGCCATCGTCGCTCCAAGGTCGCCGACGAACCGGTTCACGAACTGCGTCAGCACTGCCTCGTCGATCGCCATCTCACCCTCCTCGGGGTCACCGCATGTGTTGTCACCGAGATTCCTACGGCCGGCGGTTCCGCCGTGGCATCCGCGCCGGCCACCCAACTCGAGCGCCGCAGTACCCATATCGGGCGGATGACGGCACCCAGCCGCGGTGGGGCACGTGGCAGGATCGGGGCCGTGGGGCGGGTGATCCTGGAGCGCGAGGACGAGCTGGCGGCCCTGGCCGGTGCCGCTCGCGACGCCGGTGATGGAGCCGGCTCGGTGGTCCTCCTTTCCGGCGAGGCCGGGATCGGCAAGTCGAGCCTGGTCGATTCCGTCCGGGGACTGCTGCCGGCGGAGGGCCGGCTGCTCGTCGGCTACTGCGACGACCTGGCGGCGCCTCGAATCCTCGGTCCGTTGCGGGATCTCATCGGCAGCGTCGGCACCGAGCTGACCAAGGCGCTGGCACACGGCGACCGGCGCGAGGTGCTCGAGGCCCTGCGCGGCGAGCTCGGCTGGGCGAAGCACCCGACGGTGCTGGCCATCGAGGACGTGCACTGGGCCGACGAGGCGACCCTCGACGTGCTGCGGTACCTGGTCCGACGGGCGGCGCACATGCCGCTGGTCCTGGTGTTGACCTACCGCGACGACGAGCTGAGCACCGATCATCCGTTGCGCCACTTGCTCGGTCTGGCCTCACGGGTGGCACGGGTCCGCCGGCTGCGTCCGGCCCGGCTCTCCGCGGCCGCGGTGCGCCGCCTCAGCGCTGCCGCCGAAGTCGATGCCGGCGAGGTGTTCGCGGTCACCTCCGGCAATCCGTACTTCGTCGCCGAGGTGCTGGCCGCCGGTGACGTGACCGCGGTGCCGTTGACGATCGCGGACGCCGTCGCGGCCCGGTTGGCCACGCTCGACCCGGCCACGCTGGAGATCCTCGAAAGCCTCGCCGTCGTGCCGTCGGCGCTGCCGCGGTGGCTGGTCGACGCGCTCGTGCCGGCGGGTCCGGCGGCGCTCGCCGCGGCCGAGCGGCGCGGCCTGCTCGCGGTCACCCCGAGCCGGGTGAGCTTCCGCCACGAACTGGCCCGGCGGGCGGTGGTGGACTCGATGCCGGTGGCGCGCCGGGTGGCCGCCAACCGCGGCGTGCTCGCCGCATTCCTCACCCGGCCGGGAACCGAGGTTTCCCGGATCATGCACCACGCGGTTCAGGCCGGCGACACCGACGTCATCGTGCGGTACGGGCCGATCGCGGCCCGCGAGGCCTCGGCGGCCGGAGCCCACCGGGAAGCGGCCGCCCACCTGCGGCTGGTGCTCGAGCAGCATCCGACGCTCGACCGGTCGGCCGAGGCCGATCTGTGGGAGGCCCTCGCCATCGAGAGCTACACCATCGACGCCCCGGCCGGCGAGGGGCTGGCGGCCCAGCGTCGGGCGGTCGAGCTGCGCCGGGGTGGGGACCCACGCGTTCTCGGGAACTCCCTGCGGTGGCTGTCCCGGATCAGCTGGTGGGCCGGGGACGCGGACGGGGCGGAGGCGGCCGTAGACAACGCGATCAGCGTCCTGTCCGGCACCGGTGCCGACGACCTGCTGGCGATGGCGCTGAGCACGAGGGCGCAGTTGCACGCGCTGGCGGGCCATTCCGCCGAGGCCGTCACCGCGGCCGAGAAAGCCGTCGCACTCGGCAAGGACTCCCCGGCGACCCTGTCACACGCGCTGAACAACCTCGCCATCGCGCTCAGCCAGGAGGGCGATCCCGGTGCGCTGTCCACCATGGAGGAGAGCCTGCGCATCGCGCTTGCCGCGAACGAACCGGAGCACGCCTGCCGCGCCTACCTGAACCTCACCTGGAACCAGCTGGACGCCCTGCGCCTCGACGATGCCCGGCGGCGCGTCGCCGAAGGCATCGAGTTCGCCGAACGATCCGAGTTCCTGACCTTTTCCGGGGTCCTGCAGGCAGCGCGGGCGGCGGTGCACTTCGCCGCCGGAGACTGGGACGGCGTCGAACCGGCCGCCGCGGACGCCCTCAACGGCTCTCCACCGGTGCGGTGCACCGCGCTGACCTATGTCGGGCGCACCCGGGCGCGCCGCGGCGAGCCGGGCGCGGCGGCAATGCTGCGCGAGGCGTGGGAGATCGGCGTTCGGATGCGCGAGGTCCGGCGGTTCGGCCCGGCCGCCGCGGCGCTGGCCGAGGCGGCGGCATTCCAGGGCGACGTCGGCGCCGTGTTCGCCGAGTTGACGCACGCGTACGAGGTGGCCGGCCGCTGCGGCTCGGTCTCCATGCGAGCGGAGCTGGCGTACTGGCTGGGCCGGGCCGGCCACCCCGTCGACGGGCAGGAATTGGATCACCCGTACGCGCTGCTCGCCGACGGCCGCCCGCGGGAAGCGGCCGACGTGTGGCGGGCGGCCGGCTACCGGTACGAGTACGCGGCGGCCCTGGCCGAAAGCCCCGAACCCGACGACGCGCTGGCCGCGCTGGCCATGCTGGACGCGCTCGGCGCCGAGCCGCTGGCCCGAATGGTCCGGACCCGGCTGAAACACCTCGGTGTCGCCAAGATCCCGCGCGGTCCGGCCCCGACCACCCGGCGCAACCCGGCCGGGCTCACCGAACGCCAGGTCGAGGTCGTCCACCTGCTCGCCGCGGGCCTGACCAACGCCGACATCGCCGGCCGCCTCGTCCTGTCGGTACGCACCGTCGAGCACCACGTCGCGGCGGCCATGGAGAAGCTGGGCGCCGACACCCGCACGCAAGCGGTGGCCCGCGCCGCCGACCTCGGCATCCTCGGCGCGAACACCGGGGCAACCGGCTGACCGGGCACGCCGTGGTACGGCCGCGTCGCACGGCATGAGTCCGGTGGGGATGATCAAGCGGGGTAGCCTGAGGCCTGTGAGCAGGCCGGAGAACGCACAGGCGATGCGGAGGCTGACGCCACGTGGCGCCGCTACTCGCGCGCGCATCGTGGCGGCCGCTGTCGAGCTGATGTACGTGAAGGGTGTCAACGCGACCACGCTGGACGATGTCCGCGCCGCGAGCAACACCAGCAAGTCCCAGCTCTACAACCACTTCGCGGACAAGGAGCAGCTGGTTCGTGCCGTTGTGGAGGCGCGCGCGGCGCAGGTCCTCGAGCGCGAACGCGGCTACCTGCAGCGGTTGAAGTCCTTCCGCGGGCTGATCCGGTGGCGCGACGCCCTCGTCCAGCGCAATGCGCTCCAGAACGGCGCGTACGGCTGCGGGCTCGGGTCGATGGCCAGCGAGCTGGCGGACCAGGACGAGAAGGCCCGCTCCACGCTCGCCGATTCGTTCGCGGAGTGGGAGGGTCTGCTCGCCGCCGGTCTGCGCCGGATGCAGGACAGCGGGGTCCTCAAACAGGACGCTGACCCCGAGAAGCTCGCTACCGGTCTCATGGCCGCGTTGCAGGGCGGGTACCTGCTCGCCGAGACCGCGCACGACATCACTCCCATGGAGGTCGCGCTCGACATGGCGCTTGAGCACGTCAGGTCGTTCCTCGCCCCGTGACGGTGTGCGCTTGGACGTAGCCAACGGCCATGTCCGGCGCCGTCCCGAGTAGTCCGACATCGCTCGGGCGGCGAGTAGCCCTCGTCGGGCACGTCGGCGACCCCGCGGTCCTCGAGGCTCTCACCGGGTTCGAGCAGTCCGGAGTCGTTGTCGACGTCGTCCCTCAGCGCGGGGTCCCGGCCGAGAGGCGTGGTTGCCCACCATGTCATAGCTGCGATCGCCGTCCGAGATCGAGCGCATCATCGTCCTCCGCTTGGTCCGAAGCGTTCGGTCCGGATGGTGCCGGGGTTCTGCCCCTGAGCAAGGAGGAGCACCGAGACCGTCTCGACGAAGCTGGTGGGGCCGCAGATGTAGGTGCGCGCGTCCATCCCGGGCGGGCGGGCGGTGGTGAGGTCGTCCGGGCCGATCCGTCCCGCCGGTCGGTTGGTGCCGAACGCCTTCCGGCTGAACAGGATCGTGATGGCCAGACCGGGGCGGGATCGCAGCTCGGCGTCGTAGTAGATGTCGGCCGGGGTGCGTACGGAGTAGAGGAGGGTGAACGGCGGCGGGTCGGTGACGCGCGCTCGGTGCCGGATCATGGCCATGATCGGAACGATGCCTGAGCCGCCGGCGACAAGGAGTACCGGCATGGTCTCGGTACCGCGCCAGGTGAACCAGCCGCCGATCGGTCCGCGCAGTTCGAGCTGGTCGCCGACGACCAGCTCGTCGACCAGGTAGGGAGAGACCTCGCCGTCAGCCACCCGCTGCACGGTCAGCTCGACGAGGTCGCCGTTGGCCGGGGCGGCGATGGAGTAGCTGCGCTGCGCGCTGTACCCGTCGGGGGCGGTGAGTTTCACGTCGACGTGTTGCCCCGCGGTGTGGCCGGGCCAGCCGGGGACGTCGAACACGATCGTGCGTGCGGTGAGGGTCACCTCGCGGACCTCCACCGCCGTCGCGACCAGCCAGCCGAGACGCAGCCGAGCGACTGTTGCCGGTTCGGTCATCGGCTCAGTCGCCGGTGTAGCGCTGCTCGCGCCACGGGTCGCCGTAGTTGTGGTAGCCGAGTTGCTCCCAGAACCCGGGCTCGTCGTCGTGGAGAAGGTCGATCCCCGCCACCCACTTGGCTGACTTCCAGAAGTAGAGATGTGGCACCAGCAGCCGCGCAGGGCCACCGTGCACACCCGGCAACTCTTCACCGTCATAGCGGTAGGCGATCCACGCCTTGCCGTCGAGGAGGTCCTCCAGCGGCAGATTCGTCGTGTAGCCGCCATAGGAACGAACGAGCGCGTAGTCGGCGGCCGTCTCCACGTTCTCGAACAGGGTGTCGAGGGAGACGCCCTCCCAGGTAGTGCCGAACTTCGACCATCTGGTCACACAGTGGATGTCCACCGTCGGCCGCTCGGCCGGCAGAGCCATCATCTCCCGCCACGTCCATGCGGTCTCCGCTCCGGTCTCCGCGCGGATGGTGAACCGCCACGCGTCGAGGGGAATGCTCGGGGTCGGCCCGGCCTGAAGTACCGGGAAGTCCCTGGTCAGGTACTGGCCGGGAGGCAGGTCCGCGGCGGCATGATCGCGGCGCCCGTGAAACCCCCTGCTGACGACACTCATCGACACCTCCTGAGTCGAAGTGAAGTATAACTGAACGAAAAGGTCCATTGCATCGCGTCGGGTGATCGGTGGTGTACGTCATTGGCGTCCTGTATGCCACTCGCAGAACCCGCACGGGGCACAGGACTGCGTCCCGTCCGCGGACGCTGCGCGTGGCGGCGGCAGCGGCTGACGTGTCGCATATGTGTGGACTGTACAGTTCACTTGCTAGATGGTCGTGCGAGTCGGCCGAGACCGTATCCGGGGTTCGTGCTTGCTGCAGTGGTTCCGGGAGACCGACCCGGAGAAGATCGGCGTGTCCCATGTCTGACGCCTCGTGAGTCGGTGGGATGTGTCGTGCTGGGGGCACCGGTCGCGGCCTATTGGGGACGAACGTGACCATGCGGCGGATACCCTCGGGCCGCTGGCGCTCCGGTCCGGCAGGGTGCCTCTGGGCTGGAATCTGAATGGACGATATAGTCCATATCGTCGGCCGCAGGACGTGGCCGCGAGGACTGACAAGGGAGTTGCCGGATGAAGGCGATTGTGGTGACGGACGAGGCCGCGGGAACGGGCGGGATGACGCTGGTCGAACGGCCCGAGCCGCCGGCGGCGATCAACGACGTCGTCGTCGCGGTCCATGCGTCGGGATTCGTCCCGACCGAGCTGGCGTGGCCCTCGACGTGGACCGATCGCCGCGACCGTGACCGAACACCGTCGATCCCTGGGCACGAGCTGGCCGGAGTGGTCAGCGCCCTCGGCTATGGCACGACGGGGCTGTCGGTGGGACAGCGGGTGTTCGGCCTCACGGACTGGCACCGCGACGGCACCCTGGCGGAGTATGTGGCCGTCGAGGCACGCAACCTCGCGCCGCTGCCGGGCGACGTCGACTTCACGGTGGGGGCGAGCCTGCCGATTTCGGGGCTGACCGCGTGGCAGGGACTGTTCGAGCACGGCCGCCTTCAGGCGGGGCAGAGCGTGCTCGTGCACGGCGCGGCCGGCGCAGTCGGGTCGATGGTGGCGCAGCTCGCCCGTGAGTTCGGTGCGTATGTCATCGGCACCGGACGTGCTGCCGACCGTCAGAAAGCGCTCGACTTCGGCGCGCAGGAGTTCGTCGACCTTGAGAACGAAGCGCTGGAAGAGGTCGGTGGAGTCGATCTGGTCTTCGATGTCATCGGCGGCGACATCCAGAAGCGGTCCGCGCGTCTTGTTCGAGCCGGAGGAACGCTGGTGTCCGTCGTCGGGCCGTCCGAGGCGCGGCCCGCCGACGGCTTGGCGGTCGACTTCGTTGTCGAGGCCGATCGTGCCCAACTGAGTGAGGTCGTCCGGCGGGTGCGTGACGGACGGCTGCGGACGAACATCGGCAACGTCTCGACCCTCGACGACGCCGTCGCCGCCCTCAACCCGACCGAGCGGATCAAGGGAAAGACGATCATCCGCGTTCGCCCGTAGGGACTCGGGACGGCGACCGGTCCTGCCCTTCTCGTGGATCAGCGTCTGCCGCGCGGCCGGGGCGGTGTGGGGCCGACTGGGTCCGCTGCGGGTTCGGGACGCCACGCTGAACGGTGACCATCGCCTCATCCCCGTCAGCGACTGCTCCCGATCTGCTCCCACCGACGCGGAACGGCCCGCTGGTGATGATCACCAGCGGGCCGTCCGACCAGCGTTCATGTTTGGTGGGCGATACTGGGATTGAACCAGTGACCCCTACCGTGTCAAGGTAGTGCTCTCCCACTGAGCTAATCGCCCGAGGCGGAGGCGGGAATCGAACCCGCGTACAGGGCTTTGCAGGCCCTTGCCTAAGCCACTCGGCCACTCCGCCAACTTGCCCGAGCGCGCAGGGCTCCGGCCTGAGGGGCCGTATTGCTGGATTCGGCCTTGGGGAGGCCGACCCCTCTTCGAGCGGACGACGGGACTCGAACCCGCGACCCTCACCTTGGCAAGGTGATGCGCTACCAACTGCGCTACGTCCGCAGAATCCACACTGTGCCAGGAAGAACCCGGCCCCCGTGGTGCGAGCGGAACTCTATCCGACCACCGCCCGCGGCATCAAACCGGGGGTCGATCAGGTCAGGTCCGTGGAGATCAGGTGCGTGAGGGCCTCGTCGACGTCCACCCAGAGGTGCTCGTTGCCCGGCACCACGACGTCGTAGGTCCGGTCCAGGAAGTCCGCCAGCTCCTGCGCCGACGCCTCGAACACGGCATGGCCGGACGGCGAGCTCAGCTCGATGACGACCACCTCGGGGTCGTCCACGGCGGGGCGGATGCGGACATCGCCGTTCCCCGCCTCGGCGATCAGGCCGTCGGCCAGCAGGTCGCGGGCGAACACCCACTCCACCCAGCCCGCCCGGCCCGTGCGAAAGGCCGCGACGACCGCGTACGGATCGCGCGTGTCGTAGCGCAGCTCGACCTTCACCGGGACCGCCGGGGTCCGCGGGGCGAGGAGGTCGAACACCGCAGTCGAGCGGAGCGTGACGTGGTCGTTGCGCATCGTCGCTACCCTTCTCTCCCTTCCCAGCCCTTGAACGACTGAGTCCCTACTGTGTGACGGCTAAATCGCCCCTTTTGGTCGCATGTTGAACGTACTTCACCCGTCTGGGCCAGAAGTACAGCACATCGCGCTCCGACCGCGACGCTCCGTATATCGAAAGCCCTGTCTCCTCACCCATACTGGCAAGGGTTGGTTGCATCCCGGTAGCGCCGTGGCCCGAATGTTGCTCGTGCCATCAGGCAACTTACCGCAGCGACGCCGTTTCGGAACGGCCCCAGAAGTAGGACACACGAAAAAGCCTCCGTGATGCCGGGCATCACGGAGGCCTTCGAACGCGTGGGCGATACTGGGATCGAACCAGTGACCTTTCCGGTGTGAGCGGAACGCTCTCCCGCTGAGCTAATCGCCCCTTGCGACGAGAAAGAACAGTACCGGATCCGCGCTCCGTCCGTGCACGGGGTTCGCCGTACGATCTCGCGGTGCTCCGACCCGCTCCGGCAGCCCTCCTGGCCCTCGCGCTGTTCTGTGCCGGCTGCTCCGGCGACCCCGCGGGCGAGGAGTCCGGCCTGCGTGGCGCGCTCGCCCGGGCGGGCGCCGACGGCAACACCCGCGCGTACGTCGAGTACGGCGACGTCGCCCGGCTCACGGCGCTCGCGAAGGACGGAAAGCGGTTCCTCGGCATCTCCGGGTACGGCTACGGCCCGATCGCGTCCACCTCCCGCGTGATGGCCGACGAGCTCGGCTTCGACCCGGCGGCGATGGACGGTGGCCTGGTCGTCGGCCGGCCGCCCGACCAGGCCGGGGTGCTCTGGGGCGACTACGACGTCGACGCCCTCGACCGCGAGCTCGCCGGGCGCGGCATCCCCGCCGAGGACAGCCGCGGCGGCCGGCGGTGGACCAGCGCCGCCGACAAGGAGATCAAGCTCGACGGCCCGCTGGCCGGCGTCGCCCGCACCAGCGAGCTCAACGACATCCGCACCGCGCCCGGCTCGTTCGCCTACTCCTCCGCGCGCGCCGGGCTCGACCTGGTGACCGCGCCCGGCGGCGGCACCCTGGCCGACGACCCGCTCATGCGCCGGCTCTCCCGCTGCCTCGGCGACGTGGTGGCCGCGGTCGTCACCACGGCCGAGGGCGACGCCACGACCTACGCGGTGGGCATCCGCGCCCCGTCCGCCCGCGACGTCACCGAGGTGGCCTGCCTCGCGCCCGGCGGCGACCCGAAGGCCGTGCGGGACCGGGTCGCCCGGGAGCTCGAGGACGGATCCGCGCCGTCCACCCGGCAGCCCTGGCGCGAGCTGCTGCCGCACGCGTCGGCCGACCTCGTGCAGTTCGGGCTGATCGTGCGGATCGAGGCGAAGCCGGGCCCGGACGACCCGGTGGGCCGGGTCATGCAGATGCTCCAGACCCGCGACCTGGCCGCCCTCGCGGGGTCGTGAGGGCGACGGCGGGCCCGGGGGACCCGCCGTCGCATTACCCTCGCTCAGCGGCCGAAGTGGCCCTGGGTCTGCACGTTCAGCTCGTCGAACCGGACACTCCGGGCCGGGTCGGTCCGCCGGTCGCGGATCTGGAGCACGTCGAGCCCCTTGCCGATGTCGGACGAGTAGATGTAGCCGTTGTAGTAGTACGCCGACCAGGTGCCGCCCGCGGTCTCCGGGTCCGCGGCCGGGCCTCGCTCCCAGTAGCCGATCTTCCTCGGGTGCGCCGAGTCGGTGAAGTCCCACACCTGCACGCCACCCATGTACCAGGACTGGACCATGATGTCCTTGCCCCGGACCGGGAGCAGCGAGCCGTTGTGCGCGACGCAGTTCTCCTCGTCGGTCTGGTAGCGGTCGATCTTGAAGTAGCTGCGGAACACCAGCCTGCGGCCGTCGCCCCGCCCCACGATGTCGTAGATGCCGTCGGCGCCGCGCTCCTGGCCGATCTCCGGGTTGCAGGTCGCCGCGCCGCCACCGCCGAGCTCGTCGGTGAAGACCACCTTCGTGCCGGCGTTGTTGAACGTGGCCGAGTGCCAGAACGCGAAGTTCTCGTCGTCCTGGACCCGGTCGATCTCCCGCGGCCGCAGCCGGTCGGAGATGTCCCACAGCACGCCGTCGCCCATGCAGGCCCCGGCCGCCAGGTTCTTCGCCGGGTACGCGGTGATGTCGTGGCAGCCGGTGGTGGCCGACGTCCGGTCCGGGTAGCTCAGGTCGGGCTCGCCCGGGTTGCCGCCGTCCGGGAACAGCACCGGGGTGGCCGCGACGCGCGCCGCGGTCGGGTGGCGCAGCGGGACCTCGACGATCGAGATCCTGTCGTGCGGGGGCCGGCAGCCCGAGATGGACTCCGACGGCCCGTAGGACGACACGTACAGGTAGACGACCCTGCCCCGCCGGTCCGGCACCAGCGTGTGGGTGTGCGAGCCGCACGCGGTGGCCACCGACTTGATGTAGCGCGGCGCCCGCTTGTCGCTGATGTCGAAGATCTTCATGCCCTCCCAGTACGGCTTGGTGCCGTCGTTCTGGGCGGCCGAGGCGCACGAGTCGTCGCTGCGCCGCGAGTCGGTCGACAGGAACAGCAGGTTCCCGACGACGGAGACGTCGTTCTGCGCGCCCGGGCACAGCACCTGGCTGACGATCCTGGTCCTGCGTGGCTGCCGGATGTCGTAGACGGTGAAGCCCTGGTAGTTGCCGACGAACGCGTAGTGGCCCTGGAACGCGATGTCGGTGCCGACACCCCCGGCCAGCGGCGCCGTCGGCGGGATGTGGGCGACCTGGGTCATGTTGGGGCTGCTGACGATCTCGTCGGGCGCGGGAACGTCCTGCGCCGCGACGGGCGGCACGGCGGCGATCATGGCCGCCCCCACCGCGGCCGCGCCGAGTGTCGCGATCGACGCACGTCTACGCCAGCCACGCGAGGTCGATGTCACCATGTGTGCCCCTCCCGTTACCCGTCGGATGCACACATTATGTACAGGCAGGCGGCGATAAACTAGCGTCAAAGTCCACATATGGCCGGATGGGGACACGAATACCCATGAGTGGGACAACCCGGACAGGTGGCTCGAACCGTACGGTCCGGCGGTGGTTCGCCGCGGGCGCCGCCGTGCTGCTCGCGGCCGGTGCGCTCGCCGCGTGCACCGCGGAGAAACCGCCGCCGGCGGCGAACCCGGTGCCGGTCATCGTGCCGGGCGGGCCGGGCGAGCCGGCCGGCACCATCCCGCCCGGCTCGGCCACCCCGCTGGCCGAGGAGGGTCCCAGCGACGCCGACGTGGCGTTCGTCCGGGACATGATCGTCCACCACGGGCAGGCCGTCGAGATGGCCGCGCTCGTCCCCGTCCGCGCGGGCCGCGACGACGTCAAGGGCATCGCCGACCGCATCGCCGACACCCAGCAGCCCGAGATCGACATGATGAACCGCTGGCTGGAGCTGCACGACCTGCCGAGGGTGGACCCGGCCGGGCACGGGGCGCACGTGGGCATGCCCGGCATGGCCACCCCGGACCAGATGCAGACGCTGCGCGCGGCCCGCGGCGAGGCGTTCGACACGCTGTTCCTGCAGATGATGATCGTCCACCACCAGGGCGCGCTGACGATGGTCGAGCAGGTCCGCCGCGGCGGGGTGAACGTCCGGGTGCAGGAGATCGCCGACGACCTCGCGGTCACCCAGAACGACGAGATCCACCGCATGCGGCGGATGCTCGGCGGCTGACCGCAGCGGAAACCCGCAGGCCAAGCGCCGGGGCGGCTCGATAGCATCGACGCCTACACCGAGCGTCGATCCACCGAGGAGTTGCCGTGTCCGAGTCGCGCCCGCCAGTCGCCGAACCCGCACCGCGTGTGGTGGTGCCGGCGGGGACCACGGCGGGCACCGCGGTCCGGGAGGCCGGCCTGCCGGGCAAGGGCCCGGACGCGGTCGTCGTGGTCCGCGACGTCGACGGCCGGCTGCGGGACCTGGCCTGGGTCCCGGACGCGGATGCGCAGGTCGAGGCCGTCGCGGCGAACACCGACGAGGGCCGCGCGGTGATCCGGCACTCGACCGCGCACGTGCTCGCCCAGGCCGTGCAGCAGCAGTTCCCGGAGGCCAAGCTGGGCATCGGCCCGCCGGTCCGGGACGGCTTCTACTACGACTTCGACGTCGAGCGCCCGTTCACCCCGGAGGACCTGCGGGCGCTGGAGAAGCGCATGAAGCAGATCGTCAAGTCCTCTCAGCGCTTCTCCCGCCGGGTCGTCGAGTCGGTCGACGCGGCGCGGAAGGAACTGGCCGGCGAGCCGTACAAGCTCGAGCTCGTCGACCTCAAGTCCTCCGAAGACTCCACTGTGGACACCGACGAGGTGATGGAGGTCGGCGGCGGCGAGCTGACCGTCTACGACAACCTCGACCCGCGCAGCGGCGAGCGGGTCTGGGGCGACCTGTGCCGGGGTCCGCACCTGCCGACCACCAAGCACATCCCGGCCTTCACCCTCACCCGCGTCGCGGCCGCGTACTGGCGGGGGAGCGAGAAGAACCCGCAGCTGCAACGGATCTACGGCACCGCGTGGGAGTCGCAGGAGGCGCTGGACGCCCACCTGGAGCGGGTCGCCGAGGCCGAGCGGCGCGACCACCGGCGGATCGGCACCGAGCTCGACCTGTTCTCCTTTCCGGAGGAGATCGGCTCGGGCCTGCCGGTGTTCCACCCCAAGGGCGGCATCATCCGGCGCGAGATGGAGAACTACTCGCGCCGCCGCCACGAGGAGTCCGGCTACGAGTTCGTGAACACCCCGCACATCACCAAGAGCGGGCTGTTCTACACCTCGGGCCACCTGCCCTACTACGCGGACACCATGTTCCCGCCGCTGCAGCTCGAGGGCGAGGACTACTACCTCAAGGCCATGAACTGCCCGATGCACCACCTGATCTTCCGCTCGCGCGGGCGGTCCTACCGCGAGCTGCCGCTGCGGCTGTTCGAGTTCGGCACCGTGTACCGGTACGAGAAGTCGGGTGTGGTGCACGGGCTGACCCGGGTGCGCGGGCTGACCATGGACGACTCGCACATCTACTGCACCAAGGAGCAGATGCCCGGCGAGCTGCGCTCGCTGCTGCGGTTCGTGCTCGACCTGCTCGCCGACTACGGCCTGTCGGACTTCTACCTGGAGCTGTCCACCAAGGGCGACACCGGCAAGTTCATCGGCGACGACCAGGAGTGGGAGGAGGCCACCGAGACGCTGCGCCAGGCCGCGCTGGACTCGGGCCTCGAGCTGGTGCCGGACCCGGGCGGCGCGGCCTACTACGGCCCGAAGATCTCCGTGCAGGCCAAGGACGCGATCGGCCGTTCGTGGCAGATGTCCACCCTTCAGGTGGACTTCAACCACCCGAAGCGGTTCGAGCTCACCTACACCGCGCCGGACGGTTCGCGACAGCAGCCGGTGGTGCTGCACCGCGCGCTGTTCGGCTCGATCGAGCGGTTCTTCGGGGTGCTGACCGAGCACTACGCGGGCGCCTTCCCGGCGTGGCTCTCGCCGGTGCAGGTGGTGGGCATCCCGATCGCCGACGAGCACGCGCCGCACCTGGCCCAGGTCGCGAAGGAGCTGCGTGCCCGCGGGGTGCGGGTCGAGGTGGACACCTCGGACGACCGGATGCAGAAGAAGATCCGCAACCACACCACGCAGAAGGTGCCGTTCCTGCTGCTGGCCGGCGGCAAGGACGTCGAGGCCGGCGCGGTCTCGTTCCGGTTCCGCGACGGCAGCCAGGTCAACGGCGTGCCCGTGGAGCGGGCGGTTTCGCTGATCGCCGACTGGATCGCGGCGCGGACCAACGAGTCGCCGACGGCGTCGACCATCGAGGGCACGCCCTAGGATCGGCACATGACCGATGCCGGGCCCGAGCGCGTGGCGCAGGAGGGCGTGGGCGTGCCCGACGCCCTCCAGCGCCTGTGGACCCCGCACCGGATGGCGTACATCAAGGGCCAGAACAAGCCGGTCGGTGACGACGTCGACGGCTGTCCGTTCTGCGCGCTGGTCGAGCTGGACGACACCGACGCGCTGATCGTCGCGCGGGGGTCGCTGGTGTACGGGGTGCTGAACCTCTACCCGTACAACCCGGGGCACCTCATGGTCGTGCCCTACCGGCACGTGGCCGACTACACCGCGCTGACCCCGTCGGAGATCGTCGAGCTGGCCGAGTTCACTCAGCGCGCGATGACCGTCGCACGGTCGGTGTCCGCCCCGCACGGGTTCAACATCGGCATGAACCAGGGCGTCATCGCGGGGGCCGGGATCGCCGCGCACCTGCACCAGCACGTGGTGCCGCGGTGGGGCGGGGACTCGAACTTCATGCCGGTCGTCGGGCACACGAAGGTGCTGCCGCAGCTGCTGGCCGAGACCAGGGCGCTGCTGGCCAAGGCGTGGGACGAGGTCGGGTAGTCACCGCGACGGCGCGCTCCCGATCGGGGAGCGCGCCGTCGCGTTCGGGTGCCGGTCAGGCGGACTCGGGCTGGCGGAGGACGGCCTCCACCTCGATGTGGATGTCGATCTTGTCGGCGACCACGGCGACGCCGTTCTGCACGCCGTCGAAGTTGACGTTGAAGTCCTTGCGGTTGATCTGCGCGGTGGCGGAGAAGCCGGCGCGGGTGCCGCCCCACGGGTCGGACGTGAAGCCGTTCAGCTCGAAGGTCAGCGGAACGGTCCTCGAGATCCCCTTGAGGGTCAGCTCACCGTCGAGCACGAAGTTCTCGCCGTCCTGGCGCGCGCCCGTGGCCCGGTAGGTCATCTCCGGGTGCGTCTCGACCTCGAAGAAGTCCGGCGAGCGCAGGTGGTCGTCGCGCTGCGGGTTGTTCGTGCTGACCGACGTCAGGTCGACCGCGATGTCGACGGACGACTCGAGAGGGTTCTCCGCGGTGACGATCTCGCCCTTAACCTGATCGAAGCGCCCGCGAACCTTGGTCACGACCATGTGGCGGACGACGAAGCCGACGTCGGTGTGTGCCGGATCGATGTCCCAGGTGCCCGCGATGTAACCGGGGATCTCGAGCGTGGTGGCACTGCTCATGAAAGCTTCCTCCCGTGGAGATGGTTCAACGCTCAGTTGTTGAGCGATCAACCGTTAGCGTACGCGCCCTTGATTGAGAGTTCAACAAGTACACTGGAGTCATGTCGGAAACCCGATGGCTCACCGAGCGCGAGCAGGAGATATGGCGCTCGTTCATGGCGGCCTTCCACGGGCTCACCGACCAGCTCGCGCGCCAGCTGCAGCGAGACTCCGGAATGCCCCACACCTACTACGAGATCCTCGTCGCACTCTCCGAGGCGCCGGACCGCACGTTGAGAATGAGCGAGCTCGCGGGAGTCCGCAACTCCTCGCGCAGCAGGCTCTCGCACGCGGTCGCGCGCCTGGAGGAGGCCGGCTGGGTACGCCGGCGCGAGTGCCCGAGCGACAAGCGCGGGTCGTTCGCGGTGCTGACCGACAGGGGCTTCGCGGCCCTCGAGGCGGCCGCCCCGGGACACGTCACCGAGGTCCGCGAGAAGCTGTTCGACCGGCTCACTCCCGAGCAGGTCGAGCAGCTCGGCGAGATCAGCAAGGCGATCATGGGCGGGATCGGCACGCCGGCGCCGTGCTGCCCCGACCTCACCGGCGACCGTTAGGCTGCCGGGGCACCCGTTCCCGCCCCCTCGACGAGGCTCTTCCGACCCATGCTGAACATCTTCGCCAGAGCCTCGGTCTCTCGCGTCACCGACCCGATCGGCGAACGGCTGGTCCGGGTGGGCCTGACGCCCAACGCGATGACCCTGATCGGCACCGCGGGCGCGGTCGGCTTCGCGCTGTGGCTGTTCCCGACCGGGCACCTGCTCGCCGGCACGCTCACCGTATGGGGCTTTGTCATGCTCGACCTGCTCGACGGCGCGATGGCCCGGGCGCGCGGCGGCGGCACGAAGTTCGGCGCGGTCCTCGACTCCACCTGCGACCGCATCGCCGACGGCGCGCTCATGGCGGCGATCACCTGGTACGCCTTCGCGGTCGCCGGGTCGCGGGCGCTCGCCGCGGCCGCGCTGATCTGCCTGGTCCTGGGCCAGATCATCTCCTACATCAAGGCGCGGGCCGAGGCCTCCGGGCTCTCGGCGAACGTCGGCCTGGTCGAGCGCGCCGAGCGGTTGATCATCGCGCTCGTCGGCACCGGCCTGCAGGGCTTCGGCGTGCCGCACGCGGTGGACGTCGCGTTGTGGCTGCTCGTGGCCGGTTCGGTGATCACGGTTGGACAGCGGCTCGTGGCGGTGCGACAGTCGGCCGACGCCGCGCCGACCCCTACCCCGGAGGCAGGAGAATGACCGGTTTCGGACAGCGGCTGGAGGGTGCGGCCTACGCCGCCGGATGGGGCCTGCTGCGCGCCATGCCGGAGTCGCTCGCCCGGGTCGCGTTCCGCTCCGGCGCCGACCTCGCCTTCCGCCGCAACGGCCCGGGGGTCCGCCAGCTGCGCCGCAACTACGCCCGGGTCGTACCGCAGGCCGGGCCGCGGGAGCTGGACGAGCTGGTCCGGGCCGGCGTGCGGTCCTACGCGCGGTTCTGGAAGGAGACGTTCCGCCTGCCCGGCATGGACCACCGTGCGATCTACCGCGAGGTCCACGAGCGGCTCGCCGGGCTGGCGCTGATCGACGCCGCGCTGGAGCGGGGCAAAGGGCTCATCCTCGTGCTGCCGCACACCGGCAACTTCGACGTCTCCGGCATCTGGCTCGTCGGGTACCAGGGACGGTTCACGACGGTCAACGAGCGGCTGCGGCCGGAGTCGCTGTACCAGCGGTTCGTCGCCTACCGCGAGTCGCTCGGCTTCGAGATCCTGCCGACCGGTGGTGGCGCGTACCGGGTGCTGATGGAGCGGCTGCGGGCGAACAAGGTCATCTGCCTGCTCGCCGACCGCGACCTGTCGCAGCGGGGCATCCCGGTGACCCTCTTCGGCGAGCAGACCCGGATGCCGCCCGGCCCGGCTCGGCTCGCGGCCGCGACCGGCGCCGAGATCCTGGTCGTGGACAACACGTTCACCGAGGACGGCTGGGGTCTGCGGATCCACACGCCGATCCTGGTGAACGGCCGTGACGAGGTGGGCTCGGCCACCCAGCGGATGGCCGACGCGTTCGCCGCGGACATCGCCGGGCACCCGGCCGACTGGCACATGATGCAGAAGCTGTGGCTCGCCGACCTGTCCACGCAGCGCCGCGCGGCGCTCGGCACACCCGCCCGGGAGTCGGCCCGGGAGTCGGCCCGGGAGTCACCGTGAGGATCGGCGTCGTGTGCCCGTACTCCTTCGAGGTTCCCGGCGGGGTGCAGGGGCACGTGGTCGACCTCGCGAAGGCCCTGGGCAGGCTGGGCCACCAGGTCGACGTGCTGGCGCCCGCCGACGAGGACACCCCGCTGCCCGAGTTCGTCCGCCCGGCCGGGCGTGCGGTCGGCATCCCCTACAACGGCTCGGTCGCCCGGCTGTCGTTCGGGCCGGTGTCCTACGCGCGGGTGCGCAAGTGGATCCGCTCGCACGACTTCGACGTGCTGCACCTGCACGAGCCGACCGCGCCGAGCCTGTCGATGCTGGCGCTGATGATCGCCGACGGTCCGATCGTGGCCACCTTCCACACCTCGACGCAACGGTCCCGCACGCTGTCGGTGTTCCAGGTGGTGCTGCAGCCGTTCCTGGAGAAGATCACCGCCCGGATCGCGGTGTCCGCGCTCGCCCGGCGGGTGCAGGTCGAGCACCTCGGCGGGGACGCGGTGGAGATTCCCAACGGCGTCGACGTCGAGTTCTTCGACGGCGCCGAGCCGCTGCCCGGCTACCCGCGGGAGGGCGGCACGGTGGGGTTCGTCGGCCGGTTCACCGAGCCGCGCAAGGGGATGCCGGTCCTGCTCGGCGCGCTGCGCACGCTGCTGCCGGAGTTCCCGGACCTGCGGCTGGTGGTGGTCGGCGGCGGGGACCAGGACGAGCTGCGCCGCCGGGCCGGGCCGGCGCTGGCCGAGCGGATGGAGCTGCTGGGGCAGGCCGACGACGTGGTCAAGGCGCGGATGCTGTCCAGCGTCGACGTGTACTGCGCGCCGAACACCGGCGGCGAGAGCTTCGGGATGATCCTGACCGAGGCGATGGCGGCCGGCGCGGCCGTGGTGGGCAGCGACCTGGACGCGTTCCGCCGGGTGCTGGACGACGGCCGGGCGGGGGTGCTCTTCCCGGTGGGGGACCCGGTTGGTCTCGCCGACGCGCTGCGCGGCATGCTGGGCGAGCCGCAGCGTCGGGGAACGTTGGTCGCGAACGCCCGGCGCCGGGTGGCGGCCTACGACTGGCCGGTGGTGGCCGGCCAGGTCCTGCGGGTGTACGAGCAGGCGATCGCCGCGGACCCGCGGCACGTGGTCGAGTCTGGGTGAGGTGTTGTGCCGTTGAGCACGGGTCTTCTGATCACATTGCTGGCCGTCGTTCTCGTGGTGGCCGTGGTACTGGGGTTGTGGCTGGCCGCCACCGCGAACCGGCTGGACCGGTTGCATGTGCGCACCGACGCCGCGTGGGCGGCGCTGGACGCCGCGCTCGCCCGCCGCGCGGTGGTGGGTCGGGCGGTGGCCGCAGCGATGCGGCTGGACAACATCGGTGACGGCGCGGACGGCGGGGTCGCCGCGGACAAGCTGCGCGCGGTGGCCGAGCGGGCGGAGCAGACCCCGCGGTCCGAGCGCGAGGAGGCGGAGAACGCGCTGTCGCTGCAGCTGGCCGGGGTCGACCGGGGCAGGCTGCCGCTGGCGCTGACCGCCGAGCTGCTCGACGCCGAGCAGCGCGTGGTGATCGCCCGGCGGGTGCACAACGACGCGGTGCGGGACACGCTGCAGCTGCGCCGGCGCCGGGCCGTGCGGTGGCTGAAGCTTGCCGGGACGGCGCCGCAGCCGGAGTACTTCGAGATCGTCGAGCCCGCGCTGACCGACGAGGACCGCGGCGCCCCGCTGCCGCGGCCGTCGGCGCGGGTGCTGCTGCTCGACGGCGAACGGCGGCTGCTGCTGTTCAACGGGCACGACCCGGGGCGGCCGGACACCCGCTGGTGGTTCACCGTGGGTGGCGGCGTGGAGCAGGGCGAGGACCTGCGGTCGGCGGCGCTGCGCGAGCTGGCCGAGGAGACCGGCATCCGGCTGGCCGACGAGGACCTGGTCGGGCCGATGTGGCGGCGCCGGGTGGTGTTCAGCTTCGACGGCCGTGCCTACGACGGCGAGGAGTGGTTCTTCCTCGCCGACCTGTCCGGGACGGGTGAGAAGGTGGAGATCCGGATCGACACGTCCGGGTTCACCGACGTGGAGAACGACACCGTTGACGGGCACCGCTGGTGGAGCGTGGACGAGCTGCGCACCACCGACGAGACGGTGTACCCGGTCCAGCTCGCCACGCTGCTGCCGGACCTGCTCACGAAGAGCTGGGACGGCACCGTCCGCGCGGTCCGCTGACCGCTGCGGCAACCGCACCCAGGGGGAACGGGACGCAACCCGACCATCGGTACGTGCCCACAGGCGAGGGCACGTACCGACGGCGACCAAAAGGGTTGGTTCCGGGGAGGCGGAACCGTCAGGTGACCTGGGCGGCGAGGGACTCGGGAAGCGGGTCGAAGCGGACGAACTGGCGGGAGAACGTCGCCGAGCCCGACGTCATCGAGCGGAGGTCGATGGCGTAGCGGAGCAGGGCGGTGGCCGGCACCTCGGCGCGGACCAGGCTGTACCCCGGCGACTCGTCGGCCTCCGTGCCGAGCACCCGGCCGCGCCGGCTGGACAGGTCGCCCAGCACGGTGCCCAGGTGGTCGTCCGGCAGCCGTACGGTCACCGCGTCCACCGGCTCCAGCAGCGAGATCCGGCCGTTGGCCGCCGCGTCCTTGAGCCCGAGCGAGCCGGCCATCTGGAACGCCGCGTCCGACGAGTCGACGCTGTGTGCCTTGCCGTCGAACAAGATCACCCGGATGTCCACCACCGGGTAGCCGGAGGACAGGCCCTTCTCCAGCTGCGCCCGCACGCCCTTCTCCACCGACGAGATGAACTGGTGCGGCACCGACCCGCCGACGACCTTGTCGACGAACTCGAAGCCGGACCCGACCGGCAGCGGCTCGACGTCGATGTCGCACACCGCGTACTGGCCGTGCCCGCCGGACTGCTTGACGTGCCGGCCCTTGCCGCGCGCCTTGCCGGCGAACGTCTCGCGCAGCGCGACCTTCACCGGTTCGGTGTCCACGTCCGCGCCGCCGGCACGCAGCCGCGCCAGCACCACGTCCGCGTGCGCCTCGCCCATGCACCACAGCACCAGCTGGTGGGTCTCGGCGTTGCGCTCCAGCCGCAGCGTCGGGTCACCGGCGACCAGCCGGGCGAGGTTGCGCGACAGCGCGTCCTCGTCGCTGCGGGTCTTCGCCACGACCGCCACCGGCAGCAGCGGCTCCGGCATGGTCCACGGCCGCATCAGCAGCGGCTTGTCCGGGCTGGACACGGTGTCGCCTGTCTCCGCCGAGCCGAGCTTGGTCAGCGCGCAGATGTCGCCCGCGACGCAGTGCGACACCTCGCGCAGGTTCGCGCCGAGCGGCGAGTAGATGTGCGCCACCCGCTCGTCGGTGTCGTGGTCCTCGTGCCCGCGCTCGGCCATGCCGTGCCCGGAGATGTGCACCGGCCGCTCCGGGCGCAGCGTCCCGGAGAACACCCGCACCAGCGAGACCCGCCCGACGTAGGAGTCGATCGCGGTGCGCACCACCTCGGCCACCAGCGGGCCGTCCGGGTCGGCGGACAGCGCGCTGCTGCCGGAGCCGTGCACCTCGGCGACGTCCGGCACGGCGTGCTCGAGGGGGGACGGGAACGCGCCGGTGAGCGCCTCGAGCAGCTCGGCGAGGCCGACGCCGGTGGTGGCGCAGACCGGGATCACCGGGTGGAAGGACCCGCGGGCCACCGCGGTCTCGAGGTCGGAGATCAGGGTCGCGGTCTCGATCTCCTCGCCCTCCAGGTAGCGGTCCATGAGGGTCTCGTCCTCGCTCTCGGCGATGATGCCCTCGATGAGCTCGTTGCGGGCGTCGGCGATCGCCGCGAGATCGGCCTCGTCGAGGTCGCTCACCTTCGGCGGGTGGCCGTCGGCGTAGTCGAAGAACCGGCGGGTGATCAGCCCCAGCAGCCCCTGGCGGCCACCGGACGCCGGCAGGTACAGCGGCAGCACCCCGGCACCGAACGCCTCCTGGCACGCGGCCATCTCGGCCGCGGGGTCCGCGCGCTGGTGGTCGAGCCTGGCGATCACGACGGCGCGCGGCATCCTGACCGCGGCGCACTCCTCCCACAGCGCGATCGTCGCCGGGTCGACCCCTTCCGCCGCGCACACCACGAACAGCGCGGCGTCGGCCGCGCGCAGGCCGGCCCGGACCTCGCCCACGAAGTCGGCGTAGCCGGGAGTGTCGATCAGGTTGATCTTGATGTCGTCGTGCACCAGCGGCGCCACCGAGAGCCCGACCGAACGCTGCTGGCGCTGCGCGGCCGGGTCGTGGTCGCAGACCGTGGTGCCGTCGGTGACCGTGCCCGCCCGGGTGATCACGCCCGCCGCCGCGAGCAGGGCCTCGGTGAGCGTGGTCTTCCCGGAGCCGGACGGTCCCACGAGAACGATGTTCCGTACCTTGGCGGGATCTTCTACAGCGACCGCGGCTCCGCCGTCACCGTTGTCCGTGTGCTTGCTGGCCATGGCAGTCAACCTTTCCGTGCGGACCGCACTGTCTGCCGGAACCCTTGTGCTCGATCTCACACCTGTTTACCAGCATCGACAACCCCACAGTGATCCCGCTGTGGTCGACGCGTCACGCGTTGGTGTACCGCCGCGAAGTGGCCTGCCGAGATACCTCGGAATTGGCCCGGGGGAGAGGGCCACGTGGCTCCTAGACTCGGTGGGGGGAAATCCACGATGAAAGGAACTTCGGGTGTCTGACGCAACCACCTCCCCCGCCTCGCCGGAGACCGGCACCGCGCGGGTCAAGCGCGGCATGGCGGAGATGCTCAAGGGCGGCGTGATCATGGACGTGGTCACCGCCGACCAGGCCAAGATCGCCGAGGACGCGGGCGCGGTCGCGGTGATGGCGCTCGAGCGCGTGCCGGCGGACATCCGCGCGCAGGGCGGCGTCGCCCGGATGAGCGACCCGGACCTGATCGACGGGATCATCGACGCGGTGTCCATCCCGGTGATGGCCAAGGCGCGGATCGGCCACTTCGTCGAGGCGCAGGTGCTGCAGGCGCTCGGCGTGGACTACGTCGACGAGTCCGAGGTGCTGACCCCGGCCGACTACGCCAACCACATCGACAAGTGGCGGTTCACCGTGCCGTTCGTGTGCGGGGCGACCAACCTCGGCGAGGCGCTGCGCCGGATCACCGAGGGCGCGGCCATGATCCGTTCCAAGGGCGAGGCCGGCACCGGCGACGTGTCGAACGCGACCACGCACATGCGCAGGATCCGCGGCGGAGATCAGGCGGCTCACCTCGCTGCCCGAGGACGAGCTGTTCGTCGCTGCCAAGGAGCTGCAGGCGCCCTACGAGCTCGTGCGCGAGGTCGCCACGCTCGGCAAGCTCCCGGTCGTGCTGTTCACCGCCGGCGGCATCGCCACCCCGGCGGACGCGGCGATGATGATGCAGCTCGGCGCCGAGGGCGTGTTCGTCGGCTCCGGCATCTTCAAGTCCGGCGACCCGGCCAGGCGCGCCGACGCGATCGTCAAGGCGACCACGTTCCACGACGACCCGGACATGCTCGCGAAGGTGTCCCGCGGCCTCGGCGAGGCCATGGTCGGCATCAACGTCGACGACATCCCCGAGCCGCACCGGCTCGCGGAGCGCGGCTGGTGAGGTGTCACCAGTGCTCGGAGACCATCACCGCCACGGTGCCGGCTTCGAGCGCCTCGAAGACGTGCTCGACGTCGCCGGGGTAGGCCACGTAGTCGCCCGGCGTCACCTGCACCGGGTCCTCGGTCGGGCCCACCCGGGCCCGGCCGGCGGAGAGCACGACGTGCTCGACCACGCCCGGCATGTGCGGGTCGGACTCGCGGGCCGGGCCGGGCTCGGCGGTGATCAGGTAGATGTCGCGGCGGGCGTTGGGCGGGCACGAGGCCAGCAGCGTCGCCGCCCAGTCGGCTCGCTCCGAGTGCACCACCGGGCCCTCGCCGGCGCGGATGACCTGCACCCGCGGGCGGGCCGGCTCGACGAGCCGGCTGAACGGGACGTCGAGGGCCACGCCCAGCGCCCACAGCGTCTCCACGCTCGGGTTGCCGGTGCCGGCCTCCAGCTGGGAGAGCGTGGACTTGGCGATGCCGGCGCGCTTGGCCACCTCGGACAGCGACATGCCCGTCCGCTCCCGCTCCCGGCGCAGCGAGTGGGCGATGACCTCAAGCGGGGCGCCACGTTGTGGCGTCATGGACACTCCTCGTGTTCGACAGATCGGTCCGATCGTTCGCGTTGACGAACGGAGCCGCGGTGTTCATCATAAGAGACTATGCGTTCGATGTGGCGAACCCTGACCCCCACGCTGCGCCGCGACCTGCTGGCGCTGGCCGGGGCCATCACAGTCGTCGGTGCCTCGTTCGGCGCCATCGCGGTCGCGGCCGGGCTGCCGTGGTGGATGCCCTCGCTGCTGTCCGTCCTGGTCTTCGCGGGGGGCTCGCAGTTCATGGTGGTCGGCGTGGTGGCCGCGGGCGGCGGGTTGGTCGCGGCCGTGCTCAGCGCGCTGGTGCTCAACGCGCGGCACCTGCCGTTCGGGCTCGCGATCGGCCCGATCATGGGCCGCTCGTGGCCGGCCCGGCTGGTCGGCAGCCACCTGATGATCGACGAGTCGGTGGCCTTCGCGATGGCCCAGCGCGACCCGCACCGCGCCCGGGCGGTGTTCTGGGCGTGCGGCACGGTGCTGTTCCTCGCGTGGAACACCGGCACGGTGGGCGGCGCGCTGGCCGGCCAGGTGATCGGCGACCCGGGCATCCTGGGCCTGGACGCCGCGTTCCCCGCCGGGCTGCTCGCGCTGGTACTGCCCTCGCTGCGGGGCCGGCCGCGGACCCGCAACGCGGCGCTGCTGGGCGCGGCGGTCGCGCTGGCCGCCACCCCGTTCCTGCCGGCCGGAGTGCCGGTGCTGCTGGCACTGCTCGGCCTGGTCGTGCTGATCCCCGCGGACCACATGCAGAAGAAGGTGCCGGCATGACGCATCGCGTGCCGGCCTCAGGCGTTCAGGCGGCGGCGGACCTGCCCGAATGGCATGGCCACCAACCGCACCTAAGGGGAACGGGACGCAGCCCGGCCACCGGTGCGTCCCGGACGGGAGGTTGCCAACCCACGGTGACCACCGGGGGAACGTCCGGAGAGGCGGCTCGGCCGTGACGGTCACCGCGATCCTGGTGCTGGCTGCCGGCACCTACGCGTTCCGGGTGGCCGGGCCGCTGCTGCGGGCCCGGCTGGTCCGGGCCAGGGGCGGCGGCGAGGCGGCGCTCCCGCCGCGGCTGACCGAGCTGCTCTCCGCCGCGGCGACCGTGCTGCTCGTGGCGCTGATCGCCACCGCGGCGCTGACCGACCGGCGGATCGTTCGCCGGTGTGGCGCTGCCGGCGGGCGTGCTGGCCGGGGGCGTGCTGGCCTGGCGCCGCGCGCCGTTCGTGGTCGTGGTGATCGTGGCCGCAGCGGTGGCGGCCGGCCTGCGGGCGGTGGGAGTGCCGTAAGTAGACTGACGTAAAGGGAGGTCAACCACGGTGTCTGGCGGAGAACCGCGGATCGGTGTGCTCGCGCTGCAGGGTGACGTCCGCGAGCACCTGGCGGCGCTGCGGGCGTCCGGTGCGCATGCCGTGACGGTCCGCCGGGACACCGAGCTGTCCGAAGTGGACGGTCTGGTGATCCCGGGCGGCGAGTCGACCACGATCTCCCGGCTGCTGGAGTCGTTCGGGCTGCTCGAACCGCTGCGGGCGCGGATCGCCGGCGGCATGCCTGCCTACGGCTCGTGCGCGGGGATGATCCTGCTCGCGAGCAAGGTGCTCGACGGCCGCGAGGACCAGCACCAGCTCGGCGGGCTGGACGTGATCGTGCGCCGCAACGCCTTCGGCCGGCAGGTCGACTCGTTCGAGGAGGACCTGGCGTTCACCGGCATCGAGGGCCGGCCGGTGCACGCCGTGTTCATCCGCGCGCCGTGGGTCGAGTCGGCGTCCCCGCAGGTCGAGGCGCTCGCCCGGGTGAGTGATGACCCGGACGTCCCGGGCGGCGAGGCGGCCGCCGGTAGGATCGTCGCCGTTCGGCAGGGTCCCGTCCTCGCTACCGCGTTCCATCCGGAGCTGACGGGCGACACCCGCGTGCACAGACTGTTCGTGGAGATGGTGGAGGGAAGCGAGTCGTGAGCGAGCTTGCGAGCGAACCGTTGATACAGGGCGACCGCGAGCGGCTGCACCGAGCCTGTGAGGGGGAGTTCGTGAGCGAGCTTGCGAGCGAACCGTTGGCACAGGGCGACCGCGAGCGGCTGCACCGAGCCTGTGAGGGGGAGTCGTGAGCGGCCACTCCAAGTGGGCTACAACCAAACACAAGAAGGCCGCACTGGATGCCAAGCGGGGCAAACTGTTCGCCAAGCTGATCAAGAACATCGAGGTGGCCGCGCGCACCGGTGGCGGTGACCCCGACGGCAACCCGACGCTGTTCGACGCGATCCAGAAGGCCAAGCGGAACTCGGTCCCGCAGGACAACATCGAGCGCGCCCGCAAGCGCGGCGGCGGCGAGGAGGCCGGCGGCGCCGACTGGCAGACGATCATGTACGAGGGGTACGGCCCGAACGGCGTCGCGGTCCTGATCGAGTGCCTCACCGACAACCGCAACCGCGCGGCCAGCGAGGTGCGCACCGCGATGACCCGCAACGGCGGCAACATGGCCGACCCGGGCTCGGTGGCCTACCTGTTCAACCGCAAGGGCGTGGTCATCCTGCCCAAGAACGACCTGTCCGAGGACGACGTGCTGATGGCCGTGCTCGAGGCGGGCGCCGAGGAGGTCAACGACCTCGGCGAGAGCTTCGAGGTGGTCTCCGAGGCCACCGACCTGGTCGACGTGCGCTCTGCGCTGCAGGACGCCGGGTACGACTACGAGTCGGCGGAGGCGAGCTTCCTGCCGTCGGTCAGCGTCCCGCTCGACGCGGACGGCGCGCGCAAGGTGTTCCGGCTGATCGACGCGCTCGAGGACAGCGACGACGTGCAGAACGTGTACGCCAACTTCGATGTTTCCGACGAGATCATGGCGGAAGTCGATGCGTAGGGGGAGGGCGCGGACGTCTACGCGCTGTGTCGAATTCCACGTGTCCGACGAGATCATGGCCGAGGTGGATGCCTAGCGGCGCCGGGCTGCGCGCGTGGTGGCTGCTGGTCGCCGCGTGCGGGTTCGTCGGGTTCGGGTACGCCCTGGCCACGTTCGTCGAGCCGTGGCACGCGCTCAGCCAGCAGGCGAGCCTGGTCGCGGGCGCGGTCTACCTCGGCATCGCCGTGCTCGGCCCGCGCTCCGAGCACGTCACGACCTGGCTGCGCGGCGCGATGGCCGTGCTGCTCATGCTCGTCTGCGTCACCTACCTGGCGATCATCGACGGTGACCTGCACACGACGGCCTCCCTGTTCGAGCACCTCGTGACGCCGGTGGTGGTGCTGGCGGACTGGGTGGTCGTCGGCCGCACCCGGTCCGTGCGCTGGTGGTACCCGCTGAGCTGGGTCGTGTTCCCGCTCGCCTACCTGATCTACTTCGTGCTCGCCGACGTCCCGCTCTACCGCAGCTTCCTCGACCCGGAGTCCAGCGCCTTCGGGCTGACCGTGGGCGAGTTCATGCTGGCGCTCGTCGCGGGCGGCTTCGTGCTGTACGGGGTGGCCAGGCTGCGCCGGTCACGGTTCGCCGAGCCGTCCCTCACCGAGGAGCCGGTGTGAGCCTGGAGGAGCTGACCGAGGAGGAGCGCGCGCTGCGCGACCGGCTGGTCGCCGAGGCCGACGAGCGCGGCAACGCCATCGTCGAGGTGGCCGGCGACGAGTACAGCGGCCCCTACACCTTCTCGGTCGGCGCGTGGCGGCGGTTCGGGGTGCCCGAGGCCGTGGTCATCGGACTGCCCGAGGGCATGGGCGCCACGCTGGTCGACGCCTACGTCCGGCGTGCCGCCGCGGGGGAGCGGTTCGTCACCGGGGTGCGGTACAAGGACTTCTTCGCCGGCGTGCCGATCGTCCTCGAGCGGGTCCACAAGGGCTGGTACTTCGAGTACTTCGGCAGCGCGTTCCTGGTCCACCCCAAGGGCGACTTCCCGGCCGTGCAGCTGATCGTGCCCACCCCGGACGTCATCTGGCCCTGGCACCCGCACGCCCCGGAGGGCTTCGCGCGGTGGCAGCCGATCCTCACCGAGAGCGGCAAGCCGGAGAGCTGGACCCCGGGCGTCAACGGGCCGTGATCGTCCGCATCGGACCGCTCGGCGCCGGGCACGCCGGCGAGGCGCTGACCGTGCAGCGGGCCGCCTACGTGACCGAGGCCCAGCACTACGGCGCGCCGGACCTGCCGCCGCTGACCGAGTCCCTCGACGCGCTGCGCGCCGACCTCGACTCCGGGGTGCTCGCGCTGGGCGCCTGGCTCGGCACCCGGCTCGCGGGCAGCGTCCGCGGCCGGCCGGACGGCGACCGGATGGAGGTCGCCCGCCTCGCGGTGGCCCCGGACCTGCAGCGCCGCGGTATCGGCCGGCGGCTGCTGGCCGCGATCGAGGCCGCCGCACCGCCTCCGGTCCACACGTTGTGGCTGGTCACCGGCGCGTCGAGCGAGGCGAGCCTGGCCATGTACCGCGGTGCGGGCTACGCGGTCGTGGCCGGCTCCACCGACGCCGCCGGCGTCGCGCTCGCCGTGCTGGAGAAACCCCTGCGCGGGGAGTGAACCGGCGCCGCCCGCCGGGCGTTACTCGTTGTGGACCTGTCGCACTGGGGGAGGACCCGGATGGCCACGAGCGCGCTCTCCCTGGTCGAGCTGGAGATCGAGGCGCGCGGCCTGCTGGAGCCCGTGGTCTACGACTACTTCGCCGGCGGCGCCGACGACGAGCTGACCGCCCGGGAGAACGAGTCCGCGTTCGGCCGGCTGCGCCTGCTGCCCCGGGTGCTGCGCGGCGGCGGCACCGCCTCGCTGGAGTGCACCCTGCTCGGCACCCGGATGTCGCTGCCGGTGCTGCTCGCGCCCACCACCGGCCACCGGCTGGTGCACCCCGACGGCGAGGCGGCGACCGCCCGGGCGGCCGCGGCCGCCGGTGCCGTCATGATCGTCAGCATGCTGTCCACGGTGGCGGTCGAGGAGGTCGCCGCCGCGGGCGGGCCGCTGTGGTTCCAGCTCTACGTCCAGGCCGACCGGGGGTTCACCCGGGCGGTCGTGGCGCGAGCCGAGGCGGCCGGCTGCCGCGCGCTGGTCGTCACCGTGGACGCGCCGGTGCCGGGCCGGCATACCCGGCAGCTGCGCAGCGGCTTCAGCGAGACGGCGACCGGGGAGCAGTACGAGAACCTGCGCGACGCCGACGGCCGGGTACGCCCGGTCGCCCTGGCCGCGGACCTGGGCTGGGCGGACATCGAGTGGCTGCGGTCGGTCACTTCGCTGCCGATCGTGCTCAAGGGCGTGCTGCACCCGGCGGACGTGCGGCTCGCGATCGAGAACGGCGCGAACGGGATCGTGGTGTCCAACCACGGCGGCCGCCAGCTGGACGGCGTCGCGCCGACGATCGAGCTGCTGCCCGCGGTCGCCGAGCAGGTCGCCGGCCGGGTGCCGGTGCTGCTGGACGGCGGGGTGCGGCGCGGCACGGACGTGGTGAAGGCGTGCGCGCTCGGCGCGAGCGCGGTGGCGATCGGCCGGCCGGTGCCGTGGGGTCTGGCGGTCGACGGGGAGGCCGGCGTGGCGTGGGTGCTGCGGACGCTGCGCACCGAGGTGGAGCGGGCGCTCGCGCTGTGCGGGTGCGCGTCCCCGGCGGAGCTCACCGCGGATCTCGTGGTCGCGCGGAGGAACTGACCCCGCCTGCTCGACATGCCGACGATCATGCTCCAGGCTGTCCGGCAGTCGAGCAACGAGGAGGGCCGATGGAGTCCGGACCGGAGCCCGGTGCGGGGCGCCCCCGCCCGACCGACATGTCCGAGGAGCAGCTGGGCTTCCGGCCGCAGCCGGCGGTGCGGTGGCTCGCGCCGGGCGTGCTGGTCAGCACGGGCGCGCAGTCGGTCATGGCCGAGATCTTCGGGTCGTTCGCCGACAAGCGCGAGCTGCAGGGCACGCTGCCGTCCGGGGTGTACGACCACGACGCGGGTGACGAGCTGTGGTTCGACTTCGTCGCCGACCTCGGCGACGGGTTCGACGCCACCTACTCGATCGCCTCGCTGCTCGCCGCCGCCCAGCTGCATCCGAAGGGGGCGACGGAACCGTTGCCGCGCGGGCGGGTTCTGGTCATGGGCGGCGACGAGGTCTACCCGGCGGCGTCCACGATGGCCTACGAGGACCGCAGCAAGGGCGTGTACCGGGCCGCGCTGCCGGTGGCCCCGCCCGAGCCGCCGGCGCTGTTCGCGCTGCCCGGCAACCACGACTGGTACGACGGGCTCACCTCGTTCCTGCGGGTGTTCGCGCAGCGCCGCCCGTTCGGCGGCTGGGTGACCGAGCAGACCCGCAGCTACTTCGCGGTCGCGCTGCCCCGCCGGTGGTGGCTGTACGCGATCGACACGCAGTTCGACGACTACGTCGACGCGCCGCAGCTGGAGTACTTCCACCGGGCCGCGGAACGCCTGGAGCAGGGCGACTCGGTCATCCTGTGCACCTCGACGCCGGCGTGGGTGCCGGCCGGGTCGGGCGGGCGGACCAAGGGCTACGACACGATCGAGTTCTTCATGCGCGAGGTCATCCGCCCGCACGGGGCGAGCGTGCCGGTGATGCTCAGCGGCGACAAGCACCACTACACCCGCTACGCCGAGCGGGACGGCGGCGCGCAGCGGATCACCTGCGGGCTCGGCGGCGCCTACCTCGTCGGCACCCACACGGCGCCTGCGGAGCTGGAGCTGCCGCCCGCGCGCTCCCGGGTGCGCGCGCCGTCCACGCCGCGCCGCTACGACCTGGTGGCCCGCTATCCGGGCCGGCCGGAGTCGGAGTGGCTCGCCGCCGGGGTGTTCCGCATCCCGTGGCGCAACCCCGGGTTCTGGGTGCTCACCGGTCTCACCCAGACGGTCATGTCGCTGGCCGTCCTCTTCGGACTCGTAGAGACCGCCGACCCGGACCGGCGCGGGGTGTTCGGGCTGCTCGCCGCCTGGTCGCCGGCGGCGATCGCGGCCACCGTGCTGGTGCTCTCCGGCGTCGCGTTCGCGCGCATCGACCTGCCGAAGACCAGTCCCACCAACGCCTTCGCCGGGGTCGTGCACGCGGTGGGGCACCTGGCGCTGAGCGTCGGGTGGGCGTTCGCGGTGCGCTGGCTCTACCGCGACGTGCTGCCCGACGGGGTGGCCGCGGACTGGCTGATCTTCGCCATCGTCGCGGTGACCACCCCGGTGGTGATCGGTTTCCTGGACGCCGAGATCGTGGCGCTCTACCTGCTGATCGCGAGCCGCTTCGGGATCAACTCCAACGAGGTGTTCGCCGGGCAGAGCCTGGAGGACCACAAGGGCTTCCTGCGCCTGCACATCGACCGCGAGGGCGCGCTGACCATCTACCCGATCGTGGTGCCGCGGGTCTGCCGCAAGTGGCGGCCCGACCCGGGCGGCGCGCCGGCCGACCCGTGGCTCGCCCCGGAGCAGGAGCTCGCCCCGGAGCTGATCGAACCGCCGGTGCGCGTCACCCGGGGCTGACCGTTCGACCGGGTCACCCGTTGGCGGACAGCCAGCGGGCGGTGACGTCGACGACCTCGGTGGCCGCGGCAGCGGCGAGGAAGCCGTGCTCGCCGCCCGGAACGGAATGCCACTCGGTACCCGGTCGCCGCAGTGCCGTGTCGCGGGCGATGTCGTGTGAGACGAGCGAGTCCGCGTCGCCGTGCACCACCAGCGCGGGTTCGGTACTGGCCTGGAACGCCGCCCGAGGGTCGACGGTCGCGAGCTCGTCGAACAGGCCTGCTTCGAGCCGGAAGCGGCCGTCGACGTTCACCGGGCCGTTGCCCCGGCCGCCGTACAGCTCGCGGCCCGCGGCCAGCTCGGGCTCGAGGAACGTGCGGCGCGTGTCGAGGACCGGCTGCCACAACACCACCGCCCGCACCGTGCCGGTGAGCGCGGCGAGCGACAGGGACACGATCGCGCCGCCGAAGCTGGAGCCGAGCAGGGCGACTGGTCGCCCTACCCAGTCCACCGCGGCCCGCAGGTCGAGCCGCGCACCCGCGACCGTGACGTCGCGGGGACCGCCTCCGCTGCGGCCGTGTCCGCGAAAGGAGAACCGCAGCACGGACAGTCCACTCGCGAGCAACGCGTCGGCGAGCGGCTCGAACAGGCCGTTCTCCGTCGAGTCGACGGTGAGGCCGTGCGCCATCACGACCACCCGGTCGCCACCCTCGTGCCAGTCCGCGTCGAGCCGGAAGCCGTCGGCGGAGGTCAGGGCGACCCGTTTGCTGCCCACGAGCCGACCCTACAGTCCGCGCGGTTCCCCTGTCCCACATGGTGGATCCGGTGGCGGGACCCGTGGGTGTGCCGGAGGCGGGCGAGGGGGTTACCCGCCTCCGGCACGGTCTCACTGGTGAGCGGGGAGGTTGAACTCCTCCATCGCCATCACCGGGCGCAGGTTGCGCTCCGCGCCGCCCTTGGTGAAGGCGTTGCGCAGCACGTCGTGCCCGAGCAGGTTGCCCAGGGCGCCCATGATCATGCCCTGGTCGAGCGCCAGGTACCGCTTGGCGACCTTGCCGCTGCGCACCGCGATCGAGTCGTAGAAGCCACCGGGACCGTAGCTGTCGAAGTCCCGGCGCAGCTTCCCGAGCTCGGTCAGCGCCGCCCGCGGCTGGTAGGGCAGCGCCAGCACCACCGCGTGCGGGGTCACCACACCGTCTCCATAGGACTCCGGCAGCGGCTGCGGGTCACGGCAGCCCTCGAAGCCGACGTCGACCGAGGTGCGCTCCTGGTCGCTGGTGTAGCCCGGGGTGTCCAGCCCCATGATGTCCACGCCGTACTCCCGGTACCCGCCGTCCGGGTTGGACGCGGGCGAGAAGCCCCAGTAGCCGTACTTGGCGTCGTCGAGGCCGTGCTCGATCTGGCCGCGGACGTACACCGAGTGCTGCCGGGCCCAGGAGTCGCGGCCCCACTTGACCTCCGGCACGAACATGTCCGGCATCAGCTCCTCGAACATGTCCCCGCCCCAGGTGGGGACGAACTTCAGCCCGCGGTAGGTGTACCGGCCCTCGAACACCGGGATGCCCATGTAGTCGACGAACTGGCCGGCCGGCTTCTGCTCCTGCCAGCCCCAGTCACACGTGTCCGGGAACGTCCGCCACGGCACGAAGTAGTGCTCCGGCGGCACCTGGCCGAGCGAGATCGCCACGTAGCTGATCATCCGGGTCTCGCTGGCGAAGTTCCCGTAGGTGTGGCAGGTGTACCAGACGTCCGGGCCCTCGCCGAGGTAGTTGCCGACGATCGAGCAGCCGGGCGGCTGTTCGTCCCAGAAGCCGCCGCGCATCAGGCCGGCCGCCACGTCCGGCGCGCGGCCGGCCGGGTCGTAGTAGAACGCGAAGTTCATCGGGTCGAGCAGGCGCTGTGCCTTGGCCCGCACCTCCGGCACCGCGTTGCGCACCACCATCAGCGCCGAGGCCATCCATGCGTTGTCCACACTGGACAGGAACGGGTACACGGTGGACCCGTCCTCGGGCCAGGTGCGCAGCTTCTCCAGCGTCGCCGGGTTGTACCAGTTGTAGAACTGGCCCGAGGCCGGGTGCCGCTCCAGCCGCCCGATCGAGTCCAGCGCCTTGCGGGTGCGCGACACCAGCTCGGCGCGGCCGATGATGCCGAACTTCCGCGCGACGACCGCGGACCACAGGTAGGCGCCCATGTTCGTCGGCGAGGTGTAGGCCGACCGGGACGCCGGGTCGAGGTCGCCGTCGATGTTGTCCGACGGCAGGCCGGTCTGCGGCGCGACCATCGCGGTGAACGACCGCCACGTGTCGCGCAGCAGCGAGGTCTGCCGCTGCTGCTCCGCGTACGCGAGCTCGCGGTCGTCCGGCGCGGCGCTCGCCGCCGGGGTGAGCGCCGCGACCACGGCGACGGCGAGCGTCACCGCGAGCGCGAGCTTGCGGACGGGGACTGATCGGGTCATCGGGGAACCCTCCTCATTTGAGACCGGTGGTGGCGATGCCGCGGACGAAGTGGCGTTGCAGCAGGACGAACACGATCAGCACGGGCAGCACGACCAGCACGGACCCGGTGAGCAGCAGGTCGTAGCGGGTCCGGTTCTGCCCGATGGCGTACAGGGCGAGCGCGACCGGCAGCGTGTACGAATCCTCCGTGGTCGCCGAGACCAGCGGCCACAGGAAGTTGTTCCAGGAGGTCAGGAACGTCAGGATGGCGAGCGTCGCGAACGCCGGACGGCACAGCGGCAGCACGATCTGGGCGTAGATCCGCAGCTCGCTCGCCCCGTCGATGCGGGCCGCCTCCAGCAGGTCGTCCGGAATGGACAGGATGAACTGGCGCATCAGGAACACGCCGAACGCCTGCGCGAGGAACGGCAGGATCAGCCCGGCGAGCGTGTTGACCAGGCCGAGGTTGCTGGACAGCACGAACAGCGGGACGATCGTCACGATGCTGGGCACCATGATCGTGCCGAGCACCGCCAGGAACAGCACCCGCTTTCCGGGGAAGCGCAGCTTCGCGAGCGCGTAGCCTGCCGCCGAGCAGAACAGCAGGTTGCCCAGCGTGGTGACGACCGCGACCACGACCGAGTTCGTGAAGTAGGTCGGGAAGTCCAGCCGGTCGAACAGCACGCCGTAGTTGGCCGCCGTCGGGTCGTTCGGCAGCCAGGTCGGCGGGTCGGCACGGATCTCGCGCTCGGTCTTGAACGACGAGAGCACCATCCACACGAACGGGCCGATCATCGCCACCAGCCCGCCGCCGAGCAGGACGTGCAGCACCACCCGGGCGACCCGGTCGCGGGAGCGCAGCTCGTCGCCACCGGGCCGCCGGACGGTTCCGCCGGACCGGGCTCGGGTGTCCGACGCCGTGTCCAGGGTGCCAGTGCCACGTCCAGGAGGAGTCAGGACGCTTCTCCGCGGCCCAGGCGGCCGCTGGCCGCGTTGTCGGACGCGCCCGAATATGCCCGATATGAGGGCGATCCTCCGCCTTGCCAGCGACCACCTGGATCCACGGATGAACGCCCCACTCCTCCTGGACGCGGCACTAGTCAACGTTGTTCCTCAGCAGCCGGAACCAGGCGATCGACAGCAGCACCACCACGACGAACAGCACGTAGCCCATCGCCGAGGCGTAGCCGTACTTGCCGAAACCGAACTGGTTGTAGGTGTGGTAGGCCATCGACAGCGTCGAGTCGAGCGGGCCGCCGCGGGTCATCACGAACGGCTCCTCGAAGAACTGCACGTAGCCGATCGTGGTGATCACCGCGACGAACAGCACCGTCGGGCGCAGCATCGGCACCGTGACGAAACGCAGCTGCGCCCACTTCCGCGCACCGTCGATCGTGGCCGCCTCGTACAGCTCCTTCGGGATCGCCTGGAGCCCGGCCAGGAAGATGACCATGCCGAACCCGAGGTTGCGCCACGCGCCCATCACGATCAACGTGGGCAGCGCGTAGGTCTTCTCGTTGAGCCAGTCGGGACCGGAGATCCCGAACCAGCCGAGGATCTCGTTGATCAGCCCGGTGTCCGGCTGCAGCAGGAAGCGCCACACCACCGAGATGGCCACGATGCTGGTCACCACCGGCAGGTAGTAGCCGACCCGGAACAGCGTCCGGAACTTCACCAGCCCGGAGTTCAGCCCCAGCGCGACCACCAGCGAGCCGGCCATCGTCAGCGGCACACCGACCACCACGAAGATCGCGGTGTTGGTCGCGGCGGTGAGGAACTTCGGGTCCGCGAACAGGCGCAGGTAGTTGTCCAGCCCGACGAGGTTCACGCCGAACGGGTCGAGCAGGTCGGCGCTGCCCAGGTCGGTCAGGCTCATCAGCAGCGACATCACCACCGGCCCAGCGGTGAACACCAGGAACAGCGCCGCGAACGGCAGCGCGAAGGCCCAGCCGGTCAGCGCCCGGGACAGGGCGCCGGGCCGCCTGGACATCACCGCCATCTCAGCCTCCGGTGCCGATCGAGGTGGCCTGCGCCTGCATCGCCTTGGCCGCGTCCTCGGCGGACTCGGTGCCCTTGGCGATCTTCTCCAGCTCGGTGTCCATGCCCGCGGCGATCTGCTCCCAGGTGGGGATCGACGGCGGTGCCTTGGCGTTGTCCAGCTGGTCCCCGAACGTCTTGAGCAGCTCGTCGCCGGACAGCGTGCTGTCGTCCCACGCGGCCTCGACGGAGGGCAGGTCGTTGACCGTCTCGTACCACTTGACCTGGACGTCGGGCTGCATCAGGTAGGAGACGAACTTCCAGGCGGTGTCGCGGTTCTTGCTGTTCTTGAACACGGTCATGTTGCTGCCGCCGATGAAGGAGGTCGCGTCGCCCGGGCCGCTCGGCATCGGCCAGAGCTCGTACTTGCCCTCGCCGCCGAGATCGTTCAGCAGCCCGATGTGCCACGGGCCGGACACGAACGAGGCGATCTCGCCCTTGAGCAGCTTCGGCTCCTGCTCGCCGTCCGCCAACCGGTTCTTCGTGGACAGCCCATCCCGGTAGAAGGACCCGTAGTAGTCGAACGCCTCGGTGGCCTGGGCGGAGTCGAGGGTGAACGTGTCGCCGTCCCAGATGTCGCCACCGTTCTGCCAGACGAACGGCATGACCGTCTGCCAGGCGCCCTGCTGGCCGGGCTGCAGGTAGATGCCCCACTTGGCGCCGCCCTTGGCCTGCATGTCCTTGACGGCCTGGGTCAGCTCGTCCCACGTCTGGGGCGCCTCGGTGATGCCGGCCTTCTCCGCGACCGCCTTGTTCACGAACAGCAGCCGGGTCTCGACGTACCAGGGCACGCCGTAGGAGGTGCCGTCCACCACGCCGGTCTCCCACGCGCCGTGGAAGAAGTCGTCCTTGTTCACGAAGTCCGGTGGGACCACGTCCAGCGCGCCGGTCTTGGCGAACTCGCCCATCCAGGTGGTGCCGAGCATCGACACGTCCGGCGTCTGCTGGCCGGCGATGGCCGCGGCGATCTTGTTGTGCGCGTCGTCCCACGGCACCGCGGTGACCTCCACCTTGGCGTCCGGGTTGTCCTTCATGAAGTCGTCGGCGAGCGCGGAGAGCTTCTCGCCCTCGGTGCCCATGGCCCAGACGGTGATGCCGCCGGTCGCCTTGCCCTGCGCGACCTCCTTGCCCTGGGCCGCCTTGTCGTCTCCGGAGTCCCGGCCGCATGCCGATGCGGCGAGCGTCACCGCCGTCAGGGCGGCGAGCAGGACGGTCCGCCTGGTAGGTCGAGTCATGCTTACCTCCGGTGTGGGTGTCGGGGATCAGTCGTCGTGGGTACCGCAGCTGGTCCGGATCACCAGCCGGGTGGGCAGCACCTCGCGGCGGATGCCGGGGGCGGTGCCGGAGATGCGTTCGTCCAGCCAGCGGGCCGCGGTGGCGCCCAGCTCGCGCATGGACTGGTGCACGGTGGTCAGCCGCGCGTAGTCGGCGGCCATGATGTCGTCCCATCCGGTCAGCGCGAGGTCGCCGGGCACGCGCAGGCCGAGATCCTCGGCCGCCCGCAGCGCGCCGAGCGCGACCTCGTCGTTGGCGCAGACGAGCGCCTCCGGACGGGATCGCCTGCGGAGGGTCTCCCGGGCGGCCGCGTACCCGGCCTTGACGTCGAAGGCGCAGCGCACGGGTTTGGCCGGCACGTCCAGCCCGCCCGCGGTGAGCGCCGCCACGAAGCCGGCGTGCCGGCCCGCGACGTCGGGCGACTCGCCGGGGTCGCCGAGGAACTCGAACCGGCGGTGGCCGTGCCCGATCAGGTGCGCGGTGAGTGCCCGCGCGCTGTCCTCGTTGTCCGCGGTGACGGTGTCCACCAGCCCGACCGGCGGCCGGGCGAGCAGCACCAGGGGCAGCCCGGTGTCGGCGATCCGCGCGACCGTCGAGTCGCCGACCGTGCGGCCCATGATCACCATCCCGTCGACCCGGCCGGCCAGCTCGTGCACCAGGTCGGCCGCGTTGTCCCGCCCCTGGGTGGCGAGGATCAGCACGCTGCGCCCGAGCTCGGCGACGACCTCCTCGTAGCCGAGGACCACCTCCGCGTAGTACGGCCCGGCGAGGTCGGGGAAGACGATGCCGTTGGCCGCGTGCTGGCCTTCGGCCAGCGCGCGCCCTGCCCGGCTGGGCCGGAACCGCAGCTCCTCGGCGACGCGCTGGACGTGCCGCCGGGTGGACGCCGCGACCAGCTCGGAGTCCCGCAGCGCCCGCGACACGGTCGCGATCGAGACACCCGCACGATCGGCCACCTCGTAGATGGTGACCGGCCGTCGCTCACGTGCGGGCATCGCTGCCTCCATCGTTGGAAGCGCTTACATTTCCGTTGTGGACTTTCTAACACAGGTGTCAAGGCATGTGCACGGTGAAGGCGCTTTCAGTGCCCGATGCCGGGGTTGTCCACAGCCGTCCGGGTTGGCCGTCACGTTGCTGTCGGTCGCCGTCGGTATCGTGGTGACCGGGGGCCGGAGGCCACGCGGGGGCGGCTCGACCAGGGGTTTTGCGCGCTGCGAGGGGTCGGCCGGCGCCCCTGGTGGACCGCCACCGCCCCCGACCCTCCCGGCTGCGGTCGCGAACCGTGGAACACGCCAGGCCCGCGCCGTCGTCGTGGAGGGGGTGTCGCTGCCCGCCGCCCGGCGCGCCTGCCCCTAGAGTTCGAACTGATGTTCTCGGGAAGTGGTGCGATGCGCGTGTTGGGGGTCGACCCCGGGCTGACCAGATGCGGCATCGCCGTCGTCGACGGTGCGGTCGGGCGGCAGCTGCGGTGCGTCGACGTCGGTGTGGTGCGCACGCCGGCCGACGCCGAACTGTCGGCGCGCTTGCTCGCCGTCGCCGACGCCGTGGAGGAGTGGCTCGACCGGCACCGGCCGGAGGTCGTCGCGGTGGAGCGGGTGTTCAGCCAGTACAACGTGCGCACCGCGATGGGCACCGCGCAGGCCGGCGGGGTCGTCGCGCTCGCCGCCGCGCGCCGGGGGCTGCCGGTCAGCTTCCACACCCCGAGCGAGGTCAAGGCCGCCGTCACCGGCTCGGGCCGGGCGGACAAGACACAGGTCACCACCATGGTCACCCGGCTGCTCGACCTGCCGGAGAAGCCCCGGCCGGCCGACGCCGCGGACGCCCTGGCCCTCGCGATCTGTCACATCTGGCGCGCGCCGATGCGTACCCGACTCGCCGAGGCCGAGGTGAGGGCGGCCGACCTGGCACGCCGGCACAAGGCCCGGCTCGCCCAGGCAGCGAGGGGAACGAAACGATGATCTCCCGGATACGGGGCCAGGTGCTCTCCATCGGGCTGGACCACGCGGTGGTCGAGGTCGGCGGCGTCGGGCTCGCCGTCCAGGCCACGCCGGGCACGCTCGCGACCATGCGCTCGGGGACCGAGGCCGTGCTCTGCACCTCGCTCGTCGTGCGCGAGGACTCGCTGACCCTCTACGGGTTCGCCGACGCCGAGGCGCGCGACCTGTTCGGGCTGCTGCAGACGGTCTCCGGCATCGGCCCGCGGATCGCGATGGCCACGCTCGCCGTCCTCGAACCCGCGCAGCTGCGCGGGGCGCTGGCCGACGGCAACGTCTCCGTGCTCACCCAGGTCCCGGGCATCGGCCGCAAGGGCGCCGAACGCCTGATCATCGAGCTGCGCGACAAGGTCGGCGCGCTCCCGGCGGCCGCCGCGCCCACCCCGAGCGGCAACGTGCGCGGCTCGGTCGTGGAGGCCCTGGTGGGGCTCGGGTTCCCGGCCAAGCAGGCCGAGCAGGCCGTGGACGGCGTGCTGGCCGGCAACGGGCACGGCGACCAGTCGACCGTGCTGCGCACGGCGCTCGCCACCCTCGGCCGCAAGCGGTAGCCGGTCATGCACGATGACGCCATGGCCGATCCGGCGACCGAGGACGAGACGCTCTCCCCGCTGGTGCAACCGGGAGAACGCGACGACGAGTCGACCCTGCGGCCGCGCACGCTCGCCGAGTTCGTCGGTCAGCCACGGGTGCGCGAGCAGCTCGAGCTGGTGCTGCAGGGCGCCACCCGGCGCGGCTCGGCGCCCGACCACGTGCTGCTGTCCGGGCCACCGGGGCTCGGCAAGACCAGCCTGGCCATGATCATCGCCGCGGAGCTGGGCAGCGCGCTGCGCATCACCTCCGGCCCGGCCCTGGAACGGGCCGGCGACCTGGCCGCCATGCTGTCCAACCTCGTCGAGGGCGACGTGCTGTTCATCGACGAGATCCACCGGATCGCCCGGCCCGCCGAGGAGATGCTCTACCTCGCGATGGAGGACTTCCGCGTCGACGTCGTCGTCGGCAAGGGGCCCGGCGCCACCAGCATCCCGCTGGAGATCGCGCCGTTCACGCTGGTCGGCGCCACCACCCGGTCCGGCTCGCTGACCGGCCCGCTGCGCGACCGGTTCGGCTTCACCGCGCACATGGAGTTCTACACGCCCGAGGAGCTGGAGCAGGTCCTGCGCCGCTCGGCGAAGATCCTCGGCGTCGACCTGCGCGCCGACGGCGGCGAGGAGATCGCCGGCCGGTCCCGCGGCACCCCGCGCATCGCGAACCGCCTGCTCCGCCGGGTGCGCGACTTCGCCGAGGTCCGCGCGGACGGCTCGATCAACCGCGACATCGCCCGCGGGGCGCTGCGCGTCTACGACGTCGACGAGCTCGGACTCGACCGGTTGGACCGCGCCGTGCTGGGCGCGCTGGTGCGCTCGTTCGGCGGCGGGCCGGTCGGCGTGTCGACGCTGGCTGTCGCCGTCGGCGAGGAGCCAAGTACGGTGGAGGAGGTGTGCGAGCCGTACCTCGTACGGGCGGGCATGCTGGCCAGGACACCGCGGGGTCGAGTCGCGACCGCCGCGGCATGGGCGCATCTGGGGCTGTCGGCCCCGACTAACGCTCCTGGTCAGATTCCGCCTACCCTGTTCGAGAGTGACCCTGCGCACACCGCAGAGTGAAGAAACTCCCACGGATGGAGAAAAATGGACCTGCTTCCTTTGCTTCTGATGTTCGGGCTGCTCGGCCTCATGATGTATTTCATGAGCCGGCGCCAGCGCAGGGCGCAGGAGCAGCAACGCAACCTGCAGGACTCGCTGGCCCTCGGCGACCGGGTGATGACCACCTCCGGTCTGTACGGCACCGTGTGCGACGTCTCGAGCGACACGACCATCGGGATCGAGATCGCTCCCGGGCTGGAGACCGAATGGCTGCGCGCCGCCGTGCGCGAGAAGGTCAACCCCGAGGTCGAGGACGATGAGGAGCTCGTCGACGAGGTCGACGACGACGAGGAGCTCGTCGACAACGAGCCGCCGCCGGTCCGGGACGACTCCGCTGACGTCGAGGACGCCAAGCAGAAGTAGCCTCCCGCGTGAGCGTGACGTGACCGTGTGACACCGGCCTCACGTCACGGGAGGTACGCTGCGCCCTCACCCACACCGTGTGCTGGGGTGCGGGCGCAGTCTCATGACCAGACGCGTCTCGTGTCCAACGCCAGTTCGAGGAGACCGACCGACCGTGGCACCACCCGCCGGGCAGATCCGCCCAGGGCGCTATCTCGCGTTCTTCCTGTTCATCGTGGTTCTGCTGTACGCCCTGGTGTTCGCCACACCGGACCACCGGGCCACGCCGAAGCTCGGTATCGATCTCCAGGGCGGCACCCGGGTCACCCTCACCGCGCGCACCGCGAACGGTGGCGTGCCACCCAAGGAGTCCCTGCAGCAGGCTCGCCAGATCATCGAGACCCGCGTGAACGGGATCGGCGTGCAGGGCACCGAGGTCGTCCTCGACGGCAACAACCTGGTCATCACCGTGCCCGGCGAGGAGGGCGAGCAGGCCAAGGACCTCGGCCAGACCGCCCAGCTGCGGTTCCGCGAGGTGATCGGCCAGCCGATCCCGGCGCAGCCGCAGCAGGAGCAGCCGACCTCGACGCCGCCCTCGACGCCGCCCTCGACCTCACCCTCGTCGCCGGCCTCCTCGACGACCGCGCCGCCGGCCGGCTCCACCGACCCCCCCGCCGCGTCGAGCTCGCCCTCGTCCGGCGCGCCGCAGGGCCGCCCGGCCCCGGTGCTGCGCGGGCAGCCCAGCTCCACGCCGTCGGCGCCACCGTCCTCCGAGCCGTCCTCCGCGCCGTCCTCGGACGCGGCGCAGCCGCCGAGTGACCCGGTGCAGGCGTGCGCGCTGTACAAGAAGGACTTCGGGACCTACTCCGCCGACATCAAGGCCGGCCGGGAGAGCAAGGTCACCACGGCCCAGCTGATCACGCTGGGCAAGGCGTGCCGGCAGGCCGACCAGCTCGCGCCGAGCAAGGACGGCACGGTGCAGGCCGACCAGAACGTGCAGGCCGCCGCGATCGACGCGCTGACCTGCACCACGAAGGGCAACCAGGTCGGCGACCCGCTGGTCGGCAACGACGACCCGAAGAAGCCGCTGGTCGCCTGCGACCAGGACGGCACCGCGAAGTACATCCTCGGCCCCTCGTTCCTGTCCGGCACCCAGATCTCCGACGCCAACTCCTCGGTCGACCCGAACGGCGCCGGCTACGTGGTGAACCTCCAGTTCAAGAGCGACGGCAGCAAGATCTGGGCGGACTACACCACCGCCAACGTCGGCAAGCAGTCCGCGTTCGTGCTCGACACCCAGGTCGTGTCGGCGCCGGAGGTCCGCGAGCCGATCGCCGGCGGAAACACCACGATCAGCGGCGGCACCGGCAACGCGTTCACCGCCGACGAGGCGCGCAGCCTCGCCGAGGTGCTCAAGTACGGCTCGCTGCCGCTGTCGTTCGAGTCGTCCGAGGCGGAGACCGTGTCGGCCACGCTGGGGCTGGCCTCGCTGCGGGCCGGCCTGATCGCCGGCGCCATCGGGCTCGCGCTCGTGTTCGTCTACTGCCTGTTCTACTACCGGATGCTCGGCCTGCTGACCGCGTTGTCGCTGCTGTGCTCCGGTGTGATCGTGTTCGCGGTCCTCGTCCTGCTGGGCAGGTGGATCGGGTTCACCCTGGACCTCGCCGGCGTCGCCGGGTTCATCGTCGCGATCGGTATCACCGCGGACTCGTTCGTGGTGTTCTTCGAACGCCTCAAGGACGAGATACGCGAGGGCCGGACGTTCCGCTCGGCGGTGCCGAGGGCGTGGGTCCGGGCCCGGCGAACGATCCTGTCCGCGGACACGGTCATGTTCCTGGCCTCCGGCGTGCTGTACGTGCTCGCCGTCGGCCAGGTGAAGGGCTTCGCGTTCACCCTGGGCATGTCGACCGTGCTGGACCTGGTCGTGGTGTTCTTCGTGACCCACCCCCTGGTGGCGATCGCGTCCAAGTCGAAGATGCTGTCCGACCCGAGGTTCTCCGGACTCGGCGCGGTGCAGCGGCTGGCCGGCGAGCGGCGCGCCAGGTCCGGCGCCGGCACCGCCGTGAAGGAGGCGTGACGTGCCGACCAACGACACCCCCGGCACCACCCCGTCGAAGCAGGGCAGCCTGTTCCACCGGATGTACGTCGGCACCGGCGCGTTCGACGTGGTCGGCAAGCGCAGGCGCTGGTACATCTTCTTCGCGGCGCTGATCCTGGTCTGCCTGGTGTCGATCATCTTCCGGGGCTTCAACCTCGGCATCGACTTCAAGGGCGGCACGCGCGTCTCGATGCCGGCCGAGGGCACCCACGGCGTGATCACCACCGAGCAGGTCACCACGATCTACCAGGACACGTTCAACAAGGAGCCCGCGGCCGTGCAGTCGGTCGGCTCCGGGGACAGCAGGACCATCCAGATCCGCTCGGAGGCGCTGGACACCACCGAGGTCGCGGACCTGAAGAAGGCGCTGTTCGACGAGCTGGCGCCGGTCGGGCAGGACGGCCAGCCCAGCGAGCGGTCCATCAGCGACAGCGCGGTGAGCGCGTCCTGGGGCGGCGAGATCTCCCGCCAGGCACTGATCGCGCTGGCCGTGTTCCTGGTGCTGGTGACGCTGTTCCTCTCGTTCTACTTCGAACGATGGATGGCCGTCGCGGCGCTGGTCGCGCTGGTGCACGACGTCGTGGTGACGGCCGGCGTCTACTCGATCGTCGGCTTCGAGGTCACCCCGGCGACCGTGATCGGCCTGCTGACCATCCTCGGCTTCTCGCTGTACGACACGGTGGTGGTGTTCGACAAGGTCCGGGAGAACACCCGCGGCCTGCTCGGCCTCACCCGCCGGACCTACGGCGAGGCGGCGAACCTGGCGCTGAACCAGACGCTGATGCGGTCGATCAACACGTCGCTGATCGCCGTGCTGCCGGTGCTCGGCCTGCTGGTCGTCGGCGTCGGCCTGCTCGGTGTCGGCACCCTGCAGGACCTGGCGCTCGTGCAGCTGACCGGCATCCTCGCCGGCGCGCTGTCGTCGATCGCGCTCGCCACGCCGATCCTGGTCGACCTGAAGATGCGGGAGCCGAAGTTCGCCGAGCAGGCGCGGCGGGTGCACGCGCGGCGGGAGAACCTGGCCCGCAAGGCCGCCGAGCGCGAGGTGGACGCCACCGGCGAGTACGTGGCCGAGGACCTGACCCCGGCCACCGACGACGACTCCCTGAACTCCGAGCTGCGCCAGGAGCGGGCGATGGCCGCGGCGTCGAGCGTCCCGGCCCGCAACCCGAAGGCCGCCGCGCAGCGGCGCAGGCCGACGGGCAAGCAGGGCGGCAGGTCGTCGGGCCGGCAGTCGGGCAGGCAGCCGGGCCGCCCGTCGGGCAAGAAGCGCCGCTGAGCCGTTGGACGACCTCGAGCGCGCGCTGGACCTGGTGCGCACCGTCCCGGACTTCCCGGAGCCGGGCGTGCTGTTCCGCGACCTGAACCCGCTGTTCGCCTCCGCGTCCGCGGTCCGTGCGGTCGTCGGCGCGCTCGCCACGAGCGTCCCGTCCGGTGTGGACGTGATCGCTCCGGTGGAGGCGCGGGGTTTCCTGCTGGGCGGCGCTCTCGCGGTCGAGCTGGACTGTGCCCTGGTGCCGATCCGCAAGCCGGGCAAGCTCCCGGTGGTCGCCGGCCGGGTGGACTACGCCCTCGAGTACGGCACCGCGGTCCTGGAGCTGCCCGGCGACGTGCTGCGCGCCGGGGCCCGGGTGGCCGTGGTGGACGACGTCCTGGCGACCGGCGGGACGATCGCCGCGACGTGCGAGCTGCTGGAACGGGCGGGCGCGGAGGTGGTGTCCGTGTCGGTGGTCCTCGAACTCGAGGCGCTCGGTGGCCGTGAGCGGCTCGGCGGCCGGGCCGTGCACGCGCTGCGGGTGGTCTGAGCCGCTCAGCAGAACTGGACGGACCGCTTGGACAGCCCGTACCAGTAGCCGTCGATCACCGACTTCGGCGCCCGCGTGGCCGCCGCCGACGCGCCGAGCGCGACGAACAGCGGGGCGAAGTGCTCGGTGCGCGGGTGCGCCAGCCGCCCCGACGGCGACGTGTGCAGGAAGTCGATCAGCGCGTCGAAGTCCCGCGCCGCCAGCGCCTCCTGCCCCCAGGCGTCGAACTCCGCCGACCACGACGGCGCGGTCACGCCCGGATCGGCCATGCTGATCGCGGACAGGTTGTGGGTGAAGAAGCCGCTGCCGATGATCAGCACGCCCTCGTCGCGCAGCGGCGCCAGCCGGCGGCCGACGTCCATCAGCGCCGCCGGGTCCAGCGACGGCATCGAGATCTGCAGTACCGGCACGTCGGCGCCGGGGTACATCTCCACCAGCGGCACGTACGCCCCGTGGTCGAGCCCGCGGGCCGGGTCGTCGTGCACCGGCATGCCCGGCGCGCTCAGCAGCTTGCGCACCGAGGCGGCGAGGCCGGGCGCGCCCGGCGCCGGGTAGGTGACGTCGTAGTAGTGCCGCGGGAAGCCCCAGAAGTCGTACACCAGCGGCACGGTCGTGGTGGCGCCGAGGGTGAGCGGCGCGTTCTCCCAGTGCGCGGACACGATCAGGATCGCGGTCGGCCTGGGCAGGGCGGCCGACCAGGCGGCCAGCTGACGTGTCCACACCTGGTCGTCGGCCAGCGGCGGGGCGCCGTGGCTGAGGTAGAGCACCGGCATGGACATGACGACTCCGTATGTTGAAGTTTCAACTAACAGGCTACCACCAACCCGTTGAACGTTCCGGGATCGATTCGCCGCTATTCTCAGGGCAGAGGAGCCGCGGAGTGAGTGAGCATGCGAACGTAGGAATGACGCCCGGCGACCGTGCGCGGCGAGGCCGAGCACGCGAGAGGTCGTCGTGAGTCAGAACGTCGAGACAGGGGCGCAGCAGGACGGCGCCGCGCCACAGAACCCGCCGCGCGTGCCGTCCGCGACGCGGCGGGTCCGGGCGCGCCTCGCCAGGCGCATCACCGCCCAGCGGTCGGCACCCGTCAAGCAGGTGCTCGAGCCGCTGGCCGCGGTGCACCGGGAGCTGCACCCCAAGGCCGACCTCGCGCTCCTGCAGCACGCCTACGACGTGGCCGAGGAGGCGCACCGCGGCCAGCGGCGCAAGTCGGGCGACCCCTACATCACCCACCCGCTCGCCGTCGCCACGATCCTGGCCGAGCTGGGCATGGACACGATCACGCTCGTCGCGGCGCTGCTGCACGACACGGTCGAGGACACCGACTACGCGCTCAAGAACCTGCACGAGGACTTCGGCGAGGAGGTCGCCCGGCTGGTCGACGGCGTGACCAAGCTGGACAAGGTGCAGCTCGGCAGCGCGGCCGAGGCGGAGACCATCCGCAAGATGGTCATCGCGATGGCGCGCGACCCCCGGGTGCTGGTGATCAAGCTGGCGGACCGGCTGCACAACATGCGCACGATGCGCTTCCTGCCGCCGGAGAAGCAGGCCAAGAAGGCCCGCGAGACCCTCGAGGTGCTCGCCCCGCTCGCACACCGGCTCGGCATGGCCACGGTCAAGTGGGAGCTCGAGGACCTCGCGTTCGCGATCCTGCAGCCGAAGAAGTACGACGAGATCGTCCGCCTCGTCGCCACCCGCGCGCCGTCCCGGGACACCTACCTGCACAAGGTCACCGACGAGCTCACCTCGCACCTGGAGGCGTCCCGGATCGACGCCAAGGTGGAGGGCCGGCAGAAGCACTACTACTCGATCAACCAGAAGATGATCGTCCGCGGTCGCGACTTCGACGACATCAACGACCTGGTCGGCGTGCGCATCCTGGTCGACGACGTGCGGGACTGCTACGCCGCGATGGGCGTGGTGCACGCGCTGTGGCAGCCGATGCCCGGCCGGTTCAAGGACTACGTGGCCCAGCCGCGGTTCGGCGTCTACCAGTCCCTGCACACCACGGTCATCGGGCCGGACGGCAAGCCGCTCGAGGTGCAGATCCGCACTCACGACATGCACAAGACCGCGGAGTACGGGATCGCCGCGCACTGGCGGTACAAGGAGACCCGGGGCACCCACGACGGCCAGACCGTCGAGATCGACGAGATGGCCTGGATGCGCCAGCTCCTCGACTGGCAGCGGGAGGCCGCGGACCCGGGCGAGTTCCTCGACTCGCTGCGCTACGACCTCGCCGCGCGGGAGATCTTCGTCTTCACCCCCAAGGGCGACGTGCAGACGCTGACCGCCGGCTCGACGCCGGTCGACTTCGCCTACGCGGTGCACACCGAGGTCGGGCACCGCTGCATCGGCGCCCGGGTCAACGGCCGGCTGGTCGCCCTGGAGCGCAAGCTCGAGAACGGCGACCAGGTGGAGATCTTCACCTCCAAGGCCGAGGGCGCCGGCCCGACGCGGGACTGGCTCGCGTTCGCCGCGTCGCCGCGGGCCCGCGCCAAGATCAAGCAATGGTTCGCCAAGGAGCGCAAGGAAGAGGCGATCGAGACCGGCAAGGACGCGATCACCAAGGAGGTGCGCCGCGTCGGCCTGCCGATGCAGCGGCTCGTGTCGGCGGACTCGATGGCGGCGCTCGCGCGCGAGCTGCGCTACAACGAGGTCAGCTCGCTCTACGCGGCCGTGGGGGAGGGACACACCTCCGCCCGGCATGTGGTGCAGCGGCTGGTCGCGCTGCTGGGCGGGGTCGAGCACGCCGAGGACGAGCTTGCCGAGCGCGCCACGCCGTCCACCATCACCCGCCGGCGCCCGACCGGCGACGCCGGTGTGATCGTCAAGGGCGCGAGCGACGTGTGGGTCAAGCTGGCGCGCTGCTGCACCCCGGTCCCCGGCGACGACATCCTGGGCTTCGTCACCCGCGGCGGCGGGGTCAGCGTGCACCGCCGGGACTGCACCAACGCGGGCGAGCTGCTGGCCGCACCCGAGCGCCTGGTGGACGTCGAGTGGGCGCCGTCGGAGTCGTCGGTGTTCCTCGTCGCCATCCAGGTGGAGGCGCTCGACCGGCACCGGCTGCTCTCGGACGTGACGAAGGTGCTCGCCGACGAGAAGGTCAACATCCTGTCGGCCTCGGTCACCACCTCCCGGGACCGGGTCGCGGTCAGCCGGTTCAGCTTCGAGATGGGCGACCCGAAGCACCTGGGTCACGTGCTGAAGGCGGTGCGCAGCGTCGAGGGCGTCTACGACGTCTACCGGGTGACCTCGGCGTCCTGACCGGCACAACCCGACCTAGAGGATGTCTGACGGATCCCTGGCCGCGCGATTCGCGCCCACGCGGCCCCTTCGCGGCGTTGTCGCAACGGCCGAGTACGACCCGGTACGAGGCCATTGCTCCGCCTTGCGAGGAACCGCGTGGATCACGAATCGCATCGACCGTGATCCGTCAGACGCCCTCTAGCGCCCCGAGTTCTTCGCTACCTCCTGCTGCGCCAAAGCCACCTCCTCGATGCTCGCGCCCAGCACGTCGGTCTGGTTCTCCAGCTCGTCGCACAGGTCGACGAAGGCCTGCTTCTGCGCCGGGTGTGTGGTGGGCACCGCATCCAGGTCGGTGCTCATCAACCAGTCGAAAAGCACCACCGCGTCAGCGCGCCACAGCTTGAGGCGCACGCTGGGCAGCTCCGAATTCATGGGAGGTATCTTGCCCGGGCGGCACATACCGCGCCATGACCTACGGCAAATGTCCGTTCTCAGCCGACTCGCAGCAGCTCGGTCGGGCTGACCCCGGCGAGCGCACGCACCTCCCTCGTCAGGTGGGGCTGGTCGGCGTACCCGGCCCGGTAGGCGACGTCGGCCAGCCCCGCGCCGCCCCGTGCCAGCCGGATCGCGCGGTCGAACCGCAGCACGCGCTGCAGCACCTTCGCGCCGTAGCCGAACGCGGCGAGGCAGCGCCGGTGCAGCTGCCGCTCGGTGAGCCCGATCTCCGCGGCCATCGAGGCGACCCGCCCGCCCTGACGGGCCAGCGCGAGCAGCGTGGGCACCGCCGTGTCCGGGGCGCCCGTGCCGCCGTGCGCACGGCCGCGCCGAGCACGGCCTGGGCGGCGGGCACCGAGTCGGTGGCGGCGAGCGCGTCGGCGAGCCGGCCGGTGCCCTCCGGCCACAGCTCGGCGAGGTCGACGCGCTCGTCGCGTAACGCGTCCGCCGGAACGCCGAGCCCGGCGGGCGAGCGCCCGGTGAGGAAGCGGGCACCGACGAGCTCACCCGGCATCGACCGGGAGACGTGTGCCCGAGTGTCCGGGCCGGCGACGAACAGCCGCCCGCTCTCCCGGTGCCAGATGACGTCCACGCAGGCGTCCGGCACGATCCGGTGCACGACGGGCCCGCCGGACACCCGCCTCGACCAGACGCAGGTGAGCAGTCCCCGCGTGCCCGCGGGAGGCGGACGCTCCAGATAACGGTTCACGCCGGGGAGTGTGGCACCGGCCACCGACAGAAATCAGCCGGCGGTCGCGGTCCGGACGACGACCGGCACCTTGGGCGCGCCGTCCTCGGGGCTGTTGCCCGGGGTGACGCCGGCCTGGGCGACCGTGTCGAGGACCGCCAGCGCGTCCGCGTCCACCTCGCCGAACACGGCGTAGGCCGGCGGAATCGTGGAGTCGCCGTAGACCAGGAAGAACTGGCTGCCACCGGTGTCCGGGCCCGCGTTGGCCATCGCCACCGTGCCGCGCGGGTAGACCACCAGCCCCTGGCCGGAGGTGTCCGCCGGCGCGGGCGACAGGTCGGTCGGCAGCTCGTCGGGGATCGTGTAGCCGGGACCGCCGGTGCCGTCGCCGTTCGGGTCGCCGCACTGCAGGACCTTCAGGCCGGGCGAGGTGGTGAGCCGGTGGCAGGTGGTGCCGTCGTAGAACCCCTTCCGCGCCAGGTGCACGAAGCTGCGCACGGTGCACGGCGCCTCTTCCGGGGCGAGCGCGATCAGCATGTCGCCCGCGCTGGTCGCCAGCAGCACCGACGAGGCCACCGCGTCCCGGTCCGGCAGCCCGGCCGGCGCCGCCTCGCCGGGCTTCTCCCGGTAACCGCAGGGGTCGTCCGCCGTCGTGTCCGACGTGGTGTCCGACGTCGGGCCCGTCGTCGTGTCCGGCGCGGGCGACGGTCGTTCGGGTGCCGCCGTGCCGCCGGTCCGCGACGAGCACGCGCCGAGCAGCAGGGTCGTGGCGACGAGCAGGCCGGCCGCCGTGGCCCGGAATGTCACGTCAGCCCGCGACCGAGGCGGTCTCGATGTTCACCGGCAGCTTCGGCGCGCCGTCCTCGGGGCTGTTGCCCGCGGTGATGCCACCCTTGGCGATCTTGTCCAGGACCTTCAGCCCGGACGCGCTGACCTCGCCGAACACGGTGTAGTTCGGGGGCAGCGTGGAGTCGCCGTAGACCAGGAAGAACTGGCTGCCGCCGGTGTTCGGCCCGGCGTTGGCCATCGCCAGCATGCCGCGCTTGTACACCTTCAGCGACTGCCCGCCCTTGGCGTCGGCGAGGTCCGTCGGCAGCTCGTCGGGGATGGAGTAGCCGGGGCCGCCGGTGCCGTCGCCGTTCGGGTCGCCGCACTGCAGCACCTTCAGCCCGGCCGAGGCGGTCAGCCGGTGGCACTTGGTGCTGTCGAAGAACTTCTCCTTGACCAGGTGCTCGATGCTCTGCACGGTGCACGGCGCCTTCGCCCGGTCCAGCGTCAGCCCGATCACGCCCTGGTTGGTCTTGAGGTCGACCTTCACCGTGCCCTTCTTGGGCGTGTCCGCCGGATCCTCGGGCATGCCGACGTCCTTGGCCGGCTTCTCGGCGGCGTTCTCCTTGTAGGCGCACGGCCCGTCGGTGGTCTTGGCGGCCGACTCGGTGTCGCTCGGCGTGGTCGCGGCTTCCGAGGAGTCCGGGCCCAGGTTGGACAGCCAGTAGACGAGGCCGACCACCGCCACGACGACGACCACGGTCAGGCTCACGCCCCAGATGCGGCGACGCTTCGCGCGCTCCGCCCGGCGGGCGAGCTGGCGCTCCAGCTTTCGCTTGGCTGCCTGCCGACGCTGCTCGTTGCTCGGCACCGGGCACCCTCCTGACCCTCTGACGTCCTTGCCGGCGGGCAGTCTATGGGTACCGGGGGTAAGAACCGTGTGGAGGTCCACAAAATCTCAGGCGATTGCCAGAATCGGGCCTGATGCGGTGTGACCGATGCCGCTCGGAAGTGGAAAGCTGGATACTGGGCGTGGCAGCCCGGTGACCGGTGACCGGCGGCGTGACTGGCGAGGTGGAACTCGATGGAAGACAGGCGGGACGACGGGACATCGCCGTTCGCCGACGAGCTGGAGCGGCTGCTGCGCAAGCGCGGGCTGTCCTGGCGCCGACTCTCCGACCTCATCGGGTACACCCCGAGCTGGCTGTCCAAGATCAAGCACGGCGCGCCGCCGTCGGCCGAGCTGGCCCGCAAGTGCGACCAGGTCCTCGAGGCGGACGGCCAGCTCATCGCGCTGGCCGCGGCCTCGGGCGGGCCGGCGCGGCTGGCCCAGCTCCCGGCCGCCGCGGCCACCTTCGTCGGGCGCGAGACCGAGCTGGAGGCACTGTCGAAGTTCCTGTCCGACGAGGGCGAGCCCGGCACGCCGGAGATGGTCGCCATCGACGGGCCGCCCGGCGCCGGCAAGACCGCGCTCGCGCTGCGGGTGGCGCACGGGGTGGCCGACCAGTACTCCGACGGCCAGCTCTACGTCGACCTGCGCGGCTACTCCCCGGACGGGCAGCCGCGCGTGGTCGAGGAGGTGCTCGAGGAGTTCCTCAGCGCCCTGGGCGTGCAGATCGACGTCATCCCCGCCGGGCTGGACGCCCGCGCCAAGCTGTACCGCTCGGTGCTCGCCGACCGGCGGGTCCTCGTCGTGCTGGACAACGCGGCCGACTCCCAGCAGCTCGAGCCGCTGGTGCCGGCCTCGTCCGGCTGCGGCGTCGTGGTGACCAGCCGCAAGCGGCTCGGCGGCCTCGCCATCCGGGGTGACCGGCGGATCACGCTCGGCCCGATGACCGAGGAGGAGTCGACGCTGCTGCTCTGCAAGGTCATCGGCAAGGAACGCGCGCTGGCCGAGCCGGACGCGGTGCGCGCGCTGGCCGGCCGGTGCGGCCACCTGCCGCTGGCGCTGCGGATCGCCGCCGAGCGCGTGGCCACCCACCCGCACCACTCGATGAGCCTGCTGGTCGAGGAGCTGGCCACCGAGGAGCTGCGGCTCGAGGCGCTCGCCACCGACGACTCGGTGGCGGTCAAGACGGTCTTCTCCTGGTCCTACCGCGACCTGTCCACCGACGCCGCCCGGATGTTCCGGCTGATCGGGCTGCACACCGGCTCGCACGTGAGCACGGGTGCGGCCGCCGCGCTCGCCGGCCAGTCCGTCGTCCGCGCCCGCCGGCTGCTCGACCGGCTCACCGGCGTCCACCTGCTCGAGGGCCTGGGCAACGAGCGGTACCGGATGCACGACCTGCTGCGGGTGTACGCGGCCGAGCAGGCGGCGGAGGAGGAGCCGCAGGAGCAGCGGACGCTGGCCCTGCGCCGGGTGGTCGACTGGTACCTGCACAACGCCTACGCGGCCAACCACGTGCTGGCGCCGCAGCGGCACGACCCGGTGCTGGACCGGTCCGAGTACGACGTGCACGTCGCCGACTTCGACTACGACTCCGCGCTGGAGTGGTGCGAGCTGGAGATGTCCAACATCGTCACCGCCACCCGCACCGCGGTCGAGGTCGGCGAGAACGTCGCGGCGTGGAAGCTGCCGGCCGGCTCGTTCAACTACCTGCACCTGCGCAAGCGCTGGACGTCCTGGGTGGCCTCGCACGAGGTCGGCGTCGTCGGCGCGCGCCGCGCGGGCGACCGTTACGGCGAGGCGTGGGTGCTCAACAACCTGGCCGTCGCCTACCGCGAGCTGCGCCGCATCGACGAGGCCAAGGAATGCTTCATGCAGGCGCGCGCGCTGCGCATCGAGCTCGGCGACCGGGTCGGGCAGGCCTGGAGCCTCACCGGCATCGGGTTCATCGGCTTCGACCAGAGCCGTTTCGACGCGGCCGCGCTGCACTTCGGCGAGGCGCTGGACATCTTCCGTGAGGTCGGCGACCGGCACGGCGAGGGCATCGCGCTCGCCAACGTCGGCGACGCCTACCGCTGCCTGAGCGACTACGACCGCGCGGTCGACGCGCTGGAGCAGGCACTGGCGCTGTTCGGTGACATCGAGGACCGCTACGGCGAGTGCTACACGCTGGTCAAGCTCGGCGAGACGTACTCCGAGCTCGCCCGGCAGGCCGACGCGCTCGACTGCTTCCAGCGGGCGCTGGACACCCGGCGCGAGCTCGGCGACCGGTGGGGTGTGGGGGAGACCCTGCACAAGCGCGGGCTGGTCCTGTTCGACAGCGGCCAGCCGGACCTGGCCGCCGAGTCGTTGCGCGAGGCGTACGCCATTTTCGACGAGCTCGGCGACCCGCGCGCGGCGGATGTGCGCGAGCTGTTGAAGCAGAATGCCTGAGCGGGTCAGCCTTTCAGCGACTTGAACATCAGGTCGCGGAATGCGGAGACATCCACGGATTCCGCGACCTTGACCGGGATCCGGCCGGCTCCGGCATTCGTGGAAATGTACGCGTCGCTCGAGATGGACCGCAGGTCCGACACGACCTGACCGCGGGTGTGCGTGCCGGTCAGCTCGACGCCGAGGGGCATTTCCCTGTAGCCGGCAAGCTTCGGGTCGAGCGCGATGGCCGCCGCGAGCGGGTCGTGCAACGTGCAGGAATGCTCGCCGAACATGTTCGAGTAGAACTGTCCATAGTGGTCCAGAAGTTTGTTCGCGAAATCCGCGCGAGGCCCGCGTACCTCGGTCAGCGCGGCGAGCCAGTCGGTGCCGACCCGGGCTTGTTCGGTGGCGTCCAGGGCGACGAGCGTCAATTCCGGAAAACCGGCGCCGAGAACCAGGTCGGCGGCTTCCGGGTCATGGAAGAAATTCGCGTCCGCGTACGGGGTGATGTTTCCGGGCACGGTGACCGCGCCACCCATCACGACGACCGAGCGGAGCAGTTCGGGCAGGTTCGGCTCGAGCAGGACCGCGAGTGCGACGTTGGTCAGCGGTCCGAGCGCGAGCAGGGTCAGCTCGCCGGGATGGGCGCGGGCCAGCCGGACGATCTGCTCGGCGGCCGAGCCGGGCGCGGTGCCGCGCTTCGGCAGCGCGCCGGCGTGCCCGCCGAGCCCGTCCTCGCCGTGCACGAACTCGGCGGTCTGCAGCGGTTGGGCGAGCGGTCGCGCCGCGCCGATCGTCACCGGCGGGGTGAGGCCGACCAGTTCGAGCACCCGCAGCGCGTTGAGCGCGCCGACGGACGCGGGCACGTTGCCGTGGACGCTACCCACGGCAACGATCTCGGCGTCCTCCTGGGCCGCCAAGTACATGATCGCGAGGGCGTCGTCAACCCCCGGATCCGTGTCGAGAATGAGTCGCACGCTGTGGCACTCAACCAGACAACCCGGTCGCAATGAAAGCCCGGGGTGCTGTGATGTGATCACCTGTATGCGGGTATGTGTTTTCTGCGGATCATCGACAGGCACTCGTCCGGGATATCGATCCGCCGCCGAGCACGTCGGCCGCACGCTGGCCGAGCGCGGAATCGGGCTCGTCTACGGCGGGGCGAGCGTCGGCACCATGGGCGCGGTGGCCGACGCGGCCCTCGCGGCGGGCGGCCGGGTGACCGGCGTGATCCCGCGGAGCATGGTCGACCGGGAGATCGCCCACCCCGGGCTCAGCGACCTGCGCGTCGTGGCTGACCTGCACGAACGCAAGGCGACGATGGCCTCGCTCGCGGACGCGTTCCTCGCCCTGCCGGGTGGCGCGGGCACGCTCGAGGAGCTGTTCGAGGTGTTCACCTGGGCCCAGCTCGGCCTGCACGACAAGCCGATCGCGGTGCTCGACGTCGACGGGTACTACCAGCCGATGCTGCGGTTCCTGGACCACATGGCGGGACAGGGCTTCCTCCGGAGCGAATACCGGGAGATGCTCATCGTCGACACGGACGTGGCGCGGGTGCTCGATCGGTATGCCGGTTATCGGGAGCCGCGGGAAAAGTGGGCATTCCGACACGGTGAGTGATTGCCGAACGCGCCCCGTGACTCCTCCATTCGGTGTTTCCTGAAACCGTCAACACCTCAACACTGTTCAGTCCCTCTGTGACTCCCGATAGTTACCTGTATACGGCCGGTGAGGAGCGTTCCGAGCCGCGGACCGGCCGAAACCACAGGTGAGCACTGCAGGGGAGACAGTTGATGAGCACCGCGAAAGCGGGTACCGGACGAGGCTCGGCGACGGGGACCGCCGACCCGACGTCCGCGGGGGACAACCTGAGATCGTCGTACCGAGGTCGGGGGAGCGGCCGTTGCAGTCGGTGCCGACGCACCGCCGGTGCGACTCGTGCGGCCAGGTGCTGGAGGACCGGCCGACCGGCCTGATCGAGCGCTGGCACTGGGACGAGATCGCGGCCGAGGAGATCGCCCGGTCGCGCGGGCACGGCCTGTCGATCGCGCTGATCATGATCGACCTGGACCGGTTCAAGGACGTCAACGACAACTACGGCCACCTCGCGGGCGACGCGATCCTGCGTGGCGTCGCCGACGTGATCCGGCACACCACCCGGGACGGCGACCTGGCCTGCCGCTACGGCGGGTCGGCCGGCGACGAGTTCATGGTGCTGCTGCCCGAGGCGGACCTGTCGACGGCGCTGGCCGTCGCGGAGCGTATCCGGACGGGCATCAGCGACATGTCGGTCAACGCCAAGGTCACCCGCGACCTGTCGGCCACCATCGAGGGGCAGACCGTGTCGATCGGCGTCGCCACCTACTGCCTGGGGGACCTCGCCGAGCTGGACCTGGAAGACCTGATGCTCGACGCCGACGTGTCGCTGCGCGCGGCCAAGCGGCACGGCCGCGACCGGATCTGCGTGGCCAATGTGGACGTCACCGGCGAGCAGACCAACCAGGTGCGTGCCGACCGGCGGTTTGCCTCGTGGTCCCGGTTCCGCAGACTTCGTTCGGTCTGACGGGCCGGGCCGAGACCGCCGTGTAAGTTTCGGTTCGTGCTCGTTGTCGGTTTCCCCACCGGGGCTTTCCAGGCCAACTGCTACCTCGTCGCGTCCGGTGAGGGCGAGCCGTGCGTGATCGTCGATCCCGGTCAGGACGCGGTGGAGCCGGTCGCCGAGGCACTGCGCAAGTACCGGCTGTCCCCGGTGGCGGCGCTGCTCACCCACGGTCACTTCGACCACGTCTACTCGGTGGCGCCGATCTGTGACGGCAACGACATCCCGGCGTGGATCCACCCTGAGGATCGGGAGATGCTCACCGACCCGCTCAAGGGCATCAGCCTGGCCGGCGCGGACTTCTTCGGCGGCAAGCTGGAGATGCGCGAGCCGGCCGAGGTGCGCGAGCTGGGTGACGGCACGACGCTGGAGCTGGCCGGGCTGTCGCTGACCGTGGATCACACGCCCGGGCACACCCGCGGTTCGGTGGTGTTCCGCAGCGAGCTCGACGAGGGCGGCCGGGTGCTGTTCGCCGGCGACACGCTGTTCTCCGGCTCGATCGGCCGCACCGACCTGCCCGGCGGCGACATGCGCACGATGAACACGACGCTGCGCACGAAGCTGTTACCGCTCCCGGACGACACCGTCGTGCTGCCCGGGCACGGGCCGAGCACGACGATCGGGCGGGAACGCGGGTCCAACCCGTTCCTGCTGGGGCTGGACGACCCGAGCGCCACCGGGCCGGGCAGGGGCCTGTGAGGTGACCCCACCCGACCGCGTCCCGCTCACCCTGACCGAACAGACCGGCTCGCGCCGGCGCGGCTGCGTCGCGCTCGGCGTCGCGCTGGTCTTCGGCGCGGCGATGGGGGGACTGGTCGGACTGCTCGCGGGCCGGACCGCGGCGCTGGTCACCGCGGCGGTGGTCGTGGTCGCGCTGTCGCTGCTGTCCTGGGTGTCCGGCCGGCGCACGCTGTGGCTCGAGGGGGACCTCGTGGTGGCCAAGTCGGTCGGCCGCAAGTCCGTCGACCTGCGCCACGCGGAACGCATCGAGCTGCTGGTCACCGACATCCGCGGCACCCGCACCATCGGCCTGCTGGTGGGCGGGGGCGGCAGGACGATCAACCTGCCGCTCGCGGTCTACGCCGGCACCGGCGGGCGCGAGCTGGGCATCCTGGTGCTGCGCCGGCTCGCCGACATCATGGCCGGCAGCGAGAACACCGCGGGGCTGGTGTTCTCCCAGCTGCTCGTCGCGCAGCTGCGGGCCGAGGCCAAGGGCGAGGCCGCGGCCGACCGGCCGCTGTACCGCCTGGCCTCGCTCGCTCCGGGCGGCCGGCTCGCGCAGCGGCTCAAGCCCGAGGCGATCACGCGGTTCGTCGCGAGCCTCGACTGACCTCCCGGCCGGCCGATCCACTGTGGACAGATTCTCGAGTGGCCGCTCAGCGACCCTCGAGCGATTCCGGAGGATCGGCGGATTCTCCTGGATACCCTCGGATCGCAGGGTCATTGTCATCGAACCTTGAAGGAGGGCAGATGAACGCCACCACCGAGCTGGAGGTCTGGACCACCCCGGACTTCGTGGAGTACGAGACGCCGATGGAGGTCACCGCCTACGCGGCGCGGATGGACTGACCGGTTACGTCCGCTCCGGCGGGCGGGGGCGGGCGACGCGCCGGCCCCCGGCCGCCGGGGTACACATCGGAGGTGTTCGCGTGTCGGACCAGACTGCCGCGCGCAGCGGCGAGGAGTTCGTCGCCGCGCTGCGCGGCCTCTCGCACCGGTACTGGGGAACGCACCCGTTCCACCGCCGCATGCACGCGGGCGAGCTTTCGCCGCACGAGCTGCGGGTGTGGGCCGCGAACCGGTGGTACTACCAGAGCGTGCTGCCGCGCAAGGACGCGGCGATCATCAGCAACTGCCCGGTGCCGGAGGTGCGCCGCGCCTGGCTCGACCGGATCGTCTACCACGACGGCGCCGCGGAGGGTGGTCTCGCCGGCGGACCGGACGGCGCGGGCGACAGCGGCCGGGAGCGCTGGCTGCGGCTGTGCGAGGCGGTCGGGCTGACCCGCGCCGAGGTGCTCGACGAGCGGCACGTGGTCCCGGGCGTCCGGTTCGCCGTCGACGCGTACGTGACCTTCGCGCGCACCAGGCCGTGGGTCGAGGCGGTCGCGTCGGGGCTGACGGAGATGTTCTCCGGGCACCTGATGCAGCGCCGGGTCGGGGACATGCTCGCCCACTACGACTGGATCGAGCCCGCCGACCTCGCGTACTTCACCAACCGTATCGAGGCCGTGTCCGGCGAGGGAAAGTCCACCGTGGACATCGTGGTGCGCTACTGCACGACCCGTGCGGAGCAGGACCGCGCCGTCGCCGCGCTGTCGTTCAAGTGTGACGTGCTGTGGTCCATGTTGGACGCCATCGAGCGCGCGGCCGGGAAGGGGTAGGCGATGACCGGTCTGCCGAGGCTGCGCCGGGGAGTCCGGCTCACGTTCGACCGGACCCGGGACACGCACGTGCTGCTGTTCCCCGAGGGTGTCCTGGTGCCCAACACGACCGCGGCCGCGGTGCTGGAGATGTGCGACGGCGAGACCACGGTGCGCCAGATCGCCGCCCGGCTCGGCACCCGCTTCCGCGGCGTCCGCGCGACCGACGTCGCCGACGTGCTGGACCGGCTGGAGGAGCGGAGGGTCGTCGAGTGGACGTGACCGCCGAGCCGCCGCTGGGCCTGCTGGCCGAGCTGACCCACCGCTGCCCCCTGCACTGCCCCTACTGCTCGAACCCGCTGGAGCTGGCCGCCCGGCGCGACGAGCTGAGCACCGACGAGTGGCTGTCCGTGCTGGACGCGGCGCGCGACCTGGGCGTGCTGCAGGTGCACATGTCCGGTGGTGAGCCGCTGCTGCGGCCGGACCTGCCCGCGCTGGTGGGCCGCGCCGCCGACCTGGGCTGCTACGTGAACCTGGTGACCAGCGGGCTCGGCCTCACCGCGGCCCGTCTGTCCGGGCTGGCCGACCTCGGGCTGGCCCACGTCCAGCTGTCGGTGCAGGGCGCGGACGCGGACCGGGCAGACCTGATCGCCGGTGCGAAGGCGCACGCCCGCAAGATCGACGCGGCCGCCGCCGTCCGGGACGCCGGGCTGCCGCTGAGCGTGAACGTGGTGCTGCACAAGGCGAACCACGACCAGGTCGGCGCGATCATCGAGCTCGCCGAGCGGATGGGCGCAGACCGGCTCGAGCTCGCCAACACCCAGTACTACGGCTGGGCCCAGCGCAACCGGGCCGCGCTGATGCCGACCGCGGAGCAGCTCGCGGCGGCGGAGCCGGTCGTGCGCGCGGCGATCGAGCGGCTGCGCGGGCGCATGGAGATCGTGTACGTGGTGGCCGACTACCACGAGCGCTACCCGAAGCCGTGCATGTACGGGTGGGGCGCCCGGCAGCTGACCGTCGCGCCCAACGGCGACGTGCTGCCGTGCCCGGCGGCGTCGGTGATCACGACCCTGCCGGTGGAGAACGTCACGCGCCGGCCGCTCGCCGAGATCTGGTACGCCTCCGAGTCGTTCAACGCGTTCCGCGGCGACGGGTGGATGCGCGACCCGTGCCGCTCGTGCGAGCGGCGCGGGCTCGACTTCGGTGGCTGCCGCTGCCAGGCGTTCATGCTGACCGGCGACGCGGCGGCGACCGACCCGGTGTGCTCGCTCTCGCCGGATCGCGGCGTGGTGGACGCCATCCTGGCCGCCGACGCGGTCGCCGACGCACCCCCGTTCGTCATGCGCCGGGCGACGGTCGCGCGGTGAAGGTCCGGCTGCTCGGCACCGCGGCGGGGGGCGGGTTCCCGCAGTGGAACTGCGCGTGCGCGTTGTGCGCGAGCGCGGGCTCGCCCTCGGTGCCCGCCCGGTCCCAGGACTGCCTCGCGGTCAGTCCACAGGGGACGGACTGGTACCTGGTCAACGCGTCCCCGGACATCCGCGCGCAGGTGATCGCCGCGCCGCCGCTGGCACCGGGGCCCGGCCCGCGGGACACCCCGCTGCGCGGGGTGTTGCTGACCGACGCGGAACTGGACCACACGCTCGGGCTGCTGACGCTGCGCGAGGGTGGCGGGCTGTCGGTGTGGGCGCCGCCGGCGGTGCTGCACGCGCTGCGCTCGCGGTTCCCGGTCCAGGACCTGGTTGCCCACTACGGCGACTGGCGGTGGGCGCCGCCGGAGACCTTCCCGGACCTCGCGGTCTCCGCGCTCGCGGTGAGCGACAAGCGGCCCAAGTACGCCCGGGACTCTACTGTGGACGGCCCGTGGGTGGTGGCCTACCGGTTGCGCGATCCGGCGACCGGCGGCGTGCTGGTCTACGCGCCGTGCCTGGCGACCTGGCCGGCCGGGTTCGACGAGCTCGTCGACGGGGCGAGCTGCGTGCTGCTCGACGGCACCTTCTTCGACGCCCGGGAGATGGCCGGGACCGGCACGAGCACGGCCGCGCAGCACGCGATGGGCCACCTGCCGATCGACGGCCCGCAGGGCAGCCTCGCCCGGATCCGCGAGCACGCCGGCTCGGGGACGCGGTGGATGTACACCCACCTGAACAACACGAACCCGGTGCTCGACCGCCGGTCGCCGGAGTACGGACGGCTCGTCTCGGCGGGCGTCGAGGTACCCGCCGACGGGACCGCGCTGGACCTGTGAGGCGCGATCCGGCGCCGCCCGGCATGCTGGTCGCGTCGGCCGGCAGCGAGGAGACGCGATGGAACAGGTGGTCCTGCTCGACGAGCAGGGGCGGGGGATCGGCACCGCGGACAAGGCGACCGTGCACCATCGGGACACCCCGCTGCATCTGGCGTTCTCCTGCTACGTGTTCGACTCCGCGGGCTCGCTGCTGGTGACGCGGCGGGCGCGGGCCAAGACGACCTGGCCCGGGGTGGTCACCAACTCCTGCTGCGGGCATCCGGCGCCGGGGGAGCCGTTCGTCCCCGCGGTGGTCCGGCGGCTCGGCGACGAGCTGGGCCTGGCCGTCTCCTCGGTCGACCTGCTGCTGCCGCGGTTCCGGTACCGCGCGGTGATGCCGAACGGGGTCGTGGAGAACGAGCTGTGCCCGGTGTTCCGCGCGGTCAGCGACGAGCGGCCGCGGCTCGCGCCCGGCGAGGTGGACGAGTCCGGCTGGGTGTCGTGGCCGCTGTTCGCGAGCCTGGTGACGGGCGGGGAGCTCGCGGTGTCGCCGTGGTGTCGCGAGCAGGTCGAGCAGCTCGTCGCGCTGGGCGACGAGCCGCTCGGCTGGCCGGTCGCACCCGCCGCGGGTCTGCCCGCCGCCGCCACGCTATGAAGCCTTGACTTATATAAGCTCACGCTGATAGCTTGCCTCGAACCTACCGAGGGGAGCTTTCGCATGATCGACGTCGCCCACCAGATCAACGCGGTCCGCCGTCGGGTCGGCACCCGGATGCTCGAGGCCGGGGAGGCGCGACTCGTCACGGTCAGCCAGACCTACGACACCGATCCCGACGACCTCTGGGACGCGTGCACGAACCCGGAGCGGATCGTCCGCTGGTTCCTGCCGGTGTCCGGCGAGCTCCGGCTCGGCGGGCGCTACCGGATCGAGGGGAACGCCTCCGGCACGGTCGAGCGCTGCGACCCGCCGAAGAGCTTCTTCGCGACCTGGGAGTTCGGCGGCGAGGTCAGCTGGATCGACGTCCGGATCGTCCCCGAGCCCGACGGCCGCGCGCGCTTCGAACTCGAGCACATCGCCCACGTCGACGACGAGCGCTCGGCCGAGTTCGGCCCGGGCGCGGTGGGCGTGGGCTGGGACATGGCCCTGCTCGGCCTGGCCGGGCACCTGGCGGGCGGCCCGCCGGTCGATCCCGAGGCCGCCATGGCGTGGCAGGCCTCCGCCGAGGCGCGCGAGTTCGTGACGGCGAGCAGCGACCGGTGGTGCGAGGCGAGCATCGCCGCCGGTGCCGGCGAGCGGGAGGCCCGGGCCGCGGCCGACCGCACCACGGCGTTCTTCACCGCGCCGCCCGAGCCGCCCCAGGATTCCTGAGGCCGGTGCCCGGCGGCGCTATCGTGGCGCGGTGAGTGGCACGGAGCAGGCGGTGGTGGTCGGCGCCGGGGTGAGCGGGCTGACCACCGCCGCCTGCCTGGCCGAGGCGGGCTGGACGGTTCAGGTGTGGTCGGCCGAACCGCCGCACTCGACCACCTCGGTCGTCGCGGGAGCCTTGTGGGGTCCCTCCTTCCAGGAGCCCATGGCCAAGACCATGAGCTGGACCGATCGCTCGCTCGTGGACTTCGTCGCGCTCGCCCGCGACCCGGACACCGGCGTGCGCATGGCGCCGGCGCTGACCGTCGGCGGCCCGTCGGCGGCCGCCGACATCCCGCCCCAGGCCCGGTCGATCCCCGACCTGCGGCCGGCCGCCGCGGACGAGGTGCCGTCCGGCTTCGGTGGCGGGTCGCGCGCGACCATGCCGCTCATCGACATGCCCCGGTACCTCGACCACCTGGTCGCCCGGCTGGCCGCGGCCGGCGTCGAGATCCAGGACCGCACGGTCCGGTCCCTCGACGAGGCCGCAGACGCCGCGCCGGTGGTCGTCAACTGCACCGGCCTCGGCTCGCGCGACCTGATCGGCGACACCGAGGTGGAACCGGTGTTCGGCCAGAGCGTCGTGCTCGCCAACCCCGGGCTCGACACGCTGTTCATGGAGCTCACCACGGCCGCCGAGTGGACCAGCTACTTCCCGCATCCGACCCGCGTGGTGTGCGGTGGCATCCGCATCCCCGGCCGCACCGACCGCACGCCCGACCCGGACCTGACCCAACGGATCGTGCGCCGCGTCCGCGCGGTCGAGCCGCGGTTGCGCGACGCCGAGATCGTCGCCGTCGAGACGGGGCTGCGCCCGGGCCGGCCGGCCGTGCGTGTCGAGGCCGAGCTGCTGGGCGGCGCGCGGGTGGTGCACAACTACGGGCACGGCGGCAACGGTGTCAGCCTGTCCTGGGGCTGCGCCCGCGAGGCGGCGAGGCTAGCCGTCCAGCGGCGCGACGAGGCGCCGGGGCGCCGGTAATCGGAACGTGTCGACGATCATCTCGCGCACCTCGGTCGTGGTCATGGGAACCACCGTAGGCCGGGGGACCGACAGTGTCGGCACCATCGCACGGTCGGGTGATCTCGATTGACACCTTCTCGAACATGTGTTCGACTAGTCATCGTGCGATGGGACAGCCAGCGTGTCGACCAGCAACAACAGCAAACCCTACCCGGACTGCCGGGCCTGGTACGCAGCGTTCGGACACCCGAGTTCGCCGGCATGGTGTTCCACGAGGTGCATGCCAGATCGGTGCTCAACAAGGTGCCCGGCAGCTCGCCGATGCCGTTCCGCTGGACGATCAACCCGTACCGCGGGTGCAGCCACGCCTGCCGGTACTGCCTCGCGGGTGACACGCCGATCCTCATGGCCGACGGCCGCACCAGGCCGCTGGCCGAGCTCGAGGTCGGCGACGAGATCTACGGCACCGAACGGCGGGGCAACCGCCGGCGGTACGTGACCACCCGGGTGCTCGCACACTGGTCCACGGTCAAGCCCGCCTACCGGCTCACCCTTCGCGACGGCACCCGGCTGATCGCGAGCGGCGACCACCGGTTCCTCACCGACCGTGGCTGGCGGCACGTCGCCGCGAACGAGGTGCGCCGCCGGACGGTCCTCACGTCCGGCGACCGGCTCGTCGGCACCGGCGGGTTCGCGCCGGCACCGAAGGGCCGAGTCGACTACCGCTGCGGCTACCTGGCCGGCGTCGCGAGCGGGTACGCCGACCCGATCGACCCGGCGGTGCTGGACCGGGCCCGGGAGTACCTGACCGGCGACGAGCCGATCAGCCTGCCGATCGAGCGGCCCCTTGTGCCGAGCGAGGAGTGGCACAAGGGGTACCTCGCGGCCGCGTTCGACGTGGACGGCGAGTTCGGGCGGGGCCACCTGCAGGTCGCGCGCTCCGGGCGGGCCAACATCGGCATGGTCAGCGACGCCCTGCTGCGCCTGGACTTCCGGTTCGCACTCGAGGACCTCGGCCTGCGCAGCGGTGTGCAGCGGATCCGGTTGTCCGGCGGCCTGCCCGAGCACCTGCGGTTCCTGCACACGGTCGACCCCGCGCGTACCGGCGCGGGTGAGCTCACCGGGGTGGCGTTGCGGGCGGCGGCGCGGCTGGGCATCGAGGCGGTCGAGCCGCTGGGGCTGGAGCTGCCGCTGTTCGACATCACCACCGGTACGGGGGACTTCATCGCCAACGGCGTGGTCAGCCACAACTGCTTCGCCCGCAACTCGCACACCTACCTCGACCTGGACGCGGGGCACGACTTCGACACCCAGGTGGTGGTCAAGGTCAACGCGGTAGAGGTGCTCACGTCGCAGCTCCGCTCGCGACGCTGGACGCACGAACACGTGGCCATGGGGACCAATACGGACCCGTACCAGCGGGCGGAGGGCCGGTACGCGCTGATGCCGGGCATCATCCGGGCGCTGGCGGACAGCGGCACGCCGTTCAACATCCTGACCAAGGGCACGGTGCTCGCCCGCGATCTGCCGCTGCTGGCCGAGGTGAGCGCGGACGTGCCGGTCGGCCTTGGCGTGTCGATCGCCCTGGCCGACCGGGAGCTGCAGCGGAGTCTCGAACCGGGCACCGCGAGCCCCCAGGCGCGCCTGGAGCTGGTCCGCAAGATCACCGAGGCCGGGCTGCCGTGCGGCGTGTTCGTCGCGCCGGTGCTCCCCGGCCTCACCGACTCGGTGGACCAGCTGGACGCCCTGCTGTCCGCGATCGCCGACACCGGCGCGGCCGGGGTGACGGTGCTGCCGCTGCACCTGCGGCCCGGGGCGCGCGAGTGGTTCGCCAAGTGGCTGGCCCGCGAGCACCCGGAACTGGTGCCGAGCTACCGCCAGATCTACGCCCGAGGTGCCAACGCCGACGTCCGCTACCGCCGCTGGCTGGGCCGCCGGGTGGGCCCCCTGTTACGCCGGCACGGCCTCGCCCCCAAGGACAGGCGCGACTCCCGAACCGAGGCGACCTGGCCGGAAGGCAGCCTGGCCTCGATCCCCGAACAGGCCACCCCGGTCCACCAGGAGCAACTGGAACTCCTCTGACCAGCACGGCCCACGTCACCCCGGACCCGCCGCACCACGGCGCCCGAGGTGGTCGCCGTGCCCGAGGTGGCCACCGCACCCGCCATGTCGCGGCGCCCGCCACACCCGCCGCCGGACCGCGGCGGTGACCGTGTCCACTGCGGACCCGCCGCACCTGCCGCGGCTGTCGTGCCACCACCGGCCACCGATCCGGCCGCACCACGGCGGTCGCCGCGTCCATCGCGCCTATCGTGCCCGCTGCGCCTACCGCGCCCACCGCGCCTGACGGCGGGCCGCTGCGCTGCCGCTGTGCGTCCAGTGCGGGTGGCGCCGATCGCCGCGCTGGCCGCCACCGACGCTCACGACGGACCGCCGAAAGCCCCGGTGACCATCGGCAGACCACAGCCGCAGCGTCGGCGACCCCACGGCTCGCCGACGCGGTGCGGGAGGTCAGGGCCGGTCGTTCGCCCAGTCCCAGCGCACGCAGAACGTGCCGGGCCCGAAGTCGAGGGCGACCGCGTGCGCCTCGCCCGCGGCGTTGACGTCGACCTTGCGGCGCGTGGTCGTCTGCTCGTCGGGGTCCACCGTGTACTGCTCGCAGTACGCCGGCAGCGCCCGCGGGTCGAAGCGCAGCTCCAGCACGAACTCGCGCACGGGAGTGGTGAACTTGCGGCAGTAGCTGTCGTCCCCCCGCGAGAACGGCGGCCCCGGGTGGTTCAGGGCGTAGTCGATGATCGCCGTGTCGCCGCGGGCCAGCGGCGCCTCCAGCAGGATCTCCGCGGCGATCAGGCCGGCCGCCTCGTCCCGGGCGACCCGGCCGATCCGGCACGACTGCAGCGCGGTGATCTCCGGGAACGGCCGGCCGATCCGCTCCAGGTCGTACACCATCACGGTCCGGTCGACGCCGTCCCGCTCGGCGCGCAGCACCTGCCGCACGGCGATGCGCTTCTCGCCCCGGTCGACCGCGACGTCCATCCGGTCGTGCTGGCTGAGCTTGGTCAGCGCGGTCTCGGTCGTGAAGTCGATCCGCTTGAGCAGCTTCGACACCGGCTCGCGCTCGGACCACAGCGCCTCGATCGGCAGCCGGGACGACTCGCGCTGCACCCGGCCCCGCGGCCGCGGCGGCCCCAGCAGTGCGATCAGCGACCCGGGCGCCACGCCGAGCACCGACTCCAGGTGGCCCAGCGCGGCCAGCGACTCGGCGCGCTCCGGCCGTCGCCTGCCGGACTGCCAGTAGCTCAGCGCGGTCACGCTCACCGACACGCCACGCGCACGCAACCGGTACTGGATGCGGTCCAGGGACAGCCCGCTGGCCTGGATGGCCGTGCGCAGGGCAGTGGGGAACGCGTCCGCCGCCAGGTTGTCGGCGGAGTGGGTGGCCAGCGCACGTCGGACGTCGCCGCCTGTCGCCCGGTGCAGTTCTCGAACTGGTTCGCGGGTCGCGCCGCCACCCATCGTGGTCTCCCTGCGTTCGCCCCCAGCGATTCCTACCACCTGGTAACCGACACCCTACGGGTTGACGCGATGGCTTGGTAGACATCACGTCAAATCCGCGCGTGATCGATCTGCTGCGTACGGTGATGGTAGCCCCGCAAACCTGCTGGACGGAACTACCACATGGTTGGCTAGCCTGCTCAGGTTCACCCCCATTCTCCCGACAGGAGACAGCAGCCGTGATCCGCACGCACGAGGCCGGGACGCTTCGCGCCGAGCACGCCGGACAGACCGTCACACTGAGCGGCTGGGTCGCGCGCCGTCGTGATCACGGTGGAGTCATCTTCGTCGATCTCCGCGACGCGTCGGGCGTCGCGCAGGTCGTGTTCCGCGAGGGCGAGATGGCCGAGCGCGCGCACCACCTGCGCGCCGAGTTCTGCGTCCGGGTCGTCGGCGAGGTGTCCCGCCGGCCCCCCGGCAACGAGAACCCGGAGATCGCCACCGGCGACGTGGAGGTCCTGGTCACCGAGCTGGAGGTGCTGAGCGAGGCCGCGCCGCTGCCGTTCCAGCTCGACGAGCACCTGACGGTCGGCGAGGACGTCCGGCTGCGCCACCGCTACCTCGACCTGCGCCGGGCCGGCCCGGCCCGCGCCATGCGGATGCGCAGCGAGGCGAACCGGATCGCCCGCACCGTGCTGCACGAGGAGAACTTCGTCGAGATCGAGACCCCGACGCTGACCCGCTCCACCCCGGAGGGTGCGCGCGACTTCCTCGTGCCCGCCCGGCTGCAGCCCGGCTCCTGGTACGCGCTGCCGCAGTCCCCGCAGCTGTTCAAGCAGCTGCTGATGGTCGGCGGCCTCGAGCGGTACTACCAGATCGCCCGCTGCTACCGGGACGAGGACTTCCGGGCCGACCGCCAGCCCGAGTTCACCCAGCTCGACATCGAGATGAGCTTCGTCGACCAGGACGACGTGATCGAGCTCGGCGAGCGGATCATCGCCGCCCTGTGGAGCGAGCTGGCCGGCCACCGGATCACCCGGCCGATCCCCCGCATGAGCTACGCCGAGGCGATGGCCCGCTACGGCACCGACAAGCCCGACCTGCGCTTCGAGCTCGAGCTGACCGAGCTCACCGAGTACTTCGCCGACACGCCCTTCCGGGTGTTCCAGGCGCCCTACGTCGGCTCGGTGGTCATGCCCGGCGGGGGCGACCAGCCGCGCCGACAGCTCGACGCGTGGCAGGAGTGGGCCAAGCAGCGCGGCGCCAAGGGCCTGGCCTACGTGCTCATCGGGGCGGACGGCACGCTCGGCGGCCCGGTCGCGAAGAACCTGTCCGAGGCCGAGCGCGAGGGCCTGGCCAAGGCCACCGGCGCGCAGCCCGGGGACTGCGTGTTCTTCGCCGCCAGCACCCCGTCCGACGCCCGCGCCCTGCTCGGCGCGGCGCGGCTGGAGATCGGCCGGCGGCTCGGCCTCATCGACGAGTCCGCGTGGTCGTTCGTCTGGGTGGTCGACGCGCCCCTGTTCGAGGAGGCCGAGGCCGCCCGCAGCCACGGCGACGTCGCGGTGGGCGGCGGCCGGTGGACGGCCGTGCACCACGCCTTCACCTCGCCCAACCCGGACTGGATCGACCGGTTCGAGTCCGACCCGGCGGCCGCGCTGGCGCACGCCTACGACATCGTCTGCAACGGCAACGAGATCGGCGGCGGGTCGATCCGTATCCACCAGGCCGACGTGCAGAAGCGTGTGTTCGAGGTGATGGGCATCGCCGCCGAGGACGCCGAGGAGAAGTTCGGGTTCCTGCTCGAGGCGTTCAAGTACGGCCCGCCCCCCCACGGCGGTATCGCGTTCGGCTGGGACCGCATCGTCATGCTGCTCGCCGGCGAGCAGTCGCTGCGCGACGTGATCGCGTTCCCGAAGACCGGCGGCGGGTTCGACCCGCTGACCAACGCGCCGGCGCCGATCACCGAGGCGCAGCGCAAGGAGGCCGGCGTGGACGCGAAGCCGGCACCCGCCAAGGAATAGCCCGTGCTGCATCTCCGGGTGATCTGCCCGCGGGCGGTCACCGACGATGTGGCCGGGTTGCTCACCGAGCACGCCGGGGCCGCTCACCTCGTGGTGCTGCACGGCGTGGCGGTCTCGCCGCAGGGTGACGTGGTCGAGGCCGACATCGCCCGCGAGGCCGCCGAGGCGCTGATCACCTCGTTACGCGAGCTCGGCGTCGACCGTTCGGGCGGCATCACGCTCGAGGAGATCGACACGGCGCTGTCGGACGCGGCGAGCCGCGCCGAGCAGGACGCGCCGGGCGACCCGGCGGACGCCGTGGTGTGGGAGGAACTGCTCGCCCGCACCGGCGAGGAGTCCCGGCTCAACGCGATGTTCCTGGCGTTCCTGTCGATCGCCTGCCTGCTCGCCGCGGTCGGCGTGATCGCCGACTCCCCGGTGACGATCGTGGGCGCGATGATCCTCGGTCCGGAGTACGGACCGCTCGCGGCCTTCGCCGTCGCCCTGGTCCGGCGCAGGTGGGACCTGGGCCGCCAGGCCGTGGTCGCGCTCGCCGTGGGCTTCCCGGTGGCCATGGCGATCACTGCGCTCGGCACCGTCGTGGGCAGCGCGGTGGGCATGTTCGACAGGAACGCGCTGCTCAACGGCCACGACGTGGACTTCGTCTACCGGCTCGGGCCGTGGTCGCTGATCGTCGCGCTGCTCGCCGGCGCCGCCGGGATGCTGTCGATGACCTCCGCCAAGTCGGCCGTGCTCGTCGGCGTGTTCGTCTCGGTGACGACCGTGCCGGCGGCGGGCTACGCGAGCGTCGCGGCGACCCTCGGCGAGTGGGTGCGCTTCGGCGAGGCGGTGGGCCAGCTGGCGGTCAACCTCGTCGGCATCGTCGTCTCCGCGGTCCTGGTGCTGATCCTGCGGAAGGAGACCTGGACGACGCACGACGACGGCAGGCCGCTGCCCACCGGATGAGTTTTGGTCGCACCGTGCTCGGCGTGATGCCGTGTTCGTCATTTGTCCCCGAAATGCTGGCTACTTGATCGATGGACACGACTACGGTCGGTGGTACGAGCGGGAGTAGGGTCTGAGGAGATGAGTGTGGAAACCGCCGCCGACCCACCGGCCATCGGTGGCGAAGCGGATCCCGAGGTGTTGGCGACCGTAGTGGCGGCGGAGTCGGTGCTCAGCCGGCGGTTCGGCGCCAAGATCGAGCTGTCCGAACCCGTGGACCTGGGCGGCAGCGAACGGTCGGTGGTGTTGCGGGTCAGGGTGGCGGCCAGCCCGTTCTCGCTGCCGCGCACGCTCGTGCTGAAGCGGTACCTCGAACCGCCGGACCGGCACTGCGACAGCTTCGTCCGCGAGGCGGCGAGCTACCAGCTGTTCACCGCCCTCGCGTCCGAGGACCGGATGTGTCCCGAGCTCTTCGCGCACGCCCCGGACAGCCGGCTGGTCGTGCTCGAGGACCTCGGCGGCGCGCCGACGCTGGCCGACAAGCTGCTCGGGAACGACGCGCGGGGCGCGGAGCGCGCGCTGCTGTCGTGGTCGCGCTCGCTCGGCAGGCTGCACGCCACGACCGCGGGCCGGGAGGCGGACTTCGACGCGCTGGAGCGCCGGCTCACCCCGCCCGACCTCAAGGACCCGCTGGCCATCGACGGCGCCACCGCGCTCGCCGAACTGCCGGCGCTGCTCGAGGCGGAGCTGGAGGTGCCGACCCCGGCGGAGACGATCGAGCGCGCCGGACGCAGCCGGTCGCTGCTGGACACCGGGCGGCACCGCGCGTTCAGCCCGTCGGACTCGTGCCCGGACAACAACCTGATCACCAGCAGGGGGGTGCGGTTCCTCGACTTCGAGGGTGGCTGCGTGCGCAACGCGATCTTCGACGCGGCGTACCTGCGGGTGCCGTTCCCGTCGTGCTGGTGCCCGTTCGCGCTGCCGGCGGGGATGACCGACGCGATGCTCGCCGGCTGGCGGGCCGAGGTGCGGGTGGTGTGGCCGGACCTGGACGACGACGCGGTGCTGCTGCCCCGGCTGCTCGACGCGCAGCTGTTCTGGGTGTGGCTCACCACGTGGCAGTTCTTCAGCCGGCCGGAGGCGGCGCAGTCCCACTCGTCGAGCCTGGCCGACACGCCACCGGACACGCTGGTGCTCATCGAGCGCTGGCGGCGCCTCGCCGACGCCGCGGAGGCCGCGGGCGCGCACGAGATCGCCGCGCACGCGGCCCGCGTGAGCGACGCGCTGCGGGTCCGGTTCGACCAGCACGACCCGCTGCCGCTGTACCCCGCATTTCGCTGAGGGTCCGGAACCGCCGTGCCGGCGGCCCGTGATCACCCTGCCTTGTTCGCCCACTGCTCCTTGAACGTGGCCAGGGCCTCGGCGTCGGACGGGGGGTTGCGGACGAAGAAGCCGGTCCACTCGGCGATGTCCGGGAAGGTGCACTCGGCCTCGATGGCGGCGCACGCGGCCTCGCGGTCGAACTCGGTGCGGCGCAGCGCGACGGCGCCGCCGGCCAGCAGCGCCCACTGCGCACCCGTCGTGCCGTAGGGCATCCCGACGCTGCCGGCGTTGACGATCGTGCGCCGGTCGGCGAGGCGGGTGAACGGCATGTGGGTGTGGCCGCACACGATCGTGCCGACGGACTCCGGCACGTCCGCGAGTACCTCCGCCCAGCGCGGCAGGTCGCTGTCGACGAACACCATCTCCTCGTCGTCGCGCGGGGTGGCGTGGCAGAACAGCACCTCGCCGAGCCCGCGCAGGTCCAGAGTGAGGGTCGCCGGCAGCCGGTCGAGCAGCTCGACCTGGTCGGCGCGCAGCTGGGCGGCCGCCCAGTCGCTGATCGGGAAGGCCGACGCGCCGGCGCCGCGGGCCTGCGCGACGAGCTCGCGCTCGCAGTTGCCCTTGACCCAGCGCACGCGCTCGCCGAGCGAGGCGAGGAGGTCGAGCGTGCGCACCGGCTGCGGTCCGGTGGCGATGTCGCCGGTCAGCACGACGGTGTCCGCGTCGCGCACGTCGGGCTCGGCCAGCACCGCCTCGAGCGCGGGGAGGACGCCGTGCACGTCGGACAGGATCGCGACCGTGTCAGCCATGCGTCCAGCATCGGCGGGCCGGCATCGGGGAGGCCAGCGGGTTCGCCACCGGCGGACGGCGCCGGCCGAGAGCGCGGTGCCGGAGCTCACCACGAGCCGAACGCCCGTCCGGTCAGTTGTTGGTGAACCGGACGCCGTCCGGGGCGAGCGCGCGCAGGCCGCGGACCGTCTCGTCGAGCGAGGTCGACTTGTGCTGCTCGGAGAACGCGAGCGGGGAGCCGAACGTCGCGGTCAGCCGGCGCAGCTTGCGGCTGAGCAGGCCCGCCAGCGCGGCGCGGGTCGGGTCGGTCACGTCGAGCGTCAGGTACCGGGCGGAGGCCCGGCGGCGCCCCCGCCAGGTGTGCAGGGCGATGCGGGTGACCTCGGACCACTCCAGCCGCACCGACTCCGGGCGCAGGAACCCGCCGACGCGCACCCACACGTGGTCGGTGTCGGCCGCGAGGGCCGGGCCCAGTGCGATGTCCGAGCGCAGGATCAGCAGCTCGACCACGACGCCCGCCACGCACAGCAGCCCGATGACCAGCCACACGCCGAACGCCGTGCCGGTCGCCGCCACGCCGAAGCCGGCGGCGACCGCGGTCAGCGTGAACACCGCGATCGACGGAAGCTGCTCGCGCACCGCGCCCGGCCGGCTGGGCTGGAGCACCACCTTGACGTCGGCCGGGATGCGGGAAGCTCGTTCCACGTTCGCAGCGTATCCCCGCGGATATCCTGCGAGTGATCACCGGCGGAGGGGAGCCACAGGTGTACTCGCGATACGTAGCCCTCGGCGACAGCCAGACCGAGGGCATCGGTGACGGCGACGAGGTCCGCGGCTACCGCGGCTGGGCGGACCGCCTCGCCGCCCGGCTGGCCGAGCTCGAGCCGGACCTGCTCTACGCCAACCTCGCGGTCCGCGGCAAGCTCGCCGGCGAGGTGCGCACCGAGCAGCTCGCACCCGCGCTCGCGCTGCGGCCGGACCTCGCCACCGTGGTCGCCGGCCTCAACGACCTGCTGCGCCCGCGCTGCGACGTCGGCGCCGTGGCCGGGCACCTGGAGGCGATGTTCGCGGCGCTGACCGGCGCCGGCACCCGCGTCGCCACCCTCACGTTCCCGAACATCGGCAAGATCACCCCACTGGCCCGCCCGCTGCTGCCCCGGGTGCACGCGCTCAACGCCGCCATCCGCGCCGCGGCCGCCCGCCACGACGTTCGCGTGGTCGAGACGTTCCCGATCGCGGTCACCACCGACGCCCGGATCTGGTCGGCGGACCGCCTGCACGCCAACCCGCTCGGACACGCGCTGATCGCGGCCTCCATGGCCCACGCGCTGGCGCTGCCGGACGCCGACGACTCGTGGACCCGCCCGCTGCCCACGCTGCCGCGCCCGGGCGCGCTGCGGGCCGTGACCACCGAGCTGCGCTGGATCGCGGCCTTCGCCGGCCCGTGGGTCGGCAGGCGGATCCGTGGCGTCTCGTCGGGCACCGGCCGGGTCGCCAAGCGCCCCACCCTGGGCCCGGTCGGCGAGGGTTAGGACCGCTCGGTGCCACCCCGCCGCAGCAGCAGCCGGCGGGCGTCCTCGTGCCCGCCGTGCCCGGCCCAGTTCGCCGGGGTCCCGCCGTACAGCTCGTCGGTGACGGTCGGGTCGGCGCCGGCGTCGAGCAGCGCCTCGATCACCTCGAGGTGACCGCCCTCCGCCGCGTGGTGCAGCGCGGTGGTGCCGACCCCGTGCCGCGGCCCGCCGAACGTGCCCACCGCGGACGGCGACGCGCCCAGCGACAGCAGCAGCCACACGGCGGCGGCCCGCCCCCGCGCCGCCGCCCAGGTCAGCGGCGTGCCCTGGTACACGTTCGCCTCCAGTGACGCGCCCAGCCGGTGCAGCGCCGAGATCGCGTCGACCGCGTCCGAGCGCGCGGCCCAGCTCACCGCCTCGTCGCGGACCTCGGTGACCGAGGCGGACGGCCGCCACGCGGGGAAGCCGCCGTGCGGCCGGTAGAACCCGCGGTGTTCGCCCGCCGCGGGCGAGTCCCACAGCCGCTCGACCAGCGCGACGTCGTTCAGCCCGGCGGCGACCCGCAGGTTGCCCGGCACCACCCCGCGCTCGGCGAGCACGGCGGCGACCTCGCGGTTGCCCCAGAACAGCGCGGCCGCGAGCGGCGTGCCGCCGTCGCCGCGCGCGGAGACGTCCACCGGCGCGCCCGCGTCGAGCAGCACCCGGGCCATGTGCGGCAGGTTCGAGTACCCGGCCTGGTGCAGCGCCGTCCACCCGTGTGCGTTGCCGTGCTCGACGTCGGCGCCGGCGTCGAGCAGCACCGTCACCAGCCGCTCGTCGCACGTCGCCGACGCGAGGCCGAGCAGGTCGTTGCCGTTCGTGCCGACCGCGGTGACCAGTTCCGGGAACCGCTCCAGCAGCTCGCGCAGGCCGTCGAGGTCGCGCTCCTGGATCGCCCCGAACGCGCGCCTGAACGGCTCGGCCCGCAGGTCGGCGACGTGCCTGCGCAGCGCCGCCCACGACGTGAACCCGTGGTTGCGCGCCACCACCATCCGGGCTCCGGCCGGGGTCAGCGGCGCCGACCAGCGCTCGAACTCGGCCACCGCGTCCGGCGTGCCGTCCGACGCCGACGCGAGCAGGCCGCTCGCCCGGTCCGCGTAGTAGTCCGGGTCCTGCTCGAACGCGTGCTGCAGCGACGGCCCGGCGGTCGCCACCCGGTCGACGTAGGCACGCAGCCGCGGCCAGCTGGCGAACCCGTACCGGCGGGCGATCAGCAGCTGGGCCTCGGCGAGCGGGATCGAGCGGGCCCTGCGCAGGTCCTTGGCCTGCTTGCGCAGCTGCTCCAGGCTCACGGCGGCGGGTAGTGACACGGTGACCTCCTCACCCGAAACGCCCGAGGTCCGCTGGCACCGGGCGGGGCGGAAGGTGTGGCCACGCGACATCGACCGGGGTGGGCTCGGCCCTGCCCGCGGACGGGACGCGGCCCCGGACCGCGCGAGCCGATCGTAACCACTGTCAGGCCCTCCGGGTAGCGTCGGGCCCGTGGACGATGGGCTCGACCTGCAGCTGTTCGACAGCCCGCCGAAGGAGCCGAGGGCGCCGGGGGACAGCCACCCGGGCGCCGCGTCGCGGATCGCGGCGAACGCGCCGCTCGCCGTGCGCATGCGGCCCGCCGGGCTCGACGAGGTGCTCGGCCAGGACCACCTGCTCGGCCCCGGCGCCCCGCTGCGCCGGCTCGTCGAGGGCGCCGCGCCGGCGTCGCTGCTGCTCTACGGTCCGCCCGGCACCGGCAAGACCACCCTGGCCATGCTCGTGTCCAGCGCGATCGGCCGCAGGTTCGTCGCGCTGTCCGCACTGTCCGCCGGTGTGAAGGAGGTGCGCGGGGTCATCGAGGAGGCCCGCCGGCGGCTCACCCACTCCGGCGAGTCGACGGTCCTGTTCATCGACGAGGTGCACCGCTTCTCCCGCACCCAGCAGGACGCCCTGCTCGGCGCCGTCGAGGACCGGATCGTGCTGCTCGTCGCCGCCACCACGGAGAACCCGTTCTTCTCCGTCGTCTCCCCGTTGCTGTCCCGCTCGCTGGTCCTGCAGCTCCGCTCGCTGTCCGACGACGACGTGCGCACGCTCGTGCGCCGCGCGCTCGCCGACGAGCGCGGGCTCGGCGGCACCGTGACGCTCGAGCCGGACGCCGAGGACCACGTCGTCCGGCTCGCCGGCGGCGATGCCCGGCGCGCGCTCACCGCGCTGGAGGCCGCCGCGGACTCGGCGCTGGCCACCCGGGGCGGCGTCGTCGACCTGCCGACCGTCGAGTCCACAGTAGACAAGGCGGCGGTGCGCTACGACCGCCAGGGCGACCAGCACTACGACGTCATCAGCGCGTTCATCAAGTCCATGCGCGGCTCCGACGTCGACGCCGCGCTGCACTACCTGGCCCGCATGCTCGAGGCGGGCGAGGACCCCAGGTTCATCGCCCGCCGCCTGGTGATCTTCGCCAGCGAGGACGTCGGCATGGCCGACCCGACCGCCCTGCAGACCGCCACCGCCGCCGCCCAGGCCGTCCAGCTGATCGGCCTGCCCGAATGCGGCCTCAACCTGGCGCACGCCACCGTCCACCTGGCCACCGCACCCAAGTCCAACGCGGTCACCACCGCGATCTCCCGGGCCATGGCCGACGTCCGGGAGGGCGCGGCCGGCACCGTGCCGGCCCACCTGCGCGACGGGCACTACGCCGGGGCCAGGAAGCTCGGCAACGCCACGGGCTACCGGTACCCGCACGACGCACCCGAGGGCGTCGTCGAACAGCAGTACCCGCCGGACGAGCTCGTCGGGCGCGACTACTACCAGCCGACCCAGCGGGGCACCGAGCGCGCGCTGGCCGACCGCGTGCCGAAGCTGCGCCGGGTGATCAGGGGGGACGGATGAGGATCGGTTACTGGTACCTGCTCGTCGGTGACGGGATCCACCCCGTCGAGCTCGGCCGCGAGCTGGAGGAGCGGGGCGCCGAGGGCCTGTTCGCCGGCGAGCACACGAACCTGCCGGTCGGCACCGAGCCCGCCGACGCGGAGCAGGCCCACATCCACCCGCGGGTCGCCGATCCGCTGACCGTGCTGTCGATGCTGGCCGGCGCCACCGAGCGGCTGACGCTCGGCACCTCCGTGCTGCTCGCCGCGACCGACATCCCCTCGCAGGCTCGGTGATGCCGCTCGCGGTCGCCCTGTGACATTCGTTCGCTCGCAAGCTCGCGCACAGCGAGCCGATCGTCACCGCGAAGGCGGTCGCGACGCTCGACGCGCTGTCCGGCGGCCGGGTGGTGCTCGGCGTCGGTCCCGGCTGGCACGGCGGCGAGGCGGCCTCCCACGGCGTCGACCCGCGGCGGAAGGTCGCGGTGCTCCGCGAGCACATGCTGGCCATGCGCGAGATCTGGACCAGGGACCAGGCCGAGTTCCACGGCGAGCACGTCGACTTCGCGCCGCTGTACTCCTGGCCCAAGCCGGTCAGCGGGCCGGTCGTGCTCTCCGGCGGCGGCCGCGAGCCCGCCTGGCGGCGGATCGCGGAGTACGCCGACGGCTGGCTGCCGATCTACCCGGGCGACACCGAACCGCTCGTCGCCGACATCGTCGAGCTGCGCCGGCGCGCCGCCGGGCTCGGCCGCGAGCTGCCGGTCACCGTCATGAACGCGCCCGCCGACGTCGCCGCGCTCGCGGTGCTCGCCGAGGCGGGCGTCGACCGGGTCCTGCTGGAGCTGCCGCGTGCCGACCGGGACGCCACCCGCCGCACCCTCGACGGCCACGCCGACCTGCTCTCCCGCACCCGGTGATCCGGACAGGCCACGGTCGGGGGCGCGCGGTAACCTGACCCGCATTCCAAGGACAGTCACCCCGAGGAGGGCTCGTGTCAGCAGGGCAGCTCGCCGCGCTGATCGCGGCCGGCGCGTTCGTAGTGCTCGTTCTGCTGCTGGCGATCGTGTTGTTCAAGCTCGGGCGGACGCTCGACGAGGCCACCATCGCCATCCGCAAGGCGCACACGAACACCGATCCCCTGTTCGACGGGGCCAACACCACGCTCACGCACGTCAACACCCAGCTCGAGCGCGTCGACGGGATCACCGCGAACGCGCAGTCGGTCACCGGCAACGTGTCCGCGCTGACCTCGGTGTTCACCGCCACGCTCGGCGGCCCGCTGGTGAAGGCGGCCGCGTTCACCTACGGCGTCAACAAGGCGCTCAAGGCCCGGCGCAAGGCGAAGGACGGCCCCGACGGCAAGCACGCCCGGCGTGGCCGGCGCAAGGCGAGGTGACCTCGTGAAGCGGCTATTCTGGCTTGGGGTGGGCGTTGCCTCCGGCGTAGCCTTGTCCCGCAAGGCCAGGGAAACGGCACGTCAGGCCACCCCGGCGGGGATCGCCGGCAACCTGGGCGAGGCGATGCGCGAGCTGGCCGGTGCGATCGGCTCGTTCGGTGCCGACGTCCGGGCGGGGATGGTCGAACGCGAAGAGGAGTTGTCGGAAGTGGTGGAGCAGCGTTCGGGCGTCAGTCCGGTGGCTCGCCACGCGCTGGGTGTGCGCGACACGCGCGAGGAGCGGCCGGCGCGGCGGACCACCGCGCCCCGCGACGCGCGAGCTCGCCGGGCGGGCAGCTGACCCGCGCCCACGCGGCGCGTGGCTGTTCGCCGTGACCCGGACTCCCGTCGGCTCCTCACCTTCCTAGGACTCACCGTGCAGACACACGAGATCAGCAAGCGATTCCTCGACCATTTCAGGGCGGCCGGGCACACGCTCGTGCCCAGCGCCTCACTCATCCTCGACGATCCCAACCTGCTGTTCGTCAACGCGGGGATGGTGCAGTTCAAGCCGTACTTCCTCGGCGAGGAGCCAGCACCCTACCTGCGCGCGACGAGCGTGCAGAAATGCGTGCGCACCGGCGACATCGACGAGGTCGGCCGGACCACCCGGCACAACACGTTCTTCCAGATGGCCGGGAACTTCTCCTTCGGCGACTACTTCAAGGCGGGCGCGATCGAGCACGCCTGGCAGCTGGTCACCGGCAACCAGTCCGACGGCGGCTACGGCTTCGACCCCGACCGCATCTGGGTCACCGTCTACAGGACCGACGACGAGGCCATCGAGCTGTGGCGCAAGATCGCCGGCCTGCCCGACGAGCGCATCCAGCGGCGCGGCGGCAAGGACAACTACTGGGACATGGGCGTGCCCGGCCCCGGCGGTCCCTGCTCGGAGATCTACTACGACCGCGGACCGGAGTTCGGCCGCGAGGGCGGCCCGGTCGTCGACGAGGACCGGTACCTGGAGATCTGGAACCTCGTCTTCATGCAGGACGAGCGCGGCGAGCTGTCCCCGAAGGAGGACCACCCGCCGATCGGTGAGCTGCCGGCCAAGAACATCGACACCGGGCTCGGGATAGAGCGTGTGGCGTTCCTGCTGCAGGACGTGCACAACGTCTACGAGACCGACCTGGTCCGGCCGGTGATCACCAGGGCGGAGGAGATGTCCGGCCGCCGCTACGGCCTCGACCAGGTCGACGACGTGCGGTTCCGGGTGATCGCCGACCACGCGCGCAGCGGCGTCATGCTCATCGGCGACGGCGTCACGCCCGGCAACGAGGGCCGCGGTTACGTGCTGCGCCGGCTGCTGCGCCGGATCATCCGCTCGGTGCGCCTGCTCGGCGTCACCGAGCCGGTGCTGCCGGAGTTCGCCGCGGTCGTGCGGGACACGATGGGCCCCGCCTACCCGGACCTGGTCAGCCAGTTCGGCCGCATCGAGTCCGTGGTGCGCACCGAGGAGGAGTCGTTCCTCAGCACGCTCACCAGCGGCTCGCGGATCTTCGACGTCGCGGCGGCGGAGACCAGGCAGGGCGGCCGCTCGGTCTTCCCCGGGGACAAGGCGTTCCAGCTGCACGACACGTACGGCTTCCCGATCGACCTGACCCTGGAGATGGCGGCCGAGCAGGGGCTCACGGTCGACGAGGAGGGCTTCCGCCGGCTGATGGCCGAGCAGCGCCGGCGGTCGAAGGAGGACGCCGAGCAGCGCAAGGTCGGGCACTCGGACGGCGGGATGTACCGGTCGATCCTCGACGCGCACGGCGTCACCGACTTCCTCGGCTACCGCGACCTGTCCGCCGAGGCGACCGTGGTCGGGCTCGTCGCGAACGGCGAGCCGGCGCCCGCGGCGGGTGCGGGCTCGGAGGTCGAGGTCGTGCTGAACCGCACGCCGTTCTACGCCGAGGGCGGTGGCCAGCTCGCCGACACCGGCCGGATCGTCGGCGAGGGTTTCGAGGTCGAGGTGCACGACGTGCAGTCGCCGGTCGCGGGTCTCAACGTGCACCGGGGCAAGGTGCTCTCCGGTGAGGTCACGCTCGACGCGGCCGCGCACGCCGAGGTCGACCCGAGCCGCCGGCGTGCGGTGTCCCGGTCGCACTCGGCCACCCACCTGGTGCATGCGGGGGTGCGGCGGGCGCTGGGCACCCAGGCCGCGCAGGCCGGCTCGCTCAACGCGCCGGGCAGGCTGCGGTTCGACTTCACCTCGCCCGGCGGCGCGGTCCCGGCGAGTGTCCTCGCCGACGTCGAGGACGAGGTCAACGACGTGCTGCTCAACGACTACGACGTGCGCGCCGAGATCACCACGCTCGACCAGGCGCGCGCGTCGGGGGCGATCGCGTTCTTCGGCGAGAAGTACGGCGAGAAGGTCCGCGTGATCACGATCGGCGACTACTCCAAGGAGCTGTGCGGCGGCACGCACGTGCACCGCTCCGGCGAGATCGGCGTCGTGAAGCTGCTGTCGGAGGCGTCGATCGGCGCCGGCGTACGCCGCGTCGAGGCGCTGGTCGGGCTGGACGCGTTCCGGTTCCTGGCGCGCGAGCACGTGCTGGTCGGTCAGCTCGCCGAGCAGTTCAAGGTGCCGGCCGACGAGCTGCCCGAGCGCATCGGGCAGACCGTCGAGCGGCTGCGCGCGGCGGAGAGGGAGCTCGAGAAGCTGCGCGGCGCCCAGCTGCTGTCGTCGGCGGGGACCCTCGCCGAGCAGGCCGAGGACGTCGGCGGCACCGCGCTCGTCGCGGTCGCCACGCCCGACGGCATCGGGGGCAACGACCTGCGCTCGCTCGCGGCCGAGGTGCGCAACCGGCTCGGCGCCCGGCCGGGCGTGGTGGCGCTGTTCTCCGCGGACGGCCCGAAGGTCAGCTTCGTCGTGGCGACCACGTCCGCGGCCCGTGACCGGGGCCTCGCGGCCGGCAAGCTGGTGCCCGCGTTCGCGCCGGCCATCGGCGGCCGCGGCGGCGGCAAGCCGGACCTCGCGCAGGGGGGCGGCGGCAACCCGGCCGGCGTGCCCGACGCGGTGACCGCGCTGCGCCGAACGCTGGCGGAAGGCAGGTGAGCCATCCTCTGTCGACCTCGGGAACCGTCACCTCGGGGGACCGTGACGCAAACCAGCCATCGGTACCTGCCCGGGCCGAGCGTTTCCTGGTCGGCGCGACCAGCAGGGTGAGCTCCGGGGAGGCGGATCTGTGACAGAGCCGGACAGGCCGGGTTCCGGTGATCCGGGACCCGGCCGCCGGCTGGGTGTCGACGTCGGGACGGTGCGCGTCGGGGTCGCGCTGAGTGATCCCGGTCCCGTTCTGGCGACTCCACTGGTTACCCTGTCTCGCGACGAACGCTCGGGCACCGATCTCGACCGGCTGGCCGAGCTCGTCGCGGAGCACGAGGTGGTCGAAGTGGTGGTCGGTTTACCGAGAACACTCGCGGCCCGTCACGGCAAGGCGGCGGCCGCGGCGGCCGCCTACGCCAGGCGGCTGGCCAGACGGGTGCGCCCGGTACCGGTCCGGCTGGCCGACGAGCGGCTCACCACGGTGAGCGCGACCAGGATGCTCGGTGAACGGGGGGTGCGCGGCAAGAAGCAGCGGGCGGTGGTCGACCAGGCCGCGGCCGTCGAGATCTTGCAGGCCTGGCTGGACGGCCGGGCCCGGCACATGCCTCCGGAGGCGTCACAACCATGACCCACGAAGAGCTCGACCTGTTCTCGGACGCTCGCACGGAGCGGAGCCGTCCGGTACGCAAGCGGCGCAAGCGCAAACGCCGGGTCGTGCTGTGGGTCAGCATGGTGGTCGTGCTCGTGCTGATCGCCGCGGGTGGCTACTACGGGCTGCGGCAGCTCCTCGACATCGGCAGCTACGACGACTACTCGGGCACCGGCGACTCGCAGGTCGTCATCCAGGTCAAGAGCGGCGAGTCGACCGGCGACATCGCCGCCACCCTCGCCGAGGCCGACGTCGTGGCGAGCTCCCGGGCGTTCGTCGCCGCGGCGGAGTCCGACGAGCGGGTGCGCGCCGTGCAGCCCGGCTACTACGTGATGAAGACGAAGTCGTCCGGCGCGTCCGCGGTGACCCAGATCGTGGCCAAGGAGGCCAAGGTCGGGAACCTGCAGATCACCGCGGGTACGCAGCTGCACGACATCAAGAACGGCGACAAGGTGACCCCGGGCATCGTGTCCGAGCTGGCCCAGGCGTCGTGCGCGGACCTGAACGGCAAGAGCACCTGCGTCAAGCCCGCCCAGCTGTGGACGGCGGTCAAGAAGGCCGACCTGGCCAAGCTCGGCGTCCCGGACTGGGCGGTGCCGTACGCGAACAAGGCCGACCCCGAGCGCCGGCTCGAGGGCCTGATCATGCCGGGCGTGTACGACGTGCGGCCGGGCGCGACCGCCGACGAGCTGTGGAAGGAGCTCGTCGGCAACTCCGCGACGCAGATGCAGGCCGTCGGCATGCCGAACATCGCGCAGAAGACGGGCTTCACCCCCTACCAGGTGCTGATCATGGCGTCGCTGATCGAGCGCGAGGCCATCGAGAAGGACTTCGCCAAGGTGTCCCGGGTGACCTACAACCGGCTGGCCCAGCGCATGCAGCTGCAGTACGACTCGACGGTCAACTACGTGCTCGACAGGCCGACGATCCGCACCGACAGCGGGGAGCGCGCCAAGGCGGGGCCGTACAACACCTACAAGAACACCGGCCTGCCGCCGACGCCGATCTCCGCGCCGAGCGAGGCCGCGTTCAAGGCCGCGGTGGCGCCGGCGAAGGGGAAATGGCTGTACTTCGTGCGCTGCCAGACCGACGGGACGTCGTGCTTCGCCACGACGCAGGCGCAGCATGAGCAGAACGTGGCCACCGCCCAGGATCGCGGTGCCTACTGAGGTCCGCCGCGCCGGCGTGCTGGGCTCCCCGGTGGCGCACTCGCTCTCGCCGGTGCTGCACCGCGCCGCCTACCGCGCGCTCGGGCTGACCGGCTGGACCTACGACCGGGTGGAGGCCGACGCGGCGGCGCTGCCCGGGCTCGTCGCCGCGCTGGACGGGTCGTGGGTCGGCCTGTCGGTGACGATGCCCGGCAAGCAGGCGGCCCTGGCCGCCGCCACCTCCGCGACGGCGCGCGCACTCGCGGTGGGCGCGGCGAACACGCTGGTCCGCGCGGACTCGGGCTGGCGCGCGGACTGCACGGACGTCGACGGCGTGGTCGGTGCGCTTCGCGCGGCGGGGTTCGCGGGCACCGGGTACGGCGTGGTGCTGGGCGCGGGCGGCACCGCCTGTGCCGCGCTGGCCGGGTTCGCCGACCTCGGCCTGCCGCACGCGTTCGTGGTGGTCCGGGACCCGGCCCGTGCCGAGCCGGCGGTCCGGTGCGCGTCGAAGCTCGGCTTGCCGGTCGAGGTGGTTCCCTGGTCGGCGGCGTCCTGGACGGCGCTCGCCGGTGGTGCCGCGGTGGTCGTCAACACCGCGCCGGCGGCCGCCGTCGAGCCGCACGTGCCGGCGCTCGCGCTCGCGCCGTGCGTGCTGGACGTGATCTACCACCCGTGGCCGACGGCGCTGGCCGGCGCGGTCGGCGCGCACGGCGGGCGGCTCGCGACGGGCCTGGACATGCTGCTGCACCAGGCGTTCGGCCAGGTCGAGCAGTTCACCGGCCGGCCGGCCCCCCGCCAGGCGATGCGCGATGCCCTTCACGAGGCGACCGGCGGGCAGGTACCGCTTCCGCTCTGATATGGAGTTGTCGGATGGACGAGCAACTGCGCGCGGTGACGATCGGGGAGATGCGACCGTACGCGGTGCGGGTGGTCGTCGAGGACTATGACCCCCGGTGGCCGACCTGGTTCGAGGCGGACCGCGCCGAGGTCGTCGCGGCGCTGGGGGAGCGGGCGCTGCTGGTCGAGCACACGGGTTCGACGTCGGTGCCCGGGCTGCCCGCGAAGCCGGTCGTCGACATCCTGCTGCTGGTCGAGGACACCGTCGACGAGCAGGCGTACGTGCCCGCGCTGGAGAGCACGGGCTACGTGGTGCGGATCCGCGAGCCGGGGTGGATGGAGCACCGCCTGCTCAACCGCCGGGTGGAGCGGGGCGACGCGCACGACGTCAACCTGCACGTGTTCTCACCGCGGTACGCGGCGGACGAGATCGAGCGGATGCTCGGCTTCCGCGACTGGCTGCGGACACACGACGACGACCGCGACCGGTACGCGGCGGTGAAGCGCGAGCTGGCGCGGCGGAGGTGGAGGTACGTGCAGAACTACGCCGACGCCAAGACCGACGTGATCAAGGAGATCCTCGCCAAGGCCGGCCTCCCCGGCTGATCTCGCCGTACCCGACACACGAACCCGTGCGAAAGGACCATTCGCACGGGTTCCTCCTTGCCCCGCACGGAAGTTCGAGGCCACCGTGGAGTCATGGACCTCCTCATCGTCTCCGCGACAACCTCGGCCACTGCCGGCGCGGCAGCCGGCCTGGCCGGCGGCGCACTGCTGCGCCGGCTCCGCCGCGGCGCGTCGGTCCACAGTGGATGGTTAGCGGGTGCCCTGTCCCTGCTGTGGACCGTGATCGCCCTGCGGGTCGCACGTGGACAGCTACCGGCATGGTGGCTGCCCATACCGCTGGCGATCACCTGGTTCGCCGTCGTGCTGACCGCCGTGGACCTGGCCCACCGCCGCCTGCCCGACGCCCTGACTCTCCCCGCCTACCCCACGATCGCCGCCGCGACGGTGGCGTCCGCGTCCCTGGGCGGCGGCTGGCCCCTCGCGGCGCGAGCGGCGGCCGGTGCCGTGCTGTTCCTGCTGGTGCACGCGGCCGTCCACCTGGCCGGCCCGCGGTCACTGGGCGCGGGCGACGTGAAGCTGTCCGGCAGCGTGGGCGCGGTGCTGGCCGCGGCCGGCTGGCCCGCCATGCTGCCGGCCGCGGCGGTGGCGGCGTTGGTGACCCTGCTCCTGGGCTTCCTCGCCCGCCCCCGATGGCGGACCGGCATCCCCCACGGCCCAGGTCTGCTCGCCGCGACCTGCCTGTTCGCCACCTTCCCCCCAACCACGGTGACCACCCCATGACGACCACGCCTGCGGCGAACCCAGCCGCCTGCCCGCGTCCGCCCCACCCTCCCCCGAGTTCCCACCACCGTGATCTCACCGGTGGCCGACCCACCCGGCCGCCTGCCTCCGCACCCACCCTGCACACCGCCCGAGCCGCCGCGTGCCCGAGCCGCTCTGCATCCCCGGCCGCTCCGGCCACCCTGCGCCCGCCGTCACTTCGCCCTGGCCTGCTCGCATCCGTGGGTTGCCTCGCACCGCTCGCTCCGCGCATCCCGCGGCAACCCGAACACCCCGCCGGCCGCCCGATCACCCCGAGCCGCCCCGCGCCCTCGGCACCCGCACCCGAGCCACCGCGCCTCCGAGCGTCTGCACCCAGACGACGCCACCATCCGAGCCGCGCACCCCGAGCGGCTCCGCGACACGGGCCACGCCGCACCGGACCAACTGCGCACCCCGGGCCGCACCGCAGGGCCACCCGCCCCCGGGTCGCCGGCCCCACGTCGCGCCGCCCCGACCGCCCCGCGTCCCGCCGTGCCCTGGTCGCCCTGCCCGCGCCGGCCCCCGTCCGCCCGCCACCCAGCCACCGGCTCCCCGGGACGCCGCGCGGCCCGACCACGCGGCGAATCCCCAGACCCCGGATCCACAGCCGCCCCGGCTCACCTCCCGAAAGGCACCCGACACATGCACCCACACGACAGCCCGTCCGAGCGCCGTTCAGAGCCGTTTGAGACCGGCATGACAGGATCAGCGGGTGTTGCGTTGGATCACGGCTGGGGAATCGCACGGCCCGGCGCTCGTCGCCGTGCTGGAGGGCATGGTGGCCGGAGTCGAGGTCACCACCACGGAGCTCGGCGAGCAGCTCGCGCGCCGCCGCCTCGGGTTCGGGCGTAGTCCGCGCATGGGCTTCGAGACCGACCGGGTGGAGTTCCTCGGCGGGGTGCGCCACGGCCTGACCCAGGGTGGCCCCATCGCCGTGCGAATCGACAACGCCGAGTGGCCCAAATGGGAGAAGGTGATGGCCGCCGACCCCGTCGACCCCGACGAGCTGGCCGGCCTCGCCCGCAACGAGCCGCTCACCCGGCCGCGCCCCGGCCACGCCGACCTGCCCGGCATGCAGAAGTACGGCTTCGACGAGGCCCGCCCGGTCCTCGAACGTGCGAGCGCCCGCGAGACCGCGGCGCGCACCGCCCTCGGCACCGTCGCCCGCGCCTTCCTGCGCCAGCTCCTCGGCGTCGAGGTCATCAGCCACGTCATATCCATCGGCGCGGCCGACGCGCCCGACGGTCCGGCCCCGCAGCCGGGCGACCTCGCCACGATCGACGAGAGCCCCGTGCGGGCCTTCGACCCGAAGGCCACCGAGGCGATGGTCGCCGAGGTCGAGGCGGTCAAGGAGGCCGGCGACACGGTCGGCGGCGTCATCGAGGTGATCGCCTACGGCCTGCCGCCGGGGCTCGGCTCGCACGTGCACTGGGACCGGCGGCTCGACGCCCGGCTCGCCGGCGCGCTGATGGGCGTGCAGGCCATGAAGGGCGTCGCCATCGGCGACGGGTTCGAGACCGCGCGCCGCTGGGGCAGCAAGGCCCACGACGAGATCGACCCAGCGAGCGGCCTCACCGGCGTCAGCCGGCGGTCCAACCGGGCCGGCGGCCTGGAGGGCGGCATCACCAACGGCGAACCGCTCGTCGCCAGGGTTGCCATGAAGCCGATCTCGACTGTTCCACGTGCACTGTCCACGGTGGACGTCTCGACGGGCGAGCCGGCGGTGGCGATCCACCAGCGGTCCGACGTGTGCGCGGTGCCGCGGGCGGGCGTGGTGCTCGAGTCCGTGATGGGCCTCGTGCTCGCCGAGGCGGCGCTGGAGAAGTTCGGCGGCGACTCGCTCCCCGAGACCCGGCGCAACGCAGAGGGATACCTCAAGGCCCTGCAGGAACGGTGGTGACAGTGACCGCACGCGGTCCCGTACTGATCCTCGTCGGCCCGCCCGGCTCCGGGAAGAGCACGGTCGGCCGCCTGGCCGCCGACCGGCTCGGCGTCGAGTTCCGCGACTTCGACGACGACCTCGAGCGGGCGCACGGCCTGCCGGCCGGCGAGCTCGTGGTCCAGCTCGGCCGGGAGAGGTTCCAGGAGTCCGAACGAGAGCTCCTGGCCGCGCTGCTCCCCGAGTTCGGCGGCGTCCTCGCCCTCGGTGGCGGCACGCCGACCGCGCCGGGCGTGCCGGAGCTGCTCGAGCCGTTCCACGTCGTCTTCCTCGACGTCGACCTCGACCAGCTGCTCCGCCGCGAGGGGCTGGTGCCGCTGCATCCGTGGCTGCTGCCCAACCCGCGCGCCCACCTCAAGGAGCTGCTGAGCACCCGCCGGCCCGTCTACACGAGCGTCGCCGCCGCCACCGTGCCCACGAGCGACCGCACGCCCGAGGAGGTTCTCGCCGACGTGCTCGCGAGCCTCCCGGTCGTCCAGGACTGATCGCCCGCCACCGTCGACGACCGGGACGTGCCTGCGCTCGGCCCGCGGGACACCCCGGCCACGGCGCGTGCGCACGACGGAAGGACGAGGTGCGGCCGGACCGATCCCCAACCGAATATCGACGACGTTCCGGTGCGATGCTCAACCACACCAACCGGACGGTGAGGGAGTGAGGCAGTGGCAGCGGATCCGGTGCGCATCAGGGTGGCGACCGAGCGGCCCTACGAGGTCGTGGTCGGACGTGACCTCGCCGACGAACTCGTCGAGCAGGTCGGCGGCGCGCCGAAGGTCGCGGTCATCCACCCGCCGACCCTCGTGAGCGGTGCCGAGACCGTGCGGCAGCGGCTGCGCGACGCCGGCGTGGACGCCCGCGTGATCGCGATCCCGGACGCGGAGGACGGCAAGACCCTCCCGGTGGCCGGCTCCTGCTGGGACGCGCTGGCCGCGCTCGGCATGGATCGCGGCGGCACGGTCGTCGCCTACGGCGGGGGAGCCGTGACCGACCTCGGCGGGTTCGTCGCGGCCACGTGGATGCGTGGCGTGCGCCTGGTCAACGTGCCGACCACGCTGCTCGGCATGGTGGACGCCGCGGTGGGCGGCAAGACCGGCATCAACATCGACGCCGGCAAGAACCTCGTCGGCGCCTTTCACGAGCCGGCCGCGGTGTTGGCCGACCTGAACACGTTGCGCACCTTGCCGGCCGACGATCTCGCCGCCGGCATGGCCGAGGTGGTCAAGGGTGGCTTCATCGCCGACCCCAGGATCCTGGAGCTCGTGGAGGCCGACCCGAAGGCCGCGCTCGACCCGGACGGTGACGTGCTGGCCGAGCTGGTGCGCCGCAAGATCCAGGTCAAGGCCGAGGTGGTGGCCGCGGATCTCCGCGAGTCCAGCCTGCGCGAGATCCTCAACTACGGCCACACGCTCGGGCACGCGATCGAGCGGCGCGAGGGCTACCGCTGGCGGCACGGCGCGGCGGTCAGTGTCGGCCTGGTGTTCGCGGCCGAGTTGGCCCGCCACGCCGGCCGGCTGGACGACGCGACGGCCGACCGGCACCGCACGGTGCTCGAGTCGATCGGCCTGCCGACCCGCTACGAGGCCGACGCGCTGCCCGACCTCGTCCAGGGCATGCGCGGCGACAAGAAGACCCGCGCCGGCGTGCTCCGCTTCGTGGTCCTCGACGGTCTCGCGGTGCCGGGCCGGCTCGAGGACCCCGAGCCGGCGCTGCTGACCGCCGCGTACACGGCGGTCAGCAGCTCATGACGTCAGCTCCGCGCGGGCGCGCCGGACTCGACGGGCAGCCCCGCCGCCGTCCAGTCCTCGATGCCCTCGCGGTACTTGCGGACGTTCGTGTAGCCGAGCTGCTCGAGCCGGCTCGCGACGGCCTGGCTGTTGCCGCACGCCGGGTTCGAGCAGTAGGTCACAATCGCGGCGTGCTTGTCCGGCAAAACCTCCGCCGCCCGAGCGACGACGTCGTCGGCGACGAGCGGCAGCGCGCCCGGGAGGTGCCGGCGCGCCCAGTAGTCCCCGCCGAGCGCGTCGACGACGGTGACGTCGCCGGCCACGATGGCGGCCCGTAGCTCGTCGCGGCTGATCAGAGCGGTCATGACGATCCTTTCAGAGGCGAATCGGACTAGAGTCCGAATGTCACTGAGCGACAACTCGGACCACGGTCCGTTTATTCCCGGGGGACGCGAGAGGAGCAGGAGACGCACCGAGAGCCAATGGCAGAGCGGGCACCGGAGACCGAGCGGACACCGCACTCCGGACAGGTCCCGCGGGTGGGGTCGGCGCCGCAGACCGACGACGTGTCCGCGGCTTCCACCGGCCGCGAGCAGCACCCGACGCCGAGCACCACCGCGGCGCCCGGGACCGAACCACAGCCGACGAGCGAGCCGACCGCGACGACCGAACCGGCGGCGACGACCGAACCGGCGGCGACGACCGAACCGGCGGCGACGACCGAACCGGCGGCAGCGAGCTGGCCGACGGCAGCGAGCGGGCCGACGGAAGCGAGCGACCCGGTGCCGAAGCCCCCGATCACACCGATCGCCGAGCCGGTGTCGGGGGCCGGACCGGTGCCGGAGGGTGAGCCCGTGCCGGCGAGCGAATCGGCGGCGGGGAGTGGGCCGGTTTCGCGGGAGCCTGTGCCGAACGGTGGGTCGGCCGCGAGGAGTGAGGCGATGACGTACAGCGAGCCGACACCGAAGACGCTGCCCGTCCCGGCACCCGGCGAGCCGGAGCCGATCCGGATCGGGGCCCGGCGTACCGAGCGCGCGGACGCCGCCCGCAACCGCGCCCGGGTGCTCTACGCGGCTCGCCACCTGTTCCGCGAGCACGGCGTGGCCGCGGTGACCATGGACCAGGTCGCGGCCGCGGCCGGGGTCGGCAAGGGCACCCTGTTCCGCCGCTTCGGCGACAAGGCCGGCCTCGCCGCCGCCCTGCTCGACGCTCGCGAGCGCGACCTCCAGGCCGCCATCCTCACCGGCCCGCCCCCGCTCGGCCCCGGCACCACCCGGGCGACCGGAACACACCCGGGCGTCGATCCGGTGGACCGGCTGGTCGCCTTCCTCGAGGCCTACGTCGAGTTCCTCGACGAGAACCTCGACCTGGTGCACATGTCCGAGACCGCCCGCCCCGGCGCTCGCTACGACATCGGCGCCTACCGGCTCTGGCACCGGCACGTCGCGGTCCTCATCGGCGAGGCCGCTCCACACCTCGACGCCGACTACCTCGCCCACGCCCTCCTCGCCCCGCTCGCGGCCGACCAGCGCAAGGCCCTGCGCGACGAGATCGGGTCGGAGCGGGTCCGCGCCGGCCTGGCTACCCTTGCCCGGTCGATCCTCGCAGAGCGGAACGTGAAGACATGAAAGCACTGGTGCTCAACGGACCCAACCTGGGCAGGCTGGGCGCGCGCGAGCCGGAGATCTACGGCGACGCCACCTACGCCGACCTCATCGAGCTGTGCGAGAAGTCGGGCCGCGAGCTCGACCTCGAGGTCACCGTCCGGCAGACCGACCACGAGGGCGAGATGCTCGGCTGGCTGCACGAGGCCGCCGACGAGGCGATCCCCGTCGTGCTCAACGCCGGGGCGTGGACGCACTACTCGATCGCCATCCGGGACGCCTGCGCCCAGCTCACCGCCCCCCTGGTCGAGGTGCACATCACCAACGTCCACAAGCGCGAGGAGTTCCGCCACCACAGCCACATCTCCGCGGTGGCCAGCGGCGTCATCGTCGGGCTCGGCGTCGACGGCTACCCGCTCGCCCTGCGCTGGCTCGCCACCCACGCATGACCACGCTGCACACCGGGCGGCTCACCCTTCGCCCGCTCCGCGCGGACGACGCCGGCGTGCTCGTCGCGATGTTCGGCGAACCCGAACCCGGCCGCGACGAGGAGCACGACCTCACCGACCCCACCGTGGTCGCCTCACTGGTCCGGGACCGGCTCGACCGGCGCGGCCCGGCCGGCACCGGCGACTGGATCGTCGAGCTCGACGGCGAACCGGTCGGCTTCGCGCAGCTGCGGGTCGCCACCGAGGTGGCCGGCCGCGTGCTCGAATGCGGCTGGTTCGTCGCCCGCGAGCACCGCGGGACCGGGGTGGCCGGGGAGGCCGCCCGCGCGATCGTGGACCACGCCCACCACGCGCTCGGCGCCCCGGCCGTGTTCGCGCTCGTCCGGTCGGACAACGCCCGGGGCAGGCGGTTCACCGAAGGGCTCGGGTTCGTCCGGGTCGGCACCCGCGAGCGCCGCGGCGCCGTCCACGACGTGTTCGTCAGCCTCCTGGCACCGGCCGGCGTGCACCACGTCGAGCTGTGGGTCGCCGACCTGGCGAGCGCCGAGAAGTCCTTCGGCTGGCTGTTCACCGAGCTGGGCTGGCGCGAGTACCAGCGCTGGCCGCGCGGCGTGAGCTGGCGGCGCGGCGCCGCCTACGTCGTCGTCGAGGACTCGCCGGACCGGCGCGGCTCCCGGCACGAGCGGACCCGCCCCGGGCTGAACCACCTGGCGCTGCACGTCGAGGACCGCGCCGAGCTCGACCGGATCACCGCGGCCGCGCCGGCGCACGGCTGGCGGCTGATGTTCGCCGACCGGCACCCCCACGCCGGCGGCCCCGACCACCTCGCGGCCTACCTGGAGAACGACGACGGTTTCGAGGTGGAGCTGGTCGTCCGCGAACACGGCGAGTGATCACTACACTATCCAGAGACATCACGGGGATTCTCATCGGAGGCGCTTCCACGATGCGCATCACGCACCGTCGAAGACCGGCCGCCCTGGTCACCGCGTCGCTGGTGCTGGCCCTCGCCGCCGCCTGCACGAACAGCGAGGCATCACCCCAGCCCGGCGACGGCCCGGCGATCGCGGTGGTGCCCGGCAGAACCCCCTCGCCGTCGGCCGATCCCCGCCCCGGCAACCCCGCCCCGCTCGTCCTCACCGTCCGCAAGGGCCGCAAGAGCCCCGGCGTCATCGCGGCCGGCGGCGGCGACGCCCCGTACAACTACGCGCCGACGGTCCTGCTCGACCGCGGCCGCTACCGCATGTGGTGGTGCAGCCAGCTCGGCGTCGCGAACCCGCCCGGCGACGACATCCTGATGGCCGAGTCCCGCTCGATGAACGGCCCGTTCACCGGCCCCGACGGGCAGCGCGCCACCCCGATCTTCTCCGGCAGGCCCGGCGGCTTCGACGGCGTGCACACCTGCGACCCCTCGGTCATCCGGGTGGGGGACACCTACTTCATGTACTACACCGGCGCGACCGGCGACCACGCGCACGGCAACGCGATCGGCCTCGCCACCAGCCCCGACGGTCGCGTGTGGACCCGCGCCAACGGCGGCCGGCCGCTGGTCACCGCCGCCCGGCACGTCTCCAACGGCAACACCTACGGCGCCGGCCAGCCGTCCGCGCTGTACCTCGGCGGCAGGTTCTACCTGATGTTCACCGACACCACCGGCGACGGCACCGGCCACAACGGCGCCGGCCAGTTCGTCCTGCGCTCGCCCGACCCGGCCTTCACCACCGGCGTCGAGGCGCTCGGCCCGGACGGGTTCGAGCCCGTGCCGGACACCGGCGCGCGGCCACGGTCGATCGTCGACGCGTTCAGCGCGGACTGGATGTGGGTGGACTCGCTGGCCGCGTTCGCCGTCGCGCACGAGACCAGCGACGGCACCACGATCACCTTCTGGGACATGGACTTCCGCACCAACCCCTACGCGCCGGTGCTGGTGCCGGGCCGTTGGCGGGAGGGTCCCGGCCTGGTCCGCCGGCCGGACGGGCACGCGGTGGTCGCCACGGCCGACCCGTGCGGCACGGCGTCGATCGACCTGGTCCGCGCCACCAGGCAGGGCCGCCACGGGCCGTCGGACCTGCGCCACTTCGGGCTCGACGTCCGCGGGTTCGACGCCTGCGCGCAGGAGGGCCGGGCACTGCTCGCGCTCGACGGGTTCGCCATGCCGTCCCCGAAGCGCACCATCGACCTCGTGGTCGACGGCGCGCTCGTGCGGGTCGAGCGGCGCAGCGTGGCGGAGAAGCTCGCGGTGCGCATCCTCGACGAGCCGGTGCCGGCGCTGGCCGGCGTCGCCGTGGCCGCGCGGCTGCGACCGGGCACCGAGGCGCTCGCCGCGCCGGGCCGCGGGACCGGGTTCGTCCTGGACGGCAAGCTGTGGCGGTTCGCGCCGGCCGACGCCGCCACGCTGAACTCGTCGCCGGTGCGCCGGCTGTCCGACGACCAGTGGGACTCCTACGCGCGCGGCCCGGATCTCGACGGGCCGCGCTGATCCTCCGCCTCGCCCGGCTCGTCTCCGTCCGCGAGCCGGGCGAGGCCCGGCACCCGGATCCACCGCCCGGCGAGCAACCCGACGCAGGCCGGCACCAGCACCAGCAGCGCGGTGAACGCCGCCCCGCCGGTCAGCGCACCGCCGAGGTCGGCCACCCCGGTCTGGTCCACGAAGATCGACTTTCCGATGACGCTCAGCACCGCGGCGCCCCACCCGGCGATCAGCGAGGCGATCAGCCACACCTTGCCCCGCTCGGGGACGTCGCGCCACGTGTCGATCACGCCCCACACCGCGGCCACCCCGACGAGCACGCCCAGCGTGACCGCCTCGAAGACCGTGCGCGACGTCGGATGATGCACCCCGAAATCGGCCCGCGCCGTCTCGGCCGCGGCGTGCACGAGGGCCAGCACGGCACCGCGCAGCAGCCAGGTTCGCAGGGTCGTCTGCACGGCCACAGCGTAGGCGCCCCGCCAGTAGGCTCGCACGCATGGCCGAGACGCACAGTCGCCGCCGCGCGGCGCTGCGTTCCCGACTGCGGGAGCGCGACCTGGATGCCCTGCTGGTGACCGACCTGCTCAACGTGCGCTACCTGACCGGCTTCACCGGGTCCAACGCCGCGCTGCTCGTGCACTCCGGTGACGAGCACGACGACGAGGCGCGCACGGTGTTCTGCACCGACGGCCGCTACCTGACCCAGTCCGCCGCAGCAGGTGCCCGATCTCGAGCGGATGGTCGAGCGGCCGTGCGCGCCCGCTCTGGTCGAGCGGGCCGCGGCGGGCACGGCGTACCGCCGCACCGGCTTCGAGAGCCACCGGGTCACCGTCGACGGAACTGGACGCGCTGACCGAGGCCGCCGACCGGCGTCGCGCTGGTCCGCGCGCCGGGCGCTGGTCGAGGATGCTGCGCGATGGTCAAGGACGACGGCGAGATCGACGCGCTGCGGCTGGCGTGCGCGGCCGCCGACGCGGCGCTCGCCGACCTGATCGAGCACGGCGGCCTGCGGCCGCGGGCCGCACCGAGCGCGAGGTCGGCCGCGAGCTGGAGAGCCTGATGCTCGACCACGGCGCCGACGCGGCGTCGTTCGAGACGATCGTGGCCGCCGGCGCCGAACTCGGCGGTCCCGCACCACCGGCCCGACCGACGCCGTGCTGCGCGACGGGCGACCTGGTGAAGCTCGACTTCGGCGCGCTGGTCGACGGGCTACCACTCGGACATGACGCGCACGTTCGTGCTCGGCAGCCCGGCGCGACTGGCAGCGCGAGTCTACGACCTGGTGGCGGCCGCGCAGGCGGCCGGCCGGGCGGCGCTGCGGCCGGGCGCGGAGGTGCGCGATGTCGACGCGGCGGCCCGCGCAGTGTCGTCGAGCGGGCCACGCGGCGAGGAGTTCCTGCACGGCCTCGGGCACGGCGTCGGTCTGGAGATCCACGAGGCCCCGGGCATCGGCAAGACGGCGCAGGTAGACTGTCCGCCGGCATGGCAGTCACCGTGGAGCCGGGCGTGTACCTGTCCGGCAGGGGCGGTGTCCGCATCGAGGACACGCTCGTCGTGCGGGACGGCGATCCGGAGCTTCTCACGCTGACGACCAAGCAGACCTCGGATTGTTGACCCGTTGCCGAAGAACAGGCCACGGTAGGAGATTCGATCCCGTGGCTATCCACCAACGACCTGAAGAACGGCCTGGTCCTCAACCTCGACGGCCAGCTCTGGACCGTCGTCGAGTTCCAGCACGTGAAGCCCGGCAAGGGCCCGGCGTTCGTGCGCACCAAGCTGAAGCACGTGCTCATCGGGCAAGGTCGTGGACAAGACGTTCAACGCCGGGCGTCAAGGTCGACACCGCCACCGTCGACCGCCGCGACATGACCTACCTGTACCAGGACGGCAACGAGTTCGTCTTCATGGACGGCGAGGACTTCGAGCAGATCCACATCGCCGGCGACGTCTTCGGCGACGCCTCGCAGTTCCTGCTGGAGAACCAGACCGGTGAGGTCGCGACGCACGAGGGCGCGCCGCTGTTCGTCGAGCTGCCGGCACCTCGGTCGAGCTGTCATCAAGCACACCGACCCGGGCCTGCAGGGCGACCGCTCCACCGGCGGCACCAAGCCGGCCACGCTGGAGACCGGCGCGGAGATCCAGGTGCCGCTGTTCCTCACCACCGGCGAGAAGGTCAAGGTGGACACCCGCGACGGTCGCTACCTCGGCCGCGTCAGCTCTTGACGGGGCACTAGTGCCCGCCGACCGAGAGCACTGGATGGGCGCGCGCAGCAAGGCCCGCAAGCGCGCCGTCGAGGTTCTGTACGCGGCGGCGCTGCGCGACGCCGACCCGGCTGGTCCTGCACGCCGAGCGCACCGCGGTGACCGAGCACCCGGTCCCCGAACGACTACGCCACGACGCTGCTGGAGGGCGTCGTCGCCCACCGGGAGCGGATCGACGAGCTGCTCACCGAGCACGCCGAGGGCTGGACGCTGGACCGGATGCCGTTCGTCGACGTCGCGATCCTGCGGCTGGGGGTCTACGAGCTGCTGTGGGCCTCCGACGTCCCGGACGCGGTCGCCGTCGACGAGGCGGTCCAGCTCGCCCGCATGCTCTCCACCGACGACTCACCCCGGTTCGTCAACGGCGTCCTCGGCCGCCTGGCGACCATCGCCGAGCGGCTGCGCGCCACCCTGTAGCAGATCCACTCCGGACGTCCCGAGGTCCGAAACTCGCGAGATCGTGTCGGCGGGTCGCCCTATGTTGGCGCCATGACCAACTCCATCGACCGGCGCAGCCTCGTCGCCGCCGGGGTCACGGTCCTGTTCTGGGCGTCGGCGTTCGTCGCCATCCGGGACGCGGGCGCGTCCTACTCGCCGGGGGCGCTGGCGCTGGGCCGGCTGCTCGCCGGGTCGTTCGTGCTGGTGCTCGTGCTGCTGGTGCGCCGGGAGGGCCGGCCGCCGCGCGCGGCGTGGCCGGGCATCCTCGCGTCCGGGGTGCTCTGGTTCGGGATCTACATGGTCGCGCTCAACTGGGGGGAGCGGGAGGTCGACGCCGGCACCGCGGCCATGGTCGTGAACGTCGGCCCGGTGCTGATCGCGCTGCTGTCCGGCTGGCTGCTCCGGGAGGGCTTCCCGCGCCGGGTGCTCGCCGGTATCGCCGTCTCGTTCGCGGGTGCGGTCGTGGTCGGGTTCGCGACCTCCGGCGGCGGGTCGGCCTCGGTGCTCGGGGTGGTGCTGTGCGTGGTCGCGGCCGCGACCTACGCGACCGGCGTGACCTGCCAGAAGCCCGCGCTGCGGCACGCCTCCGCGGTGCAGGTCACGACGTTCGGCTGCCTGGTCGGCGCGGTGGCGTGCCTGCCGTTCGCGGGGCAGCTGGTCTCCGAGGTGGGCACCGCCCCGCTGCCGGCCACCCTGGACGTGATCTACCTGGGCGTCTTCCCGACCGCCCTCGCGTTCGTCACCTGGGCCTACGCCCTGGCCCGCACGACGGCCGCGAAGATGGGCGCGACGACCTACGCCGTGCCGGCGATCGTGATCGTGATGTCCTGGCTGCTGCTCTCGGAGGTCCCCGGCCTGCTCACGCTCGTGGGCGGCGCGCTGTGCCTGGCCGGCGTGGCGATCACCCGGGCCCGCTCCCGCCGGCCGGGCCCGCCGCGGCCCGGCCCGGCCACCCCGGCCGAGCCCACCGCCTCGGCCGCCGGCTGACCTCCGGCCGGGCTCGCGGGACCCGTTCTCACGGACCCGCGAGCCCGGTGCCCTGACCGGAAGATGCGCGGCTCAGTCCTCTTTGGACGGACGGGCCTCGGGTGGCAGCACCCCCCAGTCGATGAGCTGCTCGGTGAGCTCGCCCGGCGTCATGTCGTAGATGATCGCCAGCGAGCGGAGGTCCTCGGTGCGGATGGAGAGCACCTTGCCGTTGTAGTCCCCGCGCTGACTCTGGATCGTGGCCGCGTACCTGGCGAGCGGGCCCACCTTCTCCGCGGGCAGCTGCTGGAGCCGCTCGAGGTTGATCACGATCTTGGTGGCCGGCTCGGCACCGGACGGTACCCGCCCCTCGGGCAGCAGCTCGACCACCGGCACGCCGTAGAAGTCGGCCAGTTCGGCCAGCTTCTGCACGGTCACCGCCCGGTCACCCCGCTCGTACGAGCCCACCACGACGGCCTTCCACCGGCCGCCGGACTTCTGCTCGACGCCGTGCAGGGACAGCCCCTGCTGCTGGCGGATGCCGCGGAGTTTGCTCCCCAGCGCCTTGGCGTAGTCGCCCATATGGCGATTCTCCATTCATTCGCCCCGCTGGCCGATCACGGATGCCGCGGGTAGCCGCATATCAACACGCAGAGTAATGGTTACCCACAGTTGTCACCAGGTCAAGCTGATCTGTGAACAGAGTTGGTTGATTCGCAGGATTACCACCCGGTTGGTGGATCCATTGCGCCTGGTACGGTGCTAGCGCGCCCAGCAAAGGCGCAGATCAGACGTCCTTTAAGGACCCGTCCGGCGAGGCGGGGAAGGAGGTCAGCCGTGGCACCGCGCAACCGCGGCGCGGCGGAACCGGCCGGGCAGCGGGAGCTGCTGTCGGCCGGCGACGTCGCACGTACGGTCGCCCGAATGGCCCATCAGGTCATCGAGCGCACCTCGCTCGGCGCAGCCGACGCAGCACCTGTCGTTCTTCTCGGCATACCCACCCGCGGCGCGCCGCTCGCCGCCCGGCTGGCCGACCGGATCGCCGAGTTCTCGGGCATCCGGGTCCCGACGGGTGTGCTCGATATCACGCTCTACCGCGACGACCTCCGCCGCCGCCCGACCCGCCCGCTCGGTGCGACCGAGCTGCCGCCGGTCGGCGTCGACGACCAGCTGGTCGTCCTGGTCGACGACGTGCTCTACTCCGGCCGCACCGTCGGCGCCGCTCTCGACGCCCTGCGCGACGCCGGCCGCCCGCGCGCGGTGCAGCTCGCGGTGCTCGTCGACCGCGGCCATCGCGAGCTGCCGATCCGCGCGGACTACGTCGGCAAGAACGTGCCGACCTCCCGCACCGAGGAGGTCCACGTGCAGCTCGAGGAGACCGACGGCCGCGACGCGGTCCTTCTGTGGCGGACGGAGAACCGGGCATGAGGCACCTCCTGGCCACCGAGGGGCTCGGCGCGGACGCGGCCACCGCCGTGCTGGACACCGCCGAGAAGCTCAAGCGCACGCTGCTCGGCCGCGAGGTCCGCAAGCTGCCGACACTGCGCGGCCGCACCGTGATCACCATGTTCTACGAGGCGTCCACCCGCACCCGCGTCTCCTTCGAGATCGCCGGCAAGTGGATGAGCGCCGACGTGGTCAACGTGTCGGCGAGCGGGTCGAGCGTCGGCAAGGGCGAGTCGCTGCGGGACACCGCGCTGACGCTCGCCGCGGCCGGGGCCGACTGCGTGATCGTCCGCCACCCCGCGTCCGGCGCCGCGCAGCGCCTCGCGGGCTGGCTCACCGACGCCGGCACCTCGGTGGTCAACGCGGGCGACGGCACCCACGAGCACCCCACCCAGGCGCTGCTCGACGCCGCCACCCTGCGGGAGCGGCTGGGCGAGCTGGCCGGCCGGCGGGTCGCGATCGTCGGCGACGTGCTGCACAGTCGGGTCGCCCGGTCCAACGTGCACCTGCTCACCACGCTCGGCGCGGAGGTGGTGCTGGTCGCCCCGCCGACGCTGCTGCCCGCCCACGTGGACCGCTGGCCGGTCACCGTCTCGCACACGTTCGACGCCGAGCTGCCGGGTGTCGACGCGGTGATGATGCTGCGGGTCCAGGCGGAGCGGATGCACGGCGGGTTCTTCCCCTCCGCCCGCGAGTACTCGATCGCCTACGGGATGAGCGAGGCCCGCCTCGCCGCGCTGCCCGAGCACGCGGTCGTGCTGCACCCCGGGCCGATGCTGCGCGGCATGGAGATCGCGTCCTCGGTCGCGGACTCGCCGCGGGCCGCGATCACCCAGCAGGTCGCCAACGGCGTGCACGTCCGGATGGCGGTGCTCTACCACCTGCTCGCGCACGAGGAGGAGATGGCGTGAAACCACTGGTACTGCGCGGGGTCCGGCCCTACGGCGAGGGTGACCCGACGGACCTGGAGATCCGCGACGGGGTCATCGCCGCCCTCGGCCCGGACGTGGACCCCGGCGGGGCCGAGGTCCGCGACGCGGGCGGGCTCGTCGCCCTGCCCGGTCTCGTCGACCTGCACACCCACCTTCGCGAGCCGGGCCGCGAGGACACCGAGACCATCGCCACCGGGTCGGCGGCCGCCGCGCTCGGCGGGTACACGGCGGTCTTCGCCATGGCCAACACCGACCCGGTCGCCGACAACGCGGTGGTCGTCGAGCACGTGTGGCGGCGCGGCCGCGAGGTGGGGCTGGTCGACGTGCACCCGGTCGGCGCGGTGACCGTCGGGCTGCGCGGGGACCGGCTCGCCGAGCTGGGCACGATGGCCGGCTCGCAGGCGCGGGTGCGGATGTTCTCCGACGACGGGCACTGCGTGGCAGACCCGCTGCTGATGCGCCGCGCGCTGGAGTACTCGACCGCGCTGGACGCGGTGATCGCCCAGCACGCCGAGGAGCCGCGGCTCACCCTCGGCGCCCAGGCACACGAGGGCGAGCTGGCGGCGCGGCTGGGCCTGGCCGGCTGGCCGGCGGCGGCCGAGGAGTCGATCATCGCCCGGGACTGCCTGCTCGCCCGGCAGACCGGCGCGCGGCTGCACGTCTGCCACGTCTCGACCGCGGGCGCGGCCGAGCTGCTGCGATGGGCCAAGCAGCAGGGCATCGAGGTGTCCGCCGAGGTCACGCCGCATCACCTGCTGCTCGACGACGAGCGGCTGACCACCTACGACCCGGTGAACAAGGTCAACCCGCCGCTGCGCACCGCCGCCGACACGAAGGTGCTGCGCGAGGCGCTCGCCGGGGGCGTGCTGGACTGCGTGGCCACCGACCACGCCCCGCACGCGCCGCAGGACAAGGACTGCGAGTGGGCCGCCGCGCGCCCGGGCATGCTGGGGCTGCAGACGGCGCTGTCGGTGGTGGTGCGCACGATGGTCGAGCCGGGGCTGCTGGACTGGCGCGGCGTGGCGCGGGTGATGTCCGAGCGGCCCGCGGAGATCGCCGGCCTGCCCGACCAGGGGCGGCCGCTGGAGGCCGGCGAGCCGGCGACGCTCACCCTGGTCGACCCGGCCGGCCGGTGGACGGTGCGGGGCGCGGACCTGGCGAGCATCGCCGCCAACACGCCGTACGAGGGCATGGAGCTGCCCGGCCGGGTCGTCACGACGCTGCTGCGCGGGCGGATCACCGCGCACGACGGGGAGGTGTTCCATGGCTGAGCCGGCCGCGCTGGTTCTCGAGGACGGCAGGGCGTTCCGGGGCGACGCGTTCGGCGCCACCGGGGCGACGCTGGGCGAGGTCGTGTTCTGCACCGCGATGACCGGCTACCAGGAGACCCTGACCGACCCGTCCTACCACCGCCAGATCGTGGTGGCCACCGCCCCGCAGATCGGCAACACCGGCTGGAACGACGAGGACGACGAGTCGCGCCGGATCTGGGTCGCCGGCTACGTGGTGCGCGATCCGGCGCGGGTGCCGTCCAACTGGCGCTCGCGGCGCCCGCTCGACGCCGCGCTGGCCGGGCAGGGCGTGGTGGGCATCAGCGGTGTCGACACCCGCTCGCTGACCCGGCACATCCGCGAGCGGGGCGCGATGCGCGGCGGAGTGTTCTCCGGCGCGGACCTCGCCGACCTCGACGCGATGGTGGAGCGGGTGCTGGCGAGCCCGCGGATGGCCGGTGCGAACCTCGCCGGTCAGGTCACCACGGAGGCGACCTACGTGGTCCCGGCCGACGGCGAGCGCCGGTGGCGGGTGGCCGCGTTGGACCTGGGCATCAAGACCAACACGCCGCGGATGATGGCCGCCCGGGGCATCGAGACCCACGTGCTGCCGGTCGGCTCGACGATCGAGGACGTGCTCGCGGTGGAGCCGGACGGGGTGTTCCTCGCCAACGGCCCGGGCGACCCGTCCACCGCCGACGGCCCGGTGGCGCTGACCCGGGCCGTGCTGGAGCGGCGGATCCCGCTGTTCGGCATCTGCTTCGGCCACCAGATCCTCGGTCGCGCGCTCGGCCGGGACACCTACAAGCTGCGCTACGGGCACCGCGGCATCAACATCCCGGTGATCGACGTGGACACCGGCCGGGTGGCGATCACCGCGCAGAACCACGGCTTCGCGCTGGAGGGCGAGCCGGGGGAGCGGTTCGACACGCCGTTCGGCGCCGCGCGGATCAGCCACCACTGCCCCAACGACGGCTGCGTGGAGGGTGTGCGCGCGCTGGACGTGCCGGCGTTCTCGGTGCAGTACCACCCGGAGGCGGCGGCCGGCCCGCACGACGCCGCCCCGCTGTTCGACGAGTTCGTCGGCCTGATGGAGGCGAGCGGTGCCTAAGCGCGACGACATCGAGCACGTCCTGGTGATCGGGTCCGGCCCGATCGTCATCGGCCAGGCGTGCGAGTTCGACTACTCCGGCACCCAGGCGTGCCGGGTGCTGCGCGAGGAAGGGCTTGCGCGTCAGCCTGGTCAACTCGAACCCGGCGACGATCATGACCGACCCGGAGTTCGCCGACGCCACCTACATCGAACCGATCACCGTCGACTTCGTGGAGAAGGTGATCGCGAAGGAGCGGCCGGACGCGCTGCTGGCCACGCTGGGCGGGCAGACCGCGCTGAACACCGCCGTCGCGCTGCACGAGCGCGGGGTCCTGGAGAAGTACGGCGTCGAGCTGATCGGCGCGGACATCGAGGCCATCCAGCGCGGCGAGGACCGCCAGCGGTTCAAGGACATCTGCGCGGCGGTCGGCGCGCAGACGCCGCGCAGCGCCGTGTGTCATTCGATGGACGAGGTCCGCGCGGCCGTCGACGAGCTCGGGCTGCCGGTGGTGATCCGGCCGTCGTTCACCATGGGCGGGCTCGGCTCCGGCATGGCGCACACCAAGGAGGACCTGGAGCGGATGGCCTCGGCGGGGCTGTCCGAGAGCCCGGTGCACGAGGTGCTGATCGAGGAGAGCGTGCTCGGCTGGAAGGAGTACGAGCTCGAGCTGATGCGCGACCGCCGGGACAACGTCGTGGTCGTCTGCTCGATCGAGAACGTCGACCCGATGGGCGTGCACACCGGCGACTCGGTGACCGTCGCGCCGGCGATGACGCTGACCGACCGCGAGTACCAGCACATGCGCGACGTGGGCATCGCGGTGCTGCGCGAGGTCGGTGTCGACACCGGCGGCTGCAACATCCAGTTCGCGGTGCACCCGCAGACCGGCCGGCTGGTCGTGATCGAGATGAACCCGCGGGTGTCGCGCTCGTCCGCGCTGGCGTCGAAGGCCACCGGCTTCCCGATCGCCAAGATCGCCGCGAAGCTCGCGATCGGGTACACGCTCGACGAGATCCGCAACGACATCACCGGCGAGACCCCGGCGTCGTTCGAGCCGACGCTGGACTACGTGGTGGTGAAGGTGCCGCGGTTCGCCTTCGAGAAGTTCCCGGGCGCGGACCCGACGCTGACCACGACGATGAAGTCGGTCGGCGAGGCCATGTCGCTGGGCCGCAACTTCGTCGAGGCGCTCGGCAAGGCGCTGCGCTCGATGGAGACCAAGGCCGCCGGCTTCTGGACGACGCCCGACCCCGCGACGGTGACCGTCAGCGCGCTGACCGACGCGCTGCGGGTGCCGCACGACGGCCGGCTCTACACGGTGGAGCGGGCGCTGCGGCTCGGGATGAGCGTGGCCGAGGTGAGCGAGGCGTCCGGGATCGACCCGTGGTTCGTCGACCAGATCGCGTCGCTGGTCGAGCTGCGGGCGGACGTCATCGGCGCGCCGGTGCTCGACGAGCCGCTGCTGCGCCGCGCCAAGCGGGCCGGCCTCTCCGACCGGCAGGTCGCCGCGCTGCGCCCGGAACTCGCCGGCGAGGACGGCGTGCGGACGCTGCGCCACCGGCTCGGCATCCGGCCGGTGTTCAAGACCGTCGACACCTGCGCGGCCGAGTTCGCCGCGCGCACGCCGTACCACTACTCGGCCTACGAGCTCGACCCCGCGGCCGAGACGGAGGTCGCCGAGCAGCGCGACCGGCCGAAGGTGCTGATCCTCGGGTCCGGGCCGAACCGGATCGGGCAGGGCATCGAGTTCGACTACTCGTGCGTGCACGCCGCGATGGCGTTGCGGGACGCGGGGTTCGAGACGGTGATGGTCAACTGCAACCCGGAGACGGTGTCCACCGACTACGACACGTCCGACCGGCTGTACTTCGAGCCGCTGACGTTCGAGGACGTGCTGGAGGTGGTGCACGCGGAGCGGCGCAGCGGCACGGTGGCCGGGGTGATCGTGCAGCTGGGCGGGCAGACCCCGCTCGGGCTGGCGCAGCGGCTCGCGGACGCGGGGGTGCCGGTGGTCGGCACGCCGCCGGAGGCCATCCACCTGGCCGAGGACCGCGGCGCGTTCGGCGAGGTGCTCACGACCGCCGGGCTGCCCGCGCCCCGCTACGGCACCGCGACGTCGTTCGCCGCGGCCAAGCGGATCGCGGACGAGATCGGCTACCCGGTGCTGGTGCGGCCGTCGTACGTGCTGGGCGGGCGCGGCATGGAGATCGTCTACGACGAGGACTCGCTGGCCGGCTACATCGAGCGCGCCACCGAGGTCACCCCGGAGCACCCGGTGCTGGTGGACCGGTTCCTGGACGACGCGATCGAGATCGACGTGGACGCCCTCTGTGACGGTGTCGACGTCTTTCTCGGCGGGGTGATGGAGCACATCGAGGAGGCCGGCATCCACTCCGGGGACTCGTCGTGCGCGCTGCCGCCGATCACCCTGGGGCGCACCGACCTGGCGGCGATCCGCCGGTCCACGGCCGCGATCGCGCACGGCATCGGGGTGCGCGGGCTGCTCAACGTGCAGTACGCGCTCAAGGACGACGTGCTGTACGTGCTGGAGGCGAACCCGCGGGCGTCGCGGACCGTGCCGTTCGTGTCGAAGGCGACCGCGGCGCCGCTCGCGAAGGCGGCCGCGCGGATCATGCTGGGCGCGTCCATCGCCTCGCTGCGGTCCGAGGGGCTGCTGCCCGTGTCGGGCGACGGGGCGGACCTGCCGGCGACGTCGCCGGTCGCGGTGAAGGAGGCGGTGCTGCCGTTCCACCGGTTCCGGACCCCCGAAGGTCACGGTGTGGACTCGCTGCTGGGCCCGGAGATGAAGTCGACCGGCGAGGTGATGGGCATCGACGCGTCGTTCGGCAAGGCGTTCGCGAAGTCGCAGACGGCGTCCTACGGCTCGCTGCCGACGTCCGGGCGGGTGTTCGTGTCGGTGGCGAACCGGGACAAGCGGGCGATGGTGTTCCCGGTGAAGCGCCTGGCGGACCTCGGGTTCGAGGTGCTGGCGACGGCGGGGACCGCGGAGGTGCTGCGGCGCAACGGGATGGCGTGCACGGAGGTGCGCAAGCACTTCGAGACGCCGAAGGACTCGGAGCCGAACATCGTGGAGATCATCAAGGAGGGCGGCGTGGACATGGTGATCAACACGCCGTACGGCAACCCGGGGCCGCGCGTGGACGGCTACGAGATCCGCACCGCGGCGGTGTCCCGCGACATCCCGTGCGTGACCACGATCCAGGGCGCGGCGGCGGCGGTGCACGGCATCGAGGCCCTGATCCGCCAGGACATCGGCGTCGAGTCGCTCCAGTCGCTGCAGGCGACTCTGCGGAGGGACCGATGATCGCGGGCCGTCGCCCGGTTCCGGCGGGGTCGGTCTCGGTCGCGGGCGGTCGGCCGGCCCCGGTCGCACCGCCGCCCTGTCCCCACCCGCCGCCCGTCCATCCGGAACTGTCGGTCCCCTCCGATACCGTGGAAATCGGGGGGCCCCCAGGCCGGTTGAATGGACCGTTCAACCGGCGTCCGGCCGCCGGGGCGGCGTGCCGTGCCGGTCGGGGGACGGCGTCATGCCGCGTCGAGCGGGTGCGGTGGCGGGCGGCGTTCCGCCGCGGTGTCGTGGCGCCCGGCCGGGTTCCGGTCTCCGGGTTCGAGGCGGGGCACGCGTGGTGCGCACCGGGGAGTTCGGGCGGCCGGGAGCGGGGGGCTCGCCGGTCCGGAACGGGGGACTCGCCGGTCGGGAACGGGGGACTCGCGGGTCCGCAGCGGGGGACTCGCGGGAGTGGGGGTGTGTGGTGAGGGCGCCGTTCGGGGCTCGGGTGACCACCGCGGTGTCGCTGCGCGGGCCGCTGTGCGTGGGGGTGGACCCACATCCGTCGTTGCTGCAGGCGTGGGGCCTGCCGGTGTCCGCGGCCGGCGTGGAGCGCTTCGCGACGACGTGCGTGGAGGCGTTCGCGGGGGAGATCGCGGTGCTCAAGCCGCAGTCGGCGTTCTTCGAGGCGTACGGCTCGGCCGGGATCGCGGTCCTGGAGCGGCTGATCGGCTCCGCCCGGCAGGCCGGCGCGCTGGTCCTGCTGGACGTCAAGCGCGGCGACATCGGCTCGACGATGGCCGCCTACGCCGCCGCCTACCTGGCCGAGGGCGCGCCGCTGGCCGCGGACGCCGTCACGCTGTCGCCGTACCTGGGCTTCGGCTCGCTGGATCCCGCGCTCGACCTCGCCGAGCGGACCGGCCGGGGCGTGTTCGTGCTGGCGCTGACCTCGAACAAGGAGGGCGCGTCGGTGCAGCACGCCACGGGCGCCACGGGCGGCTCCGTGGCCCAGCAGATCGTCGACGAGGCCGCCGCGCGCAACGCCGGCGGGAGCCCGCTCGGACCCGTCGGCCTGGTCATCGGCGCCACGGTGGGCCGCACCGAGCTGGACCTCTCACGCCTCAACGGGACGATCCTGGCCCCCGGTTTCGGCGCGCAGGGCGGCACGCTCGCCGACCTGCGCACGGTCTTCGGCACGAGCCTGCGGCACGTGCTGCCGTCCTCGTCCCGGGAGATCCTGCGCCACGGACCGGATGTCACCGCCCTGCGGGACGCGGCCCTGCGCGTGCGCGACTCGCTGTCCGTCGCGCACCCGCGGTAGCACCTCGAACCGCTCGGCGCACCACACGCTCCATTCGCGGCCCGACGTTGTCCACAACCCCGCCACACCCCTGTTGACCAGGTATTTCACTGATAGAATTGACCCATGGGGTGCCCCCGGAGAGGGTGGGGGCAGCGTTCCCCACCCGCGCGAGAACGGGCACGGTTCTGGCGGTTGAGAATTGAGGAAGTTTCTCAGGGCGGTGTCCGCGTCGGGCAAATTCGACCGGCGCGTCTTCAGAAGTCCGAATTCAGGCCGTCACGGTCGGCCCTTGTACCGCACAACTCCGAGATGATCAAGGTCCCACATCTGGTTACCGCAGGTCCGGGCATTGGTCGCTACACACAGTAGATCTATGCTCTGATGAACGCTACGTTGCGCACTAAGGTGGACCCGCGTTGTCGTGACCGCCCCGACCTCGGTAACGTCGCGGCACCGATCCGCAGAAACACCCCACCCCCCGGAGGAAATCGTGGCCCTTCCCCAGCTGACCGAGGAGCAGCGGGCCGCAGCGCTGGAGAAGGCGGCTGCCGCCCGTCGCGCCCGAGCTGAGCTCAAGGAGCGCTTGAAGCGAGGTGGCACCACCCTCAAGGACGTGCTCGCCCAAGCTGACAAAGACGAGGTCCTGGGCAAGATGAAGGTCACCGCACTGCTCGAGGCCCTGCCGGGCGTCGGCAAGGTGCGTGCCCAGCAGATCATCGAGCGTCTGGAGATCGCCCCGAGCCGCCGCCTGCGTGGTCTCGGTGAGCGCCAGCGCAAGGCGTTGCTCGCCGAGTTCAGCGGCGAGTGAGTCGCGCTCACAGTGAGACCCGGAGGGGCCGGCTGGTTGTTTTGGCCGGCCCCTCCGGCGTCGGCAAGAGCAGCGTGGTGCGCGAGCTCCGCGCCCAGTACCCCCAGCTGTGGTTCAGCGTCTCGGCGACGACGCGCGAGCAGCGGCCGGGGGAGCAGGAGGGCGTGGACTACCACTTCGTGACCCCTGCCGAGTTCGACCGCATGATCGCCGGCGGCGAGCTGCTGGAGTGGGCGGACATCCACCGCGGCACCCATCGCTCCGGCACCCCCCGTGCGCCCATCGAGAAGCGCCTGTCCGCCGGCGAGCCCGCCCTGGTCGAGGTCGACCTGCAGGGCGCCCGCGAGCTGCGCCGCACCATGCCCGAGGCCTTCCTCGTGTTCCTCTGCCCGCCGAGCTGGGAGGCGCTGGTGGAACGCCTCGTCGGCCGCGGCACCGAGTCGGCGGAGATCGTCGAGCGCCGGCTGCGGACCGCCAAGGAGGAGCTGGCGGCCCGCGACGAGTTCGACACCGTGGTCGTCAACACCGACGTGAAGAGTGCCGCGGCGGAGTTGCTAACCTTGGTACTTGACAATTCGTCTGACCAGCTGGAGAAACACGAGTGATCACCCCCACCGAGTTGGGCGCACTGGGTGACCCGACGAGTCCCACCCTCGAAGGCATCACCAACCCTCCGATCGACGACCTGCTCGACAAGGTCAGCTCGAAGTACGCCCTGGTGATCTACGCCGCCAAGCGCGCGCGGCAGATCAACGACTACTACGCGCAGCTCGGCGAGGGCCTGCTGGAGTACGTCGGGCCGCTGGTCGAGCCGGGTCCGCGGGAGAAGCCGCTGTCGATCGCGCTCCGCGAGATCCACGCCGGCCTGCTCGAGCACACCGAAGGCGAGTGACCGAGGCCGATCGCCGTCCCCGCGTCGTCCTGGGCGTGGGTGGCGGTATCGCGGCCTACAAGGCATGTGAGGTCCTCCGCCGGCTGACCGAGTCCGGGCACGACGTCCGGGTGGTCCCGACGGAGGCCGCCCTGCGGTTCGTCGGTGCGGCCACCTTCGAGGCGCTGTCCGGCAACCCCGTGCACACCGGGGTGTTCGCCGACGTGCCCGAGGTGCCGCACGTGCGCATCGGGCAGTCGGCCGACCTGGTCCTCGTCGTGCCCGCCACGGCCGACCTGCTCGCCAAGGCCGCCCACGGCCTCGCCGACGACCTGCTCACCAACACCCTGCTCACCGCGCGCTGCCCGGTCATGCTGGCGCCCGCCATGCACACCGAGATGTGGGAGCACCCCGCCACCCGCGACAACGTGGCCACGCTGCGCCGCCGCGGCGTCGTCGTCACCGAGCCCGCGAGCGGGCGGCTCACCGGCGCCGACACCGGCAAGGGCCGCCTCGCCGACCCCGCCGAGATCGTCGACCTGGCCCGGCTGCTGCTGAGCCGGCCCGACGCGTTGCCGCGGGACCTGGAGGGCCTGCGCGTCGTCGTCTCCGCGGGCGGCACCCGCGAGCCGCTCGACCCCGTCCGGTACCTGGGCAACCGCTCCTCCGGCAAGCAGGGTTACGCGCTGGCGCGGACCGCCGTGCAGCGCGGCGCGCGGGTGACCTTGGTCTCCGCGCACACCGTGGCACTCGCCGAGCCGGCGGGTGTCGAGCTCGTCCGCGTCGGCACCGCCGAGCAGTTGCGTGACGCGATGCACACGGCCGCCGTGAGCGCCGACGTCGTCGTCATGGCCGCCGCGGTGGCCGACTTCCGGCCCGTCGACCGGGCCGCGCACAAGATCAAGAAGACCGACCGGGACCCCGACCCGGTCGCGCTGACCCGCAACCCGGACGTGCTCGCCGAGCTGGTCGCCCGCCGGGCGCCGGACCAGGTCATCGTGGGTTTCGCGGCCGAGACCGGGGACAGCACCGGCGACGTGCTCGAGCACGCCCGGGCCAAGCTCAAGCGCAAGGGCTGCGACCTGCTCGTGGTCAATGCGGTCGGCGAGGGCCGGGCGTTCGAGACGGAGGACAACTCCGGATGGCTACTATCTGGTGACGGTTCGGAGCGGGCCATCGCTCTCGGTAGCAAGTCGCGGATGGCTACCGATATATGGGACGCGGTGATGGCGTTCACCCGAACGTGACGGGTTCTCCAGGACCATCAGTACGCTTTGACGCAACAACCAGGCGAAGAATTGGGTAGGTACGTCGTGACGGAGTCCTCGAGCAGGCTGTTTACCAGCGAATCGGTGACCGAGGGGCACCCGGACAAGATCTGTGACGCGATCAGCGACTCGATCCTGGACGCGCTGTTGTCCAAGGACCCGCGGTCGCGCGTCGCGGTCGAGACCATGGTCACCACCGGGCAGGTGCATGTCGCCGGCGAGGTGACCACCGAGGCGTACGCGGACATCCCCAACCTGGTTCGCGAGACGATCCTGCGGATCGGCTACGACTCCTCCGCCAAGGGCTTCGACGGCAACTCCTGCGGCGTCAACATCGCCATCGGCTCGCAGTCGCCCGACATCGCGCAGGGTGTGGACACCGCGTACGAGAAGCGGGTCGACAACGAGGAAGACGAGATCGCCAAGCAGGGCGCGGGCGACCAGGGCCTCATGTTCGGCTACGCGTGCACCGACACGCCGGAGCTGATGCCGCTGCCGATCGCGCTGGCGCACCGGCTGTCCAAGCGGCTCACCGACGTGCGCAAGAACGGCACGCTGCCCTACCTGCGGCCGGACGGCAAGACCCAGGTCACCATCGAGTACGCGGGCGACCAGGCGGTCCGCCTCGACACCGTCGTGGTGTCCTCGCAGCACGCCGACGGCGTCGACCTGGACAAGCTGCTCACCGTCGACGTGCTCGAGCAGGTCGTCAAGCCGGAGCTGGCCCGGCTCGACCTCGACGCCGACAACGTGCGCCTGCTGGTCAACCCGACCGGGCGGTTCGTCATCGGCGGCCCGATGGGCGACGCCGGCCTGACCGGTCGCAAGATCATCGTCGACACCTACGGCGGCATGGCCCGCCACGGCGGCGGCGCCTTCTCCGGCAAGGACCCGTCGAAGGTGGACCGCTCGGCCGCGTACGCGATGCGCTGGGTGGCCAAGAACGCCGTCGCCGCCGGCCTGGCGTCACGCATCGAGGTGCAGGTCGCCTACGCGATCGGCAAGGCGGCGCCGGTCGGCCTGTTCGTGGAGACCTTCGGCACCGAGACGGTCGACCCGACCAAGATCCAGGAGGCCATCGGACAGGTCTTCGACCTCCGGCCGGCCGCCATCATCCGTGACCTGGACCTGCTGCGCCCGATCTATGCTCAGACCGCCGCATATGGCCACTTCGGCCGTCCGGAGCTGGATCTGCCATGGGAGCGCACCGACCGCGCCGACGCGCTGAAGGCCCTCGCCGGGGCCTGATGCGCCCTGGCCCCGCACGGTGGCTGTGGTACGCGCTCGGCGGCACGCTGCCGGCCGCGTACCACGGCTGGGTCCTCTACGACCTGACCTGCCGCACCTGGGTGTTCCGCCACTTCGCCCGGGTCCAGGTGATGTTCGCCGGGTGGTGGCTGGCGCTGCTCGTGCCGGGACCGTGGTCCCTGCGCATCTCGATGGTGGCGCTGGGCTACCTGCTGTCGCTGTACTTCTCGCTGTCGTTCATGGAGGACGCCTGCGAGCGGCGCCTGATCAGGCACGGCTTCCCGCCCGGGCTGAACCGGACCATCCGGGAGGAGTCGTCGGCCGGCGAGCGCGCGGATCTCGCCGTCATGTACGCCGCCTACTACCGGCGCTGACCCGAGTCCGAACTACGGAGCCGGGCGCCCCGCCGCCAGGTCGCGCAGGACGTCCGGGCGGATGATCGTCACCCGGTGCCGGCCGGTCGTCACCACACCGAGTTTCTTCAGCTCGTCCAGACCCCGGATGAGCGTGCTGCGCGACACCCGGGCATAGCTCGCGAGATCCTCCTGGGTGACGTTCAGGACCACCTCGTCGGCCGCCTCCCAGTTCGGGTCGTACTGCAGGGCCAGTTCCAGCAGCACCGCGGCGAGCCGCTGCGGGAAATCCGGGCCGCCGGACTCCAGCCGCAGACGATCCGATTGTTGCAGCCGAATTGCCGCCGATCGGAGTAGCTCCTCGGAGATTCTGGGTTTTCTGCGGAGCACCCCGAGCAGCCGTTCACGCGGAATCACCAGCGCGCGAACCTCGTCGATCGCCTCGATTGTCGCGGTGCGCGGAAGGCCACTGATCGGCGACAGCTCGCCGACGATCTCCGCCGGCCCGCGGGCCGCCAGCGGGGCGTTGTCGCCCCGGTAGTTCGTCGCGGTGATCTTCACCCAACCGCTGAGGATCACGAACATGCTGCTGGGCGGGCTGCCCTGCAGCACAAGGATCTCCCCGGCCCGCCAGGTGCGTACGTGTCCGGAGGCGGTGAGTGCGGCACGCTCCGCGTCGGTCAATCGGTGCCACGCTCGGCGCTCACCGCTACTGATTTCCAACGGCCCCATTTTCTGGGCCTCCCCAGCCCCGTCCAGGTGTTCCATTTGACACGGTACCCGTTCCCGGTCCCCGCCAGTATGGGCTGTACAGCCGAAATGCAGGAACGCAAGGGGAACGAAAGATGGCCACGAACCAGACATTGAGCCCGGTCCTCAACGCGGAGTGGACGCGGAGTTACGCCGCCGTTCCCGAGGTCATCCCGCCGCATCCGCCGCTGCTGTCCGGTGGCTGGTACCGCGGTTCGCCGGCCGAGGCGCCCGGGCCGGGCCGCTACCCGCTCGTGGAGCCGGCACCGAAGTCGGTCGGGCTGGCGTTCGTTCTCGCCGTCCTGTTCGGGCCGATGGGGCTGTGCTACGTCTCGGCCAACGTCGGCCTCGTCGCGACCGCCGTGACGGCCGCGGTACTGGCCGTCGCGGGGGTGGGACTCGTCCCGCTGCTGGTCATCTGGCCGCTCGCCGTGCTCGGGTCGGTGTGGGGCGCCGGCCACGTGCACGTCAGCGGCTGATCACCGGCTCGGCGCGGAGCCCGGGCCGGAGTGCACAGTGTGCCTCCCGCCGCTCACGTCGGCCCGGGCTCCCGCCGACGAACCCGACCAACACCGTGTCCGGACCGAGGAGGGAGAGCAGCACCTGGACGTCGCCGCCGCGTGACGCGGCGAGAACTTTGCCCCGACGTCAGGACGCTGCCGGGTCACGCCCGGCGCCGCGTGCGAGCCACGAACGCGGCGCCGGGCGCGGCCTGTGAGCCGACGACCGTGAACCGGGCCGATCCGGCCCGGCGCGCGACGGTGGACCGTGATAAACACCGCGCATGACCGCGCGCAAGGGGGAGCTGCGGCCGGCGGCCACGCTCCCGGTCGCCCGGGTGGTGGTCGACGTCCCGCTCGCGCACCTGGACCGGCCGTTCGACTACCTGGTGCCCGAGCAGCTCGACGAGGACGCCGTCCCCGGCTGCCGGGTCCGCGTGCGGTTCGCCGGCCAGCAGGTCGACGGCTTCCTGCTCGAGCGGGCCGGCGAGTCGGAGTTCACCGGCCGGCTCGGGTTCCTGACCCGGGTGGTGTCCCCGGAGCCGGTGCTCGCGCCGGAGATCGCGACCCTGGCCCGCGCGGTGGCCGACCGGTACGCCGGCACCATGATCGACGTGCTGCGGCTGGCCGTCCCGCCCCGGCACGCCAAGGTCGAGGCCGAGCCGCCGCCCGAGCCGGCCCCACCGCCGGCCGCTCCGGACGCCGCGGGGTGGCGCCGGTACCCGCGCGGGACGGCGTTCCTGGAGGCGGTGCGGGCCGGGCGGCAGGCCCACACGGTGTGGCAGGCGCTGCCGGGGGAGGACTGGCCGGCGCGGCTGGCCGAGCTGGCCGCCACCGCGGCGGCCGGCGACCGGGGGGCGGTCCTGGTGGTGCCCGACTACCGGGACGTGGCACGGCTGCACGCGGCGTGCGTGGCGCTGGCCGGTGCGGACGCGGTGGTCGCCCTGTCCGCGGACGCCGGCCCGGCCAAGCGGTACCGCCGGTGGCTGTCGGTGCTGCGGGGCGGGGCGCGCATCGTGGTCGGCACGCGGGCGAGCGTGTTCGCGCCGGTGCACCGGCCGGGCGTGTTCGCCGTCTGGGACGACGGTGACGACCTGCACGCTGACCCGCACGCGCCCTACCCACACGTGCGCGACGTGCTGATCCAGCGGGCGCACGCGGCCGGCGCGTCGCTGGTCGTGGCCGGATTCGCGCGGACCGCGGAGGCGCAGCTGCTGGTCGACTCGGGGTGGGCGCCGGAGATCGTCGCCGCCCGCGACGTGCTGCGCGCGGCCTCGCCGCGGATCGTCGCGCTGGGCGAGTCCGACGTTCAGCTGGCCCGCGACCCGGCGGCGCGCGCCGCCCGGATCCCGTCGGTGGCCTTCGACGCGGCGCGCGCCGCGCTCGCCGGCGGGCGGCCGGTGCTGGTCCAGGTGCCGCGCGGGGGGTACGTGCCGGCACTGGCGTGCCAGCAGTGCCGGGCGCCGGCCCGGTGCCGTCGCTGCGCGGGGCCGCTCGGGCTGCCGACCGGCGGGGCCGCGCAGGCCCGCCCGCCCACCTGCCGGTGGTGCGGGGTGGCGGACACCGCGTTCCGGTGCGGGGTCTGCGGGTCCCGCCGGTTGCGGGCCGTCGTCGTCGGGGCCAAGCGGACCGCGGAGGAGCTGGGGCGGGCGTTCGCCGACGTGCCGGTGCTCGGCTCCGGCGCCAGCGAGGTGCTCGCCGAGGTCGCCGACCGGCCCGCGCTGGTGGTCGCCACCCCGGGCGCCGAGCCGGTCGCGCCGGCCGGGTACGGGGCGGCCCTGCTGCTCGACGGGTGGGCGCTGCTGGGCCGCGCGGACCTGCGGGCGGCCGAGGAGGCGTTGCGGCGCTGGATGCTCGCAGCCGCGCTGGTGCGCCCGGCGGGCGACGGCGGCCGGGTCGTGGTGCTGGCCGAGTCGGCGCTGGCACCGGTCCAGGCACTGGTGCGGTGGGACCCGGTGTGGCACGCGCGCCAGGAGCTTGCGGCCCGCACCGAGCTGGGCTTTCCGCCGGCCGTGCGGATGGCGTCGGTCGACGGCGCGGCCGGCGCGCTGGCGACGTTCCTCGACGAGCTCGAGCTGCCGGCGTCCGGCGAGATCCTCGGCCCGGTGCCGCTCGGGGACAGGGAGCGGGACAAGGAGGAGGACAGGGAGCGGGCGCTGGTGCGGTCCTCCCGCGCGGACGGCAGGGCCCTGGCCGCGGCGCTCGCGACCGCCCAGCACGTGCGGACCGCGCGCAAGGAGCCGGACCCGATCCGGGTCCGCCTCGACCCCCTCGAGCTGATCTAGCGACCCGCCACGCGGCCGAGCCGACCCGCCACGCGGCCGAGCCGACCCGCCACGCGGCCGAGCCGACCCGCCACGCGGCCGAGCCGACCCGCCACGCGGCCGAGCCGACCCGTGGCGCGGCCGAGCCGACCCGTGGCGCGGCCGAGCCGACCCGTGGCGCGGCCGAGCCGACGCCGTGGCGCGGCGACCCGTCCGCGGGCGAGCCGGCGGGCGCGAGCGGTCGACTCGGTGGCGCGGGCGAGTCGACTCGGTGGCGCGGGCGAGTCGACTCGGTGGCGTGGGGGTCGACTCGGTGGTGCGGGCGGTCGACTCGGCGGCGCCGAGGGACGACCCGTCACCGGTGTCAACGCCGGCGGGTCGGCGGTCGGCGACGTGGCGGGTCGGTTCGGCGACGTGAGGGGTCGACTCGGTGGTGTGGGGGGTCGGTTCGGTGGTGTGGGGGGTCGGTTCGGTGGTGTGGGGGTGGTTCGGGTTGGTGGTGGGGCGTGGGTTACTCGGCGGTGCCGGTGGCGCCGGGCGGGCGGGCGGTCGCCTTTGTGTAGGTGATCTCGCCGCTGTCCACGCCGTTCCCGTCGGCGTCGAGGACCGTGGTGCGGATGAGGTCGCCGTCGGCGAGGTCGCCCAGGTCCATCACGAACAGCCCGTTCTTCTGCATCGTGGCGGTGATCCGGGCATGTCCGTGGGTGTCGGTGATCTCGCTGGTCAGCATGACCGACCCCGGCACGACACCGGCGAGCACGCCCGAGTCGGACACGTACAGCGCGTAGGTCCGGCCCGCCGGGTCGGACAGGCCCAGCGACATCGGCTCGGCGCTGGGGTCGGACACCGTCGCGGTGCTGGCGGTGACGTCGCAGAACCCGGGCTTGCCGCCGGACTCCCGGAACGCGGTGATGCGATGGTCGTCCTTGGTGACGGTGAACACCGGCTCCCAGGCCGACCGGGCGGCGAACTCCCGCGAGCGTGGGCTGCGCTCCGCCACCGTGCCGCACCGGTCGAGGTCGTCGGCGCTGCGCGCGTCCGGGGACTTGGCCGGCGGGGGTGGGATGAGCGGCACTGTCGTCGCCGCCGGCGTGGTGGACGGCGGGGCCGTGCCCGCGTGGAAGTCGGCGGGCGTGCCGTTCACCGACTGGCCGACGATCACCGCACCCGCGGCGAGCACGGCCACCGCGGCGGCGGCCGCCAGCGGCGTGCGCAGGCGGGACCGACGGTCCTCGGCGCGCAGCCGGCCGCGCAGCCGGTCGCGGATCTCTGGCGGGAGGGGCCGGCGGGGCGGCAGGCCCGAGGGGAAGTCGATGTCGTTCATGACCGTTCCTTCAGCACGGTGCGCAGGCGGGCCCGCGCGCGGGAGAGTCGGGATCGGACGCTGACCTCGGCGATGCCGAGCAGCGCCGCGGCGTCGGCGGTGCTCACCTCGCCGAGCAGGCACAGCTCCACTGCCTGCCGCTCGGCGTCGGGCAGCGCGCGGACGGCGGTGAGCACGCGGCGCATGCGGCGGTCGTCGTCGACCCGCCGGGCGACCGCGTCCGCGTGGTCGGCCTCGGTGTGCTCGCCGGGCAGCCGGCGCACCGCCCGCAGGTACCGCGCGGTGCTGCGGTACTCGGTGCGCGCCAGGTTCCCGGCCACGGTGAACAACCAGGGCAGCGCGCTTTCGCGCACCAGCCGCAGCTCCGGGCACTTGCGCCAGGCCAGCAGGAACGTGCTCGACGTGAGGTCCTCGGCCTGCGCCCAGGACGCGGTCAGCCGGTACGCGTGGTTCCACACCGCCTCGACGTGCCGCTCGAAGAGCTCGCCGAACGCGGCCCGGTCGCCGGCGGCGGCGCGCTGCCACAGCTCGGTGTCGGAGCCGACGCCGGTACCGGCCACACGCGCCACCCCCTGACCTTCGTCCGTAGTGGTCGTCACATCATGAGGTTGCCGATGTCCCACCCACCGTTGCGTCCGTCGGCTCCCGATCGGCACTGAATAGACTGGCGTGCGGCCCCCCGACCCGCCATCGCCTGAATTGGGAGAACCGTGACCGTTCAGCCCATCCGGCTCTTCGGAGATCCCGTGCTCCGCACCCCCGCCGTGGAGGTCGTGGACTTCGACAAGGAGCTGCGCACCCTGGTCAAGGACCTGTGGGACACCATGGAGTCCGAAGGGGGCGCCGGGCTCGCCGCGCCGCAGCTCGGCGTCGGCCTGCGCGTGTTCACCTATCACTGCGACGGAGTGGCCGGGCACCTGGTGAACCCGGTCTGGGCCGCCGCGGACGACGAGTACCAGGACGGCGAGGAGGGGTGCCTGTCGATCCCGGGCGTGTACTACGACTGCCGCCGGCACCGCAACGTGGTCGCGCGCGGCTGGAACGTGCAGGGCGAACCGGTCGAGATCGAGGGCAGCGACATGCTGGCCCGCTGCCTGCAGCACGAGACCGACCACCTGGACGGCGTGCTGTTCCTGGACCGGCTGACCCCGGAGACCCGCAAGGCCGCGATGAAGGAGATCCGCCAGGCCGAGTGGTTCGACGGCGGGATTCCCACCATGAAACAGAGCCCGCACTCGATCTTCGGCGGGGCCGTCTGACGATGCGTCTGGTATTCGCCGGAACCCCCGAGGTGGCGCTGCCGTCGCTGCGCGCCCTGCTCGACAGCGGCCGGCACGAGGTGGCGGCCGTGGTCACCCGCCCGGACGCGCCCGCCGGACGCGGCCGGCACCTGGTCCGCTCGCCGGTCGGCGCGCTGGCCGACGAGCGCGGCATCGAGGTGCTCACCCCGCGCAAGGTCTCCGACCCGGAGTTCCTCGACCGGCTGCGCGCGATCGCGCCGGACTGCTGCCCGGTGGTCGCCTACGGCGCGCTGCTGCCCAGGGTGGCCCTGGACATCCCGCCGCACGGCTGGGTGAACCTGCACTTCTCCGTGCTGCCCGCGTGGCGGGGCGCGGCGCCGGTGCAGGCGGCCATCCGGCACGGCGACGACGTCACCGGCGCGAGCACCTTCCGGATCGTGAAGGAGCTCGACGCGGGCCCGGTGTTCGGCGTGCTCACCGAGACGGTGCGGGCCGACGACACCGCGGGCACCCTGCTCGGCAGGCTCGCCGACGCCGGCGCAGGCCTGCTGCTGTCCACGATCGACGGCATCGCCGACGGCACGCTGCGCGCGGTGGAGCAGCCGGCCGAGGGCGCCAGCTACGCGCCCAAGGTGAGCACCGAGGACGCGAAGGTCGACTTCACCGCGCCCGCCGTGGCCGTCGACCGGCTGGTCCGCGCGGTCACCCCGGACCCCGGGGCGTGGGTGGAGTTCCGCGACGAACGGATCAAGCTCGGACCCGTGACCCGGGTCGGCGCGGACTCCCTCAAGCCCGGTGAGCTGCTCGTCGAGCGCAAGCGCGTGCTGGTCGGCACCGCGAGCGGCCCGGTCGCGCTCGGCGAGGTGCAGGCCCCCGGCAAGAAACGGATGGCGGCGACCGACTGGGCGCGCGGCGTCCGGGTCGAGCCAGGGGAGCGGCTGACGTGACGCAACAAGGACGGCGCCCGGCGAGGTTCTCCCGGCCGAGGACACCGCACCCGCCCAAGCGCCGCACCGGGCCGAGCCGGCCGCCGGTGGAGGACCCGGCGCGGCAGGCGGCGCTCGACACGCTGCGCGAGGTCCGCGCCCGGGACGCCTACGCCAACCTGCTGCTGCCGCAGCTGCTGCGGGAGCGCCGGATCACCGGCCGGGACGCCGCGCTCGCGACCGAGCTGGCCTACGGCGCCTGCCGCTGCATCGGCCTGCTGGACCAGGTGCTCGACGCGTGCGTGGAACGGCCGCTGTCCAAGGTGGAGCCGGGGCTGCTGGACGTGCTCCGGCTGGGCTGCTACCAGCTGCTGCGCACCAGGATCCCGCCCCACGCGGCCGTGGACTCCACGGTGGACCTGGTCCGCGCGGAGCAGGGCTCGCGGGTCACCGGGTTCGTCAACGCGGTGCTGCGCAAGGTCTCCGAGCTGGACGAGGAGTCGTGGCTGCAGCGGCTCGCACCCGACCCGGACGAGGACCCGATCGGCAACCTGGCCATGCGCGAGGCGCACCCGCGGTGGGTGGCGCGGGCGTTCGCCGACGCGCTCGGCAGCACCGGCGGGGAGCTGAAGGAGGCGCTCGCAGCGGACAACGAGCGGCCCGCGGTGCATCTCGTGGCGCGGCCGGGCGAGATCACCGCCGAGGAGCTTGCCGCGATGACCGGCGGGGAGGTCGCGCCGTACTCGCCCTACGGCGTGCGGCTCGCGGCCGGTGCGGGCGACCCCGCCGGCCTGGAGCCGGTGCGCGAGCGGCTCGCGTCGGTGCAGGACGAGGGCAGCCAGCTGTGCGCGATCGCGCTGACCCGCCCGGACGTCGACGGGGCCGACGAGCGGTGGCTGGACCTGTGCGCGGGGCCGGGCGGCAAGTCGGCGCTGCTCGCCGCGGTGCTCGGCATCGCCGGCGGGCGGCTCGACGCGGTGGAGAAGGCGCCGCACCGGGCGCGGCTGGTCGAGCGGTCCACCGAGGGCCTGCCGGTCACCGTGCACGTCGGCGACGGCCGCCAGCCCGCCTCGCTGGGCTTCGCCTCCGGCACGTTCGACCGCATCATCGTCGACGCGCCGTGCACCGGGCTCGGCTCGCTGCGCCGCCGCCCGGAGTCGCGCTGGCGGCGCCGGCCCTCCGACGTCGGCGAGCTGGCGAAGCTGCAGCGCGAGCTGCTGCTCACCGCCGTCGACCTGGTGCGCCCCGGCGGCGTCGTGGGCTACGTGGTGTGCTCGCCGCACCTGTCCGAGACCGTCGGCGTGGTGGCCGACGTGGTCCGCCGGACCGGGGTGAGCACGCTGGACGCACGCGAGTCGTTCCCCGACATGCCGAACCTCGGTGCCGGCCCGTACGTGCAGCTGTGGCCGCACCGCCACGGCACCGACGCCATGTTCTGCGCCCTGCTCCGGAAATAACACTCGACCTCAGGTCGACGAGCGGGCGCGGGGCAGCACGACCCGCGTGGCCGCCACCCGCACCCAAGGGGAACGGGACGCAACCCAGCCGCAGCTACGCGCCAAGCCGGACAGAACCGACCAACGTGACCACAAGGGTTGATTCCAGGGAGGCGGGCAGGGAGGTGGAACGGGCGCACATCTCCCTGATCGGCATGGGTGGCACGATCGCCATGGCGCCGAGCGCGTCCGGCGGCATCGTCCCGTCCCTCGACGCCGACGACCTGGTCGCGTCCGTCCCGGGTCTCGCCGAGCTCGACGCGACGATCACCGCGACGACGCTGCGCTCGCTGCCGAGCCCGTCGCTGGGGTTCGCCGACCTGGTCGCGCTGTCCGATCGGGTCCGCGCGGAGATCGCCGGCGGCGCGGACGGCGTGGTGATCACGCACGGCACCGACACCATCGAGGAGACGGCCTTCTTCCTGGACCTCACCGTGCCCGACGACGCACCCGTCGTGGTGACCGGGGCGATGCGGCACCCGGACGCGGCGGGCGCGGACGGCCCGGGGAACCTGTACGCGGCGGTCCGGGTGGCGATCTCGCCGGCCGCCCGCGGGCTCGGCTGCCTGGTGGTGATGTCCGACGAGGTGCACGGCGCGCGGTTCGTCCGCAAGAGCCACACCTCCAGCACCGGCGCGTTCGTCTCGCCCGGCTTCGGCCCGCTCGGCCTGGTGGTGGAGGGCGACCCGCGCATCCGCGGCGCCGCCCGCCCCGGCCTCACGCTGCCCGCCGACCCGCGGGTGGCCGGGCTGCGCGTCGGCCTGGTCACGGTCGCGCTGGGCGACGACGGCACGCTGCTGCGGCGGGCCGGGGACGCGTTCGACGGCATCGTGCTCGCCGGTCTCGGCGCCGGCCACGTCCCCGCCGGGATGGTCCCGCTGGTGGCCGAGCACGCTGCCCGCGTCCCGGTCGTGCTGTCCACCCGCACCGGCGCCGGCTCGGTCCTGCGCCAGACCTACGGCTACCCCGGCTCGGAACGCGACCTGCTCGAACGGGGGCTGATCCACTCCGGCTTCCTCGACCCGGCCAAGGCCCGCATCCTGCTGCAGTTGCTGCTGGCCACGGGCGCCGGCAGGCCGGAGATCACCGCCGCGTTCGAACGCTTCCGCTGATGCCACGCCAACTCCGCACGACACGAATCGGCGGGCGCGGGCGCGGGGAATAGGCTGCAACCGTGGCACCACCGATGATCGCGCCGAGCCTGCTCAGTGCCGACTTCGCCCGGCTCGCCGAGGAGGCGGCCGCCGTGCGCGGGGCGGCGGACTGGTTGCACGTGGACGTCATGGACGGGCACTTCGTGCCGAACCTCACCATCGGCCTGCCGGTGGTGCAAGCGTTGCACAAAGCGACCGACATCCCGCTGGACTGCCACCTGATGATCGACGACCCGGACCGCTGGGCAGTCGGCTACGCCGAGGCCGGCGCGTACAACGTGACCGTGCACGTGGAGGCCGCGCGGGACCCGGTGCGGATCGCCAAGGACCTGCGCGCGGCCGGCGCGAAGGCCGGGCTGTCGGTCAAGCCGGGCACGCCGCTGGAGCCGTACCTGGAACTGTTCGCGCACTACGACACGTTGCTCGTGATGTCCGTCGAGCCGGGGTTCGGCGGACAGGAGTTCATGCCCGAGGTGCTGGACAAGGTGCGGGTGGCGCGGCGCCACGAGCTGGACGTGCTCGTCGAGATCGACGGCGGGATCAACATGGAGACCATCGAGCAGGCGGCCGAGGCCGGGGTGGAGTGCTTCGTGGCCGGGTCGGCGGTCTACGGCGCGGCGGACCCGGTCGCGGCGGTGCAGCGCCTGCGGGCGCTCGCGGCGAGGGAGAGCTGAGTGTTCACCGGGATCGTGGAGGAGCTCGGCGAGGTCGTCGCCGTGCGGGACCTGCCGGACGCGGCACGGATCACCGTGGCCGGGCCGCTGGTCACCGCCGACGCGGCGCTGGGCGACTCGATCGCCGTCAACGGCGTGTGCCTGACCGTCGTCGAGGTGTCCGGCGGCGCGTTCACCGCCGACGTGATGCGCGAGACCCTGGTGCGCAGCAGCCTGGACAAGATCGCCGCCGGTGACCGGGTCAACCTGGAGCGGGCCGCCGAGGTGGGCAAGCGGTTCGGCGGGCACATCGTGCAGGGCCACGTCGACGGCACCGGCGTGATCCTCGACCGGCGGCCGTCGGCGCACTGGGACCTGGTGCGCGTCGGGCTGCCCGCGCGCCTGGCCCGCTACCTGGTCGAGAAGGGCTCGATCACCGTCGACGGGGTGTCCCTCACGGTGGTCGAGGTGGTCGACGGGGACGGTGGCGCCGAGTTCTCCGTGAGCCTCATCCCGGAGACGCTGCGGGCCACCACGCTGGGCGCCAAGCGGCCCGGCGACCTGGTGAACCTCGAGGTGGACGTGATCGCGAAGTACGTCGAGAGGTTGGCCGCACCACACTTGCCCGCCGCGCAGGCCGGGTCGGCGCACAATGGTCGCAGCAGCGAGCGGGAGTGACAGCGATGAGCGACATGGCGGGTATCGAGCGTGCGATCGCCGACGTCAGGGCCGGGCGGGCGGTCATCGTGGTCGACGACGAGGACCGGGAGAACGAGGGCGACCTGATCTTCGCGGCGGAGAAGGCGACGCCGGAGCTGCTCGCGTTCATGGTCCGCTACACGTCCGGCTACATCTGCGTCCCGCTCACCGAGACCGACTGCGACCGGCTCGACCTGCCGCCGATGTTCCACACCAACCAGGACGTCCGGGGCACCGCCTACACCGTCACCGTGGACGCCAAGGACGGCGTGACCACGGGCATCTCCGCCGCCGACCGCGCGCACACGATCCGCACCCTGGCCGACGAGAAGGCCACCGCGGAGGACTTCAACCGGCCCGGCCACGTGGTGCCGCTGCGCGCCAAGGAGGGTGGCGTGCTGCGCCGCCCCGGGCACACCGAGGCGGCGGTCGACCTGGCCCGGATGGCGGGGCTGCGGCCCGCCGGCGTGCTGTGCGAGATCGTGTCCCAGAAGGACGAGGGCGACATGGCCCGCCGCGACGAGCTGGAGGTCTTCGCGGCCGAGCACGAGCTGACGATCATCTCGATCGCCGACCTGATCGACTACCGCCGCCGCAAGGAGGTCCAGGTCGTGCGGGTGGCCGAGGCCCGCATCCCGACCGCGGCCGGCACCTTCCGGGCGGTCGGCTACGACTCCAAGCTGGACGGCATCGAGCACATCGCGCTGGTCTACGGCGAGATCGGCGACGGGGAGAACGTCCTGGTCCGGGTGCACTCGGAGTGCCTGACCGGCGACGTGTTCGGCTCGCTGCGCTGCGACTGCGGCCCGCAGCTGGACGCCGCGCTCGAGGCGGTCGCCGCCGAGGGCCGCGGGATCGTGCTCTACATGCGCGGGCACGAGGGCCGCGGCATCGGCCTCATGCACAAGCTGCAGGCCTACCAGCTCCAGGACGACGGCCACGACACGGTCGACGCGAACCTCGCGCTCGGCGTACCCGCCGACGCCCGCGACTACGGCCAGGGCGCGCAGATCCTCGTCGACCTCGGGGTGCGTTCGATGCGCCTGCTCACCAACAACCCGGCCAAGCGGGTCGGCCTCGACGGCTACGGGCTCGCCATCGTCGACCGGGTGGCACTGCCGATCCGGCCGAACGCGGAGAACCTGCGGTACCTGCGCACCAAGCGCGACCGGATGGGCCACGAGCTCGGCGACCTGGACCTGTTCGAGGGCGTGGAGCGGGCATGAGCGGTGCGGGCCGCCCGGACGTCGAGGTCCCGGAGTGTGAGGGCATCCGGCTCGCCATCGCGGCGACCCGCTGGCACGCCCGCATCACCGACACGCTGCTGGCCCGCGCGCTGGCCGCGGCGAAGCAGGCGGGCATCACCGAGCCGACGGTCGTGCGGGTGCCGGGCGCGATCGAGCTGCCGGTGGTATGCCAGGCACTGGCCAAGCAGCACGACGCGGTCGTCGCGCTGGGCGTGGTGATCCGCGGCGGCACGCCGCACTTCGAGTACGTGTGCGACGCGGTGACCGCGGGGCTGACCCGGGTGTCGCTGGACGAGGCGACGCCGGTGGGCAACGGGGTCCTGACGGTGAACTCCGAGGAGCAGGCGCTGGACCGGTGCGGGCTGCCGGACTCGGTGGAGGACAAGGGGTTCGAGGCGTGCGTCGCGGCGCTGGACACCGCGATGGTGGTGCGGGGGTTACGGCAGCCCTGGACGGACAGGACGTTCAGGTGAGTGTCGTGGTGCGGCCACACCGGGTCCGGCTGTTCGCCGGTGCCGGCGCGGTGGTGCTGTTCGCCATGTTCGCGGTCGCCGGGGTGTTCCTGCCGAGCAGCGACACCGGCGCGAACTTCCGGCTGTCGGACCAGATCGCGATGTTCGGCATCGGGATCATGCTGGCGCTCGGCGCGCTGTGGTTCACCCGGCCGCGGGTGCGCGCGGACCGCGACGGCGTGGAGGTGCGCAACATGCTGGGTGCGCGCCGGTTCCCGTGGTCGCAGGTCGAGCAGGTGAGCTTCCCGGACGGCTCGCCGTGGGCACGGCTGGAGCTGCCCCACGACGAGTACGTCCCGGTGCTGGCGATCCAGGCGATGGACGGCGAGCGCGCGGTCACCGCCATGCGCGAACTGCGCCGGATCCGCCGCGAGGCCGCGGCGGACCGCGAGCAGCAGCGGTAGCCGGACGGTCGCGACGGCCCGGGGCCGTCGCTCGCGAAGAAGTTGACGATTGAACCTCCGGGTGGGCGGGCGCGTAGGGCCTCGTATAGTTTCTGCCCGCGACATCCCCCGAGGAGCCGGTTTGACTGCCGAACCCACCACCCCAGCCACCGACCGGCCCGGTCCGGCTCGCTCCCGCCGCGACATGCTGTGCGGGCTCGCGGTCGCGCTGGTCGCACCGGGCGCGCTGGTCGCCGCGTGCGGCAGCGGCTCCGGGGACGCCGGAAGCGACGGCGGTGGTGGTCCCACGCCGCTGGCCGACATCCCCGACGGCGGCGGGCTGATCGTGGACAACCCGACCGGGGGCAAGGCCCTGCTGGTGCGCGCGGGCGACGAGGTGAAGGCCTACAACGCCTCCTGCACGCACATGGGAAGCATCATCGGCGTGCCCAAGAACGGCGTGTCGACCTGCCCGAACCACGGCAGCAGGTTCGACACCGCGACCGGTGCGGTGGTCAACGGCCCGGCGACCAAGCCGCTGCAGAAGCTCACCGTCCAGGTCGACGGGGACAAGGTGATCCTGACCTGAGCGGACTCCTCCCACCGGGCTGAGCCGAACGGCAAAATATGAGGGCCGTTCGGGTTATAGCCCCACATGTTACCGGCTGGTTAAGGTGATTTTCGTCATTGATACCAGGCGGTAACCGCCGTGTGCTCGGGGAGAGGGCCATGCGATCGATCCCTACGAGGGTGCGCATCTTCGGGTTGGCGTTGGGAGCGTTACTGGTCGGTGGTCTGGTGGTGGCCGTCCCGACGGCCAGCGCCGAGCAGACCGTCGACGACCGGCAGACCGCGATCGTGTCGCTGGGCGACAGCGCGATCTCCGGTGAGGGCGCCGGGAACTACGAGTCCGGCACCAACGGCGAGAACGGCAACTGGTGCCACCGTTCGGCCAACGCCCTGGTGCACCGCACGTCGCTGGCCGACCGTACGTTCAACCTGGCCTGCTCCGGGGCGGACTCGGCGAACGTGTCGCTCGCCGACACCACCCACTACACCGAGGGCAGCCAGGCGCGGCGGCTGATCGACATCGCCCGCGACTACCGGGTCACCACCGTGGTCGTGCAGATCGGGGCGAACGACGACCCGCAGTTCGCGGACACGATGGTCGACTGCATCCTCGCGTGGTTCGACCCGTTCGGCTCGGGCTGCCGCGGCAAGCTGGCGACGGAGTGGCCGCAGCGGCTCGCCGCGATGGCACCGAAGGTCGAGAACGCGGTGCGGGACGTCAAGTCGGCGATGAACCAGGCCGGCTACGCGGACGGCAGCTACAACTTCGTGCTGACCTCGTACGCCTCGCCGCTGACCGAGAAGATGGACTCGCTGCTGCACGGTCCGCAGGGCTGCCCGTTCAAGCTGGCCGACGCGAAGTACGGCCGGACCGTGGCGGTGCCGCAGCTGTCCGACGCGCTGCGCGGGGTGGCCGGCCGGACCGGCGTGAAGTTCCTCGACTTCTCCCGGGCCACCGAGGGCCACGAGGCGTGCAGCGGCTACGGCAACTCCTCCACCGAGTGGCAGAACCGCATCACGGTCGACCCGTGGGCGTGGGTGACCGGCGGCCTGGACGCGATCGGCATCCACATGGCCCAGCAGTCCTTCCACCCGAACGCCCGCGGCCACGGCCAGCTCGGCCGGTGCGTGACGGAGTTCGTCAACTCGGGTGCCGCGTCGGCGTCCTGCCGGATCGGCTCGGACGGCAACCTGCACGCCGTCTGACCCGCGGGGTCGTACCCGGGGCGGGGACGCCCGCCCCGGCGCGAGGCCACCCTCGTCATTGTCGCGGCGAGGGTGGCCTTCTCCCGCTCCGGCCTCCGCCGGGCGGTGTCGGGGCCTGGCCGTAGGCTGGCGGGGTGGCAGATCCTGCGACGAAACGCCTGACATATCGGCCGTCGCCGGGCACGATTCCGGATGCGCCTGGGGTGTACAAGTTCCGCGAGCCCGGCGGCCGGGTGATCTACGTCGGCAAGGCCAAGAGCCTGCGCAGCCGGCTGAGCTCCTACTTCGCCGACCTCACGCTGCTGCACCCGCGCACCCGCCAGATGGTCACCACCGCGGGCTCGGTGGAGTGGACCGTCGTCTCCACCGAGGTCGAGGCGCTCCAGCTCGAGTACAACTGGATCAAGGAGTTCGACCCGCGGTTCAACGTCCGCTACCGCGACGACAAGTCCTACCCGGTGCTCGCCGCCACGCTGCACGAGGAGTACCCGCGCCTGCACGTCTACCGCGGCCCCCGCCGCAAGGGCGTGCGCTACTTCGGCCCCTACGCCCACGCCTGGGCCATCCGCGAGACCCTCGACCTCCTGCTGCGCGTGTTCCCGGCCCGGACCTGCTCGAACGGCGTCTTCAAGCGCCACGGCCAGATCGGCAGGCCCTGCCTGCTCGGCTACATCGGCAAGTGCTCGGCGCCCTGCGTCGGCCGGGTCAGCGCCGAGGAGCACCGGGACATCGTCGAGGACTTCTGCGACTTCCTCGCCGGCCACACCGACAAGATGATGCGCCGCCTCGAGAAGGAGATGAACGCCGCCGCCGCCGAGCTGGAGTTCGAGCGCGCCGCCCGGCTCCGCGACGACCTGGGCGCCCTGCGCCGCGCGATGGAGAAGCAGGCCGTCGTCCTCGGCGACGGCACCGACGCCGACGTCGTCGCCTTCGCGCACGACGACCTCGAGGCCGCCGTCCAGGTCTTCCACGTCCGCGGTGGGCGGGTGCGCGGCCAGCGCGGCTGGATCATCGACAAGATCGGTGACTACGACGGGGAGGTCGCCGAGGCCGGCCTCGTCGACCAGTTCCTCTCCCAGTTCTACGGCGACCAGGCCGAGCTGGCCAGCGAGAACGACGCGGACGGCGACATCAGCCCGGTGCCGCGCGAGCTGCTGGTCCCGGCCCTGCCCGAGGACACCGCGGCGGTCACCGACTGGCTCACCGGGCTGCGCGGCTCCCGGGTGCAGCTGCGCGTCCCGCAGCGCGGTGACAAGCGCGCGCTCATGGACACCGTCGAACGCAACGCCAAGGAGGCGTTCGCCCAGCACAAGCTGCGGCGCGCGGGCGACCTCACCGCGCGCTCCGCGGCGCTGCAGGAGCTGCAGGACTCCCTCGGCCTCGACACGGCTCCGCTGCGGATCGAGTGCATCGACATCAGCCACATCCAGGGCAGCGACGTGGTCGCCTCGCTCGTGGTGTTCGAGGACGGGCTCGCCCGCAAGTCCGAGTACCGCCGCTTCGCGATCCGGCAGGCGGCCACCGAGGGCGACGTGGCGTCCATCGCCGAGGTGGTCCGCCGCCGGTTCCACCGCTACCTCGCGGAGACGAACGGCGGGACGAACGGCGGGACGAACGGCGGGACGAACGGGCGGCAGGAGTCGACCCCGGGGATCGACCCGGAGACCGGGCGGCCCAGGAAGTTCGCCTACCCGCCGAACCTCCTCGTCGTCGACGGCGCGGGCCCGCAGGCCAACGCGGCCGCCGACGTGCTCGCCGAGATGGGCATCCAGGACGTCGCGGTGATCGGCCTGGCCAAGCGGCTCGAGGAGGTGTGGCTGCCGGCCGACCCGGAGCCGACCATCCTCTCCCGCACCAGCGAGGCGCTCTACCTGCTGCAGCGGGTCCGCGACGAGGCGCACCGGTTCGCCATCGCCTACCACCGCAAGAAGCGGTCCAAGCGGATGACGACCTCCGCGCTCGACGGCATCCCCGGGCTCGGCCAGAGCCGCAAGTCGGCCTTGCTCAAGCACTTCGGCTCGCTCAAACGGTTACGCCAGGCGAGCGTGGACGACATCAGCGGTGTACCGGGAATCGGCGCGCACACCGCGGCGCTGGTACACAGTGCGCTGGCAGGGGAAACGGAGAAGGGGAGTACGACGTGACGCAAGCTGCGGAGGGCCGCGCGCACGGCGTGGAGGTGGCGGTGGTGACCGGGTTGTCCGGTGCCGGCCGCAGCACCGCGGCCAAGTGCCTGGAGGACCTCGGCTGGTTCGTGGTGGACAACCTGCCGCCCGAGCTGATCTCCACCATGGTCGAGCTGGGTGCCAAGGCGCAGGGCGCGGTGACCAAGGTCGCCGTGGTCATGGACGTCCGCAGCCGCGCGTTCACCGAGGACCTCGCGTCGATCATCCGCGACCTCGACGCCAGCGGGTACAAGCCGCGCGTGCTGTTCCTCGAGGCCACCGACGAGGTGCTGATCCGCCGGTTCGAGCAGGTCCGCCGCGGGCACCCGCTGCAGGGCGACGGCCGGCTGATCGACGGCATCAAGGCCGAGCGCGACCTGCTCGGCCCGCTGCGCTCGGACGCCGACCTGGTGCTCGACACCAGCACGCTGTCCGTGCACCAGCTGCGCGCCAAGATCGAGGACACGTTCGGCACCGAGTCCAGCACCACCACCCGGGTCACCGTGCTGTCCTTCGGCTACAAGTACGGCATCCCGATGGACGCCGACCTGGTGATGGACGTGCGCTTCCTGCCGAACCCGTTCTGGATCCCCGAGCTCAAGGACCTCACCGGCCGCGACGCCGACGTGCGCAACTACGTGCTCACCCAGGAGGGCGCCGAGGAGTTCCTCGACCGCTACCACGAGCTGTTGCGGCTGATCGGCGCCGGCTACCGCCGGGAGGGCAAGCGGTACCTGACGCTCGCGATCGGCTGCACCGGCGGCAAGCACCGCAGCGTGACCATCTCCGAAGAGCTCTCCCGTCGTTTGTCGGACGAGGACCGGATGGCGGTCAAGGTCGTGCACCGCGACCTGGGGAGGGAGTGAGGCAAGTGCCCCCCGCCGGATGCTCGTCAGCCGACTCGACGGCCCGACTCCCCGCTCGCGGCGTTGCCGATCCGCCCAAGTACGGTCCGGTACGAGGCCGAATCGGCGCCTTGCGAGCGAGCACCCGGATCCGCCGATCCAACCAACGGACATCCGGCGGGGGGCACTGGTGAAGGCCGTTGCGCTCGGCGGTGGGCACGGACTGCACGCGACGCTGAGCGCGCTGCGCCGGATCACCGACGACGTGACCGCCGTGGTCACCGTCGCCGACGACGGCGGCTCGTCGGGCCGGCTGCGCCGCGAGCTCGGCCTGCTCCCGCCCGGCGACCTGCGCAAGGCCCTGGCCGCGCTCGCCGGCGACGGTGAGGGGAACACCCTGTGGCGCACGGTCTTCCAGCACCGCTTCGGCGGGACCGGCGCGCTCGCCGGCCACGCGGTCGGCAACCTCGTGCTGGCCGGGCTGCTGGAGACCATCCCCGACCCGGTGACCGCGCTGGAGGAGGCCGCCCGGCTGCTCGGCCTGCGCGGTCGGGTGCTGCCGATGAGCACCGAGTCGCTGGACATCGAGGCGGACGTGGTCGGGCTGGACGAGGACACCACGGCCGTGCGGCGCATCCGCGGCCAGGTCGCGATCGCCACCACGCCCGGCCGGGTGCGCCGGATCCGGCTCTACACCGCGGGCATGCCGGACTCGGTGCCGACCGCGTGCCCGACCGCCGTGCGCGCGGTGCTCGACGCGGACGTGGTGCTGCTCGGGCCCGGCTCGTGGTTCACCAGCGTGCTGCCGCACCTGCTGGTGCCGGAGCTGCACGAGGCGCTGATCGACACCGCGGCGTCCCGGATCGTGGTACTGAACCTGGTGCCCCAGCCGGGGGAGACCGCCGGTTTCTCCCCGGAACGACATCTCGACGTACTCTGCGAGCACGCACCCCGCCTCCGGGTCGACGCGGTGATCGCCGACGCGGACTCGGTGTCCACGCCCGACCGGTTGCGGCGGGCGGCGGAGTCGCTCGGGGCGAGCCTACGGCTGGACGGGGTGGCGTCCGCCAAGGCCCGGGAGCGGCACGACCCGCAGGCTCTCGCGGAGAGCCTGCGGGATGCCCTGGCGGCAGCAGACGCGCGATGAAAGGGCGCGCGACCCGGGTTGATGGTGGGATGTACGCGCCGAGCGCGGCGACTCCGGTGGGAGGGATGTCGTCGGCGTTCTCGTCGTGTCGTTCTTGGAGAGGAGGGGCCTCGTGGCGATGACCGCGGCGGTCAAGGACGAGCTGAGCAGGCTGGCGGTGTCGAAGACCTGTTGTCGACGCGCGGAGGTGTCCTCGCTGCTGCGTTTCGCGGGCGGGCTGCACATCGTCGGCGGGCGGGTCGTGGTGGAGGCGGAGCTGGACACCGGGGCCGCGGCGCGGCGGCTGCGCAAGGAGATCCACGACCTGTACGGGCACGGCGCGGACGTGCACGTGCTCGCGTCCAGCGGGCTGCGCAAGGGCACCCGGTACGTCGTGCGGGTGGTCAAGGACGGTGACGGGCTGGCCCGGCAGACCGGGCTGCTCGATCCGCGCGGGCGCCCGGTGCGGGGGCTGCCGGCGCCGGTCGTGTCCGGCGGGGTGTGCGACGCGGAGGCGGCGTGGCGGGGGGCGTTCCTCGCGCACGGCTCGCTGACCGAGCCGGGGCGGTCCTCGGCCCTGGAGATCACCTGCCCCGGTCCGGAGGCGGCGCTGGCCCTGGTCGGCGCCGCGCGGCGGATGGGCATCCAGGCGAAGTCCCGCGAGGTCCGCGGGGCCGACCGGGTCGTGGTCCGCGACGGCGATGCCATCGGCGCGATGCTGACCCGGCTGGGGGCGCACTCGAGCGTGCTCGCGTGGGAAGAGCGCAGGATGCGCCGCGAGGTCCGGGCCACCGCGAACCGGCTGGCCAACTTCGACGACGCGAACCTGCGCCGCTCGGCGCGAGCCGCGGTGGCCGCGGCCGCGCGGGTCCAGCGGGCGATGGAGATCCTGGGGGACACCGCGCCGGACCACCTCAGCGCCGCGGGCAAGCTGCGGCTGTCGAACCGGCAGGCGTCGCTGGAGGAGCTGGGCCAGCTGTCCGACCCCCCGATGACCAAGGACGCGGTGGCCGGCCGCATCCGCCGCCTGCTGGCCATGGCCGACAAGCGCGCGAAGGATCTCGGCCTCCCCGACACCGAGTCCGCCGTCACCCCCGAAATGCTGGACGCCGAGGTCTGACCCCGCGCGAGTCCGACACCGGGAACCCGCGTGTCCAACGCCGCGGACCGCTGAGTCCGACATTCGGGACCGGCGTCGCGGGGCCTGCGTGTCGGACTCGGGGGTCGGGAACGTCGGACACGCGGGTCGGGAGCGTTGGACTCGGGGGTCCCGAGCGTTGGACACGCGGGTCGGGAGCGTTGGACTCGCGGTGGGGTGGAATGCGACGAACCCGCCTGACTGACCCCCACGCAGTCAGGCGGGTCCCTCATCGGGTGCCGCATCCCCCGGGGCGGCGAGCCGTCCCCCGCCTCGCCGCCCGTCCCAGCGCCCCCCTACATGAAGACAAGAGCAGGCGCGCGCTCCCCAGATACGCCACCGGTCGGAAAATCGTTCGTGATGTCACGAGATCTGGGTAATCGCTGGAAGGCGACCATGCACCCGAGCAGGGCCTGCGGCGTCTGATTCGATACAGTTAGGTCGCTCCCACGACCCGCGTCCATGGTGCGGTGGGCGATAGGGTGACTGAGCGGTCCTACAACACGAGCAAGGAGACGCACGGTGACGGTTCGAGTAGGCGTCAACGGCTTCGGTCGCATCGGCCGCAACTTCTGGCGCGCGGTGCAGGCCGGCGACCACGACATCGAGATCGTGGCGTTCAACGATCTCGGTGACGTTGCGACGATGGCCCACCTGCTGAAGTACGACAGCATCCTCGGGCGGCTCCCGTTCGACGTGCGGGCCACCGACGAGGGCATCGAGGTGGACGGCAAGACGATCAAGGCGCTGGCCGAGCGCGACCCGGGCAAGCTGCCCTGGAAGGACCTCGACGTCGACATCGTGCTCGAGTCGACCGGGTTCTTCACCAAGGCCGAGGACGCCCGCCGGCACGTCGACGAGGGTGGCGCCAAGAAGGTCATCATCTCCGCCCCGGCCAAGGGCGAGGACCTGACCGTGGTGCTCGGCGCCAACGACGCCGCCTACGACGGCTCGCAGACGGTGATCTCCAACGCCTCCTGCACCACCAACTGCCTGGCCCCGCTGGCGAAGGTCCTGCACGACGAGTTCAGCATCCAGCAGGGCCTGATGACCACCATCCACGCCTACACGCAGGACCAGAACCTGCAGGACGGCCCGCACAAGGACCTGCGCCGCGCCCGCGCCGCCGCGCTGAACATCGTGCCGACCTCCACCGGCGCGGCGAAGGCCATCGGCCTGGTGCTGCCGGACCTCAAGGGCAAGCTGGACGGCTACGCGCTGCGCGTCCCGGTGCCCACCGGCTCGGCCACCGATCTCACCGTCAACGTCGGCCGGGAGACCACCGTCGACGAGGTGAACGCGGCCTACCGCAAGGCCGCGGACGGCCCGCTCAAGGGCATCCTGCGCTACAACGACGACCCGATCGTGTCGACCGACATCGTCACCGACCCGGCGTCCTGCATCTACGACGCCCCGCTGACGAAGGTGATCGGCAACCAGATCAAGGTCGTCGGCTGGTACGACAACGAGTGGGGCTACTCCAACCGCCTCGTCGACCTGACCGCGCTCGTCGCGTCGAAGCTGTAGGCCGTTGTGAAGACTCTCGACGATCTGCTCGCCGAGGGTGTCGCGGGTCGGCGCGTGCTCGTGCGCGCCGACCTGAACGTCCCCCTCGACGGCGACCGCATCACCGACGACGGCCGGATCCGGGCCTCGCTGCCGACGATCCGGCGGCTGACCGGAGCCGGTGCGCGCGTGGTCGTCACCGCGCACCTCGGCCGGCCCAAGGGCGCGCCCGACCCGAAGTTCTCGCTGCGGCCGGTGGCCGCGCGGCTCGGCGAGCTGCTCGGCGCGGACGTGGCGCTGGCCGACGACGTCGTGGGGCCGTCCGCGAAGTCCGTTGTGGACGGTCTGGCGGACGGCGGCGTGGCGCTGCTGGAGAACGTCCGGTTCGACCCGCGCGAGACCGGCAAGGCCGACGCCGAGCGGGGTGAGCTGGCCGGCGAGCTGGCCGCGCTGGTCGGCGACGGCGGCGCGTTCGTGTCGGACGGGTTCGGCGTGGTGCACCGCAAGCAGGCCTCGGTGTTCGACGTCGCCCGGGTGCTGCCCGGGTACGCGGGTGGCCTTGTGCTGGCTGAGCTCGAGGTGCTGCACAGGCTGACCGGCTCGCCGGAGCGGCCGTACGTCGTCGTGCTCGGCGGCTCCAAGGTGTCCGACAAGCTCGCGGTGATCGAGTCGCTGCTGCCGAAGGTCGACCGGCTGCTCGTCGGCGGCGGCATGTGCTTCACGTTCATGGCCGCCGAGGGGCTGGGTGTCGGCGACTCGCTGCTCGAGGCCGACATGATCGACACCTGCAAGCGGCTGCTGGCCGAGTCCGGTGACAAGATCATGCTGCCCGAGGACGTGGTGATCGCCGACGACGTCTCGGCCGACGCGAGCACCCAGTCCGTGCTGGCCGCGCAGATCCGCGAGGGCTGGAAGGGCCTGGACATCGGCCCGATCACCGCCGAGCGGTACGGCCAGGTGCTGGCCGAGGCCCGCACGGTGTTCTGGAACGGGCCGATGGGCGTGTTCGAGCTGGCACCCTTCGCCGAGGGCACCCGGACGGTCGCGCAGGCCATCGCGGACTCGGCGGCCTACAGCGTCGTCGGCGGCGGCGACTCCGCCGCCGCGGTGCGCAAGCTCGGCCTGCCCGAGGACGGCTTCTCGCACATCTCCACCGGCGGCGGCGCGTCCCTGGAGTTCCTGGAGGGCAAGCCACTGCCCGGCATCACCGTTCTGGATGCCGTCTAAGGTGACCACAACCGTGAAGTCCGGGGAGGCGGAATGCGCCAGGTGTTGATCGCCGGCAACTGGAAGATGAACCTCAACCACCTCGAGGCCATCGCCCTGGTACAGAAGATCGCGTTCTCGCTGCCGGAGAAGTACTTCGCCAAGGTCGAGGTGGCGGTGCTGCCGCCGTTCACCGACATCCGCAGCGTCCAGACGCTGGTGGACGGCGACAAGTTCAAGCTGCGCTACGGCGCGCAGGACCTGTCGCGGTACGACTCGGGCGCCTACACCGGCGACGTGTCCGGGGCGATGCTCGCGAAGCTCGGCTGCAGCTACGTGACCGTCGGGCACTCCGAGCGCCGCGAGTACCACGCGGAGACCGACGAGCTGGTCAACGCGAAGGTGAAGGCGGCGCTCAAGAACGACGTCGCGCCGATCCTGTGCGTGGGCGAGCGGCTGGAGGTCCGCGAGGCGGGCGACCACGTCGAGCACACCACGGCCCAGCTGATCGCGGGTCTCAAGGGCCTCAAGACCGAGCAGGTCACCAAGGTCGTGCTGGCCTACGAGCCGGTGTGGGCGATCGGGACCGGCCGGGTGGCCACGCCGGCGGACGCGCAGGAGGTGTGCGGGGCGCTGCGTGCCAAGCTCGCCGAGAAGTACGGGCAGAGCGTGGCCGACGAGGTCCGCGTGCTCTACGGCGGCTCGGTGAAGTCGGGCAACATCGGTGAGCTGGTGAAGCAGGACGACATCGACGGCGCCCTGGTGGGCGGCGCGAGCCTGGACGCCGAGGAGTTCACCAAGCTCTGCGCCCTCGCCGCCGGCGGCCCGCTGCCCTGAGGGGCGGCGCGCCGCCGGCCAGGCGCCGGGTCAGAACGGCGTGATGGTCACCGTGATCGATGTGGGGGACGGGTCCTCGACGTAGGGCGCGTGCTCGCACACGTCGTCGAACGCGAAGCCGTAGGCGTCACCGTCCACGGTGTTCTCGTGCATGACGCGCGAGTAGTGGTTGGTGACGCCGCGCCGGTAGTAGGTCCCGGCGTCGGCCACCGGCTGCGCACCGGTGTCGGTCAGCACGCCGCGGTTGAACCCGGCCCCGAGCGCCGCGGCCACCGGGCCGGTGACGCCGTCGTTCGGCGCGGCCAGCGCGCCGTCGCAGTACACGACGTCCCGGGTGCTCGGCCGGTCGAACGGCCGGACCCCGCCGGAGAACACGAACCGCCCGCCGGAGACCTGCCCGGTGAACGTGTTCGTGCCCGCGGTCACGGTCATCGTGGCCGACTGGTAGTGCGACCACACCTCGTCGACGTAGCCGGCGAAGTAGTTCGCGTCGAACAGCCCGGCGTCGATGCCGTGGCCGGGGGAGATGACCCGCAGGTCGCCCAGCACCAGCCCGCCGAACCCGGCCTGCCCGGACAGCGCCGAGAACGCCGCGGCGCGGCCGCCGTCGCGCAGCCGGCCGGCGGTCTGCTGCCCAGAGCCGGACAGCGTGATCGCGAGCGGCACCGAGAGCATGTCGACCATCGTGGTGTTGCAGTGCATTCCCGCGCCGTCGTAGGTGAACTCGGCGCAGTCGTGCAGGATCGGATAGTTGGGGTCCGAGCTGACCCAGCCCGCCGGGTAGGCCAGCGCGTTGCCCGGGTTGCAGCGGAACTTCAGCTTGTCGCCGATCGCCAGGTAGATCCGCCCGGACATGCCCTGCGGCAGCGACAGCGTGGTGCCGCCGCCCTCCACCGGGATCGCGTAGTCGGTGTAGCCGTCCGGTCCGTTGTCGGCCTCCGACACCGCAACGAGCCGGCCGTCGGCCGACAGCCGGCACTGCCGGCCGGTGGCCAGGTCCGTGCCGACGACATAGGTCCACACCGGGCCGCGCCCGGACTCGTTCGCCAGGGTCAGGGACATCGCCGCGTTCGCGGCCGGCTCACCGGCCGCCAGGACGCTGTTCGCGGCGAGCGGAACGCCGGCGGTCGCCGCCGCCAGCCCCCCGAGGAACGTTCGTCGCGTGATCATGAACCGCTCTCCTTCCGGCACCGTTGTCGGCTGTCCTTTACGGACAGTGGAGGCCACGCGGTTTCCCTTTGTCCCGGAAGGGTGGACCAGCTAGCCGTCGAGTATTGACCAGTTTGTTCCCGTGCGCAACAATTTCCCTCTGGCGTGTCGGGGGCAACGTGTGACGATCTCCGGCCACCAGGTAACGTGTGGCTTCACCACGGAACGCGGACATCGGGTCAACAGCGAGGATGACATGGTTCTAGCCCTGCAGATCGTGCTGATCGTCACCAGCCTGCTGCTGATCCTGCTGGTGTTGCTGCACCGTGGCCGTGGTGGTGGTCTGTCGTCGCTGTTCGGTGGCGGCATGCAGTCGAGCCTGGCGGGGTCGAGCGTGGCGGAGAAGAACCTCGACCGGGCGACGCTGTTCATCGGCGCCATCTGGCTGATCTGCGTCATCGGGCTCGGGCTGCTGATCAAGGTCGGCTGACCGCGGCCGGCGCACTCCTCTGTCGTTGTCGTGCGGCCTCCCGCACATCTCTTGACCAGGCATTTTCCCGCATTGGACACCTTGTTGGGGGTGTGAAAGTCGATGGCTGGTGGTAGTGCGATTCGAGGGACTCGAGTCGGCGCCGGTCCCATGGGCGAGTCGGAACGAGGCGAGTCGGCCCCGCGGCGCCGTGTTTCCTACTGGTGTGCCAACGGGCACGAGTCGCGCCCGTCGTTCGCGCTCGACGCCGAGGAGCCGGAGTCGTGGGACTGCCCGCGCTGCGGACTGCCCGGCGGCCGGGACGAGCAGGAACCGCCGAAGGCCCCGCGCAACGAGCCCTACAAGACCCACCTCGCCTACGTGAAGGAGCGCCGCTCGGACGCCGACGGCGAGGCCATCCTCGCCGAGGCGCTGGCGAAGCTGCGCAAGCAGCGTGAAGGCTGACCACGAACCTGAGCACGAACGCCGAAGGCCGCCCCGCGGAAGTCCGCGCGGCGGCCTTGTCGTGTGTGGAGCGGGCCCCGGCAGCCGGTGAGGGGGAGGACCGGCTGCCGGGGCCCGGGCTTTCAACCCACCAGCGGGTAGGTCGCGGAGACCCGGAAGCCGCCTTCGGAGGTCGGACCGGCCTGGAACGTGCCGCCGAGCAGGCCCGCACGCTCGCGCAGGCCGATCAGGCCGTGCCCGCCGGACGGCAGCGCCGGTGACCGCGCGCCCGCACGGCCGTTGCGCACCTCGACGACCAGCGTGTCCTGCTGGGTCAGCACCTTGACCGAGGCGCGCGCGCCTGCCGCGTGCTTGCGCACGTTGGTCAGCGCCTCCTGGACCGTCCGGTACACCGCGTGTGAGACCGACCGGGGCAGCCGGGACGGCTCCGCCTTCACGTCCAGCGCCACCGGGACCGCCTCGCTGCGGAAGTTGCGCACCAGGTCGCTCAGCTCGTCCAGCCCCGGCTGCGCGCCGTCGGTGCCCTCGCCGGACCGCAGCACGCCGACCAGGTTGCGCAGCTCCTCGAGGGTGCGGGTGGACAGCCGGCGGATGGTCGTGGCGACCTCCCTCGCCTCGTCGTCGCCGGCGGCGACCTGCAGGGCTCCCGCCTGCATGGCGATCAGCGTGACCTGGTGGGAGACGACGTCGTGCATCTCGCGTGCCAGCTTCGTCCGCTCCGCCCCGCGCACGGTCTCCGCGTAGAGCGCCTTCTCCCGCTCGCGGCTGCTGGCCAGCTCGGTGATGCGGGCGGAGAGCTCCTTGCGTGCCGTGATCAGCAGGCCGATGGCGACCGGCATGCCGGCCACGATGACGCCCCAGATGACGTCGAGCGCGTGCTCGCGCCAGGTCATGGCGGCGAAGTCCTCGAGCGGCCAGATGATGAAGTAGCAGCAGAACACCAGGACCGCGCTCACGACCAGCTGCCAGCCCCAGCCGCGGCGCTTGGCGAGCGTGCCGAGCGCGACCATCGCGGCGAGCTGCGACCAGCCGGTCAGGAAACCGGGCACGGTCACCAGCACGGCGAGGAACGGCACGTGCCGGCGCATGACCATCGCGGCGACCGCCGCACCGGAGAGCCACAACGAGTAGCCGGGAGCGTCCTCGGGGATCACCAGCCACACGTCCAGCACGGCGAGCACGACCGCCACGACGTCGGAGGCGATGTTCTTGGCCCGCGGGTTCGCCCGGAACACGGTGACCCAGTGCGGCAGCGCGCGGGTGACCAGCCGGGGGCGGGGGATGAGCCGGAACTCGTCGATCGGCGGGATGAACGTTGGGGCGACCAGGGCGCTACCTCCTGTCTCGGTACCGGCGTCCGTGCCTTCCTCCGCAGGCGCGGATCGCAGGGGCGGCTCGGGGGAGCCGGCACGTTGTCGCGGCAGCTCCATCCCGGCGAGCGCACTGTGGTGCGCTGTGGCAGGGTGGTGCTGTTGCCGTTGCGACATGTTCAACCTCCCTCCGGAGTTTGCTCCGCACCATTGAAGACAGAAGCATCGTCCGAGCGGGACGTTTCATTACAGATAACTGTGCTGGAGCAAATCACCAGTTACCGGTTTGCGTCATTCGGACGCGCGCGGAGGCCGAATCGTCGAATGTCGGTGGGCCGGTCGGCCCACCACGTTTCCCGGCTCGTGAGCGGCCGGCGCGGCCGTCCGAGGACCTGTGTCAGGACAGCGGCGGGGAGGACATTCCGGGCGCCTTCGCGGCCGCGGCGCGGTCCAGGAGCCACAGGGTGCGCAGCCGGCCGCGGGCGCCGGCGGCCGGCACCGCCACCTCGCCCGCGCCGCCCAGCGCCATCGCCACCGCGGGTGCCTTGCTCTCGCCCGCGGTGACGAGCCAGACCTCCGCGGCCCGGCGGATCGCCGGCAGCGTCAGCGTGATCCGGACTGGCGGCGGCTTGGGGCAGCCGTGCACCGCGACGACCGAGCGCTCCGCCTCGTACACCGCGGGGGAGTCGGGGAAGATCGACGCGGTGTGGCCCTCCTCGCCGACGCCGAGCAGGCACACGTCGAAGCCCGGCACCGGGTGGTGGTCCTCCGGCTGCGCCGCGGCGGCAAGCAGGTCCGCGTACGCCTCCGCGGCCTCCTCGGGCGTGCGCGAGGCGTCGGGCGGGGCCATCGGGTGCACCCGGGCCGGGTCCACCGGAACGTGGTCCAGCAGCGCGGCGCGGGCCTGGGTCTCGTTGCGGTCCGGGTGGCCGGCGGGCAGGAAGCGCTCGTCGCCCCAGTAGATGTCCACTCTGGACCAGTCGACGGCGTCGTGGGCCGGCATCGCGCGCAGCTGCTCCAGCACCGCGATGCCGACCCGGCCGCCGGTGAGCACCACCGACGTCGAGCCGCGCGCCGCCTGGGCGTCGACCAGGCGGGTCACCAGGCGTGCCGCCGTCGCCGCGGCCAGCAGCTCGGGGCTGTTGTACGCGACGATCTGCGGCGCCGTCACGACCTGGACCCGGCCTTGTCCTTCGCGGACTTCGCGGGAGCCTTCGCCGCGCCCTTCGCGGTGGACCCGCTGCTCTTGCGTGCCGCGGCGGCCTTCGATCCGCTCGCCGACCTGCTCGACGACGTGCCCGACGAACTGCTCGACGACGTGGCCGGGCGGGCCCTGCGGTCGATCTTGCTCAGCACCTTGAGCGCGGCCGCGTAGATCTCGTCGGCGTCGAGCCGGCGCAGCTCCTCGGCGAGGCAGTCACGCACCGGACGCCGCTGCAGCGCCACCCGGCGGGTCGGCTGGCCCGGCTGGGTCAGCTCGCCGACCGTGCCGTCCGGACGGTGCAGCACCACCGGGCCGGAGCGGCGGTCCAGGTCCACCTTCACGATGCCCTCGCCGTAGCGGGCCTTCAGCCGCCGCACCGGAACCCGCAGCCGGGCGATCAGCCACGCGGCGAGCAGGTCGGCCGACGGGGAGTCGCCCTCGCCGCTGACCGTGGCGCTGGTGACCCGCTCGTAGGGCGGCAGGTCCAGCGCGGAGGCGAGCACCGCGCGCCACAGCGTCAGCCGGGTCCACGCCAGGTCCGTGTCACCATCCACATAGGACTTCGCGCGGGCCTCGAGCGCCTTCGTCGGGTTCCGGGACGCTGCGGCGTCGGTGATCCGCCGCGTCGCCAGCATGCCGATCGGGTCCTTGGCCGGCGCGGGCGGCGCCTCGAACGGCCACCACGCCACGACCGGGGCGTCCGGCAGCAGCATCGGCACCACGCACGAGGCACCCTCGGTGGCCAGCGCGCCGTACAGCCGCAGCACCACGACCTCGCTCGCGCCCGCGTCGCCGCCGACGCGGATCTGCGCGTCCAGCCGCGGCGAGGCCTTCTTCGCGCCCCGCGCCACCACGATCACCCGGCACGGGTGCTCCCGGCTCGCGTGGTTGGCCGCGTCGATGACCTCCTCGGTGCGCTCGCTGTCGTCGGTGACGATCACCAGCGTGAGCACCCGGCCGATGGTGTTCGCGCCACCCTGCTCGCGCAGGTGCACCAGCTTGCTGTTCACCTGCGACGTGGTGGTCGCGGGAAGGTCGATGATCACGGGCGCCTCCAGTGTCGACCGGTACGGGCGAGCATCTTCTCGGCCGATGTCGGACCCCACGTGCCCGCCTGGTACGACTCCGGCCGGCCGTGTGACTCCCACCACTTCAGCACCGGGTCGAGGATCTCCCAGGACCGCTCGACCTCGTCGTTCATCGGGAACAGCGACGGCTCGCCGAGCAGCATGTCCAGGATCAGCCGTTCGTAGGCCTCGGGGGAGGACTCGGTGAACGAGTGGCCGTAGCTGAAGTCCATGTTGACGTCGCGGACCTCCATGGTGGAGCCGGGAACCTTCGAGCCGAAGCGCATCGTCACGCCCTCGTCCGGCTGGACCCGGAACACCAGCGCGTTCTGGCCGAGCTCCTCGGTGGAGGTGTCGTCGAAGGGCAGGTGCGGGGCGCGCTTGAAGACCACCGCGATCTCGGTGACCCGCCGGCCCAGCCGCTTGCCGGTGCGCAGGTAGAACGGCACGCCGGCCCACCGCCGGGTGTCGATGGCGAGCTCGATCGCGGCGAAGGTCTCGGTCGTCGAGTCCTTCGCGAAACCACCCTCCTCGAGCAGGCCGGGCACCTTCTGCCCGCCCTGCCAGCCACCGGTGTACTGGCCGCGCGCCGTCGTCTCGGCGAACGGGCCGACCGCGTGGGTGGCGGCGAGGATCTTGTACTTCTCCGCGCGCACCGCCCTGGGGTTGAAGGAGATCGGCTCCTCCATCGCGGTCAGCGCGGTCAGCTGCAGCAGGTGGTTCTGGATCACGTCCCGCGCGGCGCCGATGCCGTCGTAGTACCCGGCGCGCCCGCCCAGGCCGATGTCCTCGGCCATGGTGATCTGCACGTGGTCGACGTAGTTGCTGTTCCAGATCGGCTCGAACAGCTGGTTGGCGAACCGCAGCGCCAGGATGTTCTGCACCGTCTCCTTGCCGAGGTAGTGGTCGATGCGGAACACCGACTCCTCGGGGAAGACCTCGTTGACGACCCTGTTCAGCTGCTTGGCGCTGGTCAGGTCGTGGCCGAACGGCTTCTCGATGACCACCCGCCGCCACTGGTCGGGCCGCGGCGCGGCGAGGCCGGTGCGGGCCAGCTGCTTGATCACCACCGGGAACGCAGCGGGCGGGATCGACAGGTAGAACGCGTGGTTGCCGGCCGTGCCGCGGACGCTGTCCAGGTCGGCGATCGTGGTGCCGAGGTTGTCGAACGCCGCGTCGTCGTCGAACGCGCCCTGCACGAACCGGCACCCCTCGGCCAGCCGGTCCCAGACCGACTGCCGGAACGGGGTGCGGGCGTAGCGCTTGACCGCGTCGTGCACAACCTGGCCGAAGTCCTCGTCGACCCAGTCCCGCCGGGCGAAGCCGACGAGCGAGAAGCCCGGCGGCAGCAGGCCCCGGTTGGCCAGGTCGTAGATCGCCGGCATCAGCTTCTTGCGGGACAGGTCGCCGGTGACCCCGAAGATGATCAGGCCGCACGGCCCGGCGATGGTCGGCAGCCGCTTGTCCCGCTCGTCCCGCAGCGGGTTCTGCCAGCTTCGCGTCACGCGTCCACCTCCTGTACCGCCTTGACCAGGTGGGCGAGGCCGGCGGCCCGGTCGGTGAGGTGCAGCCGCAGGACCGGGCGGCCGTGCTCGCGCAGCACCTGACCGTCGCCGAGCGCCTGCGCGCGCTGCAGCGTGCCCAGCGTGTACGGCCGGCCCGGCACCGCCAGGTCGTCGGTCACCGCGCCGGTCACCTGCAGGAACACGCCGTTCTGGTGACCGCCCTTGTGGTACTGGCCGGTGGAGTGCAGGAACCGGGGCCCCCAGCCGAAGGTGGTCTGCACGCCGGTGCGCCGCGCGAGCTCCGAGCGCAGCACGATCGCCGACGCGTCCGCGATCCGGTCCAGGTAGGCCTGCACGGACAGGTAGCCGAACTCCGGCACGGCGCCGAGGAACGCGGCGAGCGCGTCCCGCAGCGTGGCGCCGGTCGCGGTGTCCGCACCCAGCAGTCCCTCCGGCGCGTACACCTCGACCGGGCCGTCGGTGAACGACGGCGGCGCGGTCTCGGTGGATGGGGCGTCCAGCAGTGACCGGGCGGCCTTCTTCGCCGCCTCGACGTCCGGCTGGTCGAACGGGTTGATGCCGAGCAGCCGCCCGGCGATCGCGGTCGCCGTCTCCCACAGCAGCATCAGCCCGCCGAGCGTGCCCTCGGTGGCCAGGAGCACACCCTCCGGCGGCGGTCCGACGGCGACCGGCGTGGCGTCCTCCCGGGCGTCGGCGAAGCCGGGGCTGTCCGGGCTCTCCACCACGACGGGCAGCAGCCCGGTGCCGTTCTTGCCGGTGGACTCGGCGATGAGCTGCTCGGCCCACTCCCCGAAGCCGTGGACGCCCGAGCCGGTGTCGGCCAGCACCACCTTCTCCGCGCCCTGGACGTGTGCGGCGCCGAGCGCCGCGGCCAGCACCAGCGCCGGGTTGTCCTCGCCGTCGCTGGCGAGCTTGCCGGCCGTGGCGTGCGCGTCGTCGAGCAGCGCGCGCAGGTCGGCGCCGGCGAGCCCGGACGGCACCAGCCCGAACGCGGTGAGCGCCGAGTAGCGCCCGCCCACGTGCGGGTCGGCACGGAACACCTTGCGGTAGCCGGCCTCCGTCGAGAGCTGCTCGAGCGGCGATCCCGGGTCGGTGACCACGACGATCCGCGCGGCGGCGTCGATGCCGGCGGCGGCGAACGCCTCGGTGAAGATCCGCCGGTGGCTGTCGGTCTCCACTGTGGACCCCGACTTGCTCGACACCACCAGCACGGTCCGCGACAGGTCGCCCTCGAGTGCGTCGGCGACCTGGCCCGGGTCGGTGGTGTCGAGCACGACCAGCGGCACGCCCGCGGTGTTCGTGATCACCTCGGGGGCCAGCGACGAACCGCCCATGCCGGCCAGCACGACCCGGTCCACGCCCTCGGCGTGCAGGTCGGCGCGCAGCGCCTCGATCTCGGCGACCAGCGGCCGCGAGGTCTCGTGCAACGCGGTCCAGGCCAGCCGGATCGAGGCCTCCGGTTCGGCGTCGGGTCCCCACAGCGTGGCGTCCTGCGCGGCGAGCCGGGAGGCCACCTTGTCCGCGACCAGTTGTTCCATCAGCGGTCCGGCCTCGGCCAGCAGCCGCTCCTGCGCCGTCCCGGCCGTCTCCGCGGGCCGTTCGTCCGGCTCTGTCATGTGTCTGCTCAGCTCCTTGCTGCGGCCTTCAGTTGTCCGTCGACCGACTCGAGCAGCTCTTCCCACGACTTCTCGAACTTCTCCACACCCTCGTTCTCGAGGGTGAGGAAGACGTCGGCGACGTCGATCCCGGCCGCGGACAGGTCGTCGAACAGCTGCCCGGCCTCGCCCGCGGTACCGGTCACGGTATCGCCGCTGATCTTGCCGTGGTCGGCGACCGCGTGCAGCGTGTTCTCCGGCATCGTGTTCACCGTGTCGGCCACGACGAGCTCGTCGACGTACATCGTGTCCGGGTAGTCGGGGTTCTTCACCCCGGTCGAGGCCCACAGCGGGCGCTGCGGGCGGGCGCCGTCGGCGGCCAGCGCCTGCCAGCGCTCACCGTCGAAGACCTCCTGGAACGCCGCGTAGGCCAGCCGCGCGTTGGCCACGGCCGCCTTGCCGCGCAACGCCTTCGCCTCGTCCGTGCCGATCGCGTCGAGCCGCTTGTCCACCTCCGTGTCCACACGGGACACGAAGAACGAGGCGACGGAGGCGAGCCCGGAGACGTCGTGCCCGTTGGCCTTCGCCTGCTCCAGCCCGGCGACGAACGCGTCCATCACCTCGCGGTAGCGCTCCACGGAGAAGATCAGCGTGACGTTGACGCTGACGCCCTCGGCGAGCGTGCGGGTGATCGCCGGCAGGCCCTCGGTCGTGGCCGGGATCTTCACCAGCAGGTTCGGCCGGTCCACCGTCTTCCACAGGTCCAGCGCTTCGGCGACGGTCTTGTCGGTGTCGTGTGCGAGCCGCGGGTCGACCTCGATGGACACCCGGCCGTCCACGCCACCGGTGGCCTGCCACACGTCGCGGAACAGGTCGCAGGCGTCGCGGATGTCGGTGGTGGTGATCTCCCGGACCGCGGCGTCCAGCGACGCGCCGCGGGCGGCGAGCTCGCGCACCTGGTCGTCGTAGTCGGCCGCGTCGGACAGCGCCTTCGCGAAGATCGTGGGGTTGCTGGTCACGCCGACCACGTGCTTGTCGCGGACCAGCCCGGCGAGGTTGCCGGTCGTGAGCCTGCGCCGCGACACGTCGTCGAGCCAGATGGACACCCCGGCCTCGGACAGAGTGGCGAGTGGGTCGCTCATGCCTGTCCCTCCAATCGCTGTAGTGAGCCGCGAGCCGCCGTCACGACCGCATCGGGCGTAAAACCGAACTCGCGGAAGAGAGTCTTGTAGTCGGCCGACGCCCCGAAGTGCTCGATCGAGACGATCTGCCCCATGTCACCGACGAAGCGGTACCACGGCTGCGCGACACCGGCCTCCACGGCGACCCTGGCCCGCACCGAGGGCGGGAGCACGCTGTCGCGGTAGGCGTCGTCCTGCGCGTCGAACCACTCCACCGACGGCATCGAGACCACTCTGGTGGCAACGCCGTCGGCCTCGAGGATCTTCCGCGCCTCCACCGCGAGCTGCAGCTCCGAACCGGTGCCGATCAGAATTACCTCGGGTACCCCGCCGGAGGCCTCGGCAAGCACGTAGCCGCCACGGTCGACGCCCTCGGTGGCTAGTTCCTTCGTGCCCTCCAGCACCGGCAGGTTCTGCCGGGTCAGCGCCAGGCCCACCGGACGGTCGTGCTGCTCGAGAATGGCCCGCCACGCGGCGGCCGTCTCGTTGGCGTCGCCCGGACGGACCATCACCAGGCCCGGGATGGCCCGCAGCGCGGCGAGATGCTCGATCGGCTGGTGGGTGGGGCCGTCCTCGCCGAGACCGATCGAGTCGTGCGTCCACACGTAGGTGACCGGCAGCTGCTGCAGCGCGGCCAGGCGCACCGCGGGCCGCATGTAGTCGCTGAACACCAGGAAGGTCGCGCCGTACGGGCGGGTCGGGCCGTGCAGCACGATCCCGTTGAGGATCGAGCCCATCGCGTGCTCGCGCACGCCGAAGTGCAGCGTGCGGCCGTACGGGTTGGCCTTCCACTCCTTTGTGGACGCCGCGGTCGGGCCGAACGAGTCGGCGCCGGACATCGTGGTGTTGTTGCTCTCCGCCAGGTCCGCGGAACCGCCCCACAGTTCGGGCAGCACGTCCGCGAGCGCGCTGAGCACCGCCCCGGAGGCCTTGCGGGTGGCCAGCCCCTTCTCGTCGGGGTCCCAGCTGGGCAGGCCGTCGGCCCAGCCGTCCGGCAGCCGGTAGGCGCTCGCCCGGTCGAGCAGTTCCTTGCGTTCGGGGTTGGCCCGCGCCCAGGCGTCGAACGCGACCTCCCACTCGGCGCGGGCCTGCTTGCCGCGCTCGGCGACCATCCGGGTGTGCGCCAGCACCTCCGGCTCGACGACGAACTTCCGCTCCGGGTCGAAGCCGAGGATCCTCTTGACCTCCGCGACCTCGTCCGCGCCCAGCGCGGCGCCGTGCGCCTTGCCGGTGTTCATCTTGTGCGGCGCCGGGTAGCCGATGACGGTCCGCAGCACGATGAACGAGGGGCGGCTCGTCTCGGCCTTCGCGGCCTCGAGGGCGGCCAGGATCGCGGTGACGTCCTCGCCGCCGTCCACGATCTGGACGTGCCAGCCGTAGGCCTCGTAGCGCCGCGCCGTGTCCTCGGACAGCGCGATGTTCGTGTCGTCCTCGATCGAGATCTTGTTGTCGTCGTAGATCACCACGAGGTTGCCGAGCTCCTGGCGGCCGGCGATCGAGGACGCCTCGGACGAGACCCCCTCCTCGATGTCGCCGTCGGAGCAGATCACGTAGACGAAGTGATCGAACACACTCTCGCCGGGCTGGGCGTCCGGGTCGAACAGGCCGCGCTCGCGGCGGGCGGCGACGGCCATGCCGACCGCGGAGGAGATGCCCTGGCCGAGCGGGCCGGTGGTGATCTCCACGCCGGCGGTGTGCCCGTGCTCGGGGTGGCCGGGCGTCTTCGAGCCCCACGTGCGCAGCGCCGCGATGTCGCCGATCTCCAGGCCGTAGCCGGACAGGAACAGCTGCAGGTACAGCGTCAGGCTCGAGTGGCCGGCGGAGAGCACGAAGCGGTCCCGGCCGATCCATTCGGGGTCGTTGGGGTCGTGGCGCATGACCCGCTGGTAGAGCGCGTACGCGGCCGGCGCGAGGCTCATCGCCGTCCCCGGATGGCCGTTGCCGACCTCCTGCACGGCGTCGGCCGCGAGGACCCGGATGGTGTCGACGGCCCGCTTGTCGAGATCCGTCCAGTCGTCCGGGACGTGCTGCGTGGTCAGGCGGGCGAGTTCGTCACTGCTGATGGACACGGACCAAGGCTCCCATTTACTCGACTGCGTGAACGTGCGAGCGGCCCGCGTGTCGCGGTCCCCCGACCGGTGCGACGCGCGCGTCTTACCTCGTAGTACCTCGTCAGCGCCCAGACTAACGAAGGCACCCGACCTCGGCCGGTCACGGTCGCGAGGCTAGGATTCTGCTGTTGCCGAACCGACCATGGGGAGCTACATGCCGCCGGTGAGCGTTGCCGCGGACTCCGCTGGTGCCGCCCGTGGCACGCGCCGCCGCAAGGACGTGCTGCTGGCGTACGTCGCCCTGACCAAACCGCGCATCATCGAGCTGCTGCTGGTCACGACCGTGCCGGCGATGATGCTCGCCGCCCGGGGGATCCCCTCGCCGTGGCTGGTGTTCGCCACCCTGTTCGGCGGGACCATGGCGGCCGGCTCGGCGAACGCCCTGAACTGCGTCGCCGACGCGGACATCGACGCGGTGATGAAGCGCACCCGGTCGCGTCCGCTGCCCAAGCATCAGGTTCCCACCCGCCGTGCGTTGGTCTTCGGTGTGACCCTCGGGGTCCTGTCGTTCGTCTGGTTGTGGCCGACCACCAACCTGCTCGCGGCGTCGATGGCCGTAGGCGCCATCCTCTTCTACGTACTCGTGTACACAATGGTTCTGAAGAGGCGGACCGCGCAGAACATCGTGTGGGGCGGGGCGGCCGGCTGCATGCCGGTGGTCATCGGCTGGTCGGCGGTGACGGGCTCGATCGAGTGGCCGGCGCTGGTCATGTTCGGCGTGATCTTCTTCTGGACGCCGCCGCACTTCTGGGCCCTGGCGATGAAGTTCCGCGACGACTACGCCCGGGCCGGCGTGCCGATGCTCCCGGTGGTGGCCACCGCGGAGCGGGTGGTCCGCCAGATCGTCACCTACTCGTGGGTGATGGTCGCCTGGACGTTGCTCCTGGTGCCCGCGGCGGGCTGGGTGTACACCGCGTTCGCGCTGGTGACCGGCGGCTGGTTCCTGGTGGTGGCGCACCGCCTGCACGCGGCCGTGCGGCGCGGGGAGCCGGGCAGGCCGATGAAGCTGTTCCACATGTCGAACACCTACCTGACGCTGGTGTTCGTGGCGCTGGCCGTGGACTCGGCCCTCGGGCTCCCGGTCCTCGGCTGGCCCTTCTAGCCACCCCGCACCGCGATCCGACCCCCGGCACCGCCGATCCGACCCCTGGCATCGCCGAGCCGACCCCTGGCATCGCCGAGCCGACCCCTGGCATCGCCGATCCGACCCCTGGCACCGCCGAGTCGACCTCTGGCACCGGCGAGTCGACCCCTGGCACCGCCGAGTCGGCCCGCTGCATCGTCGATCCGGCTCGTGACCGGTCTCGCGACCGCGTGAGAGCCGGGGCGACAGCGACTCAGGCTGCCCGAACGTGCCCGTCGCACCAGCACACCGGTGATCACGCGGCCCACCCCAGGGCGAGCGCGGTGGCACCCGGAGGTTGACTCGCCCCGAACCACTCCAATACCGTCCGGTTATTGAACCTGGAGGTGATGGACCTGACGGCGACCCTCGACCGCCTGGACGCGACGTTCGCCGCGCTCGCGGACCCCACCCGACGCGCCATCCTCGCCCGGCTCGCGCACGGCGAGGCCTCGGTGAAGGAACTGGCCGAGCCGTTCGCGATGACCCAGCCCGCCGTCTCCAAGCACCTCAAGGTGCTCGAGCGGGCCGGGCTCGTCTCGCGCGGCCGCGACGCCCAGCGCCGGCCCTGCCGCCTGGAGGCCCAGCCGCTGCGCGACGCCACCGAATGGCTGGTGGACTACCGCCGGTTCTGGGCGGAGAGCTACGAGCGGCTGGGGTCGCTGCTCGGCGAGATCCAGGAGGAGGACGGGTGAACGTCACCACGCCGACCGACCGCGAGATCGTCATCGCCACCCGGTTCGCCGCCCCGCGCCGGCTCGTGTTCGACGCGCACACCAAGCCCGAACTGCTGAAACGATGGTTCGGTCCGCACGGCTGGCGGCTCGCCGTCTGCGAGATCGACCTGCGACCCGGCGGCACCTGGCACTACCTGATGCGCGGTCCGGGGGAGGCGGAGATGGCGCTGCGCGGCACGTACCTGGAGATCGCCGCGCCGGAGCGGCTGGTCACCACGGAGTCCAATGTGGACTGCGATGCCCGGGCCGAGCACGAGTCGCTCACCACCCTCGAGCTCACCGAGGACGACCGCGGGACCCTGCTCACCAACACCGTGCGCTTCCCCAGCAGGGAGATCCGGGACGCGGTGCTGGCCTCGGGCACGGCGCGCGGCGTCGGGCAGGGCTTCGAACGGCTGGCCGGCCTGCTGGCCGCGGAGGCTACGGCGACGCCGGAGGTGCCGGCACGGCGATGATGCCCAGCGCGGTCACCGCGTCGAGCAGTTCGGCGACGTCGTGGTCGTCGAGCGACTCGCGGATGTGCTGCCACAGCATCAGGTTGGTGCTCGCCCAGCGGGAGTAGGCGGCCGCCGCGTCCGGGTTGTAGAAGTAGTAGCCCTCGTCGTGCGCGGCCTGCTGCTCGGTGACGATCTTGTCGGCCAGCTCGCGCAGGGTGATGCCGTTCTCCGCGAGGTAGCGGTGCGAGAGCATCACCGGGGTCATCGGCAGCGCCTTGAACAGCGTGTCCGCGTCGGACAGGGCTTGGGCCTCCACCGAGATGTGCGGACCCCGGTTGGCCATCTCCGCCTCGACCACGATGTCGTCGATCCACCGCGCGGTGGAAGCCGCGACGCCCGCCCGGGCGAGCAGGTCGAGCCGCAGCCGCTCGCCGGCCGCGGCCGGCGAGTTGCGCCGCACCAGGTAGTTGACGTCGTGGACCAGGGCCGCGGTCTCCACCACGCTCACCTCGGCGCCGTTGGCGCGCGCGAAGTGCACCGCCTTGGCCCGGACGAAGCTCACGTGGTGCCAGCCGTGGAAGGGCAGCCGCTTCGCGTAGCGCTCGCACAGCCCGCGGACCTGGGCGTCCACGGTCGCCAGCACCCCCGGCAGCACCCCCGGCCGTACCCGTGCGGCATCCTCGGTGTGCATCGAGCCTCCCCAGCAACCGTGCAAGCGGTTGTAGGGCCGATGGTAAACGCCGCGCGCTGCGCTGTCTCCTCCCTCGCGCCTCCCGGGGCTGGTGCGGGTGTGGTCAGGAACCGGTCACGAAAAGGTCAGAGACGGCCGGCCAGGCGAGCGAGCCTGCTCTCCACCGGCACGTGCCGGTGGCTCTCGTGGGTCTCCGGGTCGTAGGACAGGCTCCACGGCGTGACCTCGCGGGACTTCACCAGGAACGTCATCGTGTCGTCCGCGGCCCGCGGGATCCGGTGGAAGTCCGAGGCGAGCAGGAACGCCGACGCGCCCACCGGGCACGCCGTGCTCGTCACGAGCGCGGTCGATCCGATCAGCTCGGTGCCCGGGTTGATCGTCGCGGCGTACCGTTCGTGCAGGTAGCCGCCGCGCAGGATGGTCGTGCAGAAGTGGTACCGGTGGTTGTGCACCGAGTCGGCATAGCCCTGCCGCCAGTCCCGCTGCTCCTTGTACTCGTGTAACCAGAACGTGAAGGGCTCGTCCGCGACGTCGCGCAGGCACCAGGCGTAGTGGGTGGTGGTCTCGCGGGATCGCTCGATCACGGCGGTGGCCTGCTCGGTGGGCAGTTCGAGCAGGTGGTGGCGCAGGTTGGCGCGCAGGCCGGGCTGCTCGGCCCAGGCCTCGAACCACTTGTCCACCGTGTCCCAGCGCCGGGACAGGTCGAACTCGGCCGATCTCAGCTGCTCGGCCAGCTCGCTCAGGGCGGAGACCCTGTAGGGCACGAGATATCAGCTCCCCAACTCTGCGGTGACGGAGAACTCCCGGAGGAAGTTGTAGAACTCGGCGTTCAGCTCGAGGAACTGCTCCTCGGTCAGCGCGGTTCCGGTGATCTTCTGGAACTGCTTGAGGAAGTCCTCGCGCGAGGTGTTCGGTGTGATCGTGAGGTGGTGGGCGTGCGGCGAGGAGGACATCCGGCCGAACTCGGCGCGCTCCATGGTGTAGATGAACGAGCCCTCGGAGAACCGCAGCGTGCGGGGGAACTCGGCGGTGGCCCGGGCGTCGCTGTACAACGTGACCCAGACGCTGTCGTCGAAGATCTCCAGCCGGTCGACCGGGGGATCGGAGATCACCGTGACCTCCATGCGGGTGCACCGGCCGCGGGCGAGGTACAGGCCGACCAGCCCGATGCGGATCTCCTCGTGCAGCCGGGCGTGGACGGTGTCGTAGTCGGCGTCGGCCGCCGCGTGCCGCAGCAGGTAGCGGGCCCGCCCGCCGATCCCGCTGACGTTGCGGGGGTCCGCGACGACGGCGCGGAACTCCCACTCGGCCTTCGACAGCAGCAGCCGGGCCGCCGCGTGCCGGCCGGAGAAGCCGCGGAAGAGGTACTGCCGGGTTCCCCGCAGGTCCTGCATCATCAGCCGGTTCAGCGCCGGGTTGGGCTCGGCGGTGGGCTCGAAGATGTGGGTGGGGAAGAACTCCTGGTTCATCGAGCGGTACTCGTCCGCGAGGTCGCGCAGCGCCTGGCGGCTCTCGTCGATCAGCGGGGTCAGCATGGCGCGCTGGGTGGCGGTCGCCGTGATGAGGGTCTGGCCGAAGCCGACGATGGCGGAGACGAGGGTGCCGGTCGCGACCGCGGTGAGCAGGTTCCTGCCCGTACCGGCGGTCATACCGCTGGCGGCGATCATCGCCACGCCCGACGTCACCAACAAGATCAGGAGAAGGAGACCGGTCCTGGTCCAGAAGATCTCTTGGATCGGGTTCTTGCGGAGGCCGTCGGCTTCCGCGGACAACTGGTTCACCTCCTTGGCGGGCGCCCGATCGGACGAATGCTCTACGTATTGGATCGAGCGCGGCGAGTTACTCTACCGCCGCGGATCAGCGGTGAGAAATAGGCGAAACGAGTGACCAGCGTGGTTACCGATAGCCGCCGTCCGGCGCCGCAGCGCGCCCTTTAAGCTCGCCAACCATGCGCAACGTGAGCAAGATCCTCGTGGTCGTGGCGTTGGTGTCGGCTCTCGCCGGGTGTGTCAACAGCGAGCAGTCCTCCAGCGCGCCTCCCGGGGACACCGTGAGCTTCCCGCCGCCGAGCTCGGAGGAGACGGCGCCGCCGGAGTCGCAGACCAGTGCGCCGGACAGCTCGGACGTCAGCACCGCGGTCGAGTGCACCGCCGACGACATCAAGGTGACCGGCGCGGCGGGCAAGCACCCGGAGATCGCCGTGCCGCGGAGCTGCTCCGCGCCCACGAAGCTGGTCGTGGCGGACCTCGCGCCCGGCACCGGGCCGGAGGCCACCAAGGGTGCCCAGATGCAGGCTCACTACGCGCTGACCGCCTGGTCGACCGGCCAGGAGATCGAGACCTCGTACCCGCCGTCCGGCCAGGGGCCGCTGGACGTGCCGACCGTCGGGTCCGGCCTCATCGAGGCGTGGAACCAGGGCCTGGTGGGCATGAAGCAGGGCGGCCGGCGGCTGATCGTCGCGCCGCCGGAGCTGGCCTACGCTGGCTCGGGCAACGAGCTGGAGAACGAGACGCTGGTGTTCGTCATCGACGCGGTGAAGGTGACCACGGGAGCCTGACCCGGTGCCGGGGGCGGCGGGTCACGGGACGAGCAGCAGCTTTCCGGTGGTCCGCCTGCCCTCGAGGTCCTCGTGGGCCCGGCGGGCGTCGGCGAGCGGGTAGCGGCCGCCGATCCGCACGGTGATGCGGCCGGCCGAGATCGCGGAGAACAGCTCGTCGCAGCGCCAGCGGAACTCGTCCGGCGTCGCGATGTGGTGCACCAGCGTGGGGCGGGTGAGGAACACCGAGCCGGCCGCGTTGAGCCGCTGCGGGTCGACCGGCGGCACCGGGCCGCTGGACGCCCCGAACAGGGCCAGCATGCCGCGCACGGCGAGGCAGTCGAGGCTGCGGTCGAAGGTGTCCTTGCCGACGCCGTCGTAGACCGCGGCGACGCCGACGCCGCCGGTGATCCGGGCGACCTCCTCGGCGAAGTCGGTCTCGGTGTAGCGGATGACCTCGTCCGCGCCGGCCTCCCGGGCCAGCCGTTCCTTCTCCGCGGTGGAGACCGTGCCGATCACCTTGCCGCCGCGGGACTTCGCCGCCTGCACGAGCAGCAGGCCGACCCCGCCGGCCGCGGCGTGGACCAGCACCGTGTCGCCGGGCTTGACCGGGAAGGTCGACGTGACCAGGTAGTGCGCGGTCAGCCCCTGCAGCATCGCGGCCGCGGCGACCTCGTCGTCGATCCCGTCGGGGACGGCGAACGCCGCGCGGGCCGGCACGATCGCCCGGCTCGCGTAGGAGCCCGGCGCGTCGGTCCAGGCGACGTGGTCGCCGACGGCGAAGTCGGTGACGCCCTCGCCGACCGCGCCGACCACCCCGGCGCCCTCGCTGCCCGGCGTGAACGGCAGCTCCCGCGGGTAGAGGCCGCGGCGGTGGTAGGTGTCGATGTAGTTGACGCCGGCGGCCGCGACGTCGACCAGCAGCTCGCCCGGGCCGGGTGCGGGCACCTCGACCTGGGCGAGCTCGAGAACCTCCGGTCCGCCGGTGGCGCGAACCACGACCGCATCAGCCACGTTGTCCTCCGCGTCGATCCAGGGCCTGCCCGGACCCTATCCCGCGGCGGGCACCCGCTTCGCGGCGAGCCGCTCCGGCTTCGGCCAGCGGACATGCGTCGCCCAGCCGAGCTTCTCGAAGATCCAGATGACCCGCGCGGAGACGTCCAGCTGCCCGCGCAGCACGCCGTGCCGCGCGCCGGTCGGGTCGGCGTGGTGGGAGTTGTGCCACGACTCGCCCATCGACAGGATCGCCAACGGCCAGAAGTTCGCCGCGCGGTCCCGGCTCGCGAACGGCCGGGAGCCGATCATGTGGCAGATCGAGTTGACCGACCAGGTCACGTGGTGCAGGAACGCGATCCGGACCAGCCCGGCCCAGAAGAACGCGGTGACCGCGCCCCACCAGGACATGGTGATCAGGCCGCCGAGAACGCCGGGCAGCGTCAGGCTCACCACGGTCAGCGGGATGAACAGCTTTTCGATGACCCGCAGGTCACGGTCGGCGAGCAGGTCGGGCGCGAACCGTTCGGCGTTGGTCAGGTCGCGGTCGAACAGCCAGCCCATGTGGGCGTGCCAGAAGCCCTTGGCCAGCGCCGCCGCGGAGGTGCCGAACAGCCAGGGGGAGTGCGGGTCCCCCTCGCGGTCGGAGAACGCGTGGTGGCGGCGGTGGTCGGCGACCCAGGCGATGACCGAGCCCTGTGCGGCGAGGCCGGCGGCCACCGCGAGCGCGATCCTCAGCGGGCGGGCGGCCTTGAACGAGCCGTGCGTGAAGTGGCGGTGGTAGCCGACGGTCACTCCGAGCGCGGACACGACGTAGAAGCCCGCGGCGAGACCGATGTCCGTCCAGCCGAGTCCCCAGCCCCACGCCAGCGGCACGGCGGCGACCAGGGCGGTGAAGGGGATGAGCACGAACAACTTGACGAGGAACGCCTCCGGCGGCGTGCGCCGACGGCCGATCAGGGGCTTGGACGCGGGGCGGGGTTCTTCGCGTAGCGGCGAGAGCGTGGAAGTGATGAGCGGGGAACCTCGTAACTCGGCCGGGACGCGGCCTGACAACGTACCTACGGTTACGTAGCCGTAGGTTCGCCCTCCACGTTAGGTGTTCTGCGGCTCACGCGCCAGAGTCGGCGCCCGCAGTTCACCCGGCCCGGGAGTCCGGCCGCGGCCGCGGATCCCGCACCACAGCGAGGCGGTCGCAATGATCACCGACATCGCGCCGAGGACGTGCAGCGAGACGAGCATCTCCGGCACGCCGGTCCAGTACTGCACGAGCCCGATGGTGCCCTGGGCGAGCACCACCGCGAGCAGCACCCGGTAGCGGCGCCACGGCGGGTCGGCCGTGCCGCGCAGCCGGAAGCCGAGCAGCGCCAGCGAACCGAGGAACGTGTAGAGCATCGCGGCGTGCACGTGGGCCAGCGTGTCGACCGCGATGTCCAGCCGCGGCGTGTCCGGGTCGCCGCCGTGCGGTCCGGCGCCGGTGACCATGGTGCCGGTCACCAGGATGCCGGCCAGCAGGGCGGTCTGGACGTAGAGCCAGGTCGTGATCGTCCGGTTCGGGGCGGGCCGGGGGGTGGCGTTCTCGCGCGGGACGGCGTGCACCAGCAGTGTGGCGAGCCACACCATCACGGTCGAGGCGAGCAGGTGGATCGCGACGGTCCACCAGAGCAGGCCCATCCGGACGGTGATGCCGCCGAGCACGGCCTGCACGGCGACGCCGACCGGCATCGCGACCGCGAGCCGCACGTGGCGCCTGTCGCGCGGCCTGGTGAGCAGGGCGAGCACCAGGGCTGCGGCCGCGACGATGCCGACGAGGCCGGTGAACAGCCGGTTGCCGTACTCGATCCACTGGTGCAGCGTCGCGTACTCGGGGTGGCTGACGGGCACCATGCTGCCGGGGAAGCACTCCGGCCAGGTGGGGCAGCCGAGCCCGGACCCGGTGACCCGGACGATCGCCCCGGTCATCGCGATGAGCGCCTGGGTGACGACCACCGCGACGGCGACCCCCAGCTGCAGCCGTCGGCCGGGGCTGGGCAGACGGTCGACACGGGCCTTCAACGAGTCCAGCGGCACCGTCCGATCGTAGGCAACGACCGGGTGGAGAGCCTGGTGGGGGCCGGTGCTCAGGACAGCTTCGTCGTCCGCACGGCGACCAGCCCGGCGAGCGCGCCCCAGCCGGCCAGGACGGCGAACACCGGCCAGCCCGGCACGGCCCCGTCGACGAGCGCCGTCCGCATGCCCTCCGCGAGCGCGCCGGACGGCAGCAGCCCGACGACCGACGCCGCCGCGTCCGGCATCGAGGACGCCGGCACCGCGATCCCGCCGGCCAGCAGCAGCACGAACCACACGATGTTGGCCAGCCCGAGCACGACCTCGGCCTTCAGCGCGCCACCCAGCAGCACGCCCAGGGCACCGAACGACAGCGTGCCGAGCACCACCAGCAGCACCGCCCAGCCGAGGCCGGCCGCGGACGGCGACCACCCGAGCACCGCCGCCACCACGCCCAGCACGACCAGCTGCACGGCCACCACGACCAGCCCCGCGACGGTCCGGCCGCCGACCAGCAGCCAGCGGGGGAGCGCCGTCGCGGCGAGCCGCTTGAGCACGCCGTACCGGCGGTCGAAGCCGAGTGCGATCGCCTGGCCGGTGAACGCGGACGACATCACCGCGAGGGCGAAGATCCGCGGTGCCACCGAGTCGGCGCGCGGCTGCGGCACGGAGAACACGTCGAGCTCGGTCAGACCGATGAGCAGCGCGAGCGGGATCAGCAGCGTGAGCAGGACCTGCTCGCTGTTGCGCAGGGTCAGCAGCGCCTCGGTGCGCACGTGGGTGGCGAGCATGTGCCCCACCCGGCCGCGGCCCGGGGCGGGGGTGAAGGTGCCTGCGGGGAACGTGGTCATCAGCGCAGTTCCCGTCCGGTCAGTTCCAGGAAGACGTCCTCCAGGCTGCGCCGGCCCACGTGCAGCTCCTCGGCCAGCACGCCCTGCTGCGCGCACCACGCGGTCACCGCGGAGACCACCTGCGGGTCGACGGTGCCGGACAGCAGGTACGCGCCCGGCGTCGGCTCCTCGATGCGGCAGCCGGCCGGCAGCGCGGCGCACAGCTGGCCGGTGTCCAGGCCCGGCCGGGCGCGGAAGCGCAGCTGCGCCGCGTCGGGCTGCTCGGCGGTGAGCTGGCGCGGGCTGCCCTCGGCCACCACGCGGCCCCGGTCGATGATCACCACCTGGTCCGCCAGCCCCTCGGCCTCCTCCATCGCGTGCGTGGTCAGCAGGACGCTCACGCCGTCCGCGCGCAGGGCGGTCACCAGCTCCCACACCAGGCGGCGCGCCTGCGGGTCCAGCCCGGCGGTCGGCTCGTCGAGGAACACCAGCTCCGGGCGGCCCACCAGCGCGCACGCCAGCGACAGCCGCTGCTGCTGCCCGCCGGAGAGCCGCTTGTAGGGCGTGCGCCGGGCGGAGGTCAGGCCGAGCACGTCGATCAGCCACGCCGGTTCGATCGGGTTCGCCGCGCAGGCGGCCACCAGCGCCAGCATCTCCTCGGCGCGCACGCCCGGGTAGGCACCGCCGCCCTGCGGCATCACGCCGACTCGCGGGCGCAGCCGTTCGCCGTCGACGGCCGGGTCGAGGCCGAGCACCCGGACCGAACCGGCGTCACGGCGCAGGAAGCCCTCGCAGATCTCGACCGTCGTCGTCTTGCCCGCGCCGTTGGGGCCGAGCAGGGCCAGCACCTGGCCGGTGTCGAGCCGGAGGTCCAGCCCGTCCACGGCGGTGGTCGACCCGAAGCGCCTGACCAGTCCCGACACGACCACCGCGGGTTCTGGGCTGCTGGCACTCACGACGTAAGGCTATGACGTGACACCAACCATCGGCCCGCGGCCCTCCGGGGCCCGTCCGAACACGTCGGGGAACCGTTCCCGGACCCGGTCGACGTGCCGGCGCCGCCCGGTGTCGCCCCAGCGCTGCCGGTCGAAGTCGGTGAACGGCCGCAGGATCGCGTCGAGGGCGTCCACCGCGCCGCGTAACTCCGCGCGCCACGCCGGGTCGGCCTCGGCCGGCTCGGCGGTCAGCCGCTGGATGCGCCGGACCAGCCGGTTCTTCTCCGCCATCGACTCCGGAGTGACCGACCACAGGCACACGCCGAACTGGCCGCTCAGGTAGCCTGCCCAGTCCTCGTCCGCGTCGGCTGCCGCGGTGCTCGGCCCGGACCCGGCGGCGGCCAGGTAGCGGGCGCGGAACCGGGCCGGCAGCGCGTCCGCTCCGCCCGCCTCGTCGGCCAGCGCGAAGTAGTCGGGCGGGAAGCGCGCCTCGCCGGAGGGCAGCACGTAGGTGGGCTGGGGTAACCGGCCACCGCGGATCAACTCGCGAACCGCGGCCGGGCGTTCCGCTCGGCCGTCGCACAGCTCGTCCAGCGTCCGGTAGTGCGCGAGCACGTACCGGATGTCGGACTCGGTGAAGGTGACCATGCCCGCAGGCTAGGCGGGGGCACCGACACTTCCGCGTGGCCGCCCCGGGATGTGCCGCCTGACCAGGAACAACGCCAGCAGGACGACGATCGCGGCGGCCGCGTAGCTGTAGGGCAGCTGGTAGGTGTGGCCGTCGAAGGTGGTCCCGGTCGGCGGCAGCGCCACGGCGAAGGCGGCGCTGATAGCCGTCGCCATGGTCCGGAACCTGATGTTGCCGGCGGCGACCGCGAGCGGCAGCGCCGCCCACAGCAGGTACCAGGGCTGCACGGTCGCGCCGAACACCAGCACCGCGCCGAGCGCCGCGCCCAGCCCGATCATCGGGCGCAGCCGCCAGCGGAAGCTGTCCAGCAGCAGCTTCGCCGCCAGCAGCGGGCCGAGCAGGGTGCCGACCATCCGGCTGACCGTGATCGCCGCGTCGATGTGGTTGCCCAGGCCCAGCATGATGCCGAGCCCGCCCGCGCCGAACCCGAGCGCGGTCATCGGGGCCATCCAACTCTTGATCATGTTTGCCGTGGTCAGCGTCGTCGCCCAGCCGTAGCCCAGCCCGCTGCCCAGCGACGCGATGGTGAGCACGGTGAGGAACAGCACCATCAGCACCGCCGCGGTGCTGCACAGGTGCGTCCAGCGCCCGCCCCGCCTGCGCGCGATCATCACCCCGAGGAAGCCGAGCGCCAGCGCAGCGGGGATCTTCACCGCGGCGCTGAGCGTGATGACGGTGGCACCGATGCCGTACCAGAGCAGCTCGCCCTGCTGCCAGGGCGGGAACGGGCCGTCCGGTGTGACCCGGGGCATCCGGCTCAGGGCCAGCTCGATGCCGACGAGCATAAGGCCGATCGCGATCGACTCGTTGTGCACGCCCACGACCAGGTGGAGCAGCACGAGCGGGTTGGCCGCCCCCAGCCACAGCGCGCTGACCGGGTTGATGCCCGACCGCCGGGCCAGCCGCGGCAGCGCCCAGACGATCATCGCGAACCCGATGAGCGCGAGCAGCCGGTGGAACGCCACGCCCATCACCACGTGGTCGCCGGTGATCCAGGTGATGCCCTTGCTGATGGTGATGAACAGCGGCCCGTACGGCGAGGGCGTGTCCCGCCACATCGTGGGCACCGCGCGGGTGAGCGGGTCGCCGTTGCCCAGCGCCTCGGCCGGGCCGACCGTGTAGGGGTCGAGGCCCCGCGCGGCGATCTCGCTCTGCGCCAGGTAGCTGTAGACGTCCTTGCTGAACATCGGGACGGTGAACACCAGCGGCGTGGTCCACATGATCAGCGTGCGGGCCATCTGCGGGGTCGAGACCATCCGCGCCCGGCCGGGCAGCGAGAGCCGCCCCAGGCCGAGCCAGGCCAGCACGATCATGAACACGCCGGTGAACGCCAGCGCGATGGAGACCGTGGGCATCCGGCTGAACAGGCTGAAGAACGGCAGGCTCCACACGGGGTTGAACACCGGCGCCGCGCCCGCCCCGAGCGACCCGACCGCGAGCAGCAGCGAGCCGACCGTGCCGAACCGGCGCACCACGTCGAGCTGCTTGCGCTCGCGGTCGTCCAGAGGACCGGTCGAGGCCGCCGGTGCGGCCGACCGCCCGTTCACGTCGGCGTCGACGCCGTCCCGAACCGTGTCTCCCGCCACCACGCAGGAAGCCTATCGACCGGCGGGGATCGTGACCCCGCTCACGTCACGGGAACCCCTCTTTGCGAGGTCCGGCGAAATACGACACACTGATGTTGTGAAAAACGAGCAGCAGGCTGAGGGTCGCACCAGGCATGGTGTGGCGCGCTTGCTGCTGGAGGAGGGGCCGATCACCACGGCCGCGGTCGCCGAGACCCTCGGGCTCAGCCCGGCCGCCGTGCGCCGGCACCTGGACGTGCTGGTCGCCAACGGCGAGGCCGAGTTCCGCGACGCGCCCCGGCGCGGGCAGCGGGGCCGCGGCAGGCCGGCGAAGCTCTGGCTGCTCACCGAGACCGGCCGGGCCCGCTTCGGCCACGCCTACGACGACCTGGCCATCGCGGCCATCCGGTTCGTCGCGGAGGCGGGCGGCGAGACCGCCGTGCGTGCCTTCGCGCAGCGCCGGGCGGCCACGCTGGTCGACCGGCACCGCACCGCGGTGACCGCCCAGCACGAGGTCGCGGACCGGGCCAAGGCCCTCGCCGCCGCCCTCACCCGGGAGGGATACGCTGCGTCGACACGGCGCGTCGGGACAGGGGAGCAGCTCTGCCAGCACCACTGCCCGGTGGCCCACGTGGCCGCGGAGTTCCCTCAGCTCTGCGAGGTCGAGACGGCGGCGTTCGCCGACCTGCTCGGCACGCACGTCCAGCGCCTCGCGACCATCGCACGCGGTGACGCCGTGTGCACCACACACGTACCGCTCGGCGGCCCCGAACCCGCCGAGCCGGGCGCGACCGGACCGGTTGCCACCGGTTCACACGAGACCGCTCCCACCACGATCGAAGGGACGCCTTCATGACCACCGCCCCGGAGCGCGCAGGTTCGCCGCCGCTGACCCAGGAGGAGACGCTTGCCTCCATGGGCAAGTACCAGTTCGGCTGGTCCGACTCCGACGTCGCCGGCTCGAGCGCCCAGCGCGGTCTGTCCGAGGCCGTCGTCAGGGACATCTCCGCCAAGAAGGGCGAGCCCGAGTGGATGCTCGAGTCCCGGCTCAAGGCGCTGCGGCTGTTCGACCGCAAGCCCATGCCCAACTGGGGCGCGGACCTGTCGGGCATCAACTTCGACACGATCAAGTACTTCGTGCGCTCGACCGAGAAGCAGGCCGCGAGCTGGGAGGACCTGCCCGAGGACATCAAGAACACCTACGACAAGCTCGGCATCCCGGAGGCGGAGAAGCAGCGCCTCGTCGCGGGCGTCGCCGCGCAGTACGAGTCGGAGGTCGTCTACCACAAGATCCGTGAGGACCTCGAGGAGAAGGGCGTCATCTTCCTCGACACGGACACCGGCCTGCGGGAGCACCCGGAGATCTTCCAGGAGTACTTCGGCTCCGTGATCCCGCACGGTGACAACAAGTTCTCGGCACTGAACGGCTCGGTCTGGAGCGGCGGCTCGTTCATCTACGTGCCGCCCGGCGTGCACGTCGACATCCCGCTGCAGGCCTACTTCCGGATCAACACCGAGAACATGGGCCAGTTCGAGCGGACATTGATCATCGTCGACGAGGGCGCCTACGTGCACTACGTCGAGGGCTGCACCGCGCCGATCTACTCGTCGGACTCGCTGCACTCCGCGGTCGTCGAGATCATCGTGAAGAAGGGCGGCCGCTGCCGGTACACGACCATCCAGAACTGGTCGAACAACGTCTACAACCTGGTCACCAAGCGCGCCAAGGCCGAAGAGGGCGCGACCATGGAGTGGATCGACGGCAACATCGGCTCCAAGGTCACCATGAAGTACCCGTCGGTGTTCCTCATGGGCGAGCACGCCAAGGGCGAGGTCCTCTCGATCGCGTTCGCGGGCGAGGGCCAGCACCAGGACGCGGGCGCGAAGATGGAGCACCTGGCGCCGCACACGTCCTCGACGATCGTGTCCAAGTCGGTGGCCCGCGGCGGCGGCCGGACCTCCTACCGGGGTCTGGTGAAGGTCGCCAAGCGGGCACACCACTCGAAGTCCACGGTGAAGTGCGACGCGCTGCTGGTCGACCAGATCAGCCGCAGCGACACCTACCCGTACGTGGACATCCGCACCGACGACGTGTCGATGGGCCACGAGGCGACGGTGTCCAAGGTCAGCGAGGACCAGCTGTTCTACCTCATGTCCCGGGGCCTGACCGAGGACGAGGCGATGGCCATGGTCGTCCGCGGGTTCGTCGAGCCGATCGCGCGTGAGCTGCCGATGGAGTACGCGCTCGAGCTGAACCGGCTCATCGAGCTGCAGATGGAAGGGGCCGTCGGCTAGATGACGAGCGTGACTCAGACACCGCATTCGCACGGTGCGGTGGTACCCGAGGCGTCCCGCGCGGAGCGGTTCTCGTCCTACGACGTCGAGGCGTTCGAGGTCCCGGGCGGCCGCGAGGAGGTGTGGCGGTTCACGCCGATGCGCCGCCTGCGCGGGCTGCACGACGGCACCGCGACCGCCGCCGGCGAGCTGACCGTCGAGGTGTCGGGGGAGGCCTCCGCCGAGACGGTCGGCCGCGACGACGAGCGGCTCGGCACGGCGGGCACCCCCGGCGACCGCGTCGCCGCGCAGGCCTACACCTCGTTCGCCAGGGCGACCGTCGTGACGCTGCCCAAGGAGACCCGGACCGGCGTCACGACGGTGACGGTCACCGGTCCGGGCGAGGGCCGGGTCGCCTACGGGCACCTGCAGGTCCGCGCCGAGCAGTTCGCCGAGGGCGTCGTCGTGCTCGACCACCGGGGCAGCGGCACCGTCGCGGACAACGTCGAGATCGTCGTCGGCGACGGCGCGAAGCTGACGGTGGTCAGCGTGCACGACTGGGCCGACGACGCGGTGCAGGTCTCCGCGCACCACGCGAGGCTCGGCCGCGACGCCACCCTCAAGCACCACCTTGTGGCCCTGGGCGGTGACCTGGTGCGGGTCAGCCCGACCGTCGTGTTCGCCGGCCCGGGCGGGGACGCCCAGCTCAGCGGGCTGTACTTCGCCGACGCGGGCCAGCACATCGAGCTGCGCACGTTCGCCGACCACGCCGAGCCGAACTGCAAGTCCGACGTGGTCTACAAGGGAGCGCTGCAGGGAGACGGCGCGCGCACCGTGTGGATCGGCGACGTGCTGATCCGGGCGGCCGCCGAGGGCACCGAGACGTTCGAGCTGAACCGGAACCTGGTGCTCACCGAGGGCGCGCGCGCCGACTCGGTGCCGAACCTGGAGATCGAGACCGGCGAGATCGCCGGCGCCGGCCACGCCAGTGCCACCGGCCGCTTCGACGACGAGCAGCTGTTCTACCTGCAGGCCAGGGGTATCCCGGAGGACACGGCGCGCCGGCTGGTGGTGCGCGGCTTCTTCCACGAGCTGCTGATGAAGATCGACGTCCCGGAGATCCGAGAGCGGCTGGAGGCGGCGATCGAGGCGGAGCTCGAGGCGGTCGGGGCATGAGTCGCGCGTGTGCACTGTCCGACCTCGACGAGGGCAAGCCGTTCGCCGTCGAGGTGGACGACGTCGAGGTCGTGCTCGTCCGCCAGGGCGAACGGGTGCACGCGCTGCGCGACGAGTGCTCGCACGCCGAGCTGGCCCTGTCCGAGGGCGAGGTCACGCCCAAGGGCATCGAGTGCTGGCTGCACGGTTCGTGTTTCGACCTGCGCACCGGAGCGCCGTCCTCGCCGCCGGCCACCGAGCCCGTCGAGGTGTTCGCCGTACAGATTCGTGACGGTGAGGTCCACGTGGACGTCACCACGACCGTGAACTAGGAGAAAGATGGCCACGCTGGAGATCAAGGATCTGCACGTCTCGGTCGACGCCGACGAGACGAAGAAGGAGATCCTGTCCGGGGTCGACCTGACGATCAAGGCGGGCGAGACGCACGCCATCATGGGCCCGAACGGGTCCGGCAAGTCCACCCTGTCCTACGCGATCGCCGGCCACCCCAAGTACGAGGTGACCTCCGGCGAGGTGCTGCTCGACGGCGAGGACGTGCTCTCGATGACCGTCGACGAGCGCGCCCGCGCCGGCCTGTTCCTCGCCATGCAGTACCCGGTCGAGGTGCCCGGCGTGTCGATGTCGAACTTCCTGCGCACCGCGGCCACCGCGGTCCGCGGCGAGGCGCCGAAGCTGCGGCTCTGGGTCAAGGAGGTCAAGGAGGCGATGTCCGAGCTGGACATCGACCCGGCCTTCGCCGACCGCAGCGTGAACGAGGGCTTCTCCGGCGGTGAGAAGAAGCGCCACGAGATCCTGCAGCTCGCCCTGCTCAAGCCGAAGATCGCGATCCTCGACGAGACCGACTCCGGCCTCGACGTGGACGCGCTGCGCGTGGTCAGCGACGGCATCAACCAGGTCCGGGCCGGTGGCGACGTCGGCATCATGCTGATCACCCACTACACCCGGATCCTGCGCCACATCACGCCCGACTTCGTGCACGTCTTCGCCGGCGGCAAGATCGTCGAGTCCGGCGGTCCCGAGCTCGCCGAGGCGCTCGAGGACCAGGGCTACGTGCGGTTCACCGGCAAGCAGGAGCCGGCCGGCATCGCCTGAGAATCGAGGGTTCCCGGATGACCACCACCACGGCGCCACTGGACGTCGAGACGGTCCGCAAGGACTTCCCGATCCTGTCCCGGCTCGTGCACGGCGACAAACCGCTGGTGTACCTGGACAACGCGGCGACGTCGCAGAAGCCGCGCCAGGTGCTCGACGCGATCGTCGAGTACTACGAGAAGCACAACGCCAACGTGCACCGCGGCATCCACACGCTGGCCGAGGAGGCCACCGCGCTCTACGAGGGTGCTCGGGACAAGGTGGCCAAGTTCATCGGCGCGCCGAGCCGCGACGAGGTGGTGTTCACCAAGAACTCCTCCGAGGCGATGAACCTCGTGGCCCGGGTGCTCGGCGACGCCGGCCCCGGCTACCGGGTGGGTCCCGGCGACGAGATCGTCATCACCGAGATGGAGCACCACTCCAACATCGTGCCGTGGCACCAGCTCGCCGAGCGGACCGGCGCCACGGTGAAGTGGTTCGCCATCACCGACGAGGGCAGGCTCGACCTGTCCACACTGGACTCGGTGATCACCGAGCGGACGAAGATCGTCTCGATGGTGCACGTGTCGAACCTGCTCGGCACGATCAACCCGGTCGAGGCGGTCATCGCCCGCGCCCGGGAGGTCGGCGCGCTGGTGCTGCTGGACGCGTCGCAGTCCGCGCCGCACCTGCCGCTGGACGTCCACGAGCTCGGCGCCGACTTCGTGGCGTTCACCGGGCACAAGATGCTCGGCCCGACCGGCGTCGGCGTGCTGTGGGGCCGGCTGCAGCTGCTCGACGAGCTGCCCCCGTTCCTCGGCGGCGGCGAGATGATCGAGCTGGTCACCATGGAGCGGTCCACGTTCGCCGCGCCGCCGCACAAGTACGAGGCCGGCACCCCGCCGATCGCCGAGGCGGTCGGGCTCGGTGCGGCGATCGACTATCTCACCGCGGTCGGCATGCCGGCGATCGCCGCGCACGAGCACGAGCTGACCGCCTACGTGCTCGACCGGCTGGCGACCGTGGACGGCGTGCGGATCATCGGGCCGAACACCGCCGAGGGGCGGGTCGCCGAGGTGTCGTTCTCGGTCGAGGGCATCCACCCGCACGACGTCGGCCAGGTCCTCGACGAGCTGGGCGTGGCGGTGCGGGTCGGCCACCACTGCGCGCGTCCGGCGGTCGTGCGGTACGGAATTCCGGCGACCACCAGGGCGTCGTTCTACCTGTACAACACCCAGGCCGAGGCCGACGCCCTCATCGACGGCCTCTCACAGGTCAGGAAGGTCTTCGGATGACCTCGACAAGGCGACCTCAGGGGAACGTGACGCAAACCGGCCACAAGTACGTGACCATGCCGCACCCGACGACGAACCGCGACCAACACATGAATTCGCGGGGAGGCGGGACGGGGAGGCGGGTATGAACCTGGAGTCCATGTACCAGGAGATCATCCTGGACCACTACAAGAACCCGCACGGGCGCGGCCTGCGCGACCCGTTCGACGCGGAGTCCTTCCAGGTCAACCCGACCTGCGGGGACGAGGTGACGCTGCGCGTCGCGGTCGCGGACGACAAGGTGACCGACGTGTCCTACGAGGGGCAGGGCTGCTCGATCAGCCAGGCATCGACGTCGGTGCTGACCGACCTGGTGACCGGCCGCTCGGTCGGGGAGGCCCTGGCGACGATGGACGCGTTCGTGGAGATGGTGCAGGGCCGCGGCCAGGTCGAGCCGGACGAGGACGTGCTGGAGGACGGCGTCGCGTTCGCGGGCGTCGCGAAGTACCCGGCGCGCGTCAAGTGCGCGCTGCTGGGCTGGATGGCGTTCAAGGACGCGGTGTCCCGAGCGGAAGGAGCCACCCGATGACTGACGTGGAGCGCGGCGTCGAGTCGCTGCCCGAGCCGCCCGCCCCGAGGGCGGACGTGGCCGCGATCGAGGACCTCGAGGAGGCCATGCGGGACGTGGTCGACCCGGAGCTCGGGATCAACGTCGTGGACCTCGGTCTGGTGTACGACATCCGGGTCGAGGAGGACAACACCGCGACCCTGGACATGACGCTGACGTCCGCGGCGTGCCCGCTGACCGACGTGATCGAGGACCAGACCCGCGCGGCGCTGACCGCGGGCCCGGGCGGCGGCCTGGTGGGTGACTTCCGGATCAACTGGGTCTGGATGCCCCCGTGGGGCCCGGAGAAGATCACCGAGGACGGCCGCGAGCAGCTGCGCGCCCTCGGCTTCACCATCTGAGGGCGCTAGCCCCTCCAGGTGTCGCAGGACGCCGGCCTGCGGGTCCGGAAGCCGCTCGCCAGCCAGTTCTCCGAGTCCGGCGGCGCGTCCGTGGTGGTCAGCCGCTCGCGGATCTCGTTGGTGATGTTCGCGTCCACCGCGCCCCGCCCGGCCATCGCGCCCGACGCGATGCCGGCCAGGCAGGTGGCCTGCGCGGCGAGACGGTCGTCGAGGTCGGCGGGTGCGCCGGGGGAGTCCTTCGCCTCGTCGTAGAGGTCGGTGAGGCCGGTGGTGAACTGCACGGCCTCGGCATACTCGCGCAGGAACACCCCGAAGTACTTGCCGGGGTAGCGGTCCAGGCCCTCCACGTCGCGCAGCCGCGCCGGAGTCATGTAGACGGTGCCGCGGCACTGGGTGGCCGGTGCGGTCGGCTCCACCGCACCGCACGGGGTGTCCACCGGTCCACCCTGGACGGTCACCACCCGGATGTCCGCCGCGGGCAGGCCGGCCCCCGTGAGCAGGCCGCCGAAGGCGCCGTCCGCGCACACCTTCGCCGCCTGGTAGAACCGCGCCTGCTTGGCGTCGGCCGGGTCGAACCGGGGCAGCGCGCAGGTCAGCGGCGCCATCGCGGCCGTCGACGTGGACAGCGGGTGTGCCGCGAGCCCGGCCAGCGGGTCGCCCGGCCGCTCGACGGCCGAGGACGGGGTGGAGGTCTGCGGCGGGGTCGAGCTGGCCGGTGACGGCAGGTCCGGGATCCGCGGGCCGGACGCCTCGCCGGCCACGCGGGTCACCGGGCGGTTCAGCGTCAGCACGACGAGCCCGGCGACCGTGGCCAGCACCAGCAGCACCGCGAGGGACACCGACACGTAGTACCCCGCGCCGCGCGACTCGCGCAGGCCGGTGTCGTCGAAGGCCGGGTGCGGACCAGGCTGCCACGCCGCCGGGCCGGACGATGCCGGCTGCATGAGGTCGTCCAGCGACCACTCGTCCGCCGGACCCGCTGCGGCCGGGGACGGGGAAGAGGGCATGGAGACGGTCGGCCCGTCGTCCGGCTCCGACGGCTGGTCCATCCAGACCGTCGGCCCGTCCACCCCGGTGCGCCGCGTCCGCTCCGGGTCCTCGGCGTCCGGCGAGTCGTTGTCCACTCATCCCCCATCGTCCACGCTCGGTGGAGCGTAACCCCGCTCGTCCGCGCGAGGGAGCCGCCCGGGACCCGCGGGGGAGGGCCCGCCCGGTGCGGGTCTGCGAGGATCGGGGTGTGGTGGGAGTGCTCGACGTGCTGGTCCGCCCGTCGACCTACCGGCGATGGGTGTTCCTGATCCTGGGCGGGGCCGTGCTGGTCCCGTTCGTGCTGCTGGCCATGATGGTGCTGCCGGCGCTCCTGCCCGAGGCGGTCGGGCGCCGGCCGCTGCTCATGGTGGTGGTGACGCTGGCGATCGTGTTCGCCGCGATGGTGGTGATGTCGTTCATCCCGGCGGTTCGGGTCATCGAGGGCACCGCCGCCCGTGAGCTGCTGGGCGACGAGGTGCCCGAGCACGCGGCGCGGCCGGCGGCCTCGTGGGAGTCGCGCGGGCGCTTCGCCGGGTGGTTCGTGCTGCACCTGCTGGCCGGCGGCCTGGTCGGCGTGCTCACGCTCGCGCTGCCGCCCGCGGCCGCGGTCTCGTTCGCGGTGCCGTTCACCGGCTCGACGCAGGTCCTCGGCATCCCGCTGCGGTTCGCGGCGGGCTGGGCGGGCCTGTGGGTGCCGGCCCTGGGGCTGGCCGGCCTGCTGCTGCTCGCCCACCTGGTGGCCGGCTGTGGTGCGTTGCTCCGCCGGCTCGCCACGCCACTGCTCGGCCCGACCGCCGCCGAGCGGCTGGCCGAGCTCGAACGCCGCACCGAGCAGCTGGCCGAGCGCAACCGGCTGGCGCGCGAGCTGCACGACTCGGTCGGGCACGCGCTGTCGGTCGTCACCATCCAGGCGGGCGCGGCGGGCCGGGTGCTGGACTCCGACCTGGAGTTCGCCCGCCGGGCCCTCGGTGCGATCGAGGAGTCCGCGCGCGCCGCGCTCACCGACCTCGACCACGTGCTCGGCCTGCTGCGCGAGGAACGGCGTGACGCCGCTCCACAGTGGACCTTGGCGGACCTGCCGCGGCTGCTGGACAAGACGCGCCTCGCCGGCGTGGCCGTGGAGTCTACTGTGGAGGGCCCGGTGGCCGACCTGCCGCCGGCGGTGTCCCGGGAGGCGTACCGGATCGTGCAGGAGGGGCTGACCAACGTGCTGCGGCATGCCGGCAAGGTGCCGGCCGTGCTGCGCCTGGTGGCCGCCGACGACGGGCTGGAGCTGGAGCTGAGCAACCCCGTGGCCGGGCCGGCCGGGCGGGCGCCGCGGTCCGGCGGCGGGCACGGGTTGAGCGGCATGCGCGAGCGGGTCACCGTCCTGCGTGGACGGATGACGGCCGGCGCGGACGGCGGGCGCTGGCGGGTCAGCGTCCGGATCCCGCTGCGGGCGGGCACGGAGACCGGTACGGGAGCGGGTTGATGACGGATGACGGAGTCGGGGAACGGCAAGACCAGGGTGCTGCTGGTCGACGACGAGGAGCTGATCCGTGCCGGGCTGCGCGCGATCATCGAGGCGGAGCCGGACCTGACCGTGGTCGGCGAGGCCGGCGACGGCGCGGAGGTGCTCCCGCTGGTGCGGCGGCTGCGCCCGGACGTCGTGCTGATGGACGTGCGGATGCCGGCGGTGGACGGGATCCGGGCGAGCCGGCACATCGTGGAGACCGTCGCGGAGCCGCCCAAGATCCTCGTGGTCACCACGTTCGAGAACGACGACTACGTCTACGACGCGTTGCGCGCGGGCGCCAACGGGTTCCTGCTGAAGCGGACCCGGCCCCAGGACGTCGTGCGCGCGATCCGGCTGGTCGTCAGCGGCGAGTCGCTGCTGTTCCCGGCCGCCATCCGGGCGCTCGCCGCGAGCCACGGCGGCGCCGGCGCGCGCGGGCTCGACCACGCGGGGCTCACCGAACGGGAGGCCGAGGTGCTGCGCCTGATGGCCACCGGTATGTCCAATGTGGAGATATCCGAGCAGCTGTTCGTGAGCGTGCAGACGGTCAAGACGCACGTGGGCAACGTGCTGTCCAAGCTCGGCGCGCGCGACCGCACGCAGGCCGTGATCGTGGCCTACGAGACGGGGTTCGTCACGCCCGGCTAGCCTCGGCGGCGGCCTGGGCGTCGTGCAGCACGCCGCGGTAGTACGCGATCTTCCCCCTGATGTGGTCCTGCTCGGCGCGCAGCTGCGCGATCTTCACGTCGATGTCGCGGTCGTGCTCCTCGAGCACCTCGAGCCGTTCGGCGACGGTCTCGTCGCCGCCGCGGGCCAGCTCGGCGAAGCGCACCATGCGCTGGATCGGCATCCCGGTGTCCCGCAGGCAGCGCAGGATCATCAGCCAGGACACGTCGTCCTCGGTGAACACCCGCTGGCCACCGGAGTTGCGCTCGATGTCGTCCAGCAGGCCGATGCGCTCGTAGTAGCGCAGGGTGTCGATGCTGAACCCGGTCTGCTCGGCGACCTGGCCCGGTGAGTAGCGCCGCATCCTGCGAGTCTATGCCGGTGTGCCCGCCGCCCGCCCGGTTCGCCGCCGACGGTCGGTGGTCACCGGAGCATCATCGTCCGCCGCAGTGACCAGGGCGCGGCCCGGAACAGCGCGGCCATGGCCGCGGCGGTGCCGGCGAGGTCCTCGCGCCCGGACAGGAAGGCCCGCTGGTGGTGCGCCGGCAGCGCGAAGAAGAGCGCGAAGAACTCCTCGACCAGCCCCGGGCCGAGGGCGAGGAGGGTGTGCAGCCCGGCGCGCCGCAGCCGGTGGACCGCACGCGCCCGCGCCGGCCAGACCGCCCGCCGCGCCGCCCCCGCCCCACCGGCGGCGACCGCGTCCGCGAGGCGGGGCGCCACCCGCAGCGCGTCCGCCACGCTGAACCCGGTCGCCGGATGCACCATGCCCGCGGCCGCCCCGAAGGGCACAACGCTCCACTCGCGCCCCCCACCTGTCCACAACCCCCCCGAACCCCCCGATCCCGTCACCCCCCACCGATAAAATGGCATCAGGGGCGCCCCCCGGGAACGGGTGGGGGCCGGCCACCACGCGTGCGCGCGCGAGGCGGGTGGGGTGGGGGAGTCGGGGGGTCGGCGGGCATCGGGCGGGCCGGGCAGGGCGGGGCGTGGGGGGCGTACGTCCAGCGGGATGCGGACGCGTTCCACGGGTGCGTCGCCCGGGTCGATGCCGTGGCGGGCCAGGCGGGCCAGGAGGCGCTCGCGCAGCCGGGCGAAGGGCAGGCCCGGCCGGCGGGCCAGGGAGGTCTCCTCCAGCAGCACGCGGCCGTCGGGGCGGGGTACCGCGTACAGGAACGTCGGCGGGCCTGGCAGCGGTGGGCGCCAGTCCATGAACACCGCCTCGCCGGGACCGGCCACCGGGGCGGCCACCTCCGCCGGCACCACCACGCCGTACGCCGTCTGCTCGGCGCCGCCACCGCGTCCGGCGCCGCCACCGCCGGCCGGCCCGTCACCGCGAACGCCGTCACCGCGACCGGCTCGGGCACCCCCGTCCGCGGTACCCCACCCGCCGGCACCGGTCGCGTCCACCACCACGGGAGCGGTGCCCACCACGTCCGCCAGCGTGCCGGTGCGCACGACCACGTCCGGGTGCGCCAGGGCCGCGCGCACCGAGGCGTTGTCCAGCACCGCGTACTCCCGCGCCAGCCACAGCTCGGCGCCGGCGAACACCCGTGCGCGGGCCACCACGTACCCGGCCCCGGGCGGCAACAGCTCCGCCTCGTCCAGCCACATGCCGTACGTCGCCCGCCACGGGGCGGCCGGCCGCGGGGCCACGAGCTGCGTGCGCAGCCCGAGCAGCGCGCACTCCCGCGCGATGGCCCACCCGGCCGGGCCGGCCCCGGCCACCACGACGTCCGCCACAGCCTCGGACACTAGGCGTCATCGCGAAACCCGAATACGACCGGTATGGGGGTTCGCTCCGCCTGGCCCAGGCACGATCCGGATCACCGGCAACGCCGAACAACCTCGAACACGGGGCGCTAGGGTCAACCAGCATGGGTGAGGGACGCGAGGCACGGCGGTCGGGGAGCACGTCCGGCGATCTCGCCGCCAGCCCTTTCCGGGCCGACCGGGACCGCATCGTCGCCTCGCCCTTCTTCGCCCGGCTCGGCGGCGTCACCCAGGTCGTCAGCGCCAGCGGCTCGGGGCTGCTGCACAACCGGCTCACGCACAGCCTCAAGGTCGCCCAGGTCGCCCGGGCCATCGCCGAGCGCATCACCGCCGACCCGCGCCTCGTCACCGTGATCGACGACCTCGGCGGCTGCGACCTCGACGTCGTCGAGGCGGCGGCGCTCGCGCACGACCTCGGCCACCCGCCGTTCGGGCACCTCGGCGAGCAGGAGCTGGACCGGCTCGCCCGCCACCGGTTCGGCCTGCCCGACGGCTTCGAGGGCAACGCGCAGAGCCTGCGGATCGTCACCACCACCGACACCGGCGGGCCCGGCGCGGTCGGGCTCGACCTCACCGCCGCGGTGCGCGCCGCCATGCTCAAGTACCCGTGGACCCGGCTCACCCACCCCCGGCCGCACCCGCGCGAGCTTCCCGGCCCGCCGCGCGGCGCGTCCGAGCCGGCCGACGAGCCGGGCACGGGGTCGAGCAAGTTCTCCGTCTACGTCACCGAGCTCGACGACATGGCCCAGGCCCGCGAGCCGTTCGCCGGCCGCGTCGCAGACTGGCAGCAGACCGTCGAGGCCTCGGTGATGGACACCGCCGACGACATCGCCTACGCCATCCACGACCTCGAGGACTTCCACCGCATCGGGGTCCTCCAGCACGCCCCGGTCGGCGCCGAGCTGGGCCGCTGGCTGTCCGGCGCGCTCGAGCTCGCCGAGCTGGACGACGCCCTCCTGGCCGCGCATCCGCGGCGGCCCGGCTACTCGCTCGAGCGGCTGCGCCGCCGGCTGCACCGCCGCGACTCCTGGATCGTCGACGACGACGCGTTCGTCGCCGCCGTCGCCCGGGTGCGCACCGAGCTGGTCGACAACCTGCTCGCCACGCCCTTCGACGGGTCGGTCGAGGCCGAGCAGACCGTCAGCCGGTTCTCCGCCGGGTGGACCGTCCGGCTGGTCACCGACATGCGCGTGGTGCCCGACCCGCCGACCCGCTCGGGACACGTGCAGCTCGCGCCCGCGCAGTGGCACGAGGTCCAGGTGCTCAAGTTCGTGCACCGGCGGTTCGTGCTGCTCCGTCCCGACCTCGCGCTGCACCAGCGCGGCCAGGCCCGGCTGCTCGCCTCGCTCGTGCAGGCCCTGGAGCAGTGGCTCACCGACCGCTACGAGTCCGACCGGCTGCCCCGCAGGCTGCAGGACCTGCTCGCCCTCGCCGAGCACGAGTACGGCGTGCTCGCCGCGACTGATATGTCCACTTTGGTCGGCGCGGTCGGCGAGCCGCCCGAGGGCGCCGCCGGTATCCGCGAGCTGGCTCGGGGACGCGCGGTAGTCGACTTCGTCGCGTCGCTCACGGACAGTCAGGCCGCGGCGCTGCTCGACGCGCTGGCGGGCCGCAGTGCACAGCCGTGGTCAGACGCATTCGTTCTGTGAGTCGCTAACAGACGGCAATTGGTAACGCACTCCGGGTGTGGTTAAGCCGAATGGCCGCTGTGTCGGAAAGCACCGAACCATAGGTTTGGCCCGACCGGGGGTACCCGGTGGGGCTGTCCGTGTGTCGGGGCACGGCCGATTGTGGAGGGACAATCTGTGCGTAAACCTGCACACGCATCGCGAAGATCCCGAATCCTGTTGACATCAGCGACGTGCCTGCTCGCCGTGGTGGGGTTGGCGAGCCCCGCGGCCGCCGGGCCACCGTCCGAGGACCAGAAGGCCTCGGCCGCCATGGAGAACGCCGCCCGGCAGATCGGCGCCCTGCAGACCATCAAGAAGAGCGCCAGCAAGACCGAAGCCAAAGTGGACAGCAAGCTCCTGGTCGAGATGAAGACGCGGGCCAACCGCAAGGCCATGGGCAACGCGATGCCGCGGCTGCAGAGCGGTGTCAAGGTCAGCGGCAACACCACGCTGGTCGACATCCGCGGCACGGTCACCGCCGGCCTGCAGAAGGCGCTCACGAACGCGGGCGCCACGCTCAAGTCGGTGTCCACACGGTACGGAACCATCCGTGCGGACGTGCCGCTGTCGGCGATCAACACGATCGCCCGGCGAGCCGACGTGAAGAAGATCGAGACGGCCGACCCGGCGATGACCGCGCACGAGCTCGACCCGGGCGCCAAGCCGGCCAAGCCGGAGTCCAAAGAGGCCAAGGCCGCCAGGATCGCGCGGGAGACCCGTGCGGCGCTGGGCACCAGGGCCGGGGCGATCGACAGCGAGGGTGACCGCGCGCACAACGCGGACACCGCACGCGACGAGATCGGCGTCACCGGTGTGGGCGTGAAGATCTGCGCCCTGTCCGACGGTGTCGACTCGCTGGAGACTTCGCAGGCCGCCGGTGAGCTGCCGGCCGTCGACGTCCTGCCCACCCAGGCGGGCTCCGGCGACGAGGGCACCGCGATGCTGGAGATCATCCACGACGTGGCGCCCAACGCGGCCCTCGGGTTCGCCTCGGCGTTCAACGGCGACGCCAGCTTCGCGGACAACATCCGCGCGCTGCGCTTCGACCTGGGCTGCGACATCATCGTCGACGACGTCATCTACTTCAAGGAAGCGCCGTTCCAGGACTGGATCATCGCCCAGGCCGTGAACGACGTGATCGCCGACGGCGCGATGTACTTCTCCTCGGCGGGCAACGAGGGCAACACCGGTGACGGCACCGCCGCGCACTGGGAGGGTGACTACGTCAACTCCGGACAGGTGGTCGGCAAGTTCGCGGGCTACGCGCACGACTTCGACCCGGGTCCGGGCACCCAGGTGTTCGAGCCGATCTCGGACGCCTCGTCGGCCGGCGTGCCGGTCCTGCTGAACTGGTCGGACCCGCTGGGCGCCTCCAGCAACGACTACGACCTCTACCTGCTGGACGCGGCCGGCAACGTCGTCGCGGTGAGCCAGGACTACCAGACCGGTACCCAGGACGCCTACGAGCGGGTGAACACCCCGGCGTTCGGCGGCACCGGCCTGCGGCTGGCGATCGTGAAGTTCTCCGGTGCGGACCGGTACCTGTCGCTGTCCGCGCTGCGCGGCCGGTTCTCCGACTCGGCCGACGGGCTCACGGCGTTCAACACCCCGGGTGTCACGTTCGGCCACTCGGCCGCGCGGGGCGCGTTCAGCGTCGCGGCGGCACCGGCGAACGAGCCGCTGCCGTTCGACCTGGAGCCGGGTGACCCGCCGAACCCGAGCGGTCCGTACCCGGGTTCGTTCAACTCCGACTCGGCGCTCGAGCGGTTCTCCTCCGACGGGCCGCGCCGGATGTTCTACGAGGCGGACGGCACGCCGATCACGCCGGGCAACGTCAGCTCCACCGGTGGCGAGGTGCGGCAGAAGCCGGACATCACCGCCGCGGACGGCGTGCGCACCAGCGTGGGCGGCTTCGACCCGTTCTTCGGCACCTCGGCGGCCGCCCCGCACGCGGCGGCGATCGCCGGCCTGGTCCTGTCCGGCAACCCCGGCCTCGACCCGGCGGAGGTGCGCGACGCGCTGACCAGCACGGCCATCGACATCGGTGAGCCGGGTGTGGACGGGCGCACCGGGTACGGCGTGATCCTGGCCGACCAGGTGCTGGGCTACACCGGCGCCAGCCCGCAGCCGCTGGCGCGCGCGGAGTCGCCGAAGGTGACCCCGGAGGGCGGTGGCGAGTACCTGAACCCGGGTGACACCGCGACCGTCGACCTGCCGGTCACCAACGTCGGCGACGCCACCGCGGTGTCCACCAGCGTGGTGCTGACCAGCCCGACCCCAGGGGTGACCATCACCCCGCGGGCGCGGTCCTACGGCGCGATCGAGAAGGGCGACACGGTGATCCGGTCGTACCAGATCACCGTGCCCGAGTCGCACCAGGTCGGCGTGCCGGTGGTGCTGAACACCCGGGTCACCTTCGCCGGTGCCTACTCGCCGACGACCGCGAGCTTCTCGGTCGACGTCGGCGAGCCGTCACCGACCACCGTGGACTTCGCCTACGCCGGCGCGCCGGTGGCGATTCCGGACAACAGCACGGTGGGCGCGAGCGTGACGATCCCGGTCAGCGGCATCGGCCCGGCGTCGAAGGTCGCGTTCTCGGTCGACGGGACGACCTGTGACACGACCGCCGGCTCGACGACCGTCGGGCTGGACCACACGTTCGTCGGTGACCTGGTCGGCATCCTCACCTCGCCGTCCGGGGCCAGCGCGACCGTGTTCAGCCGCTCCGGCGGTGGCGGGAACAACATGTGTCAGGTCGTGTTCACCGACGAGGCGGCCGCGCCGTTCGCCTCGGTGACCTCCGGCCAGGCGCCGTTCACCGGCTCGTGGCAGCCGAACGACGCGTTCACCGGGCTGCGTGGCCCGGCCGACGGGGACTGGACGTTCAGCGCGTTCGACCTCGCCGGTGTCGACACCGGCTCGATCCGAGCCGTCTCCCTGCACATCAACGGGTACGTCACGCCGTGACGTCCTGACGACACGGGTCGGCCGCCGCCGGTGCTCCTACCGGCGGCGGCCGTCCCATGTGTCCGGACGGTACGGACGGTCGCGCGCGCACCCGGCCGCGCTACGGTCGGCGGGTGGGTGACGGTCGGGTGGTCGAGGTGGAGCCGGAGCGGGTGGCCGGCTGGTTCGGCCGGTTCGGCGAGCGGCACGGGGGAGTGCTGCGCACCGTCCGCGAGCCCGCGTCGGTGCTGGTCACCGCGGCGGACGGGGCGACCGCGGCGTGCGCGGTGCCCTACGCCCCGCTGGGCGGCGCCGGCTCCACGCCGGGGCTCGACGTCGCCCCGCTGGTCGAGCACCTGCTCGTGCCGCGCCGGATCGGGCTGGTCCTGGTGCGGCTGGGCGGGCACTCCGTCGGCGTGGCGCGTGACGGCGCCGTCGAGGTCTCGCGGACCGGCAGGCGGCCGGTGGCGGGCCGCAGTGCCGCGGGCGGCTGGTCGCAGCGCCGGTTCGCCCGCCGGCGCGAGGGGCAGGCGCGGGTCGCGCTGCGCGCCGCGGCCACGGACGCGGCGGAGGTGCTGGTACCCCGACTGTCCGAACTGGACGCCGTGGTGCTCGGCGGGGACCGGCGCGCGCTGGACGACCTGCGCGCCGACCCGCGGCTGGCGACGCTGTTCGCGCTCGCCGAACCCAGAGTGCTCGACGTGCCCGACCCGCGCCGCGCGGTGCTCGAGGACGCCGCGCGGCGGGCCCGGGGCGTGGCGATCGTGGTACGGGAACCCTAGGACCGTGTCCGGTCGCCGCGGTCGTGCCCCGAACCGACCCGTGGCGCGGCCGAGCCGACCCGTGGCGCGGCCGTGTCGACCCGTGGCGCGGCCGGGTGACCGCGCCCGGTCGCACCGCTGGTACCGCGCGGCGAGTCGACTCGACGACGCCAGGGGTCGACACGCCCGCGTACGGTCCACGGGACGGGAGGAGGTCGCGGTGGCGAAGGTGAACGCGTCCGTGTCGGTGCCGGCGACGCCGGAGGCGACCTGGGCCGCGGCCGCCGACCCGGCCCGCTTCGGCGAGTGGCTCACGCTGCACGAGGGCTGGCGCGGGGAGGTGCCGGCGGAGATCGGCGAAGGCACCAACCTGACCTCGGTGGTCACCGTCATGGGCCTGCGCAACCGGGTCCGCTGGCACGTCGAGCGCTACGCCCCGCCGACCGGGCTGACGATCTCCGGCCGCGGCGTGGGCGGGGTGAAGATCGCCCTGGAGCTGCGCGTTCGCGAGGAGGGCGACGGCCGCTCGACGGTCACCGTCGACGCCGAGGTCACCGGCCGACCGGTGTTCGGCCCCGTCGCCATGGTGATCGGCCGTGCCGTCCGCGCGGACCTGCACCGGTCCGTCGCCGCCCTCGCGACGCTGGTGTAGCTACCCCGCCGGCACCAGGCTGGGCGTCAGCCGGACCGGCAGGTACCGGCACCCCCAGGTGAAGTTGGACGCGGTGTACTCCGGCTCGCCGATCAGCTCGACCGCCGACACCCGCCGGACCAGCTCCTCCAGGAAGATCGTCAGCTCCAGCCTCGCCAGCTTCGCGCCCAGGCACAGGTGCCGGCCGCCGCCGAAGGTCAGGTGCCGGTTGGGGGTGCGGTCGATGCGGAACCGGTCCGCGTCCGGGAAGGCGCGCTCGTCCCGGTTCGCCGACACGTTCCACACCGTCACCCGGTCGCCGACGGCGATGTCCCGCTCGCCGATGCGCGCCGGCCGCATCGCCGTGCGCATCACGTGCACGCCCGGCGTGGTCCAGCGCAGGATCTCCTCCACCGCGGTGGGCACCACCGACGGCCCGCGCGAGCGCAGCAGCGCCCACTGGTCCGGGTTGCGGGTGAGGGCCAGCAGCCCGCCCGCGGCCGAGTAGCGGGTGGTCTCGTTCCCGCCGGCCATCACCCCGTTGCAGTTGACGATGATCTCCTCGTCGGTCAGCGGGCGCTCCCCGTCGGCGGTCTCCCGGCGGTCGGTGGCGACCCGGCTGATGAAGTCCGTCCCCGGGTCACGCCGCCGCAGCGCGAGCAGCTCGGTGAAGTAGAGGAAGATCTCCGCGTGGTTGCCCGCGCGGGCGTCCTCGTCGGGGTCCTCGAACGCGCCGTTCATCGTGCCGCCCAGCCAGTCCCAGTCCGGGCGGGCCACGCCGAGCAGCGCGCACACCACCCGGGTGGGCAGCCGCCGGACCACCTCGACGATGTCCAGCTCGCGCGCGTGCAGCGCCTCGGCGAGCAGCTCGCGGACGATCTCCCGGACCAGGCCGTCGAGGTCGTCGGGGAACACGCTCTTGTTCAGCACTCGCTTGAGCTGCGTGTGCTCCGGCGGGTCGGACACGATCAGCATGCGCTGGGACACCGCGGCGACCGCGTCCGGGTTGGTGGCCAGCCGCATCCCGTACCGCGAGGAGAAGACGTCCGAGTCCCGGTACACGTCCACCGCGTCGGCGTACCTCGTCACCGCCCAGAAGCCGCCGCCCGCCTCGTGCCAGTGCACCGGGTCGTGCTCGCGCAGCCAGGCCATCGCCGGCCAGAACGCGCTGCCGCCGAACGCGGCGTCGTCGGTCAGGTCGATCAGCACGGCACCTCCTGCGGAGCGACGATCGAGCCGAGCAGCCGGGGGATCTCCACGGCATGGTGCATGGCGAACACGTGCCCGCCGGCGAACTGCCGGCGCGCGACGTCGCGGCCCAGGAACCCCGCCCACTCGTCGAGCTTGTCCGCCGCGGCCAGGTCGTCGCCCTCGCCGCCCCACACGTGCACCTCGGTGTCGACACCCGGCTGGGCCGGCAGCTCGTAGCCGACGGTCAGCGTGACATCCCTGCGCACCAGTTCGATCACCAACTCCCGGGTGTCGTCGTCGAGCTCGCTGCCCTCGAGGCCCTGCCGCGCGAACGTCACCAGGCCCTGGGGATCGCGGCGCAGGTGCGGCGGCTCGCAGGCTGCCAGCACCATGGCCGCGGGCCACCGCCCCCGCGCACCGAGCCGGCGGGTCAGCTCGTAGCCGATCAGCCCGCCGAAGCTCTCGCCGAACACCACGAGCGGCTGCTCCGGGTCGGCGAACTCCACGGTCTCGGCGGCCACCGCCGAGACGATCTCCTCCAGGGAGGACGGGTGGGGCTCGGCGAGCCGCTCCTCCCGGCCGGGCAGCTGCACGCCGACCACGGCGACCGCGTCGCCCAGCTCGGCCTGCCAGTCGCGGAACCGCCCGCAGCCCGAGCCGGCGGGCGGCACGCACACCAGTGTCGGCCGCCCCTGCGCACTGCCCGACCACGGCACCAGCCAGCGGCCCGTCGCCGCGGCGGCGGACCGGACGGCCGCTCCCGCCTCCTGCCGGTCCAGCTCGCGGGCCAGCCCCGCCGGGGTGGGGTTGTTCAGCAGATCCTGCATGGACAGCCGCACACCGGTGTGCTCGCGCAGTGCGGCCACCGCGCGCGCGGCGAGCAGCGAGTGGCCGCCGAGCTCGAAGAAGTCGGCGTCCACGTCGGCGACCGGCTGGTCGAGCACCGAGCTCCACGCGTCGCACACGGCGACCTCGCGCGGCGTCGCCGGCCGCCGGCCGGCCAGCGCGGGCGCGCTCGCCGCGGCGTCGCGGGCCAGCGCCGCGCGGTCGACCTTCCCGTTCGCGGTGGCGGGCAGCGCGGCGACGACGTCGATCACCCCCGGCACCATGAAGTCCGGCAGCCGGTCCCGGCACCGTCCGCGCAGCTCCGCCACGTCGACCCGGGCACCCTCGTCCGGCACCACGGCGAGGCCGAGCGCGTCGCCGGTCTCCAGCACGAACACGGCGGCCACGGCGATGCCCGGCTGCTCCTCGACGACCTGCTCCACCTCGCGCGGCTCCACCCGGAACCCGCGCACCTTCACCTGCTCGTCGCGCCGCCCGGCGAACTCCAGCAGCCCGTCCGCTCGCACCGTGACGAGGTCGCCGGTCCGGTACACGCGCTCGCCCGAGGGCAGCGTGGGGAACCGTTCGGCGGTCAGGTCCGGCCGGTTGCGGTAGCCGCGGGACACGCCGGGGCCGCCGATGTGCAGCTCGCCGGTCCCGCCGGCCCGCACCGGCGCGCCGTCCTCGTCGAGCACGTAGACGTCGTAGCCCGGCGCCGGCCGGCCGATCGAGACGATGTCGTCGCCGCGGTCGCTGTCCGCCCAGGTGGCCGCGATCGTCGCCTCGGTCGGGCCGTACACGTTGAGCACCCGGCACCGGCCGGCCAGCTTCTCGGCGAGCGCGCGCGGGCAGCGCTCGCCGGCGAGCACCACGGTGTCCACGGTGGGCAGCGCGTCGATGCACGCGGCCACCAGCGTCGGCGGCATGCTGATCGTGCGCGGCGCGACGGCGGCCATCCGCTCGGCGAAGTCCCCCGACCCGCCGTCCTGGAGGTCCACGACCGCGGTGCCCTGCCCGTGCAGCAGGTGCAGCAGCACGTTCCACAGCCAGCCGTCGAACGCCGGTGACAGGGGGTTCGCGCCGACCCCGCCCGGCGTGAGGCCGAGCGTGGACAGTCCGGCGAGGAACGTGGCGAGGTTGCGGTAGGTGACCTCGACGCCCTTGGGCCAGCCGGTGGTGCCGGAGGTGTAGACGACGTACGCGCAGTCCTCGTCACCGGCGGCGACCGGGTCCGGCCCGTCGCCCGCGGCGTCCTCGATGCCCACCCGGCGCACCCCGGCCGGCACCACGCCCGGCGCGATCCGGTCCGCCAGCAGGATCGTGACGCCCGCGTCGCGCAGGATGAAGTTGACCCGGTCGGCGGGGTAGCGGTCGTCCACCGGCACCGCGGTCGCGCCCAGCCACCACACCGCGAGCATGGCCGGCAGCGTCAGGCGGGACCGGCCGCTGCCAACGCCGACCGCGGCGCCGCGCGCCACGCCGCGCTCGGCGAGCAGTCCGGCGATCGCGCGGGTCCGGCGGGCGAGGGCGGCGAAGCCGAGGGTGCCGTCGGCTGCCGAGATCGCGGGCGCCGACGGGGTGTCGGCGGCCCATCGGTCGAGTGCGGCGAACGCGAGGCCGGCGCCGGATCCGCCGCCGTTCGCCGTTGGTAAGTCGCAGATGCTCATTCCTGAACCCGTTCTCTCGCAGGGAAAAGCGCAGGGGGGAACGGCTCTGGATGACGGGGCGGGGGCTGGGCGTACCCGGTCCAGAGCTGTAGTCGGTCGGTGACGATCAGTCAAAGTAATCGGCGACGGCAGGTCACAGCAACGCTCCATCTGGGTAACGATCACCCGGATGGCCGTGCCACGATCGGCCTATCGCTGACCGATTTATCCGGTACTGCGCGGGGGTGTCAGGGGCGGGTTCCGGTGCCGGCGGGTCCGGTCGAGTGAGGTGTTCAGCCCAGGGTGCCGGTGGCCAGCATGCCGCCGTCGACCCGGACGGTCTCGCCGGTGATCCAGCTCGCACTATCGGAGGCGAGGAAGGCCACGAGCTCGGCGACGTCCTTCGGGTCGCCGAGCCGCTTCATCGGGTAGGCGGCGGCCGCCTCCTCCTCGCGGGTGCTGTAGAGCATCTCGGCGAACTTCGTCTTCACCACCGCCGGTGCCACCGCGTTGACCCGCACGCCGGGCCCGAGCTGCCACGCGAGCTCCTCGGTGAGCCGGATCAGTGCCGCCTTGCTGGCGCCGTACGCGGCGAGCACGCCGGACGAGCGCAGCCCGGCGATCGAGGCGACGTTGACGATCGCACCACCGTGCTCGGCCATCCAGGCCTTCAGCGCGAGCTGGACGTAACCGAGCGCGGCGACCACGTTCACGTCGAAGATCTTGCGCACCGCCGCGAGGTCGGCGTCCGCGAGCGGGCCGTAGATCGGGTTGATGCCGGTGTTGTTGATCAGCACGTCGAGCCGGCCGAACTCCTCGATCGTGCGCCGCACGACCTCGTCGCGGTCCTCGTCCCGGCCGGTGTTCGCCGCCACCGCGAGCACCCGCGCGTCCGGCACCTCGGCGCGCAGCTCCCGCGCCGCCGCCTCGATCTGGTCCGGCTTGCGTGAGGAGATCGTCACCGCCGCGCCACCCCGGGCGAGCTCGGCCGCGATCGCATGTCCGATGCCGCGGCTGGCACCCGTGACCAGCGCGACCCTGCCGTGGAAGTCTTGGGTCATAGGGGCAGACTCTAGCTAAGCGGATGCTTAGCGCACAGGGTGCGCGGCGAGGGTCACCGAATCCGCTTGCCGGCGACCCGTAGACTCGGCGTCGTGGTGGTTCGTACGGACTAGGCCGCAGGCGGGCTCGCCGGTCACGACCGGCGAGCGGACGAGGCCTGCCCATCACCACCTCCACGGAGCTTCCGCATGATCACCGCCACGGATCTCGAACTGCGCGCAGGCACGCGCATCCTGCTCTCCGAGACCACCCTGCGCGTCCAGCCGGGCGACCGGATCGGCCTCGTCGGGCGCAACGGCGCCGGGAAGACGACCACCCTGCGGGTGCTGGCCGGCGAGGGCGAGCCCTACGCGGGCAACCTGCGCCGCGCCGGTGAGCTCGGCTACCTGCCCCAGGACCCGCGCGAGGGCAACCTGTCGGTCACCGCCAAGGACCGGGTGCTCTCCGCGCGCGGCCTCGACCAACTGCTGCGGGACATGGAGAAGGCGCAGTCGGCGATGTCCGAGCACGCCGACGAGGCCCGGCGCGACCGCGAGGTCCGCCGGTACGGCCGGCTCGAGGAGCGCTTCGCCGCGCTGGGCGGTTACGCGGCCGAGAGCGAGGCCGCGCGCATCTGCGCCAACCTCGGACTTCCCGACCGGGTGCTGGCCCAGCCGCTCGCGACCCTGTCCGGCGGCCAGCGCCGCCGCGTGGAGCTGGCCCGGATCCTGTTCGCCGCGGCGGACTCCGGCTCCGGCGGCGGCAACGGCGCGGGCACCACGCTGCTGCTCGACGAGCCGACCAACCACCTCGACGCCGACTCGATCACCTGGCTGCGCGGCTTCCTCAAGTCGCACAACGGTGGTCTCGTGGTGATCAGCCACGACGTGGAACTGCTCGCCGACGTGGTCAACAAGGTCTGGTTCCTCGACGCCACGCGCGGCCAGGTCGACCCCTACAACATGGGCTGGCAGCGCTACCTCGACGCGCGCGCCGCGGACGAGAAGCGCCGCCGCCGCGAGCGGGCCAACGCGGAGAAGAAGGCCTCCGCGCTGCAGGCGCAGGCGGACAAGATGCGCGCCAAGGCGACCAAGGCGGTGGCCGCGCAGAACATGGCGCGCCGGGCCGAGCGGCTGCTGTCCGGGCTCGAGGAGGTCCGGCAGGCCGACAAGGTCGCCAGGATCCGCTTCCCGGAGCCCGCGCCGTGCGGCAAGACCCCGCTCACCGCCGAGGGACTGTCGAAGAGCTACGGCTCGCTCGAGGTGTTCACCGGCGTGGACCTCGCGATCGACCGCGGCAGCCGGGTCGTCGTGCTCGGCCTCAACGGCGCCGGCAAGACCACGCTGCTGCGCCTGCTCGGCGGCATGGAGCGGCCGGATTCCGGCGCGGTCGTGCCGGGCCACGGGCTGCGGATCGGCTACTACGCGCAGGAACACGAGACGCTCGACCACCAGGCGACGGTGTGGGCGAACGTGCGCCACGCCGCCCCGGACACGCCCGAGCAGCGGCTGCGCTCGCTGCTGGGCACGTTCCTGTTCAGCGGCGAGCAGCTCGACCAGCCGGCCGGCACGCTGTCCGGCGGCGAGAAGACCCGGCTCGCGCTCGCGGGTCTGGTCTCCAGCGCGGCCAACGTGCTGCTGCTCGACGAGCCCACCAACAACCTCGACCCGGCGAGCCGGGAGCGGGTGCTGGAGGCGCTGCACAGCTATGCGGGGGCGGTCGTCCTCGTCACTCACGACCCCGGTGCGGTCGAAGCCCTTGCGCCCGAACGGGTGATCTTGCTGCCGGACGGTACCGAAGATCACTGGTCTGCCGACTACCTGGAACTCGTTCAACTGGCCTAATCCCTCGTTCGGGGCGCGAGCGAGTTCATAGCTATTTTCGATCTCGTCTGGCATTCCTCGCGGTCGTGTTCGATCATTGCGTCGGCAGGTGTTATCAGAAACCTCCGTCACACGCTACGGAAGGCGGACGACGTGGCTGATCTGAAGAAGGGCGCGCGGATCACCGGCAGTACGCGCGACAAGCTGGCCGCTGACCTCAAGAAGAAGTACGAGAAGGGCGCCAGCATCCGGGCCCTGGCCGAGTCGACGGGCCGCTCCTACGGTTTCGTGCACCGGGTGCTGTCGGAGTCCGGCGTCACGCTGCGGGGCCGCGGAGGTGCCACGCGCACCAAGAAGAAGTAGCAGGTAGGTTTCCGTCTCACGGTTGGCTGCCGCGGGTGTCGGGGTTCGCGACCAGTTCATCGGTCGGTCCCGCGGTTGTCCGGTCCGCCCGGCGCCGTCGCGGCGCCGTCCCGCCGACGGAGGCGAACCCGACCATCGCACCGAGCAGGGCCAGCGGGTACACGAGGTAGCCCCAGCGCGTCGCCGGCGCGAGGATGATGGCCGCCCCGAGACCGGTGGCGATCCGCAGCGTCGCACCCGCCGCGTCCCGCGGCGGCCGGACGACGAGCCACGCGCCGATCGCACACGCCGCCGCGGCGAGCAGGCCCAGCGCCGCGGCGTGCCCGGCCGGTCCCAGCTGCGCGATCAGGTGCCCGGGCAGCGGGCTCTCCGCGGGCGACCCCGCCCGGCCCAGCCCGGCCGGGTAGAGGATCACGTGCTCCACGAACGAGGCCGGGTCGACCAGCAGCACGGGCACCACGATGATCGCCGCCGCGGCGACGGTCGTGCCGAGCAGGATCGCCAGCTCCCGGCGGCCGCGGTGCACCAGCACCGCCACCGCGAGCACGACGACCGCCGGCAGGGCGGTCAGCTTCATCGTGGCCAGCAGCGCGCACACCAGTCCCGCCCAGGCGGCGTTCCCCCGCCCCGGGCGCGCGCCGTAGACGAGCGCGGTGCCGAGCACGATCAGCGCGACCACCGGGATGTCGTCGCCCGCCACCGCGATCGTGAGCAGGGTGAGCGGGCTGGTCGCGGCGAGCTGTGCGGCGAGCACGGGCACCCGGGGCCGGCCCATCACCGCGAACGCCAGCGCCACGACCAGCACGCCCGCGACGGCGAACGCCACCCGGGCGTCGGTGAACGGGCCGTCGCCGAACAGCGCGCGGGGCAGGCCGAACACGGTCATCGACGGGCCGTACGGGGTGTAGTCGTCGGGGTGGGGTGGCCGGCCGAGCAGGCCGAGGTCCGGGTAGGGCGTGCCGTGGTCAGCAGGAGGTCCGCGGACCGCTCGACGACCCACACCTCCGGCTGGGACGGGAACGCCCACGGCCACCGGCCCCACACGAAGTCCGGTGCGCGGCGGAAGATCAGCACGAGCAGCGGGACGACCCCGGCGAACAGCCCGGCCAGCGCGACCGGTGTCCAGCGGGACCGGAGCACGTTCGAGGAGAGTGTCGGACCCGTACGGGACAATGGGTCAGCCCGGTGAGCACGGCGGCGAGCAGGTAGCCGACCGTGGCGAAGTTGCCCCAGACGCGGTAGCCGTAGAACTCGGAGAACATCGCGCTGGCGGCCGCGAACAGCAGGCTCACCAGGTAGAAGAGCAGGTCGAGGCGGCGCGCGCGCTGCCCGGTCTGCTCCACGCGGGCAGGCTACATGGCGTCGCGTTCGCTCTCCGGGGAACCGGGAAGGGCGCGGCGTCGACCGGCGTTGGGCCGGGGAGTCGGGGGAGAAAGCAGGGCAGTGGTGGTGGAGAACGCCTGGATGGTCATGCACGGCGCGATGCGCGCGGCGAACGCGCCCAAGGGCCTGCACAAGGGCACGATCCGGCGGGTGTACGGGTTCGCCCGGTCGCACCGGGGCAAGCTCGCCGTGTTCCTGCTGCTGACGATGGTCTCGGCCGCGCTCGCGGTGTCCACGCCGTTGCTGGCGGGCCGGGTGGTGGACGCGATCGTCGGCAGGCAGGACGTGTCGCTGGTGGTGTGGCTGGCGGTCGCGATCGGCGGGGTGGCGATCCTGGACGCGGGGCTGGGACTGGCCGAGCGGTGGCAGTCGTCGCGGATCGGGGAGGGGCTGATCTACGACCTGCGCCGGCGCGGTGTTCGAGCACGTGCAGCGGATGCCGGTCGCGTTCTTCACCCGGACCCGCACGGGCGCGCTGGTCAGCCGGCTGAACAACGACGTGATGGGCGCGCAGCGGGCGTTCACCTCGACGCTGGCCGGGCTGGTGACCAACGTGATCCAGCTGCTGCTCTCGGTCGCCGTGATGATGACGCTGTCCTGGCAGGTCACCGCGCTCGCGCTGGTCCTGCTGCCGCATCTTCGTGCTGCCGGCGCGGCGGATGGGCAAGCGGATGGCCGACCTGCAGCGCGAGGCGGCGACGCAAACGCGTCGATGACCACCCAGATGGCCGAGCGGTTCTCCGCGCCGGGCGCGACCCTGGTGAAGCTGTTCGGCCACCCGCGCGCCGAGGCCGGCGAGTTCGGCGAGCGGGCCGGCCGGGTGCGGGACATCGGCGTGCGGACCGCGATGCTGACGCGCTGGTTCATGACGAGCCTGACCCTGGTCTCGGCGCTGGCGCAGGCGCTGGTGTACGGGCTGGGCGGCTACCTCGCGATCACCGGGCAGCTCGAGGCCGGCACGGTCGTGGCGCTGGCGCTGCTGCTGACCCGCCTCTACACGCCGCTGACCGCGCTCGCGAACGTGCGCGTCGACATCATGACCGCGCTGGTGTCGTTCGAGCGCGTCTTCGAGGTGCTCGACCTCGAGCCGATGATCCAGCGAGTCGCCGTCGCCGAGGTCGCTGCCGGCGGGCGGGGTGCCGGTCGAGTTCGACGGACGTGCGCTTCGGCTACCCCGCGGCCGACAAGGTCTCGCTGGCCTCGCTGGAGGAGGTGGCGGTGCTCGACCAGCGCGGCGGCGAGGAGGTGCTGCACGGCATCTCGTTCCCGGGCCGAGGCGGGCCAGATGGTCGCCCTGGTCGGCTCGTCCGGGGCGGGCAAGTCGACGATCGCGTCCCTGGTGCCGCGGCTCTACGACGTCGAGTCCGGTGCCGTCCGTCTGTCCGATGTGGATGTCCGCGAGCTGTCGTTCGACTCGCTGCGCGACACCGTGGGCGTGGTGACCCAGGACGGCCACCTGTTCCACGACACCGATCCGGGCGAACATCGCCTACCCGCGGCCGGAGGCCACCGACGAGGAACTGTGGGACGCGCTGCGGCAGGCGCGGCTCGCGGATCTCGTCGCGACGCTGCCCGACGGCCTGGAGACCGTGGTGGGCGAGCGCGGCTACCGGCTCTCCGGCGGGGAGCGGCAGCGGCTGACCATCGCCCGGCTGCTGATCGCCCAGCCGCGGGTGGTCATCCTCGACGAGGCGACCGCGCACCTGGACTCGGAGTCGGAGGCTGGCGGTCCAGGAGGCGCTGACCTCGGCGCTGGCCGGCCGGACGGCGATCGTCATCGCGCACCGGCTGTCGACGGTGCGGGCGGCGGACCAGATCCTGGTGGTCGAGGACGGCCGGATCGTCGAGCGCGGCGACCACGAGACGCTGCTGGCGGCCGAGGGGCGCTACGCCGTGCTGTACCGCACGCAGTTCTCCACGCAGGCCGCGGCCGCCTGAGCCGGCGGTCAGTCCGGCAGGTCCTCGGGGCGGTCCACGTCGTCGCCGGTGGCGACGTCCTCGCACGGCACGTCGAGCGGCGGGTGCGCGCGCAGGTAGTCGCGCGCGCCCGCGTCGCCGACGGCGGTCGCCGCGACGTCCGCCCAGCGGTCGCGGCCGAGCAGCACCGGGTGGCCCGGCCTGCCGTCGTAGGTGGCGCGGGCGAGGGCGTCCGGTGCGGCGAGGCCGGCCAGCCGGCGCACCGCCGCCGCGGTCGTGCCGGGCGTGTCCACCGGCAGCACCAGGGCGGCCACCGCGTCCGACGCCTCGAGCGCGGCCAGCCCGGCGCGCAGCGACGAGCCCATCCCGGTCGTCCACTCGGGATTGTCCACAAGGGAGGATCCGGGCAGCGCGGCGGCGGCGCGGACGGTGTCGCCGGACGCGCCCACCACGACCACCACCGGCGCGCAGCCGCCGGCGTGCAGCACCTCGGCCGCGAGCTCGACGAGCAGCTTCCCCCGGTGGCGCACCAGCGCCTTGGGCATCCCGAACCGCCGGCCCGCCCCGGCCGCGAGCAGCACTCCCGCCACGTTCACGCGGTGAGGGTAGTCGGCGAAGGTCCGCCGCGTGCCCACTCGGCGCACGTGCGCGCCGGTGCCCGGTGACCTCCCCGACCGTACGATGAGCGGGCGATGACAGCGGACGACGGCACGCGGAAGGGCGCGGCCCGCAGCATGGAGGTCCTCGTTGGGCACCAAGCCGCCGCCCGGCCGGGGCCGAAAGCCCGGTATGACCGTCGAGACCCGCCGGGTCCGCTCGTGACCGGGCCCAGCCCGGCGCTGCGCGTGTCCGGCCGGCGCGGCGTGCGCGCGGTGGCGCTGGTGCTGCACGGCGGTCAGGAGACCAGCACCGCCCGCGCGCACCGGCTGCGCCCCGCCTACCTGCGCATGCTGCCGTTCGCCCGCGACCTGCGGCGCTCCGGCCGGCAGGCGGGGCTCGCGGTGTGGGTGCTGCGTTACCGGTACCGGGGGTGGAACGGGCCGGACCGCGACCCGGTGCGGGACGCCCGCTGGGCGCTCGGCGAGATCCGCCGCGCGCATCCGGGCGTGCCGGTGGCGCTGGTCGGGCACTCCATGGGCGGCCGGGTGGCGTTGCACGTGGCCGGCGACCCGGCGGTCGTGGCGGTGTGTGCGCTCGCGCCGTGGACGCCCGGGCGCGATCCGGTCGACCAGCTCACCGGGCGGACCGTGCTGATCGCGCACGGTGACCGGGACACCGTGACCGACCCGGGGCTGTCCCACGCGTACGCGGCGCGGGCCAAGGAGGTCACCGACGCGGTGTGCCGGTTCGAGGTGCGCGACGAGGGGCACGCCATGCTGCGCCGGGCCCGGGAGTGGCGGCTGCTGGTCCGGCGGTTCACGCTGGGAGTTCTGGGTATCACGGACCTGGACCACGTGGTCGCGAGCGCTCTGGAGAAGCCGCCGCCCGGCGGGTTGGGCGTTCCGCTCTGAGCGCCGTCCCTTACGGTGTGCGCAACCACTGCGCAACCTGGACGGCGGTCCCCACGTCTTGGGTATCGACGGGAAGGTGGGGAGATGAGCTACGGCCACCAGCAGGGATCGCCGCGACGACCCGGGTACGGGGGCTCGCCGGACTACGGGCGCCCGCAGGGTGGCCGTCCGGCCTACCACGAGACGCGCGCGCTGCCCATGCCGCCGACCGACGACCCGCGCCGCAGGCCCCCGGGGCAGCGCCGCTACGACGGTCCGCCACCGGACGGTTACGGCCCGCCGCCACAGGATGACGGCTACGGACCGCCGCCGCGCCGGCCCCGCAAGCGCCGCCGGGTCGGCCGCACGCTCGGCATCATCGCGCTGGTGCTCCTCGTGGCGCTCGCCGGCACGTGGTTCTGGCTGGACACCTCGCTCAACCGGGTCGAGGCGCTCGCCGACTACCCCGGCCGGCCCGCCGAGGCCGCCGGCACCAACTGGCTGATCGTCGGCTCGGACAGCCGGGACGGCCTGACGCCGGAGCAGAAGAAGAAGCTCCGCACCGGTGACGCGGGCGGCCAGCGCACCGACACGATCCTCATCGCGCACCTGCCGGACAACGACACGCCCGCGACGCTGCTGAGCCTGCCCCGTGACTCCAACGTGGAGATTCCGGGGCACGGCACCACCAAGATCAACGCCGCGTTCGCCTACGGCGGGCCGAAGCTGCTCGCGCGGACCGTGGAGCAGGCGACCGGGCTGCGCATCGACCACTACGCCGAGATCAACTTCGCCGGGTTCGCGAACATGGTCGATGCCGTCGGCGGCGTGGAGATCGACATCCCCAAGCGCATGCACGACACGGTGACCGGCGCGACGATCAAGGCGGGGCACCAGACGCTGGACGGCGCGCAGGCGCTGGCGTTCGTGCGAATGCGGCACAGCGACGCCACCCCGCGATCGGACCTCGACCGGGTGGCCAACCAGCGCAAGTTCATCGGTGCGCTGGCCGCGGAGATCGCCAGCCCCGGTACGCTGCTCAACCCGTTCGACATCATCCCGCTGCTCGCGGACGTGCCGGACGCGCTGACCGTCGGCGAGGGCGACCACCTGCACCACCTGGTGGGCCTGGGCTTCGCGATGGGCGGCATCTCCGACGGCGACACGCTCACCACGACGGTGCCGGTCACCGACGGCAGGGCCATACACTGGGACAAGGCGAAGTCGCAGGCGCTGTTCGACGCCCTCAAGACCGACGGCCAGATCCCCAAGGACGTGCTCGCCAACTAGTTCGGTCCAGCATGCGGGCGAGTCGACCCCTCACGCGGCGAGTCGACCCGCCACGCAGGCGAGGCGACCCGTGGCGCCGGTGAGTCGACGTGCCACGCAGGCGAGTCGACCGGTGGCGTGGTCGAGTCGGCTCGCCACGCGCTTCCAGACACGCCACCGGCATGGCAGAGCCGGCGACATGCGGAACGGATCGGGCCACGTCATGGGTCGGGTCGACCGCGTCACGAGTCGGGTCGGCTGCGCCGCGGGTCGGGTCGACCGCGCCGCGGGTCGGGTCGGCTGGGTGGCGGGTCGGGTCGGCGCGGGATCGCGGAGGCCTGGCAATGCGCTACTGGCGGGCGCGCAGCACCTCGAGCGCGCGGTCCGCGTGCGCGGCCATGCGCAGCTCGCTCTTGACGACCTCGAGCACGGTGCGGTCGGTGTCGATGACGAACGTCTGGCGCCGGGTGAGCAGCGGGCCGAAGCTGCGCCGGACACCGAACCGGGTCGCGACCGCGCCGTCCGGGTCCGACAGCAGCGGGAAGTCGAACGCGTGCTTGTCGCTGAACTCCCGCTGCTTCGCGACGTCGTCCGGGCTGATGCCCACCCGGTTCGCCTTCGCCGCGGCGAACTCGGCGGCGAGGTCGCGGAAGTGGCAGCTCTCCACCGTGCACCCCTTGGTCATCGCCGCGGGGTAGAAGAACAGCACCACCGGCCCGGTCTCGAGGAACCCGCTCAGCGTCCGGGGCGTGCCGGTCTCGTCGGCCAGCTCGAAGTCCGGGGCGGTCTCGCCTGCCTTCATCGGCTCTCCTCGATGCGGGATCATGTGGTGCCATGGACGACACTACCGGCCGGCGTGCCGCGCGGGCCGTGACCGAGGTGCTGTCGCCCGCGGTCGTGGTGGTCGCCCTGCCGCTGGCCGTCGCCTGGCACGCGACCGGGCACGACCCGGTGGCGACGTTCGGCTGGGGACTGCTCGTCGCGCTGTTCTACAGCGTGCTGCCGATGGCGTTCGTCGTGCGCGGTGCCCGGCGCGGCCGGTGGGACGGCCACTGGGTGCGCGACCGCGCGCACCGCACGGTTCCGCTGCTGGTGTGCCTGGCCTCCTCACTCGCCGGGATGGCGATCATGCTCGCCGGCGGCGCGCCGCGGGAGGTGGTCGCGCTGGCGTGGGCGATGATCCTGACCCTGGTCGCCTGCCTGGTGATCACCCGCTGGTGGAAGGTGTCCGTGCATGCCACGGTGGCTGGGGGAGCGGTCGCGATGGTCGCGTTCCTGTACGGGCCATGGCTGCTGTCGCTGGCCCTGCTGGTGGCGCTGGTGTGCTGGTCGCGCGTCGTAGTGGAGGACCACACGGTCGCGCAGGTGCTGGCGGGAGCGGTGCTCGGGCCGGTGGTGGGCGGCGCCGTGTTCCTCGTGCTGAGCTGAGCGCCGCTACGGGACGAGCAGCACCCGGCCGAGTTGGGCCCGCGCGTCGAGCAGCCGGTGCGCCTCGACGGCCTCGCTCAGCGGGAGTCGCGTGTGGACGGTGTAGCGCAGGCGGCCGGTCGACAGCAGCCCGGCCAGCTCCGCCAGCGCGGCCGCGTACTCCTCCGGTCGCGCGGCCCGCCAGGCGAGCAGCGAGAACCCGGTCACCGACCGCAGCTCGTAGAGGCTGCGCACGGGCACGTCGGCGAGCCCGTCCGCGGCGCCGTAGGCCACCAGGCGGCCGTACGGGGCCAGCAGCTCGACGCCGCGGGCAGTCGTGGCGCCGCCGACCGCGTCGAGGACGAGGTCCACCCCGTCCGGCGCGGCGGCGCGGACCCGCTCGGGCCAGTCGCCGTCGGAGTAGTCGGCGGCGTGGTCGGCCCCGTGCGCGCGGACGAAGTCCAGCTTGGCCGGTGAGCCCGCGGTGCCGATCACCGCGCCCGCGCCACGCAGCCGGGCCAGCTGGGTCGCGAGGTGGCCGATGTTGCCGGCCGCGGAGTGCACCAGCACCGTGTCCCCGGGCGCGAGCCTGCCCGCCAGCAGCGCGCCGAGCGCCACCGGGGCGGCCGAGGGCAGCATGCTCGCCGCCGCGTCGTCGAGGCCGTCGGGCACCTCGACGAGGTCGGCGGCGTCGGCGATGACCTCGTCGGCGAACGCGTCGAGGACCAGCGTGGCGACCCGCCGCCCGGCCAGCTCGCCGCCGACCCCGTCGCCGAGCGCGTCGACCACGCCGACGACGTCGCCGGTCAGCGTGGCCGGCAGCGGGCGCTGGAAGATCGAACCCGCGCCCCTGCGGAACTTGGTGTCGACGAAGTTCGCGCCGATCGCCCGGGTCCTGATGCGCACCTGGCCCGCGCCGGGCTCCGGGACGGCGGCCTCCTCGACCCGCAGCACCTCCGGGCCGCCGTAGGTGTGGTAGCGGACACGGCGCACGGTATCCTCCTCCAACTGGACTCGCGGTCAAGTTGACTGTACTGGACCGTCGGTCCACTTGTCCACGGACCCGGCTGGGAAGGGGGACGGGGCGTGCCTGGCGAACGTGCCGACGCGGTGCGCAACCGCCGCGCGATCCTGCGCGCGACGGAGGAACTGCTGAGCAGGCACCGCCCCGACGAGGTGACGATCGAGCAGGTGGCGGCCGCCGCCGGGGTCGGCAAGGGGACGGTGTTCCACCGCTTCGGCAGCCGGATGGGCCTGATGATCGCGCTGATGCAGGAGCGTGCGCTCGGCCTGCGCGAGGCGGTGGCGCAGAGCCCGCCGCCGCTCGGCCCCGGCGCGCCGCCGCGCGAGCGGCTGCTCGCGTTCCTGTCCGCGGTGGTCGGGGTCGTGGGGCGCAACAAGGGCCTGCTGGCGGCGCTGGGTCAGGAGGTGGCACCGCGCTCGCACGGCGAGGACCACCCGGTGTACCTGTTCTGGCACGACCACATCAGCGCGCTGATCGCCGCCGAGCGGCCGGACCTGGACGCCCCGCTGCTGGCCGACCTGCTGCTGGCCGGGCTCCACGCGGAGCCGATCCTGCGCCTGCTCGAACGCGGCGAGACCGAGCGGCTGGAGCGGGGTCTGCACGCCCTCGCGAACGGGATCCTCGGGTAGCCGGTGCGGTTCGGCCGTCCGCATGTCGCCTGCCCGGTCGGGCCGACGCGCTGGCAGGATCGCGGCATGGAACGCGTGCTCGGAATCGGCGGGTACTTCATCCGTGCTTCGGACCCGGCTGCTCTGGGAGCCTGGTATCGGGACTGCCTCGGCCTCGACGCCGACGAGAACGGCCTGTGGCGCCCACAGGCGGGCCCGACCGTCTTCGCGCCGTTCGAGGCCGGGACCGACTACTTCGGGTCCCGTTCGCAGCAGACCATGCTCAACTTCCGGGTCGGCGACCTGGACGCCATGCTCGCGCAGCTGCGCGGCAAGGGCGCCGACGTGGCCGACGAGACCCAGGACATGGCGGGTGTCGGTCGCTTCGGCTGGGTCACCGACCCCGAGGGCAACCGCATCGAGCTCTGGCAGCCCGCCCAGTAGTCCCGCCCAGTAGTGCTGTGTCAGGTCGCCGCGGTCCTGCGTCGGCCCACCCCACCGACACCGCCGGGTCGACCTGTGGCGGGTCGACCCGCTCCGCACGGAGGCGGGTGCCTGCGTCCGGTTGCGCCGCTGGTGGCGCGCGGCGAGTCGGCTCGGCGTCGCCACGGGTCGGCTCAGCCGTGCCACGGGTCGACTCGCCTCGTGCGGGGTCGACTCGGCGACGCCACGGGTCGACTCGCCTGCGTGGCGGGTCGGATCGCAGACCTGCCAGGTCCTTCCAGGGGCGGCGACGTGAGCCCGCGTCAGCCGATCCGGCGGCTGCGGCCGCGGAACTCGGCGACCACCTCGTCGCCGCGCCGGACCGTGACGTCGTAGATGCCGCTGCGGCCGTAGACGACCCGCTCCTGGGCCCGCGCCTCCAGCACGTCGCCGCGGCGGGCGGAGGCCACGAACGTGATGTCGGCGCCGGCGGCGACGGTGACCGGCCCGTGGCTGTTGCACGCGCACGCGAACGCGGTGTCCGCGAGCAGGAAGACGTATCCGCCGTGGGCGATGTCGTGGCCGTTCACCATCGTCTCGGTGATCGTCATCCGGACCGTCGCGTGGCCGGTGCCGGCGTCGACCAGATCCATGCCCAGCGAGCGGGACGCGAGGTCGTCGTCGAGCATGCGGCGCACGGGTTCGGGAACCATCGCGCCATCATCGCAGGTCGCGGGGCACGGCCGGGCGGCGGACGGCGAGACCTCGACCACATTGGTTGCGCATAGAAAAGTAGGACGTCAAACTATTTTTATGGTAGATGCCCCAGCGCTGCACCGGCCGGTGCACCCCGTCCGGTTCGTCACCGCGGCGAGCCTGTTCGACGGGCACGACGCGGCGATCAACATCATGCGCCGGATCCTGCAGTCGCAGGGCGCCGAGGTCATCCACCTGGGCCACAACCGGTCCGTGCGCGAGGTCGTCCGCGCGGCGGTGCAGGAGGACGTCCAGGGCATCGCCATCAGCGCCTACCAGGGCGGGCACGTCGAGTACTTCACCTACCTCGTCGAACTGCTGCGCGAGCAGGGCGCCGGCCACGTCAAGGTCTTCGGCGGCGGCGGTGGCGTCATCGTCCGCGAGGAGATCGAGCTGCTGCACTCCCGCGGCGTGGCACGCATCTTCTCGCCGGACGACGGCCAGCAGATGGGCCTCGCCCGGATGATCAACTCGATGATCGAGGCCTGCGACACCGACCTCGCCGACCGGCCGCGGCCACCGCTGGACGCGCTCTACGCCGGCCAGCACGACGCGCTCGCGCAGATCGTCACGAAGATCGAGGCCGGCCGGCTGGACGCGGACGCGCTGGCGCAGATCCGCGAGACGGCCCGCGGCCGGCGGGTCCCGGTCCTCGGCATCACCGGCACCGGCGGCTCGGGCAAGTCCTCGCTCACCGACGAGCTCGTCCGCCGCTTCCGCCTCGACCAGCAGGACAAGCTGCGCATCGCGGTGCTCGCGGTCGACCCGACCCGGCGTCGCGGCGGCGGTGCGCTGCTCGGCGACCGCATCCGGATGAACTCGCTCGGCGGCATCGCGGGCGTGCCCGGCGGGGGCGGCGACCAGGTCTACTTCCGCTCGATGGCCACCCGGGGCGCGGCCACCGAGGTGCCCGACGGGCTGACCGACGCGATCGCCGCGGCCAAGGCCGCCGGCAACGACCTGGTGATCGTCGAGACGCCCGGCATCGGCCAGGGCGACGCGGCCATCGTCCCGTTCGTGGACACCTCGCTGTACGTGATGACGCCCGAGTTCGGCGCCGCGTCGCAGCTCGAGAAGATCGACATGCTGGACTTCGCCGACGTCGTGGCCATCAACAAGTTCGAGCGCCGCGGCGCCGAGGACGCGCGCCGCGACGTGTCCCGCCAGATGGTCCGCAACCGGGAGGCGTTCGGCGCCTCCTGGGAGGACATGCCGGTGTTCGGCACCAGCGCCGCCACCTTCAACGACGACGGCGTCACCGCGCTCTACCACCACCTCCGCGACCTGCTCGCCGAGGGCGGGCTGGCCGTCGGCGAGCCGGCCCTCGCCCCCGTCGACGGCCGGGTGTCCACCCGCGCCGCGACCGTCGTGCCGGCGCAGCGGGCGCGCTACCTCGCCGACATCGCCGACGCGGTCCGGAGCTACCACGCCGGGACCGACGAGCAGGTGGCCGCCGTGCGCGAGCACTCCGCGCTCACCCGGGCCCGCGCGGCGCTCGACGCCGCCGGATCGTCCACAGCGGACATCGACATGCTGGTCAAGGAGGCGCAGCGCCGGGTCGAGCGGGACACGGCCGAGCTGCTGGAGCGCTGGGAGTCGGTGCGCGACGACTACACCGGTGACGAGCTCGTCGTGACGGTGCGGGACAAGGAGCTGCACACCCGGCTGTGGCGGGAGACCCTGTCCGGCACGCGGGTGCCGCGGGTGGCGCTGCCCCGCTTCGACGACGACGGCTCGTTGCTGCGCTTCCTGCGCAAGGAGAACCTGCCGGGCCACTTCCCGTTCACCGCGGGGGTGTTCCCGTTCAAGCGGGACGGCGAGGACCCCGCCCGGATGTTCGCCGGCGAGGGCGACGCGTTCCGCACGAACCGCCGCTTCCGTTACCTGTCCGAGGGATCCGAGGCCACCCGCCTGTCGACCGCGTTCGACTCGGTGACCCTCTACGGGCACGACCCGGACACCCCGCCGGACATCTACGGCAAGATCGGCACCTCCGGCGTCTCGATCGCGACGCTGGAGGACATGAAGGCGCTCTACGACGGGTTCGACCTCACCGCGCCCACCACCTCGGTCTCCATGACGATCAACGGCCCGGCGCCGACGATCCTCGCGTTCTTCCTCAACACCGCGATCGACCAGAACGTCGAGAAGTTCACCGCCGAGCACGGCCGCGAGCCGTCCGAACAGGAGCGTGCGGAGATCGCCGCGTGGGCGCTGGCCAACGTGCGCGGCACCGTGCAGGCCGACATCCTCAAGGAGGACCAGGGCCAGAACACCTGCATCTTCTCCACCGAGTTCTGCCTGCGGATGATGGCCGACATCCAGGAGTGGTTCATCGCCAACAAGGTCCGCAACTTCTACTCGGTGTCGATCTCCGGCTACCACATCGCCGAGGCCGGGGCGAACCCGATCAGCCAGCTGGCGTTCACGCTGGCCAACGGGTTCACCTACGTCGAGTCCTACCTCGCCCGCGGCATGGACATCGACGACTTCGCGCCGAACCTGTCGTTCTTCTTCTCCAACGGCATCGACGCCGAGTACAGCGTGATCGGCCGGGTGGCGCGGCGGATCTGGGCGGTCGCCATGACGGAGCGCTACGGCGCGAACGAGCGGTCGCAGAAGTTCAAGTACCACGTGCAGACCTCCGGCCGGTCGCTGCACGCGCAGGAGATGCACTTCAACGACATCCGCACCACCCTGCAGGCGCTCTGCGCGCTCTACGACAACTGCAACTCGCTGCACACCAACGCCTACGACGAGGCGATCACCACGCCCACGGAGAGCTCGGTGCGCCGCGCGATGGCCATCCAGCTGATCATCAACAAGGAGTGGGGCCTGTCGAAGAACGAGAACCCGCTGCAGGGCTCGTTCGTCATCGACGAGCTGACCGACCTGGTCGAGGAGGCGGTGCTCGCCGAGTTCGAGCGGCTCTCCGAGCGCGGCGGCGTGCTCGGCGCGATGGAGACCGGCTACCAGCGCGGTCGAATCCAGGACGAGTCGATGCTCTACGAGCAGCGCAAGCACGACGGCTCGCTGCCGCTCGTCGGGGTCAACACGTTCCTGCCGAGCAAGGCCAACGCCGAGGAGCTGCCGACGATCGAGCTGGCCAGGGCCACCGAGGAGGAGAAGCGCTCGCAGGTCGACCGCACGCGCGAGTTCCAGCGCGCGCACGCCCCGCAGGCGCAGGAGGCGCTGCACCGGCTGCGCGAGGCCGTGGTCGCCGAGGAGAATGTGTTCGGCGTGCTGATGGACGCGGCTAGGGTGTGCACGCTCGGTCAGATCACCGACGCCTTCTTCGAGGTCGGCGGCCAGTACCGGCGCAACGTGTGAGCGAGAGCGATGGAGGTCAGGTGAGGCGCCCAAGGTCAAGTTCGAGGTCGCAATGGGCAGGGGACTTCCCGACCGCACCTCAGGGGAACGTGGCGCAACCCAGCCACAAGTACGTGACCAAACAGAACTTCTCGTCCCCCAACGAAACCAACACATCGAATTCCGGGGAGGCGGGATGAGGGTCGGGGTCGTCGGGTGCGGGTTGATGGGGTCGGGCATCGCGGAGGTCTGTGCTCGCGCCGGGCTGGACGTCGTGGTCAACGAGGTGAACCAGGACGCGCTCGCCGCCGGGCGGGCGCGGGTGGAGAAGTCACTGGCCCGGGCACTGCGTAGCGGCAAGCTCGACGAGGCCGGCCGCGACGCCGCGCTGGGCCGGATCCGGTTCAGCGCCGACATGGGCGAGTTCGCCGACCGGCAGCTCGTGGTCGAGGCGGTGGCGGAGAGCGAGCAGATCAAGACCGAGGTGTTCACCGCGCTGGACAAGGTGGTCACCGACCCGGACGCGATCTTCGCCTCGAACACCTCCTCGATCCCGATCATGAAGCTCGGCATGGCGACCTCGCGGCCGCAGCAGGTGATCGGCATCCACTTCTTCAACCCGGTACCGGTGCTCAAGCTCGTCGAGCTCGTGCCGTCGCTGCTCACCGACGTGTCGACCAGGCGGCGCGCCGACGAGTTCGTGGAGAACGTGCTGGGCAAGCAGGTCATCCTCTCCCAGGACCGCGCCGGTTTCGTGGTGAACGCGCTGCTCGTGCCGTACCTGCTGTCCGCGATCCGGATGCTCGAGTCCGGCTTCGCGTCGGCGGAGGACATCGACACCGGCATGGTGCAGGGCTGCGCCCACCCGATGGGCCCGCTCGCGCTGACCGACCTGATCGGCCTGGACACCACGAAGGCCATCGCCGAGTCGATGTACGCCGAGTTCAAGGAGCCGCTGTACTCGCCGCCGCCCCTGCTGCTGCGCATGGTCGACGCCGGGCTGCTCGGCAAGAAGAGCAGCCGCGGCTTCTACGACTACAGCGCCTGACCGGCCAGCTCGGCGCCGGCCGCCCGGGCGCGCTCGGTGATCAGGTCGAGCACCCGCTTGGTGACGACCTGGTCCTCGGCGGGGATGCCCTCGAACAGTCGGTCTCCCACCCGGACCGAGGTCGCGGTGATCCGCTCGAACAGGTCGCGGCCGCGCTCGGTCGGCTCGACCTGGCCGGTGTCCGTGACGAGCCCCGCGGCGACCAGGTCGTCGACGGCCCGGCGCAGGGCGTCCGGCTCCGCGCCCGGCCCGTTGATCCGGCCGGCCACCTCGTCGCGCGTGCCCGGCCCGCCGGCGGCCATCGCGCGCAGCGCGACGAACTGCGCGAAGCTCAGGCCCGCCCCGGTGAGCAGCGTGTCGAGGATCGCCCGGGTCGCGGCCGCGGCGACGTTGATGTCCTGTCCGTTGAAGGGTCTGGGCTGGGTCATGTCGGCTCGCTTTCGTTGAGCAAGGTCAGCAAGGTCTCCCGCAGCTCGCGGTTGCGCCGCCCGTCCGGGCCCCCGATGGCCTTGGTGAGCGCCGCGTGCCGCTCGTGCACGATCGCGGCCGCTTCGTCGGCCACGGTCCGGCCGCGCTCGGTGAGGGCCGGCCGGAGCGCTCGCGGGTCGTCCGGGTGTGCGGGCCGGTCGACGAGGCCGGCCGACTCCAGCGCGCGGGCCAGCCGGGACACGTAGAGCGGCTCGAGGCCGGTGAAGTCGGCGAGCTGCCGCTGGTTCGGCCGCATGCCCGCCCGCGTCATGCCGGCCAGCGCGGCCAGCACGGCGAACTGCGCGTGGGTGAGCCCGAGCGGCGCGAGCACGCGGTCCACCTCGGCGCGCCACTTCGTGGACAGGCGCCAGATCAGGAAGCCCGTGGTCGGCTTGTCGGGAGTCCCCATGGTCGACACTGTACATAGACATTATGTCCATGGCTATCATTGATACAATGAGGCATGGATGTCTCATCGACGCGCGAGGTCGGAGCAAGCGCGTATGCCGGGCCGCCCGGGCCGGGGTCGTTGCACTGGCGCTGGGCGGGCGAGGTGCGCGGGTACCTGTTGCTGGTCAAGGCCGGCCTGCTGCAGCTCATGCATCCCGGGCTCGGTGCCGGCGTCGAGCAGCACTCGAACTTCTTCGCCGAGCCGTGGGAGCGGGTGCTGCGCTCGGTGCCGGAGATCCAGGGCGTCACGTTCGACTGGCCGCACGGCGCGCGCACCGCGCGCCGGATCCGGGACTTCCACACCCACATCAAGGGTGTCGACGGCCGGGGCAGGCGCTATCACGCGCTCGACCCGGAGGTGTACTTCTGGGCACACGCGACGATCTTCGACGCGCTGTTCGCAATGATCGACCTGTTCGACCACCCGATGTCCGGCGCCGAGAAGGAGCAGCTGTACGCCGAGGGCCGCGCGGCCTACCGGGCCTACGGGGTCAGCGACCGGGTGGTGCCGCCGGACTGGCCGAGCTTCGTGGCCTACTTCGACCGGATGTGCCGCGAGGAGCTCGTGGTCACGTCGGCCGCGCGCGGGCTGGTCGAGTTCGCCAAACAGCCGCCGGCGACGTTCCCGCTGGTGCCGGCCCCGCTGTACCGGCTGGTGCGTCGGCCGACCGCGAAGCCGCTGTGGTGGATCTCCGTCGGCACGCTGCCGGAGCCGGTGCGCGAGCGGATCGGCGAGCGGTGGAGCGAGCGCGACGAGCGCCGCCACCGCCTGTTCCGGCGCGCCGTCGCGACCACCTGGCGCGTGGTGCCGCCCCGGTTGCGCTACACCGAACGTGCCCGCCGTGGCTACGCGCGGGCCGGCGTAGGACCATCGGGTTCGTGAGCGGAGCTTGCGGAGCGAACCATCAAACGCCGGGTGACCGCGAGCGGCGACACCGAGCCTGCGAGGGGTCGTCGTGAGTGAGCTACTGGACCTCGTTCTCGCCGAGCCGTCCACTGACGCGGTGCGGGAGTCCATCGTGGACGCGGCGCTCGAGGAGTTCCTGGCCTACGGCCTGCGGCGGACCAACGTCGACGTGGTGGCCCGCCGCGCGGGGGTGTCGCGGGCGACGCTGTACCGCCGGTTCGACGGCAAGGACGCGCTCGTGCGGGCGGTGCTGGTCCGCGAGTCGCGGCGGTTCTTCGCCAGTATCGCCGCCGCGGTCACCGGCCTGGAGACCGCCGAGGAGCGGCTGGTCGAGGGCTTCGTGGTGGGCGTGCGCTACGCCCGGGAGGACCGGCTGCTCAACCGGTTGCTGGCCTCCGACCCGGAGGCGCTGCTGCCGTACCTGACCACCGACGGCGGCCTGGTCGTCGCCGCGGCGCGGGACTTCCTGGTGCGGCAGGCGCCGAAGGTTCCGGTGGCCGAGCGGACCCCCGCCGGGGTCGCCGAGGTGTTCGTGCGCCTCGCGATCTCGTTCACGCTCATGCCGCAGAGCGCGATACCGCTGGACACCGACGAGGCGGTCCGGGCCTTCGCACGCGGCTACCTCGCGCCGTTGATGCGCCCGGCCTCCTGACCCAGCCCGGCGTCGATCAGCAGCCGCAGGTCGGCCTTGGCGCGCTTCCACCACGTCTCCCGCTGCCCGGCGTCGGCATTGGACAGTCCAAGGAGGAGGATGCCGCGCACGGTGTCCAGTGCGGTGTAGACGATGTGCCTGAACCGCGGGTTGTCCGCGTAGCCGGAGAACGCGGCGGTGCAGAAGTCCATCAGGGCCGCCCGGGCCTCCGGCTCCACCGCCGTCAGCTGGGCGCGCAGCTCCGGGTCGGTCCGCGCGGCGACCCACATCTCGATCGTCGCGTACTGGATCGGTCCCTGGTGGATCTCCCACAGCAGGTCCAGCGCGGCGTCGAGCGGGTCCGGCGCCCGGCGCACCGCGTCGATCTTCTCGAACGCCAGCTCGGTGCGCCGGGCGGCGAGGTGGCGGACCGCGGCCGCGACGAGGTCGGCCCGGGTGGGGAAGTGGTGCACCTGGGCCCCCCGGGTCACCCCGGCGAGCTCGGTGACCCGGGTGGTCGTGGTGCCCGCGTAGCCGTACCGGACCAGGCAGTCGATGGTGGCGTCGAGCAGCCTCTTGCGCATCGCCGCGCTCCGCTCCTGCTGGGTCCGGCCGGTCTTCGACGTTCGCGGGGGCATCCCCTCAGGTTACTGATTCATGCAGCGTCACCGGGAAATGTTCGCGAGTGTCGGCAGTTCCCCCGCGCCGGTACAGCGCGCCGTAGACCGCGATCCCGCCGGCCGCGACCAGTGCGGCGAGCCCCGCCAGCGACAGCAGCGTGGGCACCAGCGGCGCGGACAGCGGCGACACCCGGGCGATCGACTCGGCCACCACCACCGCGCTGAGCAGCAGGTAGCCGCCGGCGCCGAGCCCGACCACGCGCATCCGGGCGGACTCCGGCCAGGCGGTGAACCCCAGCAGCCACGCCAGGCCCGGGATGACCAGGATCGCGTGCATCGTCACGGCGTGCGCGGGCTTGAGGAACCCGGCGGTGGTGTAGGCCGCCTGCGGGTCGGTCCGGGTCATCGGCACGCCGACCGCGATCATCGCGGCGCCCACGCCCAGGGCGACCATCAGGATGACGAACCCGAAGCGCAGGGCCAGCCGCATGCTCGGCGAGCTCTCGCCCGTGCCGCGGAACGCCGAGAGCGTGAAGCCGAGCACGAGCACAACGATGACCAGGCCGCCGAACGCGAGCGCACCGGCGACGGCCGCGTCGAAGGGCGTCTCGAAGTTGAAGTGCGACGGCACGCCGCGCCACGCCTGCATCGACACCAGCGACGTCTCCGTCACGCAGGCGAGCGTGAACCCGCCGAGCAGCACGCGCCGGCCGAGCGTGCTCAGCCGGACGAAGTGCGTGACCCACGCGACGGTGGCGAGCGTGAGCCCGAACGACAGCCCGAACGTCGCCGCCTTGCGCAGCGACGTCGGACCGGTCCAGGGCCCGCCCGAGACGATCAGGACGACCAGGTTCACCAGCCCGCTGGTGAACAGCACCCCGCCGATCACGAAGGCGGCCCGCTCGACGGCGGTGCCCTCGTCCCAGCTGCGCCGCAGCGAGCGGCCCATCGCGCGTATCGCATTCCGTACTGCCGGACCACCTGAGGTCGACGCGGGGAGTGTCATGTCTCCACCTCCTGGCCCTCAGCCTGCTCCGGGCGGCGGTCGATGTCGTCGGCGTGTCGTGGGCTCCTCGAGTACGTCCCGAGGCGTACGCCGCGGCCGGCCGGGCAGGCGCCAGGCGTAGGTCAGCGCGAGGAGGCCGGCCGGCTGAGCTTCGCGCGGTGCCGGCGGACCGCGTCCCGGTTTGCGCAGGCGGGGGAGCAGTAGCGCTGGCGGCCGCCGCGGGTGAAGTCGCCGAACGGCCGCGCGCACTCGGTGAGCGCGCAGCGGCCCAACCGGTCCATGCCCCGGCCGGCCAGGTGCAGCGCGGTGCCGACGCTGATCAGGGCGCGCAGCACGGCGGCGAGGCGCAGTCCGGAGTCGCGGTAGTGGATGTGCCAGCCGTCGCCCGCGTGGTCGGTGAGCCGCGGGTATGCCGAGGTCTCGGCGAGCAGCCGGTTGAGGGCTTCGGCGCGCTGCCGCGGGGTGTCCGCGTCGACGACCGCGAGCCAGCGCGCCAGGAACTCCGCCACCTCCCGCACGTCCTCCTCGCCGGCCGGCTGCTCGACGACCACGCCGGCCTCCGCGCAGCGCCGTGCCAGCTCGCCGGCCGTGCGCGGGGGAGCGGCGACGAGGCCGGTCGCCATCCGGACCGGTTCCTCGCCGTAAGGGTTCAAATGCACAAGACCATTACAGCATCCTGGGGGGCATGACCGCCACGCACCGCTGGGTGACCCTGTCCAGCCACGCCACCAGCGAGGGCTGGGTCCGCTACCAGCGCTGTGCCTGCGGCTCGACCCGCGTCCTGCTGGGCGCCGAGCCGATCGGCACGGCCACCGGAATGATCTCGGGTGGCGCCGGGTTGTCGATGAGCGACGACCGTCACGTCGGAAGGTCGGCCGGGAACGCTAGCTTGGGGGCAGGCCGGCAGGACGCGAGCCAGGAGGGGTGTCCGTGACAGTGCCCGTGACCGGGGGTTTCGTGCCCGGCGAGTCAGCGATCCGGCGAGCCTTACGGCGGGCCCGGGACGGTGTCGTCCTCGATAGGACCGAGGCCGAGACACTGCTCCACGCGCGCGGCGAGCAGCTCGACGCGCTGTTCGCCGCGGCCGCCCGGGTGCGTGACGCGGGGCCTGGAGGCCACCGGCAGGCCCGGTGTGATCACGTTCTCGCGCAGCGTCTTCGTGCCGCTCACCAAGCTGTGCCGGGACCGCTGCCACTACTGCACGTTCGCCACCGTGCCGGGCCGCGTGCCGGCCGCGTTCCTCAGCCCGGACGAGGTGCTCGACATCGTCCGGCGCGGCGCCGAGCTGGGCTGCACCGAGGTCCTGTTCACCCTCGGCGACCGGCCCGAGGACCGGTGGACCGCCGCGAAGGAGTGGCTCGAGGAGGCCGGCTACCCGGACACGCTGTCCTACGTGCGCGCCATGTCGATCAAGGTGCTGGAGGAGACGGGTGTCCTGCCGCACCTGAACCCGGGCGTGCTGAGCTGGACGGACCTCCAGCGGCTCAAGCCGGTGTCGGCGTCGATGGGCATGATGCTGGAGACCACCGCCACCCGCCTGTGGTCGGAGAAGTCCGGCCCGCACTACGGCTCGCCGGACAAGGAGCCCGCGGTGCGGCTGCGGGTGCTCGAGGACGCCGGGCGCAGCAACGTCCCGTTCACCACGGGCATCCTGATCGGCATCGGGGAGACCCTCGCCGAGCGGGTCGACTCGCTGTTCGCGATCCGGTCGGTGGCCCGCCGCTACGGCGGCATCCAGGAAGTCATCGTGCAGAACTTCCGCGCGAAGCCGGACACCGCGATGGCCGGCGCGGCCGACCTCCCGGTCGAGGAGCTGGCCGCGACGGTCGCGGTCGCCCGGCTGGTGCTCGGCCCGAAGATGCGCATCCAGGCGCCGCCGAACCTGATCGGCGGGGAGTACGAGCTGCTGCTGCGGGCCGGCATCGACGACTGGGGCGGCGTGTCGCCGCTGACCATCGACCACGTCAACCCCGAGCGCCCGTGGCCGCGGCTCGAGGAGCTGACCGCGCACACCGAGGCCGCCGGGTTCCGGCTCGCCGAGCGGCTGCCCGTCTACCCCGAGTACGTCCGCCGCGGCGAGCCGTGGCTGGACCCGCGCGTGGCCGGGCACGTCGCCGCGCTCGCCGACCCGGCGACCGGCCTCGCGTCCGGACGGGCGCCGGCCGGCCGGCCGTGGCAGGAGCCGGAGGTCGCGCTGGTCGGCTCGGGCCGCACCGACCTGCACGCGAGCATCGACACGGTGGGCCGCACCGGCGACCGCCGCGACGACTTCGACTCGGTGTACGGCGACTGGGAGGAGCTGCGCGCGCAGGTCTCCGCGCCGCCGGCGCACACGTCGGGCCCGGGTGGGGGGCTCCGGCCGGAGTTCGCCACCGCGTTGCGGCACGCCGAGTCCGACCCGGGTGGACTGTCCGATGAGGACTCGCTGGCCCTGCTGTCGGCCGGGCCGGGGGCGGAGATCGACGCCCTGGCGGCGCTGGCCGACGCGGTCCGCGCGGACGTGGCCGGTGACGAGGTGACCTACGTGGTCACCCGGAACATCAACTTCACCAACGTCTGCTACACCGGCTGCCGGTTCTGCGCGTTCGCCCAGCGCCGCACCGACAGCGACGCGTACACGCTGTCGCTGGACCAGGTGGGCCGGCGCGCCGAGGAGGCGTGGGCGGTGGGCGCGACCGAGGTGTGCATGCAGGGCGGCATCCACCCCGACCTGCCCGGCACGGCCTACTTCGACATCGCCGCCGAGGTCAAGAAGCGCGCGCCGGGCCTGCACGTGCACGCGTTCTCCCCGATGGAGGTCGTCAACGGCGCGTCCCGGTCGAACATGTCCGTGCGCGACTGGCTCACCGCGGCCCGGGAGTCCGGGGTGGACTCGCTGCCCGGCACCGCGGCGGAGATCCTCGACGACGAGGTCCGCTGGGTGCTGACGAAGGGCAAGCTGCCGACGTCCGCGTGGATCGACGTGGTCACCACCGCGCACGAGCTGGGCATGCCCACGACCTCGACGATGATGTACGGCCATGTGGACAACCCGTCGCACTGGGTCGCCCACCTCAAGCTGATCCGCGACCTGCAGGCGCGCACCGGCGGGTTCACCGAGTTCGTGCTGCTGCCCTTCGTGCACACGAACGCGCCGCTGTACCTGGCCGGGATCGCCCGGCCGGGCCCGACGCACCTGGAGAACCGGGCGGTGCACGCGCTGGCCAGGCTGCTGCTGCACGGCCGGATCGCGAACATCCAGACGAGCTGGGTCAAGCTGGGCGACACCGGGGTGGTGGACGTGCTGCGCGGCGGCGTCAACGACCTGGGCGGCACGCTGATGGAGGAGACGATCAGCCGCATGGCCGGCTCGGAGAACGGCAGCTACAAGACCATCGCCGACCTGGAGGCCCTGGCCCACGCCGCCGGCCGCCCCGCCCGCCAGCGCACCACCACCTACGGCGAGGTCCCCGCCGAGCGCCTGGCCACCGCCCGCGAGCACGACGGCGTCTGGCGCCCCAACCTCCTCCCCCTCGTCCCCCACTGACCGCGAGTCCAACGCTCGATGTCCCCGGACCCGCGTGTCCAACACTCCGGACCCGCGAGTCCCCCACTCCAGACCCGCGAGTCCAACGCTCGTGACCCGCGAGTCCCCCGCTGCGGACCCGCGAGTCCCCTGTCGAGCGGGGGACTCGCCGGACCGGAACGGGGGACTCGCGAGGGGGTCAGGCGGCCGTGATCGCCTCGCGCCACAGGGCCAGGCCCTCGTCGACCTGGTCGGCGGTGACGATCAGCGGCGGGATCATCCGCACGACGTTGCCGGCCGCGCCGCAGGTGAGCAGCAACAGCCCGGCGGCCGCGGCGGCCTGCTGCACGCGGGCGGCGGCGGCCGGGTCCGGCCCGCCGTCGCGGTCGACGAACTCGTTGCCCAGCATCAGGCCCAGGCCGCGCACGTCACCGATCGCCGGCACGTCCGCGGCGACTTTCGCCAGGCCCTCGCGCAGCCGGGCGCCCATCCGCTCGGCGTTCTCCACGAGACCCTCGGACTGCACGACGTCCAGCGTCGCCAGGGCCGCCGCGCACGCGACCGCGTTGCCGCCGTAGGTCCCGCCCTGCGAGCCCGGCCACGCCTTGGCCATCAGCTCGCGCGGCGCGGCGATCGCGGACAGCGGGAACCCGCTGGCCAGGCCCTTCGCCGTGATCACCACGTCGGGCCGGACGTCGAAGTGATCGTGCCCCCAGAACCGGCCGGTCCGCCCGAACCCGGTCTGCACCTCGTCGACCACGAGCAGGATCCCGTGCCGGTCCGCGCGCTCGCGCAGGCCCTGCATGAACTCCGTGTTCGCCGGCACGTACCCGCCCTCGCCGAGCACCGGCTCGACGAAGAACGCCGCCGTCTCCGCGGGCGCGGACATCGTGGTCAGCACGTAGTCCAGCTCGCGCAGCGCGAACCGGGTGGCCTCCTGCTCGCTCCAGCCGTACCGGTACGCGGTCGGGAACGGCGCCACCACGACCCCGGCCATCAGCGGCGCGAACCCGGCGCGGAACTTCGTCGCCGACGTGGTCATCGACGCCGCGCCGATGGTGCGGCCGTGGAACGAGCCGTGGAAGACCACGACGTTCGCCCGCCCGGTGGCGTGCCGGGACAGCCGCAGCGCCGCCTCGACCGCCTCGCTGCCGGAGTTGACGTAGAACAGCGTGTCGAGCCCCTCCGGCAGCACCGAGCCCAGCCGCTCGGACAGCGTCAGCAGCGGCCGGTGCATGACCGTCGTGTACTGGCCGTGAATGAGCTTCGCCGCCTGTGCCTGCACGGCCTCGACCACCCGCGGATGGCAGTGCCCGGTACTGGTCACGCCGATGCCGGCGGTGAAGTCCAGGTACCGGCGCCCGTCCTCGCCGTAGAGATACACGCCCTCGCCCCGCTCGGCGAGCACGGGCGTCGCCTGCTTGAGAATCGGGGACAGCTCAGCCATCAGCACTCCTCGTCCGTGGATTGTCGACAATCCTACGGGCGAGCGTAGGCTAGTGGCCCCTGTCGAGCCACTCCCCCAGGTGGGGCCCTTCGGCACCGATCGTCGTGTCGTCGCCGTGGCCGGTGTGCACGACGGTCTCCGGGGGCAGCGTGAGCAGCCGGTTCCGGATCGAGTCGATGATCGTCGGGAAGTCCGAGTACGACCGGCCGGTGGCCCCGGGACCGCCGTCGAACAGCGTGTCGCCGGTGAACACGACGCCGAGGTCCGGCACGTGCAGGCACACCGCGCCGGGTGCGTGGCCCGGCGTGTGCAGCACCCGCACCTCGACCCCGGCCACGCGTAGCGTGTCGCGGTCGGCGAGCTCGCCGGACGGCCGGTCATGGGGGTGCGCGAGCCGCCAGAGCACGTCGTCGGCCGGGTGCAGCAGCACCGGCGCGCCGACCGCCGCCGACAGCGCGGGCGCGGCGTTGACGTGGTCGTCGTGGCCGTGCGTGCAGGCGATCGCCACCACCTGCCGGCCGCCGGCCGCGGTGGCGATCGCCTCCGCGTCGTGCGCGGCGTCGATCACCAGGACCTGCTCGTCGTCGCCGAGCAGCCAGACGTTGTTGTCGACCTCCCAGCTGCCGCCGTCGAGGTTGAACGTCCCGGAGGTGACGACCTTCTCCACCCGGGCGACCATCAGAGAACCACCACCGACCGCAGCACGTCGCCGTGGTGCATCTTGGTGAACGCCGCCTCGACCGCGTCCAGCGCGATGGTCTCGGTGACGAACGCGTCGAGGTCGAGCCGGCCCTGCCGGTAGAGGTCGATCAGGTAGGGGAAGTCGCGCGAGGGCAGGCAGTCGCCGTACCAGCTGGACTTGAGCGAGCCGCCCCGGGAGAAGAAGTCGATCATCGGCATCTCCAGCCGCATGTCCGGCGTCGGCACGCCGACGAGCACGACCGTGCCGGCGAGGTCGCGGGCGTAGAAGGCCTGCGTCCAGGTTTCCGGCCGGCCGACCGCGTCGATGACGACGTCCGCGCCGAACCCGCCGGTGAGCTCCTGCACCGCGGCGACGACGTCGGTGCCCGTCGCGTTCACCGTGTGCGTGGCGCCGAACTTCTTCGCCCACGCCAGCTTCCGGTCGTCGAGGTCGACCGCGATGATCTTCGTGGCGCCGGCGAGCGCGGCACCCGCGACGGCCGCGCTGCCGACCCCGCCGCAGCCGATCACCGCGACGCTGTCGCCGCGGGTGACGCCGCCGGTGTTCATCGCGGCGCCGAGCCCGGCCATGATCCCGCAGCCCAGCAGTCCGGCCGCGGCGGGCGAGGCGGCCGGGTCCACCTTCGTACATTGTCCACTGTGGACGAGAGTCTTCTCGGCGAACGCGCCGATGCCCAGCGCGGGCGAGAGCGCCGTGCCGTCGGTGAGGGTCATCGGCTGGGCGGCGTTGAACGTGTCGAAGCAGTACCACGGGCGGCCGCGCAGGCAGGCGCGGCAGCTACCGCACACCGCGCGCCAGTTGAGGATCACGTAGTCGCCGGGCGCCACGTCGGACACCCCGTCGCCGACGGACTCGACGACGCCGGCCGCCTCGTGCCCGAGCAGGAAGGGGAACTCGTCGTTGATGCCGCCCTCCCGGTAGTGCAGGTCGGTGTGGCAGACGCCGCAGGCCTGGACCCGGACCACCGCCTCGCCCGGCCCGGGGTCGGGCACGACGATCGTCTCGATCTCCACGGGCGCGCCCTTCGCCCTGGCGATGACGCCGCGAACCTGCTGAGCCATGTGCCACCTCGTCCTTCCCGCACCGGTGCGTCCTGTGTACTTCTACCAGCCGGGCGGGCGCCGACGGGGGACGGAGTTTCGCGCCCGGCCGGAATTTCGCGGGTCCCGAGTGTTGGACTCGCGGGTCGGGAGCGTTGGACTCGCGGGTCCGGCGCGGGTGGACTCGCGGGGCTGGAGTGGGGGACTCGTGGTTACAGGTGGGTGGTGTAGTGGGCGGCGAGGTGTTCGGTGCGGTCCTTGGGCCACGGGCAGCGGACCTCGCCGTGCACGGCGGCGAAGAACAGCTCCAGCTGGACGTGCCAGGCGGCGAGCGCGGTGGCGCGGAGGTCGGCCAGGTGGGCGGGCACGGTCTGGGTCAGCTCGACGCGCACGCCCAGCCGCTCGTCGGAGACGATCGTCCACCGGACGCGGCCGGCCGGCGCGCCGTCGTGCAGCCAGTCGTACTCCAGCACCCGGGGCGGGTCGACCTCGGTGAGCCGGCCGGCCGGCACGTAGGCGTTGCGGGCCGGCGCCGGCGGCTCGCCGCCGACCTGCGGCGAGCCGTCCTCGGCCAGCAGGGCCCACACCTCGGCGGGCGGGCGCCACACCAGGTCGCGGGCGAAGTGCAGCTCGTACCCGCCGCTCACCTGCCGCACGGTGCCCTCGCCGAGGCCGAACTCCTCGACGTAGCGCTCCATCGGCGCCAGCCAGTCCGTCCGCTCGGGCGCCGGCTCGCCGTCCAGCCGGGCGGCCAGCACGTCGAGGCAGTGGTCCCACCCGGCCGCGGTCCGCCCGGCGCCCAGCCGGCCCACCCGGCCGCCGCCGAGCGTCTGGGTGAACACCAGGCGGCAGCCGTCGCCGTCCGGGATCAGCTCGATCCGCAGCACGTCGGCGTTCCACCGGAACATGTAGACGCGTGGCGGGTCCACCTCCAGGACCTCGCCGTCCCACGCCCCGTCCACGACCGCCTCCTCGGGGAAGGTGAACCGCATCGGCGCGCCGGGCCGCAGCTCGGCCTCCACCGTCGCGGGGAACCAGTGGGCCATCTCGGCCGGGTCGCTGACCGCCCGCCACACCTTGGCCGGCGAGTGGCGCAGCCGGCGCTCGAAGCGCAGCACCGGCTGCCCGTCGATCGTTCGCAGGGTCGCACGCTCGGGCACGGCTGATCAGTCCTCCATCTCGTCCAGGTGTCGTTCCAGGGCATCCAGGCTGGCCGTCCACATGCGACGGTACGGCGCCAGCCAGGCGTCGATCTCGGCGAGCGGTTCCGGGCACAGCCGGTACAGGCGGCGCTGCGCGTCCTGCCGCACCTCGACCAGACCCGCGCCGCGCAACACCTTGAGGTGCTTGGACACCGTCGGCTGAGTCAGTGCCAGCCGCTCCACCAGGTCGCCGACCGGCCGCTCGCCGTCGCGGAGGAGATCGAGGATCTCCCGCCGGCGGGGCTCGGCCAGCACCCCGAACGTAGATGCCATGTTGGCAATATAGCCCACTAGGCATATGCATGCCAGGTGCCGGAGCTCAGCGGGCGGCCGGCAGCTCCTCCACCGGCACGCCGGGTGCGAGGCGTCGGTAGGTGTCCAGGTCGACGTCGCCCGCGAGCGGGCAGGCCACCGCCGCCGCGGACAGCGCCACCGCGTCCGCGAGCAGTGCGGGCCAGGGCGTTCCGGCGGCCAGCCCGGCGGCGAGCGCGGCCACACACGCGTCGCCCGCCCCGGTCGGGTTGCCGCGCAACGGTTCCGGCACGCCCGCGTGCCACGTCCCGTCGCCGGTGACCGCGACCATCCCCTCGGCACCGCGCGAGGCGACCACCGCGCCCGCACCCCGCTCGCGGAGCCGCCGCGCCGCGGCGAGCGGGTCGGCCAGGCCGGTGACCGCCAGCTCGTCGGCGTTCGGCTTGACCACGCGCGGCCGCGCCGCGACACCCTCGAGCAGCGGCGGGCCGGACGTGTCGAGGATGGTGGGCGTGGTGGTGGCCCCGATCAGCTGGGCGTAGGCGTGGTCGGGCAGCCCGGGCGGGAGGCTGCCGGCCAGCACGACGACGCGGGCGCGGGAGGCCAGCTCGTGGAACCGGCCGACGAACCAGGTCCACTCCTCGACCGACAGCCGCGGGCCGGGCTCGTTGAACGCCGTCGCCGCACCGTCCCCCGTGGACACGATGGTGACCGTGCGGCGCGCCGGGGCGTCGATCTCGACCAGCCGCTCGCCGATCCCGCCGGCCGCGAGGTCCGCCCGGATGGCGCGGCCGGTGTCGCCGCCGGCGAACCCGGTGACCAGCGTCTCGTGACCGAGCGCGTGCAGCACCCGGGCCACGTTGACGCCCTTGCCGCCGGCCCGGGCGCCGGTCGGCTCGACCCGGTGCGCGGAGCCCGGCGTCAGCGCGGGCACGTGGTAGGTGACGTCGAGCGCCGCGTTGAGCGTGACGGTCAGGATCACGCGGCCGCCCGCCACGCCATGATCCCGGCGCCGACGCAGCCCGCGTTGTCGCCGAGCGAGGCGCGCACGAGCTTGGGCACCCGCTGGAAGGTCAGCCGGCCGCCGAGCGCGGCGCGCAGCGGCGCCAGCAGCGTGTCGCCGGACTCGGCGAGGCCGCCGCCGATCGCGACGATCTCCGGCGCGAACAGCGTGACCGCGGTCGCGAGCGCGTTCGCGAGCCCCTCGATCGCGCCGTCCCAGACGGCGACCGCGTCCGGGTCGCCGGCCCGTACCGCGGCGGCGACCTCGGCGGCGCGGTCCACCGGCCGGCCGGTCGCCTCGGCGTAGCGGCGGGCGATGAACCTGGCCGACGCGACGGTCTCCAGGCAGCCACGGGTCCCGCAGCCGCAGACCGTCCCCTGTGGATCGACGACGATGTGACCGATCTCGCCGGCGTAGCCGTCGGCGTCCAGCCGGTGGCCGTCGACCAGCACCGCCGCGGCTATGCCGGTGCCGATCGGCATGAACAGGGCGTTGCGCACCCCGGTCGCCGCGCCGACGGTGAACTCGGCCAGCCCGCCGGTCCGCACGTCGTGCCCGAGCGCCACCGGCATCCGGGCCGCCTCGGACAGCCGCGCGCGCAGCGGCAGCTCCCGCCAGCCGAGGTTCACCGCGGCGCGGGCGATGCCGTGCTCCTCGTCGATGATGCCGGGCGCCGCCACGCCGACCCCGCACACGGTGGCGTCCCCGGCGGTGGCCCGCAGCTCGTCGATCAGCTCGGTGATCTGCCCGACGTCGACGCTGCCGGCCACCCGCCGGGTGGCGGTGCGGTGGGTGTGCACGACGCGCAGGTCCTCGGCGACGAGCGCGGCCTTGATCGAGGTGCCGCCGACGTCGATGGCCGCGACCAGCCGGTCCATGTCAGATCCTTCGCGGGTGGGAGGGCCTACATTGCACCATGTGGAACGCGATGAGCGACCGAGCGCCCTCGTCCGCTGGCACCCCCCGCGGGCGCCGGTTCCGCCCGGGCTCGGGGACCTGCTCGCGGCCTACCACCTCGCCACCGAGGCCGAGAAGGGCTCGCCGGTCACCGGCGTCACGGCGCTGCCCGACCGGTACCGGGCCGAGGTTCTCGACCCGGCCGCGGCGTTCGCCGGGCAGGTGGTCCTGCTCGCGATGCGACCGCGGGCGCCGGTCGGCTGCGTGGCGGTGACGAGGCCGGCCGCCGGCGTCGCGGAGATCAAGCGGCTGTGGGTGGCCCCGCCCGCTCGCGGCCGGGGCGTCGCGGCGGACCTGGTCCGCGCGGCGCTGGCCGAGGCGGGCGGCTCGCCGGTCAGGCTGTCGGTGTGGCGGTGGCGCACGGGTGCGATCGCGCTGTACGAGCGGCTGGGCTTCGCCGTCGTGGAGTCCTGGGACGGCCGCGCGGACCTGGTGTGCATGCGGCACACCGGCTGATCCCGCGGATCACGCGGCGGGGTCGAACGGGATGCCGGCCGGCCGGGCCTTCGCGAGGTTGCTCGCGAACGCGCCGTCCTTGATGGCCAGGCTCGCATGGCCGAAGTCGGCACCGGTGAGCGTGTCCCGGATGCCGGCGGGGAACCTGTCCCAGCTGACCAGGTCCGGGTACTGCCAGGTGCCGTAGTGGTTCTCCGGCTGCTCGGTCATGCCGGCCAGCCGGAAGCAGTGCGTGCCTGCGCCGTCCTTGTGGTAGACGACCTTCGCGTGGGTGCCCTCCCAGCCGACCTGGGAGCGGGGGTAGGTGGAGTAGTCGCCGTGCGCGGAGACCGAGACGTACTGCGCCTGGCCCGCGCTGACCCACACCACGACGTGCTCGATGTCGTGCCGGTGGCCGAACGGGTCCCAGCCCGCGATGACCTGGTCCTTCTCGAAGTACAGGTCGTAGAGGTAGGCGCACCAGCCGTTGTTGCACCTCGACCGCGAGTAGGAGTTCGTGTTGTCCAGATCGGACCTGTCGTGGCAGTTCCCGTTGAGCGCGCCGGACGGGTTGAGCCCCGGGTTGAGCGTCCCGTCCGGGCCGATCGCCGGCGTCGGATAGCAGCCGTCGCCGTCGTAGTCGAACGCGGGCTGCCAGGTGCCGTCCGGCTCGGTGACGCTCGTCGGCAGCGCGGTGGGCGGTGCGGCCCAGGCGACGGCGGGTGCGATGAGCATCAGCGCGGCGGCAACGAGGACGGAGCGAACCGCGAACGACACAGCCCTCATTGGTCCAGACAACCATCCCGGCGGGCCGTCCGACACCGACGATCGGACCCTTTTGCCACCCCGAGGGGAGATCCCTCTCCGTGCCCACTTCAACGTATAGCGGACCGGGGGACTTGCGGCAAGACCCGGGTGGTGCCGCAGAATTCGCGGCCGGAAGCCAGGACGTGGGGAAACGGGGGTCGCGGACGTGCGGGTGTTGTTGACGACGTGGGGATCGCGCGGGGATGTCGAACCGCTGGCGGGACTGGCGGTGGGGTTGCGGGAGCTCGGCGTGGGGGTGCGGGTGTGCGCGCCGCCGGACGAGGACTTCGCGGTGCTGCTGGCGCGGGCCGGCGTGCCGATGGTGCCGCTGGGGCCCACGGTGCGCTCGGTGGTCGCCGGCCCGAGGCCACCGACGGCGGACGACGCGTTCCGGCTCGCTCCCGAACTGGTCGCCGCGCGGTTCGACACGCTCGGCGCGGCGGCCGAGGGATGTGACGTGCTGCTGGCGACCGGCCTGCTGCCGGCCGGCGCCCGGGACGTGGCCGAGAACCTGGGCATCCGCTACGTGTACGCGTGCTTGCAGATCTTCGGGCTGCCGTCGCGGCACTTCGCCCCGGGAGCGCGGCCGGGTACGCCGTCGCCGCGGGAGGAGACCGGCAACCGGGCGCTGTGGGAGCAGGACGCCCAGCGGGTGAACGCGCTGTACGGCGCGGCGCTCAACCGCCACCGGGCGGCGATCGGCCTGCCGCCGGTGGACAACGTCCGTGACCATGTCTTCACCGAGCGGCCGTGGCTGGCGGCGGACCCGACGCTGTGCCCCTCGCAGGGCATGACGGACCTCGACGTCGTGCAGACCGGGGCGTGGGTCCTGCCCGACGACCGCCCGCTCCCGGACGGGCTGGAGGCGTTCCTGGACGCCGGTGAGCCACCGGTGTACGCGGGGTTCGGCAGCATCGCCGCGCACGTCCCGGAGGACATCGCGCGGGTGGCCATCGAGGCGGTCCGCGCGCAGGGCCGCCGGGTCGTCCTCGCCCGCGGCTGGGCCGGCCTGGCCCGGATCGACGACGCCGGGGACTGCTTCGTCGTCGGCGAGGTCAACCAGCAGGCGCTGTTCGCCCGGGTGGCCGCGGTGGTGCACCACGGCGGCGCGGGCACCACGACGACGGCGGCCCTGGCCGGCGTGCCCCAGGTGGTGGTCCCCCAGATCGCGGACCAGCCGTACTGGGCCGGCCGGGTGGCCGAGCTCGGCATCGGGGTGGCACACGACGGCCCGGCCCCGACCGTCGGCTCGCTGTCCGCCGCGCTCGCCACGGCCCTGACCCCCGAGACCCGGGCCCGAGCCGGGGTCGTGGCCGGCACGATCCGCACCGACGGGGCGTCGGTGGCCGCGACCATGCTCCTCGACGCGGCCGGGCAGGGAAAGCCCGCGACCGCGTGAGCCACCCGCGGTCGCGGGGAGCACTCAGGCGTGGTGCCCCAGCATGCTCAGCACGAGGTCCGCGTACTGGCGGCCCAGCGCCGCCGGCGACGGCTTGCTGGCCGGGGTGTACCACCGGGCGACGTCGATGCCGAGCGACAGCACGGCCCGCGCGGCGGTCCGCACGTCCGGGACCGCGAAGCGGCCCGCGTCGACCCCGTGCGTGATCACGTCCCGCACCAAACGTTCGGTGCGCCGCCGCAGGTCGGCGACCACCTCGTACTCGTCGGCCGGCAGCGCGTGCAACTCGTGCTGCACCACCCGGGCGACCACGTGGCGTTTCGCGTGCCAGGCCACGAACCGCTCGACCAGCGTGCGCATCGCCGCCACCGGGTCGGCGTTCTCGGCCACGATCGACTCGACCATGGCGAGCGTGCGTTCGTGGCCGCTGCGGCTGATCGCGAACAGCACCGCCGACTTGGCCGGGAAGTGCACGTACAGCGCGGCCGGGCTCATGCCGGCCGCGGTCGCGATGTCCCGGGTGGTCGTGGCGTGGTAGCCCCGCTCGGCGAACGACTCGACCGCCGCGGCCATCAGCCGGCGTGCGGCCGGTGGCCGCACGTCCGGCCACAGCTCCTCCGGGATCGGTAACTGCGTCACGCGGGCAGGTTCGCCAGGGGGGCGAGCAGCTGCCGGTGCCGGCCCGGGGTGCCGAGGGCGATCTGGTCGGCCTTGGCCCGCTTGAGGTACAGGTGCGCCGGGTGCTCCCAGGTCATGCCGATCCCGCCGTGCAGCTGCACCGCCTCCTCGGCGGCGTGCACGGCGACGTTCGAGCACAGCGAGTTGGCGAGGCTCGCCGCGAGCCGCGCCTCGTCGGAGGTGCCGGGGGTGTCGGCGGCGGCGCGGGCGGCCGCGCGGGCCAGTGCCAGCTCCTGCCACAGGTCGGCGAGCCGGTGCTTGAGCGCCTGGAACGAGCCGACCGGCCGGCCGAACTGGTGCCGCTCCTTGAGGTAGGCCACCGTGGTCGACACGCACCACTCGGTCACCCCGACCTGCTCGGACGCCAGCAGGCCCGCCGCCGTCCACAGCGCACCGTCCAGCGCGGACTCGGCAGGCCCGCCGAGCACGGTGGACGACGCGCCGTCGAACGACACGTCCGCGACCGGCCGGGTGAGGTCCAGCGACACGACCGGCGTCACGCTCACCCCGGCCTGGCCGACCGGCACGGCGTGCAGGCTGGGGCCGTCCGGGCCGGTGGCCGGCACGATCAGCACGTCCGCGGCGAGCGCGTCGCCGACGGACCGGACCGCCCCGCGCAGGGTCTCGCCGTCGGCCTGGACGGTGCCCGGGAAGGCCGAGCCCGGCGCGGTGGCGAGCGACACGGCGAGCGCGCCCACCGACCGGCCGGCGCCGAGCGCGTCGAGCAGCTCGCGCACCGCGTCGGACGGCTCGCAGCCGAGCAGCGCGGTCGTGGCCAGCACGGCGCTGCCGAGGAACGGCACCGGCGCGACCGAGCGGCCGAGCTCCTCCATGACCACCGCGATCTCCCGGGTGGACGCGCCGTGCCCGCCGAGCTCCTCGGGCACGTGCAGCGAGCCCACGCCGAGTTCGCCGGCCAGCGTGCGCCACAGGTCGAGGTCGTAGGGCTTGTCGGTCTCGCAGCGGGCCAGGACCGTCGCTGGCTGCGCGCGGTCGTTCAGCAGGTCCCGCACGCTCGCCCGCAGCTGGTCCTCGATGTCGGTGTAGAGCAGGTTCACTGGAGCACTCACCGCGGCAGGTCCTTCCACGCGACCTTGGTGTCCACCCGCGCCTCGGCGGGCAGGCCGAGCACGCGCTCGGCGATGATGTTGCGCAGCACCTCGGAGGTGCCACCCTCGATCGAGTTCCCCTTGGCCCGCAGGTAGCGGTAGCCGGCCTCGCGCCCGAAGAAGTCGACCAGGTCCGGCCGGCGCAGGGTCCAGTCGTCGTAGCGCAGCGACTCCTCGCCGAGCAGCTCCAGCTCGAGCCCGGTCAGCTGCTGGTTCAGCCGGGCGAACGCGAGCTTCATCGCCGAGCCCTCCGGGCCGGGGGAGCCGACCGCGAGCTGCTGGCGCAGCCGCGTCCCCGCCAGCCGCAGCGCCTCGGACTGCACCCAGAGGTCGAGCAGCCGGTCGTGCAGCTCCGGCGTGCGCTTGTCCGGGTTGTCCCGCCAGGTGCCGGCGACCGAGCCGATCATGCCGCCCTCGCGGGGGACCGGCCGGCCGCCGATCGCGACGCGCTCGTTCATCAGCGTCGTCTGCGCGACCCGCCAGCCGTCACCGACCTCGCCCAGCCGGTCGGTGTCCGGGATCCACGCGTCGGTCATGAAGACCTCGTTGAACTCCGCCTCGCCGGTGATCTGGCGCAGCGGCCGGACCTCCACGCCCGGGTCGGTCATGTCGAGGACGAAGTAGGACAGCCCCGCGTGCTTGGGCACGTCCGGGTCGGTGCGGGCGAGCAGGATGGCCCAGCGGGCGGTGTGCGCGCTGGAGGTCCACACCTTCTGGCCGGTGAGCCGCCAGCCCTCGACCCCGTCCCTGGTGTCGCGCACCGCCCGGGTGCCGGCGGCCGCGAGGTCGGAGCCCGCGCCCGGCTCGGAGAACAGCTGGCACCACACCTCCTCGCCGGTCCACAGCGGACGAAGGAGGCGCTTCTTCTGCTGGTCGGTGCCGAAGGCGAGGATCGTCGGTGCCGCCATGCCGAGCCCGATGCCGATCCGGCGCGGGTCGTTGTCCGGCGTGCCGGCCAGCTCCGCCTCGACGACGTTCTGCATCTCCCGGGCCAGGCCCAGCCCGCCGAGCCCCTCCGGGAAGTGCACCCAGGCGAGGCCGGCGTCGTAGCGCGCCCGCAGGAAGTCCATCCGGTCCATCGTGGACGGGTCGTTGGCGGCCAGGAACTCGCGTGTCCGCTCGCGCAGCGCCTCGGGGGTCATGGCACGTACAACACCATCGTCTCGGCGACACAGGCGGGTTTCTCCCCGCCCTCGATCTCGACCGTCATGCGCACGGTCACCTGCTTGCCCTGCGGTTTGTCGACCACGTCGACGATCTCGGCCCCGGCCCGGACCCGCGAGCCGACCGGCACCACGGCGGGGAAGCGGGCCTTGCCCAGGCCGTAGTTGATGCCCATGCTGATGCCCTCGACCCGGTAGATCCCCTTGCCCAGCAAGGGGATCAGGGACAGCGTGAGGTAGCCGTGGGCGATCGTGGTGCCGAACGGCCCCGCCTTCGCCTTCTCGGCGTCGACGTGGATCCACTGGTGGTCGCCGGTCGCGTCGGCGAAGGTGTCGATCCGGTCCTGGGTGATCTCGAGCCACTCACCGTGCCCGAGGTGCTCGCCCTTGGCCGCGGCCAGCTCGTCGAGGCTGTCGAAGATGCGCATGTGTCAGTCCTTCGGTCCGCCGGCCACGTAGACCACCTGGCCGGAGATGAACCCGGACTCCTCGCCCGCGAGGAACGAGACCAGCGCGGCGATGTCGGCGGGCTGGCCGACGCGCTGGACCGGGATGGCCGCCGCGGCCGCCTTCTTGAAGTCCTCGAAGTCGACCTCCGAGCCGGGCCGCGGTGGCCGCGGTCATCTCGGTCTCGATGAAGCCGGGCGCGATCGCGTTGGCCGTGACGCCGAACTTCCCGAGCTCGATCGCGAGGGTCTTGGTGAAGCCCTGCATGCCGGCCTTGGCGGCGGAGTAGTTGGCCTGGCCGCGGTTGCCGAGCGCGGAGGTGCTGGAGAGGTTGACGATGCGACCCCAGCCCTGCTCGGTCTGGTGCTTCTGCACCTCGCGGCTCATCAGGAACGCGCCGCGCAGGTGCACGCCGAGCACCGCGTCCCAGTCGTCCTCGGTCATCTTGAACAGCAGGTTGTCCCGGGTGATCCCGGCGTTGTTGACGAGCACGGTCGGTGCCCCGAGCTCCTCGGCGACGCGCTCGACGGCCGCGGCCACGGCGCCGGCGTCGGTGACGTCGGCGCCGATCCCGATCGCCTGACCGCCCTTGTCGGTGATCGCCTCGACGGTGCCGGTGCAGGACTCCTCGGCGAGGTCGATGACCCCCACGGAGAAGCCGTCCTGCGCGAGTCGTTGCGCGACCGCCGCCCCGATGCCCCGAGCGGCACCGGTGACGATCGCGACACGGGAGTGGGCCACGGTGCTGTTCCTCCACGCTGTCGAACTGAGCTAAGCAAGCGCTTAGGAAGTTACCCCGCGCGGGGCACCGGCGGCAACACTCGTGTGACCCAACGGTCAGCGCGGCCGGATCAGAAGTCGAAGCCGCCCGGCTTGTCGTTGCGGTCGGCGATCAGGCCGGCCAGGGTCGCGATCGCGATCTCCGGGGGCGTGCGGGAGCCGATGTTGAGCCCGATCGGGCGATGGACCCGGGCGATGTCCGCCTCCGGCACGCCGAGGTCCTTCAACGCGGCGAGGTGCGGGCCGGGATGGCGCGGGTTGCCCATGATGCCGACCCACCGCACGTCCAGGGCCAGCGCGTCGCGCAGGTAGGCGCCCAGTTCGGGGCGGTGGTGGTCGGTGACGACCACGTCGGTGTCGCCGTCGATCTCCTCCGGGAGGCGGGGCAGCACGGTGGTCTCGGCGTCCTCGTCGTTGGTCACCCGGCCGCGTTCCGGCTCCACCAGGGTCGTGCGGTAGCCGAGGTCCCGGCCGTAGCGGATGAGGTAGTCCGCCACCGGCGAGGCGAACACCGCGACCAGCGTGCGTGTCTCGGGCGGGGCCTGCGCGTCGCCGTGCGCGACGGCGCAGTTCGGGTCGGTGTCCATGGGCCTAGGGTTGCACGCGTGCCAGCGAACGTCACCTTGCCGTACAACGGGTTGTCGCTCGACCGCGCCGCGGCGCAGCGCGGTGACCCGGAGTGGGTCGACCGGGCGCGGTCCCACCCGGACAGCCGGGTGCTGGCGTTCTGGCGCGACGGCTGCCTGGTCGCGGGCGGCCGGCCGGTGACGATCGAGCCGAGCCGGGACGCGGTGCTGCTCGGCGCGGATGGCCCGGCCGGGGTGTTCGCGGCCGACCTGTCTGATCTGGACCAGCCGGACGCGCTGGCGACCGCCGGGGCGGACGCCGTGATGGACGTGCGGGCCCTGTTCCGGACGCTGGGCGAGCAGGACGCGGCGATCCTGGCCTACGGGCGCGGCATGCTGCACTGGGCGCGCAACCAGCGGTTCTGCGGCGCGTGCGGGGCGGTCACCGACCCGCGGCACGCCGGGCACCAGCGGGTCTGCCGGGGCTGCGGCAAGCTGCTGTTCCCCCGCATCGAGCCCGCGGTGATCATGCTCGTCGAGGCGCCGGACCCGCCGCGCCGCTGCCTGCTCGCCCGGCACCGGGGAGCTGCGCCGGGCGCCTACTCCACCCTCGCCGGGTTCGTCGAGATCGGCGAGAGCCTCGAGGACGCGGTGCGCCGCGAGCTTGCCGAGGAGGCCGGCGTCCGGGTCGGGGCGGTGGTCTACCAGGCCTCCCAGGCCTGGCCGTTCCCGTCCGGGCTCATGGTCGGCTTCCGCGCCGTAGCCGGGTCGGACGAGGTCGCGGTGGACCGCGAGGAGCTGATCGAGGCGCGCTGGTTCACCCCCGCGGAGGTACGGTCGCTGCTCGAAACGCACCGGGCCGAGGGGCGCGACCGGCCGGACTCGATCGAGGCGTACCTGATCCGGACCTGGCTCGCCGGGGAATAGTCGATTGCGGCAGGGTGCCGCCGCGCCCGAGGATCCCCGCATGGCGCGGGACTTCGACGAGCTGGTGGCCGAGGCCGCCGCGGCGCCCGTCGACGGGTGGGACTTCTCCTGGCTGGACGGGCGGGCCTGCGAGCAGCGACCGTCGTGGGGCTACGCCCGGCTGATGGGCGAGCGGATGGCCCGCGCCCGGGTCGCGCTCGACATCCAGACCGGCGGTGGGGAGGTGCTCGCGACCGCCGCGCGGCTGCCGCCGGTCACCGTCGCCACCGAGGGGTGGCGGCCGAACCTCCGGCGCGCCGCGGCGCGGCTGTCCCCACGCGGCGTGACCGTCGTCGCCGACCGGGACGCGCCGCCGCTCCCGTTCGCGGGCGGGGTGTTCGACCTGGTGGTGAGCCGGCATCCGGTGCACACCTGGTGGCCCGAGATCGCCCGGGTGCTGCGGCCCGGCGGTACCTACCTGTCGCAGGAGGTCGGTCCGGCCAGCGTGTTCGAGCTGGCCGAGTTCTTCCTCGGACCGCAGCCGGACGAGGTGCGCCGCGTCCGGCACCCGGACCGCACCCGGGCGGGCGCCGAGGCGGCCGGGCTGGACGTCGTGGACCTGCGCGTCGAACGCCTGCGCACCGAGTTCCGCGACATCGGCGCGGTGGTCTACTTCCTGCGCAAGGTGATCTGGATCGTGCCCGGCTTCACCGTGGCGGCCCACCGCGCGCGGCTGCGCGAGCTGCACGAGCTGATCGAGGCCGACGGGCCGTTCGTCGCGCACGCCGGCAGGATTCTGGTCGAGGCCCGCAAGCCCTAGTTGGGCGTCATGGTCCGCCGCCGGTCGACCGGCGTCAGGTTGGCCTCCCGTGAGCAGGGGCCGTCGGGTGGGGCTTCGGTGTGGTCGATGTCGCCTCCGGTGGTGGGGATGTCGCAGTGGGGGCACGAGCAGGTATCGCTCATATGTTCGATAATACTCGGCTGCGCGATCACCGGCAAGAACTCGAGCGGGGGTTTAGACCTGGGCAGATGCGGGGGACACTGGGTACTGGAGGTGACGTCATGCGCTTCCGAGATCGGGTGGACGCCGGGCGGCGGCTGGCCGGGCACCTGCGCCACCTGAGCGCCGAGGACCCCGTCGTGGTCGGCCTGCCGCGGGGCGGCGTCCCCGTGGCCGCCGAGATCGCGGCGGAGCTGGACGCTCCCCTGGACATCGTGCTGGTCCGCAAGATCGGCGCGCCGCACCGCGAGGAGCTCGCGGTCGGCGCGATCGGCGAGGACGGCGTGACCGTGCGGAACGAGGCGGTGCTGGCCGAGCTCGGGCTCACCTGGGCGGGCCTCGGCGCGCAGGTGGAGCGCGAGCGGTCGGAGATCGAGCGGCGGGCCGTCACGTTGCGGCCGGGGCCCCGGCCGAGCCTGCGCGACCGGACGGTGATCCTGGTGGACGACGGGATCGCCACCGGGGCGACGGTGGTCGCCGCGATCCGGGTGACGCGCCGGCTCGGTGCACGCCGGATCGTGCTCGCGGTCCCGGTCGCTCCGGCCGACACGGTGGCGCGGCTGCGCGAGATCGCCGACGAGGTCGTGTGCGGCATGGCGCCGAGGCGCTTCCTCGCCGTCGGCCAGTGGTACGAGGACTTCCGGCAGGTGTCCGACGACGAGGTGCGCGAGCTGCTTGCCCGGTCCACACCGGACGGTCCGGTCCGGGAGCCCGTCGTGGTGGGCGGGCACCTCCCGGGCGAGCTGGCGGTCCCCGCGCGCCCGGCCGGCGTGGTGGTGTTCGCGCACGGCAGCGGGAGCGGGCGCAACAGCCCGCGCAACCGTGCGGTCGCGGGCTCGCTCTACGCCGCCGGCTTCGGCACGCTGCTGGTCGACCTGCTCGATGCGGCGGAGGCCGGGGACCGGGCGAAGGTGTTCGACATCGACCTGCTGGCGACGCGGCTGCGGGCGGCGGTCGCGCTGGTGCGGGACGACCCGCGGCTGGCCGGGCTGCCGATCGGCCTGTTCGGCGCGAGCACCGGCGCGGCGGCGGCGCTGCGGGCGGCCGCCGCCCCGGACGTGAAGGTGTCCGCGGTCGTGTCGCGGGGCGGGCGGCCGGACCTGGCGGGCGACGCGCTGCCCGCGGTGGACGCGCCGACGCTGCTCGTCGTGGGTGGGCGTGACGAGCAGGTGCTGGCGCTGAACGCGGCGGCGCGGGAGCGGATGCGGGCCCGGACCGAGCTGGCGGTGGTGCCGGGCGCGACCCACCTGTTCGAGGAGCCGGGCGCGCTGGAGAAGGTCGCGCAGCTCGCGGCGCGCTGGTTCACCGAGCACCTCGGCACCCCCCACTGACGGCCGGAGCGGGGGACTCGCCGGTCGGGAACGGGGACCGTCACGTTACGCGGGTCGGGAACGTTGGACACGCGGGTCCGGAACGGGGGACTCGCGGGTTGGGAGGGTTGGACTCAGTCGCGGTCAGAGCTGGCCGGCGGTGGTGATGGTGAGGGCGGCGGCGCCCTCCTCGTCGGAGGCGGCCAGGTCGACCTCGGCGCTGATGCCCCAGTCGTGGTCGCCGGCGGGGTCGTCGAAGATCTGCCGGACCAGCCACGCGGTCCGGCTCCTGCTCGATGATCAGGAGCTTCGGCCCGCGGGCGTCCGGGCCGGTGCCGATCTCGTCGTGCTCGTCGAAGTACGGCTCCAGCGCGTCGGCCCACGCGTCGGCGTCCCAGCCGGACTCGGCGTCCAGCTCGCCCAGCGCCGTCGCCAGTCCGGCGCGGCCGCGAGCTCGCACCCGGCGGAACAGCGCGTTGCGCACCAGCACCCGGAACGCCCGGGCGTTGCGCGGTGACCGCCGGGATGGCCGGTCGTCGCGCTGGGCGGCCTCGACGGTCTCGCCTCCGGGTTGGTCAGCTGCTCCCACTCGTCCAGCAGGCTGGAGTCGACCTGGCGGACCAGCTCGCCCAGCCACTCGATGAGGTCGGCCAGCTCCTCGGTCTTGGCCTCGTCCGGCACGGTCTGGCGCAGCGCCTTGTAGGCGTCGGCGAGGTAGCGCAGCACCAGGCCCTCGGAGCGGGCCAGCTCGTAGAAGCCGACGTACTCGACGAAGGTCATCGCCCGCTCGTACATGTCGCGGACCACCGACTTCGGGCGAGAGCTGGTGGTCGGCCGACCCACGGGTGGCCCGCGCCGGTAGGTCTCGTACGCGCGCGTTCGAGCAGCTCCTCGAGCGGCTTGGGGTAGCGTGACGTCCTCGAGCAGCTCCATCCGCTCCTCGTACTCGATGCCGTCGGCCTTCATCGCCGCCACGGCCTCGCCGCGGGCCTTGTTCTGCTGCGCGGACGAGCACCTGCCGCGGGTCGTCCAGCGTCGACTCGACGACCGACAGCACGTCCAGCGCGTAGGACGGGCGACTCCGCGGTCCAGCAGCTCGAGCGCGGCCAGCGCGAAGCGGCGACAGCGGCTGGTTGAGCGCGAAGTCCAGCTGCAGGTCGACGGTGAGCCGGACGATGCGGCCCGTCTGCGTCCGGGCTCGTCGAGCTTCTCGACCACGCCCGCCGGCCAGCAGCGCCCGGTAGATGGCGATGGCCCGCCGGATGTGCCGGCGCTGCGCTGGCGCGGTCCTCGTGGTTGTCCTCCAGCAGGTGCCGCATCGCCGCGAACGCGTCGCCGGGCCGGGCGATCACGTTGAGCAGCATCGCGTGCGTGACGCTGAAGCTGCGACGTCAGCGGCTCGGGCTCGGCGCTCGACCAGCCGCTCGAAGGTCGGCTCGCGCCCAGTCGACGAAGCCCTCCGGCGGCTTCTTGCGCACCACCTTGCGGCGCTTCTTCGGGTCGTCGCCGGCCTTCGCGAGCGCCTTCTCGTTCTCGATCGACGTGCTCGGGGGCCTGCACCACGACGGTGCCGACGGTGTCGTAGCCGGCCCGGCCGGCCCGGCCGGCGATCTGGTGGAACTCGCGGGCCTTGAGCAGCCGCGACCTGCTGCCCGTCGTACTTGGACAGCGCGGTGAACAGCACCGTGCGGATCGGCACGTTGATGCCGACGCCGAGGGTGTCGGTGCCGCAGATCGACCTTCAGCAGGCCGGCCTGCGCGAGCGTCTCCACCAGCCGGCGGTACTTGGGCAGCATGCCGGCGTGGTGCACGCCGATGCCGTGGCGCACCAGCCGGGACAGCGTCTTGCCGAAGCCGGCGGTGAACCGGAAGTTGCCGATCAGCGTCGGCGATCGCGTCCTTCTCCTCGCGGGTGCACACGTTGATGCTCATCAGCGCCTGCGCCCGCTCCACCGCCGCGGCCTGGGTGAAGTGCACGACGTAGACCGGCGCCTGGTTGGTGGCTGCAGCAGCTCCTCGATCGTCTCGTGCAGCGGGGTCGTGCCGGTACGAGTAGAACAGCGGGACCGGGCGCTGCGCCGAGCGTGACCACCGCGGTCGGCCGGCCGGTGCGCCGGGTCAGGTCCGTCCTCGAAGCCGGCTGACGTCGCCGAGCGTGGCCGACATCAGCAGGAACTGCGCCTGCGGCAGCTCCAGCAGCGGCACCTGCCACGCCCAGCCGCGGTCGGGCTCGGCGTAGAAGTGGAACTCGTCCATCACCACCTGGCCGACGTCGGCGTCGCGCGCCCTCGCGCAGCGCGATGTTGGCCAGGATCTCGGCGGTGCAGCAGATGATCGGCGCGTCCGGGTTGACGCTGGCGTCGCCGGTCAGCATGCCCGACGTTCTCGGCGCCGAAGACGTCGCACAGCGCGAAGAACTTCTCCGACACCAGCGCCTTGATCGGCGCGGTGTAGAAGCGTGCGCCTGCCCGGCGCCAGCGCGGCGAAGTGCGCGCCGGCGGCGACCAGGCTCTTGCCCGACCCGGTGGGCGTCGAGAGGATCACGTTCGCCCCGGAGACGATCTCGATCAGCGCCTCCTCCTGGGCCGGGTACAGCGGCGAGGCCCTGCTCCTCGGCCCAGGCGGTGAACGCGTCGAACAGGGTGTCGGGGTCGGGGTCGGCGGGCAGGGCCTGGACGAGCGGGGCCTCGGTGACAGTCATGGTCCCCCGATCGTGCCATGCCCCCTCAACTGCGGCGGAGCGTGATCCTGGTCCAGGCGCCGAGGTAGACGCGGTCGCCGTCGACCAGGGGGCGCGGACTGTTGGGACGCAACGGGTCCGGCTCGTCGTTGACCGACAGGCCGTTGGCCGAGTCGAGGTCGACGACCGCCCAGGTGCCGTCCTGCTGGGCCACGAGCAGCGCGTGCAGGTGCGACACGCCCGGGTCCTCGGGTGGTCCGGTCAGGTCGATGTCCGGGCTGATGCCGCGGCTGCGGCTCTGCCGGCCGATGCTGATCTGCTTGCCCTGCAAGGGGAAGTGGCGGTCGGGGCAGTACGCCGGGAACGCGATGCCGCCGGCGTCCGGGCCCTCCGCGGCCATCACCGTGTCGTAGTACGTGCGGTCCGCGCTCACCGTGGCGGTCCAGGTGGTGCCGTCCGGCAGCCGGTCCTGCGGCACGGCCGGGGCGGGCTCCGGGCCGGCCGGCGTGACCGGCGCGGCGGCAGCGGCCGGTGTGGCGGGTGTGGCAGGGGGCGCGGTCAGCGAGTCGTGCCCGCACGCCTCGCAGAACCGGCCGGCCAGCGCCGCCCCGCAGGCCGGGCAGGTGGCACCCTCGGGCGGCGCGTCCGGCTGGCCCGCGGGCGGGGCGGGCGCCTCGACCGCGGGCGCGGCGGCCGGCGCGGGGCCGCCCATCTCCCGGCCGCAGACGTCGCAGAACTCGTCGTCGGCGGAGTCGTGGCCGGCCGGACACACGGACATGGGCGCCGCCTCAGCTTTCCTCGGTGGTCGACTTCTTGCGCACCCGCATCGTCTTGCTCGACCGGGTGTCCAGGGTCATCTCGTCCACGGCCGCCACCTTGCGCTTGAGCCGCACGGTGCCCGTCTTCGCGTCCTCGACGTCGACGACCTTGGCCAGCAGCTTCGCGGTGTCGGAGTGGCCGGTCTCGGTCGCGAGCTGCACCGCGCGGCCCAGCTTCGCGGTGGCCGTCTCCACGTCGCCCGCCTTGCGGGCCTCGAGCCCCTCCTGGATCGCGTCGGCGAGCTCGGCCTGCCCGGTGTAGTGCGCGACCTCCCGGTTGATCCGGGTGGACAGCGCCGTGTCGTCGGTCCAGACCGCCAGGATGTTGCCCTTGCCGAGCACGGTCTCCGATCCGTCCGGCCCGGGCACCACCAGGCTGACCCGCCCGGCCAGCATCTTCTCCCCGGTCGCCGCGGCGGGGACCTGCACGCACACGTGGTAGTCGCGGGTCTCCGAGCCCCACGAGCCGGTCGGGTAGTCACCGGAGCGCGGCGGCACCTCGGTACGCCGCCCGGTGAGGTCGGCGAGCGTCGGCTCGACCTGCTTGACGAACTTGATCGCGGCGCCCTGCGGGGTCCACAGCCGCAGCGACACGTCGGCCACCGCCTTGCTCATCGCGGAGGCGGCCATCGCCCGGAAGTCGGCCTCGAGACCCTCCGGCTCGGCCACGATGTCGACGGTGCCGAGCAGCGCGTCGGCGATCTGGCGCAGCTCCTTGACCTCCCAGTCGGTGCCGACCCCGCGGGCGTCGCAGACGAAGTGACCGGTCACCGCCTCCAGCGTGCGGGCGAGCTGGCGCGGCGTCTCGTGCATGTTCTGGCCGTCGGTGAGCAGGATCGCGTGCCGCATCGCGCTGGGCTGGGTGCCGAACACGCTGTCGGCCAGCCGCAGCCACTTGCCGATCGCGGTGCCCCCGTTGGCGGTCAGCTTCGCCACCGCCTGCTTGGCCTCGACCCGGGTCTGCTCGCGTCGCCACCGCCAGGCCGTGCCGGTACGGGTAGACGAGGTTCGCCTCGTCGGTGCCGGAGACGACCGCGAACGCGACGCCGTCGCGCAGCGTGTCGATCGCCGCCGCGGTGGCCCGCTTGGCCGACGACAGCTTGGTGCGCGGCACGTGCATCGAGCCGGAGCATGTCGACGATGATCACCTCGGCGGTCGACCCGGCCGGGCCGGCCGCGACGCCGCGGATCCGCCGCGATGCCCGCGCCGCCGGACGCGGTCACCGTCACGATCGCGTTCACCTCGGTGGTGCCCGCCGACAGGTACTCGTTCTGGTACACGTCGACCGAGAAGTCCGCTGCACCGGTCATGACTGGCTCCTCGTGGTGTCGGGTTTCGGGGGGAACGGCACCAGCACGGTGGTGATGTTGTCGTGGCCGCCGAGGTCCAGCGCGATCCGCGTCAGCTCGCTCGCCGCGGGCAGCAGGTCGACCCCGGCCGGCGAGCCGGGCAGCGCCTCGGTCAGCGCCGCCGGCTCCGGGAGGTAGTTCCACAGGCCGTCGCTGCACAGCAGCACCATGCCGGGACCGCCGGGCGTGATGGTGAGCGTGCGCGGCTCGACGTCGCCCGCGTCCGCGCCGATCCACTTCGACAGCGCGTGCGCCTGGTGCACGGCCATCGCCTCCTCCTCGCTCATGCCCTCCGCGACGAGCTCGGCGGCGACGGTGTCGTCGACGGTCAGGCAGCGCGACGGCGGGTCGGTGCCCGGCGCGGCCAGCCAGTACACGCGACTGTCCCCGACCCAGCCGACGGTCACCTCGGTCGGCGTGACGACCGCGGACACGTACGTGCACGACGGCGCCGTTCCCGGCACGGCCGGGTCGGCCAGCGCGGCGACCACCTCGATCGCCCTGGCGACCGCGGCGTGGGTCGCGCCGTCGGCGTCCTTGCCCTCCAGCGCCGCGTCCAGCAGCACCTCCAGCGCCGCGTCCACCGCCAGTTGGGAGGCGTGGTCGGCGTTGGAGGAGGTGGCCACGCCGTCGCAGACCACCGCGGCGACCACCGGGGTGTCGGCCGTGACGGCGCCGAAGGCCATCGAGTCCTCGTTGCGCGCGCGCCGCGCGCCCTTGTCGCTGACCCCCGCGACGCGCCCGAGGTCGCGCTCCATCCGGTCCCGGCCGGCGGGCCGGGCACGCCCGCAGTCCTCGCAGAACCCGTCCGCGCTGAAGCTCGTGCCGCCGCAGCCGGCGCACGGCGCAGCGGGGGTGGCGGCCACCTCGCCCGGGCCGCCCGCCGGGGTGCGGGCGACGAGCAGGCCCGAGCCGCAGCTCTCGCAGAACCGGTCCTTCGCCCCGACGGGCTCACCACAGCTGGGACAGGTCATCACACCCACGTCCTGGGCCGGATCCGGTTGGCCGTGTCCACCAATGCGATGCGCTCCCTCGTGTTGTCGGCGTGCCTGGCCAGGGTCCGGTAGCAGCGTTCCAGACCGGTGCGCAGGTCGTCCTCGGCCAGTGCGCAGCCCAGCACCGAGCCGGTCCCGTCGCGCCCGGACCGCACCCAGCCGAACGCGGCGTCCAGCACCTCCACCGACGCCCTGGCCCGGCGTACCGCGTCCAGCTCCAGGGCGTCGAGCTGGTCACCGGCGAGCACCAGGTCCTCCGCGGTGAGCTCGGTGGTCGCCGCGCCCGCGGTGCGCGCCCGCACGGCCGCCAGCTGCGCGGCGACATGATGGCTCGACGTCTCCGGCACCGAGCTCAGCACGTCCACCGCCTCGAGCCGCTCGCCGCCCGCCAGCAGCGCCCGGGCCAGGCCGAACGCGGCGCTCACGTAGGACCGGTCGGTGCGCCACACCGTCCGGTAGTAGCGGTCGGCGGCACGGTGGTCGCCGGCCACCTCCGCGCACAGCGCGATCGCGAGCTTGGGCGCGGCCTCGCCCGGCACGGCCGCGTACACCCGGTCGAACCTCTCCCGGGCGCTCGCCACGTCGCCCTCGTGCAGCGAGGCCAGGCCGCGGTGCCAGTCGATGAGCCAGCGCCGGTCCAGGTCAGCGGCGTCCCGGGCGACCTCGTCGAGCCGGTGCCGGGCGCGGGTGAGGTCGCCGAGCTCGATGTAGGCGCGGGCGGCCCGCAGCCGGACCTCCGGGGTGCGCTGCGGCGCGGTGCGCAGCTCCTCGATCAGCGAGGCGGGGTCGGTGGAGGTGACGGTGGCGAGGAACGCGGCGGAGGGGTCGGTGCCGTCGACCCGCGGCACCGGCAGCATCCCGACGATCGCCTTCAGGTCCAGTGGCGTGCCGGGCTCGGTCCGCACGCCGAACGAGCGGCGCTCGGGGGTGAACTCCGTCGACGTGCCGGGACGCGGCACGCCGTCCTCGGCGGCCAGCACCTCCCGCAGCACGCCGGTGAGCTGGTCCTTCAACTCCTCGGCGGAGGTGAACCGCTCGCCCGGCTCGTGGGCGGTCGCCCGGCGCAGCAGCCGGTCGTAGGACTCGAACTCGGCGAGCAGCGGCTCCTCGGCGGGCGAGGGCAGCGTGGTCTGGTGCTCGCGCTGGAAGTCGAACGGGAACGTCATCACCGCGAGCGTGCGGCCGACCGTGTAGATGTCGGAGGACATCGACGGGCCGGCGGTCGCGATCTCCGGCGCCTGGTAGCCGATGGTGCCGTAGACCGCGCTGTCCTCGTCGTCGATGTGCCGCACCGCGCCGAGGTCGATCAGCTTGAGCTGCTCCTCGGTCTGGATCATGTTGTCCGGCTTGAAGTCGCAGAACAGCAGCCCGAGCGTGTGCAGGTAGCCAAGGGCGGGCAGCATCTCCAGCGCGTACGCGATCGCGCGGGCCAGCGGCAGGCACGCGGCCGGGCCCTCGGTCTGCCGGATCTGCTTGATCATCTCCTTGACGGAGCGGCCGCCGACGTACTCCATGACGATGTAGCCGACCGCCGTGCCGGTCTCGGCGTCCCGGTGCTGCACGAAGTTGTGGATCTTGACGATGTTCGGGTGCTCGACCTCGGCCAGGAAGCGCCGCTCGGCCACCGCCGCGGCCATCGCGTCCGCGTCGCCGGTGTCCAGCAGGCCCTTGAGCACCACCCACCGGTCGGCCACCGCGCGGTCCAGCGCCAGGTAGATCCAGCCGAGCCCACCGTGCGCGAGGCAGCCGAGCACCTCGTACTGGTCGTGCAGGACCTCGCCGGGGGAGAGCTTGGGGGTGAAGGAGTACCGGTGCCCGCACTTGGTGCAGAAGCCCTCCGTGCGCCCGGGGTTGCCGTCCCGGCCGCGGCCGACCTTGCTTCCGCAGTTGCTGCAGAACCGCTTGTCCTCGGGCACCTTCGGGTCGGCGAGCACCGCCGCCTTCGGGTCGCGGTAGGGCACCCGGGGGACCTCGACCAGGCCCGCGCCGAGCAGGCCGCGGGTCGACGAGCGCGCCGAGCCCCGGCGCGAGCTCGACGTCACCGTTCCCGAGGACGTCGTCCACGAGATGCTGCCGGTGCGCGCGCTTCCGGTGCGGGTGCTGCCGGTGCGCGTGCTGGATGTCGACACGTCGGCGGCCGGGGCCGCGGCGGCCGCGGGCGTGGCGCCGGCGGGTGCCTCGAGGCCGCAGGTGTCGCAGAAGCCGTCCTCGTCGATGGCGCCGGTACAGCCCGGCCGGGGGCAGGCGGTCATTCGGTCCCCTCCTCGGCAGCCGGACGCTGCTCTCGATCCTGCAGGGCCTGCTGGTACCGGTTGAGCGCGCGGGTCGCGGCCGGCAGGTCGCAGGGTGCGGTGAACAGCAGCTCCCGCGCTTGTTCGTGCAGCTTCTCCATCGCCAGGTCCTCGCCGTAGCCGAGCCGGGCCGCCTTGACGCGGTATGCCTCCAGCCTGCCCCGCAGCTCTCCGCGCCGGTCGAGCAGCCCGCTCGCCGCGCGCAGCGCGCGTCGAGCCGCGTCGAGCGTGTCGGCGCCCGCCCGGTCCAGCTCGTCGACCTCGGTGGCCAGCGACGCCCAGTCGCCGGAGTCGCGCCTGGCGGCGAGCGCCTCGATCCGCGACCGCAGCCGGGCCGAGCCGCGGGCCGTCGGGGCGGGGATGCCCGGGTTGGCGATCTTCTCGAGCACCACGGTGTGGGCCCGCCTGGCGTCCGCCTCGACGGCCTCCACGTCCGACAGCACCCGTTCGAGGGCGGCGAGCCTGCCGTCGAACGAGTCGCGCAGCGCGACGAGCTCGCCGAGCCGGGTGCGCAGCGCGCCGAGGCGGGCGGCGATGCCGGGTAGCGGGTCGGCCTTCGCGGCGGTCAGCACGTCGGTCAGCACCAGCTCGCGGGCCGCGGCCAGCTCGTCGCGCAGCCGGTTCACCTCCGCGGTCACCGACCGGTCCGCCGCGGCCACCGACTCGGCCTGCACCGACACCGCGTGCAGGTCCTGCTCCAGCGGGTCGAGCCGGCCGATCGCCGCCGACCACGCGGCCTCCGCGGTGGCGAGCACGTCGGTGACCATGGTGAACGCCGCGTTCATCCGGCCGAGCAGGTCGTCGAGGGTGATCCGCTGGGTCACCTCGGCGGGCCCGGTGATCCCGCGCCGCTCGATGGGGATCTGCTGGGAGTCCAGCTCCACCACCGGGTCGGTGAGCAGCGCGGTCAGCTCGGCCAGCTCCTCCTCGCCCGGCCTGCCGCGCCGCGCCCGCACCTCGCGGGCCCGGTCGACCAGCCCGCGGTAGGTGGCGAACTGCTCCCACAGGGTGGCCATGGCGGCGCTCGCCTCGGCCCACCGGCGGGCGGTGTCGCCGGACAGCGTGGCGCCGCGCAGCAGCTGGTGCCCGGCGTGGCCGTCCATCTCGACCAGCGACGCGGCGATCCGGTCGCTGTCCGCGCCGAGCCGGTCCAGCGCGCGGTCGACCTCTTCGCGACTCAGCACCGCCCCACGCATCTCCATGTCTCCGGTATACCCATCCCCGCTCAGTCCCGGTACTTCGCCACCGGTGGCGCGGGTGCCGGTCCGAGCAGGTCGGACAGCCACCGGTTGTAGGTGGCCGCCCAGGTGCCGTCGGTGCGCATCCGCTCGATGACGGCGTTGACGAACCGCACGAAGTCCGTCTTGCCCTTGGGCATGGCCATCCCGTACGGCTCGTCGTCGATCGGGGCGCCCACGACCTCGGTGAACGGGTCCTGCGCGGCCAGGCCGGCCAGGATCGTGTCGTCGGTGGAGATCGCGTCGACCTGGTTCTGCTGCAGCATCACCAGGCAGTCGGTCCAGTCCGACACCTGCACCGGGACCGGCTTGCTCGGCGCCTGCGCGATGTGGGTGAGCGAGGTCGACCCCTTGGTGGCGCACACCCGCTTGCCGCCCAGCTCGTCGATGCCGGAGACGCCGGACGCCTTCTTCACCAGCACCCGCTGGCCCGCCATGTAGTACACCGTCGAGAAGTCGACGTCCTGGAGCCGTTCGCAGTTGATGGTCATCGTCCGGATCACGATGTCCACCTCGCCGTTCTTGAGCGCCGGGATGCGCTGGCTGGAGGTGAGGATGCGCAGCTGCAGCGCGTCCGGCGTGCCGAAGATCGCCTTCGCGACCTGCTTGGCCATGTCGATGTCGAAGCCCTCGACGTTGCCGGTGAACGGGTTGCGGAAGCCGAACCGGTAGGTGTTCTGGTCGACACCGACGACGAGCTTGCCCTTGGCCCGGATCGCGGCCATCGTCGAGCCGGCCGGCAGCGCGTTCGGCGCGGGCAGCGCCCCCCGCGGGCGCAGGCTCGCGGTCGGGTCGCCGCAGTCCGGCGTGGGGGCGGCGCTCGGCTGCTCGGTCACCTCGGCCGCGCCGGCCGGTTCGGGCACCTGAGCGCTGGCCTGGCCGCGCGTCACGGGCTGCGCCGCGCCGCAGCCGGTGACGAGCAGCAGGGCGGCGCCCAGCAGCGCGGCCAGGGCGTTGCGCCGGTTCATCGGTACTCCTTGAGCCGCTGCCAGATGCCGGCCACCGAGCCGGCGGCCATCAGCGCGGCGAGCAGGATCACCCCGAGGACGGTCCCGGTGATCGCGTTGCTCGCCTGCGACACCTCGTCGGTGAAGCGCGCCGTGGTCTGCGCGAGCGCGTCCCGCAGGCCCGAGTCGACCTCGTCGAAGCGGGCCGCCGCGCCGTCGTCGGCCGGCCCGATGGTGAGCTCCACCGCGCGGGCGTAGTCGCCGTTGTCGTCGGCGTCGCGGATGTCGGCGTGCACGTCCTGCCACGCCTGCCACGCCCGCCGCGCGTCGTCCACGTCGCCGCGGACCTTGTCGTTGATCGCGCCGGCACTCGCCCGGTCGAGCAGGCCGTCGAGGTCCTTGGCGACCGTGCCGTAGTCCTCCTCGAACGCGGCACCGCTGCCGCGGGCGACGAGGGTGAGCGTCTCGTCGGCCCGCGCGGCGAGCGTCGCGATCCGGGCCTGGGCGAGCTGGTCGACGTCCTCGGAGCCGAACTCCCGGCTCTGGCCGACGTTGGTCATCACGCCGAACGTCGCGACGAGCACCCAGACCAGCGACACCAGCGCGGCGCCGGTGGCCACCACCAGGCCGACGTTGAACACCCGGTTGGTGCTGCGCCGCACGTACCGCTGCGCCATCACCAGCACGGCGAGCGCGAACAGGCCGAGCAGCAGCTCGAGCCACGGGAAGCCGCCCGCCTGGTCCTGGTCGGCGGACACCTGCGCGGCCTCGGAGCGGTACAGCCGCTCGGCGGCGGGCAGCAGCTCGGCGCGCATCAGGTTGGACGCCTCGCGCTGGTAGGCCGCGCCGACCGGCAGGCCCTGGTGGTTGTTGGCCCGCGCGGTCTCCACGAGTCCGGTGTAGACGGACAGCTGCGCGGACAGGGTGGCGAGCGGGCTGTCCGGCGCGGTGACGTCGGCCGGCTCCCGCGCGGCGACCGCGACCGCGAGCGCGGACTCGGCCTGCGCGATGTCGTTCTCGTAGCGGGCGCGCTGGTCGGCGGGCTCCTCGCCGCCGGCCAGGAACGCGCCGGTCGCGGTGGCGTCCGCGTCGGACAGCGACCGGTAGATGTCCTGCGCGGCCACGCTGAGCGGGCCGCTGCTCGTGGTGAGGTCGTCCAGCGCGCCGGCCCGGGTCTGCACGGCGACCGCGCTGAGGACCCCCACGAGCACGCTGACCAGGACCAGCGCGGCGGTGAGCAGGGTGAGCACCCCGGGGGTCGTCCGGGCCAGCTCGTTCAGCTCGGTGAACCGTCCGCGGGGTTCCGGTCGGGTCGGCGGCGGTGAGACCGCGGGGGCGCTCATGGCAGGCCCGCGCGCGGATGGGCGGCGATCAACACGGCGTACCTTTCCCGAACGGCCGCGAGCGGGCCGTACCTTCCCCCGACGGTGATCGTCAGCCTAGTCGGCGCGCCGCCGGCACCGAGCCGGATTGGCCGGAATGCACCCACTCGTTCGACAACGGTTAGGTGACCTTCCGGGTCGGGTCCGGCGGGATGATCCGCCGGGGGAGTCCGTGCGGGCGCTCGCGGGGCTGCCACTCACGCGGGTAGCCCAATGAGACCTCGTCGAAGCGCACCCCGTCGTACTCGGTCGTGCGGGGGATGTGCAGGTGGCCGTAGACCATGGCGGCCGCGTCGAAGCGGACGTGCCAGTCGGCGGTCGCCTCGGTGCCGCACCACTGGGCGAACTCCGGGTAGCGCAGCACCCGGGTCGGCTCGCGGACCAGCGGGTAGTGGTTGACCAGCACCGTCGGGGTCTCGACCTCGGCGAGCCGCTTCTCGGTCGCCTCCACCCGGGCCCGGCTCCAGTCGTCGCGGGTCGGGTACGGGTCGGGGTGCAGCAGGTACTCGTCGGTGCACACGACGCCGGTGCGGTGGGCGTAGGCCAGGCCCTCCTCCTTGGTGGCGCAGCCGTCGGGCCGGAACGTGTAGTCGTAGAGCAGGAACAGCGGCGCGATCGTCACCGGTCCGTCCGGCCCGTCCCACCGCGGGTACGGGTCCTCCGGGGTGAGCACGTCCAGCCGGCGCGCCATCCCCACCAGCGCCTCGTAGCGCTCCACCCCGCGCAGCGTGACCGGGTCGTCGGGCGGGGTCCACAGCTCGTGGTTGCCCGGCACCCAGACGACCGTGGCGAACTTCTCGCGCAGCACGCCGAGCGCCCACTCGATGCTCGCGAACCGCTCGGCGACGTCGCCGGCGACCAGCAGCCAGTCCGTGTCCGAGGTGGCGCGCAGGCCGCGGACCACCTCGCGGTTCTCCGGGTAGGAGACGTGCAGGTCGCTGACGGCGTACAGGGCATTCACGCCTCCCGACCCTAACGGTCGCGTTATCCGCACCCGCCTACCGTCCGAAGGGGCGGACGTCCGTGCCCGGCCGACCGGAAGCCGAGCCGGTGACGGCGTCCGTGTTGGACAATGGCGTGGCGGGGCCGTGCCGGGCCCCGGGGGGAAGGAGTCGCGGTGCGCGGAGTGACCGCCTCACTGGCCGGCGTCGTGGTGCTGGCCGCGACGCTGCTGGTGGCGCCGGTCCCGGCCGCCGCCCAGCCGACCACGGTCGCCGGGCTCCTCGCCCACTACTACGACCTGAGCCGGGAGGCGGAGCGGGTCAACGAGGACCTGCTGATCGCCCAGGAGCGGGTCGACCGCGAGCAGCGGGCCGCGACCGCCGCCACCCGGGCGGCCGACGACGCACGGGCCGCCGCCGGCCTGGCGCGTGGCCGGGTCGACTCCGCGCAGGACCTGGACAAGGTCGCCGAGGCGCTGGCGTCGCGGCGCGACCTCGACGCGCTGTCCGCGCTCGCCGCCAGCACCAGCCCCGACGACCTGCTGGGCAGGTTGGAGGCGGCGAGCCTCGCCCGGCACCTGTCCGGTGGCCGCCTGCTCGACGACCGGGCGCTCGCCGAGGCGGAGGCCGCCGAGGACCGGGCGTCGGCGGCGGAGGCGACCGCCGCCGCGGCCTCGGCGAAGGCGGCCAGGGGCGCGGCCGCGGTGCGGTCCCGGCGGGCCGACCTCGACCGGCAGATCGCCCAGGTGCGCACGGCGCTCGACAACCTCACGCCCGACCAGCGGTCGCTGCTCGCGGGCATCGAGGACTACGGCAGCGACGTGGTCATCCCGGGCGGCGACGTCGGCGGGATGATCGAGTTCGCGATGGCGCAGCTGGGCAAGCCCTACCTGTGGGGGGCCGTCGGGCCGTCCGCGTACGACTGCTCGGGGCTGGTGCAGTCGGCGTTCCGGGCGGCGGGGGTGACGATGCCCCGGGTCTCGCGCCAGCAGGCGACGGTCGGCCGGGCGGTGCCGCGCGAGAAGGTGCGGGCCGGCGACCTGATCTTCTACTACCAGCCGGTGCACCACGTGGCGATCGCGCTGGACAGCGTCCGCGCCGTGCACGCGCCGAGCCTCGGCGAGAACGTGAAGATCAGCGGCATCGACGCCATCGGCCCGATCACCGTCATCCGCCGCGTGATCGGCTGATCCGGACGGCACGCGGGGCCGGGGACCCGTGCGGTCCCCGGCCCGCGGCCGGCAGGTGTCGCCTCAGTCGCGCGACGCGGAGGCCGTGCTCCTGCCGTTCGTCCCGTCGGGGTCGACGTAGCCCTCCTCGATGAGGTGGTTGGTCAGCTCCTCGTGCTGCTGGCGCCGTTGGATGCGGACCATCAGCTGCCGCTCGGCTCTGAACTCCTTGAGGGTCGCCCAGCACATGAGCAGCATCACGATGCTGAAGGGCAGCGCGATGATGATCGCCGCGTACCGCAACGCGGTGAGCCCCGAGGACCCGCCCGCGGTCAGCAGCGCGATCGCGACCAGGCCCTCCAGGGAACCCCAGAGGATCCGGCTCCAGGTCGGCGGGTTCGGGTCGCCGCCGGAGGCGAGCATGTCCACCACGAGCGAGCCGGAGTCCGACGAGGTCACGAAGAACAGCACGATCAGGATGATCGCGAGGCCGGCCAGGATCGTGCCGCCCGGCAGCGTGTCCAGCAGGTGGAACAGCGAGCCGTTGTTGTCGACGGAGACGTTGGCGCCGTCCGCGTCGAGCAGCGGAGCGCCGTCCGGGCCCCGGGCGACCAGGCTGCCGTTGTCGCCGAGCTCGGTCTCCAGCGCGCTGCCGCCGAACACGGTGAACCACAGGAACGTGAGCGTGGTCGGCACCAGCAGCACCGCGGCGACGAACTCGCGGACGGTGCGCCCCTTCGAGATGCGCGCGATGAACACGCCGACGAAGGGCGCCCAGGAGATCCACCAGCCCCAGTAGAACGCCGTCCACCAGCCCTGCCAGGCGGTGCCCTCCTCACCGTGCAGCGCGGTGGTGGCGAAGCTCTTCTGCAGCAGCTCCTGGAAGTACAGGCCGATCGACTGGACGAAGTCCCGGAAGATGAACAGCGTCGGCCCGACGATCAGCACGAACAGCAGCAGCGCCCCGGCGAGGCCGAGGTTGATGTTCGACAGCCACTTGATGCCCTTCTTCAGCCCGGTGACCACCGAGGTGACGGCGAGCAGCGTGATCGCGCCGATGAGCACGACGTAGAGCAGGTTCCCCGGGTCGTCCCCGACGATGTCCAGGAAGCTCAGCCCGGCGCCGATCTGGATGACGCCGAGCCCGAGCGAGGTCGCCACGCCGAACAGGGTGCCGACCACCGACACGATGTCGACGAGGTCACCGAGCCAGCCGTTGACCCGGTCGCCCAGCAGCGGCCGCAGCGTCCAGCGGATGGAGACCGGGCGGCCCTTGCGGTGCACGGCGTACGCGATCGCCAGGCCCACCACGACGTAGATCGCCCACGGGTGCAGTCCCCAGTGCAGGAACGTCTGCACGAGCGACTCCTGCGCGCCGGCCGCGTCCATCGCGGCGACGCCGGACCCCGACCGGTTGGGCACGCCCGCGAAGTGGTTCAGCGGCTCGGCGACGCCCCAGAACACCAGGCCGATGCCCATGCCGGCGGCGAACAGCATCGCGAACCAGGAGAAGATGCCGAACTCGGGTTCGTCCTCGTCCTTGCCGAGCTTGATGTCACCGTAGTGACCGAGCCCGACCCACAGGGAGAACACCACGAACCCGGTGACGATCAGCGTGTAGTACGAGCCGAACCACCGCACGATCCGGTCCTGGACCTCGACCATGCCGTCGTAGAGCGAGTCCGGCCAGATCATGGCGAGCAGGACGAACGCGATGATGAACAGCGCCGCGGGCCAGAAGACCCTCGGCGCCACCTCGCTGTTCAGTCTCGAGAGCAACCCCCTCCGCACCTGGGGATCGGCCTGTTTGGTCATTGTCATGCTGTAGCACCTTCCGCAGCCGGTCACGGAGGATCATGTCCACCGGACCGCTCACCAGCTGGTTGCTTGTCCACCGCTGCTTTTCCAGCAACCTAGTGGAGGGTGCAACATCGTCCCGCGACGTGGCGTGCGGCCGGAACCCGCTGCGGCACAGGGCGAACACGCGCGTGGACGGAGGGTGTACCACCGGTACCGGGACGCGAGGGTGCCGATTCCGTTGTGGCGCCGCGGATCCGTGCCCAGGGATGCACGCCGGCGCCCACGCCCGTGGCGTCGTGTTGTGAGCCCGCGCACCCGCGGTTCGTGATCACGTCGTTGTTCGACGGTCACGAAGTCGTGTCATGGCACGGTCCCGGCGCGCAGGCCGGCGGGATTCCCTTGTTGCGTAATGTGAGGCGAGCGCGCCGCACGCACCGCCGGCACCGTCGCTACGCCGGCGGCGAGGAACATCGCGCCCAGCAGCAGCCACCCGGCCGTGCCCCAGTGGATGATCAACGTCGTGACGAGCAGCGGGCCGAGCATGCGCGCGACGGTGAAGCCCGAGCCGAAGAAACCCTGGTACTGGCCGTGCTTTCCGGGCGGGGCGAGGCCGAAGCTGATCTCCCAGGAGCCGCCGGCCTGCATCATCTCCGCGAGTGCCTGCAACGCGGCGGCCAGCAGCAGGACGGCGACCGCCACGCCCGCGGACGACCCCGCCGCGGACAGCGCGAACACCACGCACGCGACGAGCAGCACGGCGCCGGCGGCGCGGACCTGGCGCGCGGCGGCGGGGAGATCGGTCACCCGGCGCGCCACCCGCACCTGGAACAGCATCACGGACAGGGTGTTGAGCACCAGGAGCACCGCGACCGTCCAGCCGGGCGCGTGCGTGCGCTGGACTATCCACAGTGGAATGCCAAGGGTGATGAGCGGGATGTGCAGCTGCAGCACCATGTTCAGCGCCGCGATGATCGCGTAGGGACGGTCGCGCAGCACCGCGAGCGCCGGACCGCCCGCCGCCGCGCGCGGTTGCGGTGCCACCGTGGGAAGTCGCACCAGGACCAGCGCGGAGATCACCAGGCTCGCCGCGTCGAGCGCGAAGACGGCCCGGTACGCCGCGCCGGTGTCGAACTGGAGCGCGAGCCCGCCCCCCGCGGCGCCGATCGCGATGCCGCCGTTGATCGCCGACTGCAGCACCGCGCGCACCCTGGTCCGCTCCGCGGGCGCGACGAGCCCGGCCAGCAGCGCCTGCCGCGCGGCGGTGAGCCCGCACTGGCCGGCGCCGTAGACGCTCGCCACCACGACGAACGGCACGAACGAGCCGACGAGCAGGAACAGCACGAGCGCGGCGGCCGTGCCCGCCGCGAGCAGCATCGCCACGCCGCGCGGTCCGCGCCGGTCCGCGAGGTGGCCGAGGGGCACCCCGGCCAGGAAGCCGACCGCCCAGCCCACCGTCAGCCCGAGGCCGACCTGCGTCGCGGTGAGGTCGACGACCCGGGTGAAGTACAGCGCCGAGCAGACGAGGAAGCCGCCGAGGCCGATGGAGTCGGTGAGCTGGGCGAGCGACAGCACCCGCGGCGGGCCGGCCGGCGGGACGAGGCGTGGCGCCATCTCAGTGCCCGATCAGGTCCGCCGCGCGCACGCACGCGGCGAGCGCGTCGGGGTTCCCGGTGCGCCGGTAGGACTCGGTGGCGGTGTCGGTGAACTTGATGACGTGCTCGTCGCCGTGCGCCACCGACCGGTCGACCAGCTCGCTCACCACGTCCGCACCCGCCGGCGCGGCGGGCAGCGCCTCGCGCGGTGCCGACCGGCCGGGCGCGAACGTCACGGTGATCGCGGCGCAGGCCGCCCACGCCGCGGTCAGGCTGTCGGTCCACAGCTCGCGGGGCAGCGCCGGCAGCGTGTGCAGCACCGCGTTCGGCGCGGTGGCCGTGTGCACCAGGATCACCGGGCTGGCGTGGCCGTAGCCCAGGTAGCCGGCGGTCGCGGCGTCGACGAGGTCGGCGAGCCGGGCGCGGGCGTCGTCCGGGTCGGCCGGGGCGCGCAGCGCGGTGAGCGAGGCCGGCCACGAGGGCAGCTCGGCGAGCTGGGCGAACCGGTCGGCGACGGAGCCCTGCCGGCTGCCGATCCGCGGCAGGCCGCGCAGCGCGGCGGGGGCGTCCAGCGAGCCGGCCGGTGCCTCGACGCCCGGCACGTAGCGGGCGCGGGCCGCCCAGAACGCGAGGCCGTGCGCCAGTTCGGTGACGGTCTCGGCGCTCTCGTCCCCGGCGAGCAGCGCGCGCACCGCGTGGCTGGTGCGGATCACCCCGTGCGTGGTCCCGGCGGCGATGGCCGGCAGCAGCCGCGGCCACCAGCGGGCCAGCACGTCACGCCACGGCGCCTCGCGGACCTGCCGGGTGAGGTAGGTGGTCCAGTCGGCGACCCGGTCGCCGTCGCCCATCGCCTCGCGCCAGGTTCCGTCGGTGACCGGGTCGGTCGCGGCGGGCAGGTCGTCCAGGCGCCCGACGTACTCGTCGACCCACGGGTGCACGTCCTCCTCGTGCCCGCGCCGGACCAGCACCTCGACCGCCATCGGGCCGTGGTTGGTCAGGGAGTTGTCGTTCCACTCGGGTCCCGCGTGGTGCAGCCGCTGGTACGCCTCGGCGAGAGTCCCGCTGCCCATGGTCGTGCCCATGAGCCCGAACCTACGACCCGGATTGGCTCTGCAGAAGTGCCAATCACGATCGAACGCGTTGGGCCAATGTAGAGTCTTGCCGTGGACCTCCACGTGAGCCTGGCCGGGCGCGGCGACCTGTCCGCGCGGATCTACCGGCAGCTGCACGAGGCGATCGTCGAGGGCCGGCTGGAGCCGGGGGAGCGGCTGCCGCCGACCCGGGAGCTCGCCGCGAGCCTGTCGGTGTCGCGGAACACGGTGGCGGTCGCCTACGAGCGGCTCACCGCCGAGGGCTACCTCGTCGGGCGGGTCGGCGCCGGGACGTTCGTGTGCGCCAACCCGCCGGTGCGCCCCGCGCCGCCGGACCGGCCCGGCGGCGACCTTCCCGCTCGCCCGCTGTGGCGCCGGCTCGCCGAGGACCCACCGCCCGCGCCGCCGGTGCGCTACGACTTCCAGGTCGGCGTGCCGGACGCGCACCGGTTCCCGATGGCCGCGTGGCGCCGGCTGGTGAACCGGGAGCTGCGCGACGTCGGCGTGCGTGCCTCGGCCTACGTCGACCCGGCCGGGCATGCGGGCCTGCGCGCGGCGATCGCCCGGCACGTGGGGCTGTCCCGGTCGGTGCGGGCCGGCGCGGACGACGTGATCGTCACCAACGGCGCGCAGCAGGCGCTCGACCTGGCCGGCCGGGTCCTGATCGAGCCGGGCGCGTGCGTGGCCGTGGAGGAGCCGGGGTACGCGCCGGCGCGCGCGCTGTTCACCTCGCTGGGCGCGAGGGTGGCCGGGGTGCCGGTGGACGGCGAGGGGCTCGTGGTGGAGGCGATCCCGCGCGCGGCGAGCCTCGTGTACGTCACCCCGTCGCACCAGTTCCCGCTCGGCACGGCCATGTCCCTCGACCGGCGGGCCGCGCTGCTGGCCTGGGCGCACCGGCGCGGCGCGGTGCTGATCGAGGACGACTACGACAGCGAGTTCCGCTTCTCCGACCGGCCGCTGGAACCGTTGCACAGCCTCGACCACGGCGGCCGGGTGGTCTACGTCGGCTCGTTCGCCAAGACCATGCTGCCGATGCTGCGGCTGGGCTTCCTCATCGCGCCGCCGTCGCTGCGTCCCGCGGTGCGCACGGCCAAGCGGCTCACCGACCGGCAGGGCGACGTGATCACCCAGGGCGCGATGGCCGCGTTCCTCGCCGAGGGCCTGTTCAGCCGGCACCTGCGCCGGTCGACCCGCGAGTACGCCGCCCGGCACGAGCGGATCGTGACGATCCTGCGCCGCGACTTCGCCGACCGCCTGGCGGTCGTCCCCTCGACCGCCGGCCTGCACCTGGCCGCGTACCTGCGCACCTCGGTCGACGCGGCGGCGCTGGTCCGCCGCGCGGCCGCGGCCGGGGTGGTGGTGGAGAACCTGGCCGCGTACCACGGCGAAGGACCCGGCGAGCCGGGGCTCGCGATCGGTTACGGAGCGGTCGAGCTGGACGACATCGAACCGGGTCTTCGGCGTTTGAGCGAGTGCTGGCCGTGATATACGTCCTCGTATGACGTCGCTACGTACCGGACCCACGACCGAGCAGGACCTGGACTCCGTGCTGGCGGCGGCCGCGGCCGCGGCGGCCGAGATGGACGCGCTGCCGCCGGACGCGCGTGCCTGGGCACTGCGCCGGGTGGCCGACGAGCTCGACACGGCGGCCGGCGAGCTGGTGCCGCTCGCGCACCGGGAGACGAACCTGCCGGTCCGGCCGCGGCTGGCCGGCGAGCTGGGCCGCACGACATTCCAGCTGAGGCTGCTGGCCGAGGTGATCACCGAGGGCAGCTACCTCGAGGTCACCCTGGACTCACCGGACCCGGACTGGCCGGCCGGCGGGCGGCCGGACGTGCGGCGAATGCTGCGGCCGATCGGCCCGGTGGTGGTGTTCGCCGCCAGCAACTTCCCGTTCGCGTTCAGCATCGCGGGCGGCGACACGGCCGCGGCGCTCGCTGTCGGCTGCCCGGTCGTGGTGAAGGCGAACCCCGGCCATCCGGAGGTCTCGGCGCTGACCGCGTCGCTCGTCGCCGACGCGCTCGCCGACGCGGGGCTGCCGCCGGGCGCCTTCGCGGTGGTGTACGGCGAGGACGCGGGCCGCGCGGCGGTGCTGGACCGGCGGATCAAGGCGGGCGCGTTCACCGGCTCCACGGCCGGCGGGCGGGCGTTGTTCGACCTCGCCTCGTCGCGGCCGGACCCGATCCCGTTCTACGCCGAGATGGGCAGCGTCAACCCGGCGTTCGTGACGCCGCCCGCGGCGGAGAGCCGTGCGGCGGAGATCGCGGACGGGTTCCTCGGCTCGTACACCCTCGGCATGGGCCAGTTCTGCACGAAGCCGGGCCTGCTGTTCGTGCCCGCCGCGGCGGCCGAGTCGTTCGAACGGGAGCTGGTCGGCGCGCTGCGCGAGCGACCCGCCGCGGGGCTGCTCAACGAGCGGATCGCCGGCGGTTACGCGCGGACGCTGTCCGCGCTGGCCGAGCACCCGGCGGTGACGGTGCTGCACGCGGGCGCCGACAGCGCCGGCGGGCCGGCGCCGACACTGCTCGCCACCACGGCGGCGGAGCTGCTGGCGAACCACGCGGAGCTGGCCGTGGAGTGCTTCGGCCCGACGTCCATGGTGGTCCGGTACTCCTCCGACGACGAGCTGCTCGCGTGCGCCCGGTCGTTCACCGGCGAGCTGACCGCCACGATCCAGGGCGAGGGCGACGACGAGCTGGCCGGCCGCCTGCTGGCCGAACTGTCCACACGGGTCGGCCGGGTGGTGTGGAACGGGTGGCCCACGGGTCTCGCGGTGACCTACGCGATGCACCACGGCGGACCGTACCCGGCGACGACGGCGCCGTTGCACACGTCGGTGGGTCCGACCTCGATGCGGCGGTTCCTGCGGCCGGTGGCCTACCAGAACGTGCCGCAGCACCTGCTGCCGAAGGCGTTGCGGGACGGCAACCCGCTGGAGCTGCCGCGCCGCCTGGACGGCGTGTCCACACAGCGCTGACCGGGCACCGGGCCACGCCGCTCGGGTGCCCGCGTTGGCCGGTGTCCGCGTCGAGTCGCGGTGTGCCCGGTCAGCGGCCGACCGCGTAGCCCTGCATGCCCCGCGCGTTCGCCGCGGCGCGCAGCATGCCGGTGCCGGTGTCCAGCGACACCGCGGAGAGCCGTCCGAGCGACCACGGCTCCACCACCGCCACGTCGTGGCCGCGGCGCGCCAGCTCGTCCCGCACCGATTTGTCTACTCTGGACTCGATCGAGCAGCTCGGTGCCGGTCGCCCTCGGATGGAACGACGACGGGAACGCGGTGGTGTGCCAGGCGGGAGCGTCGATCGCCTCCTGCAGGTTCATCCCGTGGCCGGCGTGGTTGAGCCAGAACCCCAGCTGCCACTGGTCCTGCTGGTCGCCGCCGGGGGTGCCGAAGGCCAGCAGCCGCCCGTCGCGCACGGCGAGCGACGGCGACAGGGTCGAGCGCGGGCGCTTGCCCGGTGCGAGCGAGTTCGGCAGGCCCTCCTCGAGCCAGAACATCTGCGCGCGGGTGCCCAGGCAGAAGCCGAGCGCCCCGACGGTGGGCGAGCTCTGCAGCCAGCCGCCGGACGGGGTCGCGGAGATGACGTTGCCCCAGCGGTCGGCGACGTCGATGTGGCAGGTGTCGCCGCGGTTGGTGCCCAGCGGGGACAGGGTCGGCTCGCCGATGCCGAGCCCGGTCGGGGCGGCGCGGCCGCCCTCGGTGACGTAGCGGGGCAGCCGTCCCTCGCCGGGGCGCAGGGGCGGTGCCGCCGTGCCGGTCACGAGGCCCGCGCGGGCGGTCGCGTACTCGGCAGAGAGCAGGCGGTCCAGCGGCACGTCCGGGTGATCGCCGTAGCTGGCGTCGCGGTCGGCGAAGGCGAGCTTGGCCACCTCGACGGTGCGGTGGATCAGCTCGGCACTGCCGGGCGGGGGCAGCTCGCCCAGCCGTTCGAGCGCGGCGAGTTGCTGGAGCAGGACCGGGCCCTGGCACCAGGCGCCGACCTTGTGCACCGTCCAGCCGAACGTGTCGATGCCGACCGTCGGCTCGTAGCTGGGGCGCCATGCGGCGAGGTCGGCGCCGGTGAGCAGGCCGGTGTGCGGCTCGCCGGAGTCGTCGAGGACGCCGGTGCGGCAGAAGGCGTCCAGCTCCTCGGCGACGAAGCCCTCGTACCAGGCACGGATCGCGGCGTCGAGCTGTGTCTCGCGGTCCGGGCCCGCGGCCTCGGCCTCGTCGACGAGGCGGCGGTAGGTGGCGGCGAGCGCGGGGTTGCGGACCAGCTCGCCGGGGCGGGCGACCGGCAGCCACTGTCGGGCGGAGGTGGGCCAGTGGGTGCGGAACAGCTCCTCGACGGCCTCGATGGTGAGCACCACGGCCTCGGCGACGGGGTGGCCGTGCTCGGCGTAGCCGACGGCGTACCGGAGGATGTCGCGCAGCGGGAGCGTGCCGTGGTCGCGCAGCAGGGTGAGCCAGGCGCCGACCGCGCCGGGCACGGTGGCGGCGAGCAGGCCGGTGCCGGGCACCAGGTCGAGGCCCTCGTCGCGGAACCGCGCGATCGTGGCGGCCGCGGGCGCGACTCCCTGTCCACACAGGACTCGCGGCGTGGGGTCGGCGGCGGTGGCGAAGATCGCGGGCACCTCGCCGCCGGGTCCGTTCATGTGCGGTTCGGTGACGTGCAGGGTGAACCCGGCGGCCGCGGCGGCGTCGAAGGCGTTGCCGCCGTGCTCGAGCACCGCCATCCCGGCGGCGGACGCGAGCCAGTGCGTCGAGGCCACCATGCCGAAGGTCCCGGCCAGTTCGGGGCGCGTGGTGAACACACTCCGACAGTAGTGGCCCGGGTGGCGGGGACGGGTGTCACGCCGGGGTGGGCGGGCGGACCTCCAGCCGGATGCGCTTGTTGCCCTTGCCCTTCGACTCGGTGCCGGTGACGGCGACCGAGCCGACCTCGACCGTGCTCAGCACGTGGGTGCCGCCGTCGGCCTGCTTGTCGAGGCCGACGATGTCGATGACGCGGAGCGGGTCGATCTCCGCCGGGATGAGGTTGGCGGAGGTGCGGATCAGCGCCGGGTCGGCGTCGGCGGCGTCGCGGCCGAGGAAGGTCACGACCACCTCGCGGGCGGCGGCGATCTCCTCGTTGATCCGGTGCTCGACCCGCTGGCCGAGCTCGGTGGACATGCTGTCGAGAGGGAAGTCCAGCCGGCCCTTGCCGGGGTCCATGTTGCCGCCGGTGACGGCCACGTGGAACTCGGTCCAGATGACGCCGCAGAGGATGTGCAGGGCGGTGTGGGTGCGCATCAGCATGTGCCGGCGGTCCCAGTCGAGCTCGCCGTACACCTCGGTGCCGCTGTCCGGCGGTTCCGGGGCGTCCAGCCAGTGCCAGATGCGCCCGCCGTCCCGTTTGACCTTGGTGACCGGTGCGCTGCCGGTGGCCCAGCGGAGTGTGCCGAGGTCGTGCGGTTGCCCGCCGCCGCCCGGGTAGAACGCGGTGCGCGCGAGGGCGACGCGGTTCTGCTCGCGGTCGACCTCCAGGACGGCGCTGTCGAAGGAGCGCCGGTACGCATCGGTGGCGAAGAGCTCGGTCTCGGCCAGGTCCGGGGGTGGTGGGGCCGGGGTCTTGTCGCCCGGAACAGCCATGGCGTGCCTCCCTGAGGATGTGCTCCCGGGTATGGTGCGCCCGCGCTCCGGCGGACGGTTACCCCCCTCGGGTATGCTGGGTGGTCGGGCACCGGATCGGCGGAAGGAACATCGGGATGCGGGGCTACACGAACGACAAGGATGCGTACCTCAAGCGCCTGCGCCGCATCGAGGGGCAGATCCGGGGTCTGCAGCGCATGGTGGAGAACGACGAGTACTGCATCGACGTGCTGACCCAGATCTCCGCGGCGACGAAGGCGTTGCAGGCGGTGTCGCTCGGGCTGATGGACGAGCACCTCCGGCACTGCGTTGCCCAGGCCGTCGCCGACGGCGGCAAGGACGCCGACGACAAGATCCGCGAGGCCAGCGACGCGATCGCTCGGCTGGTTCGGTCGTAGCGGCTCCCGAGCGGCCGTGCGCCGGCGGCGTGGAACCGGTTGGCCGGTTCACCAGGTCGGCCGGCCTGCGCGGCGAGCGCCGGTGGTGGTCGGCGCCGGCGGGTGGTCGGCGAGTGCGGAACCGGCAGGCATGGCCGGACCGGGGCCGGGGCTGAGGCCGAGCGACGGTTGCCGGGGCGCGGCGGCGGTGAGCAGGGCTCAGCGGACTCCGCGAGGCCGGAACTGGATGCTGATCCTCGGCCCGACCGGCTTGGCCGTCTTGGGGACCGCGTGCTCCCAGGTGCGCTGGCACGAGCCACCCATGACGATGAGGTCGCCCAGGCCCAGGGCGTAGCGGAGGGTGTGGCCGCCCCCGCGCGGCCGGAGTAACAGCGGCCGCGGCGCGCCGACGGAGACGATCGCGACCATGGTGTCCTCGGTGCTCCCCCGTCCGATCCGGTCGCCGTGCCAGGCGACCGAGTCGCGGCCGTCGCGGTAGTAGCACAGCCCCGCCGTGCGGAACGGCTCGCCGAGTTCGGTCGCGTAGTACGTGCTCAGCGCCTCGCGGGCGGCGTCGAGCACCGGGTCGGGCAGTGGATCGCCCTCGTCGTAGAAGGACAGCAGCCGCGGCACGTCGACCACGCGGTCGTACATCTGCCGCCGCTCCTCGCGCCACGGCACCTCGCGGGCCAGGCGTTCGAACAACGTGCCCGCGCCGGTCAGCCATCCCGGACGGGTGTCGACCCACGCTCCGTCGCTCAACTCGGTCCGCCGGGCCGGCGTGAGCGAGCGCAGCCCGACATCCTCCAGGTCGTCGAGGAGGGAACCTTGCACCGCATCTGACATGGCGTCGACTCTACACCGGGAATCGAACATGTGAGCGAGCGTCGCGAGAAGGTGTGACACGGCCTACCCGAACGGTTCAGCGAGTGACCGACGGGTACGCCGCAAGGGCCGCGCATGACCGACAAGAGGGGTGGCGACACGCCAAAATGACCAGTACCGAAGGGGGCCGGCGACCGAGGGTGGTCGTGGTCGGCACCGGGTTCGCGGGGTACCACTGCCTGCGCACCCTCGAACGCAGGATGCCGTCGGCCGACCTCGTCGCGGTCAACCCGGCGGACTACATGCTCTACGTCCCGCTGCTGCCCGAGGTCGCGGGCGGCGTGATCGACCCCAGGCAGGTCGCCGTCCCGCTGCGCACCAAGCTCCCGCGCACCCGCACCGTGCTCGGCAACGTCACCGGCGTCGACCTGACCGCCAAGACCGTCACCGTCGTCACCGTGGAGGGCGGGCGCCAGGACCTCGAGTGGGACCGCCTGGTCATCGCGTCGGGCAGTGTAACCCGGTTGCTGTCGATCCCGGGCGTCGCCGAGCACGCCAAGGGGTTCAAGTCCGTGGCCGAGGCCATCTACCTCCGCGACCACGTCCTGCGCCAGCTGGAGCTGGCCGAGCAGGCCGACGACCCCGACGAGCGCCGCGCCCGCTCGACGTTCGTCGTGGTCGGCGCGGGCTACACGGGCACCGAGCTCGTCGCCCAGGGTCAGGAGCTCACCCGCCGCGCCGGCCACGACGCGCGCTGGGTCCTCGTCGACATGGCCGACCGGGTGCTGCCGAACCTGAGCAGCCGCCTGTCCGGGCCCGCCCGCCGCATCCTGGAGAAGCGTGGCGTCGAGGTCCGTCTCGGCACCAGCGTCGGCGCCGTCACCAGGACCTGCGTGCGGCTCACCGACGACACCGAGATCCCCGCGCGGACCGTCACCTGGTGCGTCGGCGTCCGGCCCGACCCTCTCGTGGAACCGCTCGGGCTGTCCACCACGAAGGGCCGCCTGGACACCGACCGGTACCTGGGCGTACCCGGCCACCCGGACGTGTTCGCCGCGGGGGACGTCGCGGCCGTGCCTGACCTCACCCGGCCGGGTGAGATCACGCCGATGACCGCGCAGCACGCGCAGCGCCAGGGGCGTGTCGCCGGCATCAACGTCGCCGCGTCGCTGGGGGTCGGCCGGCGCCGCGAGTACCGGCACCGCGACCTCGGGTTCGTCGTCGACCTCGCCGGCACCCGGGCGGTCGCCGACCCGCTGCACCTGCCGATGCGCGGCTGGCCCGCCAAGGTCGTCACCCGCGGGTACCACCTGCTGGCCCTGCCCGCGAACCGGCTGCGGGTCGCCTTCGACTGGACCGCGGACCTGCTGACCCGCCGCCAGGTCGTCCACTTCGGACTCGTGCCGGAGGACGGGATCAGGCTGGCCGACACCGACGGTCAGGAGGTCCCGAAGGATCGAGTAGCCGGGTTTGCCGGCAGTGAGGCCGGGTAGCCCGGCGACTCGCCGGGAGATGAGGGAGTGATTGCGATGCCCACGATCGATGGCAAGAGGGTGGCCTTCCTGGCCACCGACGGTGTCGAGCAGGTCGAGCTGGACCGGCCGTGGCAGGCCGTCACCGAGGCCGGCGGCCGGCCCGAGCTGGTGTCCCTCGAGGCGGGGGAGATCCAGGCGTTCAACCATCTGGACAAGTCCGACCGCAAGTCGGTGGACACCGCGATCGACGACGCCGACCCGTCGGCCTACGACGCGCTGGTCCTGCCCGGCGGGGTCGCCAACGGCGACTTCGTGCGTGCCGACGAGCGCGCGGTCCGGTTCGTCAGGCAGTTCGTCACCGACGGCAAGCCCGTCGCGGTGATCTGCCACGGCGGCTGGGTGCTCGCGGAAGCGGACGTGGTGCGCGGCCGCACGATGACGTCGTGGCCGAGCCTGCGCACCGACCTGCGCAACGCGGGCGCCACCTGGGTCGACCAGGAGGTCGTGACCGACCAGGGCCTGGTGTCCAGCCGCAACCCGGGCGACCTGGACGCGTTCTGCGCCAAGGCGCTCGAGGAGATCGCGGAGGGCGTGCACGTCTGATGGTCGAGTTCGGCTACACCCTGATGACCGAGCAGGCCGGTCCGCGTGAGCTGGTGCGCTTCGCCGCCGAGGCGGAGCGCGCCGGCTTCGACTTCGAGGTGATGAGCGACCACTACTTCCCGTGGCTCGACGAGCAGGGGCACGCGCCGAACGCGTGGAGCGTGCTCGGCGCGGTGACCCAGGCGACCGAGCGGGTCGGCCTGATGACCTACGTGACGTGCCCGATCATGCGCTACCACCCGGCGGTGGTCGCACAGCAGGCGGCGACCGTGCAGCTGTTGTCCGGCAACAGGTTCACGCTCGGACTCGGCGCGGGGGAGAACCTCAACGAGCACGTCGTCGGCCGGGGATGGCCGCCGGCCAACGTCCGGCACGAGATGCTGGCCGAGGCGATCCAGATCATCGGCGCGCTGTTCGACGGCGGCTACGTCGACTACTCGGGCGAGCACTTCCGGGTGGACTCGGCGAAGCTGTGGGACCTGCCGCGACGGCGGGTGCCGGTCGCGACCGCCGTGTCCGGCCGCCAGTCGGTAGACCTGTTCGCGCCGCTGTCCGACGCGATGATCGCGGTGCAGCCGGAACGCGAGCTCATCGACAGTTGGGACTCCGTGAGCCGGGCGGACACGCCGAAGATCGCTCAGCTGCCGGTGTGCTGGGATCCCGACCGCGGCGCCGCCGTGCGCCGGGCGCACGAGCAGTTCCGCTGGTTCGCCGGTGGCTGGAAGGTCAACGCCGAGCTGCCCGGGCCGCCCGCGTTCGCGGCCGCGACGCAGTTCGTCACCGAGGACGACGTGGCGGAGAACATCCCCTGCGGGCCGGACGTGGACCCGGTCGTGGCGGCCGCGAAACCGTTCTGGGAGGCGGGTTTCACGCACCTCGCCCTGGTGCAGATCGGCGGCGACCACCAGGAGGGCTTCTTCGGGTTCGCCCGCGACCGGCTGCTGCCGGCACTGCGCGAAGCCGCACCTCGGTAAGCGGCCCCGGTCGACCCGTGGCGCAGCCGAGTCGTCCGGTGGCGCGGTCGAGTCGACCGGTGGCGCGGTCGAGTCGACCGGTGGCGCGGTCGAGTCGTCCGCGTGTCGTCGGCTCGGCCGTGCGCGGTGGCGTGTCCGGTGGCGCGGTCGAATCGGCTTGTGGCGCGGCCCGTGCTGTTCCGCGTGTCGTCGACTGGCCGTGCCGGTGGCGTCGTCTGGTGGCGCGCAGCGGGTCGGGTCGACGATGCCACAGGTCGACTCGGCTGCGTGGGGGGTCGGGTCGGCGATGTCACGGGGTCGGGTCGGTGGTTGGGGGTGGTGGCGACCCGGCAAGGTCCTGCTAGGCCGTCTCGGTGAACTCGATGTGGTCGGTGGTCCACGCGACCGCCTTGGGCGTCACCGTGATGCCGAGGCCGGGACGGTCGGGCACCAGAACGCGGCCGCCCCGCACCTCGAGGTGCTCGTTGAACAGCGGCTCCAGCCAGTCCACGTGCTCCACCCACGTCGACCGCGGGTAGGCGGCCGCCAGGTGCACGTGGACCTCGGTGGAGAAGTGCGGCGCAAGTGACAGTCCCTTGTGGTCGGCCAGCGCGGCGATCCGCAGGAACGGGGTGATGCCGCCGACGCGCGGCGCGTCCGGCTGCACCACGTCGCTCGCGCCGGTGTCGATCAGTTGCCGGTGCTCGGCCACGCTGGTGAGCATCTCGCCGGTGGCGACCGGGGTGTCCAGCGCGGCGGCGAGCGCGGCGTGCCCCGCCGCGTCGTAGGCGTCCAGCGGGTCCTCGATCCACACCAGGTTGAACCGTTCGAGCACCCGGCCGACGCGGTGCGCGGTCGGCCGGTCCCACTGCTGGTTCGCGTCCACCATCAGCGGCACGCCGTCGCCCAGGCGCTCGCGCAGGACCCGCAGCCGTTCGAGGTCGGCCGCGGTCTCCTGCTGGCCGAACCTGATCTTGATCCCGCCGATCCCCGCCGCCAGCGCGCGCTGGGCGTGGTCGATGAGCTCGGGCAGTGGCATGGACGGGAACGCGCCCGAGGCGCTGTAGCAGCGCACGGCGTTGCGGTAGGCGCCGAGCAGCTTCGCGAGTGGCAGCCCGGCGCGGCGGGCCTTGAGGTCCCACAGCGCAATGTCGACGGCCGCGATCGCCTGCGTGGCGAGCCCGCCGCGGCCCACCGACGCGCCGGCCCACGCCAGCTTCTCCCAGACCCGGCCGGTGTCGCTGGGGTCCTCGCCGAGCAGTTGCGGCGCGATCTCCTTGGCGTGCGCGTAGAGGGCGGGGCCGCCGGCGCGCTTGGCGTAGCTGAAGCCCAGCCCGCCGTGCCCCTCCACCGTGCCGATCTCCGCGAACAGGAACGCGACCTCGGTCAGTGGCTGCTGGCGGACCGGGAGCGTCCGGGCATTGCCGACCGGCGCGGCGAGCGGCAGGAACACCAGTGAGAGCCGGACCCGGTCGATGCGGTCGCCAGTGCGAACGGCGGGTGCGGCGTCGGCTTCGGGCACGCGGCTGTCTCCTCGGGGGGTGGGGGAGCGTTCAGTTCTACCGCGCCGACACCTCCGTGCCTAGGGTCCAATGTCATGTACATTTGTCCATGTACATGTGTACATGACGAGGGGACGGGCCATGCCGTACGTGATGCTGGTGCTCGCGATCGCCTTCGAGGTCGTCGCCACCAGCCTGCTCAAGCTCAGCGACGGGTTCAGCCGGCTGTGGCCGACCGTCGGCAGCCTCACCGGCTACGTGGCGGCGTTCGCCCTGCTGGCGCTCGTGGTGCGGCACGTGCCCGTCGGTGTCGCGTACGCGATGTGGGCCGGCCTGGGGACCGCGGCGATCGCGGCCGTCGGCGTGGTGTTCCTGCACGAGTCGGTCACGTTCGCCAAGGTCGCCGGGGTGCTGCTGGTGATCGGCGGGGTCGTCACGCTCAACATCGGCGGTGCGCACTGACCGCCCGGCGCGACCCCGAGGGCCGGCGGCGGGCCATCCTGCGGGCGGCGGTCGAGACGATCGCCGAGGTCGGCGTCGGGCAGGTGACCCACCGGCGGATCGCGGCACGCGCCGGCGTCCCGCTCGGCTCCACCACCTACTACTTCCCGACCCTCGAGGACCTGGTCTCGGCCGCGCTGCGGAAGGCGACCGAGGCCGCGCGGGCCCAGCTGGAGAGCTGGGCCGGGGAACTGCTCGCGAGCCGGGACCTGGCGGCCACGTTCGTCGACCTGGCCCGCGGCTACCTCGCCGACCGGGAGCGGGCGCTGCTCGAGTACGAGCTCTACCTGGCCGCCACCCGCACGCCGGGACTGCGCGCGGTGGCCCAGCTCTGGATCGACGGCCTGCGCGGGATCTGCGCGCGGTTCGCCGGCGGGCCCGAGCGCGGGTTCGCGCTCGCCGCCCTCGTGGACGGCGCGCTGCTGCAGGCGCTGGTGACCGGGGACGAGCTCGACGCCGACGGCCTGCGCGCCGGCGTCGAGGGTCTGCTCAGCCGCCGAACAGCGGGACAACCGACTTGATCGTCATGTACACGCCGTAGACCAGCGGGATGCCGACGATCAGCCAGGAGATCACCAGCCGCGCGGTCTGCGTGCCGCTGTGGGCACCGGGTTCGGACATCTCGCGCTACCTTCCCGTCGGGCTGGACTCGTCGTGTGCGGACTCGGTGGTGGGCTCCACGGCCGCCGCCTCGGCGAACGCGTCGGTGTGCTCGGCCGGTTCGTGGAAGCGGTCGGCGACCGGGCGGATGAGCAGGTTCGCGACGAACCCGACGGCGAGCACGCCGACCATCGTGAACAGTGCCGGCCGGTAGTCCGCCGCGACCAGCTCGCCCGGCTTGCCCTGCGCGTCGAGGAAGCCGTTGATGATCAGCGGTCCGGCGACGCCGGCCGCGGACCACGCGGTGAGCAGCCGGCCGTGGATCGCGCCGACCTGGTAGGTGCCGAACAGGTCGCGCAGGTAGGCCGGGACGGTGGCGAAGCCGCCGCCGTAGAAGGAGATGATGACTCCGGCCAGCAGCACGAACACCGCGGTCGCGGTGTGCCCGGCCACGGCGAGCAGGATGTAGAGGACCATGCCGACGCCCAGGTACATGACGTAGGTCGGTTTGCGACCCAGGAAGTCCGATGTGGACGACCAGACGAACCGGCCGGCCATGTTGAAGATGGACAGCAGGCCGACGAACGCGGTGGCGGCCGTCGTGGCCACGCTGGACTCCCCGCCGTCGCGGAAGAAGTCCTGGATCATCGGGCTGGCCTGCTCGAGGATGCCGATGCCCGCGGTCACGTTGCAGAACAGCACCGTCCACAGCAGCCAGAACTGCGGGGTCCGGATCGCGTTCGCCGCCGAGACGTGCGAGGTGGTCACCAGCGGCCTGGCCTTGAGCTGCGACGGGTCGAAGCCGGTCGGCTGCCAGCCCGGCGCGGGCACCTTGACGGTGAACACGCCGAACATCATCACGATGAAGTAGATGATGCCGAGCGTGACGAACAGCGCGGCCACGGCGGCGCCGGACGCGACCGAGGTGGAGTTGGAGGGGTCGTAGTCGGCGTCGTACAACGACATCAGCTGCCGGGACAGCGGCGAGGCGACGAGCGCGCCGCCGCCGAAGCCCATGATCGCCATGCCGGTGGCGAGGCCGGGACGGTCCGGGAACCACTTGATCAGGGTCGACACCGGGGAGATGTAGCCGATGCCGAGGCCGATGCCGCCGAGGAAGCCGTAGCCGAGGTAGACCAGCCACAGCTGGTCCGCGGTGATGCCGAGCGCGGCGACCAGGAAGCCGGAGCCCCAGAAGCAGGCCGCGGTGAACATGGCCGCCCGCGGGCCGACCCGCTCCACCCACGTGCCCATGACCGCGGCGGCCACCCCGAGCATCACGATCGCGATGGAGAAGATGATGCCGATCGCGGTGAGGCTGGTGTCGAAGTGCTGGATCAGCGCCGTCTTGTAGACGCTCGTGGCGTAGACCTGCCCGATGCACAGGTGGATCGCCAGGGCTGCGGGCGGGATCAACCATCGGCTGTAGCTCGGACCCGCCACCGTGTGTTCGCGGTCGAGGAACGAGAGCGCCACGACGCACCTCCGTGTGCAGACAGTATGCAGACATTACTGAGCCAGGTGATTGAAGGTCAAAACATTCTGATTGATGACGCGATAGTCGCGGTTTATCACACACGGTCGCAAGGAACGGTCCGGGAGATTTTGTCGGCTGCCGCGAAAATCAGCCGAGGTAGCGCTGGAGCAGGGCGTCCAGCTCGGCCTGCAGGTCCACCTGGTGCGTGGTGTCCAGCAGGGCGCGGGCCAGCATCGGTTCGGGGTCGCGGTCGGCGAGTACGAGGCCGACCTGGTGCGCGCGCCGCGGGCGCTTGAGCGGCACCACCCGCAGGCCCTCGGGCACGCCGAACACGTGCAGCCAGGCGTGCGCGATCACGGTGGACCACCGCCGGGTGCCGGCGTGCGCGTAGATCGCCGACACCGTGTCCGTCTCGATCGACGGGGTGACGGTGACGCCGGCCTCGGCGAAGTTGCGGTCGATGATCCGCCGGTTCTGCATCACCGTCGACAGCAGGCACAGCCGGACGTCGGCGAGCTCCTCCCAGCCGACCGTGGCGTGCTCGGCGAACGGGCCGTCGGCCGGGGTGAGCAGCAGGTAGCGCTCGCGGTAGAGCGGCACGACACGGACCGTGCCGAGCGGCTCGCCGTCGATGTAGGTCATGCCGACGTCGAGGTCGAACTCGGCCAGCCGGTGCACGATCTGCCGCGACGACAGCGACTCGATCGAGATGCGCACCCGCGGATGCTGCTCGGCCAGCGGCGCGGTGAGCAGCGACGCGACGGTGAGCGCGGTCGGGATCGCGCCGATCCGCAGCACGCCGGAAAGCCCGCCGCGCATGCTGGCGAGCTCGTGGCGCATCGCCTCCTGCTCGGCGAGGATCCGGTGCGCCCACAGCAGGACCTGCTTGCCCTCGGGGGTGAAGCCCTCGAACCGCTGGCCGCGCTGGACGATCTGCACGTCGAGCTCGGCCTCGAGCTTGCGGATGGCGGCCGACAGCGCCGGTTGGGAGACGTGGCAGGACTCGGCGGCCCGCCCGAAGTGCCCCTCTCGCGCCAGCGCGCTCAGGTACTCCAGCTGGCGCAGCAACATGGCCAAGACTTACCCGCAAAACGGCCGAAGGTAAAGCCGCCGCCTCGGGGCACTAGGTTGATCTCATGCCGTTCGCCGACGCCGGTCCGGCGACCCGGGACGTGGTGCTGGCCGTGCACGGTGGCGCGGGGTCGGTGCCGCGGGGAAGCGTCGAGCCGCGGCGGGAGCGCGCATACCACGAGGGGCTCACCGCCGCGCTGCGCGCCGGGTACCGGGTGCTCACCGGTGGCGGCGCAAGCCTCGACGCGGTCGAGGCCGCGGTGCGCGAGCTCGAGGACCACCCCGGCTTCAACGCCGGGCGGGGCGCGGTGTTCACCGCCGACGCCGGTCACGAGCTGGACGCGTCGATCATGAACGGCCGGGACCTGGCCGCCGGCGCGGTGACCGGCGTGCGGCACGTCCGCAACCCGGTCTCGCTCGCCCGCCTGGTGATGGAGCGCTCCGGCCACGTGCTGCTGGCCGGGGCGGGGGCCGAGGCGTTCGCCCAGCAGCACGGGGTTCTCGCCGTCACCCAGGACTACTTCTACACCCGCCGCCGGTGGGACATGCTGCTCGCGGTCAAGGAGCGCGAGGCGGCGGCGGAGCCGGGTGGCGGCACCGTCGGCGCGGTGGCGCTCGACGCGGCGGGCGACCTCGCGGCGGCCACCTCCACCGGCGGGATGACCAACATGCTGCCCGGCCGGGTGGGTGACTCGCCGGTCGTCGGAGCCGGCACCTACGCCGACAACCGCGTGGTCGCCGTGTCCTGCACCGGCAACGGCGAGGTGTTCCTGCGCGGGGTGGCCGCCCACGACATCGCCGCGCTCATGGCCTACGCCGGCGTGCCGGTCTCCCGGGCGGCGGCCACGGTGATCCTGGAGAAGATCCCCGCGCTCGGCGCCACCGGCGGTGCCATCGCCCTGGACCGGCACGGTGCGCTGGCCACGCCGCACAGCAGCGCGGGGATCGTCAACGGCTACGTGACGCGCGACGGCACGCTGGTGACCCGCGTCTACGACGACGAGACGCCCGCTACTGGGTGATCCGGATCGGGTTGACGATGTCCGCGGTGATGAAGTAGCGGCGCACCGTCAGGCCGAACGCCTTCGCCGCCAGGAGGTGCCCCGCCTCGTGCAACGCGAGGGAGATCCCGATGCCCAGGGCGAACAGCGCCACACCGATGACGTAGGCCAACGCCGTCCCCCTTCACCGCCGCCGGGGAAGCCTATTCCGCGAGGGTGTCAAGAATCTGTTGGCCGTACTTCGCCAGCTTGTTCTCGCCCACGCCGCTGACCGAGCCCAGCTCCGCGAGGGTCGTCGGGGTCTCGGTGGCGATCTGGCGCAGGGTGGCGTCGTGGAAGATCACGTACGCGGGCACGCCCTGCTCCTTCGCGGTGGCCGCACGCCAGGCGCGCAGCCGCTCGAACACCGGCCTGGCCTCCTCGGGAAGTTCGGCAGCCGCGGCGGCCGGCTTCGCGCGGCCCGACGAGCGGGCCGCCCGCTTGGGTTCGTGGCGCATGCGGACCTCGCGCCGCCGGCCCAGCACCTCGGCGCTCGCGTCGGTGAGCACCAGCGTGCCGTGGTCGCCCTCGACGGTGAGCAGGCCCTGGGCGAGCATCTGGCGGACCACGCCGCGCCACTCCGCCTCGGACAGCTCGGTGCCGACGCCGAACACGGACAGCGACTCGTGGTTGAACTGGCTCACCTTCGCGGTGCCGCGCCCGAGCAGGATGTCCACGACGTGCCCGACGCCGAACTTCTGCCGGCGCTCGCGGTCGAGCCGGTAGACCGTCGAGAGCACCTTCTGCGCGGCGATCGTGCCGTCCCAGGACTCCGGCGGGGACAGGCAGGTGTCGCAGTTGCCGCACGGTTCGCCGCGCTCGCCGAAGTAGTTGAGCAGCTGCACCCGCCGGCACTCGACGGTCTCGCACAGCGCGAGCATCGCGTCGAGGTGCACGCCGAGCCGGCGCCGGTGCGCGTCGCCTCCCTCCGAGGTGGCGATCATCTTGCGCTGCTGGACCACGTCCTGCAGGCCGTAGGCGAGCCAGGCGGTCGAGGCGAGCCCGTCGCGGCCCGCGCGACCGGTCTCCTGGTAGTAGCCCTCGACCGACTTCGGCAGGTCGAGGTGCGCGACGAACCGCACGTCCGGCTTGTCGATGCCCATGCCGAACGCGATGGTCGCGACCACCACCAGGCCGTCCTCGCGCAGGAACCGGGCCTGGTTCGCCGCGCGGGTCCTGGCGTCGAGCCCGGCGTGGTAGGGCAGCGCCTCGATGCCGTTCTGGGTGAGGAACGCGGCCGTGCGCTCGATCGAGGCGCGCGACAGGCAGTAGACGATGCCCGCGTCGCCCCGGTGCTCGGTGGACAGCAGCTCCAGCAACTGCTGCTCGGGCTTGTTCTTGGCGACGATGCGGTACTGGATGTTGGGCCGGTCGAAGCTGGCCACGAAGTGCCGCGCCCCGGTGAGGTTCAGCCGGGTGGCGATCTCCTTGCGGGTGGCCTCGGTGGCGGTGGCGGTCAGCGCGATGCGCGGCACCGTCGGCCAGCGCTCGTGCAGCGCGGACAGCTCGAGGTAGTCGGGCCGGAAGTCGTGGCCCCACTGGGCGACGCAGTGCGCCTCGTCGATCGCGAACAGGGCGATCGTGCCGCGGTCGAGCAGGCGCAGCGTGGACTCGACCTTGAGCCGCTCGGGCGCGAGGTAGAGCAGGTCGAGGTCGCCGGCCAGGAACGCGGCCTCGACCTCGCGGCGCTGCTCGAAGTCCTGGGTCGAGTTGAGGAACCCGGCCCGCACGCCGAGCGCGGTGAGCGCGTCGACCTGGTCCTGCATCAGCGCGATGAGCGGCGAGACGACGATGCCCACGCCCTCGCGGACCAGTGCGGGGATCTGGTAGCACAGCGACTTGCCACCACCGGTGGGCATCAGCACCAGCGCGTCGCCGCCCCCCGCGACGTGGTCGATGATCTCCTGCTGGTTGCCGCGGAACGCGTCGTAGCCGAACACGCGGCGCAGCGTGTCGACGGCGTGCTGGGTGTGCGAGTCGGTGCCGGCGGGGAGAGTCACGCGGGCGATTCTATGGGCGGAGTCCGACGGCCGGGAGCTCGTCCAGCTCCCGCCGCCGCGCCGCGGTCAGCCGGCCGAACGGCTCGACGGTGACCTCGGCGCGCCGGCCGGGAGCACACCGGCCGGCGAGGGGCGGTGCCGGGCGGGAGGTCTGAGCCGGTGTCGATTTCCGCGCGGCTCGTTCGACGCGTCGCAAAGGGCTAGGTTGGCCGCCGACGGAAGGGGTAGGACGTTGCGTTTCATGATCATTCGCAGGGCGGACGAGGAGACCGAGGCCGGTGTGCTGCCGGGCCCGGAGCTCCTCGAGGCCATGGCGCGCTACAACGAGGAGCTGGTCAAGGCGGGCGTGATGCTCGACGGCGCCGGCCTGCAGCCCAGCTCGAAGGGCGCGAAGGTGCGCTTCTCCGGCGGGCGCCCGTCGGTCGTCGACGGGCCGTTCACCGAGGCCAAGGAGCTGATCGCGGGCTACACGATCATCGAGGCCGCGTCGCTGGCCGAGGTCGTCGAGCGGGTCAAGCGGTGGCCGGCGGTCGACGGCCACGGCAACGTGACGATCGAGATCCGGCGGGTGTCCGAGGCGTCGGACTTCGACACGGCGACGCCGGAGGTGCTCGAGCAGGAGCGGCGGCTGCGTGCCGCGACCCGCAAGGACTGACCGGCAGGTGCCGACGGCACGGCTGAGGGAGGAGACGAGATGCGGTTCATGGTGCTGGTGAAGGCGAACGCGGACTCCGAGGCGGGCGTGCCGCCGCCGTCGGACCAGCTGGAGGCGATGGGCAGGTTCAACGAGGAGCTGGTGAAGGCGGGCGTGCTGCTCGATGCCAACGGGCTCGCCCCGACCTCGGAGGGCGCGCTGGTCAGCTTCTCCGGCGGCGTGCCGAGGGTGATCGACGGGCCGTTCACCGAGGCCAAGGAGCTCGTCGCGGGCTACTGGGTGCTGGAGGTCTCCTCCCGCGACGAGGTCATCGAATGGGTCAAACGGATCCCGGCCGACCCCGGCGCCGAGTTCGAGATCGAGATCCGCCAGGTCTTCGACGACGACGACTTCGGCGAGCACTTCACCGACGAGATCCGCGTGCGGCACGAGCGGATGGCGGAGAAGATCGCCGAACAGCACGGCTGACCCGCCCCGGCCGTGCTTGCCCGCGAACGGCCGAGCTGCTCTGATGGCGCGGTGGCGACGTTGGAGGTTCACCGGACGGTCGATGCGGTCTGGCGGATCGAGTCGGCCCGGCTGATCGCCGGGCTGACCCGCATGGTGCACGACGTCGGGCTGGCCGAGGAGCTCGCGCAGGACGCGCTGGTCGCGGCGCTGGAGCAGTGGCCCGAGTCGGGCGTCCCGGACAACCCGGGCGCCTGGCTCATGGCCATCGCGAAGCGGCGGGCGATCGACCAGTTCCGCAGGCGGGAGACGCTGGAGCGCAAGGTCACCGAGCTGGGCCGGGACCTGGAGACCCAGGAGGGTCCCTCGGCCGAGCCGGACTTCGACGCGATCGACAGCAACATCGGCGACGACCTGCTGCGGCTGGTGTTCATCTCCTGCCACCCGGTGCTGTCCACCGAGGCGCGGGTGGCGCTGACCCTGCGCCTGCTCGGCGGCCTCACCACCGAGGAGATCGCGCGCGCGTTCCTGGTGCCGGAGCCGACGATCGCGCAGCGGATCGTGCGGGCGAAGCGGACCCTGGCGCAGAAGAAGATCCCGTTCGAGGTGCCGTCGGCGAGCGAGTTGGGCGAGCGGCTCTCGTCCGTGCTCGAGGTCGTCTACCTGGTGTTCAACGAGGGCTACGCGGCCACCGGCGGCGACGACTGGATGCGCCCGGCGCTGTGCGAGGACGCGCTGCGGCTCGGCCGGATCCTCGCCGAGCTGATGCCGGCCGAGCGCGAGGTGCACGGGCTGGTCTCGCTGATGGAGATCCAGGCGTCCCGCGCGCGGGCGCGGCTGGGGCCGTCGGGCGAGCCGGTGCTGCTGTTCGACCAGGACCGTTCGCGCTGGGACCGGCTGCTGATCCGCCGGGGGCTGGCGGCGCTCGACCGGGCCGCCGCGCTGCCGGGCGAGGCCGGGCCCTACGAGCTGCAGGCGTCCATCGCGGCGTGCCACGCGCGGGCGCGCACGGCCGAGGAGACGGACTGGGCGCGGATCGCCGCCCGGTACACCCGGCTGGTCCAGCTGGTGCCCTCGCCGGTGATCGAGCTGAACCGGGCGGTGGCGCTGTCGATGGCGTTCGGCCCGGAGATCGGCCTGGAGATCGTCGACGCGCTGAACCAGGAGCCGTCGCTGAAGAACTACCACCTGCTGCCCAGCGTGCGCGGCGACCTGCTCGCGAAGCTGGACCGGCACGCGGAGGCCCGCGCGGAGTTCAGCCGGGCGGCGGAGCTCACGCGCAACGAGCGCGAGCGTGCGCTGCTGCTCCAGCGCGCCGAGGAGAGCGCGAGCTCGGCGGGATGAGCCGGAGCGTGCCGCCGCGCCGCGCGCCCCGGACCTGATCTAGCCTTTCGCCAGTAGGTGGTGGCGGGAGGGTCGATGACCGGCGGGTCTCCGGGCATGAAGGACGTTGCCGCGCGTGCCGGGGTGTCCGTCGGCACGGTGTCCAACGTGCTGAACCGGCCGCACCTGGTCAGCGAGGCCACCCGCAACCGGGTGCGGGCCGCGATCGTCGAGCTCGGGTTCGTGCGCAACGAGACCGCCCGCCAGCTGCGCGCCGGGCGCAGCCGGACCATCGCCTACGTCGTGATGGACGCGGCCAACCCGTTCTTCAACGACGTCGCCCGCGGCGTCGAGGAGGCCGCCCGCGCCGAGGGCATGGCCGTCTACCTCTGCAACAGCAACCAGGACGCCGCCCGCGAGCACGAGTACCTCGAACGGCTGCGCGAGCAGCGGGTGCAGGGCGTGCTGATCACCCCGATCGACCCCTCCGGCGAGCGGCTCGCCGAGATGCCCGGCCGGGGCACGCCGGTGGTGCTGGTCGACTGCCAGGCGCCGGACCCCACCTGGTGCTCGGTCGCGGTCGACGACGAGCTGGGAGGCGAGCTGGCGCTGACCCACCTGCTGGAGTCCGGCCACGAGCGGATCGCGTTCGTCGGCGGGCCGATGTCGGTGCCGCAGGTGCGCGACCGGCGCCGGGGCGCGCTGCGTGCGCTCGCCGCGGCGGGCCGGGGCGAGGACGCGCTGGTGCCGCTGGAGACCGAGGCGCTGCAGGTCGCCGAGGGCCGGCGCGCGGGGGAGCGGCTGGCCGGCCTGCCCGCGCCGGCCCGGCCGACGGCCGCGTTCTGCGCCAACGACCTGCTCGCGCTCGGGCTGCTGCAGGCGATGACCCGGCTGGGCCGGTCGGTGCCGGAGGACCTCGCGGTGGTCGGCTACGACGACATCGAGTTCGCCGAGGCGGCCGCGGTGCCGCTGACCTCGGTCCGCCAGCCGCGGGAGCTGCTCGGGCGTACCGCGGCGCGGCTGCTGTTCGAGGAGGCGGCGGGCGAGGCCGGGCACGTGCACCAGCAGATCCGGTTCCGGCCCGAGCTGGTGGTGCGGGCGTCGACCCGGGTGCGCCGCTGAGCGGTCCTTGACACGTCTCGCATGCCGCCAGCATGCTGGCCGACGATGATTGAAACGTTCAATCCCGCCGCCGGCGAGGTCGACGCGCTGGTGGGCCGCAGCAACCGCCTCGGCGCGGACCGGCGCAACACGAACTACGCGGGCGGCAACACCTCCGCCAAGGCCACCGGCACCGACCCGGTCACCGGCGCGGGTGTCGACCTGCTGTACGTCAAGGGGTCCGGCGGCGATCTCGGCACGCTGACCGCGGACGGGCTCGCCGTGCTGCGGCTGGACCGGCTGCGCGCGCTCGCCGGCGTCTACCCGGGGGTCGAGCGCGAGGACGAGATGGTCGCCGCGTTCGACTACTGCCTGCACGGCCGGGGCGGCGCGGCGCCGTGTTCAACACGATCCACCGGCTGGCCGTCGAGCGGGCCGCCCGGCGGGCGGCGGCGCGGGTGCTGCTGCCTGTCCCGGATCTGCTGGCGGGGCGCGGAACACCCTGCTCTGCCAGCTCACCGCGGACGCCTGCGGCCTGCCGGTGGTCGCGGGCCCGGTCGAGGCCACCGCACTCGGCAACGTGCTGGTGCAGGCCCGCGCCCTGGGCGCGCTGGACGGCGGGCTGGCGGAGCTGCGCGCGCTGGTCCGCGCCACCCAGCCCACCACCCGCTACCAGCCGCGCACCGAGCCCCCCGAAACCGTCGGTGCCCTCCGGTAGCGTGAAGAACAGGGGGTCCCCCCGCCGATTGAACGGACCGTTCAATCGGGCCGACCGAATGGACCGTTCGCCCGGTCCGGCGACCGGGCGGGTGCCGCGACGGCGGCGGCCGGGGCCCGGCGCGGCGACTACGGCAGGCGCAGGCAGCTGTCGGGCAGGGCCAGCTCGTCGAGGATCGCCCGGCACTCCGCGCGCCGGGCGGCCGCCTCGGCCTCCTCGTCCAGGGCGGTGTGCGCGGCGGCGAGCCGGGCCAGCAGCCGGGCCTCCTCCAGCGGCGCGGTCAGCTGCCGCCAGATCGCCAGCGCCGCCCGCAGCGGCGCCACCGCGTCGGCCGGCGTGCCGCGGGCCAGGGCCAGCTCGCCGCGGCAGCGCAGCACCTCGGCGGTCCCGTCCCTGTTGCCCAGCGACTCGAACGCCTGCTGCGCGTGGTCGAGCCGCGCGGCCGCCGAGGGCCAGTCGCCGCGGCGGACGTCGAGGTCCGCACGGGTCTGCTCGACATAGGTGGTGTGCAGCTCGTCGCCCAGCGCGCGGGTGATCTCCTCCGCCTCGTCGAGCGCGCGTCCGGCGTCGTCGAGGCGGCCGGCGTCGGTCAGCGTGTACGCGTAGATGATCAGGTTCTGCGCGGTCAGCCGCGGATGGTCGCCGGCCCGGCGGATCTCCAGCGCCCGCTCGACGAGCGGCACCGCCCGCTGCGGTGTCCCGCGGTCGCGGTCCGTCTCGGCGCGGTTGACCAGCAGCGACGCGAGCACCGTTCCCGGACCGCCCGGCGCCACGGCCGCCAGCGCCTCGTCGAACATCCGGGTGGCCTCGTCGAGCCGGCCGAGCCGCCGCTCGGCGAGCCCGGCGTGCAGCAGGGAGCGGACGAACCGGGTGTGGTCGCCCAGCTCGCGCGCCAGGTCCAGCGCCTCGGTCGCCACCACCGCCATGTCCGCCGTCCGCCCGAGCTGCGCGTACACCCCGAACAGCGCCTGCAGCACCTTGAGCAGCAACGGCTCCGGCCCGTGCGCGCGCAGCGCGGCCGCCGCCACCCGCAGCGCCTGCTCGCGCTCGTCGTCGTAGGCGCGCAGGGTGAGGAACCCGGACACCCGCAGCGCCAGCTCGCCGGCCGGCTCCGCATGGCCCTCCGCCGCGGCCTGCTCGATCGCCGTGGACAGGCTGTGCCGCTCGCTCTCCAGCCAGGCCCGCGGCTGCTCCCGCGCCGGCCCCGCCGGCATCCGCGCGACGACCTCGGCGAGGTCCGCGCTGTAGCTCGTGTGGTGCTCGGCCCGCTGGTCGGCCTCCCCGGCGAGGGCGAGCCAGCCGGACAGCATCCGCGACACCGCCGCCCCGCGCTCCTCCCACGGCTCCTCGTCCGCCGCCCGCTCGGCGGCGAAGTCGCGGATCAGGTCGTGCAGCCGGTACCGCGACTGGCCCACCGCGTCCCGCCCGGCCGGCTCGATCAGGTGCACCTCGACCAGCCGGTCCAGCATCCGCTCGGCGCGCGCGGTGGCCGGCTCGCCGAGCAGCTCCTGGGCCACCCAAGCCGGCCAGGTCGTGGCGAGCACCAGCCCGAGCCGCCGCAGCAGCCTGCGCAGCGGCTCGTCCAGGGCCTGGTAGCTCAGCTCGATGCTGGCCCGCACGTTCAGGTCCCCGACGGCCAGCTCGTCCAGCCGGCCCCACTGGTCGGCGAGCCGCCTGCGGAAGTCCCCGAGCGTCCACTCGGGGTGGACGGCCAGCCGGGCGGCGGCGACGCACACGGCCAGCGGCAGGTTGCCGCACAGCGCGACCACCTCGGCGGCCGCGTCCGGCTCCGCCTCGGCACGCTCGGTGCCGATCACCGCGGCGAGCAGCGCGACAGCGTCGTCGTCGGCCAGCACCGGGATGGACCAGCGGGCCGCGCCGACCAGCGCGCCGAGCTGGCGGCGCGAGGTCACCAGCGCGCGCGAGCCCGCGGTGGCCGGCAGCAGCGGCCGGACCTGCTCCTCGCTCGCCGCGTCGTCGAGCACCACCAGCATCCGCCGCCGCGCCAGCAGGCTGCGGTACATCCCGACCCGCTCGTCGCGGTCGTCGGGCAGGCTCGGCCCGTCCACGCCGAGGGTGCGCAGCAGCCGGCCGAGCACGGTGTGCGGGTCGGCCGGCGGGTCGTGCGTGCCACGCAGGTCGGCGTAGAGCTGGCCGTCCGGGAACGACCCGGCGAGCCGATGCGCGGCGGCGAGCGCGAGCGTCGTCTTGCCCACCCCTCCGGGGCCGACCAGCACCCGGACCGGGCCCGCGTCGTCGTCGCGGGTCAGCTCCGCACAGATCTCGCCGATGAGCTTGTCCCGCCCGGTGAGCACCGATGTCGCCGCGGGCAGCTGGCGCGGCACCGGCGGCCCGGCCTGGGCCACGCCGTCGCCGCGCAGGATCCGTTGCTCGAGGCGGCGCAGCGGCGCGCCCGGCTCGACGCCGAGCTCGTCGGCGAGGCGCCGGTAGAGCCGGCGGTACGCCGCGAGCGCCTCGGCCCGCCGCCCGGACGCCGCCAGCGCGGACATCCGCAGCTCGTGCAGCCGCTCCCGGTACGGGTGCTCGGCGAGCAGCGGCTCCACCTCGCGCAGGACGTCGTCGAACCGGTCGAGCGCGAACTGCGCGTCCAGGCGCGCCTCGGCCGCGGCCAGGCGCTCGGCGTGCAGCACCTGGCGCACCGGCGCGGCCAGCTCGTCGGCCACGTCGGCGAGCGCCGGCCCGCGCCACAGTGCGAGCGCGGCGGCCAGCTGGTCGGCGGCCTCCGCCGCGTCGCCCGCTCCTCGCCCGCCGCCCGGCAGCCACCAGCTCGCGGAACCGGAGCACGTCGAGCAGGTGGTGGCCGAGCTGCAGCTCGTAGCCGGTGGCGCGGGTGACGATCAGGTCGTCCCCGGCCACCCGCAGCCGGCGGCGGACGCTGCTGATCACGTTGTGCAGCTGCGCCCGGGCGGTGCTGGGCGGGTCGTCCCACAGCGCGTCGATCAGCCGGTCGAGCGTGGTCAGCCGGCCGGCGTTGAGCAGCAACGTGGCCAGCACGAAGCGCTCACGGCCGCTGCCGGCCGGTACCGCTGTTCCGTTGTGCCGGGCTACCACCGGCCCCAGGAGCCCGAACTCCACCGTTCGAGTCTGGCAGAGCTACCGTCCGGCCGTACCCAGCCGGGTGATCTCGTCTGCCGACAGCGTCAGGTCCACCGCCTTGGCCGAGTCGCGGACCGTCTCCGGCCGCGACGACCCGGGGATCGGGATGACCACCGGTGACCTGGCCAGCATCCACGCGAGGCACACCTGCTGCGGGCTCACCCCGTGGGTCCGCGCGACCTCGGCGAACGGCGCGAACCGCGAGCCGAGCTCGCCGGCCCGGGAGATGCCGCCCAGCGGGCTCCACGGCAGGAACGCGATGCCGAGCTCGCTGCACAGCTCCAGCTCCGGCTCGCTGGACCGGAACGCCGGCGAGAACTGGTTCTGCACGCTGACCAGCCGTCCGCCGAGGATGTCGTTGGCCAGCCGGATCTGGTCCGGGTCGGCGTTGGAGATGCCGGCGAGGCGGATCTTGCCGGCGTCGAGCAGGTCGCGGATCGCGCCGATCGAGTCGGCGTAGTCGATCCTCGGGTCCGGCCGGTGGAACTGGTAGAGCCCGATCGCGTCCACGCCGAGCCGCTTGAGCGAGGCGTCGCAGGCCTGCTTGAGGTAGGCGGGCGAGCCGTCGAGCGTCCAGGAGCCGTCGCCGGGGCGCAGGTGGCCGCCCTTGGTGGCGACCAGCACGTCGGAGGTGTCGCCGCCGTAGCTCGCGAGCGCCCGCGCGATCAGGGTCTCGTTGTGGCCGACCTCGTTCGCGTGGAGGTGGTAGGCGTCGGCCGTGTCGATCAGGGTCACGCCGGCGTCCAGGGCGGCGTGGACGGTCGCGACGGAGCGCTGCTCGTCCGGCCGGCCCTCGATCGACATGGGCATGCCGCCGAGCCCGATGGCGCTGACCTGCGTGTCGCCGATGCGGCGAGTCTGCATGGTGTTCCCTTCCCTTGCTGGTGTCCGGCTCCAGTCTTCGCGACGGCGATTAAGCTGTCCAACAGAAGATTTCGATCGTGTTGAGCACTCAAGGTGATGAATCATGGAGCTGCGGCAGCTCAGGTACTTCGTCGCGGTCGCCGAGGAACGGCACTTCACCCGCGCGGCCCGGCAGCTGCACGTGGCCCAGTCCGGCCTGTCGGCCTCCATCCGCGCGCTGGAGCGCGAGCTGGGTGCCTCGCTGTTCCGGCGCAACACCCGGCAGGTCCAGCTCACCGCGGCCGGGCAGGCGCTGCTCGCCGAGGCGCGCCGGGCGCTGGCGGCGACCGACGCGGCGCGCGACGCGGTGGCCGCCGTGCAGGGCCTGCTGCAGGGCAGCCTCGCCATCGGCACGCTGCAGTGCCTGCACGTGGTGCACCTGCCGACCGTGCTGGCCGGCTTCCTCGCCGACCACCCCGGGCTGGAGATCCGGCTGCGGCACGGCGGCTCGGGCGAGCTGACCCGCGAGGTGGCGCACGGCCGGCTCGACCTGGCCTTCGTGTCCCGGCCGGCCCGCTGCCCGGAGGACGTCGCGATCAGCGCGCTGGCCGGCGAGCCGCTGGTGCTCGCGTGCGCGCCCGGCCACCCGCTGGCCGGCCGTGCCGAGGTCGCGCTCGCGGAACTGGACGCCGAGCGGTTCGTGGACTTCCAGCGCGACTGGGGCACGCGCGATACGGTCGACCGGCTGCTCGACGCGGCCTGCGTCACCCGCCGGGTGGCCCTGGAGGTCACCGACGTGCACTCGCTGCTCGACCTGGTCGCGTGCGGGCTCGGGGTGGCGCTGGTGCCGCAGTCGTTCTCGGTGAAGACGGACAAGGTGCGGTTCGTCGGGCTGGCCGCGCCCGACGCCCGCTGGGAGACGGTGACCGTGAGCGCCGACCCGACCAGCGCGGCGGCGACCGCGCTGCTCGACGCGGTCCGCCGCGCCGCAGGCCTCGCCGTGTCCACCGTGGACTGACCGCGCCCGCCCGGGCCACCGTCCCCCGGGCGAGTCGACCTCCCACATCGCCGAGTCGACCCCCCACGCGGTCGAGCCGACCTCTGACATCGCCGAGTCGACCCGCCACGCGGTCGAGCCGACCTGTGACGTGCCGCCGGTGCCGCGCAGGGAGTCGGCTCGGCGACGCCACGGGTCGGTTCACCTGCGTGGCGGGTCGGCTCGCCGGGTGTGGGGTCGGCTCGGCGATGCCATGGGTCGGGTCGGTGGTGTGGGGGGTCGGGTCGGGAGGGCTTGGCGGGGCCTTAGCCGGCGGGCTGCGTGCCCCGGCCGGAGAGCTGCTCGACGACCAGCAGCAGGGCCGAGTGGTCCAGCGCGCCGTGGCCCTGGGCCTTCGCGGCGGCCATCAGCTGGCCCGCGGTCGAGCCCAGCGGGGTCACCACACCGGCCGCGCGGGCGGACTCCAGCAGGATGCCGAGGTCCTTGTGGTGCAGGTCGACGCGGAAGCTCGGCTCGAAGTCCCGGTCGAGCATCGCGGGCGACTTCCGGTCGAGGATCTTGCTTCCGGCCAGGCCGCCGCCGATCACCTCGACCGCGGAGGGCAGGTTCACCCCGTGCGCGGCGAGGAACACCACGGCCTCGGCGAGCAGACCGAGGGTGCCGGCCGTGATCAGCTGGTTCGCCGCCTTCACCGTCTGCCCGGCGCCCGCCGGTCCGACATGGACGACCGTCGAGCCCATCGCCCGCAGCAGCGGCAGAGCGGCGTCGAAGTCGTCCTGCGTGCCACCGGCCATGATCGACAGGCTGCCGTCCACCGCGCCCTGCTCACCGCCGCTGACCGGGGCGTCCAGCGCGCGCATCCCCGCGTCCGCGGCCCGTTCGGCGACCATCCGCGCCGTCGCGGGCGCGATCGTGCTCATGTCGACCAGCAGCGTGCCCGCACCCGCCGTGGCCAGCACGCCGCCGTCACCCAGCACGACCGACTCGACGTCCGGCGAGTCGGGCAGCATGGTGATCACGACCTCGGCGTCGCGCACCGCGCCGGCCACCGAGTCGGCCGCGGTGCCACCGGCCTCGGCGAACGCCGCGGTCCGGCCCGGGCTGCGGTTGTGGCCGGACACCTCGTGCCCGGCGCGGACGAGGTTGACCGCCATCGGCAGCCCCATGGTGCCGAGCCCGACGAACGCGATCCGGGTCATGTTTCCTCCTCGTGGGTCTGGGGCCGATCGTCCGGACGCTACCGCTCTACTCTGCGTCGTTGACGACTAGGGGAAATAGGCAAACAATGCCCGTACTGGGTGACCCGTCGCCGCCGGCGGGCGAACAAAAACTGGGGAATGGGGAGATCGGGTCATGGCCAACGCGAGATCCGGCCGTTCCACCGCACGTTTGCCAGAACCGGTCAACAAGATCACGCCGTACCAGCGACTGAAGGAAGCTATTCGCGCGGGAGATCTGATACCGGGGCAACAACTGGTGGAGTCGGTGCTGGCGGAGTGGTGCGAGGTGAGCCGCACACCAATTCGGGAGGCGCTGTCGAAGCTGCAGCACGACGGGCTGGTCGAACGCAACGAACGCGGTCTGGTCGTTCGGGAGCGAAGTCCCGAGGAGGTTCTCGACATCTACGAGACGAGGATCGCCCTGGAGGGCACCGCCGCGCGCATGGCGGCCGAGCGGCGCAACTCCCACGACCTGATCCTGCTGCGCCGGGCGATGGCCCGGCTCGACGCGCTGACCACGGAGGACGTCGACGCGATGGTCCGCGCCAACCGGCAGTTCCACACCGCGGTCTGGCGGGCGAGCCACAACACCTCGCTGCTCGACCTGCTGGAGCGGCTGGACCTGCACCTGGTCCGCTACCCGGCCGCGACGCTGGACACCCCGGGACGCTGGGAGCGGTCCAACGGGCAGCACCGGGCAATTCTCGACGCGATCGAGGCGCGGGACGGCGACGGTGCGGAGAAGTGTGCCGTGACGCACTTCACCGAAGCGCGCGACATCCAGCTGGCCCTGTTCGACGAGTCATTGTGAATTGAAGCGCAAACATTTCCCGGCCGTCGAAATCCGGAGTTCCTGCGCAGGAATCGCAGGTGTCGCGTTCGTCCAATGAGGAGCGGCCGGGAGCTGGCAGGCTTGCCGCCGTGCGATACGGATATCTGGCGACCATGCGCGTGAAGTCCGGGCGCCGCGACGAGGTCGTGGCGCTGCTGCTCGGTGGCCGGGAGGGGCTGCGTGCGGCCGGCTGCGACCTGTACGTGGTGGGCACCTCCGGCACCGACCCGGACCTGATCTGGGTCCACGAGGTGTGGCCGGACAAGGAGCACCACGACAGGTCGCTCGAGCTGCCGGCGACCAGGGCGGCGATCGCCACCGCGATGCCGATGCTGACCGGCGAGTTCACCGGCCAGGAGCTGGACGTGGCGGGCGGTGTCGGCCTGCCGGAGGACGCGGCGCCGTCCTGACGGGGGCAACCGGGCTCCCCGCCGGCACGTCTCCCGATCATGACGGACTACGCGGATGCCCCGCCGGTGGATCGCGAGCTGCTGGCCTTCGCGGTGGGGGTGGCGCACCGGGCCGGTCTGGCGGCGCGCGAGCGCTTCTTCGCCGGGACGGCGCACCCGACGACGAAGGCCGACGGGACCGAGGTGACCGATGCGGACGTCGCGGTGGAGGAGCAGATCCGCGGCGAGCTGGGCCGCCGCGCCCCGGACGACGAGATCTACGGCGAGGAGGCCGGCACCACGGCCGGGACCTCGGGGCGGCGCTGGGTGATCGACCCGATCGACGGGACGTACTACTTCGTCCGCCGGATCCCGCTGTTCGGCACCCTGCTCGCCTTCGAGGACGAGCACGGCCCGGCCATCGGCGTGGTCAACCAGCCGGTCGCCGAGGAGATGATCTTCGCGGCTCGCGGGCTCGGCTGCTGGCGGCTGACCGGTCCCGACGCCGACGTGTCGGCCGCCCACCGCGCCGGGGTGAGCGGCCGGGCCCGGCTCGGCGGCGCGCGCACCACGGTGGGGAACCCGGGGACCTGGCCGGAGGAGCTGTTGGTGGCGCTGCACCGGCGGGTGTTCCTGGTCGGCGGTGCCGACTTCATCGGGGTGATGACCGGCAGGCTGGACGCGTTCGTGATCGCCGGTGGGCCGATGGGATACGAGGACGTGGCGCCGCTGCCGGTCATCATGCGCGAGGCGGGCGGGCGGGTGAGCGACCTCGGCGGCGACCCGGTGCTGACCGGCGACGGGACGGTGCTGGCGACCAACGGCGTGCTGCACGAGGAGTTCCTCGCCCTGGTGGCCGGCCTGCCGCGCGCCCGGGACCGGCGGGCGCCGGACGCGCCGTGAGGTGGCAGTCTCACGTTTCGTGGGACCCCGCCGTCTACGTGGTGTGAGACCTTTCGAGCAGATCGTCGCCGAGTACGGGCCGATGGTGCTGCGCGTGTGCCGGGCCCTGCTGCGCCGCGTGGACGCCGAGGACGCGTGGTCGGAGACGTTCCTGTCCGCGTTGCGCGCCTACCCGGACCTGCCGGCGGACGCCAACGTGGAGGCCTGGCTGGTCACCATCGCGCACCGCAAGGCGGTCGACGTGCACCGGGCCGCGGCCCGGCGGCCCGTCGCCGTCGGTGAGGTGCCGGACCGGCCGGCCCGTGCGGGCCGGCCGGAGGACTGGGACGCAGACCTGTGGGACGCGCTCGCCGCGCTGCCCCGCAAGCAGCGCGAGGCGGTGGCCTACCACCACCTCGCCGGCCTGCCGTACCAGGAGGTCGCGGCCATCACCGGCGGCAGCACCGACGCCGCCCGCCGCGCCGCGGCCGACGGCATCAAGCGGCTGCGCACCACGTACCCGAGGGGAGAGGACCATGACTGAGCTGTTCGGCGACATGACGGCGGGGATGCCGGCGGAGGTCCCGATGCGGCTGCGCGAGCGGCTCGCGGCGGACGCCGAGCGGGAGGGCATCCTGGATGTCGCCTACCGCACCGTGGACACGCCCGTCGGCCGGCTGCTGCTCGCGGCGACACCCGCCGGCCTGGTGCGGGTCGTCTACGCGCGGGCCGGCCACGACGCGGCCCTGGCCGACCTGGCCGAGAAGGTGAGCCCGCGCGTGCTGCACGCGCCGGCCCGGCTCGACGCCGTGGCCCGGCAGCTGGACGAGTACTTCGCGGGCCGGCGGCGGACCTTCGACGTGCCGCTCGACCTGCGCCTCGCGGCCGGCTTCCGGCGCGCGGTGCTGACCCACCTGGCCGAGATCGGCTACGGGCGGACCGAGAGCTACGCGCAGGTCGCGGCCGCCGCGGGGAGCCCGCGGGCGGTGCGCGCGGCCGGCACCGCGTGTGCCACCAACCCGGTCCCGGTGGTGGTGCCGTGCCACCGGGTGGTGCGCTCGGACGGCACGTCCGGCAGGTACGTCGGCGGCTCCGAGGCGAAGCGGACCCTGCTCACCCTGGAGGCGGCGTGAGGACCACCATCGACTGGGACGCGGTGACGGCCGAGATCGACGAGCACGGGTGCGCGCTGCTCCCGCGCCTGTTGACCGAGCGGGAGTGCGCGTCGGTCGCGCGGCTCTACGACGAGCCGGACCGGTTCCGCACCACCGTGGACATGGCGCGCTACCGGTACGGCCGGGGCCAGTACCGCTACTTCGCCGCCCCGCTCCCGCCGGTGGTCGCCGACCTGCGCGCGTCGCTCTACCCCGGGCTGCTGCCGATAGCCCGGGACTGGGCGGCCAAGCTCGGCCGGCCCGACCGCTGGCCGGACACCCTCGACGAGTGGCTCGACGAGTGCCACCGGGCGGGCCAGACGAAGCCGACGCCGATCCTGCTGCGCTACGAGGCGGGCGACTGGAACGCGCTGCACCGCGACCTCTACGGCGACAAGGTGTTCCCGCTGCAGGTGGTGATCAACCTGAACGCCCCGGGCGAGGACCACACGGGCGGCGAGTTCCTGATGGTCGAGCAGCGGCCGCGCGCGCAGTCCCGCGGCATCGCGACGCTCGTCCCGCAGGGCCACGGCCTGGTGTTCACCACCCGGGACCGCCCGGTCCGCTCCGCCCGCGGCTGGTCGGCGGCCCCGATGCGGCACGGCGTCTCGGTGATCCGCTCGGGACGCCGGCACACCCTGGGCCTCGTCTTCCACGACGCGGCCTGACCGCGCGGGAACCAGTAGTACCTCGTCGGGTCACCACCGCCCACCACCCAGGCGAGTCGACCCGTGGCATCGGCGAGTCGACCTCCCACGCAGGCGAGCCGACCCGTGGCATCGGCGAGTCGGCTCGCTGCGCGCCACCGGACACGCCACCGGCACGGCCGAGCCGACGACAAGCGGAACGGCTCGGACCACGCTAGGAGTCGGCTCGCCTGCGCGAGGGGTCGGTTCGGCTGCGCCACGGGTCGGTTCGGCTGCGCCACGGGTCGGTTCAGCTGCGCAGCACGTCCGGGTCCCCGAACCGGTCCGCCTGCACCACCCGTGTCATGGGCCCAGTCTCGAAGCTCCAGTATGGTCGAGGTCAACCGGGGAAGTGGCGGACGCCACTGTCTGCGCGTGGACGATCCGGCATAGCCTCGTACGGCGCGAGCTCGGCGTCGACGACCCGGGAGGGCGGCCAGGCGTGCCTTGCCGTACGCCCGCCCGGCTGGGGAAGGGAAAGATCCATGGTGAGGGCTGCGGTACTGACGCGGCAGGGAGAGCCGCTCGAGGTGCACGAGATCGAGCTGGGCGACCCCGGTCCGGGCCAGGTGCGGGTGCGGGTCGTGGCGGCCGGCGTGTGCCACTCCGACCTGTCGCTCGCGAACGGCACGCTGGCGCTGAACATGCCGGCCGTGCTCGGCCACGAGGGCGCCGGCACGGTCGTCGCGGTGGGCGAGGGCGTGGACCGGGTCGCGGTGGGCGACCCGGTGGTGCTGAACTGGGCGCCGGCGTGCCGGGAGTGCTGGTTCTGCGAGCAGGGCGAGCCCTGGCTGTGCGTGCACGCCGAGGAGCGGGCGACCCATCCGTACGCGACGTTCGCCGACGGCACCCCGGTGTACCCGGGGCTGGGGACCGGCGCGTTCGCGGAGGAGACGATCGTGCCGCAGCAGGGCGTCGTGCCCATCCCCGCGGACATCCCGCTGGAGCAGGCCGCGGTGCTCGGCTGCGCGGTGCTGACCGGTAACGGCGCGGTGCACAACACGGCGAAGGTGCGCGCCGGCCAGTCGGTGGTCGTGATCGGCCTGGGCGGCATCGGGCTGTCGGTGCTGCAGGCCGCCCGCGCGGCCGGCGCCGGACCGATCATCGGGGTGGACATCAGCGCGTCGAAGGCCGAACTCGCGGCCGTGCACGGCGCCACCGAGTTCATCGTGGCCGACGAGAAGACCAGCAAGGCGGTCCGCGGGCTCGCCGGCGGGCGCGGCGCCGACCACGCCTTCGACTGTGTCGGCCTGCCGGCCACCATCCGCGCGTCGTGGGGGAGCAGCCGGCGTGGCGGCACGGTCACCGTGATCGGCGTCGGCAGCAGGACCAGCCCGGTGGAGTTCAACGCGCTGGAGCTGTACTGGTTCGGCCGCACCCTGCACGGCTGCGTCTACGGCTCGTCCGACCCGGACATCGACATCCCCCGGCTGCTCGGCGAGGTCGCCGCCGGCCGGCTCGACCTCGCCGCGCTCGCCACCGACACCACCGACCTGAACGGGGTCAACGAGGCGTTCGAGCACTTCGGTCAGGGCGGCCGCACGATCGTCCGGTTCTGACCGCGGATCCCCCGGTGACGGTGCGTGGCTCCGCCGCCGCGGGCACCGCGGCCACGCTCACACATTCGGCCGCGGCCCGGCCGATCGAGCTGACAACCCGTGCCCGGAATACTCCGTTGTTCCACCCGGCGCGGTGAGCCGCGCGCTCTTTCCGTCAATTCGACGTCGCTTTCGCGTCCCGTTTCGCGCTGCGTGAACAAATACTCGAACGAGTGCACTTCCTGTCGGTGAGCGTGGGTTTGATGCAGACTGGCCTGCGGAGTCGGTGAGGCTCCGGTCGGGGACCATCGCCACGGGCGCGCCTCTCGGCGGCCCCATCCGTGGCGCCAACCCAACAGTGACTCTCCATTCCAGGGCATTCGTGGGCTCACTTGTGGGGAATTGTCATGCGCAGAAGAATGAGAGAAAGAGACACCAAACAATGATCGGCACGCAGTACACGCTCCGCGTCATCAATGACTCCACCAATTTCCAGGACATGTGTGTGTATCAGGAGGACCCGAACATCGGCGTCCCGAACGTGCTGTCCCTGGCGTGGTTCGCGAAGCCGGCATACCCCACCACGACGGTGATGTTCCGGTGGACCATCGACTACTCGTTCCTCTGGTCGGAGACGGGAATGCTGGTCCCGGGCGTCTACTTCGACGCCTCGCAGACCTGGCCGGCCGACCCGAGCATCGTCACCCCGGCCACGGCCACCACGCCCGGCAACCAGATCGGCTTCACCCATCCGCAGGGCGCGTACACGTTCGTGTCCGAGGAGATGCGGGGCGCCCAGAACGGGTCGCTGTACATCGTGCAGAACAGCGACGTCCCGCTGAAGCAGGCCAGCGTGGGCATCGGCATGTCCGGTGCGGGCACCTTCGCGGTCCAGGCACAGCCCAACCTCAACCTGACGTTCACGCCGCATCCGGCGTACTACCTGGCGGCGGGCACGTTCGAGCAGGGCGAGGTGCTCGACATCGGCAGCATCAGCAACCCGGTGGGCATCGAGTTCCCGCCCGGCATCTACTCGATGACCGCGCAGCTGAACAAGGACAACACCTGGACGGTCAGCCCGACGGCGAAGACGAACGCGCTGGAGCACAAGCAGGTGATCGCCGAGCAGCGTGACCACCTCGTGCTCGCCGGCCGGTAGGCCGCAGGCGGGCGGCCGGACGGACTCCCGCGCGGTGTCCGTCCGGCCGTTCGCGTCAGGCCGGCGGCGGGTCCCACGTCACCGGGAGCTCGTGCAGGCCGTAGATCGTCGCGTCGTCCTTCACCGGCAGCTCCTCGAGCGGCACGGCCACGCGCAGGGTCGGGATGCGCGCGAACAGGGTGTCGAACACGATCTGCAGCTCGACCCGCGCCAGGTTCTGCCCGAGGCACTGGTGCGCCCCGTAGCCGAACGCGACGTGGTTGCGGGCGCCGCGGGCGAGGTCGACCCGGCCGGGATCGGGGAAGACGGCCGGGTCGTGGTTGGCCGCGAGGTTCACCGTGACCACGCCCTCGCCCGCCCGGACCGGCACGCCGCCGAGCTCCGTGTCGGCCACCGCCACGCGCGAGGTGATCCACTCGACGATCGTGAGGTGGCGCAGCAGCTCCTCGACGGCGTCGGGTGTCCGGCCCGGATCGCGGCGCAGCTCGGCGAGCTGTCCCGGCCGTTGCAGCAGCGCGACCGTGCCCAGCGAGATCATGTTCGCGGTGGTCTCGTGCCCCGCGATGAGCAGGAGCACCGCGAGGCTGGTCAGCGCATCGTGGTCGGCCGCCCCCTCGGCTCGCTGCCGGTGGATCTGCCGCCCGATCAGGTCGTCGCCGGGGTCGGCCTCCTTCGCCCGGACCAGATCGTCCATGTAGGACCGCAGCTCCTCGCCCGCGGACCGCACCTGCTCGCGCGTCGCGGTCCGGGACAGCAGCGTCTTCGTGCGCTGCTGGAAGTACTCGTGGTCGGCGTAGGGCACGCCGAGCAGCTCGCAGATCACCAACGACGGGACCGGCAGCGCGAGCGCGGCCACCAGGTCGGCCGGCCTCGGTCCGGCCAGCATCGCGTCGACGTGCTCGTCGACGATCTGCTGGATCCGCGGCCGCAGGGCGGCGAGGCGGCGGACGGTGAACTCGCCGACCACCGCCCGCCGGGCGGGACCGTGTGCCGGCGGGTCCATCGAGATCAGCGACGGGCGCATGTCCTGCCGCTGCACCCGCCGGCCGGTGACGAGCGGGAAGTTCGGGTCCAGCCGGTTGGCGCTGAAGGCCGGGTCGGTGAGCACGGCCCGCACGTCCGCGTGCCGCGAGGCCACCCACGCCTGCCGGCCGCTGCGCAGCGTGGCCCTCGTCAGCGGACCCGGCTCGCGGCGGGCGAGATGGTCCTCGGAGGCGTGGAAGGGGCACTCGCGGGGCGGCGGGAACGCCGGCTCGCCCGCTGTGGACGGTTCTGTCATGGATGTCCCCTCGTGACCGATGTGGAGGAATTCCGTCCGTTTGCTTCCGACGGTAGTCACTCGGGCGCGCTGCGTCCAGAGCGGGTGGTGGGATACTCACGCGATGAACCGCACGACGCCGCAGGCGCCCCTGCGGTCCGACGCGCGCCGCAACCGCGACCAGATCCTGCGCGCGGCCAGGGAGCTCTTCGCCTCCCGCGGCATCACGGTGCCGATGGAGGAGATCGCCCGCGAGGCCGAGGTCGGCGTCGGCACGCTGTACCGGCGCTTCCCCGACCGGGAGGCGCTGGTCCGCGCGGTGTTCCGGGACAGCGTTCGCGCGGTCGCCGTCGAGGCGCGGGCGGCGCTCGCGGAGGAGCCGACGGCGTGGGACGCGCTGGTGCGGATCATCGGCCAGTCCGCGCAGCTGCGCCTGTCGATGCGGCTGCACACCTACTCACAGGCGGTGGCCGAGATCCTGCGCGGCGACGAGGAGCTCGACCACCACCGCGGCGCGGCGTTCGACGTGCTGGAGCGGGTCGTGCACCAGGCGCAGGCCGAGGGCTCGCTGCGCGCGGACGTCGGCGTCGGCGACCTGGCGGCGCTGTTCGTGTCGATCGTGCACCAGACCCACGGCCTGGGCGGCGAGGCGGCGCGGATGGCGCCCGGCCGGGTGCTCGCGATCATGCTCGACGGCCTGCGTGCCCGCGAGGCCGGTCCGCTGCCGGGCCGCCCGCTCACCCGGTCGGACCTGGACGCCCGGCGCTGAGCCCTACTCGTCCTCGAGGGAGATCGCCTGGCTCGGGCACATGTCGACGGCCTCCTCGACGGCCTTGAGCCGCTCGCCCTCGACGTGCTCGACGAGCACCACGACCGTGCCGTCGTCCTCGCTCTGGTCGAAGACGGCCGGCTCGGTGAGCACGCACTGCCCGGCGCCGACGCAGCGGGCGGTGTCGGTGACGACTCGCATGTCGCGTCCCTCCTTCGGTCGCTTTCGACCGTACCGCTTCGTGTGATCGGGATCGCTGCCCCGGCCTGTCACGGATCGGGGCGCCGTCCAGTCAAGGCTCGTGACAAGGAGGGAGAGGGTCATGACCCACATCGTGGTTCTCGGGGCCGGCTACGCCGGACAGATCGCGGCGAACCTGGCCGCCCGCAAGCTGGACGCGTCGGTGACGCTCGTGAACGACCGGGACCGGTTCGTCGAGCGGGTGCGGCTGCACCAGTTCGCCGCCGGCCAGCAGCTGCGCGAGCACAAGCTCGCCGACCTGCTGCGCGGGAGCGGCGCCGCGCTGGTCGTCGGCCGGGTCACGGGGATCGACACCGCGACGCGGACGGTCACCCTGGCGGCCGGGGAGCCGATCCGCTACGACACGCTGATCTACGCGCTGGGCAGCCACGCCGACCTGGAGTCGGTGCCCGGCGTCGCGGAGCACGCGTACACGGTCACCGGCACGGACCAGGCGGACCGGCTGCGCGCGCGGGTGGCCGAGGGCGGCACGGCCACCGTCGTCGGCGGCGGGCTGACCGGCATCGAGGCGGCGACCGAGCTGGCCGAGTCGCACCCGGACCTGAAGGTGCGGTTGCTGACCGGCGACACGCTCGGCGCACGGCTGTCCGAACGCGGCCGGCGCCACCTGCGCAGCTCGTTCGCCCGGCTGGGCATCGAGATCCGCGACGAGGCGCAGGTGGCGTCGGTGCGCGCGGACGGCGTGGTGCTGGCCGACGGCGAGCACGTGCCGGCCGACTTCGTCGTGTGGGCAACGGGTTTCACCGTGTCGCGGCTGGCCGGGCAGGCGGGCCTGGCGGTCGACGAGCACGGCCGCATGGTCGTGGACGAGACGATGCGTTCGGTGTCCCACCCGGACGTCTACGGCGTCGGCGACGCGGCCGCCGTGCACCGCGCGGACGGTCAGGAGCTGCGCATGGCCTGCGCCACGGGCCTGCCGATCGCGCAGGCGGCGGTCCGCGCCATCGCGGCCCGGGCACGCGGCCGCGAGCCGAGGCCGATGCGCTTCCGGTACGTCAACCAGTGCATCAGCCTGGGCCGGCGCAACGGCCTGATCCAGTTCGTGCGCGCCGACGACAGTCCGAAGGAGGCAGTGCTGACGGGCCGGATCGCCGCGCTGTACAAGGAGATCATCGTGCGCGGCGCGCTCCAGGCCCAGCGCCACCCGTCCATCCCGACCTCGTTCTGAACCCCGAGCCGGCGTCCCCGGCCGGCGCGGCCAGTAGCATCGCGCAGGTGCGCGGGGAGCCGAGCAGGGGAGTACCGGTGCGGGAGATCGCGGTCTTCAGTGGTAGTGCACATCCGGCGCTGGCCGCCGAGATCTGCGCGCATCTGGGGGTGCCACTGCAGCCCGCGCGGGTGACGCGGTTCGCCAACGACTGCCTCGAGGTGCAGCTGCAGGCGAACTGCCGCGAGCGGGACGTCTTCCTCATCCAGCCGCTGGTCGTGCCGGTGCAGGAGAACCTGGTGGAGCTGCTGCTCATGCTGGACGCGGCGCGCGGCGCGTCGGCGGCACGCACCACCGTGGTCATGCCGCACTACGCCTACGCGCGTTCGGACAAGAAGGACGCGCCGCGCATCTCCATCGGCGGGCGGCTGGTCGCCGACCTGCTGGTGGCCGCGGGCGCGAACCGGGTGCTCGCGATGACGCTGCACTCCCCGCAGGTGCACGGGTTCTTCAGCGTCCCGGTCGACCACCTGCACGCGCTGCGCGAGCTCGCCGCGTACTTCGGGCGCCACGACCTGTCGAACACCGTCGTGGTGTCACCGGACCTGGGCAACGCCAAGGAGGCCGCGCACTTCGCGCGCCTGCTCGGCGTTCCGGTCGCCGCCGGGGCCAAGCAGCGCTTCGCCGACGACAAGGTGACGATCATCGTCGGTCATCGGCGAGGTGGCCGGCCGGGACGTGATCGTCCTGGACGACGAGATCGCCAAGGGCAGCACGGTGATCGAGCTGCTCGACCGGCTGCGCGAGCGGGAGGTGCGCTCGATCCGGGTCGCCTGCACGCACGGGCTGTTCGCCGACGGCGCGCTCAAGCGGATCGGGGAGCAGTCCGACGTCGTGGAGATCGTGTGCACCAACACCGTGCCGATCGGGGAACCGGCCCCGAAGCTGACCGTGCTCTCCATCGCGCCGGCGCTCGCCGAGGCGATGCGCCGAATCCACAATGGAGAGTCGGTCAGCGCGTTGTTCTGAGGTCAGCCGCGGGAGTAGGGCTGCTGGCGGTGGACCGTGGCGCCGGGGCTGTCGACGTAGGCGGTGGGGTCGGCCGGCTCCACGGGGGTGACGTACGCGCCGTTCGCCTGCTCGTTGGCCAGGCGCCGGGCCTCCCGCTCGTGGCTGAACTCGTCGAACTCCTCGCGGTCGCGGATCCTCGCGAGCGCCACCACCGCGACCCAGTGGGCGATGCCGATGATGATCAGCACGATGCCGAGCCGCAGCACCACACCCTCGGTCGCGTTGTCCGCCGGCACGTCGATCGTGGAGATGAGCGCCAGCACGCCCAGCACCACGAAGTGGAACAGCACCGACACCAGGCGGGTCATCGACTCCGCGGAGGAGTCGGGCGCGGCGTTGCGCAGGAACCGCCGGCCGTTGCGGTAGATGACCTGGCCGTCGACGAGCACGAGCAGAGCACCGATCAACAAGAACGTCACGTAGCTGTTGGCATCCACGGCTTGCACCTCTCGTCCGGGACTACGCACGGTGAGTTGCCCATGCCCTGGGTGGTGAAACCCCGTTCGGCCAAGTTTGTGAACGGTTTCCCCGGGTAGCACTTGGGGGCCGGACCCCGACGGTCCCGGCCACGAAGGGAGGGGACGACATGACTGTCGCACGCGAGATCATGACCGCCGATCCCACCTGCGTGCGAGCCAGCGACACCGTGCACGACGCCGCGGCGATGATGGCCCGGCTCTCGGTCGGCGCGCTGCCGATCTGCGGTGAGGACGACAAGCTCAAGGGCATGCTGACCGACCGCGACATCGTGGTGAAGGTGCTCGCCGAGGGCAAGGACGCCCGTGCGGTGCACGCCGGCGAGCTTGCCGCGGGCACGCCCGCCATGGTCTCGGCGGATGCCGACGTCAGCGAGGTGCTCCGCAGCATGTCGCAGCACAAGGTGCGTCGCCTGCCCGTGCTGGACGGTGACCGGCTGGTCGGCATCGTCGCCCAGGCCGACGTGGCTCGCGCGCTCGACGACCCGCAAATCGGCGAGCTGGTACAGGCCCTCTCGGTCGACTGACGGCCGGGCACACAGGTTTCCGGTAGCCCCGGAAAGGAAAGGAACGATCATGCTTCCGTTGCTTCTCGTTCTGCTGGTGGTACTGGCGTTATTCGGTGCGGGCTTCGCGCTGAAGGCTCTCTGGATCGTCGCCGGTGTGCTGCTCGTCGTGTGGCTGCTCGGATTCGTCATGCGCTCGCCGGCCGGTGGCACGGGTGGTGGGCGCTGGTACCGCTGGTGATCCCGCTCTGACGGTTGGACCAGGAAGGGTGCGCGCAAGCTCGCGGAACAGCTACGCGCGCAGGCCGGCGGCGGCGACGGGGACGAGTTCCTGACACCACCCGACGAACGACGGCCGCCGGCCGGCCGCTTCCGCCCCTACGGTTTCGGCGCCCGTGACCGCGGGCACTCCCCACCGGACCGCACGGAAGGAGCGCGACCGATGCGCAGCGAGGAAACGACGGCCCAGGTGACCGCCCACCGCCTCGTCGAGTGTGTGCTCGACAGCGACCCGGATGGCCTGACCACCGCGCTGGAGACCGTGGTCGACCAGGGCGAGCGGCTCAAGCCCTACGTCCGGGAGGTCGTCGCGGAGCTGATCCAGGTCGGCGCGACCGCGGTACGCGGCAACGTCGGTCCGGGCGAGCCGCCGTCGTTCGCGGTGGACCTGCGTGACGTCGACGACGATGCCGTCTCGATCGACGAGCTGGAGCCGCAGGTGCGCGCTACGATCCGGGCACTGCTCGCGGACCTGAACGGGCATCCCGAGGACGCGCGGTTCCAGCTGGACCTCGCAGTGCGAGAGCTGGACCCGCTGACCGGACTGGAGACCGTGCGCCGCGCGCTGACCATGACCGTCGCCCTGCTCCAGTGGTCCGGGGAGGCCTGATGAACCCCGATTTCCGTGCCGATTTCCGTGCCGACGAGGCCGACGTCCTCGAACAGCGGCGCGAGCTGCGCGAGGACCCCGAGTCCGGGGACCTGCCGCCCGCGGACCCGGACGTCGAGGCGGACCCGGCGGACCTGCAGGAGCAGAGCGTGCCGGTGCCGTCCGAGGAGGACGACTGGCCCGGCGCGTGAGGGCGTCGACCGCCTGAGCACCGGACGGGGCGCCGTTGTCGCGCGGTCGCCTCGCTCACTCGGCGAGACCCGCCTCGGTCGGCACCTATAGTGGGGGCGTTTGCCGACCCCGGGAGAGGACCGTGCTGAACCTGCTCGTCCGCCATGTCCTGGCGCCGATCGCGCGCCTCGTGTACCGGCCGCGGGTCGAGGGACTCGAGAACGTGCCGTCGAGCGGTCCGGTGATCATCGCGGCGAACCACCGCGCGGTGCTCGACACGGCGGTGATCTCGCTGGTCGTGCGCCGGCAGGTCCGGTTCCTCGGCAAGGCGGAGTACTTCACCGGTCGCGGCGTTCGCGGCCGGCTGATGGCCACGTTCCTGGACGCGCTGGGCTTCGTGCCGGTCGAGCGGGGCAACGCGCACGCCGGCCTGGCCGCCCTGAACGCGGGCCAGCAGGTGCTCAACGAAGGCGGCGTGTTCGCGATCTACCCCGAGGGCACCCGGTCGCTGGACGGCCGGCTCTACCGGGGGCACACCGGCGTGGCCGCGCTCGCACTGACCACCGGCGCGCTGGTGGTGCCGGTGGCGCTGTCCGGCACCGAGAAGCTGATGCCGCGCGGCGGCCGGATCCCCCGCCCGGCTCGGGTCGGCGTGCGGTTCGGCGAGCCGCTGGACTTCACCGCGGTGACCGAGCGGAACCTGCGCGTCCGCCGCGCGGTGACCGATCAGGTGATGGCCGCGATCCGCGAGCTGTCCCGGCAGGAGTACGTCGACCGCTACCACCGCAGGCCGGACCAGGACATCGCCTAGCGCCCCCCGAGCCGACCCGCAGCGCGGTCGAGTCGACCCGTGGCGCGGTCGAGTCGGCCCGTGGCGCGGTCGAGTCGGCGTGTGGCGCGGTCGAGTCGGCGTGTGGCGCGGTCGAGTCGGCGTGTGGCGCGGTCGAGTCGGCGTGTGGCGCAGGCGACCGCGTCGAACCGCGGGCGACCGGTGCATCGCGTGGCGGGTCGGGTCGGTCGTGTGGCGGGTCGGGTCGGTGGTGTGAGGGGTCGGTTGGGTCGTGTGGCGGGTCGGGTCGGTGGTGTGAGGGGTCGGCTGGGCCGCGTGGCGGGTCGGCTCGGTGAACGGGTCTAGCGGAAGGTCACCCGGTCCAGCAGCCGGTCCACCAGCTCGGGCAGTGGCCGTTCACCCGAGGACTCGAACCACAGGGTGCCCGCGGTACGCATCGCGGCGAGGAACGTCGCGGCCATCAGGCGCGCGAGCTCCGGGTCGTCCGCGCCCCGGGCCTGCAGCGCCTCGGCGAGCTCGCGTTCCAGCTCGATCTGGTCGGCCGCCTGCCTGGCCAGCAGTGACGGGTGCCGGCGCAGCAGCCGCAGCTGCGCCACCCACACCGGGTCCGGCGGGGTGAGCCGGCCGTAGAGCTGGGCGGCACTGCGCCGCAGCGCCGCCCACGGGCGCTCGCCCGCCGGCCGGGCGCGGACCAGGTCCAGCAGCGTGCGGGTGCGCTCGCGGTCCGCGTGCAGGACCGCGTCCTCCTTGTTGGCGAAGTAGTTCGAGAACGTCCGCCGGGACACGCCGACCTCGTCCGCGATGTCCTCGACCGTCACGTTGTCGAGCCCGCCGGCCATCGCCAGGCGCAGTGCGGCCTGGTGCAGCGACTGCCGGGTCGCCGCCTTCTTGCGCTCACGCAGGGTGCTCACGGGCTCCACGGTCATCACCCTAACGACAGCGATAGATTCCTGTTGTGCAATTTTGCACTATGAGCAAAAATAGCGCCGATGGGACACGCAGGGAGGAAGCGCATGGTCGAGGGGACCGCGGCCGCGGAGGCGATGCCGCGCCGGCAGGTGCTGGAGTCACTCAGCGGGCTGCTGCTGGTGCTGTTCGTCGCGATGATCAGCTCGACCGTGGTGTCGATCGCGCTGCCGCGGATCATCGGCTCGCTCAACGGTTCGCAGACCCAGTACACCTGGGTGGTCACCGCGACCCTGCTGACCGCGACCGCGAGCACGCCGATCTGGGGCAAGCTCGCCGACCTGTTCAACAAGAAGACTCTGGTCCAGATCGCGATCGGGATCTTCGTGCTGGGCTCGATGGCCGCCGGCTTCGCGCGGAACGCCGACCAGATCATCGCCGCCCGCGCGTTCCAGGGCCTGGGCGTGGGCGGGCTGCAGGCGCTGGTCCAGGTGGTGATCGCGGCGATCATCCCGCCCCGCGAGCGCGGCCGGTACAACGGCTACCTCGGCGCCGTCATGGCGGTGGCGACGGTCGGCGGCCCGCTGCTGGGCGGCCTCATCGTGGACGTGCCGTGGCTGGGCTGGCGCTGGTGCTTCTTCGTCGGCGTGCCGATCGCGGTGGTCGCGTTCATCGTGCTGCAGAAGACCCTGCACCTGGAGACCATCCGCCGCCCCGACGTGCACGTGGACTACGCGGGCGCCGCGCTGATCGCGGCGGGCGTGAGCATCCTGCTGGTCTGGGTGTCCTTCGTCGGCAACTCGTTCGACTGGGCGTCCTGGCAGACCGCCGCGATGGTCGGTGGCGGCGTGGTCCTGCTCGTCGTCGCGGTGTGGGTCGAGTCGCGGGTGCGCGAACCCGTGGTGCCGCTGCGGATCGTGCGCACCCGCACCACGGCGCTGGCGATCGTGGGCAGTCTCGCGGTCGGCATCGCGATGTTCGGCGGCGCGGTGTTCCTCGGCCAGTACTTCCAGGTGGGCCGCGGTTACTCGCCGACCCAGGCCGGCCTGCTGACCATCCCGCTGATGGCCGGCGTGCTCGTGGCGTCCACGGTGTCCGGGCAGCTGATCAGCCGGACCGGGGTGATCAAGCCCTACATCGTGACCGGCGCGGTCGTGCTGGTCGTCGGGTTCCTCGGCCTCGGCACGATCGACCACGACACGCCGCTGCTGTTCGTGGGCGCCGCGATGCTCGTGGTCGGTACCGGCGTGGGCATGACCATGCAGAACCTCGTGCTCGCGGTGCAGAACTCGGTGCCGCTGCGCGACCTCGGCGCGGCCAGCGCCTCGGTGACGTTCTTCCGCTCGCTCGGCGGCGCGATCGGCGTCTCGGTGCTGGGCGCGGTGCTGGCCAACCGGGTGACCGCCGACCTGACCGCCGCGTTCGGCGGCCACCAGCTGACCTCCGGCGGGCAGACCAGCGCGCTGAACCTGGCCGCGCTGCCACCGCAGGTCCAGCAGGTCGTGCGCCAGGTCTACGGCGACGCGACCGCGCACATCTTCCTGATCTCGGCGGCCGCGGCGGCGGTCGGCGTGGTCGCCGCGCTGCTGCTCAAGCCGATCACCCTGCGCACCACGCTCGACCTGGAGAAGGTGAGCGACGAGGAGACGGTGTCCGACCCGATCGTGGGGTAGGTGGTGGTCGTGGGTGCGCCGACCGTCGAGCGGTTCGGGCCGCGCGGCACGCCGGGCCGGACCATCCTGGTCGGCGTCGACGGCAGCGAGACCGCGATGCGCGCGGCGGCCTATGCGTTCGGCCTGGCGCGGCGGCAGGGCTGCCGGCTGCTCGTCGCGTTCGTGGCGGTCCGGTCCGGGCTCGCGCTGACCGGCCCCGCCGCCGCCTTCGAGGACCGGACCCAGCGCCAGCTGTGCGCCGAGCTGCGCGCGGAGGCCCGTGACGCCGCCGAGGAGCTCGGGGTGCCGGTCACCTTCCTGATGGTGCACGGCGACCCGGTGACCGCGTTGCGGGACGCCGCGGACCACTGCCACGCGGACACCGTGGTGGTCGGCGCGTCCACCAGCGCCGGGCACCGGATCGCCGGCTCGGTGGCCACCCGGCTGATCCGTGCGGGGCACTGGCCGGTGGTCGTCGTGCCCTGACCGATTTCGTTGGAAACTGACGATCTGTCGATGCTCTGGGTTATCGTTGACCCACGCAGCGTCTGGGAGGTCGGGGTCCATGCGACGTGGTCGGTTGTCCCGCTGGCTGGTGGCGGTCGCCGTGGTGGCCGGCGGGGTGATGGTGAGCCAGGACCCGGCCGAGGGGGTGCACACCGACCTCGCGGCGTTCGCCCAGCACGCCGCCGGGCAGCGGGTCGTCTACTCCTACCCGGGCCTCACCCCGCCGCAGAGCCTGCTCGACCGCATCCGCGCGGGCGACGCGGCGGGCGTGATCTTCTTCGGCGAGAACATCTCCAGCACGTCGCAGATCTCCGGGGTCGTCGCGCAGCTGCGGGCCGCGGCCGCGCAGAGCCCGGTGGCCGAGCCGCTGCTGCTGATGACCGACCAGGAGGGCGGCCTGATCCGCCGGCTGCCCGGCGAGCCCACGCTGTCGCACAAGGACATCGGGCTGTCCGCGAACCCGGGGTCCGCGGCGACGAGCGCCGGGCAGGGAGCCGGGCAGAACCTCGCCGGCGTCGGCATGAACGTCAACCTCGCCCCGGTGCTCGACGTCTACCACGCGCCGGGCGACCTGATGGACTCCTACGAGCGGTCGTTCAGCATGGACCCGGCGGTGGTCTCCCAGCTCGGCGCGAACTACGCCGGCGCCGAGCAGGCGCGGGGCGTCGCGGCGACGCTGAAGCACTTCCCCGGCCTGGGCACCGCGAACGCGGACCAGAACACCGACACCCGGCCGGTGACCCTGAACGTGCCGCTGGCCACCCTGCGCGGCGTGCACGAGGCGCCGTACCAGGCCGCGGTCGCCGCGGGCGCGAAGCTCGTGATGCTGTCCTGGGCGGTCTACCCCGCGCTCGACTCCACCCGCCCGGCCGGGCTCTCGCCGGTGGTCGTCCAGCAGGAGCTGCGCTCCCGCACCGGGTTCACCGGCGTGACGTGCACCGATGCGCTGGAGGCCGGCGCGCTGGCGAACTTCGGCTCCACCGGCAACCGCGCGGTGCTCGCCGCGCGGGCAGGCGTGGACCTGATCCTGGCGTCGGCCCGGGACGTGAACCAGGGCGACCAGGCGGTGAGCGCGCTGGCCGGCGCGCTCGCCGACGGCACCCTCGACAGCGGGGCCTTCGGCGACGCGCTGGCCAGGATCCACACCCTGCGCGCGAGCCTGTCCTGACAGTGCTGCGTCAGGTCACCCACCCGACCCGCCACGCGGCGAGTCGACCCCTCGCGTCGCCGCGCCGACCCGCGGCGGGATGCACCGGAGACGCGTCGTTCGGCGCGGCCCGGCGCCGGGTCGACCGCGTGGCGGGTCGGTTCGGCTGTGTGGCGGGTCGGTTCGGCTGTGTGTGGGGGGTCGGGTGAGTGCGCTGGTACGGCACCGCTAGACGGTCACCGGGGTGCGGCGGTCCTCCTGCGGCGGCTCGACCAGCCGCTCGCCCTCGACGTCCACGTTCGGCAGCAGCCGGTCCAGCCAGCGCGGCAGCCACCAGGCGCGGCGGCCGAGCAGCGACATCACCGCGGGCACGATCGTCATCCGCACCACGAACGCGTCGACCGCGACACCGAACGCGAGGGCGAAGCCGATCGACTGGATCAGCGTGTCCTCGGCGAACACGAACCCGGCGAACACGCTGGTCATGATCAGCGCCGCGGCCACCACGACACGGGCACCGTGGCGGAACCCGGTCACCACCGCCTCGCCCGCGGGGGCGCCGTGCACGTAGTCCTCGCGCATCCGGGTCACCAGGAACACCTGGTAGTCCATCGCCAGCCCGAACAGGACGCCGATGAGCAGGATCGGCAGCATGCTCATGATCGGGCCGGTGCTCTCGACGCCGAGCAGGTCGGCGAGCCAGCCCCACTGGAACACCGCGACGACCGCGCCGAACGTCGCCGCGACCGAGGCGAGGAAGCCGACCGTCGCCTTGAGCGGCACCACCACCGAGCGGAACACCAGCATCAGCAGCAGGAACGCGAGCCCGACGATCAGCGCCAGGTACGGGATCATCGCGCCGGCGAGCTTCTCGGAGACGTCGATGTTCGCCGCCGTCTGGCCGGTCACCGAGATCTCCGCGCCGGTGCGGTCGTGCAGCGCGGCGCCCGTGGCCCGGATGTCGGCGACCAGGTCCTCGGTGGCCGCGTCGCTCGGGCCGGTCGTCGGGATGACGGTCAGCAGCGTGGTGTCGCCGGTCCGGTTCTGCTGCGGCGGCATGACCGCGGCGACGCCGTCCAGCTCGCCGATCCGCTGCGCGGCCAGCCGGACCGCCGCCCGCGAGCCGGCGCCGGTGTCGACGACGACGGTGAGGGGGCCGTTGGCGCCCGGGCCGAACGCGTCGCTGACCATCTCGTACGCCTTGTGCTGGCTGGACTCCGGCGCGGCGGTGGCGTCGTTGGGCAGGCCGAGCTGCATGCTCGCGGCCGGCACCGCGACCACGGCCAGGCCGGCGAGGGCGATCAGCAGCGCGGGCACCCGCCGCCGGGACACGACGCGGGCCCAGCGCTCGCCCATGCTGGTCCGGCCCGGCTTCGGGCCGCCGCGCAGCAGCCCGCCGGCGCGGACCCGGTCGCCGGCGAAGCCGAGGATCGCGGGCAGCAGGGTGGTGGCGATGAGCACGGCGACGGCGACCGTGATCGCCGCGGCGATGCCCATCTCGGCGAGGAACGGGATGCCGACCACGGTGAGCCCGGCCAGCGCGACGATCACGGTCAGGCCGGCGAACACGACGGCCGACCCGGCGGTGCCGACCGCGCGGCCGACCGCACGCTCGTGCGTCTCGCCGGTGGCGAGCTCGTGGCGGTAGCGGGAGACGATGAACAGGGCGTAGTCGATGCCGACCGCGAGGCCGATCATGAGCGCGAGCACCGGCGTGTTCGCGTTGAGGTCCATGAAGCCGGACGCGGTGGTGATCCCCGCCAGGCCGACGCCGACCCCGACCAGCGCGGTGAGCAGCGGCAGGCCGGCGGCGAGCAGCGAGCCGAAGGTGACCACCAGCACGATGGCGGCGACGAGCACGCCGAGGATCTCGGTGGCGCCGGTCTGCGGCGCGGCGCGGGTGGCGTCACCGCCGATCTCGGTGGTGAGCGCGGTGCCCCGGGTGGCTTTCACCAGCGCCGAGCGGTCGGCGTCGGTGAGCTCGAAGGCCTGCTTGTCGTAGCCGACCTGGATCAGGGCCACCGTGCCGTCCGGCGAGACGGACCCGGTGCGGAACGGGTCGGTGACCCGCGCGACCTCGGGCGCGTCCCCCAGGGCGGCGACGATCTTCTCGGCGGCGGCCTTGTTGGCCGGCTCGGTGAGGGCGTGGCCCTCGGGGGCGGCGACGGCCACCCGCGCCGTGGCGCCGCCGACACCGGCCTCGGGGAAGGTCGCCTTGAGGTGGTCGATCGCGCGCTGCGACTCCGTGCCGGGGATCGAGACGGCGTTGCTGAGCTGGCCGGACAGGCCGACGGCGCCGAGGCCGAACACGATCAGCAGAACCGTCCACACGCCGGTGACCAGCCACCGGCGCCGGAAGGACGCGCGGCCGAGGCGGTAGAGGAATGTCGCCACCGTTGGACTCCTTCGTTGGGATGCTCAGCACGACGCTAGCCGATCGGCTAGGGGTCGCCAAGCCGATCGGCAAGTATGTGACTAGCCGCACGGCTAGGTGAGCCGCGTGTTGTTCGACTAGCTGATCGGCTAGTAGGCTGCTCGGATAAGGAGGTCCCCGATGACGGCCACGGCGGCCCGCTCGTCCGAACCGGACACCCGGACCCGGCTGCTGGACACGGCGCTGGAGTTGTTCACCAAGCACGGCGTCGAGGGCACATCGCTGCAGATGATCGCGGACGCGATGGGCGTCACGAAGGCCGCGGTGTACTACCACTTCAGGACGAAGGACGAGATCACCGAGGCGGTGGCGGAGCCGGCACTGCGCCGGCTGCGGACCATCGTGCGCGAGGCGAGCGCGCAGCGGCGGCGCGGCGCGCAGGTCGACCACGTGCTCGCCGGCATCGTGGACATGGCCATCCGCCACCGCGCGCTGGCGGCCGTGTTCTCCAGCGACCCCGGGGTGGCCCGGGCGCTGGAGCGGACCCTGCACGACGAGGAGAACGTCAAGGATTGCTTGACCGAGCTACTCGTCGGTCCGGACACGGACCCGGCGGCGTCGGTGGCCGCGCACGTGGCGCTGGCCGGCATCGCGCTGGCCGCCGGCTCGCCCGCCCTGGCGGACATGCCGGACGAGGAGCTGCGCACGCACCTGCTGGAGGTCGGCCGCCGGGTGCTCGGCCGCCCCCGCCGGGTCGCCCGGGGCTGAGCGGGCGCGCCGCGTTGCTCGGCTGAGCAAGGTGGTCTTGGATGGGCGCATGCGCACCGCACGCCGCTCGCAGATCGTCGAGGCCGCCATCGACACCATCGCGGCCGAAGGGCTCGCCGGCACCTCGTTCGCCAAGATCGCGCGCACCGCGGGGCTGTCCAGCACCGGGCTCATCTCCTACCACTTCGCCGGCAAGCGGGAGCTGATGGACGAGGTCGTGCGGGTGGTGACCGGGGAGCTGGCCGGGTTCGTCGAGCGCCGGATGGACGAGGCGGACGGGCCGGCCGCGCGGCTGGCCGCCTTCGTCGCCGCCAACGTCGAGTTCGCCGGCAAGCACCACACCCGGCTGCGCGCGGCCCGGGAGGTCGGCCGCCCCACCGGCGCGGACGGGCTGGCCGAGCTGCTGCGCGCGGGCCAGCTGCGCGGTGAGTTCCGCTTCTTCGACGTCGACGTGATGGCGATGGCCGTGCGCGCGGTGCGCGACGGCGTGCTCGACCGGCTCGCGGTCGACCCCGCGGCGGACGTCGGTGCCTACGCCGCGGAGCTCGTCACGCTCTTCGAGCTCGCCACCACCGGCACCTGAGCGTCAGCCGGCGTCGGTGGCGATGATCCGGTCGACCACCGCCGCGATGTCCGGGCCGACGATGTCCGGCCGCGGCCCGAGCGGGCTGAGCACCATGCCGGGCCGGGCGACGAACGCGGCGCGGGCGCCCGCGCTCAGCGCGCCGGACACGTCCCAGGCGTGCGCGGCGACCAGCCGGACCTCCTCCACGGGCACCCCGAACGCCTCGGCGACGGACAGGTAGGGCTCCCGCGCGGGCTTGAGCCGCCGCACCTCGTCGGCGGAGAGCACCCGCGCGAAGTGCTCGCGCAGGCCGGCGTGGGTGAGCTGCGCCTCGGCGACGGCCAGCGGCGAGTTGGTCAGCGCGACGACACGCAGCGGCGTCGCGGCGAGCGTCGCGAGCGCGGCGGGGACCTCCGGATGCGCCGGCAGCCGGCTCATGTTCCCGACGATGCCCTCCGCGGTGGCCGGCGGCAGGTCGACGCCGTGCCGTTCGGCGAGCATCGCCAGCGCCGCGTGCTGTGCCGTGGTGAAGTCGACGTAGTCGCCGGTGAGCCCGCCCACGAAGGACAGCTGCAGCATCGTGGCGAACCACTGCGGGCGCAGTGCCGCGTTGCCGAACGCGTGCTCGAAGGGGCCGTCCAGCGCGGACAGGTCGAGCAGCGTCTCGTTGACGTCGAACGCGATGACCTGGGTCATGGGCGGGCCCACCTTTCGTCGCAACGGGTGCCGTCGCCCACAGTCTCCCGCAGCGCGGGCAGCACCTCCGCGGCGAGCACGCGCACCTGCCGGGCGCGGTCGGGACCCTGTGGCTGGAGGTTGAACCCGGTGAACCCGAGCGCGAGGAACTCCCGCAGCCGGGCGGCGACCCGCTCCGCCGGGCCGGTCACCAGGCCGGGCCGCGCCCCGGCGGCGTCGTCGACGCGGACGCCGACGTTGTAGACGCACCGCACCTCCTCCGGCCGGCGGCCGGAGGCCTCCGCGGCGGTCAGCATCCGCTCGCGCATGGCCGGCACGCGCTCCGGCGGCGCGAACCCGAGCGACGGGATCCAGCCGTCGGCCAGCCGCCCGGTCACCTCCAGCGCCCGCGGCCCGAACGTGCCCAGCCAGACGGGGATGCGGCGGTCCGGCTTGGGTTCGACGTCGAGCGCGCTGACCCGGTGCACGGCGCCGGCGTGGTCGAACCCGTCGCGTGTCCACGCGCCGCGGATGATGCGCACCGCGTCGGCCAGCCCGTCGACCTTCTCCCGGGCGGTCGCGGCCGGCGCGCCGACGGCGGCGATCTCCTCGTCGGAGTAGCCGGCGCCGAGGCCCAGGATCAGCCGGCCGCCGGAGAGGCGGTCCAGCGACTCGGCCGCCTTCGCCACCATCGCGGGGCGGCGGAAGGGCACGCCGAGCACCCGGGAGGCGACCGCGACCCGGCTGGTGCGGGCGGCGATCCAGGTGAGCAGCGTCGCGGTCTCGTAGGTGGGGTGGCGGCCGCTGGGGTGGTCGCTCGCCGAGACGAAGTCGAAGCCCAGCCGCTCGGCTTCCCGCGCCTCGCCGACCGGGTCGGCGTCCGGCGCGGCCGAGGTGGACACGTCGAGCCCGATCAGCAGGCCGGTCGTCAGGTCGGTCATGGTGTGCTCGCTCCTCGCGCCGCCGGCACGGGCCGCACGGCCAGGTAGGGCAGCAGGTAGTGGGTGAGTGGGCCGATGGCGACCGCGTAGGCGACCGTGCCGGCGCCGACGGTGCCGCCGAGCAGGACTCCGGCGGTGAGCACGGACAGCTCGATCAGGGTGCGCACGACGCGCAGCGAATGCCCCCTGCGGGCGAGGCCGGTCATCAGCCCGTCCCGGGGCCCGGCGCCGAACCCGGCGCCGATGTAGAGCGCCGTGGCGACGCCGTTGAGCAGGATGCCCGCGGCGAGCCAGCCGATCCGCGGGACCAGGCCGTCCGGCGCGGCCGGCAGCGCCAGCGCCGCGTTGACCACCAGGCCGACGAGCACCGCGTTGCTGGCGGTGCCGAACCCGGGCCGCTCGCGCAGCGGGATCCAGCACAGCATGACCAGCAGGCTCACCCCGATGTTGACCCAGCCCAGCTCGACGCCGAGCAGCCGGGCGAGGCCCTGGTGCAGCACGTCCCACGGCCCGAGCCCCAGCCCGGCCCGGACCATCAGCGCGAGGCTCACCCCGAACGCGACGAGGCCGGCGTACAGGCGCGCCAGGCGCCACCCGAGGGCCGGCACGGATTTATCTGACATGTCAGCGACCATACACACATAACTGACACGTCAGCAAACCCGCTAGGCTCGGGCCATGGCGGATGCCCGATGGCTGGACGCGGACCAGGAGCGGTCGTGGCGCGCGTACCGGCGGATGCGCACGTTGCTGGACCTGCGGATAGCCCGCGACCTCAACCGGGACAGCGGGCTGTCCGAGGCCGACTACGACGTGCTGTCCACGCTGTCCGAGCGCCCGGACGCCGCCTGGCGGGCCCGCGAGCTCGCCGACCACCTGCTGTGGTCGACCAGCAGGCTGGCCCACCACGTGGGCCGGATGGAGCGCCGCGGCCTGGTCGCCCGGCAGGCGTGCGCGGACGATGCGCGCGGTGCCACCGTGACGCTGACCGGGCAGGGCTGGGCCGTGCTGCGTGCGGCGGCCCCGCAGCACGTGGCGTCCGTCCGGCGGCACGTCGTCGACCTGCTGTCGGCCGGCGAGATGGCCACGCTCGGCACGATCGCGGACAAGATCATCGCGCACCTGACGGCCGAGGACTGAGCCGCCGGTGCGGTGGACACTATTGTGTCCCACGACGACCCCGGGAGGCGCGGCATGGACACGATCTCGCTGGAGACCGAGATCCGCTCCTCCGCCGAGAAGGTCTTCGACGCGATCGTCGACCTGCGCGGGTACGGGCGCTGGCTCGGCTCGTCGGCGGCCTACGGGGGCACCACCGACATCAGCACCGACCCCATCGAGGCCGGCACGACCTACGTCGACTCGGGACCGACCGGGGTCCGGCACGGCACCGTCACCGAGCTGCGCCCGCCCACCCTGGTCGCCTTCCACCAGCCGATGACGATGCGGCCGCGGCTGCTCGGCGTCATCGACATCGACGTGACCTACACGCTCACCCCGGCCGCGCCGGGTGTGCACCTCCGCCGGGTCGTCACGCTGGAGCTCCCCGCCCCGCTGCGGCCGGTGCGGCCGCTGGTGCTGCGGCAGTTCCGGCGGGAGGGCGAGCGCACCATGCGGGCGCTCAAGGCGTTCACCGAGGGAACCTGACGCTTGCTCACCCGAGCTGTTTGTCCACGTAGCACCACCGCCACGTCTCGCCCGGCTCGAAGCTGCGCATCACCGGGTGGCGGCTGTCCTGGAAGTGCAGGGCGGCGTGCCGGCGCGGCGAGGAGTCGCAGCAGGCGACGTTGCCGCACTTGAGGCACAGCCGCAGGTGCACCCAGGTGGTGCCCTCCTCGACGCAGGCCGCGCAGCTGTCCCGCGAGCTCGGCTCGACCTCCCGCCACTCGTGGTCGAGGTGCTTGCAGGACCCCGCGGTCGGCGCCGGCGTGCGCAGCTCGCGGTCGAGCGCCGGCGCCTGCTCCTCGTCCCGGTCGAGCATCGACTCCTCGATGTCGAGCCGTTCCAGGATCCGGCGCAGGACCATGTCGTCCACGGTGCCGTTGTCGCGGGCCTCGAGCGCCTCCTCACGCTCGATCCGCAGCAGCTCCAGCCGCAGGCGCCGGTAGGCGTCGCTCGGCGTCTCGGCCAGGGCGCTCTGCCGGCCCAGCCGCTCCCACGCCGAGTCGGTCCGGTCCCGCAGCCGGTCGCGCAGCCGGTCGATGACCTCCGGCGGGTCGCCGGGGGTGCGCAGGTCCTCCAGCCCCGACAGCGCGACCTGCGTCATGTCGTTGAGCACGGCCGCCTCCTGCAGCGCGTCCTCCGCCGGGTCCGGGGCCGGCAGCCGCAGCCGCCGGACCAGGCCGGGCAGGGTCGTGCCCTGCACGACGAGGGTTCCGGCCACGACGACGAACGCGGCGAGCACGAGCACCGCGCGCCGCGGGGTGTCGACGGGCAGGATGAACGCGGCGGCGAGCGTGACCACCCCGCGCATCCCGGCCCACGCGATGACCGCGGAGTAGCGCCACGGCCAGACGTGGGCGCGGGAGCTGCCGCGGGCGGCGAGTCGCTTGTAGGCGCCGATGCCGATGAGCCACAGCATGCGGGTGAGGATCGTGGCACCGAGCACGGCGGCGCAGATCCAGGCCAGCAGGCCGTAGGACAGGCCGCTCGTGCCGACCTCCTCGAGGATCTGGCGCAGCTGCAGGCCGATGAGCAGGAAGACGAGGTTCTCCAGCAGGAACTGGACGGTCTGCCAGTTGTGCCGGCTCGCCACCCGCGCCGGGCCGGACAGGATGACCGGTGAGCGGTGCCCGAGGATGATCCCGGCGACGACCACCGCGAGCACGCCCGAGCCCCGGACCTCCTCGGCGAGCAGGTAGGCGATGAACGGCACGGTGAACGACAGCGCGGTGTCCGTGACGAGGTCGGTGAGCCGGGCGCGGACGAACGCGGCCACCTGCCCCACCACCACGCCCACCGCCGCGCCACCCACCGCCGCGAGCAGGAAGTCGAGCCCGACCTGCCACATCGTGATCGCCCCGGCGATCGCCGCGATGGCGGTGCGCAGCGCGACCAGCGCGGCCGCGTCGTTGAACAGGCTCTCGCCCTCCAGCAGCCGCACGAGCTTGCGCGGCATGCCGACCCGGCGCGCGACGGCGCTCGCCGCGACCGCGTCCGGCGGCGCCACCACGGCACCCAGCGCGATCCCGGCGGCGAGCGGCAGGCCGGGCACCACGGCCCAGGCGACCAGCCCGACCCCGAACGTGGTGAACACGACCAGGCCGACCGACAGCAGCGCGATCGGCCCGCGCATCCTGCGGAAGTCGAGCAGCGAGGTCTGGATCGCCGCCGAGTACAGCAGCGGCGGCAGCAGCCCGACCAGCACGACCTCGGGGGAGAGGTGGTACTGCGGCACACCCGGCACGTAGGACGCCGCGACGCCCACCGCGATCAGGCACAGGGGTGCCGGCCAGTCCATCCGCCGGGCGACCACGGTCACGACGAGCACGGTCGCGACCAGCGCCACGATCTCTGCCGCTGTCTCCACGACGTCATCATCGCCCGGTCGCGGTGCGGCTAGACGGCCAGCTCCGGTTTCAGGTCGCGGATCGTCCATTCCCGGTGGCGCCGCACCACGAACGTGGTCGCCGCCAGGGCGGCGGCCGCGAAGCCCGCGAGCACCGCCGCGTCGCGCGCGAGGTGGCCGGCGTTGCCGCCGGTGACGGTCACGCGCAGGGCGTCGACGAGGTAGCTCATCGGCAGCAGCGGGTGCAGCGCGCGGAACACCGCCGGCAGCGTCTCGGCCGGGAAGGTGCCCGCGCAGGTCGTCAGCTGCAGCAGCAGGAGGACGAGCACGACCGCGCTCGCCACGCCGCCGAGCCAGGTGCGCAGCAGGTGCGCGATCGCGGTGAACGCCGCCGCGGCGAGCACGAGGATGCCGAGCATCGCCCACGGGTGGGCCGGGTCGAGGCCGAGCCCGAGGTCGACGACGAGGTAGAGCACCACCGCGCCGGCCACGCAGCACGCGGCGGCCGGCAGCCATCCGGCCAGCGCGACCGTCACGTCGCCGGCGCGGCTCGCGAGCGCGCGGGCGGAGACCGGGCGCAGCACCAGGAACGCGGTGATGCCGAACACGACGAGCGCGATCGCGAAGAAGAACGGGGTGAGCCCGCGGCCGTAGGTGACCGCCGGGTGCAGGTTCTCGGTGCCGACGTCGACGGGCGAGGCCAGGGTGGCCGCGTTGCTCCTCTCCTGGTCGTCGGACAGCACCGGCAGCTGGTCCCGGGCGTCGGCGAGGCCGTCGGCCAGGCGGGCGGCCCCGGTGTGCAGCCGGGTGATCCCACCGGTCAGATCGGTCGCACCGCCGGCCGCGGTGCCCAGGCCGGTGTCCAGCTCGGCGGCGCCGTCGGCGACCCGGGTGGCCCCGCTGTCGAGGTCGCGGACCTGGTCGGCCGCACCCCGCACGTCGGCCTGCAGCCCGGGCGAGTCCTGCTGGACCTGGCGGGCGAGCCTGGCCACGGTGCCGGTGGTGTCCTTCACCTCGCCGGCCGCCGTGGCGGTGCGGCCCGCGGCGGCCGCCGCGTCGCCGGTGCGCCGGACCAGCTCCTGGTACGCGGGGTCGCCGGCCAGCTCGGGGTGCTCGCGGCCCAGCTCGGTGACCGCGCTCTGCACGGACTCCGTGCCGCCGGAGACGGAGTCGGCCACCTCCTTGGTGGTTCCCGCGAGCGCGTCGGCGCTGCTCGCGGCGTCGTCGGCGTCGTCGGTGAGGGTCGGGATCGCGTCGGCGAGGCGGTCGGCGGCGGGGACCACGACGTCGGCGATCGCGGAGACGCCGTCGGCGACCTGCCGCGACCCGGACGCCAGGTCATCGGCGCCGGACTTCAGCCTGCCCAGGCCGTCGGCGAGGTCCCGGCCGCCCTGCTCGGCGGTGCCGGCGCCCTTCTCCAGCTCGCCGGCGCCGTCGACCGCGTCGTCGAGACCGGCGCGGAGGCGGTCGAGGTTGTCGAAGACCGACCGGAAGTAGGCGCTCACCGCGGCGGCGCTGATCTTGTTCTCGAGCTCGGCCTGCACGGTCTGGGCCATCTTGCCGACGATGTAGCCGTTGGCGTCGTCCAGCGTGATCAGCATCGCGGCGCGCCGCGGGGTGTGCTCGGCGCCGCTCGCCAGCCTGCCGGAGAAGTCGCGGGGCACGGAGATCATGAAGTAGTAGTCGCCGGCGTGCACGCCGCGGCGCGCCTCGCCGTCGTCGACGAAGTGCCAGTCGAAGATCCGGTCCTCGCGCAGCTCGTCGGTGAACAGCTCGCCCGCGGCCACCCGCTTGCCGTCGACGGTCACCGGCCGGTCGTCGTCCACCACGGCGACGGGGATCCGGTCCAGGCGGCCGTAGGGGTCCCAGTTGGACCACAGGTACAACCCGCCGTAGAGCAGTGGCACCAGCACGACGAACACCAGGGCGAGGCGCTGCAACGGGGTGCGGAACCGCTTGATCTCCAGCAGGCCCAGCCTAATCGGCCGCATCGACGCTCCCCTCCTGGTAGCCGGGCATGCGGTACACCGGCACACCCTCCGGTTCGTCCACTGTGGACGCAACGGCGGTGATGCCGGCGCCGGCGACGGCACGCAGCGCGGCCCAGATCCGCTCGCGCTGCGCGGGTGTGGTGGCGGTGTCGACGTCGTCGAGCACCAGCGCGGTGGGCCGGGTCGCGGCGGCGAGGGCGAGCGCGAGCAGGGTCGCGTCGTCGGGCGCGAGGTCGCCGGTGAGCGTGGTGCCGTCGACGTGCAGACCGACGGTTTCCGCGGCCCAGTCGTGGTCGGCGGTGGGGCACAGCAGGGCGGCCTCGTCGCGGTGGTCGGCGACGCGCAGGTCCGGGTCGAGTCCGATGGCCCCGGTGACGCGGGCGACCGCGACCAGGCGGCGGATGTCGGCGCGGCGGGTCGTGCCCGCGACGGCGACCGTGCCGGTGGACGGCTTCGCCCGGCCGGCGAGGGTGAGCAGGAGCATGCTGCGCCCGCTGCCGGCCGGGCCGGTGACGGCCAGCGCGGCCGGCTCGGGCACCTGGAGGCCGACGTCGCGGAAGATCCAGCCGCGCCGGGTGCGCAGACCCAGTCCTTCGGCGATCACGATTTCCTCCCCCGAAAATATACATTGATGTATCCGATACAGAACTGTACCCTGGGGTCCGTGACGAAGCCAGCGGAGCCGCTGTCCCGCAAGCGCCGTCAGACGCGCGGGCGGCTGCTCGACGCGGCGCTGGACGCGTTCGCCGAGCGGGGCTTCCACGCGGCTTCGGTGGAGGAGGTCTGCGAGCGGGCCGGGTTCAGCCGCGGGGCGTTCTACAGCAACTTCGGCTCCAAGGAGGAGCTGTTCGCCGCGCTCTACGACCGGCAGACCACCCGGATCCTGTCCACGTTGACCGACGTCGACCAGACCGGCGCGACCCTCGACGAGGTGATGGCGGCGCTGGTGTCCGCGGTGCCGCAGGACCGCCGGTGGTTCCTGGTGAACACCGAGTTCGCGCTGCACGCGGTCCGCACCCCGGCCGCGGCGCGGGTGCTGGCCGGCGCCCGGGCCCGCGTCCGGGCGGCGTTCGCCGAGCGGCTGGCGGAGATCCTCGACCGGTTCGGCCGACGCCCGACGGTGCCCGTCGACGACCTCATCCGCTGGCTGTTCGCCCTGCACGAGGGCGGGCTGTCGCAGGCGTACGTGGAGCCGGACCGGCTGGCGCCGAACGCGCTCACCCGGCAGGCGGCGCCGCTGCTCGTGGCCGCGGTGACCGAGCCGCGCGGCTGAGACCACTTGACGGCACGCACCGGCAGGCGGTGGCATACCCGGGCATCCGGGAGGTGAGCCGTGATCGATGTCGTCGTGGTCGGCGCCGGCGTGGCCGGCCTGACCGCCGCCCGCACGCTTACGGCCGCCGGGCAGGACGTCGTGGTCCTGGAGGCGCGCGACCGGGTCGGCGGGCGGGTGTGCTCCGTGGACGTGCCCGCCACGGGCGCGGTCGTGGAGGTCGGCGGCCAGTGGGTGGGTCCGGGCCAGGACCGGGTGCTCGGGCTGCTGCGCGAGCTCGGGATCGGCACCTACCCGACACACGACGCGGGCACGCACGTCGCCGAGCTCGGCGGGCGCCTGGTCCGCTACGACGGGCGGGTCCCGCGGTTGAACCCGGCGGTGCTGGCCGACATCGGGCAGGCCCAGGTGCGGCTGGACCGGGCCGCGCGGCGGGTGCCGCTGGACGCGCCGTGGCACGCGGCACGGGCCGGGGAGCTCGACGGGGAGACGTTCGGCACCTGGCTGCGCCGGCACGTCTACACCGAGACCGGCCGGGCGTACTACCGGCTCGTCACCGAGGCGCTGTGGTGCGCGGACCCGGAGGACATGTCCGCGCTGTGGGCGCTGTTCTACATCCACTCCGGCGGCGGCGTCGACTCGCTGATCAACACCACCGGCGGGGCGCAGCAGGACCGGGTCGTCGGCGGCACGCAGGGCGTCGCCGTCGCGATGGCCCGCGAGCTGGGCGACCGGGTCGTCCTGTCCGCGCCGGTCACCCGGATCCGGTGGACCGGCGCCGACGTGCGGGTCCGCGCGGGTCGCCGCGAGCTGCGCGCGCGACGGGCGATCGTGGCGGTGCCGCCCGCGCCGGCCGCGTGCATCCGGTTCGAGCCCGGCCTGCCCGGCGAGCGGGACCAGCTGCTGGCGCGCATGCCGATGGGCTGGACGATCAAGGTGAACGTGGTCTACGACGAGCCGTTCTGGCGCACCGACGGCCTGTCCGGCCAGGCGAACAGCGACCGGCGGGCGCTCGGCACGGTGTTCGACGGCGGGCCGCCGGACGGCGCGCCCGCGGTGCTGGTCGGCTTCCTGGAGGCAACCCACGCCCAGGTGGCCGCCCGGCTCGACCCGGCCGAGCGCCGGGACGCGGTGCTCGCCGACCTGGCCGCCTACTTCGGCCCCCGGGCCCGCGACCCGATCGGCTACGTCGAGCGTGACTGGGTCGCCGAGGAGTACACCCGGGGTTGCTACGGGGCGTTCGCCACGCCCCGGGCGCTGACCCGGTTCGGCCACGCGCTGCGCCGGCCGGTCGGCCCGCTGCACTGGGCCGGCACCGAGACGGCGACGCGGTGGGCCGGCTACATCGACGGTGCGGTGGAGTCCGGCCGGCGCGCGGCCGGGGAGGTCCTGAGCCGGTCCGGCCAGTGAGGCCGGTGCCGGTGGTCGGCAGGTCACCTCGCCGGGAAGGTTGGCGATTCACCGGAAGCGCGACGTCAAGGTGACGCAAAGCCAGGAACAAGTTAAGTGTCCGTGGCATCACGGATGTCTCGGACGGTGATCGGGTCGAGAGTTGCCCCATGCGCGAGCATCTGGGGAGGTCCGGTGAGTGGGTCCGGAGCGGCGTCGACGCACGTGGGACGGTCGGCGTGACCGGCGAGGGCCGCGTGGGGGTGCGGCCCGTCGTTCGGGGCCGCGCACCGGGCGACCGCGGTGACTCGGGCATGACCTCGGCGGCGGGTGCCCTCCGCCGCCGAGGTCCGGGGCGTTCCATCGGGGCCTGACAAGTACGGTGAACCCATGTCGGCCGGGAACGCGCTCGTCGGGCGGGATGCCGAGATCGCCCGGCTGCGCGCGTGGGTCGACGACCTCGTCTCCGGAACGGGCCGGGCGGTGCTCATCGAGGGCGAGCCGGGCATCGGCAAGTCGTCTCTCGCCCGGGTCGCGTGTTCGATCGCGGAGCGGCGAGGGTGCCGGGTCTACCGGGCGGCGGCGGATGAGCTGGGACAGGCGCTTCCCTTGCAGCCGTTGCTGGATGCGTTGGGAGCACGGGAATCCGGGGGGCAGCCGCGGCTGGGCACGATACTGCGGTTGCTCCAGGGCGAGGTCGGCGGTGTCGCCGATCCGACCGTGGCGGCCTCGGAGCAGATGTTCACCCTCCTCGCCGAACTGTGCAGCGCGGCGCCGACCGTCCTCGTGGTCGACGACCTGCAGTGGGCGGACCGGCAGACGATCGGGGTCTGGGAATGGCTCGCGCGGTCGGTCGACCGCTCCGCGCTGTTGCTGATCGGGGTCGCCCGTCCGGTGCCGCAGCGCGAGGAGATGCTCGCCGTGCGGCGCACCGTCGGCCAGGACGCCACGATCCGTCTCGGCGGCCTGCCGGACCAGGCGGTCACCGCGCTCGTCGTGTCGATCTCGGACGGCCGCCCGGGCGAGAACCTGCGCCGGCTGGTGGACGAGGCGGCGGGAAACCCGCTCTATCTCACGGAGTTGATGGATGCGCTGATCCGGTCGCGCCGGTTGACGGTGGATGCCGCCGGGATGGTCGAGGTGATCGACGGGCCGGTGCCGCACTCGCTGGTCGGCGCGATCGCACACCGGCTTGACTTCCTGCCCCGCGAGGCCCGTACGGCGCTGCAGGCCGCGGCCCTGCTGGGTGCGGACTTCCTGATCTCCGACCTGGCGATCGTGATGGGATGCCGTATCGCCGAACTGGTGCCGGCCGTCGACGAGGCGTTGACGGCAGGCGTGTTGCGGGACGCGGGGGAGCGGCTCGCGTTCCGGCACCCGCTGATCCGCCGGGCGCTCTACGACGACATCGCGGAGGCGATCCGTCCGGCGTGGCACCTGGACGCGGCTCGCGCGCTCGCCGCGGCGGGCGCCCCGCATCGCCGGGTGGCCCGGCAGGTGCTCCAAGCGGTCAGCGCTCCCGATGCCGGACCGCTCGACGAGACGCTGCTCGACTGGCTGGCCGACGCCGCGCCGACGCTGGTCGCCCACGCCCCGCGGACGGCGATCGACCTGCTGCGCGAGGCCTGCCGCCGGACCACCGCGACGACCAAGCGTGGCGCCGTCCTCGCCTGCCGGCTGGCCGACGCGCTGTACCGGGCGGGCGATCGCACCGAGGCCGAGCGCGTCGCCGCCCGGGCGATGGCCGTGGTCACCGATCCCGACCTGCTCGTCGATCTCCATTGGACGGTGTTCCAGTGTCGAGCCCTGGCGGGCCGGACGGACGAGTCGCTCACGTCGCTCACCAGGGCGCTGAAGCGGCCGGAGGTGTCCGCACGCGAACGCGCCAGGCTGCTCGTGCTGATCGCGCGGGCCCAGCGCGACCTGGGCGAGGTCACGGTGGCGGCCGAGGTGGCCGCCGACGCGCTGGCAACAGCCGAGGAGGTCGGCGATGCCTGGGCGGTCGGCTGGTCCCTGCACGTGCTGATCATCGTGTCGATCATGCGGGGCGACGTCGCCGCCGCGCTACCGCTGTTCGAGCGTGCGCTGGCCGTCGTCGGCGACGACTCCGCGCTCACCGATCTCGGGTTGCTGCTGCAGGTGAACCAGGCAGTCGCACTCGGCGATCTGGACCGCTACGCGGAAGCCGTCCGCGCGGCCGAGCAGGTACGGGAACGCGCCGACCGCGCCGGCAGCCTGGTGCGGCTGGCGCAGGCGCAGAGCGCCCTCGGCGAACTGCTGTTCCAGGTCGGGCGATGGGACGACGCGCAGGCCGAGGTCGACACGTTGCCGGACGACTTCAAGGATCCCGCCGTGATCTGCTGTGACCGCGGCATCGCCGCGGTGATCGCGTTCCACCGCGGGGACTCCGCGACCGCCCAGGAGCATCTGAGCCTGGCCGCGCCGAGCGCGGAGAAGATCGGTAGCCGCGTCGTGGCGTCACTGGCCCTGGCCCGCAGCCTGGACCGCGAGATGTCCGACGCGCCCGACGAGGCGCTCGCCGTGCTCACCGACGGGGTCAACAGGCATGCCGAAGAGCTCGACGAGATGGAACGCCTGCTGCCGGAAGCCGCGCGGCTGGCGGCGTACACCCGCACCGCGGCCGCCGCAGCGGACGTCGCCGCCCAGGCCTCGGCACTCGCGCAGCGGTCACACGTGCCGCACCGGCTCGCCACCGACGCCTACTGCCGGGGCTTGCTCGACGATGATCCGAGCCTGTTGCAGTGCGCCGCCAAGCGTTACGACGACGCGGGCCTCCCCTTGCTGCGGGCCAAGGCGCTGGAGGCCGCCGCCGTCAGGTATGCGTGCCTGGGCGACCGCGCCTCCGCGCGCGCGGCATTCACCCGTGCCGACGATCTCTACGACCGGCTCGGCGCGAACTGGGACCTCGCGCACCTGCGTGCCCAGCTGCGCCGCCACGGCATGCGCCGCGGTCCCCGGTCGAAGCACCGGCAGGACCGAACCGGGTGGAACAGCCTGACCCCGACCGAGACGAGAATCGCCGGAATGGTGGCCGAGGGCCTGTCCAACCGGCAGATCGCGGAACAGCTGGTGCTCTCGACCCGCACGGTCGAGAGCCACGTCTCGCACATACTGGGCAAACTCGCCGTGCGGTCCCGTGTGGACATCACGCGCGAGGCGGGCAGCCGTCCCGGCTGAGTGACCGGGGAGCTGTCCACTTTTTGTGTCAGCACTGACCTGAACGGAGATCATTGCCTCTGGTGGCACGATGACCGCATGTCACTGCGGCATGCGCTGCTCGCGCTGGTCGAGGCGGGCGCGATGACGGGCTACGAGCTCGCGAAGCTGTTCGACCAGTCCGTCGCGAACGTCTGGTACGCGCAGCACTCGCAGATCTACACCGAGCTGCGGCGGCTGGAGCAGGAGGGTCTCGTGGTCGCCGAGACCCGCCCGCGGGGGGAGAAGGCGCTGGCGACGAAGCGGGCCTACGCGCTCACCGACGCCGGTGCCGGCGAGCTGCGCCGCTGGGTCACCGAGGTCGGCGAGCTGCCGGCGGTGCGGGACTCGGCCTACGTCAAGGCGACCTACTTCGAGTACGGCTCCTACGTCCAGGCCCGGGCCCAGTTCCGCGCCCACCGCGCGCACTACGAGGCGCTGCGCGACCGGTACGAGCGGCACGTCGACGAGCTCGAGCGGCGGGCGACCGACCTGCTGCGCCGCCGGCTCACCCGGGCACCGCAGGCGGCCCACGACGCGATCGTCGCCTACAAGGCGCACGCCTACCGCGGCCTGATCGCGCGCGCGAAGACCGAGATCGCGTGGGCCGAGCGCGGCCTGGAGCTCGTCGAGCGGCTCGTCCTGCGCGCGGGGCGAGCCCCGGACGACGACACGCCGGTGCTGCCGCCGCGGGGCGCCGGGTCCGGCGATATGGGTCAGCCCTGACCGAAACCGGTCACCTGAGCGGGTGCTCCTCGGCGAGGGACTCGGGGGCGGAGAGCCGCCACGCCTCGTAGACCAGCTCGATGAGCTCGTCGGCCTCGATCCGTGGCAGGTGCACCACGACCCAGCCGAACCCGCCCGCGGTGAACTGGACCTCGAACACGTCCGGCCGCTCGGAGACCAGCGCGGCCTGCTCGGAGAGCGTCTGCTTCAGGCCGACGGTCCTCGTCCGGGGCCAGTAGTACCCGAACCGCCTGCCGCGCACGCCGAACGACGTGTAGTTGCTCGTCTCCGCGCGCTCGACCTCGGCGAGCCCGTCCACCATGCGCAGGAACCGGCTGCCTGGAACGCCCACGGCGGTCATTCTCGCGGACACCCCCGGAGGGCCCTGCACGCGGGGACCTCCGACCCTCCTGCGGCCGCGCGAGGCGAACCTAGCGTCGGGGTGGAGCGAAGGAGGCCCGCCATGGCACACGCGCTCGTGGTGTACGAGTCGATGTTCGGCAACACCAGGAAGGTCGCGGAGGCGATCGCCGACGGCCTGCGCACCGGGATGACCGTCGACGTCGTCGAGGTCGGCGCGGCGCCGACCACCCCCGCCACCGGCGTCGACCTGCTCGTGGTCGGTGGCCCGACCCACGCGTTCAGCATGAGCCGGGCGACCACCCGCGCCGACGCCCGCAAGCAGGGGGCCGACGACCGGGCCGCGGCCGGCATCGGCCTGCGCGACTGGGTCGAGGGCCTGGCCGCAGGCGGCACGCGTCCCCCGGTCGCCACGTTCGACACGAAGATCAGGCGGCCGAAGCTGCCGGGCTCGGCGGCCCGCGCCGCGCTCACCCGGTTGCGGCGCGCGGGGTTCCGCGCGGTCGCCCCCGCGGCGAACTTCTACGTCGACGGAACGCCCGGCCCGCTGTGCGGCGGGGAGCTGGGACGGGCCCGGGCCTGGGGCGAGCGGCTCACCACGGCGGTCCGCCCTGCGCGGGCCGGCGGCGCCGGGTGAGGGCGCCCGCGAGCGACCGGTGCCGGCCCTCAGCCACCCGCGGCCCACCGCCACAGCCGGTCGGCGCGCGCGGCGCACTCCGCGGCCTCGGCGGCCGCGCCGGACTCGCCGCCCACCGCGACCAGCAGCCGGGCGCGGGCGAAGAGGTCCTCGGCCTCGGGCACGAGGTGCGGCGCCGCGTCGCGGCTGATGGCCGCGCTGTCGACGGCGGCGCGCGCGACCGACCACGCGGTGCGCCGCTCGAGGCCGCGCCCCCGCTGGGGCAGGTACACGGCGCCGAACGCCGCGGCGGCGAGCACGACGGCGCCCGCCACCCAGATGAACCAGGTCACGTGAACAACTCCAGGAGATGATCGGGTGACCCGATTCTGCATGACCGGGCGCCTCACCTCGGTGTTTCGTGCGTCACCCCACCGGCCGGCTCAGCGAGGCGGCGGTCAGCCCGTCCAGCGCGGCGCGCAGCAGGCCCTTCGCCTCGTCCGCGACCGGGGCCAGGTCCTGCTCGCCGGTGATCGTGACCATCGTGGTCGGCTCGATCGCCTCGACGAGGGTGTGGTCGCCGTCGGCGCGGACGACCACGTTGCACGGCAGCAGCAGCCCGATGCGCCGGTCCACGCCCAGCGCGCGGTGCGCCAGCCGCGGGTTGCAGGCGCCGAGGATCAGGTAGTCCTCCATGTCCTCGCCGAGCTTGTCGTGCAGGGTGGACCGCACGTCGATCTCGGTGAGCACGCCGAACCCCTGCTCCCGCAGGGCCTCCTTGGTCCGCGCGACCGCCTCCGCGAACGGGGCGTCGAGCCGTACGGTCATTCCGATGTCCATGTCGTACCTCCGCCCGCCAATATACCCCCTAGGGTATGTGGGCGCCCGGGAACAGGATGGCTCGTGCGTGCGTTGCGGATACCGTAGGGGGTATCAGACAAGGAGGGCCTGATGGCTACCGTCGAGTTGACCGACAAGAACTTCACCGATGTCGTGAGCGGTCCGGGCATGGTCCTGGTCGACTTCTGGGCGTCCTGGTGCGGGCCGTGCCGGATGTTCGCACCGGTGTTCGAGCGGGCGTCGGTGACGCACCCGGACATCGTGTTCGGCAAGGTCGACACCGAGGCGCAGCCGGCGCTGGCGCAGGCCTTCGGGATCTCCTCGATCCCCACGCTCATGGTCGTCCGCGACGGGGTGGTGCTCTACTCCCAGCCCGGCGCGCTGCCGGCCGCGGCGCTGGAGAAGCTGATCGGGGCGCTCCGCGCCGTGGACATGGACGAGGTCCGGGCGTCGCTGTCGAAGTCGGCCTGACGTGACCTCGAGCGCGGAGTGGGACCGCCGGTACGCCGGCTCGGATCTGGTGTGGACGGACGAGGCCAACCGGTTCGTCGCGGCCGAGCTGGCCGGGCTGGCGCCGGGCCGCGCGCTGGACCTCGGCTGCGGCGAGGGCCGCAACGCGGTGTGGCTGGCCGCCCGCGGCTGGCGGGTGACCGGGGTGGACTTCTCGGCGGTCGCGCTGGACAAGGCCCGGTCGCTCGCCGCGGCCCGCGGGGTCGACGTCGACTGGGTGTGCGCCGACGTGCTGACCCACGCGGTCGACCCGGCGGGGTACGACCTGGTCCTGCTGGCCTACCTGCAGCTGCCCGCCGACGGGCGGCGCCGGGTGCTGCGGACCGCGGCCGGCGCGCTGGCACCCGGGGGCACGTTGCTGGTCGTCGCGCACGACCTCGCCAACCTCGACGGCGGTGTGGGCGGGCCCCGCGACCCGGACGTGCTCTACACCCCGGAGTGGGTGACCGGCGAGCTGGCGGGCCTGCCGATCGGCGCGGCGCGGCGGGTGGACCGCCCGGTCGAGGGCGGCACGGCGATCGACACCCTGGTCCGGGCGGTCCGGCCGGGGGCGGAGTAGGGCCGGGGCGCTCAGACCACGGACAGCGGCAGGGCGCGGCCGGCGAGGGTGCGCCGCGGCGCCGGCAGGCCGGTCGCCACCCGGGTCAGCTCGCGCGCCGACGCCGCGCCGGGCACGTCGACCACGACGGGCACGCCCCGGTCGCCGGCCTCACGCAGCGCCAGGTCCAGCGGGATCTGGCCGAGCAGCGGCGCGCCCGCCTCTTCGGCCAGCAGGGCACCCCCGCCGGTACCGAAGAGCGCGGTGCGCGCGCCGCACGCCCCGCACTCGGCCGCGGACATGTTCTCGATGACGCCGGCCAGGGGCACGCCCGTCTCGCCGGCCATGCGTGCCACCCGGCCGGCGACGACGCGGGCGGTGGTCTGCGGGGTGGTGACGGCGAGCAGCGCGGTGTCCGGGAGCAGCTGGAGCAGCGACAGGGTGGCATCGCCCGTACCGGGTGGCAGATCGACGAACAAGGCGTCGAGCTCGCCCCAGTAGGTGTCGGTGACGAACTGCTGCAACGCCTTGTGCAGCATGGGACCGCGCCAGACGACCGGCTGGTCCTCGCCGACGAGGAACCCGACCGACATCAGCGCGACGCCGTGCGCGGGCACCGGGAGCATCAGCCCGCCGAGCACCACGGGGTTGCGCCGGACCCCGAACAGCTGGGGGATCGAGTAGCCCCACACGTCCGCGTCGAGCACGCCCACCCGCTTGCCGGTGGCGGCCAGCGCGGCGGCCAGGTTGGCGGTCACAGTGCTCTTGCCGACCCCGCCCTTGCCGCTGGCCACCGCGTACACCCGGGTACCGCCGACACCGAGCGCGCCGGTCAGCGGCGGGGTGGAGCGGCGGAGCCGCTCGGCCAGCTCGGCCCGCTCCCGCACCGGCATGGTCGCCACGTCGAACCGGACCTCGCGCACACCCTCGACGGTGCGTGCGGCCGCGGCGACGGCCGCACGCAGCTCGCCGGCCAGCGGGCAGCTGCCGGTGGTCAGCCGCAGCCGCACCGACACCCGGCCGCCACGGGCCACCGACACCTCTCCGAGCATGCCGAGCTCGGCCAGGGACCGGCCGAGCTCCGGGTCGCGCACGGCGCCGGCCGCGGCACGCACCTGTTCGGCGTCAGCGCGCATCGTCGGCCCCACCGTCCACCCGGAACGCGCGACGGCGCGGCTTGACCGGCCGCATCAGGAACTCCGGGCGCCGGGCGCCGCCGGGGCCGAGCGTGGCGCGGGCCCTGGCCAGCCACTCCCGGTACACCTCGGTCGAGCGCGCGGCGTCGACGTACACGTCGCCGTAGCGGTCGCCCGCGTGCGCCGGTTCCATCCGGACCTTCTGCAGCCAGCAGTGCATGCCGGAGTGCGGGTCCGGTTGCACGCCGAAGGCGAGGTTCTGGTGCACGCCGGGATCGGTCCACCAGATCCGTTCGGAGTCCGGGTCGTCCGAGGCGAACGGCTCGATGCCGCCGCGGTAGCGCAGCAACCACGAGTCCGGCCCGTCCGGGTGGGTGATGTCGACCAGGCCCTGCACCCACCGGCTGCCCTCGTTGCCGTGCAGCCGCCACCGTCCCATGTGGTGGGACAACGCGCAGACCCCGGGCCGAATGCCCTCGGTCACCCAGACCCGGGCCACCAGGTAGCCGATCGAGGTGTTCAGCCGGACGAGGTCGCCGGAGGACACGCCGTGCCGCGTGGCGTCGCGGGAGTTGAGCCACAGCGGGTGGGAGTTGGAGATCTCGTTGAGGTACTTGGCATTCCCCGACCGGGTGTGGATCAGCGTCGGCAGCCGGAAGGTGGGCACCAGGACGAGGTCGCCCGCGTCGAGGTCGATCTCGTCGCGGGCGACGTGCGAGCGGATGTAGCCGGGGGTGGCGTACTCCTCCCAGCCCCAGTCCCGCATGGTGGTGGAGTAGACCTCGAGCCTGCGGCTCGGGGTGAGCCAGCCGGCGACCTCGCTGCCGTCCGCGAGCCGGACCCCGACCGCGCCGGCCTCGCCGATCAGCGGCGGAACCGATTCACCGGTGGTCGGCTTGCGCAGCACGCCACCGGCGTCCGGTTCGGCGCCCTCGCGCTCGGCGGCGGTCAGTGGCCGCTCGTCCTGGCGGTACAGCTCGCTCGCCACCTCGACCACGCCGTAGCGGCGCATGTACTCCAGCGCGTTCATGCCCTCCGCGGCCGCCTTCTCCGGCAGGCCCGGCACCCTGTTCTCGAAGACCCACCGGTAGTACTCGTCGACGGTGACCTTCTCGCCGGGCCGGTACGGGGACTCGAAGTGCCGGCGGATGCCCAGCGAGCCGTCCGGGTCGATGCGCCAGGACAGCTCGAACCACAGCTCGTTCTCCTCCCACACCTCGCCGGGGTTCGCCTCGCGGGTGTCGCCGACCGGCCGGCCGAGCCGCTCCATCGCGACCCGGCGGACCGGCTGGCGGAAGCCCAGCCACCGCGCCGAGTGCGTCTCGTAGGACTGCGTGTCGTGGCGTTCCGGGGCGTGTCCCACCGGCAGCACCAGGTCGGCGAACTCCGCGGTCTCCGACCAGGTCGGGGTGAGCGCCACGTGCAGGCCCACCTTGTCCTCGTCGGACAGCGCGCGCATCCAGGTGAACCCGTCGGGGTAGGTCCAGATCGGGTTGAACACGCGGGTGAAGTAGACGTCGACCCGCCCGCGGCCCTCGTTGAGGAAGTGCGGCAGCAGGATCGACATCTCGTTGCAGGACAGCGGGTACTCCCTGGGCCAGGCCAGCTCGTTCCACCCGTCGTGGGCCGGCACGTCCGGGCCGTGCGGGATGAACTTGTGCCACCCGTTGGGGCTGGTGCCGCCCTCGGTGCCGATCGAGCCGGTGAGCGCGAGCACGAACCACAGCGCGCGGGCGACCTGCCAGCCGCCGAGGTTGCCCGCCGCGGCCGAACGCCAGACGTGGGCGGCGAGGCGGCCGTCGCAGTCGGCGACCAGCCGGGCGGTCTCCTCGATGCGCTCGACCGGGACCTGTGCCTCGGCCGCGGCGAAGTCGAACGTGTACTCGGCGTAGTCGGCCTCGAGCGCGTCCAGGAACGCCTCGAAGGTGCGCGGTGAGTCCGGGTGGCGCTGGTCGAGGTAGGTCTCCCAGTTGAGCCAGCGGCGCAGGAACGGCTCGTCGATCGACCGGGTGCGCAGCAGGTGGGAGGCGATGGCCAGCAGGATCGCGGCCTCGCTGCCCGGCCACGGCGCGATCCACACGTCGGCGTGGCTCGCGGTGTTGGACATCCGCGGGTCGACCACCACGAGCTTGGCGCCGCCCTGCTTGCCCTCCATGATCCGCTGGGCGTGCGGGTTGAAGTAGTGGCCGGTCTCCAGGTGGCTGGACAGCAGCAGGATGACCTTGGCGTTGGCGTGGTCGGGGGACGGGCGGTCGTAGCCGGCCCACAAGGTCATGCCCAGCCGGGCGCCCGAGGAGCAGACGTTGGTGTGGCTGTTGTGCCCGTCGACGCCCCAGGCCTGCAGCATCCGCTCGGCGAAGCCGTCCTCGCCCGGCCGCCCGACGTGGTAGACGACCTCGTCCTTGCGGCCGTCGACGATGGCCTTGCGGATCCGGCCGGCGACCTCGTCGAGCGCCTCGTCCCAGCTGACCCGCTCCCACTTCCCGCCACCGCGCTCGCCGATCCGGCGCAGTGGGTGCAGGATCCGTTCCGGGTCGTCGAGCTGGTTGATCGGTCGCCGGGCCCTTGGCACAGTTGCGGCCCCGCGAGCCGGGATGTGCCGGGTTGCCCTCGAGCTTGCTTGACCGACAGGTCCTCCTTGTCGACGTAGGCCAGCAGCCCGCACGCCGACTCGCAGTTGAAGCACGTGGTGGGCACCAGCATGTAGGTGTGCGGCACCTTGCGCGGATGGGCCTTGGCGTCGTACTCGACGTGGTTGTCCCATTGCGACACCGGCGGGAAGTTGCGCAGGTGCTCGTGCGTGCGCGCGCCCGGCAGTTCCGCCTCCCCGGAATCGACTCCTCCGGTCACCATGGGTTGGTGCCGTCCAGTTCGGCACGTACTGATGGCCGGGTCGCGTCCCGTTCCCCTTGGGCGCGGTGGGCTGCCACGCGGGTTGGCACAGGGAGTGTCATGGTCATACCTTTCGCGAGGGATCAGGAGAGCGGAACGTCCTGCCCGGCCCGGACGAACACCGACTCGTAGACCAGCAGGGCCACCTGCACCACCAGGCCGGCCGCGGCCGTGAGCAGCACGGCGGTGGTGGCCCAGCCGACGGCGGCCAGCACGGCGGCCAGCCCGGCGGGGGCGACCGCGCCGGCCCAGAACAGCCGCGCGTACCGGCCGCGGGTGACCATGTGGGCGGCCGCGGCGGCACCGGCGGTCGCGTGCCGCCCGCCGTACTCCAGCAGAGCATCACCACGTGCGCGGCGGTCGCGATCGTCAGCGCGCGCGGCGACCAGCGTGGCGTCGGCGCCGGCCAGCGCGAGCGCCCCGGACCCGACCATCACCGCCTGGGCGAGCAGGTGCCAGAACAGCAGCGGGGACTGCCACAGGTCACGCCCCTCGGCCTGCCCGAACAGGAACGCCGTGTAGCCGGCGACCATCGCGCCGGCCGGGAGCGCGAGCCAGGCCAGGACGGTGAAGGCCGGGTCCGCGGAGGCGACCAGGCCGGTCTCCACCGCGATGCCGAGCAGCAGCCAGACCCCGGACACCGCCGCGAACGCGGCCAGCGCGTAGGCGCCGAGGACGAGCCACGACCGTGGGTTGGACCTGGTCATCAGGTAGTAGAACCGTTCGGGACGCTTGAGGTCCCAGACGAGCAGGACGCCGGTGGCGGCGGTGCCGGCGACACCGAGCGCCGGAGCGACGATCGTGGTGAGCACGCCGAGGTCGACGCCGAGGAGCACGGCCAGCGCGGCGACCACCAACGCCCCGCCGCCGAGCCCCTTGGCCCACAGGTAGGTGGTGACCCGCCAGCCCCACGGCCGGGGGTGCGCGGTGTTCAGCGTGGTGCGTGCCCCGCTCACCGGGTCGACGGGGAGGTCCGCGGCGACCTCGGCGCGGTGCGGGTCGGGGGTGGAGAACAGGTAGCTCGAGTCCACCGGCGCGCCCAGCGGGTCGAGCACCGCCCGGTCCGCGCCGAGGTAGAACACGTTCGGCCCGGTGTTCTGCTCCGGCGCGCGCACGGCGACGGGGTTCGTGTCGACCAGCTTGGCGATCCCGCTCTCCGGGTCGTCCAGGTCGCCCACCCAGATCGAGTGCGTCGGGCAGACCACCACGCACGCGGGTTCGAGGCCGCTGTCGACGCGATGGGCGCAGAAGTTGCACTTGGCGGCCGTGTTCGTGTTCGCGTCGATGTAGATCGCGTCGTACGGGCAGGCCTGCATGCAGCTCTTGCAGCCGATGCACTGGTCGGAGTCGAAGTCCACGATGCCGTCGTCGCGCTTGAACAGCGCATTCGTCGGGCATATCCGGACGCACGGGGCGTCGGTGCAGTGATTGCACCGCATGACCCCGAAGTCCCGCGTGTTGTCGGGGAAGCTGCCCTGGTCGACGTACTTGACCCAGGTCCGGAACTGTCCGACCGGTATCTCGTGCTCGGTCTTGCACGCGACGGTGCACGCGTGGCAGCCGATACAGGTGCGCTGGTCGATCGCGAAGCCGTACCTCACGCGGACATCCTGTCACAGAGTCCGAATGTCCGTACAGGTTGTCTTGTCATTGCTCCGTCCCGGGTCCGATCGCGCCGGCATGGTCGCGGGCCTGTGGTGTCCGTCCAGCATGGCCGCGCGGCCCTGCACGCGCACCTCGTGGCGATCCCCGCGCCCGGGTCCGCGACGTTCGCGCGGCGCGTCCCTGATCAGCTCCGGAGCAGGCTGACGGCGGTGCCGGCGGTGACGACCAGGAACAGCAGCGCCGCGCCGGGGACCATCCGGCGCGACAGCGGGGTGTGCCCGGCGCGCACCGTGCGCAGCACCCGGCGGTAGCGCTGCGGCCCGAGAACCACGGTGGTGAGCCCGGCCACCGCGACGAGCAGCAGGCCGGGCCAGGGCGGTGCCGTCGCGTGCGCCAGCAGGACGCCGAGCACCATGGCCGCGAGCCCGGTGCGCTGCCAGGCGAGTGCGGTGCGCTCGGCCTGTGCCCCGACGTCCATGAGCCGACCGTCCACTACGCACCGCTCTCGGCCAGGACCACCAGGACGGCGGCGCCGATGATGATGACCACGACACCCGCGACCACGAGCCGGGGGAGCGGGTCGGTGGGCAGCGAGCGGTTCTCCCGCAGCGCGCGCTCGGTCCGGTCCCAGCGCACGTACGCGCCGACGGTGACCGACAGCGCGAGGACCAGCAGCAGCACGGTGATCGCGATGCGGACGCCGCGCGGCCCGAAGTCCGGCACCAGGCTCGACAGCGCGACGGCACCGGCCAGCAGCGCCAGCCCGGTGCGCAGCCAGGCCAGGAACGTCCGCTCGTTGGCGAGGGTGAACCGGTAGTCCGGATCGGTCCCGACCTCCCGTACCGGAGGCCTGCGCCACACCATCGCAACTCCTGCCGTTGTCGGGGTCCCGCGGGCGGCGGGAATCTTATTGTCCGGACAATTCTAGCCGTGCCGGACGGGCGTCCGGTGGCGGTATCATCGTCCGGTCAATAGGACAATTGGCTCGTGGCGAGGTGGGTATGCCCAGAGGTGTCAAGGCACGGCAGCTGGATCGCGCCGACCCGCTGCCGTTGTGGGCGCAGCTGGAGGCCGACATCCGCCGGCGGTTGCGCGCGGGCGCGTTCGACGACCGGTTCCCGGGCGAGCAGGATCTCGTCGACGAGTACGGCGTGAGCCGGCAGACGGTCCGCGACGGGCTGCGCCGCCTGCGCACGGAAGGGATCCTCGCCTCCGGGCGCGGGCGCGGCACGTGGATCCGGCAGCCGCGCATCGAGCAGCCGCTCGGCGCGATCTACTCGCTGTTCCGGTCGGTCGAGGCGACCGGGGTCGAGCAGCGCAGCACGGTTCGGGTGCTCGACGTCCGCGCCGACCGGGAGGTGGCGGCCCGGCTCGACCGTCCCGCCACGACGGAGTTCGTGTACCTGGAGCGGTTGCGGCTCGCCGACGGCCAGCCGCTCGCGCTGGACCGCACCTGGCTGCCCCGGTCGGTGGCCGGGCCCCTGCTGGACGCGGACCTGACCCACTCGGGCCTCTACGACGAGCTGGCCCGGCTGACCGGCACCCGCCTGACCGGCGGTACGGAGGTCATCACGGCGGTCGTGCCCGCGGCCGCTCACCGGCGGTTGCTCCGGATTCCCGCCGGGATGGCCGCGTTCGAGGTGCAGCGCATCGGCTGCCTGCGCAACCAGCCGGTCGAGTGGCGGGAGACGCTCATCCGGGGCGACCGCTTCAGCGTGGTCGCGCAGTGGTCGGCCGGGCAGGGGTACCAGATGGATCTCCGCGGCGGGGACGCGGTACCGCCGCGGAACGGATGACCACGCCGGCGCGGCGGACACGTCGCCGATCAGGGACGACGTGAGTCCCGGGGTGATCCACCGGCACCGGGAGCGAACGTGCGCTATCGTGGGGTCATGGCATACCCCTGGGGGTATGAACGGGACAGTGCGAGGAGCACCAGATGATCGACATCGTCGCGATCGACACATCCACCCTGGGCGACCGCAGCTACCTGGTCACCGACGGCGAACGGGCGTTCGTCGTCGATCCGCAGCGGGACATCGACCGGGTGCTCGACCTCGCCCGGGAACGGCACGTGCGGATCACGGACGTGTTCGAGACCCACATCCACAACGACTACGTCACGGGCGGTCTCGCGCTGTCGCGGGCCACCGGCGCCGCCTACCACGTCAACGCCGCCGACCCGGTCCGCTACGAGCGCACGCCGATCTCCGACGGCGACACCGTCCACATCGGAGCAGACATGGTGGTGCGTGCGCTGGCCACGCCGGGGCACACGTTCACCCACCTGTCCTACGTCCTGGAGGCGCCCGGCCGCGTGCCGGCGGTGTTCACCGGCGGCTCGCTGCTGTTCGGCTCCACCGGTCGCCCGGACCTGCTCGGTCCGGCGCACACCGAGGAGCTGGCACGCGCGCAGTACGGCTCCGCGCGCCGGCTGGCCGCCCTGCCCGACGACACCGAGGTCTACCCGACCCACGGGTTCGGCAGCTTCTGTGCCGCCACCCAGTCCGAGGCCGACCGGTCCACGATCGGCCGGGAGAAGCGCGCCAACCCGGTCCTCACCAGCGAGGAGAACGAGTACGTCGAGGCGCTGATCGCCGGGCTGGACGCCTACCCGGCCTACTACGTCCACATGGGACCCGCGAACACCGCGGGACCCGACGGGCCCGACCTCTCGCCGCCGACCACCGCGGACGCCGCCGAGCTGCGCCGCCGGATCGAGGCGGGCGAGTGGGTGGTCGACCTGCGCTCGCGCACCGCGTTCGCCGCCGGGCACCTGCTGGGCACGCTGAACTTCGAGATGGGTGGCAGCTTCGCCACCTACCTCGGCTGGGTCATCCCGTGGGGCACGCCGCTGACGCTGCTCGGCGAGACCCCCGAGCAGGTGGCCGAGGCGCAGCGGGAGCTGGTCCGGATCGGCATCGACCGGGTCGACGCCGCGGCCACCGGCGGGCCCGAGGAGTGGGCGGGCGGCGCCGAGCTGGGCTCGTTCCCGACCGCCAAGCTTGCCGACCTGGCCGCCGTGCGCCATCACCGTCCGGTCGTGATCCTGGACGTGCGGCGCAAGCTCGAGTGGGCCGAGGCGCACATCGAGGGCGCGGTGCACATCCCGCTGCACGAACTGCTGGAGCGACTGCCGGAGGTCCCCGGCGGCGAGGTGTGGGTGCACTGCCGGACCGGTTACCGGTCCTCCGTCGCCGCCTCGGTGCTCGCCGCGGCGGGACGGCAGGTGGTGTCCGTGGACGACGAGTTCGACCACGCGGCCGACGCCGGGCTGCCCCTGGTGAGCGCGGTGCGCGACCGGGCCGGTTCGTGACGACGACGCGAGCGCCGGGATCCGTGCGGATCCCGGCGCCTTGCGTGTCGCCGTCCTACCGGGCGGGCCACGCGGTGAACGCGTCGAGGTGGCGTTCGGATGCGGTGACCAGGTTGGTGTAGACGCGCCGGACATCGGGCGCGGTGACCCCGTCGAGCGCCGCCCGCAGCTGGTCGATGTCGTCGGTCTCCACCGTCCGGCCGGCCTCGAGGGCGGCCCGCTCACCGGTCAGCCCCTGGGCGAGCAGGTCGTCGTAGGTGGCCTGCGTCGACGCGGTGGCGAAGCTGCCCCGCGCCTGGCCCGCCGTGGGGTCGGTGACCCCGTAGCGGTCCATCAGGGTCCGGATCGCGTCGAGGTGGTGGGTCTCCGCGCCGGCGATCCGGTCGAAGATCGCGGCGTCGTAGCGGTCCGCGAACTCGGCGTACAGGTCGTGCGCCAGCTTCTCCTCCTCGGCGTTGTAGGCCAGGGTGGTGCGCTGCTGCTCGGTCAGCGTGCCCGTCGGGATGGTGCCGTCCCACCGGCACCCGTCCCCGTCCCGCATGGTCGCGGCGGCGACGCCGGGCCCGGGGCCGTGGCCGGCACCGCCGGGGTCCGCCGGGTTGGCCGCGTTCGCCAGCGCCGGTACGGCGACGAGCGCGCCCAGAGCGATCACGCCACCCGCCGCGATCGCGGCGAGCACGGTACGAGTCCTCATGGCTCCTCCTCCACATCTCTTCTTCTGCTGCAGGCCCAGGTTCTCGCCGGGCGGCGCAGGAGTCGTGCGGTCGATGTGGAGACGGTGTGAAGACCGGTCAGGCGATTCCCTTGAGCATCCCGTGCCAGTAGAGCGCGGGCAGCCCGTAGCGCTTGAGCAGCCACATGTCGCGCCGCTCCTTGGTGGTGTCGATCAGCGGGATCGACGGCGTCGGTCGCAGGTCGTAGTCGAACTCGGCCAGCAGCATCTTGTCGCGGGCGGTCACCAGCGGGCAGGAGGTGTAGCCGTCGTAGCGCTTGTCCGGGGTACGGCCCTCCCGGACGGCGGCCATGTTCGCCACGACCGCCGGTGCCTGCTTGCGGATGGCGGCGCCGGTCTTCGACGTGGGCACGTTGGCGACGTCGCCGAGGGCGAACACGTTCCCGAACCGCTTGTGGCGCAGGGTGTACTTGTCCACGTCGACGTAGCCGAACGGGTTGTCCGGGTCGGCCAGCACGCTGGACCTGACCACGTCCGGGGCGCTCTGCGGCGGTACCGCGTGCAGCAGGTCGTACCGCAGCGTCTCCTTGGTCCCGGCGGCGTTGTCCATGACCTCCAGGGTGCCCGCCGGACCGTCGACGCCGGTCATCTCGCTGTTCAGCCGGACCTCGATGCCGTAGCGGGCGGCGACCTGCACCAGCCGGTCGGACCACACCGGCACCTTGAACATCGCCGGGTCGGGCAGCACGAGCACGATCCGGATGTCGTCGAGCACGCCCTGCCTGCGCCAGTAGTCCGCGGCCAGGTACGCGATCTTCTGCGGGGCCCCGGCACACTTGATCGGCCCGGCCGGCTGGGTGAACACGGCCGTGCCCTCGCGCAGGTTGCGGATCAGCTCCCAGGTGCGCGGGGCGAGGTCGGCGCGGTAGTTCGAGCTGACCGGCCCCTCGGTGAGGGCGTCGACGAGCCCGGGCACGCGATCGAAGTTCAGCTGCAGGCCGGGCGCCACGACCAGCTGGTCGTAGCCCAGCTCGCGGCCGGTGCCGGTGACGACGAGGTTGTCGTCGGGGCGGAACTCCGCGGCGGCCTCGCGCACCCAGTCGACCCCGCGGGGGATCAGGGATGCCTGCGGCCGGCCGGTGATCCGGATGTCGGCCTGCCCGCCGCCGACGAGTGTCCACAGTGGCTGGTAGTAGTGCGTCACCGCGGGGTCGAGCACCGTCACGCCCCGCACTCCGGCGCGGCGCAGCCGGGCGGCGACTGTGAGTCCCGCGGTTCCTCCTCCCACGATCAAGGTCTTGTGGGAGACGGATTCGGCCATCGTCGGCCTCCTTGCGACAGGCTTGGTGATCCATACCCAACGGGGTATACGTGCTTCGAACGTACGCCTTCCCGGCGACTTCGACAACTACCCCCGGGGGTATGCGGCGGAATACCGGGCTTTCGGTTATCGTGGACCGCAAGGTACCCCCATAGGGTATGTAGACAGGAGGCGAGATGATTCGAGAGGTCGATGTCCGGGAGCTCGCGGCGGCGCGGCGCGGTGGCGCGGTGATCGTGGACGTGCGGGAGGCGTTCGAGTACGTGGCCGGGCACGTGCCCGGCGCGCTGCTCGTGCCGATGTCCGAGCTACCGGCGCGGATGCGGGAGCTGCCGGCCGGCGGGACGATCTACGTGATCTGCGCCAGCGGCAACCGCAGCCGGACCGCGGCGGGCTGGCTGACCGCGGCGGGGCGGGACGCGGTGTCCGTGCGCGGCGGTACCGCCGCGTGGATGAGCTCGGGCGGGCCGGTCGTGCGCGGGCCGCGGGCCGACGCGGCCTGATCGCCGGGGCCGGCGCGGCCTGCCGGGTGGGTCACCTCCGGTAGGCCCGCCGCCCCGCGGCGCCCGCGGTGGGCCGCGAGGCCGACGCCGACGCACGCCGGGCGAGCACGGCACCGACGAGCACGAACACGCCGCCGATGCCGCACACCACCCAGAGCACGATGGAGACCTTGCTGGTGAGGGCGTCGTAGAACGGGCCGGCGAGCTCGGGGGAGGGGCTCTTCGCGGTGATCTGGCTGCGGGCCAGCCACTCGAAGAGAATGACCAGGAGCATGGCGACGACGAGGCCGAAGCCGGTGACCACGAGCGTCATGCCCCGGCGGGCGGACAGCGCGAGGCCGAGGACGATCAGGGCGATCGCGGCGATGGGCAGCACGACGCTGAGCTTCTCGAGGAGGTCGAACGCGGGAACCGCCTGGCGCACCGCGGGGCCGGAGACCAGCTGGACCTTCGTGCCGATGTCCGGGATGCGGTCCGCGAGCGGGACCCCGTCGGCGACGAACCGCGCCTTGACGTCGGCGGCGAGCACGCCGAGGTCGAGGACGACCGCGTCGCCCTGGACGGCCAGGCTGCCGTGCTCGTCGCGCAGCAGCGCGAGGAGCTGGGGGTGCACCTCGGCGTTGAGCTTGACCCACGCCGGCCGGAACTGGTCGCTCTCCACGAAGTTGGCGATGCTGGCGTCGACGAGCTGTCGCGCGGCCTGCGGCACCTTGTCGTCGACGGCGGCGGAGAGCTGGTCGGCGACCGCCTTGCGGACCACCGGGTCGTCGGCCAGCGGGGTGACCGCCTCGAGGTAGCTGTCCCGGTCGGTGATCTCGCCGACCAGCACGTAGGCCGCGACCGCGGGCCCGGCGAGCAGGCACCCCAGCAGGACGAGGACGGTGGCGAATCCGGTTCGGAACACCGGCGAACCCTAGCGTCGGCCGGCCGAGCGGGAGAACCCGGTCGCCCGTCCGACGAGTTCGCGCGCCGCCTGCGGCCAGTCGGGGTGGTCGAAGGTGAACCCCGCGGCGAGCAGCCGGCCGGGAACCACCCGGCGGCTCTTCATCAGCAGCTCGGTGTCCGAGCGCATGACGACAGCGCCCACCTCGGCCATCCAGCGGGTCGCGGGCAGTCCGAGCGGAACGTGCCACGCCCGACGCAGCGCGCGCATGAAGTCCCGGTGCGGCAACGGGTTCGGTGACGCGAGGTTGACCGCGCCGGACAGGTCGTCGCGGGTCAGCAGGAACCGCACCGACCGGACCAGGTCGTCCTCGTGGATCCAGGACACGTACTGCCGCCCGCCCGCCACCGGGCCGCCGAGACCGAGGCGGGTCAGGCTGCTGAGCACGGTGAAGACGCCACCCGGGGTCGTGCCGGCCGACAACGCGGTGCGTAGCGCCACCTTGCGGGTCAGCGGTGTGTCGGCGGCCTGCTGGGCGGCCTCCCACTCGCGGGCGATCCGCACGCTGCGCGCCCAGTACGCGGGGACGCCGGGCTCCGCGCCGCCGATCGTGCCGGACTCGTCGTGCGGGTCTCCGTAGGTGTGCGCGTAGATCGTCGCCGTGCTCATCTGCAGCCAGACCGGCGGCGGAACGGCGGCCCGGGAGATCGCCTCGCCGACGGCGCGGGCCGAGTCGACCCTCGATGCCAGCATCTCCCGCAGGTTGGCCGCGGTGTAGCGGCAGTTGACGCTGCGGCCCGCCAGGTTGATCACCGCGGCGCAACCGTCCAGCTCGGCGGCCCACCCGCCGACGGTGCGGCCGTCCCACCGCACGCCGCGCACGCCCGTGGGCAGCGGCCGCGAGCCACGGGTCAGCAAGACCACCTCGTGGCCGTCGCCGGCCAGTGCCCGGCTCAGGTAGGTCCCGATGTGGCCGGTGCCCCCCGGTATCACGATTCGCACGCGCACCTCCAAATTTTGAACGTGTTCAAAATTCAGCATAGGCGTCGGCCCGGGCCGTGTCGCGGGCCCGCGGTGCGGCGGTCGTCACCCCTCGCCGGGCAGCGCGAAGACGGCGGCGCACGCGCGCCACGCCGGTGCGCCGAGGTGGCGCCGCATCCGGGTGAACAGCGCGCCCAGCTCGTCGCCGTGCCGGGCCATCAGCTCCGGGTTGTGCGTCACCACGTCGATCTCGTTGGCGGCGGTGATGTCGGCGAACGCGCGCAGGCCCGCGCCGTCCGGGTGGTGGTCGAGCCCGGTGAACCGGTCGCGGAACGCCGGGCTCGCGGAGGAAAGCAGCGGGTAGACAGTGCCGCGCCCGCAGCTGCCGTAGAGGTAGACCAGTGCTTCGGCGGCATCGCCCACGGCCGCGCGAAGCACCGGGCGCTCCGTCGTCGCCAGCAACGGCCGGGGGAACCCGTCGGTGCCGTAGGCCGCGTGCGTGAGGCCGGCGAGCGCGACCGGGTCGGGCGCGTCCCAGTCCCGCAGCGTGGCGTACACCCGGCGGAGGTGCTCGAGCAGGGTCCCGCCCGGGTGCGGCAGCTCGCCCGCCCCGCGTTCGGCCAGCAGCTCCCGAGCGGCACGCTCGCGCGGATCGGTGCCGCTCACCGGGCTCGCACCGCCCGGCGCGGTCCGCCGCCGACGAAGTCGAGCGCCTCGCCCGCCAGCGCCGGCCAGGACAGCACGGACGACGGATCGAGGGCGAGCCACTCCTTCATCGGCGTGCCCTTGTTGGCGTCGAAGCGCACCCCCTCGCCGGCCGCGACCAGCTCGTCGACGCGCGCCTTCGGCAGCTTCACCACCAGGCGGCCGCGCACCAGCATGGCGAAGATCCGGCCGTGCACGCGCACCGCGCCGGAACCGGACCCGGTGCCGGTGCCGGGCGGCGTCACGCCCGGCGTGCCGAGCAGCTCGCAGACCAGGTCGTCGTAGCGGTCCTGCGGGGTCATCGCGGCCACCTCCTCGCGGTTCCCGGCACGTTACCGCCGCCCACCGACAACACCGGACCGTGGCGGGCTCGGTTGACGGTCGCCGGGTCTACGCGTTTAGGTGCGGTGTGCGGATCTCGCGGGCGGAGCCGGATCACCAGCCGGCGGACCTCGATCTGGACGCCGCCACGATTCCGGACCTGCGGGCGATGCTGGACGACGGCCGGCTCAGCGCGGCCCGGCTGACCGGGGCCTACCTCGACCGGATCCGCGCGCTGGACGGGAGGATCCACGCGGTGCTGGTGCTCGACCCGACCGCGCCGGACCAGGCCGCGGCGAGCGACCGGCGCCGCGCGGCCGGCCGCGCCCGCGGTCCGCTCGACGGCATTTCGGTGCTGCTCAAGGACAACGTGGACACCGCGGGGCTGGCCACGACCGCCGGCTCGCGTGCGTTGCTGGGTGAGCCGCCCGCCCGCGACGCGTTCCTGGTCGGCCGGCTGCGGGCGGCGGGCGCGGTGATCCTGGGCAAGACCAACCTGTCCGAGTGGGCGAACTTCCGGTCCACCCACTCCACCTCCGGCTGGTCCGCGGTCGGGCTGCAGACCAGCAACCCCTACGCGCTCGACCGCAACCCGTGCGGCTCGTCGTCGGGCTCCGGCGCGGGCGTCGCGGCCGCGCTGGCCCAGGTGGCGATCGGGACCGAGACCGACGGGTCGATCGTGTGCCCGGCCGGTGTGAACGGCGTGGTCGGGCTCAAGCCGTCGCTCGGGCTGGTCAGCCGGACCGGGGTGGTGCCGATCTCGGCCGAGCAGGACACCGCGGGCCCGATGGGCCGCCACGTGGTGGATGTGGCGATCACGCTGTCCGTGCTGCAGGGCCGGGACCCGGCCGACCCCGCCACCGCCGGCTACCCGGCCGACCAGCCGGCCGACTACGCCCGCCTGCTGGTTCCGGACGCGTTGCGCGGCGCCAGGATCGGGGTCTGGCGGCAGGCCGGCGTCGACGCGGACGTGGACCGGATCGTCGAGGAGTCGGTGGCGACACTGCGCGCCGGCGGCGCGGCGGTCGTCGACGTGGTGCTGCCGCACCGGGCGGAGATCAGCGCCGCGGAGCTGCCCGCGCTGGTCAGCGAGTTCGCGAGGGACCTGCCCGCCTACCTGGCCGGCCGGGCGGGCGCGCCGCGGACCTTCGCCGACCTGGTGGAGTTCAACCGGGCGGACCCGGTGGAGCTGTCCAGGTTCGGTCAGGAGCGGTTCGAGCAGGCGTTGACCGCACCCGGCACGGACGACCCGGAGTACCTGCGGCAGCGGGCCACCGCCACCTCGCTCGCCCGGCGGTCCATCGACGAGACCATGGCCGGGCACCGCCTGGACGCGATCGTCTCGCCCACCAACGGGCCCGCCTGGCCGATCACCTACGGCCAGAGCGAGGACGCCGACGTCCTGCTCGAGACCTCCGGCCCGGCCGCGGTGTCGGGATATCCGAGCGTCACCGTGCCCGCCGGATACACCGGCGGCCTGCCCGTCGGGCTGTCGTTCGTCGCGGGCCGCTGGGCCGACGCCACGGTGCTCGCCCTCGCCGCCGCGTTCGAGAAGGCGAACCCCGTGCGGCGCGCGCCCACGTTCCTTCCCACCCTCTGAATTCCGCGGGTCTTCGCTGGTGGTTCGCGCTTGCGCGGATTTCCACTTGAAGCTCGGGTAGGGTGAAGGATAGATTCCAACTGGATCACGAGTTGAGAAGTTACGGAGTTACATGAGTTCTCCAGTCGACTTGTCCTCGAGCGCCGGCAGCCGTGTCATCGTCATTTCGATCATGAAGTCCGGCACCCATCTCATGCAGGAGATGATGGTCGCCCTCGGCTACGGAATGTACGGCCAGACGCGGATCACCGAAGACATCCGCCCGGTCCTGGACGCGGAGACCCGCCAGCGCATCGCCAAACTCGTCTACGACGACGCCGAACTGTCGGGTCTGGACGAGGCGGGGTACGCCGACGCGACGGACCGGGCTTGGCAGGCGCTGGCCTGGAGCTGGCAGATCAAGTTCGGCATGCCGCTGATCAACCGCTACGGGCGCGCGGTCATCGACGACGACCTCGTCGAGCGCACCAGCCGGCGGACGTTGCGCTCCGATTTCGCCGAGACACCCGCCGGGGTGTGCTGGATCTTCACCGAGTTCGACATCGGCAGGATCGACGGCCATTTCCTGGAGGAATGGAGCCGCACCGGCCGGCCGAAGATCATCCTGAACTACCGCGACCCGCGCGACGTCGTGGTGTCGATGGTCAACTTCCTTTCCGGGAACACCGCGCGCGGTTACGGCGACTTCAACGAGTTCCCCGTGTTCAACCGCATTCTGACGTCGAAACCGACATTCGAGGACAAGCTGACCTACGCGCTCACCGACCCGTCGTTCCCGGGGTTCCGCGCCTACGAGAACGCGCTGTGGATGGTGAACCACCCCGACATCTGCAAGGTCAGCTTCGAGGAGCTGGTCGGGCCGAAGGGCGGCGGCTCGACCGAGGCGCAGCACGCCGCGGTCCGCCGGGTGGTCGACTTCCTCGGCCTCGCCGCGGACCCAGCCGCGGTGTCCGAGCGGCTGTTCCGCCGCGACGCGTTCTCGTTCTTCAAGGGCCAGATCGGGAGCTGGCGCGACGTCTTCACTCCCGAGCACATCGACCTGTTCGACAGGAAGTCCGGCGACATGCTGCCGCACTACGGCTACCGGTGACCGGGCCGGCCGGACGTGTGGCGGGCAGGAGGCTCACGCTCACATGCTCACCAGCGGACACCAAGCCATGACCGACACCAGGACCGACTCACGCACCGACGCGGGCGCGGTCACCGTCGCCGATGTCGTATCCCGCGAGGACCGATTGTCCGAGGCCCTGGACGGCGACTCGCTCGACATCGGGGTGCTGTGGGAGTTCTGCGCCTACTTCGAATGGCGCGACCGGGGCGTGACCGTCGACGGCATCTGCCGCTGGCTCGGTGAGCCGGACGGGCGGCTGCTCGACTGCGCCTGCGGCAGCGGTTTCCCCGCCATCGAGCTCGCCCGCCGCGGCTACGACGTCACCTGCTCCGACGGCAGCGAGGCGATGCTCGGCCACTTCCGGCGCAACGCCGCGCGCGCCGGCGTGCGGATGCCGGTCTCCCGGGTGCGGTGGGAGGACCTGGCCCGCCACCACGGCCGCGCGTTCGACGTCGTGATGTGCCGGGGCGCGTCGTTCCCGTACGCCGGCACGTGGGACGCCGACTCGCCCCCCAGCCGGGCGACGCTCGCCGCGTCGGTGCGCCAGTTCGTCGCGTGCCTGCGGCCAGGCGGCCGGCTGTACCTGGACATCCCGCACCGGTCCGACGTCGCGCGGCGCGGGCCGCAGCGGGTGCGGCACCCGCGCCTGCGGGTCGGCGGGCACACCGTCGACCTGGAGGAGACCGTCACCAACCACCCGGACCGGCGCATCCGGCGCTGGGAGACCAGGCTCACCGTGGACGGCCGGACCACCACGTTCGAGCGGCGCTCGCACCTGCTGTGGCCCGACGAGCTGGAGGCGCTGTTCCGCGGCGCCGGCCTGCGCGACGTGCGCCGCGAGTCCGTCCGCGGCGAGCACTACCAGGTGTACTCGGGCCGCGTCGCCGACGAGACATGCGCCTGAGCAAGCCGTCGTTCGCGCTGCCCCGCCCGGCCCTGCTGCTGTCCGGCGGCATCTTCGTGCTCAGCATCTGCTCGTTCATGATCGTGCCGTTGCTGGCGCTCTACCTCGCCACCGGGCTGGGGGTGCCGGCCGGGCGGGTCGGCGTGGTGCTCGCCGTGATGGCGGTCGCGAACCAGGGCCTGCAGCTGTTCGTGGGCGTGGTGTCCGACCGGCTCGGCAGCCGCGCGGTGTTCAGCCTCGGCATCCTCGCAGCGAGCCTGGGCTACCTCGGGTTCGCGCTCGCGCCCCCGTTCGCCCTTCAGCTGGTGTGCGCGTTCACCCTCGGCCTCGGCCGGGCGACGGTCTCGCTCGTGGGCAAGGTGCTGCTGACCCAGGAGGCGGGCGAGCGCCGCGCCTCGGCCCTCACGCTGCGCAGCATCGCGGTGAACGCGGGCGCCGCGGTCGGCCCGATCATCGGCGGCCTGCTGTTCGGGCGGTTCGGCGCGGTGCTCGCCACCGTGGTCGTCGTGCACGCGGTGTTCTGGCTGGTGCTCATCCGCACGATCCCCCGGCACGCGCCCGCGCCGCGGGAGCGCCCGCGGCTGCGAGCCCAGTTCGCCGCGCTGCTCGGCAACCGCGGCCTGCTGGCGCTCGCGATCGTCAGCGTCGGGTTCTGGTACCTCTACACCCAGGTCACGTTCACCGTCCCGCTCTACGCCGACGACCGGTTCGCCCTGGGCGGCAAGGTCGGCCTGCTGTTCGCGGTCAACGCGGTGCTCGCGGTCGCCCTGCAGTACTGGGTGGTCGCGTGGTTCGGCCGGCACGGCGACGAGTGGCGCACGCTCGCGATCGGGTCCGCGCTCGTCGGCGCCGCGTTCCTCACGCTGCCGGTGGTGCCGTCGGCATGGTCGCTGCTGGTGTTCATCGTGATCTTCAGCCTGGGCGAGATCATCGTCGTGCCGACCGTGGACATCCTGACGGCGAACCTCGCCGCGGAGTCGGCCATCGGCGGCTCGTTCGGGCTGGCCTCGCTCGGCTGGGCGGCCGGTGGGGTGCTCGGCAGCCTGCTCGGCGGCGCGGGCTACGAGGCCGCATCGCGCGGCGGCGGGGTGGGCTGGTTCTGGCTGGCGAGCGGGCTGGTCGGCGTGGTCGCCGCGGCCGCGTTCCTGGTGCTGCGCCACCGGTTCCCGGCGCGTGCCGCACAGCCCGCGACGGCCGGGGAGGGCGGATGACGGCGGCGGCCGGGATGACCGTGGACCGCGCGCCGGCACTGCCCGACCGGCCCCGGGCGGAGTGGGACGCGCTGGTGCCGGACACGCCCGCCGGCTTCTACCTCAGCCACCGCTGGCTGACCTCGATCCGCGGCACCAAGGGATACCGCGACGAGACGTGGTCCATCCGCGACCAGGCCGGGGCCGTGCGCGGCGTCCTGCCGGTGGCGACGACGCCGAAGCCGGAGCACAACCGGCTCTACGACCTGCACGCGCTGTTCGGCGGGGACCGGTCCGAGCGGGAGTGGGCGCCGCAGACGCTCGTCGGCTCGCGCAGCGGCTACGCCAACGCCGCGCTGGTCACCGACCCGGCGGTGCTGCCCGCGTGGGCGGACGTGGCCGAGCGGGCGGCACGCCACCACGGCAGCGGCAGCGCCGCGATCCCGTACCTGGAGCGGGACCTCGCGGCCGCGGTGGCCGCGCGGCTGCCCGGCCGGCCCGTGCTGCTGGCCGGCGCGCGGTGCCGGATCTCCTTGCCCAGCGCGGACACCGGGGACACCGGGGGCTTCGAGGGCTACCTGCGCCGCCTGTCCGGCTCCCGGCGCCGGCTCGTCCGCGCCGAGCGCCGCGCGTTCGCGGCCGGCGGCGCCACCGTCGAGGTCGGCCGGCTGGAGCCGGACCTGGTCGGCTCGCTGGCCCCGCTGCTCGCCAACGTCCAGCACCGGTACGGCTCGTCGGTCCCGGTCGACCAGGTCGCCGAGTACCTGCACGGCTGCCAGGAGCACGGGCTGCGGGACAGCACGGTGCTGGTCACCTGCCGGTACGGCGGCGACCTCGTCGGCTTCTCGCTGTCCTACGAGTTCGGCGCCGCCCTCGTCGTGCGGGTGGTCGGGCTGGACTACGCGCGGGTCGGCCGGCACGGCGAGTACTTCACCCTGCTCGTGCACGAACCGGTGCGCCACGCCCTCGCCCGCGGGCTCACCGCCGTCGACCTCGGCACCGAGGGCTACCGCACCAAGGTGCTCCGCGGCGCCGCCCTTGTTCCACTGTGGACGGTGCTGCTGGCCGGCCCGGTCGGCTGGGACCGCGCGGCGGTGCGCGCGCACGACGACCGGGTGGCCGCCGGGTTGCGCGACACCTGCGCCGACCTCGTGCCGGACCTGGACGAGTTGCTGACCCTGGAGGCGAACCGATGAAGCCCGCGGTGATCGTGGTGGGCGGCGGGAAGAGCGAGTACCGCGGCTACATCCTGGACCGGATCTCCCGGCGCTACCGGCTGATCCTGCTCTCCCCGCAGCCACCGACCTGGGAGCGCGAGTACATCGGCGACCACGTGGCGATCACCGCCGGGGACGACGAGGGCATCGTGGCCGCCGCGAAGCGGGTGCACGACGCCGACCCGGTCTCCGGCGTGGTCACCTACCACGAGGCGTGCGTCGAACTGGTGGCGGTGATCGGCCACACCCTGGGCGTGCCGCACTGCGACCCGCGCGCCGCCGCGCGCTGCCGCGACAAGCTCGCCGCGCGGGAGGCGCTGGCCCGCGCCGGGGTGCCGTCGGCGCGGTTCGCGCTGGTGCACGACGCCGCCGGGGCGCGGGCTGCCGCGGCGGACATCGGCTACCCGGTGGTGGTCAAGCCGCGCGGGCTCACCGCCAGCTTCGGGGTGTCCAAGGTGGACGATCCGGACGGGCTGGCCGCGGCGGTGCGCACCGCCGAGTCGAACGCGTTCCCGGAACCGTGGGGGTTCCGGCGCGGGCTGCTGGTGGAGGAGTTCCTCGACGGCCCGGAGATCAGCGTGGACTGCGCCGCGTGGCGGGGCCGCGTCGAGCCGGTGATCTTCGCCCGCAAGGTGCTGGGCTACCCGCCGCACTTCGAGGAGGTCGGGCACGTCGTCGCGCCGGCCGAGCGGCTGGTGGACGACCCCGACCGGGTGCGGTCGGTGGTGCGGGCGGCGCACCGGGCGATGGGGATCGACGACACCGTGACGCACAGCGAGGTGCGGCTGACCGCGACCGGCCCGCGGATGATCGAGGTCAACGGCCGGCTCGGCGGCGACGTGATCCCGCTGGTCGCGCAGGCGGCCACCGGCCTGAACCTGCCGCTCGCGTCCGCGGACATCGCCACCGGGCGCGAGCCCGACCTGACCGCCACCGGCACGCGGATCGGCGGCGTGCGGTTCTTCTACACCGACGCGAGCGGCCGGGTCGCCGGGATCGGGCTGTCCGGCGGTGAACCTCGGCCGGACTGGCTCGACCGGGTCGCCTGGCTCGTCGCGCCGGGGGAGGAGCTGGACCCGCGGCCGGCCCGGCTGCACTTCGCCCGTACCGGGTACGCGATCGTCCTCGCCGACACGCCCGAGCAGTGCGTGGACCGGATGGAGCTGATGGCCGACCGGCACGTGCTCGACCTGGAGGTGCCGTCGTGACGGAGGTGGACCTGCTGGCCGTCGGGGCGGGGCCGGCGAACCTCGCGCTCGCCGTCGCCCTGGAGGAGCTGGCACCCGACCTCGCCGACCGCACCCTCGTCGTGGAGCAGCGCGAGGACGTCGCCTGGCAGAGCGGCATGCTGCTGCCCTGGGCGCGCACCCAGGTGTCGTTCCTCAAGGACCTGGTGACGCTGCGCAACCCGCAGAGCCGCTTCACGTTCCTCAGCTACCTGCATGCGGTGGGTCGGCTGGACGAGTTCGTCAACCTGGGCACGTTCACGCCGTACCGGATCGAGATCTCCGACTACCTCAACTGGGTCGCGAACGCGCTGGCCCGGGTGCGCATCGAGTACGGCCGCCGGTGCACCGCGATCGCCGCGGACCGCTCGCCCGGCGGCGGGGTGACCGGATGGCGCGCGCACCTCGCCGGCGGCGGCACGGTCGGCTGCCGGGACCTGGTGATCGGCGGCGGGCGCGACCCGCACGTGCCGCCGGTGTTCGCCGGGCTGCCCGCGGCGCGGCTGGTGCACAGCACCGAGTACTGCGCCCGGTCGGCCGACCTCGAACGGATGGGCGCGCGGCGGGTGGTGGTGATCGGTGGCGCGCAGAGCGCGGTCGAACTGCTCTGGGCGAGCCACCAGCTACTGCCGGACACGGAGTGCACGCTGGTCAGCCGCTCGGCCTCGCTGCGGTCCTACGAGCACAGCAAGTTCGCCAACGAGATCTACTACCCGTCGTTCGTCTCGGAGTTCTTCGCCGCGCGCCCGCCCGCCCGCGACCAGATGTTCGAACAGCTGCGCGGGACGAACTACAGCGCCGCGGACCCCGAGCTGCTCGACACCGTGTACCGGCAGCGCTACCTCGACCGGGTCACCGGCACCGAGCGGCTGGCGGTGCGCACGATGACCGACGTCACCGCCGCCGGTTTCGACGGCACCGAGGTCGTGCTGCGCCTGACCGACCGCACGACCGGCGCGGACTCCGAGCTGCGCTGCGACGCGGTGCTGCTCGGCACCGGGTTCCGCGCCGAGCCGCCCGCGCTGGTCCGGGCGCTGCTGGCCGAGCTCGGCCTGCCGCACGCCGCGGTCGACCGGAACTACCGCCTCGCCCTGCCTGCGCCTGGGTCCTCGACCGCGACCTGCTACCTGCAGGGCGTCAACGAGCGGACGCACGGCATCTCCGACTCGCTGCTCAGCGTGCTGGCCGTGCGCGCCGGGGACATCGTCACCGACCTGCTCGACCGGCGGGCCCGGCGGGACGGGCCCGCGGCGCTGCCCGGCGCGGAGCCATACGATGCCGGGGACGTGCTCTCGGTCCCGGAAGGACGGCACCCATGACCAACGCGGCGCAGAGCCCCGCGGCGGAGTCGACGGACGTGTACCGGGCGTCCCCGGACCCCGCCGACCACCGGCTGGCGCACGACCTCGCCGAGGCCGCGGGCGCGCTGCTGGTCGCCATGCGCGGCGACCTGCGGGGCGGCGAGCTGCGGGCCGCCGGGGACCACCGCTCGAACCAGTTCCTGCTCGCCCGGCTGGCCGAGGAACGTCCCGAGGACGCCGTGCTGTCCGAGGAGTCGGCCGACGACCGGCGGCGGCTGGACGCCGACCGGGTGTGGATCATCGACCCGCTGGACGGCACCCGGGAGTACGCCGAGCCGGGCCGGGAGGACTGGGCGGTGCACGTCGCGCTGTGGTCCGGCGGGTTCCTCGCCGCCGGCGCGGTCAGCCTTCCCGCGGCGGGCACGGTGTTCTCGACGTGGCGGCCCGCCCCGCGCTGCGACGCGCCGGCCGAGCCGGTCGTGCTGGTCAGCCGCAGCCGCCCGCCGGCCGTGCTCGACCGGCTGCTGGCCGGCTGGCCCGCCCGCCCGCAGCCGATGGGCTCGGCGGGCGCGAAGACCGCGGCGGTGCTCGCCGGGCGGGCCACCGCCTACGTGCACGGCGGCGGCCAGTACGAGTGGGACAGCGCGGCCCCGGTCGCGGTGGCCGTGGCCAGCGGCTGGCGGGTGCGCCGGCTGGACGGGTCGGCGCCGCGGTACAACCAGCCGGACGTCTGGCTGCCGGACATGGCGGTCTGCCACCCCGACGCCGCACCCGCGGTCTGGGCCGCCCTGGACGCCGCAACCGGCTGACGATCCGCTCGGTACCCGGCACGGCGATCGGTGATCGGAGACGGAGGACAAGTTCACGAACCCGTTCCCTGACCGGTTTGTATAGTCTTTCCGCTATGCGCCCTATGACCCGCGAGGAACGCGAGGCCTTCCTCGCTGAGCCATATGTCGGAGTCCTGAGCGTCATGGCCGAACCGGAACGTGCCCCGCTGACCACCCCGATCTGGTACGGATACCAGCCGGGCGGGCTCGTCAAGGTGATCACGGCTCCCGGCCAGCGGAAGGTCCGGCTCATCGAGAAGGCCGGCCGGTTCGCGTTGTGCGCGCAGCTGGCCGAGGTCGAGGACTACCGCTACGTGTCGGTGGAGGGCCCGGTGACCGAGATCAGGCCGGCTTCGTGGCAGGAGCGCTACGACATGGCCGCGCGCTACATGGGACCGGACCAGGCCACCGACTACGTCAACGCGACGGAGGAGACCGAGTCCGGCAACATCGCGATCCACATGCGGCCGGAACGGTGGAACACCTTCGACTTCAGGAGGACGCTCGACGGCTGATATCTGTTCCGGCGTAGCTTCCGTTGTTTGATCTTGCGGGGTGCCGGAAGGGGATCGTCATTGTTGGTCTCCCCGGAAGGTTGGCCTCGCTCTTCTCCAGCTCAGAACCCAGCCCAGCAACCCGCTGAGCTGTCACACCAGTAAGTCCCCGGACTCACCGGGGCGGTTCATTTCCCGCCTTGTCTCACTTGGCGACACGCACCACCACCCTGGGCAGGACGTCGGTGGGCCGGTCGACGGCGGGATCCCCAGCCGGCCGGGGAGTTCGTGGGAAGGGCGTGGGCCGGAGCCGGCGGCCCAGTTCGGGGGTCCAGCGCAGGACGCCGCGCGGACAGTCCACCCCGACGACGCCGACCAGCCGGCCGCGCCGCAGGTAGCCGAGCACGCCCCGGCCGGACTCCTTGCCGCTGAGCCGGGTCGTGGCCTCGCCGAGCGCGGGTACCCCGGCGGCCTGCAGCCGCAGGCCGTGCAGCTCGGACCAGAAACGCGGGACCGGCGTGAACGGCACCGCGGCGTCCCGGCCGGCGAGCAGGCTCTCCGCGGCCGCCCGGCCCATCTCCGCCGCGTTGATCCAGTGCTCGATGCGCTGCGGGCTGTCCCCGAAGCGCAGGTTGGGCCAGCGCGCCACGTCCCCGGCGGCGACCACGTCGGACGCGCCGACCGCGTGGCAGGTCGGTTCGCACAGCACGCCGTCCTCGAGGATCAGCCCGGAGCCGCGCAGCCAGTCGACGGCCGGCAGGCTGCCGACCGAGAGCACCACGCAGTCCGCGAGCAGTAGCTGCCCGGTGGACAGGTGCAGGCCCAGTCCGGACCGGTGCGGGATCCAGTGCCCCACCTCCGCGCCGAGGGCGAGCGAGACGCCCCGGGACCGGTGCAGGTCGCCGACCCAGGCGCCCATGCGCTTGCCGAACACCCTGCCGAGCAGGACCTCGCCGCGAGACACGAGGGTGACCTCGCGGCCCTGCGCCCGCATGGTCGAGGCGAGCTCGCAGGAGGTGAAGCCGCCGCCGATCACCACGACGTGACCGCTGCGCTCGGTCAGCGTCCGGCGCAGGGCGATGCCGTCGCGCAGCGTGCGCAGCACGTGCACCCGCGGGTCGTGGCGGGGCGCGCCCGGCAGGTGTCGCGGCTCCACACCGGTGGCGATCACCAGGCCGTCGTAGCGCAGGTCCTCCTCACCGGGCAGCTCGACGACCCGCCTGCGGGTGTCCAGCCGGCGCGCCACGGTCGCCGGGCGCCAGTCCGCCTCCAGCTCGACGTAGCTGCGCAGGTCGAGGTCGTTGCCGCGCAGCTCGCCGGTGAGCAGCTGCTTGGACAGCGCCGGCCGGTGGTAGGGGCCGCGCCGCTCGGCGCCGACGATCACCAGCCGGCCGTCGAAGCCGAGCTCGCGCAGCCGCTCGGCCGCACGCAGGCCGGCCAGCCCGCCGCCGACGACGACGATCCGTTCCATCGAACTCATCAGGCTCGCTCCTCGATCGTGATGGCTTGCATGGGACACAGGCGCGCGGCCATCCGCGCCTGCCCGCGCCGGTCGGGATGCGGGCGGGCGTCGTAGTGCAGCCGCCCGTCCGACGCCAGCCGGAAGATGTCGCCGGCCTCCGCCTGGCAGATGCCGTACCGGTGGCAGCGGCGGTTGTTCACGGTCACCCGCAGCTCCGCCGGCGCGCGCCGGCCGCGGGGTTTCACAGGTCCTCCTCGAGGAGCCCGGCGTCGGAGAGCATCCGGGCGGGAAGGAAACGCAGCGCGGTGAGCAGCACGGCGGGCGCGAGCGCGGTCAGGCCGGCGAGCCACAGGAGCGCGAGGTGTCCGTTGGTCATGGCCCCGAACAGGGAGTGCAGGACGATCAGGGCGACCGCCGGGTACGCGACGCGGTGCAGGCGCAACCAGCGGCGATAGCTGAGGAAGCGCTGCACCAGCGCCGAGAGCGCGATCGCGAGCATCAGCTCGATGCCGACGATGCCCAGCGCGTGCCGTAGCGGGCTGCCGGGCAGCAGCGGGACGGTCAGCCGCGCGGGGGAGAAGTGCTCGTCGGTGGCGAAGAGGAACGCCGCGGCGTGGATGCCGCCGAACCCGATCGCGAGCGACGCGAAGATCATGTGGCTGCTGCGCGTCGCCTGCCTGCCGGCCAGGCGGTTCAGCCAGCCGGTGGCCACCAGCACGCCCCAGGCCAGGGCGAGGCAGGTGAGGACGTAGGCGAGGCGGGCGGACAGGGCGGCCACCTGGCGCACCCCGGTGTCGTGGGATGACGTGCCCGCCAGCAGGGAGTGGGGAATGAGCAAGTGGGGCATGTGCCTCTTCCGTCGCGGTCGCCGGAAAAATAGTCACCGGCCGGGTACGGATGAGTTAAGCGGACCCTAAGCCACCGCAAAGCGTCTCTCCTCGTTGTCTGTCCACTAAGGACTTCGAGCGACGGTTCCTTTACCTCGGGTTTGTAAGGAATTCACGCACCCCTCGATGTACGGCGCAGGTGCGCGCCACGGTGGCGTGCCCGGCATGAGGGAGGGCCGATGAGAGAGCGGTTACGCAGAACACTGGGGGCCGTGCTGGTGGCCGCGACGATGGCGGGCGGCATCGTCGCGACGGCGGCACCCGCGGGCGCGACGGTGCCCGCGACGCTGAGCCCGAGCGCGTGGGCCAGGATCGACTCGCGCGCCGTGACCAAGACCGTCACCACGGGTGACGCGCTGGTCGGGGCGTGGCGGGACGACCGGCACCGGTACCACGTCGCCAAGTCCTACTTCACGTTCGACCTGACGGGCTACCGCGGCCGGGAGATCGCGACCGCCGGGTTCATCGCCCCGCAGCTGGCGGCGGCGGACTGTGACAAGCTCGCGGTCGAGCTGTGGCGGACCGAGCCGGTGCTGACCCCCGGCACGTCCGGACCCACCTGGCTCGACCAGCCGGCCGAGCTCGCCCGGCTCGCCGGCCCGGACGAGATGGGTTGCCCGACCGGGCAGCTCGGCTGGGACGTCTCGGACGCGGTCGCCTCGGCCGTCGCCGACGGGGTGGCGTCGATCAGCTTCGTGCTGCGCGTCGATCGCAGGCACCAGTACCGCACCGGCTACGGCCGGACCTTCGACAGCGCCCCGTACCTGCGGCTCACCTACAACACCCCGCCTGCCACGCCCACCGACCTCCGGGTCGCCGGGCGGGCGTGCACGCCCGCCCGGCCCATCGCGCCGGATTTCGACGGGGTGCCGCTGAGCGGAGTGGCAGGCGACCCGGACGGCACCTACGGCCTGACGGCCCGCGTCGAGGTGTGGGACCGCGCGAACCCCGCAGACGTCTACGCGGTCGACACGATCGCCTCCTCCGGCACGTTCGGACTGCTCTACCCGTCGTCGCGGATCACCGACGGCGCCACCTACGAGTGGCGTGCCCGGTCGGTGGACGTGGACGGGGCGATGTCGGAGTGGTCGGCCACGTGCGCGTTCGCCGTGGACCGGACCGCACCGGAGGTCCCGCCGACGGTCGAGTCGGACTACTTCGTCGAGGACGGCGGCCCGCCCGGGGCGACCGGGCCGGGCGAGTTCATCTTCACCGCGAACGGCGTGGCCGACGTCGTCCGGTTCGAGTGGACCGGCATCGGCGTCCCGCCCGGTTCGGTCGCGGCGGACCGGCCCGGTGGCACGGCGACGGTGACGATCATGCCGACGAGCGACGGGCCGGACAGCATCAGCGTGCACAGCATCGACGCCGCCGGGAACCGCTCCGAGGACCGGACCTACCGGTTCTGGGTGGCCTCGAACGCCCCGGAGACCTCGTTGGCCTCCCGGTACTACTACGCGCAGCAGGTGCCGGTGACGCTGACCGCCGTACAGCCGGACGCGGCGACGTTCACCTACCGGTTCGAGGGCGAGGACGGCCAGCCGGAGCACACCGTCCCGGTCGGCGCGGACGGCACGGCGTCGGTGACCATCGAGATGCCGCGCAGCGGCCCGACCGGCCACGACTTCACGGTGTGGACGGCGACCGCCGACGGCCTGCGGTCGCAGGTCCACACGCAGATCATCCAGATCAACGCCACGGCACCGGCGGTCGGCTTCAACCCGAACCACGTCGCCGTCGGCGAGACGACCACGCTGATCATCATCCCGGACTTCTTCATGGGTGACGACGTCGTGTCCTACACCTGGCGGGTCAACGGCGGGCCGGAGCACACCGCGGTCCCCGACCCGGACGGCACGGTCCGGCAACCCTTCACGCCGACGGAGTCCGGTCTGGCCACGGTGCTCGCCTACGCCAACTACGCCGGCGGCGGCATCTCCGGCACCGGGTTCGCCAACCTTCAGGTGGACTGACCCGGCCACGGGATCCTATGTGGACGGTCTCGGGCGGGCTCGGCCCCGCTCGGGGCCGTCCCCGGTGACGACCACGGCGGCCACCGCGCCGGGCGGGCGACACCACCGTCAACGGGTTGCCGCTCGGGCCGGGCGCGGCAGCTGCGGCCGCGTGCCTCGCCGAGTTCCTGCCGGCGTCCACCGCTGGGCGGTGGGAGCGGGGTGGTTCAGGCCGGGGTGTGCGGCGACGCCGGCGGCCTCGTGGTGGGCCGGCCACGTCGGCGGATGAGTGCTTCGCCGAACAGCGCGGTGAGCAGCAGTCCGGCGAGGACAGCGAGTTGGCCGGGACTGGTGCCGGCGGTGTAGCCGATGAGCGCGACGCAGGATGAGGCGCAGGCGACGGTCCCGGCCACCGACAGGCCTCGGGCGACACGGCCGACGCCGCGAAGGCGGGCCGCGGCGAGGTTGACCGCGGCGAAGACGACGAGGAAGCCGGCCGAGCCCATCAGGCTGATCCCGTCGACGTCGACGGTGTTGACGATGAGCAGCGTGCCCGCGGTGGTCGCCAGCAGCCCACCGACCGGCCGGTTCCACACGGGCGTGTCGAGGTGCGCGGGCAACTCACCGTGGCGGGCCATCAGATAGGTGAACTTCGCCGAGCCGTACAGGGTGGCGTTGATCGCGCTCGCGGTGGAGATGACGGCGGCGATCGCGATCAGCGTGAAGCCCGCCGATCCCAGCAGGGGACGGGCCGCGGCGGCCAGCGCGTAGTCCCGCTCGGTCGAGATCTCCGCCGCCGAGAGGTTGCCGACGGCGACGAACGCCACCAGCACGTACAGCACGATCACGCTTCCGATCGAGATCAGATAGGCCCGGGGCAGGGCCCGCCGCGGGTCGCGGGCGTCCTCGGCCGCGTTGGCGATCAACTCGAACCCCTCGTAGCCGAGGAAGATCAGCGTGCCCGCATAGACGATGATCCCCGGCGACGGGAACCCCGCCGGCGACACCCGTGCCGGTTCCACGAACGCCAGTCCTCCGAGGCAGAAGACCAGCAGAATGGCGACCTTGACATAGACCAGCAGGGACTCGGCCCGCCCGACGATCCGTGCCCCGGCGACGTTGAGCGCGGCGAAACACAACACGACGGCGCTACCGAACGCCCGCCGCCACCCGCCGTCGGCAGGCAGGCCCAGCAACGCGGCGAGATAGCTGCCGAACGCGACCGCGTACAGGCCCAGCATGACGAAGTAGCTCAGCCACAGCAGCAGGTTCAGCGGCCCCGCGATCCTCGTGCCGAAGGCCCGGTCGAGGAACGCCGCGGTGCCCCCGCGGTCCTGGATCCGCACCGACAGCGTCGAGTACGACCAGCCTGTCAGGGCGGCGACGAGTCCACCCACCACGAACGACACGTACGCACCGGAGCCCGCCACCTGCACCGTGAGCCCGAGGACGGAGAAGATGCCGCCGCCCACCATGCCGCCGATCCCGATCGAGACCAGCGCGGCCACACCCATACCACCCGATCGGCGTCCGCCGTCACCTCGCACCCGTCCACGCTCCCTGCACGAACTCGCGGGCAGTCACCGGCTCATGCGGTCACGATCATGCACCACGTCGGCCGGTCACGCGCCGCCTGACGCACCATCGCCGGTATCCCGGCGCGGCGCGCGGCTCCCGGTGGCCCGGGCGATTACGTCAAGTTCTGTGGTCGGCGCGCGGAGCTTGAGGAGTCGAGTCTGTTCCACCCGACCGTCAGGTCGCACAGGGTGGACAGCGCGATGAGGCCAGAGCGTGTCAGACACGCTTTGGACCGCGGCCGTGGAGGCCAGGGAAACAAGGCCTACCTGCGTGCACTGGGTAGCCTGCGCCGCTTCGAAGTACGTTCCTCCGCGCGGACAGCGGATACCCGACCTTCGGCGCACCGGTGGACGTCACCGTGGCGGAACCGGTCACCGAGTCGTTCTTCCTGGCGAACGAGAAGACCGCCGATACCTTCGAGCCCGGTCGCTCACCGTCACCGGTCGCTGACAGAGACACCGATCGTGCTGTGAAACGGCTGATATCCGGCTGAGCCGGGGCCGCTTCGTCCTAGACTTCGCCGCGACGTAGTGACCGTGGGAAGGACCGGGCGTGGGCATCATCTCCAAGCTCAAAGGCGAGCTCGTCGACATCATCGAGTGGTTCGACGACAGTCGTTCGACGCTCGCCTGGCGCTTCCCGCGCTACGAGAACGAGATCAAGAACGGCGCCGAGCTGATCGTCCGCGAGGGACAGCAGGCGGTGTTCGTCTACCGGGGCCAGCTCGCCGACAAGTTCGGACCGGGTCACTACGAGCTGGTGACCGAGAACCTGCCGGTGCTCTCCACGTTGCAGGGCTGGTCGCACGGGTTCCGCAGCCCGTTCCGCAGCGAGGTCTACTTCATCAACACCCGCCCGGTGACCGATCTGCGCTGGGGGACCCCGAGCCCGGTGACCGTGCGTGACCCGGACTTCACCATGGTCCAGGTTCGCGCGAACGGCCTGTGCGTGCTGCGCATCGCGGACTCGGAGATCTTCCTGCGCGAGGTCATCGGCACCGACTCGTCGGTGTCCACGGACGAGATTTCCGAGTTGTTGCGCCGGGTGATCACCCAGGCGTTCTCGGACATGGTGCTGGAGACGGGGCTCGGCGTGATCGACCTGCAGGGACGCCAGACCGAACTGGCCGCCAAGCTCAAGGACTACGTCCAGGAGCGGGTGGACGACGAGTTCGGGCTCCAGATCGAGGACGTCGTCATGACGATCACGCTGCCCGAGGAGGTCACCCAGGCGATGACCCGGGGCGTGGCTCGTGGCGTCGAGCAGGCCCGCTACCTCGACAACGTCGGCCCGATGGACCGCCTCCAGCAGGGCGCCGCAGCCGAGGCGATGGTCGCCGCCGCGCACAACGAGGGCGGCGGCGCGGGCTCGATGATGGGCGCCGGTCTCGGCATGGCGCTCGGCCAGCAGATGGGCAACATGATGGCCGCGGGCACCCAGCAACCCGCGGCGCCCGCCGGCCCGCCGCCGCTGCCCGCCGCGCAGCAGTTCCACGTGGAGATCAACGGTCAGGCGGCCGGGCCGTACACGCCCGACCAGCTGCGCCCGTTCGTCGCGGGCGGGCAGGTCACCCGGGCCTCGCTCGTGTGGACCGACGGCATGCCGGGCTGGGCCGCGGCACAGACCGTGCCCGCCGTCGCCGCGCTGTTCGCCTCGGCGGGCCCGCCGCCGCTGCCGGGGGCGCCCGCGCCGGGCGGCAACGCGTGACCGGCCCTGGCGGACCGCCGCCGCTGCCGGGTGGTCCACCACCGCTGCCCGACAACGGAAGGCGGGGTCCCGCCGGACGTCCCCCGGGCCCGCCGCCGCTGCCCGGCGGCGGTCCGCCCGAGAGCGCGCCCCAGCGCGCGACGCTGCACTCGACCGAGCAGACCCGTACCTACCCGTGCCACCAGTGCGGTGCGCAACTGCAGTTCGACATCGCGGCACAGCTGCTCAAGTGCCCCAGCTGCGGCAACGAACAGCCGATCGCCGAGAACGCCGGTCAGCAGGTCGTCGAGCACGACATGCGGCTGATGCGCACCGAGCGGGCGCGGATGACGGTCCAGCCCGGCGCGGAGAAGGAGATCGTCTGCCAGAACTGCGGCGGGCACACCACGTTCGGCGGGACGCTGACCGCGACCCGGTGTCCGTACTGCGCCACGCCGATCCAGCGCGACGACATCCACGACGCGCCCAACCGGCTGCCCGCCGACGCCGTGCTGCCGTTCGGAGTTCCCGAGCCCGCGGCGCGTGAGGTCGTGGAGAAGTGGATCAAGAGCCGGTGGTTCGCGCCGGGCGAGTTCAAGAAGTACAGCGAGGTCGGCTCGTTCACCAGCGTCTACGCCTCGTACTTCACCTTCGACGCGTCCACGACCACCGACTACACCGGCGAGCGTGGCACGGTGTACACGGTCACCGTCGGGTCGGGGGACAACCAGCGCACCGAGACCCGTATTCGCTGGACCTTCGTGCGTGGCCGGGTGCACAACACCTTCGACGACATGCCCGTCCTGGCCAACACCGGGCTCGACGAGGACAAGGTCGCCGCGCTGGAACCGTGGCCGACCGAGCAGGCACGGCCGTACTCGGCCGAGTACGTCGCCGGGCACCTGAGCCGGACCTACGACCGCACGGCCGAGCAGTGCTTCGAGGCCGCTCGGCAGCGGATGGAAGGGGAGATCGACCGGACGGTCCGCCGGGACATCGGTGGCAACCAGCAGCGGGTGCACAGCAAGGACATCCAGTGGTACGACATGGGGTTCAAGTACCTGCTCCTGCCGATCTGGCTGCTGACGGTGATCTACGAGGGCAGGCCGTTCCAGGTGTGCATCAACGGCGTGACCGGCGAGGTGCAGGGCAGGCGGCCGGTCAGCAAGATCAAGGTCGCCATCGCGGTGCTGGTCGCCCTGGCGATCGTCGTCGCGGTAGTGGTGCTCTACCAGTCGCGTGGAGGCTGACATGATCACCGTGATCGTGGTCGTGGTGCTGGTGGTCGTCGGTGCGCTCGTACTCTTCGGGGTGGCCCTGGCACGCAAGGGGAAGCGCCGGTTCGCCGAGCAGGCGGGCGGGCCGGGGCTCGCCCCGAACGCGCCACCCGAGTGGGCGGGCGCGCACACTCCGGAGGCCAGGATGCACCGACGGCTCGCCGCGGCGGCGAGGTCGCTCGACGCGCAGCCGATGGGTGACGCGGTGGCGATCGAGCAGCGGGTCGCCATCGAGCAGCAGATCCGGCAACTCGACGAGAAACTGTTCGCGGTGGCGGGCGGGTCGGGCGGCGGCAAGGCGGACACCCTCTCCGAGATGGAGACGATGGTGGCGTCCATCGAGCGGGCCGTGGCGCAGCTCGCCGGCACCGGCGTCGACATGGAGCAGCTCAGGCGCGGTCAGGCCCAACTGGACGCGGGGGAGGCCGAGTCATAACGCGCTGGCCCGCCGCCTGCTGCTCGCCACGTCCGAGCTGTCGCGTTTCGCGACAACGCCGCCGGCCGCGAGCGCCCGACCCGGGTCACCGCACGGTTTGTGACGCTGCGGCGCGCGCTCCGAGGTCCTCGAGGGCGAGCCGGTTCCGGGGCGGTTGATCGAGTATCACTCGGCGGCTGGTGCGCAGTTCGGCGTCGACGTGCAGCAGCTCGCCGGGCCGGAGGTGCTGCCAGGCCGGGTCCTCGTCCATCCGCTCACTGGCCACCACGATCGCGGGATGCTCGGCGAGCTTGCCGGACCGGGCACGGATGCGGCCGGCGGAGCTGGCATGCTCAAGATGACGATCACCGTGCGAGCCGCCCGCCGCACGGTGCAGCACGAACAGCTCGTGCGTGGCGGGGTAGCGCAGTGCCCACAGTTCGCCAGGGGTGGCCAGGATCAGGTTGATCGCGTAGACCGGCAGGTGTTCGGCCGCCCATCTGGCGGCGGTGGTGATCCCGGCCGTCACGTCTCCGTCCTGCCGCTCGATATGCTTGGTGATCAGGGCGAAGAAGCGTTCCGAGTCGGTGTCACCGTGCACCAGGTCGAGGTACTCCCCGAGCTCACTGTCCAGTGTGGCCAGGTCGGACAGAACGCCGTTGTGCGCGAACACGCGGCCCCGCTGCGCGAATGGGTGGGTGTTGCGCACGTCGACGCCGCCGGTGGAGGCGTAGCGCACGTGCGCCACGAACGTCCGCGACTCGCGTTCCCTGGCCTCCTCGGCGAACCGCCGATCCACGTATGCCGCCAGCGGCTGCTTCTCCACGCGCGGCGAGCCGTCCTCGGTGAATGTGGCCAGGCCCGTCCCGTCCGGTTCGTGGCGGCTCTGCATCGCGAGGCTGTCCGGTGCGTCGAGCAGCCAGAACGTGGCCGGCACCCGGTACGGGCCCGCAGACAGTCCGAACAAGCGGCACACGGCGCAGACCTCCAGCGGTCGTGGACAACTCCCGTGCCGGTCCTCGGCTTCGCCGGGGAAGGCCACCCCTCTACGCAGCGAGTCTAGACAGCCGAAGGGGCCGAGCGAACGAGGCACCGGTCGCGTGCACCCGGGTGGCGGCGCGGGAAACGGTGAACCCGGACCCGACCGTTTCCGTATTCAACTGAGCGAGCCGGTGATGACACACCGCCTTCGGCCGCGTATGCGCCGAGGTCCCGGCGCACCGTCACGAGTTCAGTGCGAGGTGAAGATGTCGCGTGCTCATGGAGTTTCCAGAAGGAGAAGACGGATCGCGTACACGATCGTCGGGCTGGTCGGCGCAGGCGCCGTGACCTGGACGATGACCCTGGCGGCGCTGGCCTCCGGGTCGGTCGAGTCGCAGGAGATCGTCTGCCCGACGCCACAGATCGGCGCCGTCCCGGCCGCGGCCCGGGCGGAGGTCGACCGCGAACTCGCGAACCTCGACCGCCAACTGTCCGAAGCGAACACCCGCCTGCAGAACACCGCCGGACAGGGCGGACCCGACTTCGTGCAGAACGCCATCCTCGGTCCACTCGCGAGCAAGCGAACCGCGGCACTCGACCGCATCGCCATCGCCATCGGCCGCGTTTCCCAACAACCACAAGGACTCGACCGGTTCGCCACCTGCACACTGGGTGATGCCGACGCGGCCTCGCCTGCCGCCCCACCCGCCACCACGACGCCCGGCCAAGCCGCCGCCCAGACCATCGTGTGCCCGACGCCACAGGTCGGCGCCGTCCCGGCTGCGGCCCGGGCTGAGGTCGACCGCGAACTCGCGAACCTCGACCGCCAACTGTCCGAAGCGAACACCCGCCTGCAGAACACCGCCGGACAAGGCGGACCCGACTTCGTGCAGAACGCCATCCTCGGTCCACTCGCGAGCAAACGAACGGCGGCACTCGACCGCATCGCCATCGCCATCGGCCGCGTCGTCCAACAACCAGAAGGACTCGACCGGTTCGCCACCTGCGCGCTGCGATAGGTGTGCGCCTGCCTCCCGCGGGCCCCGCGACCGCCATTGCCGGACCGGCACGGCGGTTCGCGGGTCCGCGGCCGGGCCACCCGAAGGGGACTGTTCCAAGATCGGCTGCCGTTGGGGTGATGCACATGACGAACCGAATGGGCCGGCCGTGGGTTTCCCGCTTGGTGGTGTCCTCGTCTCGGTGGTCGCCGCACGCGGCGCACGTGTTGCCGATGCGGCGACGATGCGGTCACGGCCGTGTGGACGGTCTCACGGCGGTGTCGAGCAGCCGGCACAGCGTCGCTGGGCCGGCCGAGCGTGCGGGTCCGCGGACTCGCAGCACGATCACGTTTTCGCCCCGGCGGCTTATCGCCCACCGGTTGCCGGCGTAGGCTTCGTCACCGATTCCGGGAACCGCGGAGGACCGGCGCCGGGTCCGGATCGCCATCCGGCCGGAGGCGCCGGACATGACGGTGGCCGTCAGGACCAGGCGGCCGCGCTGGTCGTGGAAGGCGTCGATCCGGCCGCCCGGTAAGGGGAGCGTGGGCTGGGGAACCACCGCGAAGCCCAGTGCCCGGCCGACTTCCCCGGCGCTCAGCGGCAGGACGGGTGGTGTGGCGCGTTCGCGCGGGGCAGGCGGTTCCGGCGTCCCCATCGCGGAGGCGATGAGGGCTTCGGGGTCGCCGGTCGTGTCGTCGCTGCCGTCCGCCTGTGGGAGGGCGCCTCGCTCGATGACCGACAGGTCGACCACCCGGCGGGTCCAGCGGTACGCGGTGAAGGTGACCGTGTCGCCGGATGTGCAGCTGCCGGCGAGTTCGCTGGGCAGGGCCCAGGCGCGGGTGCGGTCCTGTCTGCCGTCGTCCACGGCGAGATGGTGTAGTACCGGACGGGGTGGTGAGTTCTTGCCGGTGGAGGTGGAGCGCCATACCTGTATCCACAGCACCTGGCCGGTGATCGTGAGCGGTGTGAGCACGTCGATGATCGTGCGGACGACGAAGTAGGTGGCCACGGCGGCCAGCGCCAGGGTCAGTGCCGTCCGACGTACCGGGTCGGCGGTCACGGCGGGGAAGGGCAGGAACGGCACGCCGTTGAGCAGCAGCAGGCCCAGGCCGATCCAGAACAGACGTGGCAGGAGGAACGGCGAGGCGGTCTTGCCGTACCGAGGCCAGAACCTCGGGTAGCTCACGCGGACCCGTCGCCAGGTACCTCCGAAGGACGACCAGACCCGGCGCCGGTCGCCCATGCCGAGATCGATCACGGCGCTCGAGACCGGGGTCGCGCCGGTCGCCGCACCGTACGCGAGGTACCGATCCCACACCGCCACGGCGCCGGGTGGCAGGTCGCCGAATGCCTCGGTGTTGCGCAGCCACGCCCGCACGCCGAGCCAGTGGGCGGCCGCGGCCCGTCCCGCCGGGGTGTCCCGTTCGCCCAGGTCGCGGGTGCTGATGCCGACCAGCATGGTCGTGGTGATCACCCAGACCCACCAGAACGTCTTCGCCTGGCTGCCGTCGCTCGGGTCCAGCGCCATCGCCAGGCCCGCTCCCACACCGACGCCCGCGAGCAGCGCGCCGGCGGCGAGGACGCCGAACATGACCGGGCTGAGCCTGCGGCGCGACAGGCCGCGGCGTCGCGCGTCGGCGACCACCTCGGCGCGCAGGTGCTTGGCGAAACGGTCGGCCCGCGTCTGGTCGCGGAACGTCAGCGCGGTCAGCGGCACCACACCGTCCACCGCCAGGCCGGCCACCCGGTCGAACACCCTCTGCTCGTACGCGTTCAGCCCGGCCGGGGTCGCCACCCGCACGTGCACCGTGGTCAGCGTGGGATCGTGACCCGGCTGCCGGAACTCCACGATCCGGCGGGCGGCCAGGTCCAGCAGCGTCGCCTCGGCGGCGTCCTCGGTGATCCGCCAGCGGTTGACCAGCAGGCTGACCACGGCCGGCGGGTGCGGGGCACGGCCGAGGTCCTGTGTGGGCGTGGCCGCGCGCGGCCGGGCGGGGCGGCTGGCCAGTATCAGGCATCCGTAGAGCAGCCACCAGCCGCCAGCCGCGCCGACGGCGAGCAGGAGGCCGGGCAGGGGGTGTTCGGTCATGTCGGCTAGAACCCGATCCGGGCGGGCCCGCGCTCGTGGCCGGCGATCTGGAAGTAGTCGCGGTCCCGGAAGCCACGCAGGCCGGCGACGAGGTTCGTCGGGATCGAATGGATACCGGTGTTGTAGGTCTGCACCGCGAGGTTGTAGAACTGGCGCGCGTAAGCGATCTTGTCCTCGGTGTTGACCAGCTCGGCCTGCAGCCGGGTGAAGTGCTCGTTGGCCCGTAGCGTCGGGTATGCCTCGGCGAGTGCGACGACCCTGTCCAGCGTCCGGCCCAGGGCGTTCTCCGCCGGTGCCCGCCCGCCCGGCGGTAGGCCGGCCGCGGCCATGGCGCCGGCCCGCGACCGGACCACCTCGTCCAGCGTTCTCCGCTCGTGCGCGGCGTATGCCTTGACCGTCGCCACCAGGTTGGGCACCAGTTCGTACCGGCGCCGCAGTTGCACGTCGATCTGGGCCCAGGCCGCGTCGACCTGGCTACGGTGGCGGACCAAGCGGTTGTGGGCCACCACGCTCCAGCCCAGAACCGCCACGACCAGCGCAACAGCGGCCATGCCCGCGATCCCGAGGATGGCAGCAGCGTTCATGCTCTGACGCCTCACTCTTCCGCGCACGCGCCACGGTCATGCGCGGCAGCTGAGGAGAGCTTACGGACCCGCCCGCTGGTTCGCGTCGAGTTCGCGCAACCGGGACGCGGTAGGTCGCGCCGTGCACAGCCACCACCCCTGCTGTTCGGCCGGCGTCGCGTTTGGTGTCCCAGTGTGGTCAGGATTACTCTGCCGTCTGGCTCGCGGGGACTCGGGGGAGATCGGAGAAGTCGGTCGTGTCGGTTTCGGCTCGGACCGGTGTGCGAGTGTCCGCCGTCGGTCGGGGCCACCGGAAGGGGCGGCGGAAGGGCGGCGCTGCTCGGGGGTACCGCGTCGGCGAGGGGTTGCGGCGTACCCGCCGGTTGACCGAGGTGTTCGCGTGGATCACCGCGCTCGGCGCGCTCGGTGCCGTGCTCGGGTCGTCGGCCGGGCCGGCGCGGTTCGCCGTGGTCGCGCTGATCCTGGTCGTGCTCGTCTGGTGGGCGTCGCGCCGCCGGATCGGCTCCTGGTGGCTGACCGCGGTGGAGGCGTTGGCGATCACCTCGGGGTGTCTGATCCTGTCGTCCCCCGAGCCGATGCTCGGGTTCTTGTTCGGCGCCACCACCCGGCGAGCGGTCCGGAACGAGCTCGGGCCGTGTCTGCTGCGCGCCGCACCGCCGTTCGCCGGGTATCTGTCCGGGGCGCTGTGGGGGCTGCTGGTCCGGAACAGTGGGGATTTCGATCCGAGTCGGCTCGCGCCCAGTCTGATGCCGCTTGTCGGTCTGGTGGTCGGCACGCTCGCCCTGGGGGACACGGTTTCGGCTGTCGGCACGGCGAGGGCGGCGAACGAGCGTCTGGACGCGATCCTGCGGACCAGTCCGGTCGCGCTGGTCGTTCTGGACACCGATCACCACGTCCGGCTGTGCAATGACCGGGCCCGGGGGATGTTCGGCTGGTCCGTAGCGGATCGGCAGCAGGTTCCCTGCACACACCACCCGAGCGTCGCGGACTGCCCGCACGGCTGCCTGGAGATGCTGCGTGAGCGCGGAACCGACGAGTGGATCTACCCAGGTCCGCACGGCACCCCGCGCACCGTCGTGGTGCACATCGCCGATGTCCCCGATGGCGCCGTCCCGGTCGGCGCTCGTGATGGCGGTGCTCGTGATGGCGAGCCGGCGGGTTCCTCCGGTTTCCTGCTGGCGTTCGTGGACATCAGCGCCCGGAAGGACCTGGAGGACCGGCTGCGGGTGCAGGTAGAGCGCGATCACCTCACCGGGGTGGCGAGTCGTACGCACTTCACCGAGCTCGTGCAGAGCTCGTTGGACGACCGGTCGCTGGTCCGGCGCGCTGCGCTGTTGTTGATTGATCTCGATGATTTCAAGGAGGTCAACGACGCCTACGGGCATCCAGCCGGCGACGATGTTCTCATCGCCGCGGCCAAGCAGGTTCAGCACGCGGTCGCGTCGGCGGGTGTGGTCGGCAGGCTGGGTGGCGACGAGTTCGCCGTGTTGGCCGACGGTTGCGACGAGGGTGCGGCGGCACGGTTGGCGGAGCGGATCCTCGCCGCGCTCGCGCATACGCCTCCGGTGGCCGGCCGGGACGTGGAGATGCGGGCCAGCATCGGGATCGCCGTGGCCACCGAGAGGACCGGAATCGCCGACGGAGCGGACGGCACCGAGGAGTCCGCGGCCGTCATGCTCCGTGACGCGGACACCGCGATGTACGTCGCCAAGCACGCGGGCGGGAACCGTGCTCAGCTCTTCCACCCGCGGATGCGGACAGCGTTGCTCGACCGACAGCGCGACGAGGCGGACCTGCGCCAGGCGCTGGCCGAGGAGCAGTTCGAGCTGTTCTTCCAGCCGATCGTCGACCTGCGCACCGGTGGAGTGGTCAGCGTCGAGGCCTTGATCCGCTGGCGCCACCCGGACCGCGGCCTGCTGCCGCCCGCCCCGGTGGTCAAGTTGGCCGAGGAGACCGGTCTCATCGTGCCACTGGGCAACTGGGCTCTTCGTGTCGCGTGCGGTCAGGCCGTGCGCTGGGCCGAGGACGGCCTCGTGATCGGGATGAGCGTGAACGTCTCCGCGCGTCAGCTGCACACCGCCGAGTTCGTCGACACGGTCGCCGGGACCCTCGCCGAGTCGGGCCTGCCACCGAACCGGCTCACGTTGGAGCTCACCGAGTCGGCGTTGATCCGTCCGTCCGCGCTTCAGGTGCTCGGACAGATCCGGGCGCAGGGCGTCCGGGTCGCACTCGACGACTTCGGCACCGGGTACTCCTCGCTGAGCTACCTGCAGCGCCACCCGTTCGACCTGATCAAGATCGACCGGTCGTTCACCGGTCAACTCGGCCGGACACCCACCGCGGAAGGTATCGTGCAGTGCATTCTGCAACTGGCCGAGGTGCTGGACACGCCGGTCGTGGGCGAAGGTGTCGAGACGCGCGCGCACGCCGAGTTCCTCGCGGCGTCGGGTTGTGCATTCGCGCAGGGCTACTTCTACGGCAAGCCGGTCCCGGCAACCGAATGGGCCGGCGTGGGCGCGCCCACACCCCAGTCGGCACCCTGACCGTTCGTATGATCAACTGCGACAGGTGTCATCCTCGCATACAGGTGATCGAAGCATCCCCGTTCGGCGCGGCCGAGCGGCACCGTCGCCCCGCGGCACCTCAAGCTCGGCGCCTCACTCGACGGTGACGGACTTCGCCAGGTTGCGCGGCTTGTCGATGTCGTAGCCGAGGGCCAGAGCGGCGTGGTAGGCGAGGAGTTGGAGCGGGATCGTCAGGAGCACGGGATCGAGCTCCGGTTCGGACTTCGGTACCACGATGCGCGGCACGTCGAGGTCGCCGAAGTCGACATCGGCGTGGGTGAGCGCGAGGACGGGGCCGCCGCGCGCCTTGATCTGTTGCACCGCGGCGAGGTTGCGGTCGGTGAGCTCGTCGGACGGCACGATGGCGACGGTGGGCACCGACTCGTCGATCAGGGCCAGTGGGCCGTGTTTGAGTTCGGAGGTCTGGTACGCCTCGGCGTGCCGGTAGGAGATCTCCTTGAACTTCTGGGCGCCCTCGCGGGCGACCGGATAGCCGCGGACACGTCCGACGAAGAACAGGCTCGTCGCCGCCGCGGCGGTCTTCGCGTGTTCGGCGATCGCCGCCTCGCCGGCGAGGATCGCCGTGATCTGCGCCGGCAGCTCGCGAATCGCGGCGATGACGCGCTGACCGTCGGCATTGGACAGATCGCGCACCCGGCCCAGCGCGACCGCGACCATGGCGAAGCCGACGGCCATGTTCGTCAGCGCCTTGGTCGAGGCGACCGCGATCTCCGGTCCGGCGTGCAGGTAGACACCGCCGTCGCAGGCGCGGGCGATCGTGGAGCCGACGACGTTGACCAGGCCGATCACCCGGCCGCCCTTGCGTTTGATCTCCTCGACGGCGAACGCGGTGTCCATCGTCTCACCGGACTGGCTGACCGCGACGTAGAGCGTGTCCGCCTCGATGATCGGGTTGCGGTACCGGAACTCGGACGCGGCCTCCGCGTCGGCGGGCATCCGCGCCAGCTCCTCGATCATCGTCGCGCCGATCTGCCCGGCGTAGTACGCGGAGCCGCACCCGAGGACCTTCACCCGCGCGAAGCCGCGCAGCTCGCGCGGAGTGAGGTTGAGGCCGTCCAACCGGGACACCCCGAACCGGTCGTCCAGCCGGCCCCGAATCATCCGCGCCACGGCTTCTGGTTGCTCCTGGATCTCCTTGCACATGTAGTGCGGGTAGCCGCCGAGGTCGAGTTCGGCCTCGTCGATGTCGATCTCGGTGGCCGGTTTGGTGGTGTCGCTCTCATCGACGGTGAAGGTCCGGTAGCCGGTCGCGAAGACCGTCGCGAACTCCCCGTCCTCGAGGTGCGCCACCTGCGAGGTGTGCCGGACGAGCGCCGCGAGGTCGCTGGCGACGAACATCTCACGCTCGCCCACGCCGAGGATCAGCGGCGAGCCGTTGCGTGCCACGACCACCCGGTCGGGATGCGCGGCGTCGACGACGGCGATCGCATAGGTGCCCGTGACGCGCGAGACGGCGTCGACGACCGCGTCCTCGATGGTCGCCGCGCCCGACCGTGCGACCAGGTGGGCCAGCACCTCGGTGTCGGTCTCGGAGGTCAGCGTCGACACCGGCCGCCGCGAGTTGGGCGCGGAGGGCGTCGGCGTTGTCGATGATGCCGTTGTGTACGACGCAGACGCGGCCGTCCTCCGACGTGTGCGGGTGCGCGTTGTCCTCCGTGGCCGGCCCGTGCGTTGCCCACCTCGTGTGCCCGATGCCGACCTTGCCGGCCGTCCGCTTCGGCAGGGCCGCCGCGAGGTTGCGGACCCGTCCCACGACTCGGTGCACCTGGGCACCCTTGTTGCCGAGGACGGCGAGCCCGGCCGAGTCGTAGCCGCGGTACTCGAGCCGGGTGAGACCCTCGATCAGGATGGGCGCGGCGTTCTGGCCACCGACGTACCCGACGATTCCGCACATGTCGAACCGACCTCGCTGGTGATGTACGGGTGACGGTCACCCGTAGACGATGCGCCGCAGCTGGCGCTCGGACAGAGCGGGCGCGGCGACGAGCCGGCCACGCAACTCGGCCGCGATGAGGGCGAAGATCTCGGGGTTCTTCTTTCCCGCCACCTGCAGTTCCGCATGCCGGCGACGGACGAGCTGCTCTACGGGCAGCCCGTAGAACGCCAGGACGTCACCCACCACCCGAGCGGCCACCCGCGGCGGCAACCCGGTGGACGCCGCCACCCGTTCGATGATGTCTGCGTCCCGCACGACGCCATCATGCACCCACAGCGACTCGAACCACCAGCTCTTGCCCGAAATCGGGCAAGAATCGGCTCACAGTGGTGACGGCCCTTCCGTCGCGGCCAGGCGTGCCGCGGCGTAGGTCGCGGCGCCCAGCACGCCCGGCGCCACGCCCGCATCGGCGTCGCCGTCGATGTGAAACCCGTGGCGCGAGAAAATCTATGACGGGGGGAGTAGACATTTGCCGTCAGGCGTGTGTAGTGTTCTGCCCGTACGGAGAGAGACAACGTCGATCAGGCGCGGGAGATGACGGAACTACCCGCGAAGTGAGACAAGACGGTCAGACCATGCGGAGCCGGGCAAGAAGTGTGCTCGGCATGGTGACCAAGGCAGTACCCGGGACCGAGCGGTACAGCGGTTGAAGAACAGACGGTCCCGGGCAAGCGGTATCAGGTGAGGAATCAGAGGAGAGAAGGGAGAGGGCGCATCATTGGATCGCCCGCTGTGGCCGTATTTCGCCGGGCGGGTACCGGAGGCCCATCGGATTGGTAGGTGGTTCTCGGTTACGTACAAGCGATCCCCGCGCGTTGCTGTTCTTGATCGGACGACGCGGGTACAGGAAGCCGACCTCGCGGTCGGTTGGCAATGATGAAACCCAACCCCTGGCCCCTGGGTGCCGTGCACGGCACCCAGGGGCCTTGTGATGTGGAGGTCGAATGATCCCTGAGCAGCCCGACGCGTCCGTGCCGAGTGCGGGCGACAAGTTCGACGACGAGCACTACCCCGCTTACACGATGGGCAGAGCCGCGGAGATGCTGGGCACCACCCAGGGGTTTCTGCGCAGCCTCGACGAGCACGGCCTGATCCAGCCGCAGCGTTCCTCCGGCGGACACCGCCGCTACTCCCGCCATCAACTGCGTCTGGCCACGCGCGTGCGCGCACTGGTCGATCAGGGCACCCCGATCGACGCGGCCTGCCGCATCGTCACCCTCGAAGACCAGCTCCACGAAGCGCAACGGCGCAACGCCGAACTGCGTCAGTTCGACTGACCTCCCGAGCGGCCCCTCCCGACCGCGGTCCCTGTGCGCGCGAAAAGCGCCGGTACCGCACGTGGTCGCGGCCACCGGCGTGTGGGCGGACGCGAACATCGCGGCCGGGATGGTGGCGGCGTGGTCGCAGCCCGACGTGGAGGACGCGCTGTTGCGTCCCGCGCGCCCATGCGTTCAGCCATCAGGTGCCCCTCACCGAGGTCGCCCGGTGGTGCTCAGCCCACTCGGGTCTGACCCGCGAGACGGTTTCACTCATGCGCGGCACTGCGGATGCACGCGATCTTCGCGCCGACAATCCACGTCTGTCTCGGTGCGGCGCTGGCCCGGCTGGAGGGTGAGGTCGCGCCGGCGAGGGTCGCCGCGCGGGACGCGGGGGAGGGGTTCCGGCGGGAGGCGAGCTTCCCGGAGGGGGTGGGCTGGCCGGGCGGGCGTGGCAGGCCCGGGAGATGGTGTTCGTGCGGGATCTCGGTGAGGTGACCGACTGCGTGCGGGCGACGGTGGCGCGGCGGGCGGGGAGTGTGCCTGCCGTTGCTGGTGGACGGCGTGGTGGTGGGCACGATGGACTTCTTCGTGACCGAGGAGATCGAGCTGTCGCGGAGCCGGGCGGATGCGTTGCGCAACACGGGTTTCCTGGTGTCGCAGGCGCTGGAGCGAGTGCCGGCTCGTGACGACGGTTCTGTGCGCCCAGCATGTTTCCCGTGGTTGTCCGCCGCCGCCCTGGCCGGTCCCGACGACGACCTCCAACACGGGACATGGCGCAGTGACCCGACGGACGAGCGCCGGCAGCGCGCATCGGGCCGGCGGCATGGAGTCCCCGGTCGGGTCCGTGATCGGCCACAGATTCGTGACGAGTGGGCAACCGGCACTCGTATGTGGGGATCCGGTCCGGCAGGGTGCGGGCATGTCTCGGTCAGGGTGGGTCGCGGTCATGGTCGTCGCTGCGTCACTGCTGGCAGGTTGCGCCGGGGAGGGAACCGACGAGACGGACCGGCAGGCCGAGACCCTGGCCACCGCGATCAGCTGGCCGAGGCAGTACTCCGCCGACGGTTTCGCGCGCGCAGCGCTGGCCACCCCGTTGGGACAGAGCAACTCGTTCAGCGTGCTGGAGGTCACCGACCTGGACGCGGCCCAGTTGACCGACCCCGACGCGCACCTGGTGATCCGGATTCACCACGACGCGTATGACGGTCCGTGGGGGCACGTCGACCCGCTGACCGTGTGCTACGGCATGGACTTCAACTACTACGGCATCATCGACACGCCCGAACAGGTCGGCTGCCCGGACCACGCTCGGCCGATCACCTACCCACCACCGCCGAAGTGGAAGGACAAGGCCGCCTTCGCGTCCGCGCTGAACTCGCTGATGGCCGACCTCCCGCCAGCACCGTCCGTACAACGCGTGACGAACGCGCTGTACGGCGCGTGGCTGCTCGAACCGGCGCACCTCGTCGACGACGAGACCACGAACCTCGGCCCCTCGGACCCACGACCCACGGTCCGTGTCCGGGGCGACGACGTCGCGGTCGCCATCACGGCAGGGCCCGAATGCCTGCTGGCCTCGCGGGTGCGGGGCACCGTGACGGTGCGGCGCCCACGACCACCAGTCGCGGATTGCGCCCCGACGCTCTAGCCACTCGGGTCCGGCGTGCCGCCGACCTGGCAGCGTTCCGCCTCCGGTCGGACCGGCTGCGGAGGTTCCGGCGGCCGGCGTGCCCGGGCAGCGCCTCCCGGGCACCACGGTCCCGCTGGTCAGCGGGGCACCCTGTACGCGATCGACTTCCGAGACGTGAGTATCCGAGGCCCGGGTTTCCCGCTGACCACACGCCTCGAAGAAACCCAAGGCCCTTGATCAGGGCTCTGACTTGCCGTGGCGTGGCAAACTCACGCAGGTGAGCGCGGCGGTGGAGGTCGGCGAGTTGCTCACCCGGTTCCGCGTGGCGCGCGGGATGTCGCAGGAGCAACTCGCCCTCGCGTCCGGTACCGGGGTACGGAGCATCGGGGACATCGAGCGGGGTCGGGTGCGGCGGCCGCAGCGCCGGACCCTGGCCGCCCTCGCTGGTGCGCTCGACCTCACCTCGGCCGAACGTGACGAGCTGCTGCGGGTCGAGCGCGTGGCGCGACCGCACGCGCACCGCCGGATCGCGCCTCTCGAGGTTCTGCCGATGATCGGCCGGGGTGTCGACCTGGACCAGATCAGCCGCCTGTTGACGGTCGCCGGGGCGAGATTGCTCACCGTCGTCGGCCCGGCCGGCGTGGGCAAGAGTCACCTGGCCGCCGCGGCGCTGGACCGGCTGTCCCCGGTGACTCGTACTGTCACCGTGGAGTGTCAGGGCGGCGGCGTTTCCGACGTACTGGCGGGTCTGGCTCTGGCTGGGGCGGACGGATCCAGGCCGGTCCTGACGGCACCGGCCACAGTGGACGATGTAGTCGACGCGGTCGGCCGGGACGAGGTCCGCATCCTTCTCGACGGTGTCGATCCGGTACCCGAGATGTCGTGTGTGCTGGCCGCACTGCTGGCCCGCTGTCCGCGACTGCAGCTGGTCCTCACGGCGCGAACCGCGGCCCGGATCCGCGGCGAGCACCAGTGGCCCCTTGCCGGCCTGGTGGGCGAGGACGGGGTCGCGTTGCTGGTCGAGCGGACCGCGCGGATCCGACCGGGCTTCGCCGCCGACGCGGCCGAGCCGGCCTCGGTCGTCGGCCGCCTCGCCGGCAACCCGCTGGGCATCGAGATCGCCGCGGGGCTGCTGCGCGGGCGGGACTGCGGGGAACTGGACCGGACCCTGGCCGCCGTGCTGCCCGCCGGCGGCGACCCACTGCCGGCGCTGCTCCGGTGGCGGATCCGCCGGCTGCCGTGCGCGAACCGCGCGGCCCTGACCGTACTTTCGGGCCATCCGGCCGGCGTAGCCGCGGCCGAGGCACGAGCCGGAACCGGCGACGACTGGGACGACCTCGTGGCCGCGCTGTCCGGCGCGGCGCTGCTCCGGGTGGCTGACCGCGTCGGGCGGTGCTGGCTGCGGGTACCGGGTGCGGTACGTGATGTGGTCGCCGACCTCGATGCGGCGGAGGGACGCGCCGGATGACCCTCGCGGACCTGTTGACCTCACTGCGGTTGGAGCGGGGGCTGTCCCAGGAGGAGCTCGCCGAGCGGACCGGGGTCAGTGTCCGCACGATCAGCAACCTCGAGCGGGGCGCCACCGCGCCACGCCGAGCCACCATGCGGGCACTCTCGGCCGGGCTGCGGCTGGATCGGCAGGAACTTCACGCGCTGGGGCGGGCGACCTCCGAGGACGGCGCGGCCGGTACCGGTACGCTGCCCGCGCGGGTCAGCTCCATCGTCGGTCGCGATGAGTACGTGGCGCGGGTGAGTCGAACCGTCCTTCGTGGAAGGTACCGCGTGGTCTGCGTACTCGGTCCGGGCGGCGTGGGGAAGAGCCGGGCCGCACTTGAGGTGGCCTGGCAGGTGGCGTCCAAGTTCCACCGGGTCGATGCGGTGGACGCGAGCACGCTGGAGCACCCCGACGACCTCGGTGCCGCGTTCGCCGGCGCGGTCGGCTGCCCGCCGGAGTCGCCACCGACGCCGGAGTCGGTCGCGACCCGAATCGGCGACCGGCGCTGGCTCGTCCTGCTGGAGAGCGCCGAGCACGTGCCCGCGACGGCGGATCTGGTCCGCGTACTACTCGAACAGTGCCCCGGGCTGCGGCTCCTGGTCACCAGCCGGTCCGCCCTCGGCCTGGCCGGCGAGGTGACCATTCCGCTCGGACCGCTGCCGGTACCCGGGCCGTCCAGCTGCCCGGAGGCCGAGCTCCTGGCACCACGAACGTCCACTGTGGAGGAACTCGTCGCCAACCCGTCGGTCGCACTGCTGGCCGCGCGGGTGACCGCGGTCCGGCCGGACTTCGCGGTCACCTCGGCGAACGCCGCCGCCGTGGCATCCATCTGCCGGCGGCTGGACGGTCTGCCGCTGGCCATCGAACTTGTCGCGGGGCAGCTCCAGGCGCAGGATCCGGCCGCGGTGGACGGGCAGCTCGCCGGCCGTGCTCTGGAGCTGCGGGCCGATCTGGTCGACCTGCCCGGCCGGCACCGTACCCTGCGGGCCACGGTGGAGTGGAGTACCGAGAGGCTGCCGGAGCGGGATCGGTTGGTCCTGGCCGTGCTCGGCGCGTTCCGCGGTGGCGCGGCCCGGGCCGCGCTGTGGGCGGTGGCCGGGAGCGTCGGCCTGTCCGCCGCGGAGGTGGACGCCGGCCTGGTCGGCTTGACCGGAGCCAGCCTGGTCACCGTGACCGGCGAGCGGGTCACCATGCTGGACACCATTCGGGAGATCGCCGCCGACCTGCTGGTGGAATCCGGCGCGGCCGACCGGGTGCGGGCCGCGCATGCCCGGTACCTCCTGGAGCTGGTCACCCGGGCGGGCTCGACTCCCGAGGGGTACGCCGCGATCGACTCGGACATCGACAACGTCCGGGCGGCCGTCGACCATGCCGTGTCGCACCTGACCGACGAGTGGACGCTGTCGACGGTCGACGCGCTGGCGGGATATCTGACCGCGCGGGCCCGGTTCGGCGAGATCCACCGCCGGCTCGGCGCCATCGGCGACGTCGCGGGCGACGACGCGGCCCGCGCCGGTGCCTTGCTGCACGCCGGCATCGCGGCGAACCACCACGGCGACCACGCGGCCGCGCTGAAGCTGGCCGAGCGGGCCGCTCAGGACGGTGGCCGGGATCTGCACTGCCGGGCGCTGAACCTCATCGGCGCCGCGTACAAGTCGATGGGCGATCTGGCCTCGTCGCGGGCGGCCTACCAGCGCTGTCTGGCCGCGGCGGAGGCGACCGGCGACGCCCGGTACCTCACCGTGGCCCTGAACAACCTCGGCGCGGTGGCCCATGACGAGGGGGAGTACGACCTGGCCCGCCGGTACTACCAACGGAGCCTGGCCATCAAGCGGCGGCACGCGGATGCGGGGGGCGTCGTGGCCGCGCTGGTGAACCTCGGCTGGCTGCACAAGGATCTCGGCGAGTACGCGCTGGCCGGCCGGTATCTGATGGACGCGGCGCGCCGCTCCCGGACGCTGAACCAGCCGCATGTGGTCGGTTTCTCACTGGCCCTCCTGGCCGAGGCCCACGCCGGCGCGGCGGAGTTGCCCGAGGCGCGGGCGGCGGCCGACGAGGCGGCCGAGATCGGCACGCGGATCGGGCAGCCGCAGATCCAGTGCATCGCGGTCGCCGCGCGGGGCGACATCGCCTACCGGTCGAACCAGCCGGCCGAGGCGGCCGCTCAGTACCGCGTGGCGCTGGACCTCGCGCGCGAACCGTTCGACGTGGCCCGGCTGACCCAGCGGCTGGCCCTGGTGGTCGGCGATCCCGCTCAGGCCCAGGCGCTGCGGGCCGAGGCCGACGCGATCCGGCGCGAGCACGGCTTCGTGGCCACGCCGGCGGATCGCGCCTTCGGTCGGCTCCGGCGCTAACCGCAGTCGGCCCAGTGCAGCTCGGCATGCACCTTCTCGTGCTGTGTACCGAAATCGTCGACGTAGTCCGCGACCAAGGTGCCGCTGTCGCCCCCGTCGGTGATGGTGATCGTGCCACCGGCCTGCCGAAACAGCGTGTCGTCGGGTGTGCCGTCATCCCTGCTCAGCCGACGGACGTCGATGATCGGCTGACCGGGGTCGGCCGGTGAGATACCGGTCGCTGGATCCTGCTCGTGCACCACGAACGTGCCGTCGCGCATCTCCTGGACCGTGATGTTCATCAAGTACGGCTCCTGGCCCTCGAGAGCGAAGTTGCCGGAGTCATCGTGGTGACACGAGAACTGACCGGTGAACGGGCCGTCATAGGTGTAGTACCCGGTGAGCTTGACCGTGCCGCTCGGCCCGCCCGCGGATTCAGGCGCCACCGCCCCGGTGGGCGACGCGGCCCCGGCCGGCGGTGTGTCCGAGACGGGCTGGTTGGACGAGCCGCCACCACAGCCGGCGATGGCGGCCAGCACGGTGAGGGCCACCAGAACGGTGGCGAAGGTACTGGTGCGGCAAGGGCGTACGTTCAAAGAGATGCTCCTATGGCGGGTCGGACGCGGACGGCACCGATCGTGGAAGCGGGCGTCCGAGTCCACCAGGAAGCACCGGCAGATCTACTGGCAGAAATACCGGCAAGATGGCTCGATCCGCAGATCGCCGCTGTTGTCGAACGCCAGAGACAGCGTCACGTCGCGGTACAGTCCCGGGCCTTGGGAGCGCTCCCGGTGCCATCGTGGCCGTCGGCCCAGCCGGTAGCTCACAACATGCTGTTGTTGCCAGAGGGGGCTGTATGGCAAGGCTCGGGCGGTATCGCGTACGCAACCGGCGGCATTGGCTCGCGGTCAGCAGCCGCAGCGTGCTTGCCGCTCTGCTGTTGCTGCCACTGCTCGCGGGATGTTCCGGCTCGACCGGCACCGCTGGCTGGACCGGTGCCGCTACCGGCTCCGAAGCCGCCGGGCCCACGGACGGCCAGAGCACGGCCGGAACGACCGCTGGATCGGCGGACGGTGCGGCTGCGGGCTCTGCCTGCACTGGTGCGAAGCAGGAGACGATCGGCGGCATACTGGACCTCACCCCCGCCGGCGCGCCCGAGTCGATAGAGGACGATCCCGATCCCCTCGTACTGATCGGCGCCCCGAGGGCTCTGGTGTCGTTCACCGGATGCAGCCTCCCGTTCACGGGCGCCGGGATCGACCCCGATCAGGAGCTGACGGTCGACATCTACTCCGCCAACGGTGGTCATGACGACTTCGATCGCATCCGCAGCTCGGTCACGTCGAAGGCGACCCCGGTCCCCGATCTGGGAGATGAGGCGTTCACGGCGATGACGTTGCAGACCCTGGTCATCGCCCGTAAGGGTTCCAAGATCGTGGTGGTCGGCTATCTGGTGCAGAACGAGGAGAATACGATCAAGGTTGCCCGTGAGGTGCTCGCCGACCTGTGATCGTTCGGGCGGCCGCTGTATCTCCGGCTGTGGCAGTGCGGCCGGGTCGTTTCGGCGGCAGCGCCACATTTCTTTGCATGCCGGCACGACACCGACGACGGCGGCGTTGATCGAGTCGACCACGCCGGTCAGCGTGACACTCACCTTTTCGACGTCGAGATCCTCGTCCGACAGAGCCGAGCGCTCCTCGGCCTCGGACAAGGCCTTCGTCACCGGCTGTACGTACCCGCCGCGTGCCGAGGCGTCCCGCGACGGCGGACCGCTGCCGCGGTGAGGGAACGCCGCGAAGCCTCCCGGTGGCCCGGCGGAGTGCCTGGGTCAGGCGTATCCGCTTGCCGGTGGTGTCCCTCCCGGGTCTGCGCGAGTTGCGCCGGTTCGCCTGTTGCGAGGGTGGCGCTTGACACTCCGATGAGGCGAATCCTGGTGTTACCTAGCAGACCATAGGTTCCGCTTATCGGAACATGACGGTCTGACAGTGTCTGCTGGCTGCTGCTGTCCAAAGGAGAAACGGCATGGAGCTGAACCGTCGAAGACTGCTGGCACTGGGCGGAGGGATGGGACTGTCTCTGGTGGCAGGGGCGTGTGGGGCGGTCAAGACCACGGGAGGCGGGCGTAGCGGGGACTACCCGTCCGGACCGTCGAGCTGCGGGTGGGCTTCGACCCCGGCGGCGCGACGGATCTGATCGGGCGCGCTTTCGCCAAGGAGGCGAGCTCGTTGCTCGGCGTGCCGATGCCGGTGGTGAACACCCCCGGCGCCAACGGTGTGGTTGCGGCGAAGGAGCTGATCGCAGCCAAGAACGACGGTTACACCACGGCGATCATGAACACGTCCACGTTCGACCTCACCCCGCTCGCCCTCGGTGAGAAGGAGCGGGTCGAGCTCGACGACATGGACATCGTCAAGGGCTTCACCCAGGCCGACAACGTCCTCTGCGCGCACGCGGAGTCGTCGTGGTCCGAGGTCGACGACCTGAAGACGACCGGAAAGCGGATCCGGTACGCCACCACCGGAGGGGGCACCTCCTCCCAGCTGTGTGCCGCGGTGACCTTCGCCATGGCGGGCATCGACGCGGTGGACGTGCCGTTCACCGGGGACAGTCCGGCGATGACCGCGCTGCTGGGCCAGGAGGTGGACTGCGCGGCGCTCGGTCTCGCCGCTGCGATCGAGAACATCCGCGCGGGGAAGCTCAAGGTACTCGCGATCTACGCCGCGAAGCCGAACGACCTGCTACCCGGCGTGCGGACGGCTGTCGACCAGGGCTACGACGTCGTCGTGTCCGTGCACCGGACGTTGGCCGCACCCAAGGGAATCAGCGCCGATGTCAGGCAGCGACTCGACGACGTGTGCGCCCGGGCGATCAAGAGCGCCGGCTTCAGGAAGCTCTGCGCCGACAACCTCCTTCTGCCGACGCTGTACAGCGCGGAGGAGATCAGGACCGGAGTGGCCAGGGCGGCGGTCAAGTACAAGGAACAGACGGAAAAATATGCCATCCGACTGGCGGACAGCTGACGACCCGCCCGCGACCGACGTGCCTGTCGAAGCACCGCAAGATCCACCGCGACCATCCGCCGGGCGCCGGCACACGGCGGTGGCGGCACTCGTCTGCGCCGGGATCGGGGTCGCCACGAGCGTTGGCAGCCTCCGGCTCGGGATCGGGTCACTGACCGATCCCGGTGCAGGCATGTGGCCGCTGGTGCTCGGCGTCACCATCCTGGTCCTCTCCTGCGTGCTCCTGGTGACCGCGGGACGTTTCGACGATGCCGAACCATTCGGCGCGGCCGGCACGCTGCCGCTCATGGGAGCGGCGACACTGGTCGCGTTCTGGGTTCTGCTGCCGCTCGTCGGGTTCGAGATCCCGGCACTGCTGCTGATGGTGTTCTGGCTGCGGGTGCTCGGCGGAGAGAGCCTGCGGTTCTCCATCATCGGCGGGCTGCTGACGGTAGCGGCCTTCTACACCGTCTTCGTAGTCGCGCTCGGCGTTCCGATTCCCCGGCTGATCTAGGGACCGCACCGTGGACCTTGGCCCTGTTCTCACCGGCATGGTGACCGTGCTGGAGCCGGTCAACCTGCTCTACTGTCTGGCCGGCGTCGTCGTCGGCATGCTGGTCGGCGTTCTTCCCGGGCTGGGACCGACGGCGACCATCGCCATCCTGCTGCCGCTCACCTACGGGGTCGAGCCGGTCACCGCGATCATCATGCTGGCCGGGATCTACTACGGTGCGCAGTACGGCGGCACCATCACGTCCGTGCTGCTGCGACTGCCCGGTGAAGCGTCCACTGTGGTCACGGTGTTCGACGGGTTCGCAATGGCGATGGCAGGTCGCGCCGGGACGGCGCTGGGGATCGCTGCCATCGGCTCCTTCGCTGGCGGCACGGTCGCGGTGCTGGGGCTGAGCCTGGTCGCTCCGGTGATCGCCACGTGGGCGCTCGAGTTCAGCGCTCCCGAGTACGCCGTGCTCACTCTCGGCGGGATCCTGCTGGTGTCGACCATCGGCAGCGGCAGCCGGCTCAAGTCGCTCATCGCCGCGACCCTCGGGCTTCTGCTCGCCACGGTCGGACGGGACCTGTTCACCGGCTCGACTCGGTTCACCTTCGGCGTACTGGAGTTGGCCGACGGCATCGACTTCGTCATCGTCGCGATGGGACTGTTCGGCATCGGCGAGATCCTGTACAACCTCGAGAGCACCCGGCAGGGGGCCCGGCAACCGGTCGCCGTGTCCAACGTCTGGCCGAGCCGCCGGGACCTGCGCCAGTCGTCCGGCGCCATCGCCCGGGGCGCGGGAATCGGCTTCGGGCTCGGCGTGCTGCCCGGCGGTGGCGCCACGCTGTCCTCCCTGGTCGCCTACGCGGTCGAGAAGCGCCGGGCCAAGGACCCGAGCCGCTTCGGAAAGGGAGCCGTGGAGGGCGTCGCCGCGCCCGAAACGGCCAACAACGCAGCGGCCACCTCCGCGTTCATTCCCCTGCTGACGCTGGGGATCCCGGCGAATGCGACCATGGCGATGCTGTTCGGCGCGCTGCTGATCCTCGGCGTCGCCCCGGGACCCCAGCTGATGACCGACGAGCCGGAGCTGTTCTGGGGTGTGGTCAACTCGATGTACGTCGGCAACATCCTGCTGTTGCTGATGTCCGTGCCGCTGGTGGGCGTGTTCGTCCGCATCCTGCGGATCCGGCAGAGCATCCTGGCCCCGATCACGGTGCTGATCACGCTGTTCGGCGTCTACACGGTCGCCAACTCGACGTTCGACGTCCTGCTGGTGTGTTTCTTCGGGGTGCTCGGATACCTGATGAAGAAACTCGGTTTCGAGCCGGGCCCGCTGGTGCTCGCCTTCGTGCTCGGCACCATCATGGAGAACGCGATCCGCCAGTCGCTGCGGCTCTTCGACGGTGACGTCACCGGGTTCGTCACCAGGCCGGTCTCGGGCACGATGCTCGCCATGCTGGTGGGCTTTCTCGCCATCCTGTTCGTGCTGCGGGTGTTCCGGAACCGCAGGCTCAGAGCGGGTTCGCCCCGACGGTGAGCCCGCCGCAGAGGTAGAGGGTCTGGCCGGTGACGAATCCGGACCGCTCGTCGAGGAAGAAGGCACAGGCGTTCGCGACGTCGTCGGGGGTGCCGACGCGGGCGAGCGGGATGGCGTCCACGAGGGCCCGTGTCCGCGGGTCGCCGGGCGGGTTCACGGCGGTGAACAGGTCGGTGGCGATCGGGCCGGGCGCGAGGCAGTTCGCGGTGATCCCGACACGGCCGAGTTCGAGGGCCCAGACCCGGGTCATCCCGATGATCCCCGCCTTGGCCGCGGCGTAGGCCGAACGCTCGGCCTTGCCGAGCGCGGCCCGTGAGGAGATGTTGACCACCCGGCCGAACCCGGCGGCCTTCATTCCGGGCAGCACCGCCTGCAGACAGAGCAGCGCGGCCCGCACGTTGACGGCGAGAACCTGGTCCAGATCGGTCGGCGACTGCGACTCGACCGGGGACGGGCAGACCAGTCCCACGTTGTTCACCAGGCGCAGCACGGGGCCTGCCTCGAGTACGGCGGCAACCGCCTCGAGCGTGCTCGCGGTGTCGGACAGGTCGCCGATCACCGACATGCTCGCTCGCGGAGCGGGTACGCGATCGATGACGGCGACCTCGTAGCCGTCCACGAGACAGCGCTCGACAGTGGCCGCGCCGATACCGCTCGCACCTCCGGTGACCAGCACCCGCTGCCCGCGACCGGGTCGCCCGTCGGCGCCGGACAGCTCGCTGTGTTCCGTTAATCGGAACTGTGCGCCGGGACCAGCTTCGGCGTCGCCGTCGACGTGAGTGAGGCCGTGCAGGCTGCCTGCCGATGCCGAGAAGTACGAGGGAGCGGGAGGAGTTCCTCCCGGCTCCCCGGCTCAGCCTGATGCCGCGCACCGGAGTCCGAGATGGCCGATGCCGGCGCCAGGTGAGTTGTGGATGCGTGCGGTGACGCGGTATCAAGCCGCACCACGCCGAGGAGAACGCCGACGTCCTGACGCTCCGGCTCACCGACCGGGAACCGGCGCGGCTCGACGAGGAGTCGCGACCAACCGCCCTCCAGCCCGGCAGGACGCTCCCCGGCAACCGACATGACGAGGCCGCACGGTTTGCTCGTCGAGCTCGGCGTCGGCGATTGACATAAGACGTCATACGAATTATGTTGTCCGGATTCCGTGGTCGACGGAGCCTCCGCAGTCCCCGGCAGGAGTGATCAACGATGATTCAGCGACGTCTGTGGCCCGTCGTCGTCGTGACGGCGATGGCAGTGGCGGGGTGTTCGACCTCCACGAGTACCTCGCCGGGCGGGGCGAGCCCTTCGGGGACGGTCGGGGGTGAACTGACCATCTGGGTGGACTCGGTGCGCCTGCCCGTGGCGAAGGCGTATGCCAAGGCGCATCCGAAGGTCCACGCGAACATCGTCACCTTCGACGGCGACGCCAACGGTGCGACCACGCTGCAGACGAAGATCCAGCTGTGGAACCGAACCGGCAAGGGCTGGCCGGATGTCCTCTTCAGCGAACAGGTCAACGACCCGGTGTGGATGGCGCAGAAACCGTTCGAGTTCGCCGCGCCGGTCGAGGACCTCATCCCGCAGGACCTGCTCAGCAAGTGGCCGGCCAGCTCGACCGCCCAGTGCACGATCGACGGCACCCAGTACTGCGTGCAGGACAACCTCGCCCAGGTCGTGCTCTGGGTCAACAAGAAGCTGATGGACCAGTTCGGCTACCCGGTGCCGAAGACCTGGCAGGAATGGGCGGCCCTCGGAGAGACGGTCGCCAAGGAGCACCCCGGATACATCATCGGGAACATCGGGGACTCCTACGGGCACTGGATCTACCTGTGGGGAAACCAGTGCCCGCTCGAGCAGTTGCACGACGACAGCCTGCGGATCGACGCGACGGACTCGCACTGCACCCGGGTGGCCGATCTGCTCGACCCGCTGATCGAGAACGGGACGGTTCCGCCGCTGAACGTGTTCACCCCGGACTTCGCGAAGTCGTACGGGGGCGCCGACGACAAGGTCCTCATGATGCCCGGGCCGGCCTGGTACGCCCAGGCGCTGTTCGACCAGACGCTGCACATCCCGGCCAAGCAGATCACGGCCGCGCCGCCGCTGCAGTGGGAGAGCGAGACGCCGGTCACGACCGGCCAGGTCGGCGGCGGGCCATGGATCATCTCCAGGCACTCCACCAACCTCACGACCGCGGCGGACTTCGTCACCTGGGCCACCACCGTCTACAACCCGACCGGCGCCGACGCCCGGCCCGGCTACCCGGCCTACGCGCCGCTGGCCACCAAGTGGCTGCAGGCGCAGGCGACCAACCCCTACTTCGCCGCCGACCCGACACCGGCGCTGCAGGCCGCCGCGGACCAGATCTGGCCGGGCTGGGACCTGGTCACCTACCCGGACCAGCCCGTCTGGTCCAACACCGTGGTCACGGAGCTCGTGGCGGGAAAGTCGCTGAGCTCACTGCTGGAACCGTTCGGGAAGGCCCTCGCGCAAGCGGCACAGGCTGCCGGGTATGAGGTCCCCTAGCGCCACCCCGGTGGGCACGCCCGCGCCGACATCGGCGGGCGTGCCCACCACGCGCGAGCGTGGCCGGCGTGGCGAGCGCGGCCGGCAGGGCCTCATGTTCGTCGTGCCCTACCTGCCGTTCCTCGTCGTGTTCGGCGTCCTTCCGGTGATCTACGCGGTGGGCCTCGCCTTCACCGACGACACCGGCGGCTGGGTCGGCCTCCACAACTTCACCAAGACCGCCGGTGACTACCGGTTCCTCCCCGCGTTCGGACACGTCCTCCTCTACACGAGCGTGTGGCTCGCATCGCTCGTCGTGTTCGTCGTCGGGCTGGCGCTGCTGCTGCACGGCCGCGCGAACCGGGTCTCGTCGACCTACCGCTTCCTGTTCTACATCCCGGGCGCCCTGGCCGGTGCGTCGTCCGTCCTCGTCTGGCTGTTCATGCTCGACCCGAGCGTCAGCCCCGGGTCGTTCCTGTTGCGCCACGTGTTCGGGTCGAACCTGTTCGTCGAGTCGATCGCGCCCGGCAAGCTGCCGTTCATCTTCGCGATGATCGCGTTCTGGACCGGGGCCGGCGGCTGGATCGTCATCATGTACGGCGCCCTGAACACGATCCCGCACGATCTGGAGGACGCGGCGCGCATCGACGGCGCCGGCCCGGTCACGATCGCGCTCCGCATCAAGCTGCCGTTGATCCGCAAGTGGATCGCCTACATGGCGATCCTGTCCTTCGCGACCGGGACCCAGCTGTTCGTCGAGCCGCAGCTGGTCAACCAGGCCAGCCTCGGGCTGGTCCCGGACACCTGGTCGGCCAACCAGCTCGCCTACCAGATGGCCTTCCGCTACGGGGACTTCAATGCCGCCGCTGCCGTCTCCGTGGACCTGCTCGTGATCGGGCTTGTCGCCGCGGTGCTCGTCGTCACCCGCACCGGACTCTTCAGGAGGGACGACTGATGCGACTGGCCGCGCGTGGCCTCCGGTTCGTCATCCTCGCCGCCTTCGCGGTGTTCTTCGTGGTGCCGCTGCTCTGGTTGGTCCTCGCCCCGACGAAGTCCGACGGAGCGCTCGTCACGAGCGACCCGTTGGCGTTCGGCAGTTTCCGTCAGCTCGCGCTGGCGTGGGAACACCTGGACTCCTTCAGCGACCACATCTACCGGCTGTGGATCGGCAACTCGCTGCTCTACGCGGTGAGCGCGACCGCGATCGTGGTGGCGACGGGGATCCCCGCCGGTTACGGCCTCGCGTTCGGGCGCTTTCCCGGCCGGAGGATGGTGCTGACGCTGACGCTCATCGTGATGATCATGCCGGCGGCGGCGCTGGTGCTTCCGATCTTCCTCGAGCTCAACTCGTTGCACCTGATCGGGAGCGCCCTCTCGGTGATCCTGCCGTTCGCGTTCTACCCGTTCGGGGTCTACCTCGCCTACATCTACTACGCGACCGCCCTGCCGCGCGATCTGCTCGACGCGGCGCGCGTCGACGGCTGCGGCGAGTGGTCCACGTTCCGCCACGTCGCCCTGCCGCTGGCGAAGCCGGTGGTCGCGCTGGTGCTGTTCTTCAGCTTCGTGGCCGACTGGAACAACTTCTTCCTGCCCTACGCCGTTCTCGCCGACTCGACGCAGTACCCGATCCAGGTCGGACTGTCGAACCTGCTGTCCTCGACGCCCTCGTTCAACCCGGCCGTCGGTGGGGGCGGCCAGCAGGTGAACATCTTCCGGCCGGAACTGGCTCTCGCCACACTGCTCGCGGTCATCCCCGTGGCGCTCGTGTTCATGCTGTCGCAGCGCGCGCTGGTGCGCGGGCTCGTCGGCGGCGGGGTCAAGGAATGATCCATGGCGACGCTGCTCGGCCGGCCCCCGCTCGTCACTCCCAGCGCGAGGACGGGCAGGGATGACGCGCGCTCAGCCGGCAGGCTGATGTGGGCCTGTGGGACGGCGCCGCTGCCAGGACGTGGCGATGTGCTCGGCCATCAGCGAGGCCGCCGCGTCGGGGTCCCTGGCCTCGATCGCCTCGAGGACGGCGAGGTGCTGCCGGTTCGACTGCCGGCGGTGCGCCAGGGTGGAATGACCGACATAGTGCGGGCTGCGCCGTGCCTCGGCGTGCACCGTGCGCACGATCGCTCGTCCGAGCTGGTTGCCGGACGCGAGCATGATCCGCTCGTGGAACGTCACGTCGACGTCGTCGAGGAGGTCCGGTTTCCGGACCGCCGCATCGAGCCGGGTCATGAGGTCTCGCAGATCCGCCACGTCCGCCGGGGTGGCCCGGTGGGCGGCCTGGCGGGCCATGCTCGACTCGAGGGAGGTGCGCACCTCGATGAGCTGGTCCAGAATGTCGTACCGCTCGTCGTGTCGCACGATGGCCGCCAGGATGGCGGGGTCGAGCAGGTTCCACGACTCGTTGGCCGACACCAGCGTGCCGACCCCCTGCCGGGCCCGGAGCAGCCCCTTGGCCTCCAGGGACTTGATCGCCTCGCGGACGACGGTCCGGCTGACCCCGAACGCCTCGCAGAGCGCGGACTCGACGGGCAGCAGCTGGTCGGGCTGGATGACCCCGCTCACGATCAGCTCGATGAGGTGGTCGACGACGGCATCGGCCCGCCGGCCGCGCTGATGCGGCGCGTCGGGAAGGGGAAACGCGAACGTGCTCAATCGATCACCTCCAGGCCGGGTACGGCGCCGCGACCGCTCGCCGACGAACGGTCGCCCGCGCCCGTTCATCATATGTATGGATGCGGTGTCCGGGTGTGAGACACACCCTCTCGTTGACATAATACGTAATACGACTTATGTTATCCGATCTACCGCGCGTGCCCGAGACCAACGACTCGTCCAGCAGCAGACCGCTTGACGGGCACACCCCTCGGCTCCGTGAAGGGGTTGCCATGCGGATCACCGGGTTTCGGAGCCTGACCACCGTCCAGGAGTGGGGACGGCCGGTCGGGGACGCCAACGGCATCTATGCGAGCGGCGTCGTGGAGGTGCCGATCGTCGTGCTCGACACCGACGAGGGCATCACCGGCGTCGGTCTGGGACCCCACCCGCAGCTCGAGGAGCTGTTCTCGGCCATCGACGGTGAGGATCCGCGGGGCGTGGCAGCCCTGTACGACCGCATGCTCCGATGGACCTTCAAGGCCGGACACGCCGGTGCGGCGTTCGGCACGATCGGCGCACTCGACTCCGCGCTGTGGGACATCAAGGCGAAGGCCGTCGGGCAGCCCTTGTGGCGCCTGCTCGGGGGTCGTGACCGGTGCGTGCCCGCCTACGCGTCAGGCCTGGACATCACCTTGTCGGAGGACGAGCTCGCCGCCACCTATCGGGCCTACGCCGAGCGTGGGCTGCGGGTGGCGAAGGTCAAGGGCGGCCTCGACGTGGACCAGGACCGGCGGCGGTTGAGCCTGGTCCGGGACGTGCTGGCGGAGTTCTCCCGGGGCGTGCGCCCCGGGCTGATGCTCGACGCCAACGAGTCGTGGACGCGCAAGCAGGCGGTACGCCACGTCGGCGAGCTCGAGGACACGCTCGACCTGACCTGGGTGGAGGAGCCGGTACGCCGCTGGGACGCGGATGGGCTCGCGGCGGTGGGCCGGGGCATCCGCGCCTCGGTGGCCACCGGTGAGAACCTCACCGGGCTGGAGCAGTTCCGTCCGCTGCTGGCGGCCAACGCGGTCGACGTCGTGCAGACGGCGTCGGTGTGGGGAGTCACCCACTTCCTGCGCGTCGCCGCCCTGGCCCACGCTCACGACCTCCCGGTCAGCCCGGTCGGCACCACACCGGCCGGACTGCTGCACGCGGCGACCGCGGTGCCCAACCACATCGTCAGCGAGCTGCAGGACCTGCGTCCACCCGTCGGCCTGACCGTGGACCACGAGATCGAGGACGGTGCGTTCGTGCTCGGCGACGGCGCGGGTCTCGGCGTCACCGTGGACGAGGAGGCCATCCGCGCGCTCGACCGCCTGCCGTCCGACGACGGGCGGGCCACTCCCACCATCCGGCCCGAGCGCGCCGGCCGGCGCGTCCTGGCCGAACCAGCACCCCTGCGGCCCGGTCTCCGCGCGGTGACGTCGCGATCGCGGGACACCGCGCCGGCGCGGGCGCCTCACCCGGGCGCCTGACGTCAGTCCACTCCGGAGTCAGCCATGGATCCTGGCGGAGGCGAAGACGTCGTCGATCCGTCTCATCGCCGTGGTCAGGTGCGCCCGCATGGTCTCGGCGGCGGCATCCGGGTCGCCCGCTGCGATGGCCCTGGCGATCGCGACGTGTTCGGGCTTGGTCGCGGCGGCCTGCTGCGCGTGGTGGTACAGCCGGTACATGTGCAGGTGACTGCGCAGGCGCACCAGGGAGTCGCGAAGCCACGAGTTCCCGCCGAGCTGGGCGATCGTGTCGTGGAACGTCGCGTCGTAGTTCATGTCCAGCCGGTTGGCGGTGGCGTCGTGATGACCCGCCCCGCCGCTTCGGGCGAACGTTTTGAGCGCGGTGGCCTGTTCGGCAGTGGCGTTGCGCGCGGCGGCCGCGGCCGCCGCCGGTTCGATGAGCAGCCTGAAGTCGATCAGCGCGCGCAGGTCGTCCAGGCTGATGAGCGGCGCGACCGTGTAACTGCGGCGGGGTTCCTTGAGGACCAGGCCCTCCGCCTCCATGCGGGCCAGCGCCTCCCGGACCGGCGTGGGGGAGACCCCGAGACCCCGCGCGAGCGCGTCGATGTTGAGGCGGGTGCCCGGGTCGACGTCGTGGTTCATCAGCATGTCGACGAGCGCCCCGTGCACGTCGTCCACGAGGGGCGTGCGGGCGGTCAGGCGTCGGCCGGCCTGGGTGGCTCGCGCCACGTCGCCGATGTCGAAGGTGTCCACGGAGCTCCCAGGGCAGAGGTTGGCGCTGTCGCCAGCATACCTACCGATCACATAACTCATCGATCCTATAGGAAATTGAATATTGACTATCTGAAAGATGGTACCTATGGTTCCAGCCAGTCGCGAGGAAGGCGGGTCGACGGTGACCGAACGTGGCGGCGAGGCGTTGGTGACGGTGCCCGACGAAGGGGCACCCGTCGCGGCGGCCGGGACGGCGCGTCCGCGTCGGCCCGGGCACGGTGGCCTGACGGTGGCGCTGGCCGCCCTGCGAGCCGGCCCGCCGGTCATCCTGCTGCTGTTGATCGTGGTGCTCAGCCTGTTGTCGGATGTCTTCCTGTCGTTGGAGAACCTCGGCAACGTGCTCAAGCAGTCGGCCGTGATCTGCGTCCTGGCGCTCGGGCAGCTTCTGGTGGTCGTGACCAGGGGCATCGACCTGTCGGTCGGCTCGAACCTGTCGCTGAGCGCCGTGGTGGGCGCCCTCGTCTGGCGGGACCACGGCTCGGCGACCCTGGCGGTGACCGCCGCCCTGTTCACCGGAACGACGGTCGGGCTGGTCAACGGGCTTCTTCTCGTCAAGGGCCGGCTGCCGCATCCGTTCATCCCGACCCTGGCCATGCTCACCGCCGCCAGCGGCCTTGCCCTGTACCTCTCGCACAGCGAGACCATCCAGGGCGCGCCGCCGGTCGTGAACGAGATCGGTGCGGGGCGGATCGCCGCGATCCCCGGAGGCGGCGACGTCGGCTGGTTCCCGACCGCGGCGCTCGTGGTGCTGGCCCTGGCCGCCGTCGTGACGCTGGTGATGCGGAAGCTGGTCTGGGGACGGTGGATCTACGCCGTCGGGGGCAACCCCGAGGCAGCCGTCCGCAACGGCATCCCGGTCCAGTCGGTGCTGATCTCGGTGTACGTCGCGTGTGGCTTCCTGGCGGCCGTCGCGGCGCTGCTGACCATGGGCAAGGGGGATGCCGGCTCACCGACGTCCGGTGCCCTCGCGGAGCTCGACGCCATCGCGGCGGTGATCATCGGCGGCGCGAGCTTCCTCGGTGGCCGGGGGACCGTGCTCAACGCCCTCACCGGAGCCATGGTGATCGCGGTGATGCGCAACGGGCTGAACCTGCTCGGGATCGACCCGAACTGGCAGTACATGGCGACGGGCGCCGTGATCGTCGTCGCCGTCGAGCTCGACGTCGTCCGTGGCCATCTGGAGGGCCGGTTCCGCAGCCTGCAGGCGGTGAGCGCACCGTGACCGCCACCGACAACCCCACCGCAACGCCGCCGAGAGGGGACGCGCCGTGCTCGAGGTGCGCGATGCCTGCAAGCGGTTCGGCGCCGTGGTCGCCCTGGACGGGGTCGGTCTCGCCGTCGCGCCGGGGGAGGTCCTGGCGTTGCTGGGGGACAACGGTGCGGGAAAGTCCACGCTGATCAAGGCGATCAGCGGCGTGCACCGTCTCGACTCGGGGAGCGTGTGGCTCGACGGCGTCGATGTCACGAGCGCCAACGCCATGACGGTGCGCGCACACGGGGTGGAGACCGTCTACCAGGACCTCGCGCTCTTCGACAACCTGGGGCCCGCGGCGAACTTCTTCGCCGGCCGGGAAATGGCCGGGCCTTCGTGGCTGCCGCGCGGGCTGCGGCTGATGCGGCACCGCAGGATGAGTGAGCGCACCGCGGAGCTGCTCGACCGGCTCCAGGTCAGGTTGCCCGACCTCGACGCGGTGGTCGCCCTCATGTCCGGTGGCCAGCGGCAGGCGGTGGCGGTCGCCCGCGCCGTGGCCTTCTCCTCCCGGCTCGTGATCCTCGACGAGCCCACCGCGGCGCTCGGCGTGCGGGAGTCGGCACGCGTGCTGGACCTCATCCGCAGGCTGAAGGACGACGGCGTCGCCGTGATCCTCGTCTCGCACAGCATGGACCACGTCATGGCCGTGGCCGACCGGGCCATGGTGCTGCGACGCGGCCGGGCGGTGGGACAGGCCGTGCCCACCGTGGAGAACCACGGACAGCTGGTCGCCTGGATCGTGGGCGCCGCGGACGGTCTGGCCGTGTGACCGCGGGCGCCCGGTCCGCCGCCGATCACGCCGAACCGACAGGGCCAGGAACAGAAACCACGCAAGGCACAAGCCGACAAGGGAGTTCGCTGTGAGACATCGCCGTCATCTCGTCGTGGGTGCTGCTGCGCTGGCGCTGACCGCCGCCGGCTGCGGTGGGGCCGACGACACCACCTCGTCCGGAGCCTCCGCCGCATCCGACGCCGTGACCGTCGCCTTCATCACCAAGTTCCCCGTCGCGTTCTTCACCGCGATGGAGGACTCGGCCAAGGCGTACGCCGCCGACCACGGTGGAGTCGACATCAGCTACTTCTCCTGCAAGACGCCGTCCGACGTGGCCTGCCAGACCGCGCAGATCGAGGACGCGGTGGTCAAGGGCTTCCAGGCCATCGTCATCACCCCCATGGGCCCCGAGGTCGTGCCGGCCATGAACGCCGCGGCCGACAAGGGCGTCAAGGTCGTGCTGGTGGACAACGACCTCAAGGACTTCACCAAGGAGACAGCGGTCGCGGCCACCGACAACGTCAAGGGCGGCCAGGCGGCGGGCGACTATCTCAAGTCCGTCCTCAAGCAGGGCGACACCATCGGACTGATGGAGGGCGTCCGCGGGGTCCCCGCGCTCGACGCACGGATCCAGGGCGTCAAGGACGCGCTGGAGGGCACCGGGGTCAAGGTGATCATCGGTGGGGCCGAGACCCAGTGCGACGCGGCGAAGGGCGCCACCGTCGCGGAGGACCTGCTGACTCGCGAGCCCAAGCTCACCGCCATCTACTCGGCCTGTGACGACCCGGCCATCGCCGCCGCCAAGGTCGCCAAGCAGAAGGGCAAGACGGTGCTCGTCATGGGCTACGACGGGCTGCCCGACGCCGCCAAGGCCATCCAGGCCGGCGACATGCGGGCCACCATCGCGCAGTTTCCCGGAAAGATGGCCGCCCTCGGCGTGGCGGCGGCCGTCGACGCCGTGCACGGCAAGACGGTCGAGCCGTTCATCGACACCGGCACCGAGCTGGTGACCAAGGACAACGCGGCCAGCTTCGTGAACTTCCAGTGACCGTGGACCCCGGGCAGGCTCTGCCCGGCCGGCGCGGGCCCGTTCGTGGACCCGCACAAGTTCGTGGACCTGCGCAAGGAGGTGGCGGCGCATGCAGGCGGCGGTGTTGAGCGCTCCAGGGCGGATCGACCTGGTCGAGCATCCCGAGGCGGAGGCGCCCGGGCCGGGAGAGGCCCTCGTCGCCGTGCGACGGGTGGGGATCTGCGGAACCGACTACCACGCGTTCGGCGGGAGGCAGAACTTCATCACCTACCCGTGCGTGCTGGGCCACGAGCTGGCCGTCGAGGTGCTCGAGGTCGGCTCCGGGGTGACCGGAGTCGGCCCGGGCGACCTCTGCGCGGTGCTGCCCTACGTCTCGTGCGGCGTCTGTGCCGCGTGCCGTCGTGGCCGCACCAACTGCTGCGTGCGGATCGACGTGCTCGGGGTCACCACGGCGGGCGGGCTCCGGGAGCGGATGGTGCTGCCGGCGTCGTTGTTGTTCGGCGGCGCCGACCTCACCCTCGACCAGCTGGTCCTGGTCGAGACCCTCGGGATCGGTTGGCATGCGGTCGACCGCGCCCGGCCGAGGCCGCGCGAGCAGGTCCTGGTTCTCGGCGCGGGGCCGGTCGGTCTCGCGGTCGCTCAGGCCGCGTGCCGTCGAGGGGCGCGGGTGGTCGTGGCGGACGTGTCACCGTCGCGAGTCGCCTTCGCCGCCGCCTCCGGCCAGCAGACCCTCACGGTGGACGGCGACCTCGCCGCGGCGGTGCTGGACCGGCATGAGGGCGAGCTGCCCTCGCTCGTCGTCGACGCCAGCGGGAACCGCGCGTCGATGGAAGGCGCGTTCGAGCTCGTGGGTCCGGGCGGCACCCTGGTCCTCGTCGGTCACACGACCGGCCCGCTCACCTTCCACAACCCGGGGTTCCATGCGCGCGAGCTCGACGTGCGGGCATCCCGCAACGCCACCCCGGACGACTGGATCCACGTCATCCGCGGTGTTCAGGACGGCTCGCTGGACGCCCTCGGCTGGGTGAACCACCGCACCACGCTGGAGGCCGTCGCGGACGACCTCCCGCTGCTCGCCGACAACCCCGGCGACGTGGTCAAGGCCGTCGTCGAGGTCGGCTCACCGGGACACGGGGGCGCGCCGTGAGTGCCGCGACGCTCATCCGGCTCGCCGACGGCGACAACGTCGTCATCGCCGCGCGCGACCTGGAGGCCGGCGTCCACCGGACATCGGCCGGCACCCTCGTCGACCTCCGGGAACCCGTGCGGCTGGGCCACAAGGTCGCCGCACACGACGTCGCGAGAGGAGAGCACGTGGTACGCGCAGGCATGTCCATCGGATCCGCCACGGCCGACATCCGCGCCGGGGACTGGGTCCACACCCACAACCTGACCAGCGACTACATCGCCACCTACGCCCACCGCGGAGGCGAGCGATGACCGCGAGCCCACCGCGCGGCACCCTCCTCGGGTACCCGCGGGCCGACGGCCGGATCGGGATCCGCGACGTCGTCGTGGTCGTGTACCTCGTGGAGTGTGCCCGGCTGGTGGCCGACGCGATCGCCGCCGGCCGCGACGGCGTCCACGTCATCGGGTTCGGCGGCTGCTACCCGAACGTCTACGCCCGGCGGATGCTGGAGCAGCTCTGCACGCACCCCAACGTCGGCGCCGTGGCGCTGGTCTCCCTGGGATGCGAGGGCTTCGACCGCGAACACCTGGCCGAGGTGGTCGCCGAGTCGGGCCGCCCGGTCACCACGCTCGTGATCCAGCAGGCCGGCGGGACGCGATCGACCGTCGCCGCCGGACAGGCCTGGATCGACGACGTCCGGGCCCGCACGGCCGGCGCCCGCACGGCACCGATCCGGCTCGCCGACCTCGTGGTCGGCACCATCTGCGGAGGTTCGGACGGCACCAGCGGAATCACCGCCAACCCCGTGGTCGGCCGTGTCTTCGATCGGCTCGTCGGCGCCGGAGGCAGCGCCGTCTTCGAGGAAACCGGCGAGCTCATCGGCTGCGAGGATCACATGGCCCGGCGCGCGATCACTCCGGAGCTGGGTGCCGAGATCGTCGCCCGGGTCCACAAGGCGGCCGCCTACTACACCTCCATGGGACACGGCAGCTTCGCGCCGGGCAACGCCGAGGGCGGACTCACCACGCTCGAGGAGAAGTCGCTCGGCGCCTACACGAAATCGGGCAGTGGCCCCATCCACGGCGTCGTCACCCCCGGACAGCGCATCCCCTCCCCGGGGCTCTACCTGCTGGATGTGGTGCCCGAAGGCTCCCCACGCTGGGGCTTCCCGAACGTCAACGACAACGCCGAGATCGCCGAGCTCATCGCCTGCGGCTCGCACGTCGTGCTGTTCACCACCGGGCGCGGGTCGGTGGTCGGCTCCGCGATCTCCCCGGTCGTGAAGATCTGTGCCAACCCGGAGACCTACCGCCGGATGAGCGAGGACATGGACATCGACGCGGGTCGCATCCTCGAGGGGAGGGACGGCGTCGACGACGTCGCCGACGAGGTGCTCGACCTGCTGCACCGGGTGGCCGGCGGCCACCCGACGGCCAGCGAGGACCTGGGCCACCGGGAGTTCGTCCTCACCTACAAGTCCAGCGAGCCGACCGGCCCCTCGTGTCTGCCGACGGTCCGTTGACGCGGCGCGCGTTCACCGGCTACGACCGCGCGTCACTCGTCCCGACCGTGGTGCACATCGGCCCGGGGGTGTTCCATCGCGCGCACCAGGCCGTCTACGCCGACTCCGTACTGCGGACGGGCGCACGGTCCGGCGCGGTGTGGGGAGTGTCGCTGCGATCCCCGACGACCCGCGACACGTTGGTGCGCAACGACTTCGTCTACCACGTCGTGGAACGCCGGTCCGGGGTGCCGGACCTCGTCCGGCCCGTCGGTGCGCTGCTGGGAGTCGGCGTCGCCCCGGAGGGCATCGAGCCCGTGCTGGCGCGGCTTGCGGACCCGGCGGTCACGGTCGTCACGGTGACGGTGACCGAACACGGGTACTGCGCGACGAGCCCGGGCGGGCCCCTCGACCCGCACCGTCCCGAGGTGCGGCACGACCTGCGGCATCCGGAGGCTCCGCGGTCCCTACCCGGACTGCTGCTGGCGGCCCTGGTCCGCCGGCGCGCCTCGGGAACACCGCCGTTCACCGTCACCTCCTGTGACAACCTGCCCGGCAACGGGCAGGCAACCGCAGCGGGTCGTGCTCGACCTCGCCGAGCACCGCGATCCGCGGCTGTCCGCCTGGGTTCGCGACAACGTCGCCTTCCCCTCGTCCATGGTCGACCGGATGGTTCCGGCCACGACGGACGAGGACCGCCGCCGGCTCCGCGAAGCCGGAGTCGAGGACGCCTGGCCGGTGGTGACCGAACCCTTCTCCCAGTGGGTGCTCGAGGACGTCTTCCCGGCCGGCCGGCCGCCGTGGGAACGGGCGGGCGTGGAACTCGTCCCCGACGTCGGCCGCCACGAGCAGGCCAAGCTGCGGATCCTCAACGCGGCCCACTCGGCCCTGGCCTACTGGGGACTGCTCGCCGGCCACCGGCTCGTGGCGCAGGCCGCGACCGACCCGACCCTGCGGTCCGCGACGCGCGACCTGCTCGACACCGAGGTGATCCCCACCCTGACGGCGCCGCCCGGCTGGGACCTGCACGACTACGCCGAGCAGGCCCTGCGGCGGTTCTCCGACCCCGCGCTGCCGTACACCACGGCCAAGGTGGCCACCGACGGCTCGCAGAAACTGCCCGTGCGGTTGATCCCGACCGTACGGGCCCGCCTGGCCGCCGGCGCCCCGGCACCGCGGTGCGCACAGATCCTCGCCGCCTGGGCCGCATGCCTGTCCGGCCCCCGCGCCGACCGCCTCGCCGTCGTCGACACCGCCCTCGACACCACATCGGCGCGCGGATCATCACTCGGGGACCCCGACGCGCCGAGCGGGGCCGTCCGTCACCTGCTGTCCCTCCCCGGCTTCCTCGACCCGGCCGCACCCGACGAGAACGCGTTCATCCGGGAGGTGGCGCGGGCCGGCCGCGCGATCTGGTACCAGGACGTCCGCGCGGCGCTGGCCGCGGTGTCCGGGCCGGTCGCGGATGGGGCCAGGGACAGTCGTTAGGCGGCACCGTCGAGCCCTTTCGACGGCCTGTGGTCGTTCCGCGTGCGGCGATCGCTCGCGTGCCGGCCATGCGTCGGGGGCCGCTCAGGCGGCCGGGCCGAACCAGGTCTCCAACGCGTGCACGAGGCCGTCGTCGTTGTCGTCGTGGGCCCAGGCCACGTAGCCGTCCGGGCGGACCAGGAGACCGGCCAGCGGTTCGTCGCTGCCGGCCGTGACGGTGTCGACCCGGTCGTGCCATGCGGCGGCGGTGTCCCGCAGGCGCTGGTCGGCGGTCAGGTCCAGCATCAGCGGGCGGCCGGAGTGCATCAGGCCGGCCAGCGTCGCGCCGGTGTCGAGCTTGAGGTCGGGTGCCCAGTCGCCGACCAGCGGGTGGGCGCCGGGGGCGTAACGGATGTCCAGGCCCATCAAGCGGTGCACGACGGTTCGCAGGGTCGCCGGGTTGGTGAGGAGCTGGGCGAGCAGGTCGCGCAGGGCCTCGACGTGTGGGCCGGGGGAGAGCAGCACGCACTGTGCCCGGACGAACGAGAGCATGCGCTCGCCGACCGGATGCCGTTCGCCGTGGTAGGTGTCCAGCAGCCCTTCGGGGGCCCAGCCGCGTATCTGGGCGGCAAGCTTCCAGCCGAGGTTGGCCGCGTCCTGCAACCCGGTCGTCATCCCCGGTCCGCCGGCGGGCAGCTGGATGTGCGCCGCGTCGCCCGCGACCAGTACGCGTCCGGCCCGGTACCGATCGGCCTGACGGGCGGTGTCGGTGAACCGGGACAGCCATGCGCGGCCTGCTCATCCCCACCTCGATGCCGAGTACCCGCCTCGCGGCCGCCCGCAGGTCGTCGAGGGTCACCGGAGCGTCCCGGTCGATGTCGGTCCGCCACTCGGAAACGACCACCCGGTGCACACCGTCGCCGAGTGGAACCGCGGTGAACATGCCGGTCGGCATGCGGCGCATGCCGACCGGTACGGCATCGGGGTCGGTCAGCGTCACGTCACCGAGGCGGGACACCGAGGTGGCGTCGGTGCCGGAGAAGCCGATGCCGGCCTGCTTGCGTACCAGGCTGCGGGCGCCGTCGCAGCCGACCGCGTACCGGGCGGCCAGCCGGTAGGGGCCATCCGGTCCGTGCACCCGAAGGATCACCTGCTCGTCGGTCTGGGTCACCGCGACAACCTCGTGGTTGCGGCGAAGTTGCGTGCCGAGATCGACGGCGTACTGCTCCAGGACCCGCTCGACCTGTGCCTGCGGCACCAGGAGAGTGGGCGGGAACTGCTCGGCCGGCGTGGAGTCCAGCAGTGGCGCGACATTCAGTGGGATGCCGCCGAAATGCGCGAGCCGCGCGTACTGTGTCGCGGTGGCGGTCCCGCCGTCGAACCGGTCGAGCAGGCCCCGGTACTGCAGGTTCTGCGCGCCCCGGCCGACCACCCCGAGCGCTTTGGAGAACCCGGTCGGCGCGGCCAACCGTTCCAGCAGGACCACCTCGGCACCGCCCAGCCGCAGTTCGGCGGCGAGCAGCAGGCCGGTCGGTCCACCACCGACCACCACGACGTCGACGGACATCACTTCCTCCATTCCACGGGTACCGGCAGGCCGGCGGCGACCTGCCCGAGCGCGTCGCGAAGCGCCGTCTGCAGGGGACCGACCGCTCCGTCCCGCCACCAGTGCGCGATCGTCACCCGGACCGCGCTCATCACCGCGCCGGCGACCAGTCCCGGATACAGGTCCCGCTCGGCGTCGGCCCCGATCCGGGCCGCGACCGCCTCGGCGACGCCGCGCTCGACGACCACGTACATCTTGAGCTGTTCGCCGACCAGCATCGGCGTGGGCCGGATCCGCGCCCCCTCGCGCGGATCGATCTCGTCCATGGTGAAGCCGTCGGCGATCACGTTCGCCAGCGCGGTCCACAACGGCTCGCCGCTCGGCCGGGCGGCCAGCGAACCGGCGATCCGTTCGGCCCGGTGGTAACCGGTGGCCAGGAATGCTTCTTCCTTGGTGGCGAAGTAGTTGCTGAACGTCCGCGTGGACACGCCCGCCTCGGCGGCGATGTCCTCCACCCGCACCTGGTCCCAACCGCGCTCGACGGCCAGCCGCAACGCGGCCAGCCGCAGGGCATCACGGGTCTCCTGCTTCTTGCGCTCCCGTAGGCCGGACTGCCTCATGCTCGTAACGATAGTCAGACTTGCAGTTGTCTGCAATATTGCCGATGTCTGCAAGATTGAGATGGTCGACAGGTGGCGGCGACCAGGCGCGGCGAACGTCCGACGAGGACCCGGCCCGCCGCGGCGAGAGTGCCGGCGAAAAGCGTTTGACGGTCACCGGGTCCGGCGGTCGTATCACGTCTCGTGAACACTGGGCGGCTGCGTCCCGGCGTGCACCCGGTCGACGACGACCTCGTGCGGAGGCTGGTCGTGGCGCAGTTCCCGCAGTGGGCGGAGCTGGCGGTGGAGCGATGGCCGTCCGGTGGCACGGTCAACGCGATGTACCGGCTGGGCCGCGACATGGTCGTCCGGCTGCCGTTGACCGGGGGTGGGGCCAAGGACGTGGTGATGGAGCGGAGGTGGCTACCCGCGCCTGGGGTCCGTGCTGCCGGTGGCCATCTCCGAGGTGCTCGGCGCGGGGCAACCGGTCGCCGGCTATCCGTGGCGGTGGTCGGTGTATCGGTGGCTGCCGGGGGAGCATCCGCGGGCAGGGGCGCTGCGCGAGCCCGTGCTGCTGGCCCGGGATCTGGCCGAGTTCGTGACGGCGATGCGGAGCGTCATCCTGCCCGGGGGGCTGGGGGCGTACCGCGGTGGGCCGGTCGCCCTGCTCGACTCGGCGACCCGGGCGGCGATCGGGCAGCTGCGGGGGATGCCGGAGGAGGGGGTCGACTGCGCCGCCGTCGCCGCGGTGTGGGAGGAGGCGCTGCGGACGCCGGGCCCGGACGAGCCGCCGGTGTGGCTGCATGCCGACCTGATGCCGGGCAACATGCTGGTGGACGGTGACCGGCTGTCCGCGGTGATCGACTTCGGGTGCCTGGGCGTGGGCGATCCGGCCTGCGACTTGTTCCCGGCGTGGAACCTGCTGCCGGGCGGCGCGAGGAACGTCTTCCGCGAGGCGCTGGGCGTGGACGACGCGACCTGGATCCGCGGGCGGGCGCGGACGCTCTCGCAGGCGCTGATCGCGCTGCCGTACTACCGGAGGACGAACCCGGTGATGGCGGACAACGCTCGCCACGTGATCCGGGCGGTGCTGGCGGAACGCTGACCGCCTCGGGACGCGCCAGGGTCCCAAGTGGACGAAAGGGGCTCGGCCGGCACCGGGTTCGGCCCGGCGGGCGGCGGTGGGCCTGTGGCATCCGTCGACGGGAACGAGGCCGCACGTTCCCGGCCTGTCCGGTGGCGGCGACCGGGCTGCACGGATCTGGTCACCGGTCACCGGTCACCGGTGAGCTGCTGTGCAGCCTGGACTGCCGCGACCCGTCCGGCCTGACGAACGGCCCGGTGTCAGCGGCTTCACCGATCAGAAATGCTGCGCCATGTCGTCAGTTCTGGTAGCCCCCTCGCACCGGTGGAAGGATTGATGACCATGACCGACGCCAGGCCGCTGGACGCCGACGAGGCCACGTTCATCGCGGTGGTCCGCTCGGCCGATACGGCGCGGTTCGCGCTCATCACGGAGCGCCACCGGCGTGAGCTGCAGGTGCACTGCTACCGGATGCTCGCGAACTACGAGGACGCCCAGGACATGACGCAGGAGACGTTCCTGCGGGCGTGGAACAAGCGGGAGTCGTTCAAGGGCCACGCCGCGCTGCGGACCTGGCTGTACCGGATCGCGACGAACGCCTGCCTCGACTTCCTGGAGAAGCGCAACGACCGCACACCCGTCCCGGCCGAGCTGCCAAGCGTGGCCGTGGAGGTGCCGTACCTGCAGCCCTACCCCGACCGGATGCTCCCCGAGGACCCGCAGGACACGGTGGTGTCGCGCGAGACGATCGAGCTGGCGTTCATCGTCGCCGTCCAGCACCTGCCGCCGCGGCAGCGGGCGGTGTTCATCCTGCGCGACGTCCTCGGCTGGCCGGCGTCGAAGGCCGCCGACGCCCTCGAGCTCACCGTCGCATCGGTGACCAGCGCACTGCAGCGGGCGCGCGTGACGATGCGCGAGCAGCTGCCCGACCGCCGCCTCGACTGGCGCAGCGCCGCCACCCACGAGCTGTCGAACGACGAGCGCGGCGTGGTGAGGTCGTACATCGACGCCCATCAGCGCAACGACCTCGACGGGCTGACGTCCCTGCTGCGCGACGACCTGCGCTTCGCGATGCTGCCCGAGCCGGGCACCGTGCTCAGGACGGCCAGGGACGCGGTGGACGGCTGGGTCTCCGGTGGGCTCTTCGGGCGCGGCCACGACGACTGGCGCGGTGTCACCACGACGGTCAACCGCATGCCTGCCGCCGTGCTGTACCTCCGCACCCCCGACGACCCGGAGTACCGGCTGTTCGCCATCGCGGTCCTGCACGTCGTCGACGGGAAGATCGCCGAGCTCACCGGCTTCGACGCCACCGACGAACCTTGGCTGAACCTGCCCCCGACACTGTGATCAGAGCACCCGCCTCGTCTCGTATCGGGTCAGCACCACGCCGCCGGGAAACGTCCGCGTCTCGACGAGGTTCAGGTTCACCCAGCTGTCCAGCGCCGTGAAGAACGGCGTGCCGCCGCCCACCACGACCGGGTGGGTGGCCAGGACGTACTCGTCGATCAGCCCGGCGCGCATGGCCGCCGCGGCGAGCGTCGCGCCGCCGATGTCCATCGGGCCGCCGTCCTCGGCCTTGAGCCGGGTGATCTCGGCGACCGCGTCGCCGGTGACCAGGCGGGTGTTCCAGTCGACCTTGTCGACCGTCGAGGAGAACACCACCTTCGGCGTGTCCCGCCAGACGCGCGCGAACTCGATCTCCGCCGAGGTGGCGTCGGGCTGCTGATCACCGGTCGGCCAGTAGGAGCTCATCGTCTCCCACAGCTTGCGCCCGTACAGCGACAGGCTGCTCGCCCGCACCTGGTCGAGCCACCACCCGAACAGCTCGTCGCTCGGCGGCCCGCTCCAGCCGATGTCGTCGCCGGCCGCCGCGATGTAGCCGTCCAGGGTCAGGTTCATGCCGAAGGTCAGTTTCCGCATCGTGCCAGCCTCCCGTGAGTCGATCTCACACGTACAGACGGGCGCGGTGCGGAAAACTCATCGGTGCGCGATCCGCGTCCGCCGGTAGTCCTCGCGTTCCGGACTCAGCACGGCGTACCCGGCTGGGCTTGAGCACCGACCCCGAGTCGCGCTGGTGGTCCGCGCGCCGAACCGCTTCGCGACCACGTCGACCGATTCCCGGCGGTAAGGGTTTCCTAATATCGAGACCGGTGGTCTGCGGGCGGCCCGTCGCGCTAGCGTCGCGCAATGCTCGAATCGCGATGGGTGCGGGCGCTGCTGGTGGCCGTGCCGGGTCTGTTGCTCGCGGGGTTCGGTGTGGTGCACCCGCGTGGCTTCAACGCCGACACCGCCGGCTGGTGGGCGACGTTGCACATCGTTTTGGTCCCGATGTTCCCCCTGTTGGCCGCGGCCCAGTGGTATCTGCTGGGCCGCGCGCCCCGGGTGGTTCGCCGGCTCGGGCGGTTCGCCGCGTACGGGTTCGCCACCTACTACACGGCGCTGGACGCCGTCGCCGGGATCGCGGCCGGCACGGTGGTCGACACGCAGCACGGCTCGTCGCCGGCCGTGGGTGAGCTGTTCGCGGTCGGTGACGTGCTCGAGGGTGTCGGGGCGTGGAGCTTCCTGGCGGCCAACGTGCTCGTCGTGGCGTCCATCGTGCCGCGGGCGGGCTGGCGGGTGGTGCCGGGTGCGGTGTTCTTGCTGGCCGCGAGTGTCTCGTTCCTCGACAGCCACATCTTCCCGCCGCGGGGCGTGTACACCATGATCGGTGTGGCGGTCGGCATGGTCCTGCTGGAGCTGGCCCGGCAGGATCGCGGTGGCGCCACCGCGAGGCGCGAGGGCGGGAACAGCTCCACCGTCCGGGTCCGTGCCACGTAGGTCGTCGTTGTCTCGGCCGGGTGCGGCGCGTCGGCGTGGCGAGCGCCGATGACCTCACCCGGGAGACCTGTGTGCGTGCGCCGGGCAGCCTGCGCTGTCTTGAAGCCCACATCCGGGCGGCACGGACCCGGCGTTGGGGAAGCGGGCTCCCGGTACCACGCTCACCGTCCGGATGATCGGGCTGGAGCCGAGCGCGGATTTCGTCGGGCACGTGCACGCGCAGGCCCGTGCCGGAGCCCTGAGCGGAGACGGCCGCGACCTGGTCAGGACCGCCGGGGCCGCCCGACGCGCAGCGCGATCAGCAGGCCGGCGGCCACCAGCAGCACGGCGCCGACGATCCAGACCCAGACCGGGATCCCGCCGCCGGTGTCGTCGGCGGATGTCGTGGCGACGTCGGACCGGGTCGTGGTCGTCGATGCCGCGGCCTCGGTGGTGGTCGTGGTGGCCGTGGTGGTGGTCTGGTCGGCGGGTGCGGTGAGGGTGAAGGCCACGCTGCCGGTGACGTCGTCGCCGTCGTCGGAGATCACCGTGTAGGCGAGGGTGTAGGGGCCGGCGGGGCCGCTGGCCTGCACCGGCGCGGTGATCACCGCGCCGGCGATCGTGGGCGTGCCGACCGTCCACGAGACGCCACCGGGCCCGGTGACCGAGATCGGGTTCTCGCCGAGCGTCACCGGCTCGTCGAACGTCAGCGACACCTCGACGGGCGGGGTGGCCAGTGACGCGCCCTTCGCGGGCGTGCTGGCGGTGAGCTCGGCGTGCGCGAGCGCCGGGGTCGCGGTCGCGACCAACGCCACACCACTGAGCACGGCCGCGGCCAGCAGACGTCGAACAGACATGTCGGTTCCCTTGCCCGGTCGGATGAGACGGTTCCACGAGCGAGGAGCAGTCAGGTGGTCGGTTCCCGGCCTGTGCCGGTTCCCGCGTCGTGGCGCGCGTCGCAGGGTAACGACAGTATCCGCCGGCGCGTGGCTCGGGCGTTCAGACCAGGTGGTGTTGGTAGGCGAAGGCGGCGGCCGCGGTGCGGGAGTCGACGTCGAGTTTGGTGAAGATGTTCGACAGGTGGCGGGCCACGGTCTTCTCGGACAGGGTCAGCTGTGCGGCGATGGCCGGGTTGCTTCTGCCGGCGGCGACCAGGCGCAGGACCTCCAGCTCGCGCGGGCTCAGTCCGCCGGGAACCTCCGCCCTGCCGAGCAGGGCGGCGGCCTCCCGCTCGGCGGGTCGCGCCCCCAGGTCGGCGAAGACCCGGTGGGCGGCTGTCAGGTCGGCGACCGCGGACTCCTCGTCGCCGAGCAGGCGCAGCGAGCGTCCGACCAGGACCCGGCTGCGGGCGACCTCGTAGGGCGCGGAGAGCTGCGTCCAGGCCTGCATCGCCCGGCGGGCGGCGGGTAGTGCCGAGTCCGGTGCGTCCCGCGCCAGCTCGACGTCCGCCACGGCGTACTGTCCGGCTGCCTGCAGCGCGGTGCAGCCGAAGCCTTCCGCGGTCGCGCAGAGCTCCTGACCGAGTGCGACCGCCCGGTCGTGTTCGCCGGCGGCGAGCAGTATCTCGATCGCGGCCGCGAGAACCTGCGAGCGGTGCACCGGGTCCTGCCGTTCGTCGAGCAGCCGCAGGACGGCCGCGGTCGCGGCGTCGGCGCGGTCCTGGGCGAGCCAGAGCTGGGCCCGGCCGGGCTGGGCGGGATGGCCGTGCTCGGCCGCGCTGGCGTAGGCGGACTCGGCGGCGGTGTACTCGCCACGGAGGCGGTGCGTCTCGCCCCACTCGTAGTGGGCCTGGCCGAGCGCGGGGTCACCACCGATCGCCAGGTAGCGTTCGACCGCCCGCTCGAACTCGTCGACGGCCTCGCCGTACGCGCCGTGCAGGCGCAGCAGCTGCCCGCGGTGGGTCGCGCACTGGCCGGTGTAGGCGACCAGTCCCGGCTGGCTGTCGCACCACGTGGTCAGCGCCCGGGTCCACGCCCCGGCCCGCCCGAGATCGGAGACCTCCTGGCAGGCCTCGATGGTCGAGCAGTACACCCGGCCCGCCGTCACCGGCGTCACCTCGCCGGCCATCACGCCCACCAGGGCCTCGTCCATCCGCATCAGGCCATCGGCGACCTGGCCGGCGTAGAGCATGAGCCGCCCTTGCGCATGCAGCCCGAGGGCGACCAGGTCGGGCTCGGCGAAGCGGCGGCCGTAGTCGGTGGTGCGGGCGGCGAGCGGGATCGCCTCGGCGAGCTCGCCGCTCACGATGTGCCGCATCATCTGCAGGTCGCAGAGGTACCCGCGCTCGGCCACGTCCTCCTCGCGGTCGTCCAGCGTCCGGGCGGCCCGGGCGAGCCAGCCGTTGCCCACCGCGAGCTCACCCGCCTGCCACAGGGTCACGACCAGCAGGTATGCCGCTCGCACCGCCGCCGGGGTGTCACCGGCCTCGAGGCCGGCCTGGTAGGCCCGTTGAAGCGCCTGGACACAGTCGTTGCGACGCCCGAGCAGGTAGGCGGTGGTCGCCAGGGCCGCGAAGTCGTGGGCCTCGAGCTCGGTGTCGTCGAGGTCGCACAGCGCGCGGTAGGCCGCGAGCCACTCGCGTCGCTCGTAGGTCTCGCGGGCACGGCGGAGATCGTCGACGACTCCCATCTGGACCCCTCTCCCCGATTACGAGCGCAGTCAGGCGCGGCGGGCCTGCTCAGTCTACGAATCGCTCAGGCGGCCGCTCCCGCCCGTGCGACCGCGCGCTGGTCGATCCTGCCCGCGACGTACGCCGCGTCCCGGCCGACGCCGGGGAGCACCATCGAACCGAACGCGAACTGGAACGACAGGCCGCAGAAGAACAGGCCCGGCACGGCCGGGACGACTCCGCGGTACTCGCGCGGCCAGCCGTCGTCCCCGGTGATCGGGGCCTGGATCCAGCTGAAGTCGTGCCGGAAGCCGGTCGCCCAGACGACGTTGCCGACCTCGAGGACACGACCGTCGTCGAGCACGGGGTGTCCGTCCGGGGACGTGGCGGTGACCTTGCGGGTGATCCGTTCCACGCCGCGCTCAGCGAGGTGGTGCGCCTTGACCCGGGTGGTGGGGGCGCCGTGGTGGCGGACCTTCCGCATCTCCTTGCGGCCCATCGGGGTGCGCCTGGTGAGGACGTGGTTCCAGACGAAGACGATCACCGGCAGGGCGACCTTGATCCTTGCCGAGTCCCAGTCGAGCGGGATGTTCCCGCGGTCGGGACCGGCCAGGATCGTGGGCCGGTGCGCGCCGACCTCGTAGGCGATGTCATATCCCGAGTGCGAGGCACCGACCACCAGGGTCGGGCCGCTCCCGAGTTGGGCCGGGTTCTTGTACTCGGTGGAGTGCAGCTGCCGGATCCGGGGGTCGAGCGACGCCGCGACCTCGGGCACGTACGGGGTGCGTCCGAAGGTCCCGGTGGCGACGACGACGTTCTCGCAGTCGATCGCGTCGGACCCGAGGTGGGCGGTGAAGCCGCCGTCGCGCCGCGGCACGAGCCGGTCCACCCGGGTCCGCATCCGCACGGGCAGCTCCATCTCCACGGCGTAGCGCTCGAGGAAGTCCGCGACCTCGTCCTTGCCCGGGAAGTGCCACGGGTTGCCCGGGAAGCGCATCCCGGGGAGCCCGTCGAACCTGGCCGGCGAGTAGAGCTTCAGCGAGTCGTAGTGGCTTCGCCAGTTGTCGCCGACCCGGGCGTTGCCGTCGACCACGAGGAACTCCCGGCCCAGCCGGCTCAGGTGGTGCCCGGTGGCCAGACCGGCCTGGCCGGCGCCGACGATCAGGGTCTCGATGTGCTGCGTGGTCATCTTCTGTCTCCTTCGGGACGGGTCACGAGGTGGCGAGGTGAAGGTGTGCGGAGTTGTGGCTCATGGCTGGGCCTCGAGGAACTGCCGGGTCAAAGCGGCCACCGTGCCGGCGTGGTGGAACCACGGCGCGTGCCCGCCGGGCACCACGTGCAGGTCCGCGTGCGGGATCAGGCCGGCGATCCGGCGCGCGGCGTCGAGCCGGCCGAAGCTGTCCCGCCGCCCCCAGACCAGCCGCACGGGGTGGCCGACGGCGCGTAGCCGGTCGTCGGTGGTCACGACGTCCGGGCGCGGGCGGGTCCAGCGCATCATCGCCCGCATCAGCGCGAGCAGGCTCGGGACGTATGTCGGCAGCCGCTGCGCGGCGAGGAGTACGTCGCGCAGCTCACCGATTCCGACCGGGTCCTCCCCGACCAGCCGCAGCAGCCGCTCGGTGCTCTTCGCGGAAGGCTTCTGCAGCGACATCAGCGCCGGCCCGAGGCCGGGCACCGACGCGAGCCGGAACGGCAGCACCGCGGAGGTGTCCAGGAAGAAGGCCGGGCAGCCGACCATCACCTGGGACCGGACCCGCTCGGGCCGGTCCGCGGCCAGCCAGGCGGTCCACTGCGAACCCATCGACTGGGTGACGAAGTGGCTGCGGGCCAGGCCCAGGCCGTCGAGGACGCCGCTCAGGTAGTCGACGGCGGTGCGCCGGACCGTGTCGGGGTGGTAGGTCACGGGTTCGGTGAGCCCGAACCCGGGCAGCTCGATCGCGTGGAGCGTGTGGCCCGGGAGCCTGGCCATGAGCGGCACCCAGAACGCCGCCGGGACGGCCCCGCCGATCACCATCGCCAGGGGCGGCCCCTCCCCGGCGACCAGCACCTGCGCCTGACCTCCGGTCGTGGCCACGTCGACGTACCGTCGCTCGGCGGTGACCTGGTAGCGGTCGAGGACCCGCTGCTGGGCGTCGAGGAAGGCCGCGACGGTGTCCCCGGTGGTCGCGGCGGGTGGCTTGTTCGGCGAAGTGGGGTTGCTGCGCATGGCTTCGACGCTAGGAAGGCGAGAGCCGTACCGCGTCGGGCCGGATGCCCATTCGGTCGGGCTGCCGATGGGTATTCCTGACCATGCGCATGGATCGGGTCGAGGGCGTTCGGCAGGCGTGTCCCCGGTCCACCGCCGCGTCCACACGCAACGTCGTACCGTGGTGTGGTGGCCACCAGCCGGTGGAGGGCGAGAGCGCGCGGCAAGCCCGGTCGGGCGTGGCGACGGTCGAACGTGCCGGTGCCCGAGGCGCACGTGGTGCTCGTCGGGCTCGGACTCTGCCTGGAGCGGGTGCGCCCGTGGCCGCTGAGGTTCCCGGGCAGCCGGAGCATGGGCTGCCTGCTGGTAGTCGCCGGCGCCGTGATCGCGGCGCAGGCCACGCGCGCGGCGGGCGACGTGGACCTCGCTGACCCGTCGAACCTGGTCACCTCGGGCCCGTACCGGTTCTCGCGTCATCCGATGTACGCCGGGTGGACCCTGGGCTACCTCGGCGCAGCCCTCGTCGTGGCCACCGCCTGGCCCGTCGCGCTCACCCCACCGCTCGCCGTCTGGATCGTCCGCGAGGTCAGCCGGGAGGAACGCGCCCTCGCCGAGGTGTTCGGCGCGCATCACGAGCGCTACCGGCGCACGGTTCGGGCGCTGGTGTGAACCCCGCGGTGCGCGTCAGGTCCGGCCGTCGTCAATCCGCATGGACCGGTGCCTGCCGAACGTCCTCCGCGGAGAAGCCATCGGCCGAGCCTGGCCGCGATCAAGGCCGACATCACTGCGACCGATCTCGCGGAGGTCGACCTGCCGGTCCTCGTCCTCTTCGGCACCGGTTCCCCCGAGGCGCACCGGACCGCCGCCCGGCAGCTCGCCCGGGTCGTGCCCGGCGCGCGCCTGGTCGAGATCGCCGACTGCGGCCACGTGGTCTACGCCGAGCGACCGGGTGAGTTCGCCCGCGCGGTCACCGACTTCGGCGCGGAGATCGACGCGCTCACGAGCCCGGCGCAGCGGGCGAGCCTCCGCGGCGCGGTCCGGTGATCACCGGAACCGATGCGCCCGTCGAGCGCGTACTCACTTGTCCAGATGGACATCCAACTGGCGGGCGAGCCGATCCCGTTCCGCCGGCGGGAACTCGTTGAGCCAATCGTCCCGGCTGCCGACCAGCATCGAATACCTCATGCCGGCCGGCATCAGCGCACCCACCCAGTTACCTCGATCCGAGTTCCAGAACTTGGTCTCCGCGTCGGCCATCTTCCGGAGGTTGGCGTCGGTCGGCGGCTGCCGGAGCAGTTCCGCGGCGTCCTTCTCGTAGTGGTCACCGATCTCGGCGGAGGCCAGGTTCCCGACCCAGCCGTATGCCGTCCTCACCGGACGCAGCGCGACAGTGGCGACACTGATCGGGTGCTCCTTGGAGATGCGTTCCAGGACGGCGACGGCCTTGGCGCGCTGCCCGACGGAGGACGGCTCGGACTGTCCGCTGAGCTGGGCCGTGGTGATGCCGCCCTGCTGGAAGGGCGTGTCGTCGACGGCGGGGGTCGTGCCGGCCGAGCCGTCTCCCTCGTCGACGACACGGAGCAGTTGGGCGTGGCGGTCGTCGATCTGCTCGTAGAGATCCGCGGTCGCGTCCAGCCCACCCTGAACGTTCGAGACCGACCGGGCACTCGCGGCGATGACGTCCCGGATCTCCTCGCCCGCGCTCGTGACGGCCGTGGCGAAGAACGCTGCCACCTCGCCGAACGCGCCCTCGGCCACCGCTGGGTGTGTCGCCTGGGCGGCGTTCACCTGCTCGGAAACCGAGCCGACGGTAGCGGCGTGTGCTCGCACCTCACCGACGTCGACGTCGAACTTGTCGCCCATGTCAGGTCACCGATCGCCTTCCCCCGGGACGGCTCCGGACACCTTCGGAGATGTGCACCCCGCCTGTCGCCGGCACCGGCCTCACCACTATAGGCAGACCGACCTGGAAAACACTGCGATGTGCCGATTTTGTGGTGGTGTGCAGGGGAGATCCCGCCGGTCGGCACCGCGCGGCGCGGACTCGACACCAGCCTGTCAGGTCCGCAGCGGCCGGGCCCGGATCGCGCGGCGAACGGCGGAAGACAAGGCTTCCGGAGTGTATGGTTTCGCGATCGAGTGAGCGTTGTCCGGGAGTGGTCCTCCCGGACCCCAGCGTATGTTGACGAATCCCGAGACGAACACGACGGGCATGTCCGGCGCGACAGCGCGCACGCTTTCCGCGAGGTCGATGCCGCCCATGTCCGGCATGGCGATGTCGGTGATCAGGCAGTCGAACGTCCGGTCCCGGAGGATGGTCATCGCTTCGACACCGCCGGCCGCGGTCAGTACCTCGTACCCGGCCTTGGTCAGCAGTCGTGTCGCGAGGATCCGCAGATCCTGGTTGTCGTCGACGACGAGCAGTGTCTTTCGCGACTCGCCCGTGCCCTCGCCCCCGGGTGGCGGGCTCTGCCTGGTGGACGTGCCGCTTGGCACATACACGTGGACCGTTGTTCCCTCATCCGGCACGGAGGTGATGCTCATCCGGCCACCGGCCTGGTTGACGATGCCGTATGTCGTGGCCAGACCGAGGCCCACCCACGGTTGCCCGACCTTGGTGGTGAAGAACGGTTCGATGGCGTGCTCGAGCGAGTCCGCCGCCATGCCGCGACCGTTGTCCACGACCGAGATGTGGACGAACTCCCCCTCTGGCAGCGCGGCGGGACGGTTCGTCGCGCGGGACGCCACGATGGTGATCTCGCCGCCGCGAGGCATCGCCTCGATCGCGTTGATGGTCAGATACCGCAGTGCTTCCGCGAGGTGCTCCGGATTCATGTCGACAGGAGCGGGCGGTTCGGAGAGCCGCAGCGAGACGGTGATCGCGGCTTCCTGGTCGACGATCGGCGGCACCGTGGCCCGGATGAGGTCATTGACGTCGACGGTCGACGAGTCCGGGACGTCGCCGTGGTCGGCGTCGGGCGGATGCGACTCCAGACCGGTCGTCCCGCCGGTCATGGCCTGGCCATGTTCGGTACCGCTGTGTGCCGCCAGCATGCCGGCCAGCGTGTCGTCGAACTCGTGTGCGATCCCGGCCGCCATCCGGGCGAGACCGGCGAGGCGGTCCGTGACCTCCTCGCGCGCCCGCGTCGCTTCGTGATGGTGCCCGGAGTGCTCGCGGTGCTCGGCCACCATCCGGTCGGTGATGTCGTCGATGATCGCCACGGCCCCGGTCTGGCGGTTGTCCCTGTCGGTCATCCAGCGCAGCACCACGTCGACGACGCATGGCGGCCCGCCGCCTTCGGCGTCGAGGTGGCAGCGGTACCGCATGGCTTCGCGAACCGTCTCGTCCGGATCGAGGCCGGACATGCCGTCCTGTCGTACCAACAACGAGTTCAGGTCCAGCCCCAGGAGTCGGTCCCGCGACCTGTGAGTGATCTCCGCCAGGCGGCGGTTCACATACCTCGTCGAACCGCCCGAATCGATGACGGCGATTCCCACGGGCGCGAAATCGGCTATTTCTCTGAACGATTCTGTGTCGTCATTCACGGCATGGACCTCGCCCGAGTTGTCTACTGAGCACTCTTCGTTCGGATCAGCTCGCTGCCGCAAGTCTGCGCCACGACCGCGACAATGGGCGGAACTTCACACCATCGTGGGATGTGCTCGACGGCGTTCCGACGGCGCCGTCGCCGGGACGGTCGCCGGCGCCGACGGCATCGACGGGATGGACGTGCCGCGGCACGGCGCGATGTCCGCCACGTTCGGCCGGATCCACACCCTGTCGACTTGTGACCTTCAGTATAGTGAAGCCCGGGACTCGGGAGGTGTGCAGGTGGTGGGACGGGCGCACGGTGATGGGGACGGGCATGAGGTGCTGTCGTTGGGTGCCAAGCTGCGTGCGACGCGGCAGGCCGCTCACCTCAGCGTGGAAGCGCTGGCCGCCAAGTCGGGCGTGAGCTCCGGCCTGATCAGCCAGTTGGAGCGTGGCCAGGGAAACCCGTCGTTCCTGACGTTGCGCCGGCTGGCGTCGTCGCTGGGCGTGCCGCTGGGGCACTTCCTGGAGGGTCCGGACTCGAGCTCGGCGATGGTGGTGCGGGCGGGGGAGCGCAAGCGCCTCCAGCTGCCGACCGAGAACGGCCTGGTCTACGAGTTGTTGACACCGAACCTGCAAGGTGCGCTCGAGGTGTTGCGCAGCCAGATCCCGCCGGGTTTCGACAACCGGGACCGGCCGTTCCAGCACACGGGTGAGGAGTGCGTGTACATGCTGACGGGGTCCTTGCGGGTCTGCGTCGGCAGCAGCGAGTTCGTGCTGGACGAGGGCGACTCGATCACCTACGACTCCGGTGTGCCGCACTGGTGGCTGAACGCCTCCGGTGAGGGAGCGGTGATCTTCGGGGTCGTCACCCCGCCGTCCTTCTAGAGCGGTGGCGCCTTGACACTGCAGGCCCTGCTGTCGACAATGGTCTACCTTCAATAAAATGAAGGTTGTTGTTGACGGGAGCTGCTATGCGGATCGGATGGATCGCGGGACTTGGGTGCGCGGCCCTGCTTCTCGCCGCCTGCACGGGTGAGGGTGTCGACGTCGGGAGCAGCGGCGACAGCGGTGGTGCCGGCGGTGGCACGCTCGTCGCGGCGATCAGCGGCGAGCCCGACCAGCTCGATCCCCAGAACACGTCCAGCTACAACAGCTTCGAGGTGCTGGAGAACGTCTACGACACGCTCGTGCAGCCCGACGGCGATCTCAACATGGCGCCGGCGTTGGCGACGAAGTGGACGACGAGTGCCGATCAGCTCACCTGGACCTTCACGCTGCGGGACACGACGTGGCAGGACGGCAGCCCGTTCACGGCCGACGACGTGGTGTACTCCTACAACCGGATCATCAAGGAGAAGTTGCCCAACGCCTACCGCCTGGCCACGGTCGACTCGGTGACCGCGGACGGACCGTCCACAGTGGTCGTCAAGCTGAAGCAGCCGTCCCCGAACCTGCTCGCCTCGCTCGGCGGGTTCAAGGGAGTCGCGATCGTCCAGAAGAAGAACGTCGACTCCGGGAAGATCAAGAACAGCCCGGTCGGTACCGGGCCGTTCCGGGTGGAGAAGTGGGACCGCGGTTCCTCGATCACGCTCGCGGCGAACCCGGACTACTGGGGTGGGAAGCCGAAGTTGGCAAAGGTCAAGTTCACCTTCGTCGCCGATCCGACGGTGGCCTTGCAGAACCTGCAGGGCGGCCAGGTTCAGTGGACCGACAACCTGCCGCCACAGCAGGTGTCGTCGCTGCGGGAGTCGGCGAGCGGGTTCGCGGTGAAGTCCGTGGCGAGCAACGACTACTGGTACCTGGCGCTGAACGAGGCGCGCAAGCCTTTCGACGACGTCCGGGTGCGCCAGGCCGTCGCGTACGCGATCGACCGGGAGGCGATCGTCAAGGCGGCCAAGTTCGGCAACGCGACCGTGAACCAGACGGCGATCCCGAAGACCAGCCAGTGGTACTACGACTACTCGCCCTACTCGACCGACACCGCGAAGGCCACGGGGCTGCTCGCCGACGCCGGGGTGCGCACGCTGTCGATGGACCTGATGGTCACCAGCGAGTACCCGGAGACGGTGAGCGCGGCGCAGGTGATCGCCGCGCAGCTCAAGAAGGTCGGCATCACGGTCAAGATCCGCACCCTGGACTTCGCGACCTGGCTGGACAAGGAGGGCAAGGGCGAGTTCGACTCGTTCATGCTGGGCTGGCTGGGCAACATCGACCCGGACGACTTCTACTACGCCCAGCAGCACTCGGGTGGCAGCTTCAACTTCCAGAAGTACGCCAACCCCACCGTGGACAAGCAGCTCGACGAGGCGCGCACGACGACGGACGAGGCGGCGCGCAAGTCCCTCTACGAGCAGGCGGCGAAGACCATTGTGGACGAGGCGAGCTACATCTACCTGTACAACCCGGACGTGGTGCAGGGCTACAGCGACAAGCTGCACGGCTACGACGTGCGCTCGGACCGGGCGATCCGCTTCGGCGGCGTGTCGCTGGGCTGAGCACGGGGTTCGCTCGTGTTGACGCGGTTCATCGTCCGGCGGGTCGCCCAGTCGGTGATCGTGCTGCTCGGGGTCACCCTGGTCGTGTTCACGCTGATCCAGCTGGTGCCGGGGGACCCGGTGCGGGTCGGTCTGGGCACGCGGTTCGACCCGGACACCTACCAGGCGCTGCGGCACCGGGCCGGGTTGGACCAGCCACTGGTCACGCAGTACTTCCGGTACCTTGCGCACGCGGTCACCGGCGACCTCGGCGTGAGCTTCCAGGATGGGCAGCCGGTCACGCAGATCCTGCTCCAGCGGCTGCCGGCCACGCTCTCCCTGGCGCTGACCGGGCTGCTGCTCGGGCTGCTGGTCGCCTTCCCGCTCGGCATCCTCGCCGCCGTGCGCCACGACACGTGGATCGACTCCACCGCCCGCCTGGTCAGCCAGGTCGGCGTGTCCATTCCGGACTTCTTCATCGGGATCATGCTCATCCTGCTGCTGTCCGGGACGGCCGGGGGGCTGCCGCCGTCCGGGTACGTCGGGCTCGGCGACGACCCCGCGGGATGGGTGCGGCACGTGATCATGCCGGGGCTGACGGTCGGCATCGTGGCCGCCTCGATCCTCACCCGGTTCGTCCGCACCGCCGTGCTCGAGGAGCTCGGCAAGGACTACGTCCGCACCGCCGACGCCAAAGGCATCCCGGTGTTCACGGTGCTGCGCCGGCATGTGCTGCGCAACTCCATGGTGCCGGTGCTCACGGTCGCCGGCGTACAGCTTGCGACGCTGATCGGCGGTGTCATCGTGGTCGAGGTGCTGTTCGCCTGGCCCGGCCTCGGCCTGCTCACCTTCCAGGCCGTCCAGGCCCGCAACTACCCGGTGCTGCAGGGCGCGGTGCTTCTGGTGGCCGCGATCTTCCTCGTCGTCAACCTGGTCGTGGACATCCTCTACGCCATCGTCGACCCGCGGATCTCGTTGCGATGACCGACCACCTCGACACCCACATCCCAGCCGACGGGGCCGCGCCACCGGCCGCGTCGTGGCGGCAGGCGATGCGGGTGGTGCTCGCCCGGCCCCTGGCGGCGGCCGGGCTCGCGCTCCTGCTGCTCATGGTCGCCCTCGCGGTCGCCGGCCCCGCACTGGCGCCCAGCGGCATCAACGACGTCGACGTCGACCACATGCTGTCCGCCCCCAGCGCGGCACACTGGTTCGGCACCGACGAGCTCGGCCGCGACGTGCTCAGCCGGGTCGTCATCGCCGCGCGCGTCTCGCTGGAGGTCTCGATCGTCAGCGTCGGCATCGCGCTCGGCGCCGGCGTGCTCCTCGGCCTGGTCGCCGGCTACTACGGGCGCGTGGTCGGCACGGTGATCATGCGCGGGATGGACGTGCTGTTCGCGTTCCCGGTGATGCTGCTCGCCATCGCGATCGTCGCCGTGCTCGGCCCCGGGATCGGCAGCGCCATGATCGCCATCGCCGTCGTCTACACGCCGATCTTCGCGCGCATCACCCGGGCCAGCGTGCTCAGCGTGCGTGAGCAGGTGTTCGTGCGTGCGTCGATCTCCATCGGCTCGCCCGACCGCTACATCCTCGTCGTGCACATCCTGCCCAACGTCGCCGGGCCGGTGATCGTGCAGACCTCGCTGTCGCTCGGCTTCGCCCTGCTCAACGAGGCGGCGCTGTCCTTTCTCGGCCTGGGTGTGCAGCCGCCGCAACCGTCCTGGGGCCGGATGCTGTTCGACGCCCGCGGGTTCGTGCAGGACGCCTGGTGGATGGCGGTCTTCCCGGGACTGGCGATCGTGGCCTGCGTGCTCGCGTTCAACCTCATCGGTGACGCGTTGCGGGACGTGCTCGACCCGCACCGGCGCGGCCAGCTCGAGGCGGGAGGGCGCACATGACCGACCCGGTACTCGAGTTGGAACAGCTCACGGTGAGCGTGCGTGGGCGGCACGGCACGGCGTCGATCGTCGACGGCGTCGACCTGGCTGTCGACGCGGGCCGGACGCTCGCGATCGTGGGTGAGTCGGGCAGCGGCAAGAGCATGACCGTGCTGGCCGCCGCCGGCCTCACCCCGGCCGGGATCCAGGTCGGCGGCAGCGTGCGGCTGTTGGGACGTCCGCTCACCGGCCTGTCCCGCCGGCGGGTGCGGCAACTGCGCGGGCGGCACGTCGGGTTCGTCTTCCAGGACCCGCTGTCCGCGCTCAACCCGCTCATGAGCGTCGGCCGGCAGATCAGCGAGGCCTACCGGCTCGTCCACGGCAAGAACCGCGAGCAGGGCCGCGACCGGGCCGTCGAACTGCTCACCCAGGTCGGCATCCCGGAACCCGCCCACCGCGTCGACGACTACCCGCACCAGTTCTCCGGCGGCATGCGGCAACGGGTCATGATCGCCATGGCACTCGCCTGCGAACCGGAGCTGCTCATTGCCGACGAGGCCACGACCGCGCTCGACGTGACGATCCAGGCCCAGGTGGTCGAGCTGGTCAAGGACCTGCAGGCACGGCTGGGCACCGCGGTCATCTGGATCACCCACGACCTCGGCGTCGTGGCCGGCCTCGCCGACACCGTCGCGGTGATGTACGGCGGCCTCATCGTCGAGACGGCGCCGGTCGACGCGCTGTTCGGCGCGCCGGCCCACCCCTATACCCGCGCGCTGCTCGACGCCCGCCCCCAGCTGGACGCCCCCCGCGAGGTGCTGGCCGCCATTCCGGGCACACCGCCGAGCCCGCTCGCGCCGCCCGCCGGGTGCGTGTTCCACCCACGCTGCCCGCGCCGCGCCGACCCGCGCTGCGCGACGCAACGACCACCACTGCGCGAGATACGACCCGGCCATGCCGCCCGCACCTTCTGCCCGCCGGAGCGCCCATGACCAGCCTGACCGGCACCGATGCCGATGCGGACGTCGTCGCCGCGGTCGACGACCTGCGCGTCTGGTTCCCCACCCGCACGCCGTCGGGCAAGGCACACGTCCGCGCGGTGGACGGGGTCGGCTTCACCGTGCGGCGTGGTCAGACCCTCGGCCTGGTCGGCGAGTCCGGCAGCGGCAAGTCGACGACCGGCCTGGCGCTGCTGCGGCTCGTCGAGCCGACCAGCGGCACGATCAGCATTCTCGACCAGGACGTCACGACCTGGCCACGTCGACGGCTGCGGGACCTGCGCCGCAGCGTGGCCATGGTCTTCCAGGACCCGCAGGCGTCCCTGGACCCGCGGCGCAGCGTCGGCGCGTCGATCGCCGAACCGTTGCACGCCCATCGGCTGCGCGTCGACGCGACCGACCGGATGGCACGCGTGCGCGAGCTGCTCGACCTGGTCGGTCTGCCCGCCGACGCCGCCGGCCGGCACCCGCACGAACTGTCCGGTGGGCAGCGGCAACGAGTCGGCATCGCCCGCGCGCTGGCGGGCGAACCCGACCTGATCGTGCTCGACGAACCCCTCGCGTCGCTGGACGTCTCGGTGCAGGCACAGATCATGAACCTGTTGCGGCGGCTGCAGGACGAGCTGGGGCTGACGTACCTGTTCATCGCCCACGACCTGGCGGCCGTCGCGCACATGAGCGACCACGTCGCGGTCATGTACCTCGGGCGGATCGTCGAGACCGCCCCCGCCCGGCGGCTCTACGAGCAACCCGCCCACCCCTACACGCAGTCGCTGCTCTCAGCGATCCCGCTCGCGGATCCACCCGCCGAGCGGTCCCGGCGCCGCATCGTGCTGTCCGGAGATGTGCCCAGCCCGATCCGACCACCCAGCGGATGCCGCTTCCGCACCCGCTGTCCGGTCGTGATGGACGAATGCTCCACCATCGATCCCCCCGCCGTGACGGTGGCGGACGGGCACGCGGCGAACTGCCTGAGAGCGGAGCCCGCGACGAGCGAACCGGCGAGCTCGGGTCCGTAACACGAGCGGCGCGTCCGGTTGGTAGGTCCCGGTGGCCGCCCGGCGCCGGCTCGCCATGTCCGATGGTCTTGACCTTGCCCGAAGGGGAAGGCCGACAGTGTGCGGGGCAACCAGGTCAGCGAACGGTGCTGGTCCTGGCTCGGTCGGAGACCGGTGAGGGAGACCCTGCATGGAATCGCGTTGCGTCATTCTCGATATCGGCGGGGTTCTGGAGATCACGCCGGCGACCGGGTGGATCCGACGATGGGACGAGCGGCTCGGACTGCCGGTGGGAAGCCTGGACCAGCGGCTCGCCGATGTCTGGCAGGCCGGGGCGCTCGGAGCGATCAGCGAAACGGACGTGCGCGCGGAGGTCGGGGCCCGGCTCGGCCTTGGTGTCACGCAGGTCGAGTCCTTCATGGCCGACCTGTGGGCGGAGTATCTGGGAACGCCGAACCTGGAGTTGATCGATTATGTGCGGGGGCTGCGATCGCGCTGCCGGCTGGGCATCCTCAGCAACAGCTTCGTGGGCGCCCGTGAGCTGGAGACAGCGATGTACCGGTTCGACGAACTGGTCGAGCAGATCGTCTACTCCCACGAGATCGGTGTCCGCAAGCCCGATCCGCGGGCCTTCGCGATGACGTGTGCCTGCCTGGAAGTACGCGCGGCGGACTGCCTGTTCATCGACGACAACGACGTCAACGTCGAGGCCGCCCGTGCGGCGGGCATGCAGGCCCACCTGTTCGAGGGCAACGAGCAGGCCATCGCCCGCATCGCGGCTCACCTGGACAGTGCGGCTTCGCTCGGCAGTGATTGACTGCCAGCCGGGACAAGTGGGGCCGGCACGTCGGCGCGACCCTACGTCTGCCGGCACTTGGCCGCCTGCCGCAACGCCCGGCACTCCTCTCGCCCGAGCGGAACACCCGTAGCCATGGGCGACAAGACGGCGCGCATTTTGGCGCCTCATTCGAGGGGGCAAAGTTCGGAGCGGGCGTACCACCGGAGCAGTGCCGTTCCGGTCTTCGAGTATATCGAGACGGCATCGTCATTGCCGGAACGGCCATCGGCACCGGCGTGGAATCACGGAGTAACCAGTCGATCACCAAATTCGGCGAACTAAGTCGGCATCCCCTCACTAAATGATCTGGTCTCGCGTGGTTTTCTGACGTGGCATTCAGTTGAGAACCAAACGGTCTAGAACCCTGCGGCGCGTTCCTCCGAATGGACCTGACCTTTTCGCGGCGATAACCCCTAGTGTGCGTCCAGCAGTTTGATTCGAGCTGTTCGAATTCGATGGAGGTCTCGCGTGAACAAATTGCGTAGACGCGTGCCCTTGGGCGTGCTGGCAATGGGTCTTGCCGTGGCGGTCATGCCTACCAGCAGCGCGGCCGCGGCCCAGGACGGGCGCTCGCAAGGGGGCCACGGCGGTGGGTTGCACACCACCATCCAAATCGTGGCCGAGGGGTTGGACACTCCGCGTGGCATCGTTTACGACCGCCGTAATCATCGGGTACTCGTCGCCGAGACGGGCCAGGCGGCCGGAAACGACGGGCCGTGTGCGGCGGGTGCCGGCGGGGCCATCTGGTGCAGCGGCCGGACGGGCGCCATCTACCAGTATTCAGAGCGTCAGCCATCGCATTCCGGCCGAATTGTGCCGAACCTGTCGTCGACCCGGCTCGAGGACAACTCCGCGGTACTCGGCGTGCACGACATCGCATTGGGCCGGCACGGTGAACTGAACGTCGTGTTCGGTTTGTCCGGCCGGCAGAGTTTCCGTGACGCGCTCGGCCCGGATGGCGAGCACATGGCGACGACCGCGACCATCGACCGGAACGGAAACCTGCACACGGTCGGCGATCTCATGGCGTTCGAGGAGGCCAACAACCCCGACACGAAGCGGGTGGACTCCGATCCCTTCGGCATCATGGCCGACGACGACGGCAGCATGGTCGTCGCGGATGCCGGCGGCAACAGCGTGGTCCGGGTCGCCGCCGACGGCACGGTGAGCCTGCTGGCCAGCCCGGCGCCGCGGGTGCTTCCCGACGACCCGGACTACGAGTCCGTGCCGACGTCCGTGGTGCGCGGCCCGGACGGCGCCTACTACCTCACCGAGCTGACCGGTTACCCGAACGTCCCGGGCACCGCCCGCGTGCTCCGGTTCCGGCCGGGCCAGGAGCCGCAGGTCTACGAGCAGGGCTTCACCAGCCTGGTCGACCTGCTCTTCGACGAGCGTGGCCGGCTTGTCGTGCTGGAGCTGGCGAAGAACGGCATCTACAACCCGCCGGACACGCAGACCGGCCGGCTGGTCCGGGTCGAGAGGGACGGCTCGCACACGGTGCTCGCCGAGATGGTGAACCCCGGCGGCGTGGTGATGTCGCGGCCCGGCGAGTTCTACGTGACCACGCACAGCGCCGATGCCGGTGACACCGGACAGCTGCTGCGCGTCCGCGTGCGCGGCTGACCGTCCGCGCCCTGGGCGGGGCGGCGTGTCGGCCGCCCCCGCCCAGGGTCGGGCTCAACGGGCCGGGGTGACGTGGAGCGGCTCGACCGCATCCACTCGAATCCGCCGCTCCAGGTCCTTGATCCGGTGGTAGTCGGCCTGCACCGCGTCGTGGTCCGGCGCGGCGAGCACCACCCAGCCGAGCATGCTGGACAACCCGGCGGGCGCCGGCACCACGTCGTCGGCGCCGAAGTAGAAGTGCTTGGCGTGGAACGTCGGCAGCTGTTCCACGCGGTCGAACAGCTCCGGGTTGCGCCAGATCCCGGCGCTCGGCGCGGTGATCACCACGCTGCACACCCGCCGCACCAGCTCGTAGCTTTCGGTGAACTCGCCGTATACCCGGTGCGCGACCGTCCGCTCGATGTGGTTGGTGCCGGTGGCCAGCTTGGAGATCATCTGGTGCCCCCCGCCGGCCGGACGGGCGCCGACCTCCAGCAGCCGCGGGCCTTCGGCGGTCACGATCACCTCGGTGTGGCAGCAGCCGTTGCGGACGCCGACCGCGTCCAGCACCTGCCGGACATACGGCCACACCGCGGCGACCTCGGGGTCGTCCGGTGGCAGGAAGTCGACCAGGTCGTAGATGCCGATCCGGTCGCCCCGTTGCACCTTGTTGTACCGGCACACGTCGACCAACCCGTGGCGGCCCGCCACGGAGTAGCTGTCGACGAGGAACTCCGGCCCGTCGGCGTACTCCTGCACCAGCACCGCGTCGTTGCGCAGGCCGAACTCGTTGATGTGGCCGTAGATCTGCTCGAACAGCGGGCGCCAGTCCGAGCCCCGGTCCACGATGTGCACGTGGTCGGTGGCGGCGCTCTTCGGCGGCTTGACCACGACCCGGCCGGTGTCCAGACCGGTCGCCCGCAGCCACCGGTCGATCTCGTCGGGGTCGGCGGCGCAGGTTTGGCGTAGGTGCGGCAGGCCGGCCGCCCGTACGGCGTTGGCCATCGCCCACTTGTCCCGCCGGGCCGCGGCGAGGTGCGGCAGGTGGCCGGTCCCGGGCAGCAGGAGCTCGACCAGCGCGTCGGCGAGCTCCACCCCGGTCTCCGACCCGGCGATCACGCACATCGGCCGGTACCTGGACAGGAACCTCGCGAGCGCGGCGACATCGGCGAAGTCCCCGGACATGTGGATGTGCCGGAAGTTCTCCGGATGCCACGACGCCCGGTACAGCGCGATCGGTTCGGGCTGGGCCATCACGGCGACCACCTCGACCCCGGCGGCGGCGAACTTCGCCGGGTAGTCCTGACCGGTGCCGAGGGGATCGACGACGATCGCGTACCTGTCCATGACCGACCTCATCTACTTCGTGCCCGCGGGCACCGTCGTGCGAATGGTGAGCGCGTCCGACGCGGCGTCCAGCGCGTGCCGGCATTCCGCCGCGCTCTCCCCGACCGCGGTCACGTAGGCGAGGCGCCCGAACAGCGTGCCCCGGGGCGGCGGGGACAGCACGGCGCCGGGCCGGGCCATGACCTCGAACCGGTTCACCGCGGGCGCCAGCCGGTCCCGGTCCACGTGGATCTCCTCGATCCGCGTGTCGTCCCGCTCGACGTAGTGGAACCGCACCGCGCCGACCCGATACCACCGCGGGGTCACCGTGGGCGGCCGGCCGCACGCGACCTCGCCGGCCACCAGCCCGGGGTCGATCCCGGTGGCGTGCCGGCCGAGGTAGGGGATGAGGTCGCCGCCGAGCCGGCCGTTGACCTCGATGATCTTCGGCCCGTCGTCGGTCAGCTTCAGCTCGGTGTGGGTCACCCCGTGGGTGCATCCCAGGGCCGCGTGCACGCCGTCGAGCAACCGCCTGATGACCGGATCGGCCAGCAGGGGGTCCGCGCCGTCGACCACGTGGCCGAGCTCCTCGAAGTACGGCGCGAAGCCGACCTGCTTGCGGGCCAGGAACATCGGGTACACCGTGCCGGCGTGCACGGCCGAGTCCACGCTGATCTCCGGGCCGGTCAGGTACTCCTCGACCAGCACCTGGTCGTAGTGCCAGGAGCCGGGGATCTCGACGTCGCGGGCGAAGGTGAACCGGTCACGCAGCTCGGCCGGGGTGTCCACGCGGACCACGCCGAGGCTCGCCGCCATCGCCCTCGGCTTGAGCACCACGGGGTAGCCGACCGACGCGGCCGCGGCCAGCGCCTCGTCCACATCGGATGCCAGGGCGTACCTCGGCTGCGGGATGCCGGCCGCGGCGAGCGCGGCCCTGGTGCGGTCCTTCTCCCGGCACCGCATGGCCACCTCGGGCGTCCAGCCGGGCAGGCCGAGCGCCCTCGCCACCTCGGCCACCTGCAGGACGCGTGCCTCGTCCCAGGCCAGCACCCCGGCGAACGGCTCGGTGGTGGCCAGGCCGGATGCCACCGAGCACAGCTCGGTGGCATCCCGGGTCGTCCGCAGGTCCACCGTCGAGTACCCGTCGACGTAGTCGAGCTCCCAGCCGGGTTCGCCGTCCGGGAACAGGTGCACCCGGAAGTGCCGGCTCACCCAGTCCAGCAGGAACTCCTTGAACACCCGGGAACCGGTGCCGACGACCAGGAGCCTCGGCCTGGCCGGGGTCATCGGCCACCGCCCGCGGCCGTACCGATGGCGGCGGCCGGGCGGATGGTGAGCGCGGACCGCACCGCCTCCAGCGTGTCCGTGCACTGCCGGGGGTGCTCACCGATGGCGGTGGCGAACGCGACCCGGCCGAACAGCGTGCCCTTGGGCGGTGGTGACATCGTCTCGCCCGGTTCGGCCAGCACGACGAACCGGTCGGGCCGGGTGGGCAGGGCGGCGACGTCCAGGTCGACGGAACCGATCACGGTGGCGTCGCGGTCCGGGTAGAAGAACCGCACCGCACCGGCGCCTGTCCGGGCCGGCGCGACCTCCGGCGCCCACCCGCAGGCGACCGCGGCCGCCGCGAGGCCGGGGTCGATCCCGGTCGCCCGCAGACCGAGGTAGGGAATCAGATCGCCGCCGAGGCGCGCGTTCACCTCGATGACCCTGGGGCCGTCCGCGGTGAGCATCAGCTCGGTGTGCGTCACGCCGTCGGTGAACCCGAGCGCCGCGTGCGCGTCGCGCACCACCCGCCGGACGGTCCCGTCCGCCAGCAACGGGTCGGCCCCGTCCAGCACGTGCCCGACCTCCTCGAAGTACGGCGGGTACGCGACCTGCTTGCGGGCCAGGAACATCGGGTACACCGTGCCGGCGTGCACGGCCGAGTCCACGCTGATCTCCTCACCGGTGACGCACTCCTCGACGAGGATCTCGTCGTAGTGCCAGGAGCCGGGGATCTCGACGTCGCGGGCGAAGGTGAACCGGTCACGCAGCTCGGCCGGGGTGTCCACGCGGACCACGCCGAGGCTCGCCGCCATCGCCCTCGGCTTGAGCACCACGGGGTAGCCGACCGACGCGGCCGCGGCCAGCGCCTCGTCCACATCGGACACGAGCAGCGACCGCGGCTGCGGCACCCCGGCCGCGTCGAGCGCCGTCCTGGTGAGGTGCTTGTCCCGGCAACGCATGGCCACGTCCGGGTCCCCGCCGGGCAGCCGCAGCGCCTCGGCGACCTTCGCCGCCTGCAGCACCCTCGCCTCGTCCCAGGCCAGCACCCCGGCGAGCGGCTCATCGCCGGTCAGCTCGCGGGCGAGCGAGCAGAGCTCGGTGGCGTCCACCGTGCCGCTCAGGTCCAGCACCGTCCATCCGGTCACGTGCTCGCGCTCCCACGTGGGTTCGGCGCCCACGACGAGGTGTACCCGGTAGCGCCGGCCGATCGAGCTCAGCAGGTACTCGCGATAGTGCCGGCCGCCGGTGCCGATCAGCAGCAGCCTCGGCCGGTCCGCGTCCTCGCTCATCCGCCCTCCGATCCGATCTCCTCGATCACCGACACCCCTGTCGTGCCGTCCATCCGGCGCCACCGCTCGGTGAGCCGAACCCGGCCGTCCGCGAGCAGTTTCGGGGTGCTCGCGCAGGTCCCCGCGACGGTCGCACCTTCGGCGGTGACGAAGCAGTACGCGGCGTCGATCACCCCGTCCGGCCGCCGGGTGCCCACCAGCCACCCGGCGCGCACCGCCGGGCCGAAGAACTCGGCCCACACCAGGTCACCGTCCTGGTGGTAGTGCCCGACCGCGCGGGCCTGGCCGCCCGAACCGGCCGGGGCGAACCGCCGGCCCGTGTAGTCGACCGGCGTGACCCGTCCCATGATGGCCACGGCTCAGCCCCAGTCGACCGGGCAGAGCTCGTCGCGGACCGGGAACATCTCCCGCTCGAACATGGAGTTGAGCACCATCGCCGCCCGTACGGGCAGCAGCGTCAGGTTGGTGTCGGTCAGGCCGAGGTTCAGCCGTGCCCGGTTCAGCGCGAAGATCTTGTGACCGTTCATCCCCTTCCACCGCACCGAGAAGTCCGCGTCGACCACGAGCTCGCCATCGCTGGTGACCTCGACCCGCTCGCGCAGGTCGTCGTCGAACGGCACCCGGACGTTCTCCCGCCCGGTGGCGATCACCACGTACCGAGCCCGGTGCTCCTCCGGTTTCTCCGGCGTGCGGCAGCTGAGCACGATCTGCTCGCCGTCGGCGTGGGCGGACGTGACGTCCCGGCCGGGGAACAGGACGACCGGGAACCGGTCGAGCGCCAGCATGCCGTCGTAGTTGGCCTGGTACAGCATCCGCATGGCGCCGGGAGTCAGCGCGTCGCCGGTGGGGTTGAGCCGCTCGATCACCTCACGCCGGGTCACCGGCGACAGCCGCTGCAACGCCTCCACGTGGGCCGGGCGGTACACGTCGTTGGCCGCCGGCGAGTCGTCGATCGTGTCGAACCACAGCCTGCGGCCAAACCACTTGATGTTGGTGAAGCCCTGGTTGAGCAGCCGGACGGTGGCCTCGAGCCCGGTCTGGCCGCCGCCTACCACCGCGACCGGCGCGTTGGCGTGCGCCTTCATGGCGGGCAGCTGCTCGGCCAGCTCGTCGGCGATGAACGCCCGCTCCGCCGGCAGGCCGGCGAGGCCGGGTGGGATCACCGGGACGCTGCCCATGCCGATCACCAGGTGATGCGAGCGGGCCACCGGGCGACCCGACGCGGACACCGTGAAGCCGCCGTCACCAAAGGAGACCCGGTCCACCTCGACGCCGTAGCGGACGTTGCGCAGCTTGCCGGCCGCCCAGGCCAGGTAGCGTACGTACTCCAACCTCGGGATCACGTCGAACTGCGCGTTCAGCAGCGCGAACAACCGGCCGGTGGTGACCAGGTAGTTCAGGAAGGTCAGCTCGTGGCGGGGTGCCACGAGCGAGACGAGATCCTTCAGCCACGAGGTCTGCATCCGCACGCCGGGGTGCAGCAGCCGGTTGTGCCACATCGGTCCTGGTTGCCGGTCGAAGAGGGCGATCTCGTGGGTCGTGGCCGACTCGAACAGCGCGGCCAGGCTCAGGTTCGCCGGTCCGGCGCCGATCCCGACCGTGTGGTATTTCGCCGCGGGCTCCGATAACGGCAGGTCCTTGTTCATGCTTGTCCTCTACTGGGGCCGACTGGGACGAGATGGGGTTGTCCTGGTTCGGTGAGCTGGACCGCGGCCCGGTGGCTGGCGGCGAGTGCCGTCTTGACCGAACCGCCGGCACCGCCGGTGAAGGTGAACAGGGGAAGCTGCCGGCCGGCCACCGGGCGCAGCGCCAGGATGGGCGTGGCCGCGTAGCAGTCCGCCGACGAGATCCGGCGCAGCACGCCGGACAACCGCAACCGCGGGAAGCGGTCGGTGGCCAGGGCCGCCGCGCTGTCGTGCAGGTGCGGGGTGGTGGGCGGGGCGTCCGGGTCGACCGACCACAGCCCGGTCGGCCGCCCGAGCAGCAGGCCGCCGTCGGCGGTCGGCCGGCCGAACACGCCGATGCACTCGTCGACGAACATCGGCGGCCGCCACGACCCGGTCCGGTACACGCTGTACTGGATCGACTGCACGCGGAAGTCGGTGTCCGGGTGGCCGCTGGCCCGCAGCACCGCGCCGGTCCACGCGCCGGTGGCGAGCACCACCACGTCGTAGTCGCGCGCCCTTCCGCCGACCACGCAGCGCACCCCGCCGCCCGGCCCCGGCTCGACCCGGCGGACCCCTCCATCGTGGACGGACACCCGGTTGCGCACCGCCCGGTCGGAGAGCACGCAGTTGCGCAACCGGTCGGGCGAGACGTAGCCGGCGTGGTGTTCGAGCACGGCGAACCCGGACCGGTCGGCCACCCCGGTCCAGCCGAGCGCCACCAGCTCCTCGGCCGGCACCGCACGCGCCGAGCCGGGCAGCAGTTCTTCGATGTCGGCCACCGCGTCGTCCGGCGGCACGGTTCCGTCGGTCAGGTACACCGACTCGACGCGACGGAAGTCCGCCCACAGCCGCAGGACGCGGCTGCCCAGGAGCTCGACCATGCTCATCGCGGCCAGCCGGCGCTGCTCGGGATGCGCCTCGTACGCCCGCACCGCACCACCGGAGGCCGCGGTCGCGTCGACCCCGCGGCGGTGGCCTGCCATGAGGTCGATCCGCCAGGAGCGGCTGGCTGTCGCCAGCCGCCAGGCCAGCAGCGAGCCGGCCAGCCCGCCGCCCACGACACACGCGTGCACCTGGCCGCTACCCGGCATCGGAGGAGAACCGGGGGTCGCGGCCGGCGAGTGCGGCCAGGGCCTTCGAGCCGAGCCCGCGCCCGGCCGACAACGCGGCCAGCAGGGAGCGGATGGCCAGCGCCGAGTCGAACCCCACGAGGTCCAACGCGCGGTCCGCGCGCACCAGCTCGGCCTCGGCCAGCACGGCCGGCAGGCCCCCGGTGGTCGGCGGCGCCCCGGCGAGCAGTGGCCTGACGTACCGGCAGAACGCGGTGAAGGACTCCTCGGTGAAGTCGCTCTCGTAGCGGTCCGGGCGGTCCCAGGACAGGTACAGCCGGACCAGCTCCGGGTCTTGCTCGGCGAGGTACTCGTCGGCCCAGAGGGCGTGGTTGCGGCTGGTGGAGAACTTCTTGCCCTCCAGCAGGTACAGCTCGTTGACCACCGCCCCCCGAGCCTTGGGGCCGGCCACGCCGGCAGCGGCGAGGATGGCCGGGTAGAGCACGGTGAAGTAGAAGGTGTTGTCCATTCCGTTCATGTGCCAGACGCCGTCGATCTCCCGCCAGGCGTCCACCCACCCGGTCAGCCCGTCGGCCTCCGGGCGCAGCGCGTGCGCCGGGCCGTAGAGGTAGCTCAGTCCGAGCTCGCTCGGAAAGTCCACCCGCAGCCCGGAAAGTGGGCCGTCGCACTCGATGCCCCAGTTGGTCGGGTAGGCCAGCGGGATGTCCGGCAGTGGCGCGTTCTGGTACTGCCGCATGACCGTGCGCACCCGGTTGGGCCACTCGCCACGCAGCCACTCGGCGACCAGCCGCTCGCGGTACTCCTCGAGGTGCAACACCGGGACGGTGACCTCCATCGGCTTCGGCCCGCCGCCGCAGCGGGCGCAGCTGGGGTTCACCAGGTGCTGGGCCGAGGTGAACCCACCGCAGCCCTCGCACGAGGTGCCGTTGGCCCCCGTGCCACACACCGCGCACTTGCCGACGACGTAGGAGTGGTGCAGGGTCCGGCCGCAGTCCGAGCACTGGTGCAGCGTCATCCGCTCCATCGGCACGGTGCCGCGCTCGACCAGTTCCCGCAGCATGCCGGAGATCGCCGACCGGTAGCCGCCGTCCTGCGGGTCGAGGAACTCGTCGTAGCCGATCCTGGCCAGCTCGAACGCCCGGGTGATCTGGTTCCGGTAGGTGTCGACCATCGCCTGCACGTCCATGCCGATGTTCTCGGCCTTGGTGAGCACGTAGTTGGGGTGCACGTCGACGCCCGCCAGGGCCAGCACCCGCTCGCCGCGGGCGCGCGCGGCCCGGGCGGCGATGTCGCCGGCCAGGTACGGACCGGACAGGTGGCCGACGTGCAGCGGACCGTTGACCGTCGGCTGCGGGATCACGATGACTGTGGTGTCGGTCATCTCCGTTCCGCCTCTCCGGGGTCGACCCTCATGGTTGCGTCGGGTTGGCGCCGTCCCGTTCGGCACGTACCGGTGGCCGGCTCGCGTCCCGTTTCCGTTGGGCGCGGTCGGCGGCCGCGTCGGGGCGTCATCGCGCGTCCTCCAGTTCCGGTAAGTGCGCCGCGGCCGGCCCGGTCGGCTCGGTGTCCGGCATCCAGTAGGTGGTGAACACCAGCAGCGGGACGTCCGCCGATCGGTTGTGGATCACGTGGGCTTCCTCGCCGTCCAGCAGGAAGCACGAGCCGGCGGTCACCTCGGTGAGCTCCCCGCCCGCCTCGACCGACGCGGTGCCGGTGATCACCACGGAAAGCTCGGCCTCGGGATGGCAGTCGCGCGGACTGCTGGAGTTCGGCGGGACCGTGTACCACATCGCCTGGAACGGCAGCCGGTCGCCGAGTTCGTACTGCTCCCATCGGGCTACTTCGACAACGCCAACGGAGCAGGAATCAGCGGAGCCACTTACGAAATGACGCATACGGACCCTTCCAACGACGCGTGCGGCGAGTAGGCAGGCATTCGAATCGTGAACTCAATTAGTCGGAAGAAAGCAGTAGGTGCCGTCGGGCGCATGTGCCATTACTCCCTTCGGCTGTGTCACCGGACCGAACGGCTCAGCCGGTCGTCCCTTCCGGTGAACGTAGGGCAGATTTGCTTGGAGAATAAGACGATCTGCTTCATTCTGTCATCATGGCGTGCTGATCAATAACCCGAACGGAGGCAAGAAAGCAGAATCTTCGGCGGCCGGTGGCCGTGGGGCTCGACGTATGCTCCACGGCCTGGTCAACGATCGTCCGCAACAAGTCTGTGATCGTGACAAGTCTGGTGAGAAATTGACCACCGAAAAGCCGCACCGGGCCAACTCTCCGGGTTTCTTCCGATTGTTGAGTTGTTGATGCCGGACGGGTGAACGGCTAACCTGCTCCGTACCAAACGCCTTTCCGGCGGTCGTGCGGCCGACCGGGGATATTTCCATTCAGCCGTTCGGCGTATCGCGATCTGCTGTGCGCCGACGACTCCGGCGAACATGAGGAGGCCGACGTGACAACCGGTGCGCCGTCGAGGGATGCGTCGAGGGACGCCGAGGCCATTCCGCTGTGGAATGCCGCCTACGACACCAGCCAGGTGCGCGGCAGCGGGAACCTCTGGGGCGACCCTCCGGTGCCGCACGCCGAGCGGGCGGCGCGCTTGTTCGCGGCGAACTCCGCGGCGGTGGTGCTTGATCTTCCGTGCGGGGACGGGCGGAATCTCCCGGCGCTGGCAATGGGCGCACCGATACTTCTCGCGGGCGACACGTCGCCGAACGCCATGACGATAGCGGAACAGGTGGTCGAGCGCGCGAGGGTGCGCGACAAGGTGGTTTTCACCCGGGTCGACGCGTTCGACACCGGGTTGCTCGACAACTCCGTCGACGGGATCTTCTGCTGGGATCTGCTGGGTCATCTGATCAACCCGGGGGACTCCCTCAGGGAGCTGCATCGAATCACCCGGCCCGGCGGGCACATCGTCGCGAACATGTGGACGATGGACGACTGCCAGACATCCGACCCGAACATCCGGGAGATCGCCCCCAAGGAATACATCGACCACTTCGACTTCTACTGCCGGTTCTACGACCACGCCGATCTTGAAGCGCTGCTGACGTCGGTCGGCATGACCGCGGAGTCGGTCGAGGTGCAGCGCTGGTGGGAACCGCCGCACGCCGGTTACCGGGACTACGAGCACGAGCACGAGAGCCTGGTTTTCACGATCAACAAAGCCGGATAGGTGCGAGAGGTGCCACCGCTGCGTCCACCCGGCCGAGCCCGTCCGGGCGCGCCCGCGCGCGAGGTCGGGATCGGGCACGCACCCGCCCACCACGGTGAGTTGCTCCAGGGAACCTTCGCCGACCGGACCGGGCGGCTGCGCCGCGCGCTCGTCACACTCCCGCAGCCGGGCCTCGGCAGCCGTGCCGTCTTTCACCCGAGCCACCACCACTGGGGTGTGGTCGGCACACCGGAACTGGAGAAGGTGCGCCGTGCGGCCGCCAGGGCCCTTCGCGAGCTCGGCTCGCGGCCGGCCGCGGCCAAGGGCGGATGGATCGAAATCACCAGCGACGTCCCGCGCGGCATCGGCATGGGTTCGTCCACCGCGGACGTGACGGCGGCCATCCGCGCGGTCGCCGACTATCACGGGGTCGCGCTGTCGGTGGAACAGGTCGCCCAGCTCGCGGTGTCCGCGGAGTGCGCGTCGGACTCCGTCATGATCGACGGACGTGTGGTGCTGTTCGCCCACCGCGACGGTGTGGTGCTGGAGTCTCTCGGTGACCGGCTGCCGCCGATGATCGTGGTCGGTTGCGACACCGAACCCGGCGGCGACGGCGTGGACACCCTGGCGCTGCCGCCCCCCGACCACGACGACCGGGAGATCGCCACCTTCCGGATCCTGCGCGCGGCCCTGCGCCGCGCGGTGGTCACCGCCGACGTCGCGTTGCTGGCCAAGGTGAGTACCGCGAGTGCTCGGCTCAACCAGCGGTTCCTGGCCAAGCCGGCGCTCGAGACGATGATCGACTTCGGGACCCGGTGCGGCGCCCTCGGCATCCAGGTGGCGCACAGTGGCACGGTCGCCGGGTTCATCTTCGATCCGCGCCGGCCGGAGACCGGAGAAGGGATCGACATGGTGCGTACGGGGCTCGCCGATCTCGGCCTGCCCGAGACCACGGTGATCAGCCCGGTGACCGGCGGGCTGATCGGTGCGCCGCGGTCCGCCCCGCTCCCCGACGCGCCGAGCGGGCCGGCCGCGCAGCCGGCGCCCGAGCCGGCGTCCGGGGTGATCGCGGGATGAGCGTGCGCAGCGGGTACGACGACGTCGTCGAGGCGTTCCAGACACCCCGGCTCATCAGGTTGCGGCCGAATCTCTACGGCGTGTGCTTCTCCCTCATGAAGATGATCCCGGCCCGGTACATCCTGTGCCGGGCGGCCGATCGCGGGATGCTCGACCCGGGCACGGTGATCGTCGAGACGACCTCGGGCACGTTCGGGCTGGCACTGGCCATGCAGGCGGTACATCTGGACCGGCGACTGATCCTGGTCAGCGACCCGGTGGTGGACGCGCGGCTGCACCGCAGGCTGACCGATCTCGGTGCCGTCGTCGAGCGGGTTCCGGCGGCGGCCGGCGCCGGGCCGGGCGGGTTCCAGACCGCGCGGCTGAACCGGGTCGCGGAAGTGCGTGCCGAGCTGGCCGCGGCGGGCCATGCGACCTTCTGCCCCGAGCAGTACTCCAACCCCGACAACCCCGCGCTCCTACGCCATGGTCGCGGAGGTGCTGCTGGAACGCCTCGGCCAGGTCGACTGCGTGGTCGGCCCGGTCGGCTCCGGCGGCTCGATGTCCGGCACGGTGGGCTTCGTTCGCACGGTCCTGCCGGACTGCCGGGCGATCGCGGTCGACACGCACTCGCAGTGTCCTGTTCGGACCGCCGGACGGCCACCGGGAGCTGCGCGGGCTGGGTATCAGCGTCGTCCCGGCCAACCTCGACCACCCCATGTTCGACGACGTCCACTGGGTGTCGGCCGCGCTCGCCTACGCCGCGACCCGGCGGTTGCATCGGCGGCACGCGCTGTTCATGGGGCCGACCAGCGGAGCCGTCCTTCCTGGTGGCGGACCTGGCATGCGCGGAGGAACCCGGAGGCGCTGACCGCCGTCATGCTGCCCGACGAGGGGTACCGCTACCTGGACACCGTCTACGACGACGAGTGGCTGCACGCCAACGGACACGGCGCACCCGCCGACCCCGCGGACCCGGTGCCGACGACCGACCCGACCCGGCCGCCGGCCCCGTGGTCGGTGTTTCGCTGGGACCGGCGTGGCTTCGCCGAGGTGCTCGGCGGCCGGACCGGCTCGGTGGTCTGCGGATGAGCGCGCCGCCCGGCACCGGCAGGCTGACCGGCCAGCTCGGCGCCGCGTACCCGGCGGGCCGTCTACGGCGAGCTGACCGAGGCGACGCTCGCCGCCGAGCTGCCGCTGATGATCCAGGTGGACCAGGCCCATGTGGTCATGCTCGCCGAGCGCGAGCTGATCGGTGCGAGCGCGGCCCGGGACCTGTTGCGCTGCATGGCCGAGCTGACCGAGCAAGGCTACCGCCCGCTGCGTCGCCGGCCGGCCCCGCGCGGGCTCTACCTGATCTACGAGGACTATCTGGTCGAGCGGCTCGGCCCGGATGTCGGGGGAGTGCTGCACACCGGCCGGTCCCGCAACGACCTCAAGGCCACCATGACCGCGCTGCGGCTGCGCCGGTGGCCGCTGGAGTTCGGTATGCAGGCCGGGCGGCTGGCCGGCGTGTTGCTGGCGAGGGCACGCGCGCACCGGGACACGGTGATGCCCGTCTACACCCACTTCCAGCCGGCGATGCCGGTCACCTACGGGCACTACCTGCTCGGCGTCGCGCTCGCGGTGCAACGGGAGCTTGCCGCGCTGCGGTTCGCCGCGGCGGGCCTGGACACCTGCCCGCTGGGGGCTGGCGCGGTGGCCGGCACCGACCTGCCGATCGACGCGGCGCGCACCGCGCGGCTGCTCGGCTTCCCGCGCCCGACCCAGCACGCGCTGGACGCGGTGGCGAGCCGGGATGTGCCGTTGCGGCTGCTCGGCGCCGCGGCCGGGCTCACCGTCGTGCTCAGCAGGCTCGCCACCGACCTGCAGCTGTGGAGTACCGCCGAGTTCGGCTTCGTGGCGTTCCCCGACCGGCTGGTCGGCGGCAGCTCGGCGATGCCGCAGAAGCGCAACGCCTTCCTGCTCGAGCACGTCAAGGCGAAGCCGGCGAGTGTGGTCGGGGCGTGGGCGGCGGGTGCGGCGGCGATGGCGGGCACGCCGTTCACCAACACCATCGAGGTGGGCACGGAGGCGGTCGCCGACCTCGAGCCGGGCTGGCGCGCCGCGGAGGAGTCCGTGGCGCTCTGCCAGGTGTTGGTGAGCGGCGCCCGGCCGCGGCCGGACCGGATGCTGCGGCGCGCCGAGGACGGCTTCACCACGGCGACCTCGGTGGCCAACCGGTTGGTGGTCTCCGGCGTGCCGTTCCGCACCGCGCACCATCAGGTCGGCGCCGCCGTGCGGGCGGCGGTGGCCGCCGGATCCACCGACCTCGCCGGGTTCGGCCCGCCGGGCTGGCTGGCCGGCACCGGTCTGTCGGAGCTGGACCCGCGTGCGCTCGCCGCCGCACACCGGTACGGCGGCGGCCCGGGCGACTTCGCCGAACCGCACCGCGACGCGGTCGCGCGCTGGACCGAACACCGCCAGTGGCTGGCGGGCCGGCGGCGTGCCGACGACGAGGCGGCCGACGCGCTCGCCGAGTCGGTCGCCGAGACGCTCGCGAGGTCGGTGGCATGACACGCCCCGCGACAGGGAACTTCCGGGAGACGCAACGGCTCGTGCTGGTGGAGAGCAACACGACCGGGACCGGCCGGCTGTTCTGCGCCGCCGCGCGCAGGCTCGGGTTGCGTCCGGTGGTGTTCGCCCGGGACGGTGCCCGCTACCCGTACCTGGCGCAGGATCGGGTGGACACCCGGATGGCGGACACGAGCTCGGTTGCGGACGTGCTCGCCGAATGTGACCGACTCGACGGTCCGGTGGCCGGGGTCGTCAGCAGCTCGGAGTACTTCGTCGGCGTCGCCGCACGGGCCGCCCGCGCGCTGGGCCTGCCCCACCCGGACCCGGACGCGGTGCTGGCCTGCCGGGACAAGCACGCCCAGCGGGTGCGGCTGCGCGACAGCGGGATCCGCGGGCCCCGATTCGGCCGCGCCACCGACCCCGGCGGCGCGGTGGACCTGGCGGCGGCGCTCGGCTACCCGGTGGTGGTCAAGCCGCCGGCGGGCAGCGGATCGATCGGGGTGCGGTGGTGTGCCGACGCGGCGGCGGTCACGGACGCGACGCGGTACCTGCTGCGGACGAACCCGGCCCGCCTGTCGATCCCGGCGCCGGACGCGGTGCTGGTCGAGGAGTACCTGTGCGGCCCGGAGTTCTCCGTGGAGACGTTCGACGAGCAGGTCGTCGGCGTGGTACGCAAGCGTCTCGGTCCGCATCCGCACTTCGTCGAGGTCGGGCACGACTTCCCGGCCCCGGTGAGCGCCGCCGGGTATGACGACCTGTCGGCCACCGCTCTGGCCGCGCTGCGCGCACTCGGGCTGGGCTGGGGTGCGGCCCACGTCGAGCTGAGGTTGACCGGCACGGGTGCGGCCGTGGTCGAGGTGAACCCCCGCCTGGCCGGCGGCATGATCCCGCGCATGCTGCAGGAGGCGCTGGGCATCGACCTGATCGAGCGGCAGGTGGCCAGGGCGGCCGGGTGCCACCAGGAGCGGCGGCGAGCCGGTGGGCGGTCCGCGTCGATCCGCTTCCTGGTCGCCGGGACCGCGGGCACGCTGCGGGGCGTGGACGGGATCGAGCGCGCCCGCGAGGTCGCGGGCGTGGTCGAGGCCGCGGCGCTGCGGCCGGCCGGTTCCGAGGTCGTGCTCACCCGGTCCTTTCAGGACCGGGTCGGCTACGTGATCGCCGTCGCCGGGGCACCGGCCGCGGCGATGGCGGCCGCCGACACCGGGCTGGCCAGGCTGCGGGCACGGATCGACTCCCGAACGCGGACCAGTGAAGGAGCACGGACATGAGGCGCTCGGTGGTGATTCTCGGGCTGGGGTCGCGTGGGCTCGGAGTGCTGGAGCGGATCGTCACGCTCGCCAAGCTGGCCGGTCCGGCCGCCGGCGAGGTGGTGGTGCACGTGGTGGACCCGACGTGCGGCGGTGAGGGCGTGCATCACCTGGACCAGCCGGACTACCTGCTGCTCAACACCACCTGTGCGCAGGTGTCGATGTTCCCCGACCGGCACAGCGTCGGGTCCGATGTGGACGCCGATGGTCCGACACTGTTCGACTGGGTGCGCGAGCGCGGCCTGCGTATCGCCGGCGACGGGTTCACCGTGAGCACCGAGGGGCGGACCATCCGTCCGTACGACTTCCTGCCGAGGCGCCTGCTCGGCGAGTACCTGGGCTGGGTCCACCGCGAGGTGCTCCGCCGGGCGCCGGCGCACGTCCGGGTCGTGGCGCACCGCGGGCAGGCGGTCGGGCTCGGGGACGGGCCGGACGGCGGGCTGGTGGTCACCATGGCCGACGGGACGACCGTGTCCGCCGGGCACGCGTTCCTGACCACCGGCTACGGCTGCCGCGAGGACCCGGACGGTCCCGCCGAGGAGTGGGTGGTGCCGGCGCCGTACCCGGTACCGGGCCGTCTCGGGGATGTGCTGCCCGGGCAGACGGTGGCGATCGGCGGGTTCGGCCTCGCCGCGATGGACGTGCTGGCCGGGCTGACCGTCGGTCGCGGCGGCCGGTACGTCAGCGACGGCGCGCGGCTACGCTACCTGCCGAGCGGGCGGGAGCCGAGGGTGCTGCTGTACTCCCGGTCCGGGACGCCGTGCCGGGCCCGGCCGCGGGTGGTCGAGTTCGGACCGCCGTACGAGCCGGTGGCGTTCACCACCGAGAACATCGACGCGCTGCGCGCCGAGCGCGGCGCACTCGACTTCGACGCGGACGTCCTTGCGTTGGTGCTGACCGAGATGCGGGTCGCCTACCACCGAAGCGTCGCCGGCGGCGCCGGGTCGGGCCCGGTCGCCGCGCTCGCGGAGGCCGGCTATCCCGGCGTGCTGCCCCTGCTCGACCGGCTGGACCGGGAGCACGGCCCGTTCGACGCGCGGGCCCTGTTCGAGGGCACCGCGGGCATGCTGCTCGGCGATCACCAGATCTACCAGAAGTGGGTGGCCGGAACGGTGCGCGCAGACCTCGCCGAGGGGCTGCTGGGGTTCGTCCGCAGCCCGGTGAAGGCGGCGTTGGACGTGCTGCGCGAGCTACGCGACACCTTCCGGCACCTGGTCGACTTCGGCGGTCTCACCCCCGCGTCGCTGGACCGGTTCACGTTGCGCACCATGCCGATGCTGAACAGGGCCGTGGTGGGTCCGCAGTACGAGCGGCACACCGAGCTGCTGGCCCTGATGGACGCCGGGGTGGTCCGGGTGCCGTTCGGTCCGGCCCCGGCGGTGGTCCGGGACCGGTCGTCCGGCCGCTGGCGGATAGCGTCGACCCGGCTGGCCGAGCCGTACACGGCGCAGGTCGACTGGCTGGTCCGGGCGCACGTACCGCCGCCGGCCGTCGCCGGATCGGCGAACCCGCTGGTGTCGTCGTTGCACGCCACCGGATGGATCCGGCCGCACCGCCCGGAGAGCCCGTGTGTCGGCGGCGTCGACCTCACTCCCGACCAGCACCCGGTGCGCGCGGACGGCACGGTGGAGCGGCGGGTATGGGTGCTCGGCCCGCTGTGCGAGGGCACCACGTTCTACAACAACCTCGTTCCCTCGCCGGGCCGCTTCTCCCGCCCCGTGCACGACGCCCATCGCTGCGTGCAGGCGATGTCCGCCTCCCCGGAGTTCACGGCATCGGCCACGTGCCGGTGAACGGGGCGGACGTCCGGTTGACCGTGGTTCCATGCGCGACGGAGTCCGCCGCTACGAGACCTCCCGGAAGCAGCAGGTCGCCGTGGCGCCGCTGGCCACATTGACCAGCCCGCCGGCCAGGTCGGTGGTGCCGCGCGCGATGGCACCGCCGTAGCCGCGGGTGCACAGGAACACGCCCCAGTTGAGGACGTGCGGGCGCGGGCCGTCCTCGGTGAGGAACAGCTCGGGTTCGGGCCGGATCCGCTCCTGCAACACGAACGGCCGGCCCATCGCCGCGTCCACACGGGACGCCCACTCCGCCGGTTCGGTGAGCCAGCCGGGGAGCACGCCGCTGCCCCCGTGCAGCAGCGTGGGCTTGAGGATCAGCTCCTCCCGCCGGGCGAGCGCGTACTCGCGCAGGTCCACCCGCTCGCCGTGCACGGTCACGTCACCGGCGCGGACCATGCGGGTCCACGGCAGGAGCCGGTCCAGGCTGGCCAGTTCCGCCGCGCTGAACAGGCCGCGGTTCTCCTCGTCGGAGAGCATGGCCAGCGCGCCCTTGCTGCCGTAGAGCTCGGAGTCCATCGGGGTGAAGATTCGCACGGCACCTCGGTCCGCGGCCCGCAGCACCGGGTCGATGAGCTCCGGCGCCCTCGGGTCGAGCAGATCCTCGACCATGAAGATCCGGTACAGGAGATCGACCTTGCGCCCGTCCAGCCACACCAGATCGTCCTTGATGGACAGCTGGCCGAGGTGACACGGCACGATGTCGACTCCCAGCGGGGCGAGCTGCGCGGCGCTGTGGCGCAGCCGCGGTTCCAGCGTCACAAAGCTGTCCGGCCAGTCCGCCGCGGCGACCAGCGGGCGTTCACCGCTGGACACCTTGCATTCGGACAGCAGGGTGTGGGCCAGCTCGGCCATGGTGTCGGGGTAGGTCAGCCGGTGCCGCGCGACGAAGTCGGCGATGAACGGGTGTGTGGTCACGGCCTGGTTCAGCACCGCGTTGTCCAGCCCGCCGACCGTGCTGCCCATGTTCAGCTCCAGCAGCCGGAACGACGAGCCGTCGTGATAGAGGTCCGCGCGGCCGAGCCGGGTCGGCGCGTCGCCACGGCCGCGGAGAATGCCGGTGACCTGCGTGCCGGTCATTCCCACCGCCGTGGCGAACGCGGCCAGGTCGCCTCCGAAGAGCCGATCGGGCAGGGTGGTGAGCGCGGCGTGCAGGTTGACCAGGTCGTCGGTCAGCTCGGCGTGCTCGCCGGCGGTCAGCAGGACCGGTCGGCTCAGGCAGCCGTCCTGGTACATGGTCGCCGCCAGGTCGACCTCGCTCCTGACCAGCCTCACCAGCTCGTCCGGCGACGGGCCGAGCCGGGCGGACTCCTCCAGGTACAGCTCGGTCAGGGCGTTCCGGGTCATGTCGGCCGGGCTCCTTCCTGCCGGTCGGCGACGGCGGCGGGCGCCACGGGTGGGGCGACGGTCTCGGGGTCGGCTCGCTCGTCGTCGGCCGGGCGCCGCATGCCCGACAGCGCGAACACCATGCCCAGCAGGCAGGTGAGCCCGAAAAGCAACCACACGTTGCGGCCGAACAGGTGGTAACCGGCCGTGCCGAGCGCCGGGCCGATCGCCGCACCGAGGCTGAACATCGTCTGCATCGAGGAGATGTACCGCCCCCGCAGTCCTTCCGGAGCGACCAGGCCGGCGTAGGACATCATCGTCGGCCCGCCGACGATTTCGGCCAGCGTCCACAACAGGGTGCCGACCACGAACACGGCGATGCCCAGCGGCAGCGCGTAGAGCGCCTGGCCGACGCCGAACAGGGTGAACCCGACGATGACGATCAGCTTGATCGGCAGACGCTGGGTGACCTTCGTGACCAGCAGCTCGCAGGTGATCACGAGAAATCCGTTGAGGGAGATCAGCAGGCTGTACCAGAAGGTGGCGTGCCCGGCGCCCCGCATGGTCAGCGGCAACGTGCTGACGTACTGGATGTAGACCAGCGCGTTGATGAACAAGGCGGCCAGGTAGAGCAGGAACCGCCGGTCGGCCAGCACCGCGCGGTACCCCTTGCGGCCGCCGTCCGGCGAGGACTTCGCGGGCCCGGCCGGGCGCCTGGGCAGGGTGAGTGCGGCGATCACGGCGTACACCACGGCGGCCCCCGCCTCGACCCAGAACAGCAGGTCGTAGGACACCGTGATGAGCAGCGCGGCGAGCAACGGCGCGGCCGTGGTGCCGACGTTGATCATCAGCCGGTAGATCGCGTAGATCATCACCTGCTGGTGTTTCGGCGTCAGCTCGGAGAGCAGCGCGGCCGCCGCCGGCCGGTACAGCTGCGCGACCAGCCCGCAGAGCAGGACCGAGGCGAACACCGCGGGCAGGGCGCGCACGTACAGCACCACGATCAGCAGCATCGCGGTGCCGAACATCGACAGCAGAGTGGCGTAGCGCGGGCCGAGCCGGTCCGCCAGCGCGCCACCGAGCACGATCCCCGTGAACGAGCCGGCGCCGTAACAGGCCAGTGCGAGCCCGGCCTGGACGTCGGTGAAGCCGCGATTGGTCAGGAACAGGACGAGGAAAATCTGGAGGAACGCCCCCAGCCGGTTGACCAGAACACCGATCAGCATCGCCCGAACGGGAATCGACGAGGAACGCAAGGTGACTCGAATGCCGTCCTCGCCGGACGCGCGCGGGGTGCTCATCTGCCGGTCACAGTGGTCGGTCCTCACCCGTGTTGCTCGAATTCGCCGTCGGCAGGCATTTTCGCAACGAAACCGTTGTGCGTCAACCAATCCGCGCGCCACGTTGGTCGTTGTCGTCGCGGATGTGCCGTGTGCGAAACCCATTGCCGCAAAGGGAATCGAGGCAGTGGACCGTTCGGCCCAATGCCTTGCACTGAAAGCTGGTCGCGCACCTTCCGGTGACAAGTTACCGACGTAGACACAAATTCGGGCGATGTCGGACGAGTGAATATCCAATGGTGACGGTCGGTCGGAAATGGTTGCCGATGGTTCACGGGGACGGCGGTTCCGGCGACCCGACCCGGGCTCCGGGGGAGTGGTGGATCGGTGTCTCCGTCGAGCCTCCCCTCCGACAAAGGCCGCCGGCGCCCTGTCGCCCTCCGGGACCGGACCCGGCGGGCGCGTTCTCCGACTGGCGTAGGTCCGGTTCGGGGCCGGTGTCGTGAGGCTCATCACCTCCGACATATCGAAAACTTGTTGTCGAAAACTCGTTTTCGTTACGGTGCCGTCATGGCAGAACGACCCAGCTCCGGGCGCAGCCGGCTACCTGCCGCGCGGGAGCAGGAACTTCTCGACACCGCGCTGGCCATGGTGCGTGAGCGTGGCTACGACCAGGTCACCATCGACGAGATCGCGTCGGCGACGCGGGCGAGCACAGCCACCCTCTACCGTCGCTGGGGCGGTAAGGCGCGGATGATCATCAGCGCGATCCGGGCCGCCAAACCCGAGGCCGCAACCGAGATCGACACCGGGACGCTGCGCGGCGACCTGCTCGCCCTGGCCGACCGCGCGACCGGCCCGATGCGGCTGCGCGACCCCCGCACGGCCGCGATGACCGGGCTGGCCCGGGACGCGCTGCTCGACGCCGAGCTGATGCGGGCCCTGCGTGAGCTCATGGTCGAACCTCAGGTGGAGATCATGCGGCGGATGCTGCGCCGGCACGTCGACGCCGGCCGGATCGCGGCGGACACCCCGGTGCTCGACCTGGTCGACCGGTTGCTGTTCGGTCCGCTCCTGCTCGAGCAGCTCTACGCCGGCGACGACCCCGACCTCGCCGAATGTCTCGTCGACGACGTCCTGCTCCCCCTACTCGCCCCCAAGGAACCCACATGACCGACACCGCGCGCGTCCTGGTCACCGGTGGCACCGGCTTCCTCGCCTCCTACGTGATCAGGGAAGCGCTTGCCCGCGGCCACCAGGTCCGCACCACCGTGCGCACCCCGGAGCGGGAAGGCGACGTCCGGCACGTGAAGGGAGACCGCCCGCTCGAGGTCGTCACAGCCGACCTGGCCGCCGACGACGGGTGGGACGCGGCGACGGCCGGGTGCGACTTCGTGCTGCACGTCGCCTCGCCATTCCCGCCATCACGGCCCGCGAACGCCGACGAGCTGATCATCCCCGCACGCGACGGCACGCTGCGGGTCCTGCGGGCAGCCCGCGACGCGGGCGTGCGCCGGGTGGTGATGACCTCGTCGTTCGGCACGATCGGCTACGGCCACGACCAGCACCCCGCCAGCCGGGTGTTCACCGAAGACGACTGGACCGACCCACACGCGCCCGGGGTCGAGCCCTACATCCAGTCCAAGACCCACGCCGAACGCGCCGCCTGGGACTTCATCGCACACGAGGGCAAGGACACCGAACTGGTCGTGCTCAACCCGACCGGCATCTTCGGTCCCGTACTCGGTCCGGACTACGCCGCCTCGATCAACCTCGTCCACTCGATGCTGACCGGCGCCATGCCACGCGTCCCCGACATCTGGGTCACCCCGGTCGACGTGCGCGACCTGGCCGACCTGCACCTGCGCGCGATCACACACGCGCCGGCCGCCGGCCACAGGTTCATCGCCGCCGGCAACGACCTGATGTCCCTACCTCAAGTGGCCCAGCTACTTCGCCGCCACCTGGGACCGGACGCCGCGAAAGTGCCCACGCACACGATGAACACCACCCTCATCCGCCTATTGTCGAGATTCCTCCCCCGACTGCGAGCCGCAGCCGCGAGCGCCGGCGTGATCCGCCGCGTCTCCAACCACGCGGCACGCACCACCTTCGACTGGTCGCCCCGCCCCGCCGAACAGACCTTCCTCGACACCGCGCGCAGCCTGCTCGCCCTCGACCACACCAAACAACCCATAGATTTGGTTCACGTCCCAGCCTGCTCCAGGTCCATGTTCGCAACCCGGCCGCTCCCAACGAAGCGATCTCTCGGGAACGGGTTGCCGCCGCCGGCGGCGGCACCCCCGCAGCACTCACGCACGTCCGTGTCGAGCTGCCACGACCCCGTCGTCAGACCACCATAAGCCGCCAGCCGTGCACGAACCTGTCGAAACCCTATGCAGAACGCACAGCGCGCCGGTGACCCATCCAGTACGCCGACCGGGGTGAGGTCGGCGCGGTGATCAGTGCGGTGGTACGGTTTTCGCTGGTCAGCTTGGGGCAGCGCGGGGGGACACCGTCATGCGTGTTGGGGCAGTGTTGGTGGCTGGTGTGCTGGTGTTGGCGGGTTGTGGTGGTACGACGTCGGGTACCGCGCTGCCTGCGGTCCCGGAGTCCGGTACAGCCGGCCCTGGTTACCAGGCGCCACCGGACGGGAGTGGGTTCAGCGCGCAGCCGTGGGATCAGCCGATGCCGCTGCCGACGCGGAAAAGCAGCAATGCCTGCGGTTGGCTGGAGTCGGCGTTGCCGGACATGCGACCGCTGGGAGCGGTCGCGGTCGAGGACAGTGCCAGTGGTTGTCAGGTCGAGCTGAGCAATGGTCAGGGCGCGCAGATTCACCTGTACGGTCCGTACAATCGCATCACCGAGGACACGTCGCTGTTGCAGCCTGTCGACGTGGCCGGGGTCAAGGGGCGGGTGTATGTTTTCGACCCGCCGCCCGTGACGTTCTGTTCGGTTGAGCTGGATGTCCGTGCGTTTGCGTCGCTCAAAGTGGACGGTTATGAGCTCGCTGGCGACGAGGCCGGTGATCGCGATGCGCACTGCGAGCTGGCCAAGCGGATCGCTGAGGTGATCGCCAAGCGGTACGTTCCTCTCGCCGGCGGCACCCCGTGGCCGCATACCAGGCAGCAACCCGCCGACGACGTGCTGTCCAGAACCGCGCCGTGCGAGGCTGTGCGATTCACCGACACCAACTACGTCGGTATCAGCGGCGGCCGGGACAGCGGCCACGCCGGCAGCACCGCGCTCGGACCGACCTGCCAGTACGAGAGCGACTTCGCCTCGGCCACCGTCCAAATTGTCACCGCGAAAACCGGTCTGGCCCAGTTGTCCCCGCACAGCGCGACAAGCGTCGAGGACACCACTTTCGGCGTGCTGCCGGCCCGCACCGAGCAAGCCTCGGACCGGTGCTGGCTGAGCGTGCAGTTCGGCAACGGCCAGGTGCTCCAACTGGAGTTCACGCCCCACCATGACCGTGACCGGGCCATCACCTGTGCGGCCGCCAAGGTGATCATGGCCAGCGCCATGGCCAGCCTCATCGCCGAATCCGGCTGATGGTTCGTACCGGTAAGGTCCGTCGAGGCCAGGCACCGCCGGGATGCCGGACGTGACCGCGTTGCACCGGTTCCCGGACCGGCGCCACAGTGCGTTTGCGAAGTTGTGGATGCCCACCTGTCAGTCGCGGGCGCGGAGCAGGGGCGGGTGCAAGGTCGTGGTCTGCCCGCGCACGTACAGATCGGCCCAGCCCCGCCCGGTGGGGCGTTCCCTGCCCGTGGGGGCGACGAGGCCGGGGGTGGACAGGACCTTTCGCCGGAAGTTGGCCGGGTGCAGGGGATGGCCCCAGACGGACTCGTAGACCCGCCTGAGGTCGGCGATGGTGAACGGTTCCTGCAGGAAGGTCGTGGCGAGGCTGGTGTACTCCAGTTTCGCGCGGGCGCGTTCGACGGCGTCGGTGAGGATCCGGTCGTGGTCGAATGCGAGGGTCGGGCCTTCACGGTCGGTGAGGTCCTCGACGGGCCAGAACCGGGCGTCGCGGGCGTCGGTTCCCGCGCTCGGTTCGGGCAGGTCGGCGGCGAGGGCGAGGTAGGCGACGGAGATGACGCGCATCCGGGGGTCGCGGTCGGGGCGGCCGTAGCTGCGTAGCTGCTCCAGGTGGGCGGAGCCAGGCGAGAGGCCTGCTTCCTCGGCGAGCTCACGGGAGGCCGCGGCGTCGAGGCCCTCCTCTGGCGTGACGAACCCGCCGGGGAGAGCCCACTGGCCGCGGAACGGGTGGTCGGCGCGGTGGACCAGCAGCACGCTCAGCCGTCCCTGCCGCACAGTGAGCAGGACGATGTCGGCGGTGACCGCGACCGGCGGGAACGCCCGAGGGTCGTAGCCGGCCAGGAATGCCCGTTCCGCGGCGGGGCTCTCCTCTCGAGCCCCTCGCGCGGTTGCCGTGGCATGACTGTCGGAACTGGGGTGTCCGGTCATGATGACATCATACTCAAAGTGAGTTGCATCGAGACTCGATATGAGTCATGATTTCTGTCATGTCCACGACGAAGCTGCCCGCCGCCGCTCGCCGGTCGGCGGCGACCGGCCTGCCCGGAGCGGGGTCGGGATGCTGATCGAACTCGCGATCGGGGACGCCTACGGTGCCGGCTTCGAATACGTCGACCCGTTCTTCGTGTGCCGCCACAACACCCTGCAGCGGTACGTCCAACATCCCCGGCACCGGATCCACCCGGGCAGCTACACCGACGACACCCAGATGAGCCTGGCCATCGCGGAAACCCTGATCTCCGGCGCGGCCTGGACCCCGCCCGTGCTCGCGGAGGCGTTCGTCACCGCGTTCCACCGCGACCCCCGCGAAGGCTACGCCCGACGCTTCCACCAGTTCCTGTCCCGGACCGGCAGCGGGGAGGACTTCCTCGCAGGCATCTCGCCCGCCAGCGACAAGAGCGGCGCCGCGATGCGTGTCGCGCCCGTCGGCGTCCTGCCCACCATTTCCGAGGTCATCCACCACGCCACGGTCCAAGCCCGGCTCACCCACGACACCCCCGGCGGCGTCGCCTCCGCCTGCGCGGCGGCCCTGATGGCCCACTACTTCACCTACCGGCTCGGGCCACGCCACGAGCTGACATCGTTCCTGGCCGACCACGTCGACGGTGGCTGGGGCTGGGCGACCCCCTGGCGAGGCAGGGTCGGCGCGAAGGGCATCGCCAGCGCCCGGGCCGCGGCCACCGCACTGACCACCGCCCCCACCATGTCCGCCCTGCTGCGCACCTGCGTCGACTACACCGGAGACGTCGACACGGTCGCCGCCATCGCCCTGGCCGCCGGTGCCTGCGCCGCCGACATCGAACCCGACCTTCCCGCCCACCTGTACCAGGAACTCGAGAACGGGCCCTACGGGCGCGACTACATCACGGCGCTCGACCACAGACTCCTCGCCATCGGCGCCCGCGGGTAGCCCGCCCGCCGGTGCCGGAAGGGGCCCGGCTGTCAGGTGGACCGAGACAGCAGGGTGGCTCCAAGCGGGGTAAGCCTGTGCAGGACGGCAGGCCCGTCCCGCCGGGAGTCGATCAGTCCGGCGGCCTGCAGGACCCCGGTGTGCCGGCTGGCGGAAGCCACGGACATCCCCAAGATCCCGGCGATCTGTGACGTGGTCCGGCCATCGTCGGCTGCCCGGAGGACAGCGGCCCGAGCCCGCCCGATCAGCGGAGGCAAAGCAGCGTTTCCAGGCCCGGGCCGAACCCAGCGATACTCCTGAGCGATCGGATAGACAAGCACCGGCGGCAAGTCGGGATCGGCCAGCGACATGGCATTTCGCTGACAGAAGAACGAAGGCCGCAACCGCAGGCCACGCCCCCGAAGATGCACCGTCCGGTCCACGTCGCAGGCGACCTCGAGCACCGGAGGCCGCCACCGGACCAACGGGCGCAGGGTGGCGAGCAGTCCCTCGATCCCCCCGTCGAGCAGCCCACGGGTCCGATGCGCTCGATCCGCGTCGATGCCTGCCTCGATCGTGGCACGGAACGGCGCGATGGCCACCTCGTGGTAGGCGCGCAGTGCCTCGGTGACCGCACGCAACCCGGTGCCGTCCGCGACGGAGTCGACCCAGGCCGGCAGGGTGGTCTGGGTGCGCAGCTGAGCAAGCTCGGCGCGCAGCCGCTCCCGGGGCGTGGTCATGATCGCCTCGAGGCCGGCGTCCAGGCTCTCGTCACCCTCGGCTGGGGTGAGGAAGTCGGGGAAGTAGGGGCGCTTGGGCGCGAGCGTGGCCAGCATCCTGGCGCCGGCGCACACGCCGGCCGTCCGGCGTACCTTGGCCCGCCACGGACGGAAGGCCAGTGGCAGGTGAGGGTCGTGCAGCCGAAACCTGCTCAGGACCATCTCCCACATCGGGTCCATCCCGGCCACGAGACGCACTCTGGTGAGGTCCTCGCTGGTGAATCGGATCCTGAGCATGGTGGATCACCGCCCCCCTGCGATGCCAGTGTGCTCACCGAAGATGCCTCTGATCGGCGATTTTCCACTCTAGTGCAAAGGCCCTCCCGCCCCGCAAGCTCCGTTCCTAGCCTCGGTGCTGCGCGGCTCCGGACAGGCATGGTGCGGAGCGGATGGCGCGCACAGTGTTGCGTGGCAACCTTTCCTGGAGGTAGGCGCTTTATGACGGTGAAGGGTGTTGGGCTGTCCCGCCTGTTCGCAGGGGTGCTGGCCGGGCTCGTCGTGTTCGCCGGGCTGCTGGTGGGCTCCGGCGGTGTCGCGGCGGCGGCCCCCGCCGAGCCGGCGGTCGGGGCCGCGGTCGTCGCTCCGGCCGGCATGGCGGTCGACGACCAGACCGGTGCCGTGCTGGCGGCGTGGTCGTGCAACTCGGGCAACGTGTGCTTCTACACGGGCCCGGACGGCACCGGCTCGCGGTGCATGTGGAGTGTCGCCGACCCGGACTGGGCGACCGGCAGCATCGTCTGCTCGTGGGCGCTGACCACGAACGTCAAGTCGGTGTGGAACCGGGGTACCAGCTCGGCGAGCGGCGTCGCGTTCTACCGCAGCACGGACTACAACGGACGGATCGGCTGTACCAGACAGGGGCAGAGCGGGAACCTGGCCGGGACCTACAAGGTGCGTTCGCACAAGTGGATCTCCGGCTCCTGCGGCTGACCAGCGGGGCGTTCCGGCTCGGCGGGCGCCGGCCCGCCGAGCCGGAACGTCGACACGGATCCTGCTGTCGTCTGGTGGAGCAGAACTAGAACAGGTTACAGTTGTGACGTCCGGGGGGTGGCTCGTCGAGGAGCGCGAATGGCCAAGAAGGTGCCCCGTAGCAGTGAGGCCGACTACGTGGTGGTGGGGTCGGGCAGCTCGGGAGCGGCGATCGCGGGCCGGCTGGCGGAGGCGGGTGCGAGTGTGATCGTGCTCGAGGCCGGCAGGTCGGACGAGCGGCTGCTGGTCAGAAAGCCGGGGATGATCGGCCCGATGCACTCGGTGCCCCAGCTGAGGAAGCTCGTCGACTGGGGCTACTACTCGGTGCCGCAGAAGCACCTGCTCAACCGTCGGATGCCGGTACCGCGCGGCAAGGTGGTCGGCGGCTCCAGCTCCGTGAACGGCATGGTCTACGTCCGCGGCAACCGCGCCAACTTCGACTCCTGGGCGGCCGAGGGCAACGTGGGCTGGGACGCGGACAGCGTGAACGCCGCGTACAAGCGGATGGAGGACTTCGAGGACGGGGAGAACGCCTTCCGTGGGGCGGGCGGACCGATCCGGGTCACTCGGAACAGGATCCCGCAGGAGGGGTCACTGCAGTTCCTCCAGGCCGCGGCGGACACGACTGGCTGCGCCGTCCTCGACGACTACAACGCCGAGTCGCAGGAAGGCGTCAGCCGGATGCAGCAGAACGCCGCGGACGGCCTGCGCTACAGCGCCTCGCGCGCCTACATCCACCACCTCGCGCCCGCGACGCTGGAGCTGCAGTCCGGGGTGCTGGTCACCAAGGTGGTCATCGAGAACGGCCGCGCCGTCGGCGTCGAGGTCACCGAATCCGACGGTGTCCGGCGGACCGTGCGGGCCGGCAGGGAGGTCGTCCTCTCGGCGGGGTTCGTCGGATCCGCGCAGTTGCTCATGCTGTCCGGCGTCGGCCACGCCGCGCATCTCAAGGAGCACGGCATCGACGTGGTCGCGGACCTGCCGGTCGGCGACAACCTGCACGATCACATGTTCCACGCGCTGACGTTCCGGGCGTCGTCGAGCAGGAACAGGGGCACGGCGCCGTACTTCGCCTGGGGCCTGGCCAAGGAGATGGTCCGTCCCGGCACCACCTTCATGGCGAACTCGGTGTTCGAGGTACTCGCGTTCCTCAAGACGTCGCAGGCCGGCGCGGTACCCGATCTCCAGCTGCATCTCCTGCCGTGGGCCTACGTGTCGCCCAACCAGGACCAGCCGATCCGGCACAAGGTCGACAAGCGCACCTCGCTCACCGTGCTGGCGACGCTGATCTGCCCGAAGAGCCGCGGCACGTTGCGGCTCGCGTCGGCCGACCCCACGGCGGCGCCGCTCATCGACTTCCAGTACCTGGCCGACCCGGCCGATCTCGAGGTGCTCGCCGAGGGATCGGAGATGGTGCGGGAGATCTTCGCGTCGCCGGCGTTCATGGGGTCGATCAAGGAGGAGAGCCATCCCGGCGCGGAGCTGCGCGGTCAAGAGCTGCGCGACGCGATCCTCAACCGCGCCACGTCGGTCTATCACGGGGTCGGCACCTGCCGGATGGGCGTCGACGAGCTCGCGGTCGTCGGGCCCGATCTCACGGTCCGCGGCGTCGAGGGGCTGCGGGTCTGCGACGCCTCGATCATGCCGTCGATCACCGGCGGCAACACGAACGCCCCGGCCATCATGATCGGCGAGATGGGTGCGCAACTCGTCCTGTCAGGCAAGGAGAGCTGACCATGACTCTCGCTCCTGTCCAGCTCACCCGCCCGGCATCGGTCACCGACGGGTTCCTGCGGCAGCTCGTCGACCGGGTGCCCGGGTCGTCCGGTGCGACCTGGAAGCTCACCGAGGTGTACACCGGCGAGGTCCTCGCCGAGCTGCCACAGTCGACGCCGGCCGACATCGAGCAGGCGTTCGCCACCGCGCGTACGGCGCAGCGGCGGTGGGCGGCCACCCCGGTCAGGCAGCGGCTGGCGGTGTTCAAGCGGGCACACACGATCCTCGTCGACCACGCGCGAACCGTCGCCGACCTCATACAGGCCGAGAGCGGCAAGAACCGGCGGATGGCGATCGAGGAGACCTGCGACCCGCCGATGGTGATGAGCCACTACCTCAAGCGGGCCGCCAAGCTGCTCGCGCCGGTCAAGCGCGGCGGGCCGGTGCCGCTGCTGACGACGTCGACCGAGATCCGGCAGCCCAGGGGCGTCGTCGGCATCATCGCGCCGTGGAACTTCCCGTTCGCCACCGGCATTTCCGACGCCGTTCCGGCGCTGATGGCCGGCAACGCCGTCGTGCTGAAGCCCGACAACAAGACGGCGCTCTCGCCGCTCTACGGCGTGCGGATGCTCGAGGAGGCAGGCCTGCCAGAAGGCCTGTTCCAGGTGGTGTGCGGCGAGGGTCCCGACGTCGGCCCCACGCTCATCGACAACGCCGACTACGTGATGTTCACCGGCTCCACGGCCACCGGCCGGGTGATCGGCGAACGGGCCGGCAAGAACCTCATCGGCTGCTGCCTCGAGCTCGGCGGCAAGAACCCGATGATCGTGCTCTCCGACGCCGACATGGCGGACGCCGTGCAGGGCGCGGTGTTCGGGGCGTTCGGCAACACCGGGCAGATCTGCATGCACATCGAGCGGATGTACCTGCCGGAGTCCAGGTACGACGAGTTCAAGGACGCGTTCGTGGCGGCGACGAAGGCGCTCGACGTGCGCGCCGCCTACGACTTCGGCCCGGAGATGGGCTCGCTCGTCTCCGTCGACCACATGCACCGTGTCAGGTCGCATGTGGAGGATGCGGTCGCCAAGGGCGCCACCGTCCTCTGCGGCGGCAGGCCCCGCCCCGACCTCGGTCCGGCGTTCTTCGAGCCGACGATCCTCGAGGGCGTCACGAACGACATGCTCTGCGGCGTCACCGAGACCTTCGGGCCGGTCGTCGCGCTGCACCGGTACCGAAGCGTCGACGAGGCCGTCGCTCTGGCCAACGCCACCGACTACGGGCTCAATGCCTCCGTCTGGGGCACCGACATCGACGCGGCGCGTGCGGTGGCGTCGCGCATCGAGTCCGGCAACGTCAACATCAACGACATCCTGGCCACCGCGTACGCCTCGAAGGCCACGCCGTCCGGCGGCGTCAAGAACTCGGGCGTCGGTGCCCGCCACGGTGACCAGGGCCTGCTGAAGTACACCGACGTGCAGAACCTGGCGGTACTCAAGAAGCAGGTCATGGGCGCCCGGCCCGGCCAGGACTACGCGAAGTACGTCGGAACGCATGCTGTCCGGACTGAAGTTGATGCGGAAGATGCGCGTCCGTTAGCCCCTCGCACCCGGTGCGTCCGGCTACGCCAGGACGGCCACCGCCACGGGACTGTCTCGACGTGGTCGTGCCAGGCGCGCCCGGCACTCAGCCGACCTTCAGCTTCGGAGGGGCAGACTCGTGGTATGACGGCATCGGCCGGTCCAGCGGTCAAGGCGGATCCTGTTCGGACGCGGGGCACCGGGGCGGCCGGCACGTCGACGGCGCGGGTATGGCGCTTCGCGGTCACCGGCTTCGTGGTCGCGCTGCTCGTGGCCGAGGCCGTGGTGGTCAGCCCCGAGGTGCGCGGCGTGCTGACGTCGCTGTGGCGGGTCGAGGTGGGCTGGGTCTCGGTTGCCGTGCTGTCCGCGGCGATGTCGATGAGCATGTTCGCCCGCGTCCGGCGCAGGCTGCTCCGCGCGGCCGGGTTCCGGGTGCCGGCGCGCGACGCCGTGGCCGCGGTCTATGTGGCGAACTCGCTGCACGCGACGTTGCCGGCCGGTGTCGCGTTCTCGACGGGCTACACCTACCGGTGGATGCGGGGCCACGGGGTGAGCCAGCCGGTTGCCACCTGGTGCCTCGTTGCCTCCGGTCTGGTGTCCACCGCCGCCCTGCTGATGCTCGGCGCGGCGGGCTCGTTGCTCGCAGGCGGTCAGGCCGGCTGGTTCCAGCTGGCTGTGGCTGTGACCGGGACAGTCCTGGTCACCGTCGCGATCCGCCACGTCGCGCGGCGTCCCGGTGTCGTGGTCACCGTCGCCCGGAAGGTGCTCGCGGGGGTGAGCCGCATCCGACGGCGTCCCGCCACTGTCGGCGTCGACGGGCTGTACGAACTGCTGGCCCAGCTACGCACCGTGCGTCCTGGCGGTCGTGACTGGCTCTCGGCGACCGGCTCGGCGCTGCTGAACTGGACGTTCGACGCTGCGTGCCTGGCGGCGTGCGCGGCCGCGCTGGACCTGCGGGGCCTTACCCTGCCGGTGTTGCTCATCGCCTACACCGCAGGCATGGTCACCGCCGGGCTCTCCCCGCTGCCCGGCGGGCTCGGCCTGGTCGACGCGACGCTCGTCGTCGCCTTCGTCGCGGGCGGCATTCCCGCGGCCGCCGCGTTGCCGGTGGTGATGCTGTACCGGCTGATCAGCCTCGTCGGCGTGGTCGCCGCGGGCTGGGTCGTGTGTGCGGTCAGGCAGGCGCGGCAGTCCACGCGCTCGGCGCTCCCCACCAGCGCGGTCTGAGCGGTGTGCTCAGCTCTCCGGGTGTTTCTTCACGGCACCGCCGGTGTTCGTGGCCACCCTCGCCCTGGACGGGCGGCGTAACGGCACGCAGGAACGGGCTGGCTACGATCTCACGATCGGAGGTGGCCATGAGCGAGCAGGGATGGCGGCGGTTCCTGGCCGCGGAGGGTGTCGCCGACTGGGTGGTGCTGCACGGCGGCGCGACGGCGGTCTTCCGCGTGCCGTCGCTTGCTGAGGCGGCCCGGTTGGCTGAGGCGCTGGCGCAGATCTCCGGACTGGACGGGGCGCTGATGACGCTCGCCGATGGCCGGCTCACCGTGCGATTGACGCGCGGCGTCTTCCGGCTGGAGGAGCGGCATGTCGAGCTGGCCCAGGCGGTCTCGGCGGTGGCCCGGGAACACGGAGCCACGGCCGACCGCACCCTGGCCCAGGAGGTGCAGCTCGCCATCGCGGCCCAGCCCGACGGGATCGACGTCGGCTTCTGGCGGGCGGTCCTCGGATACGCCGAGTTGGACGACGACAACGCCGTTGATCCCCTGGGCCACGGATCGACGGTCTGGATGCAGGGCCTCGACCCGGCCAAGTCCCTGCGCCACGCGATGCACGTCGACGTATCCGTCGCCCGCGAACAGGCCGAGCAGCGCCTCGCCGCGGCCCTGGCAGCCGGCGGCCGCATCGTCGACGACTCCGATGCCCCACGCGCCTGGATCCTCGCCGACCGCGCCGGCAACCGTGTCTGCATCGCCGCCTGGCCGGATGGTGCCTCCGGCCCGGATTAGAGCGTGTCTGACAGATCCCTGGCCGCGCGATTCGCGCGCACGCGGCCCCTCGCGGCGTTGCCGGATAGCCCGAGTACAACTCGGTACGACGACTTCCCGGCGCCGGTTTCGTGACGTCCCTACACCGGCACCAGGAGCACCCAGACCGGCCCGTGGGCGAGCGGCAGGTCGAGGCCGGCGACGGTGTGGAACCGGGTGGGTGCCCGCGGACGTGGCCGTGACCATGTGCCGGTGAACCGCCTGCCGTCGCGCAGCACGAACGCCGGGCCATGACCGACGGTGGCGGCGACCGGGGAGACGGCGCCGCGGGCGTCCTCGATCCGCTCGCGCGCGATGAGCTTGACCCGCTGGATCACCACGGTGGCCGCGGTGACCCGCCCGGACTCGGTGGAGATCAGCGGCCTGCCGTCCAGCGACACGAGCCATCGGTGGGCGCGGGCGGACCAGGTGAACGTGTAGTGGGCGGCCCGGAAACCGACGTCCTGCCGCGAGGTCGGCCGACCGCCGCCGGGCGCGGCGCCGATCGCCAGTGGCGGCCGTGCCGGGGCACGTGCGCCCCGCGGCAGGTTCGCCGTGCGCACGTACATGTTGTGCGGTGCGGGGCGGGCACCGCTGCGGTGGAACGCCGAGCGCGACCGTATCGGTGTGGCGTTGACGAGGTCGGCCCGGTGCAGGGACGGCAGCAGTTCGGGCGCGGCGCCGGAGTAGGCGAGTACCGGCCGACCGTACTGGGCGAGTAGCTGGATGTCGGTTCGCCGGGCGCTGCGGACCGGACCGACCACCCTCGGCGCCTTGCCGGTGTAGATCGCCACCAGCCTGGTCAACCCGCCCTCGACGGGCTCGACGTAGACCACGTCCGCCGAGCCGACACCGGTCTGCGGCCGCGCGTCCGCCACGTTGTCGATCTTGACAGCCAGGGCCGGCACGCCCCGCGGTCCCGGCGCCGGGCGCGGCGCGGACGTCGTGGACGGCGTGGCGGTCGTGGATGGTGATGCGGACCGTCGAGCAGCGGGCTTCGGCTCCTCGCTCCGGTTGAACGCAACGAGAATCCCGGCCACCGCGACGATGGCCACCGCCGCGGCGACCGCCCGGACCGTGCGTGCTCGCCGGCTCACGACCACCATCGTCCCGGCTTCCACCATCGACTGCACAACGTGGCGGTAGCGATTGGTGATTTACCGGCAGCGGCTCGCGCACCCGTGCGTCTCGTTCATCACCCCGCCTTCGCGCGAACGAGTCGCCGGTCGGGTGAGCCGGCTGGTGCCGCGGGACTAGTGTCCCGCGCCGGAAATTCGGTGATTAAGTCGGTGGATCCAGGTTTCTGCTGGCAAGACGCCGATTCGCCCTCGTACTGGGCCGTACTCGGGCGGATCGGCAACGCCGCCAGCAGGGACTTGGGCCAGCGAATTAGTTGCCAGATTTCCGGCGCGGGACACTAGTCGATCGCCCTCGTGTCGCGTGGCTCCAGGAAGGGCTCCTCGGTGGCCGGAAGGCCTTGTTCGATGAGGCGCTCGCGGGACAGCTCGGCGTCGAACTCCGCGCCGAGGAGGATCGCGATGTTGGAGATCCACAGCCAGACGAGAAAGACGATGACGGCCGCGAGGGAGCCGTAGACCTTGTTGTAGGAGGCGAAGTTGGCAACGTAGAAGCCGAAGCCGAGGGAGGCGAGCACCCACACGAGAATGGCGAGGAAGCTACCCGGGGTCAGCCAGCGGAACCCGAGCTGGCGCACGTTGGGCGATGCCCAGTACAGCAGTGCGATCGCGAGGCCGAGCAGGATCGCCAGCACCGGCCACTTCGCGATGTCCCACACGAGCACGCCGGCGGACCCGAACCCGAGCGTGCGGCCCAACCGGTCGGCGACGTTCCCGGTGAGCACGATGCCGACGGCGATCGTGGCCAGCAGGATCACCATGGCGAGGGTCAGGAAGACCCGTAGCGGAACCGTCTTCCAGACCGGGCGGCCCTCGTCGACCTCGTAGATCGCGTTCGAGGCGCGGATGAAGCCACCGACGTAGCCGGATGCCGCCCACAGCGCGCCCGCGAGACCGATGATCGCGACCACCCCGGCGAACGAGGACGATCCCTGCAGCTCGTCGATCACGTTCACCAGCGTGTCACGTGCGCCGGCGGGTGCGATGTCGCGGACGTTCTCGATCAGCACGTCGGTGGCGTCCTGGCCGAGCAACCCGACGAGCGCGGTCAGCACGACGATTCCCGGGAAGATCGACAGCACGCTGTAGTAGGTGAGCGCGGCTGCCCAGTCGAGCATGCCGTCGGAGACGAACTCCTTGACCGCGCGTTTGAGGGACGCCCACCAGGAACGTCTGGGCAGCTCGGTTGGTCCGTCCGCCATGTCCGCCTCCCGGGTGTGAGGCGGCGGGAGTACCCCCGATTGCCGCTCCCGAACCTGGTTCAAGGCCGGATCGGTGGGTACCGGGGCGGTCGAACACGCAGGTGCTCACGGCCCATCCCCGACCCGACCGCTCCGCCACACCCGGTCGGCCAGTGCCGCGAGCCACGTCGAGGTCCGGCTGAGCCCGGCGGGCATCGACCCCGCCGATCTGCCCGCGCCGGCGCTGGTGACGGGTGCGGCCGCACCGGACATCCCGGCATGGTTGTGCGCCGCCCGCGTACCGCGACTACTGTCGGAATGTGGTGAGTGCTTCTCGCGCGGACATCCGCCAGCGTGCTCTGGAGGCGGTGACCGACGGTTCGCTGATGGGGCTCGACTTCGAGAAGCTCCTCGACGCCGTGCTCGATCGGGTGCGGGATCTGTTCGATGTGGACACCGTGACCGTGCTGCTGCCCGACAGTTCGGAGGAGCAGCTGGTGGCCGCCGCGGCCGTGGGGTTGACCGAGGAGGTCTACCAGGGCGTGCGGGTCGCGGTGGGGTCGGGGTTCGCCGGCAAGGTCGCCGCCCGCCGGGAGCCGATGGTGGTCGACCATGTCGATCCGTCCACGGTGGTCAACCCGTTGCTGTGGGAGCGCGGGCTGCGGGTGTTGCTCGGTGTGCCGATGGTGGACGGCGGCCAGCTGGCGGGTGTGCTGCACATCGGCAGCACGCAGCAGCGCCGGTTCACCGCAGCGGAGGTCGAGTCGTTGCAGCTGGTGGCGGACCGGTTGGCGCTCGCGGCGGATGCGCACCGCGCACGTGGCGAGCGGGCGGCGGCGGCCAAGTTGCAGAGCAGCCTTCTCCCGGCGCGGCTCCCCGCGGTGCCCGGCTGGACGTTCGCCGCGCGCTTCGTCTCGGGCGCGGACGTCGGTGTCGGGGGCGACTGGTATGACGTGTTCGAGCTGCCGGGAGGCCGGCTGGGCCTGGTGATCGGCGACGTGGTCGGCAGCGGCCTGGCCGCCGCGGTGGTGATGGGCAGGCTGCGCAGCGCGCTGCGTTCCTATGCGCTGGAGCACTCCGACCCGGCCGACGTGCTCTGCTGGCTCGACCGCATGGCCAGCCACTTCGAGCAGAACACGATGGCCACCGTCGGGTATGCGGTGCTCGACGCGGCCGGCGACCAGCTGCGCCTGGCGCTGGCCGGACACCTGCCGCCGGTCGTCGTCGCGCCCGGCGTACCCGCCACGCTGGCGGAGGTTCCCGTGGGACCGCCGGTCGGGCAGGGGCTCGCGGTGCGTGGTCGTCGTGCCGGCACGGTGCCGGTGCCGTCGGGCGCGTTGGTCGCCCTGTTCACCGACGGGTTGGTCGAGCGTCGTGACGTCGCCCTGGACGAACAGCTGGACCGCCTGCTCGGCGTCATGACGTGCGACCCGCCGGACCAGGTGTGTGCCCGCGTGATGGCGTCCATGGTCGGAAGCCGGCCCGCGGTCGACGACATCGCCCTGCTCGTGGCCCGGCACACGCCCCGCGTGGTGGACCGCTGACCGCCTTAACGTCAGACCTCCCGGGTTCGTCACCGGCGAGGATCAGGTAGCCGAACGCGGTCGTGTGCCGGGGCGGGGTGCGTGTGGGCGTGCCGCGGTGGCGCATGGTCGGCCGGATCGGGGGTACGTCGCATCCATGAACCTGCACGATCTGCTGCGACGCGCCGAGTCGCTCCACGCCGCGGACAAGCTCGCCGTGTTCCTGGCCCGGACCGCTCGGCCGGTGACACGCCGCGAGAAGGTCGCGGCGCTCCTGCGGGGCGCCTGGCTGGGCCATCCCGTGCACCCCGTCGTGGTGACCGTTCCGATCGGGGCGTGGATCAGTGCCGCGGTGCTCGACCTCGCCGGTGAGCGTGCGGCGGCCCGCCGGGTCGTCGCGCTCGGTCTTGCCGCCGTGCCGGCCGCCGTGCTGGCAGGTCTCGCGGACTACGCCGACCTGGACACCGCACAGCGCCGCACCGGTGTCGCGCACGCCGTGGCGAACGCCGCGGCGGCCGGCCTCGCCGTCTCGTCGTTCGCGTGTCGCCGTGCGGACCGGCATGCCGCGGGCGTCGTGCTCAACGCGCTTGGCGTGGCCGCGACCGGCGCGGGTGGTGCGCTGGGTGGCCATCTCGCCTACGCGCAGGGTGCGGGGGTGCGCCGGTACAACCCGCCATTCGTGCGCCGCCCGGATCCGGCCGTCTCCGAGCTTTCGGCCACGTGATCAACCACAGCCCGGCCGACGTGTCGGGCATGGCTGCTTCCGCCGCGGCCGCGGAAACCACCCGGGAGTCCGGGAACACGACGAAGGGGTGATTGTGAACAAGGATGAGCAGCTCGACGCGTTCCGCACCGACCCGGACGCGTCGCCGCTGACCACGCAGCAGGGGGTGCGGGTCGACCATACGGACGATTCGCTGACCGCCGGTGAGCGTGGGCCGACGTTGCTGGAGGACTTCCATGCTCGCGAGAAGCTCACTCATTTCGACCACGAGCGGATCCCGGAGCGGGTGGTGCATGCGCGCGGTGCCGGGGCCTATGGGTATTTCGAGCCCTATGACGGGTGGTTGGGGGAGTTCACCTGCGCGGAGTTCCTGACCGATCCGACGGTCCGCACGCCGGTGTTCGTGCGTTTCTCCACCGTGGCCGGTTCGCGCGGGTCCGCGGACACCGTGCGGGACGTGCGCGGGTTCGCCACGAAGTTCTACACCCGGCAGGGCAACTACGACCTGGTCGGCAACAACATGCCGGTGTTCTTCATCCACGACGGCATCAAGTTCCCCGATTTCGTGCACGCGGTGAAACCCGAGCCGCACAACGAGATACCGCAGGCCGCGTCCGCACACGACACGCTGTGGGACTTCGTGGCGCTTCAGCCCGAGACGATGCACATGATGATGTGGTTGATGTCCGACCGTGCGCTGCCTCGCAGCTACCGCATGATGCAGGGCTTCGGCGTGCACACGTTCCGCCTGGTGACCGCCGGCGGGCGCGGCACGTTCGTCAAGTTCCACTGGACGCCGAAGCTGGGCACGCACTCGTTGGTCTGGGACGAGTGCCAGAAGATCGCCGGCAAGGACCCGGACTTCAACCGGCGTGATCTGTGGGACGCGATCGAGAACGGTGACTTCCCGGAGTGGGAGCTGGGCGTCCAGCTGATCCCGGAGAGCGACGAGTTCGCCTTCGACGCCGACCTGCTGGACGCGACGAAGATCGTGCCCGAGGAGCAGGTGGCGGTGCGCCCGGTGGGGCGGCTGGTGCTGGACCGCAACCCGGACAACTTCTTCGCCGAGACCGAGCAGGTCGCCTTCCACACGGCGAACGTCGTGCCGGGCATCGACTTCACCAACGACCCGTTGCTGCAGATGCGCAACTTCTCCTACCTGGACACCCAGCTGATCCGTCTCGGCGGGCCGAACTTCGCGCAGCTGCCGGTCAACCGGCCGCTCGCACCGGTGACGAACAACCAGCGCGACGGCTACCACCAGTCCGCGGTCCACAGGGGACAGACGGCGTATCACAAGAACACGCTGTCCGGTGGCTGCCCGGTGGTCGGTGGTGAGCTGTCCGACGGCGTGTTCGCGCATTACCAGGAGAAGGTGGAGGGTGCGAAGATCCGCAAGCGGGCGGCCAGCTTCCAGGACTACTACTCGCAGGCCACCCTGTTCTGGAACAGCATGTCCGATGTGGAACGCGAGCACATCGTCGCGGCGTTCCGGTTCGAGCTGGGCAAGGTGGTCGACACCGGCATCCGCGCCCGCGTCGTCGAGCAGCTCACCAGCGTCGACCACGAGCTGGCCACCCGCGTCGCCGCGGGTGTCGGCGTCCCGGAACCGGAGAAGTCGCCGGTCGCCAACCACGGCCGCAGCTCGCCCGCGCTCAGCCAGCTCAACGCCCCGACCGACACCGTCGCCACCCGGCGGGTCGCGGTGCTGGTCGCCGACGGCGTGGACGGCACCGGCCTGGCCACCGTGGCCGACGGGCTGCGCGAACGCGGCGCGGTCGTGGAACTGCTCGCCCCCACCGACGGCACCGTCCGCGACGCGCAGGGCACCGAGGTGAGCGTGGACCGGGCGATCACCACCATGGCCTCGGTGCTCTACGACGCGGTCCTGGTTCCGTGCGGCCCGGACAGCGTCCGCACCCTGTCCAGGGACGGCTACGCGCTGCACTTCGTCCTCGAGGCGTTCAAGCACGCCAAGCCGGTGGCCGCCTTCGGCTCGGGCGTGCACCTGCTGCGCGACGCGGGCGTGCGCGACATCCGGCTGGCCGCCGGCGAGGACACCCGGGTCGAGAACGACCAGGGCGTGGTGACCACCGCCGCGGCCGCGGCCGACGTCGACGACACCTTCACCGGGGCGTTCGCCGCCGAGATCGGCAGGCACCGGGCCTGGCAGCGCGCCACGGACTCGGTACCCGCCTGAGCCGGCGTGGGCCGCGGGCACCGGCACCGCCCCGTGCTCGATGCGTTCCCGCGTGACGGCGCCTCCCTCTGGACGACGGGCGCGGCGGCGTCCGAGTCCGGGCGCCGCGCGCCTGCCGGCGGATCGCGGTGCGACGTTCACTGGTGGGGGACCGGTTGCGGGTCGGCGAGGGGGCGCGCGGACGCGGTGGGTGGTCCTTCGATGTGCAGTTGAGGCAGGCGCCGCTCCATGCCGCGGGGCAGCCACCAGTTGGCGCGGCCGAGCAGGTGCATGACCGCCGGCACGAGCAGCATCCGGATGATGGTCGCGTCGACGAGGATGGCCGCGACCAGGCCGACGCCGGAGACCTTGACGAAGACCTGGTCGCTCGGGACGAGGGACGCGAAGACAGCGATCATGATGGCCGCGGCGGCGGTGATCACCCGAGCGCTGCTGGCCAGTCCGCTGGTGATGGCCTGACCGTTGTCGTGGGTGCGCACCCACGCCTCGCGGACCCGGCTGATCAGGAAGACCTCGTAGTCCATGGACAGGCCGAACAACAGCGCGAACATCATGACGGGAACGAAGGCCGCCATCGGCGTGGCGGTGTCGATGCCGATCAGCTTGCCGGCCCAGCCGCCTTCGAGGACGAGTGCGACCACCCCGTAGGCGGCCGCCACCGACAGCAGGTTCATCACCGCGGCCGTGACCGCGATGACGATGCTGCGGAACGCCACCAGCAACAGCAGCATCGACACGACGATGACGCCGCCGATGAGCAGGGCCAGCCGGTCGGTGATCGACGTGTTGATGTCGATGTTCGCCGCGGTCGCCCCGCCGACGTGCACCTGCTCGCCGGTGTCCCCGGTCGCGGCCGGGATCACCTCCCCGCGCAGGGTCTTGACGAGGTCTTCGGTGGCAGCGTCCTGCGGTCCGGTGCCGGGGACGACGGTGATCAGCGCCGTGTCGCCGGCGGGGTTGAGCCGTGGCGGCGACACCGCCACGACGCCCGCCGTGTTGCCGAGCCCGGTCCGTAGCCGCTGGAGGACCGTGCGGTCGCCGTGCGCCATGTCCGCCACCACGAGCAACGGCCCGTTGGCGCCTGGGCCGAAGCCCTCGGCCAGCATGTCGTAGGCCTGCCGGCTCGACGTGTTCTCGGGGTCGTTGCCCTCGTCGGGCAGGCCGAACTGCACGCCGAGGAACGGTGCGGCCAGCACGAGCAGCAGCGCCAGGCTCCCCAGGGTGGCAAGGACGCTGTGCCGCCGCACCAGCCGGCTCCACCGCACCCAACCGGCCGCCGGCACCAGGTGGCCTTCGTCGGAGACCTGAGCGGCACGACGACGTCCCAGCGGTATCCGGAGCCGGTCGATGCGCCGCCCGAGGTAGCCCAGCAGCGCCGGAAACAGCGTGATGGCGGCCGCCATCACGACCAGCGTGGCGACCATGGTGACCACGGCGGTGCCGTTCATGATCGACAGGCCGGTGGCGAACAGCCCCAACATGCTCACCATGACGGTGCTGCCGGCCACGAGGACGGCCCGGCCGGCGGTGTCGAGCGTCGCCACGGTCGCTGCTTCGGGGTCGAGGCCGACCGCCCGCCATTCGCGGAACCGGGTCACCATCAGCAGCGCGTAGTCGATGCCGAGGGCGATGCCCAGCACCATGCCGATCGTGGGCGCGAACGACGGTACGTCCACCACCGCCGCCGCGAGACCGACCAGGCTGGAACTGACCGCCAGCCCGCCGATCGCCATCGCCAGCGGCAGTCCGGCCGCCACCATCGAACCGAACGTGAGCAGCAGGATCACCGCGGCCGCGATCAGGCCGATCAGCTCGGCCGCGGACTGCGTCGCCTCGGCGACCTGCACCGCGTGCCCACCGAGGGCGACGTTCAGCCCGTCGCGCTCGGCCGCCTCCGCGGTGGTCAGCAGCCGGTCGATGTCCTCGACCGGCATGTCGTTGGGGTTGACGACATCGAGATAGACGCGGGCGAGCAGGGTCCGCCCGTCCGGCGTGATGGACCCCTCGACGGAATAGGGGTCCTCGACCGAACTCACATGCGGCGACCTCCCCAACTCGCCGAGCAGCGTGTCGACCTCGCCGCGCACCCTGGCGCTGGTGACGTCGTCAGCACGCACCACCACCTTCACCGTGTCGCCGGACTGCGCCGGAAACCGATCGCTCAGCAGCCGCTGCGCCTGCTCGGAGTCCGAGCCCGGTGCGGAGGCGTTCGTGCTCAACTCGCCGCCGAAGACCGCCGACAGGCCGAAAGCGACGGCAAGTGCCACGGCCCAGGCGACCAGGACCCTTGCCCGCCGGCGGTAGGCCAGGCCGGCGAGCCGGCCCAGCGGACCCGGCCGCGGTGCGTCCGGTGTCACGCGTTGGCTGTTGGTCGGTGCGTACGGGGCGTCCGATGTCGGATCTGTCGTTGGTTGCGTCACGGAGGTGATCGTCGCGTCGCCGACCGGGCCGTGTCCTCGGGCCGGTGATGGCAGCACGTACGCAGATCTGCGTAGGAACCCGTGCCCGGTCGCGCTCGTCGACGTAGGCGGTCATCCGCCCGCCGCCACTATCATCGGACCATGAAACGCCGAGCGGCGCCGTTCCGGCTGCCGATCCTGGCCCAGGACGTCCTGCTCGGACTCGTCGTCGCCGTGATGCAGGTCCAGGGCACCCTGGCGAAACCCGCGGAGGTGGGGTCACGCCCGCTGGCCGACCTCGCACACCTGGGATACGTACTGCTGATCGCGAGCGGCCTGGTGCTGGTCGTGCGTCGACGCCGGCCGGTCGCGGTGTTCATCACGGCCGCCCTCGCCAGCCTCGCGTACTACACCGTCGGCTTCTCGGACGGGCCCGGATGGATCGGGCTGTTCGTCGCCCTCTACACGCTGACCGCGTACGGCGACGGGCGCCGGTCGCTGGTGATCGCCGGCGTGGGTATCGCCGTGCTGACCGCGGGCTGGTCCATCGCCGCGGCCGATATCGAACCGAGGGCCGCCATCGGCTGGGTGTTCTTCCGGATCGCCGCGTCGGTCATGGCCGCGGCACTGGGTGAGTCGGTCCGGTCGCGGCACGTCATCACGGCCGAAGCGCTGGAGCGGGCCCGGCAGGCTGAACGGACCCGGGAGGAGGAGGCGCGTTCGCGGGTCGATGCCGAGCGGCTCCGGATCGCCCGCGAGGTCCACGACACGGTCGCCCATGCCATCGCCATCATCAACGTGCAGGCCGGTGTCACCGCGTACCTGCTCGACAAACGCCCGGACCGGGCGCGCGGGGCGCTGGTGACCATCGAGCAGACGAGCGCCCAGGCGTTGCACGAGATGCGGGCGGTCCTCGGCGTGCTTCGCGATCCGGACAACGGGCGGGTGCCGCACCCCGGCCTGGGACAGGTCACCGACCTTGCCGCGATGGCGCGCGAGGCGGGACTCGACGTCGAGCTCGAGGTGACGCCGTCCGCGACGCCGTTGCCGAGCGCGGTGGACCACACCGCCTACCGGATCCTGCAGGAGTCGATCACCAACGTGATCCGCCACGTCGGGTTGACACGGGTCACGGTCGCGCTCGACTACGGAACGGACGTCCTGGAGGTCCGGGTGACCGACGAGGGTGCCCGGGATGCCCCTGAGGACATGGCCGGGAGTCCGCCGCCGGCCGGTCGTGTCGACGGCGGTTCGGCCGGGCCGGGCCGCGGCATCCTCGGCATGCGCGAACGCTGCGGACTCCTGGGCGGGGAACTGACCGCCGGGCCGCGGCCGTGCGGCGGGTTCGAGGTCACCGCCCGGCTGCCGCTGGCCACGGTCGCGACGGTGCACCGGTGAGCACGGCGGCCGCCGCCCCGTCCGGCAGCAACCCGATCAAGGTGCTGCTCGCCGACGATCAGGTCCTGGTGCGATCCGGGTTCAAGGCGCTGCTCGACGCGGAGGACGACATCACGGTGGTGGGAGAGGCCGCCAACGGGTCCGAGGCCGTGGAGCGGGCTCGCGCCGCCCGGCCCGACCTCGTGCTCATGGACATCCGCATGCCGCAGATGGGCGGCATCAAGGCCACCGGCGAGATCGTCCGAACGCGGGGCCTCGAGCAGGTTCGGGTGCTGATCCTGACCACCTACGACACCGACGCGTACGTCTTCGAAGCGCTCCAGGCCGGGGCGAGCGGCTTCCTGCTCAAGGACGCCGGACCGGCCGAACTGCTGCATGCCATCCGGGTCGTCGCCGCGGGGGAGGCCTTGCTCGCACCGCGGATCACCCGACGCCTCATCGCCCAGTTCACCGCGGAGCGGACCGCCACCTCGGTCGCCGAGGACCGGCTGGCGGTGCTGACCCAACGCGAGCGCGAGGTACTGGCCCTGGTCGGACACGGGTTGAGCAACGACGAGATCGGTGCCGAACTGGTCCTCAGTCCGGCGACCGCCCGCACCCATGTCAGCCACGCGATGACGAAACTGGCTGCGCGCGACCGCGCGCAGCTGGTCGTCATCGCCTACCAGACCGGGCTGGTCAGCCGCCGGCCATGACGGACGGAGCGGTGGGGTTCATCGCCTCGGCACAGACCGTCTTCCGTCCGGTGCCGAACGTCGCCGTCCGCGGTGCGACCTGACGACGGAGTGTTCTGCCTGGCTCGCTGCTAGTGTTCGATGATCCGCGTGACGGCGAGGAGGCGGTGGTGACCTTTGCGGAGTACGTGCGTGAGAACTGGATCGCGATCGTCAACGACACGATCCTGCACTTCGACGTGACGCTGGGCGCGGTCGCCATCGCCGTGGTCATCGGCGTGGGGCTCGGCATGCTCACCTACCGGCACTCGACGCTCGCGGCCGTGGCCACGACGACCACCGGCGCCTTCCTGACCATCCCGTCGGTCGCGTTGCTCGGCGTGCTCATCGCGCCGTTCGGTCTTGGCGTGCTGCCGGTGCTCGTGGCGTTGGTGGTCTACGCGTTGCTGCCGATCACGCGGAACACGATCGTGGGGCTGCAGGAGGTGGACCCGGCCGTGGTGGAGGCGGGCCGCGGCATGGGCCTGAGCAGGACCCGGATGCTCTGGGTTCTTCGGTTCCCGCTGGCCTGGCCGGTGATCTTCGCCGGGGTCCGGGTCTCCACGCAGATCATCATCGGGATCGCGGCCATCGGCGCCTGGGTGAAGGGCCCCGGGCTGGGCAACCAGATCTTCAACGGGCTGGGCCGGTTCGGCGGCGCCAACTCACTCAACCAGGTGCTCACCGGCACACTCGGAATCGTCGTGCTGGCTCTCCTGTTCGACCTGGCGCTGGCCGGCGTGGCCAGATTGACGACCTCACGGGGGCTACGTGCCTGAATCCACCGGACGTCCCGGCGAGACCATCGAGCTCACCGACGTCACGAAGCTCTACCCCGGTCAGGCGGAGCCCGCCGTCGACGCGGTGTCGATGGTCATTCCCGCCGGCGAGGTCGTCGTCCTCGTCGGACCGTCCGGCTGCGGCAAGACCACGACGATGAAGATGATCAACCGGCTGATCGAGCCGACCTCGGGCACGATCACGATCGGCGGCACCGACGTGCTCACGCTCGATCCCGACCGGCACCGGCGCGACATCGGCTACGTCATCCAGCAGATCGGCCTGTTCCCGCACAAGCGGATCGAGGACAACATCGGTCTGATTCCCAAGGTGCTCGGCTGGAGCAGGTCCCGGATCCGGGCCAGGGTCGCCGAGATGCTGGAACTGGTCGGCCTTCCCGCGGACTACGCACGGCGCTACCCCCGTGAGCTGTCCGGCGGCCAGCAGCAACGGGTCGGTGTCGCCAGGGCGCTCGCGGCCGACCCGTCCGTGATGCTGATGGACGAGCCGTTCGGCGCGACCGACCCGATCACGAGGGACCACCTGCAGAACGAGTTCCTGCGGCTGCAGCGTGAGGTCCGCAAGACCATCGTGTTCGTCACCCATGACTTCGACGAGGCGCTCAAGATGGGTGACCGGATCGCCGTGCTCCGGCCGCAGTCGGTGATAGCCCAGTACGACACACCGGAGGCGATCCTGGCCGCGCCTGCCGACAGCTACGTCGCCAGCTTCATCGGCGCCGGAGGACAGCTGAAGAAGCTGGCGCTGCTGCGGCTGCGCGACGTCGAGCTGGCCCCGGCGCCGCGAGTCGAGGGGCTGCCGCGGATCGCGGTCGAGGCGACGGCGCGCGACGCGCTCGACCTGATGCTCGGCGAGAGCAGTGACGTCGTACTGGTCACCGACGATCTCGGAGCCGACGCCACGGTGCTCGGGTCGCTGCACCTGCAGACGGTGATGGGTACGGCCGTGGGGAAAGCCGAGAAACTATGACGTCATCGGTCCAGGCTCGGCGCCCGGCCAGGGCCGCACGTGAAGCGGGACGGCCCCGCTGGGCAGGGTTGCTGGCGCGACCCGCGCTGATCGCGGTCGCGCTGGTGGTGTTGTGGTTGTGGACGCGGGGACAGCGCCTCGACTCGATCGAGGCGCGCAACGTCAACGGCGCGGTGATCGGGTCGCAGGTGCTCGAGCACGTCGAGCTGACGTTGATCTGTACGGCGCTCACGATCGCCATCGCGATTCCGCTCGGTATCGCCGTGTCGCTCTCGCGTAGCCGGGCCGGGCGGCTGGTGGTGCTGGGCCTGGGAAACCTCGGCCAGGCCATCCCGTCCATCGGTCTGATCGTCCTGCTCGCCCTCGTGATCAGCATCGGGGTCGGCACCGCGGTGATAGCTCTGGTCGCCTACGCCGTGCTGCCGGTCCTGCGCAACACCATGGTCGGCATCGAGGGCGTCGACCCGGTGCTGACCGAGGCCGCTCGCGGGATGGGGCTGTCGCGGGTCGCGGTGCTGTTCACGGTGGAGCTGCCGCTCGCCGTGCCGGTCATCCTCGCCGGCGTCCGCACCGCCCTGGTACTGACCGTCGCCAGTGCGCCCCTGGCCGCCCTGATCGACGGCGGCGGGCTCGGGGAGGGCTTGTTCACCGGCCTAACCTTGAACCGGCCGGTCATCAGCGTCACCTTTGGAGTGTTGGTGGCCGCCCTCGCCCTGTTCGCCGACTGGCTCGGCCTGCTGGCCGAGATGTTGTTGCGACCCAAGGGGATCTGATCCGCGAACCCGAGGAGGAACGTCCATGCGCGGCTTGTCAGTCGTCGCCGTCGTCGTCAGCGTTGCGGTGCTGGCCACCGGCTGCACCCTGAACGACGAGTCCACCAAGGCCGAGACCGGAGCCGGTTCCATCGAGAAGGTCGACAAGCTCGACGGGGTCACGATCACCGTCGGGTCGAAGGAGTTCGACGAGCAACTGGTGCTCGGCCAGATCGCGATCCTCGCTCTGCAGGCCGCCGGTGCCGAACCGGTCGACAAGACGAACATCACCGGGACGGACGCGGTCCGCCGGTCGCTCACCACTGGTCAGATCGACCTGTACTGGGAGTACACGGGCACCGCCTGGGTCTCCTTCCTCAAGCAGACCGACCGGGTGACCGACCCGGAGCAGCTGTTCGACAAGGTCAAGACGCTCGACGCCGACAACGACATCACCTGGTGGGCGCGCGCTCCAGGCAACGACACCTACGCCATCGCCGCCAACCGCGAGGCCGCCGAGAAGAACGGCATCGAGACGATCTCGGACTACGCGGAGCTGGCGAACACCAACCCGCAGGCGGCGTCGACATGCATGGGCCCGGAGTTCAACAGCCGTGACGACGGCCTGCCCGGCTTGAGCAAGACGTATGGCTTCACGCTGCCCGGTGCGCAGCGGCACGAGGTCAACGACGCCGTCGTCTACACCGAGATCGGCTCGGGAAAGACCTGTGACTTCGGCTCGGTGGCGTCGACCGACGGCCGGATCCCCGCGCAGGACCTGGTGGTGCTCAAGGACGACAAGTCGTTCTTCCCGATCTACAACCCGGCGATCACGATCCGCTCCGAGCTCGCGACGAAGTACCCGGACCTCGAGGGCGTCTTCACCCCGATCGCCGACGCGCTCGACGACAAGACGTTGCTCGCACTGAACGAACGAGTCAGCGTCGAAGGCGCCGCACCGGACAAGGTCGCGGCGGACTGGTTGCGGGACAAGGGCTTCATCGGCTGAGGACCGGTTCGTCGTCGTGGTGCTCGCCGCCCATGGTGGCCGGAAACCTGGTGGCGGGCCACGGCGACCACTGCTACCTTGTCGGTGGCCGTGCGAGAGAACGAGGAGGTGGTACCCGTGACCGTATCGACATGGGTGCTCCCCTCCGGGGTCACGGTCGGGCGATAGGTCGTCCGGGAGCGCCGTTCACGAGCACTCCCGAAAGGCACGACCGTGCGATTCACCTCCGAACAGCGCCTCGACGACGGTGTCCTTGAGCGCGAGTTCACCCTCGGCGAGATCCCCGGCATCCTGTGGACGCCCGGCCCCGCATCCGCACCGGCCCCGCTGATCCTGGCCGGCCAACCCGGCGGACTGCGCAGGATGTACCCCCGGTTGGTGGCCCGGGCCCGGCACTGCGCGGCGGAGGGCTTCGCCATGGCCACCATCGAGCTCCCCGGCAGCGGTGACCGGCCGCGGTCCGCCGCCGCCGAACAGGCCCGGGCCGACCTGCGCCGGGCGCTGGAGGCCGGCGAGCCGGTCGGCGACGAGATCGTCGACCGGCTCGTCCTCCCGCTGGTCGACAGGGCGGTCCCGGAATGGCGGGCCGCCCTGGACGCCCTCCTCTCGCTGCCCGAGATCCGTGGCCCGGTCGGGTACGCGGGAGGGGTGATCGCCATCGGCGTCCGGATGGCCGTGGTCGAGCCGCGGATCGCGGCCGCCCTGCTGTTCGCCGGGAGTTACGTGCCTCGCATCATGGTCGAACAGGCCCGGCAGGTCACCATTCCGCTACTGGTGCTGCTGCAGTGGGACGACGAGGGAAACGACCGGCAGATGGCCCTGGACCTGTTCGACGCCTTCGGCTCCGAGGAGAAGACGCTGCACGCCAACATGGGCGGGCACACCGGCGTCCCGCAGTTCGAGGGGGACGGCGGGAACCGGTTCTTCGCCCGGCACCTGAAGTGAGGCCGGGCCGGCAGGTGCGCAACCGCCCCGGCCGGGCGGTAGCGGCGGTCGCATGGACCATGGCCCCGGCACACCGCACGGCTCGCCTGTGCGCCGAGGACCTGCTTCCGGACGTCCTCGCGGGCCGCATCGAACCCGGCCGGGTGTTCGACCGCACGATCGGCCGGGACGAGGTTCCGGCCGGTCGTCCGCGACGAAGACCGTTGGTCGGTCACCGGCCGGCGTGCCGGCTGTTGTTCTCGATGTGGCGGATGCGCGCTTCAAGGTCACCGGCGGTCGGATGGCCGATCGTCCGCAGAATGTCCAGTGCCTGTTCCCAGGCGGACCGGGCCTTGGCCGGTTGACCGGCGGCGGCGTGGGTGTCGCCGAGCCGGGCCAGTACCTCCGCGACATGGTATTGGTCGCCCAGTTCGTCGCAGAGTTCGAGTGCGTGGTGGTAGCTGTCGATCGCGGCGTCGAACCGGCCGGCCAACCGCTGCGCGTAGCCGAGGCTGTCCCAGGTCTCGGCTTCCGCCACGCGGTCGCCGAGCCGGCGCACCAATTGGAGGGCGTCTTCACAGGCGATGGCCGCTGATTTCGGTTGGTCGAGCTGGCAATGACACCAGCCCGCCGCGTTGAGTGCCCTGGCCTGGCCCGGCAAATCGGCTGTTCGACGGTAGAGGTGCAGGGCTTGTTCAGCGTGCCGGAGCGCCCTGGCGAAGTCGCCGGTTCGCTCGAACAGCTCGCACAGCCCGTGCTGTACTCGGGCCTGTGCCACCAGGTCGTCGGTGCTGGTGAACAGCCGCAGCGCCTCGTCGTAGTGCTCGCGGGCATCGTCGGGCCGGCCCAACCACACGTACGCCCGGGCGAGCGACCGGTGGGCGCAGGCCTGACCGGTCACGTCGCCGAGCGTTGCGGTGGCACGAAGGGCGGCCTGATACAGGGCGGGCAGGTCGTCCCAGTGCGCTCGCCGGTGGGCGTACTGCTCGACTGCCCAGGCCAGTGGCCCGACGTAGTCGAGCAGGCCGACGGCCTCGCTGAAGGTGACGGCGGCGGTCAGCACCGGGTACTCGGTGTGCAGCCAGCTCATCGCCTCGGCGCTGTCGGCCGGCGTCTCGGGCTCGACCTCCGGTTGCGGTGCGCCGATCGCGATCGTCGCCTGATGCGGGTGCAACAGCATCGTGGCCCGGTGCGCGGTGGTCACCAGGTGGTCCAGCCACCGACGGACCGCGGCCTGGCGCTGCTCGGACGAGTCATGCGTGTTGGCGAGGTCGGCCGCGTAGGAGCGGAGCAGATCGTGCAGGACGTAGCGGCCGGGTACGTGCTCGGTGATCAGGCTGGCACGTTTGAGCTCGGCGAACTGTCGGCGGATCTGCGCCGCCGGGATGCCGGTGAGGCTCGCCGCGGCCGGGGCCGAGATCTCCGCGCCGGGGGGCAACCCGAGAAGCCGGAACAGCCGGGCGGCGGGCGTGGTGAGGGCACCGTAGGACCAGGAGAACACCGCACGCACCTGTCCGGTCGCGTCACCGGTGTCCAGTGCGTCCAAGCGCCCCTCGGCCGCGTGCAGGTCCGCGGCGATCGTGTCCAGCGGGAATCCGGACTGCACGGCGCTGGCGGCGGTGATGGTCAGGGCCAGCGGTAGTCCGGCGCACCGCGCGATGATCTCGTCGACGGCGAGTGGCTCGTCAGCGACTCGCGCCGGCCCGAGCCGGCCGGCCAGCAGGTCCCGCGACCGCGCCGCGTCGAGCAGGTCCAGGATCATCGACTGCGCCCCGCCGGCGGCCACCAGACCGGTGAGCTGGTTGCGGCTTGTCACCACCGTGAACGCGCTCGGTGTGCCAGGCAGCAGCGTCCACACCTGGTCGGTGTCGCGGGCGTTGTCCAGGATCACCAGGACCCGCCGGCCGGCCAGCAGGCTGCGATAGAGCGCGGCCTGCGCGTCGAGGCTGGGAGGAATCCGGTCGGGAGGCACGTCGAGGGCGTCGAGGAATCCGCGCACCGCCTCGGCCGGGGACATGGGCTCCCCGGTCGGGTCGTACCCGCGCAGGTTCACATACAGCTGACCGTGCGGGAACGCGGCCACGACGCGGTGCGCCCAGTGCACGGCCAGCGTCGTCTTACCGATCCCCGCTGTGCCGGACACCACGGCGATGGTCCCCACGTGGTCGGTGAGCAACTCGTCGAGCCGGGATATCGTCTCGCCGCGACCGGTGAACCCCCGAACGTCGCCAGGTAGCTGTGCCGGCACGATCCGAGGCGTACCCGACGGCAGTGCCTCCGCCGGATCCGATCGTGAGTCCGGCTCGTCGTTCACCGCGGCCCGAAGAAACTCATCCCGCTCCGCGCCGGTCAGTCCGAACGCATCAGCGAGCAAGCGCACCGTACGCGGGCGAGGCGCTCCGATCCTGCCACTTTCGATCTTGCCGACGCCACGAACACTCAGCATGGCTCGATCCCCGAGCTCCTCCTGGGTGAGTCCGAGCCGATGCCGGTACGCACGAACGGTTGCGCCGAACATCGAACCCCCAAGAATCCTCGGCGACAAGGATTCGATCACTGACACACCAGATGCGGCACCTCAACAGTACCGAAGAAGTGCCGATCCGGTTCCTGGTCCCGGTCGACGCTCTCGGAGAAGATGTCTCTGGGTTCGAAGCCGGCTCGAACAGCCGATGGATCACCGCAATTCCCATTGATCAGAATGTTGGTCCGGTCGCCGAGCCTGACACGAAAACAATCTTCAGGGGGAGAGGTCGTGACGAACACACCACGCGGATTCCGCCGGGCGGGCTCGCTCGCCGTCGTGCTGGCTTTCCTGGCCGGTGCCGTGCTCCTGTCGGCCGGGCCGTTCGCACCGTCCGCGCAGGCGGCGGCCAGCTGCACCAGTTTCACCTCGCGCGATTCCTGGCCGGACGCGCCGAGTGGCTACTACCACCACATTCCCAGCGTGGGTGCGCAGACAGGGAACTTCAACTGCGTTCTCGGCTACGGCAACAACAGCCTCGCGGTCCGGGTCCTGCAGGAAAGCCTCAACGCCTGCTACAGCCAGGGGATCGGCGTGGACGGCGACTTCGGTCCGGCGACGAGACAGGCGGTCCGCAACGCGCAGGCGACGATCAACAGCCAGACCCCGGAGGCTCATCTCGCCGTGGACGGCGTGTACGGCCCGAAGACGAGCCTGTACTTCCGGTACCAGGCCTACGACCACAACAACGGCGGGGCCCACACCGGCCTCTGCTCCCGGCGCTTCTGAGAAGGCATCGACATGAAACGAAACAGGGCGTGGCGCGCGATGGCCACGGCGCTCGTCGTGCTGGCCGCGGCCGTGCTGACCGTGCTGGCACCGGGCTCCGCGAGCGCGGCACCGGACTGCACCAGCTTCACCTCCTACTCGACTGTCGGCGGCTTCATGCGGGTGCCGACCATCGGCCGCGAGACGGGCGCGTACAACTGCGAACTGGGCCGCGGCAACTTCAGTGATGCCGTCCGGGTGCTCCAGGCGTCGCTGAACAGGTGCTTCTGGCAGAACATCGCCGTCGACGGCGACTTCGGCCCGAATACCCAGCAGGCAGTGCGCAATGCCCAGATGATGATGAACTCCTGGCACGACCCCGACATCGCGGTGGACGGACGGTACGGACCGCAGACCCGCAGAGCGGGCTTCGCCTTCGCGGTCTTCACCACCTACGGCGGCTGGCAGGTCAAACAGGACGGCTACTGCTACTACAAGATCGACCCATAGTCTGGAGAGCGGCATGAAATCGAACAACCGGCTGCCGCGGAGAACGTTTACCGGAGTCGTTTTCGCACTTGTCGCCGGACTCACCGTGTCCGTCTGCCCGGCTGCCGTGGGCGAGACCGCTGCCTCGACGGTGCTGTCGTCGGCACAGGCCCGGCAGTTGGACGCCCGGGTGCAGGCCGAGCTCGGCAGGGTTCCCGGCGGGAAGAGAGTGGGTCTCAACGAGATTGCCTGGAACGGCGGCAATGTGGTGATGACACTCGGTGTGGCCGGCGGAGACGTGGGCGCACAAGCCTATGGCCCCTGCGACTCGGGCTGGTACTGCGTGTACGAGGCTTGGCACTGGAACGACTACAACCGGGACATGCGGAAGCTTCGTTTTCGCGACTGCAGCTCGTCGGGCGTGCACAACGACCTGTCCGACTGGGGATTCGAAAATCGAACGTCCTCATGGGACAACAGAAGTCGGGCGGGTGTCGAGGTATACGACTACTTCGTCCGATACCTCTACCTCATCAAGCTGAATGCCAAGAGTGCTGAGGTGCCGGCCAACGACCTCGCGTGGCACATGTGGGCCTACTGTTGGTAGCCAGTCCGAAGGTCGGCGGTCCGGGGGGCCCGGCAGCCGAGGGAAGACCTCGCGCTCGCCGCGGCCCCTGGATCGTCCACCTCGGAGCGGCATTGCCAGGAATCCCCGCGGGGATGACGTGCTCAGGTGACCCGGGATTCGAACAAGCCGTACTCCGGCGGCCTGCGGGTTCCTGTCACTCGGCCAGGAACTCGTCGATGTGGGACAGGAACTCGGCCCAGGCCGGTTCGTACGCGGTGAGCAGGTGATTGCGGCTCTCGAGCAGGACCAGCCGGCTGTCGGGAATGAGGGCGGCCAGCTCACTGGCCTGCGAGGCCGGCACCCGCGCGTCGCCGCGCGAGTGGAGGATCAGGGTCGGACAGGCCACCCGGTGGGCGATGTCGGACACGTCGATTCGGGCGAACTCCTCCAGGAAGCGCACCCCGTTGGCCGGCGACGTCGTCCGCCGCTGGAAGGCGGTGAACTCGTCCCACTCCTCCGGCGCGCCGTCCGGCAGGAACTGGGACGCGAAGACCCGGAGGAAGCTGGGATCCTGGTGGATCCACCCCACGCGGGCCAGATCCAGGTCGAGGGCCGCCGCGTCGCGCTCGGCCTCGTCCCGGGCCCGGACCTGCCGTCCGCGCGCGTAGGCCCCGGCGAGGATCAGCCGGCTGACCCGCTCGGGGCGGCGCACGGCGTAGGCCACCGCCACCGCACCGCCCTGCGACACCCCGAGCAACGGGAAGCGATCGAGGCCCACGGCATCGACCACGCTGTCGACGTCGTCGACCCAGTCGTCGAACGTGAAGCTGGGCACCGTCCAGTCCGACAGCCCGCAGCCCCGCTCGTCGTAGCGGACCAGCCGGCGGTTGCGGGCGAGACCGGTCAGCCAGTGCGACCACGCCGGGGTCGTCCACTCGAGATCGAGGTGGGTCATCCAGTTGGCGGCCTTGAGCAGGGGCGGGCCGGAGCCCACGGTGGCATAGGCGATGCGGACGCCGTCGTCGGCCCGGCAGAACCGGATGACCTGACGATCCACGCCGCTCGGACCTCCCGCCGCTGCCGGCCCGTCGCCGGACCCCCGGTCGGTGCCGGCGGGGGAGCCGGCTCCGACCACTGTCGCCGGGGCCACGAACTGGTAGCCCCGCCGGTGCACGGTGCGGATCAGCCGCTGCCGGCTGCCGCTGTCGCCCACGGCCAGCCGCGCGGTGCGCAGCCCGGTCGTGAGGGCGGCCTCGCTGACGAAGCGGTCACCCCACACCTCGTCGAGCAACTCGTGCTTGGGCACCACCCGGTCCCGGTTTTCGACCAGGTGGCACAACAGGTAGAGGGCGCGGGGCTCGACGTGAACCGGCTCGCCGGCCCGTCTCAGCTGGTGACGAGCCGTGTCCAGCTCGTAGTCCGCGAAACGGTAGGTATCCCCCACCACCGCCGCAGTCTACAACCCGCGGCCCGCGCAACCCGTCGCCGCGCGAGCCACGGCTGCCGCCCGCGCCCGAGACCTACGAGGCGGACCGAACGGGGGTCGGGGCCGGCTCGGGTTCGAGCACACCCGCTGCCGGCGAGGCGGCGTACAGCGCCTCGATGTCGGTGGCGAACTTCTGCGCGACCGGCTTGCGACGCAGTTTCGAGGTCAGGGTGAGCTCGTCCCCGCCCGGCTCCCAGAAGGTCGGCAGGATCCGGAACCGCTTGATCTGTTCGGTCCGGGACAGTCTGGCGTTGCCCTCGGCGATCCCCGCCCTGATGTGGTCGACCACGCCCCGGTCGGTGGCGAGCGCCCCGGCGGAGGCGTCCGGCAGCCCGTGCCGGGCGGCGTAGGCGGCCGCGGCCTCGGCGTCCAGCACGGCCAGGGCGGTGTTGTACGGCCGCCGGTCACCGATGGTGGCGATGCCGCCGATCAGCGGGCACGCGGCCTTCATCACGTTCTCGATGTGCGCCGGCGACATGTTCTTGCCGGCAGCGTTGATGATGAGCTCCTTCTTCCGGTCGACGACGGTGAGGTAGCCGTCGTCGTCCATGGTCATCACATCGCCGGTGTGCAGCCAGCCGTCGCCGTCGATCGCCTCGGCGGTCTTGGCCGGCTCGTTGCGGTAGCCCTTCATCACGAGCGGCCCGCGCACGAGGAACTCCCCGTCCGCCGCGATCCTGCCCTCCATCCCGGGCAGCAGCTTCCCGACGGTGCCCAGCCGGTGCTCGGCCGGCGACACCACGCTGGCGGCGCAGCTCAGCTCCGACATGCCCCAGACCTCGGAGATCGGCACGCCCAGCCCGCGGAAGAAGGCCAGCACCTCCTTCGGGATCGGCGCCGCACCGGACACCGCCCACCGCATCCGGTCCAGCCCCACCTTGGCGCGCAGCCTGGACAGGACCAGTTCGTCGGCCTTGGCGTACTCGGCGGCCAGCTCCGCGGCCGACCCCGATCCGGACAGGTCGGCGTCGACCTTGCGCGCCGCGACGTCCAGCGCCCAGTGCAGTGCCTGCCGCCTGGCCTCGTCCGGCTCGGCCGCCACGCCGGCGATGACGCCCGCCTTGAGCTTCTCCCACACGCGGGGCACGGCCGTCCAGATCGCGGGCCTGCAGTCGGCCAGCGCCGCGGCGACGTGCCGTGCGTCGGGCACCACGGTGATCTGCGTGCCCATCGTCTCCTGGACGTAGAGGGCGGCCACCCGGTCGGCGATGTGCGCGGTCGGCAGGAAGGACATGGTTCGGTCGCCGAACTCCACCGGCAGCACATCGACGACCGCGTGGACCTCGAACAGCAGGCTCGCGTGGGTCATCTCGACGCCCTTGGGCTCGCCCGTCGTCCCCGAGGTGTAGATCAGGGTCAGCACGTCCTCGGGCCGCACGGCCCGCCACGCCGCGTCGAAGTCGAAGTCCGGCGAACCGCCGCCGACCAGCTCGTCGACGGTGATGGCGCCCTCGGGCGCGCCGTCGACGCACACCACGTGCTCGACCGGAGCCCCGGACCGCCGGATCCGGTCGACGTACTGCTCCTCGCACATCACGACCTTCGCGCCGGCGTTGGTGAGCACGTGGGCCAACTGCTCGGCGGCGAGCGTGTTGTACACCGAGAACGACGTGGCACCGAGGTGCTGCGCGCCGACCTCGAGCGGGTAGAACTCCACCCGGTTGGCCATCATCAGGGCAACCGTGTCACCCCGGCCGACCCCGAGCGCGCTCAACCCCGCGGCAACGGCACGAACCTCGTCCGCGTACTCCCGCCAGGTCAGGGTCTGCGTGCCTCCGACCGTGCGCAGGGCGACCGCGTCCGGAGCCACGGCCGCGGTCCGCTGGAACGCCTCGCAGTACGTCCGGGGCTTCCCCACTCCGGCCTCGACGACGGGGCCACTGCGCGTGCTCGTTCTCAATCCATCCTCCGATTCGGTTCCCCGGACCGCTGGTGGTCCGGGACCGTTCGATCATCGGGGTCCGCAGGGGGCCGATACTTGGTCGAGATCTGAGGATTCCCTGAGGGAGTTCCATCAGCGATGGGCAAGCCCGGCGCCCGGGCAGGTCACCGGCGGCGACCGCGCAGGTACCGGTCGGCGGCCGCGCGGGCGGTGCGCTGCCGGACGCCGAACGCCGTCGAACTGGTCCGCGCCCTGCGCGACCTGCACTACCCCGAGGCCTTCACCGCGTACGAGAAGCTCCGCCGCGCCCGCGTGGCGTAGGTCATCGCCGCCAGACCCGGCACATCGACACGAGGCCCCGTTCGGTTCCGCGAGCGGGTCGGGCCGTTCCCCGACGTGGCGCCCACGGTTCGGTGAGCCCGACCCGAGGAAGGCCGTGGCGCCGCTTGCTTCTTGACTGCCGCTGGTCAGCGGCGGTACGTTCGGTTCATCACGTTTGGAAGCGCTTCCATTCGATCTTGGAGGCAACGCGGATGGCGACCATCGACGACGTTGCGGCCCGGGCGGGGGTCGGTATCGGGACGGTCTCCCGGGTGCTCAACGGCAGCCAGCAGGTCCGCGACAGCACGCGCGACCGGGTGCTGACCGCGATCCGCGAGCTGGGCTACCGGCCGAACAGTGCCGCCCGCGGGCTGGCGTACGGGCGGCTGCACGAGGTCGCCATCGTGGTCCCCTTCGTCACGAACCCCTCCGCCGTGGTCCGGGTCCGCGGGCTGGTGCACGGCCTGCGCCAGAGCGGCTACGCGATCAGCCTGTTCGACGTCGAGCAGCCCGCACACCGCGAGGAGCACCTGACCGCGCTCACCTCCAACCTGCGGCCGGAGGGCGTGGTGGTCGTGTCGCTGCGGCTGGCGCCCGAACAGCTCGCCCGGTTCAACGCGGAGGGCATCCGGATCGTCTGCATCGACGCCGAGGTCGAGGACTGTTCGGCGGTGGTCATCGACGACGAGCGGGGCGGCGAGTTGGCCACCGAGCACCTGATCGGTCTCGGTCACCGGCGGATCGCCTTCGTCGGCGACGAGGAGGGCGACGCCTTCGGGTTCACCTCCAGCATGCGGCGACGACACGGCTACCGGCGCGCGCTGTCCGCCGCCGGGATCGAGCCCGACCCGACCTACCAGCGGCGCGGGCCGCACGGGCGCGAGGTCGCCCACGAGCAGGCACTGGCGTTGTTCGACCTGGACCGTCCGCCGACCGCCGTGTTCGCCGCCTCCGACACCCAGGCTCTCGGCGTGCTGGAAGCCGCGAAGCAACGAGGGCTCGACGTGCCCGGCGACCTGTCGATCATCGGCTTCGACGACATCGAGGTCGCCGGCTACGCCGATCTCACCACGATCCGGCAACCGCTCCACGACTCCGGTGCCGCCGCCGCCCGCCAACTGCTCGCCGAACTGGCCGATCCGGCGAGCCCGTCCCAACGGCTCGAGCTGCCGCTGGAACTGGTGGTGCGCGGCTCCACCGGGAGGCCACCGCACTAGCGAGAACCACGAGAGGACACCCGATGCGCACGTCGACGAAGATGAGCCCGCTGGTCGCCCTGGTACTGCTCGCATCCGGCTGCGGCGGAGGTGGTGGAGCCGCCGGGCAGGCCGCCGAGTGCGACGGGAAGATCGAGGGCGGGCAGGTCACCATGTTCGCCCACGAGGGCTCCGAGGCGGACGCCTACCGCGGAGCCATCGACAAGTTCAACCAGACCAAGGGAAAGGATCTCGGCCTCACCGTCAAGCTCACGATGATCCCGGAGGGCGAGTACACCGACCAGGTCAACGCCGCGGCGGCCGCCGGCGATCTCCCGGCGGTGCTGGACATCGACGGCCCGAACATGGCCAACCTCGCCTGGTCGGGGCACCTGCAGTCCATCAGCGACTGCATCCCCGGCGAGTTACGCGACGACGTGCTCCCGTCGCTGATCGAGCAGGGCACCTACGCCGACGAGCTGTACACCGTCGGCAGCTTCGACTCCGGGCTGGGGCTGTGGGCCTGGCGTTCCGCGCTGCAACAGGTCGGCGCCAGGATCCCGACCGGCTGGGACGACGCGTGGACGGCGGACGAGTTGGAACAGATCCTCCGCAGCCTGCAGAAGGCCGGCTACCAGCACCCGCTGGACACCAAGTTCTGGTACGGCTCGCAGGGCGAGTGGTTCAGCTACGCCTTCAGCCCGATCCTGTGGTCGGCGGGCGGCGACCTGATCGACCGCGAGGGCTACCAGTCGGCCAAGGGCGCACTCGACTCGGACGCCTCGGCCAAGGCGCTGACCACCCTGCAGACCTGGACCACCGAGGGCCTCATCGACGCCGACGCGGCCGACGACACCAACTTCCTGACCAAGAAGTCGCCGATCTCCTGGGTCGGGCACTGGATGTACCAGGACTACCACAAGGCGGCCGGCGACGACCTGGTGCTGCTGCCGCTGCCGGACTTCGGGACCGGCGCGAAGACCGGGATGGGCTCGTGGTCCTGGGGGATCACCTCGGGCGCCACGGATCCCGACGCCGCGTGGGCGGTCATCGACTTCCTGATGTCGGACCAGACGATCCTCGACATCACCGGTGTCAACGGCGCGGTGCCGGGAACGGCGTCGGCCATCGAGAAGTCCGAACTGTACACCGAGGGCGGTCCGCTTCACCTGTTCGTCGAGGCGCTCGACGCCGCTCCGGACATCGCCGTGCCGCGCCCGGTGACCCCCGCCTATCCCAACATCACCCAGGTGTTTCGTGGCGTGGTCGACGACGTCGTGCAGGGCGCCGACGTGACCAAGACGCTGAACGACGCCGTCGGCAAGATCGACGCCGACATCGAGGACAACGAGGGCTACCCGGCGCCGGAGAAGTGACGGCCGTGACGAAGCACCTGACACGTACGCGGCGGCAGGAGGCGCGCACGGCGTGGTTGTTCTCCGCGCCCGCGCTGATCGGCCTGGCGCTGTTCATGGTGGTGCCGTTCGTGATGGCGTTCGTGTTCTCCTTCACCAACCAACGCCTGATCTCGCCGCTGCCGACCCGGTTCGTCGGGCTGGACAACTATCTCGACACGTTCTCCAGCCCGGAGTTCTGGCGAGCGCTGGTGAACAACCTGGTGTTCGTGGCGGTGGTCGTGCCGGTGCAGACCGCACTGGCGCTGCTGCTCGCGATCCTGGTCAACCGCAAGCTCCGCGGCTGGCTGGTGTTCCGGGTCGTCTACTTCATGCCGGTGGTCGTGGTGATGGCCGCGGCCGCGGTGGTCTGGTCCCTGCTGTACAACCCGCGGGGCCTGATCGACGCGGTACTCGACATCGTCACGTTCGGCAGCTTCCACCCCGACTGGCTCAACTCGACGAGCTGGGCGCTCGTGGCCATCATGATCGTGTCGATCTGGCAGGGTGTCGGCTTCCAGATGGTGATCTTGCTGGCCGCGCTGCAGGACGTACCCGGCACGCTGTACGAGGCTGCGGAGCTGGACGGCGCGGGCGCGTGGAACCAGTTCCGGTACGTCACCCTGCCGGGCATTCGCAACGGGTTGATCTTCGTGCTGACCGTGACCACGATCCTGGCGTTCCGGCTGTTCGACCAGGTGTGGATCATGCCGCAGACTCCCGGCGGCCCGTTGGACGCGACCAGAACGATGATGCTGCAGCTGGTCGAGACCGGCTACGGGCGGCAGGCGATCGGGCTGGGCTCGGCCGTCGCGGTCGTGTTCTTCCTGATCGTGCTGGTGGTCACCGTGGTGCAGCGGCGTTTCATCCGGCAGGAGGGTGAGGTCCGGTGACCGGGACGATGTCCGGGACGATGACCGGCGACCGGCCGGTGAGCACGCCGCCGGTCCCGACCGGTCGCGGCGACCGGCGGCCGCGGGCCGGCGTGGTGGTGCAGTACCTGGTGATGACGGCGCTGGCGCTGTTCTTCCTGTTCCCGATCGTCTACATGATCGCGTCGTCGTTCAAGCCCGACGACGCCGTACTGTCCGGAAGCGACTCACCCACGGCGTTCCTGCCGACACCGTGGGCCGGGCTGGACAACTACGGTGACGCGATCGAGCGGGCCTCCATGGCACGGGTGTTCGCCAACTCGTTGATCATCTCCGGCAGTATCGTCCTGCTCGGTCTCGTGGTGAACTCGATGTTGGGCTACGCGCTGGCACGCATGAGGTTTCGCGGCCGCCGCTTCCTGGTCGCCATCGTCGTCGCCCTGATCATCGTGCCGTTCGAGGCGCTGGCCGTGCCGCTGCTGTACCTGACCGCGTCGCTGGACTGGCTGGACACCTACCACGTGCAGATCCTGCCGTTCGTCGCCCAGCCGCTGTTCGTCTTCCTGTTCTACACGTTCTTTCTCGGCCTGCCACGAGAGCTGGAGGAGGCGGCGCGCATCGACGGTGCGGGACCGGTCCGGGTCTTCGTCTCCGTAGCCGTCCCGCTCGCCCGGCCGGCGTACGCGGCGGTGGCGATCCTGAGTTTCCTGTTCTCCTGGGGACAGCTGCTGTGGCCGGTGATGGTGACCAGGGGAGTGGACGTCCGTCCGCTGCCGCTCGGAATCGGCACCTTCAAGACGACACCACCCGTGCAGTGGGGCGACATCATGGCGTACGCGGCCATGATGACCCTGCCACTGCTGGTGATCTTCGTGGTGTTCCAGCGTTACTTCGTGCGGAGCGTCGCCTCTTCCGGGGTGAAGGGATGACCCGCCTGACTCGGGGGGACAAGCGTGTTGCGACTGCCAGACCGCTGGCTGTGGGACTTCTGGCTGGTGACCGACGGCGGCGAGTACCACCTGTTCCACCTGCAGGCGCCGATCACCCGCGACGGTCCCGACGCGCGGCACTGGCAGGTGAGCATCGGGCACGCGGTGTCCGCCGACCTGGTGTCGTGGCGGCGACTTCCCGACGCACTGGCGCCGGGGCCGCCGGGGGACTGGGACGACTTCACCACCTGGACGGGCAGCATCGTGCGGCACGGCGGGGAGTGGTGCCTGCTCTACACCGGAACCTGCCGCGCGGAGCGCGGGCTGGTGCAGCGCATCGGGCTGGCCACGTCCACCGACCTGGTCGGCTGGCACCGCCACCCGGACAACCCGGTCCTCGAGCTGGACCCGACCTGGTACGAACCGCTGGACCTGGCGCTGTGGCACGACCAGGCCTGGCGCGACCCCTGGGTGTTCCGTGACGCGAGCGACGGGACGTTCCACGCGCTGATCACGGCCAGGGCGAACCACGGGCGGCCCGGCACCCGTGGGGTGATCGGCCACGCCACCTCGCCCGACCTGCGGCAGTGGACGGTCCGGCCGCCGATCAGCGAGCCCGGCGGCTTCGGCCACCTCGAGGTCCCGCAACTGGTCGAGCTGGACGGGCGGTGGTTCCTGCTGTTCTCCGGACCGGGCACCGACGGTGTCCCACCAGGGGGCGGTCCGGAGGGGATCGGCACCCACTACCTGGTCGGCGACGGCCCGCTGGGACCGTTCTCGTGGGCTCGCCACCACGTGCTGCTCACCGATCAGCGGGGCACCTGGTACGGCGGAAAGCTCGTCACCGCGCCCGGCGGTGAGCTGGTCATGCTGGCGTGGCGCAACCTCGACCAGGACGGCAGGTTCGCCGGCGAGCTGTCCGACCCGTTTCCGGTCCGGGTCGAGGGCGGGCACCTTCGGGTCGACGCGGCTGCCGGCCGGACGGTCGCACGGGACGGCACCGTGCGGTGAGCACCCGGCCTCAGCCGGCGATGCCCAGCGCCGCGGCCAGCCGGGGCAGCAGGTCGGCGAACATGTGGCCGGAGAACTGCCAGGTGTGCGCGCCCGGTGCCACGAACGAGGTGGTGTCGATGCCGTCGCGGCGGCAGGCCTGTCCGAGCAGTTCGGCCGCGCGGGTCGATCTCGCCTCGGTGGAGGCGTCGGCGAAGATGGCGGTGACGCCGCGCGGCATGCGCTCGTGATCGAGCACGTTCAGCGGGTCGTGCGCCTCGAAGGCCCGGACGTCGCCGGCGAACAGTGTCCGGATGGTGGCGGACTCGTCGCCGTCGTTCGGGCCGCGGTCGCCGGAGATGTCGAGGAACACCCGGAAGACGTCGGGGTGCTCGACGGTCAGGTCGATCGCGCAGGTGCCGCCCATCGACCAGCCCACCACGCCCCATCGCGACGGGGCGGTCGCCGTCCCGAACATCCGCTCGACGTAGGCCGGCACGTCGCGGGTGAGGTGGTCCTCGGCCTGGCCGTGCGGGCCGTCGACGCACTCGGTGTCGTTGGTGAAGCTGCCCGACGGGTCGACGAACACCAGGACGGGCGCCCATCCGCCGTGCGCGCGGGCGTACCGGTCGGCGGTCTCGGCGGCATGCCCGGCGCGCACCCAGGCCTGCGGGTTGCCGAGCACGCCGCCGATCATCTCCAGCACGGGCAGCCGCGGGTGCCGGGCGAACCAGATCGGCGGCAGGTAGACGAACTCCTCCCGGTGCCGAAAGCCGCTCGGGTCGTCCGGGATGTCCACCGGCACCACGCGGCCGGCGTGCGTGTCCGGCGGCACCGACCCCAGCTCGTCCAGCGGCACCGCTCCCGGAGGCAGCCCGCCGGTCAGGTTCGCCCAGGCGTCGGCGACCGTCGGGTAGAGGCCGACGAACCGGTTGAGCGCGTTCGCGCTCGTCAGCAGGGCGAGCAGCACCGCGAGCACCGCCAGGGCGCGGTGGCCGGCGCGCGCCCGCCGCCACCCGCCCACGGCCATCACCAGCGCGAACAGCAGCACACCCGTCCACGCCCAGAACACCGCGGGCGGCGACTCCTCCGGCCCGAGGCTCGCGTCGACCAGCCACGCGGTCACCGCCGTCGCCGCGAAGACCCCACCGGTCACCGCGGGGACCAGGCGCGGCACCGCGGACAGCAGCACGGCGGCGGCCGTGGCGATCTGCACGGCCACCGGGAACCAGCCCGACAGCAGGGAGACGTCCACGGTCACCGGGCGGCCGGGGCCGGCGTCCGGTCGCCGCCGGGAACCGGCCGCGGAGCCGCCACCGGGGCGAGCCGGCGGGCGCGCTGCAGGAGGCCGGGCCGCCCGCCGAAGCCCTCCGCCTCCAGGGCGGCGAGCACGATCCGGGGCAGCTCGCGCGCGGCGGAGTAGGCGACGAACCGGGGCACCCACGCCGGGCGGAACTTCGCGGTGAACCGGTAGAGGCTCTCGATCTGCCACCACCGGGAGCCCAGCCGCAGCAGGCGCGCCCACAGCCGGGCGACCGGGCCGGCGCCGATGCGCTCCGCCCTGGCCAGCGCGGAGCGGAACACGGCGAAGTTCAGCGACACCCGCCGCACCCCCAGCTCCGGTGCCCGGGCGAGCAGCTCGGTGATCATCAGCTCGTTGATGCCGCTGTCCGGGCAGCCCCGGTCGCGGCGCATGAGGTCGAGGGACAGCCCGTCGCCGCCCCAGGGAACGAACTGCAGCACGCCGCGCACCTGCCCGTCGCGGGCGGCGGTGACCAGCACGCAGTCCGGGTCCCGCTCGTCGGCGGTGCGCCCGAGCGCCATCGAGAAGCCGCGGTCCGGCTCGGTGCCCCGCCAGCGCCGGGCCGCCTGCGCCAGCGCCGCCCGCTCGCCGTCCGGCACGGCTCGCACGGCGCGCACGGTGACCGCGTAGCCCGCCTTGCGCGCCCGCGCGGCCATCTGCCGCGCGTCGCGCATCGCCCGCCCGGCGAGGGTGAACCGGGTCGCGTCGACGACCGCCTCGTCGCCCAGCTCCAGCACCTGCAGGCCGTGCCGGGCCCATACGGTGGCCCCCCGTTCCGAGCAGCCCAGCACCGCGGGCACCCAGCCGAACCGCGCGCACACGCGCAGGTACTCGGTGATCGCGCCCGGCCACGCCTCGGGGTCGCCGAGCGGGTCGCCGCTGGCGAGCGCCACCCCGGCCAGCGCCCGGTAGGTGACCGCGGCCTTGCCGGTGGGCGAGACGACGACCGACTTGTCCGCGCGGAGCGCGAAGTAGGCCAGCGAGTCCCGCCCGCCGAACTCGGTGAGCAGGGCCCGGACCCGCTGCCGGTCGCCGGCGTCCATGGCCGGCGCCGGCTCCGCGGACCGCAGCAGGAAGTACGCGCCCAGCACGGCGGCGGTGACGCCGAACACCAGCCCGGTCACCGCGGTCAGGTCGTCCAGCGGCGGGGAGAGGAACCGCAGCGGGCCGGAGATCCCGCCGAGCGCGAGGGTCGAGTGCCACACCAGCTCGGCCAGCGACGGGGTGCCGGCGATCCGGTGCCGGCCGAGGGTGAGCAGGACCACGTCGACGACGATGCCGGCGAGGGCGAACCGGGCGAAGATCCGCCCCGCGTACCACCGCCCGACCGCCGGGTCGGGCACCGCGACGAAGTGCCGCCGGTTCACCAGCAGCACGGCCAGCAGTGCCAGCAGCACGCCGGCGATCACCAGGCCCGGCAGGTGGTGGTGCACGAGGAGCTGCTGGGCCGCGACGGCGCTCGTCAGCCCCACCGCGACCTGCCACGCCCGGCGCTTGCGCCGCCGCAGGCCGGTCGCGAGGGACACCAGGCCGACGCCGGCCACCATCGTCGCGACGACCGCGGCCTGGTGGATCCGGTGGTGCAGGCCGAGCCAGCTCGACACGGGGGAGTGCGGCAGGTGCCACCAGGGGATCAGCACGACCAGGATCGCCGTCGCACCGGCGATCCGCGCGAACCAGGCGATCGCGGTCACCGTCCACTCCTGCCCGTTCCTCATGGCTCCCTCGCAACGAAAGTCGGCGGATACGCCTCCATCAGAGCGCAGAACGGTCGGGCGGCGCACCCGTGGCGGCGCCGGATCCCGCGGAATCCCGGCGAGATTTTGCCTGCGGCTAACCTTGCGGCCCGCCGGGTCCGGCGGGGCCGGCCCCCGCGGTCGTACGCTGGTGGCGTGGCCAGACTTCTGGTGGTCGAGGACGACCAGACGATCGGGCAGGTTCTGCGGTCGAGCCTGCACCGGCACGGTCACGACGTGCGCTGGCACCGCACGGGCCGCGACGCGATGCGCGACGCGGCGGTGCGGAAGTTCGACCTCGCGCTCGTCGACCTCGGCCTGCCCGACCTCGACGGCACCGACGTGTGCCGGCGGCTGCGCGAGGAGCAGCCCGGCTGCGTGCTGGTGATCCTGACCGCGCGGGCCGAGGAGGTCGACGTCATCGTCGGCCTGGAGTCCGGCGCCGACGACTACCTCACCAAGCCGGTGCGGCTGGCCGAGCTGCGCGCGCGGATCCGGGCGCACCTGCGCCGCGGCGCCGAGGGCTGCGACCGGCCGATCCTGCTGGGCGAGCTGCGCATCGACCCGGCGGCCCGGCTCGCCACCGTCGGGAGCCGGCTGGTTCCGTTGCGTGCCAAGGAGTTCGACCTGCTGGTGCGGCTGGCGCGGACGCCGGGCGTGGCGGTGCGGCGCGAGACGCTGATGAGCGACGTGTGGGACGCGCAGTGGATCGGGTCGACGAAGACGCTGGATGTCCACGTCGCCTCGGTGCGGCGCAAGCTGGCGGAGGCGGCGGTGGCCGGCCGGGTGCCCGGGATCACGACCCTGCGCGGTCACGGGTACCGGCTCGACCCGGCGCCCGACCTCGCGCCCGGCCCCGTGCTCGACCCTGCCGCCGGGCCGGGGCGGGGCGGGTTTGCGTAGGCGGATCGTCGCGGCGTCGGTGATCGCGGCGGTGCTCGCGATCACCCTGTTCGGGGTGCCGCTCGGTGTCGCGGTCGCCCGGTACTACCAGGACGACGAGCGGGCGGAGCTCGAGCAGGTGGCCGACATCGCGGCCCTGACCGTGGCGTCGGACCTGCTGCGCGGGACGGTTCCGCGCCGGCTGCCCGCGACGGAGGCGGGCACCTCGGTGGCCCTGTACCGCCCGGACGGCACGCGCCGCCTCGGCGACGGCCCGCCCGCGCTGGGCGGCGCGGCGTCGCGCATCGCGCCCGACGAGGTGATCACCGCCGACACCGCGAGCGAGCTCGCCCTGCTGGTGGCCGTCAGCGACGGGGACCGGGTGGTGGGCGTCATCCGGGTGGCTGCCGCGCGCGGCATCGTCTACGAGCGCACCACGCTCACCTGGCTCGGCATGGCCGGGTTGGCGGTGCTGGCCGTCGCGGGCGCGTGGTTGATCGCCCGCCGCCAGGCCCGCAGGCTCGCCCACCCGCTGGAGAACCTCTCCGGCGCGGCGCAGCAGCTGGGCAGCGGGGACTTCACGGTCACCGCGCCGCGGTCGGGCATCGCGGAGATCGACTCGGTGGGCGAGTCCCTCGACGTCACCGCGCGGCGGCTGAGCGACCTGCTGGCCCGGGAGCGGGCCTTCTCCGCGGACGCCTCCCACCAGCTGCGGACCCCGCTGGCCGGGCTGCGCCTGCAGCTCGAGGCCGCGCTCGACCTTCCCGACGCCGAGCTGCGCGCGTCCATCTCGGACGCGCTGGCCACCGCGGACCGGCTCGAGTGCACAGTGGAGGACCTGCTCAACCTCGCCCGCACCGGGCGTCCCAGCATCCACCTCGCCCCGGTCGGCACGCTGCTGGCGCAGGTCGAACGCGACTGGCGCGGGCTGCTCGGCGAGCGGGGCCGGGCGTTGCGCGTGGACCTGCCCGACGGCGGCGACGACCACCTCGTCGCCGCGCCGGTGCTGCGCCAGATCATGACTGTGCTCCTGGACAACGCGCTGCGCCACGGCCGCGGCACGGTCACCGTGACGGTGCGGGACGTCGGCGTGGCGATCGCCGTCGACGTCGCCGACGAGGGCCCCGGCATCGGCGAGCTCGACCCGTTCGAGCACGGCAACGGCGCGCGGGCGCCCGGGCGCGGCATCGGGCTCCCGCTCGCCCGCCGCCTGGCCGAGGCGGAGGCGGGCCGGCTGTGGCTGGCCGCCCCCGCCCCGCCGACGTTCACCCTCGTACTCCCCGTCCAACGCTGAACCCGCCACCCCACCAACCCGACCTCACGCAGCCAACCCGACCCCACGCAGCCGAGCCGACCCCCCCACGCAGCCGAGTCGACCCCTCACGCGGTCGAGTCGACCCCTCGCGCGGTCGAGTCGACCCCGCGCCTCGCCGCCCGCGCCCGGCGCCACGAGCCGCGTCGACGACGCAGCGGGTCGGGTCGGTGGTGTGGTGGGTCGGCTCGGTGGTGTGGGGGTCGGATCGCGGATTTTGCCCTCCGCTAACCCGTCTCTGACACCGGGCTCAACCGGCAGTGCCTAGCGTCTCGATGAGACGGACCGTCCGCCGGGAAGACCAGGACGAGGTACAGCCATGTCGCGTGTCAGCAGAAGCATCACCGCGGTATCCCTGATGACGATGGTCGCCCTGGCCGCCGCCGCGTGCGGCGGCTCGACCACGTCGGGCAGCTCGGGTGGCGGGTCGGGGAGCTCGGGGTTCAACCAGGACGCGAACGTCAACGCCACCGGCCGGCCCACCCAGGGCGGCACGCTGCGCGTGGTCGGCAACGCGGACGTCGACCACCTGGACACCGCCTCCGCCTACTACACGACCAGCTACTCGCTGGAGCGCACGTTCGCCCGGCAGCTGTTCAGCTACCCGGCCTCCACGGACAAGACCAAGGCGCTCGAGGTGGTGCCCGACGTGGCCACCGAGCTGCCCACCACCTCCAACGGCGGGATCAGCTCGGACGGCAAGACCTACACCATCCACCTGCGCACCGGCGTGCGCTGGAACACCTCGCCGCCGCGGCCCGTCACCGCGCAGGACTTCGTGCGCGGCTTCAAGCGGCTGTGCAACCCGACGCAGAACTCCGTGGGCGCGCCGGGGTACTACGAGAACACCATCGCGGGCATGAAGGCGTACTGCACCGCCTTCGCGAAGGTCCCGCAGACCGTCGCGGCGTTCCGGAACTTCATCGACGGCCACGAGATCAGCGGCCTGACCGCCCTCGACGCGACCACGCTGCGGTTCTCGCTCGTCGCGCCGGCCGGCGACTTCCTCAACATCCTCGCCCTGCCGTTCTCCTCGGCGGCACCGGTGGAGTACCTCTCCCACCTGCCCGACGACGCCGGGTTCCGCCAGCACACCCTGTCCGACGGCCCGTACGCGATCACCAAGTACGTGCCCAGCCAGTCCTACGTGCTCGACCGCAACCCGGCCTGGTCGCAGAGCGCGGACCCGCTGCGCCACCAGTACGTCGACCACATCCAGGTCACGCTCGGCTCGGACGAGAACGGTGTGCAGCAACAGATCGCGGCCGGCACGCAGGACCTGCAGTGGGACACCACGGTGCCGACCTCCGAGGTGCCGGGACTGAAGTCGTCGGCGGACGCGCGGCTGGGCATCTACCCCAACTTCGACACCAACCCGTTCCTGGTGTTCAACCTGCAGAGCCCCCGCAACGGCGGCGCGCTGGGCAAGGTCGCCGTGCGCAAGGCGCTGGAGTACGCGATCGACAAGGTGGCGCTGGGCCAGATCTACGGCGGCCCCACCCTGAACACCCCGCTGCACCAGGTGATCCCGCCCGGCAACGTCGGCTACCAGGCGTTCAACCCCTACCCGACGTCGGGCGACCGGGGTGACCCGGCCAAGTGCAAGAGCATGCTCGCCGCCGCCGGCTACCCCCACGGGCTGACCCTCACCGACGTGTACCGCACCTCCGGCAAGCACCCGGACGTCTACCAGTCCGTGCAGGCCGACTTCGCCAAGTGCGGCGTCAAGGTGGTCGGCAAGCCGTCCGCGGCGTCGGACTACTACGGCAAGTACCTGTCCGACCCGACCGCGGCCAAGGCAGGCGTGTGGGACATCTCCGAGCCGGGCTGGGTGCCGGACTGGTACGGCAACAACGGGCGCGCGATCCTCGAGCCGCTGTTCGACGGGCGCACCTACGGTCCCGGCTCCACGGACTGGGGCGACTACGACAACCCCAAGGTGAACGCGAGCATCGACGCGGCGCTGGCCGCGACCGACCAGAACGAGGCCGCCGCCGCGCTGCACGACGCGGACGTGCAGATCATGTCCGACGCCGCGATCATCCCGTTCCAGACCCAGTCCACGCCGCTGATGCGGTCCACCCGCGTGCACAACGCGATCTTCTGGCCGTTCTCGTCCGAGTACGACTACACCAACGTGTGGCTGAGCCCGACCAGGTGAGCGTGATCGGGATGAGCCTGCTTGCGGTGCGCGACGTGCGGGTCACGTTCCCGACCGCGGACGGCCTCGTGCAGGCCGTCCGCGGGGTCTCCTTCGACGTCGAGGCCGGGCAGACGCTCGGCATCGTCGGGGAGTCCGGGTCGGGAAAGACGGTCTGCACGCAGACCCTGCTCGGGCTGGTGTCCGGGGCGGACGTGCGGGGACAGGCGTTCTTCGACGGCCGGGACCTGCTGGCCATGTCGCCCGCGGAGCTGCGCGCGGTCCGCGGCGCGCGGATCGCGGCGATCTTCCAGGACCCGCTGTCGAGCCTGCACCCGCTCTACCGGGTGGGCAGGCAGGTCGAGGAGATGATCCGCGCGCACCGCGGCATCGGCGCCCGGCGCGCCCGGGCGCGGGCGATCGACCTGCTGCGCACGGTCGGCATCCCGCACGCCGACAAGCGGGTCGACGACTACCCGCACCAGTTCTCCGGCGGCATGCGGCAACGCGTGATGATCGCGATGGCGCTCGCGCTCGACCCGGCGCTGATCATCGCCGACGAGCCGACGACCGCCCTGGACGCCACCGTCCAGGCGCAGATCCTCGACCTGCTCGTGCGGCTGCGCGACGAGCACGGCACCGCGCTGATCATGATCACCCACGACCTCGGCGTGGTAGCCGACATCGCGGACACGGTGCTGGTGATGTACGCGGGGAAGGTGGTCGAGGTCGCCGACCGGCGCACCGCGTACTACGCGCCGCACCACCCGTACACCAAGGGGCTGCTCGAGTCGATCCCCGGCGCGGTCGGCGCGCGCGGCGCGCTGCGGCCGATCCCGGGGCAGCCGCCCAGCATGATCGCGGTGCCGGGCGGCTGCGCCTTCCACCCGCGCTGCGGCTACGCGATGGACCTGTGCGTCAGCGAGGTACCCGACCTGCACCCGGTCGGCGGCCCCGAGCACCGCTCGGCGTGCTGGCTGCCGTCGCGCCTGGTCGGGTTCGGCCCACGGGTCGACGCCGAGCGACGCGCGGCGGTCGCGGCCTCCGGCGAGCGGCGGGGAGGCTGAGCCGATGCCGGCGGACGTGTTGCTGCGCGTGCGGGACGTGGTCAAGCACTTCCCGATCAGGCAGGGGATTCTGGTCAGGCGCCAGATCGGCGCGGTGCGCGCGGTCGACGGCGTCAGCTTCGACGTCCGTCGCGGTGAGACACTCGGGCTGGTCGGCGAGACCGGGTGCGGGAAGTCCACCCTGGCCCGCTGCGTGACCCGCCTGCACCAGCTGACCTCGGGGCAGGTCGAGTTCGACGGCCGCGACATCTCCACGCTGTCCCGTCAGGAGCTGCGCCCGGTCCGGCGGGAGATCCAGATGATCTTCCAGGACCCGTACGGCTCGCTCAACCCGCGGCGCCGGGTCGGCTCGATCATCGGCGACCCGTTCGCCATCCACGGCATCGCCGACGGGCTCGCGCGCCGGCGCAGGGTGCAGGAGCTGATGGAGCTGGTCGGCCTCAACCCCGAGCACTACAACCGGTTCCCCGCGGACTTCTCCGGCGGCCAGCGCCAGCGCATCGGCGTGGCCAGGGCGCTCGCGCTGCGGCCCAAGCTGGTCGTCTGCGACGAGCCGGTGTCCGCGCTCGACGTGTCCATCCAGGCCCAGATCATCAACCTGCTGGAGAGCCTGCAGCGCGAGCTCTCGCTCACCTACGTGTTCATCGCGCACGACCTGTCCGTGGTGGAGCACGTGAGCGACCGGGTCGCGGTGATGTACCTGGGAAAGCTCGTCGAGGTGGCCGAGGCGGGCGAGCTCTACGCCCGGCCCCGGCACCCCTACTCGGCGGCGCTGCTGTCCGCGGCCGCCGTGGCCGACCCGGATCTCGCCGACCGGCGGGAGCGGATCATCCTCACCGGCGACGTGCCCTCGCCGGTCGCCCCGCCGGTCGGCTGCCGCTTCCACCCCCGCTGCCCGAAGGCGCGGTCGCGGTGCGCCGAGGCCGAACCCGGTCTCGAGGTGCGCGACGCCGACCCGGCGGGGCACCTGACCGCATGCCACTACCCGGTCCGCGCCGGCGACGACCTGACCCGCGCGCCCGCGGCGGGCTGACCACGCACCGGGAAAGGAGGACCGAGTGGCGACCATCGACGTCGGCACGCCCACGCATCCGCCCGGCGAGGTGCGGCCCGCCACGGCGCGGGCCATCGAGGGCCGCAGCCCGTGGCGGCTCGCCTGGGACCGGCTGCGCCGCGACCGGGTGGCCGTCGTGTGCGCGGTGTTCATCGCCCTGCTCCTGCTCACGGCCGTGCTGGCGAAGCCGATCTCGGCACTCGTCGGCTACAGCCCCACGCAGCAGGACCGGGTCGGTGGCATCACCCCGGACGGCCTGCCGATGCCACCCGGCGCGCACCACTGGCTGGGTACCGACAACCTCGGGCGCGACATCCTGGTCCGCATCGTCTACGGCAGCCAGGTCTCGCTCGTGGTCGGCGTCGGAGCGTCGGTCATCGCGGTCGCCATCGGTGTCCTCGTGGGACTGTGCGCCGGCTACCTCGGCCCCGCGGTGGACTCCGTGCTGGCACGGCTGATGGACGTGGTGCTGTCGTTCCCGTTCCTGCTGTTCGCGATCGCGCTGGTGACCGTGGTCGGGCCGAGCGAGCTGATCGAGATCGGGGTGATCGCGTTCTTCTCCTGGGCCGCGGTCGGGCGCATCGTGCGGGGCCAGACCCTGGCGATCCGGGAGAAGGAGTACGTCGAGGCCGCGCGGTCGCTCGGCGCCGGCAACCTGCGCATCATGTTCGTCGACGTGCTGCCCAACCTGGTCGCCCCGGTCGTCGTCTACGCCACGCTGCTCATCCCGGTGTCCATCGTGTTCGAGGCGACACTGTCCTATCTGGGCGTGGGGATCGTCGCGCCGACCCCGAGCTGGGGCAACATGATCAGCGACGCGCAGACGTTCTACCAGGTGGCGTGGTGGTTCCTGGTGTTCCCCGGGCTGGCGCTGATCCTCACCACGCTCGCGTTCAACCTGCTCGGCGACAGCATCCGCGACGCGCTCGACCCGCGCACCGAGCGCCTGTTCGCCCGCGGCGTCTGACCGGGAGGTGTGCCGTGCTGCGCTTCCTCGTCCGCCGGGTCCTCACCGGACTGCTCGTGGTGTGGCTCATCAGCGTCATCGTGTTCGCCATCTTCTTCGTCGCGCCGCACGACGTCGCCCAGCTGCTGCTCGGCAAGTTCGCCGCGCAGAACCAGCAGCTCGTCGCCACCGTCACCCACCAGCTCGGCCTGGACCAGCCGGTCTACGTCCAGTACGGACACTTCGTGTGGCGGCTGCTGCACGGCGACCTCGGCTACTCCTACTACAGCCACGAGCCGGTGACCACGCTGATCGTCCGCGCCTTCCCGGTGACCGCGTCGCTGGCCCTCGGCGCGGCCGTCATCTGGCTCGTGCTCGGGGTGCTCATCGGGGTGCTGTCGGCCACCCGCCCGCGCAGCGCCCTGGACCGCGGCGCGACGCTGTTCGCGCTGACCGGCCTGTCGTTCCCGACGTTCGTGCTGGGCCTGCTGCTGCTGTTCGTGTTCTTCTACCAGCTCCACCTGGCGGGCGTGGACATCTTTCCGGGCGGGGGCTACGTCCCGCTCACCACCGACCCGGCGCAGTGGGCCGCGCACCTGGTGCTGCCGTGGATCACCCTGGCGGTGGCCACCATGGCCGTCTACGTGCGGCTCACCCGCGGCCAGCTCGTCGACGTGCTCGGCGAGGACTACATCCGCACCGCGCGCGCCAAGGGGTTGCGGGAGTCCCGGGTGATCTACCGGCACGGCCTGCGCGCGGCCCTCATCCCGATCGTGACCCAGCTCGGCATCGACGTCGCCACCCTGCTCGGCGGCGTCATCGTCACCGAGCAGGTCTTCGGCCTCAACGGGCTCGGCCGCATGTCGGTCCAGGCGGTCACCAACTCCGACGAACCGGTCATCATCGCGGTCGTGCTGCTCGCCGCCGTGTTCGTGGTCGCCGCGAACATCGTCGTCGACCTGCTCTACGCGGTGCTCGACCCGCGCATCCGCCTGTCCTGACCCGCTCGGCCGGCGCCGTGTCGCGGGCTTCGCGAAAGATTTCTCGGCTCGTTGTCGAATATCCCGGTGCGGCGGCGTCATCATCCCGGCAACGCAGGACGGCGGCGCACCCGCCGCAGGGAAGGATGAGGCTCATGGAGTACGCACTGCTGATCTACGGCGACGAGAAGGTCTGGGCATCGCGCGAGGGCGAGGAGGCCAGGGCGCACTCGGAGCGGCACCGGCGCTTCGCCACGAAGCTGCAGCAGCGGGGTGCCATGCGGGGCGGCGAGAAGCTGGCGCTGCCGAGCGCGGCCACCACCGTGCGGCGCCGCGACGACGACGTCAGCGTCACCGACGGCCCGTTCGCGGAGACCGCGGAGGTCTTCGGCGGCTTCTACCTGATCGAGGCGGCCGACCTGGACGAGGCGATCGCGGTCGCCAGGGAGCTGCCGGAGAACGTGGTCGAGATCCGGCCGGTCGAGACCATGCGGGAGACCAGCTGAGCGCGAGGCCGATCGAGGACGCGGCGGTCGAGCAGGCGTACCGGGAGCACTGGTCACGCCTGCTCGCCCTGCTCGTCACCAGGACGCGCCGGTTCGATGTCGCCGAGGACGCGCTGCAGGACGCGTTCGTCGCGGCCGCGCGGACCTGGCCGGAGCAAGGCGAGCCGGACAACGCGGCGGCGTGGCTGCTGACCGCCGCGCGCCGGCGCGTGCTGGACCGGATCCGCCGCGAGGACAACGACCGGCGGCGGCTGCCGCTGCTGGTCACCGACGAGGTCGCGGAGGTCGACTGGGACATGGCCGACGGCTCGATCGACGGCTCGATCGAGGACGAGCGGCTGCGGCTGCTCTTCGCCGCCTGCCACCCGGCGCTGCCCGCGGACGCGCGGGCGGCGCTGATGCTCCGGTTCGGCGCGGGCCTGCGCACCGCGGAGATCGCCCGCCTGTTCCTCGTGCCCGAGCCGACCATGGCCGCCCGCATCACCCGCGCCAAGTCCAAGATCGCGGTCGCCGGCATCCCGCTGCGCCGGCCGACCGCCGAGGACCTGCCGGAACGTCTGGGGGTGATGCTGAAGGTGGTCTACCTGCTGTTCACCGAGGGGTACCGGGCCACGTCGGGCGCGCTGCTGCAGCGGCCGCGGCTGGCCGGCGAGGCGATCCGGCTCGGCTACCTGCTCGGCGAGCTGCTGCCCGGGCACGACGAGATCGCCGCGCTGCTCGCGCTGATGGTCCTGCAGCACGCCCGGCGCGACGCCCGCGTCGATCCGCGCGGCCGGCTGGTGCTGCTGGCCGACCAGGACCGGACGCGGTGGCGCCACGACGAGATCGCCCGCGGCCGGGAGCTGCTCGCGGGGCTCGGGCCACCGGCGAGCGAGTACCACCTGCAGGCGCTGATCGCCGCCGAGCACAGCACGACCGGCGACACCGACTGGCCGCGCGTCGCCGGGCTCTACGCCGAGCTGGAGCGCCACACCGGCTCGCCGGTCGTGCGGCTCAACCGGGCCGTCGCGGTCGCCGAGGCCGGGTCGCCCGAGGCGGCGCTGGCCCTGCTCGACGGCCTCGACAGCGCCCTGCCCGCCACCCACCAGCTGCCCGCCGTGCGGGCCGAACTGCTGGTACGGCTCGGCCGGCGCGACGAGGCGGCGGCCGAGTTCGACGCGGCCCTGCGCCTGGTCCGCACCGACGTCGAGCGGGCGCATCTCCGGGAGCGCCGCGCGGACCTCTGAGGCGGCGGCGAGACGGCCGGGCGGGGGATGATGGTGGTAGAGCGTTTCACCCAGAACGGACGTAACACGTCGAAATGAGGCACAGTGGAGCTCGTCTACCCGCCGGTGATCCTGGGCTGCAAGACCCTCTTCCGGGTCCTCGACCTGAAGCTGGACCTGCAGGGCACCGAACACATCCCGACAACCGGTGGGGCGGTGCTCGCCTGCACCCACGTCAGCTACCTGGACTTCATCTTCTGCGGCCTGGCGGGCCTGCCGGCCGGGCGCAAAACGCGGTTCATGGCCAAGCAGCAGATCTTCGCCAACCGGATCGCGGGACCGCTGATGCGTGGCATGCACCACATCTCGGTCGACCGGGCGGCGGGCCAGGCCTCCTACCGGGAGGCGGCCGCCGCGCTGCGGGCGGGCGAGGTGGTCGGGGTGTTTCCGGAGGCCACCATCAGCCGGTCGTTCACCGTGAAGCCGATCAAGACGGGCGCGGTGCGGATGGCCGCGGAGGCCGGCGTGCCGGTCGTCCCGATGACGGTCTGGGGCAGCCAGCGGCTCTGGACGAAGGGCCGGCCGAGGAACCTCACCCAGCGGCACGTGCCGATCCTGATCCGGGCCGGCGAACCGTTTCGGCCGTCCCCGCGGGAGGACCAGGACGTGCTCGCGGCCGACCTGCGCGCCAGGATGTCCGCGCTCCTCGATGCGGCACAGCGCGACTACCCCGAGGCGCCGCGTCCCGGCGACGACCCGTTCTGGCTGCCGGCCCATCTCGGCGGGACCGCACCCACTCCGGAGGCCGCCGCACTCGACGCCGGCCGACCACGCTGACCTGCTAACGCTCGAACAGCGTGGCCAGGTTGCCGGCGTGCTGGTCGGCGAGCTTCTTCGGCGCGCACGCCAGCCAGCCGTCGACGAGCGTCTCGCGCAGCGGGGTCATGCGGACCGTGCGCAGCTGGATGAGCACCGCGGCGTACCCGTCGAAGTGCGGGATGGTGAACAACGCCCCCGGCTGCGCCTCGAGCATCGCCTGCTTCTCCCCGAGGTCGGCGACCCGCACGGCGAGGATGGGATACGGGGGCGGGGTCGCGTCGCCGAACCGGCGCAGGTCCGCCTTGCTGAACGGCCGCTCCCACGCGAACACCTTGCCGGCGACCGCCCAGCCGCGATTGCCGTGCCGCTCGATCTCGGTGGTCTCCGGCAGCCGCAGCGCCAGCCGCGCGACGTCGTCGAGAGTCGGCATGGGTCCAGCCTAGTGTCCCGTGTCCGAGGAACGTTTGCGGTTGCCGGCGCCCAGATCGCCCCTGGCGGCGTTGTCGTGAAACCCGAATACAACCCGGTATGGGGGATTCGCTCCGCCTGGCCAGGAACGATCTGGATCACCGGCAACCGCCAAACAACCTCGAACACGAGACACTAGCGCTGCCCACTGCCCGTACCGGCCGGGTGACTGACCGGATCGTGTCTAGGGCTGGGTCGTGGCGCGGCCCTAGAGTCTTCGTGGGGGTATCGAGTCGGCGTCGCGAATGTCGTTGCGCCCACGCACGAGAGTAGGAGTGCGCAAGTGACCAACCCCGATCACAATCTGGCGGACGCGCTCAGGGCGGCGGCGAACGTGGACCTCACCGCGCTGCTCGACCAGGACACCAACCAGGACGAGCAGGCCGCGCAGATCGACGAGCAGCACGCGACGGCGGACAACACGCAAGTGGGTGCGCAGTCCAACGACCAGGACCAGAACACCACCACCGACACCGCGACCGTGGCCGGTGACGGCGGCAGTGGCGGCGTCGCCGTGGGCGGCAGTGCCGACGGTGGCTCCGGGTTCGGCGTCGGTGGCGACGCCGGCGACATCTCGCAGGCCGGCAAGTTCAACATCAACTTCGGCGACTCGACCGCCGGTGACGGCGTCGGTCTCGGCGGCAGCGGCGGGTTCGGCGGAAACGCGGATGCCAGCGGCGGCGACGGTGGCAACGCCACCGCGGTCGTGGACGTGGACGCCGACCAGACCAGCGACCAGGACCTGGACCAGACGAACGTTCTCGACCAGGACCTGGACAGCGACCAGACCCAAGTTCAGGACCAGGACGCGGACCAGCACGAGGACTTCGCCGCGGACGTGAGAAGCGACGTCGACCAGAGGCTCGCGGATCTCGACATCGACCTGTGAGGAACCGACCCGACAGTCCCGAGTAGACGAACGCGCGTGGCCGGAACGACTCGGTTCGTTCCGGCCACGAACCGTTTCCGGGCCCGGGCCGGCCCCGCACCGAGCACGCGGCCTACGACCCGGCGACGCCGGTGCCGGCGAACTCGATCCAGTCGAGGGTGAACAGGTTGGTGGTGGGTCCGCCCGGGACGGTCGCGGTGATGACGACGAACACCCGTGACTTCACCCCGGACTCGTTCGACGGCCTGGCGATCATCGAAGACGACGTGCTCCCGGCGGCCGGCTGACGATGTGCCGGGGAGTAGGGTGCCGGGATCGGCGGCGAGAGGTCGTGACGTACGTGGTTGACCAGGTCGGATGAGCGCTCGCTTCGAGGAGATCGACTGGCGGCCGACGCCCATGGGCGAGCTCGTGCTTCGCCGCCGGTGGGACCCGGTCGTGGAGCACGACGTCTACGAGATCAAGCTCGACGACGAGTTCCTGATGTCGAGCCTGTTCACCGTCGCCGAGCAGGCACTGGCCGGGCTCGCGCTCGCCGGGCTGGGCGCGGCGGAGCTGGACGTGGCCGTGGGCGGTCTCGGGCTCGGGTACACCGCGCACGCGGTGCTCGGCGACTCCCGCGTGCGGTCGCTGGTGGTGGTCGACACGCTCGCCGAGGTCATCGAGTGGCACCGGCGCGGCGCCATTCCGCTGGGGGAGCGGCTGGTCGCGGACCCGCGGTGCGCGATGGTGCACGGAGACTTCTTCGCGCTGGCCCGCTCCTCGGGGTTCGACCCGACGACCCCGCACCGCCGGTTCCACGCCGTCATGGTGGACATCGACCATTCCCCGCGACACCTGCTGCACTCCGCGCACGCCGCGTTCTACCGGCTGGAGGGCCTGCGCGGGCTCCTGGACCACCTGCACCCGGGCGGGGTGTTCGCGATGTGGTCGAACGACCCTCCGGACGCGGACTTCGTCGGGACGCTGGAGGAGGTGTTCCGCGCCGTGCGTGCCGAGGTGATCACCTTCCCCAATCCGCTCCAGCGCCGGGACGCGACCGCCACCGTCTACCTGGCGACCGCGCCCTGACGGTCACGAGGTCCATCGCAGTTCCGAGTCGACCCGCCACGCGGGCGAGTCGTCCTCTCACGCGGCCGAGTCGACCTGCCACGCGGGCGAGTCGTCCTCTCACGCGGCCGAGTCGACCTGCCACGCGGGCGAGTCGACCTGCCACGCGGGCGAGTCGACCTGCCACGCGGGCGAGTCGACCTTTCACCTCGCCGCAACGCCCCGCCGGAGTTCGGCGCGGTCGGCAACGCCCGGCGTCGGCCCGGCCGCGCCACGGGTCGGGTCGACCGCGCCACGGGTCGGGTCGACCGTGTGACGGGTCGGGTCGGCTGTGTGACGGGTCGGGTCGGCTGTGTGGGGGGTCGGGTCGGGAGGACCTGGCTAGCGGTGTGAGTCGGGGACCTTGGTGCGCTGCCGGCCGCGGGGCTGGGGCATGTCGGCCGTGGGGCCCGTGGTGGGGAAGGTCGCGGTGACGGTGGTGCCGGCGCCCGGGACGGACTCGATGCTCATGGTGCCGTTGTGGCTCTCGACGATGGCCTTGCAGATCGCGAGCCCGAGGCCGGTGCCCCTGATGGCCCGACGCTCGGTGGCGGACGAGCGGAAGAACCGGGTGAAGATGTGCTTCACCTCGTCCTGCGGGATCCCGATGCCGGTGTCCTGCACCACGATCGACACGTCGTTCCCGCCGGCGGTCACCCGCACGGTGATCGTCACGGTGCCCCCGTCCGGGGAGAACTTGACCGCGTTGCTGAGCAGGTTCAGCAGCACCCGCTCCAGCTGCTGCCGGTCGGCGCGCAGGGTGGGCAGGTCGTTCGGCAGGTCGACCCGCAACGCGAGCCCGGCGGAGACGGTGGGTTGGACCGCGGCGCAGCAGCCGCGCACCACGTCGGCCACGTCGACATCGGCGACGCGCAACCGCAGCGCGCCGCCCTCGATGCCGGCGAAGGTCAGCAGCTGCTCGATGAGGTCGAGCAACCGCCGCCCGTTGCGGTCGATGGTCCGCACGATGTCGTGGACCGACGTCGGCAGGTTCTCGTTCTCGAGGACCTGGGTGAAGCTGAGGATGCTGGTCAGCGGGGTCCGCAGCTCGTGGGACACGGTGGCGATGAACTGGCTGCGCAGCTCGTCGAGCTTCTGCAGCTCGGTGTTCGCGGTGGCCAGCACGGCCGCCTGGTCGCGCAGGTTCGCCTTGGCCTCCCGGAGCGCGAGCTCGGTCTCCTTCTGCCGGCTGATGTCGGTGTAGACCGCGGCGACGGCCGGTCTGCCCCCGGCGATCGTCATGGGGTACCGGATCGACACGAACGTGCGCGGGCCGGTCGTGCCGGGCAGGGTCTCCTCGGTCTCGTCGACGGTGCGGCTCGCCAGGCAGCGCCGATCGCGCGTGGCCATGTCCTGGCCGGCCGGCACGTCGGGCAGCCCGGCGGGGGAGTTGCCGACGAGCCGGTCGCGCCCCATGCCGACCGCACGCTCGAAGGCGCGGTTGACCAGGACGAAACGGCCCTGCTCGTCGGTCAGGTAGTTCAGCGCGGGGGACCCGTCGACCAGGTCCTGCAGGATCGCCGCGGTCTCCTGGGCCGTCCGCTCGGCCTGGCGGCGGGCGGCCTCGCGCTCCCCGAACTCCAGCGCCCGCCGTACCGCGGCGCCGAGCCGGGTGAGGCGATCCTTGAGCAGGTAGTCGACGGCGCCGAGGCGCAGGCATTCCACGCACGTCTCCTCGCTCATCATGCCGCTGACCACGATGACCGGGATGTCGGACGCGAGCTCGACCGCCACCGCCAGCGCGCTCACGGCGTCGAACTGTGGCAGGTGGTAGTCGGCGAGCACGATGTCGGGGCCGTCGAGAAGCGCCGCGCGGAACCCGGCCTCGTCGTCCACGCGGGTCCAGGTGGGATCGAACCCGGCGGTCGCCAGCTCGATGATCAGGAGCTCGGCGTCGGCAGGGCTGTCCTCGAGGACCAGGACGTTCAGCGGCATGTCGATCGGACTCACCTGGCCTCGGAGCGGTTGAGGACCAGCCAGTAGAGGCCGACCTGGCGCATCGCCTCGAAGAAGTTGTCCACGTCCACGGGCTTGACGATGTAGCTGTTGGCGCCGAGCTTGTAGCACTCGGCCAGGTCGCGGTCCTCGGCCGAGGAGGTCAGCATGACCACCGGCAGGTGGCGCGTCCGGCTGCTCTCCTTGAGCCGGCGCAACACGTCGATGCCGTTGATCAGGGGCAGCTTGATGTCGAGCAGCACCACGCGCGGCTCGTTCTCCAGTGGCCGGTCCGCGTGGGCACCCGTGCGGAACAGGTAGTCCAGCGCCTCCGCGCCGTCGCGGACCACGTCGATGTGGTTGGCCAGCTTGCCGCTCTCCAGGGCGACCAGGGTCAGCTCCATGTCGGTCGGGTTGTCCTCGACGAGCAGGACGGTCGGCGCACCCCTCGTCATGGCAGGTCCCTCCTCCGTGGACACCGGCATCGGGGCGTGGCCCTCCACGCTCCTTGTTTCCCGTGATCGGCACGTGCGCGTGACGCTTTGAGACGGTTACAGGTTCTCGATCGAGTGATCCGCCCCAAGTCGGCGCGCCACCGTGCCGATAGGAACGATGTGGCGGACTCGCTCGAGGCAGGCACGGACCTGCTTGGCCTGATGAACGAGGCCGTGCTGGAGCTCGACACGGACTTCCGGGTGACCGCCGTGAACCGGGGCGCCGTCGAGCTGTACGGGCGGCAGCCGGAGGATCTGGTCGGCCGCGACGTCGACGAGATAGCACGGACGGCGCCGCCCACCTCCCGCGCGGCGGTCGAGCACACGCTGCGCACCGAGGGCTGCTGGAGCGGCGAGCTCGAGCACCGAAGGGCGGACGGGACGACCGTGGTCGTCGGCAGCCGCCGCGCCGTGCGCCGGGAGAACGGCCGGATCGTCGGCTTCCTCGAGGTCGACGAGGACATCACGGCCCGCAGGATCGCGCAGCACCTGACCGAGTCCGCCGAGCGGCAGTTGAGCGAGTTCCTCGACAGCGCCACGGACTACGCCATGTACCTGCTCGACCCGCAGGGCCGGATCTCCCGCTGGTCGGCCAGCGCCGGGCGGCACACCGGGCACACCGACGAGGACGTGCTCGGGCGGTCCTGGTCGCTGCTGTTCACCCCCAGCCCGGGCATCGGTAGCTGCGAGGACCTCCTGGCCCGCGCCGCGAACGGCCCGTTGCAGCTGACCGGCGAGGTCGTCCGCAAGGACGGCCGCACGTTCCCGGCCATCGGCACGCTGAGCCCGCTGCAGCAGCTGGGCACCGTGCCGTACGGGTTCATCGTGGTCAACCACGACGACAGCGAGCGCCGGCACGAGGAGGCGAAGCTGCGCGGCCTGCTGGACAGCGCGCCGGACGCCATGATCGGGGTGGACCCGGACGGCGCCATCGTGTTCGCCAACCTGCAGGCCGAGGCGTTGTTCGGCTACTCCAGGGCCGAGCTGCTGGGCCGCACGATGGAGATGCTGCTGCCCGAGGAGATCCGGGAGCGGCACGTCGGGCACCGCCGGCGCTTCGGCCAGCAGCCCAAGACGCGCCCGATGGGCGCCGGCCTCGAGCTCAGCGCCAGGCACCGGGACGGCTCGGAGTTTCCGGTCGAGGTCAGCCTGAGCACGCTGGAGACCCAGGACGGCCGGATCGTGTCCGCCGCGATCCGGGACATCACCGACCGCAAGCGGGCCCACCGCGAGATCGAGGAGCTCAACGCCGAGCTTCGCCACGCCAACGACGAGCTGGAGAGGCGGGTCGCGGAGCGCACGGCCACGCTCGCCTCGCAGGCGGCGACCCTGAAGGCGACCAACGACGAGCTGGAGTCGTTCTCCTACAGCGTGTCGCACGACCTGCGCGCACCGCTGCGCGCGATCGACGGCTTCGCGAAGCTGCTCGTGGCGCGGTACGCCGGCTCGCTCCCGGAGGAGGGCGTCCGGCATCTGGGGAAGATCCGCGGCGGGGCGAAGCAGATGGGCCTGCTGATCGACGGCCTGCTGGAGTTCTCGCGGCTGCAGCGGCAGACGCTGCTCACGACCCGGGTGGACGTGCGCGCGCTCGCCCGGGATGTGTGGGAGGAGCTCGCGCCGGACCGGGGCGGGCGCCACGTCGAGTTCGTGGTCGAGGACCTACCGCCGGTGCACGCGGACCCACGCCTGTTCCGCCACGTGCTGTCCAACCTGCTCAGCAACGCGGTCAAGTACTCCCGGACCAGGACACCGGCGCACATCACGATCGGTGCCGAGCGGACCGAGGACGGCGACGCGGTCTACTTCGTCCACGACAACGGCGTCGGCTTCGACATGCGCTACGCCGACAAGCTGTTCCAGGTGTTCCAGCGCATGCACCGCGCGGAGGAGTTCGAAGGCACCGGCATCGGCCTCGCCCTCGTCGCCCGCATCGTCAACCGCCACGGCGGCCGCGTGTGGGCCGACGCCACGCCGGACGAGGGCGCCACGTTCTACTTCACCCTGGGCTCGTCCCGGGCGGCCGGGGAGCGGGCCGCGGTCGTCTGAGGCCGGAGGCTTTCGTCCGGTACGGGTGGGACCTTGGGCTCTCGCCGCCGGTGGTGGGCCGGCGAAGCGTCGGGGTGAGAAAGCGAGGTCGTCATGAGCTCTCCTGGTCCCGCCCACCGGTTGTCGCGGCCGGTGGCCGTGTTCGCCGCCGTCCTGATCGGACTGCACGGTCTGGTGCACCTGATGGGTGTCGCGCTGCTGTGGCGGCTCGGTGAGCCGGGCTCGCTGACCTATGCCGACGCGGTGCCGGCCGCGGGCACCACCGGTGGCTACCTGGTCGGGGCCGGCTGGCTGCTCGCCGGTGCCGGCCTGGTCACCGCCGCCTGGCTGCTGGCCACGGACCGGCCGGCCTGGCGTGCCGTCGCGGCCGGCGGGGCAGTGCTGTCCATCCTGGTCATCGGGTTGAGTCCCGGCCTGACCGCGGCCGGGCTGGTGGCCGACGCCGCCGTGCTGGTGCTGGTCGCGGTGACCTGGACGGCGGCCCGCGGTCGAGCACCTCGGAGGACGTCGTGACCGTCGTGGCCGCGCCCGCCGGCCACCGCGACCGGCTGAGCCGGCGGCTCGCCGAGCAGGTCGCCGCCGCGGGGCTGCCCGACGGCCCGGCGGACCGGGCACCGGTGACCGAGGCCGACCTGGCCGGCCTGCCCGGGGTCGTGCGACGGTACCTGCGGTTCATGGACGTCGTCGGCAGGCCACGGTTCTGGTCGTTGCACGCGCGGATCACCGGCAGGTTCCGGTTGCGGGGGCTCGGCTGGATGCCCGCCGAGGCCTGGCAGTACGACTCCGGCCTCGAGATCGCGCGGATCTTCGTGATGCGCCTGCGCCTCGCCGGTGTCGTGCCGATGATCGGCAGGGACACCTACCTGCGCGGCCGCGGTCGCATGCTGGGCACGCTGCTCGGCCGCGTCGTCGTGGCCGACGGTGAGGGCGTGGAGTTCGACACCGGCGAGCTCACCACCTACCTCAACGACGCGATCCTGATGGCACCGTCGATGCTGCTGGGTGCCGACGTCTCCTGGCGCGGCGTGGACGAGCACAGCTTCGACGTGACCCTCACCGACGCCGGGCGCGGCGTCACCGGCCGGGTGTTCGTCGACGACCGCGGCGCACCAGAGGACTTCAGTTCCACCGACCGCTACGTCGACCTGCCGGGCGGCCCGGTCCGCGCCGAGTGGCGAACGCCCGTGCACGGCTGGCAGACGGTCGACGGGCGGCCGGTCCCGACCCGGTTCGTGGCCCGCTGGAGCCTGCCGGACGGCCCGCTGACCTACTTCGACGGCCGGCTGACCCACCTCGCCACCAACGTCTCCCCGCCCCGCGTTCAGCGGTGAGGCACGAGGTCCGTTCCGGTCAGGCGGTGCTGCCGCGGACGGCCCAGGTGCGCGCGGTGAGGCGGATGTCGCCGTCCGGCAGCCGAGCGCGCAACGCCTCCCGCAGGGCGAGGCGGGTCGGCTCGGGCAACGACATCAGGTACGCCGGAGCCGCACCCTGCCCGCCGAGGAACGGCGTCCAGTACGCGTCGAAGTCCGCGAAGTCCGTGGTGACCTCGATCGGCTCGACGCGCACCTCCCGCAACCCCGCCGCCCGCCACAGGTCCGCGAGCGGACCCGGCCGGCACAGCGGGAAGCGCGCGCCCTCGTCCGGCGCGGCCGGGTCCGTCTCGAGCGCGGCGTCCCAGAACAGGCGCATCATCGCCATGTCCTCGGCGTAGTCCCACACGTAGGCGGCCACCGTCGCGCCGGGTGCGGCCACGCGGGTGAACTCCGCCAGCGCGCCGGCCGGGTCCGGCACGAAGTTGAGCGCCAGGCCGCTGACCACCGCGTCGAAGCGGCCGGCGCGGAACGGCAGCGCCCGGGCGTCGCCCACCACGACGTTCCGACCGCCGGTGACGAAGCCGCGCGACGGGTCCACACCGCAGACCGCGCCGCCCGCCGCGCGCACCGCCGCGGTCAGCGCGCCCGTGCCGCAGCCGATGTCCAGCCACCGCCGCCCCGGCGGGACGTCCAGCCACCGGACGAACAGCGGCGCCACCCGCCGGCTCCACCGCCCGACGTAGTCCTCGTACGCACCCGCCACGGCCCATTCGTCGCGCACCACGGCGACACCGTACGTCGCGTCCGGAGCGTCAGGGACCGTCAGGGTCGGTGGCCTCCGACATGTCCACCGCCAACGGTGGCAACTGGTTGAGCCGCTGCCGGGGCAGCTTCTCGACCTCGGCGAAGACCGCCTTCTGCTGGTCCTGGATGCGCCGGTCCACCACCTTGCCGAGCTCGAAGGCGATCCGTCCGGTCTGGCGCACGGTGGCCTCGTCGACCCGCGGGTTGGGCACCGAGGTGACCACGATGCCCTCGGCGGGGCCGTCGGCCACCAGCGAGACGCCGACGGAGAACGCCTCGCGCGGGTTGGCCGCCTTGGCGACCAGGAAGTTGCGCAGCCTGCCGAGCATCTCGTGCCATGGCACGAGGTCGCCCTGCAGTCCGGTTTCCGCCAGGTCGTCGACGGTGAGGCCCGCTTCGTGCGCGTCGCGGCGAAAACACCGGGTGTAGGCGTTGAGGGCGGCCGCCCACAACGCCTCGATCATCACCGTGTCCTGGTCGTCCCGGGCCAGCTCGCGCAGCAGCCGCTCGCCGCAGCCGAGCACGAACTGCAGGTCGTCGAACACCGCGGCCAGCTCGGCGAGTCGCCGGGCCGCCGGGCTCGTCACCTCGCGCACCGCGAGTTCGGTCGGCGCAACCATTTCCTCAGACAACCACACGGACGTTTCCCGCCGTGTCTCACTTTGCGACAACCCGCCCGCGGGCGCGGGCCTCGGTGTCGTGACAACGGGTGCCCTGTTCCCCACGCTGCATCATCACGCGTAGGTTCCATGGCGTGACAGTCGTCGCCGGGCGCTACAGGTTGCTCACACGCCTCGGCCAGGGCGGAATGGGCGTGGTGTGGCGCGCACACGACGAGCTGCTGCGGCGCGACATCGCCGTCAAGGAGCTGCACCTGCGGATCGGGGTCGACGACGACCTCCGGGCGCGGCAGGTGCTGCGGGAGGCCCGGGCGACCGCTCGGCTGCGGCATCCCGGTGTCGTCGCCGTCCATGACGTGGTCGTCCACGACGGCCGTCCGATGATCCTGATGGAGCTGGTCGAGGGGCTCTCGCTCGCGGAGCTGGTCCGCACGGAGGGACCGTTGCCCGAACGACGCGTCGCCGAGATCGGGGTGCGGGTGCTCGCCGCCCTCCGCGTGGTGCACGGGCAGGGCATCGTGCACCGCGACATCAAGCCGGCCAACATCCTGCTCGACGGTGACCGCGTCGTGCTGTCCGACTTCGGGATCGCCGCGGTGACGAGCGACACCACCGTCACCGACACGGTGGTCGGCTCGCCGGAGTACCTGGCACCGGAACGGGTCAACGGCGACGCGGCGGCACCGGCGGCCGACCTGTGGTCCCTGGGCGTCACCCTGTGCACCGCGCTGCGGGGCGAGTCACCGTTCCAGCGTTCGGACACCCAGGCCACCCTGGCGGCCGTGCTCACCTACGAGCCGGCTCCCATCCCGCAGGCGCCCCGCCTGTGGCCCGTGCTCGCCGCGCTGCTGCGCAAGGATCCGCGGCAACGCCCGACCGCGGCCGCGGCCGGGGCGATGCTGGCCGCGGCCGCCGGCATCCCGGCGCCGCCCGCGGAGCCGGCCACGGTACGGGTGGCGCCGCTCGACGATCCGGCGACCGAGCCTCGCGAGCGCCGCGCGAGGTGGTGGCTCGTGGCGTTGCTCGCCACGATCGTCCTCGTCGTGACGGGCGGGGTCTGGCTGGTCGTGCGGCCGGGCGACGACGTGCCGGCCGCGACCGGAACCGTCGCCGCACCAACGGTGCCCGCGCCGCCCGGGTTCACCGGGCACCGGGGCGACGGGTTCACGATCGCCGTGCCCACCCGCTGGTACCGGGAGTCCTCCGACCAGGAGATCCTCTGGCTGAGCGATCCGCACGACCCGCACACCGTGGTGGCGGACGTCGAGTGGTGGGACGAGGACGACCCCGGCGACGCTCATGGCGTGCTCACCGACTTCGAGAGCGAGGAGTTCACCGCGGACGTCGTCTCGGACTACAAGCGGATCAAGCTCGTCGAGACGCCGGCGCCGCGCGGCATGACGAGCGCGGAGCTGGAAGTCTCCTACCACCTCGACGCGGACGACGAGTTCGACTCGCACGAGCTGGTACGAGCGGTGGTCACGGCCGCCGGGCGCACCTACCTGCTCACCGTCGGCGCGGAGAGCGACACCCACGCCACGGCCGAGCAGCTCTGGCGCGCCGAGCAGGACGACCTGACCGCGATCCTGGACAGCTTCCACGTGACGCGGCAGTAGGCTTGGCCGCCGTGCTGCGGGTCATGGTGCGCGGGTCGGATGTGCCCACGGTGGTGCTCGGAACGGGTGAGCGGCTGCTCGTCGGGCGCGCCCCGCGGGTGCCGGACGACCGGCCGGACGCGCAGCTGCGGGTCACAGCCTACCCGCTGCCGGACAGCGCCGCGCACGTCTCGCGGTTGCTCGGCGAGCTGGTCGTGGGTGAGGAGACCGTGCGCCTGCGGTGGCTCGGCGGAACCGAGGCACAGCTGTCCGGCATGCTCGACGCGCCAGCCGGGGCACGCCGCGTCGTCCTCACCGCGGGTATGTCCGCGCAGCTCGACGAGGGCGAGAGTCAGCTGCTCGTGTTGCGCGGCAGGCTGCTCGGCGCGGAGCACGCCGACCGGCTGCTGGTCATCGACGTGACGCGCACCGACACGGCGACCACCGGACCGATCCCGCTGCCGGCCCTGATGGACCGCGACGCGGCGCCGACCAGGGACGCGCCGGGGCTGGCGCCGCGCGGGCGCGAGTGGTTCGTGGCGCTCGCGCTGGCCGAGCCGTGGCTGACCGGGGCCGACGACTATCCGCGACCGCCGACCAACCGGGAGATCTACGAGCGGGTGCTGGCCTGGCACGGGTACGCGTGGAACCTCGAACGCCCGCAACGGGTCGACGACGCCATCCGCAAGGTGGCCGCGGTGGGGTTCGGCCGGTACGACGACCCGTTCCGGACGCCGGGTCCGGTGCGCAACATCCGGTTCGCGGTCGGCCGCCGCGCGGCGGAGGTGCGGCTGGTCACCCCCGAGGACCTGGACGCCGCGAACCGCGCCGCGTCGCGCCGGCGCCGCGGGTAGGAACCGGTGCGGCCCGGTAGGTCCTGCGGGTCGCTGAGCACCGGAAGTATTGTGCGGGTGCGACGTGTGGAGGGGCCAATGGCGGGTGTGCGGCGGGCCGGCATCGTGGTACCCCGGAGCGGCCGGTGAAGCTTCTCGTCGCCAACCGTGCCGAGATCGCCGTCCGGATCATGGGCACCGCCGCGGCCATGGGCGTGCCCGCCGTCGCCGTGTACCCCGACGACGACGCGGCCTGCGCGCACACCACCCGCGCCGAGGAGGCGGTCCGGCTGCCGGGCGCGGGCGCGGCCGCCTACCTCGACGTCGACCACATCGTGGCGGCCGCGGTCGGGACCGGCTGCGACACGCTGCACCCCGGCTACGGCTTCCTCTCGGAGAGCCCGGCGCTGGCGCGGGCCTGCGCCGGCGCCGGGCTCACGTTCGTCGGCCCCGCGCCCGAGACGCTGGCGCTCTTCGGCGACAAGACCCGCGCGCGGGCACGCGCCGCCGAGGTCGGGGTCCCCGTGCTCGCCGGCACCGAGGCGCCGACCGGCCCCGCCGCGGCCCGGGCATTCCTCGACGGGCTCGGCCCCGGCGGCGCGGTGATGGTCAAGGCCCGCGCCGGGGGCGGCGGGCGTGGCACGTGGCCGGTCACCCGGGCCGCGGAGATCGAGGAGACGATGCGGCGCTGCGCGGCCGAGGCGCGCGCCGCGTTCGGCGACGACGCCCTGTACGTCGAGCGGCTCCTCCCCGGCGCCCGGCACGTCGAGGTCCAGCTCCTGGGCGACGGGCACGAGGTGGTGGTGCTCGGCGACCGGGACTGCTCGGCGCAGCGGCGGCGCCAGAAGCTGGTCGAGATCGCGCCGGCGCCGGGCCTGCCCGGCGACGTCCGGGCGCGCCTGCACGAGGCCGCCGTCCGGGTCGTGACCGGCTACTCCGGACTCGGGACCGTCGAGTTCCTGGTGGCCGGCACCGAATTCGCGTTCCTGGAGGTCAACCCCAGGATCCAGGTCGAGCACACGGTCACCGAGGAGGTCACCGGGCTCGACCTGGTGGAGCTGGGCCTGCGGGTGGCCGGGGGCGCCCGGCTCGCGGACCTGGGGCTCGGGCAACCGCCGCCCGTGCGGGGCGCGGCGGTCCAGGTGCGCGTCAACACGGAGACGGTGGGTGCCGACGGCGGCGTCGTCCCCGGCTCCGGGACCCTGACCCGCTTCCAGCCCCCGGCCGGGCGCGGGGTGCGCGTCGACACGCACGGCTACGTGGGCCACGTGGTCGGGCCGCGCTACGACTCGTTGCTGGCCAAGGTGATCGTCACCGATCCCGGCGGTTCCGTGTCGGTCGCCGCGGCGCGCGCGGGGCGTGCGCTGGCCGAGTTCGACCTCGCCGGGGTGCCGGCGAACGTGGGCCTGCTGCGGGCGCTGCTCGCCCGCCCCGAGCTCGCCGCCGGCACCCTCGACACCACCTTCGTCGACCGGCACCTCGGCGAGCTTGCCGAGGTGGACACCGCCGCGCCGGATGCCCCACCGGACGGCGCCGGGGCCGTGCGGAGCCCGCGCCCGGGCGTCGTGGTGGCGGTGGAGGTCGCCGAGGGAGACTCCGTCGCTCCGGGCACCGAGCTCGTGGTCCTCGAGGCGATGAAGATGCAGCACGCCGTCCGCGCCGACCGTGCGGGCGTCGTCGGCGCCCTCGCGGTCGAGGTCGGCGACACCGTGCCGGCGGGGACGCCGCTCGTGTTCCTGTGCGAGACGGCCGGGGCGGACCCGGTGACCGGCGAGGAAGCCGTGCCCGACCCGGACCGCATCCGGCCCGACCTGGCCGAGGCGCTCGAACGGCACGGCGGCGGTCTCGACACGGGCCGGGCGGAGGCGACCCGGCGCCGGCACGCGGCCGGCAGGCGCACCGCCCGGGAGAACCTCGACGACCTGCTCGACCCCGGCAGCTTCGTCGAGTACGGCGCCCTGACCATCGCCGCGCAACGCCGCAGGCGTGCCCTCGACGACCTCGTCACCCGCACTCCCGCCGACGGGCTGGTCACCGGCACCGGGACGGTCGGCGGGCTGGCGGTCGCGGTGATGTCCTACGACTACACCGTGCTCGCCGGGACCCAGGGCGTGCACAACCACCGGAAGACCGACCGCCTGCTCGGCCTCGCCGCGCGCGACCGGCTGCCGGTGGTGATCTTCGCCGAGGGCGGGGGCGGGCGTCCCGGGGACACCGACACCTCCGCGGTGGCCCACCTCGACGTGCCCACCTTCCGGCTGCTCGCCGGGCTGCGCGGGAAGGTGCCGACCCTCGCCGTCGTCGCCGGGTACTGCTTCGCGGGGAACGCGGCGCTGGCCGGAAGCTGCGACGTCGTCATCGCGACCGAGGGCAGCAGCCTCGGCATGGGCGGTCCGGCGATGATCGAGGGCGGCGGGTTGGGCGTGGTCGCTCCCGGTGACGTCGGCCCGATGGACGTGCAGTGGGCCAACGGCGTCGTCGACCGGCTCGTCGCCGACGACGCCGCCGCGGTCGCCGACGCGCGCAGCTGTCTGTCCTACTTCGACGGTCGCGTCCGCGTGGACGAGCACACCGACCAGCGGACGCTGCGCCACCTGGTCCCGGAGAACCGGTTGCGCGCCTACCGAGTGCGGCCCGTGCTGGACGCGCTGTTCGACACCGGCAGCGTCCTGGAGCTGCGCGCCGGCTTCGGCACCGGCGTCGTCACCGCGCTCGCCCGGCTCGCGGGCCGCGCGGTCGGGGTGCTGGCGAACGATCCCGAGCACCTGGGCGGCGCGATCGACGGGGACGCCGCGGACAAGGCCACCGCCTTCCTCGAGCTGTGCCAGGCGCACCGGCTCCCGGTCGTCTCGCTGTGCGACACCCCCGGGTTCATGGTCGGGCCGGACGCCGAGCGCACCGCCACGGTCCGCCGGTTCGGCGCGATGTTCGTGGCCGGCGCCCGGCTCACCGTCCCGCTGTGCTTCGTGGTGCTGCGCAAGGCCTACGGGCTCGGCGCGATGGCCATGGCGGGCGGGGACCTGCACGCGCCCGCGGTCACCCTTTCCTGGCCCACCGGGGAGTTCGGCGGGATGGGGCTCGAGGGTGCCGTCCGGCTCGGCTTCCGCGCCGAGCTCGACGCCATCGACGACCCGGCCGCGCGCCGCGCCCGGTTCGACGCGCTGGTGGCCGAGTACTACGAGCGCGGCAAGGCCCTCAACGTCGCGACGGTCTTCGAGATCGACGACGTGATCGACCCGGCCGACACGCGCAGGCTGCTGTCCCTCGCCCTCGCCCACCGTGCGTCGCCGCGATAGTGCGGTGTCCACAGACGGGCGGTCCGGGTAGGGTTCGCGGCCATGCCGGAGATGAGCGGGGAACGGACCGTCCAGGCCGCGGACCGGGTGCTGCACGACGTGGGCACCGCCTGGATGATCCACGAGGACACGGCGCGTCGCGGCGAGGCGTACGGCTACGGCAAGGCCCGGACGTTCTACTTCGCCGGGCGCGGCGGTGTGCTCGGGGACGTCGACGCCGACGTGGTGATCGCGGCCTTCGGTTGGTGGGATCCGGGGTTGGTGCGGCTCATGTGGAGCCGGGGTCTCGCGGTCGCCGGCGCGCGGGAGAGCGCCCGGCGGTACGCCCAGGCCTGCGCGGCGTGGGCGGATGACCACGTGGCGGGGTTCCCGCACGCGGACCGCCTGTCCGAGCTGGCCGAGCGCGTGGTCGGGTCCGCCGGCGAGTCGGGGCTGCCGCTGTTCGCCGGGTGGCGGGCGCAGCCGCGGGCCGACGGCGGCGTCGCGCGGATGCTGCAGCTCGTGCACGTGCTGCGGGAGTGGCGGGGCGCGGTGCACCTGGTCGCGACGACGGCCGCCGGGCTGAGGCCGCTGGAGGCCGTGCTCACCAACGAGGGCGAGCAGCAGGCGCGGTTCCTCGGCTGGCGGGACGAGCTGCCGGACTGCGACCACCTCAAGGACCGGCACGCGCAGGCCCAGGAGATCACCGACCGGCTCCTCGCGGCCGAGTACGAGCGCGCGCTCAGCCCGGCGGAACGAGCCGAGTTCGCGGACCTCGCCACGAAACTCGGCCGGCTGGTGCTCTGACCCCACCCGCGCGGCTCGCGGCCGCGTGCCGCGCCGACCTTCGGCGTGCCGGGTCGGGACGAACGGCCCTGTGGGCGGGTGTGCCGGGCACCCAGGGTGAGGGTGTGACGAGTATCCCCGCAGTGCACACCGAGGGGTTGACGAAGCGCTACCGCGGCCGGCCCGCACTCACCGACGTGGACCTGGACGTGCCCGACGGTGTCCTGTTCGGCTACCTCGGACCGAACGGTGCCGGCAAGACGACGACGATCCGCGTGCTCGCCGGGTTGATCCGCCCCACGGCGGGGCGGGCGAGCGTGCTCGGCCTGGACGTGGTGCGCGACCGGGAGGCGGTGCAGCGACGTGTCGGCTACCTGCCCGGTGACTTCGTCGCGTACCCGGACCTGACGGGGCGGGAGTACCTGCGGTACATGGGAAGCCTGCGCGGCGGGCTGGACCCGGCCGCGGCAGCGCGACTCGCGGAGCGGCTCGACCTCGACCTGGGCCAGGTCATCGGCGCCATGTCGCACGGCAACCGGCAGAAGGTCGGCATCGTGCAGGCCTTCCAGCACGATCCGGAGCTGCTCATCCTCGACGAGCCCACCCAGGGCCTGGACCCGCTGGTGCAGCGGGAGTTCCTCACGATACTGCGCGAGGCGCGGACCGCCGGCCGGACGGTGTTCCTCTGCTCGCACGTGCTCTCCGAGGTGGAGGCCGTGGCCGACATGGTCGGCATCCTGCGGGAGGGCCGGCTCGTGGAGGTCGCCGCGGTCGCGGACCTGAAGGCCAAGGCGTTGCGGCGCCTGGACGTCACGTTCGAGCGGACCGCCCCACTCGACCGGCTCCGGATGGTGCCCGGCGTCATCGAGGTGTCGCCGAACGGCGCGAGCGTTCAGCTGGTCGTCGAGGGGTCGGTCGCGGAGTTGCTCGAGGTCGCCGCGCCGTACCGGATCGCGAACATCGTCGCGCACGAGCCCGACCTCGAGGAGATCTTCCTGACGTACTACGGAAAGGCGTGAGCACGGTGTTCGCCAACGTCTTCCTCAAGACCCTGCGCGACCAGCGCAAGGCGCTGATCGGCTGGAGCATCGGGCTCGCGCTGCTGGTGCTGCTGGAGGCGGCGCTGTGGCCGACGGTGCGGAACATGGGCAACCTGCAGGACTTCATCGCGAACTATCCCGAGGCGCTGCGCGAGCTGTTCAAGGTCGACGAGTTCGCCACGGGCAACGGCTTCCTCAACGGCGAGCTGTACAGCCTGATGCTGCCGGTCCTGTTCCTGGTCTACGGCATCGGCCGAGGCGCGCGATCCATCGCCGGCGAGGAGGAGGCCGGCACCCTCGAGGTGCTGCTCACCACCCGCGTCTCGCCGGCCGGCCTGGTCCTGCACCGCGCCGCGGCCCTGGCGGTCGCGGTCAGCGGCCTCGGCGCGGTGTTGTTCGTCGCGGTCGTCGCGTGCTCGTCGATCTTCGGCCTGCACGTCACGGTCGCCGATGCCGCGACCGGTTCGCTGGCGATGGTCCTGCTGGCCGTGGAGTTCGGCTGGCTGGCGCTCGCGGTGAGCGCGGTGACGGGACGGCACGTGATCGCGATCGCCGCCGCCGCCGCGCTCGCGGTCTCCGCCTACCTGCTCTACGCGGCGGGCCAGATCGTCGACGTGCTCGAACCGTGGCGCGGGGTGTCCCCGTTCCAGCAGGCCCTGGCCGACGGCCCGCTCGGCGCCGGTTTCCCGGCCGCCTACCTGTGGATGCCCGCCGCGGCCGTGGTGTTCGTGCTCGCGGCGATCCCGGTCTTCGACCGGCGGGACATCACCGTCCACTGACGACGGTGGATCGGCTGTGAAGGAAGGGGTGGACGAGATGTGCGACTACTGCGGTTGCCAGGACGTGGGCGCGATCAGGCTGTTGACCCAGGAGCATGACCACATGGCGACCCTGGTCAGTCACGTGCGCGCCGCGCACGAACGGGGCGACCTGCTCGCCATGGCGGAGCTTGCCCGGCAGATCACCGCCACGCTCGGCCCGCACACGACCGTGGAGGAGGAGGGCCTGTTCCCGGCGCTGGCCGGCGAGTTCCCCGAGCAGGTCGCTCGGCGCTGCGCCGAGCACCGGAACGCCGAACGGGCGCTCGGCGAAGCCGCCGACACCGTGCCCACCGACCCGACGTGGCCGGCCCGGCTCGTGGACGCGCTGTGGCGGCTGCGCGAACACATTCTGGACGAGCAGGACGACGTGTTCCCGACCGCGCTGTCCCGGCTCGACCCGAGCGACTGGGACGCCGTCGACGCGATCCGTGACCGGGTGGGGTGCGTGTTGCCGGCGGCCGCGCGCTGACCCCGGCGCGCGCCGCGCCGTCACGGGGCGAACGTCCGCATTCGGGGAGGACCTTTCGCCCGCGCCGGTGCGGACGCAACCGCGCGATCATGTAGGTGTGACCAGAAGACCGCCGCGGCACGGTGAGCCGCCGAAGGGCTACCCGGTGGCCTACGAGCGGCTGCTGCGACTGCACGACGGGCGGAGCGTGTGGGTACGGCCCATCCTGCCCTCCGACGCGCCCGAACTGGCCGAGGCGATACGCACCGCCGACGCGGACACGCTGCGCCGCCGGTTCCTCGGCTCCCCGCCGCGGGTCACCCCGGCGTTGCTCAGGTGGCTCACCAACGTCGACTACGTCCACCGGTTCGCGCTGGTCGCGTTCGACGCGAGGACCGAGCGCGGGGTCGGGATCGCCCGCTTCGAGCCGATCGAGGAGGGCGTCGCGGAGGTCGCCGTCGCGGTCGACCGCCGATGGCGCCGGGTCGGGCTGGCCACCGCGCTGATCGAACTGCTCGCCCGCGCCGCGCTGGAGCGGGGAGTCCACTCCTTCGGCGCCTCCTACCTGGCCGAGAACCGCCCCATCGAGGCGATGCTCGCGCATTCCGGCGTCAGCCACCTGATCGCGCACGGTGCCGCCGAGGCCGCCGTCGACCTCGACCGGGCCGCCCGGCGCGACCGGTCCGGCCGATGAGGACGGTGACCGTCCGGGTGGGACGTCAGGACCTCGGCAGCCCGATCACGACGGAAGCTCGACCGACTGCCGGTGCCGGAACACGTTGTGCGGGTCGTACTTCTTCTTCACCGCCTGGAGGCGCGGATATGCGCCCTTGTAGTACAGGGCATGCCACGGCGACGACGAGGTGTTGTACGCGGGGTCACTGAGGTCGGCGTCGCAGTGGTTGACATAGCAGCCGTCCGACACGTCGTTCGGCACGGGAACGCCACCGGTGCCGGCGTAGACCTCGGAGTAGACCTCGCGCACCCAGGCGATGTTGGCGTCGTCGTCGGCGGGACTTGCCCACGCCGCCTGCCACTGGACCTGGTAGGCGGCGTCGCGGTGCTGGATGGCGGTGGCCGCCTGGGGGACCGCGGCCGTGGCGCCGCCGTACGGCTGGAAGATGATGTTGATGTTCGGGTTGCCGATGTCGGACCGGGTGAGGTGGGCGTACATCGTCGCGGCCTGGGCCGGTGTGAACGTCCCCTTCATGAAGGCGCTCTTGTACTTGGCGCGCAGTGTCGGGTCGTTCGCCAGCATGTTGCCGGTACCGGTCAGCTTGGCGAACTGCAACCAGGGCAGTGAGCTCTGTGCGTTGAAGTCGGGAGCCGCCACGCCGTCGGCGAGGTAGGCGATGTAGTTTTCGACGATCGCCTTCGCGCCGGGCACCGCCGCGTCCATCTGGATCAGCAGGAGAACCTGGCCGTTCGACTTGTGGAAGACCTGCAGGGCGCTGGTCAGATCTCGGTTCGCGCTGGTCGGTAACCGGTTGTCGACGTGCCATGTCCCGTAGTTGCGCACCAGGCGCACGAACTGTTGCTCGGAGAGGTTGTTCAGGTTCCAGCCGACGGCGTTGAACAGGGTCGTGGCGGGCGGGCTCGGTAACAGCGTGCGCGGGTCCCGGCCGGTCGCGTGCGGCGACCGGAAGAAGTACCGCGTCACGATGCCGAAGTTGCCGCCGCCACCGCCGGTGTGCGCCCACCACAGGTCACGGTGCGGATCGTCCGGCTCCCGGGTGGCGACGACCTGCCGGACCCGGCCCGCGGAGTCCACCGTGACGACCTCGACCGCGTACAGGTGGTCGACGATCAGACCGTTGCGACGGACCAGCCACCCCCAGCCGCCGCCGGCGACGTGGCCACCCATTCCGACGGAGTAGCAGACTCCGCCGGGGAGGATGACGCCCCACGTCTGGTACAGCTTCTCGTAGACGTCGAGCAACGTCGCCCCGGACTCGATCGCGACCGCGTTGTGCACCGGGTCGTAGTGGACACGGTTCATGTTGGTGAGGTCGATGATCACGTCGGTGTCGCTGCTGTAGACGAAGTCCTCGAAGCAGTGGCCGCCGCTTCGAACCGTGATCCGCTTCCCGTCGCGGACCGCCGCGTGCACGAGGGGAGCGATCTGCGCCGGCTCGTCGACGACACAGACCTTGTCCGGAGCCGCCACCCACCGCGGATTGAGCGCTCGGACCAGGTCCGGGTACTGCTGGTCCGCGGGGGTGACGACCGCCGCACCGGATCCCCGCGGGCCGGACTCGACGGCGTCCGCCACACCCGAGAGGACACCGTTGTCGAGCAGCGCCGTTCCGCCCACGCCGAGAACCGCACCAGCGAGGAAGTTTCTCCGACCAGTAACAGGCTGCTTGTCGGGCATTGCTACCGTTCCTCTACGTCGCCGGCTGATCGACTCCCGATCAGGAAGACACGGTAAGTGGCGACGTAGTGGGCCGGCATCTCTCGTCGTGCGCTTCGTCGACGGTCCGGCGGGCGGCGACGATGATCCGGGCTCAGGTGCTCCAGGAGCCGTCGTCGGTCGACACGTAGACGCCGCTGCCGTCGCTGAGCACCGTCGTGCCGTCGCCGGTGGAGATGTATCCGCCGCTGCCGTCGGCGTTCTGGGACACGGTCACGTCGACGTTGTCGTTGGTGTACATCGGGCCACCGTCGTCGTAGGTCGGCTGGGCGCCGCCCGAGCCGTACCCGCCGGTGTCCGACCACTCCTCGTCGGAGGCGCTCGTGGTGGTCCACTGGCCGGTGGTCGCGTCGTACTCGGCGCCGGCGACCACGGCGCCGTTCTGGTCCAGGGCCATCGCGGTGTCGGCGACGCCGTCCCCATCGGTGTCGGCCAGGGCGACGTAGCCGTCTCCCGTCTCGACGACCGCGACGTCGGGGTCGCCGTCGCCGTCGAGGTCGACGTTCTCGTCCACGACGTAGCTCGCGCCGTCCATCTCGACGGTCAGCTGGTCGCCGGTCTCACCATGGGCGTCGTCGACGCCGCTCTCGTACTCGTCCACCGGGGCTCCTTCCAAGTCGGCCCGTGCAGGTCCGGGAACGGCCGTTGTGGGGAGTATGACCGCCGGGGACGGGATTCGGTTCCCGCATTGCTGCACGGCGCCGCGCCGCGCACACTTGCCTCGTGTCTGTGACGGCTCCGTCCCGGCAGCTCCGCCGCGTCCTTGTCGCGGGAGTGCACATCCTGGTCGTGGCCGTCGTCTACTACGTCGCCGCCAGGGTCGGGTTGCGGCTCGCCGTCGTCCGGGACCAGGTGACGCCGTTGTGGCCGCCCACCGGTATCGCCCTGGCCTGCCTCGTGCTGCGTGGCATCGGTTGCTGGCCCGGGATCGCCGGCGGCGCGTTCCTGGCCAACGTGGCGATGGGGCCTTCCCTCCCCGCCGTCGTGGCGATCACCGTGGGGAACACGCTCGCTCCCGTCTGCGCCTGCCTCCTGCTCGCCCGCGTCGGTTTCCGCGCCGATCTCAAGCGCCTCCGGGACGTCCTCGCGCTGATGTCTCTCGCCGCCTTCGCGGGCATGCTGGTCAGCGCGACCGTGGGCGCCGCGACCCTCGTCCTGGCCGGCGCGGTGCACCCCGGCGACTTCTGGTCCACCTGGTCGGTGTGGTGGACCGGGGACGCCATGGGCGTGCTCGTCGTCGCGCCGGTGCTGTTCGTCGCGGCGACCTGGCACCGGCGGTGGCGCGTGCCGCCGGCCCGGTGGCTCGAGGCCGCGGTGCTGCTGCTCGGCATCACCGCCGTCATCGGCGCGGTGACGTGGTCGTCGGCGAACCTGCTGTTCCTGATCTTCCCGATGCTCATCTGGGCCGCCGTCAGGTTCCAGCAGGCGGGTGCCGTGTCGTGCAACCTGGCCGTGTCCATCACGGTCGTGCTCGCCGCCGCGGCCGGGCGCGGTCCGTTCGCCGGCCTGGACCTGCTGCCGACGATGATCACCCTCCAGCTGTTCAACGGCGCCGCGACGCTCACCGCGTTGCTGCTGGCCGCGGTCACCACCGAGCGCGACGACGCGCAGCGCCAGGTCCAGCACGCGGCGTCGGAGGTGGCCGACGCGGTGCGGATGCTGGAGCCGTACCGCCTGCTGCACGACGGCCTGTTCCAGCAGGTGTTCACCGAGCGTGACGCGATCGATCCGCGAGCCGTGCCTCCGGCGCCCGGACCGGCCACGCTACGGCCCGAGTAGTCGCGCGGTACCGACCTGGCCCGCCGGTTCGGCCGCGTGGCGGGTCGGCTCGCCCGCGTGAGGGGTCGGCTCGGCGGTGTGAGGGGTCGGTTCGGCGGTGTGGCGGGTCGGTTCGGCGGCCTGGACATGGCCGGGTGGCCGCGGGCGCGCGTTCGGCCGACGATGTCACACGTGCGGCGGCGGCGGTGCTTCACCGGGTGTGGACGTAGTACTTGACGGGCGTGCACCGGCCGGCGTCCTGGCGACCACACTGTCCGGCGACGGACGTGCGGCGGCGGCCGGGCGGGCGGAGCGGAAGGACGGCGGTGTGGTCTTGTCGGGTCCTCGGGAGCGAGGGGCCGTGCGGGCCGACCTCGAACAGGTCTTCCGGGCCAGCTACCCGCGGGTCGTCGCGGTCGCCGCCCGGGTGCTGGGCTCCCGGCACGAGGCCGAGGACGTGGCGCAGGAGGTGTTCCTGTCGTTCGGCCGCTCCTCGGTGCCGGCCGGGCAGGCGGTGGGCTGGCTGTCGGTGGCGGCGGCGCACACCGCGCTGAACCATCTCCGTTCGGGCCGGCGGCGCGCCGTCCGGGAGGAGGCCGCGGGCGACGGCCGGGCCACCTCCCCGGATGTCGCGGACGCGGTGGTGACCCTCGACGAGCGCCGCCGCGTGCGGGCGGCGCTCGCCCGGCTGCCTCGCCGGCAGGCCGTGGCCCTCGTCCTGCGGCACAGCGGCCTGAGCTACGCCGAGGTCGCCGCCGCGCTCGACCTGTCTCCCGGCAGCGTGGGCACCACCGTGCGGCGCGCCGAGTCCGCCCTGCGCAAGGAGTTGATCCGTCATGCGTCATCCGACTGACGGCACGCTGCGCCGGCTCGTGGACGAGCCGGCGGGCGTCGCCGACACCGACCGCGAGCACGTCGCGGGCTGCCCGGCGTGCCTGTCCGGACTGGCGGCCGCCCAGCGGGACGCGGCGGCGGCCGGCGCGGCGCTGGACGTCCGCCTGGAGGTGGACGTCGACGCGGGGTGGCGCCGGCTGTCGCGCTCGGCGTCCGCGCGGGAGCGCCCGCGGGTGGCCGGCGCCGTCCGCGCGCGCCGGTGGCGTGGCGTGGTGCGCAGCCCGGTGTTCGCCGTGGTCGGCGCGGTCGTGCTGCTGACCGGGGCCGGGGTCGCGGCCGCCGCGGACTGGCTGCAGATCTTCCGGACCGAGCAGATCGCCCCGGTCACCGCCCCCGAGGAGGACCTCGTCAGGCTGCCCGACCTGTCCGACATCGGCGAGGTCGAGGTGACCGAGAAGGTCGACATCCGTGCGGTCGCCGGTGCGGACGCCGCACGGGAGGCGACGGGTCTCGCCGTGCCCCGGGTGGGCGAACTGCCCCGCGGCGTCACCGGCGAGCCCACGTACTACGTCGGCGGCCGGACCAGCGCGGTGTTCACGTTCTCGGCGGAGAAGACCGCGCGGACCCTCGCGGCGGCCGGCGAGACCCTGCCACCGCCACCCCCCGGCCTCGACGGCAGCCGGTTCCGGCTGGTCGCCGGCCCGGGGCTGGCCGTGGTGTGGCCGGAGGCCCGCGGCGTGCCGGCGATGCTCGTGGCCCGGGTGGTCGCGCCGACCGCGTACTCGTCGGACATCCCGTTCGCCACGGCCCTGGACTACCTGCTGTCCCTGCCCGGCCTGCCGGAGAACGTCGTGTCGCAGCTGCGCGGCCTGTCCGCCAAGGGACCGACGCTGCCGCTGTTCCTGTCCTCCGACCAGCTGACGAGCTCGGCCGCCGACGTCGGCGGCGCGCCGGCCACGGTGTTCACCTCGCGGGACGGCACGATGGCGGGCGTGGTCTGGGTGGAGGACGGCACCGTCACCGCGGTGGCCGGCTCGGTGAGCACCGGCGAGGCGCTGGCGGTCGCGCGCGGTCTGCGGGAGGCCCGGTGAGCACCACCGGACCGTCCCTCGACGCCGCGCGGCGGATGCTCGACGAGCTGCCCCCCACGCCGGCGGTGTGGTGCTCGGGGCTGCGCAAGCGGTACCGGAAGCGGACGGCGGTCGACGGCGTCTCCCTCACCGTCGACCGCGGCGAGGTGGTCGGCCTGCTCGGACCGAACGGAGCCGGCAAGACCACGGTCATCAAGATCCTGCTCGGCCTGGTCCGGCCCGACGCGGGCGACGTGCTGCTGCTCGGGCAGCCGGGCGGGGACCCGCGCGCCCGGGCCCGGGTCGGGTACCTGCCGGAGCTGTTCCGGTACCAGCCGTGGCTCACCGCGACCGAGGTGCTGGCCCTGCACATCCGGCTCGCGGGCGCCGCGGTGCCGGCCGGGGAGCGGCGCGAGTGCCTGGACCTCGTCGGCCTCGCCGACCGCGCCGGTGACCGGGTGGGCGGCTTCTCCAAGGGCATGCAGCAGCGCCTCGGGCTGGCCGTCGCGCTGGTGGCCCGCCCGGAGCTCGTCGTCCTCGACGAGCCGACGAGCGCGCTGGACCCGGTCGGCCGGGCCGACGTCCGCGACATCCTGTCGTCGCTCAAGCAACGGGGGGTCGCCGTCCTGCTCAACTCGCACCTCATCGGCGAGGTGGAGCGGGTCTGCGACCGGGTGGTCATCCTCGACCGGGGCAAGGTCGTCGCCGCCGGCAGCCTGGCGGAGCTGCTCGGCGGCCGCGAGCTGCGGCTGCGCCTGGCCGAGGTGGGCGCGCGGGCGCGGGCGCGGCTGGCCGAGGTCGGCCGGGTCACCCGCACCGGGGACGCCTTCACGGTCACCCTGGCCGCCGACTCCGGCACCCGGCCCGACGACGACACCGTGCCGGATCTCGTGGCCGACCTGATCGGCCTCGGAGTCCGGGTGCACGCCGTCGAGCCCGGGCGGATCAGCCTCGAGGAACGGCTGCTGGACATCCTTCGCGCCGACTCCGGCGGTGCCCGGTGATCGTCCCGACCGTGCGCACCGTCGCCGCGCTCACCCTTCGCGAAGCCGCCCGCCGGCGCGTGCTGCGCGCGATCGCCCTCATGACGGTGGTCCTGCTGGCGCTCTCGGCGTGGGGATTCTCCCGGCTCGCCGCGGAGTTCGGCACGCTCACCAGCGGCGAGGCCCTGCTCGCGTCCTCCCAGGTGCTCAACCTCGTGATGTTCGGCCTGAGCCTGATCGCCGCGCTGGGCACGGCGTTCCTCGCCGGCCCGACGCTGGCCGGCGAGATCGAGTCGGGGACGGTGCTGGCGGTCCTGGCGCGGCCGGTCCGCCGCCCGGCGGTGCTGGTGGGGAAGTGGCTGGGGCTCGTGGTCTTCGGCAGCGGCTTCGTCGTCGTGGCCGGCCTCGCCCAGTTCCTGATCGTCCAGGTCACCATGGGTTACTGGCCGCCGCAACCGGTCGCCGGCCTGGCCCTGCTCGCGGCGCAGACGGTCGTGCTGCTCACGCTCGCCCTGCTGCTGTCCACCGGCATCTCGCCGATGGCCTCGGGCGTCGTGGCCGTCGGCCTGTTCGGCGCCACGTGGATCGCGGGGGTCGTCGGCGGGGTCGGGAAGGCGCTCGGCAACGAGGGCGTGGCCCGGGTCGCCACCGTCTCGCGGATGCTGCTGCCGACCGACGGCCTGTGGCAGGGGGCCATGCACGCGATCCAGGACCCGGCGGTGCTGACGGTGTTCGGTGGCTCCGCGGTCGGTTCGCCGTTCGTGAGCGAGGCCCCGCTCGCCGTCCCCTACCTCGTCTGGACCGGAGTCTGGGTCGCCCTCGCGCTCGGGCTCGCCGCGCTGGCCTTCCGGCGCCGGGACCTCTGAACGGCCGCCATGAACCATCATGGTCGGTAGGAGTTGGAGGAGGTGGCACAAGTGACCGACCAGCGAACCGCGGAGCGGGCGCAGGCGTCGCCGCGGACCCTCGATCTGGCGGACCGGTTGCGCGCCGCGATCGGCGCGGCGAAGGTGCTGACCGACCCGGCGCAGCTGCGGACCTACGAGTGCGACGGGCTCGAGGCGTTCCGGGTGCGGCCGGGGGTCGTGGTCCTCGCCGAGCACCGCGACGACGTGGTGGCGACCGTGCGGCTGTGCGCCGAGGCGGGGATCCCGTTCGTGGCGAGGGGTTCGGGCACCGGGCTGTCCGGCGGCGCGGTTCCGGTCGCGGACGGCGTGCTCATCGTGCTGTCCCGGCTGCGCGGCATCGTCGACGTCGACCCGGACAACGCGCGGATGGTGGTCGAGCCGGGCGTGATCAACCTGTGGGTGACCCGCGAGGCGGCCCCGCACGACCAGGCCTACGCGCCGGACCCGTCCTCGCAGCAGGTGTGCAGCATCGGCGGGAACGTCGCGGAGAACTCCGGCGGGGCGCACTGCCTGAAGTACGGCTTCACCGTCAACCACGTGATGGGCGCGGAGGTGGTGCTCGCCGACGGCGAGGTGGTGCACCTCGGCGGGCGCGCGCCGGAGCATCCCGGGTTCGACCTGCTCGGCGCGTTCGTCGGCAGCGAGGGCACGCTCGGCGTGGTCACCGAGGTGACCGTCCGGCTGATCCGGGTGCCCGAGTCGGTGCAGACCATGCTGGTCGGCTTCCACTCCGTGGCGGACGCGGCGGGCACGGTCAGCGACATCATCGCGGCCGGCATCCTGCCCGCGGCCATCGAGATGATGGACGCGCTGGCGATCGAGGCGGCCGAGGCCGCGGTGCGGTGCAACTACCCCGAGGGAGCCGCGGCCGTCCTGGTGATCGAGCTCGACGGCCCGCAGGTCGAGGTGGACGAGCAGTTCGAGCACGTCGAGACGCTCGCCCGCGCGCGGCACGCGTTCGAGACGCGCATCGCCGCCGACGCCGAGGACCGCGCGCTGATGTGGAAGGGCCGCAAGTCCGCGTTCGCCGCCGTCGGCCGGATCAGCCCCTCGTACTACGTGCAGGACGGCGTCATCCCGCGCACCCGGCTGCCCGAGGTGCTCGGCGACATCAGCTCGCTCGCGGACGCGGCGAACCTGCGCGTGGCCAACGTCTTCCACGCCGGTGACGGCAACCTGCACCCGCTGATCCTGTTCGACGACGCGGTGCCCGGCGCCTCGAAGGCCGCCGAGGATCTGGGCTTCGCGATCCTCGACCTGTGCGTCGACGCGGGTGGCTCGATCACCGGTGAGCACGGCGTCGGGCTGGAGAAGAAGTCCAAGATGGCCGGCCAGTTCACCGCCGAGGACCTCGACACCATGCAGCTGGTGCGCTGCGCGTTCGACCCGGCGGGGCTGGCGAACCCGGGCAAGATCTTCCCCACACCCCGGCTGTGCGGGGAGCGGCCGGGCGTGCGCAGCGCGGACACCGCGCCCGACCCGGCGCTGGGCGAGGTGTTCTGAGATGGCCGCCGTGCACCCGGGTGACGTCGAGATCGCCGGGGTCACTCCGGCCGAGGTGGTCACCCCGTCCTCGGCGGGCGAGGTCGCCGAGATCCTGCGCGCGACCGCCGGCACCGTCGTGCCGGTCGGCGCGGGCACCAAGACCGGCTGGGCCGCCCCGCCCGCGTCCTGCGACCTGCTGCTGCGCACCACCGCGCTGGACCGGGTCGTCGAGCACGCACCCGGCGACCTCGTCGTTGTCGCCGAGGCCGGCGTGCCACTCGAGACGCTGCAGCGCCGGCTGGCGGAGCACGACCAGATGCTCGCGCTCGACCCGCCGGAGCCGGGCGCGACGCTCGGCGGCATCGTCGGCGCCAACGCCTCCGGACCGCGCAGGCTGCGCTACGGCACGGTGCGCGACCTGCTCATCGGCGTGACTGTCGTGCTCGCCGACGGCACCACGGCCCGCTCCGGTGGCAAGGTCGTGAAGAACGTCGCCGGCTACGACCTCGGCAAGCTCTACACCGGCGCCCACGGCGGGCTCGGCGTCGTCGTGTCCACCACCTGGCGGCTGCACCCGCGGCCGGCCGCGGCCGGCGCCGTCGTCGTCCCGGTCGGCGACGCGACCGAGGCGGGCCGGCTCGCGACGCTCGCGGCCCGCTCGACGCTCACGCCGACCGCCGTCGAGCTGCGCTGGGACGGCGCGGGCGGCGAGCTGCGTCGTGCTGTTCGAGAGCATCGAGGCGTCCGTCGACGCGCAGTCGGCCGCGGCGATCGACCTGCTCGGCGGCGGCGAGCGGGCGGCGCGGCCGCCGTCGTGGTTCGGCGAGCGGCCCGCCGGGGGAGTGGTGCTGCGGCTGGCCTACGAGCCGCACGCGCTGCCCCGCGTGCTGGCCGCCCTGCCGGCCGGCGCGTCCGGCACGGCCTCGGCGTGCACCGGTGTGGCGTACGTGTCCGTGCCCGCGGACACGGACCTGGCGGCGTTGCGGGCGGCGATCGCGCCCCGCGACGGGTCGGCCGTGATCATCGCGGCCCCGGACGACCTGCGGGCGGGCCTCGACCACTGGGGGCCGGTGCCCGACTCGTTCGCCCTGATGACCCGGGTGAAGGACCAGTTCGACCCCGGGCGGCGGCTGTCGCCCGGCCGCCTGTTGGGAGGTCTGTGATGGCACGCGACCGCACCTCGGGGGACCGTGACGCACGCCGGCCACAAGCACGCGACCACACAGGCCGGTCCCTCCGCGACGCGACCAACACCGTGAGCTCCGGGGAGGCGGGCATGCCGATCGCGGCCAGCGCCGCCGCGGCCACCGTCGGGCTGGGGATGCCGGGTGCCGGCCCGCCGCCGGGCGGCGCGTTCGACGCGCACCACCCGCCGGACCCGGCGCTCATCAGCGACTGCGTCCACTGTGGATTCTGCCTGCCCACGTGCCCGACCTACGTGCTGTGGGGCGAGGAGATGGACAGCCCGCGCGGGCGCATCGACATCATGAAGGCCGGGCTGCAGGGCGACGCGTTCGACGCCAGCAGCGTGCGGCACCTCGACCAGTGCCTCGGCTGCATGGCGTGCGTGACCGCCTGCCCGTCGGGCGTGAGGTACGACAAGCTGATCGAGGCCACCCGCGCGCAGCTGGACCGGCGGGTCGAGCGGCCGCGGCGGGAACGGTTGCTGCGCGGGGTGATCTACGGCCTGTTCCCGTACCCGCGGCGGCTGAGGGTGCTGCGCGGTCCGCTGCGGGCCTACCAGGCGAGCGGGCTCGGCCGGCTGCTCGCGCGCAGCGGGCTGCTGTCCCGGCTGCCGGAACCGTTGCGGGCCATGGAGTCCCTCGCGCCGAAGCTCGGTCACGTGGACAGGCTGCCGGAGCGCACGTCCGCGGTCGGTCCGCGGCGCCGCACGGTCGGCCTGCTCACCGGCTGCGTGCAGGGCACGTTCTTCCCCGACGTCAACGCGGCCACCGTGCGGGTGCTCGCCGCCGAGGGCTGCGAGGTCGTCGTGCCGCGCGGGCAGGGCTGCTGCGGCGCGCTGTCCGCGCACGCCGGCCGCGAGCCCGAGGCGCTGGCGTTCGCCAAGCGGGTGATCGCGACCTTCGAGGCGGCGGGGGTGGACAACGTCGTGGTGAACGCGGCGGGCTGCGGGTCCAACCTCAAGGACTTCGCCCACCAGCTGCGCGACGAGCCCGGCTGGGCCGAGCGCGCGAAGGCGCTGTCGGACCGGGCACGCGACGTCAGCGAGCTGCTCGACGAGCTGGGCCCGGTCGCCGTGCGGCACCCGCTGCCGATGACGGTCGCCTACCAGGACGCCTGCCACCTCGGGCACGCGCAGGGGGTGCGCGCCCAGCCGCGCCGGCTGCTGCGCGGCATCCCCGGCGTGGAGCTGCGCGAGCCGCGCGAGGCCGAGATCTGCTGCGGCAGCGCGGGGACCTACAACCTGCTGCACCCGCAGCCGGCGCGCGAGCTCGGCGAGCGCAAGGCGAGCGCGGTGCTCGCCACCGGTGCCCAGGTGATGGTCACGGCCAACCCGGGCTGCTGGATGCAGGTGGCGACCACGCTGGCCCGGATGGGCGAGCGGATGCCGGTCGCGCACACCGTGCAGGTGCTGGACGCCTCGATCCGCGGCGTTCCGGTGCAGCGGCTGCTGGCCCGGGCCCTCGACGGCCCGGGGACGGTGGTGGCGTCCTCGGCCGGCCGCGGATGACCGTCGATCCGGCCCCGCCGGCGGGGTCGGCCCGCCCCGCGGTCACCGCCGCGCAGGCCGCCGACGTCGCCCGGCGGCACTGGGGCCTGCGCGGACGGATCGTCGAGCTGGGCAGCCAGGAGGACCGCAACTTCCTCGTCGACGGCACCGGCCGGGCGGTCCTCAAGTTCCTGAACGCCGCCGCCGATCCGGCCGAACAGGCGGGGCAGGCGCTCGCGCTGCGCGCGCTCGCGGCGGCCGGTGTGACGGTGCCGCTCCCGGTGCCGAGCCTCGCCGGTGCCGATGTCGAGCGCCTGGAGGTGGGCGGCGCCACGCTGCTCACCCGCGTGCTGAGCTTCGTGGACGGCACGCCGCTCATCGAGCGGGCGGACTTCGGGCCCGAGCAGGCCGCGCTGCTCGGCGACACCGCGGGCCGCGTCGCCGCCGCGCTGGCCGGTTTCCGGCACCCCGGCACGACCCGCCGCACCCCGTGGAACCTTCGGGTGGCCGGTGACGTCGTGGCCGCGCTGCTGCGTTTCGTGCCCGGCGCGACCCGGCGGGCGGCGGTCGCGGCGGCCCGCGAGGAGGCGTTGCGCCGGCTCGGGCCGCTCGCCGCGCGGCTGCCCGAGCAGGTCATCCACGCCGACGTCACCGACGACAACGTGGTGCTGGCGGGCGACGGCACGGTGGGGGTGATCGACTTCGGCGACCTGCAGCACGGCTGGCGGGTCGCCGAGCTCGCCGCGACGTGCGCCGCGGTCCTGATGCGCGGCGACGACCCCGAGCTGATGCTGCGGACCGTGCGCGCGTTCCACGACCGGGTGCCCCTCGACGACGCCGAGCTCGCGGCGCTGTGGCCGCTCGTCGTGCTGCGCACGGCGGTGCTGGTCGTCAGCAACCACCAGCAGGCGGCGCTCGACGGCGACAACGACTACGTCGGCGAGCGCCGCGCCGCGGAGTGGCGCTCGTTCCGGGTCGCGTCGTCCTGGGACGCCGACGAGCTCGAGGTCCTGGTCCGCGCGGCCGCCGCCGGTCCCGCCGCCATGCCGCCGGCCGGCCCGCTGCTCCCGGCCGGCTGCGTTCCGGCGCCGGTGGATCTCTCGCCGTGCGGCCCCGACCTGGACGCCGGAGCGTGGCTGGCCGAGGATGCGGAGGACCGGATCCTGCGCGCCCGGGCGGGGGAGGCCGGCGCGGCGACCACCCGGTGGGCGGAGTACCGGCTGACCCGTGCGCGCCCGTACGCGGCGCGCGGCACCGCCGCGACCCTCGCGCTCGGCGTCGACCTCGTGCTGCCGGCCGGAACCGAGCTGGCGGCGCCCTTCGACGGCACCGCCGAGGCCGGCGAGGGAACCCTGTGCCTTCGCGGGGACGGCGTGGCCCTGCACCTGACGGGCGTCGACCCGGTCGCGACGCGGGTCCGGCGCGGTGACCTGCTGGCCACCGCGCGGGACGCCGTGCGCGTGCAGCTGTGCACGGTGCCCGGCGTCCGGCCGCCGTTCCTCGTCACCCCGCGCGCCGAGGCGGTCTGGCGGCGGCTGTGCCCGGACCCGTCGCCGCTGCTCGGCGTGCCCGTCGCCGCCGCGGACGCCGATCCCGGCGACCTGCTGGCCCGCCGGGACGCCGCGTTCGCGCGGGTGCAGGAGCACTACTACCGCCACCCGCCGCGGATCGAGCGCGGCTGGCGCGAGTTCCTCGTCGACACGAAGGCGCAGGTCTACGTCGACGCGGTCAACAACGTCGCCGCGCTCGGGCACGGGCACCCGCGGCTGGTCGAGGCGGTCGCGCGGCAGTGGGCCCTGCTCAACACGAACTCGCGCTTCCACTACGCCGCCGTCGCGGAGCTGTCCGAGCGGCTCGCCGCGCTCGCCCCGGCCGGGCTCGACACGGTGTTCCTCGTCAACAGCGGCAGCGAGGCGGTCGAGCTGGCCCTGCGCCTGGCGCTGACCGCGACCGGCCGGCCGCGCGTCCTGGCCGCCCGCGAGGCGTACCACGGCTGGACCGTCGGCGCCGACGCGGTGTCCACGTCGATCGGCGACAACCCGCGCGCCCTGACGAGCAGGCCCGGCTGGGTCGAGCTGGTCGACGCGCCCAACGCGGTTCGCGGCACCCATCGCGGTCCCGGTGCCGCCGCGGGCTACCTGGCCGACCTCGACGCGCGGCTCGACGAGCTCGGCGAGCGGGGGCGGGGCCGGCTGGCCGGGGTGATCATGGAGCCGGTATTCGGCAACGGCGGCGGCGTGCTGCTGCCGGAGGGCTACCTGGCCGGTGTCTTCGAGCGGGTCCGGGCCCTCGGCGGCGTCTGCATCAGCGACGAGGTGCAGGTCGGGTACGGCCGGCTCGGGGAGTTCTTCTGGGGCTTCGAGCAGCAGGGCGCGCGCCCGGACGTCATCACCATGGCCAAGGCCATGGGCAACGGGCACCCGCTGGGCGCGGTGATCACCACGCGCGCGATCGCCGAGGCGTTCGCGGTCGAGGGCAGCCTGTTCTCCTCGGCGGGCGGCAGCCCGGTGAGCTGCCGGGTCGGCCTCACCGTGCTCGACGTGCTGCGGGACGAGCGCCTGCCGGACAACGCGCGCGTGGTCGGCGGTCACCTCAGGGCCCGCCTGATGACGCTCGCCGAGCGGCACCCCGCGATCGGCGCCGTGCACGGCCTCGGCCTGTTCCTCGGCGTGGAGCTCGTCACGGACCGCTCGACCTTCGCGCCCGCCACGGCGCTGGCCGACCGCGTCTGCGAGGCGATGCTCGCCGGGGGCTGCATCGTCCAGCCGACGGGCGACCACAAGAACGTCCTCAAGATCAAGCCACCGATGTGCGTCACGGCCGCGAGCGCCGACCACGTCGCCGACGCGCTCGACCGGGCACTCACCACGCTCTAGTCTAGGGACCACCCATCAGCGTGTAGCTCACGTAGCAGTCCCGCGATGCCTCGACCAGGACCGCCATCGGGGTCCGGTCCGCGGCGTGGCCGGCGTCGACGAACAGGCCGTGCGGCGGCCCGAACAACGTGCCGACGTCGTCCACCCGCACCAGCGACAGGCCGGCCCGGAGCTCGGTGCCCGGCGTGCAGTACGGCCGCGCCCGGTCCTCGGGCGTCATCTCCGCCTCGCACCACGACGCCCGCGCACACGTCAGGTGGCTGCGGTAGTCCCGGTCCTGGTAGTGCACGCGGTAGGGCAGGCCCTCGCGGCCCGGCAGGGCGTAGCCGAAGTGGTTCGCCGTCGCCGGCAGGAACGCGAGGCCGGCGAGCGCGCCCAGGCCGACCAGCACCACGACCGACACCACCACGACGCGTCTGCTCACGGCCTTCAGGACGCGCGCCGGCGGCCCGCGGTTGCGCTCCGCGGGGGCTGCCGGCGGGCTTGGTGGGCGAGGTCGGGATCATGGTGGGGCAGCCACCCACAGGGTGGATCTCGACGGTGGTCTCCACGGGGAGCTGACCAGCAATGATGACGCGATTCCGAGACGCCGGCGGGGCGGTCCGGCGGGTGGTCCCGGGGGCGGTGGCGGTCGCGCTGCTGGCGTCCGGCTGCGTGTCGGAACCTCCCGCGCCGACCGACTCCGCGGGTGGCACGTCGTCGCCGGCCGCCACGCCGGCGGATCTCGAGGCGGTGACGGTCGCGGTCCCGGAGGGGATGCGGGACGCGCCGCTGGACACGCCACGGCAGGCGCTCGTTCCCCCCGGCTGGACGATGTCCGTGTTCGCCCGGGTTCCCTCGGCTCGGCTCGCCGCCTGGGCGCCGGACGGCACGTTGCTCGTCTCGGTGCCGAAGGAGGGCTCGGTGGTCCGGCTGGTGCCGGACGGGCGGGGCGTCGCTACGGTGTCGGCGCTGCTGACCGGGCTGAACCTGCCGCACGGTCTCGCGTTCGACGGCTCGACTCTGTACGTCGCACAGAGCGACCGGGTGGACGCCTACGCCTACCGGGCCGGCACGGCGAAGGATCCGCGTCCGGTGGTCACCGGCCTGCCCGACGCGCGGAGCCCGGAACTGGGCGGCAGGTACGCGCACGCGTTGAAGAGCGTCGCGCTCGGCACGGACGGCGCGGTGTACGTGTCCGTCGGATCGACGGGCAACATCTCCGCCGAGGACCTCACGGCGAACCCACCCCGGGCCTCGATCCTGCGCGTGCCACCCGGAGGCGGCGAGCCGGAGCCGTTCGCCGTGGGCGTGCGCAACGGCACCGGCCTGGCCGTGGCCCCCGACGGGGCGGTGTGGACGGCGGTGAACAACCGCGACAACATCGAGTACCCGTTCGACCGCCCGTACGGCGACGCCTCCGGGTCCTCGCGCGGACAGGTGATCAAGGAGTACGTGCGCGACCATCCCGTCGAGCCCCTCGCGCGGCTCACGCCCGGGCGGAACCTGGGCTGGCCGTACTGCGACCCGGACGCCGACGTGGAACCCGGCGTCCGGGGCAGCGAGCAGGACCTGTCGGCGGTCCCGTTCACCCGCGACGTCGAGACGAACCCGGACGGGCGCAAGCTCGACTGCGCGGCGCTGCCCGCGGTCGAGCAGGCCCTCGGCGGGCACTCCGCACCGCTGGGCCTGTCGTTCGTCGACGGGGGACTGCCGGACGGCTACGCCCACGGCGCCCTGGTGGGCGTGCACGGCTCGTGGAACGCGTCCCCGCCGCGCGCTCCCGAGGTGTCGTTCTTCCCGTGGCACGACGGTGAGCTGGGCGCACAGCAGACCCTGGTGGGCGGGTTCCAGGCCGCCGACGGGTCCCGGTGGGGCCGCCCGGTGGCCGCGGTCGCGGGTCCGGACGGCGCGGTCTACATCACCGACGACCAGGCCGGCGCCGTCTACCGGCTGGCGCCGCCCGGGCGATGACCGCCGCACACCGGCCGGGCGGCTCCGGCGCCCGGTGCCGGGCAGGGCGGCGGTCCGCAGGCGGTGCCGCCGCGCCCGGTGCGGTCAGGGGCAGCCGTGCTCGTGGGGAAGCAGGGGCCGCACGACCACCCACCACACCTGGCCGGCGGAGGACCAGTCGTTGGTCTCCGCCTTGCGGGCGGCGGCCACCACGGCCCGGCTGCCGTCCGTGACGTGCAGGCAGCGGCCGTCGCCCGTCGTCGGGGTGCCGCCCTCGGCGAGCGAGGTGTCGAGCGGCCACGGGGTCGGCTCGCCCGTCGCGTCCGAACCCGCCGGGCGCACGTAGACGGCGAGCTCGGCCGGCGCGTACCCACGCTGGTCGCCGGACTTCCCGACGAGGTCCGACAGCCGGTCGCGCAGCTCGGCGACGTTGTGGCGGTTGCGCAGCTGCGCGTCGGTGAGGCGGGCGTTGGCGACGTCCTCGTGGCCGAGCCCGACGACGGAGAGCTCGTGCGTGGTGCCGCCGTAGCCGATCACCACCCGGGTGTACCCGAAGTCGCAGCAGAACGTGCCGGTGTCCGGTTGCCCGAGCAGGCCGGCCTCCCGCGCCTGGTCGACCAGCGCGACCACGTCACCGCGGTCGAGGGTGGCCTGGCGCATGCCCGGGAGTGTCCCGACGGTGCCCTCGGTGAACACCACGCTCCCGTCGCCGTAGACGGTGACGCCGGGAACCTCCGGGGCGGCGCAGCACGGCCCGGACAGGCCGCCGCCGGACGAGAACTGGATGGCGATGTCCTCGCCACCCGCCGGGATGTCGTGTCGTGAGGTGGGCGGCATCGGCTCTGGCCGCGGTCGTGACGAGTCGGCTGGGGCACCGCCACAGCCGACGACACCGAACGCCGCGATCAGCACGGCGATCAATGACGCACCGGTGCGTGCGTATCGGAGTCTTCGCATGCCGTCCAGACGGAACGGGCCGCGCCGCCGGTTGCGCGGGTGCTTCCCCCGGGCGTCACCATAGGGAAAATCCCCTATCGCTCCCGGTATCACCCCTCGCGAGTCCCGTACTGCGGGGACGACCTCCCCGGCGCGCGGCGGGTCGGCTCGGTTGCGCGGGGGTCGGTTCGGCGATGCGGACCGGAGGGGCTATCCGGGCGTGGCGGTCGGGCGGCGGGACAGGGTCATGGCGTCGTCCCTCCTGGTGAGCGGGCGCAGCCGGTAGGTGTACCGGTAGTCGCGGTCGGCGAAGAGCTTGTACTCGTCGTGCGTCTGCGCTCCCCAGCTGTCGTCGCCGCCGACGCCCATCTGCCGGTGGTTCAGCCGCAGCACGACGGCCGCGCGCGGGGTCAGCTGGTAGTCGTGCCGCGCGCCCACGGACAGGTCCTCCGGGGTGAAGTGCGAGGCGTTGAACTCCAGCAGCGGCTCGCCGCAGGCCAGCAGCCCGGTGCCGTGCCGGTCGGTCAACGCGACCCAGCGCACGTCGGTCTTGTTGCCGTTCTCCTGCGGGCGGATGTAGTCCGTCCACTGCCGCGCCACGGTCGAGGAGTACCGCCCGACGTCCGAGCCGGTGTTGCGGTCCCAGTAGTTCTCCTCGGGCCCCCGGCCGTAGAACTCGATGGCGTCCAGTTCCTTCGGCAGCAACAGGATGGTCCCCACCTCCGGGATGTAGGGCAGGGTGGGTGCGCCCGGGTGCAGCGTGTTGTCGACCTTGATCTCGGCGTTGCCGAAGATCGTGTACGTGGTGGTGTAGGTGGAGGTGGTCGACGTCGGCAGGGTGCCGCTGACGGTGACCACCACGGCCTTGCCCGACTCCGTCCGCACGGTGACGTCGGTGACCTCGCGGCGGGCACCGGCGTAGCGCCAGGTGCCGTTGCGGCTCGGCTGCCCGTTGCCGCGGTCGTTGTCGGTCGGCGCGCGCCAGAAGTTGGGCTCGGGGCCGGAGCTCACCAGCCGGGTGCCGCGGGCGACGTAGGAGGTGATGACGCCGCTGTCCTTGGCGATGGTGACGGAGAAGTGCGGCCCGGTGACCGTGACCTCGTCGCCGGTCTCGTGCGCGGTCACGTCCGGCACGCGAGCCGCCGGCACCGGCCGGACCTCGGGGCTGCCGAGGTCCAGCGGCAGCTGCCGGCCGGCGACCTCGAAGCCGGGACGGGCCCACGGCGTCCACGTCCTGGTGGTGAACGACACGCGCAGGAAGTGCTCCTGGCCGGGGGCCGGGTGAGCCGGTCGCCGGACGGGCACGGTGACGGTCCGGCTCGACCCGGGCGGCACGTTCAGCTGCGCCCGCGTGAGCCGTCCACGCTGCACCACCTCGCCGTCGGCCACGAGCTCCCAGTGCCCGTCGTAGGCGTCGACGTTCGTGAATAGGTGCTCGTTGGTGATCGTCACCGAGCCGGCGTCCGCGCCGGCGGTGACGTTGACGTACTGGTAGACGTGCTTGACCTCGACGGCCTTCCCGCCGAGGCCGCGCTCGGCGGTGATGATGCCGTTCGCGCAGAAGTTGCCGTCGTTGGGGTTGTCGCCCCAGTCGCCGCCGTAGGCCAGGAAGGTCGGCTCGGCCGGCGCCTGCTCGGTGTAGCCGGCCGTGGTCGCGTCGAACCACAGCCGCACGTCGGGGTCGTCCGGGCCGCGGCCGGCCGCGGCGGGCTCGTCGGTGATCTCGGCGGCGTCGAGCGCCCGCGCGTAGACGCGGGCGATGCGGATGACCCCGCTGAACACGCGGCCGGGATTCTCGGCGTCGGTGCCGAGCGCGATCTGGGCCGTCGTGCTGTCCGGGACGCGGTCGGTGGTCCTGCTCACCGCCGTGCCGTCGAGGTAGAGCGTCAGGGTGTTCCCCGCGTCGTCGAGGACTCCCGCGACGTGGTGTTCCCGGCCGGTCCAGTCGTCGGGCAGGGGAGTGGTGACGGAGATCCACCCGCCCGAGTAGATGAAGAGCTCGAGGTTGGCGTCGGTCTGCTTGAGCGAGTACTGGTGGTCGCCCTTGGCGACGATCGGCTGGTGCCCGCCGACCGAGCTCGGGGTGACCCATGCCTCCAGGGTCAGCGAACCGGTGAGGTCCAGGTCCTCGTCCGAGGCGAAGACGGCCCCGCCGGACAGCCCGGTGTCGCGGTCGAAACTCGCCGCGGGGGTGAGCTCGGCGGTGAGCGCGTCGGGCCCGGTCTCGGTCAGCAGCTTGCGGGGCGGGGTGGGCCAGCGCAGCGCCTGGTCGACGAAGTCCCAGATGAACCCGCCCTGCAGCACCGGGTGGGCGCGGACGATGTCCCAGTACTCCTTGAGGTTCCCGGTCGAGTTCCCCATCGAGTGCGCGTACTCGATCATGACGTAGGGCCGGGTGTCGGCCGTGTCCTGCGCCCGTTGCTCCACTGTGGACGGACGCTCGTACATGCGCGAGCGGATGTCGCTGACCTCGGGCCGGTTGTCGCCCTCGTAGTGGATCACGCGGGTCGTGTCGTACGAGCGGATCCAGTCGTGCATGGCGACGAAGTTGCTGCCGCCACCGGCCTCGTTGCCGAGCGACCAGATGACCACGCTCGGGTGGTTCTTGTCCCGGTGCACCATCCGCCTGGCGCGGTCGACCACCGCGTCCGTCCACTCCGGATTCGAGTCGGGGTAGCGGTCGCGGACGCCGTGGGTCTCCAGGTTGGTCTCGTCCAGCACGTACAGGCCGTAGTAGTCGGCGAGCTCGTACCACGTGGGGTTGTTGGGGTAGTGCGAGGTGCGGATGGCGTTGATGTTCATCCGCTTCATGATCTCCATGTCCGCGGCCATGTCCGCGCGGGTGAGCGCGGCGCCGCGGTCGGGGTGGATCTCGTGCCGGTTCGTGCCGCGCAACGTGACCGGCCGGCCGTTGATCCGCATGAGACCGTCGGCGATCGCGAACTCGCGGAAGCCCACGCGCGCGGAGAGCGTCTCGACGGCCTTCCCGGACGGGTCGCGCAGCACGAGCACGGCCGTGTAGAGGTAGGGCTGCTCCGCCGACCACAGCCTCGGCGCCCGGACCGCCTTGCCGGCCCGCGTCGTGACGTCCTGCCCCGCGGGTGCCGAGCCGAGGTCGGCGGTCTGGCGCAGCGGGCGCGGCCACACCGGACGGTCGTGGGCGTCGTAGAGCCGGGTCTCCACCGTGTACGTCCCGCCGCCCGCCCCGCCGTAGTCGCGGACGGTGGCGGTGACGGCGAGGTCGGCGTTGGTGTACCCGTCGCGCAGCGGCGTCTCCAGCCGGAAGTCCCGCAGGTGGACGGTCGGCGTCGAGAACAGGTGGACCGACCGGAAGATGCCGGCCAGCCGGATCATGTCCTGGTCCTCCATCCAGTCCCCGTCCGAGAAGCGGTAGACCTCGACGGCGATCCGGTTGGTGCCCGGCCGCAGGTAGCCGGTGATGTCGAACTCGGCGGCGTCGTAGGAGTCCTCGCGGTAGCCGACGAGCTGGGAGTTGATCCACACGTAGAACGCCGACTTCACGCCCTCGAAGTGCAGGAAGGTGCGCCGGCCGGCCCACCGGGCCGGCAGCCGGAAGGTGCGCCGGTACTGGCCGACCGGGTTGAACCGGGTCGGCGCGAAGGGCGGCTGCGCGTTCTCGTTCTGGCCGTTGGCGCCCCACCACGGGTAGGTGATGTTGGTGTAGATCGGGAAGTCGTAGCCGTGCAGCTGCCAGTTGGCCGGTACCGGGATCGTGTCCCAGCCGCGGTCGTCGACGTCCACCCGGTAGAAGTCGGGGTCCCGCTCGTCGGGACGGCTCGCGTGCCGGAAGCGCCAGTCGCCGTCGAGGTCGAGCCGGAACGGCGAGCGCGTGCGGTCGCAGGCGAGCGCCTCGCCGAGACTCGCGTAGGGCATCGCCGTGGCGTGCGGCGGCTCCGCGTTGACCTCGAAGATCCCGATGTTGTCGTTCCACTCCGGCGAGCCGTTCGGCGGCTGCTCCCAGCCCGTAGCCGCGGCCGCGGGCGCGCACGACAGCGGCGACAGCGTGGCCGTGGTGGGTATCGGCGAGCCCGCCGAGTACGGCGGCGCCTCCCTCGAGAAACCTGCGGCGCGAGACCGATCCCGCGCGACGTTCCGGCCGGTCCGAGGACGAGGGAGACATCGTTGAACCACCCCGCTTGTTGGCGACTAACACACAATCGCACTTTCTCGCGCCAGGGGGCAACAGCTTCCTTCGAAACAATGTGTTGAAAATTGTTGTTTTACCACGGGTTTGTGCGGAGCCGATCACCCGGGGCGAGGCGTAGCGCGGGGTGGCGGCGGCGACGTGGTGAAGGGCGGCCGGAAGCGCGCGTGCGGTGGCCGGCGGCGAGGTCAGCCGGCCCGGCCCTCGGTGCTCGTGCGCGGGCGGGTGGTGCAGACGCAGCCGCGCCGGAACCCGGCGGCCGCGGTCGCATCGCAGAACCGGGCCGCGATCGGGTCGTGCGCGGTCCAGGGGTGGGCGCACACCGAGCAGCCGGTGGCGACCTCGCCGTTGGCCTGCGGTCCGGAAGGGCTGGTGTGCGGGTGCGCGGGGATCATGCCACTTCCGTTCGTCCATTGTGTACCGATTGCGGTCGGCGCCGGACGGAGGTGCCGGGCAGGCCGGCGAACGCGGTCAGCGCGCCGGCGTTCGGAGGGCCGCCATCTGCCGTGCCAGCGTCATCCGGTCGGATCGGGGCAGGACGGGGCGCAGCCGGCCGGCCTGCCGGCCGGCGAGGGTCTCGGTGACGAACCGGGCGACCGCGGACGGAGGCGGTACGGCCTCACCACCGAGGTAGCAGATCACGATCGGTGCCTCCTCGGGGTGCGTCTCGACCCCCACGTACCAGCCGAGCCGTTCGTCCCAGGCCAGCATCAGGTCCCGGCCGGGGCGTTCGGGGGAGCGTCCGGCCAGGCCGAGGTAGGCGGTGGCGGTGTCGCTGACCTCGTACCCGACGGCGTCCGCGGGCACGCCGATCGCGGCGGCCACCTGCCGGACGTAGCCGGCCAGCGAGTGGCTCAGCGCCTGCGGGCCGCCATGCCCGTCGTCGAGGCCGAGCATCGACAGCAGGCCGGTGAACTCGTCGCGGTCGCGGGCCTGCCCGGCGACCGTGCGCGTCGCGCGGTCGCGCTGGTCGGTCAGTTCGCGCAGGGCCCGCGCTCGGGCCTGGGTGAACTGTGACATCGGTTGCGCGCGGCCGCTCGTGCGGTCGTCGTCATGCGGCCTGGGCGTCATGGCTCTCCTGGTGTCAGGCGTGGTGCGGTGGCTGGTGCCCGGTGGGGTCCGCGTGCTCGGGCCGGACCATCGCGAACACAGGTCGCCGACGCCCTGCGCGAAAGCCCATGACGCGCCATGTCCGTCTCGTCGGCACGGATCTCCGACCGGAAGGGGATCGTCGAGGACGAAACCGGCTCGAATGCCGACATGCGAAGTGCCTTCGACGACTGGAGCCTACACCACGAAATCCCGAGGCCGACGCGGGTGACGAAGGGCGGCCGTGGGGTCACGGCCGCCCTTCGATCGTTTCCGGTGTGGCAGGTCACATGACGGAAACGCCGGTCGCCTGGGGGCCACGGTTTCCCTGGCCGATGTCGAACTGAACGCGGGCGTTCTCGTCGAGGCTCCGGAAGCCACCGCCGCTGATCTCGGAGTAGTGGACGAAGACGTCGGCGCCGCCCTCGTCGGGGCTGATGAAACCGAAGCCCTTCTCGGAGTTGAACCATTTCACGGTGCCCTGGGCCATGCGAATCTCCTTGTCGCATCGAACATGCGGCCTGCTCGGCCGAGCAGGCCGGGTCACAAGCGTGCGATGAGGAATCGAATGATGACGCCAGAACACGCTCGCTCAAATCCTTGCGAGCGTTGAACGGAAAACAACGAACACAAAAACTTCAACCATTTCCAGTAGAGCACGCGCCACGACGAGCGGTCAAACCGGGGTACGCCGATGGTGTTCGGCCACGCCCTGACTGTCCATAGTGGATCGTCGTGGCGGCGGGTGTAGCGTGGCACCGTCGAGGACACCTCGCACGTGAGCGGTCGAGTCCACGTCGTCGTCGACGTATCGCCCAGACCGGCAGCGTCGCGCGGCCGGGGAACGGGAGCGCCGGCATGACGTCGGGTCCGCACCTTCACCACGTCACACCGGGCGAGCCGCACCGCGAGGCGTCTCGGTCCGTCGGCGGAGCCGCACGCGACAGGTCCTGAGCGGGCCGCGGACGTGCGCCCGCCCGCGACGACCAGGGCCGGCCAGAGCCGATCGGCCGGGCGCCGCGTGGCGCGCGCGGTGCTGGTCGTGGTTCTCCTCGGCGTCGTCGTCGCGCGCTACGTCGTCCGCCTGTACGTCCGCAAGGAGCTGTGCGGGGGCGTCGGCCTCTAGAGCGTGTCCGAGAAACGGGGTCGGCGCACGCCATGTGTAGACTGGACCATGGCGGCCCGCTCAGTTCTGCCTCGGGCCGCGTTTCTCGTCGACCACCACGCGCCGCGGCCACGACGGTCTGCGCCGGGCAGGACGACCCATCGACGTTTCGGAGCACCGCATGGCGGCACGCCGCCCCCGTACGACCGTTTCATCCACAGTTGACAGTTCACCCACCTTCGCCCAGCTCGGCGTGCCCGCCCGGCTGGTGGCGGCGCTCGCCGCCGGCGGAGTCACCACTCCCTTCCCCATCCAGACGGCGACGTTGCCGGACTCGCTGGCCGGGCGCGACGTGCTCGGCCGCGGGCGGACCGGGTCGGGCAAGACCTACGCCTTCGCGTTGCCCGTGCTCGCCCGGCTCGCCGCCACGGCGGCACCGCGGCGGCCCGGCCGGCCACGTGCGCTGATCCTCGCCCCCACCCGCGAGCTGGCCGACCAGATCGCGGCGACGATGGCACCGCTGGCCACGGCCCTGTCGCTGCGCACCATGACCGTGTACGGCGGGGTACGCCCCGGACCGCAGATCAACGGCCTGCGCGCCGGCGTCGACGTGCTGATCGCCTGCCCCGGCCGGCTCGCCGACCACATCGGCGGGGGCCACGTGCGGCTCGACGCGGTGGAGACCACGGTGCTCGACGAGGCCGACCACATGGCCGACCTGGGCTTCCTGCCGGCCGTCACGAAGCTGCTGGACCAGACACCGCGGGGCGGCCAGCGGCTGCTGTTCTCGGCCACCCTCGACGCCGGCGTCGACGTCCTGGTCCGCCGCTTCCTGCGGGATCCGGTCACGCACAGCGTCGACCCGCCGTCCTCGCCGGTCTCGACCATGGCGCACCACGTGCTGCACGTGCAGCCCGGCGCCCGGCTGCCGGTCCTGGTCGACCTGGCCGCGGCGCCGGGGCGCACGCTCGTGTTCACCCGGACCAAGCGCGGCGCCACGAAGCTGGCCCGCCAGCTCGTCGCGGAAGGGGTGCCCGCGGTCGAGCTGCACGGCAACCTCGGCCAGCCGGCGCGCACCCGCAACCTGCTCGCCTTCGCCGACGGCACCGCGCCGACCCTGGTGGCCACGGACATCGCCGCCCGGGGCATCCACGTCGACGACGTCGCGCTGGTGATCCACGCCGACCCGCCGATGGAGCACAAGGCATACCTGCACCGCTCGGGCAGGACGGCACGGGCGGGCGCGTCGGGCACCGTGGTCACGTTGATGACCGACGGACAGGTCGCCGACGTCCGCGCGCTGACCCGCAAGGCCGGCATCACCGCCACGGTCACCCGCCTGCGCCCCGGCCATCCGCTGCTCACCGAGCTCGCGCCGGGGGAGCGCACCTACACCGCACCGGCCGCGAGGCCGGAGCCGGCAGCCCGCACGTCACGCAGGCGCCGGCCGGCCGAGACGACGCCGCGGTCGGGCGGTTCGTCCCGTGCCCGCGACCGGCAGGCCAAGGCGGGCCCCGAGCCGGCGGCGAAACGCACCGGTGTGGCCGCGTTCTCGGCCGGGACGCGGGCGGGCCGGCGCCGGGGTCGTTGACGGGGCCGGGAGCTGCCGCGCCGGTGACGGCCCGCGCGCGGTGGCCGGCGTGTCCGGCGTCGCCGGACGGCGTAGAGTGACCGAAACGCGGTCGCGTCAGCCGGTGGGGGTGGGGTCCGTGGGACTCGCTGCCAGCTCGCCGAGGATGTCGGCGAGGGCGGTGCAGGCCGCCTCCACCGAGCCGGTCGTGACCCTGCGTGCGGATGCGGGCCAACCCGGCTCGGACCCCACGAGCAGCACGGCGGCCACCTCGCCGTCGTGCGGCCAGGCTCGTACGAGGACGACGCGCCACGGCTGGGAGTCCATGCGTTCGAGTATCCGGACGGGCCGTCTGCGCCCCCATCAACGCCTGTGCCGAGCCGGCGGATTGACGCTGCCGCAGACGGAGCGTCCGTAGGTTCGCACGCACGATGCGGAGGAGCTTGCACGTGCCCCACTTCCCTTCGCCTGACACCGCCGCGGGTGGCGTTCCGTTGCTGGTGCGGCTGCTCGACGGGTTCCGGCTCGACGTCGGGCACCACGAAGTGGTGTTGCCGGCCCACGCCCAGCGGGTGCTGGCGTTCCTGGCGCTGTCGCGTCCCTTCGGCATCCCCCACCGACGCACGGCGCTGGCCGAGCGGTTGTGGTGCCGGGGGTCGCACGAACGGGCCCAGGCGAGCCTGCGCACCGCGCTGTGGCGGATCCGCAGGGCCGACGACCGGCTCGTGCACGCCGATCGCCTGCGTGTCCACCTGGGCACTGATGTCGAGGTGGACGTGGAGCGAAGCCTCGGCCAGGCGGGGCGGCTGCTCGCCGCGGGCGAGCTCGCGGCGGACGACGCCACGACGGCGGGCCTCACGGCGGATCTGCTGCCCGGCTGGGAGGAGGACTGGCTGATGCTGGAGCGGGAACGCATACACCAGATACGGATCCAGGCGCTGGTGGCGCTGTCCCACCGGCTGCGCGGGCTGGGCCGGTTCATGCCGGCCCTCGACGCCGCCTACACGGCGATCGCCGCGGAACCGCTGCACGAGTCGGCACACGCCGCGCTGGTCGACGTCCACCTCGCCGAGGGGAACGTCGCGCAGGCGTGCCGGCACGTCGACCGGTACGCCACGCTGCTCTGGAACGAGATGCGCCTCCGCCCCTCGGATGCGCTCGTGGCACGGGTCCGAACGCGATGAGGGTGGGGATACTCGACCTTCTCGGCCCGCCGGCCCGCCGCCCGGTGGACATCGGCTACCAGCTGCTGATCACCAAGCAGTACGCGAGCATCACGCCGCAGGCCATCTCGGTGTGGTGCCGCAGGCAGGGCCACGAGACGTTCTACGCGACCTACTACGGGCTCGGCCGGCCGCACCGGTTGCTGCCCGCCGATCTCGACGTGGTGTTCATCTCCTGCTACACCCAGGTCAGCCACCTCGCCTACGCGCTGGCGAAGCTGTACCGCAGCGCCGGGGTGCGCACGGTCATCGGCGGGCCGCACGCCAAGGCGTTCCCGGTGGACTGCCTGCGCTTCTTCGACCTCGTCGTGCGCGAGTGCGACGAGGCGCTGGTCGACGACATCCTGGCCGGCCAGTTCGACCCGGGCACGATGATCTCCGCCGCGCGGCCGTTCGACGACGTGCCGACGGTCGAGGAGCGCATGCCGGAGATCCGCGCGTCGGCGTTCTTCTGGGGCCGCAAGCCCCTGTGGTTGTCGGCGGTGCCGATGCTCGCCAGCATGGGGTGCCCGTACCGGTGCGACTTCTGCATCGACTGGAGCAGCACCTACCGGCCGCTGCCGGTCGACCGGCTCGCGACCGACCTGCGCTACCTGTCCCGGCACCTGCCTGGCCGGCTGATCGTGTTCCACGACCCCAACTTCGCGGTGAAGTTCGACGAGGTCTTCGAGACGCTGGAGGCGCAGCCCGCCCACGGGCGGCCGCCCTACATCATCGAGAGCTCGCTCACCGTGCTGCGCGGGGACCGGCCGCGCCGGCTGAAGGAGACCAACTGCGCGATGGTCGCGCCCGGCGTCGAGTCGTGGACGGACTACTCGAACAAGGCCGGCGTCGGGCGCCAGCGCGGCGAGGCCAAGGTCGACCGGGTGGCCGCGCACTTCGCGCAGCTCGCGGAGAACGTGCCGTACCTGCAGGCGAACTTCATCTTCGGGCTCGACACCGACCAGGGCGACGAGCCGGTGGAGCTGACCAAACGGTTCATGGACCGCGCGCCGTTCGCGTTCCCGACGATCAACATCCCCGTCCCGTTCGGCGGCACCCCGCTGCACGACCAGCTCGCCGCCGGCGGCCGCATCCTGTCCGCCATGCCGTTCAACTTCTACTACGCGCCCTACCTGGTGACCACCATCAAGAACTACGACCCGGTGACGTACTACGAGAAGCTCGCCGAGCTCTACACCCACGCGGCCTCACCGCAGATGTTGCGGCGGCGGATGGAAACCACGTCGCACCGCGCCATCGGCTACGTGCACCGGGCCCGGACGGCGAGCTTCCGCAGCGACGTCGCCAGCTTCCGCCGGATCCTCGACATGCTGCGCTCCGACCCCGACTTCCTCGCCTTCCACGAGGGGCGCAGCACCCGCCTGCCGGAGTTCTACCGGCACACCGGCGAACGCATGCTCGGCCGCTACGCGGAACTGCTCTCTCCCGCCGACCGGACTCCCGACCTGTCGCCGGCCGACTCGCAGCCGCATCACCTGACCGTCGAGCGCTGAGCGCGTTCCACGATCCGCCCGCCGGTTCGGGAACTGTCCCGCTTCGCGTGGCGGAGGTGGACAAGTTACGGCGGTGGGTCCATCACGCGCGGCCTCCGCCCGGCGATATGCGATGGGGGTCGACGCGCAGATGGGAGCCCCGCGATGCCTGCCACCTACTATGTCGCCTGGTGGAACCTCGAGAACCTGTTCGACGAGGAGAACGCGCCGGAGTCACGCCGTCCGGAGAAGGTCCGCCGGACGATCAAGAAGGACATCGCGGGCTGGACGCCGCGATTACGGGACCGCAAGATCGCGCAGCTCGCGTCCGTGATCGCGCGGATGAACGGCGGCGCCGGCCCGGACCTGCTCGGCGTGTGCGAGGTCGAGAACCGCTTCGTGCTCGACCTGCTCGCCGCCGCCGTCAAGAACGTGCTGCCCACCCGCGCCTACGACGTGGTGCACGCCGACACGGATGACGACCGGGGCATCGACGTCGCCTTCCTGTACGACCCGGGCGTGCTGACCGTGCCCCCGAACGAGACGTTCTTCCACGTCGTCATGCGGCGCAACGCGACCAGGGAGATCGTCCAGGTCAACGTCAGGACCGTGCAGGGCGGCCGTACCTGGGCGCTGTTCGGCAACCACTGGCCGTCCCGCAGCGGTGGCCAGTTCGAGTCGGCCGGCTACCGCGCCATCGCGGGCGAGACGCTCGGGTACTTCCACGAGCGGGTGCTCGAGGTGCACGGCGCGGGCACCCCGGTGCTCGCGATGGGCGACTTCAACGACGAGCCGTTCGACCCGTCGCTCGTCCTGCACGCGCAGAGCACCCGGGAGCGGCAGCGGGTCGTCAACGCCACCGGTGCCCGCCTGTGGAACCTGATGTGGCCGGACATGGGCACGCCCGAGGGCAGCTTCTACTTCCAGAGCCAGCCGAACGTGCTCGACCAGTTCCTGGTGAACAGGAACATGGCGGTCGACGACGCGGCCATCGCGGTCCGGGCGGACACCGTCGAGATCCTGCGGTTCCCGGGCACGTTCACCGGCGTGTACCGCGAGCCGAGGCCCTTCGGCGGGATGGGCAAGAAGATCGACGAGGACGGCTGCTCCGACCACTTCCCGATCGGGGTCCATGTCGTCGAGGCCGACTGACGGAGCGGCGCCGGTCCACGGCCGCCCCCCACGTCGCCGAGCCGACCCCCCACACGGGCGAGTCGGCCGGCTGCGCGGGTGAGTCGACCCGCCACGCGGGTGAGTCGACTGGCTGCGCGGGCGAGTCGACCCGCCACGCGGGTGAGTCGACTGGCTGCGCGGGTGAGTCGACTCCGCGCGCCGCCGAACCGGCCGGCGGCGATGTACCGGGAACGCGTGGGTTCGGCCCGGTCGGCGATGCCCGGCGTCGGCTCGACCGCGTGGGGCGTCGGTTCGACCGCGTGAGGGGTCGGTTCGACCGCGTGGGGGGTCGGCTCGGGTGTGTGGGGGTCGGCGGCGGGCCGGACGCGTTGTGCGGCGGGACGTTCCTGCCGGCCGGCGTGCGGCTCAGCCGGGTGTGGTGGCGCCGTGCGGGGGGAGGTCGAGCCGGCCCGCCCGTGCGAGCTCGCGCTCGGCGGCCAGCCGCTGGGCGATGGCGCCCCGGATGTGGGGGAGGTCGCGGATGGCGATGTCGGCGGGTTGCACGGTGTGCTGGGCCGGCCAGCGCCGGTAGACCGCGGCGATCCGGCCCACCCAGAACCCGGGCCACCGGGTGGCGAACGCGGCGAGCAGCGCGGCGTCGGCGGAGCGGGCCAGGGCGGGCCAGCCGCCGTGCGCGACGAGGTGCAGCCGGCGGTAGGTGGCGATCGCGGCGGGGAACGGGAAGTCGTTGCTGCGCAGGAAGGTCTCGGCGATGGTGCCGGGCTCGATGCGCCCGGGCGGGTACACGTCCGGCTTCACCCAGCTGGTTCCGTCCGGGTTCTGCCACCGCATCCGCGCACACGACCAGGCCACCGCGGCGTCCCCGGCCAGCGGCTCGACGAGGGCGGCGAGCCCGCCCGGCTCGTAGCGGTCGTCGTGGTCCATCCCGGCGACGAGCTCACCGCGGGCGCGGGCGAGGGCCGTGTTGCGGGTCGCCGCGCCGCCGAGCTGCACGCCGAGCGCGTCGTAGCGGATGCGCGGGTCCTCGGGCAGCAGCTCGCGCACGCCGGGGTGCGGCCCGTCCTCCTGGACCAGCCACTCCCACTCCCAGCCCGGCGCGAGCTCCTGGCCTTCCAGCGAACGCCACAGCGCGCCGATGTGGGTGGCGTTGTGCGCTTGCGTGGGGGTGACGACCGAGACGAGAGGCACCGGATCACCCTGCCACGAGCGGTGGAGCCACTGTGTCGACCGTCCGGACAGGCCGGGCGGGGTGGCCTTGGTGGTGGGTGACGAAGCCGGCCCGGCGCGGAACCTCGGGCGGGCCGGCGGTGTAGCAGAGGTGTCCGCGTGACGTCGTCGACGGAGGTCTCTCATGCGTGTTCTCGCCCGCCTGATGGCGGTGGCCGCGTCGGTGGGGATCGTGCTGGTGGCCGGGGCGCCCTCGGCGCTCGCCGGTGGGCCGACGAGCGTGCTGATCGTCTCGCCGGCCACCGGGCACACGGCCTCGCTCTACACCACCGACTCGGACTACGACCGGCTCCTGCGTGCGCTGGGGGAGACCGTGTCCGCCGCGCCCGGGGCGCCGGACCTGCACGGCGGGCCCGGCACCTCCGCGGTCAACGTCACCTGGCTGGTGCACGACGTCCAGGTGTGGCGGGTGGACCGCGTTCTCACCGACGCCGACGGCGGGCCGTGGGTCGAGACGTTGGCCTCCTACGCCCCGATCGACTTCGGCGCGCGGGGCGTCGTGCACCGGCCGGCGGATCCGGACCTGCTGCACGAACTGCTCGCCGGGCTCGGCGTGCTGAGCCCCGGCCCGGTGGCGTCGGCCGCCGCCGAGGTGCCGGCCACGGCGGAGGTGCCGGCCACCGCGGCGCAGCCGGCGCTCACCCCGGTCCGGCGGTCGGCCGCGTCCGGGGACGGCGGCGGCGAGTGGGTGTGGCTGCTCGTCGGGCTGGCCGGCGGCGCGGTGCTCGCCGCCGCGGCGCGTCCGGTGGCCGGGCTGGTCCGGTCCGGCGGGCGCCGGCCGGCACGCTCCGGGTAGGCGCCGGCTCACCGGTGCCGGGCGGCGGCTCGCAGGGCGTCGCGCAGGAGCGTGACGGCCGCCGGGATCTCGGTGTCGCCGATGTTCCCGTAGCCGAGGACGAGCGCGCGCCGGGCCGGCCCGGTCGTGCGGTAGTCGTCGAGGTCGGCCAGGCGCAGCCCGGTGGCGGCCGCGGCCCGGACCGTCCCGCGCACGTCCGTGCCGTCGGGCAGGTGCAGCAGGACGTGCAGCCCGGCGGCGGTGCCGGCCGGGCGGCCCTGCGGCACCTCGGCGCCGAGCGTGCGGACCAGCAGGTCGCGCCGGGAGCGGAAGCGCCGCCGGGCCGCGCGCAGGTGGGCGTCGTACCACCCGCGGTCGATGAGGGTGGCGAGCGCGAGCTGGTCCAGCACCGGCGGCGCCGCGGCGACCGGGTTCGCCGCGCGCAGCGCCGGAGCCGTCGCGGCCGGTGCGACCAGCCAGCCCAGGCCCAGGGCCGGGGACAGCGTCTTGCTCACCGAGCCGAGGAGGAACACCCGTCCCGGGGCCATCCCCTGCATGACCGCGACCGGGTGGTGGTCGTAGCGGAACTCGGCGTCGTAGTCGTCCTCGATGACGAAGCCGCCCACCTCGCGGGCCCAGCGCACCAGACCCGCCCGGCGGTCCGGGGACAGCACCGTGCCGGTGGGGAACTGGTGCGCCGCGCCGACGACGACGGCCCGGGCCGGGGTCCGCGCGAGGTCGTCGACGCGCAGGCCGTCGTGGTCCACCGGCACCGGATGCACCCGCAGGCCGGTACTCGTGGCGGCGTCGCGCAGCCGACCCCAGCCCGGATCCTCCACCGCGAGGTCGGCGATCCCCTCGGCGCGCAGCGCGCGGCACGTGCGGGCCAGGCCGTCGGTGGCGCCCGCGCACACGAACACGGACGCGTCCTGCGCGTCCGCACCGCGCGAACGCCGTAGGTACTCGGCGACGGTGGTCCGCAGCTCCGCGTGCCCGGCGGGGTCGGGCGGGCCGAGGTCGTAGTGCACGGCCGAGCCGGTGACCGCCCGCACGGCCTCCGCCCAGCGGCGGCGCGGAAACGCCCGCAGGTCGGGCAGGCCGGGCGCGAGGTCGTAGCGGACCGGCTGCCGCGCCGGTGCGGGGGGCCGCCGGTGCGCCGTGTCCCGTACGTCGTCCGGTGACCACGAGACGCGTGTGGCCGAACCCACCCGGGCGGCGAGATAGCCCTCCGCGACGAGCTGCCCGTACGCCTCCGTCACGACCCAGCGGGAGCAGCCGAGCTCCTCGGCGAGAGCCCGGCTCGGCGGCACGGCCGCGCCCTCGGCCAGCCGCCCCGTCCGGATCGCGGTGCGCAGCGCGTGCGCCAGGCGATCGTGCAGGCGGCGCCGGCCGGGCCCCGCGGAGCCGAGGTCCAGCAGCGTCGCCCACGCGAGATTGGTCTGGGAAACCGCCACAGGATTGGAGCGTAGTGCCGCGCCGAATCCTCCTAGCGTGACGGACATGAGTGACAACCTGGCACTGGGTGCCATGTGGTTCGGCACGGTCGCGGACGAGCACCGGTCGTTCGAGATCCTGGACCGCTTCGTCGACGCCGGGGGCGTCTGGATCGACACCGCGAACTGCTACTCGTTCTGGGCGGACGCGTCCGGGTTCGGCGGGCAGAGCGAGACGGTGCTCGGGCGCTGGCTGGCCCGCCGGCCGGGCGTCCGCGACCGGATCAGGATCAGTACGAAGGTGGGCTGCGAGCCGACCGTGGCCGGGAGGTTCCCGGAGACGGCCGAGGGCCTGTCGGCCTCGGTCGTCAAGCGCGGGATCGAGGACAGCCTCCGGCGCCTGGGCACCGACCACGTCGAGCTGTACTGGGCGCACAAGCCCGATCCGGTCACGCCGCTGGAGGAGACGGTGGCCGCCTTCGACGAGCTGGTGTCCGCGGGCACGGTCGGCCGGGTCGGCGGCTCCAACTATCCGGTCTGGCAGATCGAACGGGCACGGCAGATCGCGCGGGCCCAGGGCCGCGCCGGCTTCACCGCCCTGCAGCAGCACCACACCTACCTGCAACCGCGCCCCGGGACGCGTCCGGCCGTGTCGCACCGGTTCGGTGCGGTCGGCGACGAGGTGCTGCACTACCTGGAGCACCACCCGGACGTCGCGCTGTGGGCGTACACCCCGTTGCTGAGCGGCGGCTACACCCGCGCGGACAAGCCGCTGGCGGTGGAGTACGACCATCCCGGCACGGCGAGCCGCCTCGCGGTGCTCGACGAGATCGCCGCCGAGACCGGCACGAACCGCAACCGCGTGGTGCTGGCGTGGCTCGCCGGAGGAAGCCCGGCGGTGACGCCGATCGTCGGTGTCAGCGCGGCCGGGCAGCTGGACGACGCCCTCGCGGGGGTGGCGCTGGAACTCACGGACGGGCAGCGGGAACGTCTCGACGCCGCGGCATGACCACAGTGGACAGTCGGGCCGCCGCCGCGCGCGGCGGCCCGAAAGTTTCGGCATCATCGGCCTGCGCAATGATCGTCGATTCCGCATTCGAGAGCGCGGCGTTCAGGCATTGCCAGCCGGAAAGGGTGCGATAGCAGGCAAAACACTTCCTCCGGGTATTGCTGATCACGGTTGTATTTCCGAAATGTTTCCGAAAACCGTTGACAACGCGGCGGAGTCGTACCAACACTGTAGGTATCGGCTCAGTTCCACACAGCCGATCCGGGTCACCCGTCCAGACCTGGTTGCCGGTCGCCGACCGCACGGTGACCGGCCAAGCCCCGCCGCGTACGACGCCGACGCGCGATGACCGCCGCCCGGTCACCGCCGCCGTCGGGCTGTATCACGCTGCCCGGCCGCCGTGCCGGCCCTCAACGACGAGGAGGAAGAATGCACACGACCCACGCCCCCGCCCACCCCGCGAGCCGCGGCCGGGGCCGCCTCCGGCTGCTCGTCGGCGCCGCCTGCGCCGCGCTGGTCACGACCCTGCTGCCCGGCGCCGCCACCGCCGACGTGGGTGCCGCCGCCATCTGCTCGAGCCACACCGGCACCAACAACGGCTACTACTATTCCTTTTGGACCGACGGCGGCGGATCGGTCTGCATGAACCTGGGTTCTGGCGGCAACTACAGCACATCGTGGAGCAACGTCGGGAACTTCGTCGGTGGCAAGGGATGGAGCAACGGTTCACGCAGGACGGTGAACTACTGGGGCAGCTTCAACCCGTCCGGCAACGCCTATCTGGCCCTGTACGGGTGGACCTCGAACCCGCTCGTGGAGTACTACGTCGTCGACAACTGGGGCACCTACCGGCCCACCGGGACGTACAGGGGCACGGTCACCACCGACGGCGGTACCTACGACATCTACCAGACGATGCGCTACAACGCCCCGTCCGTCGAGGGCACCAGGACCTTCCCGCAGTTCTGGAGCGTCCGGCAGTCGAAGCGGACCGGCGGAACCATCACGACGGGCAACCACTTCGACGCCTGGGCCCGGGCCGGCATGAACCTGGGCAGCTTCAACTACTACATGATCCTCGCGACCGAGGGATATCAGAGCAGCGGCAACTCCAACATCACGGTGGGCTGAGTCCCGCGCCGACCCGAGCCGGCCGCCAAGGAAGGAACCCTGCATGAAAACCACACCACAGCTGTCGAAACGCTCGCTGGTCCCGGCGCTGGCCGTCGCCGCGATGCTCGCGGCGGGCACCGTCGCCGCCGCCGTCCACGCCCCACCCGCGCACGCCGCGGCCTGCACCGGGTACGTCGGTCTCACCTTCGACGACGGTCCGTCCAACGACCACACCCCGGCGCTGCTCGACGCGCTGCGGCGGAACGGCCTGCGGGCCACGATGTTCAACGAGGGCCAGTACGCCGCCGCCTACCCGGCCCAGGTCCGGGCCGAGGTCGGCGCCGGCATGTGGGTCGGCAACCACAGCTACACCCACCCGCACCTGACCCAGCTGAGCGAGTGGCAGGTCGACTCGGAGATCTCCCGGACCCAGCAGGCCATCGCCGGCGCGGGCGGTGGCACGCCGCGGCTGTTCCGCCCGCCGTACGGGGAGACCAACGCGACCGTGCGGTCGGTCGAGGCTCGCTACGGGCTTACTCAGATCCTCTGGGACGTCGACTCGCAGGACTGGAACGGCGCCAGCACCGACGCGATCGTGCAGGCCAACGCCCGGCTCACCAACGGGCAGGTCATCCTCATGCACGAGTGGCCGGCCAACACGCTCGCCGCGATCCCGCGCATCGCGCAGGTACTGGCCGGACGCGGCCTGTGCGCGGGGATGATCTCCCCGAGGACCGGCCGCGCGGTGGCCCCCGGCTGACCGTCCCCGTCCGGTGAGCCGCCTCCGGCAGGGGGTGGCTCACCGGGCCGCCTCGCGTTCCACGACGGTCGCCAGCACGTGCTGCTGGCCGAACGTCCACAGGTTCGTGGCGAGGAAGTAGAACAGCACCGCCAGCGGCACCGGGAAGAACGCACCGGACACCAGCACGCCGAGCGGCGCGAGGTAGGTGAGCACCCGGGTCAGCGACGCCAGCTGCTCGTTCGCCGGCGGGGTGCGGCGCGAGGACGCGCGCATCGTGAGGAACGCGACCAGCCCGGCCGCCACCATCAGCGGCAGCCCGACCGCGAGCATGTGCGCGTGGTCGGTGCCCAGTCGCGCCAGCGCGGCGCCCGGCTGGCCGATCCAGCCGCCGAGCTTGGCGCCGAACACGTCGGCGCGCAGGAAGGACTCGACGCCGGCCCGGTCGAAGACGTGGTTCGACGTGGCGCCGGGGGTGAAGTCGCGCAACACCCAGTAGAGGCTGAGGAACACCGGTATCTGCAGCAGCGCGGGCAGGCAGCCGCCAAGCGGGCTGACGCCGTTCTCCGCGTACAGCTTCTGTGTCTCCTCGGCGAGCCGCCGGCGGTCCTTGCCGTACTTCGCGCGCAGGATCGCCAGCCGCGGCGCGAGCGCGCGGGTGCGCCGGGCGGCGCGCAGCTGGCCGAGCGCCGGGCGCACCAACAGCGCGCGGACGGTGAACACGAGGAACACGACGGCGAGCACCCAGGCCAGGCCGCTCGCGGCGCCGAGGGGCCCGGCGAAGACCGTGTGCCAGAACCAGAGGATGGCCGAGACGGGGTAGAGCAGGAAGTCGAACATGCAGCACTCCGAGATGTCATGTGTGGCGAATGGACAGTCGGAAACGGCTGCATGCCGTGGGGGCCCGCCGGATGCGGGTCGGGGGTCACGCAGCCGTGCTGCGTGCGGACGGTGCTCGGGGCCGGGTGCGGCCCGGCGCGTCGGGGTCGCGCAGCCGCAGGAAGGCGGCCTGCCGCGAGTGTTCGCGCAGCCGGACCGTGCGGACCTGCGCGGGAGCGGCCGCGGGTGCGAGCCGGACCAGCACCACGGCGAGGAGGGTCAGGCCCGCGGCGACGGCGAGCCCGGCGGTGAGCGCGCCCAGCGGTCCGGGGGAGTCGGCACCGGCGAGCGCGGCGACCAGCGCGGGCAGCAGTACGGCCGCCACGAAGCGCAGCCGCACCGTCCACGCGGTCACCGTCACCACGCCACGACTGTACCGCCCGGGGTCAGCCCGGGACCGAGCCGAACCCGATCTCGTTCCCTTCCGGGTCGAGGTAGACGACCTTGCGCACGCCGTTCCCGTAGGTCTCCCGCTCGGCGGGCTCCAGGCCCCGCCGTGCCGTCTCGGCCACCAGGGTGTCGAGGTCGTCGACGATGACGGTGTGCAGGGCGTGGCCGGCGTGTTCCGGCCTCCGCACGACGTACACCGACCGGTGTTCGGCGAGCTCCCACACCGCCTCGGTGTCGTGCGGGAGGACCGACGGTGGGGAGCCGAACAACCGCTCGTACCAGGCGAGCGCCGCCGTGAAGTCCTCGACGGGTATGCCGGCGAACAGGTAGGGCCCCATGGCGGCCATGCTAGCCGCAGCCCCGCCGGAAAGGGCCGTGTCGACCCGTGGCGCGGTCGAGCCGACCCGTGGCGCGGTCGAGCCGACCTGTGGCGCGGGCCGGTGACCCGCGCCCGGTGTTTCGCTGGCACCGCGCAGGGAGTCGGCTCGGCGATGTCACGGGTCGACTCGACCGCGTGGTGGGTCGGTTCGCCGTGCGGGGGTCGGCTCGGCGATGTCACGGGTCGGCTCGGTCGCGCGGGCCCTCAGCGGGCGGCGGGCTGGAACAGCTCCACGAGGTTGCCGGCGGGGTCGGCGAGCAGGGCCTGGCGCCCGCCCGGGCCGGACACCACGTCGCTGCGGAAGGGCAGGCCGGCGTCGCGGAGCCGGGTCACCTCGGCGTCGAGGTCGTCGACGACGAGGTGGATGCGGTTGTGCCCGCAGGTGCGGGCGTCGTCGGGGGTGGCGCGGGCACCGGAGCTGGCCGGCCCGGACAGCAGGAGGCGGAGGGGGCCGCGGACCACGTCGGCGAACGCGGGCGCGGCGCTGGTGTTGAGGGTGAAGCCGAGGTGGGTCGTGTAGAAGTCGACGGCCGCCTGCACGTCGTCGACGAGGTAGCGGACGCTGCTGTACTGATCGGTCATGATCGGCCTCCTTGACCGGTGACGAGGACCGGCAGCAGGTGCCGGACGCGGGTGTCGATGTCCGCCGCGGTGCGGCGGAAGCGGTCGAAGCCGGCCGGGCCGGGGCCGCCGGCGGCCGGGTCGGGGATGCTCCAGTGGGCCCGACGCGCGTGCCCGAGGTCGGGGCACGCCTCGCGGGCCTTGTCGCACAAGGTGATCACGTGGTCGAACCGGCGTCGCGCCACCGTGTCGACGCCCTGGGGACGCCGCCCGGCGATGTCGATGCCGAACGTGGTGCGCAGCACCCGTTCGGCGTCCGGGTGCAGCCGCGGTCCGGGGCGGGTGCCGGCACTGGCGGCCACCACGCGGCCGGCCGTGTGGTGGCGCAGCAGCGCCTCGGCGATGGGGGAGCGGGCGGTGTTCCCGGTGCACACGAACAGCACGGCGATCCGCCGGCCGGCCGGCGGTGCGGCGGGGTCCGGGCGCGGCGCGGGGTGCAGCGCGGGATGCAGGGCGGAGCCGGCCCCGGCCAGCGCCTCGGCGCAGCGGTCCAGCTCCAGGTGGTAGTAGCTGTCGCGACCGTCGAAGCTGCTGCGCGTCGCGGTGACCAGCCCGCCGGCACGCAGCAGGCGCAGGTGGTAGGAGACCAGGTTCTGCGGCTGGTCGAGCAGCGCCACCAGCTCTCGGACCCGGTGGTCGCCGCCGGCGAGCCGGGCGAGCAGCTGCCAGCGCAGGGGGTGCGCGGCCAGCCGGACGAACTCCGGCGGGGCCGCGGGCGGGCCGGGAACGACCATGGCCGAAGAGTACATCAAATCAGTTTGATGGACCATCGTGTCGAAGGCCGTCCAATTCCGTGCAATTCCAGCCGGTCCGGATCCGCGCGGCGCGGCGGACGGTCGGATGCGGTGCGTGGACAGGCGCATCGGTCCGGCCACCGGAGAGGAGATCGACAATGGACGGCTTCGGGTTCGACGTGATCCCGGACGACCTGCACACCGCCGCGTCGAGCATCGAGAACGCGGTCGGCCGGCTCGGCCGGGCCTTCGTCGAGGAGGTCGGCGGCGGCGCCGACTACGGCCACGACGGCCTGCACGGCGCGCTGACCGAGCTGCTGTCCGCGACCCGGGGCCACATCGACGGCTGCCGGCGGGACGCGGGACTGGCCGGGGAGGCGTTGCGCCTGAACTCCGGCACCTACACCGGCACCGACGGCAACGCGGCCGGCGTGTTCGGGGCGCGATGATGGCCGCCGATCTCGGGCAGACCACCGACCCGAGGGCGCTGGTGCCGGGTGCGCCCGAGACCATCGAGCGCAACGCGGCGGCGCTGGGCAGGTTCGGCCTGCGCGCCGGGGCCGTCGGCGACGACCTCGGCAAGGTGGACGTCGCGTCGTGGGCGGGCGAGGCGTACGACCGGTTCTTCGGCCGGCTCGCCGAACAGCCCCCGAAGTGGCGCAACGCGGGGGACGCGCTCGGCTCGTCCTCGTCGCACCTCACCGGCTACGCGGAGACGCTGCGCTGGGCGCAGTCCCAGGCGCGCGAGGCCGTCGCGCTCTGGGAGCGCGGCGACGCGGCGACCACGGCGGCGCGGGCCGAGCACGGCAGGGCGGTCGCGGCGGCGACCGCCGCGGCGGGTGGCGGCGGGCCCGTGCCGGTCGTCGAGCCGTTCGCCGACCCGGGGGAGGAGCTTCGGCGCGAGGCCAGGGAACTGCTCGACCGCGCGCGGCGCCAGCTCTCCGACGCCGGCGACACCGCGGCGGGGGCGCTGCGGGGTCTCATGGGAATGCTGACGCCGAGCAACAGCAGCGGGAACGTCACGGGCAAGGGTCCGAACGCCGGCTGGGGCTGGGTGAACCCGCGGCTCGCCGTCGACGACGACGGTCTCGGCACGAACAAGTACGGCACGAACAACGCCGAGGGCGAGGCGAAGAAGGCCGCCACGCGCGGGGACTGGTCCGTGGGTGGCGGCGTGAAGGGTTGGGCCAACCTCGCCGAGGGAACGCTGTCCGGGAAGACCCAGATCGCCGGCGTCGACCTGTCCGGCACCGCGACCGGCAACATCGGGGCGACGGGCAGCGCCGTCGCCGCGATCAACCAGGACGGCGCCAAGGTCGGTGTCGCGGGCAACGTCGGCATCGGCGGCACCGCGACCGGGAGCGCGAACTGGGGCATCCTCGGTGCCAACGGCACGGGCACCGCGTTCGCGGGCGCCGAGGGTGAGGCGAACCTGTCCGCCGGCAAGGACGGCCTCAAGGGCCAGGCGGGCGCGTTCGCCGGCGCGAAGGCGGGCGGCTCGGTCGGCGGAGACGTCGGCGGGGTCGGTGCCGGTGCGACCGCGGAAGGCTGGGCCGGCGCGGGCGCAGAGGCCGAGTTCGACCTCGGCAAGGGCTCGGACGGCAAGTGGCACATCGGCGGGCACGCCGGCCTCGGGCTCGGGCTCGGTGGCAAGGTCGGCGGCCAGATCACGATCGACCCGCCCAAGATCGGCCACACGATCTCCGATGCCGGCAAGGCCATCGGCGGCCTGTTCGACTGACGGGAGGAGCGACGATGGCGACCACACTGCCCATCCCCATCGAGTTCGAGCTGCCGGAGGGCTGGGTCGCGGCCCCGCCCGACGAGGTCGGCGCGCCGGACGCGGCGTTCGTCGCGCTGCATCCGGCACCCGCGGGGAGCGGCTTCACCCCGAACATCACGATCGGCGGCGACTACCGGCCGGACCCGGCCTCGCTCGAGCAGATCGCCGACGAGTCCGTCCGGAACCTCGCCGCTTACACCGGCGAGGTGAACCTCGGCAGGCGCACCGGGTTCGGCGACGCCGGCGCACCCGGGCTGAGCCAGGTCGTGCGGATGCGGCAGGAGGTCGACGGCACCGAGCGGGCCCTCGCGCAGTGCCAGGTGTACCTGTCGATGTCCGACGTGGACGACGCGGCCAGGCGGGTCGTCCTGCGGCTCGCGCTGACCGCCACCGAGGAGCAGCTCGACGACGTCCTCGGCGACTTCCAGCGGTTCGTGTCCAGCGTCCGGGTCGAGTAGGCCTGCGATCCTGGGACCATGACACGACTGACCGGACGGCAGATCGCCGGCGAAGGGCTGCACGGCTGGGCGTTCCTGCTCGGCGGCCTGCAGACCCGCGTGCACACCCGGGACTTCGCGACCGGCCTGGCGGTCGTCGCCGCGATCGGCGCGGCGGCCGAGGACATGGACCACCACCCGGACCTCGACCTGCGCCACGACCACGTCGACGTCCGGGTGACAAGCCGCGACGAGGGCGGGGTCACCGAACGCGACATCGCGCTGGCCCGCGCCGTCTTCGCGATCGCCGCCGGCTCGGGTGCGCGGTTGGGCTGCGCGGACCTCTCGCGGATCGAGCTCGCCCTCGACACCCCGGACCGGGAGTCCGTGCTGCCCTTCTGGGCCGCGGTCCTGGCGATGGAGCACGGTGCCGGGCCCGACGTCGGCGACGAGGTGCGCGACCCGGCCGGTGCCCTGCCGACCGTCTGGTTCCAGGCCTCCGGCGGCGAGGAACCCCGCCAGCGCTGGCACCCGGACGTGTGGGTGGATCCCGCGCAGGTCCGGCCACGCATCGACGCCGCGCTTGCCGCCGGCGGCACGCTGGTCGGCGAGGAGGAGGCGCCCAGCTTCTGGGTGCTCGCCGACCCCGAGGGCAACCGGGTCTGCCTGTGCACGTGGCAGGACCGCGACTGAGACCGTCCGAGACCCTCCCGTGCATACATGCGCATGTCTTGATATGTTCGCCGCATGGTCGTCGAACGAGGAGGCAACGCAATGCACCGGCACGCGCCGTCCGCCGCGGTCACGGCGGGCGCTCTCACCGGCGCCGTCGCACTGCTGCTGCGCCGGATGGAACGCGAGTACGCCGCCACCGACACGCTGTCCCCGCGGACCGTCGCCGCGATGTACGGCACCTACGGCGCGGTCGCCGCGGCGCTGGTCGCCGCGGCGCGGCGGCGGACCTGGCCCGTCCCGCTGCCCGGCGGGCCGAGCCGGACGCTCGGCACCGCCGTGGCCGGCGCGGGGGCGGTCGTCGCGGTGGCCGGTGCCCGGCCGTTCGGTGCCGGGCGGCAGATCTCGGGCATGGACGCGGGCTCGCTGCACACCGGCGGCATCTACCGGTACAGCCGCAACCCGCAGTACCTGGGGCTCGGCCTGGCCGCCACCGGCGTGGCGCTGGCGAGCCGCTCGACGTTCGCCGCGCTGCTCGCCGCGGGCGTGTGGGCGGCCTACCGGCGGTGGATACCGAACGAGGAGCGCCACCTGGCCCGCGCCTTCGGTGGCTCCTACCGCGACTACCGGGCACGGGTGCGCCGGTGGCTGGGCCGCCACGGCTGAGCACCGGACGAGCGCCCGGGCAGCGCGGCCGGAACTTACGGTTTGCGCCCGACCGCGGCGTAGATGACCGTGTTGATCGCCGGGCTGGCCGAGACGTCGCCGGGGCCCTCCGTGCGCCATTCCGCGAAGCCGACCAGGCCCGGCTCCACCAGGTCGAACCCGGTGCACATGTGGGCGATCTCCTCGCGGGTGCGGGGAAAGACGCGGAACTGGGTGGTCTGGTAGACCTCGATCGTCTCGGCGAGGCCGGGGGGATCCGCGTCGGTCGTGAGGTGCAGCAGCACCAGGCCGCTGCCCGGGGCGAGGCGGTCCCGGTACGCGGCGACCATGCCGCCCGGGTCCCACGAGTCCGGGATGAAGTGGAGCATCGGCGCGATGAGGCAGATCGGCCGGCCGAGGTCGAGCACGCCGCGGGCCGGCTCGCCGTCGAGGATCCCGTCGACGTCGCGCGGGTCGGCCCGGACGACCACGGACCGCTCGCTGTCCTGCAGCAGCAGTTCGGCGAGCGCGACGGCGACCGGGTCGCCGTCGACGTAGACCATCCGGGAGTCGGGATCGGCCCGCCGGACGATCTCGTGCAGGCCGCCGACCATGGGCACGCCCGAGCCGATGTCCAGGAACTGGTTGACCCCGGACTCGATCATGTAGAGCGCCGCCCTGCGCAGGAACGCCTGGTTGAGCCGGGCGACGTCCTCGATACCCGGCATGATCCGCATGATCTTCTCGGCCAGCTCGCGGTCCGCGGCGGTGTTGTGCCCGCCACCCAGCCAGTAGTCGTGCATCCGCGCAGGGTGCGGCATGCCCATGTTGATGTCGGGGAGCACCCCGTGCAGGTCTTCGGACACCGTCTACATCAACGCCCTTGGCTGTCCCGTTCGGCGTAACCCGTTCGAGGGTATGTCAACAGCGCACCCTACCGATAGCAGGCCGCGCCCCGGGCGCCGGCCGTCCTCACGCGACCGCGGTCACGATGCAGGTGAAGGCCGCGAGGCCGAGCAGGGTGCGGCCGTAGTGGAACCGGCGCCAGACGACGCGGAGCCGTTCGGCGTCGTGCGGCGTGGTGCCTTCGGCCTGCCGGCGGAACCGCGCGTTGATGGGTTCGGCGACGACGAGCGAGCTGACGATGATCACCGCGAGCAGCGCGACCGCGGTCCAGGTCAGGCCGGCGGCCCGGCCGGTGGCGTTGAGGGCGAACAGGAGCGCTCCGGCGCAGCTCACCGCGCCGAGGATGGGCAGCATCGGGTCGACGCGGGCGAGCGAGCGGCGGAAGTCGACGGCGTACTGCTCGACCGGCATCCGCCGCCACAGGCTGGTGCGCTCCACCGCGACGACCAGGATGCCGCCGGCGAACAGCCCACCCGAGGCGAGCATCAGCCAGGAGCCGAGCTGGGCGAGCGTCATGGGGAGCACTCCTTCGGAGGTGTCGCGGGTCTCGCGCGCGATGTGCCTGCCCTGGCAGTGAAGGCGACGCCGTCGTGCCGGGGCAACCGATCGCGGGCGGGCTTCCAGGCCACCTCGAGCCGGTCTGTGTGTGTTACATCGGACCGTTGACCGACGACTGTGCCTATGCACGTGCAGATGCACGATCTTGGAGGTGCTGCCGTGGGCGACCCGCCGGAGGGGGCAGGCGTCTCCCGGTACCGGCTGCCCCAGCGGTGGCAGCAGGTGCTCTGGTACACCGAGATCGAACGGCGGCCGTTGGCGCAGGTCGGGAGCCTGCTCGGGTTGACGCCGAACGAGGTGGCCGCGCTGGCCCACCGCGCGCGGGCGGGCCTGCGGCGGGCGTACCTGGCCGAGCACGTCCGGGAACCGGCGTCCCCCGCCGGGCACGGCGGGTGACCGGCTGCTGACCCGGTACCCGTGGATTAGTGGTTCACGCCACACCCGCTAGGAGAACCGCCCGCGGAGGGGTGAGATCGGAGGCCGCGAGCAAGGACGGGAGACGTAGTCGTGGCCGGATCTCGTCATCTGCGCAGTCTGGGTCTCGCCGTGGCGGTCGGTGGCGTGCCGGCGGTGTTGACGGGCGCCCTGCTCGTCTCCACCGCCTCGGTCGGGACCGCCGGCGCCAAGACGTTCGAGGCCGACGACGAGGGCATGACGTCGTGGTACGACGCGACGCTGGCCCGGGTCACCAGCCCAGCGCCGCACGAGGGGGCCTACTCCCTGCGGGTGCAGCCCGGCACCTCCCACTGGGGTGTCGAGGAGGAGATGCCGGGCGAGTTCGCGGTCGCTCCGGGACGGAGCTACCGCGTCGACCTGTGGGCGCGGGCGGTCTCGGGCACCACCAGCGTGAACATGACCGTCGTGTGGGTGGGCGCCGACGACCGCCAGGTCGGGCAGGACACGGTCGCCGCGGTGACGGCGCTCCCGACGGTCTGGACCGAGCGGTCGGGCACGCTCACCGCTCCGTCGGGGGCGGCCACGGCCGCGTTCCGGTTCACCGGCACCGGCCTCGGGTCCTGGCAGCTCGACGACGTCACGGTGCAACCGGCGTCGCCGGCACCCAGCTCGCCGCCACCGTCGACGACCGCGGGCCCGTCGACGACCTCGACCGCGCCGCCCACCAGCACGGCGAAGCCGAAGCCGAAGCCGCCGGCCAGGAAGACCACCGCACGGCCGCCGGTGAAGGCCGACGTGCCACCGGCCGCGCCGTGCGCCGACCCCGCCTTCGTCACCTCCGCCGACGACGGGTGGGGCGACGGCGACTACTACGTCCACAACAACCTGTGGAACGCGTCGGGGTTCGACGTGTCGCAGACCCTCGCCGCCTGCTCGCACCGCAGCTGGTCGGTCACCGCGACCGCGGACGACCGCGCGCACGACGGTGCGGTCAAGACCTACCCGAACGTCCACAAGGACTACCACGACTGGGACACCGACAAGGAACCCGCGCTGAGCTCCTACCCGTCCATCAGGTCCACGTTCGCGGCGACCAGCCCGCACGTCGGCGTCTACAACGTCGCGTACGACATCTGGCTCAACGGCGTGCCGGGCAACCGCGAGGTCATGATCTGGACGGACAACTACCGCCAGGTCCCGGCGGGCTCGCGGGTCGCGACCGGCCTGTCGTTCGCCGGCCGGACCTGGAGCCTGTACGCGACCGGCGACAACGAGTACCTGGCGTTCGTGCCCAGCCAGCCGATGACGCGCGGCTCGCTGGACATCACGGCGTTCCTGAACTACCTCGTCGCGAAGGGCCGGGTGCCGGCGAGCTCGACGCTCGGCCAGATCTGCTTCGGCGTGGAGATCGTGTCGACCGACGGCAAGCCGGCCACGTTCCGGTTCACCGACTTCTCCGTCACCGACTGAGAAATAGGCCGCGACGCCGCGTCGCTTACGATCTACCATGGCCGGCGTGCCGACATCCGCCGAGTGGGGCCCGCGACCGGTCGACCACCACCGTGCCAACGGTGCCCGCATCTACGACTACCTGCTCGGTGGCTGCCACAACTTCGAGGCCGACCGCGAGGCGGCGCGGCAGTTGCTGCGGCTCAACCCGGAGGCGGACAAGGTCGCCCGGAGCAACCGGCAGTTCGTGACCCGAGCGGTCCGCTTCTGCCTCGCCCACGGCATCGACCAGTTCCTCGACCTCGGCTCGGGCGTGCCCACGGTCGGCAACGTCCACGAGATCGTCCAGGCCGCGCTGCCCACCGGGCGCGTGCTGTACGTGGACTACGAACCGGTCGCCGCGGAGGTCACTCGGGCGATGTTGCGGGACAACGACTCCGCCGGCATCCTGCACGCCGACCTGCGCCAGCCGGAGGCCATCCTCGCGGCGGAGGAGACCATCCGGCTGATCGACTTCACCCGGCCGGTGGCGGTCCTGATGAACGCCGCCGTGCACTACATCCCCGACTCGGCCGACCTGCCCGCCATCTTCGCGGCCTACCGCGGGAGCATGGCGCCGGGCAGCTACCTGGTGTTCTCGCACCTCACCAGCTCCGCGCAGGCCGGCGTGCGGGTGTTCAGCGAGTCGGGCACGCCGGTGACCCTGCGCACGCGCGACGAGCTTGCCGCCCTGCTCGAGGGTTTCGACCTTGTACCGCCGGGCCTGGTGTACGTGCCCAGCTGGCGGCCCGACGGCGAGGAGACCTACCGGGACGACCCGCACCTGTCCAAGTGCTACGGAGCGGTGGGCCGCAGGTCCTGAGCCCCGGCCCCGCTCGTCACGTCGTACTCGGTGTTCGGCACGTCGGTGACGAACATGTGGCCGGGCGCGTGGGTGATGGCGAACGGCGGGCGGGACGCCATCAGCGCCGCCTGCGGGGTCACCCCGCAGGCCCAGAACACCGGCACGTCGCCCGGTTCGGCGTCGACCGGGTCGCCGAAGTCGGGTGCCGCCAGGTCCGCGATGCCCAGCGCGTCGGGGCGCCCGGCGTGCACCGGCGCGCCGTGCACCGCCGGCATCCGGGCGCTGACCCGGACCGCGGTCTCGACCAGGCCGGCCGGGATCATCCGCATGGACACGACGAGCGGGCCGTGCAGCCGCCCGGCCGGACGGCAGCGCAGGGTCGTCGTGTACATCGCCACGTTGCGGCCCTGCTCGACGTGGCGCAGCGGCACGCCGGCCCGGGCGAGCGCGCCCTCGAAGGTGAAGCTGCAGCCGATGAGGAACGCGACGAGGTCGTCGCGCCAGTAACGCGGTCGCGTCGGTGGGCTCGGCGACCGCCTCGCCGTCGCGCCAGACGCGGTAGCGCGGGATGTCCGTGCGCAGGTCGGCGCCCGGTGCGAGCACCGTCCGCGGGCTGCCCGGGTCGGTGACGTCGAGAACGGGGCAGGGCTTCGGGTTGCGCTGCGCGAACAGCAGCACGTCGTAGGCCCAGTCCCGCGGCACCGCGACCAGGTTCGCCTGCGCGTAGCCCACCGCCAGCCCGGTGGTGGGGCCCTCGGCGTGGGCCCGGACCTCCTCGGGAGTCACCCGACGAATTGTGGGGGCCGGCCGCCGCGACGGCCAAGTCCCCGTTCCACCCGTGGACCGCTACCGGCCGATCCCGCCGAGGAAGCCGGCGGTGACCGAGACCGCGGTCTCCGAGGTCGAGCCGTCCAGCACGAGCGTGGCGAACGCGACGTCGCCGCGATACCCGACGAACCAGCCGTGCGCCCGGGTGCCGTCGCCGACCTGCGCGGTGCCGGTCTTGCCGAACACGTTCCCGTACCCGGCGAGCGCCCTGCCGCGGCCGGAGGTGACGACGTCGCGCATCATGGTGCGCAGCGACCCGATCACCCCGGCGGGCGGCGCCCGGTAGCCGGTGTTGACCTTGGTGCGCAGGCCGCGCCACAGCCGGGGCGTCACCGGACGGCCCGCGGCCACGGTCGCGGTCATCAGGGCGAGGCCGAAACAGCTGGTCTGCACGGTGCCCTGCCCGATGCTGTTCTCGACCTGCTCGGCCGTGCTCGTCGCGGGCCGGACGCTGCCCGCCTCGGTGGCGATGCCGGGAATGTCGAAGTCGGCGTTGATGCCGAGCTGGTCCGCGGCGGCCGAGAGCCGCGCCGGCGACACCTTCGCGCCCTGCATGGCGAACGTGGTGTTGCAGGACTGCGCGAACGCGGTGCGCAGCGGCACGTCGCCGAGGTCGAAGTTCGCGTTCCGCACGGTTCGCTGGCCGACGGTCACCGAGCCGGGGCACGGCACCACGGTGCCGACGTCGGCGACGCCGGACTCGACGAGCGCCGTCGCCGTGGCGACCTTGAAGGTGGAGCCGGGCGGGTAGAGCCCGTGCAACGCGAGGGGATCGTCGCCCGCGGCGCCGTTCTGCGCCACGGCCAGAATGTCCCCTGTGGACGGTTGGATGGCGACCAGCATCGTCGCCAGCGGCTGGGAGTCCACCGCCTTCTGGGCCGCCCGCTGGACCGGCCGGCTCACGGTGGAGGTGAGCGCCTTCGGCCGGCTGCCGTACAGGACGGCGCGCTCGGTTCCCGCCCCGTCGACCAGCGCGACGTACCAGCCGTGGGCGTCGCCGGAGTTCTCGGCGATCCGGACCATCCCGGGGAGCAGCAGCGGCGCGACCGCCGGCGTGGCGGCCGTCGCACCGTCCTCGGCCCAGGTGAGCAGCGGCGCGCCGGAGCGGTCGCGCACGGCGGGCTGCCCGGACACGTCGTGCAGCGCCAGGCTGTGCCCGGCGGACAGCCGGGGGTGCACCAGGGTGGGCTGCCACCGGACCCGCCAGTCGTCCTCCCTCCTGACCAGGTGCAGCACGCTGTCGTAGGTCCAGGCGCGCTCGGCACCGAGGTCCCAGGTGAGCGTGAACGGCTCGGTGGCCGCGGTCGCGTCGGCGGCCGGCTCCACGAGCTCGGTGCGGCTCGCGTCGGCCGAACTCGGCGCGAGGGTGCGCCACACGTCGGTGAGCAGCGTGGTGGCGCCGTCCGGATCGTCGGTCAGCGCGCCCGCGGCATCGGCCGCGCCGGCGGTGAACTCGTCGAGGAACCGGTTGGCCAGCTGGGTCGCCGTGAGGTGCACCTCCGGCACGTCCGCCGTGCTCGGGCCGGAGGTGGTGGCGGCGGGATCGCCGGCCGGCAGCAGCTGCAGGACACCGATCACCGTCACGACGACGACCAGCACGACGCCGCCCGCGATGATCAGCCGTTTCCTCGTCGGGGAGGCGGTGGACTCCTCGTGGTCAACGCGCACAGGTCCCCCAGGACGTCGTCCCCCGACCTCGCCTGGCCCGGAACTCTACTGCGTGGCATCGATCCTGTGCGGCGCGAGGTGCCGCCGCGTGGCGTCGACGGCGCGGCGCAGGCACTCCTCCTCACCGACCTGCGCGGCCAGGCTCGCGCGGGGTATCTCCAGGGCGTAGGGAATGCCGGACGGCAGGGCGGCGAGGATGCCGCGGACGTCGATGCCGCCCTCGCCGGGGAAGAGGCGTTCGTAGCGGGCGGTGTGGATGAGGCCCTCGACACTGGTGGGGATCCGGGCGGGGGCGTCGCAAACGTGGACGAAGTGGAACCATTCGCGCGGCAGCGCGCGGAGCTCCTCGACGCTGGAGTGCGACCGCGCGAAGTGCAGCAGGTCGATCAGCATGCCGCCGTTGGGACGGTCGGCGGCGCGCAGGACGTGCGTGGCCTCCCCGAGGTTGGGGGTCTCGGTCCAGGACGGGAACTCGAGGTCGACGGTGAGCCCGAACGGTGCCGCCAGGTCGCACAGCTGGGCGAAGTGCTCGGTCTTGCGGTCCCGGTTCGAGTCGGGCAGCTGGGCGATCACGTGGCGCGCGCCCAGGTCGGCGCCGACCTCGAGGAAGCGCCGGAACGCCCGGGGATCGTCGTGCGGACCGATGCGCGCCAGCTCGATGTCCAGGACGCGCACGCCGGTGTCGGCGAGCCGTGCCTTGGTTTCCTTCAGCAGCCCGGGATCGGTGGCTGTCGGGTAGTGCGGCTCGTCCGGGGTGACCCTGGTCAGCCGGACGCCGACGTAGTCGTAGCCGGCGTTGGCGGCCGCGGCGACGAGCGCGGGCGGGGAGAGGCTCAGCGCGGACAGGTGGGCGACCGAGTACTCGTGCGACGGCCGTTGGTCCCGGACCGCCGGCAGCTGCGGGATGATCGTGGTCGCGACGAGGCGGCGCTGGCGGTGGGCGGCCATGCGCACCGGGGTGGTGCTCGCGGCGCCGTACCCGGCGTAGCCGTCGATGCGTTGCACGATCTCGAAGAACACCCGCGAGCCGAGCATGTCGGTGCACAGGTGGAGGTACTCGCCGTGCTCGTCGCGGTCGTAGAGCACCGAGTGCTCGCGCATCGCGGCGAGCAGGTCCGGCGGCAGCTCGACCCGGGCGTCCAGGTCGTCGTAGTAGTTGCCGGGGATGTCCAGCAGCGGGGCGCCGAGGGCGCGCAGGGCCTTCGCGGCGGCGATGGCGTCGGTCGTCTCGAACGCGATGTGCTGCGGGTCGGGCACCGCGGGCGCCCACTGGCCGCGCCGGTACAGGGCGGCGTTGAGGGTGATCCGCACGCGGCGGCCGGGGTCGGTGGCGGCGCGGCTGCGGACGAGTCCGAACGGGGCGGCGAACTCGGTGGCGGTCTGGGCGCGCAGGCCGAGCACGGACCGGTAGAACAACGTGGACTGGTCGAAGTCGTCGAACGGTTCGGTCAGCGAGACGTGGTCGGTGCCGACCACCAGGCCGCGGTCGCCGGCCGCCACGCCGGTGGGGGAGAAGTCGGCCAGCCAGTCCTCCTGCTCGTCCCCGGTGTGGCAGAAGAAGACCGTGGTCCCGTCCGGCGCGGACACCGAGTACAGGTCCGCCTCCTGGGGCTGGCGGGTACGGGGGAGGACCGGCGCGAGCAGCCGTTCGGCGCGGCGGGCGGAGGCCGCGGGGTCGGTGCTCTCGACCGCGAGCGCGCTGATCTGCGCGGTGCCCGGCGCCGCGGTGGCCCGCGGGGCCGCGTTCAGCAGCACGCGCGCCTCGCCCTGCTGCCACAGCTGCACCGGCTTGGACCGGTGCTCGCCGACGTGGGCGAACCCGAGGGCGGTGAGCGTGTGCGCGAGCACCGGCCCGGAGACCTCGTCCACGGCCAGCTCGGTGAAGGCGTGCCCGGCCAGCGCGGGCGCCGGCGGCAGGTCCGCGGTCACGACCCGGTCCGGCGCCGCGCCGAGGGTCTCGCGCACGGACAGCAGCGAGCGCATCGCGTCGATCGCCGTGCGCCGCGGGTCGGCCTGGCGGAAGACGTCGTTGGACACCTCGAGCGACAGCGGTCCGCGGTACCCCGTGGCCAGCACGGTGCGGGCGAACCCGGCCAGGTCGAACGACCCCTGGCCGGGGAAGAGCCGGTGGTGGGTGCTCCACTGCGCGAGGTCCATGTGCCGGGGCGGGGCGTCGGCCAGCTGCAGGGCGAACACCTTGGCGCCGGGGATGATCCGGATGCCGGTGAGGTCCTCGCCGCGGGCGAGCACGTGGAAGCTGTCCAGGCACAGCCCGAGCGCCGGGTGGTCGGCCCGCCGCACGATCCGCCACGCGTGGGTGCAGGTGTCGACGAACCGGCCCCAGGCGAGCGCCTCGTAGGCGATCCGCAGGCGGTGCCCGGCGGCGCGCTCGGCGAGGGTGTGCAGGTGTTCGGCCGCCAGGTCGTCGTCGTCGACCGCGTCGGCCGACCGGGTGGAGCACACCAGCATCGTGTCCGCGCCGAGCCGGCGCATCAGCTCGAACTTGCGGTCGGCCCGGCGCAGGTTCGCCCGCAGGACGTCCGGTGGGACCGCCTCGAAGTCATGGAACGGCTGGTACAGGCCGATGGTGAGGCCGAGGTCCGCGCACCGTCGGCGCACCTGGTCCGGTGACAGCGGCGAGGCGAGGAGGTCCTCCTGGACGAGCTCGACACCGCCGAAGCCCGCCGCCGCGGCGGCCACCAGCTTGTCCTCGAGGGTGCCGGACAGGCACACGGTGGCGATGTCGAGCCGGTGGTCCGGCGCCGCGCGGCGGGCGGTGTGCGGGGTCGTAGCGGGGCGTTCAACGGTGCGCATCGCGCTGCCTCCCAGCCGGTGTGTTCCGTGCGATCGCGTCGAAGTGGCGCAGCATGCGTTCCGGGTCGGGCTCGCGGCCGGTGAGGATCCGGAACGTGTCGGCGGCCTGGAAGACCACCATCCGGCCGCCGTCGAGGACCCGGCACCCGCGGGCGCGGGCGGCCCGGACGAGCCCGGTCTCCAACGGCCGGTAGACGATGTCGGCCACCCACAGCCCCGGCCGCAGCAGCCCGGCGGGGAGCGGGACCCCGGGGTGCCCCTCCATCCCGGTGGGGGTGGCGTGGGCGAGCCCGTCCGCGTCCCGCAGCGCGTCCACCAGCTCGCCGGCCTCGTCGAGCCGCCCCGCGCTCGCGCGCCCGGGTCCGAACCGGTGGGCCAGGGCCGCGGCGAGCGCCCGGCCGCGGTCCGCGTCGAGGTCGAACACCCGCAGCTGCCCCACGCCCAGCGACAGCAGGGCGTGCCCGACGGCGGCGCCGGCGCCGCCCGCCCCGAGCAGGACGACGCGGTCCAGCGCCGCACCGGGCAGGCCGGCCCGCACCGCGTGCGAGAACCCGGTCAGGTCGGTGTTGTGCCCGACGGCCCGGCCGCCGGCGAACACGACGGTGTTCACCGCGCCGACCGCGGCCGCAGCCGGGGAGAGCTCGTCGAGGTGGTCGAGGACGAGCTGCTTGACCGGGTGGGTGACGTTGAGCCCGTCGTAGCCGGCGAGCCGGGCGGCCGCCACCACGTCGCCGACCGCCGCGGCGGGCACGCCGAGCTCGTCGATGTCGAGCAGCCGGTACAGGTAGCGAATGCCGAGCGCGTCGGCCTCCCGCTCGTGCAGGGCCGGGCTCACGGACGTGCCGATGCCCGAGCCGATCAGGCCGACGAGGTGGCCGGTGCCGTTGCGCGCTGCTGCCATGAGCTCTCCCGGCGGGGGACGTCCGGACCACACTGCTAACGAACTAGATAGTTACTTATACGCCGCCCGCCGGCCCGAGGGAAGGGACGGGCGCGGGCACGCCGGGGCCGGGCGTCCGGCCGTGGCGTGCCCACGCGGTGTGTCAGTAGACCTCGATCTTCCCGGTGGAGCGGGGGCTGGACGGGTCGTTGAAGAAGTACTCGCCCTTCCTGCGGAACCGGTGGGTGTACGACTCGCCGGGCGCCAGCCGCACGTCGAAGAGCCCTTCGAAGAACTGCGTTACGCCACGGACCCCGGCGTTGCCGGCCGGGTTGGTGAAGGTGACGGTGGTGCCGGCGCGGACCCGCAGGTGCGTCGGCGCCATGGCGTCGACGTCCGTGGACTCGGTGTCGCCGATCTCGCCGGTGCCGGGATCGTAGGACCGCCCGATCACGACGGTGTTGCCGACCGCGTCGCCCTCCACCGGGTCCCCGGAGACCGGCCGGCGGATGACCGGGGGCGGTGGGGTCGGCGCGGGCCCGACGGTGCCGCCGATCTTGAAGGCCCACAGGAAGTCGCCTCGTGGCGCGGAGTCGCCGTAGGGGATGCTGGTGCCCCCGGCGTACACGGCCAGGTACTGCTGACCGTCCACTTCGTACATGATGGGGCTGCTGCTGATGGCGGCGCCGGTCTGGAACCGCCACAGCTCGCGGCCGGTGCGCGCGTCCAGCGCGAGCAGGTTGCCGTCGGGCTGTCCGATGAACAGCAGGTCGCTGGCCGTGGTGAGGATCCCGTTGCCGTGTGCGATGGAGTAGGGCATGTGCTTCTTCCAGCGCACCCGGTTCGTACCGGCGTCGACGGCGACGATGCCGCCGGTCTGGTACTCCCCGGGCGGTCGCAGGCCGTTGCTCCGCTCGGTGAGCGAGTGGGCGGCGGCCACGTAGCCGAAACCGGTGTAGACGAGCCCGGTGCTGTGGCTGAACGACTGGTGGTTCCAGTCGGCGCCGCCGCCGTGGCCGGGGATCGACAGGACCGGCACGTCCCAGTGCGGGTCGTAGAGCGAGCCCTGGACGTAGTTGGGCACCGCGCGGTTCGGGTTGCCCGGGACCGAGGTGCCCAGCGGCTGGTCGACCACCGTGGTCTCGGTCCACGGGCCCTGGCGCGGGTAGGGCTGGGTGGGCCAGGTCTTCTGGCGCGGTTCCTGCGGCACCGGCCGCTCGTCGATGCCCAGCGGCGCGGAGCCGGTCTCGCGGTCGAGGATGTAGTACATGCCGCACTTGCTGCCGTAGATCACGATCTTGCGCAGGCGGCCGCGGATGCGCACGTCGGCCAGCACCGGGGCCATCGTGTTGTCCATGTCCCAGATCCCGTGGTGGATGGACTGGAAGTGCCAGCGGTACTCGCCGGTCGCCATGTCCATCGCGACGATCGAGCTGGAGAACAGGTTCATACCACCGCGTTCCGAACCGTCCTGTGAGGACCGGTGGCCCCGGGCGTTGCCGAACGCCCAGTAGACGAGGCCGAGGTCGGGGTCGACCGCGGGGTGCATCCACGGCGTGGAGCCGCCGTCCTGCCAGGAGTCGCCCTCCCAGGTGTCGTTGCCGATCTCGCCGGGACCGGGCGCGCCCCAGAAGTGCCACAGGACGTCGCCGTTGTCCGCGTCGAGCGCCATGCCGGCGCCGCGCGGCCCGTCGTGGGTGCCGACGAAGAGCCGGCCGTCGTGGTAGGTGACGGCGACCTTCTCCATGTTGCCGTACTCGGTGATCCGGCGCTCCCAGACGACCTCGCCGGTCTCCTGGTTCAGCGCGATGATCCAGCTTCCCTTGCCGTGGGTGTAGACCAGGCCCCGGCCGACGGCGACGCCGCGGCGGGTCAGCGAGCCGCGGGTCTGCCGGTAGACCCACTTCGTGACGCCGGTCGCGCCGTCCACGGCGTGCACGTTGCCGAGCGCGGACTCGATGTAGAGCACGCCGTCGACGGCAACGGCGGTGCTTTGGCTGTTGCCCGCCTTCAGGCCGCCCTCGATGCTGTTCATCCACGCGGCGCCGAGCCTCTTGACGTTGCCGCGATGGACGCGGCTGAGCGCCGTGTAGTTCTGGTTGCCGAGGTTCCCGCCGACCTTGGGGAAGTCGCGCCCGCCCGGGACGGTGGCGACCGGGGGGCGATGGTGGCCGTGGGCCGCGGGCTCGGCCGCCGCGGGCAGGCCGGACGTCACGGATGTGCCGACCGTGACGCCCACCGCGGCCGCGGCCGCGCCCTTCATGAGTTCTCTGCGTTGGATCTCCGCCATGCCGCGCTACCTCCGTCGCTGGAAAAGCCGGCCAGTCCGGGACTGGATGCCTCGAATGTGGTCCGTCTAGCGGACTACCAGGACTGTGTGACGGTTCAGCGTAGGTGAGTATCGACGACCACCACAAGCCTCGAACACCGCTCGTGTGTGGTAAAGCGGCCCGAAGCTTGCCTGTCGAATGTGGGCAGCGGTAGCGTGCAAAGTCGCAATAATGGTGCGATTAGTCCGTACAGCGGACCAATGCGAGTCCGCGTCACCTTTCCCGGAATCCCCCGCCGTGTCGACGAGACAGCCCTGCCCACTACGAAAGGCCAAGCATTGTGAACAGACGAGCATCGACGCTGATGACCGCGATCGCGAGCGCGGCCGTCGCCACCGTGGCCACCGTCGTCGCCCTCGGGGCGCCGGCGGCGGCCGACCACGGCGGCCGGACCGGAGCGCGGGAGTTGGGCGACCCGGACTACGGCGTGTGCCGCGGCCCGCGGCCGCAGTGCTACCACGACTGGGGCAACTTCGACCTGTCCCAGGGAATCAAGGTGCTGATCTACTCCCGGACCGCGGGCCCCCGGCACGCCAACCTCGGGCCGGTCCTCGCGCCCGGGCTGAACCCGCCGCTGAGCGACGCCAACGTCGCGCAGAAGGCGATCGTGCGGCTGGGAGAGCAGAACGGGTTCACCGCGGACTGGACCGAGGACGTGACCCAGCTGTCCAGCCCGTCGAGGCTGTTCAGGTACAACGCGGTCATCTTCATGAGCTCGACCCGGGACACGCTCGACGACCCGGCGCAGACCTCGCTGCGCCAGTACATCCGCGGCGGCGGCGGGTTCGTGGGCATCCACAACGCGTTCGGCACCGAGTACAACTGGCCGTGGTACGAGGGGCTGCTGGGCGGCGCCAACTACTACGACCACGGCCACTACCAGCCGGGCACCGTGCAGACCGTCGACCGCAAGGACGTGTCCACGAAGGACCTGGCGCGCCGGTGGGACTTCGCCGACGAGTGGTACAACCTGGTGCCCTTCCCGAGCGACGTCCGCGTGCTGGCCAAGGTCGACGAGTCGACGCTGGCCCAGGGGGTGCGTGGCTCGATGGGACATCCCGGACACGGCGACAACCACCCGGTCGCCTGGTGCCAGTACTACGACGGCGGCCGCTCGTGGGTGACCACGATGGGACATGACGCGTCGGCGTTCGCCGACCCGCCCTCGGACGGGGCGGCGTACTTCCAGAAGCTCATCGTCGACGGGATCCTGTCCGCCGCGGGCGCGGAACCGTTCTGCCGGTAGGCACCGCGTCCGGCGCGGCGGGCGGTCTCGCCGCGCCGGACCGGCGGGTCAGAGCCCCAGGTAGATCTGCCGCACCCGGGGGTCGCGGCTGAGCTCGGCGGAGGTGCCCGTCATGGCCACCTCGCCGTTCTCCATGACCAGGCAGGTCTCGGTCGCCTCGAAGGTGAGCTTCGCGTTCTGCTCGACGAGCAGCAGCCCGTGTCCGGCGGCGCTGAGCTGCTGGAGCACCGCGAGGATGCCTTCGATGAGCTTGGGGGACAGGCCCATCGACGGCTCGTCGAGCAGGATGAGCCTCGGTCGTGACATCAGTGCCCGGCCGACCGCCAGCATCTGCTGCTGGCCGCCGGACAGCGCCCCGGCGAGGCGGTGGCGCATCTCGCCGAGCATCGGGAACAGGTCGAACACCTCCTGCATCGTCCGCAGCGTCTCGCCCTTCCACTTCCGCAGGTAGGCGCCGAGCAGCAGGTTCTTCTCCACGGTGAGTCCCGGGAAGACGTGCCGTCCCTCGGGCACGTACCCGATCCCGTGGCGCACGATGTTCCGCGCCTTGACCTTGGTGAGGTCGTGCTCGCCGAACCGGATCGCCTCGGCGGTGCGTGGCACCAGGCCCATCAGCGCCTTGAGCGTGGAGGTCTTGCCCGCCCCGTTGGCGCCGATGATGCCGACGCACTGGCCGGCGCCGACCGTGAAGCCGATCGAGTTGACCGCCCGTACGCCTCCGTAGTGGACGGACAGCCCCGTCACCACGAGCTCCGGTGCGCCGCCCCCGTCCGGCTCGGCGACCTCGGGTGACCGCGTGGTCTCGCCGGTCATCGCGCGACCTCCGACCCCACCTCGGCGGCGATGTCGGAGGTGTTCATCGAGTCGCCGAGGTAGGCCTCGATCACCTTCGGCTGCACGGCCACCTCCGCCGGGGTGCCCTCGGCGATCACGCCGCCGCTGGCGAGCACCGTCACCCGATCGCACAGGGACATGACCAGGCCCATGTTGTGCTCGATCAGCACCACCGTCACCCCACTGTCTCGAATGGACCGCACGATCTCGCTCAGCTGGACGACCTCCTGCCCGTTGAGGCCCGCGGCGGGCTCGTCGAGGAGCAGCAGGTTGGGCCGGGTCGCCATGGCCCGGGCGATCTCGAGGCGCCGCTGGATGCCGTAGGGCAGCGAGCGCGGCGCGGCGCCGGCGAAGTCGGCGAGCCCGAACCGCGCCAGCAGCTCGTCGGCGCCCCTGCGCAGCCGGCGTTCGGCGCGCCAGACGCCGACCGGCCACAGCAGGTACCGCCACACCGCCCACATGGAGGACCGGTCCAGCGCGACCAGGACGTTGTCCCGGACGGACATCTGGCCGAACAGCCGCAGGTTCTGGAACGTCCTGGCCAGCCCGAGCCGGGACAGCTGGTGGGAGCGCCGCCCGGTGACGACCCGTCCGTCGACCGACGCGGACCCGGCGGAGACCGTGTAGATGCCGCTGACGATGTTGAACAGGGTGGTCTTGCCGGAGCCGTTGGGCCCCACCACACCCCGGATCTCGCCCGGCCGCACCGACATGGACACGTCGCTGAGCGCGCGCAGCCCGCGGAACTGCTTGCTGATCCCGATGATCTCCAGGCTCGCGCCCGGATCGCCGGCGGCCGGTGCCGGGCCGGGGTCGAACGGGCGCAGCGTGGCGCGCTGCCCGGCCGAGCGCCGGCCGCGCAGCACCTGGCGCAGCCGGGCCGGGATGCCGGCCAAGCCGGTGGGGGCGAACACGACCATGAGCACGACCACGGCCCCGAACCCGAGCTGGGCGTAGACGGAGAAGTCGACCAGGGCCTCGCGCAACAGCGACAGCGCGAGCGCGCCGATCACGCAGCCGATGATGCTCTGCCGTCCGCCGATGATGACCATGGCCAGCAGCAGGAACATGTTGGCGATGCTGAACGTTTCCGGCGCCACGTACCGGATGAGGCCGGCGTAGAGCACGCCCGCGATACCGCCGTAGAGGCTCGCGAGGACGAACGCCGCCATCCGCAGGACCGGCACGGGGGCGCCGATCGCGCCCGCCGCCAGCGAGTCGTCGCGCATCGCGCGCATCCGCCGGCCCAGCCCGGTGTTCGCGAGGAAGCCGGCGAACGCCAGGCCCAGCCCGAACACGATCAGCTCGAAGTAGTAGTACAGGTACTCGTTGGACAGGTCGATGCCGGCCAGCGGCGGGGCGGGGATGCCCGAGATGCCGTCCGCCCCGCCGGACAGCGGGCTGTTGGTGACCCAGTTCGTGAACGCGAGCGCCAGCCCGAGGGTGACGATGCCGAGGTAGTGCGACTGCATCCGCAGCGCGGGGATCCCGACGAACAGCCCGATGAGCGCGGCCGCGACCATCGCGAGCACCGCGGCTGTCCAGAAGCCGAGTCCCGCCTTGGTGGTGAAGATCGCGACCGCATAGGAGCTGACGCCGAAGAAGGCGACCTGGGCGAGGTTGATCTGGCCGCCGATGCCCATCGCGAGCCCCAGCCCCACGGCCAGCAGGGCGAACACGATCGCGATGTCCATCACGTGCACCCGGTAGAGGTCCAGCTGGTAGGGCAGGAACCAGGCGGCGACCGCGACGACCGCGAAGGTTGCGATACGCAGTCTCATGCCCGGTTCACCGTCCGCTCCCCGAACAGGCCGGTCGGCCGGACCATGATGACGACGGTGAAGACCAGGAACACCACGAGCTCGGAGTAGGCCTGGAACCGTCCGGCCGCGTAGGAGTCGAGCAGGCCGATGGTGAGGCCGCCCACGATGGCGCCCGGGATGTTGCCGAAGCCGCCCAGGATCGCGGACGCGAACCCCTTGATGCCGAGCGAACCGCCGAGGGTCGGGTTGACGTAGAGCATCGGCGCGACCAGGGCGCCCGCGAGTGCGGCGAGGCCGGCTCCGATGGCGAACGCGATGGCGTTGCTGCGCCCCACATGGATGCCGATCGCCGTGGCCGCCTCGTGGTCCATCGCGACCGCCTGCATCGCGGCTCCGCGCTTGGTGCGCTGCAGGAACAGCACGAGCGCGGCGGTGGCGATCGCGGCGATGCCGAGCACGACGAGGCTGTAGGTCCGGACGCGGATGCCGAACAGGTCCAGCGGTTCGGTGTCCACGGGGGACGGAACGGCGTGTCCGGTCGCACCCCAGATGATCGTCGCGAGCGACTCCAGGACGACGCCGAACCCGATCGTGCCGATCAGCATGAGGTCGAAGTCCTTGTTCTCCAGCGGTCGCAGTACCCGCTCGATGACGAGCCCGATGAGGCCGGTGGCCGCCATGGCGACGGGGATGGAGACGAAGAAGGGCATGTGCGCGGACATGTAGAAGGTCGACGCCGCGTAGGCGCCGATCATGACCACCTGCCCGTGGGCGAAGTTGACCAGGCCCATCGTCCGGTAGACGATCGAGAACCCCATGGCGACCAGGGCGTACACAGCGCCGAACCCGAGCCCGCCGACAAGCGTTTGGAAAAAGACTTCCATGGTCGTCCTTACCTGGCCGGGGCCGGGCAGGGGTGCTGCCCGGCCCCGGGAGGGTCAGCTTGCTGATTCGGCGACGAGCTTGCCGGACTTGATGACGCCGATCGACGTGGCGTGGATGCCCACACCGGTCTCGTCGTACTCGAAGTTCCCGAGCAGGCCCTCGTACTTCGTCGCGCGCATGGCGTCGGCCAGCTTCTCACCGGTGCCGACATCGCTGTTCTTCAGGGCGGTGAACACGATGTTCGCCCCGTCGTAGGCCTTCGCGCCGTGCAGCTCGGCCTCCTCCTTGTAGGCGTCCTGGTAGGCCTTGGCGAACGCGCGGGACGCCTCACCCGTGTCGTTGCTCAGGTACGGCGAGCTCACGACGGTGCCCTCTGCGTTGGTCGTGCCGGCGGTGGACAGGTACACCGGCGTGCCCATCGGCGCCGCCCCGGCGATCGTCGCCTTGACGCCGAGCTCACGGGCCTGCTTGACGATCAGCCCGGCCTCGACCTCCTCGGTGCCGACGAACAGCACGTCGGGCGCCTTCTGCCGGATGGAGGTCAGCGCCGCGCTGAAGTCCTTCTGGTCGGTGGTCACCACCTGGTCGGCCACCGGCTTGATGCCGAGGTCGGCGAGCGCCTTCGAGAACGCGTCGTGCTCACCCTTGCCGTAGGACCCGTTGTTGCTGATCAGCGCGATCTTCTTGACGCCCTGGTCGTCCACCAGGTACTTGGCGAGCGTCTCGTCGTAGGTGGTGCTGGTCGGTCCGTTGTAGAACGCGAACTTGCTGCCAGCGGCGGCGATCGCCGGCGACTGGCCGGAGGTGATGTTCGGGATCTTGGACTGCTGCAGGATCGGGATCATGGCCACGGTGACCGCACTCTCCGCGGTGCCGATCATCGCGATGAAGCCCTCGCTGGCGATCTTGCGGGCGAGGTTCGTGCCGACCGTGGGGTCACCCGTGTCGTCGAAGAGCTGGAGGTCGATCTTGCGGCCGTTGATCCCGCCCTTGGCGTTCCACTGGTCCGCGGCCAGCTTCGCGCCCTTCCACTCCCACTGGCCGAGCGAGCTGAGCTGCCCGCTCTGCGCGTCGACCACGGCGATCTTGATCGGTCCGTCCGAGCTGTCGCCCGACGACGACGAGCTGCCCGGAGCGCTGCATGCGGTACTCGTCGCCACCGCGAGCGCGGCCGCGGAGACGAGAACTCGCGCAATTCGTGATCTGGCCATGACATGTCACCTCATTGTGGGGAATTCTCGGGTGGGTCAAAATGCGCCGCGATAGATGTCCTTGATGTTCCAGTGGCCAGGAGTGGGAACCGGTTCGTTCACCATCGGTACGTCCAGCACGGCCGGTCGGCGGCGCCGGATGGCCTCGCGCAGCGCGCCGGCGAGATCTCCCGGTTCTTCGACGAGATATCCGTCCGCGCCGCACGCCCGCCCGTAGGCGGCGAAGTCGGGGGAGTAGGGGTTGCCGTCGGGGTCGCGGAACTCGCAGCCGAAGCTCACGCCGAAGTTGGCCGCCTGCAGGTCCGCGATCGTGCCGTGCGCGCGGTTGTTCATCACCAGGAAGATCACCGGCAGCCCCTGCTCGACCGCCATCGGCACCGCGGGCAGCTGGGCGCTCATCCCGCCGTCGCCGACCAGGGCGACGACGACCCGGTCCGGCTCGGCGATCTGCACGCCGACCGCGGCGGCCGGCCCGAAGCCCATTGTGGACAGTCCGCCGGGTGTCACGAACCGGCCGTCCGGCGGCAGCTCGTAGCACTGCGCGACTCCGTTCTTGTTCCAGCCGACGTCGGTGACGAGCACGGCGTCGGAGGGCAGCGCGGCGTGCAGGTCGGCGAGGATGCGCTCGGGCCGCAGGGGGAACTCGTCGCTGGTGCCGCGTTCCCGGCTGGCCGCGAACAGCTGCCGCCGCTCGGCGCCGATGGTGTCGCGCAGGGCCTGCCGGGAGCCGTCCGCGGGGTGCGCCGCCGCGGCGTCCGCGATGGCCGCGACCGCCTGGCCGACGTCGGCCACCGCGCCGATCTCCACCGGGTAGTTGCGCCCGATCTCGGCGGGGTCGATGTCGATCTGGATGAGCCGGCCGGGCGGGAAGCGCCAGGTGTAGTCGGGGTTCCACGAGCTGGCGTCGGTCTCGGCGAAACGGGTGGCGAGCGCCAGCACCACGTCGGCGTCCATCGTGTACTTGTTGGTGAGGTCCAGGCCCCAGAAGCCGGTCATGCCCATCAGCAGCGGGTGCCGGTCGTCGACGGTTCCCTTGGCCATGAGCGAGTGCGCGATCGGGATGTCGAGGTGCTCGGCGAGCCGCAGCAGCGCCGCCCGCCCGGCCTCGTCCCGCAGGCCGCCGCCGACGTAGATCAGCGGCCGCTCGGCCCGGGCGAGCGCGTCGGCGATCCGCCGCGCGTCGGAGGCGGGCAGTGCCGGCGCGGGGTGGTGCGCGACGAGCGGGTACGCGGCGGCCGAGTCCGCCGGGACCTGGCGGGAGAACAGGTCCATCGGGACGTTGAGCAGGACGGCCCCGGGACGCCCGGAGGTCGCGGTCCAGAACGCCCGCTCGGTGAACCGGGGGAGGTCCTCGGCCCGGTGCGCGTGCCACGCCCGCTTCACGAACGGCGTGTAGATGGCGGTCTGGTCGGCGTCCGCGTGGAGGTTGACCTCCTGGTGCGGGTGGCGTCCGTGGTAGTAGGACGGGATGTCCCCGGCGATGGCGACCAGCGGGACGGAGTCGAGCGCGGCGGTCGCGACCCCGGTGACCGCGCTCATCATCCCCGGTCCCACGTGGACCAGCAGCACGCCGGGCTTCCCGGTCGTCCGGGCGTACCCGTCCGCGGCGTGCGCGGCGGCCTGCTCGTGCCGGGCGATCACGAAGCGGATGTCGCTGCGGCCCAGTGCGTCCAGGAACGCGATGTTGGTGTGTCCACACAGGCCGAACACGTACTCGACGCCGTAGGACTCGAGCTGCGCCACGAGCGCCTCGGCGGCGGTGACCGTCGCGACGCTCATGCCTGCCCCCAGACGGACGTGCCGCGCAGGATGAGTGTCTTGAGCACCGTGTAGTCGTCGATCATCTGTGCGGGTGCCTCCCGGCCGAAGCCGGAGTCCTTGACCCCGCCGAACGGCACGTGGTCCAGCCGGTAGTTCGACGACCCGTTCACGACGAGCCCGCCGACCTGCAGCTCCCGCCAGGCCTGCACGATCCTGGTGATGTCCCGGGTGAACAGGCCGGCCTGCAGCCCGAACCTGCTGCCGTTACAGGTCTCGACGACCTCGGCGAAGTCGTCGAAGGGGAGCACGGCGACGAGCGCTCCGAACACCTCCTCGGTGACCACCGTGCTGTCGGCCGGCGGGGCGGCGAGGACCGCCGGCCGCAGCGTCGCGCCGTCCCGGTCACCGCCGGCCAGCAGCCGCGCGCCCTGAGCGGTGGCCTGACCGATCCACTTCTCCACCCGGGCGGCCGCGTCTTCGTCGACCATCGAGCCGATGTCGGTCGCGGGGTCGAGCGGATCGCCGACGGTGAGGTCGCCGACCTCGGCGCAGAACGCGTCGAGGAACGTCTCGAACAGCTCCCGCTGCACGTAGACCCGCTGCACGGAGATGCAGCTCTGCCCGGAGTTCGTGTATCCGGTGCGCGCGCAGACGCGGGCGGCGTGCGCGGTGTCCGCGTCCGCGCACACGATCGTCGCGGCGTTGCCGCCCAGTTCCAGCACGAGCCGCTTGGCCCCGGCGGCGCGGGCGACCGCCGCGCCCGTCTCCGGGCTGCCGGTGAAGCTGATCACGCTCACCTCGGGCGCCGCGCACAGCGCCGCCCCCACCTCGCCGCCGCCGTGCAGCAGTTGCACCGCCTCCTCGGGCATGCCGGCCTCGCGCACGAGGGCGACCATCGCGGTGGAGGTCGCGGGCGCCTGCGGCGGCGCCTTCACCAGCGTCGTGTTGCCCGCCGCGAACGACGCGCCGAGCTTGTGCGCCAGGAGGTTCGCGGGGGCGTTGAACGGCGTGATGGCCAGCGCGACACCGGCCGGCGCGCGGTAGGTGAGGGCCGTGTTGCCGACCCCGCGCGCCCACCCGGCCACCGGGAGGTTCTCGCCGCCGAGGTTGCGGGCCTCGCTCGCGCAGATCGCGAAGGTGTCCGCCACGCGGTCCATCTCGCCCAGTCCGTCCTTCACCGGCTTGCCGAGCTCCAGGGCGATGAGGCGGGCGAAGTCGGCGCGGAACTCGGTCGCCAGGCCGGCGGCCCGGTCGAGCGCCGCGGCGCGGCTCGCCGGCGCCAGCGCGGCGACTTCGCGCGCACCGGTGCGCGCGAACTCCCGTGCCGTCCGGATCTGGCCAGGTGTTGCCGGGTACGACCACGACACGTCGGCGCGAACGTACGGTCCGACACGAGTCGCGGGCGTTCCGTCGGCGATCCACCGGCCGGCCACGTACGCCGGAGCGTCGATGGGGGAGTGTTCGGCCGGTCTGAGAACCTCGCGCAGCACCACAGTTCTCCTTGTGAACCATCAAGCGGTACATCTGGACCGCTGTGCGGACTGCGTGTAACGTACGGCTCGCCACTTTCGCTGGCAAGTCTTCGAGCCGAAGACGTTATGGCGACGAAGCGGCGGACAACGGCGGCGCCCGGCGCGGACGCAAACTGGACGGGGCGGAGGCGAAGCGGTGAGGATGGTGAGTCGTCGTGGCAGGAGGGGACGGTGCGGTGAATTCAACCGGTCCGGATCAGGTCGCTGAGCACAGTTGGGACACCGCGGGTGCCGGTGACACCGCCGGCGAGACGCAGGGCGTGCGCAGCGTGCAGCGCGCCATCGACATCCTGGGGCTGCTCACCGAGACCCAGCCCGCCATCTCCGTCGCGGAGATCGTCCGTGCCACGCGGCTGGCCAAGACGACGGTCATCCGGATCGTGCAGACGCTGGAACAGAACGGGCTGCTCTGGGCCACGGCCAAGGGATACATGGCCGGCCCGAGCCTGTGGCGCTGGGCGCACCTGGCTCGGGGCAGCTGGGAGCTGCCCCCGGAGACGAAGGAACTGATGCGCGGGCTGGCCCAGCGGCAGCGCGAGACCGTCAACCTCTACGTCGCCCGCGACATCTACCGGGTGTGCGTCGCGCAGCAGGAAAGCCCGCAGCCACTTCGCCACGTCGTGCACGTGGGCGACGAGCTACCGCTGTGGGCGGGCGCCTCCTCGAAGATCCTGCTGCGCAACTCCGACCCGGCACACCTGGCCCGCGTCGCGAAGGGCTCCCCGTACGGGCAGGACTACATCGACTCGCTGCGGGCACAGATCGACGAGGCCGCGGTGCGCGGGTACGCGTTCAGCCACGGCGAGCGCGAGACCGGGCTGTCCGCCGTCGCAGTTCCGGTCGTCGGCCGCACCGGGTCGGTGATCGCCGCCCTGTCGCTGAGCGGGCCGACAGTGCGCTTCCCGGACGAGCGGATCAAGGAGTTCGTCGACGCCCTCACGGAGGTGTCGGCGCACATGACCGAGCGGGGATTCGACCACCCATTCCGCATGTGACCGCCGGCTCGTTCGGTGCGAGATTCTTTTTGTTCTGCGTTTCGCCGCAGAAGGAGTAGACGCATGGAAAAATCGCCGCTCTGCGGTATTCGAGTGCTCGATCTCACCAACGTGCTGGCCGGTCCCTACTGCAGCTACCAGCTCATGCTGTTCGGCGCGGAGGTCGTGAAGATCGAGGTTCCCGGATCGGGCGACCTGGCCCGCCATCTCGGTCCGGACCCGGAGCTGAACGGCGCCGGAATCGGTGCGTCGTTCCTGGCGCAGAACGCCGGGAAGAAATCGATCGAGCTCGACCTGAAGGATCCCGCACAACGCGAGACGTTCGAGGACCTGGTCCGGGGCGCCGACGTGCTGCTGGAGAACTTCCGGGCCGGCGTCCTCGCGCGGCTGGGGTTCGGCTGGGAGCACCTGCGCGGTATCAACCCGGCACTGGTGTACTGCGCCATCTCCGGGTTCGGCCAGACCGGCCCGATGAGCCAGGCGCCCGCCTACGACCAGATCATCCAGGGGCTGTCCGGGATGATGAGCATCACCGGAACCGAACAGACCGCCCCGCTGCGGGTCGGCTTCCCGGTCTGCGACACCGTCGGCGGGCTGATGGCCGCGCTGTCGATCTCGGCCGCGCTCGTCGGGCGCGAGCGCTCCGGCGAAGGCTGCTACCTGGACCTGTCGATGCTCGAGGCGTCGATGTCGGCGATGGGCTGGACGGTGTCGCACTACCTGATCAGCGGCACCCGCCCGACGCCGATGGGGCAGCAGAACGTGACCGCCGCCCCGTCGGGCACCTTCGACACCGCGGACGGCCTGCTCAACATCGCGGCCAACCGGCAGGCCCAGTTCGAGAAGCTCTGCCGGCTGCTGGGCCGGACCGACCTCGTGAACGACCCGCGGTTCGCCGACCGCGAGGCCCGCAAGCTCCATCGCGACGCGCTCAACGACGAGCTGAACCGCGAGCTGCGCAAGCGCCCGGCCGCCGAGTGGGAGCGCCTGCTGCCCGCCATCGGTGTCCCGGCCGCGCGCATCCTGTCCGTGCCCCAGGCGGTCGAGTCCGAACAGCTGGCGCACCGCGGGTTCTTCACCGACGTGCCGTTCCCGGGGGACGCCGGGCGGGTCGTGCGGGCCAGCGGCAACGGGGTGCTGATCGACGGCGAGCCGCTGCGCCCGTCCGGGCCGCCGCCGATGCTGGGCGAGCACAACGCCGAGACGCGCGAGTTCATCACCCGGTGGCACGACGTGGACACGGCGGACCCCGCGGACGCCCTTCCGGTCGCCGCGGCCGAGGACGAGCGAGCGGGATGAGCACCGAGTCCGACGTGGCCGACTGGTGGGCCACCAGCATCTGCCGGATGGAGCCCGGCGTGGTGGAGCTGCGCGGGATACCCGTGCAGAACCTCATCGGCGCCACCGACTTCGTGTCGACGATCTGGCTCATGGTGCGGGGCGAGCTCCCGGACCCCCGGGCGGCGCGGCTGCTCGAGGCGGCCCTCGTCGCCTCGGTCGACCACGGCCCGCAGGCGCCCTCGATCGCCGTCGCGCGGATGACGGCCACCTGCGGGGTCGGCCTCAACAACGCGATCGCGTCCGGGGTGAACGCGCTCGGCGACTCGCACGGCGGCGCCGGGCAGCAGTGCGTCGAGGTCCTCTCGGAGATCGTGGCCCTGGAGGACGGTGGGCTGGACCTGGCCGCCGCCGTCGAACAGGTCGTCACCCGGTACCGGTACGTGCCCCGGGTTCGGGCACCGCTTCCATCCGGTGGACCCGCGCCGCGACCCGCTGCTCGAACTGGTCGACCGGGCGGTGGCCGACGGCATCGTGGCCGGCCGGCACGCCCGCGCCGCGCGCGCCGTCGAGACCTTCCTGAACGGGGGCCGCGCCGGGCCGGTGCCGATGAACATCGACGGCGCCACCGCGGTCATCTACGCCGAGCTCGGGTTCCCGCCGCCGCTGGCGCGCGGGTTGTTCGTGCTCAGCAGGAGCGTGGGGATCCTCGCGCACGCGTGGGAGGAGACGACCCAGGGGCGGCGCAACAAGGGCCCGATCCCACGGTCGATCCTGCCCACCTACCGGGCGGCACCCGAACCACGCGAGTGACCGGCCCGCGCCCGCTCAGCGCCCGGTCAGGTACTCCACGACCAGGTCGCCCAGCATCCTGCGGTGGTGCGCGCGGCGGCCGGGGTCGAGCATGTCCCGGTTGAAGATCGTGTTGAAGGTGTGCCGGTTCGCGATGCGGAACACGCAGTACGAGCTGATCACCATGTGGATGTCCAGCGGGTCCACGCCGGGGCGGAACACGCCGGCCGCGCTCCCGCGGTCGAGGATGCGGGCGAGCACGTCCAGTGCCGGGTTGGCCAGGCCGGCCAGGACCGTGGAGCGCGCGATGTGCTCGGCGCGGTGGATGTTCTCGATGCTGACCAGCCGGATGAAGTCCGGGTGGGACTCGTGGTGGTCGAAGGTCAGCTCGGCGAGCTGGCGGATCGCGTCGACGGGGTCGAGGTGCTCGACGTCGAGGCGCTGCTCGAGGGCGCGGATGCCGGCGTAGGCCTGTTCGAGGACCTCGACATAGAGCTGCTCCTTGTTGCCGAAGTAGTAGTAGATCATCCGTTTGGTGGTGCTCATCCGCGCGGCGATCTCGTCCACCCGGGCGCCGGTGTAGCCCTTGTCGGCGAACTCGCGGGTGGCGACCTCGATGATCTCGGCGCGGGTGCGTTCGGCGTCGCGGGTGCGGTCCGCGACGGCGGGCCGGGACGGCTGTGCGGCCAACGGCGCGCCTTTCGTCATCGTGCCGGGAGAACGTGCCCCACTGTATCGGCTCACCGGCCGGAGGTGCGGGGACGCGGGCCGAGCATAATTAACTATCTGGTACGTTCGTGCCGGCGCGACCTCGACACCCACGCACCCGAGGAGACTCCGTGCCCGAACCGGTGAGCCCGCGGCTCGGCATCGCCACCGTCTGCCTGTCCGGCACCCTCGACGACAAGCTGGCCGCGGTCGCCGCGGCGGGTTTCGACGGCGTGGAGATCTTCGAGAACGACCTGGTCGTCTCGCGGTGGTCGCCCGGGCAGATCCGCGAGCGCTGCGCCGGGCTGGGCCTCTCGATCGACCTCTACCAGCCGTTCCGCGACTTCGAGGCGGTCCCGCCGGACGTGCTCGCGGCCAACCTCCGCCGCGCCGAGCACAAGTTCGACGTGATGGAGCAGCTCGGCACCGACACGATGCTGGTGTGCTCGTCGGTCTCGCCGGACGCCGTGGACGACGACGACCTCGCCGCCGAGCAGCTGCACCTGCTGGCCTCCCGCGCCGCCGAGCGGGGCCTGCGGATCGCCTACGAGGCACTCGCCTGGGGCCGGTTCGTCGACACGTTCGACCACTCGTGGCGGATCGTGCGCCGCGCCGACCACCCCGCGCTCGGGTTGTGCCTGGACAGCTTCCACGTCCTGTCGCGGGGCAGCGACCCGGCCGGCATCCGCGTCATCCCCGGCGAGAAGCTGTTCTTCCTCCAGCTGGCCGACGCGCCACGGTTGCGGATGGACGTGCTGCAGTGGAGCCGCCACCACCGGCTCTTTCCCTGCCAGGGCGCCTTCGACCTGGTCCGGTTCACCGACCACGTGCTGTCCACCGGGTACGCGCGGACCGCTGTCGCTGGAGGTCTTCAACGACGTGTTCCGCCAGTCCGACCCGGCCCGCACCGCCGTCGACGCGATGCGGTCGCTGCTCGTGCTGCGCGAGCGGCTCGCGGCGGACGGAGCGCCGGCCGTTCGGGAACGCGTGCGCGTCACCGGCCTGCCGCCGGCGCCGCCGGTGCTGGGCTTCTCGCGCGTCGAGGTGGCCGCCGGCGACACGCGGGAGGTGGCGGAGACATTGCGTGCCATGGGCTTCCGCCGAGCCGGACCGGGCCGCGAGCTGTGGGCGCAGGGCGCCGCGCGGATCGTGCTGCGCGGCACGGACGAGGCCGGGGGCCCGGATCGCGGCGTTCGGTGTGGACAGTGCCGACCCGGCGGTCGCGGTCCGGCGCGCGGAACGGCTGCTCGCCACGACGCTGCCGGGCGGGCGGGTCGCGGCTCCCGACGGGACCGAGGTCGCCTTCACCGGCGGCGGGGCCCCGGACGGCGAGCCGGGACTCCTGACCGGCATCGACCACGTCTCGCTCACCGCGCCGTTCGACGACGTCGACGAGACCGCGCTGTTCTACCGCGGCGTGCTCGGCCTGGACCCGGGGCCGGAGGCCGAGCTCGCCGCGCCGTTCGGGTTGGTCCGGAGCCTGTCGGCGGCCGACCCGGACCGCCGGGTACGCATCGCGCACAGCGTGGCGACGTTGCGCCGCGGCGACTGGGCGCCGGCCGTGCCGGACCCGCAGCACGTCGCCTTCAGCACCGACGACGCGATCGCGACCGCCGCGGCGATGCGCGCCGGGGGAGTGCCGCTGCTCGACATTCCCGGCAACTACTACGCCGACCTCGACGCCCGGCTCGGCCCCTCCCGCCTCGCCGAGCTGCGCGCGAACCGCGTGCTCTACGACCGCGACGAGCGCGGCGAGCTGCTGCACTTCGCCACGGCGATCCTCGGCGGCCGGGTGTTCTTCGAGGTCGTACAGCGAGTCGGCGGCTACGCCGGCTACGGCGCGGTCAACGCGCCGGTGCGCATGGCGGCCCACCGGCACCGGCCCCGCCGGGGGCGGGTGTGATCGCGGCACTGGCGAGTTCACCCATGTTCGGGGGCACAGAAGTGTGTGCGAGTCCCGTTGGCCGGTGGCGCGGTCGCGGCTAGCGTGCGAGATGACCGCCGGTCCGCACCGTGGCGCCCGGTCGGCAGGCGGGCACGTCTCCCCACCCCTGCTTACGGGAGGACCGCATGCCGACGCGTACCCGCACCACCCGTCTCCGGCTGCTGCTGGCGGCCTTGCTCGTGATCGTCGCCGGGCCGTTCCTCGCCCCGGGCAGCGCCGCCGCGGCGAGCCTGGTCCAGGTGACCGGCTTCGGCACCAACCCGGGGAACCTCGGGATGTACGCCTACCTGCCCGACACCCTGCCCTCCGGCGCGCCGCTGGTGGTGGCGTTGCACGGATGCACGCAGAGCGCGAACGACTACTTCGGCCACTCGGGCTGGCCCAAGTTCGCCGACACCTACGGCTTCGCGCTGGTGTTCGCGCAGACCACCAGCGCCAACAACGCGAACTCCTGCTTCAACTGGTTCCAGTCCGGCGACTACACCCGCGGGCAGGGCGAGGCGCTGTCGATCAAGCAGATGGTCGACTACGCGAAGTCCCACTACGGCAGCGATCCCGGCCGCGTCTACGTCACCGGGCTGTCCGCGGGCGGCGCGATGACCGCGGTGATGCTCGCCGACTACCCCGACGTGTTCGCCGGCGGTGCGATCGACTCCGGCATTCCCGCCGGCTGCGCGACGGACCTGTCCAGCGGGCTCACCTGCGAGTACAGCGCGGTGAGCAAGACCCCGCGGCAGTGGGGCGACCTGGTGCGCAGCGCGTCCGGTGGCTGGGGCGGGCCGTGGCCGCGGGTCGCCATCTGGCACGGCACCGGCGACTACACGGTGAACCCGGCGAACGCGACCGAGTCCCGCGACCAGTGGACCGACGTGTGGGGCATCGGCCAGACGCCGTCGTCGACCTCGTCGCTGCCCGGCGGGACGACCGAGGAGACCTACGGCGGCGGCGGCGAGCCCGCGGTGGCCAGGTTCACGATCTCCGGGATGGCGCACGGGCTCGCGGTGGACCCGGGCTCGGCGGCCGACCAGTGCGGCACGACCGGGACGTACTACCTCGACTACATCTGCTCGAGCTACTACACGGCGCGGTTCTGGGGCCTGGACGGCTCCTCCGGCGGTGGCGGCGGCTCGCTGCCCGCGCCGTCCGGCGTGTCCGTCACCGCGACGACCGACTCCAGCGTCTCGCTGTCCTGGTCCGCGGTGAGCGGTGCCGCGTCGTACACGGTCTACCGCAACGGGTCGAGCGTGGGCTCGACCGCGTCCACTTCGTACACCGACACCGGGCTCGCGCCGGGTACCACCTACGGCTACACGGTCGCCGGCGTCGACTCCGACGGAGCCACCGGCGCGACGTCGAGCCCGGTCGAGGCCACGACCACCGGCGCCACCCACCGGTGCTACACCGACAACAACTACAACCAGGTCGCCGCCGGTCGCGCACACCAGAACCTCGGCACGGTCTACGCCAACGGGTCCAACCAGAACATGGGCCTCTACAACGTCTACGCAACCCACACCCTGGAGGAGACCTCACCCGGCTACTTCGTCATCGCCGACAACGGCTGCCCCGCCTGACGGCCATTTGGGCAAGAATTGTCCACTTAATCCCCCCATGGCTGGTGTATGTTACGGCCGTCGATTCGCGACGGCGGTCCGAACATTCAGGCCGTCCATGGTGGATGGTGGGTGCCGGTCGCGGTGATGCCGATACGGGGGCGTCGTGACCAGATGGACCAGGGAACCGGGCTTCATCGAGTACCAGCGTCGTTCGGGCGGGGACGCCGTCCTGGAGCCGGTGGGCCAGCGATACCGCAACGACCTGCAGGAGTTCATCATGGTGTGCGGGATCGGTTCCCGCGTCGTGTGGATTCGCTGGTATGCACGTGACTTCGAGGACGCTCGCCGGTCGTTCGGCGAGTGGCTCGAGCAGCCGTGGCAGAAGCTGACCACCGACATCTACGGGAACGGCATCCCGAACGGCTACGCCTTCAAGCCGTCACGCATCGACTGGTTCGAGATCGTCGACTGACGGTGAGTGCGCCGATCGCCCGATTGACGTAGGCGGTACAGCGGGCAGAGTGTGAGCTGTCCTTGCCCCGCCCCACCGGGCCCAGCGTCGGGAGCCGTCGTGACGAGGAACAGCCGCCGGGTGCCGGCCGCCATCGCCGCGGTGGTCGCCGCGGTCGCCCTCACACCGGCGGTGCCGGCGGGGGCGGACCACACACCGGCACCGGGCTCGGTGTCGGTGCCGGGCACGCACAACACCGCGATGGGCTGCCCGGGCGACTGGCAGCCGGACTGCCCGCAGGCCCAGCTCGCCCTCGACCCGGCGGACGGCATCTGGAAGGGCACCTTCCCGCTGCCGGCCGACGAGTACCAGTACAAGGCCGCGCTGAACGGCTCCTGGGACGAGAACTACGGCGCGGGCGCGGTCGCCGGCGGGCCGGACATCGACTACCGGACGGCGGGCGGCCCGGTCTCGTTCTACTACGACCACGCCACGCACTGGGTCACCAGCGACGCGGAGGGCCCGATCGTCACCGCCCCGGGCAGCTTCCAGAGCGAGCTCGGCTGCCCCGGCGACTGGGCGCCGGACTGCATGCGCTCCTGGCTCCAGGACCCGGACGGCGACGGCGTCTACACGTTCTCCACCACCGGCGATCCCGGCCGGGCAGTACGAGGTCAAGGTCGCGCACGGGCTGTCGTGGGCGGAGAACTACGGCGCCGGCGGCGCGCGCGACGGCGCCAACATCCCCTTCACCGTGTCCGCGGACGGCGACCGCACCTCCTTCTCCTACGACCTCGCCTCGCACGCGCTGACGGTCTCCGCCGGGATCGCCCCGCCGGACCTGCGCAGCGAGCGCGCCCAGTGGCTGCGCCGCGACGTGGTGGCGTTCGACCTGCCGGCCGGCGCCGAGGGCTGGACCTTCCGGCTGTACCACGCCCCGGACGGCGGGCTGGTCGCCACCGGCGACGGGGTCACCGGCGGCGAGTCGCTGCCGCTCACCCTCGACCCGGCCGGGCTGCCCGCCGACCTCGCCCGGCAGTTCCCGCACCTCGCCGGCCTACCAGGCGCTGCGGCTGCCGGACATCCCGCCCGGCGAGCTGCGCGGGCTGCTCACCGGCCAGCTCGCGGTGGCCGCCTACGACGCGGACGGGCGGCTGGCCGACGCCACCGGGGTGCAGATCCCCGGCGTGCTCGACGACCTCTACGCCGGCGCCGGAACGGCGCGCCTGGGACCGCTCTGGCACCACGGCCGGCCGTCGCTGGCGCTGTGGGCGCCGACCGCGAGGAACGTCGCCCTGCTGCTCGACCCGCCGGGCCCGGCCGCGCAGCGCCGGGTCGCGATGACCCGCGACGGCGACGGCGTCTGGCACGCGCGGGGCGACCGCGGCTGGCGCGACGCCCGCTACGCCTACGAGGTCTCCGTCTACGTGCCGGCACTCGACGAGGTGGTCACCAACGTGGTGACCGACCCGTACTCGCTGGGCCTCACCACGAACTCCGCGCGCTCCGTGCTCGTCGACCTGGACGGGCCCGCCCTGAAGCCCAAGGGCTGGGACCGGCTGCGCAAGCCGGCGCTGGCCCAGCCGGAGGACTCCACGATCTACGAGCTGCACGTGCGGGACTTCTCCATCTCCGACGACACCGTCCCCGCCGCGCAGCGCGGCACCTACCTGGCCTTCACCCACCGCGACAGCGCCGGCATGCGCCAGCTGCGCGACCTCGCCCGGGCCGGCCTCGACACGGTGCACCTGCTGCCCACGAACGACATCGCCAGCATCGAGGAGCGGCGCTCCGCCCAGCAGACCCCGCCGTGCGACCTGTCCTCGTTCGGCCCGGCCGCCGAGCGAGCAGCAGGCCTGCATCGAGCCGATCCGCGACACCGACGGCTTCAACTGGGGCTACGACCCGCTGCACTACACCACCCCGGAGGGTTCCTACAGCACCGACCCGGAGGGCACCGCCCGCAACCGCGAGTTCCGGCAGATGGTGGGCTCGCTGAACGGCGCCGGGCTGCGCGTGGTGATGGACGTGGTCTACAACCACACGCCCGCATCGGGCCAGGACCCGAACTCGATCCTGGACCGGATCGTGCCCGGCTACTACCACCGGCTGTCGGCCACCGGCGCGGTGGAGACCTCCACCTGCTGCGCCAACACCGCCACCGAGCACCGGATGATGGGCAAGCTCATGGTCGACTCCGTGGTCACCTGGGCGCGGGAGTACAAGGTGGACGGTTTCCGCTTCGACCTGATGGGCCACCACTCCAAGGCCAACATGCTCGCCGTGCGGGCCGCGCTGGACGCGCTGACGCCGCGCAAGGACGGGGTGGACGGCAAGCGGATCTACCTCTACGGGGAGGGCTGGAACTTCGGCGAGGTCGCCAACGACGCCCGGTTCGTCCAGGCGACCCAGCTGAACATGGCGAACACCGGGATCGGCACGTTCTCCGACCGGCTGCGCGACGCGGTGCGCGGCGGCGGGCCGTTCGACGACGACCCGCGCATCCAGGGCTTCGGCACCGGCCTGTACACCGACCCCAACGGGGCGGCGGTGAACGGCACCCCGGCCGAGCAGCGGGCGCGGCTGCTGCTCTACCAGGACCAGATCAAGGTGGGGCTGGCCGGGAACCTGCGCGACTACCGGTTCGTCGACCGCGACGGCAACCTCGTGCGCGGCTCGCAGGTCGACTACAACGGCCAGCCCGCGGGCTACGCGGGCGACCCCAGCGAGACGATCACCTACGTCGACGCGCACGACAACGAGACGCTGTTCGACGTGCTGCAGTACAAGCTGCCGCAGGCCACGTCGATGGCCGACCGGGTGCGGATGAACACGGTCGCGCTGGCCACCACGGCGCTGGCGCAGGGACCGGCGTTCTGGCACGCGGGCGGCGACCTGCTCCGCTCGAAGTCGCTGGACCGCAACAGCTACAACTCCGGCGACTGGTTCAACCGGGTCGACTGGACCTACCGGGACTCGACCTGGGGCTCCGGTCTGCCGCCGCGGGGCGACAACGAGTCCAAGTGGGACTACATGCGCCCGCTGCTGTCCGACCCCGCGCTGGAGCCGCACGTGCAGGACATCCGCGCCGCGCACGCCCGCGCGCTGGACCTGCTGCGCATCCGGTTCTCCTCGCCGCTGTTCCGGCTCGGGTCCGCCGGGCTGGTGCAGCAGCGGGTGAGCTTCCCGACCGGTGGCCCGGACCAGACGCCGGGGGTCATCGTGATGCGCCTCGACGACCGCGCCGGGCCGGACCTGGACCGGCGCTGGGAGGGCGTCGTGGTGGTGTTCAACGCCTCCGGGGAGGCGACCAGCCAGCCGGTGCCCGCGCTCGCCGGCACCCGCTACCGGCTGCACCCGGTGCAGGCGCACGGGGCCGACCCGGTCGTGCGGACCGCCTCCTACGACATCGCCACCGGCACGTTCACCGTGCCGGCCCGCACCGTCGCCGTGTTCGTCACCGGATGAGACCGCGGGGGTGCACGTGATCGTCCGGATCCGGGGCCGGGCGCTGCCGCACGGCGAGTACGTCGACCTCTACGCCGACGGCGACCGGTGGACCACCGACCCGGTGCGGGGCGCGGAGCTGGTGGCCGAGGGATGGCTGCTGCCCGGGCTGGTCGACGCGCACACCCACCCCGGCGCCGAGCGGCCCGGCGACCCGCTCGACGAGGAGATGCTGCGCTCGCACGTGCACCAGCACGTCGCCGCCGGGGTGACGCTGATCCGCTCGCCCGGCCTGGCGGGGGACCCGCCACCCTGGTTCGGCGCCGACCCGGACGTGCCCCGGGCCTGGCACGCCGGTCCGTGGCTGGCCCAGGCGGGCCAGTTCTTCGACGGCTGGGGGCGCCGGCCCGCGCCGGCCGAGCTGCCGGGCGTCGCGCGTGCGCAGGCCGCCCGCTCCGGATGGGCCAAGATCGTCATCGACTGGAGTGAGGACGGCGAGGTGATCCCGGCCGACGTGCTGACCGCCGTGGTGCGGGAGGTGCACGCGGTGGGCGGCCGGGTCGCGGTGCACACCCAGCAGGCGGAGGGCGGCGCGGTCGCGGTGGCCGCCGGGGTCGACTCGGTGGAGCACGGCATGTGCATGGATCCCGGACTGCTGGCCCGGATGGCCGACCAGGGCATCGCCCTGACGCCGACGCTGTCGGTGCTGCAGGCGAACGTGCCGAGGGCACGCGACAGGCCGGACAGCCCGCGCAAGCAGTGGTTCCTGGCGGGCGCGCAGGCCCACGGCCCGCTGGTCGCCGCGGCGGCCGAAGCGGGGGTGCGGCTGCTCGCCGGGACCGACTCGCTGCCCCACGGGCGGATCATCGACGAGGTGCGGGCGCTGGCCGGCGCGGGCGTGCCGCCGCACGACGCGCTGGCCGGCGCCTCCTGGGCGGCCCGGGCCTACCTGGGACTTCCCGGCCTGGAACCCGGCGCGCCGGCGGACGCCGTGGTCTACCCGGGCGACCCGCGGGAGGACCTCGGCATGCTGGCCCACCCGAGCGCGGTCGTGCTGCGCGGCCGGCGCGCCGGCTGAGCGGTTCCCGCCGGCGGTCGCCCGCGACCTGGAAGACTTGACCTCGTGGGCACATCCACCCGCGCGGGGGAACTTCTCGCACACCGGCAGGTCTGGCCGCACGGCCTGGTCACGGCCGGCTTCGCGGCGCTCGCCGCGCTCGCCGCGCTGCGGTCCGCGCCACCCGGCTGGGTGCAGCCGGTGACGTTCGTGGTCAGCCGCGGACCGCACGGCCGGTTGCACGGCGGGCTGCTGGCGCTGGCCCTGCTCGTGCTCGCGCACGGGCTGCTGCGCCGCCGCAAGGTCGCGTACTGGACCGCTCTGGCGGTCGCCGGGTGCGGCGTCCTCCTCGCCGGGTTCAGCGCGCTGGCGGTGCTGCTGGTCGCCTGCGGTGTCGCGCTGGCGGTGCGGCGCTCGGCGTTCCCGGCCGTGCCGCGGCCCGCCCGGGTGCGCCTCGCCGGGATCTGCGGCGCCGCGGTGCTGCTGACCGGCGGCGTGTACGACACCACGGTTGGCGCGCACGCCGGGCTCCGGGTGGACACCGGCTCGCTGCTGCTGCTGACCGCTGGGGTGGTCCTGGTCGCGCTGCTGGCCCCCGCGCCCGCACCGCCGCCCGCGGACGAGCGCACCCGGGCGCGGGTGCGCGAACTGGTGAGGCACCCGGCCGCGGACACGCTCGCGCCGTTCGTGCTGCGCCACGACCGGTCGTACGTGTTCAGCCGGGACGGCCGCGCGGCGGTGGGGTACCGGGTGCTGCTCGGCGTCGCGGTGGTCGGCGGGGACCCGGTGGGCGACCCGGCGGCGTACCCGGACGTGGTGGCCGAGTTCGTCCGTCGGTGCGACCGGGCGGGCTGGCGGGCGGCGGCGCTCGCGGTCCGGGAGGACATCGCGCCGCTGTGGCGCCGGCACGGAATGCGCACCGTCGGCATCGGTGACGAGGTGCTGCTCGATGTCGACGGGTTCGCCCTGTCCGGCCGGGAGATGCGCAACGTACGGCAGGCGGTGCGGCGCACGCACAACCTGGGCGTGACGACGACCGTCGTGCGCGAGGGCGGTCTCACCGCGGCCGAGCGCGCCGAGCTGGCCCGGCTGTCCGCCCGCTGGCGGGGCGGGGCGCCGGAGCGCGGGTTCTCGATGATCCTGGACGGGCTGCTCACCGGCCGGCACCCGGACTGCCTGCTGGTGGTCGCCCGCGACGCGGCAGGCCGGGTGGCCGGGTTCCAGCGGTACGCGCCGTGCGGGGAGGCGCTGTCGCTGGACACGATGCGCCGGGACCGGGACGGGGTGAACGGGCTGAACGAGCGGATGATCGTCGACCTGGTGGCGTACGCGCGGGCGCACCGGATCCGGGTCGTCTCGCTCAACTTCGCCGCGTTCCGCACGCTGATCGACGCGGGGGAGGAGCGGGGGGTGCTGGAACGCGTGGGCTACCAGGCGATGCACCTGCTCGACCCGTTCATCCACCTGGAGTCGCTGTACCGGTTCAACGCCAAGTTCCACCCCGGCTTCCTGCCGCGCGCGGTCGCCGTCCCGTCGTGGTCCTCGGTCCCGGTGGTCGCGGCCGCGATGGTCGGCATGGAGTTCGGGCTCGGCTACGACCGGCGCCGCACGGCGGATCCGGACCCGGCGGCGGACGAGGCCCCGGCCCCGCACCGGTAGTGTCCCGGACGGGCTCAGCGGTACAGCGAGCGCAGCCCGGTCAGGTCGCCGGCGGCGAGCACCCGCTTCGTGGTCGAGCACGGGGGCTGCTTGGGGCTCATGACCTGCGCGGCGCTGCGCGCCTGGTCGACGTGGTCGAGCCCGGCGGTGTGCCCGCGCTCGTGCACCGCGACCGACTCGAGGTCGAAGACCCGCGCACACGACGCGGGCAGGGTGGTCGCCCACTGGTGCACGCGGTTGTCGATCAGCATGTCCGAGGACAGCACGGCGCCCGTGCTGCGCCGGTAGTACACGCAGGTGTAGGCGAGGTAGCTCGGCGGGAGGCTGCCCCAGCTGACCACGCTCGTCCCGTCGTTGCCGGTGCAGGTGCCCTCGGGCGAGACCTGCGCGACGCGGGTGGTGGTCCCCTCGTAGGTCTCGGCGGTGCTCAGGGCGGCGTCCTCGCCGCACCGGTTACGTCCACTTGCGACAGTCTGGGAAGCCTTCTGGAGCGTGGAAAGCGCGGTCGAGGCCACCGGGTCGGGCGCGTCGGCCGGGTTGTACGACCAGGTGAGGGCCGTGGTCAGCCGCCACGGCGCGAGCCGGTAGCTCTGGTCCTCGCAGGCGGGCAGCTGGGCCGGCGCCCCGGTGCGGGCGGTGCCGAACGGCACGGCCGGCGCCGCCAGGAGGGCCTCGCCGATCACGGCGACGTCGGGGGAGGACGGGACGACCTGCTCGCTCGACGCGGCCGGCACACCCACCAGACCGGCGATTCCCAGCAATGCCGGAACAACCTTTCCGAACATGACACATCCCTTCGTGGAAGTGGACGTGTACACATTCCGAGCGGCGCGTTGCGGCCCGGTTCGCCGCACGGGTGCGGTTCGGTTTTCCGTTGGCGGGCACGGCGAAACGGCCGAGGTTCGCGCTCGGTTGTATTACGGGTGCTGAACGGTTGCGGGCGCCCTCCACGTCTTTTCCCGGAGGGCCGCCGGGGGCACAGTGGAGCGCGAAGGGAGTGAATTCAGATGATGTGGACCGCAATCATGGTGACACTGGTGGTCGGGCTCGCGGTGATCGCAGCGACGCGCCTGCACAAGGCCAACAAGACGATCGAGCGCATTCTGGTCGAGGAGCTCGGTGCGGCGGTGCCGATCCCTCCGGTCATGCCCCGTCTCGAGGCTCTGCAACCGAACCGCACCCGTCGGGCAACCGACCAACTACTCGGCGCGGAGCAGAACTGACCGACCGAAGCGCAGGGTTGGAGATGGCGATATGTACTCAGCCCCGCGGGCCGCGATACCGGTAGCCGACACCGCGGACCGCCTCGATGGGCGAGAGGTCACCGTCCCAGCCGAGCTTGCGCCGAAGCCGCAGGACCGCGAACTTCACGCGGTCGGGTCCGAGACCCGTCGGGTCGTCCCAGACCTGGGAGAGCAGCTGCTGGGCGGACAGCACCGCACCGACGTGCGTCACGAGCACGTTGAGCAGCCGGAACTCCATGCTGGTCAGCCGGACCTCCTGCTCCCCGGTGGGCGTGGTCACGTACACCGTCCTGGCCCGGCGGTCGATCCGGACCAACCCGTCGTCGTACGCCTCCGTCCACTCACTCCCGCCGCCGGCCGACTTGCCGGCACGTCGCAGCAGGGCCTCGGCCCGGGCGAGCAGCTCGTTGTTGGTGAAGGGCTTCGTCACGTAGTCGTCCGCGCCTGCGCGCAGCCCGCGGACCTTGTCGGTCTCCTGCCCGTGCGCGCTGAGCATCAGCACGGGCAGGTCGGCCAGGTCGCGGATGCGTTCCAGCACCGTCCAACCGTCCATCCCGGGTAGCCCGACGTCGAGCAGGACGAGGTCGGGCTTCTCCTCGTGCACCTTCCGCAGACCCGAACGGCCGTCGGGACAGGAGATGAAGTGGTACCCCGCGCGTTCGAAGATCAGCCGCAGCGCGAGCGTGATGTCCGGCTCGTCCTCGACCGCCAGGATCTTCGTCATCGTTCTCCTCCGCCGATGGGAAGTGTGATACGGACTTCCGTTCCCACGTTGAGCGTGCTCGCGACGGTGATGCGTCCGCGGTGCAGCTCGACCAGCTCCCGGCAGATCGCGAGCCCGAGCCCGCTGCCGGCGATCCCGGCCGCCACCGCGTTGGAGCCGCGCTCGAACCCCTTGGTGATGCGCTCCAGCTCGTCCTCGGGGATACCCATCCCGCTGTCCACGACCGCGATCGTCCACTGTGTCCCGTCGTGCCGCGCGGTCAGCCGCACCACGCCGCCGCTGGCGGAGAACTTCAGCGCGTTGCGGACGACGTTGTCGAGCACCTGGCCCAACCGGCTCGCGTCGCCCGGCAGGGCCGGGCCGTCGTCGGTGGCGGCGGTCAGCTCGATGCGGGCCTGCGCGGCCTCGAACCGGTGGTCCGCGACCGCGGCCGCGACCAGCTTCGGGACGTCGACCGGGGCGCGTCGCAGCGGCACTTGGGTGCGTTCCAGCCGCGAGAGCAGCAGCAGGTCGTCGACGAGGGTGAGCAGCCGGCGGGTGTTGCGGGAGATCACCTCCGTGGCCGAGCGCTGCTGGTCGTTGAGCTCGCCGGTGGCGGGGTCGTTCAGCATGTCCGCGAAGCTGACGACGGCCGTCAACGGGGTGCGCAGCTCGTGGGAGACCGTGGCCAGCAGGTCGTTCTGCTTGTCCACCGGCATCGCCGGCTCCGCGCCCGCCGCGGCGGCCGTCCCCCCGGTCACGTCGCGGAACTGCCACAGCGCCCCCAGGTCCAGCCCCTGCTCGACCAGCGGAGTGCGGTCGACCTCGACCACCCGCCCGTCGGCGAGGAACAGACGGGCCGAGCGGTACTTGCGGGTACGGACGAAGGTGGCGAGTTGCTGACGGGTGGCGTCGTCGTCGGGGCACGCCGCCGCCACCGCGCGCAGCGCCTCCCGCTGGTGCCGGCCGGGCCAGTCACCGGCCACCGTGCCGAACATCCTGGTGAACCCCACGTTCGCGAGCCGGACCCGGCCGGCCTCGTCGACGACGAGCACCGCGCCGTTGAGGCGCAGCACGAGCTCGCGCAGCCGGGCGGAGTCGGCGCGCTGCGCGGTGACGTCCAGCCCGTACATCGCGACCGTGCGCCTTCCGCCCCCGCTCGGCACGTTCACGAACGTCGCCTCCAGCACGCGGTACCCGCCGTCGGAGGTCAGCACCCGCAGGTCGATGGTGCGGCTCTGCCGGCGGCCGGTGAGCGTCTCGACGTACCCGCGCATCGCCGCGAGGCGGTCCCGGGGGTCCACGAAGGACAGCGGCTCCTGGCGGCGGGCGACGTCCGGCGAGTGACCGAGCACGCGGGACGCGGACGAGGAGCGGATCGACCACCGGTTGCGCTCGAGCTGGACGACGACCGACCGCGCGTGCCAGAGCAACTGCTCGACGGGCTCGGTGCTCGGTGCGGCGCTGGCGGCCGCGGCGATCAGGGTCAGCGCCGAGTGCAGTCGCCACACCTGGTCGACACCGGTCCACTCCGGATCGGCCACGCCGGCCAGCTCCACCTCGACGGCCTCCGCTGTGCCGGGAAGCCGGATCCGGTGCAGGATGCGTTGGCCCGCCCGGTACCGGCCGATGGAGTCGTCGTACTGTCCACGTTGGATCCGTACTCGGCGTACGGCGCGGACACCGCGGGTGCCGAGCAGCATCCCGGTCGCCCGGTCGATCGCCGTCTCGTCCGGCCGGACCGGCCCGGACATCAACTCGGCCGCCGACACGACGATGTCGGCGACCGTGCTCTCCACACCCGCGGGGCGTCCAGGGGAGTCCGCCACGCTGCTCGTCCTCCTCTGTGGATTCCCTCACCATGCTTTACGTTCACGGTACGACCAAGCGGAGGCCGCGGCAGTTCTGGGCGCGGTATTCGAAAGAAGGTTCACTCGGACGTGGAGTTGACAGCGTTCGGTTATGAAGGAGTGAAGCGGCGGCGCCGAAAATGCACCTATATGACGAATTTGGGGTAGGCGGTGATCCACAGTGGATTCGAATTCCGCGCACGCCGAGTATTCCCCTGAGTCGTACGCCGGCTGGCCGGACTGGCTGGTCGAGCGCGCCGGCGTGATTCTCCGGCAGCTCGCGGACCAGGCGCGGCCGGCCAACGTCGCCATCCACGCGGCGGTGCGCGACCTCACCGAGCTGCCCGGGGTCACCGACGTCCGGCTCGTCGAGCACGGCCCGGCCGAGAGCGAGGGCGGGCCGGACACGGTGCGGGTGCCGGTCGGCCCGGGGTACCTGCTGAGCCTGTCCGGGCCTGGCGCGGCCCGGCCGGAGGTCACGCAGATCGCCCGGCTCGTGGCCTGTGGCATCGCCGGGCGGCTGACCGGTCCGGACGACGGCCGCGCCCGGCGCGACGCGGTCCGCTACGCCATCGACATGACCGACCTGCGGGACGCCCAGTACCGGCTGCGGATCGAGTCCGCGCGCCTGCGCACCCTGGTCAACTCCATCCACCTCGCGATCCTGGTGGTGGACGAGCAGCTGCGGATCGCCGAGGTGAACACCGCCGCGCTGGGCATGATGCGGCTGACCGACGAGGCGTCCGCGGTGATCGGGGCGCGGCTGACCGACCTCGTCGACCAGGTGGAGCCGTCGGCGCGGGAGGTCGTCCAGATCGCCATCGACTTCGCCCAGCGGGCCATCCGCGGCGGCAGCCTCGTGCACCGGGAGGAGATCCGGCTCCCCGACGGAACCATGGTGGAGGCCGACTACCTGCCGGTCGACCTCGACGGCCGGGTACGCGGGCACCTGCTGATGGGTCAGGACGTGACCGGGCGGGTCGCCGCGCAGCAGATGCTGGAGGCACGCAACCGCGAGCTCGCGGAGCTGAGCACGCTGAAGAACGAGTTCCTCGCCACCGTCTCGCACGAGCTGCGCACGCCGCTCACCGCGGCGTCGAGCCTGGTCGAGGCGCTCGCCGCGGGCGACGAGGACGAGCCGACCCGGACCGAGATCGTGGACGCGCTGCGCCGCAACACCGACCGCCTGCTGGTGATCGTCGAGTACCTGCTCGTCCTCGCCCGCCTGGAGTCGAACCAGCTGCCGCTGGCCGCGACGCCGATCGACACCCGGGAGCTGGTCGCCGAGCGGGTGGCGATGGTGCGGGAGGCGGGCGTCGCGGACGACGTGGCGGTGACCGAGGAGGTCGACGACGAGGACGAGGGCGTGCCCGGGGAGGTGATCGGCGACCCGGACTGGCTGACCCGGATGGTGCACTACGTGATCTCCGGCGCGGTGGCGACCTGCGGTCCGGGCGCGAAGATCGTCGTGCGCAGCCGGGTCAGCGCCGGCTACTGGACCCTGACGGTCACCGGGGCGAACCTGCCGACCCGGTACTCCGGGCACCTGTTCGCGGCGATCGTCGCGGACCGCAACGCGAGCTCTCCGCCCGGCCCCGGCAAGGACCGCATCGGCGTCGGCCTCGGCGTGACGCTCGCCGAGGCCATCGCGAAGCGGCACGGCGGCGAGCTGCACATCGAGCGCGCCGGCACCGGCTCCACGATCCGGATCAGCCTCCCGGTGCGCTGAGCACCGGTCTTCGCCGGCCACACCACCCGCCCCCCACGCCGCCGAGTCGACCCCCCACACCGCCGACCCGACCTCTCACATGGTCGAGTCGACCTCTCACATGGTCGAGTCGACCTCTCACATGGTCGAGTCGACCTCTCACGTCGTCGCCCGACTCGCCGGTTCACCGACGCCAGGGGTCGGTTCGGCTGTGCCAGGGGTCGGTTCGACTGTGTGAGGGGTCGGTTCGACCGTGCCTGGGGTCGGTTCGGCCTTGTGGGGGGTCGGCTCGGTGGGGTTCAGCGGCGGGCCCGGCGCAGGGCGGCGCTCAGGGCGGCGCTCAGCTCGCTGGCGGCGGCGTCGCCCGGCACCACCGCCTGCTGGTTGGCGCTGCGCAGCTCCCGGTACACCTCGTCGCGGTGTACGGGGAGCGAGCGTGGCGCCTGGATCCCGACGCGGACCACGTCGCCGCGCACGTCGAGCACGGTCACCGTGACGTCGTCGCCGATGCGGACACTCTCGCCGGCGCGGCGGGTCAGCACGAGCATGTCGGTGGTGGTCCTCCTGGTCGCTAGGCGGGCAGCAGCGGGGCGCGGACGGGCAGGTCCTCCCGCAGGACCACCTGGACCGCACGCAGGGTCGACCGGTCGACGATCACCGGGGCCAGCAGGTTGGCGGTGGCCTCCTCGACCCGGTCGCCGACCGTGACCATCAGCAGCACCAGCAGGTCCTCCTCGGGCCGCGTGCTGGCCAGCTGCTCGATCACCTGGTCGCCGACCTCGGGCGCGTAGTCCGGGTAGAACGGCGCGGGCGGCACCACCAGGAACCGCAGCTGCGGATCGTCCACCGAGCGCAGCGTGTAGATCAGGCCGTCGTCGGCGGTGCGGACCAGCACGAACCGGCGGTGCTCGGGGAACCCCGGAATCGGGGTGGTGAACTCGATCGTCGGCAGCTCGTCGCCTTGGGTCATCGGAGAAAGTCCAGAAGGGATGGTTGGACGACACGTGCGGTGGCGGCCAGGGCCGCCTGGTAGCCCACGCTCTGCGTCTGCAGATCGATCACCGCCTTGGCGAGGTCGACGTCTTCGATGTCGGACAAGCGGGAGGTCAGGTCCACGGTCTGGGTGTCCGCCGCGTCGCTCGCCGAGGTGAGCTGACTGTAGCGCGTGCCCACGGATGCCAGCTCGGTGCTGACCGTGCGCAGGGTCGAATCCAGCCGATCGAGGTCACCCGTCAGTGTGGACGGATTGGTGCGCAGGCCGGTGACGACCGAGTCGAGCACCGCGAAGACCTGATCGCTGCCGGTGCCGAACACCGACGCGGGCACGTCGACGCGCACCTGCACACCGTCGGCCACCCGGCGCAGCATCTGGCCGGAGTCGCCGACGTAGGTGCCGGCCGAGTCGAACGCCTGGGGGCCGGAGGTGGTCCCGCCGAACACCGGGCGGCCCAGGTAGGTCGTGTTGGCCGCGGACAGCAGCGAGTCGCGCAGGGCCGACACCTCGGTGGCGATCGCCCTCGCGTGCGGTGGGGTCGCCGGCGGCCGGCTGGGACATGCCCTGCAGCACGAGGCCGCGGACCTGGTTGAGCAGCGTGCCCGCGGAGGTGAGCGCGTTCTCGGCGGTGCCGAGCCGGGCCAGCCCGTCGGCCGCGCTGCGCGTGTAGCGCTGGCGGGCGGCGAGGTCCGACCGGATCCCCATGGCGGAGACCGTGCCGATCGGCGAGTCGGACGGCTTGGTTCACCTGCTTGCCGGTGGTCACCTGCTCGCGCAGCCGGTCGACCCGGCTCTGCCCGGCCTGCAGCCCGGAGAGGACCCGGGCGCTGGTGGCCTGCTCGGTCACCCGGAACAAATAGGTCATCGGTCAGCTCCCGGTCCGGTTGATCAGGGTGTCCAGCATCGAGTCGACCGCGTTCATCACCCGGGCGGCGGCCTCGTAGCCACGCTGGTAGGACAGCATCGAGGTGAGCTCCTCGTCGACGTTCACCGAGGCGGCCGACATCCGGGCCGCGTCGACCTGGCCGGTGATGGCGTTCTGGGTGGTGGCCAGCTGCTCGGTGGACTGCACCACGACGCCGAGGCGCGCGACCACGGTCCGGTACATCTGGTCGGCGCCGCCGGGCGCGCCGGCGAGCCCGGCCAGCCGGTCGCCGATGCCGCCGTCGAGGGCGAGCGTCGCGTCCGACGAGACCGCGACGTCGGCCGGGTCGGTGACGGCCACCGCGATGGTGGCGGCCGTGGTGCCGGAGAAGAACGCCCCGCCGGCCGCGCCGGTGGTGGTGAACCCGCTGGTGTGCAGGCTGTTGACCGAGGTCGCCAGCGCGGCCGCGACGCCGTCCAGCGCCGACGCGTAGTCGGGCAGGGTCACGCCGAGACCGGTCAGCTCCGCGCCGACCCGCCCGCCGACGGGCCCGGCAGTCGCGCCCGAGTCCGCCCAGCGCACGCCGGCGGGGTCGGCCGACTGGCCGGCCAGCGTGGCGCTGCCGCGTGGCGACCAGCACGCGGGCGGTCGTGCCGGAGACCAGCGACGAGCCGTTCAGGGTCAGGTCGAGCGAGCCGCTCGCACCCCGGCTGACCGTGGCGCCGGTGAGCTCGACCAGCTTCGTGGCCAGCACGTCGCGCTGGTCCATGAGCTCGTTGGCGCTCGCGCCCGCCTGGGTCGCCCGGACCACGGCGTCGTTGAGCCCGGCGAGCCGGGCGGCCGCGCTGTTGACGTCGGCGACCGACGTGTCCAGCCCGGCGCGGTGGGACGCGTACTGGTTGGCGAGCTCGGTCGCGCCGGAGTTGAGGGCGGTCGCGACCACGGCGGCCCGGCCGAGCAGCTGGGTGCGCGCCGCGGGGTCGGCCGGGTTGTCGGCGACGTCGGCGAAGCCGGCCCACAGGTCGTCGAGCTTGGCCTGCAGGCCGGTGTCGCTCGGCTCGTCGAAGACCCGCTGGATGTCGCTCACCACCAGGTACTGCTGGTCCAGCGAGGCCTGCCGCTCGTGCTCGGTGTGCCCGCGGGCCTCCAGGTAGGTGTCGCGCAGCCGGGAGACCCCGGAGACGACGACGCCGCCGAGGGCCGTGCTCGGGGTGGCGTACATGGCGGGGGCGGCGCCGGCGCCGAGGCTGATCTGCTCCGCGCGCTGGCGGGAGTAGCCCTCGGTGTTGACGTTCGCGATGTTCTGGCCGGCCACCTCGAGGCCGGTCCGCTGCGCCCGCAACGCGGACAGGGCCGTGTTCAGCCCCGAGAAGGTACTCATCAGAGCGCCTCGTCGACCAGCCGGGCCGCGCGGTGGGTGGCCGTCGCGGCGCGCCCGTCGGGCCGGTACAGGTCGGTGGAACCGCTCGACGGTGTGCAGCGCCTCCTGGACGGCGCGCTGGCCGGAGGTGAGCAGGCCGCGGTTGGTGCGCACGGCGGCGTCGATCTCGGCGGACACCGCGATCAGCTCCCGGCGGTGGTCGGCGAAGGTGGAGCTCCACGGCTCGTCCAGCGCGTCGGCGAGGTCGGCGAGGCTCGGCGCCGGGTCCAGCCGCAGGTGCAGGGCCAGCTCGTCGACGGCACACGCGCGCAGGACCTCGTTCTCCCGCAGCTGCTCGAGCAGCAGCTCGACCTCGTAGGTCGCCGCGCCCAGCCAGCGGCTGCGTCCCGCCGCCAGCACGAGGCTCTCCACCTCCAGCTTGTACAGCAGCAGCGACAGCAGCTCGCGCTGCCGCCACAGGAGATTGGACGTCTCCGCGACGCTCATGAATGCCTCCCGACGAGCCGAGTCCACCCGCTCTGTGGCGGTCACCCGCTCCCATCGGCAAGGCCCCCGGGCACCTGAGGACTTCGCCGCCAAGTCCACAACGGAACGACAACTTGGTGAGCAACCGGGCTGCACCCGTCCGCGCCGACTCTGGTTCTCGCCGGAGAAACCGGAACCAGTCAGCGAAGGACAAGCAGATGACCCAGTCAGCCTCGTCACGGCCCTCCTCGTCCACCGTGGATGAGTTGATCGACTGCGCACCTGCCGGTCGTCGGCCACCTCGTCCGCGAGATGCTCGCCCGCGTGCCGGCTCACGTCCGGCGCGAGGACCTGTTCTCCGCCGGCTCGGAGGCCCTCGTCGCGGCGGCCCGGTCGTTCGACCCGGAGCGCGGCACGCCGTTCAGCGCCTTCGCCGCCATGCGCATCCGCGGCGCCCTGCTCGACGAGCTGCGTGGCCTGGACTGGGCGAGCCGGTCGGTGCGCGGCAAGGTCCGCAAGCTCGAGGCGGCGCGCGACGAGTTCGTGGCCGACCACGGCCGGGTGCCCACCGCCGCCGAGCTCGCCGAGCGGCTCGACACCGACGCCCGCGAGGTCGTCGCCGTCCGCGACGACGTGCAGCGCGCGACCCTGCTCAGCCTGCAGGCCGCCTTCCCCGACGGTGTGGACGGTGCCGGCGGCGCGATCGCCGAGCGCCAGCCGTCGCCGGAGGACCTGATCATCGACCGCGAGCGCGTCGGCTACCTGCACGACGCGATCGCCAACCTGCCCGAGCGGCTGCGCATCGTCATCGAGGCCTACTACTTCCAGAGCCGCCCGATGGCCGAGCTGGCCGAGGAGCTCGGCGTGACCGAGTCCCGGATCTCGCAGCTGCGTGCCGAGGCGACCGCCTTGCTGCGCAACGGGATCAACGCCCAGCTCGACCCGGCGCGGGTCCCCGAGGCCGCCGAGCCGGAGGGCCGTGCCGCCCGCCGCCGGATGTCCTACTACGCCGCCGTGGCCGCCCACGGCACCCTGCGCAGCCGCCTCGCGCGCACCACCCCGAACGGCCTGCCCGTGGGCCTCAGCGCCTGAGCCGAAAAAGCCCGCGGAAGTTCTCAGAACCACCCCCGACTGTCCGATGAGAACGGTGCCGGACCACGGAGGGACCGGCAAGGACTCGATTCAAGGAGGAAATTTCGATGAGTCTGCGTATCAACTCCAACATCGCGGCGATGAACGCCTACCGCAACCTGTCGGTCAACGACAAGCAGATGCAGAGCTCTCTGGAGAAGCTGTCGTCCGGCCTGCGGATCAACCGGGCGGCCGACGACGCCGCGGGTCTGTCGATCGCCCAGGGCCTCCAGGCCCAGATCGGCGGCCTCAAGGTCGCGTCCCGCAACGCGCAGGACGGCGTCAACGTCGTGCAGACCGCGGACGGCGCGCTGAACGAGTCCGCCCAGATCCTGCAGCGCATGCGGGACCTGGCAGTGCAGGCCGCCAACGGCGGCTCGCAGGACACCGACGCCCAGGCGGCGGCCCAGACCGAGTTCGGACAGCTGCAGAACGAGCTCGACCGGATCGCCAAGACCACCTCGTTCGGCGGCCAGAAGCTGCTGGGCGTGGGCACCGCGGGTGGTGCCGCCTACCAGGGCACCTTCCAGGTGGGCGCGAACAACAGCCTGGACGACCGGATCGACGTGGACCTGTCCTCCGCGGTGTTCGGCACCACCGGCACCAAGGCGAACAGCGTCGTGGTCGCCACGTTCGACAGCGCGACGTTCGACGGCAAGACGATCACGGCCGACCTGGACGGCAACAGCGTGGCGGTCAAGCTGACCACGCCGGCCGACCTCGATGCCGTGGTCAGCCAGCTGAACGGCAACGACGCGTTTCGGACCGCCTTCATCGCCACCAACGACGCCGGCGACCTGAAGATCGAGTCGAGGACCGCCTCGAACCAGGTGATCACTGTCACCTCGGACGCGACCACCACGAGCATCACCGACACCAACGGTGTCGCCGGCTCGACCGCGACCGGGTTCGACAGCTCCGGCCTGGGCGTCGGTTCGACGGTGACGGTGGACAGCACCGTCAACGCGCAGAACGCGATCGACTCGCTGGACAACGCGATCCAGAGCCTGTCGACCGCCCGTGCTCAGCTCGGTGCCTACCAGAACCGGTTCGAGCACACCATCAACAACATCAACGTCCAGGTGGAGAACCTCTCCGCGTCCAAGTCGGCGATCACCGACACCGACATGGCCAACGAGATGGTCAACTTCACCCGGTCGCAGATCCTCTCTCAGGCCGGCACCGCGATGCTGGCGCAGGCCAACCAGGCCCCGCAGTCCGTGCTGCAGCTGCTGCGCGGCTGACCGGGGTGACCGGGAGGGCGTTGCCCCCGCCCTCCCGGTCCTTGGCCGGTTCACCGAAACACTAGGGAAGCGATCACATGGCGAGCGTCGACGGACTGGTCAGCGGACTGGACACCACCTCGATCATCAACCAGCTGATGCAGATCGAGGCCGCGCCGCAGACCCGGCTCAAGACCCAGGTGTCCCAGCACCAGACGGTGCGCAGCGCCTACCAGGCCGTCAACGCCCGCATGGTCGCGGTCCGCACCGCGGCCGAGGCGCTCACGTCCACCACCGCCTGGCAGGCCGTCAAGGCCACCAGCTCCAGCACCGCGGTCAGCGCGTCCGCGAGCACCGCCGCCGCCACCGGGTCGGTCACCTTCGACGTGATCCGGCTGGCCTCGGCGCACGTGGTCACCAGCAAGGCCCCGGCTTCCGGGTCGATGACCACCGCCGGCTCGGTCGACGTGACCATCGGCGGGACGACCACGAACGTGCCCGTCACCACCGACACCCCGCAGGGCGTCGCCGACGCGGTGAACGCGCAGAAGCTCGGGATCCGCGCCACGGTCGTCTCCACCACGGACGGCGACGTCCTCCAGTTCGCGTCCACCACGACCGGTGCGGCGCAGGAGTTCACCGTCACCGGGCTCAGCCAGCCGACCGCCGTGCTGACCCAGGCCGCCGACGCGGAGCTCGCCATCGGCGACCCGGCCGCCGGCGGGTACTCGGTGACGAGCAAGGACAACACGTTCACCGGCCTGCTGGCCGGCGTCACCATCCGCGCGACCGCGGTCGCCACCGGCGTCACGGTCGGCACCACCGCGGACAGCGACTCGCTCGCCACCGCGATGCAGAGTCTCGTCTCCGCGATCAACAACTCCGTCACCCAGATCAACTCGACGAGCGCCTACGACTCGACGTCCAAGTCCTCCGGACCACTCACCGGCAACGGGCTCGTCCGGGGCCTGCGCCAGCAGCTGCAGTCCGGCGTCAGCAACGGGGTCGACGGCTACGGCAGCCTCAGCGCGCTCGGCGTGAAGCTCGACCGGGACGGCAGCCTCGAGTTCGACCGCACCGCGTTCCTGGCCGCCTACAAGGCCGACCCGGCGTCCGTGCAGTCCGCGGTCAGCACCGGCTTCGCCGAGACGTACCGCACGATCGCCGACGACGCGACCAACTCGACCACCGGCAGGCTCACCCTCGCCGTGCAGGGCGAGGACACCACCGTGCGCCGGCTCAACAACGAGATCGACGACTGGGACACCCGCCTCGACGCCCGCCGGGTCGCCCTGCAAAGGCAGTACACCAACCTGGAGACCGCCCTGGGAAGGCTGCAGGACCAGTCCAACTGGCTCGCCGGCCAGCTGGCCGGCCTGCCCTCCGGCTCGAGCTGAGGTAACCCATGACGACGACCTTCCAGCACCGCTACCTGACCGACTCCGTCGGCACCGCCTCGCCGGGCCGGCTGCTCGTCATGCTGTACGACCGGCTCTGCCTCGACCTCGAGCGCGCCGTCGTCGCGGTGACCGAGCAGCGGCGCGACGACGCCTCGGCCGCACTGCTGCACGCCCAGGACATCCTGCTCGAGCTGCGTGGCTCGCTGCGGGTGGACGCGTGGCCGGCGGGCCAGCAGCTGGCCGAGCTGTACTCGTACCTGCTGGCCGAGCTGATGCAGGCGAACCTGCGCCAGGACGCCGACCGCGTCACCGCGTGCCTGCGCGTGGTCGAACCGCTGCGGGACACCTGGCGGGAGGTTGTCGACCAGCTGCCCGCGACCGCGCTGAGCGGCGAGCCGGCGTGACCGAGCAGTGGCGCGCGGCGTGGGCCGAGGCCCTGGACCGCCTCGAGGCCGACGTCGCCGCCGCCGAAGCGCTGCTCGCCGAGGAGCACCGCATGCGTGACCTGCCGCTGCCGGACCCGTGGCAGCCGCCCGCCGGCCTCGGCCCGCTGCCGCTGGACCTGCGCCCGCGTGCCGACGAGGTGCTCGCCCGCCAGCTCGTGGTCGCGCAGAAGCTCGCGACCACGCTCGCCGGCACCGTCCGGCACGCGGCGATGCTCGACCGCCTGGACGGCTCGCGGCCCGCGCCCGGGCCGAGCTACGTCGACTGCGCGATGTGACCTGGGCCGCATCGGCCCGGACGACTCAACTCGCCACGCTGCCCGCCGATGGGATGTGCGTAGAGCACGGACCGCTCACCTCCTCGCCACGGATTGGCGCACAACGGCAAGCAGAAGGGCTGTGGCCGTGTTCGACGATGTCGCCTCCGCCGCCGTGCGAACCGCGTTGGACGGGCTGGCAATGCGCCAGCGCGTGTCCGCGAACAATGTCGCCAACATCGAGACCCCCGGCTTCACCGCCGGGCGGGTCGACTTCGAGGGCGCGCTGCGCTCCGCCGTCGCCGACGGATCGGTCGGGACCGGGTCGGTGACCCCGACGGTATCGAGCTCCCCCCTCGCCCCGCGCCAGGACGGCAACAACGTCAACCTGGACGAGGAGACGCTGTCCAGCATGGACACCGGGCTGCGCTACCAGATGATGCTCCGCGCGATGGACAACCGGTACAACCTCGTCAGCACGGCGCTGAAGGGTGGGCGGTGACGGTGTTCGACAACATCGGAGTGGCCGCCAGCGGCGTCGCCGTCTATCGCAAGTGGATGGACGCGGTGTCGGACAACATCGCCAACATCAACGACGTCTCGCCCACCTCCGGGCCCGCCTTCCAGGAGCGCTTCGTGCAGGCCGCGCCGATCGACGGGGAGGCCGGCGGTGCCGTGGTCACCGGCGTGCAGAGCGGGGACGCCACCGGCCGCGTCGTCTACGAGCCGAACAACCCGCTCGCCGACGCGCAGGGCAACGTCCGCTACCCGGACATCGACCTGGGCGACCAGATGGGCTACCTGATCATGGCCCAGCGCGGCTACGAGGCCAACCTCGCCGTGGTGGACCGGGCCAACGACGCCTACCAGGCCGCGCTGCAGCTGGGGAAGAACGCATGAGCCCCCTCCCGGCGATCGGCGCCGTCACCCCGCCCGCCCCACTCGCGCCCATCACCGGCACCGGCGCCACCGACAAGGCCGGCGAGGCCGCCGGCTCCGGGTTCGGCCGGCTGATCGGGCAGGCGATCGCCAACACCGAGCAGGCGCAGTCCAGGGCGGACGACCTCGCGGTCAAGGCGGCCACCGGTGACCTCACCGACGTGCACGACTACCTCGCCGCCGCCACCGAGGCCTCGCTGACCACCCAGCTGACCGTGGCCGTCCGGAACAAGGCCATCGACGCGTTCAACGAGATCATGAGGCTGCAGGCATGAGCCAGGGACTGCAGGCGTCGCTTCGCCGGGTCGTCGACCGGGTTCGCGCACTGTCGTTCGGGCAGCGGATGATCGGCCTGGTCTCCGTGGTCGCCATCGTGCTCGGGCTCTGGGTGTTCGTGACCTGGCTGACCAAGCCGACCTACGCGCCGCTGTTCAGCAACCTCGCCTCGAAGGACGCCAGCGCGATCGTCGACCAGCTCGACGCGGCCGGCGTGCCCTACGAGCTCACCGACGGCGGCCAGACCGTGATGGTGCCGCAGGACCAGCTCTACCAGCAGCGGCTCAAGATGAGCGCCGCCGGCCTGCCGGCCCAGGCGGACACCGGGTACGCGCTGCTGGACCAGCAGGGCGTCACCGCGTCGGAGTTCATGCAGCAGGTCGGCTACCAGCGGGCCCTGGAGGGCGAGCTGGCCAAGACCATCCAGTCGATGGACGGCGTCAACACCGCGACCGTGCACCTGGTCATCCCGAAGAAGGACGTCTTCTCCGACGATGCCAGCAAGCCGACCGCGGCGATCATGATCGCGGTCAACCCGAGCCGTCCGCTGGGCCCGGACGCGGTCCAGACGATCGTGCACCTCACCGCCTCCAGCGTGGAGGGCCTGGACCCGAACGACGTCACGGTCGCCGACTCCAACGGCACCGTGCTGGCGGCGCCCGGCGAGGGCGGCGCCGGCGGGGCGAGCGGCCGCGACCAGGCGACCGCCGCCTACGAGGACCGGCTCAGCGGGTCGCTGCAGCAGCTGCTGACCCAGGTCGTCGGCCCGAACCACGCGGTGGTGCAGGTGACCGCCGACCTCGACTTCGACCAGACCGAGACCAAGAGCCAGACCTACACCTCGGACCCGAACACCGCGCCGCTCTCGCAGAGCAAGTCTGACGAGAAGTACACCGGCACAGGTGGCGCCAACGCGGGTGGGGTGCTCGGCCAGACCAACGGCACCACCGGCACGACCGGTGGCAAGGGCACCTACCAGTCCACGAAGGACGTCCGGGACAACGCGGTCGACAGCGTGATCGAGACCCGGCAAGGTGCGCCCGGCAAGGTGCGCAAGCTCGGCGTCGCGGTGCTGCTGGACTCGGCGACCGCCCGGAAGGTCGACATGGCCGAGGTGCGGCAGCTGGCCTCCTCCGCGGTCGGGCTGGACACCACGCGCGGCGACACCATCGCGGTGAGCGCCATGGAGTTCGACCAGACCGCGGCGCAGCAGGCCAAGGAGGACCTCGCCGCGGCGCAGCAGGCCGACCAGCAGCAGCAGCTGTTCTCGCTGATCAAGACCGGCGCCGGTGCGCTGGGCGGCGTGCTGGCACTGGTGGTGCTGCTGCTGGTGCTGCGGCGCCGCGGCAAGCGCCGCAAGGCCGCCAAGGAGGAGGAGCTGCGCAAGCTCGACGCCATCAAGGCGCAGCTGGAGCGCACCGACGTGAACGCGCTCGCCGCCGCCGACACCCTCGAGCTCACCGGGCCGGCCACGCGGGGCGAGCTGACCGGCGCCCTCGGCGGCCCGGCAGACCCGCGGGAGCACAAGCTCAAGGAGATCGAGGCGCTGGTCGACGACCAGCCGGATGAGGTCGCCCGGCTGATCCGCGGCTGGCTCGCGACGAAGGGGGCGGACTGATGACGCAGCCTGATCCCAGTGGCCTGCGCAAGGCGGCCCTGCTCCTGGTGCAGATGGGCAAGGAGGGCTCGACGAAGGTGCTCTCGCGGCTGCGCGAGGCCGAGGTCGAGGCGCTCTCCGCGGAGATCGCCCGGCTCGGCGAGATCGGCGGCGACCAGCCGGCCGCGGTGGTGGAGGAGTTCCACACCATGGCCAAGGCCCGCAAGCACATCGCGCTCGGTGGGATGGACTACGCGCGGGAGCTGCTGATCGAGACGCTCGGCGCGGACCGCGCGGACCAGATCGTGACCCGCATCGGGGCCACCATGGTCGAGGTGCCGTTCCGCTTCCTGCAGCGGGCCGACCCGCGCCAGGTGATGACCTACCTGCAGGACGAGCACCCGCAGACCGTCGCGCTGGTGCTGGCGCACATGCCGGCGCCGCTGGCGTCGATGGTGCTGTCCGGGTTGCCGGCCGAGCGGCAGACCGACGTGGCGCTGCGCGTGGCCACCATGGGCCAGCCCTCGCCGGAGGTCGTCCGCATGGTCGAGAACGTGCTGGAGCGCAAGCTCTCCTCGCTGCTGGAGCCGAACGACGTGTCCACCGTGGGCGGTGTCAAGCCGCTGGTGGAGATCATCAACCGCGCCGACCGGTCCACCGAACGGTCCATTCTGGACGGCCTGACCGCGCGGTCGCCGAAGCTCGCGGAGGAGATCCGCAGCCAGATGTTCATGTTCGAGGACATCGTCGGCATCGACGACCGGTCCATGCAGCTGGTGCTGCGCCAGGTCGAGGCCGCCGACCTCGCCACCGCCCTGAAGGGCGTGCGGGAGGACGTGCGCGACAAGGTGATGACCAACCTGTCCGAGCGGGCCGCGGAGAACCTGGCCGACGAGATCGAGGTGCTCGGCTCGGTCCGCCTCAGCGCGGTCGAGGAGGCCCAGGCCAAGATCATCGCGGTCATCCGCACGTGCGAGGAGTCCGGCGAGATCGTGCTGCGCAGGGGAGACGACGATGAGTTCGTCAGCTGAGCGCGTGGCGGCCGGAACCGTCCTGCGGCCCGGCGACGGGCCCGCGGAGCACGCGACCCTGCCGTTCCTGCTCGACCAGGCGCCCGGCGAGGCGGCCTCGCCCCGCACGAACCGCTCGGCCGCGCACGCCGAGGGCTACGCGACAGGCTGGGCACAGGGCATGCGGGAGGCGCGTGCCGCCACCGCCGGCGCCCGGCAGCGGGCCGAGGACGAGCTGGACCGCATGCTGCGCGACCGCGACGAGCGGGCCCGTCAGGCGCTGAGCGCACTGCGCGCGTCGGCCGAGCAGGTGCGGGCCACCACCGTGCAGCGGGCCGAGGAGATCCTCGACTCGATGGTCACCGCCGCGGTCGAGCTCGCCGAGGCGATGGCGTCGGCCGCGGTCGGCGCGGACCTGGTCGGCGCGGCCCGGCAGAGCATGCGCCGCGCCCTCGACGCGCTGCCGGCGGCCACGCCGGTCACGGTGCGGCTGAACCCGGCCGACCACGCCGAGCTGGCCGCCGCCGGTACCGCCGAGCTCGCGCCCGGCATGGCCGTGACCCTGGTGGCCGACCCGGCAGTCGAGCGCGGCGGCGCGATCGCCGCGACCGACGTGACCACCGTCGACGCCACCCTGTCCGCCGCGGTGCGCCGCGTCCGAGCGGAGCTGACGACATGACCGGCATGCTGCACGAGCGGATCTCGCGGCTGCTGCCCGCGGCCAGGCCCGGCGTCACCGGCAGGGTCAGCGGGGTCGTCGGCCTGTCGGTGTCGGTGTCCGGCCTGGCCGCGCGGGTCGGCGACCTGCTCTCGATCGGCACGCCCCCCGACGAGCTGCTCGCCGAGGTCGTCTCGCTCGCCGACGACCGGGTCGTCTGCCTGCCGCTGGGACCGCTGAACGGCATCGGCATCGGCAGCCCGGTGGTGAACACCGGGGGACCGCTGCGCATCGACGTCGGCGAGGCCCTGCGCGGCCGGGTGCTCGACGGGCTGGGCCGGCCGATGGACGGCGGCCCGCCGCTCACCGGGACCGTGCCGGTGCCGGTCCAGCTGGCCGCGCCGCAGGCGCTGGACCGCCAGCTCATCACCGAGCCGCTGCAGCTGGGCGTGCGCGCGCTGGACACCGCCGTGCCGTGCGGCCTGGGGCAGCGCATCGGCATCTTCGCCGGGTCCGGTGTCGGCAAGTCCAGCCTGCTGTCCATGATCACCCGCGGGACGGCCGCGGAGATCACCGTCGTCGCGCTGATCGGGGAGCGGGGCCGCGAGGTCCGCGAGTTCCTCGAGCACGACCTGGGGCCGGAGGGCCTGGCCCGGTCGGTGGTCGTCGTCGCGACCTCCGACCAGCCGCCGCTGGTCCGGCTGCGGGCCGGGTTCGTGGCCACCCGCATCGCCGAGTGGTACCGCGACCGCGGCGCGGGCGTGCTGCTGCTGATGGACAGCCTCACCCGCATCGCCATGGCGCAGCGGGAGGTCGGGCTGTCCGCCGGGGAGCCGCCGGCCACCCGTGGCTTCCCGCCGTCGGTGTTCGCGCTGCTGCCCACGCTGCTCGAGCGCGCCGGCCCGGCCGCGACCGGCAGCATCACCGGCCTGTACACGGTGCTCGTCGAGGGCGACGACCACAACGAGCCGATCGCCGACGCCGCCCGGTCCATCCTGGACGGACACGTCGTGCTGGACCGGCGCCTGGCCACCGCGGGGCACTTCCCGAGCATCGAGGTGCTCGAGTCGGTGTCCCGGGTGACCCGCGCGGTCACCACGCCCGAGCAGCGGGCCGACGTGAACACCCTGCGCCGCCTGCTGGCCGCGCACCGGGACGTGCGCGAGCTGGTGGAGATCGGCGCCTACGTGCCGGGCACCAACCCGGACGCGGACCGGGCACACGAGCTGTGGCCGCGGCTCACCGCGTTCCTGCGCCAGGACGTCGACGAGCAGGTTCCCGCCGACGAGGCGTGGCGGGAGCTGCACGGCCTGCTGACCGAAGGGGCAACCGCATGAGTATCACGTCGAGGCTGGGCGCGGTGCTGCGCGCCCGCCGAGCACAGGAGAGCCTGGCCCAGGGCGACCTCGCCAAGGCCAATGCCGAGGTCGACCGGGCGAGCGCGCGGACGAGCGACCGGGCCGAGTCGATGGAGGCCTGGTCCGGCCCCGTGCCGGGGGACACCACGGCGTACCTGGCCGCCGTCGCGGCCGGACGGGCGCTGGCGTCCGCGCTGACCGCCGCGATCGACGCCGAGCGCGCCGCCCGGGTCGAGGCCGGCGCCAGCCAGGACCAGGTGCGCGCCGCGGCCCAGCGCCGGCGCAGCGTGGAGAAGCTGGTCGAGCGGGCGGCCGAGCTGATGCGCCGCGAGGAGCTCGCGGCCGAGCAGCGCGGCACCGACGACGTCACCGGCGCGCGGCACGTGGGTGGTGCCCGGTGAACGGCATCGCGGGGATCGCCGCGCGCCTCCAGGAACTGCACACCATGCTGGCGCCGCCGGCGCCGGCCGTCACGAACACGACCACCGCCTCGACCACCACCTCGCTGTCGGGCACCGGGTTCGCCTCGGCGCTCGCCGGCGCGCTGGGCACCACGATCCCGACCGTCCCGACCGTGCAGGCGGCCGCCTCGAGCGGCTCGCCCACCGGCGCGGACGTGGTCGCCGGCGCGCGCAAGTACCTTGGCGTCCCGTACGTATGGGGCGGTACCAACCCGGCCACCGGCCTGGACTGCTCCGGGCTCGTGCAGCGGGTCTACTCCGACCTCGGCATCACGCTGCCGCGGGTCAGCCGCGACCAGGCGCGGGTCGGCCGGCCGGTGGCCGGGCTGGACCAGGCGCGGCCCGGCGACCTGCTCGCGTTCGGCGAGCCGGTGCACCACATCGCGATCTACATCGGCGGCGGCAAGATGATCCACGCGCCGCAGCCCGGCGAGCAGGTGCGGGTCCAGGACGTGTACGAGACGCCGTCCGCGATCCGCCGGGTGCTGCCGGAAACCACCGCGCCGGCGGTCGCCACCTCCGCCTCGGCCGGGCCGTCCGGCGGGGCATACCAGAACCTGTTCGCCGCGGCGACCGCCCGCTACGGCCTGCCGCAGGGCCTGCTGTCCGCGGTGGCGCAGGCGGAGTCGAACTACAACCCGCGCGCGGTCAGCCCGGCCGGTGCCCGCGGGCTGATGCAGCTGATGCCGGCCACCGCCGCCGGGCTCGGCGTGGACCCGTTCAACCCGGCCCAGGCCGTCGACGGCGCCGCCCGGCTGCTCAAGTCCAACCTGGCCACCTTCGACTCGGTGCCCCTCGCGCTCGCCGCCTACAACGCGGGCCCGGGCGCGGTCCGCCGCTACGGCGGCATCCCGCCCTACGCCGAGACGCAGAACTACGTCCGCAAGATCATGGGAATGCTCGGAGGTACGTCGTGACGATGCCGGCCCTGCCCGCGGCCGGGCCCGCGCCCAAGGCCGCCGCCAAGTGCGCGCCCGCGGGCGCCGACCGGAGCGCCGACCAGGCCGCCGACCGGCCGGGAGCCCCGGACGAGAAGGGCGCGCAGTTCGAGGGCCTGCTCCTGGCGCTGGCCGGTGTGGCGCTGCCGGCCCCGCCCGCCGGCGCGGCCGCACCGGCCGGGGCCGCCGGGCAGGACCCGGCCGTCGCGGCCGTGCCGGCCGTCGGTGGTGCGACGGCGACCGCCGTGCCGCCCGCCGGGGTGGATCCGCAGGCGGTCGTGCCGCCCGCCACGCCAGCGACCGCGCCGGCCGCCACGCCACCGGCCGCGCCGGCCGCCACGCCATCCGTCGCGCCGCCGGCCACGGCATCCGCGCCGCCCGCTGCGGCGGCCACCGTCGCGGCCACCGTCGCGGCCACCGTCGCGGCCACCGGGCCGGGCGCCGCGACCGGCACCGCACCGCCCCGACGCCGACCCGGCCACGGCGCCGGGTGCCGCCGTGCCGGCCGGCGACGCGAACAAGTCCACTGTGGACTCGGTGGCGGCCGTCCCCGCCACGCCCGTCGCCGGCGCCGCGGTGCCCGAGATGACGGCCCAGGACGGTGCCCAGGACGGTGCCCAGGACGGTGCCGCCCAGGACGGTGGCGGGCAGGACGGGACCGCCCAGGCCGGCCCGGCCTCCGGTACGGCCGCGACCCCGGCGGCCGCTCCCACCGACGGCGCTGCCCAGGGCTCCTCCGTGGACGGCCAGCCCGCACCGGTCGTCTCCGGCCAGCCCGCCCCCGTCGCGCCGGCCGCCCACGTGCCGCCGGCCGACCAGGCAGCGCCGGCGCAGCGCGCCGCGCCGCCGCCGCCCGCCCAGCAGCTGGCCGCGGAGATCGTGCCGCTGCGCGACCAGCACGGCGAGCACACGCTCACCGTGTCGTTGCACCCGGCCGACCTCGGCCAGGTCACCGTGACCGCACGGGTGCACGGCTCGGACATCCACCTCGACCTCGGCGGTGCCACCGAGAGCGGCCGCGAGGCGCTGCGGGCCGCGCTGCCGGACCTGCGCCGCGAGCTCGAGCGGGCGGGGTTCACCTCCTGCCTGCTGGACACGAACGCGGGCGGCTCGACGGGGGAGCGGCGCACGCCGTGGTACCTGCCCCGCGCCGCCCACCAGGACACCGAACCGGCCCAGCGGGTCACGCGGCTCGAGACGGTCGCCGCCACCCGCGCCTCCGCCACCACCGGCGTGCTCGACCTGCACGCCTGAGCAGAAGGACAACGATGACCACTCCCATCGGCGCCACGACCTCGACCGGTCAGAGCCCGGCCGGCCAGGCCACGAGCGCGCTGACCGGGCTCGGCTCCGACGACTTCCTGAAGCTGCTCGTCGCGCAGCTGAAGTACCAGGACCCGACCAGCCCGACCGACACCTCGGCGTTCATGACGCAGACCGCCCAGCTCACCCAGGTCGACACGCTCGGCCGGATCGCGGCCCAGCAGGGTGACCTGCTCGCCGCCACGCTCAGCGCGCAGGCCGCGGGCCTGGTCGGCAAGACCGTCGACTACCTGGACGCCACCGGCGTGCGGCTCACCGGAACCGTGGCCTCCGCGTCCTTCGGCACCGACCCGACCCTGCGCATCGACGGCGCGGAGGTCCCGCTGTCCTCGGTCACCGGCCAGTACGCCGCCTGACCCGTATCCCCCACACGAAAGGCATCGACCGACAATGTTGCGCTCACTCTTCGCCGGCATCAGCGGACTCCGTGGCCACCAGCAGATGATGGACGTCACCAGCAACAACATCGCCAACGTCAACACCACCGGCTTCAAGTCCTCGCAGATCGTGTTCGAGGACGCGCTGAGCCAGACGATCCGCGCGGCGACGGCGGCCGGCCCGAACACGGCGGCGACCAACCCGGCGCAGATCGGGCTCGGCGTGCGGGTGTCCGGCACCAGCACCAACTTCGGCCAGGGCGCCACGCAGCTCACCGGCCGCAGCACCGACATGCTGATCCAGGGCGACGGGTTCTTCGTGGTGGACGCCGCGGGCCAGGAGTCCTACACCCGGGCCGGCGCGTTCTCGTTCGACGCACAGGGCCGGCTGACCACCGCGGACGGCGGGCTCGTCCAGGGCTGGATGGCCACCGCGGGGGTGGTCGACACCACCGGCCCGCTGACGCCGGTGACCATCGACTCGGCCACCTACCGCGGGTTCTCCGTCGGCGCCGACGGCACCGTCGTCGGCCAGCTCCCCGACGGGACGTCGCAGACGATCGGCCAGCTGGCGGTGGCGAACTTCGCCAACCCGTCCGGTCTGGAGAAGGTCGGCGGCTCGCTGTACCGCTCCACGGTGAACTCCGGTGCGGTGCAGATCGGCACCGCCGGCCAGAACGGGACCGGCTCGCTCGTCACCAACGCCCTCGAGATGTCCAATGTGGACCTCGCGCAGGAGCTCACCGGTCTGATCATCGCGCAGCGCGGTTTCCAGGCCAACTCCAAGGTGATCAGCACGTCCGACGAGCTGCTCCAGGACCTGATGAACCTCAAGCGATAGCGCTCGCGCGGGTCAGGGTTCGGCTCAGCTGAGCGGTGTTCCGGCCGATGGGAAGGGTGCGGATCCACGGATGGGTCCCGCTGACGCACTCCAAGGACGGACGCCGTGATACTGCTCAACCGAATCAACGGGCAGCCCTTCGCGCTGAACCCTGACCTGCTCGAACGCGCAGAGTCCACTCCGGACACCGTACTCACGCTCGTGAACGGGGCGAAGTACGTGATCGCGCAGTCACTCGAGGAGCTGGCTGCCCTGGTGAGCGACTACCGCGCCCAGGTCCTCCATCGCGCCCAGGAGCCGATCGATCCGGAACACCCGAGGCCCGTCCAGGACGGCGCCACCGTGCTGAGGATGCCGGAAAGGGGACAGTGATGGATCCGGCAAGTATCGCCGGCATCGTGCTCTCCCTCGTCGCGATCTTCGCGTCGATGCTCATGGAGGGTGGCGATCCGACGTCCATCCTCCTGCTGCCGCCGATCCTGCTGGTGCTCGGTGGCACGTTCGGCGCCGCCATGGCCGGCGGCATGCTCAAGGACACCGTCGGGATCGTCGGGTTGCTCAAGCGCGCGGTGCTGACCAAGAAGATCGAGGGCGAGCAGATGATCGACGTCCTGGTCAAGCTCGCCGACCGGGCCCGCCGCGAGGGCCTGCTGGCCCTCGAGGACGAGGTGCGCAAGGTCGAGGACCCGTTCCTCAAGCGGGGGCTCGAGCTGGCCATCGACGGCACGAGCTCCGACGACCTCCGCGAGATCATGGAAAGCGAGATCGACAGCAAGAAGCGCCATGACAAGGTCGGCGTGAAGATCCTGACCGACATGGGCGGCTTCGCTCCCACGATCGGCATCATCGGCACCGTGCTGGGGCTGGTGCACGTGCTGGAGAACCTGTCCGAGCCGAACGAGCTCGGCCACCTGATCGCCGGAGCCTTCGTGGCGACGCTGTTCGGTGTGCTGACCGCGAACGTGGTCTGGCTGCCGCTGGGCAACCGGCTCAAGCGCATCAGCGACCTGGAGGCCGAGCAGATGCATCTCGCGACCGAGGGCGTGCTCGCCGTGCAGGCGGGCTCCAACCCGCGGTTGGTCGCGAAGAAGCTGCGCAGCATGATGCCTGCCGAGGCGGCCGAGAAGAAGGCCGCCTGATGTCCGCGCGGCGCGGGCACCGACGGCGCGGTGGCCGGCACGAGGAGGAGGAGCACGCCAACCACGAGCGTTGGCTGCTCACCTACGCCGACATGATCACGCTGCTGATGGTGCTGTTCATCGTGCTGTTCGCGATGTCCACTGTGGACGCGAAGAAGTTCGAGGAGCTCAAGGAGAGCCTGGCCGGCGCGTTCGGCGGGGCCACGCACCTGGTGGCCGGCGGCAGTGGGGTCGGCGGCGACACCGAAGGCATCACTCCCGCACCGATCGACCTGTCCTCGTCGACGGGCGGTTCCGGGGTGGCGCCGTCGGCCGCCGCCAAGGCGCAGGACAAGGCGGCGGCGGACAAGGCGGTACAGGACAAGGCGGTGCAGGCGGCCGACCGGGCCAAGGCATCGCAGAACCAGCGGGCCGCGCAGGCCGAGCTGGACCGGTTGCTCAAGCTGCGCAAGAAGATGCAGGACGCGCTGCGCAGGGCGCACCTTGCCGGGACGGTGCAGTTCGAGATCAACCAGCGCGGTCTGGTGGTTCGCATCGTGACCAGTGCGGTGGTCTTCGGCGGTGACAGCGCGGTGCTGCGCCCCGAGGGGCAGCGGATCGTGCGGGCGCTGGTTCCCGCCCTGCGGTCGGTGCGCAACGCCCTGGAGGTCTCCGGGCACACCAACCAGCTGAACGTGCCGACGAGGGCCTACCCGACCTCGTGGGAGCTGTCCACGGCGCGGGCGTCGAGCGTGGTGCGGTACCTGCTCGGGTTCCGCGGGATGTCGGCCGCCCGGATGACCGCGGCGGGCTACGCCGACCAGCGGCCGCTGCTCCCGCCGTCCGACCCGCGGTCGATCACCCGCAACCGGCGGGTGGAGGTGCTGGTCCTGTCAAACGAGCCGGCGGAGGTCCGCGCGTTGCTGCCGTCCCTCGCCAAGGGCAAGTAGCCGGAAAGGAGAGTAAGGCCCGTCATGAGCAAGTCGAAGACCGACGAGGACGCCAAGAACGCCAAGAACGCCAACGCAAGGACGCCAAGGACGGCAAGGACGCGCCGAAGAAGTCGAAGAAGAAGCTGCTGGTGATCCTGGTGGCGGTCGTGCTGGCGGCCGGTGGTGGCGCCTACTTCTTCTTCGGCGGTTCCGGGGAGCCCGCGCCGCCCGAGCCCGGCAAGGTGCTGACGCTCGACGCGATCACCGTGAACCTCACCGACGGCCACTACCTCAAGGTGGCGCTCGCCCTGCAGGCGACCGCGAGCGCGGGGACCACCCTCGACGGGAGCAAGGCGCTGGACCTCGCGGTGAGCGAGTTCAGCAACCGAACGGTCGCGGAGCTGACCGGGGCCGAGGGGCGGGAGAAGCGCAAGGCCGAGCTGAAGAAGAAGATCGTCGAGGCGTACGAGGGAGAGATCATGGACATCTACCTGACGGACTTCGTCATGCAGTGACGTCCGTCTCGATACCGAAACATCTCAGGTGCCGGCGGGTGCGGCCGATCTGAGCGGCGTGCCATCCAACCCGCTCAGCTCCGGTCGCGCCGCCGGTCAGGTCCGGTCCAGCGGTCTGGTCACCGACGGCCGCCCGACCTCGCACTACGACTTCCTGCGCCCGCCCAAGCTCGCGCGGGAACACCTGCGTGCCCTGCAGACGGTCACCGAGACCTTCGCGCACCGGCTGGCGATCCTGCTGACCTCGCGGCTGCGCATCGTCTGCCGCGTCGAGCCCCGGCCGATCGAGCAGGTCTCGGTCGCCGAGCACGTCGAGTCTCTCGAGGACGACGTGGTCATCACGCCGATGACCCTCGAGCCGCTGACCGGCGTCGCCGCGCTGGAGCTGTCGCTGCCCTCGGTGATGTCCACCATCGACCGCCTGCTCGGCGGACACGGGGGCCAGCCGCAGCCGCAGCGCCCGCTCAGTGACATCGAGACGCCGCTGCTGCGTGGCCTGATCCGCGACGTGCTCACCGAGTTGTGTTTCGCGTTCGAGGACATCGTCACGCTGGAGCCCGCGTTCGGTCAGCAGGAGTACAACGCTCAGCTCGTCCAGTACGGCGGCCCGACCGAGGCGCTGATCATCGCAGCCTTCGACGTCTCCGTGGCCGGGTCCGCGAGCGTGCTGTCCCTGTGCCTGCCCCTGCAGTCCCTGCTGCCCGTCCTGCAGCGCCACCTCGACCAGGTCGCGCTCAGCCCCAGCGAACGGGCCGCCCGGCAGGCCGCGAAGGAGCTGCTGACCGCGCGGATCCAGGAGGTGCCGATCGACGTCACCGTCGTGTTCGCGCCCGTTCGGCTGCGCTCCGACCAGCTGGTCGACCTGCGCCCGGGCGACCTCGTCCCGCTCGACCACCCGGTCGACAAGCCCCTCGACATCACCACGGCGGACCGGGTCTTCGGCCGCGCCGTGGCCACCAAACGAGGCCAGCGACTCGCCTGCCAGGTCGTGGCCGCCACCGACGCCCGTGACGACTGAGGAGCCCACGCAATGACCACCACCCTCGCGCCAGCGACCCTGCGCTCCGCCGCCGAGGCCGCGATCAGCGTGCTGCCGGTCGGCGAGACCCTGGCCGCCGGCGAGCCCGGCACGGACCCGGCCGCGGCCGGCTCGCCGGGCGCCGCGGTCAGCGCCCAGCTCACCGGCCAGGTGACCGGCACCTTGGTCGTGCTGGTCGCCCAGGAGCTCGTCGACGCCCTGCGCGGCAGCCCGCTCGGCGACCTCGACCTGGTCGCCGCGGTGGCCCCCGCGCTGCAGGCGGCCGCCGAGGTGCTCGGCTCGGTCGCCGGCCCGGGCAAGGAGCTGCCGGGCGACACCGCGCTGTCCTCGCTCGCCGACGGCAGCGACCTGACCGTCGTCCCGCTGACCGCCGACGGCGTCCCGCACGCGGCCGTCGCGCTGTCGGTCCCGGCCCAGGAGACCACCCAGCAGGGCGGCGCCGGGCGTCCCGCGGCGCCGGCGCGGGCGATGCCCGGCCTGGACCTGCTGCACGGCGTGGAGATGGAGGTGACCGTCGAGCTCGGGCACGCCCGGATGACCGTGCGTGACCTGCTCTCGCTGCGCACCGGCTCGGTCATCGAGCTCGACCGCACCGCCGGGAGCCCGGCGGACGTGCTGGTCAACGGCCGGCTGATCGCCCGCGGTGAGGTGGTCGTGATCGACGAGAACTTCGGCATCCGGATCACCGAGATCGTGTCGTCGGCCGCCCGCGACACCGAGGCCGCCTGATGGATGCCGCGCTGCGGGTCATCATCGCGCTGGTCGTGGTGGTCGGCTCGATGTGGCTGCTCGCCAAGGTCGCCAAGCGGCCGCTGCGCAAGCGCGCGGCGAACACGCTGGACGTGCTGGCCCGGGCGCAGCTGTCGCGCAACGCGAGCGTCGTCGTGGTGAAGGTGAACGGCACGGCCCTCGTGGTCGGCGTGACCGACGGCGGGGTCAGCCTGCTGCACCAGCTCGACGCCGGGGCCTTCGCGGTCGCCGAGGAGCCCAGCCGGACGGCGGTCGACCTCGAGTCGATCGGCAGGCCCGGCGCGGCGCCCGCGAGCGAGCGCCGGTCCGCCCTGACCGGCTCGGCGCTCTCGCCCGGCACCTGGCGCCAGGCGATCGAGACGCTGCGCGAGCGTACGGCGCGCGGCGCATGAGGTGGGCGGTCCGCGGGCTCGTCGCGGCCATGCTGCTGGTGGCGGTCGGCCTGCTGGGCGCGGCCGGGGCCGGGGCGAGCCCGGCCACCGCGCAGGCGGCCACCGCGACCGTGCTCGCCGCGGCCGCGCCCGCGGGCCCGAGCGAGCCGGCCGGACCGAGCGCACCGGGTGGCGAGGGCCAGGTGACGGTGACCGTCGGGACGCCCGACAAGCCGAGCGACTCGGTCGCCATCATCCTGCTGATCACGGTGCTGTCGGTGGCGCCCGCGCTGCTGCTGCTGTGCACGAGCTTCACCAAGATCTTCGTGGTGCTGAGCATCACCCGCAACGCGCTCGGCCTCACCAACGTGCCACCCAACCAGGTGCTCGCGGGGCTCGCGCTGTTCCTGAGCCTGTTCATCATGGGCCCGGTCGCCACCGACGTGAACAACGAGGGCATCCAGCCCTACCTCAACGGTGACAAGACCCAGAGCCAGGCGTTCGACGACGGCGTCAAGCCGCTGCGGGAGTTCATGCTCAAGCAGACCCGGCCGGAGGAGATCGCGCTGTTCACCAAGGTGGCCGGCGACGGCAAGCCGGCCAGCAAGGACGACGTCCCGCTGACCACGCTGGTGCCGGCGTTCGCGCTCTCCGAGCTGCGCGCCGCCATGCTCATCGGTTTCGTCCTGTTCATCCCCTTCCTGGTGATCGACATGGTCGTCTCGGCGTCGCTGATGTCGCTGGGCATGATGATGCTCCCGCCGGTCACCGTCGCACTGCCGTTCAAGTTGCTGCTGTTCGTACTCGCCAACGGCTGGGGTCTGCTCGTCACCGCCCTCGTCGGAACCTACGGCTAGGGACCCACACCCATGAACGACACCACCGTCATCGACCTCGGTGTGCAGGCCATGCTGATCACGGCCAAGCTCGCCGCGCCGATCCTGCTGACCGCGCTCGTCGTCGGCTTCGCGATCTCGCTGTTCCAGTCGGTCACCCAGATCCAGGAGGTGACCCTGTCGTTCGTGCCGAAGGCCGCGGGGATCGCGGTCGCGCTGCTGCTGTCCGGTAGCTGGATGGTCCACGAGATCGTCACCTTCATCACCTCGCTGTACCAGCGGATCCCCAGCCTGGTCGGCGGTTAGGCCGGCCGATGGAGGCGACCCTGGCACCGGGCACGCTGATCGCCCTGCTGCTCGCCGCGACCCGGGCGGCGGCGTGGCTGATCGTCTGCCCGCCGTTCAACGGGCGTGCCGTGCCGATGGCCATCAAGGGCATGCTGGCGGTGGCGATGGTGCTGCCGATGGTGCCCTCGCTCGCGGCGCGGGTGCCGCCCGCGGACAGCTGGTCGCTGGTGGCGAGCGCGGTGCAGCAGGTCGTCGTCGGAGCCGGGCTGGGCTTCCTCACCGCGATCGTGTTCGCCGGGGTGCAGGCCGCCGGGGACCTCCTGGACCTGTTCGGCGGGTTCTCCCTCGCCTTCGCGTTCGACCCGATGTCCTTCTCCGGCAACAACTCGGTGATCGGCCGGTTCTACGGCATGCTCGCCACCGCGCTGCTGTTCACCACGGACGCGCACCAGCTGATCGTCCGCGGGTTCACGCTGTCCTACGAGGCGATCCCGCTGAACCAGGGGCTCGCGCTGGACGACCTCGCCCACCTGCTCACCAGCGGGCTCGGCCGGATGTTCCTGTCCGCCGTGCTGATCGCCGGGCCGCTGATCGTGGTCCTGTTCTGCGCCGACATCGGGCTCGGCCTGCTCAACCGGATCGCGCCCGCGCTCAACCCGTTCTCGATCGGCTTCCCCGGAAAGATCGCGCTGACGCTGGTCATGGTCGGGTTCGCGATCGTGCTGCTGCCGCAGGCCGTGCACAGCGTCGCCGAGCACGCGGCCGCGGCGGTGCTGAGGGCGATCGGCCGATGAGCCGCAACAAGGACGCGACCGAGAAGCCGACCGCGAAGCGCCTCAGGGAGGCGCGCCGGGACGGCCAGATCGCCCGCACGCCCGAGCTCGGCCAGTGGGGTGCGGTGCTCGTCGCGACGTTCCTGATCCCGAACGTGCTGTCGGACCTGCTCGACTCGAGCGAGGGCCTGCTGCGCCGGATCACGGTGTTCATCGCGAAGCCGGAGCCCGAGGCGGCGCTGGGGTTGCTGAAGGACGGCCTGCTGGCGGGTGTCACGGCCGTGGCCCCGCTGCTGGTGGGGATCGTGCTCACGGTGCTCACGTCGGCCGGCCTGCAGGGCGGGCTGCGCCCGTCGGCGAAGCTGCTGAAGCCGAAGTTCTCCCGGCTGAACCCGATGCAGGGCCTCAAGCGGCTGCTGGGCCCGAAGTCGTGGTGGGAGGGCGCCAAGACGCTGGTGAAGACCATCGTCCTGGGGCTGGTGCTCTTCATCACGGTGCGCAACCTGGTGCCGACGGTGATGGGGTCGGGAGCGTTGCCGGTGACGTCGCTCATCGGCATGGTGTCGGGCACGGCGCTGACGCTGCTGCGGACCGCCGCGGTGGCCGGTTTGGTGATGGCGATCGTGGACTACGTGGTGGTGCGGCGCCGGACGGGCAAAGAGCTGCTGATGACCAAGCAGCAGGTGAAGGACGAGCACAAGAACTCGGAGGGCGACCCGCAGCTCAAGGGCGCGATCCGGGCGAAGCAGCTGGCGATGAGCCGCAACCGGATGATGACGGAGATCTCCGGCGCGGACGTGGTGATGACCAACCCGACCCACGTGGCGGTGGCCCTGCGCTACGACGCCGCGAAGGGCGCGCCACGCGTGGTGGCCAAGGGCGCCGGCGTCGTCGCGGCGAAGATCCGCGAGCAGGCGGCGAAGCACCGGGTGCCGGTGGTGCAGGACGTGCCGCTGGCCCGCGCGCTGTACCGGGCGTGCGAGCTGGGCCAGGAGATCCCGGCGGAGCTGTTCGGCCCCGTGGCGCACGTGCTGGCGTTCCTGTACCGCCTGCGCCGCAAGGGAAGCGCGGCGGGTACCCACCGGCTCGACACCGGCGCGGCCTGACCTCCGGCGGCCGGGTGGGCGATGGTGGCCTCAGCCGGCCGTGGTGCCGGCGCCGCTGCGGCCGGCCGCCCCGGCCACCACCGTGCCGGGTCACTCCAGCCGCCGGTTCGGACGGCCCTCGCCACAGGCGCCGCCGCAGGGCCGTCCCGCCCCTTCGGGCCGTCCCGGGCCGCCACCATCGCGGCCCTCGGCCTCGGCCACCGCCGCCTCGGGACGCCGCGCGGCTTCGGACTGACGCCATGGACTGACGCCATGGACTGACGCCATGGACTGACGCCATGGACTGACGCCATGGACTGACGCCATGGACTGACGCCATGGACTGCCACCTGGTGCTCCGCCACGGCCCACCGCCTTCGCCGCCGCATCGGGCCGTGTCGGGGATGGGCTCGGCGGTGGCCCCGGCGGTGGCCTCGGAGCACAGCGTCCAGCGCCCCCAGGAACGGCTCGCCCGGCAGCAGCGAGCGCACCTGCTGGCCGGCCAGCACGATCAGCGGGGTGTTGTTGCGGTACGCGGTGAACAGGTGCCACCACCGGCCCGTCGCGCACCTGCCGAACGCGGCGAACGACGCCCTCCCCGCGGCCGACGCGGGGAGGGCGTCGTTCGGGTGCGGGTCAGGCCTCGAGGACGGGCAGGCCCAGGTCGTCGAGGGAGTCGGTGTCGGCGGTGGTGCCGTGGACGGCGACGGCGGACACGTCGCCGAGGTCGGCCAGGTGGCGGCGGATGTCGGCGGTCTTGCGGGTGGCGTCCACCACCGCCACGATCGCGTCCGCGGTCAGGGCCGCGGCGATCGAGCCCGCCCACGCCGCACCGTCGGCCACGTCGATCGGGGCGTCCACGGCGACGACGACCGGGCCACCGGAACGCAGTTCGCCGGCGAGGGTCTCGGCGTGCTCCGGGCCGTAGATGCGGCGCTCGCGCCCCGGCTCGGCCGGCCCGGCGATCAGCACGCTGCTCGGCGCCAGGCGCAGCTGCGCGGCGACGCGCTCGGCCACCGCGACGGCCTGCGGGAGCGCTCCGGCGACGACCGTGATCCGGCCGGGCATGGCGACCAGCAGGTCACCGGCACCCGCGCGGGCCGCCGGAGCGTCCACACGCGACGACACGCGCACCGAGGCGGTCTTCGCCAGGGCCCGTGGCGCCGAGCCGGCCTTCGGGCGCGACCGCGCCTTCGCCCGTGCGGGCGACGCGGTCCGGGAGCTCGCCGACGCCTTCGCGGGGGCTTTCGTGGTGGCCTTCGCGGGAGACGTGGTGGTCCTGGTGGTGGACTTCGCGCGGGTCGTGGGGGCCTTCGCGGGTGGCGTCGCGGCGGGCGTGTCCGCGGCGGCCAGGCGGGCGGCCGCCGTCGCCCGCGCGGCGCCGCGGGCGCGGGCCACGGCCTTGGCGCGGGCGGCCGCCGGCACCTCGGCGGACTCGGGAACCGCCGCCGCGCGCGGAGTCGACGCCGGCGTGGGCACCGGCGCGGGCGCCGGCGCGAGCCGTGCCGGAGCGGGCGGCGCGGGGGCGGCGGGCGGTGCCGCCATGGCGGACGCGGCGAGATCCGCGACGACCGAGGCGATCGCGGTGGCCTCCAGCTCCGGTCCGAGAAGGTCGGTGCCGAGCACGTCGGTCGCGCGCACCGCGGCCGGGGAGTCCGCGGCGGGCACCGGGGGAGCGGTCAGTGCCGCCCGCTGCATGGCCGCGATCTGCTCCGGACCGTCCACATGCGACTGGGCCGCGGTGAGCGCGGAGTCGAACGTCGGCGCGGGGGCGATCATGGCGCTGTCCGCCCGGTCGGCCAGCGACAGTAGGGCCTCGACCGGGTCGGCCGCCGGGGCCTGCGCACCCGGCTCCGGCACCTCGACGCCGAGCTCGAACCACTGCTTGCTGAAGAACCCGCCGACCCCGCCCCGGCGCAGCCGGTCGGCGGACACGATCCGCGCGTTCGACCCGTGTTCGGTTCGCACCCGATCGAGGAGCGCCTCGAGGTCCGGGCCCTCAAGCAGCAATCGAGAAGCCACTGTTCACCACCCCAACGGTGTCGATCCGGTGCGTGCCGCCGGCAAGCTCTGAGTAGGACAGGATCGCCAGCCGCGGCACCGCGACGTGGACCAGCCGGTACAGCGGCGCCCGCAGATGGGGTGCGCAGGCGAGCACGGCGTGCGCACCGCGGTCCTCGGCCTGCGTGGCCAGCCGCGTGATGTCGCCGATGAGCACCTGGGCGTGCTCCGGATCCATGATCAGCTGCGTCCCGGCCTCGGTGACCCGCAGACCCTCCAGCATGGACTGCTCGATGCGCGGGTCGAGGGTGATCACGGAGAGCGTGCCGTCGACGGTGTAGCGGGCCGCGATGGCCGGGCCGAGCGCGGCGCGCGCGGCCTCGACGAGCCGGTCCAGATCGGTCCCGCCCTTGGCGGCCATGGACAGCGCCTCGAAGATGCGCACCAGGTCCCGGATCGGCACCCCCTCGTCGAGCAGGCGGTGCAGCACCCGCTGGATCTCGCCCAGGCTCAGCAGGCCGGGCGTCAGCTCCTCGACCACGATCGGGTGAGTGCGGCGCACCACGTCGGTCAGCGCGCGCACGTCCTCCCGGCCGAGCAGCCGGCTGGCGTGCGTCCGGGTCACCTCCGCGAGGTGGGTCACGACCACCGACGCGCGGTCCACCACGGTGGCCCCGGTCAGCTCCGCCTGGTGGCGCATCTCCGCCGGGATCCACTTGCCGGACAGCCCGAACACGGGCTCGGTCCCCTGCTTGCCGGGCAGCGAGTCGAGCCCGTCCCCGATGGCCAGCGCGGTGCCGGGCGGGGCGAACCCGCTCGCGACGTCCGAGCCGCTGATCCGGATGACGTAGGTGGACGGGGTGAGCGCGAGGTCGTCGCGGGTCCGCACGGGCGGCAGCACCACGCCCAGCTCCAGGGCGATCTTGCGGCGCAGCGCGCGCACCCGGTCCAGCAGGTCGCCGCCGGCGGCGTCCACCAGGTCGACCAGGTCCGGCGCGAGCGCGAGCTCCAGCGGATCGACACGCATCTCCGCGAGCAGCGTGTCGGGGGAGTCCGGCGACGGCTCGACGGCCACCTCGCCGCCCTCGGGCGCGTCGCCGGGCTCCTCGCCCGGCTTCGGGAGGCGCTGGCTCATCAGCAGCACGCCGCCGCCGACCAGCAGGAACGGCACCACGGGCAGCCCGGGCAGCATGGCCAGCGCCAGGACCGCTCCGCCGCCGATCTGCAGCGCCCGGCGGTTGCGGGAGAACTGGGTGGCGACCTGCGTGCCCATGTCCTCGGCGGCGGCCGAGCGGGTGACGGTCAGGCCGGTGGCGACCGACAGCAGCAGCGCGGGGATCTGCGAGACGAGCCCGTCGCCGACGGTCAGCAGGCTGTAGATGTTGATCGACTCGACGGGGGACAGGCCGCGCTGGACCATGCCGACCGTGAACCCGCCGATGAGGTTGATCAGCGTGATGACCACGGCCGCGATGGCGTCACCCTTGACGAACTTGGACGCACCGTCCATCGCGCCATAGAAGTCCGCCTCCGCGGTCACCTCGGCGCGCCTGCGCTTGGCCTCGGCCTCGTCGACCAGCCCGGCGTTGAGGTCGGCGTCGATCGCCATCTGCTTGCCGGGCATCGCGTCCAGGGTGAAGCGGGCGCCGACCTCGGCGACCCGCTCCGCGCCCTTCGTGATCACGACGAACTGGATGACGATGAGGATCATGAACACGACGAGGCCGACGATGAGCGAACCGCCGACCACGAAGTGTCCGAACGCCCCGATCACCGCACCCGCGTCGCCGTTGAGCAGCACCAGCCGGGTCGCGCTGATGTTCAGCGCGAGCCGGAACAGCGTCGCCAGCAGCAGCAGGGACGGAAATACGGAGAACTCCAGCGCGTGCTTGACGTACATGCTGACCAGCACGATGAGCAGCGCGAGCGCGATGTTCATCACGATCAGCATGTCGAGCACGAACGTCGGCAGCGGCACGACCATCAGAATGATGATCATGATCACGCCGGCCGGCACGGCGAACTGGCTCAGTCGCTTGGAACTCACGGGTGCCTTCCCGAAGCTGCGGGCGGGCGGCCGGTCCTTGGCCTGCGGGTGCCTTCCTGGCGTATCGCTGACCTGACCATCGGCCGCCGGCGCTCGCTGCTGAGCGGTTCGGCGCGACGAGCCGTCACTCGTTAGAGCGGTTCCACCAGGGAGAAGATCCCGCCGCCGTAGCCGTCCACGTCGACCGTGAGGTCCAGCCGGTTGCCGAGCGCCTGCAGGTGGCTCAGCACGTCGGTGGGCACCTCGGAGCCGTCCCGGTGCAGCGCGTGCAGCTTCACGTGCGGCCCGTCGTTGCGGTTGAACAGCGTGGTGAGCACGTTGCACACCTCGGCGAGGTTCTCGCCGAACAGCGGGCTCAGCTCGCCGTCCTCGATACACGCCTCGGCACCGCCCGGCGGGATCAGCCCGACCGCGGCGGCCACGTTGGCGGCCAGCGGGAGCTCGAAGCCGATCACTCCGGCCAGGCTCAGGTCGTCGTGCACGAACACGGCGGTCACCGGGACCGCGCCGCTGGGCGGGTCGGCCGGATGCACGGTCACGTCCCGGCCGAGCAGGTCGGTCAGCACGTCCCGTACCTGCTTCGGAGCGGGAAGCTGGTCAGACATCGTTCACCCCAAGATGTTCGACAGCCGCTCGCGGAACACGTCCACGGTGAACGGCTTGCTGATAAGGAAAAGGGCTCCGCCGGCCTCGGCGGTCCTGCGCATCTCGTCGGAGCACTCCGACGTGACGAACCCGAACGGCACCTCGTTGCCGGACCCGCGCACCGAGCGCAGCAGCTCGATGCCCGTCATGCCCGGCATGTTCCAGTCGGACAGCACCAGGTCCGGCTGCTCGTCGCCGATGGCTGTGTGCGCCGCGGAGCCGTCCGGTGCCTCGATGATGTCGTGGTCGCCGAAGCCGGCCTGCCGAAGGGTCCGGATGACGATCTGCCGCATCACCCGGCTGTCATCTGCCACGAGGATTTTCATGCCACTACACGCTCCAAACGGTCTTGCTGCCCGCTGCTGAGCAGCATCAGGGTGAACTGGTTTCCGCGCCACTCGATCACGGTCCGGCAGACCTCGGTGGTCCCCGGCCAGTGACCCTGATCGACCGCGGCGATCCGGGGCAGCGACATCGTCGACGGCGCCGGGAGGACGCTCTTGACGTTGCCGCCGAGCACGTTGACCAGCTCGCCGAGCGCGTCGCCGACCTCGTCCTGCGTCACCTCGTCGACGGGCATCTCGAACAGTGCGGACGCCACGTCGAGCGAGCCTGTCTTCGAGCACGTGACCACCACGTGACCCTCGAAGGCGCCGACGATCGCGACCGACGCGGCGAGCTCGGCGGGACGCTCCCGGGTCCCGAGCCGTCCACGACAGCCTCGTGACCATCGGTCAGGAACGCGGACCACACCTGTTCGGCGATGTTGTCCAGATCCGCCGCGCCGGGCAGCGCGTCGCCCGCGTCGTGCAGAACCTCATCAGTCATCAGAGAACTCCAACCGGGACCAGGCCCAGCAGGGCAAGTTTGTCGATCATGCCGTCCTTGGTGAACGGCTTGATGACGTATTCGTGGGCGCCGGACGCGAGTGCGCGCACGATCTGGCTGTGCTCGCTCTCGGTGGTCACCATGACCAGCGTCATGCCGCGCCACTCCGGGTGCTTGCGCACCTCGAGAACGAACTCCAGGCCGTTCATCTCGGGCATGTTCCAGTCGATCAGCGCGAGCTCGGGGACCGAGTCCGCCTTGCCGATCACGTCGAGAGCCTCCTGGCCGTCGCCGGCCTCGAGCACCTCGAAGTCGAGGTCCTCCAGGAACTTGCGCAGAATCTTGCGCATTGCCCGGGAGTCGTCGATCACAATCCCTAGCATGCTGTCACCTCTTTCACCGGTAGCCGGTTGGCGGATGGCGCGCGGTAGATGGCCGTGCGCCCGACTGGGACCCGTTCGAAAGCCGAGTCGATTCCGACAGTGGTCTCGGCCGCACCCAGCTGCAGCCAGCCGCCGGGCCGGAGCACCTTGCGGACGTTGTTCAGAATCTGACGCTTGGTCTCCGGCGAGAAGTAGATGAGTACGTTGCGCAGGAAAACCACGTCGAAGGGTTGCATCGCGGGAAACGGCTGGGCGAGGTTGAGCTGCTGGAAGGTGATCTTCCGCTTCAACTTGTCCGCGACCTCCCAGTCGGTACCCGCACGTTGGAAGTACTTGACCAGGTCGCCGGCCGGCAGGCCGCGGTTGACCTCGAGCTGGTTGTAGCGACCCGCTCTCGACCGCTCGACCATCTCGGTGGACAGGTCGGTGGCCAGGATCTGGAAGTCGCGGCCCGGCGGCAGCGCCTTGTCCAGCTGGATGGCGATGCTGTAGGGCTCCTGGCCGCTCGAGCTCGCCGCGGACCAGATGCGGATCGGCCGGAATCCCGGCTCGCGCAGCAGTTCGGGCAGGACCACGTCGACGAGCGCCGCGAACGGCTCCCGGTCGCGGAACCACGAGGTCTCGTTGATCGTGAGCGACTCGATGATCCTTTTACGGATCGGTCCGGCGCTTCCGTTGACACCCTGCGCGGCGTTGATCAGGTCGGTGATCGTGGCGTGCCCCGTCTGCTTGGCCAGCGGCCGCAGGCGAGACTCGACGAGGTACTCCTTGCCGGGTGACAGGACGATCGCCGCCTCCCGGCGCAGCAGTTCCGCCACGTAGCTGAATTGCTGACCGCTCAGTTCCACGATGACACCTCCGCTGTCGGCGCCAACCCACGGCGGCTTACCTGCGCAGTGATGTTGTCCGCGATGTTTCCGATGGGGAGCACGGCGTCGGCCAGCCCGGCCTCCGCCACCGCACCCGGCATGCCCCACACGACCGAGGTGGGCTCGTCCTGGGCGATCACCCGCGCGCCGGCGGCGGCGAGGGCCTCGCAGCCGCGCTTGCCGTCCTGGCCCATGCCGGTCAGCACGACCGCGAGGACGCTGCCGCCGTAGACCCTGGCGGCCGACCGGAACAGCACGTCCGCGGCGGGCCGGCAGTGGTTCTCCTTGGGGCCGGTGTGCAGCTTGGTGCGGACCATGTCCGCGAAGCGCACGACCTCCAGGTGCTTGTCGCCGGGTGCGAGGTAGACGTGGCCCGGCCGGGACTCCTCGCCGTCCTTCGCCTCGGCCACGCGCAGGCCGCTGTCCGCGTTGATGCGCTGGGCCAGCATCTCGGTGAACACGGGCGGCATGTGCTGCACCACGAACACCGGCACCGGGAGGTTGCCCGGCAGCGCGGTGAGCACCGTGCGCAGCGCCTCCGGACCACCCGTCGACGACGCGACGAACACGGCCTTGACCTGGTCGGGGCTGCCGGGCGGGCGGCGCCGGGTGACCGGCGGTGCCGCGGGCGAGCGCCGCGGGGCGTTGCGGGCGCACAGGGCGTGGATGCGCGGCACGAGCTGCTCACGCACGCTGGCGACGGACTCGGTGATGCTGCCGGTGTTGGCCGGCTTCGTGACGTAGTCCGAGGCGCCGGCGCGCAGCGCGGCGAGGGTCGCGTCGGCACCGACGCTGGTGAGCGTGCTGAACATGATCACCGGCAGCTTCGGCCGGGTCTTGCGCAGCTCACGGACCGTGCTGACGCCGTCCAGGACGGGCATCTCCACGTCCAGCGTGACGATGTCGGGGTTGAGCTGCGCGATCTTGTCCAGCGCAATCTTGCCGTTCGGTGCTGTCCCGATCACCCGAATCCCGGGGTCGGCGCCGAGCACGTCGGTCACGAGGCGCCGGATCACGGCGGAGTCGTCGACGACCAGAACCGAGATCACGCGGCCTCCCCTGGTTACAGCGAAGGCCTGTCCTTCGCGGCATCAGGTGAATCGGCCGCCGGGGGCCCGGGATGAGAAGTCGCGGACGGGGTTTGCGCGCGGAACCGTCAGTCGTCGAACAGCCAGCTCGCGCCGAGCGCGGGGACGGCGGGGGAGAGCAGCTCGGCGGCCGAGTCGGTGTCCGCGAGGTCGCGCACGACCAGCGCCTGGGCAGCGCCGCTGAGCAGGTTCCACACCCCGCAGGCCCGGTCGGCCACCGGGATGCCGGCCAGATCGACGGCCTGCACCAGGCGGAGCTGGACCGTCGCGGCGGCGCGGATCCGGCCGGACATGTGCACGGCCCAGGTCAGCGAGTGCATGGCGCCCGCCCAGTCGCCGCCGAGGGCGCGCATCCGCCCGGCCGCCTCGGCCAGCGCGGGCAGGCCCCCCGGTCGCAGCGACCGGACCGCCTCGAGCAGCCGGCGGATCGGGCCGTGCTGCGGGCCGACGTCGACCGGGACGGCCGGCAGGTGCCGGCGCACGGCGAGCCAGCCGGTGGCGAGCTCGCGGCGGTCGCTCTCGGTGAGCAGGTCCCGAAGGTAGGTCGCGCACAGCGCGTCGGCCGCCATGGTCACCACCGGCTCCGGTGGGGGCGTGGCCGCGTGTCGCTGCCCGGCCGGGCCGTCCCGCCCGGGCACGAGCACGTCCGTGCGCAGGCAGTGCAGCAGCCCGTCGAGCGAGCCGATCGGCGCCTGTTCCAGCAGCGCGACGGTGGCCACCGGATCGTCCCCGGTGGTGGCGCCGGGCAGGTCACGAATCGACGGCCGGCCGGCGGCGGCGCGCAGCGCGGTCTCGCGGGCCGCGGCCAGGGACGGGGTCTCGTCCGGTAACCGCCCGGTCGCGGCGGCCCAGCCGCCCGCCGGCACGGCGAGCATGGTCTCGAGGAGCTCGGCCGTGGCCGCCCCACTGCCCATCCGGGTCAGATCGAACCCGAGGACCGGAGTGCTGATCAGGCTGTACACCTACGCCAGTATGCGACAGAAAGTGAGCAACGACGCCGTCCCGCGCCTGGTGGGAAGGCACCGCGCAGGCCCGGGCCGCGCCTGGACCACGAGGCTCAGACCACGAACTTGTTGACCTGCTGCTTGAGCTCGGTCGCGAGCCTGGTGAGGCTGTCTGTGGTGGCGGCATCCGCCGGGTCGTCCCCGGCCACGCCGACGATGCCGGTGGTGATCTCCGCCACCCCGTCGGAAGCCTTGGTGACGCTGCGGTTCATCTCGGTGGTGGTCGCCGTCTGCTGCTCCACCGCGGACGCGATGGAGAGCTGGAACTCGTTGATCTGGCCGATGATCTGGCTGATCTCGCTGATGGCGCTGACGGCGTCGATGGTGTCGTTCTGGATCATCTCGACCCGCCGGGAGATGTCCTCGGTGGCCTTCGCGGTCTCCTGGGCGAGGTCCTTGACCTCGTTGGCGACCACCGCGAAGCCCTTGCCGGCGTCGCCGGCGCGGGCGGCCTCGATGGTGGCGTTGAGCGCGAGCAGGTTGGTCTGCTCGGCGATCGAGGTGATCACCTTGACCACGTTGCCGATCTCCACCGACGACTCACCGAGCCTGGCCACCGTGCCGTTGGTGGCCTCGGCCACGGTGACGGCCTGCGAGGCGACGGAGGCGGCCTCGTTGGCGTTCTGCGCGATCTCCCGGATCGAGTCGGCGACCTGGGTGGACCCGGCGGCGACGGTGTGCACGCTGTCGGACACCTGCTCGGCGGCGCCGGACAGCTGGTTCGTGGAGGTCTCCAGCGAGCCGACGCCGTGCGTGATGGCCTGCACGGTCGTCCGCATGCTGTTCGCGGCCTTGTTCAACGCCGCGGCCATGGCGCCGACCTCGTCGGCGGAGCGCACCTCGACGCGCTGGGTGAGGTCGCCGTCGGCCATGCGGTCGAGGGCGTTGTGCAGCTGTCCGAACGGCCGCAGGATCGACCTGGCGATGAACACGGCGACCCCGACGGTGGCCAGCAGCCCGGCGACGAGCAGGCTGATCGCCCACCACCGGTCGGTCTCCCGCTGCTGCACGACGGTCGTGACCTTGCCGGCGGCGTCGGCCTGCTCGGCCGCCTGCAGCCGGTCGAGGACGTCGGTGAGGTCGTGAATCACGGGCACCACGTCGGCGTTGAAGATCCGCACCGCCCGCGCCGAGTCCCCGGCGACGGCTGCCGGCGCGAGCTCGGTCTTCATCAGCTGCCCCATCAGCGTCGAGTTCTGCTTCCACTCGTCGAGAAGCGCCGGATCGGCCGTGGTGATCGCCCGGTAGGCGTCGAACGTGGTGTTGACCTGTTCGCCCAGTGCCGCGCCGTCGTCGAGGTGCGTCCGTACGTCCGCGGTGTTCGTGGCGACCGCGGCCAGCAGGAACTCCGTCGAGGCCGACCTCCCCTGCGAGGTCACCCGGTTGAGCAGCGACATCGCGGAGACGTTCTGCTCGAGTCCCTTGGTGGCGCTGGCCGCGGCGGTCAGCGACGTCATGCCCTGCAGACCCAGCACGACGGACACGATCGCCGAGAAGACCACCACGACCGAGATCTTCGCCGCGAGCGGCCGGTCGGCGAGCAGGCCGGCCAGCACGCCCTGGCGCCGGATCACCTGCCCGCCTCTGGTCGTGCCGATCGAGTACGTCATTGCTGAGTCCTTCGGGAATGCCGCCCCGTACGGGGCGATGGATGGTGGGCGGGCCTGACGCCGGTCAGATCCGGAACCGGCCGACCTGTGCCTGCAGCTCGCCGGAGAGGCGGGCGAGGTCCTGCGAGGCACGGGTGGTGTCGGTGACGCTGGCGGTGGTGGTCTGCGACGCCTCGGCGACTCCGGCGATGTTGGACGCGATCTCGGTGACGCCGGTCGACGCCTCGGTGACGCTGCGGTTCATCTCGGTCGTCGTCGCCGTCTGCTCCTCCACCGCGGACGCGATGGTCATCTGGAAGTCGTTGATACGACTGATGATCTGGCTGATCTCGCTGATCGCGCTGACCGCGTTCGAGGTGTCCGACTGGATCATCTCGACCCGCCGGGAGATGTCCTCGGTGGCCTTCGCGGTCTCCTGGGCGAGGTCTTTGACCTCGTTGGCGACCACCGCGAAGCCCTTGCCGGCGTCGCCGGCGCGGGCGGCCTCGATGGTGGCGTTGAGCGCGAGCAGGTTGGTCTGCTCGGCGATCGAGGTGATCGTCTTGACCACGTTGCCGATCTCCACGGAGGACTCGCCGAGCTTGGCGACGGTGCTGTTGGTGGCGTCGGCGACGGTGACGGCCTGCGAGGCGACGGAGGCGGCCTCGTTGGCGTTCTGCGCGATCTCCCGGATCGACGCGCCCATCTCCTCCGAGCCGGTCGCGACGGTCTCCACGCTGCGCGAGACCTGCTCGGCGGCCGCGGCCACCACGCCGGCCTGCGCGCTGGTCTCCTCGGCACTGGCCGCCACCTGGGTGGCCACCGTGGACAGCTCCTGCGCGGAGGTCTCCAGCGACCCGACGCCGCCGGTGATCGCCCGCACGGTGTTGGACATGCTGTCCGTCGCCTGGTTCAGCGACTCGGCCATGCGGCCGACCTCGTCCCTGGACCGGACGTCGACCCGCTGGGTGAGGTCGCCGCCGGCGACCGCGTCGAGCACGCCGGAGACCGCACGCAGGGGCCGGGTGACGGCCCGGACGGCGACGAAGGCGAGCCCCGCCGCGAACAGGACGGCCACGACGGCCACCAGGATCAGTTCCCACCGGCTGGCGTTGTAGTTGCTCTCGGCCGTCGCCAGCTCCTGCCGGGTCTGGCTGGAGATGTTCGCGATCGTGCTGTCCAGCGCCTCCTGGATACGGACGGCGTGCGGCTTGACCTCGGCGTCGCGCAGCGCGACGTACGCCGCCTTGTTCCCGCCGCGGGCCAGCTGCAGGAAACGGTCGCTCGAGACGACCTTCTCGTACTGCGTCCACGCGTCCTTCAGCTCGTTGACCGCGTTGCGCTGGGTGTCGGTCGTGACGACCTTCAGGAGCCCGTCGACGGCCTTGTTCATCGCGTCGACGTCGGCGAGGTAGGCGGTGTGCTCGGTGCCGTTGGAGGCGGCGAGCCACTCGTCGGCGAGCGCGTCGATCCGGGTCTGCAGGTACGCGCGGCGGACCTCGTCGAACCGGACGAGCGGCTCGACGGCCGACTTCTCGATGGTCTGCTGGCCGTCCCGCAGTTCGGCCATGTGCATGATGGCCACCCCCGCGATGACCGTCATGCCCACGCACGCGGCCACCACGCCGGAGGCGATCTTGACCCAGACCGGCAGGTTGGCCAGCCGGGAGATCAGTGTGCCGGTCGGCTTGGTGGCCGCGCCACCGGCTTTCGTGACGGAGTCGGTCATGGCAGGCAAAGCCCTTCGTGAGTGCCCGTGTCGGGCGGTTGTCGTCAGCTGGTCCGGACCGCGGCCCGCGCGTCCAGCGCGAGCATGAGGCGGTCGGCGAGGGGGAAGGTGGCGGTGATGAGGTCGCGTACCGGGCCGGTGAGGGTGTCCGGTGGCACCTCTGCGGTCGAGTCGTCGAGCTCGACGACGTCGCCGATGCGGTCGACGAGCAGGCTGACCGACTCGTCGTCGTCGCGGACGATCACGTTCATCGCCCCGTCGGACAGGTCGGTGGGTGGCAGGCCGAGCCGCACGCGCAGGTCGAGGGCGGCGATGACCTGACCGCGGAGGTTGAACAGCCCGCCGACGTGCGCCGGCGCCAGGGGCACGGGGGTGTACTCGCTGAACGTGAGCACTTCCTGCACCCGGCCGACCTCGAGTCCGAACAGCTGGTCGGCGACCTCGAAGGTCGCGTACTGCACGGTCGTCATGTCAGGCCTCCAGCAGGTACGGGGACGTGCCCGGGTAGTCGCCCGGGTGGTCGTCGGCGTAGTCGTTGTTGAGGAAGAAGCTCGAGTCCGCGGCCAGGATGGCCTGGCGGATGTCCAGCAGCTCGGTCACCTTCTCGTGGATGACCGTCGAGCCGTTGAGCCCGTTGTCGTGCAGGTCGCTGTGCGGCGCGGCGTCGGAGACGATGTCCAGGATCCCGTCCACGGCGAGCGCCACGCTGCGACCGTGGTCGGTGTAGACGATCGCGGGCAGGGTGTCCCGGTCGTCCTCGGACCAGGCGCCGAGCAGCTGGGCGAGCCGCAGCACCGGCAGGATCTGCCCGCGGTACTGCACGACCTCCCGGCTGCCGACGCGCTCGACGGAGCTCACCGGGAACTCCTCCAGGCGGGTCACCATGGACAGCGGGATGGCCACCCGGCGGTCGGAGACCTTGGTGATCAGCAGCCGCTCGCGGTTGTCGTTGGCCGCGTTCTCGTCGACCGGCCCGGAGGCCTTGATCGCGGCACGCTCCAGCGCGCCGAGGCTGGAGCGCCGGGCGAGCGCGGGCACGTCCAGGATCAACGCGACCTGCCCGTCGCCGAGGATCGTCGCGCCGGCGTAGCAGCCGACGTCCTTGAACCGGGCCGCCAGCGGCTTGACCACGACCTCCTCGGTGTTCAGCACCCGGTCCACGACCAGGCCGAACTGGTGGCCGTCCGCCTTGAGCACCGCGACGTAGATGTCCTGGTCCGCACCCATGTGACCGCCGCCCTGCTCGCCGCCGCGTCCATACCCAGGGCGCTGGTCAGCCGGATCAGCGGCAGCAGCCGGCCGCGCAGCCGGTAGACCGGCGCGCCGGACACGTACTCCACCTTGGAGCCGGACTGGCCGTCGACGTAGACGAGCTCGTGCACGGCCATCTGCGGGATGACGTAGCGCTTGCCGGTGTTGTCCACGATGAGCGCCTGCACGATGGCCAGCGTCAGCGGGATGGTCAGCCGCCAGGTGGTTCCCTTGCCGGGCACCGACCTCAGGTCGACCGCGCCGCCGATGGCCTCGAGGTTGGTGCGCACCACGTCCATGCCCACACCGCGGCCGGACACGTTGCTCACCGTCTGCGCGGTGGAGAACCCCGGCCGGAACACCAGCTTGAGGATCTCGTCGTTGTCCATCGCGTCGAGCTGCGACTGGCTGATCACACCGCGCTTGACGGCGGTGGCGCCGATCTTCGCGGGCTCGATGCCCGCGCCGTCGTCGCCCACCTCCACGATCACGTGGCCGTGCTCGTGGTACGCGGACAGCTTCAGGATGCCGGTCGCCGCCTTGCCGGCCGCGACACGATCGGCCGGTGGCTCGATGCCGTGGTCGACCGCGTTGCGGACCAGGTGGGTCAGCGGGTCCTTCACCGCCTCCAGCAGGCTGCGGTCCAGCTCGGTGTCCGCGCCCTCCATGACGAGCTCGACCTCGCGGCCGCACGCCTTGGACAGGTCGCGCACCACGCGCGGCAGCTTGGACCACAGGTTCTTGATCGGCTGCATCCGCGTCTTCATGACGTTTTCCTGCAGCTCGCTGGTGATGATGTTGAGCCGCTGCGCGGTACGGGTCAGCGTCTGCTCGTTCGCCGACTCCGCCGCGCGCACCATCTGGTTGCGGGTCAGCACCAGCTCGCCCACCAGGCGCATCAGCTTGTCCAGCAGGTCGACATCCACCCGGATCGAGCTGTCGGCGACACTGCGCCGGCTCGCACCCTCCCCCTCGGCGGCCGCATTGCCGCGCGCCTTCGCCGGCTTCGCGCCCGGCTCCGGGCCGGCCGCGGCCGGCCCGGAGGCCGCCTCCGCGGTGGCAGGCTCGGTCTCCGCTTCGGCGTCGGTCTCCGCTTCGGCGTCCGGCTCCGCCTCGTCTTCGGTGTCCTCGGTGTCCTCCGCGTCAGCCGCGTCAGCCGCCTCGTCCGCGTCGGCCGGCTCGGTCTCCGCCGCCTCGGCCGTCGTCTCGGCCACCGTCTCGGCCACCGTCTCGGCCTCGGGCCGGGGCGCGGGATCCGGGGCCGGCTCGCCGGCGATGCAGGCGTTCACGGCGTCGATGACCGACTGGGTCTCCACGTCGCCCTCGGTGCCGTTCTGCTCGATCTGGCCAAGCAGCTCGCGCACCGCGTCGATCATGCACAGCAGCACGTCGGTCGCGCGGCGGTCCAGCACCTGCGTGCCGTCACGGAGCCTGCTCAGCAGCGACTCGCCGGCGTGCGTCAGCTGCTCGAGGCGCTGGAACGCCAGGAAGCCGCTGGTGCCCTTGATCGTGTGAATCGTTCGGAAGATGCTCGCCAACCGGTCCCGCGCGTCCGGATCCTGCTCCAGCGCGATGAGGTCGCGATCCAGCTGGTCGAGATTCTCGTAGCTCTCGACCAGGAACTCCTGAACGATGTCGTCGAATTCGTTCACCACACCCTCCACTTCCGGCTGACTGGTCGATCGGCACGACATGCGCCCAGCTGAGGGATTCGTGCAGGTCCGGCGGCGGCGTGCGGCGACATGGGACGCGCCGCCGTGCCGGGTGCGGGTGCCCCCGTGCAGGTTTTGTCCATAACCGGTCCACCACCGGGGTCGACCCTGGTCGCGTCGGCGGCTCGACGGCGGGCGTGGGGACGGTGGAGGACCCGGATGGTTACGTTCGTGGACCTGGTCAGGGAGTTGAAGGCACTGCGCAAGGGACGTGGCCTGCTCGCGAGCCACATCGGGGAGCGCATCGGCTTCGCGTTGCGGGCCATCTGCGACGTGACCGACGACGACGGGCCCGCGGTCATCCGGCAGAAGGTCGCCCGGACGCTCGAGGACCTCGCCGGTGACCTGCCCGCCGACCTGCGGCTCGCGGTGCTGGCCGCGTTCGCCATCGCGCCCGAGGCGCGGCAGCCCTTCTACCAGGAGCGGGTCACCTGGACCGCCCGGCGGCTGGGGCGCGACCCGCGGACCGCGCGCCGGCGGATCGACGCCGGCATCGACCACATCGCCCAGCTCGCGGCGGTCCGGCCGGTCGCGGCGCCGAAGCCGGTGAAGGGCGCGGCCCCGACGGGCTGGCGCACCGCCGAGCTGCGCACCATGGTCACGCTCGACCGGCCCGAGCCGGCGGTCGTGGAGCTGCACCGGGTCGTCGCCCAGCAGGACGACCTGGCGTCCGTCGCCGTCCCGGGCCTGCCGGCGGGGCCGGTCCAGGTGCTCTTCGGCGCCGCCCGCGTCCCGCGCGCGACGGGCTCCGTGGTGCTGCCGAGGGCGCTCGCCCGCGGCGAGGAACACGAGTTCGGGATCCGGTACGCCTTCCCCGAGACCGGCGAGCCGCACCTCGTGCACGTGCCCGAGCAGGCGTGCGACCTGTTCGACCTGCGGGTGCGGTTCGACCGGACGTTGCCCCCGTGGCGGGTCTGGCTGCTGCGCGGCACGCTGGAACGCGACATCGCCGACCCGGCGCACCGCGGTGAGAGCCGGTCGGTCGACGAGGCGGGCGAGATCCACCTGGTGTTCCGCGACCTCGTGCCCGGCCTGGGCTACGGCGTGCGCTGGGACCGGCGATGACCGTCACACGAGGTCGGCCAGCAGGGCGGCGGCGCGTGCGGCGCCGTCGGTCTCCACGGGGCGGTAGGTGACCGTCCGGCCGACCTCCTCGACGATCGCGGCGGCCAGCGCGTCCGGATCCGCCGCCTGGTCGTAGGGCATGCACCGGCCCGCGCCGTAGCGCTCCAGGCGGTGCCGGACGTGGTAGTTCTGCTCGAAATGGTGGCGCAGCGGGACGTAGACGAACGGGCGGCCGCTCGCGGTGAGCTCCATGCAGGTCGTCAGCCCGCCCTGGACCACGGCCAGGTCACAGGCGGCCAGCCGGCGGTGCAGGTCCGGCAGGTAGCCGCGCACCGACACACCGCGCCGGCGGGGCAGGCCGCGGGGGTCGATCCGGGGCCCGGTGACCACCAGGAACCGCAGCTCCGGGATCCGGCGGCGGGCCAGCGGCGCCGCGTCGAGCACCCGGCGCAGCAGCGGTTCGCCCACCCCGGATCCGCCCACCGTCACCACGCACAGCAGGTCGTCCGGCCCGTACCCGAGACGGCGGCGCAGTGCGGCCCGCTCGTCCGGGCCCGGTGGGTCGAAGCCCGTCACGTACCCGGCGAAGTCGAAGTTCTCGACCGTCCACTCGCGAATCTCGGGCAGCCCGGGGCCGAAGCTCAGCGGGACCACGTCGTCCGGGTTTCCCACGAAGATCGACCGGTCCCGGACGCGGTGCAGCCGGGCCCGCTGCTCGATCATCTCCGCGTTGCGGTCGGCGGTCAGCGCCGCCTCGCGCGCACCCCCGTCGGGCATCGGGAGCCAGCCCACGAAGTCGGTCAGCCACGCGAACGCGAAGCGCTTCAGGTGCGGGTTGTCGTGCAGGAAGTGGTCGACGTCCCACGCCTCGTCGCCGATCACCAGGTCGTAGCGCTCCGCCTCGACGACCTCGTTGAACACCATGAAGTTGTTGACCAGGATCGCGTCCATCCGGCGGATGGCCTCGAACGCGTGCAGGTCGTGCTCGCCGGCCTCGGCCTCCACATGGGACGACTCGTTCGCCAGCCACGCCGACGCCGGGTGCACCCGTTCCCGCGCGGGGTCGAGGACCGCCGTGATCGGGTGCTGGGCGAGCCAGTCGATCTCCAGGTCCGGGTGCAGCTTGCGCAGCTCGGTCGCGACGGCGAGGTCGCGCCGGGCGTGGCCCAGGCCGATCGGCGAGCTCAGGTACAGCGCCCGCCGGCGCCGGGTGAGCGGCCGGGACCGTCGCGCCGCGCGGACGGGCGGGTAGACCCGGTCGGCGAACTCCTTGATCAGCAGGTTGACCTCCACCGGGTCCCGCAACAGCGGGGCGTGCCCGGCATCCTCGACGAGGACCAGCGAGCCGCCGGTCAGCTCCGCGAGCCGCGCTCCGGTGGCGTGCGGGCGGATCTGGTCGTCCGTCCCGTGGATCACCAGCACCGGGCAGCGCACCTCGGCGCAGAGCTCCTCGATCGGCCCGCACACCACGCCGTCGCAGCCCAGCCGGCCGGCGGTGGTGTCGGCCAGCGTCGCCGGCTCGATCTCGTGCCCCCACGCCACGGCGTCCTCGTGCTGCTTGGTCGAGTGCGGTTCCGGGAACATCCGGGTCATGAAGAACTCGACGAAGTCGTCGTAGCCGCCCTCGAGCCAGTAGTGGCGGTTGTACTTCGCCCAGCCGCGCGTGGTGTCCAGGCGCGCGTCCCACACGTACTGCTCCCGCTCGGGCGCGGCGACCCGCAGGCCACAGGCCGGCCCGATCGCCACGACGCCGTCGACCCGGTCGGGATGGCCGGCGGCCACGTGCACCGACCAGGCCGTGCCGCACGACAGCGCCACCAGCACGGCCCGCTCGGTGCCGGTCGCGTCCAGCACCGCGACGGCGTCCGCCGCGTACTCGACGTCGGCGTAGGCCGCGGCACCGGCCGGCCGGTCCGACTCACCGCCACCCCGGCCGTCGAAGGTCACCACCCGGAAGTGCCGGGCGAGGTAGGGCACCTGCAGCTTCCAGAAGCGGGACGGGAAGATCACCCAGGTCGGCATCAGCAGCAGCGTCGGCCGGCCCGGGTTCTCGTAGACCTTGTACGCGATCCGCACCCCGGCGCGGGTCACGAAACCGGTGCTGCTCGGCTTGGTCATGGCGTCCATCCCGTCCCGCTCGTCGGCTCATCATGCCCTTACGGGCGCACCTCGAGCACCTGGTTGAACGGCGTCTCGGCGACCCGCGCGAACCGGGTGAACCCGCCGGCCGTGGCGACGTCGCGGAGCCGGGCCGGGCCGGCCTGGGTGCCGAGCGCGAGCCCGACGTCCTGGGACAGCGACGCCGGCGTGCACAGCAGCGTCGAGAAGCCGTAGTAGGCCCGCCCGACCGGGTTCAGGTTGTCCTCGACGTGGTCGCCGGCCATCGGCTCCACGACCATCCACGTGCCGTCGTCGGCCAGCGCGGCGCGCACGTGCCTGGCCGCGCCGACCGGGTCGCCCATGTCGTGCAGGCAGTCGAACATCGTCACCAGGTCGTAGCCGCTCCCGTCGAACGCGTCCGCCGAGGCCACGTCGAACCGGACGCGGTCGGCGACGCCCGCGTCGGCCGCGCGGGCGCGTGCCGTCCTGATCGACTCGGGGTGGTAGTCCGACCCGACGAACGTCGAGCGCGGGAAGGCCTGGGCCATCAGGATCGTCGAGGCACCGTGCCCGCAGCCGACGTCCGCGACCCGCGCGCCGGCCTCCAGCTTGCCGACCACGCCGTCCAGCGCGGGCAGCCAGCCGCCCACGAGGTTCGCGTGGTAGCTCGGCCGGAAGAACCGTTCGCAGCCGACGTGCACATCGGCGTTGCGCTCGTGCCAGCCGACGCCGGAGCCGTCGCGCGCGGCGTCCAGCACCGACGCGGAGTCGCTCACGGTGCCCAGGGCGATCTGGAAGAAGCCGGGCAGGAACGCCGGGCTGTCCTCGACGGTCAATGCCACGGCGTGCTCGGGCGGCAGCGTGTACCGGCCGGCGCCCGGGTCGTAGGTGAGGTAGCCACCCGCGGCCTGGGCGTTGAGCCACTCCCGCGCGTAGGGCTCGGCGGTGCCGCTGCGGTCGGCGAGCTCCGTGGCCGTGGCGGCCCCCTCGGCCGCCAGGATGCGGTAGTAGCCGAGCTTGTCGCCCATCACGACGAGGGCGGCGTTGAGCGTGGCGCCCACCTCGTCGACGGCTCGGAACACGAACTGCATGACCTTCTCGGGGTCAACCTCGGCCACCGGCTCGGTTATCGTCATCGGACTTCCCTTCTCACGTTCACCGACGGAGCCGACGCTAGGAACGGCGGGGGACCCGCGGCATCAGGTGCCCCACCTAGGCCGCCTCGCCGGCCCCCTCCAACCACCCAGCCACCGACCCGACCCGCCACGCACCCGAGTCGACCCCTCGCGCGCGCGACCCGACCCGCCACGCACTCGAGTCGACCCCTCGCGCGGCCGACTCGACCTCTCACGCGCCCGACCCGACCCGCCACGCACTCGAGTCGACCCCTCGCGCGGCCGACTCGACCTCTCACGCGCCCGACCCGACCCGCCACGCACTCGAGCCGACCCCTCGCGCGGCCGACCCGACGCTCGGCCCTCGCCGGCCGCGCCGGACATCGCGTTACCCGGTGCGTCGCGGGCGGTCGGTTCGGCGATGCACGGGGTCGGCTCGACCGTGCAGCGAGTCGGCTCGGCGATGCACGGGGTCGGTTCGGCCGCGGGGCGGGTCGGCTCGGTGGTCTGAACGGCACGAGGAAATGCCGGATTCGTCCTAGGCTCTGCGTGTGCTGGTAGGGCGCGACACCGAGCGACGCGCGATCGAGCGCCTCGTGGCGGGCGCGCGGATCGGGCAGAGCGGCGTCCTCGTCATCACCGGCGAGCCCGGCGTCGGCAAGACCGCACTGCTCGACGACGCGGCCGGGCACACCGCGGGCATGGGCGTGCTGCGCGCGGCGGGCAGCGAACCGGAGCAGGGCATCCCGTTCGCGGCGCTGCACCAGACGCTGCGGCCGGCCCTGGGCCACATCGACCAGATCCCGACACCCCAGGCGGACGCGCTGGCGGCCGCGCTCATGCTGCGGCCCGGCGCGACCGGCGACCGGTTCGCGATCGGCGCGGCCACCCTGAGCCTGTTGTGCCGCTTCGCCGAGGACCGGCCGGTCGCGGTGCTGCTCGACGATGTCCACCTGTTCGACCGGCCCTCCGCGGAGGCGCTGGCCTTCGCCGCGCGCCGGCTGATGGCCGACCCGATCGTCGTCCTCGCCACCTCCCGCACGCCGGAGCCGGACGGCACCCGTGAGCTGCCCCAGCTGCCGCTGTCCGGTATCGACCTGGTGGCCGCCGAGGAGCTGGTCTCCCGGCACCTCCCGGCGTCGCCGGAGCTGGTCGCACGGCTGCACCAGGCGACCGCCGGCAACCCGCTCGCGCTGATCGAGCTGGCCGGCTCGGGCGAGCCGCCCGTCTCGCCGGAGACCCCGCTGCCGGTCCCGGCCACCCTGGTGACCGCGTTCGCGTCGCGGGCCCGCTCGCTCGGCGAGGCCGGGCGCGTGGCCCTGACGGTGGCCGCGGTGGCCGGCACGGACCTGCGGCTGGTGGTGGGTGCCTGCCGGCTCCTCGGCGTCGAGGTCGGCGCGCTGGCCGAGGCGGAGGACGCGGGCCTGGTCCGGGTGAGCGCGGACCGCGTGCTGTTCCGGCATCCGCTGGTCCGGGCCGCCGTGTACGGCGACGCCGCGCCCGAGGCCCGCCGGTCCGCGCACCGGGCGGTCGCCGAGGCGCTGGGCGCCCACGAGCCGGACCGGCGGGCCTGGCACCTGGCGGAGGCCGCGCTCGGCCCGGACGAGCGCGTCGCCGGCCTCGTCGCCGAGGCGGCGTCGCGCGCGCACCGGCGCAGCGCGCACGAGGTCGCCGCTGCCCTGTACGAGCGGGCCGCACGGCTGTCCTCGGACGCCGGCCGGCACGCCCTGTTCTGCGTGGCCGCCGCCGAGTCGGCGTGGCTCGCCGGGGCCGGGCCGCGCGCGGTCGCCCTGCTCGCCGAGGCGGGCGAGCTGGCCTCCCCGGCCGTCCGGCTGCGTTCGCTGGAGCTGCGAGGCGCGATCGCCGCGCGGACCGGGTCGCTGACCGAGGCCTGGGACATCCTGCGCGGGGCGGCGCGCGAGTCGCCCGACCCGGACCACCGGGTGGTGTTGCTGGCCGACACGGTCAGCGTCAGCTTCTACCTCGGCGACGCGACCGCCGCCGTCGACCTGGCCGGCGAGATCGACGACCTGCTCGGACAGGTCACCTCGGCGCGGTCGCGCGGGATCGGCCAGATCGCCGCCGGGGTGGCGCGGATCCTCGCCAACCAGGGCGGCGCCGACCAGATCCGGGCCGCGGTCGAGGTCCTCGCCTCGTCCGGCAGGCTGCGCGACGACCCACGCCGGCTGCCCTGGCTGCTGCTCGGGACGCTGTTCCTGCGGGACCGCGACACGGGTGCCGACCTTCGGCAGGTGGTCCGCGAGGTGCGGGCGGAGGCCGCCGTCGGCACGCTGCCGTTCCTGCTGTTCCACGTGGCGCGGGACGACGCGACGACCGACCGGTGGGTGCGCGCGGAGGCGACCTACGACGAGGCCGTCCGGCTGGCCCGGGAGACCGGCCAGGACACCGAGCTGGCGATGTGCCTCGCCGGGCTGGCCTGGCTGGAGGCCCGGCTGGGCCGCGAGGCCCAGTGCCGGTCGCTGGTGGCCGAGGCGCTGCCGATCTGCCGCGCCCGGGACATCCACGTCGGCCGGATCTGGTCGCTGTTCGCGCTCGGCGAGCTGGAGCTCGCGCTGGGCGACGCGCGCGCCGCGCTGGCGCGGCTCACCGAGCTCGACGAGCTGCTGGACGCGCTCGGGCTGTCCGATCCGGACCTGTCGCCCGGACCCGAGCTCGCCGACGTGCTCGTGCGGCTGGGCCGCCGCGACGACGCGTGGCGGATCGCCCGGCGCTACCGGGAGGCCGCGGTGGCCAAGGGGCAACCCTGGGCGCTCGCGCGCGCCGAGCGCACCATCGGCACGCTCGGTGCCGACGACGAGCTCGACGCGCACTTCCCGGCCGCGCTGGCGCAGCACGCGCTCACGCTCGACGTGTTCGAGACCGCGCGGACCCGGCTTGCCTACGGGGCGCGGTTGCGCCGCGCCCGGCGCCGGGTGGACGCGCGGCCGCAGCTGCGGGAGGCGCTCGCCACCTTCGAGGCGCTGGGTGCGGCGCGCTGGGCCGACCTCGCCGCGACCGAGCTGGAGGCGACCGGTGAGTCGATCCGCCGCCGCGAGCCGAGCGGCGTGCAGACCCTCACCCCCCAGGAGCTACGGGTGTCGCTGCTGCTCGCGGAGGGCCGGACCACCCGGGAGGTCGCGGCAGCGCTGTTCCTGAGCCCGAAGACCGTCGAGTACCACCTGCGGAAGGTCTACACGAAGCTCGGCATCCGCTCCCGGACGGAGCTGGCCGACCAGGTGTCCGGGCTCCCGGCAGGGGAGCGGTCCCGGCCGGTGCGCTCGACTCCGTAGCCCCGCCGCCGGTGCCCGGCGGTCCGGTCGTTCGCACAGACTCCGTCATCAGTGCTACGAGCGTCGGGCCGCACCGGTTCACTCGCTCCATGTGACCCTTGTCACATGAACCGCAAGAGGATCACCTGAACGTTGCAACCGTTATCCAACGTATATGAGGGCGTTGGCGATGGACGAGCCGTGATCCAACAACGTCGTTGATTCGAGCTGGTCGTCCTGGAATTTGCTGAAAAGGAGACGTGTCCAGATGCGGATTCGGAACTCTGGGGTGATCGGGATAGCAGTGCTGGCACTGCTTTCCTCGGTCTTGCTCAGTGGTTGTGAGCTGCGCGAAGGCGTCCGAAGTGAATACGGGGAGTACGGCCTGAAAGCCAAGGATAAAATCACGGAATTGCCCCAATCAACTAGTGGGCAGGACGTGAGAAAATTCTAAAAGGTCTTTGGGGCAAAGAAATGCGACGTGGAATAACTAGATGGGCTGTCGCCGGCCTGCTGGTGATCATGGGGGCGGCGTTCCCCGCGGCGGGGTTCGCCATGGCCAGCCAGAACGGGGAGCACAGCCGGGCCGGCCAGCCCGATGACGCGGCCGGCATCGATGCGCGCGATCGGCAGTTTCTCACCGTGATTCGGTTCGCGAACCTGTGGGAGATCCCGATGGGCGAGCTCGCGACCAAGCGCGGCACGACCCAGACCGTCAAGGACGTCGGGGCGACCCTGAACTCGGATCACCTCAAGCTGAACGACGCCGTCGAGGACCTCGCCAAGAAGTTCGGCGTGCGCGCTGCCGGACAAGCCGACGTCCTACCAGCAGGCGTGGATGGCCGAGATCTCCGGCAAGACCGGCGAGGCGTTCGACCGGACCTGGGCGGACCGGCTGCGGGCCGCGCACGGCACCGTGTTCGGGCTGATCGCCGAGGTGCGCGCGGGCACCCGCAACGGCACCATCAGGGACTTCGCCCAGCAGGCGAACAACATCGTCATGAAGCACATGACGCTGCTGGAGAGCACCGGCTACGTGAGCACCGAGCACGGGATGTTCGCCCAGGCGTCGTCGCGGACGACCGCCTACCCGGAGAACTCGCTGGGCAGGAGCGACCTGCTGATCGGCGGAGTGATCTTCCTCGTGGTGGCCGCCGGAACCGTGCTCGGCGTGCGGACCCTCAGCGCCCGTGGGGCCGCCAAGTGACCGCGACCAGCCTGATCAACGTCGCGCTGCCGGAGCACGACATCGGCATCCGTGAGGTGGCCGCGCTGTCCGCGCGCATGTCCTACGTCCTCATGTGCTTCACGCTGTGCTGGGGGGTGTTCACCGCCACCGGCTGGATCCGCAAGCTCACCGGCCTGCAGGCCATCCGCTCCGGGCACATGATCCTGGCGACCCTGACCGTGGCGACCGGGTTCACCCACGCGATCGTGTTCCTGCTGATGCGTGAGCAGACCCTGTCGTTGACCGGCATCCTCGTCCCGTTCAGCGGCGAGGTCCGGCACGCGATGGGCATCCTCGGTCTCGAGATCATGATCGCCATCACGCTCGCGACGAGCCTCAAGAACTTCGTGAACTACCGGCGCTGGCTGCGGTTCCACCAGCTGGCCTACCCGGCCGTCGCGATGGTCGTGATCCATTCCTGGTTCGGTGCCATCCACAACGGCCACCTCGAGGTGACCTGGCTGGCCGGACTGACCGTGCTGACCCCGGCGATCACGCTGACGGCCCTGCGCATCACGCCGCCGAGCCTGCTGATCAAGGCGGGGCTGCTCTCCGCGGCGCCCAAGGCGACGCCGCCCACAGTGTCCGAGGCGAGCCCCAACGGCACGGTGAACGGACACCGGAACGGCAGGAAGATCACGGTCAGCGTGGACAACCAGCGGTGCCGCCGGTACGGCATCTGCCAGGCGGAGTCGCCCGAGCTGTTCCAGCTTCTGGCGGACGGGCGGCTGCGCTACGTCCGCGACCCGGAGAACGGCAACCGCGCCGGTGCGCAGGCTGCCGCCCGGTCCTGCCCCATGCAAGCGATCCAGTTGCAGGAGGTACGCAACCGATGAGCGGTCCCGAACGGATCGTCGTGGTCGGAGCCGGGCTGTGCGGTCTTCGCGCGGCCGAACGACTCCGCGAGCTCGGGTTCGAAGGCGACGTCGTGATCGTCGGCGCCGAGTCGTCCCCGCCCTACCACCGCCCGGCGCTGTCCAAGCAGCTGCTGACGGGCACCATGCGGCCGGCCGACCTGATGCTTCCCGCGTACCAGAACGTCAACGCGAAGTGGCGGCTGGACACGCCCGTGCAGTACCTGCTGCCGCGCAGCCGCACGCTGCGCCTGCCCGGCGACGAGGAGCTCAAGTACGACGGGCTGATCATCGCGACCGGTGTCGAGGCCCGCCGGCAGAACGACGTGCCCTACGAGGACCCGCGCATCCTGGTCATGCGGACGCTGCCGGACGCGCTCGCGCTGGAGCGGACCATCAGCGAGAACCGTGGCCCGATCGCGGTGGTCGGCGGCGGCTTCACCGGCTGCGAGATCGCCTCGAGCCTGCGGCACATGGGTCGCGAGGTCACGCTCATCGGCCGCAGCCCGAACCTGCTCGGCAACGTGCTCGGTCCGGACCTGGGCGAGTGGCTGACCAAGACGCACCGCGACCACGGCGTCGACCTCGCGCTCGGCAACTCGATCAAGAAGTGGCAGCCGCGCGAGGACGGGATCGCGCTGCACCTGTCCGACGGCTCCACGATGCTCGCCGCCTGCGTGCTGCTCGCGACCGGCACCGTGCCCTCCACCGCGTGGCTGCGCGGCTCCGGCCTCCCGCTGGACAACGGCGTGGTCTGCGACGCCACCACCCACGTGGTCGGTGCCGACGACATCGTCGCCGCCGGGGACGTCGCGCAGTGGCCGAACATCCGGTTCGACAACGTGCCGCGGCGCATCGAGCACTGGCTCAACGCGATCGAGATGGGCCGGGCGGCGGCGGAGAGCCTGCTGGCCGGGCGTGCCGCGGCCAAGCCGTTCACGCCGATGCCGCGGTTCTGGACCGAGCAGTACGGCGTGCGGATCCAGGCGGCCGGCGTGCCGAAGCTGGGGCCGGACATCGTCGCGCTGGGCAGCCCGACCGACGGCACCGGCACGATCTACGGCTACGCCAAGGAAGGCCGGCTGATGGGTGTCGTCGGCGTCGACTGCCCGGCGTCGGTGCTGTCCTGGACCGACAGCGTGGCGCGGCAGAACCCGGTGCCCGGAGAGAAGCAGCCCGAGCCGGTGGTGGCCGCCGCGCGGGCCAAGGCACAGGCAGGTGCGCAGCCCCAGGCCGCCGTGCGGGCTCAGGCCGGCGCGCGGCCCAAGGCCGCGGCGCGCTCCCAGTCGACCACGCGTGGCTTCGCCGCGGCGGCCGAGCGGAAGAAGGGCCGGCACTCGCTGCCCGCCAAGGGGACCCGGCGCGAGCAGCCGAGCCGGCGGGTCGACTGGGCGGAGCCGGTCGAGCCGGCCGCCGCGAGCGCGTCCGCGTCGAGTGCCCGGATGCAGCCCGCCGCCGGCCCCGGCCCGGACCGGGGCGGCCTGGTCGACCCCGACGGCCGGCTGGTCGAGGCCACCGGCCGGATCGGCCGGATCGATGCCAGCGGAGAGCTCGTGCCGGCCGGCGCGGGCGCTCCGGTGGGGCCCGGCGACTCGCACGCCCGCATGCAGCCCGCGCAGGCCGACGCCCGCGCGGTGCCGATGCGCGGCGGCGGGCCCGCCGCGTCCAGTGCCCGGATGCGACCGGCCGCCACGAGCGGTCGCATGGTGCCGGGTGGCCGGCCCGGGCCGGAGGATTCGTACGACCGCCTTCCGGCGGTGCCGCCGATCAACGACCGGCTGCGGTCGTCCGGCGGCGGTGGCCGGGGCCCGGCGGACTCCAGCGGCCGGATGCGGCCGGTGGATCCGCGGATGGGCCCCGAGGACTCGTACGACCGGATGCCGCCGGTGGACAGGGACGGTCGGGGGCCGGCGGATTCGAACGGCCGCATGCGGCCGGTGAACGGCTTCCGGCCCGGGCCCGAGGACTCCTACGGCGCCATGCCACCGGCCGGCGGGTACCCGGCACCGCGGCCGGGACCGGCCGACTCCTACAGCCGGATGCCGCCGGTCGGCGGGCCTGGTTACCAGCCGCCGGCGCCGGGCCGGCCCGGCCCGGAGCCGGGCCGGCCCGGCCCGGACGGCCGGCGTCTGGGCCCGGCGGACTCCTACGACCGGCTGCCCCCGGTGAGCCGCCCGGCCTACGACCCGCCGCGGCTGGACGTGCCCGGCTGGGACGGCGGCGAGTCCGGCGGCCGGCACCCGTCGGGCGCGTACGGGCGACCCGGCCCCGCGGACTCCTACGGCGCCATGCCCCCGGCGCACGCGGGCCCGCTCGGTCCGGTGGACAGCAACGGCCGGCTGCGGCCGGTGAACCGCGGTCCGGAGGACTCCTACGACCGGCTGCCGCCGGCCCGCAACGGCCGCCAGCTCGGTCCGGAGGACTCCTACGACCAGTTCCCGCCCGTCCGCCGCGGTCCGATCGGTCCGGTGGACAGCAACGGTCGGCTGCGGCCGGTGCAGCGGCGCCGCCACTGACCTGCCCCAAGAACCCGACGGGTCCTGGCGCCCCAGAACCCCAGCGCCAGGACCCGTCGGCCCACCCGCGGTCACCTTTCCCGATCCCGCCACGTCATGTCGGAGACAACGGATCAGGGAGGAACCGATGAGCGACCTGCAGGCCATTGCCGACCGCGTCGAGATCGAGGCGTTGCGCGGCGAGGTCACCGACGCGGTGCTGATGCACGACTACGACCGGTTCGCGGCGCTGTTCACCGAGGACGCCGTGTGCCGGATCCCGGATGTCGCCGAGCTCGCCGGCCGGGAGGAGATCCGCGCCGGGATCGAGCGGCTGCAGGGTCTGTGGGACTACTTCGTGCAGACCACGCACCCGGGCACGATCCGGCTCGACGGCGACACCGCGTCCGGCCGCGCGTACGTCAACGAGTTCGGGCACCTGCGGGACGGCAGCTCGCACCTGAACTACGCCATCTACCACGACCGCTACCGGCGCACCCCGGACGGCTGGAAGTTCACCGAGCGCGTCTACGAGATCAGGTACGTCGACGACACGCCGCTGGCCGGCTCGGCGCCCGACCGCGTCGCGCGCGGCTAGGCCACGAGGTCGACGCCGGGGGAGCCGCCGCCGAGCGGCCTGACCTCCGCCGTCCGGTTGGCGGCGGTGCGCCGCAGCACGACGGCCACCGCCGCCGCCAGGACGGCCGCGCCGAGCGAGGCCGCGGCGGCGATCCAGTAGGTCAGCACGAACCCGGTGGCCGACGCGACCCGGCGCCCGGCCACGTCGGTCGTGAACGCCGCCAGGAGCGTCCCGCCGATCGCCGCGCACGCGCTCGTGCCGATGGTGCGCAGCAGGGCGTTGAGGCTGTTCGCCGACGCGGTCTCGGTGACCGGGACCCAGTCCATGATCAGCGTCGGCATCGCGGAGAAGCACAGCGCCGCGCCGATCGAGAGGACCAGCAGCACGAGCACCAGCACGGCCAGGCCGCCCGGCAGCAGCGCCTGGGCGGCGTTGGCGCCGACCATGATCAGCGCGCCGGTGAGCAGCGTGACGTGCGCGCCGGCACGGGCGGACAGCCGTGCCGAGACGGGGGAGAAGACCAGCATCCCGAGCCCCATCGGGATCATGCACACCCCGGCCACCATCACCGGCACGCCGAAGCCGTACCCGGTCGCCGCCGGGGCCTGCAGCTGGAGCGGGGTCAGCATGAAGCTCGCGAACATGCCGACGCCGACCAGCGTCGTCGCCAGGTTCGTCAGCGCCACCACCGGCCGCGCCGAGGTCCGCAGGTCCACCAGCGGCGAGCGCACCCGTAGCTGGTGGGCCGACCACACCGCCAGCACCACGACCGCCCCGGCGAACAGGCCGATCGTCGGCGCGCTCGACCAGCCCCAGCGCGCGCCCTGGGAGACCGGCAGCAGCAACGCGACCAGCCCGGCGGTGAGCCCGAGCGCGCCGAGCAGGTCGAACCGGCCGCCGGAGCGGACCGGCGACTCCGGCACGAACGCCCACACCAGCACGAGCATCAGCAGCGACGTGCCGGTCGCCGCCCAGAACACCGCGTGCCAGCTCAGCACCTGGGCGATCACCCCGGCCAGTGGCATGCCGACCGCGCCGCCGACCCCGAGGGTGGAGCTCATCGTCGCGGTGCCGGCCAGCACGCGCTCGGACGGCAGCTCGTCCTTGAGGATGGTGATGCCCAGCGGCAGCACGCCGAAGGCCGCGCCCTGCAGCGCCCTGGCCACGAGCAGCGAGCCGAACGACCAGCTCACCGCGCCGAGCAGGGAGCCCGCGGTCATCAGCGCGAGCGCGGCCGCGAGGACCGCACGCTTGCCGATCATGTCGCCGAGCCGCCCGGCTATCGGCGCGCAGACCGCGCCCGCGAGCATCGTGACGGTCAGCAGCCAGGACGCCGCGTCCTGGGACAGGCCCATGCTCCGGGAGATCTCCGGCAGCAGCGGCACCACGAGGGTGTGCATGAGGGAGACGGTGACGCCGCACCCGCAGAGCACGGTCATCAGCCGGCGGGACCGGACCTGCCCGGGCCGTGCACCGATGCTCACCCCTCGGAGTGAACCGGTCGGCGCCGCCCTCGGTCAATCGGCCGAGCCCACCGCCCGACCGTCACGCTAGCGGCCCGGACGTTCGCCGGAGGCCGGAGTCCGGCCCCGCGAGTCGACCCGTCCCACCGGCGTGTCGACCCCCGGCATCGCCGAGCCGACCCGTGGCGCGGGTGAGTCGACCCGTGGCATCGCCGAGTCGACCCCGCACGCGGGTGAGTCGACCCGCCACGCGGGCGAGCCGACCCCTGGCATCGCCGAGTCGACTCCACGCGAGGCGAGTCGACCCGCCACGCGGGCGAGCCGACCCCTGGCATCGCCGAGTCGACTCCACACGAGACGAGTCGACCCCTGGCATCGCCGAGTTGACTCGATGCGCGGCACCGGCGGCACACCGGGCGCGGTCATCCGGGACGTGCGGAGTCGGCTCGGCCGCGCCACGGGTCGGCTCGGTTGCGCGACGGGTCGGGTCGGTGGTGCCGGGGGGCGGGTCGGTGCATGACCTGCGCGACCTGGCGGGCGTTAGTGGGGTGGGGCGTCGGTGAACAGGGGAGTGAGCAGCCGGTGCGGGGTGCGCAGGGCCACGGCGACCGGGTCCGTCCGCGCGCGGTTCAGGCCGGGGCCCGGGCGGATCTCCAGCTCCGCGGGCGGTGGGATCTCGCCGCAGGCCGGGCAGCGTCCGCTCGGCTCGATGTCGGTGGCGCACCGCGCGTGCGCGAACAGCCGGCGCCTGCCCTTCGGCGCGTCGTGCCGCTCGCCCCACTGCGACAGCGCGTACAGCGACGGCCACAGCTCGCGGCCGTGCGCCGTGAGCGTGTACTCGTAGCGGCCGCGCTGGTACTCGGTGCGGGTCAGCACCCCCGAGCCGACCAGCCGGTTGAGCCTGTCGGTGAGCACCGCACGCGGGATGTCCAGGTGCGCCTGCAGGTCGGTGAACCGCCGGACGCCGAAGAAGCAGTCCCGCAGGACGAGGATCGTCCACCGCTCGCCGACCACCTCCAGCGCACGGGCCAGCGCGCAGTCCTGCCCTTCGTACTCCCGGCCGAGTGCCACACCGTGAGTCTACCCACATTGGTTCAGTCACCGAACTCCCCTTGCTAGAGTTCGGTCACCGAACTTAAGGAGGTAGGCGTGCGCTCCAGGACCCTGGCCGTCTCGGCGCTGGCGACGTTCCTCGTGCTCGTCGCGTTCACCACCCCGCTGGCCACGCTGGTCAGCACCGCACGCGCGCTCGGCAGCGGGCCCGGCGGCCAGGCCTGGATCCTCAGCTCGATGAGCGTGGGGCTCGCCGTGGCGCTGCTGGTCACCGGCGCGGTCGGCGACGACTACGGCAGGCGGCGGATGCTCGTGCTGGGTGCGGCCGTCCTCGCGGTCACCTCGGCGGTCGCCGCCCTCTCGCCGGACACGCTGGTCCTGGTCCTCGCCCGGGTCGGGCAGGGCATCGGCGGCGCGGCCGTCATCTCCTGCGGCCTCGGCCTGATCGGGCACGCCTTCCCGGCCGGGCCGGAGCGCGCGCGGGCCACCGGAGTGTGGGGCGCGAGCGTCGGCGCCGGCATCGCCACCGGGCCGCTGGTGATGGGCCGGCTCGACGAGGTGGTGGGCTGGCGGGCCGGGTTCTGGCTGCTCACGGCAGGCTCGGTGGCGCTGGTCGTGGCCGCCCGCCTGCTGCTCGAGGAGTCCCGGGCATCCCGGCCGCGGCCGGTCGACGTGGTGGGCGCGGCGCTGCTCGCCGGCGGCCTCGTCGCGCTGCTGGCCGGGCTCGTCGAGGGCCGGCTCGCCTGGGGTCCGCCGGCGGTCGCGCTGCTGGCCGCCGCCGTGGCCCTCTTCGCGGGCTTCGTGCGCTGGGAGGGCCGGGTGCGCGCGCCGATGCTCGACCTGACGCTGTTCCGCAGGCCGGCGTTCGTATCCTCGATCGCGGCCGCGCTCGCGACCGGCGCCGGGGTGATCGGGCTGATGTCGTTCTCGCCGGCGTTCCTGCAGCGGGCGCTGGGCTACTCGACCTTCCAGGCCGCGATGCTGCTGTTCGCCTGGTCCGGCACCAGCGCCGTGGTCGCGCTGCTCGCCCGGCGGCTGCCGGCGGCGTTCTCGGTGCGCGCCCGACTGGTGACCGCGCTGCTGGTGGTCGGCGCCGGGCTCGCGCTGCTGGCCGGCCTCGACCGCGACGTGACCGCGCTCGGGCTGCTGCCCGGCATGCTCGTCGCCGGCGTCGGCAGCGGGGTGCTGAACGCCGCGCTGGGCCAGATCGCCGTCGCGAGTGTCCCGGTAGGACAGAGCAGCGCGGGCAGCGGTGCGAACAACACCGCGCGCTACGTGGGCGGCGCGCTCGGCGTGACGGTCGTGGCGATGCTCGCCGCGCACGACACGCCCGCGGCCCTGGTGTCCGGCTGGGACACCGCGGCGATCGTGACCGCCGCGCTGTCGGTGGCCGGCGCGCTCGCGGTCCTCGCCACCGGCGTGCGCCTGCGGCGGCCGGTGGCCTGCCCCGCCCCGGAACCGGGCTGAGCTCCGCCGCCCGGTGCGGCATGATGCGCGTCGTGGACCAAGTCAGCCGGCTGCGCACCGTCGCGGCCACCCGGTACGTGACCCCGTTCCGCGAGGGCGGGTCGCTGCCCGGTCTGGTCGAGGCCGACGACCTCGGCATGTACGTGCTCAAGTTCCGCGGCGCCGGCCAGGGAGTCAAGGCGCTGGTGGCCGAGGTGATCGTCGGCGAACTGGCCCGGCGGCTGGGGTTCCGCGTTCCGGAGATCGTGCTCGTCGACCTCGACCCGCAGCTGTCCAGGGCCGAGCCGGACGAGGAGATCCAGGACCTGCTGAACGCGAGCGGCGGGGTCAATCTCGGGCTGGACTACCTGCCGGGCTCGTTCGACTTCAACCCGCGGGTGCGCGACCCGGGCGCGGACCTCGCCGCGCGGCTGCTGTGGTTCGACACGCTCGTGCTGAACGTCGACCGGAGCTGGCGCAACCCCAACATGCTGCTGTGGCACCGCGAGGTCTGGCTGATCGACCACGGCGCCTCGCTGTACTTCCACCACCGCTGGGGTCCCGGCTGGCGGCCGGCCACCGAGTACCGGTACGACGCGGGCGACCACGTCATGCTGCCCGCGGCGGGCTCGGTCGCCGCCGCCGACCGCGCGCTGCGCCCGCTGCTGACCGGCCGGGTGCTCGACGAGGTGCTCGCGCTGGTGCCGGACGAGTGGCTCGCCGCGGACCCGGCGTTCGGCTCGGCGGCCGGCGCGCGGGCCGCGTACCGTGCCTTCTTCGAGGCCCGGGTGGCGCAGGCGCCCGCCTGGGTCCCGGCGTTGGAGGAGGCCCGTGCCGCACGTGTTTGAGTACGCCCTGGTGCGGGCGGTCCCGCGGCAGGAGCGCGGCGAGTTCATGAACGTGGGCGCGATCGTCTACTGCGCACCGCTGCGGTTCCTGCGCTGCCGGACCCATGTGGAGACCGAGCGGCTGCGCGCGCTGGACCCGGCGATGGACCTCGACGTGCTGCGCGACGCGCTGCGCTCGTGGTGCCAGGCCTGCGACGGCACCGGGCCGATGGCCACCAGCACGCTCGGACAACGCTTCCGCTGGCTGACCGCGCCGCGCAGCACGATCGTGCAGACCTCGCCCGCGCACTCCGGGCTCACCGACGACCCCCAGGGCGAGCTCGACCATCTCATGCGGACCCAGGTGCTGCCCACGGTCGACCACCCGTAGCGCCGAGACACTAGTGTCCCGTGTCCGAGGAACGTTTGCGGTTGCCGGCGCCCTGATCGCCCCTGGCGGCGTTGTCGCGAAACCCGAATACAACCCGGTATGAGGGATTCGCTCCGCCTGGCCAGGAACGATCTGGATCACCGGCAACCGCCAAACAACCTCGAACACGAGACACTAGGCTCTGCGCGTGGCGAAGTACTTCGACGTGCACCCGGAGAACCCGCAGCGGCGGGCGATCGGTCAGGTGGTGGCGCTGCTGCGCGACGGCGGGCTGATCGTCTACCCGACCGACTCGTGCTTCGCCCTGGGTTGCCTGCCGGGCAACAAGCACGGGATGGAGCGCATCCGCCAGATCCGCCAGCTCGACGACCGGCACCACTTCACGTTGGTGTGCCACGACTTCGCACAGCTGGGCCAGCTGGTGTACCTGTCGAACACGGTCTTCCGCGCCATCAAGGCGGCGACGCCGGGCAGCTACACGTTCATCCTGCCGGCCACCAAGGAGGTCCCGCGGCGGCTGCTGAACGCGCGCAAGAGGACCGTCGGCGTGCGGATCCCCGACCACGTCGTCGCCCAGGCACTGCTGACGGAGCTGGGCGAGCCGCTGCTGTCGAGCACGCTGCTGCTGCCCGGCGAGGGCGAGCCGATGACGCAGGGCTGGGAGATCAAGGAGCGGCTGGACCATCTGGTGGACGCGGTGATCGACTCGGGCGACTGCGGCACCGAGCCCACCACGGTGATCGACTTCTCGAACGACGAGCTGGAGATCGTCCGCGAGGGAGCGGGTGATTTGTCCCGGTTCGAGTGAGCCGGGCAAGATCACCCCACTGTGACGCGCGTCATGCGAATGCTGGCTGTTCGCGCAAACCCCACTACGTTCGGAGAGCGACCGAGGCCATCTACGGGCAGGAGACCCCTGTTGCCTTACGACCCGGCGGAACATTACGAGCGATTGGCGGAGAACTACGACGACACGTGGGGACACCGCCCCGACTACGTGTCGTGGATGAACGAGCTGATCTTCGATCGACTCCGGATCGAGCCCCGCGACCGCATCGCCGACATCGGCGCGGGCACCGGCTTGTTCGTGCGCACACTGATGGAGCGGGTGACGGCGGACAACCCGATCGCGTGCATCGACCCGTCCCCGTCCATGCTCGACCAGCTACCCGACGACCCGCGGCTGCGCCCGGTGTGCGGGTCGGCGGAGATGGTCGTGGCGGGCGAGGTCGAGCTGCCCTACGAGCAGTTCGACGCGATCGTCATCAAGGAGACCATCCACCACTTCACCGACATCCCCAAGACCGTGGCGGGGCTCGCGGACCGGCTCGCGCCGGGCGGCCGGCTGCTCGTCGTGACGCTGCCGCCGCGGCTGGAGTACCCGCTGTTCGCGGCCGCCCTGCGGCGCTTCGCCGAGCATCAGCCGGAGCCGGAGAACATCGCGTCCGCGATGCGTGACGCGGGGCTGGCCGTGGACCTCGACCACCGGGCGTTCACCGTGCGGGTGGATGCCGAGCACTACCGGTCGCTGGTCGGGCGCCGCTGGATGTCCGTGCTGTCCACATTCGACGATTCGGAGCTGGCGGCCGGCCTCGCGGAGATGCGCGAGGTGCATCCGGAGGGCGAGCTCGCCTTCCCGGACCGGTTCGCGTTCATCCTCGGCCGCCGCGAGCTCGACGCGAAATAACCCGTCGCGCGGGCGGTTAGGCTCGGTGACGTATGAGCATGCCCTCCGCGAGCCCGCACTCACCGACCCGTGTCGCCGGCCTTCGCGCCCGTCTGCCCGAGCTGACGCTGCGCGACGAGCGGCGGCTGCGCCGTCGGCTCGACGGGCTGGGCAAGATCCGCGACCAGGCGGTCCGGCAGCAGCGCTTCGCCGAGATCGCCGCCGAGGTGGGCCGGGCGCAGGCGCGGGTGGAGCGCCGGCGCGCCGCGGTGCCGGCGATCCGCTACCCGGACGAGCTGCCGATCAGCAGGCGGCGCGAGGACATCCGGAAGGCGATCGCGGAGCACCAGGTGGTGATCGTGGCCGGGGAGACCGGGTCCGGCAAGACCACGCAGCTGCCGAAGATCTGCCTCGAGCTCGGCCGGGGCGTGCGCGGTCAGATCGGGCACACCCAGCCCCGCCGCATCGCCGCGCGGACCGTCGCCGAGCGGGTCTCCGACGAGCTCGGGGTCCCGCTCGGCGGCGCGGTCGGCTGGAAGATCCGGTTCACCGACCAGGTCGGCGACGACACGCTGGTCAAGCTCATGACCGACGGCATCCTGCTCGCCGAGCTGCAGTCCGACCGGCAGCTGCGCCAATACGACACGCTGATCATCGACGAGGCGCACGAGCGCAGCCTCAACATCGACTTCATCCTCGGCTACCTCAAACGGCTGCTGCCGCGCCGGCCGGACCTCAAGGTGATCATCACCTCGGCGACCATCGACCCGGAGCGGTTCTCCCGGCACTTCGACGACGCACCCATCGTCGAGGTCTCCGGCCGCACCTACCCGGTCGAGGTGCGGTATCGCCCGATCGTGGACCCCGACGACCCGGATGCCGACCCGGACCGTGACCAGACCCAGGCGATCCTCGACGCGGTCGACGAGCTGAGCGCGGAGGGGCCGGGCGACATCCTGGTGTTCCTGTCCGGCGAGCGGGAGATCCGCGACACCGCCGACGCGCTCGCCGCCCAGGACAGATCGAACACCGAGATCCTGCCGCTCTACTCCCGGCTGTCCACCGGGGAGCAGCGGCGGGTGTTCCAGCCGCACCGCGGCCGCCGCGTGGTGCTCGCGACCAACGTCGCGGAGACCTCGCTGACGGTGCCCGGCATCAAGTACGTCATCGACCCCGGCTTCGCGCGCGTCTCGCGGTACTCGAACCGGCTGAAGGTCCAGCGGCTGCCGATCGAGAAGATCTCCCAGGCGTCGGCCAGCCAGCGCGCCGGCCGGTGCGGGCGCACCTCCGACGGCATCTGCGTCCGGCTCTACGGAGAGGACGACTTCGACGCGCGGCCGGAGTTCACCGACCCGGAGATCCTGCGCACCAACCTCGCCTCGGTCATCCTGCAGATGGCCGCCGCCGACCTCGGCGACATCGCGGCGTTCCCGTTCGTCGAGCCACCGGACCGCCGGCACATCACCGACGGCATGAACCTGCTGAACGAGCTCGGCGCGCTGGAGAGCTCCACGAGGGACTCGGTGCCCCGGCTCACCCCGCTCGGGCGCAGGCTCGCCCGGCTGCCGGTGGACCCGCGGCTGGCCAGGATGGTGCTGGCCGCGGACCGCGACGGCTGCGTCAGCGAGGTCGTGGTGATCGCCGCCGCACTGTCCATCCAGGACCCGCGGGAGCGCCCGGCGGACAAGCAGGCCCAGGCCGACCAGAGCCACGCCCGGTTCCGCGACCCGGACTCGGACTTCCTGTCCTACCTGAACCTGTGGCGGTACCTGACCGAGCAGAAGCGCGAGCTGTCCGCGAACCGCTTCCGCAAGCTGTGCCGCGCGGAGTTCCTCAACTACCTTCGGGTGCGCGAGTGGCAGGACGTCGCCGCGCAGCTGCGGCAGATGTCCAAGGGCCTGGACGTCACACCGAACGAGACGCCCGCCGACCCCGCCAAGATCCACATGGCGCTGCTCGCCGGGCTGCTGTCGCACGTGGGGCTCAAGGACCCGGCCGGCCGCGAGTATCTCGGCGCGCGCAACGCGAAGTTCGCGATCTTCCCGGGCTCGGCCCTGTTCAGGAAGCAGCCGCGCTGGGTGATGGCCGCCGAGCTGGTGGAGACCTCGCGGCTGTGGGGCCGGATCGTGGCGCGCATCGACCCCGAGTGGATCGAGCCGATCGCCGGGCACCTCGTGCGCCGCACCTACAGCGAGCCGCGCTGGGAGAAGAAGCGCGCCGCGGTGATGGCCTCCGAGCGAGTCACGCTGCTGGGCCTGCCGATCGTCGTGGACCGGCCGGTGAACTACGGCCGCATCGACCCGCCGGTGGCTCGCGAGCTGTTCATCCGGCACGCGCTGGTGCAGGGGGAGTGGCACAGCGAGCACGCCTTCCTGCGCCGCAACGCCGAGCTGCTCGCCGAGGCGGAGGAGCTGGAGCACAAGGCCCGCCGGCGCGACATCGTGGTCGACGAGGAGGCGCTGTTCGAGTTCTACGACCGGCGGGTCGGCCAGGAGGTGGTGTCCGGCCGGCACTTCGACACGTGGTGGAAGAAGACCCGCCGCGCGGAGCCGGACCTGCTCACCTTCGACCCGGCGATGCTGGTCAACCCGGACGCCGGTGACGTCCGCGCCGAGGCGTACCCGGATGCCATGTCGCACAACGATCTGAGCCTCGGGCTGCGGTACCGGTTCGAGCCGGGCACCGCCACCGACGGGGTGACCGTGCAGGTGCCGCTCGCGTTGCTCGGCCGGGTCAGCGCCGACGGCCTGCCCTGGCAGGTGCCGGGGCTGCGCGAGGAGCTGATCACCGCGCTGATCCGGTCGCTGCCCAAGCCGCTGCGGCGCAACTTCGTGCCGGTGCCCGACTTCGCCGCGGCCGTCGGCGCGCGCCTCGCGGCGGTGGCCGAGCCGACACTGGACCAGGTGGCGGCCGAGCTGCGGGCGCTCACCGGCGTCGTGGTGCCCCGCGACGCCTGGCAGCTCGAGGCGGTGCCCCAGCACCTGCGCACCACGTTCCAGGTCGTCGACGGCGACCGGCCGGTGCTGGAGGGCAAGGACCTCGGCTCGCTCAAGCGGGAGCTGGCCACCCAGGTGCGCGAGTCGCTGGCCGCCGGGTCGGAGGGTCTGACCCGGGAGGGCCTGACCTCGTGGTCGTTCGGCACGCTGGAGCGCGCCGTCCCGCTGCGGCGGGCCGGGCAGCAGGTGACCGCCTACCCGGCACTGGTCGACACCGGTGCCACGGTCGCGATCCGGCTGTTCGACGACCCGGCCGAACAGGCGCGCGCGATGTGGCGGGGCACCCGCAGGCTGGTGCTGCTGACCGTGCCGCCGCCGGTCAAGCAGGTGGTGCGGCGGCTGCCGAACGCGGCGAAGCTCGCGCTGTCGGCGAACCCGCACGGCAGCGTGCCCGGTCTGCTGGAGGACTGTTCGAACGCGGCGGCGGACGCGCTGATCGCCGCGCACGGCGGTCCGGTGTGGACTCCCGGCGAGTTCGAGGCGCTCTGCGCCGCGGTGCGCGCGGGCCTGGGCGACACGATGTACGCGGTGCTGGACCGGGTGCGGGCCGTGCTCACCGTGGACGCCGAGGTCGACACGGCGCTGTCCCGGATGACCGGCGCGGTGTTCGCCGAGTCGGTCGCCGACATGCGCGAGCAGCGCTCCGCGCTGGTGTACGACGGCTTCGTCACCGCCACCGGCTACGACCGGTTGTCCGATGTGGAGCGTTACCTGCGCGGGATCCTGCGCAGGCTGGAGAAGCTGCCCGAGCGGCCGGCGCGCGATCTGGAGTGGACCCGCATCGTGCGGGACGTGCGGCGGGCCTACGACGAGGTGCGCGGCAGGCCCGGCGACGACGGCCGGGTGCGGTGGATGATCGAGGAGCTGCGGATCAGCTACTTCGCGCAGACGCTCGGCACCGCCCATCCGGTGTCGGACAAGCGCGTCCATCGGGCCATCGACGAGCTCTTGCCATGAGGCCGGTGGCACGCTTCACTCTCATGTGAGTGATCTACCAAGTCCGCATGGATGTGGTGAGGAGTTCTCATGAGGTTTCGTGTCCTGGGGGTGGCCGTGCCGGCGCTCGTGGTCTCGGTGGTGGCCTCGGGCCCCGCGATCGCGGCGCAGGCCGCCCTGCCCACCGCGAACATGGAGGCGGTGGTCAAGGCCGCGCAGATCGACCCGCGCCGGCCGGACACCTCGCTCACCCCCGGCGCCAAGGCGAGCGTGCTGCTCGTCGAGCGGGCGCTGGACGCGAAGAACCTGCTGGCGCCGGCCTACGTCGACGGCCACTTCGGCACGAAGACCGTCGAGGCCTACGCCGCCTACCAGCGCTCGCTCGGCTACACCGGCCTCGACGCGTCGGGCCTGCCCGGCCGGACGTCCCTGCGGACGCTGGCCGAGGGCCGGTTCACCGTCACCCACCTGCTGACGCCGGGCGGGCGGCTGACCTACCACGGCGCGACGATGAACGCGCGCACCAAGGCGATGCTGGTGGAGGTGGAGGGCAGGCTCGGCCGGCAGCTGGGCATCACGCAGGGCTCGTACAACCCGGGTGGCGACCCCGAGTCGGCCGGCACCCACGACGGTGGCGGGGTGCTGGACATCTCGGTGTCCGGCATGTCGTCGGCCACCCGCACGAGCGTCGTGCGCACGCTGCGGCTGGTCGGCTTCGCGGCCTGGCTGCGCACGCCCGACCAGGGCGACTGGGGCTACCACATCCACGCGGTGGCGATCTCCGACACCGGCCAGTCGCCGACCGCGCAGCACCAGGCGGGCGACTACTACCTGGGCCTCAACGGGCTGGCCAACCACGCCCCGGACGACGGCCCCCAGGTCACGAAGGTGACGTGGGAGGAGTACCAGCGGGCCGCGTGAGGCCGGTCAGCTGAACGGCGTGCGCGGTCGCTCCAGCGGCTCGCCGTCCACGACGATGTCCACCTTCTCGTTGTAGAAGCAGGCCAGGCCCGCCACCTTCTGGCTCTCCGGCAGCGGCGTGCGGTAGATCCACACGACGTCGGGGTGCACGCCCTGGCCGGTGGCGAGCGTCCAGTAGCTCGCGGTTCCCTTGTACGGGCAGTGGGTCTGCGTGTCCGACGGGCGCAGCAGGTCCATCCGCACGTCGGGCAGCGGCAGGTAGTACCGCGGCGGAAGGCCCGTCTCGAACAGGATCCGCGGCTGGCGCGAGTCGGCCACGGTGACGCCGTCCACCCGGACCTCGACGTGCCGCGAGCTGGCCAGGATGTCGACCCTCTTGTACGGGTCGCGCGGGTGGACGTAGATCGGCTCGTCCTCCTCCAGCCACTCGTCCATCGCGTCGAACCGCAGCTTCACCAGGTCGCGCAGCTCGGGAACCGGCGAGTCGAGGTACCGGCTCGCGGCCGCCGGCACCACCGTGCCGTCGACCACCACGTCGTACACCGTCGCGTCGCCGCGGCTGGGGGAGTGCTCGGTGGCGCCGGTCGCGTCCAGCTTCGCCCGGACGTCGCCGAGCGGCAGGTAGATCGTGGGGTAGTAGGGGATCTCCCAGACGAGCACCGGCCGGTGGGAGTCGGCCACCAGGTGCCCGCCTGCATAGGCACGGATCCGTTTCGGGCTGGTCTCGACCTTCACCCGGCCACGCGTGTCGGACATGCCGTCGAAACTACTCCGGAATAGGCCTGGACCCGAAGCGCGCTCCAGGTCTCAGGATGTGAACCATGACTGCATCGACGAACAACTGGACCGTCCGCCGCGCGTTGGGAGACGGCGAGGTCAGCGCGCTCGGCCTCGGCTGCTGGGCGATCGGCGGGCCGTTCTCCGACCTCGAGGGACGGCCGCTGGGCTGGGGTGAGGTCGACGACGAGGAGTCGATCCGGGCGGTGCGCCGTGCGGTCGACCTCGGCGTCACGTTCTTCGACACGGCCGACGTCTACGGCGCCGGGCACAGCGAGGAGGTGCTCGGCCGGGCGCTGGCCGGCCGCCGCGACGAGGTGGCGATCGCCAGCAAGTGGGGCAACGTGTTCGACCCGGAGACCAGGGTGCGGACCGGCGAGGACCCCTCGCCGGAGTACGTGCGCCGCGCGCTGCAGGCCACCCTGAAGCGGCTCGGCACCGACTACCTCGACCTCTACCAGCTGCACAGCTCACCGCCGGTCGAGGACGCGGCGGCGCTGGCCGACGTGTGCGAGGAGCTGGTGTCCGAGGGCCTGATCCGCGGCTACGGCTGGAGCACCGACGACCTCGCGCGGGCCGAGTCGTTCGCCGCCCGGCCGCACTGCGTGGCCGTGCAGCACGAGCTCAGCGTGCTGCACGACGCGCCGGAGCTTCTCGCCCTGTGCGACCGGTACGACCTGGCGAGCGTCGACCGCACGCCGCTCGCGATGGGGCTGCTCGGCCGGCGCACCGCCAGCAGGCCGGCGAGCGGCGCCGACATCCGCACCGTCGCGCCGGAGTGGCTGCGCTTCTTCCGCGACGGCGTGCCCACCCCCGAGTGGGAGGCTCGGGTCGGCGCCGTCCGCGACATCCTCACCAGCGACGGCCGCACGCTCGCGCAGGGTGCGCTGGGCTGGATCTGGGCGCGCAGCCCGCGGACCGTGCCCATCCCCGGGTTCCGCACGGTCGCCCAGGCCGAGGAGAACGCGGGCGCGCTGACGCACGGCCCGCTGCGGGCGGCGCAGCTGGACGAGATCGCGGAGGCGCTGGCCTGACTACTGGACCGGGGCGTCCGGCGGCGGCAGGCCGATCGTGCGCTCCGGTTCGACGTCGACGACACCGGGCACGGCCGACAGCGACTCGATCCGGTCGCCGTCGACCGTGCCGGTGACGATGCCGGCCGCGGCGAGCACCTCGCCCACCCGCAGGCCGGCCGCGCGCAGCGCGTCGACCACGGTGGGCAGCTCGGCGAGCCGGTCCTCGGCCACGGAGACGATCACGTGCGGCACGGACGGCCTCCTCAGGGGGCCTGCACCAGGCCGGCCCCGACGTCGGTCGAGGGCAGCGGCAGCCGGCGGGCCGTCTGGCACAGCCGGGCCCACAGCTCGAAGCCGCTCGCGCCGGTCGCCTGCGCGATCAGCGCGGCGACCCCCGCCGTGTGCGGGGTCGCCATGCTGGTGCCCGAGATCCGCCGGTGGCGGGTGGGCATCGGCCAGCTCGAGTACACGTCCACGCCGGGGCCGGCCACGTCCACCGCGCCGACCGTGTCGACCGTCCCGCAGGAGAAGTCGGCGATCCGGCGCCGCACGTCCAGCGCGCCCACCGCGAGGACCGACGGGCAGTTCGCCGGGTGCCCGACCGGCGCGACGCTCCCGTCGCGGCGCCGGCTCTCGTTGCCCGCCGCGGCGACGATCAACGTGCCGCGGGCCAGCGCCCGGCTCGCCACCCGCTCGAACGTCCGCGAGAACGGCCGTCCCGGCTCGGTCGGGGCGCCCAGCGACATCGACACCACCCGGCAGCCGTTGGTGAGCGCCCAGGAGATGCCGGACATGATCCCGCCGTCCGCGCCGGAGCCGGCGTTGCTCAGCACCTTGCCCGCGTAGATCTCCGCCTCGTGGGCGACGCCGTAGCCGGGCCCGGACTCCGGCCGCCGCGGTCCGCACGACGTGCCGACGCAGTGCGTGCCGTGCCCGTGGCCGTCCTGCACCTGTTCGCCCTGCACGAACGACTCGGACGTGATCGCGCGCCCGGCCAGGTCCGGGTGCGCCAGGTCGAGTCCGGTGTCCAGGACCGCGACCCGCACGCCGCTGCCGGTCGGCGTGCTGTCCGGTGCGCCGACCGCCTGCAGGCCCCAGGTGAACGTCGTCTCGTCGACACCGGTCACCGCCTCCGCCGCCGGCGCGGTGATCGCGTGCACGATCCGCTCCGGCTCGACCAGCGCGATCGGGCCTCGCTCGCCGGTCGCCGTGGTCAGCGCCGCCAGCTGGTCGGGGTCGGCGGACACGAGCGCGACGCCCAGCTCGCGCAGCACCAGCCCGTCGGCCTCCCACAGCGGTTGGGCGAGGCCCGCCTCGGCCGAGTCCACCGCCCGGATGCCGGCCACCCGGTTCAGCTCGCCGGTCGCTCCCGTCCAGTCGTCCTCGAGGAGCACCAGGTACCTGCCGGTCGTCCCGCTCGCCGCCGTCGTCATGGCCGCCACCTTCTTCTCAGCTCGTCGTCGGCCTGCCGTCCCGGTGGTGAATCGGCTTCTCCGAGGGTGCTGTAACGGGGGTCACATGGTGGACGGTGACGGCCGCGCGCGACGGCGGCGTCTAGGGTCGGATGCATGCAGACCTGGCCATCCCGACCGGTGCCGCGAGTTCCCGGCACGCCGCGACCGCTGCGGCTGTACGACACGGCGACCGGGGAGATCCGCCCGACGACACCCGGCGCCACGGCGAGGATGTACGTCTGCGGCATCACCCCCTACGACGCCACCCACCTCGGGCACGCCGCCACGTACCTGGCGTTCGACCTGGTGCACCGGCTGTGGCTGGACAACGGTCACGAGGTGCACTACGTGCAGAACGTGACCGACGTGGACGACCCGCTGCTGGAGCGCGCCGAACGCGACCAGGACGACTGGGTGGTGCTCGCCATGCGGGAGACCGCGCTGTTCCGCGAGGACATGGCGGCGCTGCGGGTGCTGCCGCCGCGGGACTACCTCGGCGCGGTCGAGTCGATCCCGGAGATCGAGGAGGCGGTCGCGAAGCTCCTCGCCGACGGCGTGGCCTACCGGGCGGACGACGAGCGGTACCCGGACGTCTACTTCGACCACGACGCGACCGGCCGGTTCGGTTCGGTGTCGAACTACGACGAGCCGACGATGGCGCAGTACTTCGCCGAGCGGGGCGGCGACCCGGACCGGCCCGGCAAGCGGCACCCGCTGGACGCGCTGCTGTGGCGCGCGGCGCGGCCGGGCGAGCCGAGCTGGGAGTCCGAGCTGGGTGCGGGCCGTCCCGGCTGGCACGTCGAGTGCAGCGTGATCGCGCTGAACCGGCTCGGCATGACCTTCGACGTCCAGGGCGGCGGGTCGGACCTGATCTTCCCGCACCACGAGTTCAGCGCGGCGCACGCCGAGGCGCTGACCGGCGAGCACCCGTTCGCCAGGGTGTACGCGCACGCCGGCATGATCGGCCTGGACGGCGAGAAGATGTCCAAGTCGCGCGGCAACCTGGTGTTCGTGTCCCGGCTGCGGGCCGACCACGTGGACATGATGGCGCTGCGGCTGGCGCTGCTGTCCGGCCACTACCGCGCCGACCGCACCTGGACGCCCGGGGTGCTGGCCGAGGCGCAGGCCCGGCTGGACCGCTGGCGCTCGGCCGCTCGGCTCGAGGCCGGCCCGGACGCCACCGGCACCGTCGCCCGCCTGCGCGACCACCTCGCCGACGACCTCGACACACCCCAGGCGCTGCGCGCGGTCGACGCGTGGGCGGGCGAGGCGCTGTCCGGCGGTGGTGCCGACCGGTCGGCCCCGGCGCTGGTCCGCGACGCGGTGGACGCGCTGCTGGGCGTCGAGCTCTGAGCCGGGGCGGTCACGGAGGGTCGGGGTCGTAGAACATCTCGAGCTGGATGGCATCCGGGTCACGGAAGCACAGCACCGAGCCGTAGTCGCGGTCCACGATCGGTGAGTGGCGCACGCCGAGCCGCTCGAAGTGGGCCTGCCAGGCGTCCAGGTCCGCCCGCGCGTCGACCTGGAAACCGAGGTGGTCGAAGCCGGTCCGGCGCGGGTCGAACTCCTCGCCCCGGTTGGCGTCGTGCTGCTGGAACTCGACGACGGTGTTGGTCGGCGGGTGCAGCAGCACGACGGCGTGCCACCCGTCGCCCGACACCTCCATGAGGTCCTCGAAGTCGAGGACGGACTTGTACCACCGCGCGCTGGCGGCGGCGTCGCGGGCGGAGAACGAGGTGTGCGAGACCTTCGAGAACGTGGGCATGGTGCGCCCTCCTGAAACCTCCGGATCGGAGTATTAGTATTGCTCCGAAACAGAGTATGTGGAAGGGGTGTTTCGGGTGGCCGGGCTCAGCACCACGTCCTACGCGGTCCTCGCGCTGCTCGGCGTCCGCCCGTGGACGCCCTACGAGCTCGCCAAGCAGATGCGGCGGAGCCTGCGCGACATGTGGCCACGTGCCGAGAGCGTGATCTACGAGGAGCCGAAGCGCCTGGTGGCACGCGGGCTGGCGCGGTCCACCCGCAGCTACACGGGCCGGCGCGCGAGCACCGTCTACTCGATCACCGACGACGGCCGACGGGCCCTCGCGGAGTGGCTCGACGAACCGGGCCGCGGTCCGGTGCTGGAGTTCGAGGGCCTGCTCAAGGTCGCGTTCGCCGACCACGGCAGCGTCGGGCAGTTGCGGGCGCTGCTCGCCGGCATGCGGGCCGACGCCGACGACCGGCTGGCCTACGTCACCGGGCGGATCGGCGAGTACGAGCGGACCGGCGGCCCGTTCCCGGAGCGGCTGCCGGTGATCTCCCTGGTCACCCGGTTCTACCTCGACCAGGCCCGGATGGTCCGCCGGTGGACGGCCTGGGCGGAGCGGGAGGTGGCGAGCTGGCCCGAGGGGTCACCCGCCGCGGCGGGGGAGCATGGCGAGCGACGTGACGCCGGCGAGCAGCGCGGCGGGCAGCAGGAACCCGGCGGCGGCTGAGACGTGGTACACGGGAGTGAACACCACCGGGGCCAGCGCCGCGCCGACGAAGCGGAACGCCTGCACCACCGACACGGCGCCCGCCGGGTTGGGCCCGTCCCCGGCCAGCACCAGCGCGTTCACCCCGACCTGCACGAACTGCGCGAAGAACCCGGCCGCCGCCCACAGCAGCGCGACCGCGGGCAGCCACGGGGCGACGCCGATCAGCGCGACCGGGACCGCGCCGGCGACCCCGCCGATCAGCGCCCCCCACCGGGCGCCGGTCCGCTCGATCAGCCTGCCGACCAGGCGCGCGGTGAGCATGCCGACCGCGCCGAACACGGTCAGCAGCAGCCCGCGCACGCTCGCGGCGAGGCCGAACGCGTCGTCGGTGCGGAACGCGACGAGGAAGGTCAGGCCGCCGAGGCATCCCCAGCCGACCATCGCCACGGCCGCGGCGCGCAGCACGGCCGGGCGCCACGCCGTGCGCAGCCGGACCGGCTCCCGCGCCCGGCCCTGCGCCGACGGCGGCAGGCCGATCACCGCGAGCGCTGCGGCCGCCAGCCCGACCCCGACGAACGCCAGCCGCCAGCTCACCTCCGCGGCGAGGCCGCCGAGCAGGGGAGCCGAGGTCTGCCCGGCCGCCTGCATCGACGCGAACAGCCCCAGCGACCGGCCGAGCCGCTCGCGCGGGGTGGTCGCGGCGATCGTGGCGAGCAGCAGCGGCGTGGTGAACGCGTTCGCGACACCCTGCACGCCGCGCCCGGCGAGCAGCAGCGGGAACGTGGCCGACACCGCGCACAGCGCCGACCCGGCGATCGACACGAGGTAGGCCCCGATCACGCTGCGCCGCAAACCCCACCGCGCGCCGAGCGTGCCGGAGAACAGCATCAGCGCCGCGAACGGAACCAGGTACGCGGTGATGGTCGCGGACGCGGCGGGCGCGGACACGCCGAAGTCGGCACCCAGTTCCGGCAGCATCGCGGCGGTGACGCCGCCGCCGAACGGCCCGAGGAACCCGCCCGCGTACACGCCCGCGACCGCGAGCCGCCTGCGGTCGAGCAGGCCGACCAACGTCAGGACGGTCCGGCGGAACCGCGGCCGGGACCACCAGGCCGCCGCCGGCGCAGGTAGCGCTCGAACTCCGCGGCGATCGCGTCGCCGCTGGCCTCGTCAGCGTCGGTCGTCCGCGTCGCCCGCGCTCCTCCAGCGCACGCACGTACTCGCGGACCTCCTCGTCCTCGGCGGCCATCTCGCTGACCGTGCGCTGCCACTCCTCGGCCTGGTCGGGCAGCGTCGCCGAGCGGCACCTCGACGTCGAGGACCTCCTCGACCCGGTGCAGCAGGCGCCAGCGTGGCCTTCGGGCGACGGCGGCTGCGAGACGTAGTGCGGCACGGCCGCCCAGAACGAGATCGCCGGCATGCCGGCCTGCGACGCAGGCGTCCTGCAGCACGCCGACGATGCCGGTCGGGCCCTCGTAGCGGGAGCGCTCCAGCCCGAACTCGCGCCGCCGACGCCGCGTCGTAGGCGGTGCCGCGTCACCGGCACCGGGCGGGTGTGCGGGGTGTCGGCGAGCAGCGCGCCGAGCGTGACCACCGTCGTCACGCCCAGCCGCGTCGACGTGCCCGAGCAGCTCCGCGCAGAACGCGCCGCCAGCGCATGTTCGGCTCGATCCCGTGGACGAGCACGACGTCGCGGCTCGGCGCCCGGAGGCCGGCGACCGACAGCCGGGTCGTCGGCCACTCGACCCGCCGGGTCACCCCGTCGACCAGGTGCACGTCGGGCCGGGTGACCTGGAAGTCGTAGTAGTCCTCCGGGTCGATCTCGGCGACCAGCGGGTCGCCTCCCAGGTGAGCTCGAGGTGCTCGATCGCGGCGCTCGCGGCGTCCCCGGCGTCGTTCCAGCCCTCGAACGCGGCGACCATCACCGGGTCGACGAGCTCGGGTACGGTCGTCTGGTCGGGATCCGGTCGCTCGGCTCGTCCGGTCGGTCATCGGGCCAGCCTACGACGCCGGGCGTCCGACGAGTGGACGGAGGGCCTGCCGTAGCCTGGTTCAGGGTGCCCGCCGACATGCTCCGACGTGTCAGGACTGCCGTCCGACGCCCGCTTCCTCGACGCCCTCGACGAGCGGGTCGTCGTCGCCGACGGGGCGATGGGCACGATGCTGCAGGCCGGCCGACCTGTCCCTCGACGACTTCGCAGGGCCACGAGGGCTGCAACGAGATCCTCAACGTCACCCGCCCGGACGTCGTCGCGCGACGTGCACGAGCCTACTTCGCCGTCGGGCGCGGACGCGGTGGAGACCAACACGTTCGGCGCGAACCTGGCCAACCTCGGCGAGTACGGCATCGCGGACCGGATCCGCGAGCTGGCCGAGGCGGGCGCGCGGATCGCCCGCGAGGTGGCCGACGGCTGCTCCACGCCGGACCGCCCGCGCTGCGTGCTCGGCTCGGTCGGCCCGGGCACCAAGCTGCCGACGCTGGGCCACGCGCCCTACGCCACGCTGCGCGACGCCTACCCGAGCACGGTCGCCGGGCTGATCGCCGGCGGCGTCGACGCGCGTGCTCATCGAGACCTGCCAGGACCTGCTGCAGGCCAAGGCGGCGGTGCTCGGCGCCGCGCCGGGCGATGGCCGCCGAGCCGGCCGCGCGCGTGCCGATCATCGCCCAGGTGACCGTGGAGACCACCGGCACGATGCTGCTCGGCAGCGAGATCGGCGCGGCGCTGACCGCGCTCGAGCCGCTCGGGCATCGACCTGATCGGGCTCAACTGCGCCACCGGCCCCGCCGAGATGAGCGAGCACCTGCGCCACCTGTCGCCGAGCACGCCCGCGTCGCCGCTGTCGGTGCATGCCCAACGCCGGCCTGCCGGAGCTGGGCGCCGACGGCGCGCGAGTACCCGCTGACCCCGGACGAGCTGGCCGAGGCGCTACGACCGCGTTCATCGCGCGACTACGGCGCTGCGCGCTGGTCGGCGGCTGCTGCGGCACCACCCCCGAGCACCTCCGCGCGCGGTCGTCGAGCGCGGTCGCGCGGCCGTGCGCGCCGCGCCGCGCGCACGCCGCGCCCGAGCCGGCGCGTCGCTCGCTCTACCAGCCGGTGCCGTTCCGCGCAGGACACCGTCGGTGCTGATGATCGGGCGAGCGCACCAACGCCAACGGCTCCAAGGCGTTCCGCGAGGCGATGCTGGCCGAGCGACTGGGACGACTGCGTCGAGATCGCCCGCGAGCAGACCCGCGACGGCGCGCACCTGCTCGACCTCTGCGTCGACTACGTCGGCCGCGACGGCGTCGCGGACATGGCGCGAGCTGGCCGGCCGGCTGGCCACCGCGTCCACGCTGCCGATCATGCTCGACTCCACCGAGCCGGACGTGCTCGCGGCCGGGCTGGAGCTGCCTCGGCGGCCGCTGCGTGGTCAACTCGGTCAACTACGAGGACGGCGACGGCCCCGACTCGCGGTTCGCAGCGGATCGATGCCGCTGGTCGCGCGAGCACGGCGCCGCGGTCGTCGCGCTGACGCATCGACGAGGAGGGCCAGGCGCGCACCGCCGAGTGGAAGGTCGCGGTCGCCGACCGGCTCATCGACGACCTGACCGACGAACTGGGGCATGCGCGTCGAGGACATCCTCGTCGACTGCCTGACCTTCCCGATCGCCACCGGCCAGGAGGAGACCCGCCGCGACGCGCATCGAGACGATCGAGGCGATCCGCGAGCTCAAGCGCCGCCACCCGGAGGTGCAGACCACGCTGGGCTCTCGAACGTCTCCTTCGGGCTCAACCCCGCCGCCCGGCAGGTGCTCAACTCGGTGTTCCTGCACGAGTGCGTGAAGGCCGGGCTGGACTCCGCGATCGTGCACGCCGGCGAAGATCCTGCCGATGGCCCGGATCCCCGACGAGCAGCGCGAGGTCGCGCTCGACCTGGTCTACGACCGGCGCCGGCGAGGGCTACGACCCGCTGCAGCGCTTCCTGGAGCTGTTCGAGGGCGTCGACGCGCGGCGTCGGCGGCGAGCCGCGCGCCGAGGAGCTGGCCGCGCTGCCGCTGGTCGAGCGGCTGGAGCGGCGGATCGTCGACGGCGAGCGCAACGGGCCTGGAGGCCGACCTCGACGAGGCGCTGGCAGCAGCGGCCCGCGCTGGAGATCATCAACGACACCCTGCTGGCCGGCATGAAGACCGTCGGCGAGCTGTTCGGCTCCGGGCAGATGCAGCTGCCGTTCGTGCTGCAGTCCGCCGAGGTGATGAAGACCGCCGTGGCCCACCTCGAGCCGCACATGGAGAAGACCGACGACGGCGGGCAAGGGCACGATCGTGCTGGCCACGGTCAAGGGCGACGTGCACGACATCGGCAAGAACCTCGTCGACATCATCCTGACCAACAACGGCTACACGGTGGTCAACCTCGGCATCAAGCAGCCGATCAGCGACGATCCTCGACGCGGCCGAGCGAGCACCGACGCCGACGTGATCGGCATGTCCGGGCCTGCTGGTCAAGTCCACCGTGGTCATGAAGGAGAACCTCGAGGAGATGAACGCCCGCGGGGTGGCCGCGCGCTGGCCGGTGCTGCTCGGCGGTGCCGCGCTGACCCGCGCCTACGTCGAGCACGACCTCGCCGAGATCTACGAGGCGAGGTCCGCTACGCCCGGGACGCCTTCGAGGGCCTGCGGCTGATGGACGCGATCATGGCCGCCAAGCGCGGCGTGCGCCGGAGTCGACGAGCCGATGCGCGCGAAGCTCGCCGAGCGCCGGGCGCGGCCGCAGCGGTCGCTGCGGCACCGCCGCCCGACGCGCGGCCGGGCCGATGCGGACGGACCGCCGCCCGCGCGTCCGACGTGGCCACCGACATCCCGCGTCCCCGACGCCGCCGTTCTGGGGCACCCGGGTGGTCAAGGGCATCGCCGCTCGCCGACTACGCGGCCTATGCTCGACGAGCGGGCGACTGTTCCTCGGCCAGTGGGGGCTGCGCGGCGCCCGCGGCGGCGACGGGCCGTCCTACGAGGAGCTGGTCGAGACCGAGGGCCGGCCGCGGCTGCGGTGCTGGCTGGACCGGCTGCACGACCGAGCAGCTGCTGCGAGGCCGCCGTCGTGTACGGCTACTTCCCGGCGTCGTCCGAGGGCGACGACCTGGTCGTGCTCGACGAGCCGGCGCCGGACGCGCCGGAGCGGGTCCGGTTCACCTTCCCCCGCCAGCGCCGCGGACCGGCACCTGTGCCTGGCCGACTTCTTCCGGCCCGCGAGCGGCGTCGACGCCGGCGAGGTCGGACGTGGTGCGCGTTCCAGCTGGTCACCATGGGCCAGCCGATCGCGCGACCACGCGCAGCGAGCTGTTCGCCGCGGACGCCTACCGCGACTACCTGGAGCTGCACGGGCTGTCGCGTGCAGCTCACCGAGGCGCTGGCCGAGTACTGGCACCGCCGGGTCCGCCAGGAGCTGGGCTTCGCCGCCGGCGCGCCGGTGGCCGAGGACCCGGACGTCCGTGGCGGAGTTCTTCGAGCTGGGCTACCGCGGCGCCCGCTACTCGCTTCGGCTACGGCGCCTGCCCGAACCTCGAGGACCGCGCGAAGATCGTCGACCTGCTGGAGCCCGAGCGCATCGGCGTCGAGCTGTCCGAGGAGTTCCAGCTGCACCCCGAGCAGTCCACCGACGCGCATCGTGCTGCACCACCCGGAGGCCAAGTACTTCAACACATGACTCCTCCCTCGCCCGCCGCCGTCCTCTGGGACCTCGACGGCACCCTGCTGGACTCCGAGAAGCTGTGGGACATCCCGCTCTACGAGCTGGCCGAGAAGCTGGGCGGCGAGCTGTCGCCGGCCACCCGCCAGGCCATGGTCGGCACCAACGTCACGCTGACCCTGGGCCTGCTCTACGCCGACGTCGGCATCGACCACCCGGCGCCCGAGCAGCTCGCCGACGACGCCGCGTGGATCGACCGGCGGATGGCCGAGGTGTTCCGCCAGGACCTGCCGTGGCGCCCCGGGGCCCGCCGGGCGCTGGCCACGATGCGGGCGGCCGGTTTCCCGATGGCGCTGGTCACTTCCACCGAACGCGGGCTGACCGAGATCGCGCTCGACACGCTGGGCCGCGACCTGTTCGACGTGACGGTCTGCGGCGACGAGGTCGGGGGCCGGAACAAGCCGCTGCCCGACCCGTACCTGAAGGCCTGCCGCCTGCTGGGGGTCGACCCGGCGGCCTGCGTGGCGGTCGAGGACTCGCCGACCGGTACGGCGTCCGCGGTGGCCGCGGGCTGCACGGTGCTCGTGGTGCCCTGCGACGTGCCGGTCGAGCCGGGGGAGCGGCGGGTGTTCCGCGACTCGCTGGAGGGCCTGACCCCGGCCGACCTCGCCGCCCTGCTGCCCGCCTGACCTCACCCGACCCCGACGACCTCCGACGTCAGACCAGGCAGGTCGCCGAAGCACGCGGCGGTGTCCGTCGTGAGCAGAACGCTGCCCGTTGCCATCGCTGTCGCCGCGATGATCAGGTCGAACGAGCCGCGCGGTCGGCCGGCCGCGCGCGCGTGGGTCTGCAGCAGGGCGTGCACGCGGGCGACCTTCACGGAGTAGGTCTCGACCGGCATCACGGCGAGCAACGCTTCGACGTTGAGGCCGAGGACCTCGTGATGCGCAGAACGAACGCGGCCGACTCCGGACAGCAGTTCCATCGCCGTGATCGCAGCGATGGCCGGCTCATCGTCTCCGATCAGCGATCGAAGATCCCATCCGCGGCGTTCGAAACCAATGATCACTCCGGTGTCGAGGATCAGATGTCGGGCCACTGGCGTTCCCGGTCGTCCTGCCAGTCGCGGAGGTCGGCGATGGCACGTTCCAGGTCATCGACCGCCTCGGGCGGAAGGGGGTGTGCCGCCATCGCTTCGGCGATGCGGGTGGCGGCGTTGGCTCGTTCGGGCTCGAGCCGAGCGACGGGCATCCCGTCGCGGGTGACGACTATCGTCTCGCCGGCTTCGACCGCGTCGAGGAGGGCGGCGAAGTTTCTCGACGCCTCGGTGGCGGTCATCGAGCGCATGACCGGAGGCTATCCGAGTGCGACCTGGGCAATGATCACTCGATGTGGTGATGGTCGTCCGGTTCGTGGACGCTCGGGGCGGGATGGCAGGATCTTTGCCCGTGAAGACGTTCGACGAGTTGTTCGCCGAACTCCGCGAGCGGGCCGAGCAGCGGCCCGAGGGCTCCGGCACCGTCGCCGCGCTCGACGCGGGGGTGCATGCGCAGGGCAAGAAGGTGCTCGAGGAGGCTGGCGAGGTGTGGATCGCGGCCGAGCACGAGTCCGACGAGCGCCTCGCCGAGGAGGTGTCCCAGCTGCTGTACCGCGTGCAGGTGCTGATGCTGGGCCGCGGCCTCACCCTCGACGACGTGTACCGCTACCTCTGAGCCCCCCACCAGGAGAGACGATGCTGCGGGTTGCCGTGCCCAACAAGGGAGCGCTGGCCGGGCCGGCCGCCGAGATGCTCGCCGAGGCCGGGTACCGCGGACGGCACGAGTCGCGGGACCTGACCGTGCTCGACCCCACCAACGACGTGGAGTTCTTCTTCCTGCGCCCCAAGGACATCCCGATCTACGTCGGATCCGGCGAGCTCGACCTCGGCATCACCGGGCGCGACCTGGCCCTGGACTCCGGCGCGCCGGTCACCGAGCGGCTCGCGCTCGGCTTCGGCACCTCGACGTTCCGCTACGCCGCGCCCGCCGGCCGGCCGTGGCGGGTCGAGGACCTCGCCGGCAAGCGGCTGGCCACGTCCTACCCGCGGCTGGTGACCGCCGACCTCGCCGAGCGCGGCATCGCCGCCGAGGTCATCCGCCTGGACGGCGCGGTCGAGATCTCCGTGCAGCTCGGCGTGGCCGACGCGGTCGCCGACGTGGTGGGCTCGGGCCGGACGCTGCGCCAGCACAACCTGGTGGCGTTCGGCGACCCGATCTGCCAGTCGCAGGCGGTGCTGCTGTTCGGCTCGGCGGCGGACGGCTCGGCGGCCAAGGACCAGATGGCCGCCCGGCTGCAGGGTGTGGTGTTCGCCCAGCAGTACATGATGCTGGACTACGACTGTCCGAAGGCGATCCTCGACGAGGCCATCACGATCACCCCCGGCCTGGAGTCGCCGACGGTGGCGCCGCTCGCGCACCCGGAGTGGGTGGCGGTGCGTGCGATGGTCCCGCGCGCCGAGGCGAACCCGGTCATGGACCGGCTGGCCGCGCTGGGCGCGAAGGCGGTGCTGGCCTCCGACATCCGCTCCTGCCGGCTCTAGGACAACCGACCCGACCCCCGGCGCAGCCGACCCGACCCCTGGCGCAGCCGAGCTCGACCCCGGTGGCGCGCCCGACCGACCCCTGGCGCAGCCGAGTCGACCGGTGGCGCGGCCGAGTCGACCGCTGGCGCGGCCGAGTCGACCGGTGGCGCGGCCGAGTCGACCGGTGGCGCGGCCGAGTCGACCGGTGGCGCGGCCGAGTCGACCGGTGGCGCGGCCGAGTCGACCGGTGGCGCGGCCGAGTCGACCGGTGGCGCGGCCGACCCGACCCCTGGCGCGCCCGACCCGACCCCTGGCGCGCCCGACCCGACCCCTGGCGCAGCCGAGTCGACCGGTGGCGCGGCCGAGTCGACCGGTGGCGCGCCCGATCCGACCCCTGGCGCAGCCGAGTCGACCCCTGGCGCGGGCGACCCGACCCCTGGCGCGGGCGAGTCGACTCCGCACGTCGCGAGCGACCGCGCCCGGTTGCGCCGCCACCGCCGCGCAGGGAGTCGGCTCGGCGATGCCACGGGTCGGCTCGGCGATGCCACGGGACGACTCGCCTGTGTGGTGGGTCGGCTCGCCGCGTGTGGGGTCGGTTCGCAGGCGTGGTGGGTCGGGTGGTCGGGACCGCTCAGCGCTGCGGGCGTACCAGCAGGGCCTGGGCGCCCCGGCCGACCGGGCCGGCTAGGTCGTGCAGGACGGAGAACGCGGTGCCCACGCCGTCCGCGCCGATGGCGGTGGTGGCGTCCAGGGCGATCCACTCGCCCTCCGGCTCGCGGTACAGGTGCACGGTCAGCTCGGAGTTGATGAACAGCCACTCGTTCGGGTCCATCCGGCTCGACACCCCGTTGCCGGAGTCGGCCACCACGAACAGCCGCTGCAGCCCGGTCGGCCGCTCGCCTGCCACCAGGTCGACGCCCTGCCGCGCCCACACCGTCGCCGGACCCGGCTTGCCCAGATGACCCACCAGCGCGCGCCACTCCATCGCGTCCAGGTAGCCCGCGCCCCAGCTCTCCGGCCGGTGCATCGGGTCGCCCTTCTCCGGCGGTGGCAGCGGCTCGTCGACGCCGACCGCGACCGCGGCGGTGTCGGACCGGAGATGCCGCCACGCCCGGGCGCGCACCACGGCCCGGCCGCCGGCGGACAGCTCCGCGCCGAGCAGCTCGACCGCCCGGCCCGGCCGCTCCACCCCGGCGGTCACGGACAGCTCCGCGACCGGCACCGGGCCGAGGATCTCCACGGTCACCCGGCTCAGCAGCATCGGCGCGGCCGACGGCAGCTCCTCGAACGCGCGGGCGAGCAGCGCGCTGGGCGGGCCGAGGTGCTGCGCGTGCGGCGACCACGGCCCGGTCGTGTGCGCGGTGGAGCGGAACCGGCCGGCGCCCAGCGGCTCGTAGAACGCGTCGGTCATGTCCGCGAAGTTAGCGGACGTTCACCCCGGGCGGGGCGGCGGGTTCGGACCGCGTCGGGTTCAGACTGCGGCGGGCTCGCGGGGGAGCAGGCCGAGGTCCATGGCGGTCAGGAACGCCTGCGTGCGGTTGCCGACGCCGAGCTTGCCGTAGATGCGCGACACGTAGGTCTTGGCCGTGGAGGTGCTCACGTACAGCTCGCGCGCCACGTCCGGAATGGACAGGCCGCGGTGCAGCTGGCGCAGCACCTCGAGCTCCCGCTGGCTCAGCCAGGGCTGGTCGCGGGTGGTCCGCAGGCGATGCAGCGCCTCGGCGAGGCCGGGCGCGGTGAAGGCGGTCGCGGCCACCGCCGCGTGCCGGACGGCCGCGACGATCTCCGCCACCGAGGCGGTCTTCGGAACGAACGCGGACACCCCGGTCTCCATCGCCCGGAACAGCACGTCGTCCTCGCCGGTGGAGGCCAGCACGACGATCCCGAGGTCCGGCCGGCGCTCCCGCAGCGCGCGGGCCAGCGACAGGCCGTTGCCGTCGGGCAGCGTGACGTCGACGGTGACCACGTCCGGGCGCAGCCGCTCGACGAGCGCGTCCGCGCCGGCGACCGTGGTCGCCTCCCCGGCGATCTCCATGTCCGGGTGTTGCCGGACCAGGTGAGCGAACCCCACCCGGTGCAGCGTGTGGCCGTCGATCACGACCAGCCGGATCGCCACGAGCGCTCCACCTCTTCTCCACGTCACATCCGTGTGCGTCAAGGAAGCCACGGCCGGGTGGCGCCGGTGGGTGCGGTCCGGTTGCCAGTCGGTTGCGGCTACCGCATGGAGCCGAGAAGCATGATCGCCGCGGGGCCGAGCACGACCACGAACAGCGCCGGGAAGATGCAGAACATCATCGGGAAGAGGATCTTCACCGGTAGCTTCTGCGCCTTCTCCTCGGCGTGCTGGCGCTGCTTGAGCCGCATCTCCCTGGCCTGCTCGCGCAGCACCCGCCCGGTCGGGATGCCCAGCTCGGAGGCCTGTACCAGCGCGGAGGTGAACGCGCGCAGCTCGGCCACCGTGGTGCGGTCGGCGAGCGCGCGCAGCGCCTCCACCCGGGACATGCCGAGCTGCATCTCGTGCAGCGTCCGCACCAGCTCCGCGGCCAGTGGCCCGGCGGTGTGGTGGCCGACCCGGGCCACCGCCGCGTCGAAGCCGAGGCCCGCCTCGACGCACACGGTGAGCATGTCCAGCGTGTCCGGCAGCTCCTTGCGGATCCCCACCTGCCGCTTGCTGCCGGTGTTGTAGAGCAGCAGGTCCGGCAGCAGGAACCCGGCGGCGCCGCCGAGCCCGGCGAAGACCAGCATCCGCGCGGGGGAGCCGAGCCCGAGCAGCAGGCCGAGGCCGCCGGCCGCGACCAGCCCGAAACCCTTGGCGGCCAGCATCTTCTCCACGGTCCACTGCCCGGGGTTGCCGGCGATGTCGAGCCGGCGGCCGAGCGAGGCGGTCACCGTCGACGGCGACAGCGCGGTGCCGACCGCCCGCAGCCGGGTCAGCAGCGGCGGCAGGGCGTCCTCGCCGGGCTCGCCGGACTCCTCGCTCGCCTGGGCGCGCCCGTAGGACTCGATCGCGGCGAGGCCCCTGGCCACCCGCTGCCGCGCCGAGGAGCGCGGCATGGCCACGGCCAGCACGACGAGCACGACGCTCGCCGCGAGGGACACGAGCCCGGCGCCGAACACGGTGGTGGCGCTCACCTCACACCTCCACCTTGATCAGCCGGCTCATCCAGAACCACCCGAGCGACACGCACCCGACCGCGAGGCCGATCAGTACCCAGCCCGCGGCGTGCGAGTAGAGCGGCTCGAGGTAGGAGCGGCGGCTGGTGAACATCCACACCGCGAGCATGATCGGCAGGCCGGTCAGCACGTAGGCGGACAGCTTGCCCTCGGCGGTGAGGGCCTTGACGTGACGGCGCAGCTGGCTGCGCTCGCGCATCGTGTGCACGGTCGTCTGCATCAGCTCGGACAGGTTGCCGCCGACCTGGCGCTGGATCCGGATCGCCATCACCACCCAGGCGAAGTCGGTGGAGCGCATCCGCTCGGCCGCGTTGTCCAGCGCGTCCTCGACCGACGTGCCGAGCCGGGTGCGGGCCAGGGCGCGGGCGATCTCCCCGGCGATGGGCTGGGTGTCCTCGCGCACCACCGCGGCGAGCGCCTGCGGCAGCGAGAACCCGGCCTGCAGCGCACCGACCACCAGCTGCAGCGTGTCCGGGAGCTGGTCGGCGAACGCGCTGCGCCGCCGCGAGATCCGCAACCGCAGGAACTGCCGGGTCACCAGCCAGCCGAGCACCAGCCCCACGAGCGCCCCCGGCCAGGAGGCCCCCAGCAGGGCCAGCAGCGCGCCGAGGCCGGCGCCCACCCCGGTCCGGATCACCAGCCACTCCGCCGGTCGCAGCGCCAGCCCCGCGAGGTCGAGGTCGGCGGCCTGCCGTTCGTGCCGCCCCCGCGCGCCGAGGTACCGGTCGCCGAGGCGCAGCAGCGGCCGCAGCACCGACATCCGGCCGGCGTGCGCGTCGAGGTGCGCCTGGGTGGTCAGCCGGTACGGCTCGAGGGCGGCCTGCCACGGGTCGCGCGGCGCGCCGCGGACCCGGCTGAACGCGACCACGCCGAGGCCGAGCAGGGCCACGAACAGGCAGCCGAGCCCGACCTCGAGCGGCCACTCCGGCGGAGCGGCGGCCACGGACCGCGGCACGGACGCGAGCTCGGCCGCGCGGGCCGCCGCGTCCCCCGCGGCGAGCACCCGGCCGCCGGTGGCACGCACCAGCTCCGCCCGCCCACCGTCCGCGACCCCGCCGTCCAGCAGGGCGATGTCGGCGGTGACCCGGTAGCGGTCCAGCAGCCGGACCACGTCGGCCGGCACGGCGGTGCTGCCGATGTCCCCGCCGTCGGACAGGATGAGCACCCGCCGCTGACCGGGCAGCTCGCCGAGCGTGCGCGCGGCCAGCGCCACCGCGTCGTAGAGCGGTGAGGCGGTCGCGTTCCACCCGGTGTCGAGGGCGGCGGACAGCCGTTCCCGGTCGGCCGTGGGCGCCACCGTGAGGGTCGGCCCGCCGGTGAAGGTCACCAGGCCGGCCGGCACGTCGGCGGGCAGCCCGCCGAGGTAGTCCCGGGCCGTGTCGAGGGCGGCCTCGCCGCGGGCGCCCTTCATGGACCCGCTGGTGTCGAGCACGATCACCACCGCGGCCCGGGCGGGCGGCTCCGCGGCCGCGGCGGGTGCCGGCACGGCCGGGACGAGCATCGCGGCCAGGGCGAGCGCGATCGTGCGGAGTCGCATGCGGCTCACCTCGGATGTGGGGGCTGGGCGAACAGGTCCACCGGCATCGGGATGCCGTGGTCCGCGAGCCGTTCGGCGAACGACGGGCGCAGCCCGGTCGAGCGCAGCGTGCCGCGGAACCTGCCGCGCTCGTCGACACCCGCGCCGTAGTCGAACAGGAACAGGTCCTGCATGGTCAGCACGTCGCCCTCCATGCCGGTCACCTCGGTGATGTGGGTGATCCGGCGGCTGCCGTCGGAGAGCCGGGACTGGTGGATGACCAGGTCCAGCGCCGACGCGATCTGCTCGCGGATCGCCCGGCTCGGCAGGTCGATGCCGGCCATCAGCACCATGGTCTCCAGCCGTGACGCCGAGTCGCGTGGCGAGTTGGAGTGCACCGTCGTGAGCGACCCGTCGTGACCGGTGTTCATCGCCTGCAGCATGTCCAGCGCGGCGCCGTCGCGGACCTCGCCGACGACGATGCGGTCGGGCCGCATCCGCAGCGCGTTGCGCACCAGGCTGCGGATCGGGATCTCGCCGCGACCCTCGATGTTCGCGGTCCGCGACTCCAGGCGCAGCACGTGGTCCTGGCGCAGCTGCAGCTCGGCGGCGTCCTCGATGGTCACGATTCGCTCGTCGTGCGGGATGAACGAGGACAGCACGTTCAGCGTGGTCGTCTTGCCGGACCCGGTGCCGCCGCTGATCAGGATGTTCAGCCGGCCGCGCACGCACGCGGAGAGCAGGTCGGCCACCGGCCGGGTCAGCGTGCCGAACCGGATCAGGTCGGCGACCTGCAGCGGGTCGGCGGCGAACTTGCGGATGGTCAGCGACGACCCGTCCAGCGCGATCGGCGGGACCACGGCGTTGACCCGGCTGCCGTCGGCCAGCCGCGCGTCCACCATGGGGCTGGACTCGTCGACCCGCCGCCCCACCCGCGCGACGATCTTGTCGATGACCCGCCGCAGGTGGTTCTCGTCGGTGAACGCGGCGTCGACGACGCTGAGCCTGCCGTCCCGCTCGACGTAGATCCGGTTCGGGCCGTTGACCATGATCTCGCTGATCTCGGGGTCCCGCAGCAGCGGCTCGAGCGGTCCGTGGCCGAGGATCTCGTCGGCGACCTCGACCGCGACCCGGCCGCGGTCCGCCGCGGTCAGCGGGGTGTCGTCGTGGTCGAGCACCGTCTGCACGGTCTGCCGCACCCGTGCCTCGAGCTCCCGCTCGTCCAGCCGGTCCTCGTAGATCTTGGGGCCGAGCGTGTCGAGCAGCGCCCGGTGCACGCGGAGCTTGACCTCGGCGAGCGGCCGGGCCGCGCGAGCCGGGCGTTCTGGGGCCGCCGGCTCGGGGGCCGCGGCCTCGCCCGCGGCCGGGGCGGCCGGCTCGGCGCCACGCGGCTCCGCGCCGCGCGCCTGCTGGCGCTGCTGGGCGAGCCGTTCACTGAGTCTCATGCCGGCTCCTCGACCACGGGCGCATCCGCGATCTGCGGCGCGCCTGGGCCCGCTGCACGGCGTCGCCCACCAGGCGGCGGTCGCTGAACTCGCGGATGGCGACGCTGACCTTGTGGTCGGGCTGCGCCACGGTGATCGGCATGCCCCGGTTGATCGACGCGGTGACGTCCAGGCTCGCTGGGATCCGCGCGGCCAGCGTCGTCTTGAGCACCCGCTCGACGTCCGCGGCGGTCATCCCGACCCGCGGGTCCTCGCGGTTGAGCACGATGTTGCGCGCGTCGCGCGGGTAGCCGAGCAGGTCGAGCATCTCCACGGTCAGCCGGAGGTTCTTCAGCGTCGGCACGTCCGGCGTGGTCAGCAGGACGTGCTGGTCGGCCGCGTCGAGCGCCTTGAGCACGTGCTCGTTGAACTGCGGCGGGGTGTCGATCACCACGAAGTCGAACATGCCGCGCAGCACCCGCAGCAGGTCGTCGACGAGGGTCGCCGGCACCCGCTCGGCGTCGCCCGGCTCCACCGGGGCCAGCACGCAGTCCAGGCCGCGGCGGAACGGGGTGAGCAGGCCGGCGATGCCGGTCTCGTCCATCCCGTCGCCCATCGCGACCGCGTCGACGAGGCTGCGCCGCGGCTCGAGCTGCAGCGAGATCGCGACGTCGCCGAACGCCAGGTCGAGGTCGACCAGGCACACCCGGCGGGTGCCGCCGGCGAACAGGGCGACCGCGAGGTTGGTGGCCAGCGTCGTCTTGCCGCAGCCGCCCTTCGCCGCGAACACCGTGACGATCTTGCCCTGGGGCGAGGCAGGCGGGGGCGGCGCGACCGGCGCGGAGGCCGACAGCGCCAGCGAGCGCCGGCAGGCCTCGGTGAGGCTCGCCGCGTCGCCGGACGGGACGACCTCGCGGATACCCGACCGGATGGCGAGCGTGAGGTCCCCGACGTCGGGATCGTGACGGATGAGCACGACGCCGAGCGACGGGCGGCGCAGCCGCTGGGCGGCGGCGAAGTCGGTCGCCGCGTCCAGCGGCACGTCCGGTCCGACGACCACGAGCTGCTCGCGCGGGTCTGCCGCGAGCAGCTCGACCACGGCGGACAGGTCGGCGGCGGTGCGGACGTCCACACCGGACTGGCTGACCAGCCCGGCCGGCGTCTCGCCCGCGGTGCAGAGGATGGCCATGATCAGTCGCCTTCCCGTGAGGAGCTGAACAGTGAGTCGGTGGTCACGCCGGCGCCCGGCGTGACGGTGGAGTCCTCCGTGAGCAGTGCCAGGTGCAGGGATCCGGTCTGCGAGGCCAGGATCAGCCGCTCGGCCTGCCCGGTGTCGACCGCGAAGGTCAGCATGACCTGACCGGTGGCCGGCGCCGCACCGTCCGGTGTGGACCCGGCGGCCGGCGCCGCGGGCTGCGCGCCGGCCGCTGCCGGGCCGACCGCGAGCACCTCGACCTTCGGCAGCAGCACCCGGGTGGTCATCGCTTTGCCGGCGGGGGCCGCGGCACCGGCGGGGGCCGTGCCGGAGTCGGTGTGCGTCTCGAACACCGCGACGGTGGAGCCGACCCGCACGTAGCCGGCGACCTGCTGGGTGACGCCCAGCGCGAGGGTGAGCGCGACCTTGCCCTTGGGGATGGGCAGCCCGGCCGTGGCCGGCCGGTCCGCCACGAACAGCGAGCGCAGCACCAGCTGGCCGGGCTGGATGTCGGCACCCGCGACCAGCGCGGCGATGTCCGGGCCGATCGTGCCCAGCGCGTCGGCCGGCACGGAGTCGGCCGGCATGGGCTCGGCCCGGACCAGCCCGGTGTCCCGGGCGTCCCCGGCGGTGGTGCCCGCCGGCACCCGCCGGGTGGCCACCAGCACGGTCACCGCGTCCTTGCCGGCCAGCGCCCGGGCGTCGGCCTGCCGCACGTAGTAGAGCACCGCCAGGGTGCCGATCCCGGCGAGCAGCACGGCGAGACCGATGGCGAGGGCTGATCGTTTCATGGTGGCTCTCTTCGCTCGTCCTTCTGCTCAGCCGATGACCTGGACCGCGGTCGCGCCCATCTCCGGTCCGCCGAGCGCGGTGGCGGTGGTGACGAGGTCGCGGGTGAAGTAGCCGTAGACGCACTTGTCGGTTCCCTTGCACGGCTTCGTGCCGGTCAGCGAGGACGGCGCGGAGAACCCGGGCAGCGAGTAGCCGGTGACCACGAACGAGGCGAACCCGCGCAGGTGGTAGAAGCCGCCGTTGCCGGTGCCCCCGGCGCCGTCGTAGACCGGCACCAGGGTGATCGTCCGGCCGTCCCGGGCCGCCTGCAGCGCGTCCTGGCACTGGTGGGACGCGGACACGCCGGTGGTGTCCACATAGGTCCCGGTGATGTCGACCCGGGTCTCGCAGTATCCGGTGGTGTCCTCGAGCCAGCCGAAGCCGCCGGGCAGGTCCCAGCCGGACGGTCCGCCCGCGCAGGCGTTGCCGCTGCCGTGCAGCCGCAGGACGCGCTCGGCGCTGCCCGGCACGGCGTCCGGCGGCGCCGGCGCGAACGCGGTGCCGGCGGCGGTCGCGGTCTGCCACTCGCACAGCGAGATCGTCATGCCGAGCCCCAGGGCCGCGCGGGGGCCGCCCCAGGCCACCCGCGCGCAGGCGAGCACCCCGCGGCCGTCGTAGGAGGAGCCGAGCAGGATGCGCCCGAACACCGGCGGCAGCACCGTCGACCCGTCCGGCGTCCGGGTGGTGGCGTGAACCTCGACGAAGTCGCCGGTGGCCGGGAGGTCGCCGATGCACGCACCGCTCGCCGGACAGGCGGCGAGCCACCCGGCGGCGTCGCGGCCGCACACCACGCTCACCCCGGACGTGCCGTCGCCGGCATTGGCGTCGGCGTACCGGACGGCCGTGGCGTAGGGGTCGGCAGTGCAGCCGGCCGCGCCGGCGCAGTCCTGGGCGATGGCCAGCGCCGCGGCGTCCGCGCCGCTCTGCAGCTCGGCACGCTCGCCGTAGAGCTGGCCGGCGTCGACGACGAGCGCGCCGATGCCGAACAGCAGCCCGACCGCGAGCAACGACGCGACCAGGGTGCTGACCGCCCCGCGGTCGGTGCCGTGCGCACGCCGGATCCGGCGCAGGCGGGCGGTCAGCCGGGGTGTCAGCCGAGGCATCGCATGACCCCCCTTCCGGTCAGCGTGATGGGCGCGCCGACATCGCTGTCGGTGAACAGGTCGGCGACCATCCCGATCGGAGTGATGAAGGTGAAGCCGTGCCTGGCGACCACCACGGCGTCGTCGGTCGGCGCCGGGGTGGCCGGGCAGGCGGTCACCGACACGTCCACATCGGACAGCGGCGCCGCGGCGGCCCGGGTCCGGTCCGCCGCGTCCGCGCCACCGAGCGCGGCCACCCGCGCACCCTCGCGGGCGGCCTGGGTGAGCTCGATCTGCTGGTTGAGCGCGCGTCCGAAGTCGATCAGGCCGAACACGACGATCAGCAGCAGCGGCAGCACGAGCGCGAACTCGACGGCTGCCGCGCCGCGGTCGCCGCCGGTGCCGCGGAGGATCCCGCCGGGGATCCTGCTGAGGATGCGTCGCATGGACCGGGTCCCGTCTCGGCTGCCCGAGCGGACCTCAGCTCACGGCGTGGCCGGCGCGTCGGCGGGGATGCTGTCGCTGACGTCGCTGAACAGGCCGGCCAGCTTCGGGCCGAGCACGACGAGGACGGCGATGATCGCCACCGCGATGAGCCCGATCAGCAGGCCGTACTCCACCGCGGACGCGCCGCGCTCGGAGTCCTTGGCCTGGCGCAGACGCGAGGCGAACCAGTCCTGAACGGTCAGGTAGAGGGCGAACATGGTTTCTCCTAGGGGGAAGGTGACCCCACGTGTGTGGGACGGGGAGCGACGGCGGTCGCCTGACCTCCCCATCGGCCCGGGACGACCTGGCAACAGAGGACAACCGGCCAGGGAATCCCGACGGACGGCCTACGCCGGACGACACGGTGTCGGCCGGTGGACGACAGGCCGTCCTGCGGTGTCGGCCGTCCGGACCGTTCCGGGCGCCGCGCCTCGCCCGGACGCCCCGGGTGCCGATCCGTCGGGCATGCACTGGTGGATCGCCGCGGCCGGCGCCGCCACCGGCGGGATCGCCGGCGGCCGGCTCCGGGCCGTCGCGTTCCGCCTCTCGGTCGGCGCGGGTGAGCCCGACCGCACGGCCTGCACGGAGTGCGGGCACGTGTTGCTCGGCCACCGGCACTGGTGGCGGGGGCGGGTCGCGTTGACTGGTCGCTGCCCGGCCTGCCGCCACCGTCTCGGTGCGCCACCCGGGGTGCTGGAGGTCACCGCCGCGGCATGCGCCGCGGCGGTGACCGGCGCCGTCGGACCGCGCCCGGAGGTGCTCGCCTTCGCCTTCCTCGCGCTGCTGGGCGTCACGCTCGCGGCGATCGACCTGGCGGTGCTCCGCCTGCCGGACCGGCTGGTCCTGCCCGGCTACCCGATCCTGGTCGGGCTGCTCGCCGTCGCGGCGCTGCTCGACGGCGAGCCGGCCCGGTTGGGCCGGGCACTGGCCGCCGGCGCGCTGACCGGGCTGGCCCACCTCGTGCTCGTGCTGATCCGCCCGGACCAGCTGGGTCTCGGCGACGTCAAGCTGGCCGGGCTGCTGGGGATCGCCCTCGGCTGGTTCGGCTGGCCCGTCGTGCTCGCCGGTGCCACGCTCGCGTTCGTGGGCTGCGCCGTGGTCGGGCTCGTCGTGGTCCTCGTCCGCCGCGGCGGGCTGCGCACGGCGGTGCCGCTCGGCCCGTTCATGGTCACCGGCGCGGTCGCGGCCGTCCTGGCGATGACCTGAGACTTCTTCTCAGCCCTCCCCGAGCCGACCTGCCACGCGGCCGAGCCGACCCGTCACGCGGCCGAGCCGACCCGCCACGCGGCCGAGCCGACCCGCCACGCGGCGCAAGCGGGTCGGGTCTGCTCGTGATGGCGGGCCCGGCGGGCTCAGTCCGCGCGGTCGAGCGGGGTCTCCTCGCCGGGGTCGGGTTCCGGCCAGCCCGGGTACTCCGGCGGGGTGCCGCCGAACGCGGGGCACAGGGCCTGGTGGGCGCACCAGTCGCACAGCCGGCTCTTGTTCGGCCGGAAGTCGCCCGTCCGGCCGGCCCGCAGGATGGCCTGCCACACCGCGTCGAGCGTGCGCTCGAACCGGGTCAGCTCCGCCTCGTCCGGCGTGTAGGTCAGCGACTGGCGGTCGGCGAGGTACATCAGCCGCAGCTGGCGCGGCACCGAACCGCGCAGCCGCCACAGCACGAGCGCGTAGAACTTCATCTGGAACAGCGCCTTGGCCTCGCCGATCTCCCGCGGCGCGGTGCCGGTCTTGTAGTCGACCACCCGGATCTCGCCGGTCGGCGCCACGTCGAGCCGGTCGATGTAGCCGCGCAGCAGCACGCCCGAGCTCAGCTCGGTCTCCACCAGCAGCTCGCGCGCCTCCGGGTCGAGCCGTCGCGGGTCCTCCAGCGTGAAGTAGCCGTCGATCAGCCGGCCCGCCGACTCGAGCCAGCCCGCGAGGACCTCGTCGTCGGTGAACAGCTCGGCCAGCTCCGGGCGCTCCTCGCGCAGCCGCTGCCACACCGGCGGCAGCAGGGCGTGCGCCCGCTCGGGCACCCGTTCGGCCGCCGGCATCCCGAACAGCTCCTCCAGGACCGCGTGCACCACGATGCCCCGCACCTGGGCGGGCGACGGCGTCTCGGGCAGCCGGTCGACCGCGCGGAAGCGGTACAGCAGCGGGCACTGCTTGAAGTCACCGGCGCGGGACGGCGACAGCGCGGGTCTCCGCGGCGCCGGCGTGGCGTCGGCGTCGGGGAGCTCGGCCGTCTCGGTCATACCCGAAACACTAGGCGAGGGCACCGACACTCCGGGGAGCCGGCGGGGCGCGTGTCGGAACACCACGGCAGACCACGGCACGCCACACCACGGCACGCCATGGCGGCCGCGGGCCCATCACGACATCCCCACACCGGGACCCATACCCTGCAAGGGTGACCTCGACCTGGACCGCGGACCGCGACGGCGGCCTGCTGCTGTTCCGGTTCCGGGGCGTGCCCGTGCTGCTCTCGCCGTCCTGGTGGGTCGGTTCGGTCGCGGTCATCGTGCTCTACGCCCCGCTGGTCAACCGGTTCCTGCCGGCGGCGACGGCGCTCGTGTCGATCCTGCTGGCGGCCGCGTTCGCGATCCTGCTCGGCGCGTCGGTGCTGGCCCACGAGCTGGGTCACTGCGTGGTCGCGCTGCAGCTGGGCATCCCGGTCCGGCGACTGCGGCTGTTCCTGCTCGGCGGGCTGGCCGAGATCTCCCGCACGCCGCGAAGACCGGCGCACGAGGGGGTGATCGCGGCGGCGGGCCCGGCGGTGTCGGCGGTGCTCGCCGCGCTGTGCGGGCTCATCCTGCTGTTCATGCCGGCCGAGGGCCCGATCTGGCTGCTCGTCCTGGAATGCGCGGTCGCCAACGTGGCGGTCGCGGTGTTCAACCTGCTGCCCGGCCTGCCGCTGGACGGCGGGCGGATGCTGCGCGCCGGGGTGTGGGCGGTGTCCGGAGAGCGGGGCACCGGCACGAAGGCCGCCGTCGCCGGCGGGTGGCTGGTGGCGGGGCTGCTGATGCTCTGGGCGCTCTGGGGCCTGGCCACGGAGAGCCCCGACCGCTGGCTGCGGCTCGGCGTGTGCGCGCTGACCGCGTGGTTCGTCGCGTCGGGCGCGCGCGGTGAGCTCGCCTCCGACCAGCGCCGCGGCTGGCCCGAGGGGCTGACGCTGGCCGACCTCACCCGGCCGATCCTGCAGCTTCCCGCGGAGAGCCCGGTCGCCGACGCGCTGGGCGCCGCCGCCGGCCGCGGCGTGGTGCTGGTCCGCGCGGACGGGGTGGCCGCGGGCCTGCTCGACCCGTACGCGGCCGAGCGGCTGGCCGAGCGGTCCCCGATGGCGCCCGCGGAGCAGGCGGCCGAGCCCATCCGGCCGGAGTCGGTGCTGCTGGACTCCGAACCGGGCGAGGACATCGTCGAGCGCGTCCAGGAGACCGCGGCCTGGCAGTTCCTCGTGGTGGACCAGGACGGCCGTCCCGCCGGCGTGCTGCGCCGCGAGGACCTGCGAGCGGGCCTGACCGGACGCCATTAGAGCGTGTCGGACACGCTCCGGCCCAAGATCGTCGGGTCGGTACCGCCGTTCGGGCGCGCCCGGCTGTCTGCGACGATCACCCCGACTCGGGCGAAGGGAGCGGGGTTGGCGGAGGTCAGGGCGAGCGGGCCGTTCCGGGTGGGGGACCGGGTACAGCTCACCGATCCCAAGGGCAGGCACTACACCCTCGTGCTGGCCCCCGGCGGGCAGTACCACACGCACCGCGGCGCGGTGTCCCACGACGACGTCATCGGCCGGCCCGAGGGCTCGCTGGTCAGCTCCGCCGGCGGCACGTCCTACCTGGCCCTGCGCCCGCTGCTGGCCGACTACGTGCTGTCCATGCCGCGCGGCGCCCAGGTGATCTACCCGAAGGACGCCGGGCAGATCATCATGTGGGGCGACATCTTCCCCGGCGCCCGCGTGGTCGAGGCGGGCGCGGGATCCGGCGCGCTGACCTGCTCGCTGCTGCGCGCGGTCGGGCCGGAGGGACGGGTGACCTCCTACGAGGTGCGCGCCGACCACGCCGAGCACGCCGAGCGGAACGTGACCGCGTTCTTCGGCGAGCGCCCGGCCAACTGGGACCTGCGGGTCCGCGACCTCGCCAGGCACGCCGACCCGGCCGCAGACGAAGCTGACGAGGCCGACGAGGCCGAGGCCGACCGGATGATCCTGGACATGCTCTCCCCGTGGGAGATGCTGCCCGTCGCGGCGCGCACCCTGATCCCCGGCGGCGTGCTGGTGGTCTACGTGGCCACCACGACGCAGCTGTCCAAGGTCACCGAGGGGCTGCGCGAACAGCAGTGCTGGACCGAGCCGCAGGCGTGGGAGACGCTCATGCGGCCCTGGCACGTGGTCGGCCTGGCCGTGCGGCCCGACCACCGGATGGTCGCGCACACGGCGTTCCTGCTGACCGCGCGCCGGCTGGCCGAGGGCGTGGTGACGCCCCGGCCGCAACGCCGGGCCCAGCGCGCCTGAGCGGCTACGGCACGCACCACTTCCCGCCGTGCTTCTCCATCGGCAGCGGCACCACCGTCGGCTCGCTGCCGGAGATCGACAGCTCGATCTGCGCGGTCGCCTTGTCGCCGGTGACCTGCGGGTTCTCCGCGAGCCGGGCGGTGGCCTCGGGCGGGAACCCCTCGACCGAGTCGACCGACTCCGGGTCGCAGCTCAGCTGCTTCATCGCGTCGACGTCCCGCTCGTTGATCGCCGCCGCGGCCTCCTCGGCGGCGGTCCGCGCGGCCGCCACGTTCTTGTCCGCCGGTGGCGGCGGGGCCTGCGACGGCGGCTGCGACGCGGGCGGGCGCGACGGGGGAGGAGTCGAGGAGGGTGTCTCGGGCTGGGTCGACCCGGTGATCGACGGCGGTGCCGGGTCCGCGTCGACGTCCTTGTCGCCCGACGTCGCCACCAGGTAGATCCCCACACCGATGGCCGCGAGCACCACGACCGCCGCGACGACGATCAGGATCGTCGTACGCCGCCCGCCGCCGCCCTCGTCCGGCCCGGGAGCCGGGTCCTGCTCCGGTGGTAAGGCATCGACATCGTCGCTCATGACGCCGCCCTCAGATCGCCACGCACCAGCCGTCCTCCTGGTTCTCCAGCAACAACGCGGTCTCGCCGTCGCCGACGCGCACCTGCGCGGTGCCGACGGACCCTTCCAACAACTCGACCCGGCCGAGCCGCACCTCGCGGCCCCCGGTGACCGAGAACAGCGTGCCGGGGTTCGCGCGCTCGCAGGTGAGCGCGGTCGCCGCGGCCTCGTCCCGGTCGTTCACCGCGTCAACGTAGTCGCGTGCGGTCGCCCGCAGGTCACCGGTGTCGCCGCCCTTCGGCCCCTCGACCGAGGACGAGCCGGCGCCGCTGCCGCCCGGGCTCGCGTCCGGGGGCGCCGTCGTCGCGCCGGGGTTCGGCGCCGCGCTCGACCCCGGCGCCGGCGCCGGGCGCGGCTCGCCCGCCTCGGGTTGCGAGTCCGGGCGGAAGAACAGCAGGTAGACGCCGAGACCGAGCACCCCGAGCACCAGCAACGAGGCGAGCAGCAGCACTCCGATCATGCCCGCTCGGCGGACCAGTGGCCGGTCGGTGATCAGGCCTCCCCCTCACCGCAGAAGCGCCACTGGCCGTCCTCCTCGACGATCTTGATGAAGATGTGCGGCTTCTCGGTGGTGCCGCCCTGGGACAGCTCCAGGTCGATGTTCGCGGTGGCGGTGTTGCCGTTGACGTCGGGATCACCACTCGGCGTGGCGGTGATCTCGTACGGCTCGAGGGTCTTCTCCAGGCTGGAGGTGTCCGTGCCGTACTTGCTCTTGTAGGCCGCGCACGCGCTGTTCACCACGTCACCGAAGCTCTTGGTCTCGTAGGCCTGCATGTAGGCGTCCCGCACGTCGTCCGGCGTGTTGCTGGCGCCGCCGGGGTCGTTGTCGTCCGTCGGCTGCTGCTCGCTCGACTGGGTCGGCTCCTGCTTCCCGGAGGACGGCGCGGTCGTCGGGTCGCCGGCGGCGCTGTCCTTGTTGTCGTCCTTGAGCAGGACGTAGGTCGCGACACCGCCACCGCCGAGCACCAGCAGCACGATCAGCACGATCGCGACGATCATGCCGGTGTTGCGCTTCTTGGGCGGCGGTGGTGGCGGTCCGTAGCTGCCGAGGCCCTGGTAGGAGGACTGGCCGCCGTAGGGCGGGGTCTGCGGTGGCTGCTGCTGGCCGTACGGGCCCTGCTGCCCGTAGGGGCCAGGCTGCTGCGGTGGGTAGGTCATGTGGGCCCGGACTCCTTCAACATGCGTGCCGACACCAAGCTAGACGGAGCCGTCGAACGACCCGTTCCCCCCGAAACACATCGTATGGCCCCGAAAGCGACGATCGCCGCCGGGATCGAGCCCGGCGGCGATCGTCATCGAGTCGTAGCGGCCCGGCGGGTCACGCCACGCCGGCGATGCACCAGTTGCCGCCCTTCTTGGCCAGGCGCATGGGCACCGTGGCGTTGCCGGCCCCCTCCGGCAACCCCGCGGGCAGGTCGCCGCTGATGGAGATCTTGATCTGCGCCGTGGCCGTGTCGCCCGACTCCTTGACCTCGCCGAGCTCGGCCTTCACCTCGATGCCGGCCTGGGGCTGGAGGTCCGCCGGGTCGAAGGTGCCGGCCGCCTTCTTGGCGTCGTCGCACGCCAGGTCGTTGAGCTTGTCGACGTCCTTGCTGTTGATCGCGTCCACCGCGTCCTCGGCGACGCCTTGAGCACTGCCGGAGCCACCGCCCCCGGTGAGCACGATGATGAGGACCACCACGACGGCGATGACGACCACGCCGCCGCCGGCGAGGATCCACGGCAGCGGGCTCTTCTTTTGCGGACCGTGACCGTAACCACCCGGCTGGCCGTAAGGGGTCTGCTGTCCAAATTGTCCTGGTTGGCCGAAGTTGCCGGCCTGCTGCGGCTGCGGCCCCGTCTGCGGGTAGCCGCCCTGCTGCGGGTAGCCGCCCTGCTGTGGGTAACCACCTTGTTGCGGATAGCCACCCTGGGGCTGACCAGGGCCTGGCTGCCCTCCGTAGCCCGGCTGCCCTCCCCAGGGATCCGGCTGCTGCGGCGGTTGCGACATCGAGCTTCTCCTCGTTCACGGCGATCTGCTCGCCAAGTCTGGTGTGGACGCCGGCGTCGGCGGTCTCGGACCGACTGCTCGTCGAATACCTGACGCACCGTAGCGGGTGAGCGGTTCCGCTCCTCGCTGAGATGGCGCAACCTACCGAGGTCGACATCGGTTTCGGCGATGTGACGCGACAGTTCCGAGATGTGGATGCTCTTCTCTTGTCGGTATGCACCGGTACCGTGGTCGGTAAGAGAATTAGCGGGAGGAGGTGCCGACATGCAGCACGATCGTCCCGGTGGTCGGCCTGAGGAGGCCGACGAGCACGGCGCTGGACCTGAGCCGGGCTCTGGGCGCGAACCGTCGGAGGCCGCCCAGATCCGGTTCCTCGAAGAGGAAGTAGCGCTGCTGCGCCGGAAGCTGACGGACTCGCCTCGGCATGCGCGGCTGCTCGAGCAGCGGCTCGCCGAGGCATCGGAGCGGGTCAGCCAGCTGACCGAGCGCAACGCCAAGCTCGTCGAGACGTTGCGCGAGGCGCGGAGCCAGCTGCTGGCCCTGCGAGAGGAAGTGGATCGCCTGGCCCAGCCGCCGAGCGGCTACGGGGTCTTCCTGGTCGGTCACGAGGACGGCACGGTCGACGTGTTCACCGCGGGACGCAAGATGCGGGTCGCCGCGTCGCCCGCGGTGGAGGTCGAGCAGTTACGTCGTGGCCAGTCGGTCCGGCTGAACGAGGCGCTCACCATCGTCGAGGCGGGTGAGTTCGAGCGGATCGGCGAGGTGTCGACCCTGCGCGAGCTGCTCGCGGAGCTCGAGGAGGGGATGGCGCCGTCCCGCGCGCTGGTCGTCGGGCATGCCGACGAGGAGCGCGTGGTCTGGCTGGCCGACCCGCTCCCCGGAGACCCGGCTTCACGCTCAAGCCGGGCGACTCGCTGCTGGTCGACACGAAGTCCGGCTACGCCTACGAGCGGGTGCCCAAGGCCGAGGTCGAGGACCTGGTGCTGGAGGAGGTGCCGGACGTCGACTACGCGACATCGGCGGCCTGTTCCGGCAGATCGAGCAGATCCGCGACGCGGTCGAGCTGCCGTTCCTGCACGCCGAGCTGTTCCACGAGTACGAGCTGCGCCCGCCGAAGGGCGTCCTGCTGTACGGCCCGCCCGGCTGCGGCAAGACGCTCATCGCCAAGGCGGTGGCCAACTCGCTGGCCAAGCAGGTGGCGGCGAGCCGCGGCGACGGCAACGCCTCCGAGGCGAAGTCGTACTTCCTCAACATCAAGGGCCCGGAGCTGCTGAACAAGTTCGTCGGCGAGACCGAGCGGCACATCCGGCTGATCTTCCAGCGGGCCCGGGAGAAGGCGTCGGAGGGCACGCCGGTCATCGTGTTCTTCGACGAGATGGACTCCATCTTCCGCACCCGAGGAAGCGGTGTGTCCTCGGACGTGGAGACGACGATCGTTCCTCAGTTGCTCAGTGAGATCGACGGCGTCGAGGGTCTCGAGAACGTCATCGTGATCGGCGCCTCGAACCGCGAGGACATGATCGACCCGGCGATCCTGCGCCCCGGCCGGCTGGACGTCAAGATCAAGATCGAGCGGCCGGACGCGGAGGCGGCCAAGGACATCTTCTCCAAGTACCTCACGAAGAACCTGCCGATCCACGCCGAGGACCTGGCGGAGTTCGGCGGCGACCCGGCGGCGACCATCGACGCGATGATCCAGCACACGGTCGAGCGGATGTACGAGGAGACCGAGGACAATCGCTTCCTCGAGGTGACCTACGCCAACGGGGACAAGGAGGTGCTCTACTTCCGCGACTTCAACTCCGGCGCGATGATCCAGAACATCGTGGACCGGGCGAAGAAGGCGGCGATCAAGTCGGTGCTGGAGACCAAGCAGCCCGGCCTGCGCGTGCAGCACCTGCTGGACGCGATCGTCGACGAGTTCGCGGAGAACGAGGACCTGCCCAACACCACCAACCCCGACGACTGGGCCCGGATCTCCGGCAAGAAGGGCGAGCGGATCGTCTACATCCGCACCCTCGTCACCGGCAAGAACCAGGAGTCCGGCCGGGCCATCGACACGGCCACCAACACCGGCCAGTACCTGTAGTTTCGCCTCATGACGGCGAGGGCGGCGAGCATCGAGCGACTGGGGCTCGGGCTAGCCGCCCTCGGCCGTCCGGCCTACATCAACGTGGGCCGTGCCGAACTGCCGGCGGACCGCACCGTCGAGGCCATGCGGGCCGCCTCGTGGGAGGTGCTCGACGCGGCCTATGCCGCGGGCGTGCGCTGGGTCGACGCGGCCCGCTCGTACGGGCGGGCGGAGGAGTTCCTGTCGGGCTGGCTCGCGGCGCGCGCGCCCGAGGGCCTGACCGTGTCGAGCAAGTGGGGCTACGCCTACGTGGGCGACTGGCGGCTCGACGCGCCGGTGCACGAGGTGAAGGAGCACTCCCTGGCCCGCCTCACCGCCCAGTGGGCGGAGACCTCGGCGCTGCTCGGCCCGTGGCTGTCGCTGTACCAGGTGCACTCGCTCACCGTCGACAGCCCGCTGTTCGACGACCTCGCGCTGCAGGACGCCCTCGCGGCGCTGCCGGTGCGGGTGGGCTTCTCCACCTCGGGTCCGCGCCAGGCCGACGCGGTACGCCGGGCGCTGGCGCTGCGCCGGCACGGGGAGCCGGTGTTCACCGCCGTGCAGTCGACGTGGAACGTGCTGGAGCCGTCCGTGGGCGACGCGCTGGCCGAGGCGCACTCGGCGGGTGCTCACGTCCTGGTCAAGGAGGCCCTGGCGAACGGGCGGCTGGCGGTGGACCCGCCGGCACCGGTCGCCGCGCTCGCCGCGCGGCACGGGGTGGGGCCGGACGCGGTCGCGCTGGCCGCCGTGCTCGACCGGCCGTGGGCGGACACCGTGCTGCTCGGCCCGGCCGGTCCCGGCCAGCTCGGGAGCAACCTGGACGCCCTGGCGGTGCCGGCGGTGAGCTCGCTCACGGGCCTGGCGGTGGCCCCCGAGTCGTACTGGAAGGATCGAGCCGCCCTCGCCTGGTCCTGATCCCGGTCCCCGTAGGCTGGTGCCATGCGCCGGATCATGGGCACCGAGGTGGAGTACGGCATCGCCGTTCCCGGAGACGCCACCGCCAACCCCGTCCTGACCTCCACCCAGGTCGTGCTCGCCTACGCCGCCGCCGCGGACATCCCGCGGGCGCGGCGCGCGCGGTGGGACTACGAGGTCGAGTCGCCGCTGCGCGACGCACGCGGCTTCGACCTGGGCGCGCCGGGCATGGCGCCGGCCGACCCCGAGGTGGAGGACCTGGGCGCGGCCAACGTCATCCTCACCAACGGCGCCCGCCTCTACGTCGACCACGCGCACCCCGAGTACTCCGCGCCCGAGGTCACCAACGCCCGCGACGCGGTCATCTGGGACAAGGCGGGGGAGCGGGTCATGGAGGAGGCCGCCATGCGCGCGGCCACCGTGCCCGGCCAGCCCCGCCTGCAGCTCTACAAGAACAACGTGGACGGCAAGGGCGCGAGCTACGGCACGCACGAGAACTACCTGATGGCCCGCAGCACGCCGTTCACCTCGGTGATCGCCGGCCTCACCCCGTTCTTCGCCTCCCGGCAGGTCATGTGCGGGTCCGGCCGGGTCGGCCTCGGCGTGGCCGGCGAGGAGGCCGGCTTCCAGCTGTCCCAGCGTGCGGACTACATCGAGGTCGAGGTCGGCCTGGAGACGACGCTCAAGCGGGGCATCATCAACACCCGCGACGAGCCGCACGCGGACGCCGACAAGTACCGCCGCCTGCACGTCATCATCGGCGACGCGAACCTGGCCGAGACGTCGACCTACCTCAAGGTGGGCACCACCGCGCTGGTCCTCGACATGATCGAGAGCGGCGTGCGGTTCGACCACCTCAAGCTCGCCGACCCGGTCCGCGCGGTGCACACGCTGAGTCACGACCCGAGCCTCAAGACGACGGTCGAGCTGGCCAACGGGCGCAAGTTCACCGGCCTGGACATCCAGCACGCCTACCACGAGCTCATCTCCCAGAACCTCGACCGCACCGAGCAGGACGCCGTGTCCATGAACGTCCTGAGCACCTGGGGCGACATCCTGGACACGCTGGCCCGCGACCCGATGGAGTGCGCCGACCGGCTCGACTGGCCGGCCAAGCTGCGCCTGCTGGAGGGCTTCCGGGCCCGCGACGGTCTGGGCTGGTCCTCGCCCCGGCTGCACCTGGTCGACCTGCAGTACTCCGACGTCCGCCTGGCCAAGGGCCTCTACAACCGGCTGGTCACCCGCGGCTCGATGAAACGCCTGGTCACCGAGGAGGAGGTGACCGCGGCGATCACCACCCCGCCGCTGGACACCCGGGCCTACTTCCGCGGCCGCTGCCTGGAGCGTTACCCGAATGCGATCGCCGCCGCGTCGTGGGACTCGGTGATCTTCGACCTCGGCCGCGAGTCGCTGGTGCGGATCCCGACGCTGGAGCCGCTGCGGGGGACGAAGGCGCACGTCGGCGAGCTGCTGGACACCTCGTCGACCGCTGAGGAACTGGTCGACGCGCTCACCGGCGGATCCCGCCGCTGACCCCTCCTACCGGCGCGTTCGCCGACGGCGATCGCGATCTTCGGCCGGATGGTCCGCGACTATGTCGGTCCCGGTCGGTAGCCTGGGAGGCAGACAATCCCGATCCGGGAGGCGACATGGCCCAGGAGCAGACGCAGCGGCAAGGCGGCGGTGACGGCGACGAGGAAGTCGACGGCGGCGCCCCGGCCGGCCAGGAGCGCAGGGAGAAGCTCGGCGAGGACGTGGACACGATTCTCGACGAGATCGACGACGTGCTCGAGGAGAACGCCGAGGACTTCGTCCGCGCGTATGTCCAAAAGGGTGGCGAGTAGGTTCAACCCCGGTACCCCTCGGTATTCGTAACCAGGAACGAAAGCAGGCATGGAACACACCCCGTCTCGCGCTGTGCCCGGCGCATCACTTCCGGCTGCCTACCTGACGGCCGAGACGTCCTCGTTCACCGACTTCCTCCGCGTGCAGGCGCCCCATCTCCTGCCGTGGGCACGGGGGTGGCGCACGGACGAGCCGGTCCAGGCGCGGCGGTACGCCTCGGAGCCGGTCCCGGCGCCGCCGCACGGCACCACGATCGTCGCGGTCACCTTCGAGGGCGGCGTGCTCATCGCGGGTGACCGGCGGGCCACCTCCGGCAACCTGATCTCGCAGCGCGACATGGAGAAGGTGTTCGTCACCGACGCCTACTCCGCGGTGGGCATCGCCGGCACCGCGGGCATCGCCATCGAGCTGGTCCGGCTGTTCACCCTCGACCTGTCCCACTACGAGAAGATCGAGGGCGTCTCGCTGTCCCTGGACGGCAAGACCAACAAGCTGGCCTCGCTGGTGCGCGGCAACCTCGACGTGGCCATGGCGGGCCTGGCGGTGCTGCCGCTGTTCGTCGGCTTCGACATCGCCGCCGAGGACCCGTCGAAGGCCGGCCGGATCGTGTCCTACGACGTGGTCGGCGGGCGGTACGAGGAGCGCGCCGGCTTCCACTCGGTCGGGTCGGGCTCGCTGTTCGCCCGCTCGGCGCTCAAGAAGCTGCACGACCCGGGCAGCGACGCGCAGACCGCCGTCCGGCACGCGGTGGAGGCCCTCTACGACGCCGCGGACGACGACTCGGCCACCGGTGGCCCCGACCTCGCCCGCAAGATCTACCCGAGCATCATCACGGTCACGGGCGCCGAGGGTGCGGTGCACCTGCCCGAGGAGGAGGCCGCCGCGGTGGCCGAGGCCGTCGTGACCGACCGTGCCGCCCAGCCCCGCGGCTGACGGCACACCGACCCGCAGAACACGACTTGAGGAGCCACCGCCGTGACCATGCCGCTGTACGCCTCGCCCGAGCAGTTGATGCGGGACCGCTCGGAGTACGCCCGCAAGGGCATCGCGCGGGGCCGTAGCGTGGTGGCGCTCAAGTACTCCGGGGGAGTGCTGTTCGTCGCCGAGAACCCGTCGACGACGCTGCACAAGGTGTCCGAGATCTACGACCGGATCGGGTTCGCCGCCGCGGGCCGCTACAGCGAGTACGAGAGCCTGCGCCGCGGCGGCATCCGGCACGTCGACCTGTGGGGGTACGCCAACGACCCGCGCGACGTGTCGGCGCGGCAGCTGGCCAACGTGTACGCCCAGACGCTCGCGTCGATCTTCACCGACCAGCTCAAACCGTTCGAGGTGGAGATCTGCGTGGCCGAGGTGGGCGCCACGCCGGAGTCCGACCAGCTCTACCGGCTGACCTACGACGGCTCGATCGTCGACGAGCCGCAGTACCTGGTGATGGGCGGCCAGACCGAGCCGATCTCGAACACGATGAAGGAGGCGTACCAGGAGGGGATGTCGCTGCAGGACGCGGTGACGTTCGCGGTGCGCGCGCTGTCGTCGGGCACCGCCTCGTCGTCCTCCTCGTCATCCTCGTCGAACGGCGCCAACGGCGAGGGCATCGGCAAGGTCGAGGTCGCCGTGCTGGAGCGGTCACGCCCGCAGCGGGCGTTCCGGCGGATCGAGGGTGCCGCGCTCACGGCGCTGCTGCCCGCGGGCACGGAGCCCGACGAGAAGCCGGAGGGCGAGCCGATGGACCCGCCGCCGGAGGGTGAGGCGAACGGTGACTCGGGCAAGAGCTGACGCCGTTCACGGAGTGTTCACATCGGTGACGCGTTCATCTCACCTCGGAGCGGCCCGAACACGTTCGGGCTTTCAACGCCTAGGCTAAGGGAATGCAGCGGCGGATCTTCGGCATCGAAACCGAGTTCGGCGTGACCTGTACGTTTCACGGACAGCGCAGGCTGAGCCCGGACGAGGTCGCGCGGTACCTGTTTCGGCGTGTGGTGTCCTGGGGACGGTCCTCGAACGTCTTCCTGCGCAACGGCTCGCGCCTCTACCTGGATGTCGGCTCGCACCCCGAGTACGCCACCGCGGAGTGCGACGACCTCGTTCAGCTGGTCACCCACGACAAGGCGGGCGAGCGGATTCTCGAGGACCTGCTGGTCGACGCCGAGCGCCGGCTCGCGGACGAGGGCATCGGCGGGGACATCTTCCTGTTCAAGAACAACACCGACTCGGCCGGCAACTCCTACGGCTGCCACGAGAACTACCTGGTCACCCGCGCCGGCGAGTTCTCCAGGATCGCCGACGTGCTGTTGCCGTTCCTGGTCACCCGCCAGCTGATCTGCGGCGCCGGCAAGGTGCTGCAGACCCCGCGCGGCGCGGTGTACTGCCTGTCCCAGCGCGCCGAGCACATCTGGGAGGGCGTCTCCTCGGCGACCACCCGGTCCCGCCCGATCATCAACACCCGCGACGAGCCGCACGCCGACGCCGAGCGCTACCGCCGCCTGCACGTGATCGTCGGCGACTCGAACATGGCCGAGGCCACGACCCTGCTGAAGGTCGGCAGCGCGAACCTGGTCCTGGAGATGATCGAGGACGGCGTGCAGTTCCGGGACTTCAGCCTGGACAACCCGATCCGCGCGATCCGTGAGATCAGTCACGACCTGACCGGCCGGCGCCTGGTCCGGCTGGCCGGCGGGCGCGAGGCGTCGGCGCTGGACATCCAGCGCGAGTACTTCTCCCGCGCGGTCGAGCACGTCGCGAAGCGCTCGCCGGACCCGGTCGCCGACCGCGTCATCGAACTGTGGGGCCGCACCCTGGACGCGGTCGAGCAGCAGGACCTCAGCCGCATCGACCGTGAGATCGACTGGGCCGTCAAGCACCGGCTGGTCGAGCGGTACCGGAGCAAGCACGGCCTGGAGCTGTCCAGCCCGCGGATCGCCCAGCTGGACCTCGCCTACCACGACATCCGGCGCGGGCGTGGCATCTTCGACCTGCTGCAGCGCAAGGACCTGGTGGCCAGGGTGACCGAGGACGGCGAGATCGAGGCCGCCAAGGACACCCCGCCGCAGACCACCCGCGCCAAGCTGCGCGGCGACTTCATCGCCGCCGCCCAGCAGGCCGGCCGCGACTTCACCGTCGACTGGGTGCACCTCAAGCTCAACGACCAGGCCCAGCGCACGGTGCTGTGCAAGGACCCGTTCCGCGCCGTCGACGAGCGGGTGGAACGGCTCATCGCCTCGCTGTAGCCGCCCCAGGCGAGTCGTCCCGTGACGTCGGCGAGTCGACCCGTGGCATCCTCAGTCCGGCTCGCCGGGGGCCGCGGGCGAGTGTGACTCTGCTAGACGGGCGCCGGGGCGCTGGTCGCGCGGAATGTGCGGCCGAGCTCCACGGAGTCCATGCCCCACCCTGACCCGGCCACGGTTCGGCCGGCACCGACACGTCGGCTGCCTACCATGCGGACATGCTCGCCGACGTCGCCGCGGTCCTCGCCGACCCCAGCCGCGCCACCATGTGCCTGGCGCTGCTCGACGGGCGCGCCTGGACGGTCGGCGAGCTGGCCCGGGCCGCCGGCGTCGCGCCCTCCACGGCGAGCGAGCACGTCGGCGTCCTGGCCGGGGCCGGGTTCGTCCGCACGCTCAGGCAGGGCCGGCACCGCTACGTTCGCCTCGAGGGCCCCGACGTCGCCGAGCTCGTCGAGCGGCTCGGCGAGTTCGCCGGCACCGAGGCGCCCCGTGGCCTGCGCGCCGACGTCCGAGCCCGGCGGCTCGCGCAGGCCCGCACCTGCTACGACCACCTCGCCGGCCGGCTCGGTGTCGCCCTCCGCGACGGGATGCTGGCCACCGGCCTCATCGACGACACCGACGGCCTGCGGGTCACCCGCGCCGGCCGCACCGTCCTCGCCGAGCTCGGCGTGGACCTCACCCCGCGCACCCGGCGGCCGCTGCTCAAGGACTGCCTCGACTGGACCGAGCGCCGCGAGCACCTCGGCGGCGCGCTGCCCGCAGCCCTGCTCGACCGGGCCCTGTCCGCGGGCTGGCTCACCCGCGACGCCCATCGCGCGATCCGGGTCAACCCCGGCGCCCGGCCGGCGTTCGAGCGGCTCGGGGTGGACGCACGCGCACGCCGCGCCCGGAGCCTCGATGCACCGGACGCGGCGTCTGCGCAGCAGTGAGCCAGAGCGTGTCTGACGGATCCCTGGCCGCGCGGTTCGCGCCCACGCGGCCCCTCGCGGCGTTGTCGCAACGGCCGGGTACGACCCGGTACGAGGCCATTGCTCCGCCTTGCGAGGAACCGCGTGGATCACGAATCGCATCGACCGTGATCCGTCAGACGCGCTCTGATATGTAGGTCGGTTTGTCAAGTGGGCAGGGTGAAGCGGTGTCCGCGGCCGTCGCCGTGGACACCGCTTCGGTGTCCGGATGCCGTGGTGGTGGCGAGCGTGTCGGTTTCGACGCGTCGTCAGTCTGATATGCGCGGGTTGGTTACCGCAGGACGGACTGTTCGGCTGGTGAGCGGTTCCGCGGTCTAGACATCGAGCGTGTTGTCCCCTTCCTTTGGCGGGGGTTGCTCATAGGGCGTTCGCGGGTCGCTCGCGGCGCTGCCGTCACCACCGGTGGGCATCCGGGCGTTTGTTGCTCCCCCCGTTCTCCTCCGGGTTCTGGCGGTCACTTCGCGGCGCGTGGGAGGTGTCATCATGCAGCGCCCGCAGCGCAGCGAGGACGAACGATGTTGACACCGACGAGCGGCGAGAGACGATCACCGACGGAGGGCAAGGGGGGATCGCTGCTGTCAGTCGAGGACGGCCAGTGACCAGCACCAGCCGGCGAGCTCGCGGGCGATCGCGGTGTTGGCGACCACGGGCCGCTTGTGGCGGGCGTCGAACGCCGCCCACCGGGCGTGCAGGCGCCGGTTCGCCCGCTGCCCGCGGTCCCGCGCGGCGGGGGCGGCGCCGGTCCTGCCGGCGGCGCAGGTCGACGCCGATGCCGGTAGGGCGGGCGGTGATGCCAGGCCGCTTCGATCAGCAGCCGGCGGGCGTGGCCGTTGCCGGTCTTGGTGATCGACCCCTGCGACCGGGTGGCCCCCGGAGGAGGACTCGGTGGGCACCAGCCCGAGGTAGGCGCCGATCGAGCGGCCGGTCAACGCGGTGCCAGTCCCCGATCTCGACCGCCAGCCCGAACGCGGTCAACGTCGAGACCCCGCGCAGGCAACCCAGCCGGGTCACCACCGGGGTGAACTCGCTGGCGGCGGCCATCTCGGTGATCGCGGCGTCGAGCCGGTCCCGGCGCGCCGCCGTGGCCAGCATGCGTGTCGTAGGCGATGTCGAACGCCAGTCCCAACCCGGGCGGGGTGAACACCGCGCTCGCGGCGCTGGGCGCGCAGCCACAGATCGTGCAGGACCGGTCCAGGGCGTCCCGCCGGAGTAGACGATCCCCTGGCGCAGCAGCAGTTTCGACAACCGGTGCCGCGCCGACATCAGATCCCCGCGGACATCCTCACGGGCCCGCACCAGATCCCGCGCCGCTTCCTGCTCCACGCTGGGCACCGTCGACCGCGACGATCTCCCCCAGATGCAGCAGCCGGGCCAGATGCCGGGCATCGCGCACATCGGTCTTGACCCGATCCCCGCGACGGACGCTGCAGCTTCGACGGCGCCGCGACCAGGCACTCGATGCCCGCCGCCGCGACCAACCGCCGAGCCAGCCCGAACCCCGTCGGCCGGCCTCATAGGTGACCGCGACCGGACCCGGCAGCGACCTGATCCACGACACGATCTCGCCGTGATCCGGGGTCAACCGGCGCTCGAACAACTCCCCGGTCCGCCCATCCAAACCGCACGCGACCACCGAGCGTGCGTGCACATCCAGCCCGACACTCGTACGATTCGCCACTCACTGGGGCCTCCCACATCTGTGGCTCTACCGGCCAGGACCCACTCCTGCCCGGCAACCCACGATCACATGTGGCGAGGCCCCAGCCCGGACCTCCATACCGTCTAGACCTTGGTGAGCTCCCGGGAGGGCCCGGGCTCGGCGCTCTCGCGCAGCCCGACCCGGCCGTGCACCCGGCGCAGGAACGGCGGCGCCCACCACGCGGCCCGGCCGAGTACCCGCATGCCGACCGGCACCAGCACGCCGCGGATCAACGTGGCGTCGACGAGGATCGCGAGGCCGGAGCCGATGCCGAACATCTGGATGAAGCTGACCCCGCTCGTGCCGAACGCCAGCAGGCTGACGGCGAGCAGCACGGCGGCCATCGTGATCAGCCGGCCGGTGCGGGACAGCCCGCTGGTGACCGCCTCCCGCGGCGAGACACCCAGGTCGTGCATCTCCTTGATCCGGCTGAGCACGAACACCTCGTAGTCCATCGACAGGCCGAACACGATGCAGAACAGCAGCACCAGCATGCTCGTGTCCAGCGGCAGTGGCGTGAAGCCGAGCCACGACGCCAGCCAGCCCTCCTGGAAGATCATCACCATCAGGCCGAGCGTCGCGGACAGGCCGAGCACGTTGAACAGCAGGGCGCGCAGCGGCTGCAGCACGCTGCCGGTGAACAGGAACAGCAGCAGGAACGTGCTGATCGCGATGAGCCCGCCGGCCAGCGGCAGCCGGCTCGCGATCGCGTCCTTGCTGTCCACCAGCCGTGCGGCCGCCCCGCCGACGAGGACGTCCGGGCCGTCGGCCGGCACCGCGCGGACGGTGCCCACGAGGTCCTGGCCGGCCGCCGAGTGGCCGTCGTAGGCGGTCAGCACGGTGAGGCGCTGGATGCCGGACGCGGACTCCATCGCGGGGTCGCCCGGCCCCGCGGACCGGCCGTCGACGAACGTGCCGGCGCTGGTCGCGACCGAGTCGACGCCGGGCAGCCGCGACAGGCGGGTGGCGTAGCCGGTGACGTCGGCCGGGCCGCGGGTGACCAGCTGCATGGCCTTGCTGTCGTCGCTGGGGAAGCTCGCCCGCAGCACGTCGCCGACGGCCCTGGTCTCCGACGCGGTGGTGAGCACCCGGTCGTCCGGCGTGCCGAACTCCACGCGCAGCAGCGGGATCGCGGCGATCACCAGCAGGATCACCACCGGGGCGCCGGCCAGCACCGGGCGGCTCATGGCCGCGCCCGCGATCCGCGCCCACACCGCGGACACCGAGCTCGGCGTCCGCTTCACCCACGGCAGCCGCAGCGCGTTGACCCTCGGCCCGAGCACCGCGAGCAGCGCCGGCAGCACGAACACCGCGCCGGCCATCGCGATGATCACGACGCCGACCCCGGCGTAGGCGAACGAGCGCAGGAAGTACAGCGGGAACATCAGCAGGGCGGCGAGCGCCACGGCGACGGTCAGCGCGCTGAACATGATCGTGCGGCCGGCGGTCTGCACCGTGCGGGCCACGGCCTCGCGGGTGTCGAGCCCGCCGGCGAGCTCCTCGCGGAACCGGTTGACCATCAGCAGGGCGTAGTCGATGGCGAGACCGAGACCGAGCGCGGTGGTCAGGTTGATGGCGAACACCGAGACGTCGGTCAGCGAGCCGAGGACCGACAGCACGGCGAACGTGCCGAGCACCGCGATCGCGCCGATGGCCAGCGGCAGCAGCGCGGCGATCACGCTGCCGAACACCACGACGAGCAGCACCAGGATGATCGGCACCGCGATCGACTCGGCGAGCGCGAGGTCGCTGCCGACCTGGTCGCCGATGTCCACACCGACCGCGTCCGGCCCGCCCACGCTCACCGCGAGCGGCCCGGTGCCGGTGTCGTAGGCGTCGCGCAGGTCCTCGACGTCGCCGTCCTCGCTGAGCTTGGCCACGGCGATGGCGTACTTGCCGTCGGCGGACTTCATCGGCGGCGCGCCGGTGGTGAAGTAGGAGGTGAAGTCGACCAGCGTGGTGTCGGCGGTCAGCCGGTCGTTGAGCCGGGCGGCGGCGTCCTTGACCGACGGGTCGTCCACGGTGCCGCTGGTCGCGGTCATCAGGAAGACCACGTCGTTCTCGCCGCCGAACTCGGAGTTGAGCAGCGCTTGAGCCTGGCTGGACTCGGCGGCCGGGTCCTCGAAGCCGCCGTCGGTCTTGAGCTTGCCGAACGCGGTGAAACCCAGTGCGCCGGCCCCGATCATCAGCAGGACGGTGACCGCGAGTACCGCGCGAGCGTGGGTGGCGGCGAACCGGCCGATGCGACCGAACATGACGAGCTCCCCTGCATCGCAGATGTGAACATACACAAACTTTGTGCCTGTTAACTTGCCATCGATGTTGGCTGGTGTCAACATCGGTCTCATGGTTTCCTCAGGTTCGTCGAAGCGCGCGTACCACCACGGTGACCTCCGCAACGCGCTCATCGGCGCGGCGGCCGAGCTCGCCGCGAAGGGCGGTCCGGGCTCGGTGACGATCCGCGCGGCGGCCCGGCTGGTGGGCGTCACGCCGACCGCGGCCTACCGCCACTTCGCCGGTCAGGAGGAGCTGCTGGGGGCCGCGAAGGACTGCGCGCTGGACGAGCTGTCCGCCGCGATGCACAAGGAGCTGGCCGCGCGCCCGCAGTCCGACGACCCGGTGCGGTACGCGCTGGGCAGCCTGGCCGCGCTGGGCCGCGGCTACATCGCCTTCGCCCGCGCGCAGCCGGGCCTGTTCCGCACGGTGTTCTCGTGGGAGGGCCCGCTGCGCGACGGCGACGACCGGTCGCCGAGCGATCCGTTCGGCCTGCTGCTGGAGTCGCTGGACGAGCTGGTCGCGGTCGGGTACCTCAGCGTCGAGCGGCGGCCGCTGGCCGAGGTGGCGGCGTGGTCGATGGTGCACGGCCTGGCCATGCTGCTGGACGGTCCGCTGCGCGACATGCCGCCGGACATCCGCCAGGAGGCCGTCGTGAAGGCGATGCTGATCCTCGCCCACGGCCTGGCCGGCAGCGGCCTGACCCCGGACCAGGAGGCCCTGCTCGCCGACGAGATGCGTGCGCTCTAGCTCGCGGTCGCCTCGCGGGAGTGCAGGTCGCGGACCGTCGGCGAGGTGCGGACGGTCTCCGGGTCGGGGTGGGTGCGCAGGATCCGGTCCGCGGTGCCGGACGTGGTCACGGTGAACCAGTAGTGCTCGTTCTTGTAGTGGTGCAGCCGGTGGTTGCGCCAGATCGCGCGGTAGAGCCGGGTGCGCGGCCGGTAGTCGCTGTGGATCAGGTAGTGCATCCACTCGTAGCCCAGCCCGAGCGCGGCGGCGGTCACCAGGTAGGTCAGCCCGACGCCGGGGCGCGGGAACGCGAGCAGCGCGATCGCGACGACCGCGGGCAGCAGCCACAGCTGGACCTGCCACGGGATGAACACCAGCGGCACGTCCCGCGGGTCGGCGTGGTGCGCGCGGTGCTTGCGGGACAGCAGGGGGTCGATGGTCAGCCGGCCGACCCGGCGGGGGCGCCAGTGCAGCACGCACACGTGCACGACCCACTCGAAGAACGGGAACACCGCGATCATGACCACCGGGGTGAGCGCGTCGCCGAGGCGCCAGTCGCCGGCCGCCAGGCGGGCCGTCGCCGCGCCGGCCAGCACGGTGGCCACCATCCAGGGCGAGGGGTGGCGCCAGAACGCGCCGGCCGCGTCGCGCAGGCTCGTCGAGCGGCGGCGCGAACCGGTGATCGCCGCCTCGTCCGCGCGGACCCGGGCCCGTGCCCGCGCGTCGATGTCCTCGGTCATTCCTGTTCCTCCAGTTTCCGGATGACCGTCAGCAGTCCGTGGGTGCCGGCGCCGAGCAGGTCCTCGGCGAGGCGGCGGGCCGCGGGGGCGTCGCCGGCCACGATCGCGTCGGTCAGGGTCCGGTAGGTGCCGACCTGGCCGACCTCGGCGTCCATCACCGGGCCGAGCACGGCGATCGCGGGCTCGTAGGCGGCGCGCAGGCTGTTGAACATCAGCCGGAAGGCGATCGAGTCGGCGCCGTCGACGACGTGGTCCCAGAACACCAGCGCCTGCCGCTGGCGGCCGACCGGGTCGGCCGCGGTCTCGAGCGCGGCGACGGTGTCCAGCAGCGGGGTCGCGAGCCGTGCGCCGGCCCGCTCCGCGGCGAGCTCGGCCACCTTCGGGCCGACGAGCAGCCGCGCCTCGAGGATGCTGCGCGCCACGGACAGGTCCACCTCGCCGCGCGGGGAAAGCAGGTGGGGGAGCAGGTCGAGGTTCGCGTGCCGGCGGTAGTCGCGGACGGTGGTCGTGTCGCCCTGCCGGACCTCGACGAGTCCGGCGGCGGCAACCCGCTGCAGCGCCTCGCGCACGGCCGGGCGGGACACGCCGAGCACCTCCGCGAGCCGGCGCTCGCTGGGCAGCGGGTCGCCGGGGGCGAACTCGCCGGTCACGACGTCGGCGAGGATCTGCTCGAACACCGCGTCCGGCACCGACCGGCGGGCGACGGGTTGCAAGGCCATGCCCACCACCATGCCCGCCCACCCACCTGACGGTCAAGTGGTCATACCACTCGCGAGTCCAACGCTCCGGACGCGCGAGTCCAACGTTCCGGACCGGCGTGTCCAACGTTCCGGACCCTCGTGTCCGACATTCCGGACTCGTGGGGCGGACCTACGCGTGCCCGGCGCGGATCGTGAGTGTCGGACTCGCGGGTCGTGGGTGTTGGACTCGCGGGTCGTGGGCGTTGGACTCGCGCGTTAGGGCGTGGCGGTTGTTGCTTGGGTGAGCAAGGGGTGGACGTGGGGGCGGGCTCGGTAGAGGGCGCGGCGGCCGTCCCGGTGGGTGGTGACCAGGCCGGCCAGGCGGAGCTTGCCCAGGTGCTGGGACACCGCGGGCCGAGCCGTGCCGACCGCTGCGGCCAGGGTCGTCACGTCGTACTCGGCGCCGCACAGCAGCCAGAGCATGCGCAGCCTCGTCGGGTCGGCGAGCATCCGGAAGCCCTCGACGGCCGCGTCCACCCGGTCGCCCGGCGGCAGTTGTCGCCAGTCAGGTGCTGTTGCAGCGTCGTCGCGTGCGTGCATGAGCACGTATTGTGCCCCCATGGGACACGGTCATGGACACGGGCACGGGCACGGCCACGGCCTGCCGGCGAGCCGCGACGGCATGCGCGCGCTCTGGATCTCGCTGGCCGTGCTGGGTGCGACGGCCCTCGCGCAGGGCCTGGTCGTCGTCGTGTCGGGGTCGGTGGCGCTGCTGTCGGACACCCTGCACAACGTCGCCGACGCGCTGACCGCGGTCCCGGTCGGCATCGCGTTCCTCATCGGCCGCCGCCCCGCGACCAGGCGGTTCACCTACGGCTACGGACGTGCCGAGGACCTGGCCGGCATCGTCGTGGTGGCCGTGATCGCCGCGTCCGCGGTCTTCGCGGCCGTGGAGTCGGTCCGCCGCCTGGCCGCGCCGGTCGCCGTCGACCACCTGGCCGCCGTCGCCGCGGCGGCGGTCGCCGGTGGCGTGGGCAACGAGGTCGCCGCGCAGGTACGGATCCGCACCGGCCGCCGCATCGGCTCGGCCGCGCTGGTCGCGGACGGGCTGCACGCGCGCGCCGACGCGATCACCTCGCTCGCCGTGCTCGTCTCGGCGGGCGGCGCGGCGCTCGGCTGGCGCTGGGCCGACCCGGTGGTCGGCCTCGCGATCGCGGCGGCCATCGCGGTCGTCACCTGGTCCGCGGCCCGGCAGGTGCTCGGCAGGCTGATGGACGCCGTCGACCCAGCACTGGTGGACCGCGCCCGCGGCGTGCTCGCGAACCTGCCCGGCGTGGCCGCGGTCGACTCGGTGCGGCTGCGCTGGATCGGGCACGACCTGCGCGCCGAGGTCGACCTCGCGGTGCCCGCCGACCTCACCCTGCGCCAGGCCCACGACCTCGCCCACGCGGCCGAGCGGCGGCTGCGCCACGACGTGCCGCGGCTGTCGGCCGCGACGGTGCACACCCACCCCGCCGGCGCCCACTGATCGGGCGAAAGGACCGTTCGCACGAATCGGTGGGCGCGTTGGGGGGACCTCGGTGTGTCAGTCGGGCTAGAGTTCGAAACGTGTCCGTCGCGCGCGCCGAACGACTCGTCAACCTGGTGCTGTGTCTGCTCTCCACCCGCCAGTACCTGACCGCCGAGCACATCCGGACCCTCGTGGCCGGCTACTCCGACGCGCCCACCCACGAGGCGTTCTTCCGCATGTTCGAGCGGGACAAGGCCGAGCTGCGCGAGCTCGGGGTGCCCCTGGAGGTCGGCCGGAACTGGTCGTTCGACACGGTCGACGGCTACCGGATCGCCCGCCGCGACTACGAGCTGGGCGACATCGACCTCGAGCCGGACGAGGCCGCCGCGGTGGCGCTCGCGGTGCGGCTGTGGGACTCGCCGGAGCTCACCGGGGCGGCCGCGGGCGCGCTGCTCAAGCTGCGGGCCGCCGGGGTGGACGTCGACCAGGGCGTGCCGGCGGTCGTCGAGCCGAAGGTGCGCACCACCGAGCCCGCGTTCGGGCCGCTGCTCGCGGCCGTGCAGACGGGCCGGGCGGTCCGCTTCGACTACCGCCGGCCCAGCCCGGCCGAGCTGCGGCGGCGAACGCTGGAGCCGTGGGGCGTGGTGTCCTGGCGCGGCCGCTGGTACGTGGTCGGCCACGACCGCGACCGCGACGCCCCCCGCTGCTTCCGGCTCTCGCGCATCGTCGGCGAGGTCGAGGCGTTCGGCCGGGCCGGTGCGGTGGCGCGGCCGCCGGACGTCGACCTGCTCCAGTTCGTCTCGCACGCCGGCGACGAGCCGCCGGACACCTCGACCGTCCGGTTGTGGCTGGCCAGGAACCGGGCGGCGGGGCTGCGCCGCCGGGCCACGGTGATCGGCGAGCAGACCGTCGACGGCGTCGCGGGGGACGTGGTCGAGCTGGAGGTGTGGCACACCGACTCGTCGGCCAGCTGGATCGCGGGCTACGGCGAGGACGCCGTGGTCCTCGAGCCGGAGGTGCTGCGCAAGTCGGTGTACGAGCGGCTGCTCGCGGTGGTGGGCAGTACCGAGGGGGAGTAGAAGGGGGACGGGTGAGTACCTCGCAGGACCGGCTGCCGCGCCTGCTGGCGCTGGTGCCGTACCTCATCGCGCGGCCGGGCATCCCGGTCGACGAGGCGGCCGCCGACTTCGGCGTGTCCGCCAAGCAGCTCCGCAAGGACCTGGAGCTGCTGTGGATGTGCGGGCTGCCGGGCTACGGGCCCGGCGACCTGATCGACCTCTCGTTCGAGGGTGACACGATCTCGGTCAACTTCGACGCGGGCATGAACCGGCCGCTGCGGCTCACCGGCGCGGAGGCCACCGCGCTGCTGGTCGCGCTGCGGACGCTGCTGGAGGCGCCCGGGGTGGCCGACGCGGACGCGGTGCGCCGGGCGGTCGCCAAGATCGAGGCGGCCGCCGGGCAGGCCCAGCCGGCCGGCGTCGCGGTCGGGCTCGGCGTCCGCGAGGGCAAGAACACCGCCCGGGCGCGCCAGGTCGTGCAGGGCGCGCTGAAGGCCGGGCGGGCGCTGCGGATGACCTACTACACCGCGTCGAAGGACGAGATCAACGACCGCACGGTCGACCCGATGCGGATGCTGATCGTCGAGGGCCGCAGCTACCTGGAGGCGTGGTGCCGGCGGGCCGAGGGTGTGCGGCTGTTCCGCCTCGACCGCATCGACGAGGTCACCGAGCTCGACGAGCCCGCCGCGCCGCCGCCCTACGCCGAGCAGACCGACACCACGGCCGGCCTGTTCCGGGAGCGGCCGGACCAGGCGGCGGCCCAGCTCGTGCTGGAGCCGGACGCGCGCTGGGTGTCGGAGTACTACCCGGTGGAGAGGGTGACCGAGCTGGACGGGGGCCGGCTCCGAATACGGATGCGGTTCGCCGACCTGTCGTGGATGGTGCGGCTGCTGCTGGGCCTCGGCGGAGACGTCACCGTCGAGGAACCCGAGGAGCTGGCGACGGGTTTGCGTGACCGAGCAAGGCGGGCGCTGGCCCGCGCCGGGCAGCTCTCGGTGGCTCCGTGACCGACGCGTTGCCGGGTTCCCGTCCGGGCGGGACCCCACGTCGGCCACATGCCCACTACGGTAGGAAACGTGATGTCGTACCTGCCGACCGTGATCGTGGTCGTCGTCGGGGTGGTACTGCTCGCGATGGTCGGGTTCCGGGCGTGCCGCGACGCGGTCCGGTTCCGTACGGCGGTCGCGGTGGTGGGTGCCCGGATCGGTGACCGGAGGGGCACCCTCCGGGCGCGGTCCGCCGCCTTGCGGGTTGCGATGAAAGAGACCCGCGCGCGGGTGAAGCACTCCTCGGCTGACGTACCATCGAGGCGCCGGGGGAGACAGGAGGATGACCGTGGGTAACTTGGGTGTACCCGAGCTCTTGATCATTGCCGGTGTGATCGTCCTGCTCTTCGGAGCACGGAAGCTGCCGGAGATGGCGCGCTCGCTGGGCAAGTCCGCCAAGGCCTTCAAGGAGGAGACCAAAGGCCTGCGTGAGGACAAGGACGACGAGACCCCGGCCGCACCACCTGCGCAGCCCGTCGTGCAGCAGCAGCTGCCCGAGGCCCAGCCGCAGACGCCGGCGCAGACCAACACTGCCCAGACCAACGGCGCCCAGCCGGTCGAGCAGCAGAACAAGAACGTCGGCTGAGAGAACGGTTCCTGAACGGTGGCGCGCAAACCGCTCCGCCGGGACGAAGGCCGCAGCGAGAAGAAGCGTCTTCGCAGCCGCCGGCACAATCCCGACGGCACCATGTCCCTCCGGGATCACCTGTACGAGCTGCGGCACCGGCTGGGCCTCGCCCTGCTCGGCCTGCTGGTCGGCTGCATCGCGGGGTTCCTCTGGTTCCAGTGGCGGATCGGCCCGGTCCCGTCGCTGAGCCAGCTGCTCACCGCGCCCTACTGCGCGCTGTCCCCCGACGTCCGGCTCACCGGTGCGGACTGCCGGCTGCTGCAGACCCAGCCGTTCGAGGCGTTCCTCGTGCAGTTCAAGGTCGGTCTCGCGGCGGGTGCGGTGCTCACCAGCCCGTTCTGGCTCTACCAGATCTGGGCCTTCATCACCCCCGGGCTCTACGACAACGAGCGGAAGTTCACCCGCGTCTTCGTCGCGCTGGCGTCGGTCCTGTTCGCCTGCGGTGCGGTGCTCGCCTACTTCGTGGTGCCCAAGGGTCTGCAGGTGCTGGTCAGCTTCGGCGGCGACGCGTTCATCACCGCGCTGACGGCCAACGAGTACATCTCGTTCGTCCTGGTGATGCTGCTGATCTTCGGCGTCAGCTTCGAGCTGCCCCTGGTGGTCACGATGCTCAACCGGATCGGCGTGCTGCCCTACCGCAACCTCAAGAAGTGGCGGCGCGGCATCATCTTCGTGCTGTTCGTGTTCGCCGCCTTCGCCACGCCCGGCACCGACCCGATCGGCATGCTGGTGCTCGCCTGCGCGATGACCGCGCTGTTCGAGCTCGCTGTGCAGATGGCGCGGGTGCACGACCGCAAGAAGGACCGGCAGGCGGTCGCCGAGGGCTGGGGTGACCCGGAGGACTACGACCTCAAGCCGGAGGATGTCCCCGAGAAGCCGAAGTCCGAGCGGTCCGCCGGCTTCGACGACGTGACCTGACGGGCGGTTCGCACGCATGAGGGCCGCCATGGTGGTGCACCCGGCGTCCGGCCTCGGCCGGGCGGGCCGGATCGCGGGCGCGGTCGCCGACCGGCTGCGCGGCGTGGTCGACGACCTGATCACGGTCTCGGCCGGCACGGTCGAGGAGTCCCGCAGGCTGATGCACGAGGCGCACGGGGAGAAGCTGGACGTGCTCGTCGTGGTCGGCGGCGACGGGTCGGCACACCAGGGCGTGCAGTTCTGCGCGGAGACCGGCGTCGCGCTGGCCGTCGTGCCGGCCGGCACCGGCAACGACCTCGCCCGCACGCTCGGCGCGCCGAAGGACCCGCTGGCGGCTGCCGACGCGCTGGTGGCGGCCCTGCGGTCGGGCGAACGCGCGACGATCGACCTCGGCCGGGTGACCGGCGGGCCCTGGTTCGCCGGCGTGCTGTGCGCGGGGTTCGACTCCGCGGTCAACGAGCGGGCCAACCGGATGCGCTGGCCGTCCGGCCCGCGGCGCTACGACCTGGCGATCCTCGCCGAGCTGGCCCGGCTGCGGCCGGGCCCGCTCACGGTCGTCGAGGACGGCACGAGCGCCGAGCACCACGCCACCCAGATCGCGGTCGGCAACATCCCGCACTACGGCGGCGGCATCCCGATCTGCCCGGACGCCGACCCGACCGACGGGTTGTTCGACATCACGCTGGTCGGCCGGGCGAGCCGGTTCGACCTGATCAAGATGCTGCCCGGGCTGCGCAGCGGCAACCACGTGCACAACCCCATCGTCAGCTGCTCGCGGGCCGAGCGGGTGCACCTCGGCGGCACGGGCGGCGGCGCCAACGGCTGGGTCGCCTACGCCGACGGCGAACGGATCGGACCGCTGCCGGTCGAGGTCAGCTGCGTGCCCGCGGCGCTCACCGTCGTCGGGTCCGCCACGTGATCGCCGGTGCGGTGTGACAGGCTTTGACGTGTGGCCACCAGCCCTTCTCCGTCTCCGGCCCAGGCTTATGCGGCGTCGCGGCGCCGGTCCAGCTACCCGCGGCTGACCGAGTTCGTCCGGCAACTGCCCTTCGAGCTCGACCCGTTCCAGGACCAGGCGTGTGCGGCGCTGGAGGACGGCCACGGGGTGCTGGTGTGCGCGCCGACCGGGGCCGGCAAGACCGTCGTCGGCGAGTTCGCCGTGCACCTCGCCCTCGCCGAGGGCCGCAAGTGCTTCTACACCACGCCGATCAAGGCCCTGTCCAACCAGAAGTACGCCGACCTGGTCGAGCGGTACGGCACCGAAGGCGGTCGGCCTGCTCACCGGCGACACCTCGGTCAACGGCGACGCGCCGGTCGTGGTGATGACCACCGAGGTGCTGCGCAACATGCTCTACGCGAGCTCCTCGACGCTCGACGGGCTCGGCTACGTGGTGATGGACGAGGTCCACTACCTGGCGGACCGCTTCCGCGGCGCGGTGTGGGAGGAGGTGATCCTGCACCTGCCGGACTGGGTGCGGCTGGTCAGCCTGTCGGCGACGGTGAGCAACGCCGAGGAGTTCGGCGACTGGCTGGTCGAGGTGCGCGGCGACACCACCGTCGTCGTCGACGAGCACCGGCCGGTGCCGCTGTGGCAGCACATGATGGTCGTCCGGCCGGCTGCTCGACCTGTTCGTCGGCGAGGACCCCGACGGCCGAGCCGAGGATCAACCCGGACCTGTTGCGCCGCACCGAGGATGCCGCCCGGGCAGGTGCGCCGTGGCGGGGACCGCGCGCGGCGGGGTCGTGGCGCCCCGGCCCGCGGCCCGAGGTTCCGGCCGCCGTCGCGGGTCGACGTGGTGTCACCGGCTCGACGCGCGCCGGCCTGCTGCCGGCGATCGTGTTCGTGTTCAGCCGGGTGGGCTGCGACGCCGCCGTCGCCCAGTGCGCCCGGTCCGGGCTGCGGCTGAACTCCGAGGAGGAGATCGCCGAGATCCGCCGCGTCGTCGACGCCCGCACCAAGGACCTCGCCGACGCCGACCTGCGGGTGCTGGGCTTCTGGGAGTGGCGCGAGGCGCTGGAGCGCGGGTTCGCGAGCCATCACGCCGGGCTGCTGCCGGCGTTCAAGGAGACGGTCGAGGAGCTGTTCGTCCGCGGGCTGGTGAAGGTGGTGTTCGCGACCGAGACGCTGGCCCTGGGCATCAACATGCCGGCCCGCACGGTCGTGCTGGAACGCCTGGTCAAGTACAACGGCGAGGCGCACGTCGAGCTGACCGCGGGGGAGTACACGCAGCTCACCGGGCGGGCCGGGCCGGCGCGGCATCGACGTCGAGGGGCACGCGGTCGTCGTCTGGCAGCCGGGGGTGGACCCGAAGCACGGTCGGCCGGGCTCGCCTCGACCCGCACCTACCCGCTGCGCTCGCTCGTTCCGGCCCGCGCTACAACATGGCGGTCAACCTGGTCGCCCGGCTCGGCGCGCGGGCCGCCCGCGAGCTGCTGGAGCAGTCGTTCGCGCAGTTCCAGGCCGACCGGTCGGTGGTCGGGCTGGCCCGGCGGATCGAGCGCAACCGGGAAGCGCTGGCGGGCTACGAGGAGTCGATGACCTGCCACCTCGGCGACTTCGCGGAGTACGCCGAGCTGCGGGCCCGGCTCTCCGAGCGGGAGAAGGCGCTGTCGCGCAGGAACGCCACGGCCCGGCGGGCGGAGGCCGCGCGGTCGCTGGAGGCGCTGCGCAAGGGTGACGTGATCGCCGTGCCGGCGGGCCGGCGCGCCGGGCTCGCGATCGTGGTGGACCCCGGCGTGGACCCGACTGGGGCGAGCCGCGGCCGCTGGTGATCACCGAGGACCGCTGGGCCGGGCGGCTGTCGGTGGCCGACTTCCCGACCCCGGTCGAGGCGCTCGGCCGGGTCAGGCTGCCCAAGCAGGTCGACCTGCGCTCGCCGCGCTCGCGCCGCGACCTCGCGTCGACGCTGCGCAACACCGGGATCGAGGCACCGGGACCGCGTCGCGCGGCGGCCGCAGGACCGGGCCGGACGAGGACGGCCGAGCTCGCGGCGCTGCGCCGGGCGCTGCGCGACCACCCCTGCCACGGCTGCGACGGACCGCGAGGCGCACGCCCGGTGGGCCGAGCGGCACCGCCGGCTGCGCGCGGAGACCCAGCAGCTGGAACAGAAGGTCGCCGCCACCACCCACTCGCTGGCCCGCGCGTTCGACCGGATCCGCGCGCTGCTGACCGAGCGCGGCTACCTCGACGGCGAGGACGGGGTCACCGACGACGGGCGGCGGCTGGCGCGGCTCTACAGCGAGTCGGACCTGCTCGCCGCCGAGTGCCTGCGGCACGGCGTCTGGGACTCGCTGACCCCGCCGGAGCTCGCCGCGGTCGTGTCCGCGCTGGTGTACGAGGCGCGCCGGGACGGGCCGAGCGAGCCGCGGGTGCCGGACGGGTCCGGTGACCGACGCGCTGGCCGTGACCGCGCGGCTGTGGGCCGTCGCTGGAGGCCGACGAGCGGCGGCACAAGCTGGAGCGCACCCGCCAGCCGGACGCGGGCTTCGCGTGGACGATGTACCGCTGGGCACGCGGCGAGTCGCTGGAGCGGGTGATGACCGCGGCCGAGTCCGCGCGGCAGCGAGATCTCGGCCGGGCGACTTCGTCCGCTGGTGCCGGCAGGTGATCGACCTGCTCGACCAGTTGCGTGATGTCGATGGGCGGTCCGCACCCGGTCGGGCGCGGCCGCGGACGAGGCCGTGCGCGGCGATGCGGCGCGGCGTCGTCGCGCTCGGCACCGCATGACTGGTCCGGTCGCGGGGTAATCGCGTGGCGGAGCACACGCGAGGTACACCGGCCGCTATGGTTTGATCGCGCGCAGACCAGACCCGACTTCGCGGAGGCGAACGATGACCAGCCCCTACGGGCCTCCCGGTGGGAACGACCCGCAGCAGCAGTGGGGACAGCAGCCCTACGGCGGCGGTCCGGCCCAGGGCACGCCCTCCGGCGGGTTCCCGGCACAGGGGCCGGGCCAGGGTGGGTACGGTCAGCCGCAGCCCTACGGTCAGCCGGACCCGTCGCAGCAGCCCTACGGGGGCTACGGTCAGCCGCAGCCGACGCAGCAGTACCCGTACCCGCAGCAGCAGCCCTACGGCGGGTACGGCCAGCAGTCGCCCGGTCGAGTACCCCGACCAGTCGCCGTACGGCCGCCGCCGCAGAAGAAGGGCGGCGGCGCGTGGATCTGGATTCTCGTGGTGATCGTGGTGCTCGCGGCGCGGTCGTTCCGGCGTGCTCGGCTTCGTGACCCCGGGCTTCCTGAACAAGAAGGTCTTCGACCAGGCCGCGCTGCAGGGCGAGAACGGCGTGAAGAAGATCCTCGTGGAGGACTACAACGACCCGCGGACGACATCGAGTCCAAGTCAGACTGCCCGGCGGACCAGGAAGTCAAGGAGGGCAACACCTTCGAATGCACGGTCAGACCGTCGGCGACGACCCGAAGGAGCAGACCGTGCAAGATCACCGTGGTCAGCAACGACGGCCAGTACCAGGTGGCGATGCCGGAGGCAGTCGCAGTAATCGGTCGCGCCGGCTCGATCCGAGCAGTCATCATCGGCGGTGACCCAGACACTCGCTCCCCCCGTCCACCGGATTCGCCTTCCGGCCCTCACCGACACGAACTGCGCGGCGCCAACGCCATCTTCCGCGATGCCTTGCACATCAAGCCCGCGTCCGACGAGTTCTGGGCGGTCCTCGCCAGGGCTACAGGCCGACCGCACGTTCGGCGCCTTCGACGGCGACGCCAGATCGGCACGGCCACGTCGATCGAGTCGAGACTGACCGTGCCCGGCGGCGCGACGCTGCCGGCGGCCGGGGTCACCTACGTCGGCGTTCGGTCCGACTACCGCAGGCGTGGCGCGCTCACCGGGATGATGCGGGCGCTGATCGAGGACCGCGCGGCACGCGGCGAGGTGCTCGCCATCCTGCACGCGTCCGAACCGGGGATCTACGGCCGGCTCGGCTACGGGCTCGCGCCGCTCGTGCGCAACGTCCGGGTGCGGTCGAAGCGTGCGGTGCTGCGTCCGGACGTCCCGGCCGCGGGCACGGTCCGGCTGCTGGACAAGGACGAGATCGTGCCGACGCTGCGAGCCGCGTACCCTTCGGTGCGACCCGACCCGCGCCGGCCGCATGACACGCACCGAGCCGTGGTGGGTCATCGGCTACGAACGCCGTCTGGTGGCACGAGTACCTGCCGGTCGCCGCCCACTTCACGACCGATGGCGACGTCGACGGCTGGGTTGCCTACCAGCCGGTGCGCGGTCACCTCCGACGACCCGCGGCGCGAGTCCGACCTGCATGTCCTCGACTTCCAGGCCGTCGGACCAGGCGGTGCCAACGACCTGTGGCGCCACCTCTCGGCGTCGACCTCGTCGACGACTGCTCACGTCTCCTCCGACCGACCGACGACCCGATCGAGGACATGCTCGTCGACCTGTTACGCGGTCGCGCAGCGAGCGCGACGACGAGCTGTGGCTGAGGCTCCTCGACCTGCCGGCCGCGCTCGACGGCGCGCACCTACGGGCTGGCCGAGCCGGTCGTGACCGAGGTCGTGGACCCGTTGCTGCCCGACAACTCCGGCCGATACCTGATCGGTCCACAAGGCACAGAGCGAACGGGGGCGCCGGCGCAGATCACGATGAGGGTGGAGGCCCTCGGCGATGCTGTACTTCGGCGCCTCCAGCGCCCGTCCGTGCTCGCCGCCGTCGGCAGGCTCACCGCGCCGACCCGGGCGCGCTGGCGGCCGCCGACCGGCTGTTCGCCACGGACCGGCCGTCGTGGTGCGGTAGCTTGTTCTGACTCGGCGGAAGGTCAGACGGTGCGGCGCGTGCTCCTCGCGGTCCTGCTCGCGGTGACCGCCGTGCTCGCCGCCGGCTGCGGGCCGGACCAGCCGGACGGCCCGGACCTGTCGGACTACGCGTCGGCGCGCCCTTAGTACCGCGCCATCCGACCCACCACACCGCCGAGCCGACCTCTCACGCTGCCGAGCCGTCCTCCCACGCGGGCGAGTCGACGTCTCGCGCGAGCGAGCCGACCTCTCACGCTGCCGGGTCGACGTCTCACCGCCACGACCGGATCGACGAAGTGGCGAGCCGAGTCACCGACGCCAGAGGACGACTCGTCGATGCCAGGGGTCGACTCGGCCGTGCCAGGGGTCGACTCGGCCGTGCCGGGGGTCGGCTCGGCCGTGCCGGGGGTCGGCTCGGCGGTGTGAGGGGTCGGCTCGGCCGTGCCGGGGGTCGGCTCGGCTTGTCAGGTGGCGGGCAGGGCGGCCAGCAGGCGGTCCACCGAGGCGCCGAGGTCCCACTTCTCCTGCAGCGCACGCACCCGGTCCGGGTCGCGCGGCGCGCCGGGCACGGCGTCGGGGCGGTCCACGGTCACCTCGGCGTCGAGCGCGACGCGCACCACGAGGGGCGCGGCCGCGACGTAGCCGGCGGCGTCCCGCAGCGCGGTCTTCACCCGCAGCGGCACCAGCTTGTCGTCCGCCGCCGCGGCGTCGAGCAGGCCCTCCAGCGAGCCGAACCGGGTGATCAGCTTGGCCGCGGTCTTCTCGCCGACGCCGGTCACGCCGGGCAGCCCGTCGGACGGGTCGCCGCGCAGCAGCGCCATGTCCGCGTAGGCTCGCCCGGCACGGGTCTCCGGCAGGCCGTAGCGCGCGGCGAGCTCGCGCGGCCCGAGCACCTCCGCCTTCGCCCAGCCGCGGCCGACGTAGATCACCGACACCGGCGTCGGCTCGTCGCGCACCACCTGGAACAGGTCCCGGTCGCCGGAGACGACCTCCACCGGGTCGGCCGCCTCGCGGTGCGCGAGCGTGCCGATGACGTCGTCCGCCTCGTAGCCCTGCGCCTCGGCGGTGGCGAGCCCCACGGCGTCCAGCAGGTCGAGGATGATCGGCACCTGCGGGGTCAGCGTGTCCGGCACCTCCTCGATGTTGTTCGCCGGGTCGGCCACCCGGTGCGCCTTGTACGAGGGCAGCGCCCGCACCCGGAACGCGGGGCGCCAGTCCGCGTCCAGGCAGGCCACCAGCCGGGACGGCCGGCGCTCGGTGAGAATGCGGGCGATCGTGTCGGCGAACCCGCGCACCGCGTTGACCGGCGTGCCGTCCGGGGCGGTCATCGAGTCGGGCAGCGCGAAGTAGGACCGGAAGTAGAGGCTGGCCGAGTCCAGCAGCGCAAGGGGACCACTCACGGGCGCAAGCCTGCCACGTCGCGGCGGTGCGGCAGAATCGACACGTGCGGATCGCGATGCTCGGCCTGGTGGAGGTCCATGCCGACGACGGGACGCCGGTGGAGATCACCGGCGCGCGGCTGCGCACGCTGCTGATCCTGCTCGCCCTCGACCCCGGGCGGGTGGTCACCACCGCGCGCCTGATCGACGGCGTCTGGGGCGAGGACCCGCCGGCCGAGGCGACCAACGCGCTGCAGGCACTGGTCTCGCGGCTGCGCCGGGTGCTGCCCGAACCGGTCGTCGAGTCCGCCCCGCTCGGCTACCGGCTCACCCTGCCGCCCGAGGCCGTGGACCTGCACCGATTCGAGCACCTCGCGGCGGCCGGCGCGGCAACGCTACGCACCGACCCGGCGCGCGCGGCCGCGATCCTGCGCGAGGCGCTGGGCCTGTGGCGCGGCCCGGCGCTCGCCGACGCGGCCGGCGCCGCCTTCGCGCAGGCCACGCTGGCCCGGCTCACCGAGCTGCGGCTGGCCGCGCTGGGCGACCGCATCGAGGCGGACCTCGAGCGCGGGCACGGCGACCTCGTCGCCGAGCTCGAGTCGCTGGTGGCCGAGCACCCGCTGCACGAGCGGTTCGCCGCGCTGCTGATGCGGGTGCTGACCCGGGCCGGGCGGACCGGCGACGCGCTCGCGGTGCACGCCCGCATCCGCGACACGCTGGCCGACGAGCTGGGTGCGGACCCGTCCGCCGACCTCGCCGCGCTGCACCTGTCCATCCTGCGGGACGGCGCGCCGCAGCGGGACCGGTCGCACACCAACCTGCGGGCCGCGCTGACCAGCTTCGTGGGCCGCGACACCGACCTGGCCCGGGTCTCGGCGATGGTGGGGGAGTCCCGGCTGGTCACGCTGACCGGCCCCGGCGGGTCCGGCAAGACCCGGCTCGCCACCGAGGTCGGCCGCGCGCTGCTGGACCGGATGCGCGACGTGTGGCTGGTCGAGCTGGCCCCGGTCAGCGACGGCGCGGACCTCCCGCAGGCCGTGCTGTCCGCGCTCGGCCTGCGCATGCAGGCGCTGCTGGGCAGCACCCCGGCGCGCACCGCCGAGCCCGACGCGGTCGAGCCGATCGACCGGCTCGCCGCCGCGCTGTCCACCCGCCCGCTGCTGCTCGTGCTGGACAACTGCGAGCACCTCATCGGCCCGGCCGCCGCGCTCGCCCACCGGCTGCTCGGCGACTGCCCGCAGCTGCGCGTGCTCGCCACCAGCCGTGAGCCGCTCGGCATCACCGGCGAGACGCTGTGGCCGGTCGACCCGCTGCCGCTGCCGCCCGCGGACGCGAGCCGCGACCGCGCGATGGAGTTCCCGTCGATGCGCCTGCTCGCCGACCGGGCGAGGGCGGTGCTGCCGGACTTCGCGGTGGACGACCGCACCGCCCTGCACATGATCCACATCTGCCGGGCGCTGGACGGGATGCCGCTCGCGATCGAGCTGGCCGCCGCGCGCCTGCGCACGCTGTCGGCCGGGCAGGTCGCGACCCGGCTGGACGACCGCTTCCGCCTGCTCACCGGCGGCAGCCGGCTCGCGCTGCCGCGGCACCAGACGCTGCGCGCGGTCGTCGACTGGAGCTGGGACCTGCTCGACGGCGCCGAGCGCGTGCTGCTGGGCCGGCTCGCGGTGTTCTCCGGCGGCGCCACCCTCGACGCCGCGGAGCAGGTGTGCGCGGGGGAGGACCTGCCGCGCGAGGACGTGCTGGACCTGCTGTCCTCGCTGGTGGACAAGTCGTTGGTGGTGCGCACCGAGGACGGCCGCTACCGCCTGCTGGAGACGATCAGGGCCTACGGGCTGGAGCGGCTCGCCGAGGCGGGCGACCTGGAGCGCACCCGGGCGGCGCACGTCGGCCACTTCGGCCGCCTCGTGGAGGCCGCCGAGCCGTACCTGCGCCGCGCCGAGCAGCTCGAATGGCTGGAGCGGCTGACCGCCGACCACGACAACCTGAACGTCGCGATCCGCACCGCCATCGCCACCGGCGACGCCCCGGCCGCGCAGTGGTTCCTGGCCAACGTCGGCTGGTACTGGTGGCTGCACGGGCACAAGGTGGAGGGCGCCGAGCTGGCCGCCGACGTGCTGGCGATGCCCGGCGAGGGTGCCGAGCACGACGTGCGCGCGGTGGCGTTCGGCATGGCCGCGCTGCTCACCGCCGACGGGCTGCGCCAGGGGGACCGGGCCCGGAGGTACTTCGCGGCCGCGGCGGCCGCCGCCGAGTGCGCCGACCGGCGGGCACACCCGCTGCTGCGGCTCATCGGGCCGCTGGAGGACGTGATAAGCAGGTTCGGCGACATCGAGACACTGCACACCCCGGCGGTCGAGCTGCTCACCCGCGACGACGACCCGTGGGTGCGCGGTACCGTGCTGGGCCTGCGCGCCCACGGCTTCCTCAACGCGGGCCTGCTGCACGCCGAGGCCGAGGCCGGCTTCCGGGCGGCGCTCGAGGCGTACCGGTCCATCGGCGAGCGGTGGGGAATGTCGTTCGCGCTGTGCTCGCTGGCCGACCTGATCGCGTGGCGGGGCGAGCTCACCGCCGCGGCCGAGCTGTACCAGGAGGCCATCGAGCTGTTCGCGCAGCTGGTGACGAACGAGGACCTGGTGCGCTACCGGCTTCGGCTCGCCGACCTGCTGCTGCAGACGGGCCGGGCGGCGGAGGCCGACGCGGTGGTCGAGGCAGCCCGCCGCGAGGCCGACCGGGCCGGGTTGCCCGAATGCCTGGCCGGCGTGGCCCACGCGAACGCCGAGTTCGCGCGCCGCCGCGGGGACCTGGACCGGGCGGGCGAGGAGATCGCGCGGGCCGGGATGCTGGCCGAGCACAACACGGTCGCCCCGCAGTTCCGCGCGCAGATCGAGGCGTCCCGCGGGTACCTGGCGGCCGAGCGTGGTGACCCGGCCGCCGCGGCGGCGCACCACGACGGCGCCCTGGAGTGGGCGCTGTCCTCCGGCGACGCGCCGGTGATCGGCCAGGTCCTGGTGGGCGTCGCCGACGTCGTCCTGCGGCGTGGCGACGCCGTGCGCGCCGCGGTGCTGCTCGGCGCGAGCGTGGCGATCCGCGGCGTGCCCGACCTGTCGTTCCCGGAGGCGGTGCGCGTGGAGGCGGCCGCGCGGGCCGCACTCGGCGACGAGGTGTTCGCCGAGGCGGCCGCGCGCGGCCGGTCCGCCACCATGGACACGGTGCGGGAGCTGGTCGTCACACCCGCCGCCTGAACGCCCAGACCGCGAGCGGCGCGAAGACCACCCCGATCCCGGCCGCCCACAGCAGCGACGTCGTCACCGGTCCGGCGACCGGGCCGGAGACCAGCAGCCCGCGCACCGCGTCCGCCACCTTGGTCACCGGGTTGACCTCGACCAGACCCTGCAGCCAGCCCGGCATCGTCCTGGCCGGGACGAACGCGTTGCTCACGAAGGTCAGCGGGAACATGACGGTGAAGCCGAAGATCATGACCTTCTCCGGCTCGTCGACCAGCATGCCCACCAGCACGGCGATCCACGAGAACGCCGTGGAGAACAGCAGGAGCAGGCCGAACGCGCCGAGCAGCCCGCCGAAGCCGGTGCCGATGCGGAAGCCCATGATCGCGCCCAGGCCGAGCAGCAGCACGATGGCCCAGGCCTGCTTGGCCATGTCGGCGACGATCCGGCCGGCCAGCGGCGCCCACCGCGCGATCGGCAGCGAGCGCAGCCGGTCGAACACGCCCTTGGTGAGGTCCGTGTTCAGCCCCATACCGGTGTTGAGCGTGACGAACAGGCTGTTCTGCACGATGAGCCCGGGCAGCGCGAACAGCAGGTAGTCGTCGGTGGAGCCGACGATCGCGCCGCCGAACACGTAGGTGAACAGCAGCAGGAACATGACCGGCTGGACGCTGAAGTCGATCAGCTCCATCGGGTTGTGCTTGATCTGCACGAGCGTGCGCCAGGCCAGCGAGGCGCTCTGCGCGAGCCCTTCCAGTGGCCGGTTCCGCGCGGCGAGCGCCGGTGCGGCGGCCGGTGTGGCGGTCATCGTGGTCATGCCGGGACTCCTTCGGTCTCGATGGCGTTCTCGGCGCCGGTGCCGTCGGTGGCGCGGTGGCCGGTGAGGCCGAGGAAGACCTCGTCGAGGCTGGCGTCGCGAAGGGCGAGCTCGGCGACGAGCACCTCGGCGTCGTCGAGGCGGCGCACGACCGCGGGCAGCAGGGCCGGGTCGGTCACCGACGCGGTCACGGTCGACCCCTCGACGACCGGTTCGGCGCCGGTGACGTCGCGGACGACGGACAGCACGACGGGCAGGTCCTCCGGGTCCGCGGGCCGCACCACGAGCGGCTGCGCGCCGGTGCGGGCCTTGAGCTCGGCCGGCGTGCCGGTGGCGATGACCCGGCCGTGGTCGACGACCACGATCTGGTCGGCCAGCTGGTCGGCCTCGTCGAGGTACTGGGTGGTCAGCAGCACGGTCACCCCGTCGGCGACCAGCTCGCGCACGATCTGCCACATGTCGAGCCTGCTGCGCGGGTCCAGCCCGGTCGTCGGCTCGTCCAGGAACAGCACGCGCGGCCGGCTGACCAGGCTCGCGGCCAGGTCGAGGCGGCGCCGCATGCCGCCGGAGTAGGTCTTGGCCGCCCGGTTGCCGGCGTCGGCCAGGTCGAACTGCTCGAGCAGCTCGGCGGCGCGGCGCTTGGCCCGTGCCCGTGGCACGCCCAGCAGGCGACCGATGAGCAGCAGGTTCTCCGCACCGGTGAGCATCTCGTCGACCGAGGCGTACTGCCCGGTCAGGCCGATCAGCCGGCGCACCTGGTGCGCGTCGCGCACCACGTCGTGGCCGCACACCTCGGCGTGGCCGGCGTCCGGGCGCAGCAGCGTGGTCAGGATCCGGACCGCGGTGGTCTTGCCGGCGCCGTTGGGCCCGAGCAGGCCCAGCACGGTCCCGGTGCCCACCGCGAGATCGACGCCGGCGAGCGCGGTGGTCTCGCCGAACCGCTTCGCCAGCCCTTCGGCCAGCACGGCGTGGTTCATGGTCAGCCCCCTGTGGTCGGGTGTTGGTGAGGCCAACATTCACCCGGGCGCCTGACAGACCGCTGAGACGGGCCCACGCGCCGCTGACACGCCGCTGACACGGCCGCCGGAGTGCCTGGGACTAGGCTTTCCCGCATGTCGACCACCGTTTCCGCGATCGATCCGACGGCCCTGCGCTCGCGGCTGGACCGCGCCCGGGAGGCCGCCGGGACCGCCGGCGTGGACGCCATGCTGATGGCGCCCGGCTCGGACCTGCGCTACCTGCTCGGCGGGTCCGGCACCTCGTTCGAGCGGTTGACCTGCCTGGTGCTGCGCACCGGCGCACCCCCCGTGCTGGTGGTACCGAAGCTGGAGGCGCCGGGCTACGCGGCGGTGCCGGCCGGCGAGCTGGGCCTGGAGATCGCGACCTGGGTCGACTCCGAGGACCCGTACGCGATGGTCGCCGCGCTGCTCGGCGGGGCGACGACGGTGGCGCTCGGCGACGTGATGCCGGCGCTGCACGTGCTGGGCCTGCGCCGCGCGCTGCCCGGCGCCGAGCAGGTGCTCGCCGGGCCGATCGTGCGCGAGCTGCGGATGCGCAAGGACGGCACCGAGATCGAGGGGCTGCGCCGGGCGGGCGCGGCGATCGACCGGGTGCACGCCCGGATGGCCGAGTTCGTGCGGGCCGGCCGCACCGAGGCGCAGGCGGGTGCGGACATCGCGGCGGCGATCGTCGAGGAGGGCCACACGCAGGCCGAGTTCGTGATCGTCGGCTCCGGGCCGAACGGCGCGAGCCCGCACCACGGCGTGTCCGACCGGGTGATCGAGGCCGGCGACGTGGTCGTCGTCGACATCGGCGGGCCGGTGGCCGAGGGGTACTGCTCGGACAGCACCCGTACCTACGTGCTGGGTGAGCCGCGCGACGCGGACGTGGCCGCCACCTACGCGGTGCTGCGGGCCGCGCAAGCCGCGGCGGTCGAGGCGGTGCGGCCGGGTGTCGCCGCGCAGGACGTGGACGCCGCCGCGCGCTCGATCATCTCCGACGCCGGGTTCGGCGAATTCTTCATCCACCGCACCGGCCACGGCATCGGGCTCGACGTGCACGAGGACCCGTACATCGTCGCCGGCAACACGCTGCCGCTCGAGCCGGGCATGGCGTTCTCGGTGGAGCCGGGCATCTACCAGCCGGGCCGGTGGGGCGCGCGGATCGAGGACATCGTGGTGGTCACCGAGGACGGCGTGGAGCCGCTCAACACCCGGCCGCACGAGCTGACCGTGCTTCCCGCATGACCAGCTCGGAGCTGGAGCCCATCGACCAGGCCATCGCGCGCGAGCTGTCCGCCGACGGCCGGTGCAGCTTCACCGACCTCGCCGAGCGCGTCGGGCTCTCGGTGTCGGCGGTGCACCAGCGGGTCCGCCGCCTGGAGCAGCGGGGGGTGATCCGCGGGTACGTCGCGCAGCTCAACGCCGAGGTGATCGGGCTGCCGCTGACCGCCTTCATCTCGCTGACCCCGATCGACCCGGCCGCCCCGGACGACTACCCCCAGCGGCTCAACCACATCCGGGAGATCGAGTCGTGCTACTCGGTGGCCGGCGACGAGTCGTACATCCTGCTGGTGCGGGTGGCCTCCCCGGCGGCACTCGAGGACCTGCTGCGCAGGGTCCGCGAGGCCGCCAAGGTGTCCACCCGCACCACGGTCGTGCTGTCCACCCCCTACGAGGGCAGGTCTCCGGCTCTCTAGTGTCCCGCGCCGGAAATCTGGCAACCAATTCGCTGGCCCAAGTCCCTGCTGGCGGCGTTGCCGATCCGCCCGAGTACGGCCCAGTACGAGGGCGAATCGGCGTCTTGCCAGCAGAAACCTGGATCCACCGACTTAGAGGTCGCGCAGATTGGCACGGCGGCGCCCGCCGCGCCAAGGCGGCGCCTCGCGACACCGCACCGGCATCGAAGTACGGTCCAGTACGCCGACGCCGGCGCGGCACCGCGATGCATCCACCTCGATCACGGCGGGCATCCACCAGCCAATCTGCGCGGCCTCTTAATCACCGAATTTCCGGCGCGGGACACTAGCGAACGGCCACGAGGACGTGGTCGTCGCCGAACTGCCAGACCGGGGCGGCCTCGGCGAACCCGGCCGCGCGCAGCAGTTGCGCGTGCTGGGCGACCGACAGCGTGTTCTCCGTGTGGTCGATCGGCGCGGCGGGCCGGCCGTCGAGCAGCGGGGCGAGGTCGGCGTCCTCGCCGAGCGCCCGCCACCACTGCGCCCAGTCCTCGTGGCGGTCGGTGCCGACCCGGGCGGTCCGCGCCTCGCGCACTGCCGCCGCGATGGCGTCCATCGTGGACGTTCCGGGGCCCATGTGGTCGGCGTTGACGAACACGCCGCCGGGCCGGATCCGCTCGGCCAGCGTCCGGTACAGCGCGGCGAGCGTGTCGGGGTCGAGCCAGTGCAGCGCGGTGGAGGACACCGCGGCGTCCCACGGCCCGGTGAGCCCGGTCCGGTCCGGCCAGGTCGGGTAGCCGAGGTCGGCCTCCACCAGCCGCACGCGCGGGCCGGTGTTCGCCGCGCCCAGGCCGAGCAGCAACGGGTCGGCGTCGACCCCGACCACGCTCACCCCCGGCAGCGCCGCCGCGAGTCTGGCCGACAGGGACCCGGGCCCGCAGCCCAGGTCGACCACGCCGGCCGGCCCGGTGCCGACTGCGGCCCGCACGACGTCGATGACCACGCGGAACCGCTCCTCGCGGTCGGGGATGCCGTGTTCCTGCTGCGCGTCCCACCGCCGGATCCACTGCCGCGCCAGCTCGTCTCGCACCGCAACCGACATCGCACACCTCCGTGACTGTCTATATGCTTGACGTCAGTGACGCTAGCCGCCGGAGAGGTAACTGGTCAAGTGAACTTCGACAGTCATACGAGCGATGTGGTGACCTACGCGGTCACGTTGATCAACGACGTGACCCCCGGCGAGCGCCACGGCCGCCCGTTCCCGGCACCGGCCGACCTGGTCACCGCCGTGCGCGAGGCGATGCCGCCGTCGCGCACGCCGGGCCATCCGACCGAACAGGAGGCGGCCGAGCTCGCGGAGTGGGTCGCCCGGCTGCGGCAGGTCGTCGAGCTGGTCGCCGCCGGCGACGTGGACGGCGCCTGCCTGGCGCTGAACGAGATCATGCGTGCGACGGGCGCGGTGCCCCGGCTCGCCCGGCACGACGGCGAACCGTGGCACGTGCACTACCACAGCGCCGACGCGGAGTGGGCCCTCGGCTCCGCGGCGTCCATCGCCACTGCGGTCGCGATCGTGCTGGGCACCGCGGCGGTCGACCGGCTCGGCATCTGCAACGCGCCGGCCTGCGACCGGGTCTACGTCGACATCTCGCGCAACGGCACCCGGCGGTTCTGCTCGACGGCGTGCCAGAACCGGGTCAAGGCGGCGGCCTTCCGTGCCCGCAGGACCGCCACCTGAGCCGGCTCAGGGCCCGCGGCTGGCGGCGGCGTGCAGGTTGCCGTCCGCGCCGGCGAGGCAGGCCCCGGCCTGGTCCGGGGTGTTGATGAACTCGCCCAGGCAGCGGCCGATCTGCGCGTGGCCCGCCGCGTTGGGGTGGAACGACTCCTGCAGGGCGTGCGTCGCGCGGTCCTCGTGCTGCAGGTCGTTCCACTCGACCGCGAGCCGCCGGAACCACTCGCGGCTCGGGTCGCGCGGCGACGAGCACGCCTCGTGGCCGACGCCCGCGCGGGACAGGTCCAGGAACCGGGCGCCGACCCTGGCCGCGGCCTCGCGGACGCCCGCGGTCAGCACCGGGACCGCGGTCCGCTGCACCCAGCGCAGGTCGTCGGTCCGGAAGGGACAGCCGGACAGGTCCTGCAGGCCCGGCGCCACGTTCGGGCCGATCGGCGCCGCGTAGGACTGGACGATCAGCTGGTAGTCGGACTCCTCGTAGCCGGCGTTGGACATCACCTTCCGGATGTCCTCCAGCGCCCGCTCCAGCTTCGGGACCATCCGGTCCACCCGGTCCGACCACTCGTCGCCGACCTTCTCACTGCACGGCTCGCCGCGCCCGGTCCACGCCTCGACGCAGTCGTTGAGCACGTGGGAGAAACCCGGGTCGTCGTTGGCGCCGGACGCGACGATCACGGCGATCACCCGGTCGCGGGTGGCGATCCGGGCGAGGTGCTCGGCCTGGGACGGTTCGGTGTACTGCTCGACGTCGCCCAGACCGACCTGCGGGGAGGGCGCGCCCGAGCACGCGAGGTTGTAGGTGCGGTCGATCGTCAGCAGGCCGGTCTGGTGGATCGACGCGTGGGGGGAGCGGTGGCACCAGTCGCCGTTCTCGCCGTCGGTGCCCTCCTCGTAGTCGCCCGCGCCCTCGCCGGAGATCGTGCTGTCGCCCATGGCCACCAGCGCCCGCGGCGCGTCCTGCGGGGGTCCGGGCAGCGGAACGGGTGCGGGGGTGGGACCGTCGCCGACCAGCGCGAGCGTGCCGAGCAGGAGAACTACCACCACGAGCGCGATCCACGCTCGCCATCCGGACGGTCGCATCGCGCTACAGCGTAGCGTGACGCGACCCGGCGCCTTCCCCCGCGCCGGACGCGGGGGAAGGCACCGTCACGATCACAACGGCCGGCGGATGTCCCGCGGGTCGCGCTGGTCGAGCGCGCCGACCGCCGCGGACCGCTGGGCGGCCGGGGCGGCGCTCACGCCCGCCCACCGCAGCACCGTCGCGGTCGCGGCGGCACGGTCGGCCGCGGTCAGCCGCGCGATGTTCGCGCCGTGGTTGGCACCCGGCGCGGTGTAGGTGTAGGAGTCCTTGTTGCTCGGGTGGAACGGCTCGGCGCCCCAGGGGTCGTCGGAGCCGTACACGAACAGCATCCGGCTCGCGGTCCTGCTCACCCATCTGTCCACATCGGCCATCGGCCACGGGTCGTGCCGCGACCGCAGTTCCGGGGGCAGGCTGGAGTTCGCCACGTACAGGTTCGGGTAGTGCAGCAATCCCTTGAGGTAGGAGAACTTCGGCTGCGGCCAGCCCAGCTGGGTGGCGGCCTGGTAGTAGTACGGCGCGTAGAACAGGATCGAGTCGTCGGCGTAGAACTCGAAGCCGGCGACGTTCTCGATGAAGTCGAAGATCTCCTGGTCACTCGCCGTCCGCGGCGGCACCGAGCCGCAGTCGGCCTCGCTGGAGTACTGCCAGAACGCCCACTCGGTGTCCAGCACGGTCATCTCGAACGCCTTGTCCGTCGAGCCGAACACCCGGTCGAAGGACAGGTCGTTCTGCTCGGCGAACTCGTCGTAGAGGTCGACCATCGCCGTGCGCCTGGTCAGCGCCTCCTTCTGCAGGTTCTCCAGCGCGGTGCGGCAGGCCGGCGTCGAGCCGACGCTCGCGAAGAAGTCGTCGTAGGCCCTGTCCTGCTTGTTGTTGGCGTCGTTGGGCGCCACGTAGGCGACCACGCCGTCGACGTCGCGCGGGTAGAACCGGCGGTGGTAGACCGAGGTCATGCCGCCCTTGCTGGCGCCGGTGGAGATCCACCTGGCGGAGTAGATCGGCTTCAGCGCCTGGACGATCTTGTGGTGGTCGGTGGCCGCCTGCCAGATGTCCAGCTTGCGCCAGTTCGCCGGGTCGGGCCGCGACGGGCCGAAGAACCGCTGCTCCACGGAGATCTGGTTGCCGTCGACCAGCGCCGTGGGCTCCGAGCGGAACGCGAACTCGGGCATGTTGTAGCCGGTGGTGTGCAGCACCATCGGGCGGGACGTGTCGCGGTGCAGCAGTTGCAGGCGCTGCTCGAACGTCGGTCCCTGCGGGTTCAGGTGGTCGACCGCCTGGCGGAAGGTCAGGAAGAAGAACCGGTAGCCGGGTGCCGGCGCCGGTTCCTCGGAGACGACCGTGAGCCCGGGGACGGCCTCGAGCCGGTCCAGGAGGTCGTCCTGTGCCTGCGCGGTCGCCGACGGCTCGGGCGCCGCGTACGCCGGTACGGCCGCGGTCAGCCCGATCATGCTCGCCGCGAGCAGGGGCACGGTGGCCGCCGCGAGCATCCTTCTTCGGATGGACACGCCTTCTCTCCCTCGCATCGGTTGGTCGCGCTGAGTGTGCGACCGACCTGCGAGAGTGTTCACGACCGGGCCGGGCGGCGGTAGGCCCACCGAGTGGCACTTCACAGCGCGAGCGGCTGGTCACCCACGGTAGGTGTGTGGGCCGGGGCGAGCGTGGGTACGACGACTGCATGACGATTCCGAACCTCACCCTGAACAACGGCGTCACCATGCCGCGGCTCGGCTTCGGCGTGTTCCAGGTGCCGGACGAGGAGACCACCGCGGTGGTCGCCGACGCGTTGCGGGCGGGCTACCGGAGCATCGACACGGCCACGTTGTACGGCAACGAGCGGGGCGTCGGCCGCGCCGTCCGCGAGTCCGGGATCCCCCGGGACGAGCTGTTCGTCACCACCAAGCTGTGGAACGACGACCACGGCTACGACCAGGTCTTCCGCGCGTTCGACGACAGCCTGCGCCGGCTCGGCCTCGACCACCTCGACCTCTACCTGATCCACTGGCCGACCCCGGCCCGCGACAGCTACACCGAAACGTGGCGAGCCTTCGAGAAGCTGCTGGCCGACGGACGGGTGCGGGCCATCGGCGTGTCCAACTTCCAGCCCGCCCACCTGCGGCGGCTCGTCGACGAGACCGGCACCGTGCCGGCGGTCAACCAGATCGAGCTGCACCCGTTCCTGCAGCAGGCCGAGCTGCGGGCGACGCACCGCGACCTGGGCATCGCCACCGAGGCGTGGAGCCCGCTGGCGAAGGGCGGCGAGCTGCTCGGCGAGCAGGCGCTGGTCGAGATCGCCCAGCGGCACGGCCGCACCCCGGCCCAGGTCGTGCTGCGCTGGCACCTGCAGCTGGGCAACGTGGTGATCCCGAAGTCGGTCACCTCCGCGCGGATCCGGGAGAACCTGGACGTGTTCGGCTTCGAACTCGACGACGCCGACCTGGCCCGGCTGGCCACCCTGGAGCGGGGAATGCGCACCGGGCCGAACCCGGACACCTTCGGCTGATGCGCTGAGCGCGTCGCCGGCGCGCCCGGGGTGTCCCACCCGGACACCCCGGGCGCCGCTACGCCTCGTCGCCGAGCGCGTCCTTCTCCGCGTCGCCGGACGACTCGTAGTCCGCCCACCACTTCTGGCCCGCCTCGGGCAGGGTGGCGATCGGGTCGTAGTACGGGTACTTGCGGCTCAGCGCGTCCGGGTCGCTGCGCTCGATGCCGGTGCGGTAGTTCTTCGTCCAGTACGAGATGCCGCGCTCGGTGTCGTACTCGGCGAGCTGGTGCACCCACCGCTTGCCGACGTAGGGCACGTCGCAGATGATGCGCGGCGTCGCGTACCCGGGCAGGTAGCCCATGATCGCGTGCTGCAGCTGCTGTGCCTCCCACACCGCGACCCGCCAGTGCTCGGCGTTGGGGATCATGTCGCACATGTAGAAGTAGTACGGCAGGATGTTCGCCTCGCCCTGCAGCGCGAAGCACAGGTCCAGCAGGTCGTCCGGCGTCGCGTTCACGCCCCGCATCAGCACGCCCTGGTTGCGCACGTCCCGGACGCCGATCTCGAGCGCGGTCCGGGCCGCCTCGGCGACCAGCGGCGTGACCGACTGGGCGTGGTTGACGTGGGTGTGGATGGCCAGGTTGACCCCGCGCCGCCCGGCGGTGCGGGCCACCCGCTCCAGACCCTCCACGACCTTCGGCTGCAGCCAGTGCTGCGGCATGCCGGCGAGCGCCTTGGTGGCCAGCCGGATGTCCCGCACGGTGTCGATGTCCAGCAGTCGCATGAGGAACGACTCGAGCTGGTGCCACGGCACGTTCGCCACGTCGCCGCCGGAGACCACCACGTCCCGCACGCCCGGCGTGCGCTTGAGGTAGTCGATCATCTGGTCCTGCCGGTCGACCGGCTTGAGGGCCAGCTTGTGCTTGTCCACCTGCGGGGTCGAGTTCCCGACCAGGTCCATCCGGGTGCAGTGCCCGCAGTACTGCGGGCAGGTGGACAGCAGCTCGGCCAGCACCTTGGTGGGGTAGCGGTGGGTCAGCCCCTCGACCACCCACATCTCCGCCTCGTGCAGGGAGTCCCGTGAGGAGTACGGGTGGTTCGGCCACTGTGGATCGCGGTCGCTCGCCACCGGCATCATGTAGCGGCGGACGGGGTCGGCGAGGAACGCCTTGGTGAACGCGTCCTGCTCGGGGTCCGCGTGCGGCGCCATCGTGTTCAGCATCTGCGGGGGCAGCAGCATCGACATCGTCGCGAGGTTCTGCTGGTCGGTCACCAGGTCCTCGTAGAACGACTCGGCGAGCAGGTCCCCGACGACCACGCGGAGCTGCTTGACGTTCTTCACGCAGTGCACGCGCTGCCACTGAGCGTCACGCCACTGTGCCTCCGTGACGTCGCGCCAGCCGGGGAAGCGTCGCCAGTCGGGCTCCACCAGCTCCCGCCTGACGTACTCGTACGGTTGCCTGGCGGTCTCGTCCAGTGCCTCGGAGACCGTCGTGGCGGCTGTGCCCAAGCTGCGTGCTGCCGTCATCTGTTCTCCTCGCTGCTAGGTTGACGTAAAGATATGCTGCCAGAACCTAGCCTAAGCGCAAATCCTACTGACGGAGGGTTGAGTGTCGTCCGCATACGGTCTGCATCGGGTGGTCGAGCCGGCCGGGGTGCTGCCGCAGCAAGCCTGGCGCCTGTCGACAGAGCCTCGCTCGTGGCCCGACGAAGTCCTGGTGGACGTCGAGGTCCTGAACCTGGACGCGGCGTCCTACCGGCAGTTGCGCGAGCAGCACGGCGAGCCCGATGCGGTGCGGCGTGCCGTGCTCGAGATCATCGACGAACGCGGCAAGATGCACAACCCGGTCACCGGCTCCGGCGGCATGCTGCTCGGCACGGTCCGCGAGGTCGGGCCGGAGTCCCCGCTCGGCCTGAAGGTCGGCGACCGGATCGCGACGCTCGTGTCCCTCACCCTCACTCCACTCCGGATCGACGACGGGCTCGCCGGCTGGAGCGGGGACGGCGAGCAGGTCCCGTGCCGGGGCACGGCCGTCCTGTTCGGACGCTCGATCGCCGCGGTGCTGCCCGACGACCTGCCCGACGAGCTCGCACTGTCCGTGCTGGACGTCTGCGGCGCGCCGGCCCTGACCGACCGGGTCGTGCGCGAGGCGGCGGCGCGCGGGGACCGGCCGTCGGTGCTGGTCCTGGGCGGCGGCGGGAAGTCGGGCAGCCTGTCGCTGGCCGCCGCGCGGCGCGCCGGGGCCGGCCGGCTGGTCGCGCTGGTGCCGGCGCGGGCGGAGGCGGACGCGGTGCTCGCCGCCGGCCTCGCCGACGAGGTGGTGCTCGCCGATGCCCGCGACCCGGTGGCCGTGGCGGCGGCGGTGGGCGCACCGGCCGACGTCACCGTGGTGTGCGTGGACGTGCCCGGCTGCGAGCACGGCGCCGTGCTGGCCACCGCGGACGGCGGCACGATCGTGTTCTTCTCGATGGCCACCTCGTTCTCCGCGGCCGCGCTGGGTGCCGAGGGCCTGGCCGCCGACGTCCGGATGCTCATCGGCAACGGCTACGTCCCCGGGCACGCGAACTTCGCCCTCGACCTGGTCCGCACGACCCCAGGGGTACGCGAGCTGTTCGAGCGGCGGGAACGGCACACTACGTCCACATGACCACCCTGTTCACCGGCGGCCGCGTGCACGGCGGCACCGCGTCCTCGCTGGTCGTCGAGGACGGCGTGATCACCTGGCTGGGCTCGGGCGATCCGCCGCCGGCCGGGGAGACGGTGGACCTGGGCGGCGCGCTGGTGGCGCCCGCGTTCGTCGACGCGCACGTGCACGCCACCTCGGCCGGCCTGCTGCGCACCGGGCTCGACCTGACCGGGGCGGAGTCGCTCGCCGACGTGCTCGACGCGGTCCGCGACCGGGTCCGCGCCGAGCCGGGCGCGGTGCTGTGGGGGCACGGCTGGGACGAGACCCGCTGGCCGGAGAACCGCCCACCGACCCGCGACGAGCTCGACGCGGCCGCCGGCGGCGCCGCGGCGTACCTGTCCCGCGTCGACGCGCACTCCGCGCTCGTGTCGACCCCGCTGGTCGACCTCGCACCCGCCGCCCGGCACGCGGCCGGCTGGTCGGACGGCGGCCCGCTGGCCCGCGACGCGCACCACCACGTGCGCCGCGCCGCCCGCGACACGATCACCCCGCACCAGCGCCGCGCGGCCCGGCTGGCCTTCCTGACCCACGCCGCGTCGGTGGGCATCGCCTGCGTGCACGAGTGCGGCGGACCCGACATCGCCGGTGCGGAGGACTTCCGCGAGCTGCTCGCCCTCGACGGCGCGCTGCCGCGGGTGGTCGGGTACTGGGGGGACTTCGGGGCGCGCCCGCCCGGCGCCCGCGGCCTGGCCGGGGACCTGTTCGTCGACGGCGCGCTCGGCTCCCGAACGGCCGCGCTGCGCGAGCCGTACGCGGACGCGCCGGAGACCAGCGGCGCCCGCTACCTCGACGCCGAGCGGATCGCCGAGCACCTGGTCGCGTGCTCGGAGGCCGGCGTCCAGGCGGGCTTCCACGTCATCGGCGATGCCGCGGTGGGCGCGGTGGTCGCCGGGTTCCGGCTGGCCGAGAAGGTCGTGGGGGAGCAGTCGCTCGGCGCGGTCCGGCACCGGCTGGAGCACCTGGAGATGATCACCGAGGAGCAGGCCGCGGAGCTGGCCCGGTTCCGGGTGGTCGCGTCGGTGCAGCCGCAGTTCGACGCCGCGTGGGGCGGCCCGGACGGCATGTACGCGCGACGCCTCGGTCCGGACCGGGCGGCCGGGCTCAACCCGTTCGCGATGCTGGCCGCAGCCGGGGTGGCGCTCGCGTTCGGTTCCGACGCGCCGGTCACGCCGGTCGACCCGTGGGCCACCGTGCGCGCCGCGGTCGAGCACCGCACGCCGGGTTCGGGCCTGCCGTTCGGCGACGCGTTCGCCGCGCACACCGCCGGTGGCTGGGTCGCGGCCGGCGAGCCCGGCGGCACGCTCGCGGTGGGGGAGCCGGCCACGTTCGCCGTGTGGCACGACGAGACGTGCCTGCGCACTGTCCTGGACGGAACCACTATCTTCGAGAGGTCGTAATGGCGTTGCTGGACCTGGATCCCGAGGTCGTGGCCACCGCGCGCACGCTCGCCGCGCGGGCGGCGGAGCCGGTTGTCGAGATCGCCAGAGCGCACACCACGGTCGCCGTCGAGCGGGCGACGCTGCGCCTGGCCGGCATCACCGGCGCCGACTCCACCCACCGGGCCGGAGACGTGCCGTGGGTGAACCGCGTCGTCGACACCGTGCGCGAGCACTGCGGGCTCGAACACGGCGCGGTGCTGCCCGCCTTCCACGCGATGCGCGAGCACGACCTCGGCACCCTGACCGAGCTCGCCGAGGCCACCGCGGCCGGGCAGGTCCGCTTCACCGTCCCGAGTGGACGCGACGCGGAGCGAGCGGCGAAGGCCGGGCGCACCGCGGTGGCCCGGGGTCTGCGCACGGTGGACCGCAACCGGGCGCAGCGCGACAAGCTGGTCGCGCGGTTCGGCAACCCCCCGCAGCGGCCGTGGATCTACCTGATCGTCGCGACCGGCGACATCGACGAGGACGTGGTGCAGGCCGCGAACGCCGCCCGCGCCGGGGCCGACGTCATCGCCGTGATCCGCTCGACCGGACAGTCCCTTTTGGACTATGTGCCGGAGGGTGCCACGCACCACGGGTTCGCCGGCACCTACGCCACCCAGGAGAACTTCCGCATCATGCGGGCCGCGATGGACGAGGTGTCCAAGGAGGTCGGCCGCTACATCCGGGTGACGAACTACGCCTCCGGGCTCTGCATGCCGGAGATCGCCGTGCTGGGTGGCCTGCAACGGCTCGACATGATGCTCAACGACTCGATGTACGGCATCCTGTTCCGCGACATCAACCCGATCCGCACCTTCGTCGACCAGCGGTTCTCCCGCCAGGTGCATGCGCGCGCCGGCATCATCATCAACACCGGCGAGGACAACTACCTCACCACCGCCGACGCCGTCGACGCCGCGCACACGGTCACCGTGTCCCAGCTGCTCAACGAGCACTTCGCGCACGAGGCCGGGCTACCCGACGAGCTGCTCGGCCTCGGCCACGCCTTCGAGATCAACCCCGCCGTGCCGGACTCGTTCCGCCTCGAGCTCGCGCATGCGCTGCTGGCCCGCGAGCTGTTCCCGGACGCGCCGCTGAAGTGGATGCCGCCGACCAAGCACATGACCGGCGACGTGTTCGGCGGCTACCTGCTCGACGGCTTCTTCAACCTCGCCGGTGTCCTCACCGGACAGTCGATCCTGCTGGTGGGCATGATGACCGAGGCCGTGGTCACCCCGTTCCTGGCCGACCGGGACCTCGCGCTGCGCAACGTGCGCTACGTGCTGAACGCGGCGGCCGGGCTGCGCGAGGACTTCCGCCCCGCACCGGACGGGCTCATCGTCAAGCGGGCCCACCAGGTGCTCGGCGAGGCGGTCGACCTGCTGGACCGGATCGTCCGCGACGGGCTGCTCGACGCCATCGCGGACGGCACGTTCGGGCTGATGAAACGCCCACCGGACGCCGGGAAGGGCGCCGACGGCGTGGTGGAGAAGGCCGACGGCTACCGCAACCCGGCGTCGGACCTGCTGGAGGAGGGGGCGACGAAGTGACCACCGCGGGCAAGCGCGTCGTGCGCCCCTACGGCGACACGACCGGCGACGGCATGGTGCAGGTGTCGTTCACGCTGCCGGTGCCGCCCGGGCCGAAGGCCGAGGGCGCGGCGATGCAGCTGGCGAACAAGATGGGCCTCGACCCGGCGATGGTCGTGCACTCGCACGGCATCGGCGGCGACTTCACGTTCTTCGTCGTGTACGGCTCGGCCCGGCACGTCGTCGACCTCGACGCGGTCACCGTCGTGGAGCGCGAGTACCCGCTGCTCTCACCGTCCGAAGTGAACACCGAGGTCCGGAAACTGTTGCGCCGCAAGCTGGTCGTCGTCGGCGGGTGCATCGGCACCGACGCGCACACGGTGGGCATCGACGCGATCCTCAACATCAAGGGCTTCGCCGGTGAGAAGGGCCTGGAGTACTACCGCGAGCTGCGGGTGGTCAACCTCGGCGCCCAGGTGACCGTGCCGGAGCTGGTGAAGCGGGCGCGCGCGGAGAAGGCCGACGCGGTGCTGGTCTCGCAGGTGGTCACCCAGCGCGACGCGCACATCCTCAACACGCAGGAGATGTCGGCCGCGTTCCGCGAGGCGATGGGCGAGCGGTGCCCGGTGCTGATCGCCGGCGGGCCGCGGTTCGACCCGATGATGGCCGGCCGAGCTGGGGGTCGACCGGGTGTTCGGCCGGGGCACCACACCGGGCGAGGTCGCCAGCTACCTCGTCCACTCGATGAAGGAGCAGAAGGCCGCATGACCCTCGAGGTGGGATTCTCGGTGACGCACCGGCGGTACGTGCCGTACGCGCACGCGCACTACGGCGGCGACCTCGTCGACGGGGCGTACGGGCTGGCGCTGTTCGGCGACGTCGCGACCGACCTGTCGATCCACACCGACGGCGACGAGAGCCTGCTGGCCGGGTACTCGGCCGTCGAGTTCCTCGCGCCGATCCAGGCCGGGGACGTCGTCGAGGTCACCGCGACGCTGGTGCGGGTGGGCAACCGCTCGCGCGACATCGAGTTCGAGGCCCGGGTGCTGTGCCGGGCCGCGCCCGGGCGCGGGCCGTCCGCGGCCGACGTGCTGAACCCGCCGGTGGTGGCCACCCGGGCGAAGGCGACCGTCGTGGTGCCGGGCACGGGTGAGGGCCCCGCCCGGTAAACCCGATTGCCCTGCCACACGGGCACTTCTACCGTTCGAACATGAACCGGACAGCGACGATATCCACCCTCCGGCTCGTGCCGGACCAGTGGCCGACCTGGCGCGAGGTGCGCCTCGCCTCGCTCGCCGACGCGCCCCACGCGTACGGCTCGACGCTCGCCGCGGAGCAGGCCTTCGACGAGGCGCAGTGGCGTCACCGGCTCGGACCGGACAACGGGGTCGCGGTGGTGGCGATGCTCGGCGACCGTGTCGTCGGCGCGGTGGCCGCGTACACGCCGCCCGGAGCCGACGCCGCGCTGCTGGTCGCGATGTGGGTGCGTCCCGGCACCCGCGGGAAGGGTGTCGGCGACGCGCTGGTCGGCGAGATACTCGCCTGGGCCGCGGAGACCGGCTGGCCGCGGGTCGAGTTGAACGTCGTCGACGACAACACCGCTGCTCGGAGGCTGTTCGAACGGAACGGTTTCGTCCCGACGGGGGTCCGCGCACCGCTCGAGAGCGACCCCGCGGCGACTACCGAGATATTGGTTCGCATGGTCTGATGTCCACGGAACAGGATGATGGTCTTGCTCCGAATGGAGCATGCTGCTACTAAATGTAGCTCTGGGCGTTCGCCCGTGCGAACGGAGGAGCTCGTGCCGACAGACCTCGTCGAAGTGGTCGACGTCCTCGACCATTCGCGGAAACGACTCTGGAGCGTCGTCAACGACCTCGAGTCCTACCCGCGGTTCGTCCGTGAGATCGCGTGGTCACACCGGACCGGTCACGCCGAGACCGGTGTGGGCAGCCAGTACGAGGTGCGGTTCAGCGTGGACCAGGGCCCGGTGGCGCGCCACGACGTCGAGGTCCTGGTGCACCGGCCGCCGGAGCACCTGGTCGTGATCAGCGACCGCTGGCCCGGCGGGCACGTCTCGATCCGTCTCACCGCGGTCGAGGCGAACCGCACCGAACTGCATCTCGCGATCTCGCTCCCGGGCGGATCACGGCTGCCGGAGTCCTGGCTGCGCAAGAGAGCCCGCAAAGCGATCTCGCTGATCGACGACCACCTGGCCGGCCGGCCGCTGACCACCTCGCGCAGCCATCTCGACCAGGCGGCGACGGGCCAGTCGCAGCTGTCCGTCGCGCGGACGCTCACCCGGGCCGGCGTGCTCGCCGCCGGCCGGCCCGACCGGGTGGCCCGTCAGCTCAACGCGCTGTCCAAGTGGGGCGCGACGGTCGCCGGCGGGTACAGCGCGGCCACCGCCCGGGTGCCGCGCGAGGACGCCATCGCCGACGAGCTCGGCACGCTGACCTTCGCCGACGTCGACCTCCGTACCGACCGGCTGGCCAACGCGCTCGCCGGGTACGGCGTCCGGCAGGGCAGGCGGGTGGCGCTGATGTGCCGCAACCACGGCGCGATGGTCGAGTCGATGATCGCGTGCGGGAAGCTCGGCGCCACCGTGCTGCTGTTGAACACCGGGCTGTCCGGCACCCAGGTGACCGACGCGGTGCACACCCACCGCCCGGTCCTGATGCTGGCCGACGACGAGTTCACCCCGCTGCTCGCGGAGCTGCCGTCGGCGCTGCCACAGGTCCGGACCTGGGGCGGGGACGAGCCGACCGTGGACGGGCTGATCGAGGCGGGCTCGCCGCGACGGCCCACGCCGCCGACGTCCGCCGGCAAGATCATCGTGCTGACCTCGGGGACGACCAGCAACCCCAAGGGTGCGCGCCGCCGCAACCCGCACGGGCTGCGCACCGCGGCCGCCGTGCTCTCGCGCATCCCGCTGCACGCGGGGGAGCGGATGCTGGTCGCCGCGCCGCTGTTCCACACCTGGGGGCTCGCGGCGATGCAGCTCGGCATGCCGCTGCACGCGAAGCTCGTGCTGCAGCGCAAGTTCGACGCCGAGGACACGCTGCGGATGATCGAGGAGCAGCGGTGCACGTCGCTGTTCGCGGTGCCGATCATGCTGCAGCGCATCATGGACCTGCCGCGGCAGGTGATCCGCAACTACAACACCTCCTCGCTGCGGGTGGTCGCGGTGAGCGGGTCGCCGATGTCGGCGCGGTTCGTCACGTCGTTCATGGACGAGTTCGGTGACGTTCTCTACAACCTGTACGGCTCGACCGAGGTGTCCTGGGCGAGCATCGCCGACCCGCTCGACCTGCGCGCCGCGCCGACCACGGCCGGGCGCTGCCCGATCGGCACCCGGGTCGGCATCCTCGACGCCCGTGGCAGGCCGGTCCCGCCCGGCGTGGTGGGCCGCATCTGCGTGGGCAACGACATGCTGTTCGAGGGCTATGTCGGGGGTGGCAGCAACGCGGTCTACGACGGCCTGATGGTCACCGGCGACCGCGGGTACCTGGACGCCGACGGCCGGCTGTTCGTTTCCGGCCGCGACGACGACATGATCATCTCGGGCGGGGAGAACGTCTTCCCGCGCCCGGTCGAGGAGCTGCTGCTGACGCTGCCGCAGGTGCTGGACGCGGCGGTGGTCGGGGTGCCGGACCGGGAGTACGGCCAGCGCTTCGCCGCCTACGTGGCGCTGCGCCCCGGGGCGGTGCTGCACGCCAGCACGGTCCGCGACTACGTGCACGCGCACCTGCCGCGGTTCGCGGTGCCGCGGGACGTGATCTTCGTGGACCAGCTGCCGCGCAACGCCACCGGGAAGGTGGTGCGCCGGCTGCTGGACTCCGAAGGCCTGGTCAGCTGGTAGCGGGGAGCACGGCGACCGCGCGGACCGGGAAGCTGCCCAGGCCCCGCACGGGCGCCGGGAGCGCGGTCAGCCGGAAGCCGTCCTCGGGCAGGGCGGCCAGGTTGGTCAGGTGCTCGACGATCGGGATCCCGTTGCCCAGCAGCGTGTGATGCACCGGCCGGGCCGGGTCGCCGGGATCGTCCACGTTGAGCGCGTCCACGCCGAGCAGTGCGATGTTCGCGTCCACCAGCAGGCGGGCCGCGTCCGCGGTCAGGTACGGGGCGCCGGTGCCGTAGCGCGGCGTGCCCCAGTGGCGCGACCAGCCGGTGTGCACCAGGACCGCCTTGCCCCACAGGCGATCCGGCTCGCCGAACGCCTCCGGGCCGAGGACCGGGACGCCGTAGGCGGGCACCCGGACCGCCGGCACGTCCACCAGCCGCTCCAGCGGCAGGCCCGCGACGTCGGCGCCGCCGGCGTGGAAGTGGAACGGGGCGTCCATGTAGGTCCCGGTGTTCGCCACCATGTCGATCCGTCCGATGTGGAACGACACGCCGGGCGCGGTCTCCACCCGCTCGCGGTGGGTGCCGACGACCGGGCCGGGCAGCCCGGGGTAGGTGACCATGCCGTGCTCGATCCGGTGGCTGAGGTCGACGAACCGGCTGTTGCTCATCCCGCCATGGTGCGCCGCGCGCGGCGCCGCCGCCTTCCTGGGGCGGGACGCGCCGGTGTCACGGGTCGGGTCGGTGGTGTGGTGGGTCGACTCGACAGTGTCACGGGTCGACTCGCCGGTGGTGGGTCGACTCGGTGGTGTCACGGGTCGGCTGGGTGGTGTGGTGGGTCGGGTCGGTGGTGGGTCGGGTCGGTGGGTGGGCTGACGCGGCTCAGCGCGGCGAGAGCATGCCCTCGCAGGTTCGCACCACGACCCGGCACGCGTCGGCCGCGCGCCTGCCGAACATCGGGTTCTCCGCCTGGCCCTGCCACCGCCGCAGCGCGGTGAACGCGGCCCGGTGCAGCTCGTCGGGCGGCGCGCCCGCGGGCAGCCCGAGCCGCGCGGACGGCGCGCTGCCGGAGCCGCCGAGCAGCCGCTCGGCCTCCTCGGCGACCGGGCCGGGCAGGGTGACGACCCCGGCCCGCAGCGCGCCGAGCAGCCGCAGCTCGGCGAACTCGTGCGCGCCGGCCAGGATCCGCTCGATCTGGCGGCCCAGCCCCCGCGCGTCGCCGTCCGCGCGCACCAGGTGGTCCAGGGCCAGCAGCGCGGACCGCGCCTTGAGCAGGTCTCGGCGCTCGCCGAACTGGACCTGCAGCACCTGCTGGAGCTCGCCCAGCCCGCTGCGCGCGACCAGCTCGTCGGCGAGCGCGGCCGGCGTCCGGGTGCCCTGGCGGATCAGCGACGTGGCCAGCCGGATGCCGAACAGCCCGAACCGGTGGACCAGCTCGCGCCGGGTCTCCGCGGAGTCGGCGCGCAGGAACCGGTCGATGGACAGCAGCGCCGCGTCCAGCTCCTCGCGCGGCGTGGCGGCCAGCTCGGTGAGCGCGACGAACTCGGCCTGGCGCAGCGTGCGGCCGGTGTGCGCGAGCAGCCCGGCCACCGCCACCACGTTCTGGCACAGCCCGCGCAGCGCGGGCTCGGTCCGGTAGCGCGCCGCGATCGCCCGGGCGGCGAACATCGCGTCCAGCCGCCCGGCGCCGATCTCGTCGGCCCGGGAGATCACCGCGACCGTGTTGACCGCGGTCGCCCGGGCCACGCCCTGGTCGGCGAACGCCTCGAGGAACTCGGCGTCGGCCACGTGCAGGTGGCGCATCAGGTAGAGCACCGCGTCGGCCTCGGTCGGCGTGTCGTCGTCCGGCTCGAGGAAGCGCACGGTGCGCCGGGAGACGCCGTCGTTGATCGACGCGACGCCCGGGGTGTCGATCAGCGTGGTGGCCCGCAGGCTCTGCGCGGGCCAGTCGACCACCAGCCGGTCCAGCCGCTCGGCCGCGGTGCCCTGCAGGTCGATGTCCAGCGCCCCGTCGCGGCGCACCACGGGCAGCGGTGCCGGCGCGGAGTCCTTGGGGTACATGACGATCCGCGGGTGGGGCCCGTTGCGGTACCAGGTCACCACCCGGGTGCACTCGCCGGCGTCGGTCGGCGCGACCGCCTCCCCGACGAGCGCGTTGAGCAGCGTCGACTTGCCCGCCTTGACCTTGCCGGCGATGGCCACCCGCAGCGGCTCGTCCAGCCGGTGCAGCTGGCCGCGCAGGAACTCCACGGTGCGCGGCTGGTCACCGTAGGCGGCGAGGGCGGTGTGCAGCACCTGCCGCACCGCGTGCGAGAGGACCATCATCAGGCCGCGTCCTTCCCCCGGGCGGGCGGCAGCAGGGTGCTCACGTGGCGGGCCACCTGCTCCAGCCGGGCCAGCTCCGCGCCGATCTCGGCGAGCCGGGCGTCCCGTTCGGCCTTCGTCGCCTTGACCGAGTTCTCCGCCGCCTTCAGCGACTCCTGCAGCGAGCGCTTCATCTGCTCGGCCTGCGCGGTGAAGTGGTCGCGCAGCACCCGCTGCACACCGCGCAGCATGTCCCGGGAGTCCTTGCCCACGTGGAAGGTCACGTCGTCGACGTAGCGGCGCAGCGCGGTCTTGGCGTCGCTCTGCCGCTTGGCGATGATGCGCTTGCGCTCGTCCCCGATGGTCTTGCGCCCCATCAGCAGCGCGGCGCCGATCGAGATCGGGTTCAGCATCGTGAAGCCGACGAGCGTGCCGAGCATGCCGAACATCAGCATGCCCGTGTAGCCGCCGCGCAGCCCGGTCAGCAGGCGCCGGCCGATGCCCCACGTCTCGGTGTCCTTGACCGACATCGTGCGCACCGACCGGATCGCGTCCGACGGTTCGATGCGCAGCGCCGGCAGCAGGTGCGTGCGCTCCTCGTCGAAGTGCTCGGCGACCCGCTGGGCCAGGTACCGCGCGCGCTGGGTCGCCCAGACGTAGTTCGCCGCCGCGGCGGCCGCCGCGGACTGCTCGACCCAGGCGGTGAACTGCTCCCACGTCCTGGTCGGGTCCCCGCCGTTCTGGATGGCCTCCTCGGCGTCCCGGACGATCTCGCGCAGCCGGTCGCGCAGGTCGTAGTCGATGTCCGCGTTGAGGTCGGTGACGCCGTCGTTGAGGGTCTGCTGCCAGCGCGCGGACCGCTCCTTGAGTCCGGCGGCGCGCTGCTCGGCCGCGGTCAGCTCGCGGATGGTCTCCTGCACGCTCTCCGGGTTCTCCTGCGCGGCCTGCTCGGTGCGCAGCGACGTGACGATCTGCTCGGTCACCGCGAGCACGTCGTGCACCGTCGAGCGGCGGGCCAGCTCGTCCGCGCGGCCGAGCACGTCCCTGCGCAGGTAGCCGACCAGCGGCGCGTACCCGGAGTCGGCGGACAGCTCCGCGCGCAGCTCGTCGGTCTCCGCCAGCAGCGCGTGCCAGCGCATGGTCGAGGACACGGTGAACAGCGGCGCGTCGATGCCGGCCCGCGCGAGGTGCCCGCGGTCGAGCTCGGCGATGGTGCGCCACTCCGGGTACATGTCGGTCTTGGTCAGCACGCACGCGACGTTCGGGCACACGGCGATGGCCTGGCGCAGGAACTCCAGCTCCGGCGCGGTGTACTCCTGCGACGCGTCGGACACCAGCAGCACGGCGTCCGCGGCCGGCAGGGTGGTCGCGGTCGCGGCGGCCTGCACCGAGCCGAGCCCGCCGACGCCGGGGGTGTCGACCAGGACGAGCCCGCCGGCCAGCACGGCGCGGGGGAGCCCGACCTCGATCTGGTTCAGCCGATCGCGGTTGCCCGGGTTGCCCTGCTCGGTCGCGTAGCGGGGGATGTCGTCGAGGGGCACGGTGGTGCGTTCGGTGACGGGGCCGTCGTGGACGCGGATCAGCGTGGCCGCCGGGGTCTCCGCGTAGCGGACCACGGTGGGCACCGCGGTCGAGAGGTCGTCGAGCACGGGGCAGACGGGCGCCCCCACGAGCCCGTTGACCAGCATGCTCTTGCCCTTCTTGAACTCGCCGGCCACGAGCACGCGCACGTGGTCGGCGAGCAACCGCTCGCGGGCCTGGTTGAGCCGGGCCTCGAGGTCGGGGCGCCCGTACTTCGCGAGCGCCCCGATCGCGAGGTCCACGGCCGCGACGGGCTCGGCCTTCGCTGCCATGACATCCACCTCACGCGACCGGCAGGTCGTCGGCCTCGGCCATCACCGGCTCCTCGTGGAGCGGCTCCGGCTCGGTGGGGAACGGATCGGTTCCGTCTCCCGGATCGATCCCCGGATCGTTCGTCTCCGGCATCGGCACGTCCGGCTCGTCCGATTCGTCCGACGGTGGCCCCGGGAGGTCGGGGACCTCGTCCGGGGGCGTGTCGTCCATGGGCGGCGGACCGGGGTCGTTCGGGAGGTCGTCGGTCGGGTCCGGGGTCGGCTCCTGCTCGTCGCCGTCCCGGGGCCCGTCCTTGTCCTCGTGGATGTCGATCACCGTGTCGTTGTCCTGGATGGCGGTGACCGTGTCCTGCGAGTTGAACGAGTCGATGACCGTCGTGTCCCGGTCGTCGATGTTGATGATGGTCTGCTTGATGTCCCCGATCGAGGTGTGCCGGCTCTGGTCGATCTCGAAGGTGTTGGTGGTGTGCAGGATCTCGCGCACCGTGCCGCCACCGCCCAGGCCGCCCTCGTGGTACCCGCTGCTGTGGGAACCGCCGTCGTTGCGGGGGCGTGCGCTCCCGTCCTCGGCCATGATCAGGCGCGCGTCCCGGACGTCCTGGGCGGAGACGTTGTGCAGGCCCTTGCCGGCCATCGTCCCGTCCGGGTCGTTCTCGAACGCCCGCTTGGTGTCGTCGTCGCGCATCAGGCTCATCAGGAAGTCGATGAGCGCGGAGATGGACGTCATGTCGATCACTCCTGTGTGGATGGCGAAATGCGTGGCCGGAACGCGTCGAGCAGCTCCGGCCACGCACGGTCAGCGATCACACGGTCACCGTTTCGGCGATGACCGGTCACATGGGCAGGTCGATGTCGTTCAGCGCGTCGTGCACCCGGGCGTCCACGTCGGCGTGGAAGTCCTCGTGCTGGTCGACGTCCGCGTCCTGCACCTGGGTCTGGTCGCTGTCCAGGTCCTGGTCGATGTCGTTGTGCTGGTCCAGGTCCTGGTCGCTGTCCTGGTCGGCGTCCACGTCGACGGTGGAGGTGGCGTTGCCGCCGTTGCCGCCGCTGGCGTCCGCGTTCCCGCCGAAGCCGCCGTTGCCGCCGACACCCACGCCGTCACCGGCGGTCGAGTCACCGAAGTTGATGTTGAACTTGCCGGCCTGCGAGATGTCGCCGGCGTCCCCGCCGATGCCCAGCCCGGAGCCGCCGTTCGCGCTGCCGCCCACCGCGACGCCGCCGTTGCCGCCGTCGCCGGCCACGGTCGTGGTGTCGGTGGTGGTGTCCTGGCTCTGGTCGCTCTGCTGCGCGCCGACCTGCGTGTTGTCAGCGGTCGCGTGCTGCTCGTCGACCTGCGCCGCCTCCTGGTCCTGCGTCACGTCCTGGTCCAGCACCGCGGTCAGGTCGACGTCGGCGACCGACTTGAGCATCTCGGAAAGGTTGAAACCCGTCGGGTTCGACATGGTGTGCACTCCTGTGTGGTCGTTGATCTCGTGTCCGGGCGCCGGCTTCCGCGTCGCCCACCGGACCGTTCGTCCAGCTGTCACCAAAGCTAGGTTCGGTCGCCGCGCCTGCCATCCGGGCAATCCCCGTCGCTCCCGGACGGGGTACGGGGGTGCCCGAAGGGGGATGCGGGGCCGCTAAGGGGTTTTCCCCGATGCCCGCCCTCCGACCTGCGCACATCGTTGTCGTGGAGGAAGTCGCGAAACAGATGTGAACCAAGCCGGGCCGATTTACGTATCGAATCCATTCGGCTGGTGATGCGAGAGGGGAATCGTGGGATGTCTTACCAGGTCGGAGTGGATTTAGGGGCAACATTCACCGCGGCGGCGGTGTGCCGGTCCGGGTGGGCCGAGGTCGTTCCGTACGGCCCGCAGGCGGCGTACCTGCCGTCGGTGGCGTACGTGAACCCGGACGGCTCGCTGGTGCTGGGGGATGCCGCGGAACAGCGCGCGACGACCGAGCCCGACCGGGTCGCGCGGCAGTTCACGCGCCGGATCGGCGACGGCACGCCGCTGCGCCTGGGCGGCGTCCTGATGACCGCTGACGCGCTCGCGGCTCGCTACGTGGCGCACATCGTGGGCGCGGTCGCCGGCGCGATGGGCGGTCCGCCCGCGGGGGTCGCGCTGACGCATCCGGCCGGCTGGGGGCAGCACCGGCTGGAGTCGCTGCACGCCGCGCTGATCGCGCAGGGGCTGGCCTCGACGGTCTTCCTGTCCACCGCGCAGGCGGCCGTGCGTACCCATGCCGAGCACGTGCCGGTGGGGGCCGGCGAGCTCGTCGCGGTGTACGACCTCGGCGGCACCGGCTTCGACGCCTCCGTGGTGCGCAGGACGGACGACGGCAGGTTCGCGCCGGCCGCGCCGTCGGAGGAGCTGGAGGTCGGCGGGCTGGACTTCGACGAGCTCGTCTTCGACCACGTCCGTGCGGCGCTGGGGGAGCAGTTCGCCGCCCTGAACCCCGCCGACCCGGCGGTGCGGCACGCGCTGGCCCGGCTGCGGCGGGAGTGCACCCGGGCCAAGGAGGCACTGTCGGCGGACACCGACGTGCAGATCCCGGTGCTGGCGCCGGGGATCGACACCCGCGTGCGGCTCGCCCGCGCCGAGTTCGAGGAGATGATCCGCCCGACCGTCGAGGAGACCGCGGCGGCGCTGCACCGCGCGATCGACACCGCGGGCAGCACGCCCGCGGAGGTCTCCGCCGTGCTGCTCACCGGCGGCTCCGCGCGCATCCCGCTGGTGACCCAGGTCGTCTCCGAGATCCTCGGCCGGCCGGTGACCGTGGCCCCGAACCCCAAGGGCGACACCGCGATCGGTGCCGCGCTGGCGATCGGCGGGCAGACCGCCGACGAGCCGGCGGTCCGTGCCGAGCCGGAGCCGGAGCGCATCGCGCTGCGGGCCGCGCCCGAGCCGGCGGCGAGCCCGGTGCGCCCGCCGGTGCCGGTCGGCCTGGCGCCGGCCAAGGCCGCGGTGCGCCGGTTCGGCCTGTCCCGCACGCTCGCGGCCGCGGCGGCCGTGGCGACCGCGCTGGTGGTCGGCGGCGGGGTGGTCCTCTCCTCGCACACCGGGCCGTCCGGTGCGGACGCGGACACCAAGCCGACGACCTCGTCGACGACCACCACCACCGAGCAGACCACGACGACCGAGTCGGCGGTGACGACGACCGAGCCGCCGCCACCGCCCACCGCCGCAGCCGCGGCCCCGGCAGCCGCAGCAACCCCAGCCGGAGCCGTCCTCGGAGCCGTCGGAGCCGCCGTCCTCGGAGCCGTCCGAGCCGCCGTCGGAGCCCTCGGAGCCGCCGTCCTCGGAGCCGTCGGAGCCGCCGTCGAGCGACCCTGCGGGCCCGGACACGGGTGAGCTCCCGGCGGACCCGGCCGCCGATCCGGACCCGGCCGCCGATCCGGGCCAGGGGGACGGGGCGCAGTCATGATCGCCGGTGAGTTACTCGAGAACGACGGGCTGCGCGCGGAGCGCGCATGGCGTGACGGGGACATCGCGGCCGCGATCGAGGCCGCCGACCGGGCGCTCGCCCGGGGTGACGACCCGGGCTGCCTGGCCGCCGGCGTCGCCGCTGCCGCCGCGGCGGCCGACGGCGCGCTGTTCGACGCGGCCGGGCGCTGGCGTGCCGTCGCGGCCACCCTCGACGGGGCGCCGGGGGCGCTCGCCGGTGGCCGCGGCGCGCTGGCGGCGAGCGTCGTCGGGGACGTGGAGGCCGCCGAGCGCGACCTGGAGGCCGCCCGGCAGATGGTGCCCGGCGCCGCGCCGCGCGGGTTGACCGTGCTGCTCGACGGCGTCTCGGCGACGCTCGCCGCGATGCGCGGCGAGTTCGAGACGGCCTCCCGGCGGCTCGCCGGCCTGGCCGTCGCGACCGTGCCGGCCGACCCGATGGCCTCCGAGCGGTGGGACGACCTCGCCGTCACGGTCGTGGTCGCCGGCGGTGACGACCGCACCGCCTGGGACATGTTGACCGCGCACCCGGACCGCCCGCGGACGACGCGGAGCCGCCTGCTGAAGGCGTGGCTCGACCTGCGGGCCGGCCGGCTGGCCGAGGCGCGCGCCGGGCTGGGTTCGGTCGGCAGCGGGCTGACGTTGCGCCGCGACGCCGTGCTCGCGGCCGCGGTCACCGTGGGCCTCGCCCGGCGGGCCGGAGACGACGACGCGCTGCGGTCCGCATGGCACCGGGTCGCGCCGGTACTGGCCGGTGCCGACGTCGAGCTGTTGCTGCTCGACGCATGGGGCGAGCTGTCCACGGCCGCGGCGCTGGTCGCGCCCGGTGAGCGGGACGCGCTGGTCGCGGTGATGTCGGCGGCGGTCGACCGGGCGGGCTCCCCGCCGTGGGCGGCGGCCACGCTGGCGTGGTGGGCGCTGCAGCGGGCGGTCGTCGCGGACGAGCCGACCGCCGCGGAGCAGGCGGCGAGCAGGCTGGCCGTGCTCGGCGCCGACCGGCGGGCGGCGGCCGCGCAGGTGTGGGCCGCGATCCTGGCCGCGGACGTGGCGACGGCCGACGTGCTGTCGGCCGCCGAGGCGCTCGCGGACGCGGGCCGGCCGTGGGAGGGCGCGGCGTTGTGCGGCGCGGCGGCGGCGAAGCTGACCGAGCCGACCGGCGTGCGCGAGCTGCTGGCCGCGGGCCGCGCGCTGCGCGCCACGATCGCCACCGACGACCGCGCCGCCGCCGGCGGGCTGTCCAAACGGGAGCGTTCGGTGGGCGAGCTGCTGCTCGACGGGCTGACCCAGAAGGAGATCGGCGCCCGCCTCTACATCTCGCCGAAGACGGTGGAGCAGCACGTTGCCCGCCTGCGGCAGAAGCTCGTCGCCGGCAACCGGGCGGAGCTGGTCGCCGCGCTGCGCGCCAAGCTGGCGGTCGGCTGACCCGGTTGCGGCGGCGAGGCCGTGGCCGGCTTCCACGCGGAGCCGGCCACGGTCGCCGCGCCGCCCGTCCGACCGCTCGCGCGGCCTACTGAACCGCTTCATCACAGGCGCGGGCCCGTCGTCCACGACGCCCGCCCAGGCCGGGGCCGTTCGGCCTGGTGCCGGCCCGTCCGGCGCGGACGCCGGAGATCGAGTCGTTCCTCATGACGCCGATCTCCGGCACGGAGAGTGCGATGGCCTCGTCGCAGACGGCGCTGCTGGCCGACCTCGACGCGGGGATCGCCACCTACCGGCGCTGGTGGGCGGGGATGGTCGGGATGTCCTGCTCGACGAGGGGCAGGCGACGCGCGACGTCGAGGGCCGGCAGCACGAAACGACCGCCGGGTGGACTCCTACCCGGCCGAACGGTCCCGGGCGGGCTGACGTTTCTCCGCTGTCCATCCATAGTGGACGTTCGGTGGCAATGCACGAATTGATCACAGGTCGCGTAGGGCCTTCACTGCGTGCGGTTACTGCGGTATACGTGAGGAGACAGGGTTTTCGGCCGCAGCCGCGTCAACAGTCCATAAAGGACAGCGGAGGGAGTGATGGCCGAGTGAGCGACGGCAGGGAGCTGGTGCCACTGCGCACCGGTTTCGACGTGGTGTTGCGCGGCTACCGGCGAGGTCCGGTCCGCCGCTATGTCCAGAGTGTGGAGGAGGAGCTCCGCATGCTGGCCGCCGACCGCGACGCGAACGCTCGGCTGGCCGAGGCCCTGTCCAGACAGGTGGAGGAGCTCCGCGCGGAGAACATCCGGCTCCGGCGGCGGTTCGATCGCGTGTGCCGGACCCCGCTCGACCCCGCCGACCTGCGGGATCGCCTGCGCCGGATGCTCGAGCTGGCGAACGACGAGGCCACCGAGATCACCGCTCGCGCCCGGGTGGCGGCCGAGCACAGCTGGGCGGCCGCCGAGGAGGCGGCCGGCCGGCTGCGGGTGCGCTACGAGAAGTCGATCGCCGAGCTGGACGGCCGGCGGCGGCAGATGGAGGACGAGCACCACACGCTGATGCGGCAGACCCGTGTCGAGGTCGCGGTGATGACCACGGAGGCCGAGCGCCGCCGCCAGCAGCTGGACGACCAGGCGGAACGGCGGCGCGAGGGGGTGGAGAACGACTTCGAGGTCGCCATGGCCGCGCGGCGGACCGAGGCCATGCGGGAGATCGCCGAGCAGAAGCTGGCCGCCCGCGCCGAGGCCGACCGCCTGGTGGCCGACGCGACCGCCGAGGCCGAGCGCCGGGTGGATGCGGCGAACGAGACGTCGGGCCGGCTGGTTCGCGCGGCCGGGGTGACGGGCGGTCACGTGGTGGCGTCGGCGGTGGCCGAGGCCGAGCGCCGGGTGGATGCGGCGAACGAGACGTCGGGCCGGTTGGTCAGGGCGGCGGGCGTGGTGAGCGGCGGGCTGGTGGGTTCCGCGGTGGCCGAGGCGGGGCGGCGGGTCGACGCGGCGAACGAGACCTCCGGGCGGCTGGTCACCGCCGCCGCGGCGATGACCTGGCGGCTTGTCGGCGCCGCGGCGACCGAGGCGGGGCGGCGGCTCGACGAGGCCACCGTCCAGGCCGGGCGGCTGGTCGGCTTCGCCACCGGGGAGGCCGAGCGGCTGGTGCTCGCCGCGACCCGGGAGGCCGAGGACCTCGTCGCCACCGCGACCGACAAGGCCGACGTGCTCGTCGCCGCCGGCGCCGCCGAGAGCCAGCGCCGGGTCGGCTCCGCGATGGCCGAGGCGCAGCGCCTCGTCGACACCGCAACCGCGGACGCCGGGCGCCGGACCCGCGACGCCGACGGCCGCGTCCGCGACGCCGACCGGCACGTCGGCGACGCCCGCCGCGAGGTCGAGCGGCTCCGCGACCTGCACGAGCGGATCGCCACCAGGCTGCGCGCCGCGCGTGACGTCCTCGCCGGCGCCGACCAGGTACTGGAGCCGCTGCCCGCGGAGTCCGACCCCGACCCCGGACCGGCCACCATCCCGTACCAGCGGGAGCACGAACAGGCCCCCAGCTGACCGCGGGACCCCACGAGCCGGAGCCGCCGACAGCGAGGTCGGCGGCTCCGGCGGTATCCGGGGGCCTCAGCGCCGGGGCGCGGCGAGGGGGTGGTCGGAGCCGGCCGGACCGAACGCCGTCAGGAACCGGTCGCGGAACGTGCTCATCTTCCACACCGGTGCGTGCGGATCGGGGTTGAGCCCCTCCTGCCAGCCCCAGTCGGAGATGCGGTCGAGCACCGCCGGGTCCTTCGCGACGATCGTGATCGGCACGTCGTGGCTCGCGTCCTCGCCGCTCACGATCGGGGCCGGCTGGTGGTCGCCGAGGAAGATCAGCACGAGGTTCTTGTCACCGTAGGTCTGCAGGTAGGACACCAGCGTGTCGATGCAGTACTCGATGGAGTGGCCGTACGCGGTCTTCACCTTCGTCGGGTCCGGCCAGATGTCCTTGCCGTGCTGGCCGTGCTCCGACTGCGGGCCGAACACGGTGCCGTCGCCCACGTCCTTCCAGTCGACCAGCGAGGGCAGCGGCGCCCACGGCGAGTGGCTCGAGGTCAGGTCGATCTCCGCCATCACCGGCGCGCGGTTCGGCTTCGCCCGCTCCGCCTGCTGGAAGTGCTGCAGGGTGTACTGGTCGGGCATCTTGGAGTACGCGAACTGCGGGCCGCGGTAGTCCACGTTGTCCGCGGTGTACATGTGGTCGTAGCCGAAGTACTCGCCCTCCGGCCAGTCCTTGTTGATCTGCGGCGAGATGCCGACGGTCTTCCAGCCGCCGCGCTTGAACGCCTTGGTCAGCGACATCCGGTCGCCCGCGGTCAGCGCGTCGTAGCGCTGCTGGTTGTCGATCCACAGGCCGGACTGCATCGACGCGTGCGCCAGCCAGCTTCCGCCGCCGAAGGTCGACGAGGTGAGGAACCCGCTGCGGGCGCCGAAACCGGCCGCCTTCAGCCGGGCGGTCCCGGTGTCGAGCTTCGCGTCCACGCCCGGCGCGATCAGCGGGTCCTCGATCGCCACCCGGCCGTAGCTCTCGATGAAGTTCAGCACGACGTCCTTGCCGCGCAGGCCGGTCAGCAACTGGTCGCCCGGGGTGTAGCGGAAGTGGTCGACCGACGCCTCCGCGGCGAACCGTTGCGGGTCGAGCAGACCCGCCCGCACCGCCTTCATCTCGTCGTAGACCGTGTTGGCCGCCGTCCGGGACGCCACGGGGGCGTCCTGGGTGACCTGCACGCCGAGCACGGCGCACACCAGCCAGACGACGCCGAGCACCGCGACCGAGCGGGTGGCCGTGGTGCGGCGCGCCACCAGCAGGCGGCTCAGCCGCAGCACGGCCAGCGTCATGAGCACCAGCACGCCGACCACGAGCAGGCAGGCGCCGATCACCGCGAGGGTCGCGCCGAACCCGCCGACCGAGCTCGCGAGGTAGTCCACGCCCGGGCCCAGGAAGCTCCAGTCGAAGACGAGGTCGAACGGGCGGGCGAGCACCTCGTTGAAGCCCATGTCCAGCAGCTTCACCAGCAGCAGCAGGCCCAGCGCCAGGCCGAGCAGCACCGCCGACACGCGCCGCACCGCGGCCGGCAGGATCAGCACGAGAGCCACGCCGATCAGTGCCTCGATGGGCAGGTGCGCGAACGCGGCGGGGGTGAGGTGGCTGATCCTGTTCGGCGCCACGATGGCGAACAGGACCAGCACGCAGGCCAGCGCCGTGGTCACCCCGGCCAGCACCCGGCGCCGTGCCGTGCGCACGGGCGTCCGGGCCGGGTCCGCCTCCTCGTCGACCGCGGCCTCCCGGTTGCGGTACAGCCACACCACGTCGTAGCCGAACGACCAGGCGAGCGCCGAGAGCGCCAGCCCGACGACGACGGCCGTGCCCGGTTCGGGCAGGAGCCCGGAGGCGGCCACCGTGAGGATGATGCCCTGCGCCGCGGCCACGGTCTTGCGGATCATGCTGTGCGGCAGGGGCGCCCGCATCCAGGCCAGCGCCCGGCCGGCCATCACGAACAGGTACCGCATGACGCCGATCGCCAGCACCCAGGGGCCCAGCGTGGTGGCGAGGAACGCGCTCAGCACGAGGATGAGGAACGCGTCGACCTCCATGTCGAACCGTGCGCCGAACGGCGAGACGGTTCCGGTGCGGCGCGCCACCCGGCCGTCCACCGCGTCGAGGGACAGCGCCACCGCGGCGAGGGTGACCGTCGCGGCGACGGGTACCGGCTCGGGGATGTCCGCGACGAGCGCGGTCACGCCGCCGATGAGCACCGCCCGGGCGAGCGTGACCAGGTCGGCGGGGCCGAACGACCGCACGCCGAACCGGCGCAGCCCGGTGGTGATGGCGGCGGTGCCGATGACGAGGTAGGCGACCCCGGTCAGCCATCCCGACGGGCCGAGGCCCACGGTCATGGTCAGCGCCACGAGCAGGAGTACCTGCGCGACCGCTCCGGCGATCAGGGTTCGCACCGGAGATGCTGTCATTGCGGCCACGCTTTCCTCCCGGGGTCGGCTTCCTGCCGTGAATACGTGCGCTCGCTCCGATTGGTTCTACAGGCGCCCGGATGAGACGGTGACCAGCACTTTCCGCCGAGGTGAACTTCCCGGCTCCCGATCGCGTGTTAACTGATGACGGTGGATGAGTCGATCGCAGGGAGGGTCGCGTGACGGTGACCACCACCCAGTTCGCCCCGGAGTGGCTCTCGCTGCGCGAGGGTGCCGACGCCGTGGCCCGCTCGGTCGAGCTGCTCGACCCGCTGCGCGCCCGGCTGGCCGGCGGCGAGCTGGTGATTCGCGACCTGGGCTGCGGCACCGGGTCCATGGGCCGCTGGCTGGCGCCGCGGCTGCCCGGTCCGCAGCAGTGGATCCTGACCGACCGCGACCCCGCGCTGCTCGCGCGTGCGGCCGCCGGGCTGCCGGGCCCCGCGACGGCGGTCATCGACGAGCGGGACCTCGCCCTGCTCGCGGCCGCGGACCTGGCCGGCACGTCCCTGGTGACCGGCTCGGCGCTGCTCGACCTGCTCACCGCGGGGGAGGTGGTGGGCCTCGCCGCGGCGTGCGCCGAGGCCGGGTGTCCGGCACTGCTCGCGCTGTCGGTGACCGGCCAGGTGTCCCTCGACCCCGCCGAGGAGCTCGACGACGTGCTGCAGGAGGCGTTCAACGCCCACCAGCGGCGGACCGTCGATGGGCGGCGGTTGCTCGGCCCGGACGCTGCGGAGGTGGCGGCCCGTGCCTTCGAGGGGCTGGGTGCGCAGGTGTACCGCAGGCCCAGCCCGTGGCGGCTCGGCCAGGAGGAGGCGGCGCTGACCGCGCAGTGGTTGCAGGGCTGGGTGGCCGCCGCCTGCGAGCAGGAGCCCGGCCTGGTCCGCGAGGCGGTGCCGTACCTGCGCCGCCGGCTGGGCCTGTGCGAGGTCGGCGATCTGCACGCGACCATCCACCACGAGGACGTGCTCGCCGTCCCGCACTAGAGACCCGGCTGCGCCATGTGCCGCAGCGGCGTTACGCCGAATGCACCAAGACCCGGGTTCACAGGTTTCCACGGTGGTTTCGCGGGCACTTCTCGGTCGCCCGACGCACGGACGTCCGAGGAAGGAGCGCGTGATGTCGACAGGAGCAGTCATCGTCCTGGTCATCGTGGTGGTACTCGTACTCGCCGCGGGTGCCTGGTTCGTCATGCAGCAGTCGCGAAGCCGCCGGTTGCGGCAGCGGTTCGGCCCGGAGTACGACCGCCGCATCAAGGAGACCGACGACCGCCGGGTCGCCGAGCGTGAGCTGGCCGAGCGGGAGAAGCGGCACGCGCGGTTGACGCTGCGGCCGCTCTCCGACGCCGAGCGCGCGCGCTACACCGAGCAGTGGGCCATCGTCCAGGAGCAGTTCGTCGACCGTCCCGGCGAGGCCGTCGCCGCCGCCGAACAGCTGGTCGACGCGGTGGCGCGGGAGCGCGGCTACCCGGACGACGGTTTCGAGCAGCGGGCCGCTGACCTGTCCGTGGAGCACGCCGGCGCGGTGGACTACTACCGCGGCGGGTACGACATCCGCAACCGGCACGAGCAGGCCGGAGTGTCCACAGAGGAGCTTCGGCAGGCGCTGACGCACTACCGCGAGGTGTTCGTCTCCCTGCTCGGCGGGGTCCACGACCGGACCGCCGACGATCACACCCACCACACCCACACCGACGACACCCACGCCGACCAGGTCGCCCACGATCGGGCCGCCGAGGACGTTCCCGGCAGCCGCGACGGCTACCCGGTCGACGCGCGCGACAACCACGAGGTGGACCGCCAGGTCGACCACGACGTCGTCGAACAGCCGCGGCGCACCAGCACCTGAGCCGCGCCGCCCGACCCCACCCCCACCGTTCCCAGCCGTTCGGAGGTACCGCCATGCGCGAAGACACCACGCCAACCGGGTACGACCAGCCGCGGACCGACCCGATCCCGCAACTCGGCGACGAGCCGGAGACCGCGCGGACCAGACCCGACCAGGCCGGCACCCCCTACGGCACCCCGCCGCAGGACGCGGACCCGCAGTACGAGATGGAGGCGGAGCCCGTCGACCACGACGACCCGGACCTGGACGCCCGGCGCGCCGAGCCCGCTCCGGGCGACCTGGAGCCCGAGCCGGGGTTCGCCGGGCAGGAGGCGGCGCAGTGGCCGCCGGATGCCGCCGGGCCGCCCGCCGGTGACGTCGGGACCGAGCCGGGGCCCGCGGGAGCGGGCACCGGACCGGCACCGGCCGACGCCGGTGACACCGGGGCCGAGCTGTTCGGCGGCGACGACGTCGAGCGGTTCCGCGGCCGGTGGCGTGAGCTGCAGGCCGACTTCGTGGACGACCCCATGCGGGCCGTGCGGGGTGCCGACCAGCTGGTCGACGAGGTGATGCGGACGCTGTCGGAGATCTTCGCCGCGCACAAGCACGAGCTCGAGGGCCAGTGGCAGGGCGGCGGCACCGGCGAGACCGAGGAGCTGCGGGTCGCGCTGCGCCGTTACCGCTCCTTCTTCGACCAGCTGCTCAACGCCTGAGCCACTCCAGGGCCGCGGGCGCATCCTCGAGAACGGAGATGTGCCCGCGGCCCGGGTACACGCGCAGCTCGGCGGTCGGGCAGCGGGTCGCGAGCCACTCGGCGTGGGCACTCGGCACGACCCGGTCCCGGCCGCCGTGCAGCAGCAGCACCGGGGCGGTGATCGTGGCCGGGTCGCAACCCCACGGCGCGACGTAGGCGAGGTCGTCGTCGATCAGCGGACCGGGCCCGGCCGCCACGGCCGGGCGCACGACCGAGCCGAACCAGCCCCACGGCCCGTCGAACGCGGCGAGGTCGGCCGGGGCGAACTCCATCTCCGGCTTGTCCTCGGCCGCCTCGTAGGCCTCCTTCGCCGCCCGCCCCGCCGCGGCGGCACGCAGCGACCCGGCGCTGGAGGCCGACATGCCGTCGAACCAGTCCAGGCCGTCGGCGCCGAACGGGGCGAGGCCGGCGGCGCTGACCACGGCGGTGACCCGGTCGGCCAGCAGCGCGGCGCACGCCAGCGCGTGCGAGCCGCCGCCGGAGTGCCCCATGACCGCGAACCGGTCGACACCCAGCGCGTCCGCGACACCGGCCACGTCGGCCGCCACCGACGCGAGGGTCCGGCCCGGCAGCGGCGTCGACCCGCCGTAGCCGGGCCGGTCGACGGAGACCCAGCGGATGCCCAGGCCCGCCGAGACCCCGAACAGCGGCTCGGGCGGCGTGCCGATGTTCGGCGTGCCGTGGTGCCAGAACACGACGAGGTCGCCGTCGGGTCCGGTGTCGTAGACGTGCAGCATGCGGCCGTCGCCCATGGCCAGGTCTATCTCGATCACGCGGGAGAACCTAACAGCGTCCGCGAGCCACCAGGGCCGCGACCAGGCAGCCGAACCCGGCGGCCGAGACCACGGTCCGCACCACGTTCCAGCGCACCCACGCCGTCTCGAACAGGGCCCGCACCCGCGCGTGGTCGTCGCCGCCCGCGTCGAGCGCGTTGTTCATCGGGATGTGCACCACGGCGGTGATCACCAGGGTCGCCACCAGGCACGCGAAGCCCGCGGCGGTCCACCACAGTGCCGCGCCCGAACGCAGCTGCAGCACGCCCGCGATCCCGGCCAGCACCGGGGCGCCCAGGAAGGACAGCAGGAACCAGCCGTTGACGATCGCGACGTTGATCCCGCGCATGCCCTCCACGAACGTCCGGTCGTCGGCGCGGCCCAGGCCCGGCATCACCGAGCAGGAGTACGCGTAGAACAACCCGGCGAGCAGGCCGGCCGCGATGGTCGCCGCCACCAGGACGGCACCGGAGACGCTCACGCCCCTCACCGCCCCCACGCGGCGGCGGCCGCCTTCGCGTGGTCGGCGACGTCCGTGGCCGGCCGGCCGGACACCCGCTCCGCCGGAGCGCCCGCGACCTCGGCCGGCAGCCCGGTCCTGCCGGTGCCGCCGACGACCGGGAGCTCCGTCCCCGGAGATGTCATGGAAGTCATGACAGCCAGTCAAACCGGGCCAGGCGAGACTTTCCATGGTCGTGACGCTCGATTCCATGTTCGAGCGTCTACGCTTGCTGGATGGATCCGCTTGCCGCGCTGCTCGACGGCCCGCGTGCCCACGGCGCGTTCCTGCTCCGCTCGGTGCTGACCCCGCCGTGGTCGCTGCGCATCGAGGACCGGGCGCCGCTGACCGTGGTGGCGGTGGTGCGCGGGGACGCGTGGGTGGTGCCCGACCGCGGCGAGGCGGTGCGGCTCGGCGAGGGCGACGTGGCGATCGTGCGCGGCCCGGATCCCTACCTCGTCGCCGACGACCCGGCCACGCCGCCGCAGGCGCTGATCCTGCCCGGCGACGAGTGCCGCACCCCGGACGGCGGGCACCTCACCGCACTGGTCGACCTCGGCATCCGAACCTGGGGGCACGGGCTGGACGGCCCGACCATCCTGCTCACCGGCACCTACGGGATGAACGGCGAGGTGAGCAGGCGGCTGCTGGCCGCGCTGCCGGGGCTGATCGTGCTGCCCGGCGAGGAGTGGTCCAGCCCCCTCGTCCCGCTGCTCGCCGCCGAGATCGTCCGGGACGTGCCCGGCCAGGAGACCGTCCTGGACCGGCTGCTGGACCTGCTGCTGATCAGCGCACTGCGCACCTGGTTCGCCCGCGGGCAGGCGCCCGCCTGGTACCGCGCGCACGACGACCCGGTCGTCGGGCATGCCCTGCGCCTGCTGCAGCACCAGCCGGACGAGCCGTGGACGGTCGCCAAGCTCGCCGCGAACGTCGGCGTCTCGCGCGCATCGCTGGCCCGGCGGTTCACCGAGGCGGTCGGCGAGCCCCCGATGACCTACCTCACCGGCTGGCGGCTCGCGCTCGCCGCCGACCTGCTGCGCCAGCACGCCGAGCTCACCATCGGCGCGGTCGCCCATCGGGTCGGCTACGGCGGCGCGTTCGCGCTGAGCACGGCGTTCAAGCGGGAGTACGGCGTGAGCCCGCAGGCGTACCGCACGCCGGGCGGCTGACCGGCCCCGCCGCCCGCGCCGGATCGCCCACGGAACGGTCCGGAGTTCCTACAATGGATCTCGGCAGATCGTCAGCCGCCCACGGTGAACGGAGGTACGCATGCCCCGCCGAGTTCGCCGGCTGCTCGGCCTGGTGTGCGTGCTGCTGGCCGGGTTCAGCCTTCCGCTGACGAGCACGGCGTCGGCCGACCGGGACCGGACGGGGACGGTCCCGCTGTTCGGCCCCGCCCGCGGCGACACGCTGCACGTGATGTCGTTCAACCTGCGCTTCGCCTCGGACGCCACGCCGCACTCCTGGCCGCAGCGGCGGCCGGTGATGGCCGAGCTGTTCCGCAAGGAGCAGCCGACGTTGATCGGCACCCAGGAGGGCCTGTACGGGCAGTTGCGGGACATCCAGGAGGACCTGCCCGGCTACTACGACTGGATCGGCGAGGGGCGGCTGGGCGGCAGCCGCGGCGAGTTCATGGCGATCTTCTTCGACACCCGGCGGCTGGAACCGCTGGAGTACCACCACTTCTGGCTGTCCGACACACCGGACACGGTCGGCTCGGACACCTGGGGCAACGACTCGGTCCGCATGGTCACCTGGGTCCGGTTCCACGACCGGCGCACCGGCCACGAGTTCATCGCCCTCGACACCCACCTCGACGACGAGTCCGAGTACTCCCGGGAGCGGGCCGCGCGGTTGATCCGCGACCGGGTCCACGCGTTCCCCGCGGACCTGCCGGTGATCGTCACCGGCGACTTCAACGCCCCGGCCGGGCACTCGGTCCCGTACGAGATCCTCACCCGCGGCACCGGGCTGGTGGACACCTGGCCGGCCGCGCGAACCCGCCGCACCCCGGTGTACCGGACCTGGCACGACTACCGCCCGCTGGAACGCGACGGGGCGCGGATCGACTGGATGTTCACCAGGGGAGCGGTGACCGTCGAGGCCGTCGGCCTGAACACCTTCGCCCACGACGGGCAGTTCCCGTCCGACCACCTCCCGCTGCAGGCCCTGCTCACGCTCCACTGAGCACCGCGCCGGGCCCGTGTCCACGGCGGATCTCGGGTCGACGCGGCGACCTGACGAAGCACCGCTATGCGCCGGCGAGGAGCGACACCCCGATGGTGACCATGGTGGCCGCCACCAGGCCGTCCAGCAGGCGCCAGGCGGACGGGCGGGCGAAGAACCCGCCCAGCAGCCGGGCGCCGAAGCCGAGCGCGGCGAACCAGCACACGCTCGCGAGCACCGCGCCCAGCCCGAAGTCCCACCGCAGCGCGCCGTGCGTGGCGGCCACCGAGCCGACCAGCAGCACCGTGTCCAGGTACACGTGCGGGTTGAGCCAGGTCATGGTCAGGCAGGTCAGCACCGCGCGCCGGCGCGAGCCCGCCGGCATCCCGTCGACGGTCATCGCCGCCGGCCGGAACACCCGCCGGACGGCGAGCGCGCCGTAGCAGACCAGGAAGGCGCCGCCGGCCACGCGGACCGCGGTGAGCGCGACCGGCTGGGCGCGCACCACGGTGCCGACGCCGGCGACGCCGAGCGCGATGAGCACGGCGTCGGACGCGGCGCAGATCGCCACCACGAGCAGCACCGCGTCGCGGCGGATGCCCTGCCGGAGCACGAAGGCGTTCTGCGCGCCGATCGCCACGATGAGCGAGAGACCGGTGCCGAACCCGGCGGCCGTCGCGAGGAGCACGGTATCCACGCTAGGCATGGCCGGATCGACAGTCGAGCTAAGGATTCTTACGTATCATTAGCTCTCGTGATGCCGGTCGATCAGGTCCGCACGCTGCTCGCGGTGGTGGACGAGGGCACCTTCGACGCCGCCGCGGCCGCCCTGCACGTGACCCCGTCCGCGGTCAGCCAGCGGGTCAAGGCGCTCGAGCAGGGCATCGGGCGCGTCCTGCTGCGGCGCACCAAGCCGGTGCGGCTGACCGAGTCCGGCGAGGTCGTCGTCCGCTTCGCCCGCCAGCTGGCCCGGCTCGAGCTGGACGCGCGCGCGGAGCTGGGCATGGCCGGCTCCGGCGAGCCCGTCGTGCTGCCCATCGCGGTGAACGCCGACTCGCTCGCCACCTGGTTCCTGCCCGCGCTCGGCCGGGTCCCGGCGCAGCGGATCTGCTTCGAGCTGCGCCGCGAGGACCAGGACCACACCACGACGCTGCTGCGCGAGGGGGTGGTGATGGCGGCGGTGACCTCCTCGCCGGACGCGGTGCAGGGCTGCTCGGTCACCCGGCTGGGCAGCATGCGCTACCTGCCGGTGGCCAGCCCCGGCTACGTGGCCCGGTGGCTCGACGGCACGCCGCTGCGCCGGGCCGTGGGCTCGGTGCCGGTGGTGCTGTTCGACCGGCACGACGACCTGCAGGACTCGTTCGCCCGCGCGCTCACCCGCGGCCGCGACGCCGGCCCGCTGCGCCACTACGTGCCGTCCTCGGAGGGCTTCGCCGACGCGGTGACCGCCGGGATGGGCTGGGGCATGCTCCCCACCGCGCAGGCCGGGCCGCGGCTGCGGACCGGCGAGCTGGTCCGCCTCGACCCGGACCGTGCGGTCGACGTGCCGCTGTACTGGCAGCAGTGGAAGCTCGACTCGCCCGCGCTCGCCGCGGCGGCCCACGCCGTGGCCGAGGCCGCCGCCGGCGCGCTGGACCAGGCCCCGCCGCCACGCCGTCGCCGCCGATGAGCGGCGCGAACGCCCGAATCGGGCCACAATGGCGAGCACCATGGCCAGAACCAACCACGTGAAGCGCGTGACCATCGCGATCGCCGGCGGGGTCGTCCTCGTCGTCGGCGCCGCACTGCTGGTGCTGCCCGGCCCCGGGCTGCTGCTGATCCTCGCCGGGCTGCTGATCCTCGCCTCGGAGTTCCCGGCACTGGAGCGCTACGTCGACCCGGTGCGGGACCGGGCGATGAAGGCCGCGGAGGACAGCGTGTCCTCGCCGCTGCGCATCGCCGGGTCGGTGTGCGCGGGCCTGGGACTGCTCGCCGCCGGCGTGGTGTGGGGCGTCGTGCCCGGGCTGCCGTTCGGCGGCTGGAGCGCCGGGTCGAGCCTGATCCTGTCCGGGCTCATCCTGTTCGCCCTGCTGATCTGGAGCTACCGCAAGGTCCGGGCCCGCCGGGACGCCACGTCGCGGCGCTGACCGGGGGTCAGGCCGCCGCCCGCTCCATCTCCCGGACCGGGCACGGCGCGTCGTGGGCCGCGGCCAGGCTGGCCCGGCAGCAGCGGACGAGCTGGCGGTTGGCGGCGCCCGGCGGCATCTCGTGGCAGCGGGGGCAGGTCAGCGCGACATCGCCGGTCAGCTGGTCGACCGCCACGTTCACCGCGCACGAGCAGCGCCGGCACCAGCGGTGCCCGGTCACCACGATCACGTGCAGCGGCGAGGAGACGCAGTGGTGCAGCCAGCGCCGGTGGGTGTAGCAGGTGGTGCGCTCGAACGGGTCCAGCCCGGTCTCCTCGGCCGCGTCCTCGGCGGACAGCGCGGCGGCGAGGCGGCGGTCGGCGATGTCGGCGTACCGCTCGTGCACGCGCGCCGGAACGGGGGCCGGCACCGCGGTGATGGTGTGGGTGGTGCGCTGCGTGCTCACGGCCGGCTCCTTCGCGTCTGCCCGTGTGGGGTACGTCTCAGACGCTATGGCGGCCGCGGGGTTCCGGACATCGGGGAGACCCCCGGTCCCGGTGGGGGTGACCCGGGGATCTCACCCGTCGTGCCAGTCGCGGAACGCGGTGAGCAGGGTGGTGCGTACGGGATCGGACAGGGACTCCGGCGGCAGGGAGCCGAGCCGGTCGATGGTGACCCGGAACTGCGCGAGGTAGCGCTCGCAGCCGTCGCACTCGGCGAGGTGGGCGGCGAACCGCGCCTCGGTGCCGGGGTCCAGCGCGCCGTCCAGGTAGGCGGTGACCAGCTCCACCAGCTCGTCGCAGTCCATCTCAGCGTTCCCCCTCGACCGACGGGGTGGCCGCGAGGTACCCGGCGAGCCGTGCGCGGACGAGCGCGCGCGCCCGGTGCAGCAGCACCCGCTGGTTGGCCGGAGTGATCCCGAGCAGCTCACACACCTCCCGCGCGCTGTGGTCCTCGACGTCGCGCAGGCTGATCACGGCGCGCTGCCGGTCCGGCAGCTCGTCGAGGATGCCCGCGAGCACCGAGTGGATCTCCTCGGTGAGCGTGATCTCCTCCGGGGACGCCCACGCCGCGGGGAACTCCTGCCAGTGCCCCGGGTAGGGATCGTCCTCGCCGCGGAAGTGGGCCGGGCCGACGGTCGGGCCCCGGTCCTCGTCGCCGGGGGCGAAGCTGCTCCACGGGATGCTCCGCCGCTCGCGGACGCCGCGCTTCTTCGCCGTGGTCACCAGGATGCGGTACACCCAGGTGCGGAACGCGGAGCGGCCCTCGAAGCCGTGCAGCCCCTTCAGCACCGCGAGCCAGGTGTCCTGCACGACCTCCTCCGCGGACGCGTGGGTGGACACGAACGACCGGGCCAGCCGCAGCATCGACGACGACCACGCGTCCAGCACGCGGGCGAAGGCCGCGTCGTCGCCGGCGCGCAGCGCGGCCACGAGCGCGCCGTCCGGGGCAGGCTCACCCGGGGAAAGATACGCTCCGTAGCCGCCGTCCACTACGGCACTTCGGCTCTTCGCGCCACGAGCAGCACGACCCCGGCGCGCACCCGGATGCGAAGGCGGTCGCCCGCCACGGTCGCGGCGAACAGGTCGACGAGCTCCACGCCGGTCAGCGGTACTCGGGGTTGGTGAAGTCGAACCGGCACCCGGCGTCCCACTCGCTGCGCTGGTTGCCGTGCACGGGAATCCCGCCCGCGTCCTTGAGCATCCGGGCCAGGTGCATCAGGTTCCAGGTCATGAACGTGGTGTTGCGGTTGGTGAAGTCGTTCTCCGGGCCGCCCGAGCCCGGGTCCAGGTAGGACGGTCCGGGGCCGGCCGCGCCGATCCAGCCGGCGTCGGCCTGCGGCGGGATCGTGTAGCCCAGGTGCTGAAGGCTGTAGAGGACGTTGGACGCGCAGTGCTTGACGCCGTCCTCGTTGCCGGTGATCAGGCAGCCGCCGACCCGCCCGTAGTAGGCGTACTGCCCGGCGTCGTTGAGCAGGTGCGAGCAGGCGTAGAGCCGCTCGATCACCAGCTTGGTGACCGAGCTGTTGTCGCCCAGCCAGATCGGCCCGGCGACGACCAGGATGTCGGCGGCCATCACCCGCTGGTGGATCGCCGGCCACTCGTCGGTGGACCAACCGTGCTCGGTCATGTCCGGCCAGACACCGGTCGCGATGTCGTGGTCGATCGCGCGCACGTGCTCGACCTGCACCCCGTTCTTGGTCATGATCGCGGCGCTGCGGTCGACCAGCCCCTGGGTGTGGCTGGGTTCCGGCGACCTCTTGAGCGTGCAGTTGACGAACAGCGCGCGCAGGTCGGAGTAGTCGGGCTGGGTCATCGGTCTCCTTCAGACGAGTTCGGCGTCCTGCTCGACACACAGCAGCGCGGGGCCGTCGGCGGCGAACAGGGCGGTCATGGCGTCGGTGAGCTGGTCGGTGGCGGTGACGTGCAGGCCGGTGGCGCCGCACAGCCGGGCGAAGCCGGCCCAGTCGGGGTTGTGCAGCGTGGTCTGCCACACCGGGTAGTCGCCGGCGAGCTGTTCCTTGCTGATCTTGCCGAGCGCGTTGTTGTTCAGCAGCACGTGCTTGACCGCGATGCCGTACTTCACGGCCGTGGTCAGCTCCATCGCGTACTGGCCGAAGCCCCCGTCGCCGGTCACCGCCACCACGGGCCGCCCGGGCGCCGCGGCGGCGGCGCCGAGCGCGGCGGGGTAGCCGAAGCCGATCGAGCCGAGATAGCCCGACATCAGCACCGGCTGGCCCTTGGACTCCAGGTAGCGGCCGAGCGAGTAGGCGTGGTTGCCGACGTCCACGGTGACCACCGCGTCCTCGGGCAGGTGCTCGGACAGGGCGGCGAACACCGCCGCCGCCGGGACGCCGCGGCCGCGGTCGTCGCGTGCCCGGCGGGCCTTCTCCGCGCGCCAGATCTCCCACCGGGCCGCCACGTCCGGGCGCTGGTCGCCGGCCTTGAGGTCACCCGCCTCGCCGAGCGCCGCGGTCAGCGCGGCCACCGACAGCCGGGCGTCGCCCAGCAGCCCGGTGGTCACCGCGTCGAAGCGGCCGATCGCGGCGTGGTCGTCGTCGATCTGCACGATCGGCTTGTAGGCGGCGATCCCGGTGTGGTTGGCGAACGAGGCGCCGACCACGATCAGCAGGTCCGCCTCGTTCATCAGCCAGCTCGCGACCGGGGTGCCGCTGCGGCCGAGCACGCCCGCGCCGAGCGGGTGCGTGTCGGGCACCAGTCCCTTGGCCTTGAACGTGGTCAGCACCGGCGCGGTCAGCCGCTCGGCGAGCGCCCGCACCTCCTCGGCCGCCTCGCGCGCGCCGTGCCCGGCGATCAGCACCGGCCGGCGGGCGTCGCGGACCAGCGCGGCCGCGGCGGTCACCGCGCTGTCCGCGGGCCGCACCCGCCGGTCGGCGCGCCGGCCGTCCGGCGTCGCGGCGGGCGCGTCGCTGGGCTGGGTCTGGACCTCGTCGGGCAGCACCAGGTGCGCCACGCCGCGGCGGTCCACCGCGTGCTTGACGGCCAGCGCGGCGAGCTCGCCGTGGTCGCTGCCGCCGTGCACGGTGGTGCTCGACACCGCGACGTCGCCGAACACCGCGGACAGGTCCAGGTCCTGGAACGCGCCCCGGCCCAGCACCTTCGACGGCACCTGGCCGGAGATCGCGAGCACCGGTGCGCCGTCGAGCTTGGCGTCGTACAGCCCGGTCAGCAGGTTCGTCGAGCCGGGCCCCGCGATCGCGAAGCACGCCGCGGGCCGGCCGGTGAGCTTGCCGTAGGCGCTCGCGGCGAACGCGGCGGCGCCCTCGTGCCGGATGCCGACGTAGGTCAGCTCGCCGCGCTGCTCGGCCGCGCGCAGCGCCTCGGCGAAGCCGAGGTTGGAGTGCCCGACCATGCCGAACACGTGCCGCACACCCCAGCCGACCAGGGTCTCCACCACCACGTCGGCGACCGTGCGCACCGGTGCCCGCGGCTCGGGCAGCCGCACGTACACCCCGTCCGCGCGTTCCTGCGACCGCGTAGGTCGGCACGCCGTCGGCGAACCCCTCGGGCGGCAGCCCCGACACCGGGTCGTAGTCGTAGCCGTGCCAGGGGCAGCGCAGCCACCCCTTCTCGATCGCTCCCTCGCCGAGCGGGCCGCCCTGGTGCGGGCAGCGGTTCTCCAGCGCGCCCAGCCGCGCCCCGCACCGCGACAGCGCGATGCTGCGGCCGTCCACGACGGCGCTGCGGACCCGTCCCTCGGCGGGGACGTCGGCCGGATCGATGCGGTGCCAGCCGTTCTCGGACATGTAACGCCTCCCTGACGCGCGACCACTGAAGGGTGTCCAGGCCGTTCAGTGCCCCGAGCCACGCCGGGCGTTACACGAGGAGTCCGAAGATGACAGTGTCGTCACCGACCACGACCAGGCAGTCGCTGCACGCCGTCGCCGAGCTCGTGCTCGCGGGTCCGCAGTACCGGGCCTGCGGCGACATCAGGCTGCGCGTCACCGAGGGCGGTTTCGCCACCGTCGCCGAGCCGGACCTGCGCGTCGAGGGCGGCGCGCTGGTCGCGGGGGAGCGGCGCGTCCCGCTGGCCGGGCGGTCCTGTACGGAGGTCGCGGCCGCGGTGGGGGTCGTCGCGGGCGAGCCGGCCGGCGTGTACGCGGAGGGCTCGGGGGTCGGTCCGGACGAGGTGATCACGCTCGACCCGGCCGAGCTGCGGACCATCCTCGGCGCGTTCGCGGCCGGCGACCTGGCGCTGCACCGCCTCGCGCCGGGCGCGGAGCGGGTGCTGTGGCCGGAGCATTTCGACGTCGGCGTCACCGTCGACGAGGTCAACTACGGCGTGTCACCCGGCGACGGACACGTCCCCGAGCCGTACGCGTACGTCGGGCCGCACCGGCCGCGGGAGGGCGCGTTCTGGAACATGCCGTTCGGCGCCGCGCGGCCGGTCCGCGAGCTCGGCGACGCGGCGGCGATCCTGGAGTTCTTCGAGACGGGGCGGCGGCTGGGTCACTGAGCCGGCCGCACGGCGTGCACGACCGCCGCCATGTCCGCACCCGGCGTGCCCCGCCTCGGCGGCCGCCGAGAGCTGCGCGTGCACGGCGCTCATCAGGCGGTCGTCGACACCGGCGGCGCGGATCTCGGCGAGGATGAGCCCGGCGTCCTTGACCGCGCCGTCCAGGGTGAAGGCGGGCGCGAGCTCGCCGGTGATCATGTTCGCGCCCTTGAGCTGGGCGTAGGCGCTGTCGGTCGGGCCACCGGAGATCACCTCGAGGAACCGGCGCGGGTCCAGGCCAAGCCGCTCGGCCAGCGCGATGCTCTGGGCGGTCGCGGCGGTGATCGACAGGACCCACGCGTTCGCGGTGAGCTTCAGGCGGTGGCCGTCGCCCGGCCGCTCGCCGACCCAGACGGTGCGCGCGCCGATCGCGTCGAGCACCGGGGTGACGCGCTCGCGCAGCTGCTCCGGGGCGGCGGCCAGCACGGTGAGCGTGCCCTGCTCGGCGGGCTGGCGGGTGCCCAGCACCGGCGCGTCGACGAACTCCACGCCGCGCCGCGCGGCGAGCCCGGCCAGGCCCTGGGTGACCTCGATCCCGATGGTGCTCGACTGCACCCAGACGGTGCCGGGCGCGCAGGCCGGCAGCACCCGCTCCATCACCTCGGCCACCGCGTCGGCGTCGAACAGCATGGTCAGCACGACGTCCGCGCCGGCCACCGCGGCCACCGGGTCCCCGGCGACGGTCGCTCCGTCGTCCGCGAGCGGGCGTGCCCGCTCGGCCGTGCGGTTCCACACCGTCACCGCGAACCCGGCGCGAACCAGGTTGCGGGCCATCCCGGCGCCCATGATCCCCGTGCCCAGCACCGCCACTGATGTCGTCGTCATGGTCGCCGTTGTACTCCACATCGGCGACCGTCACCCGTCGGCGGCCCCCGGCAGCATCTGCAGCAGCCCGCCGGCGGCCCAGATCCGGCTGATGAACTCGCCCGGCGGCTCCAGCGGCACCGTCTCGCCGTCCTCGGTCGTCAGCCGCGCCGCGTACGGGTCGACGGTGACCCGCCGCCCGGTGGTCAGCTTCGCCAGGTCGGCCGGGTCCGCGAGGGGCAGGCAGGGCAGCCCGTTGTTGGTCGCGTTGCGGAAGAAGATGCGCGCGAAGTCGACGGCGATGACCGCCCCGATCCGGTTGAGCCTGATCGCGCGGATGGAGGTCTCCCGGCTCGACCCGCAGCCGAAGTTGCGCCCGCCGACGATGATGTCGTCCGGCCGGATGTTCGGCTGGATGTCCGGGTCGTAGCCGTGGAACAGGCCGCGCTTGACCTTCTCCGGGTCGAGGCTGAAGAACGAGGGCGGGTGGATCACGTCGGTGTTCATGTCGTCGCCGAACAGCCACACCCGCCCGGTGACCTGTTCCGCCTCTCCGGAACTGACACCCGTGGTCTCGTCGGTCGGTTCCTGTCCGTCCTGGCGCGTACTCGTGGCCGGGGTGCGTCCCGTCATGTGTCCTCCAGGTCGCGGTACAGGTCGGGGGCGAGCTCGCCGCGCATCGCCGCGCGCGCCACGGTGCGCGGGCTCGCCAGGTAGGTGCGGCTGTCCCAGTGACCCATCCGGCCCCGGAAGTTGCGGTTGGAGCTGGACACGCACACGTCGTCGGCGCCGAGCACGCCCTTGTCGATGCCGCCGCACGCGCCGCAGCTGGAGTGGTTGAAGATCGCGTCCGCGTCGGTCAGCGTCTCGACGTGGCCCGCGCGCAGCGCCTGCCGGAACACCTCCACCGACGCCGGGATGACGACGAACCGCACCCGCGGGTGCACCCTCGCGCCGGCCATCTCGTCTGCCGCGGCCGCGATGTCGGACAGCCGGCCGCTGGCGCAGGAGCCGAGGAACGCGGTGGTGATCGGGACCGGTTCCAGGTCCCGCAGCGGCACGACGTTGCTCGGCTGCCACGGCTTGGCGACCCGCGCGTCGAGCGTGCTCAGGTCCACGTCGATCACCCGCTCGTAGTGGGCGTCGGCGTCCGGGCGCACCCGGGTGCCGAGGAACTCGCCGTCGCGAGCGACGAAGTAGGACTCGGTGACCTCGTCCGGCACGAACACGCCGAACTTCGCGCCGATCTCGACGGCCATGTTGGACACCGCGAACCGGTCGTCCTGACCGAGGCGCGACACCGACTCGTCGTGGAACTCCAGCGTGCGGTACCGCGCGCCGCTCTCGCCCAGGATCCGCAGCAGCTCCAGCACGATGTCGCGGCCGCCGGACTGCGCGGGCAGCGTGCCGTGGAAGCGCACCGCGATGGTCTCCGGCCTGCGCATCCAGGTGGTGCCGGTGGCCAGGGCGAAGGTGATGTCGGTGGCGCCCATGCCGGTGGCGCACGCGCCCACGCCACCGGCCATGATCGTGTGGCTGTCCGCGCCGACGATCAGCCCGCCCGCCTGGCACAGCCGGTGCTCCACCAGCAGCTGGTGGCAGATGCCGCGGTCCAGCAGCAGGTTGGGCACGTCCTGCTCGCGCGCGAAGGACAGGAACCGGTTGGCGATGTCGGTGTGCTCGGCGGTCGCCGGGGGAGAGAAGTGGTCGTTGGCCAGCAGCACCTTGTCCTTGTCCGAGATGGACAGTCCGCGCCGCTCGAAGCCGTCGATCAGCAGCGCGATCGTCGCGTCGGGACCGAGCACGGCGTCCACGGTGACCCGGCGGTACAGCGCGTCGTCCTCGTCGACGGCGTGCGCGTCGACGACCTTGTCGCTGAGGGGCAGCCCGGTCACGACGCACCCTCGCCGGCGAGCCTGTCGTACTCGGCGATGACCACGTCGGCCGGCACGCCGCCCAGCGCCGCCGCGACGAACCTCTCCTTCGCGCGGAACGCCCGTTCGTGCCGGTCCTTGTCCCGCTCCTCGACGATCCGCTTCACCGCGTCGACCACCCGCCGCGCGGTCGCGTCGTCGACCTCGCGCGGCGGGGACGCGGTCCGCAGCACGTGCCGGACGAGGCTGGCTCCGCTGTGCTTGCCGAACACGAAGTCCCGCTCGCTGCCCGTCCAGGACGGTGGCAGCTCCTCGTAGCTGCGGGTGTTCTTCAGCATGCTGTCGACGTGCACGCCCGACTCGTGGCGGTAGACGTTGTACCCGGTGACCGGCTTGGTCGCGCTCATGTGGATCCCGCTGACCCGCTCGACGAACCGGGACAGCTCGGGGAGGCTGCGCGGGTCCACCCCGTGCTCGATGCCATGCAGGTGGTCATCGCGGCGAGGCACTCGGCGAGGTCGGCGTTGCCGGCCCGCTCGCCGATCCCGTTGACCGTGCAGCTCAGCGAGCGGGCGCCGGCCTCGATGGCGGTCAGCGCGTTGGCGGTGGCCAGGCCGTAGTCGTTGTGCGCGTGGATGGAGATCGCGATGCCCGGGTCGAGCCGCTCGGCGAGCGTGCGCACCAGCCGCCGCATGCCGGCCGGGTGCGCGCAGCCGACGGAGTCGGCGAGGATCAGCCGCGCGACCGTGCCCGGCTCGCACACGTCGCCGACGAGCCGGATCATGTACTCGGGGTCGGCCCTGGTCGAGTCCTCGAACACGACGCTGGCCGCCATGCCGTGGCCGACGATGTCGTCCGCTCCGGACCGCATGGTGCGCGCGGCGTCGTCGCGGGTGATGCCGAGCGTCTCCCGCAGCCGCAGGTCGCTGGTCGGCATGAACATGAACACCTCGTCCGCGCCGGCCTTGGCCGCGCCCGACGACGTCCTGGTGCAGGGGACGGGCGGTCGCGCCGAGCCGGGCCCGCACCCCGGCGTGGCGCACCTCCTGCATCGCCTCCAGGTCCGCGGCGGACGCCGCGGGGAACCCGGCGTCCAGCACGCCGATCCCGGCCTGGTCCAGGAGCAGGGCGAGCTGGACCTTCTCCTCGACGGTGAACCAGACCCCCGGGGTCTGCTCGCCGTCCCGCAGCGTGCAGTCGATGACCTCGACGGTCGCGGGCATCGCCGGTGACGGCGTCCGTTGTGTGTCCACTGTGATCCCCGACCTCCTGTATCCCGGTTACCGATAGGCCCGCCCGGCGGCCCGGTGCCAGCCGAGCGCCCGCTTCTCCACGGCGAGCAAGATCATGTTGAGCAGGTACCCCAGGATGCCGAGCATCGCGACCACCGCCGACATGTCGGCGAACTCGAAGCGGTTGCGGGCGTCGCGCAGCTGGTCGCCCAGCCCGCCGTTGGCGGCGAACAGCTCCGCGACGACCGCCAGCAGCAACGCCTGCGACAGGCTGACCCGCAGGCCCGCGAAGATCTTGGGCAGCGCCGCGGGCAGCACGACGCCGACGAGGCGCCGGGGCCACGGCACGCGGAAGGCCAGCGCGGTCTCGAGCGTGACCCGGTCCACCGAACGGACACCGTCCACCGTGTTCAGCAGCACCGCCCACACCGCACCGCACACGATGACGGTCAGCACCATCGGCGTCCCCAGCGTGCAGATCAGCACGAACACCGGCACCAGGGCGGGCAGCGGCAGCGAGCGGAAGAACGTGAACAGCGGCCCGGCGACGGTGATCACCGTCCGGGACAGCCCGCACGCGGTGCCCACGACCACCCCGGCGACGACCGCGATGCCCAGCCGCCGAGGATCCGTCCGACCGTGGTGAGCAGGTTGTCCCGCGCCTGCGGGGTGAGCAGACCGTCGGAGACCGGGCCGGAGAACCACATCCGGCCCGCCGCGGCGGCGACCTCGGTCGGCGCGGGGAAGAACGGGTGTGCCACGGCGGTGGCGACGGCCTGCCAGGCGGCCAGCAGCACCGCGAACGCGGTCCACCGCAGCAGGAAGCCCCGCACGATCCTCATCCGGCGGCCTCCCGCCCGGCGGCAGCCCAGCGCAACCAGCGGCGCTGCGACCGTTCCAGCCCGGCGTTGGCCGGCAGCCCGAGCAGGGCCGCGACGACCACGATCGCCAGCACCTGGTCCATCCTGGTCACCCCGCCGGCCGCGACCACGATGGACGAGCCGAGGCCGCCGCTGGTGCCGGTGAGCATCTCGACGCTGATCACCACGGACAGCGCGATCGGGGCGGCCAGCCGCACCCCGGTCAGTGCGAACGGTGTCACCGACGGGAGTACGACGGTGAGCATCACCCGCGCCGGCCCGTGGCCGAAGGCCCGCGCGGTGGCCACGAGCAGCGGCTCGACCTCGTCCACCGCGTACATCGTGTTGTAGAGGATCGGCCACAGCGCGGCGAACACCGCGAGCCCGATCTTGGTCGCCGGCCCGCCGCCCACCCAGAGCACGGCCGGCGGCACGATCGCCACCGGGGGGATAGGCCGCAGGAACTCGAACACCGCCCTGCTGCCCGCCCGCAGGCCCGGGTTCGCGGCGAGGATCACGCCCAGCGGCACCGCGATCGCGGCGGCGATGGCGAGTCCTGTCGCGACGGACAGCGCCGTGGCCACCAGGTCGAGCAGGAACAGCCGGTCCCCGAGCAGGGACACGAGCTGCGGGAGGACCTTGGACGGTGGCGGGAAGTAGCCCTCCAGGAACAGATCGGACCTGCCGACCGCCTCCCAGACCAGCAGCACCCCGGAGAACCCGGAGAGCCGGAGCACCGCCGACACGGGTCAGCTCTTCACGATCATCGGCCTGATGTCGAACGGCTTGTCGATGAGGCCGAACTCGCGCATCAGGTCCGGCACGCGCTGCAGCCGGGTCGGGTCCGTGGTGAGGGGGTACGCGGGCAGGTGCAGCACCGGCGCGATCTCCGGCTTCACCTTGGCGTTCTTCATCAACGCCTCGCGGATCGCGTTCTGGCCCTCCGGCGTGGCGGCCAGCCGGTTCGCCCGGACCACCGCGCGCTGGAAGGCCGCGACCGTCTTCGGGTAGGCCGAGGTGGTCTTCTCCATCGCCGCGTAACCGGTGAGGCCGATGCCGTCCAGCCGGCCGACCAGGGGCTGGAACACCGTCCACACACCCAGCTGTGCCTGCGCGACTGTCAGGAACGGTTCGACTAGGAACGCCGCGTCGATCTCCCCGCTCTGCAGCTTGGGCAGCATGTCGGGGAACTTCATGACCTGCCACTTGATCCCGGACGTGTCCACCCGCGCGGCCTTCATCCCGGCCAGCACGGCCAGGTCCGCCATGCTCCCGGTGGAGGACACCGCGATCCGCTTGCCAGCGAGGTCGGCCGCGCTGCGCAGCGGCGAGTCGCCCTTGACCACGACCGCGACGGTGTCCGGCTTCGCCGCCGAGGCGTCCGCGACGATCCTGACGTTGACCTTGCCCTTGCCCTTCTGCTGGGCCTGAACCAGCAGCGGGTAGCTGGCGAAGGTGAAGTCGACGTCCCCGCCGAGGAGGCTGGTCATCACCTCACCGCCGCCGCCGAGGGTCACCAGTTGGACGTCGAGGCCCTCGTCCCGGAAATATCCCTTGCTCTGCGCGACGTACAGCGGTGCCATGTCGGTCGACGGAATGATGCCGACCTTGATCCGGGGCTTCTCGACCGTCGCGTTCGGACCGCCCGGGTCGTCCGCGGCCTCGTCGGAGGAACCGCCGAGCAGGCCGCATCCCGCGGAGCCGAGCAGCATGGCCACACCCGCGCCACCCTACGACTGATCCCCGCACCCGAGAACGTGCGCCGGTTCCTGCTCTACTACCCCGACCTGACCTCGATGCTCACCGACGCCCGCACCCTGACCACCGACCAACGCTTCGACGTCGTCCAAGGCGCCATCCTGCCCGCACCCACCGGCGACTGGATCTACCGCCTCGACACCGCCGCATACGTCACCGACGCCACCCAGACGACACCACCCCAGACGACACCACCCTGCTCGCCGGCCTGCACGACGACCCCGACCGCCGCCAACCCACCACCACCAGCTACCACGACTACCTCAACCGCCTCGCCGCCCTCGAAACCGCCCTCCGCGCCAACGGCCAATGGTTCTACCCCCACCCCTGGCTGACCACCTTCCTCGGCGACACCCACGCCCACCACGTCGTCACCGACGAACTCACCCGCCTGCACCCACCCACCGACCTCGGCCAATACGGCCAGATCGTCCTCTCCCCCTACGCCGCACCGCCATCACCACCCCCTACTCCGCCTCCCCACCGACCCCCTCTGCTACGCCTTCAACCTCGTCCGCATCCCCACCACCAACCCCGACACCGCCACCACCCTCACCACCGCCAACAAAGCCATCTACCACCGCATCACCACCACCGACGGCACCCTCTACCCCGCCAGCGCCTTCCCCATGACCCCCACCGACTGGCGCCACCACTTCGGCCCCACCTACCACCACCTCACCACCGCCAAACACCACCACGACCCCACCAACACCCTCACCCCCGGCTACGAAGTCTTCTGACCCACCGGTCCACGTCGCACTGTCCCAACCGGCGCACCGGCCGCCGGCCTTCGCCCCGTCACGGGCGTGGCCGGCAGCCGGCGCGCTGTCGGATGCGGTACCGACCGTGTTCACCGTCCGTTCCGGAAAAACCTCACCGGTATACTCATGAATTGGGTTGAACATCACCAAACGGGCAGTCGTCATGTTTCCGATGAACGGAACGTTCCGCCGGTCCGATTTTTCCGCGCGAATTCTTGATCATGTGGCCGGGCGGCGACCGAGACGTGGCCGTCGAGGCACCCGGTGTCGCGATGTCACCGTAGCCGCCCGGGTTCCGGGCCACGTCGGGCGGGCCGGAGCCGGGCGGCCGGGCCGCCGTCCGGAAAGGTCACGGGCAATCTGAAAAGGCGCAATACCGATCAAAAATGCCCGGCAGTTGATATTCGCGAAGGCCCCGAAAATTCGGCGTAAGTCATTCCCGTCCCGGTCACAGCGCGTGATGGCGATCTCCTTCGCGGCCCGATCCCGCCGAAGTTGTTCTTCATCCGGATAGCCGAATGGCGGATAGCTCGCTAACCCGAATGCCGGTCCCCGATTGGTCGCCTCAAGTGCGATTCCCGGGCCGTTCGCGGCCGAATTGTCCGATCCTTATGCGCCGCGTCCGGTGCCGAGGGCGGCCCGAGGGGGCGAGCCCTCGCTCCCTCGCCCGAGTGCGGGCCGTCGTCGGCGCTCGTGTTGATAGTCCTTTGTTGCCAAGCCATTCACCCGTACGGCGGTACGCCGTTGCTTCACGTCGCGAGACGTGTCTGACGTAGCGTCAGCGACCCATTACGTAAAGCTTTGTTGATTCTTCTGCTTCTCAGAGCGTCATAATTGACGTACGCTCCAGGCGCTGTCAGGGCATCTGGCACAACAGCCGGTACTCAGTAACCCGTTGGGGGCGGATTTGGGCTGCGATTTTTTGGGGACGGACGTGCGCGCGGGAATCGACATCGAGGTACCTTCCGAGGTCGGGCCGGAATGGGTTGACGAAGTCTTACTGGCCGGCCCGGACAATGACGTCCCATTGCAGTTGCCCACTGGACCGATTGCCCGCTCCGCATTGCGCCAACTGGTCGCAGACCGATGTGACGCCCTGGCCGCCGCCGGCCTCCGGCAGGGCGGGAGCGTCGCGCTGCGACTGCCCCCCTCGCTGACCTACGTCGCCAACCTCCTTGCGGTGTGGCGGATCGGGGCGCAGGCGGTCCTGCTCGACCACCGGCTCACCCAGTACGAGGTGGACCAGGCGGTGGAACGGCTCGGCGTCCAGATGGTCGTGTCGGTGTCGAGGACCGCGAGCAGCCCGCTCAGCGTGTTCGCCGACGTGACCGAGGTGATCACCACCCGCGACGGCGAGCCCGCCCGGACACCGCACGCCGTGCTCCAGCTCAGCTCCGGTTCGACCGGACCGTCCAAGGTCATCGGCCGGACGGCCGCGGACCTGGTCGCGGAGATCCACCGGTACACGCTGATCGACGGCGTGCCGCTGGGCGGCGAGCGGATCATCCTGCTGCCCTCGATGGTGCACGTCCTCGGCCTGGTCGGCGGCCTGCTCTACGGGCTGCACGCGGGCGTGGAACTGGTCCCGCCGCGGCGGCTGACCGGCGACAGCATCCTCGAGGCGGTGGCGTCGGGCACCACGCCGGCGACCGTGCTCGGTGTCCCGTTCCACATAGGACTGCTCGCCTCGGTCGCCGACCCGCCGAAGCTGCCCCAGCTGAAGCGGATGACCACCGGCGGCGAGCTGGTGCCGGCGTCGGTGGTGGCCACCTTCGACGCCAAGTACGGGGTACCGCTGGGCAACATGTGGGGCATGACCGAGGTCGGGGTCATCGCCACCGACCTGTTCGGCGAGCACCGGCCGTCGTTGATGCCCGCGCCCGGCCTGGCGGTCCGTGAGGTGGGCGGCGAGCTCCAGGTCAGCCGCCCCGAGTCGCCCTACGTCGGGCTGTCGGACCCCACCCGCTGGTCGGAGGGCTGGCTGCACACCAAGGACGCGGGCCGGGTCGACGAGGCCAGCGGCCTGGTCACCGTGCTCGGCCGGCTCGACTCGCAGGTGTCGGTCGGCGGGCTGAAGGTGGACCTGACCGAGGTCGAGCACGCGCTGACCGAGGTGTCCGGCGTGGTGGGCGCGGTCGTGCTCTACGACAGGGAGATCACCGCCTACGTGCAGCTCGACGAGACGGTGTCCGGCGCGGGCGTCGAGGCCGCGCTGGCCGAGCGGGTGGCGGGCTACAAGCGCCCGCGCACGATGCACGTCGTCGAGGCGCTGCCCCGGACCACGACCGGCAAGCTCGTGCGGGACCGCGCGGTGCTGCGGAAGGCGGTTCCGTGATCGCATGAACCCCTTGTCCGGACGGGATTTCGCGCTCATCCGTCACGATCTTGCGCGGCGGGGCGAGCAACGAGGCGTGCGTGAGGCGCACAGAGAGAGAAGGTAGGCAATGCAGGCTGCGGAGATCCGTGCGTTCGTCATCGAGACGTTGCAGGAGATGAACTACGACACGGAGGGAGTCGACGACGACAGCACGCTCGGTCCGGCCGGTGTGGACCTGGAGTCGCTGGCGCTGGCCGAGCTCGCGGTCCGGGTCGAGGACAAGTTCGGCGTCCGGTTCGCCGAGGAGGAGTCCGAGGAGCTCGCCCTGATGACCGTCGGCGAGTTCACGAAGACCGTCGCGGAGCGGGCCACGAACGTGGCCAGCGCGGGCCAGGCGGGATGAGCGCGGGCCCACATCTTCTCGTGGAGGAACTTGCATGACCGAGCGCCCTGCCTTGGAGCGGAAGGACGTCGTGGCCATGGTCGCCAGCTTCGGCGACCGACCGACCGACGAGGTGAGCGAGCGGATCGACTCGATCCAGCTGGCGTGGCTGGTACATCAGGTGGAGCAGCGCTACGGCGTGCAGATAGAGCTCGACGACGCCCAGTTCGGACGGATGGCCACCATCACGGGTGCCGTCGAGGTGTTGCGCGAGGTGGTCATGGTGGTCGAGGATGCCTGATCCCGTGACGAGGCCGGGAATCACCGGGATGGCCGCGGTCAGCGCGCTCGGTAGGGGAGCGCACGCGCAGCTGGCCGGCGGGCTGGCCGGTGCCGCCGGTTTCCGGCCGGTACGGCGGTTCGATGTGGACCGTCGCCGGGTGAAGGTCGCGGCGACCCTGCCCGACGCCGGCTCCCTGGGCGACGAGCTGGCCGGTGTGGTGTCGGACGCGTGCGAGCAGGCCGGGCTGAGCCCGGCGCAGCGCGCCGCCACGCCGCTGCTGCTCGCCGTGCACGGGCACCCCGACGCGGGCCGTCCGTCCGAACGGGACGTTGCGCCGCCGACCGCGGCCGGGTTCGCCGCGGAGCTGGCCACCCGTGCCGGTCTCGGTGGCGCGGCCAGGGTCTACACCTGCGCGTGCGTGTCGGCGAGCAGCGCGGTCGCCGACGCCGCGGCGCTGATCAGCCTGGGTAGGCTCGAGCGGGCCGTCGTCGCCGCGGGATACCTCGTGGAGCCGGACCAGTTCGCGCTCTTCGACGCCGGGCGGGCGCTGGCCGGCGACGGCGCCGCCCGCCCGTTCAGCAGCGGCCGGTCCGGTCTGCTCCTCGGCGACGCGGTGTCCGCCGTGGTGCTCGAGGCCGGCCGGGCCCGCGACGCGGTGGCCGAGGTCGCCGGCTGGGGTCGCGCGGGCGACGCGTACCACACCGTCCGGCCCGACCCGGACGGCAACGGGCTGGCCCGGGCGATCACCGCGGCACTGCGCCGTGCGGGGCTGCCGCCCGCGGAGATCGGCTACGTCAACGCCAACGCCGGCGGCGCGGAGGGCGACGCCGCGGAGGCGGCCGCGCTGCACCGCGCGCTCGGGCCGGCCGCGGCGAACGTCCCGGTCAGCTCCACCAAGTCGGTGCACGGGCACGCGCTGGAGGGCTCCGGCCTGCTGGAGCTGATCGTCACCGCGCAGGCCGCGCAGGCCGGCAAGCTGCCGGTCAACGCCGGATACCTCGGCGCCGACCCGGCCTGCCCGCTGGACGTGATCGTCGGCGCGCCGCGCGAGGCGGGCAGCCCGTACGCGCTGAGCCTCAACGCCGCGTTCGGCGGCGCCAACACCGCGTTGCTGGTGAAGGCGGCGGCGGCATGAACGGCAGCGTCACCGACACCCCCGAGTTACCCGTGCTCGTCGAGGTCGGCTGGCCTCGCGGCGAGGAGCCTCCGCAGGTTCCGGGGTTCGTGGTGTCCTCGTTCAGCCCGCTGGTCGCCGAGCTCGCGCGCCGCTGCCTGGCGGAGCGGCACGGCGACGCGCCCGTTCCGGCGGACGTCGGCCGGCGCACCGCGCTGGTACTGGTGACCGGGAGCGGCGACGCGGCGAGCGCCGTGCACGTCGCGCACGCGGTGGACACCGGCGCCCGGGTCGGTCCGCTGCTGTTCTTCCAGTCCGTGCCGAACAGCATCGCTGGGCACGTCGCCGCGCACTGGGGACTCGGCGGCCCGGTGCTGTGCCTGTGCCCCACCGGTGATCCGCGGGCCGACGGGCTGGCCCAGGCGCGCCTGCTGGTCGACGACGGGGACGCGGACGAGGTGCTGGTGGTGCTGGTCGAGCAGACCGCCGGTGACACCGGAGCGGGGATCGAGGGGTCCGCATTCCTGGCGAGCAAAGGAGAGTCACGATGAACGCACGGGGCCTGCGGGCCATCCTCGCCGCCGACCCGAACGTCGGCGCCGGCAACGTGTTGAGCACGGTGCTCGCCCACGGCGCCGATCCGGACGGACCGGGGCTCACCTTCGACACCCCGGTCGACGGCCGCCCGGCCGAACACCCCTTCACCCTCGGCGAGCTGGACGCGATGGTCCAGACCCGCGCGGCGTGGCTGCACCGGCGCGGGATCCGCAGGCGGGACCCGGTCGCGGTGTGGGCGACCGCCGCCGCCGACATCGTGCTGAGCTTCCTCGCGCTCACCCGGATCGGCGCGATCCCCGCGCTGATGAACGGGAAGATGGCGCCGGAGATCGCCGCGGAGTACATCCGCCGGCTGCGGGCGCGCGGGGTGCTCGCCGACGCCGCGCACGCGGAGTCGCTCGCCGGGCACGAGCTCGGCGCCGAGATGCTCGGCGAACCCGCCGAGCTGGGCTCCGGCGACCCGGCGGCGGCGCCGCCGCACTACCGCCACCATCAGGACGACCCGGTGTCGATCACGCACACGTCCGGCACCACCGGCGTGCCGAAGGCCGTGCTGCACCTGCACCGCACGATCTTCGCGGCCACCCGGCACCTGCTGACGATGCCGCAGGCGCAGGGCACCAACCGCATCCTCAACGCGCTGCCGATCCCGCACACCGCAACCATCCTGATGATCAACCAGGTGCTGGGGAACCGGGCCGAGATGCTCTGCCTGTCCCACCAGGACGGTGACACGGTGCTGGCGGCCATCGAGCGGTGGCGTCCGGAGTCGGTCTACGGCTTCGCGGTGACCTGGGCCGGCCTCGCCCGGTTCGACCTCACCGAGCGCGCGGTGGACTCGGTGCGGATGTGGTTCAACACCGGCGACTGCGCGCACGAGGCGCACATCCGCAGGCTGGTGGCGGCCGGCACCCGGGAGGTGGTGACCCGGGAGGGTCGCACGCGGGTGCCCGGCTCGCACTTCATCGACGGGCTCGGCTCGTCGGAGATGGGCCACAACGGGTTCCACGTGACGCACACCGTCGACTCCGACCACTACGGCCGCCGCATCGGGCGCCCGTACAAGTTCGCCGAGGTCGCCGTGCTCGACGACGACGGCGAGGAGCTGCCGGTGGGCCGGGTGGGCCGGCTCGGGTTCCGCTCGCCGACCATGTCGCCGGGCTACTGGAACGACTCGGTGACCAGCTACCGCGCCCGGGTCAACGGCTGGTTCCTCACCGGCGACCTCGTGCACCGCGACGAGGAGGGCAACTACTACCACGTCGACCGGACGCCGGACGCCGGACCGAACGACGCCGCCGCGGACGGTTTCTACACCGCCCTGTCCGAGGAACGCATCCTCGCCGCGCTGCCGGAAGTGCTGGACTGCACGGTCGTGATCTCCGCCGAGGGCGGGCGGGTGCGCACCGACGTCATGCTCGAGCTCGACCCGCGGGCCGACGCGAACCTCGACCGGACCGAGGCGGTCCGCGCCGCGGTCGGCGAGCCGGTCGCCGGCACCATCGAGCGGGTCGACCTGGTCGGCCAGGGCGTGCTCCCGCTGACGGTGACCGGCAAGGTGCGCAAGTTCCTGCTCCGCCAGGAACACGCGAAGAAGGTGCCCTCATGACCGCGGACACGCGGGCGGCGATCACCGGGATGGGCCTGCTCACCCCGGTCGGGCGCGGCGCCGAGGAGGTGTTCCACGCGCTGTGCGTCGGCAAGTCCGGGCTCGCCGCGCCGGCTGCCGATCATCCGGCGGCCGACTCGGTGGACGTCGGCGGCTTCGTGCCGGACGTCGACCCGCGCACGGTGGTCTCCGGGCCCGCAGCGTCCGTTGTGGACAAGACGGTGGTGCTGGCGCTGCTCACCGCGGCCGACGCGCTGGCCGACGCCGGCATCGAGGTCGGCCGGGACGTCGACCCGGAGCGGATCGGCGTGATCGTCGGCGGCGTCGGCGGCATGGCCATGCTGGAGAAGCAGGTGCTGGCCCGCGGTGAGCGCGGCCGCACGGCGGTCAGCCCGTACCTGCTCACCGGCATCCTGCCGAACATGCCGGCCGCGCGGATCGCCATCACGCACGGGATCCGCGGCTACAGCTCGAGCATCGGCACCGCCTGCGCGTCCGGCGCCCAGGCGATCGCCGACGGGCTGCGGCTCATCCGGTCCGGCGACGTGGACGTGGTGGTCTGCGGGGCCAGCGAGGCGCCGCTGTTCCCGACGTTCGCCGACACCTTCGGCAACGCGCGGGCGCTCGCCCGCCGCTGGCCGGACCCGACCGCGGCGAGCCGCCCGTTCGACAAGCGCCGCAACGGGTTCGTGCTCGCCGAGGGCGCCGGGATGCTGGTGCTCGAGCGGGTCGCGCACGCCGACGGCCGGGGTGCGGCGGCCTACGCGGACGTCGTCGGGTGGGGCGCCACCACCGACGCGCACCATCCGACCACCCCGCGCCCGGACGGCGCGGGGGCCGCGGAGTGCATGCGCCGGGCGCTGGCGAGCGCCGGGGTGGACGCCTCCGCGGTCGGTTACGTCAACGCGCACGGCACGTCGACGAAGCTCGGCGACATCGCCGAGACGGCCGCGCTCGCCGCGGTCTTCGGCGCCGACGGCCCGCCGGTCAGCTCGACGAAGGCGCTGACCGGTCACATGCTCGGAACCTCGGGTGTGGTGGAGGCGGCGGCCAGCGCGCTGGCCGTGGCCCGCGGCGTGCTGCCGCCGACCTACAACCTGGACGAGGTCGACCCGGACTGCCCGGGCAACCACGTCCGGGCCACGCCACTCACCGCGCGGCCTGGACACGCGCTCTCCAACTCCTTCGGCTTCGGCGGACAGAACGTCAGTTTGGTTTTCGGTGTCACGAGCACCGGCACAGAGCGAAACGGTTAGGACTGATGAACGTTTCAGGGATCGATCACATCGAGTTGTACGTCGGCGACGCACGCCAGGCCGCCTTCTACTACTGCACGGCGTTCGGCTTCCAGATCTACGGACAGGGCGGCCCGGAGACCGGCCTGAAGGGGCAGCGCTCGCTGCTGCTCGGGCAGGGCGACATCCGCATGGTGCTGACCTCCGGCCTGGTCTCCGACCACCCGGCCACCGAGTACGTCCGCCGCCACGGCGACGGGGTCGCGGTGATCGCGATGGAGGTGGACGAGGCCGAGGAGACCTACGCGGCGCTGGTCGGCCGGGGCGCCACGTCGGTGTCCCCGCCCGCCCGCTACGAGCTCGGCGACTCGACCGTGACGGTCGCGGAGGTCTCCGGGTTCTCCGACGTGACCCACCGGCTGGTGGAGCGCAGGGGCCCGCGCGCGGAGTTCCTGCCCGGCGCGATCCAGATGTCCGATGTGGACCCGGCCGCGGACGGCCAGGTGCTGAGCACGATCGACCACATCGCCATCTGCGTGCCCGCCCAGGCGCTGACACCGACCGCGAAGTACTACGAGGACGTGTTCGGGTTCAGCGAGATCTTCGACGAGTACATCGAGGTCGGCGGCCAGGGCATGGACTCCAAGGTCGTGCAGAGCGCCTCGAAGCTGGTGACGCTCACGCTGATCGAGCCGGACACCGCCCGCAAGCCGGGGCAGATCGACGACTTCCTGCAGTGGCACGCCGGCGCGGGCGTCCAGCACGTCGCGTTCAGCACGTCGAACATCGTGTCCGCGGTCAGCTCGCTGGCCCAGCACGGCGTCCGGTTCCTCGGCACCCCGGCGAGCTACTACGACACGCTCACCGAGCGGGTGGGTGAGCTGGACGCGCCGGTCGAGCAGCTGCGCGAGCTGGGCGTGCTGGTCGACCGCGACCACTGGGGCCAGCTGCTGCAGATCTTCACCGAGTCCATGCACGTCCGCAGGACCCTGTTCCTCGAGATCATCGAGCGGCGCGGTGCGCTGACCTTCGGCAGCGGCAACATCCGGGCGCTGTACGAGGCGAAGAACCGCGAGCTCGCGGGGAGCGAGCGATGACCACGACCGAGCGGTTCGCGCTGTCGGACAAGGAGCTCGCGCTGCTGCCCTCCGACGAGGACGTGCGGTTCTACGCCGAGCACGGCTGGTACCTGACCAAGAAGCTGTTCACCGACGACGAGGTGGACGAGCTGGTCGCGGCGAGCGAGCGGTACTACGCGGGCGAGCGGTCGCGGCGGCTGCCGGCACGCCCGCCCCGGCTGGCGTACTGGGAGCCGGCGCAGGGCAACGTCCAGCGGCACAACGACTACGTGCACTACGAGAGCGACGCGCTGGCCAAGCTGCTGCGCAAGCCGCTGATCGGCGCGGTCGCGGCGCGGCTGGCGCAGGCCGGGAGATCCGGGTGTTCCAGTCGACGCTGATCCTCAAGCCGCCGGTCGCCGGCGAGCCGTCGAACATCGTGCCCTGGCACTTCGACAAGCACTACTGGTCGTCGTCGTCCTCGGAGCGGATGCTCACCGCCTTCATCCCCTTCCACGACTGCGACGAGGAGATGGGCACGATCACCATGGTGGACGGCAGCCACCGCTGGGAGGAGATCGGCGCCGAGGACAGCCAGACGCGGCACTTCGCCGAGCGGGACCGCAACGAGCTCGAGGAGATGCTCAGCGCCAACGCGGCGCACAACCGCGTCGAGGTCACCAAGATCCCGATGATCATCCCGAAGGGACACATGAGCTTCCACCACTGCCGGACCTACCACGGCAGCGGGTCGAACCTCAGCGACCGGCCGCGGCGCGCGGTCTCCCTGCACCTGCAGGACGGTGACAACGCCTTCCAGGAGTTCCCGCTCTCCGACGGCAGCCTCGCCTTCTACAACCACGACGCGCTGGTGCGGCGCACCCCGGACGGCCGTCCGGACTACGCCGACCCGGACTACTGCCCCATCCTCTGGCGCGACTGACCGAGATTTCACCGACACCGACGGCGAGAAACACGAGGAGAAACACGTTGTCCAGATACGACTGGGGCAAGACCCACCCGGGAATCGAGCGGCTCGAGAAGGACGTCACCGACGCGCGCGAGCGGGTCGTGAAGCACGCCCTCTACGCGAACCTCGACACCCACGAGGCCATCGTGACGTTCATGGAGCACCACATCTTCGCGGTGTGGGACTTCATGTCGCTGCTGAAGTCGTTGCAGCGCAACCTGACCTGCGTCACCGTGCCCTGGATCCCGACCGGCCCCACCGGCAGCCGGCGGCTGATCAACGACATCGTGATGGTCGAGGAGTCCGACGAGCTCGGTGACGGGTTCATCAGCCACTTCGAGCTCTACGTCAACGGCATGCGCGAGGCGGGTGCGGACACCCGTGCGATCGACGGCCTCATCGAGCTGCTGCGGGGCGGGCGCTCGGTGACCGAGGCGCTGGTCGAGGCCGGCGTGCCGCAGCCGTCGGTCACGTTCGCCGCCACCACCTGGAACATCATCGAGAACACCCCGGTGCACTGCCAGGCCGCGGCGTTCGCGTTCGGCCGGGAGGACCTCATCCCGGACATGTTCACCCAGGTGGTGGCCATCAACGAGCGCAGCAAGAAGCTCGGCACGTTCGTCGACTACCTCGAGCGGCACATCGAGGTCGACGGCGAGCAGCACACCCCCATGGCCATGCAGATGGTCACCGACCTGTGCGGCGACGACGAGGCGAAGTGGCAGCAGGCGGCGGAGACGGTGAACACCGCGCTCGCGGCCCGAGCCCAGCTGTGGGACGACATCCTGGCCGCGATCAAGAACCGGACCGACGGCTGACGTTCCTGTGGAGACCGCACCTTGAGCGAGCTTGCGAGCGAACCAATGTCACACGGCAGCGCCTTCGCGCGGCGCAAGCTGCTGGGCATCCTGTCCAGCAGCTGGGTCGCGCAGTCCTGCTACGCCGTGGCCAAGCTCGGCCTGCCGGACGCGATGGCCGCGGGCCCGCGCCCGGTGGCCGAGCTGGCCGCGGAGTGCGGCGCCGACCCGCGAGTGCTGAACCGGCTGCTGCGCGCCATGGTCTCGATGGGTCTGTTCCGGCAGACCGCGCCGGAGACCTACGCACTGACATCGGTGACCGAGCTGCTGCGCTCCGACGTGCCCGCCTCGTTGCGGCAGATGGCCGTGCTGGACGGCGAGGAGGTGTTCCGGTCCTTCGCCGACATCATGCACACCGTCCGGACGGGGGCACCGGCGTTCGAGGTGATCTACGGGGAGCCGTTCTACGCCTACCTGTCCGGCCAGCCGCAGCTCGCCGCCACCTTCGCGGAGGCGATGGGCAGCGCCCAGGTGGCGGCGGCGCTCACCCTGTGCGACCTGACCCGGGTCGGCCTGCTGGTGGACGTGGGCGGGGGCAACGGCGGGCTGCTGGCCGCGGCCCTCGTCGCGGATCCGGCGCTGCGCGGGGTGCTCCTCGAGCTGCCGGAGTCCGTCCGGCAGGCGAAGACGACGGTGGCCGACGCCGGCGTCGCGGACCGGGTGGACCTCGTCGAGGGGGACTTCTTCGACGCGGTGCCGCCCGGGGGCGATGCCTACGTGCTGGCCCGGGTGCTGCACAACTGGACCGACGAGCGGGCCGAGCTGATCCTGCGCCGGATCCGCGAGGCAATGACGGCCGGTGGGGCGAGCGGTGCCCGGCTGATCGTGCTCGAGCAGCTGCTGCCGGACGCCGACACCGAACCCGGCCCGGGCAAGGGAATCGTGGACCTGCTGATGCTGGTCCTGCTGGAGGGCCACGACCGCACCGAGGCCGACTACCGGCGGCTGCTGGAGCGGTCCGGGTTCGCGGTGCGCACCGTCCGGCAGGGTGCCGGGCAGGGCGCGGACAGCATGCTGGAGGCGGTGCCGGTATGACCGGATCCCCGACCCACACGGTCCACACCGGACAGGCGGCGTCGCTGCGCGCGCTGCTGTCGAAGGACGGGCGCCGCGACCCGTACCCGCACTACGCGGAGCTGCACCGGCTGGGTCCGGTGTGCGTGCTGCCCGACCCGGTGGACCGCTTCGACGTCGTGGTGCACGGCTACGACGCGGTGCAGCAGGCGCTGCGCGACCCGGCGCTGCACGTGATGACCGGCGACTACCCGGACCGGCGGGGCGCGCAGCGGTGGCGGGCCCACTCGGCCCTGCGCACGCTGGTCAGCTCGATCTTCTTCACCGAGGGACCGGACCACACCCGGGTGCGCAGGCTGTTCGCCCAGGCGTTCACCGCACGGCGCGTCGCGGCGCTGGAGCCGGCCGTGGTGCGGATCATCGACGCGCGGCTCGACCGGCTCGCCGCGCTCGGCGCGAGCGGCGAGCCGGTGGACCTGCTGGCCGAGTTCGCCCTGCCGGTGCCCAGCGACGTGGTGGGGGAGCTCCTCGGCGTGCCGGAGTCCGACCGGGACTGGTTCCCCGGGCGGGTGCGGGCGTTCGGCGCGATCCTCGATCTGGGCGTCGGGGTCTGGCGTTACCAGCAGGCCGCCGACACCGCCGCGGAGGAGCTGACCGCGTACTTCGCCGGCCTGGTGGCGGACCGCCGGGCACAGCCGCGCGACGACCTGGTCAGCGCGATCGTGCACGGCGACGGCGAGCTGTCCGACGACGAGCTGCTCGCGAACCTGCTCACCATGTACAACGGCGGGTTCGTCACCACGACCCACCTGATCGGCAACGGGCTCGTGCTGCTGCTGGACCGTCCACAGGAGATCGAGCGGGTGCTCGCCGACCCCGCTCGGGCCGCCGGGTTCGTCCAGGAGGTCCTGCGGTACGAGCCGCCGACCCACTTCAGCATCCGGTGGGCGAGCCGCGAGACCGAGATCGCCGGCGTCCGGGTGCCCCGGGACAGCCGGGTGCTGGTGCTGCTCGGCGCGGCGAACCGCGACCCGCACCAGTTCCCCGACCCGGACGTGTTCGACCCGGGCCGCGACCAGGGCCAGCCGATGTCGTTCGGGATGGGCGTGCACTACTGCCTCGGCGCGGTGCTGTCCAGGATGGAGGGCCAGTTCGCGCTGCCGATGCTGCTCCGCCGGTTCCCGGAGCTGGCGCTGGCCGGCGAGCTGGGCGAGCGGCGCACGCTCATGCTGCGTGGCTACGAGACCCTGCCGGTGAGGCTGTCATGACCGATCGGGCCGAGAACCGGGACGGCCTCGTGGCCGGTAGGTTCACCGTGGACCTCTACCGAACGGTGCGGCTGATCCGGCGGTTCGAGGAGCGGGCGATCGAGCTGGTCCGCTCCGGCGAGATCGTCGGCGGGATCCACCCCTACACCGGACAGGAGGGCGTGGCCGCCGGTGTGTGCGCCACCCTCGGGCCGGACGACATCGTCACCGGCACGCACCGCGGGCACGGGCACGTGCTGGCGAAGGGCGCGGACCCGGCGCGGATGCTGGCCGAGCTGTGCGGGCGCGCCACCGGGCTCAACCGCGGGCGCGGCGGTTCGATGCACGCGGCGGACTTCGGCGTCGGCGTGTTCGGCGCGAACGCGATCGTCGGTGCGGCGGGATCGATCGCGACCGGCGCGGCGTGGGCCCGGCGGCGGCTGGGCATCGACACGGTGGCGGTGAACTTCTTCGGCGACGGCGCGGTCAACGAGGGCATGCTGCTGGAGGCGTTCAACCTCGCCGCGCTGTGGCGGGTGCCGGTGGTGTTCGTGTGCGAGAACAACGGCTGGGCCACCACGATGCGGGTCACCGACGCGGTGGCGGGCAGCATCACCGCGCGGGCCGAGGCGTTCGGCATCCCGGCGACCACGGTGGACGGTCAGGATCCCGAGGCCGTGCTCGGCGCCGCACGGGACGCCGTCGACCGCGCGCGGGCCGGCGAGGGACCGAGCTTCCTCGAGTGTCACACCGAGCGCTTCGACGCCCACCACACGTTCGAGCACCGGGCGCGGCTGGGCTACCGCTCGGCCGAGGAGCTCGAACGGGCCCGCAGCCGCGATCCGGTCGACATCCAGGGAGCGCGCCTGGTCCAGGTGGACCGGGAGCGCGTCGACCACGAGGTCGAGGCGCTGCTGTCCGACGCGGTCACGTTCGCGCTCGAGAGCCCGTACCCCGATCCGGTGGGTGCGCTCGACGATCTCTACGCGAGCGGGATGCGTACCCGGCAGGGGAGTGGTGTCTGATGCCCCGTCTGTCCTATCTCAAGGCGCTCAACCGCGCGCTCGCCGACGAGCTGGCCGCGGACGAGCGGGTGTTCGTGCTCGGCGAGGACGTGCGGGTCGCCGCGTCGAACCTCACCGCCGGCCTGGTGAAGCGGTTCGGGCCGGACCGGGTGATCGACACCCCGCTGTCCGAGCAGGGGTTCACCGGGTTCGCCACCGGCGCCGCGCTCGCCGGCATGCGCCCGGTGATCGAGTTCCAGATTCCCGCGCTGCTGTTCCTCTCCTTCGAGCAGATCGTCAACCACGCACACAAGTTCTCGCTCATGACCGGCGGGCAGTGCCGGGTGCCGGTGACCTACGTGCTGACCGGTGCCGGGTCGCGCACCGGCTGGGCGGGCCAGCACTCCGACAACCCCTACAGCCTGTTCGCCCATGTCGGGATCAAGACGGCCGTGCCGGCCACCCCGGCCGATGCCTACGGGCTGCTGGCCTCGGCGATCCGTGACGACGACCCGGTCGTGGTGTTCGCCCCGGCCGGAGCGCTGGGCGTCCGCGAGGACGTGGACTTCGCCACGCTCGCCCCCGTTCCGCTCGGGTCCGGCCGGGTGCACCGGGAGGGTGGCGACATCACCGTCGTCGCGATAGGACACCTCGTGCACGACGCGCTCGCGGTCGCCGGCGCGCTGGCCGACGACGTGTCGGTCGAGGTGTTCGACCCGCGCTCGGTGTACCCGTTCGACTGGGACGGCCTGGCCGCGTCGGTGCGCAAGACCGGCCGGCTGGTGGTGGTCGACGACTCGAACCGGTTCTCCGGGGTCGGCGCGGAGATCGTGGCGACCATCGCCGAGCAGGTCCCGCTGGCCGCGCCACCCGCGCGGGTGAGCAGGCCGGACGGCGCGGTGCTGCCGTTCTCGCTCGAACTGGACCGAGCGGTGCAGCCGACCCGTGAGCAGCTCACCGCGGCGATCAACCAGACCATGAAGAAGGACTGAAATGAGGGTTGCTTCCGGGGAGGCGAAACCGTGACCGAGGTCCGCGAGCCGACGAGTCCCAGCGAGCTGAGGCAGCCGGGCGGCCGGATCGGGCTCGCCATGCTGCTGGCCGCCTACGCCCTGTTCACCCTGGGTTCGATGGTGACCATTGTGGCCGTTCCCTGGCTGGTGCTCACCAGCACCGGCAGTGCGACCAAGATGGGCCTGGTGGCCGCCGCCACCACGGTGCCGTTCCTGTTCACCAGCGTGTTCGCCACACCGGCAGCCGACCGGCTCGGCATGCAGGCCACCGTCGTCGTCACCAGCATGGGCGGCGCGCTGTCCATGGCTGTGGTCGCCGTCGTCCCGGACATCAACTTCGGTGTGCTGCTGGCCATGGTGGCGGTGAGTGGGGGGTTGAACGGCGTCGGTGGGCGCGCGCAACACGTGCTGCTGCGCCCGATGGGCGAGGCGGCCGGCATGCCCATGATCCGGGTGACCGCCATCTACGACGGGCTGAACAACGTCGCCATGCTGACCGGTGCCCCGCTGGGCGGCCTGCTCATCTTCTGGTTCGGCGCGCAGGGCGCCGTCTGGGCGGACGCGGCGGCGATGGCGGCCTGCGGGTTGATCGTGGGCACGGTGGTCCGGCCGCCGAAGGGCTCCCTACCGGACACCGCGGCCGCCGCGAACGAGCGGTACCTGGCCGCGTTGCTTCGCGGCTTCCGGCACCTGTGGGCCGACCAGTTGCTGTTCGGGATGCTGCTGATGGTCATGTTGGCCAACGTGTTCAGCATCGCGAACTCCGCGGTGTTCGTGCCGTTGTGGGTTGATGACGTCTTCGGCGCGGCGCCTGCCGTCGGCATCATTCTGGGGGCATATTCGGTAGGCGTGGTGATTGGCAACGTCATATTCACCGCGCTGGCGACCAGGCTGCCGCAGTACCTGACCTTCATCGTCAGCATCGTGTTGTGCTGCGCTCCCCGTCAGCTCATTCTCGGGCTCACCGACGAACTGGTGTTCGTGATTGCCGTGACGTTCGTGTCCGGGATGACGGCCGCCGCCATCCGCCCAATACTCGGTGCAATGCTTTACGCACGGGTTCCGGTTCAGCTGCAGAACCGGGTATTCGGACTGGTGGCCGCGGTGTGCCGGGCCGGACTGGCCGTCGGCGGAATTATGGCCGGATGGCTGGTCGCCGGATTCGGCCTGCGCGAGGCGATCCTCGTCTCCGGCGTCGCATGCCTGCTGGTGACGATCGTGCCGCTGCTGCGCTACCGGCCCAGCGTGCACGGCCGGCTGCTCGCCGCCGACCCGGAACCGGCGGCCGAGCCGGCCCCCGAGTCCGCCTCCGAGGCCGTCAAGGAGAATGACACCGTGTAATTTTTGTTGACAACCGAAAAGCAGTAGGCCCGCACCGCGTTTCCGCGGCACGGGCCCACCGGTCGTTTCGATTAACGCGCGACCTCGCCGCCCCCGAAGGAAGCGCCGGCCGCGATTTCGCCGCCCCCGAAGGAAACGACGGACACGACGGACACGACATCGAAGCTCACCATGTTTGAACCTCCACGGTAGGGAACAATACAAACACGAGTATCTAGAGTTCGCTTCTTCGCCGCAAGCTGCATTCGCGCAAAGGGATTGCGCCAAACGGACGCGCAACCCACTGGCGGTAAACACGCTCTAGTGTTCGAGAACCATAGCCGAGAAGATCGCGCCGTATCCGGCCGAGGCGATGAGATAGCGGTCGCCGGGGGACAGCCGTCCTTTGTCGACCGCGGTGCGATAGTTCAGGAACGAGTCCGCGGCGAAGGTGTGGCTCAGCAGCGGGACGTTGTCCAGCAGCACCGTCTCGATCGGCAGGCCGAGGGCCTGGCACACCTTGCGCCAGGAGCGGACGTTCACGTTGTGCGGCAGGATCAGCCGAAGCTCGTCGAGTCTCAGCCCGGCCCGCTCGGCGGCCGTGCCGATCACCTCGCCCAACAGCGTCGGGTACTCCTTGGCGAAGCGCTCCGCGTAGTCCAGGCCGTCGGTCGCCCAGTGGTCGAGATCGCCGCGCTGCAGCGTGGCGTAACTCAGCACCCGGTCGCGCGGGCCGTCCGCGGACACCAGGCACGCCGCCGAAGCCTCACCGAAGATCTGGGCCTCCGGCCGCAGCATCTCGTCGAGGGTGAAGACCTGCTCACCGGTGACGATCAGCGCCAGCGCGTCCGGATCACCGTCCACTGCCAACAGCCGCCCGGCGATGTCGACCGCCAGGAGGCCGGAGGCGCAACCGTGGTGGCCGACCGCGAACGCCGTCGCCGCCCGGAGGTTGAGCAGCTCGCACAGTTCCGGCAACGGGTTCAGCGGATGGGGCAGCGACACCGGAACGGTGCGCGCGTACAGCACGTAGCGGACCCGGCTCTCGTTGGTGGCCAACATCGACAGCCTGCGGGCGGCGGGCGCGAGGAGGTCGACGAGCGTCTCGCCCGGATTCTGGCGGCGGACCTCCGAGTAGCCGTAGAACCGCCGCATGGCATCGATCATGGCGGCCGGCATGTCCCGGTCGCCCAGGAGCTCCTCGAGTGATACCCGGCGATCCGGGAGGTAACCGGCGACCTCTCGAAGGGCGGTCATGACGCGAGGATACGCGATCGGCGGAGTCCTCGGTCGCCGATTGTCCGTGACCTCAGGGGGCCGGGGCGGCACCCGGCCACGATCAACGGGACATCGCACCATCCGCCGGGACGCAACCAACACATCGAATTCCGGGGAGGCGGTACCGTCTGCCCATGACGGGCGAACGCAGAGGCGCTTTCTGGGATGCCGTGGAAGGCCGGGCACCGATGCCGACGGCGGCCAAGACCCTGGGCTGGTCGCTGATCCAGGCCGACGTCGAGCGCGGCGAGATCGAGGTCTCCTTCGAGGCCACGAGCGACTTCCTCAACCCGGCCGGCACGGTTCAGGGCGGCTTCCTCACCGCGATGCTCGACGACACCATGGGACCCGCGCTGGCGGCCACACTGGACCCGGGACTCTACGGCGCCACCCTCGAGCTCAAGGTGAGCTTCCTCCGCCCGGCCAAACCGGGGCGGCTGGTGGGTCGCGGACGGGTCGTGCACAGCGGCAGCACGATCGCCTTCCTGTCCGGCGAGCTGCTGGACTCCTCCGGGCGCGTCGTGGCCGTCGGCTCGGCGACCGCCCGGGTCCTGCGCAGCGGCTGATCACTCCGCCGTCGCGGGCGCGGCGGCGGCCGCCGCGCCGTGCACGCCGGGCCGGTAGCGCAGCAACGGGATCAGCGTCACCAGCAGGCACAGGGATCCGGAGAGGAGGATCGCGGGCTGCAGCCCGAGGCCGGCCACCGCGAGCCCGGCGAGCGTGCCGCCGAACGCGAGGCTGCTGCTGGTGACCGCGTTCACCATGCCGAACACGCGGTTCTGCAGGTCGACCGGGACGCGCGCGTAGAGCATCGCGCCGAGGATCGGCCGGATCGCCGCCTGGGTGACGCCGCAGAGGACCGAGACGACCATCACCACCACCAGGCTGTCGGTCAGGCCGAGGGTCAGCTGCCGGGGCGCGACGCACAGCACGAGGCTGATGCTGAAGGTCAGGTACTGCGGCAGCTTCGGGCCGAAGATGGTGAAGAGGATGTTGCCCAGGATCGCACCACAGGCGAACGCGCTGAGGATGAGGCCGACCGCGGGTGCGGCGCCGAACTTCTCGTCCACCCACAGTGGAACGAACACCGCGTAGTTGGCCACGGTGAACAGGTTGATCACCGATGTCATCACCAGCATCCCGACCAGGAGCCGGTCCTGCCACAGGTGGCCGACACCGCGCCGCAGCGCGCCGAGGTAGGACTCCTTCGCGGCCGCGGCCCGGTCCGGCATGGCACCGGCCGGCGGGTGCACCAGCACCGCGACGAGCAGTCCGGACAACGCGAAGCTGCCCGCGTCGAACCAGATCGCGCCCTGCGGCCCGAGCCAGAAGATGAGCAGGCCACCCAGCGGTGCACCGGTCACCATGGCCAGGTTGCCGACGCCGTCGTAGATGGCGGTGGTCCGGATGATCTGCATGCCCGCGGCGTCGCTGACCGGACGGAGCAGCACGTGCTGGGCACGGCCGCCGACCCCGGTGAGCGCACCCTTGACCGCGACCAGCGCGGCGAGCGGGAGGAACCCGATCTCCGGCGTGGCCGCGACACCGACCATCGCCAGCGCGGCCACGCTCTCGGCGACGATCAGCGTGCGCCGGATGCCGAGCCGGTCGGCCAGCGGCGTGGCGAACACCCCGGCCAGCAGCGAGGGGACCACGGCGGCCGCCGAGATCAGGCCCATCTTCGCCGCGCTGCCGGTGCTTACCAGCACCAGCCACGGCACGGCGACCGTCGTCACGACGGTGCCGAGCATGGACACGATGTGTGCCGCCAGCAGCGCGACGAGCCCGCTGCGGCCCGCGGTGCCGCTCGTGCCCGTGGTCTCGGTTGCGGCGCCCAATCCGGCTCGGTCCCTGTTCAGTCCGTTGCGCATTCGACCAGCACGTGCTCGGCGGCGTACCTCTCGCGCAGCTGCCGGGTGTTCGTCTTGCCGCTGCCGGTGCGGGGCAGGTCGTCGACGAAGTCGAACGACCGCGGCGCCCACGCCCAGTTGAGCTTCTCGGTGGCCAGGTCGGCGAGCTCCCGCTCGGTCACCGTGGCGCCGTCGGCGAGCACCACGTAGGCGTGCGCCGCCTCACCGAGCTCCGCGTGCGGCACGCCGATCACCGCGGCGGCGCGGACCAGGGGGTGAGTGGTCAGCGCGTCCTCGATCGCGCGCGGGAAGATGTGGTAGCTGCCGTAGGTCGTGATGATGACGTCGCTGGCCCGGCCGGTGAGGTGGATGTAGCCCTCGTCGTCGACGTAGCCGAGATCGCCGGTGCGCACCCAGCCGTCGACGAGCGTCTCCGCGGTCTGCTCCGGGCGGCCGACGTAGCCTGCGAAGTTGAGCTTGCTGACCACCCACAGCTCGCCGATCTCCCCGGTCGGCAGCACCGCGCCGTCCTCGCCGCGGATCTGCAGCCGCACGTCGCCGTAGGCCGGCCCGCAGGAGCCGATCCGGTTCGGCCGGTGCGGGTCGTCCTCTATGCCGGGGAACGCGGAGATGAACGGCGACTCCGACAGCCCGTAGGTGATGCGCACGACCGGGCCGAAGCGCGCGACGGCCTGGCGCAGCCGTACCGGGTTCGTGGAGGCGGTGCCGACGCTCAGCACGGCCATCGCGGACAGGTCGTGCTTGTCGAGGTCGGGGTGGTCCAGCAGCTCGTAGAGCATCAGCGGGGTGATGAACGTGGAGTTGACCTGTTCCCGTTCCACCAGCGCGATAAAGTCCGCGGCGCGGTAGAAGCGCATGACCAGCAGCGTGCCCCCGGTGAACAGGTACAGGAACGCCGAGGTCTGCCCCGCGACGAACCACATCGGCGTCACGGACAGGTGGCGGTAGCGCGGCTCGCCGGCGGCGACGATCTGCTCGGCGAGGGTGAGGACCTGCTCGTACAGGTTCGCCGTGTGCAGCAGCGGTTTCGGTTCTCCGGTGGTGCCGCTGGTCTGGAACACCGACTCGGGCGCGCCGGTCGCGGTGTCCACATCGAACGGCGCGGCGCCGGCGGGTCGCGGCGCGAGGATGTCCGGGCCGGCGCCGCCGGGACCGACGCAGAACGCCGGAATCCCCACCCGCTCGACGATCTCGCGACCGCGCTCGTCGTGCACCTCCACCTCGTACAGCACCGCGTCGGGCTGCACCTGGTCGACGTAGGACGCCATCTCCTTGGCGGATGCGGCGTTGGACACCCAGGCCGTGCGGCAGCCGAGCAGGTGCAGTGCGAGCTGGAGCATCGGAGCCTGCGGCGGATAGCCGAGCAGCACCGCGACCGTGGCGCCGGGCCGCAACCCCGAGTCGACGAGGTTCGCGGCGATGTCGAGGACCGTGGTGCGCAGTTCGGTGTAGGTGAAGCGGCTGTCGTTGACCACCAGTGCTTCCCGGTCGCCGTACCCGGCGAAGAGATCCAGCGCCCGCAACACGTAGTCCGGCTTGGTGGCGGGCAAGGAATTCATCACACACTCCAGATACTCTCGGGTCGCGGCTCACAACCTGTTGCACCCCAACGGTTGTGAGCGGGTGAACCCTACCCGGGAGTGTGCCACGACACGCCGGACGATATGAACAATTGCCGTGCCGCGGCCGTTTTTCGGCTGAACGGGCCAGCGATGTTCGCCCGTACGGGACCTTCCCGGTGTGCGAAAGGGAATGGCGCTAGTGTCCCGGGTCCGAGGAACGTTTGCGGTTGCCGGCGCCCAGATCGCCCCTGGCGGCGTTGTCGCGAAACCCGAATACAACCCGGTATGAGGGATTCGCTCCGCCTTGCCAGGAACGATCTGGATCACCGGCAACCGCCAAACAACCTCGAACACGAGACACTAGATCCGGACCGTGGGCCGCTCGTCCGCCGCGCGCGAGTCGTCCGAGTGCTCCGCGGCGTACCGCGCCCGCAGTTGCGTGAGGTTGGTCTTGCCGCTCCCCGTTCGCGGCAGCGAGTCGATGAACTCGAACGTCCGCGGCGTCCAGGTCCGGCTGAGGTTGGCGGCGACCAGGTCGCCGAGCTCCTTCTCGGTGGTGGTCGCGCCGTCGGCCAGCACGACGTAGGCGTGCGCGGCCTCGCCGCGACCGGCGTCCGGCACGCCGATCACCGCCGCCTCCCGCACGTCGGGGTGCGTGGCCAGGACGTCCTCGATCGGCCGGGGGAAGATGTGGATACTGCCCGTGCCGGTGATGATCATGTCGCTGGCCCGGCCGGTGAGGTAGATGTAGCCGTCCTCGTCGACGTGGCCGACGTCGCGGGTGCGCAGCCAGCCGTCCACCAGCGTTTCCGCGGTCAGCTCCGGCATCCCGAGGTAGCCCGCGAAGTTGAGCTTGGTGGACACCCACAGCTCGCCGTCCTCGCCCGGTGGCAGCACCGTGCCGTCCTCGTCGCGGACCTCCAGCCGCACGTCGCCGTAGGCGGTGCCGCACGAACGCAGCCGGCCCGGCCGCCCGGGATCCTCGTCGATGTTGGGAAACGCGGAGATGAACGGGGACTCGGACAGCCCGTAGGTGATGCGCAGGACGCTGCCGAAGCGCTCGATGCCCTGCCGCAGCCGGGCGGGGGTGATCGCCGCACTGCCGACACTGAGCGTGTGCAGGCTGGAGGTGTCGAACTTCGCCGAGTCCGGATGGTCGAGCAGGTCGGAGAACATCAACGGCGACACGTACGCGGAGTTGATCCGCTCCCGCTCGATGATGCCGAGGAACTCCCGGGCGCCGAGGAAGCGCAGGAGGACGAGCGTCGACCCGGTGAACAGGTACAGGAACGCCGAGGTCTGACCGGAGACGATCCACAGGGGAGTGACCGTCAGGTGGCGGTAGCGCGGCTCGCCCGCGGCGACGATCTGCTCGGCGAGTGCGAGGATCTGCTCGTAGAGGTTCGCCGTATGGAGTAGTGGCTTGGGCATTCCGGTGGTACCACTGGTCTGGAACACCGATTCCGGCGCGCCGGTCGCGGTGTCCAGGTCGAACGGTGCGCGGCCGGCGGGGCGGGCTGCGAGCAGGTCCGGGCCCGAGCCGTTCGCCCCGAGGCAGAACGCAGGCACGCCAAGCCTCTCCGCGTGCTTGCGGCCGCGCTGGCCGTGGGTCCGCGCGTCGTAGACGAGCGCCGCCGGCCGCACCGTGTCGAGGTAGGCGTCCTGCTCCGCGGGCGTGCCGCTGCCCGAGACCCATGCCGTCCGGCAGCCGAACAGGTGCAGCGCCAACTGGAGCATGGGCGCATCGATCGGATGGCCGACAAGCACCGCGACCGTCGTGTCGGGTCGCAGCCCGTGCTCGGCGAGGTTCGCGGCGATGTCGAGCACGCCGGCGCGCAGCTCGGTGAAGGTGAGCCGCCGGTCACCGGCGACGATCGCCTCCCGGTCGGCGTACCCGGCGAACAGCTCCAGTGCCGTGCGCACGTAGTTCGGACGCGTGTCCGGCTTGGCTGCCATCTCGTTCTCCAACACGCCTCACTACCAGAGTCGCCGGGTCCGTTTCGCCGAGATCGTTGCGGCGTCGGTGGACTTTACCTCCATATCCGCCGCGGCAATGAAAGGTTTGCCGGGCAACCACACGCGGCCAGGTCGACATCGGCCGAATGGAGTAGCCGTTCCGGAGCGCACCCCGGGGTACTGTCTGCCGCATGGACTTGCGGGAGCTCGACAGGCGGGCGTCGGAGGCCACCCGCCGCATCGTGGCGAGCGTGTCGGACGACCAGTTGCGGCGGCCGACGCCGTGCGCGGAGTGGGACCTGGCCGCGTTGCTGCGGCACATGACGGCGAACAACCACGGCTTCGCCGACGCCGCGGAGGGCAAGCCGGCGGATCCGGCCGTCTGGGCGGGGCCGCCGCTCGGCGCGAACTGGCAGGCCGAGTACCAGGAGTCGGCACGCCGGGTGGCGGAGGCGTTCGCCGTCGACGCGGTGCTCGAGCGGACCGTCGAGGTGCTCGACTACGGGAAGATGCCCGGATCCCGGGCCATCGGCATGCACTTCATCGACTACCTCGTGCACGGCTGGGACGTGGCGCGGGCGGTCGGCCAGGACCCGGTACTGGACGAGGAGTCCTGCCGTACCGTGTTGACGATGGGGCAGGGCTGGCCGGACATCCCGCGGATCTGGGGTGGTCCCGGTGCGCCGTGGGGCAACCGGGTTCCGGTCACCGACGACGCACCGGTGGCGCACCGGATGCTGGGCTTCCTGGGCCGATCGCCCGACTGGCCCGACCAGGATCTGTAGGAGGGCACGTGCTCCGCGCGTTCTACGCAAGGCATCGAGCGGCGTCGATGTGGTCGAAAGCGATCATGGAGGACGTCGCGGCGACGCTCGGCATGCGGTTCCGGACCTACTTCGTCCACGACCAGTGGGCCGAGCACGGCTCGCTCGGTGACGCGGTGGCGGCGCTGCGACCGGACTTCCTGATGCTGACCAACGCCCGGCAGGCCGATGTCGACACGTTGCCGGAGTCGCGTGGTGTGCACCTGTTCCGCGACCCGCGCGACATGGTGGTGTCCGGCTACTTCAGCCACCGCAACTCCCATCCGATCGAAGCGGACGGGGTGCGGTGGACGGAGCTCATCCGGCACCGGATCAACCTGCTCAAGCTGGACAAGGACGCGGGCATGTTGGCCGAGGTCGAGTTCAGCGGCTACTTCCTCGATCACCTGCTGTCGTGGAACCTCGAGGCCCCGAACGTCCTGCCGGTCCGGATGGAGGCCCTGGTCAGCGATCCGGCCGAGCAGTGGCGACGGATGCTCGAACACTGGCAGCTGCTCGACCGGCTGCCCGACGGCTACCTCGAGGAGCTGCTGCGGACCCACAGTTTCGACCGGATGGCCGGCGGGGGAAGGAAGGTCGGCGAGGAGGACGAGAAGAGCCACTACCGCAAGGGAATCGCCGGCGACTGGCGCAACCACCTCTCCGAGGACCACCTCAAGCTCTTCCGCAAGAGATACGGCGATCTCGTGGAGCGCCTGGGCTACGAGTGGTGACGGGTGTTCGCCACCGGACCGCTCACGGCGGATGACCTGGACGGCGCCGGCAGCCGGGCGCGCCTGCACACCGCCGTGGGCCGGACCTTCGCCGAGCAGACCGGCCAGGCGCTGAACCCGGCGCTGCGCGGCTACGTCGCGGACATGACCGCCCCCTACGGGCTCGCCGTGCGTACGGACCTGCTCGAGCAGGGCGCCGGACATTCCTACGGGGAGATGTGCGTGCCGCTGCTCGGCGAGCTGGTGTCCGAGGAGCGTCCGGCCGACCTGCTCGTGCTCGCCACCGACATTCCCGACGCCCGCCTCGGCCGCGCGACCGCGACGTACCTGAGCTGGCACTGCCCGGGTGCTCCGCTGGCCTTCGCCGTCAGCGACCAGGGACCGCTGGCCGCGTTCACCGCGCTGCACCTCATCGACGGGTACGCACGCACCGGCGGATGCCGGCGGGCGGTGCTGCTGGTCGCCGAGCAACCGACCGTATACCACGAACTTCCCGTGCCGGCACCGATTCCGGACCGCGCCGCGGCGGTGGGCGTGGTGCTGGAACCGGGCACGGCACGGGACGCACTGTCGGTCCGGCGGCACACGACGGTGGCGGAGCACCAGGCGGCCGGCGTGCTCTGCGCGGAGGTGGCCCGGCTCTGCGGCGACGGGCCGGAGCCGACCGTGCTCCTCGGCGCCCGCCTGGCCGGGATGGTGGCGGACCGTGGCGTCGCCGGTGACGTGCGGACCTACCCGGAGAACCAGCCGCTCACCGGTCCCTGGCTCGCGCTCGCTCGTGGACTGTCCGGGTGGCAGCAAAGCGGGGCGCGGGTGTTGCTGGCGGAGTACGACCCGACGTCGGGGTACTTGTTTTCCGCCACCGTTCGTTGCGGCGAATAGTTATCGGGTCTGCGGCAGCTCCTTTTTCTCTTGCCGCAGTTCTTGCATGGCTCGCCACACCGCGCCGGCCGTGGCGAAAGTGTCACTGGAGAAATACTCGTCGGCGAAGGTCACTTCGTATTCCGACTCCAGCGACATGACCAGGCTGATCAAATGAACCGAGTCGAGGCCGGCCGCGGCGAGGTCGGTGTCCGACTCGACAGCGGCCCCTTCCGGCAGTTCCGGCAGGTTCTCGCGCAGCAGGGCCGAAAACCGAGCGTCCCAGTCACTCATCGTGTGAGGTCCTCCACGTTCTACATGCAATCCGCGCCGGAACGACCGTGATTTGCGCATGCGTTCTCACGATCCCTTTCCGGACCGTCCCCAACGATCCGCACCCGTGGCCGTCGACACCAGGACTGATTGCACCAATATTGGTGTGACGTGCATCACGTGTGAACCAATGCGTACCGCACGCGATCGAATGCATTGGGTGATATCCGCGGGCTGATACGGTGAGCCATACCGCGAGGAGGCTCCATGACCGCGATTCATACTTCCAGGCTCACCTTCGGTCAACTGTCCTTATGGCGCTCCATCGAACATTTCACGCCGGAGCAGATGCGCGGGGTCAACCTGCGGCAGGTCTGGCCGCTGCCGGACGGGGTCACGGCCGCCGACGTGCGGGATGCGCTCGAGGCGCTGGTGGAGCGGCACGAGGCGATGCGTACCCGCTACCGGTTCGAGGCAGGTCACGACCTCGCGCAGCTGGTCTGGGCGCCGGAGCCACTGGTGCTCGACGAGCAGGACGGCGGTACGGACGCCGCGGCGCTCGCCAGGCAGGTGAGCAACGAGATCGGCGACGAGCTGTTCGATCTGGCCGTGGACATGCCGTGGCGGGCGCGGCTGATCACCTCGGCCGGCCGGCCGGCATACCTCGCGGTGTCGGTGCATCACATCACCGCGGACGGCTGGTCGATGCTGCGGCTGGGCACGGAGTTCCTCGATCTCCTGGCGGGCAAGGACCTCGGTGATCCGGCGCCGACCTGCCGCGCGCTCGCCGAGGAGCAGCACTCCGATGCGTGGGCGGACCGCCGGGCGTCGGCGGTCGAGTACTGGCGGCGGGTCCTGGCCGAGGAGCCGGAGCGACCGGAGGAGCTGGGCGCGGACGCGCGGACCCGGTGGGCGACGCTGCGCTCGGTGTCCTTGCTGCGCGACGCGCACCTGCTCGCCGAACAGATCAGGATCCCGCTGCCGAGCGTGGTGTTCGCCGCCTACGCGGCGGCGTTGCACGAGCGGACCGGTCGCGACGCCCATCTCGTGGCATTGTTCGCCGGAAACCGGCTCGATCCCACCTGGCGCAACCTGGTCACCTCGATGAACCAGCTGGCACCGATGGTCGTCCGCCGTGTCGACGGGGAGGACCTGCCGACCTGTGCGCGCCGACTGCACTGGGAGTCGGTGCGTTCGCTGCGGCACGGAATCTTCGATGTGGACGAGGTCGCCGACGCGGTGCGCGAATACGGAAAGAATGGTGTCGGCGGCGGGTTCCGCTATTTCTACAATTTCCGCGACATGCCGCAGGTGGCCATTCCGCCGGTGGTCGTCGGCGACTCCGGGGAAGGCGACTGGCGGGTGGAGACCTCCTCGTCGGAACGCAACAACCAGAGCCCGTTCTATTTGCGTGCCCATGCCGGCGACGAGCTCGTTCTCTCCCTGCAGGAGACGACCTCGGTCGACGATTTCGAAACGGTGCGGCGCTTCGTGGTCACCATGGCCGAGCAGTTGCGCGACGCCGCCCGGGTGACCCGGTAGGACGTCGGGTCCCCGCGCAGCCGGGCCCGATCCCGGCTCGGTTGCGTACGGCGACCGGATCCGCCGGCCGGGCCCGCCGGTACCGGCCGAAGGTCGGTGTGAGGGGTGAGGCCGAACGTCCGCACCGCGTGAGGCCGTTCGGAGTACTTCGCTACACGCCCGGGTGGCGAGCGCACTATGCTCCGGTGCGACCGTTCCCGGCCTTCGCGCCCGCTGCTCGACGCAACTCAATCACAGGCAGCGCATTTTCGCGAAGCACGCGGCCACTACTGTCGCGCACAATTCCGTTTCGCCCGAATCGGGTCAGCACGCATTGCATTGACCCGCAACGGATTCGTCGCACGGCGCGACTGCGGGATCGCACTGTGTCGCCATGTGGTACGGATGGCCATAAATGGTTGGTCTGGTCATACGAACAATGTGTCTGATGTCGTTGGCACGATTGACCTCGAATCGGTGACGTACTACGTTCCGGCCACCAACTTCGTGGCCGGGTACCTTCTGTCTCGGTCGTTTTTCTGGAGGTTCCACCGAATGACGATCCCTAAGAAGTGGCGGTTACGATCGCTGATCGCCACGGGACTGGCCGCCGCAGTCGTGTCCACCACGCTGGTGGCCACCAGCGGCGAGGCGGCCGAGCAAGGCCGCGGGGGGCACAGTTCGCCGGAGTGGGTAGGCACCTGGGCCGCGGCTGTGACCCGGGGCAACGCCACTGGTCAGAGCTTCGCGGGGTTGGACGACCAGAGCGTGCGCATGATCGTGCACACCTCCGTCGGCGGCAACAAGATCCGGGTCCGGCTCACCAACCTGCACGGTGTGCAGCCGGTACAGATCGGCCACGCCACGGTCGCGAAGCCGAACACCGCCACACCGGAACTGTCCGACATCGACACCGCGAGTGCCCGGGAGCTGCGCTTCAACGGCTCGCCGGCGGCTACCATCCGTCAGGGCTCGGAGCTGCTCAGCGACCCGATCGACATGCGCCTGGCCGACGACCAGGACCTCGTGGTCAGCGTGTTCCTCCCGACGCCGACCGGCCTGACCACGTTCCACCAGACGACCCGGCAGACCAACTTCATCGGCAGCGGCGACCTCGCCGCCGCGGCCGGCGGCGAGGGCTACACCATCGAGCAGATCTGCTGCTGGTACTTCCTGGCCGGCGTGGACGTGCTGCGCCAGCATCCGAACGGCACGGTCGGTGTGCTGGCGGACTCGCTCGCCGACGGCCACGGCACCACCCTCAACGCCAACCTGCGCTGGCCCGACCAGCTCGCCGACCGGCTGCTGACGGTCCGCCACGGCGACATTCCGGGTGTGCTGAACTTCGGCCTCGGCGGCTCGCGGCTCACCCACGAGGGCAACGAACCGGGCGACGGCGGGTTCCCGGGCAACTTCGCGCTCGGACCCAACGCGCTGGCCCGGATGAACGAGGACGTGTTCTCCCAGACGGGTCTGCAGACGATGATCCTGGATCTGGGCATCAATGACATCTGGATGAACAACGAGCCGGCTGACAACATCATCGGCGTGCTGCGCCAGATCAACCAGCAGGCCCGGGAGCGCGGCATCCAGGTGATCATCGCCACGCTCGGGCCGTTCAACGGCCTGACCGTCGCGGAGCCGGTGTGGTCGCCCGCGAAGGAGGCCAACCGCAACGCGGTCAACACCTACATCCGCCAGCACCGCCACGAGTTCGACGCCGTCGTCGACTTCGACAAGATCCTCCGGGACCCGGCGGACCCGACGAAGATCAGGCCGGAGTTCGACCCCGGTGACCACATCCATCCGAACGACGCCGGTTCCAAGGCGCTGGCCGCGGCCATCCCGCTGAACCTGCTCGTTCACTGACGTGCACGCCGGGTCCCGGTCGCCGCACTCGCGGCGGCCGGGACCCGTGGCGATCACGTCGGGGGACTGCAGAAGGACGAGACATCGATGTCGGAACGAGGTTGGGAGTCCCTTCCGGACGGGGTGCGCACGGCGATGCTGGCGTGCGGCGAGCAGTCCTGGGCGGAGATCTACCGGGGCGTCGCGACGAAGAACAAGAATTGGCGCCCGCTGCGGCCGCCGGTCATGACACGCGCGGGGTACCGCGAGATCACCGACCTCACCGGGCGGCTGGGTGAGCTGATCCTCGCGGCGTGCCGGCGCCGCGCCGGCACGGCGGGGGAGCTGCGCACGCTGCTCGGCGTGCCGGAGGGGTACATCGAGTTCCTCGATGCGGCCGAGCCGCTGACCGACGAGCTGCTGGTGGCCATGCGCCCGGACGTCCTGCTCTCCGGCGGGGTGCCGCGGTTCGTGGAGTGCAACATCGACAGCGCGCTCGGTGGTGCGTTCGACTCGGACGGGATCGCCGACCGGTTCCTCGCGGCCTACGCGACGGCGGGGATCACCGACCGGGTGGGCATCGGTACCGCCGGGTCCGCTGTGGACACCCGGTTCCACGCGATGCGCACGCAGCTGGGCCTGGCGCCGGGCGCCACCAACGTCGTGCTGTTCCACATGAGCAGCGACTACCCGGACACCCAGGACGGCCACACGCTGATCAAGCTGCTGGAGCCGGTGCGTGACCGCGGGCGGGAATGCGGGCTGGACGTGGTCGTGCACCCGCTGGAGTGGCTGACGCTGGACGCGGAGAACCGGCTGCTGGCCGGCGATGTCGTGCTGGACTCGGTGCTGCGGATGTTCATCCCGCAGGACGTGCCGCACGGCGCGGGCTTCGACGCGCTGGCCACCGCGCTGGGCAAGCGGACGGTGCAGATGTTCACCTCGACCGCCTGCTGGCTGCTGGCGAACAAGGCCACCTTCGCTTGGCTTTGGTCCGACGTCGACTCTCTGTCCACGTCGGACGCGGAGCTGGTGCGCCGGCACGTGCCGCACACCGTGCTGCTCACCCAGGACACGGCGGCCTCGGCGCTGGAGCGGCAGGCGTCGCTGGTGCTGAAGCCGACCGGCACCTACGGCGGCTCGGGCGTGGTGCTCGGGCGCGACGCGTCCGCGGCGCAGTGGCGCACGGCGGTCGAGGCCGGGGTGGCCGCCGGCGGGCACATCGTCCAGGAGTTCGTCGAGGCGGACCTGCTCGACATGCACTTCGTCGAGATGGCCACCGGCAGGGTCCACCGCGAGGCGGTGCCGTACTGCGTGGCGCCGTACCTGTTCGGCGGCGCGGCGGCGGGCGCGTACATGCGCTTCGCCGTGCCGGGCGCCGGCTCGGTGGTCAACCTCGGCCAGGGCGCCCTGACCAGCGGCCTACTGCTGGTCGACTAGGCCGTGGCGCCAGGCGTGGGTCTTCGCCAGATGAGCGCCGCTCGTGCCCCGGCCCGACCCACGCGCATCGGCGTGTCGACCCGTGGCGCGGTCGAGCCGACCCCTGGCGCGGTCGAGCCGACCCCTGGCGCGGCCGAGCCGACCCCTGGCTCGGCCGAGCTGGCTCCGCACGTGGCCAGGTGACCGCACCCGGTTGGCCCGCTGGTGCCGCGCAGCGAGTCGGCTCGGCGATGTCACGGGTCGGCTCGGCGATGTCACGGGTCGGCTCGGCGATGTCACGGGTCGGCTCGGCGATGTCACGGGTCGGCTCGACCGTGTGGCGGGTCGGGGTCCTGACAAGACGCAGCGGTGTCACTTGACGGTGTGGGTCTTCGCCAGGTGGGCGCCGAGCATCCGGACCGCCTCGGCGACGGCGATCGCGTCGCTGCGGGCGTTGCCGTGGCGACCGTCGCTGGAGTACAGGCTCGGGTCGGTGACCGCGGGGTGGGCGGACAGGTCGAGATGCAGCGTGCCCAGCTTCACCGCGATCGCGCCGGTGTGCTCGGAGAGGGTGCGCATCCGCTCGCGCAGGCCGGGGCGCAGCCAGTCGGCGATGTTGGGACCGTAGGAGACGTTGTAGATGCCCACGGTGATCACGTCCGCGCCCGCCCCCTGCAGCGCGGTGATCATCGCGGTCAGCTCGACGTCGACCGCGTCCGGCTTGTAGGTGGCGGGGAAGGCGTCGTTGCCGCCGCACACCACCAGCGCCAGGTCCGGCCCGAAGTCCAGCGCGGACTGAAGCTGCTCGGCGCGGACCTCGCGCGCCCGCAGCCCGCGGTGACCGAGGTTCAGGTACTCCAGCGGCGGGCAGGCGGCGGAGAGCTCGGCCGCGATGCGGTCGGCGAGCTGCACCGTGCTGTAGCCCTCGACGGGTTCGGCGAGCCCTTCGGCGACGCTGTCGCCCAGTACGACGAACCGCCGCCACGGGTGCCCCGCGAGCAGCCGAGCGCTCTCGCCCGCGCGCAGGCAGTACGGATCGGTCGTCTCGTCGAACGTCGGCATGGCCGCACGATAACCCAAATTCCACTCGCGCGGCGGCTCGTTACGGTGCCACGCAGGGATTCCGTGCGCTCCGCGTGCGGGGGCGACGCGGGCTGTCGCGCGGTGTGAGGGGCCGGGCGGCCCGACGGCGCAACGCCGTGCGCCGGATGGACGCCGCCGCGCGGTCCGGGCCACCGCGCGAGAGGAAGCTGTCCGGTTAGGACGCTTTGCCCTCGACGGCGGGTTCCGGCTCGTTCTCCGGTTCGTCCGTGGCCGGGGCGCGCGAGCGGGACCGCAGCCACAGCACGGCGGTCGCGGCCAGGCACAGCGTGCCCCCGACGAGGATCGCCGGGGTGAGGCCGAGTCCGGCGACGGCGAGCCCACCGAGAACCCCGCCGACCGGGACGCCGGTGAACGTGATGGCCGTGCACACCCCGAACGCCCGCGTCTGCACCTCCGGCCGGATGCGCTGGTAGAGCATCGCGCCGATGACCGGGTTCACCGCGGACATGGCGAGCCCCGACACGAACGTCACCGTGCACACCAGCACCAGTTCGTGGGTCACGCCCAGGACCAGCAGCCGCGGCGCGCCCGCGAGCGCGGCCCCGAGCATGAACGCGTGGTACATCCGCAGCCGGGGGGCGAGCACGGTGAACACGATGCTGCCGAGCACCGCACCCGCGGCGAACGTGCCGAACAGCAGGCCGAGCGCGGCCGGCGTGTGCGTGGTCTCCTCGACCCACACCGGGATGAACACCGCGACCAGCGCCTGGTTGAACAGGTTCAGCACGAACAGCATGGCGATCATGCTGGGCAGCAGCGGGTCCGCCCACAGCGCGCGGAAGCCACCGCGCAGCGCGACCAGGTAGGGCTCGCGGGCCGCCCTGTCCGGCGGCGCGGCGGTCGGGTGGGTGGCCGGCACGACCGTGGCGACGATGGCCGCGCACAGCGCGAAGGTCGCCGCGTCCAGCCAGATCGCGCCCGCCGCGCCGAACCAGAAGATGAGCAGGCCGCCGATTGAGCCGCCGACCAGCATCGCGGTGCGCGAGAAGCCCTCGTAGGCGGTGGTCACCCGCAGTACCGCGACGCCCGCCGCCTCGGCGAGCGGGCGCAGGATCACGTGCTTGACCCGGTCGCCGAGCCCGCGCAGCGCGCCGGCGACCGCGACCAGCACGAGCAGCGCGCCGAACCCCAGCCGGGAGGTCGCGGCGATGCCAGCCATCGCCAGCGCGCTGCCGACGTCGGTGACGATCGTGGTACGGCGCAACCCGAAGCGGTCGGCGAGCGGCGCGGCCACCACCCCGGACACGACGTACGGCAGCATCTCCGCGCCCGCGACGAGCCCCATCTTGGCGGGGCTGCCGGTGGTGACGAGCACCAGCCACGGGATGGCCAGCATCGACACCCGGGTACCGAGCACCGAGATGACGTCGGCGGTGAAGAGCGCGACGAACCGGGCCCGAGGACTCACCCCGGGCTGCCGATCCTGTCGGGGAGCGGGTGCTCGGTGGCGTACCGCGCCCGCAGGGCCTTCTTGTCGACCTTGTTCGCCCTGGTCAGCGGCAGCGCGTCGACGAACTCCACGGCGCGCGGCTGCCACATGTCGTTGAGCGCGTCGGCCACCATCGCGGACAGGTCGTCGCCGGTGACCGTCGCGTCCGGGGTGCGCACCACGTAGGCGTGCACGACCTCGCCGATCACGGGGTCCGGCACGCCGATCACCGCGGCCGCCCGGACCTGCGGGTGCGAGGCCAGGATGTCCTCGATGGGCCGGCAGTAGATGTTCCACGACCGGCGGTGCGTGATGATCATGTCCGTGGTGCGGTCCACTATGTACAGGAAGCCGTGCTCGTCGAGGTGACCCACGTCGCGGGTGCGCACCCAGCCGTCGACGAGCGTCTCGGCGGTGAGCTCCGGCTGGCCCCAGTAGCCGGCGAAGTTCAGCCTGCTGGAGATCCAGATCTCGCCGTTCTCGCCGGTCCCGACCGGCTTGCCGTCCTCGTCGCGGATCTCCAGCCGCACGTCCCCGTACGGGGTGCCGGCCGAGCGCAGCCGCTCCGGGTGCTCGGGGTCCTCGGTCAGCCCCGGCAGCGCGGTGGTCACCACCGACTCGGACAGGCCGTAGACGATGCGGATCACCGGTCCCCACAGGCCGATCGCCTGGCGCAACCGCGCGGGGGCGGCCGGCCCGGCGCCGATGTTGAACATGAACATCGTGCTCATGTCGGTGGTGGCCGCCGCGGGGTGGTCGAGCACCTCGTAGAGCATCGGCGGCGACATGAACGTCGAGTTGATCCGCTCGCGGTCCACGGTGGCCAGGAACTTCCCGGGGGTCCAGGCGTCCTCGAGGAACAGCACGCCGCCGGTGAACAGGTTGACGAACGCGGTGATCTGGCCGCTCACCAGCCACATGGGAGAGCTCGACAGGTGGCGCAGCAGCGGCGCCTTGGCGGCGAGGAACTGCTGCTCGGCGATGGCCAGCACCTGCAGGAAGAAGTCGTGGGGGAGGTGCACGAGCTTGGGCGTGCCGGTGGTGCCGCTGGTCTGGAACACCGCCTCGGGCTCACCGCCGGCGACGACGTCGGCCGGGTCGGCATCCACATCGGCCGGTGCGGCGAGCAGGTCCGGCCCGACCCCGCCGGCGCCGAGGCAGAGCACCGGCACCGACAGCGCCGAGCTCAGCTCGGCGCCGAGCTCGGCCTGGCTGCGCGCGTCGTAGACGAACACGTCGGCGCCGGAGAGCCGCACGTACTCGTCGATCTCGCGACGCGCCGTGACCGGCGCGACCCAGAACGACCGGCAGCCGAGCAGGTGGACCGCGAGCTGGAGGATCGGGCCCTCGACCGGGTTGGCCACCATTACCAGAACATTCGCTCCCGGGGTGACTCCGAACGCGCGCAATGCCAGAGCCATTCGGAGTACTTCGGCGCGAACCTCCGTATAGGTGAGCCGCTGCTCGCCGCCGACCAATGCCTCGCGGTCGCCATAATCGTCGAACAGTTCGAGGGCCCGCATGACATAAGTCCGCGGCCGACCGTTCTCGAAATCCATGCCCACTACTCCACGCAACCGTTTCGGGGTTAGCGCATTTGTGCCGCGCCGGGGTCGATACCGCCGAGCACATTACCGCTCGGCCCTGGCCAAGGCCAGTGCGCTTTGCTTTGCTGGGCAGGGGATCTGCCGGGCCGCCGGCCGCGCACCCTGAGCAGGGCGTAGCACGGCGCGACGAGGGGATCGCGCTGTGTTGCCGGGTGGTACGGATGGTCATAAATGGTTGGGCTGGACATACGAACAATGTGCCCAACTTTGGCCGCACGATTGACCCCGAAACTGTGGCGTACTACGTTCCGGCCACCAACTCGTGGCCGGGATGCTCACGTGTTCTCGGTCGTTTTCTGGAGGTTCCACCGAATGACGATCCCAAAAAAGTGGCGGTCGCGATCGCTGATCGCCACGGGACTGCTCGCCGCAGTCACCTCGACCGTGTTGGTCGCCAGCGCGGGCGAAGCGGCCGAGCAAGGGGGCAGGGGACACCACGCGTCCCCTGAGTGGGTAGGCACCTGGGCCACGTCCGTGACCCGGGGCAACACATCGGGTTCGACCTTCAACGGGTTGAACAACCAGAGCGTGCGGATGATCGTGCACACCTCGGTCGGCGGGTCGAAGATCCGCGTCCGGCTGACGAACCTGCACGGCGAGAAGAACATCGACGTCGGCCGCGCCACCGTCGCCAAGCCGAACACCGCGACGCCGGCACTGTCCGACGTCGACCCCGCGACCGTCCAGGACCTGCGCTTCAACGGCTCGGCCACGGCTGTGATCAACCAGGGTGCCGAGCTGCTCAGCGACCCGGTCGACATGCGCCTGGCCGACGACCAGGACCTCGTGGTCAGCGTCTACTTCCCGACGCCGACCGGGCTGACCACGTTCCACTCGACCACCCGGCAGAACAACTACGTCGGCGACGGTGACCTGGCCGCCGACCCGGGCGGCGCCGGCTACACCACCGAGCGAACCTGCTGCTGGTTCTTCCTGTCCGGCGTGGACGTGCTGCGCCGCGACGCGGGCGGCTCGGTCGGCGTGTTCGCCGACTCGCTCGCCGACGGCCACGGCACCACGTTCAACGGCAACATGCGCTGGCCCGACCAGCTCGCCGACCGGCTGTTGCGGGTGCGGCACGGCGACATCCCGGGTGTGCTGAACTTCGGCCTCGGCGGCTCGCGGCTCAACCACGAGGGCACCGAGCCGGGCGACGGCGGCTTCCCCGGCTTCCCGGAGCTGGGCACCAACGCGCTGTCCCGGATGAACGAGGACGTGTTCTCCGAGACCGGGCTGCACACGGTCGTCGTGGACCTGGGCATCAACGACATCTGGATGAACGGCGACCCGCCGGAGAAGCTCATCTTCGCGCTCCGGCAGATCAACCAGCAGGCGCGTGACCGCGGCATTCAGGTGATCATGGGCACGCTGGGGCCGTTCAACGGTCTGACCATCGCGGAGCCGGTGTGGTCGCCGGAGAAGGAGGCGACCCGCAACGCGGTCAACGACTACCTGCGACAGCACCGGTACGAGTTCGACGCCGTGGTGGACTTCGACAAGATCCTCCGCGACCCGGCGGACCCGACCAGGTTGAAGCCGGAGTTCGACTCCGGTGACCACATCCACCCGAACGACGCCGGTTCGAAGGCGATGGCCGACGCCATCCCGCTGCACCTGATCGTTCGCTGACGCGCTCCCCGGTCCCGGTGGCCGGCCCCCGACGACGTGGGCGGCCACCGGGACCGCGGGCCGTGACCCGGGCCGGGACCCGGGGTCACGTCGGGGCAGGAAAGGACGAGAACGACAAGTGGATGCCGACGCGATCGTCGCGGAGCTGTACACCGAGGCCGCGCGACTCGATCCGAACCCGTGGTACGCGAAGCTGCACGAGCTGGGACCCGCGTCCGCGCTGGACCCGGCGACGAGCGTGTACTCGTGCGTCGCGAACGGCTTCGAGGCCGCCGACGAGGTGCTGCGCGACCCGCGCTTCCTGAAGGTCCTCGGACCGGTCGACAAACACGACCATCCGGTGCTGGCCACGCTGTCCCGCTCGATGATGTTCAGCCTGGAGCCGGACCACGGCCGGATGCGCAGGCTGTTCAACAAGATCTTCACCCCGCGCCGGGTGGCCGCGCTGGAGACCGACCTGCTCCGGGCGATCGACGGCCTGCTCGACCGGATGGCCGAGCTCGGCGCCGGCGGGGCCGAGGTCGACTTCATCGCCGAGTTCGGCTACCAGTTCCCGACCAAGGTGATCGGCTTCCTGCTCGAGCTGCCGGAGTCCGACCTGGCCTGGTTCCGGGACCGTGCCCGGCGCATCGACCGCTACCTCGACCTGGGCGGCAAGAGCGACGAGAAGCTGCGCTCGGCCGACGACGCGGTGCTGGAGCTGACCGACTACTACCTGCGGCTCATCGCGCAGCGGCGGGCGAACCCCGGGCGGGACCTGGTCAGCGACCTGGTGGGGCTCATCGACTCGGGCGACGACCGGCTCAGCGACGTCGAGCTGGTGGCGAACCTGGTGGTGCTGCTCAACGCGAGCTTCGTGACGACCATGAACCTGCTCGGCAACGGCCTGCTCCCGCTGCTCGCCCGGCCCGACCTGGTGGCGCGGGTCCGCACCGACGCCGACTTCGCCTCGCGGTGCGTCGAGGAGATCCTCCGCTACGACAGCCCGGTGCAGCTGCTGACCCGGGTGGCCGGCGAGGACACCGAGCTCGCCGGCGTGCCGATCGCCAAGGACGGCATCATCATGGTCTCGCTCGGTGCGGCCAACCGTGATCCGCACAAGCACTCCGACCCGGACACGTTCGATCCGGAGCGCCCGGACCTCGGCCACCTCAGCTTCGGCGGTGGCGGCTACTTCTGCCTCGGCGCCGCACTGTCCCGGTTGGAGGGACGGCTCGCCTTTCCCCGGCTGTTCCAGCGGTTCCCCGACATAGCGATCGCGAGCGAACCGACCCGCAGCGACGGGCTGCTGCTGCGCGGCTACGCCGTCGTCCCGGTGACCGTCGGAAAGGACGCCGGAGGCAGCGGTGCCGCTTGACCCCCAGGTACGGGCGATGCGCGAGCAGCGGATCGCGGCGAACGCCACCCCGCTCTACGAGATGTCGCTGGCCGAGGCACGCGCGGCCGACCTCGCCGACATCCGCGCCGGCGGCGGGGACGTCGAGCCGGTGCACCACGTCGAGGAGCGCACGTTCCCCGGCCCGGACGGCGAGCTGCCGGTGCGGATCTACCGCCCCGACGTCGATGGTCCACTCGCGACACTGTGCTACTTCTTCGGCGGTGGCTGGACGCTGGGCAGCATCGACACGTCCGACGGGGTCTGCCGCGCCCTCGCCAACGCGGCCGGCTGCCAGGTTGTGACCCCCGGCTACCGGCTCGCACCCGAGCACCGGTTCCCCGCCGCGGTGCACGACTGCCACGCGGCCGTCGAGTGGGTGGCCGCCGACGCCGGGCCGCTCGGTGTGGACCCCGCCCGGATCGCGGTCGGCGGCGACAGCGCCGGTGGCAACCTGGCCGCCGCGGTGACCCTGCTGGCCCGCGAGCGGGGCCCCCGGCTCGCGGCGCAGCTGCTGGTCTACCCGAACACCTGCTACCACGCGGACACCGCGTCGTTGCGGGACAACGACGACCGGTGGATGTTCAACCGGCACTCGGTGGACTGGTACTGGCGCAACTACCTGTCCACTCCGGACGACGGGCGCGACCCGCTGGTCTCCCCGCTGCTCGCCGAGGACCTCACCGGGCTGCCGCCCGCGCTGGTGCTCACCGCCGAGTACGACCCGCTGCGCGACGAGGGTGAGCGCTACGCCGGCCGGCTGCGGGACGCGGGGGTGCCGGTCGAGCTGACCCGGTACGAGGGAATGGCTCACGGGTTCTTCACGATGTCGGGGGTGCTCGACGGAGCCCGTCGGGCCGTCCGCGAGGCGGCGGAGTACCTGCGCAAGAACGTGACCGGTGGCTGAGGCGGATGGCTGACACCGAGCCGCTGTGCCTGGCCGACGTGGCCCTGCTGGCCGAGGCCGCGCTGCCCCCGGACGTGTGGGACTACGTGTCCGGCGGCAGCGGCACGGAGACGACGCTCACCGCGAACCGCGCCGCGCTCGACGCGGTGGCGTTGCTGCCCCGGGTGCTCGCCGGCGTCGCGCGCGCGAGCACCGCCTGCCGGATGCTCGCCACGGACGCTCGCATGCCGGCAGCCGTGGCGCCGATGGCCTACCAGCGCCTGGTGCACCGGGACGGCGAGCTGGCGGCCGCCGAGGCCGCCCGCGTGGCCGGGATCCCGTACGTGGTGAGCACGGTGTCCAGCGTCCGGTTGGAGGAGATCGCGAAGGTCGGCGCGGACATCTGGTTCCAGCTGTACTGGCAGCGCGACCGTGCCGTGGTGGAGGATCTCGTCGCGCGTGCGGAGCGGGCGGGCTGCCAGGCGCTGATGATGACCGCGGACCTACCGATCCTGGGCCGGCGGCTGCGCGACATGCGCAACGCGTTCAGCCTGCCGGCGGACGTCGTCGCGGCCAACCTCGAGGGCGGCGCGAGCCGCGCGCACGACGCGGTGGCCGGCGAGTCGGCGCTCGCGGCGCACGCGGCGGAGGCGTTCGAGTCCGGCCTCGGCTGGGCGGACATCGAGTGGCTGCGCAGCCGGACCACGCTTCCGTTGATGGTCAAGGGAATCCTCGACCCCCGCGACGCCGTGCGCGCGGTCGAGTCCGGAGTGGACTCCGTGGTGGTGTCCAACCACGGCGGCCGCCAGCTCGACGGCGCGGCGCCCAGTGCCGCCGCGCTGCCGTTGGTGGTGGACGCGGTCGGGGAGCGCTGCGAGGTCCTGTTCGACGGCGGGATCCGCTCCGGCACCGACATCCTGCGTGCCCTCGCGCTCGGCGCGCACGGCGTGCTGGTCGGCCGGCCGGTCCTGCACGGCCTCGCGGTCGGCGGCACCCGCGGGGTCGGCCAGGTGCTGTCCCTGCTGCACACCGAGTTCCGTGACGCCATGACACTCGCCGGCTGCGCCGACGTCGCCGCGGCCCGCACGTTGACCACCGTTCGATTGTGAGGGACCGATGAGCAGCGACCTGAGTACCGCCGACGTCACCACCGTCACCGACACCGCCGTCGACACCGGCACCGTCACCGCCGGCACCCCGGTCACCGCCCCGGCCGTGCCGAGGCACGACCTGACCACCGCCGACCTGCACCCCTCGCTCGAGGACCCGGCGCTGAACTCGATGAACTTCCTCAACGAGATCGCCGGCCACTACCCGGACGCGGTGTCGCTGGCCGCCGGGCGTCCGTACGAGGAGTTCTACGAGGTCGAGGCGCTGCCCCGGTACCTGGACACGTTCCACCGCCACCTGGTCGAGGAGCGCGGCTACGACGCCGCCCAGGCGCGCCGCACGCTGTTCCAGTACGGGCGCACCAAGGGCATCATCCACGACCTCGTCGCCACCAACCTGGAGCTGGACGAGGGCATCCGCGCCGACCCCCGAGTCCATCGTGGTCACCGTCGGCTGCCAGGAGGCGATGGTGCTGGTGCTGCGGGCGCTGCGCGCCGGGCCGCAGGACGTGCTGCTCGCGGTGTCGCCCACCTACGTCGGGCTGACCGGCGCGGCCCGGCTGGTGGACATGCCGGTGCTGCCGGTGTCCGGCGGCGAGGCCGGCATCGACCTCGACGACCTGCTGGAGACGATCCGGGGGGCGCGGGCGGCGGGGCTGCGCCCGCGCGCGTGCTACGTGATGCCCGACTTCGCCAACCCGTCGGGCATCAGCATGGACCTGCCGACCCGGCGCCGCCTGCTGGGGCTCGCGCAGGAGGAGGACCTGCTGCTGCTGGAGGACAACCCGTACGGCCTGTTCTACGGCGACGAGCACCGGGTGCCGACACTCAAGGCCATCGACGACCGCCGCCGGGTGATCTACCTGGGCTCGTTCGCGAAGACCGTGCTGCCCGGCGCGCGGGTCGGCTACGTCGTGGCCGACCAGCGGGTGCGCGGCGCCGACGGCACGGTCGGGCTGCTCGCCGACGAGCTGTCGAAGATCAAGAGCATGCTGACGGTGAACACCCCCGCCCTCGCGCAGGCGATCGTCGGCGGCAAGCTGCTCGAACACGGCTGCAGCCTGGTGAAGGCGACCGTGCGGGAGCGGGAGGTCTACGCGCTCAACAGGTCCTGCGTGACCGACGGGCTCGCCGCCCGGCTGGGCCACCTGCCGGTGAGCTGGAACGTCCCGGCCGGCGGGTTCTTCGTCGTGGTGAACGTGCCGTTCCCGGTCGACGACGCCCTGCTGGAGCGCTCCGCCCGCGACTACGGCGTGCTGTGGACGCCGATGCACCACTTCTACGACGGTGCCGACGCCCGGGAGGTGCGCTCGCTGCGGCTGTCCTGCAGCACGGTGACGGCCGCCGAGATCGAGGTCGGCCTCGACCGGCTGGCCGCGCTGCTGACCGACGAACTGAACCGGCGACAGCTGCGCTGAGGGCTCAGCCGGTCGCCTCCGCGACGATGGTGCGCACGCCGCGCACCAGGCCGTGCCCGGCCGGCATGCCCGCCCCGGCGTCGATGTGGTCGCGGCCGAGCACCACGACGCAGCCGACCAGCAGGACGTGTGCGGCCAGGATCATCGCGCCCAGCTGGGGGATCGCGAGCCGCAGCGCGCCCGCGACGGTGGCGGCGACCCCGATGCCGCTGCCGATGCCGCCGCAGAGGTCCATGAGCCTGCCGTAGCTCGCCGCCAGCGCGGCGAGGTCGCCGGTGCCGCGGTCCAGCCGCGCCACGTCCACAGTGGACGGTTGGGGCGCGGCCGGCTCCGGCGGGTGGTCGGCACCGAGCACGGCGGCCACCACGGCCCGGCCGGGACCGTTCCGGTCCACCGCGGCGATGAGCCGGTCCACCCGCGCCCGGACGTCGGTGAGCCAGGCGGCCGGCACGATCCGGGCGAGCATCGCGAGCGCACCGCGCAACGCGCGCAGCCCGATCCGGGCGAGCTTGCCGCCGATCTGGTCGAGGTGGAGCTTCTGGTCGATCAGGTCCCATGCCCTGCGCACCGCGGCCGGGCCGCGGTCGTGGATGCCGGTCAGCGATCCGCCGATGACCGTCGTCGAGCGGGAGACGATGTCCTCGACGGTCCGGTCGAGCTGTTCCTTGAGGGACGCGGCGGCCTCCGCGACCGAGGTCGAGCGGGGCGGGGCGGCCGGCACGGCGAGCGCCGCCTGGCCGGCCAGCAGCGTGGCGGTCGCGTCGATCCGGCGCAGCGGCCCGTCGAGGGCCTCCGGCTCGGGCGGCCCGTGCTCGCCGACGGCGCGGCTCGCGGCGAGCATCGTGCCGGCGATGTCCAGATGGCTCAGCGCCGCGGCGAGCAGGCCGGCCGGGTCGTCCGCCTCGGGCGCGAGACCGGGCGCGGCGCCGGCCGCGTCGAGCCGCGCGAGGCCGTCCTCGGCGGCACCGGCGAGCCGGTCCGCGGCGAGCGCGAGCGTGGCGGGGTCGTCCAGCGCGTCGCGCAGTGCGCGGCCGGCCCGGGCGACCTCGGTCACCGGCTGTGCGGCGTCGTCCATTCGTGGCCTCCACACGGTCTCCGCGCGATGTCTGGCCAGAGAATCGGTGCGCCGCGACGTCTCATTACGGGGCGGTGGTGCTGCTGAGCACCGTGACCCGGTCGAGCAGCCAGCCGCCGCTCTGCCGGACGAGCTGGTAGCGGTGCCGCTCCTGGACGCGCCTGCCGTCCTTGAACGCGTAGTTCACCGTCACCTCGACCGTCGAGCCCTGGCCGGAGACCTGCGACGCCCGCACGCTCTGCACGCCGTTCCAGAACCGCCGGTAGCCGCTCGGGCCGCCCGCCGGGCTCTGCTGGAACCTCGGGCTCAGCCGGGTCCAGCCCTCGTCGAGGTTTCCGGGCATCAGGGCGTAGTAGCCGGTGACCGCCGCGGCCGGGTTCGCCGGCAGGCTCGCGGCTCGCGTCGGCGTGCCGGCCGGCGGCGGGGCGGGCGAGGTCGTGGTGGTCGTCGTGCCGGGCGGGGACTCCTGCGCGGTCCCGCCGCCCGCCGCCGGGCCGGACGAGACGCTCGGCGACCCGCTGGAGGGCGGGGCGGTCGACGAGGCCGGGGCGGCGGTGCCGGCGGCCGGGTCGTCGTCGGTGTTGCCGAGCACGACCAGGGTGGTGATCACCGCGACGAGCACGCAGACCGCCGCGAGCAGGGCGGCGGTGCGGCGGCGTCGGCGTGGGTCGCCGGCCGGTGCCGCCGCCGGCGCGGGTGCGGGCGCTCGCTCGGGAGCGGGTGGCGCCGCGGCGGTCTCCTGCCCGGTCGCGACCTCGTCGAGGGCCGCGCGCGCCTCCTCCATGGTGGGCCGCTGGTCCGGGTCGGCGCTCAGCAGCCGCATGAGGACGCCGGCCAGCGGGCCGGCCTTCTTCGGCGGCTCGACCACGCCGGAGGCGACCCGGTGCAGCAGCAGCATCGCGTTGTCGCTGGAGCCGGCGGGAGAGGAGCCCTCGACGGCCGCGTAGAGGGTGGCACCGAGGGCGTACACGTCGGACGCGAACGTCACGTCCTTGCCCCGGGCGACCTCGGGCGCGAGGTAGGCGGGCGTGCCGACGAACGTGCCGGTCGCGGTCCCGGTGACGTCCTCCACCACGCGGGACACGCCGAAGTCGGTGAGCTTCACCGTGTTCTCGTCGCCGACCAGGATGTTGCCGGGCTTCACGTCGCGGTGCACCACGCCGGCAGCGTGCGCGGACGCCAGCGCGGCGGCGGCCTGCGCCCCGATCCGCGCGACCTCCCCGGGCGGCAGGGTGCCGCGCTCGGACAGCAGCCGGGACAGGCTCGTCGAGGGGAGGTACTCCATCACCAGGTAGGGCCTGCCGTCGTCCTCGACGACGTCGTAGACCGTGGTCAGCTGCGGGTGGTGCAGCTTCGCCGCGATCCGGCCCTCGCGCATCGTGCGGCGTCGGATCTCCTCGAGACGGTCGTCGTCGAGGCTCGGCGGCAGGATGACCTCCTTCACCGCCACCGTCCGGCGCAGTCGCTCGTCGTGGGCACGCCACACCACGCCCATGCCGCCGCCGCCCAGCCGCTCGGCCAGCCGGTAACGGCCCGCGACCATCCGGTCCGCTTCCATCAGTCCACACCCCGTTCGGATCCCACCCTTACGGGTATTGCACCACGCTGCGAAACCGAAACCGTGTCGACCGTGCCGTAGTGACGCCTGGATCACCCCGGCCGGTCTCGCTGTCACCGAACGCGATGATCCTCGTCTACTCTTGCGCGGTGGGCATTGTGTCCAGGGGTTTTCAGGGCCGGCCGCGCCGGCCCGACGTGCGGCTGCCGCCCGGCCAGTACCTGACCGAGGACTTCCCCGTCCTCTCGGCCGGCCCGACACCGCGGATCGACCGGGACCGGTGGGAGTTCACCATCGCGACCGAGTCCGGGACGCGGCACACCTGGTCGTGGGCGCAGCTGACGGCACTGCCGGCCGAGGAGCCGACGGTGGACCTGCACTGCGTCACGAAGTGGTCCAAGCTCGCACACCTCGTGGCGCGGGGTGTCGCTCGACGTGCTGTTCTCCGACGTGGAGAGCGCGGCCGACTTCGCCATGGTCCATTCCCACGGCGGCTACACCACCAACCTGCCGGTGGAGGACCTGCTGGACGGCCAGGCGTGGCTCGCCCACTCCTACGACGGCGAGGACCTCGCGCCCGAGCACGGCGGCCCGGTCCGGCTGCTGGTGCCACACCTGTACCTGTGGAAGTCCGCGAAGTGGGTGCGCGGCATCGACCTGATGCTGGAGGACGAGCCCGGGTTCTGGGAGAGCGTCGGCTACCACGACTACGGTGACCCGTGGCGCGAGCAGCGGTACCAGGGCGACTGACCCGCCGGCTGGCCTGGCGGACCGCGACGCTGCGCGAGCGGCGTGCCGAGTCCGCGTCCGCCGCCACCCTCGTCCTCGACCTCCCCGGCTGGCCCGGCCACCTCGCCGGCCAGCACGTCGACGTGCGGCTCACCGCCGAGGACGGCTACCGGGCCCAGCGCAGCTACTCGATCGCCTCCGCGGCGGACGGGGACCGGGTCGAGCTCACCGTGCAGCGGGTGGCCGGCGGCGAGGTGTCCCCGTACCTGGCCGACGTGCTCGAGGTCGGCGACCAGGTCGAGGTCCGCGGCCCGGTGGGCGGGTGGTTCGTCTGGCGTCCACAGCAGGCCGAACCGGTGCTGCTGGTCGCCGGCGGCTCGGGGATCGTCCCGCTGATGGCCATGATCCGGGCCCGCCGCGCGGCCGGCGCCGCCGCGCCGTTCCGGCTCGTCTACTCGGTGCGCACGCCCGCGGACGCCTACTACGGCGACGAGCTTCGGGCGGGCGGCCCGGGCCTGGCGACCGATCACCTCTACACCCGGTCCGCGCCCCCGGGGGAGCCGCGCCCGACGGGCAGGCTGACCCGCGCGGACCTCGCCGACCCACCCGCGTCGGCGGCCCCGGCCTGCTACGTCTGCGGCCCGACCGGCTTCGTCGAGGCGGCCGCGGACCTGCTCGTCGATCTCGGGCACGACCCCGGCCGGATCCGGACCGAACGCTTCGGCCCCACGGGAGGATGACATGACCGACACCTCGCTGGACGGCAACGCCCTGGCCGGCCCGCTGCGCGACATCTTCGCCGTCGACCTCACCGCCGCGGTCGGGACCTGCGCGCACTGCCGCGCCCGCGGCCCGCTCGCGGAGGCGAGGGTCTACACCCGGGCGCCGGGCGCGGTCGCCCGCTGCGCGCACTGCGGCGAGGTCGTCCTCCGGCTGGTGCGCGGCCCCGGGACCGCGTGGCTGGACCTGCACGGCCTGCGCAGCATCGAGATCCGGCTCCCCGCCGGCTGACCGCGTTGGCGCACGCGACCGCCGCGGAGATCCTCGCCGGGGACGCGGCGGTGCTGGCGAACCTGGTCGACAACCTGCCGGCGGTGCTGGTCGACGACATTCCCTGTGGTCGCGCACGGCGGGTTCACCGGGCTGCTCGGCGCGGCCGCGAGCGCGACCCCGGCCCGCGCAGCCTCGGCCCGCCGGCCCGGTTCGTCGTCGACCACGCGCCGTGCCCGGTGCTGCTGGTCTGGCCGGAGGCCCCGCCCGGCCTCGACTCCGTCCCACCACCGCCGAGGCACGGGTAGCACAATGGCGCGATGCCTCGTCGCGACACGTGCCCGTGCGGCACCGGAGAGCCGCTCGCCGCCTGCTGCGGGCGGCTGCACTCCGGCCGGATCGACGCGGCGACCGCCGAGCAGCTGATGCGGTCGCGGTTCAGCGCGTTCGCGCTCGGCGAGGAGGCCTACCTGCTGTCCTCGTGGCACTCGTCGACCCGGCCGGAGCACGTCCGGCTCGACCCGGGCCGCGAGTGGACCCGGTTGGAGGTCCTGGGCCACACCGGCGGCGGCCTGTTCCATACCGAGGGCACCGTCGAGTTCCGCGCCCACTACCGGACCGGCGGCGAGCCGGGCGTGCTGCACGAGAACAGCCGTTTCGTCCGCGAGGACGGGGCCTGGCGCTACCTGGAGGCGCGGTGAGCACCCTGAGCCTGACCGAGGCGAGGTTCCCGGCCATGACGGCCGGCTACGAGAGCTTCTACCTGCGCGCCTGCCACCCGGACGGCGGCCTGGGGGTGTGGGTCCGCTACACCGTGCACCGCCGCCGCGGCGCCCGCCCGGCCGGGTCGCTGTGGTTCACGCTGTTCGAGGAGTCCGGCGTGACGGCGACCAAGCTGACCGTGCCGGACCCGGTGGCCGGGCGGGCGGTCACCGACTGGGTCACGATCGACGGCGCCCGCATCGGCGCGGGCCGCGCGACCGGCCGCGCCGGCGGCGCCGCGTGGGACCTGCGGTTCACCGGTGCCGAGCCGCTGTGCCACCTGCCGCGCCGCTGGATGTACCGGGCGCCGGTACCGAGGACCAAGCCGGTCAGCCTGCACCCGGTCGCCCGGTTCGACGGCGCGGTCACCGTGGGCGGGCGGGAGATCACGCTGTCCGGCTGGCCCGGCATGGTCGGGCACAACTGGGGCTCGCAGCACGCCGAGCGGTGGATCTGGTTGCACGGCATGGGTTTCGCCGGGGGCGGGGAGGCGAGCTGGCTCGACCTGACGTTCGGCCGCGTCCTCGTCGGCGGCCGGGTCACCCCGTGGATCGCCAACGGCGCGGTCTCGGTGGCGGGGGAGCGTCTCGCGCTCGGCGGGCTGGGCCGGGCGAGCCGGCCGCGGGTGGCGGAGGCCCCGGACCGGCTGGAGTTCGCGGTCCCCGGCCGGGACGTCGTCGTGGCCGGCACCGCGTCCGCGCCGCGCGAGCGGATCGTCGGCTGGGTCTACGCCGACCCGGACGGCTCCGAGCACCACACGGTCAACTCCTCGGTCGCCGACCTCGCCGTGCGGGTGGCCCGCCCGGGCCGTGCGCCGGTCGAGCTGCGGGCCGCGGGCCTCGCCGCCTACGAGCTCGGTATGCGCGAGCGCGACCACGGCATCCCGATCCAGCCCTTCACCGACGGCTGAGGCCTCACCGGCCGGCCATCGCGGCGAGCAGTGCGGTGGCGCGGTCGGTCGGCACGTACAGCACGCTGTGCCCGGCCTGCGGCTCGTCACCAGGCCGGCGGCGCGCAGCCGGTTCAGGTGGTAGGACACGGTCGCCGGGCTGAGCCGGTGCCGCTCGGCCAGCTCCGAGGTGGACCGAGGCACCTCGAGGTCGGCGAGCAGCGCCGTCCGCCGCGCGCCCAGCACCGGCTCGCCCGCCACCGGCGGCGCGGACCAGACCTGGCCGCGCCCCCGCGCGGGGTACCCGAGCATCATCCCGTCGCGCGGTCCCCGCCACAGCGCCGGCCGGGGCAGGAACACCGACGGCGTGAGCACCAGCCCGGGTCCGTCCTCGGAGCTCAGCGCGTACCGGGCGTTCATCGTCAGCTGCGCGCCGTCCCAGTGCAGCGCGGGGTGCAGGCCGTCGAGGATCTCGCCGAAACCGGCCCGGCCGGCGTGCGCGGCGCGGTGCCGGACGTCCTCGTCGAGCACCCGGCGCAGCGCGGGCGACCAGCCCGCCAGCACCGCGTGCCAGCAGTGGCGCAGCTCGGTGGCGGCGCGTTCGGCCACCGCGCGCTCGCCACCGGCCAGCGTGTCGGCGACCACGTCCGGGAGCGGCACCCGCGCGTCCTCCCCACGCCGGCCGGAGGGTGGTGCGCCGAGCCGGAAGGTCGTCTCGAGCTGGTGGCGCACGGTCTCCGCGGGCGTGCTGGCCACCGCGGCGAGCTCGGTGTCCAGCGCGGGTTCGTACTCGCCGGGCAGCGGCACCAGGAAGTCCGGCACGTACCACGACTCGTGCTCCACCAGGGCGTGCACGAGGGCGACGGCGGCCGGGTCCAGCCGCGGCCGGGTCGAGGCCACCCATGCGTGCGCGAACGGTGCCCGGTCCGGGTGGGTCAGCACCTCCAGCGCGCAGGACAGCTCCGCCAGGCGGGAGAGGGCGAACCGGGAGCGGACCAGCCGGGCCGGGTCGACCCGCAGCGTCAGCACGGCGTGGCCTTCGACGTTCTTCGAATCCCTCGCATGCCTCCGGCGCCCCCTGGTCGACTCGCTCCGTCGGAAAGTATCGCAGTCCGGAACGGAGATCGTCGTGGATGATGTGCGCAGGCCGCTGCGGCGGCGGAGCTTCCTGCTCGGCAGCGCCGCCGTGGGGTTGGTCGCGGCCGGTGCGGGGACCGCGGCCGCGGCGGAGGTGACGCTGACCCGGTCGGCGGGGCGGTTCGAGGTGGTCGCGCTGCTGGACGCGAGCGGGCCGTTCTTCCTGCCGGCCGCCGAGGCGTTCACCGGGGCGAGCGAGCGGGACTGGGCACGGGCGCGGCGGGTGGACCCGGCGGCGTTCGGCCCGGACGGCGCCTGGCACCTGGACTTCCGGTGCTTCGCGGTCCGGCTGCCGTCGGGCCGCTGCGCGCTGGTGGACACCGGGGTCGGGCCGGCGGACAGCCCGGCCGCGGCGTGGGCGCCGGTGCCGGGGCACCTGCCGGAGCGGCTGGCGGCGGCGGGCATCGACACGGCGGACGTGGAGCTGGTCGTGCTGACCCATCTGCACGAGGACCACTACGGCTGGTCGGTGTCGCCGCAGGGGGTGCCGGCCTTCCCGAACGCCCGGTACGTGGTGCAGCGCACCGAGATCGCGGCACTGGAGCAGTCGGGCGACACCGCGCTGGGGTACGCGGTGGAGCCCCTGCGCCGGGCCGGCCTGCTGTCCGTTGTGGACGGTCAGGCGTGCCTGGTGGAGCGGCGTGGCAGCCGGCTGACCGTGGTGCCGACGCCCGGACACACGCCCGGTCACCAGTCGGTGCTGGTCCGCGGCGGCGGGCGGCAGGTGGTGATCACCGGCGACGTGCTGGTGCACGCCGTGCAGCTGGTCGCGCCGGACGTCGGCTACGTGTTCGAGGCCGACCAGGACACCGCGCGCCGCACCAGGCGCGCGCTGCTGGACCGGGCCGGGCACCTGCCGACATGGCTCGCGACCGCGCACCTCAACAGGCCGTTCGTGCGACCGGACCGGTAGCCCGGCCCGTCCTTGCGTCACGCGGTGGTGCCGTAGGAACCTGGCCCGGTGACCGAGGGGGACTGGTTCGAGCGGCTGTACGCGGAGAACTACCACGCGCTGCTGGCCGTCGCCGACGCCGTGCTCGACGACCGGCCGGCCGCGGCCGAGGTGGTGCGGGAGGCGTTCGCGATCGCCCACGGGCGCCGGGCACGGCTCGCCGTGTCGGCGGACCCGCCGGCCCGGGTCCGCGCGGTCGTGGTCGGCCTCGCCCGGCGGCGGGTGCGGTTGCGCATGACGGCCGACCGGTTGCTGCGTCGCAGAGTGGCCACGCCCGTCCGCGAGGACCGGGCGATCGTGTTGCTGCACCATCACGCCGGGCTCCCGCCGGACGCCATCGCGTCCATTGTGGACGTTCCGGTCGCGGATGTGGAGTCCGCGCTGGAGCGGGCCGGAGCCGTCGGGCCGCCGGACGACGCGCCGCCGCCGGGCGTCGCCCGGGTGCTGGCGCGGGCCCGGCAGCGGATGGTGCGTCGCCGGATGCTGGCCGGCGCGGCGGCGGCGGTCCTCGTCGTCGCCGTCGCGGTCCCGCTGCTGCGGGTCCGGCCACCGGACCGGGCGACGATCGCGCCCGTCCCGACGACGCCGCTCCCGACGCCGCTCCCCGTGGTGTCCGCCGAGATGATCTACTCCGTGACGTTCGTCGACGACCGGCACGGCTACGCGCTGAGCGCCGACTGTGCCGGCGTCGACTGCGACATCGACCTGATGGCGAACGAGGATGGGCTCTGGACGACCCGTCCGGTGTCGAGCACCGGAATGCCGGCCGGTTCGCTGGGCGAGCTGCTGGTGCTCGGTCCGGAGGAGGTCGCCGTCGACTGGCACCCGAACGGCGAGCCCGACGTCGCGGCGCGGGTGCACAGCGTCGACGGCGGGCGGACCTGGGAGCGGGTGCCGGCCACGGTCCGCGGCACCGTCCGGGCGATCCCGCCGGGAGGGGTGCTGGTGTCCCGGTGCCTCCGCCAGGTGCGGGAGTGCGACTCCGCGGTGCCCGTGGTGGTGCGGCCGGGTTCCGGGGAGTCGGCCCGGTTGGCGACCCTGCCCCCGCTGTCGCGGCCGACCACGGGTGGCGTGCCGGTCGAGGGTGACCTGTGGTGGGTGGTGGGCCGGGAACCGTCCACGCACCGCTGGACGATCGCGGTGAGCGGGACCGACGGTCGCACGTGGACGGTGACCGGGCTGGACTGGCGGGGTGCGGGCGCGGCGGCGACGTGGTCCGTGGTCGCGGGCGGCGGCGCGCTGTACGCGACGGCGGCGGGCCCCCTCGACGACGGCGACTACGACATCGTGGCGATCTTCCGCAGCGACGACGGCGGCCGGCACTGGACGAAGACCCGCGATCGCATGCCGCACAGTACGAGGGGCGATCTCGTGGCGGCGGCCGACGGCACGCTGCTCGTGAACAGCCGGGACGACGCCGTGACGATGCTCAGCAGGGACGGCGGCCGCACGTTCACCGACGTCGAGCCCCGTGTCCACGGCTACACGTACTGGACCCGGACCGGCTACGTGGCCACGTCGGAAGCCGGCGGCCCGATCGTGTTCTCCACCGACGGCCTGCACTGGCGCGACCTGCACCTCGGCTCGTGACCGAGGACGACCTGCTCGACGAGCAGCGGGCGTACTACCGGGCCCGGGCGGGGGAGTACGACCAGTGGTGGTGCCCGCCGGCCGGACCGGGGCGTGGGCCGCCGCCGTCCAGTACCGTCGTCCCGTGGCCAAGGGCGAGGATGTCGAGGTGCTCGACGTGGCCGGGCACGCGGTGCGGATCACCAACCCCGGCAAGGTGTTCTTCCCCGAGCGGGGGGAGACCAAGCTCGACCTCGCCCGCTACTACCTGGCCGTCGCCGGGCCGCTGATGGGCGCGATGGGCGGCCGGCCGGTGCTGCTGCAGCGCTTCCCCAACGGCGTCGGCGGCTCCTCGTTCTTCCAGAAGCGGGTGGCGCCGACCAAGGCCGATCCGTGGCTGACGACCGCCCGGGTGTCCACCCCGAACGGCACCACCTCCGACGCGCTGGTGGCCGTGGACCTCGCGCACGTGCTGTGGGCGGTCAACATGGGCTGCCTGGGCTTCCACGTCTGGCCGAACACCGCGGCCGACCCCGAGCACGCCGACGAGCTGCGCATCGACCTCGACCCGAGCCCCGGCGTCACGTTCGCGATGATCCGGGAGGGTGCCGCGGAGACCCGGGCGCTGCTCGACGAGCTCGGCGTGTCGAGCTTCCCCAAGACCACCGGCAACCGCGGCATCCACGTCTACGTTCGCCTGCTGCCGCGGTGGGACGGCTACCAGGTGCGTGCCGCCGCGGTGGCGCTCGCCCGCGAGCTGGAGCGGCGGCGGCCGGACCTGCTGACCGCGGCGTGGTGGAAGGAGGAGCGGGGGAGCCGGGTCTTCGTCGACTACAACCAGAACGCCCCGCACAAGACGGTCTTCGGCGCGTGGAGCGTGCGCGCCAACCCGCACGGCCAGGTCTCCACCCCGTTCGGCTGGGACGAGCTGGACACGATCGACCCGCCCGGGCTCACGCTCGCGACCGTGCCCGCCCGGCTCGCCGAGCGCGGCGACCCGTGGGCCGCGCGGACTGCCGAGTCGCTGGAACCGCTCCTCGCGCTGCACGAGCGCGACCTGGCCGCCGGCCTGATGGACGCGCCCTGGCCGCCGGTCTACCCGAAGATGCCCAACGAGCCGCCGCGCGTCGCGCCCAGCCGCGCCCGCAAGGAGACCTGACCGGTTACCAACGGTCGTGCACGTGGGCGCGGATCCGCTCGGCGTACACCCGGGCCACGGCGGCGGACGCCTCGGCCGGCAGCGGCTCGAGCCCGGCGGCGTCGGCGTTGGCCCCGGCCTGCTCGGCGTTGCGCGCGCCCGGGATGACCGTGGTGACGCCCGGCTGGTCGATCACCCAGCGCAGCGCGAGCGCCGCGGTGCTCACGCCGAGGTCGGCCGCGACCGCCGCCAGCTCGCGCGCGGCCGCCACGCCCACCTCGAACGGCACGCCGGAGAACGTCTCGCCGACGTCGAACGCCTCGCCGTGCCGGTTGAAGGTGCGGTGGTCGTCGGCGGCGAAGGTGGTCCGCTCGTCGTACCGGCCCGACAGCAGCCCGCTGGCCAGCGGCACCCGGGCGATGATGCCGACCCCGGCGTCCCGCGCGGCCGGCAGCACCCGCTCGAGCGGCTTGTGCCGGAACGCGTTGAGGATGATCTGCACGCTCGCCACGTTCGGCCGCGCGATCGCGGTCAGCGCCTCGTCGCAGGTCTCGACCGACACCCCGTAGGCGGCCAGGTTGCCCTCCGCGACGAGCTGGTCCAGCGCGTCGAAGACCTCGTCGGCGGAGAGGACCGGCGTGGGCGGGCAGTGCAGCTGCACCAGGTCCAGCCGTTCCATGCCGAGGTTGGCGCGGCTGCGGTCGGTCCAGGCGCGCAGGTTCTCCGGTGTGAACGACTCCGGTGTGTGCGGGTCGGCCCGCCGGCCGCACTTGGTCGCCACCGTGACCCCGGCGCCGGGCCGCTCGGCCAGGAACCGCGCGATCAGCCGCTCGCTGCGCCCGTCGCCGTAGACGTCCGCGGTGTCCAGGAAGCTCACCCCGGCGTCGACGGCCGCGTGCAGCACGGCCAGCGCGTCGGCGTCGTCGACCCGGCCCCAGTCCCCGCCCAGCTGCCAGCAACCCAGCCCGACGACCGACACGTCCCGGCCGGTGCGGCCCAGTACCCGATGCTCCACGAGCGATCAGCGTAGGGCCGCGGCCGGCGCGCGGCCCGTCAGGGCAGGTAGTACATCGGGTTGGGCAGCTTGACCGGGTACTGCGCGTGGCCGCCCGCCAGGTCGCTGTACTGGTCGCCCATGTCGACCACGACGGTCACGTGGTAGGCGTCCTCGATGTGCGCGCGGGTGGCGGACTTGTACTCGATGGTGGTGCAGGTCAGGCCGCAGGGCAGCCAGTCGGGTGCGGTGCCCTCCGGCTTGAGGAACGCGTCGGCCGGCGCCGGGTAGCCCTCGTTCGCCAGGTTCTTCAGCGTCGACGCGCGCTGGTGCTCCGGGCGGCCGGTGAGGAAGAAGACCTTCGTGCCGTGCTGCGCGGCCCAGTTGGCGAACCGCAGGGTGGGCTCGATCGCCGGGTACTGCCCGGTGTCGATCGCGTGCTCGGCCTTGACCGGGTCGTAGCCGAAGTCGTTGTCCGCGTTGAACCCGAAGGTGACCTCGGAGGTGTCGTCGACGTCGAGCACGATCGCCGGGTGCCGGACGTGGTGGTCGAGCGCGCGCCGCAGGTCACGGCGGGCCCGGTCGACCTGCCGGGCGGTGTCCCGGGCCCAGTCGCTGTCCGCCGACGCGTGGTGGTGGCCCTCGGCGTCCTTGGTGTCGCCGTAGTACGCCTTCACGTCGTTCTTGGCCAGGCCGAGGTTGGCCGGCTCGTGGCTGCCGCCGTGCTGACCGTTCGGTGTGGACGACGGCTCGCCGGCCCACGCGTAGGCCCCGCCGGCCAGCAGCGCGGCCACCGCGCCGACCCCGGCCACCTTGGTGATCATGGACATCCGTACCCGTGGGAATGACATGCCAGTGCTCCCTGCCCGACTCGACGTGCGACGCAGGGACCCTAGGCAAGGACGTGGCCGGGCCAAACCCGATTGGTCCGACTTGCCCGTTGAGATCGACGTCGAGATCGAGAAGTGTGCGAGTGCACTCGCGAGGCCGGGGTGCTCAGCCGTCCGCGCCCGGGCGGGGCGCGAGCTCGCGGACAGCGTCGGACAGCGACTCGAACGTTGGGATCGACGCGGCCACGCCGCTCATCCGCAGCACCCGGAGCGCCAGCGGACCGCGGGCGACGATGCCGAGGCAGCAGCGGTGCCGGTGGGCGCGTTCGGCCGCGTCCACCAGCACGCGCAGCCCGGCCGCGGACAGCAGGGTGACCCGCGTGAGGTCGGCCACCAGCACCGGAGGGAGCTCGCCGCCGAACGCGCGGGCCAGCCGCGGCGCCGTCTGCATGTCGAGGTCACCGGCGACGGTGAGCACGACCAGGTCGTCGCGGTAGCGGGTGCGGCGGGTGTGCAGCGGAGGATCGCCGGCGGCAACCTCGTCGCGATGTTCGGACATGCGGTGCACCTCGTCATCGCCAGCGCCTCCGGACAGTCGTCATGCCCTGAGTACGCCGCCGGACCACCCTTCAAACCTCGGTCACGTGAGAAATTTTCCTCGGTCAGGGGATGGTAGGTGAAGAGCCACGTCGACCACCTGCTCGTCACGATCGGCGCGCGTGCGGTCGGCTTCGCCCACGGCACCGGTTCGGTCCGCCGAAACCATTCGATAACATCGGGATCCGTGACCACGTCGATCGAGACTCTCGAGTTCCAGTCCGAGGCGCGTCAGCTGCTGCAGCTGATGATTCACTCCATCTACTCGAACAAGGACGTGTTCCTTCGGGAGCTGGTGTCCAACGCCTCCGACGCCCTGGACAAGCTGCGGCTGGAAACCTACCGCGACAAGGAGCTGCAGGCCGACACCTCCGACCTGCACGTCGAGATCGAGCTCGACCGGGTCGCGCGCACGCTCACCGTGCGGGACAACGGCATCGGCATGAACCGGGACGAGGTCGTCGACCTCATCGGCACCATCGCGAAGTCCGGCACCGCCGAGCTGCTGGCGAAGCTGCGCGAGACGAAGGACGCGGCGGCCTCCGCGGACCTCATCGGGCAGTTCGGCGTCGGCTTCTACTCGACGTTCATGGTGGCCGACAACGTCGTGCTGGTGACCCGGCGCGCCGGCGCGGGCGAGGGCGTGCGGTGGGAGTCCAGCGGCGAGGGCACCTACACGATCGAAGCGGTGGCCGACGCGCCGCAGGGGACCTCGGTCACGGTGCACCTCAAGCCCGAGGACACCGAGGACAACCTGCACGACTACGCCGACCCGGCGAAGGTCCGGCAGATCGTCAAGCACTACTCCGACTTCATCACCTGGCCGATCAAGATGGCCAAGGAGGGCGCCGAGGACGGCGAGCTCGAGACCGTCAACTCGATGAAGGCGCTGTGGGCGCGGTCGGCGAGCGAGGTGACCGAGGACGAGCTCACCGAGTTCTACCGGCACGTCAGCCACGACTGGAGCCCGCCGCTGGAGACGATCCGGCTGCAGGCCGAGGGGACCTTCGAGTACCAGGCGCTGCTGTTCATCCCGTCCCGGGCGCCGCTGGACCTGTTCATGCGCGACGCGCGGCGCGGCATCCAGCTCTACGTCAAGCGCGTGTTCATCATGGACGACTGCGAGGCGCTGGTGCCGGAGTACCTGCGCTTCGTCAAGGGTGTGGTCGACGCGCAGGACCTCTCGCTGAACGTGTCGCGGGAGATCCTTCAGCAGGACCGCCAGATCGAACTGATCCGCCGCCGGCTGGTCAAGAAGGTGCTCTCGACGGTCAAGGCGATGCCGGCCGAGCGGTACGCGACGTTCTGGACGGAGTTCGGCCGCGCGATCAAGGAAGGCCTGGTGTCCGACGCGGGGAACCAGGACGCGATCCTCGACATCTGCTCGTTCGCCTCGACCCACGACGCCACCGAGCCGACCACGCTGCGGCAGTACGTGGAGCGGATGAAGGAGGGCCAGCAGCACATCTACTACCTGACCGGGGAGTCACGGTCGAGCATCGAGAGCTCGCCGCACATGGAAGCCTTCCAGGCCAAGGGTTTCGAGGTGCTGCTGCTCACCGACCCGATCGACGAGATGTGGGTGGAGGCGGTCTCCGGCTTCGACGGCAAGGAGCTGCACTCCGTCGCGAAGGGACAGCTCGACCTCGACGACGAGGCGGGCGAGGAGGGCGCGGACGCCGAGCGCGAGCAGCGGGAGCAGGACTTCGCCCCGCTGCTGGCCTGGATGACCGAGAAGCTCGGCGACACCGTCAAGCAGGTGCGGCTCTCCTCGCGGCTGACGACCTCGCCGGCCTGCATCGTCGGCGACGAGCACGACATCACCCCGACGCTGGAGAAGATGTACCGCGCCATGGGCCAGGAGCTGCCCCAGGTCAAGCGCATCCTCGAGCTGAACCCGGAGCACCCGCTGGTCACCGGCCTGCGCACGGCGCACGGCGAGCGCGGCGACGACGCGGCGCTCGCCGAGACGGCCCAGCTCGTGCACGACATGGCCATCCTCGCCGAGGGCGGTGAGCTGGCCGACCCGGCCCGGTTCGTCAAGCTCGTCGCGACCCGCCTGGAGCACAACCTCTAGCCAACCCCCGACCCGACCCCTGGCATCGCCGAGTCGACCCAGGGCATCGGCGAGTCGTCCCGTGGCGCGGCCGAGTCGTCCCGTGGCATCGCCGAGTCGACCCCTGGCACCGGCGAGTCGACTCGTGGCGGTGGGGGCGGGACGTCGCGTGGCGGGTCGACTCGACGGTGTGGCGGGTCGACTCGACTGTGTGGGGGGTCGACTCGGGTGTCGGGGCGGGGACGGCGGCTCGGTGGAGGTGGCCAGGGTGACCTTGCGGTGCGGGCGGTGCACAATCGGTGGGTGAACGGGAGCGGGCCGGCGCCCGGGCGGAACAGGGTCACGCCGGAGGGCGACATCGTGGCGATCCCACTGCGCGGGGCGTGGACCGGGAACCGCGGCATCCTGCACTCCGGGCGGCGGATCGTCCGCTTCCACGCGAGCGACCTGTGGATCACCTGCGCGCTGCGCTTCCGCGACCGCTGGTTCGAGCAGTGGCGGCCACACCACTTCACCTGGCTCTACTTCCATGACGAGGCGGTGTCGTTCGCCGCGGGTCACCGCCCGTGTGCCGAGTGCCGGCGCGCCGACTACAACGCCTACCGCTCGGCGTGGGTGAGCGCGCTGGGGGGCGCGGTGCCGTCGGCGAAGGAGATCAACCGGCGGTTGCACGGCGAGCGGATCGTGCGCGGCACGCACCGCAGGCGCACGCACCCGCTGCCGTGGGCGGACCTGCCGGACGGGACGTTCGTCCGCGCGGACGGCGTTGCGGCCGTGGTCGCCGGCGACCACCTGGCACGCTGGACGCACGAGGGGTATGGCGCCCGCATGCCCCGGCCGGCGGGCGGGACGGCGGAGGTGATCACCCCACCGTCCAGCGTGGCCGCGCTGCGCGCGGGCTACCCCGTCCAGATCGACGCGTCCGCATTCCGAGACACACCCTGATTATGACAGTTGTCATGGTACAAAGGTCCTATGGCTGGAGTGGTGATGGTCCGGCGGGCATCGCCGGACGACGTGGACGCGGTGGCGCGGATGGTGGCGCGCTGCTCGCCGCGGACGCGGTACCGGCGCTTCCACGGGGTGGTCGAGGCGGTGTCGCCGGCCTACCTGCGCCGGTACCTGCTCGGCGCCGCCCACGAGGCACGCGTCGCCGAGCTTGTCAGCGGCCGGATCGTCGGCGTCGCCGGGATCGGCTCGCCGCCCGGGGAGCCCGACGTCCGCGAGCTGGGCGTGCTGGCCGAGGACGACTGGCAGCGGCGCGGGATCGGCCGGGCGCTGGTGTCAGACCTGTTCGCGCACGCGTACGCGACCCGGGTGCGGCTGGTCCGCCTGGAGGTGTGCACCCAGCAGCCCGGGCTGCTCGACCACGTGCTCGCACACCTGCCGGTGGCGTCGGCACGGCGCGAGGGCTGCGATGTGACGGTCGATGTGACGGTCGACGTGCCGGCCGTCACGAACGTTGCGGCACGGCCGCGTTCAGCAGCGGGGACAGCTCGGCGGCCGCCGAGCTCAGCGGCCCGACGTCCCGGCGTACCCGGGCGGCCATGATCGCGCCCTCGAGCGCACCGATCATGAGGGCGGCGAGCCGGCGGGCGCGGCGCCGGGGGACGTCCATGCGCGCCAGTTCGTCGACGACCGCGCGTTCCCACCGGTCGAGCGCCTCGCGCAGCTGCTCGTTCACCACCGAGTCGCTGCCGGCGAGGTCGGCGGTCGTCGCCATCACCGGGCAGCCCCGCTCGTAGCCGCGCGCGGTGAACTCGTCCCGCCACTGCTTGACCATGTGCGCGAAGAGCCCGCCCGGGGTCGGCCTGGTCGTGGTGCGCGGGTAGCCGGCGACCCACCGGGCCGCGAAGTCGCCCGAGAACAGCAGCGCCTCGCCGACGAGCTGGTCCTTGCCGCCGGGGAAGTAGTGCTGGAACGAGCCGCGCGGCGCGCCGGCGTGCTCGACCACGTCCCGCACGCCGGTCGCCGACACGCCCCGTGCGCGCACGAGCTGCGCCGCGCTGTACACCATCCGCTCCCGCGGTCCTCGGTTGTCCTCCGGCATCGTGCTCCTTCATGACGATTGTCATAAATCTCTTGCTCTCCATGACGACTGTCATAGTAGTGTAGCGGCGTGGAAACCGGCTTCATCGGGCTCGGCACCATGGGCACGCCCATGGCGGTCAACCTCGCCCGCGCGGGCACCCGGCTCGTGGTCTGGAACCGCTCACCCGGCCGCAGCGAGCCGCTGCGCGACGCCGGCGCGGAGGTGGCGGCCGGCCCCGGCGAGGTGTTCGAGCGGGCGCGCGTGGTGATCCTGATGCTGTCCGACGGCGGCGCGGCCGACGCCGTCCTCGGCCGCGGCACGCCCCGCTTCGCGGCCCACGCCGCCGGGCACACGATCGTCCACATGGGCACGACCGAGGCCGGGTACTCCCGCGGGCTCGAGGCCGACGTCCGTGCCGCGGGCGGGAGCTACGTCGAGGCGCCGGTGTCGGGTTCCCGGGCGCCCGCGGAGGCCGGTGACCTGGTGGCCATGCTGGCCGGCGACCCGGACGCCGTGGCGCGGGTGCGCCCGCTGCTCGCCCCGATGTGCCGGGAGACCGTCCACTGCGGCGCGGTGCCGGGGGCGATGCTGACGAAGCTGGCGGTGAACCTGTTCCTGATCACGATGGTGACCGGCCTCGCGGAGGCGGTGCACTTCGCCGCGCGCCACGACCTCGACCTGGCCACGCTGCTGGGCGTGCTGGACGCCGGGCCGATGGCGAGCAGCGTGTCGCGGACGAAGGCGCGCAAGCTGGCCGACCGGGACTTCGCGGTCCAGGCCGCCGTGTCCGACGTGCTCCACAACAACCGGCTGATCGCCCGGGCCGCCCGCGCGGCGGGCGTCGCCTCGCCGCTGCTCGACGTCTGCCACGCGCTGTTCGGCGAGGCCGAGGACCTCGGCCACGGAGGCACCGACATGGCCGCGGTGATCCACGCGATCGAACGGCGCACCGCCGCATCCTCCGGACCCGTAATGGATCACGTTCGGTAACCGACGGAAGGGGCGGAACACTTCCGGCGAAGGGAGCCGGCGTGGTGCGCACACCTCCGGGCGCGGACGCCGAGCCGGCCTTGCCCCAGGCGGGGTGGATCCTGCGGCAGATCGCGGACCGGTTTGCGCGCCGCCGTCGTCGGCGGCCTGCTGGGCTACGCGGCGGTCGTCCTCGTGGCGGCGGTCTGCATGTACCTGCCGGGCAGCGGGGACTGGTTCCGCCGACCGCGGGGGCCGCTGAGCGTCATCGCAGGGTGAACGACTCGATGCGCAGGTCGCCGGCGAACACCAGGTACACGTCGCGCCGCCCGGTGGCGCCGGCCAGCCGGGCGGTGACCGTCGCGTAGGCGTACACGTCGCCCGTGGCCGCGGCGGTCGCGGTGCCGGCCAGGTGTCCGGCCGGGCCGCCGAGCCGGACCTGGATCGTGCCCGGCCCGCCGGCCACCCGGGCGGTGAACGTGCGGGCGTGCCGCAGGTCCGCGTCGTGGAAGGAGATCCAGGCACCGCCGCCGGCGGCGACCGCATCACCGCGCACCTTCGAGGCGTCCACCAGGTCCACGCCCGCGTAGTCGTCGAAGTCGACCGCCCGGGTGGTGCGGCGCAGGTCGCGCGGCGGGATGGTCTCGCCCGCGATCCGCACCGACGCCCGCTGACGGATATCGCCCGACGAGGCGCCGACCAGCACGTCGTAGGTGGCGGACTCGACCACCCACCGGCCGCGGGTGACGTCCCAGTGCGCGAGGTCGGACACCGGCACGGACAGCCGCACCGTCCTGGTCTGGCCCGGCCTCAGGTGTACCCGCTCGAACGCGCGCAGCGTCATCCTCGGCCGCACGTCGCGGGAGGTGCGCTGGTGGGTGTAGAGCTGCACGACCTCGTCGCCGGCCCGGTCGCCGGTGTTGGTGACCGGCACGCTGACCCGCAGCGGCGCGTCGACCCGCACCCGCCCGTACCGGAACCCGGTGTAGGACAGCCCGTGCCCGAACGGGTACAGCGGGGTCGCCTCGAAGTACTGGTAGGTGCGGCGGGACTTGATGATGTCGTAGTCGAGGATGCCGGGCAGGTCGGCGTCGGACCGGTACCAGGTCTGGGTGAGCCGCCCGGCCGGGTTGACGTCGCCGAACAGCACGTCGGCGAGCGCGTTGCCGGTCTCCTGCCCGGCGTGCGTGGTCCACAGGATCGCCGGCACGTGGTCCTGCTCCCAGGTGAGCGTGGTCGGGTAGCTGTTCTCGACCACGACGACGGTGTGCGGGTTGGCCGCGTGCACCGCCCTGATCAGCGCGGCCTGGCTCTCCGCGAGCGCCATGGTGGTCCGGTCGTGGTCCTCGCGCCCGTTGATGAACGGCATGCTGCCGACCACGACGACCGCGGCGTCGGCGCCGGTCGCGGCCGCCACCGCGGCGTCGACCCCGCTGGAGACGGTCTCCCGGGTGAACCGCGCGGCGCCGGCCGCGTCCGGGGAGCCGAGCAGCAGCGTGCCGTCCGCGGCGACGGTGAGGTAGTTGTTCGGCCCCTCCCAGTCGTTCGGGGTCTCGTAGCCGACGTACTTCACCACGACGGTGCCGTCGCCGGCGTCCTCGAGGGAGAACTGCTGCTGCACGAACCAGTCCCGCGGCTGCGGCGCCCGGTTGACGAAGGCGCTGGTGGCGCCGTAGTCGGCGCGCTCGACGTACCGGCCGTTGGCCACGCTGCGCAGGGTCAGCACGCCCTGCCCCCAGTCGAACACGTCGAACTGCTCCGCCGGCCCGGCCGACGCGCCGGTCGCGGTCAGCGTCGCACCGTCCACACCGGACCCCGCGGTCACGTAGCCGCCACCGGTGACCGCGCGCAGGGCGATCCGGTCGACGGCCTCGTCCCCGGTGACGGACCCGCCGAACCGGGCCGCGATGCCGGCCCGCGGGGTCACCCGGTAGGGCATCGCGCCGGAGTACCAGTCGGTGTAGAGCGTGTCGGCGAGCGGGCCGACCACCGCGAGGGTCCCCGACCCGGCCAGCGGCAGCGCTCGGTGCTCGTTCCTGAGCAGCACCATCGACTCGCCCGCCACCCGGCGGGCCAGCGCCCGGTGTGCGGGGGTGTCCACCGCGTCCATGGTGATGCCGCCGTAGCGCCCGCCGCCCGGGTCGAACTCGCCGAGCCGGAACCGGATGTCCAGGATGTGCCGCACCGCCCTGTCCACATCGGACTCGGCGAGCAGCCCCTGCGCGAGCGCCGCGTCGACGGCGTCGACGGTCGGGGCGGCGTTGGTGTTGTCGACGGTGAAGCTGTCCACACCGGCCTTGAGCGTGGCCGCGTCCGCCTCGGCGAGCGTGGCGTAGTAGGCCTGCGAGCCGACCAGGTTGTTGGGGTTGCCCGCGTCGGTCACGTTCAGCAGTTCCCGGTCGGTCCACGTCCGCAGCACGTCGTCGTAGTCCGGGGACACGGTCATCGGCCGGCCGTTCACCAGGTTGTAGGCGGCCATCACGCCGGTCGCGGCGTCGGCGGAGATGGCGGGCTTGAACGCGAGCTCGTCGTACTCGTGGCGCACCCGTGGCCGCAGGTTCGACGAGGTCCGGTCGCGGCGGACCTCGTTGTTGTTGGCCAGGTAGTGCTTGAGCGTCGGCGCGGTCTTCAGGTGGCGCGGGTCGTCGCCGCGCATCCCGCCCGCGTACGCGGTGGAGATGACGCCGGTCAGGTACGGGTCCTCGGAGTAGCCCTCCTCGTTGCGGCCCCAGCGGGGGTCACGCAGCAGGTTCACCACCGGCGCCCAGGTGTTGAGCCCCCACACGTCGGGATCGGCCGAGTGGTACCCGCGGGTCTCGTCGCCGACCGCCGAGCCGACCCGCCGGACCAGGTCCGGGTCCCATGTGGACGCGAGGCCGATCGCCTGCGGGAACACGGTGGCGGTCGCGGTTCGCACCGCGCCCGGGTCGGGGATGGAGTTGATGTCGGTGGACCAGGCGAGGCCGTGCAGCGCCTCGGTGCCCGTCTTGAACCGGGCCATGCCCAGGCGCGGGATCGCCGGCTGGTACTGGTGCAGCAGCGAGACCTTCTCCGCGAGGGTGAGCCTGCCGAGCAGGTCGGCGACGCGGTCGTCCAGCGGCAGCCTCGGGTTGCGGAAGGGATGGGTGATCGTCGCGGTCGCCCGGACCGGTGCGGCGAACGCCGCGGTCAGCACACCGGCGACGGCCAGGAACGCGCGTCTGCTGATACTCATGAGCACTCCAGTGGGCTCCAGGGAAATGTGTCAGATGTGGACGGTGAGGGTCGGGCCGGCGGCTTCGACGGGCTCGGTGTGGACACCGGCGAGCAGCAGCCGCCAGGCGGGGGGCGGGTTGTCGGCCTCGACGTGAACGGTGCCGCCACGCCGGGTGGTGGTGAAGGTGCAGGCGGTCTCGCCCGCGAGGGTGGGCACGACGGTGGTCACGGTCGCGCCGTCGGCCAGTTCGTAGGCGCGCAGGGTGACCCCGTCGGCGTAGTCGTAGTCCGGGCGGTCGTCGACGGCGCCCACCGCCACCACCGCGCCCGGCCGCACCAGCAGCGGCACGCTGTCGAACCCGTGCCGTTCGCGCACCCAGCGCGGGCCGTCGACCCGTTGCCCGGTCGGGTAGTGCGTCCAGGTGCCGTCCGGCACGTAGTAGTCGACGGTGCCCCCGGCGGTGAACACCGGGGCCACCAGCAGGTCGTCGCCGAGCAGGTACTGGCGGTCCAGGTAGGTGCACGCCGGGTCGTCCGGGAACTCCACGACCATGGCGCGCATCACCGGCACCCCCTCGAGGTGCGCGACCCGCGCCGCCTGGAACAGGTACGGCATCAGCGAGGCCTTGAGCTTGGTGAACCGCCGCAGCACGTCGACGGCCTCCTCGTCGAACAGCCACGGCACCCGGTAGGAGAAGTTGCCGTGCAGCCTGCTGTGCGTGGAGAGGAGCCCGAACGGGATCCAGCGCTTGAACAGCTCCGCCGGCGGGGTGCCCTCGAACCCGCCGATGTCGTGGCTCCAGAACCCGAAGCCCGACATCGTGAGCGACAGCCCGCCGCGCAGGCTCTCCGCCATCGACTCGAAGGTGGACAGGTTGTCCCCGCCCCAGTGCACGGGGAACTGCTGCGAGCCGGCCGTCGCCGACCGCGCGAACACCACGGCGTCGCCCTCGCCGCGGCGCTTGCGCAGCAGGTCGAAGACGGTCTTGTTGTAGAGGTAGGTGTAGTAGTTGTGCATCAGCTCCGGGTCGGAGCCGTCGAAGTAGGACACGTCGGTGGGGATCCGCTCGCCGAAGTCCGACTTGAAGCAGTCCACCCCCATGTCCAGCAGCGTGTCCAGTTTGGACGCGTACCACTCGCGCGCTTCGGGGTTGGTGAAGTCGACGACCGCCATCCCCGGCTGCCACCGGTCCCACTGCCATACGGCCCCGTCGGGCCGCCTGAGCAGGTAGCCCCGGGCACGGCCCTCCTCGAACAGCGCGGACCGCTGCGCGATGTAGGGGTTGATCCACACGCAGACCCGCAGCCCGCGCGCCTTGAGCCGGGCCAGCATCCCGCGCGGGTCCGGGAAGGTCCGCGGGTCCCACTCGAAGTCGCACCAGCTGATCTCGCGCATCCAGAAGCAGTCGAAGTGGAACACCGACAGGGGCAGGTCGCGCGCGGCCATGCCCTCCACGAACTCGGTGACGGTGGCCTCGTCGTAGGAGGTGTTCCAGGACGTCGACAGCCACAGGCCGAACGACCACGCGGGCGGCAGCGCGGGCCGGCCGGTCAGCGCGGTGTACCTGGCCAGGATCTCCTTGGGGGTCGGGCCGTGGATCACGAAGTACTGCATCGACTGGCCCTCGACGCTGAACTGCACCCGCGACACGTCCTCGGAGCCGACCTCGAACGACACCAGGCCCGGGTGGTTGACGAACACCCCGTAGCCGGCGTTGGTGAGGAAGAACGGGACGTTCTTGTAGGCCTGCTCGCTGCTGCTCCCGCCGTCGGCGTTCCAGATGTCGACCACCTGGCCGTTCTTCACCAGCGGGCCGAACCGCTCGCCGAGCCCGTAGACGGTGTCGCCGATCCCGAGCACGAGCCGTTCCCGCATGTGGTGGGCTTCGGTGCCGTCCGGGCCGTCGGTGGTGATGATCGCCATGTCCTTGGCCCCGCTGGTGGTGAGCACCCGCCCGCCGCCGGTGAACTCCACCTGCCACGGCTCGCCGCGGCCGACGCGCACCGCCAGCCCGCCCGAGGTCAGCGTCGCCGCATCGTCGTCGACGGTGGCCACCGCGCCCGCAGTGCCGTCGGCGAGCAGCTCGAAGCGCGGCGGCACGGCCACCTCGCCGGCGAAGTGCGTCAGGCGCACGCCGATCACGTCCGGCATGGGCGAGGTCAGGTCGAGCGTGAGCACCGGGCCGCGCTGCAGGTCGACCCGGTGCGTGATCGGGTAGGTCGGCGCGTGGATCCGCAGGGCGGCTCCGGTGCTCCCGCCGGACGTCTCCGCGTCCAGCATCTGCACGGGATGGGCCGGGTGCACGCCCGGGCGCATCATCCAGTGGCCGTCGGTGAACTTCATTTGATCGCCCCCACCGCGATACCCCGGGTCAGCGTCCGTTGGAAGATCAGGAAGAACACCACCGCCGGCACGATGCCCAGCAGCGCCGAGGCGCTCTGCGCGGTGGCGTCCATCAGCCGTTGTCCCTGCAGCACGCCGAGCGCGACCGGGACCGTCTGGGTCTTGTTGGAGACCAGCATGATCATCGGGATGAAGAACTCGTTCCACGTCCAGATGAAGAAGAAGACCAGCAGCACCGACAGGGTCGGCCAGCTGATCGGCACGACGACCCGCCACAGGATCTGCCACCGGCTCGCGCCGTCGATCCGCGCGGCCTCGACGATCTCCCGGGGGAACGTGGCGAGCACCGAGGAGAGCAGGTAGGTGCCGAACGCGCTCTGGATCGCGGTGAAGATGATGATCACCGCGAGCCGCGTGTCGTAGAGGTGCACCTGCTTGGCGAGGTAGTACAGCGGGTAGACCAGGGCCTCCTGCGGCATCAGGTTGGCGAGCAGGAAGACGGCGACGATCCACAGCCTGCCCCTGATCCGGCCGATGCCCAGCGCGTAGGCGGTGACGATCGAGACGCCCACCGCGAGCACCGCGACCGACCCGGCGATGACCGCGCTGTTGGTGAGCTTGAGCCCGAAGTCGACCCGGTCCCAGAAGTCCGCGATCCCCTTGAGGGACACCGACTCCGGCAGCGCGAGCGGGCCGTGGGCGGTGTAGTCGGCCGGGGACTTGACGGCGTTCAGCACCACCAGCAGGAACGGGAACAGGGTGACCGCCGCGAGCACGACCAGCAGGCCGAGCACGAGGTGGGCGCGGATGGATCTCGTCATGGCCGCTCCGCCCGGCTCTGCGCGCGCAGGAACAGGAACGTGAGGCCGACGATGATCAGCGTCAGCACGGTGGCGATGGCCGCGCCGTAGCCCACGTTCGTCTTCTCGAAGAAGTTCTGGAACGAGAAGTACGCCGGCACGTTCGTCGCCCCGCCGGGCCCGCCGCGGGTCAGCACGAAGATCTTGTCGAACGACTTCAGCGCCGCGATCGTGCACGTCAGCAGCACCACGAAGATCTCCGGCCGGATCTGCGGCACGGTGACCGACCACAGCCGCTGCCACCACGACGCGCCGTCGATCTCGGCCGCCTCGTACAGCTCCGGGTCGACCCGCTGCAGGCCGGCCATGAAGATCACCAGCGGGTAGCCGATCTGGATCCACACGAGCACGCCCATCACCGACAGCAGCGCGGTCTTCTCGTCGCCCAGCCAGTTCTGTGCCCACGAGCCCAGCCCGACGAACCGCAGCAGGGCGTTGGCCGCGCCGTACTCCGGGTGCAGGATCCAGCCCCACACCACGCCGGCGACCACCGCGGGCAGCACCTGCGGCAGGTAGAACGACGCGCGCAGCGCGCTGGTGGTCCGCTCGCCGAACCGCTTCGCGACCACGTCGAACAGCGCGGTCGCGAGCAGCAGCCCGGCGAAGGTCGGGATCACCGCCATCGCCACGATCAGCGCCAGGTTGTTGCGGAAGGACACCCAGAACGTCGTGTCGGCGACCAGCTTGCGGTACTGGTCGAGCCCCACCCAGTCCGGGTTGCCGACGCCCTGCCAGCGGGTGAAGCTGATCCCGACGTTCATCGCGAGCGGGACGGCGATCACCGCGACGAACAGCAGGACGCCGGGCAGCAGGTACGGGAGGTAGCCGCCGCCCCGCCGGGCCGGCCGCGGGGGAGTGCGGCCGGGCGGCGGTTCGGTGGGTGCCTCGGTGCGCAGGGCCATGGTTCGCCACCCGTCAGTTGCCCACGTTGGCGAGGTTCTCCTGGTACGGCGCGGCGATCTCGTCGAGTGCCTGGCCGGGTGAGGCGGAGCCGTTGATCAGCTTCTGCGCCGCCGACACCAGCACGTCGTAGTAGCCGGGGGCCGGCCAGTCCGGGTAGTAGGCGAGCCCGTCCCGGTCGACGAGCGTCTGGTAGTTCTCGATCAGCGTCTTGCTCTTCGCGTCGGTGATCCCCGCGGGGTCGGCCGCGACCGGGATGCCGCCGGAGTTGCCGAGCAGCTCCTGGTTCGCCTGCTGCATGGTGATGTCGATGAAGTCGTAGGCGAGGTCCTTGTTCGGCGAGTTCTGCGGGACGACCCAGAGGTTGCCGCTCGAGCCGAGGGTCAGGTCGCTGCCCGGCCACAGGAACGAGTCCCACTCGAAGTCCTTGATCTCCGACTGCATCCGGCCGTACCACCAGCTGCCGGACATCATGAGCGGGAACTTGCCGGACATGAACGCGGTGCCCATGCTCTCCGCGTCGATGCCGGCCGAGTCCTTGGAGACGTAGCCCTTCTTCACCCAGTCGGCGAACGTCTGCGCGCCGTAGGTCCACGCGTCGTCGTGGAAGTCGACGTCACCGGTGTAGGGCTGGAAGGCGCTCACCCAGTCGCCGTCCGCCTTGGACAGTGCGAGCTGGTAGAGCAGCTGCTGCGCGGGGTACTCCTTGCCGCCGAGCGACAGCGGCGTCACGCCGTCGGCCACGAACGTGTCCATCGCGGCGGTCAGCTCGTCGAACGTGGTCGGCACCGGCACGCCGTGCTGGGCGAACATGTCCTTGTTGTAGTAGACCATCGTGTACTCGGCGTAGTTCGGCACGCCGAACCACTTGTCGCCGCCCATCACGCCGCGCTCGTCGTACTTGCAGGTGGTCTGCAGGCTGGGGGAGAGCAGCTTGTCCCAGCCGCGCTTGGTCACCTCGTCGGTCATGTCGGTCAGCAGGCCCTGCTTGGACAGCAGGCCGGCGGTGGCGTTGCCCTTGTTGTACTCCATGAGGTCGGGCGCCTCGTCGGAGTTGAGCACCATCGGGGCGTTCTTCTGGATCTGCTCGAAGCCCTTCTCCTCGAAGTTGACCGTGACGCCCTCGTGGGTGCGCTTGAACTCCTTGATGGCCGCGTCCCACGCGACCCCCATCGCGCTGTCCGGTCCCTCGTAGTGCCAGAGCGTGAGCTCGTTGCCACCCGCGCCCGAGTCCTCGCCGCACCCGGCGAGGACGGTGGCGGTCATGGCGAGCGCCGCCACGAGCGCGATCCGCTTTCCTGGCTCGAACATCGTCGTTCCTCCAACCAGTCCGTGTGTGCGTCGTCGAATCGCTTCGACGATGTGCCGCCTGACGTGCTCTGTAGTCGGGGTGGGGTTACTTCCTGGCGCGGGTGCTGGCCCGCGGGGTCAGTCGGGGCGGGAGCAGGGTCGCGGCCGGCACCGGTCGGCCGGCCAGTTTGTCCATCACCAGGCCGACCGCCGCCCGGCCGACCTCCTCGGCCGGGATGGCGACCGAGGTGAGCGCGGGCATCGTGTGCTCGGCGAGCTCGTCGGGGCAGATCGCCACGACGGACAGGTCGTCGGGCACCGACCGGCCCGCCTCACGGAAGGCGGACAGCAGCGGGCCCACCACCGGCTCGTTGTGCACGACGACCGCGGTGAGGTCGGGGTGGTCGGCCAGCAGTTCGGCGGCGACCTTCTGGGCGCCGGCCGGGGTGGCCTCGCACGGGTGCACGCTGGCGGCGATCCCGTGCCGGGCGGCCGCCTCGGTGAACCCGGCGGTGGTGCGGGTGGCGAAGCCGGTCTCGCGCGCGTAGACCTCCGGCGGCGAGCCGACGAGGGCGACCCGGCGGTGGCCCAGCTCGGCGAGGTGGTCCAGGCACGCGGCGCCGGCCGCGGTGAAGTCGAGGTCGATGCAGGTCAGGCCCTCGGTGTCGGCCGGGAAGCCGATCAGCACGGCCGGCCTGCCGAGCGCGCGGAGCACGGGGATGCGGGTGTCGTGCAGCTCCACGTCCATCACGATGATCGCGTCGACCAGCGAGGTGCCGGCGACGCGGCGCAGGCCGGCCTCGCCCTCGTTCTGGGTGAGCAGCAGGACGTCGTGGTCGTGCTCGCGCGCGGCGGTGACGACCGAGGTGGCGAACTGCATGATCACCGGCACGTGGATGCCGGTGCGCAGCGGCACGACGAGGGCGACGACGTTCGACGCGGTTGCTGGCCAGCGCGCGGGCGCCGGCGTGCGGCTGGTAGCCGAGCGCCTCGATGCTGGCGAGGACGCGCTCGCGGGTCTGCCTGGTGATCGACCGCTTGCCGGACAGGACGTAGGACACCGTGCTCGGCGCCACCCCGGCGTGCCGGGCCACGTCCTCGATCTTCGCCACGATGCGCCACCCGCGGTCGTCGAATCGCTTCGACGCAGGATGGTAGGGCAGCGGAGGCACCCGGGGCAACGGCCGGCCCCGCGGGAGTCAGCCGGACAGGCGCTCCCGCACCGCCTTCGGCAGCCCGGCGACGACCCGGGCGTGGGCGTGCTCGACCATGTCGCGGAGCTCGTCGCCGGGGACGCTGCCGTCCAGGAGCACGGTGTTCCAGTGCTTCTTGTTGGTGTGGTACCCGGGGATGACCGCGGGGAACTGCGCGCGCAGCTCCAGGGCGAGGCCCGGCTCGCACTTGAGGGTGACCTGAGGCGGGTCGCCACCCGGCTGCATGATCGCGAAGACCTTGCCCGCCACCTTGAAGACGTCGACCTCCGGCCCGAACGCGTGGTCCATGTCCGTCCCGGGCAGCGCGAGCGCCGCCCGGCTGATGTCCTCCGGCGTCATGGCCAGACCCTATCCGGCGGGCTCGCCGGCGGCGCGGGCCCGCAGCCGGCGCAGCGTGAACCCGTTGCCCGCCGGGTCCAGCGACCTGGTCGCCTGCTTGAACAGGTACTCGGCACGCTCGTAGGACAGCCGCCGCCGGCCGGTCTCCGGACACAGGTCGGCGGCGTCCGGCATCCGGGACGGGCCCGGCCGGCGGTCGGACAGGAACAGCGGGCCGCGGGTGCGCCCGGCCACCAGGTGCGGGAGCAGCCGGGCGGTCCCGGCGCGCCAGCTCACCCAGGTCCCGCCCACCCGGGCGCGACGGTCCTCCCAGTCCAGGTCCTCGACGTTCAGCGACAGCACCGCCGACACGGCGGCCGCCGACTCGTGCACCAGCCGCCACAGCACCCGCTCGCGCAACGCCGTCTCCGGGCGGTCGCAGAGCTCGTCGAGCTGGGCCGGGTCGAGCGCCGGGGCCGGCGCCGCCGTGCCGGGCCGCCGGTCGAGGCCCGCCGCGAGGTCCAGCGACACCCACGCGCCGAACGAGCGGACGGCCGCCCGGTGCCGGTTCCAGGTCGCGGCCGCGGCCCCGCCCCACGAGGTGGCGAACACCCGGGCCACGTCCGCGGCGGTCAGCGAGTCCACCGGCCGCCGGTCGCCGAGTGCCAGGCGCAGCCGCCGCAACGTCTGGCCGTAGGAGCGCGCCGTGCCGGCGTCCAGCCCGGGCCTGCCGAGGAACTCCCGCGCGGCCTGCTCGAGCGTGACCCCGGACGGACGGGCGGCCGGCTGCTCCGCCGCTCGGCGGAGCAGGAAGGCGCGTTCCGCGGCGTTGCGGGTGAGCGCGGCGGCCCGCTCGAACTCCAGCCGCGCCTCGGCGTGCCGGCCCAGCCGGGCCAGCAGGTCCCCGCGCACGCCGGGCAGCAGGTGGTAGTCGCGCAGCGTGGCGTCCCCGCCGAGCGCGTCGACCAGCGCGAGCCCCGCCTCCGGGCCGTGCGCGTTGCCGACCGCCACCGCGCGGTTGAGCCGGACGATCGGCGTCGGCAGCAGCCGGACCAGCGACTCGTAGAGGGCCGCGATCTGCGCCCAGTCGGTGTCCTCGGCGGTGCGGGCCTGCGCGTGGCAGACCGCGATCGCCGCCTGCAGCACGTACGGCCCGGGCGTGCCGCCGATCTCCCGGGCACGCAGCATCGAGGCGAACCCGCGCCGGATGAGCAGCGGGTCCCAGCGGCCGCGGTTCTGCTCGTGCAGCCGGACCGGCTCGCCGGACGGGCCGGTCCGTGCCGCCGACCGGGAGGCCTGGATCTCCATCAGCGCGACCAGCCCGTGCACCTCGGCCTCGCCGGGCGCAAGCTCGGCCAGCAGCCTGCCCAGGCGCAGCGCCTCCAGGGTGAGCCCGGGCCGCATGAGGTCGTCGCCGGAGGTCGCCGAGTAGCCCTCGTTGAAGATCAGGTAGACGACGCCGAGCACCGACGACAGCCGCGCGGCAAGCTCGCCGGCGTCGGGCAGCGCGAACGGCACGCCCGCCTCGGCCAGGGTCCGCTTCGCGTCGGCTATCCGGCGGGCGGTCCGCGCCTCGGTGTCCAGGAAAGCGCGCGCGATCTCCGCCGCGGTCAGGCCGCCGACCAGGCGCAGCGTCAGCGCCACCCGCGCGTCGGTCGGCAGCACCGGGTGGCAGGTGACGAAGATCAGCCGGAGCACGTCGTCCGGTGCGGGCTCCGGCGGGTGCTCGAGCTCGCGGGCGAGCTCCTCCCGCTTGCGCTCCAGCCGCTGCGAGCGCCGCAGGTGGTCGACGGCACGGCGCTTGGCGACGGCGGTCAGCCAGGCGCCGGGGTTGTCCGGCACGCCGGAGGCCGGCCACTGCTCGAGCGCGGCGACGAGCGCGTCCTGGGCCAGCTCCTCGGCGACCCCGACGTCGTGCACGAGGCGGGTGAGGCCGGCGATGATCCTGGCCGACTCCAGCTTCCAGACCGCGTCGATCGTGCGATGGGCGTCCATCACGGAACAGATGACAGCACCGCCCCGGTCCGCGTGTAAACCGGGGCGGTGCCGCCGGGCGCTCAGGGCCCGAAGACCTGCTGGATGACGCTCTCGCCGTCGCCGACGATCGCGCGGAAGCGGCGGCCCAGCTCGATCGCCTCCTCCCGGGACCGGACCTCGACCAGCGCGAAGCCGCCCACGGCCTCCTTCGCCTCGGTGAACGGGCCGTCGGTCACGGTGATCTCGCCGCCGGCGGAGGTCATCCGGATCCCGCCGGGCTCGAGGCCGCCGGTCGCCAGCAGCACGCCGGAGGCCGTCATCTCCTCGATGAACGCGGCCATCTCCGCGTACAGCGTCTCGTCCGGGTCGGTGTCGGCGCCCTTGGACAGCATCAGGTACCGCATGGGAGTGCTCCTTCTCGTTCGTGGCTCTGCCTACACGTCCGCGTCGATCACGTCCATATGACAGGGAACGGCGCCGTTCCCTGTCGCACGGCCGGGCCGACGTGTCAGCGAGGAACCCCCCGGCACCCCGAGAGAGGACCACCATGACCACCACCGCCACCCCCTCGCCGGCCACCACCGCCTCCCGCACCTCGACCCGCGCGCTGCTCGGCTGCGTGGCGCTCGCGGGACCGCTGTGGGCGGCCGTCTCGCTGGCCCAGGCCGCCACCCGGGACGGCTTCGACCTGGCACGCCACCCGCTCAGCGCGCTCAGCGACGGCTCGGCCGGCTGGTTGCAGATCGCCAACTTCGTCGTCGCCGGCCTGCTGGCCGCCGCCGGGGCCACCGGCCTGCGCCGGGTCATGAGCGGCACCCGCGGCGGGACGTGGGCACCGCGCCTGGTTCGCACCTACGGCGTCGGCATGGCCGCCGCCGGTGTGCTCGTGATGGACCCGGCCGACGGCTTCCCCGCCGGCACCCCGGCCGGGATGCCGGCCGCGATGAGCTGGCACAGCTACGGACACCTGGCCGCCGGCACGATCACCTTCACCGCGCTGATCGCCGCGTGCTACGTGCTCGGCAGCCACTTCTCCCGCGCGGGGAACCGCGGCCGCGCCGTCGCGTCCCGGATAGCCGGCACCGCGCTGCTGGCCGGCGACCTGTGGGCGATGAGCGGCGGCCGGGCCGGCTCGCTGACGCTGGCCGCGGGCGCGATCGTCGCGATGGTCTGGGTCTCCGCGGCGTCCGTGGAGCTGCGCAACGTCGGCCGGTGCGGCACCTACCCGCGCGTCCGCACCGCGATCAGGAAGGGCGCCCGGAACGTGTGACGGCGCCTCACGGCCAGCCGGCACCGGGCGCGTCCACCTCGACCGCGAGCACCTGACCGGAGCCGGGCGCCACCATCTCGGCCTCGGTCATGCCCTGCCACCGCGCGGCCACGACGAACAACGTCCGCCCGTCCGGGCCTCCGAGCGCGCAGGCGAACCCGCCGCGGTCCAGGTCGATCCTCGCCAGCACCTCGCCGCCCTCGGCGACCCGCACGCAGCACCGGCCGGGCACGTCGGCGTACCAGACGGCGTGCTCCGCGTCGAGGCAAATGCCGTCCGGCGTGCCGGTCCCGAGGTCGGCCCAGACCCGGCGGCCGGACAGCCCGCCGTCCGCGCCGACGTCGAACGCCACCAGGGCGTGCCGGTAGGAGTCGGCGACGATCAGCGTGCCGTTGTCCGGGGTCACCGCCATGCCGTTGGGGAACGCGATGTCGCCGGCCACCTCGCGCACCGCGCCGTCCGCGGTGACCAGGTGGACGAAGCCCGGCCGGAACTCCTCGTCCGCCGTCGGGTCGAACCCCGCGCGGTTGACATAGGCGTTGCCGCGCCCGTCCACCACGATGTCGTTCCAGCCCGGCCGCCCGAGGTCGGCGTGGGTGGCCAGCGAGCCGTCGGGTTCCCGGCGCAGCAGCCGCCCGCCCGGCGAGTCCACGACCACCAGCCGCCCGTCCGGGTCCCACGCGGTGCACAGCGGCAGCGACCGGACCCGCGCCACCACCTCGGCGCGCCCGGCGAGGTCGGCGGCGAGGACCTCGCCGGCCGACCAGTCGGAGAAGTACAGCCTGCCGTCGTGCCAGCGCGGCGACTCGACCAGGCCGCGCCCGGTGAGCAGTGTCCGTGTCACGCGTGTCGTCCTCATGCCTTCCACACGAACGGCGGGGCGCCGGATCGACACCTCACGCCTTCAGGTGCGACAGCAGCATCTCCTCGAACACCGCCCAGCCGGGCGGCATCTCCTGGGCGCCGTCGAGCAGCCACTGCACCTGCAGGCCGTCCATCACCGCCAGCATGAGCGCCGCCAGCCGCGGCACGTCCACGTCGGAGCGGAACTCGCCGGACGCCTGCCCGCGCGCGATCGCCGCCTCGATGTTCGCCCGCAGTTCGGCGTAGCGGCCGGCGAAGAAGCCGTGCGCCGGGTGCTCGTCGGACACCGCCTCGCCGACCAGCACGGTGAACAGCCGCACCAGGTCCGGCGTGGTGGCGTTGTGCGTCACCAGGTCCCCGAGTGCCCGCAGCGCCGACTCGCCGCCCCTCGACCAGGCGTCGTGCATGCGTGCCCGGGCCTCGTTGTCGCGCTCCTCGAGCACCGCCATGAGCAGGCGCTCCTTGGACGGGAAGTGGTGCAGCAGCCCGGGCTGGGTCAGCTCGACGGCGTCGGCCACCGCGGCGAGTGCGGCGCCGCGGTAGCCGTGGCTGGCGAACAGCGGGATCGCGGCCTCGACGATCGCGGCGCGGGTGCGCGCACCGCGCTCGGTCGGCGCGCGGCGGGCTCGGGTGGGCGGCATGTGATCACTATAAGGACGGCTGCGTTACCGAAATGTAACGACCTATCGCTCGGTAGGTATTTCGGGTCACGTGGCGCCGGGAATATGTTGTTGTCCGCCACAAATCCTGCTCCGCCACGTCCTGCTCCGACGGCCGACTCAGGAGGGCGCTCGCCATGGCCGGACATCCGGAAAGCACCTTCAACCGCCGTGCCGCCGGCCGCCTGTTCGCCGGCACCCTCGCGGCCACCGCCTTCGCCGCCTCGGCGGGCCGCGCGGCCGCAACCGCGGCCGGACCGCGCACCACCGGCGGTCTCGACCACCTCGTCGACGCGATGACGCTCGAGGAGAAGGTGGGCATGCTGCACGGCGCGACCGACCCCGCGTCCGTGGGTCAGGCCGGCTACCTGCCCGGTGTGCCGAGGCTCGGCATCCCCGAACTGCGCCTGTCCGACGGCCCGGCCGGGGTCCGGGTCACCCGGCACGCCACCGCGCTGCCCGCCCCGGTGGCGCTGGCCGCGACGTTCTCGCCCGCGCTCGCCCGCCGCTACGGCGCGGTGATCGGCCGGGAGGGCCGCGCGCTCGGCGTGGACGTGCTGCTCGCGCCGATGACCAACCTGGTGCGGGTGCCGCAGGCCGGCCGCAACTTCGAGACCTTCGGCGAGGATCCGCTGCTGGCCGGCGGGCTCGTGGCCGGCGAGGTGCGCGGCGTGCAGGGCGAGGGGCTCATCGCGACCGTGAAGCACTTCGCGGCCAACAACTTCGAGAACGGCCGCCAGACGGTCAGCGCGGACATCGACGAGCGCACGTTGCGGGAGATCTACCTGCCGGCGTTCGAGGCGGCGGTCGACTCCGGCGTGGGCGCCGTGATGGCCGCCTACCCGCGGGTCAACGGCGTGTACGCGGCGGAGAACCCGCACCTGCTCACCGAGGTCCTGCGCCGGGACTGGGGTTTCCGCGGCTGGGTGATGTCCGACTGGTTCGCCACCCACAGCGGCGTGCCCGCCATCACCGCCGGGCTCGACATGGAGATGCCCTTCGGCCTGAACTTCGGCGGGCTGGTCGACGCGGTCCGTTCCGGCGCGCTCGACGAGTCCGTCGTGGACACCGCGGTGCGCCGCATCCTGGAGCAGCTGCGCCGGTTCGGCCTGCTGGGCCACCCGCGGCCGCGGCCCCCGCTGGACGCGGCCGCGCACGCCCGCACCGCGCGTGAGCTCGCGATCGCCGGCGCGGTGCTGCTGCGCAACCACGGCGGCCTGCTCCCGCTGGGCCACCGCGACCTGCGCTCGCTCGCGGTGGTCGGCCCTACCGCGCGCCGGCCGCTGGTCGGGGGCGGCGGCAGTGCACGGGTGATCCCCGAGTACGCGGAGAGCCCGCTCGACGCGCTGTCCCGGCGCGCACCCGGGCTCGCCTACGCCCCCGGCGTCGACCTCGACGGGGAACCGGTGCCCGCGTCGGCGCTCTCGCTGGAGCGCACCGAGACCGGCGGTGGCACCCAGCCGGAGTCCCAGGTGGACTACACGGGAGCGGACGCGCTGCCGGCCGGCAGCGCGTGGACCTGGACGGGCACGATCACCGCCCCGGAGACCGGCGAGTACGACCTGCGGATCCAGGGCAGCGGCGGTGCCGTGGTCGGCATCCAGGGCGGCATCACCGTGGTCCTCGACGGCGTCCAGCTCGGCTCCGTCGGCGCGCTGTTCGGCGGCAACGAGCACCTGATCCCGACCGCGGACGGGCTGCGCAACGCCGGCGCGTTCGTCACGCTGGCCGCGGGCGAGCCGCACGACATCGTCGTCACCGCGACCGCCACGCCGGACGGCCCGATGCAGGTGCGCCTCGCCTGGGTCACCCCGGCCCGCCGGCGAGAGGCCCTCGACGAGGCGGCCCGGGTCGCCCGCGCGGCGAAGGCCGTGCTGCTGTTCGCCTTCAACGAGGGCACCGAGGGCCAGGACCGGGTCGACCTGTCGCTGCCCGGCCACCAGGACGACCTCGTGGACGCGGTCACCGCGGCCAACCGGCGCACCGCGGTGGTGCTGAACACCGGCGACCCCGTGGTCATGCCGTGGGTCGAGCGGGCCGCCGCGATCCTGCAGCTGTGGTACCCGGGGCAGGAGGGCGCCGAGGCCACCGCCGTGCTCGTCACCGGCGAGGCCGACCCGGGCGGCAGGCTCCCGGTCAGCTACCCGCGCCGGCTCGAGGACTCGCCGACCGCGCCGACCGAGCGGTACCCCGGCGTCGGCGGGCATGCCGCCTACAGCGAGGGCGTGCTGGTCGGCTACCGGCACTACGACGCGGCGGGGATCGAGCCGCTGTTCCCGTTCGGGCACGGCCTGTCCTACACCAGCTTCCGCTACCGCGACCTCACGGTCCACAAGGGACACAGAGGGCTGTCGGTGAGCTTCGTCGTGGAGAACACCGGACGGCGCGCCGGGGTCGAGGTGCCGCAGGTGTACCTCGGCGCGCCGGCGAACGCCCCGGTGCCGATGGCGCCGCGGCAGCTCGCCGGGTTCGACCGGATCGCGCTGCGGGCGGGCGAGCGCCGCCGGGTGCGCGTCGAGGTCACCGAGCGGTCGCTGTCCTACTGGTCGGTGGACCGCGGCGGCTGGGTGGTCGCCACCGGCCGGCGCGAGGTCGCGGTCGGCTCGTCGTCCCGCGACCTCCGCCTGCACACCACCGTGTCCGTCCACTGAGGAGGGTCGACGTGCTTTCGAGGATGATCCGCGCGGTCCTGGCGGCCGTGCTGGCGCTGACCGCGATGAGCGGCACCGCGGCGGCCGCGCAGGGACGGCACCACCCGCCCCTGGCCCGCACCGACTCCGGCATCCTGCGCGGCGCCGGGTCGGACCGGGTGGACAGCTTCCTCGGCGTGCCGTACGCGGCCGCGCCGGTGGGGGAGCTGCGCTGGCGCCTGCCGGAGCCCGCGCCGCGCTGGCACGGCGTGCGCGACGCGGTCTCCTACGGCGACCGGTGCGCGGCGCTGGCGAGCACCAACGGCCCGCTCTCGGAGAGCGAGGACTGCCTGTACCTCAACGTGCAGCGGCCGGCCGGCACGCGGCCGGGCGCCCGGCTGCCGGTCTACTTCTTCATCCACGGCGGCGGCCTGCAGAACGGCAGCTCCAACCAGCACGACGGTGGCCTGATCGTCCGGCGCACCGGGGTCGTGGTCGTCACGATCAACTACCGGCTCGGCGTGTTCGGGTTCCTCGCGCACCCGGCGCTGACCGCGGAGGCCGGGCAGTCGGGCAACTACGGCTTCGCCGACCAGCAGGCGGCGCTGCGCTGGGTGCACCGCAACATCGCCGCGTTCGGCGGCGACCCGCGGCGGGTCACCATCGGCGGAGAGTCGGCGGGCGGCTTCTCGGTCTGCGCGCACCTGTCCGCACCGGGGTCGCGGGGCCTGTTCGCCGCCGCCATGATCCAGAGCGGCTCCTGCCCGAGCCAGACGCTCGCGCAGGGCGAGGCGGCCGGCACCACGGTGGCGTCGGCGGTCGGCTGCACCGACCCGGCGACGGCGGCGGCCTGCCTGCGCGCGGTGCCGGTGGGCCGGCTGCTCGACACCCGTGGGCCGGCCGCGTTCGTACGTGGCGTCCCGGTCCTGCCGCACGACCCGGACACCGCCGTGCGCTCCGGCGAGTTCGCCCACGTGCCGGTGGTGGTGGGGGCCAACCGGGACGAGGGCCGCACCTTCGCGCAGGGCTTCATCGGCCAGACCCGTGAGCAGTACGAGTCCTTCGTGCGCGGGTCCTTCGGTGACACGGTGCTCGCCCGCTACCCGTGGCCGGCGGACGCGGACGCGTTCACCCCCGCCTACCTCGTCGGCGCGATCCTCACCGACTCGGGCACGATCGCGGGCATCGGCGGCTGCGGGAACCGCTCGCTCACCCGGGCGCTCGCGAGCCACACGCGCACCTACGCCTACGAGTTCGCGCACCGCACCGGCCCGGGCCTGGCACCCGAACCGGCCGGGTACGTGTGGGGCGCCGGGCACGCGGCCGAGCTGGCCTACCTGTGGCCGAGCTTCGACAACGGCACCCCGATCGCCCCGACGTTCGACGCGTCCGAGCGCCGGCTGGCGGCGGACATGGTGGACGCGTGGGGGGCCTTCGTGCGCACCGGCCACCCGCTCGCCGCCGGCCGCGCGCGCTGGCCGAGCTTCACCGCGACGGAGAAGGTGATGTCCCTGCGCGCCGGCGGCCGCTCCACCCTCGTGCCCGACGCGCGGATCGCGGCCGAGCACAACTGCGACCTCTGGCCCCAGCCCGCCCCCCGGTAACCCGTCACCCCACCCACCCCGCCCCACACCACCGAGTCGACCCGTGACACCACCGAGTCGACGCGTGGCACCACCGAGTCGACCCGTGGCATCGGCCGAGTCGTCCCGTGGCATCGGCGAGTCGTCCCGTGGCATCGGCGAGTCGGCCGGTGACACTGCCGAGTCGTCCCGCCACGTGGTCGGTCCGGCCCGCCGTGTCGGCAGCGCGGGAGGTCGTCTCGGTGGTGTCTGGGGGGGGTCGGCTCGGCAGTGTGGGGGTCGGCTCGGCAGTGTGGGGGGTCGTGTCGGTGGTGTGGGGGTCGGGCCGGTGTGGGGGGTCAGATGGTGAAGGGGAGGGCCTGCGCGACCCGGCGGCCGAGGTCGGCGTCGCCCTCGACGGTGACCTCGGGGAGCCGGTCGGCGACCGGGACGCGGCCGCCGGCGAGCCGGGCGAACAGGGTCGAGGTCAGGCGGACGGTGGCGGTCGCGGGGCCGGGTAGCTCGTCGACCACCGCGGCGCGGCCGTCCACCGCCACGTGCCAGGTCGCCCGCACCGGGCCGGTCAGCGCGACGGTGACCGACGAGCCGTCCGGGGCGCCTGCGCGCTTGCCGACCAGGTAGCCGAGCGCGTCGACGACCTCCGCGAGCGCGCCCTGCGCGCACGGCCCGGCGTCGTTGCCGGGGAGGCCGAGCGCCTCGCGGATGTCCTGCTCGTGCATCCAGCAGTCGAACAGCCGGATGCGCATGAACCGGCCGTAGGTGCGCTGCCCGGCGGGCGTCCACGACGGGGCGTCCCACTCGGCCTGGGACATGCCCTCCAGCGTCTTGCGGCGGATGGCGGTGATCTCCCGGAAGCGGTCGAGGATCCGCGCGGGGCTCTCGCCGCGCAGGCCCTGCACCCACGTCTCGTTCGCCGCGCCGATGTCGTTGTGCACGTGGGGCAGGCCGCGCACGTCCGTCTCGCACGGCGGCGGCGCCTGGCCGGTGAGCGCGCACTCGGTGCCGATCAGGTGCGCCACGTTGTCCTGCACCGACCAGCCGGGCAGCGCCGTCGGCGCGGCCCACTGCTGCGGGGTCAGCCCGGCGAGCAGTTCGTCGATGGCCGACCACTCGGCGACGAGCGCGGGGACGACGACGTCCTTGTCGATCATGAGGTACTCCCGAGGTCGATGATCTGTCCACGGTCGACGCTGACCCAGTCCCGGCCGCTGAGGTAGGGCTGGAGCCGCTCGGCGATCAGGGTCTGGTCGGCCGGTGCCTTGGGCCGCTGCAGCTCGTAGACGTGCGGGAACTCGGCCATCCCGGCGACCACCTGCCACAGCCGGACCGCCTCCTGACCCGTGGGCGGGTCGACCAGGACCGGGCCGAACAGGCACTGCCCGGCACCGAAGAACAGCGTCGGCACGCCGAACCCGCCCGCGTCGACCACCCGCTGGTGGTCGGCCCGGACGTCGTCGTGGGTGCTGGGGTCGTCGAGCGCCTCGTCGAGCAGGCCGGGGGACTGGCCGATGCGTTCCAGCAGGCGCCGGGCCACCGCCGGGTCGTGCGGCTTGCCGCCCTCGGTGTGCAGCTCGCGGCCGATCGTCGCGTACCAGGAGTCGAGCAGGGCCATGTCGCGGCGCCGCAGCAGCGCGCCGACGCGCATCAGCGACCAGCCGTAGGACCACGCCCGCTCCCACGGGTGCTTCTTGCCCTCGAACCGGTTGACCTCCTCCAGGCTGAAGAACCGCCAGCCGATGCCGATGCCGAGCTCGTCGCGGACGTTCCTGATCCACCGCGAGGTCTGGTACGCGAACGGGCACATCGGGTCGAAGTGGAAGTCGACGTTCATGCGCTCTCCCGGAGGTTGGCGGCGATCATCGTGCGCAGCCCGGTGCTGATGTCGGCCGCCGGACCGCCGGAGACCTTCGCCAGCAGGATCAGGCCCTGGATCTGGGCGAGGATCGTGTGGGCGAGCCGGTCGGGGTCGACGCCGTCGCGGAGCACGCCGGCCGCGGCGGCGTCCCGGCACGCCCCGGCCAGCCGTGCCTCCCAGCGCGCGAACACCCCGGCGACGTGGTCGCGCAGCTCGTCGTCCGTCGTGGACAGTTCGGCCGCGAGGTTGCCGAACGGGCAGCCGACGATGCGGCCGAACCGCCGCTCGAACCCGTTCTGGATGACCGTCACCGCGTCCGCCACCGCGAGCAGCCGGGCGGCCGGCCCCCCGCCGTCACCGCCGGCGAGGCGCCGTTCCAGCTCACCGGCGTGCAGGTCGACGACCGCCCTCGCCAGGTCGGACTTGGAGGGGAAGAAGTGGTAGAAGCTGCCCTTGCGCACGTCCGCGACCGCGCACAGGTCCGCGATGCCGACCGACTGGTAGCTGCGGGTGAGGAACAGCCGGGCCGCCGACCGGACGATCCGGTCCCGTGTCTCCATGAGCGGGACGCTAACGGCGAGTTGACCGGTCAGTCAAGTGTCGGCCGCGCCCGCGGTGGGTAGTGCTGGGGGCATGGTCGCTGTGATCGATGTCGACGGCACGCTGGTGGACACCAATTACCACCACGCGGTCGCCTGGTTCCGCGCGTTCCGCGAGGTCGGGGTGACCGTTCCGGTGTGGCGGGTGCACCGCGCCATCGGCATGGGTGGGGACCGGCTGGTGGCCGCGGTGGCCGGCGACGAGGTGGAGGCGGCACACGGCGACCGGGTGCGCGAGGTGTGGGCGGAGATGTTCGACCCGATGCTGCCCGAGATCGCACCGCTCGCCGGCGCGCGCGAACTGCTCGTCACGATGGCCGATCGGGGCTACGCCGTGGTGCTCGCCAGCAGCGGCAAGCCCGAGCACGTCGACCACTACCTCGACCTGCTGGACGTGCGGAAGATCGTGCACGGCTGGACCACCGCCGAGGACGTGTCGGACACCAAGCCCGCGCCCGACCTGCTCGCCGTCGCGCTCGAGAAGGCGCCCGCCGAGCCCGCGGACGGGAGCCTGACGATCGGCGACTCCGTCTGGGACTGCGCGGCCGCGGGCAGGCTGAACCTGCCGGCGGTCGCCGTGCGCACCGGCGGGTTCGGCGTGGACGAGCTCACCGAGGCGGGCGCGGTCGCGGTGTACGACGACCTGCCGTCGCTGCGCGCGAACCTGGCCGTCCTGCCGACGTCGGCGGGCGGGTGAGGAGGCAACCCGGTCCTCCCGGCCGCGGCCCGGGTTACGCTACGGCGTGTCGTTGCTGCTGGAGCGCGAGCCGCTCCTCGACGGGCTGACCGGCTACCTGGACGAGGCCCTCGGCGGGCGCGGGCGGCTGGTGTTCCTCGGCGGCGAGGCGGGTGCCGGCAAGACCGCTCTGGTCACCACGTTCACCGAGCGGGCAGGCGACCGCGTCCGGGTGCTCCGCGGTGCCTGCGACGGCGGCACCACCCCGCGCCCGCTGGGCCCGCTCGCCGACATCGCCGGGGCGCTCGGCGCCGCGGTCGTTGAGCAGCTCGACCAGGACCGGCCCAGCCGCGGCCCGCTGTTCGCGGCCGTCCGGACAGCGCTGGCCGACCGGCCCACCCTGCTCGTGGTCGAGGACGTGCACTGGGCCGACGAGGCCACCCTCGATCTCGTCCGCTTCCTCGGCGGCGGATGGGCGGCACCTCGCTGCTGCTGGTGGTCACGTTCCGGGACGACGAGGTCGGCGCCGGCCACCCGCTCACCGTGGTGCTCGGCGACCTTGCCACCGCCGCCGTCGTCGCGCGGATGCAGGTGCCGCTGCTGACCGGCGCGGCGGTGGCCGAGCTCGCCCGCCGCGCCGATCACGACGCCGACGCCGACGCCGACGAGCTGTACCGGCGCACCTGCGGCAACCCGTTCTTCGTCACCGAGGTGCTGGCCGCCGGCACGGCGCGGCTGCCACCGTCGGTCCGGGACGCGGTGCACGCGCGCGCCGCGCGGCTGTCCCCGTCGCGCGGGACGTGCTGGACACCGCGTCGGTCATCGGCCAGCACGCCGAGGTCGGGCTGCTGCTCGGGGTGTCCGGCCGCCCCGCCGAGGCGCTCGACGAGTGCGTGCGGTGGGGCCTGCTGGTCGACGGCGGGGACCGGGTCGGCTTCCGCCACGAGCTCGCCCGGCTGGCGATCGACGCGGGCCTGCCGTCCGGCACCCGGGTACGGCTGCACCGCGCGGTGTACGAGCACCTGCTGGCCGGCGGCGCCACCGACGACCGCAGGCTGGCCCATCACGCCGACAACGGCGGGTACCCGGCGGCCGTCGTGCGGCATGCGCCGCGGGCCGCCGAGCACGCCGCGCGGCTGGGCTCGCACCGGGAGGCCGCCGAGCACTTCCGGACCGCGCTGCCCACGCCCACCTGCTGTCCGACGCCGACCGCGCCGGCCTGCTCGGCAGGCTGTCCTACGAGTGCTACCTGACCGACCAGCTCGAGGACGCGCTGACGGCGCGCGAGGAGGCGCTCAAGCTGCACCGGGCCGCCGGGGACGGGCGGCTGGTGGGTGACGCGCTGCGCTGGCTGTCCCGGCTGTCCTGGTTCCTCGCGCACAACGCCGACGCCGAGCGGTACGGCGCCCAGGCGGTGACCGAGCTCGAGGCCCAGGAGCCCGGCTCCGAGCTGGCCATGGCCTACAGCAACATGTCCCAGCTGCGGATGCTGGACCAGAACTTCCGCGCGGCGCTGGACTGGGGCGATCGGGCGATCGGGCTGGCCGAGCGGATCGGCGACCGGGACGTGCTGGCGCACGCGCTCAACAACGTCGGCGTGGCCCACCTGATCCGCGGTGCGGTGGACGAGGGAATCGCACACCTGCGCGGGTCGCTCGACCTGGCACTCGCCATGGACGCCCAGGAACACGCCGGGCGGGCTTTCACGAACCTCGGCTGGCGGCTCGGGATGATGCGCCGGCTGGACGAGGCCGAGCGGTGTGTGCGCACCGGCATCGCCTACTGCACGGACCGGGATCTCGACTCGTGGCGGCTGTACATGCAGGCGTGGCTGGCCTGGGTGGTCGCCGAGCGCGGGCGGCACGCCGACGCCGGCCGGCTGGTCGGCCAGGTCCTGCGGCATCCGCGGCTGTCGCCGATCACCCGGATCCGGCGCTGTCGGTCGCGGGGGCGCTGGCCACGCGCCGGGGGGAGCCGGCGGACGCGCTGCTGGACGAGGCATGGCAGTTGGCCCAACGGATCGGGGAACCCCAGCGGGTGGCCCAGGTCGCGGTCGCCAGAGCCGAGCGGGCCTGGACGAACGGCGACGCGGCGGGCATCGGGCCCGAGACCGACGGGATCTGGCCGGCCCTGCTGGAGCGGGGCGATCCGTGGGACGTGGCGGAGCTGGCGTTCTGGCGCGCGGTCGGTGGGGCGCCGTCGGACTCGGGCCGCGAGCCGCCCGAGCCGTTCGCGCTGATGGTCGCCGGCCGGGTGCGGGACGCCGCGCGGGTGTGGGGGGAGCTGGGCGCGCCGCGATGGCAGGCGCTCGCACTGTCGCGTTCGGACGATCCGGCCGACGTCCGGGTCGCGCTGGCCATCCTCGACGACCTGGCCGCCCCGGCCACCGCCCGGGCGGTCGCGCGCGACCTGCGGCTGCGCGGGATGGCCGTGCCGCGCGGGCCGCGCCCCGCCACCCGGGACAACCCCGCCGGGCTGACCGCGCGGGAGCTGGAGGTCCTCCGGCTCCTGGCGCACGGCCTGTCCAACGCGGAGCTGGCGGTGCGGCTCGGGCTGTCCGGCAAGACGGTCGGCCACCACGTCTCCGCGGTGCTGCGCAAGCTCGGCGTGCCGACCCGGTCGCGCGCCGTGGCCGTGGCGTCCCGGCTGGGCATCCTGCTGCCCGCACCGCCGCCAACATAGGGAACTCGCCCGATGTGCGGGCCGGCCCGGGTGGGCTTGGCTGTACCCACCGAACAACAAGAAGGGGCCGCAGGAATGCCACTTTTCATGGATATGCACTCGATGGACGGTGAGGTCGGCATGGACGACGTCGCCAAGGCGCACGCCGCGGACCTGCAGACGCAGGACGCGCACGGGGTGAACTACCTGAAGTACTGGGTCGACGAGGCGCACGGGAAGATCTTCTGCCTGGTCGACGCGCCGGACGCGGAGGCGGCCGCGACCGTGCACCGCGAGGCGCACGGTCTCGTGGCCGACGAGATCTTCCACGTGCAGGAGGGGTCCTGACCCGGTAGCGGGCGGGCCGGGGGCACCGTCAGCCGGTGGCGAGCAGCTCACGCAGCTCGCCCACGGCCGCGGTGAGCTCGCGGGCGAAGGAGTGCATCTGGCCGGCCACGTGCCGGGGGGTGCTCAGGTACAGGTTCAGGTGGTCGGGCAGCAGCACGTAGGCGACGCCGATGCACCGCGGGCTGGTCGAGCCGAAGCCGAAGAACCGGATGTTCCTCGACGGGGCCGAGCTCGTGCTGAGGTAGTCCTCACGCATGACGAGCCAGCCCGGGCTGTCGTAGAGGGCGGGCGGCTCGGCGGTGTCCGCCCGCCTGGCGATCAGCTGCAGCTCCCACAGGTGCTGTTCGGGGGCGGCACCCGCCTGGCACTCCTTCGCCCGCGCGACGTGCTTGGCCGCGGCGGCCAGGAAGGCGGCACGCCGCGCCGCCCGATCCGCGCCCGGATCGTCCATTGTGGACACGAACGTCCGCACCTCGGGCGTCACGACCCGCATCGCCTCGGTGCGGCCGTGCCGGTACTGGCGGGTGGCGATCGACTCGTAGGTGGCGCCGGTCAGCCCCTTGGCCCGCCGGTGCGCGAGCTGGTAGGCCATCTGCACGAATGCGTCCGGGGACACGCCCAGCGCCTTTGCCGTGCTCGACCCGAAGTCCGAAATGGACACCGTCGCGGTCGCGGTCGCGTCCGCGTAGGCGGCGAACGCGTCGGCGGCGGCGGCGACCGTCCGGCGCAACGCGGTGTCCAGTGTGAACTCGATGGGCGTGACCTCGGGCAGGCCGCGCGTGGTGGGCCGGATGGGCGGCGACTCCAGCAGCGTGTCGACGAAGCTGAGGATCGTGGTCCCGTCCAGGCCGCAGTGCTCGACGTTGATCCCCGCGGTGCCGTCGGCGAACACCACCAGCGAGAAGGACTTGTCGAACCACCGGTTCCCGCTGTCGCCGTGCAGGAGCTGGTCGCAGGCCTGCCGGGTACCGGTGGGGGAGAGGTCATCGAGGCACAGGCAGAACAGCGCGGACTCGATCTCCTCGAGCGCCGCCGCGTTGCCCGGCGCGGCGTCGAGCAGCGCCTGCCGGCTGGCCGCCCACTCCGCGCGCGCCATCGTGGTGAGGTGCCCGACCGCGGTGCGCGGGTCGTCCAGGTCGGCGCCGGCCTTCATGATCGTGCGCAGCGCGCCGGCGATGTCCTCGCGGTCGTAGGGCCGCCCGTCCGGGGCGATCACGTCCAGCCGGAACGGGGTGCCGCGGTGGAAGACCACGACGTGACCGGCGGTGGCCGGGCCCGGGCGGTCGGCACTGTAGGGCGCACGCACGGTGTCTTGCACCGCGCCGGGGATCCGGGTGGTGGAGAACAGGAACGTGTTCTGCACCATGGACAGGGGCCGCCCGCGCTGGACGGCGGGTGGGATCTCCTCGTCGTCGAGCCGCAGCTTGTAGTCGACGGCGGCGGCGACCAGGCCCGCGGCGCGCTCCGCCTGACCCTCGCCGGAGTCGGCCGGGGAGTCGCCGAACAGGAAGAAGTAGTTGGCGTTGAGCGCGATGCGGTCGCGGCGGCCGAGGTAGCGGTAGGGCCAGAAGCGGTCCAGCCAGCTGGCCACGCCAGGTTCCGCGTCGAAGCGCTCCAGCTCCGCCTGCAGTTCGTGGGCCGGGCTGTCCGGGGCCAGGAACGCCGCCACCGCACGCTCGGTCTCCGCCCGCTGTTCCTCGGTGAGCAGCGGCGCGGACCATTCGAGGAACCGCTCGCAGGTCTTCGCGAGGGTGGGGAGGGGCACCCGGGGCAGGCTCGTCCTCGTTGCCGAAGGTGCGCGGGCTGATGGTCACTGTCGTCCTCGCGGGTTGTCGCCGGGCCGGGAAAAGTAGAGCTGCGCGCAGAGCCAGCCCTCGGTCTCCAGTTCGTGCGGTTCCACCCCGGCCGCGCGGACCGCGTCCAGGATCTGCTCCTGCTCCTGCGCGGAGGCGAACCGGCGCTGCCGGAACACCCCGGCCACGCCGACGGTGTCGTAGCCGAGGCCGGCCAGGCTGTCCGCGACCGGCTCGTAGGAGAACATCCGCAGCACGAAGTGCGCCATCGCGGGCCGCCGCCCGCCCGGCAGGCCGGCGATCCGGGCGATGGTCCGCTCGGTGACGTAACCGATGCAGCCGGTGGAGATCGACCAGGTCCGCCCGGGCCAGTACGGCGCTCTGCCGGGCGGTCGGCTCGTCGTGCTCCAGGTCGGCGTGCACCGCGTCGTCGAGGAAGCCGGCGGCCCGCGCGTACTCCAGGGCGGGTGCCGAGACGTCCAGGCCGACGAACCGGACGCCGCGCGAGCGCACCAGGCGCCGGTCCCGGGCGATGAGCCCGGCGCGGTCGAGCCCGGCGGCCTGTTCGCCGGTGTAGTGCTCGTAGAGCTCGTTCATGGTGGTGTCGCACCGGTACAGCGCGGCGTTGACGCCGTAGGAGCAGCCGACGTCCAGCACCGTCGGCTCCCGGCGCTCCTCGATCAGCTTCGCGAAGTACGGCTTGGCCAGCTGCGGCAGGTGGTAGCCGAGCTCGCGCAGCGTGGCGAAGTAGGGCCGCGGGTCGGGCTCGGTGTAGACGTGGTCGAAGGAGGCCTTGCCGGTCGAGTCGAAGTGCACGGGGTCGGGCCTCCTCAGTCCAGCAGCCGGTCGCCCCGGACGGACTCCGCGGCGAGGTGCTCGGGCAGGACGCGGCCGAAGAGCTGTCTGGTCCGCTCGGCGCTGCCGATCACGCCGGGCCGCTCGCTGTAGGCGAAGATCGCCGCATGCCGGGCGCGCCGGCCGCGCACGGTGCTCACCCGGTGCAGGGCGAACCGGCCGCGGAACAGCTGCAGGTCACCGGGGCGCAGCTCGAGGCGGCGCACGAGGTGCCCGCCCCGGCCTGCCAGCACGGCCGCGACGTCGTCGAGGTGCTCGTCGTCCGCGGAGCGGATGTTCGGGCAGTACTCGAAGACGCCGCCGTCCTCGGCGGGCCGGGTGAGCATGCTGACGGTGAACTCGTTGGTGTCGAAGTGCCACGGGTGCGCGCGGCCCGGCGCGATCACGTTGAGGCACAGGCCGGACAGCGGGTCGGCGAGCGGATGCAGCGCGGGCAGCGCGAAGCAGTCGGCGACGAAGCGCTGGAACCGCGGGCTGGTGTAGAGCCGGTGGACGATCGAGGACGCCGGGATGTGGTCGCGCGCCACGAACGCGTTGCCGCGCTCCATGACCACGCGGCCGGGGTGGCCGTCGGGCAGCGGCGTGTCCAGGGCGATGTTGTAGGCGTTGACCCGCTCGACGCGGGTGTACGCGAGCGGGGCGATCTCCGCGCACTCGCGCTCCAGCGCCTCCCGCAGCGACGGCCGGACGAAGTCGGCGAGGACGCAGCAACCGGACTCGTCGAGCTCGGCGCGGGTGCGCTCGACGGCGGCCCGCCAGGCGGGCCCGTCCGGCTCGGACAAGGGGTAGCGGCCGGCGTCGACCACCTGATCCGTGAACACGGCTCCCGAGGTGCTCAATGGAATCCTTTCGACGGGAGAAATCGTGGCACATCCCGATCGACCGCCGCTGGTGAGACACCCCACACACTGGGTGACCACCCGGGACGTTCGGTCAGCACCTCGAAGAACCCTCGATCGAGCCGAACAGCGCGGTGTAGGCGAGTTTGAGCGAGCCCCGGATCGGGCATCTCTCGCGTCGGGTTGGCGTGTTCACCGGGCGGAGAGGCTGCGAATAGTGGATCATTCGCGCATGGTCGACAGGGGCGACATGGGTTACCGGGGTGGGAACGGCACGGGCGCACGGTGGGATCCGGGACGGCTCGCCGTCGGGGTCGTGGCCTCGGTGTTCTTCCTGGCGGGCGTGCTGGGACTGACGTCGGCGACCGGCGGCGGCGTGCCGCTGCCCGCGGCGAACGACGCGGTCCACCTCGCGCTCGGGGTGATCGGGCTGGCCGTGGCGCGCAGCTCGCACGGTGCGCGCACCTTCCTCATCGCGGGCGGTGTCGTCTACTTCCTCTGGCACTACGGCGGTGCCGTGGTGCTCGACGGCGGGCCCGCGCCGCTCGCGCCGAGCACCGCCAACGACTGGCTGAACCTCTGGCTCGCGGTGAGCATGATCGCGCTCGCCTGCCTGGCCGGCGACCGGCCCCGGCCGGCCCGCGCGGCCGAGCGCGAGGCGGCCGAGCTGTCCGTGTCGTGGCGCCAGGTGCGGGTGCCGGCCGCCGTGCCGAGCGCCCGCCCGCGCCACCCGCGCCCGCCGGCCGGACGCCGCCCGCCGGCACCCGGCCGCGCCGCGTACCGCTACGGGTTCTGACCGGCACCGTCACCCGCAGCGGCCGCAGCCACGTCCACAGCACGAACGGCGCGGCGACCACCGGCATATCCCGGGCCCGGCTCACAGGTTGACGTTCACGCCCGCGTGCCGGCCCCACCGCAGAGGACGGGCGGCGACTCAGCCATCCGCCCGCCGCCCGAAGGTGCCGGCGTCGCGGACCGGCGGGGGAGCGGTCTCGTGCAGGATCCGGTCGGGCAGCACGCCGAGCGCGTCGTTGACCGTGGCGAAGGCGAGGCGCAGCGCGACGAAGACGGTGATCGCGAGGATCTGCCGGTCGTCGTAGCCGGCGTCGCGCAGCGCCTGGACGTCGCCGGGCCCGGTGGCGTTGGGGTCGCGGGCCACCGCGCGCGCCCACCGGGCCAGTGCCCGCTCGGCGGCGTCCAGCGCCGCGTCGTCGCCGCGCAGCACGCCGCCCGCGGCGTCCTCGCTCGCGACGCCGGCCAGCTTCTTCCCCCAAGCCAGCGAGCAGTACGCGTCGCGCGCGGTCGACGCGCCGGCGACCACCAGGACGCCGCGCTGCCGGAAGGTCAGCGAGCCCGCCTCGACCGCCCGGCCCATCAGGTCGAACAGCCCGCCGTGCAGGGCGGGCAGGTGCGCCCAGACCCTGGACAGGATCATCACGTACCCGACCTGCCGGACGTCGTTCGCGAAGAGGCGTTCCGCGTCCGCGGACGGCGGCGCCACCTCGAGAAAGCCCGTGCCTTCGGTCTCCATCGTGCTCATGGACGGGACGCTACGAACGGACCGGCCCCGGCGCGTCGGTGCGTGCGCGCAACCTCGGGCCGCCCGCCCGGGCGCCCGTGTCGGGTTGCGCGTAGCGGTCAGGCCCGGCTGAGCAGCCGCGCGACCGCTGCCGCGCGGGCCGCCTTTCCCTGGATGCCGAGCTTGGCGTAGATGTTGTGCAGGTGCCGCTCGACCGTGCGCACGCTGAGCGTCAGCGACTCCGGATGCCCGCGTTGTCGTGGCCCTCCGCGGCGAGCCGCAGCACGTCGAGCTCACGCGGCGACAGCACGTCGGCGTGCGGCCCCGCCCGCGGGCGGGGCCGCACGGCGGTCGGCGGCCAGGAACTCGGTGACCTCCCGGAGGAACACCGGCCAGGCGGGCTCGTCGCCGAGCACGATGTGGTTCGAGCTCTCCAGCACGACGAGGCGGGCGCCGGCGATCGCCGACGCGAGGAACCGGCTGTCCTCGAAGTCGTTCATCCGGTCGTCGAGCGAGTGCAGCACCAGGGTCGGCGGCGTCAGGTGTGGCAGCAGGTCGACCACGTCGGCCTGCTTGCGCTGCCGCCGCGCGACGAGGGCGTTGCGCGCCGAGGTCGACACCCGCTGCAGCTCGTCGAGCCAGCGCATCTGCTCCTCGGTCGCGCCGGGGATCATCATCGAGGTGAACACCCGCCGGAACGTCGAGTCCGTCCGCGCCCAGCCGACCTTGATCAGCTGCTCGAACGCCGCGTCCAGCTCCAGGTCCTCCGGCGTCGGGTCGCGCAACGCGGCGGCGTAGCTGCCGTAGAAGACCAGCCGGGAGACCCGCTCCGGATGGCGCACCGCGTAGGCGATCGACGGCGGGCCGCCCTGCGACATCGCCATCAGCGCGAACCGGTCGAGCCCGGCGTCGTTCACGACCGCCTCGATGTCGGCGATCCGCGCCTGCAGACCGAAGTCGTCGACGTCCCAGTCGGACAGCCCGTGCCCCCCGCTCGTCGTAGCGCACGACGGTCGCGACCTCGCCGAGGTCGGCCAGGAAATGCCGCCACACCGGGCTCTGCCAGTCGTGCTGCAGGTGGCTCAGCCAGCAGGTGGTGATCACCAGCGGGGGCCCGGAACCGTGCCGCGCGTAGGCGATCCGCGCGCCGTCGGCCGACCGGCAGAACCTCAGCTCCTGCGGCGGGGAGGTACCTCGACTCGGCGGCACATGCGGATCGTACCGACCGGACGGCCCGACCAGCACCGATCGCGGTCTCAGGCGCGGACCGGCCGGCCGGCGAGCCGGGCGAGCAGCCGCTCGTCGGCGCAGCGAGGGCACCACCACGTCCGTGGGGAAGCCCCCGGCGGGGGTGGGCACGCCGACAACCGGCGGGCCGGTCATTGATGTGGCCCGAAGGCCATCCCGCGCCGCGCGAACGGCTCGACCTCGGCGACCGACCGGCACGGCTCAGGCACGCTTGGGCATCACGAGCCACAGCACGAGGTAGATGACGAACTGGGGGCCGGGCAGCAGGCACGACAGCACGAACAGCAGCCGCACGGTGCTGACGTCCCACCCGTAGCGGTCCGCCAGTCCCGCGCACACGCCCGCGATGATCTTGCCGTTCCTGGGTCTGGTCAACGTGGTCATGGCCGGTCCGCCTTTCCGGAATCGACGCTGGGCAGGTCCGGGCGACCTGATGTCGTTACAGCGACTGTCATGGCTCCACCATCCCTCCGCGCGGCCGCGCGTGCCTCGGTGAGGTCCCTGATTTCCACCCCTGAGCAGCCGCGACACTATGTATACGGTATGCACTATGATGGAGCCATGTACACACTCACCAACCCGGCGACGGGCGAGCTGATCGAGGAGATCCCGAACGCGACCGATGACGAGGTCCGGGCGGCCGTCGACCGCGTGCATCACGGCTACGCGTCGTGGCGCCGGCGGTCGGTCGCCGAGCGGGCGAAGATCGTGTCGCGGGCGGCCGAGCTGTTCGCGGAGCGCTCCGACGAGCTGGCCGAGATCATGACCCTGGAGATGGGCAAGCGGATCAACGAGGGCCGCGGCGAGATCGGCGTCGTCGTCGACATCTTCAACTACTACGCGGACAACGGCCCGGACCTGCTCGCCGACGAGCCGTTGTCGATCAAGGGCGGTGAGGCGGTGATCACCAAGCAGCCGATCGGCCCGCTGCTGGGCGTCATGCCGTGGAACTTCCCCTGCTACCAGGTGGCCCGGTTCGTGGCGCCGAACCTCGTGCTGGGCAACACCATCCTGCTCAAGCACGCCTCGATCTGCCCGCGGTCCGCGGCCGCCATCGAGCAGGTGCTGCGCGACGCGGGCGTGCCCGACGACGCGTACCTGAACATCTTCGCCTCCAGCCGGCAGATCCCGTCGATCCTGGCCGACCCGCGCATCGCCGGCGTGTCGCTGACCGGCAGCGAGAACGCGGGCATCGCGGTGGCGGCCGAGGCGGGCCGGAACCTGAAGCGGACCGTGCTGGAGCTCGGCGGGTCGGACCCGCTGATCGTGCTCGACACCGATGACCTGGACGAGACGGTGAAGGCCACCGCGACGGCGCGGATGCGCAACTGCGGCCAGTCCTGCAACGCGCCGAAGCGGATGATCGTGCTCGCCGACATCTACGACGAGTTCGTCGAGCGGTTCACCAGGTACGTGGCGGACTACTTCCAGCCCGGCGACCCCGCGGACCCCGCGACGAAACTGCCGCCGCTGGCGTCGGAGTCGGCGGCCGACGAGGTGGCCGCCCAGGTCGAGCGCGCGGTCGCGCAGGGCGCGACGCTGCGCACCGGCGGGCACCGCATCGACCGGCCGGGCGCGTACCTGGAGGCGACCGTGCTGACCGGCGTGACGCCGGAGATGGACGCCTACCGGGAGGAGATCTTCGGCCCGGTCGCGGTGGTGTTCCGCGCGGAGACCGAGGAGCAGGCCGTCGCGATCGCCAACGACACCCCGTTCGGGCTGGGTGCCGCGGTGTTCGGCACCGACCCGGAGCGCAACCGCCGGGTCGCCGAGCGGATCGAGGCGGGCATGGTCTACCTGAACAGCTCCGGCGGCTCGCAGGCCGACCTGCCCTTCGGCGGCATCAAGCGCTCCGGCATCGGCCGCGAGCTGGGGCCGGCCGGCATCGAGGAGTTCATGAACCGCAAGGCGATCCGGCTGTAGAGCCTGCCTCACGGATCCCTGGCCGCGCGATTCGCGGCCCCTCGCGGCGTTGTCGCAACGGCCGGGCGCGACCCGGTGCGAGGCCATTGCTCCGCCTTGCGAGGAACCGCGTGGATCACGAATCGCATCGACCGTGACCCGTCAGACACGCTGTGATCAGCCTCCCGCGGCCGCCCCGGCCAGCTCCCGCCCCGAGGCGGTGTGGAAGGGCGAGGGCACCAGCAGTTCCACGTTGCGGTCCTGCACCGCGCCGCGCCGGCCGTCCTCGCCGGGGACCGGCCGGGCGCGGGACTGCCAGTCGTTGCCGGCGAGCTCGCGGGCCAGCGCGGCGAGCGAGGTGGGGCCGTCCAGGCGGCCGTGGTTGGACGCCGGCGCGGCCATGTCCAGGATGGTGCCGAAGATCGACAGGGTGCCGTCCCGGTTGTCCACCAGCTCGATCACCCGCGACTGCTGCGGCCAGTCGATGTGCGCGGCGGTGTTGACCTCCCAGAACCCGCCGCCCGCGGGCGCGCGGTGCGGGATCACCGTGTTGCGGTGGGTGTGGCCGTTGACCCACAGCACGACGTTCGGGAACCGCAGCAGCAGGTCGCGCACGCCCGCGCCGTCGATGCGCGGCGGCGCGCCGGTGACGTTGTCCATCGTGCCGATGGTGTGGTGGCTGAACAGGACGAACAGCCGGTGGCGGCTGGTGCCGGCGACCAGCTCCCGCTCCAGCCACGCGTACTGCTCGGCGTCGATCGAGCCGTTGGACCCGCCGTTGGGGTTGACCGTGTCGAGCACGATGCCGCGGACCGGGCCGCGGTCGAAGGCGTAGTAGGCGTTGCCGGTCTTCAGGTTCCACCGGCCGAACCCGTGCCCGCGGGGCCAGGTGCTGGTGTGGAAGTGCTCGCGGATGGTCTCCAGCCGGCTGACGAAGCGCCGGTCCGGGTCGGCGGTGACGGTGCGGGCGGGGCCGCCCAGCAGGGTGGCCAGGCCACGCGGGTCCAGCGCCTGCAGCTGCAGGGCGAGCTGGATGATGTCGGTGCCCGGCGGCAGGTCGACGATCTTGCGGTTGCCGGTGGCGATCGGTTCCAGCGCGGGGATCGGCGGGAGGTTCCCCTGGATCAGGCCGTCGTGGTTGCCGTACGCGGTGAGCCACGGCGTGTCCAGGCCGGTGGCCCGGAACGAGCGCCGTGCCGCGTCGAGCAGCCCCGGCACGACCGGGTAGCCGTAGGTCGCCCGCGGCAGGTCATCCTGCTGCCCGGGCGGGGTGCCGTCCGGGTGCCAGTAGCGCACGTCGTAGGCGGCGTCGTCGGCGACGCCCTCGTAGCGGGACAGGTCGCCGGAGTCCGGCCGCACCCGCCGGCCGTCGAGCAGGTCGATGTACCAGCGCAGCTCGTTGAACTGCACGTTGTCCACGTTGTCGCCGGTGGCGATGGTGAACGACAGCGGCCGGCCGGTCGCGGGCCCGTGGCGGACCAGGTTCATCGAGCGCACCATCGTCTCGCTGATCTGGGCGGACAGGAACTCGTGCGCCCGGTAGGACGACTCGAACGGAAGCAGGTTCGCGAACGGCGAGTCGGGGTCGTTGTACCGGTCGAGGAACTCCACCCGGGCCGGCGACTGGGTGTCCGTCACGTGGATGTCGGTGAGCTGGCCGAAGGCGAGGATCGGGCGGCCCTGACCGTGTCGGTGACCTCGGCGCCGGGCGGCGCGGGGCGCGGTGAGCAGGTCGTCGCGGACCAGGTGGGGTTCGCCTGCTCCCGGAACGATCGGCCGGTAGCCGCCGGCACCCGGCGGGCCGAGCAGCAGCGTGCGGTCCAGCGTCGTGTGCGCCGGGCCGCCGTGCCGCTGGTTCGCCGACGCGGACCAGCCACCCACCCCGCCGGCCGCTACCGCGGCCGCGCCGATGGCTCCGACGCGTAACGCGTTCCGTCGGTTCAGCTCCATTGCCGCCTCCGGTTCGTCGAGATCGTCGTGCATTGAACGCCGCCGGTGTCCGCCGGGTCAATCGCCGATCGTCGGCAATCCGCCCGCGTGGTGCCTCCGAACGAGATGCGATCGGGTCGGGTGAGGGGGCCACATGCCGCGTCGTGTCCACAGTAGAATGCTTCGGCCGGTCGGACTGGTCCTGGCGCTGGGGATCGGCTTCGTACTGCCCCTGTCCATACCGGCGTCGGCCGATCGAGGAGTTGATCGCGCGTTGTTCGGACCGGCTCGCGGTGACGATCTGCACGTGATGTCGTTCAACCTGAAGTTCGCCTCGGCCACCGGCCCGCACCCGTGGCGCGCGCGGCGGCCGGTGATGGCCGAGCTGCTCCGCACGGAGCAGCCGACGTTGATCGGCACGCAGGAGGGTCTCTACGGGCAGTTGCGGGACATCGGGCGGGACCTGCCGGAGTACTACGACTGGATCGGCGAGGGCCGGGCGGGCGGGCGCCGCGACGAGTTCGTCGCGATCTTCTTCGACACGCGCCGCCTGGAACCGCTCGAGCGGCACCACTTCTGGCTGTCGGACACCCCGGAGGTGGCCGGTTCCCGGTCGTGGGGCAACACGACGATCCGGATGGCCACCTGGGTCCGCTTCGCCGTCCGCCGCACGGGCACCGAGTTCGTGGTTCTCAACACGCACCTCGACAACAGCTCGGAGCGCGCCCGGGTCCGCGGCGCGGAGCTGATCCGCGACCGGATCGCCGCCCTGCCGGCCGCCCTACCGGTGATCGTCACCGGCGACTTCAACTCCCCGGCCGACCACTCGGCCGCGTACTCGGTCCTGGTGGACGGCGCCGGGCTGACCGACACCTGGACCGCCGCGGCCGAGCACCGCGGCCCGCGCTATGCGACCTGGCACGGCTACCACAAGCTGGTCCCGGACGGGCCCCGGATCGACTGGATCCTGACCCGGGGCGCGGTCACCGTGCGGACCGTGGGGGTCAACCCGTTCGCGCGCGACGGCCGGTTCCCGTCCGACCACCTGCCGGTCCAGGCGCTGCTGACGCTGGGCTGACTCCGGCGAGCGCCTCCCCGTCGAGGAACCCGCCGGACTGGTGGGCCCACAGCCGGGCATAGACGCCGCCGCGGGCCAGCAGCTCGTCGTGGCTGCCCTGCTCGACGATCTCGCCGTGGTCGAGGACGACGAGCCGGTCCATCCGCGCCACCGTGCTCAGCCGGTGGGCCACCACGAGGGTGGTCCGGCCCTCCATGATCCGCCACAGCGCCCGCTGGATGAGGATCTCGCTCTCCGAGTCCAGCGCACTGGTCGCCTCGTCGAGCAGCAGGATCGGCGCGTCGCGCAGGATCGCCCGCGCCAGCGCGACCCGCTGGCGCTGGCCGCCGGAGAGCTTGACCCCGCGCTCGCCGACGAGCGTGTCGAACCCGTCGGGGAGGGTGTCGGCGAACTCGGTGACGTGCGCGGCCGTCGGCGGCCGCGTGGATCTCGGCGTCGGTGGCCGCCTGGCGGGCGAACGCGATGTTCTCCCGCAGGGTGCGGTGGAACATCGCCGGCTCCTGCGGCACGTAGGCGATCAGGCCGCGCAGGTCGGCCTGGCGCAGCCGGGAGATGTCCTGCCCGCCGATGCGGATGGTGCCGCCCTGGATGTCCATCATCCGCAGCAGCAGCTGGGTGAGCGTGCTCTTCCCGCCGCCGGAACGGCCGACCAGGCCGACCTTGGTGCCGTCGGGGACCACCAGGTCCAGCCCGTCGAACAGCACCGGCGCCCCGGCGTGCGCGAACCGCACCCGCTCGAACCGGATGTCCGCGCCGGAGTGGCGCAACGGCTCGGGCGAGTCGGGGTCGAGCACGGTCGGCGGGTGCAGCAGCAGCTCGGTGAACTGGGCCGCCTCCGTGAGCGAGCTCTCCAGCCGCCGGTAGATCTGGTTGAACTCGAACATGATCCGGGTGGCGTTGCGGAAGTACGTGAACGTCACCACGATCGCCTCCACGCCCAGCCGCCCGCCGCCGAGGCCGACCGCGAGCAGCAGGCCGAGCGCGTTGGTGAGCACCGACATCGGCGCGACCACCATGTCGATGCGCAGGTTGGCGTAGTCCCAGGAGCGGATCGCGAGCCGCCGCTGCTCGGCGACGCGCGAGCGGTGCTCGGCCGCCTCGCGTGGCTCGGCGGCGAACGCGCGCACCGTCGCCATGTTCGTCAGGCTGTCGGCGACGTGACCGGCCACCCGCGCGATCGCCGCCTCCCGCCGGTCCACGAGCGCCTGGCGGCGGCGCACCAGCGGCGCGATGACGAGCCCGGTCACCGCGATCAGGGTGACGAGCGCGACGACGAGCAGCGGGTCGTAGCGCCACAGCACCACCGATGCGAAGCCCAGCGGCACGATGTTCGCCACCACGGAGAACGCCATCGTGTCGACGAACTCCTCGTACCGCGTGGCGAAGCTGAGCACCCGCTTGGTCAGCGAGCCGGCGAAGTTGTCGTGGAAGAACGCGGCGTCCTTGGCGAGCAGCTCGTCCATGCCGAGCACGTAGAGGTTCTCGATACCGCGCCCGTCCGTCCGGTTGAGACAGTGCACGCCGATCCGCCACATCACCTCGGCGAGCAGCAGCAGCCCCGCGAAGGTCAGCACCGCCGGCAGCACGGTCGTGACGCCGACCTCGCCACCCTCGGCGAGGCGGCCGGCGAGGCCGGCGACGACCAGCGGTGTCAGGTAGAGCAGGCAGATGTTCCCCAGCGCCGGGAAGAGCAGGGCGGGGACCGCGATCCGCTTGCGCCTGCCGAGCTCGCGCCGGTAGTAACGCAGCGCGAGCAGTACCGCCGTCTTGCGCCTGGCCACGGCGGTTCACCCCCTCTGAGCACGCGGTCCGTCCCATGCTGCCGGACGGACCGGGCCGGGGCGATCGAATTTCGCCGGCGCCGGGGGAACGGCCTGCCGTCAAACCTCCACTGTGGACTTCAGAAGATTTCGTAGCCGGGGGTGAGGGTGTTGGTGGGGTCGTGGTGGTGTTTGGCGGTGGTGAGGTGGTGGTAGGTGGGGGCCGGAGTGGTGGCGCCAGTCGGTGGGGGTCATGGGGAAGGCTGGGGGGCGGCGAGGCGGTTGAGGTAGTCGTGGTAGCTGGTGGTGGTGGGTTGGCGGCGGTCGGGGTCGTCGTGCAGGCCGGCGAGCAGGGTGGTGTCGTCCGGGGTGGGTCGAGATCCACGCGCCCCTTGCCGACATAGATCCACTTGGCCGCAGAAAAACGCGCGCACGCACCGCGAGCTCCGCATCCGACTACGGTGTTCGCCCGACCCGCGGTTCACCCGTGGCGACGTGTGGCGGCACAGCGAGTCCTTGTGGCGTTCACAGAATTTCCCCAGGTTCCGCGCCGAGACTGGGCCTCACGGTGAGAAGGGAAGTGTGCCGTGAGTGCAAGATTCGACAGCCGCATGACCAGGCGGGAAGACGGGCGGCGCCGCGTGTCGGCGGTGACCCGGGTGGTGGCGGTCGGCGCGACGGTCGCGGCCGTGCTGACCGGCGTGGCGTTCGCGCAGCAGGCGACGAGCGCCACCACCTCGACCGGAGACTCCGCCTCCACCGGCTCGGGCGGCACCGACTCCAGCGGCGGCGTGGGCAGCCAGTCGGACGACGGCTCGTGGTCCGGCCTGCCGCAGGTCGGGCCTGGCAGCGGGTCGCCGAGCCACGGCTCGACGGGTGGATCATGACCGCCACCGCGACGTTCGAGGCGCTCGGCACCACCGCCCAGGTCGTGGTGACCGAGCCGGCCCGGCTGGACCGGGCCGCCCGGCTGCTCCGCACACGGCTGGCCGAGCTGGACGAGGCGTGCAGCCGGTTCCGCGCCGACTCGGAGATCTCCCGGCTGCACCGCGCGGCCGGCGCACCGGTCACGGTCGGCCCGCTGCTGTTCGCCGCGCTCGACGTGGCGCTGAAGGCGGCCGAGCGCACCGGCGGGCTTGTCGACCCGACCGTCGGTGGACGCGGTCCGCGACCTCGGCTACGACCGCGACTTCGCGCTGCTCGACGAGGACGGCCCGGCGCCGCCGGCTCCCGCCCCGGCCCCCGGCTGGTGGCGGGTGCGGCTCGACGCCGCGACGCGGCAGGTCGTGCTGCCGCGCGGGGTGAGCGTCGACCTCGGCGCCACCGCCAAGGCGTTCGCCGCCGACCGCGCCGCCGGTGAGCTGGTCCGCGAGGTCGGCTGCGGGGTGCTCGTCGGCCTCGGCGGCGACATCGCCGTGGGCGGGCCGGCGCCCGCCGGTGGCTGGCAGATCACCGTCGGCGAGGACCACGCCGCGACCGACCCCGCGCGCGACCCGGTCGTCTCCCTCCCGACCGGTGGCCTCGCCACGTCCAGCACCACCCGCCGCCGCTGGCGGCGGGCCGGGCGCACCGTGCACCACATCGTCGACCCGCGGACCGGGGACGTCCCGGCCGCGGTCTGGCGCACGGTGAGCGTGGCCGCCCGCACCTGCGTGGCCGCCAACACCGCCAGCACGGCGGCGATCGTGCTCGGCGCGGGGGCCCCGGACTGGCTCGCCGGCCGCGCCCTGCCGGCCCGGCTCGTCGCCGCGGACGGCGCGGTGCGCACCGTCGGCGGCTGGCCGGACGAGGAGGAGCGTGCGGCGTGAACGTCCTGTGGTACGTAAGCCGGGCAACCGGCCTGGTCACGCTGCTGCTGCTCACCGCGGTGGTCGTGCTCGGCGCGCTCACCGGCGGGCGCGCGGTGTCCAGCGCGTGGCCCCGGTTCGCGGTGGCCGGGCTGCACCGCAACCTGTCGTTGCTCACCCTCGCGTTCGTGGCGGTGCACGTGAGCACGGCGATCATCGACGGCTACGCCGGCATCGCCTGGCTGGACACCGTGGTGCCGTTCGTGTCGGTCTACCAGCCGTTCTGGATCGGTCTCGGCGCCGTCGCGTTCGACCTGTTCGTCGCGCTGGTGGTGTCCAGCCTGCTGCGCCCGCACATCAACCCGCGGCTGTGGCGGGCCCTGCACTGGGCGGCGTACGCGTGCTGGCCGGTGGCGGTGGTGCACGGTCTGGGCATCGGTGGAGCGGACAACCGGGTCGGCTGGGTGCTGGCCACGGTGGTGGGCTGCGTGGTGGCGGTCGCGACGGCGCTGGCGTGGCGGGTGACGTCGACCAACGCCGACCGCGAGGCGCGGCGGCGCGTGCCGGAGAAGGTGAGGTGAGGGCCGTGACCACGTTCCACGCCCGGCCCGTCGCGCCGCCGGCGGACACCGACCAGCGGCTGCTCGCCGGGTGGCGGGAGACCGGCCGCGCGGCCGACCTCGCCGCCCACCACGCCCGGTACGGCCCGCTGCCGCTCGCCGCCTACCCGGGCGCGCCCGGCCGCGACGAGCTCATCGCCGCGGTCGACCGGGCCGGGCTGCGCGGGCGCGGCGGCGCGGGGTTCCCGACCGCGCGCAAGCTGCGCGGCCGTTCAGCAGTCCGGCCGCGGCTCCGGGCGGCCGACGGTCGTCGTCAACGCCTGCGAGAGCGAACCGGTCAGCGACAAGGACCACACGCTGCTCGCGCTCGCCCCCCACCTCGTGCTCGACGGCGCCGCTCTGGCCGCCCACGCGGTCGGCGCCCGCGAGGTCATCCTCTGCCTGCACCAGGGCGACCGGCTGGCCGCAACGGTCGGCGCGGCGCTGGCCGAGCGCCGGGACGACCCGGCGCCGGTGCGGCTGCGGGCGGTGCCGCGCCGGTACGTGTCGAGCGAGGAGTCGGCCCTGATCAACCTGATCAACACCGGCGACGCCCGGCCCACCACCAAGCCGCCACGCCCGGACGAGCGCGGCGTCGGCGGCAGGCCGACGCTGGTGTCGAACGCCGAGACGTTCGCCCAGCTCGCCCTCGTCGCGCGCTTCGGGCCCGGCTGGTTCCGTGCCCAGGGCACCCAGGACTCGCCCGGCACCACGCTGGTCACGCTGTCCGGCGCGGTGCGCGCGGCAGGCGTGTTCGAGGTCGCCGGCGGCACCCCGATCGGCGAGGTGCTCGGGTCCGCCGGGGCGACCGCGACGGCCCAGGCGGTGCTCGTCGGGGGCGTCGGCGGCGCGTGGCTGCCGCTGCCGTTCGCGGCCGGGGTGCCGCTCGCGCACCGCGAGCTGACCGAAGCCGGCGCGACGCTGGGTGTGGGTGCGCTGTACGTGCTGCCCGCATTCGCCTGCGGGCTGGCCGAGACCGCCCGGATCGCCGGATACCTGGCCGCCGAGTCGGCCGCGCAGTGCGGGCCGTGCATGTTCGGCCTTCCCGCGCTGGCCGAGGACCTGACGCTGATCGCCCGTGGCGTCCGGACCGACCACCGGCTGCGGCGCCGGCTCGGCGTCATCGCCGGACGCGGCGCGTGCCGGCATCCCGACGGCGCGGTCCGGCTCGTCCGCAGCGCCCTGCGGACCTTCGCCACCGACCTCGCCGCGCACCTCGACGGCCGGCCCTGCCGGCACGCCACGAAGGTGCACCTCCAGCTCCCCGCACCAGGAAGGTGGTGACCGCGATGGCCGGCCGGAGACCCGACGACCGGACGGGCGAGGGGCCACGACTGCGCGTCGACCCGATCGCCTGCCGCGCGCACGGCATGTGCGCCGAACTGCTGCCCGAGATGGTCCGGCTCGACGAGTGGGGCTACCCCCTGCTCGACTCCGGCCCGGTCACCCGGCGCCTGCGCGGCGACGCGAACGCCGCCGTCGCGGCCTGCCCCACGCTGGCGCTGCGGCTGCGCGCCTGACGCCCGGCGGGGCGTGGCTCAGTCGTCGTCGCCGCCGTGGTGAGTGGGCGTCACGTAGTGGGTGTCCTGCCACACGGCCCGGGCGCCGGAGTCGCCGATCCGCACGACCTGCACCGCGGAGACGGCCGCGAGCGCCACGGTCGCCACGGCCAGCACGATCAGCGTGGGCCGGGTCCAGCGTGCCGTCGCGGCACCCACCATCGAGCCCGGGCCCTCGGTGCGCGTGGTGCGGGCGGTGTAGCGCTCCAGCAGCATGATCGCGATCAGCGCGGCGGTCATCGGCGCGACCAAGACGAGTAGCTGGTCGCCCAGCTCGGCGTGCTCGGCGATCAGCCGGGTGTCCGGGAGGCGGTCGCGCAGATCCTCGCCGGAGCTGGTGGCCACCGGGATGCTCAGCGTCGCCAGCACCGCGAGCCCGGCCACCGGCCAGCCGAACCGGTGCCGGGCAGCCGGCCAGACGGCGACGGCGATGCCGGTGAGCACGGCGAGCGGGACGAGCACGACGACGGCGTGCACCACGAGCGGGTGCAGCGGCAGGTCGGCGATGAAGGCGGGCATTCGGTGGCCTCTCGGTCGGCACGGCGAGGCATGGCACACACGGTGGCGCCCCGCCCGGTCACCCGCCCGATGGTGGCCGGGTGCCCTGGGAGAAATCTTGGAGCGGTTCGGCCGCGACCGCATCCTGGAGCGGGAGGGTCATCCGCAGCCGCGCGCCGCCGCCCGGTGCCGTGGACGCCGAGACGTCGCCTCCGTGGCGCGCCGCGATGTCGCTGACCAGGGCGAGCCCGAGGCCGTAGCGCCGCCGGCCCGGCGCCGGGGCCTGCCGTTCGCGGGTCGTGGCGAAGCGGTCGAACATGCGCGGCAGGACGTCCGGGTCGATGCCGGCGCCGTCGTCGTCCACGTCCAGCACGGCGCGCCCGCCCGCGGTGTCGGCCGTCACGGTCACGGTCACCGACGTGCCGGCGTGCCGGATCGCGTTGTCCAGCAGCGCGGTCACCGCGCGGTGCACCGCGGTCGGCTTGCCGCGGACCGGGACCGAGTGAGCGGGCCGCCGGGTGTCGAGCCGCACGCTCTGGGCCTCGGCGGCGGTGCGGTGCGCCGCGGCGACGTGCTCGGCGAGCGAAGCCAGGTCGAACGGCGTGACCTGCTCGTCGTCCGGGTCGGCGGCGAGCAGCAGGTCGTCCAGGATCGCGGTGAGGTGGCGCGCGTCGTCGACCACGCCGCCGGCCTCGCGCGCCAGGTCGGCGGGCTCGGCGCCGCGCTCGAGGTGGCGGCGCAGCAGCTGGACGCGGGTGGACAGCAGCGTCAGCGGCGTGCGCAGCTCGTGGCTCGCGTCGGAGACGAACTGGCGCTGGATGGCGAGGGCGGCCGCCATCGGCCGCACCGCGCGGCGGGCCAGCCACACCCCGGCCGCGGCCGCGAGCACCAGTCCCAGTGCCCCGCACAGCAGCAGCGCGACCGCCAGCCGGTCCCGCACGTCGTGGTTGGCGGTCAGGTCGAGGGCCGCCTGCACGGTGTCGCGGCCGCGGCGCGCGGTGTGCACCGCGTACTCGGTCCGGCCGGCCACGTACTCGCTGGTGATCTCGACCCCGGTCGCGGCGACCCGGTCGAGCGCGGCCTCGTCGGGCAGCCCGGGGGCAGGCCCGGGGTGGCGACCTCGCCACCGGATGTGCGCGCCACGAGCCACACGCCGGCCGGCGGGTCGGTGACGTCGTCGGCCCGGGCGACGGTCTGCTCGAGCAGCGAGACGGCGGCGCGGTGCTGGCCCTGCACGACGACGACGATCGCGAGCGCGGACAGCACCACCACGACGACGGCGACGCCCAGCGCGATCTGCAGGCCGAGCCGCCGCGTCGCCCGGCGCAGCACCGCCGCGTCGCGGCCGGTCGGCCGGGCCTGCACCGCCGGCCACGGGCGGGCCCGGCGGTTCACGTCCGGCCGAGCTGGTAGCCGCGCCCGTGCACCGTGGCGACCACCCGGCGGCCGAGCTTGCGCCGCAGGTAGTGGACGTAGGTGTCCACCACGGCCTCGCTCTCCGCCTCGGGGAACGCCAGCGCCAGCAGGTCGCGGCGGGCGAACATGCGGTTCGGGTTGCGCGCCAGCACGGTGAGCAGCGAGCACTCCCGCTCGGACAGCCGGACGGGTGGGTCGCCGTCGCGGTGCACGAGCCGGGTCTGCAGGTCCAGCCGCCCGCCGCCGACGGGGAGCGACTCCGCGCTCTCCAGGTGGCGCCTGCGCAGGGCGCGCAGCCGGGCGAGCAGCTCGTCGACGTCGAACGGCTTGCCCAGGTAGTCCTCGGCGCCCGCGTCCAGGCCCGCGACGCGGTCGGCCGGGTTGGCGAGGGCGGACAGCACCAGGACCGGGGTGGTGACCGCCCGGGAGCGCAGCCGCCCCACCAGGTCGAGCCCCTCGATGGCCGGCAGCCCGCGGTCCACCACGAGCACGTCGTACCGGCGGGTCAGCGCCAGGTGCAGGGCCCGCTGCCCGTCCGCGGCCGCGTCGACCTCGTAGCCCTCCTCGGCGAGCAGCGTGCACAGCATCCCGACGAGCTCGGCGTCGTCCTCGACCAGCAGCACGCGGGCCCGGTCCGGCTCCACGGCGGGTGCGTCGTCCATACCCTGCATCCTGCCGCTGTCCTAGATCCAGACACCACCGCCCGCGGGTGGCTGCGGGCTGACGTCGCTGTCGTCGCGGACGTAGGTCATCGACATGTCGACGTCGACCACGCCGTCGACGTGGCGGGTCATCTGCTCGACCAGCGGCACCTGGCTCTTCAGCTCGACCTTGCCGGCGAGGGCGACCTCGCCGTCGTGCACGGTGACCTGGACGGTGGCCGGGCTGATCGGCAGGCCGAGCCCGAACTCGAAGACGTTCTCGATGATGTCGTCGCGGATGTCCTCGTCCTTGCGCAGGAACACGGTCAGCAGGTCCTTGCGGCCCACGATCCCGACCAGCCTGCCGTCGGTGTCCACCACCGGCAGGCGCTTGATGTGGTGGCGGCCGAGCATCCGCGCGGCCCGCACCACGCTGGCGGTCGCGCCGATGGTGATGGCCGGCCGGGTCATCAAGGCCCCGGCGGTGGTCGCGCCGGCCCGGCGGGCGTCGCGGCGGCGGCGCAGCCACGCCAGCGGCGAACGGGACCAGGCCGGCGCCTGGTTGGTCTGCTTGACCAGCAGGTCGGCCTGGGACACGACACCGAGCACCCGGCCGGCGTCGTCGACGACCGGCGCGGCGCCGACGTCACGTTGTTCGAGGACCCGCACGACCTCCTTGAAGGGAGTGTCCGGGCGTACCGTCACGACGTCGGTGCTCATCACGGCGCCGATCTTGCGGTGGCTCATCGCTCGCTCCGATTCCTGCGTGCCAGCCAGCCGGCCAGCAACACCACGACCCCGGCCGCCGCCATCGCCGGCTGCAGCCAGCTGAACGTCCGGATGACCACGACCTGCACGCCGATCCAGCCGACCAGGAGCGCGCCGGCCGCGATGGCCGCCTCCGGGGCGCCGTCGCGTCCGGTGGCGGCCAGGAAGGACGCGACCGCCATCGGCGCGCCGACGACGATCGCGAGCGCGAGGGCGCCGGCCTGCGGGCTGTGGAAGGGCAGCCGATCGTTGACGGTCGCGCCCATGTCGAGGATGCCGACCGCCATGGCCACGGCGCCGGCGATCGCGCTGACCGCCACGAACCCGGAGGTCAGCGCCAGCCGGACGTGGCGGCGCGTCGCGCTCCTGCCGGTCGTGTCCATATCTCGACGATGGGCCGCCGGCACCCGCCGTGACCAGCGACGAAGGTCCCTGGCCGGTAGGGACCACGGGCAGGGCCTTCGGCCCACCGTCCGGGTGCGTCCGACTCTGATCACCGGCACGGTCGCGCGGCAATGCTCGTGCACAGAAGCACGTGTGCCGAGGAGGCGTGATGAGAGCAGCAGTGGTGACCGCGTTCGACAAGCCGGTGGAGCTCGTGGAGCGGCCGGTGCCGGAGCCGGGCGAGGGCCAGGTCCTGGTGCACATCGAGGCGAGCGGTCTGTGCCACACCGACATCCACGCGGCGCGCGGGGACTGGCCGGTCAAGCCGTCCCTGCCGTTCGTGCCCGGCCACGAGGGGGTCGGCGTGGTCGAGGGTCTCGGCGCCGGGGTCACCCACCTCGCCGTGGGGGACCGGGTCGCCGTCCCGTGGCTCGGCTACGCCTGCGGCCGGTGCGGCTACTGCGTCAGCGGCCGCGAGACGCTGTGCGAGTCCCAGGTGAACACCGGCTACGGCATCGACGGCGGGCACGCCGAGTACGCCGTGGCGCACGCGGGGCACGTGGTCCCGGTGCCGGACGCGGTGAGCTCGCTGGACGCCGCGCCGCTGACCTGCGCCGGCGTCACGACCTACAAGGCGGTCAAGGTCTCCGGCCTGCGGCCGGCCGAGCGGGCCGCGATCTTCGGCATCGGCGGCCTCGGGCACCTCGCGCTGCAGTACGCGCGGATCTTCGGCGCCGAGACCGTCGCGGTGGACGTCACCGAGGACAAGCTGCGCCTGGCCGCCGACCTCGGCGCCGACCACCTGGTGAACGCCGCGACCACCGACCCGGTGGCCGCCATCCGCGAGCTGGGCGGTGCGGACGTGGCGGTGGTGCTGGCCGCGACGCCGGTGGTGCTCGAGCAGGCGCACGCCGCGCTGCGCCGCGGTGGCCGGCTGGTGCTGGTCTCGCTGCCGAAGGACAACACCATGCGCCTGCCCGTCTTCGAGACGGTGCTCGGCGGCATCTCGGTCATCGGCTCGATCGTGGGCACCCGGGAGGACCTCGCCGAGGTGTTCCGGCTGCACGCCGCCGGCCGGACGAAGGTCGACCTGGAGGTCCGCAAGCTCGACGAGATCAACGACGCGATCGAGGACGTGCTCGCCGGCAAGGTGACCGCCAGGGTGGTGTTCCGGCCATGACCTCCCCGACGGCCTCCCCGCCGGCCACCGCGACGGTGGAAGCGCTGATGACCCACCGGCCGGTCTGCGTGCGTGCCGACACGCCGTTCCACAGCATCGCCGCGATCCTCACCGGTGGACGGATCAGCGCGGTCCCGGTCGTCGACGACGGCGGCGTGCCGGTGGGCGTGGTGTCCGAGACGGACCTGATCCGCGCCCGGCAGCACGGCGGGCACAACCTCGACGGCGCCACCGCGGGCGACCTGATGAGCAGGCCGGTGGTCACGGTGGCGCGGGACGTCCCGGTGCGCACCGCCGCACGGCGCCTCGCCGAGGCCGGGATCCACCGGCTGTTCGTGGTCGAGGACGGGCGCCTGGTCGGCGTGCTGTCCGGCCGCGACCTGCTGCGCACCTACCTCCGCGACGACGACGAGATCCGCGAGCAGGTCGAGCGCGAGGTGCTGGGCCTGCTGCCCGGGCACCACGCGACGATCCGCGCGTCGGTGCGGGGCGGCGTCGTGCTGCTGGTCGGGCGGGTCGAGTGGCGCAGCGCGCTGGCCGGCATCGACGAGCTCGTGCGCGCGGTCCCCGGCGTGGTCGACGTGTGCAACCGGATCGGGTACCAGTGGGACGACGGCGCCGCGCCCGCGCGGGGGAGGGCCGCGGGGAGCGCGCGATGACCGTCGCGATGTCTCCGCAGGGCGTGCGTGCGCTGCTGACCGACGGCCGCGTCGTGCAGCTGCGCACGCTGCGCCCGGCGGACGCCGAGGAGGTCCTCGCGCTGCACGACCGGCTGTCCGAGCACGACCGGTACCTGCGGTTCTTCGAGACCGCCACCGGGATCTTCGGCCCGGTCGTGCGGCGCATCACCCGCGCCCCGGACGCCACCCACACCGCGCTCGGCGCCTACCTGGACGGCGGGCTGATCGGGGTGGCGCACTACGAGGCGCTCGACGACCCCGCCGTCGCCGAGGTGGCCCTCGTCGTGGACGGCACCGTGCAGGCGCACGGGCTGGGCACGCTGCTGCTCGAGCACCTCGCGTCGGTCGGCCGGCAGCGCGGCGTGACCCGTTTCGTCGCGGAGGTGCTCGCCGAGAACCGGCGGATGATCCAGGTCTTCCTCGACGCCGGGCTGCGGTACCGGATGAGTGTCGAAGGCCCCGAGCGGCACGTGGAGATCTCCCTGGACCCCGACGAGCGGTTCGCCGCCGCGGTCGACGAGCGGGACCGGGTCGCCGACGTGGCGAGCCTGACCGCGCTGCTGCGCCCGGCCGGGGTGGTCGTGGTCGGGGCGGGCCGGCAGCCCGGGTCGATCGGCCACGCGGTGCTGCGAAAGCTCCTGGACGGCGGCTACGCCGGCACGCTGAGCGCGGTCAACCCGCACGCCGACCTGATCGCGGGCGTCCCGTGCTGGCGGTCGGTCGCGGAGATCGCCGGCAGGCCGGAGCTCGCGGTGGTGTGCGTGCCCGCGGCCGCGGTGCCGGACGCCGTCGAGCAGTGCGGCCGGCGCGGCATCCGGGCCGTCGTGGTCGTCTCCGCCGGGCTGTCCGGCACCCCGCTGGCCGACCGGGTGCTGGGCTCGGTGCGCCGGCACGGCATGCGGCTGGTCGGCCCCAACTGCATCGGCGTGGTCAACACCGAGCGCGGGGTGCGCCTGGACGCCACGTTCACCCGGGGCGCCGTCCCCGCCGGCCACGTGGGCGTGGTCAGCCAGTCCGGCGGCGTGGGGATCGCGCTGATCGAGCTGCTCGGCCAGCTCGGCCTCGGCGTGTCGACGCTGGTGTCCACCGGGGACAAGTACGACGTCAGCGGCAACGACATGCTGCTGTGGTGGCGGGACGACCCGAACACCACGGCCGCGGTGCTGTACCTGGAGTCCTTCGGGAACCCCCGCAAGTTCAGCCGGCTCGCCCGGACGCTGGCCAGGACCAAGCCGGTGCTCGCGGTGCGCTCCGCGGAGAGCGACGTGGCGCAGGCGGCGGCCGCCTCGCACACCGCCGCCGCGGCCACCCCGGCGGTCACCCGCGACGCCCTGTTCGACCAGGCCGGGGTGATCGCCGTGGACACCGTCAGCGAGGTGACCGACCTGCTCGCGGCGCTGTCGTGGCAGCCGCTGCCCGGCGGCGACCGGGTCGCGATCCTCAGCAACGCGGGCGGCGCGGGCGTGCTCGCCGCCGACGCGTGCGCGCACAACGGGCTCGTGCTGCCGCCGCTGACCGAACCCACCCGGGCGGCGCTCGCCCGCCTGCTGCCGGCCCAGGCCAGCCTCGCCAACCCGGTCGACACCACCGCGGGCGTGGACGCGGACACCTTCGGCGCGTGCCTGGAGGTGCTGCTCGCCGCGGACGAGATCGACGCGGTCATCGCCGCCGGGGTGCCGACCGCGCTCGCCGACCCGGTCACCGCGGTCGCGCCCCTCGCCCGGTCGGCCGCCAAGCCGGTGTACGTGGTCCGGCCCGGCCAGCTGGCCTCGGTGACCGCGCTGACCGGCGGCCCGGACGCCACGATCACCGCGCCCGCGACCGTGAGCTACGCCGACCCGGCGGCCGCCGCCGGCGCGCTCGGCCGGATCGCCCGGTACGCCGCGTGGCGCCGCCGCCCGGGCGGCGAGGCGAGGGTGCCCGACGGGGTGTGGCTCGCCGAGGCGCGCGCGCTGGTGCGCGGCTTCCTCGACGACCACCACGACGGTGGGTGGCTCGGCCCGGCGACCACGATGCGGCTGCTCGGCCTGTTCGGCATCCCCACGGTGCGCACGATCGAGGCGGCCGACCCGGACCGGGCCGTCGCCGCGTGGCGCGAGCTCGCCGGGCCGGTGGCGATGAAGGCCATCGCGGCCGGCGTGCTGCACAAGAGCCGGGCCGGTGGCGTCCTGCTCGGTGTCGACGACGAGGACGCGGTGCGGGCCGGCTACGCCACGTTCGCCGCGCGGTTCGGCACGGCGCTGCAGGGCGTGCTCCTCCAGCCCATGGCCGAGCCGGGCCGCGAGCTGATCGTCGGGGTGGACTCCGACCAGGTGTTCGGCCCGCTGGTGGTGTTCGGGCTCGGCGGCACCGACACCGACCTGATCGCCGACCGGGTCGCCCGGCTCACCCCGGTGTCCGACGTGGAGGCCGAGCGGATGGTGCACGGCCTGCGTTCCTCGACGACGCTGTTCGGCGCGGCCGGGCTGCCCACCGCCGGGCTCGTCGACGTGCTCGAGCGGGTCAGCCGCCTCGCCGAGATGCTGCCCGAGCTCGTCGAGCTCGACCTCAACCCCGTCGTGGTGCGGCCCGGTGCGGCCGACGGCGGCTGCCGGGTGCTGGACGCGCGGGTGCGGCTGGCGCCGCGCGAGCCGGTGGACCCCTACCTGCGCAGGCTGCGCGCCTGACACCCAGAGGAGGCATCTGATGAGCGAGATCCCGGGCCGCCCGGTCGTGGTGGGGGTCGACGGATCCGACGCGGCGCTGCGGGCCGTGCGCTGGGCGGCGCGGGAGGCCCGGCGCCGTGGCACCGGGCTGCGCCTGGTGCACGCCTGCGACCTGCTCACCGGCCGCGGCGCCCGCGTCGTCGACTGGCACGCGCTGCGCACCGCCATGCAGGACCAGGGCGGGGTCTGGCTCGACCGGGCCCGCGAGGTCGCCGAGCAGACGGTGGCCGGGCCGCACCCCGAGGTGGTCCTGGAGGTGACGCCGCCGGTTCCCGCGCTGGTCGAGAAGTCCGCCGACGCCGCGGTGCTGGTGCTGGGCAACCGTGGGCTCGGCGGGTTCACCGGGCTGCTGCTCGGCTCGACCTCGGTCGAGGTGGCCGGGCGCGCACACTGCCCGGTCGTGGTCGTGCGCGGCGAGGACACGAGCGAGGGGTCCGGCGGCCCGGTCGTGGTCGGCGTGGACGGCACGCCGGTGGGCGAGGCCGCGATCGCGTTCGCGTTCGCCGAGGCGTCCCTGCACGACGCCGACCTGGTGGCCGTGCACGCGTGGTCGGAGATGGTGTTCGAGGCCGTGGTGATGGGCGGCGCGGGCACGCTGGACTTCGCCCCGCTCGCCGAGCGCGCCGACGAGACGCTGGCCGAGCGGCTCGCCGGCTGGCAGGAGAAGTACCCGGACGTGCGGGTGGTCCGCGAGGTCGTGCGGGACCGTCCCGCGCCGGCGCTGCTGCGCCGCGCGGAGGGTGCGCAGCTGGTCGTGGTGGGCAGCCGCGGCCGGGGCGGCTTCCGCGGCCTCATGCTCGGTTCGACCGGCCAGCACCTGCTCCATCACGCTCCGTGCCCGGTGGCCGTGGTCCGTACCGACGACGGAGGTTGAGGCCACAACCGATACCGGCGTGTTGCTTGCGAGTATCGATACGCTGAGTAGGTATTGGTGGTGGTGAGCGGCCACCGCCCCCGGTTGGCTCAGTGCGGGAGCGGCGAATGGCGGATGTTTCGGGTGCGGAGGAGTCGTCGCGGGGAGGGCGTGGCGGGTCGCTGGGGGTCCCGCTGGCCGGGCTGCGCCTCGACGAGCTGCTCAGCGAGCTGCTGGACCGGCTGACGGAGATCACCCGGACCCGGGACCGCCTGCAGGGCCTGCTGGACGCGGTGGTCGCGGTGGGTGCCGGGCTGGAGCTCGAGGGGACCCTGCAGCGGATCGTGGAGACCGCCGTCGACCTCGTCGACGCGCGCTACGGTGCCCTGGGCGTGCTGGGCGACAGCGGACTCTCGGAGTTCGTGTACGTGGGCGTCGACGCGGAGACGCGGGCCACCATGGGGCACCTGCCCGAGGGCAAGGGCCTGCTGGGGCACCTGATCGAGCACCCGGAGTCGATCCGGCTGCCGGACCTGAGCGCGCACCCGTCGTCGGTGGGCTTCCCGGCCAACCACCCGCCGATGCGCAGCTTCCTCGGCACGCCCGTGCGGCTGCGGGACGCGGTGTTCGGCAACCTCTACCTGACGGAGAAGAAGGGCGACGGGGATTTCACCGCGGACGACGCGGTGGTGCTGGAGGCGCTGGCCGCGGCCGCGGGCGTGGCGGTGGAGAACGCGCGGCTGTTCGAGGCGGCGCGGTTGCGGGAGCGCTGGCAGCAGGCGTCGGCCGAGGTGAACTCGCTGCTGCTCGGCGGCGGGTCGAGCGACGCGGCGCTGCAGCTGATCGTGACGCGGACGGTGGAGCTGTCCGGATCGAAGTGCGCGCTGCTGCTGCTGGCCGACGAGCCGGGCGGGGCCCTCGCGGTGCGGGCCGGCGCGGGCGAGGTCGACGAGCAGGTCATGGGAGTGATGATCCCGGCGGGTGCCCCCGAGGTGGCCGAGGTGATGCGGCAGGGCCGGCCCCGGGTGGTGGGCGACTTCGCGGAGCTGATGCGGGACGTCGCGACGATCTTCGCGGAGTTCGGCCCGGCGAACATCGTCACCCTGGGACGCCCCGAGGCCGGCGGCCCGGAGGCGACGGCGGCCAGCGGGGTGCTGCTGGCGCTGCGGGGCAAGGGAGACGTGCAGTTCGCCCGCGAGGTGCTGCCCATGCTGGCGTCGTTCGCCGACCAGGCGGCACTGGCGCTGGAGCTGGCCGACCGGCAGCGCCAGCAGCGGATGCTGGACGTGCTCGCCGACCGCGACCGGATCGCGGGCGACCTGCACGATCACGTCATCCAGCGGCTGTTCGCGGCCGGGATGAGCCTGCAGGGCATCGTGGGTCAGATCGGGAACCCGAACGCGCGGGGCCGGGTGACCCACGTGGTGTCCCAGCTGGACGAGACGGTGCGGGAGATCCGCACGTCGATCTTCGACCTGCACACCGCGGGGGAGGAGAGCCCGACGAGCCTGCGGCGGCGGATGCTGGACCTGGTCGCCGAGGCCAGCGCGACCATCGACCGGTCGCCCGCGGTGCGGATCTCCGGCGCGGTCGACTCGCTCGTGCCGGCCACGATCGCCGAGCACGCGCTGGCGGTGCTGCGCGAGGGGGTCAGCAACGCGGTGCGGCACGCGCGGGCCAGGGACATCACCGTGACCGTGGAGGCCGGTGCGGACCTGATCATCGAGGTGGTCGACAACGGCATCGGGATGCCCGAGGACGTGGCCCGCAGCGGGCTGCGCAACGTGGAGCAGCGCGCGGCAGCCTGCGCGGGCACCGCGAACACCGGCCCCGGCCCGGACGGGGGCACCCGCCTGGTCTGGCGGGTGCCGCTCACCACGAGCTGATCAGCAGGCCGGTGGGCTCTCGCCCTGGGTCGCACCACGAGCTGATCAGCCGAGCGGTCAGCGCTCGCCGCCCGGCGCCGCGCGCATCAGCCCGCGGGGGCACCCGCCTGGTCTGGCGGGTACCGCTCACCACGAGCTGATCAGCAGGCCGGTGGGCTCTCGCCCTGGGTCGCACCACGAGCTGATCAGCCGAGCGGTCAGCGCTCGCCGCCCGGCGCCGCGCGCATCAGCCCGCGGGGGCACCCGCCTGGTCTGGCGGGTACCGCTCACCACGAGCTGGTCAGCCGGGGTCAGCCTTCGCCGCCCCGCGCCGCGCGCATCTCCGCGGCGAGCACGGCCGCCTGCGTCCTGCGCTGCATGCCGAGCTTGTTGAGCAGGTGGGACACGTAGTTCTTCACCGTCTTCTCGGCGAGGTAGAGCCGCTCGCCGATCTGCCGGTTGGTCAGGCCCTCGCCGATCAGGTCGAAGACCGCGCGCTCCTGCTCGGTGAGCTTCTGCAGCGGGTCCTGCTCCTCGCGCTCGCGGCGCAGCCGGTTCATCAGCGCGGCCGTCGTGCGCGGGTCGAGCAGCGAGCCGCCGGTGCCGACCGTGCGCACCGCGTTCACCAGGTCGCTGCCCAGGACCTGCTTGAGCACGAAGCCGGACGCGCCGGCCAGGATCGCGTCCAGCAGCGCCTCGTCGTCGGCGTAGGAGGTGAGCATCAGGCAGTTGAGCTCGGGCAGCATCGACCTGAGCTCGCGGCACAGCTCGATGCCGTTGCCGTCGGGCATCCGCACGTCGAGCACCGCCACGTCCGCATTGACCTGCGGGGCCCGGGCCAGCGCCTCGGCCACGGACGCGGCCTCGCCGACGATCTCCAGGTCGGGCTCGTGCTCCATCAGGTCGGCGATCCCTCTGCGCACGATCTCGTGGTCGTCCACCAGCAGGATCCGAATCGCCACTGCTGCCTCCTCGTGTTCCGTTGTCGAATGTCACGTTATGCGCCCGTGCGATGATCCGCGTCGGGCGATCGGCACCGTCGAGCAGGGCAGAAAGTCCCGTGTTCACCCGTTCCCTCGCCTCTCGTCAGTCTCCCACCACCGCGACCACCGTGAGAACCGGAGGAGTCTCGAGCGGAGGTGAGGGAGACGATGGCGTCGATCAGGGTTACGCACCTGTGTGCGGACCGTTACAAGTTGGAGACTCGTGGTCACACCCTGCTGGTCGACGAGCAGCGTGCCGACACGATCGAGATCGGTCCGACGCCGGTGGAACTGCTGGTCATGGCCATCGCGAGCAGCGCGGCCAGGGACGCGGTGGCCTACCTGCGCGACCACGGGCACGCCCACGAGGACCTGCGGGTCGACTGCACCTGGACCACCGAGGGCACCCCGCCCAGGTTGGGTCGCATCGAGCTGTCGCTGACCCCGTCGATCTGGCTGCGGCCCGAGGACTACGCCGGGATGCTGGCGGCCGTGGACGTGGGCGTGGTGCACAACACGCTGCGGTGGCCGCCCGCCATCGAGCTGATCACGCCGGCCGTGCCGGCGAGGCACTGAGGCGTCATCCACCGGCCGGCCCGTCGCCGTGCTCGGCGCGCCACAGGCGGAACCCGGCGACCGCGGTGGGCAGGGTGGGGAAGATGCGGTCCGCGCCGACCCGGTCCACGAACGTCGTCCGGACCAGCAGGTCGCGCAGGTCCTGCTTGACCCTGGCCATGGCGAACACGATGTCCCGCCGGGAGAGTTCGGCGCGCAGGTCCTCCAGCGCGTCGACGGCGGTGATGTCCACATCCACGTTGGCCTCCGCGTTGAGCAGGAACCACCGGACGGGTGCGGCCGCCTCGTCGACCGCGGCGAGGGCCCGGCGGCGGAAGTTGTCCGCGTTCGCGAAGCACAGCGGCGCGTCGTAGCGGTACACCACCAGGCCGGGGATCGTGGTGGCGAGCGGGTAGTCGTCGACGTCGTGCATGCCGGCGACCCCCGGCACCTCGCCGAGGATGCCGTCGTGCGGCCGGGCCAGCCGGCGCAGCAGGTCCAGGATGGACAGTCCGATCGCGACCAGTACGCCGTAGAGCACGTCGAGCAGCAGCACCCCGGCGGTGGTGGTCAGGGCCAGGGTGAGCTCGCTGAGCCGGAACGAGGCGATCCGCCGGAACTCACCGATCTCGACCAGCCGCAGCGCGGCGTAGATGACGAGCGCGCCGAGCGCGGCCACCGGGAACGTCGCGAGCAGCGGGCGCCCGAACAGCAGCACCGCCACGACCGCCGCGACCGCCACCAGCGAGTGGACCTGCGAGCGGCTGCCCAGCGAGTCGCCGATCGCCGTGCGGCTCGCGCTGCTGCTGACCGGGAACCCGTGCGTCAGGCCGGCGGCGACGTTGGCGGCGCCGAGCGCGAGCAGTTCGGTGTTCGCCTCGATGCGGTAGGAGTTGCGGGTGGCGAAGGACCGGGCGGTGAGCACGTTGTCCGAGTAGCCCACCACGGCCACCCCGATGGCCGGCAGGAGCAGCCCGGCGAGGTCGCCGCCGGACACCGAGGGCACGGCGGGCGTGGGGAAGCCCGCCGGGATCGCGCCGATGACCGCGACGCCCTGGTCCCGCAGCGAGAACGCGGCCATGCCGGCGGTCGCCAGCAGCACGGCGATCAGCGGTACCGGCAGCTTCGGCAGCAGCCGGCCGGCCACCAGCAGGAACACCAGCACCCCGGTCGACAGCAGCAGCGTCGGGCCGTGGACCTGACCGAGCCCGCCGAGGAAGGAGCCGACCTCGGTGAGTGCCGAGTCGCCGGAGGCGTGCACGCCGGTGACCTTGCCGAGCTGGCTGACGATCATGAGGACCGCCACGCCCGCCATGTAGCCGACGAGGACGGGCCGGGACAGCAGGTCGGCGAGGAAGCCGAGCCGGGCGGCGGCGCCTGCCACGCACAGCAGGCCCACGAGCAGCGCGAGCATGGCGGCCAGTGCCGCGTACCGGACCGGGTCCCCGGCCGCGAGCGGCCCGATGGTCACCGCGGTCATCAGGGCGGTCGTGGACTCCGGCCCCACCGACAGCTGGCGGGAGGTGCCGAAGATCGTGTACACGAGCAGCGAGCCGACGATGGCCCACAGCCCGACGACCGGCGCCAGGCCGGCGACGTCGGCGTAGGCCATCACCTGCGGGATGAGGTACGCGGCGACGGTGACCCCGGAAAGCACGTCGGGCCGCAACCAGCTCCGCGGATAGTGGCGGAGCCGGCGCAGCCCGGGTGGCAGGAGGCTCCGATGTGGACGTGCTGTTCGCATCGGAGCCTCACGGATGGGTCATCGCAGCCAGGGGTTGTTCTGCACGATGTCGAGCTTGGCCCACCGGCGGCCGAGGCCCCAGGTGTTGCCGGCGGCGACGACCGCGAGGGCGATCAGCACCAGAGCGTAGACGATGTGGTCGTCGATGACCGGGTTGGTGGACATGGTGGGGTCGCCGGTGTCGGTGAACCGGGCGAAGGGCCATTCGGCGGCCCACATGAACAGCAGCAGCAGCGTGCCGCTGGCGGCGGCGATGCGCATGCCGACGCCGAAGAGCAGGGCGAGGCCGATGCCGGCGAGGCCGAGCATGAACAGCCAGTCGACGAAGGCGTTGCCGGCCCAGCTCTGGAGCATCGAGGCGAACGGGCCGTGGTCGAGGTGGCCGAGGAAGCCCTTGGTGGGGGATCCGCCGTTGATCCAGGCGTTGGCCGAGGGGGTGGCGTAGCCGAGGCCGAAGAGCTTGTCGACGAACGCCCAGGCGAAGACCAGACCCATGACGATCCGCAGGGTGGCGAAAACCCGGCCCGCGGCCGTGCTGCCCGTCGCCACGTCGGCCGTGTGCGTGACCGGAACGTTCCTGTGCTCCAGCGGGTTTTCCTTGATGGACATCGTGTGCCTCCTTGGAATGTTGTCTTCCCGAAGTGTCGGCCGCCGGGCAGGGGGCGATCCGGAGGCGAATGTCCCGCGTGTGGATTCTTTGGTCCTGACCGATATCCCGCCCGAGACGGGCCCTTGGTCCCTGTCCGGGGTCCGCGGCCGGCCGGGAACGTGGAGGCATGAGTGCTGACGCGCCGTTCGCGGCGGTCCGCGAGACCCACATCGGCGTCGTGTTCCTGGTCGGCGACCGGGTCTACAAGCTCAAGAAACCCGTGGACATGGGGTTCCTCGACTTCAGCACCCGCGAGCGGCGCCTGGCCGCGTGCCGGCGCGAGGTCGAGCTCAACCGGCGGCTGGCCCCGGACGTCTACCTGGGCGTCGCCGAGGTGTCCGATGTGGACGGCGCGGCCGGCGAGCCGCTGGTGGTGATGCGCCGGATGCCCGACGATCGCCGGCTCGGCACGCTCGTGCGTGCCGGCGCCCCGGTGGCCGGCGGGGTGGCCACCCTGGCCCGGGCGATCGCGGCCTTCCACGCGACGGCCGCCCGCGGTCCGGACATCGACGCCGAGGGCACCCGTGACGCGCTCGCCCGCCGCTGGGAGGACAGCTTCGCCCAGGTGGCGGCGGTGTCCGGGGACACGCCGGACCCGGCGGCGCTGGCCGAGACCGAACGGCTCACCCGCGCGTTCCTCGCCGGGCGGGAACCGCTGCTGGCGCGCCGGATCGCCGAGGGCCGGATCGTCGACGGGCACGGCGACCTGCTCGCCGACGACATCTTCCTGCTCGACGACGGGCCGCGGGTGCTGGACTGCCTGGAGTTCGACGACCGGCTGCGGTGGCTCGACGGCCTCGACGACATCGCGTTCCTCGCCATGGACCTCGAGCGGCTCGGCGCCCCGGAGCTGGGGGAGCTGCTGCTCGACCGGTACGCCGAGCACACGGGCGACCCCGCGCCGTCCTCGCTGCGCGAGCACTACCTCGCCTACCGGGCGTTCGTCCGGGTCAAGGTCGCCTGCCTGCGGCATGCCCAGGGCGACGCGGCGGCGGCGGACGAGGCCGCGTCGTACGCCGGGATCGCACTGGAGCACCTGCGCCGCGGCGAGGTGCGCCTGGTCGTCGTCGGCGGGCCGCCGGGCAGTGGCAAGACCACGCTGGCGGGACTGCTGGCCGACGAGCTGGGCGCCGTGCTGCTGTCCAGCGACCGCGTCCGCAAGGAGCTGGCCGGGATCGACCCGCAGGTGCACGCCCGGGCCGGCTACCGGGAGGGCATCTACGCGCCCGCGCACACCGAGCGGACCTACGCCGAGCTGCTGCACCGGGCCGAGGAGCTGCTCGGCCTGGGCGAGTCGGTGGTGCTCGACGCGTCCTGGTCGGACGCGCACGCCCGGAAGGCGGCCGAGGAGGTGGCGAACCGGACCGCCGCCCGATTCGTGCCGCTGCGCTGCGAGGCGCCGGCCGCGCTCGCCGCGCGCCGCATCCGCGAGCGCACCGGCTCCACCTCCGACGCGGACCCGGCCGTCGCCGCGGCCATGGCGGCGGGCGCCGACCCGTGGCCGGAGGCCACCACGATCCGCACCGTGGGCGCACCGCGGGCGGCGCTGGCGGAGGCACTCACGCGGGTGCGCCACGCGGTGTGACCGGCGGTGTGAGGGCCGGGCGGTGTGAGGGGCGGGCGCGGTCAGACCCGCTGGGCACGGGCGCCACCGGCGACCAGCACATCGGCGCTGGCGGCACCCTCACGCGGGTGCGGCGCCGAGTGGCCGGCGATGTGACGGGCAGTGTGATCGGCGGAGTGACGGGCGGTCACGTGGTCAGACCCGCTGAGGACGGGCTGCACCGGCGACCAGCACATCGGCGCTGGCGGCACCCTCATGCGGGTGCGGCGCCGAGTGGCCGGCGATGTGACGGGCAGTGTGAGGGGCGGGGTGAGGGGCAGGGTGAGGGGCAGGGTGAGGGGCGGGCGCGCGGTCAGACCCGTTGGGGACGGGCACTGCCGGCGACCAGCACGTCGGCCACGTGGTCGGCCCAGGCGACGATCTCGTCCCAGTCCCGCGCGTCGCCGGACATCCCCTGGGCCAGCATGCGGGCCATGAACCCGATCGCCAGCTCGGGGTCGAGCCGGCCGCCGAACACGGCGGGCGGGGGCGCGAGCAGGCGCCGGGCACGGCGGCGGGCACCGGCCGTGGCCACCAGCGGGTCCGGGCGCCGTTCCAGCCAGCCGCTCTCGAACAGCCACACCCTGCCCGCCGCCAGGCGACGGTGGTGGCGGCGGACGAAGCGCACCGCCTCCCGGCGCCACCGGCCCAGGTAGACCGCACTGCCGAGCACGACCGCGTCGTATCCGTCGACCGAGTCGACGGTCTCGGCGGGACGGATCTCGGCGAGACAACCGCGTTCGGTCAGCCGGGCACCGATCGCCTCGGCGATCTCCTTCGTCGAACCCATCTTGCTGGCATAGGCCACCAGTACGCGTGTCATGTCACCAACCGTGGCGCCCGTGGCGGCCGCCGGGCAGGGCTGGAGTTCCCGATGTACCGAGTCCAAAGGCCCTCCGGGCACGTCCGACCGGCACTGTCCGCGGCTGGTGGTGCGGCGGACGGTGGACACGAGCCGTCGCGAGTGCGGCGGCCCGCGTCGAGAAGGAGAGACGGTGGCCACCATGACATCGCCGGTTACGTCGCCGGTGCGGCTGGACGCCCGGCTGGACGGGGAGCCCAGCCGGGGCCTGTGGCTCGTGAAATGGCTCCTCCTGGTGCCACACCTGATCGTGTTGTTCTTCCTGTGGCTGGCCTTCCCGGTGCTGAGCGCGGTCGCGCTGGTGGCGATCCTGGTGACCGGCCGCTACCCGCGGGCGCTGTTCGAGTTCAACCTCGGCGTGCTGCGCTGGACGTGGCGCGTGTGGTTCTACGGCTACGGCGGGCTGGGCACCGACCGGTACCCGCCGTTCAGCCTGGACGCCGAGCCGGACTACCCGGCCACGCTCGACATCGCCTACCCGGAGGGCCTCTCCCGCGGACTGGCGCTGGTCAAGTGGTGGCTGCTGGCGATCCCGCACTACCTCGTCGTCGCGTTCTTCACCGGTGGCGGCGGGTTCGTGCTGTGGCGCTTCGGTGAGGACTGGCTCGGCTTCGACGGCGGGCTCGTCGCGTTGCTGACGCTGTTCGCCGGGGTGTCGCTGCTGTTCACCGCCCGCTACCCGCGCGGCATCTTCGACCTCGTGGTCGGGATGAACCGGTGGGTGCTGCGGGTCGCCGCGTACGCCGCGCTGATGACCGACGAGTACCCGCCGTTCCGGCTGGACCTCGGCGGCACCGATCCCGCGACGCCCCCTGGCGAGCACGAGCCGGGGGAGCCGGCCACCGCCACCACCCCGTCCGGCTCGTCGGTCGGCCGCACGGTCGGCGTGATCGTCGCGGCGTTCGCGCTGCTGGTCGGCTTCGGGCTCACCGCGGGCGGCGGGACGCTGCTCTGGCTGGACGGGCAGCGCGACTCGTCCGGATACCTCACCACGCCGGTCGAGCGGTACTCCGACACCGGCTACGCGCTGCGCTTCGACGCGGGCGACGTGACGCCGGTCGACCGGGACTGGCCCGGGGTGGACGGCGTGATCGGTCGGGTGCGGGTCCAGGTGTCCGGTGTGGACTCCGGCCCGATGTTCGCCGGCATCGCCCGCACCGCCGACGTCGAGGCCTACCTCGACGGTGTGCCGCACGGGCTGTTCCACGACCGCGGGCGCATGGCGCGCACCGCGGCCGTGGTGGGCGAGCGCCCGCCGGGGCTCCCCGCGGACGAGGACATCTGGGACGTCTCCCGGTCCGGCACCGGACCGCTGACGCTGAGCTGGACGCCGCGGGCGGGTGAGTGGTCGCTGGTGGTCATGGACTCGCCGGCCCGGCCCGGCACGCGGGCCGACATCAGTTTCGGCGCCACCGCGCCGGACCTGCGGCCGATCGCGATCGCGGTGCTGTCCGGCGGCATCGTCGTGCTCCTGGGCGGGGCGCTGCTGATGGCGTTCGCCGTGCGGAGGCGGTCGTGAACGGCGGCTCGCGGGTCGCCCGGCTGGTCAGGCTCGCCTGGCCGGCCGGCAACCCGCTGGCCCGGGGCGCCGACCGGTTGGAGGCCGCGCTGCTCGTGCTGGCCGTGCTGGCCGGGCTGATGCTGCTGCCGGTGATGCTGGTGGCCGGGTCGCTCACCTACGGGAGCCTGGCCGACACCGCGCGGCAGGAGGCGAGCAGCCGCCACCGCACGGTCGCCACCCTGACCGAGGACGCGCCGGAGTCGAGCGTCGGTGGCTACGGCAACGCCTTCGTCGGCCAGTCCCAGGTCCCGGCCGAGTGGACGCTGCCGGACGGTGCCACGCGGTCCGGCCCGGTCCGCGCGAGAGACGGGCTGCCCGCCGGCGCGAAGGTCGAGATCTGGCTGGACCGTGACGGCCGGGTGACCGACCAGCCGGTCAGCCCGACGGACGCCGCGGCGGGTGCGGCCATCGTCGCGCTCACCGGGTGGCTGACCGCGGTGTTCCTGCTCGGACTCGGCCAGCTCGCCGTCCACCGGCTGCTGGACCGGCGGCGTTACCGCGGCTGGGACGAGGAGTGGGCCGAGGTGGAGCCGGACTGGAACTACTTCCGCCACTGACGTGGTGGGACGAAGGGCCCTGCGGAGCAAGGAACGTCGACGGTTCCGGGCATCACTCCCACCGGCGAGGCTGGGAGTGCGGGAACCGACCGGGCAGACCGACCGGGCAGACCGACCAGGCAGGGAGTACCGATGAGCACCACCGACGCGACGCCGGCAGAGGTGATGGAGCACGCGCTGCACGCGGCGACCAGGGCTCCCTCGGTGCACAACACGCAGCCGTGGCGGTTCGTGGTGTCCTCCGGCACGGTCGAGCTTCACCTCGACCGCGACCGGGTGCTGCCGGTGGCCGACCCGGACGCGCGGGAGGCGCAGCTGTCCTGCGGAGCGGCCCTGTTCAACCTGAGCGTCACGCTGCGGGCCGCGGACCGCGCGGCGGTGACCGACCTGCTGCCCGACCCGTCCCGCCCGGACCTGCTGGCCGTGGTGCGGGTCGGCGGGTACCGGCTCGCGTCGCCGGAGCTGCGCTCGCTCGCCGAGGCGATCGACAGGCGGGCGACGAACCGCCGGCCGTTCTACGACCGGCCGATCCCCATGGCACAGCGGCTGACCCTGTCGCACGCGGCGGAGGCCGAGGGCGCGCAGCTGGCCGTGCTCGACACGCAGACGCTCGACGCGTTCGCCACGCTGCTCCGCCGCGCCGACCACCTGCAGGAGGAGGACCCGGCGTTCCAGTCCGAGCTGCGGGACTGGACGAGCCACACCACGCACCGCGCCGACGGCGTGCCGCCCTCCGCGGGCGGCCCGAGGCCGGTCGGCGGGGAGCTGCTCAAGCTGCGCGAGTTCCACCACGCCGGCCAGGCGGCGCAGCGGGAGTTCGAGCAGGAGCCGCTCGTCGTGGTGCTCTCGACGCCCGGCGACACGGTGCTCGACCGGCTCCGTGCCGGCCAGGCGATGCAGCGCGTGCTGCTCACCATCACCTCCTCCGGCCTGAGCGCCTCGTTCCTGTCCCAGCCGATCGAGGTCTCCTACACCCGCGCCGCGCTGCGCGCGCTGCTGGGCGGACACAGCCGCCCGCAGACGGTGCTGCGGATCGGCTGGGGCCACCCGGCCGCCACCACGCCGCGCCGCGCGGTCTCGGCGGTGACGAGCTTCCCGGACGAGCCCGACGCCCGCGAGGTGGCGACATGAACGGCTGGACCAGAGGTGAGATCGAGCGCTACCCAATCAGTTGGTGCGCTACCTGACGGAGGCGGGCGACATGAACGGCTGGACCAGAGGCGAGATCGAGGTCGTCGGTGCCGCGGTGCGCGCCGCACCGTCGGTGCACAACACCCAGCCGTGGATCCTGCAGTTCCACGACGGCGGCCACGGCGTGTCGCTGCTGCGGCGGTGGGACCGCGCGCTGCCCCGGCACGACCCGCTCGGCCGCGACCAGCTGATCTCCTGCGGAGCCGCGCTGGAGAACCTGGTGCTGGCCATGCGGATCCTCGGCTGGGACCCGGTGGTCGAGCTGCTCGCGGACGGCTCCCGGCCGGACGAGGTGGCCCGCGTCACCGCACCGGACCGCCGCCCGCCGTCCGATGAGGACATCGCGCGGTACGAGGCGGTGCCCCGGCGGCGCAGCCACCGCCGCCCGTTCGCTGCGGAGAGTGTGGCCGGGGACGCCCGCGGCCGGCTGGTCGCGGCCTCGCACACCGCGGGCGTCGAGGTGCGGCCGGTGCGCGACGCCGAGATCGCCGTGCTCGCCAGGGTTCTCGACCACGCCGCGCTCGTGGTGCGCGCGGACGCCGCGTACCAGCGCGAGCTGGCCGCGTGGACCGCGCGCGATCCCGAGCCCGCACCCGGCGCCGGCGTCGCCACGGTGCCCGACGACCAGGCCACGCTGCCGTGGGCCGGCCTGGTCCGCGGCTCGACCGCGATACCGGACCCGGTGACGCTCGCCGCCCGGCTGCGCCGCGACTGCCTGCTGCTGGTCGAGACGCCGGACGACGGCCCGCTCGACCACGTCCGCGCGGGCATGGCGGCGCAGGCGACCTGGCTCGCCGCGACGGTCGACGGCCTCGCCGGTGCGGTGCTCACCCAGCCACTGCAGGTGTCCGAGGTCCGCGCCGGCCTGATCGAGGGGCTCGGCCTGGCCGGGTACCCGCAGGTCCTCATGCGTTTCGGTCATCCGGCCGACGCGGCACGGCAGACAACCGACCCCGCCGCCCCGGCCGGCGGCACCAAGGAGTATCAGCCATGACCACCGCACACGAGATCGCTCCGATCGTCGTCGGCATCGACGGTTCGGCATCCGCCCTGCACGCGGTGCGCTGGGCGGCGCGGGAGGCCGAGCGCCGGCACGCGCCGCTGCGCCTGGTGCACGTCTGCTACCTCATGCCGGTGCGTCACCCGCGGCAGGTCGCGCCGCCGCCGGAGTACCACGACGCGCACCTGGCGCAGGGCCGGCACTGGCTGAGCCAGGCCACCGACGTGGCCCGCACGGCGGTTCCGGACGTCGTCGTCAGCACCGACCTGCGCGACGGCGTCGTCGCGGACGTGCTCGTCCGCGAGTCGGACGCGGCGCAGCTGATCGTGCTCGGCACCCGCGGGCTCGGCGGCTTCAGCGGGCTGCTGATCGGCTCGGTCGCCGTCGCGGTCTCCGCGCACGGCCACTGCCCGGTCATCGTCATGCGCGCGGCGACCACCGACGGTGTCCCGCCGGAGTCCGGCCCCGTGGTGGTCGGCGTGGACGGTTCCGAGCTCAGCGACGCCGCCGTCGAGTTCGCCTTCGCCGCGGCGGCCGAGCGCCACGTCCCGCTGGTGGCGGTGCACAGCTGGGTCGACGTGGACCTGGTCGGCGCCTGGGCGGGCCTGCCCGGGACCATCGACTGGGAGTGGGTCGGCGCCAAGGAGGCACGCCTGCTCGACGAGCGCCTGGCGAGCCTGCTGGACAAGTACCCCGAGGTCGAGGTGCGCAAGGTCGTCGAGCGCGACCACCCGGGGCGGGCGCTGCTCAAGTCGGCCGCCGGCGCCCAGCTGGTCGTCGTCGGCTCCCGCGGCCGCGGCGCGCTGACGGGGCTGGGGCTCGGTTCGGTGAGCCAGTCGCTGCTGCACCACGCCGAGTGCCCGGTCGCGGTGGTCCGGACGGTGGCGACATGAGCGGCCGGCGTCGCCGTGTCGTGACCGGCGTGTCCTCCGTGGACTACCGGCTGCCGCTCGTGCGGTGGGCGGCCGACGAGGCCGCGGCGCGCGGCGCCGAGCTGCGGCTGGTCACGGCCGTGCCGCGGCGCGCCGCGCCGGAGCGCTACCTGCCCGCGGACACGGCCGAGGCGCTGCGCACCGCGGCCCGCGCCCGGCTGACCCAGGCCGCCAAGGAGGCCTCGGTGCGGCGGCCCGACCTGTTCGTCACGACCGAGGTGGTCAGTGGCCCTCCCGCGGAGGCGCTGCACGGTGCGGCCGCCGAGGCCGACCTGCTCGTGGTGGGGGCCGACGACCAGAGCCCGTTCGCCGAGGCCATCAGCGGATCGGTGCCTGGCGCGCTGCTGACCACCTCGCCGTGCCCGATCGCCGTGGTGCCCCAGTCCGAGCTGGTGGTCCGCGCCGACGTACCGGTGCTGGTCGCGCTGGACGGGGCGGGCACGTCGCGGGCCGCGCTGGCGTACGCGTTCGCGGCCGCGGACCGGTCCGGCCGCGCGCTGGTCGCGCTGCACTGCGTGCCGGCCGACGGCCGCGACGGGATGGCCGATCCCGAGCAGGCTCGCGCGCTGCTGGCGTTCGACGCGCTCTACCCGGACGTCGCCGTGACCGAGGAGGTCGTCGAGGGCGACCCGGCGAACGTGCTCACCGATCGGTCCCGCGACGCCGCGCTGCTCGTGCTCGGCTCGCGTGGCCGGGGTCGGCTCGCGTCCGGCCTGTTCGGCTCGGTGAGCCGAAACCTCATCCGGCGCAGCGGTTGTCCCGTCGTCGTCGCGCGGGCACGGGCCGCCGATGTGCGGCAAGGAGGGTCACCATGACCACCCGCAGGCCCATCGTGGTCGGTGTCGACGGTTCGGGATCGGCGTTGCAGGCGGCGCGCTGGGCCGCGAAGGTCGCCGGGCGCGACGGGCTGCCGTTGCGCCTGGTGCACGCCTACCAGCTCCCGGTCGGCTACCCGTCCGAGGTCGCCGAGCAGGAGGCGTTCCTGACCGCGATGCAGGAGCAGGGCAGGCGCTGGCTCGCCGCGGCGAAGGAGGTCGCGGCCGATGTGCGCCCCGCGCCGCGGATCGAGGTCGAGCTGGACGCGGTCCCGGTGACCAGCGCGCTGCTGACCGAGTCGAAGGCCGCCTCGATGGTGGTGCTCGGCACCCGCGGGCTCAGTGCCCTGACCGGCCTGCTGGTCGGCTGCACGTCGGTGGCCGTCGCGGGCGGGGCGCACTGCCCGGTCGTGATCGTGCGCGGTGCCACGCCCGACCGGCCGCCGCGCGACACCGGCCCGGTCGTGGTCGGCGTGGACGGCAGCGAGGTGAGCGAGTCCGCGGTCGCCTTCGCGTTCGCCGAGGCGTCCGCGCGCGGCGCCGACCTGGTCGCCGTGCACGCGTGGACCGAGTCCGCCTTCGAGCTCGCGCTCGCCGGCAACAACGCCACGCTCGACCTGGAACGGCTCCGCCAGGAGGCCGCCGAGACGCTCGCGGAACGCCTGGCCGGCTGGCAGGAGCAGTACCCCGACGTCCACGTCGAGCGCGACCTGGTGCACGACCGGCCGACCCGGGCGCTGCGCCGCTGCACACCGACCGCCCAGCTCGTCGTCGTCGGCAGGCGTGGCCGCAGCGCGTTCCGCAGCCTGCTGCTCGGTTCCACGAGCCAGGGCCTGCTCTACCACGCGCAGTGCCCGGTGGCCGTGATCCGCACCGAGACATCCCACTGAACGAGGGAGCACGATCATGCGCGCACGAGACGTCATGAGCCGCCCGGTGGTCAGCGTCGACACCCGGACCACGGTCCGCGAGGCCACCACCGTACTGACCGAGCACGGCTTCGGATCCGTGCCGGTGGTCGACGACGGCCGCGTCGTCGGCATCTTCAGCGAGTCCGACGCGTTGCGGGCCGACACCGGCAACGGCGACCGCGACGCACCGGTCACCACCGTGATGACCACGCCCGTCGAGGTCGTCGCGCCCACCACCGACGTCGAGGTGATCGCCGAGCGGATGCTCGCCGGCCGGCTGCGCAGCCTGCCGGTGGTGGAGGCGGGGCTGCTGGTCGGCGTCGTGGCCCGCCGCGACCTGCTGCGCACGCTGGTCCGCGACGACGACGTGATCAAGGCGAAGCTGCGCCGGCTGCTCGACGACTACGCCGGCAGCCGCCGGCACTGGGCGGTCGAGGTGACCGGCGGTGACGTCGCCATCAGCGGCGACTTCGCCGACGAGGCCGAACGGGCCGTGGTCGGCGCGCTCGCCCGAACGGTCGCCGGCGTCACGACGGTCCAGCTCACCAGGACCGAACGCGTGTCCATCGGGTGGGACGACTGAGGACCGGCGGGACGGTGCCGCGGTGGACCGCCTGAGCCCGCAGGACCTGAGCATGCTGTGGCCGGACGACTTCGGCTGGCCGCAGGACATCGGCGCGATCGGCATCCTCGACGGCGCCGGCCTCGGCGTGGACGCGGTGCGCCGCGCGGTGGCCGAGCGGCTCGCGCTGGTGCCGCGGTTCCGGCAGGTGATCCACGTGCCGGGACGCGGGCTGGGCAGGCCGCTGTGGGTCGACGCGCCCGAGGTGGACCTCGAGTGGCACGTGCGGGTGGCGGCGGTCTCGGGCGAGGCCGACCTGCTGCCGGCCGTCGAGCGGCTGCGCAGGCGGCCGCTCGACCGCTCGCGGCCGCTGTGGGACCTGTGGTTGCTCACCGGCCTGCCGGACGGGCGGGTCGGCTGCTTCCTGCGCGCGCACCACGTCGTCGCCGACGGCGTGGCCGGGATGGCCACCCTGGCCACGCTGCTGGGCGGCGGGCACCCCGTGGCGCCCGGACCGCCCCGGCCGCCGCCGGCGGCCCGTGCCCTGCTGGCGGACACCCTGCGCGGCCGCCGGGCGGGGCTGACCCGCGCGGTGTCGCGGCTGGCCCACCCGGCGCGCACCGGCCGGGCCCTGCGGGCGGCGTGGCCGACCGTGCACGGGATGCTCGGCGAACGCGCGCCCCGGATGAGCCTGAACCGCCCGCTCGGGCCGCGCCGCACCCTGGCCGTGGTACGCGGCCGGCTCGACGTGGTCAAGCGGATCGCCCACGCCCGGCAGGCGACCGCGAACGACGTGCTGCTCTCCGCCATCGCCGGCGGGCTGCGGGACCTGCTGCTGGGGCGCGGCGAGCCGGTCGACGGTGTGGTGCCGAGGGCCTACGTCCCGGTGGCCGCGCGCGGTGGGCCGCGGTCCGGGAACCACAGCGGGCTGATGATCGTCTCGCTGCCGGTCGGCGTGGCCGACCCGGTGGACCGGCTCCGCGCGATCGCCGCGGAGACCGCCGTGCGCCGGTCGCAGCCGCATCCCGCCGGCGCCGCGCTGGTACCCGGCCACCTCGCGCAGCGCGCCTTCCTCGCCATGATGGCGAACCAGCGGTGGGCCAACACCTACGTGGCCAACGTGCCCGGCCCGCCCGCTCCGCTCAGCCTGGCCGGGGCGCCCCTGCTCGAGCTGTTCCCCCTCGTGCCGCTGATCGGCAACGTGACCCTCGGGGTCGGCGCGCTGTCCTACGCCGGCCAGTTCAACCTGACGGTCGTCGCGGACCCGGACGCCTGTCCGGACGCGGCGGTGTTCACCGCAGGGCTGCGCCACGCCGTCGCGGCGATGGAGAGGGAGTCGCTCCCGGCGGGCCCACGGTGAACGCCGGCAGGTCGGGGAACTCGCCGGGGCGGTGGGTCACGATGAGCGCCGTCCGGTCCGCGGTGATCGCGCGCAGGTCGGCGGCCAGCGCGGTGGCCGTGGCCGCGTCCAGGTGCGCGGTCGGCTCGTCGAGCAGCAGCAGCGGGCGGTCCGCGAGCAGCGCCCGCGCCACGCCGATCCGCTGACGCTCGCCGCCGGACACCGGCGTGCCGTGCGCGCCGAGCGCGGTGTCCAGACCGTCGGGCAGCCCGGCCGGCCAGCCGCCGAGGTTCGCGTCGCGCAGCGCGCGGCGCAGGTCGCCGTCGCTCGCGTCCGGCCGGGCCAGCAGCAGGTTCTGCCGCAGCGTGCTGTCGAACAGGTGGGTGTCCGGGCCGCACCAGGCGATCCGTGCGCGGACGTCGTCGGGGCGGGCGTCCGTGGTGTCGGTGCCGTCGAGGAGGATCCGGCCGGCCGAGGGGTCGAGGTGGCGCATGACCGCGGCCAGGGCGGTGCTCTTGCCCGCACCGGACGGCCCGGTGAGCAGTGCCGCCCGGCCCGCGCCGAGCTCGAGGTCGAGACCGGTGAACGCGTCCGCGCCCGCTCCGGGCCAGCGCACCGCCAGGTCCGCCACGTCCAGCCGGTCCGCGCCGGCGAGCTCGCGGGGGTGGGCCGGCTCGCCGACCGGGGCCGGGGCCGCGTCCAGCTCGGCGAGGCGGCGGGCGCTGTGCCTCGCGCCGAGCAGCCGGGCCGCGGCATCGGGCAGCCCGGCGACCAGTTCGGCCGCGGCGAGCGGGGTGAGCGCGAGGACCGCGAGCTCCGGGCCGGGCAGCCTGCCCTGGCGCAGCGCCGCGACGCCGAGCAGCAGGCAGCCGACCATGGTCAGGCCCAGGGCGAGCGTGCCCAGCGCGATCCCGGCGCCCCGGGCCCGGGCGGTGCGCCGCCGGGCCGCGGTGAGCTCCGCGTTGGCCCGCCGCAGCGCGGCGTGCCGCCCGCCCGCGGCGCCGAGCGCCAGCAGGTCCGGCGCGGCGGTCAGCAGCTCCACCGTGCCGGCCGCGACGTCCGCGCGCAGCACGGCGGTGCGCCGCTGGGCCGCGGCGGCCGCGGTGCGCGACAGCAACGGCGCGGCCACCCCGGCCAGCGCCAGCCCCACCGCGACGGCCAGCCCGGCCTCGGGGAGCAGCAGCCCGATGCCCACCGCGGTGCCGGCCGCCACCAGCGCGGCGGACACCGCGGGCACCAGGCCGCGGACCAGGACGTCCTGCTGGTTGTCCACATCGGACACCAGGCGGTCGAGCAGGTCACCGCGGCGCAGCCGGGCGGTCACCGCCGGGCCGAGCCGGACCAGGCTCGTCCACACGCGCACCCGAAGGTCGGCCAGGGCACGCAGGGCGACGTCGTGGGACAGCAGGCGCTCGGCGTAGCGCAGCACGCCCTTGGCCAGGCCGAAGGCGCGGACCGCGACGATCGCGACCATCAGCGCCAGCACCGGCGGATGCAGGGCCGCGGCGGAGATCAGCCAGGCCGAGGTCGCGGTGAGCGCGACCCCGCTGCCGAGGGCCGCCGCGCCGGCCAGGCAGGCGAGCGCGAGCCGTGCCCGGTGCGGCCGCACCGCGGCGCGCAGCCACGCCCAGCCGCCCGCGCCGGGCGCCGCCACGGTGGTGTCCGGCGTGGACCGACCGGGTGCGGCGGGGCCGGCCGGCGGCACCGCCGCGGCGGCGTCCGGTGCGGGCTCCGAGTTCGCGACCGGCACCGCGCCGGGCAGCGCCACCACCGAGTCGCACAGCTCGAGCACCCGCGGCCGGTGGGTGACGATCACCGCGGTGCGACCGGCGAGCATCGCCGGCAGCCGGTCCAGGATGGCCTCCTCGGTCCGCGCGTCCACCCCCTCGGTCGGCTCGTCGAGGATCACCAGCGGGCGGTCGGCCAGCAGCGCGCGGGCCAGCGCCACCCGGCGCTGCTGCCCGGTGGACAGCCCGGCACCCAGCTCGCCCACCTCCGTGGTGAGCGGTACGTCCAGCGCGACGGCCCGCGCCGCGGCGGCGATCTCCTCGCCGGTGGCGTCCGGGCGGGCGAGGGCGACGTTCGCGGCGACCGTGCCGGCGACGAGCCGGGGCTGCTGCGGCACCCACGCGACCCGCCGGTGCCAGGCGTCGCGGTCGAGCTCGGCGAGGTCGACGCCGTCGACGAACACCTGGCCGGCGTCCGGTGGGTACCAGCCGAGCAGCAGGTCGAGCAGGGTGGACTTGCCGGCTCCGCTCGGGCCGGTCACGCCCACGGTCCGTCCCGGTTCGACGGTCAGGCTGAACCCGTCGAGCACCGGCCCGGAGCGTCCCCGCACGGTCACCTCGCGCACCCGCAGCGGCACCCGGGACGGGTCGGGCGCGGGGGCGCGGTGACCGCGGCGGCCGGCCGGTTGCTCGTCGAGCAGGGCCAGGATCTCCTCGGCCGCGGCCACGCCCTCGGCGGAGTCGTGGAAGCGGGCGCCCACGGCGCGCAGCGGGAGGTAGACCTCCGGGGCGAGGACCAGCACCACCAGCGCGGTGTGCAGGTCCAGCTCGCCGGCCACCAGGCGCAGGCCGATGGAGACGGCGACCACCGCGACCGACAGCGTCGCCAGCAGCTCCAGTGCCAGCGCGGAGAGGAACGCCACCCGCAGCGTGCGCATGGTGTGCAGCCGGTAGCTGCGGGTGATCTCGGCCAGCGTCCGGCGCTGCGCCCCGGCCCGGCCGAACGCGGTGAGCACCGCGAGCCCGGCGACCAGGTCGAGGAAGTGGTTGCCCAGCACCGAGAGCGTCCGCCACTGGCGCCGCACGCTGCGCTGGGTGTACATCCCGATGAGGATCATGAACAGCGGGATGAGCGGGACGGTCAGGCCCACGATCACCGCGGCCACCCAGTCGGCGAACAGGATCCGCGCGCCGATCACCGCCGGGACGGTCGCGGAGACCAGCAGCTGGGGCAGGTAGCGGGCGAAGTAGCCGTCCAGCCGGTCCACGCCGCGGGTGGCCAGCGTGGCGAGCTCGGCGGGGGAGCGCCCGGCGCGCCGGCCCGGCCCGAGCTCCAGCGCCGTGGCCACCACCGCCGCGTGAAGCTGCCCGAGCACGGACGCCGACGCCCGGTGCGCCGCGGACTCGGCCAGCCACGCCACCGCCGTCCTGGCGAGCACCACGGCCGCGATCAGTCCGATGGGGACGGTCAGCACGGCGAGCGCGGCGCCGCCGAGGAAGGCCTCGGAGACGACGCGGGCGAGCAGGTCGGCCTGCGCCACCACGAGCCCGGCGGTCGCCAGCGCGAGTCCCGCGCAGAGCAGGATGAACGGCCGGGCCGCCGCCGCGTGCCGCAGCAGCCGTGGGTCGAACGGCCTCACGACCGTTCCACCGCGAGCCCCTGCGACGCGGGGATCGCCGCACGGCTGACCCGCTTGCGGAACACCCAGTACGTCCAGCCCTGGTAGGCGAGCACGATCGGGGTGAAGAACACCGCCACCCACGTCATGATCTGCAGCGTGTACGGCGTGGACGAGGCGTTGGTCGTGGTCAGGCTGTTGGCCGCGTCGTTGCTCGCCGGCAGCACGTCCGGGTACAGCGAGCCGAACAGCGCGACGGTGGTGGCGACGATGGCCCCGGCGGTGCACAGGAACGCCCAGCCCTCGCGCCCGCCGCGGGCGGCGAGCACCGCGGCCACCAGCGCCACCGCGGCGACCAGGACCGGCGCCCAGGTCCATCCGGTGCCGTGGGCCAGCTGGGTCCACACCAGGAACGCGCCGCCGAGCACGATCGCGAGCCCGCCCAGCAGCGACGTCAGCGCCACCGCGCGGGCGCGGATGTCGTCGGTGGTCTTCAGCGCGACGAACACCGCGCCGTGGAAGGCGAACACGCTCAGCGTGGTGAGCCCGCCGAGCAGCGCGTAGGGGTTGAGCAGCGTGATGAGGTTGCCGGTGAAGTGGTGGTCGGCGTCGAGCGGCACGCCGCGCACGATGTTGCCGAACGCCACGCCCCACAGCAGCGCGGGCAGCGTCGAGCCGACGATGATCGCGAGGTCCCAGCCGCGCCGCCACCGCTCGCTGTCGATCTTGCCGCGGAACTCGAAGGCGACCCCGCGCACGATGAGCGCGACGAGGATGACCAGCAGCGCGAGGTAGAAGCCGGAGAACAGGCTCGCGTACCACAGCGGGAACGCGGCGAAGGTCGCCCCGCCCGCGACGAGCAGCCACACCTCGTTGCCGTCCCAGACCGGGCCGATCGTGTTGATCAGCACCCGGCGGTCGGTGTTGTCCCGGCCGAGCACGCGCAGCAGCATGCCGACCCCGAAGTCGAAGCCTTCCAGGACGAAGTAGCCGGTCCACAGCACGGCGATCAGCAGGAACCAGACGTCGGTCAGAGCCATGGTGGTGTCTCCAGGTCAGTACGCGAACACGGGGGCGGGCCGCTCTTCGTCCACATCGGACCCTCCGGCCTCGGGCCCGGGCGGCCCGGCCTTGGCGTAGCGGTACATCAGGATCCCGTCGACCACCGCGAGCACGCCGTACAGCAGGGTGAACACGATCATCGAGGTGAGCACCGTGCCCGCGGCGACGGTGGGGGAGACGCCGTCGGCCGTGCCCAGCACGCCGTAGACGACCCAGGGCTGGCGGCCCATCTCGGTGAAGATCCACCCGACGCTGTTCGCCAGCACCGGCAGCGCGACCGCGGCGATCGCGATCCGGTAGAACCAGCGCGAGGTGGGCGTGCGGCCGCGGCGGAACACCCACAGCCCGATCAGCGACAGCAGGCCCATGAGGAACCCGAAACCGATCATCAGCCGGAACGTCCAGTAGGTGACCGGGATGTTCGGCCGGTACTCGCCGGCGCCGTAGGCCTGCTCCTCCGCGGCCTGGACGTCGTTGATGCCCTCGACGGTGCCGTTCCAGTGGCCGGTGGCCATGAACGAGAGCACCCCGGGCAGCCGCAGGCTCCACACCTCGCGCGAGCCGTCCAGGCTGCCGATGGTGAACAGCGAGAACGAGGCGGGGCTCGCGGTGTCCCACAACGCCTCGGCGGCGGCCATCTTCATCGGCTGCTGCTCGGTCATCAGCCGGGCCTGCAGGTCGCCGGTCACCACCACGCCGAGGCTCGCGACCAGGACGGTCACCAGCGCCATCCGCATCGACGGCCGGAACACGTCGGCGTCGCGCCGCCGGCCCAACTGCCAGGCGCTGATCGCGACGACGAAGATCCCGGCGGTGACGAAGGCGGCGGTGATCGTGTGCGCGAAGGCGCCGACCGCGGTCGAGTTGGTCAGCACCGCACCGAAGTCGCTTGAGCTCGGCGCGCCCCGCGGCCTCGTTGACCTCGGAGCCGACCGGGTGCTGCATCCACGAGTTCGCCGCGAGGATGAAGTAGGCGGACAGCATGGTGCCGACGGCGGCGAGCCAGATCGTGGCCAGGTGGACCCGCTTGGGCAGCCGGTCCCAGCCGAAGATCCACAGGCCGAGGAACGTGGACTCGAGGAAGAACGCGAGCAGCCCCTCGATCGCCAGCGGCGCGCCGAAGATGTCGCCGACGAAGCGCGCTGTAGTCGCTCCAGTTCATGCCGAACTGGAACTCCTGGACGATCCCGGTCACCACGCCCATGGCGAAGTTGATCAGGAACAGCTTGCCCCAGAACTTGGTCATCCGCAGGTAGCGCTCGTCGCCGGTGCGCACCCACGCGGTCTGCATGCCGGCGACCAGGAACGACAGCCCGATGGTCAGCGGTACGAAGATGAAGTGGTAGACGGTCGTGATGCCGAACTGCCACCGCGCCAGGTCCAAGGCGTTCATCCGTGCTCCCTGTGGATCTCTCCGGCGATCTCGCTGCCGATCTCAGTGCCCGTGTCAGACTGCCGTTCGGCTCCACCGCGATGCAGGGCCGAACCGGCCGTGTCGACCGGGCCGAAGGTCCCGGCCGGACGGCGAGCGGTGCGGGTGGGAACGGCGAGCCGCGTGATCGAGTGTGGTGGCGCCCGTCGCCGCCGTCATTTCCGATCACCTGGACGGGTGACGCGGACGGCGAGCCAGCCGGTCAGCGCCGCCACCGTGGCCGCCATGACCAGCCCGCCGAGCACCCCGACGAGCGCGATCAGGACGGTGCCCTGCCCGGGCTGCCACAACGGCATCGTGACGGCCATGAACGCGACCAGCGCGACCGTCCACGCGAGCGCGGTGCCCCAGATCCACCGGCCGGCGCCGTGCACGCGGGCACGCAGCACCGCCCACTGCGCGACGCCGATCGAGAACAGCAGCACGAGCCCGCCGCCGGCGGCGAGCGGGACCAGCGCGGCCACCGGCATCCCGGCCAGCCGGTCGCCCTGCGTGCCGAAGGTCATCCCGATCGCCCACGCGAGCGCGGCCGCGGCGGCGGTCGCCACCGTCCACCGGGCCACCGGCAGGCCCGGCAGCGCGCGACGCAGCACGCGCGCCTGGAACCAGCCGAGCACCGCGCCCTCCGCGGCGCCGGCCAGCACGAGCAGCGCCACCGACACCGCGTCGGCGGTGTGCGCGGTCAGCGCGCCGACGGTGGCCGGCATCAGGAAGCCGAGGCACTCGCCGACCGTGACCGCGCGGAACCAGCGCAGCCACAGGCCCGGCCCCGGCGAGGGCGCGGCGGCGCCGGGATCGGTGTCGACGTCGATGCTGACGACCGGGTCCTCGGTGCCCGGCGCGGTCGTCGCGGGCGCGCCCGAGTCGATCTCGGTCACGCGTCACACCCGCTTCGGCAGGCTGCCGGACAGGCCGCACATCCACCGCATCATCCGGTGCCCGCGGTCGGATGCCGGCGGGAACATCAGCGGGCAGCCTCCGTCGATGACCGTGAGGCCGTGCGCCCGCCCGTACTCGGCGGCGGCCGGCGAGACGCTGCCGGGGCCGAAGGAGCGGTGCATCCACACCAGCGGGATGCCGAGTTCCACGCACTCGCGCATGGTCAACTCGGCCGTCTCCGCGCGGGTGCCGACGACCACGGCGTCGACTCCGTCGGGAATGGACTTCAGGTCGTGGTAGCAGGTCTTGCCGGCGATCTCGTCGGCATTCGGGTTGACCGCGAAGACCTCGTAGCCGCGATCGGCCAGCCGGTCGTACACGACGTTGGCGCCGTGCCCGGCCGGGTTGCGCGACACACCGGTCACCGCGATCCGTCTGGTGGCCAGGAACTCGGCCGCCACATCGGCAACTTTGCGCATGGCTTCCTCCTCGGCGCGCCCCCGACCCGCCTCAGATGCTGCGCGGCGACGGTGGGCGCCGACAGGGACCATGGGCCCGGCTCGGCGGGACGTTCGGCGCCGTTGCGGCCGCCGGGCGGGGCGTTGACGGTGCATCCGGTGCGGCCTAACGTGATCGTGCCGCCGCGGTGGTCCGGACGGCCGGGCACCGGCAAGGCCGGGAGGACGCAATGGGGCGCCGAGGCTTGTTCGTCGCGGTCGTGGTCGTCACGACCCTGATCGGCAGCACCGTCACCGCCGCGGCGGGCGGCGGGTCACGGCACGGCGGCGGGCTGCGGCTCGAGACGCTGTCCGGGCCGGCCCGCTACGTCAGCGGCGGCGCGGCCCGGGTCCGCGTCGAGGTCCCGCGGTGGATGCGGCTGGACGCCGCGAAGGTGTCGGTGAACGGGGTCGACGTCACCTCGTCGTTCGCGCCCGACGACCAGGCCCCGCACGCGCTGGAGGGCGTGCTGCGCGGCCTGCCGCTCGGCGAGAGCACCGTGCGGGCGTCGGCGCCGGGCCGGCAGCGGGCGGCGCTGACCCTGGTCAACCACCCGGTCACCGGGCCGATGTTCTCCGGCCCCGCACAGCCCGACTTCTTCTGCTCCACCCCCGACCACCTGGCCGGGTTCGACCTCGCGGGGCCGTTCCTCGACGACGACTGCACGCTGGCGACCCGGGTCGGCTACTACTACCGGTCCACCGCCGACACCTGGAAGCCGTACGACGCGGCGGCGCCGCGCCCGGCCGACATGACCACCACGACGACGAGCGACGGCGCCACCACCGACTTCGTGATCCGCTGGGAGCGCGGCACGATCAACCGGTTCATCTACTCGATCGCGGTCCTCGACCCGGACGCCACCGGGCCCTCGGCGCTGCCGTACTGGAACCGCAAGCTGATCTACTACTTCGGCGGCGGCGTCGCCGTCGGGCACTACCAGGGCTCCAACAACCAGAGCGAGTCCCGCTACCCGTACGGCCTCGGCCAGGGCTACGCGATCGCCTGGTCGACCGGCACGAAGACGAACACGCACTACAACCTGGTGCTCGGCGGCGAGACCGCGCTGATGGTCAAGTCGCGGTTCGTGACCGAGTACGACGACCCCGAGTACACCGTGGGCCTGGGCGGCTCCGGCGGCGGCATCCAGCAGTACGTGTACGGCCAGAACCACCCGGGCCTGCTCGACGGCGCGATCCCGCAGTACTCCTACCCGGACATGGTCACCCAGACCATCCACGTCGGCGACTGTGAGCTGCTCGAACGCTGGATGGACCTGCGGGTGCGGGCGAACCCGGCGTCGAAGTGGGCGACGTGGTCGAACCGCTCGCTGCTGGAGGGGCTGTCGGCCTCGGACACCGTGGCCAACCCGTACCAGCAGCTCACGCCGTGGCTGCCGGCGCCCGGGTCGACGGAGTGCATCAACGGCTGGCGCGGGCTGTCCCCGCTCGCGCTCAACCCGAAGTACGGCACCGCGCCCGGCATCACCCCCGAGCAGCAGGCGGCGGTGGAGTGGACGCACTGGAACGACGCGGTCAACGTCTACGGGCGCGACCCGGCCACCGGCTTCGCCCGGTCCACATGGGACAACGTCGGTGTGCAGTACGGGCTGCGGGCGCTGCGCGACGGGGAGCTGAGCCCGGCGGAGTTCCTCGACCTCAACGCCTCGGTGGGCGGCTGGAAGGACCCGAGTGAGGCGGTGCAGGAGGGCTGCCCGTTCATCTCCGCGCTGTGCCCGGGCGACATCGACGTGTGGAGCGCGCGGAACATCACCCCGCCCGGGCCCGACGGGGTGGCGCCGCGCACCGAGGGCAGCGTCGAGGCGATGCGGGCGGCCTACCGGTCCGGGCTGGTGTTCGACGGCCGGATCGACATCCCGATCATCGACTGGCGCCACTACCTCGACGCCGAGCTGAACATGCACAACGCCCGCCAGTCCTTCGCCTCCCGCGAGCGCATCATCCAGCGGCGAGGGAACGCGTCGAACCAGGTCGTGTGGTTCACCGACGCGCGCCCGGCGCGGGCGTTCGACCAGACCCCGATGGCCCTCGCGGTGATGGACACGTGGCTCGGGAACCTGCACGCGCGCCCGTGGCGGGGCGTCGCGGGCAACAAGCCGGCCGAGGCGGTCGACAGCTGCTTCGCGACCGACGGGACGCTGCTCTACCGCGGCCGCGACGCCTGGCGCGGCATCATCGACCGGGCCCCGGCCGGCCCGTGCACCCAGCGGTTCCCGATCAACGGCACGTCCCGCACCGTCGCCGGCGGCCCGTTCGACGAGGAGCACTACAAGTGCGCGCTGCAGCCGGTCCGCAAGGCGCTCGCGCGCGGCGTCTACGCCTCGTGGCGCCCGAGCGCGGACCAGGTACGCCGCCTCGGGCAGATCTTCCCGTCCGGCGTCTGTGACTACACCAAGCCCGACGTCGGCCGCCCGCGCTAGTGTCCCGCGCGCCCCGGTTCGCCGGGGTCATCGTCCGCGACGCTGCCTGATCTTGATGTAGCCGAAGATCGGGTGTCCGGTCACGACGATGGTCGGTGCGCCGGGATCGGCTTCCTCGACAGCTCTGTTGCTGATATGCGAGGTGTTCGTGCTCGACGGGGCGACCCGGGCCGCCCAGCCGTCCGGAAGGATCAACCGGATCCGCCCGGTCCGGGTCGCCGCGTCGACGCTGACCTCACGGTGTGCGCATGACGCCCGGGTGAAGTCGATCGTGATGAACCCCGTCGTGGACTCGGCGGTGATCCGCCGCGGAACGACCCACCGTCCCGACTGCTTGAGAATGTGTGCCGTGGTCTTGAGGACGAGCGTCTCGGGCTCGGCGACGGTGGCCGGGTCCGGTACCGAAGGGGACCGGTCGGGCAGGTCCTCCACCAGGGCGCGGAGCTGGCCGTATGTCCTCGCGCGGTAGGCCAGGCGGACTCTTTCATCCAGCTCGTCGAGGTCGATCCGACCTTCGCCGGCGGCGATCCCCAGCCTCTCGGCGACCGCCGCCCGGTCGGCATCCGCTGCCCGGGCCGCGTCCGGCGGGTTCACCGGCTGCTCCAAACCGGCCACAGGGCCACTATAGGGCGCGGCCCGGCGGTACGGTCGATCTCAGCGGTCCGCCCTGGCGATCTCAGGGGCGTCGGCCGGGTCGGGGATCGTGGCCGGCAGCCAGCGCATCGCGCCGCTGGTGTGGATCACCACGACGCGGCTGGCGGTGTCGACGGGGCCGATCACCGCGAAGCCGGAGTTCGGGTCGACCCCGGCGTAGCGCAGCGCGACGTCCGGCCGGGTCTCGCCGCTCACCCCGCCGCCGACGACCGTGCCCTCGCCGTCCACGATCACCACGCAGCGCACCGGGTCGTCGCGGTCGGCGGCCCAGCCGTGCAGGATCGGCACCGGCTTGCCGTCGAAGGTCGGCGCCGGGTCGGGCGGCTCGGCCCACTCCACCGCGCCCGCCGCGTGCCGCGGCCGCTTGTTGCCCACCGCCGCGGGCAGCGCGGTCATCGCGTCGAGGTCGAGCGTCGACCCGAGCTCGGGGCCGCCGCAGCCGAGGGTGAACTCGTCGGTGAACGGGTAATGGCCCAGCGCCCGCAGCCGCGGCACGAGCTCGCTCGCGAGCGGGTAGCGCCGGTAGGCGTCGCTGAACCCGCCGCGGATGGCGACGGCCTCCACGTGGTGCTCCTTGTCCGCCGCGCGCTCCACGACGGCGTCCGGCGCGCCGAGCGCGAAGCCGAGCGCGCCGGCGACCACGGTGACGGCGGCGATCCTGTACGCGCGGTGTTCGGCCCCGCGGTGCGCCACGGTGGCCAGCAGCACGAGTGCCGGAACCGAGACGAGCACGGAGATCGAGGTGTAGCGGGCGGTGTCCATGCCCACCTCGCCGCCGTAGTCGACGCGGGCGACGGTGATCATCGCGGCGCCGAGAAAGCCGTGGCAGGCCAGCGCCCACCAGAACCACATCCGCGGCTCCCGCGCGACCCGGCTGGTGGCCAACGCGGCGTAGCAGGCGATGATCACCGCACCGGCCAGGGCCGCCATCCCGCCGCTGTCCGCGGTCCACAGCTTGCCGACCACGGCGAGGTAGTAGTAGAGCATGCTGCCCAGGTCACTGGTCGGCGCCGCGGCCAGCGGAGCGGAGGGCCGGTAGGCCAGCCAGACGGCCACCAGCGCGCCGCCCGCGGCCAGCGGCAGCAGCCGGCGCCACCACGGCTCCCGGCGCAGCATCGCGAGCACCGCGAGCACCGGCCAGACCGCGAACGCCGTGCCGTAGGTGAGGCTGCCCAGCAGCGCCAGGCCCCAGGCCGGCCACCACCGGCCGCGCACCGCGAGCAGCAGCGCCACGACGACGATCAGGTTGGCGGTCAGCCATGCCGTGCCGCTCATCGCGCGGGTGTAGTTCCACAGCCCGTGCGGGCTGAACACCAGCGCCGAGGCGGTCACCACGAGGGCCGCGCGCACCAGCGGATGCAGCGTGCGCGGCAGGGCGGCGGCCAGTGCCACGACCGTCAGGCAGGCCACCGCGACCACGAACACGCCCAGCGTCCGGTTGTCGCCGGCGAACAGCGCGATGTTGATCCGGTAGAGCACCGACGGCAGGCCCAGGATGTGCTCGTTGGACAGGTAGTCGCGCAGGTCGAACGGCTTGAGCGTGCCGTCCGGGTTGGTCATCCGGACGAGCTGGTACAGGTAGTCGATGTGCTGCAGCCGCCCGGAGTTCGCGACGTCGCGCAGGGTGGTGACCACGGGGACCACCGCGAGCAGCGTGACCAGCCTCGGCAGCCACGGGCCGGTGGCGAACCGCCGCGCGGCGCCGACACCGCCCGGGGCGGCGTCCTTCTCGGGCTCCGGCGCCGGGTCCGGCGGGGGATCCTTCCGCAACGCCGTGCTCGTCACCCGTTCATCTTGCCCCGGCCGGGCGCGTGACCTCCCCGGGGGCGTCGTGGTGCGAAGATTGGCGCATGGCTGAATGTGCGCATCTCGACCAGATTCGGGAGGTGACCCCGAGCAGCACCGACGGCTGCACGGACTGCCTCGCGACCGGTGGGCAGTGGGTGCACCTGCGCGAATGTCTGTCCTGCGGACACGTCGGCTGCTGTGACTCCTCGCCGAACCGGCACGCCAGTGCCCACTTCGCGACGAGCCGGCACCCGGTGATCCGTTCCTTCGAGCCCGGTGAGGACTGGCGATGGTGCTACCTCGACCAGGCCGTTGTCTGAGGTGGCCGGGGTGACCAAACCGGTCCTGCTCACCGTCGACGACGACCCCGGCGTCTCCCGTGCGGTCGCCCGCGACCTGCGCCGTCGCTACGGGGAGGCGCACCGCGTGGTGCGGGCGTCGTCGGGGCAGGAGGCGCTCGAGGCGCTCAAGGAGCTCAAGCTGCGCGGCGACCCGGTGGCCGCGATGCTCGCCGACTACCGCATGCCGGAGATGAACGGCATCGAGTTCCTCGAACAGGCCATGGACCTGTTCCCCCGCGCCCGGCGGGCGCTGCTCACCGCCTACGCCGACACCGACGCCGCCATCCAGGCCATCAACCTCGTCGACGTCGACCACTACCTGCTCAAGCCGTGGGACCCGCCGGAGGAGAAGCTCTACCCGGTCGTCGACGCGCTGATCGAGACCTGGCGCGCCTCGGCGGACGCCGCCGTCGAGGAGATCAAGATCATCGGCCACCGGTGGTCGGCGCCGACCTTCGGCGCGCGGGACTTCCTCGCCCGCAACGCCGTTCCCTACCGCTACTACAGCATCGACGAGCCGGAGGGCAGGCGGCTGCTCGACGCGGCGGCCGCGGACCCCACCGAGATCCCCGTCGTGATCACCACCGAGGGGCGGGCGCTGCTGGCGCCGACCGACGCGGAGATCGCGGCGGCCGTCGGGCTGACCGTGGACCCGGCGACCGACTTCTACGACCTGATCGTCGTCGGCGGTGGACCGGCCGGGCTCGGTTCGGCGGTCTACGGCGCGTCGGAAGGGCTGCGCACGCTGCTCGTCGAGCGGCAGGCCGCGGGCGGGCAGGCCGGGCAGAGCTCGCGGATCGAGAACTACCTCGGCTTCCCGGACGGCGTCTCCGGCGCCCAGCTCACCGACCGGGCCCGCCGCCAGGCGGTCGAAGTTCGGCGCCGAGATGCTCGCCGCCCGCGACGTCGACCGCACTGGAGGTCCAGGGCTCCGCCCGGGCGGTGCGCTTCGGCGACGGCACCGGCATCGCCGCGCACGCGGTGATCCTCGCGACCGGGGTGTCCTACCGGACGCTGGCCGCGCCCGGGCATCCCCGAGCTGACCGGACGCGGCGTCTACTACGGCTCGGCGATCGACCGAGGCGCCGGAGTGCGCGGGCAGCGACGTCTACATCGTCGGCGGCGCGAACTCGGCCGGCCAGGCCGCGGTGTTCTTCGCCCGGCACGCCCGCCGGGTGACCCTGCTGGTGCGCGGCGAGTCGCTGCACGCGATCATGTCGCACTACCTGATCCAGCAGCTCGAGGGGATCGACAACATCGCGGTGCGCACCGGCACCGAGGTCGATCGGCGCCGCGATGGGCACCGAGCACCTGGAGGGGCTGCGCCTGCGACTGCCCGGACGGCTCGGAGACGGTGGACACGAGCCACCTGTTCGTCTTCATCGGCGCCGAGCCGCGGACCGAGTGGCTCGACGGCGTCGTGCAGCGCGACGAGCGCGGTTTCGTGTGGACCGGGCCGGACCTGCTCGTCGACGGGCGCCGCCCGCCCGGGTGGGTGCTCGGCCGCGACCCGTACTACCTGGAGTCGAGCGTGCCCGGCGTGTTCGTGGCGGGCGACGTCCGCGCGCAGTCGGTCAAGCGGGTGGCCTCGGCGGTCGGCGAGGGCGCGATGGCCGTCACCCTGGTACACCGCTACCTGGAGGAACGGTGAGCATGGAACGTCGCCTGTCGACCGCGGAGCTGCGCGAGCTGTTCCTGTTCGCCGGCCTCGCCGACCACCAGCTCGAGTGGCTCGCCGCGAACGGGGACGTGGTGGGCTACGCGGCCGGGGACGCGGTGTCGGTGGAGGGCGAGCCCGCGGAGTGCTTCTACGTGCTGCTGTCCGGGACGCTGTCCATGGTGCGCACGGTGCGCGGCGCCGAGGTGGAGACCGTGCGGACCGACAGCCGCGGGGTCTACTCGGGGGCGGTGCAGTTCTACCTCGGCGACCAGATCGACCAGCGCTACCCGGCGACCGTGCGCGCGGTCACCGAGTGCGAGTTCCTCGCGCTGCCGGTGGCGGAGTTCGGTGCGAAGTTCCGCGCAGTGGTTCCCGATGGCGGTGCACCTGCTGGACGGGCATGTTCGTCGGCTTCCGCAACACCGAGGAGCTGATCGCGCAGCGGGAGCGGCTGCTCGCGCTGGGCAAGCTGACCGCCGGGCTCACCCACGAGCTCAACAACCCGGCGGCGGCCGCGGTCCGGGCCAGCGAGACGCTGCGGGAGCGGTTCGCCGGCATGCGGCACAAGCTGGCCCTGCTGGCGGAGGGCCGGTTCGACGGGGAGCAGCTGCACAAGCTGACGATCCTGCAGGAGAAGTTCGTCGGCCGGGTCACCACCGCCGAGACGCTCACCCCCATCCAGGAGTCCGACCGCGAGGACGAGCTGGGCGAGTGGCTCGACGAGCGCGACGTCACCGGCGGCTGGGACCTCGCGCCGGTGTTCGTGGCGGCGGGCCTGACCACCGGCGACCTCGAGGACATCGCCGGGGCGGTCGACCCGGGGTTCTTCGAGCCCGCGCTGCGCTGGCTCGCCTACACCGTGGAGACCGAGAACCTGCTGCTGGAGATCAAGGACAGCACGGCGCGGATCTCCCACGCTGGTCGGGGCGGCGAAGCAGTACTCGCAGCTGGACCGCACCCCGCACCAGGAGGTCGACCTGCACGAGGGCCTGAAGGCCACGCTCGTGATGATGTCCGGCAAGATCCCGCAGGGCGTGCGCGTGGTCAAGGACTTCGACCGCACGCTGCCGCGGGTGCCCGCCTACCCGGCCGAGCTCAACCAGGTGTGGACGAACCTGATCGACAACGCGGTGGACGCGATGTCGGGCAAGGGCACGCTGACCATCCGCACCGCTCTCGACGGCGACAGCGCGCTGGTCGAGGTGATCGACACCGGCCCCGGCGTGCCGGAGGAGCTGCGCCGCCGGGTGTTCGAGCCGTTCTTCACCACCAAGGGCGTCGGCCAGGGCACCGGGCTCGGCCTGGACGTGTCGTGGCGCGTGGTGGTCAACCGGCACGGCGGCGACCTCAGGGTCGTCTCGGCGCCGGGCGACACCCACTTCCAGGTCCGGCTGCCGCTGCGCGCCCCCGAACCAGCCCGGTGAGCACCACCAGCACCAGCGCGAGCGCGGCGTAGCCGGCGCCCAGCCCGGCGGCCGTGGCGACCCCGGCGACGAGCAGCGGGCCGCCCGCGTCGCCGAGCTCGCGGCCCACCTCGGCGGACCCCATGGTCCGGCCGAGCCGTTCGGGCGGGGTCGACGCGGCGAGCGTCGCGAAGCCGAGCGGGGTGACCAGCCCGGTGCCGGCGCCGATCACCACCGCCGCCGCCAGCAGCCCCGGCAGGCCCGGCAGCAGCGCGCAGGCCAGGCCGGCGGCCGTGATCGCGAGGCCGGCGCCGAGGCCGGCGCGGGCGCCGAGCCGGCCCGCGTCCAGGGCACGTCCGGCGAGCGGCTGCACCACCGCCGCGGTCGCGGCGAGGGCCGAGACGGCCGCGCCGGTCGCGACCGCGCCCAGGCCCAGCGCGGCACCGGTGACCGGGAGGAACCCGACGCCGACCGCCAGCGCCGCGGTGGCGCCCGCGAGCGCGGCGGTGGGCCGCCAGAACCCCGGGTCGGCGAGTCCCCGGACGAGGCCGGCCAGGGTCTGCCGGGCGCGCGGGAGCGGTGGCACGCGGGGCACCGCGAGCGCCGCCCAGCCGGCGGCGGCCGCGCCGAGTGCGGCCAGCACCGCGAACAGCAGCCCCAGCCCGCCCACCCGGACCAGCACGCCGCCGAGCAGCGGGCCCAGCAGGTAGCCGGCGCTCTTGGCCAGCCCGTAGCCGCCGAACGCGCGCCCGCGTCCGGTGGCCGGGGTGAGGCGGGCGACGAGCGCGGACGCGGCGGGGGAGAAGGCGGACGCGGCCGCGCCCTGGCCGAGACGGGCAGCCCACAGCCAGGCCGGGCCGTCTCCGGCGAGGTAGAGCGCGGAGGCGGCGGCGAACCCGGCCAGCCCGCCGAGCAGCACGGGCCGGGCGCCGACCCGGTCGGCGAGCGCGCCGAACACCGGCTTGAGCACGATCTCGGCGCCGTCGTAGAGCGCCAGCAACGCGCCGAGCACGAGCAGCGAGGTGACCACGTCGGCGGACCGCGCGCCGAGGCTCGCCGCGACGCCGTGGGCACCGAAGGCGGTGGTGAACCCGGCCGCGTACAGCGGCCACATCCGCCGCGACGCCGGCCCGGCGGGGACGTCGGTCATCGGCGGTGAGCGTACCGCCGGGCGTCCGGACCGTTGCCTGACTGGTTGCTCGTCCCGTCGAGGTGGACCTGGTGGCTCGTCGGCCTGGGCGACGAGGACCTCCTGACCCAGACCATCCAGGTCCACTTCGTCGAGCTGCCGCCGGAGTCGTCCAACCACGGGCACGACACCAGAACGAGGCGGCCTTCTACATCCTCGAGGAGGGCTACGCCGCACTGGTGGCGACGGACCTGCAGGTCACCGCGGACACAGCTGCCGCCGGTGCTGGCGCTGTGCCGGGAGATCACGGCCGGCGAACCGGCCGAACGCGCGGTCGAGCCGGGAGCGGTGGCGCGAGCGCCTGGGCGTCCTGTGCCGGTCCACATGGGACGGCCGGCGCACAAGGTGAGCGGGCTGCTCGTGGTCGACCTCCAGCCCGACGGCGACCTCACGTCATTTTCGACGCCGGGGCGTTGTGGCGAGCCGCTACGAGCTACCGCTGCTCGTGGTGATGGTCAACAACCGGTCAACTCCAACGACTGGGCGCACCAGGAGCGGATCGCGCACCGGCGCGGCACCCCGGTGGAGCGGGCGAGCATCGGCATCGCCATCGACGACCCAGCCCCCGGACTTCGCCGCGGTCGCGCGCGGCTTCGGCTGGTGGGTCCGCGGCCCGGCCACCGACCCCGACGTGGTGCGCGAGGTGATCCGCGAGGCGGCCGACCACGTGTTGGCCAGCGGTCACCCGGCGCTGGTAGACGTGGTCTGCCGGCCGGCGTGAGGGCCGGTCAGGTCGAGATGCGTGGCTGTGGGCGGTTCCTAGCACCGGCCACGTGGGATTCAGGTGCGGTGGCGGGCCGTGGTGGTCCTTGCGTACCTGGTACGCCAACCGGCAGGTCAGCTCGATGGGGTGAATTTCCTTGCCCCACAACGTGTTCAGCGATCAAGCCGGTAGACTGGACATATGTTCGAATCTCTCGTCGAAGTGCCGGAAAGCGATCCGCGGGCGGCTGTCCTCGCATCCGCTCTCCGGTACCAGCGGGCTGCGTGGCGGGCCGAGGGGCTCGCGCTGCAGCAGCTCGCCGAGTTCGCCGCACACGGCGGCAACGAGTTCGATGCACACGAGGTAGCCGCGCTGTTCCGGATGTCGCTGCGCGCCGCACAGCAGCGGTTGACGCTCGCAGTCGCGTTGACGACGAGGTTGCCCCGGACATTGGCGGCGATGTTGGCGGGCAGGCTCGACGGTTACCGGGCATCGAAGATCGCCGAGGTCACCGCGGTGTTGTCCGATGAGGAAGCCGCGCTGGTCGAGCAGGAGGTCACGGCAGGGGCGGCGGAGTTGTCCGCGGCCCAGCTGGGCCGGGCGCTGACCCGGGCGATCCGGCGCCTCGGCACCGACGCCTTGCGTGAACGGCACGAGAAGCGCCTTGCCGAGCGGCGCCTCGACGCCTACCCCACCGGCGACGGGTGCGCGGCTCTCACCGTCCATGGCTCGGCCGAGCGGATCCAGATCGCCGACCGGAGGGTGGACGCCATTGCCCGGCGGCTGAAGGCATCCGGAGCGGCAGCGGGTCGCACGCTGGATCAGCTCCGCAGCGACGTCGCGCTGGACCTGCTGGCGGGCAAGGACTACGAGAACGCGAAGGTCACCGTGCTGGTGACGATGCCGGCCACCACAGCACTCGACGTGGACACCAAGCCGGGACATCTGGTCGGCTACGGTGACATCGCAGCGCAGCGGGCCGTCGACCTGGCCTACCGGTCCGATACGACCTGGCGGCGGATCCTCACCGAACCGGCGACCGGCCGCGTGCTCGACGTCGGCCGCCGGCGCTACCCGCCACCTGCCGCGCTGCGCGATCACGTACGAGCCGACGTCCCGACGTGCACCGGCCCCGGCTGCATCCGGCCCGCCCAGCAGTGCGACCTGGACCATCGGGTGCCGTTCCCGGCTGGTCCCACCGATCGGGACAATCTGCACCCGGCCTGCCGCACCCACCATCGGGCCAAGACCATCGGTGGCTGGAGGATCGTCAAACGTGCCGGGACTCTGACCTGGATATCCCCACTCGGCTATCACTATCAACACGAACCGGAACCCATAGCCGAACCGGAACCCATAGCCGAACCGGAACCGGCCCCATTCTGATGCGATGACGGAGCGGGCCTTCACCTGCCCACCGGAGGGGACCCAACTTTATCAGGTTAGTTCGCACCGCCGGGCCGGTGGATCGCGTCGAGCACGTTGGTGAGGTCGTCGGGTAGCGGGTCGGCGGCGGTGATGGTCTGCTTGCCTGCCTGGATCTCGACGGTGCGGTAGCGCCGGGCGGTGTGCACGAACTTCCTGATGGACCAGTCTGTGCGATCTTCGATCCAGCGGCTGATCGCGAGGGCGGCGAACACGATGGTCAGGTGCGCCTCGATCGAATCTTTGGTGCGGTGGTAGATCGGACGGGCGGCCAGGTCGGACTTGGCGATCCGGAAACTCTTCTCGATCTGTTGACGGTCTTGGTGGCGTCGGTGAGCTTGACGAACCGGTTGCGCTTGACCGCGGTCTTGCCAGCCACGGCCTGCTCGGCCTTGCGGACCTGCTCGTCGATGCCCTTGAGCGTCCTGCGTGCTCGATCGTGCTTGTACTGGTAGTACCGCACCTGATCTTCATGCCGAGGATGAACGAGAGCCCGGCGGCCTCGATCTCCTTCATGTTGTTCTCCGAGATCATCCCGACATCGGCCACGATGACCACATCGGACAGACGGTGGGCGACCAGGAACGCCTTGATCACCGGCAGCATCGTGGTGGTCTCGGCCTTGTCGCCCTCGAACGCGTTGACCATCAACGGGAACCCCGGCCGTGTCGGTCAACAGCCCGACGGTGATCTGGGGTTCCAGACGGCGTTCCGTGGAGAACCCGGACTCGCGGAACCCGTCAGTGTCGGTCTCGAAGTACAAGGTCGTCACGTTGTAGAGCAGCAATGTCGGCGGTCCCAGGCCGACATGGTGGGCGCACAGCGCCGCTAGCCGCTCCCGCCACGACTCCTTGGCGAACACTGGCAGACGGCGGTTCACCGTCGGATAGGACGGTGGGCGAATGCCAACCTCCTCGAGGACCCGCAGCGAGTCAAGCTTGCTGGTCGGCTCGATGATCCGCGCCAGCAGCCGCGACGTCGAAGCCGAGCACCCCGTAGGCGTGCGACATGGCATCCCACAGATGCCCCATCCGGGAAGAGGTGATCGGTAGCAGCCCACCAGCCTTGCCGGCCCGGTCCGCGCGGCCCGCGAACGCGCCGACCACCACGTCGCCGAGGGCGGGTAGGCCCCACGAGGACATCTGGTAGAACGCGGTGACCCGGCCGCGGATCCCGTCCGGCGCGTCGGTCTGGACCGCCGCGTGCCGATCTGGGAGGCGACCACGCCCACCCAATACAGGTCGAAGTCGCGGTTCCGCAGGATCGCGGGGAGTCCCACGCTCGGTGGCACCCGCTTGGCGGAGGAAATCCTCGGCCACGTCAGCGTGCGGACCGGGCCGGACGCGATGCTGGTGCGCTGCCGCAGCCCGCACGGGGCCGGCCTGCTCTTCACCCTGGGACAGGGACGTGCCGCTGGTGGATCTGGCCGGCTGCGGCCCGGACACGCAGCTGCTCGGCGCATAGCGGGCCTCAGCCCGCCCGGCGGGCGAGCCTCGGGTACACCCGCAGCGCGTTGCCGGACATCACCTTCGTCCTGTCCACATCGGACATCTCGACCGCGTCCAGGTAGCGCTTGGTGTCGTCCCAGTGGTGCCCGGTCTCCGGGTCGACACCGCGCACCGCGCCGAACATCTCCGAGGCGAACAGGATGTTGTCCACGCCGATGACGCGGTGCAGCAGGTCGATCCCCGCCTGGTGGTAGACGCAGGTGTCGAAGTAGATGTTGCGCATGACGTGCTCGGCCAGCGGCGGCCGGCCGAGCCGGTCGGCCAGCCCGCGGAAGCGGCCCCAGTGGTAGGGCACCGCGCCGCCGCCGTGCGGGATCACGAACCGCAGCGTCGGGAAGCGCGTGAACAGGTCGCCCTGCAGGAGCTGCATGAACGCGGCGGTGTCGGCGTTGAGGTAGTGCGCACCGAGGGTGTGGAAGGCGGGGTTGCACGAGGTGGAGACGTGGATCATCGCGGGCACGTCCAGCTCGACCATCGCCTCGTAGAGCGGGAACCAGGACTCGTCGGTGAGCGGGGCGGACGTCCAGTGCCCGCCGGAGGGGTCGGGGTTCAGGTTGGCGCCCACGAAGCCCAGCTCCTCGACGCAGCGGCGCAGCTCCGCGATCGAGTCGGCGAGCCCGTCGCGGGGCGTCTGCGGCAGCTGGCAGACACCGGCGAAGTGCGCGGGGAACAGCTCGACCACGCGGTGCACGAGGTCGTTGGACGCTCGGGCCCAGTCGCGGGCGGTCGCGGGGTCCGGCACGTGGTGGGCCATGGCCGACGCTCGGGGGGAGAAGATCATCAGGTCGCCACCGCGTTCCCGCAACAGCCGCAGCTGGGTGCCCTCGATGCTCTCCCGCACCTCGTCGTCGCTGATCCGGGTGGGCGCCGGTGCGGGCAGGCCCGGATCGTGCAGGTGTGCTAGCTGTGCCTCGCGGAACTCCTGGTGCGCCGTGGGAGCGGTGGTGTAGTGGCCGTGGCAGTCGATGATCATTCGGCGGGATCCTCGTCGACGTAGGTCAGCCCCTTGCGGGCGAGCCGCCCGCGCATGTCGTTCGCGTCGAGGCTGAGCTCCCCCGCACGGTAGCGCGCGCGGGGGGCGGCCTCCCGGCCCTCCCGGGACGCGACGCGTCGAGCACCGTCGTGGCCTGCCGGCGCGCGTCCACCACCGCCCTGTCATCGTCGGCGACGATCATGTCGCCGGGCCGCACCGGTCGCCCGGCGCACACCAGCGGTCGGTTCGAGATCGGTGCCGGCGACGTGCGCGCGCCCGGGTGGATCGGGCGCAGCCGCGCGGCCAGTGGGCCGGTGGGTTCCTGCGTCTCGTGGATCGTCGCCACCCCGAACGCCGCCAGGGAGTGCCCGGTGGACCTGTCGGCACGGTGGATGTGTCGGACGACCACGCTCATGGCGGCACCGAGACGTGGACGGCACCGTCCGCAACGGAGCCGCCGACCGTCCGGATGGCACGGTCCACCTCGGACAGACGAACGTGTGGGTGGCCGGCCGCCCCGGCCGGGGCCACTGGTCGTCAAGCCCGGCCCCGGCGGCAGGATGGGGCGCATGCGGACACCTACGGTCGCCCTGGCGGGCGGCGTCGCCATGCCGGTACTCGGGCTCGGCACGGCGGGCCTGCTGGGCGAAACGGGATACGTGGCCCTGCGCGACGCGCTCGACGCCGGCTACCGGTCGATCGACACCGCGACGGCGTACCGCAACGAGGCGGAGGTGGGTCGCGCGGTGCGGGACAGCGGCGTCGACCGTGCCGAGGTGTTCGTGACCACGAAGCTGCCGCCGGAGGAGGCCGGCCGGGAGACCGCGGTGCTCGACGAGAGCCTGCGCGCGCTCGGAGTCGACCACGTGGACCTGTGGCTCGTGCACTGGCCGCCCGCGGGCCGCGCGGCGGTGGCGACCTGGGAGGCGTTCCTGGCCGCGCGCGAGGCGGGGAAGGCCCGCGCGGTCGGCGTCAGCAACCACTCGCTCGGCCAGGTCGACGAGCTCACCGCGGCGACCGGGGTGGCGCCCGCGGTGAACCAGATCCCGTGGAGCCCGCCGCGGCACGATCCGGCGACGCTGGCGGCGAGCCGCGAGCGGGGTGTCGTCGTGGAGGGGTACGGCCCGTTGAGCGGAACCGACCTGGCCGACCCGGCGCTCGCCGGGATCGCCGCGGCGCACCAGGTGTCCGCCGCGCAGGTGGTGCTGCGCTGGCACGTGCAGCACGGCGTCGTCGCCATCCCGCGGTCCGGCGACCCGGCCCGGCTGCGCGCCAACCTCGACGTGTGGGGCTTCGAGCTGACCGCGGCGCAGATGGCCGCGGTCGACGCGCTCGCGCGGTGAGCCGCGTCAGCGGCGCGCCCGGGACGTGAGCCCGGCACCCGCGTGGCGCGGCGGCGCCGGCACGGTGACCAGGTCGCGCAGCAGCGAGCCGATCAGCATCGCGCAGCCGTGGTGCACCTCGGCGGTCCCGCCGAACGGGTCGGGGACCGCGTCGTCCTCGGGGGCCACCGGCGGGATGGAGCCGCGGCGGATGGCGGCCGCGTCCACCGCGGAACGCAGGCGCGCGACCGGCTCCACCGGCTCCAGACGGTCCACCGTGGACAGCAGGCGGTGGAACTCGCGCAGGCAGAAGGTGCTGCGCAACGCCCCCGGGTAGGTCCGCACGACGTGCGCGCGGTGGTGGCGTTCCGCGGTCAGCACCAGGTCCGCCCCGGCGAGCAGGCCGGCGTCGACCTGCCGGGCGACGTGCGCGTCCACCGCGGGCCCGGTGACCCGCCACGCGGCCAGTTCGGCGCGGGTCAGCGGGTGCACGCCGGCGCCCCGCGACGCGTCGCAGCCGGCGCTCGCCACGGTGATCCGCGCGGCGTCGGCCGGCGGCAGGTTCTCGTCCAGCAGGCGGCGGGCGAGCAGTTCGGCGAACGCGGACCGGCAGATGTTGCCGGTGCAGACGAACAGGATGGCGAACCGGGGCGCGCTCACGGCGTGGTGCCGCCCAGCACGTCGCCGCCGTTGTCCGCGAGGTAGTCGCGGATCCGGTCGGTGTCGAGGTCCCGCCACAGCCGGGGTGCCCGCTTCGGGTCGAGGTAGACCACCGACTGGTCGCCCTCGCGGCCCAGCCCCGCCACCGGCGAGGTCATGAACGTGACGGTCCGCGCCCGGAGGTTGCGCATCTCGTAGGCGAGCGAACGCAGGTCGCCGTTGCTGAGCGTGTCATCCACGCCGACGGACCTGGTGACCGCGTCGAGCAGGTGGTACAGCCGCACCGGGTCGGTCAGCAGTCCGCCGGAGACGGCCTTGTTGAGCAGCGCGCGCAGCGCGCTCTGCTGGCGCCGCACCCGGTCCAGGTCGCCGCGCGGCAGGCCCTTGCGCTGCCGCACGTAGGCCAGCGCGCGGCGCCCGTCGAGGTGGTTGGTGCCCGCGTCGAACACCACGTCGCCGAAGGTGGTGCGCTCGGCGACGGTCACGTCGATCCCGCCGACCGCGTCGACCATCGCCCGGAACCCGGCGAAGTCGATCGTGGCGAAGTGGTCGACGCGCACCTTCGTGAGCGCCTCGACGGTGCGGACCATCAGCGTCGGGCCGCCGTAGGAGTAGGCCGCGTTGATCTTCGCCATGCCGTGCCCGGGCACCGGCACCCAGCTGTCCCGCGGGATCGACACGACGACCGCCTCGGTCCGCGCGGCGTTCACCCGCACCAGCATGATCACGTCGCTGCGCTGCGCGCCCGGCACCTCGTCGGCCGTCGCGTCCGAGCCGGTCGTCGGCCCCTCGGCGAGGGAGTCGCTGCCGGCGAGCAGGAACGTCTCGGCCTGCCCGGCCGGTCCGGGCGGCTTGGTCGGCCGGGCGGCAGGGTCCAGCGGGTCGAACACCGCGGGGATGCGGGTGACGTTCCCGGCGAGCTTGTCGCTGATCACGTACAGGCCGCCGGCGGCGAGGAGCAGCAGCGCGAACACCATCACCACGGTCACGACCAGCACCCGCCGCCACCGGCGCCGGCGCGGCTTGTCCGGCGACTTCGCGGCGGCCGGCTCGTCCGCGAGCTCGTCCATGAGCTCGTCGGGCGCCTCGTCCGGCGTGTCCTTCGCGGCCCCTTCCGGGACCGGGTCGCCGCTCACCGCCCGCCTCCGGCGCGGCTGTCGGTCTCGGCGCGCACGACGGCCGGGGCGTGCTCGTGCGGTAGCACCCGGCCGATCGGGGCGGTGGCGTCGGAGTGGTCGGCGTAGCCCGGCCAGCGCAGCAGCCTGCGCAGGGTCAACGGCGTGGGGGGCGCGGTCTCGGTGGAACCGTAGGCGTAGTGGTAGTAGCCGTAGCTGCGCCGGCCGCCGGTCTTCGGCGTCATGGTGAGCACCGCGCCGAGCACGTTGGCCGACACGGCGTGCAGCGAGGCCATCGCGGTGCGGACCTGCGCGCGGGACGTCCGCCCGTGCCGCACCACCAGCAGCGCGCCGTCGTAGCGGCCGGCCAGCAGCGCGGCGTCGGTGACCGGCAGCAGCGGCGGCGTGTCCAGCAGGACGACGTCGAACCGCCGGGACAGCTCGCCGAGGATGTCGGCCATGTGCTGGGAGGCCAGCAGCTCGCTCGGGTTGGGCGGTACCGGGCCGCTGGTCAGCACCGTCACCCCCTCCGAGCCCCAGGGCTGCAGCACCTGGTCCAGCCGGGCGTGGCCGATGAGCACGCTGGTGAGCCCGACCGCGCCCTCCAGGCCGAGGTTCTCCGCGATGCGGGGCCTGCGCAGGTCGGCGTCGACCACGGCCACCCGCTTGCCGGCACGCGCCAGCGCGATGGCGAGGTTGCACGCGGTGGTCGTCTTGCCCTCCGCGGGCAGCGAACTGGTCAGCGCCACGACCCGCGGCGGGTGGTCGACGTCGACGAACTGCAGGTTGGTCCGGATGTGCCGGTAGGACTCCGCGCGCGGTGCGCCGGCCGGCTCGTGCACGATCAGCGGCCGCGCGCCCGCCTCCGCCGAGTAGGTGACCGTGCCCAGGGCCGGCGCCCCGGTCAGCTCCTCCATCACCGGGATCGACTTCACCGTGTTGTCCATGGCGTTGCGGCCCAGCGCCGCCAGCAGGCCCGCGATCAGGCCCAGCAGCGCGCCGATGGTCAGGTTGACCGCCGGCTGGGGGGACACCGGCGAGTCCGGCAGGTCGGCGGGTTCCACGACGCGCACCACGACACTCGGCGACGTGCCGTCCGCGGGGCGCTCGAGCTCGGCGACCAGGGCCGGGAACCTGGCGCCGACCGCGTCGGCCAGCTTCTTGGCGCGGGCCGGCGACGGGTCGGACACCGTGGCGGTGAGCAGGACCGTGTCCGGCTTGGTGGACGCGGTGATCGCCCCCGGTGCCACGTCGACCCCGGTGCGGTCGGCGACCTCCCGGCGCAGCCGCCCGCTGGTGAGCAGCTGCGCGTAGGACTTCACCTTCTGCTGCGACATCAGGCTGCCCTGGTAGGCGCCGGTCGTGTCGCCCGCCTGCTCCTGCGCCGACACGAACATCACCACGGTCGAGGCGTAGACGGGCGTGGCGGTCCAGGTGATCAGGCCGGCGAGTCCGACCCCGAGCAGAAAACCGGTGAGCACCACCTTCCAGCGTTCCCGCAGTACCTGTAGAAATCCCGACAGCGTCAACCCGATCCTCCCGTTCAGCCGTACACATGATTCGGACGGCCGACCCTTGCCGCAACAGGGGTACTCGGCGCCGGCTCCCACGGGTGGGTGACATTTCCCGGGAATTCGGATCAATCGACGGATGTCCCCCAGGAAAAAGGGGTTTCCGCTGCGTGACCGTACCCGGCGATATGTCACCCGAACGAGATTGGACAGTCCTCAACGGACAGACGGGTGGCACCGATACCCTGCGGACTCGGCCGGATCGCCGGACGGGTGATTGGCCCGAGCGCGACGACGCGCCCGGCGGCCACCCGTTCGGATGGTTTCGACGAGGCCTGAGATCGCCGGCCCCGGTTCCGGGTCACCGGCGCTGTCGTGCGCAAACTCCGAAAAATCCCGAACCCGGCGAATGTTTCGGCCGACGGTGTTCGCCTGACTGCCCGACGATCACCGCTTGCATTCCCGTTCACCCGGGCCAAGATTCGAACTACCCGCGAGCACGATCCGCTGCGCGCGTGGAGCTACCGGGTTCGTTGCGAAGGGGTCGTGGGCATGCCGGGCAGGAGCCGACGCAAGCAGGCGCTCGCCGTCGCCACCATGGACGGCCTGGCCTGGACAGTGGCACTGCCGGTGGCCGCCTGGCTGCGGTTCACACTGGACGTGAGCCAGGTGGACACCGCCGGTCTGGTGCACGCGCTGCCGATCGTCCTGTTGGCACAGTGGCTCGCCGGCTGGGCGGCCCGGCTCTACAGCGGCCGGTACCCGGTGGGCGGCTTCGACGAGTCGGTCCAGCTGGCCGTCGTGGTGACGATCGCGGGCGGCACCCTGCTCGCCGCGGACCTGGCCGCGGCGGTCCCGTTCGTGCCGCGGTCGCTGCCGGTCAGCGCGAGCGCGCTCGCGCTGGTGCTGTGCTGGGCGGTGCGGGCGGCGGTCTGCCGGCGCCGGCAGCTGCGCAGCAGGCCGAGCGAGAGCACCGCGCGGCGGGTGATCGTCGTCGGTGCGGGCGCCCGCGGCGAGCGCCTGGTGCGGTCGATGCTCGGTGACCCGGGCAGCGGCTACCTCCCGGTCGCGCTCGTCGACGACAACCCGGACAAGCGCGGCCTGCGGATCTGCGGTGTCCCGGTCCGCGGCACCTGCCGCGAGCTGGCCGGCCTGATCGCGAGGACCCGAGCGGACGCGGTGATCGTCGCGGTGCACGACGCCGGTACCGGGCTGCTGCGCGACGTCTCCCGGGTGGCGGCCGACCACGGCGTGGGCGTCACGCTGGCGCCACCCCTGCGCGAGCTGTTCCAGCCGCGCATCGGGCTGGACCGGGTGCCCGCGCTCGACCCGGCCGACCTGCTCGGCCGCCGCCAGGTCGACACCGGCGTGGAGTCCGCCGGACACGAGCTCGCCGGGCGCCGGGTGCTGGTCACCGGCGCGGGTGGCTCGATCGGGTCGGAGCTGTGCCGGCAGGTCCACCGGTTCGGGCCGGCCGAGCTGTTCATGCTCGACCGCGACGAGTCGGCACTGCACGCGGTACGGCTGTCCACCCACGGCTCCGCGCTGCTGGACTCGCCGGACGTGATCCTCGCCGACATCCGCGACCCGGACGCGGTGCGGCGGGTGGTGGCCGGCTGCCGGCCGGACGTGGTGTTCCACGCGGCCGCGCTCAAGCACCTGCCGATGCTCGAGCGGTTCCCGCTGGAGGCGTGGCAGACCAACGTCCTGGGCACCCTGAACGTGCTCGACGCCGCGGTGGCCGCCGGGGTGCGGACGTTCGTCAACATCTCCTCGGACAAGGCGGCCAACCCGACCAGCGTGCTGGGGCGCTCCAAGCGCATCGGCGAGCGGCTCGTCGCACACGCGGGCGGCCAGGAGGCCGGACGCTACATCTCGGTGCGGTTCGGCAACGTGCTCGGCAGCCGCGGCTCGATGCTGATCACCTTCGCCGAGCAGCTCGCCCGCGGCGGTCCGGTCACGGTGACCGACCCGGAGGCGACCCGCTACTTCATGACCATCCCGGAGGCGGTGCGGCTGGTGGTGCACGCCGCGTCGATCGGCCGGTCCGGCGAGGCGCTGGTGCTCGACATGGGCGCCCCGGTCCGGATCGCGGACGTGGCGAGCCAGCTCATGCAGCTGGCCGGCCGGTCCACCCCGATCGTCTACACCGGACTGAGACCCGGCGAGAAGCTGCACGAGGAGCTGTTCGGCGACGGCGAGTGGGGCGAGCGCCGGCTGCACCCGGCGATCTCGCACATCGCGGTGCCACCCATGGACCCCGCGCGGCTGGCCGACCTGGCGCTGCGCGACGGAGAGGTCGCGGCGATGACCGTCGCCGCGGGCGAGCAGGGGCCGGTTGCGGCCCCGGAACTGGGGAAGACCTCATGAGGATCACGGTGACCGGCGGTGCGGGCTTCATCGGGGCGAACCTGTGCCGGCTGCTGCTGGACCGCGGTCACGACGTGGTCGTGCTGGACGACCTCAGCACCGGCCTGCGGTCCAATGTGGACGGTATGGACGTGGACCTTCGGGCCGGGTCGGTGCTCGACGCCGACGCGCTCGCGGCGGCGTGCCGGGGCGCGGACTCGGTCGTGCACCTGGCGGCGGTCCCGTCGGTGCCCAGGTCGCTGGAGAACCCGCGGCGCAGCCACGACGCGAACGTCACCGGCACGGTGTGCGTGCTGGAGGCGGCGCGGCAGACCGGGGCGCACGTCGTGGTGGCGTCGTCGAGCTCGGTGTACGGCCACAACCCGGTGCTGCCCCGCTCCGAGGAGCAGGTGTGCATGCCGGCCAGCCCGTACGCGGCGAGCAAGCTGGCCGCCGAGTCCTACGCGCTGTCCTTCGGCGCGTCGTTCGGGCTGGAGTGCCTGGCGCTGCGGCTGTTCAACGTGTTCGGCCCTCGGCAGCGGGCCGACCACGCCTACGCCGCGGTGGTCCCGAAGTTCATCCGCGCCGGGCTGCTCGGCGAGCCGGTCCGGGTGCACGGCGACGGCGAGCAGAGCCGGGACTTCACGTTCGTCGACACGGTCGTCGAGGTGCTCGCCGACGCCGTCGAGCGGCGGGTCACCAGCGACCGGCCGGTGAACCTCGCGTTCGGCACGGCCACCACCGTCAACGAGCTCGTGGTGCTGCTGGGCGAGCTGCTGGACCGCCCGCTGCGCGTGGTGCTCGAACCTCCCCGGCCGGGCGACGTGCGGCATTCGCGGGCCAGCGGGGACTCGATGCGCCGGCTGTTCCCCGCCATCCACCCCGACCCGCTGGCCGGCGGGCTGCTGCGCACGATCGACTGGATGGCCTCGCTGGGCGAGCCGGCGCTGACGGGGGCGGGACGTCCCGCATGACCGCGATCGAACGGCTGGCGATCGTCGGTCAGGGCTACGTCGGGCTGCCCATCGCCATGCGCGCCGTGGACGTCGGGTTCCGCGTGCACGGTGTGGACCTCGACGGGCAGCGGGTCGCCGCGCTCGCGGCCGGCGAGTCCTATGTGGGCGACGTGTCCGGCGAGCGGCTGGCCGCCGCGCTCGCGACCGATCGCTACCACCCGACGAGCGACTACCGCGAGGCCGCGGGCTTCGACGCGGCGATCATCACGGTGCCGACGCCGCTCACCGAGTGCCGGCCGGACCTGACGTTCATCGAGTCGGCCGGCCGCGAGCTGGGCAGGCACCTGCGGCCCGGCGCGACGGTGGTGCTCGAGTCGACGACCTACCCGGGCACGACGGAGGAACTGCTCGTGCCGCTGCTGGAGGCGGGCAGCGGCCTGACCGCCGGGCGGGACTTCGCCGTCGGGTACAGCCCGGAGCGGATCGACCCGGGAAACCCGCGGTGGACGTTCGTGAACACCCCGAAGATCGTCTCCGGCATCGACGCGGCATCGCTGTCGGCCGTGCGCGCGCTCTACGACCGGCTGGTGGACACCACGGTGCGAGGTGGCCGCGCCGAAGGAGGCGGAGCTCGCCAAGCTGCTGGAGAACACCTTCCGGCACGTCAACATCGCGCTGGTCAACGAGATCGCCATGTTCGCCCGCGAGCTCGGCGTGGACGTCTGGGCGGCGATCGACGCCGCGTCGACCAAGCCGTTCGGCTACCAGCGGTTCACCCCAGGGCCGGGGGTGGGCGGGCACTGCCTGCCGATCGACCCCACCTACCTGTCCTGGCAGGTCCGCCGCCAGCTGCGGCGCAGCTTCCGGTTCGTGGAACTGGCCAACGACGTGAACGACCACATGCCGGACTACGTGGTGCAGCGGCTCACCTGCGCGCTCAACCGCCGGCACAAGGCCGTCTCGGACAGCCGGGTGCTGGCGCTGGGCATCGCCTACAAGCGCAACACCGGCGACGTCCGCGAGTCGCCGGCACACCGGGTGGTCGAGCTGCTCACCGAGCTGGGCGCGGTGGTGGACGTGGTCGACCCGCACGTCGAGCCGCACCGGTGCCCGGCCGGGGTGAAGACCATCGAGCTGACCGAGGACAGCGTGCGGCTGGCCGACGCGGTCGTGCTGCTCACCGACCACGACGACGTCGACTACGCCCTGGTCGAGCGGACCGCGGACCTGGTGCTCGACACCCGGCACCGGCTGGGCGCCGAGCACGTGGAGTTCCTGTGAGCCATCTTCTGTCAACCTCCGGAACCGTCACCCCAGGGGAACGTGACGCAACCCGGCCACAAGTACGTGACCGGGCCGAACGCTCGCTGCTCAACGCGACCAACAGGGTCGATTCCGGGGAGGCGGGACTGTGAGCCGGGTGGTGCTGGTGCTCAAGTCCAGCCGCTGCGGGCCGTGGGCGGTGCCGCAGGTCGAGGCGCTGCGCGCGCGGGGGCACGAGGTGATCGCCGTGCTGCCGCCGGGGGACGGACCGGTCCGGCGCGCGCTCGCCGACCGCGGCGTGTCCGTCGTGGACAGCGCGATGGCGTTCGCGGCCCGGCCGTCCACCGTGGCCGGGCTGTTCCGCCTGCGCCGCCAGCTGCGCGCGCTGCGGCCGGACGTGCTGCTCTACCACCTGTACGCCTCGGCCGTGGCGGTCCGGCTGGCCACCGCACGGTTCGGCGTCCCGCGGGTGCACATGGTGGCCGGTCCGCTCTACCTGGACTCGCCGGTCATCCGGACCGCGGAGCGGCTGCTCGCCAGGCTCGACACGGTGACCATCGGCGGCAGCGAGTTCACCGCGCGGCGCTACCGGGCGCTGGGCCGCCCGGCGGCGCGCACGCCGGCGATCCCGTACGGAGTGGACACCGAGCGGTTCCGGCCGGACGACGACGCCGCCGAACGACAGGAGATCCGCGCCGCGCTCGAGGTCGGGCCGGACGACCTCCTCGTGATCATGGTCGCGTACGTGTACGGGCCCAAGCGGCTCGTCCACCGCGGCCGCGGCATCAAGGGTCACGCCGAGCTGCTCGCGGCGTGGCGCCGGTTCGTCGCCGGGCATCCCGGCAGCCGGCTGCTGCTGCTCGGCGGCGCCTTCGACGCGGCGGGGGAGCGGCACCGCGAGGAGCTCGTCGAGCTGTTCGAGCCGCACCGGCACGGGGTGACCTGGCTGGACACGGTCACCGACGTGCGGCCGTTCTACGCGGCGGCCGACGTGAGCGTCTCACCGTCCCTGTCGGACAACCACGGCGCGGCGGTGGAGGCGGGCGCGATGGGCGTGCCCAGCATCGTCAGCGACGCGGGCGCGCTGCCGGAGACGGTGGACGGGCGGTGCGGGTGGGTGGTGCCGGCCGGGGACTGCGAGGCGCTGGTGGACGCGCTGTGCGAGGCGCACGCCGAGCACCGGACGGGCCGGCTGGTCGACCGCGGCGTGCTGGCCCGGGAACGGGCCGTGCGCCGGTTCGACGCCGCCCGGGCGGCCGAGGCGGTGGCCGACACGGTCGAGTCGGCGATGTCGTCCGGGGCGCCCGGCCGGTTCGACGTGGACGGCCGGATCACCACGCTGTGCACGGAGGCCCGCTTCGGCCGGGACGCGGAGGGCCGGTGGGCGGCCAGGGACGCCGCGCTCGGCGCGGCGGCCTGGTCGCGCTACCTCGCCGACGGAGCCCGGCTGCGGCTCGTCGCCCGGGCGGATACCCGCGCCGGGCACCGCGACGCATCCCCTGCCCGACGGCGTCGAGGTCGTGCCGCTGCCGTACTACCTCGGCGCGGGCGGCCTGCTGCGCGCGCTGCCCCGGACGGTGCCGGCCGTGGTCCGCGCGGTGGCCCGGGCGGACCGGCTCGTGCTGCGGCTGCCCGGCGCCGTGGGCACGCTGGCCGCGGCGGCCGCGGCCGTGCTGAACCGCCGCTACGCCGCCGAGGTCGTCGGCGACCCGGCAGAGGTGCTGGCGGCCGGGTCGCTCGGTGGCGCCGGGCGGCGGGCGGCCGGGCTCGCCCGGGCGGTCATGCGGCGGGTGGTGCGCCGGGCGTGCGCGGTCCAGTACGTCACCGAGCGGACCCTCCAGCGCCGGTACCCTCCCGCCCCGGGCGTGCCGATCGCGACCGTGTCGAACGTGCGGCTCGAGCCGGCGGCCTTCGTGGCGCACCCGAGGCCGGCGCCGCCGCCGGTGCCGCGGGTGGTCGCGGTCGGCAGTCACGAGCAGCTGTACAAGGGCCACGACGTGCTGCTGCGCGCGCTGCGCCGGCTCGCCGACGACGGCCTGCCGGTCACCGGCGTGCTGGTCGGGGACGGCCGCCGCCACGAGGAGCTGGTGGCGCTCGCCGGCTCGCTCGGCCTGACCGGGCGGGTGACGTTCACCGGCGCGCTGCACGACCGGGCCACGCTGGTCGAGCTCCTCGACTCGGCCTCGGTGTTCGCGCTGCCGTCCCGGACCGAGGGGCTGCCCCGCGCGCTGCTGGAGGCGATGGCCCGCGCGCTGCCCGCGGTGGCCTCGAAGGTCGGCGGGATCCCCGAGCTGCTCGACCCGCGGTTCCTGGTGCCGGCCGGCGACGACCGCGCGCTGGCCGGCGCGCTCGCGACGCTGCTGCGCGACGAGGCCACCTGGGCCGGGCAGTCCGCCCGCAACCTCGACGTGGCCCGGCAGTACGAGCTGTGGCGCCTGGAGGAGCGGTTCCGCAAGTGGGCGCTGGAGATCCCGGGAGCCCGGCGGTGACCGCCGACGTGCTCGCCGCCCCACGGCGGTCGGAGGTCTCCCTGCTCGCCTCGGCCGGCCTGCTGCAGATGGCGGCGAACGCGGCCGCCGCGATGGTGGCGACGGTCGCGCTCGGCGCGGCCGGGCGCGGGGAGATGGTGCTGGGCGCCAGCATCAGCGGCGTCTGCGCGCTGCTGGGCGGCCTGGGCACCGGGCCGGCGCTGCGTTCGGTCCTGCCGGCCGCCGTCGCCCGCGAGCGGCGGTGGGTTCTCGGCTCCTACGCCTGGTGCACCGCCGCCGGCGCGGCCGCGGCCGCGGTGCTCGCCGCGGCCGCCTGCGCCGCGTCGGCGCGGCTGCTCGGTGCGGCGCTGGCCGCACCCGCGTTCCTGGCCGCGGTCGCGGTCTCCACGGCGGTGCAGGTGGTCGTGGTGCAGGCGAGCGAGGTCTGGTACGCCGACGGGCTGTTCCGGCGCGGGGGCACGTGGATCGCCGGGTGCGCCGCGGGCGGGCTCGCCGCGCTGCTGGCCGCCTCGGTGGCCGCCGGCGCGGGCGCCGCCGGGTTGCTGGCGGCGCAGGCGGGCGGCGCCGCGCTGGTGTGTGCCGCGCAGCTCGGCCGGCTGCGGGGCGCCGGGCTGCTGGTGGTGCGCAGGCCGCGGTGGCCGGCGGTGCGGCTGCTGCTCGCCCGCGGCGTGCCGGCGCTGGGGCTGACGCTGGGCCTCGCGGTCGCGCTGCGGTCGGACCGCTACGTGCTGGGCGCACTCGCCGGGCCGGCCGCGGTCGGTGTCTACTCGGTGGCGGCGACGCTGAGCGAGGTGTCGCGGGTGGTGCCACACGCGGTCGGCCAGTTCTTCGTCCGCCACGTGGCGCTCGGCGGGCGCTACCTCGTGCGCTGGGTGTCGCTGTCGGTGCTGGCCGCGACGGCCGGCGGCGCCGTGGTCGCCGCGGCCGGCTGGCTGCTGATCGTGCCGGTGTTCGGCGTGCCGTTCGACCAGGCCCGGTCGCTGCTGCTGGTGCTGGTCGTCGCCGAGGCGTGCTTGGCCCCGTACGCGGTGGCGAGCCGGGGCCTGATCGGCAGCGGCCGGACGCGGGTGGCCGGCGTGTTCGGCATCGCCGCGAGCGTCGCCGCGGTGGGCTGCTACCTGCTGGGTGCCCGGCTCGGCGGCAGTACCGGCCTCGCGGTGAGCTGCGCCGCGCTCTACTGTGGACTGTCCGCCGCCGCGGTGGCGCTGTTCCGCGGCCGGGGGCCGCGATGACCCTCGCCATCGACGGCGGCCGGCCGGTGCGGTCGGCACCGATGCCCGGCTGGCCCGCCTACGACGCGGAGGACCAGGACGCGGTTCGCGAGGTGCTGGCCTCCGGCCGGGTGAACTACTGGACCGGCGAGCACGGCCGGGCGTTCGAGACCGAGCTGGCCGCGGCGGTGGGCACCCCGCACGCGGTGGCGCTGGCCAACGGGACGGTCGCGCTGGAGCTGGCGCTGCGCGCGATCGGGGTGGGGCCGGGCGACGAGGTGATCGTCCCGGCCGCCACGTTCGTCGCCACCGCGAGCGCCGTGGTCACCCGCGGGGCGCGCCCGGTCGTCGTGGACGTCGACCCGGACACCATGACCCTGTCCGCGGCGGCGGCCGAGCGGGCGATCACCGATCGCACCGCGGCGATCGTCGTGGTGCACCTCGCCGGGCATCCCGCGGACGTGGCGCCGCTGCGGGGCCTCGCCGACGACCACGACGTGCGGCTGGTCGAGGACTGCGCGCAGGCGCACGGCGCGACCTACCGGAACCGGCCGGTCGGCGGGCTCGGGGACGTCGCGGCGTGGTCGTTCTGCCAGGACAAGATCATCTCCACGGCGGGCGAGGGTGGCGCGGTCACGACCGCGGACCCGCTGCTGTGGCAGCGGTGCTGGGAGCACAAGGACCACGGCAAGAGCTGGGCGGCGCTGCGCGAGCCGGGCCCGCCCGGGTTCCGCTGGCTGCACGACAGCTTCGGCACGAACGCGCGGATGACCGAGGTCCAGGCGGCGGTGGGGCGCAACCAGATCCGGCGGCTGCCGAAGTGGACGAAGCAGCGCACGGCCAACGCCGGTGTGCTGCGCGACGCGCTGCGCGACCAACCGGCGGTGCGCGTCGCCGGGCCGCCTGCCGGTGCCGAGCACGCCTACTACCGCTTCTACGCCCGGGTGCGGCCCGAGCGGCTGGCCACAGGCTGGGACCGCGACCGGGTCGTGGCCGCGCTGGCCGCGGAGGGCGTTCCCTGCCGGCAGGGCGGCTGCATGGAGATCTACCGGGAGCGGGCCTTCCGCCGGTTTCCGGGCACCCCGCGGTTCCTGCCGGTCGCCGCCGAGCTGGGCCGCACCTGCTTCGCGCTGCCGGTCCACCCCACCCTCGCTCCGTCCGACATGGACGACATGGCGGCGGCGCTGGCCAAGGTGTTCCGGGAGGCGACGGCGTGATGTCCACCTGCGACGGACGGGCACGGCGGGCGTGCGACGTGGCCCTGTCCGGGCTCGGGCTGCTGGTGCTGGCGCCCCTCGGGCTGCTGATCGCACTGGCGATCCTGGCGACCATGGGCGGTCCGGTGCTCTTCCGGCAGCGCCGGTGCGGTCGGGGCGGCCGGGAGTTCGTGATCCTGAAGTTCCGCACGCTGCGCCCGCCCGGCCACCCGGACGAGCCCGACCGCGACCGGCAGACCAGGCTGGGCGCCGCGCTGCGGTGGACGAGCCTGGACGAGCTGCCGCAGCTGGTCAACATCTGGCGAGGGGACATGAGCGTCATCGGTCCGCGGCCCACGCTGCCCGAGCAGGTGCGGCACTACTCGGCGCGGCAGCGCGGGCGGCTGGCGGTGCGCCCCGGGCTGACCGGCTGGGCCCAGGTGTGCGGGCGCAACTCGCTGAGCTGGGCGGAACGGATCGAGCTCGACCTGTGGTACATCCAACGGCGGTCCTGGCGGCTGGACCTGCGGATCGTGCTGCGCACGGTCGGCGTGCTGCTGCGGCCGAGCGGCGTGGTGGGCCCGGGCGGGACCAACCCGGGCTTCGGGCCCGACCAGAACGGGGAGGTGCGGCATGCCGGCTGACGAGGGGGCGCTGTTCGTGGCCGGGGCGGGCGGGGCCGGTCGGGAGGCCCTGGACATCGCCCTGGCGTGCGGCCGCGAGGTCGTCGCGTTCCTCGACGACTTCCGGGCGGGGGAGAAGGTGCGCGGCCTGGAGGTGCTGCCACCCGGCGAGGCGCCGGCGGGCGCGTCCTATCTCGTGGCGATCGCCGAGGCGCGGGTCCGCGAGCGGCTGGCGAGCATGCTCGACCGGGCCGGGCTGGTGCCCACCCAGCTGGTGCACCCGCGGGCGGTGATCGGGCCGGAGACGGTGCTGGGCCCGGGATTCCTCGCACACGCCAACGTCCTGCTCTCCAGCGAGGTGACCGTCGGCGCGCACTGCCAGGTGCACTACAACGCGACCGTCGGTCACGACTGCGTGCTCGGCGACCGGGTGACGGTGCTGCCCGGGGCGAACGTCGCGGGGACGGTCCTGCTGGGCGCCGGGGTGCTCGTCGGCTCGGGCGCGGTGATCCTGCAGGGACTGGTGGTCGGTGAGGGCGCGGTCGTCGGCGCCGGCGCGGTGGTGACCCGCGACGTGCCGCCCGGCGTGGTGGTCGTCGGTTCGCCGGCCGCGCCGCGGTGAGCGCGGCCGCGCCGGCCGTCGCGTCGCGCGGGCTGGACGCCCGGGCAGCCAGCTGGGCCGCCGGTGCGGTGCTCGTCCTGGTCGTGACCGCGTTCCTGGTCTGCCTCGTGCCGCCGATGCGGCACTGGATGGTCGTGCCGGTGACCGCGTGCGGCGTGCTCGTCGTGCCGGACGTGGTCGACTGGGCGCGCCGGCGGCTGGACGTGTTCGACCCGCAGGCCGTGGTCGCGCTGGTGAGCCTGCACTTCTTCTTCGCCGCGCCGATCCTGCACGTGGTGCTCGACCACTGGCCGAGCTTCGTGCCGCCCGCCGAGGACTGGCGGGCGGCGCTCGGCCGCATGGCCGTGGTCAACGTGGCCGGCCTGCTGCTGTACCGGCTGGTGCTGGCGCGACCGGACCCGCCGGTGCGGCTCGCCCTGCACGACGTGCGGCGGGCCAGGATGCTGCCGGTCGGTGGGGCCGTCCTGCTGGTCAGCATCGGCGCGTTCGCGATGTTCGTGGCGCGGTTCGGCGGGGTCGACGGCTACGTGAGCTACATGACCTCGGTGGACCGTGACCTCGCCGGCTACGGCGTCGTCGTGCTGGTGTCCTCGTCGTTCCCGCTGGTGGCCTTCCTGCTGGCGCTGATCGGCCGGCGCGAGGTGTTCCGCAGGCGGCCGTCGCTGCTCGTGCTCGCGCTGGTGGTGTTCCTGCCGGCGCAGCTGGTCGCGGGCGGCCTGTGGGGCAGCCGCTCGAGCGTCATCTGGCCGCTGCTGATCGCGATCGGGATGTGCCACCTGCTGGTCGTGCGCGTCCGGCGGCGGGTCGTGGTCGGCTCGCTGCTCGGCATCCTCGGGTTCATGTACGTGTACGGCTTCTACAAGAGCGCCGGCATGGACGCGGTGGACATCTTCACCGGGGACCGGACGGTGACCGAGCTGTCCTCGGAGACCGGCCGGGACCTGCCGGGCCTGCTGCTCGGGGACCTGGCGCGCGCCGACATCCAGGCGCTGACCCTGGAGCGGGTGGGGGCGGACGCCGCCCCGCTCGGGTACGGCGGCACCTACGTCGGCGACATCGCCTCGTTCCTGCCCGGCAGCACCGACCTGCACCTGCACGGCAAGGTCCGGGCGGGGACGGACATGCTCTACGGCGCGGGCTCGTTCGACGCCGGCGTGCGGTCCAGCCGGATCTACGGGCTGGCCGGTGAGGCGATGCTCAACTTCGGCGTGGGGGGTGCGGTCTGCGTGTTCCTGCCCTTCGCGTGGCTGGTCCGGTGGGCACGGGCCTGCCACCGCCGGGCGCGGGAACCGGGTGGCTCGCTCGGCCTGCGGGTGCTGGCGCCGGCCCTGCCGATCGCGCTCGTCGTCGTGCTGACCGCCGACCTGGACAACGTCACCTGGTTCGTGGCCAACCACGTCGCGTTGCTCGCGGTGATCGTGCTGCTGTCCCGGCGGGCGCCCGAGCGGCCCGGCGTGTGTGCGAGGTCGACACCACACACCGTGTGATTGTGGATGTTCACTACGTGGAACCCCGGCCGGGCCGGGTCGTAGGTTCACGGGCATGACCGCGGGTGATCTGTCCGGACGACGTGCGCTGGTCACCGGGGCGGCGAGCGGTATCGGGCGGGCCTGCGCCACCCGGCTCGCGACCGCCGGCGCCAAGGTGGTGGCCGCGGACCTGGACGGCGAGGCCGTGCACCGGGTGGCGGCGGAGATCGGGGCGCAGCCGGTGGTCGTCGACCTGTCCGACCTCGACGCCGTGGACCGGCTCGACCTCGCCGTGGACGTCGTCGTCAACAACGCCGGCCTGCAGCACGTCGCGGCGATCGAGGAGTTCCCGCCGGAGCGGTTCTCCTACATCCTGCGGGTGATGCTGGAGGCCCCGTTCCGGATCGTGCGGGGCGCCCTGCCGCACATGTACGCCCAGGGCTGGGGGCGGATCGTCAACATCTCCAGCGTGCACGGGCTGGTCGCCTCGCCGTTCAAGTCGGCCTACGTCACCGCCAAGCACGGGCTGGAGGGGCTGTCCAAGGTGATCGCGCTGGAGGGCGCGGCGCACGGGGTGACCTCCAACTGCGTCAACCCGGCCTACGTGCGGACCCCGCTGGTGGAGAACCAGATCGCCGCCCAGGCCGAGGTGCTCGGCATGGAGCCGGACCGGGTCGTCGACGAGGTGATGCTCGGGCCCGCCGCGGTCAAGCGGCTCATCGAACCCGACGAGGTCGCGTCGCTGGTGGTCTACCTGTGCGGCGCCGACGCGTCGGGCATCACCGGGGCGTCGATGCGGATGGACGGCGGCTGGACGGCCCGCTGACCCATGACCGGGACCTTCGGCGCGTTCTGGAACGACTTCCTCCGGCTGCTCACCCGGGACGCCGCCGCGGTCGAGTTCGAGGGCCCGCTGCTGGCCGCCCGGTCCGACGGCGCGCCGCCGGAGCTCGTCGAGCATCTCGAGGAGGGCAAGCGGCTCGCGCTGCAGGTCCGGGAGATCCTGGCCAGCCGGCGCCGCCGGGAGGGCCAGCTGACCGCGCTGTTCGAGACCGCGAGCGACCTCGCCCGGCTCACCGACCTCGACGCCGTGCTCTTCGCGATCGTGCGCCGGGCCCGCCAGCTGCTCGGCGCGGACGTCGCCTACCTGACGATGCACGACCCCGAGCGCGGCGACACCTACATGAAGGTCACCGACGGCTCCACCTCCGCGGCGTTCCAGCAGCTGCGGCTCGGCCTCGGCGAGGGGCTCGGCGGGCTGGTGGCCCAGACCGCGATGCCCTACGTCACCGCGAACTACCGGACCGACCCCCAGTTCCGGCACACCGGCGTGATCGACTCCGCGGTCGACGAGGAGGGGCTGGCGTCGATCCTGGGCGTGCCGCTGCAGATCGGCCAGCGGGTGATCGGCGTGCTGTTCGCCGCGAACCGCACCGAGCGCCCGTTCACCCGGGAGGCGGTCGCGCTGCTCGGCTCGCTCGCCGCGCACGCCGCGGTGGCCATCGACCAGACCCGGCTGCTCGACGAGACCCGGGTGGCGCTGGCCGAGCTGAACAACGCCAACCGCCTGCTCCAGGCGCACAGCGCGGCGGTCGAGCGGGCGGCGGCCGCGCACGACAAGATGGCCCAGCTGGTGCTGACCGGCGGCGGCGTCACCGACGTCGCGGTCGCCACCACCGAGGTGATCGGCGGCTCGCTGCTGGTGCTCGACGAGCAGGACCGCGAGCTCGCCCGGGTCGGCGAGCCGGTCGCGGTGGCGGCGAAGAAGCTGGCCGGGGCGGTCGCCGCGTCGCGCGCCACCGGCCGGGCGGTGCGGGAGTCCGGTCACTGGCTCGCGGCGGTCTCGGCGGGTACCGAGCACCTCGGGGTGCTGGTGCTCAGCGGCCGGTCCGACCTGGAGGACCCCGACCAGCGCATCCTGGAGCGCGCCGCGGTCGTCACCGCCCTGCTGCTGCTCTCCCGGCGGTCCGAGGCGGAGGTGGAGAGCCGGGTGCGCGGCGAACTGCTCGACGACCTGCTGCGCCGCCCCGACCTCGACCAGGCGGTGCTGGCGGCGCGGGCGCGACGGCTCGGCGCCGACCTCGACGTCCCGTACTCGGTGTTCGTCGCCGACATCGGCGAGGCCGACCGCAGGCGCGCCACCCTCGCGGCGAACCACCTGGCGCGCACCAGGTTCGGCCTCAGCGGCACGTTCGACGGCCGGCTGGTGCTGCTGCTGCCCACCGAGGAGCCGGGACCGGTCGCGAGCGCGCTCGTGCGCGAGCTGGGCGCGACACTGTCCGCCGAGATCACCGTCGGCGGGGCGGGTCCCTCGCGCGGCGCCCGCGAGGTCGGCCCGGCACACCGCGAGGCGCAGCGCTGCCTGGGTGCGCTGCGCACCCTCGGCCGGTCCGGGCAGGGCGCGAGCGCGGCCGAGGTCGGCTTCGTCGGCCTGGTGCTCAGCGACCGGCCGGACGTGGCGGGCTTCGTCGGGTCGCAGCTCGGCCCGATCCTGGACTACGACGAGCGGCGCGGGACCGAGCTGGTCGCCACGCTGGAGACCTACTTCTCCTGCGGCGCGAACCTCACCCGGACCAAGGAGGCGCTGCACGTCCACGTGAACACCGTCACCCAGCGCCTGGACCGGATCGCGCAGCTCATCGGGGCCGACTGGCAGTCCCCGCAGCGCCGGCTCGAGCTCCAGCTGGCCCTGCGGCTGCACCGGGTGTGGCGCGGATGTTGATCATGTGGCTATGTGTATACCGTCCACATCCGGCGCGACGCTTATGGACCGCGTGACCATGTCGCCACGCTTGGGCACTGCCTAGGGTCGTCGCCGTGACGAGTGCCACACCGCCTGCTACGGAGCGGGCACAGCCCGGCATGGGGGAGACCCCCATGCTGCGCACCCGCGGGCTCGCGAAGGAGTTCAACGGCTTCCGCGCCGTCAACGACGTCGACCTCAGCGTGGCGGCCGGCAGCGTGCACGCGCTGGTCGGCCCGAACGGCGCGGGGAAGACCACGCTGTTCAACCTGCTGACCGGGTTCCTCAAGCCGTCGGGCGGCACGATCACCATCGACGGGCACGACGTGACCGGCATGCACCCGGAGCGGATCGCGCAGCGCGGCGTCGCCCGCTCGTTCCAGATCACCAGCCTGTTCTCCGAGCTCACCCTCGCCCAGCACGTGGAGCTGGCGCTGCTGGGCCGTGACGGGCACGGCTACCGCTTCTGGCGCTCGGACCGGCGGTTGCGCCGCTACCGCGAGCAGACCGAGGCACTGCTCGAGCAGGTCGGGCTGGCCGGCCTGGCCGCGGTGCCGGCCGGCAGCCTCGCCTACGGCCGAAGCGCGCCCTGGAGCTGGCGCTCGCGCTCGCGCTGTCCCCGCGCCTGCTGCTGCTCGACGAGCCGACCGCGGGCATGGGCGTGGAGGACGTGGCCCGGACGATCGAGCTGATCCAGCCGCATCCGCGCGGACCGCACGATCGTGCTGGTGGAGCACAACATGAAGGTCGTCGGCGACCTGACCGACCGGGTCACGGTCCTGCAGTTCGGCCGGATCCTCGCCGAGGGCCCCTACGAGGAGGTCCGCAACGACCCGCGGGTCGATCACCGCCTACCTGGGAGAGGCCAAACGTGCTTAGCGTCCAGGAGCTCCAGCGCGCGCTACGGCGAAGCCCAGGTGCTGCACGGGGTTTCGCTCGAGGTCGCGGCCGGTGAGGTGGTGACCCTGGTGGGCCGCAACGGCGCCGGGAAGACCACGCTGCTGCGCTGCCTGATGGGCCTGCACCGGTCGATGACCGGCCGCGTGACGCTGGACGGCACGGACATCTCCCGGATGCCGGCGCACCCGGCGCTGCCGGCTCGGCCTCGGCTACGTCCCCGACGACCGCGGCATCTACGCGACGCTCACCGTCGAGGAGAACCTGACCCTGCCCCCGCGACCGGGCCGGACGCCTGGCCACTGGCCAAGGTGTACGACACGTTCCCCGTGCTGGCCGAGCGGCGGCGCCAGGCGGGGACCCACCTCTCCGGCGGTGAGCAGCAGATGCTCTCCGTCGCGCGGGTGCTCAGGATGGGCGCCCGGCTGCTGCTCGCGGACGAGCCGACCGAAGGTCTCGCGCCGCTGCTGGTCCACCAGATCGGCGACATCATCCGCAACGTGAAGGCGCACGGCGTCACGGTGCTGCTCATCGAGCAGAACGTCCACTTCGCCTCGACCGTCGCCGATCGGCACTACCTGATCGCGCAGGGCCGGGTCGTCGAGTCGCTCGACAACGCGGAGGTCAAGGAACGCGAGCACGAGCTGCTCGAGTACCTGGGCATCTGAGAACAACGGGAGGAACACACGTGGCAACCAGGCTGAAGTCCGCCGGCGCGCTCGCGGCCACCCTGACGGTCGGCGCCCTGCTCGCCGGCTGTGGGCAGGGCGGTCCGCAGAGCGGTGGCGGCAAGGTCAGCGGCGACGCCATCAAGCTCGGCGTGATCACCGACCTGTCCGGCGTCTACTCGGAGCTCGCCGGCAAGAACGCGGTCGAGGCCGTGCAGATGGCCGTCGACGACTTCAAGAAGAAGCACGGCGACGACGCGGTCACCGAGAACATCGAGGTGGTCTCGGCGGACCACCAGAACAAGCCGGAGATCGCGAACACCAAGGCCCGGGAGATGTACGACCGCGACGGCGTGGACGCGATCTTCGACGTGCCGACGTCCTCGGCAGCGCTCGCGGTGGCGACGGTGGCCGGGCAGAACAAGAAGCTGTACTTCAACATCGGCGCCGCCACCACCGAGCTGACCGGCGACCAGTGCAACCCCTACACCTACCACTACGCCTACGACACCTACATGCTCGCGCACGGCACCGGCACCACGGTGACCGAGCAGGGCGCCAAGCAGTGGTACATCATCTACCCGGACTACGCGTTCGGCCAGGACATGAACAAGAGCTTCACCTCGGCGATCGAGGCCGCGGGCGGCACCGTCGGCACGGCCGACCCGACCCCGTTCCCCAACGACAACTTCTCCACGTTCATGACGAAGGCGCCCAACCTGAAGCCGAAGCCGGACGTGCTCGGCACCATGCAGGCCGGCGGTGACCTGGTCAACGTCGTCAAGCAGTACAACGAGTTCGGCCTGAAGGCCAAGGGCGTCGGGCTCGCCGTGGGCCTGATGTTCGACACCGACATCAAGTCCATCGGCGTCGGGCCGCTGGCCGGCACGCTGTTCACCACCGCCTGGTTCTGGAACATGGACGACCAGAGCCGGGAGTGGGCCGACCGTTTCACGGAGCGCACCGGCACCCGGCCGACGTTCGACCACGCGGCGAACTACTCCGCGGCGATGCAGTACCTCGAGGCCGTCCAGCGGGCCGGCACCGACGACGCGGACGCGGTGCGCAAGGAGCTCGACGGGCACGGGTTCGACGACTTCTTCGCCCGCAACGCGAAGTTCCGCGCCGAGGACCACCGGCGTCGTGCACGACTCCTACCTGGTGAAGGTGAAGTCCGAGGACCAGGTCAAGGAGGACGGCGACTTCACCGAGATGGTCAAGACGATCCCGGCGGAGAAGTCCTTCCGCGACCCGGCCGACAGCGGCTGCGACATGGGCTGACCGGGCCGGTCCCGCGGCGTCGTCCACAGCGGCCGCCGCGGGACCAGTCACCCGTGCGGACCTCCGAAGCGGATGAGGTGAACCACCCTTGGAACTCGTGCAGCAGCTGGTCAACGGGCTGGTGAGCGGCAGCTTCTACGCCCTGCTGGCGCTCGGCCTGTCAGTGATCTTCGGCATGCTCGGCGTGGTCAACTTCGCCCACGGCGCCTTCTACATGCTCGGCGCGTTCGGCGCGTTCGTGCTGCTCGACACGGTCGGGCTGAGCTGGTGGCCGGCGCTGCTGATCGTGCCGGTGGTGCTCGGCGTGCTCGGCATGGTCCTGGAGCGGCTGTTCGTGGCGCGGCTGGTGCGCCTCGACCCGCTCTACAACTTCCTGCTGACGTTCGGCCTCGCGCTGATCCTGCAGGACGCGGTGCGGCTGCGCTACGGGGTCGCCTCGCAGCCCTACCCGCGCCCGGCGCTGCTCGACGGGTCGGTGAACCTCGGCCTGTTCGAGTACCCCAAGTACCAGGTGTTCGTGTTCGCGTTCTCCGTCGTGGTCTCGCTGCTGGTCTGGCTGGTGCTGACCCGCACCCGGGTCGGCGTGATCGTGCGGGCGTCGACCGAGCGGCCGGAGCTGACCCGGTCGCTCGGCATCGACGTGCGGCGCTGGATCACGCCGGTGTTCGGGTTCGGCATCGCGCTGGCCGGGCTGGCCGGGGTGCTCGCCGCCCCGATGCGCGCGGTCAACTCCGGCATGGGCGCGGACCTGATCATCGTGATCTTCGCGGTGGTGGTGATCGGCGGGCTGGGCTCGGTGTTCGGCTCGGTCGCCGCCGGCTACATCGTCGGGATGCTCTCCGCCGTGGGCAACCTGTACGTTCCGGCGCTCTCCCAGAGCCTGGTGTTCATCCTGATGGCCCTGGTGCTGCTGCTGCGCCCGGCCGGGCTGTTCGGTCGCGAGGAAGGCGTGCGCGCATGATCATCTCCAGGGTCCTCGCGGGCCGCTCGCTCGCCGCGCGGCTGGTGCTGCTCGCCCTCGGGCTGCTCGTCGCGTTCGGGATGCCGTGGTACATCTACCCGCCGGTGGCGCTGGACGTGGCCGCGTGGGCGCTGTTCGCGGTCGCGCTCGACCTGTTGCTGGGCTACACCGGCCTGCTCTCGTTCGGGCACGCCGCGTTCTGGGGTTCCTCGGCGTACGCCACCGGCATCATCGCGATCGAGACCGGCCTGCCGTTCTACGTCGCGGTGCTCGGCGGCGCGGTGGTGGCGGCGCTGCATCGCGCTGCCGATCGCGATGCTGTCGGTTCGCCGCACCGGCATCTACTTCGCGATGGTGACGCTGGCCTTCGCGCAGCTGATCTACTTCGTCGCCAACCAGTGGCGCTCGGTCACCGGCGGAGAGAACGGCCTGCAGGGGATCCCGCGGGAGCTGTTCGGCGCGGACCTGTCGGACTCGTTCTACTTCTACTACGCGGCGCTGCCGCTGATCCTGCTCGGGCTGCTCGGCGCGTGGCGGGTGGTGCACTCGCCGTTCGGCCGGGTGATGGTCGCCATCCGGGAGAACCCGGCCCGCGCGCGGGCGCTCGGCTACCCGGTCGACCGGTACAAGGTGCAGGTGTTCGTGATCTCCGCGTTCCTCGCCGGTGTGGCGGGCGGGGTGTACGCGGTCGGGCACGGGTTCGCCTCGCTGCAGGAGGTCTACTGGACCACCTCGGGCAAGGTGGTCGTGATGAACATCCTCGGCGGCATGGGCACGTTGTGGGGCCCGGTGCTGGGCGCCGGGATCATCGTGGCGCTGGAGGACTACCTCGCCACCGCCGGCATCGACGCGGTCGGCACGATCACCGGCGCGATCTTCGTGATCACCGTGCTGCTGTTCCGCCGCGGCATCTGGGGCACCGCGCGGCACCTGCTGCGCGCTCGCGCCGACCGCCGCCGCACCGGAACACCCGCCACCACCGACGACGACGAACCGCTCACCCAGGAACCGAGCCCCACCCCCGCCACGCAGGCCTGAGACCCCGCACCCAGCCGAACCGACCCGTGGCGCGGCCGAACCGACCCGTGGCGCGGCCGAACCGACCCCTGGCGCCAGCCGAACCGACCCCTGGCCGCAGCCGAACCGACCCCTGGCGCCGGCCGAACCGACCCGTGGCGCGGCCGAACCGACCCGTGGCGCGGCCGAACCGACCCGTGGCGCGGCCGAACCGACCCCTGGCGCAGCCGAACCGACCCGTGGGATCGCGGGTCGGTGACCTGACCGAGTCCTGCTGACCCTGCCGGGTCTTTCAGCCAGTGAAAGCGGGCCTTCTCCGGTCCCGTCCCCGTGCCCGATCGTCGAGGTGGACCGGAGGAGGTCGCGATGACGCTGCCCACGACGTTCGTGCGCAACCAGTGGTATGTGGCGGCCTACGGCCGCGAGGTCGGCCGGGAGCTGTTCGGCCGGACGGTGCTCGGCGAGCCGCTGGTGTTCTACCGCGGCGAGGACGGCGAGGTGGTGGCGCTCGCGGACCGGTGCGTGCACCGGCGCTACCCGCTGTCGGAGAGCCGCCTCGACGGCGACACGATCGTCTGCGGGTACCACGGCTTCACCTACGACCGGACCGGCACCTGCGTGTCCGTGCCGGGCCAGCGCCGGATCCCGCGCACCGCCCGGGTCGCCGCCTACCCGGTGGTGGAGCAGGACTCGCTGGTGTGGGTGTGGATCGGCGAGGCAGGCCGCGCGGACGCCGCGGCGATCCCGCGCGCGCCCTGGCTCGCCGACCCCGGCTACACCACCGTGTCCGGGATGGAGCCGCTCGCCGCGCGCTACGGGCTGCTGGTGGACAACCTGCTCGACCTCTCGCACGAGACCTACCTGCACGGCGGCTACATCGGCACGCCCGAGGTCGCCGAGACCCCGATCACCACCGAGGTGGACGAGGACCGCGGCGTCATCCACGTCAGCCGGCGCATGGCCGACGCGGCGTGCCCGCCGTTCTACGCCAAGTCCACCGGCATCGACGGCCGGATCACCCGCTGGCAGGACATCGAGTACCACCCGCCGTGCCTGTACCTGCTGCACAGCCGGATCGCGCCGGCCGGTGTCGAGCCGAACCCCGACGGCACCGACCCGCACGGCTTCCACGTCGAGGTCGTCTACGCCATCACCCCCGAGACCGAGCACAGCACGCACGACTTCTGGGCGGTGGCCCGGGACTTCGCACTCGACGACGAGGGCGTGTCGACCTTCCTCGCGGACAGCAACCGGACCGTGGTGCTCCAGGACGTGGCCGCGCTGAACATCCTGGAGCGGGTGATCCGCGACGAGCCCGGCGGCTACCAGGAACTGTCGATCAACATCGACACCGGCGGCCTGGCCGCGCGCCGCATCCTCGACCGGATGGCCCGCGGGTGACCGCCGGAGCGGCCGGGCGGGCCGCGGCGCCCCCCGGCGCCACCGTCTACCGGATCCACTGGAGGCCCGGCACCGACGTGCAGGTCGGCGTGTGCCACTGCGGTGCCCAGCACGAGTCGGCGGACCCGGTGGAACTGTGGGAGTGGCTGCTCGCCCACCCGGAAGGACACCGGTGACCACCGTCGAGGTCGGCCGCAAGGAGCCGGTCGCCGACGGCGTGGTGGCGCTGACCCTGCGCCACCCGGACGGCGCGCCGCTGCCGGCCTGGGAGCCGGGCGCGCACGTGGACCTGGAACTGCGGCCGGGCATGGTGCGCCAGTACTCACTGTGCGGCGACCCGGCCGACCGGGCGACGTGGCGGGTGGCCGTGCTCCGCGAGCCGGCCGGCCGCGGCGGGTCCGCCTACGTGCACGACCACCTGCGGCCCGGCGACCGGATGCGGATCGCCGGGCCCCGCAACACCTTCGCGCTCGTCGAGGCCAAGCGCTACGTGTTCATCGCAGGCGGGGTCGGCATCACGCCGATCCTGCCGATGCTCGCGGCGGCCGAGCGGTCCACATCGGACTGGCGGCTGGTCTACGGCGGGCGCACCCGCGCGTCGATGGCCTTCCGGGAGCCGCTGGGCCGCGAGTACGGCGACCGGGTGGGCGTCCGGCCGCAGGACGAGACCGGGTTGCTGGACCTGGACGCGCTGCTGAGCGAACCGGAGGAGGGGATCGCGGTCTACTGCTGCGGCCCGGAGCCGCTGCTGGCCGCGGTGGAGCGGCGGTGCGCGCGGTGGCCGGTGGGCGCGCTGCACGTCGAGCGGTTCGTCCCGCGCCCGGACGCGGCACCCCGCGCGGCGTTCGAGGTCGAGCTCGCGCGCAGCGGGCGCGTGCTCGCGGTGCCGCCCGACCGGTCGGTGCTGGAGGTGGTGGAGGCCGCCGGGGTGGCGGTGCTGTCGTCGTGCCGGGAGGGCACCTGCGGCACCTGCGAGACCGACGTGCTGGCCGGCGCCCCCGAGCACCGCGACTCGCTGCTCACCCCCGAGGAGCGCGCGGCGGGGGAGACCATGATGATCTGTGTGTCCCGCTCGAAGGGCGGGAGGTTGGTCCTCGATCTGTGACGGGTGGACAAGCCATGGCGCGCTCGGTCACCAGCAAGGTCCTCGCACTGCTGGACGCCTTCACCCCCGCCACGCCCGAGCTGACCCTCAGCGAGCTCGCCCGGCGCGCCGGGGTGTCGCTGCCGACCGCCCACCGCCGCGCGCGTGAGCTCGTCGAATGGGGCGCGCTGGAACGCGGCGCCGACGGCAGGTTCCACATCGGACTGCGCCTGTGGGAGGTCGCGTCGCTGGCGCCGCGCGGGCTCGGCCTGCGCGAAGCCGCCATGCCGTTCCTCGAGGACCTCTACGAGGTCAGCCACGAGAACGTGCAGCTCGCCGTGCGCGAGGGGCTGGAACTGGTGTTCGTCGAACGGATCGCCGGCCGCAAGGCCGTCCCGGTGCTGACCCGCGTCGGCGGGCGGTTCGCGTTGCACGCCACCGGGGTCGGCCTCGTGCTGCTCGCGCACGCGCCCGCGCCGCTGCAGGAGGAGGTGCTGGCCGCGCCGCTGCACCCCTACAGCGCGAAGACCGTCACCGATCCGGTGCGGCTGCGCGAGATGCTCGCGAACGTCCGCCGCAACGGCTACTCGGTCAGCGACGGGCAGGTCACCACGGACGCCCTGTCCGTCGGCGCGCCGATCGTCGGCCGGGACGGCTCGGTGGTCGCCGCGGTCTCCCTGGTCGTGCGCGCGGACGGCGCGCAGCCGGCCACGCTGGCGCCGCTGGTGATGGCCGCCGCCCGCGGCATCGGCCGCGCCCTCGCCGCCTGAGGCACGACTTTCGTGGGTGTCCGCGCGGTGGCGCGGCGTGTCAAGGTCGACGTCGACAAGTGGTCACCGGTCCCCCTGGAGTCGCCATGCGTCCGTTGTCCAAGCCGTTCGCGCTGACCGCGGCCGGCGTGCTGGTGACCGCGGCCACCGTCGCGATCGCCCCGCTCGCCACGTCGGCTCCCGGTGCCGGCGCCGCGCCCGCGGACATCCCCGCCGGCTACTACGACGCCGCCGCGGGCAAGACCGGCGCGGACCTGCACGCCGCGCTGCACGGCATCGTCGACGACGGCGCGCACCTCACCTACGACGAGGTGTGGGACGCGCTCAAGGTCACCGACGAGGACCCGGCCGACCCGGGCGACGTCGTGATGATCTACAGCGGCGCGTCGCTGCCGGAGGACGCCAACGGCGGCGGGGCCGGCCAGTGGAACCGCGAGCACACGTGGGCGAAGAGCCACGGCGACTTCGGCACCTCCCCGGGGCCCGGGACCGACCTGTTCCACCTGCGCCCGTGCGAGGTCGGCGTGAACTCCACGCGCGGCAACCTCGACTTCGACGAGGGCGGCGAGGAGATCGCCGACGCGCCCGGCAACTACGTCGACGGCGACTCGTTCGAACCCCGCGACGCGGTGAAGGGCGACATCGCCCGCGGCATCCTGTACATGGCGGTGCGCTACGACGGTGACGACGGCTTCGCCGACCTGGAGCCGAACGACGCGGTGGACAACGGGTCGGCGCCGTTCATGGGACGGCTCTCGGTGCTGCTCGCCTGGAACGCCGAGGACCCGCCGGACGCGGCCGAGCAGGCCCGCAACGACGTCATCTACGACCGGTTCCAGCACAACCGCAACCCGTTCATCGACCACCCGGAGTACGCGGACAGCATCTGGTGACCCGTCGGGCGGCGTGACAGGGTGGGTGCGTGAGGGACGACGGTTCGGTGCGCCACCCGGTCTACGCCCGGCTCTACCCGAGGGTGGCCCGCGCGATGGAGCGCGCCGGCATGGGCGAGCACCGCGCCGCGCTGCTGGCCGGCCTGACCGGCGAGGTGGTGGAGATCGGCGCGGGCAGCGGCGCGAACTTCGCGCACTACCCCGCGACGGTGACCCGCGTCGTCGCGGTCGAGCCGGAACCCCGGCTGCGCGAGGTCGCCCGGGAGGCCGCCGCGCGGGCCCCGGTCGCGGTGGAGGTCGCCGACGGGCTGGCCGAACGTCTTCCGGTCGGCGACGGGGCCGCGGACGCGGTCGTCTGCTCGCTGGTGCTCTGCTCGGTGCGCGACCAGCGCGCCGCGCTGGCCGAGATCCGCCGGGTGCTCGTGCCCGGCGGCGAGTTCCGGTTCCTCGAGCACGTCCGCGCGCAGTCGCCCGGCATGGCCCGGGTGCAGCGGGTGCTGGACGCGACGATCTGGCCGTTGCTGGTCGGCGGGTGCCGCACCGGCCGGGACACGGTGGCCGCCGTGCAGCGCGCGGGTTTCACCCTCGGCCGGCTCGACCGGTTCCGCTTCCCCGAGGCCTCGACACCGACGTCCGCGCACGTCCTGGGCACGGCTACGGCGCCGGCGGCTGCCCGAAGCTGAGCTGCCGGCGGTGGAACTCGAAGTGCCGGGTGGGGAAGCGGTAGACATCGCCGAGGGTCATGTAGTCGCTGAAGAACGGGTCCCAGCGGGTCGGGTAGTGCATGCCGCGGGCCAGGTCGGCGTCGGTCTCCGCGTCGAGGCGGCGGTGCAGCTTCGCGATCACCCGGTCGAACATGATCTCCATCCGGCGGGTGCTCAGCGCGGTGCCGCCGAGGCGGGACCCGAGATAGTTGACCGCGTCGAACGGCCTGGTTGCCCGGTTCAGCAGGCCGGCGTAGGCGCGGCTCACGCCGTCGGGCAGCCGTCCGAACAGCCGGACGAGCATGGTCAGCGCGCGCAGGATGAGGTACCCGAGCAGCATGTGGAACAGCAGCTGCTCGTTCGTCCACCGGGTGCCGTCGGAGGGCCGCCGCAGGTCGGCCTCGGTCGCGCCGGCCAGCAACCGGTGGAAGCTCTCCCGAGCGGAGTCCAGTTCGCGGTGCACGGCTTCGCGGTCCACGCGCCCAGTATCCACCCGCCGTGTCGTGGGATAACGCCCGGATAATCGAATGGATGTCGCCCGCGCGACTCTGGACACGCAGCCGACCGGCGCGATCGAGGGAAGCAGGGACAAGGTGTTCGGAGACCAGACCGACAGGTACAGCTCCGCCGTCGCGGCGGCCGGGCTCGACCACGTGCGGCTCAGCTACCACTATCTCGACCGGGGGGACCTGGACGGGTACGCGTCGCTGCTCGACCCGGGTGTGGTGCTCGACGAACCGGGACACGAGCGGGTGCGCGGGCAGGGCGCGGTGGCCGAGCTGCGCCGCTCCCGCGGGCACGGCGAGCACGACGTGCACGACGTGTTCGCCGCGGGCGGCCGGGTCGCCGCGGTCGGGCGCTTCACCGGTGGCAGTGACGTCCGGGCCGGGGTGGACTTCGCGGACATCTTCACGCTCTCCGGCCACGGCCTGCTGGTCACGCAGCGCCGCTATTACTTCGTCCACCCGCGGTGATCGACCGCCACCAGGTCGTGACTTTCGCTCGTTCCTGGCTCTAGGCTGGGGATTTGTGGAGGTAGGTGGAATTCCGGCGGAGGGCGGGTCCTTCGCGCCGCTGTTCCGGATCCTGGGCCCGCTGCAGGTGGCGGTGGACGGGCGGCACGACTTCACGATCCCGCCGGGCCGTCAGCACGTCGTGCTCGGCGTCCTGCTGCTCGAGGCGAACCGGGTCGTGAGCATCGACCACCTCATCGACGCCGTGTGGGACGACGACCCGCCGGCCACCGCCCGCACCCAGGTGCAGATCTGCGTGTCCCGGCTGCGCAACCGGCTCGTCGCGGCCGGCTGCGCGGCGATCGTGACCAAGCCGCCCGGATACCTGATGCCGGTCCGGCCCGGCGAGCTCGACGCCCAGCTGTTCGCCGGCCTGTGCGCCGAGGCCGACGCCGCGGCCCGCGCGGGCCGCACCGAGGAGGCCGCCGAGATCCTCGGCCGGGCGGTCGGGCTGTGGCGCGGCCCGGCACTGGACGGCATCGACAGCCACATCGTGCGCGCGAAGGCGACCGAGCTCGACGAGCGGCGGCTGGCGGCCATGGAGTCCCATGTGGACCTCCAGCTCCAGCTCGGCAGGCACCACAAGCTGATCGGCGAACTGTCCACGCTGGTCAGTGAGCACCCGTTGCGGGAGCGGATGCGCGGCCAGCTGATGCTCGCGCTGTACCGGTCCGGCCGGCAGGCGGAGGCGCTGGACACCTACCGGCACGGCCGTGAGCTGATGATCGAGCAGCTCGGCCTGGAGCCCGGCGAGGAGCTGCGCCGGCTGGAGGGCTCGATCCTGGCCGGGGAGGCCGGGGTGCCGCAGGCGGACGCGCCACCGGAGCGGGCGCCGCGGACGGTGGGCGAGCCGGAGGTGCGGGTCCCGCTCCAGCTGCCGACCGACATCGCCGACTTCACCGGCCGCGGCGAGCTGGTCGAGCGCATGGTCCACCGGCTCACCGACCCCGCGGAGGGGTACGCGACCCGCGTCGTCGTGCTGGCCGGCAAGCCGGGTGTCGGCAAGAGCGCCCTGGCCGTGCACGTCGCGCACCGGCTGGGCGACGGCCACTTCCCGGACGGGCAGCTGTACTGCGACCTCGGGGGCAGCCGGACCGAGCCGACCGGCGCGCTGGACGTGCTCGGCCGGTTCCTGCGCGCGCTGGGCGTGCCCGGGGAGGCGGTCCCGGAGGCGGCGGACGAGCGCGCGGAGATGTACCGGCACCTGCTGGCCCGCCGGCGGATCCTGGTGGTGATCGACGACGCGGCGAGCGAGGCGCAGGTGCGTCCGCTGCTGCCCGGCAGCGGCAGCAGCGCCGTCGTGGTGACCAGCCGGGCCCGGCTCACCGGGCTGGCCGGCGTGCGGGTGTGCGACGTGGACGTGTTCGACCAGGACGAGGCGGTCGGCATGCTGGCCAGCGTCGTCGGCGCGGAGCGGGTGGCCGCCGAGCGCGCCGCCGCGGAGGCACTCATCCGGCTGGTCGGCAGGCTGCCGCTGGCGTTGCGCATCGTCGCCGCCCGGCTCGGCGCGCGTCCGCACTGGTCGCTGGCCTGGATGCTGGAGCGGCTCTCCGACGAGCGGCGCCGGCTCGACGAGCTGGCGCACGGCGAGATGATGGTCCGGGCCAGCCTGGCGCTGACCTACGACGGGCTGGAGCCACCCGCCCGCAGGCTGCTCGGGTTGCTCGGCGCGCTGGACGGGCAGAGCTTCCCGAACTGGGTTGCCGCGGCCCTGCTCGACGCCGACTACCTGGACGCGGCCGACCTGCTGGAGGTCCTGGTCGACGCGCAGATGGTCGAGGTCGCCGGGGTGGACATCACCGGCGGGCCGCGCTACAAGCTGCACGGCCTGATCCGGCTGTTCGCGCGCGAGCAGCTCGAGCGGCACGAGTCGGACGGGAGCCGGGAGGCGGCGGTCGGGCGGGTCGCGGGCGGCTGGCTGGCGCTCGGCGACGCGGCGCACCGGCGGATCTACGGCGGCGACTTCACCGTGCTGCACGGTACGGCACCGCGTTGGCACCCGCCGCGCTCCTACCTCGACCGCGTGCTGGTGGATCCGCTGGCGTGGCTGGAGTCCGAGCACGCGAACCTGTGCTCCGCGGTGAGCCTGTCCGCGGACGCCGGGCTCGCCGAGGCGTGCTGGGACCTCGCGGTCAGCCTGGTGACGCTGTTCGAGACGCGGTGCTACTTCGACGACTGGGAACGCACGCACCGGGTGGCGCTCGCCGCCGCGGCCAAGCAGGGCAACCGGCGCGGTGTGGCCGCCCTGCGCTGCTCGCTGGGGTCGCTGTGCTTGAGCCGCAACCAGCTGCCCGCGGCCGAGGAGGAGCTGGTACCCGCGCTGCGCGAGCTGGAGGAGCTGGGCGACCGGCACGGGATCGCGCTCGCGCAGCGGAACCTGGCGCTGCTCGCCCAGACCCGCGACGAGACCGAGCAGGCGCACCGCCGCTACACCGCGGCGCTGGCCGGGTTCCGGGCGGTCGGCGACCTGGTCGGCCAGGCACACGTGCTGGGCCAGGTCGCCCAGCTGGAGCTGGACCGCGGCGAGCCGGCGCCGGCCGGGCGGCACCTGGCCGACGCGCTGGCGATCTGCCAGGAGGTCGGCCACCACCGGGTGGAGGTCCAGATCCGGTACAAGATGAGCGAGCTCATGCTCCGTGAGGGGCGGCCGGACGACGCCCGGGACGTGCTGGTGGACCTCCTGGGCACCGTTCGGGAGTGGGGCGACATAGTCGGGGAGTCGAGGATCCTGCGGCGGCTCGGTCAGGTCACGGTCCGGCTGGGGCAGGCCGACGTGGCGGAGCGGTTGCTCACCGAGGCTCTGCTCGCGTGCGAGCAGACGATGGACCGGGCCGGCGCCGACGCCATCCGGAGCGATCTGAACCAGCTGGCGGCGGCCGGCTGAGCGGTGCCGGTGAGGCTCACGGACCCCACGGCGTGTCGGCGAGCAGGCTGGTGACGGTGGTGGCGGCCACGGCGGGAACGACGATGGCGGCGGTGACTGCTGCGGTGACGAGAGCGGTCCTGATGAATCGCATTTCGTTTCCCTTCCCGATTCCCGGTTCGCGTTTCGCGATGCTGAGCAGAAGTTAGGAAAGGTCGGCATCACGCGACTATCCGCACGTGGACGGCGTGCCATCACGTCGTTTATCACCGCTGTCCGGGTCGGTGATGCCGCGGTGATAACGGCGGGGCCGATCCTGGTGGCACCGGGTCGCGGGGCATAGCCGACCCGGGTCGGGCGGACACCACGGGAACGGGCACATGGATCGGAGAAGCGGAGACCGCCGCCGGCCGTTACGGTCGCGGCGCGGTCCCATGCCGCGGCGGCGTGCCGATCCGCCCACCGTCGGGGTCCGCGGCGCGGAGCCGGAAACGGCCCCCGCGGTGACCGGTGACGAGCTCGGCGTCGCCGGTCGCGGCGGCCGGGCGCGGCGCGCCGCACCGGGCGCGCGGACATGAGCTCGTTCGGAGAGCTCGTCGCAGCCCGGCACCGGGCCGGCAGGCTGGTCGTGCAGCCGAGGACGGGAACGAGCCGCCCCGCCGCGATGCGCGCCGGCCTGCTGGCCACCAAACGGGCGGCGGCGGCCACCGTCGGCACGGTCGCCGTGGACCGGCACACCCGCGTCGGCGACCTGGCCGCGGTCCGCGCCGCGCTCGCGTCGGGCGGCGAGCTCGACGGCTACCCCATCGCCACCCACGACGTGGCCCTCACCCGGGAGATGCTCGCCGGCGTCGCGGGCCCGGACTTTCCGGTACAGGTGCGGCACGGGTCGGCCGCGCCCGAACGCATCGTCACCGCCCTGGTGCGCGCCGGGCTGACCGCGACCGAGGGCGGCCCGGTGTCCTGCTGCCTGCCCTACGGCCGCACCTCGCTGGCCGCGTCGGTGGACGGCTGGGCCCGCGGCTGCGAGCTGCTGGCCGGGTTGCGCGGCACCGGGGTCGAGCCGCACCTGGAGAGCTTCGGCGGTTGCCTGGCCGGCCAGCTGTGCCCGCCCAGCCTGCTGGTGGCGGTGAGCGTGCTGGAGGGCCTGTTCTTCCGCCAGCACGGGCTGCGCAGCATCTCGCTGAGCTATGCCCAGCAGACCCATCCGGGCCAGGATCGGGAGGCCGTGCTGGCGCTGCGCAGGCTCGGCGGCGAGCTGCTGCCCGACGTCGAGCGGCATGTCGTCCTGCACACCTACCTGGGCGTCTACCCGCGCACCCTCGGCGGCGCCGACGACCTGCTCGCCGAGGCGGCGCGGCTGGCGGTGGTGTCCGGCGCGGCCCGGCTGATCGTCCGGACCGCCGTGGAGGCGCACCGGGTGCCGACCGTGGCCGAGCACGTCACCGCGCTGGAGCTGGCGGCGGCCGCCGCCGACCGCGGCGCCACCGAACCGGCCACGGCGCCGGAGGACACCGGGATCTACGCCGAGGCGCGGGCGTTGGTGGAGGCGGTGCTCGATCTGGCGCCGGACGTGGGCCGTGCGCTGGCCGACGCGTTCCGGCGCGGCTACCTCGACGTCCCGTTCTGCCTGCACCCCGACAACGCCGGCCTGTCCCGCGGCCACCTCGACCGCGACGGACGGCTGCGCTGGGCGCGCACCGGCGCGATGCCGCTGCGGCCCCACCTGACCGCCGAGCCGGCGGGGGCCACCTCGGTGTTCGGCCTGCTCACCTCGCTGTCCTATGTGGAGCGCAAGTTCGACGACGCCGCCCTGGAGCGCTGCCTGGCCGACGCCGGCCCGGCGGCCCGGTACGGGCGTGACAAGGAGGCCGACATGATCACCCGGACCGAGACGATGCGATGACGCTGCACGCCGAGACGTTCCCCGAGGCGGCGGTGCGCGCCCGCGCCCGGCTCGGGACCGCGCAGGCCTTCCCCGACACCGCCGGGTACGGCACCGACCTACACGGCGCCGACCCGGCCACCCCGGCGGGCGACACCCTCGACGCCATGCGGCTGGTGCCGCCGGTCTTCGCGCCGCGCAGGCTGGAGAAGCTGATCGACCTGGCCCGGGAGCCGGTGTACCTCGACGTCGCGCTGGACACCCCGGTCGGCGGGTTCCGCAGCGAGCTGCCGCTGTACCTGTCCGCGTTCGGCTCGGCCGCCGCGGGCGCCGACCTGGCGATCGCGGCCGCCGGCCAGGCCGGCCGGCTCGGCATCCCGATGGTGGTCTGCGAGGACGCGCTCGACGCGGCCGCCGGCCCCACGCTGCTCGACCGGGTTCGCGGCTACGCGGGCACGGTCGCCGACGGCCGGGGCGGCGTGGTGGTGCAGCGGTCCGTCGAGGACGCCGACGCCGCGCTGGCGAAGCAGGTCTACCACGATCCGGGCGTGCGGCCGCTGCTGGAGTCCGGCCGGCTGGCCTTCGAGCTCGAGGTCGGCCAGGGCGCGCGGCCCGGCCTCGGCGCGATGAGCGTGCTCGACGGCGCGTCCGCGGGAGCCGCGGCCCGCGCCGGTGCACCGCTGCCCGGCGGCAAGGTGCTGCGCGCCGGCAGACCCGGCACGTTCACCGAGGAGATCCTGCGCCAGCAGATCCGGTCGATGCGCGAGACGTTCCCCGGTGCCCGGGTCTGGGTGAAGCTGCCGCCCGCCCGGGACGTGCTGGCCGCGGCGCTCGTCGCCTGGGAGTCCGGCGCCGACGCGGTGACCGTGGACGGCGCCGAGGGCGGCACCGGCTGGGCGCCGACCGCCTTCCTCGGCCACGTCGGGCTGCCGCTCGCGGAGTGCCTGCGGCGCATCGGCGCCCAGGACGAGTGCCTGCTGGTGTCCGGGCGGATGTGGGAGGGCACCCGGGTGGCCAAGAGCCTGGCGCTGGGCGCCACCGCCGCCGGGCTCGGCCGGGCCGCGCTGGTCGCGGTCGACGAGGATCCTGACGCCGGCCTGGTCAACCTCGTCGAGTGCCTCGCCGCCGAGCTGCGGATGCTCACCAGCGCGATGGGCAAGTACCACTGCGGCGAGCTGGACCGCGCCGATGTCTGGGCCACCGCGGAGATGTCCACGATGGACGCGCTGGCGGGGGTGTGGTGAGGGGGCGGTCGTTCAGGCGGCCTCGGTGATCCGCACCTTGTCCGGGTAGAACGCCACGTGGCCGGCGATCTCGGCGACGGCCTGGTGCGGCTGCGGGTAGGTCCAGATGGCGTCGGCCAGCTCGCCGTCGGGCAGCTCGATGCTGTAGTAGGAGGCGTCGCCCTTGTACGGGCAGTACGTGCTGGTCTCGGTGGCGCGCAGCACGGCCTGGTCCACGTCGGCCAACGGGATGTAGGCGACCGCCGGGTAGCCGGCCTCGCTCAGGTTCAGCGCGGCGGTCGTGTCGGCCACGACCCGCTCGCCGACGCGCACGGTCACCCGCGCCGGGTTCGGCTCGATCGTGATCGGGTGGTCGGGGCCTGGGGTCTTGATGGGTCCGGGCATCGTGTCGCCTTCTCCGTCCTGGTCGGTCCTGGTGATCCGTGCAAGTCGCGCCGGTCCGCGATTGTTCCCGGACCCATACAATTCCCTCATGGGGAAGGCCCGCGACGCCGACATCCGGATCAGCAACGCCGAACGGGACGAAGCCGTCTCGACGCTGGGGATGCACCTGTCCACCGGCCGCCTGGAGCTGGCGGAGTTCGACGAGCGCTGCGCCGGGGCGGCCGCCGCGCGCACCCGGGGCGAGCTGGAGGCGTTGTTCGCCGACCTGCCCGCGCCGCATCCCGACCTCAGCTCGGCGACCTCGCCGGCCCAGCTCGTGCAGAAGGCCGGCCAGCTGGTCCGCCACCCGAGGGGGAAGCGGGACGAGCCGGAGAAGACGCCGGCGGCCGCGGCGCTGGAGGCGGTGGCCGGACTGAGCCTCGTGTTCGGCGTGCCCGCGGCGATCCTGCTGACCATCTTCGCCGGCGCGTGGTGGGTGTTCATCCCGGTCGCCATGGTGCTGGTCGTGGCGGGCGCGGCCGCGGACGCCGCCAAGAAGAAGCCCAAGCCGGGGACCTGACCCCGGCCCTCACCGCCCGCCGCCGGCGGAGACCACCTGGCGCGCCAGCACCCGCAGCGCCTCGCGGTCCACGGTCGCCGGATCGGCGGCCAGCCAGGCACCGACCTCGCGGACGAACCGCGCCGGTTCCATCGCCAGGACCCCCGCCGGCCCGTCGTCCGTCTCCCCGCCGGTCCCGTCCGCCACGGTGATGTCGCCGGCCCGGCTGGGGTAGAGCAGCAGGACGCCGCGCACCTCGACGCCGGGGAGCAGCGCGCGGTAGGCCTCGACCCGCTCCGCCAGCGCGGAGGCCCCGCCGCGGAAGCGGTGGCCGTTGCGCCACAGCACGCCGGCCTCGTCGGTCCGGTAGTGGCCGGGCAGCCACAGCTTCGACTCGACCAGCACGAGCCGCCGCCCGCACAGCACGGCGTGGTCGATGTCGGCGAACACCGACCCCGGCTCGGCTGCGAGGCCGTGGCAGATCCGCACGGCCGGGATCCGGGTCAGGTGGCGGGCCAGCAGGTCAGCGGTCAGCCGCTCGCCCGCCTCGTCCGGCTCGGTGCCCGGGCTGCCGAACACCACCCGGGTGCCGAACTCGGCGGCGAACGCTCGCTCCGCGCGCGCGACCGCGACGTGGCGGCGCACCACCTCCGCCCCCGCGCCGGCGAGCACCAGCGCCCACGCGGCGAGCACCGCCGCCGCAGCACCGACGACCACCAGGATCGGCAGGACCAGCAGCCAGCCGCCCGCCGCGCCGAGCGCGACCGCGACCGGGGGCCGTGCGGCGGGGGCGGTCCGGACCCGGCCGTCGCCGCGCACCTCGTGCCACCACGGGATGGTCTCCGGGGACAGCACCGGCAACGTCGGCACGTGGTCGTCGCGGCGGCGAGCCGACGGCGCGGGCGGCCCGGCGACGCCGTCCTCCCCGTCGCCGTCGCCGTCGTCGTCCTCGTACTCGTCGTACCCGTCGTCGTAGTCGTCGTTGTCGTCGTCGTTGTCGTAGTCGTCGCGGCGCCGCGGGTCGCTGAGGGTCTCGTAGGCCTCGCGCAGCAGCCGGAACGTCCCGGCGGTGCCCCCAGTGTCGGGGTGCATGACCTTGGCCAGCGAGCGGTACGCGGATCGGATCTCGGCAGGGGAGGCGGTCCTGGACACCCCGAGCAGGTCGTAGTAGTCGTTCCCGCGCACGCACACCGTCCGTTTCATCGTCCCGCGCGGGAACACATTATGGCGTCGCGCGCACGGCGTGGCTCACCGCCCACACCGCAGCGAGCCCGGCCCGGTCTCGATCCGGCACATCCGCCCGACCCGCTCGGACTGCAGCCGCGGGTCCTTCGAGTTCGGATAGCGCAGCACCGGGATCGGCTTGCCCTTCGGGATGCCGGTGCCGTTGCCTTCGGGGTGCTTGCTGAACTGCAGCGTGCCGCTCGCCCCCTGCACCACGTACTGGGTGTTGATGTTGAGCAGTTGGGTGTGCACGATCTCGGGCGTGAGGCGGGAGGCCGCCCCCTGGGGTGCGGCCAGGCGCACCGCGCGGGCGGCGGTCAGCAGGGCGTCGTGCATCATGATCGCGCCGCCGTCCTTCAGGTCCTCCGGGGCGAACCGCTCGGTGTCCGCGAAGGCGGTGCGGAACGCCGGATAGTGCTCCGGTGTGCCGGGCTCGCCGCGGTCCCACCCCTCCGGGTCGACGGTGGCCGCGTTGACCACCGTGAGCTTGGCGCCGCGCAGGTCCACGTCCTTGAGCACCTTGCCCAGCTCCAGCCCCGCGGTCAGCACGGTGATGGGCACACCCCGGCAGGTCCGGTTCTCCAGCGACTCGAGCAGGTCGCCCAGGTCGATCTCGCGGCCCGCGTAGAGCACGGCGACCCCCGTGTCACCGGCCGCCGAGCAGATGTTGGCCTGCACGTTGTCGAACAGGCTCGGCGGCGCGTCCGCGAACGCGGACTTCCCGGTGAACTGCTGGGTCTCGAACTTGATGACGTCGGCCATCTGCGTCTCGAACTGCTCCTCCAGGGTCTTGGTGTAGAGGTCGATCCCGCGGTCGGAGTTCGAGTCGCGGACCATGATCGCCGAGCCGAGGCCGGTGGTGCGCAGGTAGTCGCGCAGCGCGGCGACGTAGTGCCGGTTGCTGGGCGAGGTCTTGATCAGGCCGGGGATCTCGTCGTACTCGAGCACGTCCGCGGTGAGCACCGCGCCGACCATGGGAATGCCGGCGTGGGACAGGTCCTCTGCCTGCTCCCGCGTGCGTGCGGTGCTGACGCCGAGCCCGATGACCGCGAGCAGGGGGTGCTCCGCGCCCTCCGCGCCGCCCTCGCGCAGCCGCTCGAGCACGTCCTGCCACTGGGCGTCGCTGCTGCCCTGGTTGGCGAGCAGGAGCTCGATCTGCGGGTTCGGGTCGCCCGCGACGCGTGAGGTGTTGACCCGCCGCAGCGCCGTGTACGCGCCCTCGAGCCGGGTGCGGACCGCCGAGGGAGGCAGCGCGCTCTCGCTCGTCGGCGTCAGCGGGTCGAGCAGGGCGACCGAGACGTAGCCGCGCGGGTCGTCGCGCACCCGCGCGTTCTCCTTCGCGATCTTGTGCTCGATGTCGGCCAGTTCGGGGTGGAAGACGTACGAGCCGTCGGTGACGCCCACGCAGACCCCGTCGATCTCGTGCACACCCGAGTCGAGTGACCCGCAGGCCCGCAGCACGGTCGCGGCACCCCACACCCCGCCCGCGACGAGGGCCACCGCCACCACGACGAGCGCGACCCGCCTGCGCAGGCGGCGCCTGCGCACCATCGCGGTCTCCGGTGGGACTATGCCCTCCGCTCGGCCCTCCGCACGGTCCCCGGCGCGTCCCTCTGCCCGGTCTGCCACCCCGTTCCTCCCCTCAGTCCCACCATTCGGCCTCCCGCCGGTGCCGCCGCGCCGCCTCGAGGAACACCGCGTGCGGCCCGCCGGGCCGCAGCCGGCCGACCGCGCCCCAGTCGTCGGCGAGCTGCAGGTGCACGTCGCCCCGGCGGCTGTCGGTGAACGGGTCGCGGACGACGTGCAGCGCCGCGACCAGCCGGCCGACGGCACCGGTGTCCGGCTGCAGGTCGGCCTCGTCCACCAGCGCCCGCACCTGGTCGATGGGCGCCGCGCCGGGGCGTGGCCTGGCCGGCGCCGCGGCGACGGTGCTGGCCAGGTCGTGCCAGGCGTCGCAGTCGAGCTCGGTGAGCCGCCGGTGCAGGTGGGCGGCCACGAAGCCCAGCTCGCCGTCGGCGAGCGCGTGGTACAGGTCGCCCGCCTCGTCGCCGTCGGTGCGGCAGATGTGCCGCAGCCGCGCGTGCACCTCCGACCACCCGGGCGCGCCGGTGCCGTCGCGTCCGGCCAGCCGCCGGGTCAGCAGCGTGCGGAGCAGCGCGAGCCCCGCCGACTCCTCGGCGGGCCACAGCAGCGGGTCGATGATCTCCTCGTAGGCGGCCGGGCCGTGCACGAGCAGGTCCTCCTGGTCGGCGAGGGCCAGCGCGTGCGCCTGGCGCCGGGCGGGCGCGCAGGTGACCAGGTCGCGCAGCGCGGCCTCGGACCTCCCGGCGAGCAGCCGGTCGAGGATCCGGTCCGCCACCGCCGGTGCCTGCGGGCCCGGCCTGCCCACGATCACGTCGGGCTCGATCCAGGCGCGGGGGGTGTTGCGGGCCAGCGACTCGAGCACCAGGTTGGTCGAGGCCGGATGGCCGCCGGTCAGCTCGTAGACGACCCGGGTCACCCGCTGGTGCTTGCCCAGCAGCAGACCCATGTCCGCGACCGCGCGGCCGACCTCGTCCTCGGTCAGGTCGGGCAGCCGGTAGCCGGCCCACCAGAACCGTGCCCAGTCCGGCTGCGTGCTGGACCTGGTGCGCAGCGCCTCGGGGTCCACCCGCACCTGGTCGGCCCCGGCGACCTCGGCGAGCAGCGTTCCCCGGCTCGTCGCCACGACGGTGAGCGGGTCGGGATCGTCCGGCTCACCGACCGCGCGCTGGCGGCGGGCGTGCACGAGCTGGCCGAGGAACCGGCGGCCCAGCTCGGTGTCCGCGTTGTCCAGCAGGACCACGCCGTTGAGCGATCTCTCGTCGGCCCGGCGGCCGCGGTCGAACTCCGAGCGCAGGTCGGCGAGGAACGCCGCCCAGAGCAGCTCGTCGATGCGCTGCCGGTTCTGCTCGTCGCCGGGGTCGGCGGCCCAGCGGTTGAGGTCGACCAGCACGTCCACCGGGTCACCGCGCAGCCCGAGGTCCCGGTGGCCGTACCAGTTGCGGTACGAGCCGAGCGCGAGCTGCCGCCCGGGGACCCGCCTGGTGACCCAGTCCGCGCCGAGGCGCAGCAGGCTGGCCGGCGGCTTGAACGGCACGCCGGCGCCGCTGCTCATGCTCGCCAGCACGCTGCCGGCGGTGTCGGCCAGCACCTCGCGGACGGTGTCGAGATCGCGGTGACGGTCCAGTGCGAGCCGGACCTGCCGGCACGCGTGGGAATGGTCGGTGAGATCCAGGTCCTGCCGCATCACGAGCTGACCGATGATGAACCGCGGAAATCGCAGCGTGTACTTCGGGTATTTGCGGCTGAAGTCGAACGCGATGGCGGAAAGCAGCTCCGGGACCGACGCGTGCCGGTTGGTCTCCAGGTCGACCCGGGCGTGCGGCACCTGGTCCAGCATGTCGTCCAACGTGGACAGCAGGGACGTCTTGCCGGTGCCGTGGAACCCTTCCACCACAAGGACGGGGAAGTCCTGGCTGTGCAGCGACCCCTTCCGTTCCACCCGCGTCATGAATTCGCGGACGAGCCCGATCACACCTGTCAAACCATAGACACGGTCGTCACCGGCCGGCACTCGGGACCTCCCAACCCTGCTCGACCTGAAACCCTAGCGAAGATCGTCGAGCCGCGGGCCGGAATGTTCCGACATTACCCTGATCAGAGCATCGGCAATCCGCCGTGCGTGTTTTCCGGAATACAACCCGTCGGCGCGGCGAGTCGACCCGTGGCGCGGTCGAGTCGACCCGTGGCGCAGCCGACCCGACCCGTGGCGCGGTCGAGTCGACCCGTGGCGCAGCCGAGTCGACCCGTGGCGCAGCCGACCCGACCCGTGGCGCAGCCGACCCGACCCGTGGCGCGGCCGGTGGCGCTGCTGGCACGATCCCACGGGTCGGCGCGGGCTGGCCGGGTCCGCCGCCGGCGGATGGCGGACCCGGCCACGGCGGCCGCGCACGGCGGAGTGCGCGGCCGCGCGGGCACGCGTCAGCCGAACAGCTGCACGTGCGTGGAGAACGCGGTGGCGATCTCCGCCTGTGCCCAGAACCGGTGGTAGGTGAAGGTCGGTGCCGGCCCACCGTCCAGGTAGGACTGAACCTTCGACCACTGTGGATCGTCACGGTAGAACGAGCGGATGGACAGGAAGTCCGCGCCCGCGGCGATCGGGTCGCCGTTGGGCATCTCTCCCGTCCAGCCCGGCGGCACGTACACACCCTCGCCGGAGGCCGAGTCGTACTCGTCGTCGAACCGGCCGTAGTCGGTCCTGGTCTCCGGTATGGCGATGCCGAGCGAGTCGGTGTGCGCGAGCAGCGCGTCGAGCAGCCCCTCGCCGACGGTCCGCGCCTGGGTGTTCCCGGACGCCGCCGCGTAGTTCAGCAGCACCTTCGCGTACGACGCCGCGACACCGACGTCCTGGCTCTGGTTGAGCACCTCGACGTGCAGCCCGGTGTTCGCGCCCGGGGACGACGGGTTCCACGTGTCCGGCCGGCCGGTCCAGGCCATGTCGGACGGGACGGCGAAGTCCCCGCCGGTGCCGACCGTCGTGTTCGCGATGGCCCACGGCACCCACTTGTCCAGGATCCTCTTCGCCCGCGCGTCGCCGGTCTGCTGGTAGAGCTCGGCGACTCGCTCCAGGCCCCACACCTGGAAGCCGAACCACCGGTTGCTCGGCGGGTCGTGCCAGACCGGCTGCGGGTCGTAGAACATCCCGTAGAAGGTCGGGCTGCCGGACGGCGGCGTGCCGTACTGGCCGTCCCAGCTGTTCGTCGCGCCACCGGCGATGCCGCCCTCGTCGGACTGCAGCCACTGCAGGAACTCCAGCTGCCGGTCGAGGCTCTTCGCCCAGTCCGCTGCGCCGGTCGCCGAGACGGGCCGCAGCGCCGGGTCGTTGGCCAGCGCGTAGGCGGCGAGCGGGTTCTGGTAGCCCTGGTGGGCCGCCCCGTCCCCGATCCGCCACGCCCAGCCCGCCGAGGTGTCGGTCGCGCCGCCCCACGCGTAGTACCACGACAGCAGGTAGTGGTCGCTGTTCTTGCCGCTGCCGGCCGGGCAGCTGCTCGCGCCGACGCAGTCGCCGATCCGCTTGAAGTACTTGTCGAACATGGCGTAGCGAAGGTAGTCGCCCATCTTCGACGCCTTGGCGACCACGCCGGCGACCTGCGCGCCCTTGCCCTGCGCGGTGGCCCACTGGTTGGCCAGGTACGCCACCTGGACCGCGCGCGCGTCGGCGTCCGGCGCGTCGGTGTACTTCCACTGCCGCGCGTAGCTCGAGTCCTGGGTGAACAGGTCGAGGTAGCCGTTGGGCCCGCCGAAGGCGAACGTGTCGCACGAGGGCTGCGGGATGGTCTCCCAGACCGACTCGCTGGAGCCGCGCTGGTAGGTGTTGATGTACGCGGGTGCGGTGGTGCCGTCCCCGCAGTGGCCGAACCCGTAGGTGTTGTCGACGTCGAGCAGCCAGTGCATGCCGTAGACGTCGTCGGTGCCGTAGGCGCTCCTCAGCTCCCCGGCGATCGGGTCTGACCCGACCGGGATGCCCGAGTCGAGCGGGGACGGGTAGCCGTCCATCCGTGGGTACTCCGGCGCGTAGGTGGCGGGGCTGCCCGCGTTGTACTTGTCGTTGGTGGGCTGGTCGGCGTGCGAGGGGATCATGTACTTCTCCATCGACGCCCATGCCGCGTTGAACGGCGCCCAGTCACCCTCGAGCTGCCCGTAGGCCGCCTCCAGCCACAGGTAGTAGCTGAACGCCTCGGAGGTGGTCTCGTGCCCCTGGTCCGGGGCCTCGACCAGCAGCGTCTCGACCGAGTGGTAGGGCACCAGCATGCCGCCGAAGTTCCGGAAGTAGCCGCTGTTCGGGTCCTTGACCTTGTTGTACTGCTGGAGGAACGCCGCTCGGTAGTCCGAAGCGGACGGATCGAGCTCGGTGGCGTGCACGGTCGCCGCGGTGTACCCGGGCGCGGTCAGCGAGAACGTCGCGGACGCGAGCGCACCGCCGTTGGCCGCGGACGCGATCGTCACCGGCTTGGCCGTGTTCCAGTCGTTCTGGTCGAACGACAGCGTGGCCGGCGTGGCGGTCAGGTCGGCGCTGCCGGCACTGCGCGCCACGGTGACGGCGACCGTCCCGGACGGCTGGGTGGCCAGCCGGACGTCCACCGTGGTCGAGTCGCCCTGCCGGACGTCGACCGTGCCGGGGGTGGCGAGCACGGCCGGCGCGGCGAGCACGTGCACCGCGACCGGGCTCGACACGGTCGCCGCGCCCAGGTCGTCCACGGCGCGGGCGGTGAGCGAGTAGTCGCCGGGCTCGGCGCCGGACCAGGTGAGCTGGTACGGGGCGGTCGTGTCGGAGCCGAGCAGCGTGGTGCCCGCGTAGAACTCCACGGTGGACACCGAGCCGTCGCTGTCGGCGGCGTCGGCGGCCAGCCCGATGTCCGCCGGGACGGCGAAGCTGGCGTTGTTCGCCGGGCTGGTCACCGCGACCGTGGGGGCGGCGTTGGGCCCGGTGCAGCGGGTGCCGTCGACCGCGAAGTCGGCCGGCTCCCGGTTCTGCCCGGACTTGCTGCCGTTGAAGCCGAACTGCGCGGTGCCGCCGGGGCTGATGGACCGGTTCCAGTCCGCGCCCCGCACGCTCACCGCGGCGCCGGTCTGGGTGTAGGTGCCGTTCCACAGCTGGGTGATGCGCTGACCGTCGGGGAAGGTCCAGGTGAGGTTCCAGTCCGGGATGGTCGCGGTGCCCTCGTTGTGCACGGAGACGTTCGCGCCGAACCCGTCCGGCCACTCCGAGGTGACGGTGTAGTCCACCGTGCAGGACACGTCGGCGGCCGCGGCGGTCGGGGTGAGCCCGGGGATGACCGTGGCGCCCAGCAGCACAGTCGCGGCCAGTACCGGGAGCGGCCGCGCCCATCTCGAGCGCGCCGGTAGTCGTGATCTCAACGGATCCTCCTCGTCGAGGGTGTATCGAGGCATGTTCTGGGAGCGCTCCCAGACAGGTTAGTCCGCGGCGGGTGAATTGGGGAAGTGCGAGTCTCGCGGTGGTGCGAAAATGTTGTACCGGTGACAATTCCGGAGTTCGCCGGGGCGGCGCCGGGCCGCCACCGGGCACTGTGGACACGTACGGGAACCTCGCCGGAGCCGCCGCTCCGGCGAAGTCGCCGGCTCAGGTCACGGGCTGTAGCACGCGACCGTCGGTTGCGCCGGGTCGCCGCCGGACGAGGTCGTCGCGGTCAGGCCGAACGAGGTGCTCGAATCCGGTGCCACGGTGGCGTTCCAGTCCGCGTTGCGGACCGTCGCCAGTGATCCTTCCTGGTCGAGCCTGCCGTTCCACAGGCCGCTGATCGACTGTCCGTCCGGCATGATCCAGGTGACGTGCCAGCCCGCCAGCGACGTGGTGGCCTGGTTGGTCACGGTGACGCTCGCCTGGTAGCCGCCCGGCCAACTGTTGGTCACGTCGAACTCGGCCGTGCAGTCGGTGTCCGGCGGGTTGTCGGGGGGATCCGCGGGCTCGCCGATCCCGGTGACCTCACCGTTTCCGCCGTCGAACACGACGTCCGAGCAGCCGTAGAACGTCTCCGCGCTGTCCGAGCGCTGCCACACCGAGTAGACGATGTGCCGGCCGCTCTTGCCCGACGGGAACGCGCCGGACCAGATGTACTTCCCGTCCACCGTGCCGACCTGGCCGGTGACCTGCGGATGGTCGGCGACCAGGAACGGCTCGTCCTCCAGGTCGTCCCACCGCAGCGGTTGCGTGGGATCCCAGCCGTCCTTGGTGACGTAGAGGTAGAACCAGCCGGGATGGGCCGCCCACGCGTTGTAGGAGAACGTGAACTCGGTCCCGGAGGTGAGGTGGGTGAGCGGCCAGTCGCCGGTGAGGTCGAACCCGGCGTAGTTCGGGTTGCCGCCCGAGCACAGCCGGCCGTCGGGGATGAACCCCCGGGTGCGCCCGGCGCCGTCGGAACGCAGCACGGCGAACCAGTTGTAGAGCGAGTTCGCGCCGCTCTGCGCGACGGCCGCCGAGCAGGCGGGGTTTCGCGGGACGATGTTGCCCTGCGGGGTCAGACCGTCCTGCCAGCACAGGAACGTCCTGCTGCCGGGCGTCATCATCGCCCCGTGCGCCGCCGCCGGCGCCGCGGTGAGCACCGCGGAGGCGAGGCAGGCGACCAGCAGGGTGACCACGGCCAGCGCCGTGCGTGCTCTTCTTCGTGTCACGTCGCTCCTTCTTTCTCGCGACACACTTCATCGTGGGCGATATGGGAGCGCTCCCAGAGACGCAACGATAGCGCGCCGGACCACCGTCCGGGAACACATCTCACAGCGGCCGCAACGATTTGCGCAGTCGGCTGCGCCGATCGGGTGAGAAATGGACGGGACGCGTGATCGTGCGTGACCGCTTGCGGGGTCAGGCCGACTCGCGGCAGACCAGCTCGGTGGGCAGGATGACCGGAGCGAGCTCGGTCTCCGGCTCGCGCAGCTGGGTGATGAGCAGCTTGGCGACCTCGCGGCCCATCTGCTGGGTGGGCTGGCTGACGCTGGTGAGCTGCGGGTCGGTGTTGCGGGCCAGCTCCGAGTCGTCGAACCCGATGACCGCGACGTCGTCGGGCACCCGCCGGCCGGCGGCCCGCAGCGCGCGCAGCGCCCCGGCCGCCATCGGGTCGCTCGCCGCGAAGACCGCGTCCAGCTCGGGATCCTTGGCGAGCAGCTCACGCATCGCGGCCTCGCCGCTGGTCTGGCCGAAGTCGCCCTGGGCGACCAGGCGGTGCACGCCGCGACGCCCGCGCAGCGCCGCGCGGAAGCCGCTGAGCCGGTCGAGGCCGGCGGCCATGTCCTGCGGTCCGGTGATCGTCGCGATCCGCCGCCTGCCTTGCGTGTAGAGGTACTCGGTCGCCGTCCGGGCCCCGGTCTCGTTGTCGGCGTCGACGTAGGGCGCCGCGCCGATGTCGGACATGGGCCGGCCGATCAGCGCCACCGGCGCGCCCGCGGCGACCAGGTTCTGCGGCAGCGGGTCGTCGCCGTGCAGCGAGATCAGCATGACCCCGTCGACGTGCCCGTTGCGCACGAGTTGCTCCACCCGGCCGTGCTGGCGAGCGGTGCTGGCCATCATCAGGTTCAGCTGGAGGGGCGTGGTGGACAGCTCCTGGCTCAGGCCGCGCACGATGCTCGCGAAGAACGGCTCGCCGAACACGCGGTCCTCGGACTCGGACACCACGAGCAGGACGGTGTCGCTGCGCTGGGTGACGAGGCTGCGCGCGGCCTGGTTGGGCACGTAGCCGAGCTTGCGGATCGCGTCGCGGACCGCCTTGAGCGCCCACGGGCTCACCTCGAGCGACCCGTTCACGACCCGTGAGGCGGTGCCCCGTGACACGTTGGCCTCCACCGCGACCTGCTCCAGAGTGGGACGCCCGCTCCCACGGGACCGACCCTTGCCCGCCATGCCGTTGCTCACCTCACGTCCGCCGCCGCCTTCGGACGATGATACTGGGAAGCCTCCCGGGAACACTCCGATCTTGACTCCGCGTGACGGGCCGAGCACGGGGTACGGAAATTTGGGAACGCTCCATCGTGGGTCACCGGTTCGATGGTCACGAGGACGACCGGTGGGGGCGTTCGGGGATGCGGGCGGCGTCGCCGTTCGACATCGGACACTGTGGGAGCGTTCCCAAATGCCGTCCGGAATGGCGGTCCAGCTGAGCTGCGGTGCGGCCGGTGAATCGGGGCGGCGGGCGGCGGTCCCGAGTGGATCACCGGCATGGGCATCGGCACGACGTTCGAGGTCGGCTGACCCGGGCCCTACGCGTTCGGGTCCGGGCCGGGGTCGCCGCCGCCGGCGGCCACGACCAGCCGCGCGAGGTAGCCGCGCCAGCCGGTGTCGTGGTGCCCGCGCCGCTCCTCGTCGGGCAGCCCGTGGTGGCGCAGCACCACGCGGGTGCCGCCGTCCTCCTCCTCCAACGTGACGACGACTCGGGTCGAGCCGGGCGCCACCGCGGGATCGTCGTTCCAGCCCCAGGTGAACACCACCCGCTTGGGCGGATCCACCTCGACGAACTCGCCGCTGGTCGCCACGCCGTCGCGGATGTGCACCCGGTAGGTGCCGCCCGGCACCGGCTCGATGGTGACGTCACTGCCCATCCACCGGACGTAGCGGTCCGGGTCGGTGAAGTACGCGAACACGGTCTCGGGCCTCGCGGCGATGTGCACGCTCACCTCGAGCACCGCCGGACCGCCCGGTGACGCCGGTTCGCTCATGGGCCGATTGTTCACGACGGCGGCACGTGCGGCGTGACGGGCCCGGGGCGACACGGCGACGGTCCGCGCATGATCGCTCACCGAGCGGGTTCGCGCCGGCGCGGTTACCTTGTGGACAGTCGCTTCGGTGAGGGGGAGCTGCGCATGGCAGGCGCGCCTGTCCGGGTGCTCGTCGCGGACGACGACGAGGACATCCGCGACCTGGTCAGCTTCAAGCTGTCCCAGGCGGGCTTCGACGTGCGCGCGGTCGACGACGGGATGGCCGCCCTCGCCGCGATCGAGGAGAGCCCGCCGGACGTGGCGGTGCTGGACGTGATGATGCCGGGCCTCTCGGGCATCGACGTGCTGCGCCGGGTCCGCGACGACGACCGCAACCGGGGGGTGCGGGTCGTGCTGCTGACCGCCCGGTCCCGCGACTCCGACGTGGACGCCGGGTTCGCGGCCGGCGCGGACGACTACCTGATCAAGCCGTTCAGCCCGCGGGAGCTGCTGCACCGGGTGAACACGGTGCTGGCCAGGTCCCGCTCGTGACCGATGCCCGGGTGCTGGTCTGGTTCGTCGTCCTGATGGGCGTGGCCAGCACCGCTCTCGTCGTCGTGGTGGCCCTGACCCGGCTCGTGCGCACGACGCTGGACTCCGTGCGGCAGGCGCGGGTGGCGCCCTACCGTGCCGCGCTGCTCGCCGTCGCCTCCGGCGAGGACGACGCGGGCGACGCGGTCGCGCGGTTGCGTGCGGTCCCGGCGCGGACCTGGACGGCGGTTCGCGACCTGGCCGTGTCGCTGCTCGGCAAGGTGCGCGGCGATCCGGCCGCGCAGCTGGTCGCCCTGCTCGACGGGCGCGGCGAGCTGGACCGGGCGCGGACGGGCGTGCGCTCGCCGTCCGCGGTCCGGCGTGCGCGCAACGCACACCTGCTCGGCCTGGCCGGGCGGGTCGAGGACGCCGCCGTCCTGGTCCCGCTGCTGACCGACCGGGCGGCCGAGGTCCGGCTGGTGGCCGCCCGCTCGCTCGGCCTGATCGGTGCGCCGGAGGTCGCCCGGGACCTGTTCGCGGCGCTGCGCCCGGTGCGCCGGCGGCCGGGCATCCCGACGGCGGTGGCCGCGGAGGCCGTGCTGGGGCTGGGTGCCGGCGCGGTCCCGGCCGTGGCCGAGGCGATGCGGGTGGGCGGCCTGGACGAGCGGGTCGTCGCCACCCTGGTCGCCGCGGACGGCGCGCTGAGCGCGACGGTGCCGCGGCTGCGGGAACTGCTCGCCGCCGACCCGGCCATGGACGTGCGGACCAACGCCGCGCGTGCGCTCGGTGCGGCGGGCGGCCCGGCGGACGTCGCGGCGCTCGCCGAGTACACCGCACCAGGCGAGCCCGCCGAACTGCGCCGCGCGGCCGCGGCGGCGCTCGGCGAGCTGGGAGACCCCGGTGCGGCGCCGGTCCTGGCCGGGCTGCTGGGCGACCCCGACGTCCGCCTCGCCCAGGTCAGCGGGGACGCCCTGGTGCACCTCGGCGACGAGGGCACCCGCCTGGTGACGCGCACCGCCGGCGCGGGCGGCCGGGCGGGCCGGATCGCGGCCGGCGCGCTCACCCTGGACCGGCTGCGGCGCGGGGTGGGTGTGCGGTGAGCCCGGCGGAGCTGCTGGCCGGGCTCCGGGCGGGTGTCGGGGCGGTTCTGACCGTGAGCCAGGTGCCGATCTTCGGGTACTTCGTGCTGATCAACACCTCGTACCTGCTGCTGATCGTGCTGGCCGCCGCGTCGCTGGTCGGGCACCTGCGCCGGGCGGAGCACGGTGGCCGGCCCGAGGCGCTGCGCGGCAGGCTGACACCCGGGATCTCGGTGATCATGCCGGCGTACAACGAGGCCGCCGGCATCGTGCCCGCCGTGCAGGCGATGCTCGCGCTGCGCTTCCCGCGCCACGAGGTGGTGGTGGTCGACGACGGCAGCACCGACGGCACGTTCGACCGGCTGGTGGCGGCGTTCGGCCTGGTCGAGGTGGACCGGGCGCTGCCGGACGACGTGCCGGTGGCGGCGCGGGTGCACACCACGGCGGTGCCGGGCGACGGGCGGACGCGCCTGGTGGTCGTCCGCAAGGACAACGGCGGCAAGACCGACGCGGTCAACACCGGCATCAACGCCTCCGGGGAGCCGCTGGTCGCGGTGGTCGACTCCGACTCGCTGCTCGACCCGGACGCGCTGCTCACGGTCGTCAAGCCGTTCACCGACGACCCGACGCGGACGGTGGCCACCGGCGGGGTGATCCGCCCGGCCAACGGCTGCACCGTGGTGTCCGGACGTGTCGTCCGGGTCGGCCTGCCCCGCGGCTGGCTGGCCCGCGTCCAGGTCGTGGAGTACCTGCGCGCGTTCCTGCTCGGCCGCGCCGGCTGGTCGAAGATCGGCGCGGTGGTGCTGATCAGCGGGGCGTTCGGGCTGTTCCGCCGGGACGTGCTGGTCGAGGTCGGCGGGATGCGCGCGGGCACCCTCGGCGAGGACTTCGACCTGGTCATGCGCATCCACAAGCACCTGCGCGACCGCGACCGCGACTACCAGGTCGTGTTCGTCGCCGAGCCGATCGCCTGGACCGAGGTGCCGGCCACCGCCGGCGTGCTGCGCGGCCAGCGCCGCCGCTGGCACCGCGGCCTGTGGGAGACGCTCTGGGAGTTCCGCGGCGCGCTCGCACGGCCCCGCTACGGCCGGGTCGGGCTGGTGGCACTGCCCTGGTACTGGCTGTTCGAGCTGGTCGCCCCGGTGCTCGAGCTCGGCGGCCTGGCGCTGGTCGCGCTCGGCTTCGCGGTCGGTGCGGTCGGCGCCGGCTACTTCGCGCTGTTCCTCGCGGTCGCCTACGGGTACGCCGTGGTGGTCAGCCTCGCCGTGCTGGCGATCGAGGAGCTGTCGTTCCACAAGTACCCGCGGTGGCGCGACCTCGGCACGCTGCTGGTCGCCGGCCTGCTGGAGAACGTCGGCTACCGGCAGCTGACCGCGTGGTGGCGGCTGGAGGGTGCCTGGCACGCACTCACCGGGCGGGCTCCGGTGTGGGGCGCGATGACCAGGCAGGGCTTCCAGAGCGGGGACCCGGACCGTGCCTAGCCGCCGGCCCGTCCGCTGGCAGCTGCGGGTGCTGGTCACCACCGTCTGCGGGCTGCTGCTGCTCGGCTCCGGCGTGACTCTGCTCGCGATCCACGCCAGCAGCCGGACGCTCGACTCCCTCACCATGGTGCTCGGCCCCGCGATCGACACGAACAGCCGGCTGTTGCAGGAGATGGCCGATGCCGACGCCAGCCTGCGCTCGTTCCTGTCCACCGGCGAGCAGGACCGGCTCGGGCCGTACCGCGAGGCCGGGAGCCGGGTCGACGGCACCCGGGCCGCGTTGCGGCGCCTGCTCGAGCGACCGGACATCTCCGCGGACGACAAGCGCGACTACGTCCGGATGCAGACCGCGCAGGACCTGGGTGCCGCGGCGTGGTGGAGCTACGCCGACCTCGCCTACCGGCACGCACTGGCGGGCGCGTCGATCGACCGGGCGGCCGGGCGGACACTGTTCGAGCGGTTCCGGGTGGCGAACACCGAGCTGGGGCAGCGCCTGCGGGCCGAACGCGACGCGCTGCGCGACTCGAGCCGGGCCGGACTCACCCAGGTGACCCTGGTCGTGCTGCTGACGAGCGCGGTCGCGCTCGCCGGTGGCCTGCTGATGACCCGGCGCACCGCATGGTCGCTGACCATGCCCATCGCCCGCCTGCAGGAGGTGGTCCGCAGGACCCAGGCCGGTGGGAGGAACCTGCTGGCCGACGAACGGCGGGGAGCCCAGGAGGTGCGCGAGCTGGCCGCCGCGTTCAACACCCTCACCTCGCACAACGAGCGGCTCGCCGCCGCGCAGGCCGAGATGCTTCGGCTGCACCGGGTCGCGCTCGAGGTCGAGCGCGAGATCCGCGAGGCGGCGACCACCCAGGAGGCGCTGGATGCCGTGTGTCGCAGCCTCGGACCGGCGATGGCGGCCCGGCGGGCGATGGTCGCCACGGTGGACGACGCAGGGCACGTCACCCGCGGCGCGCAGTGGCGGGCGGGCGACCTGCCCGACTTCCCGCCGGACGTGAGTCCCTACACCGGCCCGGTCGCCCGGCGCCTGTGGCGCGAGTCGGCCCACCTGGCGGTGTCCGACGCGCCGACCGACGGTCGGGCGGACGAGAGCTGGGTCAGCGCCTTCCGCACGGAGGCGGGCGCCCGGGCGTTCCTCGTCGTCCCCTTCGGCCTCGCCGAGCGCGCCCTGGGCGCGATCTGCGTGACCACCGACGAGGGGCCGCGCCGGTGGACCTCGGCCGAGATCACGATGATGCACCACGTCGCCGCGTTCCTCGCGCACACCATCGCGCAGGTCGAGTACCGCGCGCACCAGGCCGAGTACGTGGCCCGCCTGGAGCGGCTCGACCAGCAGAAGACCGACTTCCTCTCCACCATCAGCCACGAGCTGCGGACCCCGCTGACCTCCATCAACGGCTACCTGGAGCTGTTGATGGACGGCGCGGGCGGGGAGCTCGCCCCGGCCCAGCGCAGGATGATCGACGTCATCGGGCGCAACAGCGACCGGCTGCGCGGCCTGATCGAGGACGTGCTGGTGATGAACCGCATCGAGGCGGGCGGGCTGCCGCTGCACGGCCAGGACGTGTCCGTGACGACCCTGGTCCGCCAGACGGTCGAGGACCTGCTGCCGCTCGCGGACAAGGGCGCCCTCCGGCTCGAGGTGGAGGTCGACGAGGGCGCCCCGTCGACCGTCTTCGGTGACCGGACCTACCTGCAACGCGCGCTGGTCAACGTGATCGCCAACGCGATCAAGTTCACCCCGCGCGGCGGCCGCGTGCACGTCGCCCACGCCGCCGACCCGGACACCGGGGAGATCACGGTGACCTGCCGCGACACCGGCATCGGCATTCCGGCAGAGGACCTCGACCAGCTCGCCACCCGGTTCTTCCGGGCCGGCAACGCCACCTCCAGCGCGATCCCCGGCACCGGCCTGGGCCTGGCGATCGTGAAGGCGATCATGGAGGCGCACGACGGGCGGCTGGCCGTCGAGTCGGTCGAGGGCCACGGCACCACGATCACCCTGACGCTGCCCGCCGTCCGGGTGCCGGCCGACCGGTCCTGACGCCCGGATCAGGCGAACGCGCGCGCGGCCGCGGCGACGACCTCCTCGTGCGGCAGGTCGCGCAGGTGCTGGTCGACGTTCCAGCGGTGCCCGAAGGGATCGTCGAGCTGGCCGTGCAGGTCGCCCCAGAACATCTCCCCGAGCGGCCGGCGGACCTCGGCGCCCGCGGTCACGGCCCGGGCGAACACCGCGGCCGCGTCCTCGACCCGCAGCGCCAGCACCACGGCCGTGCCGCCGACCGACGGCGGGGCCAGCACGCCCATCTCGGGGAACTCGTCGGCGAGGTGCAACTCGGCGTCGCCGATGCGCAGCCGCACCGACATGAGCCGCCCGTCGGGCGTGGGTATCCGGCTGATCTCCTCGGCCCCGAACGCCTCGCGGTAGAAGGCGGCGGCGCGCTCGGCGCCCTGGACGACGATGTGCGCGGTGATCGGCATGCGCGGACCGTACGCACGGCCGCCCGGGGCCGTCTTGGACGTTGTTGCGCGGCATAGCATGTCGGCATGGCGGCCGAGGAGGTGCGCATCCACCGGCCCGCAGGCCAGGAGCGGGTGCTGCTGATGGCCGGGCACACCACGCGCTACGCCGTCGAACCGCGCGGGGAGTACGTGTTCGGGATCGTCGCCGCGCAGCCGATGCGTGCGCGCCGCGGTCGCGAGCGGCGGCTCGTCGAACCGGGCCATCTCGTCGCCTGGGACCCCTCCAGCGCGCACGCGGGGGAGTCGGCGACCGGTCGGCCTTGGGCCGCCCGCCTCATGATCGTCGAGCCGGCGGACCTGGCCGAGCTCGCCGGTGGGGAGGACGACGACCCGCTCGCCCGGGTCGCCTTCCCGGCGCCGGTCCTCACCGACCCCGCGCTCGCCACGCAGTTCCTGCGCCTGCACCGCGCGCTGGAGGGGCCGGCCACCCGGCTGGAGCGCGACGAGCGGCTCGCCGTCTGGCTGCGCGCGCTCGTCACCCGGCACTCGACCGCCCGCCCGCGGCCGGAACCCGGGTCCGCCGACGAGCGGGCCGTCCGGCTGGCCTGCGCGTACCTCGGTGACCATCCGGGGCGCAACGTCGGCCTGGCCGAGCTCGCCGCGGCCGCCGGCGCCGACAAGTTCCGGCTCATCCGCGCGTTCCGCCGGCGGACGGGCCTGCCGCCGCACGCCTGGCACCTCGCCCACCGCATCCGCCTCGCGCGCCGGCTGATCGAGTCCGGCCGGACACTCGGCGACACGGCCGCCGCCACCGGCTTCGCCGACCAGAGCCACCTGCACCGGCAGTTCCGGCGCGGGCTGGGCATGACCCCGGGCGAGTACCGGAGCCGCCTGGGCGGGTAGCTCAGGCGGGGCTCAGCGCGTCCGCCGCGGGGCGCGGTTCGCCGATCATCCGCCGCGCCGCGCTGAACGGCGGTGCCAGCGCCAGGACCTCGTCGAAGCCGGCACGCAGGCAGTCGACGAACACGTCGGCGTCGGGCACGGCGGCGGTGTCGAGGTTGACCGCCACGTGGCAGACCCCGTTGTAGGACATCAGGGTGAGGTTGGCCGAGCAGCCCATGGTCGGGCCGAAGGCCGCCTGCGCGGTGACCTCCGCGCCCGCCAGGTACAGCGGCGTCCCCACCCCGGCCACGTCGCTGGCGAGGAAGTCCACGTGCTTGAGCATGCCGCCCACCACCCCGGTCGGCAGCAGGTCCAGCCCGGCCGCGATCGCGTCGGTGAACGGGAGCGAGCGGGCGTTCCTGGCCTCCCGGCAGCGGCTGTCGATCCGCTTCATCCGGGTGCCCGGGTCGGCCTCGGCGACCGGCAGCGGGAAGCGCATGAGGGTGATCCGGTTGCTGGCGAGGGCGTCGGTCGCGGTGCGGATGCTGATCGGCATGGTGACCCGCAGGTCCTCGACCCGCGCGCCGTGCGCGTCGTGGTAGCGGCGCATCCCGCCGGTGACGCCCGCCAGGAACGCGTCGTTGATCGTCACGCCGGCCGCCGACGCGGCCCGCTTGAGGTCGGGCAGGTCCACGGTGACGACGTCGAGCCGCCGCCCGAGACCGCGCCCGCGCATCACCGGGGAAAGGATGTCGACCACCGGCGCCACCGTGGTGGCGATCGACCGCACGGTGTCCGCCACCACCCGCGCGCTACCCACCGGATCCCGCAGGATCTGCAGCGCCGCCGGGACCGCGGCGCGCACACCCCGCGCGGCGAGGCCGGCGATCCCGCCCACGGTGTGCGCGAGTCCCGCCGTGACCAGAGCGGACCGGTCGCTGTCCGGCGGCTCGTCCGGGTGCGGCACGAACCCGGGCTCACGCACGCTGTCGAACAGCACCGGCGCGAGGCGCACCGCCCCCACGCCGTCGGTGAGCGAGTGGTGCAGCTTCATGATGAGCGCGGCGCGCCCGCCGGGCAGGCCGTCGACCAGCGTGTACACCCACAGCGGCCGCGCCCGGTCGAACCCGGTCATCGCCTCGAGGCGGGCCAGCTCCAGCACCGCGGCGTCGGTGGCCGGCGCCGGCGCGGTCGTGCGGCGCAGGTGCCAGGACAGGTCGAACCCGGCGTCGGTCACCCAGCGCGGCACCGAGATGCGCGCGGGCGGCTCCTCCACCCGCTGGCGCAGCCGGGGGATCAGCCGGGTGCCGGCGTCCACCCGCCGGGCGAGCAGCTCCCAGTCCGGCACCCGATCGAGCCAGGCGACCGCGACGATGGTCGCCCGCAGGGCGGGGTCGGTCTCCTGGTACCAGGAGAAGGCGTCGCTTGCCCGCATGAAGTCGTCCTGTGGTGTCTGCATGATGTGCTCCCGGAACCTTTTCCCCCAGGGAACGCCGCAGCGGCACCCCGGGGCGAGGGTCCAACGCCCGTCGGTGCGCGGACCTTGTGCCCTGCCCCGGGTCAGGACCCGGGCCGCGCCCGGCCGCGCGGTGTCACCAGGCCGGACTCGTAGGCGTAGACGACCAGCTGGGCGCGGTCGCGGGCGTGGAGCTTGGTCATCGCGCGGCTGACGTGGGTCTTCGCGGTCGTCGGGCTGATCACCATGTGCGTGGCGATCTCGTCGTTGGACAGGCCGCGGCCGACCAGTGCCACCACCTCGCGCTCGCGCCGGGTGAGCAGGTCGGGACCGGCGGTCGGGTGCACCTCGGGCGGGCGGGAGACGTACTCGCTGATCAGCTTGCGGGTGATGGCCGGGGACAGCAGCGCGTCCCCGCGCGCCGCGACCCGCACCGCGCGCAGCAGGTCCTCGGGCTCGATGTCCTTGACCAGGAACCCGCCGGCTCCGGCGCGCAGGGCGGTGAAGACGTACTCGTCGAGCCCGTAGTTGGTCAGGATCACCACGTGCACCCCGGACAGCCGCGGGTCGGCGGCGATCCGCCGGGTCGCCTCGATGCCGTCGACCACCGGCATCTGCACGTCGACGAGCGCGACGTCCGGAAGGTGCGCCAGGGCGAGCGCGACTCCCTGCTCCCCGTCGGCCGCCTCGCCGACCACCTCGAGGTCCTCCTCGGCGTCGAGCAGCGCGCGGAAGCCCGCCCGGATGAGTGGCTGGTCGTCGACCAGCAGCACGCGGATCACGTCGGCACCGGGATGTCGGCGCGGACGGTGAACCCGCCCTCGGACCGGGGTTCGGCGCGCAGCCGCCCGCCCAGCGCGGCGACCCGCTCCCGCATGCCGATCAGCCCCACGCCGGGCACCGGTGGCGCGCCGGTGCGCGCCGTGCCGTCGTCGTCGATGCGCAGCGTCAGCTCGCCGGCCGCGTAGCCGACGGTCACCGACGCGTGGGCGGGACCGGCGTGGCGGGAGACGTTGGTCAGCGCCTCCTGCACGATCCGGTAGGCGGCCCGGTCGACCTCGGCCGGCAGGTCCCGCGGCTCGCCGGTGACCGTGAGGGTGACCGGCAGCCCGGCGGCGCGGGCGCGGGCCACCAGGTCGGGCAGCCGGTCGAGCCCGCTGGGGGGCGGCTCGTGGTCGCGGGTGCGCAGCACGTCGAGGGTCGCGCGCAGCTCGCGGACCGCGTCGGTGCTGGCGGCCTGGATGGCGACCAGCGCCTCGGGCACGTCCTCGCCGCGCTTGCGGGCCAGGTGGACGGCGACGCCGGCCTGCACCTTGATGATCGAGATGCTGTGGGTGAGCGAGTCGTGCAGCTCCCGGGCGATCCGCAGCCGTTCCTCGCCCGCCCGGCGCAGCGCGACCTCCTCGCGCGTGCGCTCGGCCTCGGCGGCGCGCTGCCGGGCCCGGTCGAGGTCCGCGCGGCGGTGCCGGGACACCTCGCCGGCGACCAGGGCCGCGACGAACCAGCCGACCGGGAGGATGGCCTCCTGGATCGCCTCGCGCGGGGTCCTGCCCTCCACCCGGACCAGGTTGCTCGCCACCGCCCCGGCGATCAACGGGGTGGTCACCGCGGCCCCGAGCACGCGGTGACCGGCGGCGGTGACGGTGTAGAGCGCGATCAGCACCGGTACCGCGGTCACCGCGTCCGGCCGGACACGCAGGGCGTGGCCCACCATGGCGGCCACGGTCACCAGCAGCACCGCCCGCGGTACGTCGCGGCGCACGGCCAGCGGCAGCGTGCCGGCCAGCAGCAGGACGAGATCGGGCGCCGCGAGCCCGCCGGTCGTCGCGGACGCGAGCATCGCGTCGGCCAGCACGGCCGCGGCCATGGCGACCGCCAGCAGCACGTCCGGCCACGGCGGCCGGGCCCCGCGTTCGGTGTCCACGCGCGAACAGTAGACGGACCGCCGCCCGCCGGGCGTTCCCCGGCGGGAGTGACTCCTGGCTACCACCGGGGGAGTACGCGTGCCGCCCGCTACGGTCCCGGGAGCAGCGGAAACCGACGCCGTGGGCGGGACGCCCGGCGGCCGCGCGGGCGGCAGCATCGCCGCCATGACCACATCCGTTCCCGTTCCGCGGTGGCGCAGGCCGCTGCTCACCGCCCACATCGTCGTCGCCGTCGGCGCGCTCGGCGCCGCGCTGGTGATGGTCGCGCTCGGTGTCGCCGGTCTGCGCGGCACGGACCCGAGAACCGTCTACCCGGCCGCCCACCTGGTCGAGGCGTGGCTGATCGCGCCGCTCGCGCTGCTCGCGCTCGGCACCGGGGTGCTGCAGGCCGTGCTGTCCCGGACGAGCCCGGTGACCCACGTGTGGGTGGCGGCCAAGCTCGCGATCACCACGGTGCTGACCGTCGTCGTGCTCGTCGTGCTCGAACCCGCCCTCGCCGACACGGCCGCCGCCGCGCTGTCCGCCCGGCCGCTCACCGGCGCGCAACGCCTGCGCATCGCGCTGTTCCCGTCCGTGGCGAGCGTGCTGCTCGTCGTCAACGTGGCTCTCGGCCTGTACCGGCCGGACCGCTCGCGGTCCCGCCGGGCCGGGTGAGCCGACAAGTGAAGGAGTCCTGTCATGTACGACCTGCCGATCTACATCTGGGCACTGGTGACGGTCGCCGCGCTCGGCATCCCGGCGCTGACCGCCGCCGCGCTGTTCCGCACCGCGGTCGCCGCCGGAACGGGCCGCCGCACGGCGGCGACGGTGGCCGCGACGCTGGCCGCGGGCTGGGCCGGCTGGCTGGTGGCCACCGGTGTGCTGGCCGCGGCCGGCGCCTACTCCGCGAAGGGGATTCCCTGGTTCCTGGTGGCGTTCGCCGGCGCGCTCGGCACGCCGCTGCTGGCCACCCGGATCCCCGTCGTGGCCCGCGTCCTGGCCGACCCCGGCACGCCGGCGCGGCTCGCGGTACCGCACACGCTGCGGGTCATCGGCGTGGTGTTCCTGGTCGTGCTGGCCCTCGGCCACCTGCCGGCGGTGTTCGCGCTGCCGGCAGGGCTCGGTGACATCGCGATCGGGGTGGCCGCGCCGTTCGTCGCCCGCCGGCTCGCCCGCGGCGGCGGCCGTCGTGCGGCGGTCCGGTTCAACGTGCTGGGCATCGTCGACCTGGTCGTCGCCGCGGGCACCGCGCTGCTGGTCGGCTACGGCGTCCTGGACGTCACCCCGAACACCGACGCGCTGCGCCTTCTCCCGCTCGCCCTGGTGCCCACCGCGGCCGTGCCGCTGGCGATCGCCCTGCACGTCGTCTCGCTCACCCGGTTGCGCGCCGCGGCCACCCCGGCCCGCCGGCCCGCGGCCGCACTGTCCACATGAACCGGCCGGGGCACTGCATGCCCGCCCCTAACGTGCCGTGTCCGGTCGGCGACATCGAGACATATCGAGCCGGCTGGTGAACTTTCCGGCGGTACCGGGCGTCGACATCGTGAGAGGGTTGCGGGCCGCCGCGGGGAGCGGACCCCCGGGCGGCGAGGGGTGACGTGGTTGTGCGGGAGTGCGTGAGCGAGGCGGAACCGGCCGCGGTGGAGACCGCCGCCGACATCGGGTCCCGGCTCGCCGCCGGGGCGCACGCGCTGACCGCCGACGGCGACCTGGTGACCAGCCGCGAGCGGTTCGAGGCGGCCTACCGCGAGGCCGAACGGGCGGGCGACGCCGGGGCGATCGCGGCCGCCGCACTGGGTCTGGGCGGGCTGTGGGTGCACGAGCAGCGCACGCTCGCCGGTTCCGCCCAGCTGCACGCCCGGCTGCGGCACGCGCTGTCGCTGGTCGAGCCGACCAGCTCGGTCGCCCTGCAGCTGCGGGTCCGGCTGGCCGGCGAGACCGACTACCGGGCCGGGCGGCACGACGGGATCCTCGCCGCGCTCGACGAGGCCCGGCGGGCGGAGGACCCGATGGCCCGCGCGGAGGCGCTGAGCCTGGCCCACCACTGCCTGCTCGGCCCCGACCACGGGCCGCTGCGGCGGACCCTGGCCGCCGAGCTGGTCGAGGAGAGCTTCCGCACCGGCCGCCGCAGCGACCTGCTGATGGGCCTGCTCTGGCAGACCGTCGACATGTTCCTCGACGGCGACCCGCAGGCGCGCCGCCGGCTCACCGAGCTGCGCCGGATGCTGGCCGACCGCGACCACCTCGCGGTCGGCTTCGTGGTCAGCGCCATCGAGGTGATGCTCGCCGTGCGGGCCGGGCGGTTCGACGACGCCGAGACGCTGGCCAAGGAGTGCGCCGAGCGCGGGGCCACCGCCGGCGACGTCGACTGGGCCGGCTGGTTCGGCGGGCAGCTGTTCGCGATCCGCTGGTACCAGGGCCGGGTCGCCGAGCTGCTGGCGATGCTGCGCGAGCTGGTGCACTCGCCCACGCTCAGCGTGGTGGACAACTCCTACTTCGCCGCGCTCGCCGTCGCGGCGGCCACCGCGGGCGACCGGCTGACCGCGAGCTCCACGCTGGCCACCCTGTGCCGCAACGACCTCACCGACCTGCCCCGGTCGAGCACCTGGCTGGTGACGATGAGCGGCGTGGCGGAGGCGGCCCACCTGCTCGGCGACGCGGACGTCGCGGCGCGGGTCTACGAGCTGGTCCTCCCGTACGCGCGCCTGCCCGCGATGGTGAGCCTCGGCATCGCCTGCTTCGGCTCCGCGCAACACACCCTCGGCGTGGCCGCGATGACCACGGGCGACCTGGACCGGGCGGTCGAGCACCTCCAGGAGGCGATCCGGGAGAACCTCGCGATCATGCACTGGCCCGCCGTGACGGTGTCCCGCCGGCGGTACGCGCGGGCGCTGACGATGCGGGGCGGTCCGGGCGACGCCGCGGCGGCGCGCGGGGCGCTGGCGACCGCCCGGGACGAGGCCGCGACGTTCGGCGTCGGGATGGCCGACGGCGCGCGGGCCGGCGCCGTCGCGGTCTGCGTCCGCGACGGCGAGAGCTGGCGGATCGAGTGGGGCGAGCGGACCGCGGTCGTCGGGCACAGCGTGGGGATGGCGCACCTGGCGACCCTGGTGGCCAACCCCGGCGCGGAGGTGCACGCCGCGCGGCTGGTCGCGGGTGCGGGCACCCAGGACGGCGCCGTGACCCGCATGTCCGGCCAGCCGGTGCTCGACGACACCGCGGTCGTGCGCTACCGCGACCGGCTCGCCGCGCTGGGCGCCCGGATCGACGAGCTGGAGTCGAACGGCGAGCTCACCCGGGCCGAGCAGGTGCGCGCCGAGCGGGACTGGGTGATCGCCGAGCTGGCCGCGGCCACCGGGCTGGCCGGCCGCACCCGGCGGTTCCCGGACGAGGCCGAGCGGGCCCGGATCTCCGTCGGCAAGGCCATCCGCCGCACCCTCGCCCGCATCGACGAGGCCGACCTGGCGATCGGCGCGCACCTGCGGGACACCGTGCACACCGGCATGCTCTGCTCCTACCACCCCTGACCGGTCCGTGCCCCACGCACGTTCCACGCGATGGAACACCGGTGGAACGCCCACCGGGTGACGCCGCGAGAGCGCGAGCCTGAAGAGGGGTAACCGGGATGAGTCACAGGAAGATCGCCACAGTCGTCTGCGCCGCCGCGCTGGCACTCACCGCGTGCAGCAGCACGGTGTCGGGGCAGCCGGCGGACACGCCGGGAACGGCCGGGGAGGCGAAACCGGCGGTCGCGTCGAGCGAGCCGCCACCCCCGCCGTCGACGCCACCCGCGACCGGCGGTGGCGACTCGGCCCTCACGCCGACCGGGACCACGCTGGCCGTGGGCAAGACCGCGACCGTGCGGTACGCGACGAAGACCGACAGCAAGCAGTCGACGAAGCTCGCGGTCACCGCCGTCTCGGTGAAGAAGGGCTCGATCGACGACATGAAGGACTTCGATCTCGACGCGCAGACCAAGGTGAGCGAGCCGTTCTACGTCACGATGAAGTTCCGCAACGTCGGCCCGAAGCCGATGGAGCCGGGTGGCATCTTCGGCCTGATCGAGGTGCACAACACCGACGGCGACCCGCTCAACCGGCTCAGCCTGCTGGGCGAGTTCACACCGTGTGAGGGGACCCCGCCGGACACGCTGGCGGTCGGTGCCACGTTCACCGAGTGCGACGTCTACGTCGCGCCGGCCGGGCAGGACGTCGGCAAGGTCGTCTTCGGCTTCTACCTCGACATCGACTCGGACCGCACCGAGATCACCTGGACGGCCGGCTGACCGGCGCCGCACGACCGGTCGCGGTGGTCCCGCGCCTGCCCTCCAGCGCCACGCGCGGGACCACCCGGTCGACGCCTACGAGGCGGGGCCGCGCCGGCCCGGGCCGCCGGAGGCCCGACACATGATCGAATGAGAACACGTTCTTGTGCGTGGTGACGATCGGGCGGAAGCTTGGGCCATGGACCTCGCCGCACTCGAAGAGATCAAGCGCCTCAAGCACCGCTACCTGCGCTGCGTCGACACGAAGAACTGGGACGAGATCGCGGACACCTTCACCGCCGACGCCACGGCCGACTACGGCACGCCCGCGCTGGGCAGGCCGCTGAGCCTGGCCGGACGCGACGCGATCGTGGGCTTCCTGCGCGACAAGCTCGGCCCGGACATGATCACCGTGCACCTCGCCGGCCAGCCGGAGATCGACATCGACGGCGACGACGCGACCGGCGTGTGGTGCTTCGAGGACACCGTGATCGCCACCGAGCACCGCGTGGTGATCACCGGCGCCGCGTTCTACGAGGACCGCTACACGCGCGAGGCCGACAGCCGCTGGCGCATCCGGCACACCGGCTACCAGCGCACCTACGAGGCGATGCTCTCGCTCGACGACCTGCCCAGCTTCCGGCTCACCGCCAACCGCTGGTCCGCCACGCCACAGCCCACCAGCTAGAACGCGTTACACCGACGAGCCGACCTCTCACGTCGCCGAGCCGACCCCTCACGCGGGTGACCCGACCTCTCACGCGGGTGACCCGGCCCGCCACGCGGGTGAGCCGACCCGCCACGCGGGTGACCCGGCCCGCGGCGATGCCCGGCGCGGGACACTAGCCTGAGTGGGTGAGTGATCGGGTCCGGCGCAACGTTCGGGTCGAGGGGGTCGTGCAGGGGGTCGGGTTCCGGCCGTTCGTCCACGGGCTCGCCACGCGCATCGGACTCGCCGGGCGGGTGGGCAACGACGTCGACGGCGTCTTCGTCGAGGTCGAGGGATCCCCCTCGCAGGTCGAGGCGTTCCTGGCGGACCTGGCCGGGCACCCGCCGCCGCTCGCGCGGATCGAGGCCGTCACCGCGGTCGCGGCCGAGCCGACCGGGGCCACCGGGTTCCGCATCGTCGCCAGCGACGGCGCCGGCCGCCGCCGCACTCTCGTCTCGCCCGACAGCGCCACCTGCGACGACTGCCTGCGTGAGCTGGCCGACCCGGCCGACCGCCGGTTCGGCTACCCGTTCATCAACTGCACCAACTGCGGACCGCGGTTCACCATCGTGCGCGACGTGCCCTACGACCGCCCGCTGACCACGATGGCGGCGTTCGCCATGTGCCCGCGGTGCGCGGCCGAGTACCACGACCCCGCCGACCGCCGTTTCCACGCGCAGCCGACCTGCTGCCCCGCCTGCGGGCCGCGGCTGCGCCTGCTCGACCCGACGGGCGCGGAACATCCCGGCGACCCGGTCGCCGGGGCGGCCGGCCTGCTGCGGGCCGGACGGGTGCTGGCGGTCAAGGGGCTCGGCGGCTACCACCTCGCCGTGCTCGCCGCACACGAGGCCGCCGCCGCCGCGCTGCGGACGCGCAAGCACCGCGAGGACAAGCCGTTCGCCGTCATGGTGCCGGGCGTGGACGCCGCGGGTGAGCTGTGCGAGCTGGACCCGCCCGCGGTCGAGCTGCTCGACCGCCCGGCGACGCCCGATCGTGCTGCTCGCCCGCCGGCGACGGCGGGCATGCGCCCTCGGTGGCGCCCGCGGTGGCGCCCGCGAACCGGCAGCTGGGGTTGATGCTGCCCTACACCCCGCTGCACCACCTGCTGCTGGCCGCGGTCGGCGCACCGATCGTGCTCACCAGCGGCAACGTCTCCGACGAGCCGATCGCCTACCGCGACGACGACGCCCGGCGCCGGCTGGCCGGCATCGCCGACGCGTTCCTCACCCACGACCGGCCCATCCACATCCGCACCGACGACTCGGTGGTGCGCCCGTTCCGCGGCCGCGAGTCGGTGCTGCGGCGCTCCCGCGGCTACGTGCCGGAGCCCGTCGAGCTGCGCCGGCCGGCGCCCCGGCCGATCCTCGCCTGCGGCGCCGAGCTGAAGAACACCTTCTGCCTGGCCGAGGACCGGCGCGCGTTCGTCTCGCACCACATCGGCGACCTCGAGAACTACGAGACGCTGCGTTCCTACACCGAGGGCATCGAGCACTTCCGCAGGCTCTTCGACGTCGAGCCGGTCGTGGTCGCGCACGACCTGCACCCCGAGTACCTGTCCACCAAACACGCCCTGCGATGCACGCCGAGCTGGACACCGAGCTGGTGGGCGTGCAGCACCACCACGCGCACATCGCCGCGTGCCTGGCCGACAACGGCGAGCCCGGACCGGTGCTCGGGCGTCGCGTTCGACGGCCTCGGGCTACGGCACCGACGGCACCATCTGGGGCGGCGAGTTCCTGGTCGCCGACCTCACCGGCTTCGAGCGGGTCGGCCATCTGGCGCCGGTCCCGATGCCGGGCGGCACGGCGGCCATCCGCCAGCCGTGGCGGATGGCCGCCGCCTATCTCGACGCCGCCTACGCGGCGGCGCCCGCGGGGCTGGACGTGCTGCGGCGCAACGAGTCCCGGTGGGCCGACGTGCTCGCGGTCGCCCGCGACCGGGACGAACTCGCCGCCGACCTCCAGCGCCGGCCGGCTGTTCGACGCCGTGTCGGCGCTGCTCGGGCTGCGCGACACGATCAACTACGAGGGGCAGGCCGCGGTCGAGCTCGAGCAGCTCGCCGACCCGGCGGAGCGCGACGGCTACCCGGTCGGCGGTGGACGGTTCCGTGGCCGGGGCGCGGACCTCGTGCGCGCGGCGGCCGAGGACCTGCTCGCCGGGCGTGCCGACCGGCGGTGATCGCGGCACGGTTCCACCACGGCGTGGTCGACGTGATCGTCGCGCACGTGCTTGCGGCGTGCGCGACACCACCGGGGTCGGCGACCGTCGCGCTGTCCGGCGGCGTGTTCCAGAACCTCCTGCTGCTCGACGGGCTGCGTCGACCGGCTGAGCGGGCCGGGCTTCCGGGTGCTCACCCACGCGCGGGTGCCGCCCAACGACGGCGGCATCAGCCTCGGCCAGGCCGCCGTCGCGGCCGCCCGGGACCGCGGCTGAGGATCACATCCGGCGGATCGCCAGGTACCGCCTGATGTCCGGCACCGCCTGGACGACCACGACGACCAGCAGCGCCACCAGCGCGAGCTTGATCAGCCGAGCCAGCATGACACCCCGTCCCCTCCTACATCCGTCGTTCCCGGACCTCGGCGAGCAGCGCGGTCAGCGTCGCGTCCCAGGTGGGCAGTGCGTTGTGTGTCTTGTAACTGCGCAGGGCGGCCATCGTCTCCCGCCGCACGCGCAACCACGCGCTGTCCGGGTAGTGCAGGTCGACGGCCTCCCGCCACACCGCCACCGGCAGGGGGAACGAGCTTTCCTTGCGCCACGGCACCTGCTGCACCGACAGCCGGCCGTCCCGCAGCCCGAACACCGTGCCGCTGTAGAGCAGCAACAGCGGGATCACCCCGTCCTCCAACGCGGCGAAGTACTTGGTGGCCGCGACTTCCAGGTCGTACGGGAACGGCAGCGGCAGCGCATGTGTTGTCGCGCCGGTGAACCCGGGCACCATCGTGGAGATCGTGGCGAACTGCATGGGTTTGAGCGTCTCCGCCCAGCGGCCGGTGTCGCCGAACAGGTCGTGCAGGCCCTCCGCCTCGGCCGCCGAGTACCGGCGTAGGTGCGGCTCGATCCGCATCTGGCAGCGCAGGGCGATCGCCTCCACCCGTTCACCGGAGGTCTCGGTGATCCGCAGGCTGCACCGTGATCGAGGGCAACACGGCGAAGCCGGTCGGCCGTCGCGCCGACACAGTCGAAGACCAGCTCGGCCAAGGTCAGCTCCGGGTGCGTTCGAACGCCGTCGCGCGTGCCGCACGGCGAAGAAGGCGTCGATGTGCTCGTGCGCCTCCTGCCCGCCGTCGAACCCCTTCCAGTACAACCGGACCAGCCCGACGAGCTGGTAGCACAGGTCGACGGGCACGAGGAAGTACTCGACCGAGTCGCCGTGACCGCGGACGAGGACGGCCTCGACCTCCGGCCGGCCGCGGCGCCGAGCAGCGGGTGCGAGCCGTCCAGCTCGCCCAGGCGTCGAGGTCGAGCAGGCACTCGGTCGCACCGGCCGGGCTCGGGTAGAAGCGCCGCGGTTCCGCCGGTGCCGCGCAGGAAGAACGACCGTGCCGACGGGGATGCCGAGGCTCGCCCACTCGAGCGTGAGAGTGGCCGGTCCGGGTCGTGCAGGCACGCTCGGGCACCGACGCGGAACCGTCCGCCGCCCGCGTCCGGCCGGGTGAACAGCAGGAAGCAGGCGCGGCAGGCGCACAGCAGCGACCGGTTCTCCACTGTCGACCACGTGCCCGTGCCCGGCCCGGCCGGCGTGCCGCACATCTCGCAGGCCTCGACCTCCGCCTGCCCGGCGTCCGGTGCGGCCTGCGAGGCTCGCGGCGGCGGCGGGCAGGTGGCGCGGACCGGCCGACGAACCGGCGCAGCCCGGGGCCGGTCATGACGCCACGGCCCGCGGCACGGCGACCCGGGTGCCCGCGCTGTCGGTCAGCAGCGGCAGCGGGTCGAGGTGGTGCGTGGCACCGTCCACGCCCCGTCCGGCGAGCCGGACGTTGAACCGCGCGCCGCACGACGGGCAGGTGAGCAGGTTGCCGTTCAGGCTGCCGCCGGCGAGCGACGCGTCGCAGCTCGCGCACGCGTCCCGGTACGCGTAGAGCGTGCCGCGGATCGTGCAGACCAGCACCGCGACGCCGTCCAGCTCGACGCCCACCGGCCGGCCGGTGGGCGGCCCGAGGTCGGGCAGCGTCGCCCACCCGCCGCCCGCGGGCGGGGCGGCGCGCGGTGGTGTCGCGGCCTCGGCCGGCCAGCCCGGCGGTGGCCCCATACCCACCTGGAGCAGGGAGCGGCCGGCTGCTCCGGCTCGGCCACGCCGGCCACCTCGATGCCGGCAGCTCGGGCGCCGCGTCCTGGATCGCGCCCTCGATCGCCATCTTCACCGTCAGCGTCGAGGACGCGCAGCCCTCGCAGTTGCCCTCCAGCCGCAGCCGGGCCACCCCCTCGGCGTCCACGCCGAGGTACTCGACCCCGCCGGCGTGCGACCCGAGGTAGGGGCGCACCCGGTCCAGCGCGCGCTCGATGCGGGTGTCCACGTCGAGCGGGTGCAGGTCGTGCAGGAGCAGGAGGCTCTCCACGAGGTCGTCCTCGGCGAGCCGGGTGACCACGGCCGGCGTCGAGCGCGGAGACGATCCGGCCGAGCCCCTCGCCGTACATCTCGACGAGCAGGCGCACCAGCTCCTCGGCGGTCTCCTTGTCGCGTCCGGACTGCAGCCCGGTGAGCAGCAGCTCGATCCGCTCGCCGACGGAGCGGGCGTCGGGGTGGGGAGAGCTCTGGCCACTCTCAGTACTCGGCGTTGAACGCGTGCGGCGTGTGCATCTTGGTCAGCGTCTTCCCGGTCCCCAGCGACATGTGCACACCGCAGGGCAGGCACGGGTCGAAGCTGCGCACCGCACGCATGATGTCGATGCCCTTGAAGCTCTCCGGCGGGTTCTCCTCGAAGATCGGGGTGTTCTGCACGGCGTCCTCGTACGGTCCGGGGGTGCCGTAGGTGTCGCGCACGCTGCCGTTCCACGGCGTGGGCGGGTACGGGTGGTAGTTCGCGATCTTGCCGCCCCGGATCACCATGTGGTGGGACAGCACGCCGCGCACCGCCTCGGTGAAGCCGACGCTCACGCCCTCGTCCGGAACGGTGAACTGCTCCCAGGTCTTGGTGTGCCCGGCACGGATCTCGGCGAGCGCCTTCTGCGTGAACGTCAGCGCCAGCGCGGCGGCGTAGGCCTGGAAGTAGGTGCGCGCCCGGTTGCGCTCGATGGCGTTGCTCCACTGTGGAATCTTCCACTCGAACTGCACCTCGGGCTTGGTCGCGCTGCGCGGCAGCGAGATCTTCACGCTGTGCCCGGTGGCCTGGATGTAGTCGGTGTTCACCAGGCCGGCCAGCGCGGTGGCCCACAGCCGGGCGATCGGGCCGCCGCCGGTGTCGAGCGCGAGGTGGTCCTTGCCGTCGAACCACCGCGGCGACATCGTCCAGGAGTACTTGTCGTCGAAGTCGCGTTTGGCCGGTCGCGGGATCGTGTGCTGGTTCCAGGGGTGGCGGCGGTCCACCGGGTTGCCCAGGGGGTCCCGGTCGACGAACATCTCCTGGTCCTCCCAGTCCTCGTAGAACGAGTGACCCAGCAGGATCCGGATGCCGAGGTTGATGTCCAGCAGGCTCGTCGTGACGAGCTTGCCGTCGACGACCACGCCCGGGGTGACGAACATCTTGCGACCCCAGGACTCCATGTTCCGGTAGGTGAAGTCGCAGTGCTCCGGGTCGTTGAGGCTGCCCCAGCAGCCGAGCAGGATGCGCCGCTGGCCGACCTTCTCGTAGCCCGGGAGGGCCTCGTAGAAGAAGTCGAACAGGTCGTCGTGCATCGGCACGACCCGCTTCATGAACTCGACGTAGCGCATGAGGCGGGTGAGGTAGTCGGTGAACAGCTGCACGGTCGCGACGGTGCCCACCCCGCCCGGGTACAGCGTCGACGGGTGGACGTGGCGGCCCTCCATGAGGCAGAACATCTCCCGGGTGTAGCGGGAGACCTGCAGCGCCTCGCGGTAGAACTCGCCCTCCAGCGGGTTGAGCGAGCGCATGATGTCGCCGATGGTCCGGTACCCGTGGTCGCCCGCGTGCGGCGCCTCGGTGCGGTTGGCGAGCTCGAGGACGCCGGGGTTGGTCTCGGCGACCATCTTCTCGCAGTAGTCCACGCCGACCAGGTTCTCCTGGAAGATGTTGTGGTCGAACATGTACTCGGCGGCCTCGCCGAGGTTGATGATCCACTCACCGAGGTGCGGCGGGCGCACCCCGTAGGCCATGTTCTGGTTGTAGACCGAGCAGGTGGCGTGGTTGTCCCCGCAGATGCCGCAGATCCGGCTGGTGATGAAGTGCGCGTCGCGGGGGTCCTTGCCCTTCATGAAGATGCTGTACCCGCGGAAGATCGACGAGGTGCTGTGGCACTCGACGACCTCCTTGGCGTTGAAGTCGATCTTGGTGTAGATGCCCAGGCTACCGACGATCCTGGTGACCGGATCCCACGCCATCTCGACGAGTTCGCGTTCCGCCGCCTCAGTCATCGCTGACCCTTCCTCACCAGGTTGACTCGTAGCCGCTCAGGAGCTGGTCGCCCTTGGCACGCCACTTGGGTTCCTCGTCCGCGGTCTTCATGGTGAAACCGCGCAGTGCCCGGATGACCGTGCCGTACATCCCGGTCGCGGCGGAGGACACCTTCGAGCCGGGCGGCTCGTCCATGAAGGGCATGAACTTGTCCGGGAAGCCGGGCATCGTGCACGCGATGCAGATGCCGCCGACGTTCGGGCACCCGCCGACGCCGTTGATCCAGCCGCGCTTGGGGACGTTGCACTTGACCACCGGACCCCAGCAGCCGAGCTTGACCAGGCACTTCGGCGAGCCGTACTCCTTGGCGAACTCGCCCTGCTCGTAGTACCCGGCCCGGTCGCACCCCTCGTGCACGGTCGCGCCGAACAGCCAGTTGGGACGCAGCGCCTCGTCGAGCGGGATCATCGGCGCCTGGCCGGCGGCCTGGTAGAGCAGGTAGAGGATCGTCTCGGAGAGGTTGTCCGGGTGGATCGGGCAGCCCGGCACACACACGATCGGCAGGCCGGCCTTCGACTTCCAGTCCCAGCCGAGGTAGTCCGGCACGCCCATCGCGCCGGTCGGGTTGCCGGCCATCGCGTGGATGCCGCCGTAGGTGGCGCAGGTGCCCACCGCGAGGATCGCCATCGCCTTGGGCGCCAGGCGGTCGAGCCACTCGTTGGTGGTCATGGGCTGCCCCGTGGCGGGGTTGTTGCCGAAGCCGCACCAGTAGCCCTCGGACTTGATCGCCTCGTTCGGGATCGACCCCTCCACCACCAGCACGAACGGCTCCAGCTCACCGCGGTCGGCCTTGTGCCACCACTCGATGAACGAGTCCGCACCCTGCTCCGGACCACACTCGAAATCGATCAACGGCCAATGCACCGCGATCTTCGGCAACCCCGGCAACGCACCCAGCACGATCTCCTCGATACTCGGCTGCGTCGCCGCCGTCAGGGCGACCGAGTCACCGTCACAACCCAACCCACCGTTCATCCACAGAATGTGGACCACCGGGTCGGTGTCGGCCGTCGACATGAATGCCTCCTCACAGCCAGGATTGTGCTGCGGCTCATGGTGGCCCGGAAAGAAACGGTAGCCTCGCCCGGGGGTGGCAGCAAGTGTGCACCGGACAGAAATGTCCTGTGTCCGGTCACTTGGTTCGCCATTTCCGCCGTCTCGCGGTAGGTATGTGGCCTCCCCCCGGGTACGCTCGCTGCACGATACGGGGCGATGGGTGGAAAAGGTGACCGAGTCCAGCAGAGATCGGCGCGACGAGCCGCTCGAGGTGCAGCCGATTGTCGTGCTGTCGCGAACATTTCCGGCGCGCCCCTCGTCGATTCCGGAAATCCGCGATTTCGTACGCCGATGCCTCGCCGACTCGCCGCTGTCCAGTTCGGACAACAGCGCGGTGAGCCAGACGGTGTTCCGCGCCCTGCTCGACGCGGCCGGCCCGACCGGCACGATCCAGATCTCCTTCCGGATCTCTCCCGAACAGGTGGAGGTCGACGTCCTGCACTCGGACTCGGGACTCGCGGACGACCCGCCGCCGCGGCAGATGGGCGGGGTGCCGATGCCCATACCCGCGGCCGAGCCGCAGCGGCCTCCGGAGACGTTCGCCGAGTGGATGTCGGAGATCCTCCGCAAGAAGGGGCTCACCCAGGAGCAGGCGGCCCGGGCGCTCGGCGTGTCGGTGAAGACGGTGAGCCGGTGGGTGGGCGGCGAGACCGAGCCCCGGTTCCGCGACCTCCGTCGCATCCAGGAGGAGTTCGGCGACACGCCGTTGTCCTGAGGTGCTCGTCCCGTGCGCTCGTCCAGAACGGTGGCCCCGAATGCTGCGAAGATCCAGGAATCCGAGATTGTGCGCCGGCACCGCACCCCACCTGTACCGGTGTGGACAGGGGTTCTACGGTGCTCCCATGTCCTCGGCCACCGAGCGCCGTGTCGGACCGGATCGCGGCCGGCTGCTGCTGCGCACCACCCGGGAGGGCCCGGCCGCGCAGGTGGGCCACGACCTGACGCTCGAGGTCGGCCGCTGGTCGGGCGCGGTGCGCGCGACCGCCGATCCTGCGGCGGGGTCGGTCGAGGTCACCGTCGAACTGGCCAGCCTGCGGGTGCTCGCCGGGTCCGGCGGCGTGCGGCCACTGTCCGAACGGGACAAGCAGGAGATCGTCCGCACGGCGTGCCGGCTGCTCGACACGCGCCGCCGCCCGCACGCCCGGTTCTCCTGCGAGCGGGTCGCACGGTCCGGTGTCATCACGGGAATTCTTTCCGTCCGCGGCGAAACTCATCCGCTGGAACTGGAAATCACCCGGCTGGGGGAGGAGCGGTACCGGGCGACCGGAATCGTCGTGCAGTCCCGATACGGGATCAGGCCCTACACGGCGTTCTTCGGCGCGCTGCGGCTCGCCGACCCGGTCCGGGTGGAGGCCGAGGTCGATCTTTCGCACCCGGAGCCGGTGGCATGAAATTCCTGGTGATGTGGCGCATGGAGCTGTCGCTGTTGTCCAGCGAGATGGCCGCGGCGGTGGCACGGATGCCGCGCTATGCCAAGCCCCTCGAAGAGAACGGCACTGTAGTGGCGCGATATCACCTGGTTGGTCAACATGGGGGCGCGTGGATCTACTCAGTGCAGTCAAATGAGGAACTCGAACGAGTCCTCGCTACGTCACCCGTGTATAACTTCGCACGGTACGAGATCTATCCGCTCGCGGAAATGCCGGACCCCGAGGCTCCGCCGACAGATGGATCATTGACGTAGACCGAAAAGCGGCGAACACTTGTGTCGTTCCTCAGGACAGAGGTGTCCGATGACTGCCCTCAAGCCCGAACCTGCCCGCGAGAGACACTGGGTGTGCGCCCAGCGCCTGCGCGAGCGGCGGCGCACCCTTGGTCTGACCCAGCGCGAGGTCGTCGGACGACTCGCCCGGATCGGTACCCACACCACCAACCGAACACTGAGCGCGATGGAGAACGGCCGCGGTCTCGACCTCGGCATGCTGCCCGACCTCGCCGAGACGCTGGAATGCACGGTCACCTACCTGCTCGGGCTCTCGTCGAACCCGCAGTCCTGGCAGCCGGACGGCATCCGGTCGCCGGCGCGCCAGGCGCAGCCCATGATGGAGACGTTCGGGCACGCGACCGGCGTGCTCGGCCCCGGCATCCCGGCCGGCTTCGCCGCGCCGGGCCGGTACCGCCAGCCCAACGGCTTCGACGGCTTCGACGGCTTCGACGGAGGAGAGTTGTCCTAGCCCGTTCCACCCACCCGCCACCACCTACCTCCCACCACATCCGAGGTGTCGGCCAATGACGAGAACGTCGCCGGTACACGCGCCGGTGGGCGTCGACGAGCTGTTCGCGCGCCGGGTCGCCCCGCTGGAGGATCTCGGCCGCCAGGCCGGCGAGGTCGCGCGCACCTGCCACTCGATGGCCGAGCGGTTCCACCGCGGCGGGAAGCTCGTGGTGTTCGGCAACGGCGGGCCCAGCACGGACGCGCAGCACGTCGCGGTCGAGTTCGTGCACCCGGTCATCGTGGGCAAGCGCGCGCTGCCCGCGGTGTCGCTGACCTCCGACGTGGCGACCGTGACCGGGGTGGCGAACCGGGTGGGCCTCGAGGAGATCTTCGCCCACCAGATCCGGCTGCTCGCCGACCCGGCCGACATCGCCCTCGGCCTGTCCGCCGACGGCAACTGCGCGAACGTGCTCACCGGCCTGCGGCAGGCCCGGACGCTGGGCATGCTCACGGTCGCGCTGCTCGGCGGCGACGGTGGCGAGATCGCCGCGGGCGGGGCCGCCGACCACGTGCTGGTCGCCGCGACCACCGACCCCCGGGTGATCAAGGAGGTGCACGTGACCATGTACCACGTCCTGTGGGAGCTGGTGCACGTGTTCTTCGAGCACCCAGGCGTGCTCGACCCCGGGGTGGTGCGGTGATGGACCCCTCGCCGAACGTGCCCGAGTGCCACGACGACGTCTGCGTCACCTGCTCCGACCAGGCGGTGCCGGTGACCGTGCTGCGCCTGCTCGACGACGAGCTCGCGGAGGTGGCCACCGGGAGCGGCGCCGAGGAGGTGAGTGTCGCGCTGGTCCGGGCGAAGGTGGGCGACACCATCCTGGTGCACGCCGGCGAGGCGATCGCGGTGCTCGGGGACGGTGCGCCGTGACCGGCGGGCCGTCGGAGGACGTCCGGTCGCTCTACCCGTTCCTGTACGCCGGCAAGTCCGATGTGGACTCGGTGCTCGAGCAGGTGCGGCGCTCCACGGTGGACAAGGCGCGGGAGATCACCGAGCTGCGCGCGCTCGTCCTGGAGCGCGACGGGGAGCGGCTGGTGGCCTGCGCGAACGCGATGGCCGAGCGGTTCGCCGCGGGCGGGCGGCTGCTGACCTTCGGCAACGGCGGCAGCTCGACCGACGCGCAGGACCTGGCGAGCCTGTTCCTCAGCCCGGCCGACGACTCCCGGCCGCTGCCCGCGTTCGGGCTGACCAACGACATCGCGGTGATCACCGCGCTCAGCAACGACGTCGGCTTCGACGTGGTGTTCGCGCGGCAGGTCGCCGCGTTCGGCCGGAGCACCGACATCGCGGTCGGGTTGTCCACCAGCGGCAACTCGGCGAACCTGCTGCGGGCCTTCGACGAGGCGAGCAGGCGTGGCCTGCTCACCGTGGGCATCGCCGGCTACGACGGGGGCAGGATGGCCGAGCTGGACAGCATCGACCACCTGTTCGTCGTGCCGTCCCCGTCGGTGCACCGGGTGCAGGAGGCACAGACCACCATCTACCACGCGCTGTGGGAGCTGACGCTCGCCGCACTCGACCGTGCGGAGGCCGCGGCCGAAGCGAAAGGGTGACCAGTCATGAGAATCCCAGTGCCGACCTCAGGTCGTCCGGCGGCGCCTGACTTGACCGAATGGCCTGGCCGCCAACCGCGCCCAAGGGGAACGGGAGAGGCGGCCCGGCCATGACCGCGTCGACGGATGCCGGCACGCACGCCCCGAAGTCCGAACAGGACGAGGCGGTGGTCCACATTCTGTGGATGAACGGTGGGTTGGGTTGTGACGGTGACTCGGTCGCCCTGACGGCGGCGACGCAGCCGAGTATCGAGGAGATCGTGCTGGGTGCGTTGCCGGGGTTGCCGAAGATCGCGGTGCATTGGCCGTTGATCGATTTCGAGTGTGGTCCGGAGCAGGGTGCGGACTCGTTCATCGAGTGGTGGCACAAGGCCGACCGCGGTGAGCTGGAGCCGTTCGTGCTGGTGGTGGAGGGGTCGATCCCGAACGAGGCGATCAAGTCCGAGGGCTACTGGTGCGGCTTCGGCAACAACCCGGACACCGGCCAGCCGATGACGACCAGCGAGTGGCTCGACCGGCTCGCCCCGAAGGCCCTCCTGGTGCTGGCCGTCGGCACCTGCGCCACCTACGGCGGCATCCACGCGATGGCCGGCAACCCGACCGGCGCGATGGGCGTGCCGGACTACCTCGGCTGGGACTGGAAGTCGAAGGCCGGCCTGCCGATCGTGTGTGTGCCGGGCTGCCCGATCCACCCGGACAACCTCTCCGAGACGATCCTCTACCTGCTCTACCAGGCCGCCGGCGAGGCCCCGATGATCCCGCTCGACGACCAGTTGCGGCCGCGCTGGCTGTTCGGCGCGACCGTGCACGAGGGGTGCGACCGCGGCGGGTACTACGAGCAGGGTGACTTCGCCAAGGAGTACGGCTCGCCGAAGTGCCTGGTCAAGCTCGGCTGCTGGGGTCCGGTGGTCAAGTGCAACGTCCCCAAGCGGGGCTGGATCAACGGCGTCGGCGGGTGCCCGAACGTCGGCGGCATCTGCATCGGCTGCACGATGCCCGGCTTCCCCGACCAGTTCATGCCGTTCATGAACCCCCCGCCGGGCTCGCGGGTGTCCGCGACCGGCAGCACCGTCTACGGAAAGGTGATCAAGAGCCTGCGGAAGATCACCGAGCGCAAGGCCGACAAGGAACCGAAGTGGCGCACCAAGGGCCGCGAGCTGACGACGGGATACAAGGCGGACTGGTGACCGTACCGACGGGCAGCGGGATGGACGCTGCCAGAGCCATCGCCGACGCGGTGCTGTACGAGGGCTACCTGCTCTACCCGTACCGCGCGTCGGCGGCGAAGAACAAGGTGCGCTGGCAGTGGGGCGTGCTGATGCCGCCGTCCTACGCCGGCGGCGGCACCGGCGAGCGCGCGCACTCCCGCACCGAGCTGGTCGCCGAGCCCTCCGCCGGGGCGGCGCTGCACGTGCGGCTGCGGTTCCTGCAGCTGCAACGCCGGGTGGCCGAGCTGCCCGGCGCCTCCCGGGACGGCTCCGGGTACCGCGCGGTGCCCTCGGTGACAGTCGGCGACACCGAGTACACCACCTGGGAGGAGGCAGTCGAGCGGGAGGTGGACGCGGTCCTGCGCTTCGCCGACCTGCTCGGCACCGAGTGGACCGTCCCGTTCCGCATCCAGGGCGGCGAGGACGTCGAGCCGATCCCGGGCGGCGAGGGCGCCCGGGTGGCGCGCCGCCGCGACGAGCTGCGCGGCGAGGTGGTGCTGCGAGCCGACCCGCTGCCCGGTCCGTTCGGCGGGGTCCGGCTCGCTGTGCGGGTCGCGAACGTCTCGCCGTGGCACGGCGCGGACGCCACCCGCGAGGAGGCGCTGCGGCACGCGCTGATCGGCGCGCACACGCTGCTGTCGCTCGACGGCGGCCACTTCCTGTCCGCGACCGACCCGCCGGAGTGGGCGTCGGTCGTCACCAAGGAGTGCCGCAACGACGGCGCCTGGCCGGTGCTGGTCGGCGACCCCGGTCCGCGGGACACCGTGCTCTGCTCGCCGATCATCCTCTACGACCACCCGGAGATCGCCCAGCAGAGCGCCGGCGACCTGTTCGACGGCACCGAGATCGACGAGATCCTCACCCTGCGGACGATGACGCTGACCGAGGAGGAGAAGCGGCAGGCGCGGGCCACCGACGCGCGGGCCGCCGCGCTGGTCGACCGGGTCGACAACCTGCCGCCGGAGCTGCTCGACCGGCTGCACGGCACGGTGCGCTACCTCCGCGAGGTGACCGGCGGGCGGCGCACCGAGCCCGCGGACCTGGACACGATCACCCGGCCGGAGGTCCCGTGGTGGGACCCGGGCGCGGACGCGTCGGTGTCGCCGGAGACCGACGAGGTGACCATCGACGGCGTCGCGGTGCGCAAGGGCTCAAGGGTGCGGCTGCGTCCGGGCGGGCGGGCCGACGCGCACGACATGTTCCTCGCCGGCCGGATCGCGCGTCGTGCAGGGCGTCCTGCTCGACGTCGACGACCGGTGGCACCTCGCGGTCACCCTGGAGGACGACCTCGGCGCCGACCTGTTCGTCGCGCACGGCCGGTACCGGTACTTCGGCACGGACGAGGTCGAGCCGCTGTGACCGGCACCCGGGTGCTCGTCGCGGGCATCGGCAACGTCTTCCTCGGCGACGACGGCTTCGGCGTCGAGGTGGTCGCCAGGCTGGCCGGCGTGCGGCTGCCGGACTGGGCGAAGGTCGTCGACTACGGCGTCCGCGGCATGCACCTGGCCTACGACCTGGCCGGCGCCGACCACGACCTGACGATCATGGTCGACGCGACCGCGCGGGGCGATCTGCCGGGTACGGTCTACGTGGTCGAGCTCGACCGGCCGGACCCGGAGGAGGCCGCGGGGTCCCCGCCACTGCTCGACGCGCACGGCATGCAACCGGACGTGGTGATGCGGCTGGTCGGCGTGCTCGGCGGCGATCCGGGCCGGGTGCTGCTCGTCGGGTGCGAGCCCGAGGTGCTCGACCACCGGATGGGCCTGAGCCCGGTCGTCGAGTCGGCGGTCGACACCGCGGTGCGGGTCGTGGTCGACCTGGTCGGCTGGTACCCGTTCGGTACGGATGAGGAGCTGGCATGTGCCTTGGCATCCCTGGCGAAGTGATCGAGATCCTGGCCGACCGGCCCGACCTGGCCCGGGTCGACGTGAGCGGGGTCAAGCGCGCCATCAACATCGGCCTGCTCGCGGACGAGACCGTCGAACCGGGTGACTGGGTGCTCATCCACGTCGGTTTCGCGCTGTCGAAGATCGACGAGGACGAGGCCAGGGCGGCCATGGAGTTCCTCGAGAGCATCGGCAAGGCCTACGACGACGAGATCGCCGCGCTGCGGGAGTCACAGATCCTCTAGGAGATGAGTACATCCATGCGTTTCGTCGACGAGTTCCGTGACGCCGACAAGGCGCGGGCCCTGTCCGCGAAGATCACCAGCCTGTGCGAGCCCGGCCGCGAGTACAAGTTCATGGAGGTCTGCGGCGGCCACACGCACACCATCTACAAGCACGGCCTGGAGGACTACCTGCCGGAGAACATCACGCTGGTGCACGGGCCCGGCTGCCCGGTGTGCGTGATCCCGATGGGGCGCATCGACGACTCGATCCACATCGCCCGCCGGCCCGGCGTGCTGATGACCTCGTTCGGCGACATGATGCGGGTGCCCGGCAGTGGCGGGAACTTCTTCGACTCCAACGCCGAGGGCACCAACATCCGCATGGTGTACTCGCCGCTGGACTCGCTGAAGGTCGCCCGGCAGAACCCCGACCAGCACGTGGTGTTCATGGCCATCGGGTTCGAGACCACCGCGCCGTCCACCGCCATGACCGTGCTGCGCGCCGCCAAGGAGGGCATCGAGAACTTCTCGATCTTCTGCAACCACATCACGATCATCCCGGCCATCAAGGCGATCCTGGACTCGCCGGACCTGCGGCTGGACGGCTTCATCGGCCCCGGCCACGTGTCGACGGTGATCGGTTGCCGGCCCTACGAGTTCATCGCGGGGGAGTACGGCAAGCCGATCGTGGTCTCCGGCTTCGAGCCGTTGGACATCCTGCAGTCGATCTACATGCTCATGCTCCAGCTCAAGGAGGGCCGCTCGGAGGTCGAGAACCAGTACTCCCGGGTGGTCCCGTGGAACGGCAACCCCACCGCGCTGCGGGTGATCGCCCAGGTGATGGAGCTGCGGCCGTACTTCGAGTGGCGCGGGCTGGGCTTCATCTCGCACTCGGCGCTGCGGGTGCGCGACGAGTACGCCCGGTTCGACGCCGAGCTCATGTTCGACGTGCCCGGCGTGCGGGTGGCCGACCCCAAGGCCTGCCAGTGCGGTGAGGTGCTCAAGGGCGTGCTGAAACCGTGGGAGTGCAAGGTTTTCGGCACCGCGTGCACGCCGGAGACGCCGATCGGCACGTGCATGGTGTCGCCGGAGGGCGCGTGCGCGGCGTACTACAACTTCGGCCGGTTCACCCGGACCCGGGTCCGGGAGGCCGGCCTGGCCACCGCCGAGGCGCTGGCCGAGTCCGCGCGCCGCACGCCCGCCCGGACCGAGGGCGCGGCCCGATGAGCACCGACCACGAGGTCGCCCGCCGGGCGACACCCTCCCGCGACGCGCCGCCCTCGGAGCGTGAGCAGCAGGTCCTCGACCGGATCGAGCGGGCGCGCAAGCGCCGGGCGAAGGTCAAGGAGGAGCGGATCACGCTCTCCCACGGGTCCGGCGGCAAGGCGACGCAGACGCTGGTCGAGGCGGTGTTCCTCGACGCGTTCCGCAACCCGTACCTGGAGCCGCTGGAGGACGCGGCCGAGCTGACCGTGCCCGGATCGCGGCTCGCGCTGACCACCGACTCGTTCGTGGTGTCGCCGCTGTTCTTCCCCGGCGGGAACATCGGCGACCTGGCGGTCAACGGGACGGTCAACGACCTCGCGGTGTCCGGCGCCCGCCCGCTGTACCTGACCGCGGGCTTCATCCTGGAGGAGGGCTTCCCGGTCGCCGACCTGATCCGCGTCGTGGAGTCGATGAGGGCCGCCGCCGAGGCCGCCGGGGTGGCGGTGGTGACCGGGGACACCAAGGTCGTGCAGCGCGGCAAGGCCGACGGCTGCTACATCAACACCGCCGGCATCGGCGTGCTGGAGCACCCGGGCCGGCTCGGTGTGGCCACGGTCCGGCCCGGCGACGCGGTGCTGGTGTCCGGCCCGATCGGCGAGCACGGGATCACCGTGATGCTCGCCCGGGGCGAACTGGACATCGAGGCGGACCTGGTCTCCGACACCGCGCCGGTGCACGGGCTGGTCGCCGACCTGCTCGCCGCGGCCCCCGGGGTGCGGGCGATGCGCGACGCCACCCGCGGCGGGGTCGCGACCATCCTCAACGAGGTGGCCCGGGCGGCGGACGTGGCGGTCGTGGTCGACGAGGACGCCGTGCCGGTCTGCACCGAGGTGCGCGGCGCCTCCGAACTGCTCGGCATCGACCCGCTCTACGTCGCGTGCGAGGGGCGCATCGTGGTCGTGGTGGACGGTGCCGAGGCCGACGCGGCGCTCGCGGCGATGCGGGCGCACCCGCTCGGCGCCGGCGCCGCGATCATCGGCCGGATCGCCGACGACCCGCCCGGCCTGGTGCTGCTGAACACGACGTTCGGCGGCACCCGGATCTGCGACATGCTCGTCGGCGACCCGCTGCCCCGGATCTGCTGAGGGCCACGCATGCACGAGATGTCCATCACCCAGTCGATCGTCGAGGCGGTGACCGAGAAGCTCGGCGACGCCGAGGTCACCGCGGTGCGGCTGGAGATCGGCAAGCTGTCCGGGGTGGTGGTCGACTCGGTCCGGTTCTGCTTCGACCTGGTCACCGACGGCACCACGCTCGCGGGCGCCCGGCTGGAGGTCGACGAGCCGCCCGGACGTGCGCGGTGCCGCGACTGCGCGGCGGAGTTCGACGTCGCCGACCCCATCGTGCTGTGCCCCCGGTGCGACTCGTTCGACGTGGACGTCCGGGCCGGTCGCGAGCTGCGGATCGTCTCCGTGGAGGTGAGGACCGAATGTGCGCCACCTGCGGCTGCTCCGACGGCGACGGCGTCCGGGTGACCGACCCGGGCGCGGCCCACGGCCACCCGCACGAGCACTCCCACGATCATCCGCACGACCACGCGCGGGAGCGGACCGTGCTGCTCGAGCAGAAGGTGCTGGCCCGCAACGACGAGCTGGCCGAGCGCAACCGCGGCTGGCTCGCCGGGCGGGACATCCTGGCGGTGAACCTGATGAGCTCGCCCGGCTCGGGCAAGACCACGCTGCTGGAGCGCACGATCCGCGACCTCGGCGCCGAGGTGCCGCTGTCTGTGGTCGAGGGCGACCAGGAGACGCTGTTCGACGCCGAGCGGATCCGGGCGACCGGATGCCGGGTGGTGCAGGTGAACACCGGTGCCGGCTGCCACCTCGACGCGGACATGCTCGCCGCCGCCCTGCGCGACCTGGACCCGCCACCGCATTCGGTGGTCCTGGTGGAGAACGTCGGCAACCTGGTGTGCCCGGCGCTGTTCGACCTCGGCGAGCACGGCCGGGTCGTGGTGATGTCGGTGACCGAGGGGGCGGACAAGCCGCAGAAGTACCCGCACATGTTCCGCACCGCGGACGTGGTGCTGCTCAACAAGGTGGACCTGCTGCCCTACGTCGACTTCGATCTCGCCCGCTTCGGCGAGTCGCTGCGCCGGGTGAACGCCGGTGCCCGGGTCGTCGAGGTCTCCGCCACCCGCGGCGACGGCATGCCCGGCTGGTACGGCTGGCTGCGCGCGCGGGTGGGCGCCCGGCCCGTCCCGGACGGGGCCCGGCCGTGACGATGCCCAAGCCGACCGGCGCCGACCGCGCGCGCGCCACAGCGCTCGTTCCCGACGACGAGCGCCCTGCCGGCCGGCCTGCCCGGCGACGAGGCACGCGGTAGCCCGGGCCGCCACACCGGCCGGACCGCGGTCCGCTGACCGGGCCGGACCCTCGCTGCATCGGTTGTGCATCGATTAGAGTTGTGCGGAGATCGCACCGGAAGGACCGGACAATGGCTCCGCACAGCCAGCCCGACGACCTGGCCACCGCACTGGCACGGATGGCCCGCGAGCTGCTCACCCAGGAGACGGTGGGGCAGACACTCGACAGCATCGCGGCGCACGCGGTGGAGCTGGTGGACGGCTGCGAGTTCGCCGGGATCCTGGCCGTCGAGAACGGCCGGCTGCGCACCGTCGCCGCGACGCACACGATCGCCGAGGAGTCCGACCGGATCCAGGTCGAGCTCGGCGAGGGGCCGTGCCTGGACAGCGCGCTGCGGACCGAGCGCGTCTACCGCATCGACGACCTCGCCACCGACGAGCGCTGGCCGCGCTACGGGCCCAAGGCCGGCGAGCTGGGCATCGGCAGCGCGATGGGGTTCCTGCTCTACACCCGGGACCACAACCTGGGCGCGCTGAACCTCTACGGCGGCCGGCCGCACGCGTTCGGTGAACGCTGCGAGCACGTCGGCTGGCTGCTGGCCTCGCACGCGGCGGTGGCCTTCGCCAGCGCGCGGTCCGACGCGCAGCTGCAGCAGGCGATCGCGAGCCGCCAGGAGATCGGCGAGGCGCTGGGCATCGTGATGGAGCGGCTCAAGATCACCGAGCAGGAGGCGTTCGACCTGCTCCGACGCCAGTCCCAGCAGCGCAACGTCAAGCTGCGCGAGCTGGCCAGGTCACTCACCGAGACCGGCGAGCTGCCCGAGCCGTAGGACGGCTCAGCGCCCGCGAACCCGCAGCCAGACGGTCAGCCCGGCGGCGAGCACCGCCAGGCCGCCGAGCGGCACGGCCGGGTGGTCCGCCGCGGCCGCCCACACCGGCCGCACCCGCCGCGCCACCGGGTCCGGGAGCCTGTCCACCAGCTCCGCACCGCCGGCCCGGACCGCCTCGGCCCGCTGCCTCGCGGCCTCCCGCATCCGGGTCCTGACGTCCGCCTTCGCGCTCAGCGCGGCCACCGTCCCGGCCAGTTCCCGGCGGGTCAGCTCGACGTCGGTGCGCAGGTCGGCATCGGTCGGCTCCTCACCGGGCATCCGCAACCGCTCCGACCGCTCCTCGTGCGTGGTCATCGCCTCGCCGCCTCCTTCACCGTCGCGACGTCCTCCTTGGCGCTCTCGACGGCACCAGACGGCATCGGGGCGCTCTTGGCGAACTGACCCCGCGCGACCAGCGCGGCCACGCCAGCCACCAGCAGCACCGCACCGCCGACGATCATCGCGGCGACCCACGCGGGCAGCGCGAGCGCCAGCAGCAGCACGACGCCGGCCAGCACGATCGCCGTGCCGTAGCCGGCGAGCACGCCGGCGATCCCGATGCTCGCCACGCCGACGCCGGCATGCTTGGCCTTGTCCCGCACCTCGCGCACGGCGAGCCGGACCTCGGTACGGGCCAGGTGGCTGAACTGCTCGGTCAGGTCGTGCACCAGCTCGGCGGTCGACTTCTCACCCGCCGGCCCGCCGGCGGCGGCCTCACGTGTCGCACTCATGGGCAACTCCCTCCTCCAGCGGGGGCTACCCGTGCTCCGAGGAGCGAAAACACCTCCGGCGGGGTCAGCGGCGCGGGTGCAGCACGCAGAACTCGTTGCCGCCCGGGTCGCGCATGACCACCCAGTGGACGTCGGGCTCGTCCTTGACGACGGTCGCGCCCAGCGACACCAGCGGAGCGGTGTCCACGCAGTCGACGGCGAGGCAGAACACCCGGCTGGTCACCCGCGCCAGGTAGCCAGGAGGTCCCCGGTCCGCCCGGCACCGTTCGCCTACGATCTGCGCGTGGACGGGTGCCGGACGTGTGGCCGCCCGCTGCCGGACCGCGCGGGCCGGCGCGGACGGACCTCCCTGTACTGCTCACCGGCCTGCCGGCAGAAGGCGTACCGGACCCGGCAGGACCCGGGTGCGGCCGGCACGGTGCGCGAGCTGATCGCCGACATCGGCCGGCGGGTCGGGCGGCTGGAACCCGCGGTGCCGGGCACGTTCTACGCCGAGGTCAGCGAGCTGTCCTCCTCGGTCGGGCGGCTGCGCCGGGTCGCGAAGCTCGCCGCCGAGGCCGCCGACATCGATACCCCTGACACCGGCACCGGCACCGCCGAGCCCGTCGACGAGTGGCGCTTCGCCGAGCAGACCGAGCCGCACCGCGGCGAGCTGCGGGTGCACTGCTACCGGATGCTGGGCTCCTACGACGACGCGGAGGACCTCGTCCAGGAGACCCTGCTGCGCGCCTGGCGCCACCGCGACACCTACCGGGCGGGCACGAACCTCCGCGCCTGGCTCTACCGCATCGCCACCAACGCCTGCCTGGACTTCCTGCGCCGCGACGACCGCCGCCCGTCGGTGTACGAGCCGATCCCCGGCCTGGACTCCGGCACGGGCGACCCGCCCGCCCGGGTGCCGTGGCTGCAGCCCTACCCCGACGCGCTGGTCGAGCAGGCACCCGCCGGCGAGGAGCCGGGCGGGGAGGTCGTCTCGCGGGAGACCCTCGAGCTGGTCTTCCTCACCGCCATCCAGCACCTGCCGCCCCGGCAGCGGGCCGTGCTCATCCTGCGCGACGCGCTCGACTGGTCGGCCGCCCAGACCGCGGAGCTGCTCGACATGAGCGTGGACGGTGTCAACAGCGCGCTGCTGCGGGCCCGGCCGGCCATGCGTGAGCACCTGCCGGCCGACCGCGCGGAGTGGACCCGCGGCGAGTCCACCGAGGGCGAGCGGGAGGTCCTGCGGCGTTACCTGGACATCGCCCAGCGGATGGACGTCGAGGCGATGGCCACCCTGCTGCACGAGGACGTCACGCTCACGATGCCGCCCGCGCCGCTGTGGTTCGTCGGCCGTGACGCCATGCTGAACTTCCTCCGGACCAGCCTCGACCCGGCGTCGCCGATGTACTTCGGGGCCTGGAAGCACGTCGTCACCAGGGCGAACGGCATGCCCGCCGCGGCGGGGTACGTGCGCAGGCCGGGCACCGCCGTCTACCGGGCGCAGGCGCTGGACGTGCTGCGCATCCGGGACGGCCTCATCACCGAGATCACCACCTTCGAACCGCACCTGTTCACCGCGTTCGGTCTGGCGCTCACGGTTCGCTGAGCCGTCGCCGGACAGGGACCCGCCGCGCCACCGGGTCGAGCCCGCGACGGGGAGTCACCCGGGAGGCGGCGCGCGTCGGCACGCTGGACAAGGATTGCCGGTTCGGTAAGAGTCACAAACGTGACCACCGAGCGCCTTCCGCACGTCGACAACGTGAAGACCGCGCTGGTCGCGTGGGTCATCGGGGCGCACGCGCTGCTCGGCTACTCCGCGGTCGGCGGCTGGCCCTACGACGAGGTCAACGAGACGACGTTCGCCCCCGGCGTGGAGATCGTGCTCGCCGCGCTCATCGGCCCGTCGGGGCTGTTCATCATCGGTGGCTTCTTCTTCCTGGCCGGGCTGTTCACCCCGCGCTCGCTGGAGAAGAAGGGGCTGCGCCGGTTCACCGGCGACCGCATGGTGCGGCTCGGGCTGCCGTGGGCGGTGTCCGCCTTCCTGGTCTGGCCGCTCACCATGTGGCTGGCCTACCGGGCCGCCGGGTACCACGAGTCGGTCGTCTGGGTCGTGGTGCACCGCTACCCGCTGCTGGACTCCGGGTCGCTGTGGTTCACCTTCGTCCTGCTGATCTTCTCGGTCGCCTACGGGATCTGGCGCACGGCCTCGCCCGCGGACCCCGACGCGCCGGCGCCGGGCGGCGGGCTGCTCGTCGCGCTGGCGGCCGGCATCGCGGTGAGCTCGTTCCTCATCCGGCTCGTGTTCCCGGCCAAGAGCGGCCAGATCTTCGACCTGCACCTGTGGCAGTGGCCGCAGTGCGCCGCCATGTTCGCGCTCGGCGTCGCCTGCGCGCGGCACGGCTGGGCGCGCGAGATCCCCGAGCGGATCCGCAGGCGCAGCGCGGCAGTTGCGGTCGCCACCATCTGCCTGGTGCCGATCCTCGGCATCGCCGTGGGCATCACCGACCTCGCCGCCGACATCGACCCGTTCCTCGGCGGCTGGCGCTGGCAGGCCGCGGCGACGGCCGTCGTGGAGGGCATCCTGGTGGTGTCCGGCTCGGTGTGGCTGCTCGGCCTCGCCCAGCAGCACCTGAACCAGCGCGGGCGCTTCGCCGAGGCGTGCTCGCGCGCGGCGTTCCCGGCGTTCGTCATCCAGGGCCCGATCCTGATCCTGCTCGCCCTGGCACTGCGCCCGCTCGCGGCGCCGGCCGAGCTGAAGGCGCCGCTGGTGGCGGCGGGTGCGCTGGTCACCTCGTTCTGGCTGGCCTGGCGCCTGGTGTCGCGCTCGGCGCCCGCCCGCCAGCAGCGGCACGCCGGGTGACTCAGGTGAACTGCCGCACGGCCAGCACGGTCGCGCTCGCGAGGGTCAGCGCGGTGGCCGCGAGCCGGGTGCGCCGCACGTCGAGCCTGCGGCCGACCGGCCGTGCGACGAGCAGGCCGAGCCCCGCCGCCGGGGCCAGCAACAGGGCGTAGCGCAGGTCGGCCAGGTGCACCGAACCCGCCAGCGCCAGCGCGGCCAGGCTCATCGCGGACCCCACCAGGAAGAACGCACCCATGGTGCTGCGCAGCCGCGGTCCGGCGAACCGCGTCCACACCATCGCCATCGGCGGGCCCCCGATCGACGTCGCGGTGGCCAGCAACCCCGACATCATCCCGGCGACCACCACCGCCCGCCGGGTGGGCCGGGGCCGGAACCCGTACACGCTGACCGCGACCCCGGCGAGCACCGTCGCCACGACCAGCAGCGCGAGTGGCCGTGCCGGCAGCAACGCCACCAGCGCGGCGCCGGCGACCACCCCGGGCACCCGGCCGGCCAGCGCCCAGCCGGCGCCGCGCACATCGAGATGGGCGCCGTCCTGCACGAGGATGGCCGTGGTGATCATGCATGCCAGCACCAGGTTCACCGTGGGCACGAGCGACGAGTCGACCAGCGCGATCACCGGGGCGGCGACCATCCCCAGCCCGAACCCGATCGACGCCTGCAGCACCGTGCCCAGCAGCACGACGACACACAGCACGGAGAACCCCAGAACGCTCACACCCGATGCTGTCACGGCGGCCCCCTAAGCTGGGCGTGACGCTCACGACAGGGGGCCCGCGATGACGTTCGACCCGCAGCGGCTGCGTGCCGAGCTCGGGACCGGCCTGCTGTGCTTCCCGGTCACCCACGCGCACGAGGACTTCATCTTCGACGAGGACGGCTACCGCGAGCACGTCGCCTGGCAGTCCTCGTTCCCGGCGGCCGGCGTGTTCGCGGCCGGTGGCACCGGCGAGTTCCCCGCGCTGACACCGGACGAGGTGGCGCGGGTCGTGCGCGCGGCGGTCTCGGCGTCGGCCCGGCCGGTGATCGCGCCCGCCGGCTACGGCACCGCGCAGGCCGTGGCGATGGCCCGGGACGCGGAGGCCGCCGGCGCGGCGGGGGTGTTCCTGCTGCCGCCCTACCTGACCGCGCTGCCGCAGGAGGGGCTCGTCGCGCACGTCCGCGCGGTGTGCGCCGCGACCGGCCTCGGGGTGATCGTCTACCACCGGGCGAACGCCGCGTTCGGCTTCGACGCCGTGCGGCGGCTGGCCGACGAGTGCCCGAACCTCATCGGGTTCAAGGACGGCATCGGCAACGTCGACCTGATGACGCGGGTCCACACCCGGCTCGGCGCCCGGCTGCTCTCGATCGGCGGCCTGCCGACGGCGGAGACCTACGCGTTGCCGTACCTGGAGATGGGGGTCACCACCTACTCGTCGGCGATCTTCAACTTCGCGCCGCGGTTCGCGCTCGACTTCTACACCGCCGTGCGGTCGCGCGACGCGACGGCGGTGTACCGCAGGCTCGACGAGTTCGTGCTGCCCTACCTGGAGATCCGTGACCGGCGCGCCGGCTACGCGGTGTCGATCGTGAAGGCCGGGATGACCGCGGTCGGCCGTCCGGCCGGGCCGGTGCGCCCGCCGCTGACCGACCTCACCGAGACCGAGCTCGGCGAGCTGAAGGCGCTGGTGGAGAAGGTGGACCTGGCGTGAGGCCCGCCTCGGTGCCGGTCGTGACCGGCTACCGGGTGGTGCCGGTCGCGGGCCACGACAGCATGCTGCTCAACCTGAGCGGAGCGCACGGCCCCTACTTCACCCGGAACCTGCTGGTCCTCACCGACTCCGACGGCCGCACCGGGGTCGGCGAGGTGCCGGGCGGGCCGGCGATCGCGACCACGCTGTCGGACGCGCGCGACCTCGTCGTCGGCGCGAAGGTCGGCGACCACAACGCCGTGCTGCGCGCGGTGTCGGCGCGCTTCGGGGACCGCGACACCGCCGGGCGCGGCCGGCAGACCTTCGACCTGCGGGTGACGGTGCACGTCCGGGCGGCGATCGAGTCGGCGCTGCTGGACCTGCTGGGCCGGCTGCTCGGGCTGCCGGTGGCCGCGCTGCTCGGCGACGGCGAGCACCGCACGCGGGTGCCGGCCCTGGGCTACCTGTTCTTCGTCGGCGACCGGACCCGCACCGGCCTGGACTACCGGGACGGCTCGGGCTCGCCGGACCCGTGGATGCGGGTGCGCGACCGCGAGGCGCTGGACCCGGCGGGCATCGTCGCGCAGGCCGAGGCGGCGCGGGCGCGGTACGGGTTCGCCGACTTCAAGCTCAAGGGCGGGGTGCTGCCCGGCGACGAGGAGGTCGAGGTGATGGTCGCGCTGGCGGAGCGGTTCCCCGGCGCGCGGCTCACGCTCGACCCGAACGGCGGATGGCCGCTCGACGACGCGGTGCGCCGCGGGCGGCGGCTGCGCGAGGTGCTGTCCTACGCGGAGGACCCGTGCGGCGCCGAGGGCGACTACTCCGGCCGCGAGGTGCTCGCCGAGTTCCGCCGCGCGACCGGCATGCGCACCGCGACGAACATGATCGCGACCGACTGGCGGTCGCTGGGCCACGCGGTCCGCCAGTCCGCTGTGGACATTCCGCTGGCGGACCCGCACTTCTGGACGTTGCGGGGTTCGGTGCGCGTGGCGCAGCTCTGCCAGGCGTGGGGGCTGACCTGGGGCTCGCACTCGAACAACCACTTCGACGTCTCGCTCGCGATGTTCACCCACGTGGCGGCCGCCGCGCCGGGGGAGATCACCGCGATCGACACCCACTGGATCTGGCAGGACGGCGAGCGGCTGACCACCGCGCCGATCCCGCTCGTGGACGGCCTGCTCGCCGTGCCGGACGGCGACGGGCTCGGCGTCACCCTGGACGAGGAGCGGGTCGCCGCGGCCCACGAGCTGCACGAACGGGCCGGCCTGGGCGCGCGGGACGACACGGTGGCCATGCGCCGGCTGGTGCCCGGCTGGACCTTCGACCCCAAGCGCCCGGCCCTGGTACCGCGCTGACCGGTCACCGACGGTCGATAGGCTGGACGTCGTGTCCCAGTTCTTGCCGACCGCCCCCTACCGCGGCACGCGCGACTTCCTGCCGCCCGAGATGTCCGTGCGAACGCAGGTGTTCGGGCAGCTCTACGACGTGATCGAGCGGTACGGCTACCAGCGCTACGACGGCCCGATCCTCGAGGCCGTCGAGATCTACGAGGCCAAGTCCTCCCGGGAGATCGTCGAGCAGCAGCTGTACACGCTCACCGACCGGGGCGGCCGCCGGCTCGCGCTGCGCCCGGAGATGACCCCGTCGGTCGCGCGCATCATCGCCGGCAACGCCGGGCAGCTGCAGTTCCCCGTCCGCTGGTACAGCCACCCGAACTGCCACCGCTACGAGCGGCCGCAGCGGGGCCGGGTGCGCGAGCACTGGCAGATCAACGTCGACGTGTTCGGGTCGGACAGCGCGGCGTGCGAGATCGAGTTCTTCGAGCTCGTCCACGACCTGATGGCCGCCATCGGCGCGACGCCGGACATGTGGCGGCTGCGGGTCAACGACCGGCTGCTGCTCGACGCGATGCTCACCGGTGTGGTCGGTGTCGCCGCGGACGCGGTGCGCGACGTCGCCGGGCTCGTCGACCGCTGGGAGAAGTACCCGGCCGACAAGCTCGCCGCCGACGCCGCCGCGATCGGGCTCACCGACAAGCAGTTCGACCGGCTCTCCGAGGTGCTCACCGGCGGCGCCGCGGTGCTCGACGAGATCCCCGCCGAGGTCCGCGAGCAGTCCAAGCTGGTGCGGGTGATGGACTCCGCCGCGGGCGACCTGGTGACGTTCGACCCGCTGATCGTGCGCGGCTTCGACTACTACACCTCGACGGTGTTCGAGGTGTTCGACACCCACCCGGACAACCGCCGTTCGCTGTTCGGCGGCGGCCGCTACGACAACCTCGTCGGGCTCTACTCGGCGCAGCGCATCCCCGGCCTGGGGTTCGGCATGGGCGACGTGACGCTGTTCGACTTCCTCGGCACGCACGGCCTGCTGCCCGAGCCGCGCAGCGAGATCGACGCGGCGGTCATCGCGACCGACGCCGACCTCGCGGACGCGGCCCGCACGGTGGCGAGGAGCCTGCGCGGCGCCGGCGTCCGCACGTCCACCCCGCTCGACGTCCGCAAGCTGGGCAAGGAGATCCAGCGGGCGGACCGGTCCGGCGCACGGGTGATCGTGATCGTCGGCGGCAACGACTGGGCGGCCGGCACGGTCACCGTCCGCGACCTGCGCACCGGCGAGCAGCGCCAGGTCGCTCCCGACGCCGCGGCGGCCGAGGTGCGCTCGCTACTCGACGGCTAGACGCGGACCGGGCGCGCCGCAGGAAGTCGCGCTCGGCGGCGTTGTCCGTGCGGGCGATCGCGGCCTCGTACGCGCCGGCCGCCTCGGCGTCGCGGCCGAGCCGGCGCAGCAGGTCGGCCCGCACCGCGTGGAAGACGTGGTGGTTCTCCAGCGGGAGCTCGTCGACCAGGGCCAGCGCCGGCGCCGGGCCGGCGACCTCGGCGACCGCGACCGCACGGTTCAGCGCGACCACCGGCGTCGGGGTGAACGCCAGCAGCTGGTCGTAGAGGGTGACGATCTGGCCCCAGTCGGTGTCCGCGGCGGTGGCGGCGTCGCTGTGCACGGCGTTGATCGCGGCCTGGATCTGGTACGGGCCGGGCCGGTCGCGCCGCAGGCAGGCGCGGACCAGCGCCTGCCCCTCGGCGATCAGGTCGCGGTCCCAGCGCGACCGGTCCTGGTCGGCGAGCCGCACCAGGTCCCCGCCGGGGCCGACCCGGGCGGGCCGGCGCGACTCGGTCAGCAGCATCAGCGCCAGCAGGCCGAGCACCTCCGGCTCGTCGGGCATCAGCCCGGCCAGCAGCCGGCCGAGGCGGATGGCCTCCCGGCACAGGTCGTCGCGGACCAGGTCTCGTCCCGAGCTCGCGGTGTACCCCTCGTTGAAGATGAGGTAGACGACGGCCAGCACGGCCCGCAGCCGGTCGGGCAGGTCGGCGTCGGCGGGCACCCGGTACGGGATCCGGGCGTCGCGGATCTTGCCCTTGGCCCGCACCAGCCGCTGCGCCATCGTCGGCTCGGGAACCAGGAACGCGCGGGCGATCTCCGGCGTGCTGAGGCCGCCGAGCAGCCGCAGCGTCAGCGCGACCTGGGCGGCGGTGCCGAGCGCCGGGTGGCAGCAGGTGAAGATCAGCCGCAGCCGGTCGTCGCGCACGACGCCCTCCTCCTCCGGTTCGGACCCGGCGTGCAGCAGCGCGGCCTGGGCGTGCCGGTCCGCGCGGGACGACTCCCGGCGGAGCCGGTCGATCGCCCGGTTGCGGGCGGTGGTGATGATCCAGCCGGCCGGGCTCGGCGGCAGCCCGTCGGTGGGCCAGCGCCGCACGGCCGCGGCGAACGCGTCCTGGACCGCCTCCTCGGCGATGTCGATGTCGCCGAAGACGCGGACCAGGCCCGCGACCGCCCGGCCGTGCTCCTCGCGGAACACCCGCTCGATGTCGACCTCGGGCACTCAGTCCGCCTCGCCCACGAACGGGCGCACCTCGATCCACAGCGGCTCGAGCACCGTGGCGAGCCGGCGGGCCCAGCCGAGCGCCTCGTCCAGGTCGGCCGCCGTGATGACGGTGAAGCCGCCGAGGTACTCCTTGCCCTCGAGGAACGGGCCGTCGGTGACGAGCAGGTCGGAACCCTTGGCCTGGACGACGGTCGCGGTGCTCGGCGGGTGCAGCGGGCCGTTGAAGACCCACACGCCGGCCGCCCGCATCTCGTCCTCGAGGACCCCGACCTCGCGCATGATCGGGTCGAGCACCTCGGGCGGCGGCGGCTCGCCCTCCGGCTGGTAGATGCTCAGCAGGTAGCGCTTCATCGCCCGGACCCCTCCCGTACTCGGTAGCGCGCCAGCACCACGCCCTTGGTGGTGGTCACGCTATCGACGAGGTCGAGGTGCGCCACCGGGGAGCCGTCGGGGAACAGCCGCCGGCCGGTGCCGAGCACCAGGGGGTGGATGAGCAACTGGTACTCGTCGACGAGGTCGTGCGCCATGAGGGTGCGGACCAGCTCGCCGCTGCCGAGCACGGCGAGCGCCTCACCCGGGTCGGTCCGCAGCTTCGCGACCGACCCCACGACGTCACCGGAGATCAGCTCGGAGTTCTGCCAGGGCAGCGGCTCGGTGAGGGTGCGGGACACCACGTACTTGCGGGTGTTGTTCAGCACCTCGGTGTACGGGTTGCCGGTGCGGTTCGGCCAGTAGCCGTACAGGTCCTGGTAGGTGCGGCGGCCGAACAGCAGCGCGCCGTCGCGGCTCATCGCCTCGCCCATGGCCTCCGCCATGACCTCGTCGTCGTACCCGACGCCCCATCCGCCGTGGGTGAAGCCGCCCCGGGTGTCCTCGTCGGGCCGGCCGGGGGACTGCGTCACGCCGTCGAGCGTCAGGTTGCTGACGACCACGATCCTGGGCATCGCGCGTTCCTTCCTGGTGGAGGGTTTGTCACCCGCTACACGAACGGGGCACGCGCGAATCGACACGGTGGCGGGACCGGATGGGGAAGGCGAGGGGGCGGTGTCCTTCCCGGGAGCGGACCGGGAAGGACACCACGCGCTCCTCGAGCCCAGGCCCACCCGGGGCTGGGGGCCGGCGTCGTCGGGCCCGACGAGCGGTGCCGACGCGGGGGACGTCGCCGGCACCGGTCTCGGTGGAGCGAACGTGAATCGGGACGGGCGGCGTCGTGCAACGCGCTCGCGGGCGATCCGCGCCGATTGCCGACGATCGGCGCAGCCGGGTTGGGCCGATCGGCCTACTCTCCGGTCGGTGGGGCCGAGGTGGCCTGCGTCGCGCGCTGCTGGGACTTCTTCACCTTGGTCGGCTTGTCCGGCTTTCGGGTTGGGCCGATCGGCCTACTCTCCGGTCGGTGGGGCCGAGGTCGCCTGCGTCGCGCGCTGCTGGGACTTCTTCACCTTGGTCGGCTTGTCCGGCTTTTCCGACTTGCCCGGCGGCTTGGCGTTCTGGCCGCTGTCCGAGCCGCTTCCCGACCCGTTCGCGGCGCCGTTCCCCGCGCCGTTGCCCTCGCCGTTCGCCTGTCCGTGCCCGTCGCCGCCGTCCTCGCTGCCGTTCTCGCCGCTGTCCTCGCCGCTGCCGATCTCGCCGTCCGGGGCGAGCGAGGGCGTGGGGACCCCGAGGCTCTCCGTCGCATCGGGTGTCCCGGACCGCGCGCCGGCCGGCAGCATTCCGCGCACGGCGGCGATGTCGTGGCGCAGCCGCCGCTCGGCTGCGGGTTCGTCCACCTTGTCGGCGAGCGCGGCGGCCGTGGCGAGCAGCCGCAGCGCGTCGGGATAGCGGCCCTGGCCTGCCGCGGTCCGGGCGTCGGACACCGCGCGGGTGGCGTCGTCGAGCGCGGCGCGCGACTCGGCCAGGTCGCCGTACACGAGCCTGGTCACCGGCCACAGGGGGCTGTCCGGCCCGGCCTGCGCGGCGGCGACGGTCACGCCCCCGCCGACCAGCGCCACCGAGGCGGCCACGCCCAGCGTCGCCCGGGCGAGGCGGCGTCTCGGGCGGGCGGTGCGGCGGGTGACGGCCGCGATCAGCTCGTCGTCCGGCCGGCCCGCGACGGGGAGGCTCCGCCGCCAGCCCGCCAGCATGGCCGCCACGTCGTCGCCGTCGGCCGGCTCGCCGTGGCCGAGCCGGTCGAGCAGGTCGTCGTCGTCGCGCAGGGTGCGCAGGTCGGGGTCGGTCACGCGACCACCTCGTCCGCCACCTGCTCGCGGGCCCATTCGCGCAGGCGGGCCATCGCCCGTGACTGGGTCATCCGCACCGCCGCGGGTGTCTTGCCGAGGACCGCGCCGACCTCCTCGGCGGACAGGCCGGCGGCCACGCGCAGCACGATGATCTCCCGCTGGGCGTCGGTGAGGTCGTTGAGCAGCGGCAGCAGCCGGCGGGACAGGTCGGCGACGACGGCACGGCCCTCGGGGTCGCGGTCGCGGCCGTCGTCGACCGGCTCGGGCACGGTGTCGATGGGACGGGTGGGCGCGGCGGCCGCGTTGCGGTACGCGTCGGCGACCTTGTACGCGGCGATGCGGTAGACGAACGCGGTGAACGGCAGGCCGCGTTCCTCGTAGCGGGGGAGCGCCTCGAACACGGCGAGGCAGACGTCCTGCGCGACGTCGTCGGGGGTCTGGTCGCCGCGCCCGAGCGATCCGAGGTGCCCCCAGCAGTAGCGCAGCACCCCGGGCCGGATCCTCGCCAGCAGCTCGGCCGCCGCTTCGGGATTGCCCCGCCGGGCGCGCCGCGCGAGCTCGTTGTCGCGCGTCACCACCTGCCAAGCCTAACCATGATCACCGTTCTTCGTGTAGTGGCAACGCCGTCGGGGCCACACCTTCGCACGCTCATCCGGCGGTTCCCGACCCGCACAGCCGCGCGATGTCCGCCGCCCGCCCACACCGGCAGCCGGTGGCCGGGTGCGGCGGCGGGAGGTCGTCGAAGAGGGGTCGCAGGTCCCGCCGCGTGACCGCCGCGGCGGCGCGGCCCCCCTCCCTCTCTCGTCGATCCGCCCGGCGACGAGGTGTTCGCCGAGCGCGGTGATCGCGTCCTCCCGGTCGTCGGTGCCGATCCGCAGGTCGTCGGCGTTCACCCGGCCACGATACGGTCGGGACGACTCCGGGAGGTAGTCGGTGGGCACGGATCCGCAGCGTCCGTACGGTCCCGCCGTCAACCCTGCCGTCCTCAGGCGGTGAACGAGTCCAGGCCGAGACGACCCCACGCGATGAACGCGGCGAGCGCGAGATAGGTCAGGTTCAGCGCCACGAACCCGGCGGAGTCGCCGTGGCGGACGTGGGTGACCATCGCGCCGATCATCAGCAGGATCCAGCAGACGGCGGTCACCGGCACCAGAACCGGTGCGACGCCGACCAGGGCGGGCAGGATCAGGCCGACCGCGGCCAGGATCTCGAGGACCCCGAGGGTCTTGACGAATCCGGCGGCCACGTCGGCGGTCCACTCCCCGCCCGGGGCGGCGGCCAGCCTCTCCCGGGGCAGGAATGCCTTGCTGATCCCGCCGGCCAGGGCGACCGCGGCGAGCAGTCCGGCGGCGATCCACAGTGCGACGTTCATGAGGGTCTCCTTGTTTCCTCGGGTTCGCCCTCAAGACGCCGCCCCGCCGGTCGTTGTGACCGGGCATGAGGCAGGTCACTCCAGGCCCAGCGCGTCGGCGACGAGGTCGACGGCGCTGCGGGCGGGGTCGCGGGCCGCGCTGTTGTAGACCTGCTCGGTGGTGTCCACGCTCGTGTGCCCGACATCCGCTTGCACGTGGACGAGCTGGGCGCCCGCCTCGACGGCCGTGGTGACGTAGAAGTGCCGCAGCGCGTGCGGGTGCATGGCGCCGGCGAGGTCGCGGTCGCCGGTGGCCGCGGCGAGGCGCCGGAGCAGCTGCCAGACGGCCTGGCGGCGGAACCGGTGGCCGGTCCTGGTGACGAGCAGGGGTGCGCCCGGCCCGGGGGTGCCCTGCCGGGCCGGCAGGGTGGTCCCGCCCGCGGCGCGCAGGTACTCGGCCAGCGCCTGGTCGGCGGCCGCGTGCAGGTAGACCACCCGGGTCTTGCCGCCCTTGCCGTGCACCCGCAGGGCCCGCCGCCCACGGGTGACGTGCAGGTCGGCGCGGTCGAGGTCGCAGAGCTCGCCGACCCGCAGGCCGAGGGTGAACAGGGCGACGACGGTCCGGGCGCGCGCGGTGTCCAGCGGCCCGGCACCCCGGCGGGGTGCGGCCGCGGCGGTGTAGAGGGCACGGACCTGGCCCGCGGTGAGCACGATCGTGCCGCTGGTGCTGCCGGCCGGCGTGACCAGCCCGAGCCGCCGCCGGTCGAGGGCCGCGGGGTTGCCCGCGGTGAGGCCGGTGCCGGCGAGGTGGCCGTAGAGGGCCTTCACCGTGGCGAGCATCCGGTCGCGGGTGGCGACCGCCGCGCCCGCGTCGTCGAGTGCCCGCAGCCAGGTCTTGACCTGCGCCGTGGTGGCGGCGCGGGGGTCGGTCCCGGTGGTCGCGCACCAGCGGAACCAGTGCAGGTGGCGCAGCCGCCCGCGGGCGGCCGGAGGAGGGGGCCGGCCGGTGTCGGCCACGCGGGCCGTGCCGCCGAGTGCCGCGGCGTAGCGCGCCACCGCGGCGCGCCACCGCTCGTCGGGGTGGCGCAGCCAGTCGCGGAGGTCGGCGGGGCCGGTGGGCAGACCGAGCCCCTCGGCGTAGGTCCGCCGGGTCGCCCGGTTGCCGTAGCCGCCGAGCCAGTCGGCGATCGCCTCCAGCAGCCCGCCCGGGTCCGCCGCGAAGGGCCACGGGTCGCCGCTGCCCGGCACCATCTCGGTCACCGGAACAGCTTAGCTACAAAAGCTCACTTCTGTAGCTGAGATAGGTTGAAGATATCGAATCCATAACCTGGGTTATCGGATATACAACTCTCTACTAGAGTATTCGATCATGCAAGAAGCGGTTGAAGCGGACATTTCGGGCCTCTGCGGGTTCGACCGGTGCCGGGCACCGCTGCCCGCCCCCGGACCGAAGGGCGGCCGGCCGTTCGCCTACTGCCCGGACCGCTGGTGGCCCGGCGGGAAGACCTGCAAGCAGCTGGCCGCGGCGCAGGACGCGCTCGCGGAGGCGCTCGGCGAGGGCGGGGGCGCGGGGCTGACCACCGCCACGACGACGTTCACCGCGGCGGCCGAGCGGATGGCCGGACCGCTCGCGGACGCCCTCGCCGCGGCGGAGACGCTGCGGGACGCGCTGGCGCGCGAGGTCGAGACGGCGGTCGCGCGGGCGGAGCGGGCCGAGGCCGCGGCGGCGACGGAACGGGGCCTGCGCGAGGCGGCCGAGGCCGCGGCTCGGGAGGCGCGCGAGTCCGCCGAGGCGGACGTCCGCCAGGCGCGGTCGGCCGCGGACGCGGCGGTCCGCGAGGCCGAGGCGAACGCGGCGACGGAGATCCACCTGGCCAGGGCGGCCGCCGAGGCGGACGTCCAGCTCGCCCGCGCCGAGGCCGACGCCGAGGTCCAGCGCGTCCGGGAGGCGGCGGACGCGGACGTCCAGGGTGCGCGGGATGCCGCCGACGCCGAGATCCGGCGGGCCCGCGACGCGGCCGAGGCCGACGTCCTGGCCGCGCGCGAGGCCGCGGACCTGGCGGCGGCCGAGGCCGAGCACCACCGGCTCGACCGCGACCGGGCCCGCGCCGAGGCCCGCGCGGCACGCGAGGCCGCCACCCGCTCCGACCTCGCGAAGGCCCGCGCCGAGGGCGCCGCCGCCACCGAGCGGGAGCGCGCCGAGACCGCGCTGCGTCAGGCCGCGGACGCGGCCACCGAGCGCGACGCCGCGCGGGCGGCGGAGTCCCACCTGCGCGACGAGCTGCGCCGCGCGCACGCCGCGACGGAGAACGAGCGCGCGAAGGTCACCGACCACACCACCCATCTGGCGAGGACCGCGGCGGACCTGACCGCCGCGACCCGCCGGGCCGACGACGGGGAGCGGCGGCTGGCCGCGCTGCGCGACGTCCTGGTCGACACCACCGATCCGGGCGGGGACGTCCGCACGCGCCTGCTGGCCGTGCTGCTCGAACGGCCGTCGCGGTTCTCAGCGGACCAGGCGCAGGCGCGGCCGCGGGGTGGCGATGCCGACCAGCTCGCGGAGGCGGGGGAGTCCGATGTGCAGCCGCTGGGCCAGCAGGGCCGGCGGTAGGCCGTGGTCGGCGGCCAGCTCGACCGCCCGGGCCAGCAGGGCGGGCCGCTCGCCGGGGAAGTCCGCGCCGACCGGTTCGTGCGTGCGCCAGCCCAGCGCGGTGAGCGTCGCCATCGTCCGGCGGACGGTGGACTCGGCGTAGCGGCCGAGGTCCTTGCCCCGGTACACCAGCGCGGCCACCGACACCCCGTACCCGTCGGCGACCTCCTTGAGCGCCGGCACGTCGACCGGGCTCGGCAGCAGCGGGCGGATCTCCGCGGCCGGCATGAGCAGCTCGGCCGCGAACGCGTTCGCCTGGCGCTCGTGCTGGGGTGAGCCGGGCGCGGGATCCGGGTGCAGCAGCAGGTGCCCCAGCTCGTGCGCCACGGAGAACCGGCGGCGCATCGGGTTTCCCTTGTCCGACAGGGCGATCGTGGGACGACCGTGCAGCGCGGAGGAGAACGCGTCGATGGTCTCGCTGTCCACCGCCGGGATGCGGGTGACCACGACGCCGCGCGCCTCCAGGTTGCGCACCAGGTGCACGACCGGCCCGGTGCCGAGGTCCCACGCCTTGCGGACCGTCCGGGCGGTGCGCGCCACGTCGCCGTGCGGGATGCCCAGCGGCAGCCCGAGGTCGACCGGTGGCAGCTCGATGACCCGGTCGAGCTCCTCGGTGATCTCCCACAGCAGCTCGACGTGCGCGAGCGCCTGCCGGCGCCCCACCGCGGTCGTGGCGCGCAGGGACCGGAAGTGGGCGTGCGTGGTGTCCAGCCGCAGCTGCGGGCGGCCCACCCCGAAGAACCCGACCGGCACGTCGAGCGCCGTGGCGCAGCGGGTCAGCGTCTGCGCGCTCGGGCGGGACTGGCCCAGCTCGTACTGCGACACCGCCGCGGCGGTGCGCCCGATCTCCTGGGCCAGTTCGCGCTTGCGCAGCCCGGCCAGCTCGCGGGCCATGGTGAGGCGGGCGGGGGCGAATGCCTGCGCGACCGCGGCGGCATTCGAGGACACGAGGACTCCCTGGGCGAAGCGGATAGGGACAGGCGCCATCGTCGCCGAGCACGGAGCGTGGCGCGAGTCGGGTGATCTGTGTTGCTCGGTGTTCGGTTGCTCGATGTTCGGTTACTCGGTGGCGGCCGGAGCCCCGGACCGCGGCCGCAGGGGCAGCATGGGCTGCGGCAGGTCGAACGTCTCCGGCGCGAGCCGGCCCGCCGGGATCTCCGGGGCGAGCCCGGCCCCGAGCTCTCGCAGGTCGACGCACCATCGCCAGTCGACGTGGTTGTCCTCCCGCAGCAGGCCCTGGCCGGCCCACAGGCCGGTCAGCCCGACCGCCTCGGTGCCGTTCCACGGCAGGAACAGCAGGTCCCGGTGCGACAGCAGCGCGTCGCGCTTGCTGAACAGCCCGGCGTCGTCGCCCGCGCCGAGCAGCTCGCGCCGCAGGTCGCTGGCGTCGCCGAGCGAGCCGTACGGGCCGGCGGGCATCAGCATGTGGTACATGCCGACCCTGGGCAGCTTGAGCAGGACGGCCTGGAACGCGGCGTCGACCTCGAGCCCGGGCAGCTCGCCGGCGAGCGAGTCGGCCGTCACGCGCAGGAACTGGTACCGGTCGGTGCCGAAGCTCGTGTTGTTGTCCCAGTTTCCGCGCGGTCCGTTGCGCCGGGCCGGTTGCAGGCTCGCCGCGGCGTCGTGCGCGTCCTGGAGCCAGCGGGTGATCGTGGCGATGAAGTCGAGCACCGGCACCGGATGGAGCAGCGAGGTCAGGTGGTCCACGTGCAGGGGATCGTTCGCCACGCGCCCGCTCCTCTTGATCGGATCGCCCGGTACCGGGCCGGTGACTTGATTCTGGCACCGGAAACGGTCACGGCGCGGGAGGCGGGCCGGGCGTGTCGCGCCGACCACCCGGCCCACGCCGGGTGGTCGCGCCGGGACGGGTCACACCGGGACGGTCACCATGGTCCGGCCGTCGGTGGTGACCACCTCGACGGCCTTGACCGCGGACGGGTCGACCAGCGCCGAGCCGTCCAGCGGGGTGCCCTCCGTCGCGCCCGTCTCCGACACCCGCCAGCTGCCCGCCAGCACCGGCTCGCCGGCGCGCGGCACCACCCGCAGCTCGCAGTCGAGGCCGGCCTCGATGCCGCTGACGTCGGCGTGCACGGTGACCCAGCCCTTCTTCGGGACCAGGGTCACCGCCATCGTCGCGCCGGTGTCCGGGTCGGTCGCCCTGGCCTGGACGGCACCGGCGGGCACGGAGCCCGTCGGGGCGCCGGCCACCTCCTCCGGCGCGGTCTGCCTGCCGATCAGGATCCCGCCGCCCATCGCCACCGCGATCGCGACCGCGGCGGCGACGGTGATCATCGCCGGGCCCAGGCCGCGGCGCCGTTGCGGCGGCGCCTCCGCCCGGGCACGGCGCAACGTCTTCTGCAGCAACAGGTCGCCGTCCGCGGGCGGACCGTCCATGAAGGCCTCGGGCGGCACCTCGTCGAGGGCCAGCCGCAGGTTCGTGACCTCGCGAACCTCGAGCTGGCACTCCGGACAGCCGGCCACGTGCGCCTGCACGGCGTTCTGCTCCGCCGCGTCCAGCCCGCCCAGCGCGTAGGCCGCCAGCAGGGAGTGGTCGTGCTCGACGGGGTTCACCGGGCACCTCCCTTGGTCGCGCCCAGGGTCGCTCGCAGCGCACGGACCGCGTGATATGTCCTCGATTTCACGGTGCCCGGGGCGATCTGCAGGGCTGCTGCCGTCTCGTTGACCGTGTGACCACGGTAGTAGAGCTCGACGATCACCGCGCGATGCTCCGGGGAGAGCTGCTCGATGGCGCCGAGCACGGTGATCGTGTCGACGACGTCGTCGGCGTGGTCGCGGGCCGGCGTCGGGACGTCGACGGTCTGGTTGACCTCGGTCGGCCGGACCGCCCTGGCCCGCGCGCGGTCGGTGATGATGTTGCGGGCTACCGTGAGCAGCCAGCCGCGCACCGAGCCGATGCCGTGCTCGAGGTCGTCGGCGTGCTTCCACGCCCGCAGCAGCGTCTCCTGCACGACGTCCTCGGCCGCGGCGCGGTCGTTGGTCAGCCGGACCGCGTAGGCCAGCAGGCTGCGCCCGTGCTCCTGGTAGAGCGCGCGTATCAGGTCCTCGCCTGGCACCTGTCGCGTTCGCCGCGACTTCCTGCCTGGGATCGCCACGCTTGCCATCACCTGCCCGGGGATCCGTTCACGAGGCTGCACCACGACGGCCCGAGTGAGCCAGGCCGGTCCTCGATCGACGAGCAGGGTACTGGACAGGGAAACCGTCACAACCATGCACACGAGCGCACCGCGTAAACGGTTCACTGTCGATCTCAGCCGACATGCGTCGGCCGCCCGCCCAGGACGGTGGCGACGATCGGCATGTCGCGCAGCTCGTCGGGCGGCAGATCGCGCAGGTCACGCCCGGTGACGACGAGGTCGGCGGGGTCGCCGACCTCGACCGTCGTGCGCCCGCCGGCACTGGCCGCGAGCGCCGCCGGCAGCGGCAGGGCCTGCTCGGGATGCCACGCCGGGCGGTCGTCGTCGGTGCGGGTCACCGCCGAGGCGATGCCGTCCCACGGGTCGAGCGGGGCCACCGGCGCGTCCGAGCCGAACTCCAGCCGGGTGCCGGCCTTGAGCAGATCGGCGTAGGCGAAGGCACGGGCCGTGCGACCCGGCCAGAGCCGCTCGGCGACGTCGCGGTCGTCGGGCGCGTGCGCGGGCTGGACGCCGGCGATCACGCCGTGCTCGGCGAACCGGGACACGTCGCGCGGGCTGAGCAGCTGGGCGTGCTCGATCCGCCGCTCGCCGGTGCCCGCGTCGGCGAGCACGTCGAGCGCGATGCGGTTCGCCTCGTCGCCGATCGCGTGCAGGGCGGGGGCGATCCCGGCCTCGGTGGCGCGCCGCACGAGCGGCCGCAGGACCTCCTCGGTGAGCAGCAGCTCGCCGAGGTAGCAGTCGTCGGGGAACTCGCCGGGGTAGGGGTCGTGGCAGTAGGCCGTGCGGGTGTTGAGCGAGCCGTCCAGGAACAGCTTGACCGGTCCGACGGTCAGCAGCCCGTCCCCGCCGGCGACCGGGTCGCCGGTGCGCAGGCCCCGCGCGAGGGCCGCGTCGAGCGCGAAGCGGGCGATCACGCACCGGATTCGGGTCGACGGCCGGCGCACGGACATCCGGCGCGTCCAGTCGGCGACCGTGTCGGCGTACTCGTAGTCGCCGATGGTGGTGACCCCGCGGGCGGCGGCCGCGTCGGTGGCGTCGAGCACCCACCGGTCGGTCACCGCGGTGTCCGGCGCGGGCAGGGTCGCGGTGGCGGCCAGGCAGTCGTCCTCGACGAGCACGCCGGTCGGGTGCTCGCGGCCCACCAGCGTGAGCGCCTCGGAGTTGAGCCACACCGCGTGCAGGTCGTTGCTGAACACGGCGACCGGTCGGCCCGGGAACGCGCGGTCGAGCAGCTCCTTGTGCGGCGGGATCCGCCAGAAGGTGTCGTTGTAGTGCGCGCCGGTCAGCAACCCGGCGTCGCCCGGCGGGCCCTGCGCGGCGACCAGCAGCTCGACGGCGTGAGCCGCCGACCGCGCTCCCGCGAGCGAGACCCGTTGCCGGGAGCTGGCCCACTGCACCATGTGCACGTGGGCGTCGACCAGCCCGGGCAGCAGGGTGCCCCCGCGCCCGTCGATCACCTCGACGCCCTCCGGAACCGGCCCCGCGGGCTCGATCCCGGCGACCCGCCCGTCCTCGACCCGCACGTCGGCGCGCCGTCCGGTGAGCCCGATGACGACGTCGCGCAGCAGAAGTGGCTTGTCCATCGGCGTCAACCTATCGCCCGCCGGGGGGTTCGTCGGAAGCGACGTTGGGTGAGTACGCCGCGCGAGACCGGGTTGACGATGCGTGACCGCCCGAGGCGCTACCGGACCAGCTCCCCGGCCACGAACGTGGCGGCCACGTTCGCGGCGTCCGGCTCCTGCAGCGCCTCGGCGAGCGGCACGGACAGCAGGCACAGGTCGGCCGGCACGCCGACGGCGACCGTGCGCGGCCGGGCCGGGCTGGTGGCGTGACCGAGGAACAGCCGCAGGGCCCGCGCCGGGTCGAGCCGCTCGACGGAGCCCAGCACGGTGCCGGACGGGGTGCGCCGGGAGACGGCGGCCGCGATCGCCGCCCACGGGTCGGGGCGGCCGAACGGCGCGTCGGTGCTGCCGGCCACCCCGACACCGCGCTCCAGCAGCGACCGCAGCCGCCACAGGTCCGGCCGGTGCCGGGCGTCGACGTCGGTCAGGTAGCTCTCGCCGCGCTCGGCGACGAACCCGGGCTGGGTGACGACGGTCAGGCCGAGCGCGTGCAGCCGGGGAAGCAGCGCCGCGGTGATCATCGCGCCATGCTCGATCCGGTCGCCCGCGACCGGGCCCGCGTCGGTCAGCGCGGCGAGGGCGGCGGCGAGCTGGCGCTCGGTCATGCAGTGCACCGCGACCGGCCGCCCGGCGCCGTGCGCGGCGCGGAACCGCTCGGCCAACTCGCCGGCGGGCGGCAGCACGTCGTCGTCCAGCAGCGTCTTCACCGGGCCCAGGGTGAACCGGTCGCCGGCGCCGACCAGTCCGGGCGGTGCCATGCAGTGCACCCGCTGCGGCAGCGCGCCGGAGCCCACCGCGCCGGCCAGGAAGTCCACATCGGACTGTGTCAGATCCGGTGTGGCGTCGGTGAAACCGGTGATGCCCGCCGCCGCGGCGCGGGTGCCGACCGAGCCGAGCGACACCTCCACCCGCGGCAGCCGGGACGCCAGCCAGCTGTCCAGCCGCCACAGCCGCCCGGTCGGCCGCCCGACCGCGTCACGCTCCACCCCGGACAGTCCGGCGCCCGCGGCGTCGACCGCGCGCAGCGCCAGGGAGTTGAGCATCCAGAGCAACCCACTGCGGTGCTGCACCCGCACCGGGTGGTCGGCGATCACCGCGTCGAGCTCGAGGCGGGTCAGCGGCCCGGCCACCGACTCGTGGTAGCCCACCGCGCGCACCCACTCGCCGGGCGGCAGCCCGGCGGCCGCACCGACGAGCGCGGCCACCAGCGCCGGCCGGTCGCGCACCTCCGGCGGGCCGGCCCGGACCGAGGCCAGCGCGCCCGCCATCGCCCGCAGGTGCACGTGGTGGTCGTGCAGCCCGGGCACCAGCGCGCCACCCCGGGCGTCGAGCGTCTCCTCGCCGCCGAGCGGGCGCAGGCCCGGCGCGCACTCCGCGACGCGGCCGCTCACCAACCGCACGGCGACCCCGCGCCGCCCGGCGACCTCGGCGTCGACGATGAGCACGTACCTCAGTCTGCCGTGGCCCGGCCATGAACGCCGATCCCGCCCGCGTCGCGGCGTCCGGCGTGGGCGGAGGGCCGTCCGCCGGGCCGACACGGTGACGTTATGCTGCCGGGGATCTCCTCGGGCCCGCGCCCGAGACGGCACGGATGACGGGTGGGCGGACGATCACCGGACAGTACGGCGGGCCCACGGCGCGCAAGCAGCAGGTCTTCGGACGGATCGACCCGTTCTGCCTGTTCGCCGTGCTGCCGATGCTGCTCATCGCGGGCCTCGTCATCTGGGGCGGCATCGTCCTCCTCGGCGCGGTCCTGATCGTCATCACGATCGCGATCGTGATGGTCGACGCCTGGGCCAACCGGCCGGTGAACGAACCGGCGACGCGCCACCGCGAAGACTACTGATCGACCATCATTTCCTGACGCCCGGCAAGCCGCCCTTTTCCTGCACGCCTCAATTGCTGACGAAGACGGAAAACGGCCCTAGCTATTAGCCGTGCCGTTGTCGATACTCCATTTCGACCCATGTCGTGAGGCGGACGGACGCAGCACAGGAATCCGTACAACCGCAACGGATTGTGAGGTCGCGCTGCGGTCGATCAAACCAAGAGTAATCCGTTGGTTACGTTGCGCGCTCGCCTATTCTTTGGCTTCTCAGCACGCGAAAACTGTCGTACGCTCCACCTCGTCGTCGAATAGGGCTGCGACGGCTAAACCGTGCCGACCCCTGGGGGGAGAATTTGTGTTGCGCGCATGCCGGCCGGAGATCGCCATTTTCTGAAAGGGTGCGAACAATTACGGCCGTTCACACCCGCGGACTCCGCCGATTGCGCGTCCCGCGCTACGCCGACCGGTCATCCACGCCCGGAAGGCGCTGGTCGCGACAGCATTCGCCGTCGCCGCGCCACGAACCCGAGGGTCCGTCCATACCTCCGGGCATCACACACCCGGTTCGCTCCGTCGCGGAAGGAGGTGCACCCATGATCGCGGACAAGCCGTGAACTGACAGCTCGTCACAGGCATCTCCCTGAGGCACAGGCCAGAGGGCCCGCTCGGGAGACGGCGAGGCGTGCGGGGACGCGACACCCGTCCCCGCACGCCTCTCACTCATCATGCCGCCGGCCGGTCGGCGGCATGCAGGAAGGGGACCAGTCCGTGCGCATTCCCGGGCTCGACGTTCCGCGGGAGAGCCGGTTGCTGGTGTTCATCGGCCTCGTCGACGCGATCGGCACCGGCCTCTACATCGCGGGGTTCGCGGTGTTCTTCACCCGCAGCGCCGGGATGAGCACCGTCGAGGTCGGCATCGGGTTCACCGTGGCGAACGCGTGCGGGCTGGTCATGCTGACCCCGATCGGCATGCTGGCGGACCGGATCGGGCCACGGGCGGCGTCCATCCTGCTGCACTACTGGCGCGGCGTGGGCTTCATCGCGTTCGCGTTCGTCCACGACTTCGTCGCGTTCCTGGTGGTGTCCTGCTTCGTGGGCATCCCGACCAGGGCGATCGACCCCGTCAGCCAGATGTACGTCGACCGGCACATCGGCAAGGACCTGCGGGTGCGGGTGATGGCCGTGATGCGGGTCGTCTACAACGTCGGCTTCAGCGTCGGCGGGCTGCTCGCCACGCTGATCCTCGTCATCGACACCCGGCCGGCGTTCCTGATGATCGTGCTCGGCAACGGGGCCACGTTCCTGCTGGCCGGACTTCTCCTCGCGAGGGTGCCGTTGCTGGCCGACGATCCGCCGGGCCGCAGGACGGCGCGAGGCTGGCCCCGGTCGCTGCGCCATGGCCGGTACCTGATCGTCACCGGGCTCAACGCGGTGCTGGTGCTGAACGTCACGGTGCTGACCATGGGCATCCCGCTCTGGGTGACGTCGCGGACCGAGGCGCCGGTGGCGGTCGTCGGGCCGCTGGTGGTGCTGAACACGGTGCTCGTCGTCCTGCTGCAGGTCCGGCTCAGCAAGGGCACCGAGACGCGCGACGGCGGGGCCCGGGCGCTGCGCCGGGCGTCGCTGGCGTTCGCCGGCTGCATGGCACTGCTGGCCCTGTCCGGCCTGCTGGATCCGGTCGGCGCGGTGGTCGCGGTGGTCGCCGCGACCGTGCTGCTGACCGTCGGGGAGCTGTGGCACTTCGCCGGCCGGCTGTCCGTGTCCTACGCGCTCGCGCCGCGGGACCGGCAGGGCGAGTACCTGTCGGTGTTCTGGCTCGGCTCCGCCGCCGCGCTCATGGTCGGCCCGCTGCTGATCACGGCCGGCGTGGTCGAACGGGGACCGTTCGGCTGGCTCGCGCTCGCCTGCGTGTTCGTGGCGACCGGCCTGCTCATCCGGCCGGCCGTCGACGCGGCCGCGAGGCAGCTGGGCACGGACGACACCCCGGACGCCACGCAGGACGGCACCCCGGACGACACCGCGACCGACGGCGCCGCTGCCGAACCGCGTGACGTGGGGCCGCAGCGAGGCGACGCCGGTGCCGCCGGCCGCGGGCACGGGCGGCACAACCCGGCCGGCCGGACCGAGCCCGCGGGCCACAACTGACACACGAGGGCGAACGATGCGAGTTTCCGAGATGCCGCGCGGCGAGGTCGTCGACCGGGTGCTGGTCGCCTTCGAGGGGGAGGGCGCCGGTGAGGCCGAGCTGACGTTCGGGCAGCGCGGCCTCTGGCAGTCGATCGAGCTGTCGGGCACCGCCACGGTCGCCCACGTCGCGGAAGCCGACCCCGGCACGACCGTCGACGCCGTCGCCGACATGCTCGCCTTCATGGTCGGCCGGCACGAGTCGCTGCGCACGCACCTGCTGCCGCGGGAGTCCGGCCCGCCGCGCCAGCGGGTCTCCGCCGCGGGGGAGACCCCGCTGCTCGTCGTGGCCGCCGGGGCCGACGATCCGCGCGAGGTCGCCGAGGCCATCGTGGCGCACTGGAAGGTCGTCCCGTTCGCCTACGAGACCGAGTGGCCGGTGCGGATGGCAGCGATCGTGGCGAGCGCGGGCAGCCGTGCCGTCACCCACGTCGTCGCCGTCTTCCTGCACACCTCGATCGACGGGTTCGGGCTGGCCGCCCTGCTGGCCGACGTCCGCGCCCGTGACCCGCGCACGGGTGCACCCGCGGGCCCGGTCACGGCGCTCCCGCCGCGCGCGCAGGCGGCGTTCGAGGCGTCGCCGGCCGGGCGGCGGCAGAACGAGCAGTCGTTGCGGTACCAGGAGCGCGTGTTTCGCTCCGCGCCCGCGCGCCTGTTCGGCGAGCCGCGCCACGAGGGCGAGCGCCGCTTCTCGATGCTGCGCTACCGGTCACGCGCGATCGCGATGGCCGTCCACGCGGTCGCCGCCCGCGACCCCCTCCTGGAGTCCGCCGCGCTGCTGGCCTCGTTCCTGGTCGGCGTCGGCCGGGTCACCGGCCTCAACCCGTTGCTCACGATGACGATGGTCAGCAACAGGTTCCGGCCGGGGTACTTCGACTCGGTCAGCGCGCTGATCAAGATCGTGCCGTTCGTACTCGACCTCGCGGGCCTGTCCGTGGGCGAGGCGGTCGCCCGCGCGTCGGGCAGGGCGCTCAACGCGTACCGCAACGCCTACTACGACGCCTACGAACAGGACGAGGTGGTGAGCCGGGTCGAACGCGAGCGCGGCGAGGAGTTCGACGTGTCGTGCTACTACAACGACCGCAGGCGGCGGGACCAGGTGCACGCCGGGGTGGCCGCGCCGACGGCGGCGGAGATCCGCGCCGCCGTCGCGGACAGCGTGTCGTCCCGCAAGCAGGACGCCAACGTCCCGAAGGCCAAGCTCCACCTGTGCGTCGACGACCCGCCGGGCGCCGTCGAGCTGGTGCTGTCCGCCGACGAGCGGTACTTCTCCCGCACGGACCTGGAAACCCTCGCCCGGGCGATCGAGGAGGCCGCCGTGCAGGCTGCGACCGCGCCGCACACGCCGACCGGTTTCGTCGACCCGGTCACGGCGGACGCCGTGGGGAGCTGAGGCAGGGCGTTCCCGGGGACGTGACCCCCGTGGCGATGCCCGCCGACCCGGGCGAGGTCGGCCCGAGCCGCCTGCGCGTGTCCTGATGCGGGGCACCTCTCGTGGTGCCAGGCTTGGCCGACGCCAACTTCCGGAGGTCGGTATGCCGCTCGCGCATCCCGGTGATCACCCGCGTTCCGGGCGCGGGGACGTGTCGGTGAACCCGGTGTTCACCCGGGAGCCGCTCGAGATCCCGCGCCATCGCATGCCGGCGGCCGAGCTCGACGCGGACACCGCCTACCAGGTGGTGCACGACGAGCTGATGCTCGACGGCAACGCCCGGCTCAACCTCGCCACGTTCGTCACGACCTGGATGGAACCGCAGGCGCGGACGCTGATGGCGGAGTGCTTCGACAAGAACATGATCGACAAGGACGAGTACCCGCGCACCGCCGAGCTGGAGCAGCGCTGCGTGCACATCCTCGCCGACCTGTGGCACGCGCCGGACGCCGCGGCGCCGGTCGGCTGCTCGACGACCGGGTCCAGCGAGGCGTGCATGCTCGCCGGGCTGGCCCTCAAACGCCGCTGGCAGCACCGCCGGCGGTCGGCGGCAGGCCGAACATCGTGATGGGCATCAACGTCCAGGTGTGCTGGGAGAAGTTCGCCAACTACTGGGACGTCGAGGCACGCCTGGTGCCGATGTCGGGGGACCGGTTCCACCTCACCGCCGAGGAGGCGGTGCGCCTGTGCGACGAGAACACCATCGGTGTGGTGGCGATCCTCGGCTCCACCTTCGACGGCAGCTACGAGCCGGTGGCCGACATCTGCGCCGCGCTGGACCGGCTGCAGGCCGAGCGCGGGTGGGACGTCCCGGTGCACGTGGACGGCGCGTCCGGCGCGATGATCGCCCCGTTCTGCGACCCGGACCTGGTGTGGGACTTCCGCCTGCCGCGGGTGTGCTCGATCAACACCTCCGGCCACAAGTACGGGCTGGTCTACCCGGGCGTGGGCTGGGTGGTGTGGCGCGACGAGGCGGCGCTGCCCGACGACCTGGTGTTCCGGGTGAACTACCTCGGCGGGCGACATGCCGACCTTCGCGCTCAACTTCTCCCGGCCGGGCGCGCAGGTCGCCGCCCAGTACTACACGTTCCTGCGGCTGGGGTTCGGCGGCTTCCGGCGCGTGCAGTCCTACTCGCGCGAGGTCGCCACCGGGCTCGCCGCGCGGATCGCCGCGTTGGGGCCGTTCCGGCTGCTGACCGACGGCAGTGAGCTGCCCGTGTTCGCCGTCACGGTCACCGAGCCGGGCTTCTCGGTCTTCGACGTCTCGGCGGCGATGCGGGAGCGCGGCTGGCTCGTTCCCGCCTACACGTTCCCGGCCGACCGCGAGGACCTGGCCGTGCTGCGGGTGGTGGTGCGCACCGGGTTCACCCACGACCTGGCCGACCTGTTCCTCGCCGACCTGGAGGAGTGCCTGCCGCGGCTGCGCGCGCAGGATGCGCCGGTCCGGGGCGCGGAGGAGGCGTCGTTCTCGCACGGTGCCCAGCCACGGCATGGATGAGCTGCACACCGCCGCCGACCTGGCGGCGGACCACCTGGCCCGGGTTGGTGCGCGGCCGGTCTGGCGGCGGGTGCCGAGCGCCGACGCGGACTGGCTCGCGGGCCAGCAGCTACCCGAGTCCGGCAGGCCGCTGGCCGACCTGCTGGCGGACGTGCGGGACCGGGTGCTGCCCTACCCGATGGGCAACGGGCATCCCCGCTTCTTCGGCTGGGTGAACTCGGCGCCCTCGCCGGCCGGGGTGCTGGTCGAGCCGCTCGCGGCCGCGCTGAACCCGAGCTGTGCGGGCGGCGACCACGCCGGCGTGCTGCTGGAGCGGGCGGTGGTGCGCTGGCTCGCGGAGCTGGTCGGGTTCCCGCACCGGCCCGGCGGCGGGCTGCTCACCAGTGGCACCTCGATGGCGACGATCATCTGCCTGGCGGCGGCCCGGCAGCGCGCGGCCCGCGCGGACGGGTGGGACGTGCGCGCCGACGGGCTCGCCGGGCGGCCCCCGTTCACGGTCTACGCCTCCGCGGAGGGGCACAGCTGCCTGCGCAAGGCGGCCGAGTTGCTCGGCCTGGGTACCCGCAGCCTGCGGATGGTGCCGGTCGACCGCGGGTACCGGATGGACCCCGCCGCGCTGCGGGACATGATCGAGGCCGACCGGGCCGCCGGCGCGCGCCCGTTCTTCGTGGCGGCGAGTGCGGGCACGGTGAACACCGGCGCGGTCGACCCGCTCGACGGGATCGCCGGCATCGCCGCGGAGCAGGGCGTCTGGTTCCATGTGGACGGTGCGTACGGCGCGCTCGGCGTGCTGGCACGGGACGCCGCGCCGGAGTTCGTGGGCCTGGAGCTGGCCGACTCGCTCGCGCTGGACCCGCACAAGTGGCTCGGCGTGCCCGTCGACTGCGGCTGTGCGCTGTTCGCCGACCGGTCGCACGCGCGCGACGCGTTCAGCCTAGTGCCGGCCTACCTGCGCGACGAGGGTGCCGACGATCTGGGCTGGTTCGCCGAGTACGGGCCGGAGCAGACCCGCCCGTTCCGCGCGCTGCGCGCCTGGGCGACGATGTCGCACCTGGGCCGCGACGGCATCGTGCGGCTCGTGGACCGCACCACGTCGATGGCCCGCACGCTGGCCGCGATGATCGAGAAGGCGCCGGACTTCGAGCTGCTCGCACCGGTGGTGAACTCGATCGTCGCATTCCGCTACCGACCGCCGGGCCGGACGGACCGGCTGGACGAGATCAACCGCGCGGTGCCGGGCGCGGTGCAGCGGGCCGGCCGCGCGTTCCTCACCGGCACCACGCTGTGCGGCACCGAGGCGCTGCGGGCCTGCCTGCTCAACCCGGCCACCACGGAGGCCGACCTGACCGTCCTGCTGGACGAGATCCGCGCGGCGGCCGGCTGACCGCGGGCTGCCGCCGAACGGATCTTGACGGTCGCGCGGCCAGGTGGTCTCATCGTTTGAAACATATTCACGTTTCGCCGTGGCCATCGGAGGCCGTGATGTCCCTGCTCCGACGTTCCCTGCTGGCGGCCGGTGTGGCCGTCTGCGTCACCACAGCCGTCACCACCGCCGGGGTGCTCTCCGCCGGCGCGGCACCCCCGTCCACCCCGTCCACCGCCGCGCTGCCGACCGCCGCGGTCGCGCTCGGCGACAGCTTCATCAGCGGCGAGGGCGGCGGCGACTACCTGCCCGTCACCGACGCCGGCGGGGTCTCCCAAGGCTTCCCGGGCTGGTCGGCGCCCAACAGCAACGCCTACTTCTGCCACCGCTCGGCGCACGCCTCGCTGCTGCAGGCCGACCTGCCGGGCATCACCGACCGGTTCAACCTCGCCTGTTCCGGCGGCCAGCCGCACGACATGGCGAACCCCTCGGCGAGCCGGGACAAGGGCCGCACCGTCGCCGCCCAGCTCGACCAGCTGCGCGCGGTCGCCCGCACCCACGACATCGACCTCGTGCTCGTGGGCCTCGGCTCGAACAACAGCTCGTTCACCTTCGGCGACGCGGCATCGGTGTGCGCCAACCGGTTCATCGCCGACGCCTGGACCGGCTGGTGGGAGTTCTGGGCCTACCTCGGCGGCCCGGTCCCGCAGGAGCCGTGCACGATCTCCGACCTGGCCACCGACGCCGAGCTCACCGCCGGCACGGCCGAGACGATCGCGGCGCTGCGCGGCCTGCTCACCACGCTCGACGAGGTCGACGCCGACGGCCGGCACCGGATCGTGTTCCAGGACTACACGAACCCGCTGCCACAGGACTACGCGCAGCGCTACCACACCGAGGACGGCCGGGCCGACGACCGGGACAAGTTCCGCGCGCTCGGCGCCGAGCGCTACGCCGCGGGCTGCCCCGCCCACCGCGCGAGCCTGGCCGCCGGGCACCTGTTCTCCCAGGGCCTCGGCCGCCTGGTGCAGTCCGCGCACGCCACGCTGTCCGCCGAGTTCCCCGGCGCGGACCTGGTGTACCTGAACGTGCAGCACGCGTTCGACGGCGCCCGGCTGTGCGAGAACGACGGCAGCCCGGGCAACGCGCTGGCCACCCCGATCCGGCTGCAGGACGGGCCGACCGGCGTCCCGGTGACCAGCCTGTCCGGCCGGGACAAGATCGCCATCCAGCGGATCGCGAACACCTGCGTCAGCTACTTCCAGACCTGCCAGGAGTCCTGGCACCCGAACGCGAACGGGTACGCGGTCCTCGGCCGGTGCCTGGCCGGCGCCGCGAGCACGGCGAGCCGCTCGGTGGCGTGCGCGCGCCACCCGGACGGCTCGATCACGGTCGGCTAGCGCGCCCCGCCACGGGCCGGCTCGCCGGTGTCACGGGTCGGCTCGGTGGTGTGGGGGGGCCGGGGGCTAATTCGGTTGCCCGGCGGGCGGTCGTCTGCTGTTGTTGTCCCGCAACTGCAGGCGACCGAGGAGAGGAACATGCGAGCAGCGTTCATGTCCACCCCATCTGGAACTGTCATCCACCCAGAGGACATGACGCTTGAGCCGCACCCTGAACCTCGGCATCCTCGCCCATGTTGACGCCGGCAAGACGAGCCTGACCGAACGGCTGCTGCACGCGGCCGGGGTCATCGACCGCGTCGGCAGCGTCGACGACGGCAGCACGCAGACCGACTCCCTGACGCTGGAACGCCGGCGCGGCATCACGATCAAGTCCGCGGTCGTGTCCTTCGCCATCGGGGACGTCACGGTCAACCTGATCGACACGCCCGGCCACCCCGACTTCATCGCCGAGGTGGAGCGGGTGCTGAGCGTCCTCGACGGCGCGGTCCTGGTGATCTCCGCGGTCGAGGGCGTGCAGGCGCAGACCCGCCTGCTCATGCGCACGCTGCGGCGGCTGCGGATCCCGACGCTGATCTTCGTCAACAAGATCGACCGCGGCGGCGCGGACACCGGCCGCGTGCTGCGCGCCATCGCGGAGAAGCTGGCCCCGGCGATCGTGCCGATGGGCACGGCCACCGGGCTCGGCACCCGCGCGGCCCGGTACCTGCCGTTCGCCGACGGCCCGCCGTGGCTGGCCGAGGTGCTCGCCGAGCACGACGACGCGCTGCTCGCCGCCTACCTCGACGACACCGTGCCGGACGCGCGGCTGCTGCGGGCCGAGCTCGCGGCGCAGACCGGGCGGGCCCTGGTGCACCCGGTGTACCTCGGTTCGGCGATCACCGGCGCCGGCGTCGCCGAGCTGACCGACGGCGTCGCGTCGCTGCTGCCGGCCGCGGAGGGCGACGCCGACGGCCCGGTGTCGGGCACCGTGTTCAAGGTCGAGCGAGGCCCGGCGGGGGAGAAGATCGCCTACGTCCGGATGTTCACCGGGACCGTGCGGCTGCGCGACCGGGTGCCCTTCGGCGCCGGTCGGGACGGCAAGGTCACCGCGGTCGGCGTGTTCGATCGCGGCACCGCCGTGCGGCGCACCGCGGTCGCGGCGGGCCAGATCGGGAAGCTGTGGGGTCTGGCCGACGTCCGGATCGGGGACGCGATCGGCTGCCCGCGCGCGGGCGTGGAGCACCACTTCGCGCCGCCGACGCTGGAGACCGTCGTGGTTCCGGCCCGCCCGGCCGACCGTGCCGCGCTGCACCCCGCGCTCGCCCAGCTCGCCGAGCAGGACCCGCTGATCAACCTGCGGGTCGACGAGACCCGCCAGGAGATCTCCCTGTCGCTCTACGGCGAGGTGCAGAAGGAGGTCATCGAGGCGACGCTCGCCGACGAGTTCGGCCTCGCGGTGTCCTTCCGCGAGTCGACCACCATCTGCGTCGAGCGGCCGGCCGGCACCGGTGCGGCCTTCGAGCTGATCGGCAAGGCGCCCAACCCGTTCCTCGCCCAGGTCGGGCTGCGGGTGGAGCCGGGGCCGGTGGGCGGCGGCGTGGAGTTCCGGCTGGAGGTCGAGCTCGGGTCGATGCCCTACGCGTTCTTCAAGGCGGTCGAGGAGACCGTGCACGAGGTGCTCGGGCAGGGCGTGCACGGCTGGCAGGTCCTCGACTGCGTGGTGACGATGACGCACTCCGGCTACTACCCGCGGCAGAGCCACGCGCACCAGAAGTTCGACAAGAGCATGTCGAGCACCGCCGGGGACTTCCGCAACCTGACGCCGCTGGTGCTGATGGACGCCCTGCGCCGGGCCGGCACGACGGTGCACGAGCCGATGCACCGGTTCCGCCTGGAGATCCCGGCCGACACGCTCGGCACGGTGCTGCCCGCGCTGACCCGGCTGCGGGCGGTGCCGGCGACCCCGGTCCCGGCGGGCGCGGGGTACGTGGTCGACGGCGACGTGCCGGCGGCGGGGGTGCACGAGCTGCAGCAGCTGCTGCCGTCGTGGACCCGCGGCGAGGGGGTGCTGGAGAGCGCGTTCGACCACTACCGCCCGGTCACCGGGCCGGTACCGAGCAGGCCACGGACCGACCACAACCCGCTCGACCGCAAGGAGTACCTGCTCCAGGTCGTGCGGCGGGTGGCGGGTGCGGGCTCGGCACGCTGACCCCTCCACGCGGCCCTCGGCGTAGCGGATGGTCATGGTGGTGTCTGCTACACCGTGCCGTGGGACATGCCGGTCGTGCTGCCGATCCTGCATACCGACATGCCCGGCTGCGGGTCGGCGGCACCGGCGGGCGATGTCCTGGTAGCTGCCGTTGTAGAGGCTCACGGTGTTGCCGGTGGTGTCGAACCCCGGCGAGCAGCGCTGGCCGCAGGGTCCGAATGGGGAAACCGGTTGCCGTTCGGCCGCGGACGGTCACCTCAGCGGGACAGCCGGAACTCCCGCAGCTTGACCCGCGCGCCGCGGTACCGGTCGAGCGCCCACTGCACCGTGGGGTGCGGGGTGAGCTCGCTGACCAGTGCGGCGCGCTTCTCCTCGGCCTGCTCGCGCTCCTTCTCGAGCTGCTGCACCAGGCGGGCCACGGCGTGGAGCGCGGCGTCGAGCACCTCGGTGTCGCTCACGTCGTCGGGGTGGCGCGGGTCCTCTCCGGGAGCCGCCGGCAGCAGGTCGTCGAGGTCGCCGGTCACCTGGTAGCCCGCCTCGCGCAGGTCGGCGACCATCTCCTCGGCCTTGCGCCGTACCCAGTCCCGGTCCGCTGCCGGCAGCCGCAGCGGCACCGAGCCCTCCCGCCCGGCGAGCACGTCGACGGCGAGCAGGTTCTTGACCAGCCTCTGGTAGGCCGGCCACGCCAGCTCGCCCACCAGCAGGTGGTTCAGCCGCCGCACCAGGTTCGTCTCCACCACGCCCATCGACGGGTTCTTCACGTCGACCCCGGCCGGGACGGCGGCCGGGTCGAGCCCGACGGTGGTCGCGAACCGCGTCCACAGCTCGTCGCGGGCGGCGCCGCGCGGCACGGTGATGACGTGCACCCGGTCGGCGGGCAGGTCGCCCGCCCAGTTCCGCAGCACGTTCGGCAGGTCCTGGTAGCTCCAGAACGTCCGGGCGAAGAACGGGTCGATCGAGTCGTCGAGACCGCGCAGCGAGCGGGTGAACTCGTCGAAGGTCAGCCGGCCGCAGTTCTTCACGTCCTCCTGCCACACCGCGGGGACCTGGCGGGCCAGGTCACGGGTGGTGAGCACGAGGTGCACCTCGAGGCCGGACAGCGAGGCCATGGCCCGCTCCACCGCCTCCGGCGCGGCGCTGCCGAGCATCTCGTGGGAGATGACCGAGGTGCCCGGCCAGTCCCGCACCGCGGTCACCACCCGGTCCCAGGCGCCCGCGACCGCGGGGTCGACGTGGCCGTGCCAGGTGAGCCCGCGCAGGTCGATGGTGGCGAGGAAGTGCGCGTCCGGCCGCCGGCCCGGGTAGAGCACGCCGGCCTGCCGCAGCGCGGCCCGGTTGGACCACAGCACCTCCTGCAGGTAGGTGGTGCCGGTCTTCGGCGAACCGATGTGCAGGTACACGCGTTGCCGGGAGCCAGCCATCGTGATCTATCCCCGGACGAGGACGGAGACCAGGCGGTCCACGGTCTGCTCGAGCGAGCCCGCGCCGTCGACCACCACGTCGGGCTGCTCGGGCGCCTCGTAGCCCTGGCCCACGCCGGTCATGTTGGGCAGGTCGCCGGCCTTCGCCTTGGCGTAGAGGCCCTTCGGGTCCCGCTGCGCGCAGACCTCCGCCGCGGTGTCGACCCAGCACTCGACGAAGTCACCGGCGTCGAACAGGCCCTTGGCGACCATGCGGTCGGCCCGGAACGGCGAGACCAGCGCGACGATCACGATCAGCCCGGCGTCCAGCAGCAGGCGCGCGGTCTCGGCGACCCGGCGCACGTTCTCCGCGCGGTCCTCCGGGGTGAACCCGAGGTCCTTGTTGAGGCCGCTGCGGACGTTGTCGCCGTCCAGCACGTAGGTGTGCAGGCCCATGCCGTGCAGGCGCCGCTCCAGCGCGTCGGCGATCGTGGACTTGCCGGCGCCGGGCAGGCCGGTCAGCCAGAGCACCCGCGCCTGCTGGCCCTTGAGGCGGGCGCGCGCGGCGCGGTCGACGGCGTAGTCGTGCGGGACGATGTTGGTGCCGCGCCGCAGCGCGTAGCGGACCATGCCGGCCGCCACGGTGTCCTTGCTGACCCGGTCCACGAGCAGGAAGCTGCCGGTGTCGCGGTTCGTGTCGTACCTGTCCAGCGAGATCGGGCTGTTGGTGCTCAGCTCGACGGTGCCGATGTCGTTGATGCCGAGCGTGCGCGCGGCCAGCTGCTCGCCGGAGACGACGTCGAGCTTGCCGCGGATCGTGGTGACCACCGCCGGCACCGTCGCCGGCCCGGCCAGCAGCAGGTAGGACCGGCCGTGAGCGAGCGGCTCCTCGGCGGTCCAGACGAGGTGCGCGGAGAACGCGGTCGCCGGCTGCAGCGCGCCGGTGGTGGCGGGCGCGGTGGTGAGCAGGTCACCGCGCCGGACGTCGACCTCGGTCGACAGCGTCACGGTCACCGGGGTGCCCTCGTCGGCCCGCTCCACCTCGCCGGCCGGGCCGAACACGCGGTCGATCGTCGACGTCACGCCGCTGCCGGCCACCACGACCTGGTCGCCCCGGCCGACCGGCGCGCCGACGACGGTGCCGGCCAGGCCGCGGAAGTCGTCGGCCCGCACGACGTACTGGACCGGCAGCCGGAACCCGCTGCCGTCGGGCCGCTTGGGCTCGGGCGGCCGCCAGGCCGACAGCGCGCCGAGCACGGTCGGCCCGTGGTACCAGGCCATCTTCGGCGAGCCGGTGATCACGTTGTCCCCGCCGAGGGCGCTGACCGGGATCACCTCGACGTCCTCGATGTCGAAGCGGGCCGCCGCGGCGCGCACGCCGCCGGCCAGCTCCTCGAACACGACGTGGTCGTAGCCGCGGGCGTCGAGCTTGTTGACCGCCGCGATCACCGTGCGCACGCCCATCAGCGCGCACACCGCCAGGTGCCGGCGGGTCTGCGCGCGGATGCCCTTGGTGGCGTCCACCAGCAGCAGCGCCACGTCCGCGGTGGACGTCGCGACGGCCATGTTGCGGGTGTACTGCTCGTGGCCGGGGGCGTCGGCGATGATCACCCGCCGGCCGGAGGGCAGGTCGAGGTGGCGGTAGGCGACGTCGATGGTGATGCCCTGCTCGTGCTCGGCCTCCAGGCCGTCGGTGAGCAGCGAGTAGTCCACCTCGCCGGCCGGCACGGTGGACCCGCCGCGCCGGGTGCGCCGCGCGTAGTCGAGCTGGTCGTCCGGGACGCTGCCGGTCTCCGCGAGCAGCCGCCCGATCAGCGTGGACTTGCCGTCGTCCACCGAGCCGCACGCGATGAGGTGCAGCACCGACACCGGCCGGTGCTCGGGGAGGGCGGGTGCCGTGTCGATGAGGGTCATCAGAAGTAGCCCTCCGCCTTCTTGCTCTCCATGGACTTGCCGCCGCCCTCGCCGTCGATGAGCCGGCCCGCCCGCTCGGAGCGCCGGTCCGAACGCATCTCGTCGATGAGCTCGTCGAGGCTCTCGGCCTTCGACTCGACCGCGGCGGTCAGCGGGTAGCAGCCGAGGGTGCGGAAGCGGACCAGCCGCTGCTGGGGCCGCTCGCCGTCGGCCAGCGGGTACCGGTCGTCGTCGATCATGATCAGCCCGCCGTCCCGCTCGACGACCGGGCGCGGCGCGGCGAAGTAGAGCGGGACCACCGGGATGGACTCGCGCTTGATGTAGCGCCACACGTCCAGCTCGGTCCAGTTGGACAGGGGGAACACCCGCATGGTCTGGCCGTCGGCGAGCTCGGTGTTGGCGCTGCGCCAGAACTCCGGGCGCTGCTTGCGGGGCTCCCAGCGGTGGCCCGGCTCGCGCAGGGAGAAGATCCGCTCCTTCGCGCGCGACCGCTCCTCGTCGCGGCGGGCGCCGCCGATCGCGGCGTCGAACCCGGCCTCGTCGAGGGCCTGGCGCAGCGCCACGGTCTTCATGATGCGCGTGTACTCGTGCGAGCCGTGGGTGAACGGGGTGACACCGTCGGCGGCGCCCTCGGCGTTGGTGTGCACCCGAAGGTCGATGCCCAGCCGGCGGGCGGTGGCGTCGCGGAACTCGATCATCTCCCGGAACTTCCAGCCGGTGTCGATGTGCAGCACCGGGAAGGGCACCGGCCCCGGGGCGAACGCCTTGGTCGCCAGGTGCAGCAGGACCGACGAGTCCTTGCCGATCGAGTAGAGCAGCACCGGGCGGTGGAACGCCCCGGCCACCTCACGCAGGACATGGATGGCCTCCGCCTCGAGCACGTCCAGTACGGCCTCCGGCGAGATGGCTTCCTCGGCCTCGACAGGCACACGCCCTCCATACCCAGGTTCGCTGACTGACTTCGGTCGGCAAGAGTAACCGGTCCGGGCGTCGGGCCCGCGACCCGCCGTCGCGGCGTGCGGCGACGGTGCGGGGAGCCGCCGCTGCGGCGGCTCCCCGCACGGCTCAGCAGTCCCGCGCGTAGCGGCAGGCCACCACCGACGGCCGCTCCACCGGGTGCCCCTCCTGGATGGACCAGGCGAGCCGGACGAACTGGGCGTGCGTCCAGGCCAGCGGGGTCGCCGAGGTGGTCGCGGTGCCCGGCCGCACCCGGGGCGCGGGCGGGCGGTCGTCCCACACCTGCTCGGGCAGCATCAGGCCGCTGTTGGCGGTGGCCGCGATCGTGCCCAGCCGGCCGCGCGCGGCCGACCGGTCGCCGGCGAGCAGCTCGTACTCGCCCCGCTCACCGGCGAAGATCGGCCACAGCCTGCCGTAGGTGCGGGTCGGCTCCGGGGTCGGCCAGATGACGTTCCACGGCTCGCCGTTGGCCTGCTCGCCGTAGCCGTCGCTGGTGAAGCGGTGCCACAGCCGGCCGGCCGGGGTGTCGTCGCCCAGCTCCGCGTCCACCACGGCCAGCGTGTTCACCACGGCCGGGTCGTCCGCGGGCCGCACGCCCAGCCGGACCAGCTCGAGGAAGCTGGGGTCGACCACCGCGCGCTGGTCCACCTCGCCCGGGTTGTTGTCGCCGAGGTTGTAGGTCGTGCCCCGGTCGGGCCGGCCGTCCTTGGTCAGCCGCAGGTAGTACGGGTCCGCGGACAGCGGGCCGGTGCCGGTCACCGTCCAGCCCTCCACCGAGGAGGCCCAGGAGTCGGCGACGTCGCGGTAGTGCCGGGCGCCCGCGGTGTCCCCGGCGCGGTCGAGCAGGTCGGCCAGGCACACCAGGCCGGCCACCTCCGAGGCGATCGTGGCGGGGGAGTAGCCGCTCTGGTTCTCCCACCGCTCCTGCTCGGTCCACGGCGCGGTGTTGCCGTCCTTCGAGTAGCCGGCCATGAACTCGGCCGCGTCGCGCAGGCCGTCCAGGGTGGCCGGGTCGGTGCGGCCGAGCAGCCAGGCGAGCAGCATCGGCGCCGCGGTCTCGTCGAGCTGCACCGAGGTCCAGTACGGCTCGCCGCCGACCCGGGTGTTCTGCGACAGGTGGCCGTCGGGCTGCTGCTGGACCTCGAGCATGTAGTCCAGCGCCCGGTTCGCCCCGGCGTGGTCGCCGGCGGCGAGCAGCCCGGTCGCGATCTGGTAGAGGTCGCGCGGCCAGACCAGGGCGTAGGAGCCGAACTCCGGCGCGATCTGCCGGTCGAAGCCGAACGCCCACGGGAAGCTGGGCGAGGCGATGTACGCGCCGGGGTGGGCCTTGTCCTCGGAGGCGGCGAGGACCATCAGCGAGCTGCGGTAGACCTCGCGCTCCCGGCGGGTGGTGAGGCTGCGCGGCGGCCGCTTCAGGCCGGCGAGGTAGTCCTGCCAGCCCCTGGCGTACCCGGCGGCGGCCGCGTGGAAGCCGGTCGCCAGGGAGCGGTGCGCGGTCCGCACGGCGGCCGCGCGGTCCGGGCCGAAGCCGAGGACGAGCGTGTCGTGGTCATGGCGGACGCCGTCGACCCGCAGCTTGCCGGTCTGCACCACGTTGCCCGGACCGGCCTTGCGGTACCGCCAGTCCATCGTGTGGTCGCGGGCCAGGTCGGTCCAGCCGTCGCTGGTGGCGAGATACCCGCTGGAGGTGGCGGCGAAGCCGCGGCCGGCGACCAGCGCGCTCGCCGCGCCCGCGTCGGAGGCGACCAGCTCGGCGCCGCTGGTCGCGCTGTCGTCGTTGCCGTCGCGGGACAGCGCGGGGTCGTAGAGCACGTAGGCCTGAAGTGGCCGGTGCGCGTGCAGCCGCACGTCCACCAGCACGCTCGCCCGGCCCGGGTCGGTGACATAGGTCGTCTCGGCCGTCCAGCCGGTGCCGCGGGCGACCTGGCGGAAGGTCAGCCCGTGCCCGCCGACCGGTTCGGTGCGCACGTCGACGTCCTGCGCGCGTTCGGTGAAGCTGCGCCCGTCGGTGACGACGAGCTGCAGCTCGCGCACCGCGGGCGTGCTCAGGTCGGGGTAGAAGACCTCGGTCATCCGGCCGCCGCCGAGGGTGAACCACACCGGGCTGCGTGCACCGCCGTGCGCGGTGCCGAACGCCTGCTTGTCGGCCGGCTGGTAGACCGCCTCGGCGCCCGGGCCTCCGGGCGCCGCACCTCCCGCCGCGTGCCCGGTCGCGGCCGCCGGTGCCCCGGCGGCCGTCGTGACGACCATCGCGACGACCGACGACAGGGCTGCTGACACCACACATCTGCGATGACGGAGTGTTGAGCGCACGAGGTTCCTTTCCGGGCGGAGACCGAAGCCCGCCGATCCTGGGAAGGCCCGGCGGGAACCCACCACCTACCAAAGGTGCCCGATGCGATGCCGGTCCGCATGACCAGCCGGACCGTCTACTGTGGACCAGCGAGTGCGGTCAGCGTGCGCTCGCCCGCGGGGTCGCCCGCGGTGGCCGGCAGGATCGCGATCTCGTCGAGCCCGGCCTCGGCGTACCGGGCGATCCGGTCCCGCACGCTCGCCACGTCGCCGACCAGGCCCACCGTCCGGGCGGCGTGCTCGGGCAGCGCGGCGAGCACCTCGTCGACCGGCGCACCGGTCGACGCCAGTTCGACGGCCGCGCCGAACCCGGCGTTCACGAACATCTCCCGGTACCCGCGGACCGGGATGTAGCCGACGACGCTGCGCATGAGCTGGGCGTAGGACGCGCCGTCCGGGTCGACGGCCGCCGGCAGCCAAGCCGCGAGCGAGGGCCGCCGCCCTCCCGCCGCGTCCAGCTTCGCCCGCAGGTCACGCACCTGGTCGACGGAGACGAGGTCGAGCAGCATCCGGTCGGCGTAGCGTGCCGCGATCCCGATGGCCCGCTCGCCGAACGCGGCGACGGTCAGCGGGCCGGTCGCGGGCGGGAGCCGGCGCCGGAAGCCGTGCGCGCCGGTGGCGCCGAACCACTCGCCGCGCCGGTGGGCCAGGTAGGCCTCGGCACTGTCCCGCAGGTCGCCGACCGGGCGGGACCTCGGCCTGCCGTGCACGCCCTCGACCACCCGGACGCTCGAGGTGCCCAGCGCGACACCGACCGGCCGGCCGACCGCCGCCTGGACCGAGGCGGCTCCCCGGACGATCGTGAACGGGTCCCGCACCGACACCGGGACCGGGCCTGCGGTGAGCGCGACCCGGGTCGTGATCGCGCCGACCGCGGCGGCCAGCGCGAACGAGTCCCAGGTGGGTCCCTCGCCGAGCCAGACCTCGCCGTACCCCAGCCGGTCCGCCGCCACCGCGACGTCCAGCACCTCGTTGGGCGGCCGGTCGTCCTCCCGCGCCGCAGCGACCACACTGATCCTCATCCGCCCCACCGTACGCCGGCCCCCGCGTCCAGTTCGGACAACACGACGGCGGATTCCCATAGCACGGGACGCGGCGTGCTCACCACCTTCTTTCTATCCCTTTTCCGATCCGCCGTAACGGATGCCGGGGACCATTCGACCGCCCTCCGGGAAAGAACCCGACTTTCGACCCGGGCCGGATGGAGGTGTCGAGAGACGGCCGAAGGATGGACCGGCCGTCCGACATCCGACGCAGCAGGGCATCCGCGTTTCGGAGGTCGACATCCTTTTCGGACGGTTCACAATGGCCGCTCCGCCGCCCCACGGCAGCCGGGCGTTCCCGTTCGGACCGTCCCCGGCGCCGAAACATCGCGTCTCGCGGATCACCGGAAGTGCTTACCCGCCAACGGAAATCGGATCACCGTGCCGTTGCGGCGAGCCGCATCCATCCACAACGGACACACCTGGTCCGCGGTGGTTCCGGCGCCGGCGGAGGTGCGGCCCGCTGTGCGTGGCAGGTGCGGCCGGGGATTGCCCACGCGCGCGGCGGCAATCCGGCCTTCACTCTTGCACAGCATGAAGTATGCCCGATCAGGTTAGACTCTGGCCGCTCTCGAGCGCGGGACGTTATTTGCGTTCCGACGCGAGAGCCGCCAAACGCAGCCGAATACGTACGTTGCCGACGTAGAAGGTGATCGAGCGGATGACCGAGACGGCAGTAACCGAGGTCGACCGGGCGGCCGCCTGGTCGGGTGTGGGCGACACGGCGTTCCGCGAGCTGATGAACGTCTTTCCCAGCGGGGTGGCGGTGGTGACCACGCGGGATGCCGAGGGCACTCCGTACGGGCTGACCCGCACGTCGATGTGCAGCGTCAGCCTGCGGCCGCCGATCCTGCTGGCCTGCCTGCACAACCACAGCCAGACCCTGGCGGCCGTGCTGCGCCAGGGCGCGTTCGCGGTCAACCTGCTGCACGCGGGCGGGCGGGGCGCGGCCGAGGTGTTCGCCGCCGCGGGCGGGGACCGGTTCGCCGCCGTCGACTGGGCCCGCACCCCGTCGTGCGGGCTGCCGTGGCTGACCTCCGACGCGCACGCCGTCGCCGAGTGCGGGGTGGTCGAGGCCAAGGTGGCCGGCGACCACGTCGTGGTGTTCGGCGAGGTCGGCACGGTGCTCACCAGACCGCGCAACCCGCTGCTGTACGGGCTGCGCTGCTACTCCGCCTGGACGGCCGAGGACTGACCACAGACCCGAGCTGACCGGCGTCGAACTCGACCGTGGAGGACCACACGATGGACAACCGGATCAAGAACGTCGTCATCCTGGGTGGAGGCACGGCGGGCTGGATGACGGCATCCTACCTGGGCAAGGCGTTGGGCCCGACCGTGAACGTGACCGTGACCGTGCTGGAGTCGCCGGCCATCCCCCGGATCGGCGTGGGCGAGGCGACCGTGCCCAACCTGCACCGGACGTTCTTCCGGTTCCTCGGCATCGACGAGGACGAGTGGATGCGGGAGGTCAACGCGAGCTTCAAGATGGGCGTCCGGTTCGTCAACTGGCGCACCGAGGGGGACGGGCAGGCGACCGCGCGGCCGTTCAACGGCCGGCCGGACCACTTCGACCACCTCTTCGGCCTGCTGCCCAACCACGAGCAGTTCCCGCTGTCGCACTACTGGGCCTACAAGCGCCAGCTCGGCCTGACCGACGAGCCCTACGACTACGCCTGCTACCGGGAGTCCCCGGTGCTGGACGCGATGCTGGCGCCCCGCGAGCACGACGGTACCAGGTGGACGAACTACGCCTGGCACTTCGACGCCCAGCTGGTGGCCGACTTCCTGCGCCGGTTCGCCACCGGGCGGATGGGCGTCACGCATGTCGAGGGCCAGATGACCGAGGCCCTGCTCGACGAGCGGGGGTTCGTCACCGGCCTGCGCACCAAGGACGGCCCGGTCATCGAGGGCGATCTGTTCGTCGACTGCTCCGGCTTCCGCAGCCTGCTGATGAACCAGGTGATGGAGGAGCCGTTCCTCGACATGTCCGACCACCTGGTGAACGACCGCGCGGTCGCGACGGCCGTCCCGCACGACGACGCGGCCAACGGCGTCGAGCCCTACACCTCGGCCATCGCGATGCGCAACGGGTGGACCTGGAAGATCCCGATGCTCGGCCGCTTCGGCACCGGCTACGTCTACTCCAGCCGCTTCACCTCCCAGGACGAGGCGACCGGGGAGCTGTGCCGCATGTGGGGGCTCGACCCCAGCGAGCAGCCGCTGAACCACGTGCGGTTCCGGGTCGGCCGCAACCGCCGCTCGTGGGTGCGCAACGTCGTCGGCATCGGACTGTCGTCGGTGTTCCTGGAGCCGCTGGAGTCCAGCGGCATCTACTTCATCACCGCCGCGATCTACCAGCTGGCCAAGCACTTCCCGGACAAGAACTTCGACCCGATCCTCATCGAGCGGTTCAACAAGGAGATCGAGGTCATGTTCGACGACACCCGGGACTTCATCCAGGCGCACTTCTGCCTGGCGCCCCGGTCCGACTCGGAGTTCTGGCGGGCCAACAAGGAGCTGGCGCTGGCCGACGACATCAGGGAGAAGATCGCCATGTACCGGGCGGGCATGGCGGTCAACATGCCCGTCACCGACGAGGCCACCTACTACGACAACTTCGACGCCGAGTTCCACAACTTCTGGACCAACGCCAGCTACTACTGCATCTTCGCCGGGCTCGACTTCCTGCCCCGGCACGCGCTGCCGGCGCTGACGTACCGCCCGGAGGCGGAACGCCGCGCCGACCACATCTTCGACCGCATCAAGCAGCGGCAGCGCGAGCTGCTGGACAGCCTGCCGACGACCTACGAGTACCTGTGCCGGCTGCACGACCGCGAGCCGGCCGCGCTCGGCTGAGCGGACGGACGGTCACAGCGCCCAGCAGTTCAGGTGGATCCGCTGGCCGGCCAGGGCCTGGCGGACTCCCGAGTAGACGGTGCCGTCCAGGGCCATCCCGACGTGGTCGACCACGCGGAAGGGACACTGCGACTGGACGAGCACGTTGGTGGCGCCGTCGCCCAGCGCGGCGTTGCGCACCGGGCGGACCAGCTCGTCGAGCGAGGTGTAGAAGTTCGTGTAGCGCACCGACCCGATCGTGTCGTCGCCCTCGTTGAGGTTGTCCAGGAAGTCCGAGCCGACGGCCATCTGCCGGCAGGCCACGATGCCGAGGCAGTTGCCGCCGCCGAAGAAGTCCGCGATGTTCGCCACCACGGTGCCGTAGTGCGGCGCGGAGAGGCTGACCAGGCTGTCCACGGTGGCGTCGCCGCCGAGGTACTTCACGTACTGGCGGGCGACCAGCCCGCCCTGGGAGTGCGCGACCAGGTCGACCTTCGCCGCGCCGGTGCGGGTGCGTACTCCGTCGACGAACGCCGCGAGGTCGCGGGCGGTGCCGGCGATGTCGCCGGTGCCGAGGTTCGTGAGCTCGAAGATGAAGACCTCGCGGCCGTCCGAACGCAGCCGCGCGGCCAGCGGCTCGTAGAAGAAGGCCGGGCCGAACGTGCCGTCGACCACGACGACCGGGTCGGGCGGGGAGGCCGCGGCCGAGGTGGCAGGCCAGAGAAGAACAGCGGTGAGTGCGCAGACAACTCCGGACAGTAGCGAACGCAGGGTGGCCGGACGGAGACGCGTCATTGAGTCCTCCAAGGGTGCAGGGGTGCCCGTGGTGTAACTCACGTTAAGCAGGACGCGGTTGTTACTCAACAGTAGAAAGTAGGAAACCCCCGGTGCGCGGCAGGCCGCGCACCGGGGGTCTCACCCCTTTGTTGCTACCGGATCACGTGAGGATCAGGCTCCGCCACCTCCCGGCTGCACCACGCCGTTCACGGTCAACGTGTACGGCGCGTACTGCTGGACCTGCTCGGTCGGCTCGTCGTAGGCGACCACGGCGACGACCTTCGGGAACAGCGAGTAGATCAGCAGCGGGAGCCTGCCCAGGCGCACCGAGTTCCGGCCGTTGATCTCGGCCTGCAGCGCCACCTGGTTGTGCTCGTCGTAGCCGATGAGCTTCAGGTTCCAGTTGTGCACCGCGATCGGGTGGATCTCGGTGGGCGAGTCGAACGGCTCCAGGCTGGACCCGTCGCTGACCTGCGTGCCGCCGACGGTCACGTCGTCGACCAGCAGGCCACCCTCGTTGACGCCACCGTCGCTGACGTACTGGAAGCCGACCAGCACGGTCTGCCCGGCGAACGCGGACAGGTCGAACGTGTGCGGCTCGAAGCCGTTCGTCGTGCCGTTGAGGCCCGGGCCGAGCGGCGCCGGTCCCGTCTTGTCACCGGCGATCGGCGTGAACGTCGCGCCGCCGTCGGTGGACACCACGACGTAGCCGTAGTCGAACCCGAGCTCGGCGCCGTACTTCGCGAGGAAGTGCAGCGTCGGGTCCGAGGCCGGAACGGTGACCGAGGTGACCGCGGTAGCGTTGATGTTGTTGGCGTTGCCCGACCACAGCACCGGGTTGCCCGGCCTGTCCGGATCGTTGTTCACGACCGTCCAGGTCAGCGGCAGCGGCGGCAGCGTGGCGGCACCCTCGAAGTCCAGCGACCTCAGGTCCCGGCCACGCAGTTCCGTGCCGTTCGCCTTCTGGAGCGGGACGTAGTCCGCGCCGTTGGGCCCGGCGCCCGGGTTGTCGTAGGCGTTCGGGTTGGCGAAGTTCACCGTCGAGCGCAGGCTCGGGGTGGTCACCCGGCTCTTCTGCGTGCCGATCACGATCCCGCGCCGGGAGTCGCCGACGATCCTGTCAAGAAGCACCGTCGACTGGAAGTCGTGGAGCAACTTGTACATGTCGTGCACGCCGACCGTCTCCAGCGCGGCGTCGAGGCTGGCCAGCCCCTGGTGCTCTCCGTCGCGGTGCAGCGTCGACATGAAGTCGGTGCCGTACCGGTCGTAGAGATACAGCATCAGCGAGTAGGCGATGCCGTAGTCGGCGAGCACCTGGCTCGGCGTGCCCTCGCCCCACAGGTTGAGCGAGTTCTCCGGACCGCCGCAGTCCCTCGGGTTCGGGTTCGCCGGTGTCTGCACCGAGCCCCAGCCCTGGAAGCAGTTGATGTGGCTGTCGTTGCCCGGGTCGAAGATCGTCTTCGTGCCGTCCACGTAGCCGACCAGGGTCTGGGCGAAGTCGGACAGACCCTCGTTGATCCAGTTGCCCTCGAACGGGTCGGTGTAGTAGTGCAGCAGGTGCTGCCACTCGTGCGCGAACACGCCCTCGTACAGGAACGGGCGGGCCGGCCGGCTGGTGCACACGTCGTCGGTCGGCTCGTCCGGCGGGTTGGCACCGCTGCGGTGCGCCCAGTCGAACGCGTCGATCGTCATCACGTTGCGGTCGAACAACTCGTTGAACTGCGCGGAGAAGAAGCCGGCGATGTAGGTCGGCGCCGCGGGGAAGTCGTAGTAGTTGTCGTCGCGCACGTTGTCGATCAGTGCGACCGTCTTGTCGCCGTCGCCGCTGTAGTCGCCGCCGTTGCCGTTGGCGTCCGGCGGGATCACCGAGTTCGTCCCGTCGCGGTCCGGCGGCGTGCTGAACGCCGTCGTCTCCTTCGGGAACATGTTGTTGTCGAACTGGTCGACCAGTTCCTGCGCCTGGGCGTCGGTGACGGTGGTCGTGTCCGCGATCTGCGTGCGGCAGTCACCGGCGGGGAAGTCGGTGTCGTTCGAGACCCAGACCTCGATCTTCTGGCCGACGGCCCGCAGGGTGTAGTCCTTGCGGTAGAGGATGCCGTTGGCGTCGTCCAGACCGAGCCACTGCCGGACCGTGCCCACCGCGGGCGTGCCCGCGGCCGCCGCCTGCACCCGGCTCTGGGCCTTGGCCGACTTGGGCGTGTACCTCGCCGGCACGTCCACCGGCTTGCCGTCCAGAGTGAAGTCCTGGCGGTTCAGTTCCCGTACATCGCTCGCCGGTGTCGAGTCGTTCGGCGCCGCGCCGACCGACGAGGCCGGAAGTACTTGCAGCAGGGGAACGAGGAGCACCGCGGCTGCCGCCGAGAGTAATCGGCTACGTCGCATGAAATCCCTTTCGCTCTACGCGCTCGCAGCCCAGGGGTGTCCACCTACGCGCGCGCGTGTGTACTTGTTTCGCATCTGACCGTTTCGATTCGAGACCGTGGGGCGTTTCACCTTCGGACGTCCGAATGTGCTGGCATTCGGAGTAATGTGTTCACAGTTCTCGTTTGCGCTGGTCAGGCGATTGTGGAAGATCGGCCGAGCCACCTCTCGCGCCAGGCGAGCCGCAGCCGGACGGCGCTGAGCGGCACGTCGTCGTGGACCAGCCGGGCCGCGACCTCCCGCTGCGCCCACGGGCACAGCTCGCTCAGCAGTGACGGAATGTCACCGCGGGCGGTCCCGGCGACCAGCGACAGCGTCAGCTTCGCCCGGCCGGTGACGCGGCCGCCGGGGTGCACGCGCACCCGGTAGTAGTCGATCCGCCCGGCGGTGACGCGCTCGCCGTCCTCCAGCAGCTGGGCCAGCACCAGCTCGGCGACGTCCGGGCGAAGCGCCGGGTCCCGCTCGAGCGGGACGCCCCAGGACAGCCAGACCGGGTGGTCGGTGTCCCGCACCGACTCGGCGATCCGCGGGCGCACCGGACCCGTGCTCAGCACCTGGTAGTCGGCCGCGGCCGAGTCGGCGATCGTGCTGCGCACCCGGACGTCCTGGCGCCGGGTCAGCCCGCACGCGCTGGCCGTCTGCCCGAGGCCCTCGGCGACGGAGCGGCAGGTGCCGGCCGGCCGCGACCCGCCCGCCCGGCCGACGCGGGCGGGGGCGATCGGCAGCATCAGGTTGACGAAGGCGATCTCCTGCATCGACGCCTCGGACACGGCGAGGACGCCGACGTTGCGGGCGAGCAGGTCGGCGGCGATCGCGGCGGACGAGCCGATGCGCGCCGGCCCGACGAACGTGACCAGCTGGGCCGCGGCCGGCACCCCCTCGGGTGCCCAGCCGAACAGCGCCTCCTTGCGTTCCCGGTAGCGCTGCGCGTCGGGTGGCAGCACCGACCACCACTCGCCCCGCACCCGGCCGAACCGGCGGTCGGCGACCTGCAGCCCGAACCCGTGCTCGGCGGCGAGCTCGGCGATCTCGCACACCAGGCCGATCCGCTTGTGCCGGTTGGTCACGTCCAGCCCGACGAGCATCCGCAGCGCCATCCCGTTCGGCACCCGCGGCGCCTCGCCGGAGCCGTCCTCGCGGAACCGGCGGGGCGGGTCGCGGAACGGCGCGACCGGCGACTGGAGGAACAGCACGGGCACGCCGACGCCGCCGTTCTCGGCCACCGTCGCGGCGAGCATCCCGCGGTAGGCGAGCGTGGTCATCAGCGCGTCGGCGTGGTCGGGCCGCCAGGGGCCGTGGTCGAGCGTGAGCAGCAGCTCGGTGCTGTGCGCGGTGTCGTAGAGGAAGTCCGGGTTGATCACCACGCTGCCGCTGTAGAGCTGATGGAGCGGGCCGGTGCCCTCCGGCTCGTGCGGGCTGACCGTGATGCGGCTGCTGGTGGCCACGGCGTCGACCTGCTTGCTCGGGGTCGCCGGCGCCCAGGTGTGCATCCGGAAGCCGAGGCCGGCCAGGTGGAACGAGAGCGTCTCGGTGGCGACGCGGTCCTTCGCGGTGGGCGGGGTGACGCCGGTGGGCGGCGCGGCCCCGGTGCGCGCGTCGGTGCCGAAGTGCGTGACGTCGAACAGCACCGCCGGGCTGCCGGCGCTCGCCGCACGAGCGGCGACCGCGGCGAGCGCGGGGTGCTGGAGTCCGGTGCTAGGCATTGTCGTCGCTCCCGATCGTGGAGAACTCCGCGCGCAGCCGCGGCCGGCGCCGCACCGGCCGGCGGTGGATCTCGCGGATCAGCCACATCGGACTGATCCGGTTGACCGGCACCCGCCGCCGGCGCTTGACCGCCTTGCCCACCGAGTCGGCGCCGACCAGCAGGAGCAGCACGAGCAGGGCGATCATGCCGAACACGAACGGGCCGTCGAGGGCGTCCTTGCGGCCGGAGGCGACCAGCAGCGCGAGGCTGGCGGCGATGATCATCGAGGTGTAGGCCACGTACCGGGGGAACAGGCGCAGCTGGCCGAGCACGGTCTTGTTGGACGGGATGTCCAGCCGGGACAGCAGCAGGCCGGGGACGAGCAGCAGCATGGTCACCACCGCGTCCGCGGAGGACATCGGCGCGTCGCCGCCGTCGGCGGTGGGCCGGAAGGCCGCGTTCATGTCGCCGAGCAGCGGGACGTTCGCGAAGAACGTCGGCTCCAGCACGATGCCGAACCCGACGACCAGCAGCAGCACGGCGAGCAGCAGCTTGGCCACGTTGGACGCCAGCGAGGGCGGGTCGTCGACGAGCGCGGCGTACACGGTGGACGCCACCGGCTCCACCGGCTGCGGGTCGGCGCCGAACGGCCGGCGCTGCCAGTGCGCGTGGCCGGCGTTCTCCCGCGGGTCGTTGTCGACGTGGATGTCCTTGTCCAGCTGCGCCTCGACGAGCTCGTCGGCCAGCGCGTCGAGCGTCTCGCGGGTGACGAGCCCGTCGGCGAGCTTGCGGTACTGGTCGGTCTCGTAGAGGTGGGCGAACTGCGCCAGCCGGGTGACCACCGGGCGGTCCGGGCGCAGGCCCGCCTCCGGGGAGTCGACGTCGGGCCAGGCGGGGAAGCGCGGCGGGCGGCTGGAGAACGAGGCGTAGCGCTCCTGGATGTAGGAGGTGAACGACGCCAGGTCGCGGTGGCGGCGGCGGCCGAACTCGGCGAGCCGGGAGGCGATGCCCTGCAGCTCGAGCTCGAGCAGCTTCGGGGTCACCGCGCGCAGCTGGTCGTAGCTCGCGGACACCGCGCGCATGTCGTCGACGAGCGAGCGCAGCGCGGGGGAGTCCACGTCGCTGGTCATGAAGAAGTGGCGGACCTGGATCTCCGCGGGCACCTCCAGCGTGACGTGGTAGGACTTCACCGCCCGCGGGATGAGCGTGGCGTAGCGGACGGTGAACTCCTGGCGGAAGCTCGCCCAGCGGGCGAAGGTGTTGCCGGCGCGCAGGTTCTGCGTGCGGGCGGGGATCACCGGGGCGTCGTAGCGCAGGAAGCTCTGCGCCTTGTCCGTGGGGACCTCGACGACCAGCAGGTACTCCTGGGACGCGACGTCGAGCAGCCGGAGGAACGGGCTGCCCGGCGCGAACAGCTCCTCGACCGCGCGGGCGGCCTTGTCCCGGATGCTGTCGGAGTCGGTGGCGCGGCCGCGGTGGCCCACCGGCGGGACCGCGCGCACCGCCCGGCCGCCGCCGCTGATCAGCTCGCCGATCGTCGCCTCGATCAGCCAGCGGGACCGGTTCGAGTTGTGCCGGACCGCGTGCAGCAGGGCGTGCGGGTCCTCGGTGCGCCGGTCGGAGGTGAGGAACATCCGGAAGGCCTTGCACATGCCGTGGATGAGCGCGCGCGCGGCCTCGACCTGCGGCATGCGGGGCACCACGTGGCCGCCCGCGTCCCGCACGACGACCGGGGCCATGTCGGTGCGGGACTGCCGGGAGACCGGCAGCCACACCGCGCCCGGCCGCTCGCCCACGTCGCCCGGGTCGGACCGCAGCGCCCACTTCTGCTCCGGCGTCAGCACGTTCGTGTCGATGTCCACGCTGACCGAGCGGGCCATGTGGGTCGAGTCGGCCAGGGTGAGCGCCTCGGTCATGCGGTCGATGTGTTCCAGGCGCAGCGCCAGGGCGAGCAGGTTCAGCCCGAGCGCCTCCTGGTAGCCGTCGTGCCGGGGTGGTGCGGTCGGGATCGGGGTCCGGCGCAATGCCGAGAGGAAGCGCTGGAGATGATCGGCTTCCTTCGCGCCCTGTCGGGCTCTGCTCGGCACTGCGGGGCTCCTCGCGACAACGTGCGACCGGTGTCACACAGTGTGTCGACGGTACCGCGTGAGCCGTTAGTGGTGATCACGATTCGCGGCACCGGCCCGCGGCGTGCACCGCGTCGATCAGCTCCATGCCGAGCACCTGCTTGAGCACGAACCCGGACGCGCCCGCGGCGGCGGCCTGGGCCCGTGCCCGCTCGTCGCCGAAGGAGGTGAGGATCAGGCAGTGCAGGTGGGGCAGCCGGGCGCGCAGCTCGCGGCAGAGCTCGATGCCGTTGCCGTCGGGCAGCCGCACGTCGAGCACCGCCACGTCGGCCTCGACCCGGCCGGCGAGGGCGAGCGCCCCGGCGACGGTGGCGGCCTCCCCGACGATCTCCAGGTCCGGCGCGCTCTCCAGCATGTCGGCGATGCCCCGGCGGACGATCTCGTGGTCGTCGACGAGCAGGATCCGAATGCCCACCGTGCCCTCCCGTACCTTGTCCGGCACACGGTAGACACATGGGACCCGTTGCGCCGCCGTCTATCGGCCCGCTCGCTCAGGGCACAAGGTCCTGAAAGCGCAAGGGTCTTTCGGCGTTCATCCGCCGGTGCCGCGCCGCTCGCGGCGCGCGTCGAGCGCGCCGGCGGCGAGCGCGAGCGCGTGCTGCCTGCCCGGGCAGGCGTGCGCCCCGGCGCCGAACGGCACGGTGGCCAGGTCGACCTCGACGAGCTCGCCGGCCCGCAGCCGCCGCGTCGAACGCACCGGCGGCGCCAGCCGGACGGTCTGCTCCACCGGCGTGCCGTGCCGCAGCGCGCCGTCGACCAGGTCGGCGGTGGCCCGGTGGGCCTGCACCAGCAGGCAGATCGTGGCGGCCGTGCGCTCGTCCGGCACCCCGCCGCACGCGGCCACCAGCTCGCCGACCGCCGCGTCGGCCGCCGGGGTCACGTCGTGGTGGGGCTGGTAGGCGGCGGCCACCTCGGCCACCGCGCCGGGCCGGATCCCCGGCACGCCGAGGGCCTCGGCCAGCGCGAGGACGGGTGCGTGCGGAGTGCGCCCCGCACGCTGCCGCAACCGTTCCGGTGACACCCCGCGCAGCGCCGCCTCGACGAGCGAGCGCCGCCGCCGGTGCTCGGCGCCGCTGCTGAACCGCACGACGTGGGACCGCAGCCAGGCGACGCCGGTGCCGCCGGCCGCGGGCACGGGCGGCACCGGGCAGCCGTCGTCGGTCAGGACCGCGAGCACGTCGCCGGGGTCGTCGATGGTCATCATGGTGGTGACGGTAGGCCGGGAACGTGTCGGTGCCGGCCGCCACGACGGCACGTATGGTGATCATGACGGCGACCCCGAGGAGGGCGGCACCGATGGAGCGTGCGTTCTGGCTGCGCGCACCGGGGGAGTGCGAGATCCGGCCGGTGCGGCTGCCGGCCCCGGGCCCGGACGATGTCGTCGTGCGCACGCTCTACTCCGGGGTGAGCCGTGGCACCGAGTCGCTGGTGTTCCGCGGCGGGGTGCCGCCGAGCCAGTACGCCGCGATGCGGGCGCCGTTCCAGGAGGGCGAGTTCCCGGGCCCGGTGAAGTACGGCTACCTCAACGTCGGCGTGGTCGAGGAAGGGCCCGACGAGCTGCGCGGGCGCACCGTGTTCTGCCTCTACCCGCACCAGACGCGCTACGTGGTGCCGGCGTCCGCCGTCACCCCGGTGCCCGCCTCGGTGCCGGCGCCGCGCGCGATCCTGGCCGGCACCGTGGAGACGGCCGTCAACGCGGTGTGGGACGCGGCTCCGCACGTGGGCGACCGGATCGCCGTCGTGGGCGCCGGGATGATCGGGGCGAGCGTGGCGCGGGTGCTCGCCGGGTTCCCGGCGGTGCGGGTGGAGCTGGTCGACCCCGACGAGACGAAGGCCACGCTCGCGGCCGCGCTGGGTGTGGGGTTCGCCACCCCCGAGCGGGCCGCGGACGGGTGCGACCTGGTCGTGCACGCCAGCGCGACCGACGCCGGCCTGGCCCGCGGCCTCGAGCTCCTCGCCGCCGAGGGCACGGTGGTCGAGCTGAGCTGGTACGGGGACCGGAGAGTGAGCGTTCCGCTGGGGGAATGGTTCCACTCGCGGCGTCTCACCCTGCGCTCCAGCCAGGTCGGGACGGTGTCCCCGGCCCGCCGCCGCAGCTACGCCGACCGCCTCGCGGTGGCCCTGGATCTGCTCGCCGACCCGGCCTTCGACGCCCTGGTGACCAGCGAATGCCTGTTCGAGGAGCTGCCGGCGGTCCTGCCCGGACTGATCAGCGATGAACCCTCTGCGCTCTGCCTGCGTGTTAAGTACGACAGCAGTTAGCCCGACAGAGGAGGCGCCGGGTGTTCAGCCTCACCGTCCGTGACCACGTGATGGTCGCGCACAGCTTCACCGGCGAGGTGTTCGGCCCCGCGCAACGGTTGCACGGCGCCACGTTCATCGTCGACGCCACGTTCCACCGTGCCGAGCTCGACGCGGACAACATCGTCGTGGACATCGGGCTCGCCACCCGCGAGCTGCACGAGGTGCTCGGCGAGCTGAACTACCGCAACCTCGACGAGGTCCCCGAGTTCGCCGGGATCAACACCTCGACGGAGTTCCTCGCCAAGGTCGTCGCCGACCGGCTCGCCGAGCGGGTGCACGCCGGGTCGCTCGGGGAGGGTGCCCGGGGGCTCGCGGAGATCTCCGTCATGCTGCGCGAGTCGCACGTGGCGTGGGCGACCTACGGGCGCGCGCTGTGAGCGCCGCCGACGTGACGTTCGTGCTGCCCGCGGACGTCGACGACGTGACGCTCGCCAGCGGCGGCAACGCCTACGACCGCCGGATGTGCGAGGTGCTCGGCATGCGCGAGGTCACCGTGCCCGGGCGCTGGCCGGTCCCGGACCACGCGTCGCAGATCGCGCTGGCCAGGACGCTCGGTGAGGTCCCGGACGGGTCGGTCGCACTGCTGGACGGACTCGTCGCCTGCGGGGTGCCGGACTTCGTCGTGCCGCACGCGCGCCGGCTGCGCCTGGCGATCCTGCTGCACCTGCAGCTGGCCGACGAGACCGGGCTGCCCGCCGACCGCGCGAGCGAGCTCGACGGTCTCGAGAACGAGACGCTGCGCGCCGCGACCGCGGTGATCACCACCAGCCGGTGGGCCGCGCGCCGGGCGATCGAGCACCACGGCCTCGACCCCGCCCGCGTGCACGTCGCGCCGCCCGGGACCAGACCCGCGCCGCTCGCCACCGGCACCGACGGCCGGCTGCTGTGCCTCGGCTCGGTCACCCCGCGCAAGGGCCAGGACGTGCTCGTCGAGGCGCTGGCCGGCGTCGCCGACCTGGGCTGGACGTGCGACTGCGTCGGGTCCGTGCGCCGCGACCCCGCCTACGTCGAGCGGGTGCACGGCCTCATCGCGCGGCACGGGCTCGTCACCCGGATGTCGCTCGCGGGCCCGCTGCCCGACGCCGAGCTGCAGACGGTCTTCGGGCGCACCGACCTGCTGGTGCTGCCCTCCCGCGGCGAGACCTACGGCATGGTCGTGACCGAGGCGCTGGCCCGGGGCATCCCGGTGCTGACCTCGGACGTCGACGCGCTGCCGGACACGCTGGGACACGCGCCGGACGGCAGCGTGCCGGGCATCCTGGTGCCGCCCGGCGACGCGACCGCGCTGTCCGAGGCGCTGCGCCGCTACCTGACCGACGCCTCGCTGCGCGGCCGGCTCCGGGAGTCGGCCCGGGAGCGCAGGCGTGACCTGGAGGACTGGAACGCCGCGGGGCATCGCCTGGCCACCGTGCTCGGCCGGCTGCGGGGTGAGCCGTCATGCGCGGCATGAGCAAGCAGAAGCTGTTCGCCTGGCTGAAGCTCCTCGTCGGGCTGGGCATCGTGGTGGCACTGGTGTGGAAGGTCGGCGCGAACGGCGTCCTCGAGGGTTTCCGCGTGATCGACGTGGGCGAGGTGCTGGCCGCCCTGGGCATCGGCCTCGCGACAACGGTCCTGAGCGCCTGGCGCTGGTGCCTGGTGGCCCACCGCCTCGGCCTGCGGCTGCCGCTCGGGCGGGCGGTCGCGGACTACTACCGGGCGCTGTTCCTCAACGCGGTGCTGCCCGCGGGCGTGCTCGGCGACGTGCACCGCGCGGTGCGGCACGGCCGTGAGGAGGGCGATGTCGGGGCCGGCGTGCGGGCCGTGGTGCTCGAACGGACGGCGGGACAGGCCGTGGTGGTCATCGCCGGGGTCGTGGTGCTGCTGGCCGGCCCGGCGATCGCGCCGGCCCGCGACATCGGGCTGGCGATCCTGATCGTGGCGTCGGTGGTCGTGTTCGGCTACCTCGCGATGCGGCGCTGGACCGGACCCGACTCGCGCTGGCGACGTACGCTCGACGATGTGCGCAGTGGCCTGCTCGCCCGCGACGCGTGGCCGGGAGTCGCCCTGCTGTCCACGGCGGTTCTCGTCGGGCACATCACGTTGTTCGTGGTCGCGGCGCACGCGGCGGGGGCGAACCTGCCTGCCGCGCAGCTGGTCCCGCTGATCATCGTGTCGCTCCTGGCGATGGGGCTGCCGGTGAACATCGGGGGTTGGGGACCGAGGGAGGGTGCGACAGTGCTGATGTTCGCGGCGGCCGGTCTCGGTGCCGCGCAGGGACTCACCACTGCGGTGGTGTACGGACTACTGGGACTCGTGGCGAGCCTGCCGGGCGCGTTGCTGCTCGTGCGACGACAGCAGGAACGACAGCAGGACAGCCGACAGGAAGTGACCGCATGACCCTCCCCGCGTCGAGCTCGCACGAGCCGCGTGGCCGTCGACCGCACCCAAGGGGAACGGGACGCAACCCAGCCACAAGTATGTGCTCAACAGGACGGTTCCCACTCGAGGTGACCCCACGGGTTAATTCCGGGGAGGCGGCCCAGCCATGACGAACCTGGCCGACATCGGGCGCAACGGGGCGGTGGAGCGGGTGGTCGACACCCGCCTGCCCGACCGTGTACGGCGAGTTCCGCGCCGTGGGCTACCTGGACCGGTGGGGCGGGCACGAGCACGTCGCGCTGGTGCACGGCGACATCACCACCCGCAGCCCGCTGACCCGGGTGCACTCGGAGTGCCTGACCGGCGACGCGTTCGGTTCGACCCGCTGCGAGTGCGGTGACCAGCTCGCCGCGGCGATGCGGCAGATCGTCGCCGAGGGTGCCGGGGTGCTGATCTACCTGAAGGGCCACGAGGGCCGGGGGATCGGGCTGCTGGCCAAGCTGCAGGCGATGCGGCTGCAGGAGGACGGCCTGGACACCGTCGAGGCGAACCTGGCGCTGGGCCTGCCGGTGGACGCCCGCGAGTACCACATGGCCGCGGAGATCCTGCACGACCTCGACGTGCACTCGATCCGGCTGCTGTCCAACAACCCGAAGAAGCTGGACTCGTTGCTGCAGAACGGGATCTCGATCGCCGAGCGGGTGCCGCTGCTGGCCACGCCGACCGACGACAACCTGCCGTACCTGCGCACCAAGCGGGAGCGGCTGGACCACTACCTGCCTCACCTGGAGGGGCTGCCGAGCGCGGCGAGCACGTCGCCGAACGACTCGACCAAGCTCGCGAGCGCGGCGCTGCCCTTGGCCGCGGACGCGAGCGAGGGCCGGCCGACCACGCCGGACGCGGTGTAGGCGGCCAGCCCGCGGGTCAGCATCCGGTTGCGGTCGTCGGCGAGCTCGTCGTGGTCGGCGTAGTCGCGCCGGACCAGCTCGGGGTGGGCGTGCAGCAGCAGCGAGGTCTCCAGCTCGCCGGCGTGCATGTCGCTGTCCGGGCCGAGCTCGACGCCGCCCGCGGCGCGCGCGGTGAGCCAGTCGACCTCGGTCGGGAACAGCGCCATGCGCTCGCCGCGCGCGCTCGCCTCCTGCACGACGTTGCCCAGCACGTAGTTCCCGCCGTGCCCGCTGACGAGGACGAGCTTGTCGATCCCGTTGCGGCGCAACGACTGCGCGACGTCGTTGACGGTCGCGTAGAGCGTCGCCGCGGAGATGCTCACGGTGCCCGGCCAGCCGGCGTGCTCGTGCGAGCAGGAGATCGTGACCGGCGGCAGCAGCAGCGCGGGGTGGGCCGCGCCGACCGCGCGGGCGACCGTGACCGCGATGACGGTGTCCGTGGCGAGCGGCAGGAACGCCCCGTGCTGCTCGAAGCTGCCGACGGGCAGCAGCGCGAGGCCGGCACGCCGGGCGCTCTCCTCGGCCGCGGTGGTCATGGGCAGCAGGTAGTCCTCGGTCATGCCGCCCATCATGACGGTTCGCAAAATCTGGCTCGACATACGCAAATTCACGGCAGCATCTTGTGAGATGTCCGACGATGCGCCTATCGTCTGCTCACCACTCCGCGAGAGAAACGGGTCCGGCGATGGCACGCAGCTCCCTGGGACGGTCGCGCCGGATCACCGCCGCGGTGGTGGTCGCCACCGCGCTCGGCCTCGTCACGGCGCCCGGCGCCGCGCTCGCCGAGTCCCCCGCGGGACCGGTCGTCAGCCGGGCCGGGCTGGACCCGGCGCTGGTCGCCGGGCGGGGCGCGGACGTCGGCTTCCTGGAGCAGGAGGCGGAGAACGCGGTCACGAACGGCACGGTCATCGGCCCCGGACCGGTCGGCGTACACGCTGCCGGCCGAGGCGTCCGGGCGCTCGGCCGTGCGGCTGGCGCCGCGGCAGTACGTCGAGTTCACGCTGCCGAGCGCGGCGAACGCGATCACCGTGCGGTACAGCATCCCCGACGCACCGCACGGGGGCGGCATCACCGCGCCGCTGGACGTGACCGTCGACGGCGGGCACCGGCGGACCATGACGCTCACCTCGCAGTACGCCTGGCTCTACAACCAGTACCCGTTCACCAACGACCCGGACGCCGGCCTGCTGCACCCGGACTGGTGGATCACCGAGTGCTCGTGCGTGCCGGCGCAGACCTCGCCGCCACCGGTCATCGGCAAGCCGTTCCGCCCCAGCCACTTCTACGACGAGCAGCGCCTGCTGCTGGGCCGCACCTACCGGGCCGGCGACCGGGTGCGGCTCACCGTCCCGGCCCGTAGCCGTGCCGAGTGGACGGTCGTGGACCTGCTCGACTCCGAGCTCGTCGGCCGCCCGCACGTGAACCCCCGCGCGCTCGACGTGCTGCTGTTCGGCGCCGACCCCACCGGGCGGCGGGACTCCGCCACCGCGTTCGAGCACGCGATCGCGCTCGCCCGGTGGTTCCACCTCCCGGTCTACCTGCCGCCCGGCACGTTCCAGGTGAACCGGCACATCGTGGTCGACGGCGTGACGATCGAGGGCGCCGGCAGCTGGTACACGGTCGTCGAGGGCCACGAGGTCGGCGCTGGACCCGCCCGCCCCGGACGGCTCGGTGCACACCGGCGTCGGCTTCTACGGCCGGGACGCCGCCGAGGGCGGCAGCCACGAGGTGCACCTGTCCGGGTTCACCATCTCCGGCGACGTTCGCGAGCGCATCGACACCGACCAGGTCAACGGCATCGGCGGCGCCCTGAGCGACTCGACGATCACCGGCCTCTACATCCACCACACGAAGGCCGGCATGTGGTTCGACGGGCCGATGACCAACACCCGCGTCACCGGCAACGTCATCGCCGACCAGGTCGCGGACGGGCTGAACTTCCACACCGGCGTCACGAACTCGGTGGTACGCAACAACTTCGTGCGCAACACCGGCGACGACGCGCTCGCCATGTGGGCGGAGGACGCGCAGAACGCGCGCAACACGTTCGACCACAACACCGTGCAGACGCCGGTGCTCGCGAACGGCATCGCGCTCTACGGCGGTACCGACAACACCGTGTCGGACAACCTCGTCGCCGACCCGATCCGGGAGGGCAGCGGCATCCAGCTCGGCTCCCGCTTCGGCGCGAAGCCTTTCACCGGGCACGTGTGGATCACCGACAACACCACGGTGCGCGCCGGCACCTACGAGCTGAACTGGAACATCGGTCTGGGCGCGATCTGGATCTACGCGCTGGAGCGGAGCATCGACGCGGACATCGAGGTCGCCGGCGACCACTTCCTCGACAACACCTACAACGCGATCATGCTGGTCACCGAGTTCGCGCAGCGGGACTCCCTCGCGATCACCGGCGCACACTTCGCCGACGTCCGGGTGGACGGCACCGGCACCTCGGTGCTCAGCGCCCGCACGGCCGGGGCGTCGTCGTTCGAGAACGTGGACGCGCGCAACGTCGGCGCGGTCGGGGTGAACAACTGCGGGTCGTTCCACTTCACGCCGGACGGGTCGGAGTTCGCGCTGACCGACCTGGGCGGCAACGACGGCGGCTGGCTGGCTCCGTGGATGCTGCCGAACACCATCACCTGCGACGACCGCCCGACGGTGGTGCCGCCGCCCCCGCCGTCGGCGTGGTGACGAGCGGGCCCCGCGAGATCCACAGTGGACCGGACGCATGGAACCCGCGGAAACGGGGTAGTAGTTGAGCGTGTTCCATACGTTCCTGCTGCCGGTCACCACGGCGCTGTCGATCTTCCCGGTCCTCGCGTTGATCGTCATGCTGCCGGTGGCGGTGATCAGCTACCGGCGTCGGGGCCGCGCGGGCGGGTGGACCACGTTGGTCTTCTACTGCTTCCTGTTCTACCTGCTGGCGGCGGGCATGCAGACGATCATCCCGCTGCCCGGCGACCCGGCCGGCTACTGCGCCACCCAGAGCTACGCGAGCAGCCCGCAGCTGAAGCCGTTCTACTTCGTGCAGGTGCTCCAGGAGCGCGCCCGCGGGGACTGGAGCCTGGGCTCGGTCGTGCACTACGGGGCGGTGTGGAGCACGGCGCTCAACGTGGCGCTGCTGGCGCCTCTCGGCTTCTTCCTGCGCTACCTGGTCGGCCTGCGGTTCCTCGCGTCCACGGCGATCGCGTTCGGGGTGTCGCTGCTGTTCGAGCTCACCCAGCTGACCGGGCTGTGGTTCCTCTACCCGTGCGCCTACCGGCTGTTCAGCGTGGACGACCTGATGCTCAACACGACGGGCGCGGTGCTCGGCTGGCTGGTGGCCGGCCCGCTGGGCAGGCTGCTGCCCGCGCTGGAGCCGGATCGCGAACGCCGCCGCTACGCGACGCGGGTGACGGTGAGCCGGCGGCTGTTCGCGCTGCTCGCGGACGCGGTGGGGTTCGTGGCGCTGACCGGGCTCGTGGTCGGCCTGCTCGTGCTGTTCGGTGGGCCGGCCGGTGGCCGGGGGCCGATCGTGGCGGGGCTCGCGGCCGTCTGGTTCCTGGTCGTGCCGGTGCTGTCCGGGTCCACGGTCGGCAAGCGCGCGATGCTGCTACGGGTGGAGCGGACCAACGGCCGCCGCGCGGGTCCGGTGTCGCTGCTGGTGCGCAACGGGGTGCTGCTGTCCCCGCTGTGGCTGGCCTGGCTCGGGCTGTCCGTCGACCACTGGGACGTGCTGGCGCACCCCGAACAGCTGCTGATCCCGGCTGGGCTGCTGGTGTCGGTGTTCGTCGTGGGCGTCTGGACCCCGCTGGCGGTGTTCTTCGGCGACGAGGCCGCGCCGCACGAGCGGCTGTCCCGCACGGTGAACGTGGCGATCGTGACCGAGCCCGTCCCGGCGCGGCCGAGCACGCCGGTGGCGCAGCAGGTCTGACACCGCGCCGCGAGGAGTGCACCGCCACCCCACCCGACCCGACCCCCCACGCGGTCGATCCGACCCCTCACGCGGTCCATCCGACCCTGGGCGTCGCCGCCCGCGCCGGACGACGCCTTACCAGGTGCACTGCTGGCGGGTCGGTTCAGCAACGCACGGGGTCGGCTCGGCTGCGCAGCGGGTCGGCTCGGCTGTGTGGGGGGTCGGCTCGACTGCGCAGGGAGTCGGGTCGGTGGTGTGGCGGGTCGGGTCGGGGTGTGTGGGCGGGTTCAGGAGGCCTCGACGGCCTTCTTGATGCGCTCGGCGAAGGCGGGGGCGTCCTTGCGGGCCGCGCTCAGCGCGAAGCCGGCGATGAGCTTGCCGAAGCCGTGTCCCTGCAGGACGTTGAACACCCGCAGCCTCGTCCTCGTGTCGGAGACGGCCTCGAAGTCGTAGCCGCCCTCGGCGGCGGTCACCAGGTTCTTCGACTGCTCCGCCCAGCGGATCGTGGCGTCCGGGACGAACTCGGTGATCCGGAACTCCCGCCGGGAGGTCATGCCGGCGTCCTTGACCGTGCTCCGGTACACCGTGCCGACGGCGGTCGGGCCGTCCGTGGTCTTCTCGATCCGCTGAACGCGCGGGCTGAACTTCGGGTCGTTCTCACCGTCGGAGAGGAAGGCGAAGACCTCGGCGACCGGGCGGTCGATCTCGATGCTCGCCTCGAACTGACCGGCCATGTGCACTCCTCGGGTCGCTCGACGGGCACGATCATGCCGTACCGGCGCCGGCCGACGCGACCGGCTCGCCGGGCGGCGCCGCGACCGGCTCCTCCGGCGGGCCGCCGGGCTCGGGCGGGTTCGCCATCAGCACGGCGGTGACGGCACCCGCGAGGGCGACCGCGGCGAGCACGAAGATCGGCAGCAGGAACGTGAACACCTCGACGCCGGCCGGGTCGGGCGCGTTCGGGTCGAGGTCGACGCGGACCGCGGCCATCCCGGTGTAGTGCATGCCGGTCACGGCCAGGCCCATGACCAGGCCCGCGAGCACCCGCAGCCACAGGCGGTCGGCGGCCACGGTGAACCACAGCGCGGCGGTCGCGGCCGCGACCGCGATGGCCACCGACAACGTGACCAGGCCGGGCTCGTAGGACATGCTGCCCTTGATGTTCACCGCCCACATGCCGGCGTAGTGCATGAGGGCCACGGCGAGCCCGGTGAGCAGCCCGCCGAGCAGCAGCCGCCACAGCGAGAACGTGCGGCGCGCGCCGAACACGAGCAGCCCGGCGAACACCGCGCAGACGGCGAGCAGCGCGGAGAACGCGGTGCGCGAGACGTCGTAGCGCACCGGCAGCCCGGGCGTGGTGAAGCCGAGCATGGCGATGAAGTGCATGAGCCAGATGCCGACGCCGCCGATCGTCACCGCGGCCAGCGCCTGCCAGCCCAGGCGCCGGCCCTCGGTGCCGGCGTGCCGGGCGAGGTGGGTGCACGCGAGCCCGACGGTGCAGCCGACCACGGACGTGGTGTACGCGAAGAACACCAGCCAGCTGCCGAGGTCGAAGTGGTGGACGTGGTCGATGGCCAGGGGCATTGACGCGCTCCTCAGCGGGCGCCGGGCGCCCGCACGGGACGCTTCGGCAGCGGGGCCGGCACCGGTGCCAGGCGGGACAGGGCGTACTCGCTCGCCGCGATGAGGACCTCCTTGGCCGAGTCGCGGGAGCGCGCGTCGCACTGCATGATCACGACGTCCTCGGGCAGCGCGAGCGCCTCGCGGATCTGGCCGACGGGGTAGCGGCGGGCGTCGTCGAACTCGTTGACGGCGACCAGGAACGGCAGCCCGCGCGACTCGAAGTAGTCGATGGCGGAGAAGCCGTCGGCGAGCCGTCTGGTGTCCACCAGCACGATCGCCGCGATGGCGCCGCGGGCGATGTCGTCCCACATGAACCAGAAACGGTGCTGGCCCGGCGTACCGAAGACGTAGAGCACGAGGTCGTCGGCCAGCGTGATGCGGCCGAAGTCCATGGCCACCGTCGTGGAGATCTTGGCCGACTGCGCCGGCATCTCGTCGATGCCGATGCCGGCGCTGGTCATCAGCGCCTCGGTGCGCACCGGGGCGATCTCCGACATGGCGCCGACGAAGGTCGTCTTGCCGACGCCGAACCCGCCGGCGACGACGATCTTGGCCGATGTGATCGGCTCCGCCGATCTACCGAGCACGAAGTCCACTGAGCACCCTCTCGATCAGGCGGCGTCGTTCGTCGGCGCCCGCGTCGGCGGTGAGCGTCGCCTCCACCGCCACCAGCCCGTCGCCGAGCATGTCCGCCACCAGCACCCTCGCCACCCCCAGCGGGACCGCCAGGTGCGCCGCGATCTCGGCGACCGACCGGGGCTGGTGGCACAGCCGGGTCACCGTCCACATGGCGCTGACCCGGCGCTGCGGCATGGCCAGCGCGCGGTTGGTGGTCCGCACCCTGGCCTCCACGGCCAGCTCGACGCTGGGCCGCGTGCGGCCCTCGGTCCACGAGTAGGGCCGGGCGAGCGCCGCCCGCCCGGAGCCGCGCGACGCATCGGTCACGGTGTCCCCCTCGGTTGCCGTCTCACTGCCCGTCGTCCTCAATGGCCGTCGTCGGCCCCGCGGACCGGGGTGTCGACCATCCGGCCGACCCGGTCGACCAGCAGCGTCATCTCGTAGCCGACGAGGCCGATGTCGCACCCCTGGGCGGCGACCACGGCGAGGTGCGAGCCGTCCCCGACGCTCATCAGCAGCAGGAACCCGCCCTCCATCTCGATCACCGACTGCACGACCCGGCCCGCCGTGAACAGCTGCGCGGCGCCGACGGTGAGGCTGGTGAGCCCGGCGGTCAGCGCGGACATCTGGTCCGCGAGGTCGCGCTGCAGGCCGTCGCTGGCGGCGACCAGCAGCCCGTCGGCGGACACCAGGACGGCGTGGTCCACCCCGGGGACCTCCTGGGTGAACGCGGAGACCAGCCACCCGAGCGTCGGCTCGGTCGCGGTGGTGCTCTCGGTGGTCATGGACCCCTCCCTCGAATCGGAGCCGACGGCTCTCCCAGCGGCCCTGCGGCTCTCCTCCACCGACTCCCCGTCGCGGCCCTCCCGCGCGGCCATCTCAGGTGTTCCGGTCCGGCGCGGAATCGGGCTGCTCCCGGGCACGCCGGGCCGCCCGCACGCCGCTGTAGTGCCTGGACAGGTTGTTGCGGATCGCCTCGGGGTCGCGGAACCCCGTGCCGGTCTTGGCCTGCTGACCGGTGTCGGCCGGTCGCCGGGCGGGTGGCGCGGGGGGCGCGCCGGTGCGCGGTGTGCGCATCGGCAGGCCCGCCGCCGTGGTGCGGAGGGTCGGTTCGTTGCCGGGCACGCTCTTAGTCGCGTCCGGCGTGCCGTTCGTTGCGCTGCGGGCCGGCTTCGTTTCCGGTGGCACGGCAGGGGCCTGCGCCGGCGCGTCCTCGACGGCGACGATCGGGGTGAACCAGCCGATCCGGCTGCCGTTGGTGGCCGGGGCCGGGATCACCACCCTGGGCTCGGCGCCGCCCTCGGCCGGCACGGCGGGCGAGGGCGGGGCGGGGGGGACGGGGGACGCGGCGGGGGTCGGGAGGTAGGGCTCCGGGGCGCTGTCGGAGAGGACGAGCGAGCCGGGCACGTGCACGCTCGCGGTGATGCCGGCCTGCTTCGCGCGGTCGTAGGTGGGCCGCAGCCGGACGGTCACCTCGTGCCGCGCGGCGAGCATGCTGACCACGAACAGGCCCATCCGCCGGGTGGTCTCCGGGCCGATGGCGTCCGCGGCGGCGAGGCGCTGGTTGGCCGACCCGAGGTCCTCCGGGGCCATCCCGAGCCCGGCGTCGATCACCTCGAACAGCAGCCCGCCGTCGGTGCCGCGGTCCGCGGTGAGCACGACCTTGCGGTCCGGCGGCGAGAAGCGGGTCGCGTTCTCCAGCAGCTCGGCGAGGATGTGCACGACGTCGGTCGCCGCGGTGGCGCGCACCGACGCGCTCGGCGCGTGCCCGAGGCTGACCCGCCGGTAGTCCTTGACCTCCGAGGTGGCCGCCCGCAGGACCTCGACGACCGACACCGGCCGGTTGCCCCGCTTCGGGGGCGCGCCGCCGGCGAGCACCTGGAGGTTCTCGCCGTTGCGGCGCAGCCGGGTGGCCAGGTGGTCGAGCCGGAACAGGCCCTCCAGCCGCCGCGGGTCGTGCTCGTCGGACTCCAGGCTCTCGATCACGCCGAGCTGCAGCTCCACCAGCGACTGGCTGCGCCGCGAGAGCGTCATGAACATCTCGCTGACCTGGTGGCGCAGCTCGGCCTGCTCGCCGGCCAGCCGGACGGCCTGCTGGTGCATGTCGTCGAACGCGCGGGCGAGCTGGCCGATCTCCTCGTCGGTGTGCACGGTCATCGGCTCGACGGCCCGCCAGTCGACGTGCTCGCCGGTGCGCACCCGTTCGACGGTCTTCGGCAGCTTGTCGTGCGCGACGGACAGGGCGGCCGCGCGCAGCCGGCGGACCGGCAGCAGCAGCGACCGGGCCACGGTCAGCGCGATCGCCAGCGCGGCGAGCAGCGCGCCGAGCACGATCGCGGTGTCGCGCAGGGCGTCCGAGCGTACCTGGTTGGTGCGGGCGGACACGGTGTCGACGAGCTCGGTGTACTTGTCGTGCACGAGGCCGCGCAGGGCGGCCGACTCGGCCTGCAGGTCGGGCAGCAGCCGTTGCAGGTCCACGGTCCGGCTCTTCGCGATGGCGGCCTGGATGGCGTCGCGGCGGGCCGACCAGGTCCGGGTGGCGGAGACGAACGCGGGCAGGTCGGCGGCCGGGATGTCCAGCGAGAGCTGCTGGCCGAGCACGGCCTCCTCGGCGGCCGAGTGCTGCACCGAGGCGGCGACGTCGGGGCTGACCGCCTTGCCGTGGCCGGCGGCGACGAGCGCCTCCTCGTTGGCCAGCGCGGCCCGCAGCAGCAGCATGGAGAGCACCGTCGAGGCGCGGTCGTCGAGGTCCTCGGTGTGGGTGAACGAGACCACCCGCGGCACCAGCTCGCCGAGCCCGGCGATCACCTCGCGGTAGTCGAAGGACTCGGTGACCGGGTCGGTGTCCCCGGCGATCACCTCCTTGCGTGCGTCGCCGAGCTCGTCGAGCGCGTTGTTGAGCTTGCGGCTGACGTCACCGGGCAGGCGGGCGAAGTCCGCGGCGTTGCGCACGACGGTGACCTGCTGGTCGACCGCGTCCTGACGCTGGGCGAGCTCGGTGTCGTCGCCGCCGGGCACGGCGGCCACCATCTCCAGCGCGACCAGGTCGGCGAGGTCGACGACGTCACCGAGAACGGCGAGCTGGTCGCGGACGGTGCTGAGGCGGTTGGCGTCGTCGAGCTGGGCCTGGACCCGCAGGCCGCCCAGGGCGAGCGCGACCACCGCGGGCACCACGAGCACGACGGCGACCTTGGTGCGCAGGCTCCAGCCGTTGACCCGCCATTTCGCAGCGTCCCGCTGCCCAGGCTCCGCCACCACATGTCCAATCTGACCCGTCGGCCGCGTGCCGGTGCCCCCGGTCTGTCTGGCGGGTTGCCAGAGCCCTGCGGAATTGGACGCACTGGCGACTTCGCGATGCAAGCCGACCGGTTGGGGAATGTCAAGGCCATGTGCCGCGTGCCGTGGAGGCCGCGCTCGATTCGGGACTTAGGTCCCTGTCCTCCCGGGCGCGGGGCACACTCGAGTTCGCTGCCCACCTGCCGGATTGTCGCCGTTCGTGAGCGGCCGGCCACGGTCGGCGGTTCGAAAGTAACCGTCTGGCCCGCGGTGGCGGACAAAAGATATTCCGCGGCCCGGACCGGAATTCCGCGCCGGCGCCGGGCGGGAATTGTTCGGGACAATTCCGGCGGGTTTCGGGGCGCTACTCGCGTTGCGCACAGGCCGCGCCGGGCAGGTCCAGCGCCATCAGGGCGTAGGACCGGCGCAGCTCGTCGAGCGGGACCAGGTCCGCGTCGACGACGATCCGGTCACGACGGTGACCCGGACCGGCTACCGGAAGGCCTCGGCGAGCCACCAGGAGCCGCCGTCGCTGGTGATCTTGGCGTCGATCAGCAGCGGCCGGTCCCGGGGGCCGTCGAGCCAGTCGCCGAGGCCGGTCAGGTCGGCGGTGGTGCGGACGGTGAGCGCGGCGCAGCCGAAGCCGGCGCCGATGGCGGCGATGTCGGTCTCCGGGAACCGCACGGTGCCGTGGTCGGCGCCGGTGAAGTGGTGCACCTCGGCGCCGTAGGCCTCGTCGTTGTAGACCACGATCACCATCGGCAGGCCCAGCCGCGCCACCGTCTCCAGCTCGGCGGCGCTCATCAGGCAGCCGCCGTCGCCCAGCGCCGCCACCGCCAGCCGGTCGGGCCGGGCGAGCGCGGCGCCGATCGCGGTGGCCAGGCCGAGCCCGATCGACTGGAACGCCTGGGTGAGGCAGAACCCGTAGTGGTCCGGGACGGACAGGTACGCGCTCGGGTAGCCCATGAAGTTGCCGGAGTCGACGGCCACCACCCGCTCGGCCGGCAGCAGGTCGTCGAGCGCGCGGCTGAGTGTGCGCGGGTCGATGCGCCGCGCCGTGGACTCGTCGGGGTGCGCGACGTCGCGCCAGCGCACCTGCTTCGCGATCCGGTCCCGCAACTGCGGCGTGCGGTATCCGTCCTGAGTAGACCCGAGGGCGTCGAGCACGTCGCGCGCGGTCTGGCCGGCGTCGCCGAGCACGCCGACGTCCACCGGCCGGTGCGCGCCGAGCGCGGCGGGGTCGAGGTCGACCTGGGCGAGTGTCGCGTCCGGACCGAGCAGCCGGCCGTGCCGGGTGGTCCACATGTTCAGCGCGCAGCCCCACCCGACGACCAGGTCGGCCGCCGAGATCAGCTCGGCGGCCAGCGGCGAGGAGAACCCGCCGGAGATGCCGAGCGACCAGTCGTCCCCGGCGAACAGTCCACTCGCGACGGCCGAGGTGGCGAGCAGCGCACCGGCGGCGGCGGCGAGGCGCCGCAGCTCCGGCCCGGCGTGGCGGGCGCCGCGGCCGGCGACGAACACGGGGCGGCGGGCGGCGCGGAGCGCGGCGGCCAGCTCGGCGACGGAGTCGGCGGCGGGCCGGGCGGGCCGTGGCGCGGGTGGCAGCACGGCGGGTGCGGGCCGGGCAGGCTCGGCCTGGACGTCGAGCGGCAGGTTGAGCACCACGGTCCGTCGCTCGTGCACCGCGGTCCGGTAGGCGCGCACGGTGTCGGCCACCGCGGAGGCGGGGGAGTGCACCCGTTCGGGCACCGCGCCGACGGCGGCGATCGCGGCGTCCTGGTCGATCCGGAAGTTGTTGCGGACCGCCGCGCCCGCGGTGTCGGCGGTCAGCACGAGCAGCGGGGTGCGGCTCTTGGCCGCCTCCGTGATGCCGGTCAGCGCGTTGGTGAGCCCGCACCCCTGGTGGGTGGTGACGACCGCGAGCCGGTCGCTCATCCGCGCGTAGGCGTCGGCCATCGTCGCCGCGCCGGACTCGTGGCGGGCCGCGACGTAGGGCACGCCGCCGTCGCGCAGCGCGTTGGTCACCACGAAGTTGCCGCTCCCCACGACGCCGAACGCGTGCGCGACCCCGAGCCCGGCGAGCGTCTCGCCGACCAGCTGCGCGGTACTGGTCACCGCTCGACCAGCGCGTAGACCCGCGCCGGGCTGCCCGAACCGCCGACGATCGGCAGCGGCGAGACGACCAGCACCGCGCCGGTCGGCGGCAGCGAGGCGAGGTTCTGCAGCTGGGTGAGGCCCATCTTGCCGGCGCCGAGGAAGAAGTGGTGGCACGGGAACGGCGGGTCGAAGCCGTGCGCGGCGCCCGCGTCGGTGCCGACCGTCTCCACGCCGAGGCCGGCCAGGTTGGTGTCCTCGGCGAGCCAGCGGGCGCAGTCGGCGGCGATGCCCGGGGTGTGCGGCCCGGTCTCGTCGGCGTTGAGGAACTGCCGCGCGTCGTGCGAGCGCCGGTCCCACCCGGTGCGCAGCAGCATCCAGCCACCGGAGGGCAGCGGGCCGTTCTCCGCCTCCCAGAACCGCACGTCGTCGATCCCCAGCAGGAAGTCCGGGTCGGCCGCGACACGGTCGGACACGTCCATCACGACGGCGGGCGCCACCAGCGTGCGCAGCGCCAGTTGGGAGACGTCGACGCCGTCCTTGCCGGTGGACCAGTGCACCGGCGCGTCGACGTGGGTGCCGGTGTGCTCGCCGGTGTGGATGTTGTTCCAGTACCAGTTCGGGCCCGCCTCGTCGTAGCGGCTGATCAGCTCGAGGGAGAAGTTGATCGTGTTCGCGAACGGTGGCGGCAGCTGCAGGATGGGGGTGTCGGCGGACAGCGGCGCGGTCAGGTCGACGATCTCGACGCTGTTCCTGGCGATCGCGTCGAGCAGGTCCTGCAGCACGGGCATCGTGGCCTCCTCGGGTGGGGTGCTGGCTGGACACTATGCTTCCGCCCGGTTCCGATCCAGGAGGCGAGTGCTCATGTCCACGAACGACGAACTCACCCGCACGTTCAGCGAGCTGGACATGAACGACGACGGCCAGATCACCGCGCAGGAGTTCGCCGCGGCGATGAGCGCGCGCGGCGAGTCGATCACCGGCGCCGAGATCGAGTCGATCTTCGCGGACGCGGACGTGGACAAGGACGGCCGGATCTCCTTCGAGGAGTTCGCCGCCGCCTGGAACCGCGCGGGCTGAGGCTCAGCCGGCGCGCAGGACCAGCAGGCTGATCTCGCTGGGGGCGAAGATCCGCAGCGGCGGACCCCAGAAGCCGGCACCCCGGGTGGTGTAGAGCCGGGTGCGTTCGCCGTGCCGGGTGAGGCCGTGCACCGACGGCTGGTCGATGCGCACGAGGTGGTGGAACGGCCAGATCTGGCCGCCGTGGGTGTGCCCGGAGACCTGCAGGTCGACACCCGCCTCGGCGGCCCGGTCGACCTGGCGGGGCTGGTGGGCGAGCAGCAGCACCGGCAGTGCGGGGTCGGCGCCGGCCAGCGCGGCGGTGAGGCTGGCCCCGTGCCCGGGCAGCCCGGAGCCGCTCGCGGTCGCGTCGTCCACGCCGGCGAGGACCAGCCGGTCGCCGCCGCGCTCGACGACCTCGTGACGGTTGTGCAGCGGCTGCCAGCCCAGCTCGGCCATGTGGTCGAGCCACGCCTGCGCCTCGCCGAAGTACTCGTGGTTGCCGGTGACGTACACGCGGGCCAGCCGCGCGCGGATGCCGCCCAGCGGCGCGGCCTGCCCGCGGCGCCGGGCGACCGTGCCGTCGGCGATGTCGCCGACGTGGCACACGATGTCCGGGTCGAGGTCGTTGACCGCGGCGGCGGTCCGCGCCGACCAGCGGGTGCGGTCGATGGGCCCGTAGTGGGTGTCGGCCAGCAGCACCACGCGGGTGCCGTCCAGCCCACGGCCGAGCCGGGGGAGCACCACCTCGGTGACCCGGACCCGGGGCACGCGCATCGCCTCGACCGCACCCCACGCGACCAGCACCGCCGTCACGCCGGCCACCACGGCGGCGACGACCCGCGAGCGCAGCGGGTCGTCCACGCCGGCCATCGCGAGCGCGACCCTCGGCACCGTTCCCAGCACCGTCCACGCGAACAGCACCCAGACGACGCCGAGCATCGTGTCGCCGGCCCGGGCGGCCGCGTCGATCGCGTGGCGGCTGTGCCCGAGGAACATCAGCAGCGGCAGCGCGAGCGCCCCGCCGGCGAACACCACGGTGCCGGCGACCACGACCGGGACCGGCCACTGTGGACCGGACAGCACGAGCGCCCACCACGGCACGCCGAACAGCAGCACCAGCGCGGTGAGCACGACGGCGAGGAACGCCCGGCGGCCCCTGGGCCGCGCGGTCCGCTCCCGCTCCTCGGTCTGTGACATCCGCCCCTCCTCCCGGCCACGCTACCGGCGGCGGGGGTAATGCGCGGCCGCGGTGGTACCCCGGGTGCGGAGGTGGGTACCGGTGGGCGATCCGATCACCGACGAGCAGGTCGCGGCGGTGCTGCGCACGTTCGTCCGCGGCTGCGGGCCGATGCTCGACCGGCTGCGTCACGAGGACGAGGACCTCGAGGACCCCGACGATCTCGAGGACCCCGGCGGCCCCGGTGAACCGGTGGTGGACCGCGGGGTGCTGGAGCGGGTCCGCGCCCGGCTCGGCCGGCTGCGCTTCCCGGGGTCGGACAGCTGGGCGCGGCTGACCGTGGACGAGCGGACCGACTGGTGGGTGAACCGGGTCGGCCGGTTCACCGCGCTCGCCGCGTCGGTGACCGGCCTGGCCGGTGCGCTCGGCGACCGGCTGCCGCTGCAGGACATGCTCGGCTCGACGGGCCAGGGCCTGCTGCTGTGCGCGATCGCCGGCGAGCACGGCGTCGACGACCGTGGCGCCCGCGTGCGGCTGCTCGCCGCGGTGCTGTTCGAGCGGGACATCGACCCGGCGGTCGCCGCCGGCACCGGCGACGAGGCGGCGGACACGGCGGTCGTCGCGAGGCTGACCGACGAGGCGCCCGCCACACCGCCGCCGAGCGGGCGGAGGTTCGGCGTCAAGGCGGCCGCGAAGTGGCTGTGGCGGCAGGGCCGGATGCTGATGGCGGTCTCCGACGAGCTGGAGAAGCGCCCGCACGGCCGGTTCTACCACCGCGCGCTGGGCATGCTGCCGGTCGTGGGGATGGCGGGCGACTACCTCGGCGAGCGGTCCGGGCTCAAGCGCGCGGCGAAGGCGGGCCGCGCCTGGATCGAGGCCCAGCCGGTCTCACGGCGCTGACACGGCGATCTCCTCGCCGAGCCGCATGCCCCGCTCCAGGCGCAGGTCGTCGCCGCTCCAGAACCGGCCGGGGTCGTACCAGTGCGGCTTGCGCCCGGCGGGCAGCAGCCCCATCGCCTGGTAGGTGATCGCCACGACCTCCGCGCAGTAGGCCGTCTCCAGCGTTGCCTCGGACACCTCGTCCGGTGCCCGTTCCGGCCGCGGGCGGCGCAGCCGCGGCACCCGGCCGTACAGCCACCGGGTGAGCAGCCTGGCCGTGGACGGGAACGGAGTGCCGTCGAGGCGGGCGATGGTCGTGAGGACCGCGTCCTCCATCTCCCGGGTGACCGGCGGTTCGAGCTGGCGCAGCCAGGCGCGCTGCCGGTAGCGGGTGGTCCACTGCACCACGGCGTCGCGCAGGTCGTGCAGCTGGACGCCGCGGTGGTGGGCGCCGGTCCACATGTCGGTGAGCGAGCGGCCGAGCTCGGCGTGCCACATCAGCGGTGGCAGGTCCTCGATGACCACGGACATGCCGACGTGGTTGACCGGGCTGTTGGTGGTGATCCGGATGGTGCGGTCCGCGGCGGTGCTGCCGTGGAAGAGCCAGACGTCGCCGGTGCGGGTCAGCTCGACCGCCTCGTCGAGACCAAGCTGCGTGTCGGCCATCGCTGTAGCGTATGTGCATGCGCTGGTGGAAGATCATGGGCGTGGCGGGCTTCGTGGGAGTGGCCGCCACCGGGGCGGTGATCGCGCGGGCCGAGCGGCGCAGGCGCGCCTACACGCCGGAGGAGATCCGGGAGCGGCTGCACGCGCGGGTGGCCGGCGCGGGTTCGGGCGGCGCGGGCTCAGGCGGCGCGGGCTGACTCGGCGGCGGACCGCACCGCCGCGAGCGTGTACTCGATGGACGTGACGTTGTAGCCGGGCCGGTCCCGGCGCCCGGTCACCCGCGGACCCATGAAGCGGCGGATGAACCAGCTGCCGACCCGGTACCAGTGCTCGGTGAGCCGGCATCCGGTGGCGGTCGGCGTGATCTCGTAGGACCAGCGCGACACCCGCACGCCGAACGGGGTGGCGACGTCGAAGGTGAAGCGGCGCTCCGGCTCGCAGGTGACCACCCGGACCCTCGTCCACCACTCGCGTTCGCCGTTGCGGTTGGTGCCGCGGAACCGCGCGCCGACCGCCGGCCCGGTGGTACCGCCGACCCACTGCCCGCCGACGTTCTCCGGGCTGAACCGGCCCATCCGGGGCAGGTCGGTGACCATCGACCACACCGTCCGCGGATCGGCGGCCACCTCGGTGCTGCGCGAGATCGTCGGCTCCACCGCAAAACCGTAGCCTCCCGGTGGCAGGTCAGGACACGTTTCGGGGCCGACTGCGCACATCGGGAGACGGCGTGGGCGGAACAACGGGGCCGGCGGGGGCGTTGAACGGCGGTATCCGAGGAAAAGGGAGCTGTCTTTCGTGGCCACCGTTGAGCTGACAACCGAGAACTTCAACGATGTCGTGGGGGCGCCGGGCACGGTCCTCGTGGACTTCTGGGCGTCGTGGTGCGGTCCGTGCCGTGCCTTCGCGCCGGTCTACGAGCAGGCCGCGCAGACCCACGACGACATCGTGTTCGGCAAGGTCGACACGGAGGCGCAGGTCGAGCTGGCGCAGGCGTTCAACATCTCGTCGATCCCGACGCTGATGGCAGTGCGGGACGGTGTGGTGCTCTACGCGGAGCCGGGCGCGCTGCCGGCCCCGGCGCTGGAGGAGCTCATCGGCAAGGTGCGCGCGGTGAACATGGACGAGGTGCGCGAGGCGATCGCCGAGGACCAGGCCGAGCAGGGCCCGCAGGACGGCTGATCAGCTCCGGTACTCCAGCAGGACCGACTGCAGCAGCCGGGGCAGGCCCGGCAGGTCGACGTCGCCGACGGCGAACATGTTCGGGGTACCCGGGACCGTGGTGATGCCGCGCAGGGTGATGCCGACGGTGTCCGGGGGGAGCGGCGCCGCGGTGTCGACCCAGCCCTTGGGCCCGTAGGTGACGAGGGTCGCGGCGGGCGCGGTGGAGTTCTGCAGCACCCACGGGTGCCCGTCGCGGTCGACCTCGACGCCGGTGTAGAGGGCGCGGGGCAGCCCGGCGATCACCTTCCAGGTCCGGCCGTCGCCGTGCACCGCCACCGGGGCCACCGACCCGGTCCGGTCGCCGACCGCCCACACGTCGCCGGGCGAGCCGGCGACCGAGCTGAGCGCGGTCTCCATGTTGTCGATGCCGACCCGCACGGCCGCCCACGCGCTGCCGTCCCAGTGGAACAGCAGCGGCCCCTTGAAGCCGGGCCAGGCCGCGTTGCCGGCGATCCACGCGTCGTCCGCGGCGAACGCGGTGATCCCGGTGACGTTGCAGAACGTGGGCATGCCCCCGAACGAGGTGCCGGTCTGCCGGCACTCGTCGGGCACCTCGCGCTGCTGCCAGGCCGAACCGTCCCACTCGAGGATCACCGGGGCGGCCGCCCGGTAGCCGACGATCCAGGCGTGCCCACCCGCCGCGGCCAGGTCGTTGGTGTTGGTACCAGGGGTGACCCCGTCCGGCAGGGGCACCTCGCTCCAGGTGGTGCCGTCGTAGTGCAACACCTTGGTGACGGTGTCCGCCGGGCCGTCCCCGGCCCAGCCGCCGACCGCCCACACGTCGGTCGCGGAGCCGGCCGCGACGTGCGACAGCGAGCCGTGCCAGGTCACGCCGGGCAGCTCGGTGCGCGTCCAGGTGGTGCCGTCCCACTGCTGGATGATCGGCACGCCCGTGGTGTCGGACTTCTCGGGGTCGTAGGTGTCGTGGCCGACCGCCCAGGCGTGGGTGGCGTCGACCGCGTCGACGTCCCACAGCACGCTGCTCGGCTCGGTGTCCGCCGCCTCCGCGAGCTGCCAGGTCGGCGGCGGTGGCGGCGGCTTGCTCGACGAGGTGGCGGGCCTGCTGGGGGCCGCGCTGCGCTGGGCGGCGAGCAGCCCGGACCGCTGCTCGCAGGCCGACACGAGCAGGGCGGCGAGCAGCACGGCGGCCGGCAACGCCAGGGCTCGCACCGCGACGGGCTTCACGACTTCTCCGCTCCGGCCCGGTGACTTCCGGACCTGTCCAGCACGAACATCGTCAGCGTCGTACCGGATGTGTCGCGCGGCGGGGTCTCAGTCGTCGGCGGGCCGCCAGAGCGTCGACGACCAGCGGGTCGACAAGCGGGTAGGCGGGCCCGGCGGGTGCCGTTGCGCAGCTACTCGCCGCGCATCTGGCGGCGGATCTCCTCCAGCTTGTCCCGGCCGGCACGTTCCCGTTCGGCGAACTGGTCCTCGACCGCCTTGCCCTGCGGCGACTCGCCGGCGAGCTCGGTGGAGCCGATGGACGTCGCCACCCGGTTCTCGATGCGGTCACGGACGTAGTCGAACGTCGGCACGCCCGCGTCGGAGTAGTCGAACGTCGGCGCCACGGGCGGCGGCTGCGGGGAGGCCGCCAGGGCGGTGCCGTCCTCGACGATCTCGCCGTCGATCGGGTCCGCCGGGTCGATCGGGTCTGACTGGTCGGTCGGGTCCGCCATCGCCTGCTCCGTTCGTTCCCGGGCTCCGGCCACCCATTGTGCCCGCGATCAGGCGGAGCGGTCGGCGTTGCGCCGCCGGGCGAGCTCGTCGTCGCCCCACTCCGGGCGGCTGTAGCTGCTGATGCCCGCGACCAGGCGGGCGACGTCCTGCTGCGGGCGGACGACCAGGCGCAGGTACTGCTTGCTCATGCCGAGCTTGTTGCCGCACTCGCGGATGAAGAGCTGGTGCTCGGCGATGAGGTAGTCGCGCAGGTCGGAGCCGTCGAGGCCGGGGGCGAGCTTGACCAGCAGGAAGTTCGCCTGCGAGGTGAACACCGTCAGCTCCGGCAGCTGGGCGAGCTGCATGGCCATGCTGTACCGGTCGCGGGCCAGCAGCTGCAGGCTGCGCTGGTACTCCGCGCCGTGGTCGCGCAGCATGAACACGACCGTCTCGGCCAGCGAGTTGAGGTTCCACTTGGGCAGCGTCTTGCGCATCGTGCCGGCCAGGCCGGGGTTGGCGACGAGGTAGCCGAACCGGATGCCGTGCAGGCCGAAGTTCTTGCCGAGGCTCTTGAGCACCACGACGTTGGGCCGGATCGCGGCCTCCGTGGCCACCGACGGCTCCCGCTCGGCCTCGACGAAGTCGATGAAGGACTCGTCGATCACGACCAGGTCCAGGTCGGCGAGCTCGTCCATGAACCGGATGACGTCACGGCGCGCCACGTACCCGCCGTCGGGGTTGTTCGGGTTGCACAGGACCGCGACCCGTGACCCGCGGGCACGGATGAACCGGATGTACTCGTCGACGTTGAGCTGAAAGCAGTCCACCTCGCGCAGCGGGAACATGTCGACCCGCTTGCCGGTCTCCAGCGGCTGGTCGGTCCACCGCCCGAAGGTCGGGATCGGGACGGCGACGCTGTTGTGGATCCACAGGTGGTCCATCCAGGTGATGAGCTCGGTGGAGCCGTTCGACATGGCGAGCGTGGCCGGGTTGAGCCCGAGTACCCGCGCGAGCTGCCCGGCGATCTTGTCCGCGTCACTGGGATAGAACTTGAGCACCATCTCCAGGTTCGCGGCCAGCGCGTCGAACATCTCCGACGTCGGGAAGTACGGGTTGCACGGGATGCAGAAGTCGACCAGCTGCTGTCCGCCGTCGCCCATCCGCCGAGCCAACTCGAAGAAGGATGGACTGTGCGCGGTCTGCTGGAACAGCCCCGCGTCCACGCTGTGGCCCACGCGATCACGTCCGTTCTGTCGTAGTCATCACCCCATACGTACGGTGGTCGGGTCCAGTTCACGAACCGATAACGACGCTGGTCAACAGCCCACCGGTGGACCGGATAGGGTCCGGCCCGTGCGGCTGACGGTGCTCGGTGGAGGCGGGGTCCGGCCGTCGGCGGGTGGGGCCTGCGGGGGCTTCCTGGCGGGGCGGTTGCTGCTCGCGCACCTGCAGCCCGGCACGGATCCCGCCGCGTCGCCGGCCGTGGCCGCCACAGAGTTCGGCGGCGAGGTCGCGGTGGCGAGCCCGGGCACGATGGACGACCTGCGCGCGCCGTTCCGGCCGGCCTGAACACGGCCGGGCCGGGTCAGCCGTGCTGGATCACGCAGAAGCGGTTGCCCTCGGTGTCGGCCAGCACGACGAAGTCCGCGCCGTCCGGGTAGTCCTGCCAGTCCACGCGTGACGCGCCGAGCGCGACGAGGCGCTCGACCTCGCCCGCCTGGTCGGCCGTGTAGAGGTCCAGGTGCACCCGCGGCCTGTCCTGCACCGGCGTCTCGCTGCGCATCAGCGACACGTTCGGGCCGCCGCCGCCGGCCGGCACGAGCACGCCCCAGGTGTCCTCCGGCTCCTCGCGCGGCACGTAGCCCAGCGCCCGGCCCCAGAACTCCATCGCGCGCCGCACGTCCGACACGCCCATCACGACCGATCCCACCCGCATACCGCATGTGTAGCACCTCGGTATGACGCGGAGGTTGGCTCCGCGGCGCGACGACCCGGGGCGGCGCCGTGCCTAGCGTTGCGGGCATGACGAACACACTCCTGCTCCGCCTGCGGATCCGGCCGCGCCCCGGGTTCGCCCGGGCGCTGGTGGCCGCGCCCCTCGCGCTGCTCGCCGGGTACCTGGTGGCGCGCGGCTGGCTCTACCCGCTGTGGCCGGACAACGTCGCCGGTCTCGCCCACCCGTTCACCGCCGACCACGCCCTCGACGGATCGTGGGGCGGGCCGACGCTGGTCGGCGCGTGGTTCGTGCACGCGATGGCGTCGCTCGGCATGCAGGTCCTGTGCCTCGCCGGCATCCGGGCCGTGTACCGCCCGGCGGCATAGGGTCGGCGGCGATGAACAGGACCTGGCTGCGGCGGGGCGGCATCGGGCTCGGCGTGGCGTCGATGCTGACGCTGGGCACGCTGGACCTGGTCCAGCACTACGCCACCCCGGCGCCCGCGGCGTTCGCGCTCGGCGCGGTGCGCGCGGTGCCGATCCTGATCTACCGGTGGCGGCCGGCGGAGGCGTGGTGGCTGGCGTTCGGCGCGGTGTTCGGCACCGCGCTGGCGACCGCCCCGGTGTCGCCGAGCGAGCCGTGGCCGTGGGCGGTGAGCAGCGTCGCGCTGCTCGCGCCGATGACCGGGGTGGTCGCCGCCCGGGGGGACCGCCGCTGGTCGGCGGCGGCCGTGGGGGTGGTCGCCGCGACCGGCTCGGCGATGCTGCTGGCGTGGCCCGCGCGGGGCGGCTGGCCGAGCGTGCTGACCGGGGTGGCGCTGTGCGGGGTCGGCGCCGTGCTCGGCGACCTGGTGCACGCGCGCCGCCGGGTGGCCGGCCAGCTCGCCGAGGAGAAGCAGGTCAGCGCGGCCGAGCGGGCCCGCCGGTCGATGGTCGAGGAGCGCGCGCGGCTCGCCCGCGAACTGCACGACGTCGTCGCGCACCACATGTCGATGATCACCGTGCAGGCGGAGACCGCGCGCTACCGGCTGCCGGGCCTGCCCGACGCGGTGATCGTGGAGTTCACCGGCATCGCCGAGCTCGCCCGCAGCTCGCTGACCGAGCTGCGCGGCCTGCTCGCCACGCTGCGCGACGAGCGGGACGCGCCGGCGCTCGCACCGCAGCCGACCCTCGCCGACCTCGGCGGGCTGGTCGACCGGATCGTCGCGGCCGGCACCCCGGTGCGGCTGGTGGTGACCGGCGACCCGGCCGGACCGCCGAACGTGGTCCAGCTCTCCGCGTACCGGGTCGTGCAGGAGGCGCTGTCGAACGTGGCCCGGCACGCGGGCGGCGCGCCGACCACGGTCCGCGTCGGCGTCGGCGACCAGGTGACGGTCGAGGTCGTCAACGAGCCGCCGCCCGGGCCGGCCCGGGACGGCGGCGAGGGCCTCGGGCTGGTGGGCCTGCGCGAGCGGGTGACCCTGCTGGGTGGCACCTTCGAGGTGGACCGGCCGGACGGTGGCTGGCGGGTGCGGGCCACGCTGCCGATCCGGGAGGACCGTCGATGATCAGGGTCGTGGTCGTGGACGACCAGGAGATGGTGCGGGCCGGGTTCGCCGCGCTGCTCGCCGCCCAGGACGACATCGAGGTCGCCGGGCAGGCGGCGAACGGCGCCGAGGCGCTCGCGGTGTGCGCGCGGGCCGAGCCCGACGTGGTGCTGATGGACGTGCGGATGCCGGTGCTGGACGGGGTGGCGGCCGCCGCGCGGCTGCTGGAGACGCCCACCCGGGCGCGGGTGCTGATGCTGACCACGTTCGACGTCGACGACTACGTGTACGCGGCGCTGCGGGCCGGCGCGAGCGGGTTCCTGCTCAAGGACGCGACGCCGGCGGAGCTGGTGTCGGCGGTGCGGGTGGTGGCCGCGGGCGAGGCGCTGCTCGCACCGACCGTGACCAGCCGGCTGATCGCGCACTTCGCCCGCCGGCCGGACGTGGTGGGCACGCCGCCGGCGCTCGACGCGCTCACCCCGCGGGAGCGGGAGGTGCTGGTGCTGATCGCGCGCGGGCTGTCGAACAGGGAGATCGCCGCGCGGCTGGTGGTGGCCGAGCAGACGGTGAAGACACACGTCGGGCGGATCCTGGCCAAGCTCGGGCTGCGGGACCGGGCACAGGCGGTGGTGGCGGCCTACGAGTCGGGGCTGGTGGCGCCGGGCGTCATCGACCCGTAGCGGCGATGACCCGGGACAGCGCCTTGTGCAGCGCCTCCAGCTCCTCCAGCGACATGCCGAGCCGCTCGACGACCCGGTACGGGATCTTCTCGGCCTCCTTGCGCAGCTCGCGGCCGGCGTCGGTGAGCTCCACCTCGAGCTGGCGCTCGTCGGCGCGGGCGCGGCGGCGGGTGAGGTAGCCGAGCGCCTCGAGGCGTTTGAGCATGGGGGAGAGGGTGGCGGGGTCGTGGCGCAGCGTCTCGCCGATGTCGCGCACCGAGCGGGGCGAGGACTCCCACAGGGCGAGCAGCACGAGGTACTGCGGGTGGGTGAGCCCGTGCGGTTCGAGCAGCGGGCGGTAGATGGCGATGACGCTGCGCGAGGCGACCGACAGCGCGAAGCAGACCTGGCGGTCGAGAGCGAGCGGGTCGGGTCCGAGGTCCATTGCGAGCACCTTAACAGTTAGTACGCTAAGTGTTAGTATACTAATGTGAAGACGAGACCGAATCCCCCGCAGTGGCTCTGGTACGCCCTCGGCGGCAGGCTGCCCGCGTCGTTGAACGAGTGGGTGCTGCGGGACGTGACGGCGCGTACCTGGGTCTGGCGCCACGTCGCACGCCTGAGCGTGACCCTGCTCCCGCTCGCCGCGGCGTGCCTGCTGGTCCCCGGGCCGCTGGCGCTGCGCGGAGCGATGTCGCTTCTCCTGGTGATCGTGGGCACGTTCTACTCGCTGTCGTACCTGGAGGACAGCACCGACACGCGGGCGGCCAGGCACGGCCACGCGCCCGGCGCCGCGAAGGCGATCCGCGCGGCGCGCCGCGAGAGGCACGAGGCCGAGACGGGCGTCAAGGCCCGCTACGAGGCGCGCTTCCGCTGAAGCGACCACGCACTAGAAGATCCGGAACACCATGTAGGCCGCCCAGGCGATGAGCGCCGCGCCCGGGGCGGTCAGCACCCAGCCGATCGCGATGTCCCCGGCGAGCGACCAGCGCACCGCCGACCGGCGCGTGGTCGCACCGACGCCCATGACCGCCGAGGTCACCACGTGGGTGGTGGACACCGGCGCGGCGAACACGAACGCCGTGAGGTACAGCACCGACGACGCCGACAGCTCGGCCGCGAAGCCGTGCGCGGGCGTCAGGTTGAAGATCCGCCTGCCGAGCGTGCGCATGATCCGCAAGCCGCCCGACCAGGTGCCGGCCGCGAGCGCGGTCGCGCACAGCAGGATCACCCAGAACGGCACCGAGTAGTCGGTCTGGTGCCCGGTGACGACCAGCGCGAGCACGATGACGCCCATGCTCTTCTGCGCGTCCTGCAGGCCGTGCCCGAGCGCCAGGCTCGACGCCGACACCAGCTGCGCGCGGCGCAGGATCCGCCCGGCGCGGTGCGCGTTGGCGCGGCGGAACAGCCACATCAGCCCGATCATCACCAGGTAGCCCAGCGCGAGCCCGACGATCGGCGAGAGCACCATCGGGATCGCGACCTTGGTGACCACGCCCAGCCACTGCACCTGCGTCGAGGACGCCAGCGCGGCGCCGACCAGCCCGCCGATCAGCGCGTGCGAGGACGACGAGGGCAGCCCGAAGTACCAGGTGGTGATGTTCCACAGGATCGCGCCGACCAGCGCGGCGCCGATCACCACCAGGCCGCCGGTGTCGTGCGGGGTGGCGATGACGCCCTTCGCGACGGTGACCGCGACCCCGGTGCCGGCGAGCGCACCGACCAGGTTCATCACCGCGGCGAGCCCCAGCGCGCCGCGCAGCGACAGCGCACCGGTGGACACCGCGCTCGCGACCGCGTTGGCCGCGTCGTGAAAGCCGTTGGTGAAGTCGAAGCAGGTGACCAGAACGACGATGAGAACGAGCCCGACCAGATCCACCTGTCAGGACTCTTTCACCGCGATGGTGTGCACGACGTCGGCGACGTGCTCGAACGCGTCGGCCGCCGACTCCAGCTGGTCGATGATCTCCTTGAGCTTCATCACCGTCAGCGTCTCGAGCTCGCCGCTGAACAGGTACTGCAGCAGCCGCCGGTAGATGTGGTCGGCGTCGTTCTCCAGCTCGTTGATCTTGACCCAGTAGTCGTTCAGGTCGCGCAGCGTCGACAGCCGCGGCATCGCGCCGGCGGTGAGCTGGGCCATCTCCTCGAGCACGCCGACCTGCGCGCGCACCCCGTCGGGCAGCGCCTCGGGGTTGTAGAGCGCGGCGAGGTCGACGCTCGCGTCCATGAAGTCGATGACGTCGTCGAGGCGGACCGCCAGCCGGTAGATGTCCTCCCGGTCGAACGGCGTGACGAACGACCGGTCCAGCTGCTCGATGATCGCATGCGTGGCGTCGTCACCCGCGTGTTCCGCGTCGTGCATCCGCCCGGCCAGGTCGGCGCGGTCCTCGGTCGGCGCGGACACGAACTCGCGCAGTATCTCGACCGCCGACACCACGTTCTGACCGGCGACGCTGAACAGCTCGAAGAACCGGGTGTCCCGGGGCTTGAGACGTAGACGCATCGATGCCTCCCTCCGCGATCTTGCGGAGGAGTATGGTCGCCCGCCACTCGAACGAAACGCCCGGTCCACCCTACGTTCGTCCGGTGGGGTCACCCGCCACCGGCACACCGTACGCTGACCTGGTGGTCGCACCCGCTGTGTCGCCGGAGTCGCCGGCAACGTCGGAGTATCAGGACTCGACCCGTTCGCGCTGGCGAGCGCCGGTCCCGGTCCTGGTCCGGACGCTGGTCAGCGCGGCGGCCGGGGTGCTGCTCTACCTGAGCGGGCCACCGCGCACCCTGTGGTGGTTCGCGCCGATCGCGTTCGCCGTCCTCGGCTGGGTGATCCACGAACGGCGGGCGCGGGCCGGGTTCGGCTACGCGCTGTGCTTCGGCCTCGGCTACCTCGTCCCGCTGCTGGCCTGGACCGGCGAGTACGTCGGCCTGGTCGCCTGGCTCCCGCTGGCGCTGGCCGAGGCGCTGCTCGTCGCGCTGTCCGGTGCGGCCATCGCGGTCGTGGGCGTGCTGCCCGCGTGGCCGGTGTGGGCGGCGCTGGTGTGGGTCGCCGGCGAGGCGCTGCGGTCGGTCTTCCCCTTCGGCGGCTTCCCCTGGGCCGACATCGCCTTCACCCAGCCCGAGGGCATCTACCTGCCGCTGGCCACCGTCGCCGGCACGCCGCTGATCGCCTTCGCCGTGACGCTCACCGGATTCGGGCTCGCCGCGCTCGCCGCCCGCGCGGCGCGCCGGCAGCGCGGCGTGCGGCCGCTGCTCGCGCCGGCGCTGGCCGTGCTGCTGCCGGTCGCCGCCGCGTTCGGCGCGCTGCCGCTGGTCGGCACGGACGCCAACGACGGCGAGGCGACGGTCGCGGTGGTGCAGGGCAACGTGCCGCGCGCCGGGCTGGACTTCAACGCCCAGCGCCGCGCCGTGCTGGACAACCACGTCGCCCGCACCGAGCGGCTCGCCGACGACGTCGCGGCCGGCCGCGAGCCGCAGCCGGACCTGGTGATCTGGCCGGAGAACTCCTCGGACATCGACCCCTACCGCAACCCGGACGCGTGGGCCGGCATCCAGCGCGCCGCCCGGGCCATCGACGCGCCCATCGCGGTCGGCTCGGTCCTGGTCGGCGACGACGGCCTGCCGCGCAACACGATGCTGCTCTGGCAGCCGGACCGCGGTCCGGTCAACCGGTACACCAAGCGTCAGCTGCAGCCCTTCGGCGAGACGATGCCGTGGCGGTCGTTCTTCCGCCTGTTCACCTCGGCGGTGGACCGGGCGGGCCGCTTCGTGCCCGGCGACAAGGCGACGATCTTCGACATGGCGAACGCCCGCGTCGGCCTGGCCACCTGCTACGAGGTGGCCTTCGACGGCGTGGTGCGGGACTCGGTCAAGGGCTCCAACCTGCTCGCCGTGCCCACGAACAACGCGACCTTCGGCTACACCGAGATGACCTACCAGCAGCTCGCGATGGACCGCGTGCGGGCCGTCGAGCACGGCCGCACCGTGGCGGTCGCCGCCACCAGCGGGGTCAGCGCGTTCGTGCGCCCGGACGGCTCGGTGAGCCGGCAGACCGGCCTGTTCACCGACGCCGCACTGGTCGAGCGGGTGCCGCTGAGGTCGACGACTACGCTGTCCGATCGACTCGGCTCGAGCCCCGACTGGGTCCTCACGATCCTCGGGCTCGGCGCGTTCGCCGTGGCCGTCGCCGTACGACGGCGCCGGCGAGTCACCAGTTGAGCCCGACACCAGCCGGCGCGCAGGCGTCGACGAGGAGGAGAACGACGTATGGCAGACCAGCTCGAGCCGGTGCTGGTGGTGATCCCGACCTACAACGAGCGGGACAACCTCGAACCGATCGTGACCCGGCTGCACGCGGCGCTGCCGAAGGCGCACGTCCTCGTCGTCGACGACGCCAGCCCGGACGGCACCGGTGACATCGCCGACGGGCTGGCGAAGAGGGACCCCGACGCGCGGGTGCACGTGATGCACCGCACGGAGAAGAACGGCCTGGGCGCGGCGTACGTGGCCGGGTTCCGCTGGGGCCTGGACCGCGACTACGCGGTGCTGGTGGAGATGGACGCCGACGGTTCGCACGCGCCGGAGGACCTGCCCCGGATCGTCGACGCGCTCGGCGACGCCGACCTGGCGATCGGCTCCCGGTACGTGCCGGGCGGCAAGGTCGTCAACTGGCCGAAGCGGCGGTACTTCCTGTCCTGGGGCGCCAACGTCTACTCCCGGCTGGCGCTGGGCGCGAAGGTCAAGGACATCACCGGCGGGTTCCGCGCGTACCGGCGCGCCGCGCTGGAGAAGGTCCGCATCGACAACGTCGCCTCGCAGGGCTACTGCTTCCAGATCGACCTGGGCTGGCGCACCATCGAGGCCGGGTTCACCGTGGTCGAGGTGCCGATCACGTTCACCGAGCGGATGCACGGCCAGTCGAAGATGAGCGGCGACATCATCCGCGAGGCGCTGATCCGGGTGACGAAGTGGGGCCTGCGCAGGCGCGGCAACCAGGTGCGGTCCCTGTTCGGCGGGCGGCACCCGTGACCCACGTGGTCGAGGGGGAGTGGCTCTGGGGCGACGAGCTCGACGCCGTCACCGCCGCGCCCGACTCGCACCGGGTGGTGTTCGAGAACGCCCAGGTCCGGGTGCTCGAGGTGACGCTGCGACCCGGCGCACACGAGCCCGAGCACACGCACCGCTGGCCCAGCGTGATGATGACCGACCGGCGGGCGCGCATCCGCTACCGCATCGGCGACGAGGTGACCTTCGAGTCGCCCGACCCGCTGCCGCCGCGCGCGGAGCTGAACGGCAGCTGGACGCCGCCGGAGGGACCGCACTCGGTGGAGAACATCGACACGGTGCCGATGCACGCCATCCGGGTCGAGCTCAAGGCGCTCTGACGCGCATACGCCGAGTGCCACACCTCGGGACGGGCGGATCCCGGAATGTGGCACTCGGCGCTGGTAAGCCGCGGGAGGGCTTACGCGGATCGGCTGCGACGCACCTTCAGCTCCTGCAGGCGCTCGTCCAGCAGGTCCTCGAGCTCCGGAATGCTCCGGCGCTCGAGCAGCATGTCCCAGTGGGTGCGCGGCGGCTTGACCTTCTTGGCCTCCGGCTCGGTGCCGTCGATCAGCTTCGAGGCGGTGCCGTGCAGGCGGCATTCCCACACCGCGGGGACCTCGGCGTCGTCCGAGAACGGAACCTCGAACTCGTGGTCCTTGGGACACGCGTAGCGGATGGTGCGGCGTGGCGCGAGATCGTGGTTACGATCGGTCTCGTAGCTGACCGCGCCAAGTCGGCTTCCACGGAGTACACGGTCGGCCATCGCGACGTCCTTTCGTTCGGTTCGAGGCTCCCGGCTCGAACCAGGGTGGTGCTCACCAAGAGCAACGTCGGAGTGCGCCATTTCGTTCCCGCCTGCCACACTCGGTTGCTCAGGGTGATCTCCGGTCTCCCCGATACACAAGTTTCCACCGTGAAGACGGTGCTTAAACATGTTCGTGACGCACCTGTCTCAGGATTGGCCCATACATCGCCCATCCGGGCGAGACCGATGCTCCTGATGGCCTCAGGCGAGGCTGAGCTGGCCCTGCGCGGCCACCGCGGGCCCGAGGTCACCGAGCCGGAAATGCCGTCTGCACAGTACCTGGTAACGAACCGTAGTCGCACCGGCGGAATCTGGTGACTCACGTTCCGTGTCCGCCACGAGGACGGTGTCGCCGGCGCGGATCACCTCCCCGCCGACCACGCGGGCGTTGAACCGGGCCGGCAGCCCGCACCAGCACAGCACGTCCACCTGCACCGGCTCCAGGTCGTCGGCGAGCTCGAACAGCCGCCGCGAGCCCGGGAACAGCCGGCTGCGGAAGTCGGTCGCGATGCCGAAGCAGTACACGTCGACCTGCACGTCGTCGGCGAGCTCGGCGAGCTGGTCGACCTGCTCGGGCGCCAGGAACTGGGCCTCGTCGACGATGAGGTAGTCGACCCGGACCCCCTCGGCCCAGCGGGCACGCACGAGGTCGCGGACGTCGACGCCGGTGTGCACCTCGATCGCGCTGCGGGTGATCCCGATCCTGCTGGTGATCTGCGCCCTGCCCGACCGGTCGTGGTGGACCAGCAGCAGCCCCTTGCGCCCCTGCCGCGCCTGGTTGTGGTCGACCTGCAGCGCGAGCGTCGACTTCCCGCAGTCCATCGGTCCGTAGTAGAAGCGCAGGTGACCCACGACCGGCGCCGCCCGCCGCGACCCGGCGGCGGGCACCGAGGACAGCGCGTCGGTCGGATCGTCGAGGTAGGGCGGCATGGGTTCCACGAGCCGCCACCCTATCCACCGCCGGATCTACAGGACCGCGGGCTCCGGGTTGCCGACCGCGCGGATCGCCCGGCGGGCCGGCACGAAGAACATCAGCACCAGGCCGACGAAGAAGAAGACCACCAGCGAGATGATCGCCGGCCGGTACGAGCCCGTCGCCCCGGCGACCGCCGCGAACAGCGCCGGACCCATCCACGAGGTGGCCCGCTCGCCGATCTCGTAGATCGAGAAGTACTGGGCCTCCTTTCCGGCCGGCACCATCTGGCTGAACAGCGACCGGGACAGCGCGTTCGTGCCGCCGAGCACCAGGCCGATCCCCGCGGCCAGCGCGAAGAACTGCACCTCCTGCCCGGCCTGCACGAAGTAGGCCGCGCCGACCACCAGCACCCACACGCCCAGGCTCAGCATGATCGTGCGCTTGGCGCCGAGCCGGCGGGCGACCAGGCCGTGCAGCACGCCGCCGAAGAACGCCACGAACTGCACGATCAGGATCGTGCCGATCAGCACCGTGTTGGAGAAGTTCAGCTCCTCGCTGCCGTACTGCGCGGACACGTTGGCCACGGTGGCGATGCCGTCGGTGTAGATCAGGTACGTACCGAGGAACGCGAGGGTCAGCGGGTAGGCCCTGGCCAGCTTGATCGTGCCCGCCAGCTCGCGGAACCCGCCGGTGAGCACGCCCGCGCCGTGCTCGCCGCCGTGCGGGCGCTGGTGGTTGCGCAGGCGCCGCAGCGGGATCAGCGTGAACCCGGCCCACCACAGGCCCGACATCAGGAACGCGATCTGGGCGGCGTTGCCCTCGGTGAGACCGAGCGCGTCGTGCGCGAGGTAGATGCCCAGTTGCAGCAGCAGCGCGCAGCCGCTGCCGAGGTAGCCGAACGCCCAGCCGCGGGTGGACAGCCCGTCGCGCTCGTCGGCGGTGGCGATCTCCGGGATGAAGGCGTAGTAGATCACCACCGACGTGCCGTAGCCGATGTTGCCCAGCACGAACAGGATCACGCCGAGCTGCCAGTTGGTGCCGCTGATCAGGGACATCAGCGTGGTCGCCGCGGCGCCGCCGAACGCGAAGATCGCCAGCATGCGCTTCTTGTTCTGCGTGCGGTCGGCGATGGCGCCCATCAGCGGCACGATCAGCACCTGCACGACGGTGGCCGCGGCGAGCAGGTAGCCCCACAGCGAGCCGGCCTGGAAGTGCCAGCCGAACACCTCGATCTGGCAGTTCACCAGCTTGTTGGTGCCGCCGTCGCCGTCGGCCGGGCAGGGGTTCGGGCCGTTGGTGGCGGTGTCGGCCATGGCCGCATCGGCGGCGACCGCGGTGAGGTAGAGCGCGCCGAACACGGTGATGACCGAGGTCGGGAACACCGAGTTGGCCCAGTCGTAGAACACCCAGCCGCGCTGCTCGCGGCGCCGGTCCGGCGCGCTGCCGACCGCCTCCTGGTCATCGACGACGCTCATCGAACCCTCCATCCCGCAACCGGCACGCGGGGACCTTAGCGGGCCGCCGACAGCCTGTGATCGACTCCACCGACCTGATGCCAAACGGTGCTCTACCAGCCAGGGAATGTTCGGCGTGTCGCTACCGGGTGAAACAGGAGTGATGTGCGAGGCTGAAGTGTTGACCGTTGCGGTTGTGACTGCTGTGACATCGGCCTACCGTCGACAGTCATGAGCGGAAGACGCACGCTTGCCCGTTCCCTGCTGGTCGTGGCCGCCGCCGCGGGCCTGCAGCTCGCGTCGAGCGCGGCCGCGACCGCCGACCCGCCCGCGAGCGACTGGGCCCGGCTGCGGATGTGCGAGGCCGGCGGCCGCTACGACGTCGTGGCCGGCCACGGCGGCTACTACGGCGCCTACCAGTTCGACCTGCCCACCTGGCGCAGCGTCGGCGGCACTGGCTACCCGCACCTCGCCGCCCCGCGCGAGCAGGACTACCGCGCGCTGTACCTGTACCGGATGCGCGGCTGGCAGCCGTGGACGTGCGCGCGGTCCCTCGGCCTGCGCGAGGACGGGCACGCGCGCAGCAGGCGGATCCCGACGCGGGCCGAGGCGGCCTACATCGGGGGCGGCGCGGCGCCCGCGTCGACCGGCATGCCGCCATGGCCGGGCACGGTCTACTCCTACGGCGACTGCGACCGGGCGCTGCGTGCCTGGCAGCTGCGGATGAACGCGTTCGGCTACGACTTCCAGGGCACCGGGTGCTACTACGCCAAGACCCGGGCCGCGGTGCTCGCCCTCCAGCGGGCCAACGGCATCAGGACCTCCGGGCTGCTCGGCCCGAAGACCTGGCGCGCCGCCTGGCACGGCAAGCCCCCCACCAGCTGACCCACCCCACCCCACCCCGCCGACCCGACCCCCCCACACACCCGACCCGACCTCTCACGCGGTCGACCCGACCTCTCACGTGGCCGAGCCGACCTCTCACGCGATCGCCCGACTTCTACTCACGGGCCGACTCACCGATGCCAGGGGTCGGCTCGACCGTGCCAGGGGTCGACTCGACGGTGCCGGGGGTCGGCTCGTCGATGCCGGAGGTCGGCTCGTCGGTGCCCGGGGGTCGGGTGGGTGGGCGGGCGCCGCGGAGTCGACCGGGTTAGTCACTGTGTCCCTGGTGGGGCGCCCGTTGAGGGGTGAAAATCGGGGTTGGTTGCCCGCTGACGTCGTCGCCTCCGTGGTCGTGTGAGGCCGTGGGTTAGTCGGACGCTGGGAGCCGCTGCTGGGCCCTTGATTGTTGCTTCGAGCACGCGGATCAGATTCGTTGTCGCCTGGGCTCCCGCGGGCAGCCGCCCGGTAGCGAGGAGGACCGATGTTGGAGCAGACGCAGGACAGCGAGGAGATCGTCGCGCGGGTGGCCGCGTTGGACATCGGTAAGGCCGAGGTGATGTGTTGTGTCCGGGTGCCGGACCAAGCCCGCCCGGGCAAGCGGCTGCAGGAGGTGCGGCCGTACTCGACGATGACCCGCTCGTTGCTGGTGCTGGCGGATCGACTGACCGCGTTGGGCGTGACACGGGTGGTCATGGAGTCCACATCGGACTACTGGAAGCCGGTGTTCTACCTGCTGGAGGCGCACGGGTTCGATGTCTGGCTGGTCAACGCCCGCGACGTCAAGCATCTGCCCGGCCGTCCGAAGACCGACCGGTTGGACGCGGTGTGGTTGTGCAAGGTGGCTGAGCGGCAGATGATCCGCCCCAGTTTCGTGCCGCCCTCGCCGATTCGCCGGTTGCGGGATCTGACCCGGTACCGGCGTGATCTGGTCGAGGCGTGCACGGCGGAGAAACAGCGGGTGGAGAAGCTGCTGGAGGACGCCCAGATCAAGTTGTCGGTGGTGGTCTCGGACATCTTCGGGGTGTCCGGGCGGGCCATGCTGGCCGCGCTGGCCACCGGTGAGCGTGACCCGAAGGTGCTCGCGCAGTTGGCCCGTGCCTCGATGCGCCGCAAGATCCCCAGACTGGAGGAGGCTTTCACCGGCTACTTCACCGATCACCACGCGTTCCTGCTGTCCACCATGCTGGCCCGGGTGGACGCCGTCACCGCCGACATCGCCCGCGTCGACGCCAAGACCGAGGAGCTGATCACCCCTTTCGCCACAGTGGTCGACCAACTCGATGAGATCACCGGCGTCGGACGCACCGCCGCACAGGTGGCCATCGCCGAGATCGGCCTGGACATGACCCGCTTCCCCACCCCCGGCCACCTGTGCTCCTGGGCCAAGTTCGCACCCGGGGTGTCCGAGTCGGCCGGCAAGAAGAAAGGCGCCGGCGCCACCGGCCACGGCAACCCCTACCTGGCCCGGATCCTGGGCGAGGCCGCCGTCGCCGCCAGCAAGACCAACACCTTCCTCGGCGAGCGCTACCGGCGCATCGCCCGTCGCGGCGGCGCCAAGAAGGCCATCGTCGCGGTCGGCCGCTCCATCCTCGTGATCATCTGGCACCTACTGTCCGACCCCAACGCCCGATTCCACGACCTCGGCGCCGACTACTTCGCCCAGCACACCAACACCCAACGCAAGATCCGCAACCACATCAGCCAACTCAACGCCCTGGGCTACCGAGTCACCCTCGAACCCGCAGCCTGAACCAGCACCACCAACCCGGCTCCGCTGCGCTACGCCGGGTGCCTTCGGCCTGCCCACTCACCATCGATTTTCGGATCAGCGGTTCGCGCGGGCGTGGCGGCGCGCCAGCCATGCCGCGAAGCCGACCGTGGCGGCCCCCGCGGCGAGCACCAGGCCCACCGGCAGCCCGGGGTCCGCCGTACGTGCGGCCCCCGCCTGGCGCCCCGACCCGCCCCGGGGCGCGGTGCTGGGCGGGCCGGCGGGCGGGGCCACCGCGGCGTCCGTCTCGACCGGCGGGAACGACGGGCGGACCGTGCCCCACGCGTACGGCTCGCGGTCGCGCACCTGGCTGGCCGCGATGTCCACCCCGCCCGGCACCGTGACGGTCGCGACCAGCGGGTCGGGCATCAGGACGCCGTGCTTCGAGCCGAGGTACCAGGTGCCGTCGTGGGGGAAGACGACCTCCGCGACGTAGTGCCCCGCCGTCGGCGCCGGCGTGCCGGCGAACTCCACGGTCTCGCCGTCGTGCCCGGTGGCCACCAGCGACGTGGGACCGAGGTCGCCGTCCCGGTACGGGTAGGACCCGTGCTGGAGGATCCAGTAGCCCAACGTGTAGGTCACGCCCGCCTCGACCCGGCCCGGCGGCGGGTCGAGCAGGGTCTCCTCCCAGTTCCCCTTCGCCGACGCCGGCACCGGCGCGAGCAGGCCGGCGGCCAGCACCGCCCCCAGCACCGCGATGATTCGCCTCATGCCCTGACTACACCGCCACCCCGTCCGGGGTTCCGGTGGAACCCCGCGGCGCCGGACGGTGTATGAGGAGTGGTCGAGGAGGAACGCCCACGGACAGCACCACACCCGGCGACACACCCGACGACGAGGCGGTGGACCGGGCCCGCGCCGGCGACCGGAACGCGTACGCGCTCCTGGTCGCGCGCTACGGCGCGCTCGCACACCGGACCGCCTACCTGCTCGGCGCCGGCGACGAGGCCGACGACGTCGTGCAGGAGGCGTTCGTCAAGGCCTACCGCGGCCTCGGCTCGTTCCGTGCGGGCGCGCCGTTCCGGCCGTGGCTGCTGCGCATCGTCGCCAACGAGGCGCGCAACCTCCACCGCGGCTCGCGCCGGCGGCGCTCGCTGGAGCTGCGCCTGGCCGAGCCGGACGTGGACCCGGTGCGGCCCGACCAGGCGGCCGTCGCTGCGGACGCACGGGCGCGGCTGCTGGCCGCGGTCGGCAGGATGCCCCACCGCGACCGCCAGGTGCTGACCTGCCGGTACTTCCTCGACCTGTCCGAGGCGGAGACCGCCGAGGTGCTCGGCTGGCCGCGCGGCTCGGTGAAGTCCCGGCTGTCCCGGGCGATCGCCAAGCTGCGCCGGGCACTGCCGGCCCGACTCGTGGAGGAGGTGGCCAGTGACCGGTGACGAGCGCGTCGAGGCCGCCCTGCGCGAGCTCGGCGGCCGGATCGCGACGCCCGAACCACCCGCGGACCTGGCGGCCGCCGTACTGGCCCGGCTGGACGAACCCGCGTCCCGGACGGTCCCGACCCGCGGCGGCCCGGCTGGTGCCCAGGCTCGTCGCGGCCGCGATGGCCCTGCTGCTGGCGCTGGCCGTCGCGATGGCGGTCTCGCCGACGGTGCGCGCCGCGGTGTTCGACTTCCTGCGCATCGGCGGCGTCGAGGTCCACTACCAGCCCGCCCCGGTGGCGCCCTCCGCCGACCCCGAGCTGCCCGGGGAGCGCGCCGCCACCCTCGACGAGGCCCGCGCGCAGGCCGCCTTCGACGTGCGGGTGCCCGCGCTGCTCGGCGACCCGGCGTCGGTGCGGCTGATCGACGGCAACCCGCCCCGGGTGGTGTCGCTGCACTACCCGGGGGTGCGGATCGACGAGTTCGACGGCACCCTCTCGCCCATCTTCGAGAAGTTCACCGCCGCCCCCGACGTGGTCGCCACCAGGGTCGGCGACGCCGACGGCGTGTGGATCCCGCACCCGCACCTGGTGCTCTACGACGACCGCGACGGCGTGCAGCACGAGGAGTCGGCCCAGCTCTCCGGGCACACACTGATCTGGGAGTCCGGGGGAGTGACCTACCGGATCGAGGGCGACATCAGCCGCGCGACGGCGGTGCTGATCGCCGACTCGCTGCGCTGAGCGCTCAGGCCGCCGCCCACAGGCCGCGCTCGCGCAGCACGTCGCGCAGCACGCCGGGCCGGTCGGTCATCAGGCCGTCCACACCGAGGTCGATCAGCTCGTGCATCTGCGCCGGCTCGTCCACGGTCCACACGTGCACCTCGACCCCGCGCCGCCGCGCCGCGGTGATCAGCCGCCGGTCGACCACGGTCAGGCGCCCCTGGCGCACCGGGACCTGCGCCACCCGGCCGCGCCCGCGCCCGCGCGGCACCCAGCCCACCCGGCCGGCCGCCCACAGCCGCGCGATCGCCCCGGTGCCCATCGAGGTGAGCAGCCCGTCGCCCGCGCTGCGCCGCACCCGGGCCAGCCGCGCCTCGGAGAACGACGCCACGCACACCCGGTGGAACGCGTTCGCCCGGCGCAACGTGTCGACCAGCGGCTGGATCGCCGACTCCGCCTTCACGTCGATGTTCAGCAGCGCGTCCGGCAGTTCCTCGAGCACGTCCTCCAGCCTGCTGACCGGCTCGCGACCACCGATTGCGCGCCGCGCGGACCACGGCCCAGGGCAGGCTCGCCACCAGGCCGGACCCGTCGGTGGTGCGGTCCAGCGCCGGGTCGTGCTGCACCACGACCACGCCGTCGCTCGTCGCGTGCACGTCGGTCTCCAGGTACCGGTAGCCCTCGTCCACGGCCCGGCGGAACGCCGACAGCGAGTTCTCCATCCCGGCGAGGTCCCCGTAGTGCCAGCCGCGGTGGACGAACGCACGCGGGTAGGGCCCGGAGAGGAAGGCATGCTCCTGCACGCACCCGAGTCTGCCCGAGCGGCGTGGCGGGTGGGTGCACGAACCGTGGCGAGATAGCGTCGGACACATGGCGCAACCGTCCCCTACTCCGTACGGCCCACGATGACCGCACCGGAACGGCTCAAATCCCGCGCCGAGCCCCGGCACTGCGGCTGGTGCGGCGTCCGCCTGCCGGACGAGGGCCGGGTCGGCCGGCCGCGCCGGTACTGCTCGCAGTCCTGCAGGCAGCGGGCCTACGAGCGGCGCTCGGCGGTGCAGCGCGGTGGCCTCCCGGAGGACGCCGTGGTGCTGTCCGCGGCCGAGCTCGCCGACTTGCAGGATCGGCTGTTCCAGCTACGCTGCGCAGCCGAGGACGTGGTCACCGCGGCGGAGGACGGGGCCGCGCCGGGGGAGCTCAAGGACCTGGCCGCACAGGTCGTGCACAGCGCTCATGGGCTGGAGCGGCTGCGCTGAGACGGATCGTCGTCTACTCTTTCGCGCACGGTTGTCCAATCAACAACGTAAGGCGTCGGGATGAGCACCGAAAGCACGTTAGGTGCCGAGGTGCTGGCTGCCGTGCTGGAGGCCGCGGACACCGCGTTCGCCGTCACCGACCCGCGAGGCCGGATCCGCTGGACGAACCGGCCGATGGACGAGCTGCTCGGCCTCACCGGCGAGCAGGCCGCGAACCGGTCGCTGCCCGCGCTGCTCGCCGGCGTCCCGGGCGAGCCGGCCGCCGACGGGGTGGTGCTCTCGCTGGCCACCGTGAACGGCGGGCACCGGTGGGTCGAGGTGCGCTGCATCGGGCTGCCCGGCGACCGGCTGCTGTACCGGGCGGCCGACGTCAGCCGCTGGCACGAGCAGACCCTGGACCCGGGCGAGCGCGGCGAGTGGCACCTCGAGCTGGTCCGGCTGGCCGACGAGGACCCGCTGACCGGGCTGCTCAACCGCCGCGCCCTGACCCGCGAGCTGGAACGCAGGCTCGCGACCGGCTGCAACGGCGCCCTGCTGGTGTTCGACCTGGACAACTTCAAGGACATCAACGACCTGCGCGGCCACCCCGCGGGCGACCGGGTGCTCCGCCTGCTCGCCGACGTGCTGCGCGACCGGCTCGACGGGCTCGGCGGCGAGCGGGCACTGGGCCGCCTCGGCGGCGACGAGTTCGGCGTGCTGCTCGCCGACACCGACGCCGAGGCCGCGGTCAAGGTGGCCGAGCTGCTGCGCCACGCGGTGGCCGCCAAGCCGCCGGCCGACAACGGCGCCACCGGACGCACCACCGTCAGCGGCGGCGTCGCCGAGTTCCGCGCGGGGGACAGCTGGCAGGCGGTGCTCGCCAACGCCGACCTCGCGCTGCACGCCTCCAAGTCGGCCGGCCGCAACCGGGTCACCGCCTACGAGCACGGCCACTACACCGACACCGCGCTGCGGGTCACCGTGCTCGACCGGGTGCGCGACGCGCTCGCCAACGGCGGGCTCGCGCTGCACGCGATGCCGATGGTGAAGCTCGGCAGCAACCGCGTGGTCGGCCACGAGCTCCTGCTGCGGCTGGAGGACGGCCGGGAGCCCTACCTGGGGCCGGGGGAGTTCCTGCCCGCGGTGGAGAGCGGCGACCTGGTGTTCGACATCGACCGCTGGGTCGTGGGCACCGCGATCGACACGCTCGTCGAACACCCGTACCCCGGGCTGCGGTTCAACGTGAACGTGTCCGGGCGGACGCTGGAGGACGAGGAGTTCGGCGACTTCGTGCTCGGCCGGATCGCCCGCGCCGGCGTGGCACCCGGACGGCTGGGGTTCGAGATCACCGAGACCGCCGCGGTGACCAACCTGGCGCGCGGCCCGCACCCTCGCGCAGCGGCTGCGCGCCAGCGGCTGCCGGATCTCGCTCGACGACTTCGGCGCCGGGTTCGGCTCGTTCGTCCACTTGAAACAGCTGCCGATCACCGGGGTGAAGATCGACGGCGAGTTCGTCCGCGGCATCGACTACGGCAGCCGGGACACCGTGCTGGTGCAGGGCATCGTCGACATCGCCCGCGGGCTCGGCATCTCCGTGGTGGCCGAGTGGGTCGAACGCGCCAGCCAGGTCGACGCGCTGGCCAGGCTCGGCGTGCGGGTGGCACAGGGCTTCCATCTGGGCAGGCCGGAGCCGCTCACCGAGCTCTTGTCCCGCCCGCACGCGTCGTGGGTGCGCCGGCCGCGGCTGATCCCGCCGGTGACCGGGGAGCGGCTGTCGGAGAACCGCAGCTGACCCGCGCCGACCCGTGCGTCAGCCAGATTCAACCGGTGTTTGAGGGCGCGGGGCGACGATGGAGCCAGGCGTTTCGATTACCCACCGAGCCAGTGGCGGTGCGCGATGTCCCAGTCGATGGCGAAGTCCGACAACAGCGCGGAGATCAGCGGTCTGCAGATCTGCATCCAGAACACGGACGCGCAGATAGACGCGGCGCTCGACGCGAACGACCGGCGTGCCTTCCGGGTCTGGTGCCTGCGCCGCGCCTCGCTGATCGCCCGCGTCGAGCGCGTTCTCGTGGAAGCGGCCCAGGCGGCCTGACGGACCTGGTTACGTCACTTGACGAAATCAGGGCGCGCGACAGGCTCCCCGACTCCCCCGATATTCCATGTTCGATAATCTACATTATGTCAACTAGGCGTTCGGGGTCCTCTCCCGCAGGACGTCCAGGTAGTGCTCGTTGTACATGAACCCCAGCACGTTGCCGAACGGGTCGACCACCGACGCCGTCACGAACCCCTCGCCGCGGGTCGTCACGCCCTCGTGTTCGGTCGCGCCCATCGCCAGCAGCCGGTCCAGCGTCGCCCGCACGTCGTCGACCGCCCAGTACGTGATCGCACCCGCCGGCTTGTCACCGGCGGCCGCGTGCGGCGAGTACGCCCGGTTCACGATGCCCAGTTCGTGGCGGTAGTCGCCGATCCGGAACTCGACGTACCCGCCGGGCACCTCGAAGTACGCGTCGACGCCCAGGAAATCCGCGTACCAGCGCCGGGCGGCGTCGAGGTCGTCGGCGTAGTAGCTGACGGTGCTCAGGCCTCGCAACATCGGTCTGTCCCTTCCTCGGTGGTTGCCGGAACCCAGAGTCCCGCTCAAAGTGCTCACCAACTGAGCACTTTTTGTGTCAGGATCCGGGTATGCGCGCCGACCGCCTCGTGGCCACCCTGCTGCTGATGCAGTCGCGCGGCCGGGTCACCGCCGCCGAGATCGCCGCCGAGCTGGAGGTCTCCGTGGCGACGGCCCGCCGCGATCTCGAGGCGCTGTCCGCCGCGGGCATCCCGGTCTACCCGCAGCCCGGCCGGCGCGGCGGCTGGTCGCTGGTCGGCGGCGCCCGGACCGACCTGTCCGGGCTGACCGCGGCCGAGGCGCAGGCGTTGTTCCTGCTCGTCGGCCCGGCCGCGGCTGTCGCGCCGGACGCCAAGGCGGCGCTGCGCAAGCTGGTGCGGGCGCTGCCCCGCACCTTCCGGGCCGACGCCGAGGCCGCCGCGAGCGCGGTCGTGATCGACCCGGTCCGCTGGGGCGGGCGGGAGCGCGACCGCGACGCCACCGTCGAGCTGCTGCAGCATGCCGCCGTGCGGCGGCGGAAGGTGCGGTTCGGCTACCGAAGCCGCGGCGGCGAGGAGCGCGAACGCGTCGTGGACCCGTGGGGCCTCGTCGACAAGGACGGCGTGTGGTATCTCATCGCCGGCACCGACCGCGGCCGGCGCACGTTCCGCGTCGACCGCATCGCCCGGCCCGCGCTCACCGACGAGGAGGCCGCCAAGCCGGCGGACTTCGCGCTGGCCGAGGCCTGGGACGAGGTGGTCGCCGAGGTGGAGCGGCGCCGCTCCCCCGTGTCGGCCACCGTGCTGATCGAGTCGCGGTTCGTGCACGTGCTGCGGCGCCAGTTCGGCCGGCACTGCGAGGTGCTCGGCGAGGAGCCGGACGGCCGCGCTCGCGTCCGGCTCGCCGCCCACATGGCGCTGTCGATCGCCGAGCGGATCGCCGGCTGGGGCGCGGCGGCCGAGGTGGTGGACTCGCCGCCGGTGGCCGCCGAGCTGGCCCGGATCGGCGCCGAGCTCACCGCCCGGTACGGCTCGTCCGGGGAGACAAATCGACAAGGAGCCTTGTCGACGGCCGGCGGCGCGACGTGATGATCAACTCACCATAGGGCCTGCGAGCGCCCGCCGCATCCGCGGCTACCCGCCGCCGTGCCAGGAGCGCCACAGCCGGGCGTACTCTCCCCCGGCCTCGACCAGCTCGTCGTGGCTGCCGAGCTCGGTGATGCGGCCGCCCGCCATCACCGCGACCCGGTCCGCGTAGTGCGCGGTGTGCAGCCGGTGCGCGATCGCGATCACCGTGCGGCCGGCGAGCACCGCGCCCATCGCCCGCTCGGCGTGTCGGGCGGTGGCCGGGTCGAGCAGCGCGGTGGCCTCGTCGAGGACGACCGTGTGCGGGTCGGCGAGCACGACCCGGGCCAGCGCGAGCTGCTGGGCCTGGGCGGCGTCGAGGGCCAGGCCGCCCGCGCCGAGCACGGTGTCCAGGCCCTCGGGCAGCGCGTGCACCCACTCGGCGTCGACCGCGGCCAGCGCGGCGAGCAGGTCGGCGTCGCCGGCGGCCGGCGCGGCGATCGCGAGGTTGTCCCGCACGGTGCCGATGAACACGTGGTGCTCCTGGGTGACCAGGACGATCCGCCGGCGCAGCTCGTCCGGGCCGAGGTCGGCGACCGGCACGCCGCCGACGGTGACCGCGCCGGTGCGGGGCGCGTCGACGCCGGCGAGCAGCCGGCCGAGGGTGGACTTGCCGGCGCCGGAGGGGCCGACGATCGCCAGCCGCTCCCCCGGCCGGACCGACAGGTCGACGCCGTGCAGCACGTCGCCGGGGCCCGGGTCGTGGTAGGAGTAGCGCACGCCGGTGACCTCGATGCGGTCGTCGCGCGGGTGCCCGCCGGGTGGCGGCTCGGTGCCGGCCTCGTCGACGCCCTTGATGCGGGCCAGCGAGGCGCTGCTGCGCTGGAGGTTCTCCATCCACATCAGCACCCGGTTGAGCGGGTCGGCGAGCTGCATGGTGTAGAGCGCGGCCGCGATCACGGCACCGAGGCTGGTGCGGTCGCCGGCGTAGAGCAGGCCGCCGACGACGAGCACGGCGGCGGTCGAGGCGACGAAGGAGAAGTCGACCTGCGGGAACAGGACGCTGCGCAGGAACAGGGTGTAGACGCGGGTGCGGTGGGCGTCGACGACCCGCCGGTCCCCGGCGTCGACCCGGCGCCGCTGCAGGCCGAACGCCTCGACCGTGCGGGCGCCGTCCGCGGTGGCGGCGAGCGTCTCGGACATCTCCGAGTTCGCCGCGCCCTCGGCGAGGTAGCCGGCCCGGGCGCGGCGCAGGTACCAGCGGGCGGCGAACCACAGCCCGGCGATGCCGGTCAGCGCGCTGAGCCCGAGCAGCGGGTCGAGCAGGAACACCGCGCCGAGGATGAACAGGGTCTGCAGCGCGCCGACGAACACCTGTGGTGCGGCGTCGCGCAGCGCACCGCCGACGACCGCGATGTCGCCGGTGGTGCGCGACATCAGGTCTCCGGTGCCGGCGCGCTCCACGACCGAGGTCGGCAGCGCGAGCGCGCGGTCGACGAACTCCTCGCGCAGCCGGGCCAGCGCGCGCTCGGCGAAGCGGTGGGTGAGGTAGTGGGCGAGGCGGGTGAGCACCACGTAGGTGACCGCGAACCCGACGATCGCGAGCGCGAGCAGGTCCACCGTGGACGTGTCGGGGTGGCCGCTCTCGACGTGGTTGACGATGCGGCCGATCAGCCAGGGTGGGGCCAGGCCCGCGGCGGCCGCGAGGCCGGTGGTGAGCAGCACGAGCAGGGTGCCGCGCGGATCCCGGGTGACGAGCTCCCGGTTGGCCCGGCGGACGGCGGGCCGGTCGGCCACGGGCAGCCGCCACCCGTGCTCGGTGGCGGTCACACCAGCTCCTCCTCGCTGCCTCGGTAGGCCAGCGCGCGGTAGCCGGGTTCGGTCGCGAGGAGGTCGGCGTGGCTGCCGGTGGCGCCGACCCGGCCGTCGACGAGGAAGGCGACCCGGTCGGCGCGGTCGAGCAGCAGCGGCGAGGTGCCGACGACGACGGTGCTGCGCCCGCGCCGGGCCGCGCGCAGCCGGACGGCGATGACCGACTCGGTGTGCGCGTCGACCGCGGAGGTGGGCTCGACCAGCAGCAGCACCTCGGGGTCGGCGAGCAGGGCGCGGGCCAGCCGCAGCCGCTGGCGCTGGCCGCCGGACAGGTCCCGGCCCTGTGCCTCGACGTAGGAGGCCAGACCGTCGGGCAGGCCGGTGACGACGTCCTCGGCGGCGGCGGTGTGCACGGCGGCGTGGATGGCGTGGTCGTCGTGGTCGCGTTCGGTGGCGACCGCCTGCCGCAGCGGGCCGGCGAACAGGTAGGCGTCGTTGTCCGCCACGAGGATGCGCCGGCGGACCTCGTCGACCGGCATCGCGGCGAGCGGCCGGCCGCCCCAGGTGGCGTCCGAGGCGACGTAGCGGCCGAGCCGGTCGACCACGGCGAGCGCGTCGGCCGGCCGGGCGGCGGCGACCGCGAGCAGCTCGCCGGGGCGCACGGTGAGCCCGGAGCGCGGGTCGCGCAGCTCGGCGGGCCGGGCCGGGCACGGGACGGTGGCGCGCTCCGGGACGGTGGGCCGCAGGTTGAGGATGCGGACCACGCGGGCGGCGGCGACCAGGCCGCGGTTGATGTCCTGGGCGCCCTCGATGAGGAAGTAGACCGGGGTGGCCAGCATCGCGACGTAGCCGTAGACGGCGACCATCTCGCCGACGGTGATCTCGCCCGCGGCGGCCATCCGGGCGGCGAGCCAGGTGACGGCGGCGAGGAACAGGCCGGGCAGGCCGACGCTGACGGCCTCGATCCAGCTGGACACCGCGCCGACCCGGTAGCCCTCGTCGCGCAGCGCGCGGGACTCGCGGTGGTAGCGCGCGGCGAAGCGGTCCTTGCCGCCGATCCCGCACAGGACGCGCAGGCCGGAGACGATGTCGCCGGCGCGGGCGGCGAGCGCGCCCTGCTGCTCGCGGTAGGCCGTCTCGGTGGCGCGCATGCGGTTGAGCAGCGGGCCGAGGGACAGCAGCAGCGCGGGGACCCCGAGCAGCACGACGAGCGCGAGCAGCGGGGAGATGCCGACCAGGAGCACCGCGACGACCGCGTAGGCGACGACGGCGCCGACGCCGGGGCCGGTGGAGGTCATCGTGCGCATGACGCGGTCGAGGTCGGCAGCGCCGATGGAGACGACCTCCCCGGTGCTGACCCGGCGCGGCAGTTCGGCGCCGACCCGGACGGCGTGGCGGACCACGACCTGGACGGTGCGGAACCCGGCGTCGAGCCGGACGAAGGTCATCGTGCGGTGGCGCAGGATGCCGATGCCGGAGTTGAGCATGCCGATGAGCACCAGCAGGCCGACCCACAGGCCGAGCACGGCCATGTTCCGCGGGCGCAGCCCGTCGTCGATGGCGTGGGCGATCAGGTACGGCGGGACGACGAGGCCGAGCATCCAGGTGCTGCCGAACAGCACGCCGAGGCACACCCGGCCGGGTTGCTTCCTCACCAACCACAGCAGATATCGCACGGCGCCCCGTGCGTCCGGTACGCCCGGATCGGCGTAGGGAACCTTGAGGCGCATGCCTCCACCCTATGGATCGGCCGGTGCCCGCCGTAATTCATTGACCAGGCCGCTGGTTTTGCTCGTAGCGTCACCGGGACGACCGGAGCAGAGCGGGACCGACCGGGGAGGAGAGTGCGATGGACCGGCGGGCGGTGGTCAGCGGTGGCGGCACCGGGATCGGCAGGGCGGTGGCCGGCAGGCTGGCGCGGGAGGGCTGTTCGGTGGTGATCCTCGGCCGGCGCGCCGAGGCGCTGGAGAAGGCGGCGGCGGAGGTGAACGCGGACCTGCCCACCCCGCTGGTGTCCACCCGGACGGCCGACCTGACCGAGCCGGCACAGGTGGGTGAGCTGGCCGGCCGGCTCGCCGCCGACGGTCCGGTGGACGTGCTGGTCAACAACGCGGGCGGAAACTTCGGCGGGGATGCCGGTGGGGACGGGCTCGCGGCGGTGGCGGCGGCGTGGGAGGCGGACGTGCGCGGCAACGTGCTGCCGGCGGTGCTGCTCACCACGGCGCTGCTGCCGGCGATGTCCCGGCCGGGCGGGCGGATCGTGGTGATGAGCTCGATCGCGGGACTGCGCGGGCCCGGCTCGTACGGCGGGGCGAAGGCGGCGCTGCACGCGTGGGCGCTGGGACTCGCGCCGGGCCTGGCCGGTGACGGGGTGACGGTGAACGTGCTGGCGCCCGGGTTCGTGCCGGACACCGAGTTCTGGACCGGCCGGCTCACCGACGAGCTGGTCGCCGACCGGGTCGGGCAGATCCCGGCCGGGCGTCCCGGCACGCCCGAGGAGGTGGCGGCGGCGGTGGCCTACCTGAGCGCGCCGGACGCGGGGTGGACCACCGGCCAGATCCTGCAGGTCAACGGGGGTACCTTGCTCGGGCGTGGGTGACCGGCTCGATCCGGTGTCCAACCTGACTGGACGCCGGCCGGCGGATGTCGGGTTTCGATCGAAACGACCGTGAGCGCCGTAACACCGGCGGCGCTCGTCGTGAGAGTCTGGTGTGGATGGACGGGCTGCGCTGCTCGGCACTGGCCGAGGCGATCGGTGAGCCGCTGGCCGGAACCGCGGCCACGGCCCGGTCGTGGCTGTGCCTGGAGCAGCCGGGGCCCTGGGGTCGCGACGCCCTGTCCGCGAGCCATCTGGACGCCGGGTTGTCCCGCGAGCTCGCCGCGCTCGCGGCCGGCACCGGGGTTCGGATCGTGCTGATCCGCAGGCCGGGCAGCCACCCCGACCGGCACCGCCCGGTCCCCCGGCATGTGTACCTGGCGCACACCGCGCCCGGCGGCACGTGGCTGGAGCGGACGATGATCAGCGACCCGAAGGCGCTGCTCGACCTGGACTTCGCGCGGGCGGGCGCCGGGGTGCGGGGGCTGCTGGGCGAGCCGGCACCCGATCCCCTGCTGCTGGTGTGCACCAACGGCAGGCGCGACGTGTGCTGTGCGCTGCTGGGCCGGCCGCTCGCCGCGGCGCTGGCGGACCTGCACGGCGAGGCGGTGTGGGAGTGCACGCACATCGGCGGGCACCGCTTCTCCCCCACCGCGGTGCTGCTGCCGACGGGCTACTCCTACGGCCGGCTCGACGTCGCGGCCGGCGGCCGGCTGCTCACCGGCGCCGGCGTGGTGACCGGCGGCTGCCGGGGCCGCTCGACGTGGCCGCCGGCCGGGCAAGCCGCCGAGCTGGCGGTCCGGACCCGGGTCGGGGAGCCGGACCCGGACGCGCTGCGGGTGGTCTCGGTGCGGGACGCGCCCGGCGGTGGCTGGCTCGCGACGGTCGCGCACCGGGACGGCCCGGCGTGGCTGGTGGCGGTCGCCGAGCGGGAGGTGGGTCCCACCCGCCCGGCGAGCTGCACCGCGGCGCCGACGCCGGCGGTGGGTCTCGAGGTGCTCAGCGTCCACGAGACCGCGGCGTGCGGCTAGCGCCTGTCTTCCAGGGCCTTGTCGAGGTCGGCGAGGATGTGCGACTTCGGGCGGGCGCCCAAGAAGGTGCGGATCGGCCGGCCGTCGCGGAACAGGATCATCGTGGGCAGCGACAGCACCTGGTAGGCCGCCCCGGTGGCGGGGTTCTCATCGTAGTTGATCTTGCGGATGGTGAGGGTGTCCGCGCGTTCCTCGGCGATCTCGGCGAGCACCGGCTCGACCATCCGGCACGGCGGGCACCAGGTCGCCCAGAAGTCGACGAGCACGGGTCTGTCGCTGCCGAGGACCTCCTCGGCGAAGGTGTCGTCGGTGACGGCGGCGAGGCTGGACGTGGTGGTCACATGAGCTCCTTGCTCGGGTGGGCAACTGTGCACGGATCGGCGGTGAACCCGTCCCCGTCGGTCCGGCGGACGAGCGCGTCGGCGAGCTTGCCGGCCAGCTCGGCGCGGACCGAGGCGAGCCGGTCGAGGCAGGCGTCCACCTCGGCGAGCCTGCGGCGGTACACCTCGATGGAGTCGCCGCAGGCATCGCCGGAGGGGTGGCCGGCGCGCAGGCACTCGACGAACGGGCGGGTGTCGTCGAGGGTGAGCCCGACGGTCTGCAGGGTGAGGATCTCGGTGACCAGGCGCAGGTCGTCCTCGCCGTACTCGCGGTACCCGTTGGCCGACCGCGCCGCCGTGAGCAGCCCCTGGGACTCGTAGAACCGCAGCGCGCGGGTGGTGGTGCCCGCGCGCCGCGCGAGCTCGCCGATTCGCATACGTTCGAGCGTAAACATTGACGCGCGCGTCAAGGCAAACCTCGCCGTGCGGCGATGCTCACTCGGTCCAGTACGGGCGCACCTCCACCATGCCGAGCCTGGCCATCGGGTGCTTCGCGGCGACGTCGATGGCCTCGTCCAGGTCGGCGCACTCGACAATGTCGAACCCGCCCATCTGCTCCTTGGTCTCGGCGAACGGCCCGTCGGCCACCAGAGTCTCCTCGCCGCGCACCCGCACGGTCGTCGCGTCGCCCGCCGGCCGCACCCGGTTGCCGGTCACCCGGATCCCGCGGCGGGTCATCTCGTCGACCCACGGCTGCGCGTCGAACTCCTCCGGCCGGTGGTTCGCCGGGTCGAACTCGCCCTCGGTGCAGATCAGCAGCAGGTACCTCATGATGTTCCTCCTCCGGTCGATCGAACACCCCACCGACGAGCGGCAGGCGCCCGGATCGACACCCCCGGCGAAAAGGGACGCCCCCGCCGTACGGCGGGGGCGTCCCGGTGGCGCTCAGTAGGTGGGCGGGTCGTCGGACAGCTCGGTCGACTCGGGCGGCCGCCCCGGCTGCCGGCGCGGCGGCGGCGGTGCGGCCGGCGGCTGCGAGGCCGGAGGCGCGGGGGTCGTGGCCGGCGGCGCCGCGGGCTCGGGCGCCGGCGGCGCGGGCGCGGCGGTGACCGCGGGCGGGCCGGCCGGCCGGACCGGCATGGTGGCCGGGGACGTCAGCGGGCCGGGCACCTCCTTGCGGGCCACGGCCTCGGCGGCCCGGACCGCCTCGGCGACCTTCGGGTCGCTCGCCGTGTCGAACCAGCTGGCGATCTCGTCCTCGTCCTGCTCGGGCCGGCTCGGCGGCTCGTAGGCGGGCGGCTCGTAGCGGAACACGCCGTCCTCCCCCGGCGCGCCGAGCGCCCGGGCGAAGCCCTCGAGGGCCTTGCCGAAGTCGTTGGGCAGCATCCACACCTTGTTGGCGTCGCCCTGCGCCATCTGCGGCAGCGTCTGCAGGTACTGGTAGGCCAGCACCTCCGGGGTCGGCTTGCCGGCCTTGATCGCGTCGAACACCTTCTCGATCGCCTTCGCCTGGCCCTGCGCCTGCAGGTACCGGGCGGCCCGCTCGCCCTGGGCGCGCAGGATCCGCGACTGCCGCTCGCCCTCGGAGGCGAGGATCGCGGCCTGCTTGGCGCCCTCGGCCGACAGGATCTGGCTCTGCTTCTGGCCCTCCGCGGTCTTGATGGCCGCCTCCCGGGTGCCCTCCGCGGTGAGGATCATGGCGCGCTTCTCCCGGTCCGCGCGCATCTGCTTCTCCATCGAGTCCTGGATGGACGGTGGCGGGTCGATCGCCTTCAGCTCGACGCGGGCGACCCGGATGCCCCACCGGCCGGTGGCCTCGTCGAGCACGCCGCGCAGCTGGCCGTTGATCGAGTCGCGCGAGGTGAGCGTCTCCTCCAGGCTCATGCCGCCGACCACGTTGCGCAGCGTCGTGGTGGTCAGCTGCTCGACGCCGATGATGTAGTCGGAGATCTCGTACACCGCGTCGCGCGGGTTGGTGACCTGGAAGTACACCACCGTGTCGATCGACACGGTGAGGTTGTCCTGGGTGATCACCGGCTGCGGCGGGAACGAGACCACCTGCTCGCGGCGGTCGATCCGGGCGCGGACCCGGTCCAGGAACGGCACCAGGAAGTTCAGCCCCGGCTCGGCCGTGGAGCGGTACCTGCCCAGGCGCTCGACCACCGCGGACTGCGCCTGCGGGATCACGAGGATCGACTTCACCACGATCGTGACGACGAACAACACCACGACCAAAACGATGATGAGGATGGTCAACGTGCCTCCACTCCGGCTCGGGTTGGCGCTTCCAGCGCGGCGCGCTGGAAGTAGATCACAAGATCACCCCGAACCTGTCCATGCCGGCGCCGCGTCCCCCGAGAAGTTGGCCGCGATCACCTGAATGCCACCTCGCCGCCGCGTCAGTCGGTGTCCGCCAGCACCACGGCGGTGGCCCCGGAGATCTCGACGATGGTCACCGACGCGCCCGGGGAGATCTCCTTCTTGTCGTCGAAGGCCCGGGCCGACCACAGGTCGCCGTCGAGCTTCACCTGACCGCCGTTCTGGTCGACCATGGACACCGCCACCGCCTTGCGGCCGATGAGCGCGTCGGCGTTGGTGTGGATCAGCGCGCCGTGCATGCGGTGCTTGAGCCACGGTCTGGCGAACGTGACCAGCCCGATCGACACCACGGCGAACACCACGGCGGCGATGATCGTGTTGCCGAACACCCAGTCGGCGGCCGCGCCGAACAGCGCCCCGACACCGACCATCAGCAGGAAGAAGTCCCCGGACAGGATCTCGGCGGAGATCAGCGCGATGCCGCCGATGAGCCATAGCAGTGCGGCCATAACCCCATGATCTCAGAATCGGGGCCCCGGGTAACTACTCCTCACCGGTGGTGACGAAGTCGATGAGCCGCTCCACGGCGCCGATGAGCGGGGTCTCCAGGTCGCGGTAGCTGCGCACCCGGGCGAGGATCCGGCGCCAGCCGTCGGCCGGGTCGCCCCACCCCAGCGCCGCGCAGACGCCCTCCTTCCACGGCACGCCGCGCGGCACGGCCGGCCACGCCTCGATGCCCACCGACGCCGGCTGCACCGCCTGCCAGACGTCCACGTACGGGTGACCCGTGACGAGCACGTCCGGGTCCCGCAGCTCCTCGACGATGCGGGACTCCTTGCTGCCGGCCACGAGGTGGTCGACGAGCACGCCGAGGCGGCGGCCGGGCCCGGTGCCGAACCCGGCGACCCGGCCGGGCAGGTCGTCGATCCCGTGCAGCGGCTCGACGACGACGCCCTCGACCCGCAGGTCGTGACCCCACACCCGCTCCACGAGCTCCGCGTCGTGGATGCCCTCCACCCACAGCCGGCTGTCCCGGGCGGTGCGGGCACTGTGGCCTTCGACGCGGACCGAGCCGGACGCGGACACCCCGCGGCGCCGGTCGGGTGCGGCGACCGGGCGGGTGAGGGTAACCGGCCTGCCGTCGACGAGGAAGCCGGCCGGGGTGAGCGGGAAGAGCCGGTGCCGGCCGTGCCGGTCCTCGAGCACCACGTGCCCGTGCTCGAACCGGGTCACCGCGCCGCAGAACCCGCTCGCGGGGTCCTCGACCACGAGCCCCGGCTCGGCGACCACCTCGGGCACCGCCCGGCGGTTCGGTCTGCGGGACAGTACATCGCCGCCGTACGGATCGTCGCGCACCCGGCGACCCTACTGATCCTTCGGGAAGAATTTCGGCACCGGCCCGTCGGAGTGTCGCCGCCCCGGACGACGATGCAGGTGTGACGCACCCCCAGGTGCGGCCCGACCCGGCGCTCGGGCTGCTGGAGCTGTACGACGAGGCGCTGCCGCACGTCTACGGCTACCTGCTGGCCCGCTGCCGGGACGCGACGCTGGCCGAGGACCTCGCCGCGGAGTCGTTCCTCGCCGCGGTGCACGCGGTGCGCAGGCCGGATGCGCCCGAGCCGTCCGTCCCGTGGCTGATCGGGGTGGCCCGGCACAAGCTCGCCGACCACTGGCGGCGCGTCGAGCGCGAGCAGCGCGGGCTGCGCCTGCTGGACGGTGAGCGCGAACCGGTCGAGGACCCGTGGGACGTCGCGGTGGAGAAGATGCGCGCCCGCGAGGTGCTCGACGCGCTCGGCCCGCACCACCGGGCCGCGCTCACCCTGCGCTACCTCGACGGGCTGCCGGTGCCCGAGGTGGCCCGGCACCTCGACCGGACCGTGCACGCCACCGAGGCGCTGCTGGTCCGGGCCCGGTGCGCGTTCCGCCGGATCTACACGGGAGAGGAGGGCTCGTCATGACCGACCCGTTCGACGCTCTCCGCGAACCCGTGGTGCCGGTCCGGCCCGATCCCGGTTTCGCCGCGCGGCTGCGGGAGCGGCTGACCCGCGCCGTGCTCGACCAGTCAGGAGCAGACATGACCACCCAGCTGGAGCGTCGCGAGGCGGCCTGGCCCCCGACGCTGACCCCGTACATCGTGGTGTCCGACGCGCGCCGCGCGCTGGCCTGGTACGCGGAGGTGTTCGGCGCGCTGCCGCGGGGCGAGATGCACGTCGACGAGGACGGCACGGTCGGGCACGCGGAGCTCGGCATGGGCGACGCGGTGCTGATGCTGTCGGAGACCTCCGAGCTCTACCCCGACGTGCCGGTGCGCGCGCCGGACTCGCCGACCACGTTCAGCCAGTCGCTGCACCTGGAGGTGGACGACGTGGACGCGACCACCGAGCGGGCGCGGCGGCGTGGCGCGTCGGTCGAGCGGGAGCCGGTCGACCAGCCCTACGGCCGCGGCTCGGTGATCGTGGACCCGTTCGGGCACCGGTGGCTGCTGCTCCGCCCGCCGGCGCGGGCCACCCGGTACCGCCAGGGCGACGTCGTCCGCGTCACGATGATCACCGCCGATGTCGAGCGGGCGAAGGCGTTCTACGAGGCGGTGCTGCAGGTGCCGTTCACCCCGGGCAGCCAGGGCGCGTGGCGCACGGAGGAGACGAACCCGCCGATGGGCGTGTGGTCGCCCGAGGACGTCGAGCCGCAGATCCAGCTGGTCTACCGGGTCGACGACATCGCCGCGGCGCTCGACCGGGTCCGCGCGGCCGGCGGTGTCGCGGCGCAGGCCCGGCGCCACCCGTACGGCCTGAAGGCGGAGTGCACCGACGACCAGGGCGTGAACTTCGAGCTCTGGCAGCCGACGGACTGACTCCCCCGGCCGTCGGCGGTCCACCTCCGGTTTGCTTGCTCGAGCGAGCAAACCGGCTCAGCCGCCGACGGCGCGGCCGAACCGGCCGGCCAGCACCCGGACCTGCTCGATCAGCTCGGGTGGTGAGAGCACCTCGAACTCGAAGCCGATCTGCGCCACGTACACCGGGAAACCGGCCAGCGACGGGCCCCCGACGTGCAGCAGACAGGTGTGCTCGTCGACCGCCTCGACGAGGCCCGCCGCCGGGCTCACCCGCTCGGCCGCGACCTGCGCGGGCGCGTGCAGCCGGATCGTCGCCCGGTGGCGGTAGGGCGCGGAGGAGATCGCGCGCGAGATGTAGGCGGCGACGTCCGGCTCCGGCGGGTCGCGCGGCGGGAAGCGCGGGCCGGGTGCGGGCATGCCGGCGATCCGGTCCACCCGGAAGGTCCGCCAGTCCGCCGGCTCGCGGTCCCAGGCCAGCAGGTACCAGCGCCGGCCGGTGCAGGCCAGCCGCACGGGCTCGACCAGCCGGCGGCTGTCCGTGCCGTCCGCGCTGGTGTACCGCAGGCGCAGCGACTCGCGGTCCCGGCACGCGGTGGCGAGGCGGGTCAGCACCGCAGGGTCGACGGTCGGCCCGGGCGCGGCGAGGGACACCGTGTTCGCGCCGAGCGCGGTCACCCGGTGGCGCAGCTGCGACGGCAGCACCTGCTCCAGCTTCGCCAGCGCGCGGACCGAGGTCTCCTCGATGCCGGCGACCGTGCCGTTCGCCGCGGTGCGCAGGCCGACCGCGACCGCCACCGCCTCGTCGTCGTCGAGCAGCAGCGGGGGCATCGCCGAGCCCGGTTCCAGCCGGTACCCGCCGGCCGCGCCGGGCGTCGCGGTGACCGGGTAGCCGAGGTCGCGCAGCCGGTCGACGTCGCGGCGCACGGTCCGCAGGGTGACCGCGAGCCGGGCGGCGAGCTCGGCGCCGGTCCAGTCGCGCCGGGCCTGCAACAGCGACAGGAGCCGCAGCAGCCGGGCGGAGGTCTCCAACACGAGTGCCATCATCTCATCCATTGGTGACCGAACCTGTCACTGTTGCCGGATAGCGTCGGTGCCATGACCGACACAGAGATCCGACCGTTCCGCATCGACGTCCCGCAGGCCGATCTGGACGACCTGGACCGCAGGCTCGCGGCGACCCGCTGGCCCGACGAGCTGCCCGGCGTCGGGTGGAGCCACGGCGTCCCGCTCGGCTACCTCCAGGACCTGGCCGGGTACTGGCGCACCGGCTACGACTGGCGTGGGCACGAGAAGCTGCTCAACGACCTGCCCCAGTACACCACCGAGATCGACGGCACGACCGTCCACTTCCTGCACGTCCGCTCCCCCGAGCCGGACGCGCTGCCGCTGGTGCTCACGCACGGCTGGCCCGGCTCGTTCGTCGAGTTCCTCGACGTGATCGGCCCGCTCACCGACCCCGTGGCACACGGCGGGTCGGCAGCGGACGCCTTCCACGTGGTGATCCCGTCGCTGCCCGGCTTCGCCTTCTCCGGCCCCACCCGCGACGGCGGCTGGCACTCCCGGCGGATCGCGCGGGCGTGGGCCGAGCTGATGGCGCGCCTGGGCTACGACCGGTACGGCGCGCAGGGTGGTGACTGGGGCGCGGTGGTCTCCCCCGACCTCGGCCGGGTCGACCCCGAGCACGTGGCCGGCGTGCACGTCAACGCCGCCACGGTCGGCTTCATCCCGATCGGCGTCGACGTCGACGAGGCCGAGCTCACCGAGCGGGAGCGCGCCCGCTGGGCGCGCCAGCAGGAGTTCCAGTCCGAGCGCAACGGCTACTTCCAGGTCCAGGCCCACCGCCCGCAGACGATCGCGTACTCGCTGTCCGACTCCCCGGCCGGCCAGCTCGCCTGGATCACGCAGCTGTTCAAGGACCTGACCCACCCGGCGGACAGCCCGCCCGAGGCGTCGGTGGACCGGGACCGGATGCTCACCAACGTGATGCTGTACTGGCTGACCGGCACCGCGGGCTCGGCCGCGCGGCTCTACTACGAGATGGCGCACGGCGGCGAGTGGCCGTACCGCACGGACGTGCCCACCGGCGTGGCCGCGTTCGCCGCGGACATCCCGATCCGGCGCTACGCCGAGCAGGCCAACACGATCACCCACTGGACCGACTTCGACACCGGCGGGCACTTCGCCGCGATGGAGGTCCCCGACCTGCTGGTCGCGGACGTGCGAGAGTTCTTCCGCGGCCTGCGGCGCGACGAGCACTGAGGAGGTGTGGCGGTGACGGTGCTGGGCCCGCGGGCGCTCAACCGGGCGACACTCGCCCGCCAGCTGCTGGTCGAGCGGGACCCCCGCCCGGCCGAGGCGGCGGTCGAGCATCTGGTCGGCATGCAGGCGCAGGCGCCGTTCCCGCCGTACACCGGGCTGTGGACCCGGCTGGCCGGTTTCCGGCCCGAGCAGCTCGCCGACGCGCTGCTGCAGCGGCGGGTGGTGCGCATCGTGCTGATGCGCGGCACGGTCCACCTGGTCACCGCGGCCGACGCCGGCTTCCTCCGGCCGCTCATGCAGGTGATCATGGATCGCGACCTGCGCACCAACGCCCTGCACGCGCGGCAACTGGACGGCGTCGACGTCGCGAAGGTCGCCGAGACCGCCCGGGAGCTGCTCGACGAGCGGGCCATGACCGCGAAGGAGCTCGGCGCCGTGCTCGCCGAGCGCTGGCCGGCGATCCCGCCGGGCTCGCTGGCGCACGTGGCCCGCGGGCTGCTGCCGCTGGTGCAGGTGCCGCCGCGCGCGGTGTGGGGGCGGTCGGGGCAGGCGGCCTACCGCACCAGCGAGCACTGGCTGGGCCGCCCGCTCGACCCCGCGCCCGACCCGGCGGTGCTGGTGCGGCGCTACCTGGCCGCGTTCGGCCCGGCGAGCGTGGCCGACCTGCAGGCCTGGTCCGGCCTCACCCGGCTGCGCGAGGTGGTCGAGCCGATGCGGGCGTCGCTGGCGGTGTTCGCCGACGAGTCCGGCCGCGAGCTGTTCGACCTGCCTGACGCCCCGCGCCCGCCCGCGGACCTGCCGGTGCCGGTCCGTTTCCTGCCCGAGTTCGACAACCTGCTGCTCTCCCACGCCGACCGGACCCGGGTGCTGAGCGAGGAGTTCCGCAAGCGGCTGTTCGGCGTGCGCAACGGCGTGTTCCCCGGCACGATCCTGGTCGACGGCTTCGTGCGCGGCGAGTGGCGGATCGCCCGGCAGCGGCGCGCGGCGACGCTGACGATCACCCCGTGGGCACCGGTGTCGAGGAAGGACACCGCCGCGCTGGTCCGCGAGGGCACCCGGCTGCTCGAGTTCACCGACGCCGGCGCGCGGAGCCGGGAGGTCGTGTTCGCCTAGAACGCCGGCCAGGGGATGGCCCGGTAGTCCGCGCCCGGCGTCGGGAACTCGCCGGTGCGGCACAGGGCCTCGACGCGGGTGCGCAGCGCCCGGATCTCCGCGCGGGTCAGGTGTTCGGCCAGCGACTCGCCCAGCGAGGCGTCCACCGCGGAGCGCAGGGTGCCGAGCATCTCCACCACGTCCGCGGGCAGCGGCTCCCCCAGCCAGCCCCACAGCACGGTGCGCAGCTTGTGCTCGGTGTGCAGGCAGATGCCGTGGTCGACGCCGTAGACGTTGCCGTCGGTGCCGTGCAGCACGTGCCCGCCCTTGCGGTCCGCGTTGTTGATCACCACGTCGAGCGCCGCCATCAGCCGGATGCTGGGATGGTCGGAGTGCGCGAGCACCGCCGGCTCGCCGAACCGGTCGTGCGCACGCAGCACGCGACGCCACCCGTGCGGCACGTCCCCGGGGGCCAGCACGTCGACGAGGTCGTCGCCCTCCTTGGTGTCCACCCAGAACTGAACCATGCCGGGGCCGAACGGCCCGTCGCGCAGCACGGTCGGCGGGATCAGGTGCAGGCCCGCCGCCTCGGACACCAGGTACGCGCCGACCTCGCGGCCGGCCAGCGTGCCGTCCGGGAAGTCCCACAGTGCCCGCTCCCCCGACACCGGCTTGTACACGCAGTGCGCGGCCGCGTCCCCGCCGCTGATCTCGCAGAACAGCGTCGCGTTGGACGCGTCCACGAGCCTGCCCTCGACCTCGATACGACCGCGGGTGAGCAGCTCGGCTACGGCCGGATCGGACGGCAGCAAGTCATTCCGTCTCGTCGTCGGTGCGCCGGTACCCGTTCTGGCGGGGGCACACGTGCCCGGCCGGGTCCAGCGGCTCCCCGCACAGCGGGCACGGCTTGCGCCCGGCGTTGATCACCCGGTCGGCGCGCTCGGCGAACGCCCGCGCCTCGGCGGGCGTCAGGAACACCCGGACCGCGTCGGGGCCCTCCTCGGTGTCGTCGAGCACCACCGACTCGTCGACCTCACCCTCGGTGATCGCGAGCAGTTCGATGACGACCGCGCGCGTCTCGGAGTCCCAGCCGAGCCCCATGGTGCCGACCCGGAACTCCTCCTCGACCGGCACCTTGAGCGGGTCCGCGTCGACCAGATCCTCCGGCGTCTCGTTCGGCAGGTCCGCGCCGAACCGCCGGTGCACCTCCTCGAGCAGGGAGCCGATGCGCTCGGCGAGCACCGCCATCTGCTGCTTCTCCAGCGTCACGCTGATGGTCCGGGCGCTCTCCGATGCCTGCAGGTAGAACGTTCGGTCGCCGGGTTGCCCGACCGTGCCGGCGACGAACCGATCGGGTTGGCGGAACACATGAATGACACGAGCCATGGCACCTCCGACCCTACGGCAAACGACCAAGTCGAGCAGGCGTGTTCCCCGGCACGACGGACCTGCGGCAACGTTATCGAAGGTAGTCCGGGCGGGCCGACCGGTTAGGGTTTCGCACGTGGTGAAGATCGCACAGTTCGGGGCATGGGAGTCACCGCTGGACGCCGCGTCGGTCGCGGCCGCGCGCGGTGAGCCGCAGTGGGTGGACGTGCACGGCGGCCGGGTCTGGTGGGCCGAGCAGCGGCCGACCGAGGGAGGCCGGGTCGCGCTGCTCCACGAAGGACCGGACGGCCGCCCGGTCGAGGTGCTGCCCGCGCCGTGGAACGTCCGCAACCGGGTGCACGAGTACGGCGGCCGGCCCTGGACGGTGCTCGACGGCCCGCACGGCGAGCAGGTCGTGTTCACCAGCTGGGCCGACCAGCGCCTCTACCTGGTCGAGGTCGGCGCGCCCGGCGAGCCGCGGCCGATCAGCGCGGAGCCCGCCCGCCACCACGGCCTGCGCTACGCCGACCTGTCCCCCGGCCCGGACGGCACCGTGCTGTGCGTGCGCGAGACGGTCGTCGGCGACGGGCCCACCGACATCCGCCGCGACCTGGTGGCGGTCCCGGTCGACGGCTCCGAACCCCGGGTGCTGGCCGCGAGCCACCACTTCATGACCGGCCCGCGGCTCTCCCCGGACGGCGACCGGATCGCCTGGATCGGCTGGGACCACCCGAACATGCCCTGGGACGGCTCGCAGCTGTGCGTGGCGCCGCTGGGCGTCGACGGCCCGGCCGGCGGCCACGAGGTGCTCGCCGGCGGCCCGCGGGAGAGCGTCTGCCAGGTCGAGTGGGAGTCGGCGGACACGCTGCTCGCGCTCAGCGATCCCGACGGCTGGTGGAACCTGTTCCGCATCGGGCCGGACGGGTCGCGGCGCAACCTCGCGCCGTGCGAGGAGGAGCTCGGCGGGCCGTTGTGGACGCTCGGCATGCGCTGGTTCGCCCCGCTCGGCGGTGGCCGGCATGCGGTCCTGCGCTCCGACCGGCTCGCGGTGCTCGACGAGCGCACCGGCACGGTGACCGATGTGGACACCGACCGCACGCAGTGGTCCGCCGACGTCGCCGTGCGGGACGGCGCGGTGGTGTGCGCCGCGGGCTCGCCGCACCACGGGCTCGCGGTCGTCTCCCTCGACCTCGCCACCGGGTCGCTGTCGACGCTGTCCGGCGAGCCGGACCAGGGCCCGGACCCCGCCTACCTCCCGGTCCCCGAGGAACGGACGTTCGACGGTCCCGGCGGGCGCCGGATCCCCGCGCTGGTCTACCCGCCGCGCAACCCCGGCTTCGCCGGCCCCGAGGGCACCGCGCCGCCCTACCTCGTCTACGCGCACGGCGGGCCGACCGGCCGGGCGAGCAGCTCGCTGAACCTCGAGGCCGCCTACTTCACCAGCCGTGGTTTCGGCTACGTCGCGGTCAACTACGGCGGCTCGGCGGGCTACGGCCGGGCGTTCCGGGAGTCGCTGCTCGGCGAGTGGGGCGTGGTGGACGTGCACGACTGCGCCGCGGTGGCCGCCGCGCTCGCCGCGGAGGGCTCGGCGGACGCCGACCGGCTCGCCATCCGCGGCGGCAGCGCGGGCGGCTGGACCTCGGCCGCGTCGATGACCAGCGTGGACACCTACCGGTGCGCCACGATCAAGTACCCGGTCCTCGACATGCTGAGCTTCGTCGGGGAGACGCACGACTTCGAGTCCCGCTACCTCGACGGCCTGGTCGGCACGCTGCCCGAGCACACCGACCGCTATGTCGAGCGGTCGCCGATCAACCGCATCGACAGGCTCGCCGGGCCGGTGCTGCTGCTGCAGGGGCTGGAGGACGAGGTGTGCCCGCCCGTGCAGGCCGACCGGTTCGTCGCGAGCCTCGACGGCACCGGCGTGCCGCACGCCTACCTCACCTTCGCCGGCGAGCAGCACGGGTTCCGCCGCGCGGAGAACAAGCGCGCGGCGCTGGAGGCCGAGCTGTCCTTCTACGGCCAGGTGTTCGGCTTCTCACCACCCGGGGTGCCCGTCCTGGAACTGCGTACGTGACCCGCGCCAGGCCCGCCCGGCTGCGGGCCGGTGACACGGTCGCGCTCGTCGCGCCGTCCGGACCGCCGCCGCCCGAACTCGTCGACAGCGCCGTGGCGGTGCTGCAGGACTGGGGCCTGCGGGTGAAGGTCGGCGAGCACGTGCTCGACCGCCACCCCGACCTGCCTTACCTCGCGGCGGCGGACGCGGCCCGCGCCGCCGACCTGGAGCGGGCCTGGTGCGACCCGGAGGTCGCCGCCGTGCTCTGCGCTCGCGGCGGCTACGGCGCCATGCGGATGCTCGACCTGCTGGACTGGCACACCATGGCCGGTGCGGGGCCCAAGGTGTTCGCCGGCTCCAGCGACATCACCGCGCTGCACGCCGCGCTCGGCGAGCGGCTCGGCGTGGTGACCCTGTTCTCCCCGATCCTCGCGGGCGAGTCGTTCGACCAGACCGCGCAGAAGTACCTGCGCGCCACGCTGTTCGAGCCGGAGGCCATGCTGTCGCTCACCGGCCCGGCGGTGGCCACGATGAACCACGGCACGGCCACCGGCGTCCTCGTCGGCGGCAACCTCAGCCTGCTCTCGTCGTGCGTGGGCGCGTCCGGCCCGCCGCCGGACGGCGCGGTCGTGCTGCTGGAGGACGTGAACGAGGCGCCCTACCAGGTGGACCGGATGCTCACCCAGCTGCTGCGGGCGGGCTGGTTCACCGGGGTGTCGGGCATCGCGCTGGGCTCGTGGACCGGCTGCGGCGAACCGTCCGAGGTGTACGCCGTGGTCGCGGACCTGCTGGGCGGGCTGGGCATCCCGATGGTGTGGAACCTGGGATTCGGGCACGTCCCGGCCCAGCTGACCATCCCGCTGGGCGTCGAGGCCACCCTCGACGCGGACGCCGGCACCCTCACGCTCGCCGAGCCGGCACTGCGCTAGACGCGCCGGCGCTCGTGGTGGTTCGCCGCCGCGGCGCGCAGCGCGTCGCCCGCCCCGGTGACCACCGGGTCACCGTGACCGAAGCACGCGGTCTCCACGTCCAGCTCGGCCGGCAGGCGCATGGGTGAGCACGGGATCGGGCCCGCGGACTCGCTGTCGGCACATACGATCCCCCGGTGGACACCATCCGCCGGCGCGGCCTGCTCACCGCCGGACTCCTGGGCGCGGGCGCCGCACTCGCCGGCTGCACCTCCCCGGAGCCGGCGGGCCGTGACGCGGCGTTCGACCCCGCCGACTGGGACTCGGTGCGCGCGCAGTTCCCGCTCGACCCCGACCTCGTGCACCTCGCCGCGTTCGTGCTCGCCGCGCACCCGAAGCCGGTCCGCGACGCGATCGACCGGCACCGCGCCGGGCTCGACGCGGACACCGCGCACTACGTCCAGGAACAGCACCAGGCCGAGGACGAGGTGCGCCGCGCCGCCGCCGGGTACCTCGCCACCGAGCCGGAGAACATCGCGCTCACCGACAGCACCACGATGGGCCTCGGGCTGCTCTACGGCGGCCTCGACCTGGACCGCGACGACGAGATCCTGACCACCGAGCACGACTTCTACGCCACCACCGAGGCGCTGCGGCTGGCCGGCGAGCGCACCGGCGCGCGGGTGCGCCGCATCCGGCTCTACGACGAGCCTTCCGCCGCGAACGAGACCGAGATCGTCGGGCGGCTGCGCGCCGCGATCGGCCCGCGGACCCGCGTCGTGGCGGTGACCTGGGTGCACTCCGGCACCGGGGTCCGGCTGCCGATCGCCGCCATCGGGCAGGCGGTCGCCGACGCCAACGACGGCCGGGCGCCCGCCGACCGCGCGCTGCTGTGCGTGGACGGCGTGCACGGTTTCGGCGCGCTCGACACCGACATCGGCGACCTCGGCTGCGACTTCCTGTCCAGCGGCACGCACAAGTGGCTGTTCGGGCCGCGCGGCACCGGGCTGCTGTGGGGCCGGGACTGGGCCGCGCCGTCCGCGATCATCCCCACGTTCTCCGGGGGCGGCGCGCCCGGCGCCGTGCACACCCCCGGTGGTTATCACTCGTTCGAGCACCGGTGGGCGGTGCGCGAGGCGTTCGAGTTCCACCGCCGGATCGGCCGCGACCGGATCGCCGCGAGGATCACCGAACAGGCCACGCAGCTCAAGGAGGGCCTGGCGGCGATCGACGGCGTCCGGCTCGTCACGCCCGCCTCGCCGCAGGTGTCCGCGGGCATCGTGTGCTGCGAGCTGTCCACCATGGACGCCGCGACCGCCACCGCGCGGCTGCGCGCCGAACACCGGATCGCCGCGAGCGTCACGCCCTACGCGGAGCGGTACCTGCGGTTCGGGCCGAGCATGGTCACCACCCCGGCCCAGATCGACCGGACCGTCGAGGCGGTCGGCTCCCTGGCCTGAGTGTCTCGTGTCCGGGCTACCTGCGGTACCGGGGCGCCGGGTTGTGGGCGTTGGGATCGATGGTGCTGCGCACGGGATCCCGACCGGGAAGGTGCGACAACCACAACATGTCGCCCTGGCGCTCGCGGATGGTGGCCGTGTTCACGCGGCGCTTCTCCGCACTGCGCAACCGCCGCAGCTCCCGGCGCGCGGCGCGGTCGGCCTTCCCGCCTCCGGCCCACAGCAGGAACGCGACGACCACCACACCCACGAACAGGACAATCCCCCACATAATCATGGGTCCAGTGTGCCTGCGGATCGCTGCGAAGGTCACGCAGTGTGCGCGACTTTTGCGAAATCATTACGCTCGCGGGTCGACTCGATGGCGGGACAAGGCCGGGGGCCGCTCAGGACAGGGCCTTGACCAGCACGTTGTCCAGCGACCACACCATGGTCGGGTCGCCGCCGCGCAGCGCGAGCATCCGGCGGGCGTGGTCGTACAGCGCGGTCTCGTAGTCCCAGCGGCGTTCGACGAGCCGGGCGGCGCCGTCGACGATCTCGTCGAGGTCGGCGAGGATCCGCTCCCTGCTCATGCTGGGCGAGCGCGGGCCGTCGTCCTCGACCGGCGGCGGGTCCTCGGCCATCAGCGTGTAGCACGGGAACCGCTCGACGTCGGGCAGCACGGTGTAGAACGGCACGCCGTTGAAGAAGTACTCCGGCCACCTGTTGCCGCCGATCGTCAGCCACGGCGTGCCGGCGGCGAGCGCGGCCATCCCGAACCCGGAGTGCGGCGAGACCAGCACGTCGCACGCGGCGACGGCGGCGAGCTGGTCGGTCAGCGGCGCGTCCACGACGTCGTGGACGCGCGGCATCGCCGACCGCAGCCGGTCGAACTCCGCGCGGCCCAGCGTCGTCGAGGTGCGGCCGTCCTCGCGGAGCTTGCCGACCAGGCAGAAGGTCGCGCCGGGGAACCGCCGGGCGAGCGCGTCGACGATCAGCTCCCAGGACCGGACCGACGGGTACAGGTGGCGTGGCGCCGAGCCGCCGGGCAGGATCGCGATCCTCGGCGTGGTGCCGAACGGCGCGGGCGGGATGTCGAGCCGCAGGTGCGCGCCGGGCACGTAGCTCGGCGGCGGCCGGTGCCCGGCCAGGCCGCGTGCGCCGGTGAAGTGGCTCGCGCTCGCGTCGTGGTAGGCGGCCAGGCCGGGGAAGATGCCGCGCTGCACCGGATCCACGCTGCGCGCGTCGGAGACCACCCAGTCCCATGTGGACGGAATGCCGGCGAGGGTCGCGGTGTGGTCGGCGGGCGCGAACACGTCGACGGGGACCGGGTAGGTGGCGTCGACGAACCCGGCGAACGTCGTGAGCTCGGTGGCCGTGGTCGCGATCAACGCCATGCAGATGCGGCGGTCGGGGTCGGCGAGGTGGTAGCCGTTGGCGTAGTGCAGCGCCTCCACCGCGTGCCCGACGGGATGGCAGTAGACGAAGTTGATCAGCATCGTGGTGCCCACGCGCCAGAGGCTCCCGGCGCCGCCCAGGGTCGGCAACCCATTTATCGATGAGCTCGGTGCGCAAAGACCGCGCGTGCCGCACCCGCGGTACTCGTCGAGGTCCCGGCGCCGGCTCGGCTCGCTCAGCACCGCCGGCAGCGGATGGCTCACGTCCATCGCAGCTCCCGCTCGGCGTCCGGGGCGGCGAACTCGAGCAACCGGGCCGCCTCCGCCTCGACCTCGGCCCGGCCGGTCGCGGGCAGCCGCTCGAACAGCTCGACCGACAGCGTCGCGCGGCCGGCGGCCCGGCGCAGCCGCCAGGAGCCGCGCACCGTGCCGTCCACGAGCACCGCCGGTTCGACCAGCCCGCCCACGCAGATCCGCCTGCGGTACTCGTCGGGCATCAGCCGGGTGCGGTCGGCGTAGGCGACGAGCAGGTTGTCGAACTCCGGCAGCAGCCGCACCGGCGCCGGCGTGTCCGGGTCCGGACAGGACATGTCCGGCAGGTCGTAGCGGTCCGCGCCGGCCGGGACCAGATCCGGCATCGCGGACACCACCTCGGCGAGGCCGGTGACGCCGGACCAGGCCTGCACGTCCCGGACCGTCGCGGGGCCGAATGCCGCGAGGTAGCGGCGCACCAGCCGCGCGGGGTCCGGCGCGCCGAGCGGGCCGCCGAGCCACTCGGTCGCCAGCGTGAACGGCGTCGGACCGCCGCGGCGCCACGTGCCGTTCGGCGGCGGGTGCACCACCGGCACCAGCGTCTGCACCGACCACGCCAGCGCGTCGGGGTCCGCGGCCGGCCACCGGGGCGCCAGCAGGTACCGCAGCTGGGTGCGGGTCAGCGTCCGGCCGGCCAGCAGCCGCTCCCCCGCCGCCGCCAGCTCGGCGAGGTCCACGCCCGCGGTCACCCGGCCGAACGCCGCCTGCCGCGCGCGGGCCAGCACGGGCGCCACCAGCGGCCGCAGCCAGCGGTAGTCCCGCGCGGTGACCAGGTGCTGGGTCCCCCGCAGCACCGACGAGCGCACCAGCGAACGGTTCTCCAGCGCCGCGGTCAGGTCGGCGAGCGCGAACCCGGACAGCCGCGACCACAGGCCGAGGTAGGGCGCGTTCGGGGCCTGCGCCTGCAGGCCCACCAGCCGCGTCACGGCGTCCACGGTGGACATCCCGGACCGGCGCAGCAGCAGCTGGCGGTCGAGGGTCGCCCGGTTCAGCGCGCGCAGGCCGGCCTCAGCGGCGGTCACGAAGGAAGTCTCGCAGGTCCGCGGCGAGCAGGTCCGGCGCTTCCATGCCCGGGAAGTGCCCGCCGCGGTCGAACTCCGTCCACCGCGCCACCCGTGCGTCGGGGTCCAGCAGCGAGCGGATGCTCATGTCCCCGGCGAACACGGCCACGCCCAGCGGCGCCTCCCCGGCGTGCAGCGTCGACGCGCCGCCGGACTGCTCGACGAACGCCCGGAACGCCTGCATCCCCTCGTAGCCGAACTGCGCCGAGGACGCGCCGGACCGGGTGAACCAGTACACGCTGACGTTGGTCAGCAGCTGGTCGAGGTCCACCGCGTCCTGCGGCAGCGCGGCCGCCGGGTCGGTCCACTCGGCGAACTTCTCCGCGATCCAGGCCAGCTGGCCGGCCGGGGAGTCGGTCAGCGCGTAGGCGAGCGTGGATGGCCTGGTCGCCTGCAGGTGCAGGTACCCGAGCCCGCCCGCCCGGAACGCGTTGAACCGCTCCGCCCGCGCACGATCCACATCGGACAGACCGGCGAGGGGCACGTCCGGGCCGAACGGGAACGGGGCGGGGCCGTTGATGTGCGCGGCCACCACCCGGCCGGGTGCGGCCATCGGCAGCATCCCGGTCACGCCCGCGCCGATGTCGCCGCCGTGCGCGGCGAACCGCTCGTAGCCCAGCTCGGTCATCAGCCCGGCGAACGCGGCGGCCACCCGGAACAGGTTGCCCCAGCCGGTCTCGCGCAGTGGTGTGGAGAAGCCGAACCCGGGCAGCGACGGGATCACCAGGTGGAACTCGGCGGTGAGTGGCTCGACGAGGTTGAGCAGCTCCACGAAGGAGCCGGGCCAGCCGTGGGTGAGGATCAGCGGCAGCGCGTCCGCGTTCGCCGACCGGACGTGCACGAAGTGCAGCCGCTGCCCGTCGACCGTGGTGGTGAACTGCGGGAAGGTGTTGAGCCACTTCTCCTGCGCGCGCCAGTCGAAGCGGGTGCGCCAGTACTCGACGAGGTCGTGCAGGTGCCCGGCGGGCACGCCGCGCTCCCAGCCGACCCCGGGCAGCGGGTCGGGCCAGCGGGTGGCGGCCAGGCGGGCGTGCAGGTCGTCGAGGTCGGTCTGCGGGATGTCGACGCGGAAGGTCTCGATGCTCATACGCGCAGGCTAGGAAGCATTGCGGAAGGTTCCGTTCCGCGATGTCCGGCAGAATGAGCGGCGTGCTGGACACCTCGGCGCGGCTGCTGCGCCTGCTCTCCCTGCTGCAGTCCCGGCGGGACTGGACCGGCCCGGCGCTGGCCGAGCGGCTCGGCGTCACCACCCGGACCGTGCGCAACGACGTGCAGCGGCTGCGCGACCTCGGCTACCCCGTGCACGCCACCCCCGGCGCCGCGGGCGGCTACCGGCTCGGCCCCGGCGCGGCCCTGCCGCCACTGCTGCTCGACGACGAGGAGGCGGTGGCCGTCGCGGTCGGCCTGCGCACCGCGGCGGGCGGCACGGTCACCGGGATCGCCGAGACGTCGGTCCGGGCGCTGGCCAAGCTCGAGCAGGTGCTCCCGGCGCGGCTGCGGCACCGGGTGCACGCGCTGCACACCGCCACCGTCCCGGTGCCCGGCCGCGGTCCCACCGTCGACCCGGAGTTGCTCACCACCCTCGCCGCCGTGTGCCGCGACCACGAGCGGCTGCGCCTGGACTACACCACCCACGAGGGCGACGCGATCACCCGGACCGTCGAGCCGCACCGCCTCGCGCACGCCCGCGGCCGCTGGTACCTCGTCGCCTTCGACCTGGAGCGGGACGACTGGCGCACGTTCCGGGTGGACCGGCTGCGCCCGAGGATCCCGACCGGCCCGCGGTTCACCCCGCGCCGGCCGCCGGGCGGCGACCTCGCCGCGTACGTCGCCGCGACGCTCAGCACCGCGACGTGGCGGTTCCGCGCCACCGTGCGGGTGTTCGCCCCGCCCGGCGAGCTCGCCGGGCGGCTGCCGCCCGGCGTCGAGCTGCTGGAGGCGTCCGAGGCGGGCTGCGTGGTCGCCGTCGGCTCCGACACCCCGCGGATGCTGGCCGTCTACATCGGACTGCTGGACGCCGACTTCGAGGTCACCGGGCCGCCGGAACTGCTCGAGCAGCTCGACGTTCTCGCCACCCGGTACGCCCGGGCGGCGAGAATGGCACCGTGAGGGAGCCGACGCCACGCGAGCGGATCCTGGCCGAGTGCGCCCGGCGCGGGCGCCCCGCCGTGGTGGCCGGCTGCGTCCGCCTGCTCGCCGGGCAGGACGACGACGAGGCGCTGGTGCGCGTGCTCGCCGGGCGCACCGCGACGTGGTGGTTCGCCCACCGCGACGACGAGGACCTGCGCTACTGGCTGCGGTCCTGGGGTGCCCGGGGTCTGCTGTGGGCGTGGGAGGACAGCGCGCTGCCCGCACTGCGCGCCGCCTTGGCCGACCCCGCCTGGCGGGTGCGCGAGATGGCCGCGAAGGTCGTCGCGCGCAACGTGCTCGGCGACGCCCTCGAGGAGGTCGCCGCACTGCGCGCGGACCCCGTCCGCCGCGTCCGGGTGGCGGCCACCCGCGCGGTCGCCACGCTCACGGCGAAGGGCGCCTGAGCTCCCAGATCACGTCCACACCCGCCTCGGCCGGCAGCGCCGGGTCGCGGGGCGGGCAGCGGCGCGCGACCTCGACGAAGCCCAGCCTGCGCGGCACGCCCGCGCTCGCGGTGTTCGCCGCGTCGTGCCAGATCTGCACCCGCCCCACCCACGGCAGCGTGAACGCCTCGTCGACCAGCAGGCCGGCCGCGACGGTGGCGTAGCCGCGGCCGGTGTGCGCGGGATGCAGCCAGTAGCCGATCTCCATCGCGTCCGGCACCTCGTTGCGCTCCATGCCCACGGTGCCGACCGGCGCGCCGTCGACGACGATCGCGTAGGAGTACATCTCCCCGGCCGCCCGGCCCCGCTCGCTCGCCGCGATGAACGCCACCGCGTCGTCGAGGGTGTACTCGTCCACGGCCCAGGGCATCCACGGGCGGATCCATTCCTGCGCCGCCACCACGAGCCGGCGCAGCGTCTCGGCGTCGCCGGGCTCCCAGCGGCGCAGCACCACCGGCCCGCGCACCGGGTCCATCAGGTCACCGGACGGTCCGACCAGCGCAGCGGGTCCGGCCGGACCAGCGACACCGCCGCCAGCACCGACGCGGCGATCGCGAGGAGCATCCACGCCCAGTTGTAGAGCAGCTGCTCGCCGTCGGCCGAGTACGGCGCGACCATGAACACCGAGACCCCCACGAACACCGCGAGCTGGCGCGGCTTCCACGCCAGCCCCGCGGTGAGCGCCAGCCCCCAGGTCAGGTACCAGGGCAGCATCGTCGGCGACAGCAGCGCCACCGCGAACAGCGCGAACCCGGCGCGGCGCACCGCGTCCGGCCCGCCGCCGCGCGCCCGCCACCACTGCCGCACCACGATCACCACGAGCAGCGCGGTGCCGATGACCCGGGTGACCGTGACGACCCAGTCCCGCGGCACGTCCACCGCCAGGCCGATGACCCCGTGCAGGATCTCCCCCGCCGCGGTCGGCACCGACAGCCAGTTCACCAGGCGGGACGACGCGTTCACCATCGTCACCCAGCCCAGGTCCACCCCGGCGAGCAGGGTGACCGCCGCGAACACCACCGCGAACACCGCCACCGCACCCGCGCACGCCCGCGTGAACGCACGCCATCCGGCCGAGCGCAGGTGCCCGGCCCACACCCACACCAGGAACGGCAGCGCGACCGCCGCGCTCGCCTTCACCGCCACCCCGAGCGTCACCGCCGCGATCCCGGCCACGTGGTGGCGGTCCAGCACCAGCACCGCGCCCGCGGCCAGGAACCCGATCATCAGCAGGTCGTTGTGCGGGCCGCCGACCAGGTGCACGACGGTCAGCGGCCCGGCGAGCAGCATCCACGCCGCGACCGGCAGCCGGCCGCCGAGGTGGCGCACCAGGCCCGGCAGCGCCCACAGCAGCAGGCCCAGCCCGGCGAGCTGGACCAGCCGGGTCACGATCACCCCGGCCACGATGTCGGTGCCGGTCAGCCACACGGTTCCCTTGGCCAGCAGGATGAACAGCGGCCCGTACGGCGCAGGCTGGTCCTGCCAGAACGGGTGCACGTTCTCGATGAGCTCCGGCGAGTCCAGCACCGACGGGCCCACGGTGAACGGGTCGTACCCGGCGAGCGCGATCGCGCCCTGCGCGAGGTAGGAGTACACGTCCCGGGTGAACATCGCGGGGGCGACGAGCAGCGGCACGATCCAGCACGCGGCGGCGGCGAGCACCGGGCGGGTGCCGGTGTGCCCGGCGAGCACCCGGCGGCCCAGCCGCACCCACGCCCACACCAGCAGCGCGAAGCCCAGCAGGACCACCAGCGTGGCGAGCATCTTGCCGTGCCCGTAGCGCAGCCAGGACACCGGTCCGTCCGACATGACCGGGTCGTCCAGCGCCCCCGCGGCGGCGCCGAGCCCACCGGCCAGCAGCAGCACCGAGCCGACGGTGCCGAGCACGATCGTGCGCGCGGGGCCCGGTCGCGGGTCCGGGGCGTGGGACTGGTCGCCGGTGGCGCTCACGGCGTCCTCGTGGCCGGTGTCGGTGCCGGTGTCAGCGCTCAACGGTCGTTCCGACCGGCGTGAGCGGCTCGCCGCCCGGCCCGAACACGTTCAGCGGGTCCGCGCGCAGCAGCGAGACGCCGGCCAGCACGGACACGCCGGCGGCGAGGGCCATGAACAGCCAGTCGTAGAGCAGGTCGTCGCCGGCCGGGGTGTAGGTCAGCACGAGGAACACGGCGAACACGACCTGCGCGGCGAGCTGGCGGCGCTTCCACGGCAGCGCGGCGGCCAGCACGAAGCCCCACGTCAGGTACCACGGCAGCGTGGCCGGCGAGAGGATCGCGACCACCAGCAGGGCGATCGCGGCGCGCTTGACCGCGTCCGGGCCGCCGTCGCGGGCCCGCCACCACTGCTTGACCAGGATCACCAGCATCAGGATGCCGCCGATGACCCGCAGCACGTTGACGAAGTACACCTTCGGGGTGTCGATCACCAGGCCGACCACGCCGTGGATGAACTCGCCGACGCCGGTGGGCAGCGACAGCCAGTTCACGATCGCGGTCGGGGCGTCGAGCGCGGCGATCCAGCCGAGGTCCACACCGGACACCAGGGTCGCGGCGGCGAACGTGACGAGGAAGATCGCGACCGAGAACGCGCACGCCCGCGCGAAGTTGCGCCACCGGGTCGAGGTGAGGTGACCGGCCCAGACCCACACCAGGAACGGCAGTGCGACGGCGGCGGTCGCCTTCACCGCGACCGCGAGGGTCACCAGCACGATGCCGAGCACGTGCCGCCGGTCGAGCATCATCGCCGTGCCGGCGGCCAGGAAGCCGACCATCAGCAGGTCGTTGTGCGGCCCGCCGACCAGGTGCACGACGGTCATCGGCCCGGCGACCGCGAGCCACAGCGCGACCGGCAGCCGGCCGCCGAGGTGGCGCACCAGCGTCGGCATCGCCCACAGCATCAGGCCGACGCCGATCACCAGGCCCAGCCGCATCAGCAGCACGCCGGCGATCATGTTCGTGCCGGTGATCGAGATCACGCTCTTGGCGAGCAGGATGAACAGCGGCCCGTACGGCGCCGGGGTGCTCTGCCAGAACGAGTCGACGTTGTCCACCACCGGGTCCACGTCGAGGTTGCCCGGCCCGACCGTGAACGGGTCGAACCCGTGCAGCGGCAGCGTCCCGTAGGCGATGTAGAGGTAGGCGTCCCGGCTGAACACCGGCGGCGAGACCAGCATCGGCGCGATCCAGCACGCCGCCGCCACGAGCACCGGGCGCGAGCCGACCCGCCCGGCGAGCACGTGCCGGCCCAGCCGCACCCACGCCCACACGACCAGCAGGAATCCGATGTAGAGGATGACCGTGGCGAGCATCCGCCCGTGCCCGTACCGGATCCAGGACATCGCGCCGCGGCCCAGCAGCGGGTCCTGCGCCAGGATCGCCCCCGCGCCGAGCGCGCTGACCAGGATCAGCACGCTGCCGACCGTGCCGAGCGCGATCGTGCGGATCGGCAGCGGGTGCCTGCGCACACCGGACTCCGCGTTGGTCGCGTCAACGGTGGTCACAGGAGGCGCCCCGGCGGTCGCGTCGGTGGTGGTGAACATGGCGGTCTGAGATTACACAGGGGCGTTGGTCTGTTTGCCGGAACGGGGCGCTTTCGCCACACCGGGCGTGCCGGACGCGACACCCCAGGTAGTGATCATGCCCCGGTCGGCTGGGTCGTCGGCAGCGCGGCCAGCAGCGCGCGGGTGTAGTCGTGCCGCGGTTCGCGCAGCACCTCGTCCACCGGGCCGACCTCGACCAGCTCTCCCCGGTACATCACGGCCACCCGGTCGGCGATGTTCCACGCCAGGCCCAGGTCGTGAGTGATCACCAGCGCCGCGAGACCGAGCCGGGCCCGCAGGCGCAGCAGCAGCGCCAGGATCTCCCCGCGCACCGACGCGTCCAGCGAGGCCACCGGCTCGTCCGCGACCAGCAGCCGGGGCCGCAGCGCGAGCGCGCCCGCGATCACCACGCGCTGCCGCTGCCCGCCGGAGAGCTGGTGGGGCAGCAGCGGCATGTACTCCTCCGGCGGGCGCAGCTCGGCCGCCTCCAGCGCGGCCGCCACCAGCTCGCGCTCGGAACCGTTCTCCTCGCCCGCCACCCGGTGGATGCGCAGCCCCTCGGCGACCGACTCGTACACCGAGTGCCGCGGGTTCAGCGCGCTCGTCGGGTCCTGCAGCACCAGCTGCACCTGCCGGCGGTAGGCCTTGAGCCCGCGGCTGGAGGTCGGCACCGGGGCACCGTCGTAGACCACCCGCCCGCCCGACGGCTGCTGCAGGCCCAGGATCGCGCGCGCGAGCGTCGTCTTGCCCGACCCGGACTGGCCGACCAGCGCGACGATCTCGCCGCGCCGCACCTCGAGGTCGACCCCGGCGACCGCGTGCGTCACCGACCGGTCGCGGCCGGGGAAGCTCACCCGCAGGTCCTCGGTGCGCAGCAGCGGCTCGTCCTCCCCCGCGGCGTCCGGGGGCTCGGGCAGGCCCAGCGGGCTGCTCGTCGCCGGCGCGTAGCGGTAGTCCGGGTCGCCGACCGTCGGGAACGCCGCCGCCAGCGCCTTCGTGTGCGGGTGTTGGGGGTTGGCGATGACCGACGCGGCCGCGCCCTGTTCGACGAGCCTGCCCTCGTACATCACCGCGAGCCGCCCGCAGGTCGAGGCCAGCACCGCCAGGTCGTGGCTGATCATGATCAGGCCGATGCCCTGCCGGGCGACCAGGCTGGTCATCAGCTCGAGCACCTGGGCCTGCACGATCACGTCCAGCGCGGTCGTCGGCTCGTCGGCGATGATCAGCCGCGGCTCGCACGCCAGCGCCATCGCGATCATGACCCGCTGCTTCTGCCCGCCGGACAGCTCGTGCGGGTACGCGTCGCCCTTCGCGGCCGGCAGCTCCACCTGCGCGAGCAGCCCGGCCACCCGCTCCCGCAGCGCGGCCGCGGACGGCGGCGCGGAGGCGTGCAGCACGAGCGGCTCGGCGATCTGGTCGCGCACCCGGCGCACCGGGTTGAGCGCGTGCATCGCGCCCTGGAACACGATCGCCGCGGTCGTCCAGCGCACCGCGCGCAGCCGGCCCCACCGCATCGTGCGGACGTCCTCGCCGTCGAGCAGGATCTCCCCGCCGATCTCGGCCGAGGTGGGCAGCAGCCGCAGCACCGACATGGCGATCGTGGACTTGCCGCACCCGGACTCCCCCGCGAGCCCGAGCGTCTCGCCCGCGTCCAGCGACAGGTCGACCCCGCGCACGGCCTCGACCTCGCGCCCGCGGCCGCGGTAGCGCACGGTCAGGTCCCTGAGCTCCAGCAGCGCAGTCTTGTCGGGCACCCGCTCAGCCCTCCCGCAGCCGTGGGTTCAGGACGGACTCCAGCGCCCGCCCGCACATGGTGAACGCCAGCACCACGATGCCGATCGCGATGCCCGGTGGCAGCAGGTACCACCAGGCGCCCGCGATGACCGCACTGTCCAGCCAGGCCGAGCGCAGCATCGACCCCCACGACGGGCGCATCGGGTCCGGGTCGCCCAGGCCGAGGAACGACAGCGTCGACTCGGCCACGATCGCGCTGCCCACGGCGAGCGTGGTGTTGACGAACACCAGCGGCAGCACGGCGGGCAGCACGTGCTTGGTGATGACGTGCAGGTGCCCGCCGCCGAGCGCCCGGGAGCGCTCGATGTACGGGCGCGCCTCGATCGTCAGCGTCTGCGCGCGCACCAGCCGCGCCGCCGACGGCCAGGACGTCAGGCCGATCGCCAGGATGATCGTGCCGATGCCCCGCTCCAGCACCGTGGACAGCGCGATCGCCAGCACCAGCGAGGGCAGCACGAGGAAGAAGTCGGTGACCCGCATCAGGGTGGCGGACACCCAGCGGCCGTAGTGCGCGGCGAGGATGCCGATGATCGTGCCGATGGCGATCGAGAGCAGGGTGGCCACGAAGCCGACGGTCAGCGAGACGCGCGAGCCCCACAGCGTCAGCAGCAGCACCGAGCGGCCGGACCGGTCGGTGCCCAGCGGGAACTGCGCGCTCGGCGGCTCCATCCGCCCGCCGGTCGCCTTCGTGACGTCCAGGCCCTCCTGGTCGGTCAGCACCGGCGCGAGCACGGCGAGCAGCCCGATGACGACGAGCAGGCCCAGCCCGGCCAGGCCGGTGCGCTGCCGGGCGAACTGGCGCCAGCCCGCGGCGAACGCGGCCCCGCGCCGCCGCCATGCCAGCGCCCGGGGAGACGGGGAGGCGGAAACCGTCATGGCTGGACCACCTCCGAACCGCACCCAAGGGGAACGGGACGCGACCCGGCCACAAGCACGTCCCCGACCGGACGACACAGGCGCACGGTGACCAACACATCCGATCTCGGGAAGGCGGAAACCCTCATGAGGCACGCACCCGGGGGTCGAGCACCCGGTAGAGGATGTCGGCGAGCACGTTCATGGTGATCACCGCGCCGGCCAGCACGACGAACGTGCCCTGCAGCAGCGGCAGGTCCCGGTGGCTCAGCGCGTCGTAGGTCAGCAGCCCCAGGCCCGGCCAGGAGAACACCGTCTCCACGGTGACCGCGCCGGCGATCACGAACCCGAGGTGCAGGAAGACCAGGGTGACCGTGGGCAGCAGCGCGTTGGGCACCGCGTGCCGGCGGCGGACCAGGTCGTCGCGCAGGCCCTTCGCGCGCGCGGTGGTGAGGTAGTCCGCGCCCATCTCCTCCAGCAGCGAGGAGCGCATGACGAGCTGGTACTGCGCGTAGATCACCGCGACCAGGGTGATCGTGGGCAGCACCATGTGGTGGGCGACGTCGACCGCCTGGGACAGGAAGTCCGGCGGGGTGTCGGAGTCGACGAGCCCGGCGGTGGGGAACAGCCCGCTGCTCGCGCCGAGCAGCAGCATGCCGAGCCAGAACGTCGGCGTGGACCACAGGGCCAGCGCGACGCCGGTGGAGATCCGGTCGAACCGGCCCCCGCGGTGCCACGCCGACCGGGTGCCCAGCCACAGCCCGAGCGCCACCGCGAGGAGCGTGGACACGCCCACGAGCAGCAGCGTCGGCCACAGCCGCTCGCCGATCTTCTGCGCGACCGGCACCCGGTAGACGTAGGACTCACCGAGGTCGCCGTGCAGCAGCCGCCAGACGTAGTCCAGGAACTGCTGGTACAGCGGGTCGTTGAGGCCGAGCTGGTCCTCCAGCTCGGCCATCGCCTCCGGGGTGGCCGGGCGGCCCCGGAACATCGTCTGCACGACGTCCCCGGGCAGCACCCGGAACAGCAGGAAGCCGAGCACGATCACCAGTGCCAGGCTGATCAGCCCACCGCCGACCTTGGTCAGCCCGTAGCGGAGGGCTCCGCCACCCACCCGTGGTGGCGGAGCCTCCGCAAGCGCCTCCTCGGTCGGCGTGAGGATGTCCGACAAGGAGGCTCCTATTCGCGGTCTTCGGCGGTCTTGCGCCTGCTGCGGGCGAACAGCAGCCCGCCGATCAGCAGGATCACCACCACGCCGCCGACGATGCCGAGGACCAGCCCGGTGTTGCCGCCGTCGTCGGCCGCCGCCTCGCTGGTGTCGGTGCCGCCGGAGGTCATCATCCCGTTCTCGTCGAAGGCCGGCACGGGACCGTCACCCTTCGGCGTGGCGCCGAAGTAGCCCCAGTAGCCCTGCTGGTTCATGATCACGCCGCCGTCGGCGGGCTGGGTCGGGAAGCCCTCGAAGGCGTCCTTGCGGTAGGCCTCCAGCGCGTTGTCGTAACCCAGGATGACCAGCGTGGCCTGCTCGTAGAGCCGCTCCTGCATCTGCTTGACCAGGTCGATCCGCTTGTCCCGGTCGAACTCCTGCAGCTGCCGGGCGTACAGGTCGTCGTAGGTCTTGTCGCACAGGAACGAGTCAGGCGTGCCGCCCTTGCCCTCCGCGTTCGGGCGGTTGGCGCAGGTCTGCAGCGAGAGCACGAAGTCCGGGTCCGGGTTGGCGTTCCAGCCGGAGAACGCGAGGTCGAACGCGCCCCGGGTGGTGTCCTCGTTGACCTGGTCGTCGGAGACCGGCTGGAGGGTGACGTTGATCCCGATGTCCTTGAGCCAGCCCTTGATGAACGGACCGCCGGTCTCGTCGAGGTTGGACTCGGCGTGCGCCAGCAGCCGCAGGTTCAGCGGTTTGCCCTGCTTGTCCAGCCGGATACCGTCGGGGCCCTTCTTGTAGCCGGCGTCGTCGAGCATCTGGTTCGCCTTGTCCAGGTCGAACGTGCGCTTCACGTCGTCGGGCGGGCTCCAGGCGAAGTCGCCGAACACCGGCGGGATGTAGCCCTGCGCCTCCTCGGCGTAGCCGCCCCACACCTTGTCCACCAGCGTCTTGGAGTCGATCGCGGTGGCGATGGCCTGGCGCAGCGCGAGGTCCTTGAGCGCCGGGTTGCCGTTGCCGATCGGCTTGCCGTCCTTCGTGGCCGCGCCGGGGTTGATCAGGATCTCGTTGAACCGGCGGTTCTTGGCGTCGTTGAGGGCGATGTCCGGGTTGTTCTTGAGCGCGTCGAACTGGGTCGGCGTGAGCCGGTTGACCAGGTCGACCTGGCCGCTCTGCAGCGCGGTCACCGCGGCGTCGGCGTTGCGGTAGTAGATGAAGTGCAGCTCGTCGATCTTCGGCTTGCCCCGCCAGTAGTTGGGGTTCGCCTTCATCTTGACGAACTGCGCCTCCTTGAACTCCGACACCGTGAAGGGCCCGCTGCCGACCATCGGGAAGTCCGGCTCGGCGCCGATGTCGGCCATCTTCGACCAGACGTGCTCGGGCACGATCGGGATGTCCAGGGCGGTCATCGTCGCCTGCGGCACCTTGGTCTTGATCACCAGGGTGTCGTCGTCGGTGGCCTCGACCGACTCCCACTGCTGGACGTAGCTGCCGTTCGCGGTCCGGGCGGTCTCGTCGGAGAGCATCTTGTTGTAGGTGAACGCCGGGTCCTTGGCGGTGACCGGCTCGCCGTCGGACCACTTCACGCCCTTGCGCATGTGGAAGGTCCAGGTGAGCTTGTCGTCGGAGGTGTCCCAGCTCTCCGCGAGGCTCGGGATGGGCGCCTGGTCCTTCTGGCTGTACACCGTGAGGTAGTCGAACGTGGTGCGCAGGATGTCGGTACCCGTCCGGGTGATGCTGATGAACGGGTTGAGCGAGTCGATCTCCTGGGTCACGCCGATCTTGAGGATCTTCGGCTGCTCCGCGCCCGCGGACCGCGCGGCCGGTGCGCCATGGTGTGTCTGCGCCGCCGCGGTGGCCGCGAACGGCGCCGTGACCAGGGCGGACACGAGAAGTGTGATACCGAGCGCGACACGCCTCGATCTCACGATGATCACCCCTCTTCCTATGGTTGAGAGGAAGTAACCACCTATCGACAGAAAAAGTCAATGAGTGTCGGCGACGGGTACCAACCCGTAACGTGGAGCCCGTGCGGATCATGATCTCAGCCGACATGGAAGGCGCGACGGGCGTCACGTGGACCGCGGACGTCGAGGCCGGAACCGAGCAGTGGCAGCGGTTCCGGAGGATGTTCACCGGGGACGTCAACGCCTGCGTCGAGGGCCTGTTCGCCGGCGGCGCGAGCGACGTGCTGGTGAACGAGGCCCACTCGTCGCAGCGCAACATCCTCCTCGAGGACCTGGACACCCGCGCGCGGATGCTCACCGGCCGGCACAAGCCGCTGTCGATGATGCAGGGCATCGACAGCGGCATGGACGGGGTCGTGTTCCTCGGCTACCACGCCGCCGCCGGGCTCGACGGTGTGCTGTCCCACACCTACCTGCCGAACCAGATCACCGGCGTGTGGCTGGACGGGGTCCGCGCGAGCGAGGGGCGGCTGAACTCCGCGCTCGCCGCCGAGCACGGCGTGCCGGTGCTCCTCGTCACCGGCGACGACCTGACCTGCGCGGACGCCGCCGACCACGATCCGGGCGCGCGGACCGTCGCGGTCAAGGAGTGCGTCAGCCGCTACGCCGCGGTCTGCATCCCGCCCGCGGTCACCGCGAGCATGATCACCGAGGCGGCGCGGCTGGGCATGGACCGGGCCGGACGTTTCGGCGGCGAGCCGCGCGGGCACCGGATAGAGGTGGAGTTCGACGCGGCGCACCTGGCCGCGGCCGCCGCGGTGGTACCGACGGTGGACCTGCTGGACGTGCGCCGGGTCGGTTTCGACGCCGCGTCGATGACCGACGCGATGAAGGCGTTCAAGGTGGTCACCGCCATCGCGAGCGCAGCCGTGGAGGGCAGCTATGGGTGAGCGCGTCGAGGAACTGTGCGCGCAGCTGATCAGGTTCGACACGACCAACCTGGGCGGGGGTGAGTCCGAGGGCGAGCGGGAGGCCGCCGAGTTCGTCGCCGCACACCTGGCCGCGGCCGGCCTCGAACCGACGATCCTGGAGCGGTCGCCGCGGCGCAGCAACGTGCTCGCCCGGGTCGCCGGCGCCGACCCGTCGCTGCCGCCGCTGCTCGTGCACGCCCACCTCGACGTGGTGCCCGCCGACCCGGCCGAGTGGACCGTGCCGCCGTTCGCCGGCGAGATCCGCGACGGGTTCGTCTGGGGCCGCGGCGCGGTGGACATGAAGGACATGTGCGCCACCGTGCTGACCGTGCTGCACCGGTGGGCCGGCCAGGGCCGCGGGCCGCGCCGGGACATCGTGCTCGCGTTCGTCGCCGACGAGGAGGACCGCGGTGACTGGGGCGCGCACTGGCTGGTCGCCGAGCACGCGGGCCTGTTCGACGGGATCGCCGCCGCGATCGGCGAGTCCGGCGGGTACACCGTCCGCGCCTCGTCGGCGGCCGGCGAGCAGGTGCGCCTCTACCCGGTGGCGACCGCCGAGCGCGGCACCGCGCACCTGCGGCTCACCGCGACCGGCCGGGCCGGGCACGGCTCGCGGCGCAACGACGACAACGCCGTCCGCAAGCTCGTCGCCGCGGTCCAGCGGCTCTCCGAGCACCGGTGGCCGGTCGCGCTCACCCCCGCGGTGCGGGCGTTCTTCGAGCGGGCGGGCGCCGCGCTCGGCGTCGAGGTCGACCTGTCCGGCGACGCGGCCGTCGACGCCACCCTGCGCCGGTTCGGCGCCGCGGCGAAGATCGCGGAGAACACCGTGCGCAACAGCACCACGCCGACCGTGCTCGACGCCGGCTACAAGGTCAACGTCATCCCCGGTGTCGCGCAGGCCCAGGTCGACACCCGGGTGCTGCCCGGCACCGAGGAGGCGCTGCTGGCCGAGGTGGACCGGCTGATCGGACCCGAGGTGAGCCGCGAGTTCCTGGCCCACCAGCCGCCGGTGCAGGCACCGGTCGACTCGCCGTGGTTCGCGGCGATGGCCGCCGCACTGGAGGCCGAGGACCCCGGCTCGGTGGTCGTCCCGTTCTGCATGGGCGGCGGCACCGACGCGAAGGCGTTCGCCACCCTGGGGATCGACTGCTACGGGTTCGCGCCGCTGTGGCTGCCCGAGGACTTCGACCACCGGCTGATGGCCCACGGCGTGGACGAACGGGTACCGGTCGAGGGCCTGCGCTTCGGCGCCGACGTCCTCGACCGGTTCCTGTCCACCTGCTGACCTCTCAGGGCGTGAGCGCGGTGACGTCGACCGCCAGCGTGATCGGGGTCTCCACGCGGAGTGTCTCCGAGGTCTCGTCGACGTGCCGGTAGTCGCCGTCGACGAGCCTGTGCACGGTGACCGTGGCCGGCTCGTCGACGGCGACGATCCAGTACTGCTCGATGCCCGCCTTCGCGTACTCGTCGAGCTTGGTGACGTTGTCGGTCCGCACCGACCCGGGCGACGCCACCTCGATCACCAGCACGACCTCGTCCGCCGAGTAGCGCGCGGGGTTCGTCCGGGCGATCTTGGTCGGCACGACCACCAGGTCCGGCACCCGCACCGTGGCCGGGAAGTCCCCGAAGAGCACCACCTCGACCTCGGGCAGCACACTCAGTTCGGCCGGCAACTGGCGTTCCAGTTGACCCCCGAGCTTGAGCACCGCCCACTGGTGGTTGGACGCCGGGCGTGGCGACACGTGGAGAACCCCTTCTGCGACCTCGTACCGGTGGGTGGTGTCCTCCGGTAACGCGACCCAGTCCGCAAGGGAGAACAAGTGATCCGCCCACGCCACGACACTCACGCGCCTCCTCGGTGCACTCAGCTGTCGAACCCGAGTGTCGCACAGCACGCGACCTCCGGTCCGCCACCGCGCCTGCGGTTGGCCCGAAGGTGGCGGCGCGTGCCGGCCCGTCAACCCGGCCGGTACAGCGACAGGCACACCATGTCCGGCTCGAAGCCGATGTCCTGCCAGAACCGGTGGTCGTCGTGCGCGTCCGCGCAGGACAGGTACCGGACGGTGTGCGCGCCGCGCTCCCGCAGCAGCGCGACGGCCGCCTCCGCGAGCGCACGGCTGATCCCCCGCCGCCGCTGTTCGGGCACGACGTAGAGGGAGTCGATCTGCCCGGCCATGCCCGGCAGCAGGCCGTCCTCGACGTCGGTCCGGCCGTTGACGAAGCCGACGATCCCGCCGTCCGCCACCGCCACGAGGCAGAACGCGTCACGGTGCCACGCGGACATCGCGAGCATCCGGGACAGGTTGCGCCTGCCCTGCTCGGTCAGCGGCCCGCCGTCCTCGGTCTCGCGGCACATCCGGTCCCACAGGGCGCCGACGGCCGCGCCCTCGCTCTCCTGGATTCTCCTGATCAGCATGCTAGTTCCTTCCGTTTCGTCGGGTTGCCGGAAACGGAAGGCGAGGCGGTGCACGGGATCGGTGTCGGGGTCGCTGTCAGCGTCAACCGGGCATGGCGTTCACGCTACCCGGGTCCGGTAGTGGTAGCGGGCCGCCGTGGTGAACCCGGCCCGCGCGTAGAACACCCGCGCACCCGGGTTGTCCTCGCGCACCTGCAGCCAGCAGCGCCGCACGCCCGACCCCTCCAGCAGCCTCCGGAACACGGCCGAGGCCAGGCCGCGGCGGCGCGCGTCCGGCCGCACCGCCATGCAGTACAGCCCGCCCCACTCCCCGACCACCGCGAGCCGCGCCACGGCGGCGACCCCGGCCGCGTCCCGCACGCTGCCGTACAGCGCGGGCCCGCCGGTCAGGATCCGCCGCGCCACCGCCCGCGCGCTCGCGTCACCGCGCCCGTCGACCGACCACCACAGGTCCATCCACTCCTCGTCCGGCTCCTCGGCGAGCGTCACCGGGGCGCCGTCGCACAGCCGGTCCAGCACCGCCCCGGCGCCGGCCGCCTCGACCGAGGTCGGCGACCCGTGCCGGTAGCCGCGCGCCGCGAGCAGGTCGTCCAGGCCCGCCGGGTGCACGGTCGGCCCCAGCTGGAAGATCGCCGGCAGCCCGTGCGCGCCGTAGAGCCGCTCGACCTCGTCGAGCGCGGCGCCGACGTCCGCCGGCGCCGCGAGGGGCGCCACCGAGTTCGCGCGCTGCGTCACCCCGCCCGACACCCGCGCGACCCAGCCGGAGACGTCCACCTCGGACAGCGCGGGCCAGCCGCGGCGCAGCAGGTCGTCAAACACGTTCCGGCGGCAGCCCGGTCGGGTTGATCTCCGGCAGCATGCCGGAGTTCCACAGCGCCACCACCGACGGCCGCAGCGCCGCCGCCAGCCGGGCGACGCCGTCCTCCCCCAGCTCCGACAGCCCGCCGGACCAGGCCCGCTCGTCGGTGCGCTCCTCGATCGAGTCCAGCAGCTCACCGCCGCGCGCGGTCAGCGTGCCGTCCCCGGCCAGCACCCCCCGCGAGCGCAGCGCCACGGCGGCCGCCGCCCAGTCCTCCTCCGGCCAGCCGCGTACCGACCGCATCAGCTCGGCCGGGAACTTGCCGGCCCCGACCTGCAGCAGCAGCGCCTCGAGGCCGGTGACGCCGGCGGTCAGCAGGGCGGCCACGTGCCCGTCGCCGCGGTGCTCGCGCAGGGTGGTGGCGAGCTGCCACAGCGCCGCTAGCGGGTCGTCGGCCAGCGGCAGCTCGGCGTTCGCGGCGTACAGCGCCCGGCCCGTCGGGTCGGCGGACGCGGCCACCGGCGCGAGCACCGACACCGCCTCCGCGCACGCCGCCTCGTCCACGCCGGCCGTGCGCAGCGCCGTGGCCGCCACCTCGGAGCGCGCGGCCAGGCAGGTCGCCGGATCGGCCCGCGACCAGGCGTCCGGCAGCGCCTTGGCCACCATCGACGGCTCGAACCCGGCGAACGTGGCGATCACCGCGCCCGCGCCGACCGCCCCGCACGGGGCCGCGCGGAACGCGAAGTAGGTCATCCAGAAGCCGCGCAGCCCGATCGCCTTGCCGGCGTCGCGAACGCCGGGCCCGAAGTAGACGACTCCGTGCAACGGCTCCAGGGTGGTCCACATCCGTCGGGCAGGGTGCATTCCCGCATTCTCTGCTTCTCTAGGATCGGGCGCCACCTGCCGTAGATCGTTGCGAGGAGCGTCACGGAATGAGTGCTCGGGGATTCTTCTCGTCCTTCGAGAACACCGACCCCCCGCTGACGTGGATCGACACGGTCGACATCGACGAGAACGGCCGGCGCGCGGACGGCGCCGCGATGAGCACCCGCGAGGGCGGCGGTCCCGCCCGCCCGTTCACCGGGAAGGCCGGCGTCGGGTTCACCGGCACCCGGGCGCTGCGCTACCAGGGCGCCCACGCCGCCCGCGGCGCCGCGCACGTGGTGAACAAGCTGTACCTCGCCGACATGCTCGTCGCCCGGGACACCGAGCTGTCCTACGTGATCTTCCCCGAGCTGCTCGGCGAGGACCTGCGCTACCCGAGCACGTTCGTCTGCGTCGACCTCGCCTTCGACGACGGCACCCGGCTCTCCCAGCTCGGCGTCACCGACCAGCTCGGCTTCGGGTGGACGCCGCGCGGGCAGGGCGAGTCGCGGGCGCTCGCGCCGGGCCAGTGGAACCACCGGTCGGTGCGGATCGGCGGGGTCGCCGAGGGCAAGGTCGTGGTGAAGGTGCTGCTCGGCTACGACGGCCCGGCGGGGCCCGCCGAGTTCGCCGGGTGGGTCGACGACATCGCGATCGCCGACCGGCCCCGGCCCGAGCCGTGCCGCCCGGCCGACCACGTCGTCACCACCCGGGGCTCGAACTCCACCCGCGGCTACTCGCGCGGCAACACGTTCCCGGCGACCGCGGTGCCGCACGGGTTCAACTTCTGGACCCCGGTCACCGACGCCGGCACCACCGGCTGGCTCTACACCTACCAGCGGGCGAACAACGACCGGAACCTGCCGGCCCTGCAGGCGCTGTCGGTCAGCCACCAGCCGAGCCCGTGGATGGGCGACCGGCAGACCTTCCAGGTGCTGCCGTCGGCCGCGGCGCGCCGCCCCCGCGCCGGCCGCCGCGCCCGGGCGCTGACCTTCCGGCACCGCAACGAGATCGCCCGCCCGCATCACTACGGGGTCCGGTTCACCAACGGCATCCGCGCCGACATCGCCCCCGCCGACCACGCCGCGCTGCTGCGGTTCACCTTTCCCGGCGAGGACGCCAACCTGATCTTCGACAACGTGAACAGGAAGGGCGGGCTGGTCCTCGACCAGGTGGGCGGCACCGTGTCCGGCTACTCCGACGTCCGAAGTGGACTGTCCGCGGGCGCCACCCGGATGTTCTTCCACGCCACGTTCGACCGGCCGATCGCCGGCGGCGGGCGGCTGTGGCGCGGGTTCTCCCGCCGGGTCACCGGCTACCTGCGCTTCGAGCCCGACCCCGCCGGCGAGACCACCGTGCACATGCGGGTCGCCACCTCGCTGATCAGTGTCGCGCAGGCCAGGCGCAACCTGTGGCTGGAGATCGCCGACGAGGACACCTTCGAGACCGTGCGCGAGCGCGCGGCGCGCGCGTGGGACGAGCGGCTCGGCCGGGTCGAGGTCGAGGGCGCCACCGAGGACCAGCTCGTCACCCTCTACTCCAACCTCTACCGGCTGCACCTGTATCCCAACCGCCTGGACGAGAACACCGGCACCGCCGAGCAGCCCGTGCCGGCCTACGCGAGCCCGTTCGTGAAGCAGGCCAAGAAGAACACCCCCACGCAGACCGGCGCCGCGCTCGTCGCCGGCCGGGCCTACGTCAACAACGGGTTCTGGGACACCTACCGCACCGTGTGGCCCGCCCACGCGCTGCTCGACCCGGTCCACTGCGGCGAGCTGATCGCCGGGTTCGTCCGGCAGTACACCGACAGCGGCTGGATGGCGCGCTGGTCCTCCCCCGGCCACGCCGACCTGATGACCGGCACCAGCTCCGACGTCGCGTTCGCCGACGCCTACCTCAAGGGCGTGCGCGGCTTCGACGTGCAGGCCGCCTACGAGGCCGCGCTGCGCAACGCGACCGCCGTCCCGACCGCCGCCGCGGTCGGCCGCAAGGGCCTCGAACGGTCGATCTTCCTCGGTTACACACCGACGTCGACCGAGTACGGCCTGTCCTGGACCCTGGAGGGCTGCCTCAACGACTTCGGCATCGCCAACCTCGCGGCCATGCTCGGCGACAAGGACAACCACGAGTACTTCCTCGCCCGCTCGCTGAACTACGTCCACTCGTTCGACCCGGCCACCGGGTTCTTCCAGGGCCGCCGCGACAACGGCCGCTGGCGGTGGTCGGCCAACCAGTACGACCCGCGGGCATGGGGCGGCGACTACGTGGAGACCAACGGGTGGAACACCGCGTTCAGCGTGCCGCACGACGGCGCCGGGCTCGCGAGCCTGCACGGCGGGCGGCGCGCGCTCGCCGCCAAGCTCGACGAGTTCTTCGCGACCCCGGAGACCGGCCGGGCGCGCGGGAAGTACTGGCGGGCGATCCACGAGATGGCCGAGGCGCGCGACGTGCGGATGGGCCAGTACGGGCACAGCAACCAGCCCTCGCACCACATCCCGTACATGTACGCCCACGCCGGCGCGCTGTGGCGCACCCAGGAGAAGGTGCGTGACGTGCTGGCCCGGCTCTACGCGGGCAGCGAGATCGGCCAGGGCTACTACGGCGACGAGGACAACGGCGAGATGTCCGCGTGGTGGCTGTTCGGCGCGCTCGGCCTCTACCCGCTGCGGGTGGGCAGCCCCGAGTACGTGATCGGCTCGCCGCTGTTCCGCAAGGCCCGGGTCACCCTCGCCAACGGCGCGGAGCTGGTGGTCAACGCGCCGAACAACAGCCCGGCCAACGTGTACGTGACCGCGTTGCGGGTCAACGGCGCGTCCTACGACAAGGCGTACCTGCCGCACGAGGTGATCGCGAACGGCGCGGTGCTGGACTTCCAGATGAGCCCCGAGCCCAGCGGCTGGGCCTGCGGACCGGACGCGCTGCCGCCGTCGATCACCCGGGCGGACACGATGCCGCGCCCGATGTACGACATCACCGACGAGGGCTTCGGCGAGGGCACCGACGGGACCGACGTGTCCGCGCTGTTCGACGACACCAGCCGCACCCAGGTGGTGTTCCGGTCACCGACCGCGTGGGTCGCATACCGGACGACCGTCGCTGCGGCGACCGTGGTCTGCTACACGCTGACCTCGGGCACCCGGCAGGACGACCCGCGCAGCTGGACACTGCGCGGGTCGACCGACGGAGCGAACTGGGTCGTGCTCGACGAGCGCACCCGGGAGACGTTCCCCTGGCGACGCCAGACCCGGGCGTTCTCGGTGGCCAACCCGGGACCGTACGTGCACTACCGGCTGGACATCACCGAGAACACCGGCGCCCCGACGGTCACCCTCGCCCAGCTTGAGCTGCTGGCCGTGCTGACGGCTACGCCTGGCGAGACTGCAGGAACTGCGTGGCCTGCTGGCCCATCGCCAGCACCAGGGTGATCACGGGCATGACCGCGAACAGGATCGCGATGAAGATGATGCCGCCCTTGGCGTCCTGGAGGACTTCGATCCCGCCGGTGTCCAGCGCCGCGAACCGGATGATCCACAGCAGCGCGGCCACGATCTCCACGGCGGCGCCCGCGAGCAGCAAGGTGCGGCCCGTGCCGCCCATGGCCTGCACGCCACCCCAGATCAACAACACGACGCCGGCGGTCTGCAACAACGCCAGCGCGGCCTGGAAGGCCGTCTCACCGCCGGAGACCTGCTGGCTGAGCCCGAGCCAGACGAGGATCGTGGTGATCGTGGTGATGCCGGCCTGGACGTAGGCGAGCACGGCCGCCGCGGTCACGACACCCGGTCGCCTGACCGGACCGCCGGTGTACTCCTGCGGCGCCTGCGGCATCCCCCCGTAGCCCTGCTGGTAACCCGGGGCCGGCCCCTGAGGCGCCTGCGGAGCCTGCGGGAACCCGCCGCTTCCCGGCTGCTCGAAGCCCCCGCTGCCCGGGTAGTTGCCGCCGGGCTGCTGACCGTATGGCTGTGTCATGGAAACTCCTCGAAGGTCCGCCGCGGCGGAGCGCGGAATGTTGCCCGAATACTGGCACAATCGTCGGACGTAACTCGGCGGTTTCACCCAGATCGTGACGGGTGTCGTCCGATCTTCAACCCGATGTTCACGCCGTGCGACCGGTCGCTCCCCCCGGCACGGCGTCCCCGGTGGGCGCCTCGCCGTGGTCCGGCTCCGGTTCCGGCGGCACGATGCTCGCCAGCTCTCCCCCGGTGTCGTTGACCCGCAGCACGAACGGGCGGGTGTCGGTGTAGTGGACCACCGAGACCGACGCCGGGTTCACCACGATCCGCTGGAACGAGTCCAGGTGCTGGCCCAGCGCGTCGGCGATGATCGCCTTGAGCACGTCGCCGTGACTGCACAGCAGCCAGACCGCGCGCGGACCGTGCTCGGCGGCGATCCGCGCGTCGTGCGCCCGCACCGCGGCCACCGCCCGGGTCTGCACCGTGGCCAGGCCCTCGCCGGCCGGGAACACCGCGGCCGACGGGTGCTGCTGCACCACCGACCAGAGCTTCTCCTTGAACAGGGTCTTCAGCTCGCGCCCGGTCCAGTCGCCGTAGTCGACCTCGGACAGTGACTCGTCGGTGACCGCCGCGAGCCCGCGGGCCCGGGCGAGCGGCGTGACGGTCTGCTGGCAGCGCAGCAGCGGCGAGCAGACGATGCCGGCCAGCGGCACCGGCGCGAGCCGGTCCACCAGCGCGCCGGCCTGGCCGCGCCCGGTCTCGTCGAGCTCGACGCCCGGCGACCGGCCGGCGAGCACACCGGAGCCGTTGGCGGTGGAGCGGGCGTGCCGGAGAAGTACGACGGTGGCCACGCGGACGACCTTACGTTGCGGCCACGGGTCAGGGTTCGAGGACGCCACCGGCCAGCAGCCCGAACAGCGCCAGGCCGACGATCGACCCGGTAGACGGCGAACCCGTTGATGCTGTGCCGGGCGACGTAGCTTCAGCAGCCACGCGACCGAGGCGTAGGCGACGACGAACGAGACGATCGTGCCGATGATCAGCGGCGCCGCGCCGACACCGGTGCCGAGCGCGTCCTTGAGCTCGTAGATGCCGGCCCCGGTCAGCGCCGGGATCGACAGGAAGAACGACAGGCGGGTGGCGGTGACCCGGTCCAGGCCGAGCAGCAGCGAGGTGGAGATGGTGCGCGCCGGAGCGGGAGAAGCCCGGGAACAGCATGGCCAGGATCTGCGAGGAGCCGACCAGCATGGCGTCGGTGAAGGTGACCTCCTTCTCACCGCGTTGCTGGCGTGCCGCGCAGCTCGGCGAGCCACATCACGCCGCTGCCGACGATCAGCGAGCCGGCCACGACCCACAGCGACGCGAGCGGGCCCTTGATCAGGTCCTGGGCGAGCACGCCGACGACGACGATCGGGATGGTGGCGAAGATGACCCACCAGGCGAACTTGTAGTCGTGCTCGGCGCGGGCGGCCGGTTTCACCAGCCCGCGCCCCCAGGCGCCGAGCAGCCGGACGATGTCGCCGAAGAAGTACACCAGCACCGCGGCGATCGCGCCGACCTGGATCACCGCGGTGAACCCGACCACCGCCGGGTCGTCTCACCGGGATGTCGATGAGCCCCTCGGCGATCTTGAGGTGGCCGGTCGAGGAGACCGGCAGGAACTCCGTCAGTCCCTCGACGACGCCGAGGATCACCGAGTCCAGCAGGCTGATCGTGGTAGTCAAGAACCGTCCTCGCCGTCAGGTCGGCGAGCCGTTCCCGTACCCGGTCAGTCGCCGACACCCGCCTTGTCCAGAGCCTCCACCGCGACCCGGAGGGCGGTGATGCTCTGGTCGAGATCTTGCAGCACCGGCGAAAGGGTGAGTGTGGTGACCCCCGACTCGGCGAGTGCCTGCATCCGGTCCGCGATGCGCTCACGCGGTCCGAGCAGCGAGGTCGAGTCCAGGAAGCCGAGCGGGACCGCCGCCGCGGCGCCCGCGTAGTCCTTCGCCGAGGTACAGGTCCTGGATCCGCGGCGGCCTCCGCCTCGTAGCCCATCCGGCAGGCGAGGTTGTTGTAGAAGTTCTGCTCGCGGCTGCCCATGCCGCCGACGTACAGCGCCGCGTAGTGCCGGACCAGGTCGGCCGCCACCCGCCAGTCGTCGCCGACGACGATCGGCACGGTGGGCACCACGTCGAAGCCGGCCATGGTCCGGCCGGCCTTCTGCCGGCCCTGCTCGATCAGCGCGAGCGACTCCCGGGCGTACTCCGGGGAGTAGAAGATGGCCAGCCAGCCGTCGGCGATCTCGCCGGTCAGCTCGCAGGTTCTTCGGCCCGATCGAGGCGAGGTAGATCGGGATCTCCTCGCGCACCGGGTGCACGATGAGCTTGAGCGGCTTGCCCGGCCCGTCCGGCAGCGGCAGCGTGAAGTGCGAGCCCTGGTAGGCGACCCGCTCGCGGCGCAATGCCTGCTTGACGATGTCGACGTACTCGCGGGTGCGCGCGAGCGGCTTGTCGAACTTCACGCCGTACCAGCCCTCGGACACCTGCGGTCCGGACACGCCCAGGCCCAGCCGGAAGCGGCCGCCGGAGAGCGTGTCGAGGGTCGCCGCGGTCATCGCGGCCATCGTCGGCCGGCGCGCGGGGATCTGCAGGATCGCGCTGCCGACGTCGATCCGCTCGGTGTGCGCGGCCACCCACGCGAGCACGGTCGGCACGTCCGAGCCGTAGGCCTCGGCGGCCCAGGCCACCGAGTAGCCGAGCCGGTCGGCCTCCTTGGCCAGCTCGAGGTTGTTCGCGTCGTTGCCGGCGCCCCAGTAGCCCAGGTTCAGTCCGAGTCGCATCCGCCGACCATACCGATAATTGGCGCGCGGCCAACTATGTCGGCGACCACACGTTCCGGGAGCCTGCCAGCGAGAACACGATCATCCGCTTAGGCTTCCCCGGTGGAGCAACGACACCTCGGGCACAGCGGGCTGCGGGTGTCCAGGATCGGCCTGGGCACGATGACCTGGGGCCAGGACACCGACGCCGACGAGGCGGCCAGCCAGCTGGTCGCGTTCGCCGACCTCGGCGGCACGCTCGTGGACACCGCGGACGTCTACAACGACGGCGAGGCCGAGCGGATCCTCGGCACGCTGCTCGACGACCTGGTCCCGCGCGAGGACGTCGTGCTCGCCACGAAGGCGGTGGCCCGGCGCGACGAGGGGCCGTTCGGCGGCGGGGCCTCCCGCGGCGCCCTGCTCACCGCGCTGGACGGGTCGCTGCGCCGGCTCGGCGTGGACCACGTCGACCTGTGGCAGCTGCACGCCTGGGACAGCTCGGTGCACCTGGAGGAGACGCTGTCGGCCGTCGACGCGGCGGTGGCCAGCGGCAAGGTCCGCTACGCCGGCGTGTCGAACTACTGCGGCTGGCAGCTCGGCACGGCCGCGCAGATCCAGCGGAGCAAGCCGTGCGCCCCGCCGATCGTGTCCACGCAGATGGAGTACTCGCTGCTCGAGCGCGGTCTCGAGCGTGAGGTGGGGCCGGCCGCGGACCACCACGGGATCGGCCTGCTCGCGTGGGCGCCGCTCGGCCGCGGGGTGCTCACCGGGAAGTACCGGGCCGCGACGCCGGCCGACTCGCGCGGCGCGTCCACCCACTTCGCGCCCTACGTCGACCACCACCGCACCGAGCGGGCCGCACGCATCGTGCAGGCCGTGGTGACCGCCGCGGACGGGCTTGCCACCTCTCCCCTGTCGGTCGCGCTCGCCTGGGTGCGCGACCGGCCCGGCGTGGCGTCGGCGGTCGTCGGCGCGCGGGACACCGGCCAGCTGCTCGGCTCGCTCGTCTCCGAGGAGCTGACGCTGCCGGCCGCGATCCGGGCGGCGCTCGACGACGTCAGCGACATCGATCTCGGCTACCCGGAGAGCCGGCTCGGCTGACTCGCCAAGAGGGGTTAGCGTCGCGGCGCGTAATGGAGCATGCTGGAAGGAACGTCCCAACGGCGTGACGCAGGGTGTTCGAGCACCGTGCGGCACCGCCGTCAGGCCGGTGAACGCGTCGGAGGTCGATGTTGCGTCGCATGGTTGCCGTGGTGCTCACGTGTTGCGCCGCGGTGGGGACGGCCTGTTCCTCGGGCGACCCGGGCGACGAGCTGATGGTGTCGGACCACCCGACCGCGGCGACCGCGGCGCGGTCACCCGCGGCCACCGCCCGGCCGGCGGGCACGGTGAGCGCGTTGCCCGGCACCCCGACGTCCATGGTCGTCGACGCGGACACCCGGCTGCTCGCGGTCGCGGTGGACCAGCCACCGTCGGTGCTGCTCTACCACCTGTCCGGCTCGGGTGACCTCGACGCGCCGGCCACGGTGGCGCTGCCCGGGCCGGCCGAGTCGCTGACCCTCGCCGCCCCCGGTGGACCGCTGCTGGCCGCGTCCGGCTCGGCGGGCGCGCTGGTCCGGATCACGCTGCCCGGCGGCGAGGCCGAGCCGGCGTCGATCCACGGTGAACCGGTCAGCGCTACCGACTTCGGCGACCGCACGCTGGTGGCGGTGCGTGACCGCAAGGCCGTCGCCGTGCTGGGCGGCGACAAGATCTACCGGATGATCAGCGGCGGGCTGTACAGCGCCGACCAGGTGCTCGCCACCGACAAGGGCGCGGTGGTCTTCGACCGGCTGCGCAACGCGCTGTTCGAGCTCGACGTGCCGGCCGGCACCGTCGACGAGGGGCTGCGCGCCGGGGAGGGCTCGACGAACGCGGTGACCGACCGGTTCGGCCGGGTGCTGGTCGCCGACACCCGGGGCGGTGCGCTGCTGGCGTTCTCGCTGGACCCGCTGCTGATGCGGCAGCGGTACCCGGTGCCGGGCGCGCCGTACGGGCTCGCCTACGACCCGAAGCGTGACCTCGCCTGGGTGACGCTCACCGCCACCAACGAGGTCGTCGGGTACGACGTGGCCGGCGGCGAGCCCGAGGAGAGGTACCGCTTCCCGACCGTGGAGCAGCCGAACGACGTAGCGGTGGATCCGACCAGCGGGCGCGTGATCGTCGCGTCCGCGACTGGAAAGGGAATTCAGGTGATTGCCGTATGAGTGCAGACGGGGTGATCGACGGGGACTGGGAGTACCGGCCGTTGCGGCTGCCCCCCGGGGTGTCGCGGCGCGCAGCGGCCACTCAGCTGTCCATCCACGCGGAGTTCGCCGGCTGGGAGCTGTCCAACGTGCGGTTGTACTCGGACGGGAGCCGACGGGTGCTGCTCAAGCGGCGGCGTTCCGTCGGCCTGCTGCCCGGCCTGGCTACTTGAGGTTCTCCCCCACGTCCTGCCAGATGGTGCGTGCCCCGGCGTCCCCGACGCGGTAGATGTGAATGCCGGTGCCGACCGCGAGACCGACCGTCGCGAGCATGGCCACGACCAGCGCGACGGTCAGGCCGGTCGTGCGCCCGGTCGAGGTCCGGGTCGCCGTGGCCACCCCGCCACCGCCGCCGTCCTCCGCCGGCACCGAGGGGCGCGCCTGACGCTCGGCCACCGTGTGCACCACCATGAGCGCCGCCACCGCGACGAACAGGCCGATCGCCCACCAGATCATGAGGTTGGCGAGCTCGGCGTGCCGGTTGATCAGCGGGTTGTCGCCGAGGCCCTGCTGCAGGTTCTCCAGCCCTCGCTGGAGGTTGTTCCCGCTGGTCGTGGCCACCGGCACCAGCGCGGCGGCGACCGCGGCCGCGGCGACGGTCAGCCAGCCGAACCGCCGCCGCACGGCCGGCCACACCGCCACGAGGAGCGCGCCGAGCGCCGCCACCGGCAGCAGGACGACGACGAAGTGCACGACGAGGGGATGCAGCGGTAGTCCGCCGACGAGTTCGGGCACGGTTCCTCCGGTGGGTGCGGCCTGACGTCACTGGTACGCACCGAGTCGGTAAAAGGTTCAACTATCGGCGGCGGGTGGTCAACAGTTGCGGAGGAACCGGTCGAGCACCCGGGTGCCGAACCGGACCGCCTCGACCGGGACCCGCTCGTCGACGCCGTGGAACATGGCGGTGAAGTCGAAGCCGGGCGGCAGGCGCAGCGGGGAGAAGCCGAAGCAGCGGATGCCCAGCGCCTGGAAGGCCTTGGAGTCGGTGCCGCCGGACAGGACGTACGGGATGGTCCGCGCCCCCGGGTCCTCCGCGGCGACGGCGGCGGTCATCGCGTCGACGAGGTCCCCGTCGAAGGTGGTCTCGACGGACGGCAGGTGGGTGACCCACTCGCGCTCGACGTCGGGGCCGAGGATCTCGTCGAGCTCGCGTTCGAAGGCGGCCTCCCGGCCCGGCAGGACGCGGCAGTCGACGACCGCCTCGGCCACCGAGGGGATGACGTTGGCCTTGTAACCGGCGGTGAGCATCGTGGGGTTCGCGGTGTCACGCAGCGTGGCGCCCACGACGCGGGCGAAGGGCCCCAGCTTGGCGACGGAGCCGGGCAGGTCGTCCTCGTCGAACTCGATGCCGGTCAGCTCGGTGACGGAGGTCAGGAAGGCGCGTACGGAGTCGGTCACGACCAGGGGAAACTCGTGCGCCCCGAGCCGCGCGACGGCGGCGGCGAGCTTGGTGACCGCGTTGTCGTCGTGGATCATGGACCCGTGGCCCGCGCGCCCCCGGACCCGCAACCGCATCCAGGCGATCCCCTTCTCGGCGATCTCGATCGTGTAAGCCCGCAGATCGTCGCCGAGAGTGATCGAGAACCCCCCGACCTCGCCGACCGCCTCGGTCACCCCCTCGAACAGCTCGGGCCGGTTCGCGACCAGCCACTGCGCCCCGAGCGCACCGCCGGCCTCCTCGTCCGCGACGAACGCGAAGACCAGGTCACGAGGCGGCGTGACCCGGTCCCGTTTGAACCGCCGGGCGACCGCCAGCATCATCCCGACCATGTCCTTCATGTCGACCGCGCCGCGGCCCCAGATGTACCCGTCCTGGATGGCACCGGAGAAGGGGTGAACGGACCACTCGGTAGGGTCGGCCGGCACGACGTCGAGGTGCCCGTGCACCAGCAGCGCGGGCCGCTCCGGGTCGGCCCCGGGGAGCCGCACGAAGACATTGCTCCGCCCAGGGGCCCCCGACTCGAGCCGAGTGACCTCGTACCCCACCTCGGTGAGCTTCCCCGCGACATACTCGGCGGCGGCCTGCTCACCCACCGTGGTGTCAGGCTCCCCGGTGTTGGTCGAGTCGATGCGGATGAGCTCACTGGTGAGCTGAACAGCCTCGTCCTGGGCCTGCGCAGCGGTGTCAGTCGGTTCGGTCACGGGGCCTTCCTACCATCGCCCCGGCCCACTTGGGCGCCCCCCAACCCGTCCGATACGCTATGCCCCACACCTGGTCCGAGTGGCGGAATGGCAGACGCGCTAGCTTGAGGTGCTAGTGCCCTACAAGGGCGTGGGGGTTCAAGTCCCCCCTCGGACACGTTCACTATCCCTACCCAAGCGGATCGCCGCGTCGATCGCCTTCTCGTCCGCGTGGTAGGCCATCTCCAGCCGTAGCTTTCGTAGAGCTTCTGCAGCTCTGCCGGGTCTCCCCGGTTCAGCGCGGCGCCGACGTCACCGAGGTAGTCGATCATCGCGTACACCTCGGCCCTCCTGATCGCCGGCGACTCCGGCATCCGAGCTTGCTCGGCCTCGGCGGCCTCCAGTTCGGCTTGTGCCGCGTTGATCGCGTCGACGAGCGCGGCCGGGTTTCGCACCAGCTGTGATCGCGTCCTGGAGCTCGGCGGATCTTCGTGCGTGCCTCGGCCGCCCGTCCCTTCGACTGCCTCTGCCCGAGCATTCTCAGCGCCGGCCAGCCCCGCCGACGCAGGAGCAGATCAACGGTTTCGTCGCGGGATTCCGGGTCGAACACACGCCCGATCCACCTGTTCACCACCTCCAGCACGGCGTCGCTCGGGCAGGTAGACGTTCTTGGGGTGTCGGTCCAGCACCGGCGAGCCGGGCAAGAGGTTGCGTGCCGCGCATCGGTAGTAGGATCGTGTCTTGCGCGGAGTCGCCTCCATCCGCCGCGTGCAGATCCGCGCACCGCATGTGACCGCGCAACGGGTAGACCCGCTTACGTGCCGCTTCGGTCCCCGTTCGAGCCTCCGGCTCCGAGCGCAGCCCGCCCGCGCCTTTCGATCGGCGCAGCAACTGCGCCTCGGTGAAGGTCTCGACGGCGACGATCGCGGGATGCGCGGGCCTCCGCGACCGCACGACCTTGTCCGGAGTGGACCGCCGGAACCGCACCACGTGCCCGGCCGCCACGTCGTCCGGATCGAGCAACGTCTCGTGCTTGGTCCACCGCCCGAAGATCGCGTACCCGGTGTAGCGCGGGTTCTCCAAGATCGACCGAACCGTGCTCCCCTGCCAGCCATCGGCGAGCCGGTGCCGGTTCTGGTCCGGCCGCCGCGCGGACGGGCACGGGATGCCGTCCCGGTTGAGCCCGTTCGCGATCGCCCGATCGCCGAGCCCGTCGAGGTACTCGGCGAAGATCCGCCGCACCACCTCGGCCGCCGGCTCATCGATCACCAGCACCCGCAGCCGGTAGCCCTCGGCCGCCTTGCGCGGGTTCGGATGCGGTCCCGCCGTCGACGACCATGTACCCGTACGGCGCCCGGCCGCCCTGATGCCGCCCCTCGTTGACGACCTGCGCGTCCATCGCCGCGCGGACCCGCGCCTGAACGTGCTGACGCTCCGACTCGCTCATCCCGCCGAGCACGCTCATCAGCATCTTGTGCGACGGGTTCCGCGGCGTCGAACTTCCCGCCCAGCTCCGGCACCCACAGGTCCACTCCGTACGCGGCGAAGCGCGGCGCGATCAGCGAGAACTGGTTGCCGAACCAACACCGCGTCCCCTCCCCCACGACCACCGCGCTCCAGCTTTGGTACTGTCTCACCTATCGTATTCGGGGGAACAGGCTTCTACGCAGTCGAGGCTATCGTCAAGATCGATAATACGAAGCCGATACTCGTCGCTCCACTAGGATGCGATCTTTCCGCAGAGGTGTTGTTGAAGCAGTTCAGTCGCGAAATTCCGGCGCACGGACTAAGTCGACATCTTAGTCTTCAGCCTTCTTCTGGGAAGTCGCGGTCATCGGAGCTTTGACGAGAGCTATACCATTAGCCTCGAAAATCGCCTCGTTGATGAATTCGAGCCGGACTGCGCGCGCGCTTCGATCGTTGTTCCCTGGGATCAAATTCTGTTATGTGGCAGCTTTCGACCCACAGATACAGCTTGCAGTCCGCGAGCACTTTAAGGGCGCGTTCATTGTGTCCGAGACACTCGAATACTGGATTGACCGAGACGCTGACGGCGTGCTGGCAGTCGCCAAGGCGTCAAATGGGCTTGTGCTGACCGAGCGGGAGGTTCAAGCGCTTTGGCAATTTGATGTGCCACCGTACTCGCTTCAGGCTGAGGTCGCGGAAATTGTCGCCACCCTCGGACTTGTATTTTCTCATAGTTACTTTCGGGGAGCGCGGTAGCCAGATATTCGAGGCCAACGGCACCTTCTTTGCGCCGGCGGTCAACTGTAGGGCCGTTGATCCCACGGGTGCGGGGAATGCGTTTTCTGGTGGAATTGTCGCGTATTTGTCACAGGCTGGCAAATACGATTGTGGTCGTCTTCTCGACGCGGTCTCACTAGGCACAGCTCGGCTGCGCTGCAAGTGCAAGACTTCAGCAACCACGCGCTGCGAAGAACACCGAAGGTGGAGGTACTCTTCTTGCAGCAAGAAGTCAAGAAGCGAATTCGGTTGCTTGAGCGAAGAGGTTAAGACACCGCAAATGGCAGGAGCGCAGCGTGATCATCAAATTCGATGAATCCGACGGTTGCGGTAAGTCGACTTTGATTGCAGCGGTAGTCCAAAGTTTGAAGAATAGAGGATACACGGTAGCGGCGTTGAGCGAGTTTTCATCTCCAACGAATATTTCTCAGAGATCGGCACAGCCTATGCCAATGATGTCTCTGCAGATACGGGAGGCTGTGCTCGACCCGCAGTTTGATTGTGACGACATCGAGCGTCAGTTGTTGTTGCATTTCCTGAGCAGGCGCAAGAATCGTGTGGAGATACCCAATCTGCGCAGAGAGAACGACTTCGTCGTCGTTGATCGGTCAACTCTTAGTAATTTTGCATATGCGCAGGCTTTGGGCCCGGGGCTAGGCGGACTATCCACTCTCGGCGCATTGGAAAGTGCTAACCTCATCTTTTGGATTGATACACCGGTCGTCGTCTGCTTGGCCCGAATGCTCAATCGAGCTCCGGACGCCGTTGAGAGAAAAGGACGGGCCTACCTCGAACGGGTGCGGGAACTCTTTGAGCAACGATCCAATGAGCTTTCTATTGTTCGTGCGTTGGACGGTCGCCTTGAGGTCGATGAATTGGTCAAGTGCACGGTGTCGATCATTGGCGCTGTTGTCAAATAGCGATTTTTCTTGAGTGTAGGTTTTGGATTTACCGAAAGGAATATACCGGGGTATTGCATTCTTCGTGTGAATTTTCTCATTTTTGGGAGTCGAAAAAGATGGCAACTTTTACCGCAAGCGCTAAGCGATTGCTCTCGGAATTGGCGCTTGGTGGCCCATCGTCGGATGTTACTTCGGAAGACACGTTGACAACCCTTCTGAGCGTGCGCTCGGCGCTACTAATTGTCAAAGAGATCCTCGAGGATGAACAAACTCTCAGCGTGGTCGCGAAGGCCTCGTATAGACATAGCAACGGATTCGACAAGATTACGCTTGTCTCTGCGATGCCCGGTATTCAAATTGAGACTGCACGTATGGTGGCCGAAGCGTGATGGCGTTCCGAGCAAGGAACTATGTTCGTGAGGATGGAAGTCGGAGCGGTCAACTGCGACCGTATATTCTGAAGAGAAGATTGTAGATGATCCGATGCTTTTGGTGCCCTCCTTTACCGACAGTCAGTTGCGGGTCAAACTGACAGACGTGCTGGCTGCGTTTCAACCTTGACCTAATGGAGTACGGATGAGAAAAGTGGAGCTAACCCATCCCCCGGGGCGGAACCAAGCCGGTAGCGGCCGTGTGTCCGGCAGGACTCGAACCAGGACTGTCGGTGGTCGCTCCTAGACTCGAACCATGCCATGCACAGCGCCCGTACGCGGCCACATCCGTGGCGGCGGCGCAGACTGCCCTGTTCATGGTGGCCGATACCGGTCGTCCTACTCCCCGTCCTCTTATACCTCGCTGACCCCTCGCGCTTCGAGCGGTAGAGGCGGGTCCAGCGGTGGAAGTGGCGCTGGCCGATCGACTCGTCCGCGTTGGTCGCCGGCCAACTCTCCTGTCACCTACAGCTCTGACGAAGTCGCGGCGCTGGATCGCTACCGTCAGAAGGTTGAAGCGGTGGGGGCCGCCGAGTCCTATGACCTGTTCCTCTGCCATGCCTGGGACGACCGGCGAGAGACCGCGAGTGACCACACGACCTCCTCGAAGCGCAGGACGTGTCGGTCTGGTTCAGCGAGCGGGACATCATTCTCGGCCTGCCGTTCATGCGAGAGATCGACAAGGGCCTGGCCAAGACGCGCATCGGTCTCGTCCTGATCAGCCGCCTTCCTCAAGCGCATCGAAGCGTGGTGTGTTCGAGAAGGAATCTCGCGGCCTGCTGGCTCGCGATCTGCTGATCCCCGTCGCGCACGGGGTGACTTACGACGAAATTCGGGCGATCAGCCCGCTTCTGGCTCCCGCAACGGTCTCAGCACCGACGAGGACTCGCTAGAAGACATCGCCAAGAAGATCGCTGAACTCGTCGCCGTGTAGAACCTGGTCGCGAATCTCGAGAGTGGGATGCGTCCACGACACCCACTGGGCAGGCGAATGAGTCTACATCGCAGGTCAGCCCGCAAAGGGGCCTGATGGAGCGGGACAAACACACACTGTCCCTGTTCGCCGCCTCCTGAGCCGGGCAGGGTCGGCGGTAGCGTTCTGGCATGGCATCCGCATCCCGGCTCAGGCTCAGTGATCTGCCGCCGGCTGCGCGGGCGATCGCGTCGGCAGACGACCGACGCGATCACGGCCGCGCAGGCCGGCGACAAGGCCGCGTTCGACGCCGCCTGCAGCCGCCTCCTCGCCGACCCCGAGCACGTGCGCGTCATCCTCGGCGACACCATTCGGCTGCTGCTGGAGGAGATACTCCCGGACGGTGTGGACGGCGACGACCTCCGCGAGATCATCGACCGCAGTGCCCGGTCGGCGGCGCCGTGGCTCCCGGCGTCGACCCAGGGGTGATGGTCATCGTCCTCACCGGTGCGCTCGGGATCCATCCGGACACTCCGCCGGACCCCAGCACCGGGGAGGAGCGGCCGCCGGAACTGGACGACCCGTGGGACGCGGTCCCACCGCGACCGTCGGCGGCCGCGGTCACACAGCACGCCGTCCTCCTCCTCGCTGACCTGCTATCGATGCGTGGTCGCCCGCTACGCGGCTACCTGGACGCCGCGTTCACCGAGATGGCGCGGCGGGAGACTGTCGAACAGCCCTGAGCGACACCGCCACACCCCCAGGCCAGAGCGTCCAAGCGCAACCAGACGTCGAGCCGTAGGGTTAATGAGCAACTCCGGCTCGGACACTCAATTACCCCATGGCTATTGCCGATGTTTGGTCGGCTCGGCGTTGGCATGACCGCCAGGGTGAAGTCTGGGAATGTCTCCGCCACCGTCTACCCAAAATCACCGACCTTGACGACACGGACGTCGCAGACCAGGCCTGCGAGCAGGTGGTCCTGTCTGATGTAGACGTTCTTCGGATGTGCGGCGGGGCGGCGTCGGGCGCTGGTGTGTCCGTGGTGGCGCCGATAGCCGTGTCGTTGGGCCTGAGTGTGAGTCCATCCTCCGCTCGCAGATAGCGCAGACGAGCAGGCCTGCCAGTAGGTAGGTTCTGGCGGTCCCGTCCGGCCGGGCGGTGTTTGGTTCTCATGCCTGGACCGCGCTGAAGGTCGCCTCGTCGATGAGCGGCGGGTGAGCGAGCTTCTGGTAGATCACCTGGCCGGTGTGGTCGGTACCGTGACGGTTCCAGACCTTGGCGCCCGGTTTAGCAGGGGTTGGCCAGGATGCCGGCGACCGTCCGTACGATCCAGGCCTCGCCGGACCGGTGCTGGTTGCGCGGCTGGTCATTTGCCGACGGGCACGGCACGCCGCGTTTGTTCGACACTCGGCGATGCCGGCCATGCTGCGACCTGCTCGCGCGTAGCCCTCAGTAGGCGAGATAGGACCCAACGCTGGCAGTATCACTGGCGGAGCCACGGAGGACGTCATCGGCAGTTCCAAATCTGCGCCGCGCCCCGCAGGCCACGGTCTGACACCCAACAGTGGTTCGCCTACGGCGGCCTTCCGGCATGGATCAGGGTCCCGCTTTCGGTTGCGCCATTCGTTTTCCCACAGCGAGCCAGAGTTTGCGATCCTCGGGCTGGAGGCGTTGCGCTACCGCACGAACTTCGGTCTCCCA